>NZ_CP191992.1:5123258-10246516 GCF_050946365.1 Nocardia sp. CA-107356 | reverse complement strand
GCAGTTTCCTCCCCGGAAGTAGGCGATAGGAGCAGACGGTCGGGGCATGCGGACTATCGACCGTGGATATGTCGATGTTGTGATTCCGCGTACGCCCGTAACCGGTTCGGACGCTGCCCGGATCCCCTATCCGGGCGGCGGCGTGGCACCGTCGGCCCTACGAATATGCCACTCCAGGGGTCTTTCCACACAATTATCCACAGATGTGGAGAACCCTGGGGAAATGTGAAACGGGGTTGCGCTCTGCCGCTATATGGCCTGGACCTGCGGTTCTGCAGCAATCTCCTGGCTACGTACGTTAGCGGCCGCCGTGTCCGATGGCTAGGGGTGTGGACGAACTCACGGTTATACCCAGGATGCGTGACTCCGGCCGAGCGGTGGTGAGCGGCATCGGAACGGGTGGGCCGAGTTTGACCCGTACTTTGCCGATCAGTACCCTCGTACAGTCACCCCTTGGTGCGGTGGCGGTCTTGTGCTGACCGTGTCGGGTCGATCGACCTCGTGCGCCAGGACCGACGCGCATCGATGATGACCACCTCGCGATTCATCGCGCAAAGACGTATCACTGACAAACTTTGGGCGCCGAACGGTGCCCACCTACTCGAGGAGTGTTGACCGTGGCCAAGGGCAAGCGGACGTTCCAGCCGAACAACCGTCGTCGGGCGCGTGTCCACGGCTTCCGTCTCCGGATGCGCACCCGCGCTGGTCGCGCCATCGTTTCCGCGCGACGCGGCAAGGGCCGCAAGTCCCTTACTGCCTGACCCTCGCTCTCGGACGCTCGGGTGTTGCCTGAGCCGTATCGGTTGCATCATCGTGCCGACTTCTCCCGGACGGTGCGCCGCGGCCAGCGAATCGGGAGGCGAGATCTGGTCGTACACGCGCTCGTGCACGGGTATGACGGAGTCGTGGGCGTGAGTGGACGACAGAGCGATGCGGCAGTGGCCGGATCGTTGGTCCGCGTGGGCGGTCCGCGGTTCGGATTGATTGTCAGCAAGGCGGTGGGCAACGCGGTGATTCGTCACCGCGTCGCCCGCCGCCTGCGTCATATGTGCGGCCAGGTGATCGCCGAGCTGCCCGCCGATGCCGACATCGTGATCCGTGCGCTGCCCGGTGCGGCGACCGCGGATTCGGCGGATCTACTCCGCCAGCTGCGTGCCGCGGTGCGCAAGCTCGATATCGCCCGTCCATCGGCTACCGTGGCCGGTGCGGGATGAGTGCTCGCGCCACCGTCGCTCGGCTTCCCGCGAACACGGTGATTTTCCTGATCGAGCTGTACCGAACGTACGTCTCCCCCATGCGCCTGCCGGTGTGCCGTTTCACCCCGACCTGTAGCGAATATGCGGTGACCGCGTTACGCACCCGTGGCCTGTTCGTCGGCCTCGGATTGACGGTCGTGCGATTGGCTAAATGTGCACCCTGGCACCCTGGAGGGTGGGACCCCGTTCCGGAGCGCAAGACGCGCGGACGGAACGAGGCAGCCGCCGACCCGGAGTCGGCGCCACACGCTTGTAAAGGATCACCGCGCGCGGTGATCGGCGACACGAACGACGGGAGTGCATAGAGCCGTGCTCGACTTCATTTATTATCCGGTGTCCTGGATCCTCTGGTTCTGGCATCGGGTCTTCGGGTTCGCGTTCGGCGCGGACAATGGACTCACCTGGGCTCTGGCCGTGGTGTTCCTGGTGTTCACGCTGCGCCTGGTGCTCTATAAGCCGTTCGTCAAGCAGGTGCGCACCACCAAGCAGATGCAGGAGCTGCAGCCCCAGATCAAGGAGCTGCAGAAGAAGTACAAGAACGATCGCCAGAAGATGGCGACCGAGATGCAGAAGCTGCAGAAGGACCACGGCTTCAACCCGTTGATGGGCTGCCTGCCGATCCTGGCGCAGGTGCCGGTCTTCCTAGGTCTGTTCCATGTGCTGCGCTCGTTCAACCGCACCGGCACCGGCATCGGCCAGCTCAGCATGTCGGCCTACGACAACGCGCATACGCCGAACTATGTCTTCAGCGCCACCGACGTCCAGTCGTTCTTGAGCGCGCGGATCTTCGGCGCACCCATCTCGGCCTACATCACCAGCCCGCCGAGCCAGCTGCAGGCGTTCGCCGATTACGGCGGCGTACCGACCAAGCTGAGCATCGCGCTGGTCTCCATCCCGCTGATGGTGATTGCCGGTCTGGCAACGCACTTCAACGCGCGCGCCTCGGTCGCACGGCAGAGCCCGGAGGCCGCGGCCAACCCGCAGTCGGCCATGATGAACAAGCTCGCGCTGTGGGTCTTCCCGCTCGGTGTGCTCGTCGGTGGTCCGTTCCTGCCGATCGCCATTCTGCTCTACTGGGTCTCCAACAACATCTGGACCTACGGACAGCAGCACCTCGTCTTCGGCCGCATGGCGAAGGAAGATGAAGTCAAGAAGCAGCAGAAACTGGAGCAGCGCGCACAGAACGCGCCGAAGCCGGGTGCCAAGCCGGTCAATGTCAAGAAGAAGCAGTCTCCAGCCGATGCGGCACCCGTCGATGCCGACGCGGCGGTCGAAGCGGCCGACGCAGCACCGTCGACGAACGGCACCTCGAAGTCTCCGACCAAGGCGGGACAGCGGCGCTCGGGCGGTCAGAAGCGACCGGGCAACCGTGGGCGACCCAACCAGAAGCGACGGCGCTGACATATCGCGCGCCTGCGGGATCTCTGAGCAACCCTGTTCGCGTTCTCCGATCGGCGCCAGTCGTCGGTCGCGCGCGATGAGCAGATGAAGGAAATCAAATGACTGTTGAAACCGACGGAGGGGACGCCACTGTGGCGACGACGACGATGGTGAACGACACGGCCGGTCATGACGTCGATGCGGGGACCGAACCCGCCGACGCCGCGAACGATTCCGAGGAAGCCCTGATCGAAGAGGGCGAAATCGCGGGCGACTACCTCGAGCAGTTGCTCGATGTGCTCGACTTCGACGGCGATATCGATCTCGATGTCGAGGGCGACCGCGCCATCGTGAGCATCGATGGCGGCCGCGATCTCTCGAAGCTGGTTGGCCGCAACGGTGAAGTGCTCGACGCGCTGCAGGAGCTGACCCGCCTGGCCGTACAGCAGGCCACCGGGGTGCGCAGTCGGCTGATGCTGGACGTGGCGGGCTGGCGCGCCAAGCGCCGCTCGGAACTGAGTGCGCTCGGCACGGCCGCCGCGCAGCGGGTGCTCGAATCGGGTAAGCCGGAGCCGCTGGCGTCGATGACTCCATTCGAGCGCAAGATCGTGCACGATGCCGTCGCCGCGGTCGACGGCGTCAGCAGTGAGAGTGAAGGCGTGGAGCCGAACCGGCACGTTGTCGTGGTGCCTTCCTGAATCCCACGTTGTGATTGGATAGGGCCTCTGGTCTTCGGACCGGGGGCCCTCGTCATATCTCGGCTGCTCTCCCCTCCCCCGCCTCACCGCCGCACTGAACGACTCGAGTTCGGAAGGATGTTTCACGTGGAACGAGATCTCGCTGGAATCACCGCATTGCCGGATGAGCTGGAGCCCCCGGCCGCGGCTGCAGTGGTGTTCGGTGACCGGCTAGATCTCGCGCGCCGGTATTGCGCCGCACTAGCCACCGCCGGAGTCGAGCGTGGCCTGATCGGTCCCCGCGAGGTGTCGCGGCTCTGGGATCGACACATCCTCAACTGTGCCGTGGTCGGTGAGTTGATGGCCGAGGGTACGACCGTGGTCGATATCGGCAGTGGCGCAGGACTGCCCGGAATCCCGTTGGCGATCGCTCGGCCGGACCTCCGGATTACTTTGGTGGAGCCGCTCCTACGCCGCACCATCTTTCTGAGCGAGTTCATCGAGGCGGCCGGACTCGATGTCACCGTGGTGCGCGGGCGGGCCGAACAATCGGGCGTGACGAAGGAAGCGGGCGGTGCAGATGTGGTGACCTCCCGTGCGGTCGCCCCGCTGGCGAAGCTGGCGCAGTGGTCCATTCCTCTCCTTCGTGACCACGGGAGGATGCTCGCGTTGAAGGGGGTCAGTGCAGCCGAGGAGCTCGAGCGCGACGGGGACGCCTTGGTGAAGGCGGGCGCGGGGAATGCGAAGGTTCTCGAATGTGGAGCCGGACTCGTCTCCACTCCCACTCTCGTGATCAGCGCCGAGCGACTGTCGCGAGCCGAGCGTCCCTCGCGGCGTGCGGGCAAGTCGGCACGGAAGTCGAAGTAGCCCATTCGATTCGGGCCAATGTTTCATGTGAAACAACGCCCGTGGAGTCTTGAATCCGGACGGCTTCCGACGCCAAGCTTCACGTGACGTTTTGAACCTGGTGCCATCGTATGGGGAAATCGATGACCCGGATTGCGCCAGCCTGATCGAGCGCGAGAGCGCCGAGCTTGTCACGCGCGCCGACACTCTCGGTGCTCGCGGGCGAGGGACGACGACGCGACGACGCGTCCCATGTTTCATGTGAAACATGATCCGGACGCCGATCCAGGACTTCATGTTTCATGTGAAACAGCGATTCGGGCGCGCCAATCATGTGTGCGGCAGCGAGATTCGACACAGATTCGCGTGTCCTTTGCGCGTTGCCGCGATTCAGCTTTCTAATCACGCTCCGTGCTGGCAAGCTAGTGAGCGTCGGGCGTGAGCGTTGATGCCACGGAGGGATCTGGGTGTTACAGCGGCGAGACTCCGCTCGGTCGATCGGGCGCCGCGGTCCCGATCGAGCATCATGTTCGATCCGACACAGCTATTTATGACACGGCGCCAAATTCGGTCGGGCGCACGTGATCTGAGGTTCTCGCGTTAGGAGCTGTCTATGTCGAGCGGTCCGGCGAATGTTTCACGGGAAACGACGTCGCGCGTGCCGGGGATGCTGGACTCCAGCACCTTCGATGCGGAGGCATTCGGAAGCACACCGTTCGGGCACATCTCCCCCAGTGAGACCCCGATAGCGGCCGAAGCCCAACGCGCGAGCCAGATATTGCATCCAGGAAAGGTGACAGTGCCGAAACCGTACGAGCAACGCATCATCACCATCGCCAATCAGAAGGGAGGCGTCGGTAAGACGACAACCACCGTGAATCTCGCGGCCGCCCTTGCGCATCAGGGGATGACGGTTCTCGTGATCGATCTGGATCCACAGGGCAATGCCAGCACCGCTCTCGGCATCGAACATCACTCGGGCGTCCCGTCCAGTTATGAACTGCTGATCGGTGAGGTGTCGGTCAAGGATGCGATCCAGCAGAGTCCGCACAACGAGCGCCTGCTGTGCATTCCGGCCACCATCGATCTGGCCGGTGCGGAGATCGAATTGGTTTCCATGGTGGCCAGGGAGGGGCGGCTCAAGGCCGCCATTCAGGAGGCCAATATCGCCGGGTACGACATCGACTACGTGATGATCGACTGCCCGCCGTCGCTGGGTCTGCTCACCGTCAACGCCATGGTCGCGGCCAAAGAGGTCCTCATCCCGATCCAGTGCGAGTACTACGCGCTAGAGGGCGTCGGGCAGCTGCTCCGCAATATCGGTCTGGTGCAAGCGCATCTGAATCCCGAACTCCATGTATCCACGGTGATCCTCACGATGTACGACGGTCGGACCAAGCTGGCCGACCAGGTCGCCGAGGAGGTGCGCGGGCACTTCGGTGATGTGGTGCTGAAGTCGGTGATCCCCCGCAGTGTCAAGGTATCCGAGGCGCCGGGCTACGGCCTGACGGTGCTCGATTATGATCCAGGCTCCCGGGGCGCGATGAGTTATCTGGACGCCGGTCGTGAGATGGCCGCGCGGTCGGTGGTCCGACCCGGTGCGGCAGAGCGCGCGTAATGATCCAACGGGATCACGTGATTGATCGGGTGCAGTGTGGTGGCGAACGAGGAAAGGGTCGATAACCGATGACTCAGGCGAAGAAGGGTGGGCTGGGGCGCGGACTTGCCGCGTTGATTCCGACGGGGCCCGCGGCCACACCGGGTCTCGGTGCCACACCGGGTCTCGGTGCCACACCGGGTCTCGGCAGTGCCGCGGCCAATGTCGTCATCGGAATCGACCCGATCGGGCCGCAGCCGGCATCGGCTTTCCTGCACCGAGTCCCCGACCCCAGCGATGAGCAGCTGTCGGATGGCGGCGCCACCTATCGCGAGATTCCGCCGGAGCAGATCGCACCGAATCCGAAGCAGCCGCGCCACGTCTTCGAGGAGGACGCGCTCGCCGAGCTGGTGCACTCCATCAAGGAATTCGGCCTGATGCAGCCCATCGTGGTGCGTCGGCTGGAGCCGGGGGTGGATAAGTATCAGATCGTCATGGGTGAGCGCCGTTGGCGTGCTTGCCAGGAGGCCGGGCTAGCGGCCATTCCGGCCATTGTCCGCGAGACCGCGGACGACGCGATGCTGCGCGATGCCCTCCTGGAGAACATTCACCGGGTGCAGCTGAATCCGCTCGAAGAGGCGGCCGCCTATCAGCAGCTGCTCGAGGAATTCGATGTCACCCATGAGGAATTGGCTTCGCGAATCGGTCGATCTCGACCGGTCGTGACGAATATGATTCGCCTGTTGAAATTGCCGATCCCGGTGCAGCGTCGGGTGGCGGCCGGTGTTCTCTCCGCCGGACACGCTCGCGCGCTGCTCGGTCTCGAGGCAGGCGCCGACGCCCAAGAGGTACTTGCCGCCCGCATCGTCGCCGAGGGATTGTCGGTCCGGGCCACCGAGGAAGCCGTCACCCTGGCGAACCGGGATCCGGATACGGCCGCTCCCCCGGCAGCCCGGCGTAAGCCGATTCATATGCCGGGGCTGCAGGATGTGGCCGAGCGGTTGTCGGAGTCCTTCGATACCCGCGTCACCGTGAGCCTCGGCAAGCGGAAGGGCAAGATTGTTGTCGAATTCGGTTCGGTCGAGGATCTCGAGCGCATCGTCGGCATGATGGAACATCAGCAGCTCGGCACGTAACAGAAGTGGCAAAAATCGCCCTGTGTTTCCCGTAGGCACGTCCTCAGCGTCGAAACGTCACTGTGACGGCGCGGGAAAACGGCCCCCGGACAGGCTCCTTACCAACAGCACAGCGGCGAGAGCGACGGGCCGAAGGCGGTGCCCTGCGTAGTCACGTAGGGCACCGGGAACGACGCAAATCAAACACAGCGACTGGAATGAGGCGGGTTCTCTTTGATCGCTTATTCTTGCTGGCGAGTGAATGCAGCGTGAGTGTGGATGAATCGGATAGCTGGAGGCTGAGCAGAGCGGTGTCGACCAGCGTCACAGCACTAACCCTCGGCGGACTCGACAAGTTACCCGCGCATGCGCGGCGTTGCGTGTTCTGGGAGATCGATCCGGCCCTCGCCGCGACGTCCCGCGAGTTCAGTGATCCGGTCTTCGAGAAGGAGGCCTGGCTCTCCACGGTCATGCTGGAATGGGGTTCGTGCGGTCAGGTCGCGAATGTGGACGGCAAGGTCGCGGGGTGTGCGCTGTATTCGCCACCGAGTGCCGTACCGCGCGCCGCCCTCTTCCCCACATCGCCGGTAAGCCCGGACGCGGTCCTGCTGACCACGCTGCGGGCCGAATTCCCCCACCAGGATGCCGACATAGCCCAGCGGCTCATGACGGCCGTGGTGGCCGATCTGGTACGTCGCGGCGTGCGTGCGCTGGAGGCCTTCGGGATTCGCACCGAGCCACCGGCGACGGCGATGTCGGATCGTTCGCTCGGTTCGATGCGGTTGATGGAGCGGATCGGCTCACCGGTCCGGGATGCGGCCTCGGCCGGTTCGGCGACCGAATGCTCGCCGGAGACCTGCATGATCGAGGCCGACTTCTTGGAGGATGTCGGCTTCGAAGTGGTGGCGCCACATCATCGTTTCCCCCGACTGCGCTTGGAGCTCAACTCCGATCACGGCTGGAAGGAAGACGTGGAGCGGGCACTCGATCAGCTGCTCGCGGCCGCCTCGCTGACGGTCCCCTTCCGCGTCGGAGCGCCCTGAGACTCCCCCCCGCACAGAACCGGTGCGCCCCTGCTGACGGATTGTCGGCAGGGGCGCACTCGTGTGGCTATTGATCAGTAGATCGTAATGTGTTGGGCCGGGATGTAATTCACTACATGCGGTCGGCCGCGGCCAACTCCTCCGCCAGCAGTTCGGCGAAAGTGTATGTGCCCGTTGGCTGATCGTCCTGCCCGAGTAGATAGAGCCGCTTCACCGAGATGAGGATGGCTTCGGCGATAACATCGCGCATCCGGGGATTGGTGAGCACCGATGCGTCGTATTCGTTGGTGAGATAACCGATATCGACCTGCACGGTCGGCATTTTGGTGAGCCGCAGCAGATCCCACGTGCGTGCGTGAGTTCGGCAGTCCTGCAACGAGGTTCGCGCGACGACCTCACGCTGGATGAATCCGGCGAGCACCTGGCCGATCATCGACACCGAGCCGTGCGAGTTGCCGAAATGGAAGCCGGCGACACCATTGGCCGACGGGCTCGGGTTGGTCGCGCAGCGAAGCGAGATCATCAGATCGGCATCGAAGGCATTGGAGGTGTCGGCGCGCTCGGCGTCGGTCGGATTCGCACCCCAGGGCCGCGACAGGAAGGTTTCCATGCCGGTGGCGGCCATCCGGCCCTCCAGCCTGCTGGCCAGATCCCACAGGATCTCCGACTCATAGACGTCGCCGTATTCGGTCGGCACCGGGAAACCCTTATCCGGGCCACCGAGGCCGGGATCGATGACGATCCGCTTACCGGTCAGCTGTGGACCGGCCCGGTGCACGACCTCCTCCTCGGCGATCCGGTGCGGATTGCCGCCGGTGACGCGCGCGCCGAGCAGCTCGAGTGAGCGCAGTGTGTCCGGACCACAGATACCGTCCGCGGCCAAGCCGATCTCCCGCTGGAATGCGGTCAGGGCGTCATGGGTATGCGGTCCGAAGTAGCCGTCGACGCGGTGCACGTAGAAACCGAGGTCCTGCAGCTTGCGCTGCAGGGTTGCCACGTCGTCGCCGTAGAGCGGTGCGGAGAGCTGGTAGATCAGCGTGCGGGCGCCGAGCCGATACGAAGCTTCCTTGAGCGCCCGGTACGTTGCCGGTCCGACGACGCCGTCGACCAGCAGTCCGCGGTGCTGTTGGAAGGCGCGAACCGCCGAGTCGAGCTGGCGATCGAAGGAGGCGTCGGTATCTTTCCAGTACTCTCGCGGATCAGCGTGATCGGCTGCGGCGGAGTGCGTGTGCAGAAACCCGAGACTTGCCAGGGTGCTCCGAACCTCGGCGACGGCTGGACCGGTATCGCCGTGACGAAGTCGGTGCATGCGTGAGAGCCCTTTCCTTCCGTCAACCCGGGTACCCACTCATGCGATGGCTACACACCTTCGCACGACCGGAGGTCGGTCGATTGTCTCAGACCCGGACCGGAATTCAGCAATTCCCGGCGTCCAGGCATCCTACGGCGCGTCGTCGAATGACGGCGTTCTTTGGACGTGTCGATTTATGAAACGTCAGATAATGCCGTCGAGTTCACGCAGCAGGGCGGCTTTGCCCTTCGCACCGACGATTTGCTTAACCGGCTTACCACCGGAAAACAGCATCATAGTGGGCAGCGAAAGGATCTTGTAATCGCGGGCGGTATCCGGGTTGGCGTCCACGTCCAGCTTGGCCACGGTCAGCTTATCCGCGTGCGTGCCCGCGATCTCCTCCAGTACGGGGGCGACCATCTTGCACGGACCGCACCAGTCCGCCCAGAAGTCGACCAGTACGGGCTTCTCGCTGAGCAGCACGTCGTCGGCGAAGGACGCGTCGGTCACGGTTACCGTGTTTTCGGACATGGCTATCTCCTTGTAGTGCAAAAGTGATGAGATCAGTTGGCGGGCACGCCAACCGGGTTACCGGCGTGATCCAGGGTGTTCGCGGTGATGTCACCCTGTTCGGCCAGCCAGCGCTCGGCGTCCATCGCGGCGCGACAGCCGGTGCCCGCGGCCGTGATGGCCTGACGGTAGGTATGGTCGACCAGATCGCCCGCGGCGAAGACGCCGGGCACCTTGGTCGCGGTCGACGGGTGCTCCACCTGCACGTAGCCCTCGTCGTCCAGTTCCACCTGGCCCTGGACCAGGTCGCTGCGCGGGTCGTGGCCGATCGCCACGAACAGACCGGTCGCGGGCAGTTCGGAGGTCTCGCCGGTGCGGGTGTCGCGCAGTGTCAGGCTCGTCACGCTGGTATCGCCGTTGACCTCGGCGACCTCGGCATTGAGTACGAACTTGATCTTCTCATTGGTCTTGGCGCGCTCCAGCATGATGCGCGAAGCACGGAATTCCTCGCGGCGGTGCACGATGGTCACGCTGCTGGCGAACTTGGTGAGGAAGGTCGCCTCCTCCATCGCGGAGTCGCCGCCGCCGACCACCACGATGTCCTGGCCCTTGAAGAAGAAGCCGTCGCAGGTGGCACAGGCGCTGACGCCGCGGCCGAGCAGCTTCTGCTCACCGGGAACGTTCAGATAACGCGCGGCCGAGCCCATGGCGAGGATCACGGCATAGGCCTGGTAGGTCTCATCGCCGACGGTGACCGTCTTGATCGGGCCGCTCAGGTCGATGGCGTCCACGTCCTCGGTGCGGATATCTGCGCCGAACCGCTTGGCCTGCTCGCGCATCTCCTCCATCAGGTCCGGGCCCATGATGCCGTTGCGGAAGCCAGGGAAGTTCTCGACGTCGGTGGTGGTCATCAGCGCGCCACCGAACTGGGTGCCCTCGAAAAGCAAAGGCTGGAGTTCGGCGCGGGCGGCGTAGACGGCAGCCGTGTAACCGGCGGGTCCGGAGCCGACGATGATCAAGTCGCGAACTGCGGTGCTCATGTGACCCTTCCGAGGGGAGTTTCGTTAGACGTGTCGGTCAACAACAGGGTAAACGGTGTTGTTCCCAACGTGATGCGGCACAACCGCCCGACGTGAACCAGCCCACTCACCGATGATGTTCGCGCGTGTTCTCCCCCGCCAGGCACTGATTCGCCAGTGAATCGTCGTGCGAGGAGCCGAACGTTGCGGGTCGAGTCGCACGATGGCCGTGACGCGGCTGGTCGGCGCGGATACCTTGTGGGGCTAACCGATATCGGTAAGTGCCAACTGTTGGGGATCGTTGGCGCCGCAACCTATTCCGACGACCAGTGCGGTGATCTTGTGCGGGCGCGGGCCGGTCAGCAAGATCAGGACGGCGTCCTTGCCCCGGAAGGTGGTATTGGTCGAGCCGAGCACGGTGCGGTCCAGGCCGTTGGCGTGTACGCAGCGATTCAGGGCCGCCGGGGTGCCGAGTACGCCGGTGACGTCGTTGCGACCGAGTGCGGTGAGTGCGACCGTGGCGTTGAGTTCGTCACCGAGTTGGACGTTGCCGGTGGTCGGTTGCGCGGTCGGCGCGACCTCATGTCCGCGCATGGTCGCCACGGCGATCGCGGCGCAGGCCACGGCCGCGATGAGGGCCGCCGCGGCAGCGAGCCAGCGGAGTCGGCGCGGGCGACGGTCCACGAGCGGGATCGGCGCGGTGAAGGGTTCCGGATGGGTGTCGGAAACCGGCCGCGTCTCGGAAACCATTGTGTCGTCGGCGGATTCGGGCCGCCCGGCGACCGACGTTCCGGACCATGTGGCGGTCGAGGGCAGGTGGTGGATGGTCGCGACCCGCTCGGTGGGCTCTTCGGCCACGTCGAGGCCGTCGACGAACTCTTCCAGCCGGGCCGCGATATCGGCGGGCATCGCGTGCATGATGCGTTCGTCGCGGCCGAGGGCGCGTAGTTCGGCGCTGACGTCGTCGAGCGAATTCAGGAAGCGTAGGGCCTCCGGATCGTTGCGGACCACAGGCCACAGCTGCTCGCTGAGTTCCGGCGCGACATTGTCGGCGTGTAGGTCGGCAAGCAGTTCCGCTGAGAACGGAGGCTGCGGAACGGACCGGGTCGCCATCACACCTCCGTGGTTCTCGAGTGGATATCGCGGGAGCCCGCACGTCGCGGGCACTGCGAATACATCGTCTGGTTGTCCGTCACTATTAATGACGCATCTCGGCTACTTCCGGTTCCCCGGATCGCGCAGAAATTCCAAACGTTCTTGTAGCCGCTGGCGACCGCGCGCACATCGGCTTTTGATCGTCCCCTCCGGAACGCCGAGCAGTGCCGCCGTTTCGGCGACACTACGCCCCTCCAGTTCTACCGCCACCAAGGCGGCCCGCTGATCCTGCGGCAGCGTGAACAGGGCGCGGTCGATCACCAGCGACATCTCCAGCTCGGCGATATCGTCCCTGGTGTCCTTCGGTTCCGGCATGGTCTCCGGCGACAGCGATACGGCTCGGCGGGTCTTATTGCGCCGGATCCGGTCCAGGCAGGCGTTCACCACGATGGCGTGCAGCCAACTGCGCACCTCGGCCTCCGCGCGGAACGAGGCGGCGGTGCGGTGTGCCGAGAGCAGGGCGTCCTGGAGCGAGTCGGCCGCGTCCTCGCGGGTGTAGGAGGTGCGCAAGGCGGTCTGCCAGAGATGGTCGTTATGGCGGCGCAGCAGTTCGGCGAAGGCGTGGCGCTGACCGCGCACATGGGCCTGCAGCAGTTCGACGTCGGTGAACTCATCGGGGATGAACGAACGCTCTCGGAACGCCACAGGCCGCGCCTTCCCCCCGTGGGATTCCTCGTTCAGTTCGGACGGCAAAACCAACCCCTTGGACAGCTCTCACGCGACGACGGGCGCGATCGACCATCATCGAAGATTTCGCAGCATCCAGGATCGAACAACCAGAACCCGGGGAGCTCCCCTGCTGAGAGCGCGGAACGATCATATCGTCAGTAAGGATTCAGCAGCAAGCGAAGTGCTGGGGATCCGAATGCCCGGGGAATCGACACCGGCGGGCGGGATGCGAAGAGCGACAACTGATTTCGCAGGATAACGCGACACTCGACCTGAAAGCAGCTGTCGCGGTACTTACTTGGATGGACTAGAGGTACGCAGAGGCGGAGGAACTCAAGCCGCGGCGTCGAAGCGGAGATCGGCGATCGAGGTCTGGAACTGGCCACCGGAGTTGCCGAGGCCGGTGATCCACACGAGCACGTAGCGGGCTGCCTGATCGGCGTGAACCGGTATTTCGGTGACGCCGTTCTCTAGTCGCGCCGAGCCGATCAACTGGGTCTGATCCAGCGTCGGCGAGGCCGTCGGTGAGGTACGGATCTCGACCGATGTGCCAGGGCTCGGCGATTCGATCGAGACGCTGGTCAGCTTCGCCGGACTCGGCAGTGTGGCCAGCAGCCCGACGCCCTTCTTGAGCGCCGGGAACTGCTGGAAGTACTGATCGGTGCGCCAGACGGTGCCCGGATCGTGATCGAGCACCGCCCCCGTACCGCTGACATTGTCCGGAGTGCCCTCCGGGGAGAAGACCGTCACACCGGTCACCGGAACCGGCACCCCGCCCGTGGGGGTACCCGTGGCACCGCCGGTCGACGGTGCGGGTCCTGGTGAACTGTTCGTGGTGAGGCCGATATTGCGCTGCTCGTTGAGTGGGGCATCGGAGGCACCCGGTGCGAAGACGCTGACCATCCACCAGATGATGATGCCGACCACCAGCGCGGCCAGGATGCCGAGACCGACCATGATCCACATCATCCGCTGCGAGCGTTCCCGTTCCGCCGCAAGCAAATCCGGATCGGCGAGCGATTCTTCGGCACTGCTCGGCGGACGCTGACCGAGTCGCAGCACCGGGATGAAGTCGGTCTTCTGATCGACCACCGAGGCCTGTTCGAGCACATGCTGCACGGTCGCGGCGGTGCGTACACCCTTATTCGATTCCAGCGACCGAACCGCGACCGCCGAGATCTCGAAGGGCACCTCGGGTCTGATCTGCCGCGGCTCGACGGGGGTTCCGTCCGAGCCGAAATCGGCCAGCCGCAGCCCGCCGACCGTCGCCGCAGTGCCGGTCATACCGCCGGCGCGGATGGGCCAGCGTGCGGTGATCAGCGCGTAGAGCATGGCGCCGAGGCCGCGGACATCGGACTGCGCGTCGGAATCGGACAGCGTGCCGGGGAATGCCAACACCGCATCACCGGTCGCGCTGATCCGGACCCGATCCGGATGGTCGATGGACAGCGAACCACCGCCGCGATGCGCCAGCTCAGCCGCGGAGGCCAATGCCCGGATGGCCCTGGCCGCACCGATCGGCGAGGGCACCGTCTCGGCCATCTCGCGCAGCGACCGGCCCGGCGTCCATTCGGCCACCACGATGCCGCCGGAGCTGCCGCGCACCACATCGAGCACGCGGGCCAGGCCCGGCGAGTTGATCCGGCCGAGGCGCAGTGTGCGCGACAGAATGGCCTGCGGACCGTCGTGGCCGGAGTTGTCGGTGGCCTTCTGATCGGCGTCGACGAAGGTCAGCGCGACCTCGCGGTCGAGCTTGATATCGAGTGCCTGCCAGAACCTGAGCCCACGGGAGCCGCCGTGACCAGCGAGCAGCCGGTAGCGGCCGCCAGCAACCGATGCGCCCGGAATCAGCTTGGGGCCGCGCGGTGTGCGCCGACCGGCCGGATCGCCGCCGCCCATCGGCGGTAGCTGCGGCGGGATCGGGATCATCCCGGTGTCGTACATCGGATCGCGCTGCGGAGCCTCCCGCGGTTGCTCACCGGATCCGGACGCCGAATCATGCACCGGCGGACCATTATCGGCCGCCTGGTTCGCGTACCCGGGATCGGAGGCGTCCGCGGTGGGCGGAACATCTGTGGAGAGCCCACCTGCCTTGGTCACAGCAGATTCGGCGGCTGGGACGCCGCCCAGCGCCGCGTCGTCGCTCACCTTCGTTCCTCCTTCGCCCTGATATGTCGAAGTTCCGGCGAACTCGCCACTTGTGCTTCTCTGCCGAACAGGGTACGGGAACTCGCCCATACCGGTGCTGTCAACGGCATGAGCTCTGATCACGGGTAGCACCATGGTCTGGGCATCCATGTACGGGTCGAAACCAGGGTATGCCACATACGGATCGGGCCGCCGGAACACCTGCGTCGCGTACTCGTCCTCGACCGGACCATCGAGGTCGAGATCCGGGGCGGGCGGGGTGAAGCCGAGGCGCCGGGAGATGGCAACGGTGATCGCGACGATCTCCGGAATACCAGCCAGTCGCATCAGCCCGAAGGCGACGGCGAACATGACGATCGCCGATAGCGTCACCCGGATCAGCGAGCCGGGTCCGCCGGAGAGCCGGTCCAGCCCGAGCACCTTGTCCACGATGAGCATCACCGCGCCGCCCGCGATCGAGGCCAGCAGGACGCGGGTCACCGTGCGTCCGACATTGACCATGCGCAGATCGCCGAGACTGCGGTGCAGTAGATAGCCGCCGATGATGGCACCGGCCAGGAAGCCGAGACCGGTCGCGACACCGAGGATGATCACGACCTGATCGCTGCTGCTCGCGAGGAACGGTGCCAGCGCCGAGAACAGGATCTTGATCGTGGTGATGCCGAGGATGATCCACGTCGGCGTCCACGCCTGCTCCCTGGCGTAGAACACGCGCAGGTGGATCAGCACCAGGGAGTACGGGATCAGCGCGAAGGCCGACCAGCTCACTGCTTCACCGAGACGTTCGGCGTCACCGGAAAAGCGTGCGTAGCCGAACAGCGCCTCGCCCACCTGCGGTCCGGCCAGCGTCAGGAAGGTGACGACGGGCACCAGAGCGATCATGGTCAACCGGGTCGCGACGGAGAGATCGTCCACGACGGCCGGGGTGTCGTCGGCGGCCGCGTTGCGGCTCAGTCGCGGCATGATCGCGGTCAGCAGCGTGACACCGAGTACGCCGTAGGGCAATTGCAGCAGCAACCAGGCATTGGTATAGATCGCTGGTCCGGCCTCGTCGGCCGCCGATGCGATGTGATTCGAGACGATCAGACCGACCTGGCTGATCACCACGTACAGGATGATGGCCGAGCCCATCTTGCCGAACTGCTTGAGCCGCGCATCGACACCCCACAGCGGCCGCAGATCGATGTGATTGCGCCGGATCGCGGGCAGCAGACTCAGCGCCTGGGTGGCCACGCCGACGGTGATGCCGCCGCCGAGGACCAGCAGTTTCGGATCACTCATCCGGACCGGATCCAGCGTGATCTCACCCGGCGTCAGGGCATATAGGGCCAGCACGACGAGCACGACGACGTTGTTCAGCACCGGCGCCCACGCGCCCGGCTTGAAGTTCTGCCGGGTATTCAGGATCGCCGTGAACAGCGCCGACATGCCGTAGAACAGGATGGCGGGCACCAGTAGATAAGTCAGTGCCGTCGTCAGTTCGGTATTGACCTTGCCGTCCGAGGAGACGAAGACGCGGGTGGCTAGTACCGGCGTCGCCGCCGCGGCGAACAGGGTGGCCGCGGCGAGTACCGCGAAGGCGGCGGTCACCAACCTGCGGACGAACGCGACGCCGCCATCGTCGTCCTCTTGTTCGGCGCGCACCAGCGTCGGCACCACCATCGCGGTCAGTACCGCGCCGAGGACGAGCTCGGTGATCATATTCGGGATCAGGTTGGCCGAGGTGTAGGCACTGGCGATGGCCGGGCCGAGCGCGGTCAGCAGCAGTAGCTGTTTGCCGAAGCCGGTTATCCGGCTGATCAGCGTCGCGATCGCGATCGAACCGGAGTCGCGCAGCAGTCGCGAACTCGCGCTCTGCTTGGTTTCGGTGGCGACCGCATTCGAGGCGGATGCGGCCGGCCATTCCTCGGTCCGAGGTCGGCTGCCCGGCTCCCGGGGTGGGCGCTGTCGCTCTACCGGGGGCTGTCGATCGATCTGCTGTCGCTCGGGTCGCGGTCGTTCGATCGGCGGCTGGCGCGTCGCGGCGGGCTGCGGCGGCGGTGTCTGATAGCTCGGCCGCGGTGTCTGATAGTTCGGCGGCGGCGCGAAACGCTGGGGTGGCACCCGCGGCGGCCGCCCCGACGGTCCGGGGACCGGCTGGCCGGGCGGCATCGGGCGCTGCCGGGCCGGGCCGGGCGGTGGCTGCGTGGCCGGATATTGGCGCTGGCCCGGATGCGATTGCTGGCTCGGATGCGGCCGGGGTTCGGGATATTGCTGCGGGTCCGGATATTGCTGCGGGTCCGGGTACTGCTGCGGTTCCGGATACTGCGGGGGGCGGGGGCCCGGCCGCTGCGGTGCGGATTGGCGCGGCAGCGCGCCGGAGGGTGGGGCCATCGGCCCGGTGGGCGGCTGTACGACGCGCGGTGCCGGGCGGGCCGGTGGCATCGGACGCTGTGGCGGCCCGGGACGACTCACCTGCGGTACGCGCGGCGAATCGCCGTAACGGTCATCGGGAGTCATGTCCGCGTCCTCCGGTTCTTCCGGTGGCTGCGCCAGGCGCCGTTCCCAGGGGGCCGCGGGCGCCCGGCGGGCCTGGGGTCCGTCGGGCCGATCAACAGGTCGTTGCCGATGAGCGGATAGATCATCGTCGCTCATCGTGCCTCCTGCGCCATGCTGTCCCCCGACACCCGGCCGATGACGTCCAGGGTGTTACGCGATTGTCCTCCACGATGCCATGAGTGGTGCGGGGTCGGTACCGATCAAGGGCGGCCGACTGGTTGCAGGTCGGTCGAAGAGGCACGGCGACGACAGCCGAGCGCGAGCGAGCGGTCGTCGTCTTCATCTCGCCTCCTGATGCTCCTGCTGCTGTAGTACGCGTTGGCGTGCACGCCGATACCTGTTCACTCGGCGCCGGGTGCCCGGATCGAACCCTTCGTCGGCCGGATCCGGCTGTCCGTGGAACCGTCGCCACAACCGGCGCCCGGCCAACAGGAACAGCAGTATTCCGGCACACGCCGTAATTATTGCCAAGGTCTGACCGTAGGCGTTCGAACGCACCGATACCGAAGTGGGATTGCCGAGTGCGATCCCATCGGGCGTGGTAAGGGAGATCGGGATGACCAGGTTACGGCTATCGCTGACCTCGGTCGGAATCTGGAACGACCGACTCCCGGTGGGCGGCAGCGTTTCCTCGCCGGGATCGGTGATCTTCGTCTCCGCTGGTGCCTCGATCCGGAACCTGATCCGAATGGCGACCGGCAGGTCGTTGCGGGCGACCAAGAGCAGCGGGCTCTGTTCGGAGGCCAGCGTGTAGACCCCGCCGGGCGGCAGTACCGTGACCGAACCGTAGAGCCGGTCCATCGTGCGCGTCGTCTGGTCGAGACGGCGCTGGGCATAGGTGTCCGGCTGCGCGGAGTCACCGGAGCGGCGGTCCGAGAGCGTCATTAGGCGCAGCAGATCATCGCGCAGCGGGGTCAGGAATTGGCGCGGTGTCGGCTCGGCCTCGGGCACCTCGACGAGTGCGCGCATGAGTTCGGTGATCCGGTGTCCCTGGTCGCGGACCGGGACTACGAAGCGTTCCGGGACAGCGTCATGGGCGGCCTGCGGCAAGTAGTCGGGTTCGTATGGCTGTGCGTCGGGCGGCTCGGCAACCAATTCGGCGAGCGTGCGCGGGGTGGCGAGATTGTTGTGCAGCAGCAGTTCGACCTGTTTGAGGACTGCGGTGGCCTCGTCCCGGTTCGCGCCCCACTGCTGCGGCGGCACCAGCAATAACGAACGCGGCCGATTCGGTTCCGGGTTCAGCGCGGTCCAGGTGATGGCGCCCAGCGCGTCCTGCAGCCGGGCCATCCGGGAGTCGTTGGTGACGTCGTAGCGAACCCGGGACGGGGTGAACGACGGTGTCGGCGGATTGGAGCCGACCGCGGCGAGGGCGGTCGCGGACCAGATGTCGAAGGTCGCCGCGTGCAATGCCGGGTCGGCGGGCGCAGTCGCTGGCGGGGGCGGGGTGCCGGGGGGCGGTGTGCTGGTGGTGGACGTGCCCGACGTCGAGGTGCTGGGTGCTGGTGTTGCGCTGGTCTGCGGTTCCGGTTCGGGTGTCGCCTCGGGCGTACCGTTCGGTGTAGCGGGCACCGGTGCGATTTCGGCGAGCCGGACCACATCGGGCGTACTCGTCTCCGGCAGCGGCTGGCTCGCGGTGCTCTGGTTGGCGGTGCTCTGATTGCCGGTGCTGTTGCGCCCCGTGGTCGTCGGCGGCTGCGATGCCGCGGTAGTACCTGCGGTGCCGAGCGGGACGGCCGCAGTGTCGGCCAGTACGGCGGTCCCGAAACCGTGGCTGCGCAACAACATTCCCGCGCTCTGATCGATGGAGCCGGAATCGGGCACGCTCACCCCGCGCACCGTTTTGGTGGCCAGGATCGAGTCGACGATATCGGCGGGTGCGTCCAGCGCTCGCGCGGACAGGTCCGCATCATTGACCGCGGCCAGTGCCGTGACATCGACCTGCGCGAACGGCAGTGCGACGGTGCAGACCGACGCGGCGACGGCGCGCAGCCGGTCCAGCCAGGTCTGGGCCTGATCAGCTCCAGCGCCAGCCCGGGTCGCGCCGTCCGGATCGGACGGGCTGGCCAGCACGCGATAGCCCTTGGTCATCGCCTGCGCGGTGATCAGCAGATCGGGATCGACGCCGACGCAGACCGCCGATGTCAGCGTCCGATCGCGAGTCGCCGGATTGGTGCCGAGCACCGACTCCAATGCGCCGAGCAATTGGTCGAGGCGCCCACCCTTGCCCAGCGACGCGGCCAATTCGTCATCGGTGAGCTCGGCCTTCCCATTGACCGAGCCGGGGACACCCGCCACCAGTCGCGGGCGGTCGGCCAGCGGCCACAGCAGCGTCGTCGCCACCGGTGCATCCGGGGCGGCGGGCACCGGCTGGGTCGCCGCACCGGAGGTGTCGGCCGCGGGCGGGACGCCGAGTACCGGGAGCAGGAACCGGGCATCGTCGAGGCGGGCCTGGGTGCCGTAGGCCGGTTCCCCGTTGACATTCAGCAGCAGCGGATAGACGCCGGGCTTGCTGATATCGAGCGCGGTGGAGCTGCCGGAGCGCAGCGCGATGCTGATCGTGAACTGTTTGCGCTGGCCCGGGCTCAAACGTTCGGCGACATCCTCGAACGGTCCGGTCACGTCGTAGTTGACCTGGTCGAGGCGCAGTGTCGAGCGCAGCGCGCTCGGTGTCGCGACCGCGGCGGCGCGCTGGACGCGGACGCTGACGTCGTCGACCACCCGATCACCGATATTGGTGACGGTGCCCGCAACCGTCAGGGTGGGGTCGCTGGTTGTGGTCACCGCGGCCGGATTCACCGAATCCAGGGTCAGCTTCAGGAATTTCGGCGACGACGAACTATTCGGCGTCGTCGGCTGGGCGGCGGCGTGCTGGGCGATCAACACCGGTAGCGCCGTCACCGAGCCGAGAATGGTCAGGACCGCCACGATGATCCGGAACAGGCCCACCCGTCGCCCGGCCACCACCCCCAACGGAATCGCTGCGCGATGCCGAAAAGTCTGGGTCATCGCTTGCCGGTCTCCATCCGGTCGATCATCCGGTTCGCCACTTCGGCGAGGCGTCGCTCATCGGCGTAGGCCAGCCGAGAATCCAGTTCGCTCAACGGAACCCATGCGACCTGTGTGACCTCGACATCGGCGTCGGAGAGTTCACCACCGATGGAACGCAGCAGAAAATGATGCACGGTCTTATGTACCCGACGACCCTCGGTGACGAACCAGTAATCGATGCTGCCGAGTTCGGCGACCACGATTCCGTTGATTCCGGTCTCCTCGGCGACCTCACGGATCGCCGTCTGCTCGGGTGTCTCCCCCTCTTCGATATGTCCCTTGGGCAGCGACCACAGCAGTCTGCCACGCCGATCGGTCCGCCCGATCAGCGCCGCACTGCGTTTTTCGCTCGGCCCGTCCAACCCGTCGACGACAAGTCCGCCCGCCGAGGTTTCCCGTACCGTGCGCATGCGCGGTTTCGCCGCGTTGGCGGCCGAACCGCGGCGCCGGGGCTGGCGGCGTCGACTGTTCGCGCGATCGGCCGGAGACACCACGCAATCCTACTGTGTTGGATTTGCAGCACCTGCGGTGCTGCGTGTTGGCGGCCCCCTGGTGTCTCGCGTCCGAGCCGTCGAGACTCGCGCCTGCGGCGCATGCGCTTCGACGACTCGGACGCGAGACGGGCCGCCAACGGTCGCTCGTAAGACTCGCTCCGTGGTGGTCGCTGATGTGTGGACGTTCGGCGCTGGGTGTACACCGGCCGAGTGGTCGGGACTCGTGCCTGCGGCGCATGCGCTCCGACGGCCCGGCTGAGCCGATGGCTGCTCGTTCGCTCGGACGCGAGACTGGCCGCCGACAGTTGCTCGTAAGACTCGCTTCGTGGTCGTCGCTGATGTGCTGATCGTTCGGCGCTGGGTGTACACCGGCCGAGTGGTCGGGCTCGTGCCTGCGGCGCATGCGCTTCGACGGCCCGGCTGAGCCGATGGCTGCTCGTTCGCTCGGACAGGAGACGGGCTGTGAACGTCGTTCGTAAGACTCGCTCCGAAATGGCTGCGTATCGCGAGTGATCGCGAGCTGGGTGTTGTGCGGATCCGGGGGCGCTCGGTCTTCATGTGCGGTACTCGATACTTATGTGCTGCCAGCTCGCCTCATGCGCTTGCCCTTATATATCTGTGGCGGCTCCGTGGGTTGCGCTGGAATATCGGTTGTGCGCGCTCGGTAAGCTGCTGTTTCGTGGTTTCGCCCAAGTCCGAGGATGCAGCGTTGGATCGACGTACCCGATTGCTGGCCGCGGCCGCGGTCACGCTCGGGCGGTTGTCCGATGTGCTGACGCCGCTGGGTGAGTTGTTCGCCGCGCGCGGCCATGAGCTGTACCTGGTCGGGGGCAGCGTGCGTGACGCCGTACTCGGGCGGTTGGGGACCGATCTGGATTTCACCACCGATGCCAGGCCGGAGCAGGTGCAGGAGTTGCTGCGCGGCTGGGCCGACTATTTGTGGGATACCGGTGGTCTGGCGTTCGGCACGGTCAGTGCGTCGAAGTCCGATCAGCAGTTGGAGATCACCACCTTCCGCAGCGACAGCTATGACCGGGTGTCGCGCAATCCCGAGGTCACCTTCGGTGATTCGCTCGAAGATGACCTGGTGCGCCGCGATTTCACGGTCAATGCGATGGCGGTGAAGATCGGGTCCGACGGGTCGCTGGAGTTCGTCGATCCGCTCGGCGGAATGGACGCGCTGCTCGCCGGAATGCTGGATACGCCTGCGGCGCCGGAGGATTCGTTCAACGACGATCCGCTGCGCATGCTGCGGGCGGCGCGTTTCGTCGCGCAGCTCGGCTTCGAATTACATCCGCGGGTGCGGGCCGCGATCACCGCGATGGCGAGCGAGATCGAGCGGATCACCGCGGAGCGGGTACGCACCGAACTCGATAAGCTCATCGCCTCCGCACACCCCATCGACGGCATCAACGTCATGTGCGAGACCGGCCTGGCCCAGCTGGTGCTGCCCGAGGTGCCCGAGATGAAGCTGGAGATCGACGAGCACCACCAGCACAAGGACGTGTACTGGCATTCGCTCACCGTGCTGCAGCAGGCCATCGACCTGGAGGAGGGCGATCCGGACCTGGTGCTGCGCTGGGCCGCGCTGCTGCACGATATCGGCAAGCCCGATACCAAGCGCAACGAACCGGGCGGCGGCGTCAGCTTCCATCACCATGAGGTGGTCGGCGCGAAGATGGTCCGCAAGCGGATGCGAGCGCTGAAGTACCCCAAGCAGTTCACCGAGGACGTGGCGCGACTGGTGTTCCTGCACTTGCGTTTTCACGGCTACGGCAAGGGGCAGTGGACCGATTCGGCGGTGCGCCGCTATGTCACCGACGCCGATGATCTGCTACCTCGGCTGCACAAACTGGTCCGCGCCGACTGCACCACCCGCAATAAGCGCCGGGCCGCCGCACTGCGCGCCACCTATGACGAACTCGAGGTGCGCATCGCCCGGCTGCAGGAGCAGGAGGATCTGGACCGGGTCCGCCCGGATCTGGACGGCAACGCGATCATGGAACTGCTCGGCATTCCCGCTGGTCCCGAGGTCGGCAAAGCGTGGCGGTTCCTGAAGGAGCTGCGCCTGGATCGCGGACCGCTCAATAGGGACGAGGCCGAAGCCGCGCTGCTGGAATGGTGGAAGTCCCAAGGCTGAATGTTCAGGGCGGAAACCGGATTCGTGCGGGGATCAGAAGATGATCAGCGTGGTCCCGGCCACGATCGCCGAGCGGATCTGCGCGAGATCGAACGAACCGGTGATCTCCGGTAGTTCGACCCGGAAGCGCACCAGATCGCCCTCGCGGGTGGCGTGCACGATGCGTGCGTCGTTCGGCAGCCGATCCAGCAGGATCGCCGGGGAGGTCAGCATATTTCGCGGTATCCGCATGCCCAACCAGTTCGCCCGGTGGATTTCGACAGTCACCAGGTTGTCGCGCACCTGGGCCTCCACCAATGCGGTGATGCGGCGGTCTCGATGCTCGGCCCGGATCAATCCGCTCGCGTCGACGCTGAGTTCCCAGTCGAGCTGCTGGGTATTGAGCCAGCCGACCAGCGCCGCGGCGGTGACGGTTCCGTTCAGGTCCAGCTGCTGCACCCGGGCCTTCGTCGGCACGCCGGGCACCAGCCGGACACCGTGCGCGATTACGGTGACGTGTTCGATCGGGTGATCGTCCCAGCGCATATTGGACAGGACGGTTTTGGTCTGGAAATGCGCGCCGCGGCGGCGCACCTTGAGTACCTGCAGCGTCGCGTTCAGGTCATGGCCGAGCAAGGTGGCGGTGACCGCTTGGCCGCCGAACCGGCTGAGAATGCCCTCACTCAGCACCGTCATCAGTACGTCCGGCATCAGCGCGGTGACCGTGCCCGCACCGAGGTCGGCCACCGGATCCACCCAGGCGGTGGTGAACGAGAGCCATTGCTCCAGCAGGGATTGGTCGAAGAGTCGCTTCCCCAGGTCGACGGCCCGCATCGGTGACCATGACGTCGGATCGAAATACATGGCCATGATTGCTCCGAGCGTACTTGGCCTCGGCGAACACGACCATGTTCACGGCTGTGAACAGTGCGTATCCAGGGAATGACGTGGCTGCGCTCAGTCGTCTCCTTTCCGGCGCGACACCCTGAATGTGAGCTATGTCACTCTGCCGTACCCGCCACCACCTGGCGTCTCGATGACCAGCACATCCCCGGAGTCGAGCTGCGCCGAATCCGCACCACGCAGCTCCTGCACCGTGCCGTCCGCACGCTCGACGCGGTTGCGGCCCATGCCCCCTGGCGCACCGCCCGCCATGCCGTAGGGCGGCACCCGACGGTGACTCGACAGCGTCGATACCGTCACCGCCTCGGTGAACCGGAGTCGGCGCACGGCACCGTCACCGCCGTGCCATCGACCCGTGCCGCCGCTGCCCGTGCGAACCGAGAATTCCTCGAGTAGCACCGGCAGCCGCCATTCCAGCACCTCGGGGTCGGTGAGCCGGGAGTTGGTCATATGGGTCTGGACCACCGGCGCGCCGTCGAAGCCCTCGCCCGCACCGGAACCGGAACCGATCGTCTCGTAGTACTGGCTGCGGTCGTTGCCGAAGGTGACGTTGTTCATCGTGCCCGAGCCCTCGGCCTGCACCCCGAGCGCCGCGTACAGCGCGCCGGTGATCGCCTGAGAGGTCTCGACATTGCCGGCGACGACCGCGGCGGGCGGTTCGGGCGCGAGCATCGAGCCGGGCGCCACAATGATCCGCAGCGGGCGCAGGCAGCCGTCGTTGAGCGGGATATCGTCTGCGACCAGCGTGCGGAAGACATATAGGACCGCCGCGTTCGCCACCGCGTAGGGCGCGTTGAAATTACCGTCCAGCTGTGCCGAGGTTCCGCTGAAATCTATGGTGGCGCTGCGGTTTTCCCGATCAACCGTGACCCGGACGCGAATGACGGCGCCGAGATCGGTCTCGTAGGCGTACTCGCCGTCGTCGAGCGCGTCGATGACGCGGCGCACCGATTCCTCCGCATTGTCCTGCACATGACGCATATACGCCTCGACGACGTCGAGCCCGAAGTGCTCGATCATCTTCCCGACCTCGTCGACACCCTTGGCATTGGCGGCGATCTGCGCACGCAGATCGGCAAGATTGGTGGCCGGATTGCGGGACGGGTACGGCGCTTCGGTGAGCAACCGGAAGGTTTCCGCCTCCCGGAACCGGCCGTTCTCGACGAGCAGCCAGTTGTCGAAGATGACGCCCTCCTCCTCGATGCGACGGCTGTTCGCCGGCATCGAGCCGGGGGCGATGCCGCCGATCTCCGCGTGATGGCCGCGCGAGGCGACGTAGAAGAGGATATGGGTGCCCGCGGTGTCGAATACCGGCGTGATCACCGTGACATCGGGCAGATGGGTGCCGCCGTGGTAGGGATCGTTGACCGCGTAGGTGTCGCCGGGGCGCATGGTCTGCCCGGATTGCCTGCGCCGAATGACCTCCTTGACACTGGTGCCCATCGATCCGAGATGTACCGGAATATGTGGCGCGTTGGCGACGAGATTGCCGTCGGGATCGAAGAGCGCGCACGAGAAGTCCAGGCGCTCTTTGATATTGACCGATTGTGCGGTCGACTCCAGCCGCGCGCCCATCTGTTCGGCGATGGACATGAACAGATTGTTGAAGACCTCCAGCAGTACCGGATCCGCCTCGGTACCTGCCTGCGGTGCGGTCGCCGCCGCGACCCGCTCCATGATCAGATGCCCGAGCTCGTTCACCACCGCCTGCCAGCCCTCGTCGACGACCGTGGTGGAGTTGTCCTCGGTGATGACGGCGGGCCCGAGCACCGCCCTGCCGGGCACCAATTCGGTACGCCGGTAGAGCAATACGTCACGCCAAGCGCCGTCGGTGTGGAGCCGCACGGCCTCCGGCTCGCCGATGGCCGCGAGTGGCCCGGCCAGATCGGCGAGGTCGGGTGGTTCGGTGAGCCCGGTCGCCTCGACCGAGAGCGCCTCGATGACAATCGGGCGATCGAGTACGAAGGAATAGGTGTTGCGGTGGCGTTCGACGAAATCCGTTGCCATTCTCGTCGGTTCGGTGAGTGCTACGGTCAGCGTGGTATCGGTGCCGTCATAGCGCAGCTGGGCGCGACGTACGACGCGGACCTGGTGGGCGGGCACATCCTCACCGAGTAGTTCGGCGCGGGCGATGGCCTCCAGATCGTCGGCGATCTCGACGACGCGCGGCATCGACTCATCGCGTAGCGGTAACTCCACCGATCGCTCACGCATGGCGGTGGTATCGGCCAGACCGATGCCGAGCGCGGAGAGCACACCGGCCATCGGTGGCACCACCACGGTGCGGATGCCGAGGGAATCGGCCACCTTGCCGGCGAGCTGGCCGCCCGCGCCGCCGAAGGTGGTCAGGGCGTACCGGGTGACATCGTGGCCCTTCTGCACCGAGATCCGCTTGATCGCGGCGGCGATATTGGCGACCGCGATCTCGAGGTAGCCCTCGGCGACCTGTTCCGGGGTGCGATCGTCACCGGTGCTGTCGGCGATTTCGTCGGCCAGTTCCGCGAATCGGTCGCGCACCAGCGCATCGTCGAGCGATTCATGTCCGCTCGGACCGAAAACCCTTGGAAAGAAGTCGGGTTGGATGCGGCCGAGCATCACGTTGGCGTCGGTGACGGTCAGCGGTCCGCCGCCGCGATAGCAGGCGGGTCCCGGCACGGCACCCGCGGAATCCGGGCCGACGCGATAGCGGCTGCCGTCGAAATGCAGAATCGAGCCGCCGCCCGCCGCCACGGTGTGGATATCGAGCATCGGCGCGCGCAGCCGGACCCCGGCGATCTGGGTGGTGAAGACCCGCTCGTATTCGCCAGCGAAATGTGAGACGTCCGTGGAGGTTCCGCCCATATCGAAGCCGATGACGCGGTCGAATCCGGCGAGTTCCGACATTCGCACCATGCCGACGATGCCGCCCGCCGGACCGGACAGGATGGCGTCCTTACCACGGAACTGGCCCGCCTCGGTGAGTCCGCCATTGGACTGCATGAACATCAGTCGCACGCCCCTGAGCTGGTCGGCGACCTGTTGGACATAGCGGCGCAGCACCGGCGAGAGGTAAGCGTCCACCACCGCGGTGTCCCCGCGCGGCACCAGCTTCATCAGTGGGCTGACCTCGCTGGACAGTGAGATCTGCGGAAATCCGATACCGCGGGCGACGCGGCCGATCGCCTGTTCGTGCGCCGGATACAGGTGTGAATGCATGCAGACCACGGCGATGGCACGAATACCGCTGTCGTACAACGGTTTCAGTGCGTCGGCGAGGGCGTCGAGGTTCGGCGGTGTCAGCACCGTGCCATCCGCCGTGACGCGTTCGTCCACCTCGATCACCTGCTCGTGCAACAGTTCCGGCAGCACGATCTCCCGCGCGAAGATCTGCGGGCGATTCTGGTAGGCGATGCGCAGTGCGTCGCGGAACCCCCGGGTGATCACCAGAACGGTGCGCTCGCCCTTGCGTTCGAGCAGGGCGTTGGTAGCGACCGTGGTGCCCATCCGAACGGCTTCGATATCGGCATCGCCTTGGCCCGCGTCCGCGAGGATTTCACGGATGCCCGCCACCGCCGAATCATCGTAGCGGGCCGGGTTCTCCGAGAGCAGTTTGTGGGTGACGAGTCTGCCGTCGGGTCGCCGGGCCACGACGTCGGTAAAGGTGCCGCCCCGATCGATCCAGAACTGCCAGCCCGGTCCGTCCGCCGGGCGCGCGGTCGCGCTGTCTGTCACCGGAGCCGCCCGTCCTGAATGGATATGCGCTGGTCGATCACATGCGCACCCTACCGAACCGCCGTTGCGCCGACCCGATCGCGATCAGCGCGGCGGATCGAGTTCGGCGTGCATGAGATACACGTTGTAGGTATCCCATGCCGAGATGGTGAAGTACAGATCCTTGGCCGTCGACCACGGATGGATGAAGCCGCCGTAGGCCTTCGGGTAGTCGTCGGTCGAGACCAGCGCGATGCCATCGGTCCACGCGCCCTGCGGCGCCGCCGCGGTGCGCATCACGATCGCACCGCGGGCGGAGTCGAGGTAGACCATCTGCCACTGTCCGCTGTTCGTGTCGAACCGCACCGACAGTTCGCTGGCCATGCCGAGAACCAAAGGCGTGGCCTGGTTTTCGGCGGCGGGGGCCCAGGTGCCGCCGACCCAGTACTGGTAGGCCGATTTGTTCAGCACCTCGGCCTTCGGCACCCTGGCCAGGCCGATCATGCCGATCCGGCCGTTGGGTGTGCCGAACATGTAGACGTAATCGCCCTGCGGCACCATCGCCGCCACCTGGAAGCGGCCGATCCCGAAGAAGTTGTCCCACTTGGCATGCTGATCCTTGACCCAGGTGCGGCCATTGTCGTCCGAGTACGCGAGACCGCCGTAGTTGGTCGACCACATGCCCGGGATCCGGCTCCAGTGATTCACCGACATATAGCTCATGAACTGGCGCTGCCCGATCGCGAACCCCGAGGTCGGGATGGTGGTCGTCTCCCAGTTCTTGATCTTGCGACTGGATAGCAACTCGGTGGCGTGACAGCGGCTGTCCTGCACCATGGTGTCGATGCCGAGGCCATCGGCGAGGTCGTGGTCGGTGCTGTAGCCGAGCACATTGCTGCGCCAATCCGGCCCGCCGACACCGCCGCTCTGCCAGCCGTCGCCGAAGGTGTCACCGAAGGCGAGGGCGACCTCGCCCGGCTTGGTCTCCCACATGATCCCGAGATCGGTGCCGTCGACCTGCCAGCGCATATCCGTCCGGTTCTGCGAACCGTGTCCGGTCACCTGGCCGACCAGATCCACCGACTCCACCAGCGGCGGAGCGATGGCGGCGGCCTGTGGTCCCGGCTGGGCCGGGTGCACGACCAGCGGTGGCGCTGGCTGCGGTTCGGGTCCGTCGCCGCCGGGCACCGGGATCGGAATGGGTTCGATCTCCGGGCGGATCTCTATGCGCGGCAGCCGGATCGATCCGGAGCCCGAACTCGAGCCGGATCCGGAGCCCGAACTCGACCCGGACCCGGAGCCCGAACTCGACCCGGTGCTCGGTGCGGTATCCGGTTCCGGATCGGTGCCGGGCTCCGGCGGCTTCGGGGTGTCGCGCACGTCCGGGCACGGGTTGCGACACGGGTCCTCGGGCAGCGGCTCCGGATCGATGCGGGTGTTGTTCGGCGGCGGATCGGGCACCGGTACCGGCGTGATCTCCGGAACCGGCACCGGGATATCGATCTGCGGGGGTAGCTGTGGCAGCGGCGGAGGCGGCGGTGCGTTCGGGTCGGGCTCCCGGTTCACCGGATCGAACCCGATCTCGCCGCAGCTGTTCACCGGTGGCGGCGCCCACGGATGCTGTGCGGCCCGTGCGAGCGGCGTCGGTACGGTCAGCGCCCCGGCCAGTAGTACGCCGAATAGTGCGGTTGCACAGGGAGAGGTGGCCGCCGACGCGAATAACCGCGTGCTGCTCGGCCGAAATCCCATGTCTTGTTGGCTCCCTGTCGATTCAGGTCGATGGAAGATCAACTTACTCGACCGTGCTGTCCGAATGCCGTATCGCGAGCGGGTGCGATGGTATCGAATTCGCACCGGCTTCGCGCGATGACGGAACCGGATGGGCGGCAGCCGCGTCCAAATAGATATGAACGAGATCGAGTACGTTTTCGGGACCGGTGACGGTACGGTCCACATCTGGACCAGCCAGGCGGACCTGGATCTATCCGGCTCGGGTGCGGGTGACGCGGTCGGCCTCGACTTCGACGGCGACGGTCTCGCCGATGACGCCCTGTGGGATTCACACGGCACCGGTGTCGCCGATGTGGTCGGGTTGGATCTCGACGACGACGGCGTACTCGACCATTTCTTCACCGATCCGACCGGCGATGGCACCTGGAATCATCAGATCACCGGCAATCCGGCCGATGCGGGCAGCGAACATCTCGCCTGGATCGATCGCACCGAGCCGGAGCCGGATCACCTCGCCGGCCACGAGTTCGGCGCGGCGCCGCCGAATCATGATGAGTCGCCGCAGGATTCCCGATGGTCGGATCCGCAGGCCCCGTCGGACGGTATCGCGCAGCAATTCGATGAGGGGTGGGGGTCGGCACAGGTGGCCGCACTCCAGCACCGCAGCTGGTCCGGCGATGAACCCGGTTACCCCGCAACACCGTTCAGCGAGTAGCCGGTTCGCGCCGGTTGTTCAGTGCGATGGCCGCGATTCCGGCGCAATAGATTCCGGCACCGACCAGCACCACCCCGATCGAGCGACCATCGGTCGGTATCACCAGAGCGGCGATCGCGATCGCCAGCACGAACGCGATATTGAAGACCGTGTCCTGCAATGCGAATACCTGACCGCGCCTGGTGTCGCCGATATCGATCTGCATCGTCGCGTCACCGGTCAGTTTGATGATCTGGCCCGCCAGCCCGAACAGGAACGCACCGACGAGCAGCACCTGATGCGCCCGATGCGCCGCGGTCCCGGCCGTCGCGATGGCGGTCGGCGTGACCAGCGTCAACTGGACCACGGTCGCGGTGAACAGACCGAGCACGACCGTGCGCGACCGCCCGAGGCGCGGAATCAACAACGGTGCGACGACCGCGGCGACCAGCATCCCCGCCGCCGTCGCGCCGATAGCGAGTCCGAAACGGGTCAGCCCGGTATTGGCTCCGCCGCCGTCGACCGGCGCCTGCCGCAGCACCAACACCATGATCAGGGTGTTGGTGCCGAAGACGATCCGGTGTGTGCCGATACCAACCATCGCGGTGGTGACCTGAACCGATCCCCATACCGCCGCGGCACCGTGGCGCAGGCCGGTGGCGACCGCGCGTACCGCACTGTCGCGCACCGCCGTTCCGGGCTCCGGACCCAGTACCCCGGTCCCGAATCCGGCCGCGAGCACCGCACCGAAGACCGACCAGACGGCGCTGATCGCCACCGCGACCGCCGACGCGAAATCACCGGCGCCGATCAGTCCGATAATCGCGACCGCGGCGGCGGCCCCGATACCGGCACAGCCGGACGCCACCGTGGCGAGCACCGAATTCGCGGGCACCAGCCAGTGCTGGTCCAGCACTCGAGGCAGTGCCGCGGACACACCGGAGAGCACGAACCTGCTGATCCCGACCACGGCGAGGGCCAGCAGCAATAAGGGTGTCGAACCGCTACCCGCCAGGAGTCCGACGCTGACCGCGCCGATCAGGATCCCCCGCAACACATTGGCGACCAGCAGCACCGCCCGCCGATCCCAGCGGTCCAGCAGCGCACCGGCATACGGGCCGATCAGCGAGTACGGCAGCAAGAGCACCGCGAAGGCGGCCGCGATGGCCAGCGGATCGGTTTCGCGTTCCGGATTGAACAGGATGGCGCCCGACAGAGCCGCCTGGAACATGCCGTCGCCGAACTGACCGGTGAAGCGGATCAGGGCCAGACGTAGTACGCCGGGACTCTCGCGCAGCGCCGTCTGCAGCGATACCGGCCGCTCGTCTGCGGGAGTTGAGCCTTCGGGGCGACCAGTGGACACAGGGTCATTTTGGCTGCGCCTTCGGCGCGGCGTGTTCGCGGCCCCCTGTTGTCTCGCGTCCGAGCCGTCGAGACTCGCGCCTGCGGCGCATGCGCTGCGACTACTCGGGCGCGAGACGGGCTGCGAACTCCTCGCTCGTGAGACTCGCTCCGTGGTGGTCGCTGAGGTGCCGATCGTCGGTACCCGGTGTACGGCGGACCAGCTGTCGAGACTCGCGATGTCGTTGCATGCGCTGGCTGGGGCGCGCGAGACGGGCCGCGAACACCTCGCTCGTGAGACTCGCTCCGTGGTGGTCGAGTGAGTGGGTCGGTCAGCGCTGGATGTATACCCGCCGAGCTCTCGAGACTCGCGCCCGCGGTGTGTGCTGCAGCGGCTCGGCTGAGTTCGATGGTCGCGCCTTCGCTCGGACGAGAGACGAGCCGCGAACGGGTCGCGCAAAGACTCGTTTCGTGGTCGTCGCGAGTATCGGCGTGTCGCCGATCAAACGCAGTCGACCAAGGTGGTGATTGTTTCGCGCATATCCGGCGCCATCGGCAGCTCGGCGAGGGTGGCGGCGTCGATCCAGGCGAAGGCGTCGTGTTCGCCCGGCGCGAGCGCCACCTCGCCCGGCTCTACCTCGACCACGAAGCTGTACTTGCGGACCCGGGGCTTGGTTCTGGTGGCGTAGTCGAAGTCGCCGAGAAAGTCGGTGATATCGCGCACACGTAGACCGGTCTCCTCGAAGAGTTCGCGTGCCACGCATTCGGCCAGCGTTTCCCCGGATTCGACTCCGCCACCGGGCAGTTCGTACATCCCGCCGCGGTAGTCGTCCGGTACGCGGCGGACTACCAGGAGTTTGCCGTCGCGGAAAACCGCGACACCGACGACGAAATCACTGATCCCGTCGCGCTGTGCGGCATTGCGGAGTTGTCGCTCGATGCGTGCGATCACCTCGGGTCGCATCTGTTCGTCACCTCCGGTTCCGTTGTGGCGCATAGTGTTACGACGCCGCCGTGGGCGCGCGCGGCCGCTTCGGTGCGGTAGCGGGTTGATCAGGGTAGCGATTCGACGAACCGGTCGGTACTGCTCGCCTGCCGTTCACCCGCCGGTCGCTCGCGTAAAATGCCGAGTGCAGGACAATTTACTAGGAATTCGGAGTACCGCGTCGTATGTGCTCCTACCCTGAAAGGTGATCGGTGCACGGTCCCGAGAGGAGGACCATGATGTCCACACTCACGACACCACACATCGATGTCCATCGCGGCGGCGATCGCATGAAGACGCGCGTGTCCTGGCTGGATTCGAAGCACTCTTTCTCCTTCGGAGAGCACTACGATCCCGACAACACCCATCACGGGCTGCTGCTCGTCAATAACGAAGATATTGTTTCCCCTGGTCAGGGCTTTGAAACCCATCCGCACCGGGATATGGAGATCGTGACCTGGGTGCTCGGCGGCAGCCTGGTGCACCAGGATTCGCTCGGTCACAGCGGCGTCATCTATCCCGGCTTGGCGCAGCGGATGAGCGCGGGCACCGGAATTCTGCATTCGGAGAAGAACGACTCCTGGCGGCTGGACAGCAGCACCGAACACGACGAGCCCGTGCATTTCGTACAGATGTGGGTGGTGCCCGACGAGCCGGGCCTGGAGCCGGGCTATCAGCAGCTCGAGATCGACGACGAATTGGCGGGCGGCGGTCTGGTGACCGTGGCCTCGGGCCTCCCGCGCTACCGCGACCGGACCGCGATCGCCATCGGCAGCAGCCATTCGGCGCTGCACGTCGCGCGGATGGCCGGTGACGTCGAGCAGCTGGTCGACCTCCCGGACGCGCCGTACCTACATCTGTTCGTCGCCAGGGGCGAGGTGGAGATGGAGGGTGTCGGCCCGCTGTACTCGGGTGATGCGGTCCGGCTGACCCGGTCGGGTGGGCAGCGAGTGATCGCCCGCGGCCCCGCGGAGATTCTGGTCTGGGAGATGCACGCGCGACTCGGTTCGCAGCCCTAGCGATTGCTCGCAGATCGCTGGAAAAGGATCAGCGTGTTCGGCATTAACATCCCAGCTCAGGTAGTGCGATCAGTAGCCGACTGCCGCACAAGCGCACCGGCTGAGAGGAAGCCCCCATGTCGCAGTATCCGCCGCCAGGTCAATATCCGCCGCCCGGTGGCTACCCGCCCCCGGGGCCGTATCAGGGGCAGCCCAACTATTGGCAGGAATCACCCAAGCGCAAGGGCCTGGCAATCACCACATTGGTGCTCGGCATCCTCGGGTTCCTCAGTTGTTGGACGCTGGTCGGTGGCTACCTGTTCGGCGTCTTCGCACTGATCTTCGGCATCATCGCGTTCTTCAAGATCCGTTCCGGCAGCGCGGGCGGCACCGGCATGGCCGTCGCCGGTGTCATCCTCGGCGTGATCGGGCTGGTCGCCGCGATCCTGCTCACCATTGTCGGGTGGAGCTTCTTCGTCGACTCCGGCGGTAAGGACTACTTGGACTGCGTGCAGAAGGCGGGCAACGATCAGACCAAGCTCAACGAATGCCGGGACAAGTGGCAGCAGAATATCGAGCAGAGCTACAGCGTGACGCTCACTCCGCACCCGACCCGTTGACGCGCTCGACCACCGACCGTACCAGTTCGTGCCCACCTTTCGCGGCACATGCCCTGGTCGCGGCGATGACATCGCTCAGTTCGGGGCGGTAGTCGTCTTCGGGTGGCGCGATCCAGATCCGGTAGCCGCTGTGTTCGTCGGTCGGCGAGGGCAACACGATCCGGCTGCCGGGTAACGCCACCGAGGCGCACATCCGGAACAGCTCCGGGAACAGCGTCATATCCAGATACGAGTTGTCGGTCGGACCGGTGAGGAAGGACCAGCGGCTGGAACGCGGGTGCACGATGATCGGTCCAGTGCGTCCGTTGGTGGCCAGGAGTTGGGCGCGCACCCGCTTGCCGAGTACGGCGGGCATGACGACCGCGCCGACCGCGCCGATTTCCAACAGGATGCGCCCGAGCGTCGGATCGACGACCCCGTAGAGTCCGTTGTCCTTACGGTAGCTGCGACAGCGGGCCAAGGCATCTTGGGCTGCCGCGAAATCCTGGGCTGCTAGGTAGCTACCCGGTTCTATGCGCGACGTACTCATGACGAACCTCGCCTCGACTCTGAGTGGATCGACGTGAAAAGCAAAGTTGCCGCTAAAATTGACCATAGACCTGCACAACTGGGTTGACAATAGTCACGCGCCAGGTAAATTTTCGGCGTAGCATCCGGAGACATGGGATCCGTTTCCCCCACGGTTGCTCGTTGGGAACTGGTGCTGCGTTTGCGGGAATTGCGCGAACAACGCGGCTTCGATTCGGCCACCTTCGCCAAGCGGGTCGGCTTCACTCCCGCCAACTGGTCGCACGTCGAGAAGGGGCGACGAGTTCTCACCACCAACACCATCGGTCCGGTGCTCGAACTGCTCGAGGTGGACGCCGAGGAGCGCGCGGAGTTGCTGACGCTGCTCGAAGCCAGTAAGCAGCGCGGCTGGTGGGCCAAATCGTCGGCCTTGATCGGGCCGGAACTGCAACGGCTGTACGGCATGGAGTTCGGCGCGCAGAGCATTCGCAGCTATGACAGTTTGGTCTTCCCGGGGCTGCTGCAGACCGAGGATTATGCGCGCGCGCTCATCAGTGCGGATGTGATGATCCGCCCGGTACAAGTCGAGCAACTGGTAGCCATCCGGATGCGGCGCCAGGATCGGTTGCGCGGTAAGGGAGCGGTGGAGTTGACCGCGGTGATCGGCGAGGGCACTCTGCTGCAGCAGACCGGTGGTCCGGAGGTACTGCGCGGACAGCTGGAGTATCTGGCGAAGCTGATCGAGCAACTCGACAATATCGAGGTACGGGTCATCCCGTTCGCCGCGCGGGCGGGTGCGGTGCTCGGCGGTTCCAGCTTCCATCTGATCGACTTCGCCGGCGAACAGCTGCCGACCTTTGCCTGGGCCGAGAGCGCGGTCTTCGGCGGGGCGGTAGATGATCCGGAACAAGTGCGCGATTTGAGTTTCGCTTACGTCCGCGCACTGGAACAATCGTTGAATCGTGACAAGTCATTGGCGCTGATCAGCCGCTATGCACGAGTGTAAAATCCTGCCCATGGCCACCACCGCTACCTTCCGGTCGGTTTTTACTGACTGGTTCACGTCGACTCGATCGAACAACGGCAATCAATGCGTCGAGGTCCGGTTCGATGGTGACGCGGTGCTCATCCGTGACAGCAAATACCGCCGCAACCCGGCCAACCGCCCCGCCGAAGAGCCCATCATCACCGTCACCGCGAGCCTTTGGACCTCGTTCATCAACCACCTCAACTGCGGGCGATCGCATAACGAGCTGATCGCGCACACTCACGCCGACGGCAGCGCCATCATGCGCCACGGCGACATCACTCTCACCTATACCCCGGAAGAGTGGGATGCCTTCATCGCCGGAGCTCGCGACGGCGAATTCGATCGCATCATCCTGCCCGCCTGACCGCTCCCCCGGCCGTAGCGACTGCTTGCAGGTCGCTCGAAACGACCAGTCCACGCGGCCGGGGCAACCCTTGGCGTCGGCGGCATCCGCATCACCTCTGCATACTGGAGATCGTGACTTCCGATCTGAGCAGTCCCTCCGGTATCGATTTGTCCTACCTCGACCAGGCCGTGCGGGTGCAAGACGACCTGTTCGCGCATGTCAACGGTGCTTGGCTGGATACTCACGAGATACCCGCGGACCGCGCGGTCGACGGCGCCTTCCGGACGCTGTACGACCAGGCGGAGCTGGATGTCCAGGTGATCATCCAGGACGCGTCGGCTTCCTCGGCAGCGCACGGCAGTGATGCGCGCAAGATCGGTGATCTGTATTCGAGCTTCATGGACACCGAGACGGTGGCGTCGCTCGGGCTGGCGCCGGTCGCGGGTGAACTCACCGAAATCCGCGAGGTCGCCGACCGCGGCGCCTTCGCCGGGTTGCTCGGCAGATTGCAGCGCACGGGTGTCGGCGGCGCGTTCGGCGTGTACGTCGACACCGACGACAAGAACTCCAACCGGTATCTCGCGCACGCCACTCAGTCCGGGATCGGGCTGCCCGACGAGTCCTACTACCGGCAGGACGAATTCGCCGAGATCCGGGCCGAGTACATCGCGCATATCGGCCGGATGTTCGCACTCGCCGCGGCCGAACCGCAGATCGCCGCGCTGCTGCCCGCCGATCTCGACGAGGTCGGACAGCGGATCTTCGAGTTGGAGCGCAAACTCGCGGCCGGGCATTGGGATGTGGTGCGGCGGCGCGACGCCGAGCTGAGCTACAACCTCACCACCTTCGACGCGCTGGTTGCCGAGCACCCAGAATTCGATTGGCATGCCTGGACTTCCGCGCTCGCCGAGGGAGTATCGGCATCCGGTCCGGAGCTGTTCGCCGAAGTGGTTGTGCGCCAGCCGGATTATGTGCGGACCTTCGCCCAGACCTGGGCGGCCGAATCGCTCGCCGACTGGCAGGCCTGGGCGATGTGGCGGCTGTTGCGTTCGCGCGCGGCCTATCTCACCGATGCGATCGTCGAGGAGAACTTCGACTTCTACGGCCGCACCCTCACCGGGGCGCAGGAAAACCGGGAACGCTGGAAGCGCGGTGTTTCGCTGGTGCAGGATCTGCTCGGCGAGGCCGTCGGGAAACTGTATGTGGCCGAACACTTCCCGCCGCAGGCCAAGACGCGGATGGTCGAGCTGGTCGCCAATCTGCAGGAGGCCTACCGCCGCAATATCGCCGACCTGGACTGGATGGGGCCGGACACCAGGGCGGCAGCGCTGACCAAACTGGAGAAGTTCACCCCTAAGATCGGCTACCCGGACAAGTGGCGCGACTATTCCGCCATCGTCGTCGTCCCGACCGATCTGGTCGGCAACTACCGGCGCGGCTACGCCGCCGAACACGATCGCGATCTGAACAAGCTCGGTGGCCCGGTCGACCGCGCCGAATGGTTCATGACCCCGCAGACGGTGAATGCCTACTACAACCCGGGCATGAACGAAATCGTCTTCCCCGCTGCCATTCTGCGGCCGCCGTTCTTCGATATGCACGCCGACGCCGCCGCCAACTACGGCGGCATCGGCGCGGTGATCGGCCACGAAATCGGCCACGGCTTCGACGATCAGGGTGCCAAATACGATGGCGACGGCAATATGGTCGACTGGTGGACCGAGGCCGACCGCGCCGAATTCGGTAAGCGCACAAAGGCTTTGATCGACCAGTACAGCGTGCTGTCGCCCAAGGCGCTGTCCGACGAGCACACCGTCAACGGCGAATTCACCATCGGCGAGAACATCGGCGACCTCGGTGGTCTGTCCATCGCCCTGGCCGCCTACCAGATCTCCCTCGGCGACGCGCAGCCGCCGATGCTCGACGGCCTCACCGGTCTGCAACGCGTTTTCTACGGCTGGGCCCAGGTCTGGCGTACCAAGGCCCGCACCGAGGAGGCCATCCGGCGCCTGGCCACCGACCCGCATTCCCCGCCGGAATTCCGCTGCAATGCGGTTGTCCGCAATATCGACAGCTTCCACGCGGCCTTCGACGTAAAGCCCGGCGACGAGCTGTATCTGGAGCCGGCAGAGCGCGTCAAGATCTGGTGATCACGCGGCGGGCCGAGGACGCCGGGCGTCAGCGCAGGCGTTCCTCGGATTCGCCGTCGAAGAAGAAGATCTCGTCGAGTTTGGGGCGCAGACGCAAACGGTCGCCGAGGGCCACCTGGAATCGGCGGTCGACGCGGGCGACTACCTTGCCGGAGCGGCTGCTCCATTCATCGGTGACACCGTGGCTGTAGATGAAGGATTCCGCGCCGAGTTCCTCGACGAGTTCGGCGGCTACCGCCAGGCTGTTGTCCGGATCGGTGGTGGTTTCCCAGGATTCCGGGCGGATGCCGACGATGACCCGTTCGCTGGTTACCGTGCGGGGCAGCGGAATTCGCAGGTCACCGAGGATGGCGGCACCGTCGCCGACCGGAGCGTCGAGCAGGTTCATACCGGGTGAGCCGATGAAGCCGGCGACGAAGGTATTGACCGGATTGTCGTAGAGCTCACGGGGTTTGGCGATCTGCTGGAGTTTGCCCTCGCGCAGCACCGCGACGCGATCGCCCATGGTCATGGCCTCGACCTGGTCGTGGGTGACGTAGACGGTGGTGGTGCCGAGACGCTTCTGCAGTGCGGCGATCTGGGATCGGGTGCTCACCCGGAGTTTGGCGTCCAGGTTGGACAGCGGTTCGTCCATGCAGAAGACTTGGGGACGGCGCACGATGGCGCGACCCATCGCGACGCGCTGGCGTTGTCCGCCGGAGAGTTTCGCCGGTTTGCGGTCGAGCAGATGCTCGAGTTCGAGCATTTTCGCCGCCTCCTGGACGCGAACCGCGGTATCCGCCTTGTTCATTCCCGCATTGCGCAGCGCGAAGCCCATATTCTGCGCGACGGTCATATTCGGGTAGAGCGCATAGCTCTGGAATACCATCGCCACATCGCGGGCACGCGGCGGCAGCCCGGTGACATCGTTGCCGCCGATCAGAATGCGTCCCGCTGCAACGGATTCCAGTCCGGCCAGCATCCGCAGACTGGTCGATTTACCGCAGCCCGAGGGCCCGACGAGGACGATGAATTCCCCGTCGGCGATATCGAGCTCCAGATTGTCGACAGCAGGCGTCGGCGCACCGGGATACAGATGCGTCACCCCGTCGAAGTGCACTGTTGCCATGCTGTCGCTCCCTGCATCTGATGTGCGGCGCTCCTGGGGCGGATGCTCGCGCCGCGTTCGGTCGGTACTTACTTGGGCAGCTTCGGCGTGATCTGCCGGTCGATAATGGCTTGCAGCTGACTGGCCACATTGGCGAAGGCCGTTGCCGGATCGGCATTCTGCAGACCGATCTGCTCCAGACCGGTGCCGATGATCTGGTCACCGCCGGGCACGAACACGCGCGCGTAATCCTGCGATTTGGTTACCGCGAGTTGGTCGATGGCGACCTTCGACTTCGGATTCTTCGCGAGGTAGTCGACCTCGCTCGGATCGGTCACCGCCGACTTGCGCACCGGCATATATCCGGTGCCCTGCGAGAAGTACGCGGTATTCGCCGCATTGGTGATGAATTCGATGAACTCGAGCGCGTTCACCTTCCGCTGATCCGAGATGCGCGACGGAATCGCCAGGCCAGCGCCGCCGGTGGTGACGCCGGGTCCGTTGGGATGCGGCAGGAATGCGGTGCCGAACTCCAGCTTGCCCTCGGCGTTCTTCTGGATGCCCTTCAGATCACCGGTGGAGGCGATGGTGGAGGCGATGACGCCGGTGCCGAAGTCCACGGCGATCTGCGGTTTGATGCCCGCGTACTTCTTGGTGTAAATCGAATCGCGCAGGAACTGGCCCGCCGCAATGGTTTTGGGGTCGGTGAACTTCAGCGTCCACTGATCGGAGTAGGCGCCGCCGAAGGTCCAGTTCGGACCCTGGAAGGTCCAGGCCAGGTAGTTCTTGGCATCACCCCAGCCGTGCGCGAGTTTGCCGTCGCCGACCACGGACTGGAGCTTCGGGCCCCACTCGTCGAACTCCTGCCAGCTCTGCGGGCCGCGGTCGGGCAGACCGGCCTTCGCCCATACGTCCTTGTTGTAGTAGAACAGCGGCGTCGAGCGCGAGTACGGCAGTGCGTAGTGCTTGCCGTTGAATACGTAGTCCGCGGCCAGCGAATCGACGTAGTCGTCCAGTTGCACCCCGGCATCGGCGAAGTGTGAGTCCAATGGCTCGATGGTGCCGTTGAGCGCGTAGTTGAACCACCAGACATCCGACAGCACAATGACATCGGGCAGCTCACCGCCCGATAGCGCCGCATTGAACCTCTGCGACACCTCCTCGTAGTTCTTGCCCGCGTCGACCAGATGGACCGTCAGGTCCGGATATTTCGCCTGGAACCGGTTGATCAGCTCGGCCTCGAGTTCCTTGGAGGTGCCAGGGTGATTCGACCAGAAGGTGATGGTGTTGGCGTCACCGGACTGCTTGCCGCCACCGCCGCCGCCCGCGCACGCGGTCAGTGCGGTACCCGCGGCGAGCGCACCGGCCAGTCCGATGAATCCACGCCGCGATAGGGCGGGGAACTGTGAAGTGGACACTGTCTCTCCTGTACTCGGTTAACCCTTGACCGCACCGGAGGTGAGGCCCTTGATCATGTGGCGCTGCAGCAGCAGGAATACGACGAGAATCGGCAGCATCGTCAGCAGCGTGCCCGCCATCACCGGCCCCCAGTTGGTGACGCTCGGATTCTCGGTGTTCTGCAACAGCGTCAAACCGACCGGCAGCGTGGCGACCCTGGTGTCATCCGCCATCAAGAACGGCCAGAGGTATTCGTTCCACTCGTTGACCAGCGTGACCACCGCGAAGGCCACCATCGTCGGTCCGGACATCGGCAATACCACCCTGGTGAGCAGCCGCCACCAGTTGGCACCGTCCATCCGCGCCGCCTCGATCACCTCCGACGGCAGCGAGAGGAAATGGTTGCGCATCAAGAAGGTGCCGAAGGCCACCCCACAGAGCGGAATGATGATGCCCTGGAAGGTATTTCGCCAGCCCAGCTGGGCGATCAGCGCGTAGTTGGAGATCACCGTGATCTGGTTGGGCACCATGAGCGCCGCGATGATCACCAGGAACACCGCGGTCTTGCCCGGAAAGCGCAGGAATACCAGGCCGTATGCGCTGAACACCCCGAGCACGAATTTCACCAGCGAGATGATCCCGGTGATGATCAGCGAATTGCGCAGGAACGTCCAGAACGGCAGTGCGGTGGTGGCCTCCTCGTAGTTCTCCGGATGCCAGCTGTGCGGCCAGTACGCCGCGGGCTGGGTGTAGATATCCGGACGCGCCTTGAACGAGGTGATGATGATCCAGAACAGCGGAACGCCGACGATGATCAGCACGCACACCATTGCGGCGTAGCCGAGTAGCGTTACCACCCGCTGCCTACGACGATATGAAAGTGTCTCCACGCCAGCGTGTTTCACTGCTCGCCCCGATCCATGATGCGCACCTGCACCAGCGTGATGACCAGCAGCACGAGGAACATGATGGTGGCGACCGTCGCGCCGTATCCGGCCCGGAAGTTGCGGAAGGACTCTTCGTAGACCTGGTAGACCATGGTCGTGGTGCCGGTGCCGAGCGGTCCGCCGCGCGTCATCACGTTGATGATGTCGAAGACCTGTAGCGAGTTCAGCAGCACCGTGATGGACAGGAAGAACGTCGTCGGACGCAATTGCGGCAAAAGCACTTTGGTGAAGGTGGTCCAGCGGCTCGCGCCGTCCATCTCGGCCGCCTCCATGAGGTCGGCGCGGGTGCCCTGTAGTGCGGCCAGATAGATGACGAAGGTGTAGCCGAGGTTCTTCCAGATATAAGTGACCGTCACCATGAACAGCGCCCAGTGCGGGTCCTGATAGAAGTCGGGCACCTTGTCGACACCGATGCGGTGCAGCACATCCTGGATCAGCCCGAAGCTGGGATCGAAGATGAACTGGAACGCCACACCGATGGCGGCGCCGGAGATGACGAACGGCGCGAAGATGGTCGAACGGACCACGTTGCGGCCGAACAGCTTACGGTCCAGCAGCAGGGCCAGCGCGAGGCCGAGCACCATGCTGCCCACCACTGCGGCCAGGGTGAACACCACGGTATTGGTGACGATCTGCCAGGAGTCGTCACGGCCCCACCACTCCCGGTAGTTCGCGAACCCGATGTAGTTCACGAACGTGTCGGAGATATTGAAGTCGGTGAACGAGAGCCGGATATTGTCGGCCAGCGGGCGGTAGACGAACAGCGTCAGCAGCGCCAGATTCGGCCCGAGCAACACCAGGAACAGTGCATAGTCCTGCCACGGCCGGTTACGCAGTCCACGCCCTCGCGGTTGTGGCAGCACTCGTTCCGGCCTGGTACGCACCGCCGAGACTTTACGTCCCGCAGCAAACAGTCGGTTAACGTTGAGCGCCGATCCGCTGAACATCTCGCGCATCGGGCAAGTGAAGCAAAAGCCGAACACCACGACCGGACTTTTGTCCAATTTGGTCGTAATGTTCGGCTTGCTCCGCTGCCTCCCCGGACCTTCGGCCGGCCGTCAGGCGCGTCAACTGCGCCGTTGTGGGCCAGCAGTCAGGTTACCGGCTGAGTTTTGGGGGTCCCGACGAGTTACCCATGTGCTCGCGAAATCAGTTGTCGCCTTGCGATTTCGGGGGTGGAGGCCAGGTCAGTCGTTCCAGTCGCCGTAGCCGTCGCGGGAGTTGAGGGTGCCGCCCTGGGTGTTCTGGACGATGACCGGATCGCCCTTCTTGGCGTTCTCGAAGAACCACTTGGCGTTCTCGGTGCTGACGTTCAGGCAGCCGTGGCTGGCATTCGAAACACCTTGCTGCGCAACCGACCACGGCGCCGCGTGCACGAAGATGCCGCTGTTGGAGATGCGGGTGGCGTACTCGACCTCGACCTTGTAGCCCTCGGGATCGGTGGTCGGCACACCGTAGGTGGATGAATCCATGGTCATCTTGCGCAGCTGCTCGCCGACGAAGTACGTGCCGTTCGGGGTCTCGTGCTTGGTCTTGCCCATCGAGGTCGGCATCGTCATGACCTCCTCGCCGTTGCGAGTGATCGTGATGGTGTGGGTGTCGTCGTCGGCGGTGGTGATGAAGGCGTCACCGATCCGGTAGGCAGTACGGGTGCCGCCCGCCTCGACGGTCACATCGGTGTTGGCGGTCCAGAACTCGTCCGGCCGCCAGCGCACCTGCTTGTCGTTGAACCAGTAGAAGTGTCCGGGGGCCGGATTCGAGGAGGTGATCTTGATGGCCTGCTCGGCGGTGGCGTGATCGGTCACCGGCTCCTTGAAGCTGATGATGATCGGCTGGGCGACGCCGACGGTCTCACCGTCACCGGGGCTGATGCTCGGCGGCGCGAAATTCGCCTTGGCGCCCGGATCGGTGACGGGCGAGGAAGAGGAGCCCGAGCCGGCGCCGGGCAGCGGATCGGCCTGTGCGGGCGCGACGGCGGTGACACCGATCGCGGCGATCGCCGCCGACAATAGGACGCCCTGCCGGAGTCGGCGGGCTAGCGCTCCCCGACGAGGAGCAGTCGATGTCCTGGTGTGCAAAGCGGCATGCATAGGTTTCTCGTCCAATCCATCTCTCGGCCACGCCGGTGGCATAGCGAGATTTCTTATCGGTGTGGTGCTCGGATGGCGGTCCCACGAAGACTCATGTGGAATCCGGTCGCAAACGCCCACGGAAAAACGGCGTGAGGAACGTGAAGCACCCCACGGGTATTGATGACGCACCCGACCCTGTCGTCCTTCCTACCTGCCCGGTGCGGTCCGATGCCACCGGCGTTTCAGATTGATAGACGTTGGACATCAAATGTGGCGTGCGACACATACGGCGTTGAGGGTCACCATCTTTCGTGATAACTGCCGGTCACGTCGGTGAGTCTGGATGTATCCGAAGGGTGGGCCACGAGCGCGTCCGCGGCGAGCACCAAACTTCTTTGTGACATAACTAACGCAGCTTCACGCCGATGTGTGCGATGGTGGCGCTCTCGGTGCCCTGCTGGTTGCGCAGGCTTCCTCGTTCGGCCCGTCGCCCACGCCGCCGAATCTGATGGTGATGCTCTCGGTGCCGTTCGTGGCTACCCGAGCTGCCTGCTTCGGGCCCGTCGCTCACGACTTCACCTCGCTGGCGCTCGGCTCCATCGTCCGCGCGAAGGCGCACTGTACTGGTGGTTCACTCGCTGACGCTCGCGCACGCCACGACGTCGAATGGGATCGACCGATGTGGCCCCGTCGCGATGTTGTGCGGCACCGACAGCGGCGCCCGCCCCCGCGCATACCGCGGCGTGAGCCGTAGCCGGACCCGACCCAGGACGGTGGCGAGCACGATCCGCAGTTCGTAGTCGGCCAGTGACGTCCCGACACACCGGCGATGTCCGCCGCCGAACGGCGCGAATTCGAACGGTCGGTACTTGTGCTCGATGAATCGCTGCGGCCGGAACAGCCCCGGATCCGACCACACCGCGGGATCGGAGTGCAGCAGCGGCACCGCGACGCCCATCGTCTCGCCCGCCGCGAGTGCGACACCACGCAGTGTGAACGGCGCGGTCAGCCGCCGCAGGACGATCGGCACCGCGGGATGCAGCCGCAGTGTCTCCTGGCAGACCGCGTCCAGATATGGCAGACCGGCGATCTCTAGCGGTGTGGCATCCGGCCCCGCCGCCCGCAGTTCGGCGTGCAGGCGATCGAGCGCCTCGGGTTCTCGATGCAGATGGAACAGCGCCCACACCAGGGTTGTCGCGGTGGTCTCGTGCCCGGCGACGAGCAGGGTGCGCAATTGTTCGCACAGCTCATCATCGGAGATCGAGGTGCCGTCGTCATACCTGGTCGCCAGCAGCATGCCGAGAATGTCGGCGCCCATCGCGCGATCGTCGGCCACCGCACGTCGCCGGGCGATATCGGTCAGGATCAGCTCGTCCAGCCGCTCGCGCGCGCTGCCGAACCGGTCCCACGGCGCATGACCGAACACCCCGTGGCGCAGGGCGGGCACCAGTAGCAGCGGTCCGGAGAAGGCGGTGAGGAACTCCGCGACGGCGGCGGTGTATTCGGCGCGCCGCTCGCGGCTGTCCACCCCGAATACCGCATCCAGAATCACCCGCAGCGTGATGGCCCTGGCTGCCGCGCGCGAGTCGATGCGGGTGCCAGGTCGCCAGGCGGGGCGGGATTCGCTTGTGCTGCCGGACATTTCGTCCACGGCCGAATCGCGGATGAGCTCGCCGTAGGCGCGGATCCTGGCGCTGTGGAACGCGGGCGCGAGCAGTGCCCGATCGCGCCGATGCCGTTCACCAGCGGTCAGGATGAGCGAGGCGGCGCCGACCAGCGGTTCGATCGGATTCGGCCGCGGCGGTTCGAGCAGTTCGATCGGCGCGCGAAAGATTTCGCGGGCGCCAACGGCCGTGCCGGTGAACAGCACGGCACCCAATCCGGGAAACCGGACATAGAACGGATCACCCTCGCGCCCCCGTCGCCATCGGAAGTACCGTTCGAAATCGATGCCAGCGGCCAGCGCGTGCGCGATAGCCATCCGGGGCGTGCGCGGCGGCGGACGTACGGCGTCCGGCGCCGTTTCGGGTGGTGCGTCCGCCTGCTCCATATCTATAGCTACGAACTCACTGGTCGCCCGGTTCGACCACCCGCTCCGGTCTCGCCTTGCGCACCATGTGGCTGGCAATGGCGGCCAAGCGCGCGAGGCGGGCGTCCCCGAGCGCGGTCACCGCATTGCCGAGGCGATTGGTGACGAAGGCGATCGACATGCCGAGCTCGGGATCGGCATAGGCACCCGAACCGCCGAGACCGTAGTGGCCGAAGGCATTGTGCGGCTGCTGTTTGGACATCACCACCGGTCGGTGATAGCCGAGAGTGAATTTCAGCGGCAGTCCGAGTACATAGTCGCGACTGTCGGTCTGCTGCGTTTGGTTGATGAGCTCAATTGTCTCCGGTTTCAGGAACTGCACCGCGCCGATGCCGGGTCCGTCGCCCTCCGGATCCAACGCCTCGACCCGGCCACCATTCGCCAGTGCCCCGTACATCCTGGCCAGTGCGCGCGCCGAGAAGACGCCGTTCCAGCCCGGCATCACCGCATCGTGCACGCGCGGATCGCGGACCAATTCGTCGAAGTTCTCCGGCATGCCCGCCTCGGCGAGCCCACGGATCGGCCGTACCCAGGACAGCACCGATGATGCGGTATTCCAACGGATTCCGGGCGGGCTCAGATGCGGAAAGATCTTGGCGATCCGGTAGCGCTCGGATACCGGTACCTGGAACCAGAATTCTTGATAGCCGAGTGGCTCCGCGATCTCGCGCCGCACCAGATCGGTGAACGGATCACCCGTGACGCGCTGCACGATCTCGGCCACCAGCCAGCCGAAGGTTATCGCGTGATAGCCCGAAGTGCGGATCCGCCGCGGATCGGCCGGGCTCTCGGCCAGCGCCGCCACGACGGCATCGTAGTCGAGGATGCCCTCGCGGCCGGGGACCAGGCCGCGGACCCGATGCAGTCCGGCGCGGTGCGCGAGCACATCGCGCACGGTGATGTCGCCCTTGCCGTGCGCGGCGAACTCCGGCCAATACGTCGCGACGGGGGTGTTGTAGTCGATCAGTCCCCGCTCGGCAAGTCGGTGCACCACGGTCGTCGCGACGCCCTTGCCGGTGGAGAAGGTGAGCGCGACATTGGCGCCGTTCCAGCGGCGATCCTTGGCTGCCCAGCCCGCCCAGATATCGACGACGGGCCGACCGTCGAGGTAGATGGCGAGGGCGCCGCCGCCGCGCGTCGGCTGGGTGAACATGCCGAAGAAATGGTCGGCGAGCCGGACGAATCTCGGGTCGACGAGCATTTCCCGTGGCGCGGACGGCCACCGGTCCGGTGCCGGGATGGCAGAAACCACGGGCGCACCTCCTGCTGGGTAGCGGGCCGAAATCTCAGCCTAGCTCGGATCGCGGTGTTTGCCAGCGTCCGAAAGGCGTGGTCAGACAGGTTGTGCCGGTTGCCGAATTCCAGGCGAAGGCCGCCGTGCCGAGGCACACCACCGAACTGTCGGCGGTCGCGACCTGCGCCCGTGAGCCTTCGAAGGCGACCGATACCGCGAACAGCGGTGTGGCCGCCTGCGGCGGGCCGGTCTCGGAATCCGTTGTCGCAGTGCCGATCGTGGTCAGTGCGATCGCGTCCGTACCGAAGCCGAAGGCGATCGGAATCCCGCCGACCCCGTCGCTGGCGCCGACTCCGCCCGCCGCGCCGATGCCGAGTGCGGCTGCGCCGCGGGCGGCGTGCGCGTACCCGACCCCGTCGTATCCGGCCGCCCTGGCCCGGCCGTGGGTTTCCGCCACGGCCCGGCATGCGGTGCGTCCATCGATCACCGTCACATCCGTGCCACTGTCGGCTGCGCAATGCACATCGGTTGCTGATGCCATCGTCGGAAGGATCAGCGAGGTGCCGACCGCGGCGGTTGTACAGGCAATTGTGCTGATCAGCTTCACAGACGTGCTCCTCTCGCGCCGGAATCCCACCATACCCAGATCGTTTGCTGGAAGGTCGATTCCGCGGGTCCGTCGGCTCGAGGAAGTGATCGAGCCGACAACTCGGGCAGTGCTGTGGTTCTCCGGTGTGGATGCTGTCGACTCGACGCGCGAGCGGTCGGTGGTGTAAGCATTGCGTGGTATCACGCACTGCTAGATCAACTTCGGATTCCGACGGGGGTATGAGTTCGGAGCGTTACAGCCGGGAGGACTGTACGTGTCTCGTCAACTGATCTCGGGTCGCCTCGCGATGGCGGCCGTCGCCGCGGTCGCGGTGGTCGCCGCACTCTCGCTCGCGGGCTGCGGTAACAAAATCAGCGGCACCGCCCAGCCCGCAATAGGGGATGGGACCATTGATGCGGTCTCGTCCACCAATACTCCGAAAACCTCAGGGGCCAGGCCCACTTCGGGTCGGCCGACGACCAGCGCCCGCCCGTCCTCGGGCAAGCCGACGGCGACCACCTCGGCGACCAAGGGCGGCAGCACCGACTTCCAGGCCAGTGTCGGTGATTGCGTGACACTCGGCGGCACGACCGATAACGCCACCATCGCCAAGGCGTCCTGCGGCAGCCGGGCGTCGAACTACAAGGTGATCGGCAAGGCTGCGAGCAGTTCGCAGTGCGTCGCCGACCGCGACTCCGCCTACTTCGAAACCCTCAACGGCGCGCAGCAGGGCGCGATCTGCCTGGATATCGACTGGGTTGTCGGCGGCTGCATGGATATCGGCGGCGAGGACCCCAAGCGCATCGACTGCACCGAACGCGTCAGCCAGGGTGTGAAGGTGACCAATATCCAGCAGGGTGCCGACGATGCGGGCGTCTGCGGCAGCAGCAGCGGGTTCGAGTACCCGACGCGGCATTTCGTGGTCTGCGTCCAGAATCTCTGACCGCACCGAAAACCGGCCCGCGAAGGTTACGTTGGGCCAGTGAGTGCGCAAGAGTTACCCCGGCTCAATTCGGCGACCGGCCGCTGGATCCTGCTGGCCACCATCCTCGGTTCATCGGTGGCTTCGCTGGACGCCACCGTCGTCAATATCGCGCTACCGCGCATCGGTGAAGCCCTCGACGCCGATGTCGCGGGACTGCAGTGGACGCTCAATGGCTACACGCTGACCCTGGCCTCGTTCATCCTGCTCGGTGGTTCGCTCGGCGATCGTCTCGGTCGCCGCAAGGTCTTCGTGTGGGGCGTCATCGGTTTCGCCTTGGCCTCGGTGCTCTGTGGTTTCGCGGTGAATATCGAGATGCTGGTGCTCGCGCGGATTCTGCAGGGTGTGGCGGGTGCGATGCTCACACCGGGCAGTCTGGCCCTGATCTCCTCGTCCATCGATCAGCGTGATCAGGGTGCGGCGATCGGCCTGTGGTCCGGCTTCGGCGGTGTTGCGGGGGCGCTCGGGCCCTTCCTCGGCGGCTGGTTGATCGAGCTGGCGGGCTGGCAGTCCATCTTCTTCATCAACGTGCCGCTCGCACTGGTCGTCGTGCTCGTCACGCTGAAGCAGGTGCCGGAGAGTCATGACCCGAATGCCGCGGCGCGACTGGATATTCCGGGTGCGGTAGTGGTCGCGCTGTCGCTGGGCGCGCTGACGTTCGGTCTGATCGATACGATGCCGCTGCTGGTCGTCGCCGGTCTGCTTCTGCTCACCGCCTTCGTGGTGATCGAACTGCGCAGCGATCATCCGCTGGTCCCGCCGTCGCTGTTCGCCTCCCGGGTTTTCACGGCGGCCAACCTGGTCACCCTCGCGGTCTACGCCGCACTCGGTGGGGTCTTCTTCCTGCTGATCCTGCAGTTGCAGCTGGTGGCGGGGTATTCGCCGCTGCGCTCGGGGATGGCGACGGTCCCGGTCACGCTGATCATGTTGGTGCTCTCCGCGCCCGCGGGCCGCTGGGCGCAGGTGCACGGTGCGCGTATTCCGATGACGGCCGGTCCGCTGCTCGCCGCGGGCGGGCTGGTGTTACTGCAGCGCATCGGACCCGATGCCACCTATTCGACCGATGTCCTGCCCGGCGTGCTCGTCTTCGGTCTCGGCCTGTCGGTGTTGGTCGCTCCGCTCACCGGCGCCGTACTCGGCGCGGTGCCGTCGAGTGAGGCGGGTATCGCCTCGGGGGTGAACAATGCCGTCGCCAGGACGGCCCAGTTGCTCGCTGTCGCCGCGTTGCCCGGTCTCGCCGGAATCTCCGGATCCCTCGGCGACCCGGTCGAATTCGACCGGGGCTTCGGCGTCGCGATGTGGATCTGTGCCGGCCTGCTCGTGGCCGGTGCGCTGCTCGCCGCCGTACTGCTGCGCGCGCCACGGCACGCTCCGACGCTGGACAACGTCGACTGCATGCCGCAGTGCGGGGTGGCGGGACCGGCGCTGGCCCCGCTCCATACAACAGAGTGAGCGGGTCGTTCGACCCGCTCACTCGGCGTATCACTGATCAGGCAGTCGGCTAGATCGGATTGAAGCCAGCCCCGACGCTGCCACGGGCATTGATATCACCCATGATCGCGCTCATATTGGTGCCGACCTCGGGACCGAAGCAGGCGATGGCGAGATAGGCGTTCACCATGCCGACCAGGGTGGTGCCGACGACGACCGGCGCGCCGGAATCACCCTCGACCACGCACATCTGCGACCAGGTCTCCATATTCGTGCCGAAGATATCGCCGTAGGCGATGCCGCAGGTGTTGCCGGTGGTTCGGCCTTCCTTGCAGACGATCATCGGGAACTGGGCCGGGCCTCCGATCCCGGTGATCGTGACATTGCCGATCCGGTTGACCGGGGTGATCTTGCTGGGATCCAACTGGATGATGGCGTAGTCCAGATCGTGGTTGGAGTAGACGAACTTGCCGATCACGCCCACGCTGCGGTCCGCCTCGGCGTATACCTGGGCGCCCGGGTCGCCGCAGTGTCCGGCGGTCAAGCCGATCAACCGACCACCGCCGTCGTAACCGACCGTCGTGACAGTACATTCGAACTGATTATCGATGATGATTCCCGACCCACCGCCGACAACGGGTGGACCCGGCGCGGCATCCGCGATCCCGGACCCCGTTGCGACCAGCGCCGCACCAAGAGCTACGGCGAAGGCGGCGTTGGCCACCTTGGCGAGTTTGCTGAACATGTCCCTCCAGACGTCGGAAGTCCGCACGATATCAATCTGTCGCACCCATCGTGTCAGTATTCGGCTCCGGGCGCGTGTCGTATCCGTTGCGATCTCTGGCGGCTCGCTCGAAACGGGACCCATAGCGATCGCTTGCGGGTCGCTCGAACGGTCCGCTCTCTCGTGTCGATCGGGTCGGCGATGGCCTCACTTTTCGACATTTCTTATGTAGCGTCTCATTCTTCGCAATAGCGAAGCTCTATAACAGTGAACATCAAATGTGCGCGATAGTGTTTCAGTTCTGTCCGAATCGTCATCGCGCAAGCCATTCGTAACGTCACAGATTTTACATGAATATTATCCGCGTAATTGGCCGAACATGCCATATGCGGGGCTGATAGGACCTGGTCAAACTGTAACTTGTTCTAGAAGTATCGGGGTTAACTTTGGGACCTGTCCCAAGCTTCGCGCCACTGGTCATAGCGTTTCTCCAACAGTGACTCTGATCTATGACTGCAATCACACACAGATGGTGTGTTCTGCACTACTCCGTAGTAAGGTGCGTCAAGCAAACAAGTCGTCGGGGTTTGGTTACCGGCGTCGAGAGGGGTTAGCCAGTGCAGTCGACCGAGAGTCCACCAGCGCGTTCACGGATGAGTGACACAGTCGATTGGACGAAGGCCTACTGGGAAGACCATCCGAAGCGCTCATTGGAGACCTTCGGTCGGCAGATCACTATGGGGTTCGCGGCGGTCGCGGAGTTGTTCATCGCAATATTCCGGCGCCGGTTTCCCTACCGCGAGTTCATCCGCCAGTGCGCGTTCATGTCCAGCGTCGCTGCGGCACCGACGCTGCTGGTCGCCATCCCGATCGGCGTGATCGTCTCCATCCAGGTCGGTGCGGTCGCCGGCCAGGTCGGTGCGACCTCGTTCATCGGTGCGGCGAACGGCCTCGGCATCATCCAGCAGGGCGCACCGCTGGTCACCTCGCTGATGATCGCGGGCGCGGTCGGTTCGGCGATCACCGCCGATCTCGGCTCGCGCACCATCCGCGAAGAGATCGACGCGATGCGGGTGATGGGTGTGGATCCGCTGCGCCGCCTGGTCGCGCCCCGGCTCGGCGCGGCCATGCTGGTCAGTGTCCTGCTCTGCGGCTTCGTCGTATTCGTCGGATTTTTGACTGGCTACATATTCAACATTTTCGCGCAGAACGGCACCCCGGGTTCCTATGTCGGCACCTTCTCCTCGTTCGCCGTCACTATCGATCTTCTTGTCGCACTGGTGAAATCGTTGATCTTCGGGTTGCTCGCTGCGATCATCGCCTGCGATACCGGGCTCAATACCCGTGGCGGGCCCGGTGGTGTCGCCAACTCGGTGAACTCGGCAGTGGTCAGTTCCGCCATCATGTTGTTCGGCGTGAACTTGATCATCACCCAGATCTACAACGTTCTCCTCCCCCCACAGGTGGTCTGAGCCGGTGTCTTCAACCTATATCCCGCCGCTGCTGCGGCCACTTCAGCAAATAAAGAAGTCCGCGCAGGCCCCGGTGGAAATGGTTGCGCGCCTGGGTCACCAGGTGTTCTTCTTCCTGCGGTCGGTGGGCTCGATCCCGTTGGCGCTGCGGCACTATCCCAAGGAAGTCTGGCGACTGCTCTCGGATGTCACCTGGGGCAACGGCAGTCTGGTCGTCGGTGGCGGCACCATCGGCGTCGTATTGATCCTCAGTGCGTTCGGCGGCATGACGGTCGGCATCCAGGGCTACACCTCACTGAATCTGCTCGGCCTCAGCCCGATCACCGGCGCCATCTCGGCATTCGCGACGACCAGGGAATTGGGGCCGCTGCTCGCGGCACTGGCCTTCGCGGTGCAAGCCGGATGTCGATTCACCGCACAACTCGGTGCGATGCGGATCTCCGAGGAGATCGACGCACTCGAGTCGATCGCGATCCGGCCGCTGCCCTATCTGGTGAGCACCAGGATGTTCGCGGCGATGGTCGCCATCGTCCCGCTCTACTGCCTCGGCCTCGCCATGGCCTATATCTCGTGCTCGCTCACGGTCCAGCTGATCGGCAACACTTCGAGCGGTACCTACGCGCACTACTTCTATCAGTTCCTGATTCCAGGTGACGTGCTCTACTCACTGCTCAAGGCGATGGTGTTCGTCGCGATCACCACGTTCATCCAGTGCTACTACGGGTTCTTCGCCTCGGGCGGTCCGGAGGGCGTGGGTGTCGCGGCCGGTCGAGCCATCAAGATGTGCATCATTGTCGTGGTATTCGCGGACCTGTTCATGACATTGGCGATCTGGGGCGTCAATCCCGGCATCCGGATCTCTGGGTAGGACGAGATGATCATCGATCCCAGTGGGCGTGGGCCCACCATGCGACAGTTGCTGATCGCGGGCGTATGCGGACTCATCGTCTTCGCGCTCCTCCTCGGCTTCCTGATGGCCAGGTATCGCGGCTATTTCGTCCCCAAGGTGCATGTGGTCGCCGATCTGACCACCACCGGGGACGGGCTGCCGAGCGAGGCGGATGTGAAGTTCCGCGGTGTGTTGGTCGGCGCGGTCAAGGATGTCGAGGTCGCCAACAAGGGTGAGCTGCAGAAGGTGCAGATCGACCTGAAGCCGGAGTTCGCCAGCGACATTCCGTCGAACGTGACCGCGCGAGTGGTGCCGAGCAACCTGTTCGCCGTCACCTCGGTCGAGTTGGTCTTCAACGGTCCCGCGGACAAGTACCTGCACGAGGGCTCCACCATCGAGCAGGACAACAGCAAGGGCACCATCGCGCTGCAGGACACCCTCACCACCGTCCGGAGCATCCTCACCAAACTCGACCCGGTGCAGTTCGGCCGGGTGCTCGGCACGCTCTCACAGGCACTCGACGGCAGCGGCCGGATGCCCGGCTCCACCGTCGAGCGGTTGGACAGGTGGCTCACCTCGGTGGACCAATCCATCCCGGATCTCGGTGTGCTGCTCGATGATTTCTCGAACTCGTTCCACGCGCTCAACCAATCCGCGCCCGAACTGCTCGATGTGCTCGGCAGCTCGGTGAAGACCGCGCAGACCATCGCGGACCACCGCGCCGCCCTGGTCGCGTTGATCAGTGGCACGGCGGGCACCGTGGATACGGTCAACAGCCTGTTCGCCCGCAACGGCGATATCGGCAAGCAGATCACCGCGGGGACCGGCGATATGTTCGGTGCTCTCGCCTCGGACGCGAATTCGATCCCGGACACCATCGCCTCGCTGAACAACTCGCTGCGCAAGCTGGGGCAGACCTTCCACTGGGGTCCGCAGCGGCAGATGGTCTGGAACGCGGGTGTCACGCTCACCCCGTACCGGCCCTACGAACAGGCGGACTGCCCCCGTTACGGCAACCTGGCAGGCCCGAGCTGCGCCACCGCACCCGCGGTCTCAGATCCCGGCTACCTGCCGCAGTCGATGATGCCGCGTTCGCTGGACTCGGCGCAGGGTCTGGCGAAACTGCCACTGCCCGCAGGCTTCCCGGAGATCCCGGGTCTGACCTCGCCGGGTGACCCGCTCGCCGCGTCCGCGGGCGAGCCGAAGCCGGCCAGCCCGTTCGCCGGCACCCCGCTGGAGGGTCTGTTCCCGAATCTGGCGCCGTCCGCACCGGGTGCACAGCCCTCCGCCGGTCAGCCCGCGGCTCCGCCCGCGCCCGCACAACCGGCGAGTGCGCCCGCAACCGCCGGTCCGATTTCGTACGAAGGAGATGCCGCGATCGTGGCGCTGCTCGGTCGTCGGCCGACAGCGGCCGAATATCTGCTGCTCAGCTCGGCAATGCGCGGCGGCACCCTGCAGGTCGGCGAAAGCGGTGCCGCCAAATGAGCGTTCGTAAACCACTGATCGGCTTCGGCCTGTTCGCGATCGTCTCGATCCTGGTTACCGTGATCGTCTGGAATACGCTGGCGCGGGTGGTGGTCGGTGATACCAACACCTACACCGCGACGTTCAGCGATGTGCTCGGTCTGCGCGAGGGCGATGACGTCCGGATGGCCGGTGTGCGGGTCGGCAAGGTCGAAAAGATCGAGCTCACGCGCGATTCCAAGACCAAGAAGTCCGTCGCCAACGTGACCTTCATCGTGCAGCGCGACCAGACGGTGTACGACGACACCAAGGCGCTGGTGCGCTACCAGAACCTGATCGGCCAGCGCTATATCGCGCTGGCTCCGGGCAAGGCGGCGAGTCCGGCGGCGTTGAAGAACAAGGCCAGCATTCCGCTCGAGCGCACCGAACCGTCCTTCGACGTGTCCGGACTGCTCAACGGATTCCAGCCGCTGTTCCAGGTGTTGCAGCCCGAACAGGTGAACCGGCTCTCGGAGACCTTCATCCAGGCGTTGCAGGGTGACGGTGTTTCGTTGAGCGCGTTCATCACCCAGGCCGCGACCCTGGCCACAGATTTCCAGCGCAGGGACACGATTCTCGGCGATGTGATCACCAACCTCAGCGGCGTCATGTCCGGGTTGGCCAAGCGAGGTGATGAATTGGAGACCCTGGTTACCCAGACCCGGGCACTGATCGGCGGCCTGTACGACCAGGGACAGTCGCTGCAATCGTCCACGGAGCAGATCGCGGATGCGACCAGCGGCCTGGTCGCCATGCTGAGCAAGATCCAACCGAAGCTGGCGACCGCACAGGATTCGACGAGCGCCGCGCTGACGGTGCTGATCGCCAACGGCGCGAAGCTGGATCAGGCCGCGATCGACCTGCCCGCAGTGCTGGCCGACCTCGGCAAGTTCACTCAGGACGGCGCCTACGCCAACGCGTACTTCTGCAAACTGGATGTCTCGCTATACGGCGTCCTACTCCCGCGCGGCCTGCTCACCCAGATCGGCGGCAACGGACAGTCGGCGGTGTGCCGCCCATGATGACCAAGATCAAGGACAGGTTCAACAGCAACCGGTACTTCTGGTTGGGTGTCATCGGCGCCATCCTCGTCATCGCCCTGCTGATCGGCTCGAGTGCGTACAAGCTGATCGGCGTCGGTGAGCAGACGGTGAAGGCCGAGTTCGTGCAGACTGCCGGGGTCAAGGTCGGTGACAAGGTCAATGTGGCCGGCGTCCCGAGCGGGCACGTGGCCGGTGCGAAGCTCGAGAGCGGGCACATCCTGCTCACTCTCAGCCTGAACAACGACGTCGAGCTCGGACCCGATGCCAAGGCCTCGATCAAGATGGCGACGCTGCTCGGCGCGCGCTACGTCGATCTCGACCCGGGTGACGGATCGGGGCTGAAGGACAGCCGAATTCCATTGTCCAACACCTCGGTTCCGTACAACCTGGCCGATGTGGTCGAGTACGGCACCCCGAAGTTCGAGGCGCTCGACACCAAGCAGCTGGCCGCCTCGCTGGACCTGATCAATAAGCAGATGGGCGATTCGCCCGCGCTGACGACGCAGGCGCTGGACAGCGTCGGCGCGTTGGCCAAGGTGTTGGATTCGCGCAAGACGCAGGTCGACAGCCTGCTCAAGGATCTCGACCGGGTCACCAGGATTCTCGGCGACAACCGCAACAGCGTGCTGTTGGTGATCACCCAGGGCGAGGCCATCGCCAACCGGGTGATGGAGCGCCAGGGCCTGCTGCGCCAGCTGCTCGACAATGTATCGGCGCTGAGCCGTCAGCTGCAGGAGATCGGCGCGGCCAATAACAACCAGCTCGGTCCGACCATCGAGCAGTTGAACACCATGGCAGCGGGCCTGCAGAAGAATAAGGACAACCTCGACCGACTGCTGCAAATCATGCCGGTGTCGGTGCGCACCTTCAACAACGCGCTCGGCAACGGTCCATACGGTGAGGTCGGCACGCCGTGGGTCTTCCCCGACAACTGGTTGTGCTTCGCCCACATGATCGAGGGGTGCCAGGGATGAAACTGACGCGAATCAACCTGCGGCGGTCCAAACTTCGGCATCTGGCCAAACCGCTGATGATCAGCGCCGCGGCCCTGGCCGTCGGCAGTTGCTCGCTGGTGCCGAGTTCGGTGAACAGCGCACTGGGCAACACGATGACCATCACGGCGGACTTCGAGAACATCGCGGGTGTGTTCGAGGGCAATCCGGTCACGGTGCTCGGCCTGCAAGTCGGCAAGATCGACAAGATCATTCCCAAGGGCACCTTGGTCGAGGTGCACATGACGATCGATAAGGACGTGAAGATCCCGAAAGACGCGATGGCCGCGATCGTTTCGCCGTCTATCGTCACCGACCGGCACGTCGAACTCACCCCGGTCTACACCCAGGGTGAGAGCATGTCCGACGGCGCGCATCTGCCGAAGGCGAAGACCAAGACGCCGGTCGAGCTGGATACGATGCTCGAGACCATCGATCAGTTCGCCGCGGCGCTCGAGCCGGCACCGGGCACCGAGGGCATCGGTCCGCTCTCCGGCCGGGTGCTCTACCCGATGTTGAATGGCAACGGCGAGAAGATGCGCGACACCCTCAATGCGCTCTCCGGTGCGTTGAAGGTCGGCGTCGACAATAAGGACGCGGTCGCCAACATCATCGTCAAGTTGAACGAACTCACCACGATGCTGGCCGAAAACGACCAGTCCGTACGCGATTTCAGCAATCGGATGACGCAGCTGACCGGATTGCTCGCCGATCAGGCCCCTGGCCTGCAGGCCACGCTGCAGCAGCTCAACGACTTCCTGACCAATACGAGTTCGGTATTCGTGCAGTACCAGGATCAGTTGGGGAGTTCGCTCGCCGGTCTGACCAAGGTGACAGATCAGTTGCGCGCAAACGCCCGCGGCGTCACCGAGGTGGCCGACCTGACGCCGCTGCTGATGCAGAATCTGGACCGGACGATGAACCGGGAGCTGGGCTACGTCCGATTGCACGGCAACCTGCCGACCTTCCTCAACGGCGAACTGCTGAGCGTGTTCTGTGAACGGATTCAGATGCGCTCGGATGGCTGCCGGACCGGCAAGATCGAGGACCTCGGCCCCGACCTGGGGATTACGGCGGCACTGCTGGGGATGACCAAATGAACGACCGGTTCACGTTGAAAGCCCGCCGCACCCTGATCGCGCTGGCGGCGGCCTCCGGGGTGGCCATCACCTCCGGCTGTGGTCTCACGGTGGAGGACCTACCGCTGCCCAAACCGGGCGCGGCCGGTGAAACCTATACTGTGCATGCGAAATTCGAGAACGCGCTGAACCTTCCCGATCAGGCGAAGGTGAAAATCGGCGGCTCCGATGTCGGTGTGGTCTCCAATATCAAGACCAAGAACTTCGAGGCCATCGTCGATCTGAAGATCAGCAAGGACATCGAACTGCCGGTCGGCAGTACCGCCGAACTTCGGCAGGCCACCCCGCTCGGCGATGTGTTCGTCGCGGTGTCGAAGGCCAAGGCGAATCCGGGCGCGCCGGTGCTGCACGACGGCGACACCCTCGGGCGGGATAAGACCTCGGCGGGCGCCACCGTCGAGGAATTGCTGATCTCGGTCTCCATGCTGTTCAACGGCGGTGGCGTCGCCGCGCTGACCAAGCTGACCTCGGAGATGGACTCCATCGTCGGCGGTCGCGGTGATCAGATTGCCCATCTGATCACCGAAATGACCGGTGTCGTCGGCAGTTTGAACGCCAACAGCGAGCGGATCGACAGTGTGCTCGCCCAGTTCGGCTCGCTGGCCACCACCCTCGAGTCCAGGCATTCGGAATTGGGGCAGGTCGCCGATACGCTGCCGCAGATGATCGGCGCCGTCGCCGAGAACAACCGGGCCATCGGCGATCTGCTGCAGAAGATTGCGACGACCAGCGCGGCGCTCGGCGACTATGCCAACACTTCGAGCGACCAGCTGGGCGATCTACTCGACAATGTGCACAAACTGATGAACGCACTGTCGCAGACCGAGCAGAACTTCGGACCCGCGCTGGATGCACTGCACGAGATGCGTGGCCCGGTCGACGCGTCGTTCCGCGGCAACAGCCTCGCGGTCTACGGCACCATCACCAATATTCACAACCTCAGCTTGTTGTCGGATCCGGCACAGGGCAAGTTCTTCGACGGCCGTGATCTCTCGGACTTCGCGGGCAGCCTGATCACCGTCCTGCAGGCAATTCAGGGACGACTGCAGGGGGGGCACCGATGAGATGGCTCGGCAAACTGATGCGGCGCAAGATGCTGCTGTCCACCCTCGGCCTGGTACTGGTGTTCATCGTCGGCGCCAGCTATCTGCTGGTGAGCGTCATGCGGGTGAATCCGCTGAAGTCGACCTATGCCGTCACGGTGAACCTGGACCGCTCCGGTGGTCTGCAGCCGGGCAACGATGTGACTCTGCGTGGCTATCGCATCGGCAAGGTGACCTCGATCGAGTTGGTCGATCGCGGACAGTCCATCGCAGCCACGGCCGAAATCGACTCGAAGTACAAGATTCCGGCCGACACCAAGATCTCGGTGGGTGCGCTGTCGGGCGCCGGTGAGCAGTACATCGACTTCCGGCCGAATATCGAGCAGGCGCCGTTCCTGAAGGACGGCTCGGTCATCGAATTCGATGCGGAGAAGATCAAAACCCCGACCCCCATCTGGTCGGTGCTGGACAACTCCAGCGCGCTGATCGCCCAGATCGATCCGGATAAATTCAGTGTCATCCTGGCCAACCTGGACACGGCGCTGAGCGGTGGCCCGGATCAGTTGCGCGGCATGGTGAACGGCATCAGCCTGGCCATGGCCGGATTCGATAATCTGCTGCCGCAGACCCAGAATCTGATCACCAATCTGCGCACCATCGCGAACACCACCTCGAACGCGCAGCCCGATCTGGCGACACTGACCCGCAATTCGGGCCAGTTGTTCGATCAGTTCAACAATGCCAACACCGAATTGCAGTCGGTCCTGGAGAAGGGGCCGGGACAGCTCGCCAGTCTGGGGGCGGTGCTGGACAAGACGTCCGATCCGATCACCAGTCTCGCGGCCAACTTCGCGGCGATGACGCGGGCGGCACAGTTGCGGATACCCGCGCTACAGGCGCTGTTCCCGTCGCTGAATATCGGGTTGTCCGCCGCCGGTGTGCCGGCGCACGACGGTGAGTTCTACGCCGTCGCGGATATCTGGATTCGGCCGATCTGCCAGTACAGGCACGTACCGATCCGCAATGAGGTCGTGCAGGACGGCTCGTTGCCCAAGTGGAACTACTGCGAGAATCCGCCGCCCGGGCTGCAGGTTCGCGGTTCGGCGAATGCGCCGCGGCCGAATGTTGCGGATAACGGTGCGCAGATGCCGCCGGGCGCGGATCCGAATGACATGACCCCGCCGCCGCTGCGGTGAGTCAGTTGACACAGCGAGCGGTACGTATTCGACGGTGAGTTACCCCGGCCCGGCAGTGCTATCCGAGGCCGGGAATACTCGCCCGCAGAGTGCGAACGGTTCGCCCGGTGCGGACCGCCAAGGCAATATCGGTGCGCTCGAGTGCGCCGGGAAAGTGCAGGATTGTATCGATGGCCACTGATGATGTCGGCGCCGAGAACCAGAACTCGGCTGCCCCGAAAGAGGACGCCAAGGTAGACGCGCCCGCCGAGGACAAGACGGTCGAGATCGGGAAGGCGGGCGATGCGGTAGCCGCGGAGCCCACCCCGGCGGCCCCGACGTCCGAGCCGTTGCAGGCGACGGACACGCCGGCCAAGGGCGCGGCGCAGCCTGTCAGCCAGAATCGCGGCAAGGAGCGGGGCGCGATGGTGCCCGTCATCGCCGCATTTGTCGCCGGTGTGCTGCTCGTCGCGGCAGTCACCGCTGTCGTCGTCTTCTACCGGCAGGCGAGCAATCGCGGCGACGAGTTGGACGCGCACGCCGATGCCACCGCGGCAGCATGCGAATACGGCAAGCTGATCTCCACCTACGATCCGCAGACCATCGACGACTACCTGAAGAAGGTGGACGCCGCCTCGACCGGCGACTGGAAGGACCAGTTCGCCAAGCTCGGTCAGGACCTGAAGGGGGTGGTTGTCGATGCCAAGGCCAGCTCGTCCACCTACGACATGCAGTGCGGCTTCCAGTCCGGTGATACGGAAAGTGCGAAGGTGCTGGTGGTGATCGGTCAGACCACTACCAATGTGAATATCGTCGCCGCGAACAAGCCGCCGAGCAAGGTGGAACTCGTGGTGGTGGCCGGTCTGAAGAAGGTCGACGACAAGTGGCTCGTCGACAAATTCGACCTGCCCATCCTCAAGCAGATGGGTAACTGAACAACTGACGAAGGCGCCTCCGGGCGGGTGGGAATGGCACCACCCGCCCGGAGGTCTTTCCGGCGGCCTTGCGTCCGGTCGCGCCCGGCGGTCTCAGAACAAGGTCAATGCCTGAGCTGCTGGTGCGACCGGCTTCCCCGCTGACCGCGGTCGGGGGGATTTGTTCGCCCTGGCCGAATTGCCCAGGGCGGTGGTCTTTTCGGACTTGTCCTCGACTACCGGCGCCAGCTCGGGGAGTTCCGCGGTCGGCACCTCACCGGCGGCCGCGGAGGCCGCGGCCTGTCTGGCCGCCTCGCCCGCGAGGGTATCGGCCATCTCGTTGAAATAATTGCCGACATGTCCACGCACCCAACGGAACCGGACCGGGCCGGGCCGGGAGGAGATGGCCCGGTCGATCTGCTTGATGAGTTCGACGTTCTTCACTGCACCGCCGGTCGAGGTGCGCCAGCCGTTGGTGCGCCAGCTGGCGATCCATTCCGATGCGCATTTGATCGCGTAGAGCGAATCGCTCTCGATGAGCAGCGGTTCCTCGCTGGGATGGGCGACTATCGCCTCCAGCAGCGCGCGCAACTCCGCGACCTGATTGGTTCCGGTGGCGGCTCCCCCACTGCGCGAGCCGCCCTGATGATTGACCCAAGCCCAGCCGATTGCGCCGCCGGGATTGCGGAGGCAGGATCCGTCGGTGCTCACGATGATCATAGCTGGCACCCTACGCAATCCGACCGACAAGATCGGTACCGTGGAATTCCTCTATCTCCCTTCGCAACTGGGACTCGGTACGGCGCAGCGCCGAGCGCACGGCGGAATCCACCAAGCGCAGGCACAGGCGGCCGAGTAGCCCGCTCGGTGGAGCGTACTCCGCTTCCGAGGTCAGCACCGCGCGTCCGTAGCCGAGTGGGTCGAAGCGCAGGGTCAAAGTTGCTGACAACCGTCCGCTCAGCGTGTAGCCGATCACCACATTGCGACGGTATTCGGTGATCTCGCACACCATGGTCGACCGAAACGGCCCCAGCCTGGCCCGGGTCGTGAACACCGCGCCGAGACCCTGGTCGAGCTCGCCTTTCGGCTCGAACGCGGCGACACCGAACATCCAATCCGGCACGAACTGATGGTTGTCCGTATAGGTAAAGGCCACCTCGACCGGGGCTCCGACGTCGCTCGCGTACTTGATGTGGCCCATAGGCCCTCCCTGTTGGCTGCCGCCAAAAGTACTACAGATCTCCTCTTTATTGGAGGGGTTGCCCGGAATTTGGTTGGCCAGCTTTCCACATCAGCGACCGGGCGGTTGCTTGGTTTGCTGGGACGGTCGGTTCAGCTACCGAATCGGGTTCAGAGCCGGTCGACGATGTATTCGGCGATCGGCATGGCGGATGTGGCCGCCGGTGACGGGGCATTGAGCACATGGATCGAGCGCGGCGTGCGCTCGATCATGAAGTCGTGCACCAGGGTGCCGTCGCGCAGCACTGCCTGCGCCCGGATTCCCGCCTCGCGCGGTCGCAGATCCGCAACCGTCAGCTCGGGACAGTACCGTCGGCATTCGGCCAGATAGCCGCGCTTGAACAGCGAGTTGCGCAATTCGCGCAGCCCGGTACGCATATGTGCGCGGGCCACCCGGTGCAGCCCGGGAAAACCGAGTATCGCGCGGGCGTCACGGGCGTCGAAGCTGCCCTTGCGGTAACCCTCCCTGGCCAGGCCGAGCACCGCATTGGGGCCGACGGTCAGCGCGCCATCGATCGTCGGACTCAGGTGGACGCCGAGGAACGGGAGGGCGGGATCGGGAATCGGATAGATCAGCGTGTGCACCAGTCCGGCACGGCTGGCTGGTAGCTGGTAGTACTCGCCGCGGAACGGCACGATGCGGAAGTCGGTTTGCAGACCCGCGAGCGCGGCCATCCGGTCGGCCTGCAGACCCGCGCAGACCACCAGGGTGCGCGCGTTCCAGGAACCCGCGGGGCCGGATGCGGTGACCGCGTCTTCGGTCTCGGTGAGCGCGGTGATCTCGGCGTCGAGCACGATCTCGCCGCCCGCGGCCCTGACCTCCTCGGCGAGTGCGATGGTGACGCGGGTGAAATCGATGATGCCGGTGGCGGGTACGAACAGCGCGCCGACGCCGGTCACATGCGGTTCCCTGCGGGTGAGTTCGGCGGCGTCGATCAGTTCGACATCGACGCCATTGGCGACCGAGCGTTCGTGCAGCGCGCGCATCCGCTCGTGCTCACCGGCATCGGTGGCCACCAACAGCTTTCCGCAGACCTCGAACGCAATACCGTGCGCCGCGGCGAATTCCTTCGTCCACGCGGCGCCCTGCCTGCACAGACGTGCCTTCAGACTGTCCGGCGGGTAGTAGATGCCGGAATGGATGACACCGCTGTTGTGCCCGGTCTGATGGGTGGCCAATGCACTGGCCTTGTCGACGAGCACGAGGCTCGCGCCGCGATGGCGGCGCAGAATCCGATGCGCCGTCGCGACTCCGACGATTCCGCCCCCGATGACACAGAAGTCGTACATGGACGCAGAGTAGGCGGACTAGACCACGATGGTGGTGTTCGGCGTCATTGCGGTCGGATTCGGTGTCGCGTCGACCGTGATCGGCGCATCGGTGCCGGGCGCGGTCGAGTCGTCAACGCTCAGCGCATGTTTCGTGGTCGGCGCGGGACAGCACTGCAGGTGGAGTCCGTGTTCACCGAGGGTCGGATCCGAGAAGGCCAGTGTCACTTCGCCATTGCGCGTATCGACCTCGGTACGCAGCTCGGTGATACCGCCGGGATCGGCGCGGATGCCGATCCGTTCCCGAACCGGTTCGGCGAGCAGGAAATCCGCCAGTGCGGTGAGCGCGTCGGTATCCACGGTGAAGGCGACGGAATTCCCGCCGCCGGTGGCCACCTGCGCGCCGACATAGGCGGTACCGATACGCAGTTTGCCGCCGATTCCGGTGGGCGCCGCGGCCGGCGAATCGGCGTCGGCCTCCGCGGTTTTCCCGGTGACGTCCACGGTCTCGGCGGGAAAACGGGCGAATAGTGCGGGCAGATCGCGACTTCCGCCGGACAACAGGGCATCGGTGTGCGCGGGCCCGGAGTCGGTGCCGATATCCGGGATAGTGAGCGCGGGTGGTGCGGCGATATCGCCGGTGGTGTGCTGGGTTTCGGCCATCTGATGAACGATGTATGCGCCGGAGGCAACGGTGAGGCTGAGGCTGGCGGCACCCGCGAGGACGATGGCGGCATGCCGCGCGATTTGTGCAGGCCTATGTGCTGTGTTGGATCGGCGGCGCTCGCGGTGCCCTCCATGGTTACGCTGCGCTAGCTCCTCCGGGCCCGCCGCTGCCACGATGCGTTTCCTTCCCTCCGCCCCTGGTCCCCTCGTCGGCACGACCCGCATCGTTGGAAGTCGTACGAGTGTCCAGGTTACAGGGGCGGCCGCTGGTGGCGCCGCATGGGGGAGATCAGCATCACAATCCCCGGGTGACCGCCTCGATGGCGAACTCGGGCCGCTCGGCGTCTTTCATGTTTCTACCAGCTGACAAACGGGTAAATACCCTTAGCTGGCGAGCGTCATTCTCGACTGCCACATCGAGACACCCGGCCAACGGCGTCCGGCCGACACGAACGGCGCACCCAAGTGTGGCGCTCGCCCGCTCCGATTCCGTACTTGGATCGGGTGGTCGGGGTTCGGCGGGTCATTCGAATTGGCCCGCTGTCCGTCCCTCTCCCGTCGGTCCCGCGAAAGCCTGTGCGATGGTGAGCCATTCGGCGGCGTCGGCACCAACGGTTTCGAGCGCGAGGTCATCGCGGTGGCGGCGCTGCGTCACCAGTAGACAGAAGTCCAGGGCCGGACCGGTCACGCGTTGGGCTGCGTCCTGCGGACCCCAGGTCCAGAGTCCGCCGTCCGGTGCGGTGAGTTCGACCAGGAATTCCTCGGCCGGTGCGGACTTGCCGCGCACCGTGTAGGCGAAGTTCCTGGTCCGCGCGCCGATATGCGCGACAGTCCGCAGCCGGGCGGTTGGCGTCCTGGTCACGCCGAGCGCGTCGGCGATGTCCTGGCCGTGCGCGAAACTCTCCATGATGCGGGCGCTGACCATGGACGCCGCGCTCATCGGCGGTCCGAACCACACCACCTTGGCGCCGGGGGTGACCGCGCGCAGGGCTTCGATGAGACCCGCGCGGCCCCGGCGCCACCGCTCGATCAGTTCGGCGGTGGGTGCGGTGGCCGCCTCCTCGGCGGCCTCGTCGACGAAGGTGAAGGCCTTCGGAGCGGCATCCTCGAGCAGTTCGGCGAAACCGTCGGGGTCGGCGGTGGCCAGCGTGGCGACCTCATCGGTCCAGGCCAGATGGCCGATTTGATGAGCGATAGTCCAACCGGGCGCGGGCGTCGGCTTCGACCAGTCCGCCGGTGCCAGCGTGGCGACGAGCCGTTCCAGGTCGGTGCATTCGTCGGAGAAATCGCGCAGCAGTGCTTCGAGGTCAGCCATCGGTTTCCTGTCTCATTCGCGGCGTTCTCGAATCCCTACGCAGGCTGCCTCCTCCGGGCCCGTCGCTCGCGCCGCGGGCCCGTCGAGGCGCACTACTTCGTACGCCGTCGCGGTCCAGCATCGCAGCGGGACCAAAAAAATGCAAGCATGCGTGCTTGTATTTGAGGCGGGCTGCTTCGCCGCTCAGGTCGGGCCGGTTACCAGCCGAAAATCGTCAGGTGGACCGCGCCGACCACCAGGCCGAGCAGTGCACCGTGCAGGTACAACAGCCAGGCATCCTGTTCGACCGAGGCGTAGAACATCTCCATGAACTCCCCCGGGGTGAGGTCCTGGAGCTTGCGTGCCGCGAACTCATCGATCTTCTTGGCCTGTTCGAGGGTGAACTCCTCGTCCTCGACCAGGCTCGGGGCCAGACCGACCGCAGCGCCCGCCGCACCGACCTTCAGATTGTCGAACTGGCGTCGGCCGAAGGCGACGCGCACGATCGCGGTGGTCGGGCCGAGTTGGCGGTGGATCTCATCGGAGACCAGCCGCTCGATCAGCTGCCGGGTCTTATCGCCATTGGGTCCGTCGAGCAGTTCCTTGGACAGATTCGGCAGTGTGAGCACCTGGTAGGCGAGGATGTGCGCGAGATCGGTGGCTGCTTGCGGCTGTCGCTTGGCCAGCAGCGCCTGCTTCCACAGGTATTTGTAGCGCGGCTGTGGATCACCCGGTTCGAAGACCATTTTGACGGCGATGACATTGACGATCACGCCGATCGCCGCGGCGGCCAGCAGCACGATCACCCAGCCAGGCACCCAGCCCAACACCGGAATGGTGTGGTGTACATGCAAATACAGTGCGAGCAGCAGGCCGAACGGTGCGCCCAGCAGGCCGATCCGCACCATGAACCGCAACTCCGGGGCGGCGATGGTGGTCGTCAGATCCTTCAGGATGTACGGGTTTTCCCGCAGATAGCGGATGACGAAGGTTTTGATATCGATGAGCTGGTCGACGTTGTCGCCGAGCGATTCGAAGGCCCGCCTGGTCAATGCGGGCAATTCCCGATCCACCCGCTGATAGATGACCTGTTTCATGGCCTTCGGCACGCCGCGCCACAGATCCGGATTCTCCCGATACATCAACTCGTCGACCAGGGGCTGTACCTGCTTGCTCGCGAGTATCGCGAGGTAGTCGGCAATACTCTCCAGATCCAGTTCGTGGATGAAATCGCGTGGGCTGCCGATGCGCATGAGCGCCTTATCGACACAAATGCTGGCCATCTTCTCGGCGCGAGCCGGAATGAAGCCCTGGAATCCGAACCTGCGGCCGTCACCGGAGAATGTCGGCAGCACCTGGACCCGGCGCGGAAAATACGGATACAACACCTGCAGGCCCGGAATCCGGATTCCGCGAAATATGGCGGGCCAGAACAACATCAGCACACCGGTCCAGTTGGTGAGCCAGCCGGCGAGCGCGCTGAAGATAGGGAAGGTGATCAGATCGACGCTGAACTTGGACAGGCCGGTCAGCTCTTCCCAATCGATGAACACTCCGGCCCCGAGTGTTGTCATCGTGGGATCCCCCTACGTCGCCTGGCCGTAGCGACTGCGTGCAGGTCGCTCGAAAAGTGCAGCGGTGCGATATCCCGGTGCTGAGATATCCAGCTGCCAACATTCTCATTGGCTCCGACGGGGTGTCAATGCGGGTCCGCCGAACGTCAGGGGAATGAGCGCTGGTCACCCGCTGATTGCCGCCGCCGGCCGGGGAAGTTGCCGTAGCGGATTGTGGTGTTCGACCTGCATGCGCTGGTCGGCGTCGACGATATCGCTGAGACCGGGGCAGTTGTCATCGGGCCTGCTCGAGGCGCCGGTCGGAATCCGCCGACGGGTTGGGTTTCGCAGGGGATGCCATTGGGGTGAAGGGATGTAGGGCCGAACCCGTCAGCTGACGCATCAGTTCGGCGGTCAATGCGTTGCCGTGGCCGGGTTCGGCGGTGCCGAAGACGTATCGGTCCGGGCGCAGCAGCAACAGACCGCCGATGCCGACGCCGCCCTTGGCGAACCATCGGGCCAGCGCTCCGGTGTGATCTTCGATATCGGCGAAGTCGTCGCCGGTAGTGCGGCCGTCGCCCGGTTGGCCCTGCGGACGACCACCCAAGGGATAGACGGTCACGAATTGGGTTCCCAGTGCCCGCAATGCAGCCTGGTCCTCGGCGCTGATGGCGGTGCGTGGGTCGACGCCGTAGCCGAGCAGGGCGAAGCCGATGCCGAGGGCGTCGTCGAAGCGCTGATGGCGGCCGTTGTAGGTGCGCACGTCCGGTTGCGGGGCGAGCGTGCCCGCCACCCCGCGCAGTCCGCGCCGCGGCAGGCCGAGGTAGGCGCCGCGGCGGAAACGCGGCCCGGGCTTCATCTTCGCGCCACGCAGCCAGCCGCCCAGGCCCGGAACGCGCATTGCGGTGATGAGCGCGATATCGCGGGCCGCGGCGAGGAGTCTGTTGTCGATCGAGACCAGGCTCTTGTTCAGCACCGACAGATCGATCATCGCCTTGGCGTGTGGGCGGCGTTCGGACTCGTAGCTGTCCAGAACCGCCTGGCTCGCACCGTCTTTGATGATCGCGGTCAGCTTCCACGACAGGTTGTCCGCATCGCGCACGCCGGAGTTCATGCCCTGCCCGATGAACTGCGGAGTCATATGCGCGGCGTCGCCCGCGATCAGGATCCGGCCCTCCCGCCATCGGTCGGCGACGACGGCGTTGAAGGTGTAGACGAGCTTGCGCAGCACCTCGACCTCGTCGGGATCGACGAAGCGGGCGATGTGGCTGCGGACGGTATCCGAGTTCTCCATCTCCGCTGTGGTCTGGGACTCGCTCAGCATGAATTCGAAACGATGGTGGCCGTCCGGCTGCGGACACGACACGATCGGCAGGGTGGGATCGCAGACGAAGTTGAAGTACGGCAGGTGCCGGAAGGCGTCCACACCGTCGCGCGCCTTCAGGTCCACCACCAGCCAGCGTTCCGGGAAGCTGGTGCCGGTCATATCGATACCGAGTTTCGTGCGCACCACACTGCGTCCGCCGTCACAGCCGACCAGGAACTTCGCCCGCACCCGCTCGGCGGTGCGCGGATCGGTCTCCGACGGACGGTTGCCGTAGCCGGTGCCGCGGCATTCGGCGTGTTCGACGCTCACACCGCTGTCGTCCTGGTCGAAGTCGACGACCTCGCGGCCGCGGCGGACAGTGACGTGCCGATAGCGTCCCAGCGCTGCTTCGAGCGTGTTCTCCAGATACGGCTGGTACAGGAAGTTGGCCACCGGCCAGCCCAGTGGTCGGTCGGACTGGTTGAACTGCGCCAGCAGCCGACCATCACCGCGCACCCATTGCACGGTCGAGTCGATATTCATATCCGCGGCGAGTTCGTCTGCGGCACCGGCGGTTTGAAAGATCCGCATGCCTTCGTCGTCGGTGTACACCGCGCGTGCCAGCCCGTAGTACTCCGGCTCACGCTCGAGCACCAGCACGCTGACCCCGCGCCGCCCCAGCAGATTGGCCAGGGTCAGCCCGGTCGGGCCGAGGCCGACGACCACAACGTCGTAGTCGGTGTTCATCGCGAGAGTCCTCCCGTCAGTTCGGGGACGGTGATCTCGGGTGTGGTCACGGTCCGCAGCGCCTGGCGGAACTGCGTGAACTTGTCCAGCACCGTCTCCCCGACCGTTGAGTGCCCCCAGATGCTGATGCCCCGATAGGTGCTCGGCTCCCAAGTGGATTCGAGTTCGGGACCGATCACGATCGGATTCCAGCCGACCTCGAGTTCGAAACCGGACGGCGTCACGCAGTAGAAGGACAGTTCGCGGTCGTTGGTGTGCTGCCCGACCGACCACGCCATCCGGAAGCCCAGCTCCTTGACGCGCTGAAAGGACGCGAGCATGTCATCCAAGGTCGCGGACTGAATATTGATGTGCTGCACCCGAGTCCGAATCGGATCGATCTTCACCCCGCGCAGGTTGGCGATCGCGATCGAATGATGACGCTCGTTGACCCGCAGGAACCGGATCTTCATCTTCAGCCCGGACACGTTCTCATCGATGTAGTCGCTCAGTCGGGAGTCGAAAACCGTGTGGTAGTAGCAGCGCATTGCTTCCGGTTCGCGCGAGATGATCGCGACATGCCCCTGTCCGGCCTCCCCGGTCACCCAGCCGGAGCTGAGCATCCGCAGCGGTTGCGGTGTGGTCACCGCAGCCGTGAAGATCTCCTGCGCCATGCCTTTTGGGCCCGCGAAGCGCCACAACCGCTCCACCCCGCGCAGGGCCGCCTGCTCCGGCGTGCCCTCGGTGATCGGGACACCGCGATCGGTTACCCGGGCAACGATGCGGTCGAAGGTCTCGTGATCGTCGACGTGCCAGCCCAGGGCCATGACATCTTCGGCGGGGCCGCGCTCGACGAGGAAACGGCATGCGCGGTCGTCCAGACGCAAACGCAGTGCGTCGGTGCCGAGTTCGTCTACGTGTATGCCGATCGCGTCCGCGCCGAACCGCCGCCAGTCGGCGAGCCGATTCGATTGCACGACGACATAGCCCAGGTGGACGGCGCCGAACACCGAGCCGTCGGTGTTGGGCTGTAGGAACTCGCGCGTTGCCCGACCGCCACCCCTCATGGAATCGCTACGGGATGCCGCACTCATTGTTCTGCCTCCAGGAATGCGGTCGCCAGCGCGTTGAACAGCTCCGCGCGCTCCCACTGCACCCAGTGCCCGGTATCGGCCGCCAGAAACAGATCGCAGTGCGGCATCGCGTCGGCCAACATCCGGCCGCCCTCGGGCCGGTTGACCTTGTCCTCGGCACCCCAGATCACCAGTGTGGGCTGGGTAACCCCGCGCAGCCGGGCGTCGCGGGTGAAATCCATCCGCCACACCGTGCGCAATGCCGACGGACCGGACGGGCGGCGCAGCGGCGGATTCGCCACCACCTCGGGATCGATGCTGGCCCGATAGCGCTCGTCGATGACCTCGTCACCGACCGCGCTTGCGTCGAACACCAGATAGTCGCGAATGAACCGAACCAGTTTCTCCCGGCTCGGGCCGCTGCCGCCGTAATAGGCGAGCAATTCCTGCAGTCCCTTGGTCGGCAGCGCACGGGTGGTACCGATACCGCCGGGACCCATCAGGATCAGCCGATCCACCTTCTCCGGCCGATCCATCGCCAGCCGCAGTGCCGCCGCACCACCGTAGGAGTTGCCGACCACATGCGCTGCGGAAATACCGAGTACGTCCAACAGCCCTGCGACCGCGCGGGCGAGATCACCGAACGGATCGGAGTGATCGATCTGCTTCGACGAGCGCCCATAGCCGGGCAGGTCCGGCACGATCACCCGAAATCGCTGCGCCAGCGCGTCGATATTGCGCGAATAGTTCGATAGGCCGGACGCACCCGGCCCGCCACCGTGCAGCAGTACCACCGCGGGACCGTCACCGATCTCGCTGACGAAGATCTCGCGCTCGCCGACCCGGACCACCCGTCCGGCGCCGACGCCCTTGTCGATGCTTGTCATAGCTACCTCCACTAGGTTCTGATGAAATCATCAGTGACGATGGGATACTCTGTCAAGGAATAATGATGAAACCATCAGAAATGCTGCCTGTCACTGGCCGGAATCATCGACCCGGACCGAATCGGCATGTCGGGACATTCGCCGACCGGCGAACCATTACCCGTCTGCGGACGGTTCGCGTCGGTTTCCGTGGCGTGGCGAGCTGATCAACGGCACGGATTCGCCGAGAGCGAACGTGCGGCCGGGGGCGGAACAAACACGATCGGCCCGGGGTTGACTGGGCATCGCTCAACTTTTGGAAGGGTCGAACACGTGACTACACCACAGAACCTGCCGGTGCTGTTCCTGACCGATCCGATCGTGCTGCCGGGCATGGTCGTGCCCATCGAACTGGACGAATCGGCGCAGGCCGCCATCGACGCCGCGCGGGCCGCGAATACCGACGCGGTGCTGCTCGCACCCCGACTGACCGAGGGCTACGCCTCCTATGGCGTCGTCGCCACCATCGAACAGGTCGGCCGGATGCGCGGTGGCGCGCCCGCCGCGGTGCTGAAGGCCGAACGGCGCGCCAAGATCGGCCACGGGGTCACCGGACCGGGCGCCGCGCTGTGGGTCGAGGCCGAACCGGTCGAAACGCCCGCCGCCGACGGGCGCACCAAAGACCTCGCCGCCGAGTACAAGAAGCTGGTCGTTTCGGTGCTGCAGCGCCGCGAGGCCTGGCAGATCATCGATGCGGTCAATCAGCTGACCGATCCGTCGGCGATCGCCGATACCGCGGGCTACGCGCCGTACCTGACCGCCGACGAGAAGCGTGAGCTGCTCGAAACCCCGGATACCGCCCAGCGTTTGACCAAGCTGATCGAGTGGACCAAGGCACATATCGCCGAGGCCGAGGTCACCGAGAAGATCAGCGAAGATGTCCGCGAGGGCATGGAGAAGAGTCAGCGGGAATTCCTGCTGCGCCAGCAGCTCAACGCCATTCGCAAGGAACTCGGCGAGGACGAGCCCGACGGTGCCGACGACTACCGCACCCGGGTCGAACAGGCCGATCTGCCCGATGACGTGCGCGCGGAGGCGCTGCGCGAGGTCGGCCGGTTGGAGCGGGCAAGTGATCAGAGCCCGGAATCCGGCTGGATCCGCACCTGGCTCGACACCGTGCTCGAACTGCCGTGGACGGTGAAAACCACCGACAGCACCGATGTTTCGGCCGCCCGCGCGGTGCTGGACGCCGATCACCACGGGCTGGACGAAGTCAAGGATCGTATGGTCGAGTACCTGGCCGTGCGCTCCCGGCGCGCCGCGCGTGGACTCGAGGTCGTCGGCGGACGTGGCTCCGGCGCGGTGCTCGCGCTGGTCGGTCCGCCCGGTGTCGGCAAGACCTCGCTGGGTGAATCCGTCGCACGGGCCATGGGCCGCAAGTTCGTTCGCGTCGCTCTCGGCGGCGTGCGCGACGAGGCCGAGGTCCGCGGTCACCGGCGCACCTACGTCGGCGCACTGCCCGGCCGGATCGTGCGCGCCATCAAGGAGGCGGGATCGATGAATCCCGTTGTCCTGCTGGACGAGATCGATAAGGTCGGCTCGGACTTCCGTGGCGATCCGGCCGCGGCGCTGCTCGAGGTGCTGGATCCGGCACAGAACCACACCTTCCGCGACCACTACCTGGATCTGGATCTCGACCTGTCCGATGTGCTGTTCATCGCGACCGCGAATGTTATGGAGACCATCCCCGGCCCGCTGCTGGACCGGATGGAGCTGATCACCGTCGACGGCTACACCGAGGACGACAAGGTGGCCATCGCCCGCGACTTCCTGGTGCCCCGGCAGCTGGAGCGCAATGCGTTGACCGCGGAGGAGGTTTCGATCACCGACGAGGCTTTGCGTGAGGTCGCGGCCAACTACACCCGGGAAGCCGGTGTGCGGCAGATGGAGCGGTTGATCGCGAAGGCGTTGCGCAAGGCGGCGACTCGGCTGTCCGAGGACGCGAACGGCGCGGCAGCGGACGACACCGTGGTGTCATTGGGTTACGCCGCCGAGCTCGGCTATGACGCGCTGGCGAACTCCGAGTCGTTGACCATCGATCTGGGCAATCTGAAGGATTACCTGGGCCGTCCACGCTTCACCCCGGACTCGGTGGAACGCACCGCGGTTCCCGGTGTCGCAACGGGTTTGGCGGTCACCGGTCTGGGCGGCGACGTCCTCTACATCGAGGCCAATGCCGCCGAGGGCGAGCGCGCGCTCACCCTGACCGGCCAACTCGGCGACGTCATGAAGGAGTCGGCGCAGATCGCCCTCACCTACGTGCGCTCGCACCTGGCGGAGATCGGCATCGAACCGTCGGTGCTGGATCGCAATATCCACATCCACTTCCCGGCGGGCGCGGTGCCGAAGGACGGTCCGTCGGCGGGCGTCACCATGGTCACCGCCCTGGTGTCGCTGGCGCTGGGTAGGCAGGTGCGTGCGGATGTCGGCATGACCGGTGAGGTCACGCTGAACGGCCGGGTACTGCCGATCGGCGGTGTGAAGCAGAAGCTGATGGCTGCTCAGCGCGCGGGTCTGAAGACAGTGTTCATCCCGGCCCGCAATGAGCCGGATCTGGACGAGGTGCCCGCGGAAGTGTTGGCCGCCTTGGATGTTCGTCCCGTCGCTGATGTGGCCGACATCCTGGCCTACGCCATCGAGCCGGTCGCCGAACCGATCCTCGACGCTCCCGTCTTCGCCAAGAGCGCCTGATATCCGGTCGAACGGGCCGTGCACCTGTGCACGGCCCGTTTCGCCGACGAGTACCGGCGCGGCCGGGTGTTCCGCACCGGCGATGCCGCCCACCGGCACGCGCCGTGGGGTGGCTACGGCGGTAACACCGGTGTCGCCGATGCCCACAATCTGGTGTGGAAGCTGGCGGCCGCACTGTCCGGCGCGGCGCCGCCCGCACTGCTCGACACCTATCGGACCGAACGGTAGCCTCGTGCGATCAACGCCGCCGAACAGGACGATCTGGGCGCCGACTTCCGCACCCGGTACGGCATCGAAACCCCGGACAACGCAGACCGTTCGGCGCGCATGCTGGATTTCGGGGCGGTGCTCGAGTTGGCGCAGCGCGCATTCGAGCGAACTCACGTGTCGCGGCGCATATTCAAACCATCCAGGACCCGATCGAGGCCATAGGCGAACTTCCGGTCGCGCGCCGCGCCCGGATCCTGGTCCCAGTTCGCGGCGGCGGCATCCGAGCGCAGATGTGGGAAGTCCTGGGCGGCCTGTTCGGCGGCGGGGCGCAGGCCGACCATCAGTTCCTGTTCGGTCTGGCCGGTGCGGGCCAGCATGGTCAGCCAGGCCGCCTCGCTGATGCCGACACCGACGACGTACCCGACCAGCACACCGATGGCATCCCCGGCCTCCTCGGCCGCGAATCCACCGGTGCTGAACAGGCCGACCATCCGATCGGTCATCCGCATGACATTGGGGCCCAGGTAGGACAGGCCGACCTGACCGAGCGTCGAGGCCATCCACGGATGGCGCAGGATCATGGCGCGCAGGCTGGCGGCGCACTCCTGGGTGGCCTTGCGCCACTGCTTCGGGTCGGTGATCTCGGACACCCGGATCTCGCCGTAGACCTCGTCCACCACCAGTTCGATGAGTTCGTCGCGATTGGCCACGTGCCGATACAGCGAGGTCGCGCCCGCATTGAGCCGTGCGCCGAGCTGGCGCATGGTCAGCGCCTCCATCCCCTCGGCATCCAGGAGCGCGACGGCCTCCGCGACGATCTGCTCCCTGGTCAGCGCGGGCTGTTCCCGGCCCCGGCGCGGTCGCGTCCAGACCGATCCGACCTGCTGCTTTTCGACTGCCATATCGACTCCTTCCGTTGCGTCCAGTCTAGCGCACGATGTTCCCTGTTGCGTACGCTAAAAAATTGTGCGTACAGTGTTCGCATCGGGTCCGCGCTGAACGACACCATCCAGCAGGCGGGCGCCGCGCTCGGTATCGCGGTCCTCGGCAGCATCCTGTCCAGCAGCTTCACCGCTGCCATGCCGGATTCGGCGCCCGCCGTCGCCCGGCAGTCCATCGGAGACGCCTTGGCCGTGGCCGCGCAGACCGGTGACAGCGCACTGGTCGCCATGGCCCGTGACGCCTTCGCGACCGCGATGTCGGCCAGTTTCATCGCGGGTGCGGCCGGCGTTGTCGCCGCCGCCGTACTGGCACTGTTCGTCATGCGGAACAACAAGACCGCCCCGGTCGCCGAGACTGCGAACCTGGTCGAGGAATCCGCCCGCGAGATGGCGACCGTCGAATAGGACAACCGGATAGGCCGAAGCCCGACTCGATCATTCCGATCGAGCCGGGCTTCGGTCGTCGACGACGCCGATCGGGTGGCAGGCCCGTCGATATCGCGGACGGTCAGATCGGCCCCTATCCGCGACGCCCGCGACGCCATCTCCGATGGCATCGGGATCGATGTATTCGCGGGATACGGGCCCAGCGATCAGAATTCGCCAGCGACACCGAAGACGGTGCGGCCGGAATGGGTGCCGTGCAGGATGGCGCGCAGCACCTTTTCGGCGTCGGTGATCGGGGCGAAGTTCTCGATGGTCGAGAGGTGCTGGGGCCGCAGTTCGTTGCCGAGCCGGGTCCACAGCGCGCGGCGCTTATCGATCGGAACATAAGCGGAGTCGATGCCGAGCAGCGATACGCCGCGCAGGATGAACGGCATGACGGTGGTGGGCAGATCCGAGCCGCCGGTGAGGCCGCTGACCGCGACCGCGCCGCCATAGCCGACGGCACTGAGAATGTAGGCCAGGGATTTGCCGCCGACGCTGTCAACAGCTCCGGCCCAAGTGGCCTTCGACAGCGGGCGGAGTTTCGCGTCGGGATCCTGCGGCAGTCGGCCGATCACCTCATTGGCGCCGAGTTCGGCGAGCAGATCGCCCGCATCGGTTTTGCCGGTGGAGGCGATCACCTCGAATCCGAGACCGGACAGGATATCGATGGCCACGCTGCCTACCCCGCCGGTCGCGCCGGTGACCAGCACCGCGCCGGTCTCCGGAGTGAGTTCGTGATCGAGCAGGCCCTGCACGCTCAGTGCGGCGGTGAAACCGGCGGTGCCGAGTGCGGCCGCGTCCCGTGTGTCCAGACCATCCAGCTTGACCACCCAGTCGGCGGGCACCCTTGCGTATTCGGCGAAACCGCCGTTGTGCGAGACGCCGATGTCGTAGCCGTGCGCAACCACCAGGTCGCCCGGTGCGAAATCGTCGACCTCGGAGGAGAAGACCTCACCGGTGATATCGATGCCCGGGATGATCGGATAGTTGCGGACCACACCACCGCCCGCGCTGATCGCCAGCGCATCTTTGTAGTTCGCGCTCGAGTAATGCACCTTGATCGTGACCTCACCCGGCCCGAGGAAGTCCTCGTCGACCTGCTGCCGCGTGAGCACGATCCCGCTGTCCGATTCGTGTGCCACTAACGCCCAGAACTCCATGCCGACGAGCATACGAGCGCTGGCCCACACCCGTACGCATCCCGACAACACGCTGACGATCGATCCGGGCACCCCATGTTCAAGCCGGGCAATCCGTGTGTGGGGTGCCCGGTTGAGAGACGGGGTGCCGGGTACTAAGGCGAGTCGGGTGTGCTGGGGACGAGCTCTAGGCGGACGCCGAGGAGTCGGACTGGGCGGTCGAGTTCGAAGCGGTCGATGATGTGCAGGGCGGTTTCCACAATGGCCGTGATATCGGTGGTGGGCTCGGGGAGCTTCTCCTGTTTGCTGCGGGTGTAGAAGGTGTTGCTGCGCACGGTCACCGCGACGCGCAGCGGAACGCGACCGGCGGCGGCCATCTCCTCGGCCACCTCGGTGGCCAGACGCGCGACCTGGGCCCGGATCTCGACGGGATCGGTCAGGTCGTGCGGGAAGGTCTCGGATTTGCTGCGCCCCACCGGAACTCGCGGTTCGGTCGTCACCTCGGTATCGCCCTTGCCGTGCCCGAGGACCCACAGATACGGCCCGGTGTTCGGGCCGAACTCGGCGGCGAGGCGATGCCGGTCGGCGGCCATCAGGTCGGCGACGGTTTCGATGCCGAGTACGGCCATCCGGGCCGCGATCCGATTTCCGATGCCCCACAACGCATTTGTCGGACGATGTGCCATTACCTCGACCCAGTTCGCGGCGGTGAGCCGGAATATGCCCGCCGCGGCGCCGTCGGTATCGGCGGGTGCGGCCGATGACTTGCCCGCGGATTTGGCGAAACCGGTTGCCAACTTGGCCGTCAGCTTGTTGTCACCGATGCCGATGGCACACGTTAAATCCAATTCGGCTATGGCGCTGCGGATTTCGCGCGCCAGCTGCTCGGGATCGTCGGTATCGGCGGCGAGGAAGGCCTCGTCCCAGCCCCATACCTCGACGCGGCCGGGGAAGGTCCGCAGCAGTGCCATGACCTCCTCGGACGCCTCCTCATAGGTGGCCATATCCAACGGCAGGAAAATACCGTCGGGACATTTGCGTTTGGCCGAGCGCAGCGCCATTCCCGCACGCACCCCGAACGCTCTGGCCGGATAGGACGCGCAGGTCACCACCTTGCGCGGTTCGTCGGGATCGCCATTGCCGCCGACGATCACCGGCAGGCCGCGCAGCTCCGGATGGCGGCGGAACTCCACCGCCGCCTGGAACTGGTCGAGATCGACGTGCAGCAGCCACCTGGGCACATATCCGTCTTACCGCACGCCGGTGACATTCAGCGGAAATTCGCCACTATCGGGCAGCACGTTGCCTGTGGCAACGGCCCGGGTGCACCGGCGCGGACCCGTAGGATTTCCGGAAGACGAGTAAGGGGAGCACTGCGCATGACCGACGCACCGGATAACCTGCCCGCCGTGCCCGCGGTTAGGGTCGGCGATACCGACCGCGAGGTCGCGGCACGACAGCTGCAACTCGCCGTCGACGAGGGGCAACTCGACCTGCTCGAGCTGGATAAACGGCTGGTCGCGGTCTACTCGGCGCAGACAACGCAGGAATTGGTCGCCGTCACCGCCGATCTGCCGGTGGTCGCCGCAACCCGCGAACCGATCGAGCTGCGCACCGGAAGTGGGGCGCGCGTGAAGGACGGTGAGTGGATCGTCCCGGCCGAGATCATGGCCGAATGCAGTTCCGGCGGTATCAAAATCGACTTCACCCGGGCGCTGTGCGCGCATCGCGAGGTCGCGGTCCACGTCTCTGTTGGCTCCGGCACCGTCGTGCTGATCGTGCCGCGTGGCTGGCGGGTCGACCTCGATCGGGTGCAGGCCAAAAGCGGCGCCATCAAGAGCAAGGTGACCGAGGCAAGTCGGCCAGGGTCGCCGCTGATCCGGGTAGACGGCGAGATCGGTTCCGGGACGGTGGTGGCGAAGTATCCGCGCCCGCCCAGGCGATCGTTCCTGGCCTGGCTGCTCCGCAGGCCCCGTCCAACTGCCTGACCGTATGTCCTCACCGGAGGTTTCACCATCACCTACCTGCGTCCGGCGGCGGGCACTCGGCTGCGCGCCGAGGCCACCGTCACCGGATCGACCCGCCGGCAGGCGGTTGTTTCGTGCGAAATCTATGCCGAGAGTCCGGATGCGGAGCCGGTGCTCTGTGCGGTCGCCCAGGGGAATACGCGCTCGGTCGAGCGCGAACTCGGGGCCGACGGCAACTGACGATCGGCCCGAGAACCGATCAGGCCAGATCCGACAACCATCAGACCGGGCCCGCTGATTCCGCTCGGTCTACGGGCGGTCGAACTCGCCATCGCGATCGCCGCCAATGAAGGCGTCCCATTCGCCGGGCGTGAACTATGGCCGACGCAATCGATCTCGAGCCAACCGACCGCACCAACTGAGCCTGTCAGGCCGCGACTGTGACCGGTTCCTCCGCGAACTGCGTGCGGTACAACTCCGCGTAGCGGCCCTCGGCCGCCAGCAGCTGAGTATGTGTACCGCGCTCCACGATTCGGCCGTCCTCGAGCACCAGGATCTGGTCGGCGGCGCGAATGGTGGAAAGGCGGTGTGCGATCACCAGTGCGGTGCGGCCGTCCAGTGCCTCCGAAAGTGCTTCTTGGACAGCGGCTTCCGAGGTCGAGTCCAGTGATGCGGTCGCCTCGTCGAGAATCACCACGCGCGGTTGCTTCAGCAGCAGCCGGGCGATGGTCAACCGCTGACGCTCACCGCCGGAGAGTCGGTAACCGCGTTCGCCGACGACGGTATCCAGACCGTCCTGCAACGATTCGACCAGATCGCGTAACCGGGCCCGCTGCAACGCATCCCACAGTTCGGCCTCGGTCGCCTCCGGCCGGGCGAGCAGCAGGTTTGCGCGAATCGTCTCGTGGAACAGGTGACCGTCCTGGGTGACCAGGCCGACGGTATCGCGGATCGAGGTCGTGCTCAGTTCGCGGACATCGGTTCCGTTCAGCCGCACCGCGCCGCCGTCCACGTCATAGAGTCGGGAAACGAGTTGGGCCACCGTGGATTTCCCGGCGCCCGAGGAGCCGACCAGCGCGACGAGCTGACCGGGTTCGGCCCGCAGCGACACATTGTGCAGCACCTCGACCCCACCGCGGGTGTCCAGCGTCGCGACGTCCTCCAGCGAGGCCAGCGATACCTTGTCCGCCGATGGGTAGCCGAAGGTGACATTGTCCAGTTCAACGGCGACCGGACCCGCGGGCACTGCGACGGCATCCGGCGCGTCCTCGATGAGCGGCTTCAGATCGAGTACCTCGAAGACCCGCTCGAAACTCACCAGCGCGGACATGATCTCCATCCGGGCGCTGGCGAGCGCGGTCAGCGGTGTGTAGAGGCGGGTCAGCAGCAGCGAAAGCGATACCACCGCACCGGCATCCAGCTGTCCGCGCAGCGCGTACCATCCGCCGAGTCCGTAGACCAGTGCCAGCGCCAGCGCCGAAACCAGGGTCAGCGAGGTGACGAAGACGGTCTGCAGCATCGCCGTGCGCACCCCGATATCGCGCACCCGACGGGCCCGCAGCGCGAACTCGTCGGACTCCTGCTGTGGCCGCCCGAACAGCTTGACCAGGGTCGCGCCCGGTGCGGAGAACCGCTCGGTCATCTGCGTGCTCATGGCCGCATTGAGTCCGGCGGCTTCGCGCTGCATGCCAGCGAGCCGATTGCCCATCCGCCGCGCCGGAACCACGAACACTGGCAGCAGTACCAGCGCGAGCAGGGTGATCTGCCAGGAGATGCGGACCATGACGGCGAGGGTGAGCGCGAGGGTCACCAGATTCGTGACCACCCCGGAAAGCGTGTCGCTGAATGCGCGCTGCGCACCGATCACATCGCTGTTCAACCGGCTGACCAGCGCGCCGGTGCGGGTCCGGGTGAAGAATGCGACCGGCATCTTCTGCACATGATCGAAGACACCCGTCCGCAGATCCAGGATCAACCCCTCACCGATCCGCGAGGACAGCCAGCGAATCATCACCCCGAGTGCGGCATCGACCACCGCGAGCCCGCCGATCACGATCGCCAAGGTGACCACCACCCGCGGCGCGGCCCCGCCGACAATGTCGTTGACGACCCGACCGGCCAATACCGGCGTTGCCACCGCCAGCAATGCGGATACCACGCTGAACAGCAGGAATGCGCCGATCCGGCGGCGATGCGGCCCCGCGAACCGCAGGATGCGCTTGGCCGTAGCGAGCCGAAACGGCCGCTGCTCCTGCGGCGCGTTCGCCCGCCGATACATCTGGCTCCACGCCACCGATTCGATACTCACCTGGCTACTCCCTCTCGCTCCCCCCCCATAGAACTCCTGGGCACCGACACTAAGACCTCAACAAAGGTTGAGTGCAAGCCCATTCCGGCCCAGTTCCGCGCACAGCGAAACACTCGGACACCTGTGCGGGATCCACACAGACCTCGTTGCCGAATCGACTGTCGCCCCAGCGGCCGAAGGTGCGGCGGGTGCGCACCGGAGCTCGTTCGCACTCGCGAGACGCGCCGCAGTCGACCGGATCGCACCGGATCGACCGTAGCTTGCGGTGGAGTTTCGGCGGGTCCCCGCGCGAAACCTCAATTCGGCAACAGGCTCTGTGTGCCCCGCGACGAGTGCGGATCCCGAGAAGGGGTGCGCAGATCTCACCGTGGTGGCGTGGGCGTGCATAGGCTGGCGGGGTGGACGAGGAGCGGGTGGTCGAGGGGTTGCGGCGCGCGATCGCCGGTGCGGTCGACGCGTCCGCGCGCAGGCGGGCGGAGTACTCCTCGGACGCGTCGAACTATCGGGTGCTCCCCACCGCCGTGGTGTTCCCACGCGCAGACGAGGATGTGGCCCGCACTCTCGAGTTCGCCAGGGACAACGGGCTGTCGATTACCGCACGCGGTGCGGGAACCTCGGTGGCGGGCAATGCCATCGGCCCCGGGATCGTGCTGGACTTCAGCCGATATATGAATGCCGTGCGCGAGTTGGACCCGGAGCAGCGGGTGGCGCGGGTCCAGCCCGGTGTCGTCCTTTCGGAACTACAGCGTCGGGCCGGTGCACATGGGCTGCGGTTCGGGCCCGATCCGTCGACGCAGAATCGGTGCACGCTCGGCGGGATGATCGGCAATAACGCCTGCGGACCGCATGCGGTGGCCTGGGGGCGCACCTCGGACAATGTGCGTGAACTGCGCATCCTCGATGGGACCGGTGCGGCAAGGACGCTCGCGGCCGATCCGTCCGTACTTCCCGGGCTGCCCGAATTCACCAGGGCGAGTCTCGCGGTGATCCGCACCGAACTCGGTCGATTCGATCGACAGGCGTCCGGCTATGGGCTCGAACATCTACTGCCGGAACGTGGTTCGGCGGTCGCCAGGTCATTCGTCGGCACCGAGGGGACCTGCGGGCTATTGCTCGAGGCCACCGTGGATCTGGTCCCGCTGCCACGGGCCACGGTGCTCACGGTGCTCGGCTATCCCGATATCGCCACCGCCGCGGACGATGTCGCGGCCGTCATGGCTTGCGACCCCATCGCGGTCGAGGGCATCGATGCGCGACTGGTCGATATCGTGCGCGTGCACCGCGGCGCCACCAGCGGCGTGCCGGAACTGCCGCGCGGTAGCGGCTGGCTGTTCGTCGAATCCGCCGGTGACACCGCCGCCGAAGCCTATGCCGCCGCCGAAAAGCTCTGCCGCACTGTCAGTGCCCTCGACTCCAGGATCGTCACCGATCCCGGTGTCGCCGCGGCACTGTGGCGGATCCGGGCGGAAGGGGCCGGGCTGGCCGGCCGTACTCCGGACGGTCATCCGGCGTGGCCGGGCTGGGAGGATGCGGCCGTCCCGCCGGAGCATCTCGGCGCGTACCTGCGCGATTTCGATGCGCTGACCAGCGACTACAGGGTGGACGGTCTGCTCTACGGCCATATCGGCGACGGCTGTATCCATGTCCGCCTCGATCTGCCCATCGCCGACGCACCGCAGCGCTTCCGGGCGTTCCTGCACGACGCGACCGAACTGGTGGTCCGCTATGGCGGATCACTCTCGGGTGAGCACGGCGACGGCCGAGCCCGCTCGGAATTGCTCTCGGTCATGTACTCCCAGGACGCGCTCGATGTATTCGCCGGGTACAAGGCACTTTTCGATCCGGACGATGTTTTGAATCCGGGCGTACTGGTTGCCCCGCGTCCGATCGATGCCGATCTGCGGCTGGTCGGTGTGCGTCCGATCGAAAGTGCCGGTGGTTTCGCGTTTCCGGACGATAACGGTGATCTCGCCATGGCCGTGCATCGCTGCGTCGGCGTCGGCAAATGCCGCGCCGACACCCGCGCGACCGGCGGTTTCATGTGCCCGTCGTATCTGGCCACCGCGGATGAGAAGGACAGCACCCGCGGCCGGGCGCGCGTGCTCCAGGACGTCGTGCGCGGCGCACTCCCCTGGTCCTCCGATGCCGTCGACGAATCGCTCGATCTGTGCCTGTCCTGCAAGGCATGTCGCTCGGATTGCCCGGCCGGGGTCGATGTGGCGACCTATAAGTCCGAGGCGCTCTACCGCCGGTACCGGCACCGCCCGCGCCCGATCGATCATTACACGCTGGGCTGGCTGCCGCGCTGGCTTGCTGCCATGAGCCGAATGCCACGCGCGGTAAACGCATCCGCCGATATCGGATGGCTGCGCCGAATTGGTTTGCGTGCCGCCGGAATGGATCCGCGCCGCGCGGTTCCGAGGCTGGCGGACCGCAGCTTCCGCCGGATCTGGCGTGACTTGTCCGAGCAGGCGGACTCGTCGAGTCATCCTCGACCAGCGGAGCCCGCGATCGGTCGAGCGCCAGCAATCGCGTCGGCTGACATCGCCCGATCAGCAGAGTCGACCGATGGCCCGCCATCGCCTGGATCGGCGGACGACTCGCAGAGCGTTGCGTCGCAGGAGGTCCTGCTGTGGGTCGATACGTTCACCGACGTCTTCGACCCCGAAATAGGCTTGGCCGCAGTGCGATTGATCGAATCGCTCGGCTATCGCGTTCGGATACCGCGGCGGCGTGTGTGCTGCGGACTCACCTGGATCAGCACCGGTCAGCTCGATGGCGCTCGGGCTCGACTGCGCGCGACCCTGAACGAGCTGGATGAGCATGTGCGCGGCGGCGGCATCGTCGTCGGCCTCGAGCCGTCGTGCAGCGCGGTACTGCGCGCGGACCTGCCCGAACTGCTACCCGAGGACCCCCGTGCGGCCGCGACCGCCGCGGCGGTGCGCACACTCGCGGAGTTCCTTGCCGAACAGCCGAACTGGCGACCGCCACAGCGGAGCGGACAATCGGTGGTGGTCCAACCGCATTGCCATCACCATGCCGTACTCGGCTTCGACGCCGATCGCCGAATATTAGCCAGCATGGGTATGAATGTGACTGAGGTTACCGGATGCTGCGGCCTGGCGGGAAACTTCGGAATGCAATCCGGCCATTACGACATTTCGGTCGCGGTAGCCGAGAATGGTTTGCTCCCCGCGCTGCGAAACGCTGACGACGATTCGGTCTTGATCGCCGACGGTTTCTCATGTCGCGCCCAGGCGGCCCAGCTGAGCGGCCGCCGCGGGCTACACCTTGCGCAATTCCTGCTCGGCGAGTGAGTGTCAGCTGCCGAACGGCAGGGTGCCGGGCGGAATCTGGTAACCCGAGCTGCCCGCGGAAACCGCACCCCAGGCATTGAGCAACCAGTTGAGCACATTGGTGATCATTCGAAACCTCCGTTATGGCGACTGCCAGCCGTTTGCCGAACGCATCAATATCGCGGAGCCCATTTGTCGCGTTACAAAGTAGCGCAGATCTGCGATTATGCCGAACAGCTATCGCGGATCGCACATTCGGGCCGAAACTTCTGCGAGCCGTACAACATCCGACACGTGGCAAACATTCGACAGGAGGTCCGCGTTCACGCCGCACGCACGGCGGGCACAATGGGGCGGTGCGCAATCAGACGGCCGAGCCGGACCAGAGCCGGTCCGCTCTGACCAGGACGGTGACCGCGGAGGGGCCGATCGACCTCGCGACCACCCTCGCGCCGCTCTCCCGCGGTCGCGGTGACCCATGTCACCAGGTCACCTCCGACGGCACGCACTGGCATGCCTCCCGGATGCCGACCGGCCCGGTCACCTACCGCCTCACCCAAGCCGGTAACCATGCGGTCGACGCCCGCGCCTGGGGCCCCGGCGCCGCCGAATTCCTCGACGGCCTCGACCATATGCTGTGCCTGGACGAGGACCTGTCCGACTTCGCCCCGGAACATCCCAAAATCGTCGACGCGCACCGCCGTTTTCCCGGACTGCGCATGCTGCGCACCGGCCTGGTCTTCGAAGCATTGGTGCCCGCGGTACTCGAACAGAAGGTGCACACCGTCTCCGCTCGCGCGTCCTGGCGAAAACTGGTGCGACAGTTCGGCTCGCCCGCACCGGGGCCAGCGCCCGCCGGATTGCTGCTGCCGCCCGACGCCGACACCTGGCGCCGGATCCCGTCCTGGACCTGGCATCGCGCCAATGTCGGGCCGCAGCGTGCGCAGACGATCGTGCGTGCGGCTCGGCTGGCGGATGCGCTGGAGCGGGCGACCGCCGAGGAACCCGCGGTAGCCGCGCGGCGCCTGCGGACGGTGCCCGGTATCGGCGTGTGGACCGCCGCCGAGATCGGCCAGCGCGCCTTCGGCGACGCGGACGCCCTATCGGTCGGCGACTACCACCTCGCGGCCATCGTCGGCTGGACCCTACTGGGCGAGCCCATCGACGATGCCGCGATGGTCGAATACCTGGAACCGCTACGGCCACACCGCTATCGAGCTGTCCGCCTGCTGGAGATCAGCGGTCACGCGCACAAGCCGAAGTTCGGCCCGCGCACCCCGCTCACCGATCACACCTGGCACTGACCGGCTCCGGCGCTGGACAATACGTTTCGGCAGGCCGTCCTTCGTGCGGACGGCGGTATTGCGGCGATGCGCCAGCGACTCGGCCGTCACCCACCGCAGGACTCGCAGACAATCCAGCAGCACGTCCGGTATGCCGGGTTGGCGCGCGGTCACGACGATGGCCGTCGGCCCGGTGGCAGCCGCACTCATAACGGCAGCGCGCGCTCGTCCAGCACGCATTTGCCCGCCTCGACCAGTGTGGTGCGCGCGGCGCGGCGGACCCGGCACCGGTCGACGGTGCAGTCGATATGCAATTGCATTGCGGCGTGGGCTTGTTCAATTGTCAGCACACCAGGGTCGCGCCCGCAGGCTAGTAGTGCGGCAACATGCATGTTCAGGTTGGTGAGTTGCATCAGGCGACCTCCGCCCGGTGTCGCACCGAGCGGACATGTCGGTGGTAGCGGGAGACCGGTCCGTCGTCCCACGGGGCCTGCTGGATCGCCATCCCCAATGCCTCGAGTGGGGTGAGGCCGATCCCTTCGGCGAGACCACCAACTGCGCCGAGGAGTGCTGGCACAACTTCAGCAACCTGCAGTGCTGCCACCGCCTGGGCACAGGTCAGAGTGCGCCCGGGCAAATAGGAAACCACCCAGCTCTCCTGCCCGACGCTGCGGGCTCGATGCGGGGTCAAATCGCTGGTCATCAAGGACGACGCTATGACACTTACAGCCATGACTCCTCGTTCCTACGTGCGATTCCTGGTGTGTGCCCGGAGCTTCCACGGGAGGAGGGGAACGAACCGTGTGCACTCCGGGCACACTTCCAGCACACCACCGTGACACGTCACGAACAGTGTCCTTGGTGGATATCCAAAGATTTGGCGCGAATTCCCAGCACAAAACCCAACCGGGAAGGGAGGATTCTCCATAGTGGACGAAAGAGCCCTCTGCCCAAGCGAAGTGACGGGGAACCGAGCTTGTGGGGTCGCCCGGAGGCGCAAGCCTGCGTAACCACGCCGGCTTGCGTGAACGTCGCAATTGAATACAGAACGGAGCGTGCTGTGTCAGCGAGTTCGGCAAGAGCGTCAGTGAGTTCCCGAAATTCCTCCCGGGGGACAGAAACTTCCGACCGGCTATCCCCCGATAACGCCGCCTCTACCCTACCCCGACGCCAACTGGGCAGATATCTCCGGGACTGGCGCACCCAGGCGGGCCTCACCATCGCCGAAGCGTCCCGACTGATGGAATGGGGCGCAAGTACCCTGCAGCGCTTGGAAAAAGGCCAGGCAGATCGCATTCGTACCATCGATATCCAAGAGCTGTGCCGCATCTACGGCATCCCCGACGAACTATCCGACGGCCTGAAGGGCCTAGCCCAGCAGGCCGCCGTCAAGAGCTGGTGGCACGCCTACGGCGACCTCATCCCCGAAAACTTCGACGTCTACGTCGGTTTGGAGGCATCGGCCCAGCAACTCAACTCCTACCAATCCGAACTCGTGCTCGGTCTGCTCCAGACCGCCGACTACGCGAGGGCCCTCAATCGACTCGGCTATCCGGATGATTCGGATGCCGAGATCGAGCGCCGCGTCCAATTGCGGTTGCAGCGCCAGGCTTTGATCACCCGCAAGGCCGCACCGGCAACGGTGGATGTGGTGTTGCACGAGTCGGTTTTGCGCCGGGTGGTCGGTGGCGCCAAAGTGATGGCGGCACAGCTACGTCATCTCGCCGATATCAGTACCCAACCCAATATCTCCCTGCGTATCCTGCCGTTCGCGGCCGGTGTTCCACTCGGGGTTTCCACCGGACCGTTCACGGTTCTAGCGTTCGGAACCGATGGCAAGGGCCAACCGATCGAGCCGCCTGTGGTGTACGCCGAGGGCTTCACCGGGGACCTCTACCTCGAAAGACCTGCAGATGTGCAGCGGTACGATCGTGCGCACGAGTGCCTCCGGCGCAGCGCGCTGGATATTCAACCCAGTAGACATCTGCTAAGGCAGGTAGCGAAGGAGTATGTGGCATGAGTTTGGATCTGGTTGGCGCGCAGTGGTTCAAGAGCACCCGCAGCGGCGCGGGTAAGGACTGCGTAGAGGTCGCCTTCCTCGACAGTGGTCGGGTCGGCGTACGCGACAGCAAGAATCCGAGTGGACCCGCCCTGGTCTTCACCCCGGGCGCATGGGATGCCTTCACCGCCGGTGTGGCGGGTGGCGAGTTCTGAGGGAGTTGCGAGGCGTGAGCATCAATAAGGGCGCGAATGTTGATCTGACCGGTGCGATCTGGCGCAAGGCTGGTACTGGCGCCGGAAAGGACAGTGTGGAGGTGGCGCTACTGGAAGCCGGTCACGTCGCATTGCGCGACGGTAAGAACCCCGATGGGCCGGTCCTGATCTTCACGCCCGGTGAATGGGCCGCGTTCACTGCGGGTGTCCACGATGGTGAGTTCGACCGGCCCGAGTAGTGCGACCGACCCGGCGTGTAGGGTCTCAGAACTCGTGACGGAATCTCAGAATGAGTAGCGGTGATGTGGCGGATCCGCCATGGTTCTGAGATTCCGTACTCGTCGCTGCGGCTACTGGACGATCACCTGTACGCGACGGGTCCGACGAGCATCACACGATCGAGGATTTCCGGGATGAACCGCACTTGGGTGAGCTTCGCGGCCAAGGCGAAAGCTCTCGGCACGGCAGCAAAGTAGTCGGTGTCCCAATCACTCTCGTCCCAGTCGTACTCGTCGTCGCAATCATGCTCGTCGTCCCGCATGTCCAGCGGGCTGCCGAGTTCCCGCATGAACCCGTTGAGCCGGTCGGGCTCGGAGCCGTGTCGAAGGTGGGGGCACGTCAAGTTGTAGCCCGTGACAATCGTGCCGTCGATCGCGTACGCGAGGCTGTGCTCAGCGTAGTCGTGCCGAGTGATGGCCAGTACCTCACAATCACGCGACAATTCGGCCAGGACATCGGGGAGCGTGGCCATCCACCCGATCAGCTCGATTGCTACGCTCCACTCACCGACCTGCACGACACCCACGTTGCCTCCCCCGGATCCTCCGCCGGTTTTGAAGGAGTTCTCGCTGGCCTGCTCTGCGAGCTCATCGAAGCCCGATTCCTGGCCCTGGTCCTCGCCGCGGCTGAAGCGGCGCACCACCTCCGACGGGTCGAGCCCGCGGAAGAAGGTTACGGTGAAGATCTCGCCCAGCCAGCGGTCATCGCCGTTTTGAGCGCTGAGCCACTGGAACGGGGCCGACGGGTCGGAAGTCGTCATAGCGTGCATGATGGCAGGTGTTACCGACAATCGGCGGCCTCGTTTCTTCCTTCGCCAGAGGACAATTCGAGACCCCGCGCTCTGACCAACTCACACCAACCCAAGGAAATGCCGTCGAACTGAGACAAACCCTCACCGCGACGACCTGAGACAAACCGGAAACAGCGAGGTTAGCCAACCGGCGCATGCCACGAATTTTGAGACCCTACACGGCGGATATGCCCGCCGGGTCCGGTCAGGTCACGGCAGCGTCGGTCAGTGGGATCGATGCAGCGTGATCAGATGTGCGCGAAGATCACGAAATAGTGCAGATTCGACAACGAAATAGCGTTTGCCGAGGCTGATTACGGGTAGACCACAACTTGTGGACCGTGGGCTCAAGAGTTCCCATCCCCGGTACAAGAAATTGCGGCCGGGCGATTGGGTGGAATGGCTGATCGTGGCACTGCTTTTCGCGGTGTCGGCGGTCGGCGTGTTCGTTCTGACCGGCTCGTTCCTGTCGGCACTGTTCGTTGGAGTGCTGGTGTGGATGGTCGCCGTCGGAGTCGTCGCGTTGTTATAAAGGGTGCGCCGACCGGCCGGGCATCGAATCCCGGCCGGTGGTCCAGAGCTCGGGTCAGCGTCGGAAGAGCTTGTTGCCCAACCAAACCAGCGGATCGTACTTCTTATCCGCCACCCGTTCCTTCATCGGAATCAGGGCGTTATCGGTGATCTTGATATGTTCCGGGCAGACCTCGGTGCAGCATTTGGTGATATTGCAGAGTCCGAGCCCCTGCTCGTCCTGAGCCAGATCGCGGCGGTCGGCCACGTCGAGTGGATGCATCTCCAACTCGGCGATCCGCATCAGGAAGCGTGGACCGGCGAAGGCGGCCTTGTTCTCCTCGTGGTCGCGGACCACGTGACAGGTATCCTGGCACAGGAAGCATTCGATGCATTTGCGGAACTCCTGGGAGCGCTCCACATCGACCTGTTGCATCCGGTAGTCGCCCGGTTTCAGATCGTCCGGCGGCGTGAAAGACGGGATCTCCCTCGCCTTCTGGTAGTTGAACGATACGTCGGTCACCAGATCCCGGATCACCGGGAAGGCACGCATCGGCGTGACGGTGATCAGTTCATCCGGCTGGAACGTCGACATCCGGGTCATGCACAGCAGCCGTGGCCGACCGTTCACCTCGGCCGAACACGAACCGCATTTGCCCGCTTTGCAATTCCACCGCACCGCGAGATCGGGCGCCTGCGTGGCCTGCAGCCGGTGGATGATGTCGAGCACCACCTCACCCTCGTTCACCTCCACGGTGAAGTCGCGCAACTCGCCACCGTCGATATCACCGCGCCACACGCGGAATTTGGCGTCGTAACCCATTCTTACGCCTCGCCTTTCGTGGCTGTCACCGATGTCGCCGGATGGGAGGCGAGATCGGCTTGGTTGTAATACTTTTCGAGTTCGCCGAGGTCGAAGAGCCCGAGCAGGTCGTTCCGCATCGGGATCTGATCCTCCGGAGTGACACGTACGCCCGGCACCGGGCCGTCCGCATCGGCCGGATCGATCGCGCACACCAGCAACTTGTTACGCCATGCCGGATCCATGGCCGGGAAGTCGTCGCGGGTGTGCCCGCCCCGGCTCTCGGTGCGCAAAAGCGCTGCTTGCGCGACACATTCGCTGATCAGGAGCATATTGCGCAGGTCGAGGGCGAGATGCCAGCCCGGGTTGAATTGCCGATGTCCCTCCACCACGACACCGTCGAAGCGAGTGCGCAATTCGGCGAGACGCTCGATGGCCTCGCGCAGTTCGTGATCCTTGCGGATGATGCCGACCAGATCGTTCATCGCCTGCTGCAGATCGGTGTGCAGGGTGTAGGGGTTCTCTCCCGACCCTTCGGCGGGTGGATCGAACGGTGCCACCGCATCTTTCGCGGCCGTAGCGATATCGGCATCGGTGACCGCGGGCCGCTCGGACAGCTGCTCGACGTAGGTCGCGGCGCCGAGCCCGGCCCGCCGACCGAAGACCAGCAGGTCCGAGAGCGAATTGCCGCCGAGCCGGTTCGATCCGTGCATACCGCCCGAACACTCACCCGCCGCGAACAATCCGGGTACGGTCGCCGCGCCGGTATCCGGATCGACCTCGATTCCGCCCATTACGTAGTGGCAGGTCGGGCCGACCTCCATCGGCTCCTTCGTAATGTCCACGTCCGCGAGCTCTTTGAACTGATGGTGCATCGAGGGCAACCGCCGCCGGATCTCCTCGGCGGGCAGGCGCGAGGCGATATCCAGGAATACACCACCGTGTTCGGTGCCCCGGCCCGCCTTCACCTCCGAATTGATGGCGCGAGCCACTTCGTCACGGGGCAGCAGATCCGGGGTGCGGCGGGCGGAGTCGTTATCGCGCAACCACTGATCGGCCTCTTCTTCGGTTTCGGCGTACTGCCCCTTGAAGACCGGCGGGATGTACTCGAACATGAACCGCTTGCCCTCGGAGTTCTTCAGCACCCCGCCGTCGCCGCGCACACCCTCGGTGACGAGGATGCCCTTCACGCTGGGCGGCCAGACCATGCCGGTCGGATGGAACTGCAGGAACTCCATATTGATCAGCGTCGCCCCGGCCCGCAGCGCCAGCGCGTGTCCGTCGCCGGTGTACTCCCACGAGTTGGAGGTGACCTTGTAGGACTTGCCGATACCGCCGGTGGCCAGCACCACGGCCGGCGTCTCGAACAGCACGAAGCGCCCGGACTCGCGCCAGTAGCCGAATGCGCCGGAGATCCGGTCGCCGTCCTTCAGCAGTTCGGTAATGGTGCATTCGGCGAAAACCTTGATGCGCGACTCGTAGTCGCCGGTCTCGGCGAAATCCTCCTGCTGCAGCGAAACGATCTTCTGCTGCATGGTCCGGATTATCTCGAGTCCGGTGCGGTCGCCGACGTGCGCCAGCCGCGGGTAGGTGTGCCCGCCGAAGTTGCGCTGGCTGATCCGGCCGTCGGCGGTCCGATCGAACAGCGCGCCATAGGTTTCCAGCTCCCACACCCGGTCGGGTGCCTCCTGGGCGTGCAATTCGGCCATGCGCCAGTTGTTCAGGAACTTGCCGCCGCGCATCGTGTCCTTGAAATGGGTTTGCCAGTTGTCCTTTTCATTGGCATTACCCATCGAGGCGGCGCAACCGCCCTCGGCCATCACGGTGTGTGCCTTGCCGAACAACGACTTGCACACCACCGCGACGGAGAGACCGTGTTCGCGTGCTTCGATCACCGCGCGCAGTCCGGCGCCACCGGCACCGATGACGACGACGTCGTACTTGTGCCGTTCCACTTCTGGCATGGCCGCGAAACTCCTGGTTTGTGAGGGCGGTTAGTTGATGAACCGCAGATCCGAAATCGTGTCGCTGGCAACCAACATCACGTAGAAGTCGGTCAGCACGAGGGTGCCGAGGGTGGTCCAGGCCAGCGCCATATGGCGGGTGTTGAGCTTGGAGATCTGGGTCCAGAACCAGTACCGCGCGGGGTGCGCGGAGAAGTGCTTGAGCTTGCCGCCCATGATGTGGCGGCACGAATGGCACGACAGCGTGTACGCCCACAGCAGGATCACGTTGCCGGTCAGGACGATATTGCCGAGTCCGAAGCCGAACCCGCCGCTCTCACCATGGAATGCGTAGATCGCATCCCAGGTGTTGACCAGTGAAACGATCACCGCCACGTAGAAGAAGTAACGGTGCACGTTCTGGATGATCAGCGGCAGCCTGGTCTCGCCGGTGTACTTGGCGTGCGGTTCGGCAACCGCGCATGCGGGCGGCGAGAACCACACTGCGCGGTAATAGGCCTTGCGGTAGTAGTAGCAGGTCAGCCGGAACCCGAGCAGGAACGGCAGCACCAGGAAGCCGAGCGGCAGGATCGCCGGGATATGACCGAACCACGCGCCGAAGTGGCTGGAGCCCTCGACACAGTCGCTGCTCACGCACGGTGAGTAGAACGGCGTCAGGTAGTGGTACTCCGGAACCCAATATGCCGTTCGCACATACGATCTGATTGTTGCGTAGCTGACGAAGGCGGCCAGTCCGATGGCCGTCACTAGCGGTGGGATCCACCATCGGTCGGTGCGCAGTGTGCGCGCCGAGATGGCGGCCCTGGTCTTGCTGAAGACGCCGGTTCCCGTTTCCGGGGTGGCGGTCGGTGCGGCACTCACAGGTGGATGCCTCGCTGATCTGCTGTGCGGACGGTCCCCGTGACCTCCGCAATCGAATGTGATGCTGAGCACCATACGACACCCTCGCTATCGCGCAGCGGCGTCCCGCCAAACCTGACCCACCCTCAGGTCCGTGATTTCCGCCACATTCGATCGAGGTCTGCCTACCGCGGCCGCGGCGAACCGGCCACGAAGTCTCCGAACTCTCCTAGAACAGAACATGATTCGACCGAGCCGGTCCGCAAGGAAACCGGCGGCCGATTTTTCGGCCGTACGAACGTCACGCGGCGGCAACAAACGTGTGGTCACCTTTCTGGAGATTCAGCCGCTGACGTGCGCTGATGCGACCGTTGCAGGCGGATACAGCTTTGCCGGGGGAAGGAGGAACCCAGATGAGGAGAGCCGCGATTGTGGCGCCGGTCCGGACCCCGAGCGGGATCGAGGGTGGCGCGCTGTCCGGAATGCCGCCGGAATGGCTGGCCTCGACCGTCCTTTCGGCGGTGATCACACGCTCGGGCATCGATCCGCTGCGCATCGAGGATGTCGCGATGGCCTGTGTCGACAACCGAGCCAGCGCCCCCGAGCTGAGCAGGCTGGCCGCGCGTGTTGCCGGACTACCGTTCGCGGTGCCCGGATTCCTGACCGACCGTCGCTGTGGCAGTGGTCTGCAGGCGGTGATCACCGCGGCGATGATGGTGCAGACCGGTGCGGCCGATGTGGTGGTCGCCGGTGGGGTCGAATGTTCGGCCGCCAGCGATGGCGTGTCGACCCGCCACAGCGATCCGTACCGGACCGGCGAGCTGGCGAATATCGGAGATCTGGCGAATGCCGAAGAGCTGGCCCGCCACTACGGCATCAGCCGGGAAGCGGCCGACGAGTTCGCCGTCGCGAGCCATCGCAAAGCCGCCCGCGCCTGGCGGCAGGGCACCTTCTCCGCCGAGGTGATCCCGGTCGGGGTCGTCGACGATGCCAGGGACTGGGACGAATTCGATACCGCGGTGCGCCATCGGATCATGCGCGACGAAGGTGTGCGCGAGGACGTCTCCACCCGTACCCTGGCCGCACTGCGCCCGCTGATCTCCAGCGGTGTGGTCACCGAGGGCAATATGAGTTCACATCGGCACGGCGCGTCGGCCTGCCTGGTCGTGGCCGAGGACCGGCTCGACGAACTCGGCCTCGCGCCGATGGCCTATCTGGTCGGCTGGGCCGCGGCCGGATGTGATTCGGACACCGCGACTCTCGGCGCCGCCCCGGCTGTCGCCAAACTGCTCGGCCGCACCGGATTCACCCTCGACGATCTCGATCTGATCGAGGTCAATGAGGGCTTTGCGGTGGAAGTGCTTGCGCTGGCACGAGAATGGGAGCTGGATCCGCGTGAGCGGCTCAACGTCAACGGTTCGGCGATCGCGCTCGGCCATCCGGTCGGCGCCACCGGGCTGCGCATCATGACCACGATGCTGCACGAGTTGGCTCGTACCAACGGCAATTACGGTCTGGAGGCGATCGCGCTCGGCCACGACCATGGCATCGCGGCTCTCTTCGAATCGGCCGGCGCCGCCCCGATCCCCGAGACTCCCCGCGGCGCCCGCTTCCACGGCGTCCGCCCGTCCCGCAGGTCCGGTCGTCACCGCGCCTCCTGAGTGACTCCCGGGGCCGGCACACATGTGAGTTGTTCACCGCACACGTGCGGATGCGCGTGTGCGGTGCCGAAAGCGCGTGTGCCAGCTGCCGCGCCGACCTCTCCGGACGGCGCGCGGAACCGGGAAGCTACTTCGTGCGCGGGCGGGAGTGAAAGCCGAGGCCCTCGTCCTGTGCGCCCATCCAGGCCGCCTCGTCGGACTTGCTGTCCGGGACGTAGATGGTCTCCTGCGGGCGGCGGGTGATCTCCTGCGGCGGCGACTGCTCGAGGTCGTCGGCATCGATGGCGAGCCGCTCGAGGTCGTTCTCCAGTCGTCGCACCGAATTGGCGTCGCCGTAATGGGAGCGCAGTGCGCCGATGGATTGCCGGAGCTGGCCGACCGCGTAGCGGAGTTCCGCTATTTCGCTGCGTGTCATCGATACCTCCTGTGTTCCTTGGCGGACAGACGAACTCGGTGGGTAGCGGGTGGTTCCCTGGTCGGCCCGGGACCGCGCTTCACCAAGTCGTGTGACTCACCACACAACGTGATCTACAACACAGTACGCGAGGATTCGCGATTTGGCTCGGCTCCCCCGCCTGGCCGGGCCTTTTGTTCAGCTGACTGCCGCGTACCCGGGGCCCTGACCCTGCATGGCGGTGATCACCCGGTCGACCAGGCCGACCAGGTAGGAGGCCACCTCTTCGGCCCGCTCCAGGTGCACGCCGTGTCCCGCGCCCTCGAGTCGGACCAGTTCGGAGTCGGCGAGTTGCGAGGCGAGCACCACCGAATGTGCGAACGGCACAACGATGTCCGCCGAACCGGCCAGCACCAGTGCCGGAATGCCGCTGAGACGCTGCAGCGCCGCGGTTTCGTCGAAGGTGATCAGCGAGGCGAGGAAGCTCGACATGGTGAGCAGCGGGGTGTCGTTCATCATCGCCGCGGCGACAGCGACCATACGAGGGTTCGTCCGCTTGGTGCCCATATTCGCCTCGCGGGCGATCGGCTCGAAGATCCGGCGGGACAGGCGCTTGGATGCCTGCATGAACCGCGGCGCGCGCAGCACCGCGACCTGCAGTGAGTTCACCGCGCGCCGATTCAGGAAACGACCGAGCCCCACCTCGGTGATGCCGCTGGCCGCGCCCGCGATCAGACCGAGGCCGACCACCCGGGTACCGATCGCCGCGGGGAACAGCCGCGAGTAGGCCAGGGTCACCATCGCGCCCATCGAATGTCCGACCAGCACGATCGGACCGGTCGGCACGACCGCCCGCAGCACGGCGTCGAGGTCGTGGCCGAGGTGATCGATGGTGTAGGTCGAGTGATGGGCGATGCCCGATTCACCGTGTCCACGGTGGTCGTAGAAAACCATGCGGGTGTCCTTCGGCCACTGTCGCAGCAGGTGATCGCGCAGGTATGACCAGGACTCGGTGCGCAGGCAGTGACCGTGCACGAAGACGACGGTCAGGGGTGCGTCGTCGGCGCCGAAGGTGCGGACCGCGATCGGGGTGCCGTCGTCGGCCGACACCGTCATGCGATGGCCGTCGTAGTCGGCGGCCCTGCGGGCAATGGTCGTGGACATGAAGGTTCTCCTGTGCCTCGTGGGACACCCGTTCGGAGCGCTCTTGCCCGGATGTCGACTTGGATTCCCGCGCCGTTAACGCCGCATACCGTCCGTTATGTATGCGTTGTCCAACTGACGCTGGTGATCGACATCGCCGGGCGTACTGGCCCGGCGATCGGTGAATCCAAGAACCAGTAGGTCAGGCGCTAGATTTCGGCGGATAACCACGATCGACTGGTGTGTTGCCTTCTATTGGCTAGTCGATCGGATTTCCTAGAGTCCGCTAGATATTGTTATCGAAAGGTTATCGTAGCGCGATATCGTAAGTCTATCGTTATCTAGGAATTTTTCGAGACACCCGAATATTCGGCGATCGGGCACTGGGCCGGGCAGCCGGGCCCGGGTGGCCTCCGCTGCGCCGCGGATCGCGCGATGGAATCGGTAGGTCTTCGAAAGGTCAATGCCGCCGAGACCCTCCGACTCCATGCGGGCGTCCGGCTCGGGCAGCACCTCGATGGCTCTTTCGGGTTCGGGCGAATACTTGTCGAGCAGGGTGGTGACCGCAGTCTTCCGATGACGCTTCAGCTCATCGAAGTCGGCGATCTCGGTGCGGTGGTGCAGGGGATAGGGCATCCGGTCGCGACCGGATGCGGCCCAGAGCCGCCGCCCCGGCGGCCCCTGACCACGCCGCACACCATCGACGCGCGTCACCGTGCGCCGCGGTAACCGCCCATCGGATCTTCTGTGACGCCGACTCGGCCAAGCTTAGATTAACTATATATTAACCAAGACATCTCGTGCTGCCCGATCCTTGCGCCAACCCGCGCCGACGCCACCACGGCGTCCCCATCCGGGGTCTCTCGCGGTCGACCCTCAAATCAACTTGTTGAACTATAAAATCGCAGGTAGTCATCGTGCGAGCGCGGGACGGGCCCGCAGCAGCCTCCGTTGCGCCCTTACCTCACGCACGAAAGAGGCGCACAATGATGGCGGTATACCGGCTTCAGGGTTTGTGATCGGCGGGTAGCTGGATGCCTGCCGATAACATTCGGACGGTGATGACAGCGTCCACGTACCGGGTCGCGGCGCCTGGATCCACTGCTGGAATCGCGGCCGTGCTCCGCACCACAACTCAGCGCCGGGCACCGCGAATCCTGCGTGTAGCGACTACGGCCGCCCCGCCAGTTCGGCGCCCAATCGATAGGAAGCGCCATGTCAGAAGAGAACAAGGCCGCCTCTAAGCGCGTCTTCGACGCATGGAACAAGCGAGACCTCGGTGTATTCGACGAGGTGATAGCGGCCGACTTCATCGACCACGATCCACAGAACCCGTTCGCCGATGTCCATGGCCCCGACGGTCTCAAACGGCTCGCGCAGATGTATCTCGCCGCGTTCTCGGATCAACGGTTCTTGGTCAACGAACAGATCGCCGAAGGCGACTTCGTTACTACCCGATGGACGGCGACAGGCACCAACGACGGCGAGATGATGGGCATGTCCGCGACCGGTAAATCAGCGGTCATTCAGGGAATCACGATCAATCGGTTCCAGGACGGCAAGATCGTCGAAAGCTGGGCATGCTGGGACACGCTCGGGATGATGCAACAACTCGGCGTCGTCCCATCGGCGCACTCTGCAACAACCTGACTCGCAACCCCTAGCCGTCACCCGGGGGACCCGGGTGACGGCACTTCGGGTTCGCGTCTACGTCCCCACGTGACTACGGGTCGTCGGCAGGAACGGTCGCAGCAGGTTGGTTTCGGTCGACGGACCCATCTGCCATTCCGCGATCCACGGACCGGTGCCTTCGCTCGGATCGAAGACGCCCTCCTCCAGCCACTGGTAGCGGCCGTCGAGGACGCCGCGGGTGACGGTGCGATCGTCATCGTCGGTGTTATCCCACAGCGCGTCGAACAGCGTCTTCACTCGGATGCGCGCCTGTCGGCTGAAGGCGTCGGCGAGTTCCTCGGCGGCCTTGGCCTCCGGCGCGCCCGCGGTCCGCTGCGCCTGCGCCCGCACGCAGGCGGCCGAGATCGCGAACAGCTCGGCGCCGATATCGACAATGCGACCGAGGAAGTTCTGCCGGTACTCCAGACCCGCCTGCCAACGCGCCATCGCATACATCAGCGACCTGGCCTGCTTGCGGGAGCTGCGCTCGACAAAGCGCAGATGCCTTGCCAGCGGCCCGAATTCGGCATAGGTCGCCGGGACCGTGCCCGCGCCGACCGCCAATTGCGGGAACCACTTGGCATAGAAACCACCCGCGCCGACCGCGGCCTTGGCCTTGTCCTTGAACTCCGCGTTCCGGTCGACGAGCGCACCGGCGGCGGACATGTGGGCATCGGCCATCTCCCTGGCGATCAGCAATCGCATGATTTCGCTCGACCCCTCGAAGATGCGGTTGATCCGCAGATCCCGGACCAGTTGCTCGGCCCCGACGGCGCGCTCACCGCGGGCCCGCAACGAGGCCGCCGTCTCGTAGCCGCGTCCGCCGCGGATCTGTACGAGTTCGTCGGCGATCTGGCAGCTCATCTCACTGGCCCAGAGTTTGGCGAGCGCCGCCTCGATGCGGATATCGTTGCGGGCCTCGTCGCACATGGTGGCCGAAAGATCGAGTGCCGCCTCGAGTGCGTAGGTGGTGGCGGCGATGAAGGAGATCTTCTCCCCGACCGCGGCGTGCTCGCCGACCGGACGACCCCACTGCACCCGCTGGGTGCTCCACTCCCTGGCGATCTTCAGTGACCACTTCGAGGCCGCCGTGCACAGCGCCGGGATGGCGAGCCGTCCGGCGTTCAGCGTGGTCAGCGCGATTTTCAGGCCGTCGCCCTCACGGCCGACGAGATTGCGCTTCGGTACCCGGACGTTGTGCAGGCGGGTCACGCCGTTCTCGATGCCGCGCAGGCCCATGAACGCATTGCGGCGCTCCACCGTGATGCCCGGCGAATCGGCCTCGACGATGAAGGCCGAGATGCCGCCACGGTGTCCCTCGCTCTTGGGTATGCGGGCCATCACCACCAGCAGTTCGGCGACGACGCCGTTGGTGGTCCACAGCTTCACACCGTTGATCTCGTAGGCCTCGCCGTCCTCGGTCGGGGCGGCGATGCTGGCCATGCGGGCCGGGTCGGAGCCGACATCGGGCTCGGTGAGCAGGAACGCGCTGACCGCGCCCGCCGCACAGCGGGGCAGGAATTCGGCCTTCTGCTCCGGGGTACCCGCCAGCTTCAACGGTTCGGGCACACCGATCGACTGGTGCGCCGAAAGCAGGACGCCGAGGCTGGGGTGCGCGGAGCCGACCAGCATCAGTGCCCGGTTGTAGCCGACCTGGGAAAGACCTTGGCCGCCGTACTCCTGCGGGATCTTGAGGCCGAAGCAGCCGAGTTCGGCCAGGCCCTTGACGTACTCGTCCGGGATTTTGGCCTCCGCCTCGATGACGCTGCCGTCGAGCGATTCGCAGAACGGCCGCAACCGGGCCAGATAGGCCTCGGTGCGCGCGGCGTCCTCGTCGTTCGGCTGGGGGTAGGGGTGGATCAGATCGAGCCGGAACCGGCCGAGAAACATCTCCTTGGCGAACGATGGTTTGGCCCAGCTGGTCTCCCGGGATTCCTCGACCAGTGCGCGGGCCTGTTCTTCGGTGGCGTCGACTTTTGCGGTAGTCGCCATGATGTCCTCCTCGGACGTGATCAGGATCACATTAGAGTGTAGGAGGGTTTGTTACCGGCCGGTAGGGGTCGAGGTAGAGCGTTATCTATCAATCTCCAATGATCTTGATAGAGCGGCAAAGGCGCCGTAGCGATTGCCCGCAGGTCGCTCGACAGGGTCACCTGAGGCTTGCCGGACGCCGGGCGCGCAGGTTGTCTTGACACCGGGCCGCGAATGTGGGGTAGTGACTGAAACGTGCCAGGCGACGGCGACGACGTGGCCCGTATTCCCTTGGAGGGCAGGGATGTTATTACGGCCTGGGCAGGTATTCGCGGGGTATTCGATTGTGCGGCCCCTCGGTTCCGGCGGGATGGGGGCGGTCTATCTGGCCGAGGATCCGGCGTTGCCGAGACAGGTGGCGCTGAAGGTGCTCGCCGAGAACCTCGGCGCGAATCATCGCTACCGCAGCATCTTTCGCCGTGAGGCGGACCTGGTGTGCCGCCTGGACCATCCCAATGTCGTCTCGGTCTACAACCGGGGTGAGCAGGGCGCGGCCCTGTGGATGGCGATGCAGTACGTGGACGGCACCGATGCGGGTGAACTCATGCACAAGGAACCGACCGGATTGGAGCCGAATCGGGCGGCCCGCATAGTCTGCGAGGCCGCGAAGGGGCTGCACCACGCACATGAGCAGCATCTGCTGCACCGCGACGTCAAACCGTCGAACATCCTGGTCGCCGATGGTGACGACGGTGAACGCGTGCTCGTCGCGGATTTCGGGCTGGCTCGCACCATCGAGGATGCCGCGACGGTCACCGAAACAGGTTGGCGTGCTTGCACTCCCGCCTTCGCCGCGCCGGAGGTACTGGCGGGGCGCGCGGTGGACCGGCGGGCGGATATCTATTCCCTCGGCGCGACCTTGTCGGCGCTGCTCACCGGTTCGAATCCGAACGGCCGCGCGCCGACGCCGGGCGGTACCGAGACGGTGCGGGACAACCCGGCCTTCGCGCCGACCCGGGTGCGCCTGGATGTCCCGCCCGCTCTGGACGAGGTGATCGCCCGTGCGATGGCGGTTGATCCGGAGCGGCGCTATCGGACCTGCCTGGATTTCGCGCGTGCCGTCGAGGTGGCGATCAGCGATACCGAGCCTTGGCCACGACGATGGGGGATGACCCTCCGTGGCCGCCCGCCGCGCCTGCGCCGCGCCGTGGTCACCGGTATCGCCGCCGTGGTCGTGGCGGTGGTGGCGCTGGCGGTCTGGCTGGTACCCGAGCCGTCGCACGACGCGGGCCCGGCGAATGTGTCGCATCCGAGCAGCAGTCCGCCGACGGGCTTCCGGCGGTGCTATTGGCGCGTGCGGGTGCCGCTCGGCACCGGCTACTACCTCGAATTGCCCAGTGGGGCAGCTGATCACGATGATTCGAACTGCGCACTCAACGAGGGCGATCGGGGCGAATCGGTCGCTGCCCTGCGGCAGGCGCTGACCCTGTGCCATGGCATCGAACTGGCCGAGACGCAGGTTTACGACGCGCCGATGAAGCGCGCCATCCGGCATCTGCAGACCGATCACGATGCGGCGGTCGACGGCATCTATGGTCCGGAGACTCGGGCAAAAGCCGTGCAATGGCCGGTATTTCGGGTCGGCGACAGCAGCTTCGACGGTCGCTGCGTCGCAGCGCCATGACAACCCGCGCACCGATACCGGATGTAGGCATCCTCGGTCCGGTGCGCTGGTACGTCGATGGCCGACCGCTCGCCGTCGGTGGGCCACCGACCAGGGCGATCTCGGTCGCCTCGAACAGGCTGGAACCGAGGCCGGCACGGCATTCGAGATCGGCGATCACGGGCGTGCGACCGCACACTTCCGTACGCGGGGCATGGATCCGAGCGATCGGGTGGCAAGTCTGCAGCGCTGGTGCACTGTGACCGCATCCGGATCGGATCGGTGACGCTCGAGGTGCGGTGTCCGCTGGCCTGAGCTGTGCCGTGAGTTCTTCGTTGGTCCGCCATTGGTGGCGATTTCTACTGTGGCCACACCAGCTTCGACCAGCAGCGGTGAAGCTTTCACCCACCACAAGGAACAACATGTACACAGCACAGCTTTTCCGGGGTGAGCGGATTCGCCGGGCGATTGCCGCAGCGGCCATCGGGGTCGCCGCGGTGGCCGGAACCGCCGCCATCTCGGTACCCGCGCATGCCGAGGTCCAGTACCCGGCCTCGATCGGTCAGTGTCTGGCGGCCAAGCCGACATTGCAGGAAGGGGTGCGCAACCAGGGGCCGTGCGTCGCGGCGGTGCAGGCATTCCTCAGCTACAGCTATGGCAACGGTCATGTCGATGTCGATGGCAAGTTCGGGCCACAGACCAAGGCGGCAGTGCGGAACTTCCAACGGGCCGTTGGCATTTACGACGACGGGGTCGTCGGTCCTGCCACCTGGCGGTCACTGCAGAATGCCTGCACATCGCGGGGGAACTGCGACTATCAGTACCCATTCCCCTTGCCGTACTGAGTCCTGCGGCTACACGCTGCGCAGATAGCGACCGAAGTGCGGCACCGTGAACCCGATGGTGCCGCGCTCGGCCGAATAGATCAGGCCCTTCTTGATCAGCCCGTCGCGGGCCGGTGACAGCGAGGCGGGCTTGCGACCGAGTTCATTGGCCACCGCCGCGGTCGGCACCGGACCGTCGTCGCCCGCCAGATCGGCCATGGCGCGCATATATTCGCGTTCGGCGGGGGTGGCGCGTTCATATCGGGAACCGAAGAATCCGACCGCCAACTCCTCTTCGGCGCTCGGTGCCGCCACCTCGACATCCTCGGCGGTGATCGGACTCTCCGGCGCCTGATCCCAGGCCGCCTTGCCATAGGCCTGCACGAAGTACGGATAGCCATCGGCCCTCTGGTACAAGGCATCCAGGGCTTCCTCGGTGAATTTCACCTCCTCGCGCTCGGCGGGCGCGATGAGGGCGAGGTCAGCGGATTCGCGGTCCAGCCGGTCGATACGGTGGTAGCTGAACAGTCGCTCGGAGTAGCTCTTCGAGGCCGACAGCACGGCGGGCAAATGCGGCAGTCCGGCGCCGACCACGATCAAAGGTGCGGCGTCCTGGCTCAATTCGTGACAGGCGCCGCAGATCGCGGAGATATCGGCGGGACCGAGATCCTGCATCTCGTCGATGAAGACCGCGATGCCGACGCCGATATCGCTGGCCAGTGCGGCCGCCTCCTTCAGCAGTTCGATCAGATCGATCTCGATATCGCCGGAGTCGGCGCGACCGGTCACCGCGGGTACGTCGATACCGGGCTGCCAGCGCTCTCGCATGCCCTTATCGGCGGTGGAGCGCAGCGCGAAAGCCTTGAGTATGCCGAGGAAGTCGTCGACGCGCTCCTGGTTGCGGTGCGCCATGGCGATGGCACGCACGGCCATATGCAGTGCCGAGGACAGCGGGCGGCGCAGTTCCTGATCCGGTCGCGCCTCGATTTTGCCGGTGCCCCAACCGCGGGAGATGGCGGCGGAACGAAGTTGGTTGAGCAGCACGGTCTTTCCGACCCCGCGCAGTCCGGTGAGCATTACGCTGCGCTCCGGCCGGCCTCGCGCGACCCGCTCCAGCACGATGTCGAAGGCGTTGAGTTGCTTATCGCGCCCGGCCAGTTCGGGTGGGCGCTGTCCGGCTCCGGGAGCATACGGATTCCGCACGGGGTCCATGCCCAGACACCGTAGCGCGTCTCCTCAGCCGAATCTGGCCGTATATACGGCGTGTCCTAGATATTGCTAGCGAACTATCGCAGTGTTGAATGGAGACCTGCGAGTAGTCGCTCGCGACATCGTTATTGCACTATTGCTATCGCCACGAAAATCTCTACGCTGGTGGCGGTTCGGTGAACCGTCCGGTGTTGGATGGAACGGAGGGGCATGTCCGAGGAATCCACCCCAGCGACCACCGCCGAGGTGGTCGAGTCGTGGAACGTTCCCGCCGGGGCTACCGTGGCCGGACGCATCCGCTCCAACATTCTGGTCGCGATCGAACGTGGCTATGACGATCCGCAACTCGTCGCCGATCTCGCGGTCGGGCCGCTGGTGATGGCGCTCGGTCAGCTAGAGGTCGACTTGGCCGATGCGCAACGCCGGATCGATGAACTCGAGCGCGCGCTGGCGCAGCGGGACGCCGGGTCCGGCGAATAGTCGGGTGCGAATCCCGTGGGCGCGGCGTCGGATCCGGTCGGCACTCTCGATCGGATAACTCGCACGGCGCCGCCGAGACCGTGTCGTGACCATCTGGGCGTGTCGCAATTCCGCCCGCTCGTCCTGGGGTTTTCCGATCATCTGAGAACAAGCTGGTCTGTGCGCTGGACAACACCGCGTCCGGGTCGTAATCTCTTCGTGACTTAGTGGAGTCTGTCGGTTCGTCAGAGAAGCGGCGCCACTGAGTCACCGTCAAACGGCCGTCGGGGCCAACAGATCTCGACTGTCGTGACCGGGACCCAGAGATTCAACTGGGAGTCGGGGCCGATCTGCCGGACCCGACCGACAGCTGACCCGGTCGACGGAAAGAGCAGAAAGATCGGAGATACGGCTCGGTGGGTAAACACAGCTTGCAGCGGGAATCGCGGCTCCCCAATTCAGTCAAGGGTGCTCTCGTCATGGGCGCAGTGGCCGCATCTACCGGTGCGATGCCCGCGATCCCCGCGATGGCAGCCACCATCAACATCCCCGGTATCGGTGACTTCGACGTGCCGGTTCCGCAGGAATTCGAACAGCAGGCACAGGATCTGGGCCAGCAGCTCACGCAGGCACTCGCCTCGATGCCCGCCGCGCCCGCGCCGCAGGCCGCCCCGCAGGCTGGCGTGCCGCAGGTCCCCGGCTTCTTCACTCCGGGCGTGCCGCAGATGTTCCACCAGAACACCGTCAGTGACGTCGCGCTGGATGCCGCCAAGACCAAGGTCGGCGCGCAGTACTCCTGGGGTGCCTCCGGTCCGTTCAGCTTCGACTGCTCGGGTCTGGTCCAGTGGGCCTACAAGCAGGCCGGTATCGAACTGCCGCGCACCAGCTTCGAACAGTCGCACGTCGGTGCACCGGTCGCCTTCGAGAACCTGCAGCCCGGCGATATCGTCGTGACCAACGGCGGCGGCCACGTCGGCCTGTACGCGGGCGACGGCAAGCTGCTCAATGCGGTCCAGTCCGGTCAGCCGGTGTCCTACACCTCGCTGCGTCCCGACATGGTTGTGACGGCACGCCGTATGGTCTAAGGGTGGCACCCGCCCAACCGACTACCAAGAACACCGCCCCGACACAAGCCCGTGTGGACTCGTGGACGTGGGCGGTGCGTCTTTTCAAGACCAGGTCCGCCGCCGCGGAAGCCTGTCGCGGCGGGCATGTCCGGGTGAACGGCGTTGCGGCCAAACCGGCCCAGCATGTTCGCCCGGGTGACGAGGTGCGGATTCGCGCCGGTGGTATCGAGCGCATCGTCATCGTGGAGCGCATCGTCGTCAAACGCGTCGGCCCGCCGATCGCCGCACTCTGTTTGATCGACCGCAGCCCGCCGCCGCCGTCCCGGGAGATCCTTGCGACCATGCCGCGCCGCGACCGCGGCTCCGGTCGGCCGACCAAACGCGAGCGCCGCGACACCGACCGTCTGCTCGGACGCACGGAAGACTGAGGCTGCACCCGAGTCTCGCCGGTACCGTAACGCGCTGATTTGATTCCGGCTCTATCCAGGTGCTCGCGAAATCAGCTGTTGCCTCGCGGAGCTGGTGGATGTGTGGCGCTATTCGGTGTGGGCGCTCGCGGCCGCGATTCGGCTGGCCGCGAACGCTGCCGCCGTGATGGTGCACAGTGCGCCGAGCATCATGGCCGATGCCTCGCCCGGCACCAGGACGTGCAGTTGCGAGCCGACCGTGACGGCTGCGACCGGGACGCCGACCTGTGCGGCGGCCAGGGTGCCGAAGGCGATCGGCTGTCCTGCGACGCGGGTCGTGAAGTGCACCAGTACCGCCCCGATGCCGAGCACCAGGCCGAGCAGGATGAGTCGCGGATGCTCGCCGAACTCGCGCAGGTTGAGCCTGGCACCCAGCCAGACGAAGAACAGTGGGCCGAGGAAGCCGTCGTTGATGGCGAAGAGTTGGCGGGCGACGCGCCGCGGCTCGCCGATCCCGGCGACAGCGAGTCCGGCGGCGAATCCGGCGAGCATGATCGACACCCGGGTCTGAGTCGCCAATGCGCACAAGGTGAACAACACCGCGAGACTGACTCGCAGCTCCAATGCGAACGCCCGATCCTCGGACAACCGATGCACCCGACGCCGCCGACCCGACGACTCCAGTTTGCGCAGCACGAAGAACAGGACCGTCGCTGCCGCCGCCACCGCGACGGCGCCGAGTGCCGCACGACCGGCGTTCGCTGGATCGATCACCAGTGGCAGCGACAGTACGCACGCGGTGTCGGCGATCGCGACTTGGGCGGTCAGCGCGAGCACCGGATTACCCCGCAGCCCCAGCGAGTCGATGATCGGCAGCACCAGCGCCGCCGACGAGGATGCCATCAGCACCGCGTAGACCGCGCCGTGTCCGGTATCGAACCAGCGGGCTATGCCGAAACCGGCTGCGGTCGCGAGTAGTCCGACCAGTACGGCTCGCACCGCACCGCGGCCGAGTGCGGTGCGGACCGCCGGATCACGTACCGGGACGTGGGTACCGGCGACGAACATGACCAGGGCGAAACCCATATCGGCGAGGAAGGTGAAGATCGGGTCGGAGGGGTGCAGGACGCCGAATCCGGTGGTGCCGAAGATGATGCCCGCGATCAGTTCGCCGAGGATCACCGGGATGTGCCAGGTCTGTGGAAGCGCGAGTAGCGGGCCGCTCAGTCCGAGCACGATGACCAGGGCGAGGGTGGAGAAGGTCATCGGTGGCGACTGCTCCCGGGCCACTCGGGCATGGGGGCGATCTTCGCCGGAATGGCAATATTCTCATCCGCCCAGTGCACAGCGCAGACGCGGTGGTAGCCGTCGGCGATCACCATCGGCACACCGGTGCGGAAGTCGCCCCGTACCAGCAGGATCGGCGAGAGCGCCTTGCGGGTAATGATCTTGATCAGATCGCGGCGGACATACGGATTCTCGGCCGAGACCAGCTCCAATCCGGCGGCCCGCAGGATGTCCTTGGCCTTCTTGTGCACGATCGGAGCGGTGCGCAGATCCGCGACCACCGCGTCGACCACATCTGGTTCGGCAAGAAGTTCCAGATAGTCCGCGGCCGCCGGGTAGTCGTGCTCCTCCGGCTCGTCCTTCCAGGTCACGGGGATGATGTCGGTCGCCATCCGCCCATCATCGCGCTCGATGCGCGCGAGCAGGGGGACATCGGCGGGTGTTTCCGGTATGAGCCCTAGACCAGGCGGCCGGCGCCGTAGAGCGCCCGGCATTCGCCACGGCGCAGTTTGCCGCTGGAGGTCTTGGGGATTCGGCCCGGTCCCACCAGGACGACGTCGCCCGGTGTCACCTCGTGCGCGGTCGCGATGGCATTTCGGATCCGGCGGGTCAGCGCGGCCAGCTCCGGTGATCCGGTGGCCGTCGGATCGGCGAGTTCGGCGACCACCACCAGATCCTCGCGGCGGCCGTCATCGTGCCCGAACGCGGTCACGTGCCCGACCCGGACCTCTGGTGCGCAGTCGGCCACCGTGGTCTCGATATCGGCCGGATAGTGGTTGCGGCCGTCGATGACGATGAGGTCCTTGAGTCTGCCAGCGATATAGAGCTGGCCCTGGTACCAGAAGCCGAGATCGCCGGTGCGCAACCATGATTCGTGGCTATCGGACAGTGTGGCACCGAAGCTCGCCGCGGTCGCGACCGGATTGCCGTAGTACCCGGCGCAGATATTGGGGCCGCTGACCCAGATCTCGCCGACCGCGCCTGCCGCAACCTCGATCCGCTGGGTCGGCTCCACCACCGCAACCTGCTGGCCAGCGGGAACGCCGCAGCCGACGAGTGGAACACCTTCTTGCGCGGGCTGTGCCCTGCCCTGCGCCAAGGCCGCTCGATCGAATCGGTGGGAGACGGGCTCGTCGAGCACACCGCAGATGGTGACCGGCAACGTGGCCTCGGCCAGACCGTATCCCGGGGTGTGGGCCCGATGCCGGAATCCGTGGACGGCACAGGTTTCGGTGAAAGTGGTCAGTACATCGGCGCGGATCGGTTCCGCACCGTTGAGCAGTGCGTCGAGACCGGACAGGTCCAAGCCTTCGCGCTCCTTGGATGTGGTCGCCGAGATCGCCAGGGCCAAGCCGAAATTGGGGCTGCCGCTGGTACCAGCGCGGTAGTCGCTGAGCGCGCGCAGCCAGCGGATAGGGCGCTTCACGAATTCCGCGGGTGCCATCGTCACACCGTGCACCCCCGAATAGAGCGGTAGCGACAGGGCGAGCACCAGACCCATATCGTGGAAGAACGGCAGCCACGACACCACCGGTTTGGTGCGTACCGCGGGCACGGCTGTCCACAATTGATCCAGTGCCGCGGCGAGATTCGCGTGGGTCACCTCGACTCCGGCCGGAGCCTTGGTCGATCCGGAGGTGTACTGCAGGTAAGCGGGATCCGTTCGGATGGCATCGACAATCGGTTCGCCCGATCCGGTGGCACCTGGTCCGACCTCCAGCACTCGGCCCAGTGACCGGCCCAAGATATCGCCGGTCGTGGTGTCGGCGGCCGAGATCAGGCTGACTGTCGGGCGGGCATCGGCGAGCACTCCGTCGAGCCGGGACCGATTTCTACCTGCGGTGGGTGGAAACAGCGGTACCGCAATGCGGTTGCTGTAGAGGCAAGCGAGAAACGCTAGGACATAGTCGATTCCATGGGCGCAGAGGATTGCCACCCGATCGCCGGGATCGCTGGCAGCCCTGAGTGTTCGGGCCAGTGTGCCCGCCGCGATGTGCAGTTGTCCGTAGGTCAGTGTGACCGGCTCGCATTGCTGTCCGCGGTAGCGCAACTCGGTATACGCAGCGCCGTCGGGCCGAGTCCGTGCCCACCCGGCGATGCGGTTGGCGAGTTCGTCGGGTGGGGTGACGTGCGGTGCAGTCACGGCAGCTCGGCGGATTTCGCGGCGACACGGTCGGCCAGCGCCGCACCGAGTGCGGTGATGGTCGGGTGTTGGAACAGTTCGGCGGTGGAGATCCGGATATCGAGGCGGGATTCGAGGTGGCGCCGCATCTCTATGCCGAGCAGCGAACTCAGGCCCAAATCGTTGAAATCGGCTTCGGGATCCAGATGTTCGGAGGCCAGGTGGAGGGTAGCGGCGAGAACAGTGCGGATGGTCGTGGTGAGCGGTTCGGCCGGATGATGTTGCGGGGGTGTTGGGCTCGGCTGTGTAGGGGAGGTTGTCGACCGGTCGGTGAGCAGGTTGCGCAGGCGGGTAGCGACCGGAGCCGGATCGGTGGTCGGTGTGTAATCGAGGGCGAGCAGGTACGGCTGGTCGTAATGCATTGTCTGGGCCAGCAATTCGATGCCGCGCGGGACAGTGAACGCGGTAATTCCGGCGCGTCGCAAATGGCGGGCGCCACCTGCGACTTCGGCGAGTCCCGAATCCCAGACGCCCCAGCCGATGCTCAGTACCCGCCGATCCGGATGTGCGCGGGCGAGCGCGTCCATCGCGGCATTGGCGCTGGCATACGCGGCTTGACCCGGCGCGCCGAGTGCGCCGGTGGCCGAGGAGAACAGCAGCACGAAGTCGGTCGGATCGGTAGCGGTGAGCTCGATGAGGTTGCCAGCGGCGATCAGTTTGGGCGCGAACATGCGGGCGAGCTGACGCACGGTGACGGCGTCGAAGGTGGCATCCTCGAGTGCCCCCGCGGCGTGGACGACGCCACGGATGGTGGATCCGCACTCCCGAACGTCATCGAGCGCGTTGGCGAGATCGCTGCGGTCGGCGGCGTCGCAGCGCACCACGACGATTCGGTCCTCCAGTCCTTCCAATAGCGCGGGCACCGGGCGGGGTGCGCGGGTGAGTACCACCACATCATGGGCACCGGCATCGAGCAGCCAGCGCACCACGACCGAACCGAGCGCACCCAGGCCGCCGGTGACCACATAGGTGCCGTTGGGGTCGATGGGTGTCGGGGTGGTCGACCGGGGTCGGGCGGGGACGAAACGGCGTACGGCCAGGGTGCCGTCGGAGATGCGGATCTCATCAGGAAGCACCTGGGCGGCGGACGCCGTCGTGGCCGTGTCGACGATGAGGTCGCTTAGGCGGGGCACGGCGGTCTCCACCGCATCGGTCCACACCAGCCGCACCGCACGGCCCGACTCGAGCTGCATCGATCGCACCAGTCCGGCCACCGCCATCGGCACGGTGCCCGGCGGTTTCGACCCGAGCTGTCGGCTTGCCGACGGTGTCGTGCGGTCGCCGAGTCGGTGATCGGTGCGGCCGTCGTGGGGGAGCACGACCGTCAAAGATGCTGTGGCGTCTTCGGAATGCACGCGTTGCAGCAGATCCAGCACGCGCGCGGTAATGGTCACGGTGTCGTTCGCGGGCCCGGCGTCGCGGTCGGATTCGTCGGTCGAGTCGACCTCGGCGGGCCAGACCACGACCACCGCGGTGCGGGCGGAGTCGGTGCGTGCGGCGAGGACGGCGGAGACGATCGGACCGGCGGCATCCGGTTGGCGGGCGACCCGTTCGGTGGGCAGGGTGCGGTCCAGTGCCGTGGCCAGCCGGACGGCGATCGGAGATTCGCCGATCACCAAGGCGCGCTGTGCATCAGGGTGGCGCTGTGCTCGGTCGCCGTTGTCAACCGAGAAACGGTACGCGAACGGTATCCACATTTCGTGGTGGAAAGAACCGACGTGCGTGGTGGATTCGGGCCGCGTGGGCAAGGCCGCGAAAGCGATCTGGACACCCGACAGCGCGAGGACCGGGACGCCGTGCTGATCGGTGCCGATGATGTCACCGGTCAGACCGTCGGCCGATCGATCGTGTACGAACGCATGGGCTTCCAGCAGTACTAGCTCCGGTTCGGCGGACAGCCAGGCGGATTCGATGCCGATCGGCAGCGGGATGGCGTCGTCGGGCAGGTGGCCGTGGCTCGCGGCGGCCAGCAGGTGTAGGCAGCCGTCGAGGGTCGCCGCGCTGTGCGGTGATGCGGAGTCGAACGACCCCACCGCACAATCGGGCCCGGCCTCGATCCCGCGCAGCGTCCGGAAGCCGGGACCGTATTCGAGGTGACGTGCGCGCAGCGAGTCGTAGAAATCCGCTGGTGCGAGCACCCGCATCCGTCTGCGCGCGGCCCGATTTGCGTCGACCACCCGCATCCATGCGACGATATCCCCGGGTGTGGGGTCACCGGCCAGCCGTGCCGAAGCCAGCGTCCCGGCGCCTGTGACCTCCGCCTGTAGCTTTCCACCTCCGGTGTTCCGGTAGGTGACCGTGGCCAGCGCCGCGAGATCGGTCCGCTCGTGCACCACGAAATCGGCGATCGCGGTCGATATGTGCCCCGCCCGCGCCAGCTCGAGCAGTCTGAGCAGCCAAAAGACCGCGGGGACGGTCGGTATGCCCTGCACCACGTGATCATCGAGATCATCGGTGGGGAACTCGGATTCGGCGAGGGAGACCTTGGATGCGCTCGCATCGTCGGTATCTCGGCTGTCCGCGATATGGATATCGGCGGCGAGCCGGTCGGTATCAGGATCCGTAGCGGTGCCGTGGTTGGCGTTCATGCCAGGAGCGGTGCCGCTGTTGACACCGGGACCGATTGCGGTGCGCCGGTATCCGGCACCTCGAGCATCGAGTGTGGTGACCAGAGGAAACTGGCGTCTGGCCCATTGTCTCGGTGGCGGTGCTGCCGTGAACGGTCCGTTCGCAGCCCAATTCAGCTGTCGGCCTTCGAGGTAGAGCTTGCCGATGCAGGTCAGGAATGCACCGGGCTCGTCGTCGCGGGTGGCCACCGCATAGGCCGCATCCGCGAAATCGGGATACTCCCGAATCGCGGCTATCAGCACGGGATGTGGGGCGATCTCCACTACCGATGCGAAGCCGTCCTGAGCGGCTTGCTTCAATGCCGCGGCCAGTTCAACGGCCCCCGAAGCGTTGTCGGCCCAATAGGCGGCGTCCATCGCGGCCGTGGTGATGGTTTCGCCGCGCCGCGCTGTGGAATACACCGGCACGGATGGCACCCGAGTGGTGAGTGCGTCGAGCGTATCGAGGAATTCCGGACGCAGCGCGCCGACCTGTGGACTGTGGGCGGCGAAGTCCACGGCGATCCGCTGCGCGAACATCTGTCGCCGTCTGGCCCGCCGGATCAGCGCGTCGATATAGCGCGGCGCGCCGGAGATCACGACCGAACGCGGGCCGTTGATCGCGGCGATCCGCACCGTCGCGTGCAGTGGTTCCACCAGCCGTGCCGCCTCATCCGGTGTCGCCTCCAGCACCGCCATCGCGCCGTGTCCGTCCAGACGCGCCAGAATCCTGCTGCGCTGCACCGCGACTCGCGCCGCATCCGCGAGCGATAACGAACCACTCACCGCCGCACCGGCGACCTCGCCGAGACTGTGCCCGACCACCGCATCCGCCTCGACGCCCCATGAGGCGAGCAGTTCGGCCAGCGCCACCTGGAACGCGAAGATCGCCGGTTGTACGAGTTCCGTGGCGCTGGTGGCGTTGCTCGCGGCACCACTGAGCGCGAATCCGTTGCGCGGGGTCCACACCCGGGCTCCGCCCGCCGCGACGATCGCGTCGGCGGCCTCGGTCACGGCCTCGGCGAATACCGGATAGCGGGCTGCCAGTGCCCGTCCCATCTTCGGATACTGTCCACCCTGCCCGGAGAACACGAACAGCACCCCGCCCCGTCGCCGCACCGAACTCGTACCGATTACCCCGGCAGCGGAGTCGCCGTCCGCGAGTGCCCGCAAGTGAGCCACCGCATCGCTCGGGCTGTGGGCGAGGACCGCGGCTCGGGCGGACTCCGGTGTCAATCGTGCGGTGGCAGCGGCGAATTGCCGAAGGATGTCTCTGTCCTCGACGGAGTTCGTCGCAACCGCGCCGACATCTGAGTCCGCGCCATCCCGCGATACGTTGCTCGTCTCAGCGCCGTCTAGCAACTCGGCCCACTGCCGTGCCCGCGTTCGCAGCTCCGCGACGTCGCGGCCGGTAACCGGAATCAATACCGGCGGTTCATAACCGCGATGACGTTCGGGTTCGATCCCGCGCAGCACCACATGCGCATTCGTCCCCCCGAATCCGAATGAGCTGACTCCGGCGCACCGCGCACCCACCGGCGTCCCGGTCCAGTCGATCGGCTCGGTCGGCACCCGCAGTCCATGTTCGTCGAGCCGCAACAATGGATTTTCGGTGTGGAAATTGATGGTCGGGGCGATCACACCGTGCCGGATGGACAGCGCGGCCTTGACCATTCCGGTGACACCAGCGGCCGCCTCCAGATGGCCGATATTGGATTTGATCGAGCCGATCCAGGTCGGGGCGGCGCCGTCTCCGACGACGGCTGCGAGCGCGCCGACCTCCACGGCATCACCCAATGGCGTTCCGGTGCCGTGGCATTCGATATATCCGCCACTGCGCGGCTCGAGTCCGGCTCTGGCCCATGCGGTTCGGATGATGTCCTGCTGGGCGCGGCCATTCGGCGCGTACAGACCATTGGAGCGTCCGTCCGAACCGACCGCAGCGCCGAGTATCTCCGCATACACCCGCTGCCCGTCCCGCAGGGCATCGGCGGTGCGCCGCAGCACCACCACGGTGCAACCGTCACTGCGGGTATAGCCGTCCGCCGTGGCGTCGAATGGTTTACAGCGCCCGTCCGGTGCGAGAAAACCACTCTCCGCCAGGTACTCGGAGGTATGCGGCAGCAGTGTGAGATTCACCCCGCCGACGATCGCGAAGGGCACCGCGTCATCGGCGAGCAGACGCAGTGCGAGATCCACCGCGGCCAGCGAGGACGAGCACGCGCTGTCCACCACCAAACTCGGTCCGTGCAGGTCCAGGACATAGGAGAGCCGATTGGCGATGATGCTGAGCGCCGATCCGGTGACCGCGTACGGCGCATCGTGCCCGCCGCCGCTCAGTACCGCGATCCCGTGATCGTAGGCGCAGGCGCCGAACACCACCGCGGCCCCGGAACCCCTGGTGCGGTAGCCGATTCCGGCGTCGTCGATGGCCTCGACCGCGACTTCGAGCGCCAGCCGCTGCTGGGGATCCATCAACGCGGCCTCTCGGCCGGAGATGGCGAACCAGTCGTTATCGAACGCGTCGACATCCGCGAGGTAACCGGCATGCCGAGTGCCGAGCCGCCCAGGCGGGGGTGCGCCGGTGGCGTCCCGGCCCGCTAGAAGCATGCGCCAGAATTCGGTCACTCCCGCCGCGCCGGGCACCCGGCAGCCGATTCCCACGATCGATACCGGCGGATACGGCCGGACTGAGGCGGTATCGGTGGTGGTCATCGCATCGCGAGATGCTCGACAAGCTGCTCGATGTCCGGATGGTCGTAGAGGGCGGTGAGCGAAACCTCAACTCCCATGGCATCTTCTAGATGCGCCGTCAGCCGGGCCAATTGCAGCGAGCTCAGGCCGAGGTCGCTGAACGGCGCGTCGGTGGATACCGTGGCGGCGTCGACATCTAGTAGTTCGGCGACGGCGGTGACGGCAGCGCTCAACAGCGCCGCGTGCCGCGGGACAACACTCTGCCCGTGCGGAAGACCAAGCCCCATCTGTCCTCCTACCCCGTTGCCCGAGGGCTGGTGCCCCCGCGCGGTACCCCCTGCGATTATGCCGTAGATATCGACGCGAGCAAGGTCTCTGCGCCGACCACGATAGGCGGGTGAATTGTCCTGATTTGTCCGGAACTGTGCTGGTTGCCCGGTTCTTTCGCCAACCGCCGTGATCGCTTACGGTGACACCGTGCCCGAATCAGGAACCGAGCGGACGCCGACCCTGCCCACCGTGCTGCGATGCTGCGCCGCATTGGCGGCCACTCCGGGACGGTTGCTGCGCCCGCGTCGCCCCGATGCCGCGCTGCTGGCCGGACTCGACCCGGCGCCGCTACCACGGGCCGAGGCGAGCGTCGGGCTCACCGTGCTGATGCAGGCCCGCATGGCCGTCCCGACCACGATCGTCGCGGAGGGTGTGCGCAGCCTGCGCGAACTGCCGATGACCATGGCCGCCTATCTGATCGAGCATCCGAAGGCGCGATTCCTGGTCGATCCCGCCCTGTGTTCGGGTGTGCACGATCGCGTACTGCCGGAGCTGCCGTTTCCGATTCCGCTGCTGGTTGCGCCGGATAAGCCGGTGCTCGGCCTCTCCGATGCGCTCGCCGCCCGCGATATCGCCGTCGAGGCCATCGATTTCGTACTGCCGACCCACCTGCACTGGGATCACATCTCCGGCCTGCTGGAACTGCCCGATTCCGTGACGGTTCGGCTGCCCGCGGCCGAACGCGCGTGGGCACTCGACGGTCCACACGCCCCCGTCGGCGTTGCTCGTGGGCCCCTGCACGGGCGCACCTTCGACACCTTCGAACTCGACGGTCCTCCGGTGCTCACGTTCCCACGCAGCCTGGACTTGTTCGGTGACGGCTCAGTGCTCCTGGTCGACCTCGCCGGACATACGCCGGGCAGCATCGGCGTCCTACTCGCGCTGGACGACGGCACTCGCGTCCTACTCGCGGGCGACGCGGTATGGAACAAACTGCAGGTGCAGCTGATCCGCGAGAAGGCCCCCATGCCCGGCCAGTTGTTCGACGCCGATCGCGATGCCGCATTCGCCGTCATCCACCGACTACACGCCCTGCCCGAAGGCATCGAGATCGTCGCGGCCCACGACTACGCGGCGGTCGAAGCCCTGGCGGCCCGTTAGCCGTCCGGAACGCGGCTCCGCCCGCGAGGTCCGATTTCCTCTTGCCGATCTTCGGTGCCGGAACCGAGCGTGTCCGGGCAGCGTGCGCGGTTCGAGCGGCGGCTGTGCGGGTTCGGTGTTCAGGGCCCCGCCTGATCGGGCGGAATTCAGTCGATACCCTCGTCGAGTTGCTGCCAAGTGGCGTGAACTTCGAACGGAACCAGCGAATCGATCGCGGGAGCAGAACTGTCCGATCGGGTGCGATGCCCGGCCGAGACGTATTCTCCGGCAGAGTTGAGCGTCAGCATCTCGATCGAAACCGCAGGACCGTCCTCATTGGCCATCCGAACGATCCAGTAGTTCTGGATCCCGAACCGGGCATATTCGGCACGTTTGTCGACCAGGTCAGCGGTGATCGTGGTCGGCGAGACGACCTCGACTACCAGCACGGCGTCCGCGGCCATCGGCTTCCTCCGCCATTTCGGTCGAGGCTCATCGATGCAGCGGTAGACAATGACATCAGGCCGCTTGTAGTGGAAGGGGACCTCCGAGACCAACATGTCCACATCCCGGTTGACCCGCAGGCACAGCTCCGCCGAGCCGCGTTTGGCATGCCCATCCAACAGCGCACGTTCGATATTGCGCGCTATCGCGTTGTGATTTGGCGACGCAGATTCGCAATGGATGATCATTCCGTCTCTGATCTCGACATTGCGCGCCATGTCCTCTGGCATGGACAGGTAATCGTCTATATCCACCGGCAGGATGTAAGTCTTCGGTAGAGACCAGTCGAACGCTTCCGACACGATGACCGTCCTTCGGTTGGTAGTCGAGGTCATCGTAGGTCAGCCGGTCGCTGGGCGGCAGGCTGACCTACGACGATCGCCGCCTGCGTTAGCCGACGACCACCGCGTCGGCCAGGCGGGCGGTGATCAGTTCCGTGGCCTCGGAAACCATTCGGTCGATGAGTTCGGCACAGGACGGAATGTCGTGGATCAAACCCTGGGCCAGGCCGGCGGACCAGATGCCCGCGTCGAGATCGCCCTCATCGAAGACGCGGCGCCCGCGCGCGCCAGCGACCAGATCCCGGACATCATCGAAAGTGCCTCCGGCCTTCTCGATTTCGACGACCTTGCGGCTGATCTCGTTATCCGCGACGCGCGCGGTATTGCGCATGGTCCGGAAGATCAGCTGGGTGTCGAGTTCGGAGTTGGCGACGATCTGCTCCTTGACCTTCTGATCGATCGTCGACTCCTGGGTGCACAGGAAGCGCGTGCCCATATTGACGCCGTCGGCGCCGAGGGCGAGCGCGGCCACCAGACCGCGGGCATCGGCGATACCGCCGGAGGCGATCATCGGAATATCGAGTACCCGCGCGGCGGCCGGAATCAGGATCAGGCCGGGAATATCGTCTTCACCCGGATGTCCCGCGCATTCGAAACCATCGATGCTGACGCCGTCGACGCCGATCTTCTGCGCCTTCAACGCATGCCGCACGCTGGTGCACTTGTGCAGCACCTTGATTCCGGCCTCCCGGTAGTACGGCAGGAAGGGCTCTGGATTGCTGCCCGCGGTTTCGACGATCTCGACGCCGCTGTCGATGATCGCCTGCACGTATTCGGCGTACGGCGGCGGGTTGATCGACGGCAGGATCGTGACGTTGACGCCGAACGGTTTATCGGTCAGCTCTCTGGTGCGCGCGATCTCCTTGCGCAGGTCCTCGGGGGTGGGCTGGGTCAGTGCGGTGATGAAGCCGAGGCCGCCCGCATTGGCGACCGCCGCGACGAGTCCGGCCCGGCCGACATGCATCATGCCGCCCTGCACGATCGGGTGTTCGACGCCGAACATCTCGGTGAACCTGGTACGCAGCATTGCGCTTCTCCTATGCGTTGCGGGGCGAGCCGGTCCGCCCTTACGCAGTGATGGTGACACGAGAATCACCCGCGGTTCAACTCGTAAGTAAGCCGGGATTCGCATTATAAGGCCGGGTTTGCGCAATCGAATCGTCGGAGTAATCGTTGCGATCATCGGTAAATGTGCAGCTAGAAGATCTTTTTGACCGCCAAACCCTCCGCTGGGGCAATTAACAGCGATTCATATCTTGGTCTCTTGCCCGCCGAAGAAGTTAGTTGTTATTCTGCTCTCGAGTCAGCCCGTCGACGCCGTCGGATACACCGGCGCACGCTTGGCGGTCCGAGAGGAGTTCGTGGCATGACCACCGGTGCAGAGGCGCTCGATGAGCCGCTCAGGTCGCGGCGCAACCATTGGAACAACCAGATCGCGTCGCATGCGCAGATGCGCCCGGATGCGGTCGCCGTGCGGTTCCGTGGTGGGGACACCACCTGGCGACAGTTGCACGAGCGTTCGCTGAAATTCGCCGACGCACTCGCCCGGCGCGGTATCGGCTTCGGTGATCGGGTGCTGATCCTGGCGCTGAACTATCCCGAATACCTCGAGGCCGTCTTCGGCATCAACGCACTCGGCGCCATCGCGGTCCCGGTGAACTTCCGACTCACGCCACCCGAGGTCGGCTATATCGTCAGCGACTCCGGCGCCAAAGCAATCGTCACCGACACCATGCTGCAGCCGCTGGCCACGGCCGTACAGGGCCAGGCACCCGAACTGGCGACCTGCATCGTGATCGGCGGCCAGAGCGCCGACGGCGTACTCGGCTACGACGATGTGCTGGCCGAGGGCGGTGCACCGCATACACCCCTCGACATTCCCGAAGACACTCCCGCGCTGATCATGTACACCTCGGGCACCACCGGCAGTCCGAAAGGCGCGGTGCTCTCGCACGCGAATATGAATGCCCAAGCGCTGACCTGTATTCGGGCCACGGATATTGCTCCGGACTCGGTCGGCTTCTGCACCTCGCCGCTGTTCCACATCGCCGGAATCGGCAGCCTCGCACCGTATTTCCTGCTCGGCGGCAAGACGGTACTGCATCCGCTCGGCGCGTTCGACCCCACCGAATTCCTCGATGCCGTCGAGCGCGAGCAGGCGACCACCGCCTTCTGCGTGCCCGCGCAGTGGCAGATGATCTGCGAGGAGCCGACGGTCAAACAGCGCGAACTCGCGCTGAAGATGCTCAGCTGGGGTGCCGCACCCGCCTCCGATACCGTGCTGCGGGCCATGGCCGACTGCTTCCCGGACGCGGTCAATGTCGCGGTCTTCGGCCAAACCGAGATGTCGCCCATCACCTGTGTGCTGGAGGGCAAGGACGCGATCCGCAAGCTCGGCTCGGTCGGCAAACCCATCCCGACCATCCAGGCCCGCGTCGTCGACGATGAGATGAACGATGTCGCGCCCGGTGAGATCGGCGAAATCGTCTATCGCGGACCGACTCTCATGCAGGGCTACTGGAATAAGCCGGAGGCCACCGCCGACGCCTTCGCCGGCGGCTGGTTCCACTCCGGTGATCTGGTCCGCGCCGACGAGGAGGGCTTCCTCTGGGTGGTCGACCGCAAGAAGGACATGATCATCTCCGGCGGCGAGAACATCTACTGTGCCGAGGTGGAGAATGTGCTCTTCGCGCATCCGAAGATCCGCGAGGCCGCGGTGGTCGGCCGGGCACACGAGAAGTGGGGTGAGGTGCCGGTTGCCGTTGTCGCCCTTGACGATCCGGACACAGAACTCACCCTGGACGAGCTGACGCCGTTCCTCAACGAGAATCTGGCGCGCTACAAGCACCCCAAGGATCTGGTGATCGTGGCCGAACTGCCGCGCAATGCCAGCGGCAAGGTCGTGAAAGTCCAACTGCGCAAGGACTATTCATCCTGAGTGCGGGTTTGCGACGAAATCGTGGACAGCGGCGGCGCGAATGCGTGAAGATCACTGCATGGCGATCCCACGCATCCGCGCCGCCGTCCTTGCGCTGCATTGGCAGGTAAATGTGATTCGGCCCGAAGGGTTCTTCGGGCCGATGCTGGCCGGTCCGGTCGCGGCCAGCGGCGTCGTACCGCGAGCGGTGCGCTTCCACGCTGCGGTGGCCGAGCGGGGACTGCCGGTGGCGTTCCTGCGGTTCACGATTCCGGTCGGCGAGGGTGGTCTGGTCCGCAATACCGGATTCATGCGGTCGGTGGCCGCGGCGCAGACCGAGTTCCGGCCGGATTCGCCGGGCACCCAGCTGATCCCGGAGATGATCGAGCAGCCGACCGCGGTATTCGACAATCAGAAGCTGTCCGGGTTGGCGGGTTGCCTGCTGCCGGAATGGCTCGACGAGCACGGCATCGACACAGTATTCGTGACCGGTGTCGCGACCAACCTCGTCGTCGAGCAAACCGCGAGGAACGCAACCGATCTGGGTTTCACCGTCTATCCGATCTCGGACTGCGTCGCTGCCGTGAGTCCCGAAACGTCTGCGGCATCGTTGGCGAATCTCGAACTGACCACGGCCGGTTGCCGCACCGCCGACCAAGCGCTCGAACTGATCGGTCCGCGATGACGTGATTCGGACCCTGGTTATCGGCCCGCGCGCCAACTGACTTCGCCCGCACCGAAGGCCGCCTTTCCGCCCGTGGGAAGGCGGCCTCCCATGCGTGACGGGTCCGCTGGTCGCACGACCCGGATTTCCAGCCCGGGGCCGACCAGATCCGTCAGCCGCCGGTAGGTCTCGGCTGCGGGCAGCGGTGGCTCCGCGTCCGCGATCGAGCCGAGCAGGCCGACCACACCCCAGGACAGGAATGTCATCGTCACCGCGAATTCTTCGTCGTCCATATCCAGCCGACCCGAGAGCTGTTCGGTGAGAATCTCTTCCACCATTCGCCGCGTCGAACGCAACAACACCCCGGTCGCCCTTCGCCCCAGCAGTGCCCGATAGACCTCGGGATTCGCCGATGCCAACCGGAACAGCGTGTACAGCGGCGCGAGTGGTGCCGAGTACTCCGGTGCGTCCGGGTCACCGGCCGCCGAACCGGCATCGGCAACTGCGGCGCGCAGATATTCGGTGCTGCTGACCAGCAGCAGATCGTCTTTATCGCGGAAATGCGCGTAGAACGTCGAGCGACCGACATCGGCGCGATTCAGGATGTCCTGCAAGGTGATCCGGTCGTAGCCACATTCGATCATCAGCTCGATCAAAGCCCGATGCAGCAGACTCTTGGTTCGCCGGACCCGGCGATCGGTGCTGCCGCTCATCTCGTCCTCACGTTTCCGTACAGATGGTGCGAATCCGTCCCCAACGGTACAGATTCCGCTGATTTGCTTCTGGTTGTTCCGGGTACCGAGTCCGATTGTGAACACATGACCGGAAACAGACAACAGTCCATTGCCGCACATGCTGACCCGAACTCCGAGATCGGCATCCTCATCACCAAACCGCGTGGCTATCTCGCGGTCAAATCGGCCTTCCTGCTCGGCCGGGTCGGTGCACTGAATACTCGGCTCGTCGAGCTGACCGGTGCCGCCGCAGGCGAGCAAGCCGTCGATATCGGTTGCGGTCCAGGCCAGCTCGTCCGAGCGCTCGCCGAACGAGTCGGTCCGTCCGGTCGCGTGCTCGGCATCGACCCGTCGGCGCAGATGATCGACTATGCGACCGGCCGCGCCGAGACCCTGCCCAATTGTCGATTCGAGGTGGGCGCGGCGCAGTCGCTGAATCTGCCCGATGCCTCGGTCGATGTGGTGACCTCGACCTTCGTCATGCATCACATTCCGGAGGCCGAGCGCGCCTCATCCCTGGCGCATATGTTCCGTGTGCTCCGTCCCGGCGGCAGACTGCTGCTCGCCGATACCCACCCGACCGGGCTGGTGCTGCCCGCGGTGGTCCGGATCATGTCCCGATTCGCGGCACACCGCACCGATGACCCGCACGCGGCCGGACACCAGGCGGACCCGTTATCGGCCATCGACATCCGCCGTTATCGAGAAGCGTTGCGGGAAGCCGGATTCAGGACGGTCGATTTCACGGCGATCGCGCCGACGACCGGCGTGCTGCTGGCGACCAAGGGCGCCTAGATCATGTCCTTCGCGGTCATCCAGCGCATGGTGAACCAGCCGCAGAACACCGGCAGCCAGCAGGTGAGCACGCGGTAGAGCAGCACCGACGGCACCGCGATAGTCGCGGGCAGGCCGAAAGCCCCCAGACCACCGATCAGCGCCGCCTCGACCGCGCCGACGCCGCCGGGTGTGGGCGCGGCCGAGGCGAGGGTGCCACCGATCATCGTGACGATGGTGACGGTGATGAACGACGCGCCCCCACCGAACGCCTCGACGCTGCCCCACAGCGCCAGCGCCTGGCCGAGCGTGATGGCGCCACATCCGAGCACGATCACCAGGAAGCGCTTGGGATCCCGGGCCAGATTGCCGAGTTCGCCGAGCACCTCCTGCAATTGCGGGCGCACCGAATTGTGCAGCCAGCGGCGCAGTTTCGGCACGAACATGAAGGTGCCGATGATGCCGACACCCACACCGGCCGCCAGATAGAGCACGGTGGCGTCGGGCACGAAATGCGAAAGATTCGCCGAGGTGCCCGCCGCCACGCTGAACAGGATCAACAGGCTGATGTGGGTGATCACCTGCACCGCCTGCTGCAGTGCGACCGCGGCGGTGGCCCGCACCGCGCCGAGTCCGCCCTTCTGCAGGAACCGCACGCTCAGGGCCAGACCGCCGACCCTGGCCGGTGTCGTCGTCGCGGCGAAGGTATTGGCGATCTGCATGATCACCAGATTGCGGAAGCTGACCAGGCCGGAGGCGCAGGCCCACAGTGCCGCCGCCGCACCGACGTACGTCAGCGCCGAAACCGCCAATCCGAACAGCGCCCACCACCAGTTGGCGGTGCGCAGCTGTGAGAAGAAGGTCGGCACCGCACTGATGAACGGATAGGCGACGTAGACCAGGCCGATCAGCAGTACCAGCTGGATGATCTGGTTGCGGCTGAACCGGGTGATCTGCTCGGCTTCGATCTTGTCCTGCCCGGTTTGCCTGCGCACCTCGTCGTGGGCCGAGGAGACCATCTCGCCCCAGTCCGGAATCGTTTTCTTGATCCCGGCGGGCATGGCGGACTTGGTGAGTCGGCTCGCCGCGGTCAGCACCGTCGGCTCGCCGAGCGTGTCGATGGCGGTGCGTACCGCGGCTTCCTTGCCGAAGACCGCCGTGGTCGACACCAGCAACTGGGCGACGTCGGACTGCCGTTGCTTAGCCGAGGCGCCGAACTCCGCGCTGGCGAAGCCGCCGAACAAGGTGGCGCCGTTCTCGATTCGGATCTCCGCCGGCCGCAGGTCACCGTGCGAGATCTGGCCGCGGTGCAGTGCCGCGAGCGATTTCCACACGCCGGTGAGCACCTCGTCGGAGTGCTCGGCGAGCGGCGTACCCCGGGGCATGGTGTGCGCGTACAGGATCCAGCCGCGCTCCAGCGCCGCGACGGCGACCTGCTCCATGGCGGCGAGCTCCAGTTCGCCGACCGCGACGGCCATCAGCGCGCGATGTTCGACGGCGCGATGCATGGAACCGTGCAGCGCGGCCGTTTCGCTGGTGCGGAAGGTGAGCCAGCGCCACAGTTGGCGCAGCGCGCCGAAGCTGCGCTGGTTCTTGCCGTACATCTCGACGGTCAATTCGCGTTCCGGACCGTCGATGGCGGCGGCGAGCACCAGCGGACCGCGTCCGGCCGGATGCACCACGGTGAACGCGGTAACCGTATGTCCGCGCTTGGCCAGCACCCGCACCGCCGCGTCCAGCGGCACCTCCAGCGCCGGTGTGCCGACGACCAGCACGATCACCGCGCCGACCAGCCAGCCGACGGCGAGTCCGAACATGGCCCGCGCGGGCACCACCGTGCTGACCACCAGATGGATCGGCGCGAACGCCAGCAGCAGGAACCACAGCCAGCGCCGCGCCCGGGTCGGCAGCCAGGGACTGGAGACGGTCAGCACCGCGGCCAGCATCGCGATCCAGCGCGGATCGTCCAGGAACTGCGACAGAAAGGTATCGAGCCGGTCCGGGACCTGCAGATGCCATTGCGGCGCAGACAGTCCCGTGCCGGTGATCGATAGCAGCAGACCGGCGACCAATCCTGCCGCGGCATAGCCCGCCAGCAGTTTCCACTGCCTGCCGATGATCAACTCGATGAGAATCGCGAACGGCAGCGCCAGAATCGCCATGCCGTAGACCAGATACACCAGATTGGACTGGTCCGGATTGAGGAACCCGACGATATTCGAGACCGACCGCTCCAGCGCCAGCCATTCCGGCCGGGTGATCAGCGAGGCGGCGACGACTACACCGACCCACAGGGCCGCCAGTACGACGCGGATGATGTCACTGGTCCGTCGGATCAGCGGTTGCAGCAGGCTCCCCGCGACCGGGATCTCCCGCCCATCGACTCGCATCTCGTGGCGCTCCTCCGCCTCTCCGGGCCTTGTGCCGGTCGTAGGGTGTCCCTAACCTACCGTTGCGGGCCGGCGGTCCCCGAAATGGCCGGGTTCTGGGCGTCCCCGGCGAGTTACCCGTGTTCGTTCTAGATCAGTTGTTGCGTACGCAGGCACGATACACAGCAGCGCGGTGGTCGGGTTCTCGCCGATCCGACTTGTGCGCCGCTCGCCCGACCGGTGGGTCTTGCCGAATCCGTGCAACCCGATGACGATCAGGTCGGATAAGTCGGCAGCCGGGCATTGTCCGAGTGCCGGGCACGACGACCAGGAGGCAAGCAGGACATGGCAGCACAGGATCTATCCGGCAAGACAGTGGTGGTGACCGGCGCCAGCTCGGGCATCGGCGCGGAAGCGGCGGCGAAGCTGGTGGCGCGCGGCGCGACCGTCGCGGTGGTCGGGCGCTCGCCGGAGCGTACCGCCGAGGTGGCGGCGCGGGTCGGCGCCGAATCGTTCATCGCCGATTTCGCCCGCTTCGACGAGGTGCGCAAGCTCGCCGATCAACTCCTCGACCGCTATCCGCGCATCGATGTGCTCGCGAATAACGCGGGCGGCGCGTGGGCGAAACGCACTGTTACCGATGACGGCAACGAACTGACCTTCCAGGTCAACCACCTGTCGCCGTTTCTGCTGACCAGTCTGCTGCTGGAGCGGTTGGTGCAGTCGCAGGCCAGGGTCGTCAATACCGCGAGCACGACCTACCGGATGGCGAAGCTGGATCTCGACACCGTCAATGCCTCGACCGGCTCGTTCAACCAGTTGGCCGTCTACGGCACCTCCAAGCTCGCGAATATCATCTTCACCAGGGAACTGGCCCGTCGCACCGAGGGCACCGGGCTGGTCACCGCCGCCTTCCATCCCGGTGTGGTCGCCACCCACGTCTACGACAACGCCCCGCTCGGCATCGGCGCGTTCATCCGCTCCCCGCTGTCGCGGCCCTTCTTCATCCGGCCCGATAAGGGCGCGGATCCGCTGGTGCACCTGGCGACGACGCAGGACGACATCGGCGGCAAGTACTTCCACCGGTTCAAGGTGGAGGAGCCGCGCAATAGGCAGGCGGTGGATCCAGATCTCGCGCAACGGCTTTGGGTGATGTCCGAGGAGATCACCGGCGTGCCGAGTTCGGCGACGTAGGTCAGCTGGCGTCCGCACCGAGTGCGTGACGCCCGCCGCCGGCATCCTCGACTTCGACACCGACGCTGAAGACCTCGCCGGTCATATCGCCGCGATCGAGTTCGACGATGGCCCGCACCACTTGTTCGGTCGGCACGATCGAGGGAAAGCCGTGGGGCGCGATCGCATTCGCCCGCACCCCGAACTCCTCGAATTCGGCGGCGATATGCCGGGTCAGCTGGTTGAGCGCCGCCTTGGACGCCGCGTAGAGCGCCTGTCCGCCGGGGTACACCCGCGAGCCCGAAATGCTGGAGACATTCACGATATTGCGGTTGCGCGCCCGATTCTCATCCAGGGCGTGCACCCAGCCACGCTGGGCCAGTCGGGCCGACAACCGTAGCGGCACACCGACATTGACCGCGAAATGGGATTCGAATTCGTCTGATGTCGTGTCGCCGTCGACGATGCCGCGCGGTTGAAATCGGCTGTGTGCGGCATTGTTGACCAGCAGATCGACGTGACCGAACCGGGCCAGGGCGAGATCGACGACGCGCTCGATCTCGCCCTCTTCGGCCAGCTCCGCCTTGATCACAAAGATTCTCGAATCATTCTCCGGCACCGGCATTTCCGGTTCGAAGGGGTCGACGAACCATTCCAGCTGTGACGGTGCGGCGGGTGTGCGGTTGCGGCACACCGCGATGATGTCGTAGTCGGTGTACAGACCGCGGCAAAAGGTATCGCCGAGCACGCCACCGGCTCCGGTCAGCAGACATACCCGGCGTTCAGTGCCACTGCGCAATGCTGTTTCCTCCCCATCGCCGCACCACGTCTTCCTTCGGTCGGTGCAGCCACATCACCACGCAATTGCGCGCCACGGTGTTACCGCCGATGAACCCATGCCACGAACGCGGTGTGCATTCGAACAGCAGCAGCGAATTATCCATCGGCGGAATCGTCAGTGCGGGAACCGGATTCGCACCGAGCTGCGCGTACAGCGCGGTCTCGCCGCCGTCGCCGGGCCGCCAGTCCGGATTGCCGAAATAGAACAGCACCGCCACCGCGCGCACGGTCTCCCGTGCGAAGACCTCCGGCGTCCGCGCGCCGGTCTTCAGATCAACCTCCGGAGTCACCGTCCCGACCTCGTCGAGACCGGGCGCCGGATCCTTGAACCAGGCCGGATTCAGATCGTTGTGCGGCCACCCCTGCGGGCTGCCCGGCGGATGATGGTGCACGGACCCCTCGACATCGCCGGTCGTCGCCACCCCGGCGATACGGGCGATCAGATCGTGCCATTCCCGGGACAGGAACAGCGCCAGCGGTCCGTCCCGCAACTCGGCCAGCTGGGCCCCGACCGCACCGTAATCAACGGCCACCGATCCGAACGCTTCCGGCCGCTCCCGGCGCACCCGCGCCAGCTCGTCGGTCAGCCGCAGATAGAACTCCGGCACGAATACATCCCTGGCATAAACATGCGGAAACGGGTCGACCCGGCGAATCCAGCGCCGATGCGCGAACAGTTCCGCGAACCACTGCGGCACCGCGGACTCAGCTACCCCAGACAACGTCAAATCCCTCCCGAATAACCATCGCGATCCTAACGGGTAGGTCCGGAGTCCATGCGCCGCCGGGCAATTGCGAAGATCGCCGGGTGTGGAACGACCTTCGCGTGTGCTTCATCGGTGATTCCTTCGTCGCAGGTGTCGGCGCCCCGCGGCGGCTGCCCGGTCGTACAGACTCAACTGTCTGAGACGACACTGTCGTAGATAGTGCGTCGTTGCAGGTCAGAGCAGTTGTGGCAGGTCAACCGACCGACATGCGATGTGCGGCCTGCTCGGCTCGCTTGCGCCGCGCCACCGCCAGATCGACCGGCGGTGCGCCCTCCTCGACGGGCCGGGTGACCAACTCGTGCAGCGTCGGATGCCAGCGGCCGACCTCGTCGCGGAACGGGCCCTCGGTCTCCAGCTGGCCGATCGCACCGATCAATGTGAGCATCGAGCGCGCGAACGGTGTGTAGTGCGCGGGCATAGTGGCCTGGCGCAGCGCATTGGACAGCCGCGGGTTCGTCACTCGCAACACCTGTTTGCGCAGCCATCGCGTGGTGAACCGATAGGTCGCGTGTTGGAAGGGCTCGATGCACGGCACGACCATGTCGAACAGGTCCTCGGCATCGAGTGTGCGGCCGGGTTCGCAGAAGCCGTGCCGTCGGGCCGCCGCCTCCAAATCCGTTGGCCCACCGTTGAACAACGCATCGCAATAGTCGAACGCCCACTCCTCGAAACCCTCGGCCGGCCACGGCGCACACGCCCCGAAGTCGACCACGCCGAGTCGCCCGTCCGGCAGCACCCGGAAATTGCCGGGATGCGGATCGCCGTAGAGCAGACCGCTGCGGATCCAGCTGGATGCCATGAACCGGACCAGCTGCATACCCACCCGATCACGTTCGGCGCGCGTTCCGGCGGCGATGATGCGCGGCAGGGGTGTGCCGTCGAGCCATTCGGTAATGAGCACATCGCCGCGCTGTTCGACCACGCGCGGAATGTAGAAATCCGGATCGTCGGCATAGGCTGCCGCGAATGCCCGCTGGTAGTCGGCCTCGGCCGCATAGTCGAGTTCGTCGAGCACGCAGGCGCAGATCGCCTCGGTGACACCCTTGACGTCGGCGCCCGGCACGAAAACCGTTGCCAGGGTAGAGATGCGGCGCAGCTGGTCCAGATCGTTCGCGACCGCCTGCTTGCCACCGGGATACATGACCTTCACCGCGACGGGCGTGCCATCGTGCCATACCGCGCGGTGCACCTGACCGAGCGATGCGGCGGCTGCCCGCCGATCGTCGAATTCCCGGAACTGCGAACGCCAGTTCTCCCCCATATTGGCGGCCATCGCCGCGTGCACCGAGCGCGGCAGCATCGCGGGCGCGGAATCCTGCAGTTGGCTCAGCGCGATCTTGTACGGTTCGGCGAGTTCCCGCGGCAGCGCGAGTTGGTAGATGGCGAGCAGCTGGCCGAGTTTCGTGGCGCAGCCCTTCAGCTCGCCGAGTACCTCGAAAATGTGCTGGGCGGTGCGCATTTGAATTTCGCGATCGACCTCACTGGCTGGTCTGCCCAGCGCGCGCTTGCCGACACCCGCGGCCCGGCGACCCGCGAAGGCGACCGGCAGTGCGGCTAGCTTCGCATTGCGAACTGCGGTGCGAACTGGGGGTTTGCCGTTCGGATTCGCCGCGAACAGGCGTGCACTTCTAGTCGTCGAACTCTCGGTCGGCCGACCGTTGCCACGCTGAATGGCCATGACTCACCTCACACTGCACGCCGACAAGTGTTACACAGGTGCAGTCTCGCACAGCAGGGCTTAGACTGTCTGGGACGTATTCGGAACCGAGTCGAAAGGTGGCATCTCGATGGGATCCCAGACGGTAGTCGCCGACGTTGCCGATGAGCTGGCACGCCGGGTTGCCGCGGGGGAATATCAGCCAGGGGATTTGATGCCGTCGGTGCGTCAGGTCGCGGAGGAGTTCGATATGAACCGCGCGACCGCACAGCTGACCCTCGGTCGGCTGGAATCGTACGGATTCGTCGAGGCGCGACGCGGCAAGGGGTTCACGATCCGCGATGTCCGTGAGGCGGGCGGCATCGATGTGTATCGGCACCTGTTCCGGTTCTCGGTTCCGATGCCGGATGTGGCCAATGAGATGTTCCGCGACATCGTCGAGGTGGAGCGCGGCATCGTGATGGAGGCGCTGCTCGCCTACACCGGTAGCGAGCAGGAGATCGACCCGGCCGAGCTCAAGGCTGAGATCGATGAAATGGAATCGCTTGCCCGGCAGGATGTTCCCGACTTCCGGCAGATTCTGGCCATCGAGGTCGGCCTGGTCCGCCGCTTGCTCACCGCACTCGGGCTGAGCATGCAGCGCGCGATCATGAACTCCATCGGCGAGATGGTGCTCGAGGTACCCGAGGCCGTCGAGGCCTACTTCGCGGGCGCTGCCGATCTGCATGTATTGGTATGGCGTGCGTTGGTCGCGGTATGGGACTCCGGTTCCGGCCCGTCCGATGCGCAGCTCGCGCTGTTCGAGGATCTGTTCGGGCTGTATCACGAGAAGGTGATCAACCGGTTCGAGGAGTTGCTCGGTGTCGCGACCGACGGCCACGAGGATGCGGCGCACGCGGCGACGGCCTGATCGCTCCCGACTCCGCCGATTACACTGTCTGGGTCATTGATGTATCGACTCGATTCAATGCCGCCCGAGGGGTGCGGTGTTGCGGAGGCCGGACAAGATCACCGACCCGGTCCGCCTGTCTGAGACGTTGGTGGGTCCGGATGACATCCCTTCAATGACGAGCGCAGCCTCCGATGACTGCGGGGCTTGGTACGCAACGATGAAGCGGCCTAGTCCGCGAGCCGATTCCTTTCCGACCGGGAGGTCTCTGTGACATCGATACCAATCCTGCCGCGCCGCTGGACCGTTGCCGATATCGCCGATCAGTCCGGTAAGACCGTCGTGGTCACGGGGGCGAACAGCGGTCTCGGCCTGCGCACCGCCGAGGCATTGGCGGGCAGGGGCGCGCATGTGCTGCTGGCCTGCCGCAACCAAAGGAAGGCGGCCGCGGCGCTGGACGCCGTCACCGCGGTGGCCACCGGGCCGAAACCCGAAGTGCTGCAGCTGGATCTGGCCGATCTGGCTTCCGTCCGGCGGGCCGCGGCATATGTCAACGACACCGTCGGCCGGATCGATCTGCTCATCAATAATGCGGGCGTGATGGCGGTGCCGCGCTCGCGCACCGCCGACGGATTCGACGCCCAATTCGGCACCAACCACCTCGGGCACTTCGCATTCACCGGCGCTATCCTGCCCGCACTCTTACGTGCCGGCCGGCCGCGAGTGGTGACGGTATCGTCGGTGGCCGCATGGGGTGGCGCGATCAACTGGCTCGACCCGAACTGGGAGCGGGTCTACCTGCGCTGGCCCGCATACTGCCAGTCCAAGCTGGCCAATCTGCTCTTCACCGCCGAACTCGATCGCCGGGCCCGCGCGGCCGGGACAACTCTGCATGCCGTTGCCGCGCATCCCGGAATATCGGCGACCCATCTCTACGACTTGAACGGTGAGAAGGGGGTGCGCGGCATATTGGCGGCGATCCCGCAGACGATCCTGTTCGCGCTCGCCCAGTCCGACCGAATGGGCGCGCTGCCGCAGCTGTATGCCGCGACGGTGCCGGATCTGCGCGGAAACTCTTATGTGGGACCGGGATTCGAGGTCGCCGGATATCCGCGGCGGGCACCGCGCAATCCGCTGGTCAACAGCCGCTGGACCGCGCGCAGACTGTGGCGGCTCAGTGAGCAACTCACCGGTGTGCGATACGACTTCTCGACGACCTGATCACCACGCGCGCAAAGACGGCCACCCGCCCCGGCTGGTCCGCTGGGGCGGGTGGCACCGATCTGTCTCCTAGAGCGCGCTATTGAGCTTGTTGAGGCGATCGCACGCCTCGACGTACTCGTTGATCAGCCGCGCCATCACGTCGGCAGAGCGCTCCACCTTGTTCATCATGCCTACGACCTGGCCGACCGGGTTGAAGTTCACGTCCTTGGCGGCCTCCGGATAGCGGTGTCCGCGCTTGACGCCGTCGAGTGCCACCATCATCTGCAGCGGCATGGGCAGCGGGTCCGGATTCTCCGGCGACTCCCATGCCTCGGTCCAGTCGTTCTTGAGCATGCGGCACGGCTTACCGGTCCAGGACCGCGAGCGCACGGTGTCGTGGCTGGAGGCATCGATGTAGGTCTGCATCTGCGCGGGTGGCACATTCGCCTCCTCGACGGTCAGCCACAGCGAGCCGGTCCACGCGCCGGCCGCACCCATCGCCATGGCCGCGGCGACCTGACGGCCATTGCCGATGCCACCGGCGGCGAGCGCTGGCATATCGCCGATCGCATCGATCACCTGCGGCCAGAGCACCAGCGAGGAGATCTCACCGCAGTGGCCGCCGCCCTCGGTACCCTGCATGACCACGAAGTCCAGCCCGGCCCGCTTGTGGTTGAGTGCGTGCTTGACCGATCCGCAGAGCGCGCCGATGAGGCGGCCGGAGCCCTGGATCTGCTCGATCACGTCATCCGGCGGGGTGCCGAGCGCATTGGCGACCAGCTTGGCCTTGGGGTGGCGCAGGATCACCTCGATCTGTGGCGCGACCGTGGTAGCGGTCCAGCCCAGCAGTTGGTTGTGATGCTCCTCCGCGGGCAGATGCGGGACATTGTGGTCGTTGAGGAGCTTCTCCGCGAAATCCCGATGGCCTTGCGGAACCAGTTCCGCCAGTTTGGCTTCCAGCTGGTCCGGGCTCAGATCATCGAGGCCCTTGCCCTCGTACTTGGACGGAATGACGAGATCGACACCGTAGACGCCGTGCACATGCTCGTCGAGCCACGTGAGCTCGACCTCCAGTTGTTCGGCGGTGAAGCCGACCGCACCGAGCACGCCGAGACCACCGGCATTGCTGACCGCGGCCGCCACATCGCGGCAGTGGGTGAAGGCGAAGATGGGGAATTCGATCCCCAGCCGGTCGCAGATTTCGGTACGCATGGCGTGCTGGTCTCCCTACTCGTCCCACAGCCGGAGCGACCGGCTGGAGAGGTGCTGGAACGGGTTACATATTTGGTTACCGGCCCGCGCTGCCGACTCGGCCGTTCACCGCAGATATCGCCATGACGCGATGATGGCTTCGGCAACAGGCGCGGGCGCCTGAATTCGAATGTAACACGTTCTAGTTTCTTTAGGGATAGCCGTTTCAGACGGCCGCCTGCTCCAGGTCGGTGAGCGAGTTCTCCAGGTGGTCGAGCAGGCTGTGCAGCCGCGGCACGCTGCGGCGGCAGCCGACGAGTCCGAAGTCCAGATTGTCGCCGTTGGTGGTGAGGGTGATGTTGACGGCCTGTCCGTCGAACGGGATCGACATCGGGTAGGTGGCGTCGAGGCGGGCGCCGTTCCAATACTGGGGTTCCTTGGGGCCGGGAACGTTGGAGATGACGATATTGAACGGCGGGTTGGCCAGCGACAGCATGCCGGGCAGGAAGGTCAGGGCCAGCGGGCTGAGCATCAGCCCGGATAACGCCATCGTCTGTATGGGCGAGAGCGAGTTGTAGACCTCTTTGCTGCGCCGCATTGATTCGCTCACCACGCGCAGTCGTTCGATCGGATCGGCGATATCGGTGCCGAGGTTGCACAGGATCGCGCCCACCTTGACACCGCTGGTGTCCCCGGCGTCCTCATCGGCCCGCAGTGAGATCGGGACCATGGCGATCAATGGTTTGTCGGGCAACGCATTCTGTTCGATCAGGTATCCGCGCAGCGCACCGGCCGACATCGCCAGCACCACATCGTTGACGGTGGTACCGGTCGCCTTCTTGACCTGCTTGACGCGTTCGAGCGGCCAGGACCGCACCGCGCAACGCCGAGCGCCGCCGATCGGCACATTGAACATCGAGCGCGGCGCCTCGAACGGCATGGTCAGTTGTTGTTGCAGCAATGCGGCGCGGGCCACCCGCAGTGCGGCGGGACCGGAATTGGCCGCCGACAACAGATTTCGCGCGATCCCGCCGAACAGGGATCCGGACGGCTTCGGCGCGCGCTGCGACCGGGGCAGGTTCCACGGCACGCGCGTATCGGTCGCCGCGGGGTCGTTGGTGAGCGTGCGCTGCAGCAACCGCTGCGCGGTGACGCCGTCGATCAACGCGTGGTGCATCTTCGAGTAGAGAGCGAAACGGCTGTCGCTCAGCCCCTCCACCACATGGATCTCCCACAGCGGGCGGTACCGATCGAGCAGGGTGCTGTGCAGGTCGGAGGCCAGCGCGAGCAACTGGTCGAAGCCGCCCGGGCTGGGCAACGCCGAGCGGCGCAGATGGTAGGCGAGCTCGACGTTCTCCGCCTGCGTCCATGCCAATTGCGGTGTGCCGAGCCATTTCGCCGGTTGCTTGCGGAAGGTGGGGTGGAACTCGTTGTCCGCCAGCAACTTCTCATAAGTCATCCGGGCGTATTCGGGTCCCGCGTCTTCGGGCGCCTCGAACAGTTGTAGTGAACCCACATGCATTGGGTGCTCGCGGGATTCGGCGAGTAGAAATACGGCATCGATCGGAGAAATGAGCTCCATAGTGAGTCGCCCCCTGACGACGGTGTGGTGTGGAGGTCTTTGATAAGAGGAATCGACCACGATGTCGGAAGGGCTCGCGCAGCCATATCCCCTGCGCGGTGCTCACAACCTTACTGAAAGGTACTGATCCGCGTTCGCCGAATCAGTGATCCTTGACCAGCAGCAGGTAGGCCTGGCGGCCCCGCTCGCCGGGATCCGGCTCCCGCACCAACCGGGCGGTCGCGGTGAAACCGGCCTGGTCGGCCAGCGCGGCGAGCCGATCCGGTGACCAGCGATAGGACCGAATCACCTTGTGGTCGAACGGTTCCACATCCTGGCCAGCGGTGGCCTGGAAGGCGAGTAGGGCATGCCCTGAGTTATCGAGTACCCGATGGAATTCGGTCAACACATCGGGTATCCGCTCGGGCGGCAGGTGGATGAACGAGTACCACGCGAGGACGCCCGCGAGGGTCCCGTCGGCGATCTCGAGGTGCTCCAGCGTCCCCTCGTCGAAGGTCAGTGCCGGATACTGCGCTCGCGCATGTGCGATCAGCCGCGGTGACAGGTCGATTCCGAAGCTGTCCAGACCGAGTTCGGACAGGTGTGCGGTCATTCGACCCTCACCGCATCCGAGGTCGGCTACCCGGCCGGAACCATTGGCTCGCACCAATTCCGCGAACACGCCGAGCATGGCGCGGTCGAAAGGTTGGGCCGCGAGATGATCTCGGGCGAATTCGGCGTAGACGTCCGCGAGGTCGTCGTATGCGGTGCGGGTGTGTGCCACATCCGCGGGTTCGGTCCGACTGTGTGCTGCCACCCGGACATCATTGCACCGCCGGACTCGGCAGGGTCCGACGCCGGAACATGTGGTCGAGATTCCATGCGGTATCGCCGGTGCCGAGGAGCGCGGCGCCGCCCGCGACGACGAGGACTCCGTAGGAGCACATTTCGTCGAAACCCACCGATGTCCACATCGCCGCCGCGAAGCCGATCAGCAGGGCGGTCGCGACGCGGGCGGTGGTTCTCGCGGCGATGCCGAGGATCAAGCCGATACCGCAGAGGGTTTCGAGTACCGTCGCGATGGCGGCCAGGGTCGGCGCGGACCAGTCCAGCACCTCGGGTACCAACGAGCGCGTGTAGTCGGTGAACGCCGAGTAGCTGCCCCAGGAGACACCCGATGCGCCCGGCGCGCCGAGCAGGCCGAAACGGTCCGCCACCGATCCTGCGAACAGGGCGCCCAACAGGATTCGCACGACGGTATTGATGGCGACGACGCGGGCCGCGGTCACCGTCAGCAATGCGATGCTCGCGAGCACGGCGGCCGTGATCGATCCGACCGATCCCGCCGCGAATACCAGCCATCCGAGTTCGACCACCAGGGCCAGCACCGCGAGCCCGACGACAACGTGCCTATTCATGTGCACCCTCCGAAAGTAGTAAGGTCCCTGACTAAAGGTACGAAGGAGTCGGAGAATGGTCAAGAGCCTGACTAATCCATTGGCGGATCGGCCGCCACCGCTCGGGAATCTGCTCAGCGCCGCCGCGAGAACGCTTGCGGCCGAACTGGATGCGGGTTTGGCCGCGGCCGGATTCACCGACCTGCGCGCCGCGCACGCGCCGGTATTCCAGATGATCGATCCCGAGGGCATGCGGCTGATCGACCTCGCCGCTCGGGCGGGCATGACCAAACAGGCGATGGGCGAACTCGTGCGGCACCTGCAGGCGCGCGGTTATGTCGAGGTGGCTCCCGACCCGACCGATCGGCGGGCCCGGTCGGTGCGCCTGACGCCGCTCGGCTGGTCCGTACTCGAGGCCGGACTCGATGTGGTCGCGCGGTTCGACGCGCACCTGGACGCGATAATCGGTGCGGCCGAAGTGGTTCGGCTGCGTGCGGTGCTGATGAAGATCATCGGCGGTGCCGGTCTGACCTTCAGTGCGGGCGCGACCGAGGCGATGCGCACCGACTGAGCGCGGTGCTCAGGCCGGGCTCGATGATTGCGGCACCGGCGTCGAATCCGGCTGCTCGGCGGTGCGGGTGCGTGCGGTGCCGAGCACCGAGCCGAGAATGACCAGCGGGAAGCCGATGCCCATACCGATGGTCAGCGGCTCGTCCAGCAGGGTCACGCCGAGCAGGATGGCGACTGCGGGGTTGATATAGGTGATGACCGTGGCGCGGGCCGGGCCGACCTCGCCGATCAGCGCGAAGAAGACCAGGAACGCCGCGGCTGTACAGATTACGGCGAGGCCGAGCACCGACCACGAGGCGTCGGCGGTGAAGTGTGCTGGCCAGCGCAATGCCGCGAACGGTGCGTAGATCACCGCCGCGAGGATCAGCGATCCGGTGACCACGCCGAGCGGCGGCAGATCGGCGAGTGCGCGATTGATGATGATCGGGCCGACGGCATATCCGATGGTGGTCAGCCCGATCGCACCGATGGCGGCGGGCTGGGTCAGGTCGATATCGAAGCCGACCAGTGCCGCCACCCCGGCGAATCCGACGATCAGACCGATGGTGCGGCGCGCGTCGAAGCGGTCGTGGCCGAGTTTGGTCACGATGACCACCGCGATCAGCGGTACGGCGGCGATCAACAGGCCGACCGTCGAGCTGTTCAGTGTGGTCTCGGCGAACCCGATGAGCAGCCACGGGCCGGTGATCTCGACGAGGGTGTACAGCAGCAGCGGCCGCCAGCGGCGGAAGACCGGTGCCAGCGCATTGGTGTAGAGCGCGATCGGCAGCAGGATCAGCGCGCCGATAAAGGTCCGGCCGAAGGCCACCACGATCGGGTCGAAATCCTCGACGGCGATCCTGATCATCGCGTAGGGCACGCCCCAGATGACGCCCATCGCCAAGAACAGCGCCCAGCCACGCCTGGTCATCGTGGGACCTCCGATCCATTCCTCGCACCGGAGCATATATGGGTTCATCCCATGATTCGAGCGGCGAGTGATGGTGGCCGAGCCACGGGAACCGGGGGCTCGACGGCGGCAGCCGGATCGGTTTCAATCGGCCTGCCGCACAACAGTTTCAGCTGTGCACGACAGGTTGTCGTAACGAGGCCCGTCCGGTTCTCGATCAACTGCCCGGGCTGTGCATTGGGCCGGGCCGGAACGAAGGGGTGGGTGTTGAACCCTCGAACGAAGCGTGTGGTGCTGGCGGCGATGTCGGTGTTGCTCGGTATCGGTGCGATTCCCGCGCATGCGGAGCCGAGCACGGGCTCCGGATCGGGATCGACGCAGCCCGCCATTGTCCTGCCGTCATCGGTGCAGTCGCCGGACGGCTCTTTCATCGAGAAGGTCGAGGCCAAGGACGCACGCAACGTCCGGCTCGCTATCCACTCCGCCGCAATGAATTCGACGATCCCGGTCGACGTGCAGCGGCCGAGTGACACCTCGTTGCCGCGCCCGACGCTCTATCTGCTGAACGGTGCGGGCGGCGGGCAGGACGATGCGTCGTGGAAGCGCAATACCGATGCCATGGAGTTCTTATCGGACAAGAACGTCAATGTGGTCAACGTTATCGGCGGGCACTGGAGCTTCTACGCGGATTGGATCGCGCCGGATCCGGTGCTCGGCACCAATAAGTGGGTGACCTTCTTCACCGAGGAACTGCCGACCCTGATCGATACCGCGCTCGGCACCAATGGCGTCAATGCCATTGCGGGACTGTCGATGGCGGGCACCTCGGTGCTCAACTTCGAGATCGCGAAGCCCGGCCTGTACCGCAGCGTCGCGGTATACAGCGGCATCGCTCAGACCAGTGACCCGATCGGTCAGCGCATGGTCAAAGTGACCGTGGAGACCTACGGCGGTGGCGACACTCGAAATATGTGGGGCCCGACCGACAGCCCGCTCTGGGCTGCGAACGATCCCATCGTCAATGCCGAAAAACTGCGTGGGCCGAACCTTTTCGTCTCCACCGGCAATGGCGTCCCGGGCGTGTACGACCAGCCGGGAGGCAAATTCCGGCTGGAGAAGCCCGAGGACAACGCGCAGACGGTCGCGGTCGGTGCGGCGATCGAGGCCGGGGTCAATTGGTCGACGCACAACCTGCAGAACCGGCTGAACCAGCTCGGCATCCCCGCCACCTTCGTCTACCGCGACAGCGGCACTCATTCCTGGGGTTACTGGCAGGAAGATCTGCACACCTCGTGGCCGGTGCTCGCGCAGGGGCTGTTTTCCGCTCCGTAGTTCTGGCGCAGGTCACGCGGTGTTCGTTTGGCGGGGCATTCGACGAGCTGTCAGGCTGGAGGAGTGTCTCAGCCTGAACAGTCGGATGCGACCGAACGCTCAGCCGCCTCTGCGACGACCAACTACCGCCTGCTCGAGCTCGATCATGAGACGGCCCTCGGAAGTGCTGAGGTCCGGCTGCAGGACGAGTTCGCGACCCTGTTCGACTTCGAAACGGTGCACCGCTACCTCTACGACTCGTACGACGATTACGTCGCTCGCGCCACGGTGACGTTATATCTGCCGACGCTGGCCGAACGCTTCGGCCGCCAGCGCCTGTATGCCCTGGCGAAGGTGCAGGGCAAGGTCGCCCAGCCCAAGCCAACCGTGCTGTTCCTGTGCACCCACAACGCCGGACGCTCGCAGATGGCGCTCGGATTGTTCACCCAGCTGGCGCAGGGCCGGGCGATCGCCTGGTCCGGCGGCTCCGAGCCGAGCGCGGCCCTCAACCCGGCCGCGGTCGAGGCGATGGCCGAAATCGGCATCGATATCGCCGACGAATACCCCAAGCCGTGGACCGACGAAATCATCCGTGCCGCCGATGTCATTGTCAGCATGGGTTGCGGTGACATCTGCCCATTCGTCCCCGGCCCGCGCTACGACGAATGGATCATCGAAGATCCGGCAGGCCTCGGCGTCGACCAGGTCCGCCCCATCCGTGACGATATCGCCGCCCGCGTCGAGAACCTCCTCGCCGGTCTCGGCATCCCATTTACCGACAGTCTGCGCAGCTAGCGGGGTCGGCAGCGACCGGAACGTTGTGCTCATGCCACGAAGCACGCGGCACCACGCACGACGCCGCACCGAGCGTTCATCGCCGAATCGACGGAATCCGGCAACGGATTACGGTGTCTGCTCGATCAGAATCTTCGTCGCACGGTCGAGCAGTTCACAGAACTGGCGGTGTTCGGCACCGGTGAATTGTTCGGTGAGCGCGCGTTCGAGCACGATGACTTCCTGATAGGCCCCGTCGAGGACTTCGCGGCCCGCGTCGGTGAGCGTGGCGATCATGACCTTGGCGTGCACCGGCGACGGCCGACGGTCGATCAACTGCTTGTTCTGCAGGCCGTTGAGCACGCTGGCCATGCTCTGCTGGGTGACGCCGCAGGCTCGGGCGAGTTGGGCGCCGGACAGGCCGTCCTCGCGCGACAGTGTGAGCAGCACCGTGTATTGGGTCATGGTGAGCCCGTATCCGCGCAGTACCGCTTCGTGGTGGGCCATCAACGCCTGTTCCGTGCGGCGGATTCGCGTGCACAGGTATTCCTCGACGGGCACCTCACCCATGTAACAGCTCCCTAAGTTGACTCAGCTACCTGATACCACGTAGCGTCCTGAGTCTCAGGATACTTAGTCAACCAAGAAGGCTGAAACACGATGAAGGCAGTTCTGCTCGACACCGACGACCAGTTCCATTTGGCGGAGATCGACCCGCCCGTCCCGGGTTCGGGCGAGGTGGCGATCCAGGTCGCGTACGCGGGGGTGCAGTGGGGTGATGTGCTGGTGCGGGACGGTCATTTCCCGATTCCACGCCCGTTCGTGCCGGGGTTCGAGGCCGCAGGGCGGATTGTGGCCGTCGGTGCGGGGGTCGATCCCGCACGAGTGGGGGAGGAGGTCACGGCCCTGATCGGAGGTGGCGGCTACGCGGAGGTCGTTGTCGCGCCCGCGGTTCTGGCCGTGGCCGTGGCCGGTCTCGATGTCCGCACCGCCGCCGCGTTCGGGTGGGTCACGCCCACCGCCTATGACCTGATCAATACCGTCGCCGCCGTCCGGCCGGGTGACAGTGTGCTCATTCACGCGGCTGCCGGTGGTGTCGGCTCGCTGGCCGCGCAGTTCGCGGTGGCGGCCGGGGCGGCGCGAGTGGCGGGTGTCGTCGGCAACCCCGGTCAGGTCGACTATGCGCGGCAGTTCGGCTACCAGGAGGTGTTCACTCGCGAAGACTTCCCCGATGCGCTGGGGGAGCAGCAGTTCGACGTCATCCTCGATCCGATCGGCGGTCCCACCCGGCTGGCCGCTCTGGAACGGCTCGCCCCGCACGGGCGGCTCGTCGCCTACGGCAACATCGCCACTTTCGAGCCGGTGCACGTTTCGGTCAACGATCTCCTGATGCACGGTCGTTCGTTGCTGACCTACAACAGCAACCTGCTGAGCCAGACCAACCCCGACCGCTTGGCCGACTCCGCTCGTCGCGCAGTGCAACTGGTGGCCGACGGCTCGGTGCGCATCGATATCACCGCCGAATACCCGCTCGCTGACCTCGGTACCGCCGTCGCGAATCTCGCCGACGGCGTTACCCGAGGTAAGAGCATCATCCGGATCGGATAGGCGGACCGATGCCGGTCAACTGACGGCGGCGTCGGCCGCGGTCATCGGCACTGTCCGGGCAGCTCGGCCGCGACGACATCGGTGTACTCAATGGCGGGCGGCTCGCTGAGCAGCTCCGGGGCCGCTACCAGCAGCGCGCCGAGATGGGCTTGCCGACCCAGGATCGCCACCGCCATTCGCATCGGGGAACTGCCCGCCGATACCGACGTCCATGCGCTGCGACCTTCTATGCGGCTGTCCTACAAGGAATGTCGGCACAAACCCGCGACGGCGCCACCCGGGCCGAGCTACACGAGATCGCCGCGGCGGCGCTGCATGCCTGGCCGCAAGGCGCGGCAAGCAGCGATGTCGTGGCCCGCACCGAAAACCGGCGGTAACTACCTACCGCGCAGCGGTGGTGGTCGGTGCCGCGGAATGCGTTGTCGTGGTGGTCGATTCGGTGGTGGTCGGCTTCGTGGTCTGCGCGGGTGTCGTCGGAGCCGGTGGCGTTGTCGTCACCTCCGGGGTGACGGCCGCACTCGACGTTGTGGTCGGCGGCGTCGTCGTCGGTTGCGAGCTGACCTCGGTCTTCGCGGGGGAAGTGCTGGTGGTGGTCGGCGATGTGGTGGTCGTTGTCGTGGTGGTCGGTGACGGGGTCGTTGTCGTGGTCTTGGTCGGTTCACTCGTCTTGGTCGTCGAGGTCGCCGCCTGATACGCGGCCGCGAGATCCGCTGGCTGCGGCTTGGCGCTGGTATCGACCGGCTGACCCGCCTGCGCCTGCTGCGCCAGATGGGTGAGCCAGGCGGCCGCGTACTCGGCGGATGTCAGCGGCTTACCGTCGGTGGCATCACGCCAGTAGTCGAAGTGGTGACCGGTCGCGTTCGGCCCGAGCGTGAGCTGGTACGGGTCGCTCATGATCACGGGGATCGTGTTCTGGTTCGTCACGATGAGACCGATGATCTCGTTGAATACCTTCTGCGGCAGGTAGGCCAGCGGCGACATATCCTTCGTCGAGATCGCCGCCGCCTGCGTCGTGGCCTGCGGTGTCTGCCCCGGCTTGTATGTGGGATCGGAAACCTTCAGCAGCACTTGGAGAAAGGTTTCGTTGCTCTGCATCCAGTTCGGCTGCGACTGAATATCGGCGAATGCCGCCAATGCGATCCGGCCGAGGACTACGGCGACATCCTGTCCGGTCGCCGGGGTGAGCCCATCGCGTTCGAGTGCGTCGGCATTCAACTGGCGACCCACATTGACCGCCAGCTGCAGCAGTGAAATATTCTGCGGCGCCGCACAGGTGAGATCACCATCGGAGCAGAACGACGCGATCTTGCCGTTCAGCGCGCCGAAGTCACCGCTGTTGCCGGGCAGCGCACCCTGACCCGATACCGCTTTCGTGCCGTTCTGATATTTCTGGTCGAAGCCGTCGGGGTTGCTGAACGGGTCCTTTGCGCCAGGGAACGGCCCATCGCCCGCCGAGCGTCCGGAGTCGGCGAGGATGACGACACCGACGACATCGGCCGGATCGACGACCCCGTAGCCACCGTTCTGGTCGGGTGTCTGATGTCCGACGGTCATGGCGACGCGGCGCACGACATCGGCGCCCTCGCTGTATCCGACGATCGAGAACTTGGTGTCCGGGCAGGCCTGGCTGATCTCCCGCATCACCTGCTCGGTATTCGCGACACCGGTGTTGACGGCGTCTTCGTAGGTGGCCATATCCGCCGGATACGCGATGTATACGGCGGCGTACGAGCCGGGATCGACATTATCGGCAGGTGCGTTGACGACGGGGTCGACCCACTCGCTGTGATAGTCATCCGACAGCGCGGCGGGCAATTCTTCACCGTTGGCCCCGACCAGCAGCTTCGTGGTGCCCGCGACCGGAGTGTCCCGGCGCCCGGCCACAGAGATGGTCACCATATCGTGGCATTCCGTCACCGACGCCCTGAGCTGGGTATCCACGGTTTGCGATGTCGATGTCAGTGCCCACGAAGCGGCGACGATCGCCACCACCCCCAGCACTGCGGGCGCGACGACGGCCGAAGCCATCCGATGGCGCGCGAAGAACTCCCGAAGAGCCATGTCCCGATCCCCATTCAATAACCGATAAGTGGATGGACAGGCCCCCCGACAGGCCATATGTCACGAGGGATGTCGGTGATCGGGATGTTTTCGTTACCGCGGAGCCGCCGAGGCGAAAGAACTGTTGTAGGAATCGAGCAGGTTTCCGATCGGTGTTGCTGTCGCGTTGCGGACATTGTCGATCCACTCATCGGTGGTGCTGACCGCGGCGAACTGGGCATGCATCACGACATTGAGGACGCGGTGGATCTCCGCTGCCGTCGCCTGCCCGGGGGCATTGGTCAGCGGCACGGTTCCGGTCGCGTCGCTGAGATGTTCGGTGGCGAATCCGGCGTCAGCGGTGCTGCCGGAGGTCAACGACGCCGAAGGCGCGGTCCACTCAACTGTGTGGCGACCAGTACCCACACCGCATCGACACGCCACTGCCCGAGTGGCTCGTAGCATGGCGTCATGCTCGTCGAGCCGGTTCGTGTCACTGGGGCCGTGGTGGATATCGCGGTGCCGTCACCGTCACGCCGGGTGACGGGTGTCGGCATGGCAGGGTTCCGCGGTCGGACGACGAGCCTGGTCGATCTACAGATGGTGCCCTACCCGGCTGTCACGGTGTTCATCGATTTCGGTGACGTGCTGTTCGTGGATGACGTGAGCGGTGTGCGGATGCAAGGCTGCGGCGTCGTCGGCCTAGCCCCGGTCAGCGTTCGAGGGTGTGCGCGACATGTCGACCTGCTGCAGGTACGGCTGTCGCCGGTGGTCGCGCATGCGGTCCTGGGCGGCTCGTCGGAGTTGGGCGGGTCGGTGGTCGCCCTCGACGAACTCTGGGGACGCGACGTCGGGCGAATCCAAGAGCAACTGCACGCTGCCCGTTCGTGGGACGACCGCTTCGCGATCGCGGAGACCGAACTCACTCGACGGCAGGAGGCGGGCCGGGCGGTCGATCCGGAGGTTGCCTTCGCCTGGGGGCGAATCGTGATGAGCCGTGGGCAGATTCGGGTCGAGCGGTTGGCGGCCGACGTCGGATGGAGCCGCAAGCGGTTGTGGTCCCGGTTCCGGTCCCAGATCGGTCTGACACCCAAGCGGGCTACGCAGCTGGTCCGTTTCGACTACGCGGCGCACCGCCTGGCCGGGGGTGAGGGTGCCGCTGTGGTGTCGGCCGAGAGCGGCTATGTCGATCAGTCGCACCTCCATCGGGATGCCATGACCTTTGCCGGGCTGACACCCACAGCCCTTGCGGTCGCGCCCTGGCTTGCGGTCGACCCCGTCGCGTGGGCCGCCCCAGCGTACGCACCGAGGGCGTGACTCGAGCCGATGCCCTTGGCCGACGCGGATTCTCGCGGCGCCAACCAGCAGAACGGGAACATTTCTCCAAGACATCCGGCGATGTGCTGTCGATGCTGGCAGTGATGTACGCAAACGCGCTGCCGGGCCCCGCTGGCGCGGTGCGATCGAGGAGGAACGATATGAACGGCGCAACTGGCATCGAACGACCGCCGCTCGGTATCCGGCTGCTGCATGCCCTGCAGAAGGAGCCGGACTGGCCGACGATGACGGCCGAGGACTTGGTCGCCTACCGCGACGCGGCGAACCGCCGGGCGGCCTCCCGCCTATTTCGGGTGATCACCGGTTCTCCCGATCGCCGCGCCGCGGTCTGTTGGCAGGAGGTGCGGCTGTCCGACCGCGTGCTCCGGGTCCGGGTGTACCGGCCGTCACCTGGGCGCGGCGGCAGCGCCGCCCTGCCGCTCGTGCTGCACGTGCACGGCGGAGGATTTGTGGGCACAGCAGCACAGTGCGACTGGGCCAACAGTCATCTCGCCGCGCGGCTGCCTGCGGTCGTCGTCTCGGTCGAGCACCGTCTCCTGGCGCAGGGGACTGCGCTGTCGGACGCTGTCGAGGATGGCTGGGACGTGTTGCAACACATGATGCAGCATGCCGCGGAATGGGGAATCGCCCCGGAGCGGACCGCGGTCGCCGGTGAGAGCACCGGCGCGCTGATTGCCGCACTGGCCGCGATCCGGGCCAAAGCGGCTGGCCTGCACGTGCAGGCGCAGGTGTTGATCAATCCCGTTGCCGATCTGACCGAGACGATGTTCGACTACGCCTCGATGGCCGAGCACGCGCACAGCCCGACTCTGTCCGTGACGAAGCTGCGGCTGTTCCAGCAGTTGGCCGTGCCGCCGGGAACAGATCCCGGTGCGGTGTCGCCCCTGCATGCCGCCGACCTGAGCGGGCTGGCCCCGGCACTGGTGGTGGTGCCGACCCTCGACCCGCTGGCCGATCACGGCCGTCGTTACGCCGAACGGCTGCGCGAATTCGCGACGCCCGCACGGCTTATCGAACATCCCGGAGCAACCCATGCATTTCTCACCCTGCCCGGGGTGGTGCCACAGGCCAAGGCCGCGCGTGCGGAGATCACCGAGTTCCTCCGCGGTCGCCTCGCCGGCTCACGGTCCGCCGCGGCGCGTCCGACGAAGGCCGAAGCGCGATGACCATCAATCCACCGGATCTGTGCCGCCGCCGCGGTGACTACGGCATCGACGGAGACTTCCGTGTGATTCCAGCACGGTGGCAGGCCATGATTGCTGCTGCGATCGTCGCCGCACTCATAGCGCTGACGGTGCGCAACATCGCGGCAGGCGCCGTCGTCGGCGCCGTGGTCACCGGCTCGCTCACGCTGGGGCTGGTGCTGTTCCAGGGCTCGTACCTATATACGACGCGAGTCGGCAAGTTCGAGGTGTGGTCGCGGCTCCTCACCGATCTGCGGCTGCGCGGTGACGAGCAGGTGCTGGATCTGGGTTGCGGTCGCGGCGCGCTGCTGCTGATGGCTGCCGAACTGCTGCCTCGTGGGCGTGCGGTCGGCATCGATCTGTGGCTCGCCGACCAGACCGGCAATAGCCCCGAAGCCGCCCGGCGCAACGCCGAGCGCGAAGGTGTGGCCGAGCGGGTCGAGCTGGAAACCGGTGACATCACGCAGTTGCCGTTCGCCGACAACACCTTCGACCTGATCGTCAGCAATCTGGTGCTGCACAACATCCCGTCTCCCGCAGACCGACGCGCCGCCATCGACGAAGCGGTCCGGGTGCTGCGACCCGGCGGGCGACTCGCCATCGCCGATCTGATGGCCACGAATGGCTACCGCGCACGCTTGCACGAACTCGGGCTGACCGACGTGCGGCGACGCAACCTCGGCTGGCGCATGTGGTGGGGCTGCCCCTTGTTTCCCACCAGACTCGTCACGGCAACCAAGAAGATCTGACCCGCACGATGCCGTACCGCTCACGCCCGGGCCCCCGCCGAGTACAGCACCACCCCGACTGACTGCCGGAACACCCACGCCTGTCATTCCGAACTCTCCTGCCGCGGTCAACCGCGAACCCCGCCTTCGCCGGAGAGGTGGTGGCGGAGGGTGGCCGCCCGAAGCGTGAGGTGGTTGCGCTCGGCGAGGTTCTGCGCCTGTGCGGCGGCCTCCACATAGAGCTGCGCCGCCGTGGCGATATCGCCCGCCTGCTCGTGGAGGTAGGCGGCCGACGCGGTGTACCGCGGGAGCATCGGGTCGAGTTCGGCGAGTTCGGCGAGCCCCGCCTGCGGTCCGTCCGCCGCACCGACAGCGACGGCGCGATTGAGCCGCACAACCGGGCTGTCGGTGAGGCGGACCAGCTCGTCGTACCACTCGACGATCTGCACCCAGTCGGTCTCGTCGGCGGTCTGCGCATCCGCATGCAGGGCGGCGATAGCGGCCTGCGCCTGGTACTCCCCGAGCCGGTCGCGGGCCAGCGCGGCCTGGAGCACGGCCACGCCCTCGGTGATCAGGTCGCGCCGCCACAGGTCGCGGTCCTGATCGGAGAGCGGCACCAGGCTGCCGTCGGCGCGCGTCCGGGCCGGACGTCTCGCGTGGTGGAGCAGGAATAGGGCGAGGAGTCCCGCAGCCTCCACGTCGTCGGCAGTCGCGGCCAACTGCCGGGCCAGCCGGATCGCCTCCGCGGCGAGGTCGACATCGCCGCTGTACCCCTCGTTGAACACCAGGTACAGAACCCGAAGCACGGTGCGCAGGTCTCCGCGACGATCCAGCCGGACATTGCGCACGGTGCGTTTGGCCCGGCTGATCCGTTGGGCCATCGTCGCTTCGGGCACGAGGTACGCCTGCGCGATCTGGCGGGTGGTGAGGCCGCCGACGGCCCGCAGTGTCAGGGCGACGGCCGACGCGGGGGTGAGGCTCGGGTGCGCGCACAGAAAGTAGAGCTGCAGCGTTTCATCCACGGAGGCGGTCGGTCCGGGCGGTGGCTCGTCGGTGACCCGGAGCTCGCGGCGGCGCCGCGCGATATCGGATCGGGCGAGATCGACGACGCGACGCCACGCCGTGGTGATCAGCCAGCCCTTGGGGTCGTCGGGGCGCTGGTTCGGCCACGTCTCGACAGCCCGCACCAGTGCCTCCTGGACGGCGTCCTCGGCGGTCGCGAAGTCCGCCCCGCGGTGGACGAGGGCCGCCAAGACGCCGGGGATCAGGTCCCGCAGCCCGGCTTCGTCCACCGCATCGGCCGCCATCACTCGGTGAAAGTAGGCAGCGCGGTCAGGAAGGGCCGAACTTCGAGCCACTCGCGGATCGGCTTGCCGCCCGCACCGGGCGCCGCGGACAACTCGCCGGCCAGCTCGACGGCGCGCTCGTACGAGTCGACGTCGATGATCACCCAGCCCGCGATCAGGTCCTTGGTCTCCGCGAACGGGCCGTCGGTCACCGGGGGCTTGCCCTCGCCGTCGGAGCGGACCCAGGCCCCCTCCGGCGCGAGCGCCTGACTGTCGACGAACTCGCCACTGTTTTCCAGACGCGCCGCGAAATCGTCCATGTACTGCACATGCGCCTCGATCTCGGCAGGCGTCCACTGATCCATCGGCACGTCGCTGACAGCCGCCGGGGCACCTCGGTAATGCTTGAGCAGCAGGTACTTGGCCATGACATTCTCCCTTCGGGACTTGCGACCCTAGTTGGTCGTTCACCCCTGGGACGGAGCCGCCACGACGTTCTCGACATCCGCCGCCGAACTTTCTCGGGCCGGTGGCGTTGCCCGGGTGCTGATCGATCGAATCCGGTCGTGGGTCCTATTCAGTGCGGACCTACTCGAACCGATCCCACGGTGTGGCCGCCGCAATCTGTCTCAATGTCCCGGCATTTCCTCAGCCGACATCAGGATGTGGGCCGGGGGTTGCTCCAGTACGACACTGCGAGGGGCTGTGTCCGCGTGGCTCCGCCGCAACAAAGCGATCGGAAAGTAGCCCATGGACAGGGCAACCACCGGCGCGGCGAGCACCGCACAGTAGAACGCCATCGCCGGTGGCCAGAACAGTGCGTAGGTGGCGAACAGGGCGAGACAGACAACCGGCGTGGCGAAGATCGCCGACTCGAGGATCGCCCAGTCCTTCGCCACGTGATCCTCGCCGGCCGCACTGGATCGAAGACGCAGGGCCATACACGCCAGGAGCAGAACTACAGTCTCGGCGGTCAACGCCGCGAGGGGCAGGTCGACCCGATCGACGAGTGCGGTGCCGACAAGGATTGCGACGAGCAACCCGAGCGCACCCGCCACGCGCGCGCCCATGGCAATCGCCGGCTGGTCGAGAATCGATGACCTCGTCGGGCCCTTTCTTGAAATTCATGTCGGCCCACCAGATGGCCGACCTCGTCGTTTTCGGTTTATCGCGCGCCGTGGCGACGTTGTCGGTCTGAATTCGGTGGCATTTCCGCACCGTCCGTGGTCACGACGTCCTGCCGGGCATCGACACCTCTCCAACCCGCCGGGCGATCGCTCGATATGCGGCTGGTCGAGTCGATGGAGGCCGTGGCGCGGACACCGTGGCGTCCGGCACCGACCTTCTTCAGCATGACGGCGACCTCTATGGCCCGGCCCGCACCGAAGCCCTCGGCGGCGCCGTGCGCACGGTCGAAGGTGAACAACACACCATCGCCCTGTCCGGCAGCAGCGGCTGCGTGGCGACGCAGTCGGCACCTACCTGACCACCCTGAAATCCCCACCGGCCGGAACCCGCTGCACTCTCTGACAAGACGCAATGATCGTGGTCCGATACCGTCGCCGGACCGGCGCAACGTCGGATCTGACCGGACCGGCCACCGGCGGTGATGGGGCATGACAAGCTCGCGCTTACTGGCGATGCAACGGCTTCGAGGGACTGAACCTCGCGAAAGTTCGGCCCCAGTGCGGGCCGTGGGAGGACGATGATGGCTGTGGGGGTCGATCCGGCCGTCACGGTTCGAAGACGGAGATCCAACCTAGTGCGGTGCGGATCCGGCTGATTCGTGCCGAGGAAGGGTGCGCATCATGTCGACGCCGACCACACCGAGCATTGTATTCGCTCACGGCTTGTGGGCCGATGGGTCCTGCTACAGCAAGGTGATTCCCACATTGCAGGCAAAGGGACACGAGGTGGTGTCCGCGCAGAACAGCCTCGACACCTTGGAAGGTGATGTCGCCGCGGTCAAGCGGGCGTTGGGCCGGGTCAGCAGCCCGGCCATCCTCGTCGCTCACTCGTACGGCGGCAGCGTCATTACGGCCGCGGGGACCGATGACCGTGTCGCGGGACTCGTCTACATCGCCGCGCTCGCCCCGGACGAGGACGAGACGTCGCAGAGTCTGCAGGCCAAGTTCCCCACAACGGATGTGTTCGCGCACATCGAGATTGCCGAGGGTCGAATCTGGTTGCGACCGGACGGTATCGAGTGCTTCGCGGGCGATCTCTCCGAAGCGGAGCAGCAACTCGTGCTGGCGACCCAGGGCGTGCCCGCCGCGGACCTCTTCGACCAGAAGGTCGCGGGCACCGCATGGAAGTCGAAGCCGAGCTGGTACATCGTGGGCAGAAACGACCGTACCGTGCATCCCGAGCTGGAGCGCTTCTGTGCGAAACGCATGGACGCCAGCACCTACGAGGCGGACAGCAGCCACGTCCCCATGCTGTCCCAGCCCGGCCTGGTGATCGACGTGATCCTCACCGCGGCGAAATCCTGCCAAGGGGCATAATCGGCCTCGAACAGCGGGAACACCCTTCACCAGGGGTTTGACAAGGAATTCAAGTGGCTGCACCACTTTTGTCGTGCGGGCGGCAGTCAGCTGACTCGACCTACCGTCGACACCGGGTGCGCACCTTCCACGAAGGCGCGCACCTGCTTGTCTGCCCCGAATATCCCGGCGGCACAGCTGCTTCCGACGTCTGAATTGTTTTGGGGAGAGGTTTGTTGGGCCTGGTCGGACGGTGTGCTCATGCCCGTGGGACGCTCCGGTCGGAAGTGACGCAGTAGTAGCCGTCGGCGCTCTGGATGTGGGCCGGCAGCGTCAGCGCGTCTTCACGGCGTCGGGAACGGGGAAGATCCGGAGCAGGACCCGGGGCATCCCGACACAGTGGAGCCGCTCTGGACACTGTTCGATCTGGCCGCAACGCCCCGGTTCCGGCGATGGCGAGTTCGACACCTGCCCGCCAACTGGTGACGACGCCAACGGAGTTTGTGGCAAACATCGTGGCGATTCGGCCAGCGGAGGCCACCGGCACACGCGCCGCTACTCGGGCCACGCGACCACTGTGAAGTGCTAACTTGACCGTGCACTCTCGTCGAAACCGCCGCGCGTCGAGGACGCCTGGCACTCCGTACAACACCGGACACCCCTCTGGTCAGGAGGCAACGCGTGAGTACCTACACGGTCGGCTACATCGTCGGCAGTCTCTCCAGGGAATCCATCAACCGGATCCTGTCCAAGGCTCTGATCCGGCTGGCGCCACCACAGTTGACGTTTACCGAGATTCCGATCAAGGATCTGCCGCTGTACAACCGCGACTACGACGTCGACTACCCGCCGCAGGGTCGCGCGCTCAAGGCGGCCATCACCGCCGTCGACGCCGTGCTGTTCGTGACGCCGGAGTACAACCGCTCGATCCCGGGCGCGCTGAAGAACGCCATTGACTGGGCCACCCGCCCGTGGGGCGACAACTCGTTCACACTCAAGCCGTCCGCGGTCATCGGCGCCTCGCCGGGCAAGCTCGGCACCGCGATTGCTCAACTCAGTCTGCGCAGCGTCTTGGGCTACTGCAATTCCCCGCAGATGAATTCCCCGGAGGCCTACATCCAATTCCATTCGGACCTGTTCACCCCTGACGGCGATGTTCTCGACGACTCGACCAAGCAGTTCCTCAGCGGGTTCATGGCGGATTTCGCCACCTTTATCGCCCGCGTCCACAGCGTGGTCCCCCAACTCGACTGACCGATCCGCACGGCCGGTGGCGCGTGCGTGCCGTACCGGCGATTCGTCGCGCACATCGGCCAGAAAATCGACAGCACCGTGGCGGCAATCAATGCGGGACCGCAGTCGCAGAAGGCGGGCCGCGTCCGAGTGAGCAAGGTGGCGGTGATCGTCGATCGCGACCTGGCCCGGGGACCAGCCGATGATGTGGGTTCGCCCCACGACGACAGCTAGTGACGGATGCAGAAGACGGCACGGGGAGAAGAAGTAAATGGCCGATCAGCACTACGACGCTATCGTGATCGGGACCAGCCAGGGCGGCCGGTTCCTTCCCATCGAGCTGGCGAAGGCCGGCCGAAAGGTGGCGCTCATCGAGCGTGACCAACTCGGCGGCGTTTGTGTGAACAGGGGGTGCACCCCAACCAAGACGATGGTCGCCAGCGCGCGCCTCGCCTACCAGGCGAGCCGGGGCGCGGAGTACGGCGTGCGTATTGGTCCGGTATCGGTGGACCTGGCCGCGGTGCGAGAGCGCAAACGGGCCATGGTCGCCGGGGCTCGGCAGAACTACGCGAGCCGCCTGACGCAGGAGGGGCTCGACCTGATCGAAGGCGAAGCTCATTTCACGGGGCCGAAGTCGGTCGAGATCGCCTTGCCGAACGGCGGGACGCGGCAGATCAGCGCCCCGCTGGTCGTCATCGACACCGGCGCCCGGCCCAGGCCGCTGGCGATCACCGGCGCGGGCGAGGTCCCCGTGCTCGATTCGACGTCGATCATGGAGTTGGACCAGCTCCCGGAGCACCTTATCATCCTCGGCGGCGGCTACATCGGGCTCGAGTTCGGGCAGATGTTCCGCCGGTTCGGCAGCGAGGTCACCATCATCCACAGGGCCGCGCGCCTGCTGAAGAACGAGGACGAGGACGTCTCGGACGAGGTCGCCATCATCTTGCGCGATGACGGGATCACGGTCTCGACCTCGTCGACGCCGGTCCGGGTTGATCCGGCTGATGGCGGTCGCGTGCGGCTGAGCATTCGCACGGAGAGCGGTGAGCGACAGCTCGAAGGCTCGCATCTGCTGTCGGCCATCGGCCGCGTTCCGAATACGGAGGCGCTCACCGCCGAGGTGGCCGGCATCCGTCTCGACGACCACGGCTTCATCGAGGTCGACGAATACCTGGAAACCAGTGTCCGTGGCGTCTACGCGATGGGGGACGTCACGGCCGGCCCGGCCTTCACCCACTCTTCCTACAACGATTACCGCATTCTGCACGCCAACCTCATCAGGAACGAGAAGGCGAGCACGCGGGACCGGATCGTCCCCTACACGGTATTCATCGACCCGCAGCTCGGCCGCGCCGGCATGACTGAGCGCGAGGCCAGGGCGCAAGGGCGAGCGATTCGGGTGGCGAAGCTCCCGATGAGCGCCGTCATCCGGGCTATCGAGACCGGGGAGACGCGCGGCTTCATGAAGGCCGTCATCGACGCGGACAACGGGCAGATCCTGGGCTGCGCGGTCCTGGGCAGTGAGGGCGGCGAGATCATGACGATGATCCAGGTCGCCATGCTGGGCAAGCTCACTTACACCGCCATGGCGGACGCGATCTTTACGCACCCGCTCCTGGCGGAAGGCCTCAACACCCTCTTCGCGATGTTCGACACCTGAGGCGGCACTTGTCTCGCAGCCAGCAGCGCAGGCCGCTCGACAGCGAAAGCTCCGGTTGGGCACCGGCAGCAGCGCACCGGCGCCGGTTCGCTCCACCCGCTAGCGGTGCGCGCACCAGCCGATCAGGGACACCGCCACGCCGTCGACGGTGTAGGGCGGGCGGTAGGCGTCGTTCGCGGTCGGAGGCCGGCACACCGATACCCCAAACGCCGGATCGAATACATGGTCCCTACGCCTCTGTCGTCTTTATTCGGCCTGACCTGGGTTTCTGCCGTGCATGGTGTCTTCGTCGCAGTGATCTGATCGGCTCGGCGCTGGCAGTGGGCCAGCGCGGGCTGTGTTCGAAGGGCTTTGATCTCCTCGGTCAATTCGCAGGTTGGCGAGCTTGGTGAGCAGATCTGCGAAGGTTGACCACCGAAGGCTCGCCATTATTGAGGAAGGACACTGAGATGTCGGGTCGGCTTGCGGGAAAGATCTGCGTGATCACCGGCACGGGCGGAGCCATGGGGCGCGCCACCGCCCTGGCGTTCGCCCGGGAAGGAGCACTGATCGTCGGGTGTGACGTGGCAGTCGAGGCGGCGGCGGAGACCGCCGAACTGGTGCGCGCCGCCGGTGGCGAGATGGTGTCGCTGCAGCCGTGCCGGTTGAGCGATCCCGCCGAATGCGCGCGGCTGGTGAAATTCGCAATGGACCGGTTCGGCGGGATCGATGTGCTGTTCAACCTCGCCGGTCGGGCCTACTTCGACCGCCTCGAAGACATCAGCGACGCCGACTGGGACAGCGCGCGGCGGGACGAGGTCGACCTGGTTTTCTACCTCACTCGCGCCGCCTGGCCCTGGCTGAAGGCCAGCCACGGAGTGGTGGTGAACATGGCCTCGCTCAACGGCTCGCTCAGCTTCAAGCAGATCCCGTCTCTGTCACACACCGCGAACAAGGCGGCGGTCATCGGAATGACCCGCCAACTTGCGCTGGAGGGCAGCGAGCATGGGATCCGCGTCAACTCGATCTCGCCCGGCCTGATCGAGAGCAAGGCCACCGAGGCGCAGTTGGCGGACGCCGAGTGGACCAGCGCCATGGTCGGCCGGACGCTGCTGGGTCGGTTCGGTCGGCCCGAGGAGGTCGCGAACGTCGCGCTTTTCCTCGCGTCCGACGAGAGTTCATACGTGACCGGTGTCGACCTCGTCGTGGACGGGGGCATGCGGGTTTGGTGACTGATTCAACAACGCCACCAACGCTTCTCGTGGATCGGTCATCACAGATCAGCGCCCCATTCGGTTGGGAAGACGGTCCCGGATCTGTTGAACGATCCCGGTCAGGCTCTTCCCCTTGCCGCCGATGAATTTCGACGGTAGGCATCGTCTCTTCTGTGACTCGACAGAAGGGATGAACTCGTGCGGATCCTGGCTCGACTGTGCATGACTGCCGACGGCTATGTGACGACTCCGGACGGCTGGCCGCCTCAGGTAATCGATCCGGTGCACTCTCCGGGCAGTCACGGCATCGCCGACTTCCTGCGGACCTGTGAGGCCGCCCTGATGGGCCGCACCACTTTCGAACCCGCGCTCACCGCCGATCGCTGGCCCTGGCCGGATCTGGAGGTCTTCGTGCTGGGCTCGCACCGGCCCGAGGGAACCCCCGACGATGTCACCGTCGACGACGATCCGGTGCGGCTACTGGAGAAGATCCGCGCGGCCAATCGCGGTGGCGATATCCATCTCATCGGCGGGCCCGGCACGATCGAGACCTATCGTGTCCTCGGTGTTCTTGACAAACTCGAGCTCGTGGTCCTGCCGTTCTTCGTCGGCAGCGGCATGCGCCTGACCGAATCGCTGAATCCGCAGACCGACCTGGAATTCGAAAGTTCGCGGCCGTTGGACGGTGGTGCGGTGGAGATTGTCTATCGAGTGCGGCCGCAGCACTGACAGTGCTGTCTCACGCCGCGCTTCATGCATGAAGTCGACACGAAATCGACCATGAGATTATGCAGCGCGGCTCGAGACCTACACTTTCCGATCAGCCGCGAGCCATGTCGACGAAACGGGACAGGTGCAGCTGATGCGCGACGGTAATGGTCGCGGTCGGTCCATTACGGTGCTTGCCGACGATCAGGTCGGCCTCACCACCGCGGGGGTCGTCGCGTTCGAACGCATCCGGGCGATGCAACAGGATGACCATATCGGCATCCTGTTCCAAACTATTGTGTACTGAAATCCCTTGTGCCACAAAGTTATGTGTTCCCGGAACGGTTCCGTCGTAGACGTCTTGTTCACCTGTGCTGGTGATTTCTACGACTTTGTCCCAGAACACGTCATTAGTGGCGAGCATCTCGATATCGGCGTCGTCGAGGACGGCGGCCACCCGGGCCAGGCGGGCACGGCTGGGTGAGCGCTTCCACATTGTGGAGCCGCAGAAGCGGGACCCGATGGCAGCCGAGAATTCGCGATGGGTCATGTGCTTGGTGGCGAGCAGGCTGCGGACCTGGGTCCAGACTTCCTTGGGGACGGTGTCGACATTTGTGTTGCGCACCATCGGTTCCAGCTCGGTGAGTGCCGATTGCGCGGAGCGTCCGCGTGCGCCATGGACGCCGATGTCGCGCAGGAAGGTGGTCTGGTTCTCCGACCCATCGATGGTGAGGTGCCAGCAGTCTCGGTAACCCGCCTTGCGGACGTTCTTGATTCGTCCATGCACGCCGAGACGCAGCAGCAGTTGTGCCACGTCATCGATGAGACGACGGCTTGTCGAGGCATAGTAGACGCGAGCCTGGCGCTCCTTGGCGTCCCAGCGCACCGAGCCGTCGGTGGCCCACAGGTGCTTCAGGAACAGCGCGATCTGATCGTTCGGCAGCGAGAACACCTGCTGCGGAACGAACTTCTCATAGCTTCGCAGCCCGAAGAGTCCGAGTTCGTCGAGCCACGCGGCGATCGGATTGCGCCTACCGTGCGTGAGTTGATAGGGCGCAGGCAACCGGAGTGTCGTGACACGGGCAGCCGCGTACTCGTCGCGGACCGCAGCCACGCCGAAGTGCCGGGCCGCCGCAGTCACCGCGTCGAGGTTCTCCTCGTCGATGCTGGCATAGCGGATCGGCTGGCGCTTGACGCATGAGCCGTCGCCGATCATGTGTGCCAACAGGATTACCTCGGCGTCCGCCATCCGGCTGGTATGCACGGGCCCGGGGACAAGGCGGGGTGTCGCGAGGCGGTCACCGACCGACAGCTTTTCGAGCGGGATCCAGCCATCGACTGTCAGGAACGGATGGTTGCCGGTGGCTTCGACCTGCCGTCCTGAGGCCAAGCGGAGACGGAACACCTCTTTGCGTCCGCTGGGGAAGACCTTCACCATTGGCCGCGCGACCATGCGCATGCGTTCATCCAGCGACCATACGAGGGGCTGTTCGCCGCTGGCGATCAACTCTCCCAGGGTGGTCTCGCCGCCGTTGTCCGCGCGCAGGATTCGCGTAGAAGCCGGGAGGCAGCCTGATTCGCGCAGGTCAGAGACCATGGGGCGCTTATCTGTTCGTTGTTCGGGGCCTCGGTTCAGCTGGCTGATCGCGATAACCGGGACTTCGAGTTCCTTGGCGAGGAGCTTCAGGTTTCGGGAGAAATCCGAGACTTCCTGCTGGCGGGATTCGACCTTTTTGCCCGAGGTCATCAGCTGGAGGTAGTCCACCACAACGAGTTTGAGGTCGTGGCGCTGCTTCAGGCGGCGCGCCTTGGCTCGGATCTCCATCATGGTGAGGTTCGGTGAGTCGTCGACGAACAGTGGTGCTTCGCTGATTTCGCTCATGCGGCGCGCCAGTTTCGTCCAGTCGTCATCGCTCATGCGGCCCGAACGCATATCGCCCAGTTTGATTTTCGCTTCCGCGGAGAGCAGACGCATGACGATTTCGGTGCGGCTCATCTCGAGCGAGAAGATGACGCTCGCCAGGCCGTGTTTGATCGAGCAGCTGCGCATGAAGTCCATGCCGAGCGTGGAGTTGTGCGTCGGCACCATCGTCGCGCCGGCGAGGTACAGGTGGTCGGTGTTGTCCACCTCGACGCAGCGCACAGGGACGGTGTCGATCTTTCGCACATCCACAATGTGGCGGGCGTTCGAGCGCGCGGTGGTCGGCACGAGATGGTTCGGGCTGTCGTCCGCGAGGTGCACACTGTGGACGATTTCGCCGGTAGTCCGTACGGCGGCGGCGCGCGCGCCTGCCGGCCCGGCAATGGTGAGCCACTGGTGCTGTTCGTCGGCGACTATCACGGTGCCGTCGGAGAATTCGACCTCGTAGCAAGGGCGTTCGGTCAGCACCTCGGTCGCGGCGAGCACGCGGGTGGGGCGGCCGTTGGCGTCGAGGAGTTCGTCGCCGATCTGGACCTCGCCCATGGTGGTCCAGCCCGTCGGGGTGGGCAGGGGCGTGTCCAGCGCGAGGGCCTTGCCGACACCGGGGCGGGCCGCGACGATGATCATCTGGCCGGGGTGTAGGCCGTTGGTGAGTTCGTCGAGTTCGGTGAAGCCGGTGGGGACGCCGAGGGAGATGCCGCCGCGGGAGGCGATGGAATCAATTTCGTCCATCGTGGGCTGGAGCAGTTCCTCGAGTGGCATGAAATCTTCGGTGGTGCGGCGTTCGGTGACCTCGTAGACCTCGGCCTGGGCGCGGTCGACGACCTCGGCGATGTCCTGGCCGTCGGCGCCCGCATAGCCGTATTGGACGATGCGGGTGCCCGCTTCGACGAGGCGGCGCAGGATCGCCTTCTCCGCAACGATTTCGGCGTAGTAACCGGCATTGGCGGCGGTCGGGACCGTTTGGGTGAGGGTGACGAGATAGGGCGGTCCGCCGATGCGCTTGAGTTCGCCGCGGCGGTCCAGACCGGCGGCGACGGTGACCGGGTCGGCGGGTTCGCCGCGGCCGTAAAGATCGAGGATGGTGTCGTAGACCGCTTGGTGCGCCGGGCGGTAGAAGTCGCCGGGGCGCAGCACTTCGACGACGTCGGCGATCGCATCCTTGCTCAGCAGCATGCCGCCCAGTACGGACTGCTCGGCCGCCATATCGTGCGGGGGCTGACGGCCGAAGTCTTCGCCGGGCGGTTCGGGCGGGTAGTCCGTGTGCCCGCGGTCATCGGTGGTAGTCACCTGACTCGACCGTCCTCTCTCACCGCTTGCGCGCCTGCGTGCAGATCGCTCGAAAACGCCGCCTACCGGCTGACCCTATTGATCACTCGTTGTACTCCCGGGTACCGACACGTCCGGCGTCGAACCACGGCGTGCGAGCCCCTGTCCACGGGCCTTCACCTGCGGTTCCAGCAAACCGGTGTGGCAGCTCCCGGATCATGACGATCCGGAGGTTCGTTCATGACAATGCGACGAACCTAGGCGACCCGATGGGGACTCGCCAAACCGCGCTGTGCACATACCTGTGGATAAGTTGGGGACTGTTTACCCAACGATGTGCACCCCCTGTGTACTACTTGGGGAAAACCCAGGTCACCCCATTCAAATGCGCTGATAGATATCGATTTCCTAATCTATCGACGTGTGGATGAATGAAGTGTCGGCGTGTCGGTCTAGTTGAACAGCCGGGCGTGTTGGGTAAACAGAGTGTGTACTACGGGTATGGACCGGATCACGTTGCGGCCGGTTGGTTTTCTCGACGATCCACAAGTCGAATAACAGGTGGTAGAGCCGATAGCAAGGTTTGCTGAGAATGGTCCAGATCACCGTTCCAGCCATTCGCTAACTTTTAGCTACCCAGCGTGCGGCATGGATGAATCCGGGCCGCGACCACGCTGTGGACCGACGCCGCACAGTCGAAGGCCACCCTTGTGCCGGAACACAAGAGTGGCCTTCGAATGAACTCAGTTCGCGGCGACCTGCAGGTCGAACTTCGCGACCACGTCGGGGTGCAGGTGCACCACGACGTTGTGCTTGCCAACCGTCTTGATATGCGACTTCGGCAGTTCGATGCTGCGCTTGTCGACCACCGGGCCACCGGCCGTCTTGATGGCGGCGGCGATGTCGGACTGGGTGACCGAGCCGAACAGCTTGCCGGTGCCCGCGGTCTTGACCGACAGCGAAACCGACTCCAGGCCCTCGATGGCCTGCTTCAGCTCATTGGCGTGATCCAGGTCGCGCACCTTGCGCGCGTCCTGGGCCCGACGGATGCCCTCGACCTGCTTCTGGGCGCCACGGCTGGCAACGATGGCCAGACCGCGCGGCAGCAGGTAGTTGCGGCCGTAGCCGTCCTTGACCTCCACGGTGTCGCCGGGGGCACCGAGGTTGTCCACATCAGCAGTCAGAATCAACTTCATGGCGATGTCTCCCTTCTCAGCGAGCCGTCGACACGTAAGGCAGCAGGGCCACCTCACGCGAGTTCTTGACGGCAACGGCGACGTCGCGCTGATGCTGCACGCAGTTGCCGGTGACCCGGCGAGCGCGGATCTTGCCGCGATCACTGACGTACTTCCGCAGCAGGGCGGTGTCCTTGTAATCGATATTGACGGTGCCGGACTTGGCTTCCTTGCAGAAGGTGCAAGCCTTCTTCTTCAGCACCTTTTCGCGCGCGGGCGCTTTAGGCATGGTTACTCCGTAATCAATGATGGGCCGATTGTTTCGAGCGATCTGCATGCAGTCGCTACGGAACAATTCGGGCCGATGTGAGCCGTTCTCAGAACGGCGGTTCGTCGTCTACGCGGCCGCCCCCGAAGGAGCCCGCCGCAGGTGCGCTGCCCCACGGGTCTTCGTCGGCGCCGCCGGAACGGCTGCCGCCACCACCACCGGCAGGAGCGAAATTGCCACCGCCACTGCCACCGGAACCGAATCCGCCGCCGCCCCCGCCGCCGCGGCTGGCCTTGGCGACCTTCGCGGTGGCGTAACGCAGCGAGGGACCGACCTCGTCGACCTCGAGCTCGACGACCGTGCGCTTCTCACCCTCGCGGGTTTCGTAGGAGCGCTGCTTCAGTCGTCCGCTCACGATCACACGGGCGCCTCGGGTCAGGCTTTCGGCGACATTCTCCGCAGCTTCACGCCAGATGTTGCAGCGCAGGAACAGCGCTTCGCCGTCTTTCCATTCATTCGAATTACGGTCGAACACGCGGGGAGTCGATGCGACGGTGAAATTCGCCACCGCAGCGCCCGCGGGCGTGAATCGAAGTTCGGGATCGGCCGTCAAGTTTCCGATGACGGTGATGACCGTGTCGCCTGCCATGTGGTTCCTCCTGCTCGGTGTGCAGTCCGCAAGTGCACTCGCCTGTTGCGCTAGAGCCTAGAGATAGGCTCCGACGCAATCGAGGGTCACTTGCCGTGGCGCAGAACCTTGGTGCGCAGCACCGACTCGTTGAGGCCCAGCTGGCGGTCGAGCTCGCTCACGGTGGCGGGCTCGGCGGTCAGATCGACCACCGCGTAGATGCCTTCGGCCTGCTTGGCGATCTCGTAGGCGAGCCGACGACGGCCCCAGATATCGACCTTGTCGACCTTGCCGCCATCGGTACGAACCACGCTGAGCATGTTCTCCAAAGACGGACCAACGGTGCGCTCGTCCAGGCTCGGATCGAGGATAACCATCACTTCGTAATGACGCACGGACCAATCACCTCCTGTGGACTAGGAAACGGCCACGGACGGTCCGTGGCAGGAGGGTCGTTGCGTCAGCAACCCGACAAGGCTACATGAACGCCCACTCACCAGCGAAGCTGCCCTGCCTCCCCCGATCGGTGGCAGCGCCGAGAGTCTCGTCGCGGGTTGTCGGTGGGGACCGGAGCCGGTTCTCGGCGTGCCCGACGAGTTGCCCATGTGCGCACGAAAGTCAGTCGATGTGACCCTCCAGCGGGGGGAACATGGGCGTTGTGCAGTCCGGCCGCCTAGGGTGGTGCGCATGCCGACCGGACTCGCCGCCCGCGACAGGATCGCGGGGCGTCGTGAGCGAGCGCAGCGAGCGAACCAAGAGCGCAGTCGCCCTGCGGGGCACAGCGGAGTCGTGACCCGCAGCGCGGCCCTGGCGGCGGTGGTGGTGTTGCTGTGCGGGTTGACGTTGGCGCTGGCCTATCTGAACAAGGCGCGTTGCGCGGGTGCGCCGTTCGGCGAGGATGGCCGCAGTGCGACCTTCGACGTGATCAAGGATTCGGATGTCTGCTATTCCGATATCCAATTTCTGTGGCTGGGTCGCGATATCGACCAGCATGTCTTTCCTTATATCGACGGCGGCATTACCGATGACGGCGCGCTGACCGGCGGTGCGGTCGAATATCCGGTGCTCAGCGGCGTATTGATGTGGCTCGGCGCGGTCGGCGCCGATAACGACGCGGAATTCCTGCTGCACTCGGCATTATTATTGGCGCCGTTCGCCCTGCTGACCGCGTGGCTGCTGGTCCGGCTGGCCGGGCGGGCGGCGCTGTTGTGGGCGGCGGGGCCGCCGCTGGTGCTCTACGCATTCCACAACTGGGAGCTCCCCGTGGTCTGTATGGCGGTCGCCGCGGTGTACGTGGTGACCGCGCTGACTCGATATTCGTTGCGCACCAGGGGAATTCTGGCCGCCGTACTGCTCGGCATCGGGTTCTGTCTCAAGCTGTATCCGGGTATCTTCGTCCTGCCATTGCTGGCCTATGTGCTCACCGGCGGTCAGCGCGATATGGACGGCCCGACGCCGACTCGGCTGGATGTGCGCGGTGCACTGATGACCGCGGGCGCCGCCATCGGCACGGTGATCGTGGTGAATCTGCCTTTCGCATTCGCCGGTTACGAGGGCTGGCGCGCATCGATCACCTTCCAGCAATTGCGGCAGGCCGATATCACCACGAATTCCATTTGGTACTGGGGACTTCGGCAGATGTTCGGCCAGGACGTCGCGAGCGAGACCGCATTTCAGCATGTGGTGTCGATCGCATCGCCGACGCTGGTACTCGCCTCGTTCGCGCTGGCGATGTGGTTGGGCTGGAAGCGATTCACACGGACCGGCGCCTTCCCGTGGATCGGGGTCAGCGGCGCGATGCTGTGCGGGTTCCTGCTGTTCCACAAGGTGCATTCGCCGCAGTACACGCTGTGGCTGGTTCCGTTCCTGGTGCTGCTCGAGGTGCCGTGGCCGGCGATCGGTGCCTACCTGGTCGCCGATGCGGCGATCGGGATCGGGGTGTTCCGGTACTTCTATTCGATCGGATCCGGCACCTCGGTGGATTCGATGGAGAACGTGGTGCAGTTCGGCGTGTGGGGGCGTGCCGTTCTCCTCGTGGTGTTCTTCTTCGTATTCGTGCGGGCCATGCCGCGCGGAACCCGGCTCGCACCGCCGCCGATACCCAGGTTCGAATCCGGCAGCCTCGTCCCCGTCGGCTAGTTCCCGCACCCGTGCTCCCCAGCTGGATCAGCCACCGGCAGCATCAATGTTCGTAATGTGCCACGACCGCGCCCACACCATCGCGTCTCAGCCCCGGCGGCTGAGCGAGACGGTCAGTCGGTGTGTCTGGCGCGGAAGGCGGCGCTTTTGGCGCGGTTGCCGCAGATGGTCATATCGCACCAGCGGCGCGACTTTCCGCGTGAGGTGTCCAGGTACAGGCGGGTGCATTCGATGCGCCCGCATTCTTTGATCAGACCGCGTTCGGGGCCGCCGAGCATTTCGATGGCGGAGCGGGCGATCGCGGCCAGTGCCGCGTCCGGATCGCCGTGGCGGGTGATCGTCGCATCGGAGCGCAGCGTGAGCCGGGGGAGTGCGCCGCGGGCGAGTTCGTTGACGATCTCGCGGTCCGCGTCGGCGACTGGTTCGTCGCGGGCGGCAGACAGGGCGAGTCGATAGCCCGCTTCACGCAGGCGTACGGCGCGGTCGAATATCGCCGTGTCGCAGTGCGGTGCGGTGTCGAGGAGGTCGGCGGCGCGCAGCCAGGTGTCGAGATCCGCTGGTGTGCCGAGGAAGTCGTCGAACGTCGTGGCACGGGCCTTGACCGTGCCTGCGAAGTCCAAGGCGAGGTTACCGCTCACGAAGACGAACACCCTCTCATAGTAACCACCTTGACAGGTTACCCGCAAAGATGCGAAGTTAATAACCGTCTTAGATGGTTATCCGGCCTGTGCTGGCCGATCGAGGAGTGCACGTGAAGACGCAGCTCTTGGACCCGTTATTTCGAGCGACCGGCAAGCCATCGCTAGCAGCGGGCATGCAACCACTGTTCGTCGTGCTGTGGAGCAGCGCCTTCATCGCGGGAGTCGTCGGCGTCGGCGCCGCACCGCCGATGATGGTGTTGTTCGCGCGGTTCGCCATCGCCGCGGTCCTACTCGCGGTGTACACCACCGTGATTCACGCGCGCTGGCCCAGCGGGGGCCAGCTCAAACATGTCGTCGTCGCGGGATTGCTGATGCAGATCGTGCAGTTCGGCGCTTTCTACACCGCGATGAGCCTGCACGTCTCGGCCGCGATCATCGCCCTGGTGCAGGGGCTCAATCCGGTGGTCATCGCATTGCTCGCCGGATTCATCGGCGAAACCGTCACCGTGCGACAGTGGTTCGGCTTCGGTATCGGCGGTGTCGGCGTCGGGCTGGCCGTGCTCGATCAATCGAGTATGTCGCTGGTCGGTCTGCTGCTATGCGTGGTCGGTTTGCTCGGCCTGAGTGTCGGCACGATCTACCAGAAGCGCTTCGTCCCGCAGGTCGATTCGCGCGCGGCGACCGCGATCCATATGGCTGCGAGCGCACCGGTCGCGGGCGTATTGGCTTGGGGCACCGGACAATTGCATATCTGGGATGCGACGCGATTCGCCGAGTCGCTCACCTGGATGGTGCTGGTGAATTCGATGGTCGCATTCCTGCTGTTGAACGCGATGCTGAAGCGTTGGGAGGCAACGCGGGTCGGCCGATTGTTCTTCGCGACCCCGGCGGTCACCGCCATTCTGGCCTGGCTTTTCATCGATCAGCCGTTGCATCCCCTGGCCGCCGCCGGACTCGGCGTCGGACTGGTCGGCATGGTGTTCGCCTCGCGTCGCCCAACGCCCGTGGTCGAGCAACCGCAGCCCGTGCCCGTGCGGTGAATTACTTACGACCGGCATGCCACTGCATGCCCCAGTTGTACGCCTCGTCGATCGCCCGCTGAGCACCGTTGATGTAGTTCACTTCCCGGTGCACGGTGATGCCCGAGCCCTGATTCTGCAGCAGGGCGATCGCGCAGGAACGCGCACCGTTCACCGGGGAGTCCAGCCGGACCTCGATCTGCGGACCGGAAGTCGGAAACAGCGTGACCACACCATCGGCCGCGGCCCAGTTCGGCACGCCCTCGTAGATGAAGGCGAAGATCAGAATGCGCCGGAACAGTTCGGGCCGAGTGAGATCGATGTGCATATTCTCGCCGCTCGCCGAAGCTCCGCTGCGATCGTCGCCATCGAGCTGGATGAACGGCTCGGACTGCAACGAGCCGAAATTATTGCCGATGGCCTGCACCACACCCTTGGCGCCGTTGGACAGTTCGTACAGGCAGCCCAGGTCCAGATCGACGGCCTTGGATCTGCGGAAGAAGCCCTTCGGACCGCTGGACCAGTTCAGGTTGACCCGCATGATGCCCTGCTGGTCACCGGGTTTGGTGAGTGTGATGCTCGGCGTGGCCTTCGACAGGGTCACCTTGGACAGATTCACGCCAGGAGTGTTGTTCGCCATCGCCATTCCCCCCTCGGGAAAGAGAAGCGGCAGCGGCCAGATGGGCCGCCGCTAGCGACTGCTTGCAGGTCGCTCGAAAAGATCCGCCGCTCGAGTTCCTCGGCTACGTGCCGAAATTCAGCCTACCGGGGTGACCTCTCGTTCGCTCTCGACTTCGTCGGCATCCTCGCCCCGATTCCGAATGATGCTGGTAATGAACGCCGCGCCGATGAACGCCACGCCGACGAGGCCGGTGATGATGTCGTTGATGTGCACGCCGATCGAGACGAACAGGATGACCGCCAGCGCACCGATCGCCCAGTGCGCACCGTGCTCCAGGTACACGTACTCCGACAGCGTGCCCTTGCGCACCAGGTACACCGTGATCGAGCGGACGAACATGGCGCCGATCAGGCCGAGGCCGAGCGCGATGATGATCGGGTCGGAGGTAATGGCGAAGGCGCCGATGACACCGTCGAAGGAGAACGACGCGTCCAGTACCTCCAGGTATAGGAACAGGAAGAATGCGGCCTTTCCAGCGGCCTTGACCAGCTGGGACGGACCGCCGTCGGCCCCTTCTTCGAACTCTTCGGTGTGGAACAGCGAACCGAGCCCGTCGACCACGATGTAGGTGATCATGCCGAGCAGACCGGCGACCAGCACCGTGGCGCGTTCCTCGTCGGTGGCGATGAGCTCCGCGGTCAGCACCAATCCGATGCTCGCGACGACCACCGAGAGCATGTCCAGCTTGCCGAGCCGGGCCAGCGGCTTCTCCAGCCAGGACAGCCAGGTGATCTCGCGCTCTTCGAAGATGAAGTTCAGGAACAGCAGCAGCAGGAACATGCCGCCGAATGCGGCGATCTGCGGATGCGCGTCGGTCAGCAGCTTCTCGTAGCTCGGGCTGCCGTCCGCAAATACCAGCGCGTCATCGGCGGGCGGGTTCAGCGCGAGGTCGAAGGCCTTCACCGGGTTCAGGCCCGCGGTGATCCACACGATGGCCAGCGGAAAGACCAGCCGCATACCGAATACGGCGATCACGACACCGATGGTGAGGAAGATCTTCTGCCAGAACTCGTTCATCCGTTCCAGCACAGTGGCATTGATGACGGCGTTGTCGAACGACAGCGATACCTCGAGCACGCCGAGGATCGCGGCCAGCGCCAGCGCGGTCGGCCCGCCGTAGAGGAACGCCACAATGAGCGATATCACCGTGACGCCGATGGACATCCCGAAAATTCGCAGAACCACGCGGAGACCCTTTCCGTGCGGCGGTCGAATGTTTGTCCGAGCGCCCTTAGCTGATGTAACCCGAGGGCCGTGCAACCCGCGGTGGCGATGATGGTTCCAGCGTGAACGCGGAACCGTCGATTGTCCAACGGTGCGCTGTGGCAAATCGTTCCGTGGACGCGGACAGGGGGCCCGTCGCCGGGCCCCCTGCGCTGATCGTTCGAGCGACCTGCTCCTTAGACGTTCACACCGTAGTCGCGGGCGATACCGGCCAGACCCGAGGCGTAGCCCTGACCGACGGCGCGGAACTTCCACTCGGCGCCGTTGCGGTACAGCTCGCCGAAGACCATCGCGGTCTCGGTCGAGGCATCCTCGGACAGGTCGTAGCGGGCCAGCTCGGTGCCGTTGGCCTGGTCGACAACGCGGATGTAGGCGTTACGCACCTGGCCGAACGACTGCTGACGAGTGTCCGCGTCGTAGATCGAGACCGGGAAGAAGATGCTCTCGATCGTCGGCGGGGTGTTGGCCAGGTCGACCTTGATGACCTCGTCGTCGCCTTCACCTTCACCGGTCAGGTTGTCGCCGAGGTGCTCGATGCTGCCCTCGGGCGACTTGAGGTTGTTGAAGAAGATGAAGTGCTTGTCGGACACGACCTTCTTGTCCGCCCCGGTCGCGATCGCACTGGCATCCAGATCGAAGTCGGTGCCGGTGGTCGTACGAATATCCCACCCGAGCCCGACGGAGACAGCGGTAAGGTTCGGCGCCGCCTTGGTCAGCGAGACATTGCCGCCCTTGGACAAACTGACACCCATGCGGGGTTCCCTTTCAATAGACGTCTGAGGTTCCCAGCATGTCCGAATCGCCGGGTACGCCTTACGACAGTAGTAGGTTTCACCGGACTTGCGTAGGAACTGAGGTAACCCCGGCGAAGTGGTACACCGCCTACCATCGGGGCGTGACAGGCCGCAGGCGTGGATGGTTCCGGTCGTCCGGGAACAACGAATGGATTTCGCAAGCCCGGTCGACAGTGGCGGCCGCGTTTCTCGATATGGATCAGCGTCAGAGCGCGGCCGAGGCCGCGGTACACGCCAGCGAGCAGGTGTTCCCGGAGCGGCGGATGAGTACGCAATGGGAACCCGTGCGGAGCCGGTGTTATGACGCGGCGGGCGCGTATCTGACATTGACCGAGGAATTGGACAATGCCGAGCGCGACAGCACGTCGATGCCACAGGGGCAGGCGCGGGTGGACACCCTGGTCCGGCAGTTGACCGACGCGGCCCGCGCCGTCGACGAATTCTATCGCGGCAACCGAACCCAACTCGAGCACGCGGTCGCGGTGCTCGGCACGGTGCCGCAGTTCGCTCATCAGGTGAAGGTCGCGGCGGCGGGTGTTCGCAGGCAGGCCGCCGAATCCGAATACGCCGACTACCCTTCGGTACGTCAGTACGCCGCCGCGGTGGATGAGTCGCTGCTCACACTGGAGGCCCTCGGTAACGAGGTGCCGGCGGCGACCGTCCGTGCGGCCGCCACCCGTCTGGAATCGGCGACGAAAGCGCTGGCAGAAGCGTTGGCGCAGGCCCCATCCCGTGCCGCGGCCGCGGCCAACGCAATTACCTCGGTCAGCACCAGAATGGCCGCGATGCGCACCCGTGGCGAGCGGTTGGCGCCCGCCTACTCGGAGTTGCTCCGGGAGTTCAATGCTGCGAGTTCGGCGGATCTGGCTAACAATGGGCAGGACAGTCAACAGGCCGTAAATGCCGCCGACGCTGCCCTGGTCCGGGCACGTGCGGCGGCGGCCGAGAACAATCCGGAGTTTGCACTTGAGCTGACCACATCCGCACGGGGCTACCTCGCCGAGGCAGAACAGAAGGTAGACGCTGTCACCAAACGGCTGACATTGCTGCGCGAGGTCCGTGAGAATCCGCAAGAGAAGGCCAAGGCCGTACGATTTCGGCTGCGGGACGCGCAAATGCTCGCGGTGAGCCGTGGGCTCGTCGACGAATGGGGATCTGTGCTCGATGCACAGGTCGACCGAATCGATCGAATCACCGAAAACCTGTCGGGGCGTCACCCCGACTACTGGGCCTATGTGGCCGAATTGGATGCCGTCGCGGAGTTCGTAGCCGGGGTAGTGGATCGAATGAGAAAACAAGCAGGACCACGACGAGAATGAGGCCAGAGGTATGCGGCCACCACCACGAGGGATGAGGACAGCGCAACGATGACCGCGGGCATCGCCGTCCAGCAACAGATCTCCCTGCGAAAGCAATTGCCACTGCGCCATTTCCGGCAGCTGCACGGCCCGGAGGCACGGCGCCTTTTCCATCGACAACCCGAACCGTTCGGCGATCACGCCGACCGGGAACTGCTTGCGCTCGCACTCGGCGCCACCCTGTACGCACCGGCGACCCGGCCGGATCTCGCCGTGACGATCAGCCGGCGGGCCGCGCGCGGAGTGTGCTCGATGGTCATCGATCTCGAAGACGCGGTCGCCGATCACGAGGTGGAGTTCGCCAAACAACAGACCGTCGCGACGCTGAATCTGCTTGCGGACAGCCCTGATCCGAACCCGCTGCTGTTCGTTCGGGTTCGGGACGTGGATACCGTCACCGAGATCGTCGAGCAGCTCGGCGCTGGTGCAGCGGTGTTGACCGGATTCGTCTTCCCGAAGTTCGACAGTGCGAGCGGGCCGAAATATCTCGCGGCGCTCGATGCGGCCGGGGAGCGGCTGAGCCGGCCGGTGTACGGCATGCCGGTACTCGAATCGGCGGCGCTGGTGCATCGCCAGACCCGTGATCAGGAGCTGACGCAGATCGCGGCGCTGCTCGCCGAGCACCGGGAGCGGATACTCGCGGTGCGCGTCGGGGCGACCGATATGTGCTCGACCTTCGGCATCCGCCGCGACCGGGATCTGACGATCTACGACGTGCGAGTGGTCGCCGACGTCATCGCCGATATCGTGAATTACCTCGGGCGTTCCGATGGCTCGGGTTTTGTGATCACCGGGCCGGTGTGGGAGTACTTCGCCGACCATGAGCGAATGTTCCGGCCGCTGCTGCGGACCGCGCCGTTCGAGGAATCCGATGCGGTGCCGTTCCGGCGTTATCTGGTCAGCCGGGATCTGGATGGTCTGCTACGTGAGATCACACTGGACCGGGCCAATGGGATCCAGGGCAAAACGGTGATCCATCCGTCGCATGTGGCGGCGGTGCACGCGCTGTCGGTGGTGACGCACGAAGAGTATTCGGACGCGCTGGATATTCTGCAGGTCGACGTCGGTGGGGTGGCGGCGTCGGGATATCGGAACAAAATGAACGAGATGCGGCCGCATCGCAGTTGGGCGCGCCAGACGCTATTGCGGGCCAGGGTTTTCGGTGTCGCGAACAAGGGTGTTTCGTTCGTCGATCTGCTGACGGCATTGGTGATCGAGTGAGCGGGAATGCTTGGGCGACCAGGAATTTGGGTATCGAACTACGGCACGAACGCTCACACGGTGCTGCCGGATCGGTGGATGTGCTGCCCGCCGAACTGCCGATCGCGACGCTGATCCAGCCCGGGCTGCGGCGCAATCCTCGCCGTGCGCATCTGCTGGTGTCCACCGTGCTCGGGAAGCATCTGCCGACCGATCCGCGAGTGGTACTCGGCGCGGGAAATCGGCTCGGTGACCTGGTGCGTGCGGCACTCGGTGAGCGCGAGGCGGTGGTGCTCGGATTCGCCGAGACGGCAACGGGATTGGGGCATTGCGTGGCGGCCAGGATCGGGGCCGGGTGTTATCTGCACTCGACCCGTCGCGAGGTGCCCACCGCTGCGACGCTGACCGGATTCGAGGAGGGGCATTCGCACGCCACCTCACATATGCTGCAGCCCGCGCCCGCAGATATCTTCGTCAACGATCTGCCGCTGGTGCTCGTCGACGATGAAATCTCCACCGGGGATACCGCGATCGATGCGGTGCGGGCACTGCACGGGTTCTCGCCGCGTTCGCATTATGTGCTCGCGTCGCTGGTGGATATGCGGACCGCGGCCGATCGGGCGCGGTTCGAAGCGGCGGCCGAGGAGTTGGGCGCGCGGATCGACACCGTATGCCTGGCATCGGGGCGCACCCTGCTGCCCGATGATCTGGTCGAGACGGTGTCCGCGATGCCGGATCCAGAACTGAATCAGACTGCGGCGCAGCGTGGTTCGTTCGATCAGATCGAATTGCCCTGGCCCGCTGCGGTGCCCGAGGGCGGCAGACACGGGATTCTGCGATCGGATACCGATGCGTTCGAGGCGGCGCTCGCGCAGGCGGCCGGGGCGTTGCGGGTTCGGCTCGCCGAGGATTTCGCCGAACGGCCCGCGATCGTGCTCGGGCACGAAGAGCTGATGTACCTGCCGCTGCGATTGGCGGCCGAACTCGCCGAGGCCGGGATCGCGACACGATTCCAGACGACCACTCGCTCGCCCGCGTATGTACTCGACGAACCCGGCTATCCACTGCGGCGCGGATTCCGGTTCATCGCACCCGAACCCGGTGAGGCGCAACCGCGCTATCTGTACAACGCGCACTGGATCGAGGACGCGTTGTCGGATCTCGCGGCGATGGGCGACAGCGCGACGCTCGGCGACCCGGCATTTGCCGACGGTGCGATGCTGGGCGACCCGGCGCTGGGCGACCCGGCGCTGGGCGACCCGGCGCTGGGCGAGGGTGCGGCGCTGGGCGACGTTGCGATGTTGGGCGAGGAGGCCTTCGAACACGCGGAGCTGTCCATAGCGACGACACCTGTGCGGTCTGTCGCGGTCGACCCGGTTCTGGTCGTGGTCATCGATGCGCCAGCGGATTCCGCTCAACTGCGCTCCGAGAGTGGATTGATCGATGTGCTGACCGCATCCGGCGCCGACGTCCTGTTGGCGGTGCTGCCGGGCGCGGATCCGCGAATGCTGCACGCCGATCGCAGCGACGCGACACCGATCGCCGTCGTCGTGCCCGAACCGAGAGTGCTATGAGGTCGAACGCTGTGCCGGAATCGAATACCTCCCCGCAATCGGCACTACAGCTGCCGGTACCGCTACACGGCCCGGCCTTCGGATCGTATGCGGCTCACGAGGTTTCCTGGCTGTTGAAGGATCTGTCCGAGGTCGACCTGGAAGCCGATGTCGCCGAGCGCGAGCACCGAATCCAGTCCGGTGCGGCGCATTACGCGGAATCACTGCCGATCGAATATCAGCCGGATGCCGCATATCGCTCGCTGTTCGACGAGGTGCTCGCCGACAGTGCCGAGCGGCTTGCGCTCGCCGTCGCTACGGTATCGGAACTCGTTATCGCCGAACGCGGTGACAATATCGTGCTGGTGTCACTGGCCAGGGCCGGGACGCCGATCGGGATTCTGATGCGGCGCTGGCTGCGCGGCGGGCGCGGGGCGGATCTGCCGAGCCTCGATGTGCCACATTACGCGGTGTCGATCGTGCGCGATCGCGGCATTGATGCCGCAGCGTTGGATTACCTTGCGCGTCATCATGATCCGGCGTCGGTGGTATTCGTCGACGGCTGGACCGGCAAGGGCGCGATCACCCGTGAACTCACCGAAGCGCTCGATGCGTATCACGCCGCTGGCGGCGCGCGATTCGACGACGAGCTCGCGGTACTCGCCGATCCGGGACATTGCGTGCGCACCTATGGCACCCGCGACGACTTCCTCATCGCCCCGGCCTGCCTGAATTCGACAGTCTCCGGGCTGATTTCGCGCACCGTGTTGAACGACACGTTGATCGGCCCCGGCGAGTTCCACGGCGCGAAGTTCTACCGCGATTTGGCGGGCGATGACGTATCCGGCCGCCTGCTCGACACCGTGAGCGCGGCCTTCGATACCGTCCGCGCCCGCGTACCCGCCGAACTGGCCGCCGTGCGCGCTGCCGACCGGACCCCGACCTGGACCGGTTGGGCCTCGGTGGACAAGGTCCGCGAGGCGTACGGCGTCGCCAGCGTGAATTTCGTGAAACCCGGTGTCGGCGAAACGACTCGGGTGCTGCTGCGACGACTGCCGTGGCGGGTGTTGGTGCGTGAGCCGGATGCGCCCGAGCACGCACATATCCGGCTGCTCGCCGCGGCTCGCGGTGTTCCGGTCGAGGTCGTACCCGATCTCGCCTACTCGTGCATGGGATTGATCAAGGACGTACAGCAGTAATGCACCTACGAAAACTACGAAGACATGCTCTGATCGCTACCGATCTCGACCGGACGATGATCTACTCGCGCAACGCTTTCCATGCTGCGACCGACGTGCCGACGGTCTGCGTGGAGCATCTCGAGGGCGCGCCCCTGTCGTTCATGACGACCACCGCCGCCCTGCGGATGCAGACCCTGACCGAACCCGCCGCGGTCATCCCCACCACCACTCGGACCATCAAGCAGTTCGAGCGGATCCAACTGCCCGGCGCTCCTTGGCGATACGCGATCGCCAGTAATGGCGGCAATATCCTGGTCGACGGCGTACCGGATATGCGCTGGCGCATCGATATCGACGCGCAGGTGCGGGCCAGCGGCGCGACGCTACCGGAGGTGAATACCGAACTGCGCGCGCGCATCGACGACTCCTGGGTCACCAAATTCCGCATCGCCGACCATCTGTTCACCTACCTCGTGGTGAAGCCGAAGGAGGTGCCGGCGGGCTTCCTCGCCGAATGGGACGCCTGGTGCCGCCCGCGCGGCTGGTCGGCCTCCCAGCAGGGCCGCAAGATCTACACCATGCCCATGGCCGTCTGCAAGAGCCACGCGGTCCGCGAGGTCCGCCGCCGCCTGATCGACAGCGGCGAACTCACCGATGCGGCGATGACTCTCGCCGCGGGCGACGGCGCCCTCGACGCCGAAATGCTGCGCACCGCCGACTCCGCCATCCGCCCCCGCCACGGCGAACTCGAACAACTCAACTGGACCCACCCCAACCTCACCATCACCCGTGCGTCGGGAATTCTGGCGGGCGAGGAGATCATCAACTGGTTCATCAAGGCAGCCCCGGGATCCGCCGAGTAAGGGCTTGCGTTGACACCGGCGGCAACCTTTAGCGTTGCCGTGACGGTTCGAAGGAGATCGAATGCTGATCGGCGAGCTCGCGGAGCGGGTTGGTACGAGCGCCCGTACGCTGCGGTACTACGAGGAACACGGGCTGGTCCGGGCACAGCGCTCGACCAATGGGTACCGGGTATACGACGAATCGGAGTTGCGGGTCGTACACAAGATCCGGACGCTGCTGGATGTGGGTTTCGACCTCGAGGATATTCGGCCGTTCGTCGCATGCCTACGTGCCGGGAACCCGTCGGGTGATGTCTGCCCCGAGTCCGTAGCCACCCTGCAGCGCAAGCTCGACGAGGTCGACGCGGCCATCGATCGGTTGACCGCGGTGCGCGCGCAGCTGCGCGACCGGATCGGACGGGCCACCCGATGAAATTCGGAATCAGCTACAGCACACCGTATTACGGCACCGACCCGGACCGTCTGATGGCCTTCGCGCAGCATGCCGAGGCGTGTGGTTTCGAGTCGATCTACCTGCCCGACCACATCGCGCTGTATCCGGGTGCGCAGGTCGGCGCGCTCGAAATGCCGTCCACGTTGCCATTTCCCGATCCCCTCGACTGTCTGAGCTTTGTCGCCGCCGCGACCCGGCGCATTCTGCTCGGCACGGGGGTGCTGTTGTTGCCGTATCGGCATCCGGTGGTGCTGGCCAAACGTCTGGCGACCATCGATGTGCTGTCCAAGGGCCGGATGCGGCTGCTGACCGTGGGACTCGGGACACTGCCGCGTGAGGCCGCGGCGCTCGGGGTGGACTTCGCCGGTCGCGGTCGTCGTGCGGACGAGGCGATCGATGTGCTGCGGCTGCTGTGGTCCGGCGGTGCGGACGGCGTCAGTTATCACGGCGAGTTCTTTTCCTTCGACAACCTGTGCGTCTATCCGAAACCACATGAGACACAGCAGCTTCCTATCCACATCGGTGGCTCCAGCCGCGCTGCCGCTCGCCGGGTCGGCCGTCGCGGTGACGGCTATTTTCCGGGTGGCATGCTGATGCCCGCCGAACGTGCCGCCCAGTTGGAGCTCGCCCGTGCGACGGCGGTCGAGGCGGGGCGTGATCCGTCCGCACTCGAGTACACCCGCTGGGGATCGATCGTTATGCCGCCGGAGCGGGTGGCTGGGTTCGCCGCCCAAGGTGTGACCCGCATCGTGGTCGGCGCTACGGCGGCCGACCGCGCCGAGCAGTTCGACGAAATGTCGGCCTTCTCCGAACGTTTCGGGCTCGCGGCGGTCGATCGGGCCGAGTCGGATGCGTAGGTCCGGCGGTCAGCGGCGTCGCCAGCATTGGGCGGAATCGGCCAGGTTCCACCAGGCGACATAGCCGGGGTCCTGATCGATCAACTCCCAATCCGCGTCCAGCGCATCGAAGAAGGCGGTGTCGGCGGTGCGGCCGCCGGGTGGTTCGCCGATGTAGATGAGCAGATCGCCACCGACGCGCTGGTAGGCATCGAGCGCGCCGGATGCCATGGGGTTCTCCCACCCCGGTGGCCAGCAGAGGAACAGCACATCGGCGGCATCGGCAATGTCGCGGTAGGCGTTGGCGTCTCGGAGTTCGTGGATCGGATGCCAGATATGCGGTTGCCCGGCCGCCGAGGGAAAGGATGTGTTGTTCGCGCGGTCCGGTGGATGGGTATCGAAAGCCCTGATCCGCACACCGGATTCGGCGAGTTGGCGGGCCCAGTAGCCGCGCCCCGCGCCGATCTCGGCAACCGATCGCCCGCGCGTGATATCGGCGATCCACCTGAGCGTCTCCGGGGCCGCAACGGCATAGGCGTAGGTCGCCTGCACGACGATCTGCGCATACCCGAGCCGTGCACTGCCTTTCGCACGGCCACCATTCACCTCGCGCCGCCCGCCGTGCTCCGGCGGCCCCGTCGACGCCGACGGCGCGACGATATCCCAATACGGATTGGCACTGTTCCCACCGGTCATGAAGTGCAACAACCGCAGATCGAATGCCGCATCCGCCACCGCATCCCCGGTCCCCGCCAACTGCCCGGCCATCGCCAAATAGTCCGCCACCCGCGGATACGCACGCTCGAACGCGGCTTCGTCCCGCACCAGATCCGCCAGCGCCGCGAGTCGTTCTTGCGGCAGTGCGAAGGGTGGCATCTTTCAATTGTCCAGGGCCCGACCGAAATCAGTGATCGAATCACCTGAGCTGGCCGGTGTTTCGGCTCGGGTTCCTGCCCCCTCGGCGCCAGCCGCACTCCGCCGCGACCGATCGGTCATCGGCGGCTGGAACATCTGATCCCGACCACACTCGAGCATCGTGTCTCAGCGGTTGCGAGTGCGATTGAGCCAGTCGAGGGCATCGCGGAGGGTAGGGGAGCGGTCGATGCCCGGAGGCGGAGCGGAGTCGCGACGGTGGGAGGTGGGATCGGTCGCGGGCCGATGTGGCTGGGTTTCGTAGCGACGAGGATCCGGGCGGGGGTAGGCGGGGTCGGTGGGGAAAGGCAGTCTCGGGGACCGGGATTGCGGCTGGGTGGGGTGGGTCTGCGGCAGGAAGCGGTCGAATATGGAGCCGTCACGGTGGTCCGCGGAGGCGTCCCTGTCGGGGGCGAAGGGGATGCCGGTCGATAGGGCGCGCAAACCGAGGGTCAGCATTTCGCCGACCATGCCGATACCGATGGACAGGGTGGTGGGCCGGGCGTCGTGGTGCATGCCTATTGCGGTGCCGAGGGTGCTGATACCGAAGCCCGCGACCATCGAAACGGCCCATACGGCAACGGTCCACCTGGTGTAGCGCTGCCACAGGTGGCCGTCGCGGGTGAAGATTTCGATGGTGGTACCGCGGACCGCGCCGAAGGCCAGGCCGACGCCGCCGCCGATGATCAGCCAGGTGATATCGGTGCCGTTGAGGTCCGCGACCTTGGTGACGCTGTAGATACCGATCGCCAACAGGATGACCGGCGGGCCGAAGGTGTCGCGGGCGTTCATCGGTTCGCCGTAGAACCGCTTCACCACCACCGCGATGACCGCCACGATCGCGATCACCGATCCGATACTCATGATTGCCTCCCAACGCGATGGCTGTTGTTGGGAAAGCTAATGATCGAGCCCGGTGCCGCGAGTCCGCCGAAGGTAGGACTACGAGGAGGATCCGGAGGTCATTCGGTTCAGTAGTCGCGTTGCTGAGCACCCAGTTGCTGGGCGATGACGCCTTGCAGCCGCTGCAGGCCGCCGACGGTCATACCGCTCTGGAGTTGGCCTTCGATGGTGCGCACCACCGCCGAATCGCTGAGGATCTTCTCGCTGGATTGGATGAGAACCGTTCCGGCACCGGTGAAGTCGAACTGGCGCTCCTCACCGGAATTCACGCCGAAGCGGGCGGCACCGGCGGCGAGGAAGTTGGAGACCCAGCGCTGGTCGTAGTGATGGCTGGGGGACGGGCAATCCGCCCACCCGACAAGGGCTTCCGGGTCGACGCGCAGTGGCGGTTCGGCGAACATGACCGGGCCGTTGGAGGAGGCCAGGAACTTGCCGGTGCCGATGAGGGTGAGGAAGCCGGGAACGATCGACTGGTTCAGCGATAGGCCGGGTTCGAAGGCCAGCAGGTTGGCGGCGCGAATGGTGAGGTTGCCGTTGTCCTCGAGGTCATAGGAGTTGATGTCGTAGCCGCGGTCGCCGATGATCAGCTTGCCGTGGCCCTCGGCGATCACATAGTCGCCGGTGAACAGCGGTGCGGAGAACTGCTGGGAGACCATGTGCAGCAGTCCGCCCTGCAGCCCGTGGGTGAGCATCTGGAACCGCATATCGCCGTAGTAGGCGATCATCGCGCCCTTGCGCATGAACCAGGGCTTGGTCAGGTCGATGCAGTAGGCGTAGCTGTTGCCCGGAATGTTGTCGCTTTCACCGAGATTCAGCGGATTCAAAATCTCACTCATGACTGCGCCTCGTTGGCGCTCGGCTCCGTCATGAGTGATGCACGCTGTAACATGACTTGCTCGCTTCGCTCACTCATGGTTCACAACTTCTCTTCCGAGGCCTGCACATAGACGACGCCCTGTCCGACGCAATGCAATTGCATGGCCTCCCCGGAGCCACGGCCGACCGCGTCGCGCCAGCTCAGCGCCGTCTTCAACTCGGTCTGCACATTGCCGTATGCGGCAACGAAGGCCTGCGGGTCGACCACGATCTGCCAGGGGGTCTGGGGGTTTCCCCCAGATGAACCGAGCGGACCGCCTACTGGAAGTTCCATGAATCCGCCGTGTGCGAGCAAGACCGCCGCACCCTGTCCGGACAGTTGCGTGGTGAACATGCCCTGGCCGGTCAGCGCACCACTCGCGGCGCCGCGCAACGCGCCCATCAGCCCGCCGCCACCGCTGCTGCCGCCCGAACTCATCACGGACACAATCGAACTCTGCAGCGCGGCGGTATTGGCCAGCAGTCGCGAGGCCTCGACGCGCAGTACCGCGCCCGGTTGCATCTGCACCACATGCACCTCCAGCCCGGCGAAGCCGTAATGCACCTGGCCATTGCCCGTCGCCAGCATGGTGCGCTCATGCTCACCGGCCATCATCCGCCCCGCCATGCGCATGATGCCGCCACCGCCCATGCCCGGGGCCGCGCCCGGAATCTGGTGCGGTGCAAAGGAAATATCGCCGGTGTAGAACAGCATCGCGCCATTGCGCGCGACCACCCCGCCCGCCATGCCGACATCGACCTTGACGACCTTGCCGTTGACCTTCTCGAACATCGCAGGCCCCCTTACCGTTCCGCGGGCTGGATCAATACGACGCCCTGACCGTCGAAGCGCAATGAGAACGCCTCCCCGGCATCTTGGCCGACGAAGGTGCGCCACGACACATCGGTGACGAACGACTGACTGAGATTGCCGCGGCAGGCGACGAAGGCATCCGGATCCACGATCAACGGATATTGCGGCGAGACCTCCAGGTGGATCAGCGGCCCACCGGCCGAGAGCAGTGCGACCTGGCCCTGTCCGGTCACCGTGGTGGTGAACAGGCCCGCTCCCGACGATGCGCCGCGCAGACCGGCGAAACGCACATCGGTACGCAGGTTTCCGGCGAAGCAGAGCAGCTGCTGCGATTCCACCTGCAGCGTCTCGTTATTCAGATTCACCACGGTGACGTGCTGACCGTTCACCGCGAAGAAGACCCGGCCATTGCCGCCGCATTCCATCAACGACAGTTTCTCACCGGTGGCGCGCCGCTTGAGTCCGGCGAGTACGCCGTCGCCACCGCCGAAACCGGCCGACTTGAACTGCACATTTCCTTCATAGGCCACCATCGAGCCGGAAATCGCGCGGATACTCGTTCCGGCGAGGTGCGCCTCGATCACCTTTTTCGACTGCTCGAACAGTTGCGCCATGGGGAGTTTGCCTGCTGTCTCGTTCGGGAACATGGTGTTGATCGCCCACATTCCAACTGCGTTTCGCCACCCTAACCGATCTTCGGGGACAGATCTGGGCCATGGCGGTGGTTACTTCGGATCGCGTTGGGCGCGTTTCTCGTAGAGTGGCACCGTACGCACCGACAAGCGAAGGGTCGAACTTGTCCGCAACACTCGCCAAGGGTCAGAATGGCCCGCTGGCCACCAACGACGTGGTGATCTCCGTCCAGCTGACCGCACCGGCGGATCTGTCCGCGCTACTGGTCACCGAGTCGGGGAAGGTCCGTTCCGATGCGGACTTCGTCTTCTTCAATCAGCCCAATGGCCCCGGGGTGAATCTGCAGCCCGCACCGGCCGGGCATCCAGCGTCATTGGCGGTATCGCTGAATGGCGTGCCCGCGGATATCACGCAGATCCGCGCGGTGATCACCCTCGACGACGTAACCAGCAATTTCGGCCGCTTTCCCGCGCCGACGGCGGTGGTGTCGGATTCGGCGGGTAATCAGTTGTACGAGTACCGCATCGACGGTTTGAACACCGAGTCGATCGTGATCGCGCTCGAGCTGTACCGGCGCCAGAGCGAGTGGAAGGTGCGGGCGGTCGGCCAGGGCTACGCGGGTGGTTTCGCGGCGCTGGTCACCGATCACGGTGTGAGCGTCGACGAGTCTCCGGCCGCGACGCAGGTCCCACCGCCACCGGCCTACCAGCCCACCCAGGCCGGACCGGGCTACCCGCCGCCGGCGCCGCCCGCGCACCCGGCGCCGCAGCAGCCGCCGCAGCAGCCGCCGCAGTACCCGCCGACGCAGGCCTACCCGCAGGGCGCACCCGGTTACCCGCCGCCGCCCGGTGCGGGCTACCCGCCCCCGCCCGGACCCGGTGGTTATCCGCCGCCCGCACAGCCCGGCCCCGGCCAGGGCTATCCGCCGCCCGCACAGCCCGCGGCCCAGCAGCAGCCGCCCGCCGAGATCAGCCTGAGCAAAAACGGTCCGGTCAGCCTGGTCAAGGGGCAGCGGGTCACCCTGCGCAAGGAGGGCGGCGCCGCGCTGACCTTCGTGAAGATGGGTCTCGGCTGGGATCCGGTGCGCAACCGTGGCATGTTCGGCAACCGGACCGTCGATGTCGACCTCGACGCGTCGGTCGTGATGTTCGCCGATATGAACGTCGTGGATGTGGCCTACTACGGTCAGCTGACCTCCAAGGACGGCTCGATCCGGCACCAGGGCGATAACCTCACCGGTGAGGGTGAGGGCGACGACGAGGTGATCCTGGTCGACCTGACCCGCATTCCGGCCCATGTCAGCGCGCTGGTGTTCATCGTGACCTCCTACAAGGGACACACCTTCGAGCAGATCCAGAATGCGTTCTGCCGCTTGGTCGACGGCGCCAACAATGCCGAGTTGGCCAGGTACACCCTCGCCGGTGGTATGCCGTTCACCGCGATGGCGATGGCCAAGCTGTTCCGGGTCGGCAGCGACTGGAAGATGCAAGCCCTCGGCGAAGGCTTCCAGGCCAAACATCCCGGCGAGGCGGTTCCGCAGCTGGGCCGGTTCCTCGGCAATTGACGATCAGAACACGAAATAACGGGGCGGACAACGTGATTCAGCTGAAGGCCGGTCAGAATATCGTGCTGACCGGCGATATCGTTCGATTCAGCGCGAAAGCCGGGGCTGCCCTCGATGTTTCCGCGCTCGTGGTGGCGGAGAACCTGCGGGTCTTCGATACCGGCGATTTCGTGTTCTACAACCAGATCGAGACGGCGGGGGTGACGCTGTCGGAGGACGGTGTCACCATCCGGCTCGCCGAGGTGCGTGCCGACGCGAAGGCGGTGCTGCTGGTGGTCAGCACCGATCCGGCCGCGCCAGCGCAGCCCGGTGGGCTCGGCGCGGTGACCGCGGCACTCGCCGTAAACGATATCGCGACAGCCGAATTCGCGATCGATCCGTCCGCGGGCGAGACCGCGCTGATCTGCCTGGAGGTGTATCGGCGCGGGACCGATTGGAAGCTGCGCGCGGTCGGTCAGGGCTACGCGGGTGGACTGGCCGTGCTGCTCACGGCGCACGGTGTCGAGGTCGACGAACCGCCGACACCGCCGTCCGGTCAACCCGCGGGTCAGCACAGTGCGGCCGATCTGCACGATGCCCAACCCGTCAGCACCCCGGGACGTTTCAGCGGTCAGGACACCATCAGCGGTCCCGGCACCGGTGACTCCCGTGCGACCGGTCCGGCGCCGCTCGAGGTCGCGCACGGACTCGAACGCCTGTGGATGATCTTCGAGGATGCCGCGCGTTCGGCCGCCGCGGTCATCTCCTCACGCGATTACGCCATGCAGCGGTTGGATCAGGAACTGTCCGCGGCGGTTTCGGATCCGGCGACCAGGAACACTCCGGCCGTCGAGGACGCGCGTCAGGCCGCACAGCGCCGCTGTGACGACCTGATCGCCACCGCCGAGAGCAACCACCTGCGCGATACCGAACAGCTCATGCGCGAACTCGCCGATGCCGATCGGCAGCTGCCGCCATCGCTGGCCACATGGGATTCACCCGCTTGGGATCGTCCGCCGACGCCGAGCGACGGTATCCGGCTCGGTGAGCTCTACGCGATCGAACGTGGGCCGCTGCGCATTCCGTACTGCGTCCCGGTGCCGCTGACCCGCCCGCTGTGGATCGACACCGAAACCACGGCCGCCGCGACCCCGATCGTCGGCGCGGTGCTGGCCCGGCTGCTCGCGGCCGATCCCGGTCGGCGCACCCTGGTCGACATGATCGATCTGACCGGTGCGTTCGGTCAGCTCGTCGGTCCGCTGACCCCGGTGCTGAACGGCCCGCCGATCACCGATTTCGGCGAGATCTCGGCTCGGCTGCAGACCCTGGTCGATGCCGCCGAATTGGCCGAATTGGCTTATTCCACCGGGAATTTCACCCCGCCGACCGAACACCGGGTGTTGCTCGCCGCCGACTTCCCACACGGCTACCAGGCTGCGGATGCACAGCGCATCGCGGTACTGCTGATGCGCGGCGATCTGATCGGGCTGTCCACGGTGATCGTCGGCACCGATGAATCCGAGTCCAGTGACGGCACGGTGGCAATGCTGTCGCAGTCCTGCCGACATCTGCCGACGATGGACGGCACCCCGTTGTTCGATCCGTGGACCGGCAGTGCGTGGCAGCTGGATCTGGACCTGCTGCCGAGGGAACCGGCGAGACAGGCGCGCTTCCTGCGCACCAGCTAGCTGACCCTTTCGAGCGACCTGCAAGCAGTCGCTAGCGGACCCTTTCGAGCGACCTGCAAGCAGTCGCTAGCGGATGGCCGCCACCCGCGGCCGCAGCGCCTCCGGCAGCCATGGCAGCAGCGGGTCCGGCGCGCGATCGACAATGCCACCCACCGGATCGTCGACGAAATCGCGCCGGACCAGATCCTCCTCCGGCCGATAGATCTGGCGGATGATCAACGCGCACAATACGAGTACCGCGAGATCGCGCAGCAAAACGGTGCCGGTGAACCACTGCTCGGGCAGGCCTTTGCGGTCCAGGCCCAGGTAGTAGAACATGCGTGGCACCCAGACCAGCGCGTCGATGGTCATCCACGCCAGCAGAATTCGGCGATGCGGCAGCGCGAGCACTGCCAGCGGCACCAGCCACAGCGAATACTGCGGGCTCCACACCTTATTGGTGAGCAGGAATGCGGCGACCACCAGGAAGCACAACTGGGCCAGGCGAGGACGACGCGGGGCAGTGAGTGCGATATAGGCGATCACCGCGCAGGCGACGGCGAATGTCAACAGTGACACCAGGTTGAGGATGGTCGGCTGATGGGCGTGGTCGATCTTGCCGTCGAAACCGGCCCAGCCGGTGAACGAGGTGATGACGTTGTAGATGGAGTCCGGATCGGCGTGCCGAGTGGTGTTGAGCCGGAAGAACTCTCGCCAGCCGTTCGGATACAGCAGCAGAATCGGCAGATTGACCAGTAGCCAGGTGCTGGCCGTCGCCGCGACGGTCAGCGCGGCCGCGCCGAGCGGACGGGCACTGAGGAACTGGAGGCGGTACGGGGTTTCGCGCAGCCAGGTCAACGCGGTGTGCCACCCGGTGATATCGCTCAGGCGCAGGCCAAGGCGGGCGCTCGGCACCCGCTGCAGTGGGTCGGCGCGCAGGCACAACACCACGATCGGCCCCAGCAGCAGCAGCGGATACAACTTGGCCGCGCCGCCGAGCCCGAGCAGCAGACCCGCGAGCACCGCTCGCCGGCGCGCCCAGGCGAGCAGGCCGGTCGCGGCGAAAGCCGTTGCGAGCGCGTCGAAGTTGGTGAAAATGTGCACAATCACCAATGGGGAGCAGGCGACCATCGCGGCATCCCAGATCCGCCGCCCGGCTAGTTGCGCCGAGGCCCACACGGTGACCAGCCAGGCCATGGCCAAGCCGACCGCGACCACATTGAAGTAGATGACGACCTGCAACGCACCGGGCAGTGGTGATGCGTCCCAGGTCTTGGCGACCTGCATCGCCGCGTACTGATAGAGCCCGGACAGCACCGGATACTCCATGTACCTGGTTTCCCGGCCGCCGTCCGGGGTCTGCTCGGACCACTGCTTCTTGTACGGGAACGCGCCCTCGTTCAAGCGTTCCGCGCCGTAGAGCGGCACCGTATCCGAGTAGCACATGGCCACGTATTGGCGGCCGTTGTTCCAGTCCAGGGTGAGTGAACCGTCGGAGGCGGTCGTCTGCTGGATGCAGCCCGCCTTACTCGCCCACCCGAGTGCGAGGAAGACCAGCGTGAAAGCGAGCAATACCCGCATCGGGGTCCAGAACCGGACGCGGCCGATGAGCGCGTGGTCACCGACCGGTCCGCCGACGACGGTGCTCAGCTGCGCGCTCAGGGAATCGTTGCGGCTGGGCCGATCCCGGCCGTCACATGAGCGTAGATCGGGTGCGAGCGGCGCAGGCGCGACATAGTGCGCCGCGCCGCTCGCCTGCTCCGGGACGCCGCGGCGCTGCGCCGCGGCGGACTGCGTTGTGCCGGACGGCATCCCATTGGGTTGCGGCGCGCTCCCGTTCGTCCGCTCGTCCACGAGGTGCTGTTCGGTCACGGCACCCGAGGCTACCGGGTGCGCGTTGGTTGGCTGCCGTTGCCATTGCCGTTGCCGGTGCCACCGGGTGGGGGTGATCCGGTCGTCGTCGCCAGCGAGCCATCGGAGTTCACCGTCGGCTGCCCGGGTAGCGGCGTCGTCTCCGACTGCTGCTGCTGTTGCTGCGGCTGGCGCTGCTGCGTCTGCGGTTGCACGCCCGGAATCTGGATCGGCCCGAACGGGGTGTCGATCGTATTCGGGACGATTTGGATCGGCGGCAGCAGCGGTGCCTCTGTGGTCGAGGGCGGGGTGAACGGTGCGGACCACTCGGGCACACCGGCCTGGCCCTTGATGGGCGCGGGCTTCGGGAAGGTTTGATTGGGCGTGCCCTGCAGGGCGCCGTCCATGGTGGCCTTCCAGATATCCGAGGGCAGGCCGGAACCGTAGACCATGCCGCCGCTGTAGTTGCGCAACGCCGAGTTATCGATGGAACCGACCCACACCGCCGTGGACAGCGACGGGGTGTAGCCGACCATCCAGGCGTCCTTGTTCTCACCGGTGTCGCCGAGCTGAGCGGTACCGGTCTTGGTCGCCGACTCGCGGCCGTTGGCCAGGTTGTGGTTGCGCGACCAAGCAGCGATCGGCTTCATCGCGGCGGTTACGTTATCGGCCACCGCTTCCGAGACACGACGTTCGCCGGCCACGTCACCGCGGTCGAGCAGCACCTGCCCGTCGGCGGAGACCACCTTCGTGACGAAGTGCGGTGCGTGGTAGATGCCCGAGGCGGCCAAAGTCGCGTAGGCAGAGGCCATATCGAGGACCCTGGCCTGGTACTGGCCGAGCACGATGCCGTTGTTCGGCGCGGAACCGTCCGGTTCGACGAGGCTCTTGCCGACGCCGGGAATGGTCTCCGGGATGCCGAGCTTGTGCGCCATATCGGCGATCTTCGCCGGACCGTTCTGCATATCCAGCTCCATCCGATAGAAGCTGGTGTTCAGCGAGCGCTTGAGCGCCTCGGCGATAGTGCAGGTACCACACTGCTCACCTTCGACGTTCGTGATCTTGATGCCGTTCACGGTGATCGGCGCGCTGTCGTACATCTCCGACAGCGGTTTGCCCAGCTCCAGGTTCTCCGCGAGACCGAAGACCTTGAACGAGGATCCCGGCTGCAGACCGGCATTGGCGAAGTCGTAGCCCTGACCGTCGTCACCGCCGTAGTAGGCGCGCACCGCACCGGACTTCGGATCCACCGACACCGCCGCGGCCCGCAGCTTTTCCGGCTCGCCCTGCATCGTCTTCTGCGCCGCGTTGACGGCGGCCTGCTGCGCCTTCGGATCGATCGTCGTGGTGATCGACAGGCCAGCTTGATTCATTTGTTGCTCGCTGATGCCTGCGGCCGACAGTTCCTTGAGCACTTGGGTCTTGATCAAGCCCTCGGGACCGCTGTCCAGGCCCTTGTCTTTGGCGGTGGCCACCGGGACCACCTGCGGGAACTGCTGGGCTTGGCGCTCATCGGCCTTCAGATTGCCGCCGGACACCATACCGTCGAGCACATAGTTCCAGCGGGTCTTCGCGCCATCGGGATTCTTCTCCGGATCCAGACCGGAGGGCTGCTGGATGGTGGCCGCGAGCACCGCGCCCTCGGCGATGGTCAGATCCTGGACCGGCTTGCCGAAATAGGCCTTGGCCGCGGCATCGATACCGTAGGCGCCGCGACCGAAATAGATCGTGTTGAGATAGGCGGCGAGGATCTCGTCCTTGCTCCACTGGCGCGCCATCTTCGCCGAGATGACCAGCTCGTGCATCTTGCGGTTCAGCGAGTGTTCGTCGCCGACCAGCGCGTTCTTCACGTACTGCTGGGTGATCGTGGAACCACCACCCGCGCTCTCCTTGCCGAGGGCTTGATCCCTGGCGGCGCGTATGAAGCCGGAGACCGAGAAGCCCGGGTTGGTGTAGAAGTCCCGGTCCTCGGCCGCGATCACGGCGTTGCGCACATGCGGCGGAATCTGGTCGATGGTCACGTCGGTGCGGTTGCCCTCGGGCGGCACGACCTTGCTGATCACCGAGGTGCCATCGCTGGCAAGGATGGTCGCGACCTGGTTGGTTTTGACGTCGCCCGGCTGGGGTACCGAAACCGTCGTGTAGGCGATCAGGAAGACCACGCTCGGCAGCACGATGGACAGGGCTAGCAGCACGTAGATCACCCGGCGCACGATCCGCCACGGCGACTTCTTCTTCGCGCCTGGGCGACGACCGCCCGGTCCGTCGGAGCCGCCGTCACCGCCGTTGCGTCGCGGCGGCGGGCCCGAGGGCGGTGCACCAGCGCTCGCGCGGCGCTCACCGGTGGTGCCGGCGCCGTTGGTACGGCGCGCGCCGGGACGATCCTGGCCGGGACGGGGCGTGGCCGGACGGGGACCGGTGGGTGGTGCCGAGCGTCGATTGCGTTCGGCGACGGCCTCGGTCAGCGACCCGCCGCGCTGGTCCTGCGGACGCTCGATCTTCTGCGTGGCCTGGGCGCCAGGGGGCGCGCTATTGGGTTGTGGGCGACCCTGCGGCGGGCGACCCTGCGGGGGCGGACCAGGTCGCCGCGGCGGCTGTGGTCCGCGCGGCTCGCCCGGATTGCCACCCTGCGGCGGCTGGTTCGGATGGCCGCCCTGCGGCGGACGCGGTGCACCCGGACCGGGTCGCCCCGGTGGGGGACCGCCCGGCCGCTGGCCGGGATACGGGTTCGGAGGAGGTGAACTTCGCTGAGTGCGGCCGCCGTGCGGTTCATCGCCGTAGGGGGAAGTCTCGTAGGGCGAATTCACTGACAAGATCTCCATAACTCGTAAGGGTGTGCGGTGCGCGGTGCGACGATTATCGCCGCGGCGGACGTGTCGAGGCTCCGCGTGTCACCCGACGGGCAGATGACCAGGCACATCATTCGGCTGCGGTGCGCCGGTTGGCCCTGGTGCCGGTGCGTCGCCGCGTCGGCGACGGAGCGGTACCGAGCACATAGGACTGCACCAGATGATTCCAGCTGCAGCTCCGGCATACCTCGACGACATGGACCGAGAACTCCTCGCGAGTCTCCGCGAGGCGTATCAGTTCCTCTGGTGTGCGAGCTGAACCCGCCATTGGGCCGAGGCCGTCGCCGTAGACCCAGGATACGAGCGTCAATTGCTCTTTCCGGCAGATAGGGCATGTGACCTCGCTCCCCCGACCGTGGAACTTCGCCGCACGCAAGAGATAGGGATTCGCATCACAAACCTCGGCGACATCGACACGGCCCGCATAGACGTCAGCCAGCAGCGACCGACGCCGGAGAGCGTAGTCGACCACCTGCCGCTGAATTCGCACGAGAACCAGAGTAGCGGTGCCGCGCGCAGACCGCGCTGGGCTGTGCTGGATCGACCGACCGGTATCTCCGGCTGAACTGGGATATTCCGCGCGACCACGCATTACGATTCGTCCGTGTCCCCCGCTGCATCCGGGCGGTCGACGGCAGCATCCGGACGTATGCGCGCGCGTGACCTCGACCGCGCCAGTGCTTCCAGTGTGTTGGATGCCGCCTGTGCGCAAGGGCAGCTCGGTGCCGACAAGTACCGCGACCGTACGGCGCAGGCGCAGGTCGCGAGGACAATCGGTGAACTCGAAGGTCTGGTCGGAGATCTACCGGCGCCGTCCGCGGTGCGCGATCCGGTGCCCGCGGCGCCTAATGCGCCACGAAACCTTGTGCGCCGCACCGGATCCACCGGAAGTTATCCCGACCACACCCGGGCGCGGGATGCCGATCGTGCCACAACTATCCAACTGCTGGACACCGGCAGGCGCGACGGTCAGCTCTGCGAGGAAGAGCGCAACACCCTTGCCGAACTGGCCGCCGAGGCGAAAGCACTGGGCGAGTTGGCCGCTGTGGCGGTCGCATACCTTCTGGACGTCTCGCATACGTTCGGGTTTGGAGCACGGCGTTTCGCGCGGTGAGTCGGTTTGCGAGGCGCGTCAAAGGTTTGCGAGACCGTGTTTCGAAGCTGGTGCACATCCGGCGACGGTCTGCCTTCACTGCTGGGGGCGCCGATGGGAAGTTCGACCAGTCCTGGTCATTCAGCGCGAAGCCCCGCCCCTCGCATGAGTTGAGGTCGCGGGGCTTCTTGCTGTGCGTGGCCGTGGCGTAGTCATCTCTACCTGCGTAAACCGCACTATGTATCGCCGAGGACTATGCACGTTTATATCGCTCCGATATAGTGGAAAGTCGCATCCATCGGTTAGGTCTGCACACACAGTCAGGGGGTGAAGCCCGATGCTCGAGCTGGCAATCCTCGGGCTGCTCCTCGAAGCGCCCATGCACGGGTACGAGCTGCGCAAGCGGCTGACCGGTTTGCTCGGGCCGTTTCGGGCCTTCTCCTACGGGTCGCTCTATCCGACGCTGCGTCGCATGCAGACGGATGGGCTGATCGCCGAGGAGAACGTCGCGGGCGTCACCCGTCGCGCGCGACGGGTCTATCAGCTGACTCCGGCCGGGCGCGAGCGGTTCACCGAACTGCTCGCCGATACCGGACCACAGAACTACACCGACGACGGCTTCGGCGTCCACCTGGCGTTTTTCAGCCGCACTCCCGCGGAAGCGCGGATGCGGATTCTGGAGGGCAGGCGACGGCAGGTCGAGGAGCGCCGAGAGGGTCTGCGGGAGGCGATCAAGAAGGCCAGTGGCTCACTCGATCGCTATACCCGCCAGCTCCACCAGCTCGGACTGGAATCAAGCGAGCGCGAAGTGCGCTGGCTCAACGAGTTGATTGCGGCGGAGCAATCGACGAAGGCGGCACCACAGAAAGAGGGAAATATCGGCCATGAGTGAAGACAAGAAGGCTGACAACACCACCGAAGTCCGCGTCGCCATCGTCGGCGTAGGTAACTGCGCTTCCTCGCTGGTCCAGGGCGTGCAGTACTACAAGGACGCGGACGAGACCGCGACCGTGCCGGGTCTGATGCACGTCAAGTTCGGCCGGTACCACGTCCGCGACGTCAAGTTCGTCGCCGCGTTCGACGTCGACGCCAAGAAGGTCGGCTTCGACCTGGCCGAGGCGATCTTCGCGAGTGAGAACAACACCATCAAGATCTCCGACGTGCCGCCGAGCGACGTTGTCGTGCAGCGTGGTCCGACGCTGGACGGTATCGGCAAGTACTACGCCGAGACCATCGAGCTGTCCGAGGCCGCACCGGTCGACGTCGTGCAGGTGCTGAAGGACAACAAGGTCGACGTCCTGGTCTCCTACCTGCCCGTCGGCTCGGAAGAGGCGGACAAGTTCTACGCCCAGTGCGCCATCGATGCCGATGTGGCCTTCGTCAACGCGCTGCCGGTATTCATCGCCTCCGATCCGGTGTGGGCCGAAAAGTTCACCGAGGCAGGCGTTCCCATCGTCGGCGATGACATCAAGAGCCAGGTCGGCGCGACCATCACCCACCGCGTGATGGCCAAGCTCTTCGAGGACCGCGGCGTGCAGCTCGACCGCACTATGCAGCTCAATGTCGGCGGCAATATGGACTTCAAGAACATGCTCGAACGCGAGCGGTTGGAGTCGAAGAAGATCTCCAAGACCCAGGCCGTCACCAGCAACCTGAAGAAGGAACTGGGCGCCAACGATGTGCACATCGGCCCGTCCGATCACGTCGGCTGGCTCGATGACCGCAAGTGGGCCTACGTCCGGCTCGAGGGCCGCGCCTTCGGTGATGTGCCGCTGAACCTGGAGTACAAGCTCGAGGTGTGGGATTCGCCGAACTCCGCGGGCATCATCATCGACGCGGTCCGCGCCGCGAAGATCGCCAAGGACCGCGGCATCGGCGGCCCCGTCCTCCCGGCCTCGGCGTACCTGATGAAGTCCCCGCCGAAGCAGCTGGCCGACGACATCGCCCGCCAGCAGCTCGAGGCATTCATCATCGGCGCGGAGTAGCCACACGGTTCGATGAGCGAAGCCGGGCCGGAGAAACTCTGGCCCGGCTTCGCGGTATCTACTGCCGCGTCGAGTGTTGCCGTGACCCGGTTTCGTCCGATTGGTTGGTTGGGGCTGCGGTGGGTCCTGTTGTTCTGCACCGACATCTCGAGATTCGGCTGTCCTGGGATGGTTTGCCGTCCCGTGGTTTTCCGGGCCGTGCTGGGCACGTCGTGTGCCGTACCCGGCTTACCCCTGCAGTCCGGTGGACAGGCCCACAGCTACCAGCCCGGTCAACCGGCTGTGGTTGCGTTCTCGAGCGTTCTTGTCGACAGTAGTCGAATAGTGGTTGTGGCCAGGGGCGGATTCAGGGTTTCGAGCCACCCTTCGACTACGCTCGGGCGTCGCTCAGTCGAGTGAGACGTAGACCTCTACGGAAGTGGGGCCGGTGTAGCGTTCGAGTTCCGCGGTGTGGGAGCGGGTGATGGTGCCTGCGCTTTCGGCCTTGCGTACTTGCGCCCATGCGGTGCGCAGCAGATCGTATGGCTTATCGGAGACAACGAATTTCGCGTAGCGTCCGGACGGGATGCGGGTCAGCACGTCACCGGCGTCCATATCGTCCATCTCGGCGACCTCGTAGCCGAGCACGGCAACGGCGTGGTTGTTCTGTCCGATATAGGCCGCCACCCGCGGTACGTTCTTCTCCCGCGCGAGATATCGGTCCCAGGTGAAGTTCACCAGGTCCAGGTCGCGGGCGGTCACCTCGCGTCCGGCCAGCGGGACGGTGAGTCCGGCCACCAGGCTTTCGTCCAATGTGACAATTTCGAAGTCCACAGCTGTTCCTAACCGTCGACCGGTTCGTCTGCCAGCGCCACGAATACCTCGGCGGTGCGCGCGTCCGGATAGTGTTCCACGTCACCGGTATACGAGCGTACGAAGCGCCCGGCGGCCTCGGCATCCCATACCGCGCGCCAGATGGTCACGATGGTGTCGCCGAGGTTGTCGCCGCTGAGCGTGAACCGCGCGAACCGGCCAGCGGGCACCCGTGCCAGCACATCACCGGGGAGCAGGTCTGCGAGGGTGTGGCAGCGGTAGCCGACGATATGGGTCAGATACGAGTTGATCTCCGGAGCATGGTCGACGTACGCGGTCGTCGGTGGCCCCGGCAGGGTGCGTGCCAGGTTGCGTTTCCACGCCTCCTCGACCTTCGCGCGGCGCGGTCCCTCGACCGCGAGCGCCGGGCTGCGAAGCACTGTGCCCGCCACGAGCGTCTCGGGACGGTCAACGACATTGAAATCCACCGGCGTAGCCCCTATGTCTAGTCTGTCTCCATCTGGCGGCGCTCCGGGCCCATCGCGCGCCGCTGTATTCGATCGGCGGCGGCGTTCGCGGTGCCCTCATCGCACACTGCCTCCTGCGGGCCCCGCCGCTCACGCCGCTGTGTCGTCGCTCGTGCGCATATCCTTCCTCATCGATCTTGTGGCGTCGGCGTCGGCCTGGTTTCCGTCCCCGGCGTGCCGGGCTCGAGTTGATGCCGATACTGATCACCCTGCACTCTGGCCAACGATGCTGCCATGTCATCCGTTCCCGTGACCCCGGTAAACGAACATTCACAGCGAACCATTCAGCCCGGCAGCGGAATGGTCAATCCGGGGAAGATCTCTACTTCTTTGGGCGGTGGTTGCGGTGCGGGCGGGATCACGATGACCGGTGCGGGTGCGGGTGTGGTGCTGGACGACGGGTTCAGGATGTCGTAGCTGCCGCCGGAGGGTTTGTCAGCATTCGGCTGGCTGCCCAACGGTGCCGGCGCCGGGAGTTGCTCGGTCGGCGTGCCGTCGAGTGCGCCGTCCATTACCTGCTTCCAGATATCCGAGGGCAGGCCGGAGCCGTAGATATCAGCGCCGCGCGCGGTGTGGATCGGTTCGGACTGTTCGGTGCCGACCCAGACCGCGGTGGCCAGCGACGGCGTGAAGCCGATCATCCACGCGTCCTTGTTCTGCTCGCTGTTGCCGAGCTGGGTGGTGCCGGTTTTGGCGGCGGAGGGCCGACCGCCGGACAGGCTGTGCCCGTTCGAATATGCGGCGATCGGGAGCATCGCCCCGGCGGTGTTGTCGGCGATACCGCGCGGGATGCGCTGCTGACCCGGCGGTGGCTGCTTGCCGACCTGCTGGTCGGGTGCGCCCCGATCGAGCAGCACCCGGCCGTCGCCCGCGACCACCCGCTGCACGAAATACGGCTGGTGGTAGACACCGGAATTCGCGATCGTCGCATAGGCAGAGGCCATATCGATGGGGCGAACCAGGTACTGGCCCAACACGATTCCGTTGAGCGGCCGCCCGTCTTCCTCGGCCAGCGTCTTACCGGCGACACCGGGAATCTCCTGCGGGATCCCGGCCTGGTGGGCGGCGTCGGCGATCGACTTCGGTCCGTCGAACATCGTCATCGTCAGCCGGTAGAAGCTGGTGTTCAGCGACCGCTTCAGCGCCTCGGAGATCGGGCACTTACCGCACGATTCGCCCTCGACATTGGTGATCCTGGTGCCGCGATCGGTCACCGGTGAACTATCGAGTACCCGGGTGAGCGGAATGTTCTGCTGCAGCGCCGCGATCACCGCGAACACCTTGAATGCGGAGCCGGTCTGCAGCGGTGCCTGTGCGAAATCGAAGCCGATGCCATCGGAGCCGCCGTAATAGGCGCGCACGGCGCCCGAGCGCGGGTCGATCGAGACAATCGCGCTACGCAGTTCGGGTGGCTGCGGGTCGAGCCGATCGTGGATCGCGCCGAGTGCGGCCTGCTGGGCCTTGGCGTCGATGGTGGTGGTGATCTGCAATGCGCCGGTATTCAGTTCTCGCTCGCTGATGCCGGAGGCGCGCAATTCCCGCAGCACCTGGGTGCGGATCAGCCCCTCCGGGCCACGGGCCTCGTTGACATCCGGGATCTCGTTGATCGGGACGATCTGCGGGAACACTGTCGCATCGCGCTCGCCCGGTGCGAGCACACCCATCTCGACCATGCCCTCCAGCACGTACTTCCAGCGCGCCGTCAGATCGGCCAGATGGGTTTCCGGATCGAGGATCGACGGGGTGCGGATGACCGCGGCCAGCACCGCGCCCTCGGCGCGGGTCAGCTGCGGCACCGGCTTATTGAAATAGGCCTTTGCGGCGGCTGCCATGCCGTAGGAGCCACGGCCGTAGTAGATGGTGTTGAGGTAGGCGGCGAGGATGTCGTCTTTGCTCCACTGCCGCGCCATCTTCGACGCGATGATCAGCTCGCGCATCTTCCTGGTCAGGGTGCGCTCGGAACCGAGGAAGGCATTCTTCACATACTGCTGGGTAATGGTGGAGCCGCCGCCGGCATCCTCTTTGCCGAGGATGTTGTTCCGGGCGGCGCGGAGGAAGGCGGTGGTCGAGTAGCCGGGATTGGTGTAGAAGTTGCGGTCCTCGGCCGAGAGCACCGCATCGCGCACCGGTTTCGGTACGTCCGACAGCGGCACCGGAACCCGATTGCCATCGGGGGGAACGACCTTCGCGATCACGCTGGTCCCGTCGGAAGCCAGGATGGTGGCGATCTGATTGGTCTGCACCGAATCGGGATCCGGAATCTCGGCGCTCCAGTAGACGAGCACGAACAGTAGCGACGGCACCGCGACGAAGGTGATGAACAGGGCGAACAGCAGCCGTCGGAAGCGTTCGCCGCGGGTACGCCGAGGTCGATCGGTTGGCGTGGACGAGGGCCGCGACGGTGTGGGTGCGCGACGCGATTTCTCGGGTCTGCTTCTATCCTTGCGCCGTGCCGTACTGGTGCTGTGCTCGTTGAACCCGGCAACGGATGCATACGATGCCGATACCGGTTTTCCCCGGCGACTCCTGCCGCGTTGTCGCCGCTTGCCGAACGAGCTCACGATCATCTCCTCCCGGAGCGTCGGTAAAACTCATCTGCACGGTCACGATCGGAAACTGGGACTTCGGTGGCGCACCCACGCCGAATTGACCCGCGATGCTACCACTCTACGGCTCCGCGACCAGGCCGGTTCGAGCCGTGCCTGCGGCGAGATTCAGCTCTTCACGCCGCCCGCGGTGAGGCCGGAGATGATGCGGCGCTGGAACAACAGCACCATGATGACGAGCGGGATCGTGACCATCGTGCCCGCCGCCATGATCGCGGCATAGGGCTGCACGAGCGGGTTGTTACCGGAGAAGCGCGCGATTGCGACGGTCACCGGTTCGGTCCGATCGCTGGAGAGCAGCCGGGCCAGCAGGTATTCGTTGACCGATGCGATGAACGCCAGGATCGCGGTCGTGAAGACCGCGGGCGCGGCCAGCGGCAGCATGACCAGTCGGAACGCCTGCATCTTGGTCGCACCATCGATGCGCGCGGCTTCTTCGAGTTCCCAAGGCAATTCGGCGAAGAACGAGGCCAGGATGTAGACGGTCATCGGCAGCACGAACGAGATGTTCGGGATGATCATCGCCTGGTACTCACCGATCCAGCCGAGGTTGGTGAACAGCTGGAACAGCGGGGTGACCAGCACCACCACCGGGAACATCGACGCGGACAGGATGAGTCCGGAGACCAGGTACTTGCCCTTGAAGGTCAGCCGCGCCAGCGCGTACGCGGCGAGCACACCGACCACCAGCGCGGCCGCCGTCGTGACCGTGCCGATGATGACGCTGTTGAGCAGCGCCTTGCCGAAGTCGTTGCCGCGGCTGGTATCGAAGGCGTTGCGGAAGTTCTCGAAGGTGACGTGGGTGGGCCACGGGGTGTTGTCGAAGGTGTAGTCCGGATCGCGGAAGGCCGTGACGGCCATCCAGTAGAACGGGGCAAGGCCCCAGATCAGCACGATCAGCGCGCCCAGATACAGCCGCACCGAACCAAGTCGTTTGGTCCAAGGTGTCCGCGCCGCAGGCGTTTTGGTGGTCACCGTGGTCATCAGTGCGCCTCCCGCTGTTCTTCCTGTGTCCGAACGGCATTGGCGCCCAAGACCTTCACCAGCAGGAACGCCACCGCGAAGATCAGCAGGAAGGTGATCGTCGACAATGCGGCCGCACTATTGGGACCTTGGCGAACCTGTTCGACCACCAGCGCCGAAATCGGGCGGGTGGACGGATTGCCCAGCGTCATGATCGCGGGCAGGTCGTAGAGGCGCAGTCCGTCCATGGTGCGGAACAGCACCGCGACCAGCAGCGCGGGCTTGAGCAGCGGCAGGGTGATCTGGGTGAAGCGCTGCCAGGCCGTCGCACCGTCGACCCGCGCGGCCTCGTACACATCGGCCGGAATCACCTGCAGGCCGGCCAACAGCAGCAGAGCCATGAACGGCGTGGTCTTCCATACGTCGGCGGCGATCACCGCGAACCGCGCGGGCCAGGCCTCGGAGGTCCACAGGATGTGAGTGCCGAAGACCCGGTTCACCACGCCGTCGTACTGGAACATGAACTCCCACAACCGGGCGGTGACCGCGGTCGGGATCGCCCACGGCACCAGCACTGCGGCGCGCAGCAGGGCACGGCCCTTGAAGGTCTTGCCCATCACCATGGCCATGCCGAGGCCGAGGGTCGCCTCCAGGGTCACCGTGATCACGGTGAAGAACAGCGTCACACCGATGGCCAGCCAGAACTGCGAGCCGAGGTTGCCGGTCGGGCAGGAGACCGTCTCACCGGCCGCCTGGCACTGCTGCAGCAGCCAGTGGGTGTAGTTCGAGAATCCGGCGCTGCCGCCCTCGACGAACATGCCGGTCGCCGGGTCGAGCCCGGCGTCCTTCTGGAACGACATGTACAGCGCGCGGAAGACCGGATAGCCGACGACCACCGCGAGGGTGATCAGCACCGGCGTGACGAATAGCCACGCCTTACCGGAACGCCGCAGCTCCAACGCCAATGTTCCACCGAATCCGCGCTTGCTCGGCACGCGAGTGGCCGTTCCCGAAGGATCCGACACCGTTTCTCTCTCCTACGGGATGGTCGGGTCCGCTGCTCTTATGCCTACGATCCGGCTGTCTCGATGCCCTTTTGCATACCGGTGATCGCGTCGTCGACGGACTTGGTTCCGTTCAACGCAGCATAAGCGTTGTCCTGGATGGCCTTCGACACCGCGGGGTAGAACGGGGTGACCGGACGCGGCACCGCGTTGGCGATCGAATCCTTGAGCGCGGGCAGATACGGCATCTTCGCGATGAGTGCCGGATCGTCGTACATCGAGGCGCGCACCGAGGGCAGTGCACCGGCCGCGACGATGTGCTGCGCATCCTCGCTGATCAGGAAGCGCAGGAAATCGAGCGCGGTGGCCTTGTTCTTGGAGAACGCGCTGATGGCCGCGTTGTAGCCGCCGAGCGTCGAGGCGCCGACACCGTTCTCGCCGGGCAGCGGCGCGACACCGAACTTGTCCTTCACCGCAGAGGATTCCGAGCCTGCGTCGCCGAAGGTGGACGGCCAGTTGCGCATGAACAGCAGCTTGCCGGTGTTGAAGGCGTTGGCGCTCTCCGGCTCCTTGAAGGTGATGGCTTCCTTCGGGATATCACCGTTCTTGTATGCGTCGACCAGCACCTTCAGTCCAGCGCGCGCCTGCGGGGTATTGACGGTCGGGGTCTTGCCGTTCGCGCCGACAAAGGTGCCGCCATATGCGTTGATGGCCTCGGCCGCATTCACCGTCAGGCCCTCGTACGGTGCGAGTTGACCTGCGTAGCAACCGATGTTGTTCTGCTTGGCGATCGGGCACTGTGCCAGCATCTCGCTCCAGGTCTTGGGCGGATTCGGCACCAGGTCCTTGCGGTAGAACAGCAAGCCGCCATTGGTGTTTCGCGGCGCGGCGTAGAGGGTGTTGTTGTAGGTGGCGCTGGCGACCGTCGGGGAAAGCAGGGCGGAGGTGTCCAGGGAGAAGGTGTCCTTCAGCGGCTGGATCCAGCCCTTCGCGGCGAATTCCGCGGTCCACGGCACGTCGAGGGCGACGACGTCATAGGTGGACTGCTTGGAGCGCATGTGTTCGACCAGGTCGTCGTACTGCTGCGAGGCGTCGTTGGACTGCTCTTTGAACGTCACCTGCTCATCCGGATGCGAGGCGTTCCAGCGCTCGATCAGCTGCTTGACCGCGCCGGTCTCGGTGGTGTCCTTGCCCTCTACATAGGTGATCGGGCCGCGACCGGTGAGGTTCTGGCCGGACGGGTTGCCGCCGCTGTCGTTGGAGCAGGCACTGGTGAACGTCGCCGCCAGCAGCGCCACCGAGGCAGCGGCCAGCGCCGCTCGGGGTACGAGCGACGAACGTAGAGACGACACCTTCTTCAAAGCCATCGCGAACACTCCAAGGTCGAGACGTGAGCAGCAGCACACCCTGCAGGTGCACAAGGCAAGATACATGGTTGTTATATGTGACGCAGCGATAGCGCTCGTAAGAGGGCTAGTCCATCGGCGGGTCCGACGTCACGATTCCGCTGTCGTAGCGGCTCGTTAGGCTGGCTCTGATGACCTCGCCCAATGCGGTTCCCGACCGGATGCTCACCCGGATCGGCGGGTTGCTGCGCCAAGCCGAATCGACCGATAACGAACACGAGGCCGAGGCGTTCCTCGCCGCCGCCCAGCGGTTGGCGACCAGATCCTCGATCGATCTCGCGGTGGCCCGCGCGCATATCGCCGGACGTGAGCGCAGGCCGACCCCGGTGCAGCGGATGATCCCGATCGGCGAACCGGGTAAGAAGGGGCTGCGCACCTACGTGCAGCTGTTCGTGGCGATCGCCGCGGCCAATGATGTGCGCTGTGATGTTGCGCGCACCTCGACCCAGGTCTTCGCGTACGGCTTCGATACCGATATCGATACGTGTGAAGCCCTCTACACGAGCCTGCTGGTGCAGATGGTGCGAGCGTCGGATCAGTACATCAAGTCGGGCCGATACCGTTCGGCCACTGTCGAAAAGATCGTCATGGAGAAGCGCTGGGGTCGCCAGGTTCAGCGCCGGATCCAGGCGCCGGTCGCCCCGGTCACCGCGCGCCTGAACTTTCAGATGGCCTTCGCCGCCCGGATCGGCCACCGTCTGGCCGAGGTGAAGGCGGAAGTGGAGGCCGAGGTGATGCCCGAGACCACCGCGGCCGGTACCGCACTTGCCCTGCGCAATAAGGAAATCGAGCTCACCGACTTCTACAAGCGGACTTCCGAGGCCCGCGGCACCTGGCGCGGCCCGCAGGCGTCGGCGGGGCATTCCGCGGCGGCCCGCCGCGCGGGTGATCGTGCGGGGAAAGCGGCGCGGTTGGGTACGTCCCCCGAAATCGGTTCCGCGCGTGGGCAATTGTCCAGGGGTGGGTCGACGTGAGCGAATCGGTTGAGGTGGTGGGGGTTTCGCTTCCTGCGCGCTGGCGGGTTCGGATTCGGCGGGCCGCCCGGAGCGGAGTCCGGGGCAAGGTGGTCGGGCTCGGTCGGTATCGGGTCATCCGGGTCGGCGGATGCGAACGCCTGAGCCGGGTGTGGTGAGTGCGCGAGATGGCCAGCGCGCCAAGGTGTACGACGCCGAGCAGCTGGTGCGGGGGGTATTCGACCGGGCCGACGAACACGGCAATCGCACGGTAGAGCTCTACGGTTCGCACCTCACGCTGCCGATCGAGCGCCGCTTCGCCTCGGTCGAATCGGTGCAGGTCTACACCGATAGGGTGTTGAGCCTCAACTGGGTTCGGGCGCAATGGGACCGCGCCGCCACACCGGTACGGGTCCGATCCCGCGCCGGAACCGCCGCCGCCCACTATGAGGCCGCGGACGCGGTGCTAGCGGTCCCACTACACACCGGCGCGACCGCATGGGCACTACGCGAACTGGTGATCCTGCACGAACTCGCCCACCACCTGGAACCGGCGGCCGCATCGGTCGCCCCGCACGGCCCCGAATTCTGCGGCCGCTACGTAGAACTGGTCGACGGCATCATCGGCCCGGAAGCGGGCCTGGTCCTCCGCTCATCCATGCTCGGCTGCGGCGTCAGCCTGAGCTGACGTTCGCCGCGCCATCACACTTGCGCCGTCTCCGCGGCGGCCGTCGGCAGCTGATCGTCGGACATCAGGGGTGGTGGACATGCGATTCAGCGCGCTCGGCTGTAGCGTGCGCCGTCGCTGACGTCCGACGCGCCGCCGAATTCGCGCGGTACGGTTCGTCGAGGGAGTGAAGAGGCGATTCGACCCGGGGGCAGCCACCATTTCTCTACCCTCGATCATCGGGGCGGGGGCAGTGCGTGCACTCGGGTCAGGCGGTCTTCCCACCAGCGGGTTCGTGCTGGGTCGGGGTGGCGGTAGCGCTCCAGCAGGCGCGGGTCGGGGGGCGGCGGGGTCTTCGGGACGGGCATGAAGCCGTCGACGGGGCGTAGGGATTCGTGTACGAGGTCGCCGTCGAGCAGGGATAGAGTTCCCAGGCCGCAAGCGAATTCGAGGTCGGGGAGCGCACCGGCGAGGGCGAGTTGGGCGGCGAGGCCGATACTGGTTTCCAGCGCGGAGGACACCACGCACGGCAGCCCGGCGGCCTCGGCGACCTGGAGTGCGCGGCGCACACCGCCCAATGGCGTGCATTTGAGTACCGCGATATCGGCGGCCCCGGCCACCGCGACGCGCAAGGGATCCTCGGCGCGGCGGATGGATTCGTCGGCGGCGATCCGCACATCGACCCGCCGCCGCACCGCCGCCAGCTCTTCGATGGTGCGGCACGGTTGTTCGACGTACTCCAAACCGCCTGCGGCACGATCGATCTGCTCGATCTGCGTCACGGCGGTCTCGACATCCCACACCGCATTGGCATCCACGCGAACCGACCCATCCGGCCCCAGTGCATCGCGTACCGCCTCGACCCGCGCCAGATCCTCGTGCAGTGCATCGGCGTGATCGGCGACCTTCACCTTCGCTGTCCGGCACCCGGATCCGGCCGTGATCGCATACGCCCGCTCCGGATCGACCGCTGGCACCGTGCAATTGATCGGAATCCGTTCGCGCACCGGCTCCGGCCACCCGACCGTCACCTGCTCGACGGCCGTCGCCAGCCAGCCCGCCGCCTCCCGATCGTCGTATTCGGGGAACGGACAGAATTCGCCCCACCCGAGCGGTCCCTTGATCAACATCCCCTCGCGCACCGTGATGCCGCGGAACCTGGTCCGCATCGGGATCGCGTATACGAAGGTCTCGATCATTACTGTGCAGCCTAGAGGCCATCAATGCCGACGACCGGCTGACATCGTCTCGCTGGTGGTGAATCCGAGCGCCCAACTCGGACTGCCCGAGGTCAGCCGCGCACTGTTCGCCGCTGTAGGTGCGGCGCTCAGCTGATCGAGTCGGCGTTCGGATGCGGCGGCCTGATCGGCTGGGCCAGGTGATCCGTCGCGCACTGTTCGCCGCTGTAGGTGTGGCGCTCAGCTGATCGAGTCGGCGTTCGGATGCGGCGGCCTGATCGGCTGGGCCAGGTGATCCGTCGCGCACTGTTCGCCGCTGTAGGTGTGGCGCTCAGCTGATCGAGTCGGCGTTCGGATGCGGCGGCCTGATCGGCTGGGCCAGGTGATCCGTGATAGGGCAGTAGCGGAGCGCGTCTATCCGGACGGCGGACGATGATCCACGGTGGATCGGCGCGCCGTGCCTGTCCGGCGCGGATGGGTGCGCGGATCGGACTGGACCGGTCATTCTGGGGTATGGGATCGAGTCCGTGGGGGCCGCGGCCGGCGAATGCCGTACGCGCCGTGCTCGGATCGGTTATCGCGATCGGATTCGCGTGGCTGGTGGCGTCTTTCGTGCCGCTGTACGAATTGCTCGGGCGCGGGGCCGATCCGGCCGGGGGTGTGCGCTATCTGCCGGTGGCGTATTGCGTCGCGTGGGTCGGCATCGCACTGTCCGTGGTGGCTGTCGGCATCATGGTGGTCGAGAAGATTCGGTACCGCCGTCGCGTCGCATGGGTGCCGTTGCTCGCGGTGCCGTTGGTCGCCGAGTCGTGGTTGCTCGGGTTTCTGCTCGCGGTGGTATTGGTTTCGATCTGAGCTGTGCCGACCGGCAGCTGGTGCTTCGAGCCGGGCACCCGCAGTTCGGGTGCCCGGCTCCAAGCGGGACGCCGTTGGCTCAGAGCCGTTCGAGGATCGTGGCGTTCGCCAAACCGCCGGCCTCACACATGGTTTGCAGGCCGTAGCGGGCGCCGCGCTCCTGCATGGCGTGCACCAGCGTGGTCATCAGACGTGCGCCGGAAGCGCCGAGTGGATGCCCGATGGCGATGGCGCCGCCATTGACATTCACGCGCGACAGATCCGCACCGGTGTCGTGCGCCCAGGCCAGCACCACCGGCGAGAAGGCCTCGTTGATCTCGACCAGGTCGATATCGGAGAGCTGCAGCCCGGCGCGCTGCAAAACCTTTCGCGTCGCCGGGATGACGGCGGTCAGCATGAGCAGCGGATCGTCACCGGCCACCGCGAAGCTGTGCAGCCGGGCCAGCGGCTTCAGCCCGAGTTCCGCGGCGCGGTCGCTGGTCATGATCAGCACCGCGGCACTGCCGTCGCTGACCTGGCTCGCGGTCGCCGCGGTGATCTGCCAGCCGATTTCCGGGAAGCGCGCGGCCATGGCCTCGTCGTAGTAGGCGGGGCGCAGTGTGCCGAGGGTTTCCAGGGTGCTGCCGACGCGGATGCCCTCGTCGGTCTCCAGTCCGGCGAGGGGCGCGAGTTGACCGGTGAACGAGCCGTTCTTCGTCGCCAGCGCGGCCTTTTCGTGGCTGCCGAGCGCGAACTCGTCGAGCTGGGCACGGGTCAGCCCCCAGCGCGCCGCGATCAGTTCGGCGCTGATGCCCTGTGACACCAAACCCTCCGGGTAGCGTTCGGCGAAGCCGACACCGGAGAAGTCCTCGGACGCGATCAGGTTGGCGCCCATCGGAATGCGGCCCATCGACTCGACACCGGCCGCGACCACGATGTCGTAGGCACCGGCGATCACGCCCTGTGCGGCGAAATGAATGGCCTGCTGACTGCTGCCGCACTGGCGATCGACCGTGGTCGCGGGCACGGATTCCGGATATCCCGCGGCCAGCGCGGCCCGCCGGGTCATATTGGCGCCCTGCTCGCCGACCTGGGTCACGATGCCGCCGATCACATCGTCGATGAGCACCGGATCGATGCCACTGCGCGCGACTACTTCCCGCAGGCTATGCGCCAGCAGGTCCACCGCGTTGACGTTATGCAGCGCCCCGTTCGGCTTGCCCTTGCCGATCGGTGTCCGTACCGCTTCGACAATCACCGCGTCTCTCATGGTGGTTCCTTTCGAACCGCGAGCCCGGCCCCTAGGTCTGGCTCTATTGGCTTATAGTCAGGTTAACGCCTGGGTATAGCAGACTCAAGCCAGATATCGCTATGATGTTCGTCATGGCAGCCGTGATGGAAGGACCGTTGGCCGATCTGAGTGCGTGGAAGCCCACGGAATGTTCGATCGCGAAGGCGATGGATATCGTCGGCACCCGCTCGGCGATCCTGATCCTGCGCGAGGCCTACTACGGCACCACCCGCTTCGACGGCTTCGCGGCGCGCGTCGGCATCACCGACGCGGCGGTCTCCGGCCAGCTCCGCAAGCTCACCGAGGCAGGCCTGCTCAGCAAACGGCCGTACCGGGAAGAGGGCAAGCGCACTCGGCACGAGTATGCGCTCACGGATATGGGTCGCGACCTGTTGCCCGCGGTGCTCGCGCTCATGCAATGGGGCGATACATACCTGCAGCCGGGTCCTGCGCCGCTGCTGCTGGTCGAGGAGTCGAGCGGCGCACCGGTTCGAGTCCAGGTGCGCAGCGAAAGGGGTCGTGAGATCGACTTGGACGAGCTCGGGGTCAGGCTCAACCCCGACTATGCGCGGGCCCGTTCAGCGAAGTGATCGCCCGAGCGTTGGGCGCGGCGAGTCGACCCGCCGCGCCGCTGATGGGCGCGGGACAACTCAGCCGGTGACAACGGCGTAGTTGATGTCCTCGGTGCCGAACTTGTTGTAGAGGTGAACCCACAGCAGGACAAGCGGTTCGGTGCTCCGCGCGGTCACCAGGCCGCCGAGGTCGATGATCTGCTCATCGGTCCAGCCGAAGGATTTCAGCAGTCCGGCCACCTCGGATTTGGCCGACTCGTCATCGCCGCTGAGAAAGACGTTGTGCCGACCCGGAATTCGGGACGGGTCGACCATGAGCTGATTGTTCATGGTGTTGAGGGTCTTGACCACCCGTGCGTCCGGGAAGGCCCGCTGGATCTCCTCGGCGACGCTGCCCGCCTCGGGGGTGAGCACCTTCGGCGGGAATCCGGCCGAGAAATCCAGCGCATTCGATACGTCCACAATGACTTTCCCGCTCAGATTCGCCGCACCCGCGGCGGTGAGCGCGGCCACCGAGACGGTGCCGGATGTCGCATTGATCACGAGTTCGGCATCGGCCGCGGCATCGGCGAAAGTGCCATGGTCACCACCGGTTTCGCGCGCCCATTCGGTCGCCGCCGCATTGTCGGCGGTCCGCGACCCGAGCGTCACCGCGTGGCCGAGCTCGACCAACTTGCCCGCCAGCCTGCGTCCGACCTGCCCGGTCCCCAGCACCGCTACCTTCATCGTCCGCTCCTCGCGCCGATCCCGTCTGAGCGTCGAGTTTACGAACGCTGCACGGCTTGCGCGTGGCCTTCCGCCGTGGGCGAACGGCAGGGGTATCACGGCTGGAGTCGCGTCGGGTGAGCGCGGCGATCGACGCGGAGCACCTAGACTCGCACGAAAATCCGAGGGGGAGATATGTCGTCGTCCACATCGTCGCGTCCATGGGGCTGTCTGCTGCCGCTGGCTGCCGTGGTTCTATCGTTTGCGAGCCTCGCGCTGTACGTGAAACTTCTGTCCATGTACGAGGAGTCTCATCCACCGGCCGCTGCCCCGCCCGACTTGTGCGCGGCGATCGGTCCCGGGCTTTTCGAGCGATTGGTTCCGGATGGTGTGCCCGAGCCCAAGGCGATCTACTCCTCGGGTCCGGATGCGGCTTGCCAGTACTACACCACCAAGGACCGTCCGATCGGCCCCGACACGTATGGCTTCCTGGGGGTGCGGCTGCTGCGTTATGGCCAGGTCGGCTGGGACTCGGGTGCCGACCGCGCCGCCGACGCGCTCGTCTCATCCTGCGGGAACAGCGCGCTCGCCGGGCAGTTCCACACCGCGAGCGGTCTTGGGGACGCGGCCTGTGCTGTCTACAACGACGAGGGTAAGGACGGCACCGCGATGGGTTCGGCCGTGGTCCGACGCGGCGCGGACCTGTTCTGGGTGGACTTCTACACGCACCCCGGCACCGCTCGACAAGCTCAGCAGTCGGTCGCCGAGATAGCGGTCGCGGCCCTGGCAGGAGTCCATTGATCGGACCAATGGCGGTCCGCTGAATGTTCAGAATCTGTTCTGAGCGTGCACTTTTCGTTGGTAGCTGGCAAGAATTGCCGGATCCGGCGGAAAAGTGCACGCTCAGTGACGTCGCGATCAGGGCCTCAGGCCAGGCGACGACCGTCCACAGCGGAGAAGAAGTAGGTGTGTTCGGGTGTGGCCGACAATTGCACCCGGGTGCCCTTCTCGGGCGGGTTACGCCAATCCGCACGCGCCACAATGGTTTCGCCCGCGCCGTTCGTCGCGCCCTCGGCGATCGTGCGGCCGTAGATGTACGCGTCGGAGCCGAGCTCCTCGACCACATCGACCTCCATCTGGATGCCCGACTTGTCCGGCGCCCCACCGATCTCCAGATGCTCGGGCCGGACGCCGACCGACACCGAACCCTCGGCCGCATCCGCGACCGATCGCGGCACCGGCAGCGTGGTCCCGCCGAGTTCCACCGCACCATCGGCGACCGGCAGCGTGTACAGATTCATCGCGGGCGACCCCATGAACCCGGCGACGAACACGTTCGCCGGATCCCGGTACAGATCGCGCGGTGTCGCGCACTGCTGCAACAGCCCGTCCTTGAGTACCGCGACCCGATCGCCCATTGTCATCGCCTCGACCTGGTCGTGCGTGACGTACACCGTGGTGGTGCCGAGGCGGCGCTGCAGCTGGGCGATCTGCGTGCGGGTCTGCACCCGCAGCTTGGCGTCGAGATTCGACAGCGGCTCGTCCATCAGGAATACCTGCGGCTGGCGCACGATCGCCCGCCCCATCGCGACACGCTGCCGCTGACCGCCGGACAGCGCCTTCGGCTTGCGATCGAGGTACGGCTCGAGGTCGAGCAGCTTGGCCGCCTCGAGCACCCGCCGCTCCTTCTCCGCCTTGGCGACCTTGGCCAACTTGAGCGCGAAGCCCATATTCTCCGCGACGGTCATATGCGGGTATAGCGCGTAGTTCTGGAACACCATCGCGATATCGCGTTCCTTGGGTTCGGCATGCGTGACGTCGTTGGCGCCGATCAGAATGCGCCCGCCGTCGACGTCCTCGAGTCCGGCGAGCATCCGCAGCGAGGTCGACTTGCCGCAACCGGAAGGACCGACCAGGACGAGGAATTCCCCGTCGGCGATCTCCAAATTCAGCTTGTCGACGGCAGGTTTGGACGAGCCGGGGTACAGCCGGGTCGCGCTATCGAAGGTCACGGTGGCCATGACAAATCACATCCCATCACCGGCAGGAACGTGCCGGACGATCCGAGTAAGGGTTGACCGGCGATATTACTGGATGTGCTCGCTTCGCACACGATGTGCTCGAGTTCGCGCAAGGAATCCGGTATTCGTCACAGGATCTCCACGTCCATTATTGCCACGCCGAAGGTCGGTGACCCCGGTAGCCTCGATCGGGGAACCAGATCGAGCGACGAGGAGCAATCTCATGACCCGACCGGTTCGAATCGGAGTACAGCTGCAGCCCCAGCACGCGCCCGAGTACGGACTCCTGCGCGACGCCGTACTGCGAGCTGAGGACGTGGGCGTCGACATCGCTTTCAACTGGGATCACTTCTACCCGCTGACCGGCGATCACAATGGTGCGCATTTCGAATGCTGGACCATGCTCGGCGCATGGGCCGAGCAGACCGAACGGATCGAGATCGGCGCGCTGGTCACCGGCGGCGGTTATCGCAATCCCGATCTGCTCGCCGATATGGCGCGGACGGTGGACCACATCAGCGACGGCCGACTCATCCTCGGCATCGGCGCGGGGTGGTTCCAGAAGGACTACGACGAGTACGGCTACGAATTCGGCACCGCAGGAACCCGGCTGACGCTGCTCAAAGAGAATATGGCCCGGCTCACCGCCCGGCTGAAGAAGCTGAATCCGCGGCCGACCCGGGAGATCCCGATCCTGATCGGCGGCGGTGGCGAGAAGAAGACGTTGCGACTGGTCGCGGAATACGCCGATATGTGGCACACCTTCGCCGATCTCGAGGCGATCGCGCACAAGAACAAGGTGCTCGCCGACCATTGCGCGGCCGTCGGCACCGATCAGGCGAAGATCGAGCGCTCGGTGCAGTGGCCAGGTGTGGAGCAGGCCGCGATATTCGTCGAGGCCGGGGTGAGTCTGTTCACCATCGGGGTCAGTGGGCCGAAGTTCGACCTCAGCGAGGTCGAGCGGGCGGTCCGGTGGCGTGATGAAGTCAATCCGGAGCCGGTCAGCGGTTTGGCGTAACCCGGGCAGCGGTGTAGCACCGGTCGGTGCCGGGGTTCGAATCACTGTGATCGGAATTCCGGCATCGGGCGAGGGTGCCGCGTCCGCGCCCGCTCGGCGGCCGCGAGCTGGGACGGCGCGGTCCGGCCGATCACGAGCGCTCCGGGGTAGCTGCGGATTAGCACCGATCGGACGCTAGGGTTACCCGTCATGGCTGGTCTGCCCGCTGTGCGGTCTCGTGCGTTGATCGCCGTGATATTGCTTGCCGTCGGCCTGGCGGCCACGGCCTGCGGTTCCGGCGCCGATTCCGATCGAAACCAATGCACCCCGCCCGGAGTGAGTGCGGCATCGGCCGCCCCGACGAACCTGGGCTCGGCGGCCTCGGCCGGGGCGGACAAGTACACCACGGCGAGCACATTGCCGTTGTCGGCGATCGATACCGGCAAGCTGCGGCTGATCACGCCGGGCAAGCTCACCGTCGGCACGCTGTCGGACGCGCCGCCGAGCATCTGCTTGAATCCGGCGGGCTCGTTCACCGGCTTCGACAATGAGCTGCTGCGCGCGATCGGTGCGAAACTCGGTCTCCAGGTGGAGTTTTCGGGCACCGAATTCGCGCCGCTGCTCTCGCAGGTCTCCGGCGGTCGCTTCGATATCGGCTCGTCGAATATCACCACCACCGCCGAGCGCCGCGAGCGCGTCGGTTTCACCAATGGCTACGACTTCGGTTACTTTTCCCTGGTCGTACCGAATGGCAGTGCCATCAAGGGCTTTTCGGATCTGGGGCGCGGCACCAGGATCGCCGTCGTGCAGGGCACGGTGCAGGACGATTACGTGGTCAACCAACTGCATCTGGATCCGGTGAAATTTCCGGACTACGCCACCGCGTACGCGAATCTGAAGTCCGGTCAGGTCGACGCCTGGGTCGCGCCGTCGGCGCAGGCCGAGGGGCAGGTGAAGCCGGGCGACGGTACTTCGATCATCCAGAACACCTTCAGCCTGGACAATTTCGTCGGCTATGCGGTCGCCAAGAACAACCAGCCGCTGATCGATGCGCTCAATAGCGGTCTGGACGCCGTGATCGCCGACGGCACCTACGCCGAGCTCTACACCGACTGGGTGCCGCGGCAGCTGCCGCCCGGTTGGAAGCCCGGCTCGAAGGCCGAACCCGCACCGCAACTTCCGGACTTCGCCGCCATCGCGGCCGAGAAGAAGCCGACCGACAATGCGGCGAACGCGCCGAAGTCCACACTGCGGCAGTTGCAGGAGACCTTCTTCGACTGGTCGTTGTACCGCAAGGCTTTTCCCGACCTGTTCAAGACCGGCCTGCCCAATACCCTGATCCTGGCGGTGGTTTCGGGTGTCCTCGGAACCGTGCTCGGCATGCTGCTCGCGGTGGCGGGCATTTCCCGGACCCGCTGGCTGCGCTGGCCCGCCCGCGTCTACACCGATATCTTCCGCGGCCTGCCCGCCGTGGTGATCATCCTGATCATCGGCCTCGGCATCGGCCCGGTGGTGCGAAATATCACCGGCAACAACCCGTATTGGCTCGGCGCGATCGCACTTGCCCTGCTGGCCTCGGCATATATCGGTGAAATCTTCCGTTCCGGTATTCAATCCGTGGAGCCGGGTCAGCTGGAGGCCGCCCGCGCCATCGGTTTCGGCTACCGCCAGGCAATGACATTGGTGGTGATCCCGCAGGGGGTGCGCCGGGTGCTGCCCGCGCTGATGAACCAATTCATCGCGTTGATCAAGGATTCATCGCTGATCTACTTCCTCGGCCTGCTCGCCACCCAGCGCGAACTGTTCGCGGTCGGCCGAGATCTCAACGCGCAGACCGGAAATCTCTCGCCGCTGGTCGCCGCGGGCCTGGTCTACCTGCTGCTGACCATCCCGCTCACGCATCTGGTCAACTACATCGACCGCCGCATGCGCACCGGCCGACCCGACCAACCCATCGACCAGGTCGAGGCGGCCACGATCACGGAAGGGCGCGGATAAACCATGAGCGAGCGTAGCGAGAACACAGCGCCAGCAGGCATGAGTGCCTCCCTCACCGGAACCGGTCTGCACCTGAGGCTCGGCAACAACCATGTGCTGCGCGGCGTCGATATCCACGTCGATGCGGGTAAGACCACCACCGTCATCGGGCCGTCCGGCTCCGGCAAGTCGACGCTGCTGCGCGTGTTGAACCGCCTGCACGAACCCGATCAGGGCGATGTGCTGCTGGACGGCAAGTCGGTGCTCACCGAGGATCCCGATACGCTGCGCCAGCGCATCGGCATGGTGTTCCAGCACTTCAATCTGTTCCCGCACAAGACGGTCGCCGAGAATGTGGCGCTCGGGCCGCGCAAGCTGCGCGGCCTGTCCAAGGATGCGGCGCGTGCGCTGGCCATCGAACAGTTGGAGGTCGTCGGCCTGGCCGAGAGGGCCGATTCGCGCCCGGCGAATCTGTCCGGCGGTCAGCAGCAGCGCGTCGCCATCGCCCGCGCGCTGGCCATGCAGCCGGAGATCATGTTCTTCGACGAGGCCACCTCGGCGCTGGATCCAGAATTGGTGAAGGGCATTCTCGCGCTCATGGCCGATCTGGCAACCAAGGGAATGTCGATGATCGTGGTGACACACGAAATGGGTTTCGCGCGCAGTGTCTCCGACAGTGTGCTGTTCATGGACGCAGGTCAGGTCGTCGAAACCGGCACACCGGACGCGCTGTTCGACAACCCGGAGACCCCACGTCTGCAGCGGTTCCTCTCCCAGGTTCTGTGACACCCAGCACACCTCTAGTAAACTCAATGGATGCGCACCTGTTAATGTGTCGCCGTTCTCGGCGCCGCATATCCAGCGATGGGAAACGAGGAGGTCCGATGACCACAGCGCATATCGAGCACACCGAACACCAGCACGTCCACGGCCCCGATTGTGGCCATACCCAGGTCGAGCACGGCGACCACGTCGACTACGCCCACGACGGCCACCTGCATCGCGAACACAACGGCCACTACGACGAATGCGAACCCAGCGCCCACGTCGAACACCCAGGTCACGACCACGTCCACGGCCCGAACTGCGGCCACGAAGCCGTCCAACACGGTGACCATGTCGACTATCTGCACGACGGCCACCGCCACGCCGCCCACAACGGCCACTACGACGACCACTGAGCTCGATCGAATCGCCGCGCCGCCGTATCGGCCCGCAGCCCGGTGTGCGCGGCATTCGACAACCCAGCCACCCGCACCGCGGATGAGTCCGGTCGGGCCCTGCATGAATCGGTAGGTGGATCTATCTCGCCGCGGTGGCACCGTCCCTCGCGGCCGCCGGTGTAGCCCCGGATCCGATCCTCGCCGCCCACTCGCTGACCCGCGGCCATCGATGCCTTCGCCTGCACAATCCTCGGCTCCTGGACCTCGGATTGCTGCAAACCACTACCGCCGCGATCCCCGAATCTCCGCGCCTACCAGACCCCCACGGCGCAGGTCACCCGAAACCGGCTCGTCAGCAGACTCGGACTCGAGTAGACATGGCGGGATGGGTGATTCAAGGGTCCGAGTGCGGCTGCTCACCGTCGACGACTGGTCGGCATTGCGGAGCATTCGGCTGCGTGCCTTGGCCGATGCACCGCAGGCATTCGCGTCGACGCTGGAGCACGCGCTGGCCAGGACCGATCAGGATTGGCGGGAGCTGCTGGTACATCGAGCGCAGTTCGTGGCGAGTGTCGATGGCAGCGATGTCGGGACGGCCGCCGGGCTGGATGATCCCGAACGGGCAGGGGCGCACCTGATTTCGATGTGGGTCGATGGAAAGGTACGGGGCACAGGGGTTTCGGATCTCCTCATTCGAGCTGTGATCGACTGGGCGATCGATGCAGGGCATCGCAAGGTGTGGTTGGAGGTTGCGGTGGGCAACGCGGCAGCCGAGCGGTTGTATCTACGGCACGGGTTCGTGCGAACCGGGGTGCAGGCAGTGATCGCGCCCGATGATCCGCGGCCGGAATTCGAGATGCTGTTGGAGCTGTGAAGTGCGGGGGAGGGGGTGCTGCGGCTCGCTCCTGCGGGAACGCTGGTCGTGGCTGATATAGCGTGGCTGTCGAGGCAGTCGGTTTCGGTGCGGTGGGGGTCGAGGCGGTACACAGTCGAAGGGCGAGGAGCTTGCGGCCGAAGATTGCGGTGATGTGGGCTTTTGCGGCGGTCGGCGTGGTGTTGGTCGGCGGGTGTGGGGTGGCTTCGGACAATTCCGGGGCGGCTGATCGACCGGGGGCGTTGGTATCGCAGCGGCCGTGGACGAATGGTGGTCCTACGATCTCGGCGGCGGCTGGATCGGCGACATATCTGCGGTATATCTCGACGGCACCGGGCGATTCGCCCATTGAAGTGTCGGGTGCGGTGTTCTTGCCGAAAGGGGATGCGCCAGCGGGGGGCTGGCCATTGGTTGCGTTCGCGCACGGTACGTCCGGGGTGGTGCGCGATTGTGCGCCGACCAATTCGCCCGTACTGTTCGGCAATGACACCTTGGTCGCGGGGTTGCTCGATGACCGTAAGGCCGTGGCGATGACCAATTATCAGGGGCTCGATGGGCCTGGTAAGGCGCCATATCTGGATGCGCTGTCATCGGGGTACGACGTGCTCGACTCGGTTCGGGCGGCGCGGGCGCTCGGATTGCCGTTGTCGACCGACATCGTGCTCGTCGGGCTCTCGCAAGGCGGGCGTGCAACGGAATCGGCGGCCGAAACGGCGAAAACTTATGCGCCCGAACTGAAGATCCTCGGCAACGTGCTGCTGTCGCCCGCATTGCATGTCGACGTGGCTCAGAGCATCGAGTCGAAAACGCTGAGTCCCGGCCAGTATTTGATCCTGCCCTATCTAGTGGAAGGCGTCGGATACGGCGATCCCGGATACTCCTTCGACAAGGTCCTGCACGGCGAATCGCGCACTGCCGCACCGCGTGTGGAAGCGAGTTGCGCCGGACAATTCAATGCTCAGGACTTAGCGGTCGCCCGGTCGGCGACCCCGGCCGCGGCCGAATTCGTCGACGACAACGCCCGGCGCGTATTCGCGGACTTCGAAACCCGCGGAAATCTGCCCGAGACCGCCACCGATATCCCCACCTATATCGCGCGGGGTGCCGCCGACGACCTGGTCGACACCGCGTGGAGCGATCTGGCGGTCAGCGAAATGTGCCGGATCGGAATTCCGGTGCACGACACCGTGGTACCGGGCGGCCACGCGGCCTTCCACGCCGATACCGCGCAGTGGACGGCATTCATCAACGACCGATTCGCGGGCGCGCCCGTCCCGGCAACCACCTGCGCCCGATGACGACCCGCCTGAAAATCGGTGCCGCACTGCTGATCCTGTCGATGTCGTATTACATCGTCGAGCTGATCGTGGCCGCACGCTGGCCCGCACCGCACGCCTACAGTTGGTCACGCAATATGATCAGCGATCTCGGCGTCCCCGAATGCCTCGGTGATATGCGCCGATACGGCGGCGGCACCACGCGTGACCGGTTCATCTGCTCGCCGTGGCACGCACTGATGTCAACGGAATTCGTCCTTCTCGGCATCCTCGTGCTCGCCGCAGCGATGCTGCTGTCGCCACTGCTGCCGAAAACCCCGCTGGCCGAGGCGATTCCGTATCTGGCCCTGATCAACTGCCTCGGCAACGTGTTGGTCGGCGTCTTCCCGGGGAGTGCGAACGAGGTTCCCGGTGGCAGTCACATACGCGCCGTACTGCATCCCACCGGCGCATACCTGGAACTGTTCTCCGGCGTCGCGATCATGGCGATCATCGCCTGGCTGTACCGGTCGCACCCCGGTTACACCGCATTCACTCTCGCCTTGCTGGCCGTGAGCATCGTCGGCATGGTCGCCTCGCTGACCAGCGAGCATCTCGGCCCCGGCACGGCCGAACGCCTGGCCATCGACCCCTTCGTCTGGTGGCGAATCGGCACCGGTGTCGTGCTGCTCGCGGTGGCTCGGCGTCCGGACGTCATGGCATCGCGCTGACCGCATACGTATAGGTCGGCGAAAAGTACTGATAGATGACTGATTCGGCACCCCCTGCGCTGCCCATAACGTAGTTCCTGTCAGCAAGAACGACAGAGAAACCACAGGTCAGAAGCCTAGGAGGCCATCATGAACGAGCTCGTCGCCCAGTACCTGGAAGTCTGGAACACCACCGACGCCGCCGCCCGCAAGGCCGGAATCGAAGCCGTGTTCACCACCGACGCCACCTACACCGACCCGCTGGCCGCGGTCGCCGGACACGACCAACTCGACGCGGCCATCGCCGGCGTCCAAGCCCAGTTCCCGGGGTGGGTGTTCACTCTCGCCGGACCGGTCGACGCCCACCACGACCAGGTGCGATTCAGCTGGGAACTCGGCCCCGCCGACGCACCCGCGGTCGTCATCGGCTTCGATGTCGCGGTCGTCGAGAACGGGCGCATCGCCAACGTCTACGGCTTCCTCGACAAGGTCCCCGCCACTGCCTGACCCGGCCACCTCGTCCCCGGTGGCCGCGGGTCAACCGCCGTCCGAAATCGCTACCCCAGAAGGAAATACCGACCATGACCACCTCCTCTGCCATGTCCACCCTGCTCGCGCCCGGCCAGAACCTGCTGCGTACCGCCCTGCGCCTGGACGCCGTCGTCACCGGCGTCAACGGCCTTGCCTACCTGGCACTTTCGGGCCCACTGGAATCGCTGCTCGGCCTGGACAGCAAGATCGGTATCCCGATCGGCGTCTTCCTGACCCTCTACGGCATCGGTGTCGCCCTCATCGCCATGGCCGAGACCATCAACACCAAGGCCGCGGGTGTCGCCGCCGCCGGCAACGCCGTCTGGGTGGTGGTCAGTTTCGCCGCCCTCATCGAAGGCGCCCTCGACGTGAACCTGGTCGGCTCGATCTGGACCGTCCTGCAAGCGGCGACCGTCGGCGGCTTCGCGGCCCTGCAGTACCTCGGTATCCGCAAGGCCCGCTGAATCTTGGAACCAATCGACCAACTCCGCGAAACGCGGCATCGGCACCCGCCGATGCCGCGTTCGGCGTTTGTGGTCGGTACCGCCCTCTAGAGTCGAGCCCGTGCTCGAGGCAACCAAGATCCCCACCGAGTTCGGCACCTTCGACGCGTTGACCAGCGGTGCACCCGGTGGTCGCGAAGTCTTGCTGCTGCACGGTTTTCCGGAGGCCGCCATCGCGTGGGAATTCCAGCTCACCGCGCTCGGCGGCGGTGGTTGTCATGTGGTGGCCCCCGATCAGCGTGGCTATTCGCCCGGCGTGCGCCCCGACAAGGTCGCCGACTACCGCGTCGAGGAGTTGATCGGCGATGTCATCGCCATCGCCGACCGATTGGGTTGGCAGCGTTTCGATCTCATCGGCCACGACTGGGGCGCCCACATCGCCTGGGCGGTGGCGGCGGCACTCCCGAAACGAATCCGCACCCTCACCGCCGTCTCGCAGCCGCACCCCGCCGCCTTCCTACAGGCCATGGCCGAGGACGAGGATCAGGCCCAGCGAGCCCAGCACTTCTCCTACTTCCGCCAGCCCCGCACCCCGGAACGCGCCCTGCTCGCCGATGACGCCGCCGCCCTGCGCAAGATCTTCGATTGGAAAGTCCCGCAGGAGCGCATCGACGACTACATCCACCGCCTCACCCGCCCCGACGCCCTCACCGCGGCCCTGAACTGGTACCGAGCTCTCCCCCTCGCCGGTCCCACCGCCCCGATCACCGTCCCGACCCTCTACGTGTGGAGTACCGAGGACACCGCCATCGGCTCCACCGCCGCCCTCGCCACCGCCGACTACGTCACCGGCCCCTACCGCTTCGAAATGCTCGAAGACATCTCCCACTGGATCCCCGAAGAAACCCCCGAATCCCTCACCCGCCTGATCATGGAACACCTCCTCGCCCATCGCACCTAGTACCGAGCGCGTCGCGACCCATCCGGCTCGCCAGCGATGCCGAATGTGTAATATGTTGAACATGAGTACACACAGCCTGCGGGATCTGCGGATGCAACTCGGGGCCATTGTGCGCGGGGTCGCCGCGACCGGCGAAGAGGCGATCGTCACCGACAGCGGCAGCGAGGTCGCGGTCATCATCTCGATGGCCGACTATGAGCGGCTGCATGAACATGCCGACCTGGTAGACGCACTGCGGCTGCGCCATCTGCGTGGTGAGCCATACGAGACGATGACTATGTCCGAGATGCTCGATGCTCTGGGTGTGGACCCGGCAACGGTGCTGGCCTCGTGAGAATCGAATTCCATCCGGATGTTCTGAAACAACTGCAGAAACTTCCTCGCGACGTATTCGAGGTCGCGCTGCACGCCATCATCGCGCTGAGTAAGGAACCGCGACCCACCGGCGCGAAGAAGCTTGTCGGAAACCAAGACTGGCGCATTCGGATAGGGCAGTACCGCATCGTATACGGGATCGACGATGCGGCGCGGGTGGTGACCGTCTTTATCGTCGCGAAGCGCTCCGACGCCTATCGCTAGGTGCGGACGGTGGCGAAGGCGGACCAGAGGAGGGGGGAGTGTTCGATGGTGCGTTCGGTGCGCCAGGCGGCCAGGCGGGATCGTTGCCAGGTGGCGAGGGTGGTGACCGGGTCCTGATGTTCGTGGGCGGCGTCGATGGCGCAGATGGCGTCTTGGAGGGGGTGGACTTGCGGGGGTGCTCCGGCCAGGCGTTGGAAGGCGAGGTCGGTGGGGAGGGGCCAGCGGCTGGCGGTGACGAGTTCGGCGCCACCGTTGATCATGGCGGCGACCAGGCCCAGTGCCTCGCTGAAGCGCATATCACCGCCGCTTTCGCAGGCGATCAGCGCGACTCGGCTCGGGATGGGCCACAGTTGTGGTCCGGCAATGGGTTCCGTGGCGAGGGTATGGGTGCCGAGTAGTAGGTCTTTGGCCGAGAGCGGGCGGTGCGCTCGAATGGGTGTGGCGAAGCCGATGGCCTCGGCAGCGCAGGCCAGATGTAGTTCGGAGGCCTCGCTCTGTCCGGATTCGGGGGCTGCCGCGGTCACATGTCCCACATAGGTGAGGCGGCTGGCGCCACCGCGCAGTGCCTCGCTCAACCAGCTTCGATCGATATCCGTGCGCCGGAATGCTTCGGTCGGATCGTCCACCGCGGGTAGCAGCCTGCCCTGGTTTCGGTATTCGGTGACCCGCTGGGCCAGTGGAGCCGCAGGATCCATCCGGCCGAGTACCGATCCGAGCGCCGCGTCGGCACGGAAGCCGGGGACGCGTGGGTCGAGGACCGCCACCACCGGCAATTCCCGCGTCTCGGACCAGGTACGCGCCGTGCGGTCCGGGCCGTGCACAATGCTGGCCGGGGCGAGCAAGCTGATATCGGCGAGATCCACCAGGCGCAACTCCGGACCGGGAGCGATGATCTCCCAGGGAACCTGGGCCACTCGGGGCGAGGGCTGCAACCGAATGTGCGGGCGTGTCCCACGCGTATGCAGGTCATACAGCTGCGCGGCCAGGCCGTAGGGCAGCAGTGCGCGGGAAAGTGACTGCGCGAGGAGATATTCCGAGTCAGGTGAGGCGAAAGCGCCAGTGGTCATGGCGCGTTCGAGTCCGCCCGGTTGCGCGGGGTCGGGCAGCGCCGCCGTGAGCCGTTCGACAGCCTCGGCGACCGCCGTACCGGGCAGCATGCTCGCACCCCGCTCATAGTCGTTTCCGAGCCAGCGCCAGGACATGTACAGATCGCCCGCATCCGCCATCCGCACGATGACGGTCGGTTGTTCCGGTGTGGTCATGCGGGCAGCACCCGACTCTCGCGCACCCGATATCCGTAGCGGTGCTCGGCGGCATCGATATACGCGGCCAACGCGATATGGCCATCCGGCGCCACCGCCACCCGCGGCGGCGGCGCGACCGGAAGTCCGGCACTGGCCGCGACCTCGGCCAGCGCCGTGCCGAGCTGCGGTGCCGACCCCTCCTGGGGTCCGGTGCCCACCAGCACGGTGGGCTGCACTTCCTCGGCCGAAATCGCGGGCGGATCGAACAATTCGAGCGGCAGCCGGGGCGGTACGCTGGCCGCTGATCTGGCGATATCCAATGTCGTGCCCGCACACTGTGTTTCGATGAGATCCACGATCAGCGGACCGTTGCCGGACAGGTAGGCGAACCGGAAGGCCATACGTACCGCCGGATCAGCGATCTGGCGGTTCCATTGCTCGCGTTGATTGCCGTTGGGCAGCGTATAGCGCACCGCATCGATGGCCAGCGCCGAGGGAATCGCGAGTTCTATCGCCCGCGCCAACAGCTCGCCCTCCGGCGTTTCGGCCGTCTCGATGACCGCCTCCAATAGCGCCGCATGCCAGAAATCGATTTGGGCGCAATGCAATCCGAGCCCGCGCTCGGCATAGGCGGCGAATGCCTCGGCGATGAGCTCTTCGCCCTCGTCGTAGCGGCCGGTCGCGTACGCCACCGTCGCCAGGCGCACGCGCACATCGGCGGCATCGAGCACCGCGCCCGATTCGAGGAAGTACCGCAGGCTGCTGCGGTAGCGCTGTTCCGCCGCGTCGATATCGTCGCGTCCCTCGGCGAGAAAACCCATGGTCTTCAGACCGACACCGGCCCGATAGCCGAGTCCGGCCCGCTCGAAATACTCCTGACTGGACATCAGCGGCGGTTCGGCCTCGTCGAACCGGTCCAACCTGACGTACATGACGGCCAGATTCTGTTCCGTCTCGGCGACGGCATTGCGATCACCGGCCGCGTCGAATGCCGCGAGTGCCTGGCCCATGAAGTCGACGGCGAGTTCGCGCCGCCCGGTCTCGAAGTAGATCCCGCCGAGCGTCGAGAGCGGATGTCCGGCCAAATGCGGTGCGAAACGGACCGCGGCGTCCAATGATTCGGTGGCGAGCTCGATGGCGTAGGCCCAGCTCTGGCGGTGGAACGCCACCGCGGTCAGCGACAGCAGACAGGCCACCCGCTGCATACTTTCGTCATTGTGTTCGGTGAGCAGCGCCCGCGCCTGTTCCAGCGCCTCCTGCGCACCGTCCAGATCGCCGATGTGCTGTAGCGCCTGGGAGAGGTTGATCAGTGCGGCGGTCCGCTTTTCGATCGCATCGGCGGGCATCGCCGCGAGCGCCTCGCGGAACATGACGATCGCCTCGGCATGATCGCCGAGTTCATCGCACATGCTCGCGGCATTGACCAGTGCGCTGATCCGCAGCCCATCCGTACTCGTTCGAGCTATCTCCTCGAACAGCCGCCTGGCCTCGCCGATATCGCCGCGCTGGTAGGCGGCCGCCCCCTCGGCGAGTAGTTCACGGCCGTCGTCGGCGGGCATTGTCAGAAGTCCGAATCCGATGCGGCGGCGGCGATCTCGGCCAACAGCGGCGCGTCGACGGAATCGTCGGCGCCGGTGGCCCGCCGCAACCGCGCGGCCGCGAGCTCGCGAATTCGGCGTCGCATCTCCGGGCCGCCCAACTCGGGATCCGGGGTTGGGCCGAGGCCGGGTACATAGACATCCACCGCCGAGACGGAGTCCGATGGTGTGGTCGCCGCACCGGTCCAGAGATCGCCGATCAGGTTCAGCTCGGCCTCGGCGGTACCGACGGGGGTGGTGATGAATGCGTGCGGGCGCAGGTGCGCCGGTGTGGCCGAACCCAATTGGGGTGCGGCGACCGCGGTGACACGGACCGTCGTGGAACCCGAATTCCGTATCGACTCCCACGACACCGCCCGCTCGGAGGCATCGATGAGCCCAGGTGGGCACCGCCGCCAATCCCAGCCGACCGTGCCGCGCCCGAGCGAAAGCGCCCCTGTCGGACGGGCCGCCGCGCCACCCGCGGCCAGCGCGTAATCCTCAGCGCGAGAGGATACTTCGATGGCTGCGGGTGCGGGCTCGTCGTCCGGCGCGGGCTCATCATCGTCGATGAGCAGTTCGCATTGCGCGCGCAATGCGGTGATCTCCTGGTCGAGCAAACGGTCGTCGAGCGCGGTGATGCCGTCGATCGTCGATGCGGGCCACCAGCGCGTGGCCCAGTATGCGAACCCGAGACGCCGGGCAGCGGCCACCAGATCCGGCGCCGCGGGTGCCACAGGGAATTCGGGCGCGTCGGTGAATTCGCTATCGCCGCTGTCGAAGTCGGCGATGGCCACGGCGATCCGCTCGCCGTACACCGCCCACAGCCAGTCATGAGCCAGCTCGAGGTCGTCGATGACTGCTGCCGGAATCATCTGTCCGGCAAGCAGACTCCAGGTCAGATGGCCGCCGACCACCTCCAGCACCATGGTGTCGATCGCCGCCGCGGCATCGAGTACGGTCGGCGTGCCCTCGGGCACGACGGACCAGATCCCGTCTCCGGCTTGCCCGATCCGCACGGTCCCGCTCATCAGCTCGCCCTCGATTCCGCCGGATCCGGCTCGGTGACCAGTGCACTCAATGCCTGCTTGACCCGCATCCGATGGTCGAGCATGACCGAGCGAGCCACGCCATCCAGTAGATCCCACAGCTCGTCCGGCTCGTGGACACCGACTTCCCTGACGTCGCGGCCGTGCAGACGGACCCACAGTCGCCGCAGATAGGGCCGCCATGGTGTGCGCAGTTCGGCGGCAATGGCGGCCAGCGGGCCTTCGGGTAGGTCGATATCGGCGCGCACCGCGAGCCGCCGCGCCTGCAGCACATATGCCTCCCGCTGCCAGCGGCCATTGATCAGCCGGTGCGCCGCCGTTTCGGCTGCCGGCGACTCGGTCGGGCTCGCGCCGTTGGTAGTCGCATGCGCTGCGGCCGCGGCAATCGGCCGTAGCCCGAGTGCGAGCGTCGCTCCGGCCGTCGCCGCGACACGTAGCGATTCGTCCAAAAGTGCCCAGGGCGAACAGCTTCGGGCGATTTCCGTGGTCACCAGTTCCGGAATGGGCGGCAGTTCGGCGCGTTCACTCGACGCCTGTAGCGCGGTGAACACGCGTTCGTAGACGCTGCGATCGAACGGCAGCCCCAGACTGGCCTTCGACGCCGATGCGCCGAGCGCGGGTGGCTGCGGAAGCGGACGCGTGGTGAGGCCGAGTTGATGTGCCGTCGGCGCGGATGCGTTGTCCCAGAGCCGAATTCCCCCGTGCGTTCCGGCGTGGGTGGCGATCAGGTGATCGAATGTCGGCTGCCCGTCGGCAGTACCACCGTTGCGAGCCGCGGCGCACGCGTCGAGCAGTACCGCGAACATCTCGGCGTGATCGCTGCTCGGCCCGCCCACCGGACGTCGTCGCCATGCGATGTCGATCAACGTGGTGAGTTCGGTGATCCGCGCATCCGCGGTGATGTACTCCTTGAGCGCCTGTGTGGTGCGCCCCGCCGCGAATTCGTGCACATCGCGCAGTGTCGCCTCGGCGATCGCCCGGTCGCGGTTCGGATCCGGCATACCCGATGTGGTGGCGAGTTCGAACGAACGCTGGAAGTACAGATCCTGCGGATTGCCCTCGGTGATCCGCAGCGCCCGCCGGACCTGTTTGAGCAGGGAGAACCATGCGGCCGTCGCGCGCAGCACGTCGGCGGCGGCGTGTATCCGGGTGGCGAGCAGGATCGCGCCGTCGGCGGTGACGATCGGGCCAGCGCACAACGGATTCTGCACCGGCCGGATGACCAGCGGATCCAGGATGAGCTTCACTGTGCGCCGCAGCGGCCCGCCATGGGGTCCACTGAGCGGTTCGACGCCGTCCAGTCGGCGCCAAACCTCGTCCAGCACCATCGCGCGCGGCCGTCGCATTCGACCAGGTTAACGGAAGTTTGTCCGTTTCAGACTCCGAAAAACCTGGGATCGGTAGGGCGCGTTCGATTCCTACCTTTCTCGTATCGGCCCCACACCGGATCCGAACGAAGCAAAAGGAAGCAATCATGAACACCAAGTCGGTCCGCATCTCCGCTGCCGCCCTCACCGCCACCGCCGCCGTTGTGACCCTCTTCGTCACCGGGTGCAGCGACGATTCGAGCAGCTCTTCGCCCACCTCGGCGAAGCCGGGCACCTCGGCCGCCGTCGCTCCGGCACCGGCGTCGGGCAAGTCGGCCGCCGCGGTCGACGGCAAGGGGCTCGACGGCAAGTTCGAGACCACCTGCGCCAAGCAGGGCGACACCCTCGCCCTCGCGCTCAGCGACACCAATAACGCCGCCTACGGCACCCTGAGCGTCAGCGCCTCCATCACCGGCACCGACAACGTCCAGGCCGTCGCGGTCGCGGGCAGCAAGGGCGGCAGCAACGGCCTGCCCTACGCCCTCGGTTTCGGCAACGGTATGCCCGGCGGTTCGGCCAAGGTCGTCAAGGACGGCAACACCTACAAGGTCACCGGCGAGGGCGTCGGCGCACCCGACCTCACCAATCCGACTGCGGGCCCGAAGACCTCGAAATTCGACATCACCTTCGCCTGCTCGACCGTGGTCGGCGGCTGACCCGCACGAACGCGCCCATCCCGCTCATGCCCCATAGCCACGGGGCATGAGCGGGCCAGCGATCCGAATCCGTTCACGCACAAGGAAATATCATGAAAACCATTGCCCGCTCGCTCGCCGTCGCCTTCCTCGTCCTGTCGATCGGCTACTACCTGTGGCACGGCCTCACCTACACCAGCTCGGGCCCGTTCGACGACGGCACTCTCGCCTGGGTCGGACCACAGATGGCGCTGCCGATCATCGCCATCACCATCGTCGCGATGGTCTTCGCCTTCACCGGCGAGGGCATCATGGCGGCCTTCACCGGTAACAACAGCTCGGCCTTCCGCGACGGCCTGGTCGGCATCGGCACCATCAGGTCCTTCCGGCAGACCGGTCTCACCGTCAATGATCAGCCGCAGATCCGCATCGACTTCAGTGTCGAGGGCGTCGACGGCAAGATCTTCGACTCGCACGCCAAGATGATCGTGCCGCTCACCGAACTCGCCCTACTGCAACCCGGCGTCGTCCTGCCGGTGCGCTATCTCCCCGACCGTACCGACCGGGTCGAGGTCGACCGCTCCGGCGATAGGTCGGCCGCGCAGCGCGCCATGAACGAGTCCATGATCCGAAAGGGATTCACCACCAAGGCCAAACTCGATATCGCCGAGCGCGGTATCACCGCTCAGGCTGTCGTGCGGACGCTGTCGGTACCCGGCGAAATTCGCGACGGGCACTCCAAGATCGAGCTCGGGCTCGTGGTAACCCGCCCCGACGGAACGACTTTCACGACCCGTGTGGAGAAATTCCTGCCACCCGCCAGCGTCGGCCGGGTCCAGGTCGGGCGCATACTCCAGGTGCACTATCTGCCGGAGAACGAACAAGAGGTCGTGATCGCCCTGCAAGTCAATGCGTAGCCCCGGCGGCGAATGTTCGCTCTCGTTCGGCAGGAACGAGGGCGATATTCGTCTGTGCACACCCCTAGAACACCCGGTGGCTGAAGAAGCTGTGGTGGCAGGTCGGGCGCTTGCACTCCGCGCCGCCGCCCGGAATGAAGCCGACGCAGGTGGGGTGGGTGCACCTGTTGCAGCCACCGTCACCGTCTTCATCGAAATTGTTGTGGTCTACAAGTACGACGCGCGCCTCGGCCACCGCGCCCGCGAGAATCGAATCGAGATAGTCGAGCGCTTGTGGGCTCAGTTGGGACTTTCCTTCGGACAGAGTCATGGCATTGCTCCTGACTTTGATACCAATGTCCTTGTTATCGATCCTTGCACCGGAAACGCGACAGCGCCCGAGTACGCGCTACGCGATCCGGGTCCGAAATTGAGGGTTACCTAATTGGTCAGTCGTTCATCTGACCGTTTCCTGTGGATTGCCTGAGCGGCTTACCGTGCGGCCGTCGGCACTAGTCAGGAGTAGCTCGTGACCCCCAAGCCCCTCACCTTGTTCGTGAAGAGGGACGGCCAGCCGAAGCGGTCGGCCATCACCTGTCAGTACAAGTGTGGTAACGCCTGCTTCCACGAGGTGCCCAACACCTCGGACAACGAATACTTCGGCGATGTGGTGCGCGCGGCGCTGTCCCGGCGCGGCCTGCTCAAGGGCAGCGCGGGTGTGGTGGTCGCGGTCGGCGCGGCCGGTGCGCTCGCGGCTTGCGGTGACGACGACAAGGTCGAGTTGGCGGCGGGCGGTTCGCTGGTCGACGGCGTGCCGGTGGGTACCAAATTCGAACCGGTCGCGGCGAATTCCGATGACGCGCTGGTCATTCCCCAAGGCTACGACCACAACGTCGTAATCCGCTGGGGCGACCCGCTGTTCGCGGACGCACCGAAGTTCGACCCGGACTCCCAAACCGCAGCCACGCAGAGCAAGCAGTTCGGCTTCAACAACGATTTCGCGACGCTGCTGCCTATCGAAGGCCAGGCGAACACCTATCTGCTGGTGGTGAACCACGAGTACACCACCGAGCCGCAGATGTTCAAGGGCTACGACAAGGCGAACCCGTCGCTGGAGCACTACCAGACCGCGCTTGCCGCGCACGGACTTTCGGTGGTCCAGGTCAAGGGTGAATCCGACACCGGCAAGCTGACACCGGAATTCGGCAAATACAACCGCCGCATCACCGGCACTACCGAGTTCACCGTCACCGGCCCCGCGGCGGGCAGCGCATTCCTGAAGACGTCCGCCGATCCGACCGGCGCCAAGGTGCTCGGCACCCTGAACAACTGCTCCGGCGGTCTGACCCCGTGGGGCACCGTGCTTTCCGGTGAAGAGAACATCAACCAGTACTTCGCGAACGTCGACAAGGTCACCGACGAGGCCGCGAAGCCCAGGCTGAAGCGCTACGGTTTCGCGAATGCCTCGGAGCGCAAGTGGGAGATCCACGAGCCGCGCTTCGACCTGGCGAAGGAACCCAACGAGGCCAACCGCTTCGGTTGGGTCGTCGAGGTGAATCCGTGGGATGCCTCGGCCGCGCCGATCAAGCACACCGCGCTCGGCCGGTTCAAGCACGAGGCCGCGACCATCCACGTCGCCGAGGACGGCACTGTTGTCGCCTACATGGGCGATGACGAGCGCTTCGACTACATGTACAAGTTCGTATCCTCGCGAAAGGTGCAGTCCGGCACCGGCCAGGCGAGCATGCGGCACAATCTGACGATCCTGGACGCGGGCACGCTGTATGTCGCCAAGTTCACCGGCGATCACCCGGACAAGATCGACGGCAACGGCACCGTGCCCTCGGACAAGGGTTTCACCGGTACCGGCCAATGGATTCCGCTGCTGGTCACCGGTGAGGACGGCAAGGCCACCTCGAAGGTCGACGGCTTTACCGCCGAAGAGGTTTCGGTCTTCACCCGATTGGCCGCCGATAAGGTCGGCGCCACCAAGATGGACCGCCCCGAGGACTTCGAGGCAAATCCCAAGTCCGGCAAGGTCTATGTCGCGCTGACCTACAACGAGCAGCGCGGTAAGGAGGGCAAGGCCACCGTCGACGAGGCGAATCCGCGCAGAGACAACAAGTTCGGGCAGGTACTCGAGCTCGACGACGACCATGCGGGCACCAAGTTCACGTGGAATATCCTGATGCTGTGCGGTGATCCGAAGACCACGGACACCTTTTTCGCCGGATTCGACAAGGCCAAGGTCAGCCCGATCGCCGCGCCGGACAACCTGGCCTTCGACGACTACGGCAACCTGTGGATCTCCACCGATGCCTCGCGCGCGGCCGGTGCCAATGACGGTCTGTTCTCGGTGGTGCTCGACGGGCCGAATCGCGGTGAGACCAAACAATTCCTGACCGTGCCCTTCGGCGCGGAGACCTGTGGTCCGACGGTGTCGGAGCATCGGGTCACCGTCTGCGTCCAGCACCCGGGCGAGCGCGATGACGCGACCGCCGAGAAGCCCGCCTCGCATTGGCCCGATGGTGGCAATAGTCTGCCCAGACCCGCCGTTGTCTCGGTGTGGAAGAAGGGCGGCGGCCGGATCGGCACCTAGCCGAAGGCCGCGCAGCACACGAAACCGCTACTCGAACCTGCAGGGAGTAGCGGTTTCGTGCTGTCAGCGCGCGATATTCGCGTAGCGCGCGAAATCGCCTTGTGCACCGCTGTATACGTTGACATCGGTGCCGCCCGCGATGCCGGGAATGCTGCCGCCGTCGGTGGTCTGCCAGAACGTCCACGTCGGCCAGCCGCCGGGTACCTCGGGTTGTTCGTTGCCGCGGTAGTCGGCGATCCAGAGCGGATACCGGGTGAACTCAGAGGTATTCGCCATCGCCGTCTTCCAGAAATTCGGATACGTGTAGATGATCGGCACCCGCCCCGTCAGCGCCTGCACGGTATTCAGATACCGATGCGTCCAATCGATCAGTCCACGCGGATTCAGCCCGCCCGCATTCTCCAGATCGAGTACCGGCGGCAGATCCAGCGGCCCGTTCTGCCCGAGCACGACTGTCGCGTACAGCGCCGCCTGCGGCTCCGGCGGCAGATTCGGCCGCGCGTAGTGATACGTCCCGCGCGCGACGCCGGCCGTCCGCATCAGAATGCTGTCCGGCACGAAATACGGATTGACGTAGCTCAACCCCTCGGTCGCTTTGACCATGGCGAAGTCGTGCCCCGCCCGCCTCACCGCGAACCAGTCGATGAATCGCCCATCCACATGCTGCCACGACGACACATCCGGCCCACTCGGTTGGGCCACCGCCGTTCCAGCCGATGTTGCGGCAAGGATGCTGCCCAAAGTGATCGCGGACAACGCCGCAGCGCGAGTCGATCTCCAACGAGTGCTATCCATGCTTTTCGACGATAGCGACTCGCTCTCTCTGTGGCCAGAGTTGCAGATGAGGTATTTGCACAGCGTTCGCTCGGAGACGTTGTTCGGTGTTGTGTCGGCGGTGAGCCGTCCGGTACCGCGTCAGCCGAGCCAATCCAGGACCGATGCCGCGGTCCAGGACTGTTGCATGCTGCCGAGTGGCTCGCCGGTGAAGGGTTCATAGTACTCGGCGAAGCTGCCGTCGCTGGCCTGGCGCAGGCCCTCGGCACGGAGCATGAAGGAGCGTTCGGCCCAGCCGCGGCGGGCGAAGACCCAGGAGAACAGCCAGCTCATGACCGGCCAGACCGGGCCGCGCCAGTATTCGCGTGGCCGGAAATCCTTGGAAACCGGCGAGGTCGACGGCGGGAGCGCGTAACGCAGGTCCGGGTGGCCGCAGAAGCGCGGTCCCTCGAACAGGCGCAGCAGGCTGCGCTCGGTATCGCGGGGCAGACCGCCGCACAGCAGCGGGGCGAACATCGAGAGGGTTTCGGTGCCGATCCACCGTTGCAGCCGCACATCGAAGTCTCTGGCCGCGCCGGTGCGCCCGTCGGTGGTCGCCACCACGCCGGCGCGGAAGCGCTCCGCCCACGAATACAGGTCGCGGACATCGGCAAGGGGCTGCTTGTACTCCTCGCCGATATTGGCGAGTACCTCACAGGCCAGCGAGAAGATCGCGGTGACGAAGACGTCCTCCACCGCGAAGCTCATCGTCGAAGCGAGCAGGTAGTCGTCGTATCCGGCGCGGCGCATCTGCTCGACCAGCCACAGGTAGCGGTCGTACTCGCGATCGCTCGGTCGCTGCGACGGGTCGGCGACGATCAACACGTCCTCGCGCTTGTACGGCGGCAGGTCGCCGGGGACCACATTCGCATACGCCCGGTCCCAGCGCGGCGAGTTGTCCATCCCGGATTCCCAGCCGTGATACAGCGTGATCCGGCCGCTCTCCTTCGGGTCGCGAGCATGGGCCAGCCAGCGATGCCAGCGCACCAGATCCGGCCAGCGCCGGTTCAGGAATTCCTCGGCCACCGCCCGGGTACTGCGGCCGTGGCGGCGGGAATGGTCGAGGATGCGCTGCACCGCGATGGCGTGCACCGGCGGCTGGGTGATACCGGAGGTATCCAGACCGTCCGGGGCGTTCTCGGCCAGCTTGCGGCACTCCCAGCGGGCCGGGCCGGGAAAGTAGCCGTCAACGCCATTGGCGAAGACGATGTGCGGGATCATCCCGTTCTTCCACTGCGCCGAGAGCAGCGTGTCCAGCTCGATGACCGCGCGCTCGACGCTCAGCGGGGCGAGGCCGACCGCGACGAAGGCGGCATCCCAACTCCACATATGCGGATACAGTCGGGGCGCGGCGCTGGTCATGGTGCCCAGATCGTTGCCCCGAAGCAGATAGGCGGCGCGGGCCGCGAGCTGTGTTGGGGTGAAACCCGGGTGTGCCATCCCCCCATTCTGCGATGACACCCGCAGATACGCGCGCTCAGTGACGTCGGTCTCGGGCTCGGGATGTCGGGCCACCGGCAGGTAGTCCGCAGTGGTCTGCGACCGGCTCGTCGTCGGCTGGTGTGCGGCGGATCTCACTCTGGCTTGCCCCATCCGTGAATCTCTCTGTTACCGATATGCGTCCATCGCCATCTGTGCGGGTCGTGCTGCTGCCCGTGCCGGGCTGGTGACACGGCCGGATACGGTGAGCCCCATGACCACCGCCGTGACCAGCACACCGAAGCCGACCGCGCTGATCACCGGCGCCAGCCGCGGGCTCGGCGCCGCGATCGCTCGCGAACTCGCACCCACCCACGATCTGTTGCTCGGCGCCCGCTCCGCTCAGGCGCTGCGCGCGATCCTAGGCGAACTGCCGGGCGCCACCGGATGGCCGGTCGAGTTGACAGACTATTCCGCTGTGGCCGAAGCGGTTTCGCCGATCCAGCGCCTGGATGTATTGGTGCACAACGCCGGTGTCGCCGACCTGGGTTCGATCGCCGAGTCATCGGTGCAGCAGTGGCGAAATACCTTGGAAGCCAACGTGATCGCCGTCGCCGAGTTGACCAGACTACTGCTGCCCGCCCTGCGTGCGGCCAATGGCCATGTGGTGCTGATCAATTCGGGCGCCGGGTTGCGGGCGAATCCGGGCTGGGCATCCTATGCGGCGAGCAAGTTCGGACTGCGCGCCTTCGGTGACGCATTGCGGCTCGAGGAGCCGACGCTGCGGGTGACCTCCATCCATCCCGGCCGCATCGACACCGATATGCAGCGCGAGATCATCGCGAGTGAGGGCCGCGAATACCGCGCGGAGGAGTTCCTGCGCCCGGAGACCGTCGCGGGTGCCGTCCGGTGCGCCATCGATACACCGCGCGACGGCCATCCCACCGAGATCGTGCTGCGGCCCTACTGATTCGCCGCACCCTGATTCGGCCAGTTCTCACCACGCATGGGACGGCAAAATGATGCTCTTTTGTCGAGTTGTTGTGCTGAGGTTCAGCTCGCGGATGGTTTAGCTCGGTACAGTGCCGATTGTTACCTGCGCATTACGTCGACGGGGCGGCGGGGCGCTGACAGAGCGAAGTAAAAGGGTTTGGATCGTGGATAGACGTCGGCTGCTGACCATGCTCGCAACGGGTACCGCGGTGGCATTGACCGGCTGTGTGAAGGCGGAGGGGGAGCCGTTCAACAGTGGTTCGGCGGGCAGCGGGCCCATTCTGCCGGCACCGGCGCCGCTGCTGGCGCCGCCCCCGATCGGACCGAAGACGCCGATTCCGGCGCAGACGATCACCGCGTTGCCCGGGGCGGGCACCAGCATGGCGCTCACCGTCGATGACGGCGCGAGTCCGGAAGTGGTCGGCGCCTATATCAAGTTCGCCAGGGATACCGGCGCGCGATTCACCTTCTTCGTGACCGCGTACTACGACTCGTGGACGATTCACCGAGATGCGTTGCGGCCCTTGGTCGATTCCGGTCAGATCCAGCTCGGCAACCACACCTGGGACCATGCCGATCTGACCAAGCAGTCCGCATCGGGCGTCGCCGCCCAGTTGGCGCGGGCGAAGTCCTACCTGTGGAACAACTTCGGCGTGGACGGCACGCCGTACTATCGCCCGCCCTTCGGCCGGCACAACGGCACGGTCGACAAGGTGGCCGCGGATCTCGGCTATCCGGTGCCGACCATGTGGTACGGCTCGCTGTCGGACTCAGGTGTGATCACCGAGGACTATCTGCTGGAGTGCGCGCGTAAGTATTTCAATCCGCAGACGATCATTATCGGGCATGCGAACGCGCCTGCGGTCACCCATGTCTACGGGCAGTTGGTGGACATCATCAAGGAGCGCAATCTGTCCATGGTGACCCTCAACGACGTCCTGTTGGCGCCGCGCTGACCGTTCGCCGGAGCATCGAAGTCGGCGCTCCGGCAAGTCATCTGGTGACGGCCCCATAGCGGTCTTGCTTCGAGACATCTACGCCCGGACACACTTTCGCCCAGGCATCCGAACATGCCCGGGCGAAAGCGTGACTCAGGCGACGATGTTGACCAACCGCCCCGGCACCACGATCAGCTTACGCGGCGCGCTGCCACCGAGCGCTGCCGCGATCTTCTCATCGGCCAGTGCCGCCGCCTCGATGGTCGCGTTATCGGCGTCGGCGGGTACCTGAATTCGGCTGCGCACCTTGCCGTTCACCTGGATCGGATACTCCACCGACTCATCGACCAGCAGTGCCGGATCCGCCACCGGGAACGGACCGTGCGCAAGGGACTGCCCGTGCCCCAGCCGTTCCCACAGCTCCTCGGCGATATGCGGCGCCATCGGGGCCAGCATCAGCACCACCGGCTCCACCACCGCACGCGGCGCACCTGTCGGATAGCTCTTGGTCAGATGGTTGGTCAGCTCGATCAGCTTGGCGCCCGCGGTGTTATCGCGCAGTGCGGCGTAGTCGTCGTCCACACCGGCGATGGTCTTGTGCAGCAGGCGCAGTGTCTGCTCCGACGGCGTCGCGTCGGTGACCCGCGTCGCGCCGGACTCCTCGTCGACGACCAGTCGCCAGACGCGCTGCAGGAAGCGGTGTGCGCCAACGACATCCTTGGTCGCCCACGGCCGTGAGGTGTCCAGTGGACCCATCGACATCTCGTACAAGCGGAAGGTGTCGGCGCCGTACATATCGCACATCTCGTCCGGCGAGATGGCGTTCTTCAACGACTTGCCGATCTTGCCGTACTCCTGGAAGGCCTCGATCTCGATGCCGGTGGTCGGATCCGGGAAGTAGTGCTTACCGTCGCGTTCGATGATCTCGGCGGCGGGCAGGTAGGCGCCGCGCGCATCCTTGTAGGCGTGCGCCTGGATATAGCCCTGGTTGAACAGGCGCCGATACGGCTCGTAACCGCTCACATCGCCCAGATCGAACAGCACCTTCTGCCAGAACCGCGCGTACAGCAGATGCAATACCGCATGTTCCACACCGCCGACGTACAGGTCGACGCCGCCCGGATCGTTCGGGCCGTGCTCCGCGGTGCGCGGGCCGAGCCAGTACTGCTCGTTTTCCTCGGCGCAGAACGCTTCCGCATTGGTCGGGTCGGCGTAGCGCAGCTGATACCAGGAGCTGCCCGCCCAGTTCGGCATGACATTGGTGTCGCGCCGGTACTGCTTGGGGCCGTCGCCGAGATCCAGTTCGACGTGCACCCAGTCGGTCGCCTTGGCCAGCGGCGGGGACGGCTCGGAGTCGGCGTCCTCCGGATCGAAGGTCACCGGCGCGAAGTCGTCCAGCTCCGGAAGTTCCACCGGCAGCATGGATTCCGGCAGTGCGTGCGGTGCGCCGTCCTCGTCGTAGACGATCGGGAACGGCTCGCCCCAGTAGCGCTGCCGGGCGAACAGCCAGTCGCGCAGCTTGTACTGGACGGTGCCCTTACCGTGCCCATCGGCCTCCAGCCGGGCGATCACCATCGCCTTGGCCTCCTCGATGGACCGGCCGTTCAGGTAGTCGGAGTTCACCAGTGTGCCGTCGCCCGTGTAGGCCGCGGTCGTAGTGTCTCCACCGGAAATGACTTCCACGATCGGCAGACCGAATACCGAGGCGAATTCCCAGTCGCGCTGATCGTGTCCGGGCACCGCCATGATCGCGCCGGTGCCGTATCCGGCCAGCACATAGTCGGCGATGAAGATCGGCACCTGTGCGCCGTTCACCGGGTTGGTCGCGTAGGCCCCCAGGAAGACGCCGGACTTCTCCTTGTTCTCCTGACGCTCCAGCTCCGATTTGGCCGCGATCGCCTTGCGGTATGCCGCAACGGCTTCGGCGGGGTCTCCGGCGTCCTCGAAGGTCCAGCGGGCGTCGACGCCAGCTGGCCATTCGTCGGCGATCAGCCGGTCGACCAACTCGTGCTCGGGCGCCAGCACCACGTACGTGGAACCGAACAGGGTGTCGGGTCGGGTCGTGAATACCGCGAGATGCTGGCCGTCGGCGTCGAACTTGACCTGCGCGCCACGGGATCGCCCGATCCAGTTGCGCTGCATGGCCTTGACGTTTTCCGGCCAGTCCAGTCGATCCAGATCGTCGACCAGCCGATCGGAGTACGCGGTGATGCGCATCATCCACTGCCACAGCTGCTTGCGGAACACCGGGAAGTTGCCGCGCTCGCTGCGGCCGTCAGCGGTGACCTCCTCATTGGACAGCACCGTGCCGAGGCCGGGGCACCAGTTGACCACCGAATCGGTCTGGTACACCAGGCGATACGAGTCGAGCACCGCCGCGCGGTCGGCGGCGGGCAGGTCGTTCCAGGTCCGGCCGTCCGGGGTCGGCCGCGAACCGGAGGCGAATTGCGACTCCAGTTCGGCGATCGGGCGGGCGCGGTCCAGATCCTCGTCGTACCAAGCGTTGTAGATGCGCAGGAAGATCCACTGCGTCCACTTGTAGTACTCCGGATCGGTGGTCGCGAACGAACGCCGACGGTCATGGCCGAGACCCAGCCGATCCAGCTGGCGTTGCATGGTGGCGATATTCGACTCGGTGGTCTCGCGGGGATGCGCGCCGGTCTGCACCGCGTACTGCTCGGCGGGCAGACCGAACGCGTCGTAGCCGAGCGCGTGCAGCACATTGCGTCCGTGCATCCGGTGATAGCGGGCGAAGACGTCGGTGGCGATGTAGCCGAGTGGATGACCGACATGCAGACCCGCGCCGGAGGGGTAGGGGAACATGTCCTGGACGAATAGTTTGTCCGTCGGAGTCGCACCCGCGAGCGGACCTACCGGGTTCGGCGCGTGAAAGGTTCCGCGCTCATCCCATGTCCGCTGCCACCGGCGCTCGATGCGGCCGGCAAGGCCGGCGCTGTACCTGTGCTCCGGTACATCGCTTTCGGTTGCACGAGTGTCCGCCACGGTCCTGCCTTCTTGTTATCGCCGATCCCCGTCATAACTGTGTCTATCAGGGTAGAACGTCCGGGTTCATGCACCGAAAATCGGGCTCGGCTGTACCCGCGAGTCCGGCCGTCGCGTGCCGCCCGCCGCGTCGACTCGGCGGTGGGTTAGCCTTCTCGGGTGTTCGTCGTCGCTCTCACCCTGTTCGTGCTGGCCTTCGTGGCCATCGCAACCGGCGTGCTCGGACTGACCGGCCGTCTTCCCCGCAACCGCTTCGTCGGAGTGCACACCGAAGCGGCACTGTACGACGAAGAAACCTTCCGCATCGCCAACCGCGTCGCCGCCCCCACCTCCGTGGCCGCGGGCGCACTGCTGTTCGCCGGTGGACTCGTCGCACTCGCCGCGGGCGGATTCCTCGCGGTCATCGTCGCGGTGCTCACGGCGGCCGTCGCGCTGTTCACCCTCGGCGCCGGTGCCAATGCCGCAGCTCGCACGGTCGAGGCGCTGGTTCCGGCACAGGAAGTCGGCGGCTGCGGGTCTTCTTGCGGTGCGTGCTCGTTGCGCGACGCCTGCGCGCCGACCAACTGAGGCGTGGTCGCAACCAGCGCAGACTCGGTCGCGACGTCGTGCGCGCTGCTATTCGCTCCATTTCCGGAGGTGCTCGGCGATCTCGGGTACGTCCATGTCCCCGACTGCGACCGCGATCATGACCGGTTCCTGTTCGTCGGGGAGCACGGCCAGCACGACGCCGTTACGTTCGAGCATGAGCGCCGCCGCAAGGAACGCGGTGCGTTTGTTGCCGTCGATCAGGGCGTGATTGCGAGCTAGCGAATGCAGTAATGCGGCGGCACGGAGATCCGATCGCGCACCAGCCGACCGGGCGGGGATTTGAGCGCCAGACGACATGTGAGCGACGGGCTGGGGCGGCGCAGCCGAACCCACACAGGTCCCGCGAACGCCGCCGATCCAATACCACCTAGCGCAGTGACTCCAGCGCCTCGACGACGGCGCTGTCCGCTTCCGGATCCCCGACGGCGATGCGCGCGCTGCCGTCCGGATACGTCTTTGCCGCGATACCTGCCCGGCGCAGCGCCGTCGCCACACCCGGCCCCGGCAGGTACAGGAAGTTGGCGTAGCTGCGGGGGACCACGATATGCATGCGCCGCAGTGCGCTGCGCAGCGCCTCGCGTTGGGTGGTGATGCGCAGGATGCGCGCGGCGAGTTCGGGTTCGGCGGCGTAGGACGCGGCGACCGCGGCCACTGCCGCCGAACCCACCCCGAACGGCAGTTGCAGCCTGCGCACCCGGGCGATCAGTTCGCGTCCGCCGAAGGTGTAGCCGATGCGCAGTCCGGCCAGCCCGTATGCCTTCGAAAAGGTGCGCAGCACCAGTAGGTTCGGATGCCGATCCAGCAGTGCCAGGGTGTCGATCTGATCGGCGGGCCCGAGGAATTCGGCATACGCCTCGTCGAGGATGATCGGTATCCGGCTCGGCACCGAACACAGGAACGCCTTCAACTCACTGGCCGCAATCACCGTGCCCGTCGGATTGTGCGGACGGCAGATCACCACCAAACCGGTCCGCTTGTCGATGGCCCTCGCCATCGCCCAGAGATCCTGGTTGCCCGCGGCATCCAGGGGGACAGGGACGACATCGAGATCGGCCATCTCCGCCATGATCGGATAGCCGTCGAAGGTCGGTGACCCGTAGACGATTCCGGTTCCGGGAGTGGTCAACGCCTGGATGATCTGCATGGCCACCCCGGTCGCGCCGGACCCGACGACCACCTGATCCGAATGCACGCCGACATGACCGGCGATCAGCCGGGGCAGCCGCCGCGGCAGGAATTCCGGATAGCGATTGGCCTGCGCCAGTACGCCGTTCACCGCGTGCAGTACCGAAGGCAGTGGCGGAAAGGGGTTTTCGCTCAGGCTCAGATCGAACCGCGCCTGCGGCCGCTGACTCCGGTGCTGCTGCGAAGGCCGAGACTCATCGGCCAGCCGCACGCTCATCGAGACGCACCCCAGCGCACCGCGGCGGCTCCGGCGAAGTCACCCGCGTGCGCGAAGGCCGACAGCAGTACGACCGATCCGTTGCGCAGCCGACCCGCCCGGTTCTCGGTATCGAGAGTTACCGGAATGCCCGCGGCGAAAAGGTTTCCGCACTGGTCGAAGGTATCCGGATGCCGTTCCGGCGGCAGCTCCAGCGCATCGTGCCAGTTGCGCAGGAACAGCCGGTTCGGCTGATTGGTGACGAAGGTATCGATATCGCGGCCCTTCACCCCGATCCGATCGCATACCGCCAACGCCACCTCGGGCACCAGGCGATTGCCGCGCGCGAATACCTTGGTGATCTTCGATTCGGTGAAGCTGACACAGCCCTGTCCCTCGCCGGGCTGCCAGTATTTGCGCTCACCGTTGGTCGAGAACTCCATATCCCCGGCGAATTCGGGATAGGTACGGCATTCGATATCGAGAATCGGCGCGGAGTCGTCCTTGACGAGCAGTCCGACACCGCATCCGTCGCCGGGGACGGGGGCCTGGGCGAGTTTGCGGATCTCGGTCTGGGTGAAGACCGGGCCCGCGCAGTTCTGCGATGCCGCGATGAGTGCGGTGCGCGCGTCGGTGGTCTGCAGGACCATCCTGGCCATCGCCATCATGTGCACAAAGGCCGCACAGCCGCCGTTGTGCACGTCGTAGACGAATCGGGGCTTCATGCCCAGGCGGCGGGCCACCTCGGGACCGCATCCCATGACCGGATTGTCCGGTAGCTGAGTGTGCGTGATCAGCACATCGATATCGGTGATCGTCTGTGCGCCATGGCGTTCGATCAGTGCAGCAACAGCGCGCTCGACCATATCCACCGCGGTCTCGTCCCCGGCCACGTGGTGGCGACCCTTGGGCGAGCGGAACATGACGTTCTTGGCCATCCGATCGGATCGGCTGTACTGCGTGAAATATTCGGTGCCGACCGGTTCACCCGGCAGATAGCTCGCCACATCGACGAGGCTGACCGCCGGCAGTCCAGTGGCTCTGGGGTCAACGGGTACTTCGGAGTTCGAGATCATGGTGTGGCCTCACTTCATCCAGTCGGGCTTGATCGGAAGGCCGTGTGCCGCACGGTATTCGCAGATCGCCTTGAGGTTGTCCATCTCGAGCTGGTGCCCGGCGGAGAACATGTCCCAGAAGTCGCCCACCCAGACCGGCCGCTTCTCGGGAGCCGTTTCGGGATAGGGGTTTTCCTCGTAGAACGGGTGGCGGCAGTTCACCCACAACACCACCGACCCGGGCTTGTTGAACACCACCTGGGCGTCGACCACCCGCAACAGATAGATCATCCACAGGTGCTGGGACTGGTCCCAGGCACAGTGATAGTCGACGGTCATCGCCTCGGGATGTGCGATGGTGCGGGTGAAGATTTTGGTCGCCGGGCCGAGCCGGTCCCAGGCCAGCCACAGCCCCGGCTCCTCGGTTTCGACGAATCCGCGCAGACTGTAGGTCCATTCCTCCAGGGAGCGGGTATCGGCGAGGTATTCGAACACCTCCTGCGGCGGCGCGGCGATATATGCCTGCACCGGACAGTATTCGCCGAAGATCTGGTCGTGCGGGTACACCGAGCGCAACATGTCCATGATGATCGGGGTGGTGGCGTCCTTATCGGAGTTCTCGACCCGCAGTACGCCGGGAATGACATCGTCGGGGATATCGCTGAGGGCAGGGAGGGCACTGGTCGTCACTGCTTCTTCTCCAATGTCGCGAGGAATGGGATGAACGGTGGAACTTCGTCGGGGTCGACGTCGATCGAGATGAACGACGGCCCCTCGGTTTCGACGCATCGCCCCAGTGCGATGGCCAGGTCTTCGGTAGTACGGACGGAGTACGCGGGGAGTTCAGGGAACATCGCGTCGATGCCCGCTCCCAGGTGTGTGGGCCGGAATCGGTTGAAGCTGTAGCGATCCTGGTAATAGAGCTGTTCACGGGTGACGCACATGGCGTGCGCGTTGTTGTTGAGCACGATGAAGATGACCGGCAGCTCGTGTTCGATCGCGGTGTGCAACTCCATGCCGTGCATGTAGAAGGCGCCGTCACCGGCGACGACAACGGTGCGCCTGGTTCCGGAGGGGCCGCGATGGCGTGCGAATGCGGAACCTATTGCCGCGCCGAAGGCGTAACCCATGCCGCCCATGCCGAGTGCGACCACGAATCGGCCGCCGCGCGGTACCCGCAGGTGGTGCACTACCGCGGCGCCGGTATTGCCCGCATCGGCGAATACGTCGGTGCCCTCGGGCAATAACGCTTCGATCGTCTCGACCAACTCGCGGTAGCGCACACCGGGACCGGTCGCCGCTGGCACGCGCAGCGGTGTCAGCGCGGGCGCGGCATCGCGGCGGTTGTGGCTCGATATCGTGCTGTCGTCGGTGAATTCATCGGCGAGCGCGGCCAGATCACGTGCGAGATCAGTGCTGGTGGCGTGGATCGCGGACAGATACGGCGCGGTGACACCGATATGTGCGACGGTGGTTTCGGCCAGCAGTTCGTCCAACCCGGTGCGCGCGGTGATCGGCATCGGCGTGCCGACGATCAGGCACAGGGCCGCGGAGCGCAGCGCTGCCGACAGCTCGGCATGTCCCATGCTCCCGGCGACACCGCAGAACGCGGGATCGGCATTGTCATAGGTGTCCTTGGCATCCGGTGCGACACCGACCACGGCATCCAATGTCCGTGCCAGCCAGGCGAGTTCGCCACGTGCGTCGTCGCGTGCGACTTGATCGCCCGCGATGATCACGATCTTGCCGACCTTGTGGGCCGTGGTCAGCGACGCACGCACCCGGGCCATTCCGCTTTCATCGCGCCGGTACGGCGGCGGCGTCGACCGGAACGGCGGGACGTCGCCGATATCGCTCTGCTGCACATCCTTGGGCAGCAGCAAGACGGCGGGCCCGCCGTGCCGGGCGCCGCTGACCGCCCTGGCCACCATGTCGGGGAGGTCGGCGACGGTCTCGACGCGGGCGCAGTACTGGGTGATCTCCTCGAACATCCGGACCGCATCGATGGTGCCAGCGAGCCCGCTGGAGTCCTGGAACGCGCCGCGCCCTTCCAATGCGGTCGGTGGCTGGCCGATCAGCGCCAGCACCGGTACCCGCGATGCGTACGATTCGGCAAGTCCGGCAACGAGATTCATCGCACCGCCGCCCGAGGTGGCGGCGACGACGCCGAGCCCGCCGGTCGAACGGGCGTAGCCGTCGGCCATGGTGGCGGCCGAAAACTCGTGCTTGGCAACGATTCCGGTGACGCCGCAGGGCGAGTCGAAGAGCGCGTCGTACAGATCCTCGATGTTCGCGCCGTCGACACCGAAGATATGTCGCACGCCAAGAGTTGAAACCGCTCGGACCAGATAATCTACGACCCTGCTCGGCATCGACACTCCTCTCGCAGCGACCCGCGGTGCACTGAGCGCACGCGTGATCGCACATCGCGTACACGTGAACTACGTGTGGGACTGCGGAGCGGTTCAACGCCTCGCGCAAGATGTACTTCGAAAAATCTGGGCTGTGGGCGACGCTTGCGTGTACGTATACATCTACGTATAGTGAGGTCATGCCCAATAAGACGATCTACGTTGCCGATGACGATCTACCACTGTTCCAGCGCGCGCAGGAACTGGTCGGCGGCAACCTCTCGGGGGCGGTGACCACCGCACTGCGGCGGTTCATCGAACTGGAGGAGGGCAGGCTGGAGGGCTACGACGAGGTAGTTCTGCGGGTCGGCCACAACGGCGTGCGCCAGGTCCGCTTCTCCGGCGCCCTGCTCGGCGAACACCGTGACGTGAACGACGAGCGCATCGAACACGTTCGGGTGTATCGCAGTCGGAAGGGCAAGTTCGTCATGCACGCCCAGTATTCGAACTGGGACGAATATCCGCAGAACTCCAATTGGATCAAGGATCTGACGAACTGGCGCCGCATGCTCGGTGTCGGCGATCAGGACTGGGGCGACTTCATTTTCGAGGTCGTCGATTCACTGGGCGAATTGAAGGGAAAGCTTCCGGACAAGCTCTATGAGCGGGTCGCCCAGATCGCCGACCGTCCGCCGGTCGAGGAACTCGACATCTAGCCGAATCATTCAGCCGGACAACCGAATACCACTACTGATCGCCGCACCGGACGCCGGGCGCGGTGCAGGTAACTCATGCTGTCATTCGCATTATTCTATGAAACTTTCCGCGAAAGGAAGACCATGACCAACGGTCATCGCGCCCCCGCCATTTCGGCGCTGGGCCTGCGTAAATCGTTCGGTGAGCGACCCGTTCTCGATGGCATCGACATCACCGTCCCGGCCGGCACGATCTACTCCCTGCTCGGCCCGAACGGTGCGGGTAAGACAACCACCGTGCAGATCCTCACCACGCTGCTGCGACCCGATGCGGGCGAGATCCGGGTCGACGGCCATGATCTGATCATCGAACCCGATGCCGTGCGCACCGCGATCGGTGTCACCGGCCAGTTCTCCGCGGTCGACGAACTGCTGACCGGTCGCGAAAACCTCGTTCTCATGGGTGATCTGCACCATCTGCCGCGCCGTGAGAGCAAGCGCATTGCCGCGGAATTGCTCGAGCGGTTCGACCTGGTCGAGGCGGGCGATAAGACCGCGGCCACCTACTCCGGCGGTATGGTCCGGCGGCTCGATCTGGCCATGACGTTGGTCGGCGATCCGCGCATCATCTTCCTCGACGAGCCGACCACCGGCCTGGATCCGCGCAGTAGGCGCGCCATTTGGGAGATGATCCGCACGCTGGTCAGCGACTTCAGTGTGACTGTCTTCCTCACCACCCAGTACCTCGAGGAAGCCGATCAACTGGCCGACCGGATCGCCGTGCTCGACCATGGCCGGATCGTCGCCGAGGGCACGGCCGCGGAATTGAAGCGGCGGGTACCCGGTGGACACATCCGTCTGGAATTCGCCGATCAGCTCGGACTCGACGCCGCGGCAACCGCATTGGGTACGCAGGCGCGCATCGTCGATGACACGGCCGAGGAGGAGTTCACCCTCGCGGTCCCGAGCGATGGCGGCGTCAAGTCGCTGCGCTCCGTACTCGACCGGCTGGATTTCGAACAGATCGAGATCGCCGGACTTTCGGTGCACACCCCCACTCTCGACGACGTATTCCTCACTCTCACCGGACATCCCACGGCCGAAAAGGAGACTGTGCGATGAGCGCAATGACCTACGCGTTGGCGGACTCGAAAACGATGTTGCGCCGCAACCTGCTTCATGCGAAGCGTTACCCGAGCATGACCGTCGGCGTCATCGTCATGCCGATCATCTTGCTGCTCACCTTCAACTTCGTTTTCGGCGGCGCACTGGAGAAATCGTCCGGAGGCAAGTACATCGATTACCTGGCCCCCGGCATGCTGTTGATGATTCCGGCATATATTACGGCGGGTGTGGCGGTCTCGGTGTGCACCGACACCACCAAGGGCATCGTGAATCGCTTTCGCACGATGGCCATTTCGCAGTCCTCGATATTGGCCGGACATGTGATCGGCACATTGATCCAGGCCCTGCTCGGCATCGCCGCGATGGTCGGTGTCGCAGTGCTCGCCGGTTTCCGGCCGTCGGCGAATGTCATCGAGTGGATCGCCGCATTCGGACTGCTCGCCATGCTCGTCTTCGCTCTCACCTGGATCGCGGTCGGCATGGGGTTGATCGCGTCGAATCCGGAAAGCGCGAGCAATATGCCCTTTCCGCTGATCATGCTGCCGTTCCTCGGCAGCGGCCTGGTCGGTACCGACACCATGCCGGTCGGCCTGCGCCAGTTCGCCGAGTACCAGCCGTTCACCCCGCTGACCGAAACCATCCGCGGCCTGCTCATGGGCACGGAGATCGGCAATAACGGAATCATTTCCATCGCCTGGTGCATCGGCCTCGCGCTGGTCGGATACTTCTGGTCGACCTCGGTCTTCCGCAAGCAGCCCCAGCGCTGAATCTCGGTGCACCGAGCCACCTTCGATCCCCTCGCCGAATTTCGGCGGGGGGATCGATCGCGTCAGACCGTGCCGGACAGCAGCGTCTCACCTGTCGACGCCAACCGGATCTGCACCGCCTGGATCTGGTCCGGTGCTTTATCGATGGTCCGGTCGATCGTCAGCTCGGTCCCCGGCCCGGCGGGCCACTGATCGAGTTTGCTCTGACTGCCGTCGGTGCCGATCACGTAGAGGTCGAGATTCCAGCTGTAGCGCTGATCGCTCGGCCCGTAGCTGCACGTCATCACGATCCGCGTCTTGCTGTCGGCCCGAACGACTTTGAAGCTGGCCGTCACCGGATTCGGCTTGATCGGCTCCATACTGCGTTCCGCCACAACCTGTTCGGTGCCCGACGTAGTGTCCGTAGCGGTGATCGAGGTGATCACCGGAACCGCGATGGCCACTGCGGCGGCGGCCGCCGCGACCGCGGCGCCGATGGAAACCCACCGGCTGCGACGTCTGCGCTTTTCGGCCGCATAGGCGAGCCGGGGCAGCAACTGCGTGGGCGGCTCGGCTTCGGCCACAGGCGCTTCCAGCGGCTCGATCATCGCGAGTGCGGTCTCGGGTTCGACCAGGGCGAGCAGACCGGGGAGTACGGCGAGATCGGAAACCGCGGCCTGGCAGACCGGGCAGCCGGCCAGATGCTCCTCGTACTCCTGCCGCTCGGCGCGGGTCAGGGAGCCGAGTACATAGGGTGCGTCCCACGTCGAGTAGTCGTCGGCAATATCCGTCATCGGTTCGTCACCCCCATCTCCTGTAATGCCAGCCGAAGTGCCCGCATGCCGTAGTGCATTCGGGATTTCACCGTGCCCGCCGGGATATCGAGTTCCTCGGCGATCTGGTGAGTGGAAAGACCTCGATAGTAGGCACGCACGATCACCTCGCGATGATCGGCGCTGAGCCGTCCCAACGCATCCGCGACCAGCCAGCCGTCCAGAGCCCGATCGGCCTGATCCGGTGCGGCCTGCTCCGGCGGGTTATCGGTACGGAACTCGCGCCGGTTGCGGGCGCTGCGATGTTCATCCACGGCGAGATTGCGCGCGACCGTGAACAACCACGCGCGCGCCGAGGTCGTCGATTGATCCAACACATTCGGGCGTTGCCACGCCCGCAACAACGTCTCCTGCACGATGTCCTCGGCCCGACCGGGGTCGCGAACCAAACCAAGCGTGTACCGCCATAGCGCCGAAGCATGTTCCTGATACAGAACCCGCATCAGCTCGGCTTGTTCTTCGGGCATTCGTCACCTCCCGCTCATCCCACGAATCAGGAGGGTCGAAAGGTTCAATGCTCGACGGCATGTCAATTGCGCTCTAGTTCAATCGGATGCGTGGCCAGCAGCGACAGGGGGAGTGGTTGGCGGCGCAGGACGTGGGCCCACAGGTCCGGGCGGCCGGTACTGATCGGATCCGACGGCAGGGCGGAGAGCACGATCCAGTCGTTGTTCTGCAGTTCGCCTTCGAGCTGGCCGAAGGTCCAGCCGGCGTAGCCAGCGAATATTCGCAGCCCCTCGAGCAGCGGCGTGATCCGTTCCGGGTCGGCGTCGAGGTCGACGAGCACCACGCGGCCGTCGATCCGGCGAAGTCCGGGGACACCGGCGATCGATGCGCCGACCCGCACGGTACCCAGGCATAGTGCCGCGTCCCGTTTGACCGGGCCGCCGATGAACAGCGTCCGTGGCGCGGCCGCCGCCTCGGTCCAGCGTGGCAGCACGTCGTGCACCGCGGTATCGCTCGGGCGGTTGAGGACCACGCCGAGGCTGCCCGCCTCGTTGTGCTCGATGATGTAGACGACGGTGCGCCGAAAGGTCGGTTCGACCAGGTCGGTCGCCGACACCAGCAGGGTGCCGGCGCGCACCACCTGCTCGCTGTGCCGGGAATCACGTCGCCTGCGGTCACCGTGTCCGCCGCGAGTTTTCCGATCGTCCGGGTCATCTCCGCGTGCCACCCCGACATCATCGCACCGTCAGGGGTCATTCGTCGGTCAAGCGGCGTGGCGGATTCCGTTAGTGTGTGGCCATGGAACGGCCCGAGGTTCTCCTCGACAATGCGGACACTGTGTACGACTTCTATCGCGAACACCAGCAGAACCGGCTGAAGGCGTGGGGTGCCTACGCCATTCTCGGGCGTCGATACCATCCGCGCGTCGTGTACGCCGAGGGCGCGCGCAAGCTGCTGCACCAGGTGATCAGCCAGCGAAGACCACTGCTCATCGCGATCAACCATCTTTCCGAATCCGATCCGTACACCGTCGCCGCGGCGGCCTGGCGCAGCGAATTACGCCGGGTGATCGGGCGGGTGCGGGTGCTGGCCAAGGACGAGCTGTTCCTCGAGGCCGGGCAGCGCCGCAATATCGACATGATGGGCGGGATCCCGGTGTTCCGGGGCAAGGACCACGGCTTGCGTGCGGTGAACGCGGCCGGTCAGCGCATGATGGATATCTGCGCCGAACGGATGGCCGGTGGCGATGGGATCGCGGTCTTTCCGGAAGGCACCTGCAATGAGGTCGATCACACCGAGGTGCAGTCGGTGGGCAGCGGGATCGGACACATCGCGTTCCGGGCAATGAAGTTGGGTGCGGAGCCGGTGTTGGTCAGCATGGCTTTGAGCTACGGACCCCGACCCGATCCGACTCTGCCGGTCACCAAGGAAGAGGCCAAAGCGGCCAGCGTCTATTTCGGCGTACCCATCACCGAACTGCCCGCCAAGCCCGCGGAGATCGCCCGGTTGGTGCGCACGGATCTGCAGCAGGCGCTCGACGGGGCGGTCCACGCGTACTGATCTTTGCGCTGTTACTGGGGCAGGCCGAGGTTCGAACGCGCCCACTGTGGGACCAGCGCGATGTATTCCGGTTTCGATTCGACGAAGTGACGCACCATCGGGCACATCGGCAGAATGCCGAAACCCTCCTGACGCGAGGCGTTCAATGCCGCCTGCACCAGCATCCGGCCGTAGCCCTGGCCTTCGTGCCTCGGATCGATCTCGGTGTGGACGAAGGCTCGCTCCGAGGCGGTGTCCTGGTATTCGGCGTATCCGGCGATGGCACCGTCGACGTAGATCTCGAAGCGTTCCAGCGTGGTGTTGTTACGGACCTCAGTCGACATGGCTCGACGCTACTCCGGTGTGGGCGGGCGACTGTGCACCGCAACACTAATGGAACCCGATCGCGTGCTCGACTTGTCTACTTGTCCCGGGCTGGCGAGAATGCTCTTGGTCGCGCTGAACTCTTCTGAACAGCGATGGCCTGGCGGAGGTACGAAACATGATGAGGACGCTGGGCAGTTCACGGGTATTCGGCATCTCGCGGGCATTGGTCGCGGTGGCCGCCGCAAGCCTGATCGGCGGATCGATCGTCACGGGCGCGGCCACGGCAACACCCGACGCCGTCTTCGGCGCCTGCCCGGACTCGTCGGTGACCGAGGGGCACGGCGTGCAATGCGCGGTGATCTCCGTCCCGATGAATTACGCCGAGCCCGACAGCGCTCGCATCGAACTCACCGTCAGTCGGATCGCCGCCTCCGCGGAACGTCGCGGCGTCATCGTCGCCAATCCGGGCGGACCCGGCGCGGACGCCCTCGACTACTGGGCCCGCCGAATCGACTCGCTGCCCACCGAACTCAACGAGCACTACGACCGGGTCGCGGTGCAGCCGCGCGGACTGCGCTGGGCCACGCCACTGCGCTGTGCTGTCCAGGTCAGCGGGGATGCCCAATCGGTCGCGAAATCGGCCGACGGCGAACAGGTTTCGCTGGGCGGCGGTAATCGCGACGACATCAAGAAGGCCTGCGACGCCGCCCTGCCCGGCTACCTCGACACCATCACCACCGAGAGCACTGCCCGCGATCTGGACCAGGTGCGCGCCGCGCTCGGCGTCGACCGGATCAGTTATCTCGGCACCTCCTATGGCACCTACCTCGGCGCGGTGTACGCATCGCTGTTCCCGAACCGGGTGGATCGCATGGTGTTGGACTCCAACGTCAATCCCGACTGGGTGTGGACCGAGGAGTTCGCCCAGCAGCAGGTTGCGGGCAAGCAGCGGCTCGACGATCTGTTCACCTGGATCGCCGAGCACAGCGGTGAATACCGGCTCGGTGATACGGCGTTGCAGGTCTACCAGAATTGGGTGCGGCTGGTCGTGGACCAGGGCGGCGGCTGGTACGCCAATCTGACCCCGCCGCCGGCGAGCGTCGCCGATCTGCCCGGCGCACTGCCCGAACCGCTCGCCGAGATCGCCCGCGACGGCTTCAACGACAGCGTGGAGCAGGCGGGCAAGGTGCAGAATCTGGTGCGCCTGATGCTCACCGGCGGTGCGTCCGCGCAGGTGCCGCTGGTCGGTGCGACCGCGGTCGCCACCTACACCCGTACATTCTGGCCGACCTTCGCCGGGGCGATGGCCGATGCCAATATCGACCCGAAGAATGTCCGCCAACTGCTCGCCATCGAGGGCGCTACCAGCACGGATCCCACCGGTCGCTTCGTGTTCTCGGCCATCACCTGCAATGAGAACGCCGTGCGCGGCAGGCTCGAGCTGATCGGCTCGGCCTTCGCCACCATCGCCTCCGGCGGCAATGCCATGGATGCCCGCGCCGATCTGGTCCGCTCTGGATCCGCCTGCGGTAGCTGGAAGCCGGTGACCCAACCGGTGCCGATCAATGGCAAGGACCTGCGCACCCGACCGCTGCTGCTGCAGAGCCGCCATGACGCGCTGACCACCTATGCGGGCGGTCCGGCCATGGCGCGCGCGATCGGCGGCTCGCTGATCACCGTCGAGGGCGGTGACCACGGTGCGTTCGGGCGCGGCAACACCGTCGTCGACGAGGCCGTGATGACCTACTTGCGTACCGGTCAGGTCGCCATCGACCACGCTGACCAGGCTCCATTGCGGTAGCCGCGCCGACCTCGACGGCGCTGTACCCAGGCCGCGCGGCATCGGCCCGACATGCGACCGTCGAGATCGCCCTCGACAATGTGGGGATGACGTCCGCGCCCCGGGTGGTGCTCGCCCCGGACAAGTTCAAAGGTTCGCTGACCGCACCCGAGGTGGCGGCCGCGCTGGCCGCTGGCATCGTCCGAGTCGTGCCGGAGGCGCAGATCCGGCAGGTGCCCGTCGCGGACGGTGGTGACGGAACCGTCGACGCCTTCGTGGCCGCGGGCTGGGAGCGGGTTGCGCTGACCGCGCCGGGCCCGACCGGCGAGCCCGGCGCGACCTCCTATGCGGTGCACGGCGCCACCGCGGTCATCGAATTGGCGGCGGTCGTCGGACTGACGAAACTGCCAGGCGGACAACCCGACCCGCTCGGAGCCCACACCTACGGCCTCGGCGTCGTCATCGCACACGCGTTGGACCGGGGCGCCACCGACATCGTGCTCGGCTTGGGCGGTAGCGCCTCCACCGACGGCGGCGCGGGCATGCTGATCGCCCTCGGAGCCCGGGTATTCGACCACGATGGTGCCGAATTACCTGTGGGCGGAGCCATTTTGGCGAACGCCGAACACCTCGATAGATCCGGACTGCACCCCGGCATCGCTTCGGCCCGTTTCACGCTGGCCTGTGATGTCGACAATCCGTTGCTCGGATCTGCCGGTGCGGTTGCGGTCTACGCACCACAGAAGGGCGCGACATCGGAGGATCTTCCGATTCTCGAAGCGGCACTGACGAATTGGTCCCACATCGTTGCTCCGGAATACGCCGAGGTCCCCGGCGCGGGCGCCGCGGGCGGTACCGGCTTCGGTGCGCTGGCCGTGCTCGGCGCGAACGTCCGCAGCGGCATCGAAGTCGTCCTCGAACTCCTTGATTTCCCAGCCCATCTCGATGGAGCCACCCTGGTCGTCACCGGCGAGGGCACTCTCGATATCCAGAGCCTGCACGGCAAGGCCCCGATCGGCGTCGGTGACGCCGCGCGCACGATGGGCGTCCCCGTCGTCATCGCCGCCGGTCGCATTCTCCTTACCCCGCAACAGATCCGAGCGGCGGGCTTCACCGCCGTCTACGCACTTGCCGATCTCGAACCGGACCCCGTCCGCTCGATGTCACGCCCGGTTCCCTTGCTGGAGCGCGTAGGCGAACAGATCGCTGTCCACAACCTGCGGATTTGACCCGCGACTATCGTGCGTCGGGCGCCGCCTTATGTTTTCGTACCCTGCTGTTTCGGTATCGGGTACGGATTCCGGAATCGGATGCGCCGTTGCCCATCAGCGGATGACACTGGCCAGGCATCAGCCCGAATCACTTGGGAGACAGCATGACCGAGCCCGTCATCCAGCTGCCCACCGCTGGCGAATCGACCTTCGAAACCTACGACCGGATACGCGAGCGCGGCGAGGTGGTTCCCATCCAGCTGCCCGGGGATGTGCCCGCCTGGATCGCCGTCAGCCACCGAGCCGTCAGCGCGGTTCTCGACGACAGGATGTTCAGTAAGAGCGCGGCGAACTGTCCCGCCCTGCACGATGGCACCATCCCGGCCGACTGGCCCATGCGCGCACTGACCGATATCGACCACATGCTCAACAAGGACGGTCTCGAGCATCGTCGGCTGCGCAAGACGATCAGCCGCGCCTTCACCGCCGCCAGGGTCGCGGCACTCGAACCGCGCATCGAGAAGATCGCGACGGAGCTCATCGACAACTTTCCCGGCGGCAACGAGGTCGAACTCGTCTCCGCCTTCACCACTCCGTTCCCGGTCCGGGTGATCTGCGAATTGTTCGGCGTTCCCGTATCCGAACAGCCACATATCAAGACCTGGTCCACCACGATCGTGTCGCACACCAGCACGGGTGAGCAGGCACAGACCGCGATGCAGAGCATGATCGCCTATTTCATCGAACTGCTCGAGCGCAAGAAACGCGAACCCGGCGACGATCTCACTACCGGACTGCTGCAGGCCGATACGGACAATGAGCTGACCACCGAGGACCTCGTCAATATGCTCTGGTTGGTGATCGTGGCCGGACACGAGACCACCGTGCACCTGCTGAGCAACGCCGTCGTCGTGCTGTGCGCTCATCCCGATCAGCGAGCCAAGGCGTTGGCCGAGGATCGCTGGGGCGACGTCGTGGAGGAGATCCTGCGGTATCAGTCCTCGGTGGTCGGCGCACTGATGCGATACGCGCGCCACGACGTGACGGTGGCGGGGGTGGACATTCCGGCTGGAAGCATGATGCTGTGGTACGGCGGCGTGGGCAGGGACGCGCGGCATTATCCGGAGGCCGATCGCTTCGATATCGATCACGACCATCGCGATCAGCTCGCGTTCGGGCGCGGACCGCATGTCTGCCTCGGCGCGCCGCTGGCTCGGCTGGAGAGCCGGATCGCACTTTCCGAGCTGTTCAATCGCTTTCCGCGACTGAGCCTTGCCTGCGATCCGTCGACAATTCAGTATGCCCCGCAGATCAGCACCAATGGCCCGCTCGAATTGCCGGTGCTACTCGATTCCCTCGGTTAGCCAGCGGGCGGCCGGGTCCTGCCGCCCGGGACCCGGCTCCGGCCAGTGCGTTCGGCAAGCCTGCGAAATGCTCGGCGCATGTGGAAACCGTTGTCTGCGAATGCAATACGGCGGACTCGCGGACACCGCTCGGTGCCCGAGCCGCTAGTTCGCGGAGGCCAGCAGATTTCCGAGGAGCTGATCGCGGTTCTTGTCACCCCACGCCCCCAGCGGACGCAATGCGACATCGAGTTCTTCGCCGAGTGGGGTGAGTGAGTATTCGACGCGCGGGGGAACTTCGGGGAACACCTCACGGTGGACAACGCCGGTGGCTTCGAGCTGGCGCAGGTTTTCGGCGAGCACTTTTTCGCTGACGCCGGTGAGCAGCTTGCGGATCCGGCCGAAGCGCTGCGGGCCCGCGCTGAGCACCCACATCAGATGCAGCTTCCATTTGCCGCCGACGACGTCGATCGCTACCGACATCCCGCACACATCGTGATCCGCGTCACTGCTCATGTCCGCCGCACTCCTTCTGACCTGAATTCGAACCTCGAGGTAAGCAACCGCACCTGAACGTTCGGTCTTCCCGACCCTACCTGCGACAACGACGATGGATTCCTGGCCGTAGCGACTGCTTGCAGGTCGCTGGAAACGGTCAGCCGACAACCATTCGAACGAGAACCGAAGGGACACCCAATGTCCGAGCAGACCACCACTGGATCCGTCTCCGTCGTCGGCCTCGGGCCCATGGGACAGGCCATGGTCAGGGCCTTCCTGGACGCCGGTATCGAGGTAACGGTGTGGAACCGCAGCAGCGACAAGGTCGACGCCATGGTCGAACTAGGCGCGAAGCGCGCCGCCACGGTCGCCGATGCGCTGGACGCCAATGAGGTCACCGTAATCAGCCTCACGCACTATGCCGCCATGTACGACGTGCTGGGCCAGGCGACCGGCCACTTGAAGGGCAGGGTGATCGCGAATCTGTCCTCGGATTCCCCGGAAAAGGCCCGCAAGGGTGCGGCCTGGGTCCGCGAGCACGGTGCGGAGTTCATCTCCGGCGGCGTCATGTCGGCGGGCGACAATATCGTCCATCCGGCGTCGTACATCTTCTACAGCGGTCCGCGCGAGGTCTTCGACGCGCACGCCGAACTGCTCCGCCCGCTGAGCCCGCAGGAGTACCTCGGCGTCGACGACGGTCTCGCGCAGGTCTTCTACCAGGCCCTGCTCACCATCTTCCATCCCTGGCTACTGGCTTTCGACCAGGCGACCGCGGTCATCGAACGCTCCGGGCACCGCGTCGACCAGTTCGTCCCGTTCGCCGTCCGGTCCAATGCCGCGTTCCCCTATTTCATGGAGCAGCATTCGGTCGCCAACCAGAACGGCGGCTGGGCCACAGTGGCCAGTCTCACAATGATGGACGCTGGCGTACAGCACATCATCGACGCCAGCGAAGAGGTCGGTGTCGACGCGACGTTCTCGCATACCGCACAGGCGTTCTGGCGCAGGGCCGTTGCGGCCAGCGAGGAGAAGGGCGAGGCCGTGTCCACATACGCGTTGATGCTCAGCGACCGTTCGTGACACGGTGCGCGCTGCCGTCCGGTACGAGGAGCCTTCGGATCCGCGCTGGGTGGCGGCGCTCCGGCCTATCGAATCGGTTGTGGCACAGCATATGTCGAATTATGGACAGTCTAATCGCCTGCCGCCCCGACTGATTCGGCCGAGCCGAGGCGTGGAAACTGGTGGATGGCGAATACGACTTCCACCGCCACTTCGAAGTACGCAGCGATCCGCAATGCCAGATGCAGGCTCGGGCTGTATTCGCCACGCTCGAGGTAACCGATCGTCTGGTAGTGCACCCCGAGCGCCTCGGCCAACTCCCGTCGGGAGATGCCGCGCTCGGCCCGCAACATGGCGATGCGGTTGTAGATGACCTCAGTAGGCACGCTGAATCGCCTTCTCGCGCCGCGCCGCCACGCTCGACCCGGATTCGCGACGTGCCATCCTGCGCAGCACGACCGGGGCGAGCAGCAACCCGACCACCGCCCAAACACCGAGCACAGCAATGGTTTCCAGATGCCGCCAGGAATGACCGAGCTCGATGGTGACCGCATCGCCCGGCAGCATCGCCGCGCGCATGCCGAGGCCGACCCAGTAGACAGGGAATACCTGCGCGACCCCTTGTATCCAGCCCGGCATCGAGGTGATCGGGTAGAAGATGCCGGAGATCGCGACGATGCCCATGATCGGCAGCGAGACGAAGCCGATATTGCGCGGATTGCTGAACAACGATCCGAGCACCGCACCGACCGGCATGGTCGCGATCATGCCGAGCGTGACAATGCCGATCAAGCTCAGCCAGGAGCCGACGCTGTCCATCGCCGTGCCGTCGACCAGGAAGAGCCCGGGTATCAATACGATCAGGAACGGGATGACTACCCACCCCGCGGTGGTGACGATCTTGCCGATCAGATAGCCCACCATGCCGTTCGGTGTTGCCTTGGCGCGCAACAGCGTTCCGTCTTCGCGCTCCATGGTGAGCAACTGGGCGATGCCGAACATCCCGTTGAAGGCGACGAGCATGCCGAGGATGCTCGGCAAGGCCAGCGACCCGAGCCCGAGGCCACTGGCCTCGAATGTCGCATTGCGCATGAAGAACAGCACGATGACCATGGTGACCGGCCAGAACAGCATGCCCCACAGGTCCTGCGTATTGGTCAGCGATTGCCGCAGCTCGATCAGTCCACGCCGGGTTCCGGCCCGGACCGCGGCGTCCATCGGATTCATCGCGCGACCTCCTTCAGTGAGTGCACCTCGGTTTCGACCCTGCCCGACTCGTATTGCCGCACCAGCGCCATGTACGTGTCCTCGAGCGAGGCGCGCCGCACCTCCAGTTCGCCGATCTGCTCACCGTGTTGTTCGAACAGTTCGTAGACGAATTTGGTCGATTCGGTGGTGGTGTGCACGAATCGCTGTCCGCCATGGGTCCAACGGATTTCGGCCTCACCCGCGATGCGGCGCGACAGTTCGTCGGCCGAGCCGTCGGCGATGATCCGGCCACCGGCCAGGATCATGATGCGGTCGGCGAGCTTCTCGGCCTCGTCGAGGTCGTGGGTGGTGAGCAGGATGGTGGTCCGGTCGTCGGCGAGTCGATGGACCAGATCATGGAATTCGCGTCGTGCCTGTGGATCGAAGCCCGCGGTCGGTTCATCGAGGAACAGCAGTTCGGGACGGCCGACGATGCCTATCGCCACATCCATGCGGCGGCGCTGTCCGCCGGACAGCGATCCGATCTTGCTGTTCGCTTGCTCAGTCAGACCGACGGCCGAGATGAGTTCGTCGGTGTCCCAAGGTCGTTGGATCGAATCGGTGCGGTACGGCGCGTAGTAGGAGCCGAGGTGTGAAAGTAGTTCGTGCACGCGCCATTTCGCGTGGTCGCGCCACGACTGCAGGACCACGCCGACTCGCGCCCGCCAGGCTTCGCTACCGTGTGCGGGATCGGTGCCGAGCACCTCGACGCGGCCCGCGGAGCGCATACGGAAGCCCTCCAGAATTTCGATGGTGGTGGTTTTGCCCGCACCGTTCGGTCCGAGGAGTACCAGCACCTCGCCCTGCCGCGCTCGGAATGTCACATCGTGCAGGACATCGGTCGTGCCGTACCGCATCCGCAATTTCTCGACGTCCAGCGCGACGCTGTTACCCATTGTCATCTCATCCTCCCGTTGTGAGATCGGGATGTTTCGTAGCATATCTACTACATGCCGCCGCGACAATGCTCTTTCCGCGTCGTTCTCCAGTTGACATGCAGCCAAACGGCTGCATATCCTCGGATATGCAGCTTGCTGGCTGCATATCCCGCGAGAAGGTGGCATGGACGAGGTATTCAAAGCACTCGCCGACCCGAGCCGCAGAAGGCTGCTCGACAGCCTCAACGCGCGCAACGGACAAACCCTGCGCGAGTTGTGCGCCGAACTGGATATGGCGCGTCAATCGGTGAGCAAGCACCTCGCAGTCCTGGAGGCGGCCAATTTGATCACCACCCGCCGCAGCGGTCGCGAAAAGCTCCACTACCTCAACGCCGAACCCATCAACGCCATTGCCGACCGCTGGATCACCCGCTACCACCGTGCCCGAGTCCACGCACTGGCCGACCTGAAACATGCATTGGAGGCAAACCCCATGAGTGACAACGCATTCGTCTACACCACCTACATCCGGACCACGCCCGAAAAACTCTGGCAGGCGCTCACCGACCCCGCCTTCACCAACCGCTACTGGGGTGCCAGCTTCGACACCGATTGGCGGCCCGGTTCGGAAATGGTGTGGCACCAACAGGATTGGACCAGCAAGGACCCCGAACAGGTCGTCCTGGAATCAGATCCGTACCGCAAACTGTCCTACACCTGGCACACCTTCGACCCCTCCTTCGCCGCAGCATTCGAGATGAACCCCGACGACGTAGCGGCGTGGTCCCGCGAGCCGCGCTCGAAGGTGACCTTCGAGATCGAGCCAGCCGGTGCCGAACTGGTGAAGTTGACAGTGGTACACGACGGCTTCCAGCCGGGCAGCGCTGTCCTGGCGGGCATCAGCGGTGGTTGGCCGAGCATCTTGTCCGGCCTCAAAACTCTGCTGGAGACAGGCGAGACGCTCCCGGAACCAGCCGTATAGCGCATTGTCAGGTGGGTTGACGTTGCCGAGTTTCCGGGAATCGCCGGTGGAGGCGGTCTATGAAGTATTGGACAGTGCGCAGCTCACCCGTCAACTCTTCGCGTGAGGTCGGGTTGAGGCGATGAGCGAATCGGAGTTCACGAGTCAACACTTTGGTCTGATTCGCCAGCAGTTCCAAGAAGACCTGCGCTTGCGCAAGGTCCGGATCTTCATACATCTATCAGGCCGATCTGTGGGCGTGCATGGACAGGCATCACCTAGCAGGGTGCGTCCCCAGCCGTCGCGGCCCTCGACAGCGCGGGAATCGCACAATGCTATAACGCTGGCCCGTAATTTGTTCTGGCTCACCAAGTTTTCCGCTCCTAGCGCTTTGTGCGGATCTGGCTAGTGCCTGCCTGATGGGCGCCACTTCGAAAGTGGAACGGTTCGAGTCGATCGCGGCCAGGCATGTCGAGGAATGGCCCGCGTGGGGACACCGCAAGATCGCAGCGTTGCGTTGATGCGTGCTGACGGAATCGGCAACGACCAACGGCCAGGGCCTTCGACTTCGCCACCGGCTCGAGCGGCCAACATGATGCGTAGCATGGGCGGTCATGGATGCCGCGATCGACGAACTGCTGGCGTCGTTGACTGAGTCGCGACGTGTGCATTCGCTGGCGGTCGGGCGCAGGTTGGAGAGTGTGGCGCACATGCTGCCGGAGCACCTCCGACAGGATGCGATCACGGCGGCATACCTGCACGATGTCGGGTATGGGTACCCAGTTACGGGATTCCATCCGATCGATGGCGCAAACTTTCTCGAGTCGTTGGGGTACTCGCCGGTCGTATGCCATGCCGTCGCGTTTCACTCCGCCAGCGTCGTTGAGGCCGATGTTCGAGGGTTGGACCTAGCTGCGTTCGATCGGTTCAAGGCAACAAACGTCGACGCACTGGACACGGTCGATGCGTTCGTATGGTGGGCCGATATGACGACCGGCCCGAACGGTGAATTGCTGACAGTAGACGAACGCTTGGATGAGATCCTGAGCCGGTACGAGCCCGGCAGCACTGTTCACACGGCTATCAGTCGTGCCGAACCGCTCATCAGGACGATGGTTCAGCGAGCTTCGGGGTCGATGTAGGGCTCGGTCTTGGTCAGCGCCCAATCGATCCGTTTGCGCTGGCTCGGATCCATTGTGAGAGCGGGGATCTGGTCGACCAGAACCCATTCGACCCGAGTGCTTTCATCGCTCGGTGTCGGCTCACCGCCAATGGATTCGGCGCGGTAGATGACGGTGAATTCCTGCCTGACCTCATCGTTGCTGGTGTAGTGAATGACATGGGTCGGGTCGGTAAAGATGCCGACAAGCCCGACCAGTCGGATGTCGACACCTGTTTCCTCGTGTGTTTCACGAACCGCGGTGTGGCTGAGTGATTCCCCTGGATCGTGTGCGCCACCGGGCATTGACCAGTTGCCGTTGTCGGATCGACAGATGAGCAAGACGGTGTCGTCACGTCGCACGAAAGCCCCCGCGCTCGGTCGGACGCTGTTCGCCGCTGGCGCATTGGGGTCCTGGTGGTAGTCGATGCGTCGACCCATAGAACTCAGAGTACTGCGGGGCGGGCGGTCGCCCACACGGCTTCGAACGACTGCAGGTAGTACGAGAAGAGCCGTCCGCCTGGTACGTGCTGTAGGTGCTGAACGGGTGATTTCGCAGCGTACGCGCCATAGCTATGGGTGTTGATGAGCATCGAATCGTCGAAACGATAGATGCTGTTGTACAGCGGCGTGCGGTGAGTCCTGATGTCGACTCTCGGCAATTTACTTGTCTCCCGCAGGTATTCGAGTGTTGAGTGGCAGCGCTGCGGCAACGATGGCAATTCCTCTTCACGAGCGCGCGCGAACTGCCTCCGAATCGGCATCACCAAGAAGGATGCGAATCTCGGCGCCAGCCTCCGATTTGGCCTGGGCAACGTTCACGAAGTCCAGCGACTCAACTAGGAATCCGCCCGCGTAGACCAAGATTTCGATGTTCTTGGATGCCTGTCGCAGCAACGCCCGCCACACATCGTGCGGAACATCTGGGCGGGTGGGCCAGATCTGAACGATTTCGGACAGTGACGTGTTCATCGTTCGACTACCGGCCAACAGTTCGGGCCACAGGTAGGTCTCGTCTTGTCCAAGTGCCCGAGCGACTTCCACGCGAATGCGTGGGTGTGGACACCGATCCTGGGTGAGCCAGCGCTCGACAGTCTTCGTGCTGACTCCGACCAGTTCGGCGAGACTGTTCTTCGTGAGGCCCGCCGCCGCGGTTGCGCTGCGGAGCCGTTCGTTGGACATGTCGCTATTTCATCAATGAAATGTCCCTAAGTGTCCCTTTTAGAGGGTTATTTCGTCCCTGGATATCGCGCGATTCTGAGTGTCTTGGGCGCCGTGGAGGTGGCAGGGCGCCGGACGCACCAGTAATCGTCGAGGTCCGGGAGGGCGGCAGATGTCGAACCAAGAGCTTCCACAACGAAATCCGTTCATCGGGCCGCCAATCACCTACAGTGGCGCTTCGATCGACGTGGTCGAGCGGTTTGCGGACGCGGTCCGCGAGTGGGCAGGCCAGCCTGCGCCCACAGGATCGTTCCCGCGTGGGACTGTCGATTTTCCCAGCGTTGGGCGTGTCAACGGTGAAGTCGCGTGATGCGGCGAGATTCATTGCGGACCACGCAAACTCGATGTGGTCGCAAGGTCGCGGTGTGGCAGCTGGTACGGAGTTCCGCACGCATTCTGCGGGTGCAGTTCCCACACGAGTCGTTCACCGCCTGTCGCCTGCCGTCGCGCACGCTACTTCCGGATGTGCAACCTGGAACGATCATGTTCGACGCGTATCCGGATCTGGCCGATGCGCGGCAGTTGCTTCCTGAGCACGGCGACCTCTGGGACGCACTTCGCGAGGACTACTGGGCCGCTCTGCTGTGTGGGACGGACCTCCCAAACCCATTGGGGCATAACTCGAATGACTGAGATGCAGCCCCGGCGATGTGAAATCGCCCCGTGCGTGCGTGCGCTGCTCGCGGCTTTCCACGAAGACACCTGGTTCAAGCTCGAGTTGGCTCCCGTGGAAGGCGGCCCGCTTTATCAGCGGGCGGACGGCTCGCTATGGGAGATCGGCGAAGACGGCTGGCCCATTGACTACGACTGCCGATAAAGAGAGCAGTGCTCTTGACTTTGCGCAGGCTGACGTGGAACACTGATCTCAACAGAGAGCAGTGCTCACAACAAGGAGTCGTCATGAACGCCAGCACCCGCTACATCGGTCCTACCGGCCTCGACCCGATCATGAACAAGGTTGCCAACTGGCTGCCTCGGCTCGGCATCAGTGTGATGGGTTCGCGGCTGCTGGCCGTGCGCGGTCGCAAGAGTGGCGAGTGGCGGACCACGATGGTGAATCTGATGACCGATAGCGATGGCACTCGCTACCTGGTCGCGCCGCGCGGGCATACGCAGTGGGTGCGGAACCTGCGGGTTGCGGGCAATGGTGAACTGCGACTCGGGCGCAAGGTCGAGGCATTCACGGCAGCGGAGGTGGCGGACGCGGACAAAGTGCCGCTGCTGCGCCTCTACCTGCAGAAGTGGGGCTGGGAGGTCGGCAAGTTCTTCGAGGGCGTCACCAAGAACGCCACCGACGCGGAGTTGGCCGAGATCGCGCCGGGCTTCCCGGTCTTCCGGCTCGCATAGCCCGACAAGGCAATCCGGATCGTGACGAACGGCCACGCGGCGAAAGCCGGCCCGCTGGATGCTCAACAGCGGGCCGGCCTCGCTTAACGGTTGATCAAGAATTCGATGGCGGCGGCGTAGCCCCGAATCCCCATCCCGGCGATCACCGCGGTCGCGATACCCGAGATGTAGGAGTGATGCCGAAACTCCTCACGCGCATGCACATTGCTGATGTGCACCTCGACAATCGGGAGCTCCGGAATCACCAACGCATCGCGCAACGCCACCGAAGTGTGTGTCAGCCCACCGGGATTGATGACAATGCCCGACTCGACGCCGCGTGCCCGGTGGATCCGATCGATGAGCGCTCCTTCGGAATTCGACTGGAACGCATCGATCTCGCGGCCGTATCGGGCGGCGGTCTGCTTGCACAGCTCGACGACATCGTCGAGCGTGTCCGACCCGTAGACCTCCGGCTGCCGAGCGCCGAGCATATTGAGGTTCGGGCCGTTCAGAACCAGGATCGGACCAGGTGTCGACATGAACAAGACACTAGCCGTAGCGGCAGGGTCGCTCGAACAACGCAGCCGATCCGATCAGAGTCCCTGCGGACCTTCCGACCGCAGGTCGTCCACCTTCCGCATGGCGGTGCGCAACTCCTCGAGCCAGGCCTCCGCATGTTTGCCCGCCAGCTTCACCGTCCATGCCAGCGCATCCGCCCGCGACCTGGCCACACCGGAATCGACGAGCGTATCGAGCACCTTGCGCTCCGGCTGACGCAACCGGGTCATCACCGGAACGGCCAAGTGCGTGAACATGATTCGTTCACCGTCCACGGAGACGCCCCAGGCGACACTGCGGCCGTAGCGGCGCTGCGCTTCGTCCGCGATCCGCATGCGTGCCGGGCGGGTGGTCTCGCGGAATCGGGCGACCGCACCCTCTTTCGTCGCGGTCGGAACCTTCTCGGTGGGCGCATCGGTATCGGCCTCGGCGGCCTCCGCTACCGCGGGCTTTTCGGGCTGCGGGATCGGAAGTTCACCGATCACCACGATTTCGTCGCGGTCGATTTCGATAACGGGCGGTGCGCTGAACCAATCGCTCGGCAACCGTCCAGCGAACCAGTCGGGGGCATCCGCTGGGTCCGGTAGGTCGGCCTGCTGCCAGCCGCCCGGACGTCCGAAACCCCGTCCCCGATGATCGTGCCTCATGGGATTCACCTACTTACTGTGGTGTGTTCGTTTCATTGATTACAAGATTACGTCGCAAATGCGAGCAGCGGTTCTGCTCTGTGCGAACGGTTTCGATGTCCAGCCGCGCGGGTAGCCCGCAGTGAGGGTGTGCGCTGGTCAATGGGGCCCTTCGCCCCCGAAACGCCGACGTACGCCGTTTTCGTCCGACTTTGCGTTCCGGCCGGTACGGTTGCGGCGCTGGGTGTCGCAGCGGACCGGAGAACGGCCATGATCGGCCGCCCGAAGCCAGGGTTTCGGGCACAATTGGAGATGCTGAGCATGGGTAACGAACGGGCGGCGGCGGCACGGCGGGCAAATAATTTCAGGTACGGTGGTCTTGTTACTGGAGTGACAAGAGTAAAGAGTGGGCGACATGGATGTGTGGGGATCCCGCCGCTATCGCGTCCGGGGCGCAATCGCACTCGCGGGGGCGGCGGCACTGGCCATCATGCTCGGATCGTGTGGATCCGACGAGAAACGAAATGAAGCCGAAGGCGTCGTAGACCGCTTCACCGAACTGCTCGACGATCAGAACTATGCCAAGGCCGCGGAGCTGACCTCCTATCCCACGGCTGCTTCGGCAACGCTGAAGCAAATGTTCGCGGGTTTGCAGCCGGGCAAGGTCGACTACCAGAAGACCCAATTCATCGGTCTGGACCGCGAGGCCGGACTGTTCAGCATGGACGTCGCCTGGAACTTCGGCGAGAACAAGATCTGGAAGTACAGCCTGCAGGGCAATGTGCGGAAGTTGGCGATCGGCTGGCGGATCTCCTGGGATCCCGCCGTCGTCATGCCGCAACTGGACCACAACCGCACAGTTCGGCTCGTGCGCACTACACCCACCCCGCCACCGCGGGTCACCGACATCGTCGGCGGCGCGCTGATGACCGAACAGGTCATCAATGTGATCAAGCTCGATCCGGCGAAGACGACCAACTTGGTCGCCTCGACCGACGCACTGGCCAAGGCCATCGAACCGGTCGCGCCGCTGATCACCGGACCGTCGCTGATGCAGCAGCTGTCGACCTCGCAGGGCAAGCCGATCGTCGCGGTGAATCTGCGTGAACCCGATTTCGCGATCCTGGAGTCCGCGATGGGGCGGGTGCCCGGCGTAGTCATGGAGAAGCAGCCGCGGCTCATCTCCGCCGATCGCCGGACCTGGTCGCCGATGCTGGACGCGCTGCGCAAAGTGTGGCAGGACAGTCAAGATCAGCACGCCGGTTGGGGTGTGCAGATTTTCGAACAGGACGGTCGCTATGTCGGTCAGGTCGCCGGATATCAGGGACCGCCCGGTCCGGATATCGCGGCCACCATGGATCAGCGCCTGCAGCGTGCCGCCGAGGATGCCGTGGTGAGCGTCGCCACGCCCGCCTCGATCGTGGCGATCCAGCCCTCCAGCGGCGCGGTCGTCGCGGTCGCGCAGAATACGCAGGCCAGTGAGCACGGTTCGGTCGCCTTCACCGGGCTATATCCGGTCGGCACCAATATCGACCTGTTCCGCAATGTCGCCTCGGTCCTGAAGAACAAGGCACCGCAGGACGTTCCGGTGCCGGATGCGGCCGAGGCCGCGCCGAATCTCGGCGTCGGCGTCGACTACAAGGTGCCCGGATTGGATGAGGTCACCGGGCGGGTCGCGGTCGCTGGTCGCAGTGCCGAGCAGGTCCGTCAGGGCGGCGGGACGGATGCGGTGTTGGCCAGCCCCTTCGGTATGGCGATCGCCGCGGCGGCTATCGCGCGCGGACAGGTGCCGCCGCCGATGATCGAGGCCGGACGGCCGAGTACTACCGACGCGCAGGTCAGCGGTATGCCACCGGAGCTGACCAACCGGTTGCGCGGTCTGCTGCGCGATGGCGCGGGCCGACCGGAATTCGCACCCCTGCGGCCGTTCCGTGACGTCACCGGGCTCGCGGCCACCGCGGGCAATGACGGTTGGCTCATCGCGAATGCGGGGGATCTGGCCTTCGCGATCCACATCAACGATGCCGACAGCGGCGACGCGACCGCGCGGATGGCGGCCAGGATGCTGCAATACTTGGCCAGCCCGGAGCCGTAACGCCTCAGTTGAAAGCCTTGATGGCCGCGCGCCAGCCGAGTAGGAACAGCGCGAGCACACACGCCGCGACGATGATGAAACTGAACGCCGTGCCCTGACCGCCGATCACACGCAGCAGCATCCCGCCGCAGAGCGTGCCGAGCCACACCAGAACTCCGGTCGGCCACAAGGCGGTTCCGTCGAAGTGCTCGGCGCGCCCCTTGTCGCCGACCGTCCGGCTCGCCACGGCGACGGCCACCACCCAGCCGATCGCAAGTCCGATCCCGAACGGCCACACCGTCTTCAATAATCCGGTGAGTACCGCCTCGTCATGGCTGCGCCTGCCGATCACGCAGAACAAGATGACCAGCAGTGCATCGACCAGCAGCGGCACCAGTTTCTTCACGCGCGCAAGCGTAGTAGTGCCCACCTATCGCTCGACCCAACACCTGCCCGGTCGAGTCCGGACTTACTTGCCCCGGACGACCACTGAGCCGGTATACGTGAGTCTCGGAACGATTCGTACCCCGGCGCCCATCGCGGAGCGGGTCTTACGAGCGAGGAGTTCGTGGCCTGTCTCGTGTCCGCGTCGTAGAAGCGCATGCCCGCAGGTACGAGTCTTGATCACGGTGCTGGCATACCCTAGGGCCGAACGATCCGTACCCCCGGCGCCCATCGCGGAGCGGGTCTTACGAGCGAGGAGTTCGTGGCCTGTCTCGTGTCCGCGTCGTAGAAGCGCATGCCCGCAGGTACGAGTCTTGATCACGGTGCTGGCATACCCTAGGGCCGAACGATCCGTACCCCCGCGCCCACCGCGGAGCGAGTCTCGACGGCTCGGACGCGAGACCAAGGGGGCCGCGAACACGCGGCGCCCGCGCCGCCAAAAACAGAGCGGCCAACGACACCTCACAACCGTCGTTGCTCGAATTCCTTCTCGAACTCGGCATCGTCGGCCTGCGGGGTGCGGAACAGGAAGGCGAAGACGATCCAGCCGATGATCGCGACCAGGATGAAGCTCACCAGGCGGTAGACGAAAGCGGCAGCGACGGCCTGGGAGGCGGGTAGGGCCGCGCCGGCGGTGAGGCCGTAGATGAGCGTCGCGTCGACGTAGACGATGCCGCCGGGGGCGAACGGGATGGAGCCGACGGCCTTGCCCGCGGTGAATGCGATCAGCAGACCGGCCAGCTTCGGATCGGCACCCACCGCGTAGCAGGCGGCGCCGAGGCATGCGACATCGGCGAAGCGGTGCACCATTGCCCACCCCGCGACCAAGACGCCGTCGCGCTTGCCGAGATCAACCGATTCCAGCTGCGAGAGCATATCGGCGATCTTGCTCATGGCCTGGTCGGCGGGCCGTTTGCGGATTCGGTTGAGCAGCGCGAGCCCGCGGCGCAGCACGGCCTCCAGCGCGCCGGGATTCTTCGAGAGGTAGTTGCCCGCCCAGACCAGCGCGATTACACCGGCCAGCGACAGGATGAGTTTGAACGGTCCGACCCGGTTGCCGACCAGCAGCGTGCCGCCGACGCCGAGCAGCGCGAGTCCGGCGGTGGCCACCACACCGGAGATCACCAACTGCCAGGAGGCGACGATCGGGTTCGCGCCCCAGCGACGGGTCTGGCGGTAGGTGAAGGCGGTGGAGAACACCTGTCCGGCAGGCAAGGTCACCGACATCGCGGTGGCGCCGTAGACGACGGCGACGGATTTGTGCTGGCGGACTTCGACGCCGCCCGCGTGCAGGAGTTGTTTCTGGACCCGGCTGAATCCGCTCATCGACAGTGCCTGCATCCAGATGCAGGCGGTGACCCAGCCCCAATGAATTTCGGTGAGCTTATTCCAGGAATCGTGTAATCGTGGCCAGAGGTAGTAGCCCTCGCCGATCAGCAATGCCAGCAATGCGATACCGGCGACCCATTTGACCCACCAGAACCTCCCCCGTTGCCCCCGCGTCGATTGTCTGTCGGTGGGGTCGTCGGACGACCGCGGTGCGGGATCGTCCGCTAGTTCCCCGTTGGCGGTCACGCGATCAGCCTAACGAACCGACTGTTTCGCTGTCTGCATCGACGTGCGGAGCCAGTAGCTACTCGGCGGTGCTCCCGGTGCTCTCCGTGGTCGCCCAGGCTGTCTCGTCCTGATCCGCCGCTGGTACGTCGGCGCCCTCCTTGGGCCAGGCCAACCTGGTCTTTCGCCGCCGCCCGCGCAGCTGGACTTCGTCCCCCGCTATCCAAGAGTCCTGCTCACTTTCATCGGCGAAATACAGCGCGCTGCCGGAGGCGAGTACGCGGCCGGGTTGATCCTTGGCCAGTTCGGTCAGTCGTGATGCCTCGTTCACCGGATCGCCGATCACGGTGTATTCGAAACGGTTTGCGGCGCCGATATTTCCGGCGACGGCCAGACCCGCCGATACTCCGATACCGATATCGAGTCCGGGCACCTCGCGCAGGGCTTCGCGCAGTTCGCGGGCGGCGGCCAAGGCGGCGGTCGGCGCGTCCGGCCGGTCCAGCGGTGCGCCGAAGATCGCCAGTGCGGCGTCGCCGACGAATTTGTTGACGAATCCGTGGTGGCGGTCGATGACGTCGACGACGATGCGGAAGAACTCGTTGAGCAGGCTGACCACCTCGGTCGGCGGCCGCTCCGCCGCGGTCGCGGTCGACCCGACCATATCGACGAACAGTACGGCCACGAATCGGGTCTCCCCGCCCAGTTCGGTGCCATAGTCGAGTGCGCGCTGGGCCACCTCCTCGCCGACATGCTGGCCGAAGAGTTCCTGCAGCTCGCGGCGTTTGGCGGCCTCTTCCATCATGCGGTTGAAGCCGACCTGGAGCAGCCCGATCTCACTGCCGTCGAATACCTCGACCTGCACGTCACGGGCGCCCTCCTGCACCCGGTCGATGGCCTGGCTGAGCTGGCGCACCGGATCGGAGATGCTCGATCCGGTCAGCATGGACAGGGCCAGCGCCTGCATGATCACCACACCGCACAGCAGCAGGATGGAGATGGCCAGTGACTGCGCAGAGAACTTCACGTCCGACGAGATCTGCGTGACGCACAGCAGCACGATGGCGATGGTGGGGGCGAAAGTGCCCATGCCCCAGGTCATCGCCATCCTGGTGCCGACGCCCGCCGTCAGCGTGCGGTCGAACGAACCCTCGGTGAGGGCTTCGGCGGCGACCGGGCGCAGAATCCGTTCGCCGAGCATGTAGGTGAAGCCGAAGACGATGGTCGCGGCCATACATTCGGTGACGATGACCGCGCCCGCCAGTTCCGGCGCCTCCGCGATGATGGTGGCCGCCAGGATGGCGCCGCCGATCAACCACAGCACCAGATGCAGGATCGCCTGTCGCAGCGGGGCGTGCAGTGCCGCCATCTGCTCCTGTCGGCTCGGTGGTCCGCCGCGCATCTGCCAGCGCATGACCGGGCGCAGCATCAGCGCCGACGCGGCCAGGCTCAGCAGACCACCGGTGGTGAAGACCAGCGCGGGAATCAGCAGGCCAGTGCGCCTCGCACCGGCCGCCTCACCCTCGGGAACCGGGAGTCCATATTGGATGAACGCCCACACCAGGACCGCACCGAAGGCATTGGCCAACAGCATCGATGTCAGGTACAGCGGCCAGCGCGTTCGCATGGTCTGTTTGACCGCTTCCAAAGGCGCTGACACGATGACCAATCTAGCGTTTGGATCATGCGCATATCCGCGGCGGTCTGCGCCCATTAGGCTCGCGAAGGTGACCGACCAGAAGGTAAGTGCTATGGGGAAAGCCACTGCTTCGCGGTCGGCTGCTGATTCCGTCCACCCATTCGTCCGGGTTTCCGCGGAGTGGTCGTGGCGGCTGCTGGTGATGTTCGCGGCGCTGATAGCGGTCTCGGCGGTGGTGCAGAGATTGGCGACGGTGGTGATCCCGCTCGCCATCGGCCTACTGGCCGCCGCACTGCTGGCGCCGCTGGTGGATTGGCTGCAACAGCTCGGGGTGCCGAGGTCGGTGGGGGTGTTCGTCGCGCTGGTCGGGTCGATCGGCGTGGTCGCGGGCATCATGACCTTCGTCGTCGAACAGTTCGTCGAGGGCGTGCCGCAGCTCTCCGACGAAATCACCCACAGCATTCACGAGATTCAGGACTGGCTGATCAACGGTCCGCCGCATCTGAGCAATGAGCAGATCCGGAATGCGGGCGACACGATCGTCAAAACGATCCAATCGAATAGGGAAGGTCTCACCAGCGGGGCGCTGACCACGGCGACAGTGATCGGGCACGTCCTCACCGGCGCGTTCCTGACGCTGTTCATTCTCATCTTCTTTCTGTACGGCGGCGATCAGATCTGGCATTTCGTCACCCGGATCGTGCCGACGCCGCATCGGGAAAAAGTGCGCACCGCAGGGCAACTCGGCTTCGGCACGCTGGTCGGGTTCGTCCGCGCCACCGTGGTGGTCGCGCTCGTCGATGCCATCGGCATCGGTGCTGGTCTGGCGATTCTCGGTGTGCCGTTGGCGCTGCCGCTCGCGTCGCTGGTGTTCATCAGCGCGTTCATTCCGATCGTCGGTGCGTTCCTGGCCGGGACCATCGCGGTCTTCATCGCGTTGGTGACCAAGGGCTGGGTGACCGCGTTGATCGTGCTCGGCATCATCATCGCGGTGATGCAGTTGGAGAGCCATGTGCTGCAGCCGCTGTTGCTCGGGCGGGCCGTGAGTATCCATCCGCTGGCGGTGGTGCTGGCCATTGCCGCTGGCATCGTGCTCGGTGGGATCGCGGGCGGTTTGCTGGCGGTGCCGTTCGTCGCGGTGATGAATACCGCGATCCGGTCGCTGCTGTCCGATAACGCGGAGGAGGCGTTCGAGGAACTGCACACCGGCGAAGGGGGCAGGATGTATTCGGCGGAGCCGGATAAACCGGACCTCGGCCGATTCGACGTGGAGGCGACACTGGCGCGGGAGGCGGCCAGGGAGCAGCAGGGTGGGGATAAGACCGATGACGCGGCCGGGCCCGACTGAGGTCGGATCTGTCGAACTGAGCGCGGACGATGCGGCGACCGCGCCGCTGTGGCGAGCCGTGCAGGCGTTGCGGCTGGTCACACTGCTCTACGCGGTCGGCCAGCAGATCGCCTCGGTGGGTTACTACCAGCACCAGCAGCTGAGCTGGGTGCTGATCGCGGTAATGGCGGTGTGGTCCGGCGCCTCGGCGTTCATGTTGTCGCAGTGGCATTTTCCCGATGTGGCGCGGCTGCGGTGGTGGGTGGTGATCGGCGACCATGTGGTGGCTGTCGCGCTCATCGCCTCGACCCGATTGGTCGCCGATTACGGCTGGTACCACGGGCATCAGACGCTGCCGACCACCCTATGGGTCGCCAATGCCGTTGTGTCGGCAGCGATTCTGCGCGGCCCGCTCGCCGGTGTGCTCTCCGGGCTGCTCATCGCCGCGGTGATCGTGACGGTGCGCGACCAGTGGGGTCAGGATGTGTGGGCCGATGCGAGCGCGCCGGTGCTCGTCTCCATCGGTCTTGCACTCGGACTCGCGGCCAATACCGCGCGGCGCGCCCAAGGCCAGCTGGAACGGGCCGTGCGGTTGACCGCCGCCGCCGAAGAACGCGAACGGCTGGCCCGCGAAGTGCACGACGGTGTATTGCAGGTGCTCAGCTACATCAGGCGGCGCGGCAACGAGATCGGCGGGCCCACCGAGGAATTGGCGCAGCGGGCCGCCGAACAGGAAGTTGCGCTGCGGGTGCTGATCTCCGAACAGGGCAAATACCGGGATACCGGTGGCGCCGATGTCGATCTGCGGCCGCTGCTGACCGTGCACGCGACGCCATCGGTATTCGTCTCGACGCCGGGTGAGCCGGTGCGGGTGGGGCGCTGGGCGGCCGGTGAGATCGCTGCGGCGGTAGCGAACGCACTGTCCAATGTCGCGTTACATGCCGGACCGGAGGCGAAAGCCTATGTGTTGCTGGAGGATATCGGAAACGAGCTGATCATCAGCGTGCGCGACGACGGCGTCGGTATCGCACCCGGTCGGCTGGCCGAAGCGGAAGCCGAAGGACGCATGGGTGTTTCGCGCTCCATCATCGGCCGGATCGAGACTCTGGGTGGGACCGCGGTCTTGTTGACCGAGGCGGCGGGTGGTGTCGGATTCGGCACCGAATGGGAGTTCCGGGTACCACGGACAGGAGGTGCGGCGTGACCGATAGCCATGCGGCCGATGTGATTCCGGTCGTGATCTCCGAGGGATACCGGAGGCCCCAGGGCAAGCGAACCGACCCGGGGGCGGTGGCTCGAGCGTCGAGAGGAGGACACGGTGACCAGTGATAGTGCGGCCGGGGCGATTTCGGTGATGGTGGTCGACGACCACCCGATGTGGCGCGATGGGGTGTCCCGGGATCTGGCCGAGGCCGGGTTCGAGGTGGCCGCCACCGCGGACGGGGTCGGATCGGCCACCCGGCGGGCGGCGGCGGTGCGGCCCGCCGTGGTGCTGATGGATATGCAGCTGCCCGATGGGAACGGGGCCCAGGCCACTGCGGAGGTGCTGCGGGTGTCGCCGCAGAGTCGGGTGCTCGTCTTGTCCGCGTCCGCCGAGCGCGGTGATGTGTTGGACGCGATCAAGGCGGGGGCCTCGGGTTATCTGGTGAAGAGCGCGTCCGCCAGCGAGCTGATCGAGGCCGTGCGAGCCACCGCGGCAGGGCAGCCGGTGTTCACTCCGGGGCTGGCCGGTTTGGTGCTCGGCGAGTACCGGCGGATGGCGACCGCACCCGCCGAACCGGACCAACCGCATCGGCCCGCGCTCACCGAGCGGGAGACCGAGGTGTTGCGGATGGTGGCCAAGGGCTTGTCCGCCAAGCAGATCGCATCCCGGCTCGGGCTCAGTCATCGCACGGTGGAGAACCATGTGCAGGCGACACTGCGCAAGTTGCAGTTGGCCAACCGAGTCGAACTGACCCGCTACGCGATCGAACAGGGGCTCGAATAGGCCGGCGCTGGAATCGGGGATTGCCCTGATGCACGCAGCGCCCCGCGCTCGGTAATCTCGAATTCATGGGTGGCCCCGAATCGGTATCCAATGGCGTCGGCTCCGGTGACGTGGTCGGCGGCCGTGAACTACGCGTCTCCGACGCCGAACGCGAGCACGTCGGTCAGCTGCTGCAGCGGGCCGTCGGGCTCGGCATGCTCTCACTCGGGGAGTTCACCGAGCGGATGGATACCGCACTGGCCGCCAAAACCCGTGGTGAGCTCAACGCCGTACTGGTCGATCTGCCCGGTGTCCGGCTCATCGGTCAGCCGGCCGCACCGCCGTCGACATTCGTGAACGCCGCACCCGCCTTCGCGAAGCGGCCGATATCGCCGCCGCCGGCGGTCCCGTCACAAACCACACCGGGCAGTGTGATCCGCAGCCGCCTGTCCGGCGTCAACCGCCGCGGCCGATGGCAGGTCGCGCCATCGCTGCACCTGAACAACTGGCTATCCGGCGTCACCCTCGATTTTACCGAGGCGATCATGTCCACCCAGGTCGTCGAGGTGAACGTCGACGACTATCTCAGCTCGCTCACCCTGATCGTCCCCGCCGAGGCCACCGTCGATCTCAACGGCGTCGATCTGATCGGCTCGAGCGTCAACAACAAGGTCCGCACCGGCCCACCCTTCGGCCCGCTGCATCTGGTCGTACAGGGCCGGATCCGCTTCGGCTCGGTGACCGCCAAACACTCCCTGCGTGCTCAGTGGCGCAAGTTGATGGGCAGCTGATTCTCGGTCTAGTCGTTGACGCCGATCCGGCGGGCGAAGGCGCGCAGCGGGACTCGGCGGTCATGGTCGAGCAGTTCGGAGACGATATGCCTCGGCAGGGACTGGTATTTGATCCAGTCGGCGCCGCCGACGCGTTCGGCGTTGAGTAGTGCGTCGAGTGCGCGTTCGTGCTGGCCGGTTCGGGTCCAAGCGACGGCGGTGTCGGTGAGGTGCCGGGCCCGGGAGGCCTGCGGGAGACCACAATTTGCGGGCATATCCCTGGCGGCGGCCAGCGCCTCCGGATAGCGTTCGGAGCTCACGTTGACATCGACGGTCTGCATGACGACTTGTGAAGGGCCGAAATAGGTTTCGTAGTCGTGCCGATCGGTGCCGATGCGCAGTGCGACCTCACCGGCCGCTTGGACCAGCGACAGCGCCTCGGGAACGTCCTGCGATCGGCCCGCCGCGGTCGCGCCCTGCAACACCAGTGACCCGTATGCGGACAGATGCGCCGGTGTTTCGTCGCCCTCGGGTTCCAGGCTCGCCGCCGCACGCAGCGCGACCTTGCGCGACTCCTCGTAGCGTCCCTGTACCAGCAATTGCCAGGCGACCGAGCCGCGGATAGTGGCCGCCAGCAGCGGGTCGTTGCCGAGCTCCGCCGCGGCCAGTGCCTGCCGGATGGCGAGGAATGCCGGATCGGTCTGGCCGAGATGGACCAGTGTGCAGCCGGTGACCCAATACATCCGGGCGAGTAGTTCGTTCGCGGGTGCGACCGTGCCGTTGCGGGCGGCGTGCACCGTTGCCCGCAGTTGGGTGAGCCCCGACGGCAGGATCGAGGTCAGCAGTTCGTAGCGGCCCGTCCAGTAGGCGCCCCAGGCGTAATCGACAGCGCGACTGCCCTCGTCGAGGCCGATCGCGTCCTCCGCGGGTATTTCGCCGAGCAGATCGTCGACCGGGGTCAGCGCGCGCCGGATCGCGACGATGCCCGCATCCGGATTACCGGAGGGAATGCCGTGCCGCTTACCCACCAGGTCGGAGATGTCGACATCCAGTGCGCGCGCGAGTTTTTGCAGACTGGCGATCGACGCGGTCTGGCGGCCCCCCTGTTCCAGTTTGCGCACCAGATCCACGCTGACACCGGCTTGGTCGGCGAGTTGGCGCTGGGTGAGCGCCTTTCCGCGGAAGAGTCGTATCCGCACACCGATCGACGAATCGTCCATGTAGCCAAGTCCTTTGTTACATCCTTGTTTCAGCGTACGACGTTAAGTGATTGCGCTCACCCGAAGTGGGACATTACGTACGACTCGTTCACGCTCAGTTGGAATACCGTTGCCTTTCTGCAACTTTGAGAATGCAAAGGGCGGCGGCAATGATCACCATGCCGAATACCACCGTGCGAGCTCCCCGCGCCGATCGCGCGTTCGAGCCGGGTGCACACACCAATCGATCCACGCGCCACACCCAGCGCGTACGCGAACAGCACGGCCCGCTACGCGTGGGGGGCCACCGGTTATGCGGCGGAGGTGAGGGGTAGGCCATGTTCGAGCGCTGTCACTCGCCCCATGAGGTCGCACATATGCTGCGACATCGGTACGGGTTGCCGGTCCAACTGCTGGCCGGTCGCCCGATGATCACCACCGGCTCCATCCTCGGCGCCCTTGTGATGCCACCGGACCTGGGCCGCAAGGTCCTGGCCAGCCTTGATCGGAACTACGCGGCCCCCGTGGTCGCCGATCCCGGCGAGCGGACCTGGACCTTCCTCGTCGCACCCCCTGGCCCGTCGAGCCCCGTCGATATCAGCGTGCGTCGCTGTTTGGCCGGACACCACGTGACCGTCGTCCCCGGCGGCCGCCACGTCCTGCTGCCCACCACCGACTCCCAGCTCGGCTGGCACTGGGCGGGCGAACCGGCCCCCGGCGTCCTGCGTATGCCACCACGCTCCGCGGTGATCAGCGCAGTCCACCAGGTCACAACCATGCGTGCGCCGAGCAGATGATCGCTCGTCGCGACTGATCCCCGCTCTCGGCCCGGGGCGGGGATCAGTCGCGCGATAGGTGCCGTTCGATTCGGCTCGGAGTACCACGCGGGACCGGGTGGGTGTGCCGGGAAATTCGGGTAGATCTCGGGTGGCGGGTGTGGGTTTCTACTCATGTTTCCGAGTGGGGCGGAAATCAGCATTGGGGATATGACTACGTCTATCGATCCCGCGCTGATTTCGCGGTTGTCACGGGAGTTCACTGCGTTGGGAACGCATATGGGCGCCCTCGGTCGAGACCTGGACTTGCTGCGCATTCAGGTCGCGGCGAGTTCGGTTGCGGCATCCGGTGTTTCGACGAACGCGACGGATGCGCGAAATGTCGTGGATTCGCCGCTCGGATCGGGTGCGTCTCCCGGAGTGCCTGCTGCGGCAGCGCTCTCGGAGCCCGATGCCGGGTCCGGAGCCGCAGGGACGGCTGGTAGCCCGAAGCCGGAATCGCCAGGCGCTCCCAAAGGCCCTCTGGCCGAGCCGATGTCCGGCGCTACGCCTGCCGTAGGAGTCGTCCCCGGTACTCCTGCGGTGGGTGCGGTCCCGGGTGTTCCCGACGTTTCCGTGCCGACGCCACCAGCGGAGCCCGGTATCGAGGCAGTGGCGACAGGTAGCCGGACACAGCGGCCGGAGCCGGTGCCGCCGGGAGCGGGTGCGGTACCTGCGGTGGGCGCGGAGCCCTCCGCGGCGGCTCCTGTCATGGGAGCCGAACGGATTCCGGTGCCGCCAGCCGCGCCTTCCAGTTGGGCACAGCCCGCGCCTGCGTACGGGCCCGGCTATGTGCGGCCGGGCGCTGCTGCCATGTCCGGTTGGGCGGTGCCAGCTCCTCCCGGGATGGTGGGCGCTCCCGGTGGATATGGGCCGCCGATGGGTATGCCGCTGCGGCCGGGGGCGGCGGTTCCACCAGGAATGCGGCCGCCGCTGCGGGGTGGGGCGGCTACGCCGCGGACGCCCTGGTGGCAGCAGGAGGGGATGATCAGTCGGGTGCTGGCGGTGGCCGGGGTGGCGGTGACGCTGATCGGTGTCGTGATGCTGCTGGTGCTCGCGGCGCAGGCCGGGTTCTTCGGTCCGGTGCCGAGAGTTGTTGCCGGGGTGGCATTCTCGGTGGCATTGGTGGGCGCCGGGGCGCGGGTGTTCGGGCGAGCCGGTGGTCGGGTCGGCGGAATTGCCTTGGCCGCCACGGGTATTGCCGGCGCCTATCTGGATGTGGTCGCGGTGACGGCGATCTACGGGTGGCTGCATCCGGTGGTCGGGCTGACGGTCGCGTTGGCTGTCGCCGCGGGTGGGGTCGGGCTGGCGATGCGCTGGCAGTCGCAGCCGCTCGCGGTGCTGGTGGTTGCGGGTGCGGCGGTGTTGTCACCGTTCGTCACCTCGGAATTGGTGCTGCTCGCATTCCTGGTCGTACTGCAGTTGGCCTGCGTGCCGGTGCAATTGGCGCGCGACTGGCCGTTCCTGCATGTGGTGCGCACCGTGCCGGTGACGTTGGCGACCTTGGTCGCCATTGCGGTGGCCGCCGTCGGCGATCCGGTGCCGGGCCGGGTCCACTGGCTGCTCACCGCCGCGGTGGCGATCGCATCGATCGGGCTGGTCGGCGGTGTCCTGGTGGTGCGCAAGCGATCCGGGGACATTGTCGCCGCGCTGACCTTCACGCTGTCGGCGGTTCCGCTCTTGGCCGCGCCCGCGATGTTCGAGCGGCACTCGGCCGCGTGGGTCGCGGGAATCTATGCTGCGGTTCTGCTGACCGTGGCGGCATTGTCACTGGTGCCGAAGCTGCGTGAGCTGGTGCGGATTCCGGGTTCGATCGCACTCGTCGCCGCGATAGCCGGTTCGTTCGCGCTGCTCGAAGCATGCGTCGGAGTCACGCGGGTGTCGACCCTGCCGATCGCGCTGTTCCTGGTTGCGCTGTGCTTCCTCGGGGTGGCAGGTCAACAACGCTCGCGCGTCACCGCCGCCTTCGGCGCCGCCTACACGGTGCTGGGCATGATGGTGTATTTCGCCACGGTGACGCCGGAAGCGCTTGCGGTACAACGGATCGCGCAGGAGCGGATGGACATCGCGACCGCGTTCGGCGCAGCACTCGCACTGGCCGTGATCGCCGCGGCGGTCTGGTGCGCCCGCAGGCTCCCCGGCATGACCAGGGGCGGAAGCGATGAATCGACGCTGTTCGTCGTCGCGAGCATCGCTGGCCTGTATGCCGTAACCGCGGCGACGGTTTCGATCGGCATCGCAACCGGTGCCGCCGACGGTTTCATCATCGGCCACAGCGCCGCCACCATCATCTGGATGGCCGCGGCCACCGCCGCCCTGCTTTTCGGCCTGCGCAAACTGTCCCGCTCGGCCGCCGTCGCGAAACTCGCCCTCGGCTCCGGTCTCCTCGTCACGGCAGCGGCATTGGCCAAACTGTTCCTCTTCGACCTCGCCACCCTCGACGGCCTCGTCCGAGTAGCCGCCTTCCTGGTGGTCGGCGTCCTGCTCCTGCTCGCAGGTACCCGCTACGCCCGAGCCTTCGCCGAAGCCGGTGCCACGAACCGGAATTCAGCGGACGTCCCAGCCAACGGACACCCACCGCACGACTCCTGATCCGCACCTTCTCGCGGGCGGCTGCGCGGTCCGGGCCACCAGCCGCCGGCGGCAGGAGTGAATGGCGCGGGCCCGCGTCGGCGTTACTCGCGATCCCTGCGACGCAGCAGTTCGTTGACGCTCACGGTCCGGCCATCGCCGCTGTGGTGGCGGCCTTCATCGGATTTGCCGATGCTGCGGCGGTTGGAGCGCAATTCGGCCATCCAGTTCTCGATACTGCTCCGGTTCTGGTCCGGGGCTTCGGCGTTCGATTGCGGGGTGGCGGGTTGTTCGGGTGCGGGGTGGTGGGGCGTGTGGTCCGATGACGCCGTTTGCGGCGGTGCATACTGGGCGGGCGGCGGAGGCGGCACCGGCGTAGGCGTCGGGGGGATCGGCCGCGTCGGCTCGGACGCTCCCGGAATCCTCGGCAGCGGCCGCGGCCGGATGGCGGGGTCGGCCACCGGACGCACGGGCGGCGGCGCGGACTGTGCGGGTGGAACAGGCGGCATGGACTGCGCGGGCGGCGCCGGTTGCACGGTTGGTACCGGAGGAGTCGCCCGGGGCCGTGTCGGATCATGCGGTGCGACAACCGGCCGCGGCGGCACCGGCGGGTCGGCCGGGATCTTGGCCATATGCTGCGTCGGTGCGTCGGCCTCGATCTCCTCGATCGTGCGCGGACGGCGTGGGCTCCGCGCCCGGTGCACGGCGGTATCGGTGAGTGCGGGCATCTGCATGGTGACCGGGTCGGTGATCGGCGTGGTCTTGACCAGGTCGACGACCTCACCGCCACCGGGCCGCTCATCGTCGAGAATCGGCTCGCCGAGCCCGACCTTCTGCTGCACCTTCTTCATCCACCCAGGCGCCCACCAGCAGTCGTCGCCGAGCAGCTTCATGGTGGCCGGGACCAGCAGCATGCGCAGGATGGTGGCGTCGATGAACAATGCCGCGATCATGCCGTAGGCCAGGTACTGCATCATCACCAGATCGGAGAACGCGAACGCGCCGGTGACCACGAGCAGAATGAGCGCGGCCGCGGTGATGATCCGTCCGGTCTGCGCGGTACCGATGCGCACCGCTTCGGTGGTCGATGCCCCCTGCGTGCGCGCCTCGACCATGCGTGACAAGAGGAATACCTCATAGTCGGTCGACAGACCGTAGATGACCGCGATGATCAGCACCAGCACCGGCGACATGATCGGCTGCGGGGTGAAGTTCAGCAGGCTCGCACCGTGCCCGTCGACGAAGATCCACGTCAAAATGCCCAGCGTGGAACCCAATCCGAGCGCGCTCATCAGCGCGGCCTTGATCGGCAGCACCAGTGAGCCGAAGGTGAGGAACATCAGCAGCGTGGTCACGAACAGGACCAGCGCGATCATCCACGGCATCCGGTGCAGCAGCGCGTCGATGCTGTCCTTCTGGATCACGGGCTGGCCGCCGACATACATAGTGACGTCGTCGGGCACTTGCAGCGACCGCAGATAGTCGATGGTCGGATCCGCGTTTTCGGAGTCCTCCAGCGTCGCGCCGGTCTTGTAGACGTTCGGGTCGGTGGTGGAGCGTGACGGCACATCGAATGTGCCGTTGAGCCCGGGCGCCTGCTTGGCGGCGGCCCACACCTTGCCGACGTCATTGCTGTTATCGGAGACGAAGACCAGTTGAATCGGATCGGATTTGCGTAGCGGGAAGATCGAGTCGAACTTCGCCTGCGCGAGCCGAGTCGCGTTGTCCGGTGGCAGATACCGCTCGTTGATACCGCCGAACGCCAGGTTCTTGACCGGAATGATCAACAGCAGCAACAGGATGCAGATCGGGATCGCGATCTTGAGCGGATGCTGCATCACCCAGCGGGTCGATTTGCCCCAGAAGCCGTTCTCGACGTCTTCGGCGGTCTTGGTCTTGCGGAATCGCTTGAGTCCGAGCAAATCCACCCGCGGCCCGAGGATGCTCAACATCGCGGGCAGGATGGTGATGGCGGTCAGCGCGGCCAGCGAGACGGTCGCGATGGAGCCGTAGGCGATCGACTTGAGGAAGCCCTGCGGAAACAGCAGCATGCCGCCGAGGCTGGCGATGATCATGGTCGCGGAGAACACAACGGTGCGCCCCGCGGTCATCACCGAACGGCGCACAGCCGCGCGTGTGTTGTAGCCCTCGGCGAGTTCCTCGCGGAACCGGCTCACGATGAACAGGCCGTAGTCGATGGCCAGACCGAGACCGATCATCGAAACGACCGGCGAGACAAACGAGTTGACCTCGGTGAACTCGGTGGCGAACCGCACGATGCCCCAGGCGCCGATCACCGTGAGACCACCGACGATCAGCGGCAGCGCCGCCGCGACCACACCGCCGAAGATGAAGAACAGCAGCACCGCGACCGCGGGGATGGCCAGGATCTCCATCCGCTTCTGGTCGGCGGCCATGGTGTCGTTGAGCGTGCCCGCGACCGCTTGCAGACCCGCGACCTGCACATCGACGCCCGGAATGGCGAAGGCGTCCTTCGCTTTCCGGAAGTTGCGCACCATATCGGTGTCGTTATCGCCCTTGATGGCGATCGAGGCGAAGGTGTACTTCTTATCCTTCGAACCGAATATCAACGGTGACGCCGGACCGGTTTCGGTCTGCCAGTAGGCGCCGTTGACCTTGGTGATCTCGTCGGGGTGGTTCTTCGGCAGGCTGTTGAGGCTGTCGACGATCTTCTGCCGGAATGCGGGATCATCGATCGTCTTACCGTCCGGCGCGGTGTACAGGACGATGACATCGCTGGTGTGATCACGCCCGAACGCCTCGTCGGACAACTTCGCCGCGCTGGCCGACTGCGACGTGGGGTCATCCCACCCGCTGGAGCTGAGATGGTCTTCCAGGCCGAGGCCGTAACCGCCCAGTGCCAAGAGTGCGGCCGCGACAATGCCGATGACGGCGAAGCGCAGCCGATAGACCAGATCGCCCCAGCGTGTGAACACTAAGCGACTCCTTGAGCAGGGCGAGAGGTGAGCAGCGCCGACAGCGGCCGGAACGGCTGCAGCCAAGCACCCTCGTCGGGCAGCGAGTCGAGGCTGACCCTGGGCAGCGGTTCACGGAACACGCCCGGGATGTCCTCGAGGTCGATGAATTCGAGGGTATCGGATGTGACGGCCCAACTCGCATGCTCACGGAAGCCGAGTATCTGAACAGGGATTCCGTTGGCGGCCAGTTGTTCGAGTGGTTCGCGGAACGCCTGGCCGTCGGCGGAGGCGACCATGATGCCCGCCAGTCCGGCGCCGCGACTGCGTAGCTCGATGTGCGCGAGCATATCCGCGTCGACATCGGAGTCCTCATCGATTTTGGGCTTGGCGAAGACCGCGTAGCCGACATTGCGCAGCGCCTCCACCCACGGCCGCACCACATCCGCGGTGCCCGGCGCGATATTGGTGAAGACGGTGGCTTCCGGCTCGACCCTGGTCACGCTGCCCACCGATAGTTCGGCGGTGCGCGCGAGCAGCCAGCGGCCCAGTGCGTCGAAGCGTGGACGATAGGCGGCGGTCGGCCGGCCGCCGAGGATGGCGCCGAGTCCCATATCGAGGTTCGGGGCGTCCCAGACCAGCAGCACCCGGCGTACATCGGGCGCCGCGGCGCCGATCACCTCGGTTCCGGTTCCTTGCACCTCCCCGGCAACATCCACGACATCGCTGACACTCATCATCCGATCTTCCCCCATATGAACTCGTTGATGGCGCTTCCAGCGCGATGTGCCTTGCCTTCGAATTTGGTGACCGGCCTTTCGAAGCCGATCGGCGCGCTGTCGCGATGCTCCGCGCTGACTCCGCCTGTGGTTTCGTTCAAGCCGATGAGCTGGGGTTCAGCCGCACCCACCGCGGCGATGAACTCCGCGTAGTCGGCATGGTCGGTCGCGATATGCAATACGCCACCCGGCCGTAGGCGATTGGCGATCAATGCCACCGTCGTGGGTTGCAGCAGCCGTCGCTTGTGGTGCCTCGCCTTCGGCCACGGATCGGGGAAGAAGACTCGGACGCCTGCGAGCGACTGCTCAGCAATCATGTTTTCCAGGACGTCGACGGCGTCACCGCGCAGCAGGCGGATGTTGTCGATGTTCTCCCGCTCGATGCGCTGCACCAATTGGGCAAGGCCGGGCTGGTAGACCTCGATGCCGATCAGGTTCAGATGGCGTTCGGCCTGTGCCATCGCGGCGGTGGCGGTGCCTGTGCCACAACCGATCTCGATGACGAGCGGGGCCTCGCGGCCGAACCAGGCTGCGGCGTCCAATGGTTCATCGGCCACGTCGCGGCCGATGCGCGGCCAGGTGCGATCCCAGGATTGCTGCTGGGTCGCGGTCAGTGCGCCCCGGCGCGAGCGGAAGCTCGTTACTCGGGGGTACAGGCGTGAGCCCGAGCCCTTTCGGGATCCACCGTCCGCCGGAGCCGAAGCTGTGGACGGCGGTCCGGGAACTGACTCGGCAGTGTGGTTCGCGGCGTCGTTCACGTGCTCCATTGTCCAGCATCGGATGATCAGGGCAGCAATCGGCCGCTGTCGACTGCCCGAGGGGCGCTCGAAAAGGTCGGCCAGCGACCACGTGCGGCCATCTCACTCACCCCGGTCACGCGGCGCGTTCGCGGCGGATTCGCGTCGTCGGCGCGCTCTCCTGACGCAGCGGTTTGCCCAGCGCCACTTTCAGTGCGGTCCCGACCATCTCCAACAGCCCACGCACCCCGGCGGGTGAGGCGGCGACCGACCACACCGTGCTGTCGCTCTGGTCACGCACCGGGTGTCCGGCGAGCCGATCGCTGAGCCAGTCCAGACTGATCGGGGTGGCCAGCGGCAACAGTGAGAAGTGTTCGCTGAGCCGATCACGCACATAGGTGACCTGCGCTCCGCCGCGCCGATACCGCTCGACCTGGCCGTCGACGCCGTCCACATGAATGATCTGGTCGTGTACCGGCTGCAGTACCAGCAGCGGGCAGGTCGGGGTGGAGTGGCCGAGCCGCAGATCGGCGAGCATGGCTTGCATATCGGGTGCGGCGAGCACCTCGTCGAGCGGCCGGGACAGATGGTGGCCGACATCTCTATTGATCAGGCCGAGTATCGCCGAGAACGGCGTCGCGCGTTCGGCGCGTTCGATCAGACGGTGTCCCTCGGCATCGCAGTCGCTGTCGAATACCGCGGCCAGCGCCGGATACAACCGGCGCAGCGCCGCGACCACGATCGCGGGCAGTCCGGCGTAATGCCCGCCGTTCAGTCGGGTGAAGACCTGACCAGGATCGCCGACCGGCGCGCCCAGCACCGCGCCGACGATATCGATTTCCGGCGCATAGGTCGGCGCCATCTCGACCAACCATGAACTGGCCATGCCGCCACCGGAATAACCCCACACCGCGACCCGGGTATCGGGCCGCAGACCGAGCGGGGCGAAGCGCAATGCCGCGCGGATCCCGTCGAGCCCGCGGTAGCCGGGCTCGCGTGGCGCGCCGAAATTCCCGTGCGGACCTTCGTGATCGGCGATGCTCACCGCCCAGCCTCGGCGCAGGGCATTGGCTACCAGCATCCATTCGAATTGGGTGACCGAGCCGAGCGCATGGGAACCGCGACGCAGCGCATAGGAGGGCGAACATCGTTCGGCGACCGCGTCCATGGCGGTCTGGAAGGCCAGCAGCGGGCGGTCCTCGTTCGGATCGGCGTCGAGCGGCAGGAGCACCGTGGTGATCGCCGCCTCCGGTGTGCCGTGCATATCGCAGCTGCGGTACAGCAGTTGCCATGCCGAGACCTGCTGCGACACAAGGCCGAACAGTGCGAGTTCGACGCGGCGGCTGCGCAGAATGGTGCCGGGTGGACGGGCCGCGAAACCCTTCGGCGGCCGCAGGAACGGATCAGTGCTGGGTAGCAGCGGTTTACCATCGCCGGACGCATCCGGCTCGACAGCACCGATGACATCGACAGCCACGGCAACCTCCTCATCGAGACCCGGCCCGGCGAAAACGTTCCGCCCGGTCGGCTTGCTACACGATAGCGGTGCCCCCGGGGCAAGTAACCGCCTCGCACCGTCGCACGCGCCGCATCGTCGAAAAGTGAAGCTGCACACCGACTATGGTGCCGACCATCACGTCAGATTAAGTGACCACGGCATCTGTGGGAACCCCGAGGTAGGGGGCTTGCCGTCGCACTAGACTGCGCGCATGAGTAGACCGACTGTGTTCATCACCGGTGCGGCGGCGGGTATCGGCCGGGCCACGGCCCTACTTTTCGCTGCACAGGGGTATCACGTCGGCGCGTACGACATCGATGAGGTGGGCTTGACCCGGCTCGCCGCCGATATCCACGCCACCGAGGGCAGCGTGCGTACCGGGGTGCTGGATGTGACGAACGACACCCACTGGACCGAACGTCTCGCGGAGTTCCACGGTGACGAGGACCGGCTCGACATCCTCGTCAACAACGCGGGCATCCTGCGTGCGGGTCCGTTCGAATCGATCGACCTCGCCACACACCAGGCGATTGTCGATGTCAATCTCGGCGGGGTGATCACCGGCACACACGCGGCGTTCGGTTATCTGCGAGATACGCCGGGGTCGCAGGTGGTGAATCTGTGCTCGGCATCGGCGATCTACGGTCAGCCCGAAATCGCCAGCTACGGCGCGACCAAATCGGCGGTCAAAAGCCTCACCGAGGCACTGGATCTGGAATGGGAAAAGCACGACATCCGGGTGATCGCGGTGTGGCCGCTGTTCGTGTCCACCGCCATGGTGGACGGCGTCGAGACGGCCGCGACCAAATCGCTCGGCGTGCACCTGACCGCCGCGGATGTCGCGAAGGGGATCTGGGACGTGACCCGCAAGCGCGGTCGGCTGCCGCGCGTGCACTATGAAATCGGCGCACAGGCAAAAGTACTGGCGACCGCCGCCAAATACGCGCCCAACTGGGCCGTGCGCACGGCGAACAAATACTTCAGCGGCAGCTGATGCTTTCGAGCGACCTGCATGCGGGCGCCAAGGTGCGCTCGTTTCGAGCTGACCCCTTCGAGCGACCTGCAAACAGTCGCTAGCGTCCGCACGGTACGTCGGCCCGACGTCTGCAAGAATTGCGCACCGAAAAGGGGGTGTGCAGCTTTGCCGACAGCCACCGAATCCGACGGGCCCCGGATCCGACCGGGCGGACCTGCGCGGGAACTCGACCAACTCGACCATCTGCTCGCCACGCTGCGCTCGGGTGCGGATCCGCGGATCGTGGGTCAGGTGGGGGCCGCCATCGCGCGGTGGCGTCGGCCGCCGCGCATTCAGGTGACCGGTCGCGCTCATACCGGCCGGACCACCGTGCTGCACGCGCTCGCGCTGATGTCGGCGGTGGAGACGGCACCGGTGGATGAGCCAGGGGTAGCCGATCCCGAACTCGACGCCGACATCATCGTCTACGTGCTCTCGGGTGCGCCGCAGCCAGCGGACCGGCGAATGCTCGCGGACCTGCCGCCGGAACGCACGGTCGCGGTGCTGAACAAGGCCGACGCGATCGGATCCCGGTGGGGCGATGCGGTGGCCGCCGCCGAGCAGGGCAGCGGTGGCCTCGGGACCATCACACTGCCGGTGGTCGCCTCGCTGGCCGTGCGCACCAGGGCCGGTGCGCTGACCGAGGCCGATATGGTCACGCTGCGCCGTCTCGCCGAAACCGCGGATTCCGCGCTGACGCTCTCGCCCGATCTGTTCGTCGCGGCCTCGGCCGGTCCCGATGTCGCCGAACGCGAAGAGCTGCTGCAGCGCTGGGATCTCTACGGCATCACCTGTGCACTCTCCGCACTGCGCCAGGACCCCGACCTCGGCCCGCACGCGCTGTTGCAGATCATGCACGCGGCCAGCGGTATCGATCCACTGCACCGCTTGCTGCACCGCCGCTACGAACAGGTCTCCGCACGGCGCGGCGGCGAACTCCTCGACGAACTGACTCGGCTGGCCGCGGCTGCCGTCCCGGTCGACGGCGCGAGCGCGCGGGACATGCTGGAGGACTACCTCTTCGGCGACGACGCGCGCTGGCTCGGCCTCTGCGCGGGCCTGGCGTATCCGGAAGTCGCCCACCTGGCCGCCGGATATCGCTCGCCCGCACCGGCCGATGCCGACGACGCCCTGGCCCGCGCCGCCCGCTGGCGCGCCGTCGTCTCCAGCGATATGTCACCCGCCGCCCGCCGCGCTGCCCTCCGTGTCCACAACGGCTACATCCGCCTATGGGAACGGATGAGCAGTGCCGGACTCTGAACAACCGCAGGCGAGCCCGGATGGGCCTGCTGTGTCGAGGAATGACGCGTCTGCGCTCGGCGGGTCGACATCGGCTCCGAGCGGCTCCGTGCGTTCGTCGGATGGTACTGCTTCCGGCGCTCCGGCCGCGCCTGCGAGCACGTCCGGGGTCGGCCGGAATGGACCGGTAGCGGCACCGGCTCAGAGGGAAGCCGCCGAGGGCGGGTCTGTTCCTGAGCAGCCGCCGCTGACTCTCGAGGTCGAGGCGGTCGTCGCGCGGTGGAATCCGCAGGGGACGGCGCTGTTGCGGGCGGTGCGGGGGACCGGGGTGGCGTCGGCGGTCACCTTGATCGGGCCCGACGATGCGAATACCAGCTTGCTGCGCACCGAGTTGGCTCGGTTCGAGCCGCGGATTCCGCTGTCCGATCCGGTGCCCGATGCCGGCGCGGCCGTTGAAACCACGTCGCCTTCGGGCACCGCGCCATCGGCGGTCGCGCTCATCCTGTTGGACGCCGGTAGCGCCCTCGGCGCGGATACGCTGCATCTGGTGGATCGCCTGCGGGCCGACGGCACGCGAATCCTGCTCGCCATGAACGGTATTCACGCCTACCAGGACTGGCGTGCGGTGCATGCGCACAACCTCGAGCTGCTCGCCGCGCAGGGCGTCGACGATCTGGAGGTCGTGCCGGTGTCGGCGCGGCTCGCGGTGGCGGGTCGCGCGGCGGGGGATGCGAGCCTGCTAGATCGCTCCGGACTCGGCGCGCTGCACGCGGAACTGGCCGCCGCGACGGCGGGTGCCGAATCCGACGACCGGGTCGCCGCCGTGACCGCACGGGTGCTGGCCGATACCCGCAGGCGGGTCGCGGAACAGGTCGCGGTGCTGCGCTCGGGCGCGGCACCGATCCAGTGGCGCGAGGAACGTGCCGTCCTGCTCGCCGGGCGCGACGGCGGCCGGGCCAGCGCCATGTCCACCCTGCGCAGCCAGCTCCACCTGGCCAGGGTCGATCTGATGACCGATGTCGGGGCCAGGGTGCGTGCACTGCACACCGCCGCCCGCGGCGAACTCGATCGGCTGCGCCGGTCCGAATTCGGTGAGTATCCCGAACGCCTGCAGCGGGCGGTCAACGAGCTGACCGACGCGGTGGACACAACCATCGACCAGCGCCTGTCCCAGCTCACCGACCGGCTCGGCGCGGCACCGGAACAAGACCGCGTCCTGCCACCGCGCTGGCGCGCTGGCGCACCCCGCGTCGGGCCGGATCCGGAGCCGAGGCACCGGGGTGTCGAAGATCACCTCATGATCGCGCTCGGCGCCTCCGCCGGGGTCGGCATCGGCCGCCTCCTGGTCGCCCCGTTCTCGCTCGTGCAGGCGCTGGATTTCGCGACCGTGCCAGTGACACTGCTGCTAGGCGCGGGTGCGGCGGCCTGGGTGGTGCGTGCGCGCGGTCAGGTGGCCGACCGCGCCCACCTGCGTCAATGGGTCTCCGACGCGCTGGTCAATGTGAAGGCCCAGTTGGAGCAGCACGTCGCCACCGCATTGGTGGAATCGGAGACCGCGCTATCGGATCGAGTCATGCGCGCGAGCACCGAGCGAATCGTCGAAATCGACCGTCAGGTGGCCGAATTGGAGGCCAGACTGCGCCGGGCCGCGGCCGAGCAACCGGGGCAGCTTGCGGCCTGCGAACGCGATATCGCCATCCTCGATCGGCATCGAACATCTTTTGATTAGGTAATTAGTGGGTACTCCAGGGGGAACCCGATTCCGTACTGGTCGTCACATCGCGTTAACCTCTAAGGCAGGAACCTGGGCGTCCGCTTCGTCCTTGTACGCGGTCCAGCCATGGCGCGCTTTCGACTGGTCGTAGCGGGTGCCTTCCCGCCAACGGTGGCACTCGGTGTGTTCGCGCTGGTCATGGGCCTTACCGTAGCGACTGCTCGCTGGTCGCTCGAAATGGTCAGCCTAGGCGGAACGCCGTGAACCGCCCATCTCAGGAGAGTTTTCATGACCTCAGCGACCATTCCTGGTCTTCGCGATTCCGACGGCAAGCAGCCGACCGAGCACAGCGAACTACTCGCCTGGGTACAGGACGTCGCAGAACTCACTCAGCCGGAGCGAGTGGTCTGGGCGGACGGTTCCGATGAAGAGTGGGATCGGCTGACCACCCAGCTCGTCGCGGCGGGCACCTTCAAGAGGCTCAACGAGGAGAAGAAGCCGAACTCCTTCCTTGCTCTCTCCGATCCCTCCGATGTGGCGCGTGTCGAATCCCGCACCTACATCTGTTCCAAGACCGAGGCCGACGCGGGCCCCACCAACAACTGGGTCGACCCCGCCGAGATGCGCGCCACCATGACCGAGCTGTACCGCGGCTCGATGAAGGGCCGCACCATGTACGTGGTGCCGTTCTGCATGGGCCCGCTCGGCGCCGAGGACCCCAAACTGGGCGTGGAGATCACCGACTCCGAATACGTCGTCGTGTCGATGCGCGTAATGACCCGGATGGGCACCGCCGCGCTGGAGAAGCTCGGCACCGATAAGCCGTTCGTCAAGGCGCTGCACTCGGTTGGCGCGCCGCTGGCCGATGGCCAGGCCGATGTGCCGTGGCCGTGCAACGACACCAAGTACATCACCCACTACCCCGAGGACCGCGAAATCTGGAGCTACGGCTCCGGCTACGGCGGCAACGCGCTGCTCGGCAAGAAGTGCTACTCACTGCGCATCGCCTCGGCCATGGCCCATGACGAGGGCTGGCTGGCCGAGCACATGCTGATCCTCAAGCTGATCTCGCCGGAGAACAAGGCGTACTACGTCGCCGCGGCCTTCCCGAGCGCCTGCGGTAAGACCAACCTCGCGATGATCCAGCCGACGGTTCCCGGCTGGCGTGCGGAGACCCTGGGCGATGACATCGCCTGGATGCGTTTCGGCAAGGACGGCCGCCTGTACGCGGTGAACCCGGAGTACGGGTTCTTCGGCGTCGCGCCGGGCACCAACCGCAGCTCCAACCCGAACGCCATGGCGACCGTCGAGGCGGGCAACACCGTCTACACCAACGTCGCGCTGACCGATGACGGCGATATCTGGTGGGAGGGCCTGGAGGGCGAGCACGATCACCTGATCGACTGGAAGGGCAACGACTGGTTCCTGCGGGAGACCGAAACGCTTGCCGCGCACCCGAACTCGCGCTACTGCACGCCGATGTCGCAGTGCCCGATCCTGGCCCCCGAATGGGACGACCCGCAGGGTGTGCCGATTTCGGCGATCCTGTTCGGCGGTCGCCGCAAGACCACGGTCCCGCTGGTGACCGAATCCTTCGACTGGCAGCACGGCGTTTTCATGGGCGCCACCCTGTCGTCCGAGCAGACCGCCGCGGCCGAGGGCAAGGTCGGTACCGTGCGTCGCGACCCGATGGCCATGCTGCCGTTCATGGGCTACCACGTCGGTGACTACCTGAACCACTGGATCAATGTCGGCAAGAATGCGGATGCGAACAAGCTGCCGAAGATCTTCTACGTCAACTGGTTCCGGCGCGGCGGCGACGGCCGCTTCCTGTGGCCCGGATTCGGTGAGAACTCCCGCGTGCTGGAGTGGATCATCGGCCGCATCGAAGGTTCGGCGCAGGCCGAGTCGACCGCGATCGGCCACGTGCCCACCGCCGCACAGTTGGACCTCGAAGGTCTGAAGGTCGAACCCGCCGATGTCGACGAGGCGCTGGCCGTCGACGCCGACGAGTGGCGCAAGGAAATCCCGCTCATCGAGGAGTGGTTCGAATTCGTCGGTGACAAGCTGCCCTCCGGCGTGCGCGACGAGTTCGAAGCGCTGAAGGAGCGCCTGGGCTGATCTCGCCCCGAAACTAGTTCGCCCGCACCGTCTTCGGAGATGGTGCGGGCGAATTCGTTTATCCGAGACGCTATTCGGAGTAAGGGGCCATCCGGACGAGTTGCAGAAAGCCGACACTGTTCAGCAGGGCGGCGCGGCCCTTCGGCACCGCATCGGCCTCGGCCTTGAACGCCGCGATCAGATGCCGCTTGGCCTCGTGACGCGGATGCCGTTGCAATAGTTGCGCGACCCAATCCGGGTCCAGTTCCGGGAAGCGCGCCCCGATCACATCCACCGAAGCGCCGGCCGATACGAACCCGCCGGGATCGCTCAGATCATTGGCAACGCCAGGGGTGATGTGCGCGGCGATCGCGGCCCCGATCGCCTGTGCGCGTTCGGGTTCCGCGCCTTCGCGTACCGCGAACGCTGCCGCCCGCTCGCCCCCCGCCACCGCGAAACATCTACCCGGAGTGGGGCTTTCGAGCTGGAGATCATGCAGCAGGCAGGCGACGTAAACCAGTTCGTCGTCGTAGCGAACACCGTCGATTTCGGCGAGCACCCGCCCGAAGAAATAGGTGCGATACGAATGCTCGAGCATATGAATCGAAAGCGATTCGCGGGCTTCGGTTTCCGCCGATTTGGCGAGTTTCGAATCGGGCACCCGCAGCCCCGCGAATTCCAGACGCCCGGTGCCGCTTCGCCCGAGCACCCGTTTGAGCTGGGTGCCACCCACGCTCGGCACCATCCGTGCGAGCTCGACCGCGAGCTGTCGATGCTGTCCCCCGGACAGGATGCCGCCGGTCCGCGTCGCCCATTCCCAATCGATGCCCGTCGGCGCACCCACGTCGGTCTCCTTCTCCTCGAACTGCTCTCGCCGTCCAGTCAAGCCCCGAAGCCGTGTTCCAACGAGTGGCGGGCATGCCAGTAATGCTCGGATTCCCGCCAATCCGCTCAGCGGAAGTCGGGTGCGTGGTCTTGCGCCCACTGCGCGAACGTGTGCGCGGGTTGTCCGGTGATCTCCTCGACAACCGTCGACACCTGCGGTGATGTGGTGATTCCGGCCTCCCATCCGGCTAGGACGGCATCGATGCCGATCTGCGGCATCGTCCTGCCCATTTCCACCCGCGCCTGTTCGACCGGGATCACCTCGAAGGTGATCTCGCGGCCGATGGCCGCACCGATGCGCTGAACCTGCTTGCGCAAGGTCAGTGCTTCGGGGCCCCATACGGGGTAGGCGCGGCCCTGGTGGCCCGGCTCGGTCAGCGCGGTCACCGCGAGTGCGGCCAAGTCTTTCTCGTGGATGGGTGCGGTCCGGGCGTCGGCATACGGCACCCGGACGCGGCCCTCGTCGCGGATGGACCGCTGCCACCACCACAGTGCGTTCGTGGCGAACATGCCGGGGCGGATGAAGGTCCACGTCAGCTCGGACTTCTCGATGGCGGATTCGACGACGGTATGCATCCGGGCGATCGGGCTGCTCTCCGGATCGGCTTGCAGGACGGCTCCGGACGACAGGAGAACCACGTGCTGTACTCCGGCGGACTCGGCCGCCGCGACGAAGCCGTCGATCCCGTCAGGGATGGCGTAGAGAAATACGCGCTGCGCGCCTTCGAGTGCGGCGGGCAGCGTTTCGGCGCGTTCCAGATCGGCCACCACGACCTCCGCACCCCGTGGGAACCCCGCCGCGTCGGGTTCTCTGCTCGTCAGACGGACGTGTTCACCCCTCGTACTCAGGCCGACCGCGACATGGCGACCGACATTGCCTCTGGCTCCGAAAACAACTGTGACCATGGCGGCAGCGTATGCCGCATGGCTTTCTTACAGTAAGGACATACCTTTGGGTAAGCTCCGGATATGGTGGTACGTTCGCAGGTCCAGCCCCCCGCCTGGCAGGGGATAAGTGACGCATTCAACAGTGAGTGCCCCGCGCGTGAGGTGCTCGACCACATCACCAGCCGCTGGGGCATGCTGATCCTGACCGCGCTGGGCGGCGGTCCGCTGCGGTTCTCCGAATTGCACGGCATCATCGGCGGAATCAGCGAGAAGATGCTGTCGCAGACATTGCGCACGCTCGTGCGGGACGGGCTGATCGCGCGCACCGTGGAGCCATCGACACCGCCTCGGGTCAGCTACGAGCTCACCGCACTCGGCCAGGGACTCACCGAATCGCTGCATCTGTTCCTGGACTGGATTCGTCGGCATACCCCCGAGGTCATGGCCGCCCAGCACAGCCACGACCGGCAAAACCGATGACTTACGAATCGTCCTGCCCCTCAGTGCTATTGAACGGCGAAGCGCCAAGATCGGATGGCGCTTCCACCCCCCACTGACACTCCCGGCCTCGCATACCCAGTGAGCGCACACGTCCGTATGCGACCCAAACCATTTCGTCCGGCCGAGCGGCGGGAATTCCGGTGATGCTCGGATTCGTGCCAAACTGAGAAACGTGAAGCAGGTGGTCGCGCTGGCGCTGGGCGGGGTGATGGCCTACGACCTGGCGTGTGCGGTGCAGGCGTTCCGACATGGTCCGAGCAAAACCGGTGAGCCGGTGGGGTTCGAAATGCGGACGTGCGGGGTGCGGCCCGGTCCGGTGTGGACGCCGAACGGTTTCGAACTCAGGGTGGACGACGGACTCGAGGCGCTGGAGAGCGCCGATATCGTGGTGGTGCCGGGAATCGGACTGCCCACCTGGCAGCCGCCCGATCGGGTGCTGGATGCGCTGCGGGCCGCCGCCGCGCGCGGCGCGACGATGGTCAGCATCTGCACCGGCGCATTCATTTTGGCGCGGGCCGGGTTGCTGGACGGCCGCCCCGCCACCACACACTGGGCGTATTGCGACGAATTCGCTGAACTGTTCCCCGCGGTCAAGCTCGACCCCAGCGCGCTGTATGTGGACGACGGTGATGTGCTCACCTCCGCCGGTTTATCGGCCGGGATGGATCTGTGCCTACATATCGTGCGCCGTGAACTCGGCGCGGGCGCGGCGGCGGAGCTGGCCCGCTGGAATGTGACGCCGCCGCACCGCGAGGGCGGCCAGGCTCAATACATCCCGAATGCCTTGGGTAGCAATGACTTCCCCGGCACGTTGGCCGCGACCATGGCCTGGGCTGCCGCGAATCCGGCTCGCGCACAGGATGTTTCGGCGCTCGCCGGACATGCGCTGATGAGTGAGCGCACCTTCATCCGCCGGTTCAAGTCCGAGGTCGGCACCACGCCGCGGCGCTGGCTGGAGGCGCAGCGCACGGTGCGTGCCCGAGAATTGCTGGAGACCACCGAGCTGCCTGTCGAAGTCGTTGCGGCGCAGTCCGGGTTCGGCAGCGTTACGGCACTGCGGGTGCATCTGCGCGCGGCCACCGGAACGACGCCCGCCGGATATCGCCGGTCGCTGCGCCGCTAGCGGATCGTCGGCCGACAGGTAGTCGCGCGCACTCGGAGCCGCCGAGCGGGCAGTGTGCCAGATCCCCGGACCGTGGGCCGCGGGTGCGCTACCGTTGATTTGTCCGAGCGCCGCTTCAGGGTACGTGCCGAGTATGCGATGCCTACCCGGCAGGAGCCTGTGCTTTGCGTGTTCTCCGTCTCATACTCGACCAGTTCGATTGCCAAGTGTTAACTGCATGACTTATATCGACTGAACTACTTCCCTTTCGACTCGTGGCCCGCGTCTTCGCGGCCAACGATGACATCGACGCGCGAGAGGTGGTTGGAGTAATGACCGATCTGGATATCGGACCGTTGACGGTGCCCCAGGTAGCCGGGATCGAGTTGGCGACCGCGAGCACGCCGCTGCGGCGCGCCGCAGGCCGGTTGCAGGCGGTGCTGCCGCCGGGCTGGCGCGTCGAAATCGTCGATACGCCCGGTCCGCATGGCATCTCCAGCGAACCGGGTAAGGATCGTCAGCCCGTACTTCGGGTGGTCATGCCGGAGGAGTAACTACCCCGTCCATCCCAGCGGCATCAGCAGGGACTTCTGCTCGCAGAATGCGTCCAGCCCCTCTGGTCCGTTCTCCCGGCCGAGGCCGGAGGTCTTGTACCCGCCGAAGGGCGAGCTGGGATCGAACGCATACCAATTGATTGCATAGGTGCCGGTGCGCACCCGTGCCGCGATCTCCGCGCCGTGCTCGATATCGGTGGTCCAGACCGAACCGGCCAGGCCGTAGACGGAGTCGTTCGCGATGGCCACCGCCTCGTCCTCGGTCTCGTAGGGGATGACCGAGAGGACCGGGCCGAAAATCTCCTCCTGTGCGATCGTCGACTTGTTGTCGACATCGGCGAAGATGGTCGGCTCGACGAACCAGCCGCGATCCAGGTCCGCCGGGCGGCCGCCGCCGAGCACCAGCCGGGCGCCCTCTTCCTTGCCCTTGGCGATATAGCCCTCGACGCGTTCGCGCTGACGCTGCGAGATCAGTGGGCCGAAGGTCGTTGTCGGGTCGGTGGGATCGCCGGTCTTCAGCGTCTTCACGTGTTCGACCAGAGCGTCCAGGATTTCGTCGTAGCGGCTGCGCGGCGCGAGGATTCGCGTCTGTGCGACGCAGCCCTGGCCGCTGTTCATCAACCCGGAGAAGGCGAGCACCGGAATGTTGGCGGCGACATCCATATCGGGCAGCAGAATTGCCGCAGATTTGCCACCGAGTTCGAGTGACACGCTCTTGAGCTGACCGGTCGCAATGGCGCCGATCTTGCGGCCGACCGCCGTACTACCGGTGAAGGTGATCTTGTCGACGCCGGGATGCGAGACGAGATATTCGGCCGCGTCCGCTTCGGCCGGCAGGATCGACAGCACGCCCTCGGGCAGACCGGCCTCGGTGAAGATGTCGCCGATCTTGTTGGCGGTCAACGGGGTCAGCGGCGCTGGCTTGAGCACGATCGTGCATCCGGCGAGCAACGCGGGCGCGAGCTTATTGGCCGCGAGGAAAAGCGGCACATTCCAGGCGGTGATGGCCGCGACGACACCGCGCGGCTCCCGTGAGACCCGCGAGGTCCCGAACAGGCCGGTACGGGTTTCATTCCAGGGGAAGGACTTTGCCAGTCCGGCATACGAGTCGAGCGCGGCCACCGCCGGAATCTGGTTGAGCGTCATGGCGATCATCTGCGGTGCGCCCATCTCCGCGGTGAGCGTCGCGAGCAGATCGGCCGAACGCTCCTCGATCAGGCGCGCGGCGCGCGAGAGGACCTGGGCGCGCTCCTCGGGTGGGGTGGACGGCCACGGACCGTTGTCGAAGGCATGCCTCGCGGCGGCGACGGCGGCATCGACGTCGGCGCGACCCACCACCGGGACGCTGCCCACCGTCTCGACCGTCGCAGGTGAGATGACCTGGAGGCGCTCGGTGGAGGCTGGCGCGGTCCAGCGGCCGCCGATGAACAAGCTGTCGTAATGCATGAGAACACGTTACAGTTTTGTGGCCCGATTGTCTGTAACAGGTTTCAGTTTTTCGTCTGGACAGCATTCTGAACAGGGCGAATTCCAACCTGTCGGTTCGCTTTTCAGAGAACGCACTATTGCGTTCTGTTGCTGTAAGGGTCATGCTGTAGCGACTGATCAGCTCGCTCGATTCATGAACCGATTACGCAATTGGGGAGTCAGAGTCATGGCGGTGCAAGTGATCGGCCGGTCGCTGATGACCAGCGACCAGACCGAGCATCAAGCTAAAAGTGTGGGCGCAGGCGGGTGGGTCGTTTCCTTCCTGCCGGGCCGGACGCTGACCATCGAGCAGGCAACAGCCGCGATGCAGGCCGCCGAGGCCGTGGCGGCCGTCGGATTACTGGCCGATCAAGTCGGGCTGACCACTCTGGAGACCGTCGGCCTGGCGATTCAGGAATCACCTTGGGCGGCAACGGCCAACGCATGCGGGCGCAGAAGCTGGCGGCGGGGCTGGCTGGAGAAGTAGCCGCACTCTACTTGGTTGCCACTACCACCAGATTGCTCACCAGTAACTCTCGCAGTACCGGTATGTGAACCACCCACCAGGCCCAACGCGGGTGATAGCGCGGGAATACCGTCCGCACATCGGCGGAAGTGCTTGCCGCCCAACGCAACCCGTCGGCGGCGCCGACCGCGAACAGCGACTTGCCGAAGCGGTTCTTCGGTTCCCGGCCGGTCTTGCGGCGGTATCGGCGCGCGGCGAACTCGCCGCCCAGGTAGTGCCATGGACCGGTTTCGTGACCACCGAATGGGCCGTGCCACACCGTGTACGACAACACGATCAAACCGCCGGGGCGGGTCACGCGCACCATCTCATCGGCCATGACCCATGGCTGCGGCACATGTTCGGCGACATTCGAGGAGAAGCAGATATCGACGGCATCGTCGCGGAACGGCAGTGCCATACCGGAGCCGCGCACCGCGCCGGATACCGACAGTCCGGCGGCATGCATCTCCGACGGATCGGGCTCCACCGGGATATACCGCGCACCGGTCTTGATGAATTCGTCGGCGAAGTAGCCGGGGCCGCCACCCACATCGAGGATGGTCGCGCCCTGAAGGCCCTGCCCGGTGACATCGGCATAGAAATCGCTGATCATCGCGGCGCTGTCGGCGGCGAGGCCACCGTAGAACAACGCCGGATCGGTCTGCTCGAACCGGAAACTGCCCAGCAGCCGCAGCGACCGGCGCAATGTCGCCCGTCGCGCGAACCGGGACAGGGACGGGCGCCCGCGCCGTGGGGCATCCGCCGCCACGGCTTCGGCTGGCTCGGTTTCAGCTCTCGGCACGGCGCAGAGTCTCGCACAGTGCGGGCGAGCCGCCGCTGTCCCGCCTGCCCGAGTTGGGAATTCGGCGGGTGCTGGCGGGTCGACGCGGTGGGAGCTAGTTGGACGGGTGCACGGGTTAGGGTGTACGGCGATATCCGTCGTCCCGACCGGGACCTGTCGACCGAGAGAAGCTCCACTGTGCGCGAAGTCCTCCTGCTGTGCTGGCGTGACACCGGGCACCCGCAGGGCGGCGGCAGCGAACGATACCTGGAGCAGGTCGGTGCCCAGCTCGCCGCGCGCGGAGTCAAGGTCACCCTGCGCACCGCCCACTATCCGGGTGCGCCGAAGCGGGAACGGATCGATGGCATCGAGATCAGCCGGGCCGGTGGACGATTCTCGGTCTATCCGCGCGCGCTGACCGCAATCGTCCTCGGCCGACTCGGTATCGGGCCGCTGCGCGGACTGCGCCCCGACGCGGTGATCGACACCCAGAACGGCATTCCCTTCTTCGCTGGCGTCGCGACCAACGCGCCGTCCGTCGTGCTGGTGCATCACGGACATCGGGAACAGTGGCCGGTGGCCGGACGTCTGGTCGGGCGGATCGGCTGGTGGATCGAATCGCGGCTCTCGCCCCGGGTGCACCGGCACAACCAGTATCTGACCGTTTCGCTGCCCTCGGCCGAGGAACTGGCCACGCTCGGCGTGCACGGATCGCGCATCGCGGTGGTCCGCAATGGCGCGGAACCCGTTCCGGTCGACGCGCCGACCGGCTGCGCGGAGACCCGTACGGACGATCCGCGCATCGTGGTGCTGTCCCGGCTGGTGCCGCATAAGCAGATCGAGGACGCGCTGCACGTCGTCGCCCGATTGCGGAATCGGATCCCGGGTTTGCGACTCGATGTGATCGGCGACGGCTGGTGGGCGGACAACCTGAAGGCCGACGCTCGCGACCTCGGTATCGCCGACGCGGTCACCTTCCACGGCCACGTCGAGGAGCGCCGTAAACACGAACTGCTCGCCCGCGCCTGGGTGCATGTGCTGCCGTCTCGCAAGGAGGGCTGGGGGCTCGCGGTCATCGAGGCGGCCCAGCACGGTGTGCCGACCATCGGCTACCGCAGTTCGCGCGGACTCACCGATTCCATTGTCGACGGCGTGACCGGGGTACTCGTCGACGATGTCGCCCAGCTCAGCGATTCCGTCGGTGAACTGCTCGACGACACCGAGGCCCGTTCCGTCATGGGGGAGAAGGCTCGTGCCCGCTCGCGCGAATTCTCCTGGGAGCAGACGGGAAACGGTGTGTACCAGGTACTCGCGGCCACGGCCAGGGGCGAGCACACCTCGGGGCTCATTCCGCCCGGACCCTGATCGGCCGCGGTCCGCGCTCGCGGCGATGGTGACGGCGTCCGCGCTGCCCAGTGCGTCTGTGGAGTGATCTGGCTCACGTGTTGTCACAACGATCGGTCATGCGGTGTCTCGAGGTCGAATTCCTCGAGACGAAGGAGATACCCATGACCGAGAACACCGATGTGGTCGTGATCGGCGGCGGATACGCCGGTGTCATGGCGGCCAACCGCCTGACGCAGCGCGATGACGTGACCGTGACGCTGATCAACCCGCGCTCGACCTTCGTCGAGCGAATCCGCCTGCACCAACTGGTGGGCGGGTCCAACGACGCGGTCGTCGACTATCCAGATGTCCTGGGCGAGCGCGTGCGACTGGTGGTCGACACCGTGACCCGGATCGATGCGGCCGAGCGCAATGTGACGTTGGCGAGCGGCGCGACGGTCGGCTACGACTATCTGATCTACGCAGTGGGCAGTGGCAGCGCCGCCCCGCGCGTACCGGGAGCGGCCGAGTTCGCCTACCCGATTGCCAGCCTGGAGCAGGCGCAGCGGCTGCGGCCGGTCGTCGACGCCGCGCCTGCAACGGCCGCGGTGACGGTTGTCGGAGCCGGTCCGAGCGGCATCGAGACCGCAGCCGAACTCGCGCAGCGGGGCCGCACCGTGACCCTGGTCTGCGGCGAGGTGCTCGGACCCTATCTGCACCCGCGAGGTCGACGCTCGGTGGCCGAGCGGTTGGCCCAACTCGGAGTAACCGTGCTCGAAGGCGTCGATGCGCAGGTGACGGCTGTGACGCGCGATACCGTGCAGCTCAGTGGCGGCCACACGCTGCGGAGCGCGGTGACCATCTGGACCGTTGGATTCGGCGTGCCGGACCTGGCCACCCGCAGCGGGCTGAGCACCGACGCCGTGGGCCGTCTGCTCACGGACGAGACATTGACCAGCGTCGACGACGTGCGCATCATCGCGGCCGGGGATTCGGCGGCACCGTCGGACCTGCCGTTCCGGATGGGCTGCCAGTCCGCGGTTCAGCTCGGCCCACAGGCCGCCGAGACGGTGCTCAGCCGACTCGCGGGTACGCAGCCCACGCCCATCGACGTGGGGTTCGCCGGCCAGTGCATCAGTTTGGGGCGTCGCGTCGGCATTTTTCAGTTCTCCGGCAAGGATGACACCGCCAAGCGGTACTACCTCGGCGGTCGCCCGGGCGCGATGCTCAAGGAGTTCATCTGCAAGAGCACCGTCTGGCAGCTGTCGTACGAGGCACGCAAGCCCGGTTCACGCACTTGGTGGACCAAAGACGACAAGCGCCAGGAGCTGCTGCGGGCCAAGCGTGGCGAGGCGTTGGCCATCGCAGAACCAGCAGCCTGACCAGGCATTTGTCAACTCGGCGTGTCACAAAGGTGCGCTGTCCGGCGTCTTAATGGGCGGAATGGCCGTTCAGGACGCCGGAATCACCTGCACGAGGCAAGGAAGCCCCATGAACACCACCCTGTGGATTGTTACCGGACTGCTGGCCGCAGTCGCCCTGGCCGGTGGCATCAGCAAGACGTTCATACCCAAGGAGAAACTGGCCGCGCACAGCGGCGGAGAATGGACCAATGACGCCAGCGTCGGCTTCATCAAGACCCTCGGGGTCGTGGAGTTGCTGGCCGCGGTCGGCCTGATCCTGCCCGCGGTGCTCGACATCGCACCGGTCATGGTGCCGGTAACCGCTGTCTGCTGGGTTGTGCTCATGGTCGGCGCGATGATCACCCATGGCCGCCTCGGTCAGTTCAAGCTGGTGATGGTGAACTCGGTCTATCTCGCGCTGGCGGCCTTCATTGTGTGGGGCCACTTCGCCCTCGAGCCGTTCACCGGCTGACGAAGATGTGTGCCGCTGGCGGGAGCCAGCGCCGACCGCGAAGGAGAGGGGTCGAGATATGCGCGACCACGCCACCGACCCGGCGACCGAGAGTTTCCTCGCCTACCGCAACCTGCTCTTCACCGTCGCCTACGAGATGCTCGGATCGGCGGCCGATGCCGAAGACGTCCTGCAGGAAACCTGGCTGCGATGGGTCAAGGTCGACTTGGGGCAGGTGCACGACCAGCGCGCCTACCTCGTCCGGGTCACGACCCGGCAGTCGCTCAATCGGCTGCGCACAATGACGCGCCGCAAAGAGGCGTATGTCGGCTCCTGGCTGCCCGAGCCGCTGCTCACCACGCCGGACGTGGCCGAGGACGTCGAGCTCGCCGAGAGCGTATCGATGGCACTGATGCTCGTCCTCGAGACGCTGTCGCCGACCGAGCGCGCCGTCTTCGTGCTGCGCGAGGCCTTCGATATCAGCTATGACGACATCGCGGCCGCCGTCGACAAGAGCCCCGCGGCCGTCCGCCAGATCGCGCACCGCGCCCGCCAGCACGTCGATGCCCGCCGCCCGCGCTCGGCGGTCTCCGCGAGCGAGACCAAGGCGGCTCTGGAGTCGTTCCGGCGTGCGCTCGAAAGCGGGGACGCGCAGGGACTGCTCGACGTGCTCGCGCCGGAGGTTGTTCTTGTCAGCGACGGCGGCGGCGTCAAGCGAGCTGCGCTTCGGCCGGTCATCGGTGCCGAGAAGATCGTCCGCTACATCGTCGGCGGCATCGGCAAGGTCGAAGCCACCCTCACCGGCGAATCCACCGTGGTCAACGGCAACCCGGCACTCGTGCTACGCCTGGACGGCGAGATCGATGGCGTCATGGCGGTCCGTGTCGAGGACGGCCGCATCACCGGCCTCTACTTCGTCCGCAACCCGGAGAAGCTGACCCGCGTCGAATCCGAGACCCCACTCACCCTGCACTGAATATGCGGCATCCCCGGCGTCTCCGCTGGCATTCAGTGTCACTGGCACGACTATCTCGTCGACGGTGGCGCACTCGAAACAGCCCGACCATCGGGAGCGACTCTGCTGATCAGTGCCAGCAGCAGTCCGCCGACCAGCAGTGCGGCCCAAAGGATGTGGGCGGCATAGGCGATCACACGTTGGGAGATATGCGATTCGGCGCGGTGGTCGGTGGCGCCGGGGACTCGATACAGTGCGAGCTGGGAGTCGGCGTAGATCGGCTCCAATTGGGCGAGTGTCGTTTTCGACTCGCCGAGTGGTCCGGGAGTGGTGCGTTCGACGAGGACCCAACCGACATCGAGGTTCGCCAGCTGCTGTGCCGAACCTCCGTGCAGCAGTAGAGTTTCCACATCCCGGGCCCGGGCGCCTTCACCGGCGACCGTTCGCCCGTGCACCGGGAGTTCGCCGGTCTGCAGCACATCACGCGGCAGCATCCGCGCCGCCGGATCCAACACCGGCGCCCTACCGCTGTACGGAAACTTCCGGAACATGCCGCCGGGTAGCACCGCAATATCGCCCGGCCCATCGATCCGCTCAGCGACCTGCTGCCAGCCCACCGGGTAGTGCACCGGACGCAGTGCGTTGCCTACACCCCAGGTGAGATCGAACAGCGGCAGCATGAGCAGCGCGATGAATACCGCTGCCGTCAGCGACATTACGGTCGTTCGCGAGTTGTGGGCGGACGGCTCCGTCGACGAGGTCGTTGCGGCGCCATGGGCTGTGAACCACGTGGCAAGGGTCCGGCACCCGGCTGCGGCGCACAGCGCGTAGGCGGGCATCGCCAGTGCCACATACTTCTGCGTATCACGCAGCAGCCCTGTGCCGGGCACATGGGCGACGAGCCATTCCATGACGCTCATACCCCATGACGTCGCCCCCAAGGCAGGTAGCACGACTGCGGCGGCCGCAAGTATCAGTAGCGCGCGGCGAATTCGGACGCTGTCGCGATCGGTGTCGGCGGTGGCGGTGGCGCGGATACCGGTTGCGACGAGGATCAGGAGTAGGGCGGTGCCGACCAGGGCCAGGGGGGTGGTGCGGGAGTTCGGGACCGAGTCGACGTTCCAGATTCCGCCGAGTCCGGCCAGGCTGCCGAGGGTGCTGAGGGCGGGTTCGGCGCGGGCGGCGAAGGCGGCGATTCCGGCTGGGTCCGAGGGTTCGGAGCCAGCGCCGGACAGTGCCGTGGCGGTCAACCACGGCGCGGACGCGGCCAGCAGGAGTGCGAGCGTTGCGAGTAGGTTTCTCCGTCCGATCAGCACGACAGCTGTGCAGCCAGCAAGCAATGCGCCGGTCGGAGTGAGCCCGGCGGCGGCGAAGCACGCGGCCAGCGCGGCCCACGAGGCACTCCTTGTCCGCGTATTTGTGCGGTCCGGTGTGTTGCGTTTGCGAATTCGGTAGGCCGCCAGCGCGGTCCAGGGCAGCGCGGCATATCCGGTCAGCAGACTCCAATGGCCTTGCAGCAGACGCTCGGCCACATACGGATTCCACAGGGCGACGGTGACCGCTACCAGTTGCGGTCCGGTCGATACCCGGAGCAGTTCGCGGGCCAGCACCGCCGCGCCGTATCCGGCCGCCCACAGCGCGACGACCAGGATCCCCTTGACGATCAGTCCGCCGTCGATGATCGGTGACAGCACCGCGAGCAGCGCGTCCTGCGGCACCGCGCGCGGGGCCGCATCCCCCAGACCCAGCTCCGAATCCGCCAGATACGAGCGCGGTGTACTCACCGCATCCCGCAGCAGCAGATATCCCGGCCCCAACAGTGGCCCGACAATCAGCACCGCCAGCAATCCGCTGTACCCGACCGGGATGAGCTTCGGCCACCGGTCGCGCCGAGCCGGGCCGATGCCATTCACGTCTGTGCACGCCCCGCTCGGAGTGCGGCACGACGTTCGACCGCCCTGACGGCGGGAAAGTCGGCGGCGAAGCCGCGCAGTAGGTGCAGTGTCTCGGTGACGGGGCGACCCGCGGTGGCCGTGTCGATCGCGCCGTACAAGCGCTCTTCCACCGTCGCCACCTCCGCGGCGAGATGGCGTCCGGCGGGCGTGAGTCCGAGGGTGATCTGGCGGCGGTCGGTGGGGCCGGTCTGCTTGTCGATCAGCCCCACCGCGACGAGCCGGTCGACGAGGCGGCTGGGGCTGCCGCCGGTTTCACAAACCAACAGGTCGCCGAGTCCGGCCAGGGTCAGCGGCTGATGGTCTGCCAGTACGCGCAGGACCTCGGCCTGCGAAGGAGTCAGTCCCAACGGTCGTAACTCGGTCGACAGCTTTCGGTTTCCCTCCCGCTGGATGGCGAGGATGAGATAGCGCAATTCCTCAGCTGGCCGCACGCGTCTGCTCCTGCCGAATGCCGTCGAATGAACGGATGGACGTCATGGGCCACCACTTTAGATGTCGTGTAACCGGGTGCTGTCCTCCTCGTGCAGGAAGTCCGCGATGGCGTTCGCGCAGGTGTGCGGGTGCGAGAAGCGGAACATGTGGCCGGTGCGTTCCAGGACGACTTCCTGGCATCGGGATACCCTCGCGCAGCACGGTCGCGGCGGCTTCGCCGATCAAGGTGGCATGTGCGGGCGTGCGGGATGAGCTCGGCACCGCCGCCTGCCCGAGTTGGCGGGTGTAATCGGCGTTCTGACGCCGGTCACCGCGGTGTCGATCGCTGGGCTTCGAGCGGGATATAGGCGCTGATCAGTTGGGTGCGTGCCGGAGTGGGGGTGGTGGGTGGGACGATTGCCGCGTGCCTGCCGTCTCTCGCCTTCCTGTCGTGGCGGATCTGACGTTGGTGACGGCTGGGGCGATGACGGCCAATGTGGCGGGATATCTGCTGCAGATGCTGGCCAGTCGGTGGTTGGGGATCACCGGGTACAGCGAATTCGCGAGCCTGCTGGCGGTGCAGCTGTTGTGCGCGGTGCCCGCGCTGGCATTGCAGAACGTGGTGGCCAGGGAACTGGTGCGCGGGGCGAGCGTCGCGGCGCTGCGTGGGTTGCAGTGGCGGTGCGCACTGATCGTCGCGGTGGTTGCCGCGGTGCTGGTGCCGCTGGTCACGGCGGTGTTGAACGTCGGTGTGGTCGCTTGCGCGGCCGCGCTCGGAGCCGCGCCAGCCTTGGTTCTGGTATCGGGCGAGCAGGGAATCTTGCAGGGTGGCAGGCGTTTTCGTGCGCTGGGGGTCGTCCTCGGTGCTACCGGAGTGGCCCGCGTGGCTCCGGCGTTGGTGGTGTTGGCGCTGGGCGGTGGTGCCGCGCCTGCGTTATGGGCTGCGGCCCTCGGCATAGTCGCCGCTGCCGTATTCGCGCGCTATGTGGCTGCTTCGCCGATATCGCGGGGAAGTATTGCCTCGAGCGATCGTCCGTGGGTCCCGCGTGATGCGGCGTCGGATGGCGGGATGCGCCCGTCGCAGGCCGGCGATGCGTCGAATGGAGCGGCGGCACCGCCGGAGGGTGGCGGTGCTGGCGGCGCAGTGGAGGGTGGCGGTCTTGGCGGCGACCAGGGTGTGCCTTCCGTTGGCGTGCTGCCGGTATTGCGGGCGGTGCAGGTGCAGGCGGCGTTGATGGCGTTGTCGTCGGCCGATCTGATCATTGCGCGGATCGTGTTGGACGAGGCGGATGCGAGCAGGTACGCGCTCGGGGCCATCGCCGCGAAGATCGCGTTCTGGCTGCCGCAGGCAGTCGGGGTCGTGCTGTATCCGCGGATGGCGCAGCCGACACATTCGGCGCGTGCGATCCGGGATGCGCTGGCCGTCCTGTCCGGCATCGGGCTCGTGGCGGTAGTGGGCGCGGCGGTAGCGGCACCGCTTGCGCCGCTGTTCGCGGGACAGGATTACGCGCCGATCCAAAGCATGCTGTGGTTGTTCGCCCTGCAAGGAGCCATTCTGGCGGTGCTGCAGGGCGCGCTGCTTTCGGCGATCGCGGTGGACCGCACCTCCCTCGCCGCGGTGACGTGGCTCGGTCTGGCGGTCGAAGTGGTCGTCATGACCGTCTTCGCTCGCTCGATACCCGCACTGATCACCACCGCCGTAGGCGTCGCCGCTGCCACCACGATCGTGGTCGCCGTCGTCGTCCTGCGCACCGCCGACCACTCCCCATCACGCTCCTGACCCGGCTCCGCATGGCGGGACCCGGCCTCGCACGGCCACACGTGATCTGCGCACCCACGTCTCTCGCACTACACAGCAACCCGATCGCATGTGTGTGGTGGCGAACAGACGTGTGCCGTGCCAACAAACGTGCGCGATATGCGGCCACGACACGGGTGCGGGCGATCGGCGGCGGATAAACGCCGGCCCGCTTACGATCACCATCATGATCACCGCAGTGCACACACTGGTCTATGCGGAGGATCCGGATGCGGCTCGCGCGTTCTTCCGCGACGTTCTCGGCTGGCCGAATGTGGATGCCCACGACGGCTGGCTGATCTTCGGTACCGGGCCGAGCGAACTCGGGGTACATCCCGCCGATGGCGCACCGCGTCACGAGATTTCGCTGATGTGTGATGACATCGAGCAGACGATGATCGAATTGGCCGGGCGTGGAGCGCAATTCGACGGTGAGATCGCCGAGCGGAGCTTCGGACGCTGTATCAATATCAAGATCCCCGGTGCAGGGCTGATGCTGCTATATCAACCGTCGCATCCGGTCGCTTACCCCTTGAAGTCGTCCGCGACCTGACCACACGCGTCGCATCGACCTGTCCCGAAAACGAACTCGGCTCCCAGGCGTAGCGCCGGGGAGCCGAGTGTCGCAACGATTACCGTCAGAGATTCTTCTGGATCTTGATCTGCTCGGTCGGAGCGTCATCCCCGCCGCGACCCGGACCGCCGCGCCGACCCCGGCCCGCACCGGCAGGTACCGAGGTGGATCCGCCGCGGATCCCCAGGAGCACACCGGCGATCAGGGCGGCGACACCGAGCACGCCGAGCACGATCGGCATGATCCGGCCGTACAGCGACAGCTTGTCGATGTTCTCCTTGGCCACCGAGATCTGCGATTCGATGGTGTTCTCATCGAAGACGAGGTGCGACTTGAGGGCGGTGACGTCGGGGTGGTCGCCGCTGCGCGCGTAGTACAGGTAGATCTGCTCGCCGCCCTTGATCACGGTGCCGGTCTGCGGCTCGACCCACAGGTCGCGGGTGTCGGTGTAGAAGCGGGTCATGGTGACCGGCTCGTCACCCTCGAGGCCCCACTTCGAGGCGGGCAGGCTCAGCCGATTGGTCGGCGCCTGGATCACGTCCCACAGGTTGGTCACCGGGACCGACATCTGGAAGTGGTAGACCTTGGTGTTGTTGATCTCGGTCTCTTCGATGAACTTGGCGTCGAAGGACTTACGCACGTTGACGTCGAAGTACGGGTAGGACTTCTTCTCGGTGCCGATCGGGAACCGGTACTGCAGGCCGGTGTGCTGTACCGGGTCGGCGATGCTCTGCAGATCCTTGTTCACCGTGACGGCGATGGAACCGTTGGGGTCCTTGGCCACCGGCTTGCCGGACGTGCGGTCGATGGTGACCCGGTCGATGGTCGCCGTCAGCAGGCCGGTGTCGCCCTGCTTATCGATGCGCCGCAGGGTCTGACCGGCTTGGACGGTCATCTCGGTGGCGTCGGAGGGGTCTTCGACGGTGAGGAATCGCTGCGAGATCAGCGGCACATTGGTGTCGACCTTGGCCGCACCCTCGGGTGCGGTCAGCGACTTGGAGTCCAGGACCAGGCTGTCCTCGCCCGGCTGGTTCGTCGCGATGGTAGTGATCTCGAGGTCGAGAGGAGTTTTTGCCAGTTTGCTGACGGTGTAGGTCGGGATCATCACCGCGGCGACGATCAACAACGCGCCCAGACCCACGAGCAGGCAGGCCACCGTCCTTCTGGTTCCGGCACTCAGTGCCATGCAAACTCTCCTAGTCGTAGAACACAGGTCTGTCCGGCGAGTACTGCGGGCGCGCCGCGGCACTCGTGAGCCCCGACACTAACAGTCCGATGTCGTACTATGCGGTGCCGAGGCCGGATTCGACCCAGAAATCGCCCGAGTCTAACGCGAAATCTGAAACGCTGGGTTACCAACCGGTAGGTGATCCGCTTGCAGGTGGCGCGAGCGGGCCTGCAGACTGGAGTCCGATGACCGCTACGCTGCCCGCACCGACCGCAGACGTGCCAACGCGCACGCGCGGTTTCGTACCCGCCCTGGAAGGTATGCGTGGGATGGCCGCGCTCGGTGTGCTGCTCACCCACGTCGCATTCCAGACCGGCGCCGCGAATACGCCCGTGCTCGGGCGAATATGGGAGCGGTTCGATATGGCGGTCGCGGTGTTCTTCGCGCTGTCGGGCTTCCTGCTGTGGCGTCCACATGCCGCGAAGGCGCGTGGGCTGGGCGCCGCGCCCTCGGTCGGCTACTACCTTCGGCACCGAGCGGCGCGCATTTTGCCTGCGTATTGGGTTGTAGTGGCCGCGGTTCTGATCTTGGTGCCGAGTGCGGCCGACACCGCTGGCCTGCGAGTGTGGATGTCGAATCTGGCCCTGACGCAGGTATTCGTGCCGCTGACGCTCACCGACGGACTCACCCAGATGTGGAGCCTGTCCGTCGAGGTGGCCTTCTATCTGGTGCTGCCGCTGCTCGCCTTCGCGGTGGTGCGGCTGCGTGGCGCCGCCGCTCGCTGGCGCATCCCCGCGATCCTCGCGCTGGCGGCGATCAGCCTGAGTTGGAATTTCCTTCCGGTACCGACTCCCGACGCCATTCACGCCGATAACTGGCTGCCCGGATATCTGCCGTGGTTCGCGGTGGGCATGCTGCTCGCCGAGCTCATTGACAATAGGGATCAGCTATCGCCGCGGCTCGGGCTGCTCGCCAACCAGCCGGTGATGTGGAGCCTCGCGCTCGTCGCCTTCCTGTTCTCCGCTACCGATCTGGGCGGACCCGCCGGACTGACCAGGGCCGAGCCGTGGCAGTACGCGGCCAAAATGGGCTTCGGCGCGATTATCGGTTTCGCACTGCTGGCCCCGCTGGTGCTGCGCCCACCCGGCGCCCGCCCCCATCGCTGGCTGGAATCCCGGGTGGCAGCGACCATCGGCCGCTGGTCCTACGGCATCTTCCTCTGGCACCTCGCGGTGCTGTCGGTGGTCTTTCCGACCTTCGGAATTCTGCCCTTCCAGGGCAATTTCACCAAGGTACTCATCCTGACCATCGCGATCACCCTCCCGGTCGCCGCGGCCAGCTATGCCCTCATCGAAGAACCAGCACGCCGGTTCGCTCGTGATCGTGACCGCGCGAAGGAGGCTGTCGCGAACGCAGCTACGAGCGAGGCCGCCTCGACGGAGCCGGTAGAGCCTGTCCGCGACTCGGGAGCTGCCCGCGGCTGAGGCCACCGCCGCCGAGGGAGTCGGTGCGGTGGCCGAAGGAATGGGCGGCAAGACGATCGCCTGACCGGCTTCGGGCCCGCGGCAAATGAATTGATCGCACCCGGTGACTGCTGGACTGAGTGCTGTGGGGTCGAGTGGCTGTCGGGTCGAGTGGCTGTCGGATTGAGTGGCAGCGCGGGATCGGGAGGCTGTGGGGTCGAGTCGCTGTCGGATTGAGTGGCTGTGGGGTCGAGTGGCTGTGGGATTGAGTGGCAGCGCGGGATCGGGAGGCTGTGGGATCGATTGGCAGCGCGAGGTCGGGCGGCTGTGGGGTCGAGTCGCTGTGGGATCGATTGGCAGCGCGAGGTCGGGCGGCTGTGGGGTCGAGTCGCTGTGGGATCGATTGGCAGCGCGGGATCGGGCGGCTGTGGGATCGAGTCGCTGTGGGATTGAGTGGCAGCGGGTCTGGTGCGGCGTGGTCGGTGGTTGCCGGGACCGGGCTGCGGGAATTGGTGCCGTGAGGTTGGGTGATTGCGGAACCGGTTGGGTTGGTGGATCCGGCGGCTGCGCGATCGGGCGGGCCGTGGGCGTGGGCCGCCCGGAGCGTTCAGTCGTCGAGTTGGCGACGGATGTCGAGCAGATGGTGTCGCAACTCGTGCAGGGTGTGTAGGGCGAGCCAGTGCAGTGGGCGTTCCTCGCGGTGCGGGAAGTTATAGATGACTGTGCGGTCCCAGTCCGCGGGTGGCAGCCGATCGAGGACGTTGGCGAAGAGCAGGGCCGCATCCTCGAGCTGCCGGGCGACATCCGATGGGCGCTGGTCGTTGTACCCGTCGTGCGCTACGCGTTCGTCGCGCCCCATCGGCTCGAGCGTCGGTGCGTCGACCCGGCGTGCGAGCAGCACCCGTTCCCGTTGTGCGAGTAGGACATCCCGCATATGGCACGCATACTCCAACGGCGACCACACCTGTGGTGCGGTTCGCCGCCGAAGTGTCTGTTCATCGCCGCCGAGCAGCGTTGCGTACTCCGCCGCGTGCACCCTGGCCAGCGCCGACACCTCGGGAACCAAGGCGGGTTCGTAGTCGAATCCGCACTCCGCGCATGCCGTCACATATCCGACGCTAGCAGTGCTGTCCGGGCGTACCGGTGTCACCTAACGGTCTTTCCGCCGGGCAGGGAGCGCGGCGACGCCGACCGCGATCACGGCAAGTAGTGCTGGCAGTTGCACCCACAGCGAGCCGCCCATGTACCCGCCTGCGGCACGCCACGGTCCGGTGGACAGGGCCGCCGCAGCGGCGACGGTGCCGAAACCAGCAACAGCGACAAGGACTTTCGGCGTCATCCATGTGGAGAACCGAGCGGCGGCGAGCACGACCACGGTGAGCACCGTGCCGACCGGCCCGCCGATGACCGTTGCGACAGCAGCGATCCCGAGCGCACCGAGAATCCGATTGCCCCAGGTGGTCGGTGGCCCGTCCACAGTTCGATCAGCTGCGCTCACAGGCGAGTCGGCCGCGTTCTCGTGTGAGTCGGCCGCGTTGGCGGTGGAGTCGGTCGCGTTGGATTCGGAGTTGGCCGCGTGTGCGGTGGAATCGGCTGTGTTGGTGGTGGAGTCGGCTGAGTGCGCGGCGGAATCGGCTACGTTGGCGCTGGAGTCGGCTACGTGTGCGGAGTTGGCTGCGTTGGCTTCGGAGTTGGCCGCGTGTGCGGTGGAATCGGCTGTGTTGGTGGAGTCGGCCACGTGTGTGGAGTCGGCTGCGTCGGGAGCGCTCGTGCTGGAGCGGGCCACGTGTGCATCGGAGTCGGGAGCGTGCGCATCGGAGTCGGCCACGTACCCGTTGACGTCAGCGTGGCTATCTCCACTAGTCGGATTTCCATCAGCGTCGGCGCTCGCGCGGGAAGTCTGCTTCGGACCAGCGGCCGTCGGGATCCGGCCGCGTGGGATGGCGAGCAGGACCAGCGGGATGAGCAGCAGCAGACCGCCGAAAATGCTGAGGCGGTACCACCGGTCGATGGGGAAGGAGATGGTGATCGGTCCGGATGGAGCCGATCCCGACTTGTCCGGCAGCAGCCAGCCCTGCTGCCATCCGTTGACCACGATCGGTGCGGGCGCACTGCCGTCTGCGGCGCTTGCCCGCCACCCGTCATTGGTGCTGAGCGGCAGGACGAGCAGCTGTTGCGGTGGCGTCGCGCGATCCGAAGGCCCAGCACCGGCAGTGGTGAAATCGGTTCGGTTCAGGCGCAGCCGGTCGACGAAGAACAGCTCTGTCGGTGCGACCGTCACATCGGCGTGTCCTACGGGCACCGCGATCCGGTCGGCTCCGGACCCGGAGCCGACCGCATCGGCGAGGTCGGCGGGAAGTTCCGAATTCGTGCACACCTGCGCGGGAACCGGTGCACCAGAACGCAATTCGCCGACCGTTGCCGTGACGGTGGTATGTACGAATCGTCCGCCGAGTGCAACCGTCGGGCCCTGCGCACACGGGATGGTGATCATCCGATCCGGCCCGGCGGGCGCCGGATAGTCCGGTCCGAGCACCGACACCTCGGCGAGGCCGGGCGGCTGTGCGACGGCGAAACCCAGCGCGGTGCGATCGAGGACCGGCCGCCAGCTCTGGATGCTCAGTTCGATGCGATCGGTCACCGTGGGCTGCAATGAGATTCGGGTCGGCTCGCCCGGTTCGAGTTCACGAACCTGCGGGCCGTTGCCCAGATTCACGGCCACCGACAGCGGTGCGGCGGGCAACCCGCCGAGTGACGGCGTCAGGTCCAGCCCCGTCACCAGTGCGGGCTCGGGCAGTTCCAGCGTGAGCGTCGGTTTGCCGCCTGCCGTATTCCGCACCGAATCCTCCGGCGCCGTCCAACTCGTCCGCGGATCCCCATCGGTCGCCGCGAAGGCCGATCCGCGGAGATCGCCGACATCGGCCTTGCCGCGCGCGACGGGACGCGTGTGGTCGGTGAGCAGCGCCTCCAGCGCGGGGCCCTGGCGGGTTCGCACCGTCAACTGCGGCGTGACGGTCATCGGTTCCGGCACCGACAAAGTGCGTTCGAACGCACCGGGTTCCTCCGGTGCCAGGGCGAGTCCCTTACTGCAGCGCACCCGGTCCGGTGCGTCGAAACAGGCACTGCGACCGGGGAATTCCTGACCGAGGTCCCAGGCCTGGACCTGCGCGCCCGCCGGGGTGGGCGGCAGCACGGTTCGGTGCCGGATATCGACCCGCACCGGCGCGGTGCGGACGGTGTAGTCGTCCAGCGTCAGTTCGCTGATGCCGAATTGCCCACCCCGCGTGCCGTCTTCGGTGCGGATGGCGGTGATGCTGAGCCAGTCGGTCTTCCCCGCGGGCAAGGAAATCGATACCGGGACACCGGGTTCGGCAATCCTCGCGGAGACACTGCCGTTGGCGGTGTGCACCTCGACCCACTTCACCGGGTCGCCGATTGCCGCCGCGCTGGTGGTCAGGAGCAATAGCCCCGAGCTGATCGGCTGGTCGAGATCGAGCCGAAGCCATTGTCCCAGTGCGTGTTCGGCGCCATTGCTGATCCATGCCGTCGACGGATCACCATCGACTACCGCGGCGGTTGTACTGCCCGGCGCGGATCCGCCCAACTGGGTGGCGTCGGCGGCCGAACTCGATGCGGTGACCGTCGCGCCCGACCATTCACCGCGCACCAGCTCCGCGCCGGGGACGGGATAGTCGGGCACCAGATTGTGCGTGCGGCGGGCATCGTCCGGTGCGCGTAACGCCGAATTGTGGTTGTCCACCCGGCCGAAATCGGCCTCCCGTGCCATCGGCGTATCCGTGACGGTCAACGGCCCGATCGGCAGTCCCGCCGCGGCCGCATCGGATGCGAGAAGCATTGGGGCGGTACCGGAATCACGATGCAGCCGTTCGAGCACCTCGGGCCCGCCCTGAACTGTCCCGACCGTGGCCAACGGCACCGTGTAGGCGCCCGGGAACGACGTCGGAGCACCCGTGCCGCTGCGTATTTCGGCGGGCGCGCCCGCCGACCTCGCCTCGACCCGATAGATCTCGATCGCCGGATAGGCGGGCCGCAGATCACCATCGGCGACCAGATCATCGGATATGACCGCCGTCCTGATCGGGTTGCCGAATTCTGCCACCTTGCTCAATCCCGGTGAGCCCTCGATCGCCTGATGTGCCAACATCGGCCGGGTCGAACGCGACGTGTCCGGATCGAGATCGTTGCGCAACACCAGGATTCCGATGCCCTGCTCGGCCAGTGTCGCCGCGAGACCGGTCGAGGGCCTGCCATCGGCGATCAACCGTTGCACCGAATCCATCGCGCGGATGGTGCCGGGCGGATTCAGCGGCACCGCGTCGCGAATCGCCCATGGCGTACTTGCCAGTGCTTGCAGCGGCTCATCACGCGTCAGCCCCCACACCTGGCTGCCGAAGGGCGCGCCGGGCACCACCAGGGCTCGGGTATCGGCGGCATGGTCGGACAACCACTGCGCGGTCTGCTTCCAATACCCGGGCACCTCGTCGTACGCGCCGCGCGGCGCCAGTTTTCCGGTCCACGCCAATGAGGTGGACAGTGCGAGCGCGGTGAGGATCAATGCCGCGACCGCGACCGACCTGTCCCGTTCGGGATGGGCGAAGGCGCTGCGCCATACCGGCATCGGTACCGACGCGGGCAATGGCACCTTGGTCAGCAAATGAGCGAGGCCGAGCACCAAGGGAATGCGGATCAGCGGCTCCAGCTTGTGCACATTGCGCAGCGGCGCGCCACCGGCATCGAGGAATACCCGCACCGAATCCGCGAACGGCCCACTCAACTCGCCGACATATCCGGCACAGATCCCGACCAATCCGACCAGCAGGATCAGCGCGAGCCGTCCGCGATACGGCATGGACCGCATCGCCAACCCGGCCATGCCCGCTGCCGCGAGTAGTCCGGTGGCCAGCACCGCCGCGGGCTGGGTCACCAGCACCGCGCCCGCGATCCGCTCCGGCGAGACGAACGGCGTCCAACTGTCGGTGCCGCGCAGCACCTCACCCAGGGACGCCCACTGCGTGGTCACCCCCGAGGATTCGATGTAGTCCAGGAACGGCGGGCTGACCTTGCCGAGCAAAAGCAACGGCACGGCCCACCAGAACGTGGCCAGCACCAGCAGCGGAATCCAGGCCCGGGTGAACCGCCACCAGCGCCGGTTCGGCCGATACGACGCCCACCACAGCAGTGCGGGCAGAAATGCGGCGACCGTGGCCACCGCATTGACAGCGCCCATCAGTGCCAGCGCCAGCGCACTGCCCGCTGGCGAGGCCGCACCGCCGCGCATGCGCTTGTGGTAGGCGGCGCCCAATGCGGCGGGCGCGAGCAACACCCATGGCGCGAGCACCACCGGCAGCGTTTCCGACGAGATCGACCCGAGCGTGGTCAGCACCCGCGGTGACAGCGCGAATGCGGCCGCGGCCACCACCCGGGAGCCACGACTGCCGATGCCGAGCGTTTCGCAGAGCCGGACGATGCCCCAGAACCCGGCGAGTAGCAGCAACGCCCACCAGATCCGCTGGGTCGCCCAGGCGGGCAGACCGAGCATATGCCCGGCCGAGAAGAATGCACCGTGCGGAAAGAAGTATCCGTAGGCCTGGTTCTGTACCTGCCCCATCGGGGCCTGGCTGCTCCACAGATGAGCGGCGCGTTCGAGGAACCCCAGCGGATTCTGCGCCAGGTCGTATTTGGTGTCGGCGACCGTCAGGCCGGGCGCCTGCAGAAAAGTGAGCAGGAACGCCGCGACGACAGTCCCGGCGAACCAGCGTCTGCCGAGCGGGGAACCGTTGAGCCGACGCGCCGCGCTACCGCTTCCGGTGCGGTCGCTCGAACCGCAGCGAATCAGCGGCTGCCGTACTCAACGTTGTTGAGTAGCGAGGAGGTGGAGTCGCTGCGCTCGATATCCGGCCGCGTGTTCTGCTGCACCGCCACCGTGATCACGAATACCGCGATCGCGCCCAGAACGGCGCCAGCGACCGCACTCGCAACACCAGGGACAGCAAACTTCATCGCGGCACTCCAATACATCGATGCAGGCACATTCTGGGCCAACCTAGCAGGGCTGCGCGCGATCACATACGTTCAGGCCAGTGATAGCCGAATGGAATATTCGGGCCGCGGCCTCAGTCGGTCGGAATCGGGCAGTGCAAACTGCTGAGCAAGGTGCGTAGCTTCGCGGTGGTCTCGTCCAACTCGGCATGCGGATCCGAGGCCGCTACGATTCCGCCGCCCGCGAAGGCACGGATCGAGCGACCGTCGGCGGACAGTTCCGCACTGCGGATCGCGACCACCCATTCCCCATCGCCGCGCGAATCACACCAACCGACCGCGCCGCCGTAAAAGCCGCGCTCCTCTTCTATATCGGCGATCGTGTCGAGGGCGAGATCGGTCGGTGTGCCACCGACCGCGGGGGTGGGATGCAGCCGGATCGCCAGGTCGAGCGCGGTTGTCGCGGGATCGCGCAGACGGCCGGTGATCGGGGTGGCGAGATGCCAGACCTCGTGGGTATTGATCAGTTGCGGGCCGTCGGGGATGGTCAGCTCCGCGCATACGGGCGCGAGCACCTCCCGGATCCAGTCGATGACGAAGGCGTGCTCATCACGATTCTTGGTGCTGGCCAACAACTCTTGCGCCTGCGCCGCATCGGCGTCCGGATCGGCGAGGCGCGGCAGCGTGCCAGCGAGCGGATGCAGTGTGACGGTCGTGCCGTGCCGCGCGACCAGCACCTCCGGGGTGGCGCCGACCAGCGTGGCACCGGGCCGACCCGCGGCAGTCAGGTCGACCGCGAACACATTCGCGTGCGGATGCCTGGTCAGCAGATGACCCGCGATCAGCTCCGGGTCCAGTGCACTATCGGCTTCGGCAAGTACCGATCTGGCGGCGACGACCTTGCGTAGCGGCTGCGCCGGATCGTTCAACTGCTCGACCAGTTTCGTCACGCGTGCGACATGTTCGGCCGGACTGGGTATTTCGGTGACAACCCGAACGGCGGGCAACTCCGGCAGCGCCGCGGGCCGCCACGGCCCGACGGTGCGTTGCGCCTGCTCGGGCACGCTCAGTGCGGCCGGATTCCGCGGATCGAACGGCAACGCCCCGACCAGCAACTCCACAGACCCGTCCCGCAGCGCCGCCACCGCCCGTGCCGCCTCGTCGAAGGCGACCCGAATCCCCGACGCGCGGACCACCCCACCGGGCTGAGCGAGCAAGAAACCGTTCATGATCCCTCGACCCTAACCCCGCAAACCCGGCGCGAAGCCACCCGAGCGACCCAAATCTCAGCGGCGCGGCTCCTTACCGGGCGGCACCATGAGCACCGGACGGTGGCAATGCTTGAGCACGGCATCGGCGACACTGCTGTGCATCAGGGCGCGAATGCCGGTGGCGCCGCGGGTGCCTGCCACGATGATGTCGACGTCCAATTCGTCGGCCGTTTCGACGATGGCGTTCCAGATCGTGGTCGTGCATTCGGCGGTGCGCGCCTCGGCGTTGAGTCCGGCGAGTTTGGCGAGGCGGACGCCCTCGGTATTGATGTAGCGCGCGTCGACGTAGGCGATGTCCTCGATCTCTTCATCGGGGACCCACTCCGGCTGCACCACACCGGAGAGTCCGGACAGTCGAGCGGCCTGGCGCACCATCGGTTCCCACGCGGTGAGCACCACGGCTCTATTCGCCGAGAGGAACCGGCCTGCGTATTCGATGGCCCGCTTGGCATTCTCGGAACCGTCATAGGCGATGAGCATTAGATCGCACGGCACGATGACCTCCTGATGGGAGTCACATGGCTACGCCACAACATTACTCCGGACAAGCACGCCCCGAGGTGTTGCCGCGCGCGGATAATCTGCGCATATGTCCAACGCGAATGAACTGGTGTTCTTCGGCAGGCACGAGATAGATCCCCGGACGCTGCTGTATTACGAATGGCGGCAACGGCTCGAATCGGGCTATCTGGTGGCCGAGTTCGAGTCCGACGTGCGGGCACTCGCCACCGCGGATCACGCCGATGCTTGCGCGTGCTGGGCGCTATTCGACCGGCTCGAAAACGCCGAGCGCGATCCCGACTGGAGCTTCGACGAGTCCGATCGACCCGAACCGACTGCGCCGCATGCATTCGAGTCCGAGGCACCGGATCTATCCGATACCGAACTGTTCGAACGGATTCACGGTGGCTGGCTGGGGCGCTGTGCGGGCTGCACGCTCGGTAAGCCATTGGAGAACGGATTTGTCTGGACGCCTGCGCGAATCCGCGTCTATCTCGAACGCGCCCGTGCTTATCCGCTGACCGACTATGTGCCCGCATTATTGCCGCCGTCGACGGAATATCCGCTGAATCCGAGCTGGCCGGTATCGGTTAAGGGCCGCATCGACGGTGCTCCGCGTGATGACGATATCGACTACACCGTGCTCGGTCTGCACCTATTGGAAACGTATGGAACGAATTTCACCCGATCCGATGTCGCGGACGCGTGGCTGGCGCATCTGCCGTTCCTGCAGACCTACACCGCGGAGCGGGTCGCCTATCGCAATCTGATCGACGGCTCGGCCCCGCCGCAGGTGGCTCGGTACCGAAATCCCTACCGAGAGTGGATCGGTGCGATGATCCGCGCCGATATCTTCGGCTATGTCAATCCGGGTAACCCGGCCCGCGCCGCCGAACTCGCCGCCCGCGACGCGGGCCTCTCGCATACAGGCAATGGTGTCTACGCGGCGATGTGGGCGGCTGCACTGGTCGCGGCCGCCTTCACCGCCGAGGGCGTAGCGTCCGCGCTTTCCATCGCCCAACAATGCATTCCGGAAGGTTCGAGGTTGCACGCCGCTATTGCCGAGGTCATCGCCGACCAGGAGAGCGGTATGTCATGGGAGCAGGCCGTTGCGGCAATCCACCGCCGCCACGACCACTACAACTGGGTGCATGCCATTCCGAACGCCTGCCTCGTGACAGCCGGTTTACTCTGGGGCGCAGGCGATTTCACCCGCACTATCGGACTCACCGTGCAGAGCGGTTGCGATACCGACTCCAACGGCGCCACCGCGGGTTCGGTCGCCGGTATCCTCGTCGGCGGCGGGATCCCGGCCCACTGGACCGATCCATTCCACGACCGGCTGCACAGTGCGGTCTTCGGCTACGACGGCAGCCGCATATCCGACCTGGCCCGCAGGACGGGGCGACTCGCCGCTAGTCGTACCTGATGCGGACCCACCCGAGCACGGCGATTACCGTGGATACCCATGCGGAAGACGCCTCTCGTCCTGCTCGCAATCCTCGCCGCCGTCGTGACCGGCTGCTCCAGCGGCGACTCCGGCTCCGCGCCGTCGAGTTCCGCGACTCCGGACGCCACGACCGGCGCCACGACCGGCGCCGCCCTCCCCACCACCGCGGCGAAGCGCGACTGCGACGCCGACTTTCTCGCGAAGCTCACGCTGCGCGAGAAGCTGGGCCAACTGCTGACGGTGGGCGTCACCGGGGCCGACGATGCCACGAACGTGGTGCAGACCTCGCAGGTCGGCGGCATTTTCGTGGGCGGCTGGACCGATAAGTCGCTGCTGGCCGATGGTCTGATCAGTCAGGTCAAGGCGGCGGCCAAGATTCCGCTGATGGTGACCATCGACGAGGAGGGCGGCCGCGTCTCCCGGGCCAAGGACCTGATCGGCCCGGTTCCGTCCGCTCGGGTTACCGCACAGACCATGACCGCCCAGCAGTTCCACGACGCCACCGTGACCCGCGGCCGTGCGCTGAAGGATCTCGGCGTGACGGTGGACTTCGCCCCCGACGTCGATGTGAGCAGCCAGCCCGACGACTCGGTGATCGGTGACCGCTCGTTCTCCGACGACCCCAAGGTGGTCACCGAATATGCGGACGCGTACATCCGTGCGATGAACGAGGTCGGCGTCGGCACCGTCATGAAGCATTTCCCGGGGCACGGCTCCGGATCGGGCGATTCGCATACCGGTGCCGTGCGCGTCCCGCCGCTGGACCAGTTGCAGAACGTCGACCTCGTTCCGTTCCGCAATCTCGTCAATTCCGGTGCCGCCGTCATGGTCGGCCACCTCGATGTCCCCGGCCTGACCACGCCCGATGTCCCCGCCAGCATCAGCCCGCAGGCCATGGCGCTGTTGCGCGATGGCACCGGCTACGGCGCCGCCCCCTTCCAGGGCCCCATCTTCACCGACGATCTCGGCGGCATGGCCGCCATCACCAGCCGGATGAGCATCGAGGACGCGGTCGAGGCCGCGCTGACCGCCGGTGCCGATAACGCGCTCTGGATCACCACCGACGCGGTGCCGCAGGTGCTGGACCGGCTGGAGCAGGCGGTGTCGAGTGGGCGGCTGAGCGCCGCTCGGGTCGATGCGTCGGTGTTGCGGATGGCGCGGTACAAGGGCGCGCTGCAGTCCTGCTGAGCTGAGCTTTTCGAGCGACCTGCCAGCGGTCGCTGTGGCCGACCCATTCGTGCGATCTGTACGTAGTCGCTGCGGCCGTCGTATGTTGTACAGCCGCGCTATCGCCGGACACCCGTAGTATCGCTCTGCTGGACGGTTGAACAGCTGTGTCAGCGAATCCAAGGACATCGCGGTCCGAAGGATGCAGCTCAGCGCCGCCAGTGCGGTGAAGTTACGAACGCGCAATCCAACCCGCCGAACTTACCTTGGAGTAATATAAGAGTTTCACCATTGGTAGGAGAGTGAATGGCGGGCGGGACGAAGCGACTTCCTCGGGCGGTTCGTGAGCAGCAGATGCTCGACGCCGCTGTCGAGGTCTTCTCGCGTAAGGGGTTCCACGACACGTCGATGGACGCGATCGCCGCCGAGGCGAAAATCTCCAAGCCGATGTTGTACCTCTACTACGGCTCCAAGGATGAACTGTTCCGTGCCTGCATCCAGCGGGAGGGACTGCGCTTCATCGAATCGGTGGCACCCGCGGGCAACCCCCAGCTGTCTCCGCATGAGCAGGTCCGCACGGCCCTCGAGGGTTTCCTCGGCTTCGTCGACCACAACCGCAACTCCTGGCAGGTGCTCTACCGCCAGGCGATCGGCCAGCAAGCCTTCGCCTCGGAAATCGAGAACGCCCGCGAACGAGTCATCGAACTAACCGCCAAACTTCTCGAATCCAGCGCAAAACACGCCGACCCCGGCACCAACTTCGACGTAGTCGCCGTAGCCGTAATCGGCGCGGGCGAAGCAATCGCCGACCACGTAGCCAGCGGCCGCATCGAAGTATCCGAAGCCGTGGACCTCCTCGACGACCTGGCCTGGCGCGGTCTGGCCGGCCGTAAGAAGGCCGAGTAGTCCCGAGGTTTCGCTCAGGTGCGTTCAGTGGCCGATCGAGGTGTCCGAGGCGGTAGACCTCCTGGACGACTTGACCTGGCGGGGTCTGGCCGGCCGTAAGAAGGCCGAGTAGTCCCGAATCACCCAGTGCGGCCGGATCGAGGTCATCGGGCCTGGGCCCCCGGCTGACTTGGTCTTGACCGTTCCGCTGGTCCGCCGCCCCGCCCACCCAGTCCAGTAGCGGAAGGGCCAGTTGTCGAGGGGCTGTGAAATGGCGGCTGGGTCGGGGGTCGACAACCACCATTTGAATACCTTCGATAGCCGGTCGGCTTGCCCGGATGTTAACGGGCTGCGAGAGTTTCGGAGATCAGAAGTACGGACCGGGCGAGTCGGAGCGGCCGGGGAACGGGGCGGAATTGTTCGGAATGCTGCGGCCGTGTGCGCACGCTGCCGAGAAGTACGGAATCGATGCGGCCGAATGGCGCACCCATATGTGCGGGCTATGCCTCGGGTTGCGGGATGGGCACGGGCAGTTGGCGCGGGCCGCGACCAATACCGATGCGATCGTGCTCAGTGTGCTGACCGAGGCGCAGATGTCCGGTCCGATGGCGCGGACCACGGCGGGGCCGTGTGCGCTGCGCGGGATGCGGCGGGCCGAGGTGGCGGCCGCGAATTCGCCGGGCGTTCTGCTCGCTTCCACTGCGTCACTCTTACTGGGATCGGCCAGGATTCGCGATCATGTCGATGACGGTGACAGCTCCGCACTCACCCGGCGTCCGATGACGAAGGTGTCGAGCCGCTGGGCGGACCGCGCGCGATCGCAGGCATCCCTGATCGGCCTGGACGTGGAACCGCTTGTCGCCGCGATCAATTCGCAGGCCAACCTGGAAGCTCTGGCTTTGTCCGGTGCCGGTCGGTCGGGTAGGGACGGATCGGCTGCCGCCCGGTCGCTCGGGTTCGGTCCGATCGAATCGGCCGCCACCCCCTCGCGCGGATTGAGCGGGGGTGAATCGACAGTGCGCGCCCTGATCGGCGCAGTCGGGGGCCGAGTGCCCAATGCCGAAGAGTCGAGCTGGGAAAATCTGACTTCCGCAGTTTCTCTCGACGATCTGACCGCACCGACGCAGATCTGCGCCGCAGAACTATTCGCCCACACAGCGGTTTTGGCCGATCGTCCGGAGAACATCGCCGCATTGCGCGAGGCGGGTAGGCATTTCGGTCGCATCGCACACCTCGCCGATGCCGTCGAGGACTTCGACGAGGACCGGACGCGCGGCCGCTTCAACCCCCTCGCAGCGACCGAAACCTCCATGCCAGAGGCGTACGACATACTGCGGCAATCCGATTCGCAGCTGCGCGCGGCGGTCGCCGAAGCCGGACTGGACCAGGTCCCCGTCATCCGTTGGATGTTGCTCGACCCGCTGCGCGGACTTGTGCGCCGCATCGGCCGCGGCGTGGGTGCAACCGCCCACGCCTGCAACCTATCCCGGGACACTGCGACGCTGCAGCAGCCATTGCCGTTGGGGACTGCGATGCCGCAGCAGCCATTGTCGTTGGTTACCGTGACGCCGCAGCACCCGCTGCCGCTGAGCACCGCGACGATGCAGCATCCCCTACCGCCGGATGTCGATTTCCGGAAGCCGCCACGTCGCCCCGGAATCGGCGCGGCGCTCGCCATCGTCTTCGGCGTCTACTGCACCGGCTACGCCTGCTGCGCCGACCACACCAACCCCTGCAACGGCCACCGCAAGGAAGCCTGGATCAAGAAGTGCGACTGCGGCGATTGCTGTGATTGCTGCGACTGTAGCTGCGACGGTTGCGACTGCTGCAGCGATTGCGGCTGCTGTGATTGCGGCTGCGACTGCTGACCCTCTCGCACCCGTTCTGCCAAGGCATGCTGGCCGGTCTCGGCTGTCGGTGTCGCGTGTCTGCTGGGATGTTGTGCGCTGGCTGGTCTCGGCTGTCGGTGTCGCGTGTCTGCTGCGACGCCGCGCACCAGCCGGCCCGGCCGTCGACGCCGCGCACCTGCCTGCCCGCCGCGCACCGGTTTGCATTGGCAAATCCATGCGCGGGAGGCGAACTCGTGTGCCGCAGTCTGGAAACGCAGAAGCCGCACCCTGTTCGGGTGCGGCTTCTGCGTCGGCTCAGCGCAGGGTGGCCGTGAGGTGGGGGTAGCCCTTCTTCGGATGCAGCAATGCCAGATCCCAGCCACCGGCGGCCTGATCGGCGTACACGTTCACCGTGGACGGCAGCAGAATCGGCTTACCGAACTTGACCGCGTAGGTCGCCTGTTCGGGAATCCGGCCCTCGATATTCGAGAGGACATTCGCGGCCGACCACATGCCGTGTGCGATCGCCTTCGGGAATCCGAATGCTTTGGCGCCCAACGCCGAGGTGTGGATCGGATTGTGGTCACCAGAGGCGGCCGCGTACCGGGTGATCGTCTTCTGATCCACCCGAATGGTCCGCATCGGCGGCGGCGGAACCTCTTCCGGCTTGGGCTCACCCTTCGGCTCGCCCGAGAGCGAGGTGCGCTGCTGGTGCAGGAAGGTGGTGACCTGACGCCACACCAGTTCCCGGCCGACGTTCACCTCGGTGATCGCGTCCACGAGCAGCCCCTTCGGGTGCTCGCGCAGGTTCTCGACATGGGTGGTGAAGTCCAGCGGTTCGCTCACCGAGATCTCGCGGGTGCGCTCGATCCGGTTCTGCGCGTGTACCGCACCCACCGCGACGAACGGAAAGTCCCGTGCCACCACGAGTTGCATCGCCAGCGGGAAGCTGAGGATGAACGGGTAGGTCAGCGGTAGTGCATCGCCGAACCGCAGTCCGGTCGCCCGGCAGTACGCGGCCAGGTGATCCGGATCCACCCGCAGCCCTTCCAACCGCACGACGCGATCGGGCACGGTCGACTTGCGCGCCGAGATCAGCGGCACCGGTACCGCACCGAGCGCGGCCTTGACGAAAAGGCTGCTGTTCTTGGGAGGTTCGGTGAGCGTGATCGTCTCCGTCATCATGCTCCGATCAGGCTCTGCCCGCAGACCCGAACCACATTGCCGCTCACCGCATTCGATGCCGGGCTGGCGAAGTAGGCGATGGTCTCGGCGACGTCGATGGTCTGTCCGCCCTGCAGCAGCGAGCTCATCAGCCGACCGGCCTCGCGGGTGGTCAGCGGAATGGCCGCGGTCATGGCGGTTTCGATGAAACCGGGCGCGACGGCGTTGATGGTGATGCCCTTCTCGGCCAGCTTCGGCGCCTCGGCGTTCACCATGCCGATGACACCGGCCTTCGAGGCGCCGTAGTTGGTCTGGCCGCGGTTGCCCGCGATGCCCGCGATGGAGGAAACGTCGATCACGCGGCCGCCCTCCTTCAGCGTGCCACGAGCCACCAGGCCCTCGGTAATGCGGTGCGGTGCGGCGAGATTCACGTTGATGACCGAGTTCCAGCGGCCCTCGTCCATATTGGCGAGCAGCTTGTCACGGGTGATACCGGCGTTGTGCACGATGATATCGATGCCGCCGAAGCGTTCGGTCGCGAATTCGGCCAATTTCTCCGCAGCGTCCGCCGCGGTCACATCGAGCGCCAATGCGGTGCCACCGACCTTGTTCGCGGTGGCCGAAAGGGCCTCACCGGCGGCGGGGATATCGGCGACGATCACGGTCGCGCCGTCGCGGGCGAACACCTCGGCGATGGTCGCGCCGATACCGCGCGCCGCACCGGTCACCACGGCGACCTTGCCGTCGAGCGGCTTATCCCAGGCGGCCGGAGCGAGCGCGTCGGCCTTACCGACCCGGATGACCTGACCATCGACGAACGCCGACTTGGCCGAAAGCAGGAAGCGCAGTGTGGATTCCAGCCCGGACGCGGTCGCGGACGCCTCCGGATGCAGGTACACCAGCTGGGCAGTGGCGCCGCGCAGCAGTTCCTTGGCGACGCTGCGGGTGAAGCCTTCGAGCGCGCGCTGGGCGATCTGCTCGTCGACGGTCGCGGTCAGCTCGGGAGTGGTGCCGATTACGACGACGCGGCCGGATGCGGCGATGCTGCGCATAGCGGGCTGGAAGAACTCGAACAGTTGCGACAGATCCTCGATCGTTCCGACGCCGGTTGCGTCGAATACCAGCGCGCCGTACTTCTGGCTGGAGGCGGGCGCGTCGGCGAAGGTGTAATCCGACAGCAGGGTGCGCACCGGCTCGGCGACGCGGCCCTTGCCGCCGAGCAGTACCGGACCGGGCAGCGGCGGCTCACCGGCCTTATAGCGGCGCAGGCTCTCCGGCTGCGGCAACCCCAGCTTGCTCGCGAGGAATTGACCGGGAGCCGAGTGTACGAACGATCCGTAGAGGTTGGGAGCACCCTTACTCTTGCTGGCTGCCACTGTTTCTCCCTTTTCTGTGTCTCGTGTGTCGTGGTTTCGGCTCGCCGGTGGCTGCGCTGCCGAATGGTCTGCTCGCTCACTACATGCCCCCGGGGCGAATTTACGCACACTTCCGGGGTGCGGTGTCGACAATAAACTTACTCCAGAGTAAGTTTAAAGTAAACCAACCGCGACGGGGCGCCGATCTGCGCGGAGACTTCCGCGCCGAACGGCCCACCGGGCACCCGACGAGACCTTGGAGACTCGAGTGACAACCAAAGCCCGTTCAGCGAAGAGCACGGCAAAGCAGGCCCCGCGCCCGGTCGCCATCGTGGGCGGCAACCGGATTCCGTTCGCCCGCTCCGATAAGGCCTACGCCCACGCCTCCAACCAGGACATGTTCACCGCCGCGCTGGACGGTCTGGTCAGCCGGTTCGGCCTGCAGGGCGAGCGCCTCGGCATGGTCGCCGGCGGCGCGGTACTCAAGCGCGTCGGCGAGCACGGCATGATCCGCGAGAGCGTGCTCGGCAGCAAGCTGTCCCCCTACACCCCGGCCCACGACCTTCAATTGGCTTGCGGCACCGGCCTGCAGGCGATCGTCACCGTCGGCGACGCGATTGCCGCCGGTCGCATCGAGGCCGGTATCGGCGGTGGCACCGACACCACCTCCGATGCCCCGATCGGGGTCAGCGAAGGGATGCGCGAGTGGATGCTCGACGCGAACCGCGCCAAGACCACCAAGGACCGCCTCAAGCTGGTCGGCCAACTGCGCCCCGGCATGCTCGGCATCGAAATCCCGCGCAATGCCGAACCGCGCACGGGCCTGTCCATGGGTGAGCACGCCGCCATCACCGCCAAGGAATTCGGCATCGCGCGCGAGGCCCAGGATGAACTGGCCTACCTGTCGCACAAGAATATGGCCGCCGCCTATGACCGTGGCTTCTTCGACGACCTGATCACCCCCTTCCTCGGCCTGACTCGCGACGACAACCTGCGTCCCGGCTCGACCATCGAGAAGCTGGCCACCCTGAAGCCGGTCTTCGGCGTCAAGGCCGGCGATGCCACCATGACCGCCGGTAACTCCACCCCGCTCACCGACGGCGCCTCCGCGGTGCTGCTGTCCAGCGAGGAATGGGCCACCGAGCGCAAGCTGCCGGTGCTCGCGCGTCTGGTCGACTCCGAGGTCGCCGCGGTCGATTACATCCACGGTCCCGACGGGCTGCTGATGGCGCCGACCTACGCGGTACCGCGCATGCTGGCCCGAAATGGCCTGACCCTGCAGGACTTCGACTACTACGAGATCCACGAGGCCTTCGCCTCGGTGGTCCTGGCCACCCTGCAGGCGTGGGAGTCGGATCAGTATTGCAAGGAGCGCCTCGGCCTGGACGGCGCGCTCGGCTCGATCGATCGCAGCAAGCTCAACGTCAACGGTTCCTCGCTCGCCGCGGGTCACCCGTTCGCCGCGACCGGCGGGCGCATCGTGGCCGCCACGGCGAAGATGTTGGCGGAGCGGGGATCCGGCCGCGCGCTGATCTCCATCTGTGCCGCTGGCGGCCAGGGCGTCGTCGCGATCCTGGAGCGCTGAGCGCGAAAACACCTGTCAGCGGGCGGTATTCGGTCCTTCCCTCGACCGAATACCGCCCGCTGGCTGGGTAATCGGGGCGATCAATCGCGCGCCATTGTGGCACGATCCTGGACCAGTCCGCGGGTGATCTCGGCAAGTCGATCCGCGGGAACCTCCACGGCGCCTTCGGAATTGATGACGACCACGGTCGGATAGATGCCGCGGGTGAGATCCGGTCCGCCGGTAGCGGTGTCGTCCTCGGCGGCGTCGAAGAGCGATTCGACGGTGATCCGCAACGCCTCGTCCTCGTCTATACCGCGGCTGTAGGTCTTCTTCAGTGAGGACTTCGCGAACAGTGAACCGGAGCCGACCGCGGTGTAGCCGAAACGCTCCTCGCTGCGACCGCCGACGACATCGTAGGAGAAGATCCGTCCGACCTTCTCCGGATCGGTGGCGCTCAGGTCGTAGCCGACCAGGACCGGGACCACCGCCATATCCTGCAGTGCGGCAGGCAGATTGTCGCGCACCATCTTCGACAGCTTGTTCGCCTTACCCTCGAACGTCAGCCCGACACCCTCGATCTTCTCGTAGTGTTCGAGTTCGACGGCGAACAACCGGATCATCTCGATGGCCATGCCGACCGTGCCCGCGAAACCCGCCGCCGAATAGGTGTCGGTGATGAACACCTTCTCCATATCCCGGCTGGCCAGCAGATTTCCCATGGTGCCGCGCCGGTCACCGGCGAGCAGCACACCGCCGCGGTAGGCGACGGCCACGATCGTGGTGCCGTGCGGCGCGATGTCCTTGCCGTTCACCGTGGCATTTCCGAAATGGTTGCTCGGCAGGAGCTCCGGAGCGTATCGGCGCAGGTTCTCGGAGAAGGAAGACGTCGCGTACTCCATATCTCCCACCGTAACGACTTCCCGCCCCGGGCGTCAGCGCATCGAACTCCCGGGGGCGGCGGCGAAGCGGAGAGGGCCGGGCGCGAGCCGACCGAAGAGATACCGCACCCGGGCCTGCGGCGTCACCGGGACAATCTCCCGATTCGTCCGCACCGCCTGCACGATTCGTTCGGCCACCTTCTCCTGGCCATATTCCGCAGTCGGTAGAGCTGCTGCCTGCGCTCCTCTTCCTCGGTCGAAACACCCGACATCCGGGTATTCCGAACGATATTCGTGTGTACGACGCCCGGACACATCGTGCTGACACCGATGCCGCGCCCCCGCCGATGCCGCGCGCAGGCAGTCGGAGAACATGAAAACCACTGCCTTACTGGTGGAATGGGCGCTGACCCCTGTTGCGGGGGTATATCGGGCCGTGCTCGACAGATCCACGATGTGCTCGCCGAATCGACATCCGGCACCGATCGGTCAGTCCGGTGCCAGGTTGTCCCGGGAGGTGATGGTTGTCGGGCCAGCCGTGTAACAGCAGAATCGTCGGACCGTCCGGATGCCCCTGCTCGAATACGACGATGTCGACCTCGCCATTGCGAATCACATGCTTCGCAGCCATGGATCCCTACTACCCGAATCGCTCGGGTCCATGGACAACGTTGTCCCACACCCGGTTGCGTCTGAGACGGTTTTCGGGTGGTCCTACTTCGAGGGCAACTCGTCATGTCCGCCGAAGGCCTTACGCATGGCCGAGAGCATCTTGTCCGCGTACAGCGCCTCCCCGCGCGAGGAGAACCGCCCGAACAGCGCGGATGCGAGCACCGGCGCGGGGACCCCGGTATCGACCGCGGCGTCGAGGGTCCAGCGTCCCTCTCCGGAGTCCGATACCCGGCCGTCGAAGGACTCCAGGGTCGGATCGGCGTAGAGCTCACTCGCCGTCAGATCCAGCAACCAGGAAGCGACCACCGAGCCGCGTCGCCACACCTCGGCCACCTCGGGCACGTCGATGTCGTACCGATACCACTCCGGATGCTCGAGCGGGGTCTCCTCGGCCGAGGCCACGGCGTCGTGATTCGCGCCGATATTCGCCTTGTGCAGAATGTTGAGACCCTCGGCGTAGGCGGCCATCGCGCCGTATTCGATGCCGTTGTGCACCATCTTCACGAAATGGCCCGCACCGGCCGGACCGCAGTGCAGATAGCCCTGCTCAGCGGCGGAAGGGTCGCCGGTGCGGCCCGGGGTGCGTTCGGCCGCCTCGACCCCGGGTGCGATGGACCTCAGCAGCGGGTCCAGATGCGCCACCGGCTCGGCCTCCCCGCCGATCATCAGGCAGAAGCCGCGGGCCAGTCCGAACACCCCACCCGAGGTGCCGATATCCACGTAGTGAATACCCCTGGGCTCGAGCGCGGCGGCGCGCGCGATGTCGTCGTGGTAGCGGCTGTTGCCGCCGTCGATGATGATGTCGCCGGGCTCGAGCAACTCGGCCACCCGGCCGATCATCTGACCGGTCACCGCAGCCGGGATCATTACCCAGACCACCCGCGGGGTCTCCAGCTCGGATACGAAGTCCTTCAGGTCGGTGTAGCCCTGAAAACTGTCGCTGCCCAGTTCCTCGGTGAGAGCGACGGTGGTCTTCGGTTTGCGTTCGTAGCCGACGGCGGTGTGCCCGTCCTTGACGATCCGGCGCACGATATTGGCGCCCATCCGGCCTAGGCCGATCATTCCCAGCTGCATTCCATCCATCTCCCTCGTTGCGTGGGCCCTGGTGGCGAGAGTTCTCCTCGATTGTCTCGCGCGGGTGTAACGCACGCTGCGTCGCACCGATAAACGTGTTGGCTCCGCGTAGTTGCCAGACCCCCGACCCGGCAACTGCGCGGGGCTCTTTCATATGTGACGTGGTCCGTTGCGCGGGATTTGCTGTTGGACCGTGCTGTGCTGCCGATGTCGGTAGCGACCACTATCGTTGGCGGAGACTCGCACCGTGCGAGCTCCTTTCGATCGAGCGGGGAGGACGGTTCGTGACGAGCGAATCGAGCACCGGACGACGCGGCCGACATGAGGACGGCGAAGTCGGACTGAGACAGCTCCTCGACTCGGCCCGATCCGCAACCCGCCGCCAGCCCCCACCGCCACGCCCCGTCTCGCAGCAGGTGCCGGGCGCACCGGAGGCCTCGAGTCCGCAGCGGGCGCCGGAAGTGTCTCAGACGGTAGATCCGAATCAGGCGGCTGCTCGCGATCGGGCGGTTGTGCAGCGTCAGCCTCCTCTGCCGCGTACGGTTTCCCAGCATGCGGCAGGGTCGCATCACGTGGATGGCTCGCATGAGGTGCCGGCGCAGGATCAGTCCTCGACGCACCATCAACCAGCGGCCCCGTATCCGTCTCAGCCCCCGTCGCCCCAACACCGGTCGGCAGCGCACAATGAGTCAGCGGCCGAGCACCAGTCGGCCGCGCAGCATCGGTCACTGGCAGAACATCATTCGGGGGCTGCGCATCAGCCTCAGCCCCGCTCGCCCCAGCCCCGGTCTGTGTCGCACCAGTTCGCGGCGGAGTTCGAGTCAGCGATCGAGCATCAATCCGCAGCGCAGCATCATTCGATGCCACAGCGTCATTCGGCGACACCGTACGAGTCACTGTCCGAGGATCAATCAGTGGCCCAGGATCATTCGGTGGACGAAAATCAAGCGGTGGCACAGCGTGATTCGGCGACGCGGCAGCAGTCTGGGGTGCAGCAGCTGTCGGGACAGCAGGCGGGGGAGTGGGGCGGGGATTCGGCACCGACCGAGCCGTTTCGGACAGCGCGGCCGCCGAAAGCGGCGGGATCCGGGGAGGCATCCGAGGCGTCGGATGCCAGTGCGCGTTGGCAGCGGCGGCGCGTACCCGATACGTCGCCGAAGTCGGGCGGGTTGAAATCGCCCCTCGTCAAACGCATCGGCATGGGTGTTGGTGCGTTGATCGTGATGGCTGGGCTGGCTTACGTTGCGGACCTTGTGTTTTCGTCGGGGCACGTGCCGCGCGGGGTCGTGGTCGCCGGTATTGATATCGGCGGCAAGGACACCGCGGCGGCGGATGCGCAACTGCGAACCGCGCTCGACCCGCGCGCCGAGCAGGAGCTCCCGCTGCTGATCGGCGACGTGCAGACCAGATTGACGCCCAAAACCGCTGGCCTTGCGGTTGATTGGGATACCACGTGGGCCCGCATCGGATCCCAGCCGCGCAATCCGATCACCCGACTGACCTCGCTGTTCACCACGCACACCGTGTCGGTCGCAAGCACAGTCGACGACAACGCACTGGATGCTCAGCTCACCGCGCTGCGCGTGCACGACCGCCCGACGGTCGAGGGCACCATCGCCTTCGACGGCGCCCGTCCGGTCGCCGTACCGCCGGTGCCCGGCCGCATCCTCGATGTCTCCGCCGCGCGCACCGCGCTCGTCGACAACTGGTATTTCGGTGCGCTGCTCGATCTTCCGGAGACCGCGGCGCCGATCGCCGTGCGCGCGGAGGCGGTCGAGCAGGCCCTGCACACTGTTGCCGAACCGGCGGTGCGCGCGCCGATCGTCTTCGCGGGCAAGAACGATGCGACCGGCAGGTTGGAGCCGGAACAGATCGCATCCATACTCTCCTTCGCCCCCGATGGTCAGGGCGGTCTCGCCGCGACCTTCAAACAGGATGTGGCGCTGGGCGTTCTGGGACCGCAGCTCGCGCCGTCGGAGGTCGAGGCCAAGGACGCGACCTTCGCACTGACCGGGGCGAAACCCACTGTGGTACCTGCCGTCGTCGGCGACAAGATCAATTGGGCGAAGACGTTGGAGCAGTTGCCGACTGTGGTCGTGGCTCCGCAGGAGCGCACCGCGCAGGCCATCTACGACAAGGTGGAGCCCAAACTCACCACCGAGGCCGCCAACGCGCTAGGCGTCACCGAGGTGATGGGCCAATTCACCACCAACGGGTTCAGCGGTCCGTCCGGCGTGAATATCCGTGTGGTCGCCAAGAAGGTGAACGGCGCCATCGTCAAGCCGGGAGACACCTTCTCGCTCAATGATTTCACCGGCCCACGCGGCACCGCCGAGGGCTATGTGGAATCCGGCATCATCGACCACGGCCGCCCGAGCACCGCCGTCGGCGGCGGTATCAGCCAATTCGCCACCACCCTCTACAACGCCGCCTACTTCGCGGGCATGGAGGACGCGGGCCACACCGAGCACAGCTACTACATCTCCCGCTACCCCGCCGCGCGTGAGGCCACCGTTTTCGACGGCGTCATCGACCTCGCGTTCCGCAACAACAGCCAATCCGGTGTCTACATCGAAACGTCGACCACCGACTCCGAGGTCACCGTCCGCCTCTGGGGCACCAAGACGGTCAACGTCGAATCCATCACCGGCGAAAAGACCAAGCCCACCGAGCCGACCACCGTAAAGCTCCCGAAGGGCAAGGACTGCATTGCCACCGAAGGCGCACCAGGCTTCACCATCTCCGACACCCGCGTGATCACCGACCGTAAAACCGGCCGCGAAATCTCCCGCCACACCCGCACCGTCAAATACGACCCGATCCCAGTAGTGAAGTGCGAGTAGCGCGTTGGGGTGTGGGCTGACGGATAGGGGGTGAGCGCCTCGCATAGGTTGCAACCTTTGTGAGGTGGTCGGTGGGGGAGGGCTATCCAGGCAGTCTTTGCCGGACCAAACTGCGCCAGCGGCGTTCAGGCGGTCTGCATCCCGCAAGAGTTGCTTGTTCGAGGGCGCGCCCAGGTGGGGGCGTTGGGGTGCGGGTGGGGCGAGTTGGTCGGGCACAGACTTTCGGAGCTCGACCTGGTGAGTGGGCGATTCGACTTACAGCGGGGTTCGCATGAGCAGGACGTTGTACTGGTTGTATACCGACAGTAAGAAGTACAGGTCACTGCCGGTCTGGTAGGGGAAGATCATCGGTGCATATGCACTCGGTAGGGCGGCGCCATCGACGAGCACCTGCGGCTCGCTCCACGGTCCCTCCGGTGCCGATGCGCTGCGCAGCACAACCGAATTGGTCGAATCCGTGGTGAGCATGATGAATTTGCCCAGATGGTCGTTCCACATCACCGACAGCTCGGCGACGCCGTCGACAATGGGAGCGGCCACCTTGGCGTCGGGCTTCCACTCCTTGCCGTCCCAGTACTCGTAGCGGTCGATATCGGCGATATCGGATTCCATTGCCCGCGAGACGAATCCGGGATGCTGCCGTCCGGCGGGCGTGCCGTAGCGGTAGATGTAGCCGTTGTCCTTCAGGAAGGCGTTCTGCTGAAAGTTCTGGTATCCGTCCACATTCGCGCGCCGGGTCGTGGTCAACGGGGCCCAGCTCCGCCCCCCGTCACCGGAGGCGGCGAGAGTGGAGAAGTTGGTGTTCCACTTGCCGTGCTCGCCCCAGGCGGCCACTGACATCAGACTCATGTACTGCACGCCACCGACCGAAATGCCCGCTGTCGGAATGAGACTGATCTCGATCCCGGGAATCTTCGGACTGGGCAGGGGATTGTTGCTCACGACGCCGTCGAATGAAATCCCCTGCGCCGGATCCTTGGTGGCGCTGCTGAACAGAACCTGGCTGCTCCAGGCCCAGACGCTGCCCACCAGCAGGTTGGGCAGGCCGATGCCCGCACTGTCGCCGAAGGCGGTGAGCATCCGGCCGTTGCCGTCGTCCCACATGATGCCGAGGTCGGTGCCGAGCACATTGACGTTCTGTGTGCGATTGGGGCTGTCCATCCCGGTCATCTGGAAGACCGCCTGCGTCAGTCCGGGTAGGCGCGGTAGGCCGCGCGGCTGGCCGTTGATGCCGGGGATGGGGTTGATACCGGGAATGGGGATAACGAGATTCGGTTCGGCGACGGCCGGTCCGGCCATCGCGACCGAAAGGGCAGCGGCGAGGACACCGGCTCTGGTGAGTGCGGACAGCGATCGGTTCATCCGGACGATCCCTTCTAGCGCGATCTGCCCGGCCATTGTGCCCGGTTTCCGACCCGATGTCCGCAGACGTTCGATGTGGAGCCGGACACCTGCCCATCGGTAGACTGAAGATCATCACGAGACGGGTCTTCGGTGGGGCTGGCCTGTCACCGCTGGCGACCGCACCGGTCGCTCGTTGCAATTCGGTCGGCGACCGTTTGCCGGATCGTTCGTCAGGGCACAGCTGTTCCAGTACATCCAGCAGGATTCGTGAACACTAGGCGGTGGCTTCATGGGTGACAGTCGCGCGGTGCTTCGCAGCTGGTGGCACGATCCGGTGCATTATCGCTGGCTCGTGCGGACATTGGAATCCCATTTCGCCCTCGGTCCGGTCAAGTTCGTCATCGGTTCGGGCGGCGCGGTAATGCTGCTGATCAATATCTTGATGTCGCTGTCTCCCGCCGGTCCTTCGGGAACGGTCGAACGTGCGATCTTCGCGTTCGCGGGGATCACGGCGGCGATATGGACGGTGCGCTGGTGGCTGTTCCCATGGCCGCGTGCGCTCACCTCGCTGGCCCTGTGTGCCTGGGCGGATATCGCCATCACCGCCTCGTGCCTGGTGGACGGCGACCGGGTATACGGAGCGTTGAGCGCGATGCTCTTGGTGGTGACCGGGGCCTACATCACGTTCTTCCATAGCCCGCAGGCCCTTGCCGTGCACGCCGCGTGGTCATTGCTTTCCGTTGGTGTTATCGCCGCTTGTGCAGTGGCCGAGTCCAAGGGCGGCGACCTACCGCTGGCGGCGGCGATGGTGCTGATCATGGTGGCGGCCATCGTCGTTGTGCTGCCCGCGCTGCAGTTCTGCTATTGGGTGCTGCGCACCGATGTGCTGTCGGATCCGCTGACGGCGCTGCTGAATCGGCGCGGCCTCGACTACTACCTGCATCGCTCCCGTCATCAACGGTGCCTATCGGTGATCACCCTCGATCTGGATCGCTTCAAGGCTGTCAACGACACGTTCGGTCATATCGTCGGCGACCAGGTGCTCACCTCGACGGCCGAAGGACTGCGGGCGGTGGTCGATCCCGATGCCATCGTCGCCCGGACCGGCGGCGAGGAGTTCGCGGTGGTCGGCGAACTGGATCGCGATGGCGCGCTCGCCACGGCCGAAAAGTTGCGCCGCGCCGTCGAAGAGGCGTCCGGGCTGCCCGTCGCCATCACGGCGAGCGTCGGCGTCGCCGTCTGTGAGGGCGGTGCGGATACCGATCGGCCCCAACTGCTGTTGCGCCGCGCGGATGCCGCGATGTACGAGGCGAAACAGTTGGGGGGCAATGCCGTTGTGCTGGCCGGGCTCCCGATCCACCGGCCGGACGCCGCGCCCATCCGGCGGCGTGAGTTGTCGCGCCGCGGCAAATGACATCGGCGACCCGGATCGCTCCGGGTCGCCGATGTTCGTATTCGCTTGTGTTCGAACCCTATCGGATCAGAACGCGGCTTCGTCCAGCTCCATGATGTCGTTGTCCAGGTTCGACAGGATGGCGCGGGTCGCGGTCAGCTCGGGCAGCACGTTGCGGGCGAAGAACTGCGCGACGCCGACCTTGCCGGTGTAGAACGCTTGATCGGCGCCGGTCACGCCGTTGTCGAGGGCCTTGATGGCAACCTCGGCCTGACGCAGCAGCTGCCAGCCGATCAGCAGATCGCCCACGGCCATCAGGAAGCGCACCGAACCCAGGCCGACCTTGTACAGCTCGGTCTGATCCTGCTGTGCACCCATCAGGTGCCCGGTCAGGGTGGCGGCCATGGCCTGCACATCCTCGAGCGCGGTGGCCAGCAGCTTGCGCTCGGCCTTGAGGCGACCGTTGCCCGCCTCGGACTCGATGAACTTCTGCACCTGCCCGGCCACGTGGGCCAGTGCGACGCCGCGGTCACGGGCGATCTTGCGGAAGAAGAAGTCCTGCGCCTGGATGGCGGTGGTGCCCTCGTACAGCGAGTCGATCTTCGCGTCGCGGATGTACTGCTCGATCGGGTAGTCCTGCAGGAAGCCGGAGCCACCGAAGGTCTGCAGCGATTCGGTCAGGTACTGGTAGGCCCGCTCGGAACCGACACCCTTGACGATCGGCAGCAGCAGATCGTTGACCCGGAAGGCCACATCCGCATCGGCGCCGGAGACCAGCTCGGCGATATCCGCATTCTGGTGCGCGGCGGTGTAGAGGTAGATGGCGCGCAGACCCTCGGCGTAGGCCTTCTGCAGCACCAGGCTGCGACGCACGTCCGGGTGGTGGGTGATGGTGACGCGCGGGGCGGCCTTATCGGTCATCTTGGTCAGGTCCGCGCCCTGGACGCGCTGTTTGGCGTAGTCCAGTGCGTTCAGGTAACCGGTCGACAGCGTCGCGATGGCCTTGGTGCCCACCATCATTCGCGCGTTCTCGATGACATCGAACATCTGCGCGATGCCGTTGTGCACCTCGCCGACCAGCCAGCCCTTGGCGGGCACGCCGTGGCCGCCGAAGGTGACCTCACAGGTGGCCGAGACCTTGATGCCCATCTTGTGCTCGACATTGGTGACGAAGGCACCGTTGCGGTCGCCCAGGGTCTGGGTCTCGAAGTCGAAGTGCCACTTCGGTACGTAGAACAGCGACAGGCCCTTGGTGCCGGGGCCAGCGCCCTCGGGGCGGGCCAGCACCAGGTGCATGATGTTCTCGAACAGGTCGTCGGAGTCACCCGAGGTGATGAAGCGCTTGACGCCCTCGATGTGCCAGGAGCCGTCCTCCTGCTTGATCGCCTTGGTGCGGCCGGCGCCGACGTCGGAACCGGCATCCGGCTCGGTCAGCACCATGGTGGCGCCCCAGTTGCGATCGGCGATGATCTGAGCCCACTTCTTCTGCTCGTCAGTGCCGTTGTTGTAGAAGACCTGCGCGAAACCGGCACCCGCGGCGTACATCTGCGCGGGCGGGTTGGCGCCGAGGACCATCTCGCTCAGCGCCCAGGTGACCGCGCTCGGCGCGGCGAGGCCGCCCAGCTCTTCGCGGACGCCGACCTTGGCCCAGCCCGCGTCTTCGAGCGCGCGGTAGGACTTCTTGAAGGACTCGGGGAGGGTGACCGTGTGAGTCTCGGGATCGAAGGTCGGCGGGTTGCGGTCACCGTCGACGAACGAGTCGGCCAGCGGTCCCTCGGCCAGGCGACGCACCTCGTTGAGCATCTCCTTGACGGTCTCGGTGTCGAGATCGCCGTAGGCGTCGCCGTCGAGGAGTGCGCCGAGGCCGAGTACCTCGAAGAGGTTGAACTCCAGGTCGCGGACGTTGCTCTTGTAGTGGCCCATGTCTGTTACTCACTCTCCGTTGAGTTTGGTGCGGTCGGTTGGTTGCCGTTCCCGCCCGTTGTCGTCCATCGGGTAGCCGTGCCGGTCGTCCGTTCGGGTTGCTCGAACGATCCGGCACTTGCTACTCGCGGGTAACTTATTCGCCATATTACCGGTCGGTAATGGGGTGGCAAAGACTCGAGCCGGCAAATGTGATGCGAGAAACACCCGACGGCATTGCCGATCGACTACGGCTCGCGTAGTAGACGATCCGCTCGGGTTTGCCGGTGGCTGCCAGGTGGCCGACGCGCCCCCGATGACTTGGCGATCTCGGGTTAGCCCGGGGACTACCGTGGGAATTGTGCGAATCGAGACGAGCGCCGGGCCCGCGGAGATCGAGCTCGACAAGCCGCGCAAGGCGGCGTTCCTGCTGCTGCTCACGCCCGGATCCGGCGGCGGCGTCGACGCGAAGGATCTACTTGCGGTGCGGGATCGCGCATACGAACTCGGTGGCGCGGTGGCGCGGGTGGTGCAGCCGTACCGGGCCGCCGGGCGACGTGCGCCCGGCTCGGCCGTGAAACAGGACGAGGCATGGCTCGAGATCGTCGCTGACCTGCGTAAGCGGGTGAAAAAGGTGCCGCTGGTCCAAGGCGGTCGCAGCAATGGCGCCCGCGTGGCGTGCCGCACCGCCTGCGCCGCCGAAGCCCGCGGTGTCCTAGCGCTCTCGTTCCCACTCCATCCCCCCGGCAAGCCGGAAAAGACCCGACGCGACGAACTATTGGCCTGCGGTGACATCGAAGTCGTAGTAATCAACGGCGCCAACGATCCCTTCGGCATCCCCGCCTCCACCGACGCCACCGAAGTCGCCATAATCCCAGGTCAACCCCACTCCTTCCGCTCGGGCTTCGACCTCATCGCAGATACGGTCACCCCCTGGCTCCAGCGCTGGTCCCAGTAGTCCGGGTTGCCTCGATGGGCCGTGCACGTATTGCCGCGACGCACACGCAATAGCCGCCTGGAACGTGTGCGGCACTGTTCGGCTCAGCCGAGTGGGGCGGCTGGTTCGATGGCTTGTGGGGATGGGGCGGGTTTGGTGGCGATGACGAGGGCGTCGATGGCGTCGCGTTCCTCGGTGGGGCGGTAGACGCGGTCGGCGATGCGGACGCGGATGCGGTCGGCGTCGGGGCCGAGATCGGCAATGATGTCGTCGGGGGTGAAGAGAATCGATGGGTCCTGCGGGCCGCCGTAGCCGTCGGTGAGATTGGTGCTGTCGTGGCCGAGGATCAGCAGGGTGCCCTCGGGGGCGAGGAGGTCGGCGAGGCGGCGGACGAGCGGGCGGCGCTGCTCGGCGGGCAGGTGCAGGAAGACCATCAGCACCAGTTCGTATGGACCGGTGATGCCCGCGGCATCCAAATCGGTGACGTCCGCGCACTGCCAGCTGATGCGGCCGCGAACCGAGCGGGACAACCGCGTCGCGATGGTGCGGCCCTTATCGATCCCCACCTGTGAGTAGTCGACGGCATGCACCTGCCACCCGTGCGTGGCCAACCACAAGGCATTGCGACCTTCGCCGCACGCGAGGTCCAGGGCGCGCGGGAGACCGGGCGCATCGCCATCGGCGGGGTCCGGTACCAGCGGAGCAACCCGCTCCAGCCCGTACACATGCTCCACCACCGTGATGTTCGGCGGTGCGCCCCAAACCAATTCACTCTGCGCATACCGCGTATCCCAATCGGTCGCGTCCATACCCGAGATTCTATTGACCCGACCCACCCCGCCGCCCCGCCCACCCTCGGTTTCGCTGGTTCGTAACTGCGAGCCCTAGGCGCTCACTTCTGGCAGCCAGTGCACCGGGGAGGTTTCGTGGATGTGGACGAGTACGTCGAATGCGTCGATCAGGGATCGCACCGGGGTGTGGGCGGTGGCGTCTTCGGCGGGGTCGTAGATGCCGCTGATCGTGCGCAGTTTTGCGGGGCTGTGCAGCCACTGTTGCACCGAATCCGGTGCGGCCTTGTGCAGATCCACGTAGTAAGCGGGCAGGTCCAGCTCGCCTAGCGTTGCGTCGATGAGGTCCGGTCGTGGTTCCGGTGCTACCGCCATGCCGAGATCTCCGTGATGGAAGCCGATGGCCACTGATATGTATTGTGCGCCGAAGTGTGCGCGTAAATAGCTGCCCGTGCCGTGGAATTCGGAGGTTTCGGCCGGGCCGGCGCCGAGGGAGCGTGCGGCGGTGTGGCCTATGCCGTCCCAATAGGCGATTTTCGCGCCGGTGCTGCGCTGCCATTCGATAACCCGATCTGCGGCGGGTCGTTCATCGCGCGCGAAACCGCCCTGTCCGGCAACGCTTTTCTCGTGGAAATCGACAATGAGTTGTAGATGTGTCAGTGCATTGTCGAATTCCATTGTCGCCGGGAGTGTTTCGAAGAGGGCGCGGGCGTCGCGGGCGTCGTCGATGAACGGGCGGCCCGGGTGAATTCCTTGATGGCGCTGCACATGTTCGTCCACGCGGTGTGCACTGCGGATCGGGGTGAGGTGGGATTCGATGGCGGCCAAGCGATCCGGCGCATGTCGGCGCAGGTAATCCAGCACCACGTCGTAGTCCGACGGTTCCGCGCGCGGCGGCTCGACACCGAAGATCCGGACCGGATCGTCGGGGTGCTCCTGATTGAACACGCGAATCCACGACAGCGCTGCCGCCATTTCCGATGTCCGGGTCGGCCGCCACGCCCCCGCGAGCACCGATTCGGGATCACCCGCGCCGGTGCGCGCATAGGCGTCGAGCCGCTCGCCGGAGCGCGCGCTGTCCTGTACCGCAAGCGCTCGGTACCCGTATTCCTCGACCAGCACCCGGAATACGCGCTCGCGCAATCCGAAGGTCTGCCGGGAGAACCGGGTCGACTCACCGAGCCCGACCACGGTCGCCGATCCGAGCCGAGCGGTGAGCGGCGCGAGATCCGGACCGGTGCTGTTCGCCTCGGTATCCGAGATCGGCCGCGCATTCGCTCGCAGCCATCTCCGCAAAGTCGATGCGGCGCTGACCGATTCGCTGGTTGCGGCGGTGGTGCCCATGATTTCTCCCGAAGCTCGACGATCCGACGCGATCAGCTTCATACCTGAAGTGATATTGAGGTCAAGTCGAACTCGAAACAAGATGAACGGGACGTGGCTGCCGAAACCGCAGCCATGTCCCGTTGATCTCCCGGTTGAGCCGATTCAGAGCGTGGAGCGCATCAAAACCACGTTGTACTGCTGATGCACCGTCGTCACGAAGTACAGATCACGTCCGGTCTGGTACGGGAAGATCGACGGCGCATACGCGCTGGGCAGCTCCCGTGTATCGATCAGCACCTCCGGATCGCTCCATGGGCCCTGCGGCGATGCGGCCCGCCGCATAACCACCGAATTGAACGGATCGGTAGTCAGCGAGATGAACTGACCGAGGTACGCGTTGTACATCACCGACATTTCGCCGACGCCCCCCATGATCGGCGCCGCGGCATCGACATCGCCCTTCTTGCTCCAGTGCCCGCCGTCCCAGTACTCGTATTCGCCCAGGTTCGCGATATCGCCTTCACGCACCCGGGCGACGTACGCGGCCCGATTGCGCCCGGACTTGGTGCCGTACTCGTAGACGTACCCGCCGTCCTTGAGGAACGCATTCATCTGGAAGTTGGCGTTGGCGCCATCATTCGGACGCCGCGCCGTGGTCAGATCGGCCCAGGTCTCCCCGTTATCGGCGGAGGCGGCGAGCCCGGAGAAATTGGTGGTCCACTGACCGACATCGTCCCAGGTCTGCACCGACATCATGCTCATGTACTGGACGCCGCCGACCGAAATGCCCGCGGTCGGGATGCGGCTGATCTCCACGAACGGGATCTTCGGACTGGGGATCAGGTCGCGCGCTTGGCCGAAGATATCGCGCACGACACTGTCGAAGTAGATGCCATTGGACGGATCGTGGGTGTGGCTGCGCACGAGAATATTGCTGCGCCACGCCCAGGTGCTGCCGACCAGCAGGTTCGGCAGGCCGAGTCCGGCGGTATCGCCGAATGCGGTGAGCATCTCACCGTCGCCGTTGTCCCACATGATGCCCAGATCGGTGCCGAGCACGTTATAGCTCTGGGTGTTGTTCGGGCTGGCCAGTCCGGTCACCTGGAATACCGCCCTGGTGCGGCCGACCAGGTTGGGTAGACCGTTGGTGCCGTTGAGGACGGGGAAAGGGTTGATGGCGTTCGGGTTTGCCGATGCAGGGGTAGTCGCTACAAGGAGCAAGGCCGATGCTCCTGCCAATGCCGAAAACAAAGCGGATACGGACTTGTTCAAAGTCTCTTAGCCCTCCGTTTCTGGCCGAGGCGGCACGATACGCAGTATCTATCGTGTGTTTCGCGCCACATTTCGGCTGGCTGGCAAATCGTTCAAGATGCTAACAGCGAAAACCGGTGGAATTGGTGGCTTGCACGATTCGTCATCGAAGTTGTAGAAACTTCGCGATCTAAGTTGCCGATCGTTTGCTGCGAGATAAGGCCAGTCGCAGGACCAATGGCAGCTGGGTCGCCCGTTCGATAGCGAAGGTGCGCCGAGCCGATGCGTGCCAGGAGCGATCGAAGAGTTGCTTGGCCCCCGCGACCGCGTGCGGGGAGCGGGTCGCGATGCGGGCGGCGAGCTTCTCCGCCGCCGCCACCGGGTCAGCGGTCACCTCGGTGACCAGACCGATCCGCTCGGCGTAGGCGGCGTCCACGGTGTCGGCGGTCATGGTCAGCAGCAGCGCCTTGTCGACGCCGATCAGACGGGACAGCGTCGCCGCGCCGGTCATATCCGGGACCAGACCGTGTTTGGCCTCCATTACCGAGAACTCCGCGTCCGGGGTCGCGAAGCGGACGTCGGCGGCCAGTGCGATCTGCAGTCCGCCGCCGTAGCAGCGGCCGTGCACCGCGGCGATTACCGGCACCGAGAGTCGACGCCACGCCCAGCACGCCTCCTGAAAGGTGTTGGTGCCGCGCCAGGGCAGCGGGATGAAGTTGCGCACCACGGCGAGTGGATCGCCGGTCGTCTCGGCGATATCGAGGCCGCTGCTGAAGCTCGGGCCGTTGCCGGACAGGATGACCGCGCGGACGTCCTTGTGGCCGGCGATGGTGTGCGCGGCCGTGACGAGGTCGCGGAGCATATTGATGGTGAGGCCGTTGTGCTTATCCGGCCGGTTCAGCGTGACGTAGGCGCGGTCGCTGTCGAACCGCAGCGCGATATCGGAGCCCATTCCCGGATCTTACCCGCGAGTCAGTTCGTGTCGAGAGCATTGCTCGAACACCTGCGCTCTGTTCTAATCGAACGCAAGTTACCGTCAATGCTGACGGTAAGAAGTGGAGGAACCATGCTGCCACCCGGATTGGATCCGCGAACGCCGGTGCTCGTCGGCGTCGGACAGGTCGTGCACCGAAGCGGCGAGCCGGGACTACCCGGACCTGTCGAACTCGCCACCGAATCGCTACGCCGGGCCGGTGTGGACAGCGGCACCGGCGACCGGCTGTTGCGATCGGCCGATCTGATCGCCGCGGTGGCCCCGGTGAGCAGGCCGTACCCGGACCTCGGCGCGCTGGTCGCGGCGGAACTGGGCACCCGCGCGAAGCGCACGCTGCAATCGGCACGGTTCGGTGGTGACGCACCGCAGCGCCTGGTCAATACGGTCGCGCAGGCCATCGCCGACGGACGGTGCGAGGTCGCGCTGATCACTGGGGCCGAATCGGTCGCGTCCTGGAATACGGCCACCCGCACCGGTGCCGTACTCGAGTGGCCCGAGCAGGCCGAGGATGTGCGGGCGACCGAGGTTATCGGCACCGACCGCGGACCCAATACCGATATGGAGACCGCGGCGGGGTTGTGGGGTCCGGTCTACTTCTACGCGCTGATGGAGACCGCGCTGCGCGGGCGGCTCGGTCTGAGCGAGGCCGCGCATCGGGAGCGCATCGGCGGACTGTGGTCGCGGCTCTCGGCGGTGGCGGCGCGGAATCCGTATGCGTGGCAGCCGACCGAACATTCCATCGACGATGTGACGACGCCGACGCGCGCGAACCGCATGGTGTCGACGCCGTATCCGAAGCTGCTCGTCGCGAACCTCTCGGTGGACCAAGGTGCGGGACTGATCCTGTGCAGCGCGGCGGCGGCCGATGCGGCGGGCGTACCGCGAGACCGCTGGGTTTTTCCGCATGGCGGCGCCACCGCCACCGACGAATGGTTCGTTTCCGAACGCGCGGATATGTCCACCTCACCCGCCATCGCCGCGGCCGGGCGGGCCGCACTGTCCGGCGCGGGTATCGGCATCGACGATATCGCGCATATCGATCTGTACTCCTGCTTCCCGGTCGCAGTACAGGTCGCGGCCGAGGCGCTCGGTCTGCCCATCGACGATCCCGCCCGGCCGCTGTCGGTCACCGGCGGGCTGACCTTCGCGGGCGGCCCCGGCAACAACTACGCGACCCATTCGATCGCGACACTGGCCGATCGGCTGCGCGCCGACCCATCGGCCTACGGCCTGGCCAGCGCTCTGGGCTGGTACATCACCAAACACGGTATCGGCATCTACTCGGCGCGACCGCCCGCGCGAGTTTTCCGCGCCGTCGAAGCGGAAGTGCCTGCGGCACGGCGTGATACCGCGCCCGGCTATACCGGACCGGCCGTCATCGAGTCCTACACCGTCGCCTACCGCAAGGGTCCCGCCCCCGATCACTTCGACGAACCCGAGGCCGTCGTGATCAGTGCGCTGACGTCCGCTGATCCGGATTCCGGACTGCCCGCTGCGCGAAACTCGGGCCGTCGCATCCTGATTCGCGCCTCGGATGCCGATACCATCGCGTCGTTCACCGATGGTGATCCGATCGGCGCGGCCGCCCACATCGCCGCGGCCGACAAGCTCACCCTGCTCACCGAGAGGTCTGTCCGATGACTGAAACCTCCCGCCGTCCAGCGAAAACCGACACCGAATATTCGGCTGGTCCCCACTACACCGCCTGGATCCCGGCGTCCGCCGAGATGACCACGCGGCAATTTACCGAGAGGATGTCCGATGACTGATTTGGTCTTGGTCGAACGGCGCGATGCGATCACCTTGCTGACCGTCAATCGCCCGCAAGCCCGCAACGCCATCAACCTCGCCACCGCGCAGGCCATCGAGGCCGCCGTCGACGAATTCGAGGCCGACACTGCCGCGCGGGTGCTCGTGCTCACCGGTGCGGGCGGAACCTTCAGTGCCGGAATGGATCTGGTCGCCGCGTCGAAGGGGGAGATGCCGATGACCCCGAACCGCGGCCCGCTCGGCATTGCCGCGAAACCACCGGCCAAGCCGATGATTTCGGCCGTCGAGGGCTTCGCGCTCGCCGGTGGCTTCGAGCTCGCGCTCGCCGGTGATCTCATCGTCGCCGCGAGTAACGCCCAGTTCGGCATTCCGGAGGTGAAGCGCGGCCTGGTCGCCGCGGGCGGCGGTGTACTGCGGCTGACCCAGCGGCTGCCGCGTCCCATCGCCGCGGAGTTGGCGCTCACCGGTGGACGCATCGACGCCGAACGGCTCTACCAACTCGGCATGATCAACCGGATCACCGAACCCGGTGCGGCGCTGGCGGGTGCGCTGGCATTGGCGACCGAAATCGCTGCGGCCGCGCCGCTCGCGGTGGCCGCGAGTAAGCGCATCATCGACGAGTCGCCGGATTGGTCGGTCGCCGAGAGTTTCGCGAAGCAGGGCGAAATCGCCTTGCCCGCACTGTTCTCCAAGGACGCCGCCGAGGGTGCGCTGGCCTTCGCGCAGAAGCGCGAACCCCAGTGGCAGGGACGCTGACCACGCGCAGTGGTGGCCGGGCGGCGGGCGGACCCGAACGCGTCCGGGAGACACAGGCGCAGCGCCGCTCGCGCATGCGCACGCGACTCCTGGACGCGGCGGTGGACAGTCTGGTCGAGGTCGGCTACGCGGGCACTACCACGCTCGAGGTGCAGAAACGGGCCGCGGTGCCGCGCGGCACCCTCCAGCACCACTTCCCAACCAAGGCGGATCTGCTCGCCGGTGCCGTCGAACATCTCGCCGAGCGCCGGTTCGCCCAGCTGACAAGGGAATTCGAGGCGATTCCGGCCGAGGCGGACCGGCTCGAAACGGCCGTCGAACTGACCATGCGCATGTTCACCGGGCCGACATTCTGGGCGGCACTGGAGATGTGGGTCGCCGCGCGCACCGATCCGGATCTGCTCGCCGCGTTCCTACCGCTGGAGCATCGACTATTCGACTTGATGCACAACAGCATTCGCGACATCTTCCGTCAGGAGTTTCCCGACGACCCGCGGGTGCCGACCATTACCGAATTCACCATCGAGATCATGACGGGTCTCGCGATGCGGGTGCTGCTCACCGGCGATCTCGACCGCAATCGAATCCTGCGGCACCGCTGGGGAAATGCGGTTCGGATCTTGCTCGGCAAGGCGGATCCGACCACCCTGACGCGGCCGGTCAGCGCCGCGGACTGATGGTGTCGAGCAAGACCTTCGCGCATCCGGCCGGATCGTCGAAGAACGGGGTGTGGCCGCTGCCGTGCAGTGTGATGTGGCGGGCGTTCGGAAGCGCGGCGCGTGCACGCGTGCTCTGGGTGGCGTAGGTCAGCAGGATATCCCGGTTGCCCCAGGCGATGGTGACGGGAATATCTGTCAGCGCACCGATTTCGTGCAGCTTCGCATCGACGAAGGAGTCGAGGGCGGCTTCGAAGGCGGGTGCGTCGACGGCGCCGCGCGCGGTGTCGATGGCGACCTGCGTATCGATCGCCCACGGCTTGCCGAAGACCAGGCTCAGGAAGGCTGTGCGGCCCGCGGCGGTGCCGAGGACGGTCGGCCAGGCCGGGCGTAGCGCACGCGCGATTTGGCGGGACTTGCCGAGTGACTGTTGGCACCACACCCGCCCCGGGGTGTCCCAGAATCCGATCGGGGAGTACGCGGTGACCGAGCGGGCCAGCCCGCGCGCGCCGAGGTTCAGTGCGATGAGCCCGCCCATCGAATTGCCCGCCAGATGCGGCCGCTCGATGCCCTGTTCGATGAGGAAGTCGGCGAGCGCTTCGGCGAGGGTGTCGACGGTGGTGTGCGCGATCGGCGCGGAACCCCCGAAGCCGGGCAGATCGACGGCGAGGACGTCGAAGGATTCCGCGAGGGTGTCGATGATCGGCTCGAACACCTGCCAGCGGCTGCCGACGCCGTGCACGAGAACCAGCGGTTCCCCCACGCCGACCCGGTGGTGGTTCAACGTCGTCATACTGTGACCGTAACAGCCGTGGCCAGGCGTCGGACCGAGATTTCCGGCCATGACCGAGACCGGATTTCCGCTGGCAGTCGGCCCAAACATCGGTACGATAAATGGTATGGCAACGCGTAAGGTCACCCTTTCGCTGGATGAGGCATCCTGGGCCTTCGCCGAACAGGCGGCGGCTCGTGCGGGGATGTCGCCCTCGGCGTGGATATCCAAGGCAGCGCGTCGCGAAGCCGTGCGGACCGGCGTCGGTCCGGTGCCGGATGTGACGGCCCAGGCCGCGGCGGACGAGGCGGAGCTGGCCGCCGCCGAGGAGGCGATGCGTGCGCAGGGGTGAACTGTGGATCTATCACCCACACGGTTCGCCGCGGCGCCGTACCGTCGTGCTCATCAGCAGTGATGGCATCAACGAATCATCGAGGCAGTGGCTGATCGCCGCCGAGGTCGTCGACGAGGATCCACTGGACATCCTGGCCGTACCGGTCGAACGGCACGGGTGGGTGCATGCCGGGAATATCGGCCGCATCTATCGCGGCTGGCTGGCCGAGCCCATCGATGAAATGGAATCGGATGCGCTGGAACGGCTGGATACCGCGTTGCGCGCCGCCATGGATCTTTGAACCGAGGCTGGGACGTCGATCACTCGAGCACCGCTGGGCGCCGTACGGCATTATCGTTGCGGCGCCACCGCGGTGGCAGTCACATGTGCAGACTGAACTGAGAAGAGGAATCAGGTGCGGACCTTCCTGATCGCCGCAGCGCTCGTCGCGCTGCCGATATTGGCGGCGTGCGGTAACGACAAGGCCGCGGACCAGCCCGCGGTAACCCAGGCCGACCTCGCCAAATCGCTACAGGACAAGGGCCTCAAGGACAAGACCCTGGCCGACTGTGCCGCGAAGGTCTATGTGGACCAAGGTATTTCGCAAGATGGTCTGCGCAAAATGATCGGCGACGAATACGACGCCAAGGCCGCCGACGCCAACAACTTCGGTATGAGCCAGTCGGACGCCGATAAGGCCCGCGAAGCCAACAACAAGATCTTCACCGACTGCCGCCCGAAGTGAGCTGATCGGCTCGATCACTATGGGGCGGTCGCATTCGGGCCGTCAGCGAGATGGGCTCCTGCGGTGGCCCGGCGACCAGTAGATCTGTCAGTAGCGAGGGTAGGTCGCCGGGCACCAGTCGGTTGCGTTCAGCTCGTCCGATGTCCACCAGTGGTGGCCGGTGATCGAGCTGCGCTCCTCCGATGTGAAACCCGTTGTGTCGATATCGAAACCATCGACCCGAGCAAGAGGCTGTCCCTCGCGGATCAGGCGATGATGGTCGGTCGACGATAGCGATGGGCACCGACATCATGGGCGGACCTGGTCAGGCGGCTGGGCAGTGTGTCGAGGGTGCTGGGACGGTGCGATCGATGAGGTAGCGGTCGGCGGCGGAGGTGGTGCAGGGGGTGCGGGCGTAGATGCCATGGCCCCAGCCGTCGTAGGTGAGCAGGGTGGCGTCGGAGGTTTGGGCGGCTACTCGGGTTGCCCATTCGAGTGGCGTGGCGGGGTCGTGCCGACTGTTGAGGATCAGGATCGGCGGGGTGCCCGCGATCCGTGGGCGGTGCTGGAGGTTCGGTGGTGGGGTCGGCCAGCCGGAGCAGAGAGTTCCTGCGGCCCAAGCGAAATGGGCGCGTAGCGTGGGGGCGTTGGTGTTCTGCTCATGCCACTGCTCGATCCAGTCGTCCTGATCGGTGATATCGAATTTCCAGTCGGCGCACACGATTGTCTCCGGCGCTGCCGTCGGCTCGCCCGATCTCTTGGCCGCGGCAGGCTGTACCGAGGCGGCCGGTGGCTGGGTGGTGAGCGCCTGTAGGTCAGCGGCCAAACCGGCCCAATCGGGACGGTAAAGCCGTTGTGTCACTTTGGCACTCAGATCCAAAGGCCCCAGTGGCCTATTCGGTTCTGCAAGGTCGGGCAGCTCCCCGCGCCCGGCCTTGGCGAAGAGTTCGCCGTAGATCTGGTGCACGTCGGTGCCGTGTAGCGTGCATGTCTCGTCGCGTACGCACCACGCCGCGAATTCGTCGAAGGTGTCTTGGCCCGCGCGTGCTCCGGACGCGAGGAAGCCGCGACCGTCGAGGCTGTGGTCATCCACGCTGTCCATCAGCGATGCCCGCAGCCGCTGCGGGAACAGCTCCGCATACGCCTGCGCGGGCATGGTCCCGTACGACCGGCTGTACAGGTTCAGCTGGTCCACTCCGAGCGCGACCCGCAGTGCCTCCACATCGCGCGCGACGCTCACGGCATCGAGATGATCGACGAGCGGCCCCGTATATTCCCGACAACTGGCCGCGAGATCCGTTGCATAGGAACGAACTTCGTCGATCCGACCGCCCAGATCCGGCACCATATTCGGCCGGTGCGCAACCAGACCGGCATCGCATCGGAGCGGGTGGCTACGCTTCACCCCACGTGGATCGAGGCTGATGATGTCGAATCGCGCCCGCAGTTCGGGCGAGAACTTCCCGCCCCTCAGGATGTCGTCCACGCCGGAGGATCCGGGTCCGCCGGGCAGCGAGACCAGCGTCCCCACCTTCTGCGCCAGGTCATCGGCCTTATCGCGCACCACGGCGATATCGATCGTCGCGCCATTGGGATCGGCCCAGTCGATCGGCACGGTGACTGTCGCACAGTCGAATTCGGCATTCTCCTGGCAGGAATGCCAGTTCACGGTCGGTGTCGGGCTCGATGCGGAAGTGCAGGCGACCAAGGCGGCCGGTATCAGTGCGGCCGCGAGGGCAGCGCAGAACAGCGTGCGGGGGAAGACCATGACGCGATCGTCGCCCCGGCGCCCGCCCGCCCACATCCCTCCGGCGAGCCATCTCGCGCTAACACCCCAGTACTGGGCCCGCACCGCCCGTACCGACGCCCGCAGCGGGAGCGGGAGCGGGTCGAGGGGGCTCGTCGAAAGCCGAACCCGAATCGCCGAATCCGGAGGTGGGGAACGACTTTGGTGACAGGTATCGGATGAGAAAAGGCCCCGGCAAGCTGCCTGGGGCCTTCGTCTGAGCCGATGACGGGAATCGAACCCGCGCTGTCTGCTTGGGAAGCAGAAGTTCTACCATTGAACTACATCGGCAGTGCGCTATGCGCGTTCGCGACTCTATCAGACCAGGCCATATGCCGGTCAACTACCTTGTTCGGCCAGTCCGGACCGGGGCTTTTGGAGCCCAGGTCCGTATTTACTTCGGATTTTCCGCCGAGGATCGGCGAACGCATCCAGGTACTCCGTGCCATCGCGGCCGTCGTGACCAGGCGTTGCGCGGTGGCGTAGGGGGCGCGACTCGCGCTGGGCGGCCGCCTTCTCGCTGTCCATCTGACCGATTTCGTCCGATGTCTCGGGCTGCGTTCCGCGATCCGACAAGAGCTGCTCGATGCACTCGGGTTCGCTGCCCCGATGTTCGCGAATGTGTTGCGGCAGAACGCAGATGGCAGCTGGCGGCTACCCTTTGTGGCGCAGGATATGGTCGATTCCGAAGCGCAGGTGACCGGCGATCATTGGGCCGCTTGGCTCGGCAGCGAATGCCCGGCCCTGCTGATCGCGGGCAGCCGACAGCCGTGCGTCGATCCGGGCCTCGTCGCGGACATGATCGCCCGACGGCCCAACTCCACACTGGTCACGCTCGGCACCGATCATTTCGTACACAGGGGCGACCCGATCGGATGCGCCGAGGCTGTCCGAGAGTTTCTGCGGCAGTACTGAACTACACGCGGGACGGCGACCGAATCGAGTCGTTCGGCCGGCCCGAGCGGTGGGCGTCTCGGTTTGTCGGCATGCGGCGGCTGCGGAGCGTCATCCAGCAGGCGCTACGCTCGTCGGCGTGCTGCTTTCCGATCGTGACATCCGTGCGGAGATCGCCGCTGGGCGTCTCGGCGTCGAGCCGCTTCTGGAAAATCTGATCCAGCCGTCGAGTATCGATGTGCGCCTGGACGGATTGTTCCGGGTATTCGACAACACCCGCTACACCCATATCGATCCCGCGCAACGCCAGGACGAGCTGACCAGCCTGGTCGAGCCCGGCGACGGTGAGCCCTTTGTGCTGCATCCGGGCGAATTCGTGCTCGGCTCCACGCTCGAGGTGTGCACGCTGCCGAGCGATCTGGCCGGTCGGCTCGAGGGTAAGTCCAGCCTCGGGCGGCTCGGCCTGCTCACTCACTCGACGGCCGGCTTCATCGACCCGGGCTTCAGCGGGCACATCACGCTGGAACTGTCGAATGTCGCGAACCTACCGATCACCCTGTGGCCCGGCATGAAGATCGGCCAACTGTGCCTGCTGCGCCTGACCAGTCCGGCCGAGCACCCCTATGGCAGCACCACCGCAGGCTCGAAGTATCAGGGCCAGCGCGGCCCGACCCCCTCCAGGTCCTACCTCAACTTCCCGCTGCCCACCTAGCTCGGTGCATCGAGGCGAGTCGAACGGCGGTCCTCATGCGATGGCCGGAGCCACCATGTGACTCGCCTCGGCGGGCCGTGGTCTTCGGTGGCTGCAAATCTGCCGCCTTATCGCTGCCCATACGTGCACGGCTGGATGGCGTGAACGTACCTGAGGCACCCAGCCGAGCCCGCCCCTGTCGACTGCCAGTAAAGGGGCGGACTCGGTAGGTTCGGCGCCGGGCAGCGGCGGGGACCGACGACGCATTCAGTCCCCGCCGCCCGCCCCCACTGCCAGGGCCGTCGTGATGATGGCGGATAACGGTGGGAGCGTGTCGCCGTGACTCGGTGGGTTGACCCAGAAGCACCCTTCCCGGGTCCACCGCCCGAGCCCGGTCGGCAACATCACGGCACTGCCGATGGCGGGTATGCCTATATCGAGACGGTTCAGCACCTCCAATACCTGCGCGCCCGGCCGACTGTCCGGCTCGGCAAGGAAGCTCCAGCGGATCTGCCTGGCCAGCATGGGGCCCCTCGTCCCCTGCTGTTCCAATGCGGCCCCGACCTTTTCGGCCCGGACGGTTGGCAGATGGACAACGCAGACCCGGCCGGTAATGGGCAGCATCACGAATCCGCCACGTTCGGTCACCGGTAGTCCGAATTCGTGCCGGTAGAAGGCCACCCAATCATCGACTGTCCTGAGCTTTTCCACATTCACGGCCAACTCCTTGCCTCCTCCGTCCAAGGGTCCTGTGCGAGACGGCGATTCGGCTATTGCCCACCCGCCCTCCTTCCGCTGCCCTTCCGCTGCCTCTGATAGCGGAATGCTTTTGGATGTGGCCGCACTCACAAAGCACTCGTACCCTGGGAGGAAGTTGGTTCGGAAGGGATGACATCGTGGTCAGGCAGTGGTCAGGTAGGGAGGCCCGTGCCCTTCGCGATGCCCGGCGGATGAGTATCCGGGAGTTCGCGGCACATTTGGGAGTCCACGAGCGGCTGGTATCGAAGTGGGAGGCCGGTGGCGCGCGGGTTCATCCACGTCCGATCAACCAAGCCGCCCTCGATACATCCTTGGCCAGGTCCGATGAAGTTGTGCGGGCACGGTTCGCGGCCATGATCGATCAGCCGGTGTTCGATCGACCGGCCGCGCCCGGATTCGATAGGCGGGCCGAGGCATCGGCCCGCGCCAGTTATTCGAGCGACGCGGACCTTTTGGCTCTCATAGACGCTGGTGCGATGAGAGGTGATGCGTTAGAAGCGATTTCGGAGAGGGATCTGATCATGGCGGCTGCCCACGAGGCGAGCGAGCACGCCGGCCAGGCCGAGAGCACCAATGTGGGTGCCACCACCTTGGAACAGCTCGACGCCGATGTCACGCGCATCGCGAACGATTATGTGCACATCCCACCGATGCCGATGATGGTGGAGATGCTGCGAGTTCGACGCCGGGTGTATCGGTTGTTGGAGGGCCATCAGCGCCCCGCCGACACCAGTCACCTATACCTGTTGGCGGGCACATTGTCGGGATTGCTCGCCAACGCGAGCACCGACCTGGGGTATTTGGACGCCGCGGGCGAGCAGATCAGGGCGGCCTGGGCGTATTCGGAGCTGTGCGGGCACAACGGATTGCGCGCTTGGACCCGCGGCATGCACGCGCTCATCGAGTACTGGTCCGACCGTCCGCGCCGCGGCGTCCTGCTGGCGCAGAGCGGACAGGACTTCGCCGAATCGGCCACGGCCAAAGTGCGACTGTTGAATATCGAGGCCAGGATCTGGTCCCAGTTGGGCAGTGACACCGATGTCGATCGCTGCATTCGCGCCGCCGATGATGCCCGCGAGGTATCCGATGCCGACACCCTGCACGACGAGGTCGGCGGCGTCTTCGGCTTCAACGAGGCGAAGGCCAGCTACTACGCGGGCGCGACCTATATCCACCTCGGCCAGGCCGAACCCGCGCTGGCCGCGACCCAGCGGGCCATCGAGTTGTATGCGAACGGCCCCTCACAGCAGCGTTCCTACGGCGCCGAGGCGCTGGCCCGGGTCGACAGCGCCGCCGCGCACCTGATCAACGGCAGTTTGGACGGCGCGGCCGCCGCGCTGCTCCCGGTACTCGGACTCGATGAGGACAAGCGCATCGCGCAACTGGAGGAACGGCTCATCGGCGTACGGCAGCGGATCGCGGCACCGGCGTTCCGTGATGCGGTGGAAGCGCGCTACCTCGATGAACGGATCGAAGAATTCTGCGGATCCACTGCGGCCAAAGGCATCCCACCTGGTAACCCGACGTCCTGAGTCGGCCCTGCGATCGGTGCCAGCTCTGTTTCGACCACTGTCAGCCACGACGGAGCGAGTCTTACGAGCGGCCCGTTCGTGGCCTGTCTCGCGCTGGAGTCGTCGAAGTGGATGCGCTGCAGTGCGAGTCTCGACCACCGTGCAGGTGCACATACGGTGCCGAACGATCCGCGCACCGGCGACCACGACGGAGCGAGTCTTACGAGCGGCCCGTTCGTGGCCTGTCTCGCGCTGGAGTCGTCGAAGTGGATGCGCTGCAGTGCGAGTCTCGACCACCGTGCAGGTGCACATACGGTGCCGAACGATCCGCGCACCGGCGACCACGACGGAGCGAGTCTTACGAGCGGCCCGTTCGTGGCCTGTCTCGCGCTGGAGTCGTCGAAGTGGATGCGCTGCAGTGCGAGTCTCGACCACCGTGCAGGTGCACATACGGTGCCGAACGATCCGCGCACCGGCGACCACCACGGAGCGAGTCTTACGAGTGACCGTTCGCGGCCCGTCTCGCGTCCGAGTCGTCGAAGCGCATGCGCCGCAGGCGCGAGTCTCGACGGCTCGGACGCGAGACCAAGGGGGCCGCGAACACGCAGCGCCGAAGGCGCTGCCAACAACAGAGCCGCGCCCGCGCGGCCAAAAACACCGTTGCAGGGGATGGCACCATAGGACGGGTGAGTCCTCATCTACCGCATCATCCGCCGCGCGTGCTGGAGCAGTCCACGAAGCTGCAGAACGTCCTCTACGAAATTCGTGGACCGGTACACGCGCATGCGGCACGGCTGGAGGCGGAGGGGCATCGCATCCTCAAGCTCAATATCGGCAACCCTGCTCCGTTCGGATTCGAGGCGCCCGATGTGATCATGCGCGACATCATCGCCGCGCTGCCGTATGCCCAGGGCTATTCGGAATCCAAGGGCATCCTCTCGGCCCGACGGGCCATCGTGACTCGCTACGAGCTGGTCCCCGGCTTCCCCGTACTCGATGTCGACGACGTCTACCTGGGCAATGGCGTCTCCGAGCTGATCACCATCACCATGCAGGCGCTGCTCGACAACGGTGACGAGGTGCTCATTCCGGCACCCGACTATCCGCTGTGGACTGCCATGACCAGCCTGGCCGGTGGCACCCCGGTGCACTACCTGTGTGACGAGTCCAACGGTTGGCAGCCCGATATCGCCGATATCGAATCGAAGATCACCGCCAAGACCAAGGCGCTGCTGGTTATCAATCCGAACAACCCGACCGGCGCGGTGTACTCCACCGAGGTGCTCCAGCAGATGGTCGACCTCGCGCGCAAACATCAGCTGCTGCTGCTGGCCGATGAGATCTACGACAAGATCCTCTACGACGACGCCAAGCACATTTCGCTGGCGACGCTCGCGCCCGACCTGCTCTGCCTGACCTTCAACGGACTGTCCAAGGCCTACCGGGTCGCGGGCTACCGCTCCGGCTGGTTGGCGATCACCGGGCCCAAGGAGCATGCGGCCGGCTTCCTCGAGGGTATCGATCTACTCGCCTCGACCAGGCTTTGCCCGAATGTTCCTGCACAGCACGCGATTCAGGTGGCGCTCGGCGGGCATCAGAGCATCGAGGATCTGATCCTGCCCGGCGGGCGACTGCTGGAGCAGCGCGATGTCGCGTGGGAGCGGCTGAACATCATCCCGGGCGTGTCGTGTGTAAAGCCGAAGGGTGCGCTCTACGCGTTCCCGAAGTTGGATCCGAACGTCTACGAGATTCGCGACGATTCGAAGCTGATCCTGGATCTGCTGCTGCAGGAGAAGATCCTGATGGTGCAGGGGACCGGGTTCAATTGGCCGCATCATGATCATCTGCGGATCGTCACGCTGCCGTGGGCTCGGGACCTCGCGGTCGCGATCGAGCGTTTCGGGAACTTCCTGTCGAGCTATCGGCAGTAGTGGAAGAGACTGCTCGGTCGCCAGAAAAGCCTGTTGCTAGCGTGCCCCGGGCAACCAGACCGCCCCGCTTCGGGGTCTAAAACATACCCCGCGTACGGATATTTGGGAGTTTTAGTTACTAGCTAGCGCTAAACGAGACTTTTTGTGTACAGTGTCTCTTGGCACTTCGAGTGCCCGGTCAAGTTGTCTACCCCCCTGGACAACCTGACCTCGGGTTAGGCTGCCTACCCCCCTGGGCGCCAACCTGCGGGCGGCGGAGACATCCCCCTGCTCTCCGCCGCCCCCTCCCCGATCCCCCATGGATTACTGCATCACGCAGCGATTCGATGAGCGGTGTGCCCGGCCGTCAGGGGGCATCTTTTCCGACTCCACGTCATTCGCTGTTCGGTCCGTGACTCCGATCTTGAAAATGAAATCCTTTAAGCTCGCACCCGGGACGACAGACGACAAGGTAGGAGTCCGGTGAGCCAGCGACCGACAACACCGCGCGAGTCGCGCACTGTGGAGCCGAGCGCCGAGGCGGCGTCATGAGCGATCATCACCATCATCACCACGACCATTCGGGCCCCATTGCGATCGGCGCGACTGCCGCCCGGGTCGTGGTCGGCCTGCTCGCCGCGATCGGTGTCGTCGTCGTCATTGCCGCCATCGTGCTGTGGCCGAGCAGCCAGCACGTCGATATCCCGCTGCCGATGCAGAATGCAGGCGGCGGTGCGGTGCAGACCGAGGCCGGGACCGTGGTGCTGCAGGATGTCGGTGCGTGCGGCAGCAGTTCGAATGGCAAGGTGTTCATCGATAAACCCGAGCAGCCGCGTGCCAGTGGCTACACCTGCCAGCGCAGTCTGATCAGCATCGATTCGGGTCCGCACCAGGGCAACCACACCCTGTTCGAAGTCGCGCCCGGTCCAGGGCAGCCCGATCTGCACGCCGGCGACCACATCAGGATCGTCCGTCAGACCGACCCCAGCGGGATGCCGCTGTACTCGTTCGAGGACTACTCCCGCGGGCTGCCGCTGACCTTGATCGTGCTGGCCTTTGTGGTTGTGGTCATCGTGGTGGCGCGCTGGCGCGGGTTGCGGGCACTGCTCGGGTTGGTCTTCGCGTTCGCGGTGCTGGTGCTGTTCATGCTGCCCGCGCTGTTGGACGGCAAACCAGCGATTCCGGTGGCGCTGGTCGCGGGTGCGCTGATCCTGTATGCCGTGCTGTATCTCGCACACGGTGTGAATCTGCGGACCAGTTCGGCGCTGCTCGGCACGTTGACATCGATGATCGTGGCGGCGGCGTTGTCCTGGGTGGCCATCGAGATCACGCACCTGACCGGGCTATCCGAGGAACAGAACACCAACGTCGCCACCTACATTCAGCACGTCAGCATTACCGGGCTACTGCTGGCCGGCTTCATCATCGGCTCACTCGGTGTGCTCAACGACGTCACCATCACCCAGGCGTCGGCCGCCTTCGAACTCGCCGCCATCGACGAATCCGCCTCGCGCCGCGAGATTTTCGCCGCCGCCATGCGGGTCGGCCGCGACCACATCGCGAGTACCGTCTACACCCTGGTCCTGGCCTACGCGGGCGGTGCGCTCCCGCTGCTGCTGCTATTCAGCGTCGCGGGCCGCTCCATCCGCGACGTCCTGACCGGCGATGCGGTAGCCATCGAAATCGCCCGCTCCTCTGTCGGCGGTATCGCCCTGGCCCTGTCGGTCCCGCTGACCACCGCCATCGCCGTCATGCTCGCCCGCCCATTCGGCCGCAAGCCCGAACCCGCCACGCCTGCTCGCCACTCTCGGCATGCGAAATCCGAGTCGACGGGATCGGCCCGCCGCTCCGGTGGTCCGTCGCGTCCGTCCGCGTCGTCCAGGCCGTCCAGCGGCGCAGTCGCCACCGATACGAGAGATACCGGACGCCAACGGATCTCGGATCGAACCCGGAACGACGAGCCGGGCACCGGCTCGAACAGGCAGGTCTCCTGGGACACTCCAACCCCTGAGCCCCGGGCCTACGACCGCAATCGTGGCTACCGCAGCTCCGATCCGCTGGCATACGAACCCGATTACGACACCGACCCCCGCGGCTACCGCACTCCGGACCCCCGCGGCTACGAGGACCCCTGGAGCGACGAGGGGCCGCGCCGGTAGCCGCGCCTTCCTGCTATCCCACAACGCTTTTGGTCACCACACCCGCGCAATTGCGCATATGTCCTGACCAAAGGGCGTGTATGCGTTCGATCGGACACAGCGCAAGACCCTGCCCAACTATCCACAGCTTGTGATCGGTGCGCACCTTCCGCCGGTGGCACACGCTGTGCGAGGTGCGTCATCGCTTCGCATCCTGGGGCCAACGGCCTGCCGACTCCGTGCTCTGTCCTGCGAGCCCGGCTCCGTGCCGCTGACCTCCCTGCCTGGGACGGCCTCAGTGCGGACCGGGCGGCGGGAAGGGGAAGATCTCCGGGGGGATCGTCGGTACCACGATCGGCGGAAGACCGGGCACGACAATGGTATTCGGGCCGGGGGTGGGCGACGGCTCCGTGGTCGTCGTGCGGCGCGGGGGCGGTGCCGCGAGCGATTCACTGGTCTCGGTGGTGCTGGCCGGGGCAACGGCGATCTGCGGGTCGAGGGTGGTGGTGCGCGGCGGGCTGGTCGGGGAGACCGAGGTGGAGCGGTCGCTGCTCTGCGAATCGCGTTCGAGCACCTGCGGGCCGTAGCCGAGTCCGAGGCCGATGGCGGCGACCACGGCCAGTGCGCTGACGGTCAGGACCGCGCCGTTGATCTCCCGCTTGCCGCGGCGACCCTTGGGAGGCGCGGATAGCCAGGCGGGTGAGAGAGCGTCGTCATCGAGCATCGGACCCGCGACGGGCGCGCGATGCTGCGGGTTGGCGACGACGGTGCGAACCGGATGCGCCAGCAGGGCGGCGCCGCGGGTGACCACCGTCTCCGGGCTGTCCGGAACGATGACCGGTACGCCCATCCATCGTTCGAGCACCTTGGCGATCAGCGGAATTCGGGCGCAGCCGCCGATCGCCAGCACACCGTGCACCGGACGGTCGGAGCGCACGATGACATCACGCGCCATCCGTGCCGAGGATTCGATCGCCAGCATGATGAGGGCTTCGAAATTCTCCTGGGCGAGCAGCACCAAGCCTTGTGCACTGGGCAGGGCCACTGCGGTATTCGTCGACAGTTGTTCCTTGGCCTCGCGGCACAGCGCGTCCAGGGCGGCCAGGCCCGCCGAATCCGGCGGATGCGCGATCCGGCCGGAGGCGATCTGCTGTTCGCGGATCAGCGAATCGAGGTAGTCGCCGCTGATATCGCTGGTGCGTTCGCTGTGGCGGATCTCACGGGTCTGGGTGTCGACGACGCTGACCGTCAATCCGGAACTGCCGAGGTCGTAGACGACGAGTGAGGAGATGCCGCGAATATCCCCGGTGGACTGCGCGAATTCGACCGCCGCGACAATTTCGGGCACGAGTTCGTAATTGGTCAGCTGCTGGCGCGCCATGGCTGCCCGCAGCGCCCTGGCATGCTGCTCACTGCGGTAGGCGATCGCGGTGGCGGCAATGCCGGGCATGGACTCCAGCGTCACGCCGATCGCTTCGGCGGCCAGCTCCTCCACCTGATGTTCGACAACGGGAATGGTCTGCAGATCGAAGGAATGCGGTGCGACGGGGCCGTGGGGATTCCCGGCGTGTGGTCGTGCCATACGAACGGCACCGGCCCCCACCGAAACTCCCAGAACCGAACTCATCAGCTGCCCATCCCGTTTCACGCATCACGACATGCGAGCCTGCGCCGCCCGCCGGTGGATCGGCCCGCCATCGGGACCATACCGCCGACGTCCGACAGTGCCGAAGGCAGGACCTGATCGTCCCGACATCGCCCCCGCGTCGCTGGCAACTCTACGGTGTGCCGAGTCCGGCGTACACCCATCCTGCGGCTCTCCAGGTGGCACGATTGAGACAGTTTCGACCGTCGATGATCGACCGCTTCCGGACCACCGGATCGAGGTCTTGCGGACGCAATGCGACGAACTCATCCCACTCGGTCAGCACCAGCACCACATCGGCACGATCGCAGGCTTCGGCGACCGATGTCGCGTAATTCAATGTGGGAAAGACGCGTCGCGAATTCTCCGCCGCCTTCGGGTCGTACACGGTCACCACCGCGCCGTGCAGCTGGATCATTCCGGCCACATTCAGCGCGGGCGAGTCGCGCACATCATCGGATTCGGGTTTGAACGCCGCGCCGAGCACCGCCACATTGGCGCCGAGCAGTGATCCGCCGCAGGCCCGGGTCGCCATATCGACCATCTTGGTGCGGCGGCGCATATTGATGTTGTCGACCTCGCGTAGGAATGCCACCGCGTGATCGGCGCCGAGTTCACCGGAACGCGCCATGAACGCGCGAATGTCCTTGGGTAGGCAGCCGCCGCCGAAACCCAGTCCGGCATTGAGGAATCGGCGGCCGATGCGCGCGTCGTAGCCGAGTGCGTCGGCCAGCATCGTCACGTCCGCGCCGGTTGCCTCGCAGACCTCCGATACCGCGTTGATGAACGAAATCTTGGTCGCGAGAAAGGCATTCGCGGAGACCTTGACCAATTCGGCGGTGGCCAGATCGGTCAGCAGGAACGGCACCTCGGCCGCGATCAGGTCGGCGTAGATCTCGCGCACCAGTTCCTCGACCCAGGCCGCGGTGTCGCGCTCACCATCCACGCCGAGTACCAGTCGATCCGGGCGCAGTGTGTCCTTCACCGCGAAACCCTCACGCAGGAACTCCGGGTTCCACGCCACCTCGACCTCGGCATCGGTGAGCGCTCGTGCCCGCGCGCCCAATGCCGCCGCGGTTCCGACCGGCACCGTCGACTTCCCGACGATCACCGACGGCCGCTCCAGCAGCGGCGCGAGCGTATCGACCACGGCGTGCACATATTTCAGGTCCGCTGCGTACTCACCCTTCTTCTGCGGCGTCCCGACCCCGAGGAAATGCACCTGCGCATGGGCCGCCGCCTCCGCGTACGAGGTGGTGAACCGCAGCCGACCCGCATCCAGGTTCCGCCGCAGCACCTCCTCTAGTCCGGGTTCATAGAACGGCACCACGCCATCGGACAGCTTCGCGACCTTGCCCGGATCGATATCCACGCCGATCACGTCGTGCCCGAGTTCGGCCATGCACGCAGCGTGCGTGGCCCCGAGGTACCCGGTTCCGAAGACTGTGCATCGCATGATCGATTGATAGGTCCCGCCGATGGCCACCGCCGGTCACCGAGGCAATAGTCTCGGCAACAGCAGATGTACAGGTGGCGACATGAATCGTCGATATCCTGCTGACCTGCACCAACCGCTCCGGCGAAGCTCCAGTTACCATCGATCTCGTGCGAGGACACCGCAAAAACCGGGCGCGCAAGGCCTGGTTGGTGTTCGGCGTCGCGGTGGTGGTTCTGGTCCTGGTCGTGGGTCTATGGCCGGTGTACGTCCGGCCTCGGGTCGACGCACCCGCGCGGGCCGACGCGATCCTGGTGCTCGGCGGCGCGCACGACGGGCGCGAAAAGTTGGGGCTGCGGCTGGCCAGCGAGGGTTACGCACCTCGGGTGCTGTTCTCCGACCCGTATGAGAACAGCGCATTGATGAATCGAATCTGCCACAGCCGCTACAGCTTCCAGGTCACCTGCTTCGATCCTTCGCCGCGCACCACCCGCGGCGAAGGTCGCGAACTCGCCGGACTCGCCGCCACCGAAGGCTGGCACCGCGTCATCGTCATCACCTTTACCCCGCATATCTCCCGGGCCCGCTACATCCTCGGAAAATGCTGGGACGGTGAGCTTCTCATGCTCGACCCGCAACCCCATCTGTCGGTCCGGCGCTGGGCCTACGACTACGTCTACCAATCCGCCGGTTTCATCAAAGCCCTCGTCGAAGACTGTTAGCACTGTGTTCGGCCGTCATCTCGTTCGAGTTCGGCGCGGATGACCGATCAAATGCAGGCAGGTGACGTCAGTTTGATTTCGTGGTGAGACAGACGTACATTGTGTCTCGTGTGGCGGTAGCGCCGCACGGATGCAAAGACGCACATCCCTCCGGGAGGGCTGATGGATTACGACTGGTCAGCGGCCGATCTGGCCTTTCGCGACGAGGTTCGCGCATTTCTCGACGAGAAGCTGACGCCGGAGCTGCGGCGGGCTGGGCGCTTGGCGACGAGTGTGTATCCGGACCATGAGGCGAGCATGCGGTGGCAGCACATCCTGCACGAGCGCGGCTGGGCCGCGCCCGCCTGGCCGGTGCAGCACGGTGGGTGCGATTGGAGCCTCACCCAGCACTACATCTTCAACCGTGAGTCGACGCTGGCCGGTGCGCCGACGCTGTCGCCGATGGGGATCAGGATGGTCGCGCCCGCGATCATCGCGTTCGGTACACCGGAGCACAAGGCGTTCTATCTGCCGCGCATCCTGACCGGGGAAATCTTCTTCTGCCAAGGGTATTCGGAACCGGAGGCCGGGTCCGACCTGGCGTCGCTGACCATGGCCGCCGTCGATGACGGCGCGGATTTCGTCTGCACCGGCAGCAAAATCTGGACAACCCATGCGACGGAAGCGAATTGGATCTTCTGCCTGGTGCGGACCTCGCGCGAAGGCAAGAAGCAGCAGGGCATCACATTCCTACTGATCGATATGACCACGCCCGGCATCGAGATTCGCCCACTGGTGATGACCTCCGGTGAACAGGTACAGAACCAGGTCTTCTTCGATAACGTCCGGGTGCCCAAGAGCAATGTGCTCGGTCGGATCGACGATGGCTGGACTGTCGCGAAATATCTGCTCGTCCACGAGCGTGGCGGCGCGGCATCGCCGATGCTGCAGGTCATGGCCCAGGAGGTGGCCACCGCGGCGGCGGGCCAGACCGGACCCGACGGCAATCCGCTGATCGATGACGCGGCGTTCGCGGCAAAGTTGGCGGAGGCCCGAATTCGCACCGAGGTGCTCGAAATTCTGGAGTACCGCACACTTTCGGCGATGGCGCAGGGCAAGAACCCGGGTCCGGCATCCTCGATGCTGAAAATTCTGGCCACCGAGTTGAGCCAGCGGCTCACGGAATTGGCGCTGGAGGCGGCCGGTCCGCGTGGTCGGGTCTATCAGCCGCATGCCACCGAGCCCGGCGGGCCGATCGCCGAATTCACCCCGCCCGCAGACGGATATCGCAGCGGCGAGGACTGGCAGGCCGTGGCACCGCTGCGCTACTTCAACGACCGCGCGGGCTCGATCTACGCGGGCAGCAACGAAATTCAGCGAAATATCCTCGCCAAGGCAGCATTGGGGCTCTGATGGACTTCACCTTCACCGATGAGCAGGAACTCCTCCGCGATGCGGTGGCCGGATTCCTCGGCGCCCGCTACGAATTGGCGAAGAGTCGCAGCGCGGCGAAATCCGATGCCGGTTGGCAGTCGGGTGTGTGGCGCGGATTCGCCGAGGAGCTGGGCATTCTCGGGGCCACGCTGCCCGAGCGGGTCGATGGTATGGGCGGCGGTCCGGTCGAGCTGATGATCATCGCCGAGGAACTCGGCCGCGCGCTGGTCGTCGAGCCTTATGTCGACACCGTGGTTGTCGGCGCCGGTCTGCTGAATCGTTCCGGTGGCGAGACCGCCGATTCGGTACTGCGACAGATCGTGTCCGGTGCCGTGCGAACGGCGTTCGCAGCGCTGGAGCCGACCTCGGGACAGACACTGCACGACGTATCGACCACCGCGCGCCGCGATGGTGACTCGTGGGTGATCGACGGCGTCAAGACCGTCGTGACCAGCGCGCCGCTGGCGACCCATCTCCTCATTACCGCGCGTAGCGCAGGTGATCGGCGCGATCGGGACGGAATCTCGCTGTTCCTCACCGAATTCGACGCCACGAATCCGCCCGAGGGTGTGCAAGTGCATTCGTACCGGACGATCGACGACCGGGTCGCCTCCGACATCACCTGCACCGGCTTGCGATTGCCCGCCGATGCGTTGCTCGGCGCCGAGGGCGCGGCGTGGGACGCGATCGACGTCACCGTGGACGAAGCGATCGCGGCGATCGCCTCCGAGGCCGTCGGCTGCATGCGGAAAGTACTTGCGGACACGGTCGAGTACACCAAGCAGCGTCAGCAATTCGGCCAGCCGATCGGCAGCTTCCAGGTGCTCCAGCACCGCATGGTCGATATGTTCATCGAACTCGAGCAGGCCATTGCCGCGGTGTATCTGGCCATCTACTCGCTGGAGGCGGCCGCGGCGGACCGGGCGCGTGCGGTCTCGGCCGCGAAGGTCACCATCAGTCGGGCCGCGCGATTCATCGGCCAGAACGCGGTGCAGTTGCACGGTGCGATGGGTATGACCGAGGAACTGGCGATCGGTCACTACTTCAAGCGGCTGACCGCGATCGAGCACGAATTCGGCTCCAGCGATCAACATCTCGCCCGCTACGCCGCGCTGACGAGGCCATAGTCGTGTCCGACGCCACGGCCTCGCCGGTGGCGATCTCGCCGAAGCCGGTGCGCGAGGATGCGATCGACCTCGCGCACCGCTGGTTTCTCGGTGGGCGCCGCATCGATATGCAGCAGCTGGCCCGCGAGCTCGGCATCGGCCGTGCCACGCTGTACCGCTGGTGGGGCAGTAGGGAAGTGGTGATCGGCGAGGTGGTGTGGCGGGTGATCGCGGAGGCGATCGCCCGGGTCGAGGCGCGCGGAGACGGCGAGCCCGCCGAACGATTCGTCCGCAATTTCGGCAAGCTCGCCGATACTGTGCGCACCTTCGAACCGCTGTCCCGATTCGTCGCCGACGATCCGGAGTACGGCCTGCGGGTACTGACCTCCGGATACAGCGTCGTCCAGGGCCGCATGATCGACTGGGCCGCCGCACGGTTGGCCGGGCTGCCGGATCTCGACCCCCGCATCGAGATCCGCGATCTCGCGTATGCGATCGTGCGCATCGGCGAAGCCTTCGTATGGAGCGATGTCATCACCGGCGATCCGCCGCGCTCCGAAAAGGCCACCGCCATGGTCGAACTGCTCGTCCGCGCCGCATCCGGCAAGCGCTGAACTGCCGCTCCAACCTTCCAGGGAGTCGAATTGTCCTACAACACCATCACATACAGCGTGACGGACGCGGTCGCCACCATCACCCTCAACCGACCCGACGCCCGAAACGGCTTCACCACCGAAATGGCCGACGAACTCGGCGCCGCCTTCACCGCCGCCGATCGCGACGATGACGTACGCGCTGTCGTATTCGCCGCGGTGGGAAAGGATTTCTGTGTCGGTATGGACCTGACAGCGGGCGGCTCCGACGAGGACGTCACCGCGCCCGGGTGGGTCGAATGGTCCACTCGCGTGGTCCGGCCGATGACCAACCTCGACAAACCGATCATCGTCGCCATGCAGGGTGCCGCCGTCGGCGTCGGTCTGTCCATGACGCTCGCCGCCGACTTCCGTTTCGCCGCAACCGATTCCCGCTTCGGATTCGTCTTCGCCCGCCGTGGCCTCTTTCCCGAGGGCGGTTCGCTGTGGTTCCTCCCGCGCATCGTCGGCCTGGCGAAGGCCAAGGAATGGATGATCACCGGCCGTGTCTTCGGCGCCGACGAGGCCCTGGCCGCGGGCCTGGTCACCAGCCTGCACGCTCCCGAAGACCTACTTCCCGCCGCCAACGCCCTCGCCACCGAACTCGCCACCCAGGTGGCCCCCGTTTCGATAGCCGCCATCCGCCGCGGCCTGGTCGCCATGTCCGGCGACAAAACCCCCGACGATGTCTTCACCCTCGACGCCCGCCTCATCTCCTATGCCTTCTCCAGCGCCGACCTCCGCGAAGGCATCATGTCCTTCCTACAAAAGCGCCCACCCGCCTTCACCGGCAAGGTAGCCACCGAACTCCCGTCCCTCGACGACTGGTTGTCCTGATTCGCCGCGAGTCCTCGATATCAGAACTAGTTCTGACATACTGGATGTATGAGCGTCACAGCAACCTGGTCGGAATTTCTACGTGACCCGAACCGGGTCATCGAGGCGATGGCGGAGGGTGGGGATGTGATCCTCGTTCGACGGTCCGCGCCTCCGGTGCGGCTGTCCGATGCTGCCGCATCCGCCGCGGAGGAGGAGACGCTAGGCGCGCTTACTCAGCTGCTCGCGATCGCACTCGATGACGAGACGTTGGAGCGGTTGGTGAATCGGCTCACAATCGCGTTCCCCTGGATCGAGTTGCTCCCCGCTTCGGAGCGTCCAGAGTTCGTCGCGGACTTCCTCAACAACGCTCGAGGAGGCCTGGCTGTCGGGCGGCTGGATCGGTTGACGACGACGTTGGCGGCGTGGCGGGATACGGCGGCAGCCCATGCGGATCCCAGGATCCGGGTTGATGGCTCTGATCTGAACTATGTTGACGAGGCTGTCCCGGTCCCAGCTCCAGACGGTGACGAGTGAGCAAGCGACGCGATGCGGTGCCTCGGCCGCTCAAACGGAGTGAGTACGAGATCGTCTTTATTACCACCGAGGCGCAGAAGGGCTGGACCGACTGTCTCGCCGCCGCTCGTAACGCCATGGTTGAGGCATGGGACATGCTCACGCGTGAACGAGACCTGCAGTCTGCACGGCTCTATCCGCTGAAAGGCCAACTGCGATACGGCACCTATCAAGGGCGGACTTTCGAGCGGTATCAGTACAAGTTCACCGATGGTGGCCGACTGTGGTATTTCATCGAGCCCGCGGAGAAGGGAAGCATTACCGCAGGGCGTGTGTCGCTCGAGCGCTGCCTGACGGGACACCCGAAGGAGACCGAGTGACGGGCCACTCAGATGTCCTGCGCCAGATAGCGATCGGCCCGGGTGCGCAGTGCGCACCCGGGCCGCTTTCGGTTTTCCGCTTACCCGTCAGTCCTTGCGACCGGGGGCCTTTGCGCCGGATTTGAAGCCGAGGCCGCCGGGCTTGGGGGCCGGGGGCGTGACGTCCGGGGCGCCGTTGCCGGAGGTGCCATTGCTGGGCTGGTCCGGTTCCGGGGTCGAATCCGCCGGAGCCGCAGCGGGCTCCGCGGTAGCGGTGGATTCGGCCGGGGCCGACGGTGCGGGGGCGGCCGCGCCGGGGGCCTTGGGACCGGGGCGTTTGAAGCCGGACTTCATGGCCAGACCCTTGGCGGGGATCGACGGCTTGGTTTCGGCGGGAGCCGAAACCGGTTCGGCGGCGGAGGCTTCCGCGGTCGGGGCAGGGGCCGCCGCCGTCGGTTCGGCGGGTGCCGGTGCCTTGGCTCCCGGTGCCTTGGCGGCGCCCTTCATCGCGAGCCCCTTACCACCGGGTGCCTTCGCCGGGCCCTTCATGGCCAGGCCCTTGACCGGGGGCGCGGGGGTGGCCGATGCCTCGGCGGCCGTGGCCGGTTCGCCCGCGGCGGCGGGGGTCGCCTTGGCGCCGGGGGCTTTTGCGCCACCCTTCATGCCGAGGCCGCCGGGTGCCTTGGCCCCGGGTGCCTTGGCGGGGCCCTTCATCGCGAGGCCCTTGACCGGTGCGGCCGGAGCCGAAGTCGCCGCTGTTTCCTCGGCCGGAGCCGCTTTGGCGCCGGGTGCCTTCGCGGCGCCCTTCATCCCGAGCCCGCCACCGGGTGCCTTGGCCGCACCCTTCATGCCGAGACCACCGGGCGCCTTGCCGCCGCTCTTCATCGCCAGGCCACCACCGGTCGGAGCTGCCTTCGGCTCGGCGGGAGCTTCGGCGATCGGGGCCGGTTCGGGTTCAGCGACCGGTTCCGGCTCGGGGGCCGTCTTCGGTTCCTGCACGACGGTCAGGTTCTCGGTCAGCGTGGCCGGATCGACACGGTCGATGGCGTCGAGCATGAGCTGAGCGACGTCGACGACCTCGACGCCCTGCCCGACCTCGCCGCCGTCCTTGCGGGCGGTGACGCCGTCGGTGAGCATGACTCGGCAGAACGGGCAGCCGGTCGCGATCTTGGACGGTTCATTGCCGCCGCCCAAGGTGGACAGGGCTTCATCGACGCGGTCGATATTGATGCGCTTGCCGAGCTGTTCTTCCATCCACATGCGGGCGCCACCGGCACCACAGCACATGGAACGTTCCCCGTGACGCGGCATTTCGACCAGGGTGGAACCAGAGGCCTCCATCAACTCACGCGGTGCGTTGTAGACCTTGTTGTGGCGGCCCAGGTAGCAGGGGTCGTGGTAGGTGACGTTCTGCGATACCGACGCGACCGGGATCAGCTGCTTCTGACGCACCAGCCGGTTCAGCAGTTGGGTGTGGTGCACCACCTCGTAGCTGCCGCCGACCTGCGGGTACTCGTTGTTCAACGCGTTGAAGCAGTGCGCGCAGGTGACCACGATCTTCTTGCGCGACTGCTCGACGCCTTCGAATACGGAGTTGAGCAGTTCGATGTTCTGGGCAGCCAGCTGCTGGAACAGGAATTCGTTGCCCGCACGTCGCGCGGAGTCACCGGTGCAGGTCTCATCGGCGCCGAGAACCATGAACTTCACCCCGGCAGTCGCCAAAAGTTCCGCGACGGCCTTGGTGGTGCGCTTGGCGCGATCCTCGTACGCACCCGCGCAGCCCACCCAGAACAGGTACTCATAGCCGTCGAACGAGTCGGCGTCCTGGCCGAAAACCGGGATCTGGAAGTCGAGTTCGTTGATCCAGTTCAACCGGTCCTTGGCGTTCTGCCCCCACGGATTGCCCTTGTTCTCCAGGTTCTTGAACAACCCGGCCAACTCGGAGGGGAACTCCGATTCGATCAGCACCTGGTAGCGGCGCATATCGATGATGTGATCGACGTGCTCGATATCGACCGGGCACTGCTCGACACACGCACCACAGGTCGTGCACGACCACAACACTTCCGGATCGATGATGCCGTTGAGGTCTTCGCCGCCGACCAGCGGACGCTCCGCCTCGGCCTTCGCGGCCGCGGAAATCTTGGCCAGTTTCGCCTCATCGGGCTTGCCCTCGGCGTCGACCAGACCGACCTCGTCGCCGCCCATATCCTTGCGGCCACCGGCCAGCAGGTACGGCGCCTTCGCGACGCCGTGGTCGCGCAGCGACATGATCAACAGCTTGGGCGACAGCGGTTTACCGGTATTCCAGGCCGGGCACTGCGATTGGCAGCGACCGCATTCGGTGCAAGTCGTGAAGTCCAGCCAGCCCTTCCAGGAGAAGTCCTCGACCCGGCCGGCACCGAAGGTGTCGACATCCGGGTCGGCGGTCTCCATATCGACCGGCTTGCCCCTGGACATCATCGGCTTGGCGGCGCCGAGCGCGACGCTGCCGTCGTCCTCACGCTTGAAGTAGATATTGAAGAAGGCCGCGAACCGGTGCCAGGCCACACCCCAGTTGATATTGCGACCGACCAGCAGCAGGAAGGTGCTGCCCGACACCATCTTGATGAATGCGAAGACGGCAACCATCGCCACGCTGGACGGCAGCAGCTTGGCCACCTGCATGGTGAAGAAGTCGGTCCACACCTCGGAGTGGCCGTAGGTGGCGATTTTGCCCGCCTTCACCATGACCATGCCGATGCCCTCGAGGAAGACGATCGCCTCGATGACATAGGCCGGACCGAATTGCGAACCGCTGAATCGCGACAGCCGCTCCGGCACCCGCGGGTGGTTGAGCTGGCGAATGGCGATCAGCACGAGAATGCCGACCACGGTGCCGATGCCGAGCACCTCGTCCCACAGGTGGTAGATGCCCCAACCGCCGATGATCGGCCAGTGGAATTCGGGATCGAAGGTCTGCCCGTACGCCTCGAAGTACAGGATGAAGCCGCCGAGGAAGCCGATCATCACCAGCCAGTGCGCCCAGCCCACCGTGCGGAATTTGTTCATCCGGGTGTGGGCGAGGAATTCGACGATCATTGTCCGGAGCCGAGGGAAGAATGGCCGCCAGCGATCCGGCGCGGGTTGGCCGATCATGATCGCGCGGGTCATCTTGCCGACGCCGCCGACGAATGATGCCCAACCCAGGAGGCTGAACGCCACACCAATCGTGCCCAGCGTCAGTGTCAGGGCATTCATGTCGCGACCTTTCTTTTAGAGGCAACACGAGCGTTGGGCGGCGATTGCACCGCCCGGTTGGCTCGTATCCTAACCGCAGGTAAGTTACCCACCGGTAACTTACCGGTCTATCGTACGATCGGCAGTTTGGGTAGTGCCCCTTCTTCCTGGGGCTTGACCCGAATTCTGCCTGTGAGCGATCTCACGAAGATCCCCGCGATCCGGGTGTCGGTCCGGGCGACAACCACCGTAAACAGTCGATGGTGCCGCCCTGGCGGTAAGGACAGGCTTACGTCACGCGGAGATCACAGTATGGGTAACGGATCTCGCATCTTCATGTCGGTTCGATTACGCTCACGACGTTCTGTCTGCTGTGCCTTCTTCACACTGCTCGGGGAGAATCCGAGGTCCGACCACCTCGGGTTGATGAGCGCTCTCGCATGTATGGAGACGGCGGGCGGACAACCTGACGATGGATTGGAAACTGAATGAAACTCCGCAGCACCACTGCGGTTGCCGCCATGGCCATCGGTGCGATGACCATCGGTCTCGGGACCGCGCATGCCGAGCCGGTCGCCCCGGCTGATCCCGGCGTCACCTACTCCGTCAAGTTGGTGGACAAGACCGTCGTGGCGGCGCTCAAGGGGGGGACCTTCTCGCTGACCGAGGAGCCCGGCGCCACTGTCGACGACCCGAAGACCACAGTCGCCAACGTACGTGACGGCAAGGGCAACACCGTCGTCTCGTTCCCGCTGAACGTGGATGTCGACGGCAAGCTCGTGCCAGTCAAAGCGGATATGAAGAACGACGGCACCGTGCTCGAGGTCACCCCGGAAAAGCCCGCGGATCTTGCGGTGTCGGATAAGCCGGTCGTCGCGAAGCCGGTGGTCGCCAAGGAAGTCGCGTCGCCGATCGAAAACCAGCGCGCGCAGAACGAATTCGCCAGCAACTTCGGCATCGCGACCGCGGTCGGTGGGTTCATCGGCACCGCGATCGGCGCGATCGCTGGCTGCATCATCTCTCTCCCGGTCGGCTGCCTTCCCGGTCTGGTGACCGGTGCCGGCATCGGCGGCATTCTGGGCACCATCGCCGTCGGTGGTCCCGCGCTGGTTGCCGCGGGAGTGGAACTGCTCAACACCATTCAGGCGCCGGACGGCACCACGAAGTGGGCCGAGAAGCCGGTGGCGGCACCCGCCGCTGCGCCTGCGTCGGATCAGCAGCCGAACTAATTCGAACTGAACTCGACCGGCCTGCTCTCTCCGGAGGGCAGGCCGGTTTTGTGTTCTCAGGCCTGACGCTCCCGCAAATCCAAACTGCCGCTGAACGATTCCTCGCCCTTACCGCGCCCGAATCGCCCGAATGAACGCTCGGCCATCTCGAACGAGCCGTCCTCGTGCACCAGCAAGACCGTGCTCGCCCTGGTCCCGTGCAGCGCATTGGCGATGAACCTGGCCGAGAGCGTGCGCTCGCGCCGCAACGGAACTCCGGTGTGCGGCAACAGATCATCGGGTGCCTCGGTGCGATCGGCCAGCACCTCGAAGTAGCGCGCCACGTTTCCGGGATCCGATTCGACCACCGTGCGCAACTCGGTGAGACCGCTGCGCACCTTGGGCCACATGGGTTGGGGCGCTTCCAATGCCGCAGCGGGTCCCGGCGCGGCCGAGGTCACGAACTTGCCGTTGGATACGCCGTGGAAGCCCGGTGTCAGCTCCTGCGGCGGCAGTGCACTGCGGTTGGAATGCCACCACAGCGATTCGAGGTCCGAGACCAGCACGTTGTATCCGTTGTAGTCATCCGGAGCGGCCGCGACGTCGAGAAGGTAGTTTTCCGGTCCCGGGACATCATCGCCGGCGCCGCGCAGGAAGTCCATCAGCAGCGCCCCGCGCGAACGGGCATCGCCGCGTTCGGCTTTCGGGTTGCGCACATTGGTCACCGTGGCGAATCGATTGCGCCCCCTCACCTCCCGCGCCAAGCCGAGCCAGGTGCCGGGTGGATCGCCCGCGTGCCTGCCGATCGCCCCCAAATCGCGCCCCGCCAGCAGTCCGGGTACCTCGGACCACCATCGCATCGACTCGGTCGGGCGGGAATAGAACTCATCGCGGTTGGCCGCAATGATCAACCGATATTCCGGATGCACCCGCCAACCGATCAACACCAAACACATGCAGTCCAGGATGCCGGAATATGGCGACGCTCCACAGGGCATTCAGGCACGTTCGGGCCGCACAAGGTCAGCAAGATCGCCCGCAGTGACAGCAAAAAGGCCGACAGCGTCGCCGCTGTCGGCCTTTCCGAGCCGTTGGCTAGTTCCGGGTACCCGCCGGTCGGTTCGGGCTCAGTTATTGACCTTCAGACCCGGGTTGTCCGAAAGCACCACGCTGACCGGCTGCGCGAACAGCTGCGGTGCGTTGCCGGTGAGGGCACCGATCAGATTCGGGATCTCGCAGATCGGGAAGTCGGCGACCGAGGACGCACTGGAAATGCCGAGCGCCATCCGGCCGGAGACGATCGCGCCGCCGCTGTCACCGGGCAGGGCGCAGATGTTGGCAGAGAAGGACTGGGTCAGCTCCCGATCGCCGACCTGCACGGTCTGATCGACAGCGTTGACGATGCCGCAGCTGAAGCCGGTGCGCGCACCGGACTTGCAGACCGGAGCGCCGACGACCGGAACGGCAACGCCCTCGACCGCGACGGGCGCGCCCGGCTGACGCACGAAGTTGTTCGTGAACCGATCCTTGGCCTGGTCGTTGATCCGGATGATCGAGTAGTCCTGCGCGCCGAGCACCGACTTCTGGAAGGTGCCCAGCTGCGCGCCCGGCCGATCGCCGTTCAGTTCGAAGACGCCCGACGCATTCGCCGTGCCCGCCGACGGAAGGTCAGGGTTGCAGTGACCCGCGGTGATGTTCACGACATTGCCCGCACGGTCGGTGCCATTGAAGCCGAGCGAGCACCGCAGCGACATCCTCCCGGCGATCGAGGCGTAACCGTCGCCACCGGCCAGCGGGCCGGTCTGCATCGCACCGGCGACCGGAGTCGTCTGCAGCTGCTCACCGGCGACCGGAGGCGCCATCACGATGACCCGCGACGGATCGATGAAGTTCGGCATCGGCAGACCGGCCTGCTCGACCCGGACCGCGATGCTGTTGTTGACGGTATCGACCACAACGCCGCGCACCAGTGCGGAGACGGCTTCGGGCTGCCCATCGAGCCAACGCTCGAACGCGCTCTTCTCACCGTGCAGCGCCGCCTCGCTCTTGGCGACATTGCGGACCTCGAATCCGGCCGACGTGGCGGCATTGCGGGCCTCGTCCGCGCCGGGGCCCTGTGCGAGCGCCACCACCGCCTTGCCGCCGTCATCGAGCCACGAGCCACCGAAGACCTGCGGGAACTGGCGCTGCGCCGTAGTGGCGAAGGCCGCGACCTGCTGCGCCAGATCGGCGCGGCGCAGGTACTCCTCGGGAGAGATCTTCAGATCACGCGCGACCGCCGCGATCAGCTCGGCGGGTAGGGCGGGCTGATCGGGTTGTGCGTTCGCTACTGCCGCCGTCGGACCGAACAGCAGAATCGCCGCTGACGCGGCGATTACTGATTTTCGGACTCGGGTCTGTCGCGCAGCTGATCGGAACTGACCTATACGTGGCAGGAGCATGTCCATACCTTAAGGTGTCCGGCCGGTTATGCCTACTCGAGTCGTAGTGTTGTTCGGCCCACTACGGAACCGGCAGACCGCGCGGCGCGGGCAACCGGATCACCCGGCGTTCGGCCGGGTACGCACCGCGATGCCGTTGCCGACGCCGCCGCCCGCGGACGCATCGATATCGGCCAGGATCGAGCGAATCGGAATGCCGAGCGTCGCGGTGCCGCCGTACTGCGCGAGCGCCATATTGGCCTCATTGCAATCGGGCGCGTCAGCGGCGTTGGAACCGCTGGTGATGCCGAGGGCGAGGGTGCCCGAGACGATCGCGCCGCCGCTGTCGCCGCCGAGCGTGCAGGCCGAACTGGCGAAGCCGCGCACGGTCTTGCTCACGCCCTCGGAGGTGTAGAGCTGGGTCTCGACCCGATCCGCCACCACGAACCCACAGGTGAAGGTGGAGGACTGGCCCGATTTGCAGATCGGAGCGCCGGTGACCGGTTCGGCGGTGCCGGTGATGGTCAGCGTGGTGCCGTTGGACCCGCGCACCGACGGCTGGTCCATGCCCGCGTTGACCGAGCGTTCGTTCAGCTTGATGACGGAGTAGTCGAGTGCGCTCGGGCCGCCCAGGCGCGCCTGGACGAAGTTGCCGAGTTCGATGCTGTTCGGGATATCGCGGATATTGGGCAGGTAGACGGTGGCCTGCTGATCGCCCTTGTCGATATTCGGATCGCAGTGGCCCGCACTGATATTCAGCGCGTTACCCGCTGCGTCCACGCTGTTGAAGCCGAACGAGCAGACATCGACGCCGCGCAGCGAGGTGTCCTTCAGCGAGGTCGGCGCGGTGATATAGGTGTCGCCGCCCATTGGACGGCGCTCGACGGGACCGCCGCTATTGGGCGACAGGATGACCTTGACGTTGGCGATCAGCGTCGGCAGATTCAGTGCGTGGTCGACCGGCGTATTGGCAACGGACATCACCAACTGGCTGTTCATGAAGTCGACCGCGACCGAGTTGATCGACTGGGCGATCTCCTTCGGCAGCGTGTTGATCCACTGATTCAGCTGCATCAGTGAGTTCTCCAGGCTGTTCGCCGAGACCGGGGCCAGTCGGGTCTGATAGCCGTCGCCCGCGGCGATCTCGGCGGCATCGAGCGAGGTGACCGCGACGACCGGCTTGCCGTCGGTGCCGATCCAGGCGCCCGCGTAGGTATCGGGGCGCTCATTGCGGAATGTGTGGGCGTAGTCGCTGAGTTCCTGGGCCTTGGCGGAGCGCTCCAGATACTCCGCGGGCGTCATCTTCAGATCGCGGGATATGGCCTGCACCAGTTCGGGCGGCAGGCTATCGGCGCTCAGCTGGCCCGGTGCTGTCGGTTCGGCCGTAGCGGTGGTGGTGACGAGTAAGGGTGCGATGAAAACGGTCGCGGCGAAGCCGATCGAGGCTGCCTTGACCGTGGCGCTACGCGCCACCAACTTGCGCATGAAGTCCCTTCGTCGGCACGAGGTGTGCCAGCTACGTCCGTGGGCCATGGGCAGTATCCGGTGGCGCACAGTCTTCGTCCAGCAACAGACCTGTTGTTCGCAAATTTTCCGACAACAGCGGTCAGCCGATCACTTTAAGGCACAAACCAGTGTCGGTCGCTACTAAATCAGCGAGGAGTTGGGAAGCCGAACGTGTACTGCGGTTCCCACGGCTGTGGACTCCACCCCGGAGCGGTCCACATGGGGAACCCGGGGCGTGTCGTCGTGGTCCGACCCGGCCGGGTGGTGGTCGGCGGTGTCGTGGTGGGCGGCTCGGTTGTGGTGGTCGGCGGCGGCGTCGTGGTCGGCGCTTCGGTGGTCGTCTCCGGTTCGGTACTGGTGATGACGATGGGCGGTTCGGTGGTCGTAGTGATCGGCACGGTCGGGAGGTCGACCGGCGGTTGCGGAGTCGGGCTCACCGACACCTGATCGGGCTTGGCGTCGCGCATCGGCGGCACCGGGGTTGCGCCCGGGTCACCGAACAGCACCGCGATACCGAAGCCGCCGAGCACCAATCCGATGGCGGCCGCGACCGCGATCAGCAGCGGGGTGGCGCGCCGAGCCTTGGGGGTTTCCGCCGCGGCCGCGGGCGCCTCGACGGCGGTCGGTGCGACGAGCGGTTCCCCGGTCGGTGCGACGAGCGGTGCGCCGATCGGAATCGCCGCCGAATAGGCCTGCAGCTGCGCATCGGGCGCGGGCACCGCCGGAATGACGTCGGTGACCACGGTCGAATTCTCGGCATTGCTCGGATCCGGCGGCGTCGCGCCGGCGGGCGTTGCCAGCACCGCGGCCAACGCGGCCCGCGCGGCGTCGTAGGCATAGGACTGCTCCGGGGCGACGGCGTCACTGTTCGGTAGATCACCCTCGCTGACCAGCAATACCGAACGCAGGCCGAGGTAGTCGAGGGCTTCGCGCAGCGAGAGCACATATTCGGACGGCCAGTGGGCGGGGTAGGTCGCGTAGAACTCGGCAGCGCCGTTCAAATGTTCGGCGGTGAGATTGATCAGGCAGAACAGAGCCGTCGCGACCAGATCCTCGGCCCGGTAGGCCTCGCCGGCATCGACGGAGATACCGGCCGGATTGCCGACCGCGGAGGCAAAACCGGTGATCGAATGCGTATGACCGGCCGGGGCCGGACCGCCGAGAACGGTGTCGCCGTCATCGGCCATGTGCAGGATCGACTCACGGACTATGAACTGCGGTTCGCCGTTGTCGGTCACGATGGCCGCTGTGCAGTTGTCCTCGGCGATGCGCAGGCCCACCCCAGTGGCCATCCTCAATTACCTCGCTTCGGCGTCACGGATCGGCCCGCACCCTGATCACACCAGCAGCGAGCCGTGTCCCATGGCGCGGAGCATCGACAATAACTCCGAACGGGAACGGGCACCGATCCGGCGTCGGATACGGGCGACATGATGCTCCACAGTTTTGGCCGAAATGTACAGACGAGCGCCGATCTCCCGATAGGTCAAACCGAGCAGCACCAGTTCGGCGACCTCGCGTTCCCGGTCGCTGAGGATCGCCGCATCCGGGATCGGCGCCGGCGCCGGCGTCTGCCCATCGCCAGTGGTCGCGGCGGGTGCGGGCGTGCGGACCGGCTGTTCCTGGGGCCGGGCGTCGGCGCGGACGGTCCTGGCCAGTTTGAGCAGTGCCGTCGCAGTCGTGGAATCGGCGGCAGCGAGCGCGGCCTCGCTGGCGAGTCGGGCGGCGTCCCAGGTCAGGCCGATCTCGCGGAGTCCGGCCACGGCCGCCTGTACCGGGGCCGCGGCGACTTGGCCGCGCAAGACGAGCACCCAGGTGCGGCCCGCGTCGGCGAGGATCGCGGCGTGCCGGTCCCCGGCTTCGGCCGCACCCTTGAGCGTCTGGGCGTGCGGGAGCAGTTCCTCGGGACTTTCGTGCGCGATCGCGGCCTGCACGCCGTACCAGTGGAAGGCATTGGCCCAGGCGGGCGGTTGGTCCAGCCGTCGGAGCAGGGCACGAGAGGCATCGACCAGCGGCGCGATCCGGCGCTCATCGCGCAGGCGGATGCCCGCGAGCCACAATTCGCCGATCGGCAGCAGGGTGAGCAGGTCGGCATCGACATCGTCGAAGAGTGGATAAGCGGCCTGCCAGGCGCGGGCGAGCGCGGCATGATCACCGCCGCGGCGGGCCAAGCCGACCGCGACGCCGTGCGCGAGCAGGCGGTCGCGGATATCGAGCGAATTCGGTTGCAGCGCGGCAACGGTGGCCGCGGCGGCCTGTTCGTCGCCACCGAGCATCGCGGCCCAAGCGGCGAGCACCTCCAGTTGGTGACAGCGCAGGCCGCTGGTGGTGGCCCGGCGCAGCGCCTCACCGGCGCGGCGCGGCTCGCCGGTGCTCAGGCACAGCAGCGTCGCGATGGAGACCGCGGTGCACGGCAGGAACCGATCGGTGCTCGCATCGGCCTGCGCGGCCTGGATGAGTGCGGATACCGCTGTGGCGGTGCCGGTTTCGTGTTCGACGATGGTGCGGGCGAGTGCGCTGGCGATCAGCCGGGAGTGTGCGTTGGCCTCGGTCGGCGGCCATTGCGTCGATGATTCGGACAGCTCCGCCGCGGCGGTCACGTCACCCGCGAGGTACTGCACGGTCGCGCCGACCGCCCAATCCGCGCCGATCCGCTGCGCGCCCAGCCAGGAATACAGCTGGGCGGCGCGGCCGACCAGACCACGTCGGGTGAGCACCGCCGCGCAGATCCGCACGGCCGCAGCCAGTTCCGCACCGGAGACACCCGGGCGAGCCAAGAGCGGTTCGGCCAGCCGCATGGCCGTATCGCCGTCACCGGTGTTCGCGGCCGCCTCCGCCCAGCGCAGCGCGATGAGGTCGAGATCGGCGCCGCTGGCCGCCGCGGCGGCGTAGTAGCGGACGGCCTCGCGGCCCGCCTTATCGGCTGCGGTGCAGAGGAATTCGGCCAGCCGCTGGTCGCGGACGCCGGATTCGGCGAGCAGCAGTGCGGTGTGATCGCGCAGCAGGCCCGCGTCCAGTCGAGCGTTGAGCAATCGGCGCTGGACGGCGACGAATCGGCGATCGCCGAGCAAGGTGCGCAGCGGTGCGACGGCCGGTTCCAGCAGCAGATCGGCATCGGTGACCAGGGCGCTGGCCCTGGCCCGGTCGATGAGGTTCTGGGCCGCGGCGCTTTCCACGCCGAGGACCTCGGTGAGTTCGGTGGAGTCCAGTCCGGTGCCGGTGGTGGCGACGACCAGGGTCTCCAGCAGATCCGGCTCGAGGTTGTCCAGGAGCGCACGGGCCCATGCGGCAACGGCGTCGTCGACGGCGCTGATTCCGGCGTCGAGCCGGGCCGAACAGGCGGCGGTCAGTGCGGCGACCACACCGCCACGGCTGCCCGAGGTCTGCCGATGGATGTGCTGGGCGACCGGACGCGGCACCGCCATGCCGAGTTCGCGGGCGAACGGCGCGATATCGGAGACGCCGAGGGCACGCAGATCGGCCACCCGGCCGCGGCGGGCGACCGTGTCGGAGAGCGCGCGCAGATGTGGATCGTGCGGGCGTGGCTGGGTTGCGACGATGACCGTGTAGCGGCCGGATTCGATAGTCGCGCACAGGGATTCGAGATCGGCTGCGCTGAGAGTGTGTGCGTTGTCGATGATCAGGGCCGGGCGCGGGGCGATGCCGCGCGGGTGCGCGCCGTTGGTGGAGTGCGGGCCGGTGCTGGGTTTTTCGACGGTACGGGGTGTGTGGCCGGGGCGATGTCCGTCGCCAGTGGCAAGGTCTGCGCCGTTACCGGGTATCCGGTTGGCATGCGAATCGTTGTCAACATGCTGGTCCGTTTCCTGGCCGCTCACCATCGCATGCGCGCCGTTTCCCGAGCCGGCGTGCGGCGCAACAAGGTATTCGGGCATTGCGGGATCGTCTTGAAACGCGATGCCATGGGCGCGCAGGCGGGTCCGGATCACCGAGAGGAGGGTGGATTTGCCGGAGCCGGAGCGGCCGCGGATGAGATAGACGACCGGTTGACGGTCGGCGGCGTCCAACTCGCGGAAGATCTCGCGCGCGCAGGGCAGCGTGTCGAAGGCGATATCACTCATTATCTGCCTCCGGGAATTTTGGGCAGTGCGGATACCACGCCGCCGACGGTGTCGCCCAGGGTGTCGGTTGGCAGGGTCAAGGGGACAGTTGGGACCTGTGGCTGTGGGACGGGCTGTGGCTGTGGGACGGGCTGCGGCTGCGGGGCCGGCTGTGTCTGTGTGGCGGGCTGTGTCTGCGGTGCCGGAACCTCCGGCGACGGCTGCGATGCGGATGCGGGTTGACTCTGTGCCGGTTGGCTCTGGGCGGGTTGGCCGTCGGTGGTCTGGCCCGCTGCGGGCTGACTGTTCATTACGGCGACGCTGCTCGTGGCGGCGGAACCCGGTTGTCCGGCAACGGGTTTAGGCTGATCCGGACTTCCGGCGGGCGAATCCTTCGCGGAGGTGGTCGCCGCGCCGGCGGTGGTGCCGTTGTTGGTCACCGCGACGACCGCCGCGCCGGGGACGGTCGTCGGATCGGTGCTCGCCGGCTGGTTCGGCCCCGACTGGGCGCTGGTGCCGATGGCGACGGTGCCGGTGGCGAGTGCGCCGATTACCACTGCCGCGCCCGCGATGATGGCGGCGCGCTGACGGCCGGTGAACCTGCGGCGCGGTCGGTCGCTCGCCTTCGGCAAGGTCTGATTGGGCACCGTGTCGTTATCGTCGGCCGGGGTGCTGCCGGTCATGCGGGTGCTGCGCGCGGCCGGCTCGACGCGACGCGGCACCGTCGGAATTTCCGTGGTTTTCGCAATGCCGACGGCCATGGCCGCGACCGGGGTGCGATCCACCGTTGCGGACAGCAGATCCGCGGCCAGCTCGGCGGCGCCGAGTGCGCTGGTGAACCTCGGCTCTGGCGCCGCGACCACGGGGAGCCCGAATTCGGTCGAGACCAACTCGGCCACCAGCGGGATCGCGCCGCCGCCGCCGGTGAGCAGCACCCGGCCGATTTCGCCGATATCGAGTCCGGCGCGATGTACCGCGTCGCGGATGAGGTCGATCGAGGTCAGTAATGGCCCGCGGAGTAGATCCTCGAGTTCGCCACGGACCAGTCGGATGTTTTCGGGCCGGTGATCGGCCGGGTTCAAACGGACCGGGACGACCGTCGCGGTATTTGTGGAAAGCTCTTCTTTCGCATATCGGCAGCGATCACGCAATGCCGACAATTCCCGTTCGATCACCGGATCGAACGGATCGAAATCATTTCCTCGCAGGGCATTAGCCAGGATGTAGCGCATGGTCAGCAGATCGAATTCGGCGCCGGCGACATCGGTGGTCCGCAGTGGTGTGCCGAGCACGGCTGCCTGCACGCCGGTACGCACCACCGAGACGGTGAGACCGGATGCGCCGAGGTCGTAGACGACCACCACGCCGTCGCCGAGCGGGCCGTGTGCGGCCTCGAGCCACCGCGCCGCCGCGGTCGGCTCCGGAACCAGCGTCACCTCGCGCAGACCCGCGCGATCCAGGGCGGCCCGCTGCACGTCGACGGTGTGCCGCGACCACCACGCCGGATGGCAGGCGACCGTCGATTGCGCGGCGTCGGCACCGATCTCCTCGATCAGGCAATCGACCGCGGTGGCCACGAGATCCGCTGCAGAGTGGGCGCTTCCGTCCTCGGCGAGCATATCCACCGGATCGCCGACCCGCTCGACGAAACCCTCGAGCACGACGTCACTGGAATGCCTGCCGGTCGGGCGAGCACTACTCCCGAATGTGGGCGCCGCCTCCGAGGTGAGGCGCAACACACTCGGATGGGTAATGACAGTGGCGCCGGTGTGGCCTCTGTCGAAATCGCTGCCGTCCCCCGGCGTCGCCACTGCGACCGAATTCGACGCACCGACAGTTATGCCGAGCGCCAGACGCTCTGTCATTCGAGAACCCCGTTCGAAACTGTGTGGCCAGGTAGTCGCTGTTGTAGTTGGGAAGGGGCGGAGTGGACCTGCCAGCCGCAACACTTCTGTCGGTTGCTGGGCATCCGCCGTTACTGAGTCGGGGAAGTTGCGGGGAAATTCCCCTAATGGTTCGGGTGCCCCTAACGCCGACGTGCGGCGCGCAGTAGGGGTGCGCCCCGTTTCGAAGTAACGCTTGACGTCCCTAGCGTGAAATGCATTCCAACTACCGCGGATCGCCCGGGTCCGCTCATCCAGGAGATGATTTCGATGACACCCAACGCGATTCTGGAGTTCATCCTCAACCTGCTCCGTGACCATGAGGCCGCGGTGGGTTACTGCGCGAACCCCGGACAGGCACTGGCAGCTGCCGGTTTGCCCGATGTGACGCCGGAGGACATTGCCGCCGTCGCCCCGATGGTCGCCGAATCGGCCCTGATCGCGGGCGGTTCGCAGCTGTCGGCGATCGTGGCCGCCGGTGGTGCGGGCGATGCGAATGCCGCGGCCGGCGCGAATACCGCCGCCGCGGTCGGTATCGGCGCGGCCGCCGACGCGGGCGTCGACCTCGGCACCGATATCAATCTCGGTGCCGACCTCGGCCTCGACGTCGGTACCGGCCTCGACCTGGCCACCGGGCTCGGCGGCGCGATCGGCGCTGGTCTGCAGGCCGGAGCCGATCTCGGCGCCGGCGTGGCCACCGGCCTCGGCGGCATCGTCAACGCGGGCGCGGATCTGAGCGCCGGTCTCGGTGGCGTCGTCGATGCCGGTGTGCAGGCCGTGACCGGTCTGGCCGCTGGTCTCGGCGGCGCGCTCGGCGCCGGTGCGCAAGCCGGGGGCGATCTGGCCACGGGTCTGGAGGGCGCATTGGGTGCCGGAGCGCAGGTGGGCACGGGTCTGGACGCCACCATCGGCGCAGGCCTGAACGGTGCTGTCGACGCCGGAGCGCAGGTGATTTCCGGCTTGGAGACCGGGCTGTCCGGTGGTTTCGGCGCGGGTGGCCAGGTAGGCGCAGAACTCGGCGCCGGGCTGAGCGGCGTCATCGGAGCCGGTGCCGACCTCGGCGCCGGGCTGGGCGGCGCCATCGGCGCCGGTGCCCAAGCCGGCGCTGATCTCGGCACGAGCCTTTCCGCCGGCCTCAGCGGTGTGGTCGATGCCGGCACCCAAGCGGCGGCGGGCCTGGAGACGGGAATCGGTGGCGCTGTCGGTGCGGACGCTGATCTCGGTGCCGGGCTCGGCGGCACGATCGGTGCTGGGGCGCACGCGATTTCGGGCCTGGAGGCCGGTCTCGGCGGTGCTGTCGACGCGGGCGTCGATCTCGGCGGCGGCCTGTCGACCGGCCTCAACGGCGCACTGGATGCCGGTGCGCAAGCCGGGTCCGGCCTCGAAGCGGGCCTGTCCACCGGTCTCGGCGGCGCCCTCGATGTCGGTACCCAGGCAACAACCGGATTCTCCAGCGCAATCGGCACTGCGGCCGACGCGAACGCCGAGCTGTCCACCGGCCTGACGGGTGCGGTGAACGCCGGTGCCCAAGCGGGCGCGGATCTGACCACCGGCGTCAGCGGTGCTGTCGGCGGCGCGACACAGGTCGGCAGCGATCTCGGCGCGAGCGTGTCGACCGGCATCGGCGGTGCCGTCGATGCCGGTGCTGGTCTGGGTGGTGGCTTGTCCACCGGCCTGGGTGGTGCTGTTGATGCTGGTGCGCAGGCGGCGGGTGGTCTGGAATCCGGGCTGTCCACGGGAATTGGTGGCGCGGTCGGTGGCGGTGCGCAGGTCGGTGGCGATCTCGGCGCAGGGCTGTCGACCGGCATCGGCGGTGCCGTCGATGCCGGTGCTGGTCTGGGTGGTGGCTTGTCCACCGGCCTGGGTGGTGCTGTTGATGCCGGTGCGCAGGCGGTGGGCGGTCTGGAATCCGGGCTGACCACCGGAGTTGGTGGCGCTTTGGGGGGCGGTGCGCAGGTCGGTGGCGATCTCGGCGCAGGGCTGTCCTCAGGTCTGAGCGGTGCTATCGATGCGGGTGGTCAAGCGGCTGGTGGTTTGGAAACTGGGCTGTCGACCGGAATCGGTGGCGCGGTTGACGCTGGTGCCGGGCTGTCTACGGGTATCGGCGGTGCTGTCGATGCTGGTGCACAGGCGGCAGGTGGTCTGGAATCCGGGCTGTCCACGGGAATTGGTGGTGCTGTTGGTGGCGGTGCACAGGTCGGTGGTGATCTGGGTGCGGGGTTGTCTTCCGGTTTGAGTGGTGCTATCGACGCGGGTGGGCAGGCGGCTGGTGGTTTGGAAACCGGGCTGTCGACCGGCGTTGGCGGTGCTGTTGATGCTGGTGCGCAGGCGGGGGCCGGACTTGGTGCTGGAGTGTCCACCGGAATCGGTGGGGCCGCAGGAGCCGGTGGTGGTGTGTCCACAGGTGTGAACGGGGTTGTTGATGCTGGTGCGCAGGCGACTTCGGGGATCGAGGGTGCCTTTGGGGCGGGGGCGCAGGCGGGGTCGGAGCTCGGTGGCGGTTTGGCTACTGGCATCGGCGGCGTGGTGGATGCCGGTGCGGGGCTGGGCGGCGGAGTGTCGACTGGTGTGTCGTCCGGGGTCGGTGCGAGCGGTCAGGTGACGACCGGGCTGGAATCGAGTCTGGCCACCGGTGCCGCGCTCGGCGCGGGCGCTGACCTCGGTGGCGGGCTGTCGACGAGTCTGGGCGGTGCCGTCGATGGCGGCGGACAGGTCGGGTCGGGTCTGGAGACCGGTCTGGGTGGCGCGCTCGACGCGGGTGCGCAGGCCACGACCGGGTTCTCCGGTGGCGCGGCCGGCGGGTTGACCACCGGCATCGGTGGTGCGGTCGATAGCGGCGCGCACGTCGGAAGCGATCTCGGTGCCGGTCTGTCGTCCGGTTTGAGTGCTGGTGCTCAGGCGGGTGCCGATCTCGGCGCGGGTCTGTCGTCCGGTCTCGGTGGCGCGCTCGGTGCTGGCGCGCATGCGGGTTCGCAGCTCGGTGCGGGTCTGTCCACCGGCTTGGGCGGTGCCGTCGATGCCGGAGGCCATGCGGTGACCGGACTGGAGACGGGTCTGTCCACCGGAATCGGAGCTGCCACCGGGGTCGGCGGCAGTGTGTCGACCGGTGTGCAGGGCGCGGTCGACGCCGGAGCGCAGCTGGGCACCGGGCTTTCGACCGGGGTCGGCGGTGGGGTCGGTGGCGGTGCGCATGCCGGAACCGGTTTGGAGACCGGGCTCGGTGGTGCGATCGACAGTGGTGTGCACGCGGGAACCGGTCTGGAAGCGGGGCTCGGCGGTGCCGTCGACGGTGGCGCGCATGCCGGAACCGGTTTGGCGACCGGGCTTTCCACGGGTCTCGGCGGCTCGGCGAATGCCGGTCTCGGCGGCGGCCTTTCCTCGAGCGTCGACAGCACGGTGCACTCGGGCGCCGGCGTGGGTGGTTCGGTCGGCGGTGCGGCGCAGGGCGCTGCCAGTGGTGCCGCGGATCTCGGTGGTCACGCCGGTTCGGCGCTGACCGGTGGCGCGTCCTCGACCGTCGGGTCCACCGCGAATACCTGGTCGTCGCTGGATGTTTCGAGTGCCTTCGGTTCCGGACTCGACAGTTCGGCCGGTTCGCATCTGGACACCTCGGTGACCGGACACAGCGACTCCGGGCTCTTCACCGATAGCCATGCGGGCACCGATCTGACCGGACACGCTGGCGGCGATCTCGGCGGCGACGCCTTCCTGCACTGAGAAGATAGCTGCCCGGCAGATATCGGTACGAAAGAGGTTCGATGGGGACACCCGCAGTGCAAGCTCAACCGCCCGCGGTACCGCTGCTGACGGTACTGGGTGAAACCATCGCCGCGGCACGCGCCGCGGGTCGCAATGATCTGGTCGGCCGCCTGGAAGTGGCGGCCGACCGGGTCCGTGATCCGCGGCGCCGCATCGTGATCGCCGGACAACTGGGTCAGGGCAAGAGCTGTTTCGTCAATGCCCTGTTGAACCTCGAGATCTGCCCGGTGGGCGACGACGCGACCACCGCGGTCCCGACCTTGCTCGCGCACGGTCCCGAACCGCGCGCCGAACTCGTCCTGGCCGGTCCGAGCGGTGCGGAGGAGGCGCGAGTTCCGTTGCCGGTCGACGAGATCGGCTCGGTTACCGCACGCGCACCGCAGGCACACGGCCGTCGGGTGCTGCGCCTCGAGATCCAGCTCCCGAATCCGCTGCTCGCCGACGGCATCGTCCTGGTGGACACACCTGGCGTCGGCGGACACGGAAGTTCTTATGCGGCAGGCGTGCTCGGCATGGTCGCCACCGCCGACGCGGTTCTGGTGCTCTCCGATGCCTCCACCGAACTGACCGAACCGGAACTCGCCTTCCTCCGGCAGGTCCGCGAACTGTGCCCGACCACCGCACTGCTGCTCACCAAGATCGACCTGTATCCGCATTGGCGCCAGGTCCATCAGGCCGACGAGGGCCATCTGAGCCGAGCCGGGGTCGAGGTCCCGATCATCCCGGTCTCCGCGGTGCTGCGCCGCCACGCGATGCTGCTGCAGGACCAGCAACTCGGCGCCGAATCCGGCTTCGGCGTGCTGTATCAGTTCCTGCGCGATCAGGTGGTGGCCCGCGACCAGGCGGCGACCCGGCTCGCGGTGGCCCACGATATCCAATCGGCCGCAGAGCATTTGGCGCTCGCGCTCGGCAGTGAACTGGTCGCGCTGCGCGATCCCCGCCAGGGTGCGGTGGCGGTCCGCGAGCTGCAGTTGGCCAGGACCACCGCCGAGGATCTGCACCGGCGCACCTCGGCCTGGCAGCTGACCCTCTCCGACGGCATCACCGACCTCGCGGGCGATATCGATCACGATCTGCGCGACCGCCTGCGCGAAATCGCCAGAACCGGTGAGGAGTGGATCGATGAACACGACCCGGGCCGACATTGGGACCGGATCACCGAATGGGTCACCGGCGATATCGACACCGCGCTCGGCGACAACCTGCTCTGGACCCATACCCGGGCGGTCGAGCTCGCCGAGCGGGTCGCCGGACATTTCGCCGAACTCGGCGCGGTCGACCTGCCCGATGTCAGCTCCGGCCTGCACACCGAAGGCACCAGGACCGACTCGGGCACCCTCGCCGATCTGGAGCCCGATATCAGCTTCGGCAGCAAGATTCTGGTCGGCATGCGCGGCTCCTACGGTGGCGTGCTGATGGTCGGCCTCGCCACCACCTTCGCCGGGCTCGCGATGCTCAATCCGATCTCCATCGGCGCCGGTGTTCTGGTGGGCGGTAAGGCATTCCGCGATGACAAGCAGGCCAGGCTGGCCCGGCGCCGCAACGAGGCGAAGGTCGCCATCCGGCGCTTCGTCGATGACGTTGCCTTCCATGCGGCCAAGGAATCCAAGGATCGGCTGCACCGAATCCATCGGGCGCTGCGCGACCATTACACCGGTATCGCCGAACGCAGTCTGCGATCGATCGACGATTCACTGCGCGCCGCGCAGGAGGCGGCGAATATGGAGGCGGCGCGGCGGGCCGAGCGCTGTGCGGTGCTCGAACGGCAGCTGGGGATGGTCGCCGAGCTGCGGCGCTATGCGGACGCTATGTAACCGGCCATCGCCGCGCCGAGTGAATGGGCCGCCGGTACGGTAGCTCCGTGAGAAGAGACGTGACCCGGCATGATGCCCGGCGGGCACCCGGCATCGTCGCCGAGGCGCATCAGCTGGTCGCCGCGGCCAGGCAGGCCTTTCCCCGTGAGCCGCGGCCGCACGCACTGCTGGCCGATTGTGCTCGCCGCCTGGATCAGCCGCTGCGGGTGGCGTTGGCCGGTTCGTTGAAGGCGGGTAAGTCGACACTGCTCAACTCTCTGGTCGGACAGGACATCGCGCCGACCGATGCGACCGAGTGCACGCGTGTCGTCACCTGGTACCGCAATGGCTCGACCCCGAGCGTCACGGCCTACGCACCGGATGGGTCGACGGCGAATGTGGTGGTGCGCCGCGGTAGCGGCACCCACGGACTGACCTTCGATCTGGAACGACTCAACTGGAACGCGCCCAGCCCGCGTCCGGTCGACCATCTCGAGGTCGAGTGGCCCGCCGCCGCGCTGGCGAATACCACCATCATCGACACCCCGGGGACGTCATCGCTGTCGCGGGAGGTGTCGATGCGCACCGCGCGGCTGCTCACGCCGGGCGATGCGGACGGCGACCGAGCGGGGACGGGTGTTTCGGTCCCCGGTGCGGACGCCATCGTGTATCTGCTGCGTCGGCTGGACGACACCGATGTTCGGTTCCTCGAACAGGTCGGTGCCGGAACCGCTGGGGCGCAGGGTATTTCGGGGCCGCTCGGGGTGATCGGGGTGGTCTCCCGCGCCGATGAGATCGGGGCGGGCCGCATCGACGCACTACATTCCGCCCGCGATGTCGCGATGCGGTTCGCCGGGGAACTGGAGCGAACCGGACTGTGCCAGGCCGTCATTCCCGTCGCCGGTCTGCTCGCTTTCGCCGCCGCGACCCTGCGTCAGCAGGAGTTCACCGCCTTCGAGGCGTTGGCCCGGGTTCCGGTCGACGAGCTGAGCGCCGCACTACTGTCGGCGGATCGCTTCGCGCGCCCCGATATCGCGCTCCCGGTCCCACCGGAACTACGTGCCCAGCTCGCCGAACGTTTCGGTCTGTTCGGAATTCGGATGGCGGTGACACTGATCCGGCTCGGCGTGCGCGATTCCGCCACGCTGGCAGCGGAATTGACCAGCCGCAGCGGGGTGGACGAGTTGCGCTCGGTGCTCGACGTCCAATTCGGTCAGCGCGCCGACCAACTCAAGGCGCATTCGGCGCTGACCGCCTTGGCCCGCGTCCTCACCGTGTACCCGGGCACCTCCGCCGACCAACTGCTGCCCCGAGTCCGCACCTTGCTCGCCGACGTGCACGGCTTCGCCGAACTCCGCCTGCTCGGGCGTCTGCGCACCGATGAATTGGCCTTGCCTGCCGCGGATCTCGCCGAACTGCACCGCCTGATCGGCGGCTCCGGCGTGGCCACGCACCTGCGACTCGGCGTCCCTTTCGACACCGATCCCGCCCTGCAGCGCGTCCAGGCGGTGGCCGCGGTCCGCAAATGGCGCGCTCGCGCCCGTCACCCGCTCGCCGACCAGTTCACCACCACCGCCTGCCTCACCGCGGCCCGCAGCGCCGAGGGGACATTGAGCCTGCTGCCGGAGTAATTTCGGCGTGCGCGCTCCAGACCGGCCTGGTTGGAGCGGCGTCGGTTCTGGCTGAAGACAATGTTCGGCTGCTGCCGTACCTGCCGTGGCGCGGTCTGATCGGCGGGCGCCGCAACAGGTCGCCCGCCCGGTCGCGGCTGAGGACTACACCGTAAGCACCAGCTGATGCGGCATGTTCTGCGCAACGACATCGCGCGAGTGTGGACCGGGATCTCCGGGGTACGTCTCGGGTAACGAGCCAGGGAGGAGCACATGACTCAGCAGGATGTGGTGAACGCACTGATGGATCGGGCGGGTACGGGCTATGCGGCCGAGGCCGGAATCGTCCTCGCCGATAAACCCGCTCCGCTGTTCCAACTGCTCATGCTCGCCGAATTGCTCAGCACCAGGATCTCCGCCGCTATCGCCGTCGGCGCCGCCAGGGAACTGGTGCGCACCGGATACCGCACCCCGCAGCGGGTCGCCGACGCCGACTGGCAGGAACTGGTCGACGCGCTCGGCCGCGCCCACTACAAGCGGTATGACGAAAGTACGGCTTCCCGGTTGGGAGCCAATGCGTCTCGCGTCCTGGACCGCTACCACGGTGACCTGCGCGAGCTGGCAGACGAAGCCGAACACGACCCGGCCAGGGCCGCCCAACTGCTGCAACAGTTCCAGGGCATCGGCCCCACCGGCAGCGATATCTACCTACGTGAAGTCCAGGACGTGTGGATCTGGGCCCGACCGCATTTCGACGAACGCGCTCTGCGCGGCGCCGAATGCATCCAACTACCCACCGACCCGGACCGCTTGGCCGATCTGGCCCCGGAGAACCACACCGCCGACCTGGCCGCAGCGCTGGTCCGGGTCACCCTGGACAACAAGATCGCCGATCAGGTCCTGGCCGCAACCAACTGAGGCGAGCGTGACCAACCGAGGCTCAGGTGATCTGCACCTGCACCTGCATGCCCGCCGCGGCGATCATATTGACCAGTGCGTCCAGGCTGAACAGCTGTGACTTACCGCCGTGGAGGTCGGAGATCCTGGCGGCACTCACGCCGAGCTGCTCGGCGGCGGCCTCCCGGCTCCAGCCCCGCGACGCGATCCAGTCGGTCAGTTCGAATATCAACTGCGACCGCAGCCGCAGGTTCTCGTGGTCGCGCGGGGTGTCATCGATCGCATCCCACACGATGTCGAAGATCTTCTCGGCCATGCTGAGCCCACCTTCTCGAGCTGTTCGAGGACGTATGTGCGCTGCTGGTGTACAAGTGAAGAGACCGTGCCCATCGTCGCAGCAGGTACGGCCACACGGTGGTAACTACGCCGAACCCGCGGTATTTCCGGATCCGGTGAGGGAAGGTCGTGAGGTGATGTCGGACCGTGACGAGCAATTGTTCGCCCAGGTGAGGCTGGCCGCGGGAGGTCTGTTCGTGCGCGGCGAGGCCGTGCTGCTCGTCCACCCGGCCGAGCAGGGCGGTTGGGATATTCCGGGCGGTATCGTCGAGCCAGGTGAATCACCCGCCGCGGCGTGTCACCGCGAGATCCGGGAAGAACTCGGCCTCGACCGCCCGCCGCAGCGTCTGCTGGTGCACGACTGGGCACCGAAAGTCGACAAAGGCGGCAAAGCCGACAAAGGCGACAAGATCCTCTATATCTTCGACTGCGGCGAACTCGGCGACGAATCGGCCATCGAACTGCAGCACGGCGAACTGGACCGCTGGCAGTGGGCTCGCATCGACACCATCGATACCTTGGTCCGCCCCCGATCGGCCCGCCGCGTCTGGCAGGCCTTCCGTGCCCGCATGGAGGGCCACGCCGTCTACCTCGAACACGGTGAGCCCACTTTCGTACATCCGGGCACCGAGGTGAGCGCCCCCTCGTGGCTCGACCGCCAGGCCGACCGCGACCGCCACCTCGGCTGAGGTCGTCCGCAGTCCGGTGCGACGGCGTCCGGTCAGGGCGTTATCGCGCTACTGGCGGGGTCGATCAGGATCTTCGCGTGCTGTTCCGGGTTGGCCAGGGCGGTGAACGCATTGTCGATGCCGTCCAGCCCGACGGTGCCGGTGATCAGCGGACCCGGGTCGACCTTGCCGTCGGCGAGCATATGCAGCGTGTCACGGAACTCGCCCGGGTCATAGCCGAGAACGAAGCGAAGTTCGATCTCCTTGTTGATGGCCATCGCGGGTTGGAACCGGTCGGTTTCCATACAGACGCCGACGACGACCACACGTGACAGCGGCGGCGCGGCGGCGACGATCTGGTCGATGATGCCCGGCACGCCGACACATTCGAAGATCACCGGACCCGCCGGACCGGCGTCGAGGGTGTGGGCCAAGCGGAAGACATACCACCACGGCACATTCGGGACGCGCCGCAGGCGTTCCATGGTGTCGAAACCGAGGCTGAGGATATCGGTGACACCGTTGATCCGGCCGCGTTTCGGCGCCGCGTCCCACGGGGATTCGGTCGCCGGATCGACGACGATATCGGCGCCGCAGCTTTCGGCGAGTGCACGGCGGCGTGGGGAGAAGTCACTGGCGACGACGGTGCGCACGCCGGCCGCCTTCAGCATGCTGATCACCGCCAAACCGATGGGGCCGCAGCCGATGACGAATGCGGTCCGCCCCTTGCCGACTCGACCCTTGCGCACCGCGTGCCAGGCAACGGCCATCGGCTCGGTGAGAGCGGCGTGTTCGGCCGAAAGACCATTGGGGACCGGCATCGTCATGGACTCCTGGACCACCACCTGCTCGGCGTAGGCGCCGGGCGCCGCCGTCGAGAGGCCGGTCAGTTGTGGCGCGCCATCATGCCGCACGACCGGCAGCGCCACCACGGGTGTGCCCGGCCGCCACCGCTTGCGGCAGCCGGGTCCGTAGTCGACTATCTCGCCGCTGAATTCGTGCCCGAGCACCACACTCTGGTCCGAACGCATGAATTGGTCGTATCCGGTGCGCGCGGCCAGCTCCGCCATCTCGTCGGCGTGGGTGCGCGCATGCAGATCGGAACCGCAGATACCGCAGCGCGACACATTGATCAGCACCTGCCCGCGCCCGGGTACCGGTGTCGGCAGTTCCTCCACCGCGAACTTGGTATTGGTGACGACGGCGGCCCTCATAACGAACTCCTCGGATAGGCGGCGCGCGGCGGAAAACCTCTCTGTCTCGCCACCCTACTGCCGCGCGCGCCGGCCGCGACCGAAAAGTATGCGCCTGGATCAGACAGTCCGGTGTTCGAGGACTTCGGCTTCGCGGGCCCGACGACCGTGAGAGTTACGGGCCGTGGCGATTCCGTTCTGATGACCTTCGGTCCAGACCACGAGTGCCTTGATGGTGGTGTGCAGACTCGCGCCGAGCGGGGCAGTGCGTGGTCGACCCGCGGCGGCACCGTGGACAGTGCGCTCGACCAGTCCATCGCCTGCCGGACGCTGCAGCGTGCGGGTGAGCGGCTCCCGTGTGGATACGGGAGCCGCCGTCTCAGTACTACTGACGCTCGAGCGTCGGGATCACCACGTCGTTCAGGTACTCCTCGATGCTGCGGCCGCCGCGCTCGGCTTCGTGCACCGTGACGTGCTGTGCGGCCGCCCGCTGCTCGAGTGCCGCACGTGACTTCGGTTCCACGCCACCGCCGATGATCAGATTGGTGATCTCGCCGGTGTCGAGCGCGAACAGCGCGTCCGCATCGGAGACTGTGCCCACCGTGGCGAAACCGTTGGCGCGCAACAACTTGGTCGCGGAGTTCACGACCGTTCGGTCACGGCCGATGGCAAGTACTTTCATCTCAGACTCCTGTCGGTACCAGTTCCAAAGGATCGTCGATTTCATGGTGCTCGAGCCGTGCGTCCTTGGGCAGGACGAGGAAGCCGAGGCACATGACGGCAAGTAGACCGATTCCGTACCACAGCGTGTATTCGAAGGTGTTGGCGAAATTCACCGCGTTGGCTCGCGCGCCCGCATCGGTGAGCACCTGTGTCACAGCGTAATTGCCCGCATCCGAGCTCTGGCAACTGGCCGGGACCTCCATCGGATCGACCTGCGCGGACCGATCGCGCACGCACGCAAGGAAATTCGCGATGATCTGGTCCTGCGCCGGTTCCGGCAGGCCGATCGTGGTCAGTTCGCTGCGCACCTGCGGTGTGACCGCTTCGACGCCACGCGCCGAATCATGGTCCAACTGTCCGAAGAACACCACGCCGACCAGTGCGACACCGAGCGCGGTGCCGAGCTGCTGCCCGGTATTGAGCAGCCCGGACGCCGCCCCCGCTTCCCGCGCGGGCACCTGACCGAGCAGCAGATCGATGGTCGGCGCGACCACCATCCCGAATCCGGCGCCGGTGATGATCAGCGGAATCACCATCTGCCAGGAGGCGATCGACGCACCGTAATGCGCGGCCAGCCACCCGTACAGCCCGAATCCCGCGGCATTGACCACACCACCGGCGACCAGCACGATGCGGCCGAAGCGCGGCGCGAGCGCACTCACCGAGACACCGGCCCCGATGCCGGCACCGACCGCGAAGAAGACGGCGGTGAGTCCGGCCCGCATCGCCGACCAGCCCAGACCCGCCTGCATGAACAGCGTCCATACCAGGAAGAACCCGCCGAGTCCGATCCAGAAGAGCAACCAGCTGGCGAGGCCGACCGTGAACGGACGGGACCGGAACAGCTCCAGGTCGATCAGCGGGGATCCGACGGTCCGCGCGCGTCGCCGCTCGAAGGCGACGAATCCGCCGAAGGCCACCGCTGCGGCCGCCATCATGACGAAAGTCCATGCGGGCCAGTCCAATCGACGACCCTCGGTGAGCGGATAGGTCAGCAGCAATACCGCGGAGATCGCCAGCACCATGCCGACCGGATCGAGCCGCGGCGGGGCGGCCGAGCGCGAATCCTTCATGACGATGGTCGCCGCGATCAATGCTGCGATGCCGACGGGCACATTGACCAGGAAGATCGGTCGCCAGGCCAGATCGAACAGATCCCATTGCACCAGCAGCCCGCCCAGCGACAGGCCGACCGCCGAGGCCGATCCGCCGACACCGCTGTAGATAGCGATCGCCTTGGTCCGCTCATGCTGCGGGAAGGTGGCCCGGATGATCGCGAGGATCTGCGGCACCATCAGCGCGGCCATCGCGCCCTGGACGAATCGGGAGGTGATCAGCATGGTCGGATCGGTGCTGAATCCGCAGGCGGCCGAGGCCAGCGTGAATCCGGTCATGCCGATCAGGAAGATTCGCTTGCGGCCGTAGATATCACCGAGTCGGCCGCCGGTGATCAGCACCGCGGCGAAGGCCAGCACATACGCCGCGATGATCCATTCGACCTGCGAGTACTGCGCGTCCAGATCGGTCTGAATGCTGGGCACCGCGACGTTGACGATGGTGACGTCGAGCAGGTCCATGAATCCGGCGGCAAGGACGACCGCGAAGGCGATCCAGCGGCGCGGGTCGAGGTGTGGTGGGGCTGTTGCGTCAGGGGAGATGTCGGTATCCACGGGAGCTCTCTTCTGTCGGTGGGGTGTGACGACATCTCAAACTATGCACATGAAGTGATTATCAATCAAGAGTGCAATCACTAAAAGTGCGTTAATTGAGGTATGGTGGGGAGGTGACCGACGATCCGACCTTCGTGCCGCTGTCCGAGCACCCCGCCTTCCTGTTCGGGCAGCTGGGATTTCATGTCACCTACCGGTTCACCGACCTGCTCGCGCCGCTCGGCATCAGCCCGCGCCACTACGGCACGCTGCGGATACTGAGTGCGAACGACGGCCAATCGCAGCAGCAGCTGTGCGAGGCGCAGCGGATCCATCGCAATGTGATGGTCGGGCTCGTCGACGAACTGGAGAAGCGCGGACTGGTCGAGCGACGCAAACATCCGACCGACCGGCGGGCGCACGCGGTCTATCTGCTCCCCGCCGCGCACAAGCTGCTCGCGCAGGCCGAGGAGCTCGTGGCCGGATTGGATGCGGACGTGACGGCGTCACTCGATGCTGAGGAGCGCGCGACGCTGGTCAAGCTATTACAGCGCACCGCGATGGGAAACGGACTGATCCCGAATATTCACCCGGGCTTGGCCGGGCCGGTGGAGAAGTGCTGAGCTCGCAGCTCAGATCAGCACGCCGGGGTTGAGAATTCCGGCGGGATCCAGTGCGGATTTGGCCGCACGCAACGCATTCGCGAACGGGTCGGGCCGCTGGCGGTCGTACCAGGGCCGGTGATCCCGGCCCACGGCGTGATGGTGGGTGATAGTGCCGCCCGCAGCCGAGAGCGCCTCGGAGACAGCGGCTTTGATGTCGTCCCACTGTGCGAGCGTGCTGCCCCAACGGCCTGCGGCGTAGATGCCGAAATATGGTGCCGGACCGTCCGGATAAACATGGGTGAAGCGGCAGGTCACCACACCGGTGGCGCCGACCGACCGGATGGCGGCATTCGCGGCCTCGGTCACCGATGCCTTCAGATTGTCGAATTTATCCCAGGTGCAGGCGGTCTCGAAGGTTTCGGTGATCATCGATCGGGCCGCCAGGGCATCGCGTTGGTAGGGCATCCGCAGGAAGGACGATCGCCAGGTATCGGCCGCGCCCGAACCCGCCTGGTGCGTGCTCGATTCGGTGTAGCGCGCGGGCTCGGGCAGGGTGCCACCGTGGTCGGCGACCAACTCCAGCGCGCGTTCCATCCAGGTGCGCGTCGGATGATCGGCGGATTCGAATCCGAGCACCAGCACGCCGCCGCTGGTCGCGGCACCGGCATTGAGAAATGCCTCGGCCGGGTCGAGCAGTCGGCAATTGCTCGGGTGCAGACCGGACTGTGCGATGGCCCTGGTGGCGGCGACCGCCTTCGCGTAATCATCGAAGTGCGCGGAAGCCGTTGCGCGCCACCGTGGCCGGTCCTGTAGGCGCATCCATGCCTCGGTGATGATGCCGAGGGTCCCCTCGGATCCGAGGAACATCCGGTCCGGCGACGGTCCAGCCCCGGATCCGGGCAGTCGCCTCGATTCGCCGGTGCCCGTCGGGGTCACCACCCGCATCGATTCGACCAGGTCATCGATATGGGTGTACAGCGTCGCGAAATGCCCACCGGCCCTGGTGGCCAGCCAGCCGCCGAGCGTCGAGAACTCGAACGACTGCGGAAAATGCCGCAGCGTCAGATCCGCGTCGCGCAGCTGATCCTCCAGTGCCGGACCGAATACTCCGGCCTGGATGCGCGCCGCCCGGCTGGTCCGATCGATCTCCAGCACGCGATCGAGAGCGCCGAGATCGAGGCTGATCGCCGCCGCGAATTCGTTCGCGGTATGGCCGCAAGGCAATCGTGGCTCCACCCCGCCGACCACGGAAGTTCCACCGCCGAACGGGATTACCGCGATATTCGCACCGGTCGCCCAGTCGAGAATGTCGACGATATCGTTTTCGCCACGCGGTCGAACGACCAGATCCGGGGCATTGCGCACATCGCCGAGCAGATTGCGCACCACATCGCGAAACGCCTGGCCGTGCGCATGCGCCGCCCGATCGGCCGGATCCGTCGATACCAGCTCGGCCAGCGAATCCGGCGCGGTCACCCGTGGTTCGGGCAGTCCGAGCGATTCGACCGACGGTGGTTCGTGTGGTGTGAGATCTGCCTCGGGCAGAATCGCCGAGACTCGTGCGGTCAGCGCGTCCTGCTCCGCGCCGACGACGGCATCCTCGACATTGCCCCAGCCCCACCACGACCGTGTCTTCGTCGACACATCCACTCCTCTCGGCGGATCCGACGGCGATCGGTGCCACCGTCGCCGCCATCCTCGTGGACCGGTCGATCGTGGGCAACCCGCATTCGGCGGCCCGTGTTTTCCCCGGTTCGGGAATAGAGCGCGTTGGCCACTGGTTGAGCTGTTCGGCAAGGTTGAGTGTCTACGGCTCAAGTTTCAGTTGACGCCCGGTGTCGAATGGGTGCAGGATTGAGCCGACCACGCTCAGCGTTGCTGGGGCCGTGCTCCGTGAGGTGCTCGGGGCGAGGTCTCGTGGCACAGGACAACTGGCCGCAGGGCGATCGTTCGCCCAGCACCGATACAAGTAGTTACGTCAACTAGGAGGAACAATCATGGCTCGTGCGGTCGGAATCGACCTCGGGACCACGAACTCGGTCGTCGCCGTTCTCGAAGGTGGCGAGCCGGTCGTCGTCGCGAACTCTGAAGGATCGCGCACAACCCCATCGATCGTCGCGTTCGCCAAGAACGGCGAGGTTCTGGTCGGCCAGCCCGCCAAGAACCAGGCGGTCACCAACGTCGACCGCACCATCCGCTCGGTCAAGCGTCACATCGGCACCGACTGGTCGGTGGATATCGACGACAAGAAGTACACCGCACAGGAGATCAGCGCGCGCGTGCTGATGAAGCTGAAGCGCGACGCCGAGGCCTACCTGGGCGAAGAGATCACCGACGCGGTCATCACCGTGCCCGCGTACTTCGAGGACTCGCAGCGTCAGGCCACCAAGGAAGCCGGCCAGATCGCCGGTCTGAACGTGCTGCGCATCGTCAACGAGCCCACCGCGGCCGCACTCGCGTACGGCCTGGACAAGGGCGATAAGGAACAGACCATCCTGGTCTTCGACCTCGGTGGCGGCACCTTCGACGTCTCGCTGCTGGAAATCGGCGAGGGCGTCGTCGAGGTCCGCGCCACCTCCGGTGACAACCACCTCGGTGGTGACGACTGGGACGAGCGCGTCGTGAGCTGGCTGGTCGACAAGTTCAAGGCCAGCGCCGGCATCGACCTGACCAAGGACAAGATGGCCATGCAGCGCCTGCGTGAGGCGTCCGAGAAGGCCAAGATCGAGCTGAGCTCCAGCCAGAGCACCTCGATCAACCTGCCCTACATCACTGTCGACGCCGACAAGAACCCGCTGTTCCTCGACGAGCAGCTGACCCGCGCCGAATTCCAGAAGATCACCTCGGACCTGCTCGACCGCACCCGTGCGCCGTTCCAGTCCGTGATCAAGGACGCCGGCATCAACGTCGCCGATATCGACCACGTCGTGCTCGTCGGTGGCTCGACCCGTATGCCCGCCGTCTCGGACCTGGTCCGCGAGCTGACCGGCGGCAAGGAGCCCAACAAGGGCGTGAACCCGGACGAGGTCGTCGCCGTCGGCGCCGCACTGCAGGCCGGTGTGCTCAAGGGTGAGGTCAAGGACGTCCTGCTGCTCGATGTCACCCCGCTGTCGCTGGGTATCGAGACCAAGGGCGGTGTGATGACCAAGCTCATCGAGCGCAACACCACCATCCCGACCAAGCGCTCGGAGACCTTCACCACGGCCGATGACAACCAGCCGTCGGTGCAGATCCAGGTGTTCCAGGGTGAGCGCGAGATCGCCTCGCACAACAAGTTGCTCGGTTCGTTCGAGCTGACCGGCATCCCGCCGGCCCCGCGCGGCGTGCCGCAGATCGAGGTCACCTTCGACATCGACGCCAACGGCATCGTGCACGTGACCGCGAAGGACAAGGGCACCGGCAAGGAGAACACGATCAAGATCCAGGACGGCTCCGGCCTGTCCAAGGAGGAGATCGACCGGATGGTCAAGGACGCCGAGGCGCACGCCGCCGAGGACAAGGCCCGCCGCGAGGAGGCCGAGACCCGCAACCAGGCCGAGTCGCTGGTGCACCAGACCGAGAAGTTCATCAAGGACAACGAGGACAAGGTCCCCGCGGACGTCAAGACCAAGGTCGAGGCGGCCATCGCCGAGGCGAACGAGGCGCTCAAGGGCACCGATATCGCGGCTGTGAAGTCCGCGGTGGAGAAGCTCGCGACCGAGTCGCAGGCGCTGGGTCAGGCCATCTACGAGGCATCGGCCGCCGAGCAGGCCGCGTCCGGCAACGGCGCGTCGAGCTCCGCGAGCGATGACCAGGTCGTGGATGCCGAAGTTGTGGACGAGCCGGTCGACACGGAGAAGAAGTGAGCGAGGAAAACTCCGAACAGGAGCCGATCACCTTCGTCGACAATCGAAAGCTGGATCCGCAGGAGCGGAGTCAGCGCAGCGACCATACGGCGCAGCCAGGTGAAATCCGGGAACCTGCGGCGGCCCCCGAGGCCGCCGCGGGGGCCGGTTCGGACGCCGGGAACGGCACCGCACCGGTAATCGGTACCGATGGGGGCGCCGAGATCCTGGCCGAGACCATCGCCAAGGAGCTGGCCGAGCGCACCGCCGATCTGCAGCGGCTGACCGCTGAATACGCCAACTACCGGCGTCGGGTCGAGCGGGACCGGCAAGCGACCATCGATACGGCCAAGGCGGCCGTGGTCTCCGAATTGCTCGGCGTACTCGACGACCTCGATCGTGCGCGCGCGCACGGCGACCTCGAGGCCGGACCGCTCAAGTCGGTCGCGGACAAGCTCGTCGACGCACTGCACAAGCAGGGTCTGCAGGACTTCGGTACGGAGGGTGAACCTTTCGACCCGACCCTGCACGAGGCTGTGCAGCACGAGGGCTCCGGACACGATCCGGTGATCGGTGTTGTCATGCGCAAGGGCTATCGGTTCGGCGATCGCGTGCTTCGGCATGCGCTCGTCGGGGTAACCGATGGCGTGGCCGATCTGGTCGAAGAAGAGGCATCCGATGATGCCAATGCGAACAACCAATAGGAACCCGAGAGGAGGAGATGCCCGGTGAGTCAACGGGAGTGGATCGAAAAGGACTTCTACAAGGAGCTGGGTGTCTCCTCCAGCGCCTCGCAGGACGAGATCAAGAAGGCGTATCGCAAGCTCGCTCGTGACTTGCATCCGGATGCCAACCCTGGCGATACCAAGGCCGAGGAGCGGTTCAAGACCGTCAGCGAGGCGCATGCCGTGCTGTCGGATCCGGCCAAGCGCAAGGAATACGACGAGACCCGCAAGCTGTTCGCCGGTGGCGGATACGGGCGCGGTGGCTTCAACCCCGGTGCGGGCGGCGGCTTCTCGCAGGACTTCAATATCGGTGACATCTTCGGCCAGGCGAATGCGGGCGACGGTGGCCTCGGTGACCTGCTCGGTGGGCTGTTCAACCGGGGCGGTACGCGGACCGCGAGCCGCCCGCGCCGCGGCGCGGATGTGGAGACCGAGACGACCCTGGGGTTCCGCGAGGCCGCACAGGGGGTCACGGTTCCACTGCGGATGACCAGTCCGTCGCCGTGTACGACTTGCCACGGCAGCGGCGCCAAACCGGGTACCAGTCCACGAGTCTGCCCCGTCTGCAATGGCAACGGTGTGATCAGCCGCAACCAGGGTGCGTTCGGCTTCAGCGAGCCGTGTGACGAATGCCGTGGCACCGGCTCGATCATCGACGATCCATGTGTCGACTGCCACGGCAGCGGCATCCAGAATCGGACCCGCACCATCACGGTGCGGATTCCGCCCGGTGTCAGCGATGGGCAGAAGATCCGGCTGGCCGGACAGGGCGAGGCCGGGCTGCGTGGTGCGCCTTCGGGTGACCTCTATGTCACCGTGCACGTCAGCCAGGACAAGGTCTTCGGCCGCAACGGCGACGATCTGACCCTGGTGCTGCCGGTCAGTTACAGTGAATTGGTGTTGGGCACAACGGTTTCCGTGCCCACGCTGGAAGGGCGCGTCGGCGTCAAGGTGCCACCCGGCACTGCGGACGGCCGCATCCTGCGGGTGCGCGGCCGTGGCGTGCCCAAGCGCGGTCCCGGCGGCGGGGCGGGCGATCTGCTCGTCACCGTCAAGGTGGCCGTGCCACAGAAGCTGGACGACGATGCCACCGATGCGCTCAAGCGCTTTGCGGAGGCGGAGAAGGCCAGCGGGTTCGATCCACGTGCGGGATGGGCAGGTGCGTGATGTCCGATAGTCCGAAGCAGGCATCCAGTGGGGCCGCGCGGGCCGAGTTCTTCATGATCTCGGTCGCGGCCCAGCTGGCGGGTATGCACGCGCAGACACTGCGCACGTATGACCGCTTGGGACTGGTTACGCCGCAACGGACTTCGGGTGGCGGTCGACGGTATTCGGCACGGGACGTCGAGCTGCTGCGCGAGGTGCAGCGGCTGTCCCAGGACGAGGGCGTCAATCTGGCGGGCATCAAGCGCATCATCGAACTCACCAACCAGGTCGAGGAGCTGCAGCAGCGGGTCGCCGACATGTCGGCCGAACTGGATCGGCTGCGCGCGGGGTATCGCCCCGATCTCGTGCCGCCGCAACGCAGTACCGCACTGGTGGTGTGGAAGCCGCGTAATCGGCGCTGATAAGCGCTACGGCAAAAGTAAAGGCTCCGGGATTCGGTTCGTAACCGAGCTCGGAGCCTTTGTCGTTTCGTCGATAGGTGAATGCGTTATGCCGCAATGCCGCACCGAATAACTGCTGGCAGTACTCGAGCAAACTCCCGACTCCGGATTTGGGTATCCGGCAAGTGGTTCGAGGCCGGGCGGCTTCGGCCCGCGGATGGTGGGGTTGCCAACGATGTGCCGAGCTGCGAAGTTTGCTGCGGACAGTGGTACAGCTAACTATGCGCCGGATCGCACCCGTGATTGCGCCGTTCGCCAGCTCGGTGGGTGCGTGGTATTTGCCATAGCCGGGTGAGCGGTTGTGGCACGCGGGTTGCCGTGGGATCGCTCTCGGAACCTGATTGGGATGAAATTTGCATACCGGGCCTTACGAGATCGGTGAGTATGTGACGGATTTCGTCGCCGTGTTCGTTCTTTCGGTTTGTTTCCAAGGGTTTTCGCGGTGCCTATCGCGGTTTCAGCGGAATTACATACGTGATGTTTATGCGAGTGATTCCGTAGCTGGCAAACCTCGCCTACACTCGTTCCAACGCTGCTGTCGAGTGTCCCGCAGCACCTCACTCGCCGGCTCAAGGTTTGTGTTCGAGTGCAAAAAGGGGTTGTGACACAAATGGATTCGCGGACTGTCGCTTTGATCAGAACGACGTTCAAGGCGGTTGCTGCGGAGGAGGGGGGTCAGGCCAAGCTGGCCAGTTCGTTCTACGCAATCCTTTTCACCGACTACCCCGCCGCCAGGGACTTTTTCCCCGCGGCAATGGATGCGCAGCGGGACCGATTGGTCAAGGCGATCTCCTATGCGCTCGATCGGCTCGAGGAGCCGGACAAACTGTTGCCATTCCTTGCCCAACTCGGGCGCGATCATCGCAAATACGGCGTGCAAGCGGCGCATTACACCGCCGTCGCCACCTCATTGAAGACCGCGATGCGGATCTTCGCGGGCACCGAGATGTGGACCGACGAGGTCGATCGGGCCTGGGACGAAGGCCTGAAGATCATCGGCGAGACCATGATCGGTGCGGCCGAAGAGGAATCGACGCCACCGGTCTGGAGCGGGACCGTCGTCGAGCGCCGCGAGGTGCTGCGCAACCTCGCCGTCGTGCGGTTGCAGTTGAATCAGCCGATGCAGTACGCCGCGGGCCAGTACATCAGCGTGCAGATCCCATCCCGGCCGCGGATGTGGCGCTATATGTCCCCGGCGGTGCCCGCGAATGCGAACGGAGAGATCGAATTCCATATCCGCGGGGTGCTCGGCGGCTGGGTCAGCCCGGCCATCGTCGGCAACACCGCCGTCGGTGACCAGTGGTTACTCGGTTCACCCCTGGGCGGACTCGGTATACCGCGCAATGTGAAACGCAAAATGCTGATGGTCGGCTGCGGTACCGGCATCGCACCCCTGCGCGCCCAGATCATGGCGATGGCACAACGGCGCATCAATCCTCGGGTGCATCTGTTCGTCGGCGGACATCATCCCTGTGATCTCTATGATCTGGAGATCCTGAGCCAACTGGCCACCGCCAATAAATGGCTCACCGTAACCCCGGTCACCGAGAGCGATGAAAACCCGTGGTGGTACCTGGATCCCGGCGAACCCGAATACATCTGGCCGGGTCTGGAGGCTCGAGTGACCGGCCAGATCGGCAAGGTCGTCGCCAGTTACGGCCCCTGGTCCGACCGGGATGTGCAGATCGTCGGCTCACCCTCGATGGTGCAGACCACCAAATTCCGCTTGATGGCCGCCGGAACCCAGACCAAGAACATCCGCCACGACCCGCTGTTTTGAATGGCAGCGCCTGCGGGGCGGCCTGTTCGCGGCCACCTGTTGTCTCACGGGTGCCCCTTTCGAGCGACCTGTAAGCAAGTCGCTAGCGGCGCCGTCGAGACTCGCGACTGCGTCGCATGCGCTTCGACGACTCGGACGCGAGACGGGCGAATGTCGCTCGTAGGGCTCGCTCGGTCGGGGTCGGGCTGTCGATCAGAGTCCTTCGAATTGTATTGCGGTAGTAGGGGTTCCGGTTTCGACCAGTCGATCCAGGGTTACCCGGACCATAGTGGGGGAGCCGCAGACCAGCACCTGATGGTTGTCGAACGCGCCGTGCGAACCGACCACATCCGCGACTGTGCCGAAGAGCATATCGTCGAGCGGGAATCCGATATCCACCCGCGAATGCTCGTACCATTCGTCGACCCAGCCGGGGTCCTCCGGGCTCTCGACGACGGGAATCACAGTGAGCCAGGGCAATTCGTTCGCCAGCAGGAAGAGCATATCGTCGGCGTACAGGTCGCGCGGTGAGCGGCCGCCGACGAACAGATAGGTGGGCGGCGGATCCTCGTATCGGGCGAGGTCGAGGATCTGGGCGCGCATCGGGGCCAGGCCGGTGCCGCCCGCGATCATCACCACCTCGTCACCGTCCGGGTCGACATTGAAAGTGCCTAGGGGAGAACCGATGTGCCATTCATCGCCGGGTTTGGTGTCGGCAACGATGCTGGCACTGCACCAGCCGCCGGGCACCGTGCGCACATGGAACTCCATCTTGCCGTCCAGGGACGGGGGCAGGGCGGGAGAGAACCTGCGGCGCATGCCGGGATGCTGCGGCACCCGGACCTCGACGGATTGACCCGCGAGGAACGGGACGTACTCGCCGATCAGCCGGATCACCGCGATATCGTGGCGCAGCCGATGGTGACCGACCACGGTCGCCTTCCATTCGGGCGCGGCACCATTGCCGAGCGGGCTCGGATTTGTTGTCATTGCTTCTCTCACACGGGATCTGAGCTGATTGCCCACTCTGGGGTGCCGACCGCCATCAGGGCGCGGCGGGTGTCGGCGATCATGCGTGCCGACCCGGCGATCTGGATCTGCCGGTCGGCCCAGGAACCGAAGCTCGCGACCACCGCGCCCAGATTTCCGATCAGGCGGCGGTGCATGCCGTACGGCTCTTCCTGCGGCGGATGCGAATACCACCACGGGTTGGTCTTCTGTTCACACACCGGGACCACGGTCAGCCACGGATTGCTCTGCGAGAGCTGCCACATGTTCTCGACGTCGTAGAGATCGCAGGGGTAGCGCCCGCCGATGAAGAAGTGCACGCGAGGGTTGATACCGCGCTGACCCATCTCGATCAGTTGTGCGCGCAGTGGGGCGATACCGGTGCCCGCGCCGATCAGCAGCACGTCGCGGGCGCTCTCACGATCGATATGCAGACCGCCGAGCGGACCCGCGATCATCCACCGGTCGCCGACCCGGGTCTCGTTGACAAGGGCCGGGCTGACCCAGCCGCCGCGGATCTTGCGAATGTGGAATTCGATCTCGCCGTAGGGATTCGAGGGTATGGCGGGCGACAGGTAGCGCCACATCTTCGGCCGCTGCGGCACCGAGATCGGCACGTACTGCCCGGCCTGATAGGGGATCGGGCTATCGGTCTGCAGCCGCACGATGGCCAGATCCTCGAGCACCCGGCGATGGCCGACGACGGTCGCATCCCAGTACGGCTGCGACTTGTCGGAGTTGGCGCCGATGGCCATGGAGGCGGAGATCAGAATGGTGATGTCGCGCCAGCCCTCTTCGAGTGCGCGATTCCACATCGGACCGTTGAAGACCCGGAAGGCGGCCAGCAGTGCCCGCCCCGCGATATCGTAGTGCGCGGCGAGCACACCGTATTTGCGGTGATCGCGTGCCAACTGTTCCAAGAACTTCTGTGCCCGTCCCCAGTCCTCGAGATTGTCGAGTACGTAATGGATGGCGGTCACCAGGCGCTTGGCCTGCATCTCCATCGCAGGCGGGAACAACTCCCGCAACTGTGGTTTCTCCGCGAACAGATGACCATAGAATGCACTGGCCAACCGCTCGGGTCCGTGCGGCGACTCGATCACCGAACGGAAGTTGGCGCGGACCAGCGCTGCCGAACGCGCATCCACGACGTGGAGCTTCCTTTCCCTCTATATGTGCTGCCCAGGGACGTGTCCGTAACCGGCGGTCCTCCGCCGTCAAGTATCCCTGAAAATCCCGTGGTCGTGTGGGTATGGCCGATCACGACCGTGCCAACGGTAATCCGTGGGCAAATCGGGTCCGCTGTGGGCCTGACATGCAGGATAAGCGAACAGCGTGGCAGGCGGGTTACCGCTGGGTCAACTCGCGACGTTGGCGCGCACCGCGGGGGCGACCGATTCGGCGTAGCGGTGCACCTGTTCGACGGGATCGCCTTCGGTCGGCCAGAAGATGAATGCGTCGACGCGCTGGTCGCGGTACAGGGCGGACAGGTCGTCGACCCAGCGCTCGGGCGGGCCCTCGAGGAAACCGTGGTCGGTGCCGTCACCGGTGATGGTGCCCGAGACGTTGTAGATCCGCCGGATGGCGCGCGGATCGCGCTGCGCAGCGGCGGCGGCATCGTCGATGCGCTTACCCGCCTCGGTCAGGAACTCCGGCGGTGCCCAGGCCGCCGAGGGCAGCCAGCCGTCGGCGCGCTGTCCGGTCAGGGTCAGCATGCGCGATCCCTTGGCGCCGAGCCAGATGCCCGGATCGTGCTGGGGCCGGGGGCCGGGATGGGCTCCGGCGAGTAGATGGAAGGTGCCGGGGATCCGGACCGAGCGTTCGTCGCTCCACATGGCGCGGATGACCGCGATGCCTTCGCCCAGTGCCTGTACCGATTGGCCTGCGCTCAGGTGGTGACCGCCCATGGCGGCGATCGCATCCGCGAACGCGCCAGCGCCGAGTCCGAGCTGAATCCGGCCGCCGGTCATGATGTCGAGCGAAGCAACGGATTTCGCGAGTACGGCCGGATTGCGCAGCGGCAGGTTGGCGACGTCGGGGAAAAAGGTGAGCCGTTCGGTCCGCATGGCGAGGCCGGTGATCAGGGTCCAGGTGTCGAAGAAGCGGCGCTGGTAGGGATGGTCCTGGATGCCGATCAGATCGAGTCCGGCGGTCTCGGCGTAGGTCGTCAGTTCGGTGAGCTGCGGATAGTTATCGGCCTCCGGAATAAGGAAGAGGCCGAATTCGGGCGGGCGGGATGGCTTGTGGCGGGCCCTCACGATGATATTCGGCCGTTTCAGATGGCTAGTACGGTTTTGCCGCGCGCCCCCGCGGCGCCGATAACCGTGGCGGCCTCGGCCAGCGGGACGGTGGCATCGATCGGCACCACCACATCGCCCTCCGCGACCCGATCGAGCAGGCGGGCCAATTCGGGTGCCCGACCGGAGGATTCGATATTGCCCCCCTTGATCCTGCGGTCGCGCAGCGCGTGCTCGTCGGCGGCCCAGATGGTGGAGTAGACCGTGCCGCCGTCGCGGACCAGCCTGGTCAGCTCGACCAGTGCCGCGGGTGGGCTCACCAGGTCGAAGAGAACGTCGACCCCGTCGGGATGTGCGGCGGCGATCTGCGCCGTGACCGGCCCCAGGGTGTAGTCGACGGTTTCGGCCGCGCCGAGCCGGGTCATCTGGTCGGCGGCCGCGCCGCGTGCCGTCGCGATGACGTGCGCGCCCGCCATATTCGCCAGCTGTACCAGGAACGAGCCGACACCGCCGGTCGCGCCGATGATCAATACCGTCTGATCGGGTTCGATCTTGCTGGCGTCGACGATGTCCTGTGCGGTGACGCCCGCGGTCGGCAGGGCCGCGGCCGCCACGGTCGGGACCTGGTCCGGGATCCGGACCAGCGTGGCGTTCTCGGGCAGCACCGCATACTCCGCGAAGCTGCCGTGGCCGACGGGCGGGAACAGGAACTTGCCAACGACCCGGTCGCCGACGGCGAATGCGGTGACGCCGCGGCCGACCGCGGACACCGTGCCCGCGCCGTCGACGCCGAGGATCATCGGGAAGTCGTGCGGCAGCTTGCCATCCAGAATGCCGCTGGCCATCTTCTGGTCGAAGGGGTTGACGCCGGCCGCCTCCAGTTGCACTCGGACCGCACCCGCGCCCGGTTCGGGCACCGGCATATCGGCCAATTCGGGTGCTGCTCCGAAGCTTCGTACCACGATCGCGCGCATCCATTGCTCCTTGATTCGGGCTGGATTGTGGTGCATCAATCAACGGCAAAGGCCATCGTAGGCACCCTTATGCCATAGACCCTGTGATTGATGCCATTCGGCAGTGTCGCGGCGTAGCGTTCATCACGAGTCTGTTCAGGTGTCGGGCGAACCGGTGCGGTTCGTTCAAGAAAGTAAAGTTGAGTGGAACAGACTCAACCTTTCGGACGTTGAACGATGCGAAGCGGTCCGAACCGCGCCGTGCAACCGCGTGGATTCATGCGAGCTCGGTACCGCACATCGACTAGTAGGAAGGTGACCTGTGGACTCGTTCAATCCCACCACCAAGACCCAGGCGGCCCTGACCGCCGCCCTGCAGGCCGCCTCGGCCGCGGGCAATCCGGAGATTCGTCCGGCGCACTTGCTGGTGGCGTTGCTGGATCAAACCGATGGCATCGCCGCCCCCTTGCTCAAGGCCGTCGCGGTAGATCCGGCGACGGTTCGACGCGGGGCGCAGGACATCGTGGACAAGCTGCCGCACGCGACCGGTGCGACCACCACACCGCAACTCGGCCGAGAAGCGCTGGCCGCGATTACCGCCGCCCAGCGCCTGGCCACCGAACTCGGCGACGAATACGTCTCGACCGAACACGTCCTCGTCGGGCTGGCCGAGGGCGACTCGGACGTGACCATGCTGCTGAAGAAGTACGGCGCGACCCCCGACGCGCTGCGCGAGGCGTTCACCGCCGTGCGCGGCAGTGCACGGGTGACCAGTCCGGATCCGGAGGGCAGCTACCAAGCGCTGGAGAAGTATTCGACCGATCTCACCGCGGCGGCCCGATCCGGCAAGCTCGACCCGGTTATCGGCCGCGATACCGAAATCCGCCGCGTCGTACAGGTTTTGAGCCGGCGCACCAAGAACAATCCGGTGCTCATCGGCGAGCCCGGCGTCGGCAAGACCGCGATCGTCGAAGGTTTGGCCCAGCGCATCGTGGCCGGTGACGTGCCGGAGTCGTTGCGCGGCAAGTCCGTTGTCTCGCTCGACCTGGGTGCGATGGTTGCGGGCGCGAAGTACCGCGGTGAATTCGAGGAGCGGCTCAAGGCCGTACTCGAGGAGATCAAAAGCAGTGCGGGGCAGATCATCACGTTCATCGATGAGCTGCACACCATCGTCGGCGCTGGCGCGACCGGCGAATCCGCCATGGACGCGGGCAATATGATCAAGCCGATGCTCGCCCGCGGTGAACTGCGCCTGGTCGGTGCCACCACGCTGGAGGAGTACCGCAAGTTCATCGAGAAGGACGCCGCCCTGGAGCGTCGCTTCCAGCAGGTGCTGGTCGGCGAACCGTCGGTGGAGGACACCATCGGCATCCTGCGCGGCATCAAGGAGCGCTACGAGGTGCACCACGGTGTGCGCATCACCGACTCGGCGCTCGTGGCCGCCGCCACGCTCAGCGACCGCTACATCACCTCCCGGTTCCTGCCGGATAAGGCGATCGACCTGGTCGACGAGTCGGCCTCGCGGCTGCGCATGGAAATCGACTCGCGCCCAGTGGAAATCGACGAGGTCGAGCGCGCAGTACGCCGCCTCGAGATCGAAGAGGTCGCGCTGGAGAAGGAGACCGATGCGGCCTCCGGGCAGCGCCTGGAGAAATTGCGCCAGGAACTCGCCGACGACCGCGAGAAGCTCAGCCAGCTGATGACGCGCTGGCAGAACGAGAAGAGCGCGATCGATCAGGTCCGAGTCCTCAAGGAGGAGTTGGAATCCCTGCGCGGTGAGTCCGAGCGCGCCGAACGCGATGGTGATCTCGGCAAGGCCGCCGAACTGCGCTACGGGCGGATCCCGGCGCTGGAGAAGCAGCTGGCCGAGGCCGAAAAGGTTTCCGCGACAGCCGGTGACGGCGAAGTGATGCTCAAGGAGGAGGTCGGCCCCGACGATATCGCCGAGGTGGTCTCGGCCTGGACCGGTATTCCGGTCGGCCGCATGATGGAGGGCGAAACCCAGAAGCTGCTGCGGATGGAGCAGGAATTGGGCAAGCGCGTCGTCGGCCAGGCCGAGGCGGTGCAGGCGGTCTCCGATGCGGTGCGCCGGGCCCGCGCCGGTGTCGCCGATCCGAACCGGCCGACGGGTTCGTTCATGTTCGTCGGTCCGACCGGTGTCGGTAAGACCGAGCTGGCAAAGGCGTTGGCGGACTTCCTGTTCGACGACGAACGCGCCATGGTCCGCATCGATATGAGCGAGTACAGCGAGAAGCATTCCGTCGCTCGGCTGGTCGGCGCCCCGCCCGGCTACGTCGGTTACGACCAGGGCGGTCAGCTGACCGAGGCAGTGCGGCGCAGGCCGTACACCGTGGTGCTCTTCGACGAGATCGAGAAGGCGCATCCGGATGTCTTCGACATCCTGCTCGCCGTGCTCGACGAGGGCCGCTTGACCGACGGACAGGGCCGCACGGTGGACTTCCGCAACACCATCCTCATCCTCACCTCGAATCTGGGTGCGGGTGGCGATCAGGAGTTCGTCATGAACGCGGTCCGCTCGGCCTTCAAACCGGAGTTCCTGAACCGCCTCGACGATGTGGTCATGTTCCACGCCCTCGACGAGGAGCAGCTGGAATCCATCGTCGATATCCAGCTCGACCAGCTGCAGAAGCGGCTGTCGCAGCGCCGGCTGAAACTGGACGTCAGCGATTCGGCCCGGTTCTGGCTCGCGGTGCGCGGCTACGACCCGGTCTACGGCGCCCGCCCGCTGCGCAGGCTGATCCAGCAGTCCATCGGCGACACCCTCGCCAAGGAACTGCTCGCCGGTGAGGTCACCGACGGCGACACCGTCGCCGTCAACGTCACCCCGAACGGCGAGGGCCTGATCGTCGGCCGCGGCTGACCCCGTCCCGCCCCTGCGTCCCGGCTCGCGATCAATCCGCAGCCGGGCCGCCTCGGGGTGGCCACGGCCGAGCTGGTCTTCGAGCGCCCCCTCGCGTCCCGTCTCCGCGTCCGCGTGAAGGGCATCGAACTCAGCCGAGAGTCGTCGAAGCACCTGCGGCCCAGGCGCGGATCTCATCCGGCAGGCCGGCGGTACGTGGGGCGCGCAACGATCCGCGCATCGGTGCCCCCGACGGAGCGAGTCTTATGAGCGACTGTTCGCGGCCCGTCTCGCGTCGGTGTGGGGGGCGTTGCCGTCGAACTCGGCCGAGAGTTGTCGAAGCACCTGCGGCCCAGGCGCGGATCTCATCCGGCAGGCCGGCGGTACGTGGGGCGCGCAACGATCCGCGCATCGGTGCCCCCGACGGAGCGAGTCTTATGAGCGACTGTTCGCGGCCCGTCTCGCGTCGGTGTGGGGGGCGTTGCCGTCGAACTCGGCCGAGAGTTGTCGAAGCACCTGCGGCCCAGGCGCGGATCTCATCCGGCAGGCCGGCGGTACGTGGGGCGCGCAACGATCCGCGCATCGGTGCCCCCGACGGAGCGAGTCTTATGAGCGACTGTTCGCGGCCCGTCTCGCGTCCGAGTCGTCGAAGCGCATGGGCCGAAGGCCCGAGTCTCGACGGCTCGGACGCGAGACACCAGGGGGCCGCGAACACGCCGCGCCGCAGGCGCGGCAAAGTGTCACAGCCTACCCTGGAGGCCATGACGAATCCCCACGATCCTTGGGCACAGCGACCGGAGGATGCGCCGACGGAACATATCGGTCCGCCGGGTAAGTCGGGGTTCGAGCAGCCGTCGCATACGGCGGAGTACACCGAGGCGTATGGGCCGGGCGGTGCGGGGTCGGTCTATCCGTCCACCGAACAATTCGATCAGTGGGCGCCGCCGCCCCCCAACGCAACCAGGGAATTCCCGCCGTATGAGGGCCAGCCGCAGTGGGGCTCGTACGGCGAACCGTGGGCTGGGTCGCAAGATCCGGCCCAGGTCGGTGCGTATGCCCAGCCGGGCGCACAGTATCCGCCGGGTCCGCCGGGTGCGCCGCTACCGCCCGACCAGCAGCCGCCGCATAAGCGCAATACGGGCCTGTGGATCGCTCTCGGTCTCGGCGTGATCCTGTTGATCGGCGCGGTCGGCGTGGTCGCTGGTGTGGTGCTCGGCGGTAAGGATTCTTCGTCGACCAGCGCCGCGAGCACCTCGGCGTTTCCGACTGCGGGCCGCCCCACCGGTTCGGCCCCGTCGGGTGGGCCGACACCGACCCAGATCATCCCGAGCATTCCGGGGCTGGGCGGCATCGATTCCCTCGGCGCGACCATGGGCACTATTTCCGCCAATTCCGGCGGCCAGCTGACCCTGGATACCCTGGGCGGATCCAAGGTCACGGTGCGCACCACCGATAAGACTCAGGTGATCTCGCTGACGGCGTCCAAGGCGGCCGATCTACCGGTTGGTGACATGGTCATGGTGCAGGGCGATAAGGGTGCGGACGGCTCGATCGACGCGAAGATCATCATCAGCACCGCGATGCCGGGAGGAACACGGTGAGACTGCGGGGGCCGAGAATGGGCGACCGGGGAAACCACGGGCAGGCAGTGACGCGTAATCGCTGGATAGACGAGAGCCTCGGCTTCGCTCGGCCCGGCGCGGGGCTTATGGCGGACTTCGTCCGACTGCGCATATTAGGGTAGGCGACGATGACGGCAATGTGGTTCGGGTTGGCGGCGATCGCGCTGGTTGGTGCGATCGTGCTGCTCTATTTCGATCGGGTCCAGCGACGGCGGACCGGTCATGCGCGCCAGGTCTGGGCGAAGGCCCAGGGCTATACGTATGTGTCGGTGGAACCGGCGCTCGCGGCGACCTGGCGCCGCGGTGCGCTGGCCAAACTCGGCTATCTGTCCGCGGTGGATGTGGTGTCGGGAATCCGCAAGGGCGAGAAGTTCGTCCTCTTCGATCTCGAGGATGCGGCGACGCTGGTCGCGGTGCGCAGGCAGATCGGTTCGGATATCGATGTGGATATGCGGCTCAAGACCGCCTCACCTCCCAAGGACGCCGATCTGGAGCTACTCGGCGCGATCGGCGACCGGGTGGTGTTCGCGACCAATCCGGAGATCGCCAGGCACGCCGTCGACCAGCGCATGGTCGCCTTCATCGAGTCGCTGCCCGATACCGTGCAGATGCTGTGGAGTGAGGGCAACTGGACCCTCGGCATGCTGAATGTCGGTACGGTGGCCAAGGATTGGGAGACCACCATCGACGCGGTGCTGCGGCTGTCGGGTCTGTTGCATGTGCTGCCGCCGGTCAGTGATGTGCGCGGGGTGGATTCGGGCGGTCACGATCCGGGTCGGCCGCATCCGCGCACATCGCGCTCCGCTGCTCCGGACGATGCGGATGGTCCGGTGGGTGCGAGCCGGGTCGCCGCGCCGGAGCGGCGCAAGGACGAGCGCGAGGATCCGGACTACGCCGACTCGGACTCCGCATACGACGAATCGTCTTATGACGAACAGGATTTCGATCGGCCGAAGTATCAGGAGTCGCAGTACTCCGAATACGACGATGACTATGACGACGAACCAGCCGCCGCGGCCCCGGAACCGCCGCGCCGCCCCAGCCTCGCCGTCGTCCCCGACTCTCGCTCGCGGGCCCGCGACGACCGCTGGGCAGCGGAGCCGGAGGACAACTGGCCGCCGGAAGACCGTCCGGCCACCCGCGAATCCGCCCAGCCCGAGCCCATCCGGCCCGAGTCGGACGAGGACGAATGGCAGTCCGCCGAGCACACACCGGATCCGCCCGGCGGTCCGTTCCACCCTGGATTCCGTCCGTACCAGGGACCTGTGCCGCAGTGATGGCCGCAGCGATTGCTTGCAGGTCGCTCGAAAGCGCAGCCGTGGTACCACTTCGACTTTGGATTGTGCAATGGAATCAGCATCGCGTAGCGATTCGATCGGGGGCGGTGGCCGGGTGACGGGTGGACCAGATAGTCCCGCGCGCTTGCCCGGTGCCATCCGTCCTGTCGCCCTGATCACCGGACCGACGTCCGGCATCGGGCACGGATTCGCCGAGCGGCTCGCCGCCCTCGGCTATGACCTGGTTCTCGTCGCCCGCGACGAGGAGCGGTTGAACGCGCTGGCCGCGGAGTTGGAACGCAAATTCGCCACCCGCTCCGAGGTATTGGTCGCCGATCTGGCCGATGCCGCTGATCGGGATCGGGTGGTCGCGCGCGCCGCCGACGGCATCGAATTCCTGGTCAACAATGCGGGATTCGGGCAGTCGGGGGAGTTCTGGACCCAGTCGCCCGCGGCGGTCCAGGCTCAGCTCGATGTCAATGTCACGGCGGTGGTGCAGCTGACCAGGGCCGCGCTGCCCGCGATGATCGCGGCCGCCAAGGGGTCGGTCGTCAATGTCGCCAGCGTCGCCGGTCTGATCCCCGGGCGCGGCTCGACCTATTCGGCTTCCAAGGCCTACGTCGTATCCTTCACCGAAGGGTTGGCGGGTGGACTGGCCGGAACCGGTGTCCGAGTACAGGCCCTGTGCCCCGGATTTGTGCATACGGAATTCCATGAGCGGGCTGGCATCGAGATGTCGTCGCTGCCCAAGCAGCTGTGGCTGAGCGTCGACCAGGTGGTCGCCGGTTCGCTGCGTGATCTGGAGAAGGACCGGGTGCTCAGCGTGCCCGGTGTGCAGTACAAAGTGCTCACCACCGCCGCCGGAATGATCCCGCGACCCCTGGCGGCCCGACTGAATCGCGGCATGTTCAACGCACGCGGAAGGACTTAACAGAGATGATCGACCAGGTAAGCAATACCGCCGTTTCGACGGACGACCGAGACAGATTGGCCGCGCTGGTTCGCGAACTCGCCGTTGTGCACGGCCGCGTCACGCTGTCCTCGGGCAAGGAGGCCGACTACTACGTCGACCTGCGTCGCGCCACCCTGCACCACGGTGCGGGACCGTTGATCGGCACGTTGCTGCGCGAACTCGTGGCGGACTGGGATTTCGAGGCCGTCGGCGGCCTCACCATGGGCGCGGATCCGGTCGCCCTTGCCGTCATGCACGCACCCGGCCGCCCGATCGACGCCTTTGTGGTGCGTAAGGCCGCCAAGACCCACGGCATGCAGCGCCAGATCGAGGGCCCGGATATCGTCGGCAAGCGGGTGCTCGTCGTCGAGGACACCACGACCACCGGTAATTCGCCGTTGACCGCCGTGCGCGCGCTGCGCGAGGCGGGCGCGACCGTGGTCGGCGTCGCAACCGTGGTGGATCGGGAAACCGGTGCCGATCAGGTGATCGCGGCCGAGGGGCTGGAGTACCGGTCGATCCTCGGATTGAAGGATCTCGCGCTCGGCTAAGCTGCGAGCGTGGTCCCGGGGCGCGATCGCTGGTGGTCGGAGCTTCGAATCAGCTGAAACGCCGATGGCTGTGCGGCTCGATATAGGGAGCGCATACGCCGAGCGCAGCGAGGCGTTCGGTAGACAGTGAAGGGTCGTGTGAGTTACCTGTGGTGAGCATTGCAGTCAATAACAGCCGTGCGAATGTCTCGATGCTCGGCATCGGTGCTTACCGTCCGAAGCGCCTGGTCAGCAATGAAGAGGTGTGCGAGGTACTCGACTCGACCCCCGAGTGGATCTACGAGCGCACCGGCGTGCGCAATCGTCGGTGGATCAGCGATGACGAGACGCTGCAGTCGATCGCGGCGGCCGCCGGTGAGCGCGCGATCATCAATAGCGGCATCGACCGGTCCAAGATCGGCGCACTCATTCTGGCCACCTCGAGCTGGTTGACGCTGACCCCGCACGGTGCGCCGAAGGTCGCCAACGATCTGGGGATGAACGGGATCGCGGCCTTCGACCTGACCTCCGGCTGCGGTGGTTTCGGTTACGGTCTCGGTGTCGCGGCGGATCTGATCCGGGCGGGTTCGGCCGATTACGTGCTGCTGATCGGCGCGGAGACGATGACCGTCGGGCTGGATCCGACGGATCGCGGCACCGCGATGATCTTCGGTGACGGCGCGGGCGCGGTAGTGGTCGGCCCCAGCGAGGAGAACGGCATCTCCCCGACGGTGTGGGGCAGTGACGGCGAGAACGCATCGGCGATCGCGCAGGATGTCGACTTCCTCGAGTACATGCAGAAGGCGCAGGCACTGCAGGGCACCGATCCGGCGATCGAGCCCGTCGGCCGAATGTCGCTGCGGATGGAGGGTCCGCGGGTATTCCGTTGGGCGGCTGTCACTTTGCCGCGCGCGCTGGCCTCTGCGCTGGAGGTTTCCGGGGTGTCCAAAGAGGACATCGAGGTGTTCATTCCGCACCAGGCCAATGCGCGTATCAACGAGCTGATGAAGAAGAATCTCGGGCTCGCCGATGACATTCCGGTGGCCAATGACATCGAGAACACCGGCAATACTTCCGCCGCCTCCATCCCGCTGGCGATGGAGGAGATGTTGGTGACCGGTAAGGCCAAGGGCGGCCAGACGGCGCTGCTGCTCGGCTTCGGCGCTGGCCTGAGCTATGCGGGTCAGGTGGTCACGCTGCCGCCCGCCCCGAAAGAGCCGAGCTTCTGACGGTGTCTGATTTGCGTCTCTTTCGTGCCGGGTTCCTAGCGGCGGCGGCGGTGACCGTGTACGGCGCGGTCACCGGCCGCGACACACTGCAGTGGGTCGCGAAGCCGCTGATGATGCCGCTCTTGGCGGCGGATGTGGCGACCGATCGGGCAGCGCTCGACCCGGTCGACCGCACGGTTCTGCTCGGCGCGCTCGGCGCCGCGACCATCGGTGACGTGCTGTTGATCGAGCCGGACAACGATCGCCGGCTGATCGCGGGAGCCTCGTCGTTCGCGGTGATGCAGGGCGGGTATTCGGCGCTCTGGTGGCGGCGCGGTGCACGGCCGCGTCCCGAGATCGCGCTGCCCCGGGTGCTGGCCTGGCTGGGTGCCGCGGCGCTGTTGCGGGCCAAGGCGCCGACCGTCGCGGTGCCGCTGACGGCCTATGGTGCAACGCTCGGCAGCGCGGCGGTGCTCGCCTCCGATCCCGGATTGGCTCCGGAGGCGCGGGATATCGCCGGGCTCAATATTCCGGGTGCGGATCCGCGCAGTCGGCTCGGCCTCGGCGCGCTGCTGTTCACCGTCTCCGATGGGTTGATCGTGCTGCGTCGGCTGTTCGCCCGGGGCGAGCGGTCGCGGCGGGTCGTGGAAGGCGTCATCCTGTCGACCTATGCGGCCGCGCAATTCCTGCTCGCGGATCCCCGCGCCCACGCGAAGATCGAACCATGCTCCGGGCGCGCGAAAGTTATTGCCCCAGAACGAGAATGATTCGATCGCGGTTGGCGGGATCGACCCTGATCGAAATCGTCTCGCCGACCGCGAGGCGCGGTTTGTCGGCCGGGGTGACATCGAAAACGATAGTGCCATGGTAACTTTCGGATCCGGGCACAACGAGTTCCAGATCGAATTCGGTCAACTCGGTGTGATGATCGGTGTGCTGCAGCGTATGCGCGCCCTCGATGGTCGCCCACCCCTCCAGCCCATGCCGCCACAGCTGCCGATCCGCGCGTGAGGGCCGAGCGGCCAGCAGCATTCCGATGCCGCAGCACGAACCGAACAGGCCGACCAGCGCGATGATCTGATAGGCCTCGGTGCCCGGTGGCGTATGCGGTAGTAGCCAGCCGAGCCAGAATCCGAGCAGCACCAAGTACCCGGCCGTCACCCCGAGCACGGTGCGGAGAATGCGCGCGTGGTCCATACCAGCCTCCACCCGACTGCTCTGTACCTCCAGAATAGGTCGGCTCGGCCCAGTGTGAATGCGCCTTGACCAGACCCGTGACCAGGCCGTCTCCACTGGGCAACGGTCGGGGTGATCGGTTGGTGTTCGTCAATTGACGGCGGCCGCCCGCGAGGATCGATGTGATCCTGGTGGTCACCGATGGCTCGGGTGACCGCGTCGACGCCGCTGTGGTGCTCGGCGGCGTCGTGCGCCGACTCAGCCCTTCAATCGCAGTACCGCGAGCACTCGGCGGTGATGGGTATCCGAGGGCGGCAGGTCGAGTTTGGTGAAGATATTGCCGATGTGTTTCTCGACGGCACGTTCGGTGACCGTGAGTGCGGTCGCGATCGCGTTATTGGACAGACCCTGTGCCATCAGTTCGAGGACCTCGCGCTCCCGTGGCGTGAGCCGGGCGAGCGAATCCTGTTGGCGCGAAGCACCCATCAGCTGACTCACCACCTCCGGGTCGAGTGCGGTGCCGCCGGTCGCGACGCGGTCGAGTGCGTCGACGAAGTCGCGAACGTCGGCAACCCGATCCTTGAGCAGGTAGCCGACACCGCTTGCGCCACTGGCGAGAAGTTCAGTGGCATAGCGGGTTTCGATCCATTGCGAGAACACCAGCACACCGGTGAGCGGATATTTGCGGCGCAGCTCGATCGCGGCGAGCAGCCCCTCGTCGGTGAAGGTCGGCGGCATCCGCACATCGACAACGGCCACGTCGGGGTTGTAGGTGCCGACCACATCGCTCAAGGTGGTGGCGTCGCCGACCATGGCGACCACCTCGTGGCCGCGCTCGGTCAGCAGCCCGGCCAGGCCGTCGCGCAGGATCACGCTGTCCTCGGCGATGACCACCCGCAACGGTGTACTCATCGCGGTCCGGCCATCGGGAGCAGGATGGTCACGACGGTGGGCCCGCCGGTCGGACTCTGTACGGTGAGCGTGCCGTCCACCGTGCGGGCCCGCGCCGCCAGGCCCGAGAGTCCGCTGCCGGCTGCGTATTCCCCGTCCATGGGCGGTAGCACACCGCCGATTCCGTTGTCGCGCACCGAGACCGCAATGGTTCGCGCATCGGTCGGCAGTACCGAAACCCAGGCGCTGGCGGCGTTCGCGTGTTTGACCACATTGGTGAGCAGTTCGGCGACCGAGAAGTAGGCGATCGCCTCGATGGCCGGATTCGGCCGCTGCGGCAGGTGTACCCGCAGCTGCACCGGAACCGCACACCGCGACGCCAGCGTTTCCAGCGCGGGCTCGAGCCCCAATTCGAGTGCGGGCGGATGGATTCCGCGTACCAGTTCGCGCAATTCGGTCAATGCCTCCTTTGAGCTGGCGTGTGCGTCGGCGATCAGATCGCGGGCATCAGCGCCCGCGGCCAGCCGCTCCTCGGCCCGTCCGAGAGCCATCGCGATCGTCACCAATCGTGCCTGCGTACCGTCGTGCAGATCCCGCTCCACCCGGCGCAGCGTCGCCGTCGAATCCTCCACCGCCGCACGCCTGCTCGCCTGTAACTCGACCAACTGCCGGTCGCGCGCCGTCGCGGAGAGTAAGGCGATAGTGAGCAGCCCGTGGATCCAGCAGACCGCGCGCAGCAGCCACGGCAGAGCGAAGCAGCCGATGACGCCGACCGCGGACATCAGCAAAACCCTTGGCCAGGTGTCGATATAGAAGGATCCGAACTGGGCGAGTGAATGGTGTGCGACGCCGCTGTCGTCGATATTCGTCGGGTTGAACAGCACCCACGGAATCGGCGACAGCGCGGTGAATACCGTGATGGCCACCACGATCAGCACGAAATAGCCACCGACCACACCGAGTACGGCCTGCGCGCACAGGAACAGGATGCCCCGCCAACTCGCGCGATCGGTGAACGCGCTCTTCAGGAATCCGAAGAAGCCCGGCTGCGAGACATAGGGCGGTGGCCCTTCCACCGGCGTATCGAGCAGATCCCTGGCCAGTGCGCGATAGACCTTCCCCCAGATTCGCGCGCCGAGAATCACCAACGCGAGCACCGGGATACCGATGAGCACGATCGAGGCGTACAGGCCGCCGCCCAAACCGAAGAACAGATAGCAGACGGCGAGTACGCCGATCACGAAAACCGTGAAGACATAGGCGAATTGCTTCCAGGTACGGGCCTGGATCGGTGCCCGCAGCACGGCGCGCAGCACATCCCGCGCGTCGGGTCCGGTCTTGCCGGTCGGCGCGTCGAGCACGAGGGTTTGTGTCTCGGTCATGGGCTCCATGGTTGTCGGGGTCGCGGCGGCGTTCGATGGAGCTGACCGCCGAATCCGAGGTGTAGCCAGCTACACCACCAACTACCATCCTGCGGATGAACTACCCGCCGCCACCGCAGTACGGTTCGCCGTACGGCTATCCAGCCTATGGTCCGCCACAGGATCACCCGCAGGCCGTCACGGTCCTGATTCTGGGCATCCTCGGACTGGTGCTGTGCCAATTCCTCGGACCGGTCGCGTGGGTGATGGGGAAGAAGGCACTCAACGAGATCGACGCGTCCGGCGGCGCGATCGGTGGTCGAAGCAGTGTTATGGCCGGATATGTCTGCGGCCTCATTTCGTCGATCCTGCTGATCCTGACCATTCTGTTCATCATCGTCATGGTGATCCTGACCGCTGTCGGCGTCCTCGGCTCCACATCCTCGACCTACTAGAAATCGCCGCATTCCGGCCACCCGATGGTGGCGGTGTTCGATGTGCGGCCTTCGCGGGCGCTCCGTGGTTACCCTGCGCTACCGCCGCCGCCCCGTCGCTCATGCCGCGGGGTGGCCGCAATTAGCATCGTCGGCGTGAACGACCCCGCACCGGATACGGCCGAGCAACCAGGACCCACCGAATGGGGCGAGCATCCACACGGTGTCGGGCCATGGGCGCAAGAGCACGGGGAGACACCGCCGCAGGATCCCCGCTACGACCCGGAGCTGTTGGCGGGTGGCGACCGTCGCAATGTCGTCGACGCCTACCGTTACTGGTCGCGCGAGGCCATCATCGCCGATATCGACCGGCGCAGACATCCGTTCCACGTGGCCATCGAGAACTTCGGGCACGACGCCAATATCGGCACCGTGGTGCGCACCGCCAACGCCTTCGCCGCGGCGGCCGTGCATATCGTCGGCAGGCGGCGCTGGAATCGGCGTGGCGCCATGGTCACCGACCGCTATCAGCACATCGAACATCACACCGATATCGGCGAGCTGCTGGCCTTCGCCGAGCGTGAGCAACTGACGGTGGTGGCCGTGGACAACGTGCCCGGCTCCGTCCCGCTGGAAACCGTCGAGTTGCCGCGCCGCTGCCTGCTGCTGTTCGGACAGGAGGGGCCCGGCGTCACCGAACATGCCAAGGGTGCGGCCGAGCTGACGGTTTCGATCGCGCAGTTCGGTTCGACCCGCAGTATCAATGCCGGAGTCGCGGCCGGTATCGCGATGCACGCATGGATTCGGCAACATGCCGATTTGACGTCGGCTTGGTAACGAAAAGATCCCTATGAACCGGCGCGAAGCTGGCACCATTGACCCATGACCTCGGGCAGCCCTCGGACCGGGCGCGACGCTGAACCCCCGGCCGCGCTGTGGTCGGAGCGAGCGGATATGGCCGAAGCCGCGATCGTCTCTCGGCACCTGCGTGCGCTATGGGGCTGTCCCGGTACCGAATTGGGTGTGGTCGGCTGGCCAGCGACCCGCGGCGAGCGCGCCTTCGTCTCCTGGCACTACTGGTGGCAGGCGCATCTGATCGACTGCGCGGTCGATGCCGCCAACCGGGTGCCGACCCCGAAGCGCCGCAAGCGCATTGCCGCCATCGCACGTGCGCACCGGATGCGCAACATCACCGGCTGGACCAATAACTACTACGACGATATGGCTTGGCTGGCCATCGCTTTGGAGCGCGCCGAGCGAATTCAGGGCATCACCGACGTACACGGCGGTCTGATCGCACTCGAGAAGGAGCTCTACGGCGCATGGGATCCGGCGCGCGGCGGCGGTGTGCCCTGGCGGGTCGGCTCGGACTATTTCAACGCACCCGCCAACGGACCGGCCGCGATCGCGCTGCTGCGGCTCGGCCGCCACTCCCGCGCGCAGGAGATGGCGGACTGGATCGATGCGACGCTGCGCGACAAGGAAACCGACCTGATCCTCGACGGCATCCACCTGCCATCCGGTGAGATCGAGCGCCCGACCTTCACCTACTGCCAGGGGGTGGTGCTCGGCCTGGAGGCCGAACTCGCGGTGCACACCGGCGAAGAGCGTCATCTCGAACGGGTACACCGGCTGCTCGCCGCCGTCGAGGAGCAGATGACCATCGACGGGGTGATCAACGGTGGTGGCGGCGGTGACGGCGGCCTGTTCAACGGCATCCTGGCCCGCTATCTGGCGGTGGTCGCGCTGATGCTGCCCGGCGACGATCGGGAACAGGTGGCCGATCGGTGTGCCGCGGCGGCGATCGTGCGCGCCAGTGCCACGGCGGCCTGGGCGAACCGGCTCGAGGTCGAGAGTGAACCGCTGTTCGGCCACGACTGGACCAAGCCCGCCCAGCTACCCGGCGGCTGGTCCGGCGCGGGGCAGTTCACGGCGGGTGGCTCGGTGACTTCGTCCCGGGTGCCGGAACGCGATATGTCGGTACAACTATCGGGCTGGCTCTTGATGGAAGCGGCGTTCCAGGTCAGCGCCGCCGGGCTGTAGCAATCAGCACTCGGTCTCGAGTATCCCGGTGGGCGCGGATTCGAGATCGAAATCTTCGGCGGGCTTGGCGATCTCCTGCCGGTAATGCCGGATACCCAGCGCCGTCCCGATGATCAGCCCGACCACCAGCGTGCCGATGACTCCCGGCATCAGCCACGGCACCCGCTGCAGGAAACTGCCCGCGTAATAGCCGATGAGCAGTAGTACCGGCGCCCAGATGATGGCGCCGATCGTGCTGGCCACGGTGTATTTGCGGTGGTTCATCTGCGCCGCGCCCGCGACCATCGGGCACAGTGTGCGCACCCACGGGATCCAGCGCGAAATGAGTACCGCGAGGAAACCGTGCCGCTGCAGCAATTCGGTGACCCGTTGCAGATTGCGGGTGTTGATATAGCGGCCGTTCTTCCTCGCCACCAGATGATGGCCGGTGCGGTGCCCGATGACGTAACCCACCTGGTTGCCCGCGATGGCCGCGATCATCGCGCCGACCGACAGCGCCCAGACATGGGCCTCGCCGGTCGCATTGGAGGCCATCACGATGCCCGCGGTGATCAGCATCGAGTCACCGGGCAGGAACAACCCGATGATCAACGCGCATTCGAGGAAGACGAAGGTCAGTACCACCGTCCAGACAAGTGCGGGGCCCGCCGAGGTCAGCGGATCGAAACTGCCCACTGCTAGGGGCAACTGCGCAGTGGACACCGGCTCAGTGGGTCGGCTCGTTCGTCGAGGCGGTCAGCGCGCCATCTTGCTGACCGGCCTCGTCCGCACCGCGATCGAGCACCTTCTTCGCCACCGCGATGATGCCGGGCAGGATCGAGATCAGGACGATGAGCAGGAAGATCGGTTCGATGTTCTTGCGAATGAACTCGATATTGCCCAGGAAGTAGCCGAGCACCGTGACACCGCCGCCCCACAGGATCGCGCCGACGATATCGAAGGTGACGAACTTGCGGTACTCCATCTTGGACACACCCGCGAGCACCGGCATGAATGTGCGCACGATCGGCACGAATCGGGCCAGGATGATCGTCTTCGGACCGTGCTTCTCGAAGAAGGCGTGCGTCTCGGTGACGTAATGCTTCTTGAAGAAACGGGTGTCTTCCTTGTGGAACAGCGCGGGCCCGATCGCCCGGCCGATCCAATACGCGCATTGATCACCGGCGAAGGCGGTGACCATGACGGCGGGTAACAGGATCCAGATCGATACCGGCGGATGGTCCGTCGCGGACAGCAGGCCACCGGTGAACAGCAGCGAATCGCCGGGCAGGATCGGGAAGAGCAGACCGGTCTCGATGAAGACGATCACCAGGATCGCCGGGAGCACCGCGTTCTTGAGCCACGTCTCCGTAAGCAGGTGCATCGGATCCAGCAACTGGGTCAATGCGACGTTGCTCGTCACCGATTCTGTCGCTGCCAGCAGAATCACGCGGCCTCCTGTCCCGGGTACGGCTGGCCTGCATTGCTTGCCACCGCATCGGAAGCTGCCAGCGCAATTACGCGGCCAACAGTACCGGGTCCAACTGAGAAACCTCTCGCTGTGCGAAAAGTTCTCCTCTTCCGACCGGCCGGTTCGTTTGGTCGAGCGACCTCACAGGAAGGTCCCCTGACATCGTGCGAAAGCCCGCTGGCCTACTCTGAGGGCTGACAGAATTGTCTTTTTCCGAACAACACGGAGGTCTTCACAGTGCCCATCGCGACTCCGGAGGTCTACGCCGAGATGCTCGGTCGGGCCAAAGCGAACTCCTTCGCCTTCCCAGCCATCAACTGCACCTCCTCGGAGACCGTCAACGCAGCCATCAAGGGCTTCGCCGATGCGGGTAGCGACGGCATCATCCAGTTCTCCACCGGTGGCGCGGAGTTCGGCTCCGGCCAGGGTGTGAAGGATATGGTTGTCGGCGCGGTCGCACTGGCCGAGTTCGCGCATGTGGTCGCCGCGCGCTACGACGTGACCATCGCGCTGCACACCGACCACTGCCCGAAGGACAAGCTGGACACCTTCGTGCGTCCGCTGATCGCCATCTCCCAGGAGCGGGTGAACGCGGGCCGCAACCCGCTGTTCCAGTCGCATATGTGGGACGGCTCCGCGATCCCGATCGACGAGAACCTGGAGATCGCCAAGGAACTGCTCAAGGCGACCCATGCGGCGAACATCATCCTCGAGGTCGAGATCGGCGTCGTCGGTGGTGAAGAGGATGGTGTCGAGGCCGAGATCAACGAGAAGCTCTACACCTCCCCCGAGGATTTCCGCAAGACCATCGACGCGCTCGGCGCTGGCGAGAACGGCAAGTACCTGCTCGCCGCGACTTTCGGCAACGTGCACGGCGTGTACAAGCCGGGCAATGTGGTGCTCAAGCCCGAGGTGCTGGCCGAGGGCCAGCGCGTCGCCGCGGCCAAGCTCGGCCTCGCTGCCGACGCGCAGCCGTTCGATTTCGTCTTCCACGGCGGTTCGGGTTCGCTGAAGTCGGAGATCGAGGATTCGCTGCGTTTCGGCGTGGTGAAGATGAACGTCGACACCGACACCCAGTACGCCTTCACCCGGCCGGTCGCCGCGCATATGTTCACCAACTACGACGGTGTGCTCAAGATCGACGGCGAGGTCGGCAACAAGAAGTCCTACGATCCGCGCAGCTATCTGAAGAAGGCCGAATCCGCGATGGCGGCACGTGTCGTCGAGGCGTGCAATGATCTGAAGTCCGCGGGTCGCTCGATCAGCGCCTGACCCTTACCTCCCGCGGTGTGAGCGTCAGGCCCGGAGACGGTGGCGCCCGGACAAGTAGAGTCTGCCGAACGCCGCCTGTTGCGGTGGTGGTCGGCGACGGGCGGGCCCACGGAGGGCCCGTGAACTCCGCGAATAGGAAACAGGGGCTTTGAGCACATGAGTCTGGATGTGCGCGTGCTCGGGCCTGTACGACTGCTGGTCGGTGGTGAGCCGGTAGCGGTCGGCGGGCCCAAGCCGCGAGCCTTGCTCGCCGCGCTGACCGTCAATCGACGGCGCGCGGTGGCTTCGGCTGCACTGGCCGATATGGTGTGGAACGAGGATCCACCCGACTCCTACGCCGCCAGCCTGCAGGTATTCGTCTCGAATATCCGTAAGGCGCTGCGCAATTCGGGTGTGGATCCGGCCATGGTGCTGCGCACCGAATCATCCGGCTATCGACTCGAGATCCCGGAGGATGCCTGCGACCTCGGACGCTTCGAAGCGGCCAGGGATGCGGGCACGCGCTGCACCGAGGTCGGCGACCACGCGGGTGCGGCGCAGCTGTACGGGAATGCGTTGCGCGAGTGGAGCGGTCGCGCTTTGGCCGATCTGGCCGGACTGCAGTTCGCCGACGGTTTCGCCACCGCGATGGACGAGGAGCGGCTGCAGGCCGCCTCGGCTCGCATCGATGCCGAAATCGCCTGTGGGCGTGCCTCATCGGTGATCGGTGAGCTGGTCTCGATGACCAATGAGCATCCGCTGCGCGAGCCGCTGTGGGGTCAGCTGATCACCGCACTGTATCTGTCCGGTCGGCAGGCCGACGCGCTGGAGGCGTGCCGTCGGGTGCGCACGGTGCTCGCGGAGGAACTCGGTATCGACCCTGGTCCGGTGCTGGTCGATCTCGAGCAGCGGGTGCTGCGTCAGGAACCGCTGAGCACAATGGAACTCAAGCGCACCGAGCGGCTGGCCGCGGCGATGACCGAGACCGTCACCGAGATGCCGCGTGCGGTCCGCAGCGGACAGCTGCGCATGCCGGACGGGCGGATCCTGGCAATCGCGCAGGGCGGCATGCGAATCGGCCGGATGACCGATAACGATCTGGTCCTCGACGATCCGAAGGCCAGTCGCTATCACGCGCACATCATGCCGAGCCGGGCCGGACTGCTGATCAAGGATCTGCATTCGGCCAATGGTGTGTACGTCAACGACGGCGCGATCGAGAGCGGTGCGCTGCTCGCCGACGGTGACAACATCCGTATCGGCGCGACGGTGCTGGTGTTCCAAGCGGTGCAGTAGCGCGCTCGGTCGCAGACTGTGCGGTCTACCGCCTCAGTCGCAAGCGATACCGTCGCCGTCCGGATCGAGGTACGGCGCGTAGCCGGGCTGACCACGGTAGAGCGGGAGCTTGCCCTCGGCGCGCACCTGATCGCAGTCGGTGTAGTACTTCGTCGGCTTTTCCTCCGACTCCGTCGGTGGTGGCACATTCGAACCCTTCGGACCCGGGCGATAGGTCGGCACCGGAAGCGAACCGTCTGGGCCCGAAACGTGTTGGACGGTGGGTATATCGGCGATGGCGGCGGGCGGGATCACCGCGAGCGCAGCGGCCGCCAGACAGGCCGCGCCGATCGCGGGTAGTACGCGGCGTTCGACTGAAATTCTCACACCAACCATCCTGCGCCGAGTTCGGCCGTTGCGGGTCATGGATACCTATCGATTCCGATCGGAAAGTCGGACAGGTTGTACGGCACTGAACGGGTAGGGTCGACCGCTGTGCCACCGCATCGCGAAGCGATTCGACGAGGGGTGGTGGCCGGGAGGCGGGTGGGCGAATTGCGAGATGTCGAGGGGTTGCCGATGGCTCGGCGGTGGATGGCCGTACTCGGTGCCGTCGTGTGCACGGCCGGGGCATTGACGTACGCGGGTCGACCTGCTGGCGCAACGCCCGTGGAGAACGGCCCGGTAGCTGGTCCGTGCGTGACCGATCCGCCCGCAACGCATGCGGGCCTGGTGCCCGAGACGCTCGAAGTGCCGATCCCGTATCCGGTGATCACCGTACTGCCGCCCGATCGGCCCGAGCGAGCGCCGATCCGGACACAGATGGAGTTGCCGTCGAATCCGTGCACCAACCCGTGCCCGGATCTGACCGATGCGCCCGCACCGCCGCCCAGCCTGGCCAGCAGACTCGGCATTCCGGAAATTCTGTTGAGCCCCAAGCCTTTCCACCTCGGCATTCCTGGGCCGGGACCGGATCCGGGTCAGGTGCCGCCGCCCCCGCCGCGGGTGGATCCGCCGATCGAGCCCGCCGCGCAGTCCCCGGCCCGGCCGACGCCGCAGATCAGCGCGGTCACCGAGGTGGCCAAGCAGACCGGGGCGAATTCGGTGAACCGCACCGATAAGCGCTGGCAGGTGGATGGCACCGACCTCGGGATCATGTGGGAGAGCGCGCCGGGGGAGATCGCCACCGCCTTCGGCGACACCGTCGGGCGCGGCTTCCACCCGCCGGGCGGGATGGGGATGGATTGGCGCAGCAATGTGCTTGCCTTCAGCACCGACCGGGATCTATCCGACGGTATGACCTACGACCGGATGGTGACCGACGATCGCTGCCACGCGGCGGAAGTGCTCTCCAGCCGCAAACTCGACAATGTCGAGGTCACCACGATTCCTACCTCAGGATTCGCGCTCGGGGAGCGGCAGTACCTGAGCTATATGTCGATTCGCACCTGGAACAGCGTTCCCGGCACGTTCTTCACCAATTACGGCGGCATCGCCTATTCCGATGACCACGGCCAGACCTGGACCAAGGATCCCTACGCACGCTGGGACAACATTTTCGGGCTCGCGAATTTCCAAGTGAGTGCGATGATTCCGCAGGGCGACTACGTATATATGTTCGGCACGCCCAACACCCGGTTGGCGGCAGTCGGCGTCGCACGGGTGCCGAAGGATCAGTTGCTCAACACCACGGCCTACCAATACTGGTGCGACGGTAACTGGACTCCGGTAGGCGGATTCGACTCCGCGAGCCCGATCGTCGATGCGCCGGTGGGTGAGCTGTCGGTGCGCTTCGATGCCGCCCGAAACGTATGGCAGATGAGCTATCTCGATACCACCAAGGCAGCGCTGGTTGTCCGCGAATCGGATTCACCGCAGGGGGTGTGGTCCGATGGTGCGCCGACGGTGACGGTGCTCGATCACCCCGAGCTGTACGGCGGATTCATCCACCCCTGGTCCTCGGGTTCGGACCTCTACTTCACTATGTCGACCTGGAGCGACTACAACGTGTATCTCATGCACGCGACCATCGAATGAAGGTGCGCCGCTAGGCGAATCTGACCTCGGCGATGGCCCGGCCGAAGAGCTTGCGGCCTTCGGAGACGCCCGCGAGCAAGATTGTCGCGGTGCGTCTTCGTGGATCGAGCGATTTGATCTTCCCGCTGAACTCGACGGTGCTCGGCGTCTCGGTCGTCACCGGGACGAATCCGGAGAACCGCACACTGAACTTCTCGATCGCCGTCGGATCGCCGAGCCAGGAGGTCAGATAACCACCGGCCAGACTCATGGTCAGCATCCCGTGCGCCACCACCGTCGGTAGTCCGGCCAGTTGGGCCGCACGCTCGCTGAAGTGAATCGGGTTGGGATCGCCCGAAACTCCCGCATAGTTGGTCAGATCGCCGCGCGTCACCTGCGCGGTCCCGGCCGGGAGCTGATCGCCGACGGCTAGTTGGTCGAAGTCGGGGAGGGTGTGCACGAGATCGCTGCGCGATGCGGGCGTTCCGGGGGCCGGGGCGTCCGCGGCCAAGGCGACCAGCGGGCCGCGGTCGGGGACCGCGAAATCGCCGACGGTGACCGGGCGGGCGTGCATCATGATGTTCTCGACGGCGTTGGCGATATTCGGGTCGACCTCGACACCGCGGCGCGCCACGATGGTGGTCGAACCCGACTGCACGATCTCGCCGTGCTGGTTGGTCAGCGAGAACGTGACCAGGATGAAGTCGTTATCGCCGAACTGCCGGATCGATTCGATCACGACCTCGGTGCTGAGCCGATCGCCCGCCACGATCGGCCGGGCCAGCTCGAAGACCTGGTCGGTCTGCAGGATCTGGGACAGGTCGTAATCGGCGAGCACCGATTCGAGCAGGGCCCGGGTCGCACTGATGCCGATGACCGAGGCGAAGGTCGGCGGCGCGATGATTCCGTCGTAGCCGAGCTCGCGCGCATCGGGTTCGAAATGATGCGCGCCGTGCTGACTCTGCGTTGCGCGTGCGAACTCGCGGACCTTCTCGCGGCCGACCGCGTAGTGGTCGCGCACCCGGAACCGGCGTCCCGCCACTGTGGCTGTCTGCACAACTACATCATTTTCCGGCTGTGCGATTGTCTGCTCCCTGACCATGATCCGGGCCATGCTACTGGCGAACCGGTCCATTGACCAGGTAAGTGTGACGTTCGCTACCGGTTAGAGGGCTTGCCTTTTGGTTATGGCGACGTCGGCTACGGTGTCGCCGCGGTCGGCGGGTCGCAGACCTTCCAGCCGTCGTCGGTGTGCTCCAGATCGAAGGTCCTGGCCGATCGCTTGGACGGATCCGCATCGGTGTAGACGTTGGCCTGCGCGATCGCGGTCTTATCGGTGATCTGGACCGCATCGACGCTCGCCACCACCGGAATATTCTTGCGATCCGTTGATAGCTGGTGCACGCTCGCGAACTGATCTGCTGGAATGCCCTGATAGAAGTCGTGCAGCGGTCCGCACGTGGTCTTGCGCAGCGCCGCGAGGTCGCCGGACTTCAAAGCCGCGGTGTAATCGGTGATGCTGGCGCGCACCTTGGCCTCCGGGGAGTTGTCGCCCCGATTCCCGATCAGTACGGCCGCCAGCGCAATCACCGCCATTACCGCCGCGGCCGCCCCGAGCGCCGTGAACAGCCAGCGCTTCGACTGCCCGGCCGGTGTCGCGGCATCGGTGGCTGCCGCCTGCTGGCCGGGCGGCGTGATCCGCTGCGGCTGCGCCATCGGTTGCGGGGGTCGCCCGATCACCGGCTGGGCGGGCCGAGTCAAGTGGGTATCCGCCGGTGACGGTGCCGATGCGACCTGACGCGGGCGAGCAGGCGGGCGCGGCGCCGACAGCGCGGTCTCCTCGCCCCCCGGTCCTTGCGCAGGTCCTTGGGCTCCGGCCTGCTTCGGCCCGGCCGCCGGACGCGGCGTACTCGGCGGCTTGGTGACCGGCCCGGGCCGCGCCGCGGTCGGAGCGACCCGATCGGTGCCCCCTGGCTTCGCATCGGTCCGCATCCGCTGCGTGGCGTTCTTATCGACCGGCCGCTGAATCGGCAACGCCACGGTCTTCTCGGCGTCCAGCTTCGAAACCACCGGCATGGCGATCGTCTGGTCATCGGCCCCGGCCAGATCCGGCGCACCGGCACCCGGCTCATCCGGGCCCGTCGAAACAGTGGCATCCTTGCCGCCCACCGACGGCTTGTGCCCGGGATCGATCCGCCGCATGACCGTGGTCGCGGCATCCGCCCCCGCGATATCGTCGACCTGATCCGCCCCCGCGTCGGCAGCTGCCGCGGACTCGCTCGCACTCGGATCCCGCCGAATCACAGTGGTTTTCGCATCGGGTCCCGCGGACGGTCCGGCAGTGCCGGCGGATGTGTCAGCGGATTGTGCGGCTTCGCGGCCGGACAATCCGGCGGCAGCTGGGGCGGCACCGCTGGCTGGCGTGGCTGTGCCGCCGGACGGGGTGGCGGTCCGGCCCGCGGAACCAGCCGCGCCAGCTGGTGCGGCAGTGCTGGCGGACGGTGCGGCAGTGCTGGCGGACGGTGCGGCAGGGCGGGCCGACGGTGCGGCAGGGCGGGCCGACGGTGCGGCAGGGCGGGCCGACGGTGCGGCGGGGCGGGGCGACGGCGCGGTCGGGCCTACCGACTTGGCACCGGCCGGAGCACCGGGTTGTGTGGGAGCAGGGGGTTCGCTGCGTGGCGCGGACTTGGCGGCGGCCGGGGCGGACCCTTTGACGGCATCGGCCGGTCGACCAGCTGCGGAACCGCCCGAGGCGGTGGATACCGCTGGGCCGCTACCGGATTGGACCGTGGGACCGCCTTGTTCGATCGCGGCGGTCGGAGCGTCGGGCCCGCTGGCAACGTTGGTCGGGCGGTCGGTGGAGCCACCAGCAGTTGGTGTGGGCTTGCCGGACGGAGTTGTGCCGGATGCGGTCGCGTTCGGGGTGGTTCGTGCGCCGGGGCCGGGGGTGCCGCTGGAGACAGTTGGTGCGGTGCCGCTGGCTCGTGTGGCTGTGCCGCTGGGCGGGGTGGAGCCACCAGCAGTTGGTGTGGCCTTGCCGGACGGAGTTGTGCCGGATGCGGTCGCGTTCGGGGTGGTGCCGCGCGCCGCCGGTGTGGCCTTGCCGGAGGGAGTTGTGCCGGATGCGGTCGCGTTCGGGGTGGTTCGTGCGCTGGGGCCGGGGGTGCCGCTGGAGACAGTCGGGGTGGTGCTGCTGGGCGGGGTGGCGCCGCGCGGCACCGGTGTGGCCTTGCCGGAGGGAGTCGCGGCGGATGCGGCTGTGCTCGGGGCGGCAGCCGTCTTATCTTTGCCGCCTGTGTCCTTGGCGGGCTGTTTGCCCTCGGTGCCACTGCGTGGGATCGCCGTTGTCTTCGCTTCGGAATTCGGGGTCGCAGCGGGGGTACCACTCGGTGCGGATCCGCCAGCGGACGGATTCATTCCCACCGGAGCGGATCGGCCCGCGCCGCCAGCGGGCTGGCCCGGGCGGGCGGGCTTGGTCGCATCGGCGGGCTTGGTCGCGCCGCCAGTCGCGGATGTGGACGACTGTGCACCGACGGATCCGGCCGGTCGGCTGGGCGCGGCACCGGAAGGCGCGGGCGTCGCTCGCGGGCCAGCGGCGGCCGCGGGCTTGCCGAGCGCCGCGATATCCCCGGTCGAGGGATTCGGGCCGCTCGCCTGTTCGGTACCGGATGGTTGCTTCGCAGCCGAGGGTGCCGCGATCGGCCGGGTCGGCGCCGCGGCCGCGCGTTCGGTCGCGTCTGATCCGGCAGAGGTGCCGGATCCCGACGATGGCTCAGCACCCGACGGGGCGGGAATCGGTCGGGTCGGCGCCGCGGCCGCGCGTTCGGCCGCGGCGCCGCGGGCCGCGGAAGTGCCAGGTTTCGGCGACGCACCGCGGTCCGCGGAACCGTCGGGTTTCGGCGATGAGCCAGGGGCTGCCGGAGAGCTGGGGTTCGATGCGGGTGTCCGGTCCGCGGACGCGGCGGGGCGCGCGTTATCGGCCGCTTCGGCGGGTCGGCCGGTATCTCGTGCCGGGCTCTTCTCGTCGTTCGGATCGGACACCTACTACCCCTCGCTCAGGCGGAACAGTTGAACTCGACGGCCAGCCTAGCCAGCAAATCCGTCAACTGTGAGGATTCCCCTCCGCTGCGCTCCGGTCATCCCGGCCGAAGTCGCGGACAGTCGGGGCCGGTATGCCGGTCCGCGATGCTGGGCTGGTCGGCGGCAAAGAGCTGGCCGAGCCGGTCGCGGTGGGCAAGGCACTGTTCAGTGCGGGGAACGCAGTGTCGGCGCGGGACGTGCGAGCAGTGCACAATGAACCGCATGACCTCGTTCGGTGACTTGCTCGGACCGCAACCGGTACTCCTGCCCGAAGACTCCGATGTGGAGGAGGCGCTGCTCGATAAGGCCGATCCGGTGCAGGTCGCGGCCGCGCATCCGGCGGCTTCGATCGCGTGGGCCTACCTCGCGGAGGCCGCGTTGGCGCGCGGTGGGGCCGAGGGGGATGCACAGGTGGTCAATCACGACATCATCGCCGCGTACGCGTTCGCGCGCACCGGCTACCACCGCGGCCTCGATCTCCTGCGGCGCAATGGCTGGAAGGGTTTCGGGCCGGTGCCGTGGAGTCATGAGCCCAATCGCGGGTTCCTGCGCAGCGTCGGCGCGCTGGCCAGGGCGGCCAGGGCGGTCGGCGAGTCCGAAGAGTACGCGCGCTGCTTGGACCTGTTGGAGGACTGCGACCCCCGCGCCGCGGCGGAGCTCGGCCTCGACTGAGACGAAATTGATCGACCCGAATTCCCCGGTTGGCGTCGCCCGCGCCAGCACCATGGAGACGCTGCGCAGCGCGTGGGCGCGGTTGCGACTGTCCGCATTGCCGATTCTGCAGTGCGCGGTCGGTGCGGCGCTGGCCTGGTTCATCGCGCACAAGATCGTCGGGCATGCGCAGCCGTTCTTCGCACCGACCGCGGCCGTGGTCTCGATCGGCATTTCGTTCGGCGCGCGGCTGCGCAGGTCGGTGGAGTTGGTGGTCGGTGTCGCGGTCGGCATCGGCATCGGCGACCTGTTCATCACACGCGCTGGCACCGGCGTCTGGCAGATCGCCTTGGTGGTCGCGGTGGCCATGGCGCTCGCGGTATTCCTGGACGGCGGGTCGATCATCACCATGCAGGCCGCCGGTTCGGCCGTGCTGGTGGCCACCTTGCTGCCGCCGTCGGCGGGCGGAGGTTTCTCGCGGATGATCGACGCGCTGGTGGGCGGATTGGTCGGCGTGGTGGTGGTCGCGTCGATACCGCTGCATCCCGTGCGCCGGGCCCGCGAGCAAGCCGCGGAAGTCCTTGCGGTGATGAGTAAATCGCTGCACGAGTGCGCCGACGGACTGCTCGAACAGGATTCGGAGAAGATCCGCCGTGTCCTGGCCGCCGCCCGCGCGACCCAACCCCAGATCGACGGCCTGCGCTCCACCCTCGAGGGCGGTCGCGAGATCAGCCGGATCTCGCCGCTCTACTGGAATTCGCGCCAGCGCCTGGACCGCATCCGCGCCACCGCCGATCCGCTCGACAATGCCGTGCGCAACACCAGGGTGCTGTTGCGCCGTTCGCTGACACTGGTGCAGGACGACGAAATCCTCGACCCCCGACTCATCGATGAGCTGGAACGTCTGGCTCAGGCCGTCGAGGTGGTGCGTCGGATGATGCTCGCCGATCCCGGTCAGCAGCCGGATCAGGCCGAGGCCGCCAGGGTGCTGCGCGGTGTCGCCAAGGGCGCGCGGCCGGAACTCGTTGACGGCGCGGGACTTTCGGCGCATGTGGTCTTCGCGCAGATGCGTTCCATGCTGGTCGATCTCATGCAGGTCTGCGGTATGCAGCGCATCTCCGCGATGGCCTTGCTGCCCCCGACGGTCCCGCATCCGCATGTGCCGCCCGAGGAATGAGCCGACTACTCAGCGTATTTCGGACATTTCCAGGTGGTGCGCGACCTCACCCCCGATGCCCGGCACCCGAACTCCGATCATCGCGTAGTCCGCTACTCGTGTTCGCGCGTCGCCGCGGTCATAGCCTCGAGAGGCAACCGCGGTTACGAGGGGTAGCGCGGTTCGGACGCTTCGCACGACGGCGAAACGCCCTACCGGCTATTTTGGTGTGGTGGCCGGGCGGGTAAGGGCGCACCGTGGTCGAGTGAAGAGGTCGCCCGGTCCGGGAGGTCGGACCGGGCGACCGGCACCCGCTATTCAGTCCACCGGGGACAGGCGTTCCGGACTGCCGCGCAATGTGAAGCGGCGACGATCGAAATCCCACAGCCGATAGATCGGCCATTGCAGGGTGTGCCCGAGCCAGGCGAAGCCGGCGAAGACCCGGGTCACCGGCAGGATGGGATACCCCCGATTCGCGATGGCGTTCAGGCCGCGCAACTGATACTTCCAGAAGTCACGGGGATTGGTTCGGCGCCGCCGGGCCGAGATCCGCACCCGCTGATCCGGCAATTGCTGAATGCGCAGCCCTTTCATCGATAGGCAGAGCGCGAGATCCAGATCCTCGTGGATATCGGTCCGAACGGTGGTGTCGTCTTCGACCTCATCCCATGCGGTCCGGCGGATGGCCATATTCGCGCCGTGCATATTGCCGACCGGGCCGCCGAACATGCCGAGCTTCAGCTTCGCCCAGACTCCGATGTTCAGGAAAAAGCTGACCGGAGAGTCGTGGTAGGTGAAGATGCCGGTCGTCGCGGCGACGTCCGGATGCGCGGTCGCATAGTCGCGGATGGTCGCGCCCCAGTGCGGTTCGACGAAGGTGTCGGCGTCGATGCGGACGATGAAATCGCCTCGCGCCTTGGCGATTCCGGCGTTGCGCGCGGGGATGAGCCCGCGGGTCTCCTCGTAGATCAGTTCGATTTTCGGGTGGGCGGTCGCGTATTCGCGCACGATCGCGTCGGTGCCGTCGGTACTGCCATTGTCGACGACGATGATTTCGCTGATCGCTTCCTGATCGACGAGTCGTTCCAGGCAGCGCAGGATGAGCGCGGCTTCGTCGAGGACGGGGATGACCACCGATAGCGTGATCGGTGCTGGTGAACCGGTCATGGGTAAAACTCCAGGAGTCGAGCACAGTGGAGAAAGCGACCGCTCGGTATGTTTGAGCGGCCGGAGTGGAGACAGCGTTGTCAGCCGGGGGGAGTGATGTCGAACGGAGACTGCCGTCGACTGAGTGCGTTCAGGCGAGAGCTGAGCGCGATATTTCTCGGGATGGGACCCGTCGGGTCCTATTCGCAACCCATCCGCTCGGGTACTTCCTGGGCGGATGTCCAATATCGTAGTTGGAGCATTTGACGTGGAGTGTTCCCCAAAATTGGGAAGCCGTACTGGTCGGTCTTCAGCGCGCTGCGACGGGTAGCGGCTACGTCCAGAACCGGGTCAGCCAACTGCCGAACCGGGACCAATCCGCATCGACCCCGGACAACTCGTACAGCGAGTAGACCGCGTCGAAGAACACCGTGTTGATCGACGGCGTGAACAGCAGCGCGAACAGGATCAGCATGCCGAACGGCTTGAATTGGTCCAGCGCACGCCGAGTCCGATAACTCAGCGACGGCTCGATAACGCCGTACCCGTCCAACCCGGGCAGCGGCAGAATGTTCAAAAGCGTTGCGGTGATTTGCAGAAACGCCAGAAAGCTCAGGCCGTACCAGAACGCGCGATGCGAAGTGTCACTGCCGAAAAACCGCACGACCACCAATAACAGCACCGCACACAGCGCGTTCACCGCGGGCCCCGCACCACTGATGATCCGCTGCATGCGTGGGCTGACGCTGTGCGTGTGCACGTACACCGCACCGCCGGGCAACCCGATACCGCCGAGTGCGATGAACACCATCGGCAACACGATCGACAGCAGCGGATGGCTGTATTTCAGTGGATTCAGCGTGAGATATCCCCGCAATTCCACCTCGTTATCGCCCGCCCGCCATGCCGTGAACGCATGGGCGAATTCGTGCAGGCACAACGTGACTATCCAGCCGAAAACGACGAGTAGGAAGACCCCGAACTTTGCCCGCGTCGACTGCACATCGGCATCCCAGGCCAGCACCCCGCCAGCCACGGCGATCGCGATCACCAACAGGAATACCGGGCTCGGCCGCACGGCTCCGAGTCCGGAGCGGCGATTCTTCGGGAAGGGAATCGTCATCGCACAAGTAGCCAGTCTTCGTGATGTCGATAGAACGAGGAGCGCGGCAGAATCCGGTCGTTGGCGATGCCGTCGCGGGTCACCACTGCCCCCGGTGTGCCGAGTTGCGCGGCCCGTCCCATCAGCCAGCGGCGCCTGCGCAGGCCTTTCGGCACGGTCGCCCGCACCCCCGGCAGTTCGAGTGTCGGGGATACGAGCATCGCGTTGACCTTGCCGGAGAACAACTGGGCGTCGTCCACGTACGCCTCGCCCTCGAGTTTCTCACCACCGGGGCCGGTGATCACGGCCCGCCCGACCAGCACCGTTCCGGTGTCGTCGCGAACCAAGGGGGTCTCGGAGGCCCGGCCCTCCACCGCCCGCTTGGCGGCGGCATTGCCGGTGCCGGTCTGGTAGACGCGGGAGCCGTAGGTCTTGTCGACGGGTACGTATCCGATCTCCACATGGAGTCGTTCGGTGCGCATCAGATGGGTCAGCACCGAGGCCAGGGCGGCATCGTCGCCGAGCACGATCAGCCGTGGCAGGCTATCGGCGGCGAGGACGGGCAGTAGCTCATCGATCACGCTGTTTTCCGGGATGGCGGTCGTCCGCGAGAGCGGCAGCGACGCGAGGGCGATGGGTACCGGTGCGCCGTCGCAACGGAGAACGTGGGTACTCAAACTGCGGTACACCCTCCTCGGTTCGGCCGACAACTCGTCGACCACCCTCGCCACTTCCACGCCGGACCCCCTTGCTGGTCCGCCAGTGCCTCGCAACCATAGCCGTGTTTGATTGGCAGCGCCTGCGGCGCTGCATGTTCGCGGGCCCCGTCCGTCCCGCGTCCGAGCGGCCGAGACTCGCGCCTGCGGCGCATGCACTTCGGCCGCTCGGATGTGCGACGGGCCGCGAACTCCTCGCTCGTAAGACGCGTTCCGCTGTGGGTGCGTAGACATCGACTGTCGCCTGCGATCCGGACGGACGCCGGGGCGCAACTGGGCGTTGGGTAGACTGTTCTTCCGGCCACCGCCTCGATACGGCAGGTAGCTGCAACACTGGTGCTTACCCACCCGCCGGCTCCGCTGGCTGCCATCCCCCGGGGTGTTGCGCGTCGAACCGTAGGAGACACGACCATGCCGGCAATCGTCCTGATCGGCGCCCAGTGGGGCGACGAGGGTAAGGGCAAAGCAACCGATCTGCTCGGTGGCAGGTTGCAATGGGTGGTCCGGTACCAAGGCGGTAACAACGCCGGTCACACGGTGGTGCTACCCAATGGCGACAAATTCGCACTACATCTGATTCCCTCGGGCATCCTCACGCCGGGCGTGACGAATGTCATCGGCAACGGTGTCGTGGTCGATCCCGGCGTCCTGCTCGCGGAGCTGGCCGGACTCGAGGAGCGCGGCGTCGACACCTCGGGTCTGCTGCTCTCGGCCGACGCGCACTTGATCATGCCGTACCACGTGGCCATCGATAAGGTCACCGAACGCTTCCTCGGCAATAAGAAGATCGGCACCACCGGCCGCGGTATCGGTCCGTGCTACCAGGACAAGGTCGCCCGCGTCGGCGTGCGGGTTGCCGATGTGTTGGACGAGAAGATCCTGACGCAGAAGGTCGAAGCCGCCCTGGAATTCAAGAACCAGGTGCTTGTGAAGATCTACAACCGCCGTGCGCTCGACCCGCAGCAGGTGGTGGACGAGGTGCTCGAGCAGGCGGACAGCTTCAAGCATCGCATCGCCGACACTCGACTGGAGCTGAATCTGGCGCTCGAGCGCGGCGAAACCGTCCTGCTGGAGGGCTCGCAGGGCACCCTGCTCGACGTGGACCACGGCACGTATCCGTATGTGACCTCGTCCAACCCGACCTCGGGTGGTGCGGCGGTCGGCGCCGGCGTCGGCCCCAACAGGATCAATACGGTGCTCGGCATCCTGAAGTGCTACACCACTCGCGTCGGCTCGGGTCCGTTCCCGACCGAACTCTTCGACAACTTCGGTGAATTCCTGGCCAAACAGGGCGGCGAGGTCGGTGTCACCACCGGCCGGGCCCGCCGTTGCGGCTGGTTCGACGCGGTCATCGCACGGTACGCGACCCGGGTCAACGGCATCACCGACTATTTCCTCACCAAACTGGACGTGCTGTCGAGCCTGGACCGGGTGCCGATCTGCGTCGCGTACGAGATCGATGGCAAGCGGGTCGAGCAGATGCCGACCACACAGACCGAATTCCACCACGCCAAGCCGATTTACGAGGAGATGCCCGGCTGGTGGGAGGACATCTCGCAGGTGCAGACCTTCGAGGAACTGCCCGCCAACGCGCAGGCCTATGTGCTGCGCCTGGAAGAGCTGTCCGGCGCCCGCATTTCCTGCATCGGCGTCGGACCGGGGCGTGACCAGACAATTGTCCGCCACGACGTGCTCGGTTAGCGCTGCAAACAGCGGAATCGCTGCGCCCGTTCATCGTTCGTTGTCGTCGATCATGATCCGTGACGAACTACAGTAAGAGCTATGGCTCGGAACTGGCCCATGATAGAGCGCGAGACCGAGTTCGAAGCGATCCGCGCGGCACTCACCGGCACTCGATACGTCGGTACTGTCTTGACCGGCGACGCCGGTGTCGGAAAAACGACGCTGGCCAGACACGCGACGGCCGCGGTAGGCGGCAATATCCGCTGGGTTGCGGGCACGGAGTCGGCCCGCAGCATCCCACTCGGCGTATTCGCCCATATGGTCGGCGTTTATACGGCGCACGATCCGGTGACGTTCATGTCGGCGGCGCGCGAGGCACTGCTCGCCGACGGGCACACGATCATCGGTGTCGACGACGCGCACCTGCTCGACCAGCTCTCGGCAACACTTTTGCTGCAACTGGCCATCGATAAGGCTGCGCATATCGTCGCGACCGTGCGCAGCGGGGTGCAGGTACCCGATGCGGTCACCTCGTTGTGGAAAGACGGCCACCTGCTGCGCATCGACCTCAATCCGTTCACCGAGCAGCAGAGCGTCGATCTGGTGGAGCAGATGCTCGGCGGACAGCTGGAGGGTTTCACTGCCAATCTGATGTGGGAGTCATCCGGCGGAAATGCCCTGTTCCTCAGGCATTTGGTGGAGGGCGCGCTGGAGGCGGGTTCGCTGCGGCAGGTCAACGGTGTCTGGCAGCTGCGCGGCCGGGCCGCGGTGACCTCGGAATTGGCCGCCTTACTGGAGGATCGGGTCGAACAGCTGCCCGACTCGGTGCTGCGGGTGCTCGAACTGCTCACCTTCTGCGAGCCGATCGACCTCGATGTGCTCGCCGAATTGGCGGGTGAGGAAGCGGTGGAAGCCGCCGAAACCCGTGGCCTCATCCGGGTTGTCGAGAATTCCCACCAATTGATCGTGCGCTACAACCATCCGCTGTTCGGTGAGGTGATCCGGCGCAGGCTCGGCATCGCCTCGGCGCGGCGGCTGCGTGGTCGGCTGTACTCCTCGCTCAGGGAGCGGCCGATCAATTCCGCGCCGGACCGCATCCGGCTGGCCGAATTGGCTTTGGACAGTGATAAATCCGCCGACCTCGAACTCTTCGAGGCGGCCGCCGCCGATGCGATCGGACTGGCCAATCTGCCGCTCGGTGAGCGCTTCGCCCGGGCCGCGGTGGAACGCCGTGGCGGGGTGGAGGCCGCCGATCTGCTCGCGCGCGCGCTGCTGTGGCAGGGGCATCGCATCGAGGCCGAACGCACCCTCGCCAGCTTCGATCCGGATCAGATGAACGAGGTGCAATTGGCCCGCTGGGGCAGCACCCGGGTGTCGAATCTGTTCTGGGCCATGGGCGATGCCGAGCGCGCCGACGAGGTACTCACGATGCTGCGTGGCAAGGTGCGGCATCCGAAGATCCTTGCGACCTTCGATGGGTTGGCTTCGGCGTGTGCGGTCAATGAAAATCGGCTCGAGGACGCATTTTCCGGCGCCGAGGCGGTGATGGAGACCAACGGCGCACCGCCGTGGGCGGTGTGGTGGGCATCCTTCGGCGGCGGCCTGGCGCTGGCGTTGATGGGCAAGGGTGAGGCGGCGCGGCAGTACGCGGCGCGCGGGCATCAGGTGGAGTCGCATATCGACGGGCTCAACCGGTTCATCTCGACTCATGCCGAGGTACTCGCGCTGACCTTCACCGGCGATCTCGAGGCCGCACGCCGTTGTGCCTCAGGGTATTTCGGCTACTCTGCACCGGGCCAGTACCTGGCCTGGGGCATGTCGAAGATCCTGCAGGGCACCGTCGACGTCGCGCAGGGCCGCTTCCTGGACGGGATCGAACATCTCGAACAGGCAGTGGCCGCGCTCACCGCGGAGGGGGCCGCCGCCTGGCATATCCCGGCGAGAATCCGTTTGGCCGAGGCATATTCGGCACTCGGCCGGGCACCGGAGGCCGCCGAATCGATTGCCGAGGCCAGCGCGCGCGGTGGCAGGCACAGCGCGGTGTACGACCCGCAGTTGGAGATCGCGCGGGCCTGCGTTGCCGCCGCGGAAGGCACCGTCACCCCGGCCATCCGACTGGCCATGAGCGCCGCGGATGCGGCGGCGCGTTCACATCAGCACGCCATCGAGGCGATGGCGCTGCATGCGGCCGCCCGCTTCGGCGACCACTCGGCGGCCGGCCGACTCGCCGATCTGGCCGTCCGGGTCGACGGTGGTCTGGTGCAGGTCCAGGCCAGTCATGCGGTGGCGTTGGCCGCCCACGACGGACCCGGCCTGGATGCCGCCGCCGCCGAATTCGAGCGCATCGGTGCCATGCTCTCGGCCGCCGACGCCGCCGCCCAGGCCGCATCGGCCCACGAGCGAGCCGGAGACCGCCGCCGCCTGCTGGAATCGGCCGCCACCGCGAACCGGCTGGCCGCGGCCTGCGGCGGCGCGAGCACCCCGGCGCTGCGCCAAGCCGCGCAGCCCTTGCCGCTCACCTCCCGTGAACGCGAAATCGCGAATCTCGTTGCGGCAGGGCTGTCCAACCGTCAGATCGCCGATCGACTGACCGTCTCGGTGCGCACGGTGGAGGGCCACCTCTACCGCGCCTGCATCAAGATGGACGTGACGGACCGGGAATCCCTGGGCGCGCTGATGCGTGGTGAGTCCTCTGGTGGAGCCAGCTGAGGGGGCTCGATCGGTCAGCGAACCAGCTGGGATTCGCGTGGCCGGCGAATCGAATGTGGGTGCTGGAATACTCACTACCCGATGTGGGCGCCCGTAAGAGGGGCGGATCCTGGTAAAGCTTGCGGCTCAATGCGATTCGGGGCAGCGGTTACCGGGTAATGCGCCCGGTGATGCTCCGTGTAATGCGCCCCGGCCGCGATGGCGGCGGCGAGTACCGGCTCGCCATTGTGCACATATGCGGACAGGCTGCTGATGACGGCGTCCGCGCCGGTAAAGGCAGCCACCAGCGCATCGTGATCGGACAGTGTCGCCACCCGGATCTCGGCATCGAGCACTCCGGCCGCGGCCGCGGCCGCCCGCATCCGAGAAGCATCGCGGCCGACCAGGATCGGGGTGATGCCGCGCCGTTTCAATTCGGTGAGCAGGTAGCCGCCGGTGTGGTCGGTGGCACCGTAGACGGCGATTTTCGCGATGGTCTTCGTCGTTGTCAGGAGTACGACGCTGTGGGCATGGTGTGAGTAAATGAATGGCTGACTATCGAACATCAATGCTCAAAACACTCAACATGAGAGAGGTATGGTGAGTGAGTGGACATCCTCAGCGAAACCATCGCGGCCATCCGCACCGGCAACCCGACCTCCGGATTATTCGTCCGGCACGCGCCGTGGGGTCGCGCCTATCCGGTAGTCCCCGGCGCGGGTTTCCATGTGGTGCTGCAGGGTTCGTGCTGGGCGGTGCCGTCCGGCGGCAACCCGATCGCCCTTGGTGTCGGTGACGTTCTGTTCATGCCACGCGGTGCCGACCACGATCTGGTCGACCGCCTCGACAGCCCGGTCACCGAAAAGGCACAGCCGGGTGAGCCGCGCGAGATCACCGGCCCCGGCGCCCGCGCCGCGCTGCTCTGTGGCGCATACGAACTCGGCAGGCAGCGCAGCCACCCATTGCTCGACGAACTCCCCGAATTCATCCATCTCCCGGCGCGTCCCGGCCGCCACCCGTCCCTGCGCGCCGCGGTCGATCTGCTCGCCGCCGAAGTCGCCGAACCGAAGCAGGGCAGCGATGCCGCCGTTCCCGCCATCCTGGAGACCCTGCTGCTGTTCATACTGCGTGCCTGGTTCGACGAACAGGCCGCACCCGCCACCGGTTGGGCGGGCGCGTTCACGGATCCGGCCGTCGCCGCCGCCCTGCGCGCCGTCCACGAAGAACCCGCCCGCACCTGGACCGTCCCCGACCTCAGCGATATTGCGGGGGTCTCGCGCGCCACCCTGGCCCGCCGCTTCGCCGCCACCGTCGGCGAACCGCCCTTGGCCTACGTCACCCGCTGGCGCATGCTCACCGCCGCCCGCCTCCTGCGCGATACCGACAGTCCCCTCGGCGCCGTGGCCCGAAAGGTCGGCTACACCTCGGAATTCGCCTTCGCCAAGGCCTTCAAACGCGAATACGGTCTACCCCCGGGCCGATACCGCGGCGTCGACGACCAGCCACCCCTGATCGCGGTCTGAACTTCAGTCGAGCTTCCCCGACGATCCGCGCTGCGGTGGCGGTATGGCCGAACCGTCACCGCATGCTCGAGATCTTTTCGCGCTGAACCCGCGCGTCAGCTGAATGGGGTGTGGGGGCGGGGTTGGAGTTCGCCGTCCAGGTAGATGTCGACCTTTTCGTTGTAGAAGCAGGCGAGGCCTGCGATCTTCTGGCTTTCCGGCAGCGGGGTGCGGTAGCCCCAGACGATGTCCGGATATTCCTTGTCGTCGAGGTGGACGGTCCAGTACTCGGCGGTGCCCTTGTAGGGGCAGCTGGTGCGGGTTGCGGAAGGGCTCAGCAGGTCCATACGGACGTCGGTCAGTGGAACGTAATACCGCGCGGGGAGGCCGGTTTCGAACAGGATGCGCGGGGAGTGGGAGTCGGCGACGGTGACGCCGTCGACCTCGACGCGGACGTGGCGCGAGCTGGCGAGGATGTCGACCCGCGAATACGGATCGCGCGGGTGGACGTAGACCGGCTCGTCTTCCTCGAACCACTCGTCCATGGAATTCCAGTCCAACCGCACCAGATCGTCGAGTTCGGGTATCGGCGAATCATGGTGGCGCAGTGCGGCACCCGGCACGATCACGCCGTCGATCACCACGTCGTATTCGGTCGCGTCGCCGCGGCTGGGGGAATGTTTGGTATTGCCATTGGGCTCGAGCTTCGCGTGCAGATCCGCGACCGGCAGGTAGTACGTCGGATAGTGCGGTCCCTCCCATACCAGCACCGGCCTTTTGGTATCGGCGACCAGCTGTCCACGGAGGTAGACCCGCACCCGTTTCTGCCCGGTCTCGACCTTGACCCGGCCCCGCTTGTCATCAGTCATACCTTCCGACCGTACTCCGCGCGGGTTACCGGGAAAGTCGGTCGCCGACGGTGATCGCTCGCGCCTCGTCGACGCTGTGCGGCGCCGGGTCGTGGTCGTCGATATGCGACAGCGCGGACCGACCGGTGAGCAGCACCAGCACCGCGGCCGCAGTGCACGCCGCACCCCACCCAGAACGGCAGGCCGATATTGTGTTCGCGTCGCTTTCTGTGCGTGACAAGGTCCTACTCATCGGATTACCTCTGGGTCGGATAGTGCTGCGGCGCAGCCTTCTTCAGGGCGTCCAGCAGTTCTGTCAGATCTGTCTCCATGCGCGCGAGGCGGTCGGTATCGAATTCGGACAGCCGGGTGGTGAATGCGGTGCCGAAGGCGCGGCGCGCCTGCTGCAGCCGGTCACGTCCGGCCGGGGTGAGTTCGATGAGGACGGCTCGGGAATCCTGCGGATCCGTGCTCCGGGTGGCGAATCCGTCCGTGACGAGTCGCCCGATCAGCGCCGTTGCCGCCGGTTGCGAACATCGATCGATACGGGCGAATTCACTGACCCGCACGGCGCCGTGTTCGTCGAGCACGGCCAGTGCCCGCATGACGGCCCGCGGCAGATCGTCGCCGCTGATCACCCCGGCCAGCCGGGTCAGCCGACCGGCGGTGACGAGTAGATTGACGACGCTGTCCTCTGCGGATGTCACCGGTGTCTGCTGCACCCAGATATTATTACATAACCTAACTATCTATCTGGGTGAAGCCGATCACTGCCGGTCTACCTGCGGAAACGGCAGCGCCCCGGGGGAGCATGATCACTCCGCCGGGGCGCTACCGGATGTGGCGACTACGTAGGTTGGGGGAGCGGCCTGTGCGGCGTGCCGAACAGTTGGGCATCTCCGTGTGCGCGCTTGAAGAACAGGTGCGCGTCGTGTTCCCAGGTGATGGCGATGCCGCCGTGCAACTGCACCATCTCGGCGACGATCGTGCTGAATGCCTCCGAACAGTGCAGGCGCGCCGCCCAGACATCCTCGGCGGCCGATGGCGACCGCTCCGCGACGGCGGTGGTCGCCGCGTATGAGGTGGACTTGGCCGATTCCACCAGCACGTACATATCGGCCATGCGGTGCTTGAGCGCCTGGAAGCTACCGATCGCGCGACCGAACTGCACCCGTGATTTGGTGTACTCGACCGTCAGGTCCAAGCAGCGCTCGGCCGCACCCACCTGCTCGGCCGCGATGGCGGCCCAGGCGATTTCGTGCAGCCGCGTGCTGACGGCGGCGGGATCGGCGGTGCCGAGCCGTCGGCCCGGTACATCGGTGAAGGTGATTTCGGCGAGCTTACGGGTCGGATCCATGGTCGGCACCGAACGCCGGGTGACGCCATCGGCCGCGGCCTCGACCTCGAACAGTCCGGTCGGCGTCACCACGACGAGGGTATCGGCGTGCAGCCCATCGAGGACATAACGCGCTGTGCCGGACAGTATTTCGCCCTCGGCGTGCACCCCGGGCGCATCCCAGCCGTTCGCGCCCGCCCAGCAGACGGCGATCGTCCTGGTGCCCTCGGCGACCTCCGGCAGCAGCCGCGCACACGCATCGACATCGCCGGACAACAGCACCGCCTGCGCACCGAGCACGGCCGAACCGAGCATCGGTACCCCGGCAAGCGTGCGTCCCAATTCGGTGACCACCAGCAGGGATTCGACCAGACTCGCGCCGAACCCGCCGTATTCCTCCGGAATCGCCAGTGCGGCAACACCGACCTGCTCACACAAAAGCCGCCACAGGTTCTGGTCGTAGCCGAGTTCGGTATCCATGCCCGCGCGCACAGCCGCGGAGCCCGCGTGCTTGGTCAGCAGCGCCCGAACCGATGCGGTGAATTCCTGATGTTCGGTGCTCGGCCCATCCGTCACCCGGCCGCCACCACTCATCGAATCGCTACGCGATGCTGTCATTTCGTACCTCGCAAAGTTCGATCCCACGGCATGTCGAGTTGCGCACGGGCAGTACAGGTCAGCTGGCGGATCATGCGGACCCCTGCGGGGCTCGGTCCCGAACGGCTTCGTCGCGCAACGCCTGGGCAATCCGGGAGCGATGCAGATCCGGTGTGCCCCACGCAGACCGGAGCGCGGTCACCCTGGTCAGCCACAGCGACAGGTCGTACTCGGCGGTGTAACCGATCGCGCCGTGCACCTGCAGCGCCGCGCGCGCGGCGCGATAAGCCGCGTCACCGCAGGCGATCACGGCCGCCGAAACATCGCGGGCGCGCGTGGTCTCGCCCATGGTCAACGCCGCCCGGTGGAGCAATGGTTCGGCCAGATCGAGCCCGATCAGCACATCGGCCAACTTCTGCTTCACGGCCTGGAATTCACCGATCTGCTTGCCGAACTGCTTGCGCTGCTTGGCATATTCGGTCGCGGCGGCCAACAGTGCCCGACCCGCGCCGAGCAGCTGCGCGGCATTGGCGAGCGCCCCGGCATCGAAGGCGGCGGCGACGGCATCGAGCACCTGATCACCCTCGGCCACCACCGCATCGGATTCGACGACGAACAGCCGACGCGCCGGATCGACCGACCGCACCAGTTCCGTCCGGTGCGCGGTGCGAATCTGGTTACCGTCCGCGATCAGTACCACCTCGGCGGTATCGGCGTCCAAGGCGACCGTGCCGTGCGCGGGTGACGCGAACGCCAGCGTGCCCAGCGCGGTACCGTCGGCGAAGCCGGGCAGCCAGCGCGCGGCCAGCGCGGTATCCGGAAGGGCTTGTAGCAGTGCGGGTATGGCGGCCGCCGTCTCCACCAGGGGGCCCGGCGCGGCGGCCCGGCCGATCTCCTGGAAGGCGACGACCAGATCGATCGGCTCCGCGCCGATTCCGCCGTGCCGCTCCTCGACGGCGAGGCCGAGCGCACCCGCACCGGCCAGCTGCCGGATCAGCCCGCGGCCCGGCCCGGGATCCCCGGTCCCCCAGGACCGTACGGCGGCAGGTGTCCGTCCGGCGTCCAGCAGTTTGCGCAGGCTGGTGCCGAAGTCGAGTTGTTCCGGGCTGAGCGCGAATCTCATCGGCTGCTCCCTCTCGGTAGTCCGAGCAGCCGCTCGGCGATGATATTGCGCTGGATCTCGTTGGTACCGGCGTAGATCGGACCGGAGAGCGAGAACAGATAGCCGTCCGTCCACGGCCCGGACCGTTCGGCCGCGCCGGCGAGTACCTCCAGTGCGGTCTCGTGCATGGCGATATCGAGTTCGGACCAGAACACCTTGGTGATCGACGATTCCGCGCCCAGCTTGCCGCCCTCGTTGAGCCGGGTGACCGTGCCGAAGGTATGCAGTCGGTAGGCCTCGCTACCGATCCAGGCGTCCACCACCGCATCGCGCTGCGCGGTATTGGTGTGATCGCCGGTGTCGCGCCACAGCTCGATCAGCCGCTGCGCGGTCGCGCTGAAGCGGCCCGGACTGCGCAGCGATAAACCGCGCTCATTGCTCGATGTGCTCATCGCGACCCGCCAGCCGTCGCCGGGTTCGCCGATCACATCCCGATCCGGGACGAAGACATCGTCGAGGAAGATCTCCGCGAATCCGGGCTCGCCGTCCAACTGCGGAATCGGCCGCACCGAAACACCATCCGCCGAGAGCGGGAACATCACATAGGTGAGTCCGCGGTGCCGTTCGGCCTCGGGATCACTGCGGAACAGCCCGAATGCCCAGTCCGCGAACGACGCTCGCGAACTCCAGGTCTTCTGACCGCTCAACAGCCAGCCGCCGGTGGTGCGGCGCGCGGTCGAGCGGATACCGGCCAGATCGCTGCCCGCCTCCGGCTCGGACCAAGCCTGCGCCCAGATATCGTCGCCGCGCGCCATCCGCGGCATGATGCGGTCCAACTGCTCCGCGGTGCCGTGTTCGAAAAGCGTCGGTGCCAGCAGGAAGATGCCGTTCTGGCTCACCCGCCCCGGCGCACCGGCGGCGTAATACTCCTGCTCGAAGAGCACCCACTCCAGCAGTGAGGCATCGCGCCCGCCGTACTCCTTGTGCCAGGAGACGACCGACAGGCGTGCGTCGGCGAGCGTGCGCTCCCATTGGCGATGCGCCTCGAAACCGGCCTTGGTATCCATGGATGGCAGTGGTTTCGCGGGTTTATTTGCGGCGAGGAATTCGCGAACTTCCTGTTGGAATTCCCGGGTCGCCTGATCGAGATCCAGATCCACTACGTTGTCCCGTTCTGCTCGGACGTCGACTCGGTGCTCACCGTGACCGATGCGGAGGCCGAAGAGGTTGCCGTGCTCTTCATCGACTTGGCGTTCATACCGCCGAGTGCATCCGCGCCGACCTCGGCATTGTGCGCATGCGCGAAATGGTGCAGGCCGAATACCGAGTCCATGCCAGCGCGCATACCCATCAGATCCTCGGCCTGGTTGACCGCCTTCTTGGTCAGCGCGAGCCCGAATTGCGGCATGGTGGCGATCTTTTCGGCCAGCGCGAAGGTTTCGGTCTCGAGTTCGGCGCGCGGCACGACGCGATTGACCATGCCCCACTCCTTGGCCTGCGCCGCATCGAAGCGGTCACCGGTGAACAGGAACTCCTTGGCCGCGCGCGGCCCCATCACCCATGGGTGCGCGAAGTACTCCACACCCGGAATGCCCATGCGGACAACCGGATCGGAAAAGAACGCGTCATCGGCGGCGATGATCAGATCGCAGACCCAGGCCAGCATGAGCCCGCCCGCGATGCACGCGCCCTGCACCATGGCGATGGTCGGCTTCGGGATTTCACGCCAGCGCCTGCACATTCCGAGGTAGACCTCGGTCTCCCGAGCGAAGCGTTGATCGCCGCCGACCCGGTCCACGTGGTCCCACCACAGCGCTGCCTTGTTCGGGTAGCGCACATGGTGATCGCGTCCCGGAGTTCCGATGTCGTGCCCGGCGCTGAAGTGTTTGCCATTGCCCGCCAACACGATCACCTTGACCTCGGCGTCCTCGACGGCACGCTCGAATGCCGCGTCGAGGGCGTAGGTCATCACCGAGTTCTGCGCGTTGCGGTAGTCCGGCCGGTTCAGCGTGACAACGGCGACGGCACCACGCTTTTCATAGGTGACGACCTCCCCCTCATCAGGAACACCGCTCTCGTCCGACATTACGACTTCTCCTCACGTAGTTGACGCTTGAGCACTTTCCCGGCCGCGCTGTAGGGCAGCTGATCGCGGAATTCGATGAACCGGGGAACCTTGAAGTTGGCGAGAACCGCTGTCGCGTGCGCCGATACCTGATCCTCGGTCAGCGTCGAACCCGGCTTGCGCACCACATAGGCCTTGCCCACCTCGCCCATTCGGGTATCGGGTACGCCGATGACCGCTGATTCGGCGATACCGTCGAGTCGCGCGAGTGCCTGTTCGATCTCCGCCGGATACACATTGAAGCCGCCGGAGATGTACATATCCTTGAGCCGGTCGGTGATCTTCAGATAGCCGCGCTCGTCGACCGTGCCGATATCCCCGGTGTGCAGCCAGCCATCGGCATCGATGGTCTCCGCGGTGCTTTCGGGATCATCGAGATAGCCGAGCATGACATTCGGGCCGCGTAGCAGCACCTCACCCGCGTCACTGAGCCGCAGTTCGAAGTCGGCGATCGGGCGTCCGCAGGTATTCGCGATGGTCTCGGCGTCATCGTCCGGTCGGCACATGGTGCCGAAACCGGCTGCCTCGGAAAGACCATAGGCAGTGATGACGATGTCGAATTCGAGTTCGGAGCGCATCCGCTCGATCAAGACCACCGGCACGGTTGCCGCGCCGGTTGCGGCGATCCGCAGCGTGCCGAGATCGAATTTGTCGCGGTCCGGAAAGTCGAGGATGGTCTGGTAGATGGTGGGCGGCCCGGGGAGCACGGTGATCTTCTCTTCGCCGATCAGCCGCATGGCGGTCGGCACGTCGAACACCACCTGCGGAATGATCGTCGCCCCGGTGACCAGACAGACCAGGATTCCGGCCTTGTAGCCGAAGTTGTGGAAGAACGGGCTGATCACCAGATAGCGGTCGTCGCTGTTCACCGTTGTGCACTCGGCCCAGGCCCGCACCACCGACAGTGCCTGCCGGTGCGCGACCAGCGTGCCCTTACTGCGCCCGGTGGTGCCCGAGGTGAACAGGATGTCGGAAATATCTTCGGGGTCGACCGATTCCGCGCGTGCCACGGCGTCCGCCAAGGACACGCTTTCGGCGATACCGGCCAACTGCGACCAGTTCAGTGCGTCCGCGTCGGTGGTTTCGGTATCCGATTCGACCGGGATCACGACCACCGTGTCGATGCGCAGATCCGGTGCGGCGGTGCGCAATTCGGCGAGCCGATCGCGGCCGAGGAAGGTGCCCGCGATGAACAGCGCCTTGGCGTCGATTCGGGTCAGCACATCGGCTGCCTCATCGGCGACATAACGCGTGTTGAGCGGAACCAACGCCGCCCCCGCATAGTGTGCGCCCAACGCGGCGACCACCCAGTGATGGGTATTGGGCGCCCACATCGCGACCCGATCACCCGACTGCACCCCACGGGCGATGAGCGCCCGCGCCACCTCCTGAACCGCCGCCAGCAGCTGCGTCCAGTCCAGCCGGACCGGGCCGTCGCCGAGAGCGGGCGCGGCACCGAAGACGCGGGCGGCATCGTGCAGTGCCATGGGTGTCGTTTGTGCAGGGGTTGTCACGGTTGTCCTCACCGTCGGCGGGGTCTTTTACGGCGTTTGCTCGATCAAAGTGGTCAGCCTCTAACAAAGCAAGTGCTTGGTAGGTTATCCTACCGGCGTGGTTGCGATCCAGACCTCAGATTCCGACACTGCCGCACAGGACGCGCGGTTTTCCGCAGAAGTGCGCGAGTGGTTGGCCGATAACCTCGATGGCGAGTTCCGCGCGCTGCGCGGCCTCGGCGGACCCGGCCGCGAGCACGAAGCCTTCGAGGAACGCCTCGCCTGGGACCGGCACCTGGCCGCGTCCGGGTGGACCTGCCTGGGCTGGCCCACGGAGTGGGGCGGCCGCGAGGCCTCGGTGCGCCAGCAGGTGATCTTCCATGAGGAGTACGCCAAGGCGAATGCGCCAGCCAGGGTTTCCCACGTCGGTGAGGAACTGCTCGGTCCGACGGTGCTGGCCTTCGGAACCCAGGCGCAGAAGCAACGCTTCCTGCCCGGGGTCCGGAATGTGACCGAACTGTGGTGCCAGGGCTACTCCGAACCCGGCGCTGGCTCGGATCTGGCGGCCATCACCACGAGCGCGCATCTCGACGGGGACCAATGGTCGATCAACGGCCAGAAGATCTGGACCTCGCTGGCCCACGTGGCCGACTGGTGCTTTGTGGTCGCCCGCACCGAAAAGGGTTCGACGCGGCACAAGGGCCTGTCCTACCTGCTGGTTCCGATGCATCAGCCGGGGATCGAGGTCCGCCCGATCATCCAGTTGACCGGCACCTCGGAATTCAACGAGGTCTTCTTCGACAATGCGCGCACCGACGCGGACCTGGTCGTCGGCGACCCCGGCGACGGCTGGCGCATCGCCATGGGCACGCTGACCTTCGAGCGCGGCATCTCCACCCTCGGCCAGCAGATCCGCTTCGCCCGCGAACTCGCCGATATCGAGGCGCTGGCCCGCCGCACCGGCGCGGCCGATGACCCGCTCATCGCCGATCGGATCGATAAGGCGTGGGTCGGGCTGCGCGTACTGCGCGCCCATGCGCTGCGCACCATGCGGGATACCACCGCCGACGACGGCGGACAGGCCTCGGTCTCGAAACTGCTGTGGGCCAACTGGCATCGTGGCCTCGGCGAACTCGCCATGGCCGTGCTCGGCCCCGCCGGACTGGTCGCCGGGGAGAGCGATCTCGACGAATGGCAGAGGCTGTATCTGTTCACCCGCGCCGACACGATCTACGGAGGTTCGAACGAAGTGCAGCGCAACATCATCGCCGAGCGCGTGCTCGGCCTGCCGCGAGAGGCTCGCCCATGACCGGTCCACTTTCTGTTGCGCCCCAGCCGGTTCCGGGTCATGGTCTGCTGACCGGCCGGACCGCCGTGATCACAGCGGCCGCGGGCACCGGCATCGGTTCGGCCACCGCGCGCAGGCTGCTGTCGGAAGGCGCGGATGTCGTCGTATCCGACTGGCACGAGCGGCGTCTGGCCGAAACCGAGGTAGAACTGAAGGCCGAATTCCCGGATCGCCGGGTCGCATCGATCGCCTGTGACGTGCAGAGCACCGAACAGGTCAACGAGCTGATCCGCAGTGCGGCAACGGCATTGGGCCGCATCGACATCATGGTCAACAATGCCGGACTCGGCGGCGAGACCCCAGTCGTCGATATGACCGACGAGCAGTGGGATCGCGTCCTCGACATCACCCTCAACGGCACCTTCCGCTGCACCCGCGCGGCCCTCGGCTACTTCCGCGATGCCGGCCACGGCGGCGTCATCGTCAATAACGCCAGCGTGCTCGGCTGGCGCGCGCAATACGGCCAGGCACATTACGCCGCCGCCAAGGCGGGCGTAATGGCCCTGACCCGATGCAGCGCCATCGAGGCCGCCGAACTCGGTGTCCGGATCAACGCCGTCGCCCCGAGCATCGCCAGGCACGCCTTCCTGGACAAGGTCAGTTCCACCGAACTGCTCGACCGCCTCTCCGAGGGCGAAGCCTTCGGCCGCGCCGCGGAGCCATGGGAAGTAGCCGCCACCATCGCGATGCTCGCGAGCGACTACACGACTTACCTGACAGGCGAAGTGGTCTCGATCAGCAGCCAGCGAGCCTGACCTACGCAAAGCGACCCGTTCGTGGCCCGTCTCGCGTCCGAGTCGTCGAAGCGCATGTGTTGTAGGTGTGTGTCTCGACCACTGTGCGGGTGTACATCCGGTGCCGATCGATTGGCGCTTCGGTGACCGTCACGGAGCGAGTCTTACGAGCGACGTTCGTGGCCCGTCTCGTGTCCGAGTCGTCGAAGCGCATGTGTTGTAGGTGTGTGTCTCGACCACTGTGCGGGTGTACATCCGGTGCCGATCGATTGGCGCTTCGGTGACCGTCACGGAGCGAGTCTTACGAGCGACCCGTTCGTGGCCCGTCTCGCGTCCGAGTCGTCGAAGCGATGCGCCGCAGGCGCGAGTCTCGACGGCTCGGACGCGAGACGGGCCACGAACACGCCGCGCCGCAGGCGCGGCAAATTAGACCGAGCACACCTCCTGATCAGGTAAAAAGGCCGAGACGCAGCGCGTCGAGGTGTGCCATGCTGAGAGTGGTCAGATCCCGCACTCCCTAAGGGGCGATGGCTATGGGCCCGGATCGCCCACATGCCCGCGAACAACTGGAACTCGAATTGGTGCGCGAAGTCGTGCTGGCCAGGCGACGGCTGGACAGCTTGGTGCTGGCGGCGCTGACTCTCGGCGCTGAACTCATGGGGCACACCTCCGAATGTGCGACCGCGACCCGGGCGGCCCAAATTCTCGAACAGTATGCCGTCGACGAGACCGAGGTCGCCCGCGATCCGCGCGGCGCGCTGCGCGCCGATATGGCGCGAGATCAGGAGCGTGCCTGCCGAATCGGACTCGATGTCGGATCGGGTGCGGCATCGGAACAGGTCCGGCGCCGACGGCGGCAGACGGCGTTGTTGTGTGAAGTGCGAGCGGATCTGCTCGACGTTGTTCGCAAATGCCGCAAGTTCCGCTTCGATCGCATCGCGTTCGCCGATGAGATCGCGCAAGGCCTGTGTGCCGCCACCGACAAGTTGGTCGTTGGCGCGGATATGGATACCTACCGGGCCTGGCAGCGCGGCATGGTCCTCAAGCTCATCGAGGAACCGGCCCGGTTCGGTCCACCACGGGTAATGGCCACTGTCGATGCGGGCCCCGATCGCGGCCCGCTGACCGTCGAATGGGACAGCTGCGAGCGCAGACTCGCACTGGTGGCTCGGATGGCGCGGGCGGGTATCTCGCCGGTGGTGATCTGTGATCGCCTACTGGCGGACCTGTCGGTGTCGTCACCACTGCGCTATTCGATGCGCTGAATACATTGCGAACGTCGGAGCCGTGGCCCAGCCTGGACCAAGCAAATGCTTGGTTGTATTATGGCCCGTGTGACCGCACCAGAGGCCTCGAAATCAGCACGGCGCAATGAACTGCTCGCACTCGCGGCCCAACTGTTCGCCGAGCGTGGACTGCGTGCGACGACCGTGCGCGATATCGCCGATGCGGCCGGGATTCTATCGGGGAGCCTCTACCACCACTTCGATTCCAAGGAGTCGATGGTCGACGAGATTCTGCGCGGCTTCCTCGACGATCTGTTCGGGCGGTACCGAGAGATCGTCGGTTCCGGGCTCAGTTCGCGAGATACCTTGGAAGCCTTGGTGATCGCATCCTACGAATCCTTCGACCGCTCGCACGCGGCGGTGGCGATCTACCAGGCGGAGGCCAAGCGCCTGCGCGATGCGGAGCGGTTCACCTATATCGCGGACTACAACCGCGAATTCCGCGAGCTGTGGCACCGAGTATTGATCAATGGCGTCGAGGACGGCAGCTTCCGGCCGGAACTCGACGTCGAGCTGGCCTACCGGTTCCTGCGGGACACGGTGTGGGTGGCGGTGCGGTGGTACGAGCCCGGCGGTTCGATCACCGTCGAAAACCTCGCCAAGCAGTATCTGACCATCGTGCTCGACGGCCTCACCGTGCCGTAGTCCATTTCGGCGGTCGCGGGACCCTGCGTGGTTATCCGAGCTGCCGCCCCCGGGCCCGTCGCTCCCCGCCGGGCAGCACCCAAGTAGGAGTTCTAGATGTCAGCACCATCCGCTCGCCGCCCGTACGCCCCGCTGCGGGATGCGTATGTGATCGACGCCGTGCGCACCCCGGTCGGCAAGCGCAATGGCGCGCTGGCCGCGGTGCATCCGGCCGATCTCGGTGCGGCCGCGCTGCGAGGTCTGCTGGACCGCAACCCGATCGACCCGGCGGTGGTCGACGATGTGATCGTCGGCTGCGTCGACAATATCGGCCCGCAGGCGGGCAATATCGGCCGCACCATGTGGCTGACCGCCGGATATCCGGAGGAAGTTCCCGCAGTCACCGTCGACCGGCAGTGCGGATCTTCCCAGCAGGCCATCAATTTCGGCGCGCAGGCCATCATGAGCGGCACTGCCGAGGTGATCGTCGCGGGCGGTGTGCAGAACATGAGCGCCATCCCGATCTCGGCGGCCATGTTGGCGGGTAAGGAATACGGCTTCGACTCACCGTTCGTCGGTGCGCAGGGCTGGGACCATCGCTATGGCACCGGCGAGGTTTCGCAGTTCAACGGCGCGCAGATGATCGCCGATAAGTGGAATATCAGCCGAGAAGAGATGGAGCGCTGGGCATTGCGCAGTCACGAGCGCGCCCGCGACGCCATCAAGAACGGCCGCTTCGATCGTGAGATCGTGCCGGTCGGCGAATTCTGGATCGACCAGTGCCCGCGCGAGACCACGCTCGAGAAGATGGCGTCGCTGCCGGTGCTCGCCGAGGGTGGGACGCTGACCGCCGCGGTCGCCAGCCAGATCTCCGACGGCGCGAGCGCGACCCTGCTCGCCTCCGAATGGGCTGTCGAGGCTTATGGTTTGCAGCCGCGCGCCCGCATCCATCACGTCAGCGCTCGCGGCGCGGACCCGATCATGATGCTCACCGGCCCGATTCCGGCCACCAAGTGGGCGCTGGAGAAGACCGGCCTGACCATCGACGATATCGATGTCATCGAGATCAACGAGGCCTTCGCCCCGGTTGTGCTCGCCTGGCTGCGCGAGACCGGAGCGGACCCGGAGAAGGTGAACGTCAACGGCGGCGCGATCGCCCTCGGCCACCCCCTCGGCGCCACCGGCGCAAAGCTTTTCGCCACCCTGCTCAACGAACTCGAGCGCGTCAACGGCCGCTACGGCCTGCTCACCATCTGCGAGGGCGGCGGCACCGCCAACGCCACCATCATCGAACGCCTCAGCTGAGAGCCCTTCGTCAACTCCGGCTGAGTAACCAAAGGCCGCCCTGGCAGCAACGCCAGCGGCGGCCTTTCGGCTATCCGTGCGGATTCGACAACCCCGCTGGCCAATACGCATCCACTCCCTGGATCAGCCAGCTGGGACGAAGTATCCGGACTGCCGCGCTCCCGCTGGCGGAACGGCCTGGAGGAGTGTGTCGGGCCGCAGTACATCCCCGCGTCGGACGTTGCTGAAGAGTTTGCCACTCGGGATCGCCGGGACAGCCTGCTTGGGTGCCGAATCCAGGATGAAAACGTAGTACTCATAGTGGAAGGGGTCGTCCGAGCTGAACACCGGCAGTCCTCGCCAACAATATCCGGCCAATCCGGAGGCCGAATTCATCGTTTCCCGGGTCATCCCGGACTGGACGACCACCATCCGATCCCAGCCGTCATTCCAGCCGGCCTCGGCAGTCAGAACTCCAAGTGAAACCGTACCGGGCGCAGTGGCTTTCGTGCGCACGGTCTGCTCGAGCCTCGCAGGCGAACCCAAGGGTTGCGGATTCGACGCCAACTCGAACATCCCAGTGCAGTTCTCCCCGACACCGTTCCGTGGTGCCGAGCTAACGGTACAACCCGTGAGGACCAGCATTGCCGTCGCGACAACGGCCGTAATCAGCTTGATGCCCATAGGTCTCACTTTCCTGCCGGCAGCGGGATATCCGACGGTTCCGGCGAGCCAGTCTCGCCAACCTTCACGCGGTTGCTCCACTCGATCTGTTGCTGCTGGTTGATCACGATCGCGTCGCCTCTATCGATCTTCTGCTGGACCAGTCTCTGCAGCTCTTCAGGTGAGGCGTTCGGATGCTCGACCGCGATCTGCCTGCCGAGGCTGTTGTTGTACAGGTCCATTGCTTCCCGCGCGGGCGCATTGCCGCCGATACCCTCGTGTGCTGTGCCGAAGCTTTGAGTCCAGTCCTCGCCGTATCGTTGGGTCATCAGCGAGTTCCAGTACATGTGCCGGAACGCGTCTCCGTGACCGTCATTGAGAGCGGCGGCGTCGTTGTCATACACCTTCTTGGCCGCTTCCTCGGCCTGTGATTTGAAGTCGAAGAAGTCGGAAACCCTGCTGATCCCGTCCGGCTTCGTGAGCTGCAACTCGAGCAGCGCCACCTCCTCGGGTGTCATGAATGTCGGCTGGAAATCCGGTGAAACCATCCGGATCTCGTCCAGCAACAGGCCCGAAGGCCACAAGGTCGCACCCGACTTGGACGGTGCCGTCTGATATTTCGTGAGAATGTCGGCGAGCCGCGGATCGCTCGGCATAGGAGTCACACCCCGCTGCACCTCAGGCGACAGGGACTCCAGGTGTCGCCGGATCTTCTCGGCACCCTCTTTGTCTGTCTGCTGAATCGACGTGAGCGCGCCGCGGATCCGACTGGTCAGGTAGAACTCGTAGCCTTCCTTCTCTACCAATCCGGCAGGACCGTGCTCCAGCACGACCTTCCAGTTGGGCATTCGTGAGCGCACCTCGCCATCGTCCTCAACGTAGAGGTGGAACTCCGAATCCTCGGCGTCGCTTTTTGCCTCTTTTATGATGTCAATGTAGGCAACGATGGCGTCGAGCTGGATATAGATCTCCTGCTGGATATCCACCATTACCTGCTTGGTTCGCCGCGCATGGTCGCGGTCCTGCGCCGCGCGATCGCGAGCGGCGTCGCCAGCGGCGCGCTTCCAGTATTCGTAAGACATGTCGATCGCTGATGCCGCTTTGGCGGTCTCGTCGTCGAGCTTCTGGGCCTTGTCCGAGATCTTCACGCCAATGTTCACCGCAGGGCGTGGATCCCAACTGAGCACCTTCGACACCGTAAGGGCCTCGACATAAGCGCCGCCGCTCACCGCTGCCCGGCCTCCCGCAGACGGTCCGCGAAGGCCCCGTCTTCGGCCAAGAATTGAGTCACTGCTGTGTCGGTGAGATCTGCGAACTCGTGCAGACGACGAGCGTGATATTCCACAACCTTGTTCAGTCCGGTCGCGACCGCATCGACGGTCTGGGCTAGATCGGAGCTCTCCATCGTGGGCAGGGCGACGAGCCCCTCGGCCAATGGTGCCAATCCGCCTACCGTGTCACCGTGGCCCCGAACCGTTTTCGCCAACTCTCGGGTTTTGTCCGGATCCAGCTCGAAGTCGCTCACCGGCGCCCCTTTGTCTCATGTCCGTCGTCGCGCGTCTCGAGGCTACAAGGCAACTGCTGCGGTCGACCTACCCGCTCCTCGACCAACCGTGTCGGTGCCTCCTACGAATGGCCTAAAACACTGACGGATCATGGTTTTGCGCGGGCATTCCTGCCAGGGAGACAGCGACAGATAGCGGATTCGGAAACCCCGATTCGCGTGAGCTTCCGCCGCTGCAAGGGGCGCTGTTGTGTGGCAGCCATGGGGCGGGTATGCGAAAGGCCGCCCTGGTCGGGAGGACTCGGGGCGGCCTTTGTCAGCAGGCCGAAGCGCTGCTTCGGTTACGTCGGGCTCACGCCGTGATCTGCGGTGAGGGCGGCGATGGTGTCGATGCGGGTGACGGCGTCGGTGATGATGCGGTCGATGAGTTCCTTGCAGGTGGGGAGGTCATCGATGATGCCGGTGACCTGGCCTGCGGCGAGTACTCCGGCCTGGGTGTTGCCCTCGACGAGACCGGCGCGCAGAAGCATCGGAGTGTTGGCGGCCATGATGACCTGGGACCAGGTGAGGTCCTTGGCCTTTCGCATGGCCAGGCCGTCGCGGATCATTGTCGACCATTTCATGCCGGTCATACCCTTGAACTTCCCGGCATTGGCGACCGCGGCGGCGAGGCCGCGCCAGCGACCCGAATGTTCCAGGCGATCAACGAGTTCGGTGTTCAGCACCCGATGCGGCATACCGTCGACCTTCAGCGAGACCACCGTGTCCTGAAGTTGGCGCTTCAGGTACTCCTGCTTGACCGCTTCGGGGACGGTGCTCTCCTTGGTGAGCAGGAACCGGGTGCCCATCGCGACACCCGCCGCACCATAGGCCAATGCGGCCGCCAGACCGCGACCATCGAAGAATCCGCCCGCCGCGACGACCGGAATATCGACCGCGTCCAGCACCGACGGCAGCAGCAGGGTGGTGGCCACCGGACCGGTATGCCCGCCGCCCTCGCCGCCCTGCACGATCACCGCGTCGGCGCCCCATGCGGCGACCTTCACCGCATGCTTGGCCGCGCCGATCGATGGAATCACCACCACACCGGCATCTTTCAGCTTGGCGATCAGTTCTTGCTTGGGTGCCAAGGCGAACGACGCGACGGCCACCTTCTCGCGGATCAACAGATCGATGCGGTCACCAGCGTCCGTGGCGTCCGCGCGAATATTCACGCCGAACGGTTTCTTCGTGTGCGCCTTGGTCTTCGCGATCGCGGCTTCCAATTCGGCGAAGGTCATGGTGGCCGAGGCCAGAATCCCGAGCCCACCGGCCTCGGCGGTGGCCGAGACCAGACTCGGCCCGGCCACCCAGCCCATGCCGGTCTGTACGATCGGATGCTCGATGCCGACCAGTTCGGTCAGCGGAGTGCGTAGCGGCCCGCTCATGACGGCACCTCCGATTCCCGAACCTTCTTGGGATCGAGCACATCCCGGATCAACCGCAGCTCTTGCGCGGTCGGCAGCCGGGTCTCGCCGGCATCGGCGAGGCCCGCGATCTCGAACGAGGTGTTCTCGGCGACCTCGGCGGCGGTGACGCCCGGATGCAGGCTGCGCGCCCGCATGGTGTGATCGGGCCCCTCGAAATCGAAGACGCCCAGGTTGGTGACTACTCGGTGCAGGTGATGGAACCGATACGCCGGGTTGGCCGGATCGATCTTGTCGTAGCCGACCCCGCAGACGATATCGACCTGCTCCACGAACACCCGCCGGGTATGCCGCGAAACCCAGTAGCTGGTCGGATGATTGATGGTGTTGCCCGGTGCGCCGCGCGAGCCGAACATCTGCCTGGTCGGCTGCTGTAGTGGACCGAATGCCGACAGGTTCTGATTGCCGAACCGGTCGAGCTGGTTGGCGCCCATCACCACATGGCGACGACCCGAGGCCACCACATCGAAGACCTTGCGGAACGGAATCCACCCCTCGATCGGGGCTTTACCGCCGAGCGGGGGAGTGTCGGCGAAGAACAGCGCTTCGCCATCGGAGAGCAGTAGATCCGGTTCGGTGGTCAACTTGGCCAGCCGTGCGCCGATGATCGACATCGGCGACATCGGCGATGCCATGATTTCTCCTGCGCCGCTGAAGATCTCGGCACAGGCGACCGCGCAGATCTCGGCCCGAGTAACGGCTTCAGTTGTCGGCCCGGCCATCGAATCGGTACGCGATGCGGTCATTTTTGCGCCTCCTGTGCGAACTCGCGAACGGCGGCCTGGTACTCGTCCTCGGACACCGCGAGATACTTGTCGACGAACTGCTGCCAGGCCTGCGGCGTCTTGGCCGACTCCACGTAATGCTTCTGGAACTTCTCGTCCCGGCCGTAGCTGTCGGCGGCCAAGGTGAAGTGCGCGCCGCCCGGCGCCTCGACCACACCGTCGACCAGCATCCGGTTGAGCAATAGCGACTGCAGCGGAACGGCCTTCACCAGTTCCTCGGTCTCGACCACCCGCTCGACCGATACGTAGCGACGTTCGGCGGCCAGGCAGTACAGGTCGTCGAAGTACGGATCGACACCGGTGTAGGCGGCGTTGCCGTGCTTGTCGCCGATATTCAGATGGACCAGCGCCGCATCGAGATTCAGTGCGGGCATTGCGATGAGCGTTTCGCCGTCCGAATAGGGCGAAGCGATGGTCTTCAGCTCGCCATCCCAGAAATTGACGACATCGGATCCGAGCCCGGCCCGGATCGGCAGGAACGGCAGGCGCGCGGCCGCCGCCTCCAGTCCGCACTTCACCATGCCTTCGTCCATCTCCCGCGCCACCAGCGCACCGGAGGCGCGCGCCTTGGCGAACCATGGATCGTAGAACGGCGGCGAATCCAGTGATACGAACCCGTAGTACGCCTTGCGGACCTTGCCCGCCGAGCACAGCAGACCGAGATCGGGTCCGCCATAGGTGACCACGGTCAGATCCGTGATATCCGAGCGCAGGATGGCCCGTACCAGCGCCATCGGCTTGCGCCGCGAGCCCCAGCCGCCGATGCCGATGGTCATACCGCTGCGCAGTTCGCCGACGACATCGTCGAGCGACATTCGCTTGTCCCGCATCAGTTTTCCCTGCCCTCTTCCTTGGAGCTCTCTTTGCGCGCGGCCAGATCGTCGTCGAACCGCGCCCGGATCTCATCGGCCACCCCGGCCAGATTCAGTTCGAAGGTGAAACCCTGCTCGTAGCGATAGCTGCGGTGCACGTCCTGCACGTCGATGCCATTGAGCGCCCGCTTCGCCGCCCGGATAACCCGTCCGTCCTTGGCCGCGATGTTCTTGGCGAGTTCCAGTGCGGCGGCGTCGAGTTCGGCGCGCGGCACCACCTGGTAGACCGAACCGAAGTGCTGCAGCTGCTGTGCGGTGATGGTGCTCGCGGTGTAGAACAGCGCGCGCATCAGATGCTGCGGCACCAGGCGGGACAGATGTGTGGCCGCGCCGAGCGCCCCGCGGTCGACCTCGGGCAGGCCGAAAGTTGCGTCATCGGAGGCGATTACGACATCGGCATTGCCGACCAGGCCGATACCGCCGCCGAGGCAGAAGCCCTGCACCGCCGCGATTACCGGCACCGGGCAGTCGTAGACCGCCGCGAATGCTTCGAAACAGCCGTGATTCGCGTCGATCAGCGCCTGATGGCCCGAGGTGCGCTGCATCTCCTTGATATCGACACCGGCGTTGAAGCCGCGGTTCTCGGCGCGCAGCACCACGACCTTGGTCTCCGGATCGCGCCCGGCCGCGCGGATCTCATCCGCCAGTGTGAACCAGCCGTCGGACGGTATGGCGTTGACCGGCGGGTAGTCGACCGTGACCACGGTGATGCCGGTTGATTCGGAGTGACGGTTGATCCCCATCGCGTATCCATTCGTGGTTGGCAAAGCAAGCAGTTGCTTGGTAGGTTAGCACGGTGACACTCGAAATCGATCTCACCGGCAGCGTCGTTCTGGTGACCGGTGGTGTGCGCGGGGTTGGTGCGGGCGTCAGCAAAGCTTTCCTCGCCGCGGGCGCGACCGTCGTCGCCTGCGCGCGACGCCCAGGCGACGCGCCTGTACGCCATGACGGGCGGGAGATCGAATACCTGCCCTGCGACGTGCGTGACGCCGACGCCGTACAGGAACTGGTCGACACGATCGTCGCGCGCCACGGCCGCCTCGATCACCTGATCAATAACGCGGGCGGCGCTCCGTTCGCCCTCGCCGCGACCGCGAGCAAGAACTTCCACAGCAAGATCGTCGAACTGAATCTGCTCGCGCCGCTGCTGGTTTCGCAGACCGCCAACGCGGTGATGCAGCAGCAGCCCGGCGGCGGCTCGATCGTGATGGTGTCCAGCGTCAGCGGGCACCGGCCCTCGCCGGGCACTGCCGCCTACGGTGCGGCCAAGGCGGGCATCGACAGTCTGACCTCATCGCTCGCGGTCGAATGGGCCCCGAAGGTCCGGGTGAATTCACTGGTCGTCGGCCCGGTCGAGACCGAGCAGAGTCAACTCCACTACGGCGATCAAGACGGTATCGACGCGGTCGGCGCGACCATCCCGCTCGGTCGGATGGCCCGGCCCGACGATATCGGCGGCTGCGCCGTATTCCTGGCCTCACCGCTGGCCGCCTTTGTCAGCGGCGCCACGCTGCTGGTGCACGGCGGCGGTGAGCGTCCGGCATTTCTCGCCGCGTCGAACGCCAACGTCCGCTAGCGAGTGCTTGCAGGTCACTCGAAACAACACTGTCCAGCAGCCCACCGAGGCCGGAACAACCGAACCCGAAAACGAAGAGGACACAACAGGTTATGGATACCGAGCAGATCTGCGCCGGGCGCGTCGTCATTGTCACCGGGGCCGGCCGCGGCATCGGCCGGGCACACGCACTCGCCTTCGCCGCCGCCGGAGCGCGCGTGGTGGTCAACGATCTCGGCTCCGCCCTGGATGGTGCGGCGACCGGCGAGACGCCCGCCGAACAGGTCGTCGCCGAGATCAAGGCGCTCGGCGGGGAGGCCGTGGCCAATGGTGACGACATCGCGGACTGGGATGGTGCGCGCAATCTCATCCGCCAGGCCGTCGACACCTTCGGCGGGCTGGACGTGCTGGTCAACAATGCCGGGTTCGTGCGCGACCGCATGCTGGTGAACCTCGGCGAGGACGAGTGGGACGCGGTGATCCGGGTGCACCTCAAGGGCCACTTCGCGACCATGCGGCACGCCATCGAGTACTGGCGCGGTGAGTCCAAGGCCGGTCGTCCGGTCGATGCCCGCATCATCAACACCAGCTCCGGTGCGGGTCTGCAGGGCAGTGTCGGCCAGGGCAACTACGGTGCGGCCAAGGCGGGCATCGCGGGCCTGACCCTCACCGCGGCGGCCGAATTCGCACGCTACGGCGTCACCGTCAATGCCATCGCCCCCGCCGCCCGCACCCGCATGACCGAAACCGTCTTCGCCGAAACCATGGCAGCCCCCGAAGACGGCTTCGACGCCATGGCTCCGGAAAACGTCTCGCCGATCGTCGTCTGGCTGGGCAGCCCGCAATCGGCCGCCGTCACCGGCCGGATGTTCGAAGTCGAGGGCGGCAAGGTCGCCTTGGCCGATGGCTGGCGGCACGGCACCGCCGTGGATCGCGGCGCGCGCTGGAACCCGGCCGAACTCGGTCCGGTGGTCGCCGACCTGATCGCCAAGTCCGTCCCGCCGGAGCCGGTGTACGGCGCCTGAGCGCCCCCGAATCTGCGCCGCGGTAGTTCGAATTGTCGCGGCCGCGCTGTCCGACCTGTTCCGGAACGGTCGATCCCCGCTGGCATCGGTTCGTGCCGTGTCGTGATGGATCCGCATCGGCTCGGCGGCACTCGCATCGCGGCAGGTCGATTGGCACGTTCAGCTGTTCGGACCGTCGTGGCCGTAGTGCTCCAATTGTCACGGCCGCGCTGTCCGGCCTGTTCCGGAACGGTCGATTCCCGCTGGCATCGGTTCGTGCCGTGTGGTGATGGATCGGCATTGGCTCGGCGGCACTCGCATCGCGGCAGGTCGATTGGCACGATCTGCTATTCGGGCCGTCGTGGCCGTAGTGCTCGAATTGTCGCGGCCATGCTGTCCGGCCTGTTCCGGAACGGTCGAACCCCGGAAGCGTTCGCTCGTGCCCGTATCGCAACGGATCGGCATTGCCGCCGTGGCAATTACATCGCATCGTGACTGATGGATTGGCGCGTTTGTACGGTTCGGACCGCCGCGACCAGACCGTGCGTTGGCGGTCCTCGTCGATGCGGCGTCATGGCTGCCCGGCACAGTGATGCGAGGACCGCTGAGCCCATTGCCACGGCCGCATGGGCACCGATCGGTGACGGTGGTGGTCGCCGCACTCGTGGTCTGGCGGCATCGTCATACGTACTGGTCCACCTGTTTCCCTGAGTTGTGTGCAAAGGGGGATTACGCGGAAGTGTGTTCGGGATTACACGCAAACCCCGAAGGCGTGATCTGGGCGTTCGGCCGGTTCCGGACTGAAAGCCCGGTGGGGCGCGTCGTAAGCGGTGCGTGGCCCGACTGACTGCGCGGATCGGGGCTGAGGTTTACTATGAGCTCCCATCCGTTGAAGTCCCGGAATTTGTGAGCTGCGACCGGGCGAGAGATCTGCGCTATATCGAATGAGGGGAAGGCTGGCGCATGGCCGTTGGTCGCACGTCGCGCGTGGTTGCAGTGCTTGCGACTGTGGCTGGCTTTGCACTCCTCTGGGGAGTGTCGGCCCATGCGCAGCCCGGCGGAGCGTGTCAGCAGTGTGCGGATCCCAGTTCTCCCGCTAACCCTGCGTCGGACCCGACCGGCGATGTGTGGATGCCGCTGACGATTCCGGGCCAGTCGAATGTCAGTTCGCCGGTTGATCCGACCGATGCCGCCGCGGGTGTGAACTCGGCCGCGGGGCCGGGTTCGGCGGCCGCTGGCTCGGCGGCCGTCGGCGCGACGGGTCTGCTCGGCGCACTTCTCGGTGGCGGCTCGGTGAGCGTGGGAACCATTCTCGGCACCGGCTCTGCGGGCGTAGGCGCGATCATCGGCACCGGTTCGGCGGGTGTCGCCACCATTCTCGGCACCGGTTCCGCTGTCCTCGGAACCGGTTCCGCGGCAGTCGGTTCCGCCGCTGTGGGCACGGGTTCGGCGCTGGGCGTCACGGGTTCGGCCGCGGTCGGCTCGGCCGGTGTCGGTTCCGCCGGTGTCGGTTCGGCGGCCGTCGGCACCCTCGGTCTCGGTTCGGCGGGCGTCGGTTCGGTCGGAACCGGTTCCGCTGCGGTCGGTTCCGCGGCCGTCGGTTCCGCCGCGGTCGGCTCGGCGGCCCCGCTGCTCTTGCTCCTGATCCCGCTGCCAGCGCCGCCCGCGCCGGTGGTGCCGCCCGTACCGATCATCATCCCGCCCGCACCGGCGGTGCCGCAGCTCGCACCGGTCCCGGTGGCCGCGCCGCCCGCGCCGGCCGCGGAGCAGGCACCACCGCCTACGCCGCCGGCATCTCCGGCCGCCCCGCCCGCGGCTGCGGCCGAGCCGAATCCGGACGTCCGTCCGACCAGTGCCGACGACGGGCTGCCCACGCCCAATGCGCTCGGCGTGGTCGGCGGCCTGATCGCGCTCGCGCTGGCCGGAACCGGTTCCGGCGCAGTGAGTTTCCAGAGCGCGTCGGCCGCACAGGCCCGCATCGATGCCGCACGTGCCGAGTTCTTCGGACCGAGGACGTAAGGGGCGATCGATGAATGAGAGCAGGACGCAAAGCGGACTCCGGGCCTACCGACGGGTCGCGGCAGCGGTCGACGCGGTGTGCGCCATCGCCGCGGATTCCGATGCGACCACCTTGGAGCAGGTCGTCGCCTCCATCGCCAGCGAGCGGCGCCGCGAGATCGAAATCGCCAGTGCGGAACTGGGTCCCGGCGTCTGCGGCCAGCGCCGGTTCTATCCGGACCGCGACGTGATCGTGCTCGCCACCGCACTGCCGAGCCGCGAACATACGCTCGCACACGAATTGGGCCATATCGTCTTCGACCACGAGGGTGCGCCCGCGCCCGAGGTGACGCTGGAGGCCAGTGACGATCTGATCGCCTACATGCTCAGTCAGCGGGCGCACGAGCAGATCGTCGACGACGGTATGGACGAGCTCGCCGAATGGGAGGCCGAGACCTTCGCCGCCATGTTGATGACCCGACTGCGCGTGTTCAACAGCCGGGGCGCAGGCGTCTCGGTCCTTCGATTCGATGAGGCGCTGGGATGACCCTCTGGTCGACGGCCATGCTGGTCTGGGTTGCCGCCGGTGCGCGTGTTGGTCGCGTGCTGGTGAAGCCCGCGACGACCGCGCGGGTGGCGATCGTCATCGCGGTCGCGGCGGTCGCACTCGCGGCCACCGTCGCGGTTCCCGAGATCGCCCTGGCGATCGACAATCTGCGGCCGCGCGGTCTGCATTCGGGCATGCTCTCCGACGGTATCGTGACCTCGGCCTGGATTCTCTTCGCGGCCGCGACCTCGGTGGTCGCGTCGGCGGCGTGGCCGGTCGTCTCCCGCCGCAATCTGCGTCAGATCGCCTTCGTGATCTACGGCATCGGCTCGGTCGCGGTAGCGGTAAACCTGTTCTGGTCTACCACTTTCGGCTGGATGGTCGTCGCGCTCGGTTGCGTTTTCATCGTCATCACCGGTATGCGCAACCTGGACTGGACGACGCTCGGTCGCGGTATCGCGATCTACACCGCCGGGACCGCGCTCGTCGCGGTGCTCGCCGTGCTGCAGATCCGCCGGGCCTTCATCGACGCACCGGTCGCGAAACCGGGCGAACCGGACTGGGCCTGGCCCGCCTGGGAGGCAACTGGCCTGCTCATCGCATTCGGCGCGGTGTGGATCGTGGTCGAGCTGTGGGTGCGCGCGCGAATGTTGTTGCGGCAGACCAAGGTTCTGCACCGAATCATGGTCGGGCGGTTCCCTGAGGTGGTCGCGCACGAGCAGACGGGTACATCCACACAGCTCAGGGCATCCGATCAGGTCGCGCAGATCATGGACGCGTTGTATCTGCAATCCGGCGGTGGCGTCGAGTTGGTCAGTGCCGGTCCGCCGCCGCCGCTGGTATCGGCGCGGGCCGACCGGGTCGCGCAGTGGGCGCGAAACCCATTGGGCGATGTGGTAGTCGACGCGCGATGGATTGCTCCGCCGGAGGGTATTAGTCCCCGCGGCTGGGTTCAGGCAATCGCGCGCGCCTACGAAGCGAGCGCCGCAGCGCCCGCCCGGAATTGATCGAGTGACACCAAAGTCGATCAGCTCGAGGCATTCTGAAGGACTCGCTCCGGGTATTCAATAAGGTTGACATAGCAAGGAATCCGGCACCGCTTCCGCGGTGCCGGATTCCTTGTGTCTACAGACGTATCCGTGCAACTGATTTCATCAGTACCGGGTCACTCGAGGGCGCGCTTTTATCGCAAGCCTGTACACACCGCCAAGCCCACAATCTCAGGGGCGTCGATGGTGCGCCCGCGTTCCGGCGGGGGCATGCCCATGACGCAGTACGGTGCGACCCTGTGGGTCGCACCGTACTGCGCTGTGGGAGAACCTATTCGGTACCGTCCGGAGGAATTTCGGGCAGACCTTCGCTTGCCCGCAATTTCTCCGCCATGGAGGTGAGGAGGTTCTGTGATTCTTCGGACAGATCGAACGCCCTACTCGACAGCCGTCGCAGCCCATAGCCCTGCAGCTGGGACAGCAACTCCAGATCGTGATCGATCTTGGCGGCATAGATGTCGTTGAAGAAGTAGTCCGGCTTGACCTTGAAGAACTTGGCCAGTGCAGCCACCGTTTCGTCCGACGGGTTGGTCCGCTGACCCGACCGTAACTGCGAGAGGTACGGTTTCGAGATCGGATGCCCGGAGGCCGTCAGCGCAGCCGCAACCTCCGCGTTGGTGTGCGGCTTGCGCCCCGGGGGATGCACGGTTTCGAACAGCTTGTTCAGCCGCGCCGCGAAATCAGCCATTATGAGCCGCCCAATTCCCTTCACTGTACTAACAGTCGTTATCTCGGATACGTATCATTGATATTAGCGGCTCAGTAACTGAAAACCTACGCCTGATTCAGGATTTCCTTGAAGCTTCTAGGTGCCGCTCCGGGGAAGTGACTGCGACGGTTGCGTTTGCGGGTCACGCCAACGGCTCTTGGGAAAACGTGGTGTGAACCGGTTCTTGCCCGTCGCGAGCGCCTTCCCAGGCGGGCCGATGATAACCGAAAGATAGCTGATAGGTCATCTAGTGGCCTGCGCTGGCCTTTGTGTGGCGTACGACACGTTTTGGGCTCATGGGGATGAACGTTCAACAAACGCCATGGAATTGGTTGAAACTCTTACAACCTCTCGATGATGGTACCTGTCGCCAGTGCGCCGCCCGCACACATGAGCACCATTGCGGTGCTGCCTCCGGTTCGCTCCAGTTCGTGCAAAGCCGTTGTGATGAGCCGGGATCCGGTCGAACCGACTGGATGGCCGAGTGCGATCGCACCGCCGTTTACATTCACTCGGTCCATGTCCGGCTTGTGTACAGAAGCCCATGAAAGTGCAACTGCCGCAAAAGCCTCATTGATCTCGAAAAGATCGATGTCACCGATACTCATCCCGGACCGTTCGAGCAGTCGGGTGCACGCCTGCACCGGCCCGTCCAGGTGGAATTCGGGCTCCGCGCCGACCAGCACCTGCGTCACGATCCTGGCCCGCGGGCGCAAACCCGTTCGCTGCGCGGCCTTTTCGTCCATCAGCAGTACGGCGGCCGCGCCGTCGGAGATCTGCGACGACGTGCCAGCGGTGTGGATTCCGCCCTCCAGTACCGGCTTCAGCTTGGCCAGACCCTCCAGCGTGGTTTCGCGCAGGCCCTGATCCCTTGTCACGTCCAGCTTCTCGCCAGTGAGGTTGCCTTCCTTATCGACCGCCGGCGCTGTCACATGCAGCACCTCGCGATCGAAACGGCCCTCGGTCCAGGCCTGGGCGGCCAGGCGCTGCGAACGGACGCCGAGTTCATCGATGTCGGCGCGAGTGATGCCGCGCCGCTTGGCAATACGCTCGGCCGCCTCGAACTGGTTGGGCAGATCGATATTCCAGGAGGCGGGCCGACGTGGACCGGCATGCTCGCCGACGTTGGCGCCCAAGGGAACTCGGCTCATCGCCTCCACGCCGCAGGCCATGCCGATATCGATGGCGCCGGTCGCGATGAGTCCGGCGATGAGATGGTTGGCCTGCTGCGCCGATCCGCACTGGGCGTCGATGGTGGTGGCGCCGACCTGCCATGGCAGCCCGGCGTGCAGCCAGGCGACCCGGGTCACGTTATTGGACTGCTCGCCGGCCTGGGTGACGCAGCCGCCGATGACCTGCTCTACCTGTGCGGGGTCCAGGTGGGCCTTATCGAGCAGCCCGCGCTGGGCGAGGCCGAGCAGTTCGGCGGCGTGCAGGCCGGCGAGCCAGCCGCCGCGCTTGCCGATGGGGGTGCGAGCGGCCTCGACGATGACGGGTGTGCCCATGTCCAACCTTTCTTCTGGGACAGAAAAATGAAACGTGTGTTCACGCCTGTGACTGATGAATCTGTCCTGTTCTTCCCTCATTATGCAGCCTATGCTTCAATGTTTGTAGAACGTGTTTCAGTTTGTCGAAGGAGACATCTGGTGGTAGACCCGCGCAATGCCCGGCCGAATCTGCCGGATGGGTTCGATGTCACGGACCCGGACATTTATGCCGACCGTGTTCCGGTGGAGGAATACGCCGAACTGCGTCGCACCGCACCGATCTGGTGGAACCCGCAGCCCCCCGAAATCGGCGGCTTCCACGACGAAGGCTTCTGGGTGGTGAGCAAGCATGCGGACGTCAAGGAGGTGTCGCGCCGCAGCGATGTGTTCTCCACCTTCGAGAACACCGCGATCCCGCGCTTCAACGACGACATCACTCGCGAGCAGATCGAACTGCAGCGCTTCGTCCTGTTGAACATGGACGCACCCCAGCACACCAAGTTGCGCAAGATCATCTCCCGCGGCTTCACCCCGCGCGTGATCAACGGCTTGCGCGCCGAACTCAAGGCGAGGGCCGAGTCCATCGTGAAGGAGGCAGCGGAAAACGGATCGGGCGACTTCGTCACCCAGGTCGCCTCGGAGCTGCCGCTGCAGGCCATCGCCGAGCTGATCGGCATCCCGCAGGAAGATCGCAGGAAGGTCTTCACCTGGTCGAATGATATGACCGGCTACGACGATCCGGAGAACGACGCCGATCCGGTCACCGCCTCCGCCGAGGTGCTCGGCTACGCCTACCAAATGGCCGCGGCGCGCAAGGAAAGTCCGGCCGATGACATCGTGACCAAGTTGATCGAGGCGGATGTCGACGGCGATGAGCTGACCCCGGAGGAGTTCGGCTTCTTCGTGATCATGCTGGCCGTCGCGGGCAACGAGACCACCCGCAATGCGATCACCCACGGTATGGCGGCCTTCCTGGAGCATCCGGATCAGTGGGAGCTGTTCAAGAAGGAGCGCCCGGCTACCGCCGCCGACGAGATCATCCGGTGGGCAACCCCGGTCACCTCGTTCCAGCGGACCGCGCTCGAGGACACCGAACTCGGGGGTGTGCAGATCAAGAAGGGGCAGCGGGTGGTCATGCTCTACCGCTCGGCCAACTTCGACGAGGAGGTCTTCGAGAATCCGGACCGGTTCGATATCACGCGAAAGGACAACCAGCACTTGTCCTTCGGTGGCACCGGTGCGCACTTCTGCATCGGCGCGAATCTGGCGCGGATGGAGGTCGACCTGATCTTCAACGCCATTGCCGATGCCATGCCCGATATCAGCAAGCTCGGTGATCCGAAGCGGCTGCGCTCGGGTTGGCTCAACGGCGTCAAGGAGTTCCCGGTCGACTACAAGGGCTCGGGCTGCCCGGTCGCGCACTGAGACACCGCGGCCCCAGGCTCGTGTCGGCGGCCTGGGTCCGCACCCGAAAGGGCCCTCGGACCGGCAGTTCCTTGCCGGTTCGAGGGCCCCTTTGTGCTGCCCCGAGGGGGAGAGGCAGCGTGCTAGGTGATGGGCTCGGCCGTCGCCATGGCGCGGTCGACCTCCCAAAAGGCCCGCAGCGCGGCGATCTTGCCCGTTTCGTCCACCTTGTAGGTGAACACGCCCTCGGCATCGATCTGATGGCCGCCCATCTTGGTGCGGATCAGGCCGGTAAAGGCGATCTCATTGCCGCAGGCGAAGGAGTCCTCGAAGCGGAATTCGATCGAATCGGTCTTCGCGATCGCCATATCCCAGAATGCCGCGATGGCCTCCTTGCCGCGGTGGCCGTTACCTTCCGGATCGAAACCCGAAGGGCCGATGGGATCTTCGACAATGCCGTCGGTCGCGAACAGATCGACCCACGCCTGCTTATCCCGTGCTCGCACCGCCGCCTGCGATGCGAGTCCGGCGGCCCGTGCTGGATGTTCGGTGGTACTCATACTGCTGCCTTCGCGACGATGGGTTCCTCGATATTCTTCGCGGCGAAGCGGCGCAGTGACTCCTGTTGGGCCGCCAGCTCACCGTCGAAGCCGATGCCATCGGCCAGCCACGGGATCACGATCGCATCGGTCACCCCGGCATCGGCCAGATCCTGATATCCGGAGCGCCCGAACTTGTCGACGCATACCGCCTGGATCTCGAACGGCACACTCTCGCGGCCGAATTCGGCGCGCAGCGCGCCGAGCTTGCCGATGGTGGCGCACAGTTCGGCATAGGTCATCATCGCCGAGGTCCAGCCGTCACCGACCTTGGCGGCCCGACGGAGTGCGGGTTCGGTGTGGCCACCGATGTAGAACGGGACCGGCTCGCTCGGCGCCGGGCTGATCTGCAGCGGATCGAAATCGAAGAATTCCCCGTGGTATTCGACCATGCCACCGCCGAGCACCAACTTGATGACCTCGATCATCTCGTCGACCCGCGCGCCGCGCTTGGCATAGGGCACCCCACACCATTCGAATTCCTCTGGTGCCCAACCGATCCCGACGCCGAATCCGAAGCGGTTGCCGGACAGGTTGGCGACGGAGCCGACCTGCCTGGCCAGCAGCAGCGGATTACGCGAACCGAGCTTGAGCACATTGGTGTAGAAGCGAATCCGGCTGGTCACCGCCGCCATAGCGGTAGCCCCGATCAGCGGGTCGACCCACGGCGTCTCCGGCCCCCAGAAGCGGCTGCCGTCGGCGGTATACGGATACTTCGCCGACGCCGACTGCATATAGAACAGCGAGTCGGGGAGTGCGATCGATGCGAACCCGCACTCCTCGGCCGTCTTCGCCAATTCGGGCAACTGCTCCAGCGGACTCAGCGCGATGCCGAGGCTGAACTTCAGCGCGGTCATCAGCTGGGCTGTTCCGAGCCGACAACCCACATGGAGAAGTACTGCGACCCGCCGCCATACGCATGTCCGAGCGCCTTCTTGGCATTCGCGACCTGGTAGTCGCCGGCGCGGCCCATGACCTGTTTGGCCGCCTCGGCGAACCGGATGAGTCCGGAGGCGCCGATCGGATTGGAGGAGAGCACGCCGCCGGACGGATTGACCGGCAGCGTGCCGCCGATCTCGGTCTCGCCCTTATCGGTGAGTTTCCAGCCGTCACCCTGCGGGACGAAGCCCAGGTTCTCCAGCCACATCGGCTCGAACCAGGAGAACGGCACATAGATCTCTGCCACGTCGATCTCATTGAGCGGATCGGTGATGCCGGCGGCCTGCCACAGCGCGGCGGCCGCATCTTGTCCGGCCTGCGGGTTGACCTGGTCGCGTCCGGCGAAGGTGGTCGGCTCGGTGCGCATGGCGGTGCCGTGCACCCAGGCGACCTTCTTGCCGGTGGCCTCGACCGCCTTCGCGGCCTCCTCGTCACCGATCACCACGGCACACGCACCGTCCGAGGACGGGCAGGTTTCGTCGAATCGGATAGGGTCCCACAGCATTTGGGAGGAGAGCACCTTTTCCAATGTGATATCGGGCTGGTGCAGATGTGCGAGCGGGTTCTTGGCGCCATTGCGGCGATCCTTGACGGCCACCATCGCGCCGATATGGCTCGGCGCGTTCGACCGGCGAATGTAGGAGCGCACATGCGGTGCGAAGTAGCCGCCCGCGCCCGCCCCGACCGGCATGGTGAAGGGCACCGGAACGGACAACGCCCACATGGCATTCGATTCCGACTGCTTCTCCCAGGCGATGGCGAGCACCCGCTTGTGCACCCCGGCCTGTACCAGGTTGGCGGCGACGATACCCGTGGAGCCGCCGACGGATCCGGCGGTGTGCACGCGCAGCAGCGGTTTTCCGGTGGCGCCCAAGGCATCCGCCAGATACAGCTCGGGCATCATGACGCCTTCGAAGAAGTCCGGCGCCTTACCGACCACCACGGCATCAATATCGGCGATCGTGAGTCCGGCATCTTCGAGTGCACGATCGATGGCCTCACGGCACATGCCCGCCATGGACACATCGGTTCGTTTCGTCACGTGATGTGTTTGTCCGGTGCCCAGCACCGCAGCCGGAAATGTCATCGGCTCGCCTCCGAATCCAAAACGCTAACCAGGTTCTGTTGCAGTGCCGGACCGCTGCTGGCATGGGCGAGCGCCCGGTTCGCGGTGCCCGCGATAATTGCCTCGGCCGCGAAGCCGATGCGCTCGAGGCCCGCCGCGAACATCGGATTGGCGGCGAGTGCGCCGCCGGACGGATTCACCTTGGTTTCGGGCCGCAGCCCGATGGCCTCGGCGAGGATCAGCTGCTGATGGCTGAACTGCGCATGCAGTTCGGCGATATCGAAGCCGCTGGTATCGCCACCGGTAACCGCCTGTGCCGCAGCCGAAGTCGACGGCGAGACGGTCAGATCGCGGGCGCCGAGATTGGGTGTGTCCACCCGGTGCGCCATACCGGTGATCCAGGCCGGGCGCTCGCAGAGTTCGCGGGCCCGGTCACCGACCGCGAGCACGATGGCGGCCGCGCCGTCGGTGATCGGCGCGACGTCGTGTGCGCGTAGCGGATCCGCGACATACGGTGTGGCGAGCAGAGTTTCGACATCACCGGAGTCACCGGCGGCAACCGCCGCCATATCGCGTTCGGTCCAGCGGCCCGCGTCCAGCCCGGCCCGCGCCTGCAGACCCGCGATCGACCAGGCGTCCGGCCAGAGCGGCGTGACCAGATAGGGATCGAGCTGCATGGTCAACACCTGGCGCAGCGTGCCCGCGGAGGACTTGCCGAAGCCGTATACCAGCGCTGTCTGCGCCTGTCCGGAGCGGAGCTTCACGAATGCCTCGTACAGTGCCCACGCCGCGTCCATTTCGACGTGCGATTCGTTGATCGGCGGTACCGCGCCGATGGCGTCGACCGCCGAGATGAACGAGAAGGCACGACCCGCAAGGTAATCCGAGGAACCGGAGCACCAGAAGTCGATATCGGACTTGGTGATGCCGAGTCGGGTGTAGAGCTGCTGGAAGATGGGCACCAGCATCTCGACACCGTTGGTGGTGCCGAAGGTCTCCGGCACATGCGGTGCGTGGGCGAATCCCACGACCGCGATGTCGGTGGCGTTGTTTGTCAACGTGGCCTCTCAGAGGTGGTGCTTATAGGTCTCGTAGTCGGCATCCGGCTCGCCGGTGGGGCGGAAGTGGTCCACATTGCTGAGCCCGAAGCCCCACTCCTCGCGCGGTTTCCACACCGCCTCCACTCGCATGCCCATCCGCACCTCGCTCGCCTCACAGCCGAGCACCAGGTGCAGTACCGGGATATCGGCGCCGTCGAGCAGCACATACGCCGCGACATACGGCGGCTTGATCCGCTGGCCGAGGAACGGCACATTCACGATGCAGAAGGTGGTGACGATGCCGCGGTCGGGCAGTTCGACGATTTCATCGGTCGGCCTACCGTTGGTCGGATTGGCGCCGCGCGGCGGGAAGTACACCTTGCCCGCGGCATCCGTGCGCCCGCCGAGCAGTTTGCCCTCGGCCAAACCGCGCAGGTAGACGGTCTCCTGCGGCGAGGCGCTGTGCATGTACTGCAGGTCGACCGGCGTGGTGAGCACCGTGACCGGCTCGCCGCTATCCGCGGAGCTACCGGAATCACCGGTTTGCGCTGGTGTGGTGGAGGTTTCGCCCGGTTCGAAACAGGCGATGTCCTTGATGCTGCCCGTGGTCTCGGCGGCCCACCGTGCGACCACCCGCAGTCCGGTGTGGATGTCCTCGGGTGCGGCGACGTCGACGGCATGCAGCAGGGTGGTGTCCGCGCCGTCGAGCTGGATCAGTGCCCAGGCGAACGGGCGGTCGAACGGCTGGCCGGGCAGCAGATCGCGGACCCAGGTCCACGATCGGACGGTGCCGGTATCGGCCACGTCGACGAACTCGGTCAACCGTGCGGAGGTGACCGGATCGTATTCTGGCGGCGGCACCAGCACCCGCCCGTCCGAGCCGCGCATGCCGACAATTTTGCGGGCGCGCAGCTCGGTCAGGAAGGTGCCGATGGTCGGTCCGACCGACCGTGTGTAGTCGAATTGCACCCGAAGGGGTGCACTGAGCACGTCGGGCGCAGTGTTCAATTCCGGCCCTCTCTCATCCGCGATTGTGCCGGATGCGGTATTCCCCTGAGTCACGATATCGAGTAGAACAGGTTCTTATTCTGGTGGCAAGAACTTGCTGATCCTTTCGAGCGACCTGCAGGCAGTCGCTAGCGATAGAAAGAGGTAGTCCATGAAGTTCGGATTGCAACTCGGGTACTGGATGGCGCAGCCGCCACAGAATGCGGGCGAGTTGGTGGTCGCCGCCGAGGCGGCGGGTTTCGACGCGGTGTTCGCCGCCGAATCCTGGGGATCGGATGCCTTCGGGCCGCTGATGTGGTGGGGCTCGGCCACGCAGCGGGTGCGTCTTGGTACCTCGGTGGTGCAGATGTCGGCGCGCACGCCCGCCGCGACGGCCATGCACGCGCTGACACTGGACCATCTCAGCGGCGGCCGGGCTATCCTCGGGCTCGGCGTCTCCGGGCCGCAGGTGGTCGAGGGCTGGTACGGGCAGCCGTTCGCCAAGCCGTTGCAGCGCACCAGGGAGTACGTCGGGATCATCCGTCGCATCCTGGAGCGGCAGGCGCCGGTCACCAATGACGGCCCGCAGTATCCGCTGCCGTATACGGGGCCGGGATCGACCGGGCTCGGCAAGCCGCTCAAGCCGATCGTGCATCCGCTACGAGCGGATATGCCGATCTGGCTGGGTGCGGAGGGGCCGAAGAATGTCGCGCTGACGGCCGAGATCGCCGACGGCTGGCTCGCGATCTACTACGCGCCGCGGCTGGCCGGGATGTACAACGACTGGCTCGACGAGGGCTTCGCCAGGGCGGGCGCGCGCCGTTCGCGGGCGGACTTCGAGATCGCCGCGAGCTGCCAGGTGGTGATCACCGACGATCCCACGAGCGAACTCGAGCGGATGCGCTGGATCACGGCGCTCTATATCGGCGGCATGGGCGCGCCCGAGCTGAATTTTCACGCGCAGGTCTACCGGCGGATGGGCTACGAGCGCGAGGTCGACGAGATCGGCCGACTCTTCCAATCCGGCAAGAAGGCCGAGGCGGCCGCGATGGTGCCGGATGAGCTGATTTTGGATACCGCGATCATCGGCGACGAGGAGCATGTGCGTAAGCAACTCGGAGTCTGGGAAGCCGCCGGGGTCACCCAGATGCTCGTGTCTGTTCCAGATATCGAGCAATTGCATCGGCTCGCACCCCTTGTACAGATGTAGAACACGTTCTAAATTCGTAGGGGTGACGACGCAGGAGTCAGTAGAAATTCTCGGTCTGTGGAACATCGCGAACGCGGAACCGGATCGGATCGCCTTGGCGGATCCATCCGGCCGCGAGGTGACCTATCGCGAATTGGCCACGCTCGCAAACCGTTACGGCACCGGCCTGCGGGCGCTCGGTCTGCAACCCGGCGACGTGCTGGTCACCATGGTGCACAACTGCGTCGAGGCGGTCGCCGCCTACTTCGCGGCCTATCAGGCCGGGTTGTACATCGTCGCGGTGAACTGGCACCTGACCGGCCCGGAGGTCGCCTATATCCTCGCCGACAGCGAGGCGAAGGCCTTCATCGCCAGCGACCGTTTCGCCGCTGCGGCGATCGCCGCGGCGGATGAGGCCGGGCTGCCCGCCACCGCGCGTTTCGCGGTCGGCGAGATCGATGGCTTCAAGTCGGTGGCCTGGCTGGGTGCGGCCGATACCGGTCGGCCCGACAATCGGACCACCGGCGCGCCGATGCTCTACACCTCGGGAACCACGGGGCGCCCCAAGGGTGTTCGTCGCCCGCTCACCGGCACCGACCCGGATGTCGTTCCGGTGTATTCGTCCGCGTTCTTCGGGCTGTTCGGGCTGAAGCCCTACGACGAGCACGTGCACATCTGTGGTTCGCCGCTGTATCACACGGCCGTGCTGAACTTCGCCACCATCTCGATCCAGTTGGGGCACAAGCTCGTTCTGATGGATCGCTGGGACGCCGAGGACATGCTGCGGCTCATCGAGAAGCACCGCGTGACCCACAGCCATATGGTGCCGACCCAGTTCCACCGGCTGCTCGCGCTGCCGGAAGAGGTGCGCGCCAAATACGACGTGTCCTCGCTGCGCAGCATGGTGCACGGCGCGGCCCCGTGCCCGGCCGAGACCAAGCGGCGGATGCTGGAGTGGTGGGGGCCGACGGTCACCGAGTACTACGCGGCGACCGAGGGCGGCGGCACGGTGATCAACGGGACCGAATGGCTGGAGAAGCCGGGTTCGGTCGGCAAGGCTTGGCCGTGGTCGGTGATCAAGGTGCTCAGCGAGGAAGACGGCTCCGAGGTGCCCGCGGGCGAAACCGGTCTGGTCTACATGCGCATGGGCACGTCCAGCTTCGAATACCACCACGCCAAGGAGAAGACCGAAGAGGCAAGGGTCGGTGACCTTTTCACGGTCGGCGATATCGGCCACCTCGACGAGGACGGCTACCTCTACCTGCACGACCGCCGCTCCGATCTGATCCTGTCCGGTGGTGTGAACATCTACCCCGCCGAGATCGAGACCGTACTCATCACCCACCCGAAGGTCGAGGACGTCGCGGTCTTCGGTCTACCGCACCCGGATTGGGGCCAGGAAGTAAAGGCCGTCGTCCAGCCGGTGGCCGGTATCGAGGGCAACGACGAACTCACCGCCGAGCTATTGGCCTTCGCCGCAGCCCAATTGGCGAAATACAAAATGCCCCGCTCCATCGACTACCTCGACCAACTACCCCGCGACCCCAACGGCAAGCTCTACAAGCGCAAAATCCGCGACCGCTACATCCCGGCCTAGCGCCGTCCATCAACGGGAGTCGAACGGTTGCTCGCCGATCTCGACCAACCACCACCCGACTCCCCTCGCTGAGGCAGGGCGCCGGGCGTGCCGGATAGGTGCCGAGGGTAGTCAAACGGTTGTTGTGGCCCGTGGGGGGCCGGACACCATATGACTACCCTCGACGCATCTCGGACCGCCCCCTGGGCGGAGTTGGATCGGCGACGGTGTGTTTGGGGTGGTCTGACTCCCTCTTGTCCGACTCGTCTTGCCCTCTGGCGCTGGCCTACCCGACTCGGCGTCCTGCCCGACCATCCCCTCCGCCCGAAACCTCCGCCTCACTCAACCGGTTCGCGCAACTCCGGCGCCAAACCGAAGAGGGGGAACAGTTTTTCGGTGTCGAGGAAGAAGTTGAGTCCGGCGATGGTGTCGCCGTCGAGTTCCAGCACGGTGATCGACCACGGAACCCATACGCCCGCTTCGGTTTCGTGCGGTTTGTAGTGGCCGAAGGCGGGGTGGCCGTTGGCGCCGTCCAGGCGGATCATGCGGGAATCGCGGCAGCCGCTGCCGGTGCCGAGCATGAAGGCGGCGACATTCTCGGGGCCGGAGATCCAGAGTTCGATCGGCGGCATGGACAGTGCCACATCGGTTTTCAGCAGGGTGGTGAGGGTGTCCATATCGTAGGCCTCGAAGGCCTTGACGAAATCGTCGACGAGTTTGCGCTGGTTGTCATCGGTTTCGTCGTAGGTGTCGGTGGTGGTGGGCTGTACCTTCGACATGGTCGCCCTGGCGCGCTGCAGTGCGCTGTTCACCGATGCGGGGGACATGGTGAGCGCCTCGGCCGTCTCGCTCGCCGAGAATCGCAGCACCTCGCGCATGATCAGGATGGCGCGCTGGGTCGCTGGCAGATGCTGACAGGCGGCGACGAATGCCAGCCGCAGTGTGTCCTTGGCGGATGCGTGCTCGGCCGGATCCGATCCGAAGGCCAGCGCATTGGGGATCGGCTCGATCCAGACGTAATCCGGCTGTGGCATGGGCAGCGGCGAATCCGGCCGCGACGGACCGGACAGATCCATCGGCCTGGCCCGACGCTGCGGACCGTCGAGCATATCGAGGCAGACATTGGTGGTGATCTTGTACAGCCAGGACCGTAGGCTGGCCCGACCCTCGAACGAGCTATAGGACTTCCACGCGCGGGTGAAAGTCTCCTGCACCGCGTCTTCGGCTTCGAAGGAGGAGCCGAGCATGCGATAGGCGTAGGCGCACAGCTCTCGCCGATGTCCTTCGAAGGACTCGAGGACGTCCGGGGTGAGGCCGACGGTGGAGCCGGACGAGTCGTTCATGGGTGTCACCCTGCCATAGCCCACCGACACATTCGAGACCCATAAGGCCTGGACCTGCGGAATCAAGATCATCACAGTTCGGCGTGCGGGTTGTGCCCGGCCTCACAACGCCCGCGAGCGATGAGTTTCGCGCGTTCGATCCGTCTGTATATGAAGGACCACCGAAGCCGACGTAAGGACCCGCATGCCCAGCAAGATGATCTTCATCAACCTTCCCGTCGCAGACCTGGGCCGGTCCAAGAACTTCTACGAGGCCATCGGCTGGAAGGTGAACCAGGACTTCACCGATGACAATGCCGCCTGCATCGTCATCGACGACAACATCTGCGCCATGCTGCTGACCAAGGACTTCTTCACCACCTTCAGCAAGCGCCCGATCGCCGATACGGTCGCGACCACCGGCGGCGCCTACGCGTTATCCCTGGCCAGCGCACAAGAGGTCGACGCACTCACCGATGCAGCACTGGCCGCGGGCGCCACCGAGGAACTCAACGAGGACCGCAGGGCCCAGGAGGCCCAGGTCGGCATGTTCGGCCGCACTTTCATCGACCCGGACGGCCACCAATGGGAGCCCTTCTGGATGGATTACCCCGGCAATTGATCTCGCCGCGGCCGGTCGCATGGTGGCCCGGGGCCATCATGCGGATCGATTCGGCGAGAACGTAATTCAGCTACCGGTGAAGGTGGGCTTGCGCTTTTCGGTGAAGGCCTTCGGGCCCTCCTTGGCATCGGCCGACCTGAAGACCGCCATACCGAGTTTCGCCTCGATCTGGAAGGCGTCCTCTTCCGGCATGGCCTCGGTCTCCCGGATGGTGCGCAGAATCGCCTGCACCGCGAGTGGGCCGTTCGCCGCAATCTGCCCGGCGAGTTCGAGGGCCTTGTCCAATGCGGTGCCGTCCGGGACCACATGCCCGATCAGCCCGATATCCTTGGCCTCGGCGGCGGTGATGTGCCTGCCGGTCAGCAGAATGTCCGCGGCAACGGTGTAGGGAATCTGGCGGACCAGCCGAACGGCCGAGCCACCGAGCGGGAACAGACCCCAACGCGCTTCGGATACACCGAATTTCGCACCTTCGGCGGCCACACGGATATCGGTGCCCTGCAGGATTTCGGTGCCACCGGCGATGGCCGGGCCCTCCACCGCCGCGATCAGCGGTTTGCTGAGTCGGCGGCCCTTGAGCAGCGCCTCCAGTTTGGTCGGATCGAAGCTGCCCGCGGCGTCGCCGGGGTGCCGGGCGGTCATCGCCTTGAGGTCCATGCCCGCGCAGAACGCACCGCCCGCGCCGGTCAGGATGGCGACGCGGATATCGGGATCGCTGTCCACCTGGTCCCAGGCGTCGCGCATGATCGCCATCATCTCGGCCGAGAGCGCGTTGCGGGCCTCGGGGCGATTCATGGTGACGATGAGGACGTGATCGCGCTTCTCGACGAGGCAATCTGGCATTACTCGATCTCCTGACACTCCAGGGGGGACGGCAGGCCGGCGGCGCCGGCCGGGGCGGGCAAATTCAGCCTTGTCAGAAACAGTAACACGTTCTATTTTTAGCTCTGTGAGCTACAACATAGCGGACCTAGTCGAACACGCCATCGATCTGATGCCCGACCGCGTAGCGCTGGCCGACGACGGCCGCGAGGTGACTTACGCGCAGTTGGAGGAGCGGGCCAACAAGCTCGCCAACTACCTGCTGCAACAGGGTGTCCAACCGGGCGACAAGGTGGGCATCTATTCGCGTAATACGATCGAGGCCGTCGAGGCCATGATCGCGGTCTTCAAGGCCCGCGCCGTGATGATCAACGTGAACTTCCGATATGTCGAGAACGAGTTGCAGTACATTTTCGACAATTCGGATATGGTCGCGCTGATCCACGAGCGCCGCTACACCGACCGGGTGGCCGGGGTTCGCCCGAATACGCCCTTGCTGAAAACGGTCATCGTCGTGGACGACGATACGACCGGCACCATCCCCACCGCGGCGGATTCGGTGGAATACGAGACGGCGCTGAAGCAGTCCTCGGGCGAGCGGAACTTCGGCGATCGGTCTCCCGATGACATCTTCATGCTCTACACCGGCGGCACCACCGGCCTGCCCAAGGGTGTGATGTGGCGGCACGAGGATTGGTGGCGCGTACTCGGCGGCGGCATCAACTTCCTCACCGGTGAATACGTCGAGGACGAATGGCATCAGGCCAAGACCGGCGCTGGCAATCCGCAGATGGTCCGATTCCCGATACCGCCGATGATCCACGGTGGCTCACAGACGGCGACCTTCCACAGCCTGTTCGACGGCGGCAAGGCCGTGATGATCCCGGAATTCACCGGGCACGGCGTTTGGCAGCACATCGACCGGCACAAGATCAATCTCATCTTCATCACCGGTGATGCCATGGCCAGGCCGATGCTGGACGCGCTCATCGAGGGCAATCCGGAAACCGGTGCGCCATACGATCTTTCGAGTCTGTACGTGATCGCCAGCAGTGCGGCGCTGTTCTCCCCGACGCTCAAGGACCAGTTCCTGGAACAGCTGCCGAACCGGATGATCACCGATTCCATCGGCTCCTCCGAAACCGGTTTCGGCGGTCTGTCCGTTGTCACCAAGGGCGCCAACCACACCGGCGGCCCGCGGGTGAAGATCGACGCCGCCACCCAGGTGCTCGACGAGCAGGGCAATCCGGTGGCGCCGGGGTCCGGGCAGGTCGGTTTCATCGCGCGCAGCGGTCACATTCCGGTCGGCTACTACAAGGACGAGGCCAAGACCAAGGCAACATTCAGGGAGTTCAACGGGATTCGTTACTCCATTCCGGGTGACTACGCCCGGGTCGAGGAGGACGGCACCGTCACCATGCTCGGCCGCGGTTCGGTCAGTATCAACAGCGGCGGCGAGAAGATCTACCCGGAGGAGGTCGAGGGCGCGCTGAAGTGCCATCCGGATGTCTTCGACGCCCTCGTGGTCGGTGTGCCCGACGAGCGCTGGGGCCAGCGGGTGGTGGCCGTCGTGCAGTGTCGCGGCGATAAGCGCCCGTCTCTCGAGGATCTGCGCCCGGTGCTCAGCCAGGAGATCGCGCCCTACAAGCTGCCGCGCAGCCTGTGGTTCGTCGACCAGATCAAGCGCAATCCGGCCGGTAAGCCGGACTACCGCTGGGCCGCCGCGCAGACCGAAGAGCGCCCGGCCGATGTGCACGCAGAGGCGAGCAGCAAGTAGGACGGTAGTACGACCGAAACGGCAAGGGCTGCCGCGACATCGCGGTGGCCCTTGCCGTTTGCGGGTCACTCGTGGGCCGGTGCGACAGGAGATCGAATTGACTACGCCCTACGCGTTTTTCGCGGCAATAGACCATGGCTTCGAACCATTGCCCTTTGCCGCCAGCGCCTGGTCCCCGAAGATGGTCAACGGACCCGCGATCTGCGGGCTGCTGGCCAGGGCGCTCGAACAACAGCACTGCGCGCCGGGATTCGTGCCCGCCCGGTTGACCGTCGACCTGTTCCGCCCCACCCTGAACAAGCCGGTGACGGTGGTGACCGAACTGGTTCGGGACGGCAAACGGATCCGGGTCGCCGATGCCGCCCTGATGCAGGACGGCGCGGATGTGGCCCGCGCCAGCGCGGTCTTTTTGAAGCGGTCGGTGCAGCCGCCGGGAGAGCGGTGGACACGCGCGGAATCCCCACAGCCGCCACCGGTTCCGGTCGCCGACGGGCCGACGGCGCCGCTGTGGAACAGCGACGACAGTCTCGATGGCTGGTCGTCCCGAATCGGCGAGCATCAGAACAACGGCCGCAAGCGCATGTGGCAGGCCCCGCTCTCGGTGGTCGAGGGTGAGCCGCCCTCGGCGTTCGCCGGTGCCGCGATGATCGGCGAGTCGACGAGCCTCATGACCAACTGGGGGACTACCGGAATCGGTTTCATCAATGCCGATCTGACACTGGCGCTGGCGCGGCCGCTCATCGGGCTGGAGATCGGGGTCGAGGCCGACAGCCATATCAGTGCCGATGGAATCGCGGTCGGCAGTGCGACATTGTTCGACCGGCACGGGTCCTTCGGAACCTGTGTGGTGACCGCGCTATCGAATGCCGATCGGGAGGTCGATTTCTCCAGCGGGATCAATCACGTGCAGGTCGCGAACAAATAGGGTTCGCGACCCAGAAGAGATCGAACGGCCCGCCGGGCTATGCCCGGCGGGCCGAATATGGTGGGGCGGGGCTCAACGGTTGGCGAGTTCCGCGAGGCGGAAGGCGAGCTTGGTGCGGACCGCGGGGATGCGGGTCGCCACTGTCATCGCGGTGTTGCGCAGCAGGCGGGCCGGAAGCGGGCGCAGCGTCGCCATCTTGGTCATCTGGTCGGTAAAGGCGACGACTCCGAGAGCCACTGGGCGGCGGGTGGTTTCGTAGGTGTCCAGCACGCTATCGGGTTCACCATCGACGACCCGGGCCAGCAGCGGGCCGAGGAAGGCCGCGTCCTGGATGCCGGTGTTCATACCCTGTCCGCCCGCCGGGCTGTGCACATGCGCGGCGTCTCCGGCCAGCAGCAGGCGGCCAGCGCGGTAGTGGTCGGCGACGCGGTGGTGCACCCGGAACCGCGAGCTCCACAGCACCTCACGGACTTTCACATCGCCGCCGGGGCCACGCGTGTCCAGAATGGTCTGGATCTCCTCGGCGCTCGGGTGTTCGGCTGCCTCGGCAACGGTGGCCACCACCCGGTAGCGGTTCGACTCGGTGTCGTCGGGCAGCGGCGCGACCACCGTCACGCCCTCCGGCGACAGATGCAGTGCCACTTCGTCACGCCCGATCGGCCAGTCCATCCGGACATCGGCGAGTACGAAGGATTCGGGGTAGGTCGCGCCGGTGAAGCCGATGCCCGCCTGCTCCCGTACGACACTGTGCATGCCGTCGGCACCGACGACGTATTCCGCGCGGATGTGACCGGTCGCGCCACTGCCGTCGGTGTATTCCACTGTGACGCCGCCGTTTTCGTCGGCGACCCGGGTGATCTGGTACGGCCGGTGCACATCGCCGCCCGCCTTGCGCAACCGGGCGAGCAGGACCGCCTCGGTGGTGTCCTGCGGAACCATCAGTGTGTACGGGTACTCGGTGGGCAGTCCGCCGAACGGCACGGTCGCCAGGGTGCGGTTGCCGTCCAGCACCCGGAAGGTCGGCACCACGATGCCGCGGTCGACGAGTTCTCCGGCGATGCCGAACTCCTCGAGCACCTCCAGGGTCCTGGCATGCACGACCGCGGCGCGCGAGGTGTTCGCGCCCTCGGCGAGCCGGTCCAGCAGTACGAAGTCGATACCGGCGTCGGCCAGGGTGATCGCGGTGGTCAATCCGGCCGGACCGGCCCCGACGATGACGACGGACGTGGTCTCCGGCAGCGGGGTGGTGTTCATCGGAACTCCTAAGTCAACATCTGTAGGCCAACGCTTGTTGGCATAACGGTAGCGCGCGCTCCTTGTGGAAGTCAACAGTTGTTGGCCTACACTTGTTGGCATGAATGTCGAGCTCGATCAACCGCCTGCGCGCCGCTCCGATACCACCCGCGCGGCCATCCTGGAAGCGGCCAGGGCGCGCTTCGCGGCCGAGGGCTTCCGCAAGGCGACCATCCGCGCCATCGCCGCCGATGCCGCGATCGATCCGTCGATGGTGATGCGGTACTTCGGCAGTAAGGACGGACTCTTCGCCGCGGCCGTCGATGTGCGCCTCGATCTGCCGGATCTCGCCGCGGCCGATCCGGATGCACTCGGTGAGTTGCTGGTTCGCCGATTCCTGGCGATCTGGGAGGATCAGTCCGATAACAAGGTGCTGGTGATTCTGCTGCGCTCATCGATCACCGATGAGGGTGTGAGCCAACGCTTTCGGCAGATTTTCGCCGAACAGGTGCTCCCCGCGGTGCTGCGCTTCGGCGAACCGGCCGACGCGCAGCGTCGCGGGGGCTTGATCGTCACGCAGCTGCTCGGGCTCGCGCTGTGTCGCTATGTGCTCGAGCTGCCGCCGGTGGTCGGGCTGACGCGCGAGCAGATCGTCGCCGATATCGCGCCGACACTGCAGCGCTACCTGACATCGGCGCCACTCGGCGCTCAGATGTGTGCGCCGCCGTCGACATGAATCGTGGTGCCCGTGATGAATTCGCCGTCATCGGAGGCGACCATCGCGACCACACCCGCGACCATTTCGGGTGATCCGAGCAGCGGACCGATGGCCGGAGCCATCTTGCTCAGCAGGCTCGGATCGATATCCGCTGGCACATCGAGCAGGCTGTAGGTCATGGCCGTCTCGATGCCGCCGGGCGAGACACAGACCGCGCGCAGATTCCGCTTGCTGTACTCCAGCGCGAGCACCCGCGTGAAGGCCTCCAGTCCACCCTTGCTCGCCGCGTACGCCGCCCGATACGGCGCGGCATAGGACGCGGCATTCGAGCTGATATTGACCACCACCCCGCGCCCGGACTCCAGCAGCGCGGGCAGGGCGGTCCGGGTCACCAGGAACGATCCGGTCAGATTGGTGCCGAGGACGGTATTCCACAGTTCGGTCGTGGTCTCGTGGGTATGCGACATGCGCACGATCCCGGCGGCATTCACCAGCACGTCGAGGCCGCCCATTCCGGCTACCAGGTCGGGCACCGTCTGTTCGACGGCCGCCTCGTCCGAGATATCGAGCGCCGCGACGGTGAGCCGGTCGCCCAGACCCTGATCCATCGCGAGCTGCGCGGTCTTGGCCAGGCCATCGCCGGTTCGGCTCACGCCGAGCACCCCCGCTCCCTCGTCGAGCAGCCGCAAGGCGATGGCGCGACCGATGCCGGAACCCGCGCCCGTCACCAGCACACGGCGCTGCGCGAAACGCTTCATACGCTCTGCACCCGCGCATCCCGCTCCGACAGCAGTCGCGCTATGTCGGGCAGCCGGTCGAGGTCGGCTGGTTCGGCGACCAATTCGACCGGGAAGGGCCGAAACGCGGGCTGTGGCAGGCCGGGACCGAGAATCAGACCACCGCGGACGCCGATGCGATCCATCTCCTGGATCAACGGCTCATAGCGGGCGGGCCGCAAGTTGTTGTGCAGGACGAAATCCCGGACATCGGCAGCGGTGGTGAAACTGCGCTGGCGCACCGGTGAGCAGACCGGGAATGTCGGATCATGGAAGGTCATATCGTCGACAAAGCCGCGCATGAAATCCGCGGCATGCTGCTGCAGCGGCGAATGGAACGCCCCCTTATAGGCGTCGAGAACGAACATTTGCCGGGTATCCGACGCTGCCTCGATTTCGGCCAGGATCTCTTGTAGCGCCGTGCGATAGCCCGAAATCACGAACGATCTGTGCACATCATCGATCGGACCGGTATCCACGGCGAGGTGCACACCGGGGCGGCGCTCGCCGTAATAGTTCGCCGGATCGTCCCCGATCGGCGTGTACATCAGCCCCATACCCTGTGCGGCAGCGCCTTCCGGCAGCTCCGGAACGAGTCGCCGGTGATGCAGCATGCCGAACAACTCGTGCCGCTCGACGGCCCCGGCCACACAGGTGCTGATCAGCGCGCCCAGGCTCAGCCCACCGGCGGCCTCCGGTTCGAAACCGCCCGCGGCCAGGTACTCGGCGAGCCCCAGTGCGAAGGCCGCCTGGCGCAGTGCGCCCAGGCTGTGCCGATCCTCGGGTTCGCTCGCCATTTCCGCGGCCAGTTCCCTGGCGCGGAGTCGGTCCACCGATAGTCCGGTCACCGCTGCGGCTTCTTCGTAGGCGAGCGCGATGGACGGACACCGCTCGCAGAACTCATCGATGACTTCGGCGGTCAGGCTGACCTGCCCACCGAACAGAAAGGAAACCCTCATTGCATGTCCTACCCACGCCGGGGTCGCATCATGGCGACACCCCATTGCGTATCTGTGAATCACGTTCGACCGGAACGGAATTGGCGGCGCCGCCAGCTCAAATACAACAAGTGGGCCCGCTATCGGGCAAGAGTTTCGCCGGACCAGGCATTGGCCACCCCCTGGCCAGTAGTACCCCTGGTCGGTAGTACTACCGACCGAGCCGCGCGAGGAATCGCAGCATCAGTTGGTCGATTTCGCACGCATGCGTCAGATTCGGTGTGTGGGCGGCGCCAGCGATGGTGTGGAATTCAGCGGGACCGCCGAGTCCCTTTGTCAGCAAATCCATGACGTCGTGATCGAAGGCCGGATCGAAGGCACCGCGGACCAATAACGCGGGGCAGTCGATATCGCCGATGAGATCGGAGATGTCGTCGACATTGATGAGACAGTCGGCCGCGGCGGCAACGCGTTGCCGATCACCGTTCAACCATTTCGCCAGCCACTGTTGATGATCGTCCCGATCACCGCCGATGATCAAGCCCGCCACCATCTTCGCGATCACGGTCAGTGGCCCCGTCCCGATCCAGGCATCGGTGACCTGGCGGTAGCCGATTCGCTGCGGCTCGTTGTAGGCCAGCGCCGAACAGCCGAGCAGGATCAGTCCGGCCACGCGTGGCGGGCACAGCAATGCCATGCGCAGCGCGGTGAAACCACCCTGCCCGACACCACCGACAATGACCCGGTCGATGCCGAGTTGATCGAGGACCGACCAGGCGTCGCGGGCCAGATCCCAGACACTGTATGCGCCGTCGGCGTGTTCGGTCAGCCCGTGCCCGCGTGCATCGATCGAGATCACCCGGTATTTCGGGGTGAGCGCCGCAACCTGGTTCGCGAACATTTCGTGATCCATGAAGAAGGCGTGTCCGAGCACCACCGCAGGCCCGGATCCCCCGCTGTCGACAAAGTGCACTTTCGCGCCAGCGGAGGTTACGAAGGGCATAACCGTGCTCCTGTCAGACTGCGTCCCCCAGAGGAAGCAGCCTAACAAGAACGGGTTATACCAACGGTTTTCACCACATCACGGGCAACTCCTCCACACCGCCGGTGAAGCTGCTGGTTCGCATCGGCACGGCGGCCGGTGCGACGGCCAGGCGCATGGTCGGGAAGCGGGTCACCAATTGGGTGAAGACGGTATGCAACTCGATGCGGGCCAACGGCGCGCCGATGCAGTGGCGTGCACCGTAGCCGAAGGTCAGATGGGAGCCGTCCTTTCGGGTCACATCGACGCGGTCGGGATCGGTGAATACCGTCGGATCATGGTTGGCCGCGGTCAGATCCAGTAGTACGAGATCGCCGGCGCTGACCTCGTTGCCGTCGATTTCCATATCGGTGCGCGCGTAGCGGGGCATCTGGGTGGCGTCGGCCGTGCGCAGCAGTTCTTCGATCGCGGTCGGCACGAGTTCGGGATCGTCCACCAGGGCCTGCCATTGGTCGAGATTTTCCAGCAGCCGTTTGGCGCCGACCCCGATCTGGACCACCGTGGTCTCGTGGCCGCCGAACAATAGGCCGAGGCCGAGCGTCGCGATGCCCTGATCCGACAGATCGTCCCTGGCGCACAGCTGCGAAAGCACGTCATCGGCCTGGTCGCGGCGTTTGCGTTGGACCAATGTCATGAAGTATTCGAATAATCCGGCGACACCCTGCTGCACCTTGGCGCCGTCGTGCTGTTCGCCGAGTGCCTCGGTCCAGGCGCGGAACTGATCGCGGTCCGCATAGGGCACACCGAGTAGTTCACAGATGACCAGCAGCGGCAGCGGCAGCGCAACGGCGGTGTGCAGATCGGCGGGGGAGCCCTTCGCGGCCATCTCGTCGAACAATCGCGTGGTGAGTTCTTCGACCCTGGGCCGCAATTCGCGCATCCGTCGCGGTGAGAAGAACGGCACCACCAACTCGCGCAGTCGCGCCTGATCGGCCGGTTCGGTCTCGAAATTGCCGAGCGGGCCGCCGAAGAACACCGAATCCGATACCCGCGCGGCGGTTTCCGGAGCGGGATGGGCCCGGCCGAGGCGCGAATCGGCGAATAACGTCCGCACCTGCGCGTAGCTGGTGGCCAACCAGCCTTCGTCGCCGAGCGCGGTTCGGGTCCGCTGGATGGTGTCACCCGTCACGGGGCAGCTCATATGCGCTGATTCCACGGTCACTCCTTGGAGTTCTTGGGTAAGAAGGTCATTCGGCCAAACGCACGCGCAGCAGATTGCCGCTGGTTGTGCCGACGAGGAATTCCCTTTCGGTGTCACGCGATACGACGATCGAGGTCATCGGCTCGCCGGTCAGCACAGTGCACGTCGAGTGATCCGCCGGGTCGATGCGTACGAGTCGGCCGGAGGTGGTTGCGTCATAGAGCAGGCCGTCCGGGCCGATGGCCAGATCGTCGGGCAGTGGTGGGGCGCCGGGTCCGGCGGCCAGATCCGCGACGACGCTGGCGTGCGACGGATCGTCGAGCGGGATACGCAGGATGCGGCCGTTCGGGCTGAGATACAGCGTGACGTAGAGTGCGTCGCCGTCGACCAGAATCCCATCGGCACCGAAATGCTGTGCCCGGTCCGACCATTCGGTGTCGATGCGGCCGTCGGGTCGGATCCGGACGACGCCTTTCGAGGTGTCGGCGACGAAAAGGTTTCCCGCCGTATCGAATGCGGCGCCATTGGCCATGCCGAGGCCGGAGGCGAAGATCTCGGCCTGCGGCGCCTCGGCGGAGGGATCGATGCGGACGACCCCGCCACCGGTCGAGCCGGGTACCAGATTGGTCGGGAAATTCCCGTATGTCACGTAAATCTGCTGGTCCGGGCCGAGTTTCACCGCTCCGGGATAGGACACCGCGACCCTCGCGGTAATGCGGCCGGACGGGTCATAGCGCACCACTTCGTTGCGTCGCACCCGCGAGACCCACAGGTCGCCGCGCGCGTCATAGGCCAGACCCTCGGCCCAGTCCTCATCACGCACGGTGGCGGCCGCGAAGACGGTCGCGGTGGCGGTTCCACACGAAACTGTTTCGGCCGCAGCCGAAATCGGAAGTACACCGACGATCGCGCAGGCGATCGCGGTGCCGATCCGTGCCGCGTTCACCATGCGACGGGCAATGAGGTCAGGCCCTTGGTGACAACGTTCTCGCGCACCTGCAGCTCATCGGGGTCGACCGTCAGATGCAGTGTCGGGAAGCGGGAGATCAGCTGACCGAAGGCCACTTGCAATTCGATGCGCGCCAATGGTGCGCCGGTGCAGTAGTGCAGGCCGTAGCCGAACGCCAGATGCGCACCCTCCGAGCGGGTTACGTCGAGTTGGCGCGAGTCGGTGAAGACCGCAGGATCGTGGTTGGCCGAATCGACATCCAGCAGCACCAGATCGCCCGTCCGGACCGTGACGCCGTCGATCTCCATATCACTGCGCGCATACCGGGCGAAGGCGGTGGAATCGTGCACGCGCAGCAGTTCCTCGATCGCACCGGGCACCAGCTCCGGTTGGTCGACCAGTTTCTGCCACTGCTGCGGATTCCGCAGCAATTGCACGGTGCACAGGCCGATCTCGACGACCGTGGTTTCGTGCCCGGCCAAGAGCAGTCCCATGGCCAGCGTCGCGATGGCATCGTCGGCCAGGTCCGGCACCTCGCACAGTTTCGCGATCACGCCCTCGCCGGGTTCGCGGCGCAGCCGTTCGACCAGCGACTTGCAGTAGAGGAACCATTCGGCTCCGGCCTGTCCCGATTTCGCGCCGTCGGTGGTGTCGAACAGCGCCTCGCTCCAGGTGCGGAACTGCGCGCGGTCCTCGTACGGCACACCGAGTAGTTCGCTGATGACCAGCAGCGGCAGTGGTTCCGCGAAGGCCTTGTGCAGGTCGGCGGGTGAGCCCTTTTCGGCCATATCGTCGAGCAGTTGGGCGGTGAACGCGGCCACCCGCGGCGTCAGCTCGCGCATCCGCTTGGCCGAGAACAGTGGATTCAGCAGTCCGCGCATCCGCGCGTTATCGGCGGGCTCGGTCTCGAAGTTCCCGAAGGGGCGGCCGAAGAACACCGACTCCGACGACCGCGCCGCCGTTTCCGGTGTCGGGTGCGAGCGGCCGAGACGCACATCGGTGAACAGTTCCTTCACCTTGTGATAGCCGGTGACCTTCCAGGCTTCGTCGCCGGTAGCGGTGCGGACCCGGCCGATCGAGGTGGGCTCGGCGTCTTTGCCGGTGAAGGGGCAGACGAGTTCCGACGAATCTGCGGTCATGGCTCACTCCTCGAGCTACACGCGAACTTGTACAAGTCAACTTAAACATAGCCGGTTGTATCATTCCACTTGAACAAGGGAGGGATGTCTTGCCGAAGAACCCCACGCCCGCGGTGGCACCCGCGCGACGCATGCCACGCGCCGAGCGCCGCGAACAGATCCTCGCCGCCGCCACCCGCGCCGTCGCCCGAAATGGTTTCAGCGCAACGAGTCTCGATGACATCGCCGCCGAAGCCGGTATCACGCACGTGATTCTCTACCGGCACTTCGCCTCGAAGGCCGATCTGTATCGTGCGGTGCTCGAACGGGCGTATATCCGACTCGGCGATGCGGTCGGGACCGAAAATATCGACGGCACCAGCATTTCCGCGTTGCTGACGGCCGCCGCCGCGGATCCGGAGGCCTTTCGCCTGCTGTTTCGCCATGCGGTCCGGGAACCCGAATTCCGCGATGTCACCGATCTGGTCCGCAGCTATTCGACGCTGCTCGCCCAGCGCTATCTCACCACCGCGATCGCGGACGGACCGTGGCAGGACTGGGCGGCGCAGGTCATCCCCGCCTTCATCCTGGACGCGGTGATCGCCTGGCTCGATGTCGGCCAACCGGATCTCGATGATGCCGCCACGCGGATCGGTCGTGCCGCGCTGGCGCTGATCGAGGTTGCGCAAAGCGGTGCCGGGCAAAAGGATTGAGGCCGAACACCTGACATCATCCCGAGGAGGAGCATGGGCGATTCAGTATCGCGTAGCGATTCGATGAGGGGTGGCGGTCCGGTGACGGGTGAGCTGCGGGTGCCGACTCTTGCCGAGTTCGTCCGCACGCGGCGGCAGCATCCGACCGCCGCGCATCCGACCGGTCTGAGTCGACAGCAACTGGCCGAGGCGATCCACTCGAGCGTCGGCTACCTCGCCAAAATCGAACAGGGCGGGGCGTTCAATCCGAGCCCGTCGGTGCTCGACGCGCTCGCCGATGTCTTCGGACTGGACGAGGACGAGCGCATGCATCTGTATCACCTTGCGCAGCAGCGGTTCAGCGGTCGCGGACCGCAACCGCCAGGTCCAGCCGTCAGCAAGACGCTCGACGCCTTGGCCCCGCATCTGGCGGCCGCACTGGATGACGGCTGGCGCGTCATCGAGTGCAACGCGGCCTTCGACGAGGCGTTTCCGGGTCTGCACCCCAACGGAAATGTGTTGCGGTGGATGTTCACCGATCCCCGCGCACGCCTGGTGATCGAGGAATGGGAGCGCGAGGCCGACCTGATGGTCGGGCGCTTCCGTGGCCATGCGGGTCGCGCCGGTGCTCGAGCCGATGTCCAGCTGCTCCTGCGAGAACTGGGCGCTCAACCCGACTTTCACCGCCTGTGGAACACCGGCCGGGTATACATCGGCCGCCGCGACCCGACGATTCGGCTCCGGAATCGCAAGACGGGCAAGCCGTTCGAGATTCACGTCCAACGATTCCGCACCACATTGCCCGAGGCGACCCGTCAACTGTTCGTCGGACTGGTCGCAGACGACGCGACCGGGTAATGGCATCCGCTCGCTCCGAGCCGGAGGCAGTTGTATGTCTCCTGTTGGCCGGTGACCTCGAGTCCGAGTTCGTCGAGTCGGCAGAAGGTGGTCAGATCAGCGCAGGCGACGCCCGCGCCGACGGTAGCGGGCACCGTCGAGGTCTTCCGGATGGGCGGCGTAGGAACCTCCATCCTCGGGAGAGTTCGACCTCTATCGGGCTCTCGACGCGCTGAACCACGACCGCCCGGCTCGACGTCACACTCCGTCCACCCCGAGTGTGAAGAGCCGGACAGGTGATCCGGGGTAAACAAACGTCGCCCGGATTCTCGAGTCTCGGGCGCAACCGCGGTCTGCCGGGGCCGGTGATCGTCCGGTGGTGTTCGGCCTATCAGGCGCGGTCGTGGAGAGTGACCTGGTAGCCGTCGGGGTCGGCGAAGGTGAATGTCCGACCGAAGGGGCCATCGATCGGTGCGGAGACGATGGTGTGACCGTCGGCGACGAGAGCATCGTGAATGGCCTGCACGTCTGTGGCGTGGAGCCAGATCGCGGCACCGATGCCGGGCTGAGCAACGGATGCGAGATCGGTGCCGGGAACGACGTCGCGGAGTGCGAACGCGATCGGCTTCGTCTCGAAGACAACGGCGTGCGGAGGTCCGGCCTGCGAGCGGACGAGGCCGAGGTACTGCTCGTAGAACGCCTGCGAAGCATCGAGGTCGCGCGCTTGGAGCGAGATGAAGTCGGGGCCGGTGACGGGCATGATGATGCTCCTTAGTCTGTGTCAGTTTTCTGACACGTCAATCTATGTCAGAATACTGACATGAGTCAAGACGGTGTCGACCTGCAGACGTCACTGGGCTACCTGCTGAAAGAGGCGTCGAGCACTCTCCGCGCAGCCATGGAGGAGGTGTTGCGGCCGCTCGGGATGAGCGTGACGCACTACTCCTGCCTCGAGCTGCTGGCTCAACGACCGGGCTTGTCGAACTCCGAGCTCGCACGGGGCGCGTTCGTGACACGGCAGTCGATGAACGTGCTGCTCCAGGCCCTGGAACGAGAGGGCTTCGTCACCAGACCTGCAGAGGCGCCCGTCGGGAAAGTTCTTCCCACGCGGCTCACGCCTCGCGGCCGACGGAGCCTCGAGAAGGCAACCGTAGCGGTCCGGTCCGTCGAGGTCAGAATGCTGGCCGGCCTGACCGAGACCGAGCAGTCAGGCGCATTCCGGATCCTGCAGAGCATGATCCATTCCCTGCGCGATGGCAACGACGGTGCATAGCTCGTTCTCCGGCGCACGTCTCGCCGCGCCCGGATAGCAGTGCAGCCGAGCATGAAAGTCCGTGCAGGCAACCTCGAAACCGACAGACCCGACTACACCCTCTTCTGCGATGAGCCCGAAATCCATTGTGGAAGAACACACTTCATGCACAGATCCCGCCCGATGACACCGCCGGACCGCAATGCCCACCATCACCGCCCGAGACGCCGCGGCTGCCCGAAACCCAGCCGCCGAGGGCAGTCGAAGGGTGGTTCGGTGCTGGCTGGCCAACGACCATTTGACTGCCCTCGGCGGTCGGCCGGTGCTTTGTTGGCGGTTATTCAGGGTGTCGGTTGGGTTGTGTCATGCGGGTGATTTCGCGGACGATTGTTGTCTGGTCGCATGGTGCGATGTGGAATTCGTTGTACTGGTGGCGATACCAGTAGCGGCCGTCGCCGTCGATGTCGAACCAGTTCAGGCGGTCTCGGGTGGGGGAATTGCGTAGGTCGCGGACGCATTCCACGGTTCCTGAACCCGAGCGTGGGGCGCGGAGGAGGCGGCTGATTCGGTCGGAGGTGGTTTCCTTGGTGCCGGTCCAAGATTCGAGGTTGTTGAGGAGTCGGTTGGTGTCCTCGACCAAGGGCGAATGGTTGCCGGGTGCGACATTGCCGAGCACGGCCGTGAAAACCCTTGGCACGGTTGTCGGGGTGCCGACTTCGATCACCACGTTTGCGCCGAAATCTGGTGTGGGGCCGGGTCTTTGGACCAGGGTTACGCCGATGTCGGTGTCGATGGCGCCGTAGGCGCGCAGTGGGCGTCGTCGGGTGCCGATGAGTGCCAGCGATGTTTCGGGATGGGCGGCCAGACGCAATACGGCGGTGAGGTCCGGATCGTCGCCGAGGGGGAGGCGTTGCTCCAGTTCGCTTGTGAGGCGGTCGAATTCATCCTCCCACCGCACCGACGCGATCAGGCGTAGGGGGAATGGGTAGCGGTCGGCACCTGTTTCGCGCCAGATGTGCATGAATTCGTCGGGGGTGAATTCCCACTTCACCGGCGCTGGTCCTGGTTGTGTGGACGCTGCGGCGCATCCGGTCGGGTCGCGGGGGCGTCGTCCCCGATGACCTGCGGGACCTGGGGATTCTGCGGGCCGAGTAGTTCTTCTTCGTGATCGCCGATGAGATAGTCGGGAGTTTTTCGATTCGACTCGGTGTCGTCTTTCTTTCCCGCACCGGGCGACATCATGCCCGGCATGCCGGATCGACCCGTCGTCGCGCTGGTCGATGCGCTGCTGGTGGCCGCCGCGGCGGTGCTCGCGCCGACCGGCAGCCCGGAAACGCTGCGTCCTGGGCTGCCCGAGCCCGGCCCGCTGGTCCCGCCCGGTGTGGCGGTGGTGCTGCCGGGACTCACCGGCCGCGTGCCTGAACTGGTCGTCGTGCTGGCAGGTGATGTGCTGGCGGGTGATGTGCTGGTGGTGGCGCCAGGATTGGTTGTGGTCTCCGGTGTGCGGTTTGTGCTCGACTGTTGCGCGTCAGTCGAATTCGAGTCCAGTCCTGAGGTCTGAGTCGCGTTCGGATCGCTCGGCGATGGCTCGTTTGTGCTCTGGCCGCCATCGTTGCCGGTGCCACCGCCGTTGTTCGTACCGCCGGTGCGCGGTCCACCAGTGCCGCCGGTACCGCCACTATCGCCGCCGGGTCCGCCACCCGGTGCCTGTACGGGGACGAAGGTCGGGATGCCGTTCCCGGCGGGACCGTAAGACGGCTTGTAGTTGTTGTTCATGGTGTCGATCGCCGTGCGGTGGAGCGCTTCGACGCCGCGTTGATAGGCAACCTGGTCGCCGTCCTGGGAGCTGGCCAGTCCGGCTCCTACCGCGGCGATGATGATCTGCGCCGGATCCATGGTGCTCGGCGAGCCGGTGCCCGATTGCGACGCGGCCGTCGGCGGCACGGATGCCTTGACCACCTCGGCGGCGTGCGCGGCGGCCTTGATGCGGTGCCCGCAGGTGCTGATCACCTCCTGCACATCGCTGGCCTGCTGGTAGAACTTCTGCGCGGCCGCGAGTGCGGCATCGGCCGTCTTGCCCTCCATACCTGTGGTGAGCGCCTTCTGGATGGAGAGCTGCGCGCCGAGCAGCCCGCCGCTGAGGGTGTCGGCGATGCTGATCCAGGTGTCGGCCTGCTGGTGCATGATCCCCGGACTCATCGCCTGGGCATTTCGGTAGATCTCTTCGTGTGTGATGCCCTCGAACTGTTCCATCCGGGTGATGTACGTCGGATCCGCGCCGTCGTAAGAGATGGACTGCTGAGTCTGCTGTGCACCCTGCTGCTGGGTGTGCGAAAGTGTGCTCGGTTGGGCGGTATTCGGCTTCTTGTCGGAGAAGAAGGTGCCGAGTGCGGCGGGATCATCGTTGATATTGAGGTAGCCGGGGCCGGTCATGGTCAGTTGTCCTTGCCGATTTCCGGTTCGATCGTGGTGGCGATGTTCTGGATGCCGTCGCAGGGGGCGGTACTGCGGGGGGCGCGGTCGGTCAGGTCGACGGCGACTTGCACAAATCCGACCTTCGTTCGCAGGTCGATCTGGCAGCCACGAGGAGTTGCGGGGTCTCGGACCAACAGGGCTTGGCGGCCGTTGACGGTGGTCGGCTCGCTGTAGGAACCGACCTTGGCGAGGTCTTCCTCCCAGGTCGCGTTTCCGGAGTCGACGGCGAGGTCCTGAAGAGTGGACGAGAAGTCACAGGCTAGAAAGCTGTACTCCGCGACGAGGTCTCGACCGCGTTTTCGAGATGTGGGATCGAATCCAGCTTTCTGAATGGTGTCGTCGCTGATCCATGTGCACGGGTCGAAGACCACCTTGGGACGCCCTGTGCTGGCGGTGTACTTGTTGTCTTGTGACGGTGGTTGCAGTTTCGGATTGGTGAGTGTCGTACGGGCAGATTGTGTTCCGGTGGATGAAGCTGTGGCCTGAGCGAGGTCGGTCGGATGCGGTGTGACGTCGTCGGTGCTTGAACAGCCCACGGAGATCGTCACAGTTGCCAATGCGAGCAGAGCTATCCAAGCAGTGCGGATGGTTGTCATGTCTGGGGCACCTCCGAGGTGGCCGTGTTGATCGAGCGCGCAAACATTGTGTCGGCTTCCTCTACCAACTGACCGGCGCGGAGGTAGGCCGCTGCCATTTTCAGCGCTGCCTCCTTGATCCCATTGAGCGCTTCGGTTGTCTGCACAGCCTTGCTCGAAAACCCTGACTGTAGTTGCTGAGCCGAGTCGAATCCCCCGAAGCCTTCGTGGCGGTGCAACCCCCTTGACATTCGGATCTGTGGTTCCAGCGTCGTATCGATGAACCTCGTGTACACCTCGGCGCATCGTCGGGCAGCGTCGGCTTCCATCCGGAATGTCCCCGCTTCGGCCTGTTGGTACAGCGCGTTCGCAGTCGACTGCCCCACGTCCATCGACAGACCCTCCCTCTCTGCTCGTCCGCCTAATCTACTGGACGCATGAATCGGCCGATCGGTTCCATTGGAACGCGCGGGCGCTGCGAATGGGATCGATGCTGGGGGTTCAGCTCGCGTCGCGCCGTGAAGGTGATGGTCGCCCCGGTCCGGTGTTCTATCTCGGGCGGTCTGTGAATCGCGCGGGCGCCGCGAACAGGATCGCCGTGGGGCGAGTTGGGCTGTGAATCGTTGTGGGATGCAATGCTTTCTGGGGTTATGTGCTGATTGCATGAGAATTCGCGATGTTGGTCCTCGGCGAGATTGCGGCGTGCTGTGCTGGGCCGAACAACGCGAAACCTGTAGGGAGGCGGGCATGTCGGAGAACGGATCGACGCTGGCACGGCGGCAGTTGGGGAAGTACCTGCGCGATGGGCGGGAGGGGTGCGGACTCACACTCCAACAGGCATCTGCACTGATTCAGCGCAGTGCCAGCACGCTACAGCGCATCGAGAAGGGGGCGGTGGCGAATCTACGCGAGGTGGACCTCGAGGCGCTGTGCAAGATCTACGTGTTCGATGCGGACTTCACATCTGCAATGAAAGGACTTGCGGCACAAGGCAGCGAACTGAGCTGGTGGTGTGAATACGACGATGTGATTCCGAAGGACTTCGACTTCTTCGTGGGACTGGAGGCATCGGCGCAGCGCCTGACAACCTACGAGCCCGAACTCGTGCCAGGATTGTTGCAGTCACCGGCCTATGCCAGCGCGGTATTCGACTCCTGTTGCCCAGAGGACACAGCCGACGAGCATGCGCGCAGGGTGCAATTGCGGATGCGGCGCCAGAGCAGAATCACGCGCAAGTATCAGCCAGCGACACTTGATGTGATCCTGCGAGAATCGGTTCTGCGGGGCATCGTAGGCGGGCCGAGGATCATGGCTGCGCAGCTGAAACACCTGGCGGACTTCGGCACTCGGCCCAACATCAGCATTCGGATCCTTCCGTTCAACGTGGGGTTCCCACTTGGAGAGGCGGTTGGTCCGTTCGTCATCCTCGAGTTCGGCGCTGACAAGTTGGGGCAGCTGATCGATCCGCCTGTTGTCTACACCGAATCGTTTACAGGGGACTTGTATCTTGCAAAACCAACCGCAGTTCGGCGCTACCATGAGGCGTACGAGACCCTGCGCCGATGCGCGTTGGACGCGGAGGCCAGCAGGGCCATGCTGCGGAAGGTGGCGAAGGAATATGCGGCGTGAAGGTGAGCTATTGAGTGGGACGTGGTTCAAGAGCAGCTACAGCGGTGGTAATGGGAACTGCGTCGAAGTTGCCTTCCTCTCGAACGACCTTGTCGGCGTTCGTGATTCGAAGAACCTGTCCGGTCCGACATTGACGTTCACCTCGGCCGAGTGGTCGGAGTTCACGTCTGCGGCGACTCGCGGCGAGTTCGACGCCTGACCCTCGTCGGCAACGCAATCGGCCCGCCGGGCTCTGCTCAGACAGATGGCGAAGGAGTACGCGTCCTGATGGTTGATCTTTCGAACGCGAAGTGGTTCAAGAGCAGTCGCAGCGGTGGGGACAAGGCTTGCGTGGAAGTCGCGTTTCTCGCGAACGACCTTGTCGGCGTTCGTGATTCGAAGAACCCGTCCGGTCCGGCGTTGCTGTTCACCTCGGCCGAGTGGTCGGCCTTCACGACCGCAGCAACTCGCGGCCAGTTCGACGCCTGACGCCTCGGCCTTCGCTGCTCGCAGCAGCGACTCAGTCGATTCCGCGCCGAGTTGTGCGATCTCGCAAGCTGAGCTTTCGCGGTGCCGGTCAGTGGGCTCCGGGTGGCGGTGTTTGTGGGTCAGGGTCCGGGCCATGCACGATGTGGAGCAGTGCGAGGGCTGCTCCCGGAGCGCTTCACCAAGCTTCGCCGCATCTCCCGCCGCGCCATGTCGGCCGCTCCTCGGGCTCGTCCAAGGCCCATGCCGTGGAACAGGCCGAGATCGTCGCCGAGGCGTTCGAGCCGACAGCGTAGTTTCGCCGACTGCCGCCGGGCCGAACCTGCTCTCCCCGAGAGCGATTCGGCCCGGCGTCGTCATGCCCCGCTCGCATAGACGTCGCCGAGTAGCCCCCCACCTTGTGAGCGAAGCAGGGGGTTCGCCCCGGCCAAAGCATTTCGGTTGTTCCCGAGAAGGTGCGTGACGTCGGCAAATACGTCTACGACCTGGCCGAGGCGCTGCGGTCGGCGCTGGATTCCGCAGCCAAGGGTGTGGACGCGGTAGCCGAGGGAAGCTGGACCGGTGACGCCGCAACCGAGTTCGCCACCGCTGGACAGAAGTTCACGACGGCGGCGTTCAGATCAGCACGGCGTTGACCGGTATGGCCGAGAAGCTTGGCGTCACCGCCGACCCATACCAGGACCAAGACCAGAACACTACCTCCACCATTGGTCTCCACCGCCACAACCACGGCGAACGCCTTGAACCATTACGGCCACATCCTCGAAGCCAAGGGCTACAACCTCGGGATCGCCAACCGCTACAACCCGGCACCCGAGCGTCCCACCCAACCGGTCCCGATCTTCGTCGGCAAACAGCAGACCCCGCCGCTGCGAGTTCGTACACAAACCCAAGACCAACTCGCGCCCGATGCGCGAGTTCCTACGTCACGCCGAGGTACGGAGCAGAGGCAAAGGTTCAGCACTCATTGGGCGTCAACTATCCTCTTTGTCAACTCGAGGAGGAACTGGGCGGCCTTGTGCTTGTTTTCATCGGTCAGATGCAGGACTCCGCTCGCAGTCTGCGTAGTGTTTTCCTCGATCTGGAGTTCCGAATTCCATTCGCCGATTCGTGTGGCGAAAACTACTTGAGGAGTTGGATTTCCTAGATCCGTCCGCCAATCCCACACCCAGACTGTTTTGCCCATTTCAGTCGTTTCTACGAAGAACTTTTTGCGGTTTTCGATGGGAGTAGGGTCGTTCGGTGCTTGGTGTATTTCGAACCGGCCGTTGCTTCTCTGGGTCTGACTGTTAGTTATGGTGCAGCTCCCACTGGGCGAGATGATCGTATCTTTGCCGAGGAACGCTACCGACCCCAAGTCTACTGCTTGTAACTCGCCACTGAAGAAAGCCATCAGCGAGTTACACAGTTCCTCTTGTGTCACGCCAGCATGAGCCTCAGGTGATGAGGTGGGCGACGCCGAAGGCGAATTGGAACACCCGGTCGCCAGCGTAAGAGCGGCTGCGGCGACCATTATCATCCTGCCAGTTCTCATCGCGGAATCTCCGTCATCTAGCTAGATAGTCCAGTCCGATTTATCACCGTCGGTTGCCGTTACCGACGCATCGCCGATTGCAACACGGACCCCTTCAATGCCCTTGCCGTAGCTCTCGACGACAGCGGGAGGCCATTTGTTTGCAGGGAGACCCTTTGTTGAGTCCAATGCCAGTTTTTGGCGGTCGCGCATGTCCCGATATCGGTTGGTCGATGGCGCTGAATCTGGACTGGCAAACCTACTAATACGCCGGTAAACAGTGCTAAACTCTCGCCGACGAAATCGGCCGAGCCGTATGCGCGCTACGACAGAGCCCTCCATGACTGCGACAAGCTGGCAGGCGATTCCGACGACGTGGTGGAGTGGCAACGCCTACGACAAGCACGCCATCGAAGAGGCAAAGGTTCAGCACTCATTGGGCGTCAACTATCCTCTTTGTCAACTCGAGGAGGAACTGGGCAGCCTTGTGCTTGGTTTCATCGGTCGGTTGCAGGGCTCCGCTCGCAGTCTGTGTCGTTTTTTGCTCGATTTCGAGTTCTGAATTCCATTCGCCGATTCGTGTGGCGAACTTCAGTACTGGAGTTTCAAACCTTGCGTCTCCCCGCGAATCCCACACCCAAACTGTTTCGCCCATTTCAGTCGTTCTTTCAAAAAATTGTCTGAAGTTTCCGGTTGGATCAGTATCGTTCGGGGCTTGGTGTATTGTGAAATGACCGTTGCTTCTCTGGCTCTGACTGTTGGTGACGGTGCACCACCCACTGATCGAGATGATTGTATCTGCGCTGACTAGCGGTACCGACCGCACGTCTACTGCTTGCAACTCGTCACTGAAGAAAGCCGTCAGCGAGTTGCACAAATCCGCCTGCGTCACGCCAGCATGAGCCGCGGGCGATGAGGGTGGCGACGCCGAAGGCGAATTGGAACACCCGGTTGCCAGCAGAAGAGCGACTACGGCGACCATTATCATCCTGCCGATCCTCATCGCGGAATCTCCGTCATCTAAATAGTCCAGTCCGATTTGTCGCCGTCGGTTGCCGTCACCGATGCATCGCCGATCGCAACACGAACCCCTTCAATGCCCTTGCCGTAGCTCTCGACGACAGCGGGAGGCCATTTGTTTGCAGGGAGGCCCCTTTGCGCCACTAGGGCCCCGTGTATTTTGTTACCCTCGATCATATTCGACTGAGCGTTATCGGCGACGGACTTGGTTATGCCCAGGATGAACGTCTTCGATGCCTGCACAGCGCTCACCAGATCAGTCGAAGCCGAGATCCAACCCATAGGAAAATCAAAAGCAGACTTGATATAAGAACCTGTCAGCGCCGTGACTTTCGATACCAGATCCTGCGCTTTCGTGGCAAGGTCGGTGTATAGGGTCAACTCATTCTTGGCGACTGTTTCCAGACTTACCGCAATCTGCAGGCACACTTCAGCCGTTGAGTCTAATGCAATTTTCTGGCGGTCGCGCATGTCCCGATATCGATTGGATGCATCCCCTTGCCATTCAGTATATAAGGCTGTTTCAGAATATGCGGTAGTTGCATTAATTATGTCGCCATTCATCTTGCGCCATTCATCCGCGTATTCAATGAATTTGACCGGAACCTCGAGCCCAGGATTGATCTCCACGAGCTTGTCCCAAGTCTCGCCTAGGGCGTTATTGATCTTGTCGCGGTTGTCCCAAATCTTATCAACAAGGTCTTCTGTAGTGAGGGCGCTACCAAAGTTGCCGGTGAGTACTCCGCCATATCCGTTGGCTCGGATCATCGCTACTATGTGTCCGTGCCAATCCTGGACAACCTCCGGCAGATTGCCAATATCGCTCTGGCTCGACCGAATGGCCACTATCTGTTTGATCAACTCGTCGCGGCTGGTGGTCACAGTTCCCCCGCCTTACCGTCCAGTGCGTGCTTACCGGCCTGATCCTCCGCTTCATACGTATCGTGAGCGTACTGCAGCACCTGAGCAATATCGGAGAACACAGTCTGGCCTTCGAGCATTCTGTCGAGGAAGTAACCAGGAGCGGGCCTGTACTTGTCCATTGTAAGGCCGAACGCACCGGCCTGGACCTCGGTGATGTCGACGTTGAAGGTCCTCGCGGCCGCGTGGCTGAGATGCTCGGCGGCCTCCTTCCATTTGTTCACCGCGTGTTGCATCAAATTGAGCGAAACTACCAGTTTGTCAGACAAATCATCCCACCCTTTCATCGAAAAGTCGCTCCCGATGGCGGTCTAAATGGTATTCGAGATCAGCATCGGCATATCGTGAATAGTCCCCCCGGACCTCGAACCTCGGGCGCAACGAACGGATCTGATCAGCGCACCACAATATTTCGTCGGCGATTTGATATGACTCGGCGGAACCGGCCCATTCCGGCCATACCGTGATCGACTGTAGGTAGGTACGGTCGGCGCTCACCCTAACGGGATGCTCGTCATGAAACACCACACTGCCGTACACGTCGTACCCGGCGTCTCTGATCATCCTGCTGGACACATCGCTGTACTGCTCCCAGGTCTCGGTGTCGAGCAGCAACATCAGAACCGTTCGGTGGTCGGGAACCGCCGTGTCCGAAACCTCTTGCGGGGACGGCCAACGACCGGAGGAGTACAACCGCGCCAGACGTAGCGACACCGCCCCCCTATATGCCAGCATCAGCTCCTCGGCGACCTCATGGGGACCGACAGATCTGCTCCACCCCGAGCTGAATTCGATACGGACAGGAAGAAATCCGCGATCGAGTTCCATAGATGCGAACGACGATCCGGTGGAAGGCGGCTCCAGGGGCGGCTTGGCTTCCTGGTTGCGCTGTTCGGCTCGTCGCGAAGTCGGCTGTGAGAGGGGAGGTTCGGGCTTCGGAACGGTAGGCGTCGGCGCAGCCGCGGCAGGAGTCCGATTGGGCCGCTGCCTGTCGAGAGGCGCATCATCCCAGAATTCATCGGGATCGTCGTAATGATTGTAGAAACCTTGGACCGCCATCACAGCGACCGCTGGCCACTGATGCGGACACAATTCTCTCTGACTGGAATTGGCATCGAACCCCCATTTTGTGCATGCCTGCTGCCGTTCTGCCGACAGCCGTCACCCTCTCCGCCATCACCCTCTCCGCCGTCGATCGTTTTGTCAACCGGGATCGCCAGTGAGACCACGTGGAAGCCCTTGTGAGCCAAGCGACTTCATGCCAGGCGGGCCTGGATCAGGCAGTGTGCGTCGCGATCGCGTTCTGCTCGAATGACCTGGTCGGCGTTCGTGATTCGACAACCGGTTCGTTCCGGCGTTGCTGTTCACCTCGGCCGACTGGGCTGCCTGCACGACCGTGGCAACTCGCGACGAGTTCGACCCCTGCCTCTCCTAGCGCCCGCTTCGCAGGGGTGTCCGCCGATCCCACGCCGAGTTGGGCGATCACGGCGTGTAATGCTGGCGGCGGACGGGCTTGTGGTCACCCGGATCAGATTGTCCGAGAACAGCCCTCGGCGTCGCGGCGGGCCGGGCCGGTTCGCGTCACGGAGCGCCAGGAGTCCTGCACGGTGGAATGCAGCCTGGAAGGGCGCAGGGCACGCGCCCGCCACTGTCTCGATGTACCTTTGGTCCAAGCGTCGCTCGCCCACTGTGAGCGACGGACATCCAAGAGGTGGGGGATTCGTGGTTGTCGTCTGAGCGCACTTGTTCGCCGCGCAGTATCGAGTGCGGCTGACGCCGAGCGCTATGAAATGCTGAACCTCACCGTGGACTGTAATGCCCGCGAGACGGTTCGTATGGATCGATCGAGCGCCAGGACGTCGAGATATACGGCGGTGTGACGATCACTGCCCCGGATTATTCGTTGGAGTGCCGGCACCGCGTCGGGACGTGGTCGAGTCGGCCGGGGTGATCGAAGGTAGCCGAATGGAAGTCAACTCGACAGGAAGCCGAGTAAAAAGTACCGTCTACGCGTTGACCGCTGCGGTAATCGCGGGATTCAGTGCATTGCTGTGGCACAGCTTGCTGGTGACCAGCCTCGATGAGATCGAGTACAGCGAACTCGATATCATCGCGCTGGCTGTCAACGCTGTGATCGCAGTCCTTGTGATTCCCGTCATCTGGTTGGGCTACCGGGCCCCTCGCCTTGTGCATATTGCCGCGATCGCAATGCTGTCGTCAAGTATCGCGACCCTGGCAGTCCTCTTTCTAATGGAAGCCGCTCGTTTCCACAGCAATTTTTCGCTGCTATACGCCGTTACCGTAGGATCCATCGGCACGTTTGCGGCGCTGGTCCTCCTGCACCTCTGGCGCGGCATTCAGTGAGGTACTGGTGTACGAACGCCGCATTCGCGGCATGCAACGCCATCTTCGACTGGAAAACTGCCCTGCTTCGCGATCAGCGAAACCCGCTACGACTGAGTCGGCCCACCGAAAGGGTCGAAACCAGCGACGTGAGACACGCTCTCGCGTTTTGTCAACCGGATCGCCAGTGAGGCCACGTGGAAGCCACTGTGAGCCAACCGACTTTCAAGCCAGGCGTTCCAGGCGCGAAGTCCCGCAGGGCCTCGGTGGAGGAAGGAGATCGCAGATAGCCCGCCACTGAGCCTTTCCGGGGAGTGGTGGTGTCGGCAGCCTGAGCTGCCGACACGCCGGAAAGTTTTGGGGTCCAGCGAGAAAGCGTAGAACCCCGGGTATGAAGGTGGTCCGTCCAAAGATCAACTCGGCCCGCCGGTGGCAGGTTCCGGCGGGCCGACGTGCGGATCCCGGGTCAGGCAGGAGTTTCCGCGAGGAGTGAGCCGATGGCTCGCAGGTGATCGGTGGCCGCGCCGAGTGCGAATTCATTGTGTTTGGCGGCGGTGAAGTAGTTGTGCGCGATGTGGTCGCGGTCGATGCCGACGCCGCCGTGCACATGAACTACGGTGTGCGCCACCCGGTGTCCGGCGTCGGCGGCCCAGAACTTGGCGGTGTGCACCGCTTCGGCGCTCGCCAGATCTTCGGAGACCCGCCAGGCGGCCTGGGTGACCGCCAGCCGCAGGCCCTGGACGTCGATGTAGGCGTCGGCGAGGCGCTGGGCGACGGCCTGGAAGCTGCCGACCGCCTTGCCGAATTGTTCACGCTCGCGGGCATATTCGGCGACCAGCTCGAGTGCGCGTTCGAGGGTGCCCAGCTGCTGAGCGCTCAGGCCGAGCCAGGCGCGGGTGAGGATCCAGTCCAGGATCTCGGCGCCGTCGGCCACCGTCGCGACCAATTCGGCCGGGGTGTCATGGAATTCGACGCCGAACTCGGCGCTGAAGTCGACTACTTGCTGAGCGGTCACATTGACCGTCGCATCGGTCGGATCCACCAGGAAGAGTGCGGCAGCTCCGGAAACCGTGGCGGGGATCAGGATTCGGGCCGCGCGGTCGGCATAGGGCACCGTGGTCTTGGCGCCGGTGAGTCGCCAGCCGCCATCGGCCTCGTGCGCCACCGTGGTCGGTTTGGTCGGCTCCCAATTGTGTTCCTCGGCGAGTCCGGCGGTCAGGATGACGCTGCCTTCGCCTGCCTGGCGCGCCCAATCCTGTTGGGCGTCCGAGCCGAAACGCGCGAGCGCGCCCGCGCCGACCACGATCGACCACAGGTACGGCACCGCGGCGACATGCCTGCCGAGTTCCCGCAGCACGGCGCTCTGCTCGAGTGCGCCGAAGTCGCCGCCGCCCACCGACTCGGGCAATGCGGCGGCCAGCACGCCGGTCTCGCTGAGTGACCGCCACAGCGGCTCGTCGAAGCGGCCCTCGGCGTCGAGTTCACGGATCCGGTCGGCGGTGACCAATTTGGCGCAGACCTCGGCGGTCAGGCGGGTCAGGTCGAGCTGAGCTTCGGTGGGGGTGAAATCCATGGTGTCTACCTGCTTTCTGCGGTGCGAGCGACGGGCCCGGAGGCGGTAGCTTGCGTGACCACGTGGGGCCCTGAGCACCGCGATCGAATACAGCTCAGCGCGCCGCGGCTGGTTGCTTCAGTGCGGTCATGGCGATGATGTCGCGCTGGACCTCGTTGGTGCCGCCGCCGAAGGTGAGGATCAGCGCGGCGCGGTGGAACCGCTCCAACCGTCCGCGCAGTTCCGCGCCGGGGGAGTCCTGCCGCAGGTATGCCGTCGGGCCGAGGATTTCCATCAGCAGGCGGTAGGCCTCGGTGGCGAGTTCGGTGCCGTAGACCTTGCAGGTCGAGGCGTCCCACGGCCGTGGCGCGGCATCGCCGCCCGCATCGGCCCGGCTGGCGATCTCCCAGTTCAGCAGCTTGAGGTATTCGACCTTGGCCTGCACCCTGGCCAGATTGAGCCGCACCCATTCCTGGTCGATCACCCGGGAACCGTCGCCCGCCTTGGTATTGCGGGCCCATTCGGTGGTCTGGTTCAGCGCCACCGTGAGCGGTCCGGCGGAGGTCAGCGCGACGCGTTCGTGGTTGAGCTGATTGGTGATCAGCGCCCAGCCGCCGTTCTCCTGGCCGACCAGCGAGCTGGTGGGGACCCGGACGTCCTGGTAGTAGGTGGCGCTGGTGTCCGGACCGGCCATGGTGTGCACCGGGGTCCAGGAGAAGCCCTCGGCACTGGTCGGCACGATGAGCATGCTGATGCCCTTGTGCTTCCTGACGTTGGGGTCCGTACGCACTGCCAGCCATATGTAATCGGCGTAGGCGATCAGGCTGGTCCACATCTTCTGGCCGTTGATGACGTAGTCGTCGCCGTCGCGCACGGCGGTGGTGCGCAGGCTGGCCAGGTCGGTGCCCGCGCCCGGCTCCGAATAGCCGATGGAGAAGTGCAGTTCGCCCGCGGCGATCTTGGGCAGGAAGAACTTCTTCTGTTCCTCGCTGCCGTAGTGCATGATCGTCGGCGCAACCGAGTTGATGGTGAGGAAGGGCACCGGCGCGCCCGCAATGGCCGCCTCATCGGTGAAGATCAGCTGATCCATGGTCGGGCGATCCTGCCCGCCGAACTCCTTGGGCCAGGCCAGGGTGAGCCAGCCGTCGCGACCCATTTCCTGGACCACCTCGCGGTAGACGTTGCCGTGCCCGTACTCGCCGGTGGTCGCGCTCAGCGCGGCTCGACGCTCCGGGGTGATCAGCCGCGCGAAGTAGTCACGCAGCTCCGCGCGGAGCTGTTCCTGCTGCGGCGTGTACGCAATGCGCATGGCAGTACCTCTCGGGGGATGGTCAGCCGACGGAGCTTGCGGAGTCGGCGGGGGTGGGTATGGCGGAGCCTTCGTTCGATGTCGGTGAACCGATCATTGCATATGAACTGAAACATGTTCCAGTATTGCGGGCGAATGTGGTCGATGACGTCGCACGACATCACATCGTGTTGTTAGGCTTCGATCAGAGCATCAGTGAAGGAGTTGTCATGAAGGTCAGTGTGGATCTGGACCAGTGCGAAGCCAACGGAATCTGTGTCGGAATCGCCCCCGACGTCTTTGAACTCGATGACGACGACATGCTGCACATCGTGGTCGGCGAGGTGGCGCCGGATCGGCTCGATGATGTCCGCGACGCGGTCGCCCAGTGCCCGAAAGCGGCCCTCCGGCTGCAGTGACGGGCGCTTGCCGTAAATAGGAACACGTTCTAGAGTCGGCCCCGTGAGTGATGCAGACGACAACGATGTGAGTCTCGCGGGCCGGGTGGCCATCGTTACCGGTGGTGGCGCAGGACTGGGGCGGGCCGAGGCGCTCGCCCTGGCGGGCGCGGGCGCGTCGGTGGTGGTCAACGATCTATCGGAATCGGATGCGGTGGCCGAAACCCTCGCCGATATCCGGGCGCTCGGCGCCAAGGCGGAGTTCGTCGCGGGCAGCATTGCCGAGCGTTCGACCGCCGATGCGCTCATCCGCACCGCCGATGAGGCGTTCGGCAGCGTCGACATCGTGGTGAACAATGCGGGCATCACCCGCGACCGGATGCTGTTCAATATGTCCGACGAGGACTTCGACGCGGTGATCGCGGTGCATCTGCGCGGCCATTTCCTGTTGACCCGCAACGCGGGCGCGTACTGGCGGGCCAAGTCCAAGGCGGCGGGCGCGCCGATCTACGGCAGGCTCGTCAACACCTCCTCCGAGGCCGGACTGCTCGGCCCGGAGGGGCAGGCCAACTACGGCGCCGCCAAGGCCGGTATCACCGCGCTGACGCTCTCCGCTGCGCGCGGGCTGTCCCGTTTCGGCGTGCGCGCCAATGCCATTGCGCCGCGGGCGCGCACCGCGATGACCGAGGCGGTCTTCAGTGCGGCGCCGGAGGGCGGCATCGATCCGCTCTCGCCGGAGCATGTGGCCCGGTTGGTCGCCTTCCTCGCCTCGCCCGCCGCCGACGCGGTCAACGGGCAGCTGTTCGTGGTCTACGGACCGATGGTCGCGCTGATGGCCGCACCGGTGGTCGAGCAGCGCTTCGACGCGGCCGGCGATCAATGGAATTCCGGCGATCTTGCCGCCACGCTCGGCGGTTACTTCGCTGAGCGCCCCGCCGGGCGTACGTTCTCAGCAGCTTCGCTGATCGATCTCGACCGCTAGCGACTGCTTGCAGGTCGCTCGAACGGATCGGTTGCTGAGTGATGGCAGCCGCCCTCGGGTAGCTGACCAGCTGTTGATCACCCCTTCGGCAGTTGGTAGACATGGGAGTCACGGTGTGCGCCGCCTCACGAAGGTTAGGCCAGCCTGAATTGACACACGTTGCAAATTCATAGGCCGAATCAAGCAAAAAGAGCTGTTCAAAAGTGGCAAAAGGCTTCCTACGGCAATGTGAACATGTTCTAATCGTTCCGGCGATGTGGCCGAAGAGGGGCATCGTGCGGTGTGCTGTATTAGCAGGATGAGCAAGGAGGATCGCGCATGAACGAGGTCCTTGCCGTGCCGTTGCGTGCCGTCGGCGGGTTTTTCGAACTCGTTGCCGATGTTGCGCGGGCGAGCATTCGGCGACCATTCCAAGGGCGCGAGTTCATTGATCAAGCCTGGTTCATCGCACGCGTTTCGATCATTCCGACACTGCTGGTGGCGATTCCGTTCACCGTGCTGGTGAGCTTCACGCTCAACATCCTGCTGCGCGAAATCGGCGCCGCCGATCTCAGCGGCGCCGGTGCGGCATTCGGCACGGTCACCCAGGTCGGGCCGATTGTCACGGTATTGATCGTCGCTGGCGCTGGCGCCACCGCGATCTGCGCGGATCTGGGTGCGAGAACCATTCGTGAGGAGATCGATGCGATGCGCGTGCTCGGCATCGATCCGGTACACCGGCTGGTGGTACCGCGGGTGCTGGCCTCGATGTTCGTGGCATTGCTGCTGAACGGCCTGGTGTCCACCATCGGCATCGTCGGCGGCTTCCTGTTCTCGGTGCTGCTGCAGGATGTGAATCCCGGCGCGTTCGTCAACGGCATCACACTGCTCACCCGTCTGCCCGAGCTGGTCATCTCTGAAGTGAAGGCCGGTTTGTTCGGGCTGATCGCCGGACTGGTGGCCTGTTATCTCGGCCTGAATGTCAAAGGTGGTCCCAAGAGTGTCGGTGATGCGGTGAATCAGACCGTTGTCTTCGCCTTTATGGCCCTGTTCGTGGTGAACGTCGTGGTCACCGCCGTCGGCATCAAGTTCGCGGCGCGGTGAGACGATGGCATTCGTAATCCAGTCCCGGTTCCCGCGTACCGTGCGGCGAGTGCGTCGCTTTTCGAACTCGCTCGATTCGGTGGGGAAACATGCGGTGTTCTATGCGCAGACGATCGGTTCGATCCCGCGCGCACTGCTGCACTATCGGACCGAGACGATTCGATTGATCGCCGAGATCAGCATGGGCACAGGCGCTTTGGCTGTAATCGGTGGCACTGTCGTCATCGTCGGATTCCTCACGCTGTTCACCGGCGGCACCATTGCGGTGCAGGGTTACAGTTCGCTCGGCAATATCGGTGTCGAGGCGCTGACGGGCTTCTTCGCGGCATTCATCAATGTGCGCATCGCGGCGCCGGTGATCTCCGGAATCGGTTTGGCGGCCACTATCGGCGCGGGTTCGACCGCTCAGCTCGGCGCCATGCGGGTGGCCGAGGAGATCGACGCGCTGGAGTCCATGGCGATCCGGCCGGTGCCGTATCTGGTCGGCACCAGAGTGCTGGCGGGCATGATCGCGATCGTGCCGCTGTACGCGCTCGCGGTCATCTGCTCGTTCATCGCGAGTCGCTTCGCCACCGTGGTCATCTACGGGCAGTCGGCGGGCGTCTACGACCACTACTTCTCCACATTCCTGATCCCCAGCGACATCCTCTGGTCCTTCGCCCAGGCGATCTTGATGGCCTTGGCGGTCATGATGATTCACACCTACTACGGCTACAACGCCGCAGGGGGACCGGTCGGCGTGGGGATCGCGGTCGGCAATGCGGTGCGGGCTTCGTTGGTCGCGGTGGTCACGGTGACACTGCTGATCTCGCTGGCCATCTACGGCACCTCCGGCAACTTCCATCTCTCCGGGTAGAGCGGTATGGCAACGAAGCAATCGGGAAGCGGCCTCGGCGCGGCACTGCGCGGCGGGCTGGGGCTGAAGCTGGCCGGACTCGGCATGGTGCTCGCGCTGGTCGCGGTCGTGTCCGTCGCGATGGTCATGTTCGTCGGCGGGTTCACCAAGACGGTGACCGTCACGGTCGACGCACCGCGCAGCGGTCTGGTGCTCGACCCCGACGCCAAGGTGAAGATTCGCGGTGTGGAGATCGGCCGGGTCTCCGACATCGAACAGACCGGCGACGGCGCCAAGCTGACGCTGGCGATGGATCCTGAACTGCTGAAAATGGTTCCGTCCAATGCGGCCGTGGATATCAAGTCCACCACCGTATTCGGCGCCAAATACATCAATTTCACTGTGCCGGAACAGGCCTCGTCCACTTCACTGAAGCCCGGCGCGACCGTGACCGCTCAGTCGGTGACCGTCGAATTCAATACGCTATTCCAGCATTTGACCGATGTGCTGCAGAAGATCGAGCCGGAGAAGCTCAACGCCACCCTGTCGGCGCTGAGTACCGCGCTGCAGGGGCGCGGCGAGAAGCTCGGTGATCTGCTCGCCCGCAGCGATGCCTACCTGCGCGATATCAACCCGAGTCTGCCCGCGCTGCAACGGGATCTGGTCGCCTCGACCGGCGTCACCAACCTCTACGCCGACACCGTGCCGGATCTGCTGCGCACCACCGATAACGCGACCGTGACGGCCAGGACGATCGTCGAGGAGCAGGAGAACGTCGATGCGATGCTGGTCAACCTCATCGGACTGGCCGATACCACCGGTTCGGTCCTGCGTGAGAACGAACAGCCGCTGGTGACGGCGCTGGATCTGCTGCGTCCGACCACCCAGTTGCTCAACGACTACAAGCCCGCGCTGTACTGCCTTGTCGTCGGCCTGGCCAATGTGCTCCCGATCGGTGAGGACATCTTCGGCGGACGGTTCGACGCGGTGCCGCTGAATGCGAGTTTCATGCCCGGCGCCGATCCCTACCAGTACCCACAGGATCTGCCGAAGGTCAACGCCACGGGCGGACCGCACTGCGACGGCGTCGTGGACCGGGTGCCCGACAGCCACGCGAACTTCGTGGTCACCGATACCTCCGAGGGTCATGTCTGGACGCCGTCGACGACGACACATCTGAACGGGCCCAAGGTGTTCCAGATCCTGTTCGCCGGATTACCTGGGGTGGGGCAGCCGTGAGTAGTAAAGCGCGCGCGACAACCATCAAGCTGACGATCTTCACGGTGGTGATGGCGCTGGTCCTGGCCGGGCTGGTGGTGGTGTTCAGCCAGATGCGCTTCGCCAAGGAGAGCGGCTATCACGCGGTGTTCACCAGTTCGTCCGGCATGCTGGACGGCGCCAAGGTGCGCATTGCCGGTGTGCCGGTGGGTTCGGTGACCGGGGTGCACGTCGGCAAGGACAATCTCGCGCATGTCGATTTCGACGTGGACAGCAAGTATCGGCTCTACACCAGCACCAAGGCGACCATCCGCTACGAAAACCTGGTCGGTGACCGGTATCTCGAACTGATGGAGGGGCCGGGTACCGCCAAGGTGATGTCGAAGGGCGGCACCATCGGACCCGATCGCACCTCGCCCGCGCTCGATCTCGATATGTTGCTCGGCGGCTTCAGACCGCTGCTGCGCGGCCTGGATCCGGCCCAGGTGAACGATCTGACCGAGGCGCTGCTCCAGGTTTTCCAAGGGCAGGGCGGCACGCTGGTCGCGTTGCTGAACAGCTCCGGATCGTTCGCGAAGACCCTGGCCGACCGAGATGCGTTGATCGGCAGTGTGATCGAGAATCTGAAGACCGTGCTCACCACGATCGATGAGCGCGATCAGCAGTTCGCCACCACGCTCGACGAATTGCAGCGCCTGGTCAGCGGTTTGGCCGCCGATAAGGATCCGATCGGTGCTGCGCTGCCGCGGATCGCGGGCGCGACCGGGGATCTGACCGATCTACTGCAGCAGGCCCGACCGGACCTCAAGACCACCTTCGAGCAGACCGGTACTCTCGCCGCCACCCTCGACGACGGATCCGACACCATCCAGTGGGTGCTGGATCGGCTGCCCGAGACCTATAAGAAGCTGGTCCGGATCGGTGCGTACGGCTCGTTCCTGAATATGTACATATGCGGTACGAACTTCCTGGTCGACGGTCCGGACGGTAAGCCGATGCACATCACCCTGCCCGGTATGCAGACAACGGGAAGGTGTGCGAAGAACCGATGAACGAAACCCGCTCACGCACTGTCTCTCTCGGCATCATCGGCATTGTCGTCGCGATCGCGATCTCGCTGTCGGCCCTACAGGTCGACCGGTTGCCGTTCATCCGCTCCGGCGCGACCTACACCGCGTATTTCGCCGATGCGGGCGGACTGGTGCCCGGTGACCACGTACAGGTCGCCGGGGTGCGCTCCGGGCGGGTCGAGCAGGTGCGCTTGGACGGTGCCAAGGTCTACGTCCGGTTCACCCTGGACGAATCGATCGTGCTGGGAAATAAGACGAGCGCCGCCATCAAGACGAATACGGTGCTCGGCCGCAAGTCGCTCGAGGTGACACCGTCGGGCAGCGGTTCGACCCGACCCGACGACACGATCCCGCTGGACCGCACCACCTCGCCCTATTCGCTCACCGACGCGCTCGGCGATCTGTCGAATACCGTCAAGGGCCTGGATATGGATCAGGTCAACAAAACCCTCGACGCGCTGTCGACGACCTTCGCCGATACCCCGGCCCCGCTGCGGTCGGCACTCGATGGCGTCACCCAACTCTCGCGCAGCCTGAACGCCCGTGACAAGGCGCTGACCGATCTGCTCGGCCGGGCGCAGAATGTCACCAAAGTGCTGGCCGATCGCAGCAATCAGATCAACGCGCTGTTGGTCGACGGCAATGATCTGCTCGGTGAATTGGATCGGCGGCGCAGTGCGCTCAGCCAGTTGATCGTGTACGTGAACGGGTTGGCCCAACAGCTGAGCGGATTCGTCAACGATAACGAGGCACAGCTGAAACCCACACTGGACAGGCTGAATTCGGTGCTGTCACTGCTGCAGTCGAATAAGGACAACCTCTCCAAGGCGCTCGACGGGCTCGGTCCGTTCGCCGCCGCGCTCGGCGAACAGGTCGGCAGCGGTCCGTACTTCCAGGCGTATGTCTCGAACGCGAGCACGCGGAGTCTGCAAATGCTGGTCGACGCGCTGGTGTGGCCGGAGCATCTGCCGGACTCCTTCCGCGCCTACCTCACCGATCCCGCGCCGCCATCGATCGAGCCGGCGATTCAGGAGCCGCCGCGATGAACGCCCTACGCACTGTCCGTTCCGCGCCGGGCTGGGCGCGGGCGCTCGCCGTCGTCGTCATCGCCGCGCTGGTTGTCGCCGGGGGATGGTCCCTGCTGTCGAGGATCGGAAAGACCTCGGTCACCGCGTATTTCCCGTCCACGAACGGTTTGTACGCCGGTGACGAGGTGCGGGTGCTCGGGGTCAAGGTCGGCCGGATCGACTCGATTGATCCGGGCAAGGACAAGGTTCGGGTCGAGATGACACTGGACCGCGGTATCAAGATTCCCGCGGATGCCAGGGCGGTCATTATTTCGCCGTCGCTGGTGTCGGCGCGATTCATCCAGTTGGCGCCCGCATACACCGGCGGGCCGAAGTTGGGTGACGGCAGCGTGATTCCGATCGAGCACACCGCCGTCCCGGTCGAATGGGATGACATCAAGGCCGAATTGTCCAAGTTGGCGACGACTCTCGGGCCGGTCGGGGATGACAAGCAGGGATCGTTCGGGCGGTTCGTCAACACCGCCGCCGACAATCTCGGCAATGGCAACGGTCAGGCGCTGCGCGATACCTTGCGCGAGCTGTCGCACACCCTGAGTACGTTGTCGGACGGCCGCACCGATCTGTTCGGCACCATCCGCAATCTGCAGCAGTTCGTGGATGTGCTGTCCAAGAGCAACGATCAGATCGTGCAATTCGGCGGGCGGCTGGCCTCGGTATCGTCGGTGCTGGCCAACGTTTCCGATGATCTCGGCGCCGGGCTGGACAATCTGGATGTCGCCGTAGGTGACGTCAAACGGTTCATCGACGAACGCGGCGGTGCGCTGACCGAGGGTGTGCAGCGGCTGGCCGATGTCACCCAGCTCCTCGCGGATAAGCGGCCCCAGCTCGAGCAGGTATTGCATGCCGGGCCATCGGCTCTGGTGAACTTCTATCAGATCTACGACCCGGCGCAGGGCAGTCTCACCGGCGCCGTCGTCGCGCCGAACTTCGCCAATCCGTTCGCCTTCCTCTGCGGCGCAGTCGAGGCGAATGACGCCAATGGATCCGACCAGAGCGCCGCTCTGTGCCGGCAGTACCTGGCGCCGGTGATCCAGCAGCTCATGATGAATTACCCACCGCTGCTGGCCAATCCGGTCTCGAACCAGACTGCATTCCCGCACCAGCTCGTTTACAGTCCGCCGAGTCTGGCCGCGCGCGGGCCGGATGCCTCGAGCGCCCCGGTGGCGGAGTCGAATCCGGTCACCGTGCCGAACGGTATTGCCGGGCTGGCCATTCCGGGAGGAGGGCGATGATGCGACGCCGAGAAATGCGGCTGGCCGGTGCGGTGATCAGCGTGGCCGTCGCACTGGGAGTCAGTGGCTGTCAGTGGGACGGGCTCAACTCGCTGCCCATGCCGGGTGCGGCCGGAAACGATCCGAACGCCTACGAGGTCGAGATCCAGATGCCCAATGTCACCACGCTGACCCGGAATTCGCCGGTCCGCGTCAATGACGTGACGGTGGGGACGGTGTCGAAGATCGAGGTGGAGGGCTGGCACGCGCTGGTCACCGTCTCGCTGAAACACGATGTGAAGCTGCCGGCCAATTCGACCGCCCGGATCGGGCAGACCAGCCTGCTCGGCAGCAACCATGTCGAACTCGCCGCGCCGAAAGATGTTCCGGCGCAAGGTGAGCTGAAGGCTGGCGATGTGATCCCGCTGGACCGGGCCGGTGTCTATCCGACCACCGAGCAGACCCTGTCGTCGCTGTCGGTGGTGCTCAACGGCGGCGGTATCAGCCAGCTCGAAACCATCACCCACGAACTCAACGCCGTGTTCACCGGCCGCCAGGATGCGATCCGGGACCTGTTGCCGCAGCTGACCCAGCTGACCACCACGCTGGACACCCAGACCAAGGACATCATCGACGCGATGGGCGGACTCGACCGGTTCGCCGGCACGCTGGCCCAGCAGAAGGATCGGGTGGCCGCGGCCATCGAGCAGATCCATCCGGCGCTGACCGTGCTCGCCGACCGCCGCGAGAACATCACGCATACCATTACCGCCCTCGGTGATCTGAGTGATGTCGTGCAGCGGATTCTGGCCGAGGGCGGAGACAACCTGAAGGCGAATCTGGCCAATCTGGCCCCGGTACTCGAGACCCTGGCGCGCACCGGGAACAGCCTCGTCGAGGTCACGAAGCTGCTGTTCACCTTCCCGTTCCCGATGAAGAATCTCGACAACGCGGTCAAGGGCGACTACATGAACCTGATCATGACCGTCGATGTCACGGGTAAGCGACTGGATTCGAACTTCCTCACCGGCACCCCGCTCGGCGGTCGGTTCGGTGGGGTCGAGGGCGCACTCGGCGGGCTGGCCGGTACCGCGGAGGGCAATGGCAATCCGGCGACGGCGCCGCTGCAGCCGCCGGCCGCGACCCCGGCACCGACGCCGAGTATCCCTGGGCTGCCGCCGATTCCGGGTCTGCCCGCGATTCCGGGTCTCACCGTTCCGCCCGCCGGGCAGGCAGGTGCGGGCCGATGAAACTGACGCGCTTCGTCCGGATCCAGTTGACCATCTTCTCGGTGCTGACGGTGATCGGACTGCTGGTGATGGGCGGCACCTATGTGGGACTGCCCGCCATGTTCGGCATCGGCCGCTATGAGGTGACGGTCCAGCTGAAGGCCACCGGCGGGCTGTACCCGACGGCCAATGTCGCCTACCGCGGCACGAATGTCGGAAAGGTGCAAGAGGTTCGGCTCACCCCGGCGGGTGTGGACGCGAAGCTGTCCATCGATAGCGATTACAAGATTCCCTCCGACGTCGACGCGTGGGTGCGCAGCGTATCGGCCATCGGCGAACAGTACGTCGATCTGGTTCCGGTCTCGAATCCCAAGGGCGGCAACCTGTCCGACGGCTCCGTTGTCCCGGTGGATCGCACCAGGCTGCCCGAGGACATCGGTACGGTGCTCGATCGCTCCGACCGCCTGCTGGCCAGCATCGCCGATACCAAGCTGCGGCAGGTCATCGACGATGCGTTCAAGGCATTCAACGGTGCCGGGCCGGATCTGCAGAAATTCATCGACTCCGCATCGCTGCTGGTGCAAGAGGCGCAGGCCAGCGCGGAGCCGACCAAGGATCTGCTGGAGAAGATCGGCCCGCTGCTCGACACCCAGAACCAGTCCGATGCCGCCATCCGGTCCTGGACCCATGACCTGGCAACGGTCACCGACCAACTGCGCGCCCATGATCCGGCGCTGCGGAATCTGATCGAGAAGACCCCCGGTGCAGCGCAGCAGGTCAGTTCGCTGTTCCAGGATCTGCGGCCGACGCTGCCGATCCTGCTGTCGAACCTGGTCAGCGTCGGTCAGGTCGCGGTGACCTACCATGCCGGTCTGGAACAGGTCCTGGTGGTCTATCCACCGCTGGCCGCCGCCTTCTTGACCGTCATCCGCGGACCGGTCGAATACGGCGCCGTCGTCGACTTCCACCTGGAACTCAACGATCCGCCCGGCTGCACCACCGGCTTCCTGACGCCGGAGCAGCGTCGGTCACCGGCCCTGCTCGACACCCCGGATACGCCGCCCGGCCTGTACTGCAAGGTGGCGCAGAACGCCAGGGAAGCGGTACGCGGCATCCGCAATACGCCGTGTATGGAGGTGCCCGGCAAGCGCGCGCCGACACCGGAACTCTGCCGTGATCCCAACGGCTATGTACCCGAAGGCAATAACCCGCCGTTCGGCCCGCCGCAGCCGGTGACGCCGTCCGGCGAGCCCACCGGTGACCAGGGCTCGACCCACCCGGCGGCGCACAGTACGACACTCGATCCCGGCAGCGGGACGTTCATGGGACCGGACGGACGCACGTACCGTCAGGGGGATATCGGAAAGGACGGATCTGGCACGATACCGTCGAGTTGGCAGGCGATGCTTCAGGAGCAGCAACTATGAGTGAGCGCAGCGAGCGAATCATGGACACAGCGTGCTTCGCCATGGCGCAGCCGAGCGGAGCGAGGTGGAGCCATGAGTGAATCCAGTGTGGTCAAGGGCCGGATCCGGCGACGTGCGGTGCGTTCGGCGGGTCCGCCGCCGGACACCCTCGAGCTCGAGGCGGAGGACGCCGCGGACTCCACCGAGCGGGTCGAACTGTCCAAGGCGGTCGCGGTCGATGTCACGGTCGAGGCCGCGAAGGCTCAGCCGGTCGCCGACAGCGCGAGCGAGGCCGCGGATTCCGAACCCGTGAACACGCTGGAGATACCCAGCGTGGTCGATACCGTCGATGCCGACCCGAAGCCCGGCACGCCGCGATGGTTGCTGATCGCCGGCGCCGCCGCGGCCGCACTCGTGGCGATCGCGCTGGTCGTGACCACCGGATTCTTCACCTACCAGCTGCACAGCACCGCCGACCGCGATGCGCGGCGCGCGGACTATACGCAAACCGCCAAGCAGGCGATCCTCAACCTCACCACCATCAAGGACGACACCGCCAAGGCCGATATCGATCGCGTCCTCTCGGTGGCCTCCGGTGAACTCAAGGCCGAATACTCCCAGCGCAAGGACGCCTACGCGAGTGTGGTCGAGCAGGCCAAGGTGAAGGCCACCGGTGAGATCATCGAATCCGCCATCGAGAGCGAGGACGGGGATTCGGCGCGCGTGCTGGTCGCCGCCAAACAGACCCTGACCAATGCGGGCATGGCCGATCCGCAGACGCGGTACTACCGATTCCGGGTCACCGTCACCCGCGGCGATAACGGGATCACCGCCTCACAAGTGGAGTTTGTCGCATGAATCGGCGGATGGTTGTGGTGGCCTCGGCAGTCGCCCTCGTCGTAGTGGCGCTGGCGGCGATCTGCGGGGTCACCGGATACAAGTACTGGAACGATCGCAAGAGTGAACAGGCGCGCACCCAGGTCGTGCCCGCCGCCCAGCGCACCGTCGAGGCGATGTTCACCTACAACTTCAAGACGGTGGACGCTGAATTGCCCAAGGCGGCGGACAATCTCACCGGCAACTTCCGCGACGACTACCTGAAGTTGATCAAGGAAGCCATCGCGCCCGGCGCCAAGGAGAAGGAACTCAACGTCCAGGCCACCACCCAGGCCGGCGGCGTCGTCTCCGCCGAATCCGCGCGCGCGGTGGTGCTGCTCTACCTGAATCAGGTGAGTACGGGCAAGGATTCGCCGCAGGCCAATATCAGCACCAGCCGGGTGAAGGTGAGCCTGGACAAGGACGGCGGGCGTTGGCTCGTCTCGGCGGTCACGCCTATCTGATCTGATCGGCGCTCGGCGACTTCAACGGGGCAGATGGACGGTGAAGGTGGTGCCTTCGCCTTCGGCGCTCGCCACGCTCACCGATCCATCGTGCGCGGCGACGAGCGCTTGCACGATGGACAGGCCGAGGCCGGTGCCGCCGCTGGCGCGGGCGCGAGAGGTGTCGGTGCGGTAGAAGCGTTCGAAGACGCGCTCGGCTTCGTCGGGCGGTAGGCCGGGGCCGGTATCGGCGACTTCCAGCAGGACCTCGTCGTCAGCGGGAGTCAGCCGGACCTTGATGGCGGTGCCGGGCGGGGTGTGGGTCAGGGCGTTGTTGAGCAGATTGGTCAGCACCTGGCTGAGTCGCTCCTCATCGCCGACTATCTCCAATGTGCCGGTGCCGGTACAGATTTCCAGCTCGACGCTGCGGCGCGGGCCGTCATCGCCATTGGCGGCGGCGACCGCTCGGGCATTGTGCACGGCATCGCTGGTGACGGCGAGCAGGTCGACCGGACCCAGTTCCAGCGGGCGCTGCGCATCCAGGCGGGCCAGCATCAGCAGATCCTCGACCAGCAGTCCCATGCGCTGGGCCTCGCGTTCGATGCGATCCATGAACAGCGCCGGATCCGTGGTCGCGCCTTGGCGATACAGTTCGGCGAAGCCGCGGATGGTGGTGAGCGGAGTACGTAGTTCGTGGCTGGCGTCGGCGACGAAGCGGCGCATCTTCGATTCGGAGTGCCGCGCTGCCGCCTCGGAGGCTTCCGTCGCGGCAAAGGCCCGTTGGATCTGTGCCAGCATGCCGTTGAGTGATTGCGAGAGCCGGTCCACCTCGGTATTGGTGCCGCGCACCGGAACTCGGCGATGCAGATCACCGGCGGCAATGGCGGCGGCGGTCTTCTCGACCGCGCGCAGCGGACGCAGGCTGCGGCGGATCACGAAATACGCGAGCACCGCAAGCGCGGCGAGTACCGCGGCGCCGACGACCAACTGCAGCATGATCAATCGATTGACGGTGTCGATATTCTCGGTCAGCGGCACCGCGACCGTCGTCGTGGTATCGGATGTCACCGCCGTCATGGTCCGCCATTTGACCGCCGCCTCGTTCTTGGAGCCGACGGTAATCGGTTTGGTGAGAACTTTGCTCCCCGGCGGGTCTGTGGTCGGCCGTGTATCGGGCAGGCGCGGTAGCTCCGGATCGGCTTCCACATTGAACGGTCTGGTCTCGAGGTAGACGCTGCCGTTTCCGCCCGGGGTCGGTTCGATGCGAACGTAGAAGGTGCTGGACGGATGCGACGGATTCGCCGGGGTCGGCGGTCGCGGTCGCGACCAGGCCATGACCGCATCGCGAAGCTGCTGATCGGTGCGATGCAGTAGCGAGTTCTCCAATGCGGAGGTGACCACCATGCCGGAGGCCAACAGCCCGAGCGCGGACAGCAGCACGAGTGCGAGCACCAGGCCCACCCGCAGTGGTATCGCCGACCATGTGCGTGACAGTTTGCGACGGGTTCTATTGATCGAGGACGTGGTCATGTATCGGACTAGCGGCGATTGGGCGCGCGCATCACGTAGCCCACGCCACGCAGGGTGTGGATCAATCGCTGATCGCCGGTATCGACCTTCTTGCGCAGATACGACACGTATGTCTCGACCACACCCACCTCACCGCCGAAGTCGTAGCGCCACACATGATCCAGGATGCGCGGCTTGCTCAGCACCGTGCCGGCATTGACCATGAAATACCGCAGCAGGGTGAATTCGGTCGGGGACAGCGCAACCGGCTCACCCGCCTTCCACACCTCGTGGGTATCGTCGTCGAGTTCGATGTCCTCGAACCGAATTCGCGAACTCTCGCGCTGCGGGGCGGTATGACCGAAGCGGCGCAACACAACCCGCAGTCGGGCCACCACTTCCTCGAGGCTGAACGGTTTGGTGATGTAGTCGTCGGCGCCGAGGGTGAGACCGGCGACCTTGTCCTGTACGTCATCGCGGGCGGTGAGGAAGAGCACCGGTGCGTCGATGCCGTCGGCGCGCAGTCGGCGCAGCAGCCCGAAGCCGTCCATCCCCGGCATCATCACATCGACGATCAACGCCTGCGGTCGGAAACTGCGCGCCTTGTCCAATGCCTGCGCGCCGTCGATGGCCGTATCCACCGCGAACCCCTGATAGCGCAGACTCACCGACAGGAGTTCCACGATCATCGGTTCGTCGTCGACCACCAGCACCCGAGCCTCGGGCGTGTTCTCCGCAGCCGCACCACTCATTGCTTCATAGTCCGGCAATCGACTGGGAACTGTCTGGACCTTTGCTGGGTGATTCCTGTGAGTGGGGGTAGCGCAGCGAGCGGGTCGCCGGTCCGTCTTCGCCAATTGCCCGAGATCGACGTCTACTACAGCGCCTTATCGTAGGGACGTTGCGATATCCCATCTCCGCGGCACCATGCGCGACCTGGCGGGCGCGACAGCGCTCGAGGAGCCTGCGGCGCCCTTCCGGGGTGAGCGGGGCAGTGCGGTGAGTCAGCCAGCCCACCGGACGCTTGGTCCGGTGCTCGACCGACGGCCCGAGCGCGAACGCGACAATCGCCGCGACGGCAAGCCCGGCCGCTTCCAGAAGCGAAACGGCGAATGCAGCACTTGAACCGCGATCAGCGGGAATGCTCCGAAGGCAATCCACATGCCGTATGTACTGACGGCGTAGGCCGATCACAGCCAACCGAAACTGCGCCCCAACTGAACGCGTATGCGACTCACTTGCGACAACCGATGTTTGGGTCTCTGAATCACTACAGCCGCACTATCGAGGGGGTCAACAACCGACTCCCGGCGAGCCACAACGATCAGTTGGGCGCACGTAAGCTGGATCAATGGATACCGAGGCGGTGCGATCGTTCGTCCGCGCGGCCGAGCTCGGACAGCTGCAACACGCGGCCGACGAACTCGGCGTGACGCAACAGGCCGTGTCGAAGCGGATCGCAACCCTCGAGCGCGCACTCGACGTCCGGTTGTTCACCCGTACCGCCCGAGGCGTCGAGCTGACACTCGACGGCCAAGCGTTCCTCCCGCACGCCCGGAACATCATCACGGGTGTCGATCGCGCCATCACCGCGATCAGGCCGGGCTCGCGGGCCCTTCGAATCGACGTTCTCGGCCTGCGATCCGCGCAGGCCGTCATCCTGCACGACTATTGGCGGTCGCATCCCGAAACCGACCTCGACGTGGTGACCCTCAAGGTCAACGACCCGCGCGTGGTGGTCGCCGCCGTCCGAGCAGGTGATATCGACGCCTCGTTCCGCACGGTCACCGACCCGGCCACGCTGCCGCGCGACCTGAAGATGATCCACGCGTTCGACTCCCCGCTGGAACTCATCGTCGGTCCGAGACATCCGCTGGCCTCCGCACGGACACTGACACCACCCCAGCTGCGCAAGTATCGGATCTGGGTGCCGGGTATCGCACCGCTGAGCGAATGGGCAGAGTTCTACGATCAGCTCGCCACCGACTTCGACCTGCGCATCGACGCCGCGGGCCCGAACTTCGGCAACGAGGTACTCCTCGACATCCTTGCGGACTCCGCGGACGTGGCCACCCTCGTAGGCGCGCGCGACCGGTACATCTGGCCGACGAACTACGACCTACGCCGCATCCCGATCGTGAATCCGACGCTCGCGTACCCGCTTTCGCTCATCTTCCCCAGAGCGAATCCACACCCGGGACTGCGGGCAATCATCAACCACTTCGCAAGCCTGACACCGCTCCCTGAAACAGTCTGGCTCCCATCCTGGGCAACGACACCGCGCCGCGGCGACGGCGATATCGAACACACCCGACGCTAACGGTCGCTTCCAGCAGCACGCTGCCGCCATAACTCGCACCCGTAGCCGAATCGACTCGACCGGACGCTGCCGACAACGTCATGGCCAGCAACACCGAACCCCTCATCGCATGTGGTCAGGGTGCTTGATCACTGCCGCCCCCGATCTGCTCGGCAAGCTCCACGATGAGGCCTTCGGGTCCACCGATGTAGCAGAGGCGGTAGATGTCTTCGTAGTCGACGATGTCGCCGACGGTGTCCAGGCCCTTGCCCCGCAGTCGCTCGACAACGCCGTCGAGATCGTCGACGACGTAGGCAATGTGCCGGAACCCCAGTCGGTTCGCCAACGGACCTTGTGTGGCGGCCGGATCGGTCGGCCGGTGGAATTTCGTCAGCTCGAGCCGGCCGCTGCCGTCCGGCGCGTTCACGCTGACCATATCCAGCTGTACGCCATCGAGCCCGATGACCCGGTCCACCCATTCGCCCTCGATCCGCATCGGATTGCTCCGTTCGAAGCCGAGGTCGACGAAGAACGCCGTCACGAGCTCGAGATCGTCGACGACGACGCCGACATGATCGAATCGCACACCCCCCATGCCGAGGCCGCTCATGCCACGCCTACCGTCTGCCGCTCGGGTTCGATGACCGCAACGATGCGCTCTTTGTCTCGCGAGTACGGCTGACCGATGTACTTGGCGGCCAGCTGGTCGATGATCGTCCAGGCCGCATCGCCTTCGAGCCACTCGATCACGCGGCCGCGCACGATGACCGGTTCGAAGGGGTTTTCCGCCGACGTCAAGGACAGTGCCAGCCGGGGGTCGCGGCGGAGGTTGTGCGCTTTGCGCGAGTGCGGGCCGGTGAGGAAGACGATTCGATCGTCGTGGGTGCCGATCCAGAGCGGAACGGTGTGGGGTGATCCGTCGGGCAGGACGGTCGCCAGGTGTGCCAGCGAGGTGCCGTCGAGAGCGCGACGTACGGCGGGGTCGAGCATCGGATGTTCTCCTTCTGGAGTTTCTTCGAGAGACTCCAACACCATAGCGTTCGAGGTTTCTTAAGGGAACCCCAATTGCTAGAGTGGTGTCATGCAGCGCACGGATTTCAGTGAGATGGCCTGCTCGATCGCGCGCACACTCGACGTGATCGGGGAGCCGTGGTCGCCCTTGATCCTGCGCGATATCTGGGTCGGCATTTCTCGGTTCGAGCAGATCCAGGCCGACCTCGGCATATCGCGCAAGGTGTTGACGGAGCGGCTGAACCATCTCCTCGACCGCGGAATCCTCGACCGCCGCCCCTACGACCGGCGACCGCGGTACGAGTACATCCTCACCGACAAGGGAACCGAACTCGTCGATGTGCTGATGGTGATGGTCCGCTGGGGCGATAAATGGCTCGCCGGTCCGGCCGGCCCGCCGGTCCTCTACCGCCATCACGCCTGCGGTCGGATCAGCAGCGTCGACCTGCGATGCGCAGATTGCGGCCAGCCGATGCACGCCGGGGACGTCGATTTGATACCGGGCCCGGGCGCCTGAGGTAGGCCGCGATCACGTCGCTATGACCGTTCGCCGCAGGGGTCGAAGGTGGAGCCGAGTCGGTTGACTTATGCGAGAGGGTGGTCAGCGCGCACTATGAGCGCTGACCACCCTCTCGATCGGATCGAACTGTTGGGGTGTTCACCTGTGTGGTGATCGAGCTTCCGGGTACACGTCGTCGTCGGTGAGCAGTGCGCTGCCCGCGACCTGGTCTTGGGCGAGTGCTTCCAGGAATGCCCGCGCCCAGCGGTCCACATCGTGGGCCAGTACCTGGCGACGCAGGGAGCGCATCCTGCGGCGGCGGGTGTCGCGGTCGTCCTCCAGCGCGGAGATCACGGCGTCCTCGACGCTGTTGAGATCGTGCGGGTTGCACAGGTAGGCCTGGCGCAATTCGGCTGCGGCGCCGGTGAATTCGCTCAGCACCAGGGCGCCGTTGAGGCCGCTGTGACAGGCCACGTACTCCTTGGCGACCAGATTCATACCGTCGCGCAGCGGGGTCACCAGCATCACGTCGGCGGCCACGAAGAAGGCGACGAGTTCGTCGCGGGGGATCGGGCGGTGCAGATAGTGCACGACCGGGTAGCCGACCCTGGCGAATTCGCCATTGATCCGGCCGACCTGACGCTCGATATCGCCGCGCATCTGGATATAGCTGTCCACCCGTTCGCGGCTCGGGGTGGCCAACTGCACCATGACGGTCTCGGCCGGATCCAGTCTGCCGTCCAGCAGCAGTTCCTCGAGCGCGGCGAGGCGGATATCGATGCCCTTGGTGTAGTCCAGACGGTCGACCCCGAGCAGGATGTTCTTCGGATTGCCCAGTTCCGCACGGATTTTCGCGGCCCGCTCGCGGACCGAGCGGCGGCGCGAATGCTCGTCGAGTTCGGCCGAGGCGATGGAAATCGGGAATGCGCCGACCCGGACCGTGCGGAAGCCGACCTGCACGACGCCGAGTTTGGAACGCACGCCGACGGTTCCGCGCGAGGTGGGCTGTCCGGCCAGCCTGCGAGCCAGATAGAGAAAGTTCTGCGCGCCGCCGGGCAGATGGAAGCCGATCAGGTCGGCGCCGAGCAGCCCCTCGATGATCTCGGTTCGCCACGGCATCTGCATGAACAACTCGACCGGCGGGAACGGAATGTGCAGGAAGAACCCGATGGTGAGATCCGGCCGCAGCATCCGAAGCATCTTCGGCACCAACTGCAGCTGATAGTCCTGCACCCAGACGGTGGCGCCCTCGGCGGCGACCTTCGCGGTGGCCTCGGCGAAGCGCCGGTTCACCGTGACGTAGGCGGCCCACCAGGCGCGGTCGTAGACCGGGCGCACGATCACATCGTGGTAGAGCGGCCACAGCGTGCCGTTGGAGAAGCCCTCGTAGTAGTCGGTGACCTCCGACGCGGACAGCGGTACCGGATGCAGTTCCAGGCCGTCCTCGATGATCGGGTCGATATCGACATCCGGCACACCGGCCCAGCCGATCCAGGACCCCTTGTTATTGCGGAGCACCGGCTCCAGCGCGGTGACCAAACCGCCCGGAGAGCGCTTCCACCGGGTGGAGCCGTCGGGCAGTTTCTCGAGGTCGACCGGGAGCCGGTTGGCGACGACGACGAAGCCGGAGCCCGCGCCGCTCTCTTCGGAGGGGACTACCGTGGTGTCGGGTTCGGATGGAATGGCGTGTTCGGATTCGTCGGACGGCTGATCGGTCATCTGGTCCACTCACGCATCCTTTGCGCGTCGCTGTTCCCGCTTGAAGTTATCGGATACTCGACGGCTCCATTGACGTCGTGTCGGTGGCTACTCGCCCCGTGAATTGGGCCCGATGCCGAGCATCGACAGCAGCATCCGGCATTCGTCGGCATCCTCCGCGTAGGCCGCGACAACGCGCTGCGCCTGACGGGCGGTCTCGTCGGCGAGTGGTTCCAGATCGTCGTCCGCGATGTCGTTCGCGCTGCTCTTCGCGGCCATCTCTTGTCCTCCCGGCTAAGTACGCTCGTACGTGCGAATAGTCAATGGTATCCGGATGCGGTGCGAGTATGCCGCACCCGGATAGCGGTGACCTAGGACACGTGCGCGGTCACACCCGTCGCTTGCGCGGTGGGAGCCGGGCCCTACTACTTTGGAAACGCAGTACCAACTCCACGAAAGGGTCGATATGCCGCTGGCCACGGTGAACGGAATTTCGCTCAACTACCAAGTCAAGGGCGACCGGGCCAGAGGCACGGATGTGCGGGGCGCCGGCCCGCTCGTCGTCATGATCATGGGTACCGGGAGTCCGGGCCGGGTCTGGGAGTTGCATCAGGTACCGGCGCTGGTCGATGCCGGATATCGGGTCTGCACCTTCGACAATCGCGGTATCAAGCCGTCCTTCGAGGCGGCCACGGGTATGACCCTCGATCAGCTGGTCGGCGATACCGCCGGACTCATCGAACTGCTCGACGAGGGCCCCGCGCTGGTGGTCGGCACCTCGATGGGCGCACGGGTGGCCCAGGAACTCGCGCTGGCGCGTCCGGAGTTGGTGCGCAAGGCCGTATTCATGGCCGCGCACGGCCGTCTCGACCAATTCCAGAAGACGCTCTCGCTCGGCGAGCACGAACTCGATGCCAGCGGGGTCCAATTGCCCGCGAAGTACGAGGCCGCGATGACCGCGGTGATGAATATGTCGCCCGCGACCATGGCCGACCCGAATGCTGCCCGTGACTGGCTCGACCTGTTCGAATTCACCGGCGGTCCGGTGACTCCGGGTATCCGCGCCCAGCGCCGGATGGACCACGATTTCGACCGGGTGCAGGCCTACCGCGGCATCAAGGTGCCGTGCCTTGCCATCGGATTCGCTGATGATCGGATGATTCCGCCGTATCTGTCCAGGGAGGTTGCCGAGGCCATTCCCGGGGCGCGCTACCTGGAAGTTCCTGATGCGGGGCACTATGGCTATCTCGAGCGTCCAGAAGCCGTGAACAAGATACTGCTCGATTTTTTTGCGGCCTGAGGTAACCGCTTAGGCGTAACGTCTGCCTTGCTAGGGTCGACACAACGCTCGGGGAGCTTCCGGCGCTCGAACAGCGCTGGATGAGCCAAGAGCGATCCCGTACATGCGCCAGTATCCAGTGAGGTGAAATTGAGCACCAATCCCTTCGACGACGAAGACGGCCGCTTCTTCGTTCTGGTCAACGACGAGGAACAGCATTCGCTGTGGCCCGCCTTTGCGGAGGTCCCGGCCGGATGGCGAGTCGTTTTCGGTGAGGACAGCCGCGCCGCGTGCGTCGAGTACGTCGAGAAGAACTGGACCGACATGCGTCCGAAGAGCCTGCGTGACGCGATGGCCGCCGATGACGCGGCCCGGCAGGGCGCCCAGTCCTGACCCGCGGTATCCGATACTGCGCCGGGGCTCCCTGCTGAACCGTCACTGCGTGGCACCGTAAAGCCGGTGTCACGCAGTTGGCGTGCCCGGTTATGATTGGCACGGTTTTGTTGAGTTGGATACCGTCCGCCTCCTTAGCTCAGTGGTAGAGCACTCGCCTTGTAAGCGAAAGGTCGTCAGTTCAATCCTGACAGGGGGCTCCGATACGGGCGCGCCGGTTACGGCGCGCCCGTTCACGTTGTACGGCTCGGCGCTCGCCCCATCGTGGCTCGCCACCCGTCACCCTCCATCACAAACCCGGCCCTTGTCGGCGCGGATGAGGCTGTTCCGACAGGCTCAGTCGGGGACGTTGGCTCCGTAGCCGAGGTCGCGGAGGGTGGCCTTGATCTTGGATTGGGCTTCGTCGAGGGATTCGGGGGTGGGGTTCGGGTTCGCGCCGGAAATGTCGAAGTTGCCCATGGCGAAGGCCGGGAAGACATGGACGTGCAGGTGGGGGACTTCCAGACCGGCGATGAGTAGGCCGGCGCGCGGTGCGTCCCAGGCCTGGCGGACCGCTTGACCGATCTTCTGGGCGACCGTGTTGAGCCGCGCGAAGGTGTCGGCGTCGATGTCCTGCCACTGGTCGATCTCCTTGCGGGGGACCACCAAGGTATGCCCTTGCGTCACCGGGGCAATGGTGAGGAAGGCGACGAATTCGTCGTCCTCCCAGACGAATCGGCCCGGTAGCTGGCCTTCGATGATCGCGCTGAAAACAGAAGCCATGCACCGCAGGCTACGCCGCGGCCGTCGGCGTAGCGGGGTTGACGCCGTCTCAAAACTGTGTCTATAGTACACATATAAGTTTCCGATGGACACAGTTTAGGAACGACATGATCACCATCGCCCTCGCCGCCGCGATCTCCGCCGCCCCCGCGGGTCTGCTCGCCCACCGTCAGCTGCGTCGGCGCGCCAATGCACGAGCGCTGCGGATCGATACCCCGAACGGCATCTCGGAGGCGGGCTTCGTCACCATCGGGGGCATCGAGCAGTGGATCGAAATCCGCGGCGAGGACCTGGCCAACCCGGTGCTATTGGAACTGCACGGTGGTCCCGGCGCGTCGAATACCTACTTCGCCAACCGAACGCGGCCCTGGGAGCGGCATTTCACGATCGTGCGCTGGGATATGCGCGGCGCGGGAAAGACTTTCGGGCGCGGTGCGCAGGGTGAGATGAGCTTCGATCAGCTCGTCGCCGACGCACTCGAGGTCACCCGGTATGCGCGCGAGCGCCTGCGCCAGGACAAGGTAGTGCTATTGGCGAATTCGTTCGGGTCGGTGCTCGGACTTCGCCTGGCGCGCAATCATCCCGAGCTGTACTCGGCCTACGTGGGCGCCGACCAGAACATTACCGGCGGCGAACGTGACGACAACGCCTTCTGCGCCGTCGTGCGGCGTTTGCGGGACGACGGAAAGCATTCTGCTGCAGCGAAACTGGAGGATATGGGACCGGATGCCACCCGGTGGACCGCCGAGCAGTGGGGCCTGCACGCGAAACTGGCGACCAGCTCGGATCCCATGCTCACCCAGGTCCTGAAGAAGCTGATCATGCCGTCGATGTGGTTCTCACCGCAGCATCGGTTGCGTGATCTGAAGGCGGGCGCGGACGGTATGAAGTCCTCCGAGCGGATCGGCGTCGAAACCGTGGACTTCGACGCCTGGCGTGACGGCACGCGATTCGAGTTGCCGTTCTTCATCTTTCAGGGCGAACACGACAGCCTGATGCCCGCGGCCAGGGCACGCCGGTACTTCGACGATATTCAGGCCCCGCACAAGGAGTTCGCGCTGATCCGCGACGCCAACCACTTCGCGGCCTGCTGGCAGCCGGAGCAATTCCTAGAGCTGCTGCTGACCCGCGTGCGTCCGATGGTGACCCGAACAGCGATGTCGGCGTAGGACTTCCGCGGCTCAGTGCGGGCCGACGTGCACGGCAGATCAGGCGACGTAATGCGACAGGATGCTCTGCACTTCATAGATGTCGACCTGGCGGTTGAACCGCTTCTGCACCGGTTCGTGCGAACCGGAGATCCAGATGCAGAGTTCGGCGTCCAGGTCGAAAGTGCCAGCGGTTTCCACCGAAAAGTGGGTGATCGCCCGGTAGGGAATGCTGTGGTAGCTGACCTTGCGGCCGGTCACACCCTGCTTGTCGATCAGGATGAGGCGGCGGTTGGTGAACAGGATCGCGTCGCGGACAAGCAGATACGCGGCATAGACCTGTTCACCGTTGCCCATCAGTTTCGCGTATTCCTCTTGTGCCCTGCCGGGATCGATCCGCCCGGCATTGCCCATCAGTCCATCGATCAGACCCATCGTCAGCACGTCCTTTGCGCGGTGGAGGTCGGCTGTTGCGCCCCCTCCCACCAATGATCCACCCGAGGACCACTGGTAGCCGGGAACGTGACGGCAGATTTCGTGAACACATCGGTAACTTGTCGGGCACGTCCAAATGAGCCAGGTATCCGGCCGCCGGTCCGCCGACAAAGTTTCTCCATTCCAACGATCGGCAAAGTTCCGGGGAGGCGGGGGAGCCACGGTTGGCGACAACCTAAGCTGTTGCCCGTGCGCGTACTCGTCATCGGTTCCGGAGCCCGTGAACATGCCCTCGTCCTGGCCCTGCGCCGGGACCCCGCGGTGACCGCGCTGTTCGCCGCGCCGGGCAATGCCGGGATCGCCCAGCACGCGCAGGTCAGGCCGGTCGATCCCAGTTCGGCCGAGGCGGTTGCCGCCCTGGCCACCGAACTGGACGCGGATCTGGTGGTGATCGGGCCCGAGGTGCCGCTGGTGCTCGGTGTGGCCGACGCGGTGCGGGCCGCAGGTATCGCCTGTTTCGGCCCATCGGCAGCGGCTGCCCGCATCGAGGGCTCGAAGGCCTTCGCCAAGGATGTGATGATCGCCGCCGGGGTCCGCACCGCGCACAGCGAGATCGTGGACAACCCGGCCGAACTCGACGCCGCACTCGATCGTTTCGGCCCCACCTGGGTGGTCAAGGACGACGGGCTCGCCGCGGGCAAGGGTGTGGTGGTCACCGCCGACCGCCATGCGGCCCGCGATCACGGTGCGGAACTGCTCGAGCAAGGCCATCCGGTGCTGTTGGAATCCTTCCTGGACGGCCCGGAGGTTTCGCTGTTCTGCCTGGTCGACGGCGAAACCGTAGTGCCGCTGCTGCCCGCCCAGGACCATAAGCGCGTCGGCGACGGCGACACCGGGCCGAATACCGGTGGCATGGGCGCGTACACGCCGCTGCCGTGGTTGCCCGAGAAGACGGTCACCGCGATCGTCGAGGATGTCGTCGAACCCGTCGCCGCGGAGTTGGTGCGCCGCGACTGCAGCTTCTCGGGACTGCTCTATGCGGGTCTGGCGATCGGCGCGGCCGGACCCGCCGTCGTCGAATTCAATTGCCGCTTCGGCGATCCGGAGACCCAGGCGGTGCTCGCACTGCTGGAAAGCCCGCTCGGCGAATTGCTGAACGCCACCGCCACCGGCACCCTGGCCGAGGTCGCCGCACCGCGTTGGCGGGACGGCTCGGCCGTCACGGTCGTGATCGCCGCCGAGAACTACCCGGGTCGGCCCCGCGTCGGTGATGTGATCACCGGAGCGGGCGAGGGGACCGTCGACGACACCTCCGCGGTGCTGCACGCGGGCACCGCACTGCGCGAGGACGGCGCCCTGGTCTCCGCAGGTGGTCGCGTGCTGAGCATCGTCGGTACCGGCGCGGATCTGACCGAGGCCCGCGCCAACGCCTACGACCGGATCGCCTCGATCAAGTTGCCCGGCAGTCACTTCCGCACCGACATCGGCCTAGCAGCCGTAGAAGACCGAATCAGCATCGGTTGATTGGCCGCGCCTTCGGCGCGGCGGGTGCTCTGTTGTTGGCAGCGCCTTCGGCGCTGCGGGTTCGCGGCCCCCTTGGTCTCGCGTCCGAGCCGTCGAGACTCGCGCCTGCGGCGCATTGCTTCGACGACTCGGACGCGAGACGGGCCGCGAACGGGTCGCTCGTAAGACTCGCTCCGTGGTGGTCGCCGAGGTGCGGATCGTCAATACCCGCCCAGCCGTCGGGACTCGGGACCTCGTCGTGTGCGCTTCGAGGGCTCGGGTGCGAGACGGGCCGCGGACGGGTGGCTTGTAAGACTCGCTTCGTTGAGGTTGGCGTGGTGTGGATCGTCGGTACCCGGCTCAGCCGTCGGGACTCGAAGCCTCGTCACATGCGCTTCGACGACTCTGGCGCGAGGCGGGCCGCGAACGGGTTGCTCGTAAGACAGAGGGTTCCGCAGTGGTCGTGTCGCGTTGTCTGTCTCGATCCAGTCGACGTTTCCGAGCTCAGCTGAATGTGAGGCCGTGTACCGCCAACCATTGCTGTGGGTCCACATGTTGTCCGTTGACGATGACCTCGAAATGTAGGTGCGGACCTGTGGAATCTCCGCGGTTGCCCATGCGGGCGATCTGCATACCCGCTGGCACGCGCTCGCCGACGGATACGAAGAAGTCGTACATATGGCCGTAGACGGTGATGCTGCCGTCGTCGTGTCGGATGCGCACCCAGAGTCCGAAACCCTGCGCGGGGCCCGCGTCGATGACGGTGCCACTGGCGACGGCGTAGATCGGGGTGCCGATGGGGCCCGCGATATCGATGCCGTTGTGGAAGGTGCCCCAGCGCGAACCGAATCCGGAGGTGAAGATGCCGCGCGTGGGCAGCACCATGCCGGTGAGGCCCGGCAGCACCGAACCGGTGGTGACCGGCGCGCCGCCCGCCATCCACGGCTGGTATTCCCCGGAGACCGCCGCGGCGGCCTCGGCCTTGGCGCGGTCCAGGGTGGCGCGGGCGGCGGCCGCGACTACCTCCTGCTCGCGGATGCGTTCGCCATTGGCGATGGCGTTCAGATAGCGCTTCACCGACGGCGGTGTGGACTGCATCTGCTGCGGATAGGCGAAGGCGACCCGCTGCGCCGCATCCGGGCCGGGTGTGCGATCGGTGACGCCCCACGCGAACGGGGAATCCGCCGCGGCGAAGATGGCGGCGGCGGTGACACCCGCGATCAGGATCCGGTGCTTGCGCAATAGTGCGCGATAGTCCGGCTCGGGCCGTCGCGCCCACAGTGCGCGCAGGTCGGGTGGCGGTTGTCGGCGGAGCCAGCTCAGGCCGTCTCTGCAGTCACCGAGTACCGCGCGCCCCCGTCCCGGCAGCGCGCGTAGTTCGCAATCGCGCCGATCCCGCAGCTCGGCACGCCAATCGGGCGGAATGACACCGATGCCACCCACCCCGGGGATTCGGTCCAGCCGCGCGCGGCGCGCCTTGTCGAGCATTAGCGCCGACCATAACCCGCGCATCGTGGCGAACACGTGACGAACCGCGCGGCCGGTCGCATTTGTGCTCCGGTCGAGTACGACAAAAGCCGAGTATCGGCGAACCGGCGAGGTAGGGGACGGTCTACCGTACGTCGGGTGTCCAGAGAATCTCGCCGGTCGACCATTCCACCTTTCTACGTGATGGATGTCTGGAAAGCCGCCGCGGAACGGGCCAGGACGCACGGCGACGTGCTGGTGCTGGCGGCCGGGCAGCCGTCGACGCCAGCACCCGCTCCGGTCCTGCGGGCGACGAAGATGGCGATCGAATCCGAATTGCTCGGTTACACAGAGACTTTCGGCATTCTGTCGCTGCGCGAGGCGATCGCCGAACACCACCGCGATACCTACGGATATGACGTCGAACCCGACGATGTGGTGGTGACGACCGGATCCTCCGGCGCGTTCACCCTCATCTTCCTGGCCGCATTCGACGCCGGGGATACGGTGGTGGTGGCCCGTCCGGGATATCCGGCCTACCGGAACAGCCTGGCCGCGCTCGGCTGCCGCGTCATCGAACTCGATTGCGGTGCCGAAACCCGATTCCAGCCCACCGTGGCCGTGCTCGACGCGCTCCCGGAGCCGCCGGCGGGTCTGATCGTGGCCAGCCCGGCCAATCCGACCGGCACCATGATCGATCCGGATGAGCTCGCCGCGCTGGCCCGCTGGTGTGATGCGCACGGCACCCTGCTGATCTCCGACGAGATCTATCACGGCATCACCTATCAGGGCGTCAGCGTGGGGCGGACCTCATCGGCCTGGGAGACCTCGCGGGCATCGGTGGTCATCGGATCGGTCTCCAAATACTTCTCGATGACCGGCTGGCGGCTCGGCTGGATGCTGGCGCCGAGGGATCTGCGGCCCGCGCTGCAACGGCTCGCGTCCAATATGACCGTATGTCCGCCCGCGGTCTCGCAATACGCGGCGCTGCACGCGTTCGGCGCCGAGGCCAAGGAAGAACTCGACGGACATGTCCGGCGCTATGCCGTGAATCGGCAACTGCTGCTCGATGGTCTGCCGAAACTCGGCATCACCGATCTGGCTCCGGCCGACGGCGCCTTCTACGCCTACGCCGATATCGGCCATCTCACCGATGATTCACGCACGTGGTGTGCCGAGGTGCTCAACCACACCGGCGTCGCGCTGGCTCCCGGCGTCGATTTCGACACCGTGGCCGGACACCGGACCGTGCGTTTCTCCTTCGCCGGTGCCACCGCGGATATCGAAGCGGCGCTCGTTCGGTTGGGTCACTATCTGCGTGGTTGATCGTGCTGTCCGCCAACGAGTTTGCATAGTTCGTCACCTAGCAGGCGCTGATGCGGTAGAACAAACGATGCTGGGTTTTCACTCTCTGGTTTCCTCTCTCTGATTTCTCACGGATGAACTGATGATGACTGGCACGATGGCACGGTGATAACCGCGACGACCCCGAAAGGCGAACGGCGTCGCCAGGCTCTGGTAGCGGCCGCCGCAGAGTTGCTACTCGAAGGCGGATTCGATGCGGTGCGGCATCGCTCGGTCGCGACGCGCGCCGACCTTCCGCTGGCGTCGACCACCTATTACTTCGAATCGCTCGATGATCTGATCGCGCGAGCGGTCGAGTTCAGCGGCAATACGGAATTGGATGCGATGCGCCGCCGGGTCGGCGAGGTGAGCCACCGCCGTCGCGGCGCCGAGGCGACCGTCGATCTGGTGCTGGACCTGCTGGTCGGGGCGGACGGTCACGACGAGGGCGCACGCGGACAGCTGATCGCGCGCTACGAGCGTTCGGTGGCCTCGGCGCGGCATCCGGAACTGCGGGAAGTTCAGTTCCGACTAAGGGCGCAGCTCGACGAATTGCTCGCCGATGTGCTGCGCCGCTCCGATCGAGCGGTCCGGTCCGAGCAGTTGCGCAGGATGGTCGCGGTGGTCGACGGGGCCGTGGTCGCGGCGCTGAGCGAAATGGACCCGGAGCCAAGGCGAATGGCGCGCGGCGCGTTGCTCGAGGTCATCGATATCGTCGCGCCCGCGACGCCGCAGCAGGTCGACAGGTTCCGGACACTAGACTGACAAGACGTGAGACAGCGCAGCGAGCGAACCGAAGGCACAGCGCCCAGGCGTACGACGGAGCCGAGCGTCAGCGAGGCGCAGTCGTGAGCCTCGTCCCCAACGTCCTTGCCACTCGATACGCCAGCCCCGAGTTGGTGCATCTCTGGTCGCCCGAGAACAAGATCGTGCTCGAACGGCGGCTGTGGCTGGAGGTGTTGCGGGCGCAGTCCGAACTCGGCATCGAGTTGTCCGCTGGTGTCATCGATGATTACGAGCGCGTCATCGATCAGGTGGATCTCGCATCGATCGCCGAGCGCGAGCGGGTCACCCGCCACGATGTGAAGGCGCGCATCGAGGAATTCAATGCGCTCGCCGGGCATGAGCATGTGCACAAGGGCATGACCAGCCGCGACCTCACCGAGAACGTGGAGCAGCTGCAGATCCGGCTCTCGCTCGAGCATGTGCACGCGCACGGTGTCGCGGTCGCGGCCCGGTTGGCGCAGCGGGCCGCCGAGTACCAGACGCTGGTGATGGCCGGCCGTTCGCACAATGTCGCCGCGCAGGCCACCACACTCGGCAAGCGGTTCGCCTCCGCCGCCGACGAATTGCTGATCGCGTTGACCCGACTGCGTGAACTCATCGACCGCTACCCGCTGCGCGGTATCAAGGGCCCGATGGGCACCGCACAGGACATGCTCGACCTGCTCGGCGGCGATCCGGCCAAGTTGGCGACGCTGGAGCAGCAGGTCGCGCGGCATCTCGGTTTCGCGAATGTGCTGACCAGTGTTGGCCAGGTGTATCCGCGCTCGCTCGACCACGACGTTCTGTCGGCGCTCGTGCAGCTCGGCGCGGGTCCGTCGTCGTTCGCGCACACCATCCGCCTGATGGCGGGCCATGAGCTGGTCACCGAGGGCTTCCAGCCCGGCCAGGTCGGCAGCTCGGCGATGCCGCACAAGATGAACACCCGCTCCTGCGAGCGCGTCAACGGTCTGCAGGTGGTGTTGCGCGGTTACGCCTCGATGGCCGCCGAATTGGCTGGCGCGCAATGGAATGAGGGTGACGTCTTCTGCTCGGTCGTGCGCCGGGTCGCACTGCCGGACGCCTTCTTCGCCATCGACGGCATGATGGAAACCTTCCTCACCGTGCTGGCCGAATTCGGCGCCTACCCCGCCGTCGTCTCCCGCGAACTCGACCGCTACCTCCCCTTCCTCGCCACCACCCGCATGCTGATCGCCGCCGTGCGCGCGGGTGTCGGCCGCGAAACCGCACACGAGGTCATCAAGGAACACGCGGTGGCCGTCGCCCTCGCCATGCGTGAACAGGGCCGCGAACCCGACCTGTTGGACCGCCTCGCCGCCGACTCTCGCTTCCCCTTGGACCGCGCCGCATTGGACGCCGCCCTCGCCGATAGGTCCGCCTTCATCGGCGCCGCCGAAGCGCAGGTCTCCGACGTCGTGGCCGCGGTGCACAAGCTCGTCGACCAGTACCCCGACGCCGCCCGCTACACCCCGTCTCCGATCCTCTAGCGGGGGCGCGGGGCTTGGTCGAGGGTCACTGACCCGCGATAGTTGTTGCCGTGAATCCGTACACGATCTTTGCCGACATCATTGCTCGGCGGGCGGAGGCCAGCAGGGTGTTCGAGGACGATGATGTGGTGGCGTTTATGGATATTCGGCCGATGACGCCCGGGCATGTGCTGGTCGTGCCGAAGGTCGCGGCGCGGAGTCTGGCGGAGTTGGATCCGGCGGTCGGGGGGAAGTTGTTCCAGGTCGGGCAGAAGTTGGCAGGGGCGTTGCGGGCCAGCGAGGTGGGGTGTGATGGAGTTAACTTCTTCTTGGCCGACGGGGTGACCGCCGGTCAGGAAATATTCCATGTGCACCTGCATGTCATTCCGCGGACGCCGGGTGACGGGTTCGGATTACGTGGGCGGCCGACCAGTCCGCGCCGCGCGGATCTGGACTATCTGGCGAGTTCGATCCGTGGCGCACTCGATCGCTGAGCTGTCGCGGGGAGTGCTGTGACTGCCGATGCTGGCGTGAAAGTTGGTACGTATCGGACAGTTTGCCGTGGAACGTCGGAATTTCGAATCTCTTCTCCAGCGTCGCGGGGTGAGTTACCTTGGTGGCCATTGTCATGCGTTGATGGAGGTCGGGACGTGCGGCGAACGAAGATAGCTGTTGCGGTGCTGGCCTTTGCGATTGCCATGGTGGGTCCGTTGCTCGTCGAGCCCGCGACGGCGTCGGCCGCGCAGATCGATCGGATCGATGAGCTGAGTCCGACGCGCTCGGCGATCTTCGTCGAATCGCCATCGATGGGACGGATCATCCAAGTCCAGGTCCTGCACCCGGCGGCGGGCGGTGCGCGACCGTCCTACTACCTGCTGGACGGTCTCGATCCCGGTGTGAACCAGAGCACCTGGACCAATGCCACCGACGCCGAGGGATTCTTCTCGAACAAGAACGTCAATGTTGTGCTGCCCGTCGGCGGCCAAGCCAGCTACTACACCGACTGGCAGCAGGACGATCCCACATTCGGCCGCTACAAGTGGGAGACGTTCCTGACCCAGGAACTGCCGCCGATCATCGACGCGCACTACGGCAATGGGGTCAACGCCATCGGCGGACTGTCCATGGGCGGCAATGCCGCCTTCATCCTCGCCGTCCGCCATCCGGAGCTGTACCGGGCGGTCGCGGGTTACAGCTCCTGCCCGGACACCACCCTCGCCATGGGTGCGGTGATGTTCTCCATCGCCAATCGCGGCGGCGATCCGGTGAATATGTGGGGTGGTCCGGGCAGCCCCGCCTGGGCCGAACACGATGCGGCTTTGCTCGCGGATCGCCTGCGCGGCAAGACCATCTACCTCTCCACCGGCACCGGCATCCCGGGCCCGCACGAGGGCGAGGTGAAACCCCAACTGGCCGAGAATATCGTCCTCGGCGGCCCTGTCGAGGTCGGCGTCAACTCCTGCGTCATCGCCTTCGAGCAGCGCCTGCGCGCTATGAATATTCCGGCCCACATCGATTACAGCCCAACCGGAACCCACTCCTGGTCCTACTGGCAGGACACCTTGCACGCCTCCTGGCCGGCCATCGGCCTCGCCATCGGAGCCTGACGACGACTCAGGCCCGCAGCACGCGGACGATGGCGAACACCACGACGATCGCGGCCAGGAACACCGCGCCGAGGATCACGACGCCCGCGGGCAGGCCGAACAGTTCGACGTCTTCGGATCGGTGGGTGGTCTGGTAGACCTGCGCATCGGTGGCGTCGGCCGCGAAGGCGAAGTCGGAGCGGATATCCGCGGGCCGATCGATCGAAACCCGCAGTTCGGTCAGGTAGTTACGGCCGCTCGCCGCCAGTTGCGCGAGCTCGGGATCGGTTGCGCGGACCCGGCCCGCGAAATCGACGCGCACGGTCTGGGCGGTGGCATCGGGGTCGGTGCGCCGCAGTCGATGTTCGCCGAGCGCGTAGAGATGTACGTACTGCGCCTGTTGCGCGGCGCTCGACATGCGCATCGGGTAGACGAATCGGTCCGAATCGAAGCTCAGACGCACCGGATCCATCGCACCGTCGAGCGCTCGGGCGCTGGTGAGGCGCATCGCGACGAACGACCAACCCTCGCGCAGATACGGCTCGAGGGTGCTGATCACCTCCGGACGCATCTCATAGCCGTTATCGCTCAGCCACTTTCGAATGCCGTCCAGGTCACCGCCGGACAGGGTGGTCGCCTCCAGTGGACCGAGTTGGACGCGATCGAGGACGGTGGGGCCGCCGCCGGATGCGCTCATCGCGCTCTCGCCGGCGCTGTCACCGGATAACGAGGGGAACCACCGACGCTCGGTGACGATCCGGGGTGCGGTCAGATTCCGCAGTTCGGCGAAGGTCGCCGCATCCCCGCCCGCGACGGTGGCCGGTTTCGGTGTCGGCACGATCAGCGCCGCCTGGTCGGTGCCGGATTTCAGGGCAAGTCGCATGAGCACCGTCTCTCGATGCCCGTCCCAGCTCACCAGTGCCGTCTCCTCGCGCACCGAGGCCGGGTGACCCGGCGGATTGGCCACCCCGCCGCAGGCGCATGCGGAAGCCGGTGCGAGCGCGCCGATTCCGGCCGTGGCGAAAAGCATCCCCGCGACGGCCAGCAGACGAACTGCGAGTGAGGCGCGCATGGCCGCGAGCCTACTGGGATTCGCGGCCGTACATCCGCATGTCAGGCACAGCGCGCCGGACTCGGTGCCCAACGCGGATAGTCGCTGTACCCGGCCGCGTCGCGCCCGTACAGCAGCTCCCACCTCGGGTGGCCAGCGGGAATATCCGGAATCGGGGGTCGACCGGGTGATCCGGATCCAGTAGATGTTCGCCGCCGGCTCGGGCAGTGACACCGTGCCCAGCTGCTGCCGTGCACCCTTGACACCGACGGCACCCCGAACGCCACCGCCACTGCATTCCTGGTCGATAAACTCGCGCAGGAGCGCAGGCGCATCGGCCGGACAGTCGAGGATAGGCACCCGGCCGGTGCAGTACTCGACGAGACCATCCGCGCGGCGGGCGGAGACGGTCCGGAACAGTAGGGTGGACCGCATGGCTCTCGAGAGTGGAACCGGAACGATCACCGGCCCCGGCAATGGATCGGCGGTGGTGACGGCCCCGATCGCCAAGACGGTGCCCATCGAGCGGGTACATCACGGCGACGTCTTCATCGACGAGTACGAATGGCTCCGCGATAAGGACAGTCCGGAGGTCATCGCCTACCTGGAGGGCGAGAACGCCTACACCGAAGCGCAGACCCGGCACCTCGGCGGACTGCGCGACAAGATCTTCGACGAGATCAAGGCGCGCACCCAGGAGACCGACCTGTCGGTGCCGACCCGGATGGGCGAGTACTGGTACTACTCGCGCAGCTTCGAGGGCAAACAGTACGGCGTGCACTGCCGCTGTCCCATCGTTGCCCCGGCGGGAGCGACGGGCGCGGAGCAGGCAGCTCACGTAACCACGGAGCGCCCCGCGAGCGCCACAATAGATACAGCCGAGGGGATCGACGCCTGGACCCCGCCGCGACTCGAGGTCGATACCGAGATCCCCGGCGAGCAGGTGCTGCTCGACAGCAACGAGCTCGCCGATGGCCACGACTTCTTCGCACTCGGCGCCTTCTCCATCAGCCACGACGGCAATCTGCTGGCGTACTCCGTCGACACCAGCGGTGACGAGCGCTACCTGCTGCGATTCAAGGATCTGCGCACCGGCGAGGTGCTCGCCGACCAGATCGCCGGTACCGCGCCCGGCGCGACCTGGTCGCTGGACGGCACGCACGTCTTCTATCAGACCGTCGACGAATCCTGGCGGCCCGATACCGTCTGGCGGCACCGGCTCGGCACGCCGGAGACGGACGACGTCAAGGTCTTCCACGAGCCCGACGAGCGCTACTGGGTGAGCATCGGCGCGACCCGCTCGGAGAAGTACCTGATGATCTGGGTCGGCTCCAAGATCACCACCGAGGGTCTGGTGCTCGAATCCGATAATCCGGAAGGGGAATTCCGGGTCATCCTGCCGCGGCGCGAGGGCGTCGAGTATTCCGCCGAACATGCGGTGGTCGGCGGCGAGGACCGTTTCCTGATCCTGCACAACGACATCGTGGACGGGGTGAAGGCGGAGAACTTCGTGCTCGCCGAGGCCCCGGTATCGGATCCGTCGAATATGACGCTGCTGATCGGACACCGCGACGATGTGCGGCTCGAGGATATCGACCCGTTCGCCAGCCATCTGGTGCTGAGCTATCGGCGCGAAGCCCTGACCCGCGTCGCCATTTGGCCGCTGACCGATTCCGGCTACGGCGAACGGCGCGAACTCGAATTCGAGCTGGAGCTCTTCGCGGTCGGTTCCGGCGCGAACCCGGAGTGGGAGCAGCCGACGCTGCGGATCGGCCTCACCTCGTTCATCACGCCGATGCAGGTCTTCGACTATGTGCCAGCGACCGGTGAGCTGCTGCTGCGCAAAGAGCAGCCGGTGCTCGGTGGGTACGACGCGAACGACTATGAGCAGCACCGGGATTGGGCGGTCGCCGCGGATGGCACCCGGATCCCGATCTCACTGGTGCGCAAGAAGAACCTCCCCGAGGGGCCGAAACCGCTACTGCTGTACGGATATGGCTCCTATGAAGCCAGTATGGATCCGTCGTTCTCGACGTCGCGGCTGTCGCTGCTCGATCGTGGCATGGTCTTCGCGGTCGCGCATGTGCGCGGTGGCGGGGAAATGGGACGGCTCTGGTACGAGCACGGCAAGACGCTCACCAAGAAGAACACCTTCACCGATTTCGTCTCCTGCGCAAGGCATCTCATCGATACCGGCGCCACCTCGCCGGACCGGCTGGTCGCCGACGGCGGCAGTGCGGGCGGCCTGCTGATGGGCGCGGTGGCGAACCTGGCGCCCGAACTGTTCAAGGGCATCCTCGCCAATGTGCCCTTCGTCGACCCGCTCACCTCGATCCTCGACCCATCGCTGCCGCTCACCGTCATCGAATGGGACGAGTGGGGTAACCCACTGGCGGACAAGGACGTCTACGACTACATGAAGTCCTACGCCCCCTACGAGAACGTCGAGGCCAAGGACTACCCCGCGATCCTGGCGATCACCAGCATCAACGACACCCGTGTCCTCTATGTCGAACCCGCCAAGTGGGTCGCCAAGCTCCGCGCCACCAAGACCGGCGACGCTCCGTTGCTGCTCAAGACCGAAATGAGTGCGGGCCACGGCGGCGTCAGCGGCCGCTACGAGAAATGGAAAGAAGTCGCCTTCGAATACGCCTGGGTCCTCGACATGCTAGGCCTCGCAGCGGCCTAGTACGGGTGTGCGCGGCCGGTACGCCGGCCGCACACCCGGGGGGTGACAGCGCGGTGGGGGTGTGACGGAGTGTTCGTCGGCGGGTCATCCGCCCTGCACGTCGAGTACATCTGCGGCTGACACCGTGGATTCATGAACGCTGAGCTGATCGTGTCGATCTCCGGGATCCGGGACACCACGCGGGACGCGGCAATCGAATTCGCGGCCGAGATGGATCGCCGCGACGTGCGCCTCTCGCTGCTGGTGGCGCCCCGGCTCAAGAGCGGGTACCGGCTGCTCGAGGATGCGGCGACGCAGTCCTGGCTGCGCGGTCGTCGGGCTCGCGGTGATGCGATCGTGCTGCACGGCTACGACCAGGCGGCGACCAAGCGCCGCAGGGCCGAATTCTCGACCCTGCCGCGGCATGAGGCCCGGCTGCGGCTCACCGCCGCGGATCGGGTGCTGGAACAGGTGGAACTGCGCACCCGGCTCTTCGCGGCCCCGCGCTGGGATGCCTCCGATGGCGCGATCGAGGCACTGCCCGAGGTCGGCTTCCGGCTCGCGCTCGGTCTGACATCGATCCTCGATCTCGAACGGAATGTCGCGCAGAAGGCGCGTGTCTACGGCATCGGCGAGGGTTTCCGCGCCGAGCCGTGGTGGTGTCGCGCGCTGGTGCTCGGCGCGGCCAGGACCGCGCGCCGCGGTGGCGTGCTGCGTCTGGCGGTTTCCGCCGCACAACTCGGCCGCTCCGGTCCGCGTCAGGCCGTGCTCGACGCGGTCGATCTCGCGTTGTTCCACGGCGCGGCCAGCGAGGTATACCGCTGGGAGCCGTTCACCGCCGCCAGGGCGGCTTGAACGGCACAAGCCGTGTAGGGGGTGTGGTCGGCACCGCCGCACGAGAGGCGCCGCCGCCCGCAATTGGCGTGACCGGGCGGCGGCGCGCAGCCTGTTACGGGCGTCTGCGGAGTGGTCGCGATGTCACGACTTCGCCTGTGTCGCAGCGCCTTTGGTCGCTCGCTCGGTTGGCACGACCGCGGTCGCGCTGTGCGTGAACCCGCCTGCCTCGGCGCGGGTCAGTGAGGTGGACAGCGGATGCTTCGCCAATTGTTCGATGCTGCGGACAATATCGGCGAGCAGCAGATCCGCCATATCGTGGGTGAATCCGTGACGGATCACCGCGCGCATGACGGTCTCGTTCTCGCGGTCGGCGGACAGCGGATATGCGGCGATCAACCAGCCGCGGGTGCGGAGCCGATCGGAGAGGTCGTAGAGGTTGAAACCGGGTTCGCCATGCAGCCGCCACGACACCGCGGTGATGCCGTTGTGCGGATTGCCACCGTGGATCATCTCGAACGGCCCCAGCCTCCTCAGACCATCGGACAGATATTGGGCGACGTGGTAGATCGCCGACTGCAGACGGGTGTAGCCGGTGCGGCCCAGGCGGATGAAGTCGTAGTACTGCGCGATCACCTGCCCGCCGGGGCGGGAGAAGTTGAGGTTGAAGGTGGGCATGCTGCCGCCGAGGTAGTCCACATTGAAGATCAGTTCCTCGGGCAGATCGCTGGCCTCGCGCCAGATCGCCCAGCCGGAGCCGAGCGGGGCGAGGCCGGTCTTGTGGCCGGAGGCATTGATCGACTTGACCCGCGGCAACCGGAAATCCCAGATCAGATCCGGTGCGGTGAACGGTGCGAGGAAGCCGCCGCTTGCGGCGTCGACGTGGATCGGAATGTCCAGGCCGCTGACCGCCTGCAGTTGGTCGAGGGCCTTGCTGATTCCCGCGACATCCTCGAACAGTCCGGTGAAGGTCTGGCCGAAGGTCGGCACCACCATGATGGTGTGGTCGTCGCAGTGCGCGACCGCGTCGTCCGGATGCATGGTGAGCCGATCGCCGCGCAGCGGGATCTGGCGGATCTCCACATCGAAGTAGCGGGCGAATTTCTCCCAGCACACCTGCACCGGACCGCAGACGAAGTTCGGCGTGCCGGTACCGCCGCGCTTGCGCCAGCGGAACTTCGCGGCCAGGCCGCCGAGCATCGCGGCCTCACTGGATCCGGTGGTGGAGGTGCCGAGCGTGGCCGACGGATCGGGGGAGTGCCACAGATCGGCCACCATCCGCACACAGCGTCGCTCCAACTCCGCTGTCTGTGGGTACTCGTCCTTGTCGACGATGTTCTTGTCGATGGATTCGGCCATCAGCAGGAGTACTTTGCTGTCGACCCAGGTGGTGCAGAAGGTCGCCAGGTTCATCCGGGATACGCCGTCGAGCATGAGTTCGTCGTGCACGATCTCATAGGCGACGTCGGGAATCAGCTCGTGAGCCGGGAATCCGCGTTTGGGTGCGGTCCGGTCCAATGCTGGCATCGCGAATAGGTCTTCGGATTCCTGGTTAGCTGCCATCTCGCCTCCAGCGCACTCGCAGCAATTGTTTGCCAAGACCGGATACCAGTTCCCTGGAGATTGAAACTGGCTGTGTCGCTTACACACTCATTGAGACTGTATGGATGCTAGCTGTTTTACAATTCAACATATGGACTATCAGCATGTCACAGAGCAAGCGGTGTTCGCTGCGGATTCCCACATCGGCGACGGCAAGGTCGCCATGCTCGGCACGCCATCGCGCCGATGACCACATGCGGCACCTACGACGCGGCCGGTGAGTTCGCGGATCGGATCGGTTTGCCGTGCAAGAGTGGTGTCGGCGGCGGCTCGGGCGTGGTTGCCGAGGAGAGCTTCGCCCGCACGAGCGGCTTCTCGGTGTTCCGGCCGCACCAACTATCGACTAATCGAGCAGGTCGGACCGGTTGATCGGGCAGGGTCTGGCACCGGCTTGACTGGTGATCGGCGACGGGGTGTCGTGGCGGTCGAATTCGGCCATCGAGACCTATCGGGTGGGCCCGTATCCGAAGCAAGTGCAGGATATGAAGTTCGACAATACGACCAAGTGAGGCGCTGGCATGACTTCCGACGATCCCCGTACCGCCGACCTGCGCGCGCGGGTGGCCGCGCTGATGCCGCAGGCGAAAACTGATCTCGCCCAGCTGGTTTCGTTCAAGTCGGTGGCCGATCCGCGGCAGTTTCCGGCCGAGGAATGCGACCGGACCGCGCAGTGGGTGGCCGACGTGTTCGCCGCGGCCGGTCTGACCAGGGTGGGCCTGCACGAAACACCCGACGGCAGTAAGGCCGTCATCGCCTCCCGCCCCGCACCCGACGGTGCGCCGACGGTACTGCTGTATTGCCACTACGACGTGCAGCCGCCATTGGACGACGACGCCTGGCGCACTCCGGCCTGGGAGCTGACCGAGAAGGACGGTCGCTGGTACGGGCGCGGTAGTGCGGACTGCAAGGGCAATATCGTCATGCACCTGACCGCACTGCGGGCGCTCGGCGCGGACCTGCCGCTGGGGGTGACGCTGGTCGCCGAGGGCTCCGAGGAACAGGGCACCGGCGGACTCGAACGATTCGTCGAGGCCAATCCGGATCTGTTGCGTGCCGACGCGATTCTGGTCTGCGACAGCGGGAATTTCGCCGTCGGAGTGCCGACCTTCACAGAGACGTTGCGCGGCAATGTGAATGTCGTCGTCACCGTCGAAACCCTTGCCGGGCCGATGCACTCCGGCATGTTCGGTGGTCCGGCCCCCGATGCGCTCGCCGCGCTCATCCATCTACTCGCCTCGCTGCGCGACGAACACGGCAACACCACGGTCGCCGGTCTGCGCAATGATCAGCGCTGGCCGGGTGTGCAGTACTCGGAGAACCAATTCCGTGCCGACGCCGGCGTGCTCGGCGGCGTCGAACTCACCGGTGACGGCACTGTCGCCGATATGCTCTGGGCGCGTCCGGCTTTGACGGTGCTCGGTATCGATGCGCCGAAGGTGGTCGGCTCGTCGGCGGCCGTTCAGCCCTCGGCGCGGGCTCGGCTGAGCCTGCGCATTCCGCCGGGTACCGATCCGGACCAGGCGCTGAAACTGCTGATGGCGCATCTGCGGGCGCATACGCCGTGGCGGGCCGAGCTCACCATCGAGACCGAGTCGACCGGCGCGCCGTTCCAGTCGGCCAGCGGCGGTCCGGCGCGTACTGCGATGGATGCCGCGCTCACCGCGTCATATGGCCGGGCGACGACCACGCAGGGGCAGGGCGGATCGATCCCGCTGTGCAATGTCTTCGCCGACACCTATCCGGATGCGGAGATCATGCTGCTCGGCGTCGAGGAACCGAAATGCCTGATCCACGCCCCCAATGAGAGCGTGGACCCGACCGAGATCGAACACATAGCCCTGGCCGAGGCGCTGTTCCTGACCACCTACGCCGAGCAGCGGCCGGTTTAGAGGTCTCGCTGGTCCTCGGGTGCGATGACGGTGAATTCTGTTCCAGCGGGACCCATTTCGGCGAGGCGGCCGAAGTAGATGCCCTGCGCCTCGGGTTGGAGGATGCCGAAGTGGATCGGAAAGGCCGTGCGCGGGCCGACCGCGCGGAGATAGTCCACGGCCTCGCTGATTCGCATCCACGGTGCGGACGCCGGGATGGCCAGTACGCCGACCGGCACCGGCGGCACCCACAGTGAGTCGCCGGGGTGCACGAGTTGCGCCGGATCGTCCGGGGTGCCGAGCTGGAAAACGGTGTTATCGATCACCGGGATCTCCGGGTGGATCACCGCATGCCTGCCGCCGCCTCCGGTGATCTGGAGGTCGCCGAGGGCAATCACATTGCCCGCGTGCACCGGTTCCCACGATTCGTCGCGCAGCTGCGCGGTCTGTGGATCGCTGAACAAGCGCGCGTTCGGGTTGTTGTCGAGCAGCGCTTGGATCCGGTTCGGATCGATATGGTCGGGATGCTGGTGGGTGACCGCGATGGCGTCCAGGCCGGTGATGCCTTCGAAGCCGTGCGAGAAAGTACCCGGATCGAACAGCACCTTCTTGCCGTGCAACTCGACGAGGATGCAGGAGTGGCCGAAGTGGGCTATGCGCATGGGGCCATGCTATTTGACGCGACCCCGACCGTCGCTCGGACAAGCTGGACAACTACGCTGCTCAGGTAACCCCAACACCACCTGAGGAGCAACGCGTGGCACGAGTCGTGGTCGAGGTGATGCCGAAGGCCGAGATCCTGGATCCGCAGGGTCAGGCCATCGCCGGTGCGCTCCCGCGCCTGGGATTCGCCGGAGTGTCGGATGTGCGGCAGGGCAAGCGATTCGAACTCGATGTCGACGACAGTGTCAGCGACGCTGAGCTCGAACAGATCGCCGAGGCGCTGCTCGCCAACACCGTGATCGAGGACTGGAAGGTCGTGCGGGTCTCATGACTGCGCGCATCGGGGTCATTACGTTTCCTGGCACGCTCGACGATGTCGACGCCGCCCGTGCGGTCGAGCTGGCGGGCGCCGAGGCGGTCAGCCTGTGGCATGCCGATGCCGATCTCAAGCAGGTCGACGCGGTGGTCGTGCCCGGCGGCTTCTCCTACGGTGACTACCTGCGCGCCGGTGCCATCGCCCGGTTCGCGCCGGTGATGGGCGAGGTCGTCAAGGCCGCGAGGCAGGGCCTGCCGGTGCTCGGTATCTGCAACGGATTCCAGGTGCTGTGCGAGGCCGGTCTGCTGCCCGGCGCGCTGACTCGCAACGAGGGGCTGCACTTCATCTGCCGTGACGAATGGCTGCGCGTCGAATCCGCGAATACCGCGTGGACCTCGCGCTTCGAGCCCGGCGCCCAGATCCTCATCCCGATCAAGAACGCCGAGGGTCGCTACCAGGCCTCCGAGCAGGTGCTCGACGAGCTCGAGGGCGAGGGCCGGGTGGTATTCCGCTACGCGGGTGACAATCCGAACGGCTCGCAGCGCAATATCGCGGGCATCGCCTCCGCCGATGGGCGGATCGTCGGTCTGATGCCGCATCCGGAGCATGCCACCGAACCACTGACCGGTCCGAGCGATGACGGCCTCGGTTTGTTCCTGTCGGTACTGGACACCCTGGTCGCTGTGTAGTTGGCGGGTGCCTGCGGCACGAACGGGTCGCTCGTAGGACTCGTTCCGTCATGGTCGCCGTATCAGGTGATCTGGGCGATGATGTCGAAATCGACGCCGTCGGCGAGCGCGATGTAGCCGTGCTGCTGGGCCTGGTTTCCCAGGAATCCTCGTGTGCCGCCGGGTGTTTCGAGCAGTGCGCCCTGATCGAGCGCCGCGTGCACCTCGGGTACGCGTAGTGATCCGACCGTCTCGCCGATGGCGCGCAGCGTGTGGATCGCCTCGTAGCTCATATTGCTGAAGCTGGTCAGGGCGGGCGCGAAGTCGCCGTGTAGTCGGCGGTAGCGGGCCAGTCGGTCGCGTCCGTCTTCGGTGCGTGGGTCCACGAAGAAGCTCGATGCCACAAAGAAGTTGTGATTCGCGTCGGGACCGCCCGCCAGCAACACGTTCTCGTCGGCGGCCGGGCTGATCCGCAGCAGGGTGTCGGCGCGCCCGGTCGCGGCGAACTGCCTATTGAAGCGCGAGACGTCCGCGCCGACCATCAGGATGATGACGGCGTCGGCTTGCGCCAGCGCGGGATGTCGCAGGAATTCGCCGAAATCGGGCGCGCCCAGTGGTACGAATCGCTCCAACACAATGGCGCTCGGATCGGCCAGGCTGCGGCGCACCGCCTTGGCCGATTCGCGCGGCCAGATGTAGTCGGTGCCGATGATCGCCCAGCGGCGCACGCCGTATTCGCGTTCCAGCCAGTGCACCGCGGGCAGGGTCTGGCCCGCCGGATGTTCCCCGAGCATCAGCACACCCGGACGCTCATTCGTGAGGCCCTCGTGCCCGGTCGCGAACAGATACGGCACCCGGCTGGCATTGGCGCGCGCCACCGCCAAGCGCACCGCGGAGGTGTGCCAGCCGGTGATCGCATGCACCATTCCGGTGGCGAGCAGCGCCGCAACCTCGTCGGCGACTTCGTATGGATTCCGGCCGCCATCGATATTCGTAGTACGAATTTCGCGGCCGAGAAATCCTGCGCCAGCGTTGATTTCGTCGACGGCCAGGGAAATCGCCGCATCGCATGATGCGGCGACGATCCCGCCCGGTCCCTGCATCGGGACTATGTTCAGGATCTCGATCGTGCCGTCTGGGCCCTCGCCGAACGCTGACATTCGGTACTCTTCTTCTCGTTCGAGCGAATTCATGGCAGGCGGGAAATCAAGAAATAATGACGACCATTGTAAGCGGATATTCCACGCTGCATGGTGCGCTGCGTGCCGCGGAACGGCGTTGGCTGGATCGCCTCGACGCCGCCCTGTGTGCCAGGCAACTCACGGCCGATCAGTGGTCGATGCTGTCGAATCTGTCCGCCGAATTCGGGGTCACCATGAGTGAGCTCGCGGCCAGGTCGCAGCTACCGCCGTCGTCGGCGACCAGGCATGCCGACGCCCTCGCCGAACGCGGCCTGATCTTCCGAGTCGCCGCCGAAGGCGACCGCCGCCGCATTCTGATCGGCCTGAGTCGGCTCGGTTCGGATCTGGTCGATTCGGTACGTGCCGAGGAGGTACACGCCGAGCAGCAGTTGCGCACGCGTATCGGCGCGCGCCGTTATGCCGAACTGATGCGTTTACTGGAACTTGTTTCTTCCGAGTAGTTCTCGGAGTAAGGCCAGCCTAATCATCGGATGAATAATCCGGCGAAACGTGCTGGACGCCCGGTTCGGTATGTGTGGGTGAGTTGTTTCGATTAAGTTCGGAATTAGTTCGAGACCGGCGACCGGGAGCGATGCTGCCCCAATATTCGACCATAGGGTGACGTATGGCGAGACGAGTCGTACGCCACCGCGACGATGATTCGGCGAGGAGGTCGCGGTCGTCATCGAGGCCTGCCGTTGCGATGTCTCGGGCGTGTTCTCGATGGGGGAGCGGCCCGCCGTAGCACACCGCCCTGCTGATCAACGACCGCGGCGAGATCGTGCGCCGCTACCGCAAGACCGCGCCCACGGCCGCCGCGGAACCGTGTTATCCGGGCGATGCGACCTATGTCCGCAACGGCCCCAAGGGAATTCAGCTCTCGCCGATCATCGGCGACGGCGGCGACTGCACGGAGCTTGAAGTGCTCGGAACTCGTTGTGCGGTCACAGCGTCTGCGCAGCGGAGTGGCAGCTCGATAGCTGATCGCGAATCGAGTCGATCGGTTCCGGGTTCGTCTGGACGTCTGCCTAGGATCGCAGACATGCCCGTTTCCACTACCGCTGCCACGGCCGCCGGATTGTGTGCCTTCATCGACGACTCCCCCTCGCCCTTCCATGTCTGTCGGACGGTCGCCCAGGAGTTGGATGCCAACGGCTTCACCCGGCTCGCGGAGTCGGCGCCGTGGCCCTCGGACGGGCCGAGCCGACATTACGTCGTGCGCGGCGGCTCGCTGGTCGCCTGGGCGACGGCCGATTCGTCGGGCGGCACGCCGTTCCGGGTGGTCGGCGCGCATACCGACAGCCCGAACCTGCGGGTGAAGCAGCATCCGGATCTGGCATCGGTCGGCTGGCAGTTGGTCGGGCTCGAGCCCTACGGCGGCGCCTGGCTGAACTCGTGGCTGGACCGCGAACTCGGCATCTCGGGTCGGCTGAGTGTGCGCGACGGAAATGCGGTGCGCGACAGGCTGGTTCGCATCGATGAACCGATCCTGCGGGTGCCGCAGCTCGCGATCCATCTCTCCGAAGACCGCCGCGGCGTCACCCTGGACCCGCAGCGCCACGTCAACGCGATCTGGGGTATCGGCGCGCAGCCGCGCTCCTTCCTCGATTTCGTCGCCGAATATGCGGAGGTCGACCCCGCCCAGGTGCTCGGCTGGGAGCTGATGACCCATGACCTGGCGCCGAGCCGGTTGGTCGGACGTGACCGTGATCTGGTGAGCGCGCCACGCCTGGACAATCAGGGCACCTGCTACGCGGGACTGCGCGCCTTCCTCGCGGCGATCGCGGAACCCGGCGCGGCCATTGCGGTGCTGGCGATGTTCGACCACGAGGAGGTCGGCAGCCAATCCGATCGGGGCGCGCAGTCCGATCTGCTGCCGACGGTGCTGGAGCGCATCGTGCTCTCGCGTGGCGGCGGCCGCGCCGAATACCTGGCCGCCCTGGCCGGATCCGTCTGTGCCTCCGGCGATATGGCGCATGCCACGCACCCCAACTATCCGGACCGGCACGAGCCAGCGCACCGCATCGAGGTCAACGGCGGCCCGGTGCTCAAGGTCAACCAGAACCTGCGCTACGCCACCGACGCGGCAGGTGCCGGCGCATTCGCCTTGGCCTGCGCACAGGCGAAGGTGCCCTTGCAACGCTACGTACACCGCGCCGATCTGCCGTGCGGTTCGACGATCGGCCCGATGACCGCGGCTCGCACCGGTATGCCGACCGTCGATGTCGGCGCACCCCAGCTGGCGATGCACTCGGCACGGGAAATTATGGGCGCAGCGGATGTCCCGGCCTACGCCGCCGCTCTCGCCGCATTCCTGACCCCTGCACCGATCGGCTGAGTCCCCGCGCAATCCGGGCGTGTGGCTCCTCGCGGACTGTCGAAGTGCGTCGAATGCTGGTCGGGAGTGTGTCGAGCCGCCATTCGACTCACCTCGATGGTGGGGCTGATCGGTAGCATGGCGGGATGTTGCTCAGGGTGTTCACCGAACCGCAGCAGGGGGCCTCGTATGACGATCTGCTCCGGGTAGCGCGGCGCAGCGAAGAGTGTGGGTTCGATGCGTTCTTTCGGTCTGATCACTATCTGGTGATGGGGGAACGCGATGGGTTGCCCGGGCCGACCGATTCGTGGATCACGCTGGCGGGGCTGGCTCGGGAGACCAGTCGGATCCGCCTCGGCACGCTGGTGAGTTCGGCGACCTTTCGCAACCCGGGAGTGCTGGCCATCACTGTCGCCCAGGTAGACCAGATGAGTGGCGGCCGGGTCGAATTGGGTTTGGGCGCAGGGTGGTTCGAGGCCGAGCATCGGGCCTACGGCATCGAGTTCCCGGATACGGTCGGCCGGTTCGACTTGCTCGAGGAACAGTTGGAGCTGATCACCGGACTGTGGGATACACCGGTGGGCGAGCGCTACGACTTCTCCGGCAAGCACTATCGCATCACGGATTCACCGGCACTGCCCAAGCCGGTGCAGACGCCGCATCCGCCGGTCATTGTCGGGGGTGCGGGTAAGCGGCGCACGCCCATGCTGGCGGCGAAGTACGCCGCCGAATTCAATGCGGGTTTCAAGACCTTGGACGAAACGGCAGAGCAGTTCGATCGCGTCCGCAATACCTGCGCCGCGGTTGGGCGTGACCCCGCGACACTCGATCTGTCTGTGGCGCATGCGGTCGTCGTCGGCAGGAACGATGCCGAGGTGAGTCGCCGCCTCGAGATCTTCGACGCGGCCGACGTCGAGGAGATCCGGGCCCATGCGCTCGTCGGCACACCGGCCGAAGTGGTCGATAAACTCGGCCGATACGCGGCCATCGGCGCGGACCGGGCCTACCTGCAGATCCTCGACCTGGCCGACCTCGACCACCTCGATCTGATCGCAGCAGAAGTCCTGCCCCACACCAGCTGACCCGCCGCTGCAGGTGCCGTTCCTAGGCGTCGGCCAGCTCCGGGGTGTCCGCGGTGGTCGGGTGGTACTTCGCGACCGCGATGACGAAGACCGCGAGTGTCGCCAATACGTAACTGCTGCCGATGATCTGCTGCCACCAGGCCCAGCCGAGTTCCAGATCCTTCGAATGCGGCAGCAGCCATTGCGGGCCGATCAGGAACAGCAGGGTGAATGCGGCCACAGCGCCGATGTACCACCGATTGCGGGTGCCGCGGGCGATCGCGTCGGCGGCGACCAGCAGGCCGGGGGCGATCCACACCCAGTGATGCGACCAGGAGACCGGCGAGACCAGTAACACCGCGGCCGCGTTCACCATCAGCGCGGCGACCTGCTGGCCGGAGCGGATCAGCCGGTGCATCCACACCGCCGCGAGGGCAATCGCGATCAGCGACATCGTGATCCAGATCAGCGTCGCCAGCGAATCGGAGACGCCGAGGCGGAAGGCCATACCCTTGATCGACTGATTGCCCGCGAAGTAGGGCGGGCCGATGCGGCCGGTATCGGCCAGCGTGTGGAACCAATATTCGGCCGAATCGCTGGGGAACAGCAGGAATCCGAGTCCGACCGCCACGATCGCGGAGACGATCAGCGTGCCCGCGGCCTTCCAATCCCGGCGCAGCAGGAAGTAGAGCAGGTATCCGGCCGGGATCAGCTTCACCGACACCGCGATCCCGATCAGCATGCCGCGCGGCCAGATCGGCCTGCGGACAAGGCAATCCATGGTGATCGCGGCCATCAGCACCAGGTTGATCTGTCCGAAGTTGAAGGTCTGCCGAGTCGGCTCGAACATCTGCGCCACCGCGACCGCGCCGATGACCAGCGCCAGCATGGTCCGTCGCTCGAGGGTCGGGCGCAGCCGCGCGAACACCAGCCACAGCGCGATCCCGAGGCTGAGCACCGAGGTGGCGGTCACCAACACCTCGGCCAGTGGCAGCGGCATCAGTGCGAGCGGTGCGAAGAACAGGGCGGCCAGCGGGGGATAGGTGAACGGCAGTCCGATCCCCTCGACCGGGGGCATCGGTCCGTACAGCTCGCCGTCGTCCAGCCAGACACGCGCACCGTTGCGGTAGACCTGGAGATCGATGTACCCGTTCCACCAGTGCACCACCAGCGAGACGGTGACCGAGATGATGAACAGGCCCAAGGCGATCAGCAGCCAGCGTGTCTGTTGGTTCGACATCGAGAATCGCGGCGAGGCGTCCGAGCCGGATTCGAGCCGGGTGTTCCGCGTGGTGACGGGCTGCTCGGCCGGATCCGCAACCCCCGATCGATCGTTCACCGCCAAAGCGTAGCGGTTGCGAAGTCGCGCAACATGTGCCGACCCGAGGCATTCGCGCCGATACACACCATGTTCTGCGTCACAGTCCGCACCTGGCGAATTCGGCTCGGGCGCGTGGAAAACCCGGCGATCCGGGCGAGGGGTCGATGCGACCGGCTGCCCACCGAGGGCCACAGCTAAACTTCAGGGCGAATCCCCAGCTTCGCGTTCCGGCCCGAAAGGACCCTGGTACTCCGTGACTCCGCAGGTCGACACCGTTAGCGCAGCCGCAGCGACTCCCGATGCTCCACAGCCGTACAAGGAGCTCGGTCTCAAGGACGACGAGTACGCGCGGATCAAGGAAATACTCGGCCGCCGGCCGACCGACGCCGAACTGGCCATGTACTCGGTGATGTGGAGCGAGCACTGCTCGTACAAGTCCTCGAAGGTGCATTTGCGCTACTTCGGCGAGACCACCACCGAGGAGATGAAATCCTCGATGCTCGCCGGCATCGGTGAGAACGCGGGTGTCGTCGATGTCGGCGACGGCTGGGCGGTCACCTTCAAGGTGGAGAGCCACAATCACCCCTCCTACGTGGAGCCGTATCAGGGCGCGGCCACCGGCGTCGGCGGCATCGTGCGCGACATCATGGCCATGGGCGCACGGCCCATCGCGGTGATGGATCAGCTGCGCTTCGGTGCGGCGGACGCGCCCGATACCCGCCGCGTCGTCGACGGCGTGGTGCGCGGTGTCGGCGGCTACGGGAATTCGCTCGGGCTGCCGAATGTGGGCGGCGAGACCGTTTTCGACGCCTCCTATCAGGGCAACCCGTTGGTCAACGCGCTGTGCGCGGGCGTGATGCGGGTCGAGGATCTGCATCTGGCCTTCGCCTCCGGCGCGGGCAACAAGATCATCCTGTTCGGTGCGCGCACCGGCCTCGACGGCATCGGCGGTGTCTCGGTGCTGGCCTCGGACACCTTCTCCGGTGACGAATCCGGTACCGGCCGCAAGAAGCTGCCCAGCGTCCAGGTCGGCGACCCGTTCGCCGAGAAGGTACTCATCGAGTGTTGTCTCGAGCTGTACGCGGCCAAGCTGGTGGTCGGCATCCAGGACCTCGGCGGTGCCGGATTGTCCTGCGCCACTTCCGAGCTCGCGGCCGCTGGCGACGGCGGCATGCATATCGATCTGACCAGGGTGCCGCTGCGCGCCAAGGGGATGACCCCGGCCGAAGTGCTCTCCAGCGAATCGCAGGAGCGCATGTGCGCGGTCGTCACGCCGGAGAACGTGGACGCGTTCATGGCCGTCTGCCACAAGTGGGATGTGCTGGCCACGGTCATCGGTGAGGTCACCGAGGGCGACCGGCTGGTGATCAGCTGGCACGGCGAGACCGTGGTCGACGTGCCGCCGCGCACCGTCGCACATCAGGGCCCGGTATACGAGCGTCCGGTCCAGCGCCCGGACTTCCAGGACGCGTTGATCGCCGACACCCCGGACACCCTGCCCCGGCCGAAGACGCCGGAGGAACTGCGCGCCACCCTGCTGCAGATGGTCGCCAGCCCGCAGCTGTGCAGCCGCAGGTGGATCACCGAACAGTACGACCGATACGTCCGCGGCAACACCGTGCTCGCCGAACACGCCGATGCCGGTGTCATCCGGATCGACGAGGAGACCGGCCGCGGTATCGCGCTCGCCACCGACGCCTCGGGCCGCTACACCAAGCTCGACCCCTACACCGGCGCACAGCTCGCGCTCGCCGAGGCCCACCGCAATGTGGCCACCACCGGCGCCACGCCGAAGGCCGTCACCAACTGCCTCAACTTCGGCTCGCCCGAGGACCCCGGCGTGATGTGGCAGTTCCAGCAGGCCGTGCGCGGTCTCGCGGACGGCTGTGTGGCTCTTGGCATTCCGGTCACCGGCGGCAATGTCAGCTTCTACAACCAGACCGGTCAGGACGCCATCCTGCCGACCCCGGTGGTCGGCGTGCTCGGCGTCATCGACGATGTGCACCGGCGCATCCCGACCGGCCTCGGCCTGGAGCCGGGCGAAACGCTGATCCTGCTCGGCGAGACCGCCGATGAATTCGGCGGTTCGATCTGGTCGCAGGTCGCCCACGATCACCTCGGCGGCGTGCCGCCCAAGGTCGACTTCCCCCGTGAGCAGTTGCTCGCCGAGGTGCTGACCTCGGGTTCGCGCGACGGCATGATCAGTGCGGCGCACGACCTTTCGGAGGGCGGCCTGATCCAGACCGTGGTCGAGGCCGCGCTGGCCGGCGAAACCGGTTGCCGCATCCTGCTTCCCGAGGGTTCGGATCCGTTCGTGCAGCTGTTCTCCGAATCGGCGGGCCGGGTACTGGTCGCGGTGCCCCGTTCGGAGGAGACTCGCTTCACCAAGATGTGCACCGCGCGCGCATTGCCGTGGGTGCGTATCGGTGTCGTTGATCAGGGCTCGGATTCCGTTGAGGTGCAGGGGCAGTTCTCGATTGCCCTCGACGAACTGCGCGCTGCGCACGAGGGCACGCTGCCCAAGCTGTTCGGGGCCAGTGCCATTTGACCGCGCCGGAGGCTGGTGAGGTCTCGGCAGCCCTACGCGACGGCGTCGGCAGAATTGTCGGCGCCGTCGAGCGTTTTTTCCATCCGAATTATGTCGGCCTCATCGTGGCCACGGTGTTCTTCGGCTGGTCGCTGACCCCCTCGCTGCTGCCACGGGATTGGCTGTTCGAGGGGCTGGTCAGCGGGATCAACGCGGCCATCGGCTACGGCGTCGGCTGTCTGGTCGAGTGGGCGTACCGCAAGTGGCTGCGCAAGCCGTTGCGTCGCAAGGTTGCTCAGCTGCCCGCGTCGGTCACGCGACTGTGGGCGAAGCGGCCGAAATGGCTGCCGGGTGCGGTCAAGACCACGATCGTGCTGGCCTGTCTCGCCGTCGCGGTCTTTCTGCTCGTCGAATCGGCGCGCTGGCAGCGTGAAATCACCGCGCTGATGAATATGGAGCCGATCACGACCTCTGGCTTCCTGCGCACCGGTGCATTGAGCACGCTGGTCGGTGCGATCGCCATCGCGGTGTTCCGGGCACTGCGCTGGCTCGTGCGTTCCATCGCGTTCGAGCTGATCCGGCGAGCCCACTTTCCGCGCCAGCTGGCCGTCCCGGCCGGAGTCCTCGTCGTGGTCGTCGCGGCAGTGCTGCTGTTCAACGGCGTACTGACCAAAGTCTTCTTCGACGTGGCGAATTCGGCCTTCAGCGTGCGCAACGGCCACACCTCGCCGAATGCCGTGCAGCCGCAACTGCCGGAGCGTTCCGGCAGTCCGAACTCGCTGGCGGCCTGGGACACCCTCGGCTCCGAGGGCCGGTGGTTCGTCTCCTTCGTGCCGACCGCCGCGGATATCAGTCGGGTCACCGGAAAGCCGGCGCGCGATCCGATTCGGGTCTACGCCGGATTGGAGTCGGCCGACGGCCCGCAGGCGCAGGCCGAATTGGTTGCGGCGGAGTTGGAGCGCACCGGCGCGTTCGAGCGCAAGGTGCTGGTGGTCGTGACGACGACGGGCACCGGCTGGGTCGATTCGAGCAGTGCCGAATCCATCGAGCTGATGTACGGCGGCGATACCGCGATCGCCGCGACCCAGTATTCCTATCTGCCCAGTGTGCTGTCGTTCCTGTCGGATAAGGACAAGGCCACCCAGATGGGCAAGCTGGTCTTCGACAAGGTTTACGAACACTGGTCGGCGCGGCCGGAAGGGGCGCGCCCGAAGTTGCTCGTCTATGGCGAGAGCCTGGGCTCACAGGGCTCCGAGGGCGCGTTCACCGGTCTGGCCGATATCCGGTCGCGCACCGATGGCGTGCTGTGGGTCGGCCCGCCGAATTCCAACCGGCTGTGGAGCGAAGTCACCGCTCGGCGCGATCCCGGCTCACCGGAGATACTGCCGACCTACGCTGACGGACTGGTGGTGCGTTTCGCCGATAGTCGCGGCGACCTGTGGAAACCTGGGGACACCTGGCTGCCGCCGCGCATCGCCTACCTGCAGCACGCCTCCGATCCGGTGGTGTGGTGGTCGCCGGATCTGCTGTTCTCCGAACCGGATTGGTTGCGCGAATCGCGCGGTCCCGATGTGTCGTCGCGGATGGCGTGGTATCCGATCGTCACGTTCTGGCAGGTCGCCGCGGATCTGCCCAATGCCCAGCGGGTCAGCGACGGACATGGGCACAACTATGGCGATCTGGTGCTCGACGCCTGGGCCGCGATCGCGCAGCCACCGGATTGGTCGGCCGATACGGTGGACCGGATCCGGGATTATCTGGCGATCTCGTCGGCCCGCGAACATCAGCTGAAATAGCGCCCCCGCCTGCCGTTTCGCCGGTGTGCGCAACCACGTCGCGCTGATCAACCCCCGCGATGGCTGCGCACACCCCGCATACTGTTCGGGTGATGATCGCTACGGACCCGTTGACGCCGCCCGTGCCCGATCCGTGCACCACCGATTCGGGCATCGCGCCGTCACGCTGACCGATGCTCGAAACCGCCAGCGCCTTGATGAAGCTGCGTGCGCGCGGCGTCGTAGTGGTGCGGCGTGCCGAGGACATTATCGATCTCAACTACGCCGGGCTGGTCTTCGCGACGATTTTCTTCGCACTCTCGGTGACGCCGTCGCTGGTACCGCGCGACTGGTTGTTCCAGGGCCTGATCAGCGGCATCAATGCCGCGCTCGGCTACGGCCTCGGCTGTGTGCTGGAGTGGCTGTTCGGCCTGTGGGTCCGGCCGCGGCTGGCCGAGCTGCTGCGCGACCGGATTTCGCCGCCGCCGACCTGGGTGCGCTACGCGGTGAAATCCGCCATCCTGTTCACCGCCGCCGTCACCGCGGCCTTCATGCTGGTGCAGTCGGCCCGCTGGCAGCGCGAGATCACCGCGCTGATGGGCATGGAGGGCACCACCACCCCGGCCTACCTGCGCACCGGATTGCTCAGCATCGCGGTGGGTGCCGGGGTGGTCGCGGCCTATCGGACGCTGCGCGAGATCATCCGGTTCCTGGCCCGCCAGCTCAACCGCTGGGTTCGGGTGCCGCGTGAGCTGGCGCCATCGGCCGGATTCCTGGTCCTGGTGATCCTGACCGTCACGCTGTTCAACGGTGTGGCCTCGCGCGCCTTTTTCGCGGTGGCGAACTCCGCGTTCAGCGTGCAGAACGATCACACCTCGCCGAATGCGGTCCAGCCGATACAGCCCGAGCGGTCGGGCAGCCCGGCGTCGCTGGCGAAATGGGATTCGCTCGGCTTCGAGGGTCGCTGGTTCGTCTCGCACGGTCCCTCCGCCGCCAGGATCACCTCGACCACCGGTAAGCCCGCGCGCGAGCCGATTCGGGCCTATGTGGGTCTGGAGTCGGCGCAGAGCGGTGCGGCCAGGGCCGAACTGGCGGTCTCGGAACTGGAGCGCACGGGTGCGTTCGACCGGAAGGTGCTGGTGGTGGTCACCACCACCGGTACCGGCTGGGTGAATTCCATGGCGGCCGGTGCCATCGAGTACATGTACGGCGGCGATACCGCCACCGTGGCCTCGCAGTATTCGTATCTGCCCAGTGTGCTGTCGTTTCTCGCGGACCGCGGTAAGGCAATGGATGCGGGTAAGCAGCTGTTCGACGCGGTGTACGAGCATTGGTCGGCGCGGCCGGAGGGTGCGCGTCCGAAGTTGTTCGTCTATGGCGAGAGTCTCGGTTCGCAGGGTTCGGAGGCGGCTTTCGACGGACTCGCCGATCTGCGCTCGAAGGTCGACGGTGCGCTGTGGGTCGGGCCGCCGAATTCGAATCGACTGTGGGAGCAGTTCGTTTCGCGCCGTGATCCGGGTTCGCGCGAGGTGCAACCGGTCTACGCCGACGGCTTGGTGGTCCGATTCGCCTCCGATAGTGCCGATCTCGCACGGCCGTCGACCGAATGGCGCGCACCGCGCATCGCCTACTTGCAACACGCCTCCGACCCGATCGTTTGGTGGTCATCGGATCTGATCTTCTCCCAACCGGATTGGCTGTCCGAGCCGCGCGGTTCCGACGTCTCATCCCAGATGCGCTGGTGGCCGTTCGTCACCTTCTGGCAGGTGACCTGCGATCTGTCCAACGCACAGGGTGTCACCGACGGGCACGGGCATCGGTACGGCAGTCTGGTGCTCGACGGCTGGATCGCCGTCGCCGCACCGCCGGATTGGACCGTGGAGCAGTCCGACAGGATCCGGGCGCAGCTCGAGGCCGCCGAGGATTACGAGCGCGAGATCAAATGACGCCATTCGGTCGAATCGCGAAAACCATTGTTGCCATAGGTGTTCCATTGGCGTGGAGCAATTGGGTGTTGCCACGTCTGAACCTGGGGCTACGCGGCCGCACGGCCGCCAATGCCGGATTCGCGACCGGCTACGCACTGGTATTCCGTGGCCGACCGAACTGGCTGTCCGCGCGGGGCCTCGGCTACGGACTCGCCTCGGCGAGTATGGTCGCCGCCGGTTACGGTGCGGCCGTTGCCATTCCAGCGGTTCGCGATCGTCTCGGCACGTTCGACGGCCGCGCCCCGGACGTCCCGTTCGGCGAGTGGGTCATCGTACATATCCCGATCGGCACGGTTTACAGCGAGGAACTCATCTTCCGCGCAACGCTGGACCCTTTGCTGGACAACACTTTCGGACCACGCAGCGGATCGCTGATCGGGGCCGCGACGTTCGGCCTCTGGCATATCCATCCGGCGCGCGCCGCGGGCGACAGCGTCCCCGCCTCGATCGCCGCAACCGCGGCCGGCGGTCTCGTCTTCGGCCTACTGCGTCGACGCACCGAAAGCGCCTCGGCGCCAGCCCTACTGCACTGTGCCGTGAACGCCGGTGGTGCGCTCGCACTGCACATTGTCGCCCGGCTCATGCCGGCTCGATCCTGGAGCAACTGACCGACTCGGTTCGTGTCGCGCTGGCGATCGCATCGAATGTAATCGGCCACACGCGGCGACTGGCGGTGCCGTCGCGCCCGCATCGCGGCTCGGCTCCGCCGTCGGCCTGATCGCATATCACCGAACCGGCCTCGAAATCGGCAGCACTCCCAATGCCGGTCGTGCTGTGCGTAGCAAAACCCCTGGTAGGCAAACGAACTCGGTGATCAGCTCGCATCGTACTCCGGCCCGGCTCGAGGCGGCCTGCTGAGCGGTACGCAGCGCGCACTTGCGTACGTCGAACGCGGATGCGTACAGTGTTCGCATATTAGAACGATGTGCGCATGGAACGCTGGCGAAGGAGAAACACATGTCGAAGAACGTGAGCTGGAACGTTGAAGGTGACTGGAAGGTCAACGGGGACTGGGGAACAACCGATTCGACGGGGCGCCGCTTCCCCGTCGCGCAGTGGCAGGCTCGACTGGACGCGCTGCGGATCGCGCACCGGGTACCGGGAGCCACCTTGGCGGTGCTGGTCGACGGTGAGCTCTACGAACTGGCCAGCGGGGTCCTGCACCGGGGTACCGGTGTCGAGGCGACGACCGACTCGGTGTTCCTGTCGGGGTCGATTGCCAAGGTGTACACCGCGACGCTGATCATGCAGTTGGTGGACGAGGGCAAGCTCGATCTGGACGCGCCGATCGTGGATGTGCTCGCGGAATTCGCCACTCCGGATGTGGCTGCCACCTCGCGGATCACCGCGCGACAGCTGCTCAGTCATACCGGCGGTGTGACAAACGATTTCAACTACGACGCCGGGCGCGGAGACGACTGCTTGGCCCGATATGTCGCGGCCGCAAGGAACGTGGCGTTGGACTGCGCACCGGGGACGGCCGTCTCCTACGGTGGCCTCGGGTACATGGTGCTCGGCCGGGTTGTCGAGGTGCTGACCGGGAAGACCTGGGATGAGGCGGTGGCGGAGCGGATCGCCGTGCCGCTCGGGCTCGACCATCTGATGACGCTGCCCGAGCAGGCGCTGCGGTTTCGGGTGGCGATGAGCCATCTCGGCGAAGACGGGCCGTATCCCGATCCGGCTCCGGCTTGGGATCTCATGCCCCGCGCGGTCGGGCCTGCTGGGCGGGTCATCACCACCGCCGGAGATATGGTTCGCTTCGCGCGAATGCACCTCGACGGCGGCGTCACGGCGGACGGGACTCGGGTGCTCCGCGCCGCGAGCGCCGCGCTGATGCAGCGTCGGGTGGTCGATGTTCCCGATAAGTGGACCGTTTCCGCTGATGGCTGGGGACTGGGGTGGACTTTGTACGACTGGAACGGTGTCGGCGGCTACGGTCACGACGGTGCTGCCATCGGCCAGTACGCCTACCTGCGAGTCGTCCCGAGCGAGGGGGTCGCCATCGCGCTGATGACCAATGGCGGCGGCGCCCGGCAGCTGTATGCCGATCTGTTCCGGGAGCTGCTCGGCGAGTTGGCCGGTATCCGGATGCCCGAGGCCTTCGGTCCGGCGCCGCCGCCGATCGTGGCCGATCTCACGCCGTTCCTCGGCACCTACCGGCGCGAAGGCGTCGTCATCACGGTGAGCCGCGACGACGACGGCAACGCACACCTGCGCTACGAATTCGTCGACGATATGAAGGACATGTCCCCGCCGCTGGACATGGGGCTGACACCGGTAACCGATACGGTCTGGGCCGCCTCGGGCGCGGGCCCGTCCTTCAGCGAGGACTACATGCCGGTCGTCTTCGCCACCCTGAACGGTATCGAGTACGTCTACATCGGCATGCGTGCCGCTCCCAAGCAGATCGGAGCGGGTGGCGTTTCGGCCGACTGACTTCAGGGGCTTGATCCGGCCTGTCGGGGTCCGGCAGTAATCTCGGCAGCGTGGCGGGACGAGCAGCGGTGGATCCGGCGGAACTGTGGGCGGCGGTCGCCGCGGTCAGCACCTGGTTGCGCGACGATTCGGCACCCGCCCCGGCCAGGCCGGAACTCGCCGCCGCGGTCCGCACCACCGCCCGCACCCTCGCCGCCGCCGCACCCGGCCATTCGGTCGAGGTCCGCGTCCCACCGTTCGTGGCGGTGCAGTGCATCGAGGGCCCGCGCCACACCAGGGGCACACCGCCGAATGTGGTGGAAACGGACCCGCGCACTTGGCTCCTACTCGCCACCGGCCTGCTCGACTTCGACACCGCAGTGGCGGACGGCGCGGTCAACGCGTCCGGCAGCCGCGCCGGTGAAGTCGCACATTGGCTGCCGATCGCGCGCGCCACCGCGGACTGACGATCGGTGACCGCGCCCGCTGCGCACGGTGGCTTCCAGGAAGAACGGCCCGAATCCGACGGTGCGAGCGCGAGCGTTGGCTAGCCGCGGCCGAGTCGGGCCGCCACGCGTTCGGGCCGGGTGAGCCGATCCAGCAGTGCGGTTTTGATGGCCGGGCGGGAACCGAAGACCAGCGTGAACGTCGCCTCGCGCAGTGAGCGTTCGGCGAGGTTGCCGCGCGTGACCGCCGCGCTGCCGGTGGCCGTGACCAACGCGGTCGCCGCGCGCACCGCGAGTTCGGAGGCGCGGGCGCGGGCCAGGTAGACATCCGACTGTCCGGTGAGTGCATCGTCGAGTTCGGTTCGGATGCGGGCGGATTCGGCCGCCAGCGCGGTGGTGTCGATGCCGAGGCGTGCGAGTTCGCCGAGACAGCGCCGCACGATACCGAGTGCGAGTGCACCGTTGCGCCACGCGGCCAGGATGAAGGTGGCGTGGAAGTTGCGCAGCGGAATCCGGTTCTCCACAGCGGAATCGGGAACCAGCACACCGTCGAAGGTGAGCGATACGGTCTTGCTCGCATCGGCGGCGATGAGCGGGAGCGCTGTGGCGTACAACGCTGGTCCCGGTTCCGCGGGCACCAGCACACTGATCAACGAACCCTCGTCGTCGGCATCGCGCGCCATCACGCCGAGGATGTCCACCAGGCCCCACCCGGTGACGAAGGGTGCGGTGCCGTCGAGCAGATACCCGCCCTCGACGCGTCGTGCGATCAATCCCGGCTTATCGTTCGCGCCGGCGTAGCTCACGCCGGAGCGGACCCGCCCGCACCGCAAATCCTCTGTAAGTCGTTCCCGCAGTTCGAGATTCGGTGAGGTGGCAACCCGTCGTGCGACCCCGAGGTGCTGCGCCCAGACGAAGGTGGTCGCCAGGCATCCGGCCACCAGGATCTCTCCGGCCTCGGTGAAGGTCCCGATATCCATATCGTCGGCCATGGTCGCGCCGTAGAAGCCGGATTCGGCCAGCGCGTCGAAATGCGTGCGCGGAATCTCCCCGTTGCGGTCGACGGCGTCGGCTTGTGGGGCGAATAGCTCATCGGCCAGATATTGCGCGCGTTCGATCCACGAATTCACAACACCATCTTGGTGCATCCCGCGGACCGCGTCGCACCGTCCACCGCGAGGCTCGGCCCAACCCGGCTCAGCCGCGTGCCGGATCGCGCCGATGCAGGCCCTTGTAGTCGTAGTACCGCGTGATGAAGATGCCGAGCACCAGACCGATCGCCAGCCCGAGCACGGCCATCCACACACCGCGGGCCAGCCCCGCCTGGAAGTTCGCGTCGAAGTAGATGATGGCGCGCACCCCGACGAAGACCTGGTGCATCGGCTCGAATTTCGCCAACCAGCCGAGATATTTGGGCGTCGCCTCGATCGGCACCGTGCCGCCGGAGGAGGGCAGCCCGAGGATGATGAACAGGATCAGATTGATCAGCAGACCTGCCGAGCCGGCCGCCGCCAGCACGGACAGCCCGGTGATCCCGACCGCGATGATGGCGAGCGCGCTGTAGAGGAACAGCGTGAGCGGATGGTCGATCGGCATATCGAGCAGCTTCGCCACACCGAGGAATACGCCCGCGACGATATTCGCGGTAATCACCATGACACCCCACTTGATCAGCAGCGTGTTGAAACGCGAGATCGGGGTGGTGGGGAAATGCACATACCACGGCCCATATTCGGTGGGTACGAAACCGAGCGCGGCATCGATCATGGTGTGGATGGTCATCGAACCGACCAGCCCGGCGAGCAGGAGCAGCAGCGCGTAGAAGAACGCGGTCAGACCCTGCCCGGTGCCCGAGGGCAGCGGACGGAACGGCGCGATGATGATCTGTACCGGATCCGCGAGCGCCACCCGGGTCGCACCGGTCAACTCGGGCGCGGGCGCGCCGCCGGGCGGCGGTGTCAGCTGCGCGTGGACCTGTTCGGTCAGCTGCTTGCCCACCTGCTCGTTCACCTGGGCCAGCGCCCTGGTGCCGATTGTCGTGACGATCTCGGTGACGAACGCGCCACTGCGCGGATTGGTCTGCAGCGTGAGCGTCGGGCGCTGGATATCACCGGGCAGCACGCTGCCGACGCCGAGAATGCCGAGGCGTTTACTGAAATCGCTTGGGATCAGGATGGTTCCGTACACCGCACCGGACTGCATCTTCAGTTGGGCCTCGTTGATGCCGAGCACCTGCAGATCGACCTTGTCCGCCGGGATGCCCTGCCGCAGCGCGTCGGTGATCTGGTTACCGAAGTTCACCTGCTGCTCTCGGCCCGGTGCGCCGATGGTGTCACCGACATCCTGATTCACCAGTGCGATCGGAAAGTCGTGCAGGTTCTTCTCCGGATCGACGACATAATCCAGATACATCGTGCCGAGCAGCGCCATGAACAGTGTCAGCACCGCGATCGGGGCGAGCCACATGCGCGCGGTCAACCGCCTGTCCGACGCACCGGTCCCCCTACCGTCCGTAGTCGTCACGGCTGGCACGGTAGCACCGTGCCAGCCGTGACGGCAGCGTCGCTCGGCGATTGCTGCGCGGACGCGGTGGCGGTGATCGCCGCGTGGGATTCACCCGTAGAATGGCCATTGCCCCCAGCCCGCCCGAACAGGGAGCAAACGGTGACCAACGCCGAATTGCCGGTCGAAACTACCCCCGATCAGGTCGAGAACGAACCACGCGAAGAGTGTGGTGTGTTCGGAGTCTGGGCGCCGAGCGAGGATGTGGCCAAGCTCACGTACTACGGCTTGTATGCGCTGCAACACCGCGGCCAGGAAGCGGCGGGCATCGCCGTCTCCGACGGCTCGCAAATTCTGGTCTTCAAGGATCTCGGTCTGGTCAGTCAGGTCTTCGACGAGCAGACCCTGGCCGCGATGCCGGGTCATATCGCCATCGGTCACTGCCGCTACTCCACCACCGGCTCCACCACCTGGGAGAACGCGCAGCCGATCTTCCGCACCACCTCGGTCGGTTCCGGACTTGCGTTGGGCCACAACGGAAATCTGGTGAATACCGCCGAATTGAGCGCCCGCGCACGGGAACTCGGACTGATCGGCACCCCTGCGGTCTCCGGAGGTCGTCCCGCGCCGATCACCGCCACCTCGGACTCCGATGTGATGACCGCACTGCTGGCACACGCCGCCGCGGATTCGAGCATCGAGCAGGCGGCGATGAAGCTGCTGCCGACGCTGAAGGGCGCGTTCTGTCTGACCTTCATGGACGAGCACACCCTCTACGCCGCGCGGGATCCGCACGGTGTTCGGCCACTGTGTCTGGGTCGGCTCGACCGTGGCTGGGTCGTTGCCAGTGAGACCGCCGCGCTGGATATCGTCGGTGCGGCCTTCGTCCGGGAGATCGAGCCGGGCGAACTGCTGGCGATCGATGCCGACGGTGTGCGGTCCATGCGCTTCGCCAATCCCGAACCCAAGGGCTGCGTCTTCGAATTCGTCTACCTGGCCCGTCCCGACAGCACCATCTCCGGTCGCTCGGTGCACGCCACCCGCGTAGAGATCGGCCGTCGCCTGGCCAAGGAGCATCCGGTCGAGGCGGATCTGGTGATTCCGGTGCCGGAGTCGGGTACGCCCGCCGCGGTCGGCTATGCCCAGGGCTCGGGTGTGCCGTACGGCCAGGGCCTTATGAAGAACGCCTATGTCGGGCGCACGTTCATTCAGCCGAGTCAGACCATCCGCCAGCTCGGCATCCGGCTCAAGCTGAATCCGCTGCGCGAGGTCATCCGTGGTAAGCGCCTCATCGTGGTGGACGACTCGATCGTGCGCGGCAATACCCAGCGCGCGTTGATCCGGATGCTGCGAGAGGCGGGCGCGCTCGAGATCCACGTGCGGATCGCCTCGCCGCCGGTGAAGTGGCCGTGCTTCTACGGCATCGACTTCGCCTCACGCGCGGAGCTGATCGCCAATGGCGCGGGAGCCGATGACAGTTACGAGGACATGGTGGAGGCGGTGCGCCGCTCCATCGGCGCGGACACCCTCGGCTACATCTCCACCGAGGGCATGATCGCCGCCACCGAGCAGCCGCGCTCGCGGCTGTGCAGCGCCTGTTTCGACGGTGACTACCCGATTCCGCTGCCGACCGAGGCGGCTATCGGCAAGAACGTGCTCGAGGGCATGCTCACCGGACAGTCCGAGGCGATGCTCTTGAGTGAGAACGCGAATGCGAGCGCGTTGAGCCGTCCCTGATATCAGGACAATCCACGAACCCCTCGGCAGCAGCCGGGGGGTTCGATCTTGTTCCGGGCGCGTGATCGACCATATTTGTCCGCCGGTGTGCCATGGCCTCCTCGAGACGCCTTCGCACCGATTTCGGCGTGAACCTGGTCATTCGTCCGGTGATCCGGCCTTACCTGCGCACCATGCGCAACACCCGGTGACACCTTCGTGATTTTTTCTTTGAAAACGCAACATCCCAGAAATGGATCGTGGGTACGGTGCCGACATATCGGAAGTTCACCGTGCCCTCCGCGGACCTGTGATCCAGGACACGCGGCGTGGCGCGCTCGAGAAGTGGGGCCTGATGTTGGTTTCAAAGAAGCCTGGGCGAAGGTTGCGGACGCGGCGAATCGCGGCCGTCGGGATGGCGGCGCTGGCCGTGTCCGCGATCGCGGGATGCGGTTCCGGGCGCACCGGCGGGGGTGGTGACGGGGCCGGTTTGGTGGCGGGCACCACGGACAAGATCTTCTCGCTCGATCCCGCGGCCGCGTACGACAACGGTTCGCTGCTGGTCGAAACGCAGATCTATTCGTATCTGCTGAACTTCGCGCCCGGTGATGCCACACCGAAGCCGGACGCCGCGGAGAAGTGTGACTTCAGTTCGCCGACGGTGTACACCTGCAAGCTGAAGTCGGGACTGAAGTTCGCCAATGGGAACCCGTTGACCGCCAAGAGCGTCAAGTTCTCCTTCGATCGCATGCTGGGCATCAACGACCCGAACGGTCCCGCCTCGCTACTGGGCAATCTCGAGAAGACCGAAATCGCCGACGATCTGACTGTGAACTTCACGTTGAAGGTCGCCAACGATCAGACCTTCCCCGCGATCCTGCCGACCCAGGCCGGTCCGATCGTGGACGAGAAGGTCTTCCCGGCCGACAAGGTGCTGCCGGATGAGGAAGTAGTGAAGGCCAAGGGCTACTCGGGCCCGTACACGATCGCCAGCTACGACAAGAACAAGCTGGTCGAGTACAAGGCGTTCCCGGACTACAAGGGCATCCTCGGCACACCGAAAACCTCGCAGGTCTCCACCAAGTACTACGCGACCTCCGACAATATGAAGCTCGATCTGCAGAGCGGCGCGCTCGATGTCGCGTACCGATCCTTCACGCCGACCGATATCGAATCGCTGCGCAAAGACAGCAAGGTCACGGTGGCGGATGGGCCCGGCGGCGAGCTGCGCTACATCGTCTTCAATATGAACACCATGCCGGGCGGTACCCCGGAGCAGAAGTTGGCGGTGCGCAAGGCCATCGCGTCATCGATCGACCGACCCGCGCTGGCCGAGGGCGTCTACAAGAACACCTATCAGCCCGCGTACGGCTTTGTGCCGCAAGGTATGCCGGGTGCGGCCGAGCCGCTGAAGGACCTCTACGGGGCCAAGCCCAATAAGGATGCAGCGGCGAAGTTCCTCTCCGGTGCGGGCGTCGCGGCACCGGTGGAGCTGAACCTGCAGTACAACCCCGATCACTACGGTTCGAGCAGCTCCGAGGAGTATGCGGCGATCAAATCGCAGCTGGAGTCGACCGGACTGTTCAAGGTGAATCTGCAATCCACCGAATGGGTTACCTACCAGAAGGAACGGGCCCGCGACGGTTACCCGCTCTATCACTTCGGCTGGTTCCCGGACTACCCGGACGCCGATGACTACCTGACCCCGTTCTTCGGGCCCAACAACTTCCTGCAGTCGCACTTCGAGGAGCCGAAGATCAACTCGCAGCTCACCGCGGAGACGACCGAGCAGGACAAGACCAAGCGCATCAAGGTGATCGAGGACGTGCAGAAGGATCTCGCGCAGAACTACCTGCCGACCCTGCCGCTGCTGTCCGGTAAGCAGATCGCGGTGTCGAATCCGAGCGTCAAGGGGGTGTCGGACACACTCGACGCGTCGTTCAAGTTCCGATACACGGTGCTGAGCAAGTGACATCCGGCGAAGCCGGGCCCGAATCTATTACCACTGCTGAAAAGCAGGTGCCGGATCGGGCCCGGCGCTTCGGGCTGCCGTGGGGCGGGAAATCGAGTGGGGATTCCCGACAGCTGGCGTTGTTGCGGTATTTGGTGATTCGACTGTTCTTGATCCTGCCGACAGCGTGGATCCTGGTCACCGTCGTGTTCTTCCTGATGCGGGTGATCGGCGATCCGATCAGCGCCGCGATGGGCGGACGGATGACCCAGGAACAGATCGAAGTGCGCAAGGAAGCAGCCGGTCTGAACCGGCCGATCCTGACCCAGTACTGGGAGTACATCTCCGGGCTGATGCACGGGGACTTCGGTCACTCTCAGGACAATCGGCAGATCAGCGAGGTGGTGACAACCTACGGCGCGGCAACTCTGGAACTGGTGTTCTGGGCGCTGCTCGTCGCCTTCGCGGTCGGCGTGCCGCTCGGCAGATACGCTGCGACACACCGTGATTCGGCGGCCGACGCCGGGCTGCGGCTCTTCGCCGTCCTGGCCTACGCGGCGCCGGTCTTCTTCGTCGGTCTGCTGTTGAAGCTGATCTTCGCGGTGAAGCTGGAGTGGCTACCGGTCGCCGGCCGGGCGAGCACTCCCGTCGAGCTGCAACTGCAGCATGTTTCGCCGAAGACCAACATCATGGTGGTCGACGCAATCCTCTACGGGGACACCGGCAATCTGATCGATGTGCTGAAGCATGCGATATTGCCCGCGGTCGCACTCGGTCTGTTGACAGCGGGCATCTTCCTGCGCCTGGTGCGCGTCAATCTGATCCAGACGCTGCGCAGTGAATTCGTAGATGCCGCACGGGCACGCGGACTTTCGGCGCGGGTGGTGACGGGGCGACATGCCGTGCGCAACGCAATGATTCCGATCATCACGGTGATGGGTATGTATATCGCGACACTGCTCGGCGGTGCGGTGCTCACCGAGACCACCTTCGAATGGAAGGGGCTGGGCTATCAGCTCGCGGAATATCTGCATCAGCGCGATTTCATCGCGGTGCAGGGGATTGTCGCGTTCCTGGCGCTGGCGGTCGCGGTCATCAGCTTCCTGGTCGATGTCATTGTCGCGCTGATCGACCCGAGAGTGAGGTTCTGATGACCGCTCCGGAATTGGCGAACGAGCCACTGGTGATGCCGCCGGTGCCGTCGACGCAGCGCAGGCGGATCCCCGGATTACGGCTGTTCACCATGACCGCCGGATTGCAGCGGGTGACGCTGATCGTCGGACTCGGTCTGGTCGCGGTATTCGTCTTCGTGGCGATCTTCGCCCCGCTGATCGCGCCGTATGGGCTCGCCCAGAACTCTTCGGACGGTGTCGCCTTCGTCCCACAGCAACCGCCATCGGGTCAGCATTGGTTCGGTACATCGGTGCGCAGCGAGGACGTGCTGTCCCGGGTGATCTTCGGTGCCCGGACCGCGCTGTTCGTGATCGCGATCTCGTTGCTGATGTCACTGGTCGTCGGGGTACCGCTGGGATTGGTATCCGGATACATCGGACGTGCCCTCGACCGGGTGCTCGTACTGTTCATGGACGCCATCTACGCGTTCCCGACCCTGTTGCTCGCGATCGTCGTCTCCATCGTGGTCGCGGGTGGGCAGTCGAGCAGCTTCGGCGGCGTGCTGTCGGCGGCTGTTGCGATCACGGCGATCTATGTGCCGCAATACTTTCGAGTGGTTCGCAATGCGACCGTCGCGGTGAAGAACGAACCGTATGTGGACGCGGCCAGGGTTACCGGCGCATCCACCACTCGAATCATGTTCCGGCACATCCTCGCCAACGTCACCCAGTCGCTGCCGGTGATCGTCACCCTCAACGCGGGCGATGCCATTCTGACGCTGGCCGCGCTCGGCTTCCTCGGCTTCGGCATCGAGCCGACCCAGGCCGCCGAATGGGGCTACGACCTCAATAAGGCGCTCTCCGATGTCTCCAATGGCATCTGGTGGACCGGCATTTTCCCTGGCACCGCGATCGTCTTGGTCGTACTCGGCCTGACGCTGGTCGGTGAGAGCCTCAACGAGGTTCTCAATCCGTTGCTGCGTACTCGCCGGGCGCTGAGTCCGGCCACCGTCGCCGGCGACAGCGCGAGCGTCGGGGCCAGCGGTTCGATCGCCGGACTCGAAAAGGATGTTCCCGCAACCGAACTCACCGTCGCCGAACTGGATCTGCTCGAAAGCGATAGCGCCGCCGACAAAGACAGTTCCGCAGGGGAAGGAGTATCGCAATGACGGAAGCGGTCGCCGAGACCAAGCGTCCGGCGCTGTCCATCGAATCGCTGTCGGTCACCTTCGCCACCGACGCCGGGCCCGTTTACGCGGTCAGCAATGTCTCCTATGAGGTGTTCCCCGGCGAGGTACTGGCCATTGTCGGGGAGTCCGGCTCGGGCAAATCGGTGAGCTCGCGCACCGCAATCGGGCTGCTGCCGCATACCGCGCGGGTCGATGGCCTGGTCACCCTCGGCGCGGACAAGGTCACCTCGATGAGCGAGCGGCAGCTCACCGCCCTGCGGGGCGGGGCGATCTCGATGATCTTCCAGGAGCCGGGTCGAGCACTCGATCCGCTGTTCACGGTCGGCTATCAGATCTGCGAAGCATTGCGGGCGCACAGCGATATGAGTCGCAAGGCCGCCAAGGCCCGCGCGATCGAACTGCTGCGCATGGTCGGACTGCCCGATCCGGAGCATCGGGTGGACTATTACCCGCATCAGCTCTCCGGCGGCCAGAAACAGCGCGTGATGATCGCGATCGCGATTTCCTGCGAGCCGAAGGTGATCATCGCCGACGAACCGACCACCGCACTCGATGTCACCGTGCAGGCCGAAATCCTGGAGTTGCTACGCGATCTGCGCGATCGCATCGGCAGCGCCATCGTGCTGATCACGCACAACATGGGTGTGGTCGCCGATATCGCCGACCGGGTGGTGGTGATGCGCGACGGCAAGGTGGTCGAGCAGGCGCCGGTGGACGAACTGTTCGCACAGCCGAAGCAGGAGTACACCCGCAAGCTGCTCGCGGCGGTCCCGCATCTCGGCGCCGAGCAGTTGGAGCACGGCAGCGTCAAGGAGGTCGCCGACGCCGAGCCGGTGCTCGAGGTATGCGATCTGGTGGTGCAATTTCCCGGCCCGTTCGGCCGACCGCCTTTCCGTGCGGTAGACGAGGTCAGCCTGTCCATTCGACCTGGTGAAACCCTCGGCCTGGTCGGCGAATCCGGCTCGGGCAAGTCGACCATCGGCCGCTGCGTCGCCGCACTGCAACGCCCGACCTCCGGGGTCGTGAAGGTGCGCGGCCAGGACATCGCGGATCTATCGCAACGGCAGCTGCGGCCGATCCGCCGCCGCTTCGGCTTCGTCTTCCAGGATCCGGCCAGCTCGCTGAATCCGCGGCTCACCGTGGGCGAATGTGTTGCGGAACCGCTCATCGTGCACAAGGCGGGCAATTCCGAGGAGATCCGTGCCCGGGTACGTCACATGCTCGATGACGTGCAGCTGCCGGCGGGCACCGAGCGCCGCTATCCGCACGAACTCTCCGGTGGCCAGCGCCAGCGCGCCAGCCTCGCCCGCGCACTGGTGCTGGATCCGGATCTGTTGGTCGCCGACGAACCGACCAGCGCACTGGACGTCTCGGTGCAGGCGGCGGTGCTGGAGCTGTTCGGCAAGCTGCAGCAGGAGTGCGGCTGGGCCTGCCTGTTCATCAGCCACGATCTGGCCGTCGTCGACCAGTTGGCCGACCGGATCGTGGTGCTGCGCGACGGCGCGGTGGTCGAGCAGGGTGATCGTGATCGCATCCTGCGCCACCCGGAGCAGGAGTACACCCAACGACTGGTGGCCGCGGTGCCGGTGCCCGATCCGGTGGAGCAGCGTCGTCGTCGGGCGTCGTCCGCAGCGCTCTTCGCCACCGAGCAACTCGAATGAGCAACAGCGGCGCCAGGCGGGCATACAGATCTGTGACGTGGCGACTGATTTCGTACGAACATGGGTAACTCGTCGGGTATGCCCAGAACTCGTCCTAACCGTCGGTCCGGTGACCCGAGCTCATGGCACTTACGACCGGCAAAAGGTTCGGGGAGGCGGGCGAGCACATGGGGCAACTCGTCGGGCACGACCAGAAAGTGCTGCTCACTCAACTGTCGGCCCGGTGCTCGAGTCTCCTGGCACCGACGACCGGCCGAAGTCCCGGGGAGGGCAGGGGAGCCAACTCGCTGCAAGCTCGTTATCTGACTCCGGTAGCGTGAGCTGGCATCTATCCGCCGATTCGGTTTGGAGCTCTCCCCGAAAATGACTGAACAGACCCCCAGTGGTGCCGGTGCTTCGTACGCCGCGGCAGGCGTGAACATCGAGGCCGGTGACCGCGCAGTCGAGTTGTTCGGGCCATTGGCGAAGAAGGCCAGCCGACCCGAGGTGCAGGGTGGGCTCGGCGGATTCGCCGGACTGTTCGCGCTGAAGGGTAGCTACCGCGAGCCGCTGCTCGCGGCCTCCACCGACGGGGTCGGCACCAAGATCGCGGTCGCGCAGGCGATGGATAAGCACGACACGGTCGGCCTCGACCTGGTCGCGATGGTCGTGGACGATCTGGTGGTCTGCGGCGCCGAGCCGCTGTTCCTGCAGGACTACATTGCCATCGGCAAGGTCGTCCCGGAGAAGGTGGCCGAGCTGGTCTCCGGCATTGCGGAGGGCTGTGTCCGTGCGGGCTGCGCGCTGCTCGGCGGCGAGACCGCCGAACACCCCGGCCTGATGGATCCCGACGACTACGACCTGTCGGCAACCGGCGTCGGCGTTGTCGAAGCCGATTCGGTGCTCGGTCCGGACCGGGTGCGCCCCGGCGATGTGGTGATCGCCATGGGCTCATCGGGTCTGCACTCCAACGGCTACAGCCTGGCCCGCAAGGTGCTGCTCGATATCGACCGGATGTCGCTGACCGGGCATGTCGAGGAATTCGGCCGCACACTCGGCGAGGAACTGCTCGAGCCGACCAAGATCTACGCGAAGGACTGCCTCGCGCTGATCGCCGAGACCGATGTGCGCACCTTCGCCCACGTCACCGGTGGTGGACTGGCCGCGAACCTGGCCCGGGTACTGCCCGCGGGCATGGTCGCCGAACTTGATCGCGGCACCTGGAACCCGGCGCCGGTGTTCAAGATGATCGCCCAGCGCGGTCGGGTCGATCGGCCCGAGATGGAAAAGACCTTCAACATGGGCGTCGGCATGGTCGCCGTGGTGGCGCCCGAGGACGTCGACCGGGCCCTGGCCGTACTGACCGCACGGCATATCGCCTGCTGGACCCTGGGCACCGTCAAGAAAGCCAAGGACGCCGACGCGGTGCGTGCCGTGCTGGTGGGCGAGCACCCACGCTTCTGAATTCTTGGCGGCGCGGGCGCCGCGTGTTCGCGGCCCCCTTGGTCTCGCGTCCGAGCCGTCGAGACTCGCGCCTGCGGCGCATCGCTTCGACGACTCGGACGCGAGACGGGCCGCGAACGGGTCGCTCGTAAGACTCGCTCCGTGGTGGTCGCCGAGGTGCGGATCGTCAATACCCGGCGTACACCAGCCCAGCCGTCGGGACTCGAGACCTCGTCGTGTGCGCTTCGACGGCTGGGATGTGAGACGGGTCGCGAACGGGTCGCTGGTAAGACTCGCTCCGGCGGGGTCACCGAGGTGCGGATCGCTAGTACCCGGCGTACACCAGCCCAGCCGTCGGGACTCGAGACCTCGTCGTGTGCGCTTCGACGGCTGGGATGTGAGACGGGTCGCGAACGGGTCGCTGGTAAGACTCGCTCCGTGGTCGCTGAGGTGCGGATCGTTAGTACGCGGTGTGCAGCGGCCTAGCTGTCGAGACTCGAGACTTTGTTGCATGTGTTTCGACGGCTCGGATGCGAGTTGGGTCGCTTGTAAGACTCGCTCCGTGGGGGTTGCCTCGTGCGGGCAGTTCGGCTCCGGAGGTATGCGCGCCCAGCGGTCGAGACTCGCGATTGCGTTTGCAGGTGTTTCGAACGGCTGGATGCGAGTCGGGTCGCGAACGGGTCGCTTGTAAGACTCGCTCCGTGGGGGTTTCGTTGTGGCGCACTGAGATACACACCAGCGTCCCGCATCGTTCGATGCGGGACGCTGATGTATTGCAAGCCCCGAGTGGCTAGTCCGGTAACGCGATGTCAAAGGCTGAAGGGGGAGGCCCGTCGGCCTCCCCCTTCACACGTTTGATTTCGAGTCAGCGGCGCCAGTCGTTGTAGTCGTCGTCCTCATCCCAACGGGTTGAGGACTCGTCCGCGTCGTGCTCATCGGACAGCACACCACCACTCAGTTGGGAGGTGGGGCTACCCGAAAGCTCGCGCTGAAGGCTCGCGAAGTCAGTCGGCGCTGAGCTGTACTTCAGCTCGCGTGCGACTTTGGTCTGCTTTGCCTTAGCCCGGCCACGGCCCATGGCTGACCCCCTCGCGTCACTGCGGGGCGGCCTGGGGTTTGTTGGCGGCCCCGTTCGAATTAATACTCTTCCTGACAGACACTTTAGCGTGTGTCAGGCGGTCGCGCTTCCAGGAGTGGGGGAAGAACTCCCGAAGTGGTGCCGTTTGCCCGGTTGTCGCCATCCGGCCGCCCCCTTACACCACCCCGGGGATCGCTCGGATGACCCCGACTCTGGCACCGCCGCCGAGCACCGGAGGCGCCGCGAGTTCGGCGTGTACATCGGACCACTCGACTCCCATGCGATGCAAAATGGCCAGCGTCAGGGGGATTCGCGCGCGGTCGTGACCGTCGGCGATCTTGTACGCGAAGGCTGTTCCATCCGGTAGCGCGCCCGCGTGCACACCGTCCGCGCCGATCTTGCAGACCAGGCCGGGGGTCGCTCGCATGGTCAGCAAATCGGGTGCGTTCGTGCCGGAAATCACTCGCGGATGGGCGCGGATCGCATCGGCGACCCGACGCTCCGGCGAACCGGGGGCGGCGGTCGCCATGGTCGCGAAGGCGCGGGCCAGATTCACCAGCGAGACCGGGATGATCGGCAGTCCGCAGCCGTCGATGCCGAGATCGGTTTCGGGTTCACCGGTGAGTTCGGTAATGGTGGCGATCACCGATTGCTGCAGCGGATGGCCCTGGTCCAGGTAGTTCTCGGTGGGCCAGCCATTGATGGCGCAGGTGGCGAGCATGGCCGCATGCTTGCCGGAGCAGTTCATGTACACCCGGCGCGGTTCGGCGGATTCGTGTAGCGCCGCGGCCCGGGCATGTTCGTCTTGCGGCAGGTCGGGCGGGCATTCGAGGGCCTTCTCGTCGAAACCGAACCGGTCGAGCAGGCGCTGCACCAGCGCGATGTGATCCGGTTCGCCGTAGTGCGAGGCGGTCGCGATGGCCAGCTCCGCGTCGTCGAGCGGTTCGAAACCGTTGCGCAGTAAGGTGATCGCCTGCATGGGCTTATTGGTGGAGCGCGGGAAGATGGGGACGTGCACCTCGCCGAGTGCGAGGGTCGGTTCGCCGTCGGCGCCGAGGATCACCACCGAACCGCTGTGCACGCATTCGCGAAAGCCCGAGCGGACGACCTCGACGAGTTCGACGGTCATAGCTGGGCTCCTGTCCTCGCGTCATCGCCCCGCTGTTCGCGGGCGCGGCGAGCATTGGCGTGGCGGCGGCCGTGCCGTTCGATCTGCATCCGCACATCGTCGGAGATGGTCGGCTCGTCCGCGAGCAGGATCGCGAGCAGATCCGGATCGTCGCCGACGAACAGGTCGCGGACGGTGATCCCGTGCGCTGGCGTGTGCACGATGCGCACCTCGTCACCGGCTCCGATCGTGCCCTCGGTGAGTACGCGCAGGTAGGCGCCGGTATCGCTCTGCAGTGTGAAGCGCTTGACCCACTGCGCCAGACCGGACCAGTGCTGGAAGGTGGCGCAGGGCACCCGGGGTGCGCTCACCTCGAGCAGCGTGTCGCCGATCGCCCAGTGCGCGCCGATCACCGCATCGCTGACGGCCAGACCGCTGATGCGCAGGTTCTCGCCGAACCAACCCGCGGGCAGTTCGCGGCCCAACTCCGCGCCCCAGCGGCGGGCATCTTCCTCGGCGTAGGCGTAGACGGCCTGGTGTACACCACCGTGATTCTTGGTATCGCACACATGATCACCGTCGAGGCCGAGCGCACGCACGGCGACACGGTTGGGGATCGGCCGTTTATCGATCGCGGTGCGACCCACTGTGGACGGCACCGCCAACTCCGCGTGCACGACGCAGACCGCCAGCACTCGGGCGGAGCTATCGGGCTGCATCAGCGGCCACGCAACCGGTCGACCGCGAGGCGACCCGCCTGTGGTGCGTCGTCGGCGGGTACCGAATCCGGATCGATGGCGGCGGCGGTCGGGCCGGCGGTCAGCGCGGTATCGGCGGGGATGGTGCGTTTGATCAAAGCCAGTGCGATGGGCCCGAATTCGTAGTGGTCGATGACGGTGCCGAGCCTGCCGACGGCGCGACCGCCCGCGGTGACATCCTCGCCGGTGACCGGGCGTTCATCGGCGGAACCGTCCAGATGCACCAGCACCAGGTGGCGCGGCGGCTTGCCGAGGTTGTGCACCCGGGCCACCGTCTCCTGCCCGCGGTAGCAGCCCTTGTCCAGATGCACCGCGCCGTGCTCGTCGACACCGCCGATCCAGCGGGCCTCGTGCGGGATGGTGCGTTCGTCGGTGTCCAGGCCGATCCGGGGGCGCAGCGCAGCGACGCGCAGCGCCTCGAAGGCCCACATGCCAGCGGGTTCGGCACCGGCGGCGGTGAGGCTGGCCCAGCGGTCGGCGAGTTGGTCGCGCGGGATCACCAGATCGAAGGAGTCCGCGGTCGGCCACGGCATCCGGCGCAGGAAGCCGCCGTCCGGCAGCGGCACCGCCTCGTAGGTATCGGGAAGGGCAGTGATGCCAAGGGTTTCGATCAGCGCATCGGCTCGCGGGCCGAGCAGACTCAGCACCGCGTGGTCGGCGGCCCCGACCGGCTCGGCATCGGCCCAGAAGACCATCTTCGCCAGGAATTCCAGCAGGGCCGGTCCGCGATCGGCCTCGGTATCGATCCACACCGTGGCGTCCAATTCGGTGAGCACGAAGTGGTGCAGCACCCGCCCATTGAGATCGAGGTCGAGACTTTCGGCCGATCGGCCCTCGCCCAGGTTCGCGATGTGCTGGCTGGTGATGGTGTGCAACCAGGTCAGCCGCTCGGCACCGGTGATCTTCAGGACGAAACGATGCGATCGGTCGACGATCGCCACCCGTTGTGCGGCGGCGCGCTGTTCTGCGAAGGGATCCCCGTAGTGCCAGGCGACGGCGGCATCCGGCGAACCGGCCGCTCCCGCGACGGCGCCCGAGACAGCGAGGATGGGACTGGGTGCGACGACCACGGACACGTTGACCACTCTAGGCGCGAACCGGGAGCGGTGGCGTGCGCGGGTGTTGCGCGAGGGTCGCAACCGCATGGGGCGCAACTGTGTCATGGGGGCTTACAGAACTCGTTCATGACCTAGGCGCGGTCCTGCAACACCGCCTACGCTCGTCCCATGGTGGATCGAGTTCTAGTAACACTCGACGGCGCCGTCCAAGATCCGGACGCGCCGTTGTTGTTTGCCGACGACATCGGCGTGCTGCGCGGCGATGGTGTCTTCGAGACGATTTTGGTTCGTGGCGGGAACGCGTGCGCGATCGAATTTCATCTGGGCCGACTGCGCCGTTCGGCGCAGGCGCTCGATCTACCCGAGCCCGAGCTGGGTAAATGGCGAGACGCGGTCGAGACGGCGATGAAGGAATGGGGGACCGAGCGCGAGGGCCTGCTGCGGTTGGTGCTCACCAGAGGTCGCGATACGGAGCTGTCGGCACCGTCCAGCGTCACCTCGGGTGATCTCGCCGCTGCCGTGCCGGTGCCGACCTCCTATGTGCTCGTACTCCCGGTACCGGAGCGGGTGCAGAAGGCGCGCACCGATGGTGTCGCGGTGGTTTCGCTATCGCGCGGTATCTCGGTGGACCTGGCGCAGGCTGCGCCATGGCAGCTGCTCGGCGCGAAGACGCTCTCCTATGCCACCAATATGGCGGCGCTGCGGTTCGCGAAGCGGATGGGCGCCGATGACGTGATCTTCACCAGTACCGAGAACCGGGTGCTGGAGGGGCCGCGCTCGTCGGTCGTGATCGCCAGGGACAACCGTCTGATCACTCCGCCCGCGAAGAACGGCGTGCTGCCCGGGGTCACCCAGCGCGCGCTGTTCGCCGAGGCCGAGAAGGCCGGGTGGAAATGCAGCTACCAGCCGCTGTTCACTGCCGATCTGCTGACCTGCGACAGCATCTGGCTGCTGTCGAGCATCACGCTCGCGGCTCGGGTGAATTCGCTGGACGGACTGCGCATGATGGCGCCGGACAATGCCGCCGAGATCATCGAGTTGGTGGACCGAGCAGTGGAGCGGGCCGGGGCCATCGGCGATTGGTGAGTTCGGCGGGCCGTGATCTTCGTCCTACTACGGCGTGTAGGAGTGCGTGGCGAGCTCGGAAAACGGGTCGTTGAGGGGCTGGGGCCACGGTGTGTCGTGGCATGAGACCTCTTGATCGACCCTTTCCCGGGCGTACTCTTTACTACGTCATGTCGTAGATCGGCAGGAGGTCGGTTTTGAGCGTCCTGGACTTATCGCGTTGGCAGTTCGGCATCACAACCGTCTACCACTTCATCTTCGTGCCTTTGACGATCGGTCTGGCCCCCGTCGTGGCGGGCATGCAGACCGCTTGGGTGATTACCGGCAAGGAATACTGGTACCGGCTGACCAAATTCTTCGGAAAGCTGTTCCTGATCAACTTCGCCCTCGGTGTCGCCACCGGCATCGTGCAGGAGTTCCAGTTCGGCATGAACTGGAGCGAATACTCCCGCTTCGTCGGTGACGTCTTCGGCGCACCGCTGGCACTGGAGGCGCTCGTCGCGTTCTTCCTGGAGTCGACCTTCCTCGGTCTGTGGATCTTCGGTTGGACGCGGTTGCCCAAAAAGCTGCACCTGGCCACGATTTGGCTCGTCGCGATCGGCGTGAACGCCTCCGCGTACTTCATCGTCGCGGCCAACTCGTTCATGCAGCACCCGGTCGGCGCCAAGTACAACCCGGAGCGCGGGCGGGCCGAGCTCACCAGCATCTGGGAAGTGCTCACGAATAACACCACGCTGGCGGCATTTCCGCATGTGGTCGCCGGCGCCTTCCTCACGTCGGGCACCTTCGTCGTCGGCATCTGCGGCTGGTGGATGGTACGCAACGCGCGCAGCGGTGACGAGACGAAAGTCGAAGAGGCGCGCACCATGTGGCGTTCCGGCGGCCGCGCTGGCCTGTGGGTGATCGTGATTGCGGGTGTCGCACTGTTCTTCACCGGCGACGTACAGGGCAAGCTGATGTTCGAACAACAGCCGATGAAGATGGCCTCGGCGGAATCGTTGTGCAATACCGCAACCGATCCGGATTTCTCGGTACTGACCATCGGCACCCACAACAACTGCGACAGCGTCACGCATGTGCTCGAGGTGCCGTATGTGCTGCCGTACCTGGCCAAGGGCAAGTTCAGCGACGTCACGCTGGACGGCGTCACGGATCTGCAGCACGCGTACAACGCGAAATTCGGTCCGGGCGACTACCGACCCAATCTGTTCGTCACCTACTGGTCCTTCCGCGCCATGATCGGCCTGTCGGCGGGGGCGATCTTGCTCTGGCTGGTCGGCCTGTGGCTGACCCGCGGCGGCCGGATCACCGATAAGCGCTGGTACTCGTGGCTGTGTCTGATCGCCATCCCGACCCCGTTCCTGGCCAATAGTGCGGGCTGGGTTTTCACCGAAATGGGTAGGCAGCCTTGGGTTGTCGCGCCCAACCCGACCGGTGACCAGCGGCTGCGGCTGATGGTGCAACAGGGTGTCTCCGACCATGTCCCGGGCACGGTGATCACCTCGCTGGTGGTCTTCACGCTGCTGTACGGCGCGCTCGCGGTGGTGTGGTTCTACCTGATGCGGCGGTACACGGTCGCCGGACCCGAAGCGCCAGTGACGATTCCGCCCGGCGGGCCGGACGATACCGGGGGCCCAATGGACCGTCATCGCGCCGAAGAACCCCCTGTCGAACAGCTTTCGTTCGCCTATTAGGAGCCGACGATGAATCTGCAACAGTTCTGGTTTCTGCTGATCGGCGTCTTGTTCACCGGCTACTTCGTGCTGGAGGGCTTCGACTTCGGGGTCGGCATGCTGATGCCGATCCTCGGCAGGGGCAGCGATACCCGACGGCGGGTGGTGCTCAACACGATCGGACCGGTGTGGGACGGCAACGAGGTGTGGTTGCTGACCGCGGGCGGTGCGATGTTCGCGGCCTTTCCGGAGTGGTATGCGAGCCTGTTCTCCGGCTTCTATCTCGCGCTGCTGCTGGTGCTCGTCGCGCTGATCGTGCGGGTCTGCGCCATCGAATACCGCAGCAAGATCGATGACCCGCGATGGCGGGCCTGGTGTGATACCGCGATCGGAATCGGCTCCTGGGTACCGGCTCTGGCGTGGGGCTGGTTATTCGCCAATGTGGTGCGCGGAGTGCCGCTGAACGAGAAGAAGCACATCACCGGTTCGGTGTGGGATCTGCTCGGGCCGTACGCGCTGCTCGGCGGGCTCACGACCGGATTGCTGTTCGCGCTGCACGGTGCGGTCTTCCTGGTGCTGAAAACCGGCGGCGAGGTGCGTGACGACGCGGTGAAGACGGTGCGTTTGCTGCTGGTGCCGACCGCCCTCGTGGTCGGTGTATTCGGTGTGTGGACGCAGCTGGCCTACGGCAGCCGATGGACCTGGATTCCGTTGGTGCTGGCCGTGATCGGGCTGGTGATCGCCGCTGCGGCGAGCCTCGTCGAGCGCGATGGATGGGCCTTCGTCGGCACCGCGGTCACCACCGCGGCGGCCACGGTGCTGCTGTTCGGGTCGCTGTACCCGAATGTGCTGCCTTCGACCATCAGTGATCTGTTCGACCTGACCATCGAGAATGCCTCGTCGACGCCGTACACGCTGAAGGTAATGAGCTGGGCGGCCGTGGTCGTCACACCCGTGGTGCTCGGCTACCAGGGTTGGACGTATTGGGTATTCCGCAAACGGATTACCGTCGAGCAGATTCCGGCGCCGATCGGCCTGCCATTGGAAAGTGCCAAGGACTGACCATGGCTCGTCCGCCCGTCGATCCCCGGCTATGGAAGTACGCCCGCTCGGCCCGTCGCTACCTGGTGCTGAGTGTGGCGCTGTCCCTGGTGATCACCGGCTCGATCGTGGTCACCGCGGTCGCGGTGGCGAAGGTGCTTGCCGGGGTCGTCACCGATCCTGGTCGGCGCTCGTTCGGCGCATGGGCATTCGAATTGATCGTGCTCGCGGTCGCCATCGGCTGCCGGGTGCTCGCCACCTGGGTGCAGTCCCGGCTCGCGCACCGCGCGGGGGCCACCGTGGTCGCGGAACTGGAGACCGCCGTGCTGGCCGCCGGTGCGCGCCTGTCACCGCGCGAACTCGAAACTCGCCGAACCGAACTCGCGGTGGTGGTGAGCACCGGACTGACCGGGCTGCGGGCGTATCTCACCGGATATCTGCCCGCACTGCTCCTCGCCTGCCTGGTACCGCCGATCGTGCTGGTTGTCATCGGATTCCACGATCCGATCTCCGGTGTCATCGCGGTGGTCACCCTGCCGCTGATCCCGGTCTTCATGATCCTCATCGGTCTGCTCACCCAGGGGCGCGCGGAAGCCACCTTGACCGCGACCACCCGACTATCCGATCAACTGCTCGACCTGTTCGCCGGTATGCCGACGTTGCGTGCCCTCGGCCGGGAAGGGGCCGTCGATGCCGGCGCGACGAACAGTTCGCGGACTCGTTCGATGGAATATCGGGTGCGCGAACTCGGCGATGCGTTGCGGCAGCGCACAATGCGCGCGCTGCGGATCGCCTTCCTGTCATCGATGGTGCTCGAACTGCTCGCCACACTGAGCGTCGCACTGATCGCGGTCTCCATCGGCCTGCGGCTCGTCTACGGCGAGATGAGCCTCTATGCCGGGCTGGTGGCGTTGATCCTGGCGCCGGAGGTCTATCTGCCACTGCGGATGGTCGGTGAGCGTTTTCATGCGGCGCAGGACGGCATGGCGGCCGCGGACAAGGCCTTTGCCATTCTGGAACCGGAATCCGCAGCTGCCGAAGGTGATTCGGCGGGGCAACGGGCGGCTTCGGAGGTCGCGCAGGCTGGGGCGAGAAGTGTACCTGCCCGAGAAGCTGTGTCCGGTTGTGAGATTGATTCAACGGCGGATTACGGCGGCGGCGATGGTGATGTGGTCGGAAGCGGAGGGATCGGGAACGAGCCGGGTGGCGGCATGGAATTCGCGGGTGTCATCGAGATACGCGATCTCGATGTGCGGGCTCGGGATGGCTTCGCGCCCGCCGGATTGACGGCGGTATTGCGGCCCAACACGGTAACCGTACTGACCGGTCCCAATGGGAGCGGGAAATCGACTGCGCTGCAGGCGATCCTAGGTCTGATCGCACCCGAGCACGGTGCGGTGACCGTCGACGGCATCGACGTGCGCAACCTGGATCAGCATCTCTGGTGGTCCCGGGTGGCCTGGCTGCCCCAGCGTCCGGTCCTGGTACCGGGCACCCTGCGCGAGAACCTCGAATTGCTCGGCGCGCGCGCACCCGACACCACCTCGACTGATGCAGTTCGCCTGCGCGACGAACTCGAAGCCGCCTGCACCGCAACCGGATTCGACGCGGTGCTGGACGAACTCCCCGATGGTTGGGACACGGTCGTCGGCATAGGCGGCATCGGCCTGTCACTGGGCCAGCGCCAACGTCTGGCCCTCACCAGAGTCCTGGCCGCCGACCGCTCTGTCCTCCTCCTGGACGAACCGACCGCCCACCTGGACCCCGTCGCCGAAGCGACAGTCCTCGCCGCACTGCGACAGCGAGCCCGCGCGGGCGCCACCGTAATCGTGATCGCCCACCGCCCAACCCTGCTCGCCGCCGCCGACCACATTGTCCGAGTCCGCTGCACCGAACCCCAGGCGGTCCCATCGTGAACAGTAGGAGTGACACTTCGGCCACGTCGGCGCGCGGCGGTCGCACGGTGATCGCCGATATGCGGCGGATGTGGGCGCTGCTCGAGTTGTCTCCTTGGCGGATCGCGGTGGCGATCGGGTGGGGTGTGCTCGCGCTGGGTAGTGGGCTCGGGCTGGCGGCGCTGGCGGCGTGGTTGATCGCCCGCGCCTGGGAAATGCCACCGGTCCTCGACCTGAGCGTCGCGGTCGTCGCCGTACGCGCCCTCGGCATCTCCCGCGGACTGGCCCGATACCTGGAACGCCTCGCCACCCATGATGTCGCGCTTCGCGCGATGACAATGGCCCGGACAACCGTCTACCGAACCCTCGCCCACTCCGATATTTGGATGCGACGCGCGATCCGGGGTGGGCATTCGGACGGAGCGGCCGCTGCCACCGAGATATTCGATGGGTCGGGTCGGCGTGCCGCGGTGTCCGTCGACACGATCGGTGCCGAGGGTGCGCAGGAGTGTCTGCCGGTCGGCGAGGCGGATTCGTCGTGTGCCGATGGTGCGGTGTCCGTCGATGCGTTCGGTGTCGGGAGTGCGTCGGCGCAGGGCGTGTCGGTCAGTGCGGCGGATTCGTCGCGCGCGGCGTCCGTCGACGCGTTCGGTGTCGGGAGTGCGTCGGCGCGGGGCCTGTCGGTCGGCGAGGCGGATTCGGTACGTGCGGACGGTGCGTCGTTGCGGCGCGGGGACCTGCTGGTTCGAATCGGTAGCGATATCGACGATCTCGGTGCGATGGTGGTGCGCGTCCTGGTGCCGATTGCGGTCGCGATGGTGTTGTCGGTGGCGGCGATCGGGCTGTTGGCCACCATTTCGGTGGGGGCGGCGGCGATACTGGCCGCATCGCTCGCCGTCTCCGGGATTGTCGCGCCGTGGTTGTCGGGGTGGGCCGCCAGGACGGCCGAGCGTACGGTGCGCGTCGACCGCGCCGAATTCACTGCGCGGGCGCTCACAGTTCTCGACCACGCGGGCGAACTGCGCATCGCGGGCAAGCTGGATGCCGCGCTGGCGGCAGCGGAGCGCGCGGGGCGACGTGCGGTCGCCGCCGAGGATGCCGCGGCCGCACGCAGCGCCTGGGCGGCCGCCGCGACCCCACTCTCGATCGGTACGAGCGTCCTCGGTGCTCTGCTGGTCGGCATCGCCAGCTACGGCCAGCATGGCGGTGATCCGGGCGCGATGACCCCGATGGCCCTCACCGTCCTTGTCCTGCTCCCGCTTTCGGCGTTCGAAGCGGTAGCCCCCCTCCCCGCCGCGGCCCAGTCTCTGACCACGGCCCGCGCCGCCCTCCATCGCCTGTCCTTGCTCGCGGCCGCGGAATCCGCGCGATCGACCGCACGAGACCCGTTGGTGCGGAATCTCTTCGACCGAATCGTCACCGGCTCCAGCATGAACGGCCGCAGCGCATCGCCGCGAGATCCCTGGCCGGGCAATCTGTCCGGCCGCGCCGAGGATGGCGCGGGAGGCAATGGCCGCAGCAGTGGCTCGGCGCCGGGCCGGGAGCGGCATCCATCCGATGGCCCCGGCGGCGATGACGAGGCCATCGGGGACGGCGCTGCGCGGAACTCGTTGCTGGGCAAGCCACCTGAACGGCCCGAGGGGCGGCGGATTGCCATTGTCGGTCCGAGTGGCGCCGGTAAGACGACCTTGCTGATGGCTTGGGCCGGGTTGTTCGATACGCCTGAGCCAGGGGTGACGTTCTTTGCCGAGGATGCGCATATCTTCGGCACCACCGTGCTGGAGAACCTGCGTGTGGCGCGTGGTGATCTCACTTCGGAGGAGGCCGAAAAGGCGTTGTGCACCGTGGGGCTCGGGGAATGGGTGGCGTCGTTGCCGAATGGTGTGGATACCGATCTGGTAGGGGGCGCGGCGGCGGTGTCGGGTGGGCAGCGACGTCGGATTCTGCTTGCGCGTGCGCTTATTTCGCCCGCGCGGGTGTTACTGCTCGACGAGCCGACCGAACATCTCGAGGCGGCGGCGGGTGCTCGACTGCTGTGCGATCTGCTCGATATCGATAGCGGGCTGGTCGAATCCGACCGAATTGTGGTTGTGGTCACCCATCAGCTGCCGCATGAGCACCGCGCCGACGTGGTCCTGCACGTAGGCGCATCGGGCCAGGTCACGACCGAATATTCGGCCTCGGTCCGGCCCGATGAGCGCACCGATTCCGCCACCCGAGAAATTCCGTTGCCGACACGCTGACTCCTGGCTAGATTCGTTCGTACACGAGGAAGGAGGTGGTTCGAAGAATGTATGTTCAAAGGACTTGTGAGGTGGCTGTCCGCTAGCGCCACCGCTGCAACGGATCTCCGTTCGCGCGAGCGCTCAGCGAATCCAAGGCAGCCACCCGGCCCCCGAGCTACCGGTCTAGTCCGACCGGGACCCATGCAGGCTTCACCGCCAGCGGGGTATGGCTCGGGGGCCGTTCCTTGTTCGGGGCCCGGTGTTCGGCCGCGGTGGGCTATGGGCGGGTCATGCATTCGGTGTGGCTCCGGGGCCGTTCGGTTTTCGGGAGCGGTAAGGTCCTCCGTCGGGTTTCGATATGAGGGGTAGGCGATGTCGTCGGAGGGTCTTGCAGCTGTGGTGGGTCGCCGGATCAGGGCGATTCGCCGCATGTTCTATGTGCACGGCACCGATGTCGATCGCACCGAAGGCCCCATCGAGCTGACCTTCGACGACGGATCGGTCCTGCTTCTGGACGCCGGAACCGATGGCGAGGAACTGCGTGTCGGATCAACCCCCTGGCGTGACCCCTTCGCGGGCGTCAGCGAACCCGAGTACATCGAATATGTGGCGGAGTCGGGCAAATACACCGCCTTCGACGTCGGTTCGGAACCCCCGTACTCCCGGCTGCTCGGCTATCGGATCGCCGCCGTCTCCGAATCCCGCCTCCACGACGACCGCCTTCGCGCCGCCGTCCTCGAGGTCAACGGCTCGAAACTCGCCGTCGAAACCCTCGCCGACGAATTGCTCGTAACCTGGCACCCCCAACGATGACGAGCAGCCACGCGCACCGACGGCACACGCCTTTTTGAGACGGCATACGCGCAATCACGCGTATGTGGTGACGAATGGCAGGTGTGCCCTCCTACGCGGCGGTGTCCAACCTGCGATTCGGGACAACAAAGCGCCCCGCTGTCCTGGTGGTCGAGGCGCGGGGCGGGGGGTGGGGGGTGGCGAACTAGCCGATGTATCGGCGTAGGCGGGCCGATAACCGGGGCTCGAGTGGGCCGTCGGCGACCACTCGCTCCTCGACGTAAGCCAGGTCACCACCTTCGACAATGCCGTACAGGCGCTTGGCGCCGCCGACGACGATGCCGGACTGACTGCGGATGACGACATCGGTGGCCAACTCCCAGGAGGACTGGGTCAGCGCGGTGCCGTAGAAGAGTTCGACGATGCCGGTGCTGTGGGTCAGCAGCAGTTCGATGACTTCGTCGTCGCCGTCGATACCGACGCGCCAGAAGCCGCTCTCGCGCAGATCCGGACCGCCGTAGGAACCATCGGATTCGATCACCCAGGAACGGGAGTCCCAGGACAGGTAGTCGCCACCGTCGTGGGAGACGATGATCTGTTGGCCGAAGCGGTAGTCGCCGCGCTCGGGATCGTTGCCCTCGCCCTCGCCGCGCCACACGCCGACCATCGGCAGCAGCGCGAGCATCGATGAACTCAGATCCGGGCCGAGTCGCAGATTCGCGGTGTCCTCGGGTAGCGGCAGGTCCGGTAGCACCGGAATATTGCGCGCACCGGTCGATTTCGCCCGCTCGGCTGCCTCGGCCACGGCCGCGTCACCACTGCGACGAGCCGACGGCTCGGCAGGACCGTTGCCGTTCATTTGTTCACTCGCTCGCTCGGCCGGGTTGGAACCTTCGCTCGCGAGTTCACTCATGATTCGGTGAACAACCGGTAGAAGACGTACAGGCCGAACCAGCCGATCAGAACGGCCACGGCCACCAGCAGAATCTCGAAGAAGAGGACCACATTTGGAGTCTAACGACTTGTGCCCCGCCCAGCACATCGGCCCCGTTGCTTCCCCATGACCAGGGAAAACAACGGGGCCGATGTCAGTAACTACTTAGCGACGGCGACGTCCACGGCGTGGATGCCCGCGCCCTCCGGACGGACCTCGGCCGAGCCGTTGCCCGACGAGGACAGCGCCCGCACGGTCCACGCGCCCGGTGCCGCGAAGAAGCGGAAGTCGCCGGTGCCCGAGGCGACGACCTCGGCGGTGAAGTCACCGTTGCCATCGAGCAGGCGCACGAACGCGCCGCCGACCGGCTGACCGTCCGAGCTCAACACGCGGCCGGTGATGACCGTTTCCTTCTCGACGTCGACTCCGGCCGGAATGGCCTGGCCCTGGGTAGGTGCTGCGCACATGTGATCAGGCTCCCAACTCGATAGGTGCACCGACGAGCGAGCCGTATTCGGTCCAGCTGCCGTCGTAATTCTTGACATTCTGATGGCCGAGCAGTTCCTGCAGCACGAACCAGGTGTGCGAGGAACGCTCGCCGATGCGGCAGTAGGCGATGGTGTCCTTGGCCCCGTCCAGCCCGGCCTCGCCGTAGATCTCGGTCAGCTCGGCATCGGACTTGAAGGTGCCGTCCTCGTTCGCGGCCTTGCTCCACGGCACGTTGATGGCGCCGGGGATGTGGCCGGGACGCTGGCTCTGCTCCTGCGGCAGGTGGGCGGGAGCCAGGATCTTGCCGGAGAACTCGTCGGGGGAGCGCACGTCGACCAGGTTCTTGGCGCCGATGGCGGCGATGACCTCGTCGCGGAAGGCGCGAATGGTCAGGTCGGGGGCGGCGGCCTTGTACTGGGTGGCAGGGCGAACCACAGCATCTCGGGACAACGGACGACCGTCCAGTTCCCACTTCTTGCGGCCGCCGTCGACCAGCTTGACGTTGTTGTGGCCGTACAGCTTGAAGTACCAGTAGGCGTACGCGGCGAACCAGTTGTTGTTGCCGCCGTAGAGCACGACCTCATCGTCGTTCGCGATGCCGCGCGCCGAGAGCAGATCGGAGAACTGCTCCTGGTTCACGAAATCGCGACGAACCTGATCCTGCAGGTCCTTCTTCCAGTCGAGCCGGACGGCACCCTCGATGTGGCCGCCGTCGTAGGCGGAGGTGTCCTCATCGACCTCGACGAAGACGACGCCGGGGGCGTTGAGGTTCTCTTCGGCCCAGTCAACGGAGACCAGGACATCGGAGCGGGCCATGTTGTTCCTTTCGGGGTGGTGACTTGCAGGGTCAGTTCGCCGGGGACGGGTTCCGGCGGAGGCGGGCGACCAGCGGATAGATCTGGCAACCCAGGCAGATCCCGAACGCCGCGTTCAAAAACGCCGCGAACAGGGCGAAGCCGACGAACACCGCGCCGACGACGGTGGAGCCGACCAGGAAACCCAGCAGGCTGACGGCGCTGAAGACCAGGCCGAGTAATTGGGCGAACCGCAGCGGGGCCACGGGTTCGGTTTCGACGGTCGGACCGATTCGCGGCGCGACGAATGCCGCGAAGATCCGGCCGTAGGGGTGTCGCCGCGGGCCATAGGCCGCGCCGATCGCGAAGACCACCGCCTGCAGCGCGATGAGCACCGTGGCGAGCGGCGTCGAGAAGACGGCGGCGAGCAGGACCAGAACCAGCACGCCGGTGGTGACCCACGCGGCGAAGCGCGGACCGCGGACATCTACGACCCGAATTTCGTTCTCGGCGAATGTATTTCGAGAAATTGTGGACATTGTGCGTACTCCTGCGCTGAAAAGTGCTGTTGGCGGGAAAAATTGCCAGTTCGTCGGGGGATCAAGAGATCACTCGCACGACGGACGCAGGTCGGCATCAGGAATTCTGAGGGAGCCGACCGCTCAGCCACACAGGCAGCAACAACCACCGAGGCGACACAGATCAACTGTGCGGCGTCGGGTGAGCATCAGCTCGTGGTTGGCTTGCACGCAGAGGAGTTTACCTGGTTCCGACGGAGAATTGGACCCGGGGTTCGTCACAGTTGCTATGAACCCATGTCACGCCCTGTTTTTTCACCGTCAGCCGCAATCCGCCGGAAGAGTTATCCCACGGTCAGTGGTGCGAGCGCGGTCCGTAGGGCGGTGGACTTGGGGACGCCGGAGATCCGGAATCGTTCCCGCCCTTCGATATCGAAGACGAAGGTGGTCGGCAGCGAGAGCACATTCAGCTCCTTGGCCAGCGCGGGCTCGGCATCGATATCGATCTCGATATCCCGCGGCGGGCGCGGCGATCCGGCCAGTTCCTCGGTCACCCCGGCGACCACCCGGCGCACAGCGGCGCACGGTCCGCACCAGTCGGCGGAAAAGTGCAGCACCGCGGGACCGGAGCTGTCGACGCCGACCGAGGCCAGTAGTTCGGTACGCGCCGATTCGGCGGGCGCCTCGGTGTCGCTGGTGCGCAGCTTGCCGTCGCGTCGCCGCAGCACCATGCCGACCGCGATCGCGGCCAGCACCATCACCAGCAAAATTGTGATTTCAATCATGGTCGACGCAATCTGTCCAGGTCGATTGTCACGTTCTCGGCCTTGCCCTCGACGACGATCTGACCGCCCATCGCGAAGACGTTGGTCGGCCGCAGACCGAACGGCAGTTCATTGGTGTCGATGGTCCGGGTGAACTGCTCGAGCACCTTCGGTCGCTCGGCATCGGTGACGACCGCGGTCGTGGTGGCATCACCGGTGCCGTGGTAGATGCCGGTCGCGATGATCTTCACCTGATCTCCGTCGACTCGGAGGTCGGCCGTCACGCTCACATTGTCATTACCGAGCGGTGCACCGGGCTTGCTCGGCGTCTTGCCCGGCATGGTGCCGGTGAGCAGGAGCTGACCGCCGGTGGTCATTCCGGATCCGCCCGATCCGCCCGTTCCGTCGGATTTGTTCCCCGGTGCCGAATGTACTTGCAGGTCAGGGATTTTGAAGAGCCGACCGAGCTCGGTCGGCTCGAGCCACATCGACCCCTCGACCCGATCCACCGGCACCGCGCGCACGTTCCCATCGGTGAGATCGCCGACCGATAGGTGTGCTCCGGTCAGCATCGCCCCGACCGAAATTTCACCCGGGATGTCGGGACGCATGACGTGCGCGCGGACTTCGACACTCTGGTATCGGCCGCCGAACGCCTGGGTAAGAAATGGGAACCCATAAATGATCACGTCGGGATCCGCACTGAGATCGGCGCCAACGCGCAGAGCGCGTGACACGCGGTACTCCGAGTAGGCGGCGACGCCGAAATCGATGACTACCGCCAGTCCCGCGAGGCACAGCAGCCCGATAATCAGCTTCCGCATGCTGGCAACACTAATAGCAGGGCCGGTCGGGGGCCGCCGTCAGCCCGCGCTCGGCCGAGGACAGGACCGGCGGCCGTCGACTCGGCAGTGCGTTTCGAGTATCGAATGTCTCGCTCGAGATGCCACACTGACCCCGGATGGCGAGGTCATCGGTGTTTACGCGCTAATCTTGCACCGATTACCTGTGATTAGCGACGTGGCCCCGGCGGTGTGGCTGTTGTCCGGAGCTACTAGATGGGAGGAGGGCTTGTGGAGCTGCTCCTGCTGACCTCCGACCCCAACCCGGAGTCGGTACTGCCCGCTCTGTCGCTGCTGGCGCATAACGTGCGCCCGGCGCCGACGGAGGTGGCGTCGCTGCTGGAGGCGGGGACCGCGGATATCGCACTTGTCGACGCCCGTACCGACCTGGCCGCGGCCCGTGGTCTGTGCCGACTGCTCGGCAGCACCGGTTCGTCGGTGCCGGTGGTCGCCGTGCTCACCGAGGGCGGGCTGGTCGCCGTCAATGCCGACTGGGGCCTGGACGACATCCTGCTGCCCGGCACCGGACCGGCCGAACTGGACGCTCGGCTGCGGCTGCTGGTCGGCCGCAACGGCGGCGTGGCGAGCCCGGAGAACACCGGCAAGATCACCCTGGGCGAGCTGGTGATCGATGAGGGCACCTATACGGCCCGGCTGCGCGGTCGCCCGCTGGATCTCACCTATAAGGAATTCGAACTCCTCAAATATCTCGCGCAGCATGCCGGCCGGGTCTTCACCCGGGCCCAGCTGCTGCAGGAGGTCTGGGGCTATGACTTCTTCGGTGGCACCCGCACGGTCGACGTACATGTGCGACGCCTGCGCGCCAAACTCGGCAGCGAATACGAATCGCTGATCGGCACCGTCCGCAACGTCGGCTACAAGGCCGTTCGCCCGGCCCGCACCGCCGCCAAGGGCGAACCCGTCGCCTTCCCCGACGACGAAGCCACCGAAGGCACCGACGACTCTCCGCCTGTGACTGTCAACGGCTCCGTTCAATAGCGGGCGATCGCCCGGAATGACGAGCCGGACTCGTGCGTTCGCTGCGGTGACGACGGTCGGTACGACGAGGGAGACGTGACTCATGGGTGAGACGACACTGCGGTGGAGCGATCGGCTCGACGCCGAAGCGGCGCGCGCGGTCCGCGCACTGCTCGAGCGGGCGGCCGCGGCCGACGGTGTCGCGCCGGTCTCCGAACAGGCCGTGCTCTCGCTGGCCGCGGCCGATTCCGGGGCCGAGCATCTGGTGGCGGTGCGTGCGGATGCCATCGTCGGTTACGCGAATCTTGTTCCGGCCCATGGCGACCACCCCACAATGACCGAGGTCGCCGTCGATCCTGCTGTCCGCGGCAATGGCATCGGGGCGGAATTGGTCTCCGCCGCGCTCGACCGGGGCGGACCCGGAGCTCGCGTATGGGCGCACGGCGATCGGCCGGCGGCCAAGGCGCTCGCGACCCGGCTGGGACTGCGCACCGCACGGGAGTTGTGGCAGATGCGGCGCTCATTGGCAACACCGGAGCTACCCGAGCTGGCGGTACCGGAAGGCATCGCACTGCGGACCTACGCGGGTCCGGCCGACGACGCCGAACTACTGCGCGTCAACAACGCGGCCTTCTCCTGGCATCCGGAACAGGGCAGCTGGTCCGAACGCGATATCGAGGTGCGGCGCGACGAGTCCTGGTTCGACCCGAAAGGTCTGTTCATCGCGGTGGATCCCGCCGATCCGGACCGCATCCTCGGATTCCATTGGACCAAGGTGCATTACGAGGAGGATCCGCCGGTCGGCGAGGTCTATGTGGTCGGCATCGATCCGGCCGCGCAGGGGCGCGGACTGGGCCGTCTACTCACCCTCGCGGGCCTGCGCTACCTGCGGGAACGGGATCTGGCCGAGGTTCTGCTCTACACCGAGGCCGATAACACCGCGGCTGTACGCACCTACACTCGACTCGGCTTCGCTCCTGCGCATATCGACGTCGCCTATTCGGCTCGTGACTGAATAACAAGCGGCCCGCGGGGGTCAATCGAGTAACACTGGGGCAAATGTCACATATAACGGGCCCAATAGCGCCGGGCTGTTCACCCTCTGTTCACTCAGCCTGGTCCAAATGTCAACCGAGCGACCTTACGTTACATACGGGCGGCACGGTTGCCGCCTGGTGCGCAAGTTCCCCGCGAACGGCACCACGAAACCCGCCCGGGCCGGTGAGGGACCGGGCGTGTCGAACGCGATTCCCGGAGGAATAGTGAACTTCAAGCGCAGCAGCGCCATGATCGGTGTGCTGGCCGCAGTTGCCATGCCCCTGGCCGCCTGTGGCAGTGATGACAACTCGACCAGCGGTGATAGCAGCAATGTCGCCAAGGTCGACGTCGCCTGCGGCGGCAAGAAGGCCCTCAAGGCCAGCGGCTCCTCGGCGCAGAAGAACGCGATGGAGCGCTTCATCGCCGCCTACGAGGGCAACTGCAGCGGCCAGACCCTGAACTACACCTCGAGCGGTTCGGGCGCCGGTGTCAACGAATTCCTCGGCAGCCAGACCGATTTCGCCGGTTCCGACTCGCCGCTGAGCGCGTCGAAGGGTGAGCCTGCCAAGGCGCAGGAGCGCTGCGGCGCCCCGGCCTGGAACCTGCCGACCGTCTTCGGCCCCATCGCGGTCACCTACAACATCGACGGCGTGAGCGATCTCGTCCTCGACGGCCCGACCCTGGCCAAGGTCTTCACCGGCGCCATCACCTCGTGGGATGCCCCCGAGGTCAAGGCGCTGAACCCGAAGGCCACCCTGCCGTCCGGCCCCATCGCGGTGATCTTCCGTTCCGACGAGTCGGGCACCACCGACAACTTCCAGCTCTACCTCGACGCCGCCTCCGACGGCGCGTGGGGCAAGGGTGCCGGCAAGACCTTCAACGGCGGTGTCGGTGAGGGTGCCAAGGGCAACGAGGGCACCTCGGCCGCCATCAAGAGCACCAAGAACTCGATCACCTACAACGAGTGGTCCTTCGCCAAGGCACAGAACCTGTCGATCGCGCAGATCGTCACCTCGGCGTCCAAGGACCCGGTCAAGCTGACCCCGGAGTCCGCGGCCAAGGCCGTCGACAGCGTGAAGATCAAGGGTGAGGGCAACGACCTGGTGCTCGACACCTCGTCGTTCTACAAGCCGACCGCGGCGGGTGCCTACCCGATCATCCTGCCGACCTACGAGATCGTCTGCTCGAAGTACGCCGATGCCGACACCTCCAAGGCGGTCAAGGCATTCCTGACCTCGGCCGTCAACAACGGCCAGAAGGGTCTGGACACGGCGGGCTACGTCGCGATCCCGGACAAGTTCAAGACCAAGCTGACCGCCGCGATCGCCGCCATCAACTGATAGCCGCCACGCCATGACCGTGCACCCTGAGGTGACCGCCGCGGGCCAGTCGGACTCGACTGGCCCGCGGGCGGCTGGAGATACTGCCCCTATGTCGAGTGAACCGAGCACCGAACCGGCCTCACCGAAGGCCCCGGCCGCAGCACAGGCCAGGAAAGGCCACAGCCAAGGGGCCGAGGTCGTCTTCCGGTCGCTAGCCACCGCGGCGGGTGCGACGGTCGTGGCGGCCATCGCGCTGATCGCGCTGTTCCTGCTGATCCGCGCCTGGCCCTCGATCATGGCGAACGAGGCGAACTTCTTCACCAGCACCGAGTTCAACACCACCAATGCCGACCACTTGCGGTTCGGTATTCGGGACCTGCTCATGGTCACGGTGCTGAGCTCGGTGCTGGCGCTGGTGATCGCGGTGCCGATCGGTGTCGGCATCGCGCTGTTCCTGACCCACTATTCGCCGAAGCCGATGGCGCGTCCGTTCGCGATGCTCGTCGATCTGCTCGCGGCGGTGCCGTCGATCGTGTTCGGTCTGTGGGGCTTCCTGGTGCTCGCGCCGCGGCTGGAACCCGTCGAGACATTCCTCAACGACAAGCTCGGCTGGTTCTTCCTGTTCTCCGACGGCAATGTGTCGATCTCCGGTGGCGGCACCATCTTCACCGCGGGCGTGGTGCTCGCGGTCATGATCCTGCCGATCATCACCTCGGTCTCCCGTGAGGTCTTCAACCTGACGCCCGTCTCGCATATCGAGGCCGCGCAGGCACTCGGCGCGACCAAATGGGAGATGGTCCGGATGACGGTGCTGCCCTACGGCCGCAGCGGTGTGATCGCCGGATCCATGCTCGGCCTCGGCCGCGCGCTCGGTGAGACGATCGCGGTGCTGGTCATCCTGCGCACCTCGGCGCAGGCCGGACACTGGTCGCTGTTCGACGGTGGCTACACCTTCGCCTCCAAAATCGCCGCCGCCGCTTCGGAATTCAGTCAGCCACTGCCGACCGGCGCCTATATCGCGGCTGGCTTCGTGCTGTTCGCGCTGACCTTCATCGTCAATGCGCTGGCGCGGCTCGTGTCCGGTGGAAGGGTGAACGGGTAATGACCACCACGACGACTCTCGACAAGCCGGTCAAGGCGCCCACCTTCCGGCATGTCAGCACGGCCCGCCGGATCAAGAACAACATCGCGACCGCGGTGGTCTGGATCTGCTTCGCCATCGCACTCGTGCCGCTGGTCTGGGTGCTGTTCATGGTGGCGTCGAAGGGCCTCGAATCCGTCGTCTCGCCGGACTGGTGGCAGAAATCGCAGAAGGGCATCCTGCCGGATCAGACCGGTGGCGGTGTGTACCACGCGATCTACGGCACCATCGTGCAGACCCTCGTCGCCGCGATCATCGCGGTGCCGCTCGGCATCATGGCCGCGGTGTACCTGGTCGAATACGGCCGTGGCGTGCTGGCCAAGGTGACCACCTTCATGGTGGACATCCTCGCGGGTGTGCCGTCCATCGTCGCGGCCCTGTTCATCTTCGCGCTGTGGATCGCGACATTCGGCTTCCCGCAGAGCTCCTTCGCGGTATCGCTGGCCTTGGTGCTGCTGATGTTGCCGGTGGTGATCCGCAGCACCGAGGAAATGCTGAAGCTGGTTCCCGACGAATTGCGCGAGGCGTCCTACGCACTCGGTATCCCGAAGTGGAAGACCATCGCTCGGATCGTCGTGCCGACCGCGGCGCCCGGCATGATCAGCGGCATCCTGCTCTCGCTCGCCCGCGTCATGGGTGAGACCGCGCCGGTACTGGTGCTGGTCGGCTACAGCAAGTCGATCAACACCAACCTCTTCGACGGCAATATGGCCTCGCTGCCGCTGTTGATCTACCAAGAGTTGGCGAATCCGGAGCCTGCGGGCCGGGCGCGGGTGTGGGGTGCGGCGTTGACGCTGATCCTGCTGATCGCCCTGCTCTACGCGGCGGCCGCGGTCGTCAACAAGTTGCTCACGCGGAACCGATGACCGCATGAGCGGGTCAGGCCCGGAGGCGGCAGCTTGCGTAACCACGTAGGGCCCACGCTCATGCACATTCAATACAGCGAACGGATATTCAGATGGCCAAGCGCATCGACGTCAAAGACCTGAACATCTACTACGGCAAATTCCACGCGGTTGCCGATGTCAAGCTGTCGGTATTGCCGCGCAGCGTGACCGCCTTCATCGGCCCGTCGGGTTGCGGTAAGTCCACCGTGCTGCGTTCGCTCAACCGGATGCATGAGGTGACCCCGAATGCGCGCGTCGAGGGCGCGGTACTGCTCGACGGCGAGGACATCTACGGCTCGCAGGTCGACCCGGTCGGCGTGCGCCGCACCATCGGCATGGTGTTCCAGCGTCCGAATCCGTTCCCCACCATGTCGATTCGCGACAATGTGGTGGCCGGGCTGAAGCTGCAGGGTGTGCGCAACAAGAAGGAGCTCGACGAGGTCGCCGAGCGTTCGTTGCGTGGCGCCAACCTCTGGAACGAGGTCAAGGACCGCCTCGACAAGCCGGGCGGCGGCCTCTCCGGCGGTCAGCAGCAGCGTCTGTGCATCGCGCGGGCCATCGCGGTGTCGCCCGATGTGCTGCTGATGGATGAGCCCTGTTCGGCGCTGGACCCGATCTCCACCTTGGCGATCGAGGACCTGATCACCGAGCTGAAGAAGGAATTCACCATCGTCATCGTCACCCACAACATGCAGCAGGCCGCGCGTGTGAGTGACCAGACCGGCTTCTTCAACCTGGAGGCGCAGGGCAAGCCGGGCAAGCTGATCGAGATCGACGATACCGAGAAGATCTTCTCCAACCCGGGCCAGAAGGCGACCGAGGACTACATCTCCGGTCGCTTCGGCTAAGCGCTCTGCCGCCTCCCCGAACCCTTCGGGCGCCGGACTCCGGTGCTCGAAGGTGGCGTTGGCGGCTGGCGCAGGCCACCGGCGTGGATGCCGCTAGTCGGTGGGAGCGTCCTCGACAAGGGTGTCCAGGTGCGTCGAAAGGTCGTCGATGAGGCGGCCGAGCAGACTGACGAGGTCCCGCTGGTCGGATTCGGTCCACTCGGACAGGGCGTGGTCGAACCAGCCGTTGATGACCCGCAGGTAGCGGCCGATCAGCTTCTCGCCGCTCGGGGTGAGAGTGATCAACCGGGCGCGCTGGTCATCCGGGTCCGGCACGCGGTGCACGAGCCGCCGCCGCTCGAGACCGTTGAGCTGGCGCGTGACGTGCGGGCCGGCGACCTGCATCCGGGTCGCGATTTCCCCGACCCGCAGCGGACGCCCCGCAGATTCGAGGATCACCAGGATCGTCACGGCCGGCCGCTCCAGAGTGATTCCGGCTGCGCCGGTTGCGGTTTCGAACAACTGCCCGCGGCCCAGCGTGCTGCTGAGCTGAGTCATGCGCGGCAGAAGCCCCTTCAGTGCATCGTTGTCGCTGCTCATCCACTCACCTTGATTAGATACCTAAGTTAGGTATACGGTACTCGCATCCCGATCGGCCGACCAGGAAGACAGCTGGCCGAATAAAAGATACCCAAGGTAGGTAGATGAAAATGACGACCGCCATGACCTCGACCGATGTTCTGATCGTCGGCGCCGGCCCGACCGGGCTCACCCTGGCGATCGACCTGGCCCGCCGCGGTGCCGACTACCGCATCGTCGAACGCGCCGAAGGCCCCAGCACAGCATCGCGAGCCAAGACGATCCAGCCGCGGGCCCTGGAGGTCGCCGACGATCTCGGCGTGATCGATCGCGTGCTGCAACTGGGTCAGGTGCACGTGCCGACCCGCCACTACGACCGTGACCGCGTGATCTCCGAGGCGGTATCGACCGCGCTGGGAATGTCCGGTCCCGGGGTGCCGTATGCGCCGGTGTGGTTGTCGCAGCCGCTGTTCGAGCAGGTCCTGCGCGACCGGCTCGCCGAACTCGGTGGCCGGATCGAGTGGGGAGCCGAGGTGACGGCCGTGACGCAGACCGCTGACGCCGTGGAGGTGAGCGTGTCTGCGGCGACCGGTGAGCGGCGGATGCGCGCCCGCTATGTCGTTGGCTGCGATGGCGGGCGCAGCGTGGTACGCAAGCAAAGCGGCGCCACACTCGAGGGCATCTCCTACGGCGAGCACCGCTGGTGGCTCGGCGACGTGCGCATCACCGGCCTGGACCGGCACTGCCAGCACGTATGGATGAGCCCCGAGCACGGGATCTTGTCACTGTTCCCGCTGCCCAGCACCGACATCTGGCAGTTCCAGGCGTCGATCCCCGCCGACGACCTCGATCCGGCCGCGCCGACACTCGAGCTGTTCCGGCGCTTGTTCAGCGAGCACACCGGTCTGGCGGACGTCACCATCGACGACGCAGGCTGGTTGTCGTTGTACCGGATCAACGTCGCCCTGGTCGACCGATACCGGTGCGGCCGGGTCTTCCTCGCCGGTGATGCCGCCCATGTCCACTCACCCGCGGGCGGGCAGGGCATGAACACCGGTATCCAGGATGCCTACAACCTCGGCTGGAAACTTGCCGCGGTCCTCGATGGTGCCGGCGAGACCTTGCTGGACACCTACGAACTCGAACGTCGCCCGGTCGCGCAGGCGGTCCTCGACGACAGCACCTCCCGCCTGCACACCCTCATGCGGTCCGCCGGCAACGGCTCCGGAGCTGCTGCGGTGCGCGGGCTCACCGACGACTTCACCACTGGGCTCACCATCACCTACGCCGATAGTCCCCGCACCGGCTCGGGACCGCACGACACCCGCGTTCGCGCCGGTGACCGCGCTCCCGACGCCGTCGCCGACGCCTCGACCGGCCATCGGGTGCGGGTATTCGATCTGCTGCGCGGCCCGCACTGGACCCTGCTCACCTTCGATCACGGCAACCCGCAGAACTCGAATCACACGGACCTGCCCAGCCCGCTGCGGACGATCCGGATCACCACCGACTCCACCGCGACCGGACCTGCCACAGTCATCGACAGCGACGGCGCTATCCATCGCAATTTCGACATCTCCAGCGACACCGCAGTACTGATCCGCCCCGACGGCTACATCGCCACCCGCGAACCGGTAGCCGTGCCATGAATCAGTAACGAGCCCAGGGGTCGTGAGATTCAGCGGGTCGACGACGGGGGATCTGTTGCGGGCGCTGTCGCGGCACCCTCAGCGGGCGCTACCCAGGTCTCGATCCTCCGTGCGGCCCGACAGCATGGTGGTGGTCTCGATGATCTGTCGGAAGCGACCGTCGGTGGCGAGTTCGGCGAAGACCAGCACCTCGAACGCGACCTCGCTGCCGTCGGTCTTGCGGGCGTGGATGGTGTGCCGGTCGGCGTAGCGGTCACCGGCGATCAGTTCGTCGTGTACCTCGACGCGCCCATCGGTGACGACGCCCCGCAGATGCGTGATGTGCTCGACGAACTCCGCGTGGTCGCTCCACACACCGTCGGTGCGCTGCCGGTAGTCGTCGGTGAAGTGCCGCGCGAAGGCTGTGTCGACATCGATCTGCCGATCGAACAGCAGGTCGGTGAGCGCGGTGGCGATGCTGGTGGTGGCGGTCATGAGGTAACTCTCCTTCGATCATTTGCGTGCATCGTGCACGCAGTTGACCATATATCAAATGCGTGCACGATGCACGCTATTCTGGAAGCATGTCACAACAGGGGATCGGCGCCCAGGTCGCCGAGGCAATCGCAGAATTGCTGCGCCGGCGAACCCGGGAGGGCATCTACGCCGAACTCACCGAGGGCCTGGACCCTGCGGTGGATACGGCGACCTATCCGGTACTCAGCGCCCTGGCTCGCTGGGGTCCGCGCAGCGCGGCCGCACTGGCCGTCGAGATCGGTCTCGACCGCTCGGTGGCCAGCCGCCACGCCACTCGCCTGGAGCGAGCCGGTTTGGTCCGCCGCGCCCCGGATCCCACCGACGCCCGAGCGACCCTGCTCAGCCTGACCGAACGCGGCGAGCGGGCGGTCGAGGTCATGCGCCACCGCCTCGCCCGGCGCCTCGACCGGCACCTGGCCGCCTGGCCCGAGGACCAGGCCCGCGCCTTCGCGGTCGCACTGACCCGATTCGTCCACGAGGAACCCTTCGGCTGACCTCCTATGGCTCGGTCGAAGGGGACGTCGATCGTCACGCAAACGAAACATGCCGAGCGACTGGGTATCTCGGTGAGGTGATCACGAAACGTGTTCCAGAGCCATCTCAACTGGCCGTCACCTGGGTGAACATCTGGCCGCTGCTGGGGAGTTGCAACTGGCAGCTGTCACTGCGACTCATGGAAGTGTGCAACCAAGGCGCCTACCCGGCCCGCTCCGTCACGGGGTAGTTCGGCCGCTGTCGGCCATGGAACCGCCCGACAACACGCAACAGGTGAATATGCGACCTCACCAGTCCGGAAACCCAAGTCAGCCGTCCCCGGTGAGCTACCCATATGCTCGCGAAATCAGCTGAACCGGTTCGATATACGAAGGCCCGCACTACGGTGCGGGCCTTCGCTATGTCCGACAATGCTATTCGCGAGCACCGGGACCCAGCAGCTGGATCCCGGCAGCGTGTCTTGTTGTCCGGCAGGATATCTCGTCGGGAAGGACTACGCCTCGGCGTCGGGGTCCGGCGGCAGCATGCCGGTGACCAGGAAGATCACCCGACGGCCGATTTCCACCGCATGGTCGGCGAAGCGCTCGTAGTAGCGGCCCAGCAGGGTCACGTCGACGGCCGCCGCGACGCCGTACTTCCAGTCGCGGTCCATCAGCAGCGTGAACAGGTGACGGTGCAGATCGTCCATCGCCTCGTCGTCCTCGTTGAGCTGCGCGGCGCGCTCGGGATCGCGGGACTCGAGCACCTCCTTGGCGCTCTCACCCATATTCACTGCGATCCGGCCCATTTCGGCGAAGTAGCCGTTCACCGATTCGGGCAGGGCGTGGTTGGGGTGGCGACGCCGGGTGACCTTGGCGACGTGCAGTGCCAGCGCGCCCATCCGGTTCACATCCTGGACGATCTGGATCGCGCTCACTACCTGCCGCAGATCGCCCGCCACCGGCGCCTGCAGCGCAAGCAGGGCGAACGCCTTCTCCTCGGCGTCGGTGATCATTTCGGCGATCCGGTCGTTCTCGGTGATCACCGACTCGGCCAGAGTGAGGTCGGCTTGGAGCAGTGACTGGGTGGCCCGGTCCATCGCCGAACCCGCCAGACCGGCCATCTCGCCCAGCAGGTGGGCAAGATCGGCCATTTGCTCGTTGTAGATGACACGCATGAAAACAGACATTAGTGCCCAGTGCTGACCTAGTCACCAACAGTGGGTTAATGGGTGGTGCCGAACATTAGCGACGGTGTTGCCCCAGTTCGGGGCCGTACCTACTTGCAGGTGTCGTCGGCGGCGTTGACGTGCTCCAGATCCGAGGGCAGTGTGACCGGCGCCGCACTCTTGGATTCGATGACATTCGAGATCGGATCGCCCACCGGTGTCGGAGTGCGCACGGTGCCAGCGTAATCGGCGCCGATGACAACCTCGACGATGCCGCCCAGATCATTCGCCTGCTCCACGCTCGCACCCGGCAGGGAGCTGGCCACTGTCGCGGCCTCGGCCTCATGTCCGGGCCCGTAGCGAACCTTGGTCGCGACCTCGGTATTGCCGCCGGAGTAATTGCCGGTGTTGTAGATCTGGAAGCCCTGGTTGCCCAGTTTGGTTGCCGCGCTATTGGCCACACCAGGCGTTCCCGAACCATTGGAGACCAGTAGCGACACCGTGCTCGGATCGACCGCGAACAGCTTCGGCGGCGCCGGTTGCGCCGACGGGATGGACCCGGGAGCCGGAGTCGATTTCTTCTCACCGGGCAGCGGCTGGTCGTCGATGACGGCGCGGAAGATCGCCTTGATATCGGATTCGCGGGGAATCTCGTTGCCGTAGGAGGTGGTGCCCGCGGTCGGGATGGTCAGGAAGGTGACCGCGCCCGCGTCGACCTTCTGCAGCGAACGGCCCAGGGTCAGCAGGTCGGTTGGCTGGACCTTGTCGACGAAGGTGTGGCTGGTGAATGCGGAGATGAAGCCGTTCAACTTGCCGGGATCGAAGAGCACTCGGCTCGACAGCGCGCCGCGCAGCAGCGAGGCCAGGAACCGCTGCTGGCGGTTGATCCGGTCGTAGTCACTGCGTTCCTCGCCGTAGACGTGCCTGGCGCGCACATAGTTGAGTGCGGTCGCGCCGTTGATGCGCTGTCGGCCCGGAGTTTCCAGCACGGTGCCGAGAATGCCGTCGACGATCGGCTTGGGGGTACAGACATCGACGCCGCCGACCTGGTCGACCATCGCCTCGAAACCGGCGAAGTCGATGCCGATGAAGTGTCCGATGCTCAGGCCGGTCATCTTCCGGATCACATTGACCAGACACTTCGGACCGGCGAGTGCGTACACGGCGTTGAGCTTGTCGCCCATGGCCGAGGGGAAGACCTCGTTGGTGTACTCGGCCTTGTCGTTATCCCAGCCGTTGCACTGTGGCCGGGTGACATCCAGATCGCGCGGGAATGAGACGACCACGACCCGCGAGCGGTTCTTGGGGATATTCACCAGCATGACGGTGTCGGCGCGCGAGCCCTCGGCGTCGTCGAGCGTGCCGGCGCCGACCTGTCCGTTGACGCCTGCGCGGGTGTCGGTGCCGACGAGCAGATAGTTCTCATCGCCGAGCTGTGCGCCCGAGTCGACGACATCCTCGGGATGGTCGTCGAGCGCGGAGACCTGGGTGAAGCCATTGGCGGTGGAACGTAGATAGCTCCAGCCGCCGCCGGTGACCAAGAGTGCGACCACAGCGCAGATCGTCATGGCGGCCCGGCCGGCGAGCTGCAGCCGCTTATTGCGGCGCTGCCGACTCGCGGCGAGCCGGGACAGGCCGACGCGGGTCGATGCCGCCGCGGTCTTCGGGGCGTCCGGATCGGTGGTCGGCCAGCCGGCGCCGCGCTTCTTGGTGCGTGGGGCGTCCTCGACCGGCGCAATGACATCGGTGACGACCTCGGGCGGTTCCGTCGCACCGGACGCCGTCGTGGTGCGGCGCTTCGCGGGGCGGGTGGCGGACGGGGTGCCCGCGATGTCGTCGACGACCGCGGAGGACGCGGTTCGGCGGGTAGTCCCGGACGAGCGTGGCGGTGCGTCGGCTTTGCTGGCGGCTGGCGTGCCCGATGTGCGGGGTGGCGTGTCGGCCTTGCGTCCGGCTGGGATGCCCGACGTGCGTGGTGGCGTGTCGGCCTTGCGTGCGGCCGGGGTGCCCGATGTGCGGGGTGGCGTGTCGGCCTTGCGTCCGGCGGGGATGCCCGACGTGCGGGGTGGCGTGTCGGCCTTGCGCCCGGCGGGGATGCCCGATGTGCGTGGTGGTGCATCCGCCTGACGCCCAGCAGCGCTCGATTTGCGCGGTGGGACGTCGGACTGTCGTGCGGGGTCCGCGGACCGGGGCGGGGCGGATTCCGGGGGCTTCGCACCGGCGGGTTCGGACCGCCGCCTGCGTCCGGAGCGTTCGTTGTCGACCTTCTGGACCAGGTCCTGAACCGTCAGGGGGGCAGAGCCGGAGTCGGGATCGGTATGTCGGGCTCTGCGGGACGACCGTGCGCCATCCCGATCGGTGTTTTCCGCCGTGGGATAGCGCTCCCACGGGGCGCGACCTCCGGGCCGTGGCGACTGCCCGTGCCGATCGTCACCCACCTACGAACCTCGCTTTTCGTCTCCGCTGCCGTTTCGGCCGCTTTCGACCGGCATGACCGATTCCGCCAATGATAACGATTCCGCCACGGTGAGCCAGCCCAGCGTGAAATCAACGTGCCGCAGAGATGTTCCGATACTGCGTGCGCGCAGGTGGGACGGGTTTGTGACGATCGCATTTCAGTTGCGATTGCACGCTGATCGAACTGTGACCACTGCGTGCGGCGCGCGCGGAAAGATCAGCCCCCGCTGTGCATCAGATCCGCGCCCGCGGGGACGGCCGGATCATCCGGATCGTCGAGCCAGCCGTGCGGCAGCGCTACCTTGCCCGGCGACCCCTGGCGGCCGCGCGGCCCCTCGGCATCGCGGGGGAACGGCGCGGTCGGGTCGAGTTCGCCGATGAGGTCCTGCAACTGAGTGAGGCTCGACACAGTGGCGAAGGAGCGGCGCAGGTCGGCACCGACCGGGAAGCCCATCAGATACCAGGCCATATGTTTGCGCAGATCGCGCATGGCCTTGTCTTCACCGAGGTGTTCGGCGAGCAGTGCGCCGTGCCGGTACAGCACCTCGCCGACCCGGCCGAGGTTCGGCGCCTCGGGCAGCGCTTCGCCGCGCAGTGCCGCCTGCAGTTCGGCGAACAGCCACGGGCGGCCGAGGCAGCCGCGCCCGACGACGACTCCGTCGCAACCGGTTTCGTCCATCATGCGCACCGCGTCGGCGGCGGAGAAGATATCGCCGTTGCCGAGCACCGGGATCGTGGTGACGGCTTGTTTGAGTCGGGCGATCGCGGTCCAGTCGGCCTGGCCCGAATACCGCTGTGCGGCGGTGCGGGCGTGCAACGCGACGGCCTTGGCGCCTTCGGCCTCGGCGATGCGACCCGCATCCAGATAGGTCAGGTGGTCCTCGTCGATGCCGATGCGGAACTTCACCGTCACCGGGACACCAGCGGGTTCGGCACCCGAAACCATCGCCTTGACGATCTTGCTGAACAGCGCGCGCTTGTATGGCAGCGCCGCGCCCCCGCCGAGGCGGGTGACCTTCGGCACCGGACAGCCGAGATTGAGATCGATGTGATCGGCCCAACCCTCGCCGACAATGATCCGCACGGCCTCACCGAGGGTGGCCGGATCCACGCCGTACAGCTGCATGGAGCGTGGATGCTCGTCCTCGTCGAAGGACATCATGTGCAGCGTCTTCTCATTGCGCTCGACGACCGCGCGTGCGGTGATCATTTCGCAGACATAGATCGACGTGGAGCTGCCGAACTCCCGGCACAGCTTCCGGAACGCCAGATTGGTAATGCCCGCCATCGGCGCGAGCACCACCGCCGGATCGACCGGATACGGCCCGATCCGCAGCATGCTCTTGGCCTCGGCAGTGATCGTCACGGCAACCAGTGTCTCATCAACTACCTGGCCGCTCCCAAGCCGCAGGTGCTGACCGTGCGTTGATTCACCTTTCGGGTGCCGCGCGGTTTTTGTTCGGTGTCGGGCGTCACCTACGGGCGTGCCCATCGGGCAGTTGCACGCAGTGGCGTCCCGCGTGACGCGGAGGGTGCCGGAGACCGAGCCGGAGCGCGCTTGCTCGGAACCGATGTGACGTCACGTCCGACTACTGCGGTTCGGGTCGTCGATCGGGCGGCGCGCGTGGGAGGAGAACGTGGTGCGGATGCGACTGCAGGTCGGTGCGGATCGGGTGGCGGTGGCAGCTGTGACGGCCGCGCTGACCGCGGTGATGGGATTTTCCATGCTGCAGTTGTTCCTGCTCGGTGCCCTGGGGCCACGGATCGTGCCGGATTTGGGGATGTCACCGGCAATGCTCGGGTTCACGACGACGGTCGGGTTCGGGACCGCGGCGGTGCTGTCGCCGATGGCGGGGCGGGCGGTGGATGTGCTCGGTCCGCGGCGGTGTTCGGTCGGGTTGTTGTTGCTGGTCGCGTTCGTCCTCGTGGTGATCGCGGTCGCACCGGGGTATGTGGTGCTGATGGTGGCCGTCGGTCTCGGCGGTGCACCGCAGGCGTTGGCCAATCCGGCGACCAATAAGGCGATTCTGGCGGCGGTGCCTGTGTCGCGGCGTGCGGGAGTGACGGGGACGAAGCAGTCCGGCGTACAACTGGGTGCGGTTGCCGCCGGACTACCGCTGACCGCGATGGCAGCTGTTGTCGGTTGGCGGGGTTCGGTGGCGCTGGCCGCGGGGACCGCAGTGGTGGCCGCGCTCTGGATCCGGCGAACGTTACCCGCCGATCCGCACCGAATCGAACAGGCTGCCAACGGTATCGGCCTCGCTACCGAGAGCTCGAGTGTGGTGCGCTGGCTGGCGGTCTATTCGCTGTTCCTCGGCGCTGGCATGGCCTCGATCAACACCTACCTCGCTCTATTCGGTGAACAGCGGATCGGGCTCGGTGCGGCGACCGCGGGGATGCTGGTCGCGGTCCTCGGCGTGGCGGGGATCGCGGGCCGGATCGGTTGGGCGAAGGCTGCGGGTAGACCGGGTGTGGCCGTGGTGTTGCCTGCGGGGTTGGCATGTGGGTCGGCCGTCGCGGCATTGCTGCTGGCCGCTGCACCGCTGGTGGACGGGCTGATATGGGCGGCGGTGATCGCGGTCGGCACGTTCGGGATGGCGGGTAATGCGGTGTCGATGGTCGTGGTGATCCAGCGGGCCGCGCCCGGCCGGGCGGGCCGGGACTCGGCGCTGGTGTCGGCTGGCTTCTTTTCGGGGTTCGCGCTGGGCCCACCGCTTTTCGGCGCTCTGCTGCCCGGGATCGGGTACAGCCGCGGATGGTTGATGGTCGCTGCGGAATTCGCTATCGCCGCGGTAGTGGCCACGGTGTGGGCGCTGCGAGACCGGGTACCGCGACCGTGCTGACTTCGGCACCGAACTGGGCCGAGATGGCATTGGACGCGGTGTTGGAGCGTACCGCGGCCACCTATGCCGCTGTCGGGCAACGGTTTCCGCTGTATGCGGATAGCGCGTCGGGTGCCTGGACGACGACGTCGAAAGGCTCGTGGACCGGCGGCTTCTGGGCGGGTCTGCTGTGGCTGCGAGCCCGCCATACCGGTTCGCAGCCGGATCGGTCGGTGGCGGCCGAAGTGACCGGCCGGTTGGCGCACTGGGTCGACGCCGATACCTCGACCCGCGGGCTGATCCTGTGGTACGGCACGGCTTTGGCGGGCGATGGTGGTGCGGCCGAGGCGCTGCGGGATGCCGCCGCTCGAGCTTGTCTGGCCGGATTCGATGACGAACTCGGTGTGTTGCCGTGGGGTTCGGCCTTCGGCGGTGAGCGACTGTCGGCGAGGGTGGATGGGGTTCCCGGCGTAGTGCCGTTGTTGGGATCGATCGCCGGTGCGGGCCGGGCAGTCGCTCGTAGCCACCTGGACACCCATCTGCGACTGTGGCAGGCCGAGCCCGTTGGCAGACCGGCCTGGTGGTGGGTCGACGGCGCATGGGTACCGAGTATTTCGCCGCGCGCGGGCTGGAGCCGGGGCCGGGCGTGGCTGTTGCTGGCACTGGCCGATGCGGCGTGGTACCTCGACAGGGACTATCGGGTGGTCGCCGAGCGGCTGGTTGATATCGGGTTGCCGTTGGTTCCGGGCGCCGAAGCCGTCTCGGATGCCGTGCCGGATACCTCGGCGGCGGCGATCGAGGCGGTGGCCTTGCTCAAACTCGCTGCCGTGCAGGAAGTTCCACGGCATGCGGTGCGCCTGCGCGGTAGGGCGACCGACATCGTCGGGCGTTTGGTGGCGACCCATCTGAGTGGCCGTGGCGGCGCACGCCCCCCGGGCATGCTGCTCGACGGTTGTTACGACCTCGATCGCGGATCGGCCACCGCCCACGAACTCATTTGGGGTGACTACTTTCTCGCGCTCGCACTGGCCATCCACACCGGCTCGGTCGCGCCGTTCGAGACCTGACCGAGTCGCGATGCGGTCCCGGGGGCGAGTCGACTCACCGCTGTTGGCGCAGCACCCGGCTGGCGACCGCTTCGATATGCAGCTCGTCGGGTCCGTCGAGGATGCGCGCCATCCTGCCGGTGCGCAGCAGTGCGGGCAGCGCGGTGTCGGGGCCGAGTCCGGCGGCACCGTAGATCTGAATCGCGGCGTCGGCGACCTGTTGCAGTGTGCGAGCTGCGGCGACTTTGGCGAGTCCGGCTTCCACACGGGCGTCATGCCCCGCATCGATCAGTGCTGCGGCCTTGTGCACCAGCGGTCGCGTGCTGCGGATGGCGAGCAGTGACTCGAAGACGTGCTGCTGCACCAGTTGTCGGTCGGCCAAGGGGCCGTGTGCTCGGGTGCGGCTGCGGGCGCGGTCGCACATCAGCGCAAATGCGCGTTCGGCTTGCCCGAGCCAACGCAGGCAGCGCAGGGTGCGCCCGAGTTGTAGCCGCTCAGCGGCGATCGACAGTGCCCGGCCGGGCTCGCCGATCAGGTGATCGCCGGGTATGCGGACCCGGTCCAGGGCGATCTCCCACTGCCCGCCCACTCCCAATACAGGTAGTTCGCGGATGACCCGAACGCCGGGAGCGTCGGCGGGTACGAGCAGCAGGGACAGGCCGTCGCGGCTCGGCCCGGAACCGTGGGTGCGAGCCAGGACCGTGATCAGGTCGGCGTCGGCGGCTCCGCTGATGAACCATTTGCGGCCGGTCACCGTCCATGAGCCGTCGGGTTCGGCACGCGCGGAGGTGGCGGTCATTGCGGGATCGGTGCCCGGAGTGTCGGGTTCGGTCATTGCGTATGCGGCCCGCAGTTCTCCGGACACCAATCGCTCGAGGTAGGTATCGCGCACCGCGTCGGTCGAGTGTCGTTGCAGCATCCGCACATCCAGTAGTGATGTCGACCCGAGTACCGAGGGGCCGTGATCGCTGGCGCCTTCGGCTTCGGCCAGCCGCACGTAGTCGGCGAAGGGGAGACCTTGTCCGCCCAGTTCGATGGGCAGTGGCAATGCCCACAATCCCGCGGCGCGTGCGGCGGTTCGCAATTCGGTCAGTGCGGCCGCCGCTGTCGGCCCGCCCGCGTCGAGACCGGGTTCGTTGGGCACCACCCGCTCGTCGACAAATGTCGCTACTCGGTCACGCAGCAGCTCGGGGGCAGCGTCCGTCGGCGCGGCGGCCTGTGGCGCAGCGATGGTGGCGCTCTGAGATGTGAACGGGGTCATGACTTCTCCTCCGCGCTGGACGGGAACCCGGGGGCTCGCCGCCACGACTGCTCTTCGACGTGGAACTGGTCGGTGGCGACCGCCGCCGAGTTCCCGTGCAGGCGCGACCGTGCAAAAGGAGAGCCATGACATCCGGCACCATGCGGACCACCGGCCACAGCTCATTACCCCTGCGGGGCATGCGGTTGCACGCGGCGGGCCCACCGGGTCCGATCGCAACCGCCGTCGATCATTTGCGCTTGCTCGGTGCGGATCCGGTGCGCGGCGAGGGCGATGCACTGACTCTCACCGGCCCCGACGGTCTGTCCGTCGCGGCCGAGGTGTCCTGGGGAGTACCTGGCAGCCAAGTCGTCGACGAGGCGACCGCACAGGCCGCGGCCGGGTTGATGTTCGTGCACGGCCGCCGTGACGGGACACCGCGTGGACTGGCGGTCGACTACGTGAGTACCGCCGCCGGAATCCTCACCGTCCAAGGGCTGCTTGCCGCACTCGTCGGACGGGCCCGTGGTACCTCGGCGACCGCGGTCGACGTCGCGGTCGATCGGGTGGCCCTGCTGACCGTTTCCCAATATCTGGCGGCGGCGTGTGCCGATGACGACGAAGCCGTGCCGTTGGGTCCCGGCGGGCCGCCGTTCAGCACTGCCGACGGTGTCCGGTTCGAGGTGGAGGCATTGGACGTCGAGGTGTGGGCCGAGTTCTGGCGAGAGCTGGACGCTCCGGCGCAGGCATTGCGAAAGGGGTGGCGGCCCTTCCAATTCCGCTATGCGACAGCGTGTGCGCCCATACCCGAGGACCTGCATCACACCACCGCACGCCACACCTGGGTGCAGGTTCGGGCGGCCGCGGAATCCTCCGGCGCCGATGTTTGCCGATTGCATACGTTGGGCGAGCGGGCCGAGGAGATGCGCGTCGGTGGTGCGGATACCACGCCATGGGAATTCGCTCTCGGTGCGGAAGACCGCAGGGCCGCTGGCATTTCCGGGGCGCGGGTGGATCGTCCGCTCGCGGGCCTGACCGTGCTGGAAGCCGGACGTCGGGTGCAGGCCCCGCTGGCGGCTCACCTGCTCGGTTTGCTCGGCGCGGATGTGGTGCGGATCGAGCCCCCGGGCGGGGACCCGCTGCGCGGCATGCCACCGACCTGCTCCGATATCTCCGCGCGCTGGCTGGCCCTGAATCGCGGCAAGAGCGCGGTGGAGGTCGATATCAAATCCGCGATCGATCGAAAGCGGTTGTGCGAGTTGGCCGCCGACGCCGATGTGTTCCTACACAACTGGGCGCCGGGTAAGGCCGAACAACTCGGCCTCGGCGCCGACGATCTCTCGGCCGCCAACCCCGGGCTGATCTACGCCTACACCAGCGGCTGGGCCGGTCGACTCGCGGACGCGCCCATGGGCACCGACTTCATGGTCCAGGCTCGCACCGGAGTCGGCGAGGCGGCACGTCCCGCCGAGGAAGCCCCGGTTCCGTCGCTGATGACACTGTTGGATGTGCTCGGCGGCATGCTCGGCACCGAAGCGATCCTCGCGGCCTTGCTGTTGCGCGAGCAGACCGGCCGGGGCGTGCGCGTCGAGTCCGCACTGCTGGCCGCGGCGAATCTGCTCACTGCGCCCGCACTGGACCGGATCCGCGCTGGCGCGGACCCGCGTCGCCCTGCCGGCTTCCGCCGCCCGTTGCCGACCGCCGACGGGCTGCTGGCCCTGGCCGATGAAGACACCGCATCCGCCACCGGTCACGCCGCTCGACTATGCGAGCTGACCACCGAGGACGCGGTTGCCCTGATGCGCGACGACGGTATCCGAGCCACCGCCGTCACCACCGATCTCGCCGAACTGCCCGCCGATCCCCGCTTCCTCGATGCCATGCGCACGGATGCGTATGGGGCCGTTGCCGTTTCGTCTCCCTGGAGCTTCCGATGACCGTCGCTATCCACGATCTCGTTCCGCACCGGCTCCGTCGCGTCTGGGCGGCCGACGGTGCGTGTCCCGATCTCGACCTGTATTCCCTGTTCCGCGCACAACGATGTATGGACCCGCACCGCACCGCCCTGCTCGATGCCAAGGGCAAGGTCTGCTACACACAGCTCGACCGGCTGGTCCGACGCCTCGCGGCGGGCCTCGCCGATGCGGGTATCCGCCCCGGAGACGTTGTCGGCGTGCAGCTTCCGAACTGCCGCGAAGCCGTCATCGCCGATCTGGCGATAGCCGCGCTCGGCGCCGTGGCGTTGCCGTTTCCGGCCGGCCGGGGGACGCGGGAGGCCGAATCGCTCTTGCGCCGCGCCGAGGCCGTCGCGGTCCTGGCGGCGATCGACTTCCGGGGCCGCACGCACGCGGCGGATCTATCCGAATTGCTCGACCGGTTGCCCGCGCTGCGCTTCGTCGCCGCCGTCGGAAAACAACCGGTGCCCGACCGCTGCCTCTCGTGGGCCGAATTGCTTCGTGCGGACGGCGATACGTTCGTCCCGGCCCGCCCCGACCCCGATACCGCGGCGCGCATTTTGGTCTCTTCCGGTTCGGAGGCCGAGCCGAAGATGGTTGCCTACTCCCACAATGCGCTGGCTGGTGGTCGAGGCAACTTCATGGCCTCGCTGCTGGCCGATGGCGAATCACCGCGCAATCTGTTTCTCGTCCCGCTCGCGTCGGCATTCGGCAGCAATGGCACCGCCGTCACGCTGGCCCGCCACGGCGGCACCCTGATCCTGCTCGATCACTTCACTCCCGAGGCCGCGCTGGCCGCGATCGAACACCATCGCCCGACGCACGTCCTCGGCGTGCCGACCATGGTCCGAATGATGCTCGAGCACAACGTATCCGCTACCGACACCGCATCGTTGCGAGCGCTGGTGCTCGGCGGTTCGCCCCTGGACCGAGCCACCGCCGAAGAAGCCGAACGGGCCTTCGGCTGCGCGGTCGTCAACCTCTACGGTTCGGCCGACGGCGTGAACTGTCATACCGATCTCGGCGAAACCGATACGGCCGCAGCGGGTCCCGGTCTTCTCGTAGGGCGCCCGGATCCGCGCGTGGCCGAAATCCGCATTTCCGACGTCGGTACCGGCGCCATTGTCGCGGTCGGCGAAACCGGGGAGATCGTCGCCCGCGGACCGATGACCCCGCTCTGTTATGTCGGCGATCCGGAACTCGACGCTCGTTACCGCACCGAGGACGGCTGGGTCCGCACCGGCGATCTCGGCGTACTCGACCCGGACGGTCGCCTGCATGTCGTCGGCCGGATCAAGGACATCGTCATCCGTGGGGGCGCGAATATCAGTGTCGCCGAGGTCGAGCAGGTGCTCGCCGGACATCCGGATATTCGGGACGTGGTGTGCGTCGGTGTGCCACACGGGATATTGGGCGAGCGCTTGGCCGCCTGCGTCGTACCCCGCCCCGGCGGTGCGCCGGATCTGGACAGCCTCTGTTCGCATCTGCTCGACCAAGGCCTGGAACGCGCCAAACATCCGGAGTCGCTGTTACTGCTCGACGCGCTGCCGCTGACCCCGGCGGGCAAACCGGACCGTGCCGCGATCCGACACCGTCTGGCGAACTGAATCCCTCATGGCCACTCTCTCATTCGGCAGGCCCGATACCGCCAGCCCATGACCGGCCGCCGAGAGCCTCCCTCGACCAAGATCAACGGCGCACGGTGTGCGGCATCCCCGAGAAGCGCGCACAGCCGGGTGCCGTTGATCTTGCTGCGGCGATCGTCAGCTCGCCGACATCGCCTTCTTCAGCGCGGCGGCCGCATCGCGGTAGACCGTGAGCAGTTCCTGGTCCTGCCCCGGGTAGTTCACGATCGAGACCTGCTTCGCGCCCGAATCCGGCAGCACCGCCCCGGTCGACATATGCGCGTTGTCCAGCACGAACTGCGGCTTCTTCGCGGCGAGTGCCGACAGCTGTCCGGCTGTCACGGCCTCCGGCCCATAGGTGCCGACGATATCTGCACCCGCCAATTGCGCCGCCCATGTCGAAAAGACCTGTGCCACAACGGTCGGCTGCTTACCACCGGGCCAGGCTGCCCGGACGTCCCTGCCGAGCTCGTCGTATTCGGCGGTGAACGCCGTGGTCCACGCGTCGGCGGCCGAGGCCGTACCGAATTCGGTGCCCAGCGCCTTGACCTGCGCAGTCGCCTTGTCGGCGGAATTGTCGAGGTTCACTTCGATCAGTTTCGCCTTCGACCCGGCGGCTTCCTTGATCTTGGCCGCGAACGGCTCGAACGGCGCGTACAGCACGAAGTCCGCCTCGGCGACGGCGGTCAGATCCGACGGCTTGGGATCGTAGTCGGGTGCGTGATGTACCGACGCGGGCACGATGACCTTGACGTCATGCGCGCCAGCGGCTTTGGCGAATGCCGCCTCCCATGTGGTGGTGGCGACGATCTTGGGATGAGCGTGCTCGCCATGGTCGACACTGCTGGTGGAGCAGCCGCCGAGCAGTACACCCGCGGCAATGGCGAGACCTGTCGTGAAGGCCGCACTCGAGGTCAATGGGTGGAAACGTGCCATGAGCTGTATCTCCGTTCGGGGATCAGGTGGGCCACGAGAGCGACTGCCCCCGCGGTGAGTACGAGGACCGGCCCCGGTGGCAGGTCGAAGGCCAGGGCCAGCAGAAAGCCGACCAGGTTGACGCAGACGCCGATTCCGATGGCCCAGTAGATGATCGAGGTCAGCGAATGCCCCATGCGGCGCGCGGCCAGGGCGGGCAGCAGGGTGAGCGCGTCGACGAGCAACGCCCCCGTGAGGCGTATCGCACCCGCCACCGCGACCGCGACCAGCACCAGCAACACCAGCGTGAGCCGTTGTACCGGCACACCGGAGACCAGCGCCAATTCCCGATCGTGCAGCAGCAGTGCCAGGTCACGCCGCCGCCACCGGAACAGCGCGGGCACCACGACGGCAAGTGCCGCAAGCACAATGACGTCCTGAGTGCGCACCGAGAGGATGGAGCCCCATAGCAGCGAGAAGGCCGATGAGGCATTGACTCCGGCTATCGCGAGTACGAGCAGGGCCGCCGCGATGGCCAGACTCATCAGCAAACCCATTGCCCCGGAAAGGCTTTCCGGAGTGCGTGCCAACGGACTTATTCCGGCTCCGGCGATCGCACACGCCACCAGCCCGCACAGCGCCGGATCGAGCCCGGTCAACATCCCCACCGCGGCGCCGAGCAATGCGACATGCATCATCGCGAACCGCACCGGGATGATGTCGAGCCCGACGATCACCACTCCGATCACCGGCAACCCGAGCGATCCGAGTACCAGCGCCACCCCGGCGCGGCGCACCGGCACCAGACCGAGCAAATCGACCAAGTCCGCGGGCCCGTTCACGCCACCTCCCGCAACCGGCCCGCGGCCATCTCCAGCACGCGGTCGCAGCGCCGCGTCAGCGCACGGTCGTGGGTGACCACGACAAGCGTCACGCCCAGCCCGGCGAGTACCTCGCCCGCTTCTTCCTGACCCGCGAAATCCAGTGCGGCCGTTGGCTCGTCGGCGAGCACAACGCCCGCGCCCGCCGCCACACAGCCAACCGCGCGTGATAAGTGCATCCGCTGCAGCTGCCCGCCGGATAGGGTGTCGAGCGGTCGATCGACCAGTGCGCCGACGCCGAGCCGGGTCGCCATGGCTTCGGCCCGGGCCTGGTCGCCGGAACTGGCCAGCAGCTCACCGGCCAGTAGCGGGAACCGGCCAGCGGCGGGCCGCTGCGGGATCCACGCGCAGACCCTGCGCCGCCACCTCTGCTCAGCTGCGCTCTTGCCGCCGCGCCCACCCACGACGATCTCGCCCCGCGCGGCGGTGTGCAGGCCGAGCACCGCACGCAGCAGCGTCGTCTTGCCCGAACCATTGGTGCCGGTCAAAGCGACGCGCTGGCCAGCGGATACGGCGAGATCGATATCGCTGACCACCTCGACGCGGCCGTGTCGACACGACACACCCGCCAAGCGCAGGTCCAGCCCAGCCATCACACCACCTCCGCGATATCCGGCACGACCCGATCGACCGCGATACGCGCACGGGGCAGTAGTCGCAGCCGAGCCCCGATCGGTTCCGGTGCCTCGGGCACCGGGGCCGGTGTGTCCGCGGCGGCCAGTTGGGCGACCAAGCTTTCGCGCGCGCGAGCGACCCGCGAGCGGATCGTCCCGACCGGGCACCCAACGGTCTGTGCGGCCTCGGCATAGGACAGGCCGAGGACCTGGGTGAGCACGAACGCCTCCCGTCGCTGTTCGGGCAGGCCACGCAGCAGATCGGCGATGGCCAATTCCTCAGGGAAATCCGGTATCTGGCGGTCGCGACGCTGGTCCGCGCTCACCTGCCAGTCTTCCAACTGCGCGTTCTTCGGCCGCACCGATGCGCTGCGGTACCGGTCCACGACCACTCGTCGCGCGATCGACAGCAACCACGTTCGTGCGGTGGATCGCCCGGCGAAACGCGGCAGGCTGCCCATCGCGCGCAGGAATGTCTCCTGGGTGAGATCGTCGGCGGACTGCACATCGGTGAGGTGTGCGATGAATCGCCACACGTCTCGCTGGGTGGCCCGGATGAATTCCGCCAACGCGCCCCGGTCGCCCGCCCCGGCCGCGAGCGCCAGCGCGGTCAGTTGATCGTCGGACATGAGCGGGATCCAGATAGACACACCCGACCGATCGGAGCAAGTGCGAGAAGCGGGAAGGCTGGTGGGGGAACGGAATTGCCGCTGCAAGTCAGCAGCCGCGGGGATATCGAAGACATTTCGCAGAGTTTCGTTCGGCGACATCGCGAGGCGACGTCGAAATGAACCGGCCGTCGGCTGATTCCGGCGCACCACGCGGCACGCCGGGCAGCGGGTGAGGGCCGCTGGGCGTGAAGGCTCGCCACCGGCATCCGCTGGGGATGCTCGGACATGGCGGCTACGTCCACCACCTGCATCCGCCGGACTGTGCGATAGGTCGCCGATAGCGGCGTACACGATCCAGCGCGATGGCAACCAGGGTCATCCCGGCAACCGGTGGCGGACTCTCAGTAGGAGACCACGCCGACCGGTGGCCCGCGCCGGGCCAGGACATATCGCAACAGGACACCGCGCAGTGGCGGCACCCGACGGTCGAACACAGCCGCAGCGCCGGTTCCGATGTCGGACACCACCGGGTGGATCAACACCAGCAACAGCGGCGCCAAGGTCCGCACGTAGAGCGCGGCAAACAGCGCGAAAAGCGCCCGCTCGCCGCACCAGAGCCACACCGCGCAGACCAGCGCGGTCAAGCCGTGCCCGGCGATCATGGCAAGCGTCTCGGCATGCGTTGCCGCCGTGGCGGTATGGGATGAACCGTGTCCACCCGACATCGACGACATACCGAACCACAAGTGCAACGCCACCTGCATCACGAGCAGCCCACCACCGATGGCGACGATGCCTCGTTGCCGGTCGGCCAGCGCCCACGCCAGCGACCCGGTCGCGGCGAACGCCAGTACCAGTGCCGATACGGGCACGGCATGTTCGGAAATCTCCGCGTGCCCGATAGCTGACAGCAGTACGCCGATCGCCGCGAACATCGACGCGCGTATCACCCGCAGATCGGGTGATACGGGCAAGCGGTTCATAGCACCGTTCATCGTCGCATTCGCCCACTGGTCGGCATACGCAGGGCTGCCGTCAAGCCTTGCGGCGCACCACCTGTAGGCCGACAGCGGTGCTCGAGCCGAGCGCGCCGACCACAATTCCGATGACGCCGAGCCAGCGAGCGGTGGTGTCGCTCGATGATCCACTGCTGGGCGACGCCGAGGGAATATCGCCGTGGTTTTCGGCGCCACCGGACTGCCTCGCCGCCAATTTCAGTGCTGGCGCCGGATATTCGGGTTCGGCGCCCGTCGTCGACTCCTGGTCCCACTTGACGACCTTGCCGTCGGCATAGGTTTGCACCGCGGGCATGGTGAGTCCGTCGGTGTCGGGCAGTCCGTTGGCCAGGACCGAGAACTGACCGAACTGGTCGGGGCCGATCCCGCCACCGGGCTCGGCGGTCCAGGTGATGTCGGTGGTATTGCTGGCGGTGTCCTTGTGCACCACCGCCTTCCAGCCCGCCACCGCCTGGGTGTCGGCGGCGGTGACACCGGGGATGCGCACCATCAGCTCGGTGGTCGCGCTGTTGGTGGTCGATTCGTTGGGAACCCGGAAGGTCAGCACTGCCGAACCACCACGAGACGCGTCGGGGGCGGACACACTGACGTGGGCGAATGCGGGGGCCGCTGCGACTACCAGCGCTGCAGTGGCTGCAGTGCCGGTGAACGCGGCACGCGAAATCAAGGAACGGTTCATCGGCGAAATCTCTCCTTCATTTCGAGGAATAGAACGCAGCGATGCTCGTCGATGACGATAGTCATCCCGGGGCCCTATCTCGCGGCAATCCGATTTCTGGATCGAGCCGCTGTTGATCGAGGTCTATCTCAGCCGATGCTGAATGGTTGACCCCAGGCGGTGACCCAGGTGACGACACTGCCGGTCTCCACCTCGACGCTCACAAACGAGCGAGCCTGTGCATAACCCGCGCACCCGTTGAGGCCGATGGTTTCGTCGGCCCAGGACACTCCGCCGCTCGTGCCGCTGAATTCATGGCGGAACCGGTGGACCTCCTGGCCGAAGTCGTCGGCCTGCTCGAGGTCGAGCAGATGGAACGAGGTCGACTGGCCGGGGCCAAGGGTCAGGTTGGCACCGCTGCTGGCGCCGACACCCGGTTTGATGTTCTGCCCGTCGCTCCAATCGAGGGTGCCTTGCACGCCACCGTTTCCCCCGCCACCGGCGATATCGACCTGGCAGCCGACCACGTAACCCGGGTCGACCCGCCCGCCTTTCACTCCGGCGCCCGACAACTCGACCGATGCCGTTGCCGATACCCACGCATTGCGGTGCAACGGTGTCGACCCCATCGACGGGTTGATATTCGCCGACTCACCGCTGAGGGTGATCTCGATGACGGTGCCATCGGACAGGGTCTTGGTCAGATGTGCACCCGGCAACGGTACGAACGTATCGGCGTTCGCCGCACCAGCGGAGCAGAATCCGAGACCGACAGCGGTCACGGCGGCCGTCCCCGCGAGCCGTGCGACAGTCCTGCGGTTGAAGATCATTTCATTCCCTCTGGGTTGAATTCGACTGAACGAGAAGAGATTCCATGGATTCGACCGCCGTCAGCCGATGCTGAACGGCTGCCCGTAGAGGGTCGTCTTCGAGTAGTGATCGCCGATGATCTCGACGACGGTGTAGGCCCGCGCCTGGGCGTAGCCCGCGCAACCCTGGATCTCGATCTCGGCATCCTGGTACTCGACCGAGTAGGTGCCCGGCTTCAGGATGTCCTTGTAGTCGATTTGAACGAATTCGACCTGACCAGGGCCGAGGTTGACGCCGACCGAGCCGCCGAGGCCGCCGCCGCTGAGGTTGATGCTGCCGGAAACACCCGCGGAGATGGCGTTGTCGGCAATGCTGACCTGGCAGCCGACGAGGTAGCCGGTGCTCAGCTGCGAGGTCCCGTGTGTCGAGGAGTTGTTGGTGCCGGATGCGCCGCTCGGGCCGTTGTTCGGGCCGACGGTGCCCTCGGGCGTCTCGGTCACCTCGGCGATCGCATTGCCCGAAACCCAAGCGACGCGCCCTGCGCCGTTCGCCGATAGCGACGGCGACACGATCGCTCGTTCACCGTTGCGGGTGATTGTGACCCCCGGACCGGCCTTCTGACCGTCCGGTAGCGGGACGAAGACGTCCGCATTCGCCGCACCGGTCGACAGCAGTCCGACAGCGACCACCGCGCCCGCACCGGCGATACCGATACTCCGGCGCGGACCAGACTTGCGATAGTGCGTCATAGTTCCCCTCATCAGGTGTTTCCCATGCGATTGAGACGGTTCGCGATGCCCATCCGATCCCGGGCATCGGCCGTAACCTGATCTGTAGTCGGGGTCCGAGCCGCGCAAGTTCCGATAGCAAACCTGTGGCATGAGTCACTGACGTTGCAGCCCACGCAGCGGCTGGCGCATCGTCGGCCCACGCTGGCGCTGACCGGGCAAGAGGAATCAGGTGGCACGCCGCCACAACCGCCGCGACACAACCGCCGCGCCGGTCGGTCCGGCAGGGGGCGGCCATGCTGGTGCGGCACCGCGGACGCGGTCGAGGACGGCGCCGGCTCGCTCCGGAACAGTGTCGCCGCTCTCGTCGATGCGCATGGGCAACGTGGTCAGCGCGATGTGGATGGTTCTCGAGGGACTTCAAGCCTGGCGCGCGGCGGAGCTGTCGAGCTCATATTGTGCGCGCTGGGGGTGGAACATGAGGGAGCTCGGCGAATCGCCACCAGCCCCTGCCCGCCCATACGCTCGAAATCTGATTTTCGGCCTGAAAGGCCGAGTGCTGCTTGGGCTCAGATGTGCGGAGCGCCTTATTCGCCGCGGAGTCTGCGGTGGTAGATCTCGCGTACCGCCGGATCTGGTTGGGCATAAGCCGTTGTCGCACCGGTCAATTCGGCGACGGCGAGCTGTGCGCGGTAGGGCAGCAGCTGGGCCGACTTGATGATGGCCGCGAGTCTGCGGGGGACGGTGGTCAGTGGCTTGTTCGTCAGCACCGATTTCACGATGGCCTGTGCGACATCCTCCGGATCGACCGTGGTCAGCGGCGTGATCCAGTGCGGCATATTCGCACCGGCCGACAATTCGGTGCGGACGATGCCGGGTAGCACCGCGCCCACGTGCACGCCGTGCTCCTTCATCTCGAGGTGCAGTGCCGAGGTGAACCCGACCACCGCGTGTTTGGTCGCACAGTAGGTGGCCAGGCCCGGAAAGCCCTGTGTCCCAGCCAAAGATGCGATATTGATCAGGTGTCCGCTGCCGCGGTCCTTGAACCGTTCGACGGCAAGCCGCGAACCGTGGATCACCCCGTTGAGGTTGATGGCGATGATCCGATCGGTCATCGCCTCGTCCTCGTCGATAAACAGACCGGTCGGCATGATTCCCGCATTATTGACGAGCACGTCCAACGGCCCCAACTCGCCGTCCACGGTGTCGAGGAAGGCGGCGAACGAGGCCCGATCGGTGACATTCAGCGGTAGACCGACGATCTTGGCATCCGGGTCGGCGCCCAACTCCGCCGCCGTCTTGGCCACCAGTTCGACATCGATATCGCCGATCGCGACCGCGGCGCCCGCCGCGAGAAATGCCTCGGCGGTGGCACGTCCGATACCGCGCGCCCCTCCAGTGATCGCGACAACCTTGCCGGTGAGCCTCACGTCGCCCTTCGATGTGCTGGACATGTCATCGGCCTCCTACGGTCCTATTCGGCGGCAATACCACCAGTGTCGAGCTTTGCCGCCGGATCGTGCGCGGATTCGGTATAACCCCAGCGCAGCGCTAAGGGCCCTCCGGCCTTCTCGTACGCCCTCAGTAGCCTGTTACTCGCGGGTATCGCCCGTGACCACAGACTCATCGGAGAGGGCGAATGACCGAACGGACCGAGGGCACCACATCAGACGGGGACGGCGACTCCAGTGTGGAGTTGGACAAGACTTCCGAGACGAAAGCGTCCGATGCGAAAGCCGACAGGTCGGGCCAGCGATCGCAGCGGCAGTCGGGAACCGTGTCGATTCGCGTCTCCACCGTGGTCCTCGGTGCGGTAATCGGCGCATTGGCGATCGCGGTTTGTATGTTGACCGGATTTCTGTGGTCGGCGCGCGCCGATCTCGCCGATCAAAAGGATCGGGCGGCCGCGGACAAGAAGGCCGAACAGGTGGCCACCGAATACGCGGTCGGCGCGGCAACCGTCAATTACCAGGACATCCCGTCCTGGGTGGCCAAGCTGAAGGCGAATACTGTTCCGCCGCTGGCGAATAAGTTCGATGCGACCGCACCCAAGCTCGAACAGATTCTGGTTCCGTTGAAGTGGAACTCCACCGCCGCACCGATTACCGCAAAGGTGATGTCGGATCAAGGCGGTATCTACAAAGTCGATGTGTTCGTAAATGTGAGTTCGACGAATGCGCAGAGCCCGGAGGGTGCGCAAACAACGGTGACCTACAACGTCACGCTGGATAAGAACTCGGACTGGAAGATCACCGATGTCGGCGGCGTCGGCGGCGCACTGCCGCTGAAGTAGGGCCGCCGGAGTTTCGGAGGTTGAACCTATAAACTCGCCGACGAGATCGGCGTTGCCGGACATAAACGCGCCGCCGCCGGAGAAATCCGACGGCGGCGCGTTGTGGTTTGCGGGGTCTGGATCAGCTGGCGACCCCGGCGAGTTCCCGCTTCTTCGCCTCGCGGGCGAGCATGCGGTCGCGCTGCTCTTCGAACTTGATGACATCCTGGCCCAACTTCTCCAGGAACAGGCCGAGCCGCTCGCGAACGGCCTCACCACGCGCGGTGTAGTCGTTGCGCTCGAAGATGCTCCACTTCTTGAGCACCGGCTGCACCACCTCTTCGAGGTGCTGACGCAGGTCGTAGATGCCGTGCTTGGCCATCAGTACACCGTTGCGGCGGAAGTTGGGCATGCCAGCGCCTGGCATCTGGAAGTTCTCCAGGATCAGGGTGATCGCCTCGATGGCCTGGTCGGGGGACAGATCCAGGGCCGCGCCGCACATATTGCGGTAGAAGATCATGTGCAGGTTCTCGTCGGCGGCGACGCGCTGCAGCATGCGGTCGGCGATCGGGTCGTCGCAGACCCTGCCGGTATTGCGGTGGCTGACCCGGGTGGCCAGCTCCTGGAAGGTGACGTACGCAACCGAGTGCAGGAAGCCCGCATCGGCCTCGGTGGGGGAGGCGAACCCGTTGGTCATATGGACCATGCGCGCCTCTTCGAGCGCCACGGGATCGACGCCGCGGGTGACCACGAGGTAGTCGCGCATGACGATGCCGTGGCGGTTCTCCTCGGCGGTCCAGCGGCCCACCCAGGTGCCCCAGGCGCCGTCCTGGGAGAAGTTCTCAGCGATCTCGCGGTGGTAGGAGGGCAGGTTGTCTTCGGTGAGCAGATTGGTGATCATGGCCGCCTTCGCGACCTCGCTCAGGCGGGACTGCTCCGGGTCCCAGTCCACCCCGCCGAGTGCCGCGAAGTTGCGGCCTTCATCCCACGGGACGTAGTCGTGCGGATGCCATTCCTTTGCCAGGGAGAGGTGCCGGTTGACGTTTTCTTCGGCAACCGGCTCCAACTCCGTGAGCAGCTCGAGTTGAGTCAGATCCCTTGCCATATACAAGCCCTTCATGTGTGCGTGCGCTCTTGCGGGTCAGTCTCCCGAGTAGACCGGTGTCGATGCGGCCATACCTTACGGCACCGTAGGTGTGATGCGAAACGCATCCGGCTGTCAAAAGACACCTCGTGATAGAGGTCATACGCCGACGTCGGCGTTCGACAGCCATCCCGAGTGTAGGGGCTCGGCCCGCAGCGATGGGTTTATCGCTACCGGCCGTCAGTCGTTAGCCCGGCGTGCCGCAACGCACATGGTCGGGAGTGTCGCGGCGGATGTTGTTCAGCGCTTGCTCCCGAAGAGGCCGCCGAGGATGTTACCGAGCGCACCACCGGCGTTCTTGGCCAACGCTTCTCCGATCGCGCCGCCGATGCCGCCGCTCTTGCCGCTGCCGCCGAGCAGACCACCGAGTATGTCGCCGATGCCGCCGCCGGACGGTGTCTGCGGTGCCGCGGCGCCATCGCCGCCACCGGACATCTGCTTGGCCAGGTAGGCCATCACGATCGGAGCCAGCATCGGCAGCAGCTCGGCAACCAAGTCCTTGCCGCCGGTGCCTTCGGTCGCGCCGAGCGCGCTGATCACCGTGCTCTTCTCCGCGCCGAAAACCTTGTCGACGATCTTCGACCCGTCGGCGATATCGACCTTGTCGACATCCACCGCGCCCTCACCTTCGATGAGTTCGCCGTGCTGGTCCAGAGCGCCGACCAAGGAGGCCGCGCCCTCGGGCTCGGTCGCCCTGGCCTGCAATCCGCCGAGCAGCGTCGGCATTGCCGCCTTTACCGCATTCGTTGCGGTGTCCTGGTCGACGCCCAACTTCTCGGCGATCTGTGCGATGGGAACCTGGGAGAGCAACTCATCGAAGGAAGTCATCAGCTCCGCCTGTTGTCGAGGGATGCCCCCGGTGTGCGGGGACGCGCCCACAGTAGGGGAAGAACCGCGCGAAAATGAGCTGATTCGTCGTCGGTATCGGTGCGCGTCGCGGGTGCGCACGGGCCGGAAAAAGACTCAGGCGTCCGGTTTGTCACCGGACGCCTGACAGGGTGCCCCCAGTAGGGCTCGAACCTACGACCTGCGGATTAAAAGTCCGTAGCTCTACCAACTGAGCTATAGGGGCGCGGAGGGACAGTGTAGTGGGCCTGGCGCGGATCGGGTAACCGGGGGCGGGGCGGGTCGCGAGTGCCGCGGTTCGGTTCGCTCGGGGTTGCCGGGCGGCGCAGTCGAGTCATGCTGTTGCAGCGGGTAACACGATGCGTGCGCGCGGCGATGCTGCCGGTAAACGTTTGGTACCCAGCTTTGTTCATTCTGCCCGTGCCGAGCTACCATCCAATCATGTTGCGTACCAATATCTTTGGATTTGCAGGGGGTGTAGGGCCAGCGCGCGGGGGGACGCAGCGAGGCGGCTGGCTGGTGTCGCGTGGTCGGCATCGCGGCGACCGGTCCGCTGGTCGGCTCGGGTGAACAGCGCTGCGTCGCTGTCGAATTCGGGAATCCGAAGGGCTCCGTCGTGTGATTGCGCGATGTTAGCTGTAACAGATATCTGGATGTTTCAGCGGCTCGGGTCTTCGGTTTGCCGCGTGTCGGATGGCCTTTCCGGGTACGGTGACGACTTGGTGAATTACGGAGGAATCGCCGACTTACCCGGCGATCCGGAATTCGGCTTATCGTTGTTGTGCCCGAACGTGTCGCGACCGGTACGGCCGATCGTGACTTCCTACGAGTCGACGCCGGGGGAGGCAGATCCGAGACGAAGTAATGCCCAGGTGCGCACCCCCTGCGGCGCACCTGGGCAAGAAAACTATACCAGCTGGTGTGTTTCAGGATTTCCGCAAGTTTTCGTACCGAAAGTTTGAAACTGGGCGAAATCCCGGTTTGAAGTATTGATAAAACTCATAACTTCGCGCCAAGGGTCCGTTCCTTTGGGGGGCACCGTTTGGCGGCGAGTAGGCTTCGGAGGCGTTTCGAGCATGGCACGGCAGCAAGAGCGGGCCCGCCGGACACGCGCGGCGATAATCAGGTCCGCCGCCGTTGAGTTCGGGAAGAGCGGCTATGCCGCTGCATCGCTCAACCGCATATTGGAAGGTTCACGCGCCACCAAGGGCGCCATGTACTTTCATTTCGATTCCAAGGAAGACCTGGCACGCGCCGTGCTCGAGACCGCGGTCGAACGATACCGGGCATCGGCCGAGCGTTGGCTCGCCAGAACGGATCTCGGTCCGCTCGACGTTCTGCACGGGATGGTCGACGAGATTGCATTGCGGCTCGAGCACGACATCATCGTGCAAGCCGAATTCCGGCTGATCATCGAACCGGACTTCTACCGCGACGTGCAGACCGGCGGCGGTCGGATCCTCGGCCGCGCGACCAGAGCGCTCGCGATCCGCGCCATCGATCAGGGGCAGCTGCGCGCCGACGCCGATCCGGACCGCTTCACACGCACCCTCTCGGCCGCACTGGCGGGCCAGCGCTACCTGGTCGACATCCTCGGCAGTGGGGTCGATCTGCGCACCCGGTTCCAGGAGGCGCTCGAGGTCGTGGTCGAGGCGATGGCGACCCAGGAGTGGGTCGAGAAGTTCCGCAATGACGGCTGGCGCGCCCAGGCTCGGCTCGAAGAGCTCGGTTTGGGAGCCTGAACAGCCGATTTGGGAAACGTGGCCGGTCTGTCATAAGCTATCCCAGCTCCCAACGGACAGCCGTTGAAGCCGATCCGGAGAAATCCGGGGCGAGCCCCCTTCGTCTAGCGGCCTAGGACGCCGCCCTTTCAAGGCGGTAGCGCGGGTTCGAATCCCGTAGGGGGTACGGTCTTCGGATCGTTGGAAGTAACGCAAGGCCCTGTGGCGCAGTTGGTTAGCGCGCCGCCCTGTCACGGCGGAGGTCGCGGGTTCGAGTCCCGTCAGGGTCGCAAGTAAGCGCCGGAGCAATCCGGCGTTTCGCGTATGGCATTCACCATAGGTGCCTGCGGCCAGGTAGCTCAGTTGGTACGAGCGTCCGCCTGAAAAGCGGAAGGTCGCCGGTTCGATCCCGGCCCTGGCCACTGAATCCCCTCGACATAACACCTGGTCGGGGGGATTTTTGCGTCTATATCCGCGTGGACACCTGCTCGTCGTGGACCACTGTTGACTGCCGAGAACCGAGGTTCGGCGCACGGTCGAATTGTGAGGTTCGTCTCTTTCGCTGATTCGCTCATCGATAGCCCTTGCTGCTGTCGCGCGTATCGGCCTGCGCTTGCGATGTTCGCTATCGAAACTTTGTTCGATTAAGGTAGTCTTCGCTCATGCCGGACCTTTCTCGCCTCGACCGGGCACGGACGAACCTCGAGCAGGTTCGCGGGCAACTCCTCGACGCTGCCGCGTTCGGCAAGCACCTGACTCCCGAGCAGTTGGAGAACGCGGCCGGAAAGATCGGCGAGGGTATGCGAATCCTCCTCGAGGCGACCCAAGGGCGCGCCCGCGGATAGATCGCCCATCCGCACCGATCGGCTCCTGATCCCGTATGGCCGGAAATCTCGGGTGTGGTGATCATGGTGGTGAGATGCTGAGGGGTATGGCGGAGAAGTGGTACTACTGCTTGAAGCATCAGCGGGCCGAGAATGGGAAGCAGTGCTGGTTCCGGGATCGGATGGGGCCGTATCCGGATCGGCAGACGGCTGAGCGGGCGTTGGAGATCGTGCATGCACGCAATGCCCGGGAGGATGCTCGGGATCGGGATTGGCGCGACAGGGAGAAGTAAGCCCATCAGGGGTGGTGTGGGGCAACTGATTTCGTTGCGCGTTCGCCGACTTCGGGCTGGGGTGCTCGGGTGGCCTACCGCGCGATCCGCGAGGTAGTCGGCACATCGCTGGAAAACGGGCGGCAGCGCGAGCGCATATGCGCTCAGGAGCTCTTTAGGTCGATCAAGTACGGTTCTTTGCAATCAGACGAATGCTCGGGGTCCTGTCGTGGGTCAGCGGGCTGGAACAGGTGAGCAGGGAGGGCGACCCTTGAGGGTTACCGTTGTTGTGCCGACCTACAACGAGCGGGAAAATCTGCCGGTTGCGGTGGAGCGGCTGACGGCGCTGCCGGTGCCCGACCTGCATGTGCTCGTGGTGGATGACAATTCGCCGGATGGCACCGGTGAGATCGCCGACAAGCTGGCGGCCGAGCTGCCGAACGTCGTCGGCGTGCTGCACCGGACCGAGAAGGACGGATTGGGCCGCGCCTACGTCGCCGGGATCACCCGGGCGCTGGACGAAGGCGCCGACGTGGTGATCCAGATGGACGCCGATCTGTCGCATCCGGCCGAGGTCATTCCAGCGATGCTGGAGAAGCTGAACACCACCGACGCCGGTGTCGTGCTCGGGTCGCGCTACGTGCCTGGTGGTTCGACCGCCGAGGAGTGGAAGTGGTACCGCAAGGCGCTGTCCGCGTGGGCCAACTTCTACGTGAACCTGATCCTGCGGCTCGGCGTGAAGGATGCGACCGCCGGATTCAAGGCGTGGCAGGCCGACACCCTGCGTGCCATCGATGTGGCCTCGATCCGCAGCAACGGGTACTCGTTCCAGGTCGAAATGAACTACCGGACCGCGAAGAAGGGCATCGCGATCGCGGAGGTACCGATCCGGTTCGAGGAGCGCACCCTCGGCGCCTCCAAGATGAGCCTCAAGGTGCAGTTGGAATCGGCACTGATGCCGTGGAAGTTGCTGTTCGGCCGCTCGGTCTAGTCCGGCGCTGGCCAGTTCAGCAAGGTGTCCAGGTAGCGCTGACGGACGGCCTCGACCTTGTCGTCGAGATCGTTCGGATCCCAGCCGCTGACGTCGATCGGGTCGAGGATGGCGACATCCACTGTGCCCTTGCGCGCGATCATCGAATTGCGCCAGTTGATTTCGCCCGCATTGCGGATCACCACCGGGATCACCGGCACCCCCGCCTGTATCGCGATGTGGAAGGCGCCCTTCTTGAACGGGCCGACACCCGGCGTGTAGGAGCGGGTCCCCTCGGGTGCGACCGCGATCGACAATCCGTCGCGCAATGTCCGCACCACCGGGGCGAGGGCCGCCTTCGCCTGCGCGGTATTCGCGCGGTCGATGAAGGTGACCCCGACGAACCGCATCAACGGACCGAAGATCGGATTCTTCGTCAGCTCCTTCTTGCCGATTCCCGTCACACCACCCTCGAGCACCTTGGGCAGGATGATGACGTCGAATTGGCTCTGATGGTTGAACAGGAAGACGGCCGGCCTCGGCGCACGGGCGTTTTCCGCACCGGTCACCCGCAGCCGGATCCCGGTCGCTCCGAGTGTCGCACCGGTCCCATAGGCCATCAGCGCATCGGCCATCTTCCGGCGCTGACGGGTGTACGACTTGGTCAGCACGCCGAATAGCGCTCCACCCAGCAGTCCGACGAATCCGGCGATGGTGCGCAGATAGTCGCTCGGGCGCGGCGGCTGCCGGGGCCGGAAGGTCACGGTCGGCCAATGCTGTTCGACGGCAGCGATACCGAGCTTGCGATCGGGATTGACCACGACCGGATGCCCGACCACCGACAGCAGTGGCAGATCGGCGATGCTGTCGGCGTAGAAGTAGCTGCGGGTGATATCCAGACCGTGCGCCGCGGCGAATTCGCGGACCGCATCGGCTTTGCCATTGCGCCACAGTGTCTTTCCATCGGCATAACCGGTCAGTACGCCTTCGGTCGTCGCCATCCGGGTGTACAGCACATGCTCGATACCCAGCTCTGCCGCGGCGGGCTCGACCTGGAATCGGGTCAGCGCGGTGACGAGCACGACGGTATGTCCCGCGGCCTCGTGCGTCCGGATCAGCTGCCACGCTTCGGGATACAGGTGTCCGTAGATGGCGCGCCGGAACAGTCGTTGGCCCAATGTCTGCAGTTCGGCTTCCGGCTGGTCGGCCAGCGAGCGCATGGCCTGCTGCAGAAAACGCCCGTATTCGCCGTCGGTGAGCCCGTTGCGGATGCTGCCGAGCAGTATGCTCGCCGGAGTTCGGGCCTCGTCGCGCCGAAATACCCGCCGCGACCACGACGGTCGTGCGAAACCGTCCACCACGGTGCCGCCGAAGTCGAAAACCGCGGCGACTTCCCGTCCCTGTGGACCGGATCGGATCGTGGCGATCGCCGCGGCCAGATTCGCTGGGGCCGCTCGACTCTGCGGCTCCGCGGTATTCGGTACTCCCATCAGGCCCCCGGTCCGGGCCGATTGGACGGATCCAGCGCCGCGGCCTGCGAGATCAGGGCGGCGATGGTCCGCAGCTGGTCGGCGAACTCGATTCTGCGCCGGGTCAATTCGGCCCTCCGCTTGGCCGAATCATGACTCACCCGAGTCAGCAGGCCGTGATTGTCCGCGAGCTTCAGTGCGCTGGTGAACAGTTCGGTGGAGACCGACTCCGGACTGTGCAGCCGCTGCTGCAACATCATCTGCTTGCCGACCGCGACGCATTCGTCGATGAACTCCTTGCGGTCGATCTCCTCACCGCTGTCGCGGGCCGCCAGCCGCTCGGCCACCACCAGTTGCGCGTCGACGAACGGGCGCAGCGCACGCTGGGCCATCATGAATCCGGAGGCGGTGAGCTTGTGCAGAATGTCCTCCCCGAGGGTGTCCTCGGCGGTGTGGGTGTACCAGTCCGGGTCGACCAGCAGCATCTCCGCGGTCATCTGCGCCGAGAATTCGGCCCGTTCCGGGAAGAAGAATTCGAACTTCAGCAGGTCACGCAGCCGGAAGGCCTCGTCCCATCCGGCCCGCAGCTGATCCGGCGCCCGCATCTCCAGCGCTGCCAGGATGGACAATTCGAGGATGGCGCGATTGATGAACCAGTGCACCGTGTTATTGCGATAGAACGCGGCCTCCAGATGCGCACCCGCCTCGATCGAGTACACCGGTTCCAGCCCACCGCGATACACCGTCACGACCTTGGCCAGCGACAGCTGCTCGAGCACGACCGCGAGGCTCTGTTCATCGCGCAACGCCGCCAACTCGCCGTGCGGCAGGTCGCGCTTCTCGATATAGCGCAGCACCGGGGTCAGTACGGTGCGCACCTCGCCGAGGGTGAGCGCGCGCTCGTGTACACCGAGCAGTGCCAGCGTGACCAGCGCGTTGACGGTAATCGGGGTGACCGCGTTGATGCCGACGGCGACCTCGAAGGCCAACCGCTGCACCGCCTTTCGCTCCAGCTCGTCGACGTCGACAGACTCCGTCGCATCGGTCGGCTCGGTCCCGGTCGGCTCGGTGCCGTGCAACGGAATGACCACCGCCGGCGGCCAGAGCGGATCACCGAATGCCGCAAGGCGATCGCGCGCCGACAGCGGGGCACCGAACCGCACATAGACGTGTCCGGCCGAATGCTGTTGGCTGCGAACATAACGCGCCAGCCAGGCCAGCCCCTCCGGCTTCTTCTTCCCGCCCACCTGTTCGGTGGCGATGGCGCCGAGTTCGTTGAGCCGCTCATAGGTGATCGAGACGGGGACGAGCATGACATCGTCGATCCGATTCGAACGGACCGCGGCGGCAAGATAGTTCAGCAGTCCGTAGCGTGGCGGGCGCAGCTTTCCGGTGCGCGTGCGGCCGCCCTCGAAGTACCACTCCAGATTGAATCGCTTGGCCAGCAGATAGGCGAAGTACTCCTCGACCACCGCTTTGTAGACCTCGTCGTCACCGAAGCTGCGGCGAATGAAGACGGTGCCGGTGCGTCGGGCGATCGGTCCCATCGGCCAGAAGCTCAGATTCGCACCGCCGATCACATGATTCGGTGGGAAGTCATTGCGGGCCAGCACATCACCGAGGACGAACGCGTCGACATAGGATCGGTGCGAAGGCAGGAAGACCAGTGGATAGCGCCGGTTGAGCGCGCGCAGTCCGTCCAGACCGGAGTCGTCGGAGTCCACATTCCAGGTCGAGGCGTGGACCGGGCGCATGGCCTGGGTGAACAGATCCGAGACCAGTCTGCTCTGCGCGGCGACGAGTTCGCGCAGCCCCTTCTCGGCCCGCCGGTACACCTCGTGCGGACTGACGCCGAGCTGATCGGCGATCAATTCGAGTCTGCGCAGGAATTCGGGGGAGTCCAGGATCTCCTCGGCCACCAGCCGCGGCACCTTGTACCGGTCGCCGATGACGGAGCGTTCGGCGCGTTCGAGCGCGACCACCGCCGCGCGCACGATGGCGCGGGCGAACGGCTCGGCGGAGCCCTTGAAGAGCAGTGCCGCCGCCTCCGGATTGTTGGCGCGCAGTTCGCTGAGCAGGGCGGGTTGACCGGTGAGCACCACGTGCCGGTCCGGCATGCCGACCAACCGGCGCTGCGCAAAGCGGTTCGGCTTGCGTGGATTGGTCAGCATGGCCAGGTCGGCGAAGGTGATGCGCCGGACCCCGTCGCGCTCGGGCGGTAGCCATAGCACCCGGATCGGCACCACGAGTGGATCGTCGCGCCGCCCGACCAGCCGGCCGCCGATCGCGCCCGCGTCCAGATCCAATTGGGTGACGGGTGCGTCGACGCCGAGTTCGTGCTTGATCCCGCCGTCGGCGAGCCAGGTGCCGACGAGTTCGCGTTCCACTCCGGAGCCTGCGTCGATCAGCGCCACCACCGATTCGGGTGCTGTCGCTCGAGCCGGAGCGGGCGAATCCCCGCGGTGATCGATCATGCTTGTCCTCCGCAACTGCCGATCCCCCTATTGAAGCCCGCCAGGGGATTCCGCGCAGGAACTCCGGCGGGCGAGTTGCCCACGAGCTTTGTGCGCGGCGTCCGACACGAGGCTTTCGATCGCTGCCGATCGTGATCGCGAACTAGGCTGCGCGCATGGATTGGGCGTTACGCGCGTGCGGCTGGCACGGCCATTACACCTACGCGCCGGACGAGCAGGATCTGGCGGATCGTTTGCATGTGCAGACCGTGGCGGGGGTCGCGTGGCGGTGTCTGCGCTGCGGCACCTTCGTGCCGGGCGAACCGGTGGGCACCGGGCCCGCCGACCACGCGCCCGAGGTGCCGCGCGGGCGGCTGCTGCGGGACCGCTGGCTGATGCGGGCGCTGGCGATCGAGCGGTTGGTGCGCGGATTGCTACTGGTGGGGGCCGCGCTCGCCGTTTTCAAATTCCGTTCCTCGCGCGAGACCATGCGGGCGGACTTCGACCGGGATCTGCCCTTGCTGCGGCCGCTGGCCGATCAGATCGGGTGGGATATCGACCGATCCAAGATCGTGCATCTGATCGATCAGGCGTTCTCGCTGTCGAATACGACGTTGCTGTGGGTGGGCATCGGCGTCCTGTGCTACGCGGCGCTGCAGGCAATCGAGGCGGTCGGGCTGTGGTTGGTCAAGCGCTGGGGCGAGTACTTCGCGGTCGTCGCGACCAGTATCTTTCTGCCGTTGGAGATCTACGAGCTGACCGAGAAGATCACCGTCCTGCGCATCGGCGCGTTGCTGATCAATATCGCGGCGGTGGTCTGGCTGATCTACAGCAAGCGGCTGTTCGGCCTGCGCGGCGGTGGGGCCGCGTACCACGCGGAGCACAGTACGGAGAGTCTGTTGAGCGTCGAGCGTTCCGCGCTCGCGGTGCCTGTGGAGTAACGGTTTTCGCGATCGGTGCTGTGTCAGTCGGCACAGTAGCGGCCTAGACAGGTAATGCTAACCTTACTTTTCAAAGTTAGGTCAGCATAACCTTTGGAGGACCGTTGTCGACCACGGAGCGCCTGCGCGTCGAGTATGTGACCGATCCGGCGTCAGCGATGTCCCGGCTGGCGGCGGCCGAGCGCTTCGGCGAGTACGTGATGTACGAGCGGCCCGGCGAATGGGTATTCGCCGCCGATCCGCTCGGCGGCGTCGAACTCGATGCGAACGAACTGCGCGTGAGCTGGGACGGGCGCAGTACGGCCAGTGCGTGGGAGGGCAGTCCGGCCAGCGTCCTCGACCGTGCACTCGGCACGCTGCCACTGGGTGGGCGACAGGCCTACGGCTGGATCGGATTCGAGTTCTGCGCATGGGCATTGAACGCGACCGCATATCTGCATCCGCGAACGACACTGGCCCATCTGATGATTCCGCGCATCGAGGTGCGGGTCGGCGCATTCGGTGTCCGGATCTCCGGTGCGACACCCGCCGAGGCCAATGATATTCACGATCTCATCGCCGCCTCGCAGGACGCCGAACTGCCGCAGGCGCATCCGGTCGATGTGCGCCTCGATCCGACCGGCTATCGCGATCGGGTCACCGAGGCGGTCGCGGAGATCCGTGCCGGCCGCTACCAGAAGGTCATTCTGTCCAGGAAGGTCGATCTGCCGTTCGCGGTCGACGTGCCGGCCACTTACCGGCTCGGCCGCGGCAACAACACTCCGGCACGGTCGTTCCTGCTGCGCCTCGGTGGGCTGGAGGCCGCGGGATTCAGCCCGGAACTGGTCGCCGCCGTCGATGAGGATCGGGTGGTCACCACCGAGCCGCTGGCCGGGACCCGCGCCTTCGGCCTCGGTGCGGCCATCGATATGGCGGCTCGCGCCGACCTGGTCACCGATCCCAAAGAGATCGTGGAGCATGCGATTTCGGTTCAGACCTCCTTTGCCGAGATCACCGAGGTTGCCGATCCCGGCACGCCCGCGGTCTCCGACTTCATGGCGGTTCGGGAGCGCGGCAGCGTGCAGCATCTGGCCTCGACGGTGCGGGGGCGCCTGGCCGCGGACCGTTCCAGTTGGGACGCGCTGGAGGTGCTCTTCCCGTCGGTGACCGCCTCCGGCATTCCGAAGCGTGCGGGCGTGGATTCGGTATTCCGACTCGATGGCGCGCCGCGCGGCCTGTACTCGGGTACCGTTGTGACGGTTTCGCCGTCCGGTGCGCTGGAGGCCACGCTGGTGCTGCGCGCGGTCTACCAGACCACCGAGGGCGCCTGGCTGCGTGCTGGCGCGGGCATCGTCGGGCAGTCGCGGCCGGAGCGGGAATTCGAGGAGACCTGCGAAAAGTTGGGCAGCATCGCCCCCTATGTCGTCAAGGCGCAATAGCGGACCCATCAATATCGGGGTGTGCTCCGAATATCTGCCGGGGCAACCCGGTTTATCGGCGACAACCGGGTATCGATCGGGGGTGGCGTACTTCGGACTCACGCCACCCCCGATCGTCCGGTCAGTTGTGACCGGCGCGCAGAGCCTTCTTGTCGATCTTGCCGACGGCGGTGACCGGGAGCCTGTCGGCTTGGCGCACAAGGTCCGGGAGCTTGTAGGTGGCCAGACCGCGATCGGTCAGGAAGGTCTTGAGCTGGGCCAGGGTCGGCATCTCGCCGTCGGCGACCAGAACGGCACATACCTTTTCGCCGAGCGCGGCATCGGGGATGCCGACCGCGGCGGCATGGCGGACGGACGGGTAGGCGAGCAGATGTTCCTCGAGTTCGTCGCAGGAGATGTTCTCGCCGCCGCGGTTGATGACGTCCTTGATGCGGCCGGAGACGATCAGGTGTCCGCTGGGGAGGCGGCGCACGAGGTCACCGGAGCGGTAGTAGCCGTCTGGGGTGAAGGCGCGAGCGTTGTGTTCGGGGGCACGGTAGTAGCCGCGGATCGTGTAGGGGCCCTTGGTGAGCAGTTCGCCCTCCTCGCCGGGTGCGACATCGTTGCCGTCGGCATCGACGACACGGACCTCGTCGGCGGGGGATAGCGGACGGCCCTGAGTGGTGCAGACGAACTCGGCGGTGTCGTCGAGACGGGTGTAGTTGAGCAGACCCTCGGCCATGCCGAATACCTGTTGAAGTTGTGCGCCGAGTGCTGGTTCCACCTCGCGGGCATTCACCTCCGCCAGTCGGGCGCCGCCGACCTGAAGCAGTCGCAGCGAGTCGAGATCGGCGTCCTCCCATTCGGTTGCCGCACACCAGAGTTGGGCCAGCGGCGGCACGACCGCGGTGACCGTGACTCGATGGCGTGCGATCGCCGCGAAGGCGCTCTCCGGACTCGGATCGGTGGTGAAGGCAACGGCCGCGCCGACCGCCACGGTGCCGAGGATGCCGGGACAGGCGAGTGGAAAGTTGTGTGCGGCGGGCAATGTCGCGAGGTATACATCGTCCTCGGTCAGTCCGCAGATCTCGGCGCTCGCGGTGGCGTTGTAGACGTAGTCGTCATGGGTGCGCGCGATCAGCTTCGGCAGGCCGGTGGTGCCGCCGGAGACCAGCATCAGCGCGATATCGCTCGGGTCGATGGTCGGGAGTGAACCGCCGTCGCGGGGAATCGAATTCAGATCGGTAAAGGCGCCGGGATCGCCGAGTACGAGAATGTGGCGCAGGGTGGGCACGGCCGCGCGGACGGTGTCGGCCAGTTCGCGGTAGTCGAAGTCGCCGAGCCGGTCGGCGACGATGTAGGCGACCGCCTCGGAAAGTCCGGCCAGCTGCTCGATTTCGGCGCGGCGGTGGGCGGGCAGGGTCAGTACGGGAATGATTCCGGCGCGCAGCAAGCCGAACAGGACGGTCAGGAACCGCGGCACATTCGGCAGTTGGACAACCACCCGATCGCCCGGTTCGATCCCGAGCGCGAGTAAGCCGTGCGCCATCCGGTCGGCTTCGGCGTCCACCCACGCGTAGCTGCGTACGCCATCCGCATCGAGCAATGCGGTTCGGCCCGGGTGCTGGGTTGCCGTCGCGCGCAACAGGTCGCCGAGCGGTCGGCCGGTCCAGTAACCGGCCGCTCGATATGTCGCGGCGTCGGCGGCCGGATAGGGGACGTAGCCGTCGCGATGGGTGGGCGAGGTGGGTATCGAAGTCACGGTCTGCCTCACAGATGCCTGGTAAGGGGATCTACTGCATGATCAGGGTCTCATAACATAGGTTAGGCAACCCTATCTCGGTGCGATAGGCTACCGCCGAGCAGTCTCGATCCGCCGGATGCGGCGGCGACCAAGGAGTGGCAGCGCCAGATGGAGCCAGCACAGCGACCGGGGAACGGGGCGGGGACAACGATCGGTCGGGAGGAAATCCGCGCCGCAATCGCGAAGCAACTCGACGTGTCCGTCGAGACGATCGCCGACGGTGACGATCTGATCCAGTTGGGGCTCGACTCCATCCGCACCATGAAACTCGCGGGCGGCTGGCGTAAGCGCGGCATCGATATCAACTTCGCGCTGTTGGCCGCGAATCCCACGGTGGACGGCTGGTACGAGTTGCTCGGCGGATCCGCCGGAGATAGTGCTCAGCCGGGTTCGGAGGTGTCGGATGCGGTCGTGGATCGGGCCGACGATGAGACTCCCTTCGCGCTCGCGCCGATGCAGCACGCGTACTGGATCGGGCGGTCCGAGTCCCAGGAGCTCGGTGGCGTCGCGGCACATCTGTATGTCGAATTCGACGGTGCGGGAGTCGATCCCGCGCGACTCGAGCGGGCCGTCGACGCGCTGGTGCGGCGGCATCCGATGCTGCGCACGCGGTTTCTGCCGGATGGCACCCAGCAGACCATGGCCCGGCCGGGTCGCTCGGTGTGGACCTGCACCGATCTGCGTGATCTGCCGTCGGAGGAAGCCGAGCGCAAGCTGGAGTCCTTGCGGGACGGCAGAACTCATCAGCGGATGGCGGTCGAGGACGGCCAGGTCATCGATATCGCACTGACGCTCTTGGCCGACGGCCGGACCCGGCTGCACCTCGATGTCGATATGCTCGCGGCCGATGCGATGAGCTATCGCATCCTGATCAGCGATCTGGCTCGGCTCTATCACGGCGAATCGCTGCCGCCGCAGACCTATACATTCCGGCGCTACCTCGAGCAGAACCCGAGCGGTACCGGTGCCGAACACGAGCGGGATCGACAGTGGTGGCAGCAGCGCCTGCCCGAGCTGCCCGGCGCGCCCGAACTGCCACAGGCATCCGCGGCTTCGGGGGCAAGCCGCACCGTGCGGCACCACCGCTGGCTCGCGCCCGAAGCGAAAGCACGGGTGTTCGAGGCCGCGCACGCCCGCGGCATCACCCCGGCGATGGCACTGGCTTCGGTGTTCGCCGAGACCATCGGTGGCTGGTCGGCACAGCGTCGGTTCCTGCTGAATCTGCCACTGTTCCACCGGGAACCGGTGCATCCGGAGGTCGACGGCGTGGTCGGCGATTTCACCTCCTCGGTACTGCTCGAGGTCGATGTGGCCGAACCGGCGACCGTCACCGAACGCGCGCGGGCAGTGCAGGAGAATCTGCATGCGGCGGGCGCGCATACGGCGTATTCAGGACTGGAGGTGCTGCGCGACCTCGGGCGCCAGCGCGGTGAACCGGTACTCGCGCCGATCGTCTACACCAGTGCGCTCAATCTCGGTGAACTGTTCGCCGATACGGTGACCGAGACCTTCGGCGATCCCGTCTGGATCATCTCGCAGGGTCCGCAGGTGCTGTTGGATGCGCAGATCACCGAGGTGCGCGGTGGGCTGCTGCTGAACTGGGATGTGCGCGAATCCGCCTTCCCCGTAGGTGTGATCGAGGCGATGTTCGCGCGCTACATCGACGCCATCATGCGGCTGGCCGGAGATATCGGCTCCGGTGAAATATCGTCGGCGGCCGGTTGGGATGCCGAGGCCGCGCTGCGGATTCCGCTGGAGCAAGCCGAAACTCGCGCCCGGGTCAATGCCACCGCCGGACCTGTAAGCGGACGACTGCTGCACACCAGCTTTTTCGCCAATGCCGTGACGAATCCCGATGCGCCCGCGCTGATCTGGGAACCGGGCGGCGTCATTTCCTACGGCAAGCTCGCCGCCGAGGCGCTGTCGGTCGCCGGTGCGCTGCGCGATGCCGGTGTGCTGCCGGGGGATTCGGTGGCGGTACAGCTGCCGAAGGGACCGGACCAGGTGGTGGCGACCCTCGGTGTGCTGGCCGCGGGTGCGGTCTATGTACCGATCGGCTTCGATCAACCCGCCGCCCGGCGCGCGGAGATTCTGCGCACCGGTAACGCGGTCGCTGCCGTGACGGTCGGTGTCGAGCCGATCGCGGAGGTCGGCACCGTCGCTTTGGCGGAGGCTCGCGCCTATTCGAAGCCGTTGGCGCGTCCCATCTTCGGCGATCCGGAAACCCTCGCCTACGTCCTGTTCACCTCCGGATCGACCGGTAAGCCCAAGGGCGTGCAGGTCCCGCATCGCGCGGCCATGAACACCATCGACGATCTGAACGAACGCTTCCTGGTCGGTACCGCGGATCGCGTGCTCGCCCTCTCGGCACTGGAGTTCGACCTGTCGGTGTACGACATCTTCGGCCTGCTCAGCGCGGGCGGCGCGGTGGTCGCGGTCGACGACGCGCAGCGCAGTGAACCGGCCGACTGGGTGGAACTGATTCACCGCCACCAGATTTCGGTGCTCAACTGCGTGCCGAGCCTGCTCGACATGCTGCTCACGGCCGCAGCCGGGGCGCCGCTCGGCTCGCTGCGCACCGTCATCCTCGGCGGTGACTGGGTCGATATCGCGTTGCCGGGTCGGCTCGACGCCGTGGCGCCCGCGGCCCGCTTCGCCGGGCTCGGCGGCGCCACCGAAACCGCCATCCACTCCACCATCTGCGAGGTCGTCGACGGTACGGTGCCCGCGGAATGGACCGCCGTCCCCTACGGCACTCCGCTGCGCAATGTGCGCTGTCGCGTCGTCGGCCCCACCGGCCACGACTGCCCCGATTGGGTGACCGGTGAACTGTGGATCGGCGGCGACGGCGTCGCTGCGGGCTATCGCGGCGATCCGGAACGCAGCGCCGAGCGCTTCGTCGTACACGACGGCATGCGCTGGTACCGCACCGGCGACCTGGCCCGCTATCTGCCCGATGGCGCACTGGAATTCCTGGGGCGCGCCGATCATCAGGTCAAGATCCGCGGCTACCGGGTGGAACTCGGTGAAGTCGAGAGTGCGCTGCGCCAGGTTCCCGGTGTACATCACGCCATTGCCGCCGTAGTGGGTTCCGCCGCACCGAAACTCGTGGCCGCCCTGGTCCCCGGGGCGCAGACCGAACTGGTCTCCGAGTCCGTACTCGCGGCCGCGGCGGAACTCTTGCCCGCCTACATGATTCCGACGCGGCTCGAAATTCTTGCGGAACTGCCGCTGACCTCGAATGCCAAACCGGATCGCAAGGCGGTGCAGGCGGTACTCGAACGCGCCGATGACGCAGTCGAATTCGTCGAGCCGCGCACCGGCTTGGAACGCGCACTCGCCGATATCGTCGGCACGGTCCTCGACACCGCACGGGTCGGTGCCACCGACGACTTCTTCGCCCTCGGCGGTGATTCCGTCCTCGCTACGGCGGTGATCGCCCGCGTCCGCGAGTGGCTGGACACACCGGACGCGATCGTCGCCGACCTCTTCACCGCCCGCACGGTGGCGGGTCTGGCCGCACGTCTGCTCGACCGCGAAGCCGACCAGGGCTCGACCGGAAGGCTGGAGACGGTCGCCGTGATGTATCTGGAGGTGGCGGCGATGAGCGACGACGAGGTGCTGGCCCAGGTTTGATGGTTGTCATCCGCTGCGGCGCAGCGGATGAGACTCACCCCGCACAGGACTAGACTTCCCCGTATGAGCAGGTGGGATACCTCGAACATATCCGACCAGAGTGGCCGGACGATCATCGTCACCGGCGCGAACAGCGGGCTGGGGGCGGCGACCGCGCGTGCGCTCGCGGGGGCCGGTGCACAGGTGATCTTGGCCTGTCGGAATGTGGCCAAGGGTGAGCACGTGGCCGGGGAGATCGGGCCGCTGGCCTCGGTGCGCAAGCTGGACCTCGCGGATCTGGCCTCGGTGCGCGAGTTCGCCGATGCGGTGGACCAGGTCGACGTCCTGATCAATAACGCCGGTGTGATGGCGCTGCCGGAGCAGCGCACCGCCGACGGGTTCGAAATGCAGATCGGCACAAACCATCTCGGACACTTCGCGCTGACCGGGCTACTGCTGGACAAGATCTCGGATCGGGTGGTCACGGTGTCCAGCGGCGCGCACCGCGCCGGGAAGATCGATCTCGACGACCTGAACTGGGAGCACCGCAGGTACCAGCGTTGGTCCGCCTACGGTCAGGCCAAGTTGGCAAACCTGATGTTCGCCTACGAGTTACAGCGCAGGCTCACCTCGGCCGGTTCGTCGAAGATCTCGGTGGCCGCGCATCCCGGTTATGCCGCAACGGAACTGCAGTCGCACACCGAATCCGTCCAGGACACGGTCATGGCGCTGGGGAACCGGCTGTTGGCGCAGAGTGCCGAAATGGGTGCGCTGTCAGAGATTTACGCGGCCACCGAATCGGTCGAGCCGGGCGGGTTCTATGGTCCGGTCGGCTGGGGTGGCCTGCGTGGCTATCCGGGGCGCTCCGGATCGAGTGCAGCGGCCAAGGACGAGCAGGTCGCGCGCGGCCTGTGGGAGTTGTCGGAGAAGCTGACCGGCATCACCTACACATTCGGCGAATAAGGACCTACGGCCGAATCGGTTGCGGTGCGGCACATGGCGTTGCTCACTGCCGTGAGCCACGTCACAATCGGTGATGTCACACTCCGTCGCGTCGCGTCGTCCTCTCTGTGAACCCAACCGAATGGAAAGGCACAGATCATGGAACAGCGCTTCAACCTCTTCGCCAACCCGGTCGCCAGCAGCTTCGTCAAGCGTCTCACCACCGCGGGCAAGGTGGTAGACGGATCCGACCTGCCCGCCGCCACCTACGAACTGGTCAAGATCCGCGCCAGCCAGATCAACGGCTGCGGCTACTGCACCGATATGCACACCAAGGACGCCGCGCACAAAGGCGAAACCTCCGTGCGGCTCAACCTGGTCGCCGCCTGGCACGAGGCCACCGTCTTCACCGAGGCCGAGCGGGCCGCCCTCGCCCTCACCGAGGAGGCCACTCGCATCGGCGACGGTCGCGCCGTCAGCGACGAAGTGTGGGAGCAGGTCCGCAAGCACTACAACGACGATCAGACCGCGGCGCTCATCGCCGCCATCGCGATGATCAACGCGTGGAACCGGCTGAACGTCATCGCCCGCACCCCGGCGGGCGACTACCAGCCCGGTCAGTGGGGGTGAGCCTGCCGGGATCCGCGGCTCGGCGTGGGGCCGGACCGCGTGCGGCAGTGTCGCAGTGCTGAAAATTGGCCCCAGCGTCACCGGGAAGTTGCACCTGGTACTGTCGGCGTCGTGCAGCGCGTCTATTTCTGGTTTAGCAAGCTGGCCCTGGGTGGGCCGGTCGGCAACCAGCTGCGCTGACATCTCTTCCACCCCGAGCCGGATGATGGACCGGCTCGACGGGTTTCTGTCCGTGGGTCGGCCTTGAAGTAAAGGAACCCACCGAAAATGACAACCGCAGCCGACGCCGACGCGCGGCATGCCCACCCGTCGCCCGACCACCACCCCTCATCGAATCGCTCCGCGATGCATTCCGATCTGGACGACCAACGCACCCTGAGTGTGAGCCCGTTGCGCTCACCGGCCGAGGTGCGCCAGGTGCACCGGATCACCGATCCGCTGGCGGACGTGGTCCGTTCAGGTCGCAAGGCCACCATCGATGTGCTCAACGGCGACGACGATCGCCTGATGGTGATCGTCGGGCCGTGCTCGGTCCACGATCCCGCCGCCGCGCTGGACTACGCCCGCCGCTTGGCGGCCAAAGCGGCCGAGCTGAACGACCGGCTGCATGTGGTGATGCGGGTCTACTTCGAGAAGCCGCGCACCACCCTCGGCTGGAAAGGGCTGATCAACGATCCGCACCTGGACGGTTCCTTCGACGTCAACACCGGCCTCGGTATCGGCCGCAAGGTGTTGGTCGATATCACCGCACTCGGCCTGCCGGTAGCCTGTGAATTCCTCGACCCGATCACCCCGCAGTACATCGCGGATCTGGTCTCCTACGGTGCCATCGGCGCGCGTACCGCGGCCAGCCAGGTGCACCGCCAGTTGAGCAGCGCGCTGTCCATGCCGGTCGGTATCAAGAACGGTACCGACGGCGACGTGCAGGTGGCCGTCGACGGTGTCCGCGCCGCCGCCGCCAGCCACGTTTTCCCCGGCACCGATCTGACCGGTCGCTCGGCCCTGATCCGCACCACCGGCAATCCGGACTGTCATGTGATCCTGCGCGGCGGTAGCAGCGGCCCGAACTACGACGCCGCCTCGGTCGCCGAGGCCTGCATCCGATTGGAGAAGGCTGCACTGCCGCAGCGGATCGTGGTCGATGCCAGCCACGGCAATAGCAACAAGGACCACAACAAGCAGGTCGATGTGGTTACCGATCTCGCGGGCCGGTTGGCCGCGGGTGAACCGGGTGTGGTCGGGGTGATGCTGGAGAGCTTCCTCGTCGCGGGCCGCCAGGATCTGACCCTCGGTCACGCCGACGCGTTGACCTACGGCCAGTCCATCACCGATGCCTGCATCGATTGGGACACCACGGCCGCCCAGCTCGACCGACTCGCCGACGCGGTGCAGCAGCGTCGTCGTCGCTGATCTCGGAGCCCGCCGCCCCGGTGCGAGCCGGGGCGCGGCTACGGGTTTCGGTGCGGTTCGGCCCACCCGTCTCCCGGCCGCCACCCCTCATCGAATCGCTGCGCGATGCCGACTGATCTCGGGCGGCCAATCCGCGGCCGGTCCGGGCGGATCGGTGGCCAGTCGCCCGGCCAGCCAGGTATCGCGGCGTACACCGCGCTGCATGCTGCCGAGCCGCGCCATGCCCTCGTAATGAAAGCCATTGCGGCGCACGGCCGCGGCCGACGGATGGTTGCCGACGAAGGCGCGCCATCGGATCCGCGCCAGCGCCAATCCGTCCGGGTGGAAACCGAATTCGCACACCAGGGCGATCGCACGCGACATCAGCCCGCGTCCGCGTTGCGCGGTCCGCAGCCAGAAGCCGATTTCGGAGCCGGATCGGTCATATGCGTTGAGGTCGATCATGCCGACCACCGGACCGTCGGCACTCAGCCGGATCGCCCAGATCGGGCTGCGGGTGGCCCAGCCCGGCGCGACCATATCGTTGAGGAAGGATTCGGCATTCTCCCGGTGATATGGCACCGGAATCGTCACCCACTCGGCGATGGTGGGCTCCTGGCAGCATTCGACGATGTCGTCGATATCGGCCTCGGTCGGCCGCGACAGCCAGACGGTGCCATCGGTGAGCGGGTGATCCTCCATTCGATCATGGTGTCATGCGACTCCGGGGCGACTCATGTGGATTTCGCATAACAGTCTGCCCATCCCGCGATCGGTGGGCAATCGCGCGGAACGTAGAATGGGCGCGATGGTTGCCGCTCTTCTCGCCGACTTGTTCGAATCGCATCGGGCGCATCTGCTCTCGGTCGCATACCGGCTGACGGGCAGCGCGGGTGACGCCGAGGACGCGGTGCAGGAGAGTTGGCTGCGGCTGGCCGGTGCGCATCAATCCGAGATCGAGGATCTGCGGGCCTGGCTGACCACCGTGGTCGGTCGAATCTGTCTGGATCACTTGCGCAGTGCCGCGGTGCGCCGAGAAAGCTATGTGGGGCAGTGGCTTCCGGAACCGGTGGTGACCGGCATTACGGCGTCGAGCACGCCCGACCCGCTGGAAGCGGTGGTGCGCAAGCAGGAATGCAGCCTCGCCGCCATGGTGGTATTGGAAAGTCTGACGCCGCCCCAGCGCGTGGCCTTCGTACTACACGACGGACTTTCGGTGCCCTTCGGCGAAATCGCGGAAATCCTGGATGTTTCGGTGGAGGGGGCGCGCCAGCTGGCCGTGCGGGCACGGAAATCCGTCGCGCAGGCCCCGCCGCCCACTCCGAATGCCGAGCACGCGGCGGCGGTGCGGAAGTTGATCGACGCGCTGTCAGCCGGTGATATCGGCGCGGTAACCGCGGCGCTGCACCCGGATTCGGTCATGATCGGCGATGCCAACGGCACCACCAGCACCGCGGTCAATGTCATCGGTGGCGCGGACAAGATCGCCCGCTTCTTCCTCGGACTGACGCGCAAGTATGGGATGGACGGTTCGGCCGAGCCGACGCTCGAGTACGAATTCGCCACGGTCAATGGGCAATTGGGTTTGGTCGTGCATCGGGTCGGCCCGGGATACGGGCGCATCGAAGGCTCGGTCCGTGTTGTCGGGTTCGCCGTTCGCGACGGATTGGTCTGGGGTGCCTACGATTTCGCGAATCCCCGAAAACTGTCCCGGGTCCGCCTCTGAGGCGGTGCCAGGCCGTGCCCTCATCGCCAGGCCTGACACCGCCGATCGGGCTACGGCGTGGACGAGCCCAGGAACCAGTTCCCGGTGGACGATCCGGTGCCGCTATTGCCGGTCGATGAGCCGTTGAACCAGTCTCCGGTGGAGGAGCCGAATCCGGAGATCAGTTCATGTGCGACATTTCGAAGAAAACCCAGTACGGTTCCGGCGACCTCCGACGCGGCCGGATTCAGTACCAGGTCCAGATACGAGGCCATTAGCGCCCCTTTCGAGATACCGCCTTGTGAGCGGTTTGTGAGGTAGAACACGGCGAGGCTAGCCGCCGGTGGGAAAACGCACAACCATGCAGGTAGAAGCCTCGATCCAAAAGTGAAACATAGCTGTTCGCTATCTGAGGGCAACAATAGCGATCACTGGGCTACGCTCCGGATATGCCCTCGCAACCCGCGACCGTCACTCGCCTGCGCCCCTTTGCCTCCACGATCTTCGCGGAGATGACCGAATTAGCCGTCCGCCACGACGCGGTCAATCTGGGGCAGGGTTTTCCGGACACCGACGGACCCGCTGGCATGCTCGAGGTCGCGCGTCAGGCCATCGCCGACGGGCTCAACCAGTACCCGCCCGGGCGCGGTATGCCGATCCTGCGCCGGGCCATCGCCGCCGACCGGGCCCGCCGCTACGGCACTCAGTACGACCCGGACACCCAGGTGCTGGTCACCGTCGGGGCGACGGAGGCGATCAGCGCCGCCGTGCTCGGTCTGGTGGAGCCGGGCCAAGAGGTCGTGCTGATCGAGCCCTACTACGACTCCTACGCCGCCGCGGTCGCGCTGGCCGGTGCGCGGCGGCGCACAGCCCACCTCGTCGCCGACGGGGACCGCTTCGTACTCGACCTGGACAGCCTGCGCGCCGCGATCACACCCGCGACCAAGATGCTGATCGTCAATTCCCCGCACAACCCGACCGGCACGGTGCTCGACCGCGCCGATCTGACCGCAATCGCCGAAATCGCCTGCGAGCACGACCTGTTGGTGCTCACCGACGAGGTGTACGAACATCTCGTCTACGACGGCAACGCGCACATCAGCCTCGCCACCCTGCCCGGTATGGCCGATCGCACCGTCGTGGTGTCCAGCGCCGCAAAGACTTTCAGCGTCACCGGCTGGAAGACCGGCTGGGCCTGCGGCCCGGCGGATCTCATCGACGGTGTGCTCGCGGCCAAGCAGTTCATGACCTTCGTGGCCGGCGGGCCGTTCCAGCCCGCCGTCGCCCACGCGCTCAGGAATGAACTCGGCTGGGTCGCCGGACTGCGAGATACGCTGTCGGATAAACGACTCCGCCTCGCCGCCGCCCTGTCGGATACCGGTTTCGGGGTCAGGCAGAGCGCCGGCGGCTACTTCATCTGCGCCGATATCACGCCGCTCGGCGGCACCGACGGCCTGGCTTTTTGCCGGGAACTTCCGGCTCGGCTGGGTGTCGCGGCCGTGCCCATCAGCGTCTTCGCCGACCATGCCGAGGCATGGAATCACCTGGTGCGCTTCACCTTCTGCAAGCGAGACGAGACTCTCGACGAGGGCGTGCGTCGACTCCGCGCGGGTGTTCGAGTGAGCTGAGTGCTGGGCGAGCGACTGCCTCAGGCGCGATCTTGCGGCCGACGCCGAGCCTGCGGCGCGTGCCAGTCGTACCGGAGCGCGAGTAACCGAAATGCGATGGCGCCGAGTGCGGCACACCCGCCGGTGATCGGGTTGTAGGCATTGAAATGCAGCAGCGTCGCCGTCGCGGCGGCACCGAAAAGTGCTGGTACCGCGTAGATCTGTTCGGGTATGAGCACACTCGGCGTCTGCCCGCCGAGCAGATCCCGGATCACCCCGCCGCCGATCGCGGTGACCAGCCCGAGCAGCGTGGCCGATGGCGCACCGAGACCGTGATTGTAGGCGATCACCGTGCCGGTGACGCAGAACAATCCGAGCCCGAACGCATCGGCCACCTCCAGCGGTCCGCCGGTCACCCGCGGCGACGGATGCCAGAAGAAGATCACCGCGGCCGCGAGCAGTGCGGTCCACAGATAGCTGAGATCGACGAACGCCGCCGGTGGGGTCCGGCCGATCACCAGATCCCGGATCACACCACCACCCAGTGCCGTACTGCAGGCCAGCACCACGATCCCGAAAACGTCGAACCCCCGCCGCGCCGCGAGCAGTGCTCCCGAGGTCGCGAAGGCGACGACGCCGAACAACTCCCCGATGTGCTGCGCGGTATTCACCGCGGAATCGAAATGCGCCATGCGGACACGATCACATATCCCGCGTCAACCGCCGCACCGGCACCGCGCATGTTCAGGCAGGCATTGGGCGGGCGCGGTCCGTCGCGAGCTGCAACGCTATCGCGCCGAGCATGGTGCCCATGACATAGCGCTGCATCCGCAGCCACAGCGGGCGACCGGTCAGGAACGCGGCGATGGTGCCCGCACCCAGCACGATCAGCCCGTTCACCGTCAACGCCACCGCGATCTGCACCGCCCCGAGGCTCAGACTCTGCAACCACACCCGCCCGTGTTCGGGCACCACGAACTGCGGGATCAGCGCCATGTAAATGATCGCGATCTTCGGATTCAGCAGATTGGTGACCAGCCCCATGGCGAACAACCGCCGCGTCGGATCCGCGGGCAACGCGGCGGGCGCGAATACCGAGGTTCCGCCGGGCCGCACCGCCTGCCAGGCCAGCCACAACAGATATCCGGCCCCGGCCAACTTCATTGCCAGATACAAACCGGGCACCACCGCGAACACCGCGGTGATCCCCGCCGTGGCCGCCGCCAAATACACCCCGAACCCGGCAGCCACGCCCCCGAGCGACACCAACCCGGCCCGCCGCCCCTGCGAAACACTCCGCGAAACCAGATACATCATGTTCGGCCCCGGCGTCAGTACCATCCCCAACGCGGCTGCCGCCACACCCAACACCGCCGCAGTCTCGATCATGCTCCCGATCCTCACGCACCCGCCCTGCACCTGTCTCGGTCCAGTTGAGCGGCGGTGGACCCGGAACAAATCAGGCGGCCTGGACGCTGTATGTACGAAGCCGACGCGAGCTACGCCCGTCGGCATCGGCCGGATCGATGCCGCACCCGATGGGTGTCGGTGGTGTCGGGGAGAATGGGCCGAAGTCGCACGCGCGATCGGATATGGATGCCGAGCGCCGTATACGAGGAGAGACTGTGAGCGAGCGAACCATAGGCGCAGCACTTCCGGTCGCAGCGGAGCTGAGCCCCAGCGAGGCGGAGCTGTGACCGACGGTCCGCTGATCGTTCAGAGTGACAAGACGCTGCTGCTGGAGGTCGACCATGAGTTGGCCGGGGTGGCGCGGCAGGCCATTGCGCCGTTCGCGGAGTTGGAGCGGGCGCCCGAGCATGTGCACACCTATCGGGTGACACCGTTGGCGCTGTGGAATGCGCGTGCGGCGGGGCATGATGCCGAGCAGGTGGTGGATGCGCTGGTCAGTCACTCGCGTTATGCGGTGCCGCAGCCACTGCTGGTCGACATTGTGGACACCATGGCCCGATATGGTCGGTTGCAGCTGGTGAAGAATCCGGCGCACGGGTTGACGCTGGTCAGTCTGGATCGGGCGGTGCTCGAGGAGGTGCTGCGGCACAAGAAGATCGCCCCGATGCTCGGTGCCCGCCTCGATGAGGACACCGTCGTCGTGCATCCGTCCGAGCGCGGCCGGATCAAACAGATGCTGCTGAAAATCGGTTGGCCCGCCGAGGATCTCGCGGGCTACGTCGACGGCGAGGCGCATCCGATCGAGCTGGACTACACCGGCGGTAAGTGGCATCTGCGCGATTACCAGGAGATGGCCGCGGATTCGTTCTGGGCGGGTGGTTCCGGTGTTGTCGTGCTGCCGTGTGGCGCGGGCAAGACCATGGTCGGCGCGGCCGCGATGGCCAAGGCGCAGGCGACAACGCTGATCCTGGTCACCAATACCGTGGCCGGGCGGCAGTGGCGGCGCGAACTGCTGGCGCGAACCTCGTTGACCGAGGACGAGATCGGCGAATACTCCGGTGAGCGCAAGGAGATCCGTCCGGTCACCATCGCCACCTATCAGGTGATCACCCGCCGGACCAAGGGTGAGTACAAGCACCTCGAACTCTTCGACAGCCGCGACTGGGGACTGGTCATCTACGACGAGGTACACCTGCTGCCCGCACCGGTTTTCCGCATGACCGCCGATCTGCAATCGCGGCGCAGGCTCGGTCTCACCGCGACCCTGGTCCGCGAGGACGGCCGCGAGGGCGATGTCTTCTCGCTGATCGGACCGAAGCGCTACGACGCCCCGTGGAAGGATATCGAGGCCCAGGGCTGGATCGCCCCCGCCGAGTGCATCGAGGTCCGGGTCACCCTCACCGATGCCGAGCGAATGGCGTACGCCACCGCCGAGCCGGAGGAGCGCTATAAACTCTGCTCGACCGCACGCACGAAAATCCCTGTGGTGGAATCGATTCTGGCCAAGCATCAGGATGCGCAGACCTTGGTCATCGGCGCCTACCTCGAGCAACTCGACGAACTCGGCGCCGATCTCAATGCCCCGGTCATTCAGGGTTCGACGAAAACCAAAGAGCGCGAAGAACTTTTCGATGCTTTCCGGCGCGGTGAGATTCCGGTACTGGTAGTGAGCAAGGTCGCGAACTTTTCCATCGATTTGCCCGAAGCATCTGTCGCGGTACAGGTTTCGGGAACATTCGGTTCGCGCCAAGAGGAAGCGCAACGGCTCGGTCGGTTGCTGCGGCCGAAACACGATGGCGGCCAAGCCCACTTCTATTCGGTCGTCGCACGTGACACCCTGGATGCCGAATACGCCGCGCACCGACAGCGTTTCCTCGCCGAACAGGGGTACGCCTATCGCATCACGGATGCCGATGACTTGCTGGGACCAACTATCGGATAAGCGGTGCCCTCGGCTGCGCTCGTGCACGCTCAGGCTGTCGACGGCAGCGCCATTTATGCGGAGGAACCGGCTCCGATACGTGTGCTAGGAATAAGACGTGCGACGCTTCGAATTCGCGGTGGACCGTAACCATGCGCATGCGGTCAACGAAGTCTTCGCCGACTTGCGTCGACTGCGCGTCATGGCGATCGCGGCCGCCGTCATCGCCGCGACCGGTACCGCGTACCTGATCTGGCTGAATCATCCGTGGGCCTATCTGCTGGCGATCGCGTTCGCGCTCGGTGCGGTCGTCGCGCTGTGGGTGGCGTTCTGGACGCCGCACCGCTCCAGCATCGACAAGCTCTACGCCGACGGTGAGCTGATCCCCGCGGTCGTCTCCGAGACTCATCCGAGCGGGGTGGTGCTGCTCGCCCTGGTCGATGTCTCGAGACCGGAGACTCCCGACCCGCGCTATGCCCTGGTGATCAGGAAGGTGCGTGATCTGCCGGGACATGAGAAGCGCGCGGGTGAGCGGGTGCCGTCGGTCGCGGTGCGCACGGATCGGGCGCCGCGCCAGGTGGGCGAGCGCTGGCAGTCGGTCAGCGCGATGCCGATCGCCTGGGGCACCCGGGACGGCACGGTGATCGAGCGGGCTCGCGCGGCCATCAGCGAGGTCGAATGGCGGCTGCTCACCGATAACCTCGCGCTCGCGGACAAGGTGCGGCGCACCTCCGCCAAACGGTTGCTGCTCGACCCGCATCAGCTCCCCGGTGACCTGGGTTCCTGATCATCGGAATTCCCTTGCGCCGCCCAATAGACTCGGTAGATGGTTCCGGCGTCAAATCTGCTGGCTTTCACCGCCGCATCGATTGTCATCATTGTCATCCCCGGACCGGGTGTGCTGTTCACCATCGGTCGCGCGCTGGCGCTCGGCCGCCGTGCCGCCCTGGTCTCGGTACTCGGCCATGCGGCAGGCGTTTTCGTCGCACTGCTGCTGGTCTCGGTCGGGCTCGGCACCCTGCTCGCGGCGTCGGCGCTCGCGCTCACCGTGGTGAAGTTCGCGGGTGCGCTGTATCTGATGTACCTCGGTATCCAGGCGATTCGGGAGCGCAAGACGCTGCGTGCGGCGCTGAATGCCAAGGTCGACCCCGGCGATTCCAGAGTCTTTCGGCAGAGCGTCTTCGTCGGGCTGACCAACCCGAAGGCGATCGTCTTCTTCTCGGCGGTGCTGCCGCATTTCGCCGATCCGGCGGCAGGCTCGCTGCAGTGGCAGTTCTTGATTCTCGGCAGTATCTTCCTGGCGATCGCGCTGGTCTCCGATAGTGCGTGGGGCCTGCTCGCCGCATCGGCGCGCGCCTGGTTCGCCCGCTCACCGCAGCGGCTGGAGGCGGTCGGCGGCGCGGGGGGTGCGATGATCTTCGGCCTCGGCGCATCGGTGGCGCTCAGCGGTAGCGCCGACTAAAGCGGCTACCATCCACCGAGGTCAGGTGGGTCGGAAAGGGGTGGTCGAATGAGGTTATCCGGCTTGCTGTGCGCGGCGGTGGTTGGCGCGTTGGTCGTGGCTGCGGTGCCAGCGAGCGCCGATCCGCTGGTCGGCGCGCCCGGAGCGGGAGACCCGTACTACCCGCTCGACGGTAACGGCGGCTACAACGCCGGTCACTACGACGTCACCATCGACTACGACCCGCCGAGCCACCAGCTCACCGGCACCGCCCGGATGGATGCCACCGCTACCCAGGCGCTGCGGATATTCGATCTCGACTTCGATGGCCCGGACGTGCGCATGGTCTCGGTGAACAACCTGCCCGCCGCCTTCGACCGCAACGGCGAACACGAACTGACCGTGACGCCACTGCTGCCGCTGCTGCCCGGCCTGCCGTTCACCGTGACCGTCGACTACGCGGGCACGGCCGCGAACACCGAGGGTGACGGCTGGACCTATGCGCCGAGTGGCGGCGCCTTCGTCTCGGGTGAACCGCATTCGGCAACCACCTGGTATCCGCTCAACGACACCCCACTGGATAAGGCCACCTTCACCCTGCACGCGTCGGTTCCCGCAGAGTGGGAGGTGGTCTCCACCGGGGTGCGGACGCAGAATACGGTCACCGGTGCGAAGCGCAACGTCACCTGGGAGACGCACCAACCGGTGCTCGGTTACCTGACCACCGTCGCGATCGATCACTACAGCTATCTCGAGCAGCGCCGCGCCAACGGTACCCCGCTGATCAGCGCCTTCGCGCCGAATGCGGCGAGCAACTGGGAGACCGAGCAGCGTCTGCCCGAGATCCTCGACTTCGCGGAAGCGCTCTACGGGCCCTATCCGTTCGATACGGCGGGCGGCATCTACGTCGACGCGGATGTGAAGTTCTCGCTGGAGACCCAGACCCGACCGATCTACGCGCCCTGGACCGACCTGCCCACCGTGGTGCACGAGATCGCGCACCAATGGTGGGGCGATTCGGTATCGGTGCGGCAATGGTCCGATATCTGCCTGAACGAATGCTTCGCCAGCTATACCGCCGACTATCTGTGGCCCGAGCGTATGGAAGGCAAGGACATCGACGCCGACTACCGCGAAACCATTCGGAAAAACCGTGATGACCCGAAGTTCTGGGACATTCCCCTGGAGAATCCGGGCGCCGGAAATGAATTCACCTCCGTTTACTATCGCGGCCCGCTCTTCCTGCATGCGCTGCGCAAACAGGTGGGCGATGACATATTTTTCACCGCCGTCCGGGAATTCAATGTCGCACACGCCTACGGCAATGCCTCGATGCCGGAGTTCCGTGCGTTCATGCAGTTGAAATCCCACACCGATCTGACGGGGTTCCTCGACGCCTGGTTGAACAGCACATCCCCGCCCCCGGACGTATACCTGTTCCCCGGCACGCTGAGCGACTGACGCGGCGCCGCTCTTATTCGTTCTCCACCCGCTCGCGGGCCCGTTCCACCCAGCGCTCGACCCGATCGAGTTGCTTTTGGGCCGAACGCAACTGGTCGTGCGCGCCGCGATCGGCGGTGCGCGCGAACTGCTTCTGCTGCTCGGCATGCGCCAGCTCCTCGCGCAGAGCCTCGATACGAGATTCGCTCTCGGTCAACAGGTTCGCCGCTTGGTCCGCCTCGGATTGCGCCGAATCCCGTGCCGCCCGGGCTGATTCGAGAGCTTCGAGCGCATCGGCCAGCTCTTGGCGCGCGTTGTCCTCGGATTCGGCTGCAGTCGGTTCTGCCGCGGATTTCGTTGTGTCCGTTTCCTTCACGGCGGTAAGCGAGGCCCCGCTCGGTCCGAAACCTTCGTAACTCGCCGACGTCGCCAACGTCCCGGTGCGCACCCGATCGGCCACCGTGTCATCGGCCAGCGCCGCTGTCAGCGTCTGTCCCACCTCGCGCAGCGCCCCTTCGGTGACCGAATGTCCGCGGTCGCTGGCCAGCGCACCGGCCCGTTTCGCCAGGGCATTCACCACCTGCTGTCGCTGCGTGGTCAGGGCGCGCAACTGATCGCCCGACAGTTCCCGCTGTGCCGCACGCAAGGCCGCACCGAGCCGCAGCAGCGCATCGATATCATCGGGCGCCGCGCGGGCCAGCAGATTCACCGCCCACGCAACCATTGTCGGCTTGCGCAGTTTGCCGATGGCGGCCGCGAGTTCCTTATCGCCCGCATCCTTGGCCTCGGCGACGCGCACCGCTCTCGCGGCGACGAAGGCACCGGGGTCGAGTCCGTACAAGTCGACGGCGACGTCCTGCAGCGTCATACTTTCCAAGCGTAACGACAAGCCCCCTGGGAACGACAGAGTGCGTGTACTGGACGAACGTCCACGTTTGTATTCGGAATGCGAAAGGCATTGATAGTGAACTATTTAGGACTCCAGGTCCTCGCTAGCCTGATCCCGAAATTCGTCGGCCTCGCGCTGCAGGGGCTGTCCGGACTGTACGGGCTGTACTGAGCCGGGTCTCGCGGTCGCATCGTCACGGTCGCCCGAACTGCCGATGCGGCTCGGGCGACCGTGACGGTATTCTCACCGCGTTCACGACTACCGTGAACGCGTTCGGTGAGAGAGGGTTTCACGTTGAAGTTCCCAGGAACGAGGCTGCTGGCACGTCTTGTGCTCGCCCTCCTGGCGGTGGGCGCATTGGTGGCCGCAGTGACCGGTTGTTCGGCGCTCGACAATGCAAGCAAGTCCGACACCGCCAAGGCGAAGGTCGGTGACTGCATCAATGTCACCGACAGTTCGTCGACGGCCACCAAGTCCGAGCCGGAAGACTGCTCCTCGGCGAAGGCGGTCTACAAGGTATTCCAGACCGCGGACAAGAAGCTCGACTGCGCGGCCGAATACACCACCTACACCGAGGATCTGGCGAGCGGTGGTAAGGCCTACATGTGCCTGGCGCCGAACTTCAAGCAGGGCAGCTGCTATGCCGATGTCGGCACCAACCCGTACAAGTACGCGGACTGCTCCGCATCCGAAGCCACCTTCAAGGTGGTCAAGCGCATCGACGGCCAGACCGACGAGCTGCTGTGCGATGCCAACGCGACCAGCTTCGTGACCGTCCCGGACCCGAAGGTCACCTTCTGCCTCGGCGCGGCCAAGGGCTGATTACTCGAGTAGGGCGACCGACGCGATCCGGTGCAGTGTGAAGTGCCGGACCGCGCCGGTCACCGGGTCCAGCGCGTCGAGCTGGCCGTTGCCGACCTTCAGCGGTTCGACCACGCGCTGCGACGCGACGCCCTGGGCGTCGACATAACCGATATTGACCGACCGCCGCACCCGCGCCGCCAATTGCAGCAGCGCCAGGGTCGCGGCGGTACTGGTTCGGGTGCCGTCGGTGCGCACCGACTGGCCGTGGCGGGCGCTCGCGGCCCGCTCGCCCGCGCGCAGTTCCGCGACCAGCAGTTCCAGCTGTTCGGTGCTCGGCGGCGTCGGACGATACGGCTGCCTGGCATGCGGGCGGACCGCGATCCGGGCGCCGCGCGGGCGCAGATCGACGATGGTGCCCGCCGAATCCTCACCGGCCGGTGCGAATCCGGCCGCGCGCAGCCGTTCGAGCAGTTCGCCGAGCGGCGCTTGGGCGATGGCCACGGTCGGTGCGATACCCCGCAGCGCCAGTTCGCTCGCCACCGGCGAGGCCAACACCTGAGCCAGCAACGCCGGATCGTCACTGCGCACGAACGACTGCGCCATTCCGGCCCGTAGCTGTCCGTGTCTGCGTGCCACGTCATCGATCAGATAGGTCAGCGACTGGGGGATCGGCGTGCGGGAGTGCGTGGTGAACAGCGTATGCAGTTCGGCCGCCGTCATTCCGGCGTCGAGCGCGCGCCGCACCGACGTTTCGCTGATCCGGTAAACCGTTGCCGCGCCGGCGGATTCGACATCGGCGACGAGTGCGACCTGGTTTTGCAGCTCGGGGGTCAGCGGGCCGGGTGCGATAACCGTCAGATCCGCCTGGACCAGCACGTGATCGATCGGTTCCGGCAGGGCCGACTCCATCGCGGTTTCGGCATCGGATGCGCTGGTCGGCAAACCGCGCAGCAGCGCCCTGGCCGGTGAGCCGAGCGCGCCGCGCCCGACGAATCCCAGCGTCGCGGCCTCGTGCAGCGTGTGCTCGACCGCCTCGACGCGAAAGTGCCTGCGCCATCTCGGTTGCCGCCAGGCCAGGATCCGGCCGATGTCGGCGGGATGCAGTTCGGCGCCGGTCGGATATTCGGCGAGCAGATTCAGCATGGTGCGCCGGTCACGCGGTGCGTGTGGGGTGCGCAGTTCGATCGACAGTGCCGCCAGCGGTTTGTCGTTGGCGTCGCGCATGCCGATCATCCACGGCATACGGTCCAGGTCGAGCCAGGCCAGTGCCAGCGCCACCCAGCGACGGGCGGGCGGCGCGTCCCGCCAGCCATCCGCGGCCGGGGTCGGCGCCCAGAAGTCGTCGGTGGAGTCGAATTCCGGCGGCGGGTCCGGCATACCCTTCTCGATGAGCTTGGCCGCGGCGAGCAGTTCGACGAGCAGTCCCGCGCGCGGTTCGTCGATACCGGTCTGTTTGGCGACGCGGCGTAACTCCCGCACCCCGAGCCCACCCGCCCGCAAGGCGGGCGCGGGCGCTTGGCCGAGTGCGTCCAGGATGTCGGCGCAATGCCGGAGCAGCTCGCCCACTTCGCCCGCCGCGACCGCATTCACTTCGGCGGGGGTGCGCTCGGTCGGTGTCGGCTCCGGTGGTTTCAGTGCGTGTGGATGGGTCACCGGCTCCCGGCGCAGCACTTGGCCAACCGTGACCGGGAGTTCGACCGTCTCGTCGTCGATCCAGTGCAACAGTCGGCGACTGAGCAGTTGCTGGATCGGTCGGTCGATGGGGGTGCCCGGTGCGGCGTCCCTGGTGCGCCCGCGCGGGCCGGTGCTGGCCAGTTTGTCCAGCAGCGCTCGTTCGGCGGGGGCGGCCACCGCAAGGGCGGCCACCACCTCGGGCTCGGTCAGCGCATCCGGAATCTCGGTTGTGGCGCCGATCGGCCATGGCAGCGCCTCGGCGGCGGCCGGGATCAGATGTAGGTCGTCACCGTCGTTCCACATCAGCGCGCGATCGGACAGGCGGGTCAGTGCGGCATCGATTGCCGCGACCCGGACACGATCTTTCAACTGCGAGCGCAGCGCCTTGCGACTCATCGGCGTCCCACCGGACCCCGTGGACCGATGCACCGCAAGGGTTTCCACGATCGCGAACTCGAGCGTGTCGAGGTCGTCGGTGGCGCGCAGAACCGACGCACGCTGCTCGGCGCGGGCTGCGAGCACCGCCATCGAGGAGGGCAGCGGTACGGCCAGATCGGGCCGCAGTTCGAGCAGGGCCACCAGCTGCGCATCGCTACGGGCCGCGAACCAGCCCGTCAGTGAATCGGTCGCAGTCATCCGATCCAGCCTACGGTGCTGTCGTTTTGTTTGCCGGTCTGCCTAGACACATCGAACGGCGACGTGACGACTGATTTCGCTCGCACATGGGTAACTCGTCGGGAACGCCGATAACTGGTCCGGCAACCAGCCACCGATCCGCGACGTGACTCGTTGAGCACTTACGACCGGCCAGAGGTTCGGGGAGGTGGGGGAGCCGCGTTAGCATGTGGGCGTGGTGAACAAATCGAAGAAACCCTATGTCGACAATGGCTGGCCCGCAGTGGACGACGGTGGCCACGCGGTCACCGAACTATCGTCGACCCGTTCCGGTGGGCTTTCGCCGTTCGGCGAAGACACCGAGTTTCCGGTCCCGGCCGATCAGCTGCCCTACATGCACCCGAATACGGTGATCAACCGCTGAGAACCCGAACGGAAAACCCGCCGATACGACGAAGGTCCCCGCATATTGATGCGGGGACCTTCGTCGTACGGTCTGCTCTGTGGCGACTCAGGAGGGCAGCAGGCCCTGGTTCGCCTCGTAGAAGTTCACGATCGCCGGGTCGAGCTGAGTGCCCTTGGTGGCGTTGAAGAAATCGAGGGCTTCCTTCGGGATCTGAACGCCCTGCCCCTGCACGACGGCGACGGCGCGGTCGATCGCGTCGAAGACCTGCTGGCTGGGGTCGGCGATGGCCTGCTCGGGGGCGGCCGGGGCCGGGTTCCAGCGCGGTGCGTCGGCGGCGGGGGCGGTGCGCGGGGTGGAAGCGCTGCTCAGGCCGAGCGAGGACGAGCAGGAGGGCCAAGCGCCCCAGCCCTGGCTGGCGAGGACCTTCTCGGCGACCGTGATCTGCTGTTCGCGGCTGGCCTGGTTGGCGGTCGAGGCGAATTCGCCGCCGCCGTGGGCGTTCCAGGTGCTGGGGGAGAACTGCAGTCCGCCCTGGAAACCGTTGCCGGTGTTGATGCCCCAGTTACCGCCGGCCTCGCACTGTGCGAGGCGATCCCAGTCCTGATCGGGTGCCGCGCTGGCGTTTCCAGCGAGAGCAACACCTGCGGTGCCGATGATCGCGCCGGTGACGGCGACCTTGGCTACGGTGCGCCCAGTGGAGGTTGGCTTGCGATGGCGTCCACTCATTGCGGGTTCGTCTGCCTCTCGTACGCATCTGCAAGTGGTCCGGACTGAGAGGTCGTCCGTCCCGCCCCCACCCCTGATTCCGTTGGGGTCCGGTATCCGCGGGGTGAGGTTTGATGCGGCGGGCCGGTGGTTGCCGGTTGTCCCGGCTGGGTAAGACCGTACGACGATCGCCGCGAAAAATCACTATTTGGTAACCGGCGGGTCTGCGCGGGTCTCGGACCGGTATCGGTTGCGGCGGTGATGCTTCCGCGCAGATGAGAGATGGTGCGGCGGGGTCGGTATTGGCCAGCCGCCACTCCGTGACCGTGCTGTTATGTGACGAGGATCACATCGACGGTTCGGTAACGTTTAGCAGGGGTAACCGGTTCACCGCGACCGTCGGCCCGACCACAGCGCGAAGCCGACCGAGCACAAGAACCCGAGCGGCGCCAGCATCGCCGTCAGATACAGCCACAGGGCCGGGTCCGAATCACTGAAAATCGGCGTCAGAAATATCGCGACGATCGCAAGCAATCCGATCGCGAACAGGCCGAGTGCCACGTACAGCAACCGATCACTTGCGTGGCGCGGCGAGTGGCCGGGGGGCGGTGGCGCGGATGGGTTCGTCACTGCTCGACCGTAAAACTGATGTGCTTGCGTTATTCGCACCGGGGTAGACTCGATGCAATCGCGTCCTGCACAGCTGTGGGGCGCGTTCTTTTCGCAAACTGACAGGATCCGTCCGTGCGCTTCGCCGGACGGATCCTGGGCAGACGGATGTGCTCGGGCCAATGTGGCCCGAGTTTCGATGATGAACGGGTGAGCGCAGTGCCGACCGGCAGGGTGAAGTGGTACGACGTCGAAAAGGGCTTCGGCTTCCTTTCCCAAGACGAGGGTGAGGACGTCTATGTCCGTTCATCCGCGCTGCCGGATGGCGTGGAGGGTCTCAAGCCCGGTCAGCGCGTCGAATTCGGGATGGCAGCCGGTCGTCGCGGGCCGCAGGCGCTGAGCCTGAAGGTGCTCGAATCCCCGCCCTCGGTCCGACAGGGCCAGGAGCGCGATCGTGGCGCACACAGGGAACCGGCCGCGCGCAAGCACACGCCGGATGAACTGCACGGGATGGTCGAGGACATGATCACCCTGCTCGAGGCCAAGGTGCAGCCGGATCTGCGCAAGGGCAGGTATCCGGATCGCAAGACCGCGCAGCGCATTTCGGAAGTGGTGCGGGCGGTCGCGCGCGAACTCGATCACTGACGTTCGCGGACACCGAATTTCGCGCGCTGCCCGGACCTACGGGCAGCGCGCGAATCGTTTCGGCTGATCTTTCCGAGCGACCTGCAAGCAGTCGCTACGGACCCTTTCGAGCGACCTGCAAGCAGTCGCTACGGTGCGGTGCTGATCGACCAGGCCGCGTGCGGGACGTAGAACTCCCGGCCGGTGTCATCGCGTGCGAGGATCGGCAGCTGCAATTCGACACCGACGAGCCGAAGTTCGGGCTCCGGCTTCGAGTCGATGGTCACGGCCAGCGCGCCTGCGGGAAAGTCGTTGCGGCTCACCACCCGATCCACCTTTTCGCCGGTGGGCAGGGCGTAGACCAGCTGGGCCAGCCAGGGCGCGTCGGCGATCTTCTTCGGCAGCGACAGCTGCAGCGGATATCCGGCGGGGACGTCGAGTACGACGGTTTCGCCGTACTTGCACTCCTCCAACTTCACCGTGCAGTACAGGAACGGCTCGACCGTGACGGTCCTGCCGTGGGCGTAGGCGGTGACAGTCGGATCGGGGTGGCCGGCTTTGTGGACCAGCACCGTGAGCACGCCGACGAAGGCGACAGTGAACACCAATAGTGCCGCCACGGCTAGCGCGACGACGGTGCGGGTATTTGGCTTGTTCACCAGATCGGGTCTCCTGTGCCTCGTTGCATGTGCTTAGTGTCGCCACCGCGCTCCCTACCGCGTTGCGCGGCTCGGTCGGTGTCGGCGTGTCGGGGTGTCGCGACTTCCTGCTCCGCGTGTTCGGGGCGGTGGCCGCCGAGGCCGGGCAGCAGGGAGTGGCCGCGGTCGCTTATGAAGGTCTGCAGCAGGCCGAACAGCAGGATCGCGGAAATGAACGCGAAACCCTGCCAGTAGGTGGTCGGCAGCAGCACGCCGGCCGCACCGCCGATGACCCAGCTGAGCTGCAGTACGGTTTCGGACCGGCCGAAGCCGGACGCGATCGATTCGGGCGGCAGATCGTCCTGGATGGAGGCATCGAGTGACACCTTCGCCAGCGCGCTCGCGCCCGCCGCGACCAGGGTCGCCAGCGCGGCGCCGAGCAGATTGTTCAGGAAGACCGCGAACAGGGCGACCGCGCAGCAGGCCGCGGTGCAGCCGAGCACGATCAGTGACGGCTTTCCGAGTTGGATCCTGGCGCCGGTCGCGTTGCCGGCGAAATTGCCGACGGCCGCGGCGACGCCGACCACGCCGAGCATGGCCGCCTGCTGCCAGCCGCCGTGCTCGGTGGATTTGGCGACGAAGGCCACATAGAACGTCAGGAACCCGGTCAGCACCCGGATGGCGCTATTGCCCCACAGTCCGGTGACGACCGCGCGGCCGAGTGGCTGCCTGCGCTTGCGCGGCGGAACCGTGGTTTCGGTTGTCGGATCGAGGACTTCGGTATTGGCGTGATAGCTCAGAGTCGCCGGGACTTCGCCCTCGGTGACCTCGACCCAGCGTGGGATGCGCAGGCTCAGCAGGGTGCCCGCCACCGCGATGGCGATGGCGAAGACCAGTGCGCCATTGGACCCCGCGATGGCGGCGGCGAGTGCGGCGACCGAGCCCGCGCCGATGGTGCCGCCGACCAGACCGAAGACGGTGAGCCGAGAGTTGGTGCGCACCAAGTCGATTTCCGGTGGCAGCACGCGCGGCGTCACCGCGCTCTTGAGCACCGAGAACGATTTGCTGCCGATCATCATGCACAGGGCGAGCGGGTACAGCGCCCAGCTGTCGAAGGCGATGATCAGCACCACCGCGACCACCGCGCGCAGGGCGAACGAGGTGGCCAGTGCGAGTCGGCGGCCGCGCTGCAGGCGGTCGAGCATCGGTCCGATGAGCGGGGCGATCACCGCGAACGGGGCGATGGTGATCAACAGGTACAGCGCCACCTTCGTCTTGCTCTCCGCGGTGGCGCTGGCGAAGAACAGCGTATTGGCCAGGGCCACCGCGATCGCGGCGTCGAGGGCGAAGTTCGCCATGGTGGCGTAGGTCAGCGCGGTGAGGCCGGATTTGTCGGCGCCGTCGGCCTTGGCGGCGCGCTGGAAGGAGGCGACGCCGCGGGAGGTGAGTTGGCGGCCGCGCATCGCGGCGACGCGGGTGACGGTCAGCTTGCGTGGGATCCGCTGGGGATCGTCATCGCCGGATGCGGTTGCGGGCTCCGGTTGCGGGGCAGACGGTTTCGCGGATCCGTCGGGCAGTGGTCTGGTGGCGGGTGGTTCGCGGCGTTGTGGCTCGGGCGGCAGCGAAGGTAGCGATGACCGGCGGGGCGGCGTATGGGGTGGCGGGTAGCGGTCGTAGCCGGGGTGACGCTGGATCGGTGGGGACTCCTCGCCATCCCACGGACCGCGGTCGGAACCGGAGGGATCGCGGGGAGTAGTCACGCACTCAATTCTGTCGTACATCGGCGACTTGGGTTCACTTGCCGCTCCAAGCCGTCCGGAAAGGTGACCCGGCACGCTCAGTCCGGTACGAATCTGACCTCGAATATGGTCGGCCAGTATTTGCCGGTGACCAGGAAGTGGTCGGTGCCGGGGAGTTGGGCGATGCCGTTGAGTACGTCGGTGCCCGCGCGGACGGTGGCCGGGAGCAATCCGCTGGCATCGATGACCGCGAGGACGCCCCCGGTTTCCGGATCGATGCGCAGGATCTCGTCGGTCGGATAGGAATTGGCGTAGATCGAGCCGTCGGCGGCGCAATCGAGTTCGTTGAGGTGGACCCGGTTTCGGCCGGTGATGGTGACGGTGCCGGTCGGGGCGAAGCTGACCGGGTCGCGGAAGGTGAGGGTGTCGGAGCCGTTGCTCATCACCAGCCTGCCCGCGCGGGTGCACAGACCCCAGCCTTCGCCGTCATAGGACGCGCGGGATCGTTCGGTCAGTGTGGCCGGATCGCGGGCGATCGCCACCCGGTCCTGCCAGGTGAGCTGCCAAACGGTGGCACCCGCCTTGGTGACGCCTTCGCCGAAGTAGGGCGCGGGCAGGTCGACTCGGGTCAGTTCGTCGCCGGTGTTCAGATCGACGGCGCGCACGCTCGACGCGCCCGGCATACCGGTGCCTTCGTAGAGCACCGTGCCGTCGACCTCGAGGCCCTCGGTAAACGCCTTCACATCATGCGGACGGGTGCCGATCACCTCGATGCGTAGTCGCGGCGGATCGTCGCCGGAGCCGCCGCACCCGGTGATTCCGAGCAGGCTGACCAGGACAACGACGGCCAACGAACGCCGATTGCGCTCCATACGGCAAAATGTAGGCCGTGAGCGCAGTTTCTGTTTCGCAGTCCGGCGTGCGGCCGATCCTTGCCGATGCCGTCGACGTGGCCCGCCGCGCGCTCCTGGAGCTGGAACCCACCGGCGTCGGCGCGCATCTCGGTGTCACGGCGGAGGACGAGGCCGCGGCGACGCACCGATTCGAGGCCACCCTGTCCGGCTACCGCGGCTGGCAGTGGGCCGTCGTGGTGGCGGCCCCGCCCGACGCGACCTACGCGACGGTGAGCGAGTCGGCGCTGCTGCCCGGTCCGGACGCACTGGTCGCGCCCGATTTCATTCCGTGGGAGCAGCGGATCCGCCCCGGCGATCTGGCGCCCGGCGACCTGCTCGCCCCGTCCGTCAACGATCCGCGCCTGGTGCCCGGGTACGTGGCCAGCGGCGATCCGGCCGTCGACGAGGTCGCCATGGAGATCGGCCTCGGCCGCACCAAGGTGCTCAGCCGCGAGGGCCGCGAAGAAGCCGCTGAACGCTGGTTCTCCGAATTCGGCCCAGAAACCGATATGGCCAAGGCTGCCCCCTCCACCTGCGGCCGCTGCGGTTTCTACCTCCCGTTGGCGGGTTCGCTGCGTGCCGCCTTCGGCGTCTGCGGCAATGCCATGGGCGCCGACGGGCGAGTGGTCCACGCCGAATACGGCTGCGGCGCCCACTCCGACGTAGAAGCCCCCACCGGCGGCGGCTCTCCGCTGTACGAGGCCTACGACGACGCCGCCTTCGATGTGATCCCGGCGGAGGCGCTGCGAAAGCCGGACGGTGGTGCCGGTGCGTCCGTGGAATCCGCGCCGGAAGCCGTGACCGACATTGCCGCCGAGGCACCGCAGGGTGCGCCGGGCGCGGGCAACACTGTTGCCGAGTCGAACACGGCTGTTGAGCAGAGCGTCGAGGTGCCGAATGGACAAGATCCTGTCGCATCGAGCGAGTCCGTCGAGGCTGCTCCGGACCTGACCGCGGTCGAGCCCAGCGCTGGGCTCGCGTCAGGTGATGTCGTCGCCGAACCGATCACTGCGGACGAGTCGGGTGCCGAAGCCGTGCAGGGTGATGCTGTGGTCGAGTCGGGCGATGTGCTCGAGTCGGGTGCTGAAGTCGCGCAGGGTGACGCTGCGGCTGAGTCGAATACGGCGGTTGACCAGACCGTCGCGGCGCCAGGCGAACAGCAGACGGTCGCGACGACCGCGGCCAGCGAGTCCGTTGTCCAGGCCGCCGCGGATCCGACCGCGTCAAACACGATCGAGCCCGGCGTGCTCTCTGCATCGGCCGATGTCGTCGCCGAATCCCACTCCCCGGTCGCGCCGAGTGCCGCCACCGCATCGGGTGAGGTTGCGACCGAGTCGGATACAGCAGTTGAGCAGGTTCCTGCTGCGCCGACCAGTGCTGAGGCCGTGGCGGGTCCGGCACCTGCTGCCACGGCCGAGCCGATCAGCGTCGAGGCGGATGTTCGGTCCGCGTCGGGCGATGTTGTCGAGTCGGACGATCAGGTGGCCGATGGTGTTGTGGCCGAGGTGACCTCGGTTGAACCGGGCCCAGCGGCCGCATCCGGTGATGTGGCCGAGTCACGCACTGCGGTCGAGTCCGGAACCGACGCTCTGTCAGGTGGTGCGGGGGCTGGCGCCACCGCTTCGGTTGAGCCGAATGTCGTTGTGCCAGGTGCGGACAGCGGTTCCGATATTGCGCCCGCATCTGATGTGACTAATGGTGGTGAACCTGAGTTGCCCGCTGTGGTCGCCCCAACCAGTGTGGCCCGCGATGCCGTTGCCGAGCCGAGTGCGGCGGTTGAGCCGACCGCGTCCGGTGCTGGCAGTGAGTCGATCGGCGACGCAATATCCGGTCCGGATGCGGTCAACGCTGCTGCCGCGGCACCGACCGCCGGTGTCGAGCCGGGTTCTCGCGTAGGTGGCGAGGCCGAGTCGAACGGTGTTACCGCCGTTGATGCTTCGGCGACGATCGGAGCCGAAGGTGATACCGCTGCGGTTGAGCGGAGTACCGAAGCTGCTGTATCGGAGCCGGTGGCAGTTGCTGACGCGGCGTCGACCGATCGAGACGTGGTCCAGTCGGGCACCGATGCCGTCGTGTCCCAGCCAGGATCGGATGCCAACGCCGTGGGCGATGCTCAGGCTGCTGTGTCGCAGCCGGAATCGGGCGCGGGTGCGGCCGCCGGTGCTGCGGAAGCGGTCTTCGGCGGTGCGGCCGCGGCGGCTGATGGTGAGGGCACGGATGCTGATGGCGAAGCCACGGCTGCTGACGGTGAGGCCGCAGCGGCTGATGGTGAGGCCACGGCTGCTGATAGCGAAGCCACGGCTGCTGACGGTGGCGCATCGGGGGCTGAGGATCGGAGTGGGCCGGGGGCTGCGGGACGGCCGGGGTTCGGGTCATCGTTGCAGGGCTGAGCGGCGGGGGCGGGTTGTCCGATCCGTTCGGGACGTCGCGGCTGCGGGCGGGGGTTCTCGCGGCGTGGCGTGATTCGCCGACTCGATTGCGTGAGGATGCCACGACTGAGGCGGATCTGGTGCGGGCGGGGTACCGGGATCGGCTGCTGACCGAGCTGGCGCAGAATGCCGCGGACGCGGCGGCCAAGGCCGGTGTGCCGGGGCGGCTGGTGGTATGGCTGGTCGACGACGTTGTGCATATCTCGAATACCGGTGCGCCGCTGGATATTTCCGGCGTACACGCGCTCACCGCGCTGCGCGCCTCCGGTAAGGCCGATCCATCAACGAGTGTCGGCCGCTTCGGCGTCGGCTTCACCGCGGTGCGCACGGTAAGCGACGAGATCGAGGTGCGATCGACCACCGGCTCCCTCCGCTTCTCCCGCGATCTCACCGGGAAAGCCCTGCGCGACAACGCGATCACTGTCCCTGACCCGGCCGACACCTTTGCTCCACCGGTCCTGCGCCTGGCCTGGCCGATCGAATCCGTCCCAGCCCCGGGCGCGGACACCGAGATCGTGCTGACCCTGCGCCCGGATATCGATCCCCACTCCTTACTCGCCGAAATGCGTGCCGAAGCAGTGGACCTCCTGCTGGAGCTACCTGCCTTGCAGAGCATCCGAATCGGCGATGACGAGGTCACCGCCACGGTCACCGAGCCGAGTGGCGATGATCGGGCGGGGCTGTGGGAGGTGCGTATCGACGGGCCCGAATCGGAGCGGCGGGTCTGGTGGGAATACCGAACGACGCGCGCGCGCTGGCTGCTGCCGCTGCGCGATGGCAGGCCGGTGCCCGCCGCGCACGATGTGCTGCGCGCACCCACCCGATCCGATGAGGAGCTGTCGCTACCCGCGCTACTCATCGCCGATATCCCCATGCAGCCGGATCGTCGACGCGTCCTGCCCGGTGCCCGCCTTGCCGAATTAGCCGAGGGCTATGCCGATTTCGCCCGCGCACTACCGCCTCGCGACCGCCTCGTCTTGGTCCCCCGTCCGGGGTTCGCCCGCAGCGAGGTCGATGGCCTTCTGCGCGAGGCCCTGGTCCGAGAACTCCAGACCCACCCGTGGCTCCCGATCGGAACCGCACGCCCGAACCCTGTTGGCGGGCCGCTGCTCGGTTTCGATGTGGCGGAATTGTCCGAAGGCCCGGCATTTCTGGATGACTCGTCTGCTGCTGACGCGGTCGGCGGTCCGCTCACCTCATCGCCCACGGACATCGCAGCGGCGCAGGGCATTACGACGCCTCGCGAGAGCGTTGCGGTCGATGGGATCAGCGTCGGCAAGGACGCCGGTCCGCTCGGCACCGCAGTTGCCGAGTCCGAGGACCTGGCTGCGGGCACTCCCGTTGTCACGCGATTGCCCGATAGCCCGGGAGCGACCGCGGTGCCGACGCGCGCGAGCGTATTCACCGGTCTGAGCCGGGAATTGGCCGGGTTGCTCGATGATGTGGTCGGACCGTTGGTGATTCCCGAACTGTCGGGGCGGGCGCACAGCGAAGCGCTGGGTGTGCTGGATGTGCATCGGCTGGGGTTGGCTCGGCTGGCGGAGCTGTCGGGTGGCCTGGAGCGGTCGCCGAAGTGGTGGCAGTCGCTGTACACGGCATTGGAGCCGTTTGTCGTCGATCCATTGGCGGCCGAGGAGTTGGGGGCGCTCGCGGTGCCCCTGGCCGACGGTCGGCTGGTAACCGGTCCGCGCACAGTGGTTCTGGATGACCAGCTCGAGGTCGCGATCCCGGTGCACTGGGCGCGGCTGGTGCATCCGGAGGCGGTGCATCCGCTGCTCGCGCGGCTCGGTGCACGTTCGGCCACCGCCGAGGATCTGCTGACCGATCCAGGTTTGCGCGCCGAATTGGCGGATCAGCCGGGCGATCCGGACACTGTCGACGCTGTACTGCGGCTCGCCGCGCATGCTGATCCGACAGCGCTTCCCTCCTGGCTCGGGCTGCTCGAATTATCGGACAGCACCGGGGAATTGCTGCCTGCCGACGAATTGCTGCTCCCCGATGCCCCGCTGAGCGCATTGCTCGTGGCGGACTCGCCATTCGGCACCGTCGCGCAGGACATCGTGGACCGATACGGTGCCGAGGCGCTGCGGGCGGTCGGCGTGGGGTGGGATTTCAGCATCGTCGTCGAGACCGATCCCACCGGCCCCGACCATCATCTGGATGACGAAGAGCGGTGGTGGTCGGGCCTGCCCGAGGACCCGCCGCAGCTGGCCGCCGTCCGTGACCTGGACCTGGTCGACGAGTCGTGCTGGCCGGAAGCCTTGCGGCAGTTGGCATCCAGCCCACGTACCCGCGCACTGCTCACTGATCCCGAGGGGTACACCGCCTGGTGGTTGCGCAGATACGCGCGCATCGAGGGCACCCCACTCGGCCTGTTCCGCCACCCGGCCGATAGCGAATTCGCCGACCTGCTCCCCGCATTCGAGCTTTCCGGACCCATCCGCTCGGAGTCCGAATCCGAGGGCTTCGACCGCGGCAGCCGGGATGCCGTATCCGAGCGTTTCGGCCTGGGCCGCCCGTCCGAGGGCTATGTTCTGGGCCGCCCGGATGCCGACGCCTTGCGTGCTGTCCTGGCGGATCCGAATGTCATCACCCAGGAATTGGCCGCCGCCCTGCTGGACGCCCTCGCCGATCCCTCGAAATCCCCTACGCCCGAGGTGGTTTCCCGAACCCATGCCCGCCTGGCCGCCGCCGTCGCCGCGGATCACCTCGATCTGACCGAACTCGATCTACCCGACCGCGTGCGCGCCCTGTCTTCGGCAGTCGTCGACCCCAACGATGTCTGGGTACTCGATCAGCCTTGGTTCGGCCTCGCCCTTCCACCGGATCGCCTGGTTGCCGGCGATATCTCCACCGCACCGGCCCTCGCGACCCTGCTCGACCTGCCCCTGGTCTCCGAGGCGATCACCGCCGAGGTAACCAGTCAGGGTCGCCCCACCACCTGGTCGGCCGAACCGCTGGGAATCGTACTGCGCCAACTGTTCACACTGCCCGACCAAGAGGGCGACCTGGTGCTGCACGACGACCTGCGAGTACACCTGCGCGGCGCTGTCGAATCCACAGTGTCGGTCCCCTGGTGGCGCGACGGCACAACCACCCACATCCGAACCCCGTACCACCCTGCCCAGTGATCGGTCACCGCATACGCCGCTTCGGCACCGCGCCGGTGCAATCGTGCAGGTGTGGTCACGAACAGGCGTGTGCCGTACCCGCAAGTGGGCGCGGATTGCCGTGTGCCGGGGTGCGATTCACGTCAAGTGGCCGGCACCCCGCCCCGGCCGGCGCGCTCCTGTCGAGCTATAGCGCGTAGTTGGTGACCATGTCGCTGAGCAGATCCAGTTGCCCGCGCACGCTTTCGCTGTCGTTGTCGACCAGCCAGCGCAGTACGATCCCGTCGATCACGTTGAGGGTGAAACGGCTCAGTGTCTGCACCGGTACGGACCAACGGCAACCGGTGGCGTCGCGGGCATGGTCGAGGATGTCGGCGACGGTGGTGTCGTTGAATGCGTACTGTTCGCGCGCGATGGCGAGTTTCGCCGGGGTCGATTCCCCTTCGCGCAGCGCATATGTGGTGGTTTCGTAAGTGAGTAGTTGTCGTTCCGGTGTGGCTTCAATGTTGAGCCACATCAGTTCGAGTCCGGCGCGCACCAATTTTTGAAGCGCTTCTTTTCCACTTCCGACGTCTTGCCAAACTGTTTCATTGGCATCGACAGAATCGCGTAATTCCATCGATAACGCCTTGACCAGCTCGGTCATCAGCGCGTCCTTGTTTTCGAAACAGTAATGCACCACACCGAGCGAAACACCGGCTGCCTGAGCGACATCGCGCGTGGTCACGCCCGCGACGCCCTTTTTCTCGGCAAGGCCGATGGCTGCCTCGATAAGGTGGGCCCGTCGTTCTTCGACGCTCAATCGGGAGGACACCTCAGGGAGTTAAGTCTCCAACTTGGCCACAGTCAATTCGCAGGGCCGAAAATCTCGACTGGACGAGCGTCCAGTTGTGTGGTTCGCTTCACCACGGGATCGAAGGGAGACGCGTATGCCGCTGTCACGCAGAACGGTGTTGGCCCGAACCGCGGCGGGTTCGGCTGCGCTGGCGACAGCCGCCGCCACGGTGCCAGGTATGACGGCGGCGCTCGGCCCGCAGGCCGCAGCGGCGCCCGGGTCGAACGGCTATCTCATCGGACTCGGACTCTCCGACATCACCGGTCCCGCCGCCGAATGCGGAATGATGGGCTATTCGCAGTTCGAACAGCAGACTGCGGGCATTCATCTGCGTCCACGCGCTCGCGCATTCATCATCGACAGCGGTGCGCGCCGGATCGTGTTCGCGGTCGCGGAGAACGGGATGATATTTCAGTCCGTACACCGCGGCGTCATGCTCGAACTCGCCCGCCGCTTCGGTGATCTCTACACCGAACAGAACGTTCTGCTCACCTCGACGCATTCACATGCGACCTGTGGCGGCTCCAGCAACGATTACGCATACAACCTGTCCATCCTCGGATTTCAGCAGCAGGTCTACGACGCAGAGGTGAACGGCATTGTCGAGGCGATCGCCGCCGCACATGCCGATCTCGGACCGGGCTCGCTCTCGCTCGGCCGCGCGGAACTGCACGACGCCAGCGTCAATCGATCGCGCGTCGCCTTCGAACGCAATCCGGATGCGGATAAACAACACTTCCCGAATGCCATCGACCCGGCGGTCACCGCGTTGTCATTCGTCAAGGGTGGCAAACAGGTCGGCGCCATCACCTGGTTCGCCACCCACAACACCTCGATGACCAACCAGAACCGGTTGATCAGCGCGGATAACAAGGGTTACGCCTCGTTCTCCTATGAGCACACCGAGCACGGCGTCCGATATCTGGACGGCCCAGCCGATTTCATCGCGGCCTTCGCGCAGACCAATGCGGGTGATATGTCCCCGAACCTGAACCTGCGACCCGGCTCTGGCCCGACCGAGGACGAGTTCGACAACACTCGCATCATCGGCGAGCGGCAGTATCAGGCCTCGAAAACCGCACTGGCGGGCGCACAGTCTATCGACGGCCCGGTCGATTCGATGCTCTGTTATATCGACCTGGCCGATACCGCCGTCGACGGCAAGTTCACCCCGGACGGTCAGCCGCGCCACACCGCACCCGCCGCCGCGGGCGTCTCGCTCATCGCGGGCAGCACCGAGGACGGTCCCGGTCTGCCGGGCATCCCGATCCCGGAGGGCGTGCGCAACCCGTTCATCGATGCTCTCGGCGATCCGCGCCAGCCGGCACCGTCCTGGCTCGCCGATGCTCAGGCGCCCAAGGCGATCGTGGCCCCGCTCGGGCTGCTGCCGCCGGTGCCGTGGGTGCCGAATGTGGTGCCCATTCAGATCGTTCGGATCGGTGAGCTCTACTTGGCCTGCGGGGGTGGGGAATTCACCATCGTTTCCGGACTGCGCATCCGGCGCACCGTCGCGGCTGTACTCGGCGTTGCGCTGGAGCAGGTGCTCCTGCAGGGGTATGCGAACGCGTACCACGAATATGTCACTACCCCAGAGGAATACGACGCCCAGCAGTACGAGGGTGGCTCGACCCTGTTCGGCCGCTACACATTGCCCGCCTACCAGCAGGAGTTCACCCGGTTGGCAACGGCTTTCGCTGCTCGCCAACAGATTCCGCGCGGTCCGGCGCCCCGCGACGTATCCAACCTGCAGCCGAACTTCCAGCCCGCGCCGGGCCCGGATGCCACACCCCCGGGGCGTGGCTTCGGTGATGTCCTGACCCAACCCGCCGCCGCCTACCCGCCCGGCACTCAGGTAGGCGCCGAATTCGTCTCAGCCCACCCGAAACACAACCCCCGCCGCAATGGCACCTTCTTGGAAGTGCAGCGCCGCACCGCATCCGGTGACTGGGAGCGCGTCGCCAACGAGGGCGAATGGGCGGTGCGCTTCTACTGGAGCAAACGCGGCACCGCCGAATCCGTGGCCCGTTTCACCTGGGATATCCCCGCCGACGCCACGCCGGGCCGCTATCGCATGCGGCACTTCGCCGACAGTCTGGGCGCTGACGGCGTGCTGCGGCCCTGCACCGGCACCACCGACGAGTTCGACGTGGGCTGACACGCCCAACGTGCGACTTATAGCCCGGTCTGCGCGCCCTTGTCGCCGCGGCGGGCGCCGCGGCGCTGGATCGCGAAGATCGTATAGCCGAGCAACCCCACCGCGACTCCCATCAGACACACCGGGCGCGCCGATTCCCAACGGTCGCTGGTCCACACCACGACGGTGGCGATCAGCCAGAGGGTGCTGCCGACCGCGAGGACCGGCCGAGGATCGGTGAAGCGCGGCGGTATCTGCGGGACATTCCGGGTCACAGCTCCGCCTCGCTGGCGCTCGGCTCCGCTGCGACCCAGCGGGGTGCTGTGTCTTTGGTTCCCTCGCTGCGCTCGATCACAATCACAGCGTAGCCGCGGGAACAGGCGTCCACCGGCCAGCGTGTCCCGTATCGTTCTGCTCTGTGACCACGCCATCGGATGTTCGAGCTCTCGCTGGTGAGCTGTCGCTCGCGGTGGTGCGCTTGACGCGACATCTGCGGGGACGGCGCGCTGACGCGCAGATTTCGCTGACGCAGCTCTCCGCACTTGCCACCCTGCATCGGGAAGGTGCGATGACGCCGGGCGCCCTGGCGGCCAAGGAACGCGTACAGCCACCGTCGATGACGCGCGTGATCGCCTCGCTCAGCGATCTGGAACTGGTTGAGCGCAAACCGCACCCGACCGACGGACGCCAGATCATCGTCTCGCTCTCGGACGCGGGCCGCGCGTTGATCGCCGATGAGACCAGCGCCCGCGAGGCCTGGATGACCGAACAGCTGTCCACCCTGACCGACGATCAGCTGGTCGTGCTGACCCGCGCCGTCGGCATCATGAAGCAGCTGGTCACCGACTCGGAGTAGATGCTTCGATGAACCGGACCCCGGCAGTGCGGGGCCGCTAGCGAGGTACGTACCCGCCGCGTGCGTACTGCGCGCCGAACGGCTGATCGCTGTCGACGATCTCGCGCCCGAGCGGGAACAGCGAGACCGGGATGAGCTTGAGGTTTGCCCAGCCGAACGGGATGCCGATGATCGAGATGAACAGCGGGATGCTGGTGAGCAGGTGCCCGAGCGCCAACCACCAACCGGCGACGAGGAACCAGATGATGTTGCCGATCATCGACCCCACACCGGCGGACGGCTTTTCGACCGTGGTCCGCCCGAATGGCCACAGCACATAGGCCGCGATCCGGAACGACGCGATACCCCATGGGATCGTGATGATCAGGATGCAGCAGATGATGCCCGCCAGGATGTAGCCGAGAGCCATCCAGAACCCGACGAATACTAGCCACAGGACATTGAGCACCAGCTGAATCGGCTTCATAACTCCAGCATGCCAGCCCACCGCGTATCCGGGCATCACTCCCGAGTACGACGGTGGGCTCAGGGACAACCCCGATCCGGAGAATCAGCCCAGCTCAGAAGAACCAGCCCAGTACCGCGTCCCGCTCCGCGCCGAACGCCTCGTCGAGTGCGCGCAGCTGACCGGCATCCTTGGCCTGCAACCGGTTGGCTCCCGCGAAGACGCGCGCCGGATACGCACCCAGGTACATGCTGGCGAGCACGTCGATCCCGAGTTCGAAGTCGGCCGCCCGGGTGGTCGGTGCGCATTCGGCGATACCGTCGCGCACCGTGAGTTCGACAGTGCCGCCCGCATCCCGGAACGGATCCTGTACCGCGAGTACAACATTCAGATCGCGCAGGTACGAACGTGCCATCAGCGCGGCGGGAACGTCCATCAGCCGCAACCACAATCCGTCGTAACGTGCCTGCGTGCGCACCAGCCGGAGATCGGTGAGCAGATACGGGAGCGGATCGTGATCGGTGAGCACCGCCTCGACGTGGCTGCACAGCTCCAAACCGAATAGCGCCCGCCACAACGCGATATGCGCATCCGGGGTCACCGCGCGCATCTCCTCGACCACCGCGGTCATGCTGCGCTCGCGGCGGTTGTACCGGTACAGCGCGTACCCGTCCGGGTGCAGGAACGCGAAAAGTTCGGTGCTTCCGTTACGGAAGGCGGGCGAATCGGCGAGGTCCATTTGCCAGCGGGCCTCGGGACGACGCTGTGCGCCGGGTACCAACCGGCGCCACCGGTCGTAGATCGCGCGTATCGGCTCGCCCGCATCCGCCATGGTGCTGAGCACCACGCCGCCCGGGTCGGGTGCGGACGGTAGGAATTCGACGAACCGCCGATCGATCGAGACCGCGTTCTCGCGAATCGTCGGCCCATATCCGAATCGGCCGTAGATGGCGCCCTGACTCGCGGTGAAAATGGTCAGCGCGAGCCCGGCCGCCTCGGTGCGCCGATGCTGCTCGGTATAGATGGCCCGCAGAATCCCGCGCCGCCGGTGGGTCGGCGCGACGCCGACCCCGGCAATGCCGCAGACCTCGACCGTGCGCTCGCCGGGCACCGTCAGCGTCATCCGGGTGGACCTGGCATGTCCGATGACGCGCCTGTCGTCGATGGCGACGATCGCCTCCTCCATCGGAAAGACCTGCGCCCGCAGGTCCGCATACGCCTCTTCGGTACGTGTGCCGAACGACGTATCGCCGAGCAACTGGATGGCCGCCACATCGTCCTGGGTGGCCGACCGAATGGTGATGCCGGGTATCAGCGTCATCCCTCGACCATCGCACGCCGCCCACCGACCCGCATTCGAATTACTGGGCTCGCACCGGATCCGCGCCCGCTCGGATCGGCCGGTGCCCGGCCCGTACAGCCGGTCGACGACGTCGACCTGCGTGCATACCGGGCGTGATCCCAGCGAGTGCATCAGATTGCGACAGTTGGATAGCCGTCTCGTTCGGCGGTGCTCCGGTCTCGCTCGAACAGCGCTGTCACACAGTGCCACAGCCCTGTCGACCCATCCTTCGGCGTGGGGCGACGAATTGAATTTCGGTCACCCTGGTCGGCCAGTTCGCCGCGCGGGCGAACAGATTTCATCCACGATGAACGCCGAGGGGGTGGGTTGGCGCTGGCGGTGGTCCGGTTGCTGCGCGAACCGCGGGGACCGAAGTAGTGATGCAGTGGTGATCGGTCTCGCGAAATCACGACCGATGCGGGTCGGCGCGTACGTGCGCACGCGTCCCCTGCGTACCGAACAGGATGAGCAGCTCGACCGCGCCGCCGTCGGCGCTGCCCAGCCAGTGCGGCAGGGACGTGTCGAACTCGGCGGCCTCACCGGGCGGCAGTGTCAGGTCGCGCTCGCCGAGCACGAGCCGTAGGCGGCCGTTCAGCACGTACAGCCATTCGAAACCGTCGTGCGTCTGCGGCGTCGGTTCGAGCGGTTCCGGCCGGGCGGGGATGATCATCTTGAACGCCTGCGTCCCGCCTGGCCGCCGGGACAGCGGGACGAAGATCATCCCGAACCGCCGGATCGGCTTCAGGTGTATCCGGGGATCGCCCGTGCGCGGAGCACCGACGAGGTCGTCCAATGGAACGTCGTAGGTGCGAGCCAGCGGCAGCAGTAACTCCAGGGTCGCCCGGCGCTGCCCACTCTCCAGCCGGGACAGGGTGCTCTCCGAGACCCCGGTCGTGGCCGCGAGATCGGCGAGGGTGATGCCGCGGTCGCGCCGCAGCGCACGCAGCCGCGGCCCTACCGCGTCGAGCACATCTTCGGTTCCGCGATCCACGAGACCATCTTGCCAGAACCGCAAGATTTCGTGCCAAATCGTGGTGGGTCCAGCAACACTGGCCGCATCACGACAGAAGGAGCCTCGATGAGCACCACCGATGCGGTCGCGTTCTGGAACGGCGTATACGCGACCCGGCCGGCAGCCACCGACCCGCCGCGGAACGACCGCCTCGCCGAGACGGTCCGGTACCTGCCACCCGGCGACGCGATGGACCTCGGCTGCGGCGACGGTGGCGACGCGCTGTGGCTCGCCCGCCGGGGGTGGTGTGTCACCGCCGTCGACATCTCGGCCGTGGCGGTCGATCGGCTTGTGGCCCTTGCCCGTTCACACGGCCTGGGCGACCGGGTCACCGCCGAGCGGCATGATCTGCGCGAGTCGTTCCCGCAGGGCGCGTTCGACCTGATCTGCGCCCACTACCTGCACACCCCCTTCGACCTGGATCGGGCAACTGTCCTGTGCGTGGCCGCGCATGCCCTGCGCCCGGGTGGGCGGCTGCTGGTCGTCGACCACGGCTCGACCGCGCCGTGGTCGTGGAATCAGGATCCCCACCTCCGGTACCCGACCCCACGGGAGCTCGCCGCCGATCTCGAGCTGGACCCGGCGACCTGGATGGTCGAGCGTGCCGACGCACCCCGCCGGATCGCCACCGGACCGGGCGGGCGCACCGCCGAGGTCACCGACCATGTCCTGCTCATCCGCCGCGCGGCTTGACCCGGCGACGAAGGAGATCACGATGCCCACCGCCACCCGCCGCCCCCGCCGCCGCGATACCCCGCCGCCCCGGACCGGAAGCAGCGAGACCGAGGTCCTACGCGGCTTTCTCGACTACCTGCGGGCCTCGATCGCCGCGAAGGTTGATGGTGCTCCCGAACCACAGGTCCGAACGGCCGCGGTGCCGTCGGGTACGAACCTGCTCGGCCTGCTGACTCACCTCACATTCGTCGAGCGCGCCATATTTCTGGGGGACAAGGTCACCGACTGGCAGACGACGTTCCAGGCCGCACCGGCCGACAGCGTGGCCAACGTCGTCGCCCGCTATCGGCAGACGGTCGAGCGCGCGAACGAAGTTCTCGACGGGTGCACCGACCTCGGCGCACCGGTGCCGCGGCCGGGAGGTTCCGCCCCCAGCTTGCGCTGGGCACTCACCCACCTCATCGAAGAGACCGGCCGCCACGCCGGTCACGCGGACATCCTCCGCGAGCTGATCGACGGCGCGACCGGCCGCTGACTTCACCATCTCCCAGAACAGGACATCATGATCCCCGCACCACGGCCGCCGCGACGCGCCCTGCGATACGCCCGGGCGGTGGCGGCCGCCACGCTCGCCTTCCTGCTCATGATCGGCACCGCGGCCTGCTCCACACCGACCACGGATCACGTTCCCCCGTATGCTGCGGCCACCCGGGACGACCCCCGGTTCCAGGGCACCTTCCGGCACGAGTTCGCCGATGTCGACGGCGTGCGGATGCACTATGTGACCGGCGGCAGCGGCTCGCCGGTAGTGCTGCTGCACGGCTGGCCGCAGACCTGGTTCGGCTGGTTGCCGATCATGCCGGCACTCGCCGCGCATCACACCGTCTACGCCGTCGATCTCCCCGGGCTCGGCGACAGCACCGGCTCTCCGACCGGTTACGACAAGGCCACGCTGGCGCGGTACGTGCACACCCTGATCGCCGATCGGCTCGGGGTGCGTGACGCCGGTGTCGTCGGGCACGATCTCGGCGCCGCGGTGGCGTTCGAGTACGCCGCGCGCTTCCCCGCCGACACCGCGCGTCTCGGTTACCTCGACCTGCCGCTACCCGGGCCGGCGATCGACGCGTCCACCTACCGCGCACTGAGCTGGCATATCGCCTTCCATTCCCAGCGACGGGTCCCCGAGATGCTGGTCGGCGACCACGTCCGCGAGTACCTGGCACAGTTCTATCCCCAGGTATCGTTCGGCGGTACCGCGTTCGGCGGCACCTCGGATCGATCCCCGTTCACCGCCGCCGAGATCGACGAGTACGCACGGACCTACCGCCGGCCCCAGGCGTTGTCAGGCGGCTTCGAGCTCTACCGCGCCCTCGACCAGGACGTCCGCGATACCGTCGCGGCAGCACCGGTACAGGTGCCGACCCTGCTCATGACCGCCCAGGGCCAGCTCGACGCGATCCGGGCGACCGTGGCGCCGCGCATCACCGACATCGTGCGCGCGGTCGACGTACCGAATGCCGGACACTGGCTCGTCGAGGAGAATCCCCAGTTCGTCACTGCGGAACTGCTGCACTTCCTCGACGGATGACACCAGCGTGGTGTAGGGCGCCCGCCGGCGACATCGAGACACGGCGTATGTCAGGCGGCGTCGAGAGCAGGCATGTGGGTCCAGTGGCGTAAGGAGTCGCGCCGAAGGTCCAACGACGTTTGGCTAGATGTCTTGCACGGCAGCGTATTTCGAGCGAATCAGATGGATCACTGTCCGATTCGCCCAATTCGACCTGGAGGATCACACTGCCCGCCGACAGCTATCGGGTCGGGAGCATCGGCCGGAAATCCGGTGCCAAGGAGTCGGCGTGACTCTTCCCGCGAACGGACGAGGCCCGCTGCGACGCGATTCAGAACGTCCGGCGAGCGGCACACCGGTCGAACGTGACTTCGGCCAGGTCCTCGAGGACCCCGGCTACCGGTTGCTGGAGGGCTTTGTCCGCACAGTCCGTCTGCCGACCCGGTGCTCGCTTCCGGTTCATGCTGCCGACCACGCGGCCGCAGCCGGAAATGTCGACCCTGCAGGCCGTTTTGGTGTCGGAGATCTCGGCGACGGGTGTCCATTGAGGATGGATCCGGTTGTGGCGGGCAGCGGTCGGCGCGGCAGGATGATGTGGTGGCCGAAGTGATCGATATCGATGATCCCGCTGACCCGCGGGTTGCTGACTTTCGCGACCTCAAGTCGGCTGATCGGCGGCCGGATCTGCCGGGGCGCAAGGGGCTGGTGATCGCGGAAGGGGTGGTGGTCGTCCAGCGGATGCTGGATTCTCGGTTTCGGCCGGATGCGCTGTTCGGGGTGGAGAAGCGGCGCACCGAACTCGCGGCAGATCTGTTGGGTATCGACGTGCCGTACTACCGGACGTCCGCCGAGGTGATGGCGGCGGTGGTCGGGTTCCATCTCAATCGTGGGGTGCTCGCGGTGGCGCGCAGGCCCGCGGAGTTGAGTGTGGACGAAGTCGTCGAGCAGGCCAGGACGGTGGCGGTGCTGGAGGGGGTGAACGATCACGAGAACCTCGGCTCGATGTTCCGCAATGCGGCGGGACTCGGCGTCGAGGCGATCCTGTTCGGTGATCGGTGCGCCGATCCGTTGTACCGGCGGGCGGTGCGGGTGTCGATGGGACATGTGCTGCGGGTGCCGTTCGCGCAACTGCCACAGTGGCCGGGTGGGTTGGATATGTTGCGGAACAAGGGTTTCCAGATCATCGCGCTGACCCCGGACCCCGCGGCCGTGAACCTGGCGACGGCGATGACGGGGGACCGGGTGGCGTTGCTGCTGGGGGCGGAGGGCCCCGGTTTGACCGAGGAAGCCATGCGAGCCACCGATATTCGGGCGCGCATCCCGATGTCACCGGGCACCGATTCGCTCAATGTGGCGACCGCGGCCGCGATGGCGTTCTATGAACGAGTGAGGACGTCATGAGGGGGAGGTCGTGAGCTATTTCCCGAACGGGGCGTACCGCCCCTATCAGCCCTATCGCGATCCGACTCCGTGGGCCGCCGGGCTCACCGTCGCAACCATGGTGGCATTGTTGACGGCCGTCGCGGTCTACGCCTTCGGCTCGGCACTGGCACAGGTACATCCGTTGCTCGCGGTCCTGGTCAACCTGGTCGCCGTCGGTGGCGCCGCGCCCACCGCCTGGCGCTGGCGCCTGGCGCCGGTAACCCGCTGGGTCATCGGCGGCGGCACGGCCGGAGTGTTGCTCGGCTGGCTGGTCCTGATCATCGACGGACTGTCGGGCTAGACCTCAGGAGACGCGGTCTTTGCCGCGCAACCAGTTGAGCAGGCCGCGTCGGGGTTTCATATGACCGTTCTTCAGCTCATCCATCGGCATCAGGTCGGCGGGGTCGGGGGCGTGGCCCTTCGGATAGAGGGTGAATCCGCAGACCGCGATATCGCGAGGGATCAGCGCGCCGTCCGGGGCGGGGGCGCGATAGTGGAAGCCGAGCCATTCGTTATTGGCGGCGTCGGCGAAATCGGGTGGTTCGAAGGGCAGGGTCTGGGGGTCGGGCAGTTCTCCGGCCCGCCATCGCACTGGATGATCACCCGCCCAATACGAACGCTCCCACACCAGCGGCAGGCCCTCGTCTTCCAGGATGTTCACCCGTGTCGAACTGAACGAGCGCCGGAATTCACCACGTTCCCAATGCGCGAACGCGCCCCAGCCGTGATTGGCGTCGAACGCGACCAGATAGGTGTGCTCCGAGGCCAGCGGGCGGACCAGCAACTCCGGTAGCGCCGTAGGATGCGCCCGCGCCGCCTGCGTCGAGCAGACCACGGTGACCCCGGGATAGCAACCGATGTACACCTCGTCGGCATCCGGCCCCGCGCAACCGCCCAGCGTGCCGACCATGATGGGCAGCACGTCCCGGTCCCCGTGCAGCTGTTTCGCCAGTGCGAGTGCGGCATCCGGATCCGGATCGTGGTTCGCGCGGAGTACCGCCAACGGATCCTGTGCGTCGACGTACCAGAGAGACGAAGCCTTGGACAGCATTTCCGGCACCTCCCGATGGTTGCACCAAACAGCTCCGCGAACTTTGAGCAACCCACGGCGTCCTCGACCGACTTCCCACTACCGTGAACCGCCCGACGTCGACAAACCGAGTCGACGACACACCGAAAAATCTACCCGCTCTGCCGCGTCGGCGATGGACCTTCCGCCTCCGAACACGCCAGCGGGCCCCAGAAATTCGCAGCAAACAATTAGCTGGCAGCCTGCCGATCAAGATCGGGTGGAACCGGCGGTGGGGTCTTCTCAACGGATGCCGCCACCAGTGCCACCTGATCTTGATCGGCAGCTGAGGCAGGTGGCGACTGATCCTGATCGGATACGGAAGGCGGACGGCGGCCGACCTCGAGCGATACCTACGGGGCGCCGAATGCGTCCGCCTTGGACCACCTGCTGGACCCGGACCCGAAACCCGGCTCGCTGGAACCTAACTCAGTGGCCCGAGCTGCGAACTCCGAGCAGCACGTCTTCCCAAGACGGCATCGGCGCCTTGCCTCGCTTGTTCCGCGCCGTCTTCGCAGGCGCTGCCTTGGTCTTCGGCGCTTCTTCCGGGGTGGCGGGCTTCGCCGAGGCGGCGGGCTTGGCCGGAGTCGCGGGCGTGGATGGGGCGGTGCCCGCACCGGTTGTCGGGGCCGGCGGCGCGCCACCGGCGGCAGGGGCCGTGTTCGTCCCCGCGGCGGCCGCAGCGGAACCACCCGCGGCCGGAATGGCATTCGTGCTCGCGGCGGCCGGAATCGCGGCGGCTCCACCGCCGGCACTCACCGACGCACCATTACCACCCGCGGCGACGGAACGCTGCTCGTAGTACTCGTCCAACGTCGGCTGGCTGCGCGCCGTCGTGCGCGCCGGTGCCGCCGCGGTCTCGCGCGCCGGACGCGTCTCGACCGGACGGGTCTCCACGGGCCGAGTCTCTACCGGCGGTTCGGGCGCGACGGGCGCCTCGATCTCGGCCTGCGGCGGGAGGATGGTCGCGAGACCGCGTAGGGCACGGCCGAAGTCGGGATCGATCAGATCCGAGGCCGGATCATCGAGCGGGGAGACCGAACCGCCGTGCGCGTCGGGCTGATAGCGCCAATGCGCGGCGATCTCCGAACGGCCGTTCTGCCACTGCAATTGGGCGACCCAGAAGCCCTTTTCGTCCTTCCAGGCATCCCACTCGGCGTTCTCGAGGGTGTGCCCGCGTTCGGTGAAGGCGGCGGTGACGATATCGATGAGGATTTCCACGGCCGGACCGTCGGCGCGTACCGGATGCGCCTTCTGCGCTAGTTCGGCGGCGCGGGCCCGTTCCAGCAGCACGGGATAGGCGAACCGTTCGACCCGGCTCAGCGGCATCCCGGATTCCGCGGTGACCTGTTCTACGGATGCCCCGGCGCGGATACGAGCTTGAATATCGCGGGGACGCATAGTTGCTTCCATCTCGATCTCAATCTGGCCGAATCGGGCAAGGTCTCCGCGTGCTGCGGCTCGAAGCTTGTCGTCGGCGGGAAGCCGGTACTTGTTGCCGGTCTCGGTGTCGATACACACGATGTGCGTGGAGTCGGGCGTCACCCCGATCACTCGAAGTTCACGCACCGTTACCTCCTTATCGCGTCGGCTCGCGACACCGCCCACTTTCCGAAACAGTAGTGCACTACTGATGATCTCGAGGCGAGACACGCGGGGCGGAAATGTGCGAAAGACCCTCCGCGCCCCGCTAGTCTGCTCTATTCGACACGCCGCACCCTAAGATGCGGCGTGTTGAAAGTGGGCGTGTCGCAATAGCCGAGCTCGAATTACCCCAGTTTTTCGACAACCCAGTCGATGCTACGCGTCAGCTGCGAAACGTCCTCGGGGTCGATGGCCGGGAACATGCCGACACGCAGTTGGTTGCGGCCGAGCTTGCGGTAGGGCTCGGTGTCGACGATTCCGTTGGCGCGCAGGACCTTCGCCACCGCGGCCGCATCGACCGAATCGGCGAAGTCGATGGTGCCGACGACCTGCGAGCGGTGCGCCGGATCCGCGACGTACGGGGTGGCGAAGGAACTCGACTCGGCCCAGGAGTACAGCCGCGACGACGAATCCAGCGTCCGCTTGACCGCCCAGTCCAGTCCGCCGTTGCCGTTGAGCCATTCGATCTGGTCGGCGAAAAGCAGCAGGGTGCCCAGTGCGGGGGTGTTGTAGGTCTGGTCCTTGGTGCTGTTGTCGATCGCGATCGGCAGCGAAAGGAATTCGGGGGTCCAGCGACCCGAGGCCTTGATCTCCTCGACCCGAGCCAGTGCGGCCGGGCTCATCAGCGCGACCCACAGACCGCCGTCGGAGGCGAAGCACTTCTGCGGGGCGAAGTAGTAGACGTCGGCGTCGGTGATGTTCACCGGCAGACCGCCCGCACCGGAGGTGGCGTCGATGGCGATCAGCGCGTTTTCCGAACCCGCCGGACGCTGCACCGGGATCGAGACGCCGGTGGAGGTTTCGTTGTGCGCCCAGCCGATCAGGTCGGCCGAAGGATCCGAGACCGGCTCGGGTGCACTGCCCGGCTCCGAGGAGACCACGATCGGATCGCCGATGAACGGGTTGCCCTTGGCCACCGCGGCGAACTTCGAACTGAACTCACCATTGGTCAGGTGCAGCGAGCGCTCGCGGATCAGACCGAAGGCGGCGGCATCCCAGAACGCCGTGGTGCCACCGTTGCCGAGTACCACCTCGTAGCCGTCGGGCAGCGCGAAGAGTTCACGCAGGCCCTTGCGCACGCGCGCGACCACGTCCTTGACCGGCTTCTGCCGGTGGCTGGTTCCGAATACCGAGGCGCCGACGGAAACCAGAGACTGCAACTGCTCCGGGCGCACCTTGGAGGGGCCACAGCCGAACCGTCCGTCGGCGGGCTTGAGATCGTCGGGAATGGTCGGGAACTCAGCGGTCATGGCCAACAGGGTAGTCGGTGGTATTGCTGTGACTCTGACCACACTCCGGCTAACGTTGACGCCCATGAACCTGGCGTCGGCTAACTCGGGGTGGCTACTGCGCAGTCGGGGGTCACGGAACTTCGCGCTACGCGCGGGCACGTTATCGGATGGGCAGCGGCGGGAGTTGCTCATGCGCGGCGCGGCCGGGTCGGCGACGATCCTCGGCGTGCGGGCCTGCCGCGGTGAACCCGGACACGTTTTCTGGGTCCGCGTGCAGGTGGATGGTGCGCTGCCGTACGAAACCCGGGTCCGGCAATGGATGCGCGCGCAAGACCTGGAGTGGATGCAACCCGGGGATGTGATCTGCTGCCGCGTCGATCCCGGCGACCGGGACCGGCTGGTCCTCTATGTGCCCGATATCGAGGAAACCGGCCGGACGAGCATTTCCAAGATCCTCTCCGACGGCCGTCGCGCCGATGCCATCGTGCTGGCCGCCGCGCCGGTGGCGGCCGATTACGCCGGTCGCGACGATCCGGTGCTGCGCCTGGACCTCGAACTACACGCCTGGGACGAGGCGAAACCGTGGCGTGTGCGCCTGATCCAGCCGGTCCCGCTGGCCGCTATCGGTCTCGTCGATCTGGGGCAGCACCTCGAGGTCGCCTTCTTCGCTGTCGACCGCGGCGAATCCGTTGCCGTCGACTGGCTCGCCTCCCTCGGCGAGGACTAGCGCGTCCAGGCCGGTCGAATGGCGGCTCGGTGCTCATGCCGAGCCGCCCCTCGACGGTTAGCTCTTCGCCTTCACCCGGGCCAGGGCGTGGCCGGTGAGCGCGATGAGTGCGGTTTTGGCGGACTCCCGGTCTCTGGCGTCGATCATCATCACCGGGACGTCGTCGGAGAGCGAGAGCGCGTCCCGGATGGCCTCTTCGGGGAATTTGGGGGCGCCTTCGAATTCGTTCACCGCGACCAGGAACGGCAGACCGAGTTCCTCGAAATAGTCGACCGCGGCGAAACTTTCGTCCACCCGGCGGGTATCGACCAGCAGGATCGCGCCGATCGCGCCGAGGCTGAGGTCGTCCCACATGAACCAGAACCGGTGCTGGCCAGGGGTGCCGAATAGGTAGAGCACCAGATCGTCGGACAGGGTGATCCGGCCGAAGTCCATGGCCACCGTGGTGGTCGTCTTATCCGGGACCGCCGTGGTGTCGTCGATTTCGGAGCTCAGATCGGTCATCAGCGCTTCGGTGCGCAGCGGAACGATATCCGAAACCGCTCCGACCAGTGTAGTTTTACCGACCCCCATCTCGCCGGCTATCACGATTTTCGCCGAGACCGCGCGGGACGTGGCTTCGGGTGGTGCTTGTTCAGGTGCGGTCATCGAACATCCTCGGCTGCAAGGGGTTTCAACTTACCAGTGGCTCTTCCGTCACGTACCCCCCGCTGATACTGGTTCAATCCTGTGCGGATCGTTTCCGGGTTGCGGCGCGTGCTCGCCGCGGATTCCGTTGCCGCCGACCCCGATTCGGCCCCACCCGGCACCAACTGATTCCCTGGATCTCGTTTCGGTAGCCCGGATCTCGTCCTTTCCGTGATCGGCGGATCCGCCGCCCGCTCTGCCGCGGACCAGCCTGCATCCGCCGCCGAATGCCAATTCGTCAAAACCGGTAGCTCCCCTGTAGTCGGATCCGCCAACCACGCCGACATCATTCCAGCGAAAATCGGCGTCGCCGCTTCCCCCTCAGTGTGCTGCGCCGACCCGTTCGAAGTCGATTCGGCGGACTCCGCCGAATCCCCATCTTCGGATTGGAAGAACGAGGTCGCCTTGGCCACACGCTCCTGCGGCCCGGTCGGGGGACCCGAATCGGCGACGCCAGCGGACGGCGGTGCAGTAGCCGCGGTTGTGCCCGGCGTCTTCGCGGCCCCACCCGCTTTGCGTCGACCCTTGCGATTGACGCCCGGAACCCGTTTCGGCAGACCATAACTGGTGATCACCGGCGGTGCGGCGGGCGCATCGTCGGCGGGCTCCGTCGGTTTGGGCAGGGCCGAGGGCGGCGCACCGATCCGCCGTGCCGCAGGGGCGGCCTTGGCAACCGGCGTATCCGCCTTGGCCGCGGGCTTGGCGATACCCGCGCCTGCCTCGGCCGAAGCCTTGGTGCCGAGGGCGTCCCGATGCACCGGAATCACCGGCTTCAGTGTCGCCGGATCATCCGGATCTTGTGACGGCACCTCGATCAGCGCGGGCGGAATGTGCAGGCTCGCGGTGATTCCCGGACTGAGCGCACGATCGTGGGTCCGCCGCAGTCGAACCGTGATGCCGTGCCGCTCGGCGAGTTTGCCGACCACGAACATGCCCATCTGCCTGGTCGTCGCGACAGTGACAGCGGCCGGTGTCGCCAATCGCTTGTTGATCTCGGTCAGTTCGGCCGCCACGATGCCGATGCCCTCGTCGATGACCTCGACCAGCAGGCCACCCTCAGAGGTTCGGCTGTAGGAGAACGTGACATCGCTATCGGGCGGTGAGGCCCGCAGCGCGTTCTCCAACATCTCCGCGATCAGGTGCACCACGTCGGTGGCCGCGATGCCCGCGACCCAACCATCGGGTGTCGCACCGGATTTGACGCGCTGATAGTCCTCCACCTCGGAGACCGCGGCGCGCAGGATATCGCGCACCTCGACCGGCCCGGACCGATCGTGGCGCGACCGCGTTCCGGCCAGCACCAGCAGGTTGGCGCTGTTGCGGCGCATGCGCGCGGCCAGGTGGTCGAGGCGGAACAGGTGGCCGAGCCGTTCGGGATCCTTCTCCTCGAATTCGAGCGTCTCGATCATGCTGAGCTGGCGATCCACCAGCGTCTGGTTGCGCCGAGCCATCGTCTCGAACATGTCGTTGACCTGATCGCGGAGCAGTTGCTGCTGTGCGGCGAGTTTGAGCGCCTGCGCGTGCAAACCATCAACGGTGCGGGCGATTTCGCCGATCTCCTCACCGGTGTGCACCGGCACCGGTTTGACCGCGATGTCCTCGAGCTGGGCGCCGAGCATGATCCGCTCGACCTCGTTCGGCAGGTCCTGCTCGGCGAGTTCGGCCGCGCCCGCCCGTAGCCGGCGCAGCGGTCGCAGCAGCGAGTGTGCGACCAGCAGTGCCAAGCCGAGCGCCGCGACCACCGTCGCGAGCACCACCAGTGAGGCCTGTACGGCCGCCGACCGGGCCGCCGCGACCTTATCGTCGACGTCGCTGATCACGCCCTGCACGATCTGGCGGGTCAATCCGGTGAAGACATCGCGGGATTCGATGGCCATGCGCCGCAGCTCGAACAGGTCCACGATGTGGGTGCGGATTCCCACCTCGATCATGTCCTTGAGCACGATGTTATTGGGGCGCACCACCCGATCGAGATCGGCCTTGGCAGCGGGCATCGCCCGCTCGACCGCATCGGTGGTGGCCAGGAATCGGCCCTGCGCGGTGTGGAAACCCTCGGCCTGCGTCGGCTGCTGGATCGCCTGCACCGCCGCCATCAGCCAGTTGAAGCCCTCGACCTTGCCGACGAGCACATCGGAGAGCTGCGCCTTCGCGACCACGACCGAGCCGACCCGGATCGGCGTGAGCAACTTGTCCACGGTGCCGATCGCATCGACGACGATCGCGTTGTTCAATTCGACGGCCCGCACCGGATCACCGCCGCCCTTGCCGCCCGAGCGGATGACCTCGCTGGTCGCGGTCATCTGCTTGAGCGCCCTGGCGACCGTCGCATCGATGCCCTTGCGTCCGGCGCGCACGGTGGCTTCGGTAATAGCCGTTGACAATTCGACCAGGTCCTGGTCGGTAGTGGTGCCATAAACCTGGCCGCCCGCGACCGTGGAGGCGGCGGATTCGAGCGCGGTGATCGTCGGAATATCGGCGATCCGATCGGCCGCTCCGTCGTATTCGGAGTAGTCGTTGAAGAAGATCGTCAGGCGCAGGCCGCCCAGCAGGATGGCCGCGGCCAGCGGAAGCGCAACGGCCGCGCCCACTTTCCAGCGGACCCGCCATTGCTCGAGGTGCCGCCACCGAGTGTGCGCCAATATGCCCTGCGCCACCCTACCTACCGCCTTCCGCTCGGATCGGCCCGATCAGGTCACTTCGCGGTCGGCGAAATGCCCAGTGATCAGCCACGATCCGTCTCACCAATGTGTTGCGCCCGAACTGGTCGGGCAGGTTTGTTCATGAGCGACCGGCAGGCGGTCGGCTGACGTCGGGATAGCAGTCAGCATCGGTACCATACTGGCTCGCCGCCGAGGGCTGCGCGTTATTGGCGCGATCCTCGGGGCGTCCAGTCCATTCCGTGATCTTTGTGCTCAAAGATGGACAAAAGTGAATCCCGCCGAACGCAGCGCGGGCAGCGCCGCGGTCATCCCGGCGGCCGTCCCCGAGTTCGGCCGGTGCATATGCGCCAGCGAGATCGTGCCGGGTTCGGCGGCTTTCATCGCCTTCTGGACCTGCGCCGCGCTCGCGGTGGCGCCGTAGTCGGCGTTGATACTGAAACCGATGGGCCGCTCACCCAACTCGTTGACGATCGACACCGCGACATCGTCATAGTGTGCGGTACCCGTGCGGAAGAACCGCGGCGGTTTGCCGAGCAGGGTGGTGAGCCGTTCGTGATTGGCCCAGACCTCGTCGGCCGCCTCCTGCGGTGATCCAGTGCCCGCGATGCCGTAGGCGGCCCGGCCGGTCACCGAAAGCGGCTTATGGGCCACACCGTGATTGGCCAGCTCGAACAGCGGATTCGCCGCCAACTGCGCGGCCCGCCCCGGATTCGCGTCGATCCAACGTTTATTGAGAAAGAGCGTGGCCGGAATCTGCTGGGAGATCAGCAGATTGAGCAACACCTCGTCGATATCGTTATTGCCCGGCCCGCCGCACGCGTCGAAGGTCACCGCCATCTGCTTGCCGGTTGCCGCGAAAGTGCTTGTGATGCCGTCCATTGCCATGCCCCACTGCTGCGGCTGCGCACCCGCGTGCCGGGCGGCCACCACGGCGGCCGAATTGGCGGCCTGCTGCTGCGGGGCCTTCGGAATGGCCTGCACGTCAACGGCGTTCGCGGTTTTCGGTGGTGCGACAGTGGTCTTGTCATTGTCCGTACCGCACCCAGCGACGAAAGCCGCGGCTGCGGCACCGAACCCGATCAGCCGCCGCCGCGACATGTTCCTATCCAGCATTCCCCGTTAGCTCTCTCTCACAGCGTCCCCCGGATGCTACCGGTGTTTTCGGCCGCGCGGGCGGCTCTGTTTTTGGCGGCGCGGGCGCCGCGTGTTCGCGGCCCCCTTGGTCTCGCGTCCGAGCCGTCGAGACTCGCGCCTGCGGCGCATCGCTTCGACGACTCGGACGCGAGACGGGCCGCGAACGGGTCGCTCGTAAGACTCGCTCCGTTGGGGTTGGTGAGGTGCGGATCGTTAGCGCCCGGCGTGTACCGGCCCAGTCGTCGGGTCGAGACCTCGGTCATGCTCTTCGAGGGCTCGGGCGTGAGATGGGCCGCGAACGGGTCGCTCGTAGGACTCGCTCCGTTGGGGTTGGTGAGGTGCGGATTGTTAGCGCCCGGTGTGTGCTGGCCCAGTCGTCGGGTCGAGACCTCGGTCATGCTCTTCGAGGGCTCGGGCGTGAGATGGGCCGCGAACGGGTCGCTCGTAGGACTCGCTCCGTTGGGGTTGGTGAGGTGCGGATTGTTAGCGCCCGGTGTGTGCTGGCCCAGTCGTCGGGTCGAGACCTCGGTGCATGCGCTTTGAGGGCTCGGGCGTGAGATGGGCTGTGAACGGGTCGCTTGTGGGGCTCGCTCTGTGAGGTTGCGACGGTGGCGATAGTCGCGGTCGACTGAACACCGTGGCGGGTAATGGATTCCGGCACGGTGTTCGGGTCGCGGCTGCGCTTGTTCGACCTAGACGTGTGCGATGGTGGACCAGCCGGCGACTTCCTGCGGCTGGCGCGGGCCGGGGCCGGTGTAGATGGCGGCCGGGCGGACCAGTTTGCCCAGCTGCTTCTGCTCCAGGATGTGGGCACACCAACCGGCGGTGCGGCCGCAGGTGAACATCGCGGGCATCATATGCGCGGGAACCTCGGCGAAGTCCAGGATGACCGCGGCCCAGAATTCGACATTGGTCTCGATGGCGCGGTCCGGACGACGTTCGCGCAGCTCGGCCAGCGCAGCCTGCTCCAGCGCGGCGGCGACCTCGAAGCGTGGAGCGCCGAGGCGCTGAGCGGTGGCGCGCAGCACGCGGGCGCGCGGATCCTCGGCCCGGTACACCCGGTGGCCGAAGCCCATCAGCTTTTCCTTGCGGTCCAGGATGCCCTTGACCAAAGCGCGTGCGTTACCGGACTTTTCGACGGACTCGATCATCGGCAGCACGCGGGCCGGTGCGCCGCCGTGCAGCGGGCCGGACATCGCGCCGATCGCACCGGACAGCGACGCGGCGACATCGGCACCGGTAGAGGCGATCACGCGTGCGGTGAAGGTGGAGGCATTCATGCCGTGTTCGGCGGCGGAGACCCAGTAGGCGTCGATGGCCTCGGTGTGCCGCGGATCCGGGTCGCCCTTCCAGCGGGTCATGAACCGCTCGGTCACCGTGGTGCACTCGTCGATCTTCTTCTGCGGCACTGCGGGCTGGTAGATGCCGCGCGCGGACTGCGCGACGTAGGACAGCGCCATCACCGAGGCGCGCGCCAGATTCTCCCGCGCGGTCTCGTCGTCGATATCGAGTAGCGGCTGGTACCCCCAGATCGGGGCGAGCATGGCCAGCCCGGCCTGCACGTCGACGCGCACGTCACCGGTGTGCACCGGCAGCGGGAACGGTTCGGCGGGCGGCAGACCGCGACCGAATTCGCCGTCCACCAGCAGGGCCCACACGTCGCCGAAGGTCACCTGCGAGCCGACCAGGTCCTGGATATCGACACCGCGGTAGCGCAGCGCGCCGCCGTCCTTATCGGGTTCGGCGATATCGGTGGTGAACGCCACCACGCCTTCCAGTCCGCTGACGAAGTCGGGGGGTACGGCGGTCTGCCCATTGGGCACCGCGGGGCTGGTAGTCATGTTGTGACTCTCCTTGCACTTCGGTTTCGCATTCCGTAGCGACTGCTTTGCTGGTCGCTCGAAAAGGTCGCGAGCGACGGCTTGCTGGTCGCTCGAAAAGGCCTGTTCTCGTCGATGAGGGTGTGGCTCGCCGAGCACATGCCGATCAACAAAACCTTAGCTCCTTGCTACCGCGGAGTAACGTCTGCCCCATGCGTGACCTGGACAATTCATCTGTCGGTCAGGAAACGACCGTGACCGATCCGACCCTGCTCCCGGCGACCGATCTGGCCGCCATGCGAGTCGACTACGGCGGCATGCCGTTCGGCAGTGGCGAGGACACCGATCTGGACGAGACCTGGCTGGCCGGGGGGTGGGAGCCGCTGTTGCGACATTGGATCGAACAGGCCACCGCCGTCGGGATCGCCGAGCCGAACGCCATGGTTGTCGCCACGGTCGCGCTCACCGATGCCGGTCCGCGCCCGGTCGCCAGGACGGTGCTGTGTAAAGGCCTCTCACCCGAGGGTGTGACTTTTTACACGAATTACGACTCGGCCAAGGGCAACCAGCTGGCCGGTGTCCCGTTCGCCGCGGCGACCTTCGTCTGGCCCGTGCTCGGCCGTCAGGTCCACGTGCGCGGTCCGGTCGAGCTGGTCTCCGCCGAGACGACCGCCGTCTACTGGCGCTCCCGGCCGCGGGATTCGCAGTTGGCCGCCTGGGCCTCGCGCCAGTCGCGGCCGATCGCCTCGCGTGCCGAACTCGATCGCACGCTGGCCGAGACCACGGCCCGCTTCGCCGATGTCGACGAGATCCCGGTGCCACCGCATTGGGGCGGCTACCTGATCCGCCCCGATGAGGTGGAGTTCTGGCAGGGCCGCCGGGGTCGGCTGCACAACCGGATCCGGGTGCGCGTCAGCGCAGATGCCATGACCGTGGACCGACTACAACCCTGAATCGTGATGATCCCAACATTGTTGGGCCGCTGACCGACTCATTACGCTCCGGCCGGTGAAACTGCTCGCCGACACCACCCCGCTGCGCTATCCCGATTTCCGACGGTTGTGGACCAGCAACATCGTCACCGTGATCGGTTCGCAGCTGGCCGTGGTGGCGGTGCCGCAGCAGATCTTCCAGATCACCGGCAGCTCGGGTTACGTCGGTCTGGCCGGTCTGTTCGGCCTGATACCGCTGATCGTATTCGGTCTGTGGGGCGGTGCGCTCGCCGATGTGATGGACCGGCGCAAGCTGATGCTCATCACCAACTGCGGTACCGGCGCGACCGCGCTCGCCTTCTGGGCGCAGGCCGCGGCCGGACTCGACAACGTGTGGATCGTGCTCGGGCTCTTCGCGATGCAGCAGGCGCTGTTCGCGGTGAATCAGCCGACCCGCAGCGCCGCCATCCCGCGGCTGCTCCCCACCGAACACCTGGCCGCCGCCAGCGCGCTCAGCATGACCGTGCAGCAGATCGGCGCCATCGCCGGGCCGGTGCTCGCGGGTGTGCTGATCCCGGTCGTCGGCCTGTCCACCCTGTATCTGATCGACGCCATCGCGCTGCTCGCCACCGTCTGGGCGGTGTGGAAGCTGCCGGCCATCGCACCGGCCGGAACCGCGCGCAAGGCCGGATTCCGCACGGTCCTGGACGGTTTCACCTATCTGGCGACGCAGCGCATCCTGCTCGCCTCGTTCGTCGTCGATGTGATCGCCATGGTCTTCGGCATGCCGCGGGCGCTGTTCCCACAGATCGCACACGAAACCTTCGGTGACCCGACCACCGGCGGTGTCGCACTCGGGCTGCTGTTCGCATCCATGTCGATCGGCGCGGTGTTGGGTGGGGTGTTCTCCGGCTGGATCTCGCATGTGCGCCGCCAGGGTCTGGCGGTGGTGGTCTGCATCGCACTCTGGGGTCTGGCCATGATCGGCTTCGGTCTCGCCGTCGGACTGACCGGCCATGGCCTCGGTATCGGTGCGGGACTGTGGATCGCGCTGGCCTGTTCGGCCTTCGGCGGTGCGGTCGATATGGTCTCGGCCGCACTGCGCGTCGCCATGCTGCAGACTGTCACCACCGACGAGATGCGCGGGCGGTTGCAGGGCGTGTTCATCGTGATCGTCGCTGGCGGCCCGCGCATCGGTGATGTTGCCCACGGTTTTGCCGCGGCCAGCCTGGGTACCGCGGTCGCCGCGGCCGGCGGCGGTGTGCTGGTGGTTATCGGAGTGGTGCTGGCGGCACTGGCTTTCCCGGCATTCGTGCGTTATCGGATCGCCAGGTCGCCCTCGGTGCCGGTGTCGGACAGCGCGACAAACCTCACGTGACGGGAACGCGTTTGTGAGGTCGGCCGGTGGGCACCCTCGTTCTCGGGCCGTGCGAGCAACGACTAGCGTCTACCTGAGTGCACCGCCGTGCCGACCGCACCCCGATGCCGACGGTCCTAGCCTGAGAGGGATCCTTCCGTGCCCGAAAAACACATCAACGACGCCAAGCCGGTGCTGACGTACCCCGGCGGCGAATACGCGATGACGATCGCCGAAGCCTCCGAAGGCAATGACGGCGTCGACCTCGGCAAAATGCTGGCCAGTACCGGGTACGTGACCTACGACCCCGGTTTCATGAATACCGCCCCCACCAAGTCGGCGATCACCTATATCGACGGCGAAGCGGGCATCCTGCGCTACCGCGGCTACCCGATCGACCAGCTCGCAGAGTCCTCGACCTTCATCGAGGTCAGCTACCTGCTGATCTACGGCGAGCTGCCGACCCAGGCGCAGCTGGACGAGTTCACCGATCGGATCCGCCGCCACACCCTGCTGCACGAGGACCTCAAGCGGTTCTTCGACGGCTTCCCGCGCAACGCGCACCCGATGCCGGTGCTCTCTTCCGCGGTGAACGCGCTCTCGGCGTACTACCAGGACTCGCTCGACCCGCGCGATCCCGAACAGGTCGAGCTATCCACCATCCGACTACTGGCCAAGCTGCCCACCATCGCGGCCTACTCGTACAAGAAGTCGGTCGGTCAGCCCTTCCTCTACCCGGACAACTCGCTGAGCCTGGTGGAAAACTTCCTGCGGATGACCTTCGGCTTCCCGGCCGAACCCTATGAGGTCGACCCGGAGATCGCCGCCGCACTGGACATGCTGCTCATCCTGCACGCCGATCACGAGCAGAACTGCTCCACCTCGACCGTGCGCCTGGTCGGCTCCTCGGACGCCAACCTGTTCACCTCCGTCTCCGGCGGTATCAACGCGCTGTGGGGCCCGCTGCACGGCGGCGCCAACCAGGCCGTACTGGAAATGCTGGACGGCATCAAGGCCGACGGCGGCAACGTCAAGGAATTCATCCGCAAGGTCAAGAATAAGGAAGACGGCGTGAAGCTCATGGGCTTCGGGCACCGCGTCTACCGCAACTACGACCCGCGCGCCTCGATCGCCAAGAAGCACGCCGATGCGATCCTGTCCAAGCTCGGCGGCGATGACGAATTGTTCGATATCGCAAAGTCTCTCGAAGAGGCCGCGCTCACCGACGAGTACTTCATCTCGCGTCAGCTGTACCCGAACGTCGACTTCTACACCGGCGTCATCTACAAGGCCATGGGCTTCCCGACCCGCATGTTCACCGTGCTGTTCGCGATGGGCCGACTGCCGGGCTGGATCGCGCACTGGCGTGAAATGCACAGTGAGCCGTTGAAGATCGGCCGTCCGCGCCAGATCTACACCGGTTACGGTCACCGCGACTACCACGAGATCATCGGGCGTTAGTTTTTCCGTCCAATTTCACCGTCACCTATCAGAGGGGATAGCCGAATGACCAAGCCGGAGATCGAATTCCAGGAGGGCCCCGCGCCCACCGAGCTGGTGATCAAGGATCTCACCGTCGGTGAGGGTAAGGAAGCGGTGCCGGGCGGCATCGTCGAGGTGCACTACGTAGGCGTGGAATTCGACAGCGGCGAGGAGTTCGACTCGTCCTGGAAGCGTGGCGAGTCCATCAGCTTCCCGCTACGCGGCCTGATCCAGGGCTGGCAGGACGGCATTCCGGGCATGAAGGTCGGCGGCCGCCGCCAGCTGACCATTCCGCCGGAGCTGGCCTACGGCCCGGCCGGTGCCGGCCATCACCTCTCGGGCAAGACCCTGGTCTTCGTGATCGACCTACTGAACGTCAACTAGGCGAAACCGCTTACCGCGGCCCGTGTTCCACTTCCGTGGAGCGCGGGCCGCGGTCATTTCACCTGCCGCGCACCGATGGCTAGGTTTCTGCGTCCCCGGGACGGGGCGAGGGTTGGGTCCCGCCACCGCCGTCCCGACGGATGCCCCGTGCGACTCAGTTGCGGACGACCTCGACCGGATCGGTGAGTGCCAAGGCGAGGGTGGACTGCTGGCTGGCGCTGCGCTGAGGCAGGGCTGCCACGGCCTTATCGGTTTGGGTGCTGAGGTTGGTCACGATCTGCTGGAGCTGGGTGACGCCGCCGGTGAGTTGGCTTATGGCGCTGACCAATTGAGCGCCACCCTGGTCGGCCAGCTGGGGTAGGCCCTCGGCGAGTTCGGCACCCTTGTTCAATTGCGCACTGGCACTGCTCAATCGGTCGACCACGGTGCGTAGCAGGGTGCCGAGATCGGTGTTCGGGTCGACAGCGCCGCCGACCAGGTCGCCGAGGCCGTCGAGTTGCGATCCGGCCTGCCCCGAAACATTACGCAACCCTTCGAGTTTCGTGATGATGTCGGCAAGCCGTGGATCGCCCGCGAACGGGAGCGCGCGCAGCAGCAGCAGGATCTGGTCCAGGCCGCCGCTGACCGTGCTCGCGGTCTGCTGCACCTGTCCGATTGTGACGCCCGTCGAATCCAGCGCCGAGGCAAGCTGATTCGCCTGCGCGGCCGCGCCGGATACGGTCTGGTTCAGTATCGCGATGGCCGAAGTCAGCTGGGCCGAACCCTCTTTGGCGAAGTTGAGAAAGCCGAGCAGCTGATCCGCTCCCGAGCTGAACTGATCGGCACCGGCGGCTGCGGCATTCACCCCGGCATTGAGCAGCTGGGTGGTGAACTGCACCGAGGTCATCTGCGTACGCACCTGCGCGACCGCGGCAAGGGCGGCGTCGACTCCGGCCGCACCGACCCGATGCGTCACGGTATTCACCGCGCCGTTCACCAGGTCCGCATCGGCGCCCTTGTGCGTATCCACCGTGACCTTCGCCCGTTTCGGCTGCGCGCTGGCCAGCGTGCCCATGGATTCGGTCAGATCGGCGGGCAGGGTGATCACCGCCGCATAGTCGTCGGGATTGATGTCACCGGGTTTGCCGACGGTCCACTCGTAACCGCCGCCCTCCTGCTGCAGACCCTGTGCGATGCGAGCACCAGTTGGCCCGGTATCGGCGTTCACCAATGCGATACCGCTCGGTGAACTCGATGATCGGGTGCAAGCGGTGACGGCGCTCCCGAGCGCCCCGGCGATGAGAACGGCAACGGCGAGCAGGGCCCAGCGGGCGCGATTTCCGATCACGACTGCGCCTCGCTGGCGCTCGGCTCCGCCGTGACCGGCGATGCTGTGTCTTTGGTTCCTTCGCTACGCTCAGTCACACCTGCAGACCCTAGAGGTCCGCAGTGGCCTCATAACTGGCCCAACTGTGAGAGTTCGGTAAGGGCCGTAGGTGAATTCGGGTCACGAAAGCTCGAGGCCGGTGCGCTCCTCGATCGGTGTCACATCGACCATTCGGCCGAAATCGAGCTTGACCAGCTGGTCGGCGCAGTCGAAATACCGGTCGTCGTGGGTGATCACGATGACGGTCTTCCCGCGCTTCTGGAGGTCGACGAGGATCTCCCGATAGAAGACGTCGCGGAACTTGGGCTCCTGATCGGCGGCCCACTCGTCGAAGACATAGATCTGCCGATCCTCGAGCAGGGCGGTCAACAGCGCGAGCCGTTTGCGCTGGCCTTGGGACAGATCGATGGTGGACAACCGCCCGTCCTGCACCGTCACCTTGTCCGCGATCTGCAACTGTTCGAGATGGCGGCGCACTGCACCGTCGAGTCCGGGCCGATCGAAGCCCAGGTACTCCTCGAACAGGTGGAAGTCGGTGAAGATGGCCGAGGAGTTCTGCCGGAACCATTCGATGTTCTGGTGGTCGATCGGCTCGCCATTGAGTGACAGCGTCCCGGACTGCGGCACGTACAGGCCCGTGATGAGCTTGGCCAGTGTGGATTTGCCGCTGCCGTTACCGCCGACGATGAAGGTGATCTGCCCGGGTTCGAAGACCAGGTCGAGCGGGCCGAGTCGGAATCCGGACCCGCCGTTGCCAGCCTCCGGTGGCGGCCCGAGAGGTACCGGGCGGTTGTCGTGCCCGCTGTGGTCGACGAATCGATGGCCGTTGACATCCGGTCGCGGCCCGCCGGGGCGTGGACCACGGCCGGGCGGATGCGCGCCCCGACCCGGTCCGCCGGGACCCGGTGGCGGCGCGCCGGGAGCGGGCGCACCCGGACGAGGCGGAAACGGCGGTGGCGGTTCCATCCGGTAGCTGTAGCTCACATTCGTCAGCGCCAGCCGCGCCTCGCCGACGGCGGGACGCTCGGTGAACGGCAACTGCTCCTCGTTGTGCATGGTCTCCATGGACAGGTTCATGGCGCGGATCTTCGCCAGCGCCACATCACCGCGCAGCAGGTCCGGAATGCGGTGCATGAAATTCTGCATCGGCATCGCCAGGAACGTCGTCACCAGGACGTAGCCGACCATGACATCGCGCGACAGATCGAGCGGTGCGACGAGTACGAACAGGATCAGCGCCATCGTGGTGAGCTGCAACGCCTGCCCGAATCCTTGCGCCACCGAGAATTTGGATCCGGCATCCACGTTCTGCGCGCGCAGTGTCGCGGCCGAACCGAGCAGATGCCGATCCATGAAGTCCCGGCGCCGCCCGCGATGCAGCTTCAACTCTTTGATGCCGAGCGTCACGGCCTGGTACGACCGCAATAGCGCGTCCTCGTTCTCGCGCGCCTCGCGATAGATTTTGCGCACCCGCCCGAGAATCAGCTCGACACAGGCGATCCCGAGCAGCGTGCCCGCCACGGTGACCGCGAACAGCGGACCCGAGACCACCAAGAGGAAGACGAAGCAGCCGACGATGGTGGCCACATCGATGCAGATGCTCGGGATGGCGGTCACCGCTTGCGAGAGCGAGCGCACATCCTCGGTCAGCGTCGCCATCAGGCGATGCATGCCGAGCCGTTCCAAATGCTCGAGCGGGGCCGAGACGATCCCGGAACTCAAATCCGCACGCAGCCGGTAGATCGCGTCCTGGGCGAGGTGGATCAGCAGCACCTGCGATGCCACGCCACTGATCAGAATGACCAGTCCCGTCATGGCGAAGCTCTGCAGGTTGACGTTCGGATGCGGTTCCGGCGATACGACACCCCGGATGAGTGTCACCAGATAGGTGTTGGCCGCACCGCAGATGAGGCCCGCGGCGATGACGGCCGCGATCCGCATCCAGGAGATCGAGATGAGGAATCGGATGAGTTGCATGGTTGCTGCGCTCCCTGAGACCGGTGCGTTACCGGCGAATGACGTCGAAGATCATGCCTTCGAGGGTGACCCCCGGCGCGAAGGAGAACGCCACACCGGTCGAGATCGGCTTCGCCGTCTCTGCCTGCTGAATCATTTGTTCCAGCACGAAGATCAGCGATACGCTCAGCATATTGCCGAACCTGGCAAGGACATCCCAGCTCAGCGCCGCCCGCTCCGGCGCGATTCCCAGTGAATGCACGGACTCCTCGATGATCTTGGGCCCACCTGGATGGATCGCCCACAGATCGACATCGGACTTCCGCAATCCATTGCGTCGCAAGACGTCGGTGACAACGGGATCGACCCCGCTGTAGATGTACTCGGGCAGATTCTCCGACAGCTCACAGGTGATGCCGTTGTGGTTGACGCCGAGCACGATGCCGTCCTCGGCGCCGTCGAAGAGCTGGCTGAAGCTGTCTCGGATCACCACTTTGCCGGGTGCCAGCGGCTGTTGGACCTGACCCGCGCCGATGACGACCGCCCCGCACCCGTCCCCGAACAGGCTGTGGATGATCACATCGTTGACATTGTCGTCGAAGACGGCGTTCACCGAGCTGAGCTCGATGCACACCACCATCGCCTTCTTATCCGGATGCGCCCGAACGTAATCCACGGCGGTGCGAATACCGTTCATAGCGGCCGCACATCCCATGAAGTTCACCACCACCCGGCCCACCGTCGGCGACAGACCGAGCTGCTTCACCATGGCGACGTCGACTCCGGGGGCGATGAAACCGGTGCTGGTCACGAAGACGAGCAACCCGATTTCCGCCGCCGCGTCGTCGAGACCGGCGAGTGCCCGCCCGGCGACATCGACCGCCAGCGGCACCGCGTGCCGGTAGTACAGGTTCATCCGGTCCCGGATCGTGCCGGGATCCCTACTGAACGGCAGGAATTCGGGGTCGAGCGGATCGACGACCATGCGACGGGTGTCGATCTTGGTCTTCTGGTAGATCCGTGAGATCCGTGCCCGCTGCCGCGGATCGGTGAACAGCTCGGCGACCCGGTCGGCGGCGTCGTCTTGATCCACGAGCCGACTCGGTGCACCGGTCGCGATGCTCTCGATCACGCCGACCGTGGTCGGTGGCGCCGGCGGCAGCCCGTGCTCGGCGAGGTTGTGGCCGTGCTCGTTCCCCTGGCGAGCCGCCGACGGTCCCTCATCGATGGTGATAGACACGAAATTCTCCCCGTTCTTATGAAATGGTGATCGGCGCCGCCGTCGGAATGCGGCTCGATCGGTCGATCGGTCAGCGGAATCGGTTCAGACCGTGCCGATGCCGGTGAACCCCTGAACCGTGTAGACCGCGCAGGTCTTCAACGCCGCGGGCGCACAATGCTCGCGGAGGAAGCCCCACTTCCGCTCCTCCGCTTCGTGCGAAGGCGCCAAAAGGTATGTGCGGCAGAGTTTCGGGAACCGATCGGTGAAGAAGCTCTTCGCTGGAAGCCACTCGACACCGAATTTCGCCGACTCCTCACGCAATACGTCCTCGGTGGCGATATTGGCGAATCCGCTGCGCTGGAACGGCAGGACGTGATGTACGCGGTGTGAACTCAGACCTGCCGCGAGAAAGCAATCGACATAACGGTTTCCGATCACCTGGAGGTCGTAGGCCTGCTCGATTTGGTTGACCGCCCAGTCCTCGGTATCGGGAGCCGGGAGTTCCTCGGTCTCCACCTCGAAATCATGGCTCGCGACGACCAGGAAGGTGCTGATCCACAGTGTCATAACGAATTGCAGTGCCCAGGCCCAGAAATCGCCCGCGAGGGTGAATACCACCAACTCGCCGAGCAGTAGTGCGCGCACCCCGAACGATCCGATGAAGTGTGGCAGCGCTCCGCCCCACGTCCCGTACATGTCCTTGATGCCGACTTTTCGAGTGAGTCGGCAGACATCGAGCAGTCGAATCGTCATACCGGTCACCGTGTGCCCGAACTTGTGGATGGTGTGAATAGGCACTCGGTACAACCGGGGCACCCGCATCATCATGGTGAAGACGTTCTTCTTGATATCGACTTCACTCTGGGTATGCGGGTGGTGCAGCAGCGCGTGTCCATCCGCGGTGACGAAAGCCAGTGCCACGTAGTTCAAATCGAAGGCATTCGTATAGATCTTGTTGAGGCCCTTCTGCGCCCGATGGATCGCGTAGTGGCCGAATCCGGCCAGCGAACTGCGCAGCAGCACCATCGCGATCACGAAGACCGGCAACGGCATCCAGCTGCGCTCGAACAGGCGCAGACCCTGTACCGCGAAGTACGCGACAGCCAGCACCGCGACCACGATGTTGAAGATCGTGTCCATGCGCCGCAAGCGCGCGGCCAGCTGCGGCTCTTTCAGGCGAGCCTTCACCTTGTGCAGCAGATCGTCTTTATTGTCGAATCGGTACTTCGGGGTGTCCTGCCAGCTGTCGAAGCCTTCTTTGAACAGGAAATCCGGTGCATTGTTCTTCGGATGGATGTCCTCGGGCAATGCGTCGCGGCCGAGCGCATACCGCTCGAGCATTCGTCCGATGCGTTCCGGATCACGATGGTAGGACCCGATGATGGAGGTGATATCGCGATTTTTCGTTCGCCCGATGAAGAACTCCCCGCCGGGATGCTTGGATATCCAGTCGCTCAGATCGTAGGCTTTTCCGTTGTAAACCCACACATTTGAGATTTGCGGGCCACCAGGAGGCGGGCCGGGCGGTCGACGGAAGTCCCGCTCCTCCGCTTCTGGCCGGCTGTTCGTCATCGCATTCCTCCGTGTCTGATCCGCGGTTCGGTGGCCGTTCTCGGCCCCGGGGTTATGGCGTGTATCGCGGACAGGCGCGGGGGCGCATCACCCGGCGTACCGGATGTCCCCCCGAAGTCGCACGCGTTGCTCGAGTGTTCATGACAGCATCGTGCTTCCAGCGCCTTACATCTCACCAAACAATCCCTTAACCCGGTAACTTTCGCGTCGGATTCCCCCCGATCTCTGCGAGAAGACCGAACCAAGGGTAACGTCGGCACCCGCAGCATGCGCGGTTCGCCTGGACTTCGCCTTGCGAACCGGGTCGAGTTGGCCTGCGGGACAGGCTAATCTGGCGGGGCAAAATGCTGCACTACACCGGGCGGCAGCACCAGCTGTCCCCGTCAAACCACCGGGTCGTATCGACCTCGCACTCTTCTGGGGGCAGAACATTGAGTGATCTGACAGCGCGAGCACGCACCTCGCACCGAATCCGGCTTCGCCGACCGGGACTCGTGCCCGCCGTGGTCGCGGCGTCGATGTTCGCGGCACTGGTGACGGGTTGCAGCTCCAGCTCCGACTCGAAGTCCACCACTTCGTCCGCGCCGCCTTCGGGCCAACTGCCCGATGCGGCGCAGATCGTGCAGGAGTCCGCCAGAACCACCCAGACTCTGCAGGCCGTGCACCTGAATCTGAAGGTGGACAATCTCACCAGCCTCCCGGTCGAGACCGTGTCGGCGGATGTGACCAACCAGCCGCAGGGCGCCGGTCAGGCCATCGGTGAGGCGAAGGTCAGGACCAAGCCCGAGGCCGACTTCATCCAGGCCAAGTTCCTGGTCGTCGACAAGGTCATGTACGCGCAGACCGGTGGTTCCTCCGCCTACGCCAAAGTGGGTCCGGCCGAACAGATCTACGACCCGGGCGTAATCCTCGACAAGGACAAGGGTCTGGCCAACCTCATCGCCCAGGTGAAGAACCCGAAGGTGGAGGGTCGGGAAAAGCTCGATGGCACCGACACCGTGAAGATCTCCGGAACTATCGACTCCTCGGTGATCGATCCCATCGTGCCCAAGTCGGGCGACCCGGCCGGTACCTTCCCGATCACCCTGTGGATCGCGGATGTCGCGCCGCCGTCGGGTTCGGCATCGGCACTGCCGTCGCAGGCCGCCTCGCCCGGCACCGGCCCGAATCTGGTTCAGGCGGTTGTCAAGCGGGATCCGGGCACCATCAAGGTGACGCTGTCGGCGTGGGGTAAGCCGGTCAAGGTCACTGCGCCCCCGAAGTAGGGCATCGACTCGGCGAACCGGCCCGGGAAGTGCGAAGCGGCAATAGTTGTCGCCGGCATCCCGGGCCGGTTCTCGTTTCCCGGTTCGGTCAGACGTTGGTCCGGCGTTCCGGCAGATCCAGCACCAAGCGCACGCCACCGAGTGGACTGTCATCGAAAAAGGCTCGGCCGCCGTGTAGTTGGGCCTGCTGGGCGACGAGGGCGAGGCCGAGACCGGATCCGCCCTTACTGGCCCGACTGCCGCGGAAGAACCGTTCGAAGACGGCACTGCGTTCCTCGACGGGGATGCCGTGGCCGTTGTCGTCGACGGTGATCAGTATGTGGCCGTTGGGAATCCGGTGCGCGGAGACCACTGCCTCGGTCGCGCCACCGTGTTTGACCGAGTTCGCCAGTGCGTTGTCCACGGCAAGGCGCAGTCCCGCGGGCAGGCCGCGGGTGATCAGCTCGGCATCGGTATCGATGCGTACGGTCAGTCCGGGGAAGTGCCGCATGGCATCGTGTGCGGCTTGATCGCACAGGTCGCCGACGTCGGTATCGACGTGATCGCGCTCATGTGTGAGATCGCCCGAAGCCAGACGTTCCAATGCGGCCAAGGTGGTTTCGACGCGGCCCTGGCTGCGCTGCACGTCGGCGAGGATTTCGGCGCGCTGAGCCTCGTCCAGGTCGAGGGTGCGCAACACCTCCAGATCGGTGCGCATCGCGGTGAGCGGCGTGCGCAATTCATGTGCAGATACGGCCGCGAAATCCCGCGCGGTCTCCAGCGCGGCGGCGGTTTCGCTCTGCGCCTGATCCACCCGCTGCAGCAGGGTGTTCACCGCCTCGGCGAGCTTCTCCGCCTCTCTGACTCCGGATCCGTCGACCGGAGCCTGTGGGTTGTCCGGATCGCGATAGCCGCTGCGCGTGCCGACCTGTCGGGTGAGATCGACGATCGGACGCACCGCGCGGCCCGCGAGCAGCCAGCCGAGTGCGGCCGCGGTGGCGATCGCCAAACCGGCTCCGGCCAGGACCCAGCGCTGTTGCTCGGCAGTTGCGCGCGCCGCCTCGGTGGCTGGAATGCCCAGGGAGACAACCCGTCCCGCCGGCTGGTTCTCGGTGGTGGTCAGCACGCGGAACGGGGTGCCGTTCACGGTCACGGAATGCGATCCGATCGGCTGTTCGGGTAGACGGATCGGTGTGCTCGCCACGATCGTGTTGTTATCGCGGACCGTCACCGCCATGTCGTAGGTCGGACCGACCAAACCGAGGACGCCGACGGCCAGCACCGAATCGATGAGCACCAGTCGCGATGCGATGGTCAGTTGCTGATCGGTCTGGGCCAGATTGTTGCGCTCGATGGCCTGCGAGGAGAGCACACCGATGATCGTGACGATGATGATCGCCCCGACCGCGGCTGCTCCGGCCACCCGGGTGCGCAGCGAGAACGTGCGCCGCCGCGGTGTGGTGGGAGTCGTTGTGCTGGAGGATAGCTGAGACTCTGAGGTCATCGCGAGCTCACTTGGGCGCTCGCAGTACGAATCCGACACCGCGGACCGTATGCAGCAGCCGCGGCGTGCCCTCCACCTCCAGCTTGCGCCGCAGATACCCGACGAAGACATCTACGACATTGGTATCGGCGGCAAAGTCGTAGCCCCACACCAATTCCAGTAGCCGCTCGCGGCTCAGCACCACGCCCACATTGCGCGCCAGAGTGGACAGCAGCTCGAATTCACGCTTGGTGAGCTCGATTTCGCGTCCGTCGAGCAGTGCGCGGTATCCGGCGACATCGACCTCGAGCGGCCCTACGGCGATCGCACCGGGGGTGACCGGAGCGGGGACGTCCGAGCGGCGGCGCAGCAGTGCTTTGATCCGCGCCACCAATTCGGCTAGGACGAACGGTTTGGTCAGATAGTCGTCGGCGCCGGATTCCAGTCCGGAGATCCGGTCGTCGACGGAGGCGCGGGCACTGAGCACACAGATCGGGACGTCATTGCCGAGGGCGCGCAATGCCGTCACCACGCCCGCACCGTCGAGCACCGGCATATTCATATCGAGCACGACCGCATCCGGCGCCTGCTCGGTCACGCTGCGCAGTGCCTCGGCGCCGTCCCGGGCCACCCGCACCTGAAAGCCGGACAGGCGCAGCCCGCGCTCGACCGAGGCGAGCACATCCTCGTCATCGTCGACGACGAGGACGGTCGGGTTCGCATTGCGCTCGTTGGTCACATCGTTCATTCTGCTCCCCGCCTCCCCGGATGCTCGTGCATACCAGCAGGTGCCGCTATGTTTGCGTACCGTTCCCGCGTCGGATGCCCCGGGACCATCGGGCGCACCCGACGCGTCACCGATGTCTTGCCGAACCGGTCGGCCGATCGGCATCCGGGGAGTCACTCGGCGTGTCGGAAGCCGTCAGTAGTTGTGGCAGGACTCGGCGACTGTGCGGATCGTCTCGGCGAGACTGCCTGAGCGCTGGTCGTTCTCGGCGTCCTTCGCGGCGTCGGGGTTCGCGTCGATGGCGGCCTGCAGTTCGGCGCGCCGCTGTTCGACCGGCTGGTCGAACTTGCGCTGCAGTTCGGCCTTCTGGGTCGGGTTGGCGTCGAGCATCGCCGCCAGTTGCGGAGCCTTGGCGTGCAGCGCCGCATCGACCTGCGCGAAGGTGCAGTCGGAGTTCAGCAGCGGCCCGGCCAGTGTCATCGGATCCGCGGCCGCGATGGCCGGGGAGAGCAACATGGCCACACTGGCCGTTGCGCCCGCGGCGAGAGCGGCGACGGCCGGGCGACTGCGGAAGAGCTTCATGGTGTGCCTCCAGATCTTTGAGGGTGCTGCGTCTTCGAGAGGTGCTGTGGGGGTCCAGCGCCCTAGACGCTATTGCGCCGCGCTGGCACATGTGTGAGCTATCCCTGAGGATTCCCTAAGGGGTGAAACGCCGCGGCGTCGCAAAGTTATGACGGCACAACGGGATCGCCGTTGGAGGCGACGGCTTCCGGACCCGGATCCTGCGGGCGACTGGCCTGGATCTGCACTTCCAGTGCGGCGAGCACCGAGGGATCTTCGATGGTGGATGGCACCTCGTAGGGGTCGCCCGCGGTGATCTGACGGATCGTCTTGCGCAGGATCTTGCCGGATCTGGTCTTGGGCAGTGCGGAGACGATGACCGCGTCGTGCAGCGTGGCGATCGCGCCGATCTGTTCGCGCACCCGTGCGATCAGTTCCTCCCGCAGGCGGTCCGGATCGATGTCGACGCCGGATTTGAGCACCACGTACGCGATCGGCCGCTGGCCCTTGAGCTCGTCGGGGAGCCCGATCACCGCGCATTCGGCGACCGCGGCATGCCCGGCGATGGCGGCCTCGATGCTGCCCGCCGAGAGCCGGTGTCCGGCCATATTGATCACGTCATCGCTGCGGCCGAGTACGAACAGGTATCCGTCCTCGTCGAAATATCCGGAGTCGCCGGTGAGGTAGTGGCCTGGAAAGGCCGACATATAGGACCGTTGGAAGCGTTCTTCGTCGCGCCATAGGCCGGTCAGCGTGCCGGGCGGCAGTGGTAGCCCGATGACGATATTGCCTTCGGTGCCCGGCGCTACCGGATTGCCCTCGGCGTCGAGCACCCGCAGTCGATAGCCGGGGACCGGCACCGACGCCGAGCCCGCCTTGATCGGAAGCTGCTGGAGGCCGAGCAGATTCGCGCAGATCGGCCAGCCGGTCTCGGTCTGCCACCAGTGGTCGACCACCGGGCAGTCCGTCCGGTCGGCGAGCAATATCTCGCTGGCCCACTCGTAGGTGGCCGGATCGAGGCGTTCCCCGGCGCAGAACAGCGCACGCATACCGGACAGGTCGTGGGCGCGCGCCAGCGCCGCGTCCGGATCGGCTTTGCGGATGGCGCGCAGCGCGGTCGGCGCCGTGAACAGCACCCGGACGTTGTGCTCGGCGACCACCCGCCAGTAAGCACCCGCATCCGGAGTTCCGACCGGTTTGCCCTCGTAGAGCAGAGTTGTCGCGCCGACCAGCAGTGGCGCGTACACGATGTAGGAGTGTCCGACGACCCAGCCGACATCGGAGGCCGCCCACATCACCTGGCCGGGACCGACGTCGTAGATATTGCGCATCGACCAGGCCAGCGCAACCGCATGTCCGCCGTTGTCCCGGACCACGCCCTTCGGCTTCCCGGTGGTACCCGAGGTGTAGAGGATGTAGAGCGGATCGGTCGCGGCGACCGGCACCGGATCGGCGGATGGCGCATCTCGGACGGCGTCGTCCCAATCGAGCCATTGCGCCGCGACGGTCTGGCTGGAACTCGGCAGTGATTCGGTGGCGGGCTGCGGGGCGGGGAAGTGGATCGTCGGGAACTGTGGGCGCTGCTTCACGATCACGTGACGTGGCGCGTTGGTCTCGGCGAGGTCCAATGCATGCAGCACGATCGGCGGATAGTCGACCGTTCGGCCCGGCTCCAAGCCGCCAGAGGCTGTGACGATGAGCACAGGCTCGGCATCGTCGATGCGGGCCGCGAGCTCGGGTGCGGCGAAGCCGCCGAAGACCACCGAATGCACCGCGCCGATGCGGGCGCAGGCCAGCATGGCGATCACGGCCTCCGGGATCATCGGCAGGTAGATGACGACGCGGTCACCCGTCGCGACCCCCAAACGGACCATCGCACCGGCGAACTCGGCAACCTTCGCAAGCAGTTCGGCGTAGGTGAAAACGCCTCTGGTGCCGGTCATAGCGGAGTCGTATATTAGGGCGGGCTGATCGGCCCGGCTCACCTCGTCCGGCGCGGCACCACCGTGCACATGTCGGTCGAGGGCGTTGAAGGAGGTATTGAGGCGAGCATCCGGAAACCACCTGGCCATCGCGCGTGCCGTGGTGTCGACGATCTGGGTTGGCGGGATCTCCCAGTCGATCGCCTCAGCCGCCTCGGCCCAGAACTCAGCGGGATCGACCAAGCTGGTCTGATAGGTCGGCCGGTACTCGTTCCGCCCACTCGTCGCCCGACCACCCCCCGTCGAATCGCTGCCCGATGCTGTGCTCAAACTCGTGCTCCCTAGCCTCGCCTCGATGCCCGCCTCGATAGATCAGCACGATTGTGGCAGACTTCACGCGACGCCCGGGTGGGTGCCGCGACCTTTGGTTTTGCCGACTATCGGCAGGTCAAGGCCCGTAGCTATACTCAACGTCACCCAAGCTGTTATTGATCCGTTAGAATCTGATGTCACTTATTTGGGCCGTCGTAGACGCAATTTCTCGGCCAGCCGCAGTTCCTCGGCCAGCTCTGCCTGTCGAGCCAGCATGCGATTGTCTAGGTTCGCTGATGGCACGTGGTTGGGGCCAGTTTGGAAAGTGAGTGGGAGATGCGTGACGCCGCAAGGTCCGGCAGCAAACGCTGGGCGCTCGGCAACTGGGACCTGCGCTGGAAGGTTACGGCGGTCCTGGCCGTTCCGCTGGCAGTCGCGGTTGGGCTCGGCGTGTCCAGGATTACCAATGAGTTCGCCGCCGCGAACCGCCTGGACGCCGCCGCCGCGAACATCGAGGCGATTCCGGCCGTCACCGCGCTGAGTGCGCAGACGGCGACGACAGCGGGCTCGCAGATGATTTCGATCATGCCCGGTGTGTCGATTGTGTCCGACAAGAACCTGGCCGACCTCGACAAGGTCATCGCCGATGCCGAGCAGTCGGTCGGCAAGGTCGACGGGGTCGCGGGCGCACGTGCGGCGCTGGACAGCATGATCACCCAGGCCAAGGCCGTGCGCGCGCAGGGCAAGAACGTCACGACGCAGACACCGGCCGAAGTCATCGGGATGATCGACAAGGTCCGCAATGACAGTGTGCGCATCGTCGAGGCCACGGTCGGCCAGGTCAGCGACCAGGCGATCGAACAGGCGAAGCTCCGGCTGGTCGACTCGCTGAACACCCGTGCCGCGCTGGTCGGCGAGGTCGCCGCATTCCCCGAGGTGCTGCGCGGTTCGGCGACCGGTGTGCAGAGTGCGCTCACGGCAGCCAATACCGAGCGGGCGATGCTCAACGTGCTCGCCCACCGCTTCGCGGATGCCGATTCCTCGATCGCCGACCTGCGGGCCGGTATCGATAACCGGATCTCGCTGCTGACCAGCCCGGAGGCACAGTCCGGCAAGATCCCGGTCGGTGATCTGAAGAACTCGCTCACGGGCAGCCTCGATGTCTACGAGCGCGTGGTCAACAAGTCGACCAAGGACATCGACACGGCGATGAACTCGCTGGTGTCCACGGCCAATACCGATGCGTGGACCTACACCGCGGTCGTCATCGCGACGATTCTCGCCGCGCTGCTGCTCGCGGTCTTCGTCGCGCGCTCGATGATCGTGCCGCTGCACCGGCTGCGGTTGGCGGCGTTGCGAGTGGCGGAGAGTGATCTGCCACACGAGGTCGCCCAGCTGCGCAACGGCGCATCCCCCGAGGATGTGCCGCTGGAGCCGATGCCGATCCGCAGCACCGAGGAGATCGGTCAGCTGGCCCGCGCCGTCGACGACATCCACGGCCAGGCCCTGCGTTTGGCCAGTGACCAGGCGCAGATGCGTGCCCAGGTCAATGACATGTTCGAAACCCTGGCCCGGCGTTCCAAGTCGCTCGTCGATCACCAGCTCAGCTTGATCGAGGCGATGGAGTACGACGAGAAGGATCCCCGCCTGCTGGAAAACCTGTTCCGGCTGGACCATCTCGCGGCTCGTATGCGCCGTAACGGCGACAACCTGCTGATCCTCGCGGGTACCAGGCAACGGCGCAGCAAGTCCGCGCCGGTCGAGATCGCGGACGTGCTGCGTGCGGCGATCTCCGAGGTCGAGGACTACGAGCGGGTGAAGCTCGGTGCGACACCGCGTGGTTCGCTGGTCGAGCCGGCCGCCTCGGATATGGCACATCTGTTCGCCGAGCTGCTGGACAACGCGCTACGCGCCTCGCCGCCGGAGACCGATGTGAAGTTCACCTTCGCGCAGGGCCACGACCAGGGCATGCTCATCGAGGTCGCGGACCGCGGCATCGGTATGCCGCCTGCCGAGATGGCCGATATCAACCGGCGGCTCGAGCAGACCGCCGAGCCGGGGCCGGATACCGCCCGACACATGGGTCTTTTCGTGGTCGGCCGACTGGCCGAACGGCACGGGCTCACCGTGCGGCTACGTCCGACCTTCGACACCGCCAGAGATCCCGGCGTCACGGTCACCGTGCACGTTCCGATGAAACTCATCGTGCTCGGACAGGGACAGACCACCGCGATGCCGCAGGCGGCGCCGCAGGTCTCCGCCGGTGGGCAGCAGCGGCCGTCGACTCAGTCGGCGATGCAGACACGGGCGATCACCAGGACGCCGGGCGGCAATGTCATGGTCACCGTCGATCCCGGTGTCAGCGGCCCGATTCCGGTCAGCAGTCCGGCGCCGTCCGCGAGCAGCGGGCCGATTCCGGCGGCAGGCGGTCTCCCGCAGCGTTCGCCCGGCTCGACCATGTCCTCTCCGTCCGCGGGGCTGCGTCAGGATTCGGCGCAATCGAATTCGACCCTGCGTCCCGCGTCCGGGCAGGCGCCGAGTGGTCCGCAGCGCGGCAAGCTCGCCGCGGCGAGCCTGCCCAAGCGCAATGTCACTCCCGGCGGTCCACCGCCGAACCGGCCGGGCGCCGAGCCGACCATCTCCGGTGGCGGTCTGCCGCCACGGAATCTGAGTACACCATCGCGCAGCGATTCGTTGGGGGGCGGCGGTCGGGAGACAGGTGGTCTGCCGCAGCGTCAGCCCGGCACGAATGGTGTGCCGCAGCCCGAGGGCGGTCCGGCCGGTGGCGGTCTGCCGCAGCGTCAGCCGGGCAGCAATGGTGCGCCGCAGCGCGAGGGCGCTGGTGGTGGTCTGCCGCAGCGTTCGTCGGGTTTGAACGGGTTGCCGCAGCGGGAACCGGGCGCGGGTGGTGTGCCGCCGCGCGATACGGGTTCCGGCCTACCGCAGCGTGATGCCGGTTCGGGTCTACCGCAGCGTGATTCGGGACTGAACGGTCTCCCGTCGCGCGACACCGGTTCGGGCCTGCCGCAGCGTGATTCGGCTTCGGGTGGTTTGCCCCAGCGCGAGCCCGGTGCGACCGGTCTGCCGCAGCGTCAGTCGCCCGCGGCGAATCTGCCGCAGCGCGAGACGCCGAACGGTTTGCCGCAGCGTGATGCCGGAGCCAGCGGTTTGCCGCAGCGTGATTCGGCGTCCGGTGGCCTGCCACAGCGGGAATCCGGACTGAGCGGTCTGCCGCAGCGTGATGCCGGTTCGGGTCTACCGCAGCGGGACCCCGCTTCCGGTGGTCTGCCGCAGCGTGATTCGGCTCTGGGTGGTCTGCCGCAGCGGGATACCGGCTCGAACGGTTTGCCGCAGCGTGATTCGGCGTCCGGTGGTCTACCGCAGCGTGAGTCGGGTCTGACCGGTCTCCCGCCGCGGGACACCGGTTCGGGTCTGCCGCCGCGGGACACCGGTTCGGGTCTGCCGCAGCGTGATGCTGGTTCGGGTCTGCCGCAGCGTGATGCTGCTTTGGGCGGTTTGCCCCAGCGTGATTCTGCTTTGGGCGGTTTGCCCCAGCGGGAGGCCGGTGCGACCGGTCTGCCGCAGCGTCAATCGCCCGCGGCGAATCTGCCGCAGCGTGAGGCGCCGACCGGTCTGCCGCAGCGGCAGTCGGGTGCGCAGCCGCCGAGCGGTCTGCCGCAGCGCGATGGCTTGCCGTCTCGCGATGGCCTGCCGTCTCGCGATGGCTTACCGTCCCGCGATAGCCTGCCGTCCCGCGATAGCCTGCCGTCTCGCGACGGTCTCCCGCAGCGGGAGCCGGGCGTGATCGGTCTGCCCCAGCGTGAGCCGGGTGCGACCGCACTGCCGCGCCGGGAAGTCCCACCGGGTGTCGCTCTGCCGCGGCGGGATCGCGGTTTGACCCAGCCCGCGGCGAGCGGCGAGTTGTCCGCGGTCTCCGAGGGCGGAACCTCGACCGCACCGCGCGATCCGGGGCGGCACAGCTTCAAGCCGGATCCGGAGAAGGCGGCGTCGTTCTTCCAGACCAGGTTGCAGCCAGCGGTCGATTCTGATTCTGTGATGGGCGGCACCCCGATCTTCGCCGAAATGATGTCGGCGTGGCTCTCCGATCCGAATGCGGACCGGTCCCAAGTGGCCGCCTCGTTCGAATCACCGGGTGACGAAGGATGGCAGGCGGCCCGCCGCGCGAGTGAGGCCCAGAGCGAAATAAAGACGGCTGCCGGGTTGCCGCAACGCAATCCGGGCGGGAGGCTGGTCCCCGGCGGTGTCAACGGCAACGCTGATCGCACGGCGCGTCGCGATCCAGAAACGATCAGGTCCAGCTTGAGTCGTCACCAGCAGGGCGTCCGGGATGGCCGCGCAATGAAGGCAATGAACCTAACCGGAGATAAAGGAGACCGATGAACCCCGATCTAGGTGGTACGAATCGTCAGCTGGATTGGCTGGTTTCGAACTTCGCCAACGAGGTTCCTGGCGTAGCTCATGCTGTCCTGGTCTCGGCTGACGGCCTACTCATGGCGGCGAGCGCGCAGCTGCCGGTGGACCGTGCCGAACAGCTCTCGGCGGTCACCGCTGGGCTGGCCAGCCTCTCAGTGGGCGTCTCGAACCTGTTCGAAGGCGGCACCGTGTTGCAGTCGGTGGTCGAGATGGAGCACGGCTACCTGCTACTCATGGCAGTCGGCGACGGCTCGTATCTCGCGGTGCTGACCAATACGTCCTGCGATATCGGCCAGGTCGGCTACGAAATGGCCTTGTTGGTCGAGCGTGTGGGTCAGACGGTGCAGGCCACGCCACGCGTCACGATGGGTTCCTGATGGTGGGATGGATATAGACGATCACCGCATGGGGAGCGCCGAGCCGAGTCTCGTTCGCCCATACTCCTTGACTGCGGGCCGTACCAGGCCCGCGGTCGAGTTGGCGTTGGAGGCACTTGTCGCATCGCATCCGGTCGCCCTGGAGCGGCAGTTCGAACTGACCAACATCGAGACGTCCATCGTGGAGTTGTGCAGAGAATCGCCGTCCGTTGCTGAAGTAGCGGCGCGTTTGGGTATCCCCATCGGGGTGGCCCGCGTGCTCGTGGCCGACCTCATCGAGGCCGGGCATGTGCGAGTTTCGGCGACTTTGAAAGACGATTCCAGCGACGATGAACGTCGCGAGCTGATCGAAAGGGTTCTCAGTGGACTCCGGCGTATTTGATTCGACGGCACAGGTCGATACCCGCACCAGCAAACCAACTTCGGCAAAGATCGTGGTCGCTGGCGGCTTCGGTGTCGGTAAGACCACGTTGGTGGGTGCCGTCTCGGAGATCGTTCCGCTGCGCACCGAGGCATTGGTGACCAATGCCAGCACCGGAATCGACAATCTGACCGGCATTCCGATGAAGTCGACCACCACGGTGGCGATGGACTTCGGCCGGATCAGTCTCGCCGACGATCTGGTGTTGTACTTGTTCGGCACGCCGGGCCAGTATCGATTCTGGTTCATGTGGGACGACCTGATCCGCGGCGCCATCGGCGCGGTGGTGCTGGTCGACACCCGCAGACTCGAGGACAGCTTCGCCGCCGTCGACTACTTCGAGGCGCGCAACCTACCGTTCCTGGTGGCGCTCAACGAATTCGACGACGCACCGCGGTATCCGATCGAGGACATCCGTCAGGCCCTCGCGGTGCCTGCGGATGTGCCGATCCTGTCCATCGACGCCCGCCGTCGGGAGCCCGCCAAGCAGGCGCTGGTTTCGCTCACCGAATATGCGCTACGCAAGGTCATGCAGGGTTACTGAGCATGTGCGAAGCCGGTGGCTAAGCTCGCTCGGTGAGGATTTCCGCGCGGGAGCTGCTCGGGCAACTGCTCGATTCGGACTCGTATATCAGCTGGGACCGGCCACCGGTAACGGTGGCCGGGTCCCCGCGGTACCGCGAGGATCTGCGTAAGGCCGCGGTGGCGGCCGGGACCGATGAGTCCGTACTCACCGGTGAAGGTCTGCTGCGCGGTCGTCGCGTGGCCGTAATCGCGTGCGAGTTCGGGTTTCTGGCCGGTTCGATCGGCGTGGCCGCGGCGGAGCGGATCGTCGCGGCCGTCGAGCGCGCCACCGAACTCGGTTTGCCCCTGGTGGCATCGCCGACCTCGGGTGGCACCAGGATGCAGGAGGGCACAGTCGCTTTCGTGCAGATGGTCAAGATCGCGGGCGCGGTCGCGGTGCACAAGGCGGCCGGGCATCCTTATCTGGTCTATCTGCGCAATCCCACCATGGGCGGCGTCTTCGCATCCTGGGGTTCGCTGGGGCATATCACCTTCGCCGAACCCGGTGCGCTGATCGGATTTCTCGGTCCACGCGTCTATAAAGCGTTGTACGGCAGGGATTTTCCGGAGGGCGTGCAGGTCGCGGAGAATCTGTACCACAGCGGTGTGATCGATGGGGTTGTGCCGGTGCCCGTGTTCCGTCGGATCGCGCATCGCGCCTTGAGCGTATTGAGCGGTGTCCCGGATTCGGTTGCGACGGAACCCGGTTGGGCCGCACCGGTGCGCGGGCTCACCGGCGGCTCGCGGGTGGCCTCGGCTGATCGGGAGGCGAATGACGCTGTCCCGGCCTGGGATTCGGTGCGGATCTCGCGTCGTCCCGGCAGGCCGGGTATCCGTGATCTATTGCGCCATGTGACGCAACGGGTTCCGCTCAGCGGCACCGGTCAGGGCGAATCCGATCGCACGATCGTGCACGCGCTGGCCCGTTTCCGCGGACAGCCGTGTGTGGTCTTCGGCCACGACCGCTCCGGCCAGCAGGGCGAACACACCATGGGACCCGCCGCGCTGCGGGAGGCACGACGCAGTATGGCGCTTGCTCAGGAGTTGCGGCTGCCGCTGGTGCTGGTGATCGATACGGTTGGCGCCGCCCTGTCGAAGGAGGCCGAGGAGCGCGGGCTCGCACCTGAAATCGCGCGCTGCATAGCGGATCTGGTGACTCTGGACACCCCGACCATCTCGATCCTGCTCGGTCAGGGCACCGGTGGTGGCGCACTGGCCCTGCTCCCGGCCGATCGCGTCCTGGCCGCCACCCACGGCTGGCTCGCGCCGCTGCCGCCCGAGGGCGCCAGCGCGATCGTCTACCGCGATATCGCCCACGCCCCTGAGCTGGCAGAAGCCCAGGGCATACGGGCCGCCGATCTCCTTGTCGACGGTGTGGTCGATCGCATCGTCCCGGAGTTTCCGGACGCCGCCGACGAACCGGTCGACTTCGCCCGCCGCATGGTCGCCGCCATCGCCGACGAGCTGACCGGCCTGCGCGCCCGACCGCTGGACGAACTGCGCGCATCGCGTCACACCCGCTACCGCCGCCTCGGCCTACCCGAACCCTGACCCAGCCCCGATAAGCAGCGAAAATGGTGCTCCGTTCAGCAAACCGGTGGTCAACACGCTGGCGGTATTCGTTGACGACTTGCCGCGGCACTTCTACGGTCGGATTGTGACCTTCAGAAGCGAGACCTGCACCATCCCCTCGATCGTGCTGAACGACGGGAACGTGATCCCGCAACTCGGCTTCGGTGTGTTCCAAGTTCCAGCCGATGACGTCTACCCGGTCGTCACCGCCGCACTGGAGGCGGGCTATCGCAGCATCGACACCGCCGCGATCTACGGCAACGAGGAGGGCACCGGCCGCGCCATCCGGGAATCCGGGCTGCCGCGCGATGAGATCTATGTCACCACCAAGCTGTGGAATTCCGAACAGGGCTACGACTCCACACTGCGCGCCTTCGACGTCAGCATGGCCCGGCTCGGCCTGGACTACCTCGATCTCTACCTCATCCACTGGCCGGTGGCGCAGGCCGATCGCTTCGTGGAGACCTTCAAGGCGTTTCAGACATTGAAGGCGCACGGCCGGATCCGCTCGATCGGTGTCTCGAACTTCAATGTCGCCGACCTCGAGCGCCTCATCGGCGAGACCGGCGAGGTCCCGGCGGTCAACCAGATCGAACTGCATCCCCGGCTGGCGCAGCGCGAGCTGCGCGCCTTCCACGATGCGAACGCCATCGCCACCGAGGCGTGGAGTCCGCTCGGCCAGGGCACGCTGCTCGACGATCACACCGTCGTCGCCATCGCCAATGAGCTCGGCCGCACCCCGGCCCAGGTGATCATCCGCTGGCATCTGCAGCTGGGCATCATCGTGATCCCGAAGTCGGTCACCCCGTCGCGTATCGCGGCCAACTTCGACGTCTTCGGATTCGAACTCACCCGCGAACAGATGGCCGCCGTCAACGCGCTGAACAGCGGATCCCGCATCGGTCCCGATCCGGCCACCTTCACCATGGGGTTGTAGCCCTCGCCTTATTGCAACCCCAGGTATTCGGTGAGTTCCTGAGCGGCAGCACGCCCGGCCCGATTCGCGCCGATAGTGCTCGCGGAGGGGCCGTAACCGATCAAATGGATGCGCGGATCCACCGCGACCTGGGTGGCGAGGCGACCGGTCATGGTGATGCCACCGCCGGGGCCGCGCAGGCGTAGCGGGGCCAAATGGTCCAGGGAACTGCGGAATCCGGTCGCCCACAGGATCACATCGGCGCGCTGGAACGAGCCGTCGGCCCAGCGCACCCCATCCGGTTCGATGCTGGCGTACATCGGGTGCCGCACCAGCGCACCACGGGCCTGTGCGGCGCGCAGCCGATCGTCGAGCCGCAGTCCGGTGACCGAGACCACCGAACCCGGTGGCAGCCCGCGCCGCACCCGGTCCTCCACGATGGCGACGGCGGCGCGGCCGTCGTCCTCGGCGAATGGCGCATCGCGGAACACCGGTTCCCGCCGTGTCACCCATGTGGTGGTGGTGACCTGCGAGATTTCATCGAGCAGTTGGACCGCCGACACACCACCGCCGACCACAACGACATGCTTGTCCGCGAATTCATCGGCGGTGCGGTAATCGTGGGTATGCAGCTGTCGTCCGGTGAAGATCTCGGCGCCCGGATAGCGCGGAATAAAGGGATGCTCCCAGGTGCCGGTGCCGTTGATCAGGCCGCGCGCTCGGATGGTGTACGCGGCATCGGTCTCGACATTAAGCGTCGTGCCCCGGCCTGCCGCGAGGTCCGGCCCCGCGGCACAAGGGGTTCCGTCCGCATTGCGGTCGCAGACCACGCTCACCGAAACCGGTCGGCGGACCCGCAGATCGAACCGCTTCTCGTACAGCTCGTAGTAGCGCGGCACCGCTGTCGCCGCGGGAACGGAATCGGAATCTGGCGGCAAAGTCTCGGCGAATGACATGCCAGGGAGGTCGTGTACCCGATTGACGGTGGTCAAGGTCAGTGATGGCCACCGAAACTGCCAGGCCCCACCGGGTCCCGGCGCGTGATCGACGATGAGGAAGTCCTGTTCAGGGCGCAATCCGAGACGCTGCAGGTGGTACCCGGCCGACAGCCCCGCCTGACCAGCGCCGATCACCAGGATGGAGAAGTCTGTCGGCATAAGCCGAGATCGTATCGGCTTGGTCGGTATGTGCCGCCAACTGTGGCAGAGTTGATGTAACCACTCGAACCGGTCAGTTGGGGAGGATGCATGCTCGGAGTTAGCCGCGATGGCGACGTCGTCACCATCGAACTACAGCGCGAGGAGCGGCGTAACGCGCTGAATATCGAACTCGTCTCGCGGTTACGCGATGCGGTGTCGACCGCGGCCGAGGATGCCCGGGTGATCGTGCTCACCGGTCGGGGCCCGATCTTCAGTGCGGGCGCGGACCTATCCGGTGTCTACTCGGACGAATTCCTCGCGACCCTGCTCGACATGCTGCACACCATCGAATCCGTGCCGGTCCCGGTGATCGCGGCGATCAATGGCGCGGCGTTCGGTGCGGGCGTGCAGATCGCACTGGCCTCGGACCTGCGGGTCATCGAACCCGACGCCTATATCGCCATCCCGGCCGCCAAGCTCGGCATTACCGTTGACCGTTGGACCGTGCGGCGGCTGGCATCGCTGATCGGTGGCAGTCCGGCCCGGACCATACTGCTCGGTGCGGAACAGGTATCGGCCGCCGACGCGTACTCCTTCGGCTTCGCCAACCGGCTCGGCACGCTGGCCGATGCGCAGGCCTGGGCAAAATCCATTGCCCAACTCGCCCCGCTGTCACTACGTCATATGAAGCTGGTACTCAACGACGACGGCACCCGTGACCCGGAGACCACACAGCAGCGTGCGGCGCTCTCGGCGGCGTGGACCAGCCAAGACGCCCAGGAGGGGCGATTGGCCAGACAAGAGAAGCGTGCGGCGAGATTCGTGGGGCGATGATGAAATTCGGGAAACTTATCGGGGTGGCCGCTGGTGCGGTCGGTATCACCTGGGTGGTGCGCGCGGCCTGGGATATCCCCTCCGCGATCGGCGCATCGATCAACGCCATCCAGCCCTACGCCACCGGCGCGGTGAGCTACCGCAATCGGCAGTTCCACAACACCGAGCCGAGCACCCAGTTCGTCTCGGGTGCGGCTCCGTCCCTACTGTTTTCGGCGCTGACCCGGCGCAATGCGGGTCGTCCGCGCGCCGCGGTTCCGTTGGCGACTCCCGAGGTGCCGACCGAGGCCGCCGATCTCGCGGTCACCTGGTACGGGCACGCGTCGGCCTTGATCGAGGTGGACGGGTACCGGATTCTCACCGATCCGGTATGGAGCGAACGGGTTTCGCCGTCCGCGCTGGTCGGTCCGGCCCGGCTGCATCCGGTGCCGACGCCGCTGTCGGAGTTGCCGCCGGTGGACGCGGTGCTCATCTCGCACGATCACTACGACCATCTGGACAAGGCCACCATCCGCCAGTTGGTGCTCGGTCAGGCCGCGCCCTTTCTGGTGCCGATCGGCATCGGAGCGCATCTGCGCCACTGGGGTGTGCCCGAGCATCGGATCATCGAATTGGATTGGGGTGGTTCGGTTTCCCTCGCCTCGCTGGGGCGGGAGCGCGATGGCACCGATCTGACGCTCACCTGTACCGAGGCGCGGCACTTTTCCGGCCGCGGACTGGTTCGCAACACCACGCTGTGGGCGTCCTGGTCCATTGTCGGCCCGACCCGCCGGGTGTATTTCGGCGGTGACACCGGATATACCAAGGCGTTCGCCGAGGCCGGTACCGCGCTCGGCCCGTTCGATCTGACGCTATTGCCGATCGGGGCCTACGACGAGGCATGGCCGGATGTGCATATGAATCCGGAGGAGGCGGTGCGGGCGCACGCCGATCTGAGTGTCGGCGATTCGGGGCACGGGCTGCTGGTGCCCATCCACTGGGCGACCTTCAATCTGGCCTTCCACGGATGGTCGGAGCCGGTGCGCAGGATGGTCGAGGCGGCCACGGCGGCCGGTACCTCGGTCGCGGTGCCGATGCCGGGACAGCGCGTCGACCCCAACAGCGTGCCGACCCGGGATTCCTGGTGGGAGGATGTGGAGTGAGTACCTCGTTCGTCGACAGGAAGGAATGAAGGCATGAGTCTTGCGGACACCCTGAAAGGCCTCGTCGGCAAGGGAAAGGAAGCGGCGGCCAAGAACGCCGACAAGATAAACGAAGCGGTCGACAAGGCTGGCAATTTCATCGACGAGAAGACCGGCCACAAGTACTCCGACAAGATCGAGAAGGGTAAGGAAGCCGCGAAGAATGCGGTGCCGACCGACCGGCCCGCACCGGAGGCGGCACCCGAGCCCGAGCCGAAGCCGCCGACGGAGCCGGGGCAGTCACAGACCTGATGGGTGGCGGGGACCGGTTTCTGTCGGTCCCCGCCCCTAAACTTCAGTTATGGTGACCCGCCGGGAATTCGGTGGCAGCCCGGGCCGGTCGGGCATAGAGGTTGAATTGAGCAACCTCGACAAGGTGCTGTATCCAGCGACCGGAACCACCAAGGGCGAGGTCATCGCCTACTACACGGCCATCGCGCCCGCCATGCTTCCACATATCGCCGGGCGGCCGGTCACCCGCAAGCGGTGGCCCAACGGGGTCGACGAACCTTCCTTCTTCGAAAAGAATCTCGCCGAACACGCACCGTCGTGGCTGGAACGCCACGGCATCGAGCATTCCGGTCGTCAAGTCGTCTACCCGGTCATCGATTCCGAGGCCGGGTTGGCCTGGATCGGACAGCAGGCGGCGCTGGAAGTCCATGTGCCGCAATGGCGTTTCGACGGCGACCAAGTCGGCCCGGCCACTCGGTTGGTCTTCGACCTCGATCCCGGACCCGGCGCCGGACTCGCCGAATGCGCGCGGGTCGCGCTCGCGGTGCGCGATATGGTCGAGGGCATCGGGCTGCATGCGTTCCCGGTTACCAGTGGTAGCAAGGGAATTCACATCTATGTCCCGTTGGACAGGGAGTTGAGTCCGGGCGGCGCGTCCACCGTGGCCAAACAGGTCGCGACGAATCTGGAAAAGCTGCACCCGGATCTGGTGACCGCGACGATGGCGAAGTCGGCACGCGGCGGGAAGGTCTTCCTGGACTGGAGTCAGAACAATCCGTCCAAGACCACCATCGCACCGTATTCGCTGCGCGGCCGGGCCGAGCCGAATGCGGCCGCGCCGCGGACCTGGTCCGAGATCGAGAACCGCAAGAAGCTGCGGCACTTGCGGTTCGACGAGGTGCTCGTCCGCTGGCGCGATGACGGCGATCTGCTCGCCGAACTGGATCCGCCGACGGCCGACGCGCTGACGAAATATCGAGCGATGCGTGATGCGGCGGCAACGCCCGAACCGGTGCCGTCCGAATCCCCGACGCCCGGTGCCGACAACCGCTTCGTCGTGCAGGAACACCATGCGCGGCGGCTGCACTGGGATGTGCGGCTGGAACGTGACGGCGTACTGGTGTCATGGGCTGTGCCGAAGGGCCCGCCGACCTGCTCGGATCAGAATCGGCTCGCCGTGCACACCGAGGATCATCCGCTCGAGTACTTGGACTTTCACGGTGCTATCCCGAAGGGACAGTACGGCGCGGGCGAGATGACCATCTGGGATTCCGGCAGGTATGAGACCGAGAAGTGGCGCGCGGACGAGGTCATCGTCACCTTTCACGGCGAGCGTTTGCAAGGCCGATACGCGCTGATCCAGACCAATGGCACCCAATGGCTGATGCATCTCATGCGGGATCAGTCGCCGCAGGAGAACGGTTCGGGAGATGGGGCGAAGCGGCCTGCCCGTGGTCCGGTCGGTCCGCTCGCCGCGATCACCGTGCCGAAACAGCCAGGGCCCGCGCCCTTTCCGCGTGGCCTTTCGCCCATGCTCGCCACCGCGGGCGAGGTCGCCGAGCTCGACGATGCCGAGTGGTGCTTCGAAACCAAATGGGACGGTTTCCGGCTGATCGCCGAAATCGATTCCGGCGCACTGACTTTACGCAGCCGACGAGGTAACACCGTGACCGATCGGTATCCCCGGATCGCGGTGCTCGCCTCCGAATTGGCCGACCACAATGTGGTCCTCGACGGTGAGGCGGTGGTGTTCGACGATCACGGCGTCGCCAATCTCGGTCTGCTGCAGGCCGATGCGGCCCGAGCCGTCTTCGTCGCCTTCGACGTGCTGTACCTGGACGGGACTTCGCTGATCCGCAAACGGTATTCGGACCGTCGCCGGGTGCTCGAGGCACTCGCCGCGAACGCGCCGTCGCTGATGGTGCCGCCGCGACTGGACGGCTCCGGCGCCGATGCGCTGCGGCACAGCCAGCAACAGCGCATGGAGGGTGTGGTCGCCAAGCGCAGAGATTCGGTGTATCTGCCTGGTAAGCGCGGACATTCGTGGGTGAAGCAGCGCAACTGGCGCACCCAGGAGGTATTGATCGGCGGTTGGCGGCGCAGTGACGCCCGCAACTTCAAATCACTGCTGGTCGGCATTCCGCATGACGGCAGGCTGTATTACGTGGGGCGGGTCGGCACCGGTTTCAGCGAGCCGGTCATGCGAGAGCTGGCCGAGCGGCTCGGCAAGTTGGCGCGCAAGACCACTCCGTTCGACAATGAACTCACCGCCGAGGAACGGCAGGACGCGGTGTGGGTGACCCCGAAACTCGGTGGGACCGTGCGCTTCATGAACTGGACCGAGACCGGCCGCCTCTGGCATCCCGCCTGGGTCGGCTGATCCGTCGGCGAACCGGATGTGACGGCGGTCGCTGATGGTTTGCCGGTCGATTCGGGTGTTCGCTGGGTATCGTGTGTTCGCGGTTGTGTCGGCTCGAAAACGAGGAGTGCACGGTGGATTTCAAGAACCTGGCGAATAAGGCGATGGACCTGGCCCAGCAGAATGCGGACAAGGTGGATACCGCCATCGACAAGGTGGGCGATCTCGTCGACAAGCAGACCGACGGCAAGTTCGCGAACCAGGTCGACGCGGCGCAGGACGCCGCGAAGAAGGCCATCCACAAGGACAGCTGAGCTCGCTGACCCTTTCGAGCGACCTGCAAGCAGTCGCTACGGCGTGGCGGACCGGATATGCCGATCCGCCAGCACACGTGGTCGGTCAGCTGTGTTCGCGGGCCAGCAGCGCAATGATGGTCGCGCTGTCGGTCACCACGGCATGTCCCTGGAACTCGAACTCGTCGTAGGCGCGTGCCATCGCTTCCTTATCGCGGCCGCCGACCGCGTCGCTGATGACCACCGGGATGAAGCCGAGATCGGTCGAATGGGTGACTGTCGGTGCGATGCCGATCTCCAGCGCCACACCGGTGATCGCGTACGCGCCGATGCCGAGATCGCGTAGCACCGCGGCCAAGGGGGTGCCTTCGAACGCCGACATCGAGGTCTTGTCGAAGATCACCTCGTCCGCCGTCGGCCGCAGCTCCGGGACCAGTTCGAAGGCCGGAGTATCGCGCTGCAGGATGAACTTCACGTCGTCGACGGAATCGACCTGCTGCCAGCTCATCGCCATCCGCAGCGCGAAGGTCCCGCTCAGCCGCCGCGGCAGGAAGTAGTGCCGCAGGAAGATAATCGGATAACCGCCGCGCCGCGCCGCCTCGACCACGCGCGCGACCCGCTCGATGATCTCGGGGCCGTCCGGCAGTTGGGAGAGCACGCCGACCTGCATGTCGTAGACGATCACCGCCATGCGGTGCGGCGCACACACATCGGCGAGCCCTTCGGGAATGTCCAGTCCGTTGCCGTGCCGCATGGTCAGCTCACTCCTATTCGATACCCATCACGGCCGGGGTACGGCCCGACGGTGATTCGGTTGCCCGATAGCCACTTTCGAAGCACGCCGGAGCCCGCTTCGACCCCACTGTAACCATGTCGGAAATCGGACACGCGCGGCGTCGCCGATGCCCCCCAATGACCGTTGCCGGGTCTCTGATCAGGCAGTACGGTTGTGGCACTCGAGGATCGGGCGGAGTCGGCGCCGACGCTTTCCCGGCGCACTGTGCATCGCGCCGCGTCGGAACACTTGGAGGCCCCGATGAAATGTCTACACGCACCATTCCTCGGAGGTCGCCGGATATCCACTCCGGCAGCGATGCTGAGCATTCTCGCGGTCGTGGCGTTCGGGTTCGTGCCCGTTGCCAGGGCGGTACCGACCCCGGACCAGGATCCGTTCTACGCGGCCTCGGTCGACCTGGGCGCACACCCCGCCGGTGCGGTTCTGCGAACCCGCTCGATCGCGTTATACGGTCTTCCGCTTCCGGTTTCGGCCTGGCAGGTGCAGTACCGGACCAACGATGCGAATGACTGGCCGATTCCGGGTATGGCCACCGTGCTGGTGCCGAATTGGCCCTGGTTCGGTCCGGGCCAGCGGCCACTGCTCTCGTATCAGATCGCCGAGGACAGTCTCGGCGCCCGGTGTGCGCCGTCCTACGCGCTGCGCGGTGGCGGGGATCTCGGCGGTGTGAATACCTATATCGACACGCCGTTCATAGCCGAGGCGCTGTGGCGCGGCTGGGCAGTGGTGACCAGCGACTACGAGGGTCCGGACGCACGATTCCTGGATGGCGTCGACTCCGGCCGCGCGGTGCTCGACGGGATCCGTGCCGCTCGCGCCTTGGCGCCGAATGGCATCGGCCCGGCGAGTCCCATTGGCGCGTGGGGCTATTCCGGCGGTGCCTTCGCCACCCTGTGGGCGGCCCAGATACAACCGGAGTACGCGCCGGATATCCAGTTCGCGGGGATCACCGCGGGTGGGGTACCCGCTGATTGGCCGGCCATGGCCCATGGCGTCGACGGCACCGTGCAGGCGGGGCTGGCGATGCTGGTGTTGGCCGCGATCGTGAAGAACGAGCCGGATTCCGGCGTGCCGGAACTACTCAATGAGCGCGGTCGCACCGCGGTCGCCGAGGATGCGACGGCGTGCGGTCCGGATTTCGTCATCAAATATGTCAACGCGCACGTCGATGATTTCGCTGCCGTGCCGGATGTTTTGGGCCATCCCGACGTGCGGGCGGCAACCGACCGGCAGGAGTTGGGTGGCGCCGCACCCGTCGCGCCGATGTACCTGTACCACAGCACAACTGATGACGTGATACCCGTCGCGGGATTCACCGACCTGCTCGCCCGATATTGCGCGCAGGGCGCCGATATCAGTTCAGTGCATTCGGCGCTGCCCGGGCACAATGTGACCGCCGTCGGTGAGGCGGCCGGTGCGATGAGCTTCCTCGCCGATCGCTTCGCCGGTGTACCGGTGGCTTCGGGCTGTTACGGCCGATAGATACGAAAAACGCGGCGCGCTGCGAGGATTCGCCGCGCACCGCGTTCGGAGTGCTTGTTTCGCGGCCCTATCTGACCGGCGTGTCCTGCCATTTGGTCGTGCCGGGCGGGGCGGTCAGGGTGCTGATCAGATCGATACCCGCGATGATCAGTGCCGGTCCGCCGACGACGATGGTGCCGATGACACCGCCGATACCGGCGCCAGCGATGACGCTGGCGATCACCGTCGGTCCGCCGATGATGCCGGCGAGTCCGACCAGGGCGCCGATCACGGTGCCGATAAAGGCGCCGATGGCGGTGGCAATGCCGAACTGGGACAGGAAGTTATCCTGTGCGCGCATATTCTCGCGCGGTGACGCGATCGGCGTCGCCACCTGCCGCGCCTGCGCGTAGTCCTTGACCGCGGTCAACTCCAGCACCCGGCCCGCATCCCTGACCTCGTGCGGCAGCGCGAATTCGAATCCGTCCTGTCGGAACGACAGCGGCAGCGTGACAACCGTATTGCCCGCGATGTCCTTGATATCCACTGTGTTCGCGGACATCTGGAACGACCCATCGGTCAACGTGGTGACGATCTTGTCGCCCACCAGCTTTGCCTCGTATCCGATATCGGGCACGGGCGCGGCGCTCGGCTGCGCGTACGCGGTGCCCGCGCCGACCGCTACCGCGGCGATGATCGGAACAGCGCCTGCGGTGATCTTGCGGAGAATCATTCCGGTGGTCCAATCTTCATCAGGTTTCAAGCCGTAGCAACGCTCCGCACGCGAAAAATCCTCCCCCCGGCGCTATGCAGAGTCACGATGTGATCAAGAGAACAGCACTCCGATGACAATGTACCGCGTACGAAAGGTTTCGAGGAGAAATTTTCGGGGTATTCGACCTTGTCCGGATGATGGATCTTGGTATAGCTCTTCGCTATACGATCATGAAACCGGTTGCAGAATGTTGATAGCGCGGGCGATCACCAAGATCACCAGCACCAGTGAGATCGCCGATTGCACCATCATCATCGCCTTCGCCCACCGCGACATCGGCATCACATCGGTCGGGCTGAAGGCCGTCGCGTTGGTGAAAGACAGATACAGATAGTCGAAGAACTGTGGCTCCCATTCCTTTTCGGCCAGCTCCGGACTCTGCATCTGCACGAACAGGAAGTCCGGCAACGGCTTTCGCGCATGCGCGCGGGCCGCCGGTCCGCCGCGATCGAACTCCCAGTACCAGAGCCCGAACACCACCACATTGGTCAACCAGACCGCTCCGCCCGACGCGAGTAGTTCTGCGGGATTGTCAATGGACTCGTGGGTCAGTTCGAACACCAGTCGGCCCGCCGCGATCGCGGTGGCCAGACTCAACAGCCCGGTCAACAACAGGCCGCCCCTGCGCAGCCACGGCTCCTCCCGGTTGAGCCGGTACGGATTCGCGACGACCAGCCCAGCGAGCAACAGGATCTCGAGTGCGGGCAGTAACCAAACGGGCTGCTGCCGGAGAGCCTTCAGCGGCGCGACCTGCACCCCGACGATCGTCAACACGGCCAGCGTCGCTCCGATGCGGGACTCGCCCTCCGTCTTACGCTGCCACGCGGGTACCTCGTCGTCTTGGTCCGGCACCGGGCCAGTATCCCCGATCAGGTGAGCAGATCGAGGACGACCGCGCCGACGCAGACCGCGATGACGACGGTCAGCCCGATCGCATCGTTGCGTCCGGGGGCGCTGGGGCGGGCGGTGAGCTGGCCGGTGCCGCCGCGCGCGGTGATGGCCTCGCCGAGTTCGGTTGCCCGGCGGCTGGATACGGCCATGGCGGCGGTGAGGATATCGACGAGCGGATTAACGGCGGCGCGATAGAGCAGACCTTCGTGCGGGCGCAACCGGCGCGCCGCCCGCAGCACCCGGATCTCCTCCAGCAACAGCGGCAGTCCGCGCAGCGTGAGTGCGATGACCACGGCCCATTCGTCGACGGGCACCCGGAGTTTGCGCAGTGGGGCGCCGAGTTTGGCCAGTGCCGGGGCGATATCGCCCATCGGGGTGGTCCACGCGATCAGGAACGAGGCGGCCAGCAGCACCAGGCCGAAGACCGTGACGTTGATGTAGCGCAGCACGGCATCGGCCCCGATCGGCACATTGAGCAGCGCGCCGATGCCGAGCATCGCCCAGAACCACCACGGTAGGCGCGGAAGTGTGCTCAGCGGGAGTTCGGCCAGGACGCCGATCGCGATCAGGAATACGACCATCAGGCCCAGCACCGGCCAGGTCGGCAGGAACATCAGCACCAGGCTGACCAGGAATACCCCGATGATCTTGGTGCCGGCCCACAGGCGGTGCACCGGACTGGAAACCGGCACCTCGCGGAACAAGACGGTACTCATCAGCGTCCTCCGTTCCCGAGCCGCCAGGCCGGATCGCCCGGGCGCGGTCGCGGTAGCGCCGGGTGGGAATCCGGCTGGTGCGCAGCCACGTTCGCGGCCGCGGTATCGACGACCGGATCGGTCTCCAGGATGCGCCCAGCCTCCAGATGTACGGTGCGGTCGCAGACCGCGGCCATGTCATGCACGTCGTGTGAAATGACGATCAGGGTCAGTCCCGAATCACGCAGGCGGGCGAGCAGTTCCACGACATCGGCCCGGCCCTCGGGGTCGAGTCCGGCCAGCGGCTCGTCGAGAACCACGACCGGCGCGTGGCAAGCGACGATGGCCGCGAGCACCACGCGCTTGGCCTGCCCGCCGCTGAGCTCTTCGATGGACCGCGCGGCGAGTGCACGATCCAGACCCACCGCGTCCAGCGCGCGTCCGACCGCACCGGAACCGGTGGCGCGTCCGCCCCAGTCCGCGATCTCGGCGCCCACCGTCTGCCGCTGCAACTGCAGCCGGGAGTGCTGGAACGCCAGCTCGACCCGGCCGATCTGCTTGGCGATCGGCTTACCATCGAGTTCGCAACGGCCGGAACTCGGTTCGATCAACCCGGCCATGATCCAGGCCAATGTCGACTTGCCGGATCCATTGCCGCCGACCACGAGTAGCGCCTCGCCGCGCCGCACGGTCAGGTCGACACCGTGCAGAGCCGGGGCCGCCCACGGTGTTCCGCGGTTATAGGTATGGCGGACATCGCGCAGCCGCACGATGGTCTCGCCCATCGGGCGACTGCGGATCTCGGGCACCGGCCGCGGCCAGGCGGGCAGGTGCTCGACGGTTCGGCCAGCAGCCAGATGCACCACTCGATCGGCGGCGGCGGCATCGGCCTCGTGATGGGTTACCAGCACCACCGCCATGCGGTGGCGTTTCGGCAGCTCGGCCAGGAGTGCGACCAGATCGCGGCGACCGTCCGGGTCGATCATCGAGGTGGCCTCGTCGGCGATGAGCAGGGCGGGGCGGCGGGCCAGCGCGGCGGCCACCGCGAGTCGCTGCTGCTGACCGCCGGACAGGGTCGCGGTCTCCCGGTCGCCCATGCCGTCCAGGCCGACCTCGCGCAACAGGCTGTCGATATCGACCGCGGCCGCCAGTTCGGTGGACAGGCCCCAGACGACGTCATCGGCGACGAGCACGCCGAGGGTTTGACTCTCCGGCCGCTGCAGCACCAGCGCCGTACCGCCGAGATGGCCGAGGCCAGCGGCACCAGGACGGTCCACACTGCCCGAGGTCGGTGGGCGGCCGGCGAGCAGCCGGGTCAGCGTCGATTTCCCGGATCCGTTGTGGCCGACGATGGCGACGAATTCGCCGAGGTCCACCGTGAGATCGATCCCGGACAGCGCCTCCACCGGCCGGCCCGGATAGCGGAAGCCGACATCGCGCAGCCGCACCGGCAGCGGTGCGATGGGCCGGTCGTCGGGTGGCGCGTCGAGCCGATCCTGGCTGGGGAGCCAGGCCAGCCGGTCGAGTACCGAGCCGAGGACAAACCAGGAGAACACCGCTGTCGCGATGATGCCCGCGAGCACGCCGCCGCCGACCAGGGCCCACCACCAGCGGATCGCGGCGTCGGCGGCATCGGCGATGCCACGTCCGAGCGGTTCCAGCTGTGCCTGTCCTGCCACGACCTGCTCCAGACCGGCCGCGGTGCTGCGGATGGTGTTGAACAACAGCGTCCGCGACCTGGACAGCACCAGCAGGGATCCGACGGCGAAGGCTGCGAACCCGAGACCGGCGAGCACCGATAACCCGACCACCGCGGGCAGTCCGCCGCGTCGCCGTTTCACCGTGCCGATGATGCCCCCGATGGTCGCGGAGCTGAGGATGCCGAACGCGGGTACGAGGCCCGCCGCGACAAAGCTCACCAATGCGGCCGCACCGGTCGCGGTGATCAGGGCGCGCAGCCGGTAGCGGTGCGCGATCATGGCCAGCGGCACCGCGGCGACCAGCTGAAGTGCCGCGGCGAACGGGATCAGCGCGCCGACGGTGACCAGTCCGACCGTCGCGCCGCCGAGCACCGCCCCGGCGGCGAGCTCGATCGGGCGCAGCGGTCCGTGCTCGATCGCTCGCTCGGTGGGACTTGCGCTGGGCTGATCACTCACGAAACAAGTCTGCCAGCTTCGTGTGGAGAGTTCGTGTGGTCTTTTTGTGGAGACCATGTGCCCATGACTGCGCCTCGCTCGCGCTCGGCTCCGTCATGACCACATGGTGGCTGTCGCCGCGCGCGCTCAGGTGACCCGCGTCAGCTCGTAATCGCCGGTCCTGAGCTTGCGGACGCGGCGACGATAGGCGAGTTGCGGACCCGGCCAGTTATTGGTGATGCGACCGGAGGCGGTGCGATACCAGCTGGAGCAGAAATTCCACGGCGTGCGCGCGAGGCGTTCCTGGACCGCGGTATTGAACTGCGCCTCTGCCTCTTGGCGCACCTCGAGCACATGGCCGGGGCGGGCCGCGAGCAGTTGCACGGCCTGGCGGATATAGCGGGCCTGCGATTCGATCATGTAGATGATCGAGCCGACGCCGAGGTTGGTGTTGGGTCCGTAGACCAGGAACAGATTCGGGAAGTCGGGCACGGTGATGCCGTAGTAGGCGTGCGCGCCGCCCTGCCAGGCATCGGAGAGTTTGCGGCCCGCGCGGCCGTAAATGTGCATGGGCCAGAGGAATTCGGTGCCCTTGAATCCGGTGCCGTAGATGATCACATCCGCCTCGTGCAGCGTGCCGTCGGCGGTGCGCACGCCGGTCGGCGCGATCTCGGTGATGGCGGTGGTCTCGACCCGCACGTTCGGCTCGGTCAAGGCGGGGTAGTAGTCGTTGGAGAACAGCCCGCGCTTACATCCGATCGGATAGTCGGGGGTGAGTTCGGCGCGCAGTCGCGGATCCGGCACCTGCTCTTCCAGATGCTTCGTCGCGATCCGACCGACCAGCCGTACGATCCATGGGAATTCGACCAGGCCGAGTGCGACGAATTCGGCGATGGCCCACCAGCCGAAGCGTTCGACGAGCAGTGCGCCGGGCAGCCGCGCGAAGAGTTTGTGCTGGATCGGGGTGTAGTCGGTATCGAATTTGGGCAGCACCCAGGCTGGTGTGCGCTGGAACAGCGTGAGGTGCTCGACCTTCGGCTGGATCGCCGGGATGTATTGAATGGCGCTTGCGCCGGTGCCGATGCAGGCGACGCGTTTACCGGTCAGCTCGACGCCGTGATCCCATTCGGCGGAGTGGAAGGCCTGGCCGGTGAAGGAATCGATGCCGGGAATATTGGGCATGGCGGGCCGGGACAACTGGCCGACCGCGGAGATCAGCACATCGGCGGTGCGGGTGGCCCCGTCTGTGGTGCGCACGGTCCATCGGCCGCAGGCGTCGTCGAATTCGGCGTCGGTCACCTCGGCACCGAAGTGAATGGCCTCGAGCAGTCGGTGGCGTTGGGCGACACCGCGCAGATAGTCATGGATCGCGGCCTGCCCGGAGTAGCGCTGCGGCCAGTCCGGCTTGGGCTCATAGGAGAACGAGTACAGCGGCGACGGCACATCGCAGGCGGCGCCGGGATAGGTGTTCTCCCGCCAGACCCCGCCGATGTCGGTGCCACGCTCCAGGATGGTGATATCGTCGAAACCGTTGCGCCGCAACTCGATTGCCATCCCGATGCCGCCGAAACCGGCACCGATGACAATGACCGACGGCCGCTCGCCAGCTGTCATGTGGCACTCCTCACAACGCAGTGGATGAGTTCCACTCTAGGACTGCGTGACTATGCGTGGCTGGCATATCGGGGAGGCGCATCGAGATTTTCGGCCATAATGTCCGCTGTGGAGCGGGTACAGGATCCGGGAGTCCGCGACTGGAACTTTCCGCGCGGCATCGCCAGCGTGGCGCTGATGGTCGGCTACGCCGGTGAGCACGGCGTGCCCGTCGCGCGCATGCTCGCCGGAACCGGGCTGACCGAGGCGCTGCTGCGCGACCCGGACACGCAGATCGACGCCCGGATCGAACTGGCCGTGATCCGCAATCTCGTCCGCGAACTCGCCGATGTGCCCGCACTGGGTGTCGAAATCGGCCGCCGCTATCGGATCACCACCTTCGGCATCTTCGGCTTCGCCTGCGTGAGTAGCCCGACTCTGGGTGAGGCGGTCTCGTTCGCACTGCGCTTTCTGGAGCTGAGCTTCGCCTTCTGCCTCCCGGTCGCGGAGTGGGGCGAGAGCGAATTCGTCGCCTGGGTGCACGACGAATCCATTCCGGCCGATGTCCGCCAGTTCCTGGTCGAGCGCGATGTCACCGCCATGCACCAGGTCATGAGCGACCTGATCGGTAAACAATTGCCGCTCACCAGGGCCGAATTCCGTTTTCCCGAGCCGATATACGTCGATCGGATCCAGGAAGTCACCCAGGTTCGCCCGCACTTCGGGCGGCCGCAGAATCTGTTCGCCATCGATCCGGCAATGCTGGAACAGCCACTGCCGCAGGCGAATGAGCACACCTGGGCCATGTGCCTCGCCCAATGCCGGGATCTGGTCGACCGTCGCCGCGCCCGCACCGGTATCGCGGCCGAGGTGCGCGAACTCCTGGTCCCCGGCGGTAGTGAAGGATTCGCCGCCCCGCCCGGAATCGACGCCGTCGCACGGAATCTCAATATGAGCACCCGCACCCTGCGCCGCCATCTCGACGCGGCAGGCACCAGCTATCGCGCATTATTGGATGAGGTTCGCCGCGCACTCGCCGAGGAGATGCTCACCGCCACACCGCTTTCGGTGAGCGATGTGGCCATCCGGCTCGGCTACGCCGAATCCTCCACCTTCATCTATGCCTTCAAGCGCTGGACCGGCGCGACACCGGCCGTCTACCGCCGCGAGCGCGCCGTGCACCGCTAGTTCGGCTGCACCCCGATCCGGCCGCTCATCGCAACGCTGCGGAAATGCGTTGTCATACGACGGTTTTCGTCGATCACGTGCAGGGCGAGGGCTGGATCGGGCGCGTAGTCCATGACATGGTCGGGGAGTTCGAGCTCCCATTCACCGCCCAATACCGATGCGGTGCTCGGTGCGACCAGCAGGGGGCGGCCCGCGAAGGTGGTCACGGCCGCGGAATGCGCATGTCCGGTGAGCACGCCGACGATGCGTTCGTCGGCGGCGACGACCTCGGCCAATTTCTCCGGATCGGCCAGCGAGATCACATCGATGACCGGGCTGAACAGCTGGGCGGGCGGATGGTGCAGCGCAAGGAGAATGGGTGCGTCGGCGGGCGCCGCGGCGAGTACGCCGCGCAGCCAGTCGTAGGTCTCCTCGGTCAGTCGGCCACCGGGTTCGCCGGGAATGCTCGAATCCATCAGGGCCACGGTCAGATCGCCGACCCGGTGTGCGTGGTTGATCGGTGCGGTCGACGCGGGTTCGCCGAGCAGCGTCGCGCGGAAGGCAGCGCGGTCGTCGTGATTGCCGGGCAGCGCGTAGACCGGGATATCGGCATCGAGTGCGACGCGGGCCTCGGCGTACTGGTCGGGTTTGCCGGAATCGGTGACGTCACCGGTCAGCACGATGGCATCGGGCCTGCGGCGCAGATCGGCGAGGAAGGCCATGACCCGCTCGACGCGTTCGGCGTTGCGGGTGCCTAGATCGAAATGGGTATCGCTGATCTGAGCCACCAGGATCATCGGCGTTCGCTTTCTCTGGGGAATCGCTCCGTTGCGTCAGAGTGTGCCAACCTCGCGTGCGCGGCACCTCATCAGGCTAGATGAGCTGCGGGTTCCGCGTCGTCATGAGGCTGACCACCGGTAGAAAGCCGGAGGGTCGGTAGTGGTGGCGCACACAGCGATACCGGTGGGTTTCGGATGTCAGCCCTGCTCCTCGATGATCGACGCCCACAGCGTTTGCAGTGACCGCAGGAAAGCCTTGCGCTCGGCGGCGGGCAGTGGGGACAGCAGCTGGTCCTCCTGCTCCTGGATATCGCGTTGCGCGTGGTCACGAGTGGTTCGGCCGGTCGGGGTGAGCGATACCAGCCGCGCGCGCCGATCGGCCGGATCCGGATCACGTCGGATGAGGCCGCGCTGCTGGAGTTCGTCGAGCACGCCGATGATGCGGGTCTTATCCGCGCGGATTTTCTTGGCCAGTGCGGCCTGGGTGTAGACGGGTTCGTCGCCGAGGCCGAGTAGGACCACATAGCCCCACATGGACAGTCCGTGCCGCTCGAGTACCGGCAGCTCCACGGTGGCGAGGGCGCGGCCGAGCGGCACGAGCATCGCGGCGAGATCGGGGCGCTGCACTTCCGGCATGAGTAGAAAATACTGCTTGGCAAGTGATAAGCATGAGCTTACGATAAGCTGACGCTTACTAATTTGGATTTATCGAGAGGACTGAAATGACCACCGATTCCGAAACCAGTGCGGTTACCGCCGGACTGCGCACTCTCAATGAGCTGGGGGCGAAGGTCGATCTCATCGCACTCAACGCGCAGGCCGTGCGCACCAGCATCGATGTGGTTTCCCATGTCACCGCTGCCGATCTGGTCAAGCCGACGCCCTGCGCGGGCTGGACGTTGCACGGGCTGCTGGCGCATATGATCGCCCAGCACTACGGTTTCGCGGCCGCCGCACGCGGCGAAGGTGACCTGTCGCTGTGGCGGCTGCGTCCACTGAGCGAGGACCCGGTCGCGGACTATCGTGCCGCCGCCGAACATGTGCTGGCGTCCTTCGCCGAGGACGGTGTGCTCGACCGGACCTTCCCGCTACCGGAATTCACCCAGGCCTTCGAATTCTCTGGAGCCGAGGCGGTGAGCTTCCACTTCATCGATTACGTCGTGCACTCCTGGGATGTCGCCCGAACCCTCGGTCGGACGGTGAGTTTCGACGATGATCTGCTCGCCGCCGCATTGCCGGTGGCCGAGATCGTTCCCGGTGGCAAGGCTCGCCTGGCGCCGGGCGCCGCGTTCGGTCCGGTGATCGCCTGGTCCGGCAACTCCACCCTCGACGACATCGTCGCCATCCTGGGCCGTTCCCCGAACTGGCCCGCATAGCATCCGTCCCTCCGGTGATCGCCATGTGCACGAATCAACGTGCTCGCGTACGGAATTCGCGGCCATGCCACTCCGTACGCGGCCATGCCGGAACGTCCGCAGCGGTGAGCCCGCAGGCATCGTCCGTGCGAACCGGCGCTCCACATCCGCTCTGGTGATTCGGCGCATTCACCGTTCGATGCGCCGTGCACGGGATTCCGGTCATTCCGTGCACGGCGGGGATGGATGTGCGCAGCGCGGAACCCGAATAGGCTCCGGCCCCTTCGCGCGATCGCCGCTCCAGTGATCGCCGCGCGCACCATTTGTCGTGCCGCGCACGGAAGTGCTCGGTCAGCTGGTGCGCGGCGGACACCAGGGCGCAGCGTCGGACCGGCGGATGGCTATTCGCTTGGGGAGCGCGGTGACCGGATGACGTGCAGCAGGTCGTCGGCGTGCTGGAGGATCGCGTCGGTATCCGAAGCGCCCGGCAGCGGCTGCCAGAAGTCCGAACTCGGCATCGCCCGCAGGGTGAGTTCCGGGGGAGTGCGCCATGGCGCGGTCAGGTCGAGTCGCCAGGAGTGCAGGTAGGTCCGGCCGTAGCGCTCGGACTTATCGAACAGCGGGTCGCCGACGATCGGATGGCCGATCCAGGCCAGGTGCACCCGGATCTGGTGGCGTCGGCCGGTAATGGGGCGCACCGCGAGCAGGGTGTGCTCGTCGGTGCGCAGGACCGTCGCGAACTGAGTGACCGACGGATAGTTCTTGGTGGCCAACAGGTCCGCGTCATCGACGAACCAGCGGCCCGCCTGCTCGCGAATGCGCTCCCGGGGCGCGGCGATCCGCACCCGGTTCTTGCGCCCGACGCTCAGCGGCAGTTCGATGACGCCGCGATCGGGCAGTCCGGTCGACTCGACGATCGCCAGATACGCCTTCTGCGCGGTCTGCTTATTGAACTGCCTGGTCAGCTGCCCGTGCGCGCCCAGCTCCTTGGCCAGCAGCACGAGTCCGGAGGTCACCTTGTCGATCCGGTGCACCGGATACAGCGTTTCCCCCGCCGCGGCCGCCGCTTCGACGATATCGCTGTCGTGCCGCTCACCGGTCACCGAAATTCCCGCGGGCTTGTTCAACGCCAGTACCGCGGCGTCCTCCGCGACGACGCAGCTCTCGCGCAACTCGGCCCACTCGAAATCCACCACGCGAGCTTAGGTCGTGGTCCAGACGCCCATCCAAGCCACCATGGCGCGAGTCTTACGAGTGACCCGTTCGTGGCCCGTCTCGCATCCGAGTCGTCGAAGCGCATGCGACGAGGTTCGAGTCTCAACGACTGGCCCGCTGTACACCTGGTGCTGAACGATCCGCACACCCGCGACCACCAAGGAGCGAGTCTTACGAGCGACCCGTTCGCGGCCCGTCTCGCGTCCGAGTCGTCGAAGCGATGCGCCGAAGGCACGAGTCTCGACCTCTGGGCCCGCGTACATCCGGTGCCGAACGATCCGCACGTCGGCGACTCCGATGGAGTGAGTCTTACGAGACCCGTTCGTGGCCCGTCTCGTGTCCGAGTCGTCGAAGCGATGCGCCGAAGGTACGAGTCTCGACCTCTGGGCCCGCTGTACACCTGGTGCTGAACGATCCGCACACCCGCGACCACCACGGAGCGAGTCTTACGAGCGACCCGTTCGCGGCCCGTCTCGCGTCCGAGCCGTCGAAGCAATGCGCCGAAGGCGCGAGTCTCGACGGCTCGGACGCGAGACCAAGGGGGCCGCGAACACGCAGCGCCGAAGGCGCTGCCAACAACTCAGGCAGAGTTGCGACGCAGGGTGTGCGGGCGCAGGCGATTGAAGCCGCGGACGCGGACGCTGCGCAGGTTGCGGATATCGAACTCCGGATTGCCGTCCAACGCGGCGGCGGCATCGTCATCGACGAGGACGGTGCCCGGGCGGGCGACGCCGGTGAGCCGGGAGGCGATATTGACCACCGAGCCGTAGAGATCGCCGAAGCGCTGCAGCACCGGACCGTATGCCACCGCGACCCGCAGGTCGGGGGTGCCGCCGACCATCATCGTGCTCTCCTGGATGGCCAGTGCGATCCGGGCCGCGTCGGCCGGATCCTCGGCCGCGAACATGACCTCGTCGCCGACGTTCTTGATGACCCAGCCGCCGTTCTCGGTGATCGCGGCGGTGGTGGTGGATTCGAACGCTTCCAGCAGCATCGAGAGTTCGTCCGGATGCAGATGCCTGGTGAGCCGGGTGTAGCCGACCATATCGGCGAAGCCGACCGCCAACTCCCGGACCGCCTCGCCCGCGGTGGTGCCCGGGTCGAGTGAACGCGACAGCGCGGCGGCGAGATGGCGGCGCCAGGCGTAGATATTGAGCTGTTCGAGCGTCGAGATGGCCGCCTCGGTGGCAGCGCGGGCGGTCTCGGCCGGATCGGCGCCCGGTCCGGCCTCGGCCATGCGATCGCCGATCTCGGCGAGTACCAGGTCGACCTGCCATTCCGCGAGCCGTGCCATGCCCTGGCCGAGGGTGCGCGCGGTCGCGGCCTGCTGCCGGGAGTCGGCGGAGGAGAGCACATTGAGCGCGCGGAAGTTGCGGACCGCGGCGATATCGGCTTCGGTGTAGTCGACCGCGGCGTTGTCGACACCGGCCGGAAAGCCGAGCGCCATCCACAGCCGCTTGGTGAGCTCGGTGGTCGATCCGGAATGTTCGGCGACCTGGGTCCGGTTATAGCGGCGCGGTCCGTCGAGCAGATACGACTCCACGACCGACTCGACCAGCTCGGATATCTCGGTGGGGACCATGGTCGGTACCTTACGGGCCGGGCGTGCGCGCAGGGTGGCAACCGACCGGGTGATGGCGACCGCACGGTCGGGTCGGTCGCTGACTGTGGTCGGTCACAATCGCGGGTGGGATCAGCTCAGGTGCAGCCACTGTCCGGTCGATGGCACGCCCTGGTCGTCGACTACGAACACCAGGTACCAGCCCGGTGGCGCGAGCGCCGGGTTCTTCGGCAGCGTAATCGTCACCGAATCCGGTGCGGTGCTGGTGAATTCGAGATCGATCAGGCGTTGCTCATTGTCGGAGGAGTGGGTGCACGCACCCGGGCGGACGAGATTCACCTCGCGAAGTGTGGCGGCGGTGGTCGCGGTAACGGTCGCGCCGTAGGCGACGGTATCGGTCGCCAGCGCGAGCGGCGGTCGCTCGCCCTGGAACAGATACGGCGGCCAATAGGTTTCGATGCGCAGTTCCTCGGTTTTGCGCGCTGGATTGGAGCCCGCGGTGATCACCTTGCCATCGGGGGTGAGCAGGGCGATGGAGTGGTAGAGCCGGGGGACGCGACACGGTGCGGTGTGCATCCAGCTGCCCATCGCGGGATCGAAGATCTCGGCATGCGGTGGCGCGGCGTGTGCCATCTCCTCCATCCCGGAACCGCCGGTGGCGAGCACCGTTCGGTCCGGGAGCAGTACCGCGCTGAGGTGCATCCTCGGGTGGTCCATCGGCGGCGCCGGTTGGTATTCCGGTGCTGCCGCGGTCAGGTCGACGATCCTGGTATCGGCCAAAGCCGGTGCGGGACTGTGCATATCGAAGCCGCCGCCGCCGAGGATCATGACCCGCTGTTGTTGCGCGGGTGGCAGCAGCACGCTGGTCGACTGATTGCGGGACCCCGGATCGGTGAGGCCGGGCACCTCCACGGTGGCACCGGTCGCCGGATCCCAGATCGACGGTCGCATACCGTTGTTCGCGCCGTACTGGCCGCCGGTGTAGAACAGCCTGCCGTCGGCGAGCAGGACGAGATGACCGTACATCGGGATCGGGCCGGGAGACGGTAGCTGCGACCAGGTCTCGGTTTCGGCGTCGAAGAGTTCGGGGATGACGGATAGGAAATTGTCGGTGCCGAGGCCCGATACCGCGACGATATCGCCGTTCGGCAGCGGTGCCAGTGCCGGATACCAGCGACCGAAAGCCATATCCGGCATGGTATTCCAGGTCAACGTGGCCGGATCGAAGATCAGCGCGTCCTCGAGCCCGTAGAACGGGTCGTAGCGTCCGGTGCCGCCCGCCGCGAGCAGTCTGCCGTCCGGCAGGAACGCCTGGCCGACGCAGAACAGATCGATCGGGGTGGCCGGTGCGCTCAGGTCCGGCCGAGGGTAATGCCATACGCGCGTGCGGAATTCGTGCGCGTCGTGCTGGTCCGGATCGTTACCGGAACCGGCGAAGAACAGTACGTCACCGGTGTGCAGTACGGCGGCGTGTACCGGGTTTATCTCGGTGCCGAAATCGAGAATGCGCCACAGGCCCATATGCGGCGCATGCGTCAGATCGGTCTCCAGCTCGAGCACACGCAGGTATCCGGTGTTGGGGCCGTCCGGTGCGTCGATGGTGAATACCACCAACTCCGGTGCCGCGCCCGCTTGTGGCAGCAAAGCCAGTGCCGCGCCTTGGTTTTCGGCGAATCCCCAGTCCGTCTTCGTCCACACGCTCCAACCGTCGACCGCGTGCCCCGACCCCTCCAGGCCCCAGCCGATGGTGTACACACCGGCGTTCACACCCTCGGGATTGTCCACCGCGAAGACGATCAGTTCCGGCCTGCCGTCGCCGTCCAGATCCGCGGCCGCGATGCCCGCGCCCTGGTTCTCCCACCCGTACCAGTCGGGCACCGCGACCCACGGCGTCCATTCGCCGACCGCTCCATCGACGGTCAGTCCCTTGGCCAGCCGGAACTGTCCGCTGTTCGGGCCCGGCGGATTGTCGACCGTCAAGACGACCAGAGTGGTCTGGCCATCGATGGACGTGAGGCAGATATCGGCGCCCTGGTTCTCCCACCCGTACCAGTCCGGCACGGCGATCCACGGTGTCCAGCCGCCGGTCACGGCGCCGTCGGCGGCCAGATCGCGCCCGATCCGGTAATAGCCCTGGTTCTGGCCGGGAGGATTGTCGACGACGAATACCACCAGATCGGGCCGGCCGTTGCCGTTCAGGTCCCCGACGGCGATGCCCGTGCCCTGGTTCTCCCAGCCGTACCAGTCCGGCACCGGCAGCCACGGTCCCCAGCTCTTCGTCGTTCCGTCGGTGGCCAACCCCGTGCCCACCCGATAGGACCCCGTGTTCTGACCCTGTGGATCGTCCACCATGAGTACAACGACATCCGGGTTGCCGTCACCATCGATATCCTCGACCGCGATCCCGCAATCCTGGTTCTCCCACGCGAACCAGTCGGGAACCGGAACGAATTGTCCTGCCACGCAATACATCGTCGCGCCGAACGCGCCATCGCGCGCGTCGTGCGCCGAAGTTGGCCGGTGATGTCCGTGCTAGGGCTGCTGGTACGGCAGCAGGGATTCCCGGGACCAGGTGAGGGTGCCCGTGGCGAGATCGGCGATAACGCCATCGAGCCAACGTAATTCGGCCTCGGTGACCGCGCGCTGATACTCGTCCTCCAGCATCACCACCCGGGGCAGCTGCATCGCGGCGGCCTGCGCCGCATCGGTATCCATCTCGGCGAGCTCGGCGCGCACCGACCTTGCGCGCCGCTCCAGTTCGGTGCGGGCGCCATCGGGGCCGAGCAGCATCAGAAATGACAGTGCCGCAGGGAATTCCGGATATTCGTTGCGCGGTTCGCCGATCATCTCGGCCAACCAGCTGGCGCAGGCCGCGCGGCCCGTATCGGTGATCTCGTAGACGGTGCGCTCCGGATATTGCTGATCGCGTCCGGTCTCGCGAACCGTGACCAGCCCGGCCTCCTGCAACCTGCCGATCGTCTTGTAGAGCGCCGCACGCTGGGCGACATTGACGACCTTGTCCTTGCCCCACTCCTTGATCCGCCGCTGGATCGCATAGGGGTGCATCGGTTCCAGATGCAGGATGCCGAGCAGCGCCATCGCCAGGGGAGAGCGCTTGAACTGCGTCGATGCCGTCATACCGACCATTCTAGTGGTATCCCGACAACTAGGTTCGAAAGTACTAGTTGCAAAGAAACTAGTATGTATGCCACTATTAGTTCATCAGCGGAAGCCACCGCCCGAAAGGATCGAAGAAATGACCGCCAAGACCACCGCCCGGATCCACGTCGACCACGAGACCACCAAGCGCCTCGGCAACTGGACCGATGCCGACACCTTCGACGTCACCGCCCGCTACGGCAGCGTCGTCGTCGACCTGCGCTCGCCGCAGATCACCGGCGACGGCGAGATCGTGGTGCATGCCGACCTCGACCACGCCATGGTGAAGTTGCTCGTCCCCGATGACGCCGTCATCGACCAGACCGAACTGCAGTGGACCGGGCGCGGCCGGGTGAAGGATTTCGCGCGGCCCCAGGACGCCGCGGGTCGTGTCATCCGCCTGACCGGCACCAGCAACCGGAGTGAATTCCGCGTGCACCGTGCGGGTATCGCAGTGCTGTCGGCGATGTTCTCGCGGGAGTTCTTCGAGGATGTGCGCCGGGCGCACCGTGCGGGCACCCATCCCACCGTTGCCGATCCGGCCAACGCGCCACGTTGATCCGCGGCGACGTCGTCGAGATTATTGCCCCGGCCTTGGTGAGCGCCGAGGTTGGGGCACTTGGCATCTGGGTCGATCGGATAAGACCTGTGCCATGCCGAGGCCGGTCGCCAAATAGTTGACGAAGAATGTGTTGTTCAGCGCATACGGTGAGCGCCGCCGCCGGATCAGGGCGATCGCGTCATCGACCGTATAGCCCAGGTCGAGCAGGGTCTGTGCGACCACCAAGCCCGACCGGTTGTAGCCGTAATGGCAGCGCACCATCACCGTGCGGTGCGCGCGGACGGCCGCGGCGGCGATCGCGGCCAACTCACGCGCCGCCGCCAACTGCTCGGCTTGCAGCGCCGCATCCGGAATTGCGAGGTGATGGTGTTCGACCCCCGGACCCGGCCCATGTCCATCGGCCTGGAACAGACTGATCACCACATCGAATTCGGTCCCGACCACCACGGGCACGCGCACTCCGTCGCCATTGCTGTAGTGATGTCCGCCCATCCACAACTGCGGCACGATCTCGTGCCATGGCGCATCCGCATCGGGTGTCGGCATACCCTCGATCCGCACCATTGCTGCCTCCCCGCGGTTCCGGCCGAGACGAGCTGCCGGGTCGGCCTCATTCCACGGTACCGCCGTCCTACTGCCGCGACAGCCGGGAAAAGCGCGCGGACCTGCGTATCACTGCGGTGCAGTGGTCGGTACGGTCTGCCGATGACCACGCTCGGTCGAGCTCCGAAAACACACTGAACCATTGCGTGAGCTTCGGCACGGGGCCGCTATCGCAGGCTCGTCGTCACGGTGAATACCCACTGCCACATGGTGTTTCGAGTACGTGGTGTGCTGGCCCCGGTTCCGGGGGCACGTCTTCTTTGGTCTGTCCGTCGAGATCGTCGGCTCGATAGCGTCCCGATGAACGGTGGCCCCTCGCCGTTCGGAAAGGATCGACATATGCGTACCCGTCTACGTGCCGGACTCTTCATCGGCGCGTTGCTGATGGCCCCCATGGCCGCCGCCGTTCCGGCCTCGGCCATCACCCTCGAACCTGCCGAACCCGTCGAGCAGGCGACCCCGGTCTGGCAGGTCTGCACCACGCCGACCCCCGACCTGACCTGCTACCTGATCACCCTCTCGTCCAGCGGCTCCGGCCGGTAGCAACCCGATCTCCGCCGCCGAAGCCGAGGTCGTGGGAGACCCCGCTCGGTGTTCGGCGTTGCCGACGAAACTCGAACTCGACGACCAGCGGGTCGTGCCACTGCGCGAACCACGAATCGAGGCCAGGGCGGCCGCGGTGCCCACAGCTGGGCTGCTCGTGCCCGTCCGGGCGACTTTCAGCGGCGAACGGGTGCCGAGCCGAGAGGCTCGGCACCCATTCGATCGAGCACGGGGTCAGCTGAAGCGAACCGCGGTGATCGCGACGGAGGCGCCGCGAACATCGCCTGTGAGACACGGTGCGGTCATCGCCGTCGCGTTGATGATGCCGCCGTTGTCGACGGCCATCTGCGTACCGGCGCCGGGGCCTTCGACAATGACCACGGTATTGGTCGATGCGGCACCGACACCTCCGGGGACATGCCAGGGGCCGCGGATCCGACTGACCTGACCATTCGACCAGTTGATCGAACCGTCGATATTGCCGGCGACGTCCAAGCAACTGCCGGTGCCTTCGAAGGTGCCGCTGACCGTAGCGGTGGGTGCGGGCGTGTTCGTGCAGCCGGTGAGATTGCCGCTCCATGTCGCCGTGGTCGGCCTGCTCACCATGCTCAGCGGACTGGTGGTGAAATCGAACTGACCGCCCGAGCAGCCTCCGGCGATCGGATCGGCCGACGCCTGCGCAGCACCGAAGACCGTTGTGGCGAGTGCGGCGACGGCAACGGATGCTGTCGCGACCTTCCGGGAAATTGCCATGTAATTACCTTCTCCTGTTGATCGGTTGTGACCTGATGGAGCGGCTGAGAACAAGCAAAAGCGGAAAGATCGTAATCGGTTCCTCCGACGCGCCGTCCGGCACCCGTCGAAATAGGCTGTGACCAGCGTCAGCGACCGGCGGCCCTCGCGAGGTGTTCCGGATACCGCTCCCCCGCGAATGCGGTTGCCGGGGCGGCGGCGTCGATGCGGGCGAGATCGTCTGCGGTCAGCGTGATCTCGACGGCGGCGACGTTTTCCTCGAGGTAGGTGCGGCGTTTGGTGCCCGGGATGGGGACCACATCATCGCCGCGGCTCTGCACCCAGGCGAGGGCCAATTGCCCTGCGGTGATGTCCTTTTCGGCGGCCAGTTCGCGCAGTGCCGCGACAATGGCGAGGTTGCGGTCGAGGTTGTCCCCGGCGAATCGCGGTAGGCGGCGGCGCATATCGTCGGCGGGCAGATCGTCGGTGGAGGTGATCGCGCCGGTCAGGAAACCGCGGCCGAGCGGAGAGAACGGCACGATGCCGATGCCGAGTTCACGGCAGGTCGGCAGCACCTCGGCCTCGATATCCCTGGTCCACAGCGACCATTCGCTCTGTAGGGCGGTCACGGGATGAACCGCGTGCGCGCGACGGATGGTCGCCGCCGAGGCCTCCGAAATGCCGAGGTAGCGCACCTTTCCTGCTTGCACCAGCTCGGACAGCGCGCCCCAGGTCTCCTCGACCGGAACGTTCGGGTCCACGCGGTGCTGGTAGTAGAGGTCGATGTGGTCGACACCGAGCCGGGCCAGCGACGCGTCACAGCTCTGCTCGACGTACGCCGCATCGCCGCGGGCGCCCATCGACCCGTCCTCGCCCCATACGATGCCGAACTTGGTTGCCAGTACGACCTGATCGCGGCGGTCGGCGATGGCCTTGCCCACCAGCCGCTCGTTGGTCTCCGGTCCGTAGACATTCGCGGTGTCCAGCAGGGTTACCCCCAGATCCAGCGCGCGGTGGATGGTGGCAATGGATTCGTCGTCGTTATCGCGGACGCCGTATGCCTGGCTCATGCCCATGCAGCCCAGTCCCTGTGCGCTGACGGTCAGCTGGCCGAGCTTCCTGGTGGGAATCATGCGGGGCTCTCCTCCTTGGTCGACGATCGAGTGACTCACATCCTCGACGCTACGACCTGGAGTGTGCTCCACGTCAAGGGTGGGAAGTCAGTTCACGAACTCGCCGGTGACGACCGGGGCGACGAACTGTTCGAGCATGGCACGCTCGTCGGCGTCGTCGCGGCCGGGAGCGGTGAGCAGCGACATGATGATGCGAGCCAGCCAGCGAGCCAGGCGGGGACGGTCCGGATCGGCGGTCGGTGGCAACAGACCTGCCGCAATGGCCTCGATGACCTCGGAGGATTGGCCGATTTCATTGGCAATGCCCGCATCGCCCGCGGTGAACCAGGCGATGAGTGTCGGATCGGCGCGGACTTCGCGCAGCGATGCGAGCATGACGGTCACGAGGCGCGCACCCGGATCGGTGATATCGCGAGCCTGCTCGGCGACCGCGACCCCAACTCGGCGAGCCTCGCGATGTACGAATGCGATTCGCAGGGCCTGGCGGTTCGGGAAGTAGCGATACAGGGTGGCTCGCGAGCAGCCCGCGGCCTTCGCGACATCGCCCATGCCGGTATTCGTGACGCCACGCTCGACGAACAGCTGCGCGGCGGCATCGAGAATTTGTTCGGCCGCGATATCGGCGCGCCTGGGGCGCAACCAATCTCCGGGCCCGCCCGTCACCTGGCCACCACCTTCATCGAATCGCCGCGCAATGCTGGTCGCCCACCCGTCTCCCGGCCACCACCGCACATCGAATCGCCGCGCGATGCTGCCATCATGGAGACACCTGGAACGGCACGCGGTCCGGCCAGCGCACATAACTGCCAGGGGCGTAACGGACTCGGTCGATATCGACAACGAAGTCCGGGCAGCGCGAAAGCAATTCCTCGAGCGCGACGCACGCGACCATGCGCGCGGCGGCCGCGCCGAGGCAGTGATGGTTGCCGTGACTGAAGGTCAAGATCTGCTTGGGGCGGCGAAGCACATCGAGTTCGCTCGCGGTCGGACCGAATTCGCGTTCGTCCCGATTCGCCGACGCATACAGCAGCAGCGCACGACGTCCGGCGGGAATCGTGGTGCCGTGAATCTCGATGTCGTGTACCAGGGTTCGCGCCAAGCCCTGCACAGGCGAGGTGAGTCGCAGGAATTCCTCGACCGCGTCCGGAATGAGTGCCGGATTCTCGATCAGCAGCCGACGCTGATCCGGACGCTCGGTGAGTAGTTGCACCGCACCGCCGAGATTGCCGGTGGTGGTGTCATTTCCGCCGGTGATCATGGTGAAGGCGAATCCGAGAATCGAGATGATGCCCGCGTAGTCGCCGTCCGCGCCCATTCCCGAAGCGACCAGGTGCGAGATCGTATCGTCGGCAGGCTCGGCGCGGCGGCGTTCGATCAACTGGGTGAAGTACTGCATCAATTCACCGATGGCCTCTTGGGCATCGAGCGGACTGCCGCCCGCGGAGGCGGTCATGATGAGATCGGTCCACTCGTCGAATTTCGGCCGATCCGGTTCCGGCACACCGAGATAATGTGCGACCACCATGCTCGGCAGTGGTTTGAACAGTTCGACGACGATATCGCCCTCGCCCGCCGCGCGCAGTCGCTCCAGTCGCTCGACGACGAATGCGCGCACCTGTGGTTCGACCGAACGCACCTGGCGTGGCGTGAAACCCTTCATGACCTGTTTGCGGAAGGTCGTGTGGTCCGGCGGGTCGGTGAAGACGAACGGTCGCGGCTCGGGCAGGCCGATTTCGCCGAGATCCTGGTAGTCGACGGTCAAGCCGTTCGCCGAAGAGAACGTCGCGACATCCCGCGCGGCGGCATGCACATCCGCGTAGCGGGACAGGACGTAATAGTCGCTCGCCGGATCATCCTGGGGAACAACGTGATGCACCGGGTCGTGTGCACGTAGCTCGGCATACATCTGCCACGGGTTCCGCCAGGTTTCCGCGGATCGCAACTCGAAATGCGGCAGGTGAGACAACTCTGTCGTCATGCTCCGAGCGTAAGACAAAGCGTCCAATCTGTCTAGAACGTGTTCTATGGGCGCTCAGTCGGCCGCGGTAACAGGTCCGGCGTCTGCGGCGCCCAGGACGGCCGAAAGTCTTTGCAGCACTTTCGGGATCGCCCAGTAGTAAACCCAGGTGCCGCGACGTTCGCAGTCGATCAGGGCGGCCTCGCGCAGCACCTTGAGGTGGTGGGAGATGGTGGGCTGGGACAACTCGAACTGCGGGGTCAACTCGCAGACGCAGACCTCCTTGCCGGGGCGGGAGGCGATCAACGACAGCAGCCGCAGCCGGACCGGATCGGCCAACGCCTTGAACGCCAGCGCCAGTTCCGTCGCCGTCTCGTGGTCCAAGGGGGTGGTCGAGATCGGCGCGCAGCAGTTGGTGGAGCCGATCACCGGCAAATCTTGTTTCGACACCCATCTATATTGACATTTGTCGATTCAGTGGCGCAAGCTGTATTGACATTCATCAATACAGCCAGGTAGAGGACCTTCTGCTACCGGGCGAACCTGCCAGCTAGGGGTGTGTCATGACAGATCAGCGCAACGAACTCCGGGAGACCGTGCGGGCGCGCTATGCCCAGGCCGCGACCGCGGTCGCCGACGGCGGTGTCGCCAACGATTGTTGCGGCAGCGGCTCGGTAGAGGTCGACGCCAATTTCGGTGCCAGCCGCTACGCGGCCGCCGACCGCGACCGACTTCCGATCGCCGCGATCGCCGCGTCACTGGGATGCGGCAACCCGACCGCGGTCGCCGAACTCCGCGAAGGCGAGCGGGTGTTGGATCTGGGTTCCGGCGGCGGAATCGATGTCCTGCTGTCGGCGCGCCGCGTCGGGCCGACCGGCAAGGCGTATGGGGTCGATATGACCGAGGAGATGCTGGCCCTGGCGCGGGAGAACGCCGCAAAGGCCGACGTCGCGAATGTGGAGTTCCGGAAAGGAACGATCGAGGCGATCCCGTTGCCCGCCAACAGCGTCGACGTGGTGATCTCCAACTGCGTGATCAACCTGTCGGTCGACAAACCCGCCGTATTCGCCGAGATGGCCCGCGTACTCGTGCCCGGCGGGCGGATCGGAATCGCCGACGTTGTCGCCGAGGACGACCTGTCGGTGCGGCAGCGCGCGGAACGTGGCGACTATGTCGGCTGCATCGCCGGTGCGCTCTCATTCGCCGAATACCGCACCGGGCTGGCCGCGGCCGGGTTCACCGATATCGAGATCACCCCAACCCATTGCGTGGCGGACGGCATGCATTCGGCGATCGTCAAGGCCGTCAAACCGGTTCGGCAGCCGACCGAGGATTCGGCGGCGCCGTGCTGCGGGCCGTCCTGTTGCTCATGAGGCAACCGGAACTCCCGTCGCTGCTCGGCACGCTCGTGGAACAACTTGCGACCGAATGAGATACGCGCAAGCGAGCATAATTTTGGTTATGACTACGCAGAACGAGGCGGCCGACAGTCGAATGCCGCGCTGGCGGAATCGGATCATTGCACTGCTGGTTGCGGCCGTGGTGTTGGTCGCCTCGTATTTCCTGCTGGCGGCATTCATTCCGCGCTGGTGGGCGCAGCGGATCGCGGATCTCGCGCAGGGGAGTTTCGCCAAGGGCATCGGGTGGGGTCTGACATTCGGCACGTTGTGCACAGCGGTGCCGCTGGTACTGGTGCTGATCGCGACACTGGTCTGGCGTCGGCGATACGGCAGATACCTCGCGGCGGTATCCGCGGCTGCCGCGGTGGCGACCGCGATCCCGAACTTGATGACGCTCACCATTGTGCGGGGCGATGGCAATGGGGCGCATGCGGGCCAGCGGATTCTCGATGTCGACGCACCGGGATTCCGAGGTGCCGCAGCGGTCGGAGCGGTCGTCGCGGCCGTGGTGGTCCTCGGTGCTGGCTTCCTGGCCACACGCTGGCGTATCCGCCGTCGCCGCACCGAGGTGCCGCAGCTCTCGACATAGCGATTCGGCTGTGCCTTTCGAATACGCGCGTGTGCTGCCGAATTGCCAGACACCGCGTGTCGCCACGCCGAGTGAATTTCGCCAGCCGCCCACTGATCCATAGTGTGCCGCTATGACTCTCGGGGAAAGTGTGGTCCTGGCAACCAGGCAGTTGAGTGTCCGCGGCAACATAGTCCGGGTCACTGTCGGTGCGCCACAACGAGATCCGTTCACCGATGTGGACTACGTTTGCCCGGTTCGTATAGAGGGTTTGACGAGCGGGACGGCTCGACTACAGGGCATTGGAAGAACCTCTGCCGAGGCGTTGACGAGCGGTCTGCTGCTGACGAGCGAGAAGGTCGAAGTCGGCCTGACCGAACTGCTTTCCGACGCATTGGTCGGGGTCACCCCGCATCGTGCGAGCGTGCGGCCGCGCAGTCCGCTCCGCTGATCCATCCGCCAGGTGCCCGGCGCGGCCGACGTGCGCGCCGGGCGCGCTGGGTAACCGGTCCGCAAAGCTGGTGCGGTACGAGCGCGCATGTGGACATCGGCATGTTCGGTTATCCGACTGAGGCCACCGGCCGATGTCTTTAGCCCTTTAATTGCTACGAGATGGTCTATGGGGTGAACTCGCCGATGGGTGCGGTACTTCCAGGGGGCAAGCCGAAAGTACCTGTACGTGTGTCCTGGTAAGTGATTCGCTGTCCAGCAAATCGTTCCTCCTTCAATATTCTGAAAGATTGCTGTTCAATTTGCTGCGGCGCTACTCTTTGCGGCTATAGCGCTCGGCTGTGTCCGTATTCGATTGGCACGTTCTGTTGCTGGCCCGCCCCGATGGCATCCCGTTCATCGGCGCTACTGACATTCGAGCGCCGGTCGGGCCCGGTGATTCGCCGGGCCCGACTCGTCCTATTCGATCGAAAAGGCAAGAGGCCGAGATGGACTCGACCATCGCGGATCGATCATCGAGCACGCCGATCTCTGCGGTTCGCGCGCAAAGGCATCCACCTCTGCGCCCTGCTCACACTGCCCCGCACTCACCTCCGCCGATCGCTACGGCATCGGCGCGGTAATGGTGGTGAAGTACTGGACTGCTGCCAACATCGCGACCGGCGCGGCTATCAGCAGCTGTCCCGCGACCGTCCCCAGCGCCCCGATGGCGAGCACGCCACCGAGGCACCCCACCGCCGCCGCGGGCAGGAACGACCCGAACAGTCCGACGATGGTGGCCGCCGCCACCGTCGCGCCCGCCACCGCGCCGAGTGCGCAACCTACTGCCGCGCCACCGATTCCGCCGACCAGCGTGCCCAGCGTGACACCCAGCGCGATGGTGCTCGTCAGTCGATTCCACGCCGCGGTCTCGCGCTGATATGGCGTGGTGAACGGTGCGGAATCCTCGAACGGCAAGCTGACCGGGGCGTAGACCGCGTGCTCCACGTCGAGTCGGGGGGTGAGCGTCACTGTGCGATCGGCGACGACCGCCTCGATCGGGAACGCGAAATCATCTACCCGGAAAGACATTTCGGCCTGTGACAGCGCGGTGTGATCGGGTCCTTCGAGGGTGAGCACACCGTCGCGCAGGATGATCGCACCGTCGCTGATCGTGATCTGGGCCGAATCACCGACAGTGGTGGCGGTGATATCGGTCCCCGCGTCGGGGACCTCCGGCGCGGCGTCGGCCGGGGCGGCGCACACCCCAACCGCGATCACCGACGCGATAAGAAAAGCATTGAATCGCATGGTATCCCTCAATCCAGGCGGGCCAGCTCGGCCAGTACGGCCCGCGCCACGGCTACCTGTCCGGCTGGGGTGAGATGCACCCCGTCCGGTTCGAAGAGCCGCCGCTCGGGCCTGGGACGGGTGGCCGAGAGGGTATCGATCACGACTTCCGGTCGTGCGTCGAGCACCGTCGCGGTCTCCGCGTGATCCTTTGCCCGCCAACTGATCCCGGCTGCCCGGAACGGCGGGAACTCGGCCAGCAGCGCCTCGTCGATATCGGTGGGCGTGAGCCAGACCCAGCGGGCGGCGGCTGCCTGCTTGCGCAGCAGGTCGAAATTCCGCACCGTTTCCTCGGCGCTGACCACCCGTGGCTCGTTCTCGCCCACCCGTTGCGCGTCGTTCGCGCCCAGCTGGCACAACACCCAGTCGGGTCGCTGGAACCCGAGTGCCCCGGAACTCTTCAGAATCTGCGTGGTGGTGGCTCCGGCGATGGCCAGATTGGTGAACTCGATCCCGTCCTCGGGCCGCTGCAGTTGCACCAGATGCCGCAGGATCTCGAACCACGACAGCCGATCGGCGGTACTGCTCTCGCCGAGCGCGACCACCCGCGCCTCCGGCGCGAACGGCAGCCGGTTGACCTGCGTGGCGACCTCCGGCTCGGTGAGCAGATCGACCGCCGCGGCCCGCGCCCGAGTCTCCAGATCGTCCAGAAGGGAACGATATTCGTCGGCCTCGAGCCCGAAGAGCGCCGCGATGTGCGCTGCGGCTATGCCGTTGAGATACGGCAGTGATAGCTCGGGCTTCTGGAAACGGACCAACTTGGCGGTGAGTTCGCTAGTCATGACAACTCCTGTAAATCGTCGGAACGTATCGGATTACGAGCGCGGAAGCCGGAATCCGGCGGTGATCAGCCACGCCATACCCGTGAAGCGGGCGATGGGCAGCAAGAAGGCGGCGGCGGTGACAGTCAGTGCGACGGTGGTGAGCACGGCGACAAAGGCGATCGCCAGCCCGGCTCGGATCAGCCACGGCGCGAGCGCTTTTCGCGGCGACACGCTGATCGAAATGCCAGCGATGAGCAGGCCGGTCGCCATCACATTCGCCGGACCGCCGGACAGGAAGGCGAGGGTGTGCAGCGCCCGCACGGTGGCCGGGTCGGCGGTCACCTCCGACACCGTCAGCACCCAGCTGACCGTGCCCGAGCAGAGCAGGAACACCGCCGCGAGCCCGCCGCCCAATGCGGTCAGGGCGGGTCCGAAGCCCTCGGCGTGCCGCCGCAGCCGGGCGACAGCGGCCGCCACATAGAGCGTGAGCGGAATGGCGCTCGCGTATTGCAGCACCGCACCGGTGCGTACGGCCGCGGGGTGGTCGCGGAAGTAGGTCAGCGCGTCGTCCGCGGACGCGAAAGGCGAGGGAAATGGGCTTCCGCCAGCGCGAACAGTGCTGACGACGAGTCCGGCCACAAAGAGTCCGGCGAACGCGGCCCCGAGCGCGCCGAGCGGCGGTTCGAGGGGGCGAGCGGAGTTCTCGATGGGGGATGCGGCTGCTATAGCCATGGCAATCCATTCTCATAAGTGAATCATTCTCTGAAGTGAACGATTTTCCGATGTGTACGATAACTCCGTGGTCGAGGCGGAGCAAGAGGATTCAGGGAAAGCGCAGCCGAACCGCCCCATGCGGGCGGCGTCGTTCCAACTCGCGCAGCTGGGCGGGTACGCGGGCGGGCGCTTTGCCGAGCGCGTTGCCGAAATCGGCCTCACACCACCGGAAGTCGGCATCCTGCGATTGATCGCGGCCGAGCCGGGCCGCAGCCAGCGGTCACTGGCCGCCGAGTTGGGCGTGGTGCCGAGCCGGGTGGTGGCATTGATCGATCCGCTCGATCGCAAGGGGTGGATCGAGCGACGCCGCAGCGCGACCGACCGCCGCAATCACGAACTACACCTCACCCCGGAGGGCGGAAAGCTGCTCGCGCGCATGGCGAAACTGGCTGTCGCACATGAGACCGAGCTCTTCGAAGGGCTGACCGACGATGAGTACGAGCAACTCGCCGTACTGCTCACAAAACTGGCCGCGGCCCGCGATCTGACTCCGGGCGTCCACCCCGGATACCGAACGCTCGGCTAGCGACCGGACTACGCCTGAACTGCGCAAGCGCGGGTTCCCCAGGTGTCCTCGCCGGGCCGAAGACTTCTCGATCAGTGCGAGATCCGCCATGCGGACGTGGCCGGAATCACCAAAGCCCGCAACCGAACCCGGGTCCGTCTGGGATCATCACACCATGTCCCGCAGGAATGAGCCGGACGCTCAGCGCGCCGTCGAGCCAGCCTTGGAGCCAGGCGAACAACTGCTGACAACGCTCTCGGCAACGGTGTCGAACTGGGGTGACGGGGGTGGCTACTACATCATCTGGCCTGTCTCGTTGTTGCGAGCACTGGGCCGGCGCCGGAGGGCACGAGCGGCGGGTCGATCGCAGGGACTACGACTTCGCCCGGCATTCATTGTTGCGGTGACGTCGCAGCGGGTGTTGTTCTTCGCGGCCCGAAGGGGCTGGCGGCCGGGCGCACCGTGCGGCGAGCTGTCCCGCGATCGCATTACCGGCGTCATGGTTGAGAAAACTATGCTGGCGGGATACCCGCCCCGGGAGGTGTGTTACATCGTGGTGTGTATGTCCAGCGGGCCTGATCTGTCACTGCGGGTCGCGGCTGAATCGGCGCGGTGGCTCCTAGACGAATTCGGCGCCGCTGAACGGAGTCGGTGACGCCGTTCCACCGACTCCCGGACATCGAAACACGCTGCCGCGCAGTCGAACTCTTCGACCCACGAAATCATCCTGCCATGCCGCTGAGCGCGTGATCGGCTGCGGTCGAGAGCGCTGGAGGCAATAGAACCGAGACCGAGACACAAGCCGCCACACCGCCCCCTTCGATCGCCTGCTGCGCCGCGACCGCGCGGGTGTTTCGGAGTCGGCGCGGATCGGTCCCCATTTCGGCAGCGGCACTGACGAATTCGTCGAGTATCCACATCCCGGCCCGGCCGAAGGACTCACCGGACGCGAGCGGATGTCGCCAGGCATACGACCCCGCCCCCGCGCCGACGGCCGATTCAGTGGTGACAGGGTGGCCGGACGGCTCGGTCGGGCCGTATTCGTCGTACCGGTTCAGCCACGAATATCGCGGTACCTGGGGGTATCCGTCGGGGGAGTCCTGGTCCACCTTCAGCCACGGCATCCGCCTGCGGTCCGCGGCCAACGCGTCCCGGGCGCGAGTCAGCTCCTTTTCCTTCGCCAACAGGCGCAGGCGCGCGGCCTCCCACTCCGCCGGCGTGACGACCGGGGCCCGGTAGGTGTTGTTCATCGTGATGTCCCCTGTGAGAAGGAATTCGGATCAGTGGACGGCGATGTCGGCGATGTCGATGGCAACGAAGACGATCTGGTCGTCGCCCATATCGGCGTAGGCCCGTCGGGTGGCGGGGATGATGATGCCGTCGACGTCGCGGTAGTCGGCGGCGTGAAGCTGTGACTCGACCGTACGGCCGACGATGTCGATGGTGAAGTCGTGGCGGCGCAGCAACCCGTCCGGGCCGAAGCAGAACACCTGCGTGCGGGTGTGGCTCCTGATGTGGTCTGGGAAGATCACTTTCAGCCGACGCCATGTTTCACCGTCGACCTCGATCGGGGCGATCTCTTCGCAGACGAAACCCGGCCAGGTGAACAGGAACGGCGTATTCAGGTACGTCCATAGTGCTTCCCCGGTGAAGTACGCGAGATGCAGGTCGTCCCACGGCGTCTCGAACTGGTGGCCGTCGAACGACCGTTCCGGGTCGTCGCGCGCGTCGACAACCGTGCCGACCGGCTGTTGCAGGACGACTCGGTCGGGCTCGAAGACCGACCGTCGGTCCTGACCGACGAAGTCCATCGTCAACAGCTCCCGCGTGGTGTCCACCTCGAAGCGGATGTTCCTCAGCGCGTCGCCTTGTCCTTTGATCTGCCAGAAGGCCCCGGTGATCGCGGCGTCGACGGCGATGGTGTGGATTCGGTTCCACCGGTCCACGCCACCGTGCGCTGCGACGGCGTTCGCGAGTAGATCGTTCATTGCTGTTGCTCCTCTGTAGGGATGACCCCGGCCGCCGGTATCGCGGTCGGGGCGAGTCGGGGTCAGTCGACGATGATTCCGCCGGTCAGGTCGGCGACGGTGCCGGTCATCGCGGATGCCCGGTCGGAGGCGAGGAACACCGCCGCTTCCGTGAGTTCGGCCAGCGTGGTCGGGTGCTTGCGGTGGCTCATCCCACCCGCGAGCGCAGTGAACTGCTCCTTGGTGATCCCCAGCGCGTCGGCGTGCAGCCCGTACACGACGTCGATGACCGGTGTCTCCACCATGCCCGTGGTGCGCAGACAGATCGCGCGAACACCGTGCTGTGCCCATTCGGCCGACAGCGCCCGGTTGAGACCTTCCATCGCCGCCCAGCCGACGCTCATGCCGCCCACCAGGGGCAGCGGCAGGCGGGCCGGTTCGGGTGTGTGCATCATGATCACCCCCGACCGCCGGGCGATCATGTACCGCGCGGCGGATTTCGCGGTGATGAAATGAGCCTGGGCATACGTGGTGATCGGGCGCAGGAAATTCTCGACCGGCAGTTCGGTGAGCGGGATGCCCTGCAATCCCACCGGCGAGATTCCGATCGCGTTGAACGACACGTCGATGCTGCCCGCGTCGGCGACGACCGCGTCCAAGTGCTCGGTCACGACTTTCTCGTCCCCGGCGTCCACCACAGCGGTCTCGACCGCTCCACCCGAGGCGGAGATCTCCTTCGCGACCGTGTCGATGATGTCGAGATTTCGCCCGGTCAGAAAGACCCTGGCACCTTCGTGGGCGAAGCCGCGGGCGACTGCGCTGCCGACCGCTCCGCCCGCGCCGTAGACGACGACGTTCTTGTTTTCCAGCAACATAACCTTCTCTTTCTGTTGTTCACGCCAACGCGTGAAGTCCGTGGCCGGTGAGCTGGTACACCCGGTGCTCGTCCTGGTTGTCGGTGTCCCGGCACAGCCGCGCGATCTCGGCGCCGACGATGGCTGGCGTGAGAAGCGGTTCGAGTGCTGCCGCGAATGTGGTGGCGTCGATTCCTTGGCGCAAGGCGTATGCCTCCACTGCGGCGGCGCCGAGGTCGGTGGCAGGCGTCAGCTGCGGCAGCACGGTGGCGAAGCGGATGCCGAGCTCGGCGCGGCGGGACTCCTCGGCGGCGTATCCGGCGAGAAAGCGGATCATCGCCTTCGCGCCTGAATATCCGCCGCTGAGCGGCGAGCCGCCCAGCGCGGCGCCACTGGATATCGCCACCACCAGGCTGCCCGGTGCCAAAGGGTGGCGTAGCCCCGCGCGGATCCAGTGGAAAGCGTGTTGGGTATCGACCTGCCAGTTGCGGCTGAACGATTCCCACGACTGTTCGTGCACCGGACCGATGGCGGGTGTCGCGCCCGCATTGAGCACGAGCACCATCGGTTGGTGTTGCTCGATCAGAGTGCGGGCGGTCTCCGCATCGGTCGCGTCGGCGGCCACCGGGACGAACGCCGCGCCCAATCGTCGGTGCACGTCCGCGACCGCGCCGGCGGTGCGCGCAACGCCGACGACCTGGTGACCTTGGTCGATCAGCGCGGCGGCGATCGCCGATCCGAAGCCGCGGCCGGCTCCGGTGACTACCGCCGTGGTCTGAAACTGGTGCGATGAGCTCATACCTATACAGAGGCGAGCTGACCGCGAAAGTCATCGCTGGGCTCGGTTGGGGTTGCTGACAGGGGTTCCTCGAACAACCTCAGCGCCATCAAGCCATGCGCGGCGGCGCCGCCCGCACACACCGCCGCGGCGACCATCGCGACCTCCGCGATCTGTGATTTGTCCGCGCCCGCCGCGCGGCCCGCCATTGTCGTGGTGTTGTGCGCTGGTTGGATGGCGGGTGAATTCGGCGGCGGGCGCGCCGCGCGGACTTCACCATCCCCACCTGAGCTTTCGAGGTTTGCTGAATCGGTCTTTGTGGGCCTCGAATGGTAATGCTGCGTACGTTCTGCGTACTCAAGCGCATCCTCGATGGGCTAACCCGCCGGCCCCGATCAACGCCGCTGCGTCCGCGACCACGAAACCCGACCCGACCACCACGAAGCCATCGTCTACATCGCCATGATCGCCGTCATGTCACACCGACTCGCCCGTACCTGGCACAGTTCTCAGACGCTTACTCAAACAGGAAAGTTGTCTTCTAAATGTTCTTGTTCCGGCCGAGATCGTCTGGTAGCCAGCGGTAATGTAACTGACGCCTTCCGCGGTACCAAATGACGTCTTGTTCGGTCCGGTCGATGCTGCAGCTGTCGGCCAGCCTGGATGCGCGTTCCTGTCGGGACGCATCGTGTACTTCACCAAGGAGCGAATCGCGTGTCGCAAGTCGATTCAGTACGTGACGTACTCGCAGCCTCAGTCCGGTAGCTCGGCAGCGCGGCCTACTACGCGGACGTCATAAAGCTCGTTGTAAGGAAGCAAAATGTCTAGCAAGATCGTCAAAACCCTAGCCGCGACTGTTATTGCCGCGCCCCTGCTTGTCCTCGCGGCGCCCGCAGCCACTGCCGATTCGACTGCCGCGGCGCCTCCGTCATCCTCCACCACCCAGGTCCAAGGATCGTTCGGATCAGCTACGTGGTGTTTCCCCCTTGGCAGTGTCGTCTGGTGCATCTGAGCCAGCGTCTGAGAACTCCGGCGTTGGGTGTGACGCTCGAGATTTGAGTGAACTCCTGGTAGAGCAGTGATTGCTGAGATCAATTGCTGTACCAGGGAGTTCATTTGTCATCTGCAGTGTGTCCGTCGTGCCCGACTGGTGGATCGCGTGGGCGATGCTGCCGTCGAGTTCGCTCCGGTCAAGACCGTCTACGACATTTACCGGCGCTGGGTCACCGCTGGGGCATGCAGCGCATCAACGACACACTGCGCGACCGGATTCGGGTGGCCCAAGGCCGGTCCGTCGGATTGGCCCTGGTGAGACGGTGTCAGTGCAACTGTCCGGCGCAGCAGTCGACCGACTCGACCTCGAACCGTCCACCATCGCTATCGACGAGCCATAGCAACACCGCGAAGTCACGGATCTGCCCGCGATACTCGGAGTATCTGGCAAACAGCTGACTGGGAGAAGTCGACGCGTTCGCGCTACAAGTCCGTTGTACGCAAGCACATTGAGCCCGCCCGGGGAACCGTGCGCCTGGCGGACCTGGAACACGACGCCATTCAGGACTGGGTGAACGATCAAGTCGACGACGGTCTTGCGGGTGGCGACTACGCGGTTGATACCCGTCGTATGCGGTACACGGCCGTATCGTTGGCGGTTCAGAGGGTGCTTCAGTGCTTGGCGTGCAACGAATGCTCGGCCATGACCCCAGCACAACACTGGATTACTACGCCGACCGGTTCGACGACGATCTCGACGAAGTGGCGAACCGGCTGAACTCGGCCCGAGCCGACTTCGCTACTGCGTACTCGCTGCGTACCGAAAGCGGTGCAGAGGTGTCCGACCTTCGAGAAATGCGCGGCTGACCTGCGCAAACGATGTGCCCTCGGCAGGGCGCGCACAACATGGGCAACTGAAAAACGCCTGGTCATCGTGGGTACGTATCTTGTCTGAATGATCGCGATGGCTGCGGGATTGGGAATTCGGCCCTGACTCGATGGTGCCCCTGGATCGGGGCTCCGCGCATGGGACGGGGGCTTGACCTGCGATTTCGGATGCCTGCCAGCGCGGCACACGGGTACGTTGCTGACCGGTTCACATCGTGGGGCCGAGGATGTCGCGGATGAATGTCATCGCGGCGGCGGTGGCGGGTTCCTCGGTGTATGGGCGGGTGATTGCTTCGGCCTGGTGCTGTGCGTCCGATTGCGCGCGCTGGATCGTTTCCAGCAGGGCTTGCCTGAGCTGGACTTCTCCGAGCCGTAGAGCCTGCGGAGTTATCCGCAGATCGGTGACTTTGCCGTGCGCGTCCACTGTCGCGCTGAGCTCGCTGTTACGGGAGCCGGCGCGGACTGAGATCTGTGCGAGCGCTTGCTGTAGCTGCTGATTCTTGCGCCGCCAGTCCGCTGCGACACGACGTTGCTCTTCGTTCCATCGGTCCAAATACTCCATCAGGGGCTCCTGAGGTCGTCGACTCCTGGTCGGGGCGTGCGCGTGAGGATGATCAGTCGGCTGTCCAGGTTGCCAGTTCGCCATTGGGCATGCATACGATCCGGTAGCCGTTGGGGCCCACGATTGTCCATGCCTCGTATTCACTATCCGGCGGGACCACGAGTCGGTTCCCGGAGTCGAAGTCGATGGTCAGCGTCCCTGAGGAGTTCACGACAGCGGAGGTGATCGTGCCGTGCAGGACGGCTTCGAGGTCGACTTGTGAACTGCCCCCGCCCGCGAGCGCGACCGACTGTCGGTCGCCTCGGCTGGATTCGATCTCCATATCTCCCTCGATTTGGAGTGCGAATCCGCCGACGGTCGTGATCTCGACCATGTACTCGCTGGCTGCGACCGAGACGCGCTGCCCGGTAAGCGGCAATTCCATTACCATCCTTGTGGCTTGGGGAACGTTCCATCTGGGTTTATAGAAATATGTGTTGTGGTCTTGGGGCCCGGCTTACCTGCGAGATCGACTGGTTGGCCGTGCGAATTGTAGAACCTGACATACCCGTTCGGATACCGGGAGTTCGGCTGCATGACCCGTATGGTGTCGGCATTCCCGGTGGATCCCGGCTTCTGCCAAACCACTCCTTTCCCGTTGTCCGCTGTACGAGGTACCCAGTCACTCGGGACTTCGGGCGGTCGAGAATAACTGCTGGGATTTGTGCCCCCGCCTGCGCTCGTGCTGGTATTGAACTGGGTGGGGTTGGCTTCGAGGAGCGGTTGTAACTCTGTGGCCACCCCGATGGCCGCCGCACCTGCGGCGACGGTCACCCCGGCCGCAACGGCTGCGGCGGTGTCGAATGCGGCGAGTACAGTGACAACGGCGGCGCCGGCGGCGCTGCCCGTCGCGGTTGTCGTCGCTACCGCTCCTGTTCCCGCGGTGAAGAATCCGACCGCGACGCCCGCGAGAAGACCGACCCCGATCGCCCCGGCGAGTATCGCGAGTATTTTCTGATGCGCGTCCTCGATCTGCTGCGCCCAGTCCTCACATGCGCCGCCGAGCTTCTCGTACTGTGTCGCGACCGCCTCGACGCCCATCCACACCGCGTCCATCTGATCGATGGCCTGCGGTAGCTCCTCGGACGCGTTCTCCTCGAGATTCGTCCACGCCTGGCTGGTGCCGGCGCTGGCATCACGTAGTCCCTTGGCGGCGGTACGCCACGCGGTGCCGAGCCTCCTCAGTTTGTCGGGGTCTCCATTCGGCCACGTGTGACCCTGGAGCCAGCTGCTGATCATGCTCCAGCCGAATGGGGGATCGGAGTCACCGCCGAATGCGCCCTTGAATAGCGGGGCGGTCGTTGCCGCGAGAACCGCGGGGGCGGGGTCGGGCGTTTCGGGAGGGTGCTTGTTGAGTTTCTCTGTGTGGCAGGTGTGGGCGGGGCGTGTCGAACATGGGAACGGGGACGACCTGCGGTTTTCGGGTGGGCGGTTGGTGATCGAAGCCGATTATCAGTTATAGGTGGGTGGTGCTGCCGTCTTGCTGTACCGCTTGCCATCGTGCGATCTCGTGGAAGATGTTGGCCTGGGGTCGGGTGAGTGCCTCTGCCTCGGCTCCGTCGGCGAAGACCGAGAAATGATCAAGACCTGTGGATGACGGGAAGGACGCACCTTCCCGGATGATCTATCAGTCCGAAGTCTTGATCATGCCGGCGCGCCAACGCCGGTCGGGAAGGTACGTCCGTGCTTACGGTAGTTCAGAACATCTCCTCCGGCGACGAGCAGGCCGGTGCGGCCCGGTCGCTGCTCGATGAGATCGTCCGCGACGGTGCCCGGCAGATGCTCGCCGCCGCGTTGAAGGCCGAGGTCGCCGCCTATGTCGCCGAGTTCGCCGACCAGCTCGACGAGAACGGTCACCGTCAGGTGGTCCGCAACGGGCACCACGCCGAGCGGGAAGTCCTTACCGCGGCGGGTGCGGTGACGGTGAAAGCGCCTCGCGTGAACGACAAGCGAGTCGACCCGGAAACCGGTGAGCGGCATCGGTTTTCCTCGGCGATCCTGCCGGCCTGGGACGGAAATCGCCGCAGGTCAGCGAGGTGTTGCCGCTGCTGTATCTGCACGGGTTGTCTACCGGGGATTTCGGTCCGGCCCTCGAGCAGTTCCTCGGTTCCGGGGCCGGGTTGTCGGCCGCGTCGATCACACGACTGACCGCGACATGGCAGGACGAAACCCGCTCGTTCGCTTCCCGAGATCTGTCGGGCACCGATTACGTCTACCTCTGGGTTGACGGTATCCACACGAAAGTGCGCCTCGAGCAGGAGAAATTGTGCCTGCTGGTGATGCTCGGCGTCCGGGCTGACGGCCGCAAGGAACTGGTGGCGATCAGCGACGGCTACCGGGAATCGACCGAGTCGTGGGCCGATCTGCTGCGTGATTGCCGCCGCCGCGGCATGACCGCGCCGGTGCTGGCGGTCGGTGACGGCGCACTCGGGTTCTGGCGGGCGTTGCGCGATGTGTTCCCCGAAACCCGCGAACAGCGCTGCTGGTTCCACAAATCGGCGAATGTGATTGCCTCGCTGCCTAAATCGACGCATCCCGGCGCGATAGCAGCGATGAAGGAGATCTACAACGCCGAGGATATCGACAAGGCGCAGATCGCGATCAAGGCATTCGAAATCGACTACGGCGCAAAATATCCCAAAGCGGTGGCGAAGATCGTCGACGACGCCGACGTGCTGCTGGAATTCTACAAATACCCGGCCGAGCACTGGATCCATCTGCGCACCACCAACCCGATCGAGTCGACCTTCGCCTCGGTCAGGCTGCGGACCAAAGTCACCAAGGGGCCGGGCTCCCGCGCGGCCGGAATCGCCATGGCCTACAAGCTGATCGAGGCAGCCCAGGCCCGCTGGCGCAAGGTCAACGCCCCCGAACTCGTCGCGCTCGTCCGCAACGGCGCCCTGTTCCACAAGGGCAAGCTGCTCGAACGCCCCCGCGACATCACCCCGCCGCCGTCAACCAGCCCGGCCGACTCCACCGGAACGGAGGTCGCCTAAAACCTACCGATCCACAGGTTTTGACAATTCCTCCGGCGAAGATGATTTCGAAGTCTGCTGCTGGTCCGTTTGTTTGTCGAGGCTGGCGGTCGGCGAAGTGTGGCTCGACAGGTTCGGTTGCACCGGGCGGCATGCGGGAAGTATCTCGTATCAGCTGGTTTGCGAGGAAGGACACGCTCGAACACTCGATAATGCCGAATATCGCGCATTGGAATAGACCTGATGCCGGACGGGCGCTGTGATCAGCGGTTAATCGCCTCTCCGAGTCTGGCGATCGCCACTTCGATCCTTCGCTGCATGGGCTTCCACCAAGGATTTGCACTCCATTCGGCGATCGACGCGTTGATGAGATGGATGTCCGCGATCGTCACGAGTGAGACGTCGTTGCCTGCATGACGGGTGGCCTTGGTGATCCATTTGTGAACCAGCATCTGGCGGGGGGTGCGTGAGATAAGCGGCCACGGAGACACTTCGGGGATCTTGGGTAAATCGTCGCGGTTGCCGAGGCGGGCGTAGAGGCATCTCCTTGTTCTCAAGCGGGTCCGAACGTTCACAGCAGGCAACAGCAGCACGATTACCAACCACCACAAGGCGACCGCAGTCCACGCCCGGTCGCTTCCTAGTGCGTATCTGAGCTGAATGACCGTGATCACCGCTATCGGCAGCAGGCAGATGAGGGCGGCCCTGGCGATGAGCCAGTCTTCAGAGTCCTCGGTGACCACGTGATCTATGGCCGCGAGCTCGCGTTGCAGCCGGGCCTTCTTCAGACTCGTTTCAGGTGGACAGTTGTCCTCCATCAGATCAATCTTCTTCTGCTCGTGCTCGATTCGGCGCACGAGTCTGTGCTCGGTACCAGTGCCGAATGGAGGTCTCTCAAAACGGAAGGTGCGCAATGCGAGCAATGCGGCAGGAAGCCCTGCGAACAGTGTGAAGATCCATTGCGTAGTAGTCATGTACGGCCGCTCCCCTCGGCTGTGCGGTTCAAAGCTGGACAGCAGCGACAGTGTCCCAGCGGCTACCGACAGGTCCGGCCGGTCGTCCCGGAGGATCGAAAAAGGATCTGAGGTCCGGAAGGGCGTATCACCCTTCGCGGTGGTCCGCTCGCCCGACTCCTCACCGGAAACGGTTAGGAAAACTACTGGCCAGCAGCGCCGATATGGCGTGCTCAAGGTCTTCCGGTGAGAGCCGATACCACCACTCGTCTGAAGGCACATCGTGATCAACCATGTACCCGCGGGCACCCGGGGCTACTTGTCGGACTGTCAGTCCTCGTCTTCTGCTGCCGCCCGGCCCGGACCAAGCTCCGGACGAGAGGGGTCCTCTTGGTGGAGGCCGCGGCTGCTGCTCACCTTCTGCCGCAACATCCCGCCGCCGACCACCGACGGACGCGACAGGCCACGGGCAGTGTGACCTGCACAGTTCACGGCCGGGACGTCGCTGCCGATGGACCGGCCGTACTCAGATGTTCGATAATGCCGCACAGCGCAGGATGAACCGCACGCGGCCCTCCCTTGCGAGGCTTGACGGGTGCCCGCGTGTGGATGTCGATGCGCTTCCCACCCGGAGACACCTGTAGTTGGAGTGAACTTCTCGGTTCGACTTGCAAAGTGCAGAGAAGCACGTTGAAATTCAAGGGCTGGACCATGGATACGTGGCGCGACCTCGAACTCGGAACCCGCCCGTATCTCCACGCGATCGGCTACAGCGCAGAGGAAGAAAACCGGATAGCCCGAGAACCCATGCTGAAAATGGGCGGGCACCGGCAGATGATCTACCCGATCCACGCCGCACGCTGGACTCGGCAACAGTGCCGTCAATATCTCTACGATCTCTTCGGTGTGTGGTGGCCCAAATCGCTGTGCCGACAATGCCTGTACGTATCGAAACGCGAATGGCCCGAACAGCTTTCACGATTCCTCGCCGCCCCGAAGAATCCTACCCGCATCTGGTCGACGAATACTGCACCGTCGCGCTGAACGAAAAATCTGGACTCTTCGGTCCGGACGAAACCTTGACCGAGCGACTACGCGCTGCGGGTGCGCACACGATCCTCGACCTGGCCGAACGTGAGATCTTTCAGAGCCCATGGGCTCTGTATCGGCTGCGGCGAGTCTACTTCGCCCCCGCCACTGCCGACCGATCTGTCGAGGTCGCACTCCGAGGCACCCCCGAATACACCCAGCAGATACGCGACCGCCTCTACACAGCCCTCGACATCCCGACCATCACTGACCGCCGCCACCACACCCGGCTATGGCTGGCACGACGACCACCGCAGTCGAAAAAGTTTCCGCATACCGCCAACCTCGGATATTCCGGCACCGGAAATAGCGGGGACTACTGCTCGACGTATGTCGTTTGCCACCCGTTGTCAGACCACCCGTTGCCGGTAAAAAGACCACCGACAGCAGGTGATCCGCTGTAAAACAGGCTCCAGATCCGTCAGGCGCACCGATCATGGCGAACGGCAGCGGGACGATCGGTAATACCGATTACAGGGCTGTGCGGGCTGGCCACAGTGGGCTGGCCACAGTTGCGACTGCCTAAGGGCCGCTGTGGATGAGTGCTGCCCACAGATCGGGGCGGTCGGGGTGTTGGGCACGCAGGTCGCAGGTGGTGTGGTGCAGGGCGGTAGCGGCGTGGTCGGCGGTGGGTGATGCAGGCAGGTGTTGGTAGAAAGCGGTCGCGGCGGTGGCGGCGACGCGGTCAGCCAGGGGCCAGAGACTGGCGATAACGTGCCGGAATCCGGCCAGCTGGAAGGCAGACGCCGGGTGCAGGGATTCATCGGCATGGCGCCATCCACGGTGCGCGGTGGAGCAGGCCGACAGGTACGCCAGTTCGGCGTGAGCGAGCTCAAGGCCGCTGATCTCGGGCAGCGACAGGGTCGCATCGTGCAGGCGCAGCCCACTGCGGAGGGGGCGGTGAAGTCGATGTCGGCGTGGCAAGCGAAATGTGCCCAGCTGGCCTCAGGCAAGGCGGTCAGGACGCGTTCAGCGGTGGCGGACTCGTCGAGAAGAAGCGGGATATCGGGGTGGTGGGTGTGCAGGGTGGTGGCTTCGGCGACGGTGCCGGGTAGATCCGGCAGACCGGGAGTGTGCTGCAGGGCCACGGTGAGTTGGCGGCGGGCGGTGGCCGCTGGGCGTGTGCGGGCGTGGGCCAGAGCACGCAGGAGTACCAGCCGGCGTGGCCACTTCTCCGGGCGACCGCCCTGATCGGTGGTATTGCCCGGAGGTGGCAGAAGCGGCTCCAGCAGCGCCCACTGCGGGTCGGTCAGCGACGAGGACGGATAGAACGGGCAGTTCGGCGACTCGCTGTGGGCCGGGCACGACGAACACGAACAGGTAAGCGACACTGGCACAGGGACTCTCGGGTCACGACAGGATGGTGTGGTAACCCCAGTCGTACCGGGAGTCCCTCTACATACCAGGCATCACACGCCGCGATGGCGTGAAAGGTGAACATCGGTCACGTCGGGCGTGCTGTGTACCACTCCAGGTGGGTGTGGATTCGTCCGTTATGCGACAGGCTGTGGATAGACGCCACGAGAGTGCGGTCATGGACTGTTTGGGTTGATCTATGCGTTGGGTCCGGTTGGAGATCGTTCTGCGGGTTCAGGGTAGATAGTGATCACTCTCTTAATAGATCAAGAACAAATCGAACGCCCTCCCAAACACTCACTTACGGCAAGCCGTCCCACCAAGACTTGGCGACTCGGGCCATCGGGACGAGGTCGGCGGCGTTTGCCTGGTACGGCCGAACCTATCCGGGTGCCCGTCACCAGCAGGTGTCAAATATCACATTGGGTAATCGGGATCGGGGGGCAGAACCCTATCGGGGCGGTGTCCAGGCGGGATCCCGGCCGGTGAAGGCAACCAGCCGGTCCATGGGTGACGCGGTGGACGTGACGGCGATTTCGGGGCCGAAGGGCATGCCGGGACCGCGGTATTCCGGCTGGATCACGCCATGGAGCACGGCCAGGGCATGTTCGCAGGCTTGCGGGCTCGGATTCCAGGGCCGGCCGGTGGCGCGGGCCAGGTCCCATCCATGGCCGAGCACTTCGAACAGCAGGAGGTCGATGACCATGGCGCCGGGGTAGGTGCCGCCGAGCAGCGGAACGCTCACCTGAGCTGTCGCGACGCCAGCAGCGAGGGCCGACTGGATGGCGCCGACGAGGTGTGTGATCACAGTGTCAGAGTCGTCGGGGCCGGTGAACGCGGACGGATCGGGCCGGTCGGCGCCGGACGGGTCCGCAAGGGCGCTGTCGAAGTAGGTGAGCCAGCCGAGCAGGTGGCGTCGCAGAGTGATCACGTCGAAGTCGTCGCACGGTGTAGGCAGCTTGTCCTGTTCGGCGGGGATGCCGGCAGCCAGCCGCCCTAGATCCTCAAGAGCGGGGTAGATCATGGAGGGCCCTTCTGATAGTTGGCTACATCGAGTGGAAATGGCTGCTGTTGTAGCCGGTGTTCGGAAGTTGATATCAGGTGAGGAAATGTCTTTCGCGGTTGCGGAGCTAGGCGGACCTATGACTGATGGCCCTCCCTCGGTCTTTTCTTCCGCAGTGAAGGCCGGCCCTGTTGATTTATAGAACGGCCACCTGCAGAGCGGCCATCAAAATGTTGAGATCGGCGTTCACCCAGTATTCGGAGATCTTGCCGTCTGCCGTCCTGAGCAGGTCGGTGCCGGTGAATGCGACAGGCGTTCCCGGCTCAGCCGACGCGCCGGGGAAGCCGCCGGCGTACGTTCCGTCAGCGATCCATCGGACTGCGACGAAGTCGTCCTGGGCGATGGGGCCGACATCGATGGTGAAGGTCAGGGTGCTGAACGGCGCCCGGAACTGAGCGATCCATTCGGCCAGACTGTCCGGTCCGGAGATTTCCACGCCCGTGACCATGGCACCATGTACCTGGAATTCCGGGTGGATGAGATTGGTGGCGAGGCTGGGATCACCATTCCACATCTGCTGCCACTCACCGACGAGCCGGGCAATATCCGCACTCATTTTCTTCTGGTCTCCTCAGTTTGCCGCACTGTCGGCGGCCTAGGAACCTGACGGTAGGCGCTTCACGATCCACTTTGGCAGGGCTAGATTTTTCTAACAGTGTCAAGTGGTGTCCGGGGGAGGGGGCCCGTTGTCAGGACGCCGCACGGGCGGCTGTGAGCCAGTGATCTTCCTGCGGCCCTCGGCCTGCGGTTGGTGAGGGATGAGGCTGCGGCATCACGCGCCGGGATCGGCTATGCGACGGCGTGCGTCGGCTAACAGGTTCTGGACGGCGGCGCGGAACAGATCGGGCAGCGGTTCGATGAAGGTGGTGTGGCCGAATGCCTCCAAGGCGATCAGTCCGTGCACGTGGGCCCAGACGCTGGTGAAAAGGGCTGCCGCGGACGGGGGGAGCGCTTCCAGCGCTTCAGGGGGCAGTCCTCGGAGGTGACCTGCCAGAGCTGGACTGATCGGCGCGAAGTCCACGGTGGCCAACTGCTCGGGACTGAGGCCGTGGTAGAGCGCGTGGATGAAGATCGGACCCAGGCGGCGGGCGGCAGCCGTCGTACGACCATCGACAGGGGCCTGGTAGTAGCGCAGCGGTGTGCCGTAGAGCAGTTCGAACAGTCCAGGATTGTTGATCGCCCAGGTCCGGAATCCTTCCGCCGCGGCGACGAAGCGGTCGAGACCGGCGTCGCCGGCGCTGGCCTGCTCGGCTGCTGCCTCGACGAAGTCGGCCAGCTCCGTGTACGCCTGTGTGATCAGCGCGGTGAGTAGGTCACCGCGGCTCGGAAAGTAGTGGTAGAGCGCCTGGACCGTCATGCCGAGACTGCGGGCGACCGCACGCACGGCCAACCCGGCCGGGCCGTGCTCGGCGACGTGCTCGCGCGCAGTGTCGAGGATTTCCTGGGCGGCTGCGGCTCGTCGGCGGTCACGCAATGGCGTAGTCATCAGGCGAGCCTACTTGGCAGTGTTAGGCAAAACTATCCCTGTCAAAGCACCTTGCGTCACAGTCCGGCTGCTCGGCGAAACAGGGCGCGCCCGAGCACGGCCGGCCGCGCCAGCCTCGATGGCGGGTCGAGAAGCGCCAGGACCCGGATGAGCTGCGCTGCGACCGTACGGTCGGTGGCCGCATCGGCCAGCCACGGCGCGCGGGGCGGTTGCCGTCCGGGCGATCACCGCGACCGTGCCGGCGGGCAATGCGGGAAGGATTCGTCCCGCACCCAGTCGTCGATCGGCTCGAGCAGCTCGTAGGTGTCGATGATCAGCACCCGCCGGCGGAAGGTGGCCGGCGCCGGAAGGGATCCCGGCACCAACCGGTACATGTCGGCCGTCGACCCTGACCGGGTCGGCGCCCTCGGCGGGCGGCAACGTCGGCGAGAACGTCGAGCAGCGTGCTCTTGCCGATGCCGCCCGGTCCATGCAGGAACAGAACGCAGGTGGCGCCCAGCATTGACCGGAACAGCTCGATCTCGCCGGTGCGCCCGGCGAACGCGCGCCGTCGTAGTTCATTCAACCGCTGGCCGATGACTGTCACCTGCCGACGTTGTCGCTACGTTCCGCTTCCCACAGTGGCAGGCGGAATGTCGCATAGGTGTATTTGCCGGTGATGCGTCCGGCGTGGTCGAAGTGAAAGACGTCTAGACCGTGCCATTGCAGCCGTCCGCCGTACCGGAGGCCGGCAAACCAGCGGAGCGCCGGTGTCGCCCGGCGGCCGTGAGCACCGGTCAGATCCAGTCGGCACGCCCAGCGAATGGTTGCGCGGAGGCGTGCCTCGTCGATGATTTTGTCGTAGACGTCGAAGGTCATGGCCCCGTATCGCCCGGCGAACTGCGGTGCGAACTCGGCCCGGATTGCGGCGAGCCCCCGCCGTTCCGGGCCTCGGCCGGGCAGGTATCGGGCGTCGTCGGCGAAGAACGACATGACCCGGTCGAGGTCAGAGTCGTTGAAGGCGGCCACGAAGGCATCGATGGTCCGGCTCAGATCAGAGGAATTGTTGGACATGGGATATCGCCGCTCCATTGACTGTCGGGTTCGGACGAACGGCGGCCGGCATTAACGGAACGCCATGCCATCTGACAAGAGAACGATGTTTTGACAGTGTTAGAAAATTCTAGCCCTGCCAAAGCACGGCGAGTCGCCGCTAGCGTCGTGACTCGTGCGGCGTCACCAGCACACGAATGGGCAACCAGTCGGCGACCCTTGCCCTGAATCCGAAGCGAATCCTGGCAGCCGCCCTTTCTGAAAGGAGCTCACCATGGCCATGCACGTCGTTATCGGCGCCGGTTCCATCGGCACGAACGTCGCTCGCCTGCTCATCGACCGTGGCGAGAGCGTCCGCATTGTCACGCGCCGCGGCTCGGGCCCAGAGTATCCGGGCGTCGAACGCGCTGCCGCCGATGCCTCCGATCCGGTCCGGCTAGCCGAACTTACTCGTGGCGCGAAGGTGATCTATCACTGCGCGAACCCGCCCTCCTACACGATGTGGGAGCAGATGTTGCCGCCCATCCAGGATGCGGTGATCTCGGCGGTGAGAGCGAACGACGCAGTGCTGGCAATCACCGGCAGCATGTACGCCTACGGCCCGCAGCCCGGCGGCATGATGAACGAACACACCCCGATGGCCGCCACCGGGCACAAAGGCCGTCTCCGTAAACGGTTGTGGGAGCAGGCCCTGAACGGCGAGATCCACACAGTCGAGGTTCGTGGCTGCGACTACATCGGCCGGGACTCGAACGGTCTGTACTCCGTGGTCATCGAGCCGGCGATGAAGTCAGGCCGAGCGGCCTGGGTGCCCGCCGACCTGGACGCACCGCACACCTTCACCTTCAACGGCGACATGGCCCAGGCCTTGGTCACCCTGGGAAACGATGAGCGTGCGTGGGGCCAGGCCTGGCACGTGCCGTCGCCGCCGGCGATCAGCATCCGCGAGCTGGCGCAGCGCTACGCCGCCGCGGCCGGTCGGCCTCCGGTCAAGCTGATACCGATGCCCCGCGCGGCCATGCGGACAGCCGGGTTGTTCGTGCCCGCAGCCCGGGAAATGGCGGAAATGGACTACCAGTGGTACTCGCCGTTCCTCATGGACGCATCGAAAACAGCTGACACATTCGGCCTCGCCGCCACCGACCTGAACATCATCATCAGTGATCAGGTGAGCGCGGCCAGGGCTTGATTCCGGCCCCGGATAAACCAGCCCGGCAGTGGTTCGGGCGCCGTGCTCGTAACAGAAACCTGCGGGATCGCCTCGAACGGCAATTCCCACCGGAACAAAGCGATAGGAGTATTCGTGATCTACCACATCAACCGCGCCAAGGCCAAGGCCGAGGTCACGCCCGAGCAGATCGAGGCTGCCCTGGAGAGCTGGCGCAACCAGGGACGGTCGAACCCGGCTGTCAAGTCCTTCATGGTTGGTCGCGATCTCGGCGGCGACTTCGACTACAGCTGTGTCTTCGTTGTGGAGGACCTCGACGGCCTCTACGAGTACCTGACCCACCCCGCGACCATCGGGACCGACCACTTGGGGCTGGCGCTGCTGGAGCGCCTCGACATCTTCGACATCAGCGACGACGACGACCCGGACCTGTACGCGAAGATCGAGGAACTGCACCGCCGCCGCAGCGCCCTGAACCCGGAGATTCCCGGCATGCTCTCGGACGTCCCCGACTTCCGCGGCGCCGGCGCGGACGACTGATCCGCACGCTCACGGTCGGCGGGTGCGCGCCACACGGCGCATGTGGGATTCGCCGTTGTCGTGGGGCTGCCTCGTCAGCGGCGCGGTGCTGCTCGCTGCTTTTGTGGTCTGGCAGCACCATGCCGAATATCCGCTGCTGCCACTGCTGATACTCCGCGACCGTGACCGAATCGCCTCCTTTGCCTCGGTGATAGTGGCAGGGATCGGCATGTTTGCTGTTTTGCTGTTCGTGACATATTTCGTGCAATCAACACTCGGATACTCGCCAGTCAGAACCGGTGTCGCCTTCCTCCCGATGATCGCTACGCTAGTTTTGGCCGCGCAGCTGGGAAACAACGTGTTCGTGCCGCGGCTCGGTCCGAAAGTCATGGTCCCGCTCGGCATGGTGCTCGCAGCGATCGCGATGGTGCTGTTCACCCGGCTGCAGGTGGACAGCGGCTACACCGCAGGCCTGCTGCTGCCGCTCGTGTTCATCGGGGCCGGGATGGGAACGATCATGCCCGCATCGGTGTGCAGGCCGCGACGCTCGGAGTGGAGCCGCAGTACGCCGGCGTCGCGGGTGCCCTCGTGAACACCAGCCAGCAGGTCGGCGGGTCCATCGGAACGGCGCTGCTCAACACCGTGGCGACGACCGCCTCCAGCGCCTACGTTGCCGCCCACGGCCCATGGACGACCACGATCGAAGCGGAGGCCGCAGTGCACGGGTACGCCGTGGTGTATCGGTGGTCGGCCGGATTCTTCCTCTTCGGCGGCGGCCTCGCACTCGTGCTCTTTCGCCGCCGGGTCCGGCCCGGCGGATGACGGTCCGCAGTCGTTCCGACTCCTCCCGATCCTCAGATCGACCGCTCCCGTACGAGCGGTCCGCCGGGATACGAGATAGTGGCTCGGCGTGCTCGAAAATCCACGACTTGGAGTCGTGCCCGGCGAAGAGGAACCGACCTCGGCAACTCATTTTATGAGCGCTGCGGAACTGGACCATCGGTAGGCAACTCAGTCAGGGCCCGAGACGGCCATGGCTGGGATCGAATGACAGGCAGCTTTGAGAAGGGGTAATTTTCTGTGCAACCGATCGACGCGGTAGGCCGCCTGCGCGAAGCCATCAATTCGCATTCGGCGCAGCGGGTGGCCGACTGCTTCACCGCCGACTACAGGGCGGAGGTTCCGCACCGTCCCACAGACAGTTTCACTGGCCGGGGCCGTGTTCTTGCCAACTGGACCTTGATATTCACCCGGGTTCCCGACCTGCAGGCAAGGGTTGTACGGACGGCGGTGTCCGGATCCGAGATATGGTCCGAATGGGAAATGAGTGGGACTTCTCTGGAGGGGCTGCCGGCACTTATGGTTGGGCCCGTAGTAATGACCGTCCGCGACGGCCGGATCGACTGGACTCGTTTCTATGTGAGTCCGGTGCCGCCGCTCTCGTCCTGACAGGGCGGTCATGGACTGTTTGGGTTGATCTATGCGTTGGGTCCGGTTGGAGATCGTTCTGCGGGTTCAGGGTAGATAGTGATCACTCGATGGCGTGAAAGGTGAACATCGGTCACGTCGGGCGTGCTGGCTGCCCGGTTGGGCTGGTCATGAGCGTGCGTAAGTCGTATCGCAGCGACGTGACCGATGAGCAGTGGGCGTTGATCGGCCTGTTCCTGCACGCGTGGAGAGCCAAGCGGGTCCCGGTCGCCGGCCGCCAGGGCGAACAGGATCTCCGGGAGATCGTGAATGCGATCTTGTATCAGAACCGGACCGGCTGCCAGTGGGCGTACCTGCCGCACGACCTACCCCAGAAACCGGTGACTTACTACTATTTCGCGGCGTGGCGTGACGACGGCACCGACCAGGTGATCCATGACCTGCTGCGCTGCCAGGCCCGCCAGAAAGCCGGCCGGACCGAGGATCCGTCCGCGGTCATCCTGGACACCCAGTCGGTCCGGGCCGCGAACCACGTTCCAGCCGCGACGACCGGCAAAGACGCTGGTAAACGGGTGCCTGGCAGGAAGCGGGGCCTGGCTGTGGACGCTCTCGGTTTGATCATCGCGGTCGTGGTCACCGCCGCGAGCGTCACCGACAACGCCATCGGGATCACGCTGCTCGACCAGGTCGCCCGGCACACACCGACGGTGACGGCGGCCATGGTCGATGCCGGGTTCAAGCAGGATGTCGGCGTGCACGGCGCCGTGCTGGGCATCGACGTGCAGGTCGTCAAACGATCCGACACCAAGCCCGGGTTCGTGCCGGTCAAGGTGGATAGTGGAGCAGGTCTACGGCACGTTGATGCTGCATCGCCGTCTGGTGCGCGAGTACGAGACCAAGCCCGCATCATCGGTGTCGCGCACATTATGGGCGTCGATGGCGAACATGGCCCGCCGGCTGACCGGCACCACCACCGCGACCTGGCGAAACGCGTAAAAAGGGCCTGCCGGTGCACCTCGCCACGATCCTCGACCTGATCACCGAACGCGAGACCACCGCGGCCACGACCGCCGGACAGTTGCGCGAGCAGATCAGCCTGCTATCGGCCGAACTCACCCGCATCGACCGTGAACTGGCCGACCTGGCCACCACCCGCAGCACGCTGCACGAGCTGGCCGCGACCGAGTTCACCACCGACGACCCGACCATCATCAGCGCCGCCTACCAGCAGATCCTCACCATCCTGCGCACGGCGCCCGACGGGATGCGCGCCAAAGACATCTGCCTCGCCCTCGGCATCGAACCGCTCCCGAAACACGTCGAAGGCACCCGCGCCAAGCTGAAACGTCTGGTCAGCCGCGAAATCCTCACCGAAGACAAGCCCGGGATATTCACAATGATCCAGAAAAGGACGTAATCTCCGTAACCGCCCTCTGAGGCCGCGAACGAGTTGTTGAGCCGCTTCAGGACCGCAGCGCCGCGAGCCTCCACCACGCTCAGCACCTCTTCGAAGGTGGCATCGAGCTGCCCGTCGGTGGCGAGGAATGTGTAGAAGTCCGTGATCCCCACATCGCGGATGTTTCGGATGCCTTCTTTGCGATCATGCTTGGACTTCACCCAGACTCGGCCGTTGCTATCGGCCCACTTCTGCAGCATGAATCGTGGAATGACGTGGTGTCGAGACCCGACCTTGCCGAGGCGATCGACAGTCCGAAACCACTCCTCGTCGATCTTCGTCATCAGATAATTGGACCACTGAGGTCCGACAGAACTCGAACGGATTTTCGCGACGTCTCTTCACACCGACCGTAGCCAATGGCCCTGGCCGGGCAGATTACGCACGGCCGTCCCGACCCTTGATCGCCTCGGCGGCCAGTGTCGTTGTGCGGCTGCGAATCTCGGCTTAAGGTTCCCAAATGGGAAGTCCCGCGCGATTGACTCTGTGTGAGTGGGCAGCCTGTGATCGCGAGACTCAGACCCGGGTGTTTGGCTGGGCTAGTCACGAACTGATGCCCGCCCACGCGTCGCAGGCGATGATGGCGTTGTCGGTGGCGCGGACGCTGCGGCCCGAGATCCGGCTCCAGGACTGCCTGGCGGTGCACAGCTGGGTGGCCTATGACGGTCAGCGGCCGGTGGCGTTTATCTCCGCTGAGCTGTCGAGGTGGCGTCGGCCGGAGGTGTTCTCGCCGAGCGAGTCGTTCAGCGAGCCGACAGGGCCGTGGATGTCCTTCTCGACGCTGGTTGATCCCGAGTTGTGGGGCCGGGGGTACGCGGGTGCAGCCAAGATGGCCGCGTGTGAGCGGCCCATGGCGGCGGCCGCGGAGGCTTTCCACGTCTGCATCCGTGACGACAACGCGCGCAGCCTGTCGGCGATCGTCAAGCTCACCGGCATCGAGGACATCGGCACCTCCGTCGACGACGGTCACCAGTGGCGGCATTTTCGATGGCGACACAGCTGACTTCAGTCAGGGCAAGTGAGCGATAATGCCGCTGAGCGGGTGATCGTGGCGGTTGAGAGCGCAGGGGAGTTGAACCGGCCGCGACTCAATGTTGTTGTTTTGCAACAAGTTCAGTGAAGCGGGGCATCCTTGATCGAAAGGGGGCGGGGTGTGACGCGCTTGCGTCGGTCGGCCCGGTTGTCCGGCGCGGACGGTCGCATTTGCTCGGTGCGCGTTCCCATGTTCGATGTGCCCTACAAGAACAGCGTCTGACCTGAGGTTTCTCAATGCGACTATTCCGGTATTGTCCGGAAAATCCTGTTGACCTGCGGAAACGCTGTCGCAGGTTTGTGCCCTCGGCAGGGCGTGTCGAACATGGGAACGGGGATGACCTGCGGTTTTCGGGTGGGCAGTTGGTGGTCGAAGCGGATTACCAGCTGTAGTGACGGTGGTGCCTGTTGTTCTTCTGGGTTGTCTCGACGGGGTGCTGCTGGCCGAATGGATCGATGCTTGGCCCGCCCAACCGAGGATAGTTCTCAGGCTTGATTCGGATACGGGCCGCTCAGGAGGCGGCGGCTCGGCTGGTTAACGCGTCGAAGCGGGTCCGGAACTCGTTGGCGTCGGTCTTGGCGCTGGCTATGACCAGGGTTCTGACGGGGCGGAGTTCGGACACCAGTCGTGGTGATCTGACCGCGCCTTCGAGCATTGTCAGTGCGGTGAGTCCTTCAGCAACCGCGGTGTGGGTGTCGCCGAGGTGAGCCAAGGAGGCTGCGTAATACACGCGGTAGGAGGCTTCGTCACGTGGTTGTAGTTGTTGGGTTCCGATGGTTTCGTGATAGATCGTGGCCGCTTTGTCGTGCTGGCCGAGGTAGACCCTGGCTTTGGCTTCGGTGGAATGGATCTCGGCCTCGGTGACGTAGAGCAGCCAGGGCGGGTCGTCGGGGTCGTCGAGTCCACGATCGGCTTCGCGCCATGCGTGAGAGATGGCTCGCTCTGCCTCTCGGGAGTCGCCGACAGCTGCGTGGGCGACTGCTTCGCGGGCGGCATAGAGCGCTTGGAGTCGTGACGAGGGGACGTGTCGGCAGATGTCGCTGGCGCGGAGGCTGTATTGAAGCGCTTCTTGCATGCGTCCGTCGCCCCAGGCTTCCAGGCGAAGGTCGTCGACGGAGTTTGCGCGTAGGTCGGCGTCCCCGGCGCGTTCGGAGAGAACTAGCCCGTCGAGGGTGCATGTGCGGGCGGTCTTGAGCCGTCCGGAGTCGAACGCTAGCCATCCCGCGCAGTTGGCGAGTCGCCCCGTGACTCCAGCGAGTTCAGTGCCTGTGCGGGCACCGTATTCGCCGTGGTCGAGCAGTTGTCGCGCACGCCGGTATTGGGTGAGGGCGACGTCGACGAGTCCGCCGCTGCCGCCTGCGCTGTCCATCTCCCACAAATGGTCGACGACGCGGCCGAGGTACTCGATGTGGTCGCTGCCGACCTTTACTGTGTCAGTTGGTGTTGCTGCCCCAGCGACGGCGGGAAGAGCCGTCGCGGCCATCGCTGCGCCGAATAGGGTCATCCCGAATTCTCTGCGGTCCACGTCGTCGACTCCCTCGCTGTCTGTGTCTTCGATGGTGCCTTCATCGGTGGTTCCCAGCAATACGGGCAGTAGTTTCCGCCGGGGAATGCCAAGGGCGTCAGCAACTCGCACAAGTTCGCGAATGTCGTGGAGGGTCTGACGCTCGCCGCGTTCGATCCTGCCTGTGTTGGTGCGGTCCCAATTTACCAGCGCTCCGAATCCGGCCTGTGTCAAGCCTTGTGCCTCGCGGAGCAGCGCGAACGCTGGCCCTAGTTGGTGCTGGGCAAGCAACAGCCGGAACCTCGGTGAGTCCCACATAAAGATTCTGGCCTGTCCGGTCATCACCAGTCCCTGATCTGGATCGATCCTGCTGCACCAAATGTAGGCGGTCGCAACCGAGTAGCGCGCTCAGATGTGCCAATGTGGCACATCGATTTCGGGCCGCAATGGCTGTCGCATCGCCCTCGGGGGTAGGCGCAGCCTTAGCAGATGGAACACGAGCTACTCGCCGTATCCGCCAGCGACGCACCGATGGACGCGGGGTCGAACGATGTCCTGAAAGCTGCGCACTCATTGTCGGAGGTTCACCAGCACCAGATCCTCGGTCCCCCTCATGATTCGGCAGTGCTCGCACGGAAAACTGTTGTAACGCAGGCCCTTTCGGTTGTGGTCGTGGGTCAGGGCTATGTGGGTCTGCCGCTGGCTGTGCTGGCTGCTCAGAGGGGACACCGTGTCGTGGGTCTGGACAGCGACGAGCGGCGGATCGCGACTTTGGCCGTCGGGAGGTCACCGGTCGAGGATGTCAGCGACGAAGAGCTCAAGCCATTGCTGCGCGATGGACGGTATCGGCCTACGGCTTGTCCAGCGGATGTGGCGGGCTTCGATGTCGCGGTGATCGCGGTGCCGACGCCCCTGACTCACGGCATCCCCGATCTCTCCGATGTGCTCGCTGCTGGGCGCACACTGGGACGTTACCTGCGCGAGGGAGCGTTGGTGGTGCTCGAATCCACCAGCTATCCCGGCACAACCCGTGACATGTTGGGCCGGGTACTCGAGGATGTTTCCGGTTTGCGGATCGGAGAGCAGTTCGTGCTGGGTTTCAGCCCTGAGCGCATCGATCCGGGGAACCGGCGCTGGACACTGGCGACGACGCCGAAGATTGTCTCAGGTGTAGATGACCGGTCGCTGGAGCGCACCGCTGACTTCTACGCTGGCTTGGTCGATCGTGTCGTTCGGGTCGGCCGGTGTGAAGAGGCCGAACTAGCTAAGTTGTTGGAGAACACCTTCCGAGCGGTCAACATCGCATTGATCAACGAGCTGGCCGAGCTGGCGCGAGACACCGGGCTGGACCTGCGTGCGGCGTTGACGGCAGCGGCGAGCAAACCGTTCGGGTTCATGCGCTTCGATCCAGGGCCTGGTATCGGGGGACACTGTCTGCCGATCGACCCGGCCTACCTGTCATGGTGGGCGGCCCAGGCACGGGGACAGGGATCTCGTCTGATCGATCTTGCCGCGCAGATAAACAGCGCCCGCCCCAGCTATGTAGCCCGCCGAGTGAAGCAGGGCTTGGTCGGCCGAGGTCAGGACGTGGTTGGCGCGCGGATCCTACTGCTGGGTTTGGCCTACAAACCGGGCAGCAGCGACATGCGCGAATCCCCTGCCCTGGAGGTGGCCCGCCAGTTGACGGCCCTCGGCGCGCACGTGCGCGCGGCGGATCCACATGTCGCTGCGGCTGGCACCGCCGTGTTCGCAGGGATGGTTCTGGTGGAGGCTGACGCGCAGGAGTTGGCGGACGCGGATGTCGTGGTCCTGCTGACCGATCACGACTCCTTCGACTACGAGCGGATCATCGCGCACGCCGGATTCGTGTTGGATTGTCGTGGCCGCCTATCCGATGCCGCGCCTGCGATAGTGGAGCAGCTGTGAGGGCCGGGCTGCGGGTCACAGTTACCGGCGGCGCGGGGTTCATCGGGTCGAACCTGGTCGGGACGCTTCTGCGGAATCCGGCGATCGGCAAGCTCACTGTCATCGATGATTGTTCGACCGGGAACACCCGGTCACTGGGCACCGACCTTACCGAGGTCGACTTCCGGCTCGGCAGTGTCCTCGACGCCGACCTGTTGAACCAGGCGGTGGCCCGCGCGGATGTGGTCGTGCATCTGGCTGCGCTGGGGTCGGTTCCCCGGTCGATGCTTGCTCCACTGAACAGCCACCACGCGAACGCCACCGGGACCTTGCATGTGCTCGAGGCCGCGCGCAATGGCGGTGCCCCTTTGGTCGTGGCGGCATCCTCCTCGTCCGTCTATGGAGCGCAGCCGCAGTTGCCCCGAGTCGAGGACAGCCGACCGATGCCTGTGAGCCCGTATGCGGTCACCAAGCTCGCGAGCGAAGCGTATCTGAGCGCGTATCACGCGAGTTTCGGGCTGGAGGTGCTTCCGCTGCGGTTTTTCAACGTCTATGGTCCTCGCCAGCGTGCTGGTCACCCCTATGCGGCAGTGGTTCCGAGATTCATCGACGCAGCCCTGTCAGGTCAGCCGCTGTGCGTCCATGGCACCGGAACCCAGTCCCGCGATCTGACCTGCGTCGACACCGTCTGTCAGGTGATCACGACCGCAATCATCGACCGCGTGAGTTCGCCATGGCCGGTGAATCTGGCGCTCGGCACGCGCACCACAGTGCTCGAACTGATCGACGTGCTCGCTGAACTGCTCGATGTCGCGATCGAGATCGAGCACGTGGCACCGAGGCCCGGCGATGTGGCCCACTCCCAGTCCGACCCCACTCGGTTACGCGACCTGTTTCCGGGAATCACCGCAGTCCCGCTACGAGACGGTCTGGCACGAACCATCGCCTGGCACCGCCAGCAACGTGCGAACTCCCACGACCTCGCAGCCGGGCCTTCTGCGTCGTCAACACGACCACACACCCAGGGACGCCCATGCACATCTTGATGTATCACCTCGTAGAGGACTTGACCCACCCGATGGCCGTGCCAACAGCCCGGTTTCGCGAACAAATGCAACTGCTGGCCGAGGGCGCGTACCGCGTGCTCACCGAAGACGACCTGCATGCCTTCCTCGACCATGGGATCGAGCCTCCAGCTAACGGAGTGCTGATCACATTCGACGATGGCTACGCCAACACCATCACCACTGCGCTGCCGATCCTCGAAGACCTCGGGTTGCCAGCACTGATGGCAGTGTGCGGGGGCTACCTCACCGACGACCTTCCCCGCCGCGTTCCACACCTGGTCCAAGAGATGGCCGATGTCGCCCAGGTCCAGGCATGGATCGGCTCCGGACGGGACATCGCGGCTCACGGCTACACCCATCAACGCCTTACCGGTGTCAGTGATCTGGCGCTGCGGTGGCAGACCGCAGGAGACCGCGAAGTACTCACTGACGTGCTCGGCCGCACACTCCGAACGTTCGCTTACCCGTACGGCGCCTGCGACGCACGTGTGCAGCGAGCTGTCGCCGAGTTGTATCCGGCGGCACTGTCCACCGACGAGCACCACCGCGTCGACCTGCACCATCCTCACAATCTGCCGCGCATTCAGATCGACCCAGGGTGGAGTCTGACCGCATTTCAGACAGCGCTGGACAGCGACGCCGACCCCGCTACCGCGCAGCGCGCCGCACGGTGCGCTGATACAGCCCGATCGAACCCGGAGTGATCCGATGAATCCCGCCCCACGCAAGGTCGCGTTGTATTGGCACAACGGCCGCAGCCTCGGCCACACCTCGAGAACCGCGAAGGTCGCCCGCTACCTGCTGCGATCCCCCGACCTGTACTCGGTCGCCGCGGTCACCGGCGCCTACCGAGGGCTGGACCTGCTCCCAGCCGAGGTCGACATCGTCAAGATCCCGTCATTCGCGAACTTCGACGACCCGACCGGGTGGAACCTGCGCCCACGGCTGGCCGTCGACCACGACACCCTCAACCGGATTCGCACCGATCTGATCACGACTTTCCTGCGTCACTACCAGCCCGAGGTGTTGATGAGCGACCACATTCCCCGTGGCACCGACGACGAACTCGTTCCCGCGTTGGAAGCTGGCTACGCCCGCCACGCGGTGCTCAGCTTGCGCGGGGTGTTGTTCGACCGGGCCAAAACCATGCGCAAATACTTCGGGGCGCACGGGCGCGGTCCATGGCTCCTGGATCACTACTGCCAGTTCAACGTGCACACCGATCCCGAGATATTCGACCTGGCCGCCTATTACGACATTCCGCAGGAGGCAGCCCAGCGGCTGCACTACACCGGTTATCTGGCCGAACCGGTCACCTACACCCGTGAGCAGGCACGCGCGCTTCTCGACATCGACCCCGACCAGCGGTTGCTGGTTGCTGCGATGGGCGGCGGTCAAGGTGCCGGAGCGATATGGCGGGCGCTGTCCTCGGCGCTGGACGCAAGCCGAGAACTGTTCGATCGGGCGCTATTGGTGACCGGACCCTACCTGGAACCCGCTGATCAGAAGGCCCTGTGCCAGCACTGGGACAGCGATCCAGCAATCGAAATCCGCACCTACGAGCCCGATTTGCTGCCGTGGATGCGTTCGTGCGACCTGTTCATCGGCGCTGCCGGAGCGAACATGCTCGGAGAAGTGCTGGCCACCGACGCCAACGCGGTCGCCATTCCCCGGCAAGTCCGCGAGATCGAGCAGCAGGCACACTCCCAGCGTCTCCACGACCTGGGGCTACTGCGCAAGGTCGAGCTTCCGCAGGCTCTCGGTGGCGCTTTGGACACCCTGATTCCCCGCGCGCTGAACGATCCGCTGATCCCGAATGGAACCCGGTATCTGTGGGACGGCGGCGCCTACGATCGACACCTGCCCGGCGGCCCCGCCGGTACGAGGTGCGCCTGCGCCACAACGGCGAGCGGCCCGCGATTGGGGCCGCCAGCATGAGCGCCACACACAGCGGCTGCGCGATCGTGCACTCCGGCACCGTCATTCACCCAGATCGTGCACATGCCGACCTCGGCGAGGTAACGGTCTGCCGGGGTGTCATCGCAGACAGCGACTGCCGACATGACCCTGTGATCATCGACGCCAGCGACTGCCTGGTCAGTCCCGGCCTGGTCGATGTGCACCTGCATGGTGCCCTCGGCCATGATCTGACCGAGCCCGACGCCGTCATCTGGCAGCAGATCCTCAGCACGCATCTGCTTGCCGGAACCACCACCGCGATGGCCACCCTTGCGAGCACAACACCGGCGATCACGGCTGCGGCGCTGGCCACCGCCGCCAGCCTCCTCGCCGAACAGCAGACCCCAACACTGGCCGGAGTACACCTGGAAGGCCCCTGTCTGGCAACCAGTCAGCGCGGTGCCCACGAACGCACTCACCTGCGTTCGCCCTCCACGTTGCTCACCGAACTCACACCACTTCCACCGGCGCTGCGGATGGTGACCCTCGCGCCGGAACTTCCCGGCGCCGATGAACTGATTACCTACCTGACCGGCCACAGAATCCACGTCAGCGCAGGTCACAGTGCCGCCACCGAAGACCAGCTCGCCCACGCCCAGCGCCTCGGCCTGTCACACCTCGCGCACCTGTGGAGCGGCCAATCCACCTTGACCCGCCCGAGCCTGCGGCGAATCCCCGGCCTGCTGGAGGCATCGCTGGCATCTGAGGACCTGACCGCCGAAATCATCGCCGACGGCCATCACTTGCCCGCCACATTGCTGAAAATCGCGTTGCGCTGCCTGGGACCTCAGCGGTTGTGCCTGGTGTCGGACGCGACAGCCGGAACCGGCCTGCCAGCAGGCCAGAGCTTCCGCGTCGGGGCCACCACGGGGCGTGTCCACGACGGCTACGCCGCCACCGAAGACCACACCAGTCTGTGTGGCAGCGTTACCCCGCTCGCGGTCACCGTTGCTCGCATGCGCACCTTGACCGGCGCCACCGTCGAGGACGTAGTGACGATGGCAACCGCCACACCGGCCCGTGTGGCTGGTCTGTACCCGCGCAAAGGCAGCCTGCACACCGGAGCCGACGGCGACGTCGTCGTCTTCACCCCCGACTTGTCGGTCCGCGCAGTTCTCCTTGCGGGCCGACAAGTCACCACCGACTCGAAGGTCGCCTCATGACTGCCGCGCTGCGGGTCGTGCTGATCGGTGCGGGAGCGCGAGCCCAAAAGCTCTATGTTCCATGGCTTTCCGGGCAACCACCGTTCCCCTCGGATGCTGCGCGCCCGGTGGCCGTGCTTGACGCCGACCTCGACTGTGCACGATCACTGGCCGCAGATCTGCCCAGCGTTCTCGCCACCCGCCCACCTGATCTGGAACGCGTCCTGGCCGACACCCGCCCGGACCTGGTGGTCGTCGCGACCCCAGATGCCACTCACCGCACGTACGCGGAGCGGGCACTGGCCGCCGGGTGTTCGACCCTGGTCGAGAAGCCGCTAGCCACCACCATCGCTGATGCTTCCGCCCTCGTCCGAACTGCCGACGCTTCGCCCGCACGACTGCTCGTCGCCCACAATCTTCGCTTCACCAACATCCACACCCGAGTCCACCAACTGCTGAGGGAGAGACGTATCGGGACCGTGGTCAGCGCCGATTTCCACTACACCCTCAACCATTCTCATGCTTACAGCTACTTCACCCGCTGGCACCGCACCCGAGCTGCTTCCGGTGGCCTAGAAGTCACCAAGGCCAGCCATCACCTCGACCTACTCACCTGGTGGCTCGCCGCGCGACCCGTTGCCGTCACCGCCGTGCTCGAGCACCGCCACTACCGCCCCGGCGCACCGAACATCCCACCCGACAGCGACATTCACGACACCATCCACGCACTCATCGAATACAACTCCGGCGCCACCGTCCATTACGAACTGACCGTGAATGCGCCCCGCGACGGCTACACATGCACGCTGCACGGCACGGAGGGAACCTGCAGGATCCGCTACGACGCCAGATCCGGACCCCACATAGTGCATCTGAACACGCTCACCGACCACATCGGTGTTCGTCACCGGCTCACCCGCGAGGACGGCTCACACGCGGGCGCGGACCGGCGGATGCTCGCCGCTCTTCCCACAGCCCTCGCACCCGACGCCGCACAGCAGCACTTCGCCACCGCCGCTGAGGCGGCAATGGCTGTCGCGACCGGCGTCACCATGCACAACGCCTCCAGCCAGAGCCGCCGCCTTCCCATTCCCCAGCCAACTACCACCGGAGAGCCGACATGAACGCTCGAACCGTCCGTACACCCAACGGCCTGGACCTGACCTCCCACCACCTCTCGCCTGGCCAATGCGTCGAGCTGTCCGCCCGACCGCACCAGGAGACCGCACTGATCCTGATCTGCGGGCAGCTCACCGCCGCACTGCCTGACGGCCAGCACACCATCGACCGGGCAGATCCCTTCACCGCGCCCGCCGTCGGCTGGTATCTGCCGCCCGCCGTCACCACCACCGCAATCGCCGGGGCCGCTGGTGCCGACGTGATCGAAGTCCACGCACCCATCACCGGTCCTGTCCCCGCCACACCAATCACCACGATCACCATGGGCGAAGCGGAGGTGCGCGGCAGCCGATCCTGGCAGCGCCATGTCACCACAGTGCTGCAGCCACCGCAGACATCCAGGCTGCTGCTGGGTGAAACCCTCGCCCTGGACGGCCGGTGGTCGACCTACCCGCCGCACCGTCACCAGCACAGCGACCCGCCACGTGAGACCGCACTGCAAGAAGCATTCGCCTTCCGAGTCCACCCACCCAGCGGCTTCGGTGTTCTTCTCACCTACGACCAGACCGTCGAAGACGCCCGCGCCACCGTCCTCACCGACACCGGCCTAGCGACCGTCACCCACGGCTACCACACCATCGCCGCCGCCGCCGGACACGACCTCTACTACCTGTGGGCTGCGCACGGCAGCACCGACACCCACTTCGCCCTGCACACCGACCCAGCACACGCTTGGCTCCTGGACTGCTGACCACACGCGACCATCACATCCGCGTGAACCGATTCCGATCATCCACTCTCGAAGAAAGGCAACACTGTTGAGTACAAACGCCCCCCGCGGCCTCGCCGTCGTCACCGGAGCCAGTGTCGGTATCGGCGCCGCTACCGCCGAAGCCCTGCACACTGCCGGATACGCCGTAGTCTCTGCGTCCCGCAGGCTCGAGACAATCCCGGTCGCGGCCACCGGCATCACCACCCACCACCTCGACGTCACCGACGCCGACTCCGTCGCCGCGCTAGCCCGCACAGTCAGCGAACACCCCGCGCCGCTGACCCTGCTGGTGAACAACGCTGGCATCCCCACACCCGCCGCGACGATTGCCGACAGCGACGTCGCCGACTGGCGTGCCAACTACGACACCAACGTCATAGGCAGCCTGCAGACCAGCCAAGCCCTGCTGGCTCAGCTGATCGACAACCGCGGCCACATCGTGTTCATCGGCTCCACTGTCGGGCGCGTCGCCTACGAGCGCGGCGCAGCCTATGCCGCCAGCAAACACGCCCTCGCCGCCCTCGTATCGACACTGCGCCTGGAACTAAACGGCCAACCCGTCCGGGTCACCGAAATCGCGCCCGGCATGATGCGCGGCGACGAGAAAGGCGGGGAATTCATGCGAGCCCGCTTCGGCGGCGATCAAACCGCCATCGACGCCGTCTACCAGGGCGTCGAACACCCACTCACCCCCGCAGACATCGCCGAATGCGTCCTCTGGTGTGCCACCCGACCCGCCCACGTCGACATCGACCTCATCGAAGTACGCCCCCTCGCCCAAGCCGCCCAGCACAAGGTGCACCGCACCAGCTGACCTCCAGTGCCGGGGCTCCCACCCGGAGCCCCGGGCTGGCCCAGTCCTCGGAGACCACCATGCCTTCCACACACGTCGTGCTGATCTTGCGCCACTTCACCGTCGGCGGCCTCGAACGCGTCCTACTCTCACACACCCGCCTGCTACTGACCGCCGACTACCAGGTCACCGTATGCGTCCTGGATCCTGGTCGCGACAACGCGCTCGTCGCGGAACTGCCCGCACAAGCCCGCCTGGTCATCGCCCCTCGCAACCGCATAAGCCGCCTGCTGTTCCTCGCCGACCTCGTCCGGGGCAACACCGTCCTGCTCCAATTCGGCGACGGCCGTCTCTACCCGTCCATCCGGCCCGCGCTGCGCGCAGCGCACAGCGTCGTCCGGTTCTGCCACTCCGACTACTCCCACCTGCGCAGCCGCACCAAAAACCTCCTCGACCGCGCCCTGACACGGTACGAGGACCGCATCATCGCGGTCGGGGGCCGCTCCACGCGTTTCCTGCTCGACGACGTCGGTGCCCCGGCAAGCAAGGTCACCACCTTGACCAACGCAACCGAACCACGTAGCGCACCGCCACCAGCACCAGTGTGGCCATGGGCCACCGACCCCTACCTCGTCGCCGTCCAGAGCCTTTACCGTCACAAAGGCCACGACAGCCTGCTACGCGCCTTCGCCCACGTCATCGGCCACACCCAACAGACGCTCCGTCTCGTCGTCATCGGCGACGGAGACCAAACCATCGCGCTGCGCCAACTGGCCGACCGTCTCGGCATCACCGATCACGTCATCTGGCTCGGCGCTGTATGGCGACGAGACCTGGTCGACAGCATCCTGGCCGGAGCGGTCGCATTCGTATCGATGAGCCGGTTCGAAGGAGTCCCGATCTCGATCCTCGAAGCACGTCAGCACGGCCTACCACTGATACTCACCGACATCCCCGGCCATCGCGACGGCGCTGGCACCTCACCAGCTGTCTTCACCCCCGTCGACAACACCGAAGCCTTCGCCGACGAAATCCTGACCCTCCTCGCAACCGTCGGCTCCCCAAAACCGCACTACCCCAACGACACCGAGCAACTCACCCTGGACTGGCAGCGCTACAGCAACAGTTTCCTCACCATCATCGCCGAAGCCAGCGGAACCACACGCGTCCACGCCTCACAACCGAACACCACCCACGCCTGACCGACCAAACATCGACAGCTCGCACCCATTGCCCCAGGTACGCCGGTCCTGACGCGGAAACGTGTAATCTGCGCCCATCCGGCCCCGCCCCACGCCGAATACTCGACCCATGAGGAAGCCCGTGCCACTCACGCCCTTCTCTGACCTCGACCACAACCAACAGCTCGATCTGCTCGAACAACTGACCCGCGCCGTGCTGCCGGAGCACTACGACATCGACGGCGCGGAACTGCTCATGCAACTGCAGCAATACGAGGACAACGCCGTCTGGCGGGTCACCCCAGCAGGTGGCGACTCATACGTGGCACGGCTGTCGATCCGCGACGGCCGACCCGCCCACCAGCAACGCAGCGAAATGCGGTGGCTCGAAAGCATCGCCGCCGCTCATACCGTCACCGTCCCCGAACCGATCATCACCCGCACCGGCCACTACGTCGTTCCCGTCGAGGTCCCCGGCCACGACCAGCCCGCCACCCTCGCGGTGCTCCACTGGGTCCCCGGTACCGCCGAACCGTCCTACCAGCAGCCCGGCGTCGCCGAGGACATGGGTACAGCGACCGCCTACCTGCACGACAACGCAGCGACCGTACAGCTCGCGGACTTCGACCGACCGGTCTGGGATGTAGAGACCATCCTGGTCAAAGGCGCCGCCCTAACCGACGTCGCTGCGCGTGAGCAACTGGGTGCCGACGGCCTCGCGACCCTTCGAGAAGTGGCCGACCGGATCGCACCCGTCTTGTCCGACCTCGCCGGCGCCGACCACACCCGCATCCATGGAGATCTGCACCGGGAGAACATGATCGCGCTGCCCGACGGCGGTGTCGGTGTCATCGACTTCGACGACTGCGGCACCGGCCACCCCATCCTCGACATTGCCACCGTGCTGTCCTCGATCCACCGGATCGCCAGGGCCGAACCCGGCGCCTACGACGAATTCGCGCGCCGCTTCCTGCGCGGCTACACCCGGGTCCGCCCGTTACCCGCCGATTTCAACGCACTGTTCGAGCCGTACCTGCTTCTGCGTGACACCTTCGTGCTCAACTTCGTCACCACCGCGATCACCGTCAACGCGGCCGTCGCGGAATGGGGACCAGCCCGAATCGCAGGGATCCTGGCGAACATGCGGAATTATCTTGCCGGACAGCGATATCCAGGAGCCCTCCCAGAGCACTAACCATGCATGTCGGGTGGCTCTCCGGCCACCCGACACCTACATCCCAGCAGCAGTCGTCGTCGTCAGCTACACCCAGCTAGCAGCGAATTCGCCCGCCGCAGTACCTGCGACGAAGGCATCCCATTCGGAGGCGGCGTAGATGAGAGCCGTGCCCACCTCATCGCGGAGTATGACGTCTCCAGTGTCGGCGTCGTGCTCGACAGTGGGGATGCCGAGTACCGTGTGGTCGTCGGTGAGATCGCCAGTGACGATCCCTAGGAAGTGCGGCCAAGAGTGTGCAGGAACTGCGATGATCGGCTGAAGCGTGGCGGCGCCTTGGTATTTGCTATCGCGGACGAGCACCACGGGGTTGTCGTCGAAGGAAACTTCGACACAGGTTGTCGAGTCCTTGGAGAATGAAGACTTGAACCAGCCGTTGCCAGCTGGAATGACGTTTGTGCTGCTCATGAGGCTGATCCTAGCTCAGCTGCGGCCTGCTCGATCAGAGCGAGGGACTCCTGCTGGTCGAGTGCCTGGGATTGTGCGTGACCGAAGACGGTGGTCAGGTTATCGATCTGTGTCGGGTCTTCGATGACTTCTCCAACGACTGCCGATTCATGCCAGGCCAGCGGCGACACCTTGGGTCCGGGGAAGTCCAGGATATGGAAACCAGCTCCGCCAAGGATGGCCCCGCTTGGGCTGGTGTACGGCAATATTCGAATGTCGAGGGTGTCGGAGTGGCTGTTGATGACCCCGATCAGGTGCTGGAGCTGTTCGCGCAATATGACCGGGTTGCCGATCTGTTGATGTAGCGCAGCTTCGCTGACCACAGCAGCGAGACGCAATGCGTCGGGCTCATCGAGCCGCTCTTGTCGTCGCATTCGGGCCGCAACCCGTTGGCGGACTTCGGGTTTCCGGATGAAAACCGAGTCCGATGTGATCAGATGGCGGGCATAGTCCTCGGTCTGGAGAAGCCCTGGGATGAGCAGGCTTTCGAATGTGCTGATCTCTTCGGCGCCATACTCCAGGCCCCACAATCGCATCTGTTGTTCGTTGAACAACCCCGCGTATTCATCCCACCATCCGCGTCCCTTCGCGATAGCACGGAGGCTGAGCAGTTCATCCTGCTCCTCGCCGTCGAGTTCGAGGAGCTCGATGAGCAGCTTCAACTTCTCCTCGGTCAGGACGCGCTGCTCCTTCTCGATCTTCGGCCAGTACGTGGTCGCGTAGCCAAGTCTCTTGGCGATGGTCGGGCCGGTTATGCCGAGTTCGGTCTGCCGTCGACGAAGCCGTTCGAATAGCTCCCACCGGGCGACGGTAGGCGAGATGGGCGTCAAAGCTGTGGAGCCTCCTTCCGGGATTACACCTTTGTGAGTACGACTCTAACACTCAGTCTACCTGGCGAATCTCAGATGTCATTTCATTTGCTGTCGCATCTTGACAGTGATCTAAGCGTATATTTATCGTCGCATGTGTCAGCGGCCACGTCAGCGGACCGACCACAGCCAGCAAGCAGGGGTGATGACCATGCAGTGCGTTTCAAGACGGAGTGCGGATCCGACTACCGCCGGGCAGGTGAGCTTCGGATGAGCACATCGAGCCATGCAGACAAGGCGATCGAGCTGTGCGGCTATTACCGGCAGGTATGTGGGCTGGATGCGTTCGTGCGTGATGGCGTCGGCCCGATTTTTCTGCGGGTCGGTGGGGCCGGTGCCGTGAGGATGCCCGCGCCGTTGGGGCGGCGGGTCCGTGACCGGCTGGTAGTGCAGGGCCCGATTGTGATCGAGATCGACGGCGGGGCTCGGGCCTGGTGGACGATGCTGACCGGCGCTGTCGGGCATCACTTGTGGGATGTGGCTACCTTCGGGATGCTGTCGGCCGTCGAAGCGTGGCTCGTGCCTTACGGGCACGAGGTCCCGTTGCCGACGCCACGCGACGGCCAGTTCCGGTGGCTGGTGATGCCCAAGGATTCTTATCGGCCGCCGCCGAATGACGTGATTAATGCGGTCCGTGCGTGCAGGGGCGAATGGTGAGCCCCGATACCGGCCCCGTTGGTTTGCGGTCATCGCGGCCGGGGGTGACGACGGCGCCGCCAGTTCGAAGACGAAGCCACACGTCAGACAAGTCCGGCGGGCGGGATGCCGCGCGCCACGTCGTGGAGACCGCGATGTCGCCCACGGATATCGAGACGGCCGATCAGTGCGGTTCGTATCGGCGGGTGCTGGGGCTTCCGGTGGTGGTCGTGCCGCGGTCGAGGTGGATTGTTGTGCGCCGGGTCGATGGTCTGGTGGATGCGGTGGTGATGCCGTCGTGGCTGGGCACGAAGGTCGCGTTGTGGCTGGCCATGGACCAGCAGCTCGGTCCGGTGATCGAACACCAGCAGACGGCGCGGACGACGTTTGTGACCGGTCCGCCGGATGGTTACGAGCACACGATCTTCGCCACTCTTGTGCGCCTGAACGCCGGACTCGGCGGCTCCTACATCATGCTGCCGTCACGGGGTGATGGACCTTCGGGTGACCGGCGTTGGCTTTTCCTACCGCGCAATGGATTTCGACCGGCTATGCGGGTCGTGCTGGACGCGGTGGTGGCGGTGAGCAGGCGATGACGACACCCACATTCGGTTACCTCCAGATGTCACTGGTCGGTGCACGCCGGGCCGAGGTTGAGCAGCACATCGAAGCGTTGGCCGCCCGATCCAGGCGGATGGTGGACAAGATCGCGTGCGAGCCAAGCGCGCCGGTCGAGGTGCTGGGGTCGCTACTCAAGGCGCTGGATCGCCGATCCGGTGGGCGGACACTACCGACCCTGGCCGAACTGGCCCGCAGTCAGGGGGTCGAGTTGGACCGGCTTCTCAGCAGTAGGCCAGCCACGGCGGTGTTCTGGTCGCTGGTGGCGGAGTTGGATCGCGCGGGCGGCGGCTATATCCTCACACCGTCGCCGAGGCACCTGGACGGACTCGGTTCATCGAGATCAGCTCTGCTGCACCGACTCTCGCAGACGCATCCCGCGATCATCGTTGTCTACACCGACCCCGCGCCCGACCAACCCGACGAGCGACCCCCCGAGCCCCTGGACGAGGCCCGCTCCGGCGTGGTGTGCCAGTTCCGTGTGGCGGCGCTGGGGTGTGCGGTGGAAGTCGCCGCTCTGAACGCCCATATCGGCCTGGCGCGGGCCGGGCTCGGTGACATGGTCGATCAGGTCGATGCGTTGCTGCGCGAAATCATCGGCAGTGCAGTCGCATTCGATTCCGAGACGGCACCGGAGGTGGCGAACCAGCTGACGGTCGAGTTGGTTCGCGATCCCGAGACACTGAGGGTGGTCACCCATGAGACCCGCGACCACGCGGGCGAACCGGTCAGCGACGCCATTGCCCGGCTGTGTGACCGGTCGTGTGGGGGTCGTGCCATCAGAACCCGAACTGCTACCGGCGGCACCTTGACCTGCTGCGAGCTACCACTGCGGCTCTATGACCAGCCCGATGAGTTCCGCCGAACCGATTCACCCCCGCGTGGAAGCCCGTTCCCGCCGGTCAGCGGGCGCGCAGCCTTCGTCGGTCGCGGCGATCGCGACCGGGCATGACCGGGCGAGCGCGGGGTGAGGGCAGCGCGGTGAAACCTCCACGGCGTATCCGCCACATCCGTATCGAATCCGGTGCGCTCACCCTGGATTTCCAGGGCTGTGTCGAGCAGATCGGTTGTGTCGCAGACGAACTCGCCGCCATCGACGGTCTCACCGTCACCGTCGATGACAACCTCGCTGCGGATCTGCCCACTCTGCCGTGCGCCCAGCTGTGGACATAACCAATCCCCGGGTCAGCCTCGAGAGCCGCTCGCCTTCTGCCCCGCACCCGCCAAACCCTGCCGCACCTGCGGCCCGAGTGAGAAAGCAATCAACGGAGGTAAGAAAAGCGATGACCACAACCACTGCTGGGATCGACAACATCGACACCGATGCCGTGATCGAAGAACGCCGAGGCATGTATCGAAAAGAGTTCGGGTTCAACACATTCCGTGACAATCATGGCGCTATCTGCATGATCGCGAGCCAGGTCTCGGCGATCGTGACGACCAAACGCCTGGGCCGCCAGATCACCGCGTTACTCGCCGCGCAGCCCACCCCGGTGTTCTCCGTCAATCGCAGCCTGTGGGTGTTTCTGACCGACCCCCCGACGCCCACCGACAACACCACCCAGTTGTCCAACGATCTGTTCCGCTACGGTGCCAGCCCGCTGTATCCCGGCGCGGTCATCGTGCTCCCGACTCCGGGCAGCGACAAGCGGTGCTGGCTGCATCCGCCCGCAGGTGAGTACAGGGCCTCTTTGGCCGCCGTCGTCGGTGTCGTGGAAACCGCAGCAACGCAAGCGAGTTCGCGATGACGACCACACCGACACCACCGCGCCGGTTACTGGAGGACCAACTCGACACCGCGTGGCTGGACTGGATGAGCGACAAACACACACGCCTGAACACGTTCTTCTCACACGACGTACCCGCCATGCCGGAAGACCGCCACTCCACAGCGGGACTGCGGACCGCCGAGCACGCGCTACTGACGCGCTTCGCTACCTTCGCTGACGCGGCCCCCGGCGATGACACCTTGGCGCGTTTCGGCTGCTACCTCGGCGAGGTCTTCGTGGAATCTCTCGACGGGTACTGGATCAACGAACCGTTCCCGAATCCCGCCGTGCCCCGGGCGACGGTGCGTTTCGAGTACACCGACGTCCGGCTCTGCGTTCACGAACACGTCGTCTTGGCCCTGCACCACCGCAGCGGCAGCCACTGGCAGCACATGCATGCAGTGCTGTCGGCCCAGTGCGCGGCGTGGTGGGAATCCGGGCGCAGCACCCGCTGATGAATACCGACCGCATTGGAGAGCCTCGATTGACGACCCTCGACGATAACCGTCTCGCAGTGGTCTGCACTCCACCGCTACCAACAGTGGGCGAGCTGGTCGCAGCGATGAGCGGCGACGTGCCCGACGACCACCCAGCCGGACAGATTCTGCGAGCCGGGTTCCTGCTGGCCACCACCGACGACTGGGTACTACCCGACCGCGTCGTCACCGACCAGGGCGACACCGGATCGCAAGTGCTGTGGCACGTCGGAGTTTTCGACATGGGCGATCTGGTACGCGCGGACCTGATCGACCGCATCAACCGTGCCGCCGCCCGGGGGGACATCGGCCCGGCCGTCGACAAGCTCGCTCGCGCCTGGTGGGAATACCGGCGCACCACCCGCTACAGCGAATCCCCCTTGGACATCCTCCTGCACCAGAAGGCGAGCACCGCGCTCATCCAAGCCCGTGCGCACTACACCCGGCTCCACCACACGGCACAAGCGACCTTTGGCCTTGGCCAAAGACACTCGGTGCACAACAACCCGAGCTGATCAGCCTTTGGCCACGCACGGCCCGACCGACCGATATCCGCAACCGAACTCGCACCCAGCTCGGCGAAGCGTTCATGCCCGGGGCGCGGGCCACCGTCTTCCAGACCCGAGGATTTCCCTACCCAATGACAACGACGCCCGATCCGACACCTGAACGGATCGCCCAGCTGGCCCGCACCGTCCACACCCAGCTGCATTCCTGGGGCAAGATACCGCTGTTCTTCGCCGTGCTCACCGCTGAGACCAGTGATGACTACCAGCTCTGCTTCACACACTTGGAGGAGTACCCGCGTCGCCGCACGTTCGCCGAGATCGCCACCGAGTTCCTGGATTCGATGCCTCGCGTTCGGGCACGGACATTCGGGTTCGGGTGCGTACTCGACGACGAAGACCTGTTGCTGGGCGCCCTCGGTGTGGTCCTGATCGCCGACTCCCACGGCAACCTGTGGCGCACGTTGAGCATCAAACGCTTTCCCACCGCCGACCCCATCGAGCACTACCACTCCGCCGCAACCCCAACCCCCGGCGGCAAATTCACCGACGAGATCCGTGCAGCGGGCAGGGTGGTCTCCCAGTTCCGGGACAACCAGACGTGCCCCGATGATTGATGGCAGTGATTGGCAACACACCGAAGACAAGCCGCCCCAAGGAACGCGTCCGTTAGCGAGGAACGAAAAGGCCCATGGATCAACGCGTTTCGCGCCGCCATCGCGCAGGCCCGGTGCCACCCGTCGGGCAACTGGTGGCGGTCCGCTGCCCCAGTGTGCTGTGCCAAAACATGTTGGTCGCGCTGGACGGCGGGGCCATCGGCGCGCACAGCAGCCTCGCGCACCTCGGGCAATGCACCTGGTCCGGGGTCGGCATCCATGATGACCGGGAGGGTGGCTGAACCTCACGATCAGCGTGCGTGACGGGCTGTGGTTGTGGTTGTGCAGACGGGAGGGCGCGACCTCGCCAAGATCGGCGCAGTGCTTCTGTGCAAATTGACCGTCAGGCAGGGGGATTCAGATCGACGCTCAGGGACCGGTTCGACTGATGCGCTCGGATGGATGAGGGAGTGTCTTGAGGTAGGCGCGGTTGCCGGGCTTGTCTTTGTAGATGCCGAATCCGGCGGTGCGGTGGTAGTTGCACGCCTCGTAAAGGGCGTGGGCGTCGGATTGCTTGCTGCCGGTGTCGAGGATGACCGCGTGGTATCCGGCGGTCTGGGCGTCAGTTTCCAGTCGGGTAAGGACGTGACGTGCGATCCCTCGGCGGCGCACGTGGGGTTCGACGTACATGCGTTTGACCTCGGCGGTGGCGCCGGTCGGGTCCTCGCGGTGGCGTCGGAAGCCTCCGCATCCGATCGGGACACCGTCTAGGTAGGCAACGACGAAGTGCCCTCGGTGCTGTGGGGAGAATTCGTCGGGGGAAAGTGGGGACTGATCCGCATGGCCGTATAGCGCTTCGTTGGCGCGGTTGGCCGCCTCGATCATCGCTGTGGCGGCGGGGGAGTTGTACGGCTCAGCGCGGAGTTCCGCCACCGTGGTGGCTGGTGAAGAATCGTGCATGTAAGCCAGTTTGACTGGCTCGCCAGATCCTAGGCTCAGCAGATCGCTGGCGGTAGCAGTGATTCGGATTTGTCGAAGAACTCACGCACGGCCGCGGTGGTCCGATGTGGTCGTAGTTCGGTGAGGATCGTGTCGATGAGGTGGCGGCAGCGGGCCGAGCCGACGTGCGGTAGCAGTGGCAGTACTTGCTCTGCTTCGTAGCATGCCAGCGCGAGGTCCTGTTGCCCATTGGCGGCGCGGGTGTGGGTCAGTGCTAGGGACAGCCCGTAGAGGACGCGGTCGCGGGTGGTGTCGTCACCGAGGCGGGCGAGCCCGTCGGCGAGGTGTCTTTCCGCGCGTGGTGTATCTCCGAGATGGAGATAACATCGGCCGGCTTCGCTGGTGAGAACGGTCGGATCCATCCAGTACACCCAACTGGGGTCGTTGTCGTGCGGTCCGAGGGCGATTGCTTCGTGGGCGCGGTCCAGTGCGGCGGATGTCTCGGAGACCATGCCGCTGGTGGCGAATGCTCGGGCCTCCCGCATCGCGATGAGTGCCCGCACCCGGGGCGTGGCGGCACTTCGGAGCCCTTGCTGGGCGGTTTCCATGATCGATACGGCGTCGTAGGGGCGTTCGCGCCAGGTCTGCTGAAAGGCGATGCAGCTGAGGATGAGCGCGCCCAGTTGCCGGTCACCAGCCGCGGTGGCGGCACGCAGGCCGAGCAGATACATCCGTTGAGCGGTGCCGTGGTGGGAGAGATCGAAGTTTATCCATCCGGCGAGTTGAGCCATCTGGCCCGCGAGCGACATCAGTCGCCGCCCCACACCGGAAGTATAGGTGGTGTCCCGAAGCAGTTCGATGACCTGCGTCAGTCGGAGGGCTATCGCGCGCATGACCAGCTCACCGCCGCGGCCGTCGTCGAGTCTCCTCAGTTGCGCCAGATCACGGTCGAGGTAGTCGATGAACTGACCGGTCAGGCTGACACGCTGACTGGTTGCCGTATCTGGGATCAGGGGGTGGTCGGTGAATGCCCACGAACGAGCGAACGGTGTCAGCGCGGTGCCTGACACCGCGAAATATGTCGCGGCGGCAGCCTCGGACTTGTCCAGCAGCGCCACCGTGTCGGCGGGCATCCACCGGTCGTCTCCGATCTGAGCGACCGCAGGTAACCACATTTGCGTGGGCATCGCCCGCCGTGGCCACAAGTGCTCGACGGTGACGATTTCGCCTCGCGCTTCGGTCAGCACGCCAGCAACGACCGCAGGCAACGGATCGCGCGGCACTACTCCCTCAAGCCACGTGAACGGAGTAGTGCGGTGAACTCGCCGATCAGCAGACACCACACGGTTCACCTGGCGCGCGAGCTCGCGCGGTGACCAGCCGATCTCCTCCAGCAGACGGCGGAGTTCGGCATTCGGTTGTGTCCCACCCATTCTCGGCAGCGTAGTGGTCCCGGTCCTCGCCCGGGGGGATAGATGACCGTGGGCCCTGTCGAATTCGACCGAATTCGACAGGGCCCACGCACATTTCGACACAGTTCAGCAGCGCTGACGGTGGTCGTTACCTGTGTGCGTCGACTGAGCTTGATGGGACACAAACCGCACCTCTTACTTGTCGACCATCGCGGACCACAGCATCACCTGTTTCCCTCATCGTTTGGAGTGACCCTTTGACGACCCCAGCCCCTCCACCTCAGCGGAGCGCATGTCCGATCAGACACGGACCGCCTGTCGACACCTGCGAGCCCCGGTGCGCGATATACGGGCCGGAATTCGCGGCGGACCCGCAGGCCGCGTACCGGGAATTGCGGCAGCATTTCGGGTCTCTGGTCCCGGTGGACATCGGGGTACCAGCCACCCTGGTCACCGAATATCGCGATGCACTGGAGATCCTCACCCACGAGGAGCGGTATCCGACCGATCCGACGGCCTGGGCGCAGCAGGTGCCTCCCGACTGCCCCGCTCTGCCGATCTTGGGCCCACGGCCGGACGCCCTGCACAGCTCGGGGGCGACACGCTCGAGGTACCGGCTCGCCATCAGCGAAACCCTCGCCAGCATCGACCAATTCGCTCTAGGGGACACAGTCGAACGTGTGGCGGTCGAGCTGATCAACGGCTTCTGTGGAGGGGATTCGGCGGATCTGGTGGGCCAGTTCGCGCGACCGCTGGTTGTCGACGTGGTTCATGAGGTGCTGGGTCTATCGCCGGAGGCGGGGCGGCACGCAGTGAACGCGATCATGACGCTGCGAGCCACTGATCCGGCGTCGGTGAAGCAGGGCAACCGGATGCTTGAAGAGGCGATGAGCGAGACCGTCGCGGTCAAGCGGGCCGCTCCGGGTATGGATGTGACGTCGTGGCTGCTGAAGCATCGGTCGGGGCTGTCGGTTGATGAGGTCATCTGCCAGCTGGCGATGCTGTACCGGTTTACCGAGCCGACGTGGAACCTGATCGCCAATGCTGTGTTGCGGGCGATGACCGACGAACCGTTCGGCGACGATGCTGTTGGTGGGGCACTGTCGCCCCAGGAAGCGATCGAGGAAGTGCTCTACAGCGATCCGCCGCTGGCGATCGCGTTCGCGCGCTTCCCACGGCAGATGCAGATCCTTGACGGCGGCACGGTGCACGAGCACGAACCGGTACTGGTCGGCGTGGCGGCGTGCAACAGTGATCCCGCCGCCGTGGGCGATGAACGCACGGGCCGCGGCAACCGCGCGCACCTGTCTTTCGGTGCGGGAGCACAGCGGTGCCCGGCAGAGTCGCTGGCGACGCTGATCGCGCGTGAGGCGCTCGCTCAGCTGTGGGACGCGTTGCCCGATATCGAGCTGGCTGTACCCGTCGAGAGTCTGAAGCGGGTGGCGAACCCTTTCCTCAGCGCTGTGGTCGCGCTACCGGTCAGGTTCGGCCCCTGCCCTCAGCTCGAGCTTGGATAGGAGACCCCTGCCGTGATGCAGAACTTCCCTGCGGCTGCTGCTCCTGCGCGGGCAGCTTCGACACCGATCGAACAGGTCGGTCCCCGAATCCTGCTGCATACCCCCGAGTTCGCGAACGACCCGCACGCCGCCTACCAGGACATGCGGAACAAAAAGTACGGGTCACTGGTCCCGGTCGAACTCGCACCAGACGTGCCCGCGACACTGGTGATCAAGTACTACACCGCGGTGCGGATCCTCACCGATCCCGAGCACTTTCCCGCCGACCCCCGCGCATGGCAGGACACCATTCCCGCAGACAGCCCGGTTAAGCCGATGTTGGAGTGGCGACCCAACGCATTGCGCAGCGCGGGCCTCGCCCATGCTCTCTATCGCGGTGCCAACACCGCTGGACTCGACGGCGTCGACCCGCACCGCCTGCGCGATCAGGTGATCGCCACCACCACGCCGTTGATCAATAAGTTCTGTCGCGCCGGAACAGCCGATGTCATCGTCGACTACGCACGGCCACTGGCCTTCTCGGTGATGAACACAATGCTGGGCTGCACCGATGACGTCGGAGCCGATGTCGCCTGGGCGCTGGCGAGGATGTTCGACTCCACCACCGACACCGACAAAGTCAACCAGGTACTTGTCCAATCGCTGGGCGGTCATATCGCGGACAAGCGGGCCAATCCTGGTGACGACATCACCACGCGGCTGCTCGCCCATGACTCCGGGTTGTCCGACGAGGAACTCATCAACCAGCTGGTCACCCTCTACGCTGCGGGGATCGAGCCGATGGTGAATCTGATCGCCAACACGGTGCTACTCATGGTGACCGAGGACCGGTTCCTCACTAGCCGCGAGTCGTACGGCACGCCGATCGCGGACGCGCTCATCGAGATCTTGGTGAAAGACCCGCCGATAACGAACCTCTGCCTCAGTTACCCGCCGCAACCCATCAAGGTCGACGGCATCTGGCTCCCGGCAAATCAGCCTGTCGTGATCAGCATGGCCGCCTGCAACAACGATCCCACCGTCAACACAGGCCAGTTCTTCGAGGCCGAATGGCATCTGTCCTGGGGCGCCGGCCCACACGCGTGTCACCGATCGGCGCGAGTTCTGGCACGCATGATCGCCCACACCGCCATCGAACGACTGCTCGACGCGCTACCCGACCTGGTTCCGGCTCGCCCGAAAGAGCAACTCGTGTGGCGTCCGGGTCCGTTCCATCGCGCTCTGGACGCATTCCCGGTCGTGTTCAATCCAGCTCCGCCACTGCACATCTAAGGACAACGCGATGACCATCGACGTACTGCGCCCCCCAGCTCTCGATCGCGACGGCACACTGGCCCCGCACCGATTCCTCGACACCTATCACCGCGAGTTCATCGAACACCACCGTGTCACCGGAAGGCTGAACCAAGAGCAGCTGCAGGCTCTCGATGACGACCCACACTTCTATCTGGAGTTCTTCGCCCAGCAGTTGGCTGCCGCGTGCCGGGCGTGGAATCCGGAGCAGGCGGTGGTGTTGACGCTGACGCTGTGTGACGTCATCGACACCCCCATCGTACGGTTCGACCACCGGTGGTGGCCCCACCCAGGTCAAACCATGGCGACCATGGTCCGCACCGGCGCCATGGTGGCGCACCACAACGAACGGTGGCGCGCCGATTGGAACACTCTGGCCGTGGTGTGCGAATCCTGGCATCCGGAAGAGGCTTTCGCCGTGCTCGGCGCCGTCACCCGCCATCGCGTAGTCGCCCGCGACAGGGTCACAGCCCTCCAAGCCGTCGGTCTCTTGCCCTGATCACACAGACCAGGCGACACAACGTTTCGGCCTACCGATGACATTCCCCGGACCCGAACGCACACGAAAGGCATCGCAACCCAACATGATTCGGCGGCACGCCGCGCGGCTACAGCTGTCGGCGGGTCGCCTGGCGAGGAAGACGAGCACCAGCATGACCATCGATCTCACCACCACCCGTGCCCACATCGGCAGCGAACCTGTCGCGGCGTTGCGGACCGCACTGCTCGGCCCGGGCACCGTGCAACGGGCGCGAGTCCGCGACGCGGTAAGGGCAGCGAAGGACCTCCCGGTGTCGGGCCTGACCTACAGCGAGCACGCAGCGCGCGGGCCGGTCAAGCTGCGCTCGGCGATCGAGGAGCTCGGCGTGCCTGTGCGAGACCTCGCTGCCGACCCCCAGCTGCGGGGCGTGTTGTGCGATGAGTCCGCCGTCAGCGCGACCTACGTGCTGCCGCTTCTGACCGGGGACATCGACTTGGTGGCACAAGCGATTTTGACGCTGGGGACCGGCACGCCGTATCAGCAGCAGTGCCTGGCCGATCTCGACACCGGCGCCGCGGTGGGGGTGTTGTCATTGACCGAGCTCGGCGGCACCAACGGGGCCGATCACCGCAACTTGGCGGTCTGGGATCCCGCGACCAACGGGTTCTGGCTGCGCACCCCCGACCTTCCCGCGTCGTACTCGATGCCCAATGTCGCCGACCCCAAGGTACCGAACATCGTCGTCGTCATCGCCCGCCTGCACGCGCACGGCCATGATGAGGGGGTCCTTGCGTTCCTGCTGCGCCTGCGGACCGTCGACGGCTTGGCTGCGGGGGCGGACGTCAAGTCGTTGCCGGACAAGGACTTTTCGCCGATGGCTCACGCACTCATCCGGTTCCGCAATTGCTGGATACCGAAAGACGCACTGCTCGCGGGGAATTGGGCCCGCATTACCGAAGACGGGAGCTTCGAATGCGACATCGCTGACCCACGCGAACGCTTCCATCGCACTATCAGCGCACTCGGAGACGGTCGCCTCGATTTGGCGAACGCTTCGATGGCCAGCGCTCGCGCCGCCCTGCACGGGGTACACAATTTCGCCCGCCAACGCCGACCCGGATCAACCGTGATGGCCGACCGTGACGCGGTACAAGACAACCTCGCGACCGGCCTGGCCGCGGTCTACTGCGCGAGCATCCTGGGCCGTCATCTGCGCGACATGCGCGCGGCGACCACCAACACCGACCCCGCGATGGGGTTGTGGTCGATGCTCGCCAAGACCGCGATGACACAGCTCGCAGAGCGGGTGCTGCTGATGTGCCGGATGCGCACCGCCTCACACGGCGCGACCGTGCTCGCCCGCCTGAGCGCCTGGCACGAGAACATTTTCGGGGCCATGGTCGCGGAGGGGGAGACACAAGTCCTGCAGATCAAAGCAGGAAAGGCGCTATTGGGTGGCGCCACCCCGCAGTTGCCGGGCACACCGGACGACCTGCCGTGGCCGGTCAAGCTTCTTATCCAGCGCGAGCGGGCCATCGCCGAGGGGCTGCGCCGCGGAGATCTCACGGCGGCCGGGCCGGTCGTGGGCCCAGGCACGGCGGCCATCGCACTGACGGTCGCCGCCGGGGACCGGGCAATGGCTATCGCCCCGATCATCGCCGCATCCGCCACCACCGAGCCCCTCGCGAAACACCTCCTCATCACCGTCGGTGAGACCTTCGCGCTCGGCCTCATCTACTACCTGCACAGTGGCTGGTACAACACCCACCCAGTCCAGGGCTGGGGCGAGCACAACGCCTCGATCGAGGAAGCACTCGCCACGCGCCAGCGCTTCCTCATCGACCACATGCCAGACCTATGCGCCGCCCTCGACGTCCCCGACCTCCCCGGCTCACCGCTGAGCGGTGCCAACTACCTCGCACCCTACGAGGAACTCACCGGCTGGGCGCCCGACACATTCATTACGAGCACCACTGCCTGAACTTCGATGCCGCACCAGAAAGGCGCTCATGACCGCGCACTACCCGGCCGGGGGCACACTCGGCGCTGAGGAAGGGATTCCGCTGCCTGGAACCGCCGCGCTGATCGAGCAGTTAACCAGCGAGCACGGGCCCAGCGCTTCGCTCGATATCATGACCGCGCCCGCATCTGGGCGTCCGCGCACACCGGTCGGTGTCGACGCGGGCAAGCCCAACGCCGCTCGGCTGTGGAACTACCTGCTCGGCGGCAAGGACAACTACGGGGTGGACCAGCAGGTCGCCGAGCGGATGCGGGCGGTCGCGCCGGACATGAGGCGCGCAGCGTGGTACAGCCGCCGGTTCCTCCTGAAGGCTGTGGAAGACGCAGCCAAAGCAGGAATTCGGCAGTTCATCGACATCGGCGCTGGGATACCGCTTTCCACGGGCGGCAACGACCCACATGATGTGGCCGAGAAAATCCAGCCCGGGGTGTCTTTCACCGCAATCGACTACGACCCCATGGTCTTCGTGCACTGCAACGCGATGTACAACCACACACCGAGCACGACAACCGTGAAGGCCGACATCCGTGATCCCGACGCCGTCATCAACAAACTCCGCATGCGCGGAATGGTCGACTTCACGCAGCCGACAGCAGTGCTGATGGTCGGCGTCCTCGACTACGTGACCGACGACGAGGACCCCGCCGGGATCATGGCGCGGCTACGCGCCGCCCTCGCTCCCGGCAGCTACCTCGCCCTCACCCATGCCTCCAGCGGCACATGCCGCGACCTCATGGCGCGGATAGACGCTGACACGGTTGGCAGCACGGCAGAGTCTGTGTGGCGGACCTCGGAGGAAATCGACGAATTCCTAGATGGATTCAACGTCCTCCGGCCCGGTCTTCCGCCCGTCCAGGCTTGGCTCGACGGGGAACTGCGTCCAACACGACTTGAGACGCTGGCCGCCGTCGGCCGCGTGTGAACACCGCATGCCGCGCACTGGAAGATCCGGTGCGCCTGGTCCGGATCCATCGCATGCTCCGGGGAGCCCATGCGCCTCCGGGGCGACCATCGCCGCAATCACACGCGACCACGTTTGCTCGGGACAGACGGGGCGAACTGCTCGCACACCCGCGCCGGACTGTGGCCGACAACTTCCAGGTCGTACACGATGATCGCCGTCGCATGAACGCCGATGGCGATGTTGAGCGCATAGCCGACTGGGTCGGCGTGTCCTTCGGGCGGACAAACATTGGGAAGGGAGCTTGATTGTCCGAAATGAAAAAGCTGTCCGAGTTGAGAAAGCTGGGCTTGACTCTGCCGCGACTGGCTGTCCTGCGCGCGCTCACCCGGACCGCGCGGCCTGCGGGCGAGTTGGCTACCGCCTCCGACCGCCAGCATGGGCAGGTCCTGCGGATACTCGACTGGCTCACTGGCCACGGCTTCGCTGAGGAACAGACCGGGTGGGCGCTGACTGCCATCGGTCACCACACGATCGAGACTGGCGCGCATGAGCGGCTGACCCGGTCGCAGCGCACCATGCTGGAGGGTCTGCGCCGCGTCGAGGGCGCGCGGGCATTGACCGACCTCGCCTCCGGCCGCACCAATACCGCGCTCACGATCACGAGTCAGTGGTTGCACAGTGAGCGTTATGTCCACACGGTTCCGGTGTGGCGGGTCACATTGGAAGGCTCGGTTTTCGCGGCGGCGGACCAGCGTGACGCCGGGAATGGTAAGGACCAGTGACCGATTCGTCGACGCCTCCGCAAGCCGATCCTGTTGCAGGGCTTGTGCATTCGCCCCTGCCGAATTCTGTGTTGCCGACCGTTGATGATCTGATCGAGGCGATCAGCGGTCGAGACACCGATGATCCGATCTCGGCCGCCATCAGTGCGATGTTTGCCTTGAATAAGCAGCGGTGGCTGTCGCTGTCGATGCTTGTCGATCCCAACCCTTCCGACATCGATGCGATGCTGATCGCTGCCGACCGGCTCGCTGCCGCGCTCTCGGAGATCGCGCGATACGTTCACGCGATCGATCGGCATATCACCGCGTCGGTGCGGCTTGCTCCGGTGCCCGATGCCCAGGTGGCCGAGCGCACCATCGGAGAGTTCGCCGCCGCGATCACCTATGCGGCGCTGTGTGTGGGCAGCGAGCGTGCCGCTGGGACGGACCACGGGAGCGCGGCTCGGCTCAGCGGGCTCTGCCGCGCCTACGACGGTTTCCGCGATGCGTTGCTGTCCGGCGCATCGCGGTTGCCGCAGCGTAGGAGATCATCCGATACGGCACATGCGCGGTCGCGCACTGCTGATTCCGCGCCGCCTGTTCGGCCTGCGCTGGTGGGTGAGGGTGCCTGTGTGGCCTGTAAGAAGCTGACTGATACCGGCATAGCTGTGGTCGGCACGGGTGAGTGGCCGGTGGCGATCTTGATGCGGTTGGGCTGGAGCTTCGAAGAGGCGATGGTCCTGATCAGCGACATCACCGGGTGTATGGAATCGCTGTCGGAGACTGCCCGGTTTGCCACGGTGCCGAAGGACGAGGTCACCCTTCTTGTCAGTTTGTGCACCGAGTGCGCTGCGCGACAGGGCAGCTTTCATGTCGAGGCGATAGGCAGCGGGAGGGTCCCGCTCTACAAGCAGACCGACTACTACCAGCCCACGCAGGACGACCTGCCGTCCGGCGAGGGCGAGACCGAAAACCACAGCCCCACAACCTGATCGGAAGGAATTCTAGTGCCCATTACCGTCGGAGCGGCCCAGCTGATCCGGACCGGCACTCAGCTCGCCGATATGCCCACGGGCACCATCGTGCGCACCGGCACGGACTACGTCTGCGTGGTGGATCACGGTCCCAGCGGCGAATGGACCGGCGGCTGGACCCACATCTATCCGCTCGAACCCCAAACCGGGTTGTTGTTCTACCCAGCCAACTTCGATCTGTCCTTACCCCTGGCCGCGTGGGTGCCGACGAGCGACTACCGGCTACCCCGAAGGTGATGATCGAGTAGGAGGGTCGGGTCTCCCAGCCCCCTGCTCACACCACCTGACATGCGGGCCGCCTCTGCGACCACCCCGTTCGTGTAGGTATTTCGGGATGGGTGGTCGGCCCGGGTGCTGGGACAACCGCTCTGAGAGGTTTGCGGAATCCGAATTGTCGCAGTGTGGTCACGCGGTAGCCTCTTGTCGAGGCCCTCGAACTACCCCTTTGGTTCGAGGGCCATCGCCATGTCTGGGTATTGGCGTTGGAGGGCTGGCCACGGTGTACTTCGCTGTAGCGTGCTGGCCACGACGGATACCGAAACATGACCAGCACCGCCCATGACATCGGTGCGTTCGGCCGCCACTGCCGAACGCGCCGCTTGGCTACGGACCTCGGGGCGCGTGCCACGCACGGCGCGCGCCGAGGGCAGCTGAAACCGGTAGCCGCATTGGGCTTCGCGATTGCTTGCTGGTGTCTTGGGTTGGCGCACTGTAGATTTCGGTTGACAAGCAGGGACGGCGAGGCTCGTCGTGAACGTATTGGGGGTTTGGTATGTCTGCCAATTTCGATGTCCGTGGGTCTGACCTCGAGGACGAGCGGATCATGGCCGAATATCGCGGTACCGCCGAAGATGTCAACGACGATGGGGATCTGGCGGAGGCGGGCATGGTTTCCGAGGTAGACCTACGACTGTGGGGCTACCGCAAGCAGGATTTGGAATCGCTTTTCGGTCCTCGCACCGAAATCACGGCAAGTGGTCGCCAGGTATGGAACCTCGACCACGTCCATGCGATTGAAGCCCAACAACTGGCACCGTTTCGCGGACGCATCATGCGGGAACTGCGACACTGCCGCGATATCCAGACCGCCCTCGAAACACTCCAGCACATGTTCGACAAACTCGGCCAGCCCACGACCGAACGGTAGAGGATATCGAGGCAGGGGCAGCGTCGGAATCTGGTGTGTACATCGTCGATCTCCCCGTTGTGCCCGCCCCTCACACCGACGAACCGGACAGGTCCCGCGCCGCGATCGGGTCGCGGGTAACCGGGGCAGCCGAGGTATCAGTTCGGTAACCATGGGCGCGGGTGCCCGCGCTGCGATCGACCGAACTGAACGTCTGTTTCCCCAGCTCTGCGCCGCACGTCGGCGTTAGATCACATTTCGGTATCACCGGGTCGTCGCGGTGGTATGACTCGATCGCGGTTTCCTTCCCCGCCGGTATCTGTCAGGCTGTGGATAACTGTTAGTTAGCTTGTGTATCGAGTTGGTCGCCGCTGACGGTGACTGTTCGTGATCACCTCGACCTCGATTCGCGACCTCAGCCGATCGGAGCATCGGCGCGGAGACACGCCTGTGGTTACTACCGTTTTCTCACCCGATTCGTTGCCTGCCATCGACCCCGCTCCCGTTACCGGCCCCGCGAGCCGATCGGGCAAAGCCAGCGCCCCTCCGGCATCATCGGATGCCGGTCTCGATGATCAACTCCTGCCGCTGCGGATACCGGCATTGGTCGTTGGTGTCGTGCTGATCTGCCTGGGCTTAGCAGCCTTGGGCTGGCTGAATGCTTGGGTACGCGACTACGGGGGCATCCTGGTCGTCCTCGCGTATGTGCAGTACATGACCCTGGCCTCGGCGCTGGAAATATGGGGCCTGCGCATGAGTAGAAACAGCTCCGGCTCACACGCCCAAGGAAGTCCCGCCGCCCAACACCGCGGTCCGCCGATCGAGGCTCGAGGCAGCCAGCCCCGAGACTCAATGCCCGACTTCGTGGACGACGGCCTGCGCACGCACTTGCAGAACAGCCTGCAGGACCATCCGGGATACCGACATGTTCGACATGTGCCCCGCCAGTGTGATCACCGCGTGCGCTGCGGCACGGCGACATTCCTGGAGCAAATCGACGAACGCTGGTGGAAGCATTCCGCTGTCCGGCGGCGGTTCATGGAACACGGTACCCAGCTCGTAGCCGAGCAAGCTGGCAGCAGCCCGCAACGTGTCGTCACCCGCATCGCGGTCGCGATCACCGATCAAGTCATCGCGCAAGTACCCGTAGGCAAGAGGTAGTAATGCAGTCATCATCAAAGCCAGTTCCGCATCGACCGGCCACCGCAGACAACCGCCTGCGCCAGCCGGATGGATATACTCGCCGTGGCCTCGCTCGCAAAGCCGAGCCCGGCATGCAACACCCGTATCCAGTCGATGACCGCGACCCCACTGGGCGTCGCTGCCCGACTCGGCTCCACGTCGTTGTGCACCGCAGAGGTCGCCATCGTCGCTGACGGGCATCAACCACGTAGTGGAACGCTTCCAACCGGCACCTGTGCCCGCCGACACCTCTTACCGTCGTCGCATCGGTGAACAACGCACATCGGCAACGAACGAGTTTCTTCGGGCCACTACCTAGGTAAGTCGGGGCGGATCACCATCGCGTGACCGAGGTTTCTCATCGGCGCTTGACATATCACATCGGCGTGGCAGTGTGCTGGGGTGAGGCCGGGGTCCTGACGAGCGTGAAGTTCGGACACTGGTCGAAACGCCGCAGGCCCAGTCGTGGTGAAACGATCGGTCGGTACTGGGCCTGCGGTGTTTGCTCGAGCACCGGACCGGTAGGACTTCCATAGGCCCGTGCCGTGGCTCGCCCTCATCGGCTTACCCGCCCGGTCGGCGACCTCGAAGCCCTGCACGCCCCCGACATCCCCCGGACCGGGTCCCCGCTGAACGGGGCGAGCCGCGATAGGCTCGGCCAGCCTCGATACAGAGTCGAGGACGCTCCACAGCCGCTTCGGCCCCGGACCTGCACCGGGGCCGAAGTGCTGCCACGACCAGCCTCGGCGAAATCCAGCGGCGCGGCGCGGTCAGTCCCGACTTTCTCGGATAGACGATTTATGACCGTCCGCTTGTTTTGGGCACATCAAACCGACTGTCCGACAGTGTTTTTCATATACTTTGATGAAAGTATGTTGAAGGCTATGGCGCACAAGAGAATTCGTGATCGAATGGAGCGCGTCGCGCCCAGATCTCCACAACACAACACCGGGGGGTGCGGCAACCGCAGGTAGGCAGCGACCCCGGCCCCCTCATCAGACGACAGGGAGGGAGCCGGGGCCCGCTGTTGGGTACGGAACTCTGGTTTGTCCGACCCCGCAGACCCGATGAAGTCGGTGGCCGACCTCTGCCGGTGAGCGCGTATGAACGTCGGCTACGCCCTCGGCTTACCCCGCAGAGCCTGTGAATCAGTATGGAGATCGCCGTACCCCACAATGTGATCGTCCGGCTCAACAGCTGAGCTCGGCGATGGCCGTCACCGCATCCATCCCGCAGGTGAGCATGCCGTCGATCGCGGTCCCGCTCAGCAACTCCTCATGCGGTGGGCAACACAGCGCCCAGCCGGGCCAGGATCTCGATGTGCGACCAGGTTCCAGCTGGGCTCCCGCATCCCTGTCGACAACTCGGTAAGACTGCCCCCCGACCAAATTGACTGGGGCAGACGAAGCGAGTTGTTGACACATCCTGGGTGATGGCCGGGCCGAAATGAGTGATGCCGCCGAGCGTGGAGGGCCCGACGGCATCCGGGCTCGCGACACCTGGAGGGGGAGGGTCGGTGGCCGCGAGCATCTATCAGCCGGGGGGATGGCTGATAGGCGTCGAGCCTAACTGATACACGGTCGCCGCGAGCAGTCAGGGGGGCGATAGTATCGGCGGAAACCCTCGCGGGACAACACTTTTCACGTCACTGGCGGTTCCGCGCCGGTCATGAGGTTACGCAGTGGTCACATCGGGCGCCGTGCTCCTGGGATGGCTTCGGGAGTCTCTGCTCACTTTGTGGCTCGGGGGCTTTGAGGATCCTCGGGGGCTGTGGTGGTCGAGTTCGGCAGGCTGTGCCGCGCTGCCGATGGGTTGGTTTGTGGAGGTTTGGCATGAAAGTATTTGTGTCGCAAGGACTATCAGATCATCGGTGGCGGTGTTCACGCCACGCATCTGTCGAGGGAATAGGAAACGGTTGTTGTTGATCGGCGGGTCTATCGTGGGCGTCATCGTCGTGTTGGTGTTGCTTGCTGTCGCGGCCGTGGCTTTGGATCCACGTGGCCGCGCGGAGCGGCGCGACCGGGTCGATTCCGATGCGCACGAGCAGGTTCGGCGGCAGTCTCAGTGGCCGAGAACTGACCATCTACACCGTCGATGAACCCCTTGCCTGTCCGGCTTCGGTTGTGCCGCTCTCAGATTCGACCGTCTGCAACGATGCCCGCGCGTGCCTGGTACTCGGTGGGCGCGTGGATCGGCGCAGCGTCACGCTGTTGTTGCGGGCACGCATTGCCTGTGCGGCATCAAACCAAACCCGAGTTTCGTCGCGCCCCCCTTTTCCTGCTACGAGTTCCAGCTCATCCCCGACCAGCACCGTGGCTGCGGCGGCTCGGTACGTGGTCTCCCACCCGGCGAGGGCCTGGCTCGACGGGAAGTTACGTCGGTCATGGTTTGAGACGCTGGCCGCCGTCGGCCGTGTGTGAACCCTAGAAGGAGTCCTTCCGGGGGTGGTGCTGTTAGCGGGCGCTGGCCGGTGGGGTGTAGATGCCGTAGGCGACGAGAACGTCAGCGCAGTCGGTGAATTCGCTGATTTCGAGATTGAGTGTGCGGGGTTCGTCGGTGTCGGGTGTGCGCAGGCGGATCGGGGCTGGGCTGGGGCGGCCGTAGGCGACTTGCAGGGTGGTGGATTCCCAGAGGCGGGTGAATTCGGGGTCGGCGCACAGTGTCTGGAACAGGTGTCGCGCCCGGGGGAGGTCGCGGTAGCGTCCGAGTGCTGCGCGCAGGATGGTGACGGCGAGGCGGGCTTCGTCGTCGTAGTTGTCGATGATGCGGCGGGCGGTGGCGGTGAATATCCACAAGGCGAGGTTGTTGCCTGCGTCGGCGAGGCCGGGCACCGTGCGATGGAATATCTGGTTGCCTTGCAGCACGGTCCGGAGGGGATCGATGTAGACGGCGAGGACCTCGCGGGTGTCGAGGTAGTCGAGGTGGGCTGGGACGCCGAGGCTGGTGAGGCGGTGGCGCATCTCGTCGGCGGATGGAAGGTGGGCGGAGGGTTCCCACAGTTCGTGGAGGTAGCGTTGCTGGCAGGGGTCGAGTCCGTAGGAGTGTGCCAGTTTGGTGACGACGTTGCGGCGGGGAAAGAGTTTGCGGTTCTGTGCGAGCCTGTTGAGGTAGGAGGTGCTGATCCCGGCGTGCTGGGCGGCGGACTCGCGGGACAGGTGGTGGTGGCGGCGCAGGAATTCCAGCGAGTCGTGGAAATCGGGTAATCCGGCCGGTATGGGGGCCTGTCCCGTCTCACCTTTCCTGTCTCTGCGGGGTAGCGCGTGCGCGGTTTCGGTGTGCGAAACACGAGGTGCTGGATTGCCGTCGCTGTCGTGGGCGTGCGCGGGGGAATTGCCTTTCATTGTCGGGACTCCTGTTCGGTGGTACGGGCATTCGGGGGTATGGGCCCGGTTTTGTCGAAGGGTGTGATTGCGGCGCGCTGTGCCGCTGATACGGTCCGCTGCGGCGGGAGGTGGCACTGCGCGGCCGGTCACGACAGCGCCGGTCCGTTGTAGGGCTGTCGGTAGCTCATGCAGAATCGGACGTCGGGGGTGCCTGGGACGTAGCCGAGTTGGACTCTTTCGGAGTACGGCTTGCCGGTGTTGGGGTCGCGCAGGTGAACGAGGTCGTCAGGGCGGCGGCCGTAGGCGACCGCGATGCTGCTGTTCCAGAGCGAGTTGAACGTGGCCGAGCCGCGCAGGTTCTGGAAGAGGGCGAGGACGCGCGGGGTGTCGCGATGGCGTCCGAGCGCACCGCGCAAGGTCGCGACCAGGTAGGCGGCAACACTGTCGCGGTCCACGACGATGTGTTCGGAGGCGGGCGTGGTGCCGGGGTGGAAGAACCACAATGCGATGTTGTCGCTGAATTGTTCGATGCTGGGCAGGCCCGCAGTGAACCGATCGTTGGCCAGTACGAGGTTCCACAGCGGATCGATGTAGGCGCACGCGATCCCCCGCTCGCCGAGGCTGGCCAGTCTTACCCAGCGCTCGGGGGTGGCGGTGCGGGTGCGTAATTCCTCGATCGGTGGCAGAGGGACCGGGGGGCGCGCCAGGTCGCGGGTGTAGCGCTCCTGAGCGCGATCGAGGTCGTAGGCGGTGACGATCCGGTCCAGTACCGCTGGCGAGGGCGCGGCCTGGTTGTGTTCGATCTTCTTGAGCATGTCCGCGCCGATGTGAAGGTGGGCGGCGGCGCGCGGGCGCGCGAGCTTGTGGCGGTCGCGAATCTGGCGTGCCCAGCAGCCGAGGTCGGGTATTCCCGAACAGTGCGAACCGGAGCGGTTGCGTCGGCGTGGGTGGTGTGCCGGGTCCGTCGTCCATGTCACTTCTGCCCCTCCTATTACGGTCTTCCGTACTTCCTTCCACGTGGGGTACGTTGAAGGGTTAACTCCCCCGAGTTGATTCGTTCTTACCAGAGAGAGATCATCCCGGCAAATATTATTCTCTGCGAGCTAGCCCATAAATAGCCACAGGTTTCCGCGCGGCAGGCGCGGCGTATTTGCCGTACCCATACACTCAGGGTCACGCACTCGGAAAGTTTTTTCTACTGACACAACTGTTACCCCTTTCGCGCATCGGTGCTGGCCATCATGTCGGGCCGGGGAGGTAATGATTGTGGTAGCACAATTCTTCCCTCTCGAAAGGGTGGCGCGGCAGCGGTTTTCGGGGTTGTGATGGTGGGGCAACTACACCTCCTCCGGTAAGGGAAAATCGTGGACATATACAATATTCTGTCGCTGCTCGACGCGGGCGCATCGCTGGTCTCGAATGTGCTGGCAGTCGCCTCGCAGGCATTGAGCCTGGTCCTTGTGTTCATCTGATCGGCCGGGCCGTTTCCTCTGATATGGGGAATGCGGCGACGAGTCTCCCGGCTGTGGTCGAGCAGTCGGGGGACACCAGCCTTTCTCACGCGTTGTCGCGCGCATTTCCTGATTCTGTTGCTTTCTTTTTCTCTTTCGCGTGAAGGGTTATTTCGTCATGTTCGAAAACGGGAACATATCCCTGGCCGCCGCCGCGCTCCCAGGACACGGTTGCGCCCAGAGGCCACCTGCCCCCGCGTCGTGGGCGAGGGGCGACTGCTGTGGGGTGGCCGCATGTTGGCTGTCGGCGCGGTGCGGTGGCGATGATGCTGACCGAGCTGGAGGCCACCGCTGTGACGGTCGGCCTGATCGCCGACCAAGCCGGGGCCATCACCCCGGTCCAGCCCACAACGCCACACCCGCACCGCCACCACCGGCTGTGCCACCGTCCGAGCCCCACACGGTGCATCCGCAACAGCCTCCCGAAGTCCGCAACAGCCCGGCGCGGCGCGCCACAACCCTCACCCGCTCCTTCCGGTGATGTGAACACCTGAGAAGCGGCCTCCCAGAAGCACTTTCGCCTCTGGGAGAGGCGCCGAGGACACGCGCCCGCCCCCGCGTATTCACCAATCTTTCTCATCTATCACCCTGACCAATGAAGGGTTTATTCGGCATGCCCAAAACACGGAAATCCCCCCGCGCACCTCTGGTCCAGTGCCGTGTAATCGGCGATGCGCGCCGAAACCGTCTGCACACCAGTCTGTCTCGCGGCGGCAGGACGGTTGTCGCTGGTGCGGTGCCTATCGTGCTCTTGCTGTCGGCGGCGACCGCGAGCGCGACCGGTGCGCCCGCGGCGATCACTGATCAGCCCGGTGTCACCAGCCCCGCGCAGCCCGGCACCTCCACCCCATCTCCGCCGGAACCCGTGCCGCCTCCGCCGGTGTACTACTCCCAGCCCCCCGAGATCCGCAATGGATCCGGGACACGCCCCGCGCCGGCGGTGGATGAACCTGTGGAGCCGATCGCGATCGCGGATCTGCATTTGCCCGAACCGGTGGCACCGGTAGCGCCGATCGAGGCGCCGGAGAACACGATTCGAGTCGGGCAGTGGGAAACACCGCGCCCAGACTGGCTCCCCCCGGAGTGCGCGGACGCCATCAACAACACCGCCGCAGGCGCTGAGGCACAGGTCGCCACCGCCCTGGATTCGGTCGGCATCCCCGCCGGACGATCCGACCGGGTCAGCGGAGCCACCTTGGGCGGGGCCGCCCTCGGCGGTGCTGGTGGCGCTGTCGTTGCCGGAGCACCGGCCGCAGCCCTCGGCGCAGTTGTCGGTGGACTCGTCGGCGGCACCATCGGCGGAATCACCGGCGCTCTGGTCGGCACGGTGGTGGCGGTGCCGGTCATCGGCACGATCACCTCCGGTGTGGCCGGTACCGCGTTGGGGGCGGCGGTGGGCGCGGCAGTCGGTGCGGTCGTGGCTGGTGTTCCCGCCGCCGTGGTGGGTGCGGTTGCGGCTGGCACGGTGGGTGCGGGGTTCGGGGCCGGTGTGGGGGTGGGCCAGCCGTGACCGGGATCCGTATTCTCACCGCGGCAGTGCTGGCGGCGTGCACGAGTGTGTTGTGCGCACCCGGGCCGGGATCGGCGCAACCGCCCCCGCCCGGACCGGGGTGCCCTCTGCTGTGGGTGCTCGGGGTCCAGGGCACCGGGCAGTCCTCACCCGGGGCGGACCCACTGGCCGACACCGGCATGCTCGGCGCACTCATCGGCCCGGTGGTGGCCGCTGTCCCGGATCTGGTGGCGCGCAGCTACATCGCCTATCCCGCCGGGTTCGGGGGCGCGGTGGGCACCGGAGGCGGCACCGACGCCTACGCGGACTCGGTCCGCGACGGCGTCGCCGCACTCGAGGCCGCCGCCGAGCGGATCGCCGCCACGTGCCCGGACACCGCATTGGCTGGGGTCGGGTATTCCCAAGGCGCGCAGGTGGTGTCGGAATTCGCGCGAGCTGTCGGCGCGGGCGAGGGACCGGTCCCGCCGGAGCGGGTCGCGGGCATCGCGCTCTACTCCGATCCCGATCGCGCCCCGGGATCGGCGGTGTTCCCCGGCCGCCCCGGCCAACTCACCCCGGACCCCGCTCCGGGCACGTCTGGGGTGGCGGTGTCGGGGGTGGCGATTACCACCGCGCCCGCGTCTGGGAGCGGGATCGCCACGGGCGAGGGCCTCGATTACGGCGCGCTGACCGGGCGGGTGGCCGAGATCTGTGTCGAGGGTGACTTGAGTTGCGCGGCACCCGATCACGCCGCCCTGTTGCGGATGGCCGCCGAGATCGCCGCCCAAGCCGACCTGCGTGATCCCCTAGCAGCGCTCGGCTCGATCCAGGCGCTCTTGTCGGGCGTGCTCGGTGACGCCTGGACCACCGTGGTCAACAGCGACTTCCGGATCGGTCCCGGCGTCGTCGACTACCTGCCCGAAGCCAGCCTGGCCCAGCGGCTCACCGACGCCGCCGACCCCCGCACCCCACCACCATCCCCGGAAGATACGGCCACAGCGACGGCCCGGTGGGCACAGATCACCGCCCTCGTGGCCGGAGACCCGGTCGGGCAGTTGCCGAAACTGGCGGGGCAGCTCTCGAGTGCGTGGGGGCAGTTGGTCGCCGACAACGCCGATCTGATGAATCCGGCTGTGTGGCTTCGATACTCCGACGTGATCGGCCGCCACACCGGTTACGCCGCCGCCGGGCAACTCGCCAGCGGGGTCGCGTGGATGATCGCACTCGCCCACGACCTCGCCGGGAGGCATCCGTGAACAGCGCACCCATGAACAGCGCCTTCTACGATGCGCCGATCCTCGATGGCCGCCGTGCCGGGGACCTGGTGCGGACACGGCCGGTGTTCGCTCCGCAGCTGATCGGGGCGGCCGGAGCGTGGCAGATCATCTACATCTCCACCAATTCCCGCGCCGAACGCATCCCCGCCTCGGGGATCGTGCTGATTCCCGAGGCGGTCGCAGCACCCGGTGCCACCGCGATCCTGGTGTACTGCCCGGAGTTTCGTGGACTCGGCGGGGTGTGCGCGCCCTCGCAGCTGCTGGCGATCGGCACCGAACCCGACACCGCCGGGATCGAAGCGGCACTGGGGCGCGGCTGGGTGGTCGCGGTGCCCGACGGTGAAGGACTCGGCGTCACCGGCCACGGACCGCATACGTTTCTGGCTGCCCGTGCCGGGGGCCGGGTCGTTCTCGATCTCGCGCGTGCGGTCTATCGCGGTGCGAATCTGGGTGCTCCGGTCGCGCCGGTGCTGGCCTGGGGATACGCCGACGGTGGTCGGGCGGTCGCGGCCAGCGGTGAACTGCATCCCTGGTACGCGCCCGAGGTGGATCTGCGCGGTATCGCTGCTGGAGCCGTGGCCTCCGACCTCGCGGCACTGGCACCCGCGTTCAGCCAAGGCGCGGGCGCGGGAGTCGGACTGGCCGCGCTGATCGGACTCTCCCGAGCCTACGAGCACATCCCGCTGCGGCACGTGCTGACCGACGACGGGATAGCCGCCGTAGCCGAAGCCGAACACCTCACCGGAACTGAACTGCTGCAACGGTTTCCGCAACCGCTGGCGCACTGGTGCCAGCGTCCGGACCCGTGGAACGATCAGTGGTGGCGGCGTGTGCTGGCGTTGGAAACCCTCGCCCACACCAAGCCGGTGGTGCCGCTGCATCTGTATCACGGCAGTGCCGATGCGGTCGTTCCGGTGCAGGCCGGGCGTCGCACACTCATCGCCTACCGGCAACGCGGGACCGAGGTCTCCTGGCGCGAGTACGACGCCGGCCACCACGACACCGCGAGCACCGCCACCAGCGATGTCCTCGCCAGGCTGGGCGAGGACATCACTGGCCGGCCGCCGATTACGGCTCGCGTGCCGCCGGACTCCGAGCACGCGGCCCGCTCCTAGACCCTTCCGGGGAACCCTGCCCGCACCCCGGCCCCCTCCACGGGGTGCGGGCAGGCCCCGGGCGAAACACACAGTCCCCCGAAACGCGCGGTCCCGGACGCACTGCGATGTCTGAGCCGTTTGCGGGGCGGAGGTCGCGCTTCTATACCAGTTCGAGATGCCCTGTCCTGCCCTGGTGTCCCCTCCGCCGGGCCGGACAGGTGCCACACAACAATCCAACCTCCCTGTGTCACACAAGGATCCAACGAATTACGGAGGCATCATGACCGATTTCTACAGCGCACCGATCCTCGGGCAGGGCCGTGTCCCTGGTGATCTGATGCGGCTGCGCCCGGCGTTCGTCCCCCCGTTGCCGGGAGGTGGCCGCCCTCGCCACCGTGGGGCCGACGTTGTCGCGCGGTCACCGCGATAAAGGCAGGTGCAAGGTATGAAAAGCTACCGCGTCTTGGTGATTGTGCTCATCGTGGTCATCGCCATCGTGATCGCAGCGTTCGTGATCACTGTTTGCCACGACGACGGCGACCCAGACGCCACCCCGCTGGATCTGCGCGGGATCGCTGCCGGGGCCGTGGTCACCGACCCGGGCCAGCTCTTGCGGCTCGCCGATACCAGCCGGGCGCGGCCATGACCTCGCCGGGCTCCCCGCCGATTCGGTTGTCGTCGGTCGATGCTCGTGATCTGACCGACCGGATCCGGGTCGGTGTCGAGGCGGTGTGGGAGCTGGTCAAACAGGCGTATGTGTCGCGGGCGTGGTCGGTGCTCGGCTACGACTCGTGGGACGACTACTGCACTCGTGAATTCGGGAACAGCCGGTTGCGGTTGCCGCGCGAGGAACGGTCCGAGGTCGTCGCTTCCATGCGCGGGATCGGCATGAGCACACGGGCGATCGCCGCCGCGACCGGTGTCAGTGACATCACGGTTCGGCGTGAGCTGGCAGGTGCGACAAATGTCGCACCTGAGCCGGTCACCGGAGTCGACGGCAAGACGTATCAGCCGAAACCGCCTGCGCAGGAGCCGCAACCGCGCTCGCCTCGTCGGCGTCCGATCACGGATGCGTTCTTCGATGCCGCCTACACCTTGACCAAGGACACGGCGCGGATCGCGCGCCTGGCTGCTGATGACCGGTTCGCAAAGAACTCCGACCAGATCGCTGGCTCGCACTTGAGTGATCTGGTCCGCGCACGCGACGCGGTGCAACGCGTCATCGATCTCCTGACCCCGAAGGAGGATAGTCATGGAACCAGTCCATCCACCCGTCGAGACACCCCCCGATCCGGAGTCGACGCTGCGCCCGGAGGTGGTTGCTGTGGATGCGGCCCTCGCGACGCGGTGGCTGCGCCGCAACACCAACAACCGCAAGGTTCGCGAGAAGAAGGTGGCGCAGTATCACGCCGAAATGATCGAGGGCCGTTGGAAATTCAACGGTGAGGCCATCAAGTTCGACAGTACGGGGAACCTGCTCGACGGGCAGCACCGGCTCGCAGCGCTCGCCTGTACCGCCGGGACCGGACTGGCGTTCCCGATGCTCGTGGTCGCCGGTCTGGCTTCGGATACGCAAGTCACGATGGACCAGGGTGTCAAACGCACCCCCGCCGATCAGTTGGAGTTGCGCGGCATCGGTTCGACCACCACAGCACAGCTGATCGCGGGCACTATCAGGGTGCTCGAGCGGTGGCTCGACGGCAACGTGTTCGGTGATCAAACCCGGGTGTCGGCGTTGTCGGCACCGAGGGTTGTCGAGTGGGCCGAGCGCAACCCGTCCCATGTCGAGATCATCACTGTGTATGCGAGTCGGGGGATCACGCGGATCAAGGCACGCCCGTCGGTGACGGCGGCGGTCGCGGTACGGCTGCACCACATCGACCCCGATGACTGCGCGGAGTACTTCGACCGTGTGCTCAGCGGAGCGGGCCTGGCGCTGGATTCACCGATCCTCGCGCTACGCGAGCGGCTGGACAGGATCGCAACCAACAAGATCAAGACTTCCGATCGGGAGTTCCTGGCGCTGTTCGTCCTCACCTGGAACGCCTTCCGTCGCGGGCGTCCGCTGACCAAGTTGCAGCTACCCAAGGGCGGTCTGACTCGCGCCAACTTCCCGGAGCCGATATGAGCAACCGAACGAACCCGACTGCTCTCCTACCGCCGGACTCCGAGCACACGGCCCGCCCCTAGACCCGGGGAACCCTGCCCACACCCCGAACACCCCCCTCCCGGGGTGCGGGCAGGCCCGGCGAATCAACCGTTGCAAGAACCACTCCCAATGAGCGGAGGTGAATGATGTTCGGCAAGAAGCCCAAGCCCAGTGAGCCCGACCCGTGGGCCTGGCTCGAGCAGCCGCGACTGGCACCGGCCCTGCACCTCGTATCCGACCCCGACCCCAACCCCGACCCTGGTCTGGACTCTGAACCCGAGACCGGGGCCGGGGTCGAGGCGAGTCCGGAACCATCGGCACAGCAGGGCCGCTGGCTGGTGGCGTTGCCCCAGACTCGGGACGCGGCAGACACAGCGGTAGCACGGCCACTGTGGAACAGGGGCGGGTATCGGGTGCCGGGGCGTGTATGGGCCGCGCTAGCGGCCACTGTGGCCGTGATGATCGGCGTGGTGGCCGTATTTGCCGACGATGCACGCGAGAACGGTGATCCAGTGCGTGCCACGGCGGTAGCGCCGAGCGCGACTTCGGCGGCGGAGGGGGCGTGCACCGGGTTGTCGGGCACCCTGGTGACCGACCGCCCCGCAGACACCACCACGACGGTCGCGGGAGTGATCGCGGCGTTCGAGGCGGCCTACTACATCGATCGCAGCGCCGAGGCCGCGATGCGGCTGCTGGCACCGGAGTCCGGGATCACCACCGAGGCACTCGCCGCCGGGATCGCCTCGATCCCGATAGGCAGCACCCATTGCGTGGCGATCACCCCGATCTCGGCCACGACCGCGAACGTGCACGTGGTGCAGCTGGGTCCGGACCGGCAACGGGTGGACTACCTCCAAGTCATCAACACCCGACCCGGTGACGGTGGTGGACTGCTGATCAGCAACGTTCAGAGGCAGGGATGACACCAGCACAGACTCCCGTCCGCCGGATCCGCCCGCCCGACTCTGTCGCGGCGGGTGTGAGGGTGTCCTGGTGACGGCGACACCGGCGGCCTCGGGCTCGCGGGCGCCGTTGCTGATCGCGGTCGCGGGTCTGGGGCCGCGTGCGGGGACCACGACCACGGCGGTGGCTCTGGCCCGAGCCTGGCCCGGTCGCGAGGCCGCGCTGGTGGTGGAGGCCGACCCCGCAGGCGGGCAGCTGGCCGAATTGGTCGGGAGCGACCCGTATCTGGGGTTGGCGAGCCTGGCTCGCACCCTCGACCTGAACGCACCCGTGCAGGCCGACCGAGTGCTCGAGCACGTGCAGTTCCTGTCCAACGGCGTGCCAGTACTGGCCGCACCACCAGGTCCAGACGTGACTCGCGCGGGGGTGGCCGCCTCGCTGTTGGCCGGTACTCACGGGAGCTGGCGAGCCCTTGGGGCGAGTGTGTTCGCCGATTGCGGTGCCCCCGAGCCGGATTCGGTCCTGAACCCGGTCCTGGCTGCCGCCGACGCCTGCCTGGTCGTCGTCCGCGCCGACTACATCGACCCCGCACGCGCCGCCCGCCGCATCCTGCGGCTCACCGAGGGGTGCCGTCACCGTGGAGTGCTGCTCATCGGGGCCAGCCCGCACAACGACTTCGCCACGGCCCTCGCCCTACCGGTGTTGGGAGCCCTGCCCAACGCGCGAGCCTCGGCCCAAGCGCTGCTGCACGGGACTCGGCAACCGCGTCGCGGTCCTCGTTTGCTCCCGGCCGCCCGCACCATCGCCGCGGCCGTGTGTGAGCAGCTTCGTCCGACACGACCGGCCACGACCGGCCAGCAACGGCGCACTCGCCCGCCGAGCCGCCACGCCGCCGCCGCTCGCCGCCGCTCGGCCCCGCAACCCACGGTGTACCGGCTCGACCCAGCCACCACCGCACCCGCACCCACACCAGCACCGGTGCGCTCGCAACCGGATACCGATGCTGCCCGCCCCCGAGGGCACACCGCTCCCGCACATGTTCCGGCACCTGGCGACACCGCACCTGGCGGCAGCGCACCTGGCGGCAGCGAAGAGCAGATCCGCCCGCGCGAGGGCGACCGAGCCACCGATCCTCCTGCCGCCCAACACGACCCGGCACTGTCGAGCCCGTCTGGCGAGCAGGCCGAGCCGGTGTTGGCGATCAGGGTGTTCGGGCCGACCCGGGTCCTGTGGCGTGCACCCGAGGGCGGTGAGAGTGTGGAGATCACGTGCCAGTTGCGGCCACGCAGCCGGGAGGTTCTGGCTGTGCTCGCCCTGCATCCGGAGGGACTGAGCAGGACAGAGCTGATCGATGTGCTCTGGGGCGCAAATCCCCCGGCCAAGCTCACCGCCGCGCTGGCCAACACCTTGAGCCGGGTGCGCACCGGTATCACCACCGCGACCGGCGGGCAGGTCAGCGCGCCGCTGGCCGATGACCACCTGGGCTACCGGCTCTCGCGCGAGGCGATCACCGTCGACTATTGGGAGTTCACCGCGGCCGTGGCGCAACGCCGCCGCGCCAGTAGCGAGGAGGATCAGGTCGCCGCGTGCGAGCGGATCGCGGGTCTGGCCACTACCGTCCTGGCCACCGACCTCACCGACACGTGGGTCGAACCATTGCGCGAAGCCGCGCGCCGCGACGCCCTCAACGCGCTGGGCTGGCTGGCCGCCCGCACCACCGACAACGATCCCCGCGCCACCCTGGGCCTGCTCGAGACAATCATCGAGATCGACCCCTACAACGAAACCGTCTGGCAAGACATTCTGAGCCTGCACGCCCGCCTCGGCGAACACGCCGCCCTCACCCGCACCTATTCACTGCTCACCCATAAACTCGCCGAAATCGACCAGACCCCGAGCACCCGAACACGCCAACTCCTCGAACACCTGAACCGCACCACGAAATAGATGTCGAGTCGGCCCGGCATGACCATACGAGGCGCGAGAAGAACACGATCGCCTCTCCCGGATCGCGATTGTATGAATTAATCAACCGGGGGTGGTCTGAATATCGCGTATATGATGGAAATAGCGATGTATCGCGGCCCGTGGAAATACGCGAGCGACATGTTTTATGGCACGGAATACTTGCCAATTTCCTATTGCAATGGGCTTCGGAGCCATATCGGATAGTGCACGGAATTTCTCGTGATCTTGAAGAGTCAGATGCGGGGGGTGTTCGATGGTGGTATTCCGTGCGGTGTTCGATGGCGTGATCAAAACACGCCACCCCATCACGGTAAAACTGCTGGTGAGACGGTACATATCCGGGCGGGTGTCATCCAGGATTGTCTATATACAAAGCTATATAGACATGCGTCACCGGCACTCGTCGGCGGTCTCTTGATGTCTGTTCTGTGCGTTTTGCTTACCTGTGGGTATCTCCGTTTCCTCGTCTTCTATCCTTCTGTGTCATTCTTCTATTGCCTTTATCGGTTGTGTCGGTGGTGTCGTCGTCTCGGTCTGGCCCGGCCGTGCGCATTTCATTCGTGCCTTGCGTTGTCGAATAGGGGGCTCGCGGAATTGATTCCGGAAATTGCCGTGTTTTCGGGTTGTGGACTCGCTGTGAGCCGAGCTAGCGTCGATACGTGCCCCGGAATTCGCCGGGGGATTCACGGAAATCCCATTGGTGGCCTCGCCACACGTATGCCACGATCCGCGTGGTGTGTACGTGAAATTGGGTTCGACTTTCAGGAGATGAAATGACATCACCCGCTGCCCCGGTACCCGCTTCCGGTGCCCGTCTGGGTAATGGTGAATTGCGGCGCATGGTCGCCGGTGTCCTGGCCGATAATCCGGGGCGCGAGTATTCCCCCCGCGAGATCGCGAAAACCCTGGCGCGTTCCTCCGGTGCTGTCGGCAACGCGCTCGAGGCGCTGACCGCCGCCGGGCACGCCGACCGCACCGGAAGCTCACCACGCCGCTACCGCGCCAACTCCCACACCGCCGCCGCTTCCGCTTCCGCTTCCGCCGCGCCTGCCCCGGCGGCCCCCGCTACGCCCGCTGCCTCTGCCCTAGCGGTCCCTGCCGCACCGGTACCGGCGGCGCGGCCCGCTACCGCCCCGCGTAGGCCCCGTGCTGTCAAACCGACGAGCGGGCCGGTGGCGCGTCCGAACGGGCAGATGTATCACCCGCGCAAACTCGCCGGTTCCGCTGATGTGGATGTGCTGCGCACCATGCGCGCCGGTGAGGTCCCGGTGCTGCTGTACGGGCCGCCCGGCACCGGGAAGACCTCGTTGATCGAGGCCGCGTTCGGTGACTTGCTGACCGTGCAGGGCGATGGTGACACCACGGTCGCTGATTTCGTGGGCGAGTACACCCAGGCCCCGGATGGCACCTTCGTGTTCGTGCATGGGCCGCTGGTGAGGGCGATGCGTGAGGGTCGGGTGCTGTTCGTCGACGACGCGACCCTCATCGCCCCGAGTGTGCTGTCGTGTGTGTATCCGGCGATGGACGGCCGCCGCGAGATCGTGATCAAAGCCAACGGTGGCGAGGTCATCACAGCCGAGCCCGGGTTCTACATCTGCGCGGGCCACAACCCTGGGGTGCACGGGGCGATCCTGTCGGATGCGTTGGCGTCGCGGTTCGCCTTTCAGGTGCAGGTCTCGAGCGATTACGACCTCGCCGCCAGCCTCGGGGTGAATCCGTTAGCGGTGCGGGTGGCCCGGAATCTGTCCACCCGTCAATCCAAGGGCGAGATCGGGTGGGCACCGCAACTGCGGGAACTGCTGGCCTTTCAGAAGATCGCCACCGCGACCAGCGCACTCACCGCCGCCGCCAACCTCATCGGCACCGCCCCGGAAGAGGACCGCGCCATCGTCGCCGAGGTCGTCAAAACCGTTTTCGGTGCCACCCTCGAGCCCTTGTCTCTGGGCACCCGCCTCTAAAACCCACACCCCTGCACCGCTATCGCCAGATAGGACACCCCCCGCCATGACCGCCGCCTCGCACGTGATCACCACCCCGACCTCACCGACCGCCGTGCCGCCCGCCCGTACCGGGTGGGAGACCCTGTCCGATGCGATGACCGCTGAAACCCCGGCGATCGCCGACCGTGACGACCTCACCGTGGTCATCGCCCCCGGCGCGGCCGACGGGGGGCTCGCGATGTTCGTTCCGGCCCTGGCCACCATCGCTATCGAGGGCGCGCACCTGGGCGTCGACCCTGCCACCGCCCGCCCGTGGCGGCCTGCCGACCGCAACCGTTACGCCCCCACCTGGGGCGCGCTCACCCACGAATGCGCTCACGCCACCCACAGCCGCTGGACCCCACCCTCGAGCGCGCACCCGGAAATCGTAGGGGCGGCAATGCTGTTGGAGGAGTCCCGCATCGAAGCCGCCCAACTACGCCGCCGACCCACCGACCGACACTGGCTGCGCGCGAGCACCCGCGAGCTGGTCTTCGCCGACACCGGCGGCGAACTGGCCACCGCCCAGCTTGCGCCCACCCCGTATGCCGCCGCCCACACCGCCGCGCTCATGCTGGCCCGCATCGACGCAGGCGTACTCGACACCACCGAATGCGCACCCGCCACCACCGCCATCGAAGCCGTGCTCGGCCGCGACACCCTCCGCCAGTTGCGGACGCTGTGGCGCATCGCGCACCGGCTCTCCGACACCAACACCACCGGCATGCTCGAACTCGGGCGACGCTGGGCCGCACTGGTCGGCCCCGAACCCCACACCACCCCACAACCAGGCTCCCCACTCGGCGAAGCCGTCACCGGCGCACTCGGGAACGTCGCGAAAAACGTTGCCGCGCACCAGCTCCCACCCGACCCGGCAGACGTAGCCGACCGTGCCGCGCGGGAGGAGGCCCGCCACACCGACCGCGCCGACACGACAGCGGCGAACGTGTTCGGCAAACGTCCCCGCACCGGCCGCAGTACCGGGCGCACCACTCGCGTGCCTCGCGACGGGGAACGCGCTGCCGCGCGGGTGCTGGCTCGGGCGCTGAATACCGCCAGCCAGCGCGAGCGCGCGGTCACCAAGACCACCTCGGCGCTGCCGCCGGGCCGGTTGCGGATGCGCGGGGTGCTGGCCCGCGAGGCTCAACGCGCTGCTGGGGCGGTCCCGACCGCGCAACCGTTCACCCGCTCCACCCGCAAATCCGTTCCCGTGCCGCCCCTGCGGGTCGGGATCGCGTGCGACGTGTCCGGGTCGATGGACGACTACACCGCCGATGTGGCCTCGGCCGCCTGGATCATCGCCACCGCCGCGAAACTCGCCGTGATGCCAGCCGAAACGGCCACACTGACCTTCGGTGAGAAGGTGCTGCCGGTCACCTACCCCGGCACCGCCCCGGCGAAGGTGACCGACTTCGCCGCCACCGCCCTCTACGAGGCCATCGACACCGCCATCGATGCCCTCGACGGTGCCCTCGGACTATCCCGGCCGGAGAACACCCGCCTGCTGGTCATCATCTCCGACGGCCGCTTCCGTGCCGAGCCCCGCGCCGCCGCACAGAAGCGACTGGATCGGTTGCGCGCCAACGGCTGCGCGGTGCTGTGGCTGACCCCGGACGAGGCATGGTCCACCCCCTTGACCGGCGCGACCGTGCACGAACTCACCAACCCCGCCGACACCGCCGCCGCCATCGCCCACGCCGCCGTGGCAGCCGTACGCACCGCATAAACCCCGCCACCGTGGCGCGGGGCACCCAACCCCGCGCCACGGCAGCAGCCCGCCCGTTTCAGATACCCGCTGAATCTCTGGTCCCCGCAATCACTTTCGACAACAAACGCAATCCCGGAAGGAAACCCACAATGACAAACGACGACACGACAACCGCCCCCGCAACCACCCTCACAGCCCCCGGTGCCGACTGCCCGATCCGGGTGGGGGACGAGGTCACACTCGCCGATCAGCCCGACCTACGCGCCACGGTCACCGATGTGCACCTCCACGACGGCATCCTCGTGTGCCGGGTGCGAACACCGGAAGGCGCGCGTGGTCGGGCTCATCCGTGGCATCTGCTGCCCGCCGACGGCGGCAGCGAGCAATGGCACCAGCAGATGCGCGAGCTACTCACGGCCCAGCGCGCCCACGCATCCGACCTCCTCGAGTCCCGGCGTGACCAGCTCGCCGACCAAGCCGAGGCACTCGCCCACCGGCTCGCTGCCCTGGCCACCACCCTGCGCCACGGGCAGCTACCCGACATCGGCGACGACCCAGCCGAATTCGACGCCCGCGAACTCGACGCCGACCTCGCCGAACTACACGACCTGCACACCGACCTCACCGCCGCCGACCTGATACCCGGCGAGGACTGACCACAATCCGGAAGAGTCGAATTCCTCTCGCAGTATTCGAATTCCGGCGACAGACGAGAGGAATTCGGGCGTGGATCATTGTTTTCACGTTCCGCTTGACATCGGCACGGGTATCGAGCGTCCATAGTGATGGGAACGACGCCGAACCCCCCGGGGGGATTTTCCCCGATACGGCGTGGTTTCCGTCCCGGCCGGGACATGACCGAAACATCCACCGAAATCCAGTAATTCATGGAGGGACCCGTCATGTCCGCACGAAAGAAAAACAAAAACACCACCACCGACCCGACCACCACCACCACCACCACCACCACCGCTGCGGGTGGCGATCCGGTTGCGGGTGCGCCCGTGCTGCGCACCGACACCGAGAAAGCGCTGTGGGCGGCGTTGGGCAACAATCCCGGATTCACCGCCGACGAGCTGGCGGGTGCGGCCGGGATCGGCGGTTCCACCACCCGACGCATCCTGTTGGCTTGGGAAACCGCCGGGGCCGCCCGCTCCCACCGCGACCCCGACTCCCCGCACTCGGCCAAAACCTGGACCACCGTCGGAAAGGCCACCGCCACCCCCGCCGAACCCGCCGAGTCGAAACCGGTTGCCGTTGAGCCGACCGAACCCGCCGCCGTTGAGGAAGCGGAACCCGTTGCCGTTGAGGCGAGCGAACCCGTGATCGGTTCGGTGTCTTCGCAATCCGGCGCGACGACGCAGCCGGACAACGCGCCCGCCGACCCCGAGCCGGACACGGGGCAGCCGGAACCGGCCGTAGCCGCCCCCACGGGCGACGAACCCGCCGACCCTGCCCCCGACGCGCAGGCCCCCGGTCCCGATGCGGCAGCGGCGCAACCCGAGTCACCGCAGCGGCTGGCTCCGGGTGCGCTGCGGGGACAGGTGGAGGACTTCCTGCGCGATCACCCCGACGCCGAGTTCAGCCCCCACCAGATCGGCAAAGCCATCACCCGATCGAGCGGGGCCGTGCACAACGCATTGGTCAAGCTCACCGAAACCGGTGTCGCCACACAAACATCGGCCGCGCCGAAGAAATTCCGCTTCGCCACAACGTAACCCAGCGACACGCGTGGCATCGGGAGAGCTGAAACGACCGATGCCACGCGTTTCGCCCCACATTCGCACCCTTATCGAATCCTCTCGACCGATCCACCGATGACAGGAGACTCTCAATGACGAATTCCAGCCACCCGCCCGACGGGCAGGCGCGCGCCGAGTTGACCAAATACGCCGACAGTAAAAGCACTGCCGAACTCGGATACACACTCGAATTCTTGGATCAGCTCGAAGAATTCAACCGTGTGTTCCTCCAAGAGCCGGGCGGGCTGAGGACCAACGAACGACTGACTCGTGAGGTCATCCTCGACACGCTCTGCCAGCGCCACCCGGAAATCGCTGCGGCATACCAGGCGTGGAAGCAGGACACGGCGAGCACGGAAAAGACCGGCGACATTGTGGCCGCTGCTATCCGAGGCTTGGGTCCGCGCTACACCTACCGGGACAACGGTGAGGTGGTGTGCGGCACCCTCGCCGAATACGCGGTTGCGTGGCAACACGCGCAAGCGATCACCGGGCCGCACGCGACACTGTCGCCCGAGCTGACAACCCGAGACGGTCACCGTGTCGCGGTCGAGATCGATGAGCTCGACGGCTACGACAACGGCATCACCAGCGGAGTCGTCTACCGGTTCACCGCAGGCGACGACGTGATCGCCCACCACGTACCGGACACCCCAACCGCACCCACCGATGCCGTCGGTGCTACTGACGCGGGAAACAACGAACACGACGGCCAGGTGCTGATCGCTCGCCTGGACGAGTCGTTCACCTACTTCGACACCGGAGAACGAGTGCAGGCCACCCGCGATGTCCGTCTGCGGATCGTGCCGCCCACCGTGTGTGGCCATGACAACGGCACCATCTGCACGACGTGCGCGCCGTCGTGGCAGCTCGATCATGATTTCGACGACCCGTTCCCGTTCCCGCGCACCCGGCGGGTAACCATCCGCGAGCTGCTCGACACCGGACAACTCGAGCCGGGCCAGACCCTGACAATGCCCGATTCCAGCCTCTCGGCTGTCATCACCGCGCAAGGACTGATGCTGCCCGACGGCCGTGTCTTCGACAACCCGTCGGCCGCCGCCAACGCGGTCATGAATTCAACGCCAACGGCTCCTCGAATGCCCTTGGGAGACTTGATAGCACCCGATGAACCGGCAATCGGCACACCGCCGGGTCGGTCCCCGGTCGGTTCGCCCGAGGCACCGTCGGTGAGCTGGGATGTCGAGCGGCTCAGCCACGACCCCGGCTGGCCCGACCGTGACCGAGTCGTCGTTGTGGCCATCGACGCCAGCAACGCCGAACAAGCCGAGCGGCGAACCCTTGAATGGGCTCGACACCCCTCCAGTCCGCTCAGTGTGCATATTGACGACTTCACGGCCAAAGCCATCGATCGCATAGGCCCGCACCGGTGGACGGTAGCCCTGGCCCCCAAAACGGATCGACGATGAATTCCACAACATTCGCCCTCGCCACCGCCTGACCGCTGCCTTGTGCGGCCCCGGGGGACCCAAGGGCTCGCCCCGGGGTCCCGGGCACCGGTCATCTCGTCCGATCTCGTTTGTCATTTCATGGAAAGGCTTTGCCGGTCATGATCAACACTTCCACCCCGGCTGTCGTCGCGGCGGCGTTGCATCAGGTGTTCGCGTCGTCACTGCACGCCCCGGACAGTCTCGAGATGTGGCTGGCGGTCACCGCCGAGGCCACCCGCCAATTCACCACCCCCACCGAACCCGCCGGACCCGGTGTAGCGGCAGCGTGGGTTCCGGTGTTCACCGTGTACCGCAACCAGCGCACCGACGCCGACTACCACCCCGTCATCGCCGCCGTGCGGATCACCACGGGACCGCTGACCGGTATCACCTACACCGACCCCGCCAGCGCTGCCCGCGCGGTCACCACCACCTATCCCGACCCCGCCCCCGACGACCCGGTCGCGCTGGTGCCGACGTGGCGGCTGCGCGTCGACCACGCCCCAGACCCGCACACACACTCCCGCCGCGACCCGATGAACTACTAGCCCGCCCGCACCCTGAAACGGCCGGTGGGGCCGAGCAGAAGATCTGCTCGGCTCCACCGGCCGTTTCGTCGTCTGACTGTCCGTTGTGTCCGGGGGCTCAGTTCGTGTTGTCGATGGCGTGTTCGAGCCAGTCGAGCAGCGCGGTGGTGGCGGTGGCGTAGCCGTTGGCGTGGACCCCGGTGGCGGCGAATCGGGCCGCGTCGCTGCCCTGGCGGGCCAGATCACCCAGCGCGGTACTGGTGGCCGGGCTGGTGGTGGCGGTGTAGGTGTGGGCGAGCGAGCCGAACTGGGTTCCGGTGAACGCGGAGGCGGTGGCCGTGAGGATGTCGGTGGCGACGGGCACGACTCCGGACAGCGTGAGCAGCGCGGCGAGAGGGTCACCCGCGGCGAGTTTCTGTAGGGCGTTCCAGGCGATTTCCTGTGCTTGGCCGATGTCGGTGGCGATCCGCGCGATATCGAGGTTCGCGAGGAGCCCGACGATCTGAGCGGCCACCGCGACCCAGCCCGAGCCGTCCAACGGCGCGGCCAACGTCAACGCGCGAGCCACCAGGTGCAGGTCGATTCCGGCGACCATGCCGACGAGGGGGTTGAACTGGTTGTTCAGGTCCCCGGCGACTCGGTGCAGGCCGGGGATGTCGCCGGTGGTGACGAGCGCGGGCAGTTGGGCGAGGTCATTGATGATGGCGGGCACGTTCGCGGCGAACCCGGCCAGCCCGCCCAGCACGGTGACCACCTGCGCGAGCACCTCGGACGGATTCAATTGCCCGGTCGAGGCCGGGCTCGTGGCCGGTGCTGTCGCGCCCGTGCCCGTGCTGGGCACCGCCGCCGATGTCGAGTCCGGGACCGGGGTGGAGGTGACGGCGCGGCCGACCGCGGTGAGGGCCGGTGATGCCTGGGGTGAGGTGGAGCAGTAGAGGTCGCCCTCGGCGCAGAGAGTGCGGACGCGGTCGGTGAGGTCACCGAAGTCCTGGGAGCGGGGACCGGCGATGCCTTGGCCGGACACTGGATTACCGAGCTGGGTGGTGGTGGGGTCGCGGCGCGGGTCGGAGACGAGTCCGACCGCGACGACTCGGGAGGCGGGTATCGGGCCTCGGTGGTTGCCGATCGCGGTGGCGAGGTCACCGACGATATCGGCGCCTTGGGAGTAGCCGGCAAGAACCACCCGCGTGCCCGAGCACAATCGGGCGAGGGTGGCCGTGAGTGCTTGTGCGCCTTGGGTTTGCGAGCTGCTGTAGGGGGCCGCGTCGACGGTGTAGGCGAGAGTGCGCACGTCGATGGCGCTGCCGTAGCGCGCGGCCAGGGCCTGGGCGAGTGGGGCGAGCATCCCCACCGGCCGCGCCGGGTCGGCGGTCGGGGTGGTCTCGGATGTGCCTGGTACCAGCAGCGCGGTCCAGCGCGGGCAGTTTCCGGTGGTGGGGGCCGGTGTCGGGTCTGCGGCGGCGACACCGGCCCCGACGACGGTCGCGGTGGCGAGGGCGGCACACAGCAGCGCACGAGCGAAGCGTCCTGTGCTGATGAGCCGGTGGTGGGTGTGCATGGTGTGGATCTCCTGTCAGGTTCGGGACGGGTATCTCGATGCCCGGAATTCACGGCCGCCGAGACGTTTTCGCAGAGCCGGGGTTGGGTTCGGCCGTCGTAGAACAGCGAGCCCCGGCCTCGCGCTAGGGTGAGGCGCGGGAATCGCTCTGTGCCGCAGGGGGTGTAGGTTCTCGCCGGACTTTGCGGTCGGGCGCTTCACGACCTTTGGATTCGCCGAGGTTTCTCACCGACTTTGCGGCGGGGATTCCCATCGACTTTGCGCATTCCTCAACGAGCAGGTGTCCTCGTCGGCCACACTCGTTCTGGCGCAAGGCATGACGAGCTGCTGACCTGCCGGTTTGCGATCTGCGCATCTGAATGACGCAGAGCCGACGCAAGATTGGTGAGAAAGCGCAATCAGTCATGGGAACCTACAGGGGGAATGGCGGCGGGGCGAGTAGCGGCGTAGTAGTCGTCGCCGGGATAGCGGTAGTCACTGACTTGGACGGGTGATCCCACATCCGGCGCGTGTACCATCCGCCCGGCTCCCAGGAACAGGCCGACGTGGTGGACGTTGTTGTCGGTGGTGCCGTAGAACACGAGATCACCTGGAGCGAGCTGGTTTTCGGGGATGCGTGCGCCGGTGTGGATTTGGTCGTAGGTGGTGCGGGGCAGGGTGATCCCGGCGGCGGCGTAGGCGGCTTGGGTGAGCCCGGAGCAGTCCCAGCCGCCGTTCACGTCGGGGCCGTTGCCGCCCCACACGTAGGGCTGGCCGAGCTGGCCGCACGCGAACGAGATCGCCTGCGCGGCAGCCGGAATCGTGGCTTGGATGGTTCGGCAGTCACCGCTTCCGGGTGGGGTGGTGGCGCGGTAGCGGGCGGCCTGGTCGAGGACCTGGTCGACGTAGGAGTCGGCGTGGTTGTAGGCGAAGACCGCCGCACGCAGATCAGCGGGCGCGCCGGAGTCACACAGGTAGTGGGCGGCGGCGTGGATGGCGTCGCTGGGGTTGTAGCGCGAGGGCGGACTCGCCCCACCCGCAGGCAGCCGGTGTCGGGCCACCACCCCCTGGAAGGTCGGTTCCAGGAACTGCATCAGGCCCCCGGCCCCGGCCGAGTTCTCCGCGGAGCGCACGCCCGGCAGCGGTGAGCGGCCGTGGTCGGTTTCGATCTTGCCGATCGCGGCGAGCACCGACCAGTCCAGACCGGGACAATCACCTGCGGCGTTCTGGTAGAGCACCAGCAGCTGCGGTGGGATGTCTTCTCGCGCAAGCGGGCTCGGGGCGCTTCCCACCCCCGTCGACGGTGCGGAGGCGGGCAGTGGCTGGTCGTAGATGATGACGGTGGTGACTACGGCGGCGATGACGACGATGCAGAACACGAGGGCCGCGCTGCCCGCGCCGAGTGCCTTGGCCAGCATCGGGGTCTCACCAGGACTCGAGTGTGGGCGGGCGTAGTGGCGGTGGTGGCGCGAGCATGCTCTGTCCGCCGAGGGTGGCCGCGCTGGGCTCGGTGTCAATATCGGGGTCGGGTGGGGTGCGGTGTGGCCACACGTCGGCCAGTTCGTGCAGGCGCAGACGGTTTGTGCCGGTGGTGTCGAGGGGTAGCCACACTCGGTCGGCGGGGCTCGGGTGGTCGAAGGGGGTGAGGAGTTCGGCGGTGGCGGTGGCGACCGGCACCGTCTCGGGGTCGGGCAGCCGCTCCCAGGTCTGGGCCACGGCGTGGCGGGCGTTGCTCTCGCGCAACGCGGTCGGTACCCAGAACAGGACGGGGGTGATGAGGCCGGTGGTGCGTGCCAGTTCGCTGTAGCCGTTGAGTTTGGCGGCGACGCGGGGCAGGGCGGTGGTGGCGAGGTCGTATTCGAGGAAGAAATCCAACATCACCCCGGTGTGGGTGTAGCGGCCGAAGGCGTCGGGGCGGGCGAGGTCGCCCCAGAGCCGTTGGCAGCGGGTTTGGGACCACCACGCGGTGACTTGCCCGCCGCCGTCTTCCTGGTAGTGGTGGCGGTAGTGGCTGGTGAGGGTGGTGAACCAGTCGTTGACGCCGAGGGTGTGGGTCAGGTGCAGGCTGTGGGCGACGGCGAGGGTGCGTTGGTGGTTGTAGCCGAGTTCGCGCACGCTGGTTCCGGCTTCGGCGGCGAGCACGGCGGCTCCGGCGGGGGCCAGGACCCAGTGGGAGGGGGCGCTGCCTCGGGTGCGTAACGGCCGGAACCGATCCAGGACGCGGTAGTCGTGCAGGCGGGACAGGCGGCGCAGGGCGATGGTGCGGGTGGGGAAGGCCAGTTCGGCGAGGTGGTTGGTGGTCAGGACGCGGTGCTCGTGCAGCATCCGCAGGATCCAGCGGTCACGCTCGGTCAGCCGCGCCACGAGTTCGACGGTCTCGCCCGACCGGGGCCGGTCGGGGCGTGGTGCGCGTAGATCGGCTTGCCGATCGGGGTGGGCGATCATCAGTGCGGGGAGCCTTTCTCGGGGACGAGGACGCGGGGAACGGCGTCCTCGTCCCCGGGGTGGGTGGGGTGTGGCCCTTTAGGGCAGCCGGGGGTCGCGTCCGGCGGGTGCCGCGCCGGTGGGACCGGCTTGTTTGTGGCCGGGTGCGGGGCTGGCCGGGGTGGTGGTGAGGTGGGCGCGGGCGGCGGCGGCGATCTCGCGGGCGCGACCCGGGGTCGGCGGAGGCAAGGGCCGGGTGGTGAGGGTGAACGGGCGGGCGTTTTGTCCGTCGACCAGCAGGCGGGCGGCGGCGTGGAAGGCGTCGAGGTGGGTCAGGTCGTGCTCGGACAGCCACGGGTCGGTGTGGCGGGCCAGATCACGGGCGTCGTCAGGACTCACGGCGAAGATGATTTTGTTGCGGGCGTTGGCGGAGATGCCGTCGCGTAGTTCGCGGGAGAGCTGTCCGAGGTTCTGGTGGGCGAGGGACAGCGACAGGCGTAGTCCGCGGGCTTCGGCGAGCATGTCCTCGACGGGGGTGGACAGGTTGAGGAAGTTCTGCGCCTCGTCCAGCACCAAACTCGCGTCGGGGCGGTCGGTGGCGGGGATGCGGGCGCGGGCGGTGACGGCTTGCCAGGTGCGTGCGACGAGCAGGGAGCCGACCAGGCGGCTGGTCTCTTCCCCGAGTGAGCCCTTCGGCAACCGCGCCAGGCAGATCCCGCCCTGGTCGAGGATGTCGGCGAACTCGACCGTGGACGGGCCGCCCGCGATCGCCGAGCGCACGAACGGCCGCAGCAGGAACGCCCGCAACTTGTTGAGGAGCGGCCCGATGAGTTGGGCGCGGCCGGTGTCGGTGAGTTGTTCGTAGCTGTCCCAGAATCCGCGCAGCAGCGGGTCAGCGGTGACGCGGGTGACCCGATGGCGGAACGCGGGTTCGGTGAGCAGGCGCGGCAGATCGGCCAGGGTGGCGGTGCCGGGTTGAGCGCACAGGGTGAGCAGGCTCGCGCGCATGATGTCATCGGTGCGCGGCCCCCACCATTGGCTGAAGATGCGGTGGAACACGGTGACGAGGTTGTCCACCGCCAAATCCAGACCCGCCCGCCCGATCCGCCCGATGTCGAGAGGGTTCACACACGGCGGTGGCGCGGTGGAGTCGGCATCGAAGAGCACCACCCGGTCACCGAAACGCGACGGCAGGCGGGACAGGACGTCGGTGACGAGATCGCCCTTCGGGTCGATGACGATCACGCCGCGACCGGCGTCGGCGTCATCGAGGATCATCCGCGCCAGCAGCGTTGATTTCCCGACGCCGGTGGGGCCGAGGATGTGCAGGTGATGGCGGGCGTCGGAGACCTTGACCGCGACCGGGCGGCGACCACCGGTATCGGCGACACCGAGGGGTTTCGTATGTGGTCCGGCGGTGGGGATCTGCGGTGCCGGGGACAGGGCGCGGGCTCCGGCGCGTTGCAGCCCGGGTAGCCCATCGTCGGTGGGCAGGTGCGCGATCGAGGCGAGTTCGGGCACCGACAGCACGTCCCCGTGCCCGAGTCGCCGCTCGCCCATCAGCCGGGCGAGCCGGAGGCTGCGGTGTCGCCGGTAGTAGTTGTGGTCGGTGCAGGCCCCGAACACCGTCGCCAAAGCATCCGCCCGTCCGCGTGCCGCCGCGCGTGCCTGGGAGACCGCAGCCCGGTCGGGATCGTCGGCCACCGGGATCGAGACCGCGTAGCGCACGACGGTCTCCCAGTGCGGGCCGCGCGCTTTCACCGCCGCCGCGCGTGCGGCGGCGGTGTACTCCATCGCGGTCTGCCGGTCGGCGGCCCGCCCGTCCACCGCGCCACTGGTGCGCGGGGAGCGGGTCACAGGGCCGGGGGCGAGCAGGTTCAACACATCGCGCAACAGCGCGACCACGAACCCAGTGCTTGCCCCGGCGGCTCCGGCGGCCCCGGCGGTGCGGGTGGCGCGGGCGACGCGTCGGCCGGTGACCGGGCGCGCGAGGATCTGCACGCACGCGGCCTGCCCGGCGGCGAGGTCGTCGGCGGCGGTGATCAGATCCCGCACCAGCTCACCGGCGTAGTCGGTGCGCAGCGGCAACCCTTCGCGGCGGCCCAACCGCAACTCACCGCCCGCCAGGATCCGCCGGGTCCCGTCCGTGCGGTCCGGCAACGGGGGGCGGACGGCCTTGCTCGTGTCGGTGTGCGCGCCGGGCCACGCGGAGGCGACCGCGCGTTCGATCAATCCCGGTGGAATGGCACCGGGGACCCAGAGCCGGATCGCGGCCCCGTGCTCGGGAGTCACGGTGTACTCGAACCCCAGATGCGGCTGACCGAACAGCAGCCGCGCCCACGGCGGGCGTAGTTGCCCGATCAGGTGCGACCAGAACGCGAGTGCGCCTTTGGCGTCGACCTCGGGTGGGGTGAGCACGGTGACCTGTCGAGCACGGGCACTCAGTCGGCGTCGCCGCAGCCTCGCCACCGCCCGCACCGCGGCGAGCACCCCGGCCACCCCCAGCAACGCTGCGATCGCGGCAGGCGAGAACACGGTGTGCCCGATGGTGTCGGCGAGATCACGCAGTACCGCACCAGGTGTGAGAATGAACCGGCCCAGCCACCCCTGCTCAGGGCTCGCAATGATGGTGGTGTTCACGCGGCCACCGCCCCGGACTCGCCAGCGGTCGCGCCCGCGCCCCAGAACGGGGCTGAGTCATACTGGAGTACCGCACGAGAACCCCGGGATTGCTTTGTCGCCGAGCAGTTCTCAGGCTTGCGGAGGATGACGACGTCTTCATGCGCGATCAGGTGCATCGGGAGCCCGGCGGCGCGGTTCTTGACGATGAAGTCGCGCTGGAAGAAGCTGCTGCGCGCGACGAGTTCTCCGTCAGCGAGTCGCCCCAGCAGCGCGACGCATCGCTCGACCGGGACCAGCCCGGCCAGGGTGCCGCAGGTGATCAGGTGCGCGGGCAAATTCACCAACTCCGCGTGCTGCCGCCACGGCCGCGCGGTGATCACCACATGCCCGCCCGGGGCGAGGAATTCGGCGGCCCCGGTCAGGATGCGGGTGAACCCCGACAGCAGGCGGCCGAGCCCGACATTGGCGAGGTTCCCGCGATCGAGCACCGCACCGTAGCGGTGGTTGGATTTGTGCACACCTTCGCCCGCGCGGACACGGACGTGGCCGTGGACGGAGTCGCCATACGGCGGAGAGGTGATCACCAGACCCACCCGCCCCCGCAACTCCGGCGGTAGCAGGGTGGGGAGTTTGCGGGCGTCACCGGTATAGACGGCGGCATCGAGATCGATCCCGGCCTCACGGGCGAGCCCGATATTGGCGCGCGCCAACTCGGCCCACCGTGTCTCGTATTCGACACCGACCGCGCGGCGGCCGAGGTGGAGGGCTTCGATGAGGGTGGTGCCGATCCCGCACATCGGGTCCAGCACGAGGTCACCGGGGCGGGTGTAGGTCGCGACGGCGTGTTGGACGATCGCGGGGAACATCTTCGCCGGGTGGGCCACGCTGTCGGGGTGATAGCGGCCCCGCCGCTGTACCGTGGGCGCGTTCTGGGCCGTCGCCCACACCGACACCGGCACCACGGCGGGACCGGTCCCGGTCGCGGTGCCGGAGTCGACTGTGCCGGGGTTTGTGGTGTCGGGGGTGGTGGAGTCGAGAGTCATCGGGGTCCTTCGCGAGATCGGTCGGTTGGTGGCGGCTGGGTGTGGCTGCGACGTCGGTGGCGGGGGTACGGGGCTGGCGGGAGGTGTCATTGCGGGAGGGACTCCTCGCAGAAAACTCGACATCACTTGAGTTCGATCTGGTTGGTGTCGTCCGCGGCGTGCTGGCCAGGGGTTTGCTTGATTCGGGTGGGTCTTGCGGCGTGTTGAGGTTGATTCGGGATTTCTGAAGTGGTGTCATCGGTGCCGATCTCCTCTCATGTGTTCCGAAGGCAAGGGGCGTGGGTTGGTTGTTGCTGTGGTCCGGGATCTGCGCGTGCATCGATCGGCGGCGTCGCCGGAGGAGCTCGAGGCGTTCGAGACCGATGTGCTTGCCGGGCTGGTGCTGGCACGCGCGGCGGCGGGGTTGACCGAGTCCACGATTCGTGGGGATGTGGGCAATCTCGAGCAGATCCGGGACTGGTTCGGTCGCCCGTTGTGGGAGATGACCCCGCCGGACGCGGACGCCTATTTCGGGCGGGTATTGCGCGGGGCACCGAGTGGCACGCGGCTGGCGCGCTCGGCGGCGTTGTCGGTGTATTTCGAGTTTCTGGAGTTGCGGCACAAGGTCGAGTTGCACGCGATGACCGGGCGGGTGGTCGAGTGCCCGCTCGATGAGATGAACCGGCCGCGGGGCCGCAAGGACGCTAGATTGCGTATCCCGCCATCGGTGGCCGAGATCGATACGCTGTTCACCGGGTGGGCCCAGGAGCTGGCGACGTGCCGGAAGTTCGCGCCGACTGCCCGGAACTATGCGGCGGCGCGGTTGATGGCCGATGTCGGTGTGCGGGTCAACGAGGCCCGCCATTTGGATCTGGCCGATATCCGCTGGGAGCTGGGACGGTTCGGCAAACTGCATGTCCGGGTCGGGAAGGGTGCCCGAGGGTCGGGGCCCCGAGAGCGGATGGTGCCGTTGATCAACGGTGCCGACCGCACCCTGCGCTGGTATGTCCAGGATGTGTGGGGTCAGTTCGGTGATGACCCTGCCCGTCCGGGCACCCCGCTGTTCCTGTCCGAACGCACGGCTCGCTCCGGGTGCCACAACCGGGTCGGGTACGACGCGCTGCGTGCAGGGCTGGCCGACGCGACCGCTGCCCATCTGCCGTCGTGGACGGGACGGTTGACTCCGCATGTGCTGCGGCATTTTTGTGCGTCGCAGCTGTATGTGAACGGGATGGATTTGATGTCGATCCAGGAGATGTATGGCCATGCCTGGGTGTCGACCACGATGCGGTACGTCCACGTGCACCGCTCCCGGGTCGAGGATGCCTGGATCGCTGGTCAGCGGCGCGCCGCGACCCGGTTGGAAGGACTGATGTGAATGCGGTGGAACCTGCGCCTGGCCGCGGCCAACCGGGGCATCTGGCAGGCATCGGAGTTGCAGCGGCTGCTGGCCGAGCGTGAGCTTGTGATCTCGGCGGGCAAGATGTCGCACCTGTGGTCCGGACAGCCCGCCTCGATCAAACTCGCCGATCTCGACGTCATTTGCGCCGTCCTCGGCTGCGGAGTCGATGAACTGTTGATCCCCGAGCCCGGCACGGTGGCGCAACCCAGGCCGGACACCGCCGCCGACCCGGCCGTGGTGAACGCGCCACCGGGCGTGGTCCCGCGCCGCCGGGACGGCCGCTCGATCCCGCCGCGCTAGCCGGTGGCCGCCCGCCATGGCACCATCGCCCGGTCGGTGACCAGCTGCGCCGACTGCCTGGCCTGGGGTCTGACCTACGCGCGGGGAATGTGCATGGCCTGTGACAACTTCGCCTCGAGGCAGTACCGCCATCTGGTCGGTGACTGCGGAGCCTGTCGGCGCTGGGTGCCCCTCAAGAACGGTTACTGCCGGCTGTGCTGGTGCCAGGCCAAACTGGACCGTGCGCTCGTCACCGATCACCTCAACGAGCCCCTCGCGCCGTATCTGCCGCACGTGCGATACCACCAGCTGTTTCTCGCCGATCTGTACAACCGGCGCGCTCGCCCGCCTGTCCCCGCGATGCCTCGCCTGACAGGACGGGCACACACGCCACTGGTGGCGCACGACCCTCGCGGTGACGGTGCGCAACTGGCGTTGTTCACCGACCTGCCACGCACCTACCGCCCCCGGAGCATCGATCTGAGATCGGTGGCAGTGCCGGACAATCCGTGGCTGGCCTGGGGGCTGCACCTGGCCCACGTCCTGGGCGAGACCCGCGGATTCGGCCCCTCGGTGCGAAGCAGGATCAACCGCCATCTGGTGACGCTGCTGGCCACCCACCACGACGGCGACACCGTGCGGGTCTCGGAGTTCGCCCACGTGCTCCATCGCCACGGCGGCGGCGTGAACCACGTGATCGACATCCTGTCGGCCATGGGCGTGCTCGTCGACGACCGCCCCAACGTGTTCGACACCTGGCTGGCGGCCAAGCGTGAGGGCCTGGCTCCCGCCATCGCCGACCACCTGGACGGCTGGGCCCGTGTGCTGCGCGACGGCGGCCCTCGCAGACACCCCCGCCAGCACGGCACCATCGTCGGCTACGTCCTGGCGGTGCGACCGGCACTGCTGAGCTGGTCCGAGCGCTACGACCATCTGCGGGAGGTCACTCGCGCCGACGTGCTCGCCTACCTCGACACCCTGCGAGGCACGACTCGGGAGCACACCCTGGGCGCGCTGCGGTCGCTGTTCGGCTGGGCCAAAAGCGAGGCCGCGATCTTCGCCAACCCGTGTGCCCGGATGAAAATGCCCAAGGCACCCTCGCGGATCTGGCAGCCTCTCACCGGCGCCGAGATCGCCGCGACCATCGAGGCAGCCGACACTCCGCAAGCTAAGGTGTGTCTCGTCCTGGCGGCCGTGCACGCCGCCCGCTACGGCCATATTCGAGCCCTGCAACTCGACGACGTCGACCTGGGCAACCGGCAAATCGTCCTCGCCGGTCGGCTCCGTCACCTCGATGAGCTCACCTACCGGGTGCTCGCCGGCTGGCTCGATCATCGGCAGCGGCGCTGGCCGCATACTGCCAACCCGCACTTGCTCCTGAGCCCGGAAAGCGCACTGCGACACGGCCCGGTCAGCGCCCCCTACATCCTGAACCTGCGAGGCCTGCCCGCGAACCTGGAACGGCTGCGCATCGATCGGCAACTCGAGGAAGCCCTCGCCTGCGGCGGCGACCCGCTCCACCTGGCCGCCGTGTTCGATATCGACACATCGACCGCGATCCGCTACGCCACCAACGCCCGGCGCCTTCTCCACGACACTCATGCCGCCGTGTCCCCGGGTTGCTCGCCAACCCAAGTGCCCGTCCCCGAAGATGAAGCCGGTCCACACTCGGGTTCCGCGCGAAAACCCTTGGGTTCCAACGAACTCCCGTAAGTCCGAGGCAGCAGGAACGCGAACAGGTCGGTGTGCGCGACGGTGTGCGCGACCGGAGGCTGATCGGCGCCCGAGTCGGGTGCGTCGGCGGGCGGTGTGGCGGTGATGGTGGTGCCGGTGACGGGGACGGCGATGATGTGCTGGAGGTAGAGCAGGTCGGCGGCTTGGGCGGCGGCCACGACCGCACCGGCCGGGTCGATGAGCACCCCGGAGCGGCTGTGGCGGCAGCGACCGAGCACGACCAGCAGTCCGCCCATCGCCAACCGCTCCACCGCGAGCGTGGCGATCTGTTCGGCGGCGGCCACCGGGTCGAGGTGATCGGCCAGCAGACTGACCAGAACCAGATCCACCGCCTCATCCGTGCCGGTCCCGGTGCAGGGTTCGTGGTGGGCGGTGCGGCCGAGGGCCTCGACGCTGACGCACGCCGCCGCCGTGTCCGCCGCGACCGCGTGCAGGCCACCACGCGTCGTGGGGGCGGGCCAGCCCAGCAACAGCACCCGCCCACCCGGGGCGGTGAACTCGCGCACCGCGCGAGACACGATCGGTTGCGGCCATCGCTTGCCGGGATCGAGCGGGTCGCTCCCGGCGGCCCACACGGTCGAGGGGACCACCGCCGAGGCCGAGGCTCGGGTGTCGCCGGTGGCGGACCCGGACGGACGCTGACGGGATTTCGCGGTCATAAGGGGGGTGCTCCTGACGGTCGGAGAAAAGGTGTCTACTTATCTACTTCCGCCGAAAACGCGTTTTTTGGACACCGCCGACCAAACTTTTTCGAACAATATTTTTCCGGCGACAATCGGCCATGCAATAGCCGCCGGTACGGCCGGAAGCGTCACTGATGGCGCAAGACCGATTCCTAGATTTTTTGGACTTTTTTTGGATGGTTTGCCGAAGGCGACGGATAGTGATATCCGAAACATATCCACTTCATATTCGAGCCATATCCGCCCTGTTCACAGGCTCGTATATCCCGTTCCTGCCTGCTCCGAGTGGTGGATGCCAGGTAATTTCCTGATCGGCGTGGATATGGATTGGATATGTTTTGGATAGGGTTCGGGTGTGTTTTGGGGGTGGTTTGGATATGTTTCGGATATGGGTGTCCGGTTCCCTTGTTAGGTCGGAATCTTTCGTGATTCCACCGAGCAGGGAGTTGATGGTGACGAATTCGGAGTTCGTGAATTCTGCGGGGCCGCGCGGTAGAGCGCGCACGCCGTTGGGGGTGGTGTCGGCGGCGTTCGACCGGATCGCCGGGCAGCCGTTGCCCGCCGATCCGCGCCCGGTGCCGGGACCGGGGAACCGGGTCGAGTCGTGGGAGGGGGTGCGTGCGTTGCTGCGCGATCCCGGCGTGGGGATCGCTGCGGTCGACGCGATCTGGGTGTGGCTGATCGAGCGGTCCCGCACCCACGGTGGGGACGCGACATTGGTGTGCGCGAGTCTGGCCGAGCCGATGCTCGCGGGGATGGCCGGTGTGTTCGCAGCGCCGGGCAGCCCTCATCGCGACGACTTCGAGTCCGAGGTGCTGACAGGGTTCCTCACCCATCTCGGCTGCGTCGAGCTGGATTCGCCGGGCGTGTGGCACCGGTTGCGGTGGGCGGCCTACCGCGCGGCGATCAGAGCAGCGAACCAGCAGCAGTCGCAGGTGGTCGTCGCTGACCTCGCCCGCGATCTCTCCCCGACGGGTGAGAAGCGGCTGCTCATGATGACCGGTCCGGGTCACCCCGAGACAGTGCTGGCCGAGGCGGTCGCGGAAGGGGTGATCAGCGCCGAGGCAGCGGAGTTGATCGCGGTCTCGCGGTGGGAACGTCGCATGATGACCTCGCTGGCCACCGAGCGCGGGCAGTCGCTGTGGAAGCTGTTCAAACTACGCCGACGCGACGAGGCCCGGCTCGTGGCCTGGCTGGCCGACCGCGCCCACGACCTCGGTGACACCAGCATCGTCGAAGCCCACGCGGTGAACACCCTCGCACGGGTCGAGGCCACCGGGGGATCACCGGAGCGAGTCCGTCAGCGAAGGAAACCACCACTGCGACCGAGTCGATCGGGCACCGGGGACGGGGAGGTGCGCGCATGCGCGTGACTCGACTCCCCGACACCGCCACAGCACTCTCACGTCGCGTGCGCGTTCGGCGATTCGCGAGGATCCTCGCGACCGTCTGCACCGTAGCGGTCGTCGCGGTGGTGGCGGCCGGGTCGGCGGCGGCCACACCACCGCAGCCGCCGGTGCTGGCGATCGCGTCCTCGCTGGACCAGGTGCTCACCAACCTGCGCAACTGGCTGATCGGCATCCTCGCCGCTTTGGCGACGGTCTGCCTCACCGTCGCCGGAGCCCGCTACCTCATCGGGGCGGGTGACCCAGCCGAGATGGAGAAGGCCAAGAGCGCCTTCCGCGCGGCCTGCCTCGGGTACGCGCTGGCGATGCTGGCACCGCTGATCGTCGCGGTCCTCCAATCGATCGTGGGGGCCTGACGGTGATGAGCGTCCCGGTTCCCGCCCGGCCCACCCTCGCTTCGCTGCGGCGGGCACAGCGCACCCTCCCGGCCGCTGCGGCCACGGTGGCGGTGGTGCTCGCGGCGGTGCTGATCACCCTCACCGGTGTGATGAGTGCCACCGCGCAACCACCACCGACGCCGCCCGCGCCGGTGCCCTCGGCTCCGGCGACACCCGCACCCACCACCACGACACCGGCCCCGACCTCGACGGTGCCTCCCTCGCGTTGGATCACCCCTCCACCCACCACCAGCCCGACCTCGCCCACCCCGGGCGTTCCCGACTCGACGGTGCCCGCCCCGGGCTCGCCGGGGTCGGGGCCGGGGGCCGGCGAGTGCGGGGTGAGCAACATCTCCGGCTGCGTCGCGAAGGCGATCGACGGGTTCTTCCAACGTCTGGTCGACTCCGCGCTCAACCCGCTGCTCGAATTGGTGTCACACACCCTGCTCACCACCCCCGAACCGGGCGATCTGCCGCAGGTCGGCGCGTTGTGGACGCAGTCGTGGCAGCTGGTGCTCGCGATCTATGGGCTGCTGGTGATGGCCGCCGGGGTGCTGCTGATGGTGCGCGAAACCCTGCAGACGCGATGGTCGTGGCGGGAACTGGCACCACGCCTGGTGGTCGGGTTCATCGCCGCGGCGATGAGCATGGTGATCGCCACCACGGCGATCGGGTTCGCCAACGCGCTGGCCCAATCCCTCGCCGGTGACGGTGTCGACTCCGACTCCGCCGTAGCCGCGTTGACCCAGCTGGCCGCGACCGGCGGCACCGCGCCGGGGACCTTCACGATCCTGCTGCTGGTCGCACTCGTGGTCATGCTGGTCGTGCTGCTGATCTCCTACGTCGTGCGCGTCGCGGTCACCGCCATCCTGATCATCGCGGCCCCGCTGGCATTGATGTGCCACGCCCTGCCCGGCCTCGAGGTGGTGGCGCGCTGGTGGTGGCGTTCGTTCGCGGCGTGCCTGGCGATCCAGGTGGTGCAGTCGCTGACTCTGGTGACGGTGCTGCGGGTGTTCCTGTCCCCGGGCGGATGGAACTTCTTCGGCCCGAACGCGAACGGGATCGTCGATCTGATCGTCGCGCTCGCATTGATGGGTGTGTTGATCAAGACACCGTTCTGGCTGCTGTCGGTGCTGCGGATCGGCCAAGGCCGCACCCTCGTCGGCTCGCTCGCGCGCAGCTACGTCGTCTACAAAACCTTCGGCCTGCTCAAAGGCGGCGGGGGCACAGCACGCGGGCGCGGCGGTACGGCCACGCCCACCCAACTACGACAGCGCGGGCGGCGCACCGCCGCGACCGGGCCGCCGGACCCGTATGCGCGGGTGCGCGCCACCCGCGACGGGCAACTGATGCTGCCCCTGGAAGGTGTGCACCGAGTCCGGCGGCAACCGTCCCTAGCAGCCGGACAACCCACTACCACCACCGCGACATCCAAGGCCGCGCCGAGGCGCGCCTCGCGCGAGAGGCAACTCGCGTTCGACTTCGATCCGCCGGACCCCTACCGGGGGATCCGTCCGGGACGCGGCGGCCAGTACCCGCTGCCGATCTCGGCGACCCGGGTCCGGCGCAGCTCACCGGCCGAACCCTCACGACCACCAGCGCGCGTCACCCCGCCGCGAGGCCGCCGATCCGAACAACTCGCGTTCGATTTCGAGACGCCCGCACCGGCGGACCCCTACGCCCGCCTCCGGCCGTTGCGTAGCGGTCAGTACCCGCTGCCGATACCGGTGATCCGCATCCGGCCCGCGCCACCACCGACGACACCACCCCAACCAACCGCACCTGCGCCGACGCGGCCGGTGGGGCGGCAACTGCATCTGCCGTTGCCCGACCTGCCGGTGCGTCGCCGCGCGCCGCGTGCTCCCCGAGGAGGCAAGCTTCTATGACAACGATCGTGCGTATCCCCGCCGATTTCGAACGCAGTGACCGGCTGATCGGGCCGTTCACCGCCCGCCAACTCGCCATCCTCGCCACCACCGCCCTGCTGCTGTACTCGGTGTGGATCGCGACCCGGGCCGTGGTCGCGCCCCTGGTATTCCTGGCCGCCGCCGCCCCGATCGCGGCCGTGGTCACCGTCGCGATCCTGACCCGCCGCGACGGGCTCCCGGCCGACCTGCTGCTGTGGGCCGCGATCGGCCACCGCCTCCGCTCGCGGCACCTCGTGACCGAATCCGAGGGTGCCGTGCTCGCGGCACCGAGATGGATCACCGACCGCGCCGCACGAACCCGTCCACGCCCGCCGGTTCCGACAGCGTTGTCACCCCAGGAGTTGCGATTACCGGCGTCGGCCACACCGGGCGGCGGCGGTGTCGGGGTCATCGACCTCGGGGGCGACGGGCTTACTGTCGTCGCGGTCGCGGGCACCCTCAACCTCGCGTTACGCACCCCGGCCGAACAAGACAGCCTCGTCGGGCAACTCGCGGGCTGGCTGCACACCCTGCGCCAACCCGTCCAGATCCTCCTGCGATCTGCCCGCCTGGACCTCACCGCCCACCTCACCGGCCTGCACACCGCCACCGCCGACATGTCCCCGGACCTGGCCGCCGCCGCCCACGACCACGCCGCACACCTCGCCGAACTGGCCGCCGGGGACGACCTCACCCGCCGCCAGGTGCTGCTGGTATGGCGCGAACCCCTCGACAACCCCGCCGCCGCGACCGCGCCGGGCATGAGACTGCTCGGAGGTGGTCGGGCTCGGCGTGGCCTGTCGGCCGCCGCGCGCCGTGGCGCGGAGTCGCGGCTGCTGCGCCGCATGAACGAGGCCGCCGACACCCTCGCCCCGTTGGGGATCACGGTCACCGCCCTCGATGACGTGCAGGCCACCGCTGTCCTGACCAACTGCACCAACCCCGAAGGGCTCGTGTCGGCCGCCGCCGATGCCGCACCCCTCGACGCCATCATCACCGCCGCCGGATTCGCCGATACCGACGCCGACACCGATCCGGACTCCTTCCCGTCCGATCCGTTCGCGCCCGAGGGCGGGGCGGGGTTCGCACCGGAGTCGCTGACGATCGGCACCCGCCACCTCGAGATCGGTGGCGACTGGGCGGCGACCCTCGCGGTCACCGGATATCCGCGGGAAGTGACAGCCGGATGGCTCGCACCACTGCTGACCCATCCCGGGCGGGTCGACGTCTCGGTGCACATCGACCCCGTCGACCCGGTGACCGCCGCCACCCGGCTCCGCCACCAACTCGCGCGACTGGAGTCCTCCCGGATGCACGACACCGGCCGGGGCCGCCTGCCCGACCCCCACGTCGACGTCGCGGTCGAAGACGCCGCCGAACTGTCGGCGCGGGTGGCGCGCGCGGAGGCGCGGCTGTTCCGGGTGGGGGTGTACCTGAGCGTGCACGCCGACACCGAAGCCGAACTGGCCGACGAAGTCGCCGCCGTGCGAGCCTTGGCCGCGAGCCTGCTCATCGACACCTGCACCCTCGCCTACCGCGCCGCCCAAGCCTGGGCCACCACCCTGCCCCTCGGCCTCGATTTGATCCGGGTACGGCGCACCTTCGACACCACCGCCCTCGCCGCGGCATTCCCCTTCGACTCCCCGCAACTCCCGGTCGCCGACCCGGTCCGGGCCGCCCGCCCCGAGGGGGTGCTCTACGGCCGTGACGCCGCCTCCGGTTTGTTGTTCGTGGACCGGTTCGCCCCCGAAACCCACAACCACAACATGGTGGTGCTCGGCCGCAGCGGGGCGGGCAAGTCGTATCTGGTCAAGACCGAGATCCTGCGCTCGCTGTATCGCGGCATCGAGCAAGTGGTCATCGACCCCGAAGACGAATACCGCCGCCTCGCCGAAGCGGTCGGCGGCACCCACATCCGCCTCGGCGCCCCGGGCGAGCGACTCAACCCGTTCGATCTGGAAATCCACACCCGCCCCGACGGCCGCCGCAGCGCCCCGTCCGACGCCCTGACACGACGGAAACTGTTCCTGCACACCCTCATCCAGGTCCTACTCGGCGACCAGACACCTACACAGCGGGCGGCCCTGGACACGGCCCTGACCGCCACCTACACCGCCGCCGGTATCACCGACGACTCCGCCACCTGGATTCGGCCCGCACCGACGATGAGCGGATTGCGTGACCAACTGACCCGGCTCGGAACGCCCGCCGCCGAGGAGCTGGCCGCCGGACTGCATCCCTTCGTCGGCGGCGGAGCCTATGCCGGGCTGTTGGACGGCCCCACCACGACCGACCCCGAGGACGCGCTGGTGGTGTTCTCGCTGCGGGAACTGCCCGAGGAGTTGAAGACGATCGGCACCTTGCTGGTCTTGGACGCGACCTGGCGGCGGGTGTCCAACCCGGCGACCCGACGGCCCCGGATGGTCACGGTGGACGAGGCGTGGCTGCTCATGCGCCAGCCCGCCGGAGCGCAGTTCCTGTTCCGGGCCGCGAAGAGTTTCCGCAAACACTGGGCCGGACTCACCGTCGCCACCCAGGACTGCGCTGATGTGCTGTCCACCGAGTTGGGCCGGGCGATCGTGTCCAACGCCGCCACCCAGATCCTGCTACGCCAAGCCCCCCAGGCCATCGACGAGGTCGCCGCCGCGTTCCACCTCTCCGATGGGGAACAACACTTCCTGCTGTCGGCCGCTCGCGGGAGCGGCCTGCTCGCCTTTGGGGGCACCGACCGCGCCGTCTTCGGATCGCTGGCCTCACTCACGGAAGACGCTTTGATCACGACTTCTCCGGAGTTCCTCGCCACCACCGGCGATGACGGCGACACCGACATCGACCTCGGCCAGTGGCCGCTGCTGGCCCCACTCACCGAACCCGACCCCGGCAACGCCGGTGACGTCGGGACCACACTGGCAGACCTCGGCGGCGACGACATCGCCGACAGCGGCGAAGAGGTAGTGCTCGACGGTCGGTCGGCGTGAGAGCGGATGTCCACACCATCGCGATCCGCGGAGGGAGGGCATGCCGGGGCGGGCCCGTCCCGTATCCGACCCAGCCCGTACAACGATCACCCGCCGCGCCGCCCCGAACGCGCGCCTGCCGCCCTATCACGACGCGACCGAAACCACCGGTGCCCGAACACGAATCGGTGGCGCTACGGCCCGACACGAGTCGCGTCGAACATTCCGCAACAACACCCGCGCGGTGGTACCGGCGAATCGGGGGTTCGCTTGACGACGGCCGGTGTAGGGAGCGTTCATGGACCCGCATTCAGGCACGGCGGACACGACATCCACAAACCGGAGAGGAGATGAAATGACCCACACACCAGAGGAACCCGACCCATCGAAGCTTTCGCCCAAGTCGCTGCCGTCGCGCCGAAACACAACCGCACCCGGGGCCTGGGTCGCCGGAGTTCCGGAGGCGGACATCGAGATTCGGATCGCCGAGGGCGCGGACGGTGAGAGGCTCGCCGATCAGCAAGCTCGGATTCTATGGGAGATAACCAAATGGCAGATGGGCCAGAACAGTTCAGACAGTGGGCAGGAGAAAAAGGCGGCTTGACGTCCTCGCCCTACCGAGCCGACGCCGATGACGTGCTGTATCGGATCGCGTTCGCGGGCCGTACCTCCACCGCCGATTTGCAGGACCCGACGTTGTCGATCCCGCGTCAGTTCAGCAACTGCGGACTCGTGATTCCCGACGGCGGAGTGATCACCGCACATTTCTGGGACGTGGAGTCCGGGCGCAAGGATCTTGCCGATCGCGGTCACGCCACCACGCACGAGCAGTTCGACATCCCGGTGCCCCGCGACGGCGGTATCGCGGACCTGTTGGCCGAAGCCGAGAAACCGGGTCGCCGTTTCGACTACGTGCTGTGCGAGTCCATCGAACGCATCGCCCGACGCACCTACACCGGTACCGATATCGAACATCGTCTCGAACGCGCCGGGGTCCGGCTCCTGGCCGCCGACGAACCGTTCCGGCTGAAACACACAGGTAACCGGAAAGAGAAACGAGCCACCCAGGTCCTGACCCGCAGGGTCAAGCAAGGCATCGCCGAGTTCTACGTGCTGGAACTGTTGGAGAAATCCTGGGACGGATACGCCGTCCACACCGAGGCAGGATTCAACATCGGCAAAGCCTGCTACGGCTACCGCGCCAAACTCATCGCCCACCCCGTCCCGGCCAAACGCGCCAAAGGACAGAAGAAAACCGTACTCGAACCCCACCCCGACCAAGCCCCGGTCGTGCAACGCATCTTCGCCTACCGCGTCGAGGAACGACTGTCGTTCCAGGCCATCGCCGACCGCCTCAACCCCGACCTGTCACTCAACCCGCCACCGACCCCGGTCGACCCCCGCCGCGCAGTCGGTCGCTGGACGATGTCGAACGTGCGCGAGATCCTGGGCAACCCCAAATACACCGGACACATGGTATGGAACCGCCGCGCACGGAAAACCAACGGCGGCAAAACCAATCCACCCTCGCAGTGGGTATGGTCCGAACAGCCCACCCACGAACCACTGATCAGCCTCGACATGTTCCTGGCAGTACAGCGACCACGCACCCAGCGCGACAACTCCCGCCGCACCACCGGGATGAACACCCACCCCGACACCAAACACTCCTACCTGTTTCGCACCTACCTGGCCTGTGACCACTGCGACCGACGCATGTTCGGCAAAACCCGGCGCACCTCGCTCTACTACGTGTGCGCGCCGAAGAAGAACTACATCCCCGAAGGCCACCCCACCGGCGGGTCCTTCTTCGTCCGCGAAGACCACCTGATCGACCACCTCAACGAGTTCCTCAACCACCACGTCTTCAGCGACTACCGCCGCACCCTTCTCGCTGGCCGTGATCTCGGCATCGCCGCCGCCCGCGACCACGAAGAAAAACTCGCCGCCCTGCGGCGCGACATCGCCGAGATCGACCGCAAAGCGAAACGACTCGTCCGCAGCCTGGAACTCGTCGATGAACCCGATCAGGAACTCATCCGCGACATCAACACCCGCCGTGCCGAACTGCGCGACCAACAAACACAGCTACGCGAACGGCTCAGCGGGCTGGAAGACGAGCAACAACTCATGCCCAACCCCGACCTGATCGAATCACTCCCCACCGGATACGTCCGCGTCGAGCAGATGCCCGAACAACTTGCCCGGACATTATTCGAAGCTCTACGACTCGAAATCCGCTACAACAAGCTCCAGCACCGAGTGACCTACCGCATCACACTCTCGGGCTTCACCCTGGCCGCTGCGCAACGCACCGCCAAAACCGCCATCACAAGAAAACGCCAGCGACACCAAATACCCAGCACCGCTGGCGTTCCCATGTTTGATGTGCCCTCGGCAGGATTCGAACCTGCGACACCCGCTTTAGGAGAGCGGTGCTCTATCCCCTGAGCTACGAGGGCTGGTCTGGTGGGCGCCGGGGCGCCTATCGGGACTTCGGGGAGTCTACCGGGTCGGGTGCGTGGGAGCCGCATCGATTTGGATGGGGGCGTCATCGGGTCGACCCCGGATTGGGGTGACCAGGAGCGGGAAGCTGTCTGAGACTGCTGGTGTGGGCTCGGTCTGTTTCAGCGGGCTCGCTGCGTATGACGCAAGCTGGAGGTGGGCCGGGCCGGGATGTGGTCCGAGAAGCGCGCTGCTTTTCCTGGACGAGCTGGCCCGTTACGGCGACCGCATCACCGTCCGCGCCGACGATGTGGACCGGCTGCCCGGTGGGAAAGCCCTGCGTCGCAGGTGGAAACCGGGCACTGCGGTCTATTCCTTCGGCCTGCCTGCGATGCTCGGTCCATGTCGCGGACAATTAGTCGCCGATCGAGGCTGCGCCGGGGAGGCATGCACACGGCCAGGCGATCAGAACCCGCCGTCGAATCCGCCTCCATCGAAGCCCCCGCCATCGAAGCCCCCGCCGTCGAAGCCCCCGCCGTCGAAGCCGCCTCCATCGAACCCGCCGTTACCCCCGTCGTACCCACCTTGATCGCCGGAGTCTCCACCCTGATCACCCGAGTCGTACCCCTGATCCCCGCCCGCCGCGTCGAGCGCGTCCTGATACCCCTCGCCGTAGCCGCTTTCGAACCCCTGCACGTCATACCCCACCCCGGACATTCCGGAGAACAGCGACGAGAACAGTAGTGCCGAACCCAAGCCCCAAGCGCCAGCGATCAATGCGGGCCGCCACCACGGTTCGGAGTACCAGCCCGCCGGTACCGGCCGTCCCGCGACCCGGCCGCCCGGGTAGTAATTCGGTGTCTCCGCGGAGGGATTCGGCGAAGCGGCGACCTCGCGGCCCTCGTATTCGACGAGCCGCTTCTCGGTGACCCGCCCGGCGGTGTCCTGACCGTCCAGTGCCGGAATCACCGGGCCGGGGTCGATGCCCATTGCGATGCGCGCCGCCCGGATGTAGTACATGCCCTCGGCCGCGGTCTGCTTCGCCAGTCGCGCCTGGGCGGGTGTGCGGGCCTGCTCGATCTGCGATCCGGCCGCGATATGCCGTTCCGAGGCGTCCGCGAGCGCCTGCTCGGCCGCCTCGTTGGTACCGCTGAGGTTGTAGACCTGGCCCGCGAGCCGTTCGATCATCTGCCTGGCCTCGGCGGCCGCGTCGTCGAATTCTCGCGCCGCGCGCTGTTTGGTCTGCTGCGTCAGGAAGACGACGTAGGCCGCCGCCAGCAGAATGACAACGCCGATCAGTAGCCACAGCACCGCTCGCGCCCCTTTCGTCCTCGTTCCAGGTCATCCCAGTTTACTGGGGACTTGCTGAAACCCGGCTGAGCCGACGGCGGGGAGGGGACCCGCCGCCCCTATTGTCCGGCGAGTTGGCGGGCGATGACCAGGCGCTGGATCTGATTGGTGCCCTCGAAGATCTGCATGACCTTCGCCTCACGCATATAGCGCTCCACCGGGAAGTCCTGGGTGTAGCCGTAGCCGCCGAACACCTGCACCGCGTCGGTGGTGACCTGCATCGCGGCGTCGGTGGCGATCAGCTTGGCGACGCTGGCCTGGCGCGAATAGGGCAGCCCGGCATCGCGGCGGCGGGCGGCGTCGAGGTAGGTCGCGCGCGCCGAATCCACCGCCGCGGCCATATCGGCAAGTAGGAAGCCGAGGCCTTGGTGATCAATAATGTTGCGGCCGAAGGCTTTTCGTTCCTTGGCGTAGGCGACGGCGTCGTCGAGGGCGCGCTGGGCCAGACCCGTCGCGACCGCGGCGATGCCGAGCCGCCCCGAATCCAGAGCGCTGAATGCGATCGAAAGTCCTTGTCCCTCAACGCCTATCAGTCTTTCGACGGGTAAAAAGGCATCGTCGTAGGCGGCGGTGGTTGTCGGGATACCGCGCAGTCCCATCTTCTCTTCCGGCCTACCGAAACTCAGGCCTTCGGTATCGGCGGCCACCAGGAAGCACGAGATGCCGCGCGAGCCCGCACCGGTCCTGGCGAAGAGTGTGTAGAAGTCGGCGCGGCCGCCATTGGTGATCCACGCCTTCGACCCGTTGATCCGATACCCGCCCTCGACCGCGCTGGCCCGGCAGCGCAGCGCGGCCGCATCGGATCCGGCGTGCGGCTCGGAAAGGCTGTACGCGCCGACGGTCTCGCCGGAGAGCATGGTCGCGAGCCAGCGCTGCTTCTGCTCGTCGGTGCCGAAGGTGAACAGCGGATGGCAGGACAGGCTGTGCACGCTGACCGCGACGGCGACCGCCGCCCACCGGCTCGCCAACTCCTCGAGCACCTGCAGATACACCTCGTAGGGCTGATCACCGCCGCCGAATTCCTCTGGATACGGCAGACTCAGCAGCCCGGCCGCGCCGAGTGCGGGAAAGACGCCGTCGGGGAAGGTTCCGGTCTTCTCGGATTCGACCACGCGCGGCTCGAGCACCTTGTCGGCGATATCGCGAGTGAGCTCGATCAGGTCGCGGGCCTCGGGAGTCGGCAGCATTCGGTCAACAGGCATGTCACCTGTTCTACCCGGTTGGTACCGGGTAGCGACAGGGTGGTCACCTGTGTCCAATTGGACACAGCACCGTATCGGACGCGACGCCGGTAAATGGCGCGTCGGCAATCAGCGGAAATTGATCTCCGCTGTGTAAAACTTGGCTCCGCACAGCTGACAATTTCGAGCGACATGCAAGTAGTCGCTAGGCCGCACTCCTCACCCTCGGAGGACTGTCCATGAAGAATTCTGTTGCGTCACTGGAGCTGCCCGAACCTCTGGTCATAACGCTGGGAAATCTCAAAGGCGGCGTCGGCAAGACCACATCGTCGTTTTTCTTGGCCGCATATTTCGCACAGGTCCATGAATTGCGGGTACTGGTAATCGACGCCGACCCGCTCAGTCAGACCGGATATTCCTGGTATCGGCGGCTGGTCAAGGGCGGGATCGGGGTGCCCTTCGAGCTGATCGCGTTCCCGTCGCGGCACGTCAACGACTGTATCGCCGACAATGCCGGGAAATACGACGTGATCATCGTCGACGCCGGAGGTGAGTCGGCCGAGATATTCAAGGCCGCCATTCCGCAGAGCGATGAATTGATTCTGTTGACCAGCGTGAGCCCCTCGGAAGTGAAGCGTGTGCCGAGTACGTACAAGGCCGCGGAGGAGGCCGCGGTGGATAGCGGGCGCGAGATCCGGGTGCGCGTGCTGATGACCAAGGTGCCCGTGACGATGAAGAAGGGCGTGAACGTCTCGACCGAATATCGCACGCAGCGGGGAAATCTGGTGGATGCGGGCTATGACGTATTCGAGTCCTATTTGAGCGCGTGGAAGTGGTATCGGGAGGCGGCCGACGGTGAGGTCGGCGACGGTGCCGAGAATCCGATCGCGGACCTGGGGGAGTATCTCCAGGTCGGCGATGAGTTGGTGAGCCCGTATCAGGCCTCGGTGGAGGTGCCCGCCTGATGCCTCCACAGCGTAGAAAGGGTTCCATCGGATCCGTGGGCAAGGGCTCGATCGGTGGCGTGAATCCGTTGGCGGATAGCGCCGAACACACGCCGCCGGTTTCGCCACTGCGTGATGCCGAGTGGCGCACGGGCGCGCTGAGTGCCGTACCCCTGGATGTGATCGCACCGGTCACGGATGTGATCACACCGACCGCGACCGCACCCGTCGCGGATGCCGCCGCCGGTGCGGATGTGCTGACGATGCCGCTGCCCGCGCCGAGCGAAGCCGCGTTCGCAGGTCCGCTCGACGATCGGGAGCGAGCGCAGCTGACGGCCTGCGAATCGTCGATCGACGGTCTGCGCGTTGCCTTCTGGTCGGCCGGGCGGGCGCTGCAGATCGTGCGGGACGGGCGCCTGTACCGCGATCGGCACGCGACCTTCGACGAATACGTCGAGCAGCGCTGGGATATGCAACGGTCGTACGCGCACAAGCTGATTCGGGCCTGGCCGCTCGCCGCCAAACTGCATCCGGTCGCCCCGGCCATCAATGAGGGCCAGGTCCGCGAGTTGCTGCCGGTCGCGGTGCAGCACGGTGAGGATGCCGCTGTCACGGTGTATACGACGATCGCGAGCACCGATGCCGTGAAGGTCACCGCGGGCAAGCTCCGGGAGGCCGTCGCGTTGCTGCCCGAGCGGTTCGACAAGGCCGAAGTGGTCGAATTGCTGCAGGCATGGATGCGCGGGGAACTGCGCGACGAGACGAACGGCCGGACCATTGACCTGTTCGCCTCGGTGGAATCGCGATTCGCCGCGCTGACGCGACGAGTTGTCAAGGGCTCGAACAACGATCCGGCGGCGGCGCGCGAATTCGCCGCGAAACTACGGACGCTCGCCGAACAGATCGAGGAACAGATCACCGCGTGACTCGTTTTGTTTGCCGAAATGCCCCATCGCGAAAGTGGTTCCGCGATGGGGCATTTTCATTTAGTTACAGTTTTGTTATCTCGATTTCGTGTGTCGCTCCGAGTAATTAGACATTATTGCCGAAACATGGGCGATCGGATCCGCTGGACTACAGATCACCGTGATGGTTTTCGAATCAATTCGAGGTCTTGGTGAAGTCCTGGGCGCCAGAACAGTGCGGCGTCGCACGGCCAGCCACGACCTTCGATACGAGCATCGGAGGACCGGATCATGGCATCATCTTCGGAGGGTCGATATTCTCGCTTCCTGCGGCGCGTGCTCCCTTGGGCCGTCGGCGCAGGAATCATCGCAGGCGCGGCCATCGCCGCGACACTGCTGGCGGGAGGACAGGCCGCGGCGCAGCCGCTGACGATCCCGGGTATCGGGACATATGAAATCCCGGACGAGTTTTCGATTCCAACCGCTGTTCCCGGCATCGAGGTTCCGACGGAGGGGCATTCATCGCCCGCTGCGGTTCCCGCGGTTGCGGAATCCACTTTTACTGAAATCGCTCCTGCTGAAGTTCTGGGGAAGGAACTTTCGGCACCACTCGCCGTTCCGGGCGCGGAATCGCCTGTGCCGAGCGCGGAACTTTCTGTGCCCCTGTCAGTTCCGGGTGTGCAACTCTCGGCACCATTCGGATCTCCGGCAGCCGCGCGTTCGGCATTTCCTTTGATTACCGCGATCGGCGATTCTGTCGCTCCTTTTGGTATTGCGCCTGCTGTGGTTTCGGGTAAGGAGCTTTCGGCGCCGCTCGCGAATCCGGGTATGGGATTCGCGGTGCCGCTGCGTGTTTTGGGGATCGAGCGTTCGATGTTGCCTTTGGTTCCTGCGATCGGCGATTCTGTCGCTCCTTTGGGTATTGCGCCTGCTGTGGTTTCGGGTAAGGAGCTTTCGGCGCCGCTCGCGAATCCGGGTATGGGATTCGCGGTGCCGCTGCGTGTTTTGGGGATCGAGCGTTCGATGTTGCCTTTGGTCCCTGCGATCGGCGATTCCGTTGCTCCTTTGGATATTGCGCCAGTTGTGATTCCGGGTAAGGAACTTTCGATGCCGCTCGCGGTTCCGGGCGCGAAATTCTCGGTACCGCTCGCGATATTGAAATTCGCGCCGTCGGCGCCTCTTGCGGAGCGTTCGGTGCCGCTGGCGGTGCCCGGTGCGGAACGTTCGGTGCCGCTCGCGATCCCCGGCGTGGAATTCTCGGTGCCGCTGGCGGTTCTGGGATTCGAGCGGTCGGCGCCTCTTGCGGTTCCTGGTGCGGAGCGTTCGGTGCCGCTGGCGGTGCCCGGTATAGAACTTTCGGTGCCGGCGACTGCGGTCCAGCCGGGGGTGCCCGGGGCGGAGCGTTCAGCGCCCCCGGCGGTTCCGGGCTCCGAGCGTTCGGTGCCCCTCGGGGTTCCGGGTATGGCCCTATCGGTGCCTGCGACTATTCCGGGTACCGGGATTCCATTGCCCGCCGATGTGGTCCGTAGCCAACTCGCGTTCCTTGCCGATGTTCTCGGCATCAGGCCACCTCCGCCGCCCGCACCCGCGGTGGAGCGGACCCATGGCGCGATCGCCGTCGACGCCGCGCGCGGCAAGGTCGGCACCGATTACAGCATGGGTGCGACGGGGCCGGATGCCTTCGACTGCTCCGGACTGGTGCAGTGGTCCTATAAGCAGGCCGGGGTGAAGGTGCCGCGCACCAGCTATGAGCAGCTGTCCGCGGGTACTCCGGTCGCCGAGGACGAGCTCGAGCTCGGTGACGTGGTGTCCTTCTACGGCGGCGGCCATTCGGCCCTCTACGCCGGTGACGGCAAGGTCATCCACGCCTCGACCTACGGGACGGGTGTGATCATGTCGCCGATGTCCTCGATGCCGTATGCGGGGGCTCGGCGGTACTGACTGTTCGAAGCGGGCGGACCGGTTCGTCGGTGGGCGTGCAGGGTATCGCCGCTGGACCGGTCCTGAAGGAGCCATTTCGTTCCCCGCCCGGCTGATCTATTATCTGCGTATGAATGCAGATAGCGATCCAATGCGGTCGCCGCTCGCGGAGGACCAGGTCGGGCTGGTTGTCGAGGTCTTCCGGATGCTGGCCGATTCGACCCGCGTGCAGGTGCTGTGGGCGCTGGTGGACCGGGAACTGTCGGTCAACGATCTGGCCGGCTATATCGGAAAGCCCGGACCGTCGGTATCGCAGCATCTGTCGAAGCTGCGGATGGCCCGTTTGGTCCGGACTCGCCGTGCCGGTACCACGATCTTCTACAGCCTGGAGAACGAACACGTCCGTCAGTTGGTCGTTGACGCGGTGTACAACGCGGAACATGCGGGCCCCGGCGTACCTGCGCATCATCGCGGCGACGATGCGGTGCGTGAACTGCCGTTCCGCGATCAGGCGGTGTCGGAATGAGTCACGAGCGCAATCCTGGACGGTGGCACGGCATTTCGGATGCATTCGGTGACGAGGTCCGAAATATCCATGCGCACAGCCATACTCCGAGCGTTGGGGACGGTCGAGTGGCCGGCGACGATCACGCAGCCGACCACGGTCACGGGCATACGCACGGTGCGGACCATGACCACGATCATCCGGGTGGTCTACGCGGCGTCCTGCGCGAGATCTTCGTGCCGCACAGTCACGATGCCGCCGACAGCGTCGATGATGCACTGGAGGCCAGTGCTGTCGGCATCCGAGCGGTGAAGATCAGCCTGGTGGTGCTCGGGCTGACCGCTGTGCTCCAGGTGCTGATCGTGGTGGTGTCCGGATCGGTCGCGTTGGCGGCGGACACCATTCACAACTTTTCCGATGCGCTGACGGCGGTGCCGTTGTGGATCGCATTCGTACTCGGTCGCCGGGCCGCGACTCGGCGGTATACCTATGGATTCGGGCGGGCCGAGGATCTGGCGGGATTGTTCGTAGTCGGCATGATCACGTTGTCCGCGATCGTTGCCGGGTACGAGGCGGTGCGCAGGCTGATCGATCCGGTTGAGATCCAGCATGTGAGCTGGGTTGCGGCGGCGGGGCTGATCGGGTTCCTCGGCAATGAGACCGTCGCGCTCTATCGGATCAGGGTCGGGCGGCGCATCGGCTCGGCCGCACTGGTCGCCGACGGATTGCATGCGCGGACAGACGGATTCACCTCGTTGGCGGTGCTGATCGGCGCGGGTGGTGTCGCGCTGGGCTTCCCATTGGCCGATCCGATTGTCGGACTGCTGATTACCGTCGCGATCCTCGCCGTGCTGCGATCTGCCGCACGAGATGTGTTCCGTCGCTTGATGGATGGCGTCGAACCGGCGCTGGTGCACACCGCCGAACAGGCGCTGGTCGCCGAACCCGGCGTGCTCGGCGTGCGCAGCCTCCGGATGCGCTGGATCGGCCACCGCCTACACGCGGACGTCGAACTGGATGTCGCCCCGACCATCACCCTCGCCCAGGCCCACCGCTTGGCCCACGGCGCCGAACACACCCTTGCCCACGCCGTCCCCAAACTCGACACCGCCCTCGTCCATGCCTACCCCGCCCACTCCGCGGTCTGAACCTCCGTCGATTCGAGTCATAGAGCCCCCTGTGGGAACGACCATTTGACTCGCCTCGCGACGTCGCGGGTGGGCGACTAACTGAGGGCAGCTGCCTGCTGATGGGATTTGTGGGTGGGGCTTCTGGGCGACCTACTGTTGGGTAGCATCCGGGGTGTGATGTGGCTCATGGTCGGCAGGCCGACGTAGCCACCGAAGAAAAGGAGTACCGATGTTGAGCACCATGCAGGACGAGCCGTTGTCGCTGGCGACGTTGCTGCGCTACGCATCGACGTTCATGGGCGATTCCACCGTCTCGACCTGGACCGGCACCGGCGTACGCACCATGACCTATCGCGAACTGGGCGCCGAATCGGCGCGCTTGGCAAATGCGTTGCGCGGCTTGGGAATTGGTGCCGGCGATCGGGTCGGCACGTTCATGTGGAACAACAACGAGCATATGGTCGCCTACATCGCGGTGCCCGCGATGGGTGCGGTGCTGCACGCGCTCAACATCCGGCTGTTCCCGGAGCAACTCGTCTTCGTGGCCAACCACGCCGAGGATCAGGTGGTGATCGTCGACGGCACGCTGGTGCCGATGTTCGCCCAGTACCTGCCCAATCTGAAGACCGTCCGCCACGTCATCGTGGCCAATGGCGACGCCGCCGCACTGCAGGCCCCCGAGGGCGTCCAGGTGCACTCCTACACCGAACTGCTCGCCGCGCAGCCGGACACCTACGACTTCCCGGTGATCGACGAACGATCCGCCGCCGCAATGTGTTATACCTCCGGCACCACCGGTGACCCCAAGGGCGTGGTGTATTCGCACCGCTCCAACTGGCTGCACGCCATGCAGGTCTGCCAGCCGACCAGTATGGGCTTCTCCAATCGCGACTACGTGCTCGCCATCGTTCCGCTGTTCCACGCCAACGCCTGGGGTCTGCCCTATGCGGCGCTGATGTCCGGCGCGAACGTTCTCATGCCCGACCGCTTCCTGCAGCCCGGCCCGCTGCTGGAGATGATGGCGTCGGAAAAGCCCACCTTCGCCGCCGCGGTCCCGACCATCTGGGGCGGTGTGCTCGCCGGACTGGCCGCGAACTCGCAGGACATCTCCCATCTGCGTTCGGTGGTCGTCGGTGGTTCGGCGGTGCCGCCGTCGATGATGCGCGCCTTCCAGGAAAAGCACGGCGTCCGAATCCTGCACGCCTGGGGTATGACCGAGACCTCCCCGCTCGGCAGCGTCGCCCACCCGCCCGCCGGAGTGACCGGCGAAGACGAATGGGAGTACCGCTTCTCGCAGGGCCGTTTCCCCGCCAGCGTGCAGGCGCGCCTGGTCGGCGATGACGGCAGTGTGGTCCCCAATGACGGAGCATCCCTGGGCGAGTTGGAGGTTCGCGGCCCCTGGATCACCGGCTCGTACTACTCCCCGGACGGCGCGCAGATCGACCCCGATAAATTCGACAATGGCTGGCTGCGCACCGGTGACGTCGGCAAGATCAGCGCGGAGGGCTACCTCACCCTGGTCGACCGTTCCAAGGACGTCATCAAGTCCGGCGGCGAATGGATCTCCTCGGTGGATCTGGAGAACGCGGTCATGGGCCATCCGGCCGTCGCCGAGGCCGCGGTCATCGGTGTGCCCGACGAGAAGTGGGACGAGCGCCCCCTCGTCGCCATCGTGCTCACCGATGGCGCCGAGGTCAAACCCGAGGAGCTGCGCGAATTCCTCGCCGACAAATTCGCCAAATGGCAACTGCCGGAACGATGGACCTTCATCGCGGAGGTGCCCAAGACGAGCGTCGGCAAATTCGATAAGAAGCGGCTGCGCGCGCAGTACGCCGACGGCGACCTCACGGTCACCCACCTGTCCTGAACGACCGGCCCCGCGTCACCACTTCAGCATGGGCAGTGGTGACGTGGGGTTGGTTCGGATCCGCTTCGCCGCCAGTTGCGCCAACCGGCGGTGGAAGCCCTTGTCGGGGTAGCGCTTCGCCAACTCGCGGTAGGTCGAGCGTGGTACGCCGAAGCGGCCGAGTAGGCCGTACTCGACGTCGATCGCGTCTGCTCGGCGGAAGATCTCGATCGGGTCGGTACTGTCGCCCGCGGGGCGAATCTTGTGGTGCTGGTCGATCATTGCGACGACCAGGTCGGCCAAGTCGGCGCGATCGATCTGGTCGAGCCACTGCAGGGCCAGGTCGGCGGAGGGCGCCAGGTAGTCGAATGTGCCCGCCGTCCAGATACCCAGGTCGTGAAAGGCCGCAGCTGTCAAGTACTCCTCACGGGTGCTCGGCAAGGACACCGAGTCAGCGGCAAGGAGGTCGCACAGCTCCAGCACCCGCAGCGTGTGATGGGTATAGGCCACGCGATCCGAACCGAGTTGAGGCAGCCAAGGATTCAGCCGCCGGTCGACCTCGTCACGAAGATCGTTGCTGCTCATGCACGTTCACATTACGCGCGTCACTGCCCATCCGGTGGGAGCGTCGGCTGTCCAGCAGCACCTCGGCGCGGCCGGAAAGTCCGTGCCGCGCCGCGGTTTCGTGGTGCTGATCAGCAGTTGCGGAGTTCCGGGCTCTGGTTCAACAGTTGGGCGCGAGTCCCGATGAAGGTGGAGTAGGTGTCGCTGCCGACCGCCGACAGCGGGAAGGCCGCTACTCGGTGGCAGTTCTGGAAGGCGAGTTTCACGTTGAAGTGGCGTTCGAGGCCGCCGCGGATGGCGTCGGAGGCCATGGCGCGCAGCAGTTGTCCGCGGGCCACCTCATCGGGCGGCGCAGCGATATTGTCGGCGAATTCGGCTGTGCCGGAATGCAGCTCACCGGCCACCCGGCTGACGACCTCCCAGGCGTACGGAAGGGAGACCCGGACAACCTCGACGAAGTCGGCGTCGTCGACCTCGCCGCGTTCGGCGCGTTCGAGTAGGGCGGTGGGAACATCGAGGGACATAGCGCTCTCCTGACGTGGATGGCTGTTGCGATGCCCCTCGATTCTAATCGGAAACTGTTGTCAACAAGACTGGATTCGTCCCGAAAGTGCTGTGGTCAGCGCGGTTTTCGCATCCGCCGCCAACTTGCCCACCAGTTCACCAGCCGGTAGCTCGGGTGTCAGCTCGTGGGTCTGGCCGGCCCACAGGTTCACTTCGTCCGGGTCGCCCGCCGCTCGTGCGGCGGCCCGCAACGGCGCTGTGGCGTAATGGATTTCCGGGTAGGCGGCCGGTGCGAGCGCCGAGTATTCGTCCATGAACCGATTGCGCAGGCCACGCGCTCGGCGGCCGGTGAAGGCGCGGGTCAGCATCGTGGGGGTGTCGGTGCCGAGTGCGGCGCGGTGCACCGGATTGGTGCCCGCCTCCGGACAGCGCAGGAAGACGGTGCCGAGTTGGACGGCCGCCGCGCCCGCCGCGAGTGCTGCCGCGATGCCAGCGCCCGTGGTGATGCCGCCGGTGGCCACGATCGGCCGGTCAACGGCGGCGGTGAGAAGTTGCAGCAGGGCGAGCAGTCCGAGTGGATCGGTGACGTCATCGGTGACACTGTCGACGAAGGTGGCGCGGTGCCCGCCCGCCTCCGCGCCCTGGGCGATGAGCACATCGGCGCCCGCCTCGACTGCGATCCGGCCCTCGGCGGCCGAGGTGACCGTCACCCACACCTCCGAACCGGCCGCGTGCAACCGAGCGATTTCCGCCGCGCTGGGGCAGCCGAAGGTGAAGGTGACCACCGCGACCGGCGTGTCGACGAGCAGCGCCAGCTTCGCGTCCCAGTCGTCGGTGTCGTACTTCGGCGTGCCGAGCTCATGGGTGCGACCCACCTCGGCCAGGTAGTCGGCGAAAACCTCGGGCGGTGCGGCGGGCCCCGGGGTGAAGAGGTTCACCCCGAACGGCGCGCTGGTGAGTTCGCGCGTGGCCGCGAGTTTTGCCGCGGTATCGGCGACGGTCAGATATCCGGCGGCCAGCAGTCCGAGTCCGCCCGCCGCGGAAACCGCCGCGGTCAACTCGGGAGTGGACGGTCCGCCCGCCATCGGCGCCAGCACGATCGGAACGCTCGAGTCGTCGAGGATCATGGATCTCAGTCTGGCCCATCGGCCATCGCTGGCGACCGGCGCGGGTCGCTCGAAAATCACGACGCTGTGACCTCCACCCAGGCGCCTGACCAGCCCCTAAACAGGGACTTTGGCCTAGAAGGTTGCGGAATGGTCACGACGGGGTAGAGTTCCCGTCACAACAGATACCGAAACGTTACATAGTTCGGAACCGGCGAATCGTTACGAAAACGGTCGGTACCGACTCGGAATCCGTTGAGCCAGTGTAGGTCGAGCGCTAGGACCAGCTTTGTCGCAGCATCGGGTAGGCCCCAGTTCCATAACCGTCATGAGCCTGATGGGTGACGGCGTTGCGGGTCGGCCGACGCGGCATCGCGCCCAGTCGTCGACCACCGATCGGGTGAAGGTCGCGGCCGGTGTCGCGGTCGCCGCTGGTGCCCTCATCGGCACCGCCGCCCAGGTCGCTCCGGCCATTGCCGCCCCGCTGCTGCCGGGTGCGCACGACGGGGACGAGGAAGCCGCCGCGCCCATCACGTTCAAGGGCACGGCGGAGCTGCCCGTCGAAGAGGTCAAGGCCGCGGCTCCGGTCGCCGAGGCCGCGCAGGCCGTCGCCACTCAGGTGGCCGCGCCGATCGCGGCTCCGGTCGCCAACCCGTTCGGCATCGGCGGTCTGCCGCCGGAGATCGCGGGCCCGCTGGCCCAGGTCGAACAGATCCTCAAGGGCGCGCAGCAGCAGATCGCCCCGGCCGCCGCGGTGCGCCCGGTCGCCGGTGAGATCAGCTCCGGATTCGGTTCGCGCTGGGGCGAATTCCACTACGGCCTCGACTTCGCCGATCAGCTCGGCGCGCCCATCCACTCGGTGAGCAACGGCACCGTGATCGAGGCGGGCCCGGCCTCCGGCTTCGGTCTCTGGGTGCGGGTCCAGCAGGACGACGGCACCGTCGCGGTCTACGGCCACGTGAACGAGATGTTCGTGCACGAGGGTCAGCGGGTGAACGCGGGCGATGTCATCGCCACCGTCGGCAACCGCGGCAATTCGACGGGCCCGCATCTGCACCTGGAGATTTGGGATCAGGGCGGCAGTAAGGTCGATCCGATGCCGTACTTGGCCGCCAAGGGTGTCCCGCTGCAATGGGGCCCGTCGGCGCACTGATTTTGTTGCCCGGCTTGAGATTCCGACATTCGCAAGGCCCCCGCGGCGACCGGACGGTCGTTAGGCTCGGGCCGTGACCGCGCTTGGCGATATCTTCGAGCCTGGATCACCGCATGGGCGCACTTACGCCGTGCTGGTGCATCATCCGCGATCCAGTCTGGCCGAGATCGCTCGATATCTCGATATCTCGACCGAGGCCGCGTCCGCGTCGCTCGAGGTGCTGACCGGGCTGCAGGCCGCGGTCAGCCAGCTGTCCGCCGATGGCGAGGCCATCTGGGACGCGCACGCGCCCGAATCGCTGTCGGAGGCCGAGGCGCGGCGCAGGCAGCACGAGATCAACCAGATGCATGCCGCGGCGGCGCGGCTCAGCGAGACCTTCCGATCGGTGCGGCGCTCACCGCGCACCAATGGCGCGATCGTTCCGGTCTTCGAACGCCTGGAGATGCTGGCGGATTTCGAAGAAGTGCAGACCTCGGCCCGCACCAGCGTCAAGGTGATCGAACGTGGCCCCTACCTCAGTGAGCCGGAACGCGAGCGGCAGTTATTCCTGCTAAAGCGCGCTCGGATCGGCGACGGCATCAAATATCAGACGCTCTACCAGGACACCATCTACCAGGATGCGGAGCGCTTACGGCACGCGCTGTCCACGAATGCCAGTGGTGCCCAGGCGCGTACGCTGCCCGAACCGCCCTTCAAACTGATCATCAGCGACGATGAACGGGCCAGCCTGGTGCTGCACGCGGATGAGCGGCGGCCGGATCCGATGGGGCTGCGCATCACCGGATCGCCGGGACTGCGGCTGCTGGTGAAGACCTTCGACGTGCTGTGGTCGCTGGCCGCACCGATTTCGGTGAATCCGGCGGCGGATGAGCTCGACGAACGGGATAAGGCGATCCTGACCCTGATGGGTTTGGGTGCGACCGACGACACCATCGCGCGCAGACTCGGCATGTCCCGCCGAACTGTGGTCCGGCGCACAGCGCGGTTGCTGGAGCGCCTCGGCGCCAGCACCCGCTTCCAGGCCGGTGTGCAGGCGACCAGGCGTGGGTGGCTGTAGTCGGGCAACTGAACTGCTCGAGTGGACAACATGGGACGAATGCTGAACGATCAATGACCCGGGAAGTTTGAGGGCTTGTGTCGCAACAGATTCGGAGGTAGCAGTACGCCTTCGTGATTGCGGAAGGTTAGCCCTCCACACGATGACCCGATTGCGTTGCGCAGCAGCGAGCGCGGCGGCGGAATTCCGCGTCCGGCAGTTCGACTCTGCGACTTGTTTGATGTGAAAGGCGAATGGTTTCGGATGGATAGGGCGCGTCAATCTGTTCGGACCAGCCGTCGCCGCCGAGCCAGCGCCCCACTGTTCGCGCAGTTGCTCACGGCCGCCGTCGACGCCGCCGCCGATGCCGTTGCCATCCGCTTCAACCCGACGGGTGATACGGCCGAACAGCGCGAGCTAACGTACCGCGAATTCGATGAGGCGTCCTCGCGTCTGGCCAGGGAGCTGATCGCGCGCGGCATCGGCCCTGGTGACATTGTCGCCACCGCACTGGCCCGCTCGATCGAATCCGTCCTCGCGGTGTGGGCGATCGCGAAGACGGGTGCGGCCTATGTTCCGGTCGATCCGGCCTATCCCGCGGAGCGGATCGCGCATATGGTGTCGGATTCCCGCGCCGTACTCGGTCTGACCACAGCGGCGCATCGGGCGGCGCTCGGCGACGCGGTCGACTGGATCGAACTGGACGATCCGGTGATGGCCGCGCGGATCGCCGCCCGGCCCGAACGGCCGATCTCCTATGCCGATCGGGTGCGTCGCCTGGATGAACGGCATCCGGCCTATGTCATCTACACCTCGGGATCCACCGGTCGGCCGAAGGGCGTCGTGGTGACGCACGCCGGATTGGCCGGATTGGCCGCGGTCGGGCAGCGGTACGCGCTGACCGATACTTCGCGGGTCACCCATCTGAGCTCGCCGAGCTTCGACTTCTCGCTGATGGAACTGCTGTTCACCTTCTCGGCGGGTGCGACGCTGGTGATCGCGCCGCCGACGGTGTTCGGCGGTGTCGAACTGGCGGATCTGCTGCGCCGGGAGCGGGTGACACATCTGCTGATTACCCCGGGTGCGCTGGAATCGGTCGATCCGGTCGGGCTGGACGAGCTGCGGGTCGTGGTCGCCGGTGGCGACAAATTGGGCACCGAACTCGTCGACCGTTGGGCTCGCGATGGGCGGGCCGTCTTCAATGCGTATGGCCCGACCGAGGTGACGGTCATGGTCACCACCGGGGAGATGATGCCCGGTGCGCCGGTCACCCTCGGCGGCACTGTCGCGGGCGTCGCGGCTTTTGTGCTGGATTCGCGCCTGCGTCCGGTGCCATCGGGGGTGGTCGGTGAGCTGTATCTGGCCGGACCCGCGCTCGCGCAGGGCTATCTCGGACGGCCCGGACTGACCACGGAAAGGTTCGTGGCCAGCCCGTTCGGTGCGGAAGCCGATAGTCCGGGCGCGCGTTTGTATCGCACCGGAGATCTGGTGCGGCGCAGCGACGGCGGCGTCCTGGAGTATCTGGGCCGCACCGATTTCCAGGTGAAGATTCGCGGCCTGCGGATCGAACTCGGTGAGATCGATAACGCGCTCACCGCGCATCCGGATGTGGACTTCGCGGCCACCCTCGGCCGGAGTTTGCCATCCGGTGCGACCGCGCTGGTGTCCTATGTACTGCCGTGCACCGGGGCCGTCGTGGATACCGCCGATCTCGTGGCCGCGCTCGAGCGGTCGCTGCCCGCGTACATGGTGCCCGCGGCCATTGTGGTGCTCGACGAGATTCCGTTGACGCCGGTGGGCAAGCTGGATCGGGCCGCACTACCGGATCCGGTCTTCGAGTCGCGCGCATTCCGCGCGCCGTCGACGCGGGCGGAGCAGGTCGTCGCCGAGGTGTTCGCGACGCTGTTGCTCGCCGACGGTGCCGCGGCGCGCGCGACGGGCACGGAGGCGGCTGGTGGTGGGGGGCCGTCGACGCCGGGTACCGGAGGGGATACGCGCATCCACGCAGGGCACCGGGAGCGCCGCGAATCGGACACCGTCGCGCGCGTCGGTGTCGACGACGACTTCTTCGCGCTCGGCGGTAACTCGCTATTGGCCGCGCAGGCCGCCGCTCGCATCGGTGCCGCATTGGGGACGCGGGTACCGGTGCAGTTGGTGTTCGAGGCACCCGGCGTCGCTCAACTCGCGCAGCGCGTCGCGGCACATATCGGTGCCTCGGCCGGACACATCCTGCGTGCGCAGCCGCGCCAGGACCGGATTCCGCTGTCCTATGCGCAGCAGCGCATGTGGTTCCTGAACCGTTTCGATCCGGCCAGCGGTGTCGACAACATTCCGCTCGCGGTGCGGTTGTCCGGTGCGCTCGACATCGAGGCATTGCGGGCCGCGGCGCGCGATCTGGTGCTGCGGCACGAGGTATTGCGGACGGTGTACCCGGAGATCGATGGTGCTGGCACCCAGCTGGTATTGCCCATCGACGACGCCCGCGCGGTGCCGGAACTCGAGATCGCCGCCGCGACCGCGGCGGAGTTGCCTCGGCTGGTGACCGCAGCGGCCGTCGCCGGTTTCGATGTCAGCGCCGCGCCGCCGATTCGCCTGCGACTGGTGCGGCTCGGCGAATCCGACCACGTGCTGGTGTGCGTGGTGCACCACATCGCGGCCGACGGATTCTCCATGGGGCCGCTGGCGCGTGATCTGATGTCCGCCTATTCGATTCGGGCGGGCGGTGCGCGGCCACAGTGGGAACCACTCGAGGTGCAATACGCCGACTACGCGATCTGGCAGCGGGAGATACTGGGTGCGCAGGACGATGCGCAATCGCTGCTCGCTCAGCAGATCGGCTTCTGGCGCACCGAATTGGCCGGACTGCCCGAACAATTGGCGCTGCCCACCGATCGGCCGCGACCCGCGGTGTTGTCCAGCCGCGGTGCGGTCGTCGCCTTCGACATCGATGCCGACGTGCATGCGGCGCTCGACCGGCTCGCGCGGAGCCATAATTCGACACTGTTCATGGTGGTGCACGCCGCGCTGGCGGTGCTGCTGTCGCGACTGGCCGGAACCACCGATATCGCCGTCGGCACCCCTATTGCCGGGCGCGGGGAGACCGCGCTCGACAATGTGATCGGGATGTTCGTCAATACGCTGGTGCTGCGCGGCGATGTCGATCCCGAACTGTCGTTCGACGAGTTGCTACGCACCTTCCGGCGCGCCGATATCGCGGCCTTCGGACATGCCGACGTGCCATTCGAGCGACTGGTCGAACTGCTCGATCCGGCGCGGTCGATGGCGCGGCATCCGCTGTTCCAGGTGATGTTGACCTTCCAGAACATGCCCCAGCCGGAGCTGGAACTGCCCGGACTGACCGTATCGGGCATCGATCTCGGTGTGGTGCAGGCGAAGTTCGACCTCGAACTGACCGTGGTGCCACGCGAGGACAATGGCGCGGCGAACGGTCTGGCGGCGTCGTTCACCTATGCCACCGATCTTTTCGACGAGACAACCGTGGCGGGCTTCGCGCAGCGCCTGAACCGGGTGCTCGCCACCGTGGCCGACGATCCGCACCGGGCGGTGGGGGAGATCGAGTTGCTGGCGCCCGCGGAGCGGCAGCGAATCCTGCGGGATCGGAACGACACCGCGCACCCGGTTGCTCCGGAACTCTTGCTCGACGGGTATCGACGTGCCGCGCTGGCGTATCCGGATGCGGTCGCGGTGGCCTACGAGGGGACCGAACTCACCTATCGGGAATTCGACGAGCGCGTCAACCGGCTCGCGCGACTGTTGATCCAGCGCGGTGTCGGCGCGGAATCCCTGGTGGGACTGGCGGTTCGGCGTTCGGTCGACCTGGTGGTCGGCATGTATGCGATTGTCACCGCCGGTGGCGCGTACGTGCCGTTGGATCCGGATCACCCACGGGAGCGGATCGCGCACATCCTCGACACGGCCGCACCCCTGTGCGTGCTGACGACCTCGGATATCGCTGTGGTCTCCGACGATATCCCGGTTGTGTACCTGGATACCGTCGAGCTGGGGGCATTCTCGGGAATTCCGGTGGCGGCGCGGGAGCTACGGCGACCGGTATCGCAACACAACCCGGCCTACGTCATCTTCACCTCGGGATCCACCGGCCGCCCGAAAGGTGTTGCGGTCACCCACGCGGCCATCGACAACCAGATCGAGTGGATGCTCGCGCACTACCCACTCGGTCCCGATGATGTGTACCTACAGAAGACCGCCACCACGTTCGACGTATCGCTGTGGGGGTATTTCATGCCGCTGCGGGCCGGTGCGAAGCTGGTGGTCGCCACGCCCGAGGGTCACCGCGATCCGGCCTATCTCGCGGAAATGATTGCCGCGCAACGCGTTACCGTCACCGACTTCGTGCCGTCGATGCTGACCGTATTCGCCGCGCACCTGAGGTCCGGATCCTGTCCGACGTTGCGCGAGGTCTTCGTGATCGGCGAGGCACTGCCGCCGGAGACGGTGAGCGCACTGCGCGCGGTCTCGGATGCGGCCGTGCACAACCTGTACGGGCCGACCGAGGCCGCGGTATCGGTGACCGCATGGCGGGCGCAGGCGGTCGAGCAGACCAGTGTGCCGATCGGCCTGCCGCAGTGGAACTCTCGGGTCTACGTGCTGGATTCACGATTGCGGCCGGTGCCGGCCGGTGTCGTCGGTGAGCTGTATTTGGCAGGCACCCAGCTGGCGCGCGGCTATGTCACCCGACCTGATCTGACGGCGGACCGCTTCATCGCCGATCCGTTCACCTCGGGTGCGCGGATGTACCGCACCGGTGACCTCGTCGTCTGGCGTGAGCGCCCGCACAGGTTGGAGTACTTGGGCCGCACCGACTTCCAGGTGAAGTTCCGTGGCCAGCGCATCGAACTCGGTGAGATCGAAACGGCGCTGCTCGCCCAGCGTGCGGTCAGTCAGGCGGTGGCCGTAGTCACCCCGACAGGTGATCAGCTGGTCGGGTATGTGGTGCCGCTCCCGGGACAGCGGGTCGAGCCGCAGGAATTGCTGACCGCGGTGGCCGAAGTGCTTCCGACGTACATGGTTCCGGCCGCCGTCGTGGTGCTGGACGCCTTCCCGCTGAACACCAGCGGCAAGCTGGATCGTAAGGCGCTGCCCGCTCCGACATTCACCGCGCGCGAGTTCCGCGCTCCGATCACTCCTGTGCAGGAGATCGTCGCGGCCGTCTTCGCCGAGGTGCTCGGTGTCGAGCGGGTCGGTCTCGACGACGACTATTTCGCGCTGGGCGGTAATTCGCTGCTGGCCACCCGGGTCGTCGCGCGGATCAACGATGCGCTCGATACGAATGTCGCGGTGCGCGACCTGTTCGAGACCTCCACGGTCACCGCATTGGCGGCCGGGATCGTCCCCGGCAGCGGCCGCGACGCTGCCGCCCGCCTGCCGCTGACCCGGGCCGAACGACCTGGACGGGTGCCGCTTTCCCTTGCCCAGCAACGGATGTGGGTGCTCAACCGGATCGACCCGCGGTCCCCGGCGTACAACCTGCCCTTCGCGATCCGGCTGACCGGCGCGCTCGATATCGCGGCGCTGCGCCGGGCCGTCGAGGACGTGCTGGTACGGCACGAAGCGCTGCGCACCCGGTTCCCGACGGCGGGCACCGGCGGGCAGGCGTATCAGGAGATATTGCCCGCCGCCGAGGTGCTGCCCGGCGGACTCGAAGTCGAGCACACCGCCGATATCCTCGGTCGGGTCGTCGAGCTGACATCGGCCGGATTCGATGTCACCGAACAGGCGCCGGTGCGGGCTCGGCTGCTGGCCGATGTCGCGGCCGACGAGCACGTACTTGTCGTTGTCGTGCACCACATTTCGGCCGACGGCGCCTCCCTCGCGCCGCTGGCCCGGGATCTGGTGACCGCCTATCTCGCCCGCATCGGCGGCACTGCGCCCGGGTGGTCACCGCTCGCGGTGCAGTATGCGGATTTCGCGCTCTGGCAGCGCGCGGTCATCGGTACCGATGACGAGGAAAACTCGGTGGCCGCACGGCAATTGGCGTACTGGCGCGAGCAGCTTTCCGGACTGTCGACGGCACAGGTGCTGCCGCTGGATCGCCAACGCCCGCCAGCACCGTCGGGTCGTGGTGCCTCGGTCGGCTGGACCGTATCCGCCGGGGTGCACGAAGGTCTCGTCCATATCGCGCGCGAGCACCGATCCTCGCTGTTCATGGTGGTGCACGCCGCACTGGCGGTACTGCTCGCCCGGCTGTCGGGCGGTTCGGATATCGCGATCGGCACGCCGATCGCCGGTCGCGGTCAGCGGGCGCTGGACGATCTGGTCGGCATGTTCGTCAACACACTGACCTTGCGCACCGCGGTTGACCGTGGCATGGCCTTCGACGAGCTCGTCGAGCGGACGCGTGCGACGGATCTGACCGCGTTCGCGCATGCGGACCTGCCGTTCGAGCGGGTGGTCGAGGCGGTCGCGCCCGGCCGGGGTGCGGCGTCGCAGCATCCGCTGTTCCAAGTGATGCTGGCCTTCCAGAATCTGGAACAGCCCGGTCTGGAACTGCCGGAGCTGACCGTCGCGGCCTTGGATGCGGGCGAGATCGCCGCGAAATTCGATCTGCAGGTGGTCGTCGAACCGCGTCGGCTCGCGGACGGAACGCCCGGTGAGCTGGTCATCGTATTCACCTATGCCACCGACCTTTTCGAGGAATCGACGGTGCGTGGGCTCGGGCGCATGTTGGAGCGCATTCTGGCCGCGGTGGTCGCGGATTCGGGGGCGCGCATCGGCGGCATCGATATTCTCGACGCCGACGAGCGGGACGAAGCGCTGACCGCGGGCGGTGCCGCGCAGGCCGACGCATCCACTGGCGGCACCGAGCTGACCCACCTGCTGACCGCCGCGATGGAGGACGATCCGGACGCACCAGCACTGGTGTGGGGCGAGCAGGAAATGCCGTATCGGGACCTCGACGCCCAATCGTCGCGGCTGGCCAGGGTGCTGATCGGATACGGCTGCGGACCGGGCACCGGTGTCGCGATCCGGTTGGATCGTGGTGCCGACTGGGCGGTGGCGGCCTGGGCGGTGCTCAAGGCGGGCGCGGCGCTGGTGCTGCTCGCCTCGGCCGAGGAAGCCATGCCCGCCGGGCCCGCGGTGCGGATCGGGTTGACCACCGGTGCCGATCCGGTCGGCGGTGACGGCGTCGAATGGCTGCGGCTCGACGATCCCGCGATCAGCGCCGATATTGCCGCGCAGTCGTCGCGACCGGTCAACCACGCGAATCGGACCGAGGTGTTGAGCGGGTCCGATCCGGCCCTCGTCATCGCGGCGACCGGGGAGCGGATGAGCTATGACGAAGTGGCGACCGCGGCGGACCGCTTGCGCATCCGCACCGGGCTGACCTTCGAATCACGCACCTTCCAACACGGTCGCTCCGATTCGGCGGCGGCGCTGCTCGAGGTGGTGGTCGCGGGCGCGACCGGGGCCGGTCTGATCGTGGTACCGGGTGCGGAGACCGATCTGGGTGCGTCGCTCGCCGAAGAGTGGGTGACGCATCTGATCGCCGATCGGGCCGGGCTGGATGCCATCGATACGACCCAGCTCGCGGATCTGCGGGCGGTGGTGCTCGAGCGAGGATCATCCGCCGGGGTCTCGCTGCCGGGGTCGTCCGAGGTGGTTCTGTTGGACGAGTTGCTGTCGGTGGGGTGGCGCTAGGGGTTCGACAAGCGTGGGGGTGGTGATCTTGCGCGGGGGTGGCGATGTAACGACAAACCCTAGGAAGTAGCTCCCTGATGGTCGGCCTGTTCGAATGTGTGTTGGTGGCGCTCACGCGCGGTGCGCGGCAGGGGTTCGGCGCATGACGCGGCCGAATCGCGAGCGGCCCAACCGGACTCGACGCCCACGGATCAAAACCCTGCCGCAGTTGATGACCACCGCCGTCGAGGCCAATCCGGCCGGAGCCGCGGTTGTCCTCGCGGCTGCGACAACGACATTGGCGCAGGTGAGCTATGCCGAACTGGATGATCGCTCGACCCGCTTGGCGCGCTTGCTGATCGACCGCGGCGTGGGTCCGGAGGATCTGGTCGCGGTCGGTATTCCGCGGTCGGTGGAGTCGGTCGTCGCGGTGTGGGCGATCGCGAAGACAGGCGCCGGATTCGTGCCGGTCGACCCGAACTATCCGGCGGATCGCGTCGCCCATATGCTGTCGGACTCCGGTGCGGCACTCGGTCTTACCGTCGCCTCGGTCGGCGCGCAGCTGCCGGGCGGGCTCGAATGGCTCGCGATCGATAGCGTGGAGTTCGGGCAGCGGGTCGCGGCGTATTCGGCGGAGCCGATCACCTACGCGGACCGGGTCCGGCAATTGCGTGCCGAACATCCGGCCTATGTCATCTACACCTCCGGATCGACCGGCACACCCAAGGGCGTGGTCCTCACCCAGGCCGGTCTCTCGAATTTCTGCGATGAGCAGCGCGAACGCTATCGGCTGACATCCGATTCGCGCACACTGCATTTCGCCTCGCCCTCGTTCGACGCATCGGTGTTGGAATTGCTGCTCGCGCTGAGCCGGGGCGCGACCATGGTGGTCGCCGCGCCCACGGTTTACGGCGGTGCGGAACTGGCCGCGCTGCTGGGCCGGGAGCGGGTGACCCACGCCTTCATCACCCCGGCCGCGCTCGCCTCACTGCCGCCCGAGGGGTTGGACGAGTTGCGAGTGGTGGTCGCGGGTGGTGAGGCATGTCCGCCGGAGTTGGTGCAGCGCTGGGCAGTGCCGATCGCGAATGGCGTGACTCGGGAATTCTTCAATGGATACGGCCCCACCGAGACCACCATCATGACCAATATCAGTGCACCGATGGCACCCGGGCAGCCGGTGACCATCGGTGCGCCGATCCGCGGGATCACCGAATATGTGTTGGATGAGGAGCTTGCGCCGGTACCCGGCCGGGTCGTCGGCGAACTGTATATTTCCGGTGCGCAGGTGGCCCGCGGCTATCACGAACAGCCGGGACTGACCGCCGCCCGGTTCGTGGCCGATCCGTTCGGCGCGCCCGGCGCCCGGCTCTACCGCACCGGCGATCTGGTGCGCTGGACCGCGGAACGAGAGCTGGAATACCTGGGGCGCAACGATTTCCAGGTGAAGATCCGCGGGTTCCGGATCGAACTCGGTGAGATCGATGCGGTGCTGGCCGGGCACGACAGTGTCGGATTCGTGGTCACCACCGGATACGAACGCGACAGCGGCGCAACGATTCTGGTGTCGTATGTGCGCGCCGCCGACGGTATGTCGGTCGATACCGCGGAATTGGCCGCGCTGGCCGCGCAGAAGTTGCCCGCCCATATGGTGCCGAGCGCCATTATGGCGCTCGATGAGATTCCGCTGACCCCGGTCGGCAAGTTGGATCGGCGGGCGCTGCCCGCACCTCGATTGGGTACCAAGACCTTCCGCGCGCCATCGGGTGCGGTGGAGCCGGTGCTCGCCGAGCTCTTCGCCGAGGTCCTGGCACTGGATGTGCCGGTCGGCGCGGATGACGACTTCTTCGCACTCGGTGGCAACTCGCTGATCGGCACGCAGTTGATGGCACGTGTCGGGGAGGCGCTGGATGCCCGGGTGCCGGTGCGCCTGCTTTTCGAGGAGCCGACCGTCGCCGGGCTCGCCGCTGCGGTGGCGCAGTACGCGGGAACCGGCGACGGCAGGGCGTTGCGCGCCGGTCCGCGACCGGAGTCCATTCCGCTATCGCTGGCCCAGCAGCGGATGTGGTTCCTGAACCGCTTCGATACGGCGTCGGCGGCCTACAACATTCCGATCGCGGTGCGGCTCACCGGTGCGCTCGATGTGGCGGCGTTGCGGGCGGCGGTCACGGATCTCGTCGCACGTCATGAGGTGCTGCGGACGGTGTATCCGCAGACCGAAGCCGGTCCGGTACAACGGATCCTGCCCTCGGACGAGGCGGTACCCGAGCTGATGGTTCGCACGGTGGTGGTCGAGCAGCTCGAATCCGCCGTACGCGAACTGCTGTCGACAACCTTCGATGTGACCGCCGAAGTGCCGCTGCGGGCCGCGCTCTTCGCGGTCGAGAACACGGACGCGCCAGTCGAATTCGTGCTGGCGCTGGTGGTGCACCATATTGCCGGTGACGGCAGCTCGATGGGGCCGTTGACCAGGGATCTGATGACCGCCTACGCCGCTCGCTCGGCGGGTTCGGAGCCGGGCTGGGAGCCGCTGCCGGTGCAGTACGCGGATTACAGCATCTGGCAGCGCGAGCTATTGGGCAGTGAGGACGATCCGGAGTCGTTGGCGGCCGCGCAGATTGCCTATTGGCGTGACGCGCTCGCGGAGCTGCCGGATCAGCTGGAGTTGCCGACAGATCGGCCACGGCCCGCGGTGCAGTCCTTTGCCGGTGGCAAGGTCGCGGTGCACATCGATGCCGAAACCCACCGGGCGCTGGTCGAATTGGCGCGCGCCGAGGGTGCGACGCTGTTCATGGTCGTGCATGCGGCATTGGCGGTATTGCTGGCCCGATTGTCGGGCACCGATGACATTGCCGTCGGCACGCCGATGGCCGGTCGCGGTGCGGCGGCGTTGGACGAGCTGATCGGCATGTTCGTCAATACCCTGGTGTTCCGGACCCGGGTGCAGGAGTCCGCGCCGTTCACCGAACTGCTCGCGCGGCAACGCGAGACCGATCTCGCGGCCTTCGCGAATGCGGATGTGCCGTTCGAACGACTCGTCGAGGTGCTCAATCCGGTGCGCTCGACGGCGCGACATCCGCTGTTCCAGGTGGGATTGTCGTTCCAGAATCTGGCCGCGACGAATGTGGAGCTACCCGGACTGGCCGTCTCGGGGGTGGATTTCGATGCCGCGGTGTCGCAGTTCGATCTGCATTGGATCATCGGCGATCACTACGACGAGGCCGGTCGGCCCGCCGGTATCCGGGGTGCTGTCACCTACGCGCAGGATCTGTTCGACGAGCAGACGGTGGCGCGTTTCGTGGCGTGGTTCGCGCGGTTGTTGCGCGAGATCAGCGCCGCGCCCAGCGTGGTCGTCGGTGACCTGGCATTGCTCGACGCCGCCGAATGGACCGAGTTGGTGTCCGGACGGAACGCGACCGACCACGCGGTGGATGCGACGACGACGCTGGTGTCGCTGCTCGATGCGACCGTCGCCGCGACACCGGGGGCGGTGGCGCTGATGGGTGCCGACGGTGAGCCGGTGACCTATGCCGAGTTGGACGCCAGGGCGAACCGTCTTGCGCGGCATCTGATTTCGCGAGGTGTCGCACCGGAGTCCCGGGTGGCGCTCGCGTTGCGCCGGTCGGTGGATCTGGTCGTGGCGATGTACGCCGTGGCCAAATCCGGTGCCGCGTACGTGCCGGTGGATCCGGACCAGGCCGCCGCGCGGACCGACTACATACTGGGCACCGCGGCACCGGTGTGCGTGTTGACCAATGCCGAGTCATCTTTCGATACCGGGATCGCGCCGATGGTTCGACTGGACCGGCTCGACCTCGGCCGGTTGGCTGCGACACCGATCGAGGACGGCGATCGGATCGCCCCGCTGCGCGCGACGAATACCGCGTATGTGATCTTCACATCGGGCTCGACGGGGCGCCCGAAGGGCGTCGCCGTATCGCACGGCGCGATCGTCAACCAATTGCTCTGGAAGACCGGTGAATTCGCGCTCGGTCCGGGTGATGCGGTGTTGTTGAAGACGGCCGCCACCTTCGATCTGTCGGTGTGGGAGTTCTGGTCGGCGGCCGTCTGCGGCGGCCGATTGGTGCTCGCCGCGCCGGACGGGCACCGCGACCCCGCCTATCTCAACGACCTGATGGCACGGGAATCGGTGACCACCCTGCACACGGTGCCGTCGATGTTGGATGCGCTGCTGACCGGTCGGCTGCCGTTCACGCTGCGGCGGTTGCTGGTGATCGGTGAAGCGCTGCCCCCCGCGCTGGCACAGCGGTTCCGTGCGACCTATCCGCAGAAGGAACTGTTCAATCTGTACGGTCCGACCGAGGCGGCGGTGTCGATCACCAGCCATCGGGTGACCGATGCCGATGTGGTGTCGGTGTCGATCGGTGCTCCGGAGTGGAACAGCCGTGTCTACGTGCTGGATTCGCGTCTGCATCCGGTGCCGGTGGGTGTTTCGGGTGAGTTGTATCTGGCCGGGGCGCAATTGGCGCGCGGCTATTTCGGGCGGGTCGATCTGACCGCGGAGCGGTTCGTGGCCAACCCGTTCGAGTCCGGTGTGCGCATGTACCGCACGGGTGACCTGGTGGCATGGAATGCCATCGGGGAGTTGGAGTATCGCGGCCGCACCGACTTCCAGGTGAAGATCCGCGGGTTCCGCATCGAGTTGGGCGAGATCGAGGCGGCATTGACCGCCATGCCGGAGGTCGCGCAGGCGGCGGTCATCGCCGATGCCGATCCGCGGACCGGCGACCGGCTCGTCGCGTACCTGGTTCCCGCGACGACCGATGTCGATGTGACGCGGGTGAAGTCGGCGTTGGGCGGTGCGCTGGCGTCTTATATGGTGCCCGCCGCATTCGTAGTCTTGGCCACGCTCCCGCGCACCGCCAACGGCAAGCTGGATCGAAAGGCATTGCCCGCACCGGAGTTCGAGACTCGGGTATTCCGTGCGCCGTCCACGCCGATCGAGGAGATCGTCGCCCGGGTGTTCACCGATGTGCTCGGGGCCGATCGCGTCGGGATCGACGATGATTTCTTCGCGCTCGGCGGCAATTCACTGATCGCCACCCAGGTGGCGGCGCGTCTCGGTGCGGCGCTGGATACGCAGGTGCCGGTGCGGATGTTGTTCGAGGCGACCACCGTCGCCGCGCTGGCGGTCCGGGTCGAGCAGCGGGTGGGGACCGGTCGGCCGCCGTCACCGACGGCCGGTCCGCGGCCGGAGCAGGTGCCGTTATCGCTGGCACAGCAGCGAATGTGGTTCCTGAACCAGTTCGATACCGCCTCGTCCGCGTACAACGTGCCGGTGGCGGTACGGCTGACCGGCGCACTGGATATCGACACACTGCGGTTGGCCGTCGCCGATGTCGTGGCCAGGCACGAGGTGCTGCGTACCGTGTACCCGGCCCGCGACGGTGTCGCTCACCAGGTGATCCTGCCCGCCGGGCAGGCGGTTGCCGACCTCGTTGTGGACGATGTCACGGCGGATGAGCTGCGGGATCGGATCGCCGGTCTGGTCGGTGCCGGCTTCGATGTGACCGCCGAGGTGCCGGTGCGCGCCGCCCTGCTGCGCTGCGACGGCGAATACGTGCTGGTGCTGGTGGCCCATCACATCAGCGCCGATGGTTGGTCGATGGGCCCGCTGACCCGTGATCTGATGCTCGCCTATGTCGCGCGCGGCGGCGGATCGGCTCCGGCATGGGCACCGCTGCCGGTGCAGTACGCCGACTTCGCGATCTGGCAGCGCGCCGTACTCGGCTCGGAATCGGATCCGGATTCCCTTGCCGGACAGCAGGTGTCGTACTGGCGGCAGACGCTCGCGGAGCTACCGGACGAGCTCAGTGTGCCGTCGGATCGGCCCCGGCCCGCGGTCCGCTCGTTCGTCGGTGGCCACTGCGATATCGCGATCGATCCGCACTTGCACCGGGCGCTGACCGATATCGCCCGCCAGCACAATGCCACGTTGTTCATGGTGGTCCACACCGCCCTCGCGGTATTGCTCGCGCGACTGTCGGGCACCGACGATATCGCCATCGGTACACCGGTCGCCGGACGCGGTGCGGCCGAACTCGACGACGTCATCGGCATGTTCGTCAATACGCTGGTGCTGCGCACCGAGGTGCCGGGCTCGAGCACCTTCACCGAACTGCTCGCGCACGTCGAAGACGTTGACCTACAGGCATTCGCACATGCGGATATCCCTTTCGAGCGTCTGGTGGATCTGCTGGAGCCGCAGCGATCGACGGCGCGGCATCCGTTGTTCCAAGTGGCGCTGTCGTTCGAGAATCTGCCGGACAGCTCCTTCGAGCTGCCCGGATTACGGGTCGCCCCGGTCGATTTCGATATCACGACCGAGAAATTCGATCTGTCGCTGGCAATTCGCGAGTCGAGTGCGGGCATGGTGGCCGCGTTCTCCTACGCGCGTGACCTTTTCGACGATGCGACAGTGCGGGTGTTCGCGAATCGGTTCGTGCGGCTATTGGCGGGGATTGTCGCAAGCGCGGACGTTCCGGTGGGTGAGCTGCCGATCCTCGCCGAATCCGAGGTCGAGTCGCTGACCCGGGTGCATCCGGATCAGGTGATGGCCGGTGGATTGTTGCCCGATCTGCTGGTGCGCGGACTGCGTCACGGTGCCGATCGCACAGCGGTTCGCTATCAGGGTCACTCGATCAGCTACCGCGAGCTCGATGCGTATTCGTCGCGGTTGGCCAGGGTGCTGATCGATCGAGGTGTCGGGCCGGAAAGCCTGGTGGCGGTTGCGCTGCCGCGGTCCTATGCGATGGTCGCGGCGGCGTTGGCGGTCGCGAAGGCCGGTGGTGCGCATGTGCCGGTCGATCCGAATTATCCGGTGGATCGGGTGCGGTACCTGTTGATCGATTCGGCCGCGGTCATCGGGCTCACCACCGCCGATCACCTATCCGGCCTACCCGATGACGTGCAGTGGCTCGCGCTGGATGACGCCGAGACGGATGCGTTGTGTGCCAGCCGATCTGCCGCACCGCTCACCGATGCCGACCGGATCGCGCCGCTACGGCTGCATCACCCGGCCTACGTCATCTACACATCCGGTTCAACGGGTATGCCCAAGGGTGTCACCGTAACCCACGCCGGACTCGGCGGCCTGCTCGATCACGCGGTGAAGCTGTACCGGCTCGAGCCGCACCATCGCTTCCTGCACATCTGCTCGCCGAGCTTCGACCCATCGGTGCTCGAATGGCTGTGTGCCTTCTCGACCGGCGCGACACTGGTCATCGTGCCGTCGAATGTGATCGGTGGACACGAACTCGGCGACCTGCTGCGCGTCGAGCAGGTGACGCACGCGATCATCACTCCGGCGGTGTTGGGTACGGTGGATCCGGCGGGGTTGGATCGGCTCGAAATGCTGTCGGTTGGTGGTGATGTCACCACGTCGGAGTTGTTGGGCAAGTGGCAGCCGGGTCGTCGGTACTACAACGGGTACGGCCCGACCGAAACGACCATCATCTCCTCGTACGCGGAACTGACCGCAGGACAGCACATTACGATCGGCGAGCCGGTACACGGCATGTCCGCCCTTGTGCTCGACGCACGGCTGAATCCGGTTCCGCCCGGTGTGACGGGTGAGCTGTATCTGGCTGGCGGTGCGCTGGCGCGCGGATACCGGAATCGAGCCGGACTCTCCGCGGAACGCTTCGTCGCCAACCCGTGGGGCGCACCGGGCGCACGGATGTATCGCACCGGTGACCTGGTCCGCTGGTACGCGCCAGCCGGTGCTGCCGCGACCGAGTTGGATTATGTGGGGCGCAGCGACTTTCAGGTGAAGGTCCGCGGCTTCCGCGTCGAACTCGGTGAGATCGATGCGGCGCTCGGCGGACACGACGATGTCGAATTCGTCGTCACCATCGGCCGCGAAACGGCGGCGGGTGCCACGGTGCTGGTGTCCTACGTGCTCGCGGCGACCGACCGCATTGTCGATCCCCAGGGGCTCACGGAGTTCGCGGCGCACGTGCTGCCGTCGCATATGGTGCCGTCCGCCATCGTCGTCCTCGACGAGATCCCGTTGACCTCCAACGGCAAACTCGACCGTGACGCATTGCCCGAACCGCGGTTCACGGCCACGGTGTCGCGGGCACCGTCCGGTCCGGTGGAAGTCCGGATCGCCGAGCTGTTCGCCCAGGTCCTCGGCGTACCGCAGGTCGGCGCCGACGACTCCTTCTTCGCCATCGGCGGCGATAGCATCGTCTCGATCCAGCTGGTCGCACGGGCCAAAGCGGCCGGAATCGGATTCACCCCGCGCGAGGTGTTCGAGCAGAAGACCGTGGCCGGGCTGGCCCGGATCGCGATCCTCGGGACCGCATCGGCGCCAACGGTATTGGCCGAGCTACCCGGCGGCGGTATCGGCGAAATCCCGCTGACCCCGGTACTCGCCGGATTCCTGGAAGCCGGTTCGTTCGGCCGATTCGCCCAGACCATGGTGCTCGCGCTGCCGGAGGGTATCGATCACGCCAGACTGGTCGCCACACTCACCGCCGTGCTGGACCACCACGACATGCTGCGCGCCCGAGTATGGCGCAGCGAGGGCCGGTGGCGGCAGGAAGTACCCGCACCGGGCACCCTCGACGCGTCGGCACTGGTATCGCAGATGCGCGTGCCCGGCGATGCCGACCTGAATCGAATCGGCAACGCCGCCATGGCCGCCGCGCTGGCGGCCCTGGATCCGACTGCTGGCCGGATGGTCGCGTGCACCTGGCTGCACCGGCCGCACGCGCGCGATCTGCTCGTCGTCGCGGCGCACCACTATGTGATCGACGGGGTGTCGTGGCGGATCCTGATCCCGGATCTCATCACCGCGTGGGCACAGCGCGCAGCCGGGATGACGGTCGCGTTGCCCGCGGTCGGCACCTCCTTCCGACGCTGGGCACACGGTCTGGCCGAGGCATCGGGCGAGCCATCGCGGACCGCTGAACTCGACTACTGGCGTGACGTGCTGGCCACCCCGGATCCTTTGCTCGGCGACCGCGCACTCGATCCCGCTGTCGATATCCATGCGACCGTGCGACAGTTGACGGTCGACGTGCCCGTCGAGGTCGCCGACGCGGTGTTGACCACGGTGCCCGCGCGCTACCGGGGCGGCGTCAACGACGGTCTACTCGCGGCACTGGTCATGGCGGTGCGGACTTGGCGGGCGCGCCGCGGCATCGATGCCCCGGTCACCAGAGTGCGGCTGGAGGGCCACGGCCGCGAGGAAGCCACCGTGCCCGGCGCCGATCTGACGCGCACGATCGGCTGGTTCACCAGCGTGTACCCGGTGGCGCTCGATCTCACCGGTATTGCCGAGGAGACCGCGGCGGTATTGCGGTCGGTGAAGGAACAACTACTCGCGGTGCCGGATCGGGGCATCGGCTTCGGTCTACTGCGCCAACTGAATTCGGCGACCGCCGATGCCTTGGCCGGTGATCTCGGACAGATCGGCTTCAACTATCTGGGCCGAGTCGCCACCGGCGGTGCGCCGGAGGGGCTGACCGATCCGGGCTGGCTGCCATCCGGTGAGCTGGGGGAGTTGGACGGCGGCCAGGATCCCGCACTGCCAGCGAACGCCGTGATCGATATCAACGCGATCGTCGTCGACACCGATGCGGGACCACGTATGGATGTGGTGTTCCGGTACGCGGGCGAGATCCTCGGCGAGGCGGCGGTGCGCGAACTGGCCGACGACTGGCTGGCCGCGCTGACCGCGGTAGCCCGGCATATATCGGACCCGTCCGCCGGTGGCCTGACGCCATCGGATGTGCCGCTGATCCGCGCCACCCAGCACGAGCTCGACACCTGGCGCGCGGACTATCCGCACCTGGCCGACGTGCTGCCATTATCGCCGCTGCAAACCGGCCTGCTGTTCCTGATGGAAATGCTGGCGGATTCGGTGGACCCGTACGTCATCCAGGTATCGGTCGAGCTCGCGGGCGAATTCGAACTCGATCGCCTGCACCGCGCGGCCCAGGCGGTACTCGACCGGCACGCGAATCTGCGCAGCGCCTTCACCATCGGCGCGGACGGCAAACCGGTACAGCTGATCGCCGATGACGTGCGGGTGCCGTGGCGCGTGGTCACCGAGGTGCCCGATGCCGATCTGTCAGATCTGCTCGCCGCCGACCAGCGCACCGGATTCGACCCCGCCATCGCGCCACTACTGCGATTCACGGTGTACCGCACCACATCCGGGGACACCCACCTGGTGCTGACCGCACATCACATCCTGCTCGACGGCTGGTCGATGCCGCTACTGATGAAGGATCTGCTGGTCCTCTACGCGACCAGGAGCGATACCTCGCTGCTGCCCGCTGCGCGGCCGTACCGCGACTACCTGACGTGGTTGACGCGCCAGGACCGCGAGACCACATTGCGCGCGTGGGATACCGCGCTCGCGGGCGCCGAGCCGACGCTACTCGCCCCCGGGCTGGTGCGACCGGCGGTTCCGGACAACGGTTTCGGCAGATCCGCATTCGAGCTGTCGGCGACGGAAACGGCGGCGCTGACCGCCTGTGCCGCCGCCGCCGAGGTCACCGTCAATACGGTGCTGCAGGCGGCGTGGGGTGTGGTCATCGCGGGTATCACCGACCGCGACGATGTCGTCTTCGGTGTCACCGTATCGGGACGGCCGCCGCAGCTCGACGGGGTCGACGCGATGGTCGGCCTCTTCGTGAACACCATCCCGGTGCGGGTTCGATTCGATTCGGCGACGACGGTTTCGCGGCTGCTCACCGATCTGCAGGCGGAGCAGGCGGCACTGCTCGAGCATCACTATCTCGGTTTGGCCGAGGTCCAGGGTGTCGCGGGCGGGAACGAGCTGTTCGATTCGCTGCTGGCCTACGAGTCGTATCCGATCGACGCCGATGGCCTGCGTCAGGCGGGCAGTGCCGTCGACGGGCTGCAGGTCACCGGAGTGCATTCGGTCGACTACACCCACTATCCGGTCACGGTGCGGGCCGAACTGGGCGCTGGGCTGCGGGTGGAGGTGCTGTACCGCAGCGACACCGTCGCCGAATCCGCGGCGCGGGCGCTGACCCGCCGGTTGCGCGGTGTGCTCGGCGAATTCGTCGCCGCGCCACAGCATTCGATCGCGGCGGTGCGCGATGGTGTCGGCGCCGACGTGCTCACCCAGGTTCGGTACTGGCGCGCCGCATTGGCGGGTCTGCCGGATGAGTTGACGCTGCCCATGGACCGACCGCGCTCGACCGTGCCGTCCAGTGCCGATGCACAGGTCGGGTTCGAGATCGGCGTGCACCTGCACCACGGGCTGCGTCGACTCGCCGAGACCCGCAACACCTCGATGTTCGTGGTGACGCACGCGGCATTCGCGGTGCTGTTGGCGCGGCTGTCCGGTACCACCGATATCGCGATCGGTACCGCGGTGCGCGGTTGCGCTTCGGCCGAAACCGATAATGCCGCAGGCGCTTTCGGCAACACCGTCGTGCTGCGGACCGAATATGACGCCGGTGCGACCTTCGACGAGCTGCTCGCCGCGATCGGTCCGGTCGACGCCGCGGCATTCGAATATGTCGATGTGCCGTTCGACCAACTCGTCGAGGTGCTCGACCCGGTCCGGGTTCCCGGCCGGCATCCGCTGTTCCAGGTCGCGATGGGCTTCCACGATGACGCCGATCCGATCGCGGTGGATTTGCGCCTCGCACTCAGCGAGCGGGTCGGTCCGCGCGGTGACACGCGGGGCATCCTGGCCGAATTCACCTACGCGACAGATCTGTTCGATGCCGCGACCGCGCAGGGTTTCGCCGATCGCTTCGGCCGGATCCTTACCGCGGTCGTCGCCGATGCCACGGTGACCGTTGGCGATATCGATCTGCTCGGCCCGGATGAACGTGGCAGCGTACTGCGCGCATGGAATTCGCGCGGCGCGTGGGTGCCCGCCGCGACGCTGCCCGAGCTGATCGCCGATCAGGCCCGGCGCAGACCGGATGCGGTGGCGGTCCGCTTCGGCGAGACCACACTGAGTTTCGCCGAGTTGCGTCGGCGCGCGAACCGGGTGGCCAGGGCGCTGATCGCCGCCGGTGCCGGACCGGAATCGCTGGTGGCCGTCGCGGTTTCGCGCACGGAGGAGCTGCCGGTCGCCCTACTCGGCGTACTTACCGCCGGTGCGGCCTATCTGCCGATCGATATCACCTACCCGGCGCAGCGACTGACCTTCGTCCTGTCGGACGCGGCTCCGGTCTGTGTGCTCACCACTGCGGCGCAGCGCGCCGATGTGCCGGTCGGCGACCAGCCGGTGATATTGCTCGAAGAGACAAGGGAATTCGCCGACGGTCCGATCAGCGATGCCGACCGCATCGCCCCGCTGCTCCCGGATCACCTGGCCTACGTCATCTACACCTCGGGGTCGACCGGTGTGCCCAAGGGCGTCGGTGTGGCACATCGCAATGTGGTCGAGCTGTGCGCGAATACCCAGCCGCTATTCGGTTTCGACGGGACCGATGTGTGGACGCTGTTCCACTCCTTCGCGTTCGACTTCTCGGTGTGGGAACTGTGGTGCGCGCTGGCGACCGGCGGCACCGTCGTCGTGGTCGACTATGCGACCTCGCGCGCACCGGAGCTGTTCCGCGAGTTGCTGATTCGCGAGCGAGTGACGGTGCTGAATCAGACGCCGTCGGCGTTCTACCAGCTCATCGAGGCCGACCGGGCCGCACCGGATTCCGACGGTGACTACGCACTGCGCCACGTCGTATTCGGCGGCGAGGCACTGGATCTGCGCCAGTTGCGTCGCTGGTACGACCGCCACGGCGCGGATGCGCCGCGGCTGGTCAATATGTACGGCATCACCGAAACCACGGTGCACGTGTCGTTCCTGGCGCTGGACAAGCAGATCGCGGACGACCCGAACAGCCTGATCGGGCGCGCACTGCCCGGACTCGACGGCTATGTCCTCGACGGGCGGTTGCATCCGGTGCCGGTCGGCACACCGGGCGAGATCTATGTGGCCGGGGCCCAGCTGTCCAGGGGATACCTCGGCAGGCCGGGGCTGGCCGCCGCGCGGTTCGTCGCGAATCCGTTCGGCGCGTCGGGTTCTCGCATGTACCGCACCGGTGACCTCGGGCGCTGGGGCCACTTCGATGAGGTGACTGGGCTGGCCTACGCCGGACGCGGCGATCAGCAGGTCCAGTTGCGCGGCTTCCGCATCGAGCTCGGCGAGATCGAATCGGCATTGCTCGCCCAGCCTTCGGTCAGTCAGGCCATCGTACTGGTCCGTTCGACCGAACGCCTCGGCGATCAGCTCGTCGGCTATGTGGTGCCCGCCTCCGGTACTCGCCTCGATCCGGATGAACTGCGCACGCAGGTGGCCGAATTCCTCACCGGCTATATGGTTCCCGCCGCGATCGTGGTGCTCGATGTGATGCCGCTGACACCGAACGGCAAGCTGGATCGACGCGCACTGCCCGATCCGGCATTCGCGGCACGCGAGTACCGCGCGCCGGCCACCCCGATCGAGGAAACCGTCGCCGCGGCCTTCGCGCAGGTGCTCGACCTCGATCGATTCGGTATGGACGACAACTTCTTCGAACGCGGCGGCAACTCGCTGATCGCTACGAAGCTGACCGCGCGGCTGAGTTCGGCCCTCGGCGAAAAGATTCCGGTGATGCGGGTGTTCACTGCGCCGACGCCGGGCGAGTTCGTCGCCGAACTGGCGCGCCGGGCCAGCGGTCAGGTCGAGGGCGAGGCGGCCTTCGACGTGGTGCTGCCGCTGCGCGCGACGGGTTCGGCCGAACCGCTGTTCTGTATCCATCCGGTGTCCGGTATCGCGTGGTCGTTCGCCGGTCTGGCCGCCTACCTCGATCCGGACCGGCCGATCTACGGCGTGCAGGCGCCGACGCTGGCCGCGGCGGCGGTCTTGCCGGACACCATCGAAGAATGGGCGCGGATCTATGTCGAGGCGATCCGCTCGGTCCAGCCACAGGGGCCGTATCACCTCATCGGTTGGTCGATGGGCGGTGTCTTCGCGCACGAGATCGCGGTCCAGTTGCAGCGCGCGGGACAGCAGGTGGCCACGCTCGCGGTGATGGACAGTTATATGGCCGATCCGCCCGACGAACGCGCCGAAGGGGCGGGCGCACCGGTGCCGGTGGCCGAGTTGATCGGCGGATTGCTCGGTGAGCAGGCCGGTGACCTCGGCTTCGATACCGATGTGGACTGGGACGCGCTGGCCGAACGACTGGTCGAGCTGCCCGAGCCGTTCGCCTCCTTCGGCTCCGACCGGTTCACCAGGGTGCTGGATACCGCCGTACATTCGGTCGTCCTGCGCAATGACTATCGCCCGGCGCGGTTCCACGGCGATGTCATCTACTTCACTGCGGCGCTCGACGACGCCACCGGTTCGATCGGCGCGTCGATCTGGGCCGAGGTGGTGGACGGCGCGGTGGACAATCGCGCGGTGCCGACCACGCACTGGCGGATGACGGCCGCCGCAGGTCTCGCCGAAATCGGCAGCGTATTGACCGCAGTATGGCGCGAACGGGTGCTCGCCACCGGCTCCGGAGGGCGATGAGGAATGTGAGCTAGTTCACCCGCGAACCGCTGGTTCGCAACATCATCGGGTCGAGTCCGATACACATCTGTCACGCCTGCGCCCATGTGGCGGAGGCGCGACCGTGCATGCTGCAGGCTTATATGATGGCTCGGACTGTGCCCCCGGCGCTTTATGCCCTTGAAGGAGGGCGGGGCACGTCTTAGCTCGACGCGAGAGGTAAATGCACTCGAATGGAAACTGCCCGTCGTTCCGTCCGTGGTAGTCGTCGCCGCAGGTCGGGCAGCCCGCTGTTCGCTCAGCTGCTCACCGCTGCGGTGGAGTCCGCGGCCACCTCGGTCGCGCTCCGGTTCAACCCGACCGGCGATACGGCCGATCAGCGTGAACTCACCTATCGCGAACTCGACGCCACATCCTCGCGGGTGGCGCGCGAGCTGATCGAGCGCGGGATCGGTGCGGGCGACTACGTCGCGATGGGCATTACCCGTTCGGTCGAATCGATCGTCGCGCTCTGGGCGATCGCGAAGACGGGTGCGGCCTATGTGCCGGTCGATCCCAACTATCCGCCGGAGCGGATCGAGCACATCGTGACCGATTCGGGCGCCGAATTCGGCCTGACCACCTCGGCGCATCGCGCCAAGCTCGGCACCTCGACGTATTGGATCGAACTGGACGATCCGGTGGTATCCGAGCGGATCGCCGCCAAACCAGACCATCCGGTCTCCTATGCGGACCGGGTACGCGCGGTGAACGAACAGCACCCGGCCTATGTCATCTACACCTCGGGTTCCACCGGTAAGCCGAAGGGCGTCGCGGTCACCCACACCGGTCTGGCCGGTCTGGCGGCGGTCGGTGAGCACTATCTGATCGATGCGGATGCGCGCGTCTCACATCTCAGCTCGCCCAGCTTCGACTTCTCGATCATGGAGACATTGTTCACCTTTTCGGTGGGTGCGACGCTGGTCATCGCGCCGCCGACGGTGTTTGGCGGTGTCGAACTCGCCGATCTGCTGCGCCGCGAGCAGGTTAGCCATCTGCTGATCACACCGGGTGCGCTGGAATCGCTGGATACCGACGGTCTCGATGATCTGCAGGTCGTGGTGGCCGGTGGCGACCGGCTCGGCGCGGATCTGGTCGCCCGCTGGGGCGATCACGGCCGATCCATGTTCAACGCCTATGGGCCCAGCGAGGCGACCGTCATGGTCACCAGCACCGCGGCGCTGCAGCCCGGTGAGCCCGTCACCGTCGGTTCTGCCATTTCCGGCGTCGGCGCCTTCATTCTCGACGCGCGATTGCGTCCGGTGCCCACGGGTGTCGTCGGCGAGCTCTATGTCTCGGGTGCGGTGCTCGCGCAGGGCTATCTCGGCCGACCGGAGCTGAGCGCGGAACGCTTCGTCGCCAGCCCGTTCGGCACGGAGGCCGATAACCCGGGCGCACGCCTGTACCGCACCGGTGATCTGGTGCGGCGCACCGAAACCGGAGTTCTGGAGTATCTCGGCCGCTCCGATTTCCAGGTCAAGATTCGCGGCCTGCGTATCGAACTCGGTGAGATCGACAATGTGCTCACCGCGCATCCGGATGTCGACTTCGCGGCCACCCTCGGCAAGACACTGCCCTCCGGCACGACCGCGCTGGTGTCCTATGTGCTGCCGCGCGCCGGTACCACCCTCGATACCGGTGAGCTGGCGGCCCATATCGGGGAATCATTGCCCGACTACATGATTCCGGCCGCCATCATGGTGCTGGACGAGATCCCGCTGACCCCGGTCGGCAAGGTGGACCGCGCGGCGCTGCCCGAACCGGTCTTCGCGGCACGGCAGTTCCGTGCACCGTCGACCCCGGTCGAGGAGATCATCGCCGAGGTATTCGCGGCCCTGCTGCTGGGCGGTCGTGTTGTTTCGAGCGACCTGCAAGCAGTCGCCAGCGGCGAGGACGCGCGCGTCGGCGCGGATGACGATTTCTTCGAACTCGGCGGCAACTCGCTACTGGCCGCGCAGGCGGCCGCACGCATCGGTTTCGCACTCGACGCGCGGGTGCCGGTGCAGCTGATCTTCGAGGCATCCACGGTATCCGCACTGGCCGAACGGGTTGAACAGCATGCGGGTTCGGCCAGCGGCCGGGCGCTCACCGCGCAGATCCGCCCCGACCGGATTCCGCTGTCCTACGCGCAGCAGCGCATGTGGTTCCTGAACCGGTTCGATATCACCAGCGCGGTCAACAACATTCCACTCGCGGTGCGGCTGTCCGGGCGACTGGATATCGATGCGCTGCGCGCCGCGGCGGGTGATCTGGCCGATCGGCACGAGGTGCTGCGCACCATCTATCCGGATATCGACGGCGAGGGCTTCCAGGTGGTGCTGCCCGCCGGTGCGCCGCACGCGGTGCCGGAACTCGCGGTGACCACCGCTGCCGCACCCGAACTTTCCGATCTCATCGGTGCGGAGGTGCTGGCCGGATTCGATGTGACGACCGCACCGCCGGTGCGCCTGCGGCTGTTCCAACTCGGCGAATCCGAATACGTGCTGGTGTGCGTGGTGCACCACATCGCCGCGGACGGCTTCTCGCTCGGCCCGCTGGCCCGCGATCTGATGTCGGCCTACTCCGATCGCGCACGCGGCGAGCGCCCGGAATTGCCGCCACTGGCGGTGCAATACGCCGACTACACCATCTGGCAGCGCGAAACCCTCGGTAGCGAGGATGATCCGGAATCGGTCTTCGCGCAGCAGATCGCATTCTGGCGCGACGAATTGGCCGCGCTGCCCGAACAATTGGATCTGCCCGCGGATCGACCGCGTCCGGCCACGGCGTCCAACCTCGGCGCCGTCGTCGCCTTCGATATCGACGCTGTGATCCACGCGCGACTGAACCACATCGCGCACGAACACAATTCGACGCTGTTCATGGTCGTGCACGCGGCGCTCGCCGCGCTGCTCGCCCGGCTGTCGGGCACCCGCGATATCGCGGTGGGCACTCCGGTGGCCGGTCGCGGCGAGGCGGCGCTGGACGATCTGATCGGCATGTTCGTCAACACCCTGGTGCTGCGGACCGAGATCGATCCCGCCATGACCTTCGACGACCTGCTGCGCGCGGTGCGCGAGGTCGACGTCGCGGCCTTCGGACATGCCGATGTGCCGTTCGAACGGCTGGTGGAGCTGCTGGATCCGGTGCGCTCGGCCGCGCGGCATCCGCTGTTCCAGGTGATGCTGGTCTTCCAGAATCTGGCGCGCACCGAACTGGAGTTGCCGGGGCTGACCGTCTCGGGTGTGGATCACGCGGTATCGCTCGCCAAGTTCGATCTGCAGCTGGAGATGGCCGAGAAGACCGACGCATACGGTGCGCCACAAGGGATGTCGGCGACCTTCACCTATGCCACCGATCTGTTCGACGCCGCGACCGTGCAGGACTTCGCCGATCGCTTCCTGCGCGTGCTGTCCGCGGTGGCGGCCGACTCCGATGCGGTGCTCGGCGATATCGATCTGCTGGCCCCTGGCGAGCGCGATCTGGTACTGCACGAATGGAATTCGGACGGCGCGACGGTGCCCGACGTGACGTTGGTCGACCTCATTCAGGAGCAGGCGCGCCGCCGTCCGGATGCGATCGCGGTCCGATTCGGCGATACCCCACTGAGTTTCGGTGAACTGCAGCGGCGCGCGAACCGGGTGGCACGGGCGCTGATGGCGCGCGGTGCGGGTCCGGAATCGCTGGTGGCCGTTGCCGTCGGACGGACCGAGCAACTGCCCATCGCACTGCTCGGTGTACTCACCGCCGGTGCCGGATACCTGCCGATCGACACCACCTACCCGGCACAGCGGCTCGAGTTCATGCTCACCGACGCACAGCCGACCTGTGTGCTGACCACTGCCGATCTGCTGGCGGACATTCCGGCGACGGACGTTCCGGTCGTGCTGCTCGAGGACACCGCGGGCTTCGGCGAATCGTCGATCACCGATATCGAGCGCACGGCCCGTCTGCGTCCGGACAACCTGGCCTACGTCATCTACACCTCGGGCTCCACCGGTGTCCCGAAGGGCGTCAGCGTGGCCCACCGCAATGTGGTCGAGTTGTTCGCCAATACCCAGCTGATGTTCGAATTCGACGAGACCGATGTGTGGACGCTGTTCCACTCCTTCGCGTTCGACTTCTCGGTGTGGGAACTGTGGTGCGCACTCGCCAATGGCGGCACCGTCGTGGTCGTCGACTACCTGACCTCCCGCTCCCCGGAACAGTTCCGCGAATTGCTGATTCGCGAACAGGTCACGGTGCTGAACCAGACGCCGTCGGCGTTCTATCAGCTCGCCGAGGCCGACCGCGCCTCGCATGCGGGCGATCAGGGCAAATTCGCGCTGCGCTATGTCGTATTCGGCGGCGAGGCACTGGATCTGCGTCAGCTGCGGCGCTGGTACGAGCGGCACGCCTATAACGCGCCGTGGCTGGTCAATATGTACGGCATCACCGAAACCACGGTGCACGTATCGTTCCTGGCGCTGGACGAACAGCTCGCCGAGAATCCGGCAAGTGCCATCGGCCGCGCGCTGCCCGGCCTCGAGAGCTACGTGCTCGACGATCGCCTGCATCCGGCACCGGTCGGGGTGGCCGGTGAAATCTATGTCAGCGGTGCGCAGTTGTCCCGCGGCTACCTCGGTCGGCCCGGACTAGCCGCGACCCGCTTCGTGGCGAATCCGTTCGGTGCGCCCGGATCGCGCATGTATCGCACCGGCGACCTCGGCCGCTGGGCCGGTTTCGGTGGCAAGGCGAATCTCGAATACGCCGGTCGCAGCGACCAGCAGGTGCAGTTGCGCGGCTTCCGCATCGAACTCGGTGAGATCGAAGCGGCGCTGCTCGCCCAGCCTGCGGTCAGTCAGTCCGTCGTACTGGTGCGCTCCGACGAACATGCCGGTGACCGGCTGGTCGGATACGTGGTGGCCGAGGCCGATGCGCAGGTGGACGCTACCGAACTGCGCGCCGCGGTCGCCGAATTCCTCACCAGCTATATGGTTCCCGATGCGATCGTCGTCCTGGACGCGCTGCCGCTGACGCCGAACGGCAAGCTGGACCGAAAGGCGCTGCCCGCACCGGAATTCGTCGGCAGCGCCAGCTATCGCGCCCCGCAGACCCCCATCGAGCAGGCCGTGGCCGGGGTATTCGCCGGATTGCTCGGTGTCCGCGATGTCGGCCTCGACGACGACTTCTTCGGCCTCGGCGGCAACTCGCTGCTGGCGACCAGGGCGGTCAGCCGGATCAACGAGGCGCTGGACGCGAATGTCTCGGTGCGTGAACTGTTCGAGGCCTCGTCCGTCGCGGCGCTGGCCGCGCGGATCGTGCCCGGGTCGTCCACCGGTTCCCGGGCGCCGCTGGTTGCGGCGGTGCGCCCCGACCGGGTGCCGCTGTCGCTGGCCCAGCAGCGCATGTGGGTGCTCAACCAGTTCGATCCGCGGTCGTCGGCCTACAACATCCCGTTGGCCATCGGCCTGAGCGGTGTACTCGATGTGCAGGCGCTGCGCGACGCGGTCGCCGATGTCCTGGATCGGCACGAGGCGCTGCGCACCCGCTACCCGGCAACGGGTCCGGGTGGGCTGCCGTATCAGCAGGTTCTGCCGGTCGCCGAGGCATGGCCGGGCGGGCTCGCGGTCGAGGCGACCACCGAACCCATCGTCCGCATCACCGAGCTGATGTCGGCCGGATTCGATGTGACCGAACAGGTTCCGGTACGCGGTGTGCTGCTGCGCGGCGAGACCGAGAACCGTCATCTGCTCGCCATGGTGGTGCACCACATTTCGGCCGACGGCGCCTCGATGGCCCCGCTGGCCCGTGACCTGATGCTCGCCTACGCCGCGCGCTGTGCGGGCGATGTCCCGACGTGGACGCCGCTGGATGTGCAGTACGCCGACTTCGCGATCTGGCAGCGCGAGGTCATCGGCACCGACGATGACGAAGACTCGGTGGCCGCACAGCAATTGGCCTACTGGCGTGACCAGCTGGCCGGACTTTCCGGCGCGCTCGAGCTGCCGCTGGACCGGCCGCGTCCCGCGGTGCCCTCCATGCGCGGTGCGTCGGCCGGCTTCACGCTCTCGCCCGAGGTCCATGCCGGGCTGATCCGCATTGCCCGCGAACATAATTCGTCGCTGTTCATGGTCGTGCATGCCGTGCTGGCGGTGCTGCTCGCGCGGTTGTCGGGTAGTTCCGATATCACGATCGGCACTCCGATCGCTGGTCGCGGTGAGCGCGCGCTCGACGATCTGGTCGGCATGTTCGTCAACACCTTGGCGCTGCGCACCACGACCGAATCGGCGACCACCTTCGACGCACTGGTCGAACATGTTCGCGAGACCGATCTTTCGGCCTTCGGCAATGCCGATATCCCGTTCGAGCGGGTGGTCGAGGTGGTGCTGCCGAACCGCGCGACCTCGCACAATCCGCTGTTCCAGGTGGTGCTGTCGTTCGACAATATCGAGCAGCCGAAGCTGGTACTGCCCGGTCTGACGGTCGAGGCATTGGATACCGGTGCGGTCGCGGCGAAGTTCGACCTGCAGCTGACCATCGAGCCGCGCCACCGCGAGGACGGCGCGCCCGGCGAACTGGTCGCGGTATTCAATTACGCGACAGACCTTTTCGACCAGTCGACGGTACAGGCGTTCGGGCGCAGGCTGGATCGGATCTGCACCGCGGTGGTGGCGGATCCGCAGGTCAGCGTCGGCGATATCGACATACTCGATGCCGCCGAACGTGATCGGGCACAGGCCGTACCGGACAGCGCGCTGGAGCCCGCCGCCGACGGTATTCCGGTCACCAGCGGTGCGGTGCTGACCCAGGCGCTGGCCGCCGCGGTGGAGGACGATCCGGATGGGCCCGCAGTGGTCTTCGGTGCGGACGCCATCTCCTTCCAAGAGCTCGATGCCAGGTCATCGCGACTGGCTCGGGTGCTGATCGGCCGCGGCTGCGGGCCGCGCACCGGTGTCGCGCTCCGGCTCGATCGTGGTGTGGACTCGGTGGTCGCCACCTGGGCGGTGCTCAAAGCTGGTGCCGCGCTGACCCCGGTCACCGCATTCGACGGACCGTCGCTATCGACCGCACTGCGGTCCGGGTTGGAGATCAAGGTCGGCCTGACCACCGGCCGGGCTCCCGCCGATACGGGCGGTATCGACTGGCTCACCCTCGACGATCCGGCCGTGCTCAGCGAGATCGCCGCCGAATCGCCGCGTCCGGTGACCTATGCGAACCGGACCCAGGCGCTGCGCGGCGAGGATCCGGCCTTCGTCGCCGCGGTGACGTTGTCCTACAACGACATCGCGGTGGCGACCAAGCGACTGCGGGCGCGCACCGAGTTGACCTTCGAATCCCGTTTGTTCCGGTACGGCCGCGCGGATTCGGCGGCGGCGCTGCTGGAAGTTGTCGCGGCCGGTGAGAACGGTGCGTCGGTGGTGGTGACGGCCGGCGGTGAGCTGGACAACGTAACGCTGTCGGCGCTGTTGGCCGACGAATGGGTGACGCATCTGTTCATCGATCGATCCGGTCTCGGTACCGTCGACGTGACGGGGCTGGAGGATCTGTACGCCGTGGTGCTGGATGACGGCGCACCCGCGCCGGAATTCGGCACTATCGCTGCGGTCGTCGAAGTCGGTGCGTTGCTGGGCGTCCCGATGCCGGGCGACCCGAGTTGATCTTCCATCCGGAAGATTCATCGGCCTGTGCGCGCACAGGCCGGCACCGGCGGCGACCGGTCTGCGTAGTGACGATGGGCGAGGTGAGGAAAGTTCCTATGGTTGGGGTGCCGGGACATCGGGTGCTTGAACAGGATCGGGCGCGGACAGAGTCGTATGCCGCGACCCGCGAGCAGTCGCTCGGGGGGATGTTCGCGTGACGCGCCCCACTCGCACTCGCCCGGTCCGGACCCGGCAGCCGCGGGTCACCACTCTGCCGCAGCTGATGGCCACCGCGGCCGAGGCGAATCCGGACGGTATCGCCGTCGTCTTCGCCGATGCCACCGCGACACTGGGTCAGCTCAGCTATGCCGAACTCGACGACCGCTCCACGCGGCTGGCCCGGTTGCTCATCGAACGCGGTGTCGGTCCGGAAGATCTGGTGGCCGTTGGTATTCCGCGGTCGCTGGAGTCGGTGGTCGCGGTGTGGGCGGTCGCGAAGACCGGTGCCGGATTCGTACCGGTCGATCCCAACTATCCGGCCGAGCGTGTCGCGCATATGGTGACCGATTCGGGTGCGGTGCTCGGCCTCGCCGTCGCCGAGGTGGCGCAGCGCCTGCCGGATCAGGTCGAGTGGCTCGTCATCGATACGCCCGAATTCGCGGTGCGTCTCGAGGATTACTCGGGCGAGGCGATCACCTATGTGGACCGGGTCCGCGCCGTGCGGGCGGAGCATCCGGCCTATGTCATCTACACCTCCGGGTCCACGGGTAAGCCGAAGGGCGTTGTCGTCACACAGGCCGGATTGTCGAGCTTCTGTGATGAACAGCGCGAGCGCTATCGCGTCACGAACCAGTCGCGCACACTGCATTTCGCGTCGCCGTCCTTCGACGCGTCGGTGCTCGAGCTGCTGCTCGCGCTCGGCGGTGCGGCCACCATGGTGGTGGTGGCGCCGAATATCTACGGCGGCGAGGAATTGGCGAGGCTGCTGCGCAGGGAACGGGTTACCCACGCGTTCATCACCCCGGCCGCGCTCGCCTCCGTCGATCCGACCGGGCTCGACGATTTCCGGGTCGTGGTCGCCGGTGGTGAGGCCTGCCCGCCGGATCTGGTGCGGCGCTGGGTATTGCCGATCGCAGGTGGTCACACCCGTGAGTTCTTCAACGGCTACGGGCCGACCGAGACCACGATCATGACCAATATCAGCGCGCCGCTGACACCCGGTGCGACGGTGACGATCGGCGGTCCGATCCGAGCCATCACCGAATATGTGCTCGACGATCGGCTGAATCGGGTGCCCAGCGGTGTGCTCGGCGAGCTGTACATTTCGGGTTCGCAGGTCGCGCGCGGCTATCATGATCGCCCCGCACTGACCGCGTCGCGTTTTGTGCCGAATCCGTTCGACCCCAGTGGTTCTCGGCTCTACGCCACCGGCGATCTGGTGCGCTGGACCGCCTCCGGCGAGATCGAATATCTGGGCCGCAACGACTTCCAGGTGAAGATCCGCGGTTTCCGCATCGAACTCGGCGAGATCGATGCGGTGCTCGGTGCGCACGACAGCGTGGACTTCGTCGTCACCATCGGGCACAAACTCGAGACCGGCGCAACGATTCTCGCGTCCTACGTCCACGCCGCGGGCACGGCGGTGGTCGATACCGACGAGCTGATCGCCTTCGCCGAACGCTCGTTGCCCGCGCATATGGTGCCGACCGCCATTACGGTGCTCGACACGATCCCGCTGACCCCGGTCGGCAAGCTGGACCGCCGCGCCCTGCCCGCCCCCGTGCTCGAGACCAAGCAGTACCGGGCGCCGGAGACCGAAATAGAACAGGCCATCGCCGAGGTGCTCGGCGAGGTGCTCGATATCGAGCGGATCGGTCTCGACGACGACTTCTTCGCACTCGGCGGCGACAGCATTACCTCCATTCAGGTGGTGTCGCGGGCCAGGGCGCGCGGTGTGATCTTCACGCCCAGAGACGTTTTCGAAGCGCGCACGGTGGCCGCCCTGGCACCATTGGCCACCTTTGGCGAACCGACCGAGGCCGGCGTACAGCTGGCGACGGGTCCGCTGGTCGAGCTGTCGCAGGCCGATACCGACCGCTTGGCCCGGGAATACCCGAAGCTGGCCGAGGTCTGGCCGTTGACGCCGCTGCAGTCGGGCATGCTGTTCCACGCGCAGCTGGCCGAATCGTCGGTCGATGCGTACATGACCCAGTTCATGGTCGATCTCGGCGGCGATGTCGACACCGAGCGGCTGCACGCCGCGGCTGTCGCCGTGGTGGGTCGGCATGTGAACCTGCGCGTTGCCTTCGCCGAGGACGCCGCCGGCAATCCCGTGCAGGTCGTGCTCGACGAAGTCGAAGTGCCCTGGCGCGCTATCGATCTCATCCATCTCGGGGCGACCGATGCCGCAGCCGAGGTGCGGCGGATCATGGCCGCGGATCTGGCCGACCACTTCGATATGCGCACCACGCCGCTGCTGCGGTTCACCTTGATCCGCTCGGCGGCGGACGCATATCACTTGCTGGTCACCAGTCATCACATCCTCATCGACGGCTGGTCGATGCCGCTGCTGACACAGGATCTGCTGACGCTGTATGTGCTCGGCGGCGATGCGACCGAGCTGCCGCGGGCCCGTTCCTACCGTGACTATCTGGCCTGGCTCGGCGCACAGGACCACAGCGCTGCGCGCGCGGCCTGGCGCGAGGTGCTGGCCGGTATCACCGAGCCGACGCCGCTGGCCTCGGTCGACCCGGCGCGCGAGATCTCCGCTGGCGTCGGCGAAGTCGAGTTCGAGCTGTCCGAAGACGACACCAAGGCGCTGAGCCGGTTGGCCGCCGACGCCGGGGTCACCGTCAATACCGTTATCCAGGCCGCCTGGGGTCTGCTCATCGGCCGCACTGTGGACCGCGACGATGTCGTCTTCGGTGCCACGGTCTCCGGGCGGCCGCCGCAGCTGGACGGCATCGAAACCATGGTCGGGTTGTTCCTCAACGCGATTCCGGTCCGCGTGCGGCTCGATGCCGACGACACCCTCGCCGGACTGCTGCGCCAACTGCAGTCCGAACAGGCGGCGCTGCTCGATCACCATTACGTCGGGCTGAGCGAAATCCAGGAAATCGTCGGCGTCGAAGGGCTTTTCGATTCGCTGGTGGTCTTCGAATCCTTCCCGGTCGACGGTAAGGCGCTCAGCGCGGCGGCGGGCGCGATCGATGGCATGAATATCACCGGCGCGGTCGCGGTGAACGGCACGCACTATCCGGTGACCGTTGTTGTCGTGCCCGATGTCAGCATGCACATCACCCTCAAGTACCTGCGCGATATCTATGACGAGACGGCGGCACAGGCACTGGCACAGCGCTTCTCGGCGCTGATCGGCCGGTTCGTCACCGATCCGCGCGCCAAGATCGCCGAAGTGGATGCGCTGACCGACCTCGACCGGGCCGTGCTCGACGCCGCCAATGCCACCGAAGTGGCCGAGCTGCTGGATGATTCGACGCTGCTGTCGCTGTTCGACGCGCAGGTCGCCCGCACGCCCGAGGCACCGGCGGTGATCTTCGGCGACACCACGCTCAGCTACGCCGAACTCGACACCCACTCGCGTGCGCTGGCCCAGGATCTGGTCGGTCGTGGCGTCGGCTCGGAATCGCCGGTGGCCGTGGCGATGCGACGCAGTATCGAGATGGTCGTCGCGATCTACGGTGTGCTGCGCGCGGGCGGTGCGTACGTGCCGATCGATCCCGACCATCCGGCCGAGCGCAGCGAATACGTGCTGTCCAGCGCGGCTCCGGTGTGTGTGCTGACCACGACCGCAACCGGCTTCGAATCCGAGACCGACGCACCGCTGGTCTACGTCGATGCCGATCGTTTCGAGCGACCTGCGAGCAGTCGCTACGGAGCGAACTCCGCCGATGCGTTGATCTTCGGGGATCTGCTGGCCGATACCGTCGCGGCGCCGCATCCGGACAATATCGCCTACGTCATCTACACCTCCGGTTCGACCGGTCGGCCCAAGGGCGTGGCGATCACCCATCGGCAGATGGCGAACCAATTCCGTTGGGCGCAGCGCACCTATCCGCACGGTCCCGGCGATGTGGTGCTGCACAAAACGCCGATCACCTTCGATATCTCGACGTGGGAACTGTTCTGGACCTTGCAGACCGGTGCCGCGGTGGTCATCGCCGAACCGGACGGGCATCGTGATCCCGCGTATCTGGCCCGGGTGATCGACGAATACGGCGTCAGCACGGTGCATTTCGTACCGTCGATGCTCGATGCGTTCCTCGATGGCGCACCAGCGGGGGAGACCGCGTTCCCGTCGTTGCGGCGGGTGTTCGCCGCCGGTGAGGCACTGTCCGCGGAGACCGCGACGCGCTTCACCGGCTTCGTGCCGGATGCGGACCTGTTCAACTGGTACGGGCCCGCCGAGGCCACCGTCGTCACCGCCTACCCGGCCGAAGCCAACGGGGGTGTTGCGATTCCGATCGGCACCTCGGTCGCCAACACGCGGGTGCATGTCCTGGACCGGCAGCTGCGGCCGGTGCCGGTCGGCGCGGTGGGCGAGTTGTATATCGCCGGTGTGCAGTTGGCGCGTGGCTATGTGAACGCGGCGGCGCTGACCGCCGAACGGTTCGTCGCGCACGCCGGTGGTGCGCGTCTGTACCGGACCGGCGATGTGGTGCGGTGGGTGCCCGGCCGCAGCGGCCATGCGCTGGAATATCTGGGCCGCAGCGACTTCCAGGTGAAGCTGCGCGGCCAGCGCGTCGAACTCGGTGAGATCGAGACGGTGCTGCTCGGACTGGACGCGGTGCAGCGTGCGGCGGTGACCCTGGTCAAGGGGAGCGCCGGCGATCGGCTGGTCGCCTATGTGGTGGCCGCGCCCGGTGCCCAGATCGACGACGATGCCCTGCTCGACCACGCGCGTGCCGCGCTGCCCTCGTACATGGTGCCGTCGGCCATTGTTCGGCTCGATGCCTTGCCGCTCAATGCCAGCGGCAAACTCGACCGTAAAGCGCTGCCCGTACCGGAGTTCATCGGGCGGCCCTATCGCGAACCGGCGACCCCGCTGGAACGCACCGTCGCCGAGGTGTTCGCCGACGTGCTCGACATCGAGCGTGCGGGCGCCGACGACGATTTCTTCGACCTCGGCGGCAACTCGCTCGTCGCCACCCGTGTGGTGGCCCGGCTCGGCACCGCGATCGGCAGCCGCGTGCCGGTGCGCGCCGTCTTCGAGGCGCCGACGGTGGCCGCGCTGGCGGCCGCGATCGCGCCGAGCGCGGGTCGGCGTCGCGAGGTGCCGCTGCTGGCCGGTCCACGGCCGGAACGGATTCCGCTGTCGCTGGCGCAACAGCGGATGTGGTTCCTGAACCAGTTCGACACCGAATCGGCGGTGAACAATCTGCCGGTCGCCGTGCGGCTCACCGGCGCACTGGATATCGCCGCATTGCAGCAGGCCGTCGCCGACCTGGTGGAGCGGCACGAAACCCTGCGCACCGTCTATCCGGCCGATCGGGACGGTATCGCGCACCAGGTGATCGTGCCCGCGGCGCAGGCGGTTCCGGATCTGACGCCGCAGCCCGTTGCGGCGGATGCGTTGCGCGCGAAGGTTGTCGAGATCATCGCGGCCGGATTCGATGTCACCGATCAGGTGCCGTTGCGCGGTGCGCTGTTGCAGGTCGTCGCGTCCGAGGGCCCGACGGATGAGTATGTGCTGGTCTTCGTGGCCCATCACATCAGCGCCGACGGCTGGTCGATGGGACCGATGACCCGCGATCTGATGCTGGCCTATGCCGCGCGTGCGGCCGGTGTGCTGCCCGCGTGGCAGCCGCTGCCGGTGCAGTACGCGGATTTCAGTCTCTGGCAACGGGAGGTGCTCGGTTCCGAGGACGATCCGCAGAGCCTGATTGCGGCGCAGACCGAGTTCTGGCGTACCGCACTGGCCGGACTGCCCGATGAGCTGAACCTGCCCGCCGATCGGCCCCGCCCGACGACGCAGTCGTTCGCCGGTGGCACCGTCGGCTTCACGGTCGACCCGCGGGTGCACCGCAGGCTGCAGGAGATCGGCCGCGAGCAGAACGCGACGATCTTCATGGTCGTGCACACCGCGCTCGCGGTGTTCCTGGCGCGCCTGTCGGGCACCGAGGATATTGCCGTCGGCACCCCGGTCGCCGGTCGTGGCGCGGCCGAATTGGACGATGTCATCGGCATGTTCGTCAATACCCTGGTGTTGCGGACCCCGGTGCGCGGCGGCGTGACCTTCGCCGAACTGCTTTCCGTGGTCAAGGATCGCGACCTGCAGGCCTTCGCGCACGCCGATATTCCGTTCGAGCGCCTGGTCGATCTGCTGAATCCGGAGCGGTCGACGGCGCGGCATCCACTGTTCCAGGTGGCGCTGTCCTTCCAGAACCTGCCGGACAACTCCTTCGAGCTGCCCGGATTGCGAATCGGTGCCGTCGATCTCGATATCGACACCGCGAAATTCGATCTGTCACTGGCGATTACCGAACTGGCGCAGACCGCTGAGACCAGCGGCGGTATGTATGCCGAGTTCTCCTTCGCGCGTGACCTGTTCGACGAATCCACCGTTCGGGTATTCGCGGACCGGTTCGTCCGCCTACTCGAGGTGATCACCACGCTGCCCGAGCTGCCGGTGGGTGATCTGCCGCTGCTCGCCGAATCCGAGGCGAAATTCCTGACTCGGGTGCATCCGGATCATGTGATGGCCGGTGGGTTGCTGCCCGATCTGCTGGTGCGCGGACTGCGCCGTGGCGCCGACCGCACGGCGATCCGCTACCAGGGTCGCTCGATCAGCTACCGCGAGCTCGATGCGTATTCGTCGCGGTTGGCCAGGGTGCTGATCGAACGTGGCGTCGGGCCGGAAAGCCTTGTCGCGGTTGCTTTGCCACGCTCCTACGAGATGGTCGCCGCCGTACTCTCGGTGTCCAAGGCCGGTGGCGCGCATGTGCCGGTCGATCCGAATTATCCGGTGGATCGGATGCGGCACATGCTGACCGATTCGGCCGCCGTCGTCGGACTGACGACTGCCGAATACCTCGGGCAGTTGCCCGACGATGTGGAATGGCTCGCACTGGATGACGCCGAGACGGATGCGTTGTGCGCCGGCCGATCCGCCGCACCGCTCAGCGATGCCGACCGGATCGCGCCACTGCGGCTGCATCATCCGGCATATGTCATCTACACCTCGGGTTCAACGGGTATGCCCAAGGGCGTCACCGTAACCCACGCGGGACTCGGTGGCCTGGTCGATCACGCGGTCGGTCTGTACCGGCTGGAGCCGAAACACCGCTTCCTGCACATCTGCTCGCCGAGCTTCGACCCGTCGGTGCTGGAATGGCTCGTGGCCCTTTCGGTCGGCGCTACCTGCGTCATCGTGCCGTCGAACGTGATCGGTGGACATGAACTCGGCGACCTGCTGCGCGTCGAGCAGGTGACGCACGCGATCATCACTCCGGCGGTGTTGGGTACGGTGGATCCGGCGGGGTTGGATCGGCTCGAAATGGTGTCGGTTGGTGGTGATGTCACCACGTCGGAGTTGTTGGGCAAGTGGCAGCCGGGTCGTCGGTACTACAACGGGTACGGCCCGACCGAGACCACGATCATCTCCTCCTACGGCACGCTGCAGGCGGGTAGGCCGATCACCATCGGCACCCCGGTGCACGGCATGTCGGCACTGGTATTGGATTCTCGGCTGCACCCGGTGGCCCCCGGCGTCGCGGGTGAGCTGTATCTGTCCGGTGGTGGACTCGCGCGCGGCTATCACCAGCGTCCCGGTCTGAGCGCGGAGCGCTTCGTGGCGAATCCGTGGGGTGAGCCGGGTGCGCGGATGTACCGCACCGGTGACGTGGTGCGCTGGTTCGCCGAACCCGACGTGCGGGCCGGCAATGCGGCGCTGCCGTCGGTGCCGTGGGTGCTCGACTACGTCGGGCGCTCGGACTTCCAGGTGAAAATCCGCGGCTACCGCATCGAACTCGGCGAGATCGACGCCGTCCTCGGCGGGCACGCCGATGTCGAGTTCGCGATCACCCTGGGCAAACAAACCGACGCTGGCGTCACGATTCTGGTGTCGTATGTGCTGCCGGTGCCCGGCCGGGTCGTCGAGCCGAGTGTGCTGACCGACCACGCGGCGCGCAGTCTGCCACCGCATATGGTGCCAGCGGCCGTTGTGGTGCTGGACGAGATCCCGCTGACCCCGGTCGGCAAACTCGATCGAAAAGCGTTGCCGGAACCGGTCTTCGAACAGGTCGCCTTCCGGGCGCCGAAGACCCATACCGAACAGATCGTGGCGAGCACCTTCGCCGCGGTGCTGCGCATCGGCACCGGCGCGGATGACAGCCGCTACCTCGGTCTGGACGACGACTTCTTCGCACTCGGCGGAAATTCGCTGCTGGCAACGCAACTGGTGGCGCGCCTCGGTGCGGCACTGAATACCCGCGTGCCTGTTCGGGTGCTCTTCGAGGCGTCCACGGTGGCCGAACTCGCGACCGAACTCGACAAGCTCGCGGGTACCGGCGGCCGCAAGGCATTGGCCGCGGGCGAACGGCCGGAACATATTCCGCTGTCGCTGGCCCAGCAGCGGATGTGGTTCCTGAACCGCTTCGATACCGACTCCTCGGCCTACAACATCCCGATCGCGGTACGGCTCACCGGCGCGCTCGATGTGGATGCGCTGCGGCAGGCGGTCGCCGATCTGGTCGAGCGGCACGAAATCCTGCGCACCATCTACCCGCAGACCGATGCGGGTCCGGTGCAGCTGATCCTGGCCTCGGCCGAGGCTGCGCCGAAACTCGAGATCCGCGAGGTGCTGGCCGATGAGCTCGAATCCGCTGTCGTCGAGCTGACCTCGACGATCTTCGATGTCACCAGCGAGGTGCCGGTCCGGGTCGCGCTGTTCGATATCGGTGGTGTGGCCGCTGGTGACTGCTCGCAGGTCGCTCGAGACAACGCCGCTGGTGACTGCTCGCAGGTCGCTCGAGACAACACAGCCGAGTATGTGCTGGCGATGGTGGTGCACCACATCTCCGGCGACGGTTCCTCGGTCGCCCCGCTGACCCGCGATCTGATGATGGCGTACGCGGCCCGTTCCGCGGGGGCCGCGCCCGGCTGGGCGCCGCTGACCGTGCAGTACGCGGACTACAGTGTCTGGCAGCGCGAGTTGCTCGGCAGCGAGGACGATCCGGAATCGCTGGCGGCCGAGCAGGTCGCCTATTGGCGCGATGCGCTGGCGGATCTGCCCGAACAGCTGGATCTGCCAGCGGACCGACCGCGTCCCGCGGTGCAGACCTTCGCGGGCGGCACCGCCGAGGTGCGCATCGATCCCGAAATCCACCGGGCGCTGATCGAATTGGCGCGCGCCGAAGGTGCGACGCTGTTCATGGTGGTGCACACCGCACTCGCCGTGCTGCTTTCGCGGTTGTCGGGCACCGATGACATCGCCATCGGCACACCGATGTCCGGTCGCGGTGAGGCCGCTCTCGACGATCTGATCGGCATGTTCGTCAACACCCTGGTGTTCCGTACCCGAGTCGACGCCGGTGCGGCGTTCACCGAACTGACGGCGCGTCAGCGGGAGGCCGATATCCAGGCGTTCGCGCATGCGGATATCCCGTTCGAGCGGCTGGTCGAAGTCCTCAACCCGGTTCGCTCGACCGCGCGGCATCCGCTGTTCCAGGTCGGGTTGTCGTTCCAGAATCTGGAGCAGTCCACCCTCGAGCTGTCCGGCCTCACCATCTCCGGTGTCGGCATAGATACTCAGGTGGCGCAGTTCGATCTGAACCTCAATGTCAGTGATGCCTACGACGAGCACGGCGTACCCGCCGGTATCGCGGGCCAATTCGTTTACGCGAAGGACCTTTTCGATCAGGCGACCGTCGACGGCTTCGCCGAGCGGTTCGTGCGCCTGCTCGGCGCGATCATCGCCGCCCCGCGTACCCCCGTCGGCGAACTCGACCTGCTTGCTCCGGCAGAGCGGGAGCGAATCCTGCTGGACTGGAACCGGACCGGCCATCCGGTCGCCCCCGAACTACTGCTGGACGGCTATCGCCGTGCGGTGGCCCAACATCCGGACGTTATCGCGGTCGCCTACGAAGGCACCGAGCTCACCTATCGGGAATTCGATCAGCGCGTCAACCGGCTGGCCCGACTGCTGATCGAGCAGGGTGTCGGCGCCGAATCCCTGGTCGGCCTCGCGATTCGGCGTTCGCTGGATCTGGTCGTCGGCATGTACGCCATCGTGACGGCCGGTGGCGCGTATGTGCCGCTCGACCCGGATCATCCGGCGGAGCGGATCGCGCACATTCTCGATACCGCCCGGCCGGCGGCCGTGCTGACGACCACCGCGGATGCCATCGCGGTGCCGGGTGATACGCCATTACTGCACCTGGACGCGTTGGAGCTGGACCGATTCGATGCGAACCCGGTGCGTGCCGACGAACTGCTGCGCCCGGTGCGCCCGGAGAATCCGGCCTACGTCATCTTCACCTCGGGCTCGACCGGACGCCCCAAGGGTGTCGCGATCTCGCATGCGGCCATTCACAACCAGACCACCTGGATGCTGGAGCAGTACCCGCTCGGCCTCGGCGATGTGTATCTGCAGAAGACCGCGACGACCTTCGACGTATCGCTGTGGGGCTATTTCATGCCGCTGCGCACCGGTGCGAAACTGGTCGTCGCCACCCACGACGGCCATCGCGATCCAGCCTATGTCGCGGAAACCATTGCCGCACAGGGCGTGACGGTTACCGACTTCGTCCCGTCGATGCTGACGGTCTTTGCCGCGCACACCCCGGCGGACTCCTGCCCGACGCTGCGCGACATCTTCGTGATCGGTGAGGCACTGCCGCCGGAGACGGTCGACGCGGTGCGCGCGATGTCCGACGCCAGGGTGCACAACCTCTACGGCCCCACCGAGGCCGCCGTCTCGGTGACCTACTGGGAGGCGCGCGGCACCGACCGCCCCGGCGTACCGATCGGCCTGCCGCAGTGGAATACCCAGGTGTACGTGCTGGATTCGCGGCTGCGGCCGGTGCCAGCGGGTGTCGCCGGTGAGCTGTACCTGGCCGGAGACCAGTTGGCGCGCGGTTATGTGTGCCGACCTGATCTGACCGCCGATCGGTTCGTGGCCGATCCATTCGGCGACGGCGCGCGCATGTATCGCACCGGCGACCTGGTCGTCTGGCGCGATACCGCGGCGGGCGGTGTACTCGACTACATCGGCCGCACCGACTTCCAGGTCAAATTCCGCGGCCAGCGCATCGAACTCGGCGAGATCGAAACCGCGCTGCTGGCCGAGGCTTCGGTGAGTCAATCCGTTGCCATGGTGCTGTCATCGGCGCTGGGTGACCAGCTGGTCGCATACGCCGTGCCCGCGCCCGGTCACGAGATCGATCAGGCCGAACTGCTCACCGCGATCGCGGAAACCCTTCCGGCGTATATGATTCCGGCCGCGATCGTGGCGCTCGACGGCTTCCCGTTGAACACCAGCGGCAAACTGGATCGCAAGGCGCTGCCGGAACCCACCTTCGCCAGCCGCGAATTCCGTGCTCCGGCCACGCCGGTCGAGGAGATCGTGGCGGGCATCTTCGCCGATGTCCTCGGCATGGATCGCGTCGGCGTCGACGACGACTTCTTCGCCCTCGGTGGCAACTCGCTGATCGCCACCCAGGTGGTGGCCAGACTGGGTGCCGCGATCGGCGGTCGGGTGCCGGTGCGTGCGCTGTTCGAGGCATCGACGGTCGGCGGACTCGCGATCAAGATCGAGCAGCACGCCGGATCCGGCGGTCGGCGGGCACTGACGGCCGGCCCACGCCCGGAACGGATTCCGCTGTCGATGGCGCAGCAGCGGATGTGGTTCCTCAACCAGCTCGATCCGTCGTCGGCGGTGAACAATATCCCGGCCGCGGTGCGCCTGACCGGTGCGCTGGACCTGGCCGCGCTCGAGCTGGCCGTGCTGGACCTGATCGAACGGCACGAGGCGCTGCGCACCGTCTACCCGCAGACCGATGACGGTCCGGTACAGCTGGTCGTGCCCGCCGAGCAGGCAGTGCCGGATCTGACGCCGGTGGCGGTGGGTGCGGCCGAGTTGCCCGCCCGGGTCATCGCGACGGCCTCGGCCGGATTCGATGTGACGACCGAAGTTCCGGTGCGGGCCGAGCTTTTCCGAGTCGAACCCACCGAACATGTGCTCGTGCTGGTGGCGCATCACATCAGCGCGGACGGCTGGTCCATGGGCCCGCTGACCCGCGATCTCATGATCGCCTACGCCGCCCGCTCGGCCGGTGCGAGTCCGGCCTGGGCGCCGCTGCCCGTGCAGTACGCCGATTTCAGCATCTGGCAGCGCGAGGTGCTCGGATCGGAAGCCGATCCGGACAGCGTGATCAGCGCACAGGCCGCTCACTGGCGAAACACGCTGGCTGGCATGCCGGACGAGCTGAATCTCCCCGCGGATCGACCGCGCCCGACGACGCAGACCTTCCGCGGCGGACGGGTCGTCTTCCCGATCGGCACCGAACTGCACCGCGGGCTGGGCGAGCTCGCCCGCGCCAATAGCGCGACCATGTTCATGGTCGTGCATACGGCGTTTGCTGTCCTATTGTCCCGTTTGTCCGGCACGGACGATATCGCCATCGGTACCCCGGTCGCCGGTCGCGGTGAGGCCGAACTCGACGATGTGATCGGCATGTTCGTCAACACCCTGGTGCTGCGTAGCGAGGTGTCCGGCGAGCTGAGTTTCGGTGCGCTGCTCGCCCAGACGAAGGATGCGGATCTGCAAGCCTTCGCGCACGCCGACATTCCGTTCGAGCGGTTGGTCGACCTGCTGAATCCGGTGCGCTCGACGGCACGGCATCCGCTGTTCCAGGTGATGCTGTCGTTCCAGAATCTGCCGGACAGTTCGTTCGAGCTGCCCGGATTGCGCATCGGCGCGGTCGATCTGGAGATCGATACCGCGAAATTCGATCTGTCACTGACCGTTCAAGAGGCCGCACCGGGCGCGGACGCGGGCATGGTTGCCGAATTGTCCTTCGCCAGGGATCTTTTCGACGACGCCACCGTGCAGCGCTTCGCGGACCGGTTCATCGGTCTGCTCGAGCAGTTCGTGGCCCGGCCGGATACGCCGGTGGGCGATATCGATCTGCTCAGCGACGCCGAACGGGCCGCGGTGCTCTGGCGGTGGAACGACACCGGCCGTGAGCTGGGCGCGGTCGGCACGCTGGTGGACGAATTCGCCAGGCAGGCGGCGGAAACGCCGTATGCGATCGCGGTCGTCGACCCGGCCACCGGAACCTCGTTGGCCCACCCGTCGCCCGACCAGCACCCCGCATCGAGTCGGTCCGCGACGCTGACGTATGCCGAATTCGGTGCCCGCGTGCACCGGTTGGCACGGCGATTGATCGAGGCCGGTGTCGGTCCGGAGAAACTTGTCGCGCTCGGTCTGCGGCGTTCGGTGGATCTGGTGGTCGCGGCGTACGCGGTGCACGAGGCCGGTGGCGGGTATGTGCCGCTCGACCTCGACCAGCCCGCGGAGCGGATCGGCTATGTGCTCGATTCGGCCGCACCGGTGTGCGTACTCACCACCGCCCGTGACGAATTCGACGGTGGTGTGCTGCCCACATTGACCCTCGATGAGCTGGACCTGTCCGGATACTCGGACGAGCCGGTCACCGATGCGGAGCGGATCGCACCGCTGCGGCCGAGTAACCCGGCGTACGTCATCTTCACCTCCGGTTCGACGGGTCGCCCGAAGGGTGTGGCGGTGCCGCATTCGGCGGTGGTGAACCAGATCCGTTGGATCACTGGCGAATACGGTATCGGTGTCGATGATGTGGTGTTGTTCAAGACTCCCGCCACGTTCGATGTGTCGGTGTGGGAGCTGTTCGGTCCGTTGAGCACGGGTGGCCGGATCGTGGTGGCGAGCCCGGATGGTCATCGTGATCCGCAGTACTTGGCGGAAGTCATTGCGGCCGAGCGGGTGACCATGACCTCGTTCGTGCCTTCGATGCTGACCGTCTTCGCCGGTGCGGTCGACGGCTCCGCACTGACATCGCTGCGCACGCTGCTGGTCGCCGGTGAGGCCTTCACCAGCGACACGGTGCAGGCCATCCGCAAGATCAGCTCGGCCGAGCTGTACAACCTCTATGGCCCAACCGAATTCGCCGTGCACGCGACCCACAGTCCGGTGGCCGCCGACATCCAGGGCGCGGTCCCGATCGGCCTGCCGGTATGGAATGCCCAGGCGTACGTCCTGGATTCCAGGCTGCACCCGGTGCCGTCGGGTGTGGCGGGTGAGTTGTACCTGGCCGGTGCGCAGTTGGCGCGCGGCTACGCCGGTCGCACCGACCTGACCTCGGATCGCTTCGTGGCCGATCCGTTCGGCGCTGCGGGCGCGCGCATGTACCGCACCGGTGACCTGGTCACCCGCAATGCCGACGGTTCGATCGTCTACCTCGGTCGTACCGACTTCCAGGTCAAGCTGCGTGGTCTGCGCATCGAGCTGGGCGAGGTCGAAACCGCGCTCACCGCGCATGATTCGGTGGCACAGGCAGTGGCGCTGGTGCGTGCGGATGCACGGACCGGCGATCAGCTGGTCGCCTACGTCGTGCCCGCGAACAGCGCAACGGTCGATGCCGAGGAGCTGCGAACCCAGCTGGCCGAGCACTTGCCGTCCTATGTGGTCCCCGCGGCCATTGTGGTGCTCGAGGTTATGCCGCTGAACCCCAACGGCAAGCTGGACCGGCGCGCACTGCCCGAACCCGTCTTCGCGGCGAGGGCATTCCGCGCACCATCGACCCCGCTCGAGGCCACCGTCGCCGATGTCTTCGCCGAGGTCATCGGCGTCGATCGAGTCGGCATCGACGACGACTTCTTCAGCCTCGGCGGCAATTCGCTGTTGGCCGCACAGGTCGTCAGCCGATTGCGCAAACTGACCGGTGCGCAGATCAAGGTCGCCTGGTTCTTCACCGAACCAACGGTTCTCGGCATTTCCGAGCAGATCACCGCGGTACTCGAAGCCGGACACGATTTCGAGTCCAGCTCCGGGGCCGCGCTCGGTGTGATCCTCCCGATCCGCGCCGCGGGCACCAGGGCACCACTGTTCTGTGTGCATCCGCTGGCCGGGCTGTCGTGGTCCTACGCCGGACTGGCTCGGGTGCTCCCGCCGGATCAGCCGATCCTCGGTATCCAGTCGCCCGCGCTCTCCGAGGACGACTACCAGCCGGACTCGGTGGCCGAGATCGTGCGCCGCTATGTGGCCGAGATCCGAGCGGTGCAGCCGCAGGGCCCGTACCGGGTGCTCGGCTGGTCGCTCGGCGGCAAATTGGCCCACGCGGTGGCGACCCAGCTGCAGGCCAACGGCGCACAGGTCGAGCTCTTGGCGATCCTCGACGCGTACCCCGGCGGCGACTTCACCGATTTCCGGACCCAGATCCGCCAGGCCTTCACCGAATTGGGGTTGGACGCGGCGGCACTGCCCGAAGCGGAGAATCTGCAGGAAATCGGCGACGAGGCGCTGGCCGCGCTACAGGCGATGGTCGTCGGCGCGGGCCTGGACGTGCTGACACCGGACCGGCTACGGCTGATCTACCGCACCGCGATGCGCACGGTCGAGTTGGAGTCGCAGTACCGGCCGCAGGTATTCGACGGGCGGCTCGAATTCTTCAGCGCGACGGGTGACGCCGAGGCGCGCAGTGGTCGCACACCTGCCGACTGGCAGCCTTTCGTTTCCGGTGAGATCATCGATCGCCCGATCGGGGCGACGCACGAGTTGATGACCTCTGCCGAAGCGTTGGACGAGATCGGTCCCAGGCTCGCTGAGCTGCTCGAAACCCCTGAGCGGCGGTGATCAGCCGGGAAACGCGGGTGGATCGTCGGCGTGAACAAGCGGCCAATGCGGTAACGATCGGCGTCTGACCATGCGATGCTTCTGAGTAAGCGCTGGGTGGGGGAGCACTTTAGGGATTACAGGGTAGGTGAGCTCCTTCATGTTTCGGGTGGTTGGACAACGTCGGCATGAGGAAGCAGCGCTTTTTCGAACGACCTGCGAGCAGTCGCAAGCGGTGAGCGCGTGACGCGCCAGGCTCGCGTGCGTCCGGCACGGGCACAGCGGACGCGCGTCATCACCCTGCCGCAGTTGATGGCGGCTGCCGTGGAGGCCGACCCCGGCGGCCTCGCCGTCGTATTCGCCGATGCGAACCGCAGTTCCGCACGGCTGAGCTACGCCGAGTTGGATGAGCGTTCGACCCGGTTGGCCCGGCTGCTCATCGATCGTGGTGTCGGTCCGGAGGATCTGGTCGCCATTGCCATTCCGCGCTCGGTGGATTCGGTGCTCGCGGTGTGGGCGGTCGCCAAGACCGGCGCCGGATTCGTTCCGGTGGATCCGAACTATCCGGCGGAGCGGGTGGCGCATATGCTGACCGACTCCGGTGTGAGCATCGGGCTGAGTGTCAATGCGGTACGTCGTGGCCTACCCGACTACGCCGAATGGCTGGTGCTCGACGACGCCGTAACCGCGCAAGTGCTCCAGCGATATCCGGTGGACCGGGTGACCAATCAGGATCGGGTGCGGCCGCTGCACGGCGCGCATCCGGCCTACGTGATCTACACCTCGGGAACGACCGGTGTCCCGAAGGGAGTGGTCGTCACCCACCAGGGATTATCCGGCTTCTGCGATGAGCAGCGCGCCCGGTATCGGGTGACGAGTGCCGCGCGGACACTGCATTTCGCCTCGCCGTCGTTCGATGCGTCGGTGCTGGAGTTGCTGCTGGCACTGGGCGGTGCGGCCACCATGGTGGTGGTGTCGCCGACCGTCTACGGTGGTGCCGAACTGGCCGCGGTCTTGCGGCGCGAGCGGGTGACGCACGCGTTCGTGACGCCCGCGGCGCTGGCCTCGGTGGAACCCGACGGATTGGATGAGCTGCGGGTCGTGGTGACCGGCGGTGAAGCGTGTCCGCCACAGTTGGTGCGACGCTGGGTATTACCGATCGCTGGCGGATTGCTGCGCGAGTTCTTCGACGCCTACGGACCGACCGAGGCCACCGTCGCCACGAATATCACCGCGCCGATGGTGCCCTGGCAGCCGGTCACTCTCGGTCCGCCGATCCACGGCATCACCGCCTATGTGCTCAACGATCGGCTGGTGCCGGTGCCGAACCGGGTGGTCGGCGAACTGTATATCGCTGGGGCGCAGCTGGCGCGCGGTTACCTCGGCCAGCGGGCCCTCACCGCCGCCCGCTTCGTGGCCAATCCATTCGAGCCGGGCACCCGGCTCTACCGCACCGGCGATCTGGTGCGCTGGACCGCGACCGGTGAAATGGAGTATCTGGGCCGCAACGACTCCCAGGTGAAGATCCGCGGCTTCCGGATCGAACTCGCCGAAATCGACACGGTGCTCGGCTCGTCGGCGAGCGTGGATTTCGCGGTGACCGTCGGGCACGAACTCGACAGCGGGACCACCGTGCTGGCGTCCTACGTGCATCCTGCGCATGGGCACACCATCGATTCGGTGGAGTTGAAGGCGCTGGTCGGGCGGAAGTTGCCAGCGCATATGGTGCCCGCCTGCCTTACGGTGCTCGACCGGGTGCCGCTGACACCCATGGGCAAACTGGACCGCAAAGCGTTGCCGGCACCGGTTTTCGAGGCCAAGGTATTCCGCGCCCCATCGACGCCGGTCGAGGAGATCGTCGCGGGCACCTTCGGCGATGTGCTCGGCGTCGCGCGCGTCGGCCTGGATGACGACTTCTTCGAACTGGGCGGCAATTCGCTGCTCGCCACCCAGGTGACCGCGCGGCTGGATGCGGCGCTGGATACCGAGTTGGCGGTCCGCGATCTGTTCCACGCCGCGACGGTCGCCGCCTTCGCCGCGGTGGTCGAACGCACTGCCGGATCCGGCCGGGGTCGGCCGCGGCTGATCGCGGGCGAGCGACCCGAGCTGATCCCACTGTCACTGGCCCAGCAGCGGTATTGGTTCCTCAACCAGTTCGATACCGATACCTCGGCGGTGGACAATATTCCGCTCGCTGTGCGGCTCACGGGTGAGCTGGATACCCTCGCACTCGGTCTGGCGATCGGCGATGTGCTGACCCGCCACGAGGTGCTGCGCACCACCTATCCGAGCGCGGGCGGGCGGCCGCATCAGGTCGTGCATCAGGTGCCGGAGAAGCCCTTCGCGCTGGTGCCGATCGAGGTGACCGAGGACGAACTGGTACCCCGGATCGTCGAATTCGCCGTCATCACCTTCGATGTCACCATCGAGGTGCCGGTCGCGGTCGCACTGTTCCAACTAGCGCCGCGCGAGCATGTGATCGCACTGACCGTGCACCACGTGGCGGCCGACGGTGCGTCGATGGGCCCGCTCGCCCGCGATCTCGTGATCGCCTATACCGCCCGGGTGCAGGGGCAGCTGCCGCAGTGGACCGCGCTGCCGGTGCAGTACGCCGACTACGCGCTCTGGGAGCGCGCGGTACTCGGTGCCGAGGACGATCCGGAATCGCTGGCCGCGCAGCAGATCGCGTACTGGCGGACGACGCTGGCGCAGCTGCCGGACCAATTGGAGTTGCCAGCCGATCGCCCGCGCCCGCCAGCACAGTCCTTCCAGGGCAGGTCGGTGCGGTTCGAGATCTCCGCGGAACGGCATGCGCGGCTGCACGCGCTGGCACGGGCCAATCACGCCTCGCTGTTCATGGTCGTGCACGCGGCCCTGGCGGTGCTGCTGTCACGGCTGTCGGGCACCGACGATATCGCTGTGGGTACGCCCATCGCCGGTCGTGGTGAACGCGAACTCGACGATCTGATCGGAATGTTCGTCAATACCCTGGTATTCCGGACGCGGGTGCGGCCCGCCGACAGCTTCGCCGAGCTGCTCGCCGACGTCCGGGAGCGGGATCTCGAGGCCTTCGCGCACGCCGACGTGCCGTTCGAGCGCATCGTCGAGGCGCTGAACCCGGTTCGCTCGATCGCCCGCAATCCGCTGTTCCAGGTGAGCCTTTCGTTCCAGAACCTGGCCGACACCCGCTTCGAACTGCCCGGACTTTCGGTCGACGCGGTCGATTTCGATCTGCAGTTGGCCAAGACGGACCTACATATCTCGCTGGCGGACCGCTACGGTCCGGACGGTACGCCCGCCGGAATGGTGACCGACTTCGGTTATGCCACCGACCTGTTCGACGAGACCACGGTGCAGGGTTTCGCGGATCGGTTCCTGCGGGTGCTCGATGCCGTCGTCGCCGATGTTTCGGTACCGGTCGGCGAGATCGAGCTGCTCGCCGTTGACGAGAGTTCGCGGATTCTGGCGGACTGGAACAACACCGCGCATGCCATCGACCCGGTACTTCCGGGTCACTCCGCAGGCTCCGCTGCCGTCGTGTCGGGTCACTCCGCAGGCTCCGCTCCCGCCACGACCCTGGTGTCGCTCCTGGATGCGACGGTGGCGGCGGCACCGGATGCGGTGGCGCTGGTATCGGATCAGCCGGGGAGCAAGCTCACCTACGCCGAACTCGATTCTCGGGTGAATCAGCTGGCACGGTATCTGATCGAGCGTGGTGTGCGGCCGGAAGACCGGGTCGCGCTGGGTATTCGCCGATCGGTCGATCTGATCGTCGCCATGTACGCGGTGGCGAAATCCGGTGCGGCGTATGTGCCCGTCGATCCGGATCAACCCGCCGAGCGCGTCGAACACATCCTGCGGACCGCGCGACCGATCTGTCTGTTGAGCACCGTCAACGACGGATTCCGCACCGATGCGGTCGATTCCGTGACGATCGACGACCTCGACCTGTCCAGGTACCCGGACACACCGGTCACGGCGCGCGAACGCCGCTGGGCACTGCTACCCGCGAATACCGCTTACGTCATCTTCACATCGGGTTCGACCGGGCAGCCGAAGGGGGTTGCGGTCCCACACGGTGCGATCGTCAACCAGTTGCTGTGGGAGACGGCCGAGTTCGGTCTCGGTGCCGATGACGTGATGCTGCTGAAGACGGTCGCCACCTTCGACCTGTCGGTCTGGGAGTTCTGGACGGCGGCGGTGTGCGGTGGCACCTTGGTCATCGCCGCACCGGATGGCCATCGGGATCCGGCCTATCTGAACGAGTTGATGGCGCGCGAGTCGGTGACGACATTGCATGTCGTGCCATCGATACTGGACGCATTGTCGACGGGACAGCTTTCCCCATCGTTGCGGCGGGTACTGGCGATCGGTGAGACGCTGCCCGTTTCGACCGCACAGCGGTTCCGCCAGGACAACGCCGCCGCGCTGTTCAACCTCTATGGCCCGACCGAGGCGGCGGTATCGATCACCAACCATCGGGTGACCGATGCGGACACGGTATCGGTGCCGATCGGTGCCCCGGAGTGGAACAGCCGTGTCTACGTGCTGGATTCGCGTCTGCGTCCGGTGCCGGTCGGCGTATCCGGTGAGTTGTATCTGGCCGGTGCGCAATTGGCGCGCGGCTATTTCGGGCGGTCGGATCTGACGGCGGAACGGTTCGTGGCCAACCCGTTCGAATACGGCGGGCGGATGTACCGGACCGGCGATCTGGTGGCCTGGAACGAACAGGGTGAGCTGGAGTACCACGGCCGCACCGACTTCCAGGTGAAGATCCGCGGTTTCCGCATAGAACTCGGTGAGATCGAGACCGCATTACTAGCCAGGCCCGAGATCGCGCAGGCCGCGGTGCTCGTCAAATCCGATCCGCGGATCGGCGATCGGCTGGTGGCCTACCTCGTTCCGGCGACCCAGGTGGTGGTCGCCGACGTCAAGGCGGCATTGAGCTGGGTGCTGCCGTCGTACATGGTGCCCAATGCCTTCGTGACGCTGGAGTCATTGCCGCGCACCGCGAATGGCAAACTGGACCGCACCGCGCTACCCGAGCCCGAATTCGAGACCCAGGTCTTCCGCGCGCCGTCGACCCCGATCGAGGAGATCGTGGCGGGCGTCTACGGTGACGTACTCGCCGTGGAGCGCGTCGGCCGCGACGACGATTTCTTCGCCATGGGCGGTAATTCGCTGCTGGCGACGCAGGTGGCGGCGCGGATCGGTGACGCACTGGACACCAAGGTGCTGGTGCGCGCACTCTTCGAGACGCCGACCGTGGCCGGACTGGCGGCCAAGGTCGAGGGCCATATCGGTTCGGGTCGGCGGCGGCCGCTGCTGGCCGGATTGCGGCCGCAGCAGGTGCCGCTATCGCTGGCGCAGTTGCGGATGTGGTTCATCAACCAGTTCGATCCCAGCTCGGCGGCCTACCACATCCCGGTGGCGATCCGGCTCTCCGGCCAGTTGGATGTGACCGCACTCGGCCTGGCCGTAGAAGATGTGGTGACCCGGCACGAGGTGCTGCGCACCGTCTACCCGCAGACCCCCGACGGTCCGGTGCAGGAGGTGCTCGCTCCGAACGAGGTGCCGATCGATCTGGTGCCCATACCGATCACGGAAGCGGCCGCGGCGCAGGAGGTTCAGCAGGTCGTCGCGGCGGGCTTCGATGTCACCGTCGAGGTGCCGTTCCGCGCCACCCTGTTCCGGCTCGATACTGCCGCTGGCGACGGGTCGCAGGTCGCTCGAAACGACACCGATCACATCCTGGTCTTCGTCGCGCATCACATCGGCGCGGACGGCTGGTCCATGGCGCCGTTGGTCCGCGACGTCATGCTCGCCTACTCCGCCCGCAGTGCGGGTGAACCGCCCACATGGGCGCCACTGCCGGTGCAGTTCGCGGATTTCAGTGTCTGGCAACGCAATGTGCTCGGATCCGAGGACGATCCGGACAGCCTGATCTCGGTGCAGGCCGACTACTGGCGCAGCGCGCTCGCCGATCTACCCGACGAACTCGATCTGCCAACGGATCGACCACGCCCGGCGATCCGGACCTTCGCGGGCGGACGCACCGAATTCGCAATCGACCCGCAGGTGCATACCGGTTTGGCGCGGCTCGCCCGCGAACACAACGCCACCATGTTCATGGTGGTGCACGCCGCGCTGTCGGTATTCCTGGCGCGCATGTCCGGCACCGGCGATATCGCCATCGGCACACCGGTGGCCGGTCGCGGCGCTGCCGAACTCGACGACATGATCGGCATGTTCGTCAATACGCTGGTGCTGCGGCTCGAGGTACCCGGCGAGATCACCTTCGCCGACCTGCTCACCCGGGCCAAAGACACCGACCTGCACGCCTTCTCACACGCCGACCTGCCCTTCGAGCGCTTGGTCGAACTGCTGAACCCGCCGCGCTCGACGGCGCGGCATCCGCTGTTCCAGGTGTCGATGTCATATCTGAACCTGCCGACCAGCACCTTCGAACTGCCCGGATTGCGGGTGGATACCGTCGATTTCGCGGTCGACACCGCGAAATTCGATCTATCGCTGACCATGTGGGCGCCGGGTACCGCAGCGGACAGCCTGCGCGGTGAGTTCACTTTTGCACGGGATCTGTTCGACGACACCACGATCGAGCGATTCGCCGCTCGGTTCACCCGACTGCTCACCGAAATCGTCGCGCATCCGGATACCCCGGTGGGTGATCTGCCGCTGCTCGACGCGGCCGAGGAGTATGCCCTGACTCCAGTGCGGCGCGGCGAGACGCCTGCCGTCCGCCTGCTGCCGGATCTGCTGACCAGTGCCGTCGGAGTCGATCCCGAGCACGTCGCGGTGCGCTCTGCCGGTCGCTCGATCAGCTACCGCGAACTCGACGAATATTCGTCGCGGCTGGCGCGGGTGCTCATCGATCGCGGTGTCGGCCCAGAGCGTCTTGTCGCACTTGCCTTCCCGCGCTCCCTGGAGATGGTCGCGGCCTTCTGGGCGGTCGCCAAGGCCGGTGGCGCGCATGTGCCGATCGACCCGTCCTATCCGGCGGACCGGATCCGGCACATGGTGACCGACTCGGGTGTTGTCCTCGGCATCACCACCTCGACCTACTTGGAGCAGTTGCCCAACGGTTCGAGCGGAACCGATTGGCTGCAGCTCGACGATCCCGCCATCCACGCCGCGGTGGCCGGCAAGTCGGCGGCTCCGGTCACCGATGCCGACCGGCTGACGACGCTGCTGCCACAGCATCCGGCCTACCTGATCTACACCTCGGGCTCGACGGGTATCCCCAAGGGCGTCACCGTCACCCATGTCGGCGTCGGCGGCGCGGTCGAGTACGCGAGCGCCATATTCCAGATCGCCGCGCACCACCGCTTCCTGCACCTGTGCTCGCCGAGCTTCGATCCGTCGATCCTGGAGTGGCTCTGCACCTTCCACAACGGCGCGACGCTGGTGATCGCGCCGGCCACGATCCTGGGCGGACCTGAGCTGACCGCGGTGCTGCGCACCGAGCGGGTCACCCACGCGATCTTCACCCCGGCCGTACTCGGCACCGTCGACTCGGCCGGACTGGACGAGTTCCGGTTCCTGTGCTGCGGCGGCGATATCACCTCGCCGGAGCTGGTCGCCAAATGGCAGCCGGGGCGCCACTTCTTCAACGGCTACGGTCCGACCGAGGCGACCGTCGCCGCGTCGTGGAGCGAGATGATCGCCGGGCAGCGCATTACCATCGGCGCGCCGGTACCGGCAACGCCGATGCTCGTACTGGATTCGCGGTTGCGTCCGGTGCCTCCCGGCGCGGTCGGGGAACTATATCTGGCGGGCACCGCACTGGCGCGCGGCTACCACAACCGTCCGACGATGACCGCGGAGCGCTTCGTCGCCGACCCGTGGGGGCCACCCGGTACCCGGATGTATCGCACCGGCGATCTCGTGCGCTGGGTCGGCGAACCGGGAGACTGGGAGGTCGAATACGTCGGGCGCGCGGACTTCCAGCTGAAGATCCGCGGCTTCCGCATCGAACTCGGTGAGATCGACGCGGTACTCGCTGGCCACGACGACGTCGAATTCGCCGTCACCATCGGCCGGGAAACCGCGACGGGCGAAAAGATTCTCGTCGCCTACGTACTTCCGGTAATCGGACGGACCCTCGATACCGCCGAGCTCACCGAATACGCGGCGCGCAGCCTGCCGCGGCATATGGTGCCCGCGGCCGTCGTGGTCCTGGACGCGGTGCCGGTGACCCCGGTCGGCAAGATCGATCGCGCGGCCCTGCCCGAACCCGAACTGGCCCAACGCCCCTACCTCGCGCCATCGACGCCGCAGGAACGGGCCGTCGCCGAGGTATACGCCGAGGTGCTCGGCATCGACCGAGTCGGCGCCGACGACGACTTCTTCGCACTCGGTGGCAGTTCGCTGGTCGCGATGCGTGCCGTGCGCAAACTGCGCGAGCTGACCGGTATCGCGGTCCAGGTGCAGTGGTTCTTCACCGATTCCACCGTGGCGGCCCTCACCCGGCGCATCATGGCGTCCGACGAATCCGCGGACGACGACTACGGATTGAATGCCGAAGCCGCCCTCGACACGCTACTGCCGATCCGCCACGGCACCGCGGCACCGCTGTTCTGCATCCATCCGATGGCCGGATTGTCCTGGTGCTACACCGGTCTCGCCCAGTATCTGCCCGCGAACACCCCGATCTTCGGAGTGCAGTCGCCCGCACTGTCCGAACTGGATTTCCGACCGGATTCGGTGGACGCGATCGCGCGCCGCTACGTCGAGGAGATCCGTGCGGTGCAACCGGACGGGCCGTACCGGCTGCTCGGGTGGTCGCTCGGCGGTGCGCTCGCGCACGCCGTCGCGGTCGAATTGCAGTCCGCCGGTGCCGAAGTCGCATTGCTCGCCATGCTGGACAGCCGCACCGGCGGCAATATCGCCGATTTCTGGGCGGAGCTGCGCTCGGCCTTCGCCGAACTCGGCATCGGCCCGGAGCTGCTGGGCGACAGCAACATCCGCAACCTCACCGAAGAGGCCCTTGCGACCCTGTACGCCAATATCCCGCCGGAACTGGCCCTGCTGACCCCGGAACGCCTGCGCCAGAGCTACCGCGGCGCGGTGCGTTCGGTGGAGCTCGGCATCAACCATCAGCACAAGGTCTTCCACGGCACGCTCGACTTCTTCAGCGCCACCGGCCACACCGCCGAATCCCGGGCCTGGCGGCCCTATATCGACGGTGTGATCACCGAGCATCGGGTCGCCGCGCCGCACGAGCTGATGACGACTCCGGCGGCCTTCGCCGAGATCGGACCGGTCATCGCGGCATTGCTCGCGCCGCAGTCCCGGCTTCCGGTCGAGGACGACGTCGAGCCCGCAGTGGAGTCGATCGAGGAATTGGTCGACAATGCCACGGCGGCAACCGGAGCCGAGGCGTTCCTCGATGCGCCCGCGCCGGTCGAAGCCGAGCATCGACCACCGGTCGGCATCGACTCGGCGGCGTCGGTCGGCCGTGAGTACGCGGGGTCGGTCGAGCGTGCGGCTGCAAGGTCGGTCGGCCACGAGTACGCCGGGTCGATCGAGCGTGAGTCTGCGGGGTCGATCGAGCGTGAGTCTGCGGGGTCGGTCGAGCGTGAGTCTGCGGCGTCGGTCGGCCACGAGTCTGCGGGGACGGTCGGCCGTGAGTACGCGGGGTCGGTCGGCGACGAGTCTGCGGGGACGGTCGGCCGTGAGTACGCGGGGTCGGTCGGCGACGAGTACGCAGGATCGGTCGATAGCCCGACCGCATACGAGTACGAGCACCCGACATCGGTCTACGAATACCCGACATCGATCCTTGTCCCGGTACAGGTCGACGCACCAGCACCAGTTGACGTCTCAGCACCGGTCCATGACCCGACCTCGATCGATGACCTGCCCCCCACGGTCGAGGCTCCGGCACTGGCCTTCGGCGACGAATCCGAACCCGCCTACCAGGCCCCCGAGGTCGACCGGACCCAGCACGTCGCATTTTCGGTCGACGCGACGGCACATGCTGACCCGATCGAACTCGCGGTCCCACACCGCCCGACGGAACCCGACGACGCGCCCATCCCGCTGTCGCTGACCCCGAATGCCGTGCGGCTGTTGGACTCCGGAGCCGAACTGCGCGTTGTCACCATCGATATCCCGCCCAACTTCTCACCGGAGGCGGTGCAATTCGCCGTCGATACGGTCCTCGAGCAGCATCCGATGCTGTGGGTTCGCCTGCACCGCGACGACGACGGCAGCCATCCGGTCTTCCAGATTCCGGCCGAGGCCGAGCGACTCGACGAGGCCTTCCTCAGTCTCGAGTACACCATCGACCAAACCCCACCGTCGATCGATGACGTGGTGCGGGCCGTCGCCACCGAACTGGACCCGGCGCATGGCCGCAATATCCGCTTCGTCCTGGTCGGCGGCCCAGAGGTGCCCTCGACCATGGTCGTGGTCGCCAACGGCCTGGTGGTGGACGACACCTCGTGGCGCACCATCATCGACAAGCTGTCGCTGGCCTGGTCGCGCGGCAGGCACCGGACACCCGCCGTGCCCGAGGCCGGGCTGGCCGATCTGCTCGGTGTGCTGTCGGAGCGGGCGAGCGGCCCGGCCGCTATCGAGGAGGTGGCGTGGTGGCACCACACATTGAGCGTGGTCCCCGCGGTGACGGCCGGTGCCACCGGCAAGAATCTGCGGTCGCGTCGTCGCGTATCGCTGACCATCACCACCGAGGGCACCGCGGCCATCGTCTCGGCGGCCGCCGCGCACGGCGCGAGCGTCGATGAGGTGCTGCTGACCGCCGTTGCCATCGCGCGGACCACCTCCGCAGGCGAAACCGTGACCGACGCCATCGGTCCAGTGGTCCGCCTGCTCGCCGACAGCCGGGGGATGGCCGAGACCGATACCCTCGTCGGCGCGTTCACCACCGACTACCCGCTCCCGCTCGGGCTGGAGGGCATCGATATCGAGGAGGCGCTGATCGGTGGCCGCGCCGCGGGTATCGCGATTCAGCAGATCAAGCGGCTCACCAGTGCGGTGCCGTCCTATGGCGTCGGTTACGGGTTGCTGCGCTATCTGAATCCCGATACCGCCGCCGCGCTGGCCGCGCTGCCCTCCGGCCGGTTCGCGCTGCGCTATCGGGATCTGCGCCCGGCGCGTGTGCACACCGACGCACCGGTCGCCGATCTGCTGCTCGATATCACCGCCGATGCCACGGCGGACGGTCTGCTCGTTCGCTTCGACTACGCGGCCGAGGTGTTCGGTGGGGACGAGGTCAAGACCTTCGCCGAACACTGGATCCGAGCGCTCGGCGGACTGGCCGAACACGGTCAGCAGGTACGCGTCCGATGACGTCGGTCGCAGCCTCGGAACCGATGGCGACCATAATCACATTCCGGCTGTTCAGGCATGGTCGAGCAACATTGCGGTAACGATGTCCACTATTGTCACGAATACATAGGCCGTATGGTCGGGCATGGTGCCGTTGGTACGGACCCCGACGGCCGGGGAAGCCCTCCCGTAATCCCGATACGAAGTGAAGGTGTGAAATTGATGCGTAGTCTGATCCGGCGTCGCGGCACACGTGCAGCGGCGGTGATCGCGGCAACCGCGGTTTTCGCGGGAGTCATGTCCGGCTTCGGCGCATCCACGGCGACTGCAGATCCGATCATGGATTCGAAGACACTGCTGGCGAATCCGACCGCACCCGACGGCTCGAAGATCACCAAGGCCGAGTACAAGGACGACCGCAGCATTCGCATCCAGGTCTACTCCGCCTCCATGGACCGGACCTTCCCGGTCGATGTGCAGCGCCCCGCCGACGCCTCGGTGCCGCGCCCCGTCCTGTACCTGCTCAACGGTGCGGGCGGCGGCGAGGACGACGCGTCCTGGGTGGCCAAGACAGACGCGCTGAAGTTCCTCGGTGACAAGAACGTCAACGTGGTCCAGCCGATCGGCGGCAAGTGGAGCTACTACACCGACTGGATCAAGGACGACCCCACGCTCGGCCGCAACAAGTGGAAGACCTTCTTCACCGAAGAGTTGCCGCCGCTGATCGACGGCGCGCTGGGCACCAACGGCATCAATGCCATCGCTGGCCTGTCCACCTCGGGCACCACCGTGCTCGCGCTGCCGATCGCCAAGCCGGGCCTGTACAAGGCCGCCGCCGCCTACAGTGGCTGCGCCCAGACCAGTGATCCGGTCGGCTCGGAGTTCGTCAAGCTGACCGTCGAGACCTGGGGTGGTGGCAATATCGACAACATGTGGGGCCCCATCGGTTCGCCGGATTGGAAGGCCAACGACCCGTACGTGAACGCCGAGGGTCTGCGCGGCATGGATCTGTACATCTCGACCGGCAACGGTCTGCCCGGCCCGTACGACACCCTGAACGGTCAGTACGCCCTGCCCGGCGCCTACGGTCTGGCCAACCAGATCCTGATCGGCGGCGTCATCGAGGCAGGCACCAACTACTGCACCAACAACATGAAGACGAAGCTGGATTCGCTCGGCATCCCGGCGACCTTCAACTTCCGCCCCTCCGGCACCCACTCCTGGGGCTACTGGAACGACGAGCTCCACGCCTCCTGGCCCACCCTGGCCCGGGGTCTCGGCCTCTGAGTCGGCCCGCCTGATCCACACCGACCGCTCTGATGTGTTCTATGACACAATCAGGGCGGTCGGTTTGTATTTACCCGGTCTCCGGCGCTGACTGATTTCCGCAGGTACCCGGGTAACTCATCGGATACGGGCCGACTTGCGCGGTAGCCGGCCGGTGGCCGCCGACAGGACGGTCGGGGCACCTGAATCCGGCCTGCCCGTTCGAAAAGCGGGACAGACCAACCAAAAAGTTCGGGAACCCGTAAAATTCTGTTCTGTGAGTACAACCCTGGCCGAATCGGCGCGTAACGCGACGACCCGGGCGAGATCTGTCAGCGTCTTGCTCGGACCGGCATTCGTAGCGGCCATCGCCTATGTCGACCCCGGCAATGTGGCATCGAATATCAGCGCGGGCGCCCAATTCGGCTACCTGCTCGTCTGGGTCATCGTGATGGCCAATGTGATGGCCGGGCTGGTGCAGTTCCTCTCCGCGAAGCTGGGGTTGGTCACCGGTATGTCACTACCGGAGGCGGTCCGGTCGAAGTCGAGTCGACCGGTGCGCCTTGCCTATTGGGTCCAGGCCGAGACGGTCGCGATGGCCACCGATCTGGCCGAGGTGGTCGGCGGTGCGATCGCGTTGAAGCTGCTGTTCGATCTGCCGCTGCTGATCGGCGGGCTGGTCACCGGTGTGGTCTCGATGGCGCTGCTGCTGGTGCAGAACCATCGCGGGCAGAAACCGTTCGAGCGGGTCATCACCGGTCTGCTCGCCGTTATCGCCATCGGCTTCCTGGCCAGCGTGGTGATATCGCCGCCGTCGGCCGCCGGCACCGTCGGCGGCCTGCTGCCGCGCTTCCAGGGCTCCGAGAGCGTACTGCTCGCGGCGGCCATGATCGGCGCGACCGTCATGCCGCATGCGGTGTACCTGCACTCCGGACTGGCCCGCGACCGCCACGGTCAGCCCGAGGTCGGCCCGCTGCGAACCCGGTTGCTGCGGATCACCCGATACGACGTCGGACTCGCCATGGTGTTGGCGGGCACGGTCAATATGGCCATGCTGCTGATGGCCGCGAACACCTTGCGCGGCCGCGAGAATATCGAGACCCTCGAGGATGCGCACGCCGCCGTCGGCGATGCGCTCGGCCCCGTCGCCGCGCTACTGCTGGCAATCGGCCTGCTGGCCTCCGGCCTGGCATCGACCTCCGTCGGCGCGTATGCGGGCGCGATGATCATGGAAGGCCTACTGCGTCGCAAGATTCCGCTTCTGGCCCGCCGTCTGGTCACGCTGGTTCCGGCCATCATCATCCTGGCGGCCGGTATCGATCCCACACGCGCGCTGATCATTTCGCAGGTCGTGCTGTCGTTCGGTATCCCGTTCGCATTGATCCCGCTGGTCCGCTTCACCAGCGACCGCGGTCTGATGGGCAACGATGTCAACCACCGGGTGACCACGAGCCTGGCCTGGCTGGTCGCCATCATCATCAGCCTGCTCAATGTGGCATTGATCTACCTGACCGTCACGGGCGGCTAGGCGAATAGCGTGCGCTGGGCATAGCCGGTGTCGAAATACTCACGGGCTTCGGCGATCTTGCCGTCTTCGACCCGGAAGACGATCGCCACATTGTTGACATACGGCTCGCCCGCCTTGGTGGTCGCGCGGGTGGTCCATTCGGCGACCGCCTGCGCGCCGTCGGCGAGCACCGTTCGGACTTCCTGACCGATCGGCTGCGACAGGTCCATTCGCTCGACCATCTGCGCGACGAATTGCCCGAAGATCTCCTCCGGCCCGGTCCAGGTCCGCGCGGTCGGCAACTCGCCGAACAGGGTCCAGGTCGATTCCGGTGTGAAGAAGGCGGCGGCGCGTTCGGCATCGCCGGATCCGAGCGCCTCGATATAGGCCAGGATCGTCGTGCGGGTCTGCTCGGTGGTCGACATGTTCGCTCCCTCAGGCGGTGATGGTGAGGACCGCGTTGCCGCGGATCCGGCGGTTGTTCAAATCGGCGAGCACGTGTGCCGTTTCGGCCCAGTCGGCGACCCTACCGAGCTCAGGATGCAGGCGGCCGGTGGCGGTCAGCTCCACCAAGACGCGCAGGTCTTCGGCATCGGTGGTGTCGGCGACCCAGTGCGGGAAATGCTTCAGCGTGAACGGGGTGACCGTGAGGTAGTCGAAGAAGCTGAGCCGGATCGGTTGCAGACTCGCCTGGCCGAACCACAGCACTGTGCCGCCGGGCGCGATCCGGGCGAGTGCGTCCGCGAAGACGTCCCCGCCGACCGATTCGAAGATGACATCGAAGGGCCCGTCCGCATGGGCGACACCGTGGACCACCTTCGCCGCGCCGAGTTCGGCCAGCCGGGCGCCGCGCTCGGGTGCGGCCGCGACCGCCGTTACCGCGATGCCCGCGGCCGTTGCCAATTCGACGAGGTAATGACCGACCCCGCCGGATGCCCCGGTGATCAGCGCCTTCTTATCGGCCGGGGCTTCGACATGGCGGAGCAGGCGCAGCGCGGTCAATCCCGCGAGCGGCAATGCGGCAGCGGTAGTGGCGGGAACCGCATCGGGCAGTTCGACCAATGCGGAGGTCGGCACCGGCACCCGCTCGGCCCAGCCGCCGCCGTCGGCATGGCCGACCACGCGGGTTCCGACGGCGGGCCCCGAGCCGTCGGCGGCCGCCGCGACCACTCGGCCGACCACGTCCTGTCCCATTACGGTGCCCGGCGCGGTGGGGGTGCCGTAGGCGCCGGTCATGGCGAGGATTTCGCCGCGGTTCACCGAGAACGCCTCGACCTGGATGACCGCGGCATCGGCGGCGGGCGCGGGTTCGGGGGCGTCGGCGAACCGCACCAAGGTCCGATCACCGGTTGCGGCAAGGGCTTTCATCTGAATTCCTCCTGGTCGTTGCGACGAAAACGACATTAGGAGGGTTGGTCTCCAGGTGAAAGAAGGCAGTAATTAGTGGTATAGGTACCTGGTGGATACCAACGATCCCATGGCATACGACATCTTCAACCTGAACTGCCCGTCGCGCGCGATCTTCGACCGGCTCGGCGAACGCTGGACCGGTCTGGTGCTGCTGGCGTTGCAGCCGGGCACATTGCGCTTCTCGGAGCTGCGCAGACAGGTGCAGGGCATCACGCAGAAAATGCTCACCCAGACCCTGCGCGGTCTGGAACGCGACGGCATGGTGTCGCGCACGGTATATCCGACCGTGCCGGTCACCGTCGAATACACCCTCACCCCGCTCGGCCACAGCCTCAGCGCCGCCGTCGATGTGCTCCGAGCCTGGGCCACCGAACACATCGACGAAATCAATACGGCCCGAGCAGAATATGCCGCCGTCGGCTAACTCACCGCATCAGCAGCCGCATGACGCGAGACCAAGGGGGCCACGAACACGCGACGCCCGCGCCGCCAAAAACTCATACCCAGTTTTCGATCCAGTACTTCCAGATCAATGGGGCGTAGGCGGCCAGCGGCGGCACCTTGACATCGGTGCCCATGAGCGCGGCGGTCGTGTTGCGGCAGTCGAACCAGCAGCTGAATTCGCTGTGCTCCAACACATCCTGGGGAACACCGACGCGGGGTAGCAGCCAGCTCGCACCGGGGACCCGCAGCATCATGTCGAGGGTGCGCTTGGGCATTACTTCCACCAGATGCGGCGCACCGGCCTCATCGGCGAACAGATTCAGCGCCTCGGCCGCGCTCTGTCTGCGCGGATCAGCCAGGTGATAGGTGGTCGCGTGCGAGTCGGGCCGGTGCGCAAGATGATCCAGTGCACGGGCTACGAAATCGACCGGCACCATATTGGTTTCGCCCAGCTTCGGCACCAGCACGGGCAGGATCCGCGGTAATTGGGCTGCCATCCGCAGCAGCCGGAAGAAGTAGTAGGGCCCGTCGACCCGGTCGATCTCGCCGGTGCGCGAATGTCCGATCACTATCGAGGGCCGATAGATCCGCCACCCCATTCCGGAGTCGCGCACGATCTTCTCGGCTTCGAATTTGGCCCGCTGCATCGGCGAGGTCAGCACCTGGCCCACGTCGAACATATCCTCGGTGAACAGGCCCTCGAATCCGCCCGCCACATCCACTGTCGAGACGTGATGTAGCAGTTCGGCTTTCAGCTTCTCCGCGACATCGATGACGTTCCGGGTGCCGCCGCACCGCTCGGTGAGGTCATAACTGGACGCCAGATGGAAGATATGGTCGATCGACCCCCGGTGCTCGGCGAGCCAGGCCGGATCAATGCCGAGCGCGGGCGCGCCGAGATCCCCACGCACCGGCCGCACCCGATCCTCACCCATCCACTCCCGGGCACAACAGGTGTACCGATCGGCCGAATCAGTACCCGGCCGCACCAGCACATGAATATCACCCTCGCGTTTCAGCAGCTCGGGAATAAGAAACCGACCGATAAACCCAGTTGCTCCGGTAACCAGGTAAGCCATAGCCGATCAACATAGTCGCTTGTTCGGGCACGCCTGTGCCCGGGATCACTTGCCCGCGCACGGAGTGCGGATCACGATCCTGGTCGGCGAGATCAGTCCGCGAAGACCGGCTTGCGCTTGGTGAGCATGGCGGTCGCGCCTTCGATGAAGTCGGGGGACTGCAGCAGTTCGCTCTGGCCGGACTTTTCGGCGGCGAGCGAGGAATCCAGTGCCGAAAGGGTCGCCGCGTTGAGCGCCTTCTTGGTGAGTTCGAGAGCGCGGCGTGGGCCCGCGGCGACCTTGGCGGCCGCGGCCTCCACCTGTGCGTCGAGTTCGGCCTCGGGAAGCACGGCGGTGAACATTCCGGCCGCCTTGGCCGCGGGGGCGGGGAGCCGTTCGCCGAGCAGCGCCATCTCGGCGGCCAGCGGGCGTCCGGCCGCCGCGGCGACCATGGCGGCCGCGCCGCCGTCGGGCATCAGGCCGATATTGATAAAGGCGAGCAGCAGGTAGGAGTCCTCGGCGGCGTAGACCAGATCGGCGGCGAGTGCGATGCCGACACCGACACCGGCGGCTGCGCCCTTGACCCGGGCGATGACCGGAATCGGCGCGTCCACAATGGCTTTCACGAGCCGGTTGGCCGCGTCCATCACCATGTCCGAGGTGATGCCGCGCTGCGCTTCGGACGCGGTTGCGGCAAGATCGGCACCGGTGCAGAAATCGCCGCCCGCGCCGGTCAGTACGATTACCCGTACCGAGCGGTCCGCGGCGGCAGCCAGGAAGGTGTCACCGAGGGCGACCATCGTGTCGTAGTCGATGGCGTTCTTCCGCTTCGGCTTGGTGAGCGTAACCCGGAGCACCTTGCCGTCGTGGACGGCGCTGAAGCCCGCGGGGGTGGTCGCGGAATCGGGGTTGCTCATGTGATGCTCCTGGTCTGGAATTCTGCGGGGCCGCTGTTTCGAGCGACCGGTAGGAGGTCGCCGCGGCGGCCATGAATAGTGGTTAACTTTGCGAATTGTGGTTAACTTAGGATGATTTGTCCGGCGCTGTCAACAGCGGCGCCGTCGCAGAACGGAGAGCTACATGGTCGCGGATCGCAGCGAGGTCGACGTCGCTGGCGATCGCTTGCGGGTCGCTCGAAACAACACGGCTTCCGGGCGGCCGAACGCGGGTGAGACCAGGGCGGGAGCCGAACCCGCCCAGGCGGTGCGGCGTCGCCCGAAGGATCGCAAGGTCCAGATCATCCGTGCCGCCGCGCGCGCGTTCAGCGACCGCGGCTACTACCCGGTCGGCGTCGACGAGATCGCCGCCGAGGTGGGTATCTCAGGGCCCGCGCTGTATCGCCACTTCGCGAACAAGTACGCGTTGCTGGTCGCGGCCGCCGAGGAAGGCGCACTGCACTTGCTGAAGATCGCACGCGCCGCGGACGATCCGAACCTGGCACCGCAGGCCAGGCTCGACGCCCTGATCAAGGCGCTCAGCGAACACACCATCGACATCCGCCGCGAGGCCGGGCTGTACCGCTGGGAGCGGCGCTACCTGGAGGCCGAGGACCGGGCCCGGATCAGGAAGGTCTATGACGCGCTCAACGCGACGCTGGCCGAACCGATCGGACTATTGCGCCCCACCGCGCCACCCGCCGATGTGGCGATGCTGGCTGCCGGGGTGCTCAGCGCCATCGCCAGCATCTCCTCCCATCGCACCACGCTCGCCACTGCCAGGCTGATGCCGCTGCTGCGCGAGATGTGCTGGTCGATCCTGCGCGCCGAGCTGCCGCCCGCACCGACCGAGCCCGATCCCGGACCGGCCATCCGTGGTCTGCCGATCACCTCGAAACGCGAACAGTTGCTCATCGAGGCGATCCGGATCTTCGGTCGCCAGGGCTATCACGAGGCCAGCATCGAGGAGATCGGCGCGGCCGTTGGCATCAATGCCTCCAGCGTCTACCGATACTTCACCAGCAAGGCCGACCTGCTGGCCGCCGCCTTCCATCGCACCGGCGACCGGGTGGCCATCGCCATCACCGAGGCGCTGGCCGAGGCGACCAGCCGTCCCGACGCGGTCCGGCGCATCGCCTACAGCCAAGCCCGGCTCACCTTCTCGATGCCGGAGATAATGCCGGTCTACTACGCCGAATTCAGCAATCTGCCACCGGCCGAACAACACAAGCTGCGTGCCATCCAGCGCCAGAACGTGCTGGAGTGGGCCAACCTGCTCGACAGCGATCCGGTCGAGGCGCGCTTCCGCGTACACGCCGCGATCGCGCAGATCATCGACGTAGGCAGGCTGACAAAGTTCAACACCCGCCCCGAGCACATCGCACGTGTATGCGCCTTGATGGAAGCCGTTCTACTCGGCTGACAGTTGACGTTCGGCCACCACGGAGCGGGTCTTACAAGCGAGGAGACCGCGGCCCGTCCCGCGTCGGAGTTGTCGAAGCGGATGCGATCAAGTCGCGAGTCTCGACAACTGAGTCGCTGTACACCGGGTACTGGCGATCTGCATCTCGGTGACCCGACGGAGCAAGTTACAACCGACCGTTCGTGGCCCGCGTCGTGTCCGAGTGGTCGAAGTGGATGTATCGCAGTCGCGAATCTCGACCACTGTGCGGGTGTACATCCGGTGCCGAACGATCCGCACGTCGGCGACTCCGACGGAGTGAGTCTTACGAGACCCGTTCGTGGCCGAGTCGTCGAAGCGCATGCGCCGAAGGTACGAGTCTCGACCGCTGGGCCCGCTGTACACCTGGTGCTGAACGATCCGCACACCCGCGACCACCACGGAGCGAGTCTTACGAGCGACCCGTTCGCGGCCCGTCTCGCGTCCGAGTCGTCGAAGCGATGCGCCGAAGGTACGAGTCTCGACCGCTGGGCCCGCTGTACACCTGGTGCTGAACGATCCGCACACCCGCGACCACCACGGAGCGAGTCTTACGAGCGACCCGTTCGCGGCCCGTCTCGCGTCCGAGTCGTCGAAGCGATGCGCCGAAGGTACGAGTCTCGACCGCTGGGCCCGCTGTACACCTGGTGCTGAACGATCCGCACACCCGCGACCACCACGGAGCGAGTCTTACGAGCGACCCGTTCGCGGCCCGTCTCGCGTCCGAGTCGTCGAAGCGCATGCGCCGAAGGTACGAGCTTCGACCGCTGGGCCCGCTGTACACCTGGTGCTGAACGATCCGCACACCCGCGACCACCACGGAGCGAGTCTTACGAGCGACCCGTTCGCGGCCCGTCTCGCGTCCGAGTCGTCGAAGCGCATGCGCCGCAGGCGCGAGTCTCGACGGCTCGGACGCGAGACCAAGGGGGCCGCGAACACGCAGCGCCGAAGGCGCTGCCAACAACTCAGGCAGAGCCGTGGCGCATCCGGAAGATGGCCTTCGCGGTGCGCAGATGCCGGGAATGCCGGTCGAAGGTGGACAGGTTCACCGGCGCGCGGTATCGCTTGCGCGCGATGGCCAGTGTCCGGCTGAACTCGCGTAGTCCCTGGTCGCCGTGATGGTGCCCCTGCCCGTATTCGCCGACACCACCGAACGGCAATGCGGGTATCCCGGCGTAAGTGGTCGAGGAATTGATGGTCACAACGCCGACCCGCAGCTGTTCGGCGAAGGATTCGATGCCGTGCACATCCCGGGTGAATACCGCCACCGCGACACCATTGCCGACCGCGTTGATCCGCCGCGCCGCCTCGTCCATATTCGCGACCTTGTTGACGATCAGCACGGGTCCGATGCCCTCACCGGTGATCGCGACGCTCTCCTCCGGCACCTCGGCGAGCACGATGGGTTCGATATAGGGCTCGCGAATCGAGTCCAGTCCGCCGACCACCGCGCGCCCGCCCCTGGCCAGTGCATCGCGTACCTGTTTGCGCACCACGTCGACCTGTGGCTCCAGGATCATCGGACCGTAGGAGGCGCGCTTATCCGCGCCGGGGCGCAGCCGCCGCGCATGCTCGACCACCAGTTCCAGGAATCGGTCGTAGACGGAGTTGGCGACGTAGGCCCGCTGGATGCCGGTGGAGTTCTGGCCCGCATTGGCCATCGCGCCGAAGACGGCGGCCTCCGCAGCCTCGTCGAGTTTGGCGTCGACGTGAACCACCATGGTGCCCTTGCCATTCCGCTCGACCACCACTGGTGTCATGGTCTGCGCACACAGTGTGATCACCTCGCGCGAACCCGCATCGGAACCGGCATAGGCGATCTTGTCCACCTTGGCGCGACACAGGGCCGCGGTGGTGAAGTGATCACCGGTGACCACTTGCAGCACAGGCTGATTCGGCGCCAGCTTGTTCCAGCTGTCGGCCAGCCAGACTCCGACGCCGGTGGTGAGTTCGTCGGGTTTGAACACCACGGCATTGCCGGCGGCCATCGCGTAGGCGATCGAACCCATCGGGGTGGAGACCGGGTTGTTCCAGGGGCCGAGCACGCCGACAACGCCGAGTGGCAGATAGCCGACGGATGCGTGCTGATTGCGGCTCAGCCAGGTCGATCCGAGCTTGCGCCGATCCAGTACCCGGGCGGCGTTGCGGGCCGCCCAATCCAGATTCTCGACGGCGAGCATCACCTCGATTGCCGCGTCCGCCTCCGGTTTTCCGGTTTCCTCGCAGAGGATCTCCACCAATTCGCCTGCGCGCCTGGCGATACTGCGTTTCCAGTCCAGTAGCCAGCGCTTGCGGGCGCTGAATCCTAGTTCCGCCCACCACTTTTCGGCGGAGCGTGCGGCGCGCACGGTGCGGTTGAGTTCACCGGCGCCCATTACGGCGTAGTTGCCGACGATTTCGCCGGTGCGCGGGTCATAGGACGTCAGCACGTTCGGTCGGCCCGATCCTCCCGTATGCGCTGCCGTCCTCGGCTGCGCGGTCTCGGCCATGGTCACCTCTCGCAGGGTCGATCCGCCGCAGACCGCTGAACGCCAGGCGAAGCGGTGCTGCCGCAAACGAGTGAGTGCGGGTTCCCCCGACTAGCAGACTATGGTCGCCGCGACGGCCCGACAAGGCACTCCTACCGCCCCTACGCTGCCCTTGACGGCCTCGACCAGCGACGATCTCGGCTGCGGCGGATCGGCTGCCGGAAATGTGACTAAGGACACACTTAGGTTTCGGACCGGTGGGTATCGCGCGCTCGGCCATGTCGAAATGCTCGGGCCGGTAACATCACGCCTGGCGGCAGGGATCACCAACCGGGACGTATTCGTGCCTAACGCTGGCGACCGCTCGCAGGTCGCTCGAAAGGGCCAGGTCCGGCGACCTGGTCGCCGCCCACGGCCCCGCGAACGCCGCCGATCAGACAACAGTGGAGAGTTGATGCCGAGCTTGAACCAAGCGGATTCGCACGCGAGCGACCCACCGCTCGATAGTGGTGACGCCGCGGTCGTCGTGGCCGACGTCCGGAAGTCATTCGGCGATGTGCACGCGCTGCAGGGCATCAGCTTCACCGCCGAGCGGGCCAGCGTGCTGGGCATCCTCGGGCCGAACGGCGCGGGCAAGACCACCATGGTCAAAGTGCTGTCCACCCTGCTGCGTCCGGATTCCGGCACCGCCGTCGTCGCGGGCCACGATGTGCTGAAGGACCCGGCGGGCGTGCGGCGCTCGATCATGATGACCGGCCAGTACGCCGCCCTCGACGAGAACCTCTCCGGCCGCGAGAACCTGGAGCTGTTCGGCCGCCTCATGGGCCTCGGTAAATCCGCCGCCCGTAAGCGCGCCGACACCCTGCTCGAGGAATTCGACCTGGTGAGCGCGGGGCGTCGTACGGTGCGCAACTATTCCGGCGGTATGCGTCGTCGCGTCGATATCGCCTGCGGACTGGTGGTGCGCCCCGAGGTGGTATTCCTCGACGAGCCGACCACCGGTCTGGACCCGCGCAGCCGTCAGGGCGTGTGGGATCTGGTGACCGCGCTGAAGAATCAGGGCATCACCGTGCTGCTCACCACGCAGTACCTCGAGGAAGCCGATGTGCTCAGCGACAACATCATCGTCATCGATAAGGGCACGGTGATCGCCGAGGGCACCGCCGACGAACTCAAGGAGAAGACCGGCGGCAGCTACTGCGAAGTGGTGCCGCTGGATCCGACTCAGCTGGGTAGGGCTGCCAAGGCGCTCGGTGATCTGGTGCCCGCCGCGGTTCTCGCCGAAATCAATAGCGCTGACCGGATTTCGATACCGGCGCCCGATGGCGCCGCCACCCTGTCCGAGGCATTGCGCAGGCTCGATAGCGCCGAAATCCAGTTGGCCGATATCGCGCTGCGGCGGCCCTCGCTCGATGACGTGTTCCTGTCCATCACCGGCCATACGGGCGGCCACTAGTGAGTTCCGCAACTGTTGAGCAGGCCGAACCGGCGCTGCTCTTCGCCGAGCTGCCCGCGGCCCGGTTGTCCTCTTTCGCGCAATGGCGGGCGCTGACCGGACGCATCGTCCGGACCATGGCCACCAAGGGCGAACTGATCGTCGCGATGATCACCCCGCTGGTATTCACGCTCGGTTTCTATCTGCCGCTGCGGTACGTGATGAAGTTCCAGGGCATCGACTATGCCCAGTTCGTCATGCCGATCATCGTGCTGCAGACCATGGCCTTCACGATGATGTCGAATGCACAGCTGGCCGCGTACGAGGCGCTGACCGGTTTGAGTACCCGACTACAGACGATGCCGATCGGCGCCATGGTGCCCTTGAGCGCGCGGATCGCCGCCGGGCTGGTTCGTTCGCTCACCTCGCTGACCGCGGCGATCATCTTCGGCTACATGATCGGCTTCCGGTTCATCGCCGGTGCCGGTCAGGCCGTGCTGTTCTGTGTGTTCTCGATCGCGGTCGGGACCGTGCTCGCAGTCGGCGCGGATGCGCTCGGCAGCCTGACCAAGAGCCCGGAATCGCTGAGCCAGGCATTGACGTTGCCCACTTTGATCTTCGGCATGCTCTCGTGCGGATTCGTCCCGGAGCGCAGTTTTCCGATGTGGATCCGGCCGTTCGTGCGTAACCAGCCGATCTCCCAGTTCTCCTTCGCGCTGCGCGATATGGCCCATGACGGGGTGAGCTGGGATGTGCTGTGGGTGCCGCTGGTCTGGCTGGGTGGTGCGGCGATCGTCTTCACCCCGTTGGCGATCTGGGCGAGTGTGAGGCGGTCATGAGTTCTGTCGAGGCTTTGGAGCGCACCGAGATCGACGGGTTCGAGGTGCTGCCCCGGGTCACCCCGCCGTCCGAACGCGCGCTGTCCACTTGGGTCGTGCACAGCCTGATCCAGTGCAAGCGACTGCTGCTGGTGTGGGCGCGCGATCCAGCGACCACCATTCAGACGCTGGTCTATCCGGCATTGACGCTGTTGATGTTCCGCATCGTGCTCGGCAATTCGATCACCGCGGCCACCGGTATGCCGAGCATCTACGGGCAGGTCGCGCTGATCACGTTGGTCGCCGCGATGTCGGGTGCGGTGGTCAGTGCGCTGGGATTCAAGGGCGAGAAGTTCACCGGGCTGCTCGGGCGCTTCTGGACCATGCCGGTGCACCGGGCGGCCGGACTGACCGGCAGGCTTTTTGCCGAGGCGGTCCGGGTGCTGGTCACCACGCTGTTCGTGATCGCCGTCGGCTTCACCCTCGGCTTCCGCTTCGGCCAGGGCTCGCTCGCGGCAATCGCGCTGATCGGCATTCCGGTGCTGTTCGGCGTCGGCTTCGCCGTGCTCGTCACCGCACTGGCGACCATCACCGAGGGCGTCATGCTGGTGAGTCTCATCGGCATCATCAACACCCTGTTGATGTTCTTCAACACCGGCTTCGTGCCGGTCTTCGCCTACCCGATCTGGCTCCAGGACGTGGTCGCGAACCAGCCCATGAGCTGTGCCATCGATGCCATGAAGGGCCTGTCCTACGGCGGCACCGTCGCCGAACCCCTGCTGAAGACCGTCGCCTGGGTCCTGGGCCTGATAGTGCTCTTCGCCTACCCCGCCATCCGCGGCTACCAGCGCGCCGCCGAAACCGGCGCCTGATTCCGCGCCGCGAACGCCACGTTCGGTGACTCCTGCGAGTTACCCGACGTGGCGTTCGCTGCTTTCGGGCGCATCCGCGAACGGGTAGTCGAGCCAACGGTTTCGGTTGGTCCAGCCGACGAGGTCATAGCGCCAGCGGAAGGGCCAGGTGCGGGCGACGGTGTTGAAGAGGATTGCGCCGAGGACGGGGTAGTCGTCGTGGGCCGAGAGTAGGGCGCGTTGGCCGCGGGGAGTGGCATTGAAGAAGGCGTCGAACATGGCGATGGACTGTTCGGTGGTCAGGCGCCCGAGGCCCCAGAGGCCGCGCATACGCATCCAGTACACGAGACGTGCCTGCCACGGCCAGAGTTCGGCGATGGGGTCGCGGCCTTGCCGGAGGGCTTCGACGGCGGTATCCACCAGGGCCAGGGAGTCGGCGACGCTGTAGCCCGTGCAGGGATGCATCATGCCGCCGCGCGAGCCGAACGGAATCGCCTGGGCGGTACCCCTTTTCGGCGGTGGCTGGTCGAGCGGGTAGTGCGCGGCCTCGGTCGGCTCATCGCCTTTGAGTCGGATGCCGTGTGCGGCAAGGCGGTTCAGGGTGCGTCTGTGCAATTCGTGCTGCGGCATACCGCCACGCAGGCCGAGGCTGGTCTCCTCGAAGATCACGGTGCCGTCGCCGAGTGGGACGGCGTAGAGGAACGACGGCGGTTCGTCCGGACCCGCGCCGTTCTCGGGCCGCCAATCCAGCAGCAGCCCTTCACCTTCGGCGATCATCGGTGCGGCGGTCGCTTCGTCGACGAAGATGCCGTGCGCGCTGGCAGCTCGACGCCGACCGAGCGTCGGCAAGCCGCGGGTGTCGAAAACCGTTGCCGCTCTGAGGATTGTGCCGTCGGCGAGTTCCACCTCATTGGCATCCACCCGGACGGCCCGACCGGCGAGCACGCTCGCGTCGTCGAGCGTGAGCGCATCGCGCAGACCGGTTTTCGACAGCACGCAATAGGGCCGGTCGATCCGGTGCTCGGACTTCGTCCAGACCGTCGGCTTCGGGATGCGCCCGGCGATGGCACTGAGCGGCAGCCACTCCGGCAGCTCATCGATCCAGCAGGAGAAGGTGGGCGGCCAGAGCCGCTCGGGCCGCGGATCAACGGCGGCCACGGTGAACCCGGCTCGCATCGCCCGATGCGCCAGTGCCCGGCCGGTCGGCCCGAGCCCGACCACGCAGAGGTCGAATTCCCGGACCGCCCTGTCACTCATGCTTCGCATTCAATCCGCTCCGACAGTTCGCCCGCAACACTGCCCCGCGTCCCACAGCCGCGCCTTCTGCGGCATTACCTACTTGGGGGTGACCCAGGTGGTGATGTCGGCGTGCACGACTTCGAGGCCGTGCTTGTCGTAGATGGATACCGGCACGACCAGCTCCTGCCCCTCGGTGATCGTGGTGAAGTCGGGCACCTCGGCCAGCCGCGCCACCGCGCGCAGCCCGGTCTCGGCTTTCGCCAGGTACTGCACATTCATGGCCTTGGGGATCCAGCGGTGGGTGTCGGGCACCGTCGCCTCGCTCAGCATTCCCATCGCCACCTCGGCCAGATTGCATGCCGCGATCGCGTGGTAGGTGCCCAGATGGTTGTGGATGCCGAACCACTTCGGCGAGGTCACCTCGCACAGCCCGGGTTCCAGCCGCACAACGCTCGGCAGCACCGTTCCGAAGTAGGGCACCCGGGCCACCATGCCCAGCGAGAAGAGGGTGTGCCCCAGCCGGTTGTCCGGCAGCTTCGTCCAGATGCGATGGGTCGCGGTCTGCTTTGTCATACCCTTATCTTACTCAGAAGTAAGTTCGGTGTCGGTAAGGATATGGTATTCGCCGGGGCGCGCCCGGGATTCATGCTCTGACCTGCTGGCGCGGCGATGGGCGGGGGCGGATTTGAAGTCGCCAACGGCGTCGGGCATACTGTTCGGGTTGCCTTGCACCGGGTCATGCCGTTCTGCGGCTGTGGCGGGTGGCGAGGCGAGCAACACCCAATCGTGTACCTCACTGGATTTCAGTGCGGGTACGTCCGGGACAACGTTCCAGGCCAGGTGAAGTTTCGAACCGGGGCCGAGGAATGAGCGGATGGGCGACACGCCCGACCGCGTGGACCGGAGAACCATGACAGATGAACAGCGGCGAATGATCGGGCGTGCCCGGTCGCGGTCTCACTGAGACGTCTTCGTGTGTTCGGGCTGTGCAACTGAAGGTGGTACGGAAGCCCGGCTTCCGGATCACGAACGATAAGCGGAGAAAAGGACACTTAGCGTGGCGGGACAGAAGATCCGCATCAGGCTCAAGGCCTATGACCACGAAGCGATCGACGCGTCCGCGCGCAAGATCGTGGAGACGGTGACCCGCACCGGGGCCCGTGTGGTCGGGCCGGTGCCGTTGCCGACCGAAAAGAACGTGTACTGCGTCATCCGTTCGCCGCACAAGTACAAGGACTCGCGCGAGCACTTCGAGATGCGGACGCACAAGCGGCTGATCGACATCCTCGACCCGACGCCGAAGACGGTTGATGCCCTCATGCGCATCGATCTCCCGGCCAGCGTCGACGTCAACATTCAGTGACGGGGACTCGAATCATGACTGATAACAAGAACAGGCCCGCGGCGGGCATCCTGGGCACCAAGCTCGGCATGACCCAGGTGTTCGACGACAACAACCGCGTCGTCCCCGTGACCGTCATCAAGGCCGGACCGAACGTCGTTACCCAGATCCGCACCGTGGAGCGCGACGGCTACAGCGCCGTCCAGGTCGCTTTCGGCGCCATCGACCCGCGCAAGGTGAACAAGCCGGTCTCCGGCCAGTTCGCCAAGGCCGGTGTCACCCCGCGCCGCCACGTCGCCGAGATCCGCGTCGCGGACGCCTCCACCTTCGAGGTCGGCCAGGAGCTGACCGCCGAAGTGTTCGAAGAGGGCGCCTACGTCGACGTCACCGGCACCAGCAAGGGCAAGGGCTTCGCCGGCACCATGAAGCGTCACGGCTTCAGTGGTCAGGGTGCTTCGCACGGTGCGCAGGCCGTGCACCGTCGTCCCGGCTCCATCGGTGGTTGCGCCACCCCCGGCCGCGTGTTCAAGGGCATGCGCATGTCGGGCCGCATGGGTAACGACCGCGTCACCACGCAGAACCTCTCGGTTCACAAGGTGGACGCCGAGAACGGCCTGCTGCTCATCAAGGGAGCGATCCCCGGTCGCAGGGGCAGCGTCGTGACCGTCAAGAGCGCAGTGAAGGGTGGTGCGCACGCATGACCAGCCTCGAGAAGAAGACCAACCTGACCCTCCCGGTCAAGGAACTCGGTGGCAAGACCAACGGCACCGTCGAACTCCCCGCGGAGATCTTCGATGCCACCGCGAACATCTCGCTGATGCACCAAGTGGTCATCGCGCAGCTGGCCGCGGCTCGCCAGGGCACGCACGCCACCAAGACCCGCGGTGAAGTCCGCGGTGGTGGCAAGAAGCCGTACCGCCAGAAGGGCACCGGCCGCGCCCGTCAGGGCTCGACCCGCGCGCCGCAGTTCACCGGCGGTGGCATCGTGCACGGTCCGCAGCCGCGTGACTACAGCCAGCGCACCCCCAAGAAGATGATCCGCGCCGCGCTGCGTGGAGCACTCTCGGATCGTGCGCGCAACGAGCGCATCCACGTGATCACCGAACTGGTTGCCGGGCAGGCCCCGTCGACCAAGACGGCCAAAAGCTTCCTCGCGGAGCTGTCGGACCGCAAGAAGTTCCTCGTCGTCCTCGGACGCGAAGACCTGGCGGCCTGGAAGAGCGTGCAGAACCTGGAGTTCGTGCACCCGATCGCGCCGGATCAGCTCAACACCTACGACGTGCTGGAAAGCGACGAAGTGGTGTTCAGCGTCGAGGCCTTGAACGCCTTTGTGCACGGCCCCGCCGAAGCCGCACAGGAGGAGAGCAAGTGACCACGATCGCCGACCCCCGCGACATCCTGCTGGCGCCGGTCATCTCGGAGAAGTCCTACGGACTGATCGAGGAAGGCACCTACACCTTCATCGTGCACCCGGATTCCAACAAGACGCAGATCAAGATCGCCGTCGAGAAGGTTTTCGGCGTGACGGTGACCAGCGTCAACACCGCCAACCGTCAGGGCAAGCGCAAGCGGACCCGCTTCGGTTACGGCAAGCGCAAGGACACCAAGCGCGCGCTCGTGACCATCTCGGCCGACAGCAAGCCCATCGAGATCTTCGGAGGCCCGGTCGCGTAAGCGCCTGGGAATCCAGAAAGCAGAGAAGAACTCATGGCAATCCGTAAATACAAGCCGACTACGCCGGGCCGTCGTGGCTCCAGCGTCTCGGACTTCGCTGAGATCACTCGGTCGACGCCCGAGAAGTCGCTGATTCGTCCGCTGCACAGCAAGGGTGGTCGTAATGCGCACGGTCGCATCACGACTCGCCATCGCGGTGGCGGCCACAAGCGCGCCTACCGTCTGATCGACTTCCGTCGCCTGGACAAGGACGGCATCCCGGCCAAGGTCGCGCACATCGAGTACGACCCGAACCGCACCGCCAACATCGCGCTGCTGCACTACGTGGACGGCGAGAAGCGCTACATCATCGCGCCGAAGGGCATCCAGCAGGGCACCCCGATCGAGTCCGGCCCGACGGCCGACATCAAGCCGGGTAACAACCTGCCACTGCGCAACATCCCGACCGGTACCACGATTCACAACGTGGAACTGCGTCCGGGCGGTGGCGCGAAGATGGCCCGCTCCGCCGGTGCCAGCGTGCAGCTGCTCGGTAAGGAAGGCCCCTACGCCACGCTGCGTATGCCATCGGGTGAAATCCGCCGCGTCGACGTGCGCTGCCGCGCCACCGTCGGCGAGGTCGGCAATGCCGAACAGTCGAACATCAACTGGGGCAAGGCCGGTCGTATGCGGTGGAAGGGTCGCCGTCCCACGGTCCGTGGTGTCGTCATGAACCCGGTCGACCACCCGCACGGTGGTGGTGAAGGCAAGACCTCCGGTGGTCGCCACCCGGTCTCGCCGTGGGGCCAGAAGGAAGGCCGCACCCGCCGCCCGAACAAGCCCAGTGACAAGCTCATCGTCCGCCGCCGCAAGTCCGGCAAGAACAAGCGCTGAAGGAGGAGGTAAGAAATGCCACGCAGCCTCAAGAAAGGCCCGTTCGTCGACGACCACCTCCTCGCGAAGGTGGACGTTCAGAACGAAAAGGGCAGCAAGCAGGTCATCAAGACCTGGTCCCGTCGTTCGACCATCATCCCCGATTTCATCGGTCACACCTTCGCCGTCCATGACGGTCGCAAGCACGTGCCGGTGTTCGTCTCGGACAACATGGTCGGGCACAAGCTGGGTGAGTTCGCGCCCACCAGGACGTTCAAGAGCCACGTCAAGGATGACCGGAAGAGCAAGCGGCGATGACCACTGAGACTCAGAATCCGACTGCGCGCGCGACCGCCAAGCACGTTCGCGTGACCCCGATGAAGGCTCGTCGTGTCGTGGACCTGGTCCGCGGCAAGCGAGTCGAGGACGCACTCGCGATCCTGCGGTTCGCGCCGCAGGCCGCGAGCGAGCCGGTCGCCAAGGTCGTGGCCAGCGCTGCGGCGAACGCCGAGAACAACCTCGGCCTGAACCCGTCGACCCTGGTGATCTCGACTGCCTACGTCGACGAAGGCGCGACCATGAAGCGGTTCCAGCCGCGTGCCCAGGGCCGTGCGTTCCGCATTCGCAAGCGCACCAGCCATATCACCATCGAGGTCGAGAGCGTGCCCACCGCCGGTGGATCCACTCGTAACCGCCGGAAGGGAGGGGCAAAGTAAATGGGACAGAAGATCAACCCCCATGGCTTCCGCCTCGGTATCACCACCGACTGGAAGTCGCGTTGGTACGCGGACAAGCAGTACGCGGACTACGTGAAAGAAGACGTCCAGATCCGCAAGCTCCTCGCCACTGGCATGGAGCGGGCCGGTATCTCCAAGGTGGAGATCGAGCGCACCCGTGACCGGGTTCGCGTCGACATCCACACCGCTCGTCCGGGCATCGTCATCGGCCGCCGCGGCGCCGAGGCCGATCGCATCCGCGCCGAGCTGGAGAAGCTCACCAAGAAGCAGGTGCAGCTGAACATCCTCGAGGTCAAGAACCCCGAATCGGATGCGCAGCTGGTTGCTCAGGGTGTGGCCGAGCAGCTGTCGAACCGTGTGGCGTTCCGTCGCGCGATGCGCAAGGCCATCCAGTCGGCCATGCGTTCGCCGAACGTCAAGGGCATCCGGGTGCAGTGCTCGGGCCGCCTCGGCGGCGCCGAAATGTCGCGCTCGGAGTTCTACCGCGAGGGTCGGGTTCCGCTGCACACGCTGCGCGCGGATATCGACTACGGCCTCTACGAGGCCAAGACCACCTTCGGCCGCATCGGTGTGAAGGTCTGGATCTACAAGGGCGACATCGTCGGTGGCAAGCGTGAGGTCACGGCCGCGGCCGCGCCCGCAGCTGGTGACCGCCGTGAGCGTCGTGAGCGGCCGAGCCGCCCGCGTCGGTCCGGTTCCGCCGGTACCACCGCGACCAGCACTGAGGCCGGGCGTGCGGCCACCGCCACAGCGGTCGCCGACGCTCCGGCAGAAAAGCAGGAGGGCTGACGCATGTTGATGCCACGGAAGGTCAAGCACCGGAAGCAGCATCACCCGGGTCGTTCCGGAATGGCAAAGGGCGGCACCTCGGTCGCGTTCGGTGAATACGGCATTCAGGCTCTCGAGCCCGCCTACGTCACCAACCGGCAGATCGAGTCCGCGCGTATCGCGATGACTCGCCACATCAAGCGTGGTGGCAAGATCTGGATCAACATCTACCCGGATCGCCCGCTCACCAAGAAGCCCGCCGAGACCCGCATGGGTTCCGGTAAGGGCTCGCCGGAGTGGTGGATCGCGAACGTCAAGCCCGGGCGCGTGATGTTCGAAATGAGTTACCCCAACGAGGAGACCGCTCGTGAGGCCTTGCGCCGCGCGATGCACAAGCTCCCCATGAAGTGCAGGATCGTGACCAGGGAGGAGCAGTTCTGATGGCTACCGGTACACCGGCCGCAGAGCTCCGCGAGCTCAATGAAGAGGAGCTCGTCGCCCGCCTGCGCGAGTCGAAGGAAGAGCTGTTCAATCTGCGCTTCCAGATGGCGACGGGTCAGTTGGACAACAACCGTCGTCTGCGCGTCGTGCGTCACGAGATCGCGCGCATCTACACGGTCATGCGTGAGCGCGAGCTCGGGCTGGCCACGGCACCCGCTGGCAAGGGAGATGCGGCATGAGTGAAGAGAACGTGACGACCGAGGTCAAGCGCGGCAGCCGCAAGGTTCGCATCGGCTATGTGGTCTCGGACAAAATGAACAAGACCATTGTGGTCGAGCTGGAAGACCGTACGCGGCACAAGCTCTACGGCAAGATCATTCGCTCCACCACCAAGGTGAAGGCGCATGACGAGAACGAGATCGCCGGTATCGGCGACCGCGTTCAGCTGATGGAGACCCGCCCGCTGTCCGCCACCAAGCACTGGCGGTTGGTCGAGGTCCTGGAGAAGGCCAAGTAGGCCGTTCTTCTGGCTTTAACGCGAAGGCCCGCTTCCCATTGGGGAGGCGGGCCTTTTCGTTTGCCCGGCCAGCTCCGCCGACCGAATCATGGGATTAATTGGTGGCGCGGGGCGGGCGGGCGTGACACCCTCAACCGAATGCGGTCCTATCGCGAGGTCCTGTCGAACTCGGCGGTGCGCAATGTGCTGCTGCTGGGGGTGATGGTTCGCATCCCGTTCTTCGCCGGGGCGGTGTTGCTCGCGCTGCATGTGGTGCAGACGTTGCACGGGTCGTATGTGCAGGCCGGAGCGCTGAGTTCGGTTGTCACCCTGTGTATTGCGGTGAGCGGTCCGTGGCGTGGGCGGATGCTGGATCGGTTCGGGCTGCGGCGCACGATTCTGCCATCGATCGTGGTCGGGGCGGTGTGCTGGTCTATTGCGCCGTTCGTCGGATACGGGGCGCTCTTGGTGCTCGCCGCGGTTGCCGGGCTCTTCGACATTCCGATCTTCACAGTGGTCCGGCAGGCCGTGATCGCGGCGACCACCGAACAGAACCGGCAGCCCGCGCTCGCTCTGGAATCGGTGTCGGTGGAGGCGGCGTTCATGGTCGGGCCGGTGCTCGGCGTCGCCGCCGCGACGGGCTGGTCGACGACGCCCAGCTTGTTCGGGATGCAGATGGCGCTGGTACTTGCGGGCGTATTCATCTGGGTGCGCAATCCGCCGCTGCGCTCCGATGACAGCGATCGCTCGGCCGCGGCCGAACCGCGGCGTGAGTGGTTCCGGCTCGAGTTCGTCGCGCTGTGTGTCGGTGCGAGTGCGGCGGTCGCGGTGCTCGCGGGATCGGAATTGACCTTCGTCTCGGCCATTCGAGAGTTCGGCGCGCAGCGGTGGCTCGGCGTGGTGATGGCCGTGTGGGGTTTCGGTTCGCTGGTCGGCGGACTCGTCTACGGCGCTCTGCATCGACCCATCTCGACGTACGTCCTGCTGGCCGGGCTCGGCGCCATCACCATTCCGATGTGCTTCGCCGTCGGACCGTTATCGCTCGGCGTGGCCGGGCTCATCGCCGGAGCACTCTGCGCGCCAACGCTTGTCGCATCCATCGATCAGTTGAGCCGGATCGTCCCGGAGGGTGGGCGCGGTGAAGCGATCGGCTGGCACGGTGCCGCGATGACTCTCGGCAATGGCATCGGCAGCTCACTTGCCGGAGTCGCCATCGATGCGGGCGGGTTCCCTGCGGGCTTCGCGGCGGCCGCGGCGCTCGGACTCGGACTCGGTATCGGCCTGGCACTGCTGGTCGGGGTGTCGCGGCGCCGCCGCGCCGACCAGGAAATGCGGCCCGCCGTGCCCCGCGGTGAGGTCATTCGACCATAGGTCTTGCGTTATACGTATACATCTACTTATAGTGATTCCCGACGGACACTACCGAGGATGCTCGGGGTTACCGGAAAACAGCAGACCAGCTCGAAGCAGCGAACCGAAGCGGGTCCGCTGACGCTCAGTCCATGCGTAATTGCATATTTGTTTATGAGATGGGGTAGTCATGGCCGCGGATTCGTACACGTCAACCCGCGCTGGCGGTTCGACCGTCGGCGCGGATCTCGCCGGGCATGTTTCGTCGCGAATCTACCGCGGGCTATTCGGTAGTGAGGAGCGTCCGAAGATCGAGGACCTCGACATCTGAACCCTTCGGCAGCCCTCGTAGATGACGTGGGCGCGATCGCCGGAAAGTACAAGATCTACTGACGACGGAATCCAGGAGAGACCGTCGGCAATTCGTCATGCGCATGTGCGCATTCATTTATGAAATGGAGTAACCATGACCACCGATCCGAACCCGCCTACGGGCATCGAATCCTCGGCCGCCGTCGTCGATGTCACCAAGACGGCGCCGGGCGAGTTCCAAGAAATCCAGCTCGAGGTCGGCCCGGGTGGCGGGCGTAAGCAGCGCTTCCAGGGGCGACTGCTCGGCGAGGCCCGCGAATACACGAAGGTCGGGGTCGAGCTGATCCGGGTCTACCTGAGCCGCAAGGGCAAGTATGTGGTGCATCGGCGGGTGTCCGAATGGTCCGACTTCGCGGCCACGATCTGGATCACGGACTGGAAGAAGAACTGGCGCGAGATCTTCGAGATCGACGACCGGGCCTGCGCCGACTACACGGTCGAAATCGTCGAATCCTTCGAGGACCTGGCCTTACGAGTCCCAGCGAAGATCTACCGCTCCCTGGTCGATGTGACCGAGCACCCGCAGACCGAGGACCTCGACATCTGAGCCATCGGCTCCCATACCGATTCCCGAAAGGAATTGTCCCGCATGTTCGCTCGACTGGGCGCGATCGTCGTTCACAATCCGTGGAAGGTGATCGGCCTCTGGCTGTTCATCATCATCGCGGTAGTGGCCTCGGCGCCGAAACTCTCATCGACCACCGATCAATCCGCCTTCCTGCCATCGCATTACGAGTCGATTCAAGCAATGGAATTGCAGCAGAAGGCCTTTCCGCAGAATCAGGCGCCCGCGGCGCTACTCGTCTTCGTGCGCTCGGACGGTGCGCCACTGAATGAAGGGGATTCGGCGAGTGTCGCGACGATCGCGGCCAAGTTGAACGACCAGCGCATCAAGGATGTCACCGGGATCCAAGCCGGTCCGGCCTCGGAGAACCGGCTGGTGCAGATCGCCGCTGTGCAGATGACGAAGGTGACCAATGCCGGTGATACCACGCAGAGCGATGCGGTCGAGAAGTTGCGTGACGCGCTGCACGAGCAGGTGCAGGGCACGGATCTGAAGGCGGGCGTCACCGGTCAGGCGGCGCAGATGCTGGACCAGACCGAGTCCAGCACTAAGGGTATGGCCATTATCGGTGTCGCCACCGTCGTGCTGATCCTGCTGCTGTTGCTGATCATCTTCCGCAGTCCGGTGATCGCGCTGCTGCCGATCATCATCATCGGCGCGATCTCCACCACCGTCGGTGGCCTGATCGCCATGGTGGCCAAGGCATTCGATCTGCAGGTGGACAGTTCGGTGAACTCGATCCTGTTGGTTGTGCTCTTCGGCGTCGGCACCGACTACATCCTGTTCCTGATGTTCCGCTACCGGGAACGACTGCGCGCGGGGGAGGATCCGAAGACCGCCATGGTCAGTGCGGTCACCAAGGTCGGTGAGGCCATTACCTCGGCGGCCGGTGCGGTGATCATCGCCTTCATGGCGCTGACGCTCTCGACGCTCGGCATGTTCCGTGCGCTCGGTCCGGCGCTGGCGATCGCGGTAGGAGTGACGCTGCTCGCCGGGCTGACCCTGGTGCCCGCCGTCGTTTCGCTGCTCGGCACCAAGGTGTTCTGGCCTTCCAAGGCCTGGCAGCAGGAACCGAAGGGCGCGCGGTTCGGCGCGATCGGCGCGGCGCTCGGGCGGCGGCCAGGAGCGTTCGCAGCGGTATCCGGCGGGCTGCTGGTGGCCTTGGGTGTGCTGGCCATCGGCTTCCATCCGACCTTCGATCTCAGCTCCGGCTCGACCTCGGACACCTCCGAATCCACTGTCTACAACAAAGAATTGCTCAAAGGGCTGCCCGCCGGATCGACCCAGCCTTCGGAAGTACTGCTGCACTCCACCAATGGCGCACCGCTCGATGGTGACCAGCTCACCGTCTACCGTGCGGCGCTGGCCGCGGTGTCGGGCGTGAGTCAGGTTGGGGCGCCGACGGTTTCGAGCGACGGTATGGCCGCCGACTTCCAGGTGACACTCAATGGCGCGCCCGAATCGGATGCCGCCCTGGATACGGTGCGCGATCCGCTGCGGGATACGGCACATTCGATGGCACCCGCGGGCACCACGGCGGTCGTCGGCGGCATCTCCTCGGTGTATGTCGATTTCCAGGATGCGATGGTGCACGACTACAAGATCGTGTTCCCGGTGGCCGGAATCCTGATCATGATCGTGCTCGCCCTATTGCTGCGCAGCCTGGTTGCGCCGTGGTATCTGATGGCCTCGGTGTTCCTCGGCTTCGCGGCCACGCTCGGCGCCGCGGTCCTGGTATTCCAGCACATCCAGGGCAACACCGGGCTGATCTTCCACCTCCCGGTGATCATGTACCTGTTCGTGGTGGCACTCGGCACGGACTACAACATCCTGATGGTCGCTCGGTTGCGTGAGGAGGCTCGTGTCGGCAACGATCCGAAACAGGCTGCGGCCCTCGCGGTGCGGCACACCGGGCCGACCGTCGCCGCGGCGGGTGTGATCCTCGCGGGCACCTTCGCCTCGATGATGTTGGCGGGCAACAACGTGCTCTCTCAGATGGGCTTCGCCATCTCGGTCGGCATCGCGATCGCCGCATTCGTCATGGCGATGTTCTTCACCCCGGCCGTTACCGCGCTCATCGGTCACCGCGCGTGGTGGCCGGGGCACGGGGATCGGGATTCCACGAGCGGCTCTGATGAGCAGTCCGGAGGTGCAGGTTGGGATCAGTACGCGTACTCCGAATACACCCCCGGTGCCATGCACGCACCAACTGCTGACACGGTCCGCCCCCGGACCTAGCCGAACTCCGCCGAAGCGCTCTAGCCCCTCGCTGAGCAAATGGGCCGTCCACTCGGATTATCCGAGCGGACGGCCTTTTTCGATGCCGAGGGTAGTCAAATGGTCGTTGGGGTCGGGGTGTGGAGGCGCCTTATGACTGCGCTCGGTGGGGCTGGCTGCGTTATGACTGTGCTTGGTGGGGCTGGCTGCGTAATGACTGTGCTTGGTGGGACTGGCTGCCTTATGACTGTGCATGGTGGGGCCGGCCGCCTTATGAGACTGCGCTCGATTGGGCTAGCGCCCCATGGCTACGCTCGTCGGGAGTCGCTGCGGGGACGGTCGGTTGTGGGTTGGTGCTGATGCATTCGGGTGGGGATGGTGCGGGGTGGGGAGTTGTGGTGGTCAGCTGCTGATTGCGTAGGGGCGGCGGACTCGCCTGGCGAACTCCAGGACCTGGGCGATGGCGGTGCGGGAGAGGCCGACCTCTGCGCCGATGCTGGTCGGGGTCCACGATTGGTCGGCGAGCATGAGGATTTCGGCGAGTTGTTCAACGGGAATGACCGACAGGCCGCGGCCCGCGATGGCGCGAGCGACCGACCACACCTCGATATCATCGCCTTCCGAGCCGAGGTTTTCGGCCAGCAGGTCATCGGCCGAAAGTGATTGCACTACTTCGCTGATCACTTCGCTGGTGGTGCGGCGCTGTGCGCGATCGAGCTGCCTGACCTCGACCTCGCGTTCTTCGGCGAGGCGCTGCGAATCTTTGTGATCGGTTGTGGAGTCGTTCTGGGGGCGCTGATCCGCGTTCGCCACTGTTCGCGCGATGTGCTCGGCCGGGGACGGCGCTGCGGAACCGAGGGTGGTGCGCCGAGTTTCGGCGGGTGCGTCTGGGTGTGCCTGGGGTTCGGTGCGAGTGCGCGGGTCCTCGCCGCGAGTTATGTCTTCGAGCGTACGGTTTTCGGCTGTGTCGGCGTGAGGAGTCCGGGCCGCTGGTTCGACTGTCGTCGTATCGAAAATGCTCAGTTGCGAGTCTGCGGAGGGGAGACCGGCGGTTCCCCGGTGGGAATCAATGTGCGCGGCACCGGAAGTGGTCCGTTCGTCGCGAGTGCTGGCCACAGTGGGCTGTGCTGTCCGATGCGTGACGCCTGAGGCCGGAGTGGTGTGTTCGTGACGGGTGTTCGCTGCGGTCGCCGTGGGAGTTGTGTGTTCGGTGCGAGTGTTTGCCGCCGTCGTCTGCGCTGTGTGGGGCTCGATGCCCGAGACCTGAGTGGTGCGCTCCTCACGAGTGCTCATGGGAGTCGCCTGCTCGGTGTGAGTCGTCACTGGAGCGGTGCGGGGCTCGCCTATGGCTGCGGCGTGCACGCGGTTGTTCGCGGCGATACGGGGCTCGGCCGAGGTGGCAGCGGCAGTTGTGTGTTGATCGCCGGTGGGAGTGGCGGTGGCCGGTGCGGCAATGGGCTCGGCCGTAGTGGCAGTGGGCTGATCGTGGGCGGGCAGTGACGGACGGACGCTTGCGGCGGCGTGGGCCGCGGGTTCGTCCGTCGGGTTCGTGCCGGATGCGAGACGGGTGGCCGGGGCGGAGGCGTGAATCAGGTTCTCGCCGAGGGTGCTCGTGGCAGTCGCCGGGTTGTGGGTCGGCTGTGGGTTGTCGGCCGCGACGTCGGTTGTGATGTGGGGCGCGTTGGGCGGTGCTGAGTGCGTGGAGATGTCGCCGGTGGTCGCGAATTCGTCGCGGGATGCGCGGTTGTCGGCTGGGGAGTCACCCGCGGTGTATGCCGGGGTGTGCGTGGACGTTTGGCCTTGGTCGACCAGCGCGGCCTCAGCCTGGCTCGCGCCGTTGATGGTTGCAGAAGGGGCAGTTATGTCGCCTGCGCCACTTGCGTTGAGGCCGATTGGCACGTTGGGTGTGGCGATTTCGGTATGTGCGGCATACGCAGCATCAGCGGGTACCGGGTTGGTCGCTGAGGAGGTTGGTGCCGCGTGGTTCGAGATGGGTTGGGCGGCAGGGGTAGTGCCGGCTCGTGTGCCTTCATGAATCGAATCCGATGACGGATGGGCGGTCGCGGTATCCGCTTGCCGGTATTCGTCGACGGTCGGGATCTGTTGTGTGAGACGGCCGTTGGTCGAGCGGGTGCTCTGGGCGTGGTAAACGAGGGTTTCGGTGCAGTCGAGCCTGGAGAGGGGGACCGGCTCGGGCTGAGTGCCGCGCATCGCTGCCTCGGCAATGTGTTGTGCGTGGGGGTCGGTCATATCGACCGGGAAGCGGACGCCCGCTTGGTCGAGGAGGGGGTCGAAACCTTTGGCGGCGAGCAGTTCTCGGCGGTCGGTCGGTTCGTCGGGGCGGAATGTGGTGATCGGTGCGCCGCGTTCGGTGGTGACCCGGTGCCGGGTCGGGAGGTCGGGCTCGTCGTCGACCAGCGGAACGCCATCGATGAGCAGGGCGTAACGTGCGGAAACCCAAGCGTGCAACCAGATCACGACGCCGACCATGACGGGGGCGATCGCGTATTCGGCGGCCTGCCCGAAGGAACCGGCGGCCAGGTGCGGGCCCGCATTGAGCGCGATGGTCGTGCCGAGTAGTGCGGTCTCGAAGAAGACGACCTTGCCCCGGTCGAGTTCGCGGCCCCAGCGGGCGGCGGTGGTCGCGGCCACCATGATGGTGATGATCGGGATCGAGATCATCGCCTCGATCCCATAGCTCAACCAGTACAGCGGATCCGACATATTTCCGCTGGGCACCAGGTTGTGCTGTACGTTCACCCCGGCCCACACCATGCCGAGCACCACCACCGCGATCAATGCGCGGGACGACCACTCGGCTCGGCGGTACAACTGGGCAAGTCGCGCATCCTGATTCGACACCCGCCGACGTGCCGCCAGCGCCCGCCGATGCCATCGCGCATCCGCGTCATCGGCCCGCTGGATCGCGGTCGTGGTCCGCCGGTCACGTTTCTCTGCTGTCAGTTCGTCCTGGACGGCCCGCTTTCGTTGTCCTCGGCGCTGGGCACGAACCCATTGCGCGAGTTCACGTTCGGCATCGATCTCGGCATCCGACAACACTTGCACCAGTGCCGCGTCATCCTGCAGTGGCAACCGGCCCCGCGCGTTCGCGACCCGTTCGGCCAGTGCGGCGATCTCGGAACTACCGCTCGACTGTTTGTCGCGCATAGCGAGCCTTCCCAGGAGCAGGTGTCATCTCGACGCAGACCTACATGCTCGAACATATGTGTGATCGCACCGAGATTAAACCGCTACCCGCCCGAGGTCAATGCTCGCCGCCCGAAAAATCGAACAAATGCGCGAACCGGACGCGCGGTAGTCAGGCGTTCCTGTGGCAGACGGCCTCGAGCATGACGCCGTCGGGGCCGGTCCAGAAGGTGGCGTAGTACGGCGGGGGGTACTGGGGGAATTCTTGTGGGGCGTGGATGATTTCGTCGCCTCGGGTGGTGGCCCAGATGTGTACCCGGTCGACGGCAGCGCGGGTGCGGACCATGAAGGCGAGGTGTTGGAGGCCGGGAGCGGTGCGAACGTAGCCGGGGGAGTCGGCGGGGTAGAAGAAGATGTATGTGCCGGGCTTGTTGTCGGCGGGCCAGTAGGCGAATTGGTCGGCCGTGCTGAGCAGCGGCGCATAGTCGAGTAGGGGCATCAGCTCGTCGTAGTAGGCCTGGGCCGCACCTGGATCGCTGACGTTGATGCCGAGGTGTCCGAGGGGCATAGTCGCAATCTACGCTCGATCCGGCATCAGGTGAGGGTGGTGTGCCAGACGATGGCGGCGGCGAGGGCGCCTGCGCCGTTGACGGACCAATGCAGGGCGATGGGGGCCAGCAGGCTGCCGCTGCGGCGGCGGAGCCAGGTGAACACGACGCCCGCGGCGGCGGTGGCGGCTACGGCGAGCAGGATGCCGATGATCTGGCCCGCGACGCCGCCGCCGAGGAAACCGGTGAGGCCGCGGTTGCTGGTGGTCAGGCCGAGTGATGAGGCGATGTGCCAGAGGCCGAACAGCAGGGAGCCCGCGGCGAAGACCCCACGGGCGCCGTAAACGCGGTCGAGGGTGCCGTGCAGGACGCCGCGGAAGGCCAGTTCCTCGGGGATCGCGGTCTGCAGCGGGATGACGATCATCGATGCGATCAGGGCGCCGGAAATGGTGGCGTAGCGGTCGGCCAGGAAGAACGGCCGGGTGATCGGCAGCAGCGCGCCGATAGCCACCACCGCGAGCACCAGGCCGACCGCGCCGAATGCCCACAGCGTGCCGCGACGCCAGTGCCGCGGCGAGAGTCCGAGTTCGGACCAGCCGAGTCCGCGTCGTCGCATCAGCGCGAGCAGGACGACGGCGGCGATCGGAACGGTCAGGATGCTCGCCCACGCGGTGGTGAAGTGCGCGATGAGATTGGTTCCGGCCAGGACGATCACCACAACGGCCACGTCGAGATAGGCGTGGAGTTTGTGGTGGGGCGGTGCCGCTTCGTCGAGGTCCTGGTGAGGCATCCGGCCCAGTCTACGGAAGCGCGCAACCGGCGCGCTGGGGCTGAGTGGGAGGGGTGGTGTCGACATCATGGTCTTATCGGTTATCGCGTCACGCACTGTCGGCGTTAATTCCGCCCCGCCAGCCCTGCGGATCCGCCCATGCCTGCAGCGTTCTCGTGCTGTCGAACCGGCGGGTCGTGCCGCTGATCGGATCGGTGAATTCGAGTGACGCGGCCAGCAGTTGTAGTGGCCGGGTGAAATCGTTCACAGGTTTGTCGGTGAGCACCGGATAGAAGTCGTCACCGAGGATCGGGATGCCGAGTCCGTTCATATGTAGCCGCAGCTGATGGGTGCGCCCGGTCAGTGGCCGCAGCCGGTAGCGGCCGAGTCCGCCGCGCTGTTCCACCAACTCGATCCAGGTCTCCGCATTGGGCTCACCGTCGACCTCCTGGGCGGCGAGCACCTGTTTCTCCTTGATGATGCGGCTGCGCACCGTCCGCGGCAGCGGTAGCTCCGGATCGACTGGTGCGATGGCCTCGTACTCCTTGCGCACCGTGCGCTGGTGGAACATCGTCTGGTAGGCCCCGCGCCGGGCCGGATTGACCACGAATAGCACCAGTCCTGCGGTGACGCGATCGAGCCGGTGCGCCGGAATGAGATCGGGTAGGTCGAGTTCGCGACGCAACCGCACCAGGGCGGTCTGCAGAATGTGCTGGCCGCGTGGAATGGTCGCCAGGAAGTGCGGCTTGTCCACCACGAGCAGATCGTCGTCGCGATGGACGATGGGGATATCGAAGGGCACCACGGTTTCGTCGGGCAGATCGCGATGGAACCAGACGGCGCCGCCCGGCACATACGGCGCGTCCGGCGCGATCGGACCGGCCAGGTCGACGATGTCGCCCTGATGTAGCAGCTCGTCGATCCGTGCGGCCGGTACCCGCGGCAGCCTGTGCACGAGGTGGTCGCGAATGGTCGCCCAGTCACCCTGCTCCGGTAGCCGGAGCCGGGCCGGGTCCAGGCCGTGCCGCTTGGGCAGCGGCGGCTGCTGCCTCCGTCTCATCGCCAATGACCATAGTCGCCGAGAAACCCGCAGCTCACGGCCGGGTCGGGCTCAGAATCCGCGCAGTCGATCCGGAGTGATCCGCACCGTGACCGAGTATTCGGCGTGGAACTGCTCCTCGGTCATCGAGATGGCGGCCAGACCCTCGGTGTACTTCTCGGTGAACGCGGCGGTTTCCGCCGGGGTGGCACCGGATTCGTCGATCCGGGCGGTGCCGGTCAGCACCACCACCTCGCCGCCGGTCGCGGTGCTGTTGAGGTGCAGCGAGACTCGCGGGTTGCGGGCGATATTGCGGAGTTTGGACTTATCGGCCTGGCTGAAGATCAGGAATTCACCGTCACGCCACTGGAACCACACCGGATTCGGCTGCGGTGTCCCAGTGCGGCCGACGGTGGTCAGCCAGATGACGTTCTCCTGCCCCAGGCGGGCGGCGACCTTGGCGCCGAATGCGGTGCCGGTGTCGACGACGGGCGTGGCGGAGCGATCGGTGGTGGTCATGGTTGTGCACAACGCCTGGATCGCCGTTGCGATTCCGGATCGGCACAGTGTGGCCCACCTACGGCTCTGCGCGTTCGTCCAAGACCATCCGACGGGACTCGACCAGCGTCTGTCTGGCGCGGCGGCGGACCCGGCAGCTGTCGACACTGCAATACAGGTGCACCTGCATCGCGCGGTGCGCTTGCTCCTTGGACAAGTCGCCCGGATCACGCTGGCAATCGCCGATATTCGAAATAATTGTCGTGACAAACATTTTCACAACTCCAAACGCAGTCGCAGTCTGTGTCGGTGGAGAAGCTAGCGACGTTCGGGCGCGAAAGGTACGGGTATGACCCGCCGTTCACACAACCTTCCTCAGCACGTCGAACGCACGAAATCCGCACGTCCGAGGCAATCGTTCGAGCAAAAGCCCAGTGCGGTCCCGATACCATGAGAGGGCGGTGGCCAGCGTCCGCATCGCATGCGTTCCCAAGTGTCCGTGAGGTTTTCGACATCCGACTTATCTGCGCGATGAATAGGGGATCGAATGAATACCGAACTATTGGAAGAGCTTTGGCAGTCATGGGCGGAGCGTGGCGCCGAGTTCACCGCGGCGCAATGGGCGACGCCGACCCGATTGCCCGGCTGGTCTGTGCGCGCCCTGTTCGCCCACGTGGCACCTGATGCGGCGGTACTGAAGGCGATGCGCGCGGCTCCGGTACCGCAGGGGCATACGGTGACCAGCGGCGCGGAAATCCTGCGGATCTTCAACAGTCCGGGCGGGATCGCGCGGACGGCGGCCGATGATATCGAGGCGGCGGCGCGCAAGGCCGCCGAGACGATCGACATCGACGAGCTGTTGCGCCGGTTCGATACGAAAGAGCTTGCCGACTTGGATGCGGTGCGGCCGAGCGATGTGCTGGCGCATCCGATACTCGGGCGCGTGACCTATCGGGCGTTCGCCGAAGTCGCTATCGTCGATGTCACGGTGCATTTACTCGATCTCATTGCGGCGGTGGGTGGTTCGCCGGTTCCCGAACCCGCGTTGCGGCTCACCAGGGAGGTGCTCGCCGCGGTACCCGAACCGGTCGAGTTCATCGAGGCCGCTACCGGACGGTCGAAAGTCGCTGTGCTGCCGGTCATGCGGTAGTCAGCAGGGCGAGCGCGGTATCCCGGACTACGCGATCGGTGGCTTCGGAGCGGTTGGCGGCGACACCCGAGCGCATCAGTGCCGCGCCCTCCATGAGCGCGACGAAGGTTTCGGCCCGCGCTCGGGCGGTGGCCGCATCGCATCGAGGCTGTCGCGCATGGATGAATTCCATTACCTGACGGACGTATTCGGCGTAGAACTCGGTCACCGCGGGCCGGACGGTGGGTTCGGCGGCCGCGATCGCCCAGATCTCGATGAACAGGCGCACCGCGGATTCGTCGTCATGCTCCGAGAGCAGGTACGCGACAGCGGATTCCGGGTCGGTGACATCGCGCAGCCGGGCCTGTGACCGGTCGATCACCCGCCGCAGCACCGCTTGGATCAGCTCGGTCCGGCTCGGAAAGTAGTGCTGCAGATGGCCGATGCGCATATCGGCCGCGGCGGCGACGGCGCGCATGGAGGTGTGTGCATAGCCGACAGTGCCGAGCAGTCCTTCCGCGGCATCCAGGAGTGCGTCCTGGCGGGCCGCGCCGGTGGTATAGCGGCGGGTCACCACGTCACCTCGATGTCGACGCCAGCCTGCGCCAGCTCGGTGAGCGAATCCTGTGGTCGGGCGGTGGATTCCGGGAAGGAGATACCGGCGGGTGCGTCTCCGTCGAGTGCCCGGCGCAGGCCGATCAGCGCGCCGACGGCGGTGAGATGTGCCTGACCGGCGCGATCGCGTACCGTCGCGGAACGGGTACCGCCCGGACCGGTCACGTCGACGCGCAGTGCGGCGGTCGCACCGTCGCCCGGTGAATACAGCATCGATCGCCGCAGCGGACGCCAGCGATCACCACGTGCTCTGCGGAAGAATCCGAGTCTGGCCGCGGTGAGTAATGCGGTCGACGCAGCGGCGGAATCGAATCCGATTCTGGTGACCGCCGTCGCTACCCCGAGGGTGAGTGGAAAGGTGAATTGCTCCGGGGTATCGATGCGGGCGACCCTGGTCTTTTCACCGCCGATACGCACCTGTCGCGAATCTCGCAGTGGCATTGTCATATGTCGGACACCGCCCTGGATTACCTCGAATTCGACGCCGAGTCGGTCCATGAATTCCACCGAATCAACGCCTGCTCGATCGGCGAGTGCGTAGCGAATTGCGATATCGACTTCGGTTGCCCCGCCTATCTGTTCGGCGAGCGCCGCGGTCACCAGTCCGGTGACGCCGCCCATCCAACTCGACGACAGTAGAACGGGTGCGGTGGGGTGCAGCGTCGCAGCGACGACAGCGGCCCGAGTTAGGCGGGTTGTCCAACGGGTGATGTCGACGTAGGGAATGCCCGCGCGCACGGCGGCCCGCAGCACCCGGTCGTCGGGATCGTTGACCGTACTCACCACCGCGCGCGCCTCGGCGCGGAAGTCGGTGGCCTCGGTGAGGTCCCACCGCGCGACCTTCGCGCCGAGTTCCTCGGCAATAGTGTTGCCCCGTACCGGATTTCGGCCGGTGAGCAGTAGGGGCCAGCGCCCGGCCGCGAGGCGGGCCAGTTCGGCGCCGACGGTGCCGTAACCGCCGACGATGAGAACCGGTGCGCTGTCGTGGAACTGCAGATGGTCGGACATATCAGCAAATCTAGGTCGTATGACCTAGTTTGTCGAGTGCCGCCCCCGATTGACGGGTCTTGTGAAGTTGTCTATATCGGCTGCATCGTCTTCTTCGGATCGGTTCGGTAGGACGGTCCGGGTGGATTCCGGTGTCGCCGAGATGAATTCGGCGCTACGGTGATCCGCAATTGATTCCGAAGGGCAGCGGGATCGATCGAAGTCCGCCGCGTCCCGCGCGGCAAAGATCAAATAGTGCGAGGGGAAGTTCCGATGTCAGCAGGGGTGACGCCGTCGAGTACGCAAGAGTACGTCTCGGACAAGTACACGAAGGGGTTCGAAGTATTCGAAGAATGGCAACTGCACCGCTACAACCGGGAAAGTTACCTCGGACATCCACTGCGTACCGTGCAGCTGGGAATGCGCTATCTGACGCTCCCACATTATTTCGGCAGAGTGCCACCGGTTCGGCTGTGGTTGCGGCGGTTCGGCGGGCCGCGAGTTTCGCCGGATTTCGCCTGTGTCGGCGCGCTGAAGAGCGGAACAACCGACCTGGCCAGCTATCTCATGCAGCATCCGAGCATCCTGGCGCCGATCACCAAGGAGATCGGCCACGGCTACCCACAGTTCTGGGGGCCGTACTTCCCGACCGAACACGAGAAGGCCGAGGTGATGCGATGTACCGGCCGGGCGCTGGCGGGCTATTTCGACCCACTGCTGCACGATCTTCCGTTGATCGACAACTACAGTGCGGCCCGTCCCGACGCCAAGATCGTCATGATGTTGCGTGATCCGGTGGATCGCGCCTATTCGCACTACAAATGGGATCTGTTCCTCAGTACCAAGGACGGTCTGCGCGCCATGTCGTACGGCAAGACCTACGCCGACTACATCGACTACGCGCTGGCCATGTTTCCGGCCCCGCCGCCGCCGACCACACTGCCCTCGATGCCGGTGCTCGGCACCGGTGTCTACGCCAATGCGGTGGCGCGCTGGCTCGAAGCGTTCGGCAAGGACAACGTCTACGTCGTCACCGCCGAGGACTTCTTCGCCGATATCTCCAAGACCGTGCGCGGCATCCACGAATTCCTCGGACTGCCCGCCGTCGAGCCGGTCCGCCATCACGTGCTGAACCGCAATCCCCTCGAATTCCCGGAACCCGATCATGTATCGGTGGCCCGGCTGCGCGAGTTCTATCGCCCCTGGAACGAGCAGCTGTTCGAACTGATCGATCGCGACCTGGGCTGGAACGACCGCCAGGGCCTGTGCGCTCCTAGATAACTTAGCCTAACCTACCTTCTCGGTGCTTCTTATGTGAAGATGGTGCCGATTCCGGCGAGAGGTCCCGCGAAGGGGCGAGAGGGTTGAGGCAGATGACGGTCGACCTGGCGCTACCGGCGGTGGAGGCGGGGAATCGCCCGCCGAAAGCGGAGCTGAAGGCGCGCAAGCAGCAGGAAGCCTTGGCGCGCAAGGAAATTCTCGCGCCCGTGCGGCGGATACTGACGTTCGCGAGCATCATCGTGGCCATCGCCGCGGTGGGTAGTGTCGTACCGTTCGTACTGATCGTCGAGGCCTGCCGGGAACTGCTCGCCGACCGGGTCGACACCGATCGGGTGTGGCGGCTGCTGCTGATCGCGGTGCTCGTGCTCATCGCGCGCGGCCTATTGCAGGCCGCGGCGCTGACCTGGTCGCATCTGGTGGATGCCGGATATCAGCTGACGCTGCGTCGGCTGCTGGCCGCCAAACTGACCAGGGTTCCGCTCGGCTGGTTCGGCGAGCGATCCTCGGGTGAGGTGAAGAAGTACCTGCAGGACGATGTCGAGGCGCTGCACTATCTGGTCGCGCATGCGCGTCTGGAATTCGTCGGCGCGCTCACCGTGCCGCTGGTCACCCTCGGCTACCTCGTGACCGTCGATTGGCGACTCACCCTCGCGCTGCTGATTCCACTGATCGCCTACGCGGTGTTGTTCAGTCGGATGATGGATCAGGATGGCCGGGATCGGCTGGCGGTCTACAACCGCTGGGAGCGCCGGACCCAGGACGCCACCATAGAATTCGTCGACGGCATCCAGGTGGTCCGGGCATTCGGTCAGGCGGGTAAGGCGCACACCGTATTTCAGGCGGCGGTCGACGGCCAGGCCAAGAGCCTGGATCGGATGAAGACGCCGATCATTCGCATCCAGTCGGCCTCCGACATCGTGGTCACCCCGGTCTTCGTGATGCTGGTCATCGTGCTCGCCGGGCTTGCCGCGGTGGGGCTGGACTGGGTCGCGCCGCTGGATATGCTGCCGTTCCTACTCGTTGGGCTCGGCCTGGGCAGTGCACTGCTCGGTCTCGGATACGGAACGCAGGCGTTGCGGGCCGCGGGGGCGGCGGCGCAACGTCTGCACGAACTGCAGCAGACGCCCGAATTGACAGCGCTCGACGCGAAGTCGGCAACATCGGTGCCCGATCTGACCGCCGCGGGCGCGGTGCGATTCGAGGGCGTCGGCTTCGGATACCGCGCGGACCACGAGGTGCTGCATGAGATCGACCTCGAGTTGACGCCGGGAACCATTACCGCGCTGGTCGGTCCGAGCGGCTCGGGCAAGTCGACGCTGGCTGCGCTGCTGCCCCGCTTCTACGACGTCGGAGCCGGCCGAATCACCATCGCGGGACGCGATATTCGCGACTTCTCGACCGATGAGCTGTATCGCACTGTCGGATTCGTCTTCCAGGATGTGCGTTTGATCCGCGGCACGGTTCGAGAGAACCTGCGGTTGGCCCGGTCCGACGCCGATGATGCCGCACTGGAGCGGGCGGCGCGGGCGGCCCAGATCCACGACCGCATCCTGGCGCTGCCGCGCGGCTACGACTCCGAGATCGGTGTCGATGCGACGCTGTCGGGCGGTGAGGCGCAACGACTCTCGATCGCCCGCGCGCTGCTCGCCGATACTCCGGTGCTGGTCCTGGACGAGGCGACCGCCTTCGCGGATCCGGAGTCCGAGGCGGCCGTACAGGATGCGCTGGCAGTGCTGGTCGCGGGACGGACCGTGCTCGTGATCGCGCATCGGCTGCACACGATCACCGGCGTAGATCGGATTCTGGTGCTGGAGAACGGGTCCCTGGTCGAGCAGGGTGATCATGCGAGTCTGCGCGACGCGGGCGGTACCTACCAGCGACTGTGGGAAATCAACGAGGCGGCGCTCGGTGCGCTCGCACTCATCGACAATGTCGAGGGGGCACGATGATTCGCAAGGTGCTCGGGCTGATCCCGGCCGAGTTCGCCCACCTCACACCGAAGTTATTGGCGGCCATCATCGCCCAGGCAGTGAGCCAGGCCGTGGCCTATCTGCTGTTGGTGCCGGTGCTCGAGGCAGTGTTCGACAATAATCTCGGCCGGGCCTGGTTCTGGGCGCTGTGGATGGTGGTCGCGGTCGCGGCGGTGGTCGTCTTCGGATATCTGCAGGCCGTACTCGGTCTGCGCATCGGCGTCGGTATGCAGCGCGGGCTGCAGACCAGGCTCGGCGATCATCTGAATGCGTTGCCGCTCGGCTGGTTCGAGACGCACGGCGCAGGGCCGCTCTCGCGGATCGTGGTCGAGAATGTGCGCGAGATCCAGGGTTTGGTCGCGTATCTGCTGACCAAGGTGCTCACCAGTATCGTGGTTCCGCTCGGTGTCGCGCTCGGGATGCTGTTCATCGACTGGCGGATCTCGCTCGCCATGCTGCTCGCGGCGCCGGTGTTGTATCTGGTCAACGGCCTGGCCGAGCGCGCGTACACCCGTTCCGATGCGCGGATGCACGCGGCAGCGGCCGAAGCCGATGCGCGGGTGGTCGAATTCGCGCAGGCACAGCCGGTGCTGCGCGCCTTCGGTGCGGTCGGGCCGGGCAACCGGGCTCTCGATACCGCCCTGGTGCGGCAGCGATCGGCGATCACTCGGCTGATGTTCGCGACAGTGCCGGGGCTGATCGTCTTCGCGTTGTTCGTGCAGGCGGTCTTCTTGGTGCTCGTCTACATTGCGGTGGGCCGGGTTACCGACGGCGCCATCTCGGCGGCGGCCGCGATCGCGCTCATCGCGGTGAGCGCGCGGTTCATCGAACCGCTGAATCAGGCTGCGCAGCTCAGCAATGCGCTCCGGTCGGCCGCAGCGGCGGCCGACCGGGTCACCGGGCTGCTCGCCGAACCCGTACTGCCGGAGGCGAAGTCGCCGGTTGCCCCGGGTGCGCCGTCCGTCGTCTTCGATAACGTCTGCTTCGGCTACCGGCCGGGCGAGCCGGTGCTGTCCGAGTTGAGCTTCACCGTGCCCGCGGGCACCACCACCGCGATCGTCGGGCCGAGCGGTGCGGGCAAGACGACGGTGCTGCGGCTCGCGGCACGGTTCCACGATGTCGAAGCCGGTCGGGTCGTGGTCGGTGAGCACGATGTGCGCGAGCAGCCATCGCAGACATTGCTGAACCAGCTCTCGCTCGTCTTCCAGAACATCTACCTGTTCGATCAGTCGGTGGCGGACAACATTCGGATCGGCCGGCCCGATGCCACCGACGCCGAACTGCACCGCGCGGCCGAAGCGGCCAGGGTGGACGAGATCGTCGAGCGGCTGCCCGACGGTTACGACACCGCGGTCGGAGAGGGGGGTGCGACGCTGTCCGGCGGTGAGCGGCAACGGGTTTCGATTGCCCGCGCCCTGCTGAGGGAGGCGCCGATCGTGCTGCTCGACGAGGCGACGAGTGCGCTGGATCCGCACAGCGAGGCAGTCGTCGTGCGTGGGATTCACGAACTCACCAGGGATAAGACGGTCATCGTTGTCGCGCATCGGTTGGCGACCATCGCGCACGCCGATCAGATCCTGTTCCTGGATGGCGGACGGATCGTCGAACGCGGTACGCACGCTGAACTTCTGGCGTTGGACCGACGATACGCGGGCTTCTGGAACGAGCGCTCCCGCGCCACTGGGTGGCGGTTGGCAGCGGCTCCTGCCTGAAGGCACAGGCCCTGAGGCTCGATGTTATTGCTGGACCGCCTCCGTGATTCCGGCATACGAGGTTTACCGCGCGGTCTAGGAGACCGCCCCACCGTGGATATCGGCGTGCCGTTCCGCAGCGGCCGGAACGTTCCCGGCCGGTCCACCGAGCGGCCCCTGCAGGAATGCCGCGAGTATGTCGTTGGCCGCGCGCTGCGTATCCACCGGTCCACGCTCACCGCCGATGAACTGAGCGACGGCGAATCGTGCGGGTGCGGCGAGGAATAACGGAACGTCGGTGAAGCCGAAGTGGTTGGCCTCGGCGATCTCGTAGCGGAATCCGCCCGCCCGCAAGTGCTGGATGAGGTCGCGGTTGCGGTCCAGATAGCGTGCGGAATGGCCGGTCTCGGAGTGATCGCTCTCCAACAGCAGGAACGGCTGTTGCAATGCGCGCCCCGGCAGATCGCCGTACAGGGTGCCATCGATATTCACCGCCGCCTTGATCCGGGGATCATCGGCCGCCGCGGCGACCGCGCTCGCGCCACCGAACGAATGTCCGATCGCCGCAATGTGATCGGTATCCAAGCGCCCGGCCAATGTGCCGATCGCCTCGGGTCGGTCCAGTTGGTCGACCACGAAACGTAGATCACCCCTGCGGACTTCGAGTTGTTCGGTCATGTACCGCTCGCCGTCGGCATCGTCCTCGGGGAAGTCTTCGATCGGCGTCGCGATGGTGCCGTCCGCGAGTTCGGTAACAGCCACCTCATAGGGATGGTCTATGGCGAGTACGACGAAGCCACGGCTCGCCAGATCGGTGACGAGTCCGGTGTAGAACGCGCGCGGAGCACCATATCCGGGTGAGAACAGCACAACCGGCCAGCGCGCGCGTTCCGCGCTGATCGGCACATCCGCGTACGCGTGGGTGTCGATGCTGTCATAGTTGCTCATGACGAAGCTGGGAATCCGGGTTACCCGGCTCGGCAGTCGGCCGAGTCCGGCGAGGTAGACCCACTGCCGCCCCGACGCGAACTCCGTCGGATACCACGCCTGCACACTGACATTGCGACGATCGGTGGTGGAATCCGTTGCCGTCTCGGGTCTTTGCTGGTCGATCCAGCGGAAGATCTGCGAGCCCACGCGGTATCGGCCGGACGGCTCGGGCAGGGTGGGGACGGGGGGAATGCTCCACGCCACGATGGCGAGCACGGCGAGTAGACCGACGGCCACGGGTGCGACGAGCGCGAGGATTCGCCGCATTGTCGTCCCATCGGCTGCTGGCAGATCCATGGTCGCGGGCGCCGGCCGAATCGGCGCGGTCCGGCGCGATCGGCTGACGACCAGCACTGTCGCGGCCACGATGGCCACATAGCTCGGCACCATCTGCCAATAGAAGTTCTCCAGCACCCACTGGACCAGGCAGCCGATCACCAACAGCGGCAGCGCAACCGGCAGCGCACACGCGACCCGCCTGGGAAATACCGCCGCCGCCATCGCGAAAAGGATGGCGGCGGCAGACACAACTCCATCAATGATCGACATTGCCCACTCGCTTCCGCGCCACCGGCCCGGACCGGCAGCAATTCGAATTCGAGCTCAGCATTGCGCACGGTGCCCTGCGAACACGTCGACAGAAAGTAGCGATCACACTCATCCCCGAGGATGATCCGGCCTCATCGAAAGGTCAGCGTCCAGACTGCGCGTCAAGTAGTCGACGCGGCCCATTCGATGCCGCTGCATCGTCCGATAGGCCGCGGACACGCCCAGCGGATGTTTGCCGAGGCGAGTTGATAGGTGGCACCGCGACGGATCGGAACGACCATGTGACTCGCCTCGGCGACCCACACCCGTGGGTTGGTGGGGGCTATTTCCAGTACGCGCGGGATTTGATCGAGGTCTTCGGCAGGCCGTGGGTGGTCTTGAGCGACCTGACGATCGAACGCGTGGTGTGGCCGTCGCAGGCGACCCAGGCGTAAGTGTCCTTCGGGCAGTCCATTTCGTGCGCCTGCTCGCGCAGCAGCCGACCGTCGTCGATCCGCTGCACCCAATTCACCTGATGGTGTGGCTTATTGCGCACCGGCAGTCCGGTATCGGATTCGTATTGCCATTCCAGCCAGACCCGGGCCGGACTATCGCCGATCGCGTCGAGCAGCGAGTTGATCGCGGGCAGTGAGGCGGTGTCGCCGAAGATGACGAATTCGCTGGGCAGCGGATCGGGTAGGTGGAAATCCGAGCCGAGCACCGAGACATCGATCTGGTCACCGACGGCCGCGTTCTGCGCCCACATCGAGGCGGGACCGTGGTGTACCGCGAATTCGATCGAGAACTCGTCCCCGGCCGGATCCGGGTCGACCAGCGTGTATCCGCGCTGGTGCTCGCGCTCACCGTTCGGAATCCACAGCCGCACCCACTGTGTCGGGTGCAGCGGATGATCGGCGAGCAGTCCGCCCGCCGCGAATCCGAGCCGCATGTACTTCTCGCTGATGTACTCGGTCGAGGTCACCGTGAGCCGGTAATCCTCGGCGCGCCACGCTTTCAGCATCAACCCTTCGAAGCCTCTACCCATGCGACTAAGGTTAGCCTAAACACACTTCGATGTCGTGGGGTATGTCCGCTGTCGCGTCCGGATCGGGCGGCGGACGGACGGATATGCCGTCGCGCCGCGGTCATGGGGAGATCCGGCGGCGGGACATCAATTGCCGCAATAGCCGTGTGGCCCCGAGACATTCGCTTGCCTCGGGGCCGACTCGCCTGTGGTGTCGGTGATTACACGTTGCAGGGCAGCATCGCGACGCCCGCGAGGGTGCATTCGGCCTCGCGGGTCAGCTTCCAGGTGCCGTCGATCTGCTTCCAGGAGATGTCGAAGTACCAGGGGTCCCAGCCGTCGATGGACGTGGTCAGCTGGGCGGTGAGCAGATCGCCGGAGACATTGACCGGGCCGAGTACATCCCAGTGGAAACTGGACGGGGCGGCGGCCATGACGGTGCCGATCTGATCGACCAGGCCGAGACCGGCCTCGCCCGCTTCGAGCTCGGCCGCACGAGCGGAGCGCGCGGCTCCGATGTTGAACACCAGCCGCAGCTTGGCCGCGAGCTCACCCACGCCGGGGGCGGCGGTCCGCATCGGCGCGCCGATGGGTGCGGCGTTGGCCGGAGCCGCCGTGGTGACGGTGCCGAAAGCGCCGATCACGGCGGCCGCGGCGAGTGCGAACGCCGCGGTGGCGACGCGCGTCACCGGCCTGTTTCTGGTGCTGAGCATCGATATATCCAATCGTTCGTATGCGGTAGTGCGCCCGTTCCAGGGACTGGCACTGCAGTGCAATATAAGGTAAGCCTATGCAAAGCTGTTAGCGGAAGTTAGGTGACCCTGGTTACCGCTGCCCAGATCGAACGCAGGAGAACCGTGGACACACTGTTGGTGGTCGGAGCCGGGCCGAAAGCCCTTGCGGTGGCGGCAAAAGCGCACGTCCTGCGGAAGTTGGGGCTCGCGGCCCCGCGCGTGATCGTCGTCGAGGCGCATGCGGTCGGCGGCAATTGGCTGCCCAGCGGCGGCTGGACCGACGGGCGGCACCGGCTGGGCACCAGTCCGGAGAAGGACATCGGTTTTCCGTACCACTCGACCTGGGCGCGCGGGCACAACCGTGCCATCGACGAGGCAATGATGGCCTACAGCTGGACCTCGTTCCTGGTCGAGCACGGCACCTACGCCGAGTGGATCGACCGCGGCCGGCCGAGCCCACACCACCATGTGTGGGCCAAATATCTGCAGTGGGTGGCTCGCGCGATCGATCTCGAATTGGTGCTCGGGACAGTGGATTCGGTCGCCGCTGCCGCCGACGGCTGGCTGGTTTCGGTGACCGACGCCGCCGCTGGCGACTGCTCGCAGGTCGCGCGAAACAACGCCGCTGGCGACTGCTTGCAGGTCGCGCGAGACAACACCGCTGGCGACTGCTTGCAGGTCGCTCGAAACAACACCGCGGTGACCACCGAAATCGATACGGACGCACTGATGATCACCGGTCCCGGCCACAGCCGCCGGGCACTGGCCGAACATCCCCGGGTGCTCAGCATCGCCGAATTCTGGGATCTGGCGGGCAAACGCGCACTGCCGGTGTCCTCGCGGGTCGCGGTGATCGGCGGCGGCGAGACCGCGGGCTCGGCCCTGGACGAGCTCGTCCGCCACGACATGCTGACCATCTCGGTCATCACGCCCAAGGCCACGATCTACACCCGCGGCGAAAGCTATTTCGAGAACGCGCTTTTCAGCGATCCGACCAAGTGGAACGCGCTGAGCATGGACGAACGCCGCGATGTCATCCGGCGCACCGACCGTGGTGTCTTCTCGGTGCGCGTGCAGGAGAGCGTGATCGGCGACAATCGCGTGCATCACCTGCAGGGCCGGGTCGTGCGGATCGCCGAGCAGGGTGATGGCGTCGCGGTGACACTGCGCAACGACCGCCGACCGGATCAGGTGCAGACCTTCGATCTGGTGGTCGACGCCACCGGCGGGCAGCCACTGTGGTTCCTGGAACTCTTCGATTCGAACGCTGCCGACCTGCTCGAACTCGCGGTCGGCGGACCGCTGACCCAGGCCAGGCTCGAGGCCGCGATCGGCTACGACCTGGCGGTCTCCGGTCTGGACACGAAGCTCTATCTGCCGAATATGGCTGCCGTCGCGCAAGGGCCCGGGTTTCCGAATCTCAGCTGCCTCGGCGAACTTTCGGATCGGGTGTTGCGTACGGCTCCGGTGCGTCAGGTCGTCGGTGCGCGGCGGGGTTCGGCCCCACGACTGGGCTGATCAGCCCGATATTCCCTACTTCAGCTATGTGAGGTTTTCATGCGCATCGTCTCCTTCGGCTTCCAGACCTGGGGCCGCAGAACCCTGCAGGCCCTGATCGATTCCGAGCACGAGGTCGTGCTCGCGGTCACGCATCCGGCCAGCGCGGACTCCTACAAGGGGATCTGGTCGGATTCGGTCGAGGAACTCGCCCGCGAACACGACATTCCCGTACATCTGACCGAACGGGCCGACGCCGGAACCGTCGACCTGGTGAAGCGGGCCGAGCCGGACGTCATCGTGGTGAACAGCTGGTACACCTGGATGCCGGCCGAGCTCTACACCATGCCCACACACGGCACCTTGAATCTGCACGATTCGCTGCTGCCCGAGTTCACCGGATTCTCTCCGGTGCTGTGGGCGCTGATCAGCGGCGAGTCCGAGACCGGCCTGACCGTGCACCGCATGGACGAGGGACTGGACACCGGCGACATCCTGGTGCAGCGCTCACTTCCCATCGGCCCCACCGATACCGGCACCGCATTGGTACTGCGCGGTATCGATCTCATTCCCGGCGCACTGCAGGAGGCGCTGCACGCCCTCGAATCCGGTACCGCGCAATGGAAACCGCAACGCAAATCCGAGCGGACCTACTTCCACAAGCGCTCGGAGCGGGACAGTCGAATCGACTGGACCTGGTCCGCTCTGGATCTCGAGCGTTTCGTGCGCGCGTTGTCCGATCCGTACCCGCGTGCGTTCACCTATTACCGCGGCGAGCGGATCGAGGTGCTCGAGGCCGTGATCTCCGAGGCGCGTTACGGCGGCACGCCGGGCCGGGTGATCGCGCAGGAGGGCGGCGGCGCGGTGGTCTGCGGCCAGGACGCACATCGGGGGCGCAATCGCGGGCTCGTGATGACGCGGATCCGCACCGCGGACGGCATCGAGCAGGCAGCGGCCGAATTCTTCGCGCGCGGTGGATATCTCACCGATCAGTGAGGTCGGGGCGGGGGGTGTCCACCGAATCAGTGGACTTGTTAGGGTAGCCTACGCTAATATCGGGCGACCGTTCAAAACCAGATCAGTGCAGCGAACCGGGGGGTGTTGTACGCCGTCGACCTATGACGCCGCCCGGCGCGACCATCGCGCCGGGAACGTCCGGCGGAAGCGCAGGAGTCAAGAAATGCCAGCAAATCTCGGATGGATCCGGCAATTCCACCGGCCCCGCTCCGTCGATTGCCCACCGTTGTTGATCTGCCCGCACGCGGGTAGCGGCGCCTCCACCTACCGGGCGTTCTCGAAGGTGCTCAGCGAGCACTTCACTGTGCTGATCTTCCAGTACCCGGGTCGTCAGGACCGCGCCCGCGAGGCCGCGCTCGGCACGCTGCCCGAACTCGCTGCCGGTGCGTTCGCGGAATTCTCTGCCTCCGAACACAATCGCGGTCTGCCGCTCACCGTCTTCGGCCACAGCATGGGCGCGATGGTGGCATTCGAGCTGGTCCGCGCTGCCGAGGCGGCCGGACTCGCGGTGCGGCTGCTCGCGCCGTCGGCCGCGGTCTCGCCGGGCCGGGCGGTCGAGCTGCCGCCGCATCCGACCGAGGATGAACAGATCCTGGACCATCTCGGCGCGCTGGAAGGCACCGGCGCCGATGTGCTCGGCAGTCGCGAGGTCATGCGGATGGCGCTGCCCGTGGTGAAGGCGGACTACCGGGCCTTCGATGCCTACACCTGCCCGGTGGATGTCCGGGTACAGGCGAAGATTCACGTGCTCGGCGGCGCCGAGGATCACTTGATCACCCCGCGTGAGCTGTATGCCTGGTCCAATCACAGTGCGCAGGAGACCGATGTCACCGTCTTCGACGGCGGTCACTTCTACCTGAACGAGAATGCTGCCGGTATCGCGGAATTGCTGGCACCCGAACTGGATCGGGTCGGATGAGCACCGATATGGATCCGATCGTCATCTCCGGCATGGCCGTCGAGGCGCCGGGCAGTATCGACACCTTGCCCGAATTCTGGTCCGCGCTCGCCGAATCGCGTGAACTCATCGGGCCGTTCCCGCGCAATCGGGAATGGCCGATCGATGAGCTGCTTTCGTTGCATCGCGCCGAGGGGTGGAGTCGCGTCGCCGATGCCGGTGGATTTCTCGCGGATGCGACGGAATTCGATCCGATGTTCTTCGGTATCACGCCACGCGAGGCGATGTCCATGGATCCGCAGCAGCGGGTCGCGCTGCGGGTGGCCTGGCGGGCACTGGAGAACGCCGGCATCAATCCGAGCGCGCTGGACGGCGCCGAGGTCGGCTGTTTCATGGGCGCGTCCATCAACGAATACGGTCCGCAGGGCGGTGTGGTCACCGAATACACCGGATACCGGGTGACCGGGACGGCGCTGGGGGCGGTGGCGGGCCGGATCTCGCACAGCCTCGGGCTGATCGGGCCGTCGCTGACCACGGATACCGCGTGCGCCTCGTCGCTGACCGCGGTGCACCTGGCCGCCAATGCGGTGCGTGCCGGTGAATGCGATTGGGCGCTGGCCGGTGGGATATGCGTAATGGGCTCGCCCGCCGCCTTTTTCGAGTTCTCCAAGAACAACGCGCTGGCTGCCGACGGACACTGCCGCTCCTATGCCGCCGATGCGACCGGCACGCTGTGGGGCGAGGGTGCCGGTGTGGTGGTCATCGAACACGAATCGCGCGCCCGCGAACTCGGCCACCGGATCTACGGACGACTGCTGGCGACCCGGATCAATCACAATGGCAAGGGCGCACCCATCGCCGTGCCGAGCGCATCGGCGCAGCAGCGGCTGATCGAGAAGACCGTGGCCGCGGCCGGAATTCGGCCCGACGATATCGGGCTCATCGAGGGCCACGGCACCGGAACGCCGGTCGGTGATCCGCTCGAGCTGACGGCCCTGACACAGGTGTACGGCGGTATCAACCGCGGCAACGACGGTCCGCTGCTCGGTTCGGTGAAGTCGAATATCGGTCACGCGCAGGCGGCCTCGGGGATGCTCGGCCTGATCAAGGTGCTGCTGAGCGGTGCGAACGGTCAGATCGCGCCGAGCCTCTACGCGGAAAAACCCACCACCGAGGTGGATTGGGATGCCACCAGCCTGCGGCTGGCCACAAAACTCGAAACCTGGGATCCGGTCGACGGCCTCCGCTACGGCGCCGTGTCCTCGTTCGGCGTCGCGGGCACCAATGCACACGCGATCCTGGCGATGCCCGTGCTGGAGGATATCGATGCCTGAATACCGACTTCCGGACGGAACCGTCCCGGTCCTGCTGACCTCCGATACCGCCGATGGACTGCGTGGCGAGGCCGCCGCGATCCTGTCGTATCTGGAACGGCATTCTGACATCGGCCCGGATCGCGTGGCGGACATGCTGTTTCGCACCAGGGTCGCACGGCGCCGCCGGGCGCTGGCCATGGTCGACACGGCTGACGAACTCCGCGACGCGCTGCGCTCGATCATCGCCGATGCCGAACATCCGGCGGTGGTATCCACCGACGCAGTGGCCACGGCCCGCCGGATCGGATTCGTATTCCCTGGCCAGGGCAGTCAGCGTTCCGGGATGGGCAAGCTCTACTACGACGTCTCGCCCGCCTTCCGCGCCGCGGTCGACGAATGCGCCGCGATCTTCGAGGACCGATTCGGCCACCGAGAGCCCCTGCACTATCTGCTCGGCACCGAGGGACAGTTCGAGGACGTCGTACGAGTGGTGCAGCCCGCGTTGATGTTCCAGATGTACGCGCTGGCCGCGATGTGGCGTGCGGCGGGTGTCGAGCCCACCGCGACGATCGGACACAGTCAGGGGGAGTTGGCGGCGGGTGCGGTCTCTCGCGTGATGACTCTGCGCGATTCGGTGCTGGCGGTGACGCATCGGGCCCTGTGCGTCGATCAGCTTTCGCCGCGCGGCTATTCGATGGCCGTGCTCGGCATGGACCGCGATCAGTGTGAAGCGCTACTGGCCAGGCATTCCGGCTGGGCCGAGTTGTCGGTGGTCAATTCGGCACACATCCTGGCCATTTCGGGTGACCGCGAGACCATCGTCGATATGGTCGCGACCGCGACCGCGCGAGGTCAGTTCGCCAAGGAGATCCGCGTCGCGTATCCGGCGCATACCTCGGTGGTCAGCGAGTACCGGAACGACCTCGAGGCGGCGCTCGGCGACGAGATGAGCGGTTCGCACTTCTATACGACCGAAATCCCCTGCTACGGTGCGACACTCGGCACCACCATCACACCGGACCTGCGCCATGATCAGTACTGGTACTGGAACCTGCGCAACCGCGTTCGGTTCGATCGAGCGATCACAGCGGCCTCCGCCGACGTCGACACCTTCGTCGAAATGTCGGAACACCCCATGCTGCAGTTGGCCATTCAGGAAAACCTCAGCACGGTGCCGCTAGATCCGGCATTGCCGCAGCGGGAGTTCCGGGTGATCGGTACGTCGCTGCGCACCGCGGCGGGGCTGGGGGAGTTCACCCGCAATCTGGCGACGGTCGCGGTGCACGACCTGAACTATCGCTGGGATGGGTTGCGAGTCGAATCTGATTCGGGCACAGCGCGATTGCCGCTGCGCGACTTCCCCAACACCGTGCTGAATCCGCAGCGGCTGTGGGCCGCCTACCGGACGACAGCGAACGAACCGGTGAGCACCGACCATGCCGCGACCCGGCTGGCCGAGCACTGGGTGCGGCTCGAGCGCCGCTCGCTGGTGTCGCCGCGCACGATGCTCGTCGTCGATCACACCGGACAGTGCGCCGAACTCGCCGCGGCGCTGTGCAGCGCCGCCGACAACCACGGCGGCGGTGCGTCGATCTACGATCCGGACCGGCCCGCCGGCACCGCCGACTACAACTCGGTCGTCGTGCTGGTACCGCAGCTGCCCGACCTGGACGGACCCGCCGCGGTCGAGGAGTTGGCGCGGTTCTATGACGCTCGCTGGCTGCCCGCGCTCGACGCCACGATCACCGACTGCTGGCTGGTGACGGTGGGTGGCGAAGCCGCGGTCGCCGACGATCCGGCACCGCATCTGTTCCACGGCGCGGTCTCGGCCGGATTCCGGTGTATCGGACTGGAGAACATCGGCACCGCCTTCCGGCATCTCGACCTGGGCGTCGACGATGCGAATGCGGCGCAGGCCGCCGCGATCGTGCGCGCGCTGCATGCCAAGGACGAACCGCAGCTCGCACTGCGCGCGGGCGGTCTCTACGCCAAGCGGCTCGAGGTAGATCTCGATACACCCGCGGGGGTTGCAGATGACGCGGAGCTCGAGCACGTCGTCATCGTCGGCGGCACCGGCACCCTGGGGCTGAAGTTCGCCGAGCACTTCGCCGGTCGTGGCGCGCGGCGCATCACGCTTCTCAGCCGTTCCGGCGAAACCGATTCCGTCGCACGACGATTGCGGGTCGTTCGCCAGATCGGCGCGGCCGAGGTCACGGTTGCCGCGTGCGACGTGAGCGATGAATCGAGCGTGCGGGATCTCGCCGCCGCACTGGCGGGCACACCGGCGACCGTGCTGGTGCACGCCGCGGTGAACTACGTGCGCGCCGAACTCGCCGAGGTGACCACCGAGAAGCTGTTCGAGATGGCGGCGTCGAAGATTATCGGCACCGACCACCTGCTGCGGCTGCTGCCGCTGGCCGCCGACGTTCGGATCATCATCTGCTCCTCCGCGGCGGCGACCTTCGGCGGTCGCGGGCAGATTCTCTACGCCACCGTGAACCGCATGCTCGATGTGCTGGCCACCCGCCTGCGTGCCGCGGGCACTAATGCGGTTGCGATGCAGTGGGGTATCTGGGACATCGAGGGACCGTTGCATGCCGTCGGTGTGGATCGGATCGCCGCCGCGGGCGGCCAGTCCATGGACCCGCGAGACGCACTCGCCGTCGGTTTCACCGAGTACGCCGAAGTCGGACGGCCCGGCAATCGCCTTGTGATGGCCGCCGATTGGTCGCAGTTGAACGACATCATTTCGGCCGTCGGCTGGGGTCCGCTGCTCACCGATGTGCTGGCACGGTTGGACGCGACGCCAGTGCCGGTCGCCCCCGTTGTCGCCGCGCCCGTTGTCGCCGTCGCACCGGAACCGGTCGAACCGGCCGCCGGTTCGCTGTCCGAACAGGTGCGGGTGGAACTGGGCAAGGTAATGGGCACCGATGGGCTCGACACCATCGACAGCTCGATGCCGCTGGTTGCGCTCGGTCTGGATTCCCTGCAGGCGTTGGACTTCCGCAAGCGGGTGCGGGCCGAATTGAACCGCGATCTTCCGGTGGCGGCCATTCTGGGCGGCGCGTCGTTGGACGACGTCGTGCGCCTGATGGCCGACAGCAACGTCTAGGCGAGGGATTCTGATGTCGAACAACGAGCTCACGAGCGTGCTGGACCACCGGAAGGCGCTGCTGCGCAAACGTTTGGCCGAGAGCGGACTGACCGCGCCGACACCAGCGGCCGTGCCGATTCGAAGATCGAAACCGGGTGCGCGTCACCCACTTTCGGCCGGGCAGCGGCGCATGTGGTTTCTGCAGACCCGCGACCCAGCCGACACCACCCTCAATATCTGTGTGGCCTATCGGCTGACCGGCGCGCTCGACGAGGCGCGACTGCGCCGAGCGGTCACGGCAGTTGTCGACCGCCACGACATCCTGCGCACCATCTATGGGCTCGACGAGAACGGCGAGCCGTACCAGCTCGTTCGCGGCGACCTCGAATTCGCCTGGCAGTCATATGATCTGACCGACCTGCCGGAATCCGGCCGGGACCGCAGGCTGGAAGTGCTCGCGCGCCGGGAATTCGGCCGTCCGTTCGATCTCGCGGACGAGTCGCCGTTGCGTATCAGCCTGGTGCGTACCGGTGCCGATGAATTCACCCTGCTGCTGGTCGTGCACCACATCAGCTGGGACGACGATTCGTGGGCCGTCTTCTTCACCGAACTCAACGACGCCTATCGCACCGCGCCAGCCGAGACCGACCGTGCGCAATTCATCGATGTCGCGGTTTTCGGCGATAGCACCGACGACGACACCGCCGATATCGACTACTGGCGTGCGACCCTGCGTCCGCTGCCGGAATCCCTGGAACTCCCCGGTCCAGCCACGGTCGGCACTGTCGCGGCCAAGCAGTCCGATCGCTGCACAGTGCCGCTGCCAGCCGACCTCGTCGGCCGGGTGGAAGCCTTCGCCCGTGCGCACGGCGCCACCCCGTTCATGGTGTGGCTGGCCGCCTACGACGCGGTGGTCCATCGCTACACCGGGGCAACGGATTTCCTGGTGTCGGTACCGGTGACGGTGCGCCGCGATGCCGCCGCCGAATCGTTGATCGGTTACTTCGGCAATACGCTGCTGCTGCGCGCCACCATCGGTGCGGGCAGCACCTTCGCCGACTTCACCGAATCCGTTCGCGATACCTGTGCCGGAGCCTTCGCCCATCAGCATGTCGGCATCGATCGCGTTGTGCGCGAAGCGAATCCGGATCGCGTCGGCGGTAGAGACGGGCTGGAGCAGCTGGTCCGACTCGGCTTCGGGGTGCGCAAGAGCGCGCAGGGCTTCGATCTGGATGGTGTCGAGGCGACACTGCTGGATCTGGGCAGCGCGGTCGCGCAGGTTCCGCTGGGCCTCACCGTGGTCATGGAGGCCGATGGCGCTTATCTGGAGGCCGAGTACCGGATCGCCGATCTGGACCGGGCTGTGGTGGAGCAGTTGCTCGGCCACTATGTGCAACTGCTGGACAGTGCGCTCGCCGATCCCGATCGCGGGCTCGGCGATATCGACATGCTCGGTGCGGCCGATCGTGCCGCGATCCTGGCACTGTCGCACGGCGCGATCGTCGAGGCCGAGCCGAGCACCATGGTCGTACTCTTCGAAAACCGGGTCGCGGCAATGCCGGACGCGCTCGCCATCGTCGCCCCGGCCGAACGTGGCACCGCCGATACCGAACTCAGCTACGCCGAGCTGAACCGACGCGCCAATCGCCTGGCGCACTGGCTGATCCGGCAGGGCCTCGGCGCCGAAGATATCGTCGGGTTGCGGCTGACCAACTCGGTGGAGTTCGTGGTCGCGGTGCTGGGCGTGCTCAAATCCGGTGCGGCCTACCTGCCCATCGATCCCGCCTACCCGGACGACCGCATCGACTACCTCATCGCGGACGCCGCACCCGCGCTGGTGCTCGGCCGGGTCGAACTGGACGCCGCCGAGACCGCGGCGATCCGACTCCCCGATGCCGATCTCGTCGACGCGGACCGGCTGCGGCCACTGCTGCCCGGCCACCTCGCCTACGTCATCTACACCTCCGGGTCCACCGGAAAGCCCAAGGGCGTTCCGGTATCCCATGCCGCCATCGCCGAACATCTCTCGGGGTTTGTCGCGGAATGGCGGATGACCGCGCAGGACCGGCTGCTGCAGTCGTCGTCGGTGAGCTTCGACGCCTCGCTGCTGGACATCTTCGTGACGCTGACCCTCGGTGCCCGCCTGGTCATCCCGAAACCCGATGCGTTCCGCGATATTCCGTACGTCGCCGAGCTGATCACCCGCTGCGGGGTGACCGTGCTGCATATGGTGCCGTCGATGTTGAGCACCTTCCTGCTGCTGCCGGAAGTGAGCGAATGGCGTGCGCTGCGACATGTTCCGGTGGGCGGTGAGGCGCTGCCCGGTGAGGTGGCCGATAGGTTCGCCGGTGTCTTCGATGCCGAACTGCGCAATCACTACGGCCCGACCGAGGCGGTGGTGTGCGCGACGCATATGAATGTCGAAGGCCCGCAAGGTACCCGGATCGTGCCGATCGGCGTACCGAATCAGAACGTCACGGTGTACCTGCTCGATGCGGCGTTGCAGTTGGTGCCCTCGGGTGTCGTCGGCGAGATCTATCTCGGCGGAGCGCAATTGGCGCGCGGCTATCTGAATCGGCGGGGACTGACCGCCGAGCGGTTCGTGGCCGATCCGTTCGCGCCCGGCGCGAGGTTGTATCGGACCGGAGATCTCGCGCGGCGCAATGGCAATGGTGAGATCGAATTCGTCGGTCGGGCCGACGAGCAGGTCAAGGTGCGCGGCTTCCGAATCGAACTCGGCGAGGTCGAGGCGGCCATCACGTCCTGTCCCGGGGTTGGGCACTGTGTCGTCATCGCGGTCGCAGATGCGGCCGTCGGCGCGATGCTGGCCGCATATGTAGTTGCTGCAAACGGACTTTCGGAATCGGCGCTCGACATCGAGGAGGTGCGGCGCCATGCCGCGGCGACGCTGCCGGAGTACATGGTGCCCAGTGCCTTCGCCGTAATCGATGAGATTCCGCTGACCGCGCACGGCAAACTGGACCGACGCGCACTGCCCGATCCGGAGCGGGCCACCACCCACCGCTACCGGGAGCCGGGCACCGCTACCGAGATCCGGCTCGCGGGCCTGTTCGCACAGATCTTCGGCCGTGAGCTGATCGGCGCGGACGATTCCTTCTTCGAACTCGGTGGACATTCGCTGCTGGCCACCCGACTGGTCGTGCAGATCCGCACCGAGTTCGGCGTCGAGATCGATGTGCGGGCTCCGTTCGATACCCCGACCGTCGCCGGACTCGCCGCGCTGATCGAGGCCACCCCGGCGCGCGCCACGACCGCCGTGCCCGAGCTGCTGAAACGCGAACGGCCCGAACGCATTCCACTGTCCTACTCCCAGCTCGCGCTGTGGTTCCAGCGAAAGCTGGAGGGGCCGAGCGCGATCGGCAATATCCCGTTCGCGGTGCGGGTGGACGGTCCGCTGGATCTGAACGCGTTGACCGCCGCGCTCGCCGATGTGGTGGCTCGGCACGAGGTGCTGCGCACTGTTTTCCCCGAAAGCGATGGTGTGCCGTACCAGTCGGTGCTGGCTGCCGGGCCGGTCGAGGTTCCGGTGACGGAGCTGAGCGATCCGGAACAGCTGCGCGTCGAGTTGGCGGCGGCGGGTCGGTACTGCTTCGCTGTGGACAGCGAGTTGCTGATCCGGCCGCGGGTCTTCGTACTGGACACCGAGACCCATGTCCTGTCGCTGCTGGTCCACCATCTGGTTGCCGACCACTGGTCGTTCCGGACGATTCTGGACGATCTGGCCATCGCCTACCGAGCGCGCACCGCCGGTGCGGCGCCGGACTGGACGCCGTTGGCCGTGCAGTACGCGGACTACGCACTGTGGCAGCGCGAGGCGGTCGATGCACTCGGTGCGCAGGTGGAGTACTGGCGCGACGCACTCGCCGGTCTGCCGGACGAGATCAATATCGCGCCGGACCGGCCGCGCCCCGCCGTGCTGGGCAAGAACGGGCATGTGGTTGCGTTCGCGGTCCCCGCCGCGCTGCGCGGGAAGCTGAAGGCCGTCGCCGAGGCGAGCGGCGCCAGCGAGTTCATGCTCTATCAGGCCGCGGTCGCCACGTTGCTGCACAAACTCGGTGCTGGCGTCGATATTCCGCTCGGCACGCCGATCGCGGGCCGGGTCGACCCGGCGGCCGCGGATCTGGTCGGCCTGCTGGCCAATATGGTCGTGCTGCGCAACGATCTGTCCGGCGATCCCACGCTACGGACGGTGCTGGCGCGCTCCCGCGATATCGCGCTCGGCGCATACAGCAACCAGGACATCCCGATCGAACGCCTGGTCGACGCGCTCAACCCGGCGCGTTCGCGAGCCAGGAATCCGCTGTTCCAAGCCATGATGCACTTCCGCGACGAAAATTGGGACGGCGCGGACCACGGCCTCGACGCGCAAACCGCGCTCACGGTGCTGCCATTGGACTTCGATATCTCGCTGCTGGACCTGAGCATCAATTTCTTCGCGGGATCCGATGGCGGCTTCGAGGCGAGCGTGATCGTCAACACCGATCTCTATGAGCCCGCGACCGGAGAGTTGTTCGCGCAGCGCATACTTCGCGTCCTCACGGCTTTCGCAGAAGCTCCCGAAAGTACGGTCGGCGAACTCGACATCCTGCCCGCCGCCGAGCGACAGCGGGTCCTCGGCGAATGGGCCACGGGCGTAGAGCTTTCCTGGATGCCCGGGATTGCCGAGCTGATCCGGCGCGGACGTTGCGTTCCGGCCGACCGGATCGCGGTGCGCTGCGGTGCGGAAACCCTCAGCTACGGTGCGCTGTTCGAACAGCTCGACCATGGGGTCGGGGCAAATGCGCCCGTTGGCGCGTCGGTGGCGGGAGTGGTGCGTCGTCTGGCCGCGCTCGACGCGGTCGCGGATGCCGGCGGGACCATCGAGCTTTCGCGCGCCGACGCGCCAACTGTGCTGCTCAATCGAGCTGCCGTGGCGGCCGCTGTCGCCGATCGACGGGCCGTCGCCGCCGATCGGCGCCCCGAATCGCTGGACCGGGCGACGGGTTCGGCGGATGTGCGACTCGTCGCCGTGCCATGGTCGGGATCGGAGATCGAGGTCGAACTGCTGGCCGTGCTGGCCGATGGTGCGACGCTGATCCTCACCAGCGAACCGCAGCGTGAAGATCCGGTCGCACTGGTCGAGTCGATCGGTGCGCACGCGGTCACCCACGTGGTCGCCGACCCCGCTACGCTCGCGCGGTTCGTGCACACGGGTGTCTCCATGCTGCCGTCGGTACGCAGCTGGGAGGTCATCGGAACCGCCTGGCCCGCTGCGCTGCCCGATCTGTTGCCCGCGCTCGCGGCCGGTTCGGTCGCCACCTTCGACTACCGGATCCCGGAATACGCGGGTGCGGTGGCGCGCGGTGTGGTCGACGGCAGCGGACGCGCGCGTCCCATCCCAGGGGCTCGGGTCTTCGTGCTGGATGCGGCCATGCGACCGGTCGCGCCCGGTGTGCACGGCGATGTCTATGTGGGTGGTGCCGGACTTGCCGACGGCTACGCCGAGGAGTCGGCGGACGCCTTCATCGACGATCCGTACCTGCCGGGCGCCCGGTTGTTCCGCACCGAGCGGCGAGCGCATTGGGATACCGCGGGGCGACTGGTCTTCGCCACCCGGGTGTCGGCCGGAGCCGTCGGCGACACCGGTACCACCGTGCCTACCGACGCCGCGCACACCGATACCGAGCAGCAGTTGATCGCGATCCTCGAGGAGTTGCTCGAGATCGAGGACGTCACCGCCGATGACGGCTTCTTCGCACTCGGCGGCGACAGCGTGATCTCCATCCAATGGTCGGCGCGTGCCAACCAGATCGGACTACCGCTGTCCCCGCAGCTGGTGTTCGAACACCTCACCATCGCCGAACTCGCGGCCGCGGTCGACGAGGCGGTGGCGGCTGGTATGACAACGACCATCGGCGACACCTTCGGCGCGGCAGCCGACGACGATGCGAACCACGTTGGCGCGCAAGCTGATACGGCACAGCCAGCGGAACCCGACCAGCACCGACATGCCGCGATGAGCGTGTCCGGCCTCAGCTCGGACGCATTGGCCGCATTGGGCACGGCGTGGAAGCAGTCGCAATGAGGGGCGGCTTCTTCCGACTAGCTGGCCGGATGAGCGGCGATGCGATGACCATCGGTCGAAAGGCGTTGCGATGACTGTCGACCGGAGTGTCCCGGCCGAAATCGAGGATGTGCTGGCGCTGAGCCCGCTGCAGGAAGGGCTGTTCTCGCTGGCACGGCTGGCTGCCGATGGGGTCGACCTGTACACGATGCAGTTCGTCATCGATATCGGCGGTCCGATCGATGTGCCGATGCTGCGGCGCAGCGCGGAGGTGATCCTGCAGCGGCACGCCAATCTGCGGGCCTCGTTCTGGGATAAGGATCTACCCAGGCCCGTGCAGATCGTGCCGACCTGGGTCGATCTGCCGTGGCTCGAAATCTCGGCTCGGCCAGCGGAATTCGATGCCATTGCCGAGGCCGACCGGCAGCGGCGGTTCGACCTCGGCCGTGGTCCGGCCCTGCGCATTACGCTCGTCGCGCTGCCCGATCAGCGCCGCCGGATGATCGTGACCGCACACCACATCCTGATGGACGGCTGGGCGGTCGCGGTGTTCTTCCGCGAGCTCATCGCGGTGTACGAGGCCGGGGGACAGGCGGATTCGCTGCCGCCCGCCCGTCCGTACCGCGACTACATCGGTTGGCTGGCCACACAGGACGCCGCCGCGATCACTCGCAGGTGGACCGAATACCTCGCACCACTGAGTGGTCCGCTCATGCTGGCCGGTGGCACGGCGACCGAGGTCGGCGCGGCGATCCCGCGCCGCAGCCGATTCAGCTTGGACACACCCGAGACCGCTCGACTGGTGCAGTGGGCGCGGGCGAACGGCCTGACTCTCAATACCGTTGTGCAGTATGCATTGGCGGTCGTCCTCGGCAGGCTCACCGATCGACGTGACATCGTTTTCGGCACCACCATCTCCGGTCGCCCGGATGCGCTGCCCGGTGTCGAGACGATGATCGGGCTGTTCATCAATACCGTGCCCGCACGCGTCCTCATCGACCGAACCCGCACTGTCGCCGAGCAATGCGCGCAACTGCAGCGGGAATCGGCGGCCATGCGCGATGCCGGATATGTGAGCCTGTCGACCATCCAGCGTGCGGCCGGCCACGGTGCGTTATTCGATGTGCTGTTCGTCTTCGAGAACGCGCCCATCGGCGCGGCCACCGATCCGATCGTCACCGCGGATGGCACCCGCTTCCTGCCGGTCGCGATGGAAAGCCTGGTGCACTACCCGCTTTCGGTGGTCTGCTACCTGAACGACGGCACGCTCGTGATGATGCTGGAAGCGATTGCCGAAGCGCTGCCGCACTTCCCGGTCGCCGATATCGGCGCGCGAGTCCTGTCGGTCTTGCGCCAACTGCCCGAGCACAGCGATTCGAGTCCGGACGCGTTGGATGTGCTGCTGGCCGATGAGAAGGCGTGGATCGGGATCGAATCCGGGCCGAATACGGTTGTCGCCGGTTCGGACGAGGCGGCCGACGGCACCGCTTACGAACTCTTCCTGAGCCAGGTCGAGCGGACCCCGGACGCGGTCGCACTCAGCACCGGCACCGAGCGCTACACCTACCGTGAGCTGCGGGCGGCTGTCGGGCGGCTGGCGAGTGAACTGACCGAGCACGGTATCGGACCGGAAACCGTTGTCGCCCTGATGCTTCCGCGATCGGCTCGTTCGATCACCGCGATCCTTGCAGTGCTGGAAGTGGGCGGAGCCTATGTACCGGTGGATATCTCGGCACCGGCGGCACGTATCGAGTCCATCCTGCGTCAGGCGAGCCCGAAACTCATTCTGACGGTGCGGGAGTGCGCACAACTGCTCGGGCCGAACGAGCGCCCGCTGTTGGTACTCGACGATCCCGTCACGGCCGAGCGGATCGCGCGCCACCCCGTCACGCACTACCGACCGGTTCACCCACAGACGTCCGCCTACCTCATCTTCACCTCCGGTTCCACCGGAGAACCCAAGGGCGTCATAGGCACCCACGCCGCCCTCACCAGCTATTTCGCCGATCACCGCGACCGCGTGTACCGCCCGGCGGTGGCCCGCCTCGGCCGCCGACTGCGGATCGCGCACGCCTGGTCACTGAGCTTCGACGCCTCTTGGCAGCCCATGATCGGACTGTTCGACGGCCACGTGGTGCACCTGTTCGACGAGACCGAAATGCGTGATGCGCAGGGCCTGGTCGACGGTATCGTCCGGCACGAGATCGATATGATCGACACCTCGCCGTCGATGTTCACCCAGCTCGCCGCCGCCGGTCTGGTGGACGGCGCGCGGCTGACCGTGCTCGCCCTCGGCGGCGAGGCCATCGGTGCGCCCCTGTGGGAGCGGCTGCGCGCGCTGCCCGGCACCGCCGTCTACAACTGCTACGGCCCCACCGAGACCACGGTCGAGGCGGTGGTCGCGACGGTGAACACCGGCCGTGACGAACCCGGCACTGCGCAGCCGACCATCGGCGGACCGGTGGATCGCATGTCCGCCTACGTCTTCGACGCCATGCTGCGGCCGGTGCCGCACGGCGTTATCGGCGAACTGTATTTGTCCGGTGCTCAGGTGGCGCGCGGCTATATCGGTAAGGCCGCCAGCACGGCCGACCGCTTCGTCGCGGACCCCTTCCGACCAGGTGCGCGCATGTATCGCACCGGTGATCTGGTGCGGCAGTTGCCGAACGGCGATCTCGCCTATCTGGGTCGCGCGGACGACCAGGTCAAAATTCGCGGCTACCGGATCGAAATCGGCGATATCGAAACGGCTTTGCTACAGCTGCCGCAGGTGCGTGCGGGCGCGGTCGTTGTGGTGCAGCGGCCGAGCGGACCGAGCCTCGTCGCCTTCGCGGTGAGTGAGGCAGCCGATGCGGCCACGCTGCGCGCCGATCTGGCCGAGCGTCTGCCCGGGTATATGGTTCCGGCACGCGTCATCTTGCTGCCGGAGCTTCCGGTCACCCCCAATGCAAAGCTCGATGTCCGCGCGCTGAACGCACTCGGGCTGGCGGCACTGACGGGCTCCGCCGGTCGTACCCCGCCGAATACCGATACCGAGCGGACGCTGTGCCGGGCTCTCGCCGAGACATTGGGTGGGACGACGCCCGGTATCGATGACGACTTCATCGCGCTCGGCATGGACAGCATTGTCGCCATCTCATTGGTGAACGCGGTGCGCCGTGCCGGACTGTCCGTCAGCCCGGCCATGGTCATGTCCAACCCCACCGTCCGCGACCTGGCCGCGGCCATCGATTCCCGTGTGGTGCAACAGGAATCGGTGCCCACCCCGGCCGAAGTCGGCGAGGTGCGGCCGACGCCGATCATGTCCTGGATGTACGAGTACGGCGGCTTCCGCAGACTCGCACTCTCGACGCTGGTATCGCTGCCCGCCGAGGCGGACCGGCCGCAATTGGAATCGGTCTTGCAGGCGCTGCTCGACGGTCACGACATGCTGCGCGCCACACTGTCGACGACCGCGGACGGGCATCGGCTCGAAACCAGAGCACCGGGCACTGTTCGCGCCGCCGATATCCTGCACGAGGTCGCAGTATTCGGCGACTTCGATGCGGTGCTCGCGGAGCATGCGCGCGCAGCGATCGACCGTATCGATCCGTTGACGGGCACCATGATTCAGGCCGTCCGCTTCGAGGGCGCCGACGTACTGCTGCTGTCGGTCCACCACCTAGCGGTGGATCCTGTCTCGTGGCACATCATCCTCGCGGATCTTGCCGAGGCATGGTCGCAGCTCACCGAAGGCCGAAACCCCACCGTCGCACCGGAATTCACCGGCTACCGCGGCTGGGCCGAACTGCTGCACGAACGCAACACCGCGCCGGAAGTACTGGCCCAACGCGACTTCTGGACCGAACAGCTGGCCGGCCCCGACCCGGAACTCGGCCTACGCCGCCCGGATCCGACCCGCGACACCTGGTCCTCCTACCGGATCACCCCATCGTTCGCGCCGACCGACATCACCGGTCATATCCTCGACGGTCTCGGCGCCGACATCGGCATGCACGAATTCCTGCTCACCGCACTGACGATCGCACTCACGACCTGGCGGTCCGAGCGGAACCAGGACGCTTCGACCGGCGCACTGGTGGCCTTGGAAGGGCACGGCCGCGAAGACGCCACCGTCGGTGCTGTCGACACCTCCCGCACCGTCGGCTGGTTCACCACCGTCTACCCGCTGCGCGTCGGCGCGGGCTCGGCACTCGACATCAGCCGCGCCGAATCCGATCCGACCGAGGTTGCGAGTCTGCTGAAAGCCATTGTGGCCCAGGTGGACAACGTCCCCAACAAGGGCTTGGACTACGGCCTGCTCCGCTACCGCGATGCCGCGCCGCAGACGGATCCGCAAGTGATGCTCGACTACCTCGGCCGCATGGACCTGGCCGCCCGCACATCGGGACCATGGTCCCCGATCACCGATCTCGGCCTGCACCAACGGCTTCCGATCGCCCCCGAGCCGGATATGCCGTTGCGCTACGCATTGGACCTCGTCACCGCCGTCTACCCCGGTACCGAAGGACCCCAGCTGGCCACCCTGTTCCGGTGGAGCGACGCACTTTTCGACATTACCGATATCGACCGTTTCGCCGGCATCTGGCAGCGCTGCATCATCGCGGTCGCTGCCGCCATGCCCAACGCAGTACCGGGAGAACGATGAACGCGATTGATAACGCCATCGTGGTCGAGGACGTCCGCAAGTCCTTCGGCGACGTCCACGCCGTGCGCGGCCTCACCTTCACGGCGCCCGCCGGCAGCGTGCTCGGCGTACTCGGTCCGAACGGCGCGGGCAAGACCACCACGGTCTCCATCCTGTCCACGCTGACCAAACCCGATGCGGGCCGCGCGGTGGTGGCCGGATACGACGTGGTGCGCGCGGCCGCGGCCGTGCGGGCGTCCATCATGCTCACCGGCCAATACGCGGCGCTCGACGAGGTGCTGACCGGCCGGGAGAATCTCGTCCTGTTCGGCCGCCTGATGGGCCTGCGCCCGAAATCGGCCAAGGTCCGCGCCACCGAACTGCTCGAACAATTCGATCTGACCGAGGCCGCCGACCGTCGTGTCGGCGGCTACTCCGGCGGTATGCGCAGGCGCATTGATATCGCCTGCGGCCTGGTGCGCCCGCCCAAGGTCGTCTTCCTCGACGAACCGACCACCGGCCTGGACCCGGTGAGCAGGCAGGGCGTCTGGTCGCTCGTCCGCTCGCTCAAGGAGCAGGGCGTGACCATCCTGCTCACCACGCAGTACCTCGAGGAGGCGGATGCGTTGAGCGACAACATAATCGTCATCGATAAGGGCCGGGTGATCGCCGAGGGCACCGCCGACGAACTCAAGGCCCGTTCGGGTTCGAGCTACTGTGAGGTGGTTCCGGTTGACGCGGGTGACGTGCCCGCTGTCGTGACCGCGCTGTACGGCCTCGGCACGGTCACCGTCGCCGAATCCAAGGACCGGGTCTCGCTGCCAGCGCCCGACGGCGCGGCCACGCTGGCCGAGGCATTGCGTCGCATCACCGACGCCCGCATCGAACTCATCGATATCGCCTTGCGCAGACCATCTCTGGACGAGGTCTTCATCAAGCTCACCGTCGACGAACCGGCGGTGGTGACCACCGCATGACCGAAATATCGCCGGTACCAGCCGGAATGCAATGGAGCGCGCTGAGCGGCCGCACCGTGCGCGCCGCACTCCGCGAGGGCGATCTGGCCTTCGGATTCCTCGCCCCGATGATCTTCTTCCTCTGCTTCTATGTTCCGCTGCGCAAGTCGATGGAGCAGGCCGGTGCGGACTACGCGCAGTACCTGCTACCGGTGATCGTGCTGCAGAGCATGTTCTTCACCGCCATGTCGGCGGGTGATCGCGCGGCCCGAGACACCTTCAGCGGTATGGGAACTCGCCTGCGCTCCATGCCGGTGCGTCCCTGGATCCCGCTGGCTGCCCGGATGTCGGCGAACCTGGTCCGCGCGCTGGCGGGACTGGCCGGAGCGCTGGTGATCGGTATCGCCTTCGGCTTCCGATTCCACGGCGGGGCGGCGGCGCTCGTATTCGCCGCACTGTCCCTGGCATTCGGCGTGGCGCTGGTAATCGGCGCCGACGCGCTCGGCGCCGCCACCGGCACGCCGGAGATCGGCGCATCGGCACTGCTCGCCCCGCAACTGCTGCTGATCATGATGTCGACGGGTTTCGTTCCGGCGGACGGCTTTCCGGGGTGGATCCAGCCCTTTGTCCGCAATCAGCCGGTCTCCGAGGCGGCAGCCGCATTGCGCGATCTCGCCGGAGGCGATTACACCTCGGCCGTCGCGATCGCGCTGGCCTGGATCCTCGGTCTGATCGTGGCGTTCACCGCGATCGCGGTCTTGGTGGAAAGGCGGCGGCCGTGAAGACGCTGATCGACCAGAGTCTCGTGGAAACGGGCCGACTGCTGCGGCGCTGGCCGCGCGAGCAGGAGGTGCTGACCTCGACACTGATCCTGCCGGTGCTACTGCTGTTGATGTACCAACTGGTGCTCAACAAATTCCTCAGCGCATCCTCCGGTGTGGACGCCATCTACGGTTTCGTCCCGATGATCGCGGTCACGGGCGCGATGTACGGCGCGATGGGCACCGGACTCTCGCTCTACGCCGAGCGGGAAAGCGGGCTGCTGCGGCGCTTCTGGGTGCTGCCGGTGCACCGCGCAGCCGGACTGATCGGCCGACTGCTCGCCGAATGCGGGCGCACGCTGATCGCCACGATCATCGTGGTCGTACTCGGTGTCGCGCTCGGATTGCGTTTCCAGCAGGGCTGGCCGGGTGTGTTCGGCGCGCTCGCCGTTCCGGTGCTGCTCATCCCCGGCTTCGCCACCATGGTGATCACGGTCGGTGTCAGCAAAGCCGGAAATAAGGTCGTGCAACTGTTCTCGGCGCTCGTATTGCTCGGCATGTTCTTCAACTCCGGTTTCGTTCCGGTGCAGAACTATCCCGGCTGGTTGCAGCCGATAGTCCGGGTTCAGCCGATGAGCTGCGCCATCGAGGCGATGCGCGGCGCTACGCTCGGCGGCCCCGTCGCTACGCCGCTGCTGCAGACGATTGCCTGGTCCGTTGGGCTCGCCCTGGTCTTCGGCGCGTTCGCGGTGCGCGGCTACCGCACGGCCGCCGATAGCTGAAACATCCCAGTGGGTGGGCCCTTGACTTGTTCGTTACATCAGCTAACTATATAGTTTGCTGAGGTAACAATCAGCAAGGGGCTACCGTGACGATTCCATCCGCCGATCTCGATCTGGGTGATGTCCAGACCATCCGCCGTCGCCTGCGCTACGACCGGGATCACCCGCACTACAAGTGGATCGTCCTGACCAACACCACCCTGGGTGTGCTGCTCAGCGCGGTCAACGCCTCGATCGTGTTGATCTCGCTGCCCGCGATCTTCCGCGGCGTCGGGCTGAACCCGCTGGAAGCGGGCAATGTCGGCTACCTGCTGTGGATGCTGATGGGCTATCTGCTCGCCACCGCCGTACTCGTGGTGATGTTCGGGCGGCTCGGCGATATCTTCGGCCGCGTCAAGATCTACAACCTCGGCTTCGCGGCCTTCGCGGTGACCTCGGTCGCGCTGTCCTTCGATCCGTTCCACGGCGGATCGGGCGCGATGTGGATCATCAGCTGGCGCGTGCTGCAGGGCATCGGCGGCGCTATGCTGATGGCCAACTCGACGGCCATCCTGACCGACGCCTTCCCCGCCAAACAGCGCGGCACCGCGCTCGGCATCAATATGGTCGCCGCGGTCGCCGGCTCATTCCTCGGACTGATCATCGGTGGTGTGCTGTCGGAATGGGATTGGCGCGCGGTCTTCTGGGTCAGCGTGCCGATCGCCATAGTCGGTGCGATCTGGTCCTACCGCTCACTGCACGAGGTGGGGATGCGCACCAAGGGCAAGGTCGACTGGGCGGGCACCATCACCTTCGGACTCGGCCTCACCGCACTGCTCACCGGCATCACCTACGGTATCCAGCCCTACGGCGGACACCCCACCGGCTGGTCCAACCCCTGGGTGCTCGGCGCGGTGCTCGGCGGAATCGCCCTGCTCGCGGTGTTCTGCGTGGTGGAGACCAAGGTCGCCGAGCCGATGTTCCACCTGTCGCTATTCGCCGACCGCGCCTTCGGACTCGGCAACTTCGCCAACCTGATGGTCTCGATCGGCCGCGGCGGTATGCAGTTCATGCTGATCATCTGGCTGCAGGGCATCTGGCTGCCGCTGCACGGCTACGACTACGAATCGACGCCGCTGTGGGCCGGTATCTATCTGCTGCCGCTGACCGTGGGATTCCTTGCCGCCGGACCGGTTTCGGGTTGGCTGTCGGACCGGTACGGTTCGCGCTGGTTCACCACCGGCGGCGCGGCGCTGGCCGGGTTCACCTTCTTGCTGCTGCTCGCCATCCCCGTCGACTTCAACTACTGGGTTTTCGCCGCCATCGTGCTGCTCAACGGCATCGGCTGTGGATTGTTCTTCTCCCCGAATACCGCAGCCATCATGTCGAGCGTGCCAGCGGCCCAGCGCGGCGCGGCCTCCGGTATGCGCGGCACTCTGTTCAACGGCGGTAATGCGCTGTCGATGGGAATCTTCTTCTCGCTCATGGTCGTCGGCCTCGCCGCCAGCCTGCCCTCGGCGCTCGACAGCGGCTTGCGCGCCCAGGGCGTCTCCGCGGGCGCGGCGAGTCAGCTCGCCGATCTGCCGCCGGTGGCGAGTATGTTCGCCGCGTTCCTCGGCTTCAACCCGATCCAGGAATTGCTCGGCCCGACCGGTGAATTGGCGCAGCCGGGCGTGCACGCGGACACCCTCACCGGTCAGGAGTTCTTCCCGCATCTGCTCACCGGACCGTTCCACTCGGGTCTGGTCGTGGTGTTCGTCTCGGCTGCGGTGATGATGTTCCTGGCCGCGGCGGCCTCGTACTTCGCTGGGGATAAGTACGTCGAGGACGAACAGGCCGAGCTCGCCGAGGCCGGGGAATTGGTCGCGGTGCGCTGATCGAATCGCGTTCGGCCCTTGCGAGTTCTAGGGTCGAACGCGATGGACAGTGTGCCGCCCGTGGTCAGCCGCCCGGTTCCTCGGCTGCGTTGCTCGGCCGTATCTCGCCTCCTCTCCGCCGTTCTGGGTGTGCCGCCCAGTACCGAGCCAGTACCCCGTCGATCTCGGCTTGCATGCGCGGCTGCCCAGACTGCTGGCGTAGCTCGGTAGCGATGCGCGCCAGCGTATCCAGATCCGCCCGGCTTGCCTCCCGAAGGATCGACTCGACTTCGGCGAGTTGCTGTGAGTTGAGCTTGCTACGCCACGGGAGCCGCCGCATCGCCTCGTTCATGATGTGGCCGCCGACCGGGATGCGCGGTGCAAGCACCCGGCAGCTTCCAGCGTGCTGAGCGCTGCCTGTCGCTGCTTGCATTGGACGGAATCGTTGTGCAAGTGGATCTGCAATAGCCGGTGTGCCTGCTCGGTCGTGAGCGAGCGAGGCTCAAAGCCGCAGTGGTCGTAGTGCGGGTAGTCGTTCGGATCGTCCGAGCCGTTCTCGAAGCGGACCGTCACCCGGACGGTGTCGTAATCGACGTTCATGGCTTCACTCCGACGCTATTCGGTGCCTCGAAACCAGATGGAATCGCGAACTGCGCGTGCGGGTTCACGCTGAGCCTGTACATCACCCTGTCGCCGGTGAATCCGGTACGTCCGTGCAACCAGCGATGGTTGTGCAGCACGTAGCCCTGCCCAGGTTCCAACCCGAACCGGATCGTGCGGCGTTCCACGGCATCGGTCAGCGCGGGCAACCATCGCACGATGTCAGGCGAGAACTTCGCTAACTCGTCACTGCGATACCGAATTCGAATCCGTCCGTCCGGCGTGTGCTCGAATATCGAGCTCAGATACCCCGACGCACCACCGAACAGTACGGTTCTCGGCCGCGAAAGTGATTGTGCAGCTTCGGGATTGGTGAGAATAAGATCGGCGTACACGCATTGACCGTCGATGGCGGTGCATTCGCCGCCCTTGCCCTTGCGGCCGCATACCACCATCAGCAGCGCGGGCGGGTCCGGTGTGCCCGACCGGTCCGTGTGCGGCGGTAGCGGACCATTCCCGAAGCCCTCGAATCCGATACGGGCCGCGAGCCCACCGCGATGCATCAGTGTTGTCACGCCATCCGCCGCACTGTCCCGGTGCGGGACAGTGCGGCCGAGAGACGCCCCGAGGGCGACCAGCTGCGCCCGTGTCGTAATTCCGTCGAACCGGGCCAACCCATCCGCAACCAGCTTTGCGGCTACTCCTGCTGCCCACTCCTGCTGTAAGTCCACGAACATGCAACCAACGGTGCGTCTGGCTGTGCGGGCGCGTCCACTGACGGACTGTCACCGTGCAACCAGCTATCCCGTGGTCATGCCGGTGCTAGCGTCGCGGACATGACTGCCTCCGGTTACGTTCCGCACATGTACTCGGTCTCGATCAAAGGCGTTGTCGTTCGTGACGGTCAGGTGCTCCTGCTGAAGAACGAGCGCGAAGAGTGGGAATTGCCAGGCGGCAGAATCGAACCCACCGAGACCCCCGAGGAATGTGTAGCGCGCGAGATTACGGAGGAAACACAGTGGCCGGTAACCACCGGCCCGATCCTCGACTCGTGGGTCTACTACATCAACGAGGTCGAGCGTCACGTGTTCATCGTGACGTACGGGTGCTACCCGGACACCGATGCCGAGCCGGTGCTGTCACATGAACACAAGGAAGTCGGATTGTTCAGGGAGAACGATATCGCCGGGTTGAACATGCCCGATGGCTATAAGCGGTCCATCATGACGTGGTTCGCGCAACTCCGGGCAGCCGAGAGCGTGTAGGAGGACACCGTGGACGGCGGCGGGTGTCAGGCATGCGGCGTCACCGTGGGCCGCTACGCGACCGAGCCCGTGTGCCCTACCTGCGCGGCGACCACCCGACCGAGTTCGCGACCGATCCACACCACACCGATCGCCTCCGCTATCTGGTTGTGGGCCGCCCCGGAAGCGGCCACCGCGATAGCGACCCGCGACCTACCGACGATTCTCCGCGCGTACCGCCGGATAAACGGGCTCAATCAAATCGCACTTGCCGAGTTGCTCGGCTACGACAAGTCCTATGTGTCGATGATCGAAACCGGACGGCGAGCAATAAGCGATGTCGCATCACGTCGTCATATCGCCGCCCGATTGGGCCTGCCTCCTCATGTACTCGGCGTCACCGGAGTAGATGACGCCGAGTATCGCGCCATGCTCCAATTCGGTGACAGCACAGTCCGACTCGCAGAGATAGCGCGCCAGTCCGGTCATGCCGTCGAAGCCGTCAATGAACTTTGGCCACTGGTAGCCCGGTTGGAAGCGAGGGCAGCCGAGGGCCACATGGAGCGAGATAGCTTGATCTTGCTCGCGCAAGCTCGGGTGGCACTCGGCGTCTCGCTCGGGACAGTGCTACCCGAGGAAAGCCTGTCGTCGGCCGCCCGATGGACCGGGCAGGCCGTCAAGATAGCCGCACATCTCGACGCCCCTGCGTTCTACGCGCACACGCTCAGAATGCACGGCAACGAGCTTCGCAAGGCTGGCCATGCCGCTGCGGGTGTTGCACGGCAGGAACAGTCGTTGTCGCTGGCTGCCAATCCTGCCGACCAAGGCAGTGCGCTCGCGTTTCTCTGCCGTGCGACAGGCGAACTCGGTCACGGCGAACAATTCGACATCGCGCTACAGCGATACCGACATCTGCTGGAGCGAAATGCGTACAGTGGCTTACTCTTCCAGCCATTCGCGCTGCGTGAAATCGAGATTCGAGGATTACTCGGAACGGGTCGACTAGCCGAGGCCAGCCGACTCGTAAAGGTCACCGCCGGGACCCCTTCCGCGCCGCAGTGGAGGACTATCGAGCGCGTGACCTCGGGCGAAGTATTCGCCGCGATCAATGAGCCCGATGCTGCAGCGGACGCATTCAGAACCGCCATCGAATCCGCCGAACACCACCGACTACCGCACCAGATCCAGCGGACCATCAGGGCCACCGTCAAGACAGGTATGCATGAGCTGACGGCCGAGGCACACGAAGCCCTGCAACGCATCCGTTCCCTGCTGGCACCCCGCCGCAACCTGTAGGTTCTGCGTAATTGTCGACGGCAAGGCGCGGTTCAGGTTTGGCCGTAGTTCGTCGTGCCGGGTGCAGACGTTGGTGCGCGTATGGCCTCGAGGGCTTTGTCGCCGCAACCGCGTCTTCGGGCTCGGCAACTTCGCCAATTGTTCTTCTCTCCGAATACCGCAGCCATCATGTCGAGCGTGCCAGCGGCCCAGCGCGGCGCGGCCTCCGGTATGCGCGGCACTCTGTTCAACGGCGGTAATGCGCTGTCGATGGGAATCTTCTTCTCGCTCATGGTCGTCGGCCTCGCCGCCAGCCTGCCCTCGGCGCTCGACAGCGGCTTGCGCGCCCAGGGCGTCTCCGCGGGCGCGGCGAGTCAGCTCGCCGATCTGCCGCCGGTGGCGAGTATGTTCGCCGCGTTCCTCGGCTTCAACCCGATCCAGGAATTGCTCGGCCCGACCGGTGAATTGGCGCAGCCGGGCGTGCACGCGGACACCCTCACCGGTCAGGAGTTCTTCCCGCATCTGCTCACCGGACCGTTCCACTCGGGTCTGGTCGTGGTGTTCGTCTCGGCTGCGGTGATGATGTTCCTGGCCGCGGCGGCCTCGTACTTCGCTGGGGATAAGTACGTCGAGGACGAACAGGCCGAGCTCGCCGAGGCCGGGGAATTGGTCGCAGTGCGCTGATCGAATCGCGTTCGGCCCTTGCGAGTTCTAGGGTCGAACGCGATGGACAGTGTGCCGCCCGTGGTCGGAATATCGACCTTCGTATTCGTCGCCGTGATCACGGCGGCTCGCTGGTTTCTGCTCGACGAAGTGACCATGGATCGGCTCGTCAATCGTGCGCTCGGCTGGAATCTCGCCGGACTCCTGATGGCCGGGCCCGCCTTCTTCCTCGGACATGCCGATCTCGGGCATCGGCTGTACCTCGGTGCCGGGCTCATCGCGGTCGCGTACGTGTACGGCCTGGCCCGACTGCTCGACGGGGCACCGGTCGAGTCGGCGGTCCGCAGACAACGTCGCTACAACGCGGTCGGGGCGTCGGTCAGCGGTGGCGTGCTGGTCGCCACCGTGGCGGAGGGCCTCGGACTGTCCGTCGCGGGTGGGCTGCGCTGGGATGCCGTGATCTGGGCGGGTTCGTATCTGCCGATCCTGGCCGCCGGTGTGCTGATCGTTCGCGCCTGTATCCGGGAACTTCGGCTCCCCGGTGACACGGTGGCCGAGCGGTTGGCCTATTCGGCCTTGCTGGCGATTGCCTGCTGGTGGATCGTGACTTCGTGCATCGCGTTGGTGCGAGCCGCCATCGGTGTCTCTCCGGAACGGCCGGGAACCATCTTCGCCGTGCTGGCTTTCGTCAACTTCGCCGTCATCGCGGTACTCATCTCGTTTCCGGTCGTGGACGCGGTCCTCGTCCGCGCGCACCTGGATCGTGCGGGCCGGGCTTGCCGCGTGCTGAAGCCGCTGTGGCGGGATCTCACTGCCGCGGTACCGGAGATCGTCCTGCACGACGGCCCGGTGCGCGATGGAGAATCGGCATCGCGTCTGTATCGCATGACGGTCGAGATCTGGGACGCCATCCTGCACCTGAAGCAGTACCGGGCCGACGCTCCCTTCGACGGCGATGTCGGCGGACGCGCCCTGGCGATTGCCTATGCCGCACAGGCGAAGTCCCGCGGCGGTGTACCCGAACCGGTTCGGCACATCGATGCTGCGGTGCTGGTCGGTACTCGCGATCGGTCCGACGAACTGCGCTATTTGCTCGACCTGGCCGCGGAATGGCCGAAGGCCCGCGCTCTGGCGAGTGCGGGCCTTCGAGCTGCGGCGCGTTGAACTATTTCGCCGCGTTGGCGAAGGCGGGCTCCAGCTTGGTCAGCATGTAGGGCACCGAAAGGGCGGTCGGCTGGTTGATGGCGCTGATCTCCTGCACGGTCAGGAACACCACCGAGCCCTTGCGCACCGCGGGCAGATCGGTGTATCCCGGCAGCTGCCGGTACTTTTCGTCCATACCGGGGGAGTAGCCGGCCAGCAGCAGATCGGCGCTGAGCTCATCGACCCGCTCGGGCGAGAGCGCGAGCCTGCCCTGATTGGACGGCCTATCGGTGAGGTTCTTCGGGATGCTCAGCCCGAGCTGGGTGAAGATCTTGCTCGACCCATCGTTCGGATCGGTCAGCACCATCAGTTGCGCCGGGCTGGCCAACCAGGTGCTGGCGAAGGTCTTACCCTTCAGACCAGGATTCGCCTGGCCGATGTCCTGAACCTTCTTGTCCACGTCGGCGATCACCCGCGTCGCCGCATCCTCTTTGTGTAGCACTTTGCCGAGCGTGGTCACCTGATCCTGCCAGGGTGCGACCGTCTCCTTCGTCAGCGCGGGCAGCGTCGGCGCGACCTTGGACAACTCGTCATAGGTCTTCTGGTCGGCCAGGAATCCGTCCACCAGAATCAGATCCGGCTCCAGCGCCGCGACCTGCTCGGCGATATTGCCCGTGGTATTCAAGGCCTTCGACGATTCGAGCGCCTTCGGCTCCCATGGTGGCGTGGTCTTGGACACCGAGGCGACATTGTCGACGTACCCGACCGGCGTCACCCCCAGTGCAAGCGTGGTGTCGAGCCACTGGTTCCCCAGCGTGACAACCTTTTTCGGGGTTCCGGTCACGGTCGTGGTGCCGCGCGCGTGGGTAATGGTGACGGGCGCGCCGCCGTCGGACCCCGCATCGTCGCTCGCCGACCCACAGGCGGCAATGCCCAGGGTCAGTGCACCGGCCAGTGCGGCGACCGCCGCCCGCGCCCAACCGCGAGACATCCGAACAGTCTGCATGCTCACCCTCTCCTTCATCGAGGAATTCCCCGACCGGCTGCTCCGAACCGCAACGGCATAGGCCAGCCTAACCTACGTTGATTGCCCGAACTTCCCGGCTCGCCGCCGGAATTCGCTGTCACGTCATCTTTGTGCGACCTATTGAACGTGCCGCTAGATAGCGGTACGTTAAATGCGTCATTAACGATCCTCTCGTCCGGGAGGCATCGACGTCGAACCCGTGAGCACGTGGGTCATCGAACGACTGACGCATACCGAATTGAGGTAGTTCCGATGAATCGAAAGAGTGACGCCGGACGTGTCCGGCCCCTGATTGCCCGTATCGCCATCACCTCCGCGATGGCCCTGACCCCGATTGCCGCGGTCGCGGTCCCCGCCCTCGCCGCACCGGCCGACACCCACGACCCCGCGATCGTGCTCGTGGATCAGGCGGAAGATATCCACGGGCACCCCGGTTACGGCGGCTGGGGTCACGGCGGCTGGGGCCGAGGTGGTTGGGGCCACCGCGGCTGGCCCGGCTACCCCAGCTACCCGGGGTACCCGAGCTACCCGGGTTACCCGAGCATCTGGCCCGGCTACATCCCCATGCCCTCGACCGGCAGCGCCTTCTGACCCCACCGACCTCGAATCGCGTTGGTGACGAAAAGGGTTGCCCGGAAGGGTTTCCCCACGAAAGAAGCCCGGCTCACCAGTCGGGCTTCTTTCACGCGCACATGGCGACGCGTATCCGGCAAGCACAGCAAGGAAGATCGGCAGTCGATCATGGCCGCCGACATCAGCTCCCGTCATGACGAATGGGTAGGCTTCCGTCATGACGATCGAGCGGTCCGGCCACCTGCCGCACGAGATGACCGAGGAGCAGTACCGCCAACTGCCTGAGAAGGTGGCGCGCGAGATCGAGGTCGTGCACGGACATGTGATCGTCTGTGAGTCGCCGGTACCCGAACACAATCGCGTGGCTCGTCGGCTGGCTGGGGCCATGGAGCAACTGCCGAGTACCGAGCCGTGTATCCGAGCCGAGACCGATATCGACGTAGTGCTTTGGCGGGTCCCGAAATTCACATTCCGGCGACCGGATGTCACCGTCTATCGCTGCCTTCCGGAGCGAGGTGCGAAACCGGAGGCCGGTGATGCACTGATCGTCGTCGAGGTTTCATCGCCATCCACCGCAGCCGAGGATCTGCTCGACAAGAAGGTGCAGTACGCCCGCGCAGGCATCCCGCTCTATCTGGTCGTGGCGCTCGATACCAAGTACGACATCGAAGAGGTCCGTGAATTCCGGCTCGATGCACACGCCGCCGAATACCGCCTGCACCGCTTGCACCGCGACGGTTTCATGCGACTGGAGCACGTAGTGCTCGGCGATATCAGCTTCGCGGACTTGGTCCGATAACCAGAAGAAGCCCGGCGTTGGCCGGGCTTCTTCAGGGACGAGTGTCAGAGCGTGATGCGCTCGTTCTCGGGGAGGAAGAGTTTGTCGCCTTCCTTGACGGCGAAGCTGTTGTAGAACTGGGCGATATTGCGGACGATCTGGTTGCAGCGGAATTCGTTGGGGGCGTGGACGTCCTGGAGCAGGCCGATGGTGGATTCCTCGGTTTGCTTTTCGCGCCAGCTACGGGCGTAGGACAGGAACATCTGCTGGTAGTCGGGCTCGATGCCCGCGCGCTCGGCGGCGATGCGGTACGCCTCGACGGCGATTTGCAGGCCGCGCAGGTCGGCGAGATTTTCGCCCACGGTAAGTGCACCGTCGACGTGGTATTTGGGATCGAGGCCCTCGGGTACCAGCACATCGAATTGATCGATCAGCTGTTTGGTTTTGGCTTCGAATGCGGCCAGGTCCTCGGGTGTCCACCAGTCACTGCGGTTGCCGTTGGCGTCGTACTTGCGGCCCTGATCGTCGAAGCCGTGACCGATCTCGTGGCCGATGGTGGCGCCGACCGCGCCGTAGTTGACCGCGGTGGTGGCGTCCTTATCGAAGAACGGCGCCTGCAGATAGGCGGCGGGGAAGGTGATCTGGTTGCTGGTCGGAGAGTAGTAGGCGTTGACGGTCTGCGGTGACATACCCCATTCGGACTTGTCGACCGGGGTGCCGAGCCGGTTGAACGCCTTCTTGGATTCGAAAGCGCTGACGGCGCGTAGGGATTCGATCAATTTGCCCCTGGTGATCTTCAACCCGGAGTAGTCATCCCACTTGTCCGGGTAGCCGATCCTGGCCTCGATCTTGTCGAGTTTGACGATCGAGGCATCCCTGGTCGGCTGCGACATCCACGACGAATGGCTGAAGTTCGCCTTGTAGGCGGCCATGAGGTCGGCCACCATCTCGTTGGCCCGATCCTTGGCAGCGGGTGGAAAGTGTTTCTCGACATACAGTTTGCCGAGTTGGTCGCCGAGATTCTCGTTGACGAGGCCGACACCGGACTTCCAGATTTCGGGCCGCTCCTCGATCCCGTTGAGCACCTTGCCGACGAACTCGAAGCGTGCGTCGCGGATGGCCTTGGGCAGGAATCGGGCATACTCGGCGACCACATTGACGCGCAGGTACTCCCGCCACAGCGCGATATCGGTATCGGCCCACAGCTGCGCCACCGCGGTCACGAACGACGGCTGCGCCACCACGATCTTCTCGAACAGTGAGCGCGGCCGATCGGTATTGCCCGCCATCCACGGATCCCAATCGAATTGCGGTCCGAGCGCGACCAATTCGTGCCAGCTCAGCACGTTGTAGGTGGCGTCGGTATTGCGATTGCGCACGCTGTCCCAATGCGCCGCCGCGATCTTGGTCTCCAGATCGACCATGCGCTGCGCCAGGCCCGCCGGATCGGCGAAACCGACACCCGTGGACATCTTCTCGAGATACGTCCGGTAGCCCGCGAGCTGCTTCGTGTATTCCGACTTGCGGTAATACTGCTCGCTCAGCGCGATACCCGATTGGCTGATGGTGGGGATATACGCGTTGGAGTCCTTGCGATCGATGCCGATACCGATGCCGATCAGCCCGGAGATCGGCAGCTCCGCCATCACCTTGGCCAGATCCGGTTTGGTCGCCGCGCCGTCGATCTTGGCGATGAGATCGGCCAGCGGTGTCATGCCGAGCGTTTCGAAGGCGGACTCGTCCAGCCGCGCGTCATAGAGATCGCGAATCTGCTGTGCCTGCGAACCCGCCTTCGGATCCTTGATGCCCTCGATGATCTCGTGCAGTTGATCCAGCGTCCGGTCGCTGGCATCGCTGATCGCGCCGACCGCGGCCTTATCCGGCGGCAGCTGGTACTCGCGCAGCCACTCGCCGTTGACGTGCCGGTACAGATCGTCCTGCGGTCGGATCGCCGCATCCGCACCGCCCATATCGACCCCGGTGAGCTGCACCGAATGCTCATTCTTGGAGCAGGAGACCAAGGCGACGGCGGCGGGCACCACCCCGAGCGCCACCAGGAAGGCGCGGCGGTCCAGCTGACCGGGGCGACCGGTTGATGTCACGGGAATTCCTCTCCCGATGCGGTCCCGCCGCATCCTCGTCAGGCGCGATAGTGCTGGCCCGAGGCTACCTGTCCCCGGCCCGGCGGGCCCGTCGTATCAGAGCGAGACGCGCTGGTCCTGGGGCAGGAACAGCGCGTCACCCTGCTGTACGGCGAACGTGGTGTAGAACTCTTCGATATTGCGGACCACTTGGTTGGCGCGAAACTCGTTGGGCGCGTGAACATCCATGGCGAGCCGCAATTCCTGCTGCTGCGTGGTCGATTTATCCCGCCAGATACGCGCCCAGGACAGGAACATTGTCCGGTGGTCGGGATTATCCTTTCCGTCGCGTTTATCGGCGATCCCCAAGGCGGCCAGGGCGATGCCGAGACCGCGCAGATCGGCGAGATTCTCCCCGACCGTGAGGGCGCCGTCGACGCGCTTACTCGGATCCAGACCCGTGGGGACCAGCACGTTGTACTGCTCGATCAGCTGTTTGGTCTTGGTATCGAAGGCGGCGCGATCCTCGGGTGTCCACCAGTCGCGCAGATTGCCGTCGGCGTCGTAGCGCGATCCCTGATCATCGAACCCGTGCCCGATCTCGTGCCCGATGACCGCCCCGATCGCGCCGTAATTGACCGCGGCTTCGGCGTCCCTATCGAAGAACGGCGGCTGCAGAATGGCGGCGGGAAAGGAGATCGAGTTGGCGTTCGGGTCGTACATGGCGTTCACCAGCTGCGGCGGCATCATCCATTCGGACTTGTCGACCGGTGTGCCGAGTCGCGCGAAATGGCGTTTGGTTTCGAAGCTCTGGGCGGCACGGACGGATTCGATCAACTTGCCGCGGGTGATGGTCAGCCCCGAGTAGTCGATCCAGGTATCCGGATAGCCGATCTTCGTGACGATCTTGTCGAGTTTGGCGATGGCGGCCTGCCTGGTCGGCGGCGACATCCAGGTGGACTCGGTGAAATCGGCCCGATAGGCGGACAGGAGGTCGGTCACCATCGCCAGCGCACGCTCCTTGGCCGCGGGCGGAAAGTGTTTGCCCACATAGAGTTTCCCGAGCTGCTGGCTGAGATTCGCATTGACGGTGGCGATGCCGTCCTTCCACGGCTCTTGGCGCTCGCGCATCCCCTGCAATGTCTTGCCGACGAACTCGAATTCGGCATCGGCGATGGCCTCGGGTAGCAGCTCCGCGAAATGTTTGACCATCGCCAGGCGCAGATACTCTCGCCAGCCCGCGATATCGACTTCGGCCCAGAGCTGTCCGGCGGCCGTCACGAACGACGGCTGGCCGACCACCACCCTGTCGAATAGCGAGTGCGGTCGGTCGGTAGTGCCCGCGAGCCACGGCTCCCAGTCGAATTGCGGTGCCAGCGCGGTCAATTGAGCCCAGTCGAGCGGGTTGTAGGTGGCATCGGGATTGCGTAGCCGCACGTCCTCCCAGAAACCGGCGGCGATCCTGGTCTCCAACTCGAATACCCGCTGGGCGGTGCCCGCGGGATCGGCAAAGCTCGCACCGGCGGCGACGCGCTCCAGGTACGTCCGATAGGCCGCACGCTGCTCGGCGTATGCGGGTTTGCGGTAATACTGCTCACCCATATGGGGATCGATACCGGACTGGGAAATAGTCGCGACGTATTCGCCGGAGTTCTTCGGATCCGCCCCGACGTCCAACCCGATCAGCCCGCCGATCGGCAGCCCACCCATCACCCGGGCGAGATCCGCCTTGGTCGCCGCGCCATCGATCGCGGCGAACAGATCGGCCAGCGGGGTCAGGCCGAGCCGTTCGATCTCGGCCGCATCGAGCCGGGCGTCGTAGAGATCGCGGATCTGCTGTTCTGCCGATCCGGCCTTCGGATCGCCGATGCCCGCCACGATCTCCCGCAGCTGCAGTTCGACGCGATCGTTCACCTCGTCGAACGTGCTGTAGGACGGCTTATCCGGCGGCAGCTGATAGTCGCGCAGCCAGCTGCCGTTGACGTACCGGAACAGATCGTCCTGCGGTCGGATCGTCTGGTCCTCGCCCCGCATATCGACCCCGGTGAGCCGCACCGGCTGATCCCGCGAACACGAGACCAGCGCGGTGGTGGCCGGAATCACGCCGAGTGCGATCAGGAAGGTGCGACGATCGATCCGGGCGGAACGCGCGGACGAACTCAAGAGAACCCCTTTCCAGCGGTGATGTGGAATGTGCACAGTTCTTCTGGTGATCTTGCTGGTCCCGAGGGTAGTAACGGGACAGCCCGCCAGCACTGATCCGCGCGGGTTTCACAGCGGAAGTTCAGCCTGCGTGGATGGGGCCCGATTTGGGACCGACCTGGGCATTCACCTACACTGATGCGGTTGCCTGCGGGAGCTATGCCCGCAATCCGGCCGCGAACCCCCAGTGGTTGGGTCATCGAGATCCGCATAACCGCTGGCAGGCGCGCGTTCGGGTGGTAACGCGACCATGCCCGTCGGGTCGGCAATCCGGCGTGCGTATACATCCAGGTCAAGGAGGCTGAAGTGATTCAGCAGGAGTCGCGACTGCGCGTCGCCGACAACACGGGTGCGAAGGAAATCCTCTGCATCCGCGTTCTCGGTGGTTCGTCGCGTCGCTATGCCGGTATCGGCGACATCATCGTCGCCACCGTCAAGGACGCCGTCCCCGGTGGCAACGTCAAGAAGGGCGAGGTCGTCAAGGCTGTCGTCGTGCGCACCGTCAAGGAGCGTCGTCGCCCGGACGGTTCGTACATCAAGTTCGATGAGAACGCGGCCGTGCTGATCAAGCCGGACAACGACCCGCGTGGCACGCGTATCTTCGGCCCGGTCGGCCGCGAGCTGCGCGAGAAGAAGTTCATGAAGATCGTTTCGCTGGCCCCGGAGGTGCTCTGACATGAAGGTGCACAAGGGCGACACCGTGCTCGTCATCTCGGGTAAGGACAAGGGCGCGAAGGGCAAGGTCATCCAGGCCTACCCGGCGACCGGCAAGGTCCTGGTCGAGGGCGTGAACCGGATCAAGAAGCACGTCGCGAACTCGGCGAACCAGCGTGGCGCCTCCTCCGGTGGCATCGTCACCCAGGAAGCCCCGATCCAGGTCTCGAACGTGATGGTCGTCGATTCCGATGGCAAGCCGACCCGCGTCGGTTACCGCACCGACGAGGAGAGCGGCAAGCGCGTCCGGATCTCCCGTAAGAACGGGAAGGACATCTGACATGACCACCTCTGAGCAGACCCAGCCGCGCCTGAAGGCGCGCTACCGGGCCGAGATCAAGGACGCGCTGAACAGCGAGTTCGACTACGCCAACGTGATGCAGATCCCGGGCGTGGTCAAGGTTGTCGTGAACATGGGTGTCGGCGACGCCGCCCGTGACGCCAAGCTGATCAACGGCGCCATCAAGGACCTGGAGCTGATCACCGGTCAGAAGCCCGAGGTCCGCAAGGCCACCAAGTCGATCGCGCAGTTCAAGCTGCGTGAGGGCATGCCGATCGGCGCGAAGGTCACCCTGCGCGGCGACCGCATGTGGGAGTTCCTGGACCGCCTGGTCTCCATCGCGCTGCCCCGTATCCGCGACTTCCGCGGCCTGTCGCCGAAGCAGTTCGACGGCAACGGCAACTACACGTTCGGTCTGAGCGAGCAGTCGATGTTCCACGAGATCGACGTGGACTCCATCGACCGCCCGCGCGGTATGGACATCACCGTGGTGACCACGGCGACCAATAACGAAGAAGGCCGTGCCCTGCTCAAGCACCTCGGCTTCCCGTTCAAGGAGAACTGACGATGGCCAAGAAAGCACTGCGGATCAAGGCCGAAGCCAAGCCGAAGTTCGGTGTCCGCGCCTACACCCGTTGCCAGCGCTGTGGCCGCCCCCACGCGGTCTACCGCAAGTTCGGCCTCTGCCGCGTCTGCCTCCGCGAGATGGCGCACCGCGGCGAGCTGCCGGGCGTGCACAAGAGCTCCTGGTGAGCCCGCGCTCGTTGTGAGCGCACAACACTGAATCCCAACCGAAGGCACGGACTCACCCGAGTCCGTGCCTTCGGCTGTTTCCGTATGAGCTCGCCGAGCGTAGTCATATGGCGGTTCTCCCCGGCCGCACGAACCACCATTTCACTGCCCTCGATCAGTACCAGTCGGCGTGGCCCGTCCGGTTTCGGGGCTGGTGCTGCGGTTCAGAATTCGAGTTCGGACCAGGGGATGTTGATTCGGAACGGGAACTCGGTGTCGATCGCGACGGAATCCTTCGGGCTCCATTTGCCGGCCAGCAGGTAATTGGCCGGGTACAGCGGATGTACGCCTGCCGGGAGGTCGCCGTGTGTTGTCTCCAGCGCAAAGGCGCGAACCATAGCGATCGCGCTCTTCTCGCGTTCGAGAGTGATCTCCCAATACCAGGGGATGCCCGCTCTGGCGTAGCGTGCCCGTTTGTCGTCCATGTCGGTCTGGGTGTTCGACGGAGACAAGACCTCGCCGACAAGAAGAACATCCTTGGCCCTGATGTCCTGGTAAGGGGCATCCAGGCAGCGATAGGCCAGAAAATCGGGTGTGACGAAGTCGGATTTTCCGGTTTCGCCGAAGAACACGTTGGTTTCGAAGTCGACGCGCCTGCAGTGCTGTGGCTGCTCCGCCATCCCCGCACGCGCGCACCGCTTGAGTGCGCTGGTCAGTGCGAACGTGAACGCCTGGTGCTCGGCTGGTCCACGCCGTAGCCAGACCACCCGCCCGCCCCACAGTTCGATCTGGCTGGCAATCTCCTCGGGTAGCTGCTCGAGCTCCTCCCAGGTCATGTACTCGGGGAGGTCGGGCCGTTCGATGCGCGGAAGCGACATGATCCAATCCTAATGTCGCCCGCCAACCGCTCAGAAGCGATCGCATACCTTCGTGTTCGGGGCACAGCGTTTCGTGCGGTGAGTCGGTGTGCGAGGTGTGGGGAAGGTTAGCGTGACCAGGCGGCATTCGCTCCCTAGGGTGCTCGGGGGTCAGTGCGGTTGGGGCATGGCGGTGGCGATTTCTCGTCGGGAGTGGAGGTCGAGTTTCGCGAGGATATTCGAGACGTGGGATTGAATTGTGCGGCGGGACAAGAACATTTGGGCTGCGATGTCAGTGTTGGACAGGCCCTCGGCGGCCTGCACGGCGACTTTGCGTTCGGTGTCGGTGAGGGCTGCCCAGCCGGATTTGGGGCGGTTGCGGGGTCCGCGGACGCCGCGGCGGATTCCGTATGGCCGGACGCGTGCCACCGCGCGGGCGGAATCCCAGGATGCGCCGAGGCCGGAATACAGTCCGATCGCGGCGTCCAATGCGTTGTGGCACTCGGGTCCGCGGCCCGCGGCGGCGAGTAGGACGGCGGCGTTTTCCTGCGCCTGGGCCTCGAACAGCGGTCGGCCGGATTGTTGGAAGGCGCGCGCAGCCGCGAGGAGGCCGTCGGGATCGGAGTCGGCGAGGCCGCGGCACAGCAGGGCTGTTCCGGTTCGCGACGCGGTCGGCTGGCGGGTGGGGAGTAGATCCGCGCTGGCCGCTACCGACCGGGCCGCGTGCACGTCACCGATTTCCGCGGCCAAGCGCGCGATATCCGGGAAGATGTAATGCAGTGTGGCTGCGGCCAATCCGTCGGCAAGTCGCTGATGTGCGTCGAGGAGTAGTTCCAACGCCAGGGCAGGGTGGCCGCGGGCCTCATGGGTCAGGGCCTTGGCCCACGGATGGAAATGCGCGTAACCGATATTGCCCAGTCGATCATCCGGCGCGGGCAGGCCGTCCGGGTCCGGCAGGAAGGTGCCGCGGCGAATTCCGATGAGCGTCGCGACGGTGTGCGCGACCGTTGCATATCCGAGCACATCGGGTGTCTGCATACTCGCTGTGCATTCGGCCAGCGCGTCGTCCCAGCGCCCGCCCACCAGATACATCCGCGCCTTGGCGACCAGGTTCGAAGACAGATAGACGCCGCGGAATCGGCGGTTGCGCCCGATGGCCGTCTTCAGTACCTCTTCGGCGTCGGTCAGCCGATCGAGTTCGATCAGGCAGTGGGCGTAGAGCGCGTACGGATCGAATTGGTCGGGCCCGGTCCCGTCCTCGAAGAGGGCCGGGATCCGCGCACTCAGGTCCAGTGCCTCGTCGAGCTGGCCCTGGGTATAGCGCACCGCGCCGACCGCGGTCAGTCCGTATCCGGTGGCCAGCGAGTTCCCGGCGCTCTCGCCGAGCGATACGGCCTGCCGACCGGCCTGCTCCGCGGCCACGAACCGCTCGAGGAAGAAATTGCCGAGTCCGGACATACCCAGAAAACGGGCGGCGTCCTCGACGCCCAATTCCCTGGTCGTGCCCAGCGCACTGGCGGACAGCACCTCATCGGCGACCGCGACCGCATCGGCCAACCGGGCCTGGGCTTGATAGATCTGGGCGAGCAACCAGCGCAGTTCGATATCGTCGCCGTCCTCCGGCCGGGTGAGCAGCGCCTCACGCACCACCGATTCGGCCTCGGCGGCGTTGCCATCCCACAGCAGGGCATGAATTCTCAGCCGGATCAGTGCCGAACGCCTTGTCGCATCGAGATCCGGCGCCGTGGCGAACCGGCTCAACAACCGTTTCGCCAGTTCGGGGGCGCGAACCATCAGCTTGTCGGCGGCACCGATCAGCCAATCGAGGCTGGCCCCGTCCAACTCGCGGTCGGCGACCGACAGATAGTAGGCAACTCGTTCGATCGGCGCATCGGTCGACTGGAGCGCCTGTCCGGCCTGCTGGAGCAGATCCGACCGCAGTGAAGCAGGCAGCCGATCGGCCAGTGCGTGCCGGATCAGATCGTGCCGAAACACCAACTCGGAGTCGACGCGGATGAGCAGCCCGCCGTCCAGCGCCTCGGTGACGGCGCTCCAGGCATCCAGAATTGGGATCTTCAACACCACCGCGAGGTCCGCGACATCGATGGTCGGACCGAGGGCCGCGGCCATCGGCAGCACATCGCGTGTCGGACGGGACAGGAAGTCCAGCCGCTGCGTAATCGCCTCGGCCAATGATGCGGACGTGTTCGCGACGACAGCGCCCGCGGGATCTGCGATGTCGGCGACCACCCGGATCTGCCCGTCGCGCACCAAGGCAGCCACCAATTCCGAGACATGCAGCGGATTTCCACCGGCCTCGGCCACCTTCGCCAATAACCGTGATCCTGGTTCGGCACCGACCAGCTGACGCACCAGTTTCGCGGCGTCGGTCGCCGGCAGGGCGCCGAGCCGCAGCACCGGGGCCTGCCGTGCGACAAGTTCGGCCGACAGTGCGGCGAAGGCCGGGCCGCGCGGCAACGGCCGGGCCGCGAGCACCAGCAGCAGCGGCAGCTCGTCGATGAGGGTGCAGAGCCGGTGCAGCAGCGTCAGGCTCGAGCGATCTGCCCAGTGCACATCGTCCATGACCAGGGCGATCGGGCCCGCGGCGCACCAGGTGTCGATCTGGTCCAGAATCGCCTCAGCGATGGTGAGTTCATGGGTCGCGGCCACATCGCCCACCCGATCTCCGCTGCGCAGCGCGTCGATCGGGGATGTCGGGCCCGCGTCGTCGAGCCAGGAGCACACCCCGGCGAACGGCACGCCCTGCCGCAATTCCTCGGCGGCGCCGACTCGGATGCGCAGACCCGCCGCTGCCAATGGGATCCGGGCCGCCGCCAGCAGTGCTGATTTGCCGATCCCCGGCTCGCCCTCGACCAGCACGACGCACCCGTGTCCGGCGGCCGCACGACGTCCGTGTGCCGCCAGACTCGCTATTTCGGCATCGCGACCGACGAGTGCGGTCGCGAAGGAATCCTGCACGCGGGTGAGTGTAAGCGGCAGACCCCGGATTTTGTCCTGGTAGCGACCTTGCCTACACTAGAGCGGTTGCTTGGGCACTTCTGTGTCCGCATGTCCCTGATGCGCTGCTGCATCGACGTGTGGACGGCCCTCGCACCGAGAGCTCATATGAGAACTCAATCCGGTCGGCAAGTGTCGACCGGACCGCCGAATTGCTATAGGCCCACGGCTGGCGTGCCGATGTGTACGCCGGTGTTGCATGGGAACCGTAGCGAGAAAGGTGTCAAGGTCGAACTATGACCATGACTGATCCGATCGCAGACTTCCTGACACGTCTGCGCAACGCCAACTCGGCGTACCACGATCAGGTGAAGGCTCCGCATTCGAAGCTCAAGGCGAATATCGCCGAGATCCTCAAGCGCGAGGGCTACATCGCCGACTACCGGACCGAGGATGCGCCCGTGGGTAAGACCCTGGTCGTCGACCTCAAGTACGGCCAGAGCCGGGAGCGCAGCCTGCAGGGCCTGCGTCGCGTCTCGAAGCCGGGTCTGCGTGTGTACGCGAAGTCCACCAACCTGCCCAAGGTCCTGGGCGGCCTCGGCGTGGCGATCATCTCCACGTCGACTGGTCTGCTCACCGATCGCCAGGCGGCCAAGCAAGGTGTAGGCGGGGAAGTCCTCGCCTACGTCTGGTAAGCGGAGGTAGGACAATGTCGCGTATTGGCAAGAAGCCCATCGCAATTCCCGCGGGCGTCGAGGTGAACATCGACGGCCAGAACGTGTCGGTGAAGGGTCCCAAGGGCACCCTGACCCACGTTGTTGCCGAGCCGATCTCCATCGTCAGGGGTGAGGACGGCCAGCTCGAGGTCGCCCGTCCCGACGACCAGCGCCAGAACCGCTCGCTGCACGGCCTGACCCGCACCCTGGTTTCGAACATGATCGAGGGCGTGACCAAGGGCTACGAGAAGAAGATGGAAATCTTCGGCGTCGGTTACCGTGTCGCGGCCAAGGGCTCGAACCTGGAGTTCGCCCTCGGCTACTCGCATCCGGTGCCGATCGAGGCCCCGGAGGGCATCAGCTTCGCGGTGGAATCGCCCACCAAGTTCTCCGTGTCCGGTATCGACAAGCAGAAGGTCGGCCAGATCTCCGCTGTCATCCACGGACTGCGTAAGCCCGACCCGTACAAGGGCAAGGGCATCCGCTACGCCGGCGAGGTCGTTCGCCGCAAGGTCGGAAAGACGGGTAAGTGATCATGGCGCAAACCGAAAACCAGATTGCCAAGCGCAAGCCGCGTGGCAAGGACGTGTCGACCGCGCGTCGGCTGTCGAAGACCCGCCGTCACTTCCGTCTGCGCAAGAAGGTCGTCGGCACCACCGAGCGTCCGCGCCTGGTGGTCAACCGCTCCTCGCGTCACCTGCACGCACAGCTCATCGACGACTCGCTCGGCAAGACCATTGCCGCCGCGTCCTCGATCGAGGCCGATGTGCGCGCACTGGACGGCGACAAGTCGGCCAAGGGCAAGAAGGTCGGCGAGCTGATCGCCGAGCGTGCCAAGGCCGCCGGTGTCGAGGCCGTCGTGTTCGACCGTGGTGGCCACGACTACCACGGCCGCATCGCGGCGCTCGCCGATGCCGCTCGCGAAGGTGGGTTGAAGTTCTGATGACTGCAAACATTTACGGAAGGAACGTCTGATGCCGGGACGTCAGAGGCGTGACGGCGGCAGCGGACCCGCCGGACAGCAGAATGGTGCCGCCGGTGGCGGCGACAGCCGCGACGGCCGCGGCGGTGGCCGGGATCGTCGCGGCGGCGGTGACCGTCGTGACCAGCAGGCCGACAAGAACCAGCTCGAGCGCGTCGTCGCGATCAACCGCGTCTCCAAGGTCGTGAAGGGTGGTCGTCGCTTCAGCTTCACCGCCCTGGTGATCGTCGGTGACGGCAACGGTCTGGTCGGCGTCGGCTACGGCAAGGCCAAGGAAGTTCCCGCGGCCATCCAGAAGGGTGTCGAGGAGGCTCGCAAGGGCTTCTTCCGCGTCCCGATGATCGGCTCGACCATCACCCACCCGGTTCAGGGTGAGGCGGCGGCCGGTGTGGTCATGCTGCGTCCGGCTTCGCCCGGTACCGGTGTGATCGCCGGTGGTGCGGCGCGCGCGGTGCTGGAATGCGCGGGTATCCATGACATTCTGGCGAAGTCGCTCGGAAGCGACAACGCCATCAACGTCGTGCACGCGACGGTTGCGGCGCTCAAGATGCTGCAGCGTCCGGAAGAGGTCGCGGCTCGCCGTGGCCTGCCGCTCGAGGATGTCGCTCCGGCCGGCATGCTGCGTGCGCGCGCTCAGGCAGCAGGAGGTCGGTAAATGGCAGATCTCAAGGTGACCCAGATCAAGTCGTCGATCGGCGCCAAGGCGAACCAGCGGGAGAGCCTTCGTACGCTCGGCCTGCGCAAGATCCGCCAGACCGTGGTTCGTGAGGATAACCCTCAGAACCGTGGGCTGATCAACGTCGTGCGCCACCTCGTAACAGTTGAGGAGGTCTGACATGACCATCAAGTTGCATCACCTGCGTCCGGCTCCCGGCGCCAAGACCGAGAAGACCCGTGTGGGTCGCGGTGAGGGCTCCAAGGGCAAGACCGCGGGCCGCGGTACCAAGGGCACCAAGGCTCGCAAGAACGTTCCGGCCGCCTTCGAGGGTGGGCAGATGCCGATTCACATGCGGCTGCCCAAGCTCAAGGGCTTCACGAACCCGTTCCGCACGGAATACCAGGTCGTGAACGTCGGCTCGATCGCCAAGCTGTTCCCCGAGGGCGGCGCGGTCGGCAAGGCGGAGCTGGTGGCCGCCGGTGCGGTTCGCAAGAACCAGCTGGTGAAGGTTCTCGGCGATGGCGAGATCGGCGTCGCGGTCCAGGTGACCGTCGACAAGGTGACCGGCGCCGCCAAGGAGAAGATCACCGCGGCCGGTGGCACTGTCACCGAGCTGGGCTGACGGTACTCTGCAGATAGTGGCACTGGACGAGTGAAGAGCTCGTCCGGTGCCACTGTTAGAGTTCAATTGTTGTCTGCCAAGCCTCGTCATGGGTTTTCTATATCCGTGGCATGACCATGTCGTTCGCCAGGAGGATCTGTGCTTTCCGCCTTCGTATCGGCCTTCCGGACTCCGGACTTACGGCGGAAGATTCTCTTCACGCTGGGGTTGATCGCGTTGTACCGCTTGGGTGCCTCGCTGCCGTCCCCCGGCGTCGATTACAAGAGCGTCCAGGAATGTATAGACCTGGTTTCCGGCGGTGATTCGGCCGGTATCTACCAGCTGATCAACCTGTTCTCCGGTGGTGCGCTGCTGCAGCTGTCGGTCTTCGCGATCGGCATCATGCCCTACATCACCGCGAGCATCATTATTCAGCTGCTCACCGTAGTCATCCCGCGCTTCGAAGAACTGCGCAAAGAAGGCCAATCGGGCCAGAACAAGATGACGCAGTACACCCGGTACCTCTCGATCGCGCTGGCGGTCCTGCAGGCCACCGGTCTCGTCGCGCTCGCGGCCCGCGGTCAGCTCCTGCAAGGCTGCCAGAAGGACATTCTGGCCGATACCAGCATCTTCGGCATGATCATCATCGTGCTCGTGATGACCGCCGGTGCCGCACTGGTCATGTGGTTCGGCGAGCAGATCACCGAGCGCGGCGTCGGCAACGGCATGTCGCTGCTGATCTTCGGCGGTATCGCCGCGCGCATCCCGAACGAGGGCAACAACATTCTGCAGAACCGCGGCGGACTGGTATTCGGTCTGGTCTGTGTCGCCGCGCTGGCGATCGTCACCGGTGTCATCTTCGTCGAGCAGGGCCAGCGCCGAATTCCGGTGCAATACGCCAAGCGCGTAGTCGGCCGCAAGATGTACGGCGGTTCCTCGACCTATCTGCCGCTGAAGGTCAACCAGGCGGGCGTCATCCCCGTGATCTTCGCGTCCTCGCTGCTGTACCTGCCGAACTTGGTCGCGCAGCTGACCTCGTCGAAGGGTGCCACCAACCAGAGTTGGTGGCAGGAGACGATCCAGAAATACTTGGTGAACCCCGGCAACCCGGTGTATATCGCGATCTACTTCAGTTTGATCGTGTTCTTCACCTACTTCTACGTCGCGATCACCTTCAATCCGGAGGAACGCGCCGACGAGATGAAGAAGTTCGGTGGCTTCATCCCGGGGTACCGCCCCGGTAGGCCGACCGCCGACTACCTCAATTTCGTATTGAGCCGCATCACCCTCCCCGGCTCGATCTACCTCGGTCTCGTGGCCGTCCTCCCGAATCTGTTCCTCGATATCGGCGCCTCCGGTGGCACCCAGAACCTTCCGTTCGGTGGCACCTCGGTGCTGATCATGGTGAGTGTCGGCTTGGACACCGTGAAGCAGATCGAAAGCCAGCTGATGAATCGAAATTACGAAGGGTTCCTCAAGTGAGACTTGTACTGCTCGGACCGCCGGGAGCTGGTAAAGGTACCCAGGCCGATCTCCTGTCGGACAAGCTGGGCGTCCCGCACATCTCCACCGGGGACCTGTTCCGCACGAATATCTCTGCCCAGACCCCGCTGGGGCGTGAGGCACAGAAGTACATCGACGCAGGTGATCTCGTGCCGAGCGATGTGACCAACCGCATGGTCGAGGCCAGGGTCGCCGAGCCGGATGCCGCGAACGGCTTTGTACTCGACGGCTACCCGCGCACGGTCGACCAGGCCGATGCGCTGGAGAAGATCCTCGCGGATATGGACAAGAAGCTCGACGCGGTGCTGTGCTTCGTCGTGCCCGAGGAGACCGTGGTCTCTCGGATGATGGCGCGCGGTCGCGCCGACGACAATGAGGATGTGATCCGCAACCGGCTCCGGGTGTACCGCGAGGAGACCGAACCGCTGCTGGAGCACTACGACGGTCTGGTCGTCTCGGTCGACGGTGTCGGTGAGGTCGACGAGGTCAACAGCCGCGCCTTGGGCGCTCTTGGTCACTGAATGCTGCCCCCTGCGGAGCGAATGATGTTGCCCCCTGCGGAGCAAATGATGCTGCTCGGAATGGAGCACTGAGGCCGGATGGTCTTCAACCGCAAGAAGAAGGTCGTGCCGTTCCGTACGGCAGGCGAACTGGATGCGATGGCGGCGGCGGGCGCGGTCGTCGGCCGCGCGCTCGTCGCGGTGCGTGCGGCCGCCAAGCCCGGGGTCTCCACTCTGGAGTTGGACGAGGTCGCCGAGCAGGTGATCCGCGATGCGGGTGCCGTACCGTCCTTCAAGGGCTACCACGGCTTTCCCGGTTCGATCTGCGCGTCGGTGAACGACCGTGTGGTGCACGGGATTCCGACCGCCGCGGAGATCCTGAGCGATGGCGACCTGGTGTCGATCGACTGCGGCGCGATTCTCGAAGGCTGGCACGGTGATTCGGCGTGGACCTTCGGGGTCGGTTCGATTATCGAGGCCGATCAGCTGCTCAGCGCGGCCACCAAGATGTCGATGGAAGCCGGAATCGCGGCAATGTTGCCCGGTAATCGGCTGACCGATGTCTCCCATGCCATCGAAATGGGTACGCGCGCGGCCGAAAAGGAACACGGCCGGTCCTACGGGATCGTCGACGGTTACGGTGGGCACGCCATCGGCCGGGAGATGCATATGGATCCGTTCCTGGCCAACGAGGGTGCGCCGGGTAAGGGCCCGAAACTCGTTGTCGGATCGGTGCTCGCGATCGAGCCCATGCTGACCTTGGGTACCACCCAGACCAAGGTGCTCGACGACGACTGGACCGTAGTGACGCTCGATGGCAGCCGTGCCGCGCACTGGGAACATTCGGTCGCGGTCACCGAAGACGGGCCGCGGATTCTTACGCTGCGTCCGGAATAGGCGAAGGTACCGGACATTGCTCCGGGACGGATCCTGCTCCATGCCGAACGTTGGGTGGCATCGGACGATCGTCGACACGGGACGTTATCGGTGCCGGACGTTGCTCGGCGTGGATATTCGCAGCTACCAGATGTTGCTCGGTGCTGGCTGTCGGTCGGTATAGAGCCTGCTGGGCGCCGGAGTTCATTGCTGCCGGACATCGGCTGGTACAGGACTTTGGTCCGCGCCGGACAGGTATGCCACCGGACATTGTCGGTGCCGGATGGTGGTTGGCAGGGGGTGTTGTTCGGCGCGGGGCCTTGTTGGTGCCGGAAGGGGGTTGGCACGGGACGTTGTTCGGCGCGGAAACGTGTCGGTACCGGACGTTGGTCGGTACCGAGCCATTCTCGGTACCGAGCCATTCTCGGTACCGAGCCATTCTCGGTACCGAACATTGCTTCGGTGCCGGGGTGCTCTTGGTGCCGTACATGTCTCGGCACCGTGGTTCGGCGGTATACATTCGTCGTGCCGAACATTTGCGGCACCGTACTTTTGAGCGGCACCGTACTTTTGAGCGGCACCGTACTTTTGGGCGACACCGTACATTTGAGCGACACCGTACATTAAGCACGGCGTACATTGAGCGGCACCGTACTTTTGGCGGTACCGTGTGTAAGGTCGCGCCGCACATTCAACGGCGCTGAATGGTCGCTTGCGCGAACGACTTTCGCGGTCGCAGGGTTCCGGATCCCGCGGACATTACGTTTCACGTATCGGGCGGGGCGTCGGTCATGGTATTCGACTCCGGGTTCGGTGACGCCGCGCGGCGAGGAGCCGAGCCGCACCGACGCCCGCAGGTCGTAAACGTCCGGTGGACAACGGCTTCGGACACAATGCGTCCGCTGCCAGCCCTGACGTTACCCAGCTCACGCTGGATCGGTGACGTCGTTCCTTGCACCCGCGCCTGTGCGTTCAGCCGCACCACCGGGGTCGTGTAGGGGATCGACCGCTACCGCAATGGCGATGATTTCCTCCGATTCGTTCTGAACTTCAATGTTGGAAAAAGCGTATGTCCGGGGGAGGGGTGCTCACCCGAGTAGATAGCTACTCGAATTCCCTTGTGGGATTGCGTAGTTCCGCAGCGAAGTGCGGTCGGCTGGTCGGCTCGGCCGGCTGACCGATCGGCTCTCCGCACAGCTCAGGGCCGGTGTGGCGGGATGCGCGGCGCAGCGAGCAGGTAGCGGCTTCCGCTGGACGCCTCGGTTCTGCGGCGGTGCGGGTATCGGCCGGACCGATAGGTGATCGAAGGATCGGTATCGGCCGAGCGGTGGATTCTGCTCAATCCCGCTGCGGCGATGGCATATCGACGCGGCGCACCGCTCGGATAACTTTGGTCCGGAGCGGGAAATCGAATTCACCTTCGGCGGTTTCCGGTCGGCTGCGCAGGTAGGTCCGTATTCGACCGAGCAGTTCGGCCCGCTGTTGTGCCGATATCACCACTGTGTGCGAATGCGTACCGATGGTCGCGGTGAGGGATTCGGCGGTCCTTCGATGGGTGTGAGCGAACTCGGACTGTTCGAAGTCGGTGAACAATGGATGCGACGGCAGCTTCTGCTCCGGCCCTGCCGGTGGAAACGACGCGTCCGATCGCACAACCCGTTGTAGCTCGGCGACCCACTCGACGCTGCCGTCGTCGGTGTTCCAGAATGCCGCGAAGACCCCATTCGGGCGCAGTACGCGTGCGATCTCCGGGAAGGCTCGCGTCTGGTCGAACCAATGGAACGCCTGCCCGGCCACCACCGCGTCCACCGATCCGGCGGGCAGCGGAATCGCCTCTGCCGCTCCGGAAAGCGCCGTCATATCGGGGAACCGGGTGCTCAGTTCGGCGCGCATCGCGTCATCGGGTTCGACGGCGATGACCTCGGCGCCGATGGCCAGCAGCCCCTCGGTGAGTTTGCCGGTACCGGCACCCAGATCGAGTACGACAGGTGCTTGTTCATCGTCGATCGGTGCCAATGCCCAGCGGATGCCCGCGGCCGGATAGTCCGGTCGATGCGTCGCGTAGACCTCGGCCTGCGCGCCGAACGAACTCGCCCGCTGTGCCCAGCGTGCTGCCTGGTCCATTACCTGATCAGTCGAATCCCCGGTTTCCGGCACAGCGACGACGGTACCCGGCATACGCGTGCCGGTGCAGCCGCTTTATGGTTCGTCGGCATCCTCGGGTACTGCGCTTCGATAAGGTGACCTGCGCGCACGCTGAAAAGGTCGCGGCGACAACGGAATTCACGATGTGTGAGGAGTATCTGACGCACGCCTTCGCGGAAATCGAAATGCTTTGTGCGGCAACGACTGTCGATGCCGGACCCGTCTTCGTGGTGGGACACGGCATGGGCGGCACAGTGGCCCCGCGGGTGGCCGCGGCCACCCTGGCAGGCATGGTGTTGCTCGCCGCGGATAGGCAGCCCATGCAGTGGGCCGCGGTAGGGGTGCTGCGGCACCTTGCCGAGATCGATCCCGCGTCCGTCGCGGCGTTCCCGTCCATCGAGACCATCATCGAACAGGCGAAACTGCCGGTCCATCCATGCCAACGGATTTCCGATGGTTGCAACACGTGGACGCCGAAGTCGTCGCGGATATCGCCGATTGGATGGAGTCGATCTTGTTGGGGGCGAACGGATGAACCCGAGCATAAGGTTCGGTTAAGACGCTCGGATCCGCTCGGATCGGTGACCTAGACTCGTGATTTGCCCTGCGTCCGAGGTGAGGGCGGGTGCGGGCTTTGCGGGTGCTGGAGGAGCGGTCAGTGGGAAACGAGACGGCATGGTCGGGGCTGCGGGATCAGGCCAAGGCCGGCAATATCAAGGTGGATCCGGATGTGGCGTTGGCGTGTGCGCAGGCATGCCACGACATGCTCACCCACCTGTCGGCATCCAAGGGTCTGCTGCAGGACGCCAGGATCAAGAATGTGAAGGATTTCGGGGGCTTCCGGTCCGGGAATCAGCTCGCGGGCAAGTTCAACGATAAGACGACGCAATTGAACGACAATCTGGTCGACCATATGCGGACGCTGCAGGACTTCATCGAACTGTTCAAGGCCGCGGGGGCCGCATACAAGGACGCGGAAGGGGTGTCGAAGGAAACCTTCGACAATCTCGCGAAGGTGAGCACCTCCGCGAGCGCGCTCGACCTGCAGTACCATAAGCCGAAATACGAGGAGCCGAGCGGGGATAAGCCGGACTTCCCGAAGGCGCTGCAGCATGATCCCAAGGGCGGGGAGAAGTCGGGGTGGGACGGCGCCGATATAGTCGTCGAGAACTCGGATTACCTGGGCTATCCCCAATTCTACGATCTCGGGCAGAATATCCAGCCGCAGACGCCATCGGAGGCGGGCAAGATCTGGGACTTCCTGGCGACCGAAATCGACGGGGCCGGAACAAAACTGAAGGATTCGCTGCACAAACTGACCGCCGCCAGCTGGCACGGCTACGGTGCCGACCAAGCCGTCGGTGCGATCGGCAAGTACAGCGACAACGTCAGGCAGCTGACCAACGAGATGGGGCTCGTATTCCAGAATTACGAATACACCTACCGATGGCTGTATACGACGAAGGACAATATGCCTTCGAACGGCAGTGACAGTTGCTGGGATCATTTGTGGGCCATCGAGGTGTATCGGGAGAACTTCGACAAGTACTACGCCGAAGGTCTGAACAACTCCGACAAGGGATTTCCGGTTCTCACCGCGCCACCGACACCAGCCAAACCGCCCGCGCCTACGACCGACGATCCGAAGGGCGATGGCAAGGGGGACGGGAAGGGCGACGGGAAGGGTGATGGCAAAGGTGACGGCCGCGGTAATGGCGGGGGCGACGGACGGGGCGGATCCGGGGCCGGGGCGGGGTCCGGTTCGGGCGGATCGGGTACCGGCGGCGGCACCGGTGCGGGGAAGGCGTCGATACCTGGCGGCGATAAGACGACCGGCGATGGCACGGGCACTGGCGCGGGGACAGGAACGGGAACAGGAACCGGCACCGGAACAGATACCGGCACGGGAACGGGAACAGGGACCGGCGCCTCGGGCACGTCGCAGGGCCAGGACATCATTTCCCCGCTGATGAACGCGTTGTCGCAAGGAATGCAGACGATCCCGGGCTTGCTGCAGTCGCTCGGGCAATATCTGGCCCAGCATCCGGTCGCGGCTCCGATCGACTTCGACAGCTTCTTCGAAAAGTTCCCGCAGATCAAGGAATTGATCGCCACGAACCCGGAGTTGAAGCCGCTGGCCGATCTGCTGCACGTCCCGACGCAGGACAGCGCGACACCCGCCGCGGGTGCGGTCGAACCCGCTGTGAGCAGCGCGGTGCAGCCCGCGTCCATGACGCGGCTGTTTCCGCGCGCCGCGCTACCCACTGTCGGGGGCTTTACCTTTCCCGGGATCGGTAATGTGGAAAAGCAGTTGGAGACCGCGATTCGCCGTTTCGCCGACGGCGTCAGGCTGGAGATTCCCGGTATGCCATCCGGTGCGGGTGTGCCCGGTGCCGCCGAGTCCGGAGCCGGTTGGACACTCGGCATACCCGGCGTGGCCGCCCAGGATTCCGCGGCACCCGTTGCGGCTCAGGCGGAGTCGAGTGAGGCTCGGACCTCGGAGCAGTTCGTGCCCGCGCTGCCGGTGGATCAGTTGTGACATCGACCTGGGAGTTCACCGACCTGGAATTCAAGGTGCTGTGGGAGCGGTGGCTGCATAGCCGGTATATGCCGGAGCCGCTCACCTACACCAGTCGAACGCCATGGCGCGACGACTACGACCGGGAGAAGTTCCAGACCTGGGAACGGCTACAGGACACCCTCGACGGCGCGCTGCGCGAAGTCTTCGAAATCCTTGCTCGGCCCGATGTTTTGGTGAAGGTGCTCGGCTGGAACGATGCAGACAAGGACGACCCGAAACTGTGGGTACGGGCGCGCGCCGTCCGAACCGGTGCTCGCGGATTTCTGCTGACCCAGGTGCCCGGTGAAACTACTTCGCACAGTGGTGGTTACGTCATTACCGAATGCGGTCCATGGGGTGTGGCCGATGCGGTCGTGCGGACACTGCCCAAGGCCGATCCGGGGCGGATCGGGAGCATTCCGATCCTGACCGATCGGATCGATGACCACGAGCGGTTGGATTTCGGTGGCTCGCGAGTCATCGAAACCGTCACCGCGGCAACGGTGAGTCGAAGTGATCAGTTCTTCGCCGTCCCGGCCACACGGACCGGCGTGATCACCATTCACCAGGGCCATTCGAAGTTCGGCCCGCGCGGCATTCTGGAGCGGATTCTGTTGTGGCGTGATCTGCCCGACGACGGACGCTACGTGATCGAACTCGACCAGGCGCCGGTCGCCACCGGCATCGGCCATGAACGACTGGCCATCAAGATCGATGATCGGATCGCGGAAATGCTCCAGCGCGTCGAGACGCACTGGGAGTCGGGTTAGTTCGTCAGCTCGCGCTCGATTTGCGGAAGAACAGGACGTTGTCGCCGTAGTCGGCGAGCGGGATCGCGAGTGCGGCTTGCCGGATGCCGCTCGCGGGTAGGTGGGTGAGCTTCGCGAACATGGCGGTGTTGCCGAATGCGGCCCGGACCTGGGTTTCGGAAGCGTAATCGGCGCCGTAGTCGGCCAGGGCGGCGAAGTCCAACGGTGCCAGTGGCGTGTCGAGTGGGGCTTGGCCGCTCGGGCGACCGAGCGCGGCGTATTGGGTGGCCGCGCCGTCCTCGTAGCGGCACAGCTCGTAGGACATCTTTTCGTTCGCGGTGACGCTGATCACCGGCCAGCGGTTGGAAAGGTGCTGTGCCAGTGGATGTTTGCCGACCGGTGCCATCTCCCAGTTCAGGCTCATGACGACGACCGAACCGCCGTGGGGCTGTTCGACGAGCACTACGTCATCGCCGAGGGATTCCACCGAGTTCAGTTCGGGATCGAAGGTGTGCCAGTGGGTTTCGTGCGCGCCGCGCACCGCCGAGCGGTCGACTTGGCGTGCGCTATCGGCGGCGTAGGCCGCGATAATGGCCGCACGGACCTGGGCGAGGGCGTCCCGGGAACTGCAGCGCACGCTCAATGCGCCGAATGTCGCACCGATCTCCACCGGCCGCGATGGCGGATCCGGTAGTGCACCCGCGGCCAACGGCTTCAAGCCGACCAGCGCGAGCTTCCAGTTGATCTCCTCGATCGTCGACAGGTCACCGGAGGTTTGGTACAGGATCTGCTGCTGCGTGAGGTGTCCCGCGCGCTGCAGGGTCCGGCATTCGAGTTTGGTGAGCGCCGTGAAGGTCTTGTTGGTGAGGTCGATGTCCTCGATCCGGGTTTCGCGCAGCCGCGACGTCATCTCCGGTGTGGTGAGTGCCGCATACCGTTCGCGGTACATCGCGACGGCCTGTTTGCGCTGCCTGCCGACCATCAGCGTCCGCAGCAGCATGTTCAAGCTGGCCAGATACTTACCGGCCTGGTCCGGATTCGCCGCGAACAGCGCACTGCGGATCCGCACGGCGTCCTCGCTGGCGGCGACGGCGGCGTTCGGGTCGAGACGGCACAGCCACACGCCGCATTTGGACAAGCCGTCGGCGCATACCGCGGCCACCTGCGGATGTGTTCGCGCCACTTGACGGTAGGTATGGCAGGCATTGCGGATGGTGCTGGCCGCCAGTTCCCGGTGACCGATGTGGCGGGTCGCCTGCTCGAATACGCGCAGCGCGTCTTGCACTTCACCGGCGAACTCCGCGGTGACCCGTCCGGCGGCGAGCCAGTGCAGCCGGATGCCGACGGACTCCTGGGATGGCGCCAACGCCTCGGCCGTGCGGTCACGTCCCTCGCCGTTCTTGGTGGCGATCAAACCCTTGGCGAGATCGCACAGTGACGTGGCCAAACGCAACTCGTTCTCGACCGTTCGGTCGACGGCTGCCCGGCGATCCTCGGCTACCCGACGCTCGAGTGCACTCAGATCCATCGCGACCTCAACTCCCGCATTACCTTCCGCGCCACGGTCGTCGAGCGGCCGCATTCTGCTCGACCGAGTTTGCCATACAAATGGCCGGAACGAGCAGGCAATCCCCCGGCGACCGCCCCCGCCGCGATCGACCGGTTGACAGGCCCGTGACCCGCTCCCGGGCGCTGGGGCCGTTCTGCGCAGACCACACGGTGTGCGGAGGTGGCGCCGAGCAAAACGAACTTGTCCGGGGTGGTTGCGGCCAGGGTTGGTGCTCAGCTCTCGAGCAGCAGCGTCACCGGTCCGTCGTTGACGAGTTCGACGTGCATATGCGCGCCGAACCGTCCGGTGGCGACGGTCGCGCCGAGGTCGCGCAGCGCTTGTGCGAATACCTCGACCAGCGGTTCGGCGACGGAGCCCGGCGCGGCCGCCGACCAGGACGGCCGCCGCCCCTTCCCGGTATCGGCGTAGAGCGTGAACTGACTGACCACCAGGATCGGCGCATCCAGATCAGCGGCGGAGCGTTCCCCGTCCAGAATCCGCAGCCGCCACACCTTGTCCGCCAAACTCTTCGCGGTCGCCGCGGTGTCGTCATGCGTCACCCCGACCAGGGTCACCAGCCCCTGCGGTTTCGGGTCGATCCGCCCGACGGTTTCCCCGGCCACGGTCACCTGCGCGGCGGATACGCGCTGCACCAGTACTCGCATGCCCCGATCCTCGCATCCGGATATTCGCGCGCCGTGGGTGCATCGGATCCGCTGTCGAGCTAGGGCTCCTCGTCCGGCTCGTTCGAAGTTTCGACCGTTTCGGCTGTCTCGGCCTCAGCGGTCGGCAGTGCTTCGGCAGTGTGTGCGGATGTCAGGTCGCGCAATACGGACGGGTCGATCTCGAGGTCCATCCAGGATGTGAGATCCGGCGCGGAAATCGGCGTATCTCGCACTGCCAGAAAGGTATCGAGGAGGGCGCGCGTATCGGGGGTCATGACGGAGTTCATGGACGACAGTTCGTCCTGCAGGATTTCCAGCCCGGATGCGGCCTCGATTCCGGGGGATTCGGGATCGACGTGCCGCCATGGCACGGCGGCCGTCCACGACGGGTCGCCGCAGGCCCAGGCCCAGATGACATCGCGAACGACCGTGTGCTGCAACGTATACACGCGGAAATGGTCCGCGGCGGATCCGGCGCGGTGTTCTATTTCGTAGACCCACTCGTGGCGGCGCGTTTGGATATAGGTCTCGTCCGCGCGCGAGACGACCACAAACGGATCGTCCGGGTCGGCGGCGGCCACCACGAAGTCCTCGAGCAGCGCGGTGGTGAGATAGGGAATTGTCCGTCCGTCACCGACGCTCACGCGGACATCGACATGCCCGCGCGGATCGTACAGGTGCCCGGTCTCGACGTCGAGCACGGCCAGGTCGCGGTCCTTGGTCAGCTTCAATACGGCGAGTAGGTGCTGTTCCCGGTTCGGCCCCCAGGTGCGCAATACCGCTCCGCGCGAATCTGCAACGGTCGCAACGAATCCGACCGCGCCACCGTTGCGATTGATCTCGGCGACCAGGTCGTCGACGGCAGGTGGTGCCACGCTGTGGTTCGGGTAGTCGCACATCTGCTGGTACCGCTCCAGGGCGTCGAGTGCGCTGTCGACCGCACCGGCCGATACCACCGCGAACTCGCACGTCACCGCCAAGCTGGTCAGCAGTGTCTCGAACTCCGGTGTGGGGCGCACCTCGACGTTGTCGTCGTCATCGATCCGGGTTGCGGCGGCCAGGCTGATCTCGCCGTCGTTCCACCAGTAGACCGCCGGGCTGATGGGCCGCGGTTCGTTGCGATAGGTGTTGGCGGCCACCTTGCCGAGCAGCATCATGGCCGTCAGCGCGTGCGGTCCGGCGATCGGATGCGCGTAAACGTTGCCCTCGTGTGATGTGACGAAAAGTGCTCCGTGCGTGCCGATTACCGGATAGTCGCCGAGCCACTTCGGATGGGTGCTCGCGCAGTCCGAGCCGGTCAGGATGGCGAAGTAGGCATCGTTGTAGCCCCGCCACTCGATATCGAGGCGGTCCGCACGCGTATTCGCCTCGGCCAGGTCGAAGAGTTCGGCGGCGTCGATCTCCCAGTGGGCGAGCAGGGCGGGTGTGACGGGCTCGGCGGTGAGCAGGTTATTGATCACCGCCACCTGGATGATTCCCGGCGCGATGGAGCGGGCGATGGTGTCGATGCCGGGGGCGGTGTCGGCCGGTGCGAATCTCGTCCTGAGCAGGCTGCGCACGACGGCGAATTCGTTGGTATGCAGTGGATCCGAATATTCCATATCCACGTGGGCGAGGAACGTTCCGACGTGGTCGGTGATGAGCGCAGGCCACTGGTCGAATGGCAGCTCGTTCAGTCTGCGGCGCAGGTCGTGTAGCCGCAGGATGTGCGGGCCGTCGCCACGCGGCCCCATCAACCGCACCTCGTCGGCTTCGGTCGCCCGGCAGGAGTACCCCAAATGCTCGGCTGCCACGGTTATCAGCGAAATCAGCGGGTCCGAAGGCACGTCGGCCACTATGTCTCCTGAAGATCGGCGTCACACCGACATTAGGTGAATTGATACGCACCAGTTGTCGCCGTTCTTGGGAGGCGATCAGGGGGAGCGACGGCTGGGCGGGAGTCCGCATGGGATCCGTTAACGCCGGTAGCCGCCGTGTCTGTGCGCTGGCAGCATGCGCCCATGGAGTTGGGTGCGGATCGGTCGACGGTGAACGAGCACAGCGGGCCGGATCCAGCTCCCGGGCTCGGTCGGCATCGCGCGACGTATCTCCCGGTGGCGGTGCGGTGGCGGCGGTATCGGACGATGGGGATCGTCACCGCGGTGGGGTGGGGGCTGCTGCTGGTTTCCGTGATCGGCGGGTTCGTGGTCGGGCAGATCTTCGCCGGAGTGTTCGCGGTGATGTTCTCGGCGCGGCTGCTGTGGGATCTGGGGCGGTTGTGGCATTTCGAGAAACGCAATCGTGGATCGCGGCTCGAGTTGTATCAGCACGGGCTCACCGTCGCCTTTCGCGGCGAGGTGCGGGTCTGCCGTTACGACATGACGTCGGTGCTGCAGAACATCGTGCGGCACACCGAATATGGGTCGACCACCCACATCAGCTATGCCTATACCTGCGTCGATATCACGGGTGCGAAGGTCATCGTGCGCAGTGGGTTCGAGCGTTCGAACGAATGGGGTCCGGCGATCCAGCGTGCAGTCACCGATGCCCAATTGCCCCGTGCCGCAGCCGCACTCGACGCCGGGCAGCGACTCGATTTCGGCGATATCTGGATGACCGCGGACCTGGTCGGTTCCGGCGGCAAATCCATGCCATGGTCCCGGATCGAAGAGACCAGGGTTCGTGATGGTCTGGTCGGTCTGCGGGTCGCCGGGCAGTGGCGGGCGCTGACGACGACGCCGCTACGGTACGTTCCGAACTTCTTCGTATTCCTTGCGCTTGCGGAGGATCTGCGGCGGCGAAATCTATCCGGCTGAGCGCGTCAATAAGTCGTAAATCGGCGCCGCGATGTGTTCCGGCGGCATCGGATCGAACGTCGGAGCCCGACCAGCGCGGATTGTTGGTCGCCGAGTTCCGTTGCCCCGCAACCGCATATCAGAACAGCGTAAATTCGTGGTCCGCGTGCTGGCTGTTCGATCGCCGTTCATGTCACTGTCGAATGTCGGTTTGTCGGTGGAAGGGTCAGCGTGGCGGAGAAGGTGCGGGTCACCCCGGAACAACTGCGCAGTGCCGCACGGGATATGGGTATCCTGCGTGACCGGGTCGGTGCGATTCTGACGAATCTGGAGACATCGCTGGCGGCCAAGGGGGCGGCCTGGGGCAATGACAGCTATGGCAGCAACTTCGCCGACGGACCCGAGGGGTACACGCTCACGCACGCCGACATCGAGAAGGGTATGGGCGATCTGCGGACGACCCTCGACTCGTACTCCGACGGCCAGTACAAGGCCGCGACGGCGCTGGCCAATGACCACTTCGGGAACTAGCGCGGGGTCGAGTTGTCCCTGTACTTGCCGCCGTGGCTGCATTGGCTCGGCTTCATCGCCGGTTCGTATTGGCCGGCGGGTGACGAGGACGATATCTGGGCGATCCGCGACGACTGGCAGGCCGCCAGCGACGCGATTCGCGATCTGCTGCCCGAACTGAAGGCCGCGGCGAAGGCGACCGAAGACGCCTATCCGTGGGGCGATGGCATCGAGGCCATGCGGGCGCGGTTGCACGAGCTCCAGGTGGGCGATAAGTCTGTCGCCCACCTCGCCGATGTCCTTGCGGCGATGGCCGATTCGGCGGATGCGCTCGGCACCGAGATCGAGTACACCAAACTGCTCATCTACACCGGGCTGGCCATGCTGGCCACCGAGATCGCCCTGGTCTGGATTCCGCCGACACCGATGTCGCCGGGGTTGGAGGCGGCAGCGATGGCGGCCCAGCGACTCGCCATTCGCCTGATCGGCGAGAAGGCGATCGAGACGATAGGCAAGATTCTGGCCAGGTCGGGCATCGGCTGGATGCTGAAATTCACGGTCCGGCACGTGGTTTTGAGCACCCTGCTCGGTGCGGGTCAGGATTTCGCCATTCAGGGTTGGCAGATCGGCAAGGGCAGCCGGCAGGATTTCGACTGGGAACGGCTGCGGACGACCGCGGTCACCGCGGCCGTCGCGGGCGCGTTCGGCGGTCCTGCCGGTGGCGCATTCGGCAAACTCGCCAACAAGATTCCACTGCCGACCAACTACCTGACCGGGATCACCAAGGGCGCGGTGGTCGGTGCGGGCGCGGGGGTGGTCGGCGGATATGGGGCGTGGGCCAGCGGTTCGATTCTGAACGACCCCGATGCGAAGGTCTGGGATCCGCGGACTTGGAATTACGGGGCTATTGATCCTCGGAAGATCGATCCGCTGGTGTTGACGAGTACGTCGGCGTACGGCGTGCTCGTCGGTGGTAATCGGGGGGCCGAACACGTTGACGACATGCGCCGGGCCGCGGCCGCGGCGAATCGAGGGGCGACATCCGGGGGATATCGAGCGCCGGAGGCCGGCCGGTACGGTGGCGATGGGAGTGCCGCACATTCACCGGAAACTGGTGTGGGGCAACGAGATCCGGCGGGTAGTGGTTCGCGTGGTGTGGATCCGGCGGCGAGTGGTGCCAACTCCGCTGAAAGCCGTCCCACATCCGGTAAGGCAAAACCTATAGGGACAGAAGGGCATTCGCAGTCGACAACTCCAGCAAAGGCGTCCGAGGGTACCGGCGCGGAACCCCGTCCCCAGCGGCCGATCAGCACAGAGCCTCGCGCAACCGGCAACGGATCCCGTGCAGGTATCCCGCAACACCTCGGCGGAACTGGCGGCCCCGATGCCCACCAGCCGATACAAGCACACCCCGGAGAGTCGCAGGCCCCGAGGTCGGTTGGCGATAGCAAGGCCGCGAGCAGCAGTGACGGCAGTGCACCGCACCGGACACCTGCCGAACCGCAGGTCCGTGCCGAGGACTCGTCCGCGGAGCATCAGCCGAAACTCGCGGGCGAGCAGCCGACGCGGGAGCATTTGACGTCGGACGGGCAGCAGTCGCGTTCAGGGGGTGAGCAGTCGCGTCTGGAGAGGCAGGCGCCGCGACCAGAGGGGGAGTCGCCGGACAATGCGCGACCGGAATCCGAGGCGGCGCAGCCAAAGACGGAAGGCGAGCAGGCGCGCGAGAACGGACGGTCCGAGCAGGAGTCCGGGGCGCAGCCGTGGCGATTGCGGCAGGTGGATCGCCAAGTGCCGCATGAGTTGTCGCCGTCGGTGCGCGGTGAGGTCGAGGTGTTGGCGCGTGATCGGGCGGCGTTGACGGAGCGGTTGCCAGAGTTGCGGGCCGCGCGGGATTCGGCGGTGGAGGCGGTGTATCGGGAGCGGCTGCCGCTGGAGGAGCGGAATTTGTCTACTCCGGAGGGCGTAGCTGCCGAGGTGCACCGGTTGCGCGATCGGACGATGAGCACTGAGGAGGCGCCACGGAAGTTGGCGGCGATCGATGCGCTGGAACAGGCGGCCAACAGGCACAACGAGGTTCGTGATCAGATGTTGGCGAAAGCCGATGAGATCACCGCTGCCGCGAGTAGCGACTACCTGAAATCGCAGGGTGCGGACGAGGTTTCGGATCGAGTTGGGTTGGTCGAGGGTCATCCGCCGCGTGTGATCGTGGTCGGTCGCAGTTCTGAGGGCGGCGCGGGTTCGCCGCATGATCGGTTACTGGCGCAGGCATTGCGTGCGGAGGCGGCGCGGGGTGAGTCCCGACTGGCCGATGCGTTGGCTCACCCGGGCGCGGACATCAATTACGTTCGCCTGGCCACGGATTCGTCCGGCCAGACGCATACGTCCAACCTGGAATCGCCATCTCCGCGACAGTTCGTGCCGGAGCGCCCGACCCCGCCCGAGGTGGTAGCGGCGGCCCGCGAGCACGCCGCGCGCGTGCAGCTGTTGCGCGAGCTGAACTCCGCACGTGATGCGGCGGTGGCGGCGGTATACCGCGAGAAGCTACCTCTCGATGAGAACAACCTGTCCACTCCGGAGGAGGTAGCGGCCGAAGCGCACCATTTGCGCGATCGGACGATGAGCTCCGAGGAGGCGCCGCGAAAGTTGGCCGCGATCGCCGCGCTCGAGCGCGCCGCCAATGACTACAACGAGGTCAAGGCCGAAACGCAAAGGGCAGCGAATGAATTGGCCGCTGCCGAGGAGGCCGCAGCCACACCAGGGAACTCGACCGGAACGCCGATGCGCTCCCCCGATTCGGGCGCGGCCGCCGCCCTCGGACCGCACACCCCAGAAGGCAAGCAGACCAGCGAAGGACAACCGCCGACCCACCCACGTCCCGAAGCGGATGCCGGAGCCACCGAGCCGTCGGAACCACCCGAGATGACCTCCAGGATCCCCTATACACCAAGGTATTTCGACCCACCAGGTGCCGAGCGCTACGACGCCCCGGAGGCTCCGGACGACAGCGTGTGGGAGGGGCCGGAGCCCGAGCCGGAGCCGGAACCTGAGCCCGAGCCGGAACCGGAGCCGGAGCCGGAGCCCGAACCGGAGCCGGAGCCCGAGCCGGAGCCCGAGCCGGAGCCCGAGCCCGAACCGGAGCCCGAGCCTGAACCGGAGCCCGAGCCCGAACCGGAGCCGGAGCCCGAGCCCGAGCCCGAGCCCGAGCCCGAGCCTGAACCGGAGCCCGAGCCTGAACCGGAGCCCGAGCCCGAACCGGAGCCCGAACCCGAGCCCGAGCCCGAGCCCGAGCCCGAGCCCGAGCCCGAGCCCGAGCCCGAGCCGGAACCGGAGCCCGAACCGGAGCCCGAACCCGAGCCGGAACCGGAGCTGGAGCCCGAGCCCGAACCGGAGCCCGAGCCCGAACCGGAGCCCGAACCGGAGCCGGAGCCGGAGCCGGAACATGCGTACCGGGCGTTGACCGAGTTGTCGGATCACCCTGTGCCCGAGGGCAATCGGTCGCTGGATGCGGGTGGCGTCGATGATTTCGGCGGTGATCGGGACTGGGTGCGGCGGGATGGGTTTTCGTTGGTGCCATCGGTCGGTGCGGGGCGGATATGGCGGTCGCTTCCGCACAGGCGTATGCCGTGCCGGTGGCGACCGCGGTGCCGATATCCGAGATGGCCGACGCGGGTGGTTCGTCAGGTAGCCCCGGCGTCGGATCGGTCGGGTCGGCACACATGGTTTCGGCGAGCCGGGTGGTCGGTAACCCCGAGCTGTCGGTGAATGGTAGGAGGCGCGGTGGTGATGTTGTGTTCGTGCGGTCGCTGAGCGGTTATGGCGAACTCGCCGTCCTGGACCCGGTGTCCGGGGCGCTGCGCGAAGTCGGGACCGGGTCGTCGGCGGTCACCCAGTTGGGTGGTGTCTTCGGCGATCTCGGTGGTGTGCCGGTGGTGCTCTATCGAGACGGGTCCGGTCTCATGCTGCGAGTCGGCACACAGATCGTGCCGACCGATGAGCCGGGTCTGCACGTCGAGTGGCATCGCGTGGTGATGGCACCGGGTGGCGGTGTTCACGCGCGCCTGACGGTGTCGGTCCGCGATGAAGTGATGTGCGTACTTCGCTACCCGAATCTGCCCGCCGACAACGATCTCGGGCGCTTCGTCCGCGACGTGCTGGCCGATCCGCAGCGTCGCAGCCGGGTATTCGAATCAAGGGAGGTCCTATGACGCGCGAGCACTCCAACGCCGAGATATTCGCCCTCATCGACGATTTCGAGAAGCAGATGGGCGAGATCGCGCGGCTGCAACGCGAGCGCAATCTGATCGTCGGTCGAGCTACGGTGCAGGGCAAGCGCATAACCGTCACAGTCAATGCCGACGGTGTCATCATCAGCGTCGAATTCGGTCCGAAGATCGACGAACTGCGCTATAGCGAGATCGCGATGGCGGTGGTCGCCGCCGCGCAGCAGGCGGCCGCCGACGCCACCCGCCGAGCCCAGGAGCTGATGGCACCCCTGCTCACGCATCGGGCTCAGTTGCCGAAGCTGTCCGATCTGGTCGAGGGCATCCCCGACTTGACCGCCATGATGCCGCGGCCGGTGCCTGCCCCGACTGAACCGCCCCGGCTCGAATCGGAGCGCGCCACTATGGCTTTCACCGATGTCGAGGCCTTCGACCACGACCGGACCGAGCGACGCGGGGTCACCGACTCCAGCTGGTGACCCACCCGGGGAAAGCGCTGTAACTGCCACGGCACTTTCCGTTCACGTTCGAGCTACTGACGAGTCGCCGAGCGCTGTCATCGTCGAATCAGAGGATCCGATGGTGCAGGGTGCGGGGGACCGCAGGAGCTCGAGGAGTAGTGCGATGTCGGACAAGTTGAGGCACGACGCGGACCTGTTCGAGAAGGCCGCGGAGCGGACCAGCGCGGTCCGGGATCGGGTCAATTCCGTGCTGAGCACCCTCGATAGTGCGCTGACCGGTCGCGGCGCCCCGTGGGGTAACGATAAGCTCGGCGCCCAGTTCGCCGAGGGCGACCAGGGTTATCTGGTGGCGCGCGAGAAGATGAGCGCGAATATCAAGACCACGGCGACGAATTTCGACAACTTCTACTCCGGCCAGACCAAGACGGCAAAAGAGTTGCGGCGCATGGACACGTCCAATGGCGACGGCTTCCGGTAGTCGAGGTCGGCGCAGCGCATGACGAATGAATTCGCCAAGGCCGAGATGGCTGCCGTACTCGATGAAGTCCAGCAACAGTTTCGGGCGATCGCACAGGTACAGCGGCAGCGCGCCGAACTGACCGCCAGCGCGACGGTACGCAAGCGGATCACGGTGACGGTGAATGCCGACGGCACCATCATCGAAACCAAATTCGCTGCCGGTGTGGAGGAATTGAGCTACAGCGAGATCGCCAAGGCGGTGACCGAAGCGGCGCAGAAGGCTACCGCCGAGGTGATGCGTAAGGCGCAGGAGTTGATGATGCCGCTGCACGATCGTCGTGCCCGGCTGCCCAAACTCTCGGATCTGATCGAAGGCATGCCCGATCTGAGCGCCGAAATGCCGAAGGCGCCAAGGGTTTCCCTCGCGCCGCCGAATGCCGAAGAGCGGCGCACCGTCGCGGACGACGACAGCGCGCCCATGGAATTCAGCAATGTCGAGGTCGTTTCTCGGCAGGTGGGCGCGGACCGCGGGGTCACCGATTCCAGTTGGTGACCCGGGGGTGAGCACAGATGGCTGAGCTGCCCGGATATCTCAAATGGCTGGAGTGGGTGGCGGGCTCCGATTGGCCCGCTGGCGACCCGGACGGCATGTGGGGCCTGGCCGACGACTGGCGTGCCGCCGCAGCGGGACTGCGAGACATCCTGCCCGACATCAGAGATGCGAAAACGGCGTCGTTGAAGGCGTATCAAGACGGCGACGGCATCGCGGCGATCATCGCGAACTTCGACAGCTATCTCGAGGGTCCGCAGTCGCTCGAGAATCTGGCCAAGGATTTCGAAAAGCTCGCTGAATCGGCGACCAGTGTCGGCACCGAAATCGAATACGGCCAGCTGATGTTGATCACCTCATTGGCGCTGCTTGCGGCCGAAATCGCGATCGCGTGGATTTTTCCGCCGACCGCGCCGGCCGATGAGGCCTTGGCGATCGCCGGCACTCGAGTGGCGATCCGGATAATCGCCAAGCGGATCATGGACAAGATCGTCGATATCGTCGCCAAATTCCTGGGGCGTCGATTGGCGAATTTTCTGATCCGCCATATTGCCATCGACACCGCCCTCGGCGCGGTTCAGGACTGGGGTATTCAGCAGTACCAGGTGAGTTCCGGGCACCGGAAGGAAGTCAACTGGGAGCAGGTTGTGATCACCACCGTCAGCTCGGCGGTGGGTGCGGGTGTTGCCAGCCCGATAGGTGAGCGGCTCGGTCACAAACTGGCCGAGACCGAGATGAAGGCGTGGCTACGCGGGCTGATCACCGGCTCGGCGGCGGGTACCGTGGGCGCGCTCGCGGGATTCGGCGGCAGTGTCGCAACGCAATTCGGCATCACCTGGGCCAAAGACGGTAAGGAAGGCGGCTGGGATAAGGCCGTCGAGGGCCTGAAGAACACCGAGTTCGACCTGCGCATGTTGACTGCGGGTGCGACCAACGGCGCGATGTCCGGCGCGAACCGGGCCTTGGCCGATGAGTTCTATCGGAGCCGACATCCGGAGTGGTATCGGCCGAGCGGTTCGCCGGTAAATCCAGATAGCCTGTCCCGCATCGGATTTCGTCCCGATGCAGGTTCGATGGGTGACGGTGCCGATGTCAACGGACATGCGCGTGCCGGTGATGGTTCAGGAGCCGGGCAGACCGGTGAAGGTGCGCCGCATGCGGGGCATTCGGGGGAGGCGGCACCTGGCCGTGCCGAAGGTTCAGGCGCTGATGGCGGCGCCGACGGTTCGACCGCGCATGCCGTCGATGGCGGTTCGGCGGCTGGGACCGACGGGGCATCGAATGGTCATGGTGCTGGGGATGATTCGGCGCATGCGCGTGGCGCTGACGGCGGTATGTCGAAGGCGGGCGCTGGTGATGATGGTGCGACTGCGCGTGCGGGTGATGACGGTGCGACTGCGCGTGCCGGTGGTGACGGTGCGACTGCGCGTGCCGGTGGTGACGGTGCGACTGCACATGCCGGTGGTGACGGTGCGGGGGCGCGTGCTGATGGTGCTGGCGCGGGCGCGCGTGCCGGCGATGATGGCGCGGGCGCGCGTGCCGGCGATGATGGCGCGGGCGCGCGTGCGGGGCATGACGGCGTGGGTAACGACGGTGCGGCTGCGCGATCCGGTGACGACGGTGCGGCTGCGCACGCCGCAGATGACGGTTCCTCGACTGCGCGGGCTGGTGACCAGGGCTCCGCGAATACGCAAGGCGAGGGCAACGCGACCACGGATCGGCAGGTGTCCGCGGACAGTGGAGTCGACCAGTCCGGCGCGCGGAATTCGGAAGGCGATGGTGCGGTCCGGCCAGCGGGCGACGCCGTGCATTCGGATCCGGCTGCGGCACCGGCGAGCTCGTCGGCCGCTGAGTCGAGTGGCGGCTCGGGCGAGCGCACCGGTTCGGGCGAACATGCCGGATCGCCGTCGCATGAGTCGGGCCAGAGCAGGCTCGACGCCGGTACCCGAGCCGAACTGACTCCCGCAGGCGCAGCACACACTTCGACGTCGACCGCCGACGGATCGCGCGCCGCCGGTGACAACGCGGCCGCGCAGACAGCCGCCGCCGCAGCGGCGACACCCGTCCAGACCGGCGCTGCCCCACCCCACACCGGAATATCCCCGACGCACGCCGGGCCGGACACACGCACCGGCACACCAACATCCACGCTTCGCGCAAGCGCCGAGATACGCCCGCAGCCCAGCACATCCAGCACCGACGCACAACGCGGCGACCCGGCGCGTCCACAGTCGAGCCCCGAATCGCGCACCGGAGAACCACGGCCGACGTCAACGTCCAGCACGGATGCGCGCCCCACCACCGACGGCCGCACCGGAGCAGACCGATTCCGTCCGGGTACCGGAGATACTCCCGAAGCCCGCCCGTCGGCAAGCCGCGCATTAACCGAAAACCGCGCGGGTGCACCGGAATCCGCACCACGCCCGATCGGTGCCGAACCGGTCGCCGGACCCCGAGCAGACGCCGCACCAGTGCGTCCTGAAGCGCACGCCGACACCGGCGTCACTGCCCGAGCCGACACCGACGCAGGACTGCACCCCGATCCCGATCCTGCCGCGCACCCCAACGACGCGGGTGCACTGCGGCCTGACGGTGACAATTCCGTACGCCCGGAGGGCGATAGTCCAGTGCGCTCGGAGGACGAGCGGGTAGCGCATCCCGACGACGAGAGTGCGGTGCGCCTCGATAGCGAGCGTGCCCTTCGCCCCGACGGCGGAGATGCCGCGCACCCTGCGGGTGAGATCCCGACGCGCTCGGACGGCGAGCGCGTCGGGCGTCCGGACGGTGCGGGTGCGCTGCGGTCCGACGGTCACGGTGCCGTTCGCCCTGAGGGTGAGGGTCCGGTTGAGCGGACTGTACGCCCCGATAGTGAGGGCGCGGTGCGACCCGAGGGCCAACGTTCGGTGGGCCGTGACGGTGAGGGGGCTCCTCGCCACGACGGCGAGAGCGTCGTGCGGACCGCGGGCGACAGCGGTCCGGCGCATCGTGCGGATGGGGAGTCGCCCACGTCGCGTCGTGCGGATAGTACGGATGGAGAATCGCCAGCGCCGCGTCGTGTGGACGGTGGAGACGCCGAGTCGCCTGCAACGCGTCGTGTGGACGGTGCGGATGCCGAGTCGCCAGCGCCGCGTCGTGTGGACGGTGGAGACGCCGAGTCGCCTGCAACGCGTCGTGTGGACGGTGCGGATGCCGAGTCGCCAGCGCCGCGTCGTGTGGACGGTGGAGACGCCGAGTCGCCTGCAACGCGTCGTGCCGACCGTGCGGATGCCGAGTCGCCCACAACGCATCGTGCGGATGGTGCGGATGCCGATCCGCCCACAACGCATCGTGCCGATGGTGCAGACGCCGATCCGCCGACAACGCATCGCGCGGATAGCTCGGATACGGAGCGGGCGAGTCGAGGTGAAGATGTCGAGGCGCGGCGGGCGGCGGCGCGTGAGCGGGCTGAATCCACTGATCCTTCGGTGCTTTTCGTGCCTCAGCCGGGTGGCGCGGCGGAACCGTCGGTGCATCGGGCGGCGGGGGTTGCGGCGACCGACAGCTCCGCGCGGGATGGTGCGGATGCGCAGCATCGACCAAGGGCGGGTAATGAGACGCGGGCGATTCCGGAGCGCAATCGGGGGCGCTGTGCCGAGCTGTCGCTGCGGCTGATCAAGGCGCTGACCGGCAGTTCGGCGATCGAGTTGCCGAGGCGGGTGATCGGCCTCGACGGTATGACGGCCGCGGAGGTGCAGACGGCCTCGGGTGGGCAGTTGCGGTCGTACAAAGATCATGCGGAGATCGCAAGGCTGCTGGGCTCCATGCCGGAGGGGGCCTCGGCGTTGATCGTCGACGAGTACAGCGGGCCGGTCGACACCTATAAGGTCGGCGCGCACGCGTATGTGCTGGTGCACGAGAACGGCGCGATCGTGGTGCGCGATCCCGGTGCGGGCCGGGTGGAGGGCTTCCCGCCGACGGTGCCGCGCGAACTTCGTGGTACATACGCGATTGTCTTCGACGCGGCGGGAAATCCACTGCACCCCCTCGGTTCCGAACATCCGCACGCCAGCGATCCGCGGGCCCGTATCGGACGCTCCCTGGACGCGCAGCCCGATCAGGTCCGGGAACTGCTGCGGCAGACCGAGATCGGTCGGCAGATGATGGCGGGCTTCGACAACGGTCCCGTGCGTGACACCTTTGAATCGACCGCCGCCGATGGCAGGGCCGGTGAGTTCCGGCGCCGCGAGCTCACCGCGGTCGCGTACACCTCCGGTGCCGACCATGTGCAGCAGGCGCTCACGCTGGCCCATGAATCGGTGCACGCCGAACGCTATGTCGAGGGCCGTACCGGCGATGTCAGGTCGATGTCGCGGGACGAATTCGTCCGGACCATGGTCGACGAGGAAGCGGCGGCGACCGGCCGACGTTTTCAATTGGCCGAGGAATTCCGGGATCTCGGCCATGACATCAAGGTGCACCCACTCGAACAGACCTACACCGCCGCCCGTGATCACGCCGCGGCGGAGTTGGACGGAACCGGGTTGAGCCCGGCCGAGATCCGGCAGGCCGCGCACGACGTCGGTGTCAACAAACTGCGCCAGGAGATCGCCACCCACGAATGGCGAAACGGCAAGAATTACACCGACTTTTACGGCGATGCCTGGGATCGGGCCCACGAACCATCGGCCGATCCGCCACCGGACACCCGCATGCACCAACCCGATTCGCCGGATCGAGTCGCGGAAATGCGCAATGCGGCTATCGATCGCGAGGCGGCGCTGCGGCATCTGGGCGAGATTTCCGGGGAGGTGACCCGGCGGGCCGCGGACCTCCACCTGGATCCGACCCTCGCCAGAGAGCCGCTGCAGCGCCAGATCACCGACCGCCTGCAACGGATCACGAATGAACTTGCCGAGCCGGATGTTTCGCCGCAGCGCCGGGCCCAGCTGCGCGGTGACGCGCACGATCTGCGCACACTCGCCGATCTCGCGGATGAACGCCAGCATGCACAAGCGATCTACGATCACCGTGCCGATCAATTGGCCAGGACAGCATTCGCGGAGGTGCTCGGGGAGCAGCTGCGCGACAACCCGAGCGCCCGAATGCTCAACGAGCACATCGTCCATATCCCAGGCGAACCCGACCGGCTCGTCATCGCCTCCGGCACCGACGACCACCTGCGGGTACTGCACGAGGCGCAGCAGAATGCCGAGATCCGGGACCTACTGGCGCGACCGGATGTCGTGCGTGAACACCTGAACGTCGATACCGATCAGGTCGGTCGAATCCGGGTCGAATCGATCGACGAACCATCGGCGCGCCAGTTCGATCGAGCTGCCGACCTCACCCCGCTCGATCGCGCGGGCGAGGCCGCCAGGGAGCGCATACAACGCATTCGGGAACGGTTGGTGGACACCGAAATCGGCCGTTGGGCCGATGCGGTCCTCACCCGCCACGACGTCCGCATCGTGCACGAATCCGGCGCCGACGACCGCTACTACCCGAGTCGGCGCACCCTTGTGCTGGATGTGGGCGCCTCCGATGCGGCGCAGATGGCCGCGCTCGTACACGGTGCCATCCATGTCGAACTGGCCCATGCCCGTGAGACGCCCGGCGGCGCACAGGAGCGCATGCGGTTGCCGCGCGAGGAATACGTCGCCCGAATGCTCGACGAGGAGACCAGGGCACACGCCTTGGAAATCATTGCGGCCGAGCAACTCCGGGCGACCGGCCACGATCTGGCGGAGACTCCGCTCGAGCGCACCTATACCAGCGCCTACGACGATGCCCGAGCCAGGGCGCATGACGAGAATCCGGAAACGCCCGCTGCCGAGTTCGATCGGATCGCCAACGAGGCGGGCCTGGACGCCATCCGCCCGGAGGTCGCCCAACATCGTCCGGAGCATTCGGCCGAAACTCATGCCGAGTTCTATGGCAACGCTTGGGATGACGCACACGGCATTCGCTCGTTCGACGACATCGTCAGATCGGCGATCGCTTCCGGCGAGCGTAGGGTCACCGTGCTCAGCGAGGGTGCTTCGGTGCATGCCGCGAGGAAGGTCGAGCTGGTCACCTTCAATGACGGCACCGAGCTGATCCGCAAGACGGTCATGAATCCGCGCCATGCCGTCGCCGAGCGACTGGCATCGCTGCTCGGCCGGACCATCGGCGCGAATGTGCCCGAGGTGTTCCACGCCAAATCCAATGTCGTGTACATGGAGAAGCTGTCGGGCCGCGTGGCGGCGCAACGGCATCCGCAGTTCGTGGATGTCCACGAGCTCGGCTACGCCGATACTGTCGCTGGCCGCGCGCTCGGTCTGCTGGACACCCTGATCCGGCTTCCGGACCGTGATGCGCAGGGCTGGATGATCGGCCCGCAGCGCGAGGTGCTCGGTATCGATCACAGCCGTGGCTTCGAGGTGAGCGACGCGGCGCGAAATGCGTTGAGTCCGTTCGCCGAACACTTCTTGCGTCGCAATGGCGACAGCGTCGAGTTCATCGATCACCATCTGCCGCGTTCGGTGGTCGACGCGATCACCGAACGCGTCGCCGCGCTGCGCCCGGAATTCGACAAACACGGCCGGGGCGACTGGCACGACACCGTCATGTCGCGCCTTGCCGAGATCCGCGAGCATGCCAGTGACGTGCCGCCTGAGCACGATGCAGGCGATATCGCACTGCGGCCGGAGGATTCGAGCAGGCACGACGATTTCGACGACCGCCCGAACGCGTACACCAACCGGTACGGCGGGGACAATCAGCACGGCATCCACGGCCGCGTCGATGCGGACGGCGTGCTGCGCGCGACGGTGCGGGTCGGCGATGGCACGCCGACCGGACGCGAGATGTTCCGGGACATGATGCGCGAGCTCGGACATCAGGTGACCGAGATCCGCGCCGAATGGAATGCCGACGACCGGGTCCGCGACAACCTCGACACCTTCAATGCCGGAATGCAGGACCTGTTCCTCACCCCGGAAGACGCGGCGCGCGGCACTTTTACCGGCAAGCTGGCGGTCGAACTCGGCTTCACCGAGGTGAGCTTCGACCACGACGGGATGCGCGGCCGACCGGGCGAGTACGAGAAGGTCGTCGCGCACTTCAGCAGACCGGAGGCCCCCGAATCGGTGCACCGGCCCGAGGCGTCGGGCGACAGCTCGATCTCGCCGGAATTCCGCCCCGCGAACAATGACCCTGCCGACTCGACAGATGCGTGGCAATCGCGACCCCGCGATCTGACCGGTGCTCCGGTGTGGGAAGTGTTGGGGCGCACCGAGGTAGGCCAGGAGGCGGCCGCCGCGCTGCGTGCGGCGGGTGCGGGAGTGCGATTCGGCGAGGCGGGCGAGTCCGGCACCCGGGATTCGTTCAACGGCCGGACCATGGATATCTCCGTCGACACCCACGACCGCAGCCAACCCGCGCAGGCGGAGGCGCTGGTGCGCGCGGCGGTGCTCGCCGATGCCGTGCTCTCGGGTCGGGTGCCGGTCGATCCGGCCGGTATCCGCGCCACCGATCGCTCGGATTATGTTGCGGCACAGCTGCGTACGGAGGCCGAGGCGCTCGGCAGACAGGCCGAATTCGGTCGCGAGCTGCGCGCGGCCGGATATCCGGAGTCGACGCCGATGCACGACCTCGCGGATGCGGCGTACACCCGGCAGTTGCATGAGCAGTATCTGGATGCCCACGACGCCGCCGTGCGGGCCGCGGATCCGGCGCTGGGAACCGAAGAACTGCGCCGACTCGGCCGCGAAGCGGGCATCGAGGCGCTGCTGTCCGGCGATATGTTCGACTCGCCGATATATCCGAGCGAGGGCGCGAGCCTGCGCGATATCCACGGCGCCACCTGGGATGCCCATCAGCATCCGGACGGAGTTCCGGAGCATGTGCCGTCCACACCGACGCAGGCACGGGAACTGCAGCGCCTGGTCCGCGAACACGCCGCGCTCACCAGGGAACTGCGCGCGTCCGCGCGCGATTGGGAGCGTGCCGTCCGACGATTCGGCGGCTTCGATCCCGAGACCAATAGAGCCGATCGCGACCTCATGGAACGCGGTCGAGGGGCGGTGGCGGAGAGCAGGATCCGACGTCACGATCCCGATTCGGGCCGCACCGACCACCAGAACGCGCTCGCCGAGGCGACCCGGCGGCACGCCGAGCTCGAGGCGCGGCGCAACCGACTCGTCGATGAGATCGCCGCACGCGTCGGCCGCGACGTCCTCGACGCGGAAGTCCGTGCGGGCAACGGCAAGTGGCTGCACGACCGGGTCGCCGTGCTGCCGGGCGAGCCGCTGCGGGTGCTCGTGGTCGACGCCCGCGGCGATCACGGTGCGATTTCGCGTGCGGCGGGCGATCGCGGCAGCGATCTGCACCGCGCGATCCGCTATGGCGAGGCCGCCGCGGAGCGGCTGCGGGTCAGCGTCGACGATTCCGGGGCCGTACGGGCGCGCCGGGAATCGGTCGATCTGCGGGCCGCCTGGGTCGAGGACGGTGCCGCGGCGGTCCGCCGGGAGGCCGCCGAGAGCGTGGTCGCGCCGCGACCGCCGGACGAACCCGCCGGAGTACCAGCAGATCTCGACGCATCGATGGCCGAGATCACGCAGGCGGCGCTGAACCGGCTGCAGCGCATCCTCGGCGGCAACGACCTCGGACGTTGGGCTATGGAAGTCCTTGCGCGGCACGAGGTTCAGATCCGCTTCGCCCTCGATGTGGATTCCGCCCTGTACGACGGCAGGCAGCATCGTGGTCGCGATGTCGGCTACGACCCGGCCTCGAACACCCTGCTGCTGGCCCTCGCCCCGACACCCGTGGCGCACGCCGAGGCGGCAATCCGGGCGGCCCACCTAGCCGAACAACTGGGCGCGCCGCACGGTCCGCTCGAGCGGTTCACCCTGGGGCGCGACGAGTACGTCAACTTGATGCTGGACCGCGAGGCGGTGGCACACGCCAGGGCCTTCGAATTCGACCGGTGGCGGCAATTCGGCACCGAAGCCAGCGCGGCCCCGGACACTTTGCTGTCCAAGGCCTACAAAGACGCCTTCAAACAGGCACAGCAACACGCCGAGCGGGCGTATCGCGACAACCGCGAGATCGCAAACACCATGATCGATGCCGCCGCCCATCAGGCTGCCGCACGCGAGGTGCGCAACCGGCTGGTCGAGTTGGGTCCGCGCGTCGACGGCGGTGACCTCGCCGCGTTCTATCGCGCGCAATGGGACAGCGCGCACGGGATCACCGGCGCGCACAGCGAAGCCCCACCAGTGCGGCGCACCGATTCCGAGGCCATCAGGGACCAGCGTGCCCGTCAGTACGCAGCCGAGATCGAATCCCTTCGCCTGCTGCGTGATTCGGGCCGATTCGTCCCCGTCGGCCCCGCCGAACGCGTCTACACCGACGCCTACGACCGGGCCTACCGGCGTGCCGAGCGTGCTGCGGCGCGCTCGAACGACCCGACCGCGATCCGGCCGGAGCGGGCGGGGTACGAAGCTGGGCGCGATGCCCTGCGGAAGTACCTCGACAAGACCGGACCGGAAGAGGCCGAGGTTGCTTTCGATGTCGCGCGTTATGCCGACGACAACGTCGACACCTATCGGCCGTGGGATACCGACCCCCCTGATCCGGCGGCTGGACGGCCCGCCGATGCGGATGCGGCGCCGCGCCAACTCACCGATAGTCAGTCCGCCGACCTGGTGCGCCACGCACTCGATCACGAACTCACCGAGGATCCGGGCGGCACGCGCCTGACCGATCGGGTCGCCGAGTTCCCCGGCCACAAGCCGGTGGGGCGCGGGCGGCTGGTGGTCGTCGCACCCGAGGGCCAGCATATGGATGCGCTGCGCGAGTTGGCGGCGACGCGGCCGGAGTATGCGACCGTGCTGTGGGACGGTACGCAACGGATCGAATACCTGCAGGTAGGGCCGGGGTCCGATGGTCTGCACGACGTCAGATCGATCCCGGACCACATTGCCGAGGGACCATATCGTCGCCCGAGCGAAGACGAGGCGGCGGCCGAAATGCTGGCGCACTACCTGCGTTTCCGCGCCGCCGGGCAGACCGATCTCGGCTTCGACGCCTGGGTGCGTCAACTCGGCCCGGACTCCTTCAACACCCGGGAGAATGCGTCTGCGGCCCTCGAAGGTCGGTTGCGGCTCGACTTCATGGCCCGCGGCTATGCGGTGGCCGAGGCGGACCCGTCGGTGGCGGAGCCGCATCCCGCCGAGGTGGCCCGCCGGCTCATGACCCGGCAGGTCCCGATGCCGGTGGCCGCCGACGCTGCCGGCGAGGCACGGGCCCGGCGCTGGCCGCAGTTCACCATGGTCGCGGTCAATACGCGCACGTGGGGTTTCCCGATCACCTTGCAATCCGATGGCAACGGCGGCTGGCGGGTCGCGCCGCCGGGTGGGGACGGCCGCTCCGCCGATGTGCTCGGCAGGCAGTTCCAGGGCATGTCGGATACCGATTCGGCGCGGCTTGCGGACCGGATCGGCAAGATCCTGCTCGACGGTTCGGCGGACCTGAACGACCACAGTGCCCCGAAGGGGCTGCTGCGCAGGATCACCGACCGGCTGCCGTTCGGTTCCCGCTCGGACCAGGGCGATTCCGGGAACCGACCGATCGATCGGCCTCGGCCAGTGGATGATTCGTTCGACGCGCCGGAGTTCCCACCCGCGGATCCGGACGAGGGTGCGCAGGACCGCGAGGCCGCGCTGCGCCGCCAAGACGTGCTGGATCGGCTGGCGGCCGAGCACGCGCAGGCCATACGCGAACTCCACGAGGCAAGGCTTGCGGGGGATCCCGAGCGGATCACGGCGGCCGAGGCGCACGTCGAGCGGCTCGATGCGACCTTGGCAGCGGCACTGCAGCGCGATGCGCTGTTGCGCGCGGGTGCGATTCCGGTGACCGACCGGGTCGGTGTGGTGCCGGGCGAACCCGCGCGGATATTCGTGGTCGGCCGAGGCCATGACGACCCCGCCCGGGTACTGGACGCAGCGGCGGCCCGGCATCCGCGGTTGGCCGAATTGCGCGCAGCGCCGGGCACTGTCGTGCGCGAACTGCGGATCGGATCCCATGGCGAGACCCGGGTACTGCGCATCGATGGCGAGGCTGCGCACCGCGAATCGACCCAGACAGGTGCGGGACGGTCGCGACCGGGTGCGGAGGTCGCGCATCGGCCCGATGCGGAAGTCGAACATCAACCCGTCGCCGAGGCCGGTGGCGGTGGGAAGAAGCCGCCGTCCGAGCCGCCGGTTCCCAGTGGATCGCCGGAGGATCCGGGTGCGGATCCGGCGCGGAATTCGAACTCCGACAGCGGATCCGTCGATCCGGACGCACCCCGCCGGGTCGTCATCGACGCGAACGGCGACGAGGTACCGCTGCGGCTGGCGCCAGCAGGCGAAAACCACTGGCGCGTCGAAGCTCCCGAGGAAGGCAGCCCACCTGCTCGACCCTCCGATGCTGAAGTGGCGGAACGGAAGTCGCCGTTGCGTCGGGCCTGGGAACGTATTCGGGAGAAGCTGCGCGTGCGCGGCTACGTCGGCGACTACCCCAAATATCCGTCTGGATCGGGCGAGGACCGCAAGGGCCAGACCGCATTGAAAGACGCTGTCGAGCATGCCCCGGAGCTGTTCGAACACCATCCCAACCAGCCGACACCGCACCCGCCGCCTCCATCGGCGCACGAGGTCGTCGCCCGTCCGGCGCCGGAGAGTTCGGACCAGGCCCTCAATATGGCCCGGATCGCGAAGGAGGGCTGGACGGCGTGGCGCAACCGCGAACATCTTCCGATCCTGAACAAGCTCTCCGGGCGAATCCGCGATGTGGCAGGCGATTTCGTGGTGCCGCGCACACCCGATGGCGAGGAATACCGGTTCTGGGTCAGCGACGCCGACCCGGATCTGGTGCGGCAGACCGTCACCGAACTGCTCGAGGTCGAGGCGATTGCACCGCAGGAGGCGAAGGCGGTCCTCGAGGAAGCCCTGGCCGTCGCCGACCCGGAACAGCGCCAACGCATCATCGACGACCTGGAGAACTTCGACCTCATCACCCACGACGAAGCCCGCGCCCTGGAGGCGGAACCGCCACCCGCACAGCCGGATCCGGGTGCCGAACTCGACGGTCCGCCGCCGCAGGACGAATCGCTGACCGATACCGCGCACCGGCTCGGCTTCGATCTGCCCGATGAGAGCCCGGAGACCATCCAGCGGGTGCTCACGGAGCAGGAATTCCGGGCCATGCGCGAGGCGGCCGCGATCGCCGGACTCGCCGAGGCGGCAGATCGCTTCAACGAGGAGGTCAATCGTCCCTACGTCCGGGAAGATCTGGCCGGGGCGGGACCCGAGTTGGCGGGCCGCAGGCCACCGGCGGGCGAGCTCGACGATCCCGACGCCCGCGCTCGGACCGATGAGGACGACGACTACTTCGCCGAGGACGACGAGGCGCCCGAAGAGTCGCCACCGCGCTGGGGTGTCCAAGACGCCGAGGGCCGCCCGGTGCCGCTGGCCGACCGGGTCAGCATCTTCGACGACAACCCGATGGGCCGCTTCCTCAAAGAGTTGATCAGCGCCTTCGACGGACATCCCGGCCTGCAGAACTACACCCCGGTCGGCAACGGCGCCGACCCGCTGCGCGAGTGGGGCGATATCGGGTCCGGCCAGGAGTTGGGCCGTGACCAGGGTCCGCGCGTGTTCTTCGAGCACGCGTTGCGCCGCGACCAACTGCGCGACGAGGTATCGACCTGGGCGCAGATGTTCGGTCTCGACCTGAACGATGTGAATACCAGGAACCTGGACGCCACACTGCGCCGACTCTGGGCCGAGCACGATGCGCGCGTTGCCCGGGTCGCCGAATTCGCCGCGGCCGCCGAACCGCATCTGCGTGCCGAATCGCAGGAGCCCGTCGGCGAGGTCCACGGTGATCAGGTCGCCCGCGTCCCGGTCGGTGACGACGCGCCGGACCGACTGGTGGTCATCGATGGGCCGCTGGACCGGGCGGACGCACTCGCCAGGGCACTCGCCGATGATCCGGCGCTGGCCGACGCGCTGAACCGCGGCGAAGTCGAACTGGACTACCGGGCCGCCCGCGAGGACCGCCTCGGGCAGATCCACCTCGACCCGGTCGAAACGCCCGAGGTGTATCACCATCGGGAGACCATCGACGGCCGGGAACTGGTCGTGACGATGGTGCGCGACAACGACGGTCAGTGGCGTGCGGTCCAGGCGCCGCTCGACGCGCCGACCGTCCACGAACCGGCCGATGCTGCTGCGCCACCGCGCACTCGACTCGAGATCGTCCGCGAACTCGTCAATGTGGCAAGGGAACTCGGCCTCCGACCGGAGCAACTGCATCCGGATCGGGTGGCGCAGACGATCGCGGAGCTGAAGCTGGGCAACGCGCTGCGGGCTGGTCAGATCGAGGCGCTGGCCGACTTCGCGCGCACGATGGATCAGATCTCGAACTTCAACGATATCGGCGATGCGCGCGGCCAGCTCGCGCATCGGCTCGATATTCCCGAAGCGGAGCTGACACCGGAGCGCACGGCCGAAGCACTCGCCGATGAGTCGTGGCGAAGTGCCCGGCGCGAGCAGCAATTCAAGGATCTGGCCGATTACGCCAAGGCGTTGCGCGAGGTCGATCTCGACGCGGTCAATGCGGCCCGCGATCGGTTGGCGAGCCGGCTCGGACTGGCGAACTCCGAGCCGCTGCAGCCGACGAAGGTCAAGGTGGCCGACAACCAGGTCATTCGTTCGTTGGATGCGAACGGTGTGGATCCGGCGAAGTTGCGCAAGGTGATCGCCGGGCTCGAAGGTGACGGTAAGCACGATCAGGTGGTCGATGCGCTCACCGAATACCTGCGGGAACTGATCGATATCGATCCGTACTCCGATGTGCCGCGCGGCGATCTCGGCGCCGATCCGCGCGCCGCCGGCGAACCGCCGATCCATGAGCTGGGCGCCGCCCGGCCGTTGCGCGAAATCGTCGCCGAGGCAATGGAATCTGGGAATGCTCCCCACCTCGGACGGGTACTCGCCGAACATCCGGGCCGCGAAGGTAACTACCCGCCGGGCCAGGAGAGTTCCAACCGCCACGGGCGGCCGGAGCCCAGTCGCGATTGGGCCCGGCTCGTCGGTGTCGATATCGCGGGCGCGGACGATGCGACCTTCCGCAAGGTCTACGAGGCGTACCGCGACGGAAAGATCGAGAAGCACGAGGGTCTGAGCCCCGCCGAGCTGACCGCGGAAATCCGCCGCATCCGTGCCGAGATCCGCGCGCGGGCCGAGCAGATCCGGGCGCTCGCCGCCCTGTACGACGAGTACTCCTCGGCACCTGAGGAGTTGACGTCCGGTGGTTCCGACCCCGGGGCCGGTGGATTGCCGAAGGTGGGTCGATCCGATGATGGTGGGCCTGCTGCTACGCCGCCACCGGATGGTTCCGCGGGATCCGGCGGATTGCCGAGGGCGGGTGGATCCGATGATGGTGGGCCCGCTGCCACGCCCCCGCCGGGGGGTCCCGAGCTCGGATCCGGCCGAACGCCGAAGCTGGGTGGACTCGAAGAGGGTGAGCCCGCCGCACCGCGTACTCCAGGTGACGAAGACCCTGCCTCGCAACCACATTCGGCAGAGCCGCCCGATACTCGGTCCGAGTGGAAGCGGCGCATGGATGCCGAGCAGGCCGAGTGGAACGCGCGGATGCATGCGGAACTCGACGAATGGGTCGCCCGGATGCGTGGCGGCGACGAGGTGCCGCCGAGCAATTCGACCGATCCGCGGTCCAGGATCGACGAGGCGCTGCGGCGCGAATCCGAGGCTGCCGAAGAAGGATTCCGGCGTCGTGATGAGGAGGGTGCGGCCAAGCATCAGGAGTTGATGGATCACCTGGATGAGTTGGGGCGTCGGCTCGAGGAAGGACCAGGCGAACCGGATCCGCGTGCAGCGGAACATGATCCGGCCGATCCGAGAAGGCGGATCGACGCCGCGTTGGAGCGTGAGTCGGCGGCGGCGGAGGAGGGGTTCCGGCGTCGTGATGAGGAGAGTGCGGCCGAGCATCAGGAGTTGATGGATCACCTGGACGAGTTGGCGCGTCGGCTGGAGGAAGGCGCCGGGGAACCAGAGCTGCGCGAAGAGGCTGTGCCGGACCATGATCCGCGCGGGCGGATCGATGCCGCACTGGAGCGTGAGTCGGCGGTGGCGGAGGAAGCGTTCCGGCGTCGTGATGAGGAGGGTGCGGCCAAGCATCAGGAGTTGATGGATCACCTCGACGAGTTGGGGCGTCGGCTCGAGGAACTTCGGTCGGATGATGGGCCGGAAGAGGACGGACCCGAGCCCGCCGCACCGCAATCCGGATCGCCGCACGACCCATCGGACAGTCCGGCATCCGGTGCGAAACCGATCCCGGTCTCCGACGAGGGCGACGGTGCGCGGCCACACGATCCGAATGTGGACGGGGGAGCGGAGAAGTCGGCGCCCGATACGTCGGAACATCCACCGCTGCAGGCGGAGTCGCGCCCGATCGTGGACGAATGGTCCAGGCGCAGCCCACGACAGGTGGCCAAGGTCCTCGCGCGTCGGCATGGGATCGAGGTGGAGGGCTTCCGCCGCAAGGGCATAGATCCGGAGGTCGTTCGCGAAATCGCGCGCGCCGTGGACGAAATGCTGACCAAGCATCCGCAGATGAAGCTCGCGGGTATTCGTATCGAACCCCGGGACCCGAGCCATCCCGAGGGCGGCGTCGCCTATACGAGCACCAGCCCCCGCGTAGGCGCGGATGCGCCACTGGCCGAACGCCTGCGGCAGGTGACCCCGTCGATCATCTTCCTCGAGGAATCCGCGCGTGGGCAGTCGTGGGGCCACGACCCGGATACACTCGAGTCGAAGACCAGCCGCGACGGGACGCGGGTCATCGGCGCGGACCGCCCCGTGTACGGCGTGATGGTGCACGAACTCGGCCACGTACTGGACTACGCCGGGCAGGGCCGCGCACAGCAGCGGGCGTTGGACGCGCTACGTGACCACTACCTCGCCACCAGAGCCAACCCCACCGACGCCGATTTCCGCGCCTGGGTCGATCAACTCACCCGCTACAGCTTCGACGGCGACAACCTGGACCCCGGCGAAGCCCTCTCCGATGCCTTCCGCGAGGTCGAGCGTTACGGCGACAACGCATCCGAACCAGCCCAGGTTCTCTACCGCCTCCTGGTCGAGGAAGCCCGAGCAGGCGCGTCGAGTTCGGTCGAATACGTCAACCGAGCACGCCCCGTCCCCGTCGAATTGTGGCCGGTCGGCTCCGATGTCGAACAGCACCGATACAATTCGCGGCCGTCGCCTTCCGCCGACGCACAGTCTGTCCCGGCCCACCCGGAACAGCTCGGTCCCGGCGGCATGGCGAACGTGCGCACCGACGACGAGCCAGTGGCACAACAGCCGCCTTCCCCTGGCCCGCACGCTGTCTCGGTCCGCCCTGCCGAGCCCACACCCGGCGACGGTCCGGATACGGTGACACCGCACACCGACGACGAGCCGGTGGCCGAAGCCGGTGGCGGATCCAAGAAGCCCCCCGCCGAACCCCCCGCCCCGCCATCATCCGACCCGGACGAAACCCCACCATCCGGCCGAAATGAGCCGGAAGCAGCCGGTCGGAATGAGCGGGACGCGTCCGAGCAGGAATCCGGGCACAACGACGCGGAAGCCGGACAGGGTGACTCGGGTGCGGAGAGCCGGGCGGCGGGTGGCGAGCACGACGAAGCTGTGCGGGCGCATGCTGATGCGGTTGCGCGGCGGGACGCGCTTGCGGCTCAGGTGCGGGAACTGGCGGATCGCCTGCCGCCGCAGGAGGATCCGGATGCGTGGACACCGCGGCGGATTCGGTCGACCATTGCCGAATTCGCTGGTCGGCGTTTGATTTCGGATGCGGATCGAGCCGTCATCAGCGAACTCGAGCGGCTCGCACCGGAGTTCGTGCGGGTCGATGCCGAGGTGGGTGAGCTCGCGGCACGGATCGGGTTGGTCGACGAGTACGACGGGTTGCTGCAGCAGCGTCAGGATCTGGTGCGCGAGCGAGAGTTCGTGCGTGCCAAGGCAAATGAGCGCGCGGCCAATATGGGCCTCGATGATTCGACCGAATGGGTGCGGCGGGATCCGGATTCGCGGGACGAGGCGATCCAGGCATTGCACACCCGCGCGCGCACCGATGTCGTCGAGGTGGAGGGTGGACTCGAGGAGGCCAACCGTCAGGTCCGCAGTCCGGTCGAAGGGGAGGAGCAGGGACGTCGTGAGCAGGCGCTGCGCAAACTGATCGCGGCCACCGAGGATTTCGAATCCCTCGACGATCAGATCCGGCGGATCGACCAGCGACTGTCCGAACTCGAGGATCATGGCGTCGCACGGCACCGGCCACCTTCGGAGGAAGGCGCCGCCGAGATCGACCGGATGGCGCGCGAACGCGCCGAGGAACTGCGCCAGATCAAACCCCGCCGCGGTATGCGCGACGACCTCGCCGTGCGCCTCGGCGTCGTCGACGAATCGGGACGTCCGGATGAGGCCGCGCTGCAATCGGATCGGCTGCCCGACACCATCGCCGAACTCCGCGATCAGGCGGCGGAAACCACACTGTACGAGGACGAATACCGCGCCCGAATGCGCGAGATCGATGCCCTGGCCGATGCCGCCGACGATGTGAACCAGGCGCACAACCGGATCGGCCGTCTGCAGGACGAAATGGCCGGGACCGCAGGCGTATGGCGTCAGCAGGTCGAAGCCGAGGGCGGGCGCATGGTGACCGACCGGGTCGGCATCGTGGAGGGTGAGCGGCCACGCATCATCGTGTTCGGTCCGCGCGCCGACCCCACATCGCCACGCGCGGATCATGATCGGGCGTTGGCCGATGCGCTGCGTCGCGATCCGGCGGTCGCCCAGGCGATGGTGCGCCCCGAGACCCGCGTCGAGTACCGCCAGGTGCTCGCCGATCGTGCGGGCAATACCCGCACGGTGCACTTGGCGCCGCCGGATATCCGTCGCCTGAGCACCGGTTGGCACAACGGCAGACGCATGGATATGACGTCGTGGGTCGACGCCGAAGGTGTTGTGCACCATGTCGATCCGACCCGACCGGACTGGGCGGGCAATCGAGATGGCGGGACGGTACCCAAGAAGTTCACCCCGAAGGATCCGCCGGACGGGGTGAGCGGCTGGGCGATGGAGGATGTCGTCAACGACATCACCCTGCCGAGCGATCACGTGCCACCGGGTGAGATCGCGGAAAGTACGCTGCCCGTGAATATGCCGCAGGCACCGTCGCGCTACGACACCTCCGGTGTGCCGCCGGGGACGGGCATATTCGAACAGCATTGGGGCGGTGACGCTTACAACATCACCCGGTTGATCCTGATGGCCGCACAGACGCCGAAGCATCCCGCGGTGCAGGCGTGGATTCAGCGCCATCCCGAGATCGGCGAATGGGTGCAGGCACGGCCGTGGCTGCAGAAGATTCCGCCGTTCGGCACCGTCTTGCGCAACTACGAATGGTTCGCGGGGCCCGAGCGCAATATTCAGCCGATGCACCGGCCGTGGGATCCGGCCGAGCACGGCAACCCGGCCGATCGGGTGGAGATATCCGAAGGGCTGCAACGCGAATGGGATCGCGATGCCGCCAACTGGCGTCGCGTGCAGGACTGGGCCGATGCCGAGTACGACCGGTTCCGCACCGATGACAGCGATGTCGACCGCATCGTCGACGGACTCGATGCCCATCGGCGGGCCCAGCAGCAGGCCGCGGCGCGCGAGGTGGTCGCAGCCGTGCAGGATCGGCTGGTCACCGCTGACCGGGGCATCGATCCGACGGGGGACGTCGATGCGCAACTGCAGCGGATCGACGACGGAATCGACCGCGTCGCAGCCGATGTCGCCGACCGCTTCCTCGTCGACGACCCGATTGCGGTGCGCGACACCATCAACGACATTCGCGAACTGCTGCGCGCCGGTGCCGACCCGGATGCCATCGCCGCGATCCTGGCCCAGCACATGCGTCACGACGTACCGGATTTCACCCGCGCCGACATCGCGCAGATCAAGGACCATCTGATGGTCGACGAGCATCTGGTGCGCGACCACACCGACCCCAACGGCGCGTATGTCCGTCGTCCGATGGATCGCCTCGCCGATGTCGCCGAGGCATGGAACCGGCTGATGGCGGGCGAGCCGCTGCCCCAGGATCTGGTCCTGCTGCAGGATGCACGCGCCGAATCCGACTTCCTGCGCGCCAATCCCGGTGCGACGTGGCGCGCGGCGAATACCCACGCCATCGGTCTCGGCTTCCACTGGGATGCCAACCGCCCGCCGCTCACCGACTGGCGCGCTGACATCCCCTATGCGGTAGATGCACTGGCCCCGGACCCGGGCTGGTCACGGCCCGCCGAACGCGGCGGGCCGGAACTGCCGCCACCGCCGGATGAGCCGCCGCTGGGCGCTATTGCGCCGAAGCCGGATACCCCGGGCTCCGATGGCGGCGCGCGCCGCCCCGAACCCATCGGCTCGGATAGCGACTCGGGCGCCGAGCGGAATTCGCGCCCGAGCGAGCAGCCGGAATCTTCCCGCAAGGCAGAATCAGGTCCGGAAGGCGATGCGGCGGCGCGTCAGGCCGAGATCGAACGCATCGCTGACGAATGGGCGAAAGCCTTCGTCACGCGCGAAGAGGCACGTGTCGAGCGGGATCAAGCGGATTCGAGTCGGGCCGATGAACAACGCGCGGCGGCACAGCGATTCGACGATGCCGATGTCGAATTGGCTCGCTTGAGCGACGAGCTGAGTCGTGCGGTCGCGCGAGACATCGCGTATGCCGAAGCAGGACAGGATGATTCGGCACCACCCGGCAGCGATCCTGCGCGCCGAGCTGATTCCGCGATCAACCCCGAGGCCAGCGGCGACGGCATGCCGGATCCATCGACCCCGCGACCTGCGGACGAATCCAGTGACCGGCTGCAACGTATCGAGCAGGCTCGACAGCGGGCCGAGGCCGGGTTCGATGAGTTGCAGCGTCGGATCGAGGCTTGGCATGCGGAGGCGTTGCGGGAGAACGGGCGCCGCTATGAGGAAGCCTTGCAGGCGCTACGCGAGCCGGAACCGCCGGTGTGGCAGGTTGCTGAGGATGTAGCGGATGGCGCGCTGGAGCCGCAGCATGCGGGTGAACCCGGTGATTCGCTGGGGCGTATCGAGGACACTTGGCGGCGGGCCGAGGCTGGGTTCGATGAGTTGGAGCGTCGGATCGAGGCTTGGCATGCGGAGGCGTTGCGGGAGAACGAGCGTCGTCATGAGGAGGCGTTACGGGCGCTACGCGAGCCGGAACCGCCGGTGTGGCAGGTTGCTGAGGATGTAGCGGATGGCGCGCTGGAGCCGCAGCATGCGGGTGAACCCGGTGATCCGCTGGGGCGTATCGAGGAGACCTGGCGGCGGGCCGAGGCTGGGTTCGATGAGTTGGAGCATCGGATCGATGCCTGGTATGACGAGGCGTTGCAGGAGAACGAACGCCGCTATGCGGAGGCGCTGCAGGCGCTGCGTGAACAGGAACCGCCGCCCTCGCCGCGTTCGGATGAACCCAGCGATGCGCAGCGTCGGATCGAGGAGGCGCGGCAGCGGGCGGAGGTCGGGTTCGATGAGTTGCAGCGTCGGATCGAGGCTTGGCATGCGGAGGCGTTGCGGGAGAACGAACGGCGCCATCAGGAGGCTCTACAGGCGTTGCTCGAGCCGGAACCGCCAGTGCGGCAGGACGAATCGCGGCAGGCTGCGGAGCCGAGCCTCGACTCCGGTACACCGCAGGATGATCCGGCGCACGTCAGATCCGATGAGCCGAGCTTCGACTCCGGTACACCGCAGGATGATCCGGCGCACGCCAGATCCGACGGGCTGAGCCTGGATTCTGGTGTGGCGCAGGATGATCCGACGAATAACGGCTCCGATCGGCCGTCGGAGCACGGCGCCGAGCCAGGGGACGTGCGAGTGTGGCCGCTCGACGCATCGGCGCAAGAGCACCGGCCGCAGACGGCCGAGGCGGGTGATGATGGTGGAGGACAACATCCGCCGCAGGAACCGCCGAGTCCGGCGCAACCAGAGCCCAATGAGCCGGGCTCACATGGGTGGCCGCCGGACGGGCGGTCATGGACACACGAACCTGTCACGGCGGAATTGCGCGATGCGCTGCCCGGGTTGGTCGCTCGGATCGCGGAGACCACTGCCGCCCGCCAAGCCATGGAACCCGGCATTGCCGAGGGGGCCCGGCGACTCGGACTGAACCCAGATGGTTCGAGCGCGCACGAAATACAGCGTGCCGTCAACGATATGGTCGCTACGGCGGAGGCCCGCGTCGCGGCGCTGCGGGACCGCGAAGGCATCCCGAGCGCCGAAATGGTGCTGCACTTCGCCGATCTCCGTGCCGCCGAACAGGATGCCGCCGCGGTCAGGGATGCCGTCAGCGAGTACCAGGCCGAACTGCGGCGCTACATCGAGGCGGTCACCGACGAGACCGTCGCACGACAGCGCGCGGCCGTACTCGCGGCCCGGGACATCATGACCGGTGCGCGGGTCCACATGGTCGCGGAGGGCGTCGGGATCGCGTCCGACGGCCAGCGGGTGCTGGTCGCGTCGCCATCCTCGGCGCCGGAGCAGGTGATGCCCGCCGAACTGCGCCGTCAGTTGGCCGATCAGGGCGTTCATATCGACTACCGCCACGTCGTGGTGGACGAATCGGGCGTCATCACCGTCACCCCGATCCGCCCGCCGGATGACGGGGCCGCACCGCTGCGCCCGTCCGGTCCACCCGAGACGCCGGGCGCGGGCTCCGCTGCGCCGGAGACCCCGGGCGCGGGCTCGGCTCGGCAGACTCCAGGCTCGGGCTCCGCTGCGGAGACGGCGGGCTCCGGTTCGCGTCTTGCGGAACATCGTGCGGCACAGTCCGATCCGGCCGCCGACACACCGCGCGCCGATGAGGATGCACCGGAACCTGGACCTCACACGGTGCAGGCGGACAGTCGCACCCCCGAGGCGCGCGCCGAACTCGAGCGGCTGCGCGCCGAACGCGCCGTGGCCGTTGCCAACCGGGAGGAATTGCGCGATCTGCGCCGCATCCTGGCCGAGCGGCTGCCGGTCGATATCGAGCAGGGTTTGCGGCCCGGTCTGCCACTGGAGCAGACGCTCGAAGAACTGCGCAACCAGACGATGCCGGTCGAGGCACAGGCGGCTCGGCATGCGCGCATTGATGCCCTCGAGCGCGCGGCCAACGAATTCAACCGTGCCGATGCCGAGGTGACGCGTCTCGACGAGGCGATTGCGTCCGTCGAGCTATCGGGCACCCCGGAAGGTGTACACGCCGAGTTGGTGCGCGAACGCGCCGCACTGGCGGCCGAGCGCGAATTCTGGCGGGCCAAGCGCAATGACCGGGCCGAGCGCTTCGATCTACGCGATCCCGATCGCGCGCTGAACCAGGACAACCTGGAACCGACCATGCGGCGGCTGAGCGGCGATATCGTCGGCACCAGGGACATCGCCGGTACCGGTGATGAAACCAGCAGGTCGGAACCGGAATTGGTGGGCTCGGTCGAACGCACGCAGCGGGAGAACGCCATGTTCAAGCTGCAGGACGCCGCCGAACGCTTCAATGAGGCCGATTCCGCGCTCGCCGATCTGGATCGGCGCATAGCCGCGCTGGAAGGTGCCGATGTCGGTGCGCACCGACTGCTTTCGGCGGAGGTACGCGCCGAACTCGACCGGTTGGGCGCCGAACGCGCCGCCGAGGTGCTCGCATCCAAGCCATGGCGGGGGATGCGCGACGACCTCGCCGACCGACTCGGCGTGAACCGAGATGCGTTGGGCCCCGGCGAGATCGACGCGACCATGCGCGATGCGGCGAACCGGCTCGAGTCGACCGAGGAGAACGCCAGGCAGCTGCGGCTACTGCGTGAGGCCGCCGACCGGGTCAACCAGGCGGACAACAGGATCGGGCGCATCCAGGACCGGATGGCCGAGTTGGTCGGCGCGGGCCGCGACGCACTGGCCGCGGAAGGCGCCAGGCAGATCACCGATCGAGTGGGCCTGGTCGAGGGCGAACAGCCGCGGATCATCGTGGTGGCACCGCGCGGCACGTTGGAACATCCGCGCGCGGGCCATGATGCGGCGCTCGCCGACGCGATTCGACGCAATTCCGCAGTGGCACAGGCGATGACCCGACCCGAGACGACGGTCGAGTATCACCAGATCGTCGCCGAGCGGGAGGAGCCGGTACGGCTGCGGGACCTCGCGCCGCCGCGCCGGGACTACCTCACTGCGGGCTGGCGCGAAGGTATGCCCGGTATGCATCTCACCCGATGGCAGGACGGCGAGGGCACATGGCATCCGGTCAACCCGACGCGTCCGGACTGGACGACGAACCGGCAAGGTCCCCGCGTACCAAAGGCATTCGAGCCGCGGGTGCTGCCCGAGGGCGTGAGCGGTTGGGCCGTCGATCCGTTCCAGTCGTCCATCGTCGACCCCTTCCTGGATCCACCGCCCGGCGCGATCGATGAGGAACTGCTGCCGCGGATACCCGGTATGGACCCGCTCGATCCGGGCGTGCCCACCTTCGAGCCGCCGATGGCTGGCGTGTTCTACAACACCATGCGCATCATCCTCGAATCGGCGAAGCTGAGCGGGTTCACCTGGTTCAGTGATAAGGACCATCCGGGACGGATCAGCCCGGGATTCAAGGGACATCCCTACTTCCGGCCCCGCGCGGCCGATGTGCAGCCGATGGCGCGGGAATGGGATGTGCAGGATCGGGTGCCCGATCAGGGTGAGTTGTCGGAGGAGTTCAAGCAGCGCCAGCGCGATCAGGAAGCGGCGTGGGCGCGGGTGCAGGACTGGGCCGATACGGAGTATCGACGGTTCCGCGCCGACGACAGCGATATCGACCGCATCGTTGATCACCTTGCCACGCATCCGGATGCGGAAGGCGCGGCGCGCACCGTGCGTGCCGCGGAGATCGTCGATCAGATCGCCCGCAGACTCGACAGCTCCGGTGACCTCGACCCGATCGCAGACGCGCTGACCGGCCACCTGCGCGACGAACAGCCCGGTGACGCAACACGATTGGTCGACGACGTCCGCGACCGACTCGGCCGCCTCGACGCCGACCGCGCCGAATTGACCCGTCTGGTGGCCGACCGGCTCGATAACTCGAGCCCAGCCTTCACCCGTGATGAAATCGAGCAGATCAAGAACCACCTCATGCGTGACCCGCATCTGGTGCACGATCCGCAGGACGGCATCCTGCGTCGCCGCCCGCTCGACGCCGTCGCCGATGTCGCCGAGGCATGGAACCGTCTGGTCGCGGGAAACCCGCTCCCGCAAGACGTCCTGCTCCTACAGGACGCCCTCGCCGAATCGGACTACCTGCGCCACAACCCGATCGCCGCCTGGCACGACGCCAACCAGCACGCCATCCGCATCGGCTTCGACTGGAACGCCAACCGCCCACCCCGCACCGATTGGCGCACCAAAATCCCCTACGCCCCACCCCGGGTAGACCGCCGACCCCAGCTCCCCCCACCCGCGCTGTCGCATCCCGACGCCCCCCTCCTCCCCCCGCCCCCGAACGAACCGCCCCACCCAACCAACGGACTTCCACAACCAGCACCCGCGGCCGAATCCCCCGAATCGCCAACGGCCGAACAACATTCGCCCGCCGACGGCGCCATGCCGCCCCCGACAGCGGAAGTGCCCGCAGTTCGAGAAGATTCGGAACCGACACAGCCGCTGACCACAGACGAGCGCTCCGCCACCGATCCGGGCCCGCAGCACGGTCACGATCTGCCGGACACCGCAGGCAGTCGCGATCGCGCCGATGACGCCCAATCGTCCGAAGCTGCGGTACACAGCGATCGTGACGGCGAACCGGCCACGCCCGAGGTGCCGCCGGTTCGCGAAGGTTCGGAATCCGGCGCGCCGCGAGGCGGAGCCGATCGATCTGCCACGGATCCGAGGCCACAGCATGGTCAGGATCTGCCCGAGAGTGGTGGTCGTCGTGATTCTGCGAGTAGTGAGTCCTCCGACAGCGCAGTGCTTCGAGGCGGAGGTGACGACGAATCGGGCGACGGTGTGACGCCCGGTGATCGTTCGGGCAAGGACGAGTTGTCCGCCGGTGGGGCTGGTCGTGGCGCTGTGGATCATGAATCATCCAATGGGGCAACGCATCCCGAGCAGGAAGGTGACGGGGAGTCGTCCGAGAGGAAGTCGCGGCACGGGTCTGCAGGTGACGAGGAATCATCCGGCGGTGCCTCGCGTAGTCGTCCGGGTGGGGAGGAATCGTCCGGTGCTGGACCGCGTGGTCGTGCGGGTGGTGGGGAGTCGGCTAGCGACGGCCGGAGTCGTGGTCGTGACGGGGGTGCGGGCGAGGATGGGGCTCGGCTGAATCAGGGTGGTGGGCAGGAGCCTCCGGAGGGGCGGTCGGATTCGGGTGGTTCGGAGCCACCGCCGTTGCCCGGTTCCGCGCTGCGGTCCCATATTCCGCATCCGCCGAGGCTGAACCACGAGTACGAGATGCCCGATCCGCCGAGTAGGGCTCCGTTCGATCCGACGTGGCCGCTGCCGAAGCACCCACCGGAACCCCCGAAGCCGCCGCACCCACCAACGCCGCCGCACCAGCCAACGCCGCCGCACCCACCGAAGCCTCCGGTGCCTCCGGTGCCGCCGAAGCCCCCGGTTCCCCCGCATCGGCCGGTGCCGCCGGAACCGCCTGTGCCGCCGCGTCACCCGGTGCCGCCCAAACCGCCGGTACTCCCGAAGCCCCCGCTGCCGCCGACACCGCCGCTGCCGCCGACACCGCCGCTGCCGCCGACACCGCCGCTGCCGCCGACACCGCCGCTGCCGCCGACACCGCCGCTGCCGCCGACTCCGCCGACTCCGCCGGTGCCCCCGCTTCCGCCGACTCCGCCGACTCCGCCGACTCCGCCGGTGCCGCCGGTGCCCCCGCTGCCGCCGACTCCGCCGACTCCGCCGGTGCCGCCGACTCCGCCCGAACCCCCGGCGCCTCCGACGACGCCGGCGCCCCCGTTCCCGCCGACTACTCCGGAACCCCCAACCGCACCGCAGCCGCCAACGTCCCCACCCCACGACCCGACGACACCCCCGCACGACCGGGCACACCCACCGTCACCCGGCCACCCGACGGACCCCTCGACTCGCCCGGGCACCCCCTGGCCCCCGTCACCGTCCGACCGGCACCAACCAGGTGCACCACTGTCCGGCTGGCCCGACTCATTGCACCAACGGATCAACTCCGTTGCACCACTACAAGATTCGACCCAACAACCAACGCCACCGCTGATGCCGCCCCCACCCCCCGGTGCGCCACCATCGTCCATCCGAAACCGCCGAGGCTCCAACGGCAACCGCAACCGCCCATCCCAGAACAGCAACAACACAACCCTTTTCGTCCAACCGTTCTCCGGCTTCGGCGTCCCCGCACACTTCGACCCGGAAACCGGCACACTCCAGGCCGTCGGCGGCGGAATCGGCCCGCAACTCGGCGTATACGCAGACCTCGGTGACACTCCTGTGGTCTTCTACCGCGCCCCCTCCGGCCTTGCCCTACGCATCGGTGCCCACACCATCAACCTCGACGACCCACTCGTCGCCACCGAATGGGAGCCCGGCGAGGACCGACAAACCCGCTTCGCCGTCACAACCTCCGGCACCGTGGTCTGCCAACTGCGGTACCGATCGCTCCCACCCGAACTCGACCTCGGCCGTCTGATCCACGACGTCTGCGCCACCCCGACCCGTCGCACCCAGATCTTCACCCGCTGACCCACGTCCACGGGTGCTCACCCGGCTTCGCCACAATTGTCAGCGTGGGCCAAACCCCAGCCAAAACCGCATCTCACTCACCAACTGCACTCGCGTCAGCGGAGCTCATGCACACTTTCGGCACGATCACGCACCGACACCCCGCATAACCCGCCGAGCCGAAAATCAGAAGGTCTGCGCGAGCCCAAATTGGCGCGGCGGAATCAAGGTGGCGTCGACGTCCCGGACAACGAGTCCTCGTAAGCCGTGCCCATACCGAGCATTCTGGCGGAGGAGCATGCTCTGCGCGGCCACGCACCAATGCGCGACCCGAGTCCGAGAAGTCCCACTGGTGCTGGTTGTCACGCCCGGCGAATGGAACGTGTTCGGGGACGGCGGATTCGAGCCCGCCGCATTTGCTTCCAAAGCTCTACCTTCAGGATCGGTTAAGCCCCGGGCTTTCCGGAATCGCGTATCGCGGCGCTGTGCCAGGATAGGAACGGTAATAGCTCGGGCACTGTGCGCGCGGTCCGCGGCGTGCGGTGCGCAGATGAGGGAGATTGCGGCAACGTGACCACACCTGACGGCGAAGCCCCCGGCAACCAGTCGAACGAAGAGCCGACCCCGAATCACGAGCAGCGCGCGGCCGTACCCGGCGGCGACGCGGAGTTCATGGCTGAGTTCATGAAGGCCTTCGAGGCGGCCGACAACAACCCCACCGCCGACAGCTCTACCGAGGAAGAAGACGAGGACGCCCCCGATATCGGCTTCACCCTCGACGAACCTCCGGCCGACGTAGCCGAACAGGCCAAGCAACTCATCCACCGAATCGCCCGCGCGCTCGCATCCGGCGGTCCGCAGGGCTGGCGCCGCCTCGAGGCCGTCTTCGTCATGACCACCACGGCCGAACTCGCGCTGGTGAACTTCTCCGACGACGAGCAGCGCGAGGCCCGGGTCCAGCCAGCCGACGACGTGGTCGCACTGGTTCGGGAACAGCGCCACCTATCGGCCCAACTGAGCGACGGCCCCTGGTGGCGTCTGCTGATCGATTTGGCGAGCACCGGCGAGATCGAGGTCGACTACGACTACGGTGACGAACCCTTCCCGGACGACCACCTGTTCCCTCCCGAGGTCTACGCCACGGATCTGCAGGCGTATCCGCGCGAAACGCTGCCGGTGTGGCTGGCGGCGTATATCGGCCATGGCGACCGGCAATCACGCCCGGCGCTCATCGCGGCCAACCAGGCGCGGGCGGACCGGGAAGCCGGCGTGCGACCGGTGTTGTCGGCGCGGGACTTTCCGGCCTTCCCGGTGATGTCGGCCCGCTGGGCGGTCATCGCGGCCGCGTTCGTGGCCGCCGGATCCCAGTGGGGGCCAAGGGTATTGCCCGCGCTCGGCTGGTTCGAGGGATCGAAACGCAGCGGGTCGACGCTGTATGCGCTGCCGGGCGGTCGCGCCGTACTGTCCGGTGGCGTGTGGAACGCCCCCGAACTCGATGCCGTCTACAACGGCGAGGAGTCGATGCCGCGGCTGTACGCCGGTGCCCCGGAGTGGATCGCCAATCCGGTGCTGAATCCCCGTGCGGCCAGCGGGTTGCTGTCGTTCTGCTATTGGTGGGACGGCGGCCGGTGGTATCGCGGCGACTCGCCGACCGCGGATCGGCTCAGCGAAGCGGTGCCCGGCATCTGGACCTCCGATACCGTGGCCGGTGTCGTCGCCGGATTGGTCGCCGAAGAGCCAACCGATGGGCAGCGCGCCGCGGTGGCCAATCTGGTGTCGGCCGCGGAAATCGGTATCGTTACCCGCGATACGCTCGTCGAGGTCTTCGGTGACGATGGCACCTTCGATATCGACAGCGCCCTCTATCAGCTCACGCTGGCCGGTGCGACGATCACACTGCCGGAGCCGATTTCGCGCGAAGCCGCGATCGCCCAGGTGCGGCGGTACATCCTGGATCAGAATATGGACACCACCGGCTATCCGCTGGAGAATCTGCGCGCGGATCGGATCAGCGTCGGCTGGATGGTGTACGTGCCGACCGAACCCGGTGAGATCTCGATCGGCCGTGCGATCTTCTACGTCGCCGATGACGGTGTGCTGGAACAGTCTTCGTCGTCGGTCGCGCCGTCGGTCTATGCCGCCGAGTTCGAACAGCGCTTCCAGCAGCGGCACGGATCCGTTCAGGCCTGATCGCCGCCATCGGTGCTCCAGCGATAGCCGAAGCCGCGGATGGTGGTGATCAGACCGGGGCGATCGAGTTTCGAGCGCAACCCCGCCATATGGACATCCAGCGCCCGCGACACCGATGCCGACGAGTCGCCCCAGATGCGGTCCATCAGCTCTTGGCGGCTCACGGCGGTGTCCGGTCGCTCCGCCAGGATTCGGACCAGCTGGAACTCCTTGTGAGTGAGCATGATCGGCGCGCCGGCCACCTCGACCTGCCGCGCCATGAGGTCGACTCGCACATCCTGGGATACGACCGCCTCGACCGGTGAGGTGTGGATGACGACGCGGCGGGTGACCGTCTCCAGCCGTGCGACGAGTTCCGCGATGCGCGGCGGTTTCACCAGATAGTCGTCTGCACCGGAGCGCAGCGCGAGCACGATGGTGCGTTCCCCGGCTCGTGCCGTGAGGATCAACACCGGCACCGAGCTGACCTCGCGCAGTCGCCGCAAAACCTCCAGACCATCCATATCGGGCAGCCCGAGATCGAGGATCACCGCGTCGTAGTCGCGGTGCGTGCGTAGTAGGTCCGCGCCGCGCCGCTTGCGATCGACGACGTAGCCGCGGGCAGTGAGCGCGGCTTGTAGCGCGTCACCCACCCCGTCATCGTCTTCCACCAGCACAAGCCGCACGCGCCGATCCTTGCAAAGCGAAGGTTCGACGCGCAGGCGTTTGCGTATTGCCATCCTCAATGGACGGTCACCTCGGCGCCGCTGTCGGCCTCGGCCTCGATTGCGGAGTTCTTCGAGGTCTCGCGCATGAAGTAGTAGATCGTCAGCGAGATCGCGATACAGGCCGCGACGTACCAGAAATACAGCGACTCGTGATCGGCCTTCTTCAATGCCAGTGCGATGGTTTCCGCGGTGCCGCCGAAGATCGCCACGGTCAGCGCATAGGGCAGGCCGACGCCGAGCGCCCGGATCCGGGTCGGGAAGAGTTCGGCCTTCACGATGGCGTTGATCGAGGTGTAGCCGGTGATGACCACCAAGGCCAGCATCATCAGCGCGAATGCGCCGATCGGATTGCGGGTGTGCGCGAGCACGGTCATGATCGGCACGGTCAGCAGAGTGCCCGCGATACCGAAGAAGATCAGCAACTTGCGCCGCCCGATGCGGTCGGAGAGCGCACCGGCCAGCGGCTGCAGCACCACGAACACCAGCAGCGCGATGAAGTTGATCCAGGCCGCGGTCGGCTTGGAGATATGTGCGGTGTTGATCATGAACTTCTGCATGTAGGTCGTGTAGGTGTAGAACGCGACGGTGCCGCCGAGGGTGAGTCCGCAAACGATCAGGCATTCGCGCGGATACTGTGCGAGCACGCGCAGCGAGCCGCGGGCCGGTCCACCGGATTCGGCCCGGAACTGCTCGGATTCGTCCATGCCGCGCCGCAGCCACATGATCAGCAGGGCGCCGCCCGCGCCGATCAGGAACGGAATGCGCCAGCCCCAGTTATTCATCTGGGCGTCGCTGAGAATGTGCTGCAGCACGATCTGCACACCGAGTGCGACCAACTGACCCGCGACGAGCGTGACATACTGGAAGCTCGAATAGAACCCGCGCTTACCCGGCGATGCCACCTCGGACAGATACGTTGCGCTGGTTGCGTATTCGCCGCCGAGGGACAAGCCCTGCAACAGCCGGGCCAGCACCAGCAGCACCGGCGCGGCCAGGCCGATCGTCTGATATCCGGGCGTGCACGCGATCAGCAGCGAACCCGCGGCCATCACCGTCACCGAGAGAGTCAGTGCGGCACGGCGTCCGAAGCGGTCGGCGTAGCGGCCGAGCATCCAGCCGCCGATCGGGCGCATCAGGAAGCCGACCGCGAAGACGGCCGCCGAGTTGAGTAGCTGTGCGGTGGAATCGCCCTTGGGGAAGAAACTGTGCGCGAAGTACACGCTGAACGCGGCGTAGACATACCAGTCGTACCACTCGGCGAGATTGCCGAGTGAGCCACGCAGCACGTTGGCGATGACCCTGCGCTCGCCCGCGAGTTGTGTCGTAGTCATTGTGAATCTCCTTCTGGCGCCGCACGTGCCGGCGTAGTAATGGCGACTGTGAGCGCAGTCACAGCGCATTACCAGAGGTCCGCCGATGTTCTAACGGTCCCTTAGGAAAAAAACTCCGAGCGAATTTCCAGGCTCGATAATTCGACTGCCGAGGCGGCAGATGCCCTGGTCGGAGGCCGGATCGAATTCTTAACAGTCTCTTTAGCTAGTCGTCCTCGGTAACCGGATACGAGTGTCGATCCGCGTGCCACTATCGGAAATGACACCGATGGCGACTACTGCCGGTCACCCGAAACATCAGCGGGCGGTCCTGAATCGGTTGTGGTGTAACAGGAAACGAGAGCAATGACTCGAGCATCGCGTAGCGATCCCGTGCGGGGTGGTGGTCGGTCGACGGGTGGGCGCGACGGACAGATCGGCGGCATGGATACCGTCGTCGCCGACCCGGCGGCCGAGACGTTGATCTCGGGCATCGCGGATGAGTTGGCCGAACTGGGTCCATCCGGCTGGCGGCGGCTGTACGCGGTGTTCGCACTGACCGTGACCGTCGAATCGGCGCGTGTCGAATTCGCCGGTCCGCAGCGCGTGACACGCCTGGAGGTGCCGGAGCCGGTATTGGCACTGGTGCGCCGCTACCGCACGGAGCTTGCCGCGGCAGGTGCCGAGCCGTGGTGGCGACTGCTGTTGTGGGCCAACGCATCCGGTGACATCGAAGTCGACTACGACTACGGCGACGAGCCGTTCCCCGCCGATCAGCTCTTCCGTCCCGAGGCGTATTGCGCCGATGTGGCGGCCTATCCGCGTCCGCGACTGCCGGTGTGGCTCGCGGCCTATATGGGGCACGCCGACCGGCAGTGTCGCCGTCCGCGCCGGGCCGCGGTGGCGGTTATCGCCGACCGCGCGCGTGGGGTGACGGCGCGGCCGGTGGACGAGGAACTTCCGCCGTTCCCGCAGCTGTGGGCCAGATGGGCGACGATTTCGGCTGCGCACGTTGGCGTTTCGTCCGACCGTGGCCCGCGCGTCGTACCGTCGAATGGCTGGTTCGAGAGCGGGGGCACCGGCAGCAGCGGCTCCACGCTGTACGCCGTGCCGGGCGGTCGAGCCGTACTGTCGGGCGGTGTGTGGGACGCACCCGCCTTGAACGCGGCGTACAACGGCGGTCTCGATCTGCCGAATCTCTATGCGGGAGCACCGGATTGGGTGACGAACGCGGTGCTCAGCCCGCGCGCGGCGGTCGGCCTGCTCTCGTTCTGCTTCTGGTGGGACGGCCATCGGTGGTACGGAGGGGAATCACCGTCGGTGCAGCAGTGCGGTGCGGCGATGCCGGAGATCTGGAACGCGCACACCGCCATCGAGGCCGTGGCCCGGTTGCTGTCGGCGGATCCCGGCACCCGACCGCGAACCGCGTTGGCGCGCTTGCTGACTGCCGCCGAACGCGGCGAGATTACCCGGGAGTTGGTGGCGGACACTTTCGGTGGCGATGGCGATATCGATGCCGCCATGCGTCAGTTGACAGCGGCCGGAACGGTGCTGTCGCGGCCGAATCGAGTTTGTGCCGTGAATCATTGGCCGGAGGTCCCCAAGAGTGTACCGGGACTTCATCTTTTGGACGGCCGACGTCCATACGATGATCGAATTGCGTTATAACGCAGGGTCGGAGGAGGTTCGAGATGAGTGAAGGCTTCCGGGCGACCCCGTCCGGGTTGAACAAACCGTCGGCGGACCTGGCCGAGGTCGCCATCAAAATCCAGGCGATCGTATCGCGGCTGGACGCGGTGAATACTCAGAGCTGGGGCAGTTGGGGGACCAACGGTCGCGGGCCGGAATTCGCCGGCGGCGAAAATGGTTACGAGGCGTCCCACGACAATCTTCTCGCCGTATTGAATGCGCAAATCGAGACGCTGCAGAACTATTCACAGGGTGTGACCGATGCCGGTGGCGCCCTCACCGACACCGATGATGCGGGTCGCGACGACTTCGAGAGCATCTGACGCGAATATCACGAGTTCGAGCCGAGTGCCGGATTGTCGGGTACGCGGTCAGCTAGGAGGGGTTCGATGGCGGGCGACATTTCGATCGGGCAATTCACCGATCTCATGGAGTCGATGCGAGCGGGCGTCGAATCGATCGCGCGGGCACAGGAGAAACGTGCCCTGCTGACGGCGACAGGTTACGCGGCAGGCAAACGCGTCGCTGTCGTCGTCAACGCGGACAACGTGGTCATCCAGACCCGATTCACCGATGACATAGGGGATTTGACCTACGCGGAACTGGCCGCCGCCATTACCGCCGCCGGACAGGCCGCCGCGGTCCAGATCCAGCGTCTGACAAATGCGATGGTCGAGGAGATGCGCGCACAGACCGCGCGGCTGCCGAAGCTGTCCGAGTTCGTCCCCGGACTACCCGATCTGCGCGAGATATTGCCCGCCCGGCCCGAGGTGTCGACCGCGCCGCCGTCCGCGCGCACCACGCCGTCCGCCGAGGATGCGGACCCGCCCATGGTGTTCACCGATGTCATGCCGTGGGATCACACCCGTTCCCCCGGGGGACAGTCGGGTGTGTCCGAGTCGGGCTGGTGAATTCGGGGTGGGGTGCGATGACGTACCGCTAGCGACTGCTTGCAGGTCGCTCGAAAGGGTCGGCTAGATGTTCATCGACATCACTCCGCTGTGGAGTTGGATTCCGGGCTGGATTCTCAGTGCCCTCAATTTCGGCATGACGTATCCCAACGGCCAAGTGACCCCTATGCACGATCTCGGCGAGGTCTGGAAATGGGCCGACGGTGAAATGCGAAAGCTCGAGGCGGAGCTGAAGGCCGCCACCGAGGCAGCGCTGAAACATTACGAGGGCGGCGAGGGCTCCGCCGCGATGAAGCAGGAGTTCGACAAGCAGTTCACCGGTGACAATTCGGTGCCGAATGTGGCCTCGGCGCTCGGCAATCTCGGTGACTACACCCACGAGGGGATGAAGGCGCTCTACCAGGACCAGATGTGGTCGGCGCTGTTCGCCGGCATGACGACCTATTCGGTATTCGCGTTGATCGCCGAGTTCTGGCCCTTCGGTATGGGAGCCGCGTCAGTGGAACTGGTGCTGTCGCGGGAGGCTCTCGCCGTGGCCGAGCGGGAAGCCGCCGAACTGGCAGCCGAGGAAGCGGCGAAGGCTGGTCTGCGGAATGGCCTGAAGCCCTACCTGAAGAAAATCGGCCTGCAGATGGACAAGTGGGCCGGGGACTCGCTCGCCCGCAAGGCCGCCGTCGGCGGCGTCCGGCTGGCCGGAGCCGGGGCGAAGGCGGCCACGCACGGCGCTATGGCCGATATCGGAATCCAGTTCATCTCCGATCCCGGCGGCCCCATCGACTGGGGTCATGTCGGAACCAGCGCCCTGACCTGGGGCGCGGGCGGGATGGCCGGTCGCGCCGCCGGACTCGGTGTATCCAAGGGGCTCGGCAACGCCGTGAAATCGGATCTGGGCCAGCGGATGGCAGCGAGCGCCAATCCGGTGGCCAGGGTAGCGGTTTCGCCGAGAACGATGGGTATTGCCAGCGGTTTGGTCAGCGGTGCCGCCGGCGCCGTCGGTATGTACGGCGCGATGACCGCGGTCGACCCCAATGCGAAGTTCAGTGGACAGATGCTTGCGGCCGGGTTCGGCATGGGTGCACTCGGCGGGGCACGGATGGGCAGTGCGGCAGCGGTCGGCGCGACGGGCACGACCGCACATGGTGACGGTCATGTGGCCAAGCCTGCGGTGGTGACCCCGGAGACCAGCGCGGAAGGTAAGAAACTCTTTCGCGATGTGAATCGGGTAACGCATCCCGACAACTACCAGCAGCCGGGCTCACCGCGGGACCTCGCCGAGGACATCACCAAGAGAGCCACACAGATAAAGGCCGAGGCGAATGTCGGTGACCGGGCCGACCAGTACAGCGACAAGCATGTCGCCGAGCTGCGGGACCTGCACCAGCAGGGCGTCCAACTGGCGAGCAGTAACGCGACCACTGGCCACGGTGGCAGTACCAGCGGCACCTCCGCCGAAGGTGCTACCAGGACAGCAGGTTCGGGTACGCCATCGGCCGGCGCCAATGTGCCGGAAAGTGGTGCCCGTACCGCGGATTCGGGTGCCCGAGTGGCCGCGTCCACGGGTGACGGCAGCAGCGCCCGACCGGCTCCGGCGCCGGAAAGGCCTACCGTACAGGGACAATCCGAGCGCGGTGTCGGACAGCGCGGTGCCACCGATTCCGGCGGTGCGGGCAAGTCCCGTGCCGGGATCGCCGGCTCCGATAACAGAGTCGGCGGTGATACGAATCTCGCTGCCGAGCAGCAGGACAAACCCGCACCGACGAGTCGGGCCGAAGGCGAGGCGGAAGCTCGGGTTCCGGAGCAGCGGGCACCCGAAGCATCCGGAGACGATTCGCGTGCTCGTCCGGTAACGGTGGACGAGCAGAGCGAGCCCGAACCGCGCGTACCGGAGCAGCGTCGCCCCGATGTGCCGGTCGACAATTCGCCCGCACGGCCGGTCGACGCCGCAGAGCCGAGCGCTCCCGAGGCCGAGTCCGGTGTTTCGGAGCGCCGCGGTGACGATGCGGCCCTTGCTGATTCGGGGCCGCGTCCACCCGACGATCCGGCGCTGCGCCAGGTCGACCTCGAACCGCGCGAGTCCGGTCACGCCGCTACCGAATCCGCCGTCGTCCCCACCGAATCGACAGATTCCGACGGCTCCCACGCCTACGCCGAAGACCGCCCACCGCAGCCAGCGCAGGCGCATCCCACACCCGAGTCGTTCCGAGTGCCCGAACAGCGCACAGCACCGGAATCACCGGTGAACAACTGTGTGCCAGAGGCCTTCCGCCATCTCGAGCAGGCGCAGGGCCGTCCCGTGGCCGAGGGGCCGGCGCCGCAGCAGCGGAATCTGGCCGGGGTACCGCTACACGAGGTGCAGCGCGCGATTCCGCACGGCAAATTCGAGGGGTTCGCTCCGGACCGCTCCTCGTCGGGTCACGCCCAGATCGTCGATGCGACGATGCGGGCGGGCAAGGGGGCGAGCGCACTGGTCGCGGAGCAGCGCGCCGAGGTCAATGCGGGCGGTGCGCAGGGCCATGTCTACACACTGACCTACAAGGGGGACAACCACTTCGAGGTCAACGGCAAGCATGCGGCCCATGTCGAAACCGATGCGCAGGGGCGGGAGTGGTTCGTCGCGGCGGATGCGAACGGTAAACCATTGCCGGGGCACCAGCCGCAGTCGCTGGCGGAGTTGGCGGGCGGCGCGACGCGCGCGGATGCGGTGATCGCCGAGGCCGTCATCATCCGCGCGGGTGAGGTGGTCAGTGGTCTCGGTAACCCGAATGCGGTGCGCTTGGCGCCGGAACTGATGATGGGCGCCACGACCGAGCCGCGCCCCGAGGTACGTTCGCTGCACGCCGAATATCGCCATGCGTTCACCGAGGAGGCACGCGCACGTGCCGAGTCGACTCGGGTGCGCGCGCAGGCTCAACAGGCGCGCGAGGCCGGTCGGCACGGTCGGGCCATAGAACTCGACGAGCAGGTGCGACGGCTGGATGACCGAGCCGATGCGGCCGGGACGCAGGCAGATCTGTTGCGCGCCAGGGTGGTCGGGTCCGAGCAGGCCAAGCTCGCCGAGCAACAGCAGGCGGTGCAGACACAGATCCGCGAACTGAAAGAGCAGCTGACGGCTGCCATCGGTGACCCGGAACAGGTGCGGCAGTTCAGTACCGATCTCGAGCTGATCGACCGCGTCGACGTCGCCACACAGGAGCGCAACCGGGTGGATGGCGCCCAGCGCGAACTACGCAACCAGATGGAGCCCATCCAGGAGCAGTTGGAGTCCGGCCGGACCGCCGTGCGGGAACTGGAGGCGCAAGTCCGGACCGCAGAAGCACCGGGCACGGCCTTGACCCCAGTGGAACGCGGCGAACTCGCCCGAGCGACCGGCCCCGCACTGGCCCGTGCCCAAGCCACGATCGATTGGCTGCAGGGCATCTACGGCGAACTCGAGCAGCGGCACGGGGAACTTGTCCAGCAGCACGACGCCCTGACCGGCGAGATGGAAGCGGCAACGCAGGCGCGCGATCGGGTGGCCGCCACATTCGACGTACGAGATCCCCGACAGCTGCATCCGTCCTATCGCGGAGTGCCCTCGCCCGGTACGGAATTGGTGCACTCGCTGCGCGATGCGGTGGACCGGTCGGTGCGGGCCCAGGATGCGGCGGCGCGGTTGGCCGACCGTCAGCTGGGGCTGCGGGCACTCGACGAGATGGGGCTGCTCCCGATTTCCGATCGCGTCGGCATCGCGCCCGCGGCCGAGCCGTCCACGGCCTTCCCGGACCAGCGCATCGTGGTGGTCGGAACCGATACCTCGCCCGCTGGCTACCGGCAGGCCCTGCAGGCCACGTTGCGGCCCGGTACGGATCTGGAACTGGTACTGCGCCTTGCCGAGTCGGACAAACTGCCGCTACAGGTGGAGTTCGTGCGCGTCGAGGTGGCGGAGCAGGGCGCGACGGGGCAGGCACTGGCATCGACCGCACCGACGGCGCTGGAGAAGTCGGGTGTGTGGCCGGAGCCGAGGAAGCATGCGCGGCCGTGGGAGAAGACGAAGTGGACCGAGCCGCAACCGCCGTTCCTGTTCAAGGTGTCGATGGTTCCGGTATTCGACAAAATCATGGCGCCCTTCCACCATTTCGAGCCGGGGGAGGTGCCCGCATTCCTCTTCCCGCAGAACCTGCCGTTCTCGAAGACGATCTACGACGTGCCCGAGGGCGTCCATGCCTTCCAGTCCGACGTGGGCATGAACCTGTTCCACCTGCGCATCCTCAGTCTCGGCATCCTCGATCGGATTCCGAACCATCCGTGGGTTCGCCAGTTCGTGCAGAATCGCCCGTGGATCGGCAAGGTGATCTTGGGCGTCACCACATGGCTGCCCGCAAATACCGCGCACGGTCGGTCCGTACACGTGCCGCTATCGGTGGATTTTGTGAACAGGCATCCGCGGATCGCCTTCGCGTTGGGCGGTGTCGAGCAGTGGATCCCCAGTGTCCGCAACGGCCGGTGGATTCATCTGGTGCCGATGATCCGGGGTACCCGTACGCATGCGTGGTTCGATGACGCGCGGCCCGATCCGGCGCCGCTGCACCGCGCCGACCTGGCGCGGCCATCGTTCAGTCCGGAGGCGCAACATCTCGATGGCGGCGTCACACGTCCGTACACCGGCGAGAGTGTGGAGATCCCCGGGTCGCTCGCGCAGCGCTGGCATGCGAATGAACAAGCGCGCGAGCGGATTCAGGAATGGACCGAGGGCGAGTACGACCGATTCGAGCGCAACCGGGTCGAGGCGGACGATAGCCTCGTCCATCGGATCGCGGACCAGGCCGCCGAACACCCCGACCGGTATTCCGGCGGTGATCGGAAACGATGGGTACGCGGAAAGAGCAACGAGTGGGTCCGGGATCCGGATGGTGCACTGTTGCCGAGACATTCCGACGGTTCGACATGGTTGCGTGATGCGCAGGGCAATGTCCGGCCGCACGCGGAGATCGTGACGAACCTGCAGCGCGCCCGGGACCATCTGATGCGCAATTCGGAGCTGAACCGGATTCCCGACGTCGCCGAATTGTGGAACCGATTGATCGACGGAAACCCGCTGCGGGAGGATGTGATCGGCCTCGAGGCCGCAGTGGTCGAGGCAGACCATCTGGCAACCCGTCCCGAAGCGACCGGGCAGCAGGCACATCAGGCGGCGAAGCGGGCCGGATACGACTGGGACAGCAACCGTCCACACCTGACCGGCGATCGGGCCGAGCGCACCCTCCCTGCGAAACTGACCGGTCGCCGCCCCCTCAGCGTCGGAGCCACCACCGAGCTCGACCCGTACGCTCCGGATCCGATGCGTACCCGCAGGTTCGGCACGACCCTGTACTACGGTCGGCATTTCGGCGACTTCGGACAGGTGCGCGGGCAGCTCGGCGACATCATGCACGGCTGGCCCGCGGCCAAGATCGCCCGGGCGCAGGCCGAGGTGGTCGAGCTCACCTACGAGGCGACCAGGTCGCATCGTGGTGACCACGGGTTGGCGCGCGGCGGCGTGCATGTTTCGGGGCAGGTGACCGGTGCGCCCGGTCGGCAGCGGCTGGTGGTCGAGGTCGAATCCGACGGTGACGGACGACAAGTCGGCGTCCGGCGCTACACCCTCGAGGAGTCCGACGGCAGCACGCAGCGGGCCCTGCCAGCGGTGCCGACCGGTGCGATCGCCGCGGGTTCGGCGGCGGCGCTCGCGGGTTCGGCGGTGAACAATTGTGTGCCGATGTCCCTGGGGCAGGTCAATGCGGATCAGCACCGCGATGACGGTGGGGATGTCGTGGATGTGCCCGACCATCCGGCAGACGATCCGGCGGGTATGCCGGTGCAGGAGGTCCAGCCGTATTTGCGTGGGGCCGAACTGGAAGGCTTTGCCGCCGACGCGAATTCGACCGGGCACGGGCGGCTGGCCGAGGGGTTGATCCACACCGAAGGTGCTGGCGAGGGAGCGACGGCCTGGGTGCTCGACCAGCGCACGACGGTGGACGAGCACGGTGTCGGCGCGCATTCGTACGCGGTGACCTATGTCCGCGATAACGGCGATGGCACACACCTTTTCCAGGTCGATGGCGTCGAGGTCACCTATACCGGGCTCGATGCCGATGGCCGGGAATGGTTCGTTACGGCCGATGGCGATCGGGTGTCGCTGGCCGAGTTGACCAATGGCTCGCGTGCGGAAACCGCGGCCACCTGGGCCGCGGTGTGGCACGACGGACATGTCGTGGAGAACGTCGGCGACCGTGGCGCGCCAGCGCCGCAGGGGAGCCTGCGCGTCGGCTCGTCGGATGAGCACGGCGCCGGGCGCGGGCCCGAGGAGCCGACCGCGCACAGTCCACCCACGGCATCGCGCGAGGGCGCCTCGACCGGAGAATCGGAGTCGTCAACGCGACGCGCCGAAATCCAGCAGTCGCGGGACGACTTCCGTGATGCGTTCGCCGCCGAGTCGCGCGCGCGCAACGAGGCGACGCGGTTGCAGGCGGCGGCCGACTCGGCACGCACCGCCGGTGACCCGCAACGGGCACAAGAATTGCAGGACCGGGCCGGCGGGCTGCAAGATCGGGCGGATCAACTGCACAGCCGGGCAAACGGCTTGCGGGTCAAGGGTATTCGGCTCGAGCTCACTGAACTCGCCGATGCGCGCGAGGCCGTGCAGGAGCAGATTCGGCAACTGGAGAACCAACTGACCGACGCGCTCGGTAGTTCGGACGAGGTGCGCGAGTTCCAACGCGATGTCGAACGACTCGACTTGCTCGACGGTGCGATACAGGATCGGGACCGTTCGGTCGCGGCCGCACAACAGGTGCGGGATTTCCTTCAAGTTGCCGAGGAGCAGCGCGATAAGGGCCGCGATGCCGTGCGAGAACTGTCGGCGGCCCTGCGCGAGCTCGAATCCGGGCAGCCGGGGACCGAAGTCGTTCCCGCGGACCAGAAGCATGTGCAGAGTGCCGAAAAGGCGCTCGTGCGTGCACAATTCGAACTCGATCGGCTCGATGACGCACACGCCGAACTGACCCGCCGCCACCAGGAGTTGCTCGATCGCCATCCGGCGCTGGTCGAGGCCGTCGACAACGCGACGAACGCACGCCAGCGGCTCGCCGACCGATTCGGGGTGGCTGATCCGGCGCAGTTGAGCCCCAGCTATCGCGAGCCGTCATCGAGTAGTGCGCCGGCATTCCTCGCCCTGCGCGACACACTCGGCGAGGTGAACCGGGCCGGTACCGAACTGGCTCGGCTCGCCGAACAGCGTGCGCACCTGCTCGCTCTCAATTCCCTCGAGCTGCTCCCGATTTCGGATCGCGTCGGCGTGGTGCCCGCGACGCGGCCGTCCGCCCTGTTCCCGTACGAACGCATTGTCGTGCTCGGAACGGGTACCGCACCCGCCGAGTACCGGCAGGCGCTGCAGCGGGCCCTGCCGCCCGGTACGGACTCGAATCTGGTTCTCGGGCTGGCGAAGTCGGAGAAACTGCCGCTGGAGGTGCGGTTCGTCCGGCTCGTGGTCGACGAGCACGGACGATTCCAGGAGGTCCAGCAGCTGCCTTCGACGGATGCGGGCGCGGTCGAGAAGTCCGGTGGTAAGGCCAGGTATCCGGGGAAGTGGACCGATCCGCAGCCGCCGTTCCTGTTCAAGGTGTCGATGGTTCCGGTATTCGACGAACTCATGGCGCCCTTCCACGATTTCGCGCCGGGGGAATATCCGGAGTTCATATTCCCGCAGAACCTGCCGTTCTCGAAGACCGTCTTCTTCGTACCGGAAGGTGTGGATGCGTGGCAGTCGCCAGTGGGCATGGACCTGTTCCACGCGCGGATTCTGAGCCTCGGCATTCTCGACCGGATTCCGAACCATCCGTGGGTCCAGAACCTTATCCAGAATCGCCCCTGGATCGGCCGCGCGATATTGAGCGCCACCAAATGGTTGCCCGCCGATACCGCGCACGGCAAGTCGGTCCAGGTGCCGTTGTCGGCCGATTTCGTGCGGCGGCATCCGCGCATCGCGTTCGCGTTGGATGGTGTCACGAAGTGGATTCCGGCGGTGCGTGGCGGGCGGTGGATCCATCTCGTTCCGATGATCAGGGGCACCCGCACCCACGCATGGTTCGACGATGCGCAACCTGATCCGCAGCGCTTGCATCGCGCCGAGATCGCGACCCCGCCGCGTGGCACGGCCTCCGGACATCTCGACGGCAGCGTGCAGCGCCCCTACACCGGCGAAAGTGTGGAGATCGCCGACTCGCTCAGGGCGCGCTGGCAGTCGAATGAGCAAGCACGCGAACGGATTCAGGAATGGACCCAGGGCGAATACGACCGGTTCGAGCGCAATCGTGTCGATGAGGGCGACAGCTTTGTCCATCGGATCGCCGAGCAGGCCGCCCGACATCCCGATCGCTATTCCGGCGGTGATCCGAAGCGGTGGGTGCGTGGCACGAGTAAGGAATGGGTGCGGGATCCGAATGGCTCGCTGCTACCGCGTCATTCCGACGGTTCGACCTGGTTGCGTGATGCCGGGGGCAATGTGCGGCCGGAACCGGAGATCATCGCGAATCTGAGATCGGTCCGCGACCATTTGATGCGGAATTCGGAGTTGAACCGGATCGGCGACGTCGCCGAAATGTGGAACCGGCTGATCGACGGGAAACCGTCGCGGGAGGACATAGTCGGGTTCGAGGCGGCACTGACCGAAGCCCAGCACCTGGCCAGCCATCCCGAGGCCACCTCGGAGCAGGCCCATCAGGTGGCGAAGAAGGCCGGATACGACTGGGATGCGAACCGTCCACAGCTGACCGGAGATCGAGCCGGACGCAGCCTGTGGGGCAAGCTGACCGGCCGCCGCCCGCTCACCGTCGGTTTCACGCCCGAACTGAATCCGCACACACCCGACGCCGCGCTGACCCGTCGCTTCGGGACAACCCTGTACTACGGCCGCCAAGGCCACTCCCACGTCACCGGTCAACTCGGCGAGATCATGCACGGCTGGCCGGAAGGCAAGATCGCCGAGGCGCAAACCGAAGTCCGGCGACTGACCAAGCAGGCGACACAATCCCACACCGGCGACCACGGTCTGGCCCGCGGCGGCGTCCACGTCTCGGCGAAGGTCACCGGCGGTCCGGGCCACCAGACCCTCGATGTCACCATCGAAAGCGATGGCGACGGCCTGCTACCAACCGTCCGCTACCGCCTCGACCAGGGCGACACTGCTATCGAGCCCGGGCCCGGCGGCGGACGTTCCGTCCTGCCGGAACCGCCGAAGGGGCCGCTACCCGAACCGCCCGCCCCGCCCGCGCAATTGCCGGAGTCGTTCTCGGCTCCGGAGTTGCCCGAGCCCCCCGCAGCCTCCCAGCTGCCTGACCTACCCCTGGCTGAAGAGGTCCCCGAACCGCCCAGCGCGGCGACCGGGGAACCCCCGGCCGCGGGTGCATCCGTATCCGAGCGGGCTGCCGAACAACCCGAACCGACGGTCGCCCCCGATGAGTCCAGTTCCGTAGGTGCACAGGCGCATTCGGCGGTAGCGCCACATCCGAATTCGGCCGGGACCGGACATCCGGCGCAGCCCGCGGTGAACAACTGCGTCCCGGAGTCGCTGGGGCAGGTCAATGCGGATCAGCGGGGCAGCGTGGTGAGCGTGCCCGATCCGCAGCCGGGCAATCCGAGCGGACGGTCCATAGACGAGATCCGCCCCCATCTGAACGGGGCGGAGCTCGAAGGATTCCGCACCGACGCCGCGGCCACCGGACATGGGCGCATCGCCGAAGGTCTGATCCACGCCGAGGGCGCCGGTCCGGGCTCGACGGCGTGGGTGCTGGAACAACGTGCCACCGTCGACGAACACGGCGTCGGCGCGCATGCCTACACCCTGACCTACGTGGGCGACAATGGTGACGGCACTTGGGCTTTCACCCTCGACGGCGTCGAAGTCACCTACCACGGCCTGGACGCACATGGCCGGGAATCGTTCTCCGATCCGGATGGCCGCCGAGTGTCGCTGCCGGAGCTGGCCGGTGGTTCCCGAGCCGAGGCCGTCGACACCTGGGCCGCGGTATGGCATGACCGACAGGTCGTCGAAAATGTCGGTGACCGCACCGCGACGCCACCAGCAGGCCGCCTGCGGGTCGGCCAGACCACGCCCGGCGAGGAATCCGGTCACAACCCCGACCGACCCGCGGCGCACGATCCCCCCGAGGTACGCGATACCGAATCGGGACACCGCTCGGAGTTGGTCGCGCACGCCGCGGGCGAGACCGCACCCGATGCGGCCGCGCGGGTGGAAGCCGCGGCCGGATCATGGGATTGGCTCGGTGACCAGTTGCCCGACTGGCCCGCCGATAAGATCGACGACGCCGGGCTCGAGCTTGCCGACCTCGTCGAGCGGGAATTGGAAAATCCGGACGGCGAAGTCCGTATCGTGCTGGCGGAGACCGGCGTCCCCGGTGATCGAGAGCTGCACGCGACGGTCGGCGATTCGAGCTTCACATTGACCGAATCGAACCGCATGCCGCCCTGGCTCGCCGATGGGATCGAGCCGATACGCCATGTCCGCGTGCATGTTCCGGGCGAGATCGCGATCGCTGTGGACTCGCGCAAGATCCCGCAGCTCGCCAAGGCCCTCGCCGCTTTCCACCACCTCGGTTCGCCGCCGGAGGTGGCGCAGGACAATATCGATCACGGCCTGCGCCATCGTGCCCGGATCAATCGCGGGCGGCTGCACGGCTTCCAAACCAATATCGAGGGCGAGTTCATCGAGTGCCGATTCGGCGACGAAACGGTCGAACTCACCGTCTATCCGCTGTGGGATCAGGATTTCCGAACCGGCTGGCGCGAGCTCGAACGGGCCGGACAGCATGGCCGGACGGTGCCGATCGAGCGATTCGCCGACGTAATCGTCGCCGACCTGCGCGAACGTCACGCCAATTGGTCTGAGACGCCACCGGATACGGCGGTCGCCGAAGAAGCGCCGACGACCTCGCAGTGGCCGGATGCCGCGCACGCCGAGTCGAGCACCGAGCTGACCGACGCCCTGACCCGAACCGCGACGGACAGCCCGACGGTGGAACGTACGGTGCTCGGTGAGCCCGGCAGCCGACGCGAGCTGGTCGAGGTGACCGATCAGAGTCGGGATCTGCCGGTGCGAGACGAGTCGGATGCGCGGACCGAATCGGGCCGGGTCACTGAATTGCTCGACGAGAAGTCCGGAAGCTGGGGCTTCCGATTGCACACCGATGGGACGAGAACGAGGTGGTTCGAACTCTTCGAGTCGGCCGGATCGCATGATGCGCAGCCAACTCCCGAGCCGACGGTGGACCTGACCTTCCCGCGAGGTGCCGTCGAAGAGCGGGTGGGCGACGCGCGTCGTGCCGTGGTCGACGTGCTCACCGATTGGCCTGAAGAAAAACGCGAGGGCGTGCGACTGCTGGTGTCGGAGTTGGTGACCAACGTGGCCAGGTACGCGCCGGAAGGCCGTGCGCGCATGCGGATCTGGCTGGACGATACGCACCTGCGGGTGGCCGTCGACGATGCCAGCCGAGAGCTGCCGAAGCGGCAGGAGGAGAGCGACTTCGGGACCTTCGATGTCGACGCATCGGAGATCGATCTGGATGCGTGGGAATCGGGTGCGCTGGAGGTCGGCACGCACGGACGCGGCCTCGGGCTGCTGGACGAAACGGCCTCCATATGGGGCGTCGACGTGCGGCGAGACGGGAAGACCGTGTGGTTCGAAGTCGACAGTCCGCTGTCCGACGTTGCGGCAACCGATGCCACCGTGGTCGCCGCTGCAGGCTCCGACGAGCCGGGAACCGCAACGGAAACCGCGGATCTCGAGGACGGCGAGTCGACCCGGTTCACAGTCGACGCCTCCGCAGGCGAGGAGCCCGGGCTGCTCGCGAACTTCCTTTCCGAACCCGAATTGCACACCGCCGAGATCATCGGTCACGACCCGACCGCTTCGCTGCTGCTCGAAGAGCGCGCGGCGCTGCTGACCGATAAAACCGCTGACGTGCGGATACGCGAGGCCACCAACGGCAGGACGGCGGCACGCCGCGCCCTGCGGAGTCTCGGTATCCCGGAGACGCCGATCCTGCGCGGCCCCAAGGGGGAACCGCTGTGGCCCGCGGGTGTCGTCGGCGCCATCACGCACAAGGAGGGCTACTACGCCGCGGTGGTTGCGGATGCGGCGCACGTCCGGTCGATCGGCATCGATGCCGAGGACAACGGCCCGATGTTCGAAGGGGCGATGCGCATCGCGGCCCGACCGGAGGAGCAGGCGTGGCTGGCCGAGATCGGCCAGCGCGACGGTGTGCACTGGGATCGAGTGTTGTTCTCCGCCAAGGAGAGTGTCTACAAGGCGTGGTACCAGCTGACCGGCCGCTCGAAGATCGGCTTCCGCGACGCACTGCTCACCTTCGACGTCGCCGCGGGCACATTCCACGCCCAGCTCCTCGTCGACGGCACGACCCTGTCCGGTCCGCCGGTGACCGAGATGTCGGGCCGTTTCATCGTGCGCGGCGACCGAATCCTCACCGCTGCAACGGTTCCGCACGAAGACGGACATCGCCCCGAACCCCGGCAGCGCCAACTTCCCGCACAGCGCAGACCGGCACGGGAGACAGCAACCGCGGCGGATCCGACCAGACACGAGGCGCGACCCGATCGGTCGGGCGACGGAGTTCCGGAGCGGAGCGGCTGGGTTCCGGAGCAGGGCGGCGGGGCATCGGCGCGGGGCGGCGGAGTTCCGGAGCGAGCGGGCGGGGTTCCGGAGCAAGACAGCAGGGTGCCGGGGCAATATCCCCGAAGCAGCGCGGAACCCGAGATCGGCCGCACCGATGCCGAACTCATCGCCGCCGTCCGCACCGGTGAAACCGCCGCCTACGGAGACCTTTTCGAACGCCACGCAGCTGCGGCGCGCGCCCAGGCCCGCCGTCTGGTCCGCTCCCCGGCCGACGTCGACGACGTGGTGTCCGAATCGTTCACCAAGGTATTGGACGTAATACGCAAGGGCGGCGGCCCCGACAAGTCGTTCCGCGCCTACCTGCTGACCACGATGCGCAACACCGTGCACCGCGGTCCGGCCCACTCCGACAACCGGTTGGTCTTCACCGACGATATGACCCAGGTCGACCCGGGTGTGCCCTTCGTCGACACCGCGGTGAGGCAGTTGGAGCAGTCGATGGTGGCCAAGGCATTCGACACATTGCAAGAGCGCTGGCGAACCGCGCTGTGGCAGACCGAGGTCGAGGGCATCCAGGCGGGCGAGGCGGCGCCGGCGTTCGGTCTCACACCGAATGCCTTCAGCCAGTTGTCCTCTCGGGCTCGCGAGGCACTACGGCAGGCATACCTGCAGATGCACATCAGCGAGGCACCCAGCGAATCCTGCCGACCGACGGTCGAACGACTCGGCACCTGGGCTCGCAACGGGTTGGCCAAACGAGCCGACGCCCAAGTCCGAGCCCATCTCGAAGACTGCGCGCACTGCCGCGATATCGCCGTCCAGATCATCGAGGTGAACAGCATGCTCGGCGGCCGAAGCCGAACTCTGCCCACCGGCCCGACCGGTGACGGCTCAACCGATCACCGCCTCCCGGACCAATCGGAGGGCACATGACCCCAATTCTTTACCGCCCCTTAGGGCGATCGACTTCCGATCGGTCACCGCCGCCGAGCGCGCGAGTTACGCTGCGCCACAGTGGGCATAGACGTCGAGATTTCGTCAAGGACCGGCCTGCGAATCGGTGGGTCGAGATAGCCTGCGGCGTTGATGTCGATGCCGAAGAGCACAAGGACGTTTCACGATGAGGACACCGGCTGTTCACGCACGTCATGGGATGATCGGAGTCGTGTGTGCGTGGATGAGGGGCGACGCGAATCGGGCGAGGGGCCGCGCGTCGAGGCAGCACCGAGCGGGACAGGAGTTGACCGATGGCACCCACTGATGACAAGCCCAATGCGTGGCAGCTCTCCGGAGACGACATCGGCAAGGATTCCCAGCACCTGACGGTGAAGCAGAAGAGTCTGCAGACACTGGCGGAGTACGCCATCGATCTGTACGACGTGTTCAACACCATCGAGGCTTGGACACACTTCGTGGAGAATGTCGACGGATTCGGAAATCTGCCCTCCGGCATCGCATTACAGGGCAAGTTCCAACGTGCGGGTCGCGATCTGAAGGATCGCGCCAAGAGCCACCAGACCATGCTGAAGGATTTGGCGCAGCAGTTCATCACCGCGGGCAAGCTGTACACGACGGCCGAAGAGGCGAACACCTCCGGATTCGATCGGCTCCGGAATGCTCGCTCCGCCCAGCGGCATGGCACTTGGAGCCTGCCCGCCACCGGAGCGACGAAGATCCCGGAATGGGGCGGCAAGACCGGACGGACCGATAAGTACGGTGGGCCGCCCGCCGACCTGAAGGCGTATGCCAGCGAAAAGGACGGCCGCGATACGACACCGGTCCGCGCGGAGCCGTCCAGCATCCTGGACTATCCGACCGCTTACAGCTGGCATCAATCCTTGATCGACGGCATGGGGCGCACCGCGGATGCGTCCGGCTACTGGAAGTCGATGGCGGACCGACTGGTGGCGCCGGCCACGAATCTGGGCAACCAGATGACCACGATGCAGACTTCGGGAAGCTGGAACAGCGACGCCGCGGTCAAGGCTGCCGGGGCGGTTCAGGCCTATGCGTCCGGTGTTCAGAACATGATCGCCGGCATGCAGAAGATCTCGGGCAACCTGTTGGACACTTCGGGTTGGCTGTGGGCAGCACAGGCGAATACGCCCAATATTCCGCCGGATCAGGTCGGGACCCAGTACGGGCGTGAGGAAGTCGAGCAGGCCAAGCGGATCTTCCGGGACTGGTACGTACCCGGGCTCGAAGCATCCAGCGATGCGATTCCGCTGATGGTGCAGCCGGTGAGCCCGGTGGTGCAGCCGACAGCGCCGCCACCGCCGGAAAAGAAGCAGAATACCGGGCCGGGCGGGGGTGGCGGTGGCACTGGCGGTGGCACTGGCGGCGGATCCTCGGCTGCCCAGTCGAGGGCGGCGCAGCAGGCGCTCGCCGCGCAGCGTCGGGCAAGCGAACAGGCTCAGAAGACGGCTGCAGACCAGCAACGACAGCTCGAGCAACAGCGGCAGCAGGCGCAGCACGAGGCCGCGCAACGCGAAGCCGCACAGCAACGCACCGCCGCGCAGCAGGCTGCACAGCAAGCCGCCCAACAAGCCGCACAGCAAGCCGCCCAACAAGCCGGTCAGTCCGCACAGCAGGGCATGGATGGTGTCAAGCAGGCACTCGACCAGGCCTCACAGGCGGCGGCCCAGCAAGCGCAGGCCGCGGCGGCAAAGGATATGCAGTCGGCCGGGCTCGCCGGGCTGCCTTCGGCACTGTCGGCGTTGAACAAGGACGCACTCAAGGCGGGCGGCGGCAGTGGCGGCGGCAAGGGCGGCGGCGGCGTCGGTGGCGGTGCGGGCAGCGGTGCTGGAGCGAGTCTTTCGCCCAACAGCCTGCAGAATTCGAAGTTGTTCCCGCGTGCGGCGGCTGCCGAGGCGGCAGGGCTAGCGGCGGCGAGCCGTGCGGGTATCGCGACCGCAGGTCAGGCGGGTTCGCCCGGCGGTATGGGGCCCGCGGGCCATGGTGCCGGCCAGGGGCAGAACAAGGAGCACAAGCGCGCCGCGTATCTCGATTCGGTCGAACACATCGAAGAGGCGCTGGGCGACGCGCCCGTCGTCGTCAAACCCGTTGTCGAGCAATGAATCGCACCTGGAAGTACACCGACCTGGAGTTCATCGTCCAGTGGGAGGCGCTGGAGCAGGACTACCTCCCGGAACCGTTCGTATACACCTGCCGCACCTGGGTGAACGAAGATTACGTAGCCGAGCGGAACGAGGCGATGGATCGTCTCCGGCGAACCGGAGACCGATCATTCGACAGTGTCCTGGAGGTGTTGGCCTTCCCGGACCTGCGCATCGTCGCGGAGGGCTACGATCCGGCGGACCCGTGGAACGCGCAGGCACCGGTTCGGCTGCACGGTGTCCGACGCGGTGACCGCGGCTATGTCTTCTCCGAGTTGTGCGGCGAAACATATTGGCATTCAGGTGGTTTCACAGCGAACGCATGTGATGCCGTTGATCTGGCCGGTGCGATCGTGCGGGCGCTGCCGCAGGTCGAGCCGGGCCGTCGTGCCGACGTGGTGCTGTCCACCCAGGACGAGGGTGACGGCCTGGATTATTCGCACGGCCGGTCCGCGGTGCACGACACTTTCGACGACACGGTCGCCGATCGCTCCACGGAATTCCTGGCGTTGCCGTCCTCGTGCACCGGGACGATCGATGTGATCCAGGGCAGATCTCGTTTCGGGCCGCGGGGGATCACCCGGCATCGGCTGGAGTGGCGTGACGTCCGAGACGACGGACGCTATGCGATCGATGACCAGAATCCGCCGGTGGCGCGGTCGGTCGATGCGAACAAGCTTGTGTCGATGATCAATACGCGGGTCGCCGAGGTGGTCCGCGCGATCAAGGACGAACGGGTCTGATTCGAACTGGATTCGGCGATTAGGAGGCGACTGGTGAACGACGAGCAACAGGCATCGGTCGAATGGACCGCGACCTCGCGTAACGGCGCGATTTCGGTGCGCACCACAGAACAGGGTCTACCACTTGGTATTTCGATCGAACCCGCCGAATTGAAGCGGGATCCACAGGGTTTGGCGGCGGAGGTGTTGCGGCTGTGCAAGCAGGCGGCCAACCGGGCCGGGATGGCGCGCAGGGCGGAGCTGGCTGCGGCCGGGGTGCCCGCCGACATGCTGGCGCTGACCGGTCTGCCGACCGCGCAAGAGGTGGCGCACCAAGAGTTCGCCGAGGAGCAGGAGTACGAGACGGAGCCGGACAGTTGGCTACGCCAAGTCTAGTCCCATTGCGCGAGAGGAGCTTTCATCATGTACGAGACCATGGACGAACTGATGGCCAGCGTGCAGCGGCGGCTGTACCGGATTCGGGATCTGACCGACGATATGGCCGGGGTGCGCGGCCGGGAGACCGCGCAGGACGGCTCCATCACCGTGGAGGTCGACGGCAGTGGTGCGCTGGTGGATCTGCAGTTCTCCCAAGCTGTTTCGACGATGACGCCAGCCGAGTTCGAGTCGACGTTGGTGGCGACCGCGGCGGCTGCGGTGCGGCGCGCCTTCGATCGGCGTAGCGAACTGGTCACCGCGTTCAACGAGGAAGTTGCCGAGTAGACACCCGACGTTCATTCCGCCCCCGTAGAACTTTTGTCAAGAACCTTAAGTTTGTGCAAATTTGCTTTCGGGCCTTGCAGTCCGATTGGTAGGTTCTCAGTGTTGGTCAATTGCATTACTGGATCGGGGAATACGATGAGCGATGTCGTAGCAACACCAGATGCGATTCGTGCCTACGGGGACGCGGCGGTAGCGATGGCGACCGGGGTGGCGACCGCGGGAGCGTTCGATCAGGTGGCCACTGTCGCGGCGGCCGCGCCGGTCTTCGGCCTGATCGGCCAGGACTTGCTGATGGCTTACGGGTACGCGCAGTTCAATCACGTGAGCTCGGTGTTCGAATTGGCCGGTGTGCACGCGGGTACCGCGCTGACGGCGCACCAGGGCGCCGCCGCCTACGAAGCGGCCGAGGCGGCATCCGGCGCCGAATTCGGCGCTGCTGGCGTCTGACAATGAACGCGCCGCTAGACCCGTCGATCGTTGATCTACTGCGTGGCAGTGCCCTTGCGCCGCTGATCGATCGCCCGGTCGACGACATTCTGCGGGATATGGGTCTCGGGCCCCTCCCTAGTATCAACGGGCTGCCACCGTTGCCCGAACTGCCGCCCCTGCCGGTGATCGATCTGGCTGCACTGGCCCGGCCGCTCACCGATATGGCGAGCGGTTTCGGCACCGGAACGCTCGGCGCGAGCGCGGGCGGTGGACCCGATCCGACCAAGGTGCTCTCCGATACCGCTCAGGCCGCGCAGACCGCGATCCAACTCGGCACCCAGGCGCTGCAGACGGTGATGTCGCTCTGGCAGGGATTGGCCGCGATGCAGGCGGCGAACAAGGCCGGGCAGGCCGCGGAGAACGGCGCGGAACTCGCGACCCAGAGTGCACACGAAAAGGCGACGCTGGTCGGCGGCGCGACGTCGGTGGCGACCGGTGGCGCGCTGCTCGCGGCCGTCATCGCCAAGTACATGGCCACGGTGACGGCGGCCTCGCCGTGGCTGGCTACCGGTGGCGGACAAGCGTTTATCGCGGCCGCGACGGTGGAGGCGATCACCGAGGGCGTCGCGGTGGTGACCAAGACGCGGATCGAAATGACCGCGCATTCGGCGAATATGACCGCGGCGGGCAAGAAGGTCAAGGTCACCAACGCCCCCAAGGGCGTCGACTCGATGCAGCAGGTGATGCAGATGCTCACCCCGCTGATGACCATGGCGCAGACCGGCGCGCAGACGCTCACCCAGGTGGCGACGCAGAGCGCCACGCAGGCCCAGAAATTGCAGGCCGACACCATCGCGAAGGAACAGCAGGAACGCGAGGCCAAGGAGCGGGAAGAGGCCGAGCACACCGGCGCGGGTGGTGATGGTGCGGGCGGCGGTGGTGGTGGCGGTATCGGCGGTATCGGCGCGGCACCCATTGCGACGCCACTGAGTCCGTGGACCGGTCCGCGCGCCGCCGGACTCAGCGGCGTCGCCGGTTTCGGCGCATCCGGAAGTGCTTCCGCCGCAGTCGAATCCGCCGGCGCGGTGCGCAGTGCCACGGGCGCTCCCGGCAGTCCGGGCATGATGCCCTACGGCGCCGGGGCGGCCGGTGCGCGCGGGGCCGGGGATGCGGGCGGCGATATGCCGACCTTCCTGGTCAACGCCGAACACGGCGAAGAGGTCGTCGGTCCGATCGAAGGGGTCTCGCTGCCGGTGGTCGGCGCGGCCGAACAAATTTCGGAGCCACCACCCGATAAGGAACTCACCCTCTAACGGTTGATCCGCGGTGCGAATTCAGGAGGTTGCGATGGCAAGCGGCGGTGGGGATTTCGATGGTGTGCTGTTCGATCCGGCGGCGGCCCGCGACGCGGCGGCCCGGCTGGACGGGCTGGCGGCCCGGTTGGAGGCGGAGTTCGCAGAGGGCTCGCCCGCGTTGACGGTGCCGCCCGCAGGTGTCGACGAAGTGTCGATGCGGGCCGCACAAACAATGAACGATGTCGCGGGCTCCTACGGCCAGAGTGCGGCCGCCGGAATCGTGGAGCTGCGCAAGCTGGCGGCGACGCTGCGCTCGCAGGCCACGCAATTCGGTCGCGCCGAGAACGACAGCGTCGCCGACTTCGCCATCCCCGGCGCGGCCTGAACATCAGCGAAAACGACACGGAGCAACAATGATCGAACCACCGCAGCCCGGTTTCACCGGTGTGGTCTGGGGCGCGCGCGAGCCGGATCGGCTGGCGTGTGAACTGTCCACCGGTCCCGGTGCGGTACCGATGGCCCAGGCCGGTGCCGCGTGGGCCCGCTTGGCCACCGGTTTCGGTACGGCGGTTGCCGAATACGAACTGATCGTCGCGTCGATGCGCGGCGCGTGGCAGTCCACCACGAGCGGGCCGGTGCTGGATCGGATCTCGATGCTGCGCGACTGGCTCGCCGATGCCGCGACCGCCGCTGGCAATAACGCGGTGCGCGCCGAAACCCAGGCCGCCGCCTATGAATTGGCCCGGTTGACCATGCCGCACACCGCCGAGATCGCCGCGATCCAGGCCGTGCAGCGGATGCTGGAATCGATCGGCGGCGCGCTCGGCGCACCGATCAAGGCAGTGGCGGCCGATGCCGATGCCGACGCCGATATGGCGAAGGCGGCCGCCTCGCGGGTGATGCAGACCTATGAGGCCGCGACCGAACCGCTTGCGGCCCCGTGGATTCAGCAGGAACCGCCGGTGATCGCGACCCCTGAGGCGCTGGCGGCCGAGGAGGCGAGCGCGACGGTATCCGCAGGGTCGGCCATGCCCGCGCTACCCGGGGTCACGCCCGGAATGTTCATGCCGGGCGGGATCGGCGCCATCGTGACGGCGGCGAAACTACAGCCTTATCGCGCGCCGGTCTTCACCGAAGCTCCCGAACCGGTGCAAATGACGACACCGCAACCGGTTTCGACGACCGCGAATGCGAGTTCCAATGCGCTGCCGATGGTTCCGGGCGCGATGGGGGCGGCCGGGGCAGGCGAGGACGAGGAATACGCGCCCCGCGCGGGTGCGGTGACCGGCGACGTCATCGGCGCCGACCTCGGTATCGTCTCCGCCCCGGCCGTGCTCGGCGCGCCGCAAGCGCCTGCCGCAACGGCCACCGGCCAGACGGCCTCGGGAGGCGCCGGATGACCACCATGACCAACGACGGCCTGCTCGTGATCGCCGAACGGCTCGGCGTCCAAACCTTGCCGCTGGTGCTATCGGTTGGGCCGCAACAGGATTCGTTCGATGCATGGGTTGCGGCCCAGCAGCGCGCGACGACCGAACTCCTCGGCGCCGGCGTGCTCGATGCCGAAGGCGATGTCGAACCCGAACTGGCCGATGCCATGTTCACGCTGGCCCAGCCCGATCGCGAACTGGTGGCCCGGATCTACCGCACCGAACCCGATGCGACGTCCGCCGTGACCCGAATCTGCTTGGCCCGCCGCGGCGAACATCATGCGGTTGCGGTGCGCACCGGCGATATCTTCGACGTGCGCACCGTGTGGGCGGACGGATCGGGCGAGGCGCTGGTGCGGCCGCTACTCGACGCACTCGGCCCCGCGACGCCCGCGGACGTCGTCAATTTCAGTGCGTTGTCCAGCGAACTGAGCGAGCGGCTCGCCGCGGCGCAGACCTCCGCGGATTACGCGGACGCGGTCTACGCCCTCGGCGTCACCGATCGCGACGCCACCGCCTATGGGCTGGCGTTGGCCACCTGCCATACCTTCGCCGAGATCGTGGCCTACGCCCATCTCGACGGCACGACCACCCGGCCGCCCGGCGCGGTCGCGGTCTATGACACCGGACGCGGTCGCATTGTGGCCGCGCCCGGTATTGCTGCGGATCAGCAGGTCTGGTCCACGGTGACACCGGGTACCGATCACCGTATCGCGCAAGCGACTTCGGCCTTGATCGAATCTCTGCCCGGGGGAAGGTGGCTTCCGCAGTAGACCCTGAGGGCGTGCTGACCTTTTCGAGCGACCCGCAATCGATCGCTACGGCAAAGCTCGCCAACCTTCCGGCGATGTCATCCGACATCGTTGCCGGGCATTGGAATCACTACACGAGAGGGTGTCCACGATGAGTGGTGAAGGTGTACACGTAGACGAGCCGACCGCGAAGAAGGCCGAGGAGTTCATGGCCGCGGCGGTCGACAACATGCAGCGCACGCTGAAGAAGATCGACGACGAGGTCGCCGCGGCGACCCACTGGGAAGGCGATGCGAAGGCGGCGTTCGTCGCGGCCTCCACCAACTGGGCCCAGCACTCCCAGGAGCTGCACAAGAAGCTCAACGCCATTACCGAGCAGGTCGGTCACGGTACCCAGCAGTACATCCAGATGGAGCAGCAGAACCAAGAGGGGTTCCAGCACATCAGCCTGTAGTCGACTGGGCCAGAACATCATTCAGTCTTCGATTCGGAGGAACTCATCATGACGATGGCATACGCCAAGGGCCCGATGACAGCCCTGTTCAACGACCTGGTCACGCTGCACGGCGACCTGGTCAAGTACGGCAGCGATATGGAGGATGCGGGCGGCGTGCTCAAGGTGGCGTGGGAGGGCAACGTGGCCCACGCCAGCTTCAAGTCGGTCTACGACGCCTGGCACAACGAGTACGGCGACACGCTCACCTCGCTCAACAATGTCGCGGCGGCCGTGGAGAATTCGCTGCACCGCGCGCTCGGCACGGACGGCAAGATCGGTGACGGCTTCGGGGCCTGAGCCCGCCAGGTCGACCATCCGGCCGGTCCATCAGCGCTGCGCTTGCGGGCCGGCCGGATTCAGTTCGGACTACCGTGCGTCGGACTACCGTGCTGCGGTGAGAGATTCGCCGATGTAGCGCATTTCGTCGGGTGTGGTCACCATATTGACTGTCGCACTCGCCGTCGAGGTCCGCACGGTGATCAGGTTGGGAGCCGAAATATCTTGCACCAGAACGATATCGGCATCGAACTGTCCGTCCGGCTGCTCGGGCGCACGGACGTGCACAATGGTCGCGCCACCGGTCAATGCGGTGGGTGCGATGCCATCGAACACCACGACGGTCGCGGTGGGCATGGGCCCGCCCGGCTGTGGCGGCGTGACGTGCTGACCCGAACCGGCGAACCGTGGCGCGAGCGAAAGCGAATGCGGTGCATCGACATTGACGACCATGGACTGCCAGGCCTCGGGTCGGTCGGTGTGCACAACGGTGTGCGCCCCGAGGGCGATCGCGCGCAGGATCACCTGCTGGGCCAGATCCAGCCGTCCGATGACCTCGAGATGTCGGGTGCCGTCGCCGATCAGTGGCACCGCGATGCCCTGACCGGCATTGTCGGCGCCGATCAGCTGACCGCACCCGGCGGTGGGTACGGCGATACCGTCGAGCGCGGTGAGTGGGCCGCGGTAGTCGCCCGCGCTGTCGCCGTCGCGGCGAGCGGTGCGCGCGGGCAGGCAGTCCAGCAGGGCGCGGAACTGTTCGCCGGGCAGGGTGCGCAGTCCGGGTACGGGCGGCTCGACCGGTTCGGCCACGGTATCGAAGCGGACCAGCGCACCGAGCGTGATCGGCGGGGAGTCGGGCTGGCGCCCATCGCCGGGGCGTCGCGCACCGGGCCGCAAGCGCACGGTGACCGTGGTGGCCAGGCTCGGGGTGGCCCAGATATCGGCGAAACCGCGCGATCCGATCAGCTCCGGGCCGATCTCGTAACTGGTGAGGTGTATGCCCTGGTGCACCAGCGATTTCGGGGTTTCGGCGAATCCGTCCAATGCGATGCCGCGGGTGAGTTGGCGCACCGCACTGTTCATTTCGGTGGCGGTCAGCACCGATACCGAGATCTCGCGGGCGGCCAGTCGATTGGCCACCCGTCGGGTCGCGATGATCGCGGTGCGCAGCGCGCCAGCGCCTCCGCCGCCGCGATTACCGACGGCCTCGGCATTGGCGAGCGGATCCAGCCGCAGCACCAGCCAGACCGTGCGATGCGCGATGGCGGGCAGCGGGCCGATGATGCGGTCGTAGAGCTGGGCCACCGGGCCGCCGCCCGCGGTCCGCGCGCCGGTGCTGATCACATCGATGGAGGCCAGGTTGATATCGAATTGACTGAGGCAGCGAGCGATTTCGGTGAGCGGAAGCACCTGATCGGTGGACAGCGAACCGCGCCGCAACAGGGTCAGCGCATCCGGCGGCGGGTCGATGCGCAGCATGGTGAGCAGCAGGTTGCCGTCCCAGCGCACGCCGTAACTGCCGCCCTCGGGCAGCGGTACGTCGAAGGCGGCCTGGCCGGTATCGGCGGGGCCGGGCCGGGTGCGCCGCCACCGGAACGCGATCGCGCGCGCCAGCATTCCAGCGATATTGCGTGGTTCGCGCCGCCGCACCGGTGCGGCGCCGACGATGAGGACAACCGCGCCGACGGCAATGACGGCTGCGGTCGGCGCATGGCAGGCGGTGGCGATCCAGGCCGCGGTCGCGGCGAACAACGCCAGCGGAATCATGAGTCGCAAAGGGATTTGGCGCAGCAGCCAGAATTCCGGATCGCGCAGTGTTGTGTGCGTTGTGTTCACGGAGTTTTCGTTTCCGGTTTCTTTACGCGTGTTCGCTCCGGAGTCGGTATCGCGTTTGTTCACAGCCCCGTCCACGATAATCAGACCAGTATTGCGATAACACTACCGCGCCGCACCTTTGTTCGTGGGGACAGCAGTTGTTTGCTGAATTGTCGCTGAATTGACAGGGTGTGCCGAACGATACTGTAATTATCCTGTTCCTTCCGTAGTCCGATGGAGACCATGTGCCTGCTCAGCTGACCACCAAGGCCCAGGTCAATGGCTACCGTTTTCTGCTGCGACGGCTCGATCACGCGCTGGTCCGGCGTGATGTCCGAATGCTGCACGATCCCATGCGATCTCAGGTGCGTTCGATGCTCGTCGGCGCGGTGCTCGGCCTGCTCGTGGTCGCCGGATCGGCCATCTTGGCCTTCCTGCGCCCGCAGGGCTCGATCGGCGACGCGAATATCGTGATCGGCAAGGACAGCGGTGCCCTGTACGTGGTCGTGGCCGAATCCGAGGACAAGAAGGACGATAAGCGCCTGCATCCGGTGCTCAACCTCGCCTCGGCCCGGCTGATCAGCGGCAGCAACGAATCACCCAAATCGGTGAAGGATGCGAAGCTCTCCTCGATGCCGCGCGGCCCGCTGCTCGGCATTCCCGGTGCGCCCGCGGCACTGCCGGGTTCGATGCAGGGCGGTCGTTCGGACTGGTCGTTGTGCGAGACGGTGCAGCTCTCGGTTACCGGCAGTGCGGCTGCGGCGAGCGGCGTCGAAACCGCGATCTTCGCGGGTAAACCCCAACTGGACGAACGTGTTCGGGCGTTGGGCCCGTCGGATGCGCTGTTAGTGCGTCGCAACGATAAGACCTATCTGATCTACGACGGCAAACGAGCGGAGCTCGACCCGGGCAACTCGGTGCTGGCCCGTTCGTTGAATCTGGCCGGGCTCAAGCCGCGGCCGGTCGGCACCGGCCTGCTTGATGCCGCGATCGCGGTTGCGCCGCTGGCCGTGCCGGATATCCCGCAGGCCGGACAGCCCGGTCCGGCAAAGCTTTCCGATGTGCCGGTCGGCGGTGTCATCGCGGTCGGCGGCATGGGCCGCAACGATCAATCCCAGCTGTACCTGGTGCTCGCCGACGGCGTGCAGCCGATCACCGATTTCGCCGCGCAGGTCGTTCGCACCGCGAATTCCCAGGGCATGCGCGAGATCAAGGCCGAGCCGCCGGACGTGCTGACGAATATGCCGGTGCTGCACCGACTCTCCCTCGACCACTTTCCCGCGACCACCCCGAAGATCCTGTCCGCTGAAGATGCCCCGGTCACCTGTCTGAGCTGGGCGAAGGGACGCGAGCCCGAGAACGACGCGACCGAAAGTCCCACCGACCGCGCGACGATCAGCATGCTCGCGGGCAACCGCCTGCCGCTGCCGGGTTCGGCCGAGCCGGTGAGCCTGGCGACCTCCGATGGCACCGGCGATCGGATCGATTCCGCCTACATCCCACCGGCATCGGGTGAGTTCGTGCAGGTAACCGGTACGGAGCCGGGCAGTTTGCGGCGCGGCGGCCTGTTCTACGTGGCGGACAACGGAATCCGCTACGGCATCCCGGACGTCGCGACCGCCCAGGTGCTCGGCTTGAGCGAGCCGCGGCTGGCCCCCTGGTCGATCATCGGCCAACTGGTGCCGGGACCGACACTGTCCAAGAACGACGCGCTGGTCAAGCACGATATCCTGCCGGTCGGAAACTGATCGCGGCCTGGACGTTTCCGGCGTTCAGGCCATAAGCCCGGCGCTAAACGCCGAGCGAGGCGAGCACACCGCTGAGGGCCGCCTGCATATCCGGCGCCTCGATCCGCATCAGCACCGACTCGTCCACCGCGCTCAGATCCAGCGAATCGTCATTGGCCAGCCGGAATTCGCGTTCCTCCTCCGCGGATTCGATGATGTTGCGCACGAATCGGCCGTTGCCAGCGAGATCGATGCCACGACGCGGCTGTCCGCTCTGATCGACGCGTTCGGCTTCATAGAGCCGTCCGCACGCCTCGATCAGCAATTCCATTGCTCCGTCCGACAGCTCGGAATCGCGCGAACTGGCGATGAGGCTGCCGATCTGGCCGAGTTCGGTCGGGGTGTAGGACGGGAACTGCAGGCGTTTGGCGAAACGGGAAGCCAGACCGTCGTTCGCGGCGAGCAGTCGGTCGATCTCGCCGTCGTAGCCCGCAATGATCACGACCAGTCGGTCGCGGTCGTTTTCCATTCTGGCCAGCAGCGTATCGACTGCCTCGCGACCGAAGGCGTCGCCGCCTTGCAGGCCGGTCTGGATCAGCGTGTACGCCTCGTCGATGAACAGCACGCCGTCCATCGCGGTATCGATCAGCTTGTCGGTCTTGATCGCGGTGCCGCCGAGATTCTGGCTGACGAAGTCGACGCGCTTGGCCTCGACGACCTTATCGGTCTTGAGAAGTCCGACACCGCAATAGATTTTGGCCACCACCCGGGCGATGGTCGTCTTACCGGTGCCCGGCGGACCGGTGAACGCCAGGTGGTTGCCGCGGGCCATACTCGCCATGCCCTTCTCGGCCCGGATCTTGGCCAGTTGCGCGGTCGCCTGCAACTTCGCCACCTGCGTTTTCACCGATTCGAGGCCGATCTGGGAATCCAGTTCGGCGCGCGCCTCGGTCAGGATCTTCTTGGCGCGGTCCTCGGCATCGGCGGTCTGCATCGCCTCGACCGAGGGCGCCGACGCCGGATCCCAGCGGTTGGTGCGCGCATCGATCGACTCCTTGGTGGTCACCGTGAGCCGATAGGTGCGATCACGCATGGCGGCGGTATTCGCGGCGAAATCCGGTGCCTGCGAGTACACCTTCTCGAACAGGGCCTGCGCCTCGGCCTCCTTACCGGTCTCGCGCAGGCACAGGCCGCGGCAGAACATGGCCGTCGTCCTGGCCGCCGGGATCGGACCCGCCTCGGCCTGCTCCATCCGCCGGATGGCCTCGCCGAACAGTCCGAGCTGGGCGCAGGCCGAACCGACCATCACATGGGCGCCCGCCGCCAGGTACGGATCGTCCCATTCGGCGGATCCGGCGAGTACCGCCATCACATCGGGCCAGCGCTGAGTGTTGAAATGCAGTACGCCACGGATATAGGCGCAGATCCGATCGTCGATCTCGCGATCGGTATCGGAGAGCATCGAGGCGCGGTGGGTGGCGAGTTCGTCGAGTACCCGTTCGGCCTCGTCGTACTCCTTCTCCGAGATCAGCTGCGCCGCTTGGGCCAGCCAGATCTCGGTGTAGCTGGCCAGGGGGTAGTCGATGTACAACCCGGCCAGGAAGCGTCCGGCCAGTGCGCGTTGCGGCAGCCCGATCCGCCGCTGCTCGCGGAAAAGTGTTGTCCCACTGTTCTTGTGCAGGTTGTAGAGCACTTCGGTGGTGGCCTCACCCGCCGCGGCCCGGCCCAGCCAGGCATCGCACATGGTCGGATCCCACTCGGTGGCGCGCTGGAACGCCAGCTTCGCGTACTCGAGATCGCGAGCCGATTCCTGTCCGTCGATGGTCAGGCCCAGCGACAGGATTCCGGCGTCGAAGGCCCGTTGTGCTTGGCGGTTGCCGGTCATTGCTGTCGAACCCCGAAGTCTTGGTTGGAGCTATCTATTTTTGTTGCGCGATTGTCCGCGTACATCTTCCGACCAGCTTAGCGATCGCGTCGGCTCGGCTCGTCCGATACATTAGGTTTTGGTACCTGCAGGTTGCAATGTGTGCGACATCTACATGTCACACGGGGAGCGTTCGTGCGAGAGTGGAGCCGAGCCGTAGTGTTGGTTCGACAGGTAGGAAACTGGGCGCAAATGTTTGGATCGTTCCGTAAAGAGCTGGGGTCGTCGCGCAATTGACCGAGCCGATGAGTGGCGGCACGCGCGCCGCTGAACCCGAACTGTGCCGAGTCTCCGTCATCGGTGGAAATACCCAGCTCGATGTCGGGCTCCCGGCGACGGTGCCGATCGCCACATTCATCGGTGATCTGGTCACTCTGATCCAATCTCGCAATCCCGATGTGGTGGAGAGCGACGACGGCGGCACACCACTGCATACCGAACACTGGACGCTGGCCCGGTTGGGCCGCGACGCCATCGCGCCGAGCCGCAGCCTCACCGAGGCCGAGGTGTACGACGGTGAGCTGCTGGTGCTGCGCTCGGTCACCGCGAAGGAATCACCCGCGCTCTTCGACGATGTCATCGATGCCGTATCCCGGCTCACCGCAGCCGATTTCCGCGGCTGGTCACCGCGTTCGGCGCGCTGGAGCGGTCTGGTCGCCGCGGTGTCGGCGGTGCTGCTCGCGCTGCTGCTGCTCGGCGCCGGGCGTGCACACGGCGGCGGTCTTGCCGCGCCGTTCCTCGCGACCGGTATCGCCATCGTCGCCGCGGTCGCCGCCGCCATCGCGGCGCGCAAGTACGCGGACCAATTGACGGCCATCTGGTTGTCGCTGTGCGCGTTGCTGTTGTTCTTCGGTGGCGCAGCACTATTCGTGCCCGGCGACCTCGGCAGTCCACATCTGCTGCTCGGCTGCTCGGTGACGCTGGTGGCCGCCGCGGTGATCTATCGCGCCACCGCGACGGGTGCCGCGTTGGCTGCGGCCGCCGTGACCGTCGCGCTCTTCGGTGGTTTCGCCGCACTGGTCCGGATGGTCTGGGACTTCGAATTGCCGAAGATCTCCGCCGCGATCCTGGTCGTGGCGATCACCTTGATCTCCGCGGTGCCGCGGCTGGCGGCGGTGCTGGCCCGGCTGCCGATCCCACCGGTGCCGACCGCGGGCGGCGCGATCGATCCGGCCGATCACGAGCCGCGCCCCACCATCGAGGGCATCGGCGCGATCGGCGCCACCGCGCTGCCTTCGGCCGCCGGACTCGGGGAGCGGGCCAGGGCCGCCAATCAATACCAGACCGGCATGCTCATCGCCTGCGCGATCGCGGCGGCGGTCGGTGCGCTCGGCGCCGCCGATCCGCTGGGATCCGCACGCTGGCAGGGGATTACGCTCGCCGTGATCGCCGCTGTGATCGTGAGTCTGCGCGGCCGTTCCTTCGCCGACCTGGTGCAGGCCGGTGCGCTGATCGCGGGCGGCAGCGTCATCGTCATCGGCCTGATCACCGGTGTCGCCCTCGGCGATTCGGATCTGCTGTTGCTCGCGGGTGTCCTGCTGCTCGCCTTCGCCGCCGGGGTGGTGGTGTTCGGTGTAATCGGTCCGCACCTCGAGGTGACGCCGGTGACGCGTCGGGCCATGGAGATCATCGAATATCTGCTGATCGTCGCGGTGATCCCGCTTGTGTTGTGGATCATGGGCGTCTATTCGATGGCCAGAAACCTATGACTGCTCGGGCGAGCAAGCCCGGCTGGCGGCGCAGGACCGGAATCACCTGCGCCGCCGCAGTTCTCGGCGCAGCGGTCCTCGGCTGGTCCGCGCCCGCTGGCGCGATCCCGCCGCCCACGATCGACTCGGGTGCGCTCGGCCCCACCCAGGCACTCAGCGGGCGGCCCGCCCCCTTGGAGCCGACCGAACAGAAGGTCGTCTGCGCCGAACTGTCGCTCATCGGTGGCGCCCCCGCAGAGCCGCCGCTGCCGCAACGCGTGCTCGATCTGCCAGCGGCCTGGCAGTTCAGTCGCGGTGCCGGACAAAAGGTCGCGGTCATCGATACCGGGGTGAATCGGCATCCGCGACTGCCCGCGCTCCAAGCCGGTGGCGACTACGTCTCGGACTCCGACGGCACCGCCGACTGCGACGGCCACGGCACCCTGGTCGCGGGCATCATCGCCGCACGGCCGAGCCCCGACGACGCTTTCGTCGGTGTCGCACCCGACGCCGAGATCCTCACCATCCGCCAGCTGAGCACGCACTATGAGCGCAAGGATCGTGCGGGCGGCGATCAGCCGCCGGATGCCATGGTGCGCTCCGGCTACGGCAGTGTGCTCGCCCTGGCCGCCTCGGTGGTCCGTGCCGTCGATATGGGCGCGACCGTCATCAATATCTCCGAAGTCTCCTGCAGCGCAGTGGGAACCGATACCGCCGACGTCCCGCTCGGTGCCGCGGTGAAGTACGCCTACGACCGCAATGTGGTGGTGGTCGCTGCGGCGGGCAATGTGGAAAACGGCGGCGCGTGCGAGAAGCAGAACGACGGTTCGGGCTGGGACGATGTGCAGACCATCGCGAGTCCGGCCTGGTTCCAGCCCTACGTCCTGACGGTCGCCTCCATCGATCCGAACGGTTCGCCCTCGGCACTGTCATTGCACGGTCCGTGGGTCGGCGCCGCCGCCATCGGGCGCAATATCGTCTCGCTCGATAACAAGCCGGGCGGCACCGGACTGGTCAACGGCGCGATCACCCAGGAGGGCAGCGGATCCATCCAGGGCACCAGCTTCGCCGCACCCTATGTCGCCGGACTGGCCGCGCTGGTTCGGTCCCGGTTCCCGGAACTCACCGCCGGACAGGTGATCGAGCGGATCACCCGCACCGCACACGCGCCGGGCCCTGGTCACGACGATCGGGTCGGACACGGTCTGATCGATCCACTGGCCGCGCTCACCGCGCAGCTGCCGGATAAGCCGATCGGCACCGGCGCCGACACCCCACGCGTCATGGCGGCCCCCGTGCATCCGGCCGGACCGGATCCACTGCCGCGCCGCGTCGCGGTCATCGGCTCGGTCACCTGCGTAATCGTGCTGGGATTCGGTGCGGCCCTGTCGATTCCGTTCCGGCGGTCCCGTGGCTCCGCCGACCTCGACTCCGACGTAACAGAGCTGTAGAGGACCCATGGTTACCGAAGGTTTCGTGCGCCGCCCCCGCATCGCGCCGCCGCGCGCGCCGGGCGGTGAGGTGGCGTTGAATTCGCCGCCGGAGATCCAGCGGGCCATGCCGGGGCCGCTGATCATGAAGTTGATGCCGGTGATCATGGTGGTCGCCGTTGTCGGCATGATCGCGATGATGGTGATGATGGGTCGCAACCTGCTCGCCAACCCGTTCATGATGATGTTCCCGATGATGATGCTCATGTCGATGGGCGGCATGATGCTCGGCATGCGGGGCAACGGCCCCAAGGGCGCGGGCGAGCTCAACGAGGAACGCAAGGACTACTTCCGGTATCTGGACCAGATGCGCAAGGATGTCCGTCGCACCGGCACCAAGCAGTTGGAGTCGCTGGCCTGGAGTCATCCGGAACCGATCGATCTGCCATCGGTGGTCGGCACCCGCCGGATGTGGGAACGTCGCCCGAACGATCCGGACTTCGGACATGTGCGGGTCGGGGTGGGCAGCCACCGATTGGCGACGAAGTTGGCGCGCCCGGAAACCGGCCCGCTCGAGGATCTCGAGCCGGTCTCCACCGTGGCATTGCGCCGTTTCGTGCGTACCCATTCGGTAGTGCACCAACTGCCCACCGCGGTGTCGTTGCGGGCCTTTCCCGCCATCAATCTCGGTGGCGACAGCGAGGCAGCCCGGATGCTTGCGCGTTCGATGCTGATGGAGCTCACCGCATTTCACGGACCCGACCACGTCGCGGTCGCCATCGTCTGCGCCGATCCCGACGGTCCGGCCTGGGAATGGGCGAAATGGCTTCCGCACCTGCAACATCCGATCGTTCGCGACGGTATCGGCTCGGCCCGGATGATGTACGGCTCGCTGGCCGAACTCGAGACCGCCCTCGCCTCGGAACTGCTCGAGCGCGGACGCTTCATGCGCAATCCGCAACCGACACAGGGCCGGTTGCATCTGGTGGTCGTCATCGATGACGGCTATGTCAACGGCACCGAGCGGCTGATCAGCGAATCGGGCCTGGACTCGGTCACCGTGCTCGACCTGACCGCACCCGAGAACGGCCTCGCCGCCCGGCGCGGTCTACAGCTGGTGGTCGGTGACGGTGAGGTGAGCGCGAAAAGTGCCGCGGGCGTCGAGAAATTCGCCACCGCCGATGTGGTGAGTCCGGCCGAATCCGAGACCTTCGCCCGCAGCCTCGCCCGGTTCCGCATCGCGACGGCCGCGCAGATCGTCAGCCTCGGTGACGACACCAGGACCGATCCGGGTTTGATGGCGCTGCTGAAGATTCCGGACGCCGCGCAGATAGAACCGTCGAAGGTGTGGCGTCCGCGCACCGCGCGCGAGCGGCTGCGGGTGCCGATCGGCGTCACCCCGGATGGCACCCCGGTCGAAATCGATATCAAAGAATCCGCCGAGAGCGGTATGGGTCCGCACGGATTATGTATCGGCGCAACGGGTTCGGGTAAATCCGAATTCCTGCGCACGTTGGTGCTCTCGATGGTGACCACGCACTCGCCGGACGCACTGAATCTCGTGCTCGTCGACTTCAAGGGTGGCGCTACCTTCCTCGGCCTCGACTCGCTGCCGCACGTCGCCGCGGTCATCACCAACCTCGAGGAAGAACTCTCGATGGTCGACCGTATGAAGGACGCGCTGGCCGGTGAGATGAACCGCCGCCAGGAATTGCTGCGCGCCGCGGGAAATTTTGCCAATGTCACCGATTACGAGAAGGCGCGCGCGGCCGGTGTCGCGCTGGACCCGCTGCCCGCACTGTTCGTGATCGTCGACGAGTTCTCCGAACTGCTGTCGCAGAAGCCGGATTTCGCGGACCTGTTCGTAATGATCGGGCGCCTCGGCCGCTCGCTGCACGTGCACCTGCTGCTGGCCTCGCAGCGCCTGGAGGAGAACAAGCTGCGCGGCCTCGACTCGCACCTGTCCTACCGGATCGGCTTGCGCACCTTCTCGGCCAACGAATCCCGCGCCGTGCTCGGCATCACCGATGCCTACCACCTGCCCGGTATCCCCGGCTCCGGCTATCTCAAGAGCGATGCCGATGATCCGTTGCGGTTCAACGCCACCTATGTGTCCGGGCCCTATGTCTCGCCGAGCGGCAGCAGGCAGGTGGACGGCCGGGTGGTCGGCGGTCAGTCGCCGACGGTGTTCACGGCCAAGTCGGTCGAGATCCAGGAGCGGCCGCAGCCGGTGCGGATGGAACTGCCCGATCTGCCACCGCCGCCAGGGGCCGAGCCGGAGGAGGAACCGCAGAGCGGTGGCGTCCCCGAGACGCTGCTCGAGGTCGTCGTGAAACGCCTGACCGGACACGGCCGTCCCGCGCACGAGGTGTGGCTGCCGCCGCTGGACGAATCGCCGACAGTGGATATGCTGCTGCCCGATCCGGATTGGCGTTCCCCGGTCAACCGGCACGGCCAGCTGTGGATGCCGATCGGCATCATCGATAAGCCCTACGAACAGCGCCGCGACGTGCTGACCATCCAATTGGCCGGTGCGCAAGGCAATGTCGCGGTCGTCGGCGGTCCGCAGTCGGGTAAGTCGACCGCCATTCGCACCATCGTCATGGCCGCGGCGGCGACCCACAGTCCCGAGCAGGTCCAGTTCTACTGCCTCGATTTCGGTGGCGGCAGTCTCGCGGGCCTGTCCGGTCTGCCGCATGTCGGTTCGGTCGCGGGCCGTCTCGACGGCGATCGGGTGCGCCGTACCGTCGCCGAGCTGACCACGCTGATGCGCCAGCGCGAGGAGCGCTTCGCCGCGCTCGGTATCGAATCCATGGTGGAGTTCCGGCGCCGCAAGTACTCGCAGATGGAGGCCAGGCTCATCAACGGGACCGCGGCCGACCCGAACGATCCGCTGGCCGCGGACCAGTTCGGCGACGTGTTCCTGGTCATCGACGGTTGGCAGGCCATGCGTGAGGAGTTCGACGCCGTCGAACCGCAGATCACCGCCATTGCGGCACAGGGTCTTTCCTACGGCATCCACTTGATCATCGGCGCCGCCCGCTGGGGCGAGATCCGGCCCAATGTGAAGGACCAGATCGGCACCAGGGTGGAGCTGCGTCTCGGTGATCCGACGGACTCCGAAATGGGTAGGCGTACCGCGGCTCTGGTCCCGGTCGGCCGCCCCGGCCGCGGCCTCACACCCGATGAACTGCATATGCTCATCGCGCTGCCCCGGCTGGATTCCGATTCCGATCCACAGACCCTGGCCGAGGGCGCGGCCCAGGCCAGAGACCAGATGCAGCAGCTCTACCCCGGCCGTCGCGCCCCCGAGGTGCGCATGCTGCCGCCGCAGGTCAGCCGCGAGGAGGTCGTGGCCATCGCGCGCAAACACCAGGTCGAACTCGGGCCGACGAAGGTCCTCGTCGGACTCGGCGAGAACGAATTGGACCCGTTCGTCCTGGATTTCGGCCAGGAGCCGCATTTCATGGCCTTCGCCGATGTGGAATGCGGCAAGACCACGCTGCTGCGCAATATCGCCATGGGCATTACCGAGAACGCGACCCCGGAGCAGGCGAAGATCATCCTCATCGACTACCGCCGCAGCCTGCTCGGCGTGGTCGACGAGGCTCATCTCGGCGGCTACTCCACCTCATCGCAGACCTGCGGCCCGATGGTCAACGAGCTCGCCAGGTACATGTCCAAGCGCATCCCCGGTTCCGATATCACCCCGCAGCAGCTGCGTGAGCGCAGCTGGTGGACCGGACCGGAGATCTACCTGCTCGTCGACGATTACGACATGATCACCGCGGGCATCAATCCGCTGCTCCCGCTGCTGGAATACCTGCCGCAGGCCCGCGATATCGGTTTGCACGTGGTCGTCACCCGGCGCACCGGCGGCGTCTCGCGCGCGCTCTACGACAATGTGCTCGGTGGCATGAAGAACCTCTCCGTCGACGCGCTGATCATGAGCGGTCCCAAGGACGAGGGCAAGCTGATCGGCGATGTCCGCCCGATGAAGCTGCCGCCCGGTCGCGGCATTCTGGTGTCGCGCAACCGAGGTCAGGAGATGGTGCAGATCGCCTATCTGCCGCCGCTGTGAGCCTCATACCCTGGGCAGCGGCTCCGGCACGCGCGTCAGCACGGATGTTATCGGCTCGAATGTCCAGCTGTCGGAGCGGCGTTGGAACAGTGCGCGGGACGGGCCGGATGCGATCGGTCCCGCGATCCTGACAAGGTGGAAGCCTTCTCCGCGGTAGTAGTCGTGCAGATCGGTGTTGGTGGTCCAGGCATCGAGCCGGACCCAATGGCGCTGTCGCTGGCGCGCAAGCGATGCGGCGTGGGCCAGCATTCGGTGGCCGATGCGCTGACCGGAGAAGCGGAGGTCGACGATCATGTAATGCACGACCACCGCGTCGGCTAGTTCCCATGGTGACCAGAGCCCCGGGTCGGCGTCATCGTTGACGGTGATCGTCCCGACCGGTTCGCCGGCCACCTCCGCGATCCAGGTTTCCCCCGCGTCCAGGGATCGGCCGACCGCCCCGGCGAAGATCTCGATCGGCAGGCCGCGACCGGCCACCGTCCACTGATCGGAGCCGCGCGCGGTGAGCCAGGCGGTGCGCTGGATCCGCAGTCGGCAGATCATACCGAGATCACTGAGGGATGCGCGGCGGATCACGGTAGTCATGGCAATACCGTATTCATGGCGAAACAGTTTTCATGGCAACGAGATACCCGGCCGGTCAGACATGCCGAGCGTGTGTCGGATGACGCCGGTGCCCTCATCGTCGCCCAGTTCGTAGGCGAGCCGGTTGCGGGTGGCGATCGAGCGGTGTCGGGTGGCCCGGGTGATGCGGGCATGGTTGGCGCCGATACGCAGGTGGTCCAGCAGGATGGTGCCGGTCGCGACGCCGAGCACGATCGCCTCCTCCGCGCTGGCCGGGCGCGCGACCAGCGTGTCGCGGTGTGCGGTTTCGCAGTGCCCACGGTCCGCGAGTCGGCGCGTCGTCCCCTCGGGAATATCGTGCGGCGAGTCGATGCCGGTCGCCTCCGCCAAATCCCGTGGGTAGAAGCTGACCTCCCACGACCACGGCTCGTTATCGAGATACTGGACAACCGTCCTGGCCAATACCCAGGAGTCCTCCGGCACACCTAGCCAGCGCGCCACCTCCGCACTGGCCGGTTCCATCTTCGCGCTGAATTCCTTGGTCGGCTCGCGACGTGCCGCACGCGCGGTCTCTTCGAAGATATCGTGGGCCGACTGTGGTCTATCAGGGCGAATATGGTCGGTGACAACCGATTCCAGCACCTCCTGGTTTCGGACGATGGTGCCGCGGGAAGTAGCCGTGTAGACCAGGTTTTCGGTGACGAGCACCTGAATAGCGTTGCGCGCGGTAGTGATCGAAACCTGCATTTGATCGGCCAGTTCGGTATGACTGGGCAACCGATCACCCGGATTCCACTTGCCTGCGCGGATCTCCTCGCGGAGGAGGTCTGCGATCCGGTGATACGTCGGACCGTCCGCCATCTTGCTCCTCGGTCAGTCGTGCAGGTAACGAAGTGTACTCTTCGTGACTCCCTACAGCCCGGTAACGCTTGACAGGTGCCTTCAGAGGTTTATTGTAATGAACGTCCTGATCCAGGTGTTGTGCGGCGATGACGGCGAGGCAACGTGGCAGGTTCGGATTCATCAACGGTTGTGATGGCTCTTCCAGGCACACCACGGTGTGTCGATTCGACGGTGCAGTCCCTGACTCATGGACTGCTTCCCACCTCGGATCTACTTGTTCGTGCGTGTCGCGGGCACCGAGTTGTCGGTGGCCCGCTCCTCTGGTTCGCCCGTGACCTCGCGGTCCTGCACGAGAGACGACTCGTCGGCCGCGGCGGTTCGGTACCGACGGACCATGCGACGATCCTCGAAATCGAGCGTCGCAGAATCGAATTGGTCATGGCCATCGACGATTGGGTGGCGCGCAGTGTGCCGCAGCATCGGCTCGGCGCGACCCTGCACACCGAAACCGTCGGCTCGGTCATCGACCGAATCGCGGAATCGTCCGTGCGCGCCCACCATGCGTTGATGACCCTGGACGCGCACAACGAACAGTTGCACGGCGCGTGGCATCATCTCGCCGAATTGGCCGACGCCTACGACGATTTGGTGCGCGACATACTCGCGGGACGGCGGCGACTCCCGGAGTGGTGACGACCCGGCTCGGCGCGGGGCTGTGGCCGTTCCCTACGGATCAGCCACGGCCTCTTGCCGATTCGACGTCACGGGTGTCGACAGTTCAGCGACGTCTGGTGTCGGGGGACAGGCACCATCGCCCATCCTCGGCCTGACGAACCAAGTCGCCGTAGGCGATTGCCAGTTCGGCCAATCTCCGCCATGCCACCTGCATATGTTCACCGGACAGGTCGTCGGTCATCAGCAGGTGGAAGGCGTGGTCGGCGGTGGCCGCTATGCGATCGATGGTGTCGCCGAGTCGGGTGTCGAGGCGGTCGGCGGATCGCACCGGCAGGTGCTCGGTCGCCCATGCGTTGATATTGGCGACCAATTCAGTGCGGAGACAGTCGATTACGGCAATGGACTGTGGCCGCTCGCGCCGGATGCGGTGTAACCGGACCAGGTCGCGCGACCACCCGCACACATGCCCGCGGACCTGCTGACCGCTCATCGCACACAGTAATTCGCTGGTGCTCGGCAGTGCCGAGCCCGCGGTCGCGCGGACCAGCGTCGGACGGCTGCGGAACATCGGGTGACTACAGTGCGCGGGCGCGTTCACAGCGGCGCGGTGAGTTCGAGGTGAATACCGTCGGGATCGCTGAACGATAGGATCGCGATCCCGAATGCCTCCAGTCGGATGATCTCCCCGTGCTCGATTCCGGCCTCGGACAGCCGGGTTTCGGTGCGAGTCAGATCGTCCACCGATGACACGCTGAAGCTGAGATGGTCCAACCCGACGCGCTCGGAGTCGAAGCGGTCGGTCGGTGCGGCCACCGGGCGTAGCCCGAACAGCATCCCGTTCGTCTGGAATACGACGCCGCCGTAGAGCTGGGTGGGATCGGTGCGCACCTGCTGATCATCGGGGCTGCCCGGCGATTCCGCGACGATAGGGAAGCCGAGCACATCGCGGTAGAACGCCTTGGAACGGTCGATGTCGGTCACGGTCAGGCGGATGTGGTGGATACCGAAGGTTTCGACGAGCGTCATGGGGAACTCCGCGGGGCAGGACGGATAAGTAGTACGAAGACTAGGGCGCTTATTCCGCAGATCCGAGTGTCGGATACGACATATTCAGTACTGTTTCCGACATGGATGTTGCGGTCTTCGTGCAGGACGGCGTTGCCGACCTCGGACTCACCGCCGTGCTGGAGACCTTCGCCACCGCCAACGACCTACGCGGTGAACTGGAAACCGCGCCCGAACCGTGGCGGGTGCATATCGTGGCCGACAGCGGGCAAGTGCGCACAGCACACGGTTTCCTCGCACAGACGACACCGATGACCGAGTTGCCCGATGACGTCGGTCTGATAGTCGTCCCCGCCTCGCGCGTCCTGGATGCCGACGGTTTGATCGGATTGGTGTCCGATCCCGCGAATCGTCCGGTGCTGCAACTCATGACCCGCGCCCACGAATCCGGTGCACACCTCGCGGCGGCGTGCACCGGCACCTTCTACCTGGCCGAGGCGGGAGTGCTCGACGGTGCGGTGGCGACGACGAGCTGGTGGCTCGGCCCGGCCTTCCGGCGCAGATATCCGCGTATCGACCTGGACGAAAGCCGAATCCTGTGCCGCGCGGATCGGCTCACGACCGCGGCGGCATCACTGTCGCACATCGACCTCGCCCTGTCGTTGATCGCCGCGCAAAGTCCGACACTGGCCGAATTGACCGCCAAATACCTGGTGGTCGGTGATCGGCGATCGCAGCTCGACAGCGCGATTCCCGAGGTGATCGCCCGCAACGACTCCCTGGTCGCCGCATTCGAGCGCTGGGTTCGTGACCATATCGCCGACCAGTTCCTCATCGCCGATGCGGCCCATCGGCTCGGCGTCACCGAACGCACCCTGCAACGCACCACGCAAGCCGAAATCGGCATGTCACCACGAGATTTCGTGCACGAGGTGCGGCTGGAACGAGCCACCCAGCTACTACGCACCACAACACTGACCATCGACGCCGTAGCGGTCAAAGTCGGCTATCTGAACGCGGGCACACTACGTGGCCTGTTCCGCCGCCGCCGCAGCCGCACCATCGCGGAGGTGCGAGCGTCCCGCCTGTCGTGGTGAGGCAGATGATCACGGCCTCGGTGACCACGTCGGAGCAGGTATTGCGGGCGACCGTGGCCGGTCTCGCGTCGGAGTCGTCGTAGCGCATGCGGCGCAATCGCGGGTCTCGACGGTCGGCTGGGCGGGGTGTACATCCAGCACTGTGAACTGTCCACCGTCAGGGCGAGGACGGCGCGAGTGTTATGGGTGACCGGTTCCCAGCCCTTCTCACGCCGGAGTCGTCGAAGTGCATTTGCGGAGGTCTCGAGTCTCGACAGCTGGGCCGCTGTACACCGGGTCCCGACGATCCGCACCTCGGCAACCACCACGGAGCGAGTCTTACGAGCGACCGTTCGCGGCCCTTCTCACGCCGGAGTCGTCGAAGTGCATGCGCCGCAGGCGCGAGTCTCGACGGCTCGGACGCGAGACCAAGGGGGCCGCGAACACGCCGCGCCGAAGGCGCGGCAAATCAGATAGAGCTATAGCGGCGGTGATCGATGCCGAATTCGTCGGCGACCGTTGCGGCGAGTTCGACGTAGGCGCGCTTGGTGGTCTTGTGCAGGCGGTGCAGATCGATCTCCGCGCCCTCGGACAGATGCGAGTCGTACGGGATGATGTGAACCGCGCGGCAACGCGATAGGAAGTATTCGCGCAGCTGCTGGATGCCCACATTCGGTGAACCCTCACGCGGCAGGTTGATCACCACGACCGCATTGCGGACCAAGTGGTCATGGCCGTGCAGGGACAACCAGTCGAGCGTCGCGGCGGCACTACGCGCGCCGTCGATCGCGGCCGAGGAGATCAGCACCAGCGAATGCGCCAGATCGAGCACACCGCCCATCGCCGAATGCATCAGTCCGGTACCGCAGTCGGTCAGGATGATGTTGTAGAACCGCTGCAGGATGCGGGCGACCGCGCGGTACTCCTCATCGCTGAACGCCTCCGACGCCGCCGGATCCCGTTCGCTGGCAAGCACTTCCAATCGGCTGGTGCCTTGCGAGGTATGCCTGCGCACATCCGAGTAGCGTTGGATCGCTGGATCGAGCAAGAGATCACGTACGGTCGAGCGGGTCTGCAGTGGCACCCGCTGCGACAGCGTGCCGAAGTCCGGATTGGCGTCGACCGCGATTACCCGGTCACCCCGGATGGAGGCGAAGATCGACCCGAGACCCATTGTCGTCGTGGTCTTTCCGACACCACCCTTGAGTGAGAGCACCGCGATCCGATAGTCACCCCGCACCGGCTGCCTGATCCGCGCGACCAGTTCCTGCAACCGCAGTTCCTCCGCGGACAACCCGGGATTGATCGCACCGCCCGACACGTGATGCACGGCCTTGCGCCACCCACTATTCGGCGACTTCTTGGCCCGCCGCAACGGCACATCATCGAGCGAGGGCTGCGGTCCATGCGGATGCTGCGGCTGATACTGCGCACCCTGCTGATAACCCTGCGGCATCCCGCCCGGCTGCCCGTACCCCGGCACAGCGGGTGGCTGCCCGTATCCAGCCTGTGGATCTCCGGTGGGTGGTTGGCCGTATCCGGTTTGTGGGTCTCCGGTGGGTGGTTGGCCGTATCCGGTTTGTGGGTCTCCGGTGGGTGGTTGGCCGTATCCGGTTTGTGGGTCTCCGGTGGGTGGTTGGCCGTATCCGGTTTGTGGGTCTCCGGCGGGCGGCTGCCCGTACCCCGGATGCGGATCCCCAACGGGCGCTTGCTGTCCCATCGGCGACGGCGCATAACCCCGCCACTGGTCGGCGGCCGGCTCACCGGTCGGCGATTGCTGCCCCAACGCACCACGCGCCGCCGGATTCTGCCACTGCTCACCCTCGGGTGCCCGCCCGACCGGCGGCTGCGCATACCCGGGCCCACTCTGCCACGGGGCGCCGCCCGGCGCCTGCTGTGCCATGGGCGGCTGCTGGTACCCAGTTCCATTACGCCACTGATCATTCGGCTGCCCGCCGACCGGTGCTTGCTGACCCGCCGCTGGCTGGACATATCCGGCCGGGTCGGCATCCTGCGTATCCGCGCCTACGGCGGATTGCCTCGCATCGACAGCATTACGACCTTGTTCGCCCGACCCATACGGTGCCGACGGCTGGCCGGTCGGCTGTTCGCCCGGCCCATCGGTCGGACGCCCGGCATCATCGGCCTCGGCTCCCGCGCCGACCTCGGACGGCAACCGATGACGCCCACCGGCGGCCACCGATCCCCCGGCAGTCCGAGGCCCGGGGTGCGCGGCCCAACCAGGCGCCGCCGCCCCGCGATTCCGTTGCGCCTGCCCGGATTCCGGCTGTGCGGCAGCGCCATCGGGCCCGATCGGCCCGGCAGAGTCGGTCCCAGATCCTTGCGCTGTCGACCCCGTCCGGGCGAACTCGTCAGCCGGTGCCTGCGGTCCCGATCGGAACTCCGAGCCCGGCCCCATCGCCCCGCCCGCTGATCCAGAGCCGGGACGCGTGGCCCAATCCGGCTCCGCCGCTCCGCGATCCGGTCGCCCCGATTCCTGCTGCGCCGGTCCACCACCAGCGCCGGGCGCCCCGTGAAAATCGGTCGCCTGCGGTCCGACAGGCGGCCGCGTGAAGTCGCCGCCGGGTGCCTGTGGTGCGGAGGCGGGACGGTGGAAGTCGCCGCCGGGTGCCTGTGGTGCAGATGCGGGTGTGCGGAAGTCGCCACCCGGTGCCTGTGGTGCGAATCCTGGCCGGTATACGTCGCCGCCGGGTGCTTGTGGTGCGGAGGCGGGACGATGGAGATCGCCGCCAGGTGCTTGCGGTGCCGATCCGGGTGTGTGGAGGTCGTCGCTGGGAGCCGGCGGCGCGGCGGCCGGGCCGCGGACGTCTGCACCGGATGTCGATGTCCGGCCGGTGATCGGAGCCGAATCGCGGGCGCGGTCGCCCGGTACCGGTCCGTACTCCGATGAGGCGGATGCGGCGGGCACTGGCGTTGCGGATCCACCCGCGCGCCTGTTCGGGTCGACGGTCGCAGGATCGAATATCGGTGTCGCACCAGTCGATTCCGAGCGATCGCCGATCGCGCCCGACGTCTTCCCCGCAGCAGCCGCGGTGCCGTTCGCGGCGTGCTCGATATCGGGGACCTGCGGCAGGTCCGGACGACCTACTCGCTCAGGCTCGTTCGCGGTCGCCTCGGAGGCCGAGTCGCTTCGTCCCATCGCAGAGCCGGTCGACGCCGAATGCGCGTCCGCCCCCGGATGTGCATCGAATTCCTCTGGCGAAGGCGGCAGTTCGGGCCGCCCAACCTGCCCAGCCGCCTGTTCGGGAGCAGGCTGGTCCTCGGTCGGCTGCTGCGGCGCAAGCCACGGCGGCGGCTCATCGACACCACGCGAGACCGGCGCATGAGATTCGTCGTGTCGCGACGGCGGGCCATCCGATGGGTGCGAGCCCGAAGGGTGCGCCTCGTCATGACGCGACGGCGGACCGTCTGTGCGACGGACAGCCGATGGGCGTGGGTCGTCGAGTCGCGGTGGCGGGCCGTCGGTTCCGCGCGAGGCGGTCGAATGCGGCTCTTCGAGCCGTGGCGTCGGAGCGATATCGCGACTGCCCGAATGTTGGTCGGCACCAGGCATTGGTTCCGGCCCTGGGGGAGTCGCAGGAGTATGCGGTCCCGTGCCGGCGCCTTCGCCCCCCGGCCGCACCTGTTCGGTGCGCGGAGTGTCGAGCGACGGCGGTGGCCCGTCGACATCTTCTGTCGTCGGCATCGCCGGCCGTTCGCCGGTTGTTGGTGTGCTGGGGCGTTCACCAGTCGGCGGCTGCGTCGGCGTGGCAGGCGAATGCGGTTGTGCGGCGGCCTGGTTCGGTGGTGGCGGCAGGTCGGGGCGCGGGGACTGGTAGCGCACCGTCGCCTCGACGGACACGGGCGGTTCCGGGGCAGTAGTCGGTTGGATAGTGCCCGGGTGTTGGAGAGCCGCAGGTTGTTGTGCGCCGGGCTGTTGGGTGGCGCCCGACTGCTGAGCAGCGCCCGATTGTTGGGTAGCGCCGGGCTGTTGGGTGGCGCCCGATTGTTGGGTGGCGCCCGATTGTTGGGTGGCGCCCGATTGTTGGGTGGGGCCCGATTGTTGGGTGGGGCCCGATTGTTGGGTGGGGCCCGATTGTTGGGTGGGGCCCGATTGTTGGGTGGGGCCCGATTGTTGGGTGGGGCCCGATTGTTGGGTGGGGCCCGATTGTTGGGTGGCGCCCGATTGTTGGGTAGCGCCCGATTGTTGGGTAGCGCCCGACTGTTGAGTGGCGCCTGTGTGTTGCGCAGCCTCTGGGTGCTGGGGAGTGCCTGGATGTTGGGTGGCGCCTGGGTGTTGGGTGGCGCCTGGGTGTTGGGTGGCACTTGGGTGTTGGGTGGCACTTGGATGTTGGGTGGCACTTGGGTGTTGGGTAGCGCCCGGTTGTTGGGTAGTACCCGGATAGTCGGTGATGCCCGGCTGTTGAGTGGCGTCGTGGTACTCGGTGGCGCCCCCTGGGTGCTGGGTCGCCGCGGGATGCTGCGGGGATACCAGTGGTTGGGAGGTGGGCGTCGGGGGCCTGCGGCCGAGGGGGTCGAAGGCGGCGGAGGGTTGGCGCGGGTTGCGGGTCGGCAATGGGGTGCCGCCTTGCCACGGCGCGTCCGGGCGCGGCGAACCCTGCGCGGCGGCGTCCGGATGTGTGTGTGGGCCGGAGTCATGGCGGACATCGGGCTGCGGTGGCCCCTGTCTGCGCGGGTCACCGAGTTCGGGGCCGTGCTGTGATGTGGGGCCACCATGTGGCTCGGCCCCGCGATACCCGCTCGGTCCGCGCTGTTGCTCGGTTCCGTCGGGCCCGTGGTGAATGTCCGGTCCACGATGGGCATCTGGCCCGCGCTGCTGATCGGGTCCGCGATAACCCTCGGGGCCACGGAAGCCATCCGGTCCGCTCTGCTGGTCCGGTCCGCGGAAGCCCTCGGGTCCGTTCTGCTGCTCTGGTCCGCGGTAGGCGTCTGGTCCGGCGTGTTGCTCTGGTCCGCGGTAGGCGTCTGGTCCGGCGTGTTGCTCTGGTCCGCGGTAGGTGTCCGGTCTGGGGTGTTGTTCTGGTCCGCGGTAGGTGTGTTGTTCTGGTCCGCGGTAGGCGTCCGGTCCGGCCTGTTGCCCTGGTCCGCGGAAGCCATCGGGCTCGCGGGGCGCAGTTGGGCCGGAGTGCAGTTCGAAACCCGGCCCGGACAATTCACGTGCCGACGGACTGCGGCCCTGCGGATCGGACTGCTCCTCGGACTGTTCGTCCTTACCCTTGCGTCGACCGAAGCGGCGCTTGTCACGGCGCCCGGCTTCGGGCCGCTCGGTTTCGGGAGCGCGCTTGGAACGTCCACGCCGAGAGGGCGCTTCATCGATGGTGTCGTCGTGTGGCAAGTTCTGAACGGGCGCCTCGTAGCCGCCGGTGACGTCACTCTCCGAGAGCCACGGAGGCAGCATGGGGAGGCCGTCATTATTACGGCTCACACGTCCCCCTTTGGATCTGCTCGACCTATACCTGGGCTGTGGTCAGTTTACGCGACGACTCTCGCCCATCATGGGTGGGGAGTGGGCCGAATGGCCGGTTTCCTAACGCCCCCTCGGCGGGTTCCGTTGGCCCCCTGCGCACCTCGTCGGCAACGCTTCGGGAAGTTAACGGGGATATGCGGCATCCCGGCCGTCCTGGTCTTGCCGCACAAGGGTTTCGCGGTGTCGCCATCACCCCATCACGGCTGTCCACTCGGTTCGCCATCTCGCCATCTCGCCATCCCGCCGATGGACGCGTCGAACACTGGTGAGTACGGGCCCGATGACTGCCTTCGGCTCGACCTTCGCAGCGTCCGCTGATCCTGATCTCCGGCGGCCGCGATGCCCTCGCGAGAAAGTCTTCTCCGACGCACTGTGCACCCAACTGCCGGAGTCCGTCCGAACCAACGTGCGCGAGGCAACCTATTCCGTATCGAAGGTGAGCGCCGCCGAACTCCCGTTCGTGCCGCCGCTCGACGGACCATGGCGCTTGCGCCTCCGGCGCGGTCTTCACCGCGGTCGCCGCGGTACCGGTCACCATGATCACGCTGGCGGACCTGCGGACGCCCCGCCCCGGCCGACGCGCGCTGGATGCGGAACAATAGGTGGTTGCGGCCGTTGTGACCAGGGCGAATTGGTCTGCTCGCGAATAAACCGGTAAGCTTGGTCGGCGGTGCACCTACGCGCCGACTGTCTGCATGCCGCCGGTCCGGTCAACTGACCGGTTACATGCAATCAGATACAAGGCAATCAAACCAGGTTTGAGCGTAAACCGGGATCGCGGAGGACATGGCGAAGAAAGACGGGGCCATCGAGGTCGAGGGTCGAGTTGTCGAGCCGCTGCCCAATGCGATGTTCCGGATCGAGCTCGAGAACGGACATAAGGTTCTCGCGCACATCAGCGGGAAGATGCGGCAGCACTACATTCGTATCCTCCCCGAGGACCGTGTGGTCGTCGAGCTTTCGCCCTACGACCTGTCGCGCGGCCGCATCGTTTACCGCTACAAGTGATCGCGTGCGGTCCTCGGTATCGAGGACGGCGTGACCAGCGAGCCGCAAGGCTCACCACAGAGACTTCCCCAGTCGTCGGCTGGGGAAAAACTGTGTTCACACCCGTGTGAACCGAACAAGATTGGACGGACGTGAAGGTTCAGCCGAGCGTCAAGAAGATCTGCGAGAAGTGCAAGGTGATCCGCCGTCACGGTCGGGTCATGGTGATCTGCGAGAACCTGCGCCACAAGCAGCGCCAGGGCTGATTTTCGCCGCACCAGCCGGGCACCGATCACTGATCGGCTTGGCCAACTAAAAGAAGAACTCCCAGCTCCAGCCGCACACTGCGGAATTCGGGCCGCGCGGTTCCTCGGAATCGCAAAGTCCGAGGTGTGCGAGCCAACCACCGGTACGGAGGCCGGTGCCCCACCAGACGAGGGGACGGACAGGGAGCAGACCTCCGCAACGATTAAGGAACCTGCCACATGGCACGTCTCATGGGCGTTGATCTTCCGCGCGAAAAGCGCATGGAGATCGCGCTGACCTACATCTACGGCATCGGCCGTACCCGCTCCAAGGAGATCCTCGCGGCCACCGGCGTCAGCCCGGACCTGCGCAGCAAGGATCTCAGCGACGATCAGGTGACGCAGCTGCGTGACTACATCGAGAGCTCGCCCGAGCTCAAGGTCGAAGGTGACCTGCGCCGCGAGGTGCAGGCCGACATTCGTCGCAAGATCGAGATCGGCTGCTACCAGGGTCTGCGCCACCGTCGTGGCCTGCCCGTGCGTGGCCAGCGCACCAAGACCAACGCGCGCACCCGCAAGGGCCCGAAGCGCACCGTCGCCGGCAAGAAGAAGTAGGGGATAAAGGATGCCTCCGAAGAGTCGGGCCTCCGGCCCCAAGAAGACCCAGAAGTCGCGTCGCCGGGAAAAGAAGAACGTCCCGCACGGCCACGCGCACATCAAGAGCACGTTCAACAACACCATCGTGTCGATCACCGACCCGTCCGGCAACGTCATCTCGTGGGCGTCCTCGGGCCATGTCGGCTTCAAGGGTTCGCGCAAGTCGACCCCGTTCGCCGCGCAGCTCGCCGCCGAGAACGCTGCCCGCAAGGCGCAGGAGAACGGCGTCAAGAAGGTCGACGTGTTCGTCAAGGGCCCGGGTTCGGGCCGCGAGACCGCGATCCGTTCGCTGCAGGCCGCTGGCCTGGAAGTGGGCACGATCTCCGATGTCACCCCGCAGCCGCACAACGGCTGCCGTCCGCCCAAGCGGCGTCGCGTCTAGCGGGAAAGGAATAACGAAAAATGGCTCGTTACACAGGCCCCATCACCCGCAAGTCGCGTCGTCTGCGTGTCGACCTCGTCGGAGGCGACCAGGCGTTCGAGCGTCGTCCGTACCCGCCCGGCCAGCACGGCCGCGCGCGGATCAAGGAGTCGGAGTACCTGCTCCAGCTGCAGGAGAAGCAGAAGGCGCGCTTCTCCTACGGTGTCATGGAGAAGCAGTTCCGCCGGTACTACGAAGAGGCCAACCGCCTCAAGGGCAAGACCGGTGACAACCTGCTGCGTCTGCTCGAGTGCCGTCTGGACAACGTCGTGTACCGCGCCGGTCTGGCGCGCACCCGTCGTCAGGCTCGCCAGCTGGTTTCGCACGGTCACTTCCTGGTGAACAACCGGGCCGTGAACGTCCCCAGCTTCCAGGTGACCCAGTACGACATCATCGATGTCAAGGAGAAGTCGCTCGGTTCGCTGCCGTTCCAGGTGGCGCGTGAGACCGTCGGCGACCGTCCGGTTCCCGGCTGGCTGCAGGTCATCCCGGGCCGTCTGCGGATCCTGGTCCACCAGGTTCCCGAGCGCGCTCAGATCGATGTGCCGCTGTCGGAACAGCTGATCGTCGAGTACTACTCGAAGTAACAGCTGTACCGCTTTGCTGGTGCGTGATCGTCCGGGCCGTAGCGCCTGCTCGCAGGTCGCTCGAAAGGGTCAGGGCGATCACGCACAACCCCCAAAACGTGGGCATCAAATAGTGGGTGCCCGTACAGGAGGATGATCCACATGCTGATTTCACAGCGTCCGACGCTGACCGAAGAGGTCGTCGCGGAGAACCGCTCGAAGTTCACCATCGAACCGCTCGAGCCGGGCTTCGGTTACACCCTCGGCAACTCGCTGCGGCGTACCCTGCTGTCCTCGATCCCGGGGGCCGCGGTCACGAGCATCCGTATCGACGGTGTCCTGCACGAGTTCACCACCGTTCCCGGTGTGAAGGAGGATGTCACCGACATCATCCTGAACCTCAAGGGTCTGGTCGTGTCCTCGGAAGAGGACGAGCCGGTCACGATGTACGTGCGCAAGCAGGGTCCGGGCACCGTCACCGCCGGTGATATCGTGCCGCCTGCCGGAGTCGTCGTGCACAACCCGGATATGCACATCGCCACCCTGAACGACAAGGGCAAGCTGGAGATCGAGCTCGTCGTCGAGCGCGGTCGCGGTTACGTCCCGGCGGTGCAGAACAAGGCGTCCGGCGCGGAAATCGGCCGGATCCCGGTGGATTCGATCTACTCGCCGGTGCTCAAGGTGACCTACAAGGTCGAGGCCACCCGTGTCGAGCAGCGCACCGACTTCGACCGTCTGATCCTGGACGTGGAGACCAAGAACTCCATCAGCGCCAGGGACGCGCTCGCCTCGGCGGGTAAGACCCTGGTCGAGCTCTTCGGCCTGGCCCGTGAGCTCAACGTCGAAGCCGAAGGCATCGAGATCGGCCCGTCCCCGGCCGAGGCGGATCACATCGCCTCGTTCGGTCTGCCGATCGAGGACCTGGACCTCACCGTCCGGTCCTACAACTGCCTCAAGCGCGAGGGTGTGCACACGGTCGGCGAGCTGGTCGCCCGCACCGAGTCGGACCTGCTGGACATTCGCAACTTCGGCCAGAAGTCCATCGACGAGGTCAAGGTCAAGCTGCACGCGCTCGGCCTCTCGCTCAAGGACAGCCCGGCGTCGTTCGATCCTTCGTCCGTGGTGGGTTACGACGCGAGCACCGGAACGTGGAGCGACAGCGGCACGTTCAGTGACACCGATGGCGGCGAGCAGGACTACGCCGAGACCGAACAGCTCTAGGCCGCTGGGGTAGGCACCCCGGCTCGGCCTCACACAAGGAGAACAAACAATGCCCAAGCCCAAGAAGGGTGCCCGTTTCGGCGGGTCGGCGTCGCACCAGAAGGCGATCTTCGCCAATCTGGCCACGGCGCTCTTCGAGCACGGTCGTATCACGACCACCGAGGCCAAGGCCAAGGCGCTGCGCCCCTACGCCGAGAAGCTGGTCACCAAGGCGAAGGGCGGCACCCTCGCCGACCGTCGCGAGGTGCTCAAGGTGATCCGGAACAAGGACGTCGTCCACGAACTCTTCGCCCAGATCGGGCCGTCGTTCGAGGGCCGCGAGGGTGGCTACACCCGCATCACCAAGACGCTGCCCCGCAAGGGTGACAACGCGCCGATGGCGGTCATCGAGCTGGTCCGGGAGAAGACCGTGACCAACGAGGCCGACCGCGCCCGCCGCGTTGCCGCGTCCAAGAAGGCCGAGGCGCCCGTCGCCGAAGCTGTCGTCGAGGAGAAGGCCGAAGAGGCCGTCGCCGAGACCGCCGAGGCCGTCGAGGCCGAGGCCCCGGCTGCCGACGAGGCCGCTGAGGACAAGAAGGACGCCTGACGTTCGCGTCGTCCTGAATGAGCCCGCCGCCCCGTATGGGTCGGCGGGCTCATTCATGTCCAACCGAGATCGCCTCCGAGGCACCGAGTTTCGCGTACGCGACGTGGATCTCGATGAGCGGAGCGCCGACTCGTGCGTATCGAGCAGGAGATGACTGTGACCGTGCAGGATTCGACGGGTTCGTCCGCGACCCGTAACGCCGCGTCCGCATCCCATCGCCCCGGCGCAGGCCGGGGGTCAGCGGCGGATCCCGGCCTTCGCCGCGATGACGAGGTTCGCCCCGATAGCGGGGTCGGGCTGGACGGCGGGGCGAACGCGGTGCGCATTCGGCTCGATATCTCCTACGACGGAACCGATTTCTCCGGCTGGGCCCGGCAGCCTGGCCTTCGTACCGTGCAGGGGGTACTCGAGGAGTCGCTGAGCAAGGTGTTCCGCGAGGCGATCGAATTGACCGTAGCGGGCCGCACCGATGCGGGCGTGCACGCCGAAGGGCAAGTGGCGCATTTCGACACGGCGGCGGAGTTCGACGCGGGACGGCTGATCCACCGGATGGCGCGCTTCCTGCCCAAGGACGTGCGCATCAAGGACGCGCGCATCGCCCCGCCCGAATTCGACGCACGCTTCTCGGCGATCCGCCGCCACTATGTCTACCGGCTGACCACGGCGCCCTATGGCGCCGAGCCACTGCAAGCCCGCAGTGTCGTCGGCTGTCGCCACGACGTCGATATCGAAGCCATGCGCGCGGCCTCGCGAAAGTTATTGGGCCTGCACAACTTCGCGGCCTTCTGCCGCCGCCGCGATGGCGCGACGACCGTCCGCGAACTCCAGCGCTTCGATTGGCACCGCGACGGCGACCTGCTGACCGCCTATGTCAGCGCGGATGCCTTCTGCTGGTCCATGGTTCGCAGTCTCGTCGGCGCGGTACTCGCGGTAGGGGAGGGCCGCCGAACCCCCGAGTGGGTCGCCGCCCTACTGAACGAAACCGAGCGCTCCAGCTCGGTCACGGTGGCCCCCGCGCACGGCCTGAGCCTCATCGCCGTCGACTACCCCGATGACGCCGACCTCGCCACCCGCAACGCCCAAACCCGCGAAATGCGTACCGTCCCCACCCAAGGCTGCTGCGGCGACTAACCGGCTGATCCCCCAGAGCTGACGCATAGTGACACGCCGTCTCGCATGGGTCAGGGCCTATGCGAGACGGGGCAATTCCCTTGCGGCAGTAGGCATTCGGCTTGATCACCCGTCGGTCATCGCGGTGTTGTGTGCGGCGGCGGGTGGACGGGGCGCTCCCGCACCGCCGATCCGGCGGGCGCAGTGCGGTGCGGAAGCATGGGACCGATCAGCTCGACGATCCCGCCTCGATCGTCCGCGGCTGGCTGGAACCGGAAATTTCGATACGGCGCGGCTTGGCCTTCTCGGCGATCGGAATCGTCACCGAGAGCACGCCGTTGTTGTAGGTCGCGCTGATCTTGTCGGCTTGGACACTGTCGCCGAGGCTGAGTTGACGCATGTACGTACCGGCGAAGCGCTCGGACGCAATCCATTGGACGCCTTCGTCACTCGGCAGGCTGCGCTGCGCGCGCAGGGTGAGCGTGCCGTTGTCGACGCTCACGTCCACCGAGCCGGGGTCGACGCCGGGCAGGTCGGCATTGAGTACGTAATGGTCGCCTGCCTTGAACAGATCCATCGGCATGAATCGCGGCGCACGAGACGTCCCGACGGATTCGCCGAGCAGTTGGCGGGCGACGGTGTCGATGTCATGGAATGGATCGAACCGAAGCACAGCAATCACCTCCATATCGCTAGTGGTGACGCCTGCCGCGGCGACAGGCGCCGGAAGCTGTGCACTATCCAAGCTAGCACTCTCGACTGGGGAGTGCTAATAGGGTCGGGGGACTACTTCGCCCGATCTCGCGGTCGGAATAGGAACGGCGGCAAGTTGGTTGGCTCGAGGCATGACGATCGAAGGTCTCGGACGGTTCGGTGTATGGCGCGGGCACGTGGGGTTCACCCCGGCGGACGCGGCAGAGTTGGAGGGGCTCGGCTACGGCACCCTGTGGCTCGGCTCGTCCCCACCCGCCGATCTGCTCGTGATCGATCCACTGCTCGACGCGACCGAGTCGATCACCGTCGCGACCAGCATCGTGAATATCTGGTCCGCGCCCGCGCAGCAGGTCGCGGAGTCGTTCCATCGCATCGATGCCCGCTTCCCCGGGCGGTTCCTGCTCGGCTTGGGCGCGGGCCATCCCGAACACACCGGCGAGTATCGCAAGCCCTATGACGCACTGGTCGAATACTTCGACGAGCTGGATGCCGCAGGGGTGCCGAAGCAGCGCCGCGCACTCGCGGCGCTGGGCCCTCGGGTGCTGAAGTTGGCGGCGGAGCGGTCCGCGGGCGCGCTGCCCTATCTCGTCACCACCGAACACACCGCGCGCGCTCGCGCGGTAATGGGCGACGATGCGCTGCTGGCGACCGAACACAAGGTGGTCCTGGACGAGGATCCGGTTCGCGCCCGTGCCACCGCGCGCCCGCGCGTCGAGTTCTACCTCGACCTGCAGAACTATGTCGCTAACCTGCGCAGGCTCGGCTTCACCGACGACGATGTGACCAAGCCCGGCAGCGATCGGCTCTATGACGCCCTCGTGGCGCACGGCAGCCCCGAGTCGGTCGTCGACCAACTCGCCGCCCATCTGTCCGCGGGTGCCGATCACGTCGTGCTCCAGGTCCTCGATGACGAGCCCGCCGCACTGCGCACCCTGGCTCCATTGCTGGCGAAACAGTCCTGAGAGCGCGGGGCGATCGGGCTGAGCTATCGCCCGGTCGCCCCAAGAGACTGTTGAAGCACACCGGACAACTCTGCTCGCGGAGATGATGCCGGGCTTCTCGGGCGTCATGAGACGAATCGTCCTAAGGAAGCGTTAGAAAGGGCGGTGTCCGCTTCCATCGACGATGTGACTGCCAACACACTGGTCTCCGACCGACGCAAGGCCGCGTCGAAGAAGGAGATCTGGTGACTACGACACAGGGCGGCGGAACGAGCCACAATCGCCAAGCGATCGGGACGCCGACGGGGCGCGGGAACTCCCGCATGACACAGCCCGTGGGCGAGCGCCGGGTGGTCGCCAACGTATTGCGCGGTTCCATCGGCAATCTCGTCGAGTGGTACGACTGGTATGTCTACGCCGCGTTCAGCGTGTACTTCGCGAAATCGTTCTTCCCGAAGGGTGATTCCACCGCGCAATTGCTGTCCACCGCAGCGGTTTTCGCGGTCGGCTTCCTGATGCGGCCGCTCGGCGGTTGGGCGCTGGGGCGCTATGCCGATAAGTTCGGACGCCGCTCGGCGCTCACCCTCTCGGTGACCGTGATGGCCGCAGGTTCGTTGCTGATCGCGGTGACGCCCGGATACCAGACGATCGGGATCGCCGCACCGCTGTTGCTGTTGCTGGCCCGCCTGTTGCAGGGACTTTCGGTGGGCGGCGAATACGCAACCAGCGCAACATATCTGTCCGAGGTGGCCTCGACAGGTAAGCGCGGGTTCTACTCGAGCTTCCAGTACGTCACGCTGGTCGCGGGACAGTTGGTCGCGCTCGGTGTCCAGATCATCCTGCAGCAGTTCCTGGACAACGCCCAGATGAACAACTGGGGCTGGCGCATTCCGTTCGTCATCGGTGCGGCGGCCGCGCTCATCGTGATGTGGCTGCGGCGCAGTATGGACGAATCCGAACACTTCCAGGCCGCGGTCGAGGCCGAGCGGGACAGCACCTCGGGCGCGGTCTCCGCGGTCGGTGCCCAACAGCCCGCACGCGGTTCGCTGCGGATGCTGCTGCAGTACCCGCGGGAATGCCTGCTGGTGATCGGGTTGACGCTCGGCGGCACGGTCGCGTTCTACACCTACACGACCTACATGCAGAAGTTCATGATCAATACTTCCGGCATCTCCAAGTCGACCGTCTCGTGGATCAATTTCATCGCGCTGCTGGTGTTCGTGGTGCTGCAGCCGCTGGCCGGTGCGCTCTCCGACCGCATCGGGCGGCGCAAGTTGCTGATCTTCTTCGGTGTCGCGGGCACTCTGCTGACCGTGCCGATCATGACCGTGCTCGCGCACACCAAGAACCCGATCGCGGCGTGGGCGCTGATGATGGGCGCGCTGGTCATCATCACCGGCTACACCTCGATCAACGCCATCGTGAAGGCCGAGCTGTTCCCGACCAAGATCCGCGCACTAGGCGTCGGCCTGCCGTACGCACTGACCGTCGCGATCTTCGGCGGCACCGCGGAGACGATCGCGCTGTCGTTGAAGCAGGCGCATCACGAATCGCTGTACTTCTGGTACGTCGCCGGGTGTATCGGAATCTCGCTGCTCACCTACTGGTTCATGCGGGAGACCTCGAGCGGGTCCACCATCGATGCCGATGCCGCCGCCGATATCTCGCTTACCAAGGCGGATGCGCCAGCCGCCGAGCCGGACCGTGATCTCGCAACGGTCCGACCCTGATCGCCCAGCCGCACCCGCCGATCCTGCGCTGTGGGAGGATCGGCGGGTGCGGCTGGCGGTGGTCGAAGATGATGACGGCGTAGGTGACGCGCTGGTCGAAGCGCTCAATGCTCGCGGCTATCAGGCCGAACGCAAGCGCCGCGGTGCCGATCTGCTCACCGCCCACCGCGGATACGACGCGGTCATCCTCGACCTCGGACTGCCCGACGGCGATGGTTTGCAGGTGCTGCGCCAGTTGCGCGAAGTGAGTTCGGTGCCGGTGCTGATCCTGACCGCGCGCAGCGACGAACGATCGATTGTGCGCGGGTTGCGCGGCGGCGCCGACGACTACCTGGTGAAGCCGCCGCGGATCGCGGAATTGATGGCCCGGCTGGAGAATGTCGTGCGCCGCGCCGCCGCCGGATCGCAACCGGAGCGGGCCGAAGTGGTCACCGGAGATGTGCGGGTCGATCTCGCGGCTCGGGTGGTCGAGGTCGCCGGGCGGCCGATCGCGTTGACCCAGAAGGAATTCGAATTGGTCGAGGCATTGGTGGAGCGGCCAGGTGCCGCGGTCAGCCGCCAGCAGCTGATGGATCGGATCTGGGGCGATGCGTTCGTCGCGGTATCGCGCTCGCTGGATGTCCATATGACCGGACTGCGGGCGAAATTGGACCGGCCTGGGCTGATCACCACGATTCGCGGCTACGGTTACCGCTGGGGTCAATGATCACAGTGACCCGGAAGCCCTGGTAAGAGAAGCGGAGCCAGTATGCGCAGACGGCTACTCGTCGCGCTGACGGTATTCGCGGCGATCGCGGTATTCGCCTTCGCGGTACCGCTGTCGCTGACCTTCGCGACCAGTCGGACCCAGGAATTCGTGGCCGACCGCTCCGGCGATGCCGATCGGTTCGCCGCACTCGCCGATGCCGCGGTGGCCGAGGGGGACAGCCGGTCGCTGGCCGATGAGGTCGGCCGCTATCACGATCTGTACGCGGAGAATGTGCTGGTCGTCGATGCCCGAGGCGCCAGGACGGTGAATGCGGGGGTGGATGTGTCCTCGGCTCCGGTCGAGGCCGCGGTCGCCGCCGCCCGCCGCAACCAGCGGCCGCAGCCGGTGTATCGGCTGACCCCGTGGAGTGGGCCGACGGTGCTGATCGCCCGGCCCGTCGGCACCGGGGTGCAGGTCAACGGTGCGGTGGTGATCGAGGCCTCCACCACGCGCGCCCGCCGCGATATCGCCCGCGCGTGGGCGGTGGTCGCGGTCGGGGCGGTGCTGGCGATGATGGTGTTCACGATGCTGGCGCTGAGCCTGAGCCGCTGGGTGCTGCGCCCGCTGGCGGCGCTGTCACAGGCGGTGGCCGAACTGACCGCGACTCTGCCCAAGCCGCGTGCCCAGGCCGCTGCGCATGTATCGATCGCCCGGCACCACGGCGGGCCGCCGGAGATGCGTGCGGTCGCGGAATCCTTCGACGCCATGGCGCTTGCCGTCGCCGATTCGGCGGACGCGCAACGTCAGTTGGTCGCGGATACCGCGCATGCCATGCGAAATCCGCTCGCCGCCTTGACGATTCGTCTCGACTCACTGGAGCACGCGATCCCGGACAGCGCGGCGGCCACCTTCGGCAGTGCGGGCGCCGAGGTCGACCGCCTGACCGCACTGCTCGACGGCCTGCTGAGTTTGGCGGTCGCCGAGACGCCCGCCGCCTTCGAGGCCGCGCGCACCCCCACCGACGCCGAAAACCATTGTGATGCAGTACAAGTCGTCGCGGACCGGGTCGACGCCTGGTACTCCGCCTATGAGAACGCCGGACAGGAATTGCGCGCGGCCCCCATGGTGCCGGAGGCCGACGTCGCGGTCTCCGCCGATGTGCTCGCTCAGATTCTCGATGTGCCGCTGAGCAATTCGTGCAACTACGCCGGATCCGGCACGCAGACCGTCATGGTGGTCGATATCGAGCCGGGTTGGGTGACGGTGACCGTGCGGGACAATGGCGTCGGTGTCGAACCTGCGGAGATCGATAAATTGACCACCCGCTTCTTCCGTGGCTCCGGTGCCTGCGCCGGCGGTTCCGGTCTCGGTCTCCCGATTGCCGCCGCGCTGGCCCAAGCGCGCGGCGGCACGCTCACCGTGCGGTCCGTCGAACCGCGCGGACTCGCGATCCAGATCCGCCTACCGCAGCTGGTGCGAACATGATCACTCGGCGGAAGTTCTTGGCGCTCAGCGCCGTTGGTATCGCGGCCGGTGCCGTCGGATGTGGTGGGGCCGTGGACACCGTGCGGCTGGCCTCCGGTGAAGTCGGCGGGTTCTACCACGCGTTCGCGCGGCTGCTCGCGACCGTCGCCGCCGAGGCGGGGACGGTGCGGATCGAGCCGGTGACGACAACAGGGTCGCAGGAAAATCTGGCAATGCTGACCAGCGGACGGGTGGATGCCGCACTGGCACTCGCGGATTCGGTGCAGGGCGAGCGAGAGCCGGTCTCGGCGCTCGGCCGGGTGTACGAGAACTATCTGCAACTGGCCGTGCGGACGGACGGCCCGATCCAGCGGGTCACCGATCTGCGGGGCGCCCGGGTCAATCTCGGCGCCGCGGGATCGGGCGCAGCGGTGACCGGGGAGCGGCTGCTATGGGCCGCGGGTGTGAATCCGGATGTGGATGTGGACACCTCGCATCGTCCGTTGCGCGATGCGGTGGCTGGTGTGGAATCCGGTGAGCTGGATGCGTTGCTGTGGGCCGGTGGCGTACCCACCGACGTGCTCGACGTACCGGAACGTCTGCGACTCATCGAACTCGGTGAACTGGCGGCGCCGATGCGGGAACGGTTCGGGCATCTATACGACCTGGTCGAAATTCCCGCCGACGCCTATGACGGCGGCGCGGCGATCCGCACGATCGGCGTCGCGAATCTGCTGCTCGCCGCACCGGCCATGTCGGATGCGGCGGCCGGGGCCATTGTCGAGCTGCTGGTTTCCCGGGCGGATGCGCTGGTACCGGCCGAGGCAGCGGGCACCCAGTTCCTGGATACCCGCTCACTCATCGGGACCGATTCCGTGCCGCTGCATCCGGGCGCGGCGGCGGTCTACCGCCGACGGCACGGCTGAGCGCCGGTCAGGAACGGACCAGGCGCGCGATGGCGTCGGTGGCCTCTTTGATCTTGGCGTCGGCCTCCGGGCCACCGGTGACCGCCGCGTCCACCACGCAGTGGCTGATGTGGTCCTCCAGCAGACCCATCGCCACGGCTTGCAGTGCCTTTGTCATCGCGGAGACCTGGGTGAGGATGTCGATGCAGTACTTCTCCTCCTCGACCATGCGCTGCAGACCGCGGGCCTGGCCCTCGATCCGGCGCAGGCGCTTGAGGTAGTCGTCCTTGGCGGTGATGTAGCCGTGCGAGGAATGGTCGTGCGCGGCGTGGTCGTGGATGGTCGCGCTCTCGGCCGCGGTGTCCCTGCCCGGCACGGGCGTGCTGTCATTGTGCGACGGGGTGGGTGTCACCGACTGTCTCCTCGCTGCTCGCCGGATCTCCGGCCGGACCTGGATTCAATACCCCCCTAGGGTACAGTGCTGTGGGGGAATTGTCAGGTCGGCGTAGGTTCGGCCGCGTTTGCGGCCGGCGTTCGGGTCCGATGTTCGGCGCCGCTGCGTGCCAGCGCGATGCCGCCGACCACCAGCACCCCGCCGATCATCTGCACCGGCGCGACCGATTCGTCCAGCAGCAGCCACGACAACACCACCGCGAACAGCACCTCGCTCAGCAGTATCAGCGACATCAGCGTGGCACCGATGCGCGCCGCGCCCGCCACTCCACACACATACGCAACCACCGTGCTGATGGTGACCAGCAGCGTCAGCGACAGCCAGACCGGAATGTGATGTTCGGCGAGTGCGGTGTCGGCGCCCCCGAACAGCACCGGCAGCAGCCCGGTCGAGCCGAGTGTCCACGCGGTCGCGGCCGCGACGGTCAGGCCGGAGCCCAGCAATACGACCGGACTCAGCGAATCCGAGGTGCGGGCCGAGAGCAGGAAGAACACCGCGTTGCACAGCATCGATACCGCGGCCCAGCCCAGTCCGATCAGGCTGATTCCGCCCGCACCGAAGATATTGATGACCAGCGCGGCGCCGCCGAGTGCAACCGCCGCGCCGAGGACCGTCGCGCCCGATGGTCGTCGCCCGTGCACCGCCCAGTTCCAGGCGATTACGGCGACCGGCGCCAGGAATTGGATCATCAACGTCACGCCGACCTGGAGATAGGGCAGCGACAGGAAGAAGCTGGCCTGCACCCCGGCCACCGCGATCACGCCGAACGCGCCGACGGTGCGCAGGTGGCGCAGGCTGCCGCGCAGTCCACCCGGATCGCTGAGCGCCGCGACCGTGAGCATGACCGCGGCCGCGCCGCTCAGCCGAATCGCCAAAACGGCGCCCGGGGACCAGCCCACCGCGAGTACCGATTTCGCCAACGGGCCGGAACTGGCGAAGGCCAGCCCGCTGCCGACCGTCAGCCACACCCCGGCGCGCGCACGCGACGAACTCACCGCACCTCCAGCACCCAACCGACTCAGCCCATCATGAACGAAGGTCCAGTTGGCCGGATGTGGACCCGTCTGGTCGGGGCATGGGGGCTGGCGAGAGAATCGGTGCATGAGTTTGGATGTTCGGCCCGCGCTCGCCGTGATCGGCGGTAGTGGCTTCTACGATTTCTTCGATAACGAGGCGACCACCGTCGAGGTCGATACGCCCTACGGCAAGCCGAGCGCGCCGATCGCGGTCGGTGAGGTGGAGGGTCGCCCGGTGGCGTTCCTGCCCCGGCACGGCAAGCAGCACGAATTCGCGCCGCATACGCTGCCGTACCAGGCCAACATGTGGGCGCTGCGCTCGATCGGGGTGCGCCGGATCTTCGCGCCGTGCGCGGTCGGCAGCCTGCGCGCGGATTGGGGGCCGGGCACCGTCGCGGTGCCGGACCAACTGGTCGACCGGACCTCCGGCCGTCCACAGACCTACTTCGACGGCGGCGGCGTGCACGTCTCCTTCGCCGACCCGTACTGCGACGAACTGCGTTCCGCGGCAACGAAATCCGCGACCGACGCACTGCCGATGAAGTCCTCCGGCACCATGGTCGTGGTGCAGGGCCCGCGCTTTTCCACTCGAGCCGAGAGCCGCTGGTTCGCCGCACAGGGCTGGGAACTGGTCAATATGACCGGGCATCCGGAGGCGGTTCTCGCTCGTGAACTCGAAATGTGCTATGCCGCAGTCGCTTTGGTGACAGATCTGGATGCGGGCATGGAAGAGGGCGGCGGTGTGCACGCGGTCGACGTCTTCGCCGAGTTCAAGAAGAACCTCGGCCCGTTCAAGGAGCTGATCCGGCGTTCGGTCTCGGCGGTCACCGGAACCGACACCTGCGACCGCTGCCGTGTGCACGCGGGAGTGTCGCTGCCGTTCGAATTACCGTGAGAGTTGGTGCTGCTGGTTGCACCGAGTGACCGATATATGCGAGTCAGATTGGGTTATCAGCCGAACGCGGGGTGCGGATGCGATGAGAGTGCTGGTCACCGGGGCAGCCGGGTTCATCGGGGCGCGGTTGCGGCGGGCGTTGGCCGCCGCCGGACACGAGGTGGTCGGGGTCGATGTGCTGTTCGAAGCGGCGCACGGGCCGAATGCGGAAGCGCCGGAAGGGGTTTCGCGGGTAGACGTGCGCGATGCCGATGCGCTCGAGCCATTGCTGCACGGTATCGACACCGTATGCCATCTCGCGGCCGTCGAGTCCGCTCCGGAATCTTCGATATTCGCCGCGCACAACGATCTGGCTACCGCGGTACTGCTCGATGTGATGGGACGGGCGAAGGTTGGTCATCTGGTGCTGGCCTCGTCCATCGTGGTGTACGGCGAGGGTCGCTATCGCGGGATGAACAGTGGGCCGTTCTTTCCGGGGCTGCGGCGGCGGGCCGATCTGGATCGGGGCATGTTCGACCACCTGGCCCCGCGCACCGGCGAACTGCTCACCTGGGAACCGGTCACCGAGGACGCGCCGCTGCGCCCACGCGGCTTCTACGCGGCCAGCAAGATGGCCCAGGAAAACTATGCCCTCGCTTGGGGTTTGGCCACCGGCGCGGCCGTCACGGCCCTGCGCTACCACAACGGCTACGGCGCGGGCGCACGCTCCGGATTCATCGGAAAGTTCCTCGACGCACTGGATCTCGGACAGCCGCCACTGGTAGACGAGGACGGCGGCCAGATCAGGGACTTCGTCCACGTGGACGATATGGTGGCCGCCACCGTCGCCGCGGTCGACCGCCGCCTACCCGGCTTCGTGCCCCTGAATATTGCCTCCGGCCACCCGATCACGATATGGGAGGTCGCCTCGATCATGGCCCGGGCCCGCGGCGGCCCTGGCCCCACGGTGACCGGCCGCTACCGTCTCGGCGATGTCCGCCACATCGTCGCCGATCCGGAACGAGCCAGGCGCGCACTGGGTTTCACCGCTCAGATCCCACCCGCCCAAGGCCTGGCCGAACTCGCCGCACCCGCGGTGGAAACCACCACACCCCGCCAGGAATCCGCACCGCTACATGTGCGGGTTGCCCCGCCCGCCTCCGGGCCGCAACGCCGCGACCCGCATACCGCCACGCCGATCGCGAAGACTCCGGACCCGCGCCCGAATCCTCCCGCACCGAGCGCGAAAGACGATGCGCCCGATCCGGAGTCGGTGACATCGCTCGCGGCCGCCGCTGCATCGAACGCGAATGCTGTTGCCCCAATTCCCGAATCCGCTGCCCCGAGAGCGGAGAACGCCATGCCGCGGGCGTCGACGCCGCCGTCGAGTGAGTCGGTGCTCCCGAGTGGAACGCCCGCATCGAAGCCGGAAGCTGCTGCGCCCTAGGTTCCTGGCTTTGATGCCGTGGTCGGCGGACTCGTGCCGCGGTGCCGCGGCACGGGTTCGGCGTCGCTCGGACTATTGGGCCGGGGCTGTGAAGGCGTCGGCGTGTGTGCGGGCCCATTGTTCGAAGGTGCGCGGTACGCGGCCGGTTACCTCTTGGACGGTGGGGTACACCTGGGATTCGTCCAGCGTGCCGTCGGCGAAGAAGCTCCAGAATGCGTCGACGTACTTTTGTGGCATCGTCGCCTCGAGTTCCGCCCGCGTCTGCGCGTTCGTCAAACCCTGACACACCAGCGGTCGGTCGAGCACCTCGGCGAGGACCGCGACCTGGTCGGCGGGCACCAGGGCTCGGGCACCGGTCAGGTCGAGGATCCGGCCCGCGAGTTCGCCGCCGGTCAGGGCGACCGCCGCGACGGCCGCGATATCGGCGGGATCGATGGCGGCGACGGGCACATCGGGGAACTGGGCCCGGATCACATCACCCTGCGCAAGTTGCGGCAACCAACGCAGCGCATTCGACATGAACGAGCGTGGGCGCAGGAAGGTCCAGGCCAGGCCGGATTCGCGTACGTCCCGCTCGGCTCGGGTCATATACGCGGAGACCGCGTTGTCCATATCCTCCAGCGCCGCCGAACCGCCCGAGAGCAGGACAATGTGCTGTACGCCTGCTTTTTTCGCGCGGGCGAGCAGGTCGGGGGTGTCCGCGTAGCCCGGCAGCAGGAACATTCCGGTGACTCCGTCGAATGCCTCGGTCAGGCTCTCGGGCCGATTCAGATCGCCCGGCACCGCCTCGACGCCGGCAGGTAGCTGCGCACGAGCGGGATCGCGGACCAGCGCGCGCACAGCTGCACCGGAGTTGTTCAGTGCCGCAACCAGTTCCGTGCCGATATTGCCCGTCGCACCGGTCACCAGGATCATGCCGTCTCCTCTAGGGTAGCCGGGGGTTCGCTTGCCGAAGCCCCGTCCATCATGCGAAATCGCCGAGTCGGGTAGCGGCCGATCTCATGACTCAATCGAGATCTCCGCGCCCGCTTCGACCGTACCGGCGGTGCGCGGCGTTAGGCTCGCGCAGTGGAAACTCCGTTACGACTAGAGGTCATCGTGGCGAGCACGCGCCCGGAGCGATTCGCTCCAGTGGTCGCCGACTGGTTCCTGCGCACGGTGCGGGCGAGAACCGAATTCGATACCGGCGTCATCGATCTCATCACCACCCCGCTGCCGACGGATCTGGCTTTCACCGCCGAGGTGGCGGCCTATCGCGAGCGCTTGGCCGCCGCCGACGCCTTCGTCGCGATCACCTCCGAGTACAACCACGGCTACCCGGCCTCACTGAAAACCGCCTTCGACAACGCGAAGCACGAATGGCGCGCCAAACCCATCGGATTCGTCTCCTACGGCGGCCTCTCCGGCGGCCTGCGCGCCGTCGAACAACTGCGCCAGGTGGTCGCCGAAATCCACATGGTCTCCATCCGCGAGACCGTCAGCTTCCACCAAGCCAAAAAGCGATTCGACGACGCGGGGAACACGGCGGACGGCGCCGCCATCGATGCCGCCGAACGGCTCATCCGTCAGCTCGCCTGGTGGGCAAGAACTCTGCGCACTGCTCGCACCACCGACCCTTACCCGGGCTGAACCGCGAGGAAGCCGGGTTCGGGAAGTTCCTCGAGGCCACCAGCCCGAGCTAGCTCAACCGGGAAGTCTGTGCGACACAGCAGGACCTACCACAGCCCAACCCAACCCACCGTGATCGGGGCAGGCCGCCCCCGAATCGCCTACCCACCCGGAATCGGAACCGGCGCTACTGCGGACTATCCGCCATCGCCCGTCGCCCGCGCGGATGGCCGATATATGTCGCTTCGCGCGGAATGGAAACCAGCGTCAGGTCGACCTGGGCTGTCCCGGTCCGCAACACCACGTGGTTGCCGATGGCACCGGGCTGGTGGATCGACAGGTCCGGACGGGTGGCGGGCCAACCCATCGGGTCGCCGGTCACGTAGATCGTGGTGACACCGGCGTGCGGTGCGGGGGCCAGCACACCATCGACCACGGTCGCGGTGAATCCGGCATCGGATTGGTGTGTTTCGACCGCGATCTGCAGCCGCTCGGGATTCCCGATGGTGGTCACCAGGTTCTCCCAGGCGTGCGCCCGATCGGTGCGGATCAGGATGCGCTCGCCGACCGCCAACGCGCGGAACACCAACTGCTGGGCCAGATACAGCTCACCGGCCACATAGACCGTCGAGATGCCGGTGCCGACGATGCGGACCGCAACACCCTGCCCCTCATCGTCGGAACCGATGAGCTGACCGCAACCCGAGGACGGCAGGTGCAGCGCGCTGATCACATCGATCGGGTACTCGGTCACCGGGACGGCGTCGTCGAGATCCGGAATGGCCAACGGCAGGTGCGCGAGCAGCCCGTCGCGGTGCCGCCCGTTCATCGAGATCAGACCCTTGAGTTTGGTGCGCTCCGGCAGTTCCCGTGCGGTCAGTCGCCAGGCCGCGCCGATGGTCACCGATTCGGCCGAACTGCCCGGACGCAGCCGCACCGCGACCGTGGTGCCGCGCGATGGCGCAACCCACAACTGCGAGAGCAGATCCGAGCCGAGCCGCTTCGGGTCGACGGCGCTGCCGATATTCACGCTGTTGCCGATCTCGGCGTAGCGCCAGCGGTGGGTCAGCGTGCGCGGGTCGAAGCCCTGCGTGACCTGCAGGACCGCCTTGCGGATCTCCGGTGCGGTGAGGATGCGGGCGCTGCAGTCGGCGTCTTCGAGAGTGCGCATAATGCGTTGCGTCGCAATGGTTACCGCGCGCGAGGCGCCCTCGCTGCCGCCGCCGCGCCGAGCCGCGGCCTCCGGGCAGGCGATCGCGTCGAAACTGATGGCGAGCCAGACATTGCGATGCGCGGTGGCCGGTAGCGGGCCGAGCAGCGATTCGTAGATCTTGCCCGCGGGCGTGCCGGAGCGGCTGCGGTGGCCGTGGCTGATGATATCGATGCCGCTGAGCAGAATATCGTGCTGGTTCAGGCATTTGGCCAGTTCCGGCAGCGGCAGCAGATGTGAGGCGTGCACGGTGGTGCGGGCGATCCGGGTCAGTCCGCCCTTGGGGGCCAGCACCTCGACGACCGTGACGACCCGGGTGCCGTCCCAGTACAGCCCGAGCGAGCGCCCGTCGGAGCCGCGGAAGTCAACGGTGTCGCCGATCTGGTAGTCGCTGTGGGTCAGATAGCGCCACCAGGTGGCGATCCAGTCCAGGACAGTGCGTTTCGCGATCGGGATCAGCGGCAGCAGTCCGGCGACCACCGCGACACCCAATGCGGGCCAACCGCCCAGTCCGGCGAACAAGGCGAGCAATCCGGCCGCGAGTCCGATCACCTGCGCGATCAGCAGGTTCCGCAGCGAGATGCGCCCGAGCAGCGGGCGTGGTCCCGCCCCGGCTTGTTCGGCCATCGTCATCCCCCAAGTACCCGGTATCGGCCTTTTCGCATCGGCCGAGCTGAACAATAGTCCTCGGGAACTGTACTGTGTTCCGCGAACGCGAGCATTGTTCGGGGAGGGAAACATGCCTTCAAAACCCACTACACGCTGGCAGGTGAGCGGCTACCGCTTCCTGGTCCGCCGGATGGAACACGCCCTGGTCCGTCGGGATGTGCGAATGTTGCACGATCCGATGCGCTCCCAGTCCCGTGCCTACGCGGCCGGACTGATCATGGCCATCGTGGTGCTGGCCGGTTGCGGCGTGCTTGCACTGTTGCGCCCGCAAGACAAGATCGGCAGCAGCAAGATCCTGATCGGCAAGGAATCCGGCGCTGTCTACGTGGTGATCAATGATGTGGTGCATCCGACGCTGAACCTGGCATCGGCCCGGCTGGCCGCCGGTTCACCGGAAAAGGCCGTCATTGTCAAGGAATCCGAGATCGGCAAGAAGGCGCGCGGACAGCTGATCGGCATCCCGGGCGCGCCCTCCGCACTGCGCTTCGACAAGGACGGCAAGGGGCGGATCTGGACCGTCTGCGACCAGCTGAAGGTCGACGGCAGTAAGGATTTCACCACTTCGGTACTGGCCGGTGAGCTCTCGCTCGGCGAGAAGGCCTCGGTCATGGGCAAGGACCGGGCGCTGCTGGTGCAGGGCAAGGACGCGACGTACCTGGTGTACGACAATAAGCGCGCCCGCGTCGACCTCAAGGACCGCGCCGTCACCGACGCGCTGAAGATCACCGGCGCGACTGCCCGGCCGATCGGTGCGGGCCTGCTCAATACGATTCCCGAAGTGCTGCAGATCATTCCGCCCAAGATCGACAACCCGGGCGGTGCGGTCAGCTACTCGGTCGGCAACCACCGGATCGGCGACGTGGTGCATGTGCCAGCACAGCCCAATACGGAATACGTTGTACTGCAGGACGGTCTGCAGCAGATCTCGCCGGTGACCGCCGAGATCATCCGCAACCGGTATCGCTCGATGTCGAGCAACGACGTCGTCGACCAGACCGACAAGACCTATGCGCCGGTCGCGAACGTACTGCAGGTCGGCATGTATCCGCAGACCGTGCCGTCCATCGTCGACTACAAAGACCAGCCGATCAGCTGCCTGTCCTGGAAGCCACTGGCCGCCGCCGCCGACAATAAGGACGGTGGCAATCGCGCCGAGCTGTCGGTGGTGACCGGTGTGGCACTGCCGATTCCGGATAAGGCCAAACTGGTGCCGCTGGCCCAGGCGGACGGTTCCGGTGCCAATGCCGACTCGGTCTACATTCCGCCGGGTACGGGTGCGTTCGTCCAGACCACCGGCATCGAACTCGACAGCCGCCGCAAGGACAGCAAGTTCTACATCGCCGACACCGGTGTCCGGTACGGCGTCAAGGATGCCGATGCGGAGAAGGCGCTCGGCATGGATACGGATTCGGGCACCAAAGCCGAACCCGCACCATGGCCGATCGTCGGCCTGCTCGCGGCCGGTCCGAGCCTGGCCCGCGCAGATGCCATGGTTGCCCACGATGGCGTCGCCGCGGACCCGTCGCCGTCGAAATCGCCTGTCGCCTCGGCGAATTGAGCGACTATTCGTTATCGACCGGCATCGAGGCCGCCCGCAATGCGGCGACCTCGGTTCGTAGCGCGCGGATTTCGTCGACCAGCACCGTAATCTCCCGATCGGTGCGGTCGGCGCTCACCTCGACGGCCTTCAGTTGCTCCATGACCCAACTGGTCGTGGTGCCGATGGCGAAACTGATCAGGCCGATGCCCAGCGTCATCAATATCAGCGCGATCAGGCGGCCGTGCACGGTTACCGGATACACATCGCCGTAGCCGACCGTGGTCACCGACACCATCGACCACCACAGCGCGTCACCGAAGTTGTGAATCTTGCTGTCGGGCGCACCGTATTCGGCATCGAAGAACGCCAGGCTGCACAGCACCAGCGTCAGTGCCGAACTGGTGCCGACGAATATCGCCAGCCGCGCCCGGGTCACCCGATTGCGGTTGAGCGTATCGAGCACCAACAGCGCGGCTCGCAGCAGCCGCACCGGCCGGAACGGCGGCAATAAAACGATCAGCAATTCCAGCGGGTGGGTCCGTACGAATCGCCAGCGATCGGTCGACAGCCATGTCCGGACGCCGAAGTCCGCGACGAATACCGCCCAGATGATGATGTCGACCCGTTCGAGCCAGGTATCCAGTCGCGGTGACGCACCGGTGTCCAGCACATGCCAGGCGTAGACGCAGATGAACAGCACGGCCAGCACCAGCATCGGGATACCGGTGGCGTGTTCCCAGGCTTGTCTACGGTTCGGTTGTCCGCCGTCGTGTTCGGCTGCGCGCGTCAGGATCATGGGAACTACCTGTATCGATGGGGTGCGACATCCTATGTACCGCCGTTTGCCAGCACGACGCTACATATCGTCGGATTTGATGCCGAAGCGGCGTCGGATCGGGAACGAGGCCAGGTAGCCGAGAACCAAGGCGGCGCCGATGATCCCGGTACCGATCAGCGCGACATTGCGGGCCCGGTTGTCCGCTGGCGGCGTCGGTGCGGGCACCGGGAGCTGGGCGCTTCTGGCCGGGCTCGGCCGTTTGGGCGGCAGCGGCGCGCTGCTCACCTCATCGGTCAGCGCCGCAACCGGATCGACCGCGCCGTAGCCGATGTACGGACTCCATCCCTCGGCGGGCGCATGTGCGGTGGCCTGCAACCGCTTGACCACATCCAGCGCGCTCATCTCCGGAAAGCGGGCACGCACGAGCGCGACGACACCGGATACCAATGGCGTCGCGAAGCTGGTCCCGCTCATCGCCTGTTGCTGCCCTTGCTGACTCACGGTGCCGGTGGCGGTGCCGGTCCCGCGTGGATCGAGCGAGACCATATTCTCGCCCGGCGCGGCCACACTCACCCACGGGCCCGGCACGGTGAACTTCGACGGTGCGCCGTTGGCATCGATCGAGCCGACCGAGAGCACGTAATCGTCCCAGCGGGCCGGGCTCACATTGACCTTGACATTGCTCCACGGATCGGCGGACGGGTTGAGCGGATCGATGATCTGCTGCTCGGTCTTACAGGAGCCGTCCTGGTTTCCGGCGGCGACGACCACGACCACGTTCTTCTCCAGCGTCGCGTATCGCACTGCCGCACCGATGGATCCGTCGACGTCATTGGACGAGCCGCACCACACCTCGGAGATATTGATGACGCTGACGTTCGCATCGGCCGCGCGCCGGATCGCCGAGGCCATGGTGGCCAGATTGCCGTAGCCCTCGGGCAGATCGTCGGGATTGCGCTCCCTGGACCTGCCCTCTTTCTGGTACATCCTGCTGGTCTGGCGGATCGTCATGATGCGCGCTTCCGGCGCGACACCCGAAAACCCCTGCCCGTCAACCTTCGACGCGGCGATCAGGCCAGCGACGAAAGTGCCGTGCCCATCGCAGTCCTCGGTGCCGTCCCCCGAGTTGGCCACGAAGTCGCCACCGGCGATCAGTCCGGGCAAGCGAGGATGCCGTGCGACGCCGGTGTCGATGACCGCGATCGTTTGGCCCTCGCCCTTGGAGAACCGCCACGCGCTGTCCAGATCGAGTGAGCGCTGGGCGGTGGGGGTCGTCGCGCCCTCACCACCGGATACGGTGTTGGAACAATCGGAATTCGCTGGCCGCTCGGTCTTTTCGGGCGGCGCCGCCGGATCACCGGCAGGAAGTAGACCCGGGTTCACGGTGGGCGGGTGATCCGCGGACGCGGCGCCGGCGCCGAGCCCCAACGACGCGCTCATGCCCAACGCCGCGACCGCAGCCGCGACGCGCATATGCCTGCTCATGCCTGCGCCTCGCTGGCGCTCGGCTCCGGCATGACCAGGCTGCCGGCTGTGTTTATTGTTCACTCGCTGCGCTCGCTCAGAGTCCGCGAACGAGCGAGTAGAGCGACGCCACCCAGAACACCAGCGGCAGTACGGCGCCCACGAACGCGTACTCCAGCAGTTCCACGCCACGGCGCATCGGCGGTGTCGCGGACTGATTCGGAATGATGATGCCGAGAATCAGCGCGGCGATCAGCACGACCATCGCCGCCCCGAAGACGGCCAGCGGCTGCTCCATGCCGATGGCCACGCCGACCATCATGATCAGCACGATCGATGCGCCGCCCGAGATCAGCACCACAGCCTGCTCCGCGCCCGCGTAGGTGCGACTGCGGAACATCAACACCACCGCGGTCACCAGCGCCAGAGCGATGCCGGGCCAGTACGGATCTTCCGCACCGGGATCGGTGCCCGCCAGTGCACCGGCCACCGAGACCAGTGTGGTCGCCGAGACCAGTCCGGCCAGGTACATCCGGGCCCGCTCCGACTTCACCCGCAGCGCATCCATGGTCGGCAGCGCGCGGTGATCGTCCGGATCGTCCTCGGTCGGGTCGATCGGGGTGCCGGGGGAGGGCACCGGCGGCAACGGCAGGCTCGCCAGCAGCATCGAAACCCGCGGTGCGAGTGAGAGACCCGCGAGGCCGAGCGCGGCGACGACCGCGCCGATGGCTTTCTCCGGCTGATCGGTGAGCACGCCGACCAAACCGGCCGGGACGAGGTACACCGCGAGCGTGGCAGCGCCGATGAACAGCGCAAGCCCGACACCGGTGACGCGCCACGCGAGAATCGCTGTCGCACCGACCAATACGGAACCGAGCAGCAGATGTGCCCAGCCGTAGTCGTCGGGCACGAAGAGCATTCCGGCGGTGAACGCGGCGGGCAGCGCGCAGCCGCCGAGCACCAGCGCGGTCGAGGTATCGCCGTACATCCTGCTGAGCACCATGCCCGCGACCACGAGCAGAATCGCCACGGTCAGCGCGAGCGAACCGCTAACCCAGCCCGGCAGAGCATCTTTGGACAGCAGCAGGCCGAGGCAGCCGACGATCATGGTGAGTGCGGCGAGTACCGAACCGGTTATCCGCGCCAGCTTCGGCGTCCAGCTGCGGTAGTGATCGGCGTCGGCGATCGCGACGTTGTACATGATGTCGTCGAACAGTGGCGTCGGCGCGGTGTGCGAGGCGCTCTCCAGCATCAACAGTTCGCCGTCGCGCACGCCGTGCTCGCCGAGGCTCAGTGAATTGGAGAACGGGGGATGGCCGATGCGCGCCAGCACCCATTCCGCGGGCTCGAAACGCTCGCCCTCATTGTCGAAATCATTGGTGCGGCTGTGTTGAGCGACCATATCGACGACACTCGGGATCACCAGTGCGACCGGCACATCGACCGGAATCGCCATATCAACCTGAGTGTGCTTCGCAAGAATCGTGACCCTGGCAAGGTCGGGCGCACGGACGATGCCGCGCGAGGATTCTTCGTCGATGTGGTCAAGTCGCGCGTGCGTCAAGCTTCCCCCAACTCGGTCTCTACCTCGTATTTCCGCGTCCCGTAGGCGAGGGGGCCGAGCTTGCGAACCCACCGTTCGGGCAGCAGAATGCTGGTCGAACTGTACGACATGTCAGCTGTGCCCTCTACACTGAGGCCGAAAAAGTGCAGCTTGCGAAGAGGGGGATCTCGTCCGATGAGTACTGTCCGGTTCCAGCGGCGTGCGCGTCGTGAGATGCCGCGCTCGCCCGGTGGCGAGGTCACGCTGCAGCCGCCGCCCGAAATCCCAAGGGTGACACCGGGCAGCCTGGTATCGAAGCTGATGCCGGTCGTGATGGTCGTCGGCATGGTCGGCATGATGGCGCTGCTGTTCACCCAGGGCGGCAGCATCGCATCGAATCCGATGAGCATGATGTTCCCGATGATGATGGTCGTCTCCATGGTCGGCATGTTCGCCGGTCAGGGTGGCGGCAAGGGACAGAAGGCGGCCGAGGCGAACGAGGACCGCAAGGACTACCTGCGCTACCTCGACCAGGTCCGCAAGGACGTCGACCAGACCGCCGCCCAGCAGCGCGCTTCGGTCGAGTGGAGCCACCCGGAACCGGCCCTGATCTGGATGCTGGCCGGGACTTCCCGCATGTGGGAACGGCGCGCCGGGGACAAGGACTTCTGCCACGCCCGCATCGGCATCGGCGGGCAGCGACTCGCCACCCGTCTGGTCGCGCCGGAGACCGGCCCGGTCGAGGAATTGGAGCCGATCGCCGCGGTCTCGCTGCGCCGTTTCGTGCGCGCGCACTCGACGGTTCCCGACCTGCCGACCGCGATCGCGGTCAAGGGCTTCGCGACCATCGCCTTGGACGGCGACCGCGCCGAGGCCCGCGATATGACCCGCGCAATGCTGTTGCAGCTGTGCATGTTCCAGGCGCCGGACCAGGTCTTGATCGCCGTCGTCTGCGGTCCGGACACCGCCCGCGAATGGGAGTGGACCAAGTGGCTGCCGCACACCCAGCATCCGGATGCGCAGGACGGCATCGGCACCCAACGCATGTTCTACGGCTCGATCCGGGAGGCCACCGCCGGCTTGCATCCGTTGCTGGCCAACCGCGTTCGCTACTCCCGCAACCAGCCCGCCAACGCGAATCTGGTGCATATCGTCATCGTCGTCGACGGCGGCCTGCTGGAGGCCGAAGAAGACCAACTTCGGGAATCCGGCTACGAGGGCGTCACCATCATCGACTTATGCGGTTACGCACCGCGTTTGGCCGTCTCGCGCGGTATCAAGATGGTCGTCGAGAACGGTGAATGCGTCGGTCGCGGCGCCACCGGCAACCAGGAGCGTTTCGCGCTCATCGACCGGATCAGCCCGCAGCAGGCCCAGCAGGTCGCGCGCCGCCTCGCCCCGTATCGCGCCGCGACCCAGCGCAGCAGCGACGCCGAACACGATGACGCCGAGGTGATCTCGACCTGGACCCAGCTGATGAAGCTCGGCGATATCGGCACATTCAATCCCGAACACGCCTGGCGTCCGCGTTACGGCCGCGAGCGGCTGCGCGTGCCCTTCGGCGTCGGCGCAGATGGTGCGCCCATCGAACTCGATATCAAGGAAGCCGCCGAGAGCGGTATGGGCCCGCACGGATTGTGCATCGGCGCAACGGGTTCCGGTAAGTCGGAGTTCCTCCGCACGCTTGTGCTCAGCCTCTTGGCCACGCATTCACCGGACCAGTTGAACCTCGTGCTCGTCGACTTCAAGGGTGGTGCGACCTTCCTCGGTCTGGACGGTGTGCCGCACGTCGCGGCCGTCATCACCAACCTCGAAGAGGAAGCCGACCTCGTCGACCGTATGCGCGACGCGCTGGCCGGTGAAATGAACCGCCGCCAGGAGGTACTGCGCCAAGCCGGCAACTTCGCCAATGTCTCCGAGTACGAGAAGGCCCGCGCCGCTGGTGCCGACCTCGACCCGCTGCCCGCGCTGTTCGTCGTGCTCGACGAGTTCTCCGAATTGCTCACCCAGCACCCGGATTTCGCCGAACTGTTCGTGATGATCGGCCGCCTCGGCCGCTCACTGCACGTGCACCTGCTGCTGGCCTCACAGCGCCTCGAAGAAGGCAAGCTGAAGGGTCTGGAGAGCCACCTCTCCTACCGCATCGGTCTGAAGACCTTCTCCGCCAACGAATCCCGCCAGGTCCTCGGCGTCCCCGACGCCTACAACCTGCCCGGCATTCCCGGCGGCGGCTACCTCAAGTCCGACTCCGGCGAGATCCAGCGCTTCCAGGCCGCCTATGTGTCCGGCCCCTACGTCGGTGGCGGCTCGCAGCGCGAGGTCACCCAGGCCGGTGTCGCTGGCGGCGAAATCGACATCAAGGCACGCCCTTTCACCGCAACCCACGTCGACTTCCGCGCCATCGACCGCGTCCCGCTGCCGTCGGAGCCGACGCACGATCCGGAACCGCAGTCCGAAGACGGCGAACAGGTCTCCAACCTCAACATGCTGGCCTCCCGCATCCGCAGCCACGGCCGCCCGGCCCACGAGATCTGGCTCCCGCCCTTGGACGAGCCCCCCACTCTGGACCAGCTCATTCCGCGCAGCGTCCTCACCGGCGAATACTCCGCCATCGCCACCCTGCGCGCCCCCATGGGCATCGTCGACCGCCCCTACGACCAGCGCCGCGACCCCTTCGTCGTCGACCTGTCGGGCTCGCGCGGCAACGTCGCCGTCGTCGGCGGTCCGCAGTCGGGTAAATCGACCGCCCTGCGGACCATGATCATGGCCCTCTCCCTCACCCACACCGCCGAACAGGTGCAGTTCTACTGCCTCGATTTCGGTGGTGGCACCCTGGCCAGCCTGGAAGGTTTGCCGCATGTGGGTTCGGTGGCCAGCCGCCTGGACGAGGACAAGGTCCGCCGCACCATCGCGGAAATGACCACCATCGTCCGCCAGCGCGAGGCCCGCTTCCGCCAACTCGGCATCGAATCGATGACCGAATTCCGCCGCCTACGCGCCATGGATCCGGCCAGCAGCCCCGGTGCCACTGGGGCGCACGAGGATCCGTTCGGCGACGTCTTCCTGGTGATCGACGGCTTCGGCTCGATCCGACAGGACTTCGATGCACTCGAGCAGCCCATCATGAACCTTGCCGTACAAGGCCTTTCGTACGGCGTGCACGTTGTCATCGCCCTCGCCCGCTGGGCCGAGGCCCGCCCGGCTCTGAAGGATCAGATCGGCACCCGCATCGAACTGCGCCTCGGTGACCCGATGGACTCCGATCTGGGGCGCAAGTTCGCCGCCTTGGTACCCCAGGGCCGCCCCGGTCGCGGTATGACGCCGGAGTGCTTGCATATGCTCACCGGTCTGCCGCGCATCGACGGCAGCGCCGCCCAGGAGAACCTCGGCCAAGCCGTCGCAGACGCGGTGGCGGCCATCGCCCGGCTCACCCCGGGACGCCCCGCTCCGGCGGCCAGGATGCTGCCGGAGATGTTGCCGCGCGAGCAATTGCTGCAGCTGGCGGGCAACTGGCCTTCGCAGGTCCATTCGGAAGCCAAGTGCATGCGAATTCCGCTCGGCATCAACGAAGCCGAGCTTGCGCCGGTCTACCTCGACTTCAACGAGAGCCCGCACTTCATCGTCATCGGCGATACCGAAAGCGGTAAGACGACCCTGCTGCGCTCGATCGTCGAGGGCATCGCCGCCTCGAACACACCCGACCAAGCGCGCTTCATCCTGGGCGACTACCGGCGCACCATGCTGGGACTGGTACCGGATGGTTATCTCGCCGGATACGGTTCCACCGCACCGCAATTCACCCAGAACATGGCCGATCTCGCCGGCTACGTCGCCCAGCGGACGCCGGGCTCCGACGTGACACCGCAGCAGCTGCGCGATCGCTCGTGGTGGCGCGGTCCGGAGTTGTTCGTCATCGTCGACGACTACGACCTGGTTGCCTCCTCGAGCGGCAACCCGGTGGCGGCGCTGTTGGAGCATCTGCCGCATGCTCGAGATCTCGGTTTCCACGTGATCATCGCGCGACGCTCCGGTGGCGCGAGCCGTGCGCTGTACGAGGCAACGGTCGCGCGGATGAAGGACCTCGGATCAGCGGCGCTGGTCATGAGCTGCAATAAGGATGAGGGTGTGCTGTTCGGTGCCACGCGGCCGGGCATCAAACCGCCCGGCCGCGGTACCTACGTCACGCGTAACAGCGAGGGTCTGATCCAGCTGGCATGGATGCCTCCGGCGGAGTGATGCCAAGCGTCGATCTGGTAGTGACCGATACCCGCGTCTGGGCGTGCGGCCCGGCCACCCATTGGGACGCGCCGCCCTCGGTGGTGCTCGGCAGCAACGGGGATCTCGTTGTCGGCGAATCGCTTACGCCGCCGACGCAGGTGAGCTCCGCACTCCAGTTCGTGGCGGCGGACCGGATAGCCCTGCTTCCGCGCGTTCCTGCGATCGCCGAGGCAATGGCCGCGGTGATCGGCACGGTGATGCAGAACTTGGGCGTTCCGATTCCGTGCGAGCGCGTGACGGTCGTATGCCCCACCGAATGGGGTAGTCGCCGACGGGCGGTGATCGACAATGCCGTTCGTCGCTTCACCACCGATGTGGTGTTCGAGGATATGGCCGTTCGCGCCGTTGCCGCCGACGCGGGCGCCGCGCGCAGCAGGCGCACGGTCGTGTTGGAGTTCGGTCCGCTGTCGACCACCGCGACCGCTGTCGTGCGCAGCCATGAGGGCATTCACATCGAATCGTGCGAGCACGAACCGAATCTCGCGATATCCGACGTCGCACCGGATGCGGGTGCGTTCGACGAGCTGGCCGCACTCCTCGATCGTCTGCTCGCCGGTCAGCCCGCCGATGCCCTTCAGGCGGTGGGTGTTTCGGATCCGGCAAAGCTGGATCTGATCAGATCGACGGCGCAGCAGTTCTGCGGACCTGCGGTCGAAGTCCGTCCGATCGCGGGCGCGGACCTGGTGCGTGGACCACGACCGGAATCGGAGTACCAGCCCGGGATCACGCCACTGCCGACCACGGAATGGATGCAGCCGCTGCGCCAGCGGGCCGCGGCCATGCAGCCGCCGGGCCGCAATACCAAGGTGTACGTTCTGGGGGCCGTTGCCGCGGTCGCGGTGGTGGCCGCTGCCGCCGTCGGTGCGGTGTTCGCGTTCGGTGGCTCGGATGACAAACCTACCGCCTCACCCACGAGCACATCCGTATCCGTACGTACCACTTCGCCATCGACCAGCGTGCACCCATCGACCTCGACCAAATCATCGGAAACTGTTGGGCGCGTGCGCTTCCAGATGCCCACAGGTTGGCGCTTCGCGCAGACGCCGGACCCGGGCAAGCAGCGGGTCGATCTCGTCCCATCGGACGGAACTCGGATGCGCATCACCGTGATCCAGACTCCGGTCGCCGCCGGCACCGGATATGAGCAGGTCGCGGCGAACCGCGAGGCCCAGATGAAGCAGCGGCCGAGCGGCTCGGTCAGCGAACTGAAGCGTGACGTCGTATTCGGCGGTAAATCGGGCCTGGCCTACACCGAACAGCCCGGTGATGGCTCAACCGTGAACTGGCATGTGTTGGTGGAGCACGGACTTCAGGTCAGCGCCGGATGCCAATACTTCGGCGGCTGGGAGTCGATCGCGCAGACCTGCGAGCAGTTCGCGGCGTCCATGCAGACCAGTCCCTAAATCGCAGTTCCCACAGATAATTCGTGCCCCCGGCAACTGCCGGGGGCACGAATGGTTCCGAGTCGAATCTCAGAAGAGGCCAGCCAGGGCGGTGTCCGTGCCCTGAAGCTCGGAGTTGCCCTTGTCGACGAGCTGCGCGGCGCCGTGCAGGGTCGTGTTCAGCTGTACGACGTGCTGGTTCCAGGTCGTCTGGTACTGGTCGAAGGCATCCTTCGCCTGACCACCCTGAGTGTCGAAGAACGCCTTGACCTTCTTTTCGAACGCCTCGAGCTCGTTCCGGATGGTCTCGGCACGGTTGATGATCTGACGCGCGCCGTCGGCAACACCATCGAAATTAGCGGAGATCGGCTTGCTGCTGCTCATTGTTCAGACTCCTATGCTGCGTGGTTCTGGGAATTTAGACCGCAGGCAGGTCGAGGCTGGAAACCTGGGCCTGCACCTTGGAGGCGAAGTCGTTGGTCTGATCGGAGAACGAGTTGCTCATCTTGAGCAGCTTCTCAGAGGTCTCCATCAGCTGGTCGTTCATCTTGTCGGCCTGGAAGTAGTAGCGCTCCATGAAGGCGTTGAACGCGTCGCGGGCCGCACCCTGCCAGTTGGCGCCGTTCGTCACGTTGTCTTCGTCGGTCTTCAACTGCCGGATGGCCATCATCAGGCTGTTGTGCTGCTCCTGGAATTCCTTCGCCTTCGCATTGATACCCTCGGTATCCGCAGCGAAATTCCCTGGTGAAGTCATCGCTTCTGCTCCTGGTTCTGGTTGTGGTCAATCCCAAGTGCGAGTTGACCTCGTTCATATGGTTTGACGCGTCCTCGGCCCGTTCGGTTCCATCCAGTTCGAAAGAATCTGACGGATCCACGCGTCACACGGGCGCTGTAGCGTTGTCGACCGGCTACATCACGGTCGGAGGGCCTCAGAGATCCCCCCGGATGTCTCGGACCGCAATGTCGTCGTCTCGGTCGCCACCAGCACACCGATCCCCTCCTTCCCCCTGTTCGCGGCCACCTGAACTGGCGAGTGGGCTGGCTGCGAATACCCTACCGAACAGCGCTGTGTCGCGTCTACAAGACTGATCCCAGTTCGATAGGCGCCGTGGGTCACCGCTGACGTGCTACTTGACGACCTTTGCGATCGTCGGAACCATCTTGTCGGCCAACGTATCCTGGGATTGCCCGGTCCACACCTGGAACGCCTGCACGGTCGATGGGTCGTCGACCACAACAACTTTCGCGTTGCTGGACAGGATTCCGCCCGGCAATCCGCGCAGCCCTCCGTTACCGGCTTGGCTGTCGGTCCGCAACACGATCACGACCTCGGAATCGACGTCCGTCGTATAGCCCGCGGCCGACAGTGCACGCGGTGACTTCTCGTCGCCGACGGCTTTGTATTTGGGGCTGTAGACAAACCCGAGATTCTGCAGGAACTTGGATTGCTCGCTGGGGTTGAGTACCGCCGAGAGGGTGGAGTTCCCGAAATTGAAGGCGGTGATCGTCTTCCCCGCGAATTGCGGATTGGCATTGCGGGCTTCGGCCACTTTGTCGCCACTACCGCCGGTATCCGATCCGCCGTTGGTCAAGAAGAAGGTTCCGGCCGCGATGGCCGCGACCACCACCACGACAAGTGCGCCGGGTACCAGGAAGCGGCGGACGCGCGATCGGTCCGTGTGGTTCCGCTTGGTCGCGATCAGACTCTGGTCCGTATTCTCCCGCAGCGTGAATCCGGCAGTGGGAGTGTGGGTTTGGGGGCTGGAGTGGTACGGATTCCCGACGACCGGCATGGACGGGTTCGAGTAGCCAGCGACAGGTACTCGGGCATCGGTCGCGTACCCGGCTTCTGGAGCGCGGAATTGGGTGCCGTAGAGGGCCGCTTCAGCCGCCTGGGTGAACTCGCGGCAGGTTGCGTAGCGTTGCTCCGGGTCCTTGGCCATAACCTTCTCGATTACGGCGTCCAGTGCGGGGGGCAGTCCCGGCCGGACCGCGCTCAACTTCGGCGGCGGCTCATGCAGATGCCCCATCATGACCACGGCGGGCATGGTCGACGGATACGGATTCTGACCGGTCAGCAGCTTGAAGAACGAGCAGCCGAGGCTGTAGATGTCGGCGCGGTGATCAAGGCTGGTTCCGACCAACTGCTCGGGCGGGGCATAGGCGACGGTAGCCATGAAATTGCCTGTCGCCGTGAGATCCTGGCCGTCCTCCGCTGACTTCGCGACACCGAAGTCAGTGAGCAGTACCCGCTCCTCGTCGCCTTCTTCGGCAGCGGAAAGCAAGAAGTTGGCTGGTTTCACGTCACGGTGCAGCAGCCCGCGTCGGTGCGCATAGTCGAGTCCCTTGCCGACCTCGGACACGATGCGCAGTGCGCGCTGCGGGGTCATTGCCGACGGGCCCTTCTTGGCCTCGTCCGCGGCATCGACTCCGTCGATGTACTGCATGGCGATCCAGAGCTGGCCGCTCTCCTCGCCGCGGTTGTAGACGGCGACGATATTCGGATGGTCGAGTCCGGCAGCCAGATTCGCTTCGCGCTCGAACCTTGCGCGGAACTCGTCATCGGTGGACAGATCGGCGCTGAGAACCTTCAATGCGTCGCGGCGGGGCAAGATCGGGTTCTGGGCCAGATACACCGTGCCCATGCCGCCGCTGCCGAGGACTTGAAGTACCCGGTAGCCGCCTACAATTGCGCCGGGCCGCAACGCCATTCGGTCCTCCTCGATGATGTCGAATGCCCGGATACGCGAGCCTCCGTCAGAAATCTAGCAAGTCGTGGGCGGGTATTCGAGTCGCATCCGCACTGTCCTCAGCTGCTCTGCAGTAGGGCATACTGCGCGGAGACCTTCTGGTGGAGATCCTGCAGCTGCTTTCCGAACGACTGCACAACGTACCGATCGACCTGGAACATACACAGATTCATCGAGCCGGTCGGATTCTTCTCGGTTACTCCGTCCGCGAAGCATTCGACATGGTCTCCGAGTCCGGCCGGAGCATCGACCAGCTTCTGGTCGGACTTCAGTGGCTGCCACTTCGTCCAGAGACCTTCGGCCTCCTTCAGCGATTTGGTTCGGAAGACGACGGCATCACCGAACGACACCAGATCTACGCCGTGCTCATCCAACTCCGGCAGTGTTTCCGGGCCGGCATTCATCAACGACGCCGTCCCGCGGCCGCTGAAAATGCCATCGGGTTCCGCGCGGATGGGTCGTTCCGGATTGCTGGGTATGGTGCGGCCGAGCAAACCTTGTGGGTCGAGCGGGATATGCGAGAGTTCACCCGCCGGAGTCGGCTGGAACTTGTCGAGCAGCGGAAGCTGCACATCGAGCATCTTCTCGACCTGCGAGGTCAATGCGGGCAGGTTGGGTGCCGAGGTATCGTCCACCACTTTGATGTAGACGATGTACCGATCGTGCACCGTCCATGAGCCAATGGAGGAGATATCCGGCCGCCAGTGCGCATACGTATTCGGCTTCGCGATCGGAACCGGTTGGTTGTCAACGTTATAGGTGAAGTCGTCGTGTTCGAGGGTTTGTCCGACTGCGGACGCCGTTTGCGCATCGGGGAACATCAGCACCGCGATGTTCAGCGTGCGTCGCTTGTCTTCTTGCGCGCCACCGGTTTGCCACGCGTTGACCCAGCCCGCCACGAGGTCCTTCGCGACGTCATCGAAGGTGTCGTTGATGACGAGGCTGCCGAGAGTCTTTCGGTTGAGGACGATATGCGTCGCAATGCCCCAAGCGTCCTCGACGTAGGAAGGATCGGCTTCGTACGGCAGCGCCACGTAGTCGGCAAGTCGTTGTGCCTCGCGCGCTCGAGCCTGTTTGTCGCTCTTGGCATTACCGATCTGACGCGGTTTGGTCTGATAGTTGCCGACGTCGAGCTTCGACACGTCGGGTTCGACTCGGACCGGCTGACCGGTCACCTGCGAGCCGCACCCTGCGGATGCAGTGGCGAGTGCGGCGGCTGTCAGCAGCACCGCCGCCGTTCGAATGCACGTCCGCCTGGTAGCGAGCTTCATGCCTCCCCCTAACGCCCGTAAGCAAGTAACTTATATTGCGCGGCGGCCTTCTGGTATGCCTCCTGCACATTGGTTCCCTGAACCTGCGCGACGTATCTGTCGTATGCGAGATAACACACCGGTGGGGCGGAAGTCGAATAGGTCCCTTTATCTTTGGTGTCGAAACACTTCACGTCCGGCATATTGGGCGGTGCGTCGATCGGGCGGTATCTATCGGCCTTCTGGTCGATCAGTGCGGCGATCAGGCGGACGGTGCTGCTCGCATCTCGGGTGCGATATATCTTCTCGCTGGAGTATGCGACGAGATCAACGCCCGCGTCATCGAAGGCGGCCTTGGCGAGTGCGGGGAGGTTCTCGGAATGCAGGTCGCCATGTCCGGTCATCAACCTCGTTCGATCGATTCCGGATACGGTCTTCTGCCGGTCTTCGAGCGGCAGCGTCCGGCCGAGTAAACCGTCCACATCCATCGGGAGGGATGCGAGCTGATCGATTGCCGTGGGCGAGTAGGCCTTCAGCGCCTCGATCTGCTTGGTGAACGCCGCCTGGGTGAATGCGATCAGCGGCGCGGTGTCGACAGGCTCGCTGACCGGGTCATCGATGAACACATAGAGCAGCATGGTGTCGTGTACGAGGAATGAGTCGAGGGTCCGTTTTCTGGGAGACCATTTCGCACGGGCAGTGGGGTGCCCCGGGATCGCCATGGCCTCGCCGGGGAGAATCTCGGCCTGACGATCCGCCAGGCGACGGGCCGCGGTCTCGGCCTTGGCCGCATCGGAGAACCGGAGGGTATCCATGATTACCGAACTGCCGAGCCCGAGCACCTTGCGGCGCTCGCCGGTCGATTCCCACCCGGCGACAAGTCCTTGCGCGAGGTCGGGGAATTCTTTGCTATCGATAGAGGAGATGGTCGCCGGGGATTTCAGGGTGGTCCGACCATCCATCAATGCCAGACGCTGGAAAGCGAATCTTCCGTCCACATCGAGCGGTAGCGGCATCGAGTTTCCGATTCGGACCGACTCCAGATCGGCCCCCGAGTCTGGGGTACGCGTTGATTCCACATCGCGTGGCGCTGTCGGATAGTTTCCGGAGTCCAGTTTGGATACGTCGATTGCGGCTGTGGTCGTACCCTGGCTGTCACCGCAGGCAGTAGTTGCCGCGATGATCACGACGATGATGGCGTACAGGCTGTGTCGGAATCGCATGGTCGGACTCACTCACTCTTGGCCAGGACTGCGTACTGCGCGGCGGCACGCTGGTACAGCACCGGGTCCACCGCCCCCGCAAATCCTCTTGCGACGACGACGGCGACGTATCGCCCGTGGACCACAACACAGAACTGGTCGAAACTCCTGTTATCAGTCGCCTTATCGAGCTTGACGCATCGGACGTCGGGAAGACCCGGTGGCGGTGCAAGTACTTCGTCATTCTTACCGGTCTCGGCCAGCGCGGACTGCAGGTGGAAGGCGCCGGGTAGGTCACGCGCACGGTAGATGATCGCCCCGCGGCGGCCGACCAGATCGACCCCGCTCTCCTCGAACGCCTTTTGAATATCGATCGGGTTGCGCTCGAAGTGCAGTTCGCCCGAGGGTTCGAAGTAGCCGAAGTCCGCCTTGCCGATGAACGGGTCGCTGTAGTCCGGGGCCTCTGGCAGAGCTCGACGCATGATGCTGTCCGGATCAGTGGGCAGGTCGAGGAGATCGTCCAGCGGTATGGGCTTCTGCTGGTCCAATCGGGTGATCTGGAGGTCGATGACCTTTCCGATATTGCCCGCGATCACGGCCTGGTCAGGTTGGGGCAGTGCGGTATTCACCACGATCACATAGGGGCCGTGTGCAGTGAACGACATGACCGTTCGGTCGTCCACGGACGATGCTCGGGCGTCGGCATGCCCCGGGATGGGCACCGGATGTCGGCCCGGATCACTGTTCGCGAGCTGATCGAACTGGTCGGCGGCGGCACGACCTGCCGCGTCGGTCGGAAAGCGCAGTACCGAGATGATCAACTTCTTATGGCTGCGGAGACTGTCGTTGCTGCCCACGACATACACACCGGCAAGGAGGTTGTTGTCCGTTGCGGCGGGCCGGTACTTCTCTGGAAAGTACTTCTCGCCGATCATCGACTCCGCTTCGGACATGAATTTCTGATTCGACGTATCGCTGATTTCGCTGTCGATCTCATAGGGATGCACCAGATAGTTGAGCATCCGGCGCGCTTCGATCAGCCGCATGTCGGGAATGCTGCTGATGTGGGGGTCGTAGGCAGTCGGCTCCGGGGCGTACGCCCCCGTCTTCAACGTCGCCACGTCCACCGGCGTCAACCCCGGCCCCGGATGCCCCGTCACGCTCGTCGCGCAACCCGCGCTCACCACAGCGAGCAACGCGACGAACCCGCCTCTGAACCTCATACTTCCCCCGTTCCCTCCCCGTTCGCATACTCCCGCGGGATCCTACTCGACGCAAGCCACCAGCACCCGGGGCCAGTTTGCCGCTGTCGACCTGTCCGATCGGCGCACTACTTGTCGAAGGCCAGCAGTTTGTACTGCGCCGCGAGCTTCTGGTCGAGGTCTTGGCGCTGGTTGGCGGTGATCGCGGCGACGTAGCGGTCATACGGTAGGTAGCAGATGAATTCGACGAGGCTGCGGGACTTGGTGGCGTCGTTGTCGAGCTTCTTCGAACATTTCGCCGTCGGGAGACCTGGTGGGCTGTCGGTGGTTTGGAAGAGCCCGGCGAGTTGGTCGAGCAGGCTCGCGGTGAGTCGGGCGGCAGCGGCCGAGTCCGCGGTGCGGTAGATCGAGGAGTCGCTGTGCGCGATCAGGTCGACCTCGGCGTCGTCGAATGCGCGCTCGGTGATGTCGGGGCGTTCCTCCAGGTGCAGGGCGGCGTGTGGGGTGTAGGCGCCGGTGATGTCGGCATATCCCTCAGAAGGCTGGTTCGGCAACGTTCGGGCGACCAGGCCGTCGATATCGGCGGGTTCCTGTGCGACCTTGTCCGATGGCGTCGGGGTGTAGCCCTTCAGCAGTTCGAATTGTTTGTCGAACAGCTTCTTGGTGAAGTCGATCAGCGGGGCCGGATCCGGTGGGGTCGCGAGGTTGTTGCCGACGTAGGTGTAGAGCAGGTAGTCGTCCCGCGCGATCCAGGTTTCGACGGCATCGTATTGGCTCAGTACGGATTTGGCATTCGGATAGCCGGGGATCGCCAACGGCCCTTTGCGGGGATATTTGTCGTTCTTCTCGTCGGAGAACACGTCCATGGCGTTCTTCGCCTGCGCGTTGTTCGAGAACCGCAGGAGGGTGAGGTCGATGTTGAGCCCGAGCGAGTTGTCCTTTCTGCGGTGCCCAGCGGTGGTCCAGCCCACGACGAGGCCGGGGGCGGCTGCGGAGAAGTTCTCGACGGATCCGCCGAGCCAGCCATTTCGCGGCGGATTCTGTGGAGTGAACGGATGTAAGTAGAAGGGGCGGTGGTTGTAGATCAGGCGACTGTCGAGATCCATCATCAGCGGCACGAATTCGGCCAGCCGGATGGACTCTTGCACCGCACCGGTTTCGGCGGTGCGCTGCTTGTCGATATCGCGCGGCGTCGTCGGATAGTTTCCGGCGTCCAGCTTCGACACATCCACCGCGGGGGCGGGGTCGTCGGATTCGCCACAGGCGGCGCTCGTCGCGAGTGTGGCCGCTATTACGAGGCAGAGCAGGCCATTTCGGTATCGAAGGTTCATGGTGCGCTCACTGGGTCTTGGCCAGGATCGAATATTGTGCGGCGGTCGCCTGGTACAGCGCAGTGTCGAATTTCCCGGGACCTTGTCCCTGGGAACCGAGCACCGCGACGTAGCGGTCGTGCACGAGAATGCACAGATATTTGCTGTTGAAGATCGGTTCCGATTCGTCCAGCTTCAGGCAGCGCGCGTCGGCGAGACCCGGTGGGCTGCTGATCTCTTCGTCATCGGTGCCCAACTTCGCCAACGCGTTCTGGAGCCGGAACGATGCCGCGAGGTCACGAGTGCGATAGAGGGTCGACTGGTTCTGCGCGACGAGATCGGTACCGGCTTCCTGCAGCGTCCGCTTCAGATCGGGGCCGTTGCGCTCGAAGTGCAACTGACCGATGCCGTCATAGACGCCGACGTATTTGTCCCGCGAGTAGTCCCGCGTCTCCTTGCTCGGCGGCAGCGTCCGTCGCATGATCCCGTCGGGGTTCAGCGGCAGGTCGAGGATATCGTCCACTGGTGTCGGGACCAGGCCGTCCAGCTCGGGGAGCTGCAGGTCCAGCATCTTCTTGAATTGCGCCCCAAGGGCTTTCGGGTCCGATTCCGGCACAGTGACCATGCTCAGCAGAACGAACGGACCACGCGCGAGGAAGACGTAGCCCTTCTTGTCGTTGTCGGATGAGGCCTGGATATTCGGATAGCCGTCGATCGATACCGGATGCCGCCCCGGCTTGAACTCATCGGTTGCCCGGTCGAGTTCCGCCGCCGCGGTGCGTGCCGCGGCGTCCGACGGGAAGCGGAGCAAAGCGATGGCCAGGTTCTTGATGCTGCGCAGACTGTCGTTGGAGCGCTGGGTGTACACCCCGGCGATGAAATTGTTGCGCTCGACGACCGGTAGATACTGCCCGGGCAGCACACCGATCAAACCGTCGTCGAAGATCGAGCTGGTCGCCTCCACCAGACGGGTATCGATGAGATGGCTGACCTCGCTGTCGACGTCGTAGGGCAGCACCAAATAGCCCAGCATGCGCCGGGATTCGATACGGAAGACATCGTCCTTGTCGAAGCCGTCGAGTGTGTAGTCCTGCGGTGCGGGCGGATAGGGCCCGATGTTCAGGCTCTTCAAATCCGCCGCGGTCATGCCCGGCCCGGCGTGACCGGGAACCTCGGTGGCGCAGCCCGCGACAACGCCGATGACGAGCATCGCCACCGTCGTGGTGGACGCTGCTGTCCGAAGTGTCGACCTCGCGGCGAATCTCACGTCCCACCCCGTCCGTTCGCGTTCCTCCGGGCGGATCCTACTTCACCTGGGCCGCGAGCACCGGGATCCCTATCCGGCCAACGCCGGGGCAGCGCTTGGCTCGGGCCGCCCCGGTTCCGGGATGCGAATGCGGCCAACAACATTCTCGCCGCCGGGCAGGTGCAGAGGTGAAACGCCGGTGGAGCGCGGGGTGAGACCGGGACCTGTTCCGGCGCGGCGCGACGAAGCAGGACCCCAGCGAGAGCGCCCCACGGCGCTGGTCGGGCTCTTCGGCCTGCAGGCCGAAGCGGGTGTCCCGCCGATGCGTACCGCTGCGTCCGACGACTAGAGGCTGTTGGCGAACAGCGCGAACTGCGCGGTCACCTTCTGCCGCACATCCGGCTCCTTATCGCTGGTGACCACACCGACATACTGCTTGTACGGGACGTAGCAGCGGTACTTGTACTGCCGCTCCGGATCGCCTTTGCTATTGAGCTGCAAGCACTTTGCGCCCGGCACATCCTTGGGTGCATCGATGGAATCGAAGGTGTCGTGCACCTCGGCCATCAGGCCATCGATGAACTTCTGCGCGGCTGGATAGTCGCGGACGCGGGTGACCGAGCCACTGTCGACAATGCCGAATCGCTCGACCCCGACCTCATCCACTAGCTGCTGGGTCTTGGCCTGGTCCTCGGCGGATTGGACGAAGTAGCCGGGTCCGTAGACCGCGAAGTTATCGGCATTCGGGCTGTGACCGCGACGGTCGGCCACCACGACGCGTGCGAGCATGCCCTCCGGGTCGACCTTCAGGTTGTTGAACTGGTCCTTCGGAGTGGCCTGGAATTTGTCCAGCGCGCGAACTTGCGTATCGAGCGTCTTCTCGACCCAGCTCAGCAGGTCAGGACCATCCGCGTGCGGCCGCCCGACGAACAGCGAGATCACGAACTCCTTGTGCGCCATAAAGGTTCCGATATTGGGAACGCCTGGGCGCCAATGAATATAGGCATCCGGATACTTGCTCGACGGCAGTTTGCGGTTGTCGGGGGAGATGTTGATATCGGCGTCTTCGAGTTCGCGGGCGGCGATTTTCGCGGTGGTCTCGTCCGGAAATCGGAAGATGACATCGGTGATCGCGGTGGTGTCGGCCGACGGCCGGGTTTGACCGGGGGGATCGGGCTTATCCGATCCGCTGCTGGCATATCCGGTGAGGTAGTTGCGGTTCACCAGTACCGGCTTGGATGCGGAGGCGACGTGCTCGACGGCATCGTCGATGCTGCTCAGCACCTTGCCTTCACGTCCATAGGTGAGCGACGGGTCGATCTTCGAAGTCGGGACAACGGCTTCCGACATCCGCATACCCTCGAGCAGCGCCCCGTTCGAGCCCGCGTCCTGGTGGTATTGGTGCCGATCGACCGGATACGTGCCGACCTCCAGTTTGCGTACGTCGGGTTCCGCCGCCAGCGGCGTGCCCTGGACAGCGCTGCATCCGGACAGCACCGCTGCCAGCGCGATACCCGCAACAGCAAACGCGATTCGCGAAGTCCTAACCATGGCAGCCCCCTTGTTCCTCCCGTTGTGTATCTGAAGTTACCGGACGGACGCCGGGCAGGGGGGGGACCTACGAGAGGTGGATTGCAATACCCTTGGGTGTGTGGTGACAACCCTGCGATGCCTAGCCATAGGAGGCCGATACCGTTGAAGGATCGGCAGGTTGAGGTTGTCGCCGGAAATCACGCCGTCGCCCGGGTCGAGGGCGCGGTGGTGCTCGTCGCACATCGTGGACATGCGCGACCGACACCGGACGCACCCGCCGTCGTCGCACTGGAATCACTGGCCGAACTCGTCCGCGAGGCCGCCGAACAGCATCCCGACGGCCCTGGCGCGCTGGTCGCGCGGGAAGCGACCCGCTGGCTTATGAAATATGCCGAGCAGATCAGTCCCGGCGAGCCGATCGATTTCGGCATCCTGTCGGCGGCCGAGACCGGCGGGGTGGCCATCTTCCTGCACGGCGCGGTCACCGCGGTGCTGGCCGGCGACGGGACGTTCGAGCGCTACCGGGGCAGTGATGCGGCGTTCACGGTGGATCGGGTCGCGACCGTGCCCGCTCGGGCGGTCGCGTTATTCGTCGACGACCCCAAGGGCCGCATTCCCGACCTGCCCGCCGAGCGGGGGATCGGCTGGTTGGTGGAGGGGATCGCGCAGGCGGGCGGTGCGATCATCTGGTCCGACGCGGCGCGCGGCAGGTCGGCATCGGTGCCGTCCGAGGCCACCTATCGACCACCGCCGCCACCGACCGCGCGCATCGATTCCGGGCCGACCCAACGGCCGGAACCCGAACCGCAGCTGACCGAGACCAGGGCCTCGACCGCGATGCTCGATTCGGCCCAGAACCAGGAACCGCTCGACCCGCATCAGGCGCCGACCCAAATGGGCGGCACCAACCCGGCGCCGCGCCCGGACCCTGATCTGCAGCGTCGGCTGGAGGCCACCGCCAAGGCCACCGCGCTCACGGTCAAGGTGATGGGATTCAAGTGTGCGCGAGCCCATCCCAGCGATCCGCGTTCGGCCTTCTGCACGGTCTGCGGGATGCCGGTGGATCAGACGCAGCAACTGATCGAGGTGGTGCGCCCGCCGCTCGGCATGCTGGTCCTCGACGACGGCACGACCTACATGCTGGCCGCGAACGCGGTCCTCGGTCGTGATCCGGAGCATTCCGAACAGGCGCGTCGCGGCATGGTGCCGTTGAAGGTCGAGGACTCATCGGGCGGCATGTCCCGTGCGCACGCCGAGGTGCTGCTGGTGAATTGGGATGTGTCCCTGGTGGATCGGGGTTCCACCAACGGCACCCGCACCCGGCTGCCCGGCTACCGCGACTGGATCCGCCTACCACCGCATCAGCCGATGGTGCTGGTGCCCGGCACCGAGGTCATGATCGGCAACCGGGTGCTGCGATACGAACCCGCCGCCCCACCGCCGTTCGGCTAGGAATATCGCGACGTGCAGGTGTGCTCGCCATTGAGCACACCGGCGCGGAACGCGTCGACTCGGGAGAAGCCACTCGGTACGGTCTTGCCCTCGACGTCGCTTGCCGCGAGCCCGTCGGCCAGCAGTCCGGAGACCGCTTCGTCGAGATCACCTGTGGCCAAGACGATATCGCCCTGCGCCTGGGTCCGCCCCGGTTGCGCGAGCTTGCCGGTGACCACGCCGGACAGGCAGGCGGCCCGCAGTCCGGTCTTGGCGCCGACGAGTTTCTGTCCGTTGCTCTGCTGTACCGCGAGGGTGTAGCGCGAGATGAAGACGATATAGCCGTTGTAGTCACCGGTTACCTTGAGCGGCAACGGATCTTTGTCGTCGGCATTGGAGGCGCCGCGCTGGGCGAGCGCGGGGACATCGGTCGCGATGGTGTTCTTGGCGGGACAGTACGAAACCGGCGGTGTCGCGACGCCGTTCTTGCAGTTGATCTTCGCGCCGGAGTAGTCGTAGGTCGGCTCTGACTTCAACGGCAGGATCGCGGCGAGGGCCTTGCTCAGTTCGATCAGACTGTCCTTGTCGATCGGATTCTCACCGTGGCCCGGATCGTCCTTGAAGCTCTGCGGCAGATTGCCGCGGCGGCGCTCGATCTCGTGCATATCAATGGCTTTGCAGGCCTTCGGACCGTCGGTGAAGCCGATCTGCACGGCCGTGACCCGCTCGAACGCCGAACCGTGCACGCTCTCGGGATCATCGGGATTGGAATCCCGAATCGCGACCGTCGCGGCGAGTACGGAGTTCAGGCCGTCGGAGGTGTTGATGGTGAAATGCTTCGACTTACCTTCGGCCACATGGCGAATGAACGCACCCGAGAAACAGTCCGCCTGCTGTTCCTTGACGATCACCGGATCCTTCGTCTGCACGATTTTGGCCAGCGTCTGGATGGCGTGCCCGTATTCATGGGCGAGCACCATGATCACCGCCATCTTGCCGAAGGTGTCCTCGATCGTCGGCAACAGCACCGAACGGTCCCAGCCGATGGAGTTGTCCAGTCGGCAGTAGGCGGCGTTCACCAGGTGATAGGTGGATTCCTTACAGAACTCGAGCGACTGACTGCGCGGCGCCTTCGCACTCCAGGAGATCAGCTTGTCGACCGGCTTGAACTCGCCATCGAAGTCCTTGCTGAATTCGGCGCTCCAATAGGTCTGAATATCCTCGATCGCGTTGAGCGCCAAGGCGTCCACTTCACCGCTGTCGCCGTTGATCGCGGTGAGCGAGGTGTCGGGGACGCCGGGGCGCGGTCCGCTCGGACCGCTCGTAGTGGGCAGTCCGGCGACTTTGAACGGATCGTCGTATACCGAAACCGCTCGACCGCTCACCGCGCGAGTGCAGCCCGTCAACATTGCGATTACGCACAGTGCTGCAGTAATGACGGCGGTCGTTCGGAGTTTCGGCAAGGCTCCCCCTAGTCGGCCGGTAGTGCGTTCAGAACGGTCTCCGGATCGGGGCAAGAGGCGCATCGGGGGCACCGCCGAAGTCCGGGTGATGGAATAGTATCCGCTGCATGTCTTCACCGGGGGCGCAGACCATCACCGTGCGCCATGATGGAACCGAACGGGTCTTCGATTCGAATCAACAGGTCACGATGGGCCGCGCACCGGAAGTGACGCTGTTCGTGGACAGTCCGCTGGTCTCGCGAGTGCATGCGACGCTCGCCTGGCAGGGCAACAGCTGGGTACTCACCGACAATGGCAGCACCAATGGCGTTTTCGTGGATGCGCGTCGGTTGAGTCAGCCGGTTCCGATCACCCGTCCGACGCAGGTTCGTCTCGGTGATGCGATCAGTGGTCCGCTGCTGCATCTGCTGCCCACGGCGGCGTCGTCGCGGCCGCGGGCTCCGATGGCGCAGCCGCCAGCGCAGCCGCCCGCGTCGCAGCAGCAGTCGTCGGTGCCGCCGGGTTATCAGCATCCGCGACGGACACCGCAGGCACCACCACCATCCCAGCAGCGCCCGGAACAGCAACCCCCGCAACAGCAACCCCGCCAGCAGCAGCACCCGCAGCAACCTTCGCAGCCGCAACCCCAGCAGGCACCGCCCGCCCAGCCGCAGCAGCCGAACGTCAATATGACCTTCAAGGCGGATTCCTCGATGCTGCCGCCGGTCCGATCACGTCCGTCGACGGCGTCGATCGCCAGGGCCGACCGGGTGCCGCCCGGCGGGCTCAATATCGGTCGTACCTCCGACAACCAGATCGTCGTCAACGATCCGCTGGCATCGCGCAAGCACGCCCGACTGGTCGCGGCCTCCGAAGGTCTGACCATCGAGGACCTCGGTTCGGCCAACGGCACCTTCGTCAACGGCCGTCGCGAACAGCGCACGGTGCTGCGCGAGCGCGACATCATCACCATCGGCAATATCGACTTCGTCGTCCAGCAGGGCACTTTGGTGCATCGGCAGAAGCCGGTCGCCGAGCAGGGTCTGCACGTGCACGGCGTCGGGTTCACCGTCGAGGGCAATAAGCAGCTGCTCATCGATGTCAACATGCAGGCGGGGCGCGGCACGCTCACCGCGCTCATCGGTCCGTCGGGCGCGGGCAAGTCGACGCTGTCGAAATTGATCGCGGGCAGTACGCAGCCCTCCGGCGGTGTGGTCACCTTCGAGGGCCGCAACCTGCATGCCGAATACGAGGCGCTGCGCTCCCGCATCGGCATGGTGCCGCAGGACGATGTGCTGCACCGTCAACTGACCGTGCGCCAAGCCCTCGGCTACGCCGCCGAACTGCGGCTGCCGCCGGATAACTCGAAGGCCGACCGCCAGCAGGTGATCGACGGTGTGCTGAAAGAACTTTCGCTCACCGAACATGCCGACACCAGGGTCGACCGGCTCTCCGGCGGTCAGCGCAAGCGCGCGTCGGTGGCGCTGGAACTGCTCACCGGTCCGTCGCTGCTGATCCTGGACGAACCGACCTCGGGCCTCGACCCGGCGCTGGATCGCCAGGTGATGGTGATGTTGCGCGAACTCGCCGATGCCGGGCGCACGGTCATCGTCGTCACCCATTCGGTGGCCTGCCTCGATATGTGCGATCAGGTCTTGCTGCTCGCACCCGGCGGCAAGACGGCCTTCTGTGGACATCCGGCCAGCGTCGGCGCGGCCATGGGCACCAGCGACTGGGCCGAGATCTTCGGGCGGGTGGCCGCGAACCCGGATCAGGCGTTCGCCGCGTATCGGTCCAGGCAGGCGTTCGCGCCACCACCGCCACCGCCCGCGCCGCCGCGGCAGGGATCGGCGGGCAGTCCACCGCAATCCGGGCGCGCCAAGCAGTTCTCCACCTTGGCGCGGCGGCAGCTGCGGTTGATCTTGGCGGATCGCGGTTACCTCGCGTTCCTGGTTATTCTGCCGTTCATTCTCGGTGCGCTGTCACTGGTGGTGCCGGGCAGTAACGGTTTCCAATCGGGTCCGCTGGAGCAGGTGCAGAGCGGTAACGAGACGCTCTTCGTGCCCTCCGGCGGCAGCGAGACCCAGCAGTTGCTGGTGGTGTTGATTCTGGGCGCCTGCTTCATGGGGTCCACGTTGACCGTGCGCGATCTGGTCGGCGAACGCACCATCTTCCATCGCGAGCGCGCGGTCGGACTGCTGCCATCGGCCTATCTGCTCGCCAAGATCGCCGTATTCAGCGTTACCGCATTCCTGCAGGCCGCGGTGCTGGTGGGAATCACGCTGGTCGGTAAGAAGCCGCCGCTGGAGGGTTCGGTGATCCCGAACGGACCGGCCGAACTGTATCTCGATATCGCCTTGACCGCGGTCTGCTGTGTGGTCTTCGGTCTGCTGCTGTCCAGTCTGGCGAAGTCGAACGAGCAGGTGATGCCGATGCTCGTGGTGATGATCATGGTCCAGCTGGTGATGGCGGGCGGCCTGATCCCGGTGACCAACCGGGTCGTGCTCGAGCAGATCTCCTGGCTGTTCCCGTCGCGCTGGGGCTATGCGGCCGGGGCGTCGACGGTGGATATTCGGACACTGTTCGCCAACGCGCAATCCGACGCGTTGTGGAAGCACGAGGCGAATATCTGGTACCTCGATATCGGCCTGCTCATCGCGATCACCACGGTGCTCGCGATCATTACCTGGCGTCGCTTGCGGCTGCGAAAGTCCACCGCGTGAGCGAGCGCAGCGAGCGAACCATGCCACAGCGCGCTCGGCGCACGACGGAAGCGAGCGCCGGCGAGGTGGAGCCGTGAGCGGCGGCTCATACGGGTTCTATCCAGATGCGGTGAGCACGCCGCTCGCACAGCAGGCACACTTATGCCTGTGACGGTGCGAGTTGGGGCAGTACATCTCGGGTGGGATGTGGTGTCCGTCGCCGCAGGCGGCGGTGGGACACCGATCCGCCCGGTGCAGGTAGAAGGAACGTATACGCCGCCGGCATATCTGCTGGCGGATTCGTCGGGTCGACTGCACACCGCCGGTGTGGAGCGGCAGCGGCCGGATCTGGGGATGGCGATCGCCGACGTGCGCGACATCCTCGGACATCCGCAGATCGTGGTGGCCGGTGCGACATGGCCTGCCGAACTGGTGTTCCGGGCCCGCATGTACAACCCGCTCGCGGCCATCGGCAAATATCTGCGCGGTAAACCGGATCTGGTTGCCCTGCCCTTCCCGGACGGCTGGCCCGACGCGAAGGTCGATGTGTACGTCGAGCTGGTCGAACGGCTGGACGTCACGGTGGAGCCGCTGCCGGAGAGTGTCGCGCTGTCCGGATATGTGCGTGCGCTGGGTCTGGTGCGTTCGCCGGATGAGCGCAATCCGCGCGGCATCGGCGCGACCGGGGTGTACTCCGACGGGCGGACCATGCTGGTCGTCGCGGTGCACGGGGACGATGAGCAGCCGACCGAATCGGTCGATGTGCCGGTGACCGCCGAGGCCATGCGCGATGCGCGTTCGGCCGACAATGTGGTGATCGAGGTGATGGCCGCAGCTCGCTCGATCGGCGCGGATACCTCGACGGTGCTCCTGTCGGGCAATGTCTGCTTCAACGACGCGCTGCGGCTGGCCTTCCAGAACCATCTCGGACACCGGTTGCACGTGGCCGATCACCCGATGCACGCGCTGGTGCTCGGTGCCTCACATCTGCTGGTGACGGATAACGAGAACGGGGAACCCGAGTCGGCGGGTCGGCATGCCGAGCCGACGCCGCCGCCGGTGTCGCGGGAGCGGCAGGTGGAGTCGCAGCATCAGGCCGAATCGGCGCAGCGGCAGGCGGAGGTTTTGCAGGGGCGGCCAGATGTGCCGTCGCGGCCGGAGCAGACGCCGTCGCGTTCGGAACAGACGCCGGGGCGACCGGAGCAGATGAGCGTGCGTCCGGAACAAGGGCCGGGCCGTCCGGAGGCCGCGCAACCGCATCCGCCGGTGGTTCAGTACGGGCCCGGGTATCCCACTGTGCAGCCCTCCGAGCCCACCGGTGAGGAGCCGACCACTCGGGTCGGCCGCGAAGCTCTGCCACCGAATCTCGCCGAATTGGGCAGTCGATTCACCCGGCCGCCCGGGCAGTATCCCGACGAGCAACCGAACCCCGGGATGGGGCGTCCGCAGGGGCCCGGCCCCCAGGGGCCCCCGCCCCAAGGGCAGGTACCTCCGCTCGGACCGCGTAGTCCCTACCAGCCTCCGCGCGACCAGCACTCTGGTTCCGAGGGCCAGTGGCACGAGCGGCCGCCCGAATCGGACGACGACGAGGACAAGCCGCGCAAGGGCAAGCGGTGGGGCAAGCTGTTCGGCGCCCAAGCGGTGGCCGGTGCCGCCGCATTGGCCGCGATGGCCATGCCGTCCGGCGGCGACCGGGTCGAACTGGCTGCTTCGATCGCGGGCGCGACGCCGGTCTCCTGTCCGTTGACCCCGTATGTCACCAATGAGCAGCGCGAGGGCATCGCCGCGGCGCGCGGATACGACCCCGGCTCGGTTCTGGAATCGGAAGATTCCAGCTACGACGCGGCCGGAGCACAGTGCGCGCAGCCGAGCATCGATGTTCCCCGCTATGTGGTTCCCGGCCCGCCCGGCGCCATCGATCACGGTCCGCCGGTCGAGATCTGACCGGTTTCATACCGCTGGGGCATGGCTGGTATCGTTGCCCGTTGGCGTGTGGAAAGTATGTCGAGCCCTGGGTCTCCACCGGCCGCCGGGAACTCACTCGACTGCACGCCGTGGCTGGCAACACCGACTACAGACAGGGAACCACTGTGCCTACGTACAGCCCCAAGGCGGGTGACGTGACCCGGAAGTGGTACGTCATCGACGCCACTGACGTAGTGCTCGGCCGTCTCGCCGTCCAGGCAGCGAATCTGCTGCGCGGCAAGACCAAGCCGACCTACGCGCCGAACTTCGATGGTGGCGACTTCGTCATCATCATCAACGCCGACAAGGTTGCCATCTCCGGCAACAAGAAGGCGGACAAGCTGATCCACCACCACAGCGGACACCCGGGCGGCCTCAAGTCGCGCACTGTCGGTCAGGTGTTGGAGTCGCGCCCCGATCGTCTCGTGGAGAAGGCCGTCAAGGGCATGATCCCGAAGAACAAGCTCGGCAACGCCATCGCGGGCAAGCTGAAGGTCTACGCGGGCCCGACGCATCCGCACGCCGCCCAGCAGCCCATTCCGTTCGAGATCAAGCAGGTGGCCCAGTGACCGCTCCTGAGGAATTCAACGAGGACTTCGCCGACGACGCGGTGGTCGAGGACGCGGTGGTCGAGGACGCCAACGTCGAAGACGCCAACGTCGAGGTTGTCGACGAGGAGTACGGCTACGAGGCCGAGCCCACCACCTTCGCCCCGATCGTGATCGACCGCCCGGTGCAGACCGTCGGTCGTCGCAAGGAGGCCGTCGTTCGCGTGCGCCTGCTGCCGGGTACCGGCAACTTCGTGCTGAACGGCCGCACCATCGAGGACTACTTCCCGAACAAGGTGCACCAGCAGCTGGTCAAGTCGCCGCTGGTGACCGTCGAGCGGACCGAGTCCTTCGACATCCACGCGCGTCTCGTCGGCGGTGGCCCCTCGGGCCAGGCCGGTGCGCTGCGTCTGGCCATCGCCCGTGCGCTCATCGAGGTCACGCCGGATGACCGTCCCGCACTGAAGCGGGCCGGATTCCTCACGCGTGACCCGCGTGCCACCGAGCGTAAGAAGTACGGCCTCAAGAAGGCCCGCAAGGCGCCTCAGTACTCGAAGCGCTGATTTGGCTGCGTCGGCCGCCGTCTTCGGTCACCCTGGAGGTGTCGGAGACGGTACGGTCGGCGGGGCACCTGCACGAGAGCAGGCTCCCAGCACCGCTGGGCGCCTGCTCTCGTGCTGTATATAACTCGAGGCATTCGCGGGGCATTTTTCGGCCGCACAGGCCGTCGCTTTCGGGCGCGCCGCGGATCCACCGATGATGGGCGAGGGTATGGGACGTTTGTTCGGCACCGACGGAGTCCGCGGGCTTGCCAACGGATCACTGAGTCCGGAACTGGCGCTACAAGTTTCCGGAGCCGCGGCGCAGATCCTGAGCCGCGGCAAGAAGCGCGCGCTCGCTGTGGTCGGTCGCGATCCACGCGCCAGCGGCGAAATGCTCGAGGCCGCGGTGACCGCTGGTCTGACCGCCGCGGGTGTAAATGTGCTTTCGGTGGGGGTACTTCCGACGCCTGCCGTGGCGTATCTGACCGGTCTGTACGACGCCTGCCTCGGCGTAATGATTTCGGCCTCACACAATCCCATGCCGGATAACGGGATCAAGATCTTCGCGGCGGGCGGGCACAAACTCGATGACGCGATCGAGGACCGGATCGAGGCGCTGATCGCCGAGGACGCGCCACTGCGCCCGGTCGGCGCCGCCATCGGTCGGGTGCTGAACGCATCCGGCGCCCGGGACCATGGGCTGGTCATACCCGATCAGTACAGCCTGGCCGGAACACACGAGCGCTACGTCGAGCATCTGGTCGAGGCGACCGGACAGGATCTGTCCGGGCTGACCGTCGTGGTCGACTGCGCGCACGGCGCGGCCGCCGAAGTCGGTCCTGCCGCGTACCGCGAGGCCGGAGCCACGGTGGTCGCGATCAATGCGGAGCCGGACGGGCTGAACATCAATGATGGTTGTGGCTCAACCCATCTCGATCAGATCCAGCGCGCGGTGCGTGAGCACGGCGCGGACCTGGGCATCGCACACGACGGCGACGCCGACCGTACGCTGGCGGTCGACGCCAACGGTGCGATCGTCGACGGCGACGCGATCCTGGCCATCCTCGCACTGGCCATGCACGAAACCGACGCGCTCGCCCAGAACACCTTGGTCGCCACCGTCATGAGCAACCTCGGCCTGCACATCGCAATGCGCGAAGCCGGAATCACCCTGCGCACCACCGCCGTTGGCGACCGGTACGTACTCGAGGAACTGCGCCGCGGTGGTTACAACCTCGGCGGCGAACAATCCGGCCACGTGGTGTTCCCCGATTACGGCACCACCGGCGACGGCATCCTCACCGGACTGAAACTGATGGCCCGCATGGCGCAAACCCGCCGCCCCCTGGCCGATTTGGCGTCGGTACTGCAGACCGTGCCCCAAGTTCTGGTGAACGTTCCGGTTGCCGATAAAGCGACGGTCGCGGCCGCCCCCGAGATTCGCGAGGCGGTGCAGGAAGCCGAACGAGTCCTCGGCGACTCCGGCCGAATCCTGTTGCGCCCCAGCGGAACCGAACAGCTGGTACGGGTAATGGTCGAGGCGACCGACCCGGTGCAGGCTCAGCAATTGGCCGACGATCTGGCCAAGCGCGTCGCCGCGGTGTAGTCGCATCGCGCGATCGGCCTACTACCTCCGGAGGTCGGATTACGCGGCTGAGTAGCGCTCGGGATATCTGCTCCTTGGAATCCCCGAAACGGGGCAGCCCAGTCGACCCGGTCGGAACCTGCTGTCTGCCTGGCTGCGGAGAGTAAGCCGCAGCACATGGCGTACCGAGCACTGCCTGGTAACCCGGTCGGCAGATTATCCCGAACCCGCGCCGCCACTGCCTCCCCTGGAATGCCGCTGGTCAGCGAGGTGAGTCGAATGGTGGCTCTCGTTAACGCGGAGCCACCATTCGACTCACCTCGATGGTTCGAAAGTGACCGCCGGATGCCACGGGGCGCGCGCGATCGACCGACGGGTCTCAGGCAGTACAAGGTCTGGCACGACGAGTTGTGCACAGGAAAGCGGCTATCCACAGACTTTCTGTTTGCGCTGGTCGGGCTCCGAGACCGAGGTGCGGTTGGGGCGATAGTTGGCACATGCGACCAGGTCTGGAAGAAGTACGGGACAAGCAATTCGGGGTATTCACCTCATGGCAGGTGCTGTGCGAATACACCCGCGCGGAAATGCGTGCCTTGCTCGACCGAGGCGAGTGGGTGCGAGTCTTTCGCGGCGTGTACCGCGAGGCCGCCACCCCATCCTCCGCGCGGCTCCGCGTCGAGGCGGCACGACTGTCCATGGGAGTGCCGACCCTGATCGCCGCCTACGCCACCGCCGCCGAACTACACGGTTTCGCAGTGCCGCACAGCCAGCCCACCCACGTACTCGGCGTTCAGGATTCGCGCTCCTGCCGCCTGATCGTCCATCGCGACCACGTCGACAAAGCCGAACTCGAACTGATCCACGGCACCGTCACCACCAACGCCACCCGCACCGCAGTCGACGTAGCCCGCACCGTCAACCGATCCGAAGCGTCAGCAACCCTGGAAGCCGCACTGCGCCTCGGCGTTTCGCGCACAGCCCTCACCATCGAAGTCCAACGCCACCGCAGACGCCGCGGCTACACCCAAGCCGCCGAACTGATCGGACTGCCCATCACCCGCGCCAAATCCCCACTCGCCGCCCGCCAGCACTGCACCAACGCCGAACTATCCAACCCCGAGCGCGACGGTCCAACCGTTCCGACATAGCACCAGACGTAGCCCGGCCCGAGCGCATCTGATCTGCTGCGCTTTTCGATATATCTCACTGTGTTCCACGGGAAATGAAACACCAACCGCGATCGGATGTGAACTCGTCGTCGAAGACTGCGGCCGGACGGGTTGTAGTATGCGAGCAGGTATTCCTCGGCCTTTATGCGAGCCTCTTTGATTTCTGAATCACTCCGCCTGGTTGGTTCGAGGGAACTCGAAGGCCCCTAACGCTTCAGCTTTCGATGAGTCGGCCATCGTCCATGTGCCAGCGGCGAGTTGCCGTGACCGAGTCGAGCATGCGGCGGTCGTGGGTGACGAGAAGCAATGTGCCTTCGAAGGATTCGATGGCTTGCTCGAGTTGTTCGATGGCGGGTAGGTCGAGGTGGTTGGTCGGCTCGTCGAGGACGAGCAGGTTTACGCCGCGGGCCTGGAGCAGCGCAAGGGCGGCACGGGTGCGTTCACCGGGGGAAAGGGTTTCGCAGGGGCGTAACACATGTGGGCCGCGTAGGCCGAATTTGGCGAGGAGGGTGCGGACTTCGGCGTCCGGCCAGTTGGGCATCTCGGTGCTGAAAGTGTCGGCGAGGGCGGCACTTCCGCGGAACAGGCCGCGCGCTTGGTCGACCTCGCCGATCTCGACACCCGAGCCGAGGGCGGCAGTGCCGTTGTCCGGCTGGATCTTTCCGAGCAGCAGGGCGAGCAGCGTAGATTTTCCCGAACCGTTGGCGCCGGTCAGCACGATGCGGTCGGCCCAGTCGACCTGGGTGGTGATCGGGCCGAGGGTGAATTCTCCTCGGGTGACTGTGGCATTGGCCAGGGTGGCGACCACCGAGCCGCTGCGCGGGGCGGCGGCGATGGTCATGCGCAGTTCCCACTCCTTGCGCGGTTCGTCGATCACGTCCAGGCGTTCGATACGGCGCTGGGTCTGGCGGGCCTTGGCCGCCTGCTTCTCGGTGGATTCCGCGCGCATCTTGCGGCCCGCCTTGTCGGAGTCGACCTTCTTGGGGTCGCGCGCCTTTCTGCGGGCATTGCGAACCCCGTGCTCGAGCCAATTGCGCTGCATTTGGGCGCGGGCCTCGAGTCCGGCCTTGGTGTCGGCGTACTCATCGTAGGCTTCGCGGGCATGCTGGCGGGCGATCTCGCGCTCCATCAGGTACGAGTCGTAACTGCCGTCGTAGATCCCGACCTGTTGCTGCGCGAGATCGAGTTCGACGATGCGATTCACGGTGCGCGCCAGGAACTCTCGGTCGTGGCTGATGACCATCAGCGGTACCCGCACGCCGGTCACGAACTGTTCGAGCCGAGCCAGGCCGTCGAGATCCAGGTCGTTGGTCGGCTCGTCGAGCAGCAGAATATCGAAGCGGGACAGCAGCACCGATGCGAGTCCGGCCCGTGCCGCCTGACCGCCGGAGAGCCCGGTCATCGCAGTGTCGAGGCCGTTCGGAAGGCTTTCGGTGAGACCGAGATCCGCCGCAACCTCCTGGGCCCGCTGGTCCAGATCGGCGCCACCGAGTGCGAGCCAGTGTTCGAGGGCCGGCGAATATTCGTCCGCGCCGCCGTCTGCCAAACTCTCCGCCGCCGTATCCATGATCCGCTGTGCCTCGGCGACCCCCGTACGGCGGCAGAGGAATTCGAGCACCGTCTCCCCGGGAATCCGCTCGGGCTCCTGTGCCAGGTACCCGACCGTCGCGTCGGGCGGTGACAACGTGATGCTGCCGGTAGGGGTGGATCGGTTCGCGAGCATACGCAGCAGCGTCGATTTGCCCGCGCCGTTCATGCCGACCAGGCCGATCACGTCACCCGCGGCAAGGGTGAAGTCCAGGTCGTCGAACAGGGTTCGTTCGCCGTGGCCCGCGGACAGTCCGCGGGCGTGCAGAGTGGTGCTCACCCGAACGAGTCTGCCGTGCTCGGCCAGCGCGTCCGCATCGGGTCCCGTTGTCGGCTCGGGGTTGCACCCTGAGTGTCGACCTGCGGAAATCAGGGTCGGGATAGGTCATGCGACCGATGTCCGGCGCGGTTTGCTTCGGCAGAGTTGATGTCGTACCGAACATCACCAGAGAGGGAATTCCATGACCGCCCCCGCCCCCACCCGCCGCCTGACCCGCTCCAACAACGACAAGTGGATCGCCGGTGTCTGCGGCGGCATCGCCGAATACTTCGGCTGGAACGCCAATGTCGTTCGCCTGCTCTTCGTACTGTCCTGCCTGCTCCCCGGCCCGCAGTTCATCGTCTATCTGGTGCTGTGGCTGATCATTCCGAAAAAGTGATTGTCCCCAACAAATAGGGCTGGGAGCTGCGCTCGGGACTCGCGGATGACACTATGGACCGGTACCCACCGATCGACCGCCGTGTCACCCACGCGAGTCCCGACCAGGAGGAGTCATGATCACCTCAGGTGAATTTCCGGGCATGGATCTACCCGGCATCGACGCATCCTCCTCCCTCGACGGCCTCGGCGAAGTCGAACTGCACCACCCCACCCAGGACATCGACGGCGACGGCACCCTGGACACCGTCACCACCACCGGCCCAGAGGCCATGCAGGTGTGGACCGATTGGGACCACGACGGCATCGCCGACCAGGTGACCGCCGTGGAGAAGGACGGTGACTACTCCGCGTGGGAGTTCCATCGGCACCCCGATGGGTCGTCGGAGTGGGTGCGGACCGATCAGGGGAAGATCGGTAACTAGCCGCTGGCCCAATTACACTGTCCGACAACGGCCCCCACACCTCAGACCCTTCGTGGGTACCGTCGGCCGCAGGCTGCACTGATCCGCGCGGCAGACGTGCGGATCAGTGGAACCTGCGGACCCGTCCGCCTTCGGCCATCACGGATACGGTGACGGCCGCTCGCTGGGCCGATGGCCGGTTGTTGCCGATAGACCTACCTACTAGATTTCTGCTGATACAACCTGGGACGACGGATCCGATGGAACCGAATGCGTGTCGCGTGCGTCGAAGGAAGTATGGCGGCGTCAGTGTTTCCAGCTGAGGTCGGTTGGTCGGCAACTCGGAGAAGGAGGGGACTGGACGATGAGCGATTCGAGCATGCTCGGTGTCGAAACGGGGGAGCTCGGGCGATTCGCGAACGACCTCGGGGGGTCGGGACAAACGGTGCGAAATCGTGCCAAGGATGTGGCCGACAATTTGTTCGGGCCTGCCGATGCCGGTGAAAACTATCATGACCGGGGAAAGAAGATCCAGGACGGACTGGAGAAGATCTACACCTGGTTGGGGAACTGGTCCGAGGCGACAATGGCGACATCGGATGTGATCGGGGCATCGGTCGTCAAGTACTCGAACACTGACGACGAAAACTCGCACGACATAGCAAAGCTTGGCAATGACAAGAAATAGCTTTTGTCCGGATATGCACGGAACGGCCCGATGGGGTGGATACTATGGCGTTCAGCGTCCCTGCGAATGCGACCGTTAAGGAATATCTCGACATCGGTTCTCGAAGTTTGCTGTACTTCGAGTACTTCGAGCCGAGGTACCGGCGGGCATTCGGTGACTTGCCTGCTGGGTTTCCAGCCTATGCCCAGTTGCATAAACGTTTCTATGAGCAGAACGGGTTGAACGAGGACAAACTGCTGAACACGTCTTCGAAGCTGCAGACGGTCCTCCAGGAAGCTGGCGCCCAGTTGGACGTGCAGCGTGGGTATTCGACGACTCTTCCGTCGCTTTGGACCGGGCAGGCGGCCAACGCGGCGCTCGACATGCTCAACAAGCAAATCGGTCAGGCGGATACCAACTGGAAAGCGGCGGGGGAGGCTTGGAAGTCCATTGCTGGTTCCTTTGATGGGTTGCGCGCGGCGACGAAGCTGAAGGCTGAGGCTGTCCGCTATATCCTCGAGAACGGTGAAGGCATCAGGATTGCAGAAAAAACTCCTGAAGATATCGACAACATAATCTCTGGCAAGAGTATTGCCTGGAGTAACACCACCGAAAACAGCTTGCTCAGCAAGTTGTGGCGCGTCTTTCCGGATCTGACGGGCGGGGTTGATGCTTGGGAAATCAGGCAGGCTGGTTATGTCCGGCCGGGATCTGATTACAGCCATCGGGTTCAGGATCGGTGTAAGCATTGGCTCGACAACGTATTCAAGTCGGACTATTCGGCCAAGATCAAGACTTTTACCGATGCATGCGATTCGGCTGATCTTGGCGTCAAGCAGGTGTACGACAAGATAATCCAGGATCTGGACAAGGTCTCGGACGCGCGGTACGACCGTCCGACAGGTGCGCCGACCGAAACCCCGAGCACTCCGGGTACGCCGAGTACTCCGGGTACGCCGAGTACTCCGGGTACGCCGAGTACTCCGGGTACGCCGAGTACTCCTGGAACGCCGAGCACTCCCGGAACGCCGAGCACTCCCGGCACCCCGGGCACAACAACGAACCCGACTTCGACGAACACCACGACAAGCAGCTTGCTGTCTGGGCTGTCCTCCCTGACCTCGGCGGCGTCACAGTTGACCTCGCTCGGTGAATCCGTTGGTTCAGGACTCACGTCACTCGGCACCTCGATCAAGGACAGCGTCGACAACGCGATCGAGCAGCTGACAAAGACCTTGGAGACGAAGCAGACCGAGGACAAGGATGGCGACGGCAAGCCGGACGGCGACAAGGACAAGACCGCGGCCGAGTTCGATCTGGGTGGTAAGCACGTCAAGGTCGAGATCGGTGCGGATGGGCAGCCGAAGCTCGTGATGACCGATGCGGACGGTAGGACGCACGAGTACGGCGTGAAGCTGGATGAGAAGGGCATTCCGATCATCTCGACCGATGAGTCGAAGGGAGATGGCAGCACATCCGGCGACGAGCCAACGCAGGAAGGCGATCCCGAGAAGTCGGCCGCAGGCAACCCCTCGACCGAGGAGAATTCAACCGGCAGCCCGGGCGCCGTTCCGGGAACTCCCACCGGCAAACGGGAAGATGATGGCGAGCACACTCCGCAGCCGATGCCGGACGGGAATCCGCAACCGGAAGAGCCTGCCGACAGCGGTGCTGAACTGGCCGAGGCAGGCCCACTGTGAGCTGGTTCTTGTGTGTCAACGTAATCACTGACCGTCGAGGAGGGGCGTCATCGTGAACTACTCGGACGATATGGAGAACATCGTCGACGAGATACGCCGACGTTCGACGATGCTGTTGGACGAGTTCGAGGAGATCAACAAGCGAACCGCGGACAAGGACCGCGAACTTGCCGAACAGTCCGCTAGAGAAATGCGCCAATTCTGGGAGGACCACGCCGAAGAGATAGCGAAGGCGACGGCCGAGGTAGCGGAGCAGGAGCGGCTGGAGGTCGAGGCACGGGCGGAGCAAGAGCGTTTGGCGGCCGAGGCTCGTGAGCAGCGGGAGGCGATTGCGCGCTCGATTGCCGCTCGCAAAGCGCACGATGTTGTCACACCGATCGACGACGAGGGCGATGAGGAATCGGAGTACTACCGACGTAAGAGTTGGTTGGTCTGAAGACGGGCGACGGTTTGCGGTTCACCGAGAATGTGACGCCGCTATTGGTCCGTCGGCCTAGGCACTTGGCGTTACCAGCGGTCTTCTTCCACTTCGCGCAGGCGTTGGGTTACGTGGTCGATCCAGTCGGTGAAGTGGGTCGTTAAGTCGGAGGGGGTGGTGGGGCGGATGGTTATGTGCTGGGCGCGGAGTTCGGTGTAGCGGCCGTCGTTGGTTATGTCGTGCCATTGGACGGTGGTGAGGGGGGAGGTGAGTTTGTTGACGGGGCCGGTGTGGAGGAGGGCGGAGCCGCCGCCGTCGGCTGGGCGGTTCAGGAGGCGTTGGTAGCGCTCGCGGGGGGAGTTCCGGGTGACGCTTTCCAAATGGCCGTTGGGGCGGCGGTAGATATCGTCGGGGTGAAAGCTGGCGGCCGGGTGCGTACCTGGCGTGCAGGGTGGGAGGGAGCTGGTGAGTTGGGCGGGGAGGTGGTCGACGGGGAACAGACGGCAGCGGATGGGGCCGTTGGTGTCGCCGAAGGTGGCTTGCGCCAGTGACATTGCGTGATGGTCGGTGCGGGCGCCGACCATGCGGTAGACGCGGACGCCGCCGTTGGGGTTCTTGTGTTGGGTTGTGCCGCCGAAGATTTGGATGCGGATCGTCGAGGTGGTCAGGGTGTGCAGTGCGAGTTGGATCTCGTCGAGTTCGTCACGGGAGTAGCGCTCGCGCATGGTGACCCGATGGCTTTCGAAGTCGTCGCGGTAGACGAAGCGGCTGGTGAAGCGGAGTGGATTGGGGAAGCGGTCGTTCGCGGGGCTGAACCACAGTGCGGCGAAATCGTCGGGCTCCCAAGTCCATTCAGCCATCTAGAGATTCCCATCGATCGTGCGGTGTGCGCGGCGGACGCGGTGTGTCCGGCGCGGAATACGTATTCCTGTTGCTGCCAGTAGGTTTGTCGGCGATGCGCCGCAGGAGTCTGCTGGTCGCGTTGAGTCCCAGCAGTTGCACCGAGTGAGCCGACGAGGCCGCGGCCCGGTGGCTGCCGACACTGCATGAGAAGGTGTCGCGGACAGCCGGATCGGCTGTCCGCGCGATCAGTTGCGGGCGGGCGGAGGGGCTTCGGGGTTTTCGCCGATCACGCCACCCTCGACGGTCCTCGTGACTTCGCCGAGCAGTTCTTCGGTGTTGGCGGCGTTGATGAGGTAATCCGGTATCTGGTGGGTGCTGTCCTCATCGGATTTACCCCGGCCCGCCCCGGCCCCCATACCGCCCATTCCCATTCCGCTACGTCCGGACGAGGAGGATGTAGTGGCCGCGGCCGCAGCGGGATTGGTCGTAGTCGTGCCGGGGGTACCGGAGACGGTGCGACCAGGGCTCGGTGTTGTCGAGGTGGAACTGCCCGGGTAGCCCGGCGAGCCCGTGCTGGTCGGTGTCGAGCTCGGCGTTGTTGCGGTGCTCGGCATTGTTGCTGTCGGGGTGGTGGGAGTCGTTGTTGGCGTGGTGGGTGTGGTGGTGCTCGGATTGGTCGAGCTCGAGGTGGTATCGGTCGGGTCGGTGTCGGTGGACGTCGGCTCTTCGGTGGTCTTGCCATCGGTCTTCTCTGGACTTTCGCCGCCTGGGGTGGACGGACCGCCGGTCGTGCCGGGGCCTCCCGTTCCGCCAGGGCCGGACGATCCCGGATCGTTGCCTCCGGACTTGATCGGTCCGGAGATATCCAGAGGATTGGTCGGGTCCAATGCGGTGGGCAGCACGGGGACTCGGCCGTCGAATTCGGCGAATTTGTTCACGTAGTTCGTGAGCATGGCATTGCGGGCGCCAGCGGTTGCCTCGTTCTTGGTGCCTTCCTCCTCGTGAGCGCGGGGCGGCCAGACGTTCGCGGTCCAGGAGTGGTGATTGGCTTCGGGGATCCCGTTGGCGACCGCGCGAACTCCCTCGGCGGCGGACTGCATGTCGTTGGACATTTGGGTGATCAGTGGAGTCAGTTTGTGGGCATCGGTGACGTAGCGGGTGATGGCGTCTTTGGCTTTGTCGGCGGCCGAACCTTCCCATGCCTCCGCGATGGAGCCTTGGACGGAACGGGCGAAGGTCTCGAGCCCCTGGTCCCATTGGGTGGCTACGTTGGAGTACGTCATGGCCGCGTCGTGGGCATATTTGGGATCCAGTGGCTTGAACGCTTCCTCGATTTCGGTTCGCTCCCAATGGAATACGTTCTCGCCGTGCGGAGGGATTCGGGTGGGCTCATTGCCTGTCAACGGATCGCCCTTTCCTTACAAACCTGGCCAGGAGAAGATTTTCGGCGTCGCCGGAGCCTGCTGCGGCAGGTTCGTCTCCAAGTCCTTGTAGCGGGCCGATTGGTCGGTGTCGACGCCGGTGATGCGTTCGCGGACTGTCCGGAACAGGGTCTGGAAGTCTTCGATGACCTTGTAGTGCGATTCCATCACCGCGTAGACACTGTTATCCGAACTATTGGAGCTACCTGTGTCCTTGGACTTGTCCCGCCAACGTTTGACCATTGTCTTGGCGGACACCAGATCTCGGTCTCCCTGCGCCGTGAAATGCTCACCAAGATTCCACTTGTCCTGCCTGGAGACCTCGGTCATTCTCGTCTGGATGTCGCGGATCTGGTCTTTGAAGTATTGGCAGTCTCGGTCGATGTAGACGAATTTCTCGAGATCCAGCCGCACCGTCAGCCGACCCTCGCGTGCCTCGGTGATCAAGTTCGCCAACGGGCTCGGTGAAGTCTTGTCATCGTTCGCCATGTTGTTCCCCTCCCGGTTCGGTCCGTGAAGCTGTAGTCAGGCTGTGGCGGGCAGGCTGGGCACAACCTTTTCCGCAAGGCCTCGAGCCAGTACGCACGAGTCAGTGCTGCCTGTGTCGCGATTCGACTGCGGATTGTTCAGATTGAAATCGAGGCTGCCGTCCTTCATTTCCACGTTCACGGTGCATGCCTCTTTGATGTACTGGCCGTCGAACTGGCGGGTTGAAATCGCTCGTCTGCCATTAACGGTGAACTCGGTGGTCTCGGGAAAGTTGCGACTGCGGGTGGCATCCACGGTGAGATTGGTGGTGGTAATACTCACTCCATAGCCGTCCGACCGTATGAATGCACAGCCTCGCCATTTGACTCCAGCGCTCGTGTCGTCATTGACGACGCGAGTTCGGCGCAGCTTTTCCGAGTCCAGCACAGCCTGCGGAACGTCCTTGCATGGGTCGTAACTACTCGGCGCATCAGCGGCCATCGACGACCCCGCACCAGTAGTAGCCGTTGCGGGCTCGGCTTTTCCATCAGTCGACGCCCCACACCCCGCCAACACAACAACACCAACCGCAAACGCAGAACCGAGCACGAGCTTCCCCCTGCTGGCCATGTGAGTCCTCCCGGTCGCCGGGTGTCGATGACATCGAACAGGGCCGGACCGGCTCCCCGCCCCCTATTCAGCTGGATCGACCGTACCGAGCGCTCCACCACCGTGCAAGCGCCCCACAAGCCGGTTCCCACTGGTCGCCCACGGTCGACGATCGCGGAACACACACAGTCCGTTGACAGTTCGCGCACGACAGCTCTACGGTGAAACCGGAATCGGATTCCGATTCACTCACTCCTGACCGATAGGCCCCGATGACCACCCCAACCCACTGGACCCTCCCACGCATCCTCGTCGGCGCAGTCCTCCTCAACACCCTCGTCGGCCCCCTCCTCGCCGACCTCGTCATCCCCGGCATCGCCGACCTCCACCTCCACAACCCCGCCTGGCCCCCACACGCCAAATTCCATGACGCCCAATACATCGGCATGGGCGCACTGATCGGCGCGATCGGCCTGGTCGTCCTCTGGCAGCGCACGGGAAGCCTCCGCGCCCGGTTCTTTTTGGCCGCCGCACTCGGATCGGTCACCTGGCTGGCCATGTTCGGTGCGCTGCTCTTCCCCGGCACCGCCGCGCAGGATCCGGAGCACGCGGCCGACGCCACCAAGGTCATCGGCATGGATCCGCAACTGTTCATCGCCTTGGTGATGCTCGTCGTCCTGGCCGCCGCGATCGTCGTCGAGCGCACCCGCGCACCGATCCCGAGCCCCGTCTAACCTACGCTCCGCCAGTAGATATGGGAGATCGATGACCGACCCGAACGCCCGCAAGCTCCGCACCGACGCCGCCCGCAACCGCGACCAAGTCCTCGCAACCGCGACGGCGCTGTTCACCGAACACGGTGACGAGGTGCAGATGGCTGATGTGGCGCGCGCCGCCGGGGTCGGGGTCGGCACCGTCTACCGCCACTTCCCGACCCGCCGCGCCTTGATCGAGGCCGCCGCTGAACAGCGCTTCGCCGGAATTCTCGAGTATGTCCGCCGCACCTGCCTCCCGAATCCGGATACGAGGCAGGCGCTGGCAGGTTTCCTCGGCCATGTCGCCGAAGTGCACGAGCAGGGGCGTGTGCTGTCCGGCACCATCGAGTCGGTACTCGGTGACACCGAGCCGCGCGGCACCGTGCGCGACGATCTGGCTGAACTCGGTGCGGAACTACTGGCCAGGGGCCGGGCCGACGGCAGCATTCGCGCGGATGCCACGGTCGCCGACCTCTATATGCTCGTCGGCGCGGTCGCCACGGTCAGCCGTGACGGGTTCGGCGATTGGCGGCGGTTCATCGAGCTCGCGCTGGACGGTCTACGGCCGCCTGTCCAGTAACTATCCGCGTTGCGTGTGCCTATTGGGCGATGACGGCGGCAGCCCACGCGGATGGGGTCGTGTCGGCTACGAGGCGCGACGGTGCAGGTGTGCCCTCGAGCCACGTCGGACAGAGGGGATGGCCTCGATGACGACAGGCTTCGCCGCTGGCGACTGGCGGTTCCGACTGGGCAACAGGGGGCGGCGTGGCCGAGGTCAGCGTCTACCGGGCGGTGATGACGATCCCGGCGCGAGCGCTCGAGCGTCCGGGGTACGAGGCCTGCCCGGCAGGCTGTGATGCGGCGGCGGACTGACAAACGCGATACCGGCGGGCGCTTGCCCTTCGACCTACTTGCGCAACAGTTGCGCGAACTGAACGACCGAGAGCTTCGGCTTCTCCTGCTCACGCGTCGCTTCCGGATCGACCACCGTGGTGTGCGGGATGAGCGCTTCCGGATCGGAGAACGCCGCATATGTCTTGTCGCGCGACAGTTTGTGCAGCAGATAGCCGGTCAGGATGGCCCGCGTAGTCCGCGCGGTCTTGGCCTCATGCTTGCCGGCACCCAACGCGGCCAGCGCGCGGCGGCCTTCGATGATGCCGTTATGTGAAGCTCCATCGACTGCCCGCAATACGACCGGCCCGGCCCAAGCGGCGGCCAACGGGATCGCATTCGAGCTGACGGATTCGATATCGGTGGCTCCCGCCAGCACCAACGCGGGCGTGTCGATATCGGGCGCGATGGATTCGGCGGTCGGCGCGGTCGGCGCTGGATAGAGGGCGGCGACCGCGGCGACGCGGCGTTGTCCGGCGGCGATGACCGCCGCGCCCGCACCCATCCCGTGCCCGACCAGGGCCAGGCGGTCGGGATGCACGCTGATCGCACCGTCACCCAACCGGACGCCGGTGCAGATATCCAGGGTGGTGAGCAGATCGGTGGCCAGCCCGAGATGTGACGGGATCGGCCCGCGCTCGGTATCGGGGCCCGCGGCCACAAAACCCCAGGACGCGAGGTGTTCGAGGGTGGCGCGATAGTTGGCGGTGCCGGTCAGCCAGCTGTGGCCGAACGCGACCGCGGGCAGGTTCAGTCCGGACTCCGGGGTGAACACCACGCCGGGCTGACCGGCGATGGCGAGATTGCCGCGTAGTACGCGGTGGGGCCCCCGGCTGGTCAGGGTGCTCAGGAGTGATTTCACAGACGCCGACACGACGTGAACGTTATCCGATAAGTACTCTGGTGAGCCATGTGCGGAATCGTGGGGTACGTCGGGTACCGGGACGCCCTGGGCGTTGTCGTTGACGCGTTGCGCCGCATGGAATATCGAGGATACGACTCCGCGGGCGTCGCGATCCTGGATGGTGCGGGCGTGTTGGCGGTGGAACGCAAGGCGGGCAAACTGGCCAATCTCGAGGCCGAACTCGCCGAAATCGGGACCGACCACTTCGCGGGCACCACCGGCATGGGTCACACCCGCTGGGCTACCCACGGCGCGCCGACCGACCGCAACGCGCATCCACATCGCGACACCACCGACAAGGTGGCCGTGGTGCACAACGGCATCATCGAGAACTTCGTCCCGCTGCGCCGGGAACTCGAGGAGGCCGGGGTAGAGCTGCGCAGCGATACGGATACCGAGGTCGCCGTGCACTTGGTGGCGCGCGCGTATGCCGAGGGTTCGACCGTCGGGGACTTCGCGGCGAGTGCACTGGCCGTGCTGCGTCGGCTGGAGGGTGCTTTCACGCTGGTCTTCACCCATGCCGACCACCCGGACGTCATCGTGGCCGCGCGCCGCTCGACGCCGCTGGTCATCGGTGTCGGCAAGGGTGAGATGTTCATCGCCTCCGACGTCACCGCGTTCATCGAGCACACCCGCGAGGCCGTCGAACTCGGCCAGGACCAGGCCGTGGTGATCACCGCCGACTCCTACACGGTCACCGACTTCGCTGGCAACGACGCGCTGGCGCGCACCCGTCCGTTCACCATCGACTGGGATCTGGCCGCCGCCGAGAAGGGCGGCCACGACTTCTTCATGCTGAAGGAGATCGAGGAGCAGCCAGCCGGTGTCGCCGACACGCTGATCGGGCACTTCACTCATGACGGGGCCGGTGGCCGGATCGTGCTGGACGAGCAGCGCCTCGCCGATCAGGAACTGCGCGACGTCGACAAGGTGTTCGTCGTCGCCTGTGGCAGCTCCTATCACGCCGGACTGCTGGCCAAATATGCGATCGAACACTGGACCCGACTGCCCGTCGAGGTGGAGCTGGCCAGTGAATTCCGCTACCGCGACCCGGTTTTGGACCGTTCGACGCTGGTGGTCGCGATCTCGCAGTCCGGGGAGACCGCCGACACACTCGAGGCGGTGCGGCATGCGAAGGAGCAGAAGGCGCGCGTGCTCGCCATCTGCAATACCAACGGCGCACAAATTCCGCGCGAGTCCGATGCGGTGCTCTACACCAGGACCGGACCCGAGATCGGCGTCGCGTCGACCAAGGCGTTCCTGGCGCAGGTGGCGGCGAACTACCTGGTCGGACTGGCCTTGGCGCAGGCACGCGGCACCAAGTATCCCGACGAGGTGGCGCGCGAGTTCGCCGAACTCGAGGCGATGCCGCAGCTGGTGCAGCAGGTGCTGGAGACCGCGCCGCAGGTGCGTGCGATCGCGCGGGAGCTGGCGCAGGTGCCTACCGTGCTGTTCCTGGGGCGCCACGTCGGCTACCCGGTGGCCTTGGAGGGTGCGCTCAAGCTGAAGGAACTGGCGTACATGCACGCCGAGGGATTCGCGGCGGGTGAGCTCAAGCACGGTCCGATCGCGCTGATCGAAGAAGGGCTGCCGGTCATCGTGGTCATGCCCTCGCCCAAGGGCCGCGCGGTCCTGCACTCCAAGCTGCTCAGCAATATCCGCGAGATCCAGGCCCGCGGCGCCCGCACCATCGTGATCGCCGAGGAAGGAGATGACACGGTGCGTCCGTTCGCCGACGACCTCATCGAAATCCCTTCGGCACCAACACTGTTCCAGCCACTGCTGTCCACCGTTCCCCTGCAGGTCTTCGCCGCCGAGGTAGCGCAGGCCCGCGGCTACGACATCGATAAGCCCCGCAACCTGGCCAAGTCCGTCACGGTCGAATAGCCCACCCCGCTGAACCCCATCAGTCCAGTGCCCTGGCCCCGGTAGCAGCCCACCCCACCGAGCGCAGTCAACTGGTGGCCAGCCCCCACCGAGGGGCATATGGCGGCTCCGCCCCCGACCACAACAACCATATGACTACCCTCAACATCGAAAGCCCTACAACGCAACCACAGCCAGACGACCACGCTGGAAGCTGCTGCCTGTCCACCTGACTGCGGAAAGCCGGGTACGGCACCCGACGCGCCCAGCACTGCCGCGGCAAAACCATTGGACGTCAGCTGATCTGGGGTGGTCGATCTCGGAAGTCTGTGCAGGACAACAGGACCCACTGCAGCCCGGCGAGCCACCGCACCCCCGTGGCCGCGGCAAAGCCGCTGGACGTCAGCTGATCTGAGTCGGCCGACCTCGGAAGTTCAGGACAACAGGACCCACCGCAGCCGACTGGCTGCCGCCCCCATAGCCCCGGCAAAACCGCTGGACGGCACCGGGACGGCGGACCTCGGAAGTCAGTGCGGGACAACAGGACCCACCGCATCCCGACCAGCCACCGCCCCCAGCCCCGGCCAATGCCGCGTTCCGGCGATCGACGGTAGTCAAATGGTCGCGGTACCCAGCCGCGCAAGCTGCCATCTGACTACCGTCGGCGAGTGTTCCGACCAGACCGACGGGCGTTCGGAAGGAGGGTGCGACGGCGATCCAGGGACGGTGGGTTGGGGAGGTAGTCAGGACAGCGCTGCCACCAGGGGGTTGGTTGCGTTGGCTGATCGTGCGGTAGTGCGGCGTTCCAGGCTGCCCGACAGTATCGCGAGGCCGAGGGCTGTCACCACCAAGCCGCCGCCGATCCAGTTCGGTGCGGTGTATCCGTACCCCGCGGCGATCACCACGCCGCCGAGCCACGCCGACACCGCATTACCGAGGTTGAACGCACCGATATTCAGCGCCGAGGCCAGGGTGGGGGCGGATCCGGCCTGGTCCAGCACTCGCTTCTGCAGCGGCGGCACGGTCGCGAAGCCGAGCGCGCCGATCAAAACGACGGTGATCGCCGCGGCGAACTTGTTGTGTGCGGTGACAGTGAACAGCGCGAGTACCACCGCGAGACCGCCGAGTGAGGTGTAGAGCATCGGCATCAGGTGCCGGTCGGCGAATTTGCCGCCGATCAGGTTGCCGAGGAAGAAGCCGATGCCGAAGAGGACGAGCAGCCAGGTGACCGAACTCTCCGCATAGCCGGTGACCTCGGTCATCATCGGCGCGAGGTAGGTGATCGCCGCGAAGACACCGCCGAAGCCGAGCACCGTCATGGCCATCGCGAGCAGCACCTGCGGGTTGGCGAGTACGGCGAGTTCGTGACGCAGGCGGGCGTTGTGCGGTGCGGGCTGTTCGGGGACGAGTGCGGCGACGCCGAGCAGTCCGGCCGAGCCGACCAGTGCGACGAGCAGGAAGGTGAGCCGCCATCCGAACTGCTGGCCGAGCAGGGTGCCGAGCGGCACACCGACGATGGTCGCGACGGTGAGTCCGGTGAACATCATGGCGATCGCACCGGCCTTGCGGTCCGGGCGCACCAGATTTCCGGCGACCACCGAGCCGATGCCGAAGAAGGCGCCGTGGGCCAGCGACGCGACGATGCGCCCGGTCAGCATGAGGCCGAAAGTCGGTGCGAGCGCGGACAGTACGTTGCCCGCGATCAAGAGCAGCAGACTGACGAGCAGCATGCGCTTGCGCGATACCCGGGTGCCGAGTCCGGTCATGATCGGCGCGCCGACCAGCACGCCGAGCGCGTAACCGGTGACCAGCAGACCTGCCGTGGGGATCGACACCGTGTAGGTGTCGGCGATGTCGGGGAGTAGTCCGACGACGACGAATTCGGTGGTGCCGATTCCGAAGGCCCCGAGTGTCAGAGCGAGTAGTGCGAGCGGCATGTGCATGAGCCTCCACGTGATGTTGCGCCTGAGCTTTACGAGCGTCAACAATAATTGCAGACGCGTGATAATTGCAAGCGCGGGCTATTGCGTCGTTCATCTATCCTGGAGAGGACGAGCCACGACACAGAAGGACTCTCAATGACCGCGGATGCCGCGCTGACCGGCCTGGCCGATGGTTGGTACGCACTGTCGCTGCTGCACGATCGGATCGAGGCGCATATCGAACGCGCCCTGCAATCCGGTCACGAGTTGAGCGTGCGCGAGTACTCGTTGCTCGTCGTGCTCAGCCGCCAGCACGACGGACCCGGCGGGCACCTGCGCATGAACCAGGTCGCCGAAGCCGTGGTGCTGAGTCAGAGCGCGACGACCCGACTGGTCACGCGCCTCGAAGACCGCGGCCTGCTGCAGCGTTATCTATGCCCGGACGATCGCCGCGGCATCTACACCGACGTCACCCCCACGGGCTTGGAACTGCTGGCCCGAGCGCGCCCCACTCACGATGCGGCCCTATCGAGCGCTCTTGGCCAAGCCGCCGCCGACCCGGAATTGGCCCCCCTGGTCGCAGCCGTGGAGGCGATGAACACTGGCGCGGCACGCGGCGTGTGAATCCCACAGGCGTAGTCCATCATCGGGTCGCCGGTCGGTAGGCGCGATGACCTGGCCGTATTCGGCACGACTGCGCATCGCAGGCGATGCGCAGTCGGGACGCGTACGCGCGGTACGAATGCTGCGGACGCGGCTCATCAGCGGTACGAATGCTGCGGATGCAGCCCATCATTGGTGCGCCGGTCGATCGCTGCGATGAATCGGCCGCGCTCGGTGCGGGTGTCGAGTGCCGTTACCGGCCTGGGCCGTGTGCGCCGATGCGTGGTGGTCCTTGCCGAAGCGGCCGACAGGGCACCGTGGTTGTGCAGACCGTGCTGGAGAAGGGCTGACCGGGGCGGGGCTACTCGACAGTGACGGTGCCGCGCATCTGCGGATGCAGCGAGCACAGGTAGCGGTAGGTGCCAGGGGCGATGAAGGTGTAGCTCCACTCGCCCCTGTCGAAGATCGGGCTGTTGATGCCCATCGCCCTATCGCCGATGCCCTGCACGGTGTGCGGGACGCTGTCCTTGAACTTCCAGGTCACGGTGTCGCCGACCTTGACGGTGACGTCGGCGGGGGAGAACTTCATCTCCGCGACATCAACGGTGACGGCGGCGGTTTTCGTCTCGCCGGACTTGGTACCGGGTGCTTGGCTGTTCGCCTTCGCCGTGGTGGACAGTGTGGGTGAATTCGTTTCGGTGGAGCCGCAGCCCGACAGTAATAGTGTCGCCGCCAGGACGAACCCGGCCCCGACCTGGGTGGACATCGCGCGGCGCACCATCGGCATGACGGCCAAGCGTAGTCTGCTGACCGTGCGGGACCGCACAGCGCCATGGCGGTGCCGGTTCGACCGCGACGGCGATGCCCCCGCACCGGCGGAACCGCAGTGTCCGATCGACGCAGTGGAGGGGAGTGTTCATGTCCAGCCAGCGGGGCTATTTCACCGCCGATGCAGTGCGCGTGGCCGAGGCCGAGCTGTTCACCCGCGTTCCCGAAGGCATGCCCATGCACCGGGCGGCATACGGATTGGCGACGGTGGTCGCGGGCGAATTGCGCGCCCGGACCGGCGGTATCGCGGGCCGGTCGGTGCTGCTGCTCGTCGGCTCGGGCGATAACGGCGGTGACGTGCTCTGGGCGGGATCCATGCTGCGCCGCCGCGGCGTCACCGTGACCGCGGTGCTGCTGAATCCGGAACGTGCCCACTCGAAAGGCCTTGCCGCACTGCGCAAGGCAGGCGGCCGGATCCGAACCGCGTCGGACGCCGAAGCGTCGAGTTCGGGCGCACCTGATCTTGTGATCGATGGCATCGTGGGTATCTCCGGCCGCGGTCCACTGCGCCCCGCGGCCGCGGAACTCGTTGCCGCTCTGAATGTTCCGATCATCGCGGCGGATCTGCCCAGTGGAGTGGATCCGGATACCGGTGCGGTCACCGGCCCCGCTGTTCGCGCCGACGTCACTGTCGCATTCGGCGCTTACAAGCCGGTGCATGCGCTAGCCGCGCCCTACTGTGGACGAATCGAGCTGGTGCCCATCGGTTTACGCCTACCGGAACCGAATCTCGCGGCCTTCGAGCCAGCGGAGATCGGCGCGCACTGGCCGGTCCCGGGGCCGAGCGACGACAAATACACCCAGGGTGTCACCGGTATCTGCGCGGGCAGCGCCACCTACCCCGGAGCTGCGGTGCTGTGCACCGGCGCCGCAGTCGCGGCCACCTCCGGTATGGTCCGCTATGCCGGAACCGGTGCGGCTGAGGTGCTCGATCACTTCCCAGAAGTCATTGCCGCCCCGACGATCTCGTCCACCGGCCGAGTTCAGTCCTGGGTATTCGGCCCCGGCGCTGGCACCGACGCCGATGCCAGCAAACGGCTCGCCGAAATCCTGTCCACCGGCCTTCCCGTCGTGGTCGACGCCGACGGCCTGACCTTGCTCGCCGCCGATCCCGACCTGGTCCGCGGCCGCACCGCCCCCACCGTATTGACCCCGCACGCGGGTGAGTTCGCCCGCTTGACCGGATATGAGGTCGGCCCGGACCGCGTATTCGCCGTGCGTGGCCTCGCCGAATCCTGGCAACTCACCGTCCTGCTCAAGGGCCGCGCAACCCTGGTCGCCACCCCGGGCCGCCCGGTACTCGTCAATGAAGCGGGCGGCTCTTGGGCCGCTACCGCGGGCGCTGGCGACGTCCTTTCCGGCATCATCGGCGCCCTGCTCGCCGCGGGCCGCGATCCGGCCTGGTCCGCGGCCGCCGCCGCCCGCGCCCATGCCCTGGCCGCTAACCTCGCCGCCCACGAAGACCACCTCGACGCCGCCCCCATCTCCGCAACCCCCCTGCTCGACCACCTCCGCCCCGCCATTCGCATCCTGCGCGCACTCGCCGCTCGCTGACCGCCGCATGAGCGGCGCTGGCTCCCGCCGCCAGCGCGGCCGTGCCGGGTACTTGATCCTGGAACCTTTCCGTCCGCATTCGCGGCGCTGACGTTGAGCTCGCGGCCGTCGGATTACCAACGCGCTCGCGCGAGCGCTTCGGCGAATGGCAGGATCAGTAACCGTGGAGGCCCAAGTGGAGACGGTTGTCGATCTGGATGCCATCGCCCACAACGTGCGGATCTTGCGTGAATACGCGGGGGATGCCGCGGTGATGGCGGTGGTCAAGGCCGACGGCTACAACCACGGCGCCGTGGAGGTCGCTCGGGCTGCACTGGCGGCGGGGGCCGTGGAACTCGGTGTCACCACGGTCGCCGAGGCGGTGCAGTTGCGCGAGGCGGGCATTACCGCCCCGGTTCTGTGCTGGCTCAACAATTCCGATGCCGATTTCGGTGCGGCGATCGAGCACGATATCGAGATCGGCGTCTCATCCCTGGCCCATCTCCGGGCCGTCGAGGCCGCGGCACGCGGCACCGGCCGGACCGCCATCGTCACGCTCAAGGTCGACACCGGCCTCAATCGCAATGGCGTTTGGTCGCTCGAGTACCCGGCGGTGCTCGCGGCACTGCGGGCGCTGGTGGACGAGCAGGTGGTGCGGTTCCGTGCGATCTTCTCCCACCTCGCCCACGCCGACGAGCCGGAACACCCTTTTATCGACGTCCAGCGCGACCGTTTCGTCGATGCCATCGCCGCCGCCAAGGAATACGGCCTCGAACCGGAGCTGGTCCACCTCGCCAACTCGGCTGCCACCGTCACCCGTCCTGATCTCGCCTTCGATATGGTCCGCCCCGGCATCGCGATGTACGGCCTCACCCCGATACCCGAACTCGGCGACTTCGGCCTGCGCCCCGCGATGACCTTCCGAGCCCGCGTCGCACTGGTGAAGCCGGTCGCCGCCGGAGAGGGCGTCTCCTACGGCCACCAATGGATCGCACCGCACGACACCACCGTCGCCCTCATCCCGGCCGGATACGCCGACGGCGTGTTCCGTCCGTTGAGCAACCGATTCTCGGTGTGGCTCGGCGGCGCGTTGCGCCCGAACGTCGGTCGCATCTGCATGGACCAATTCGTCGTGGACCTGGGCGATAACGCGGCGGGCGTCACCGAGGGCGATACCGCGATCCTGTTCGGTGCGGACCAACCGCGGGCCCAGGACTGGGCGGATCTACTCGGCACCATCCACTACGAGGTCGTGTGCGCACCACACGGCCGAGTGGCTCGGCGCCATATCGGACGAGGTATCAGATGAGAAACCGCAGCACCGTCATCGGCGGCGGACTGGCCACCGCAGGTGTAGTCGGCGCGCTGGCGGGCGCACACGCCTTGCGGCGCATCGGTGCCCGGGTGCTCTGGCCGCCCCGTGCCGACGAATACCGTGACGAGAACTTCGACCTGCTCGACGAGGACCGCTCGGGCGCCGTGATCACCGAAGACGGTGTGCGCCTGGCCACCAGGGAGTGTGGTCCGCCCGACGCCCCGGTGACCGCGATTTTCGTGCACGGCTTCTGCAACACCATGGAGTCCTTCCACTTCCAGCGCCGCGGTCTGGAAAAGGTATGGGGCCCAAAGGTTCGCCTGGTCTTCTTCGATCTCCGCGGCCACGGTCGCTCCGGCACACCGGCCACCGAGAGCTGTACCGTCGCCCAACTCGGCCGCGATCTGGCGGCCGTCATCGAGGCGACCGCGCCGACCGGTCCGGTGGCCCTGGTCGGTCATTCGCTCGGCGGTATGGCGATACTGGCCGCGGCCGCGCAGTTCCCGGAGTTGTTCGCGGCGCGGGTGATCGGGATCGGTCTGCTCTCGACCGCGGCGGCCGAGGTCACCTCGGCGGGCATCACGCAGCTGTTACGCCACCCCGCGGTCGACGGCTTCCGGTTGGCCGTGCATACCGCGCCCGCGTTGGTGCAGGCCGGGCGCAGCACCGTCCGGCATGTGATCGCGCCGATACTGCACGTCAGCTCGTATCACGGGCATGCGAGCCCCACGCTGTCGCGATTCACCACGCTGATGATCGACCGCACGCCCGTCGAGACGATCGTGAAATTTCTCCGGGCCTTCGAACTGCACGACGAATCGGCGGCGCTGCCGACGCTGGCGGATCTGCCGGTGCTGGTGCTCGGCGGCGCGCACGATGTCGTCATTCCGTTCCGCAATTCGCGGGCGCTGGTGCGCGAATTGCCCAATAGCGAACTCATCCGCCTCGATGACGCCGCGCATATGGCGCACCTGCAATTCCCGGATATCGTCAACGCGGCACTCGACCGGCTGCTGGTACGCGCCGGTGTGATCGAGCACACCCCATCGATCTCGGAGGTCGCCGGTGGCTGAACGGCAGCAGCGGATCCTGCCCACGGTCGCCGATACCGAGGCCTTCGGCCGCGAACTCGCCGCCGGACTCGTCGCGGGTGACCTGGTGGTGCTCGACGGACCGCTCGGCGCGGGCAAGACCGCGCTCACTCGCGGCATTGCCGAGGGCCTCGGCGTGCAGGGCCGGGTCAGCTCACCGACCTTCATCATCGCCCGCCAGCACCGGGCCGGGCAGCGCGTCGGCGCGGCACCGGTGCCGCTGGTGCACGTGGACGCCTATCGACTCGGCGGCGATCTGGACGAGCTGGACGCGCTGGATCTCGATACCGATCTGCATCAGGCGGTCGTGGTGGTGGAGTGGGGCAAGGGTGTCGTGGAACACCTCGCCGAGCGACATCTGTACGTGATGCTCTCGCGCGAACCGAATTCCGATGTCCGCACCGCGATCTGGGAATGGGTCGGATAGTCCGCGGTCGTAGCCGATTATCGCGCTGATATAGCTACCGCGTAGCTCCGCACCGCGCGCAGGTACCACCCGGTATCGTTGGGTCAATCATGCTTGTACTAGCCGTCGACACCGCGACACCCGCCGTTACAGCGGGATTGGTGGAACTGGAGCAGGCCGTCCCCGGCGCCGGTGCCCCGGCGCGAGTGCGCACCGTCGCCTCGCGCGTCCGGGTCGACGCCCGCGCCCATGCCGAGGTGCTCACTCCGCAAATCCTCGAATGCCTCTCGGAGGCAGGTCGTTCCAGGGCCGATATCGCGGCCGTCGTGGTCGGCATCGGGCCCGGTCCGTTCACCGGACTGCGGGTCGGCATGGCGACCGCCGCCGCCTTCGGTGACGCACTCGGCGTCCCGGTCTACGGGGTGTGCAGCCTCGATGCGATCGCCGCCGACGCCGTACTCGAACCAACGGTGGTGCCGGACATCACGCCCGAGAGCGAGCTCCTGGTGGTCACCGACGCGCGCCGCCGCGAGGTGTACTGGGCGCGCTACCGTGACGGACGTCGCATCGAGGGCCCGGATGTGAGCAAGCCCGGTGACCTGGATCCCGTGCACGCCAGCATGATCGCCGGATCCGCCTCGCACGTCGACCTGTTCGACCTGCCGGTACTCCCGGCCGAGACGCCCTCGCCCGCTGGGCTGGTGCGCGTCGCGGCCGCCGAACTGCTGGCGCGCACCGCCCCGGAACCGTTGGTCCCGCTGTACCTGCGCAGGCCGGACGCGGTCGAACGGAGTTACCGCACGCTCGACCGGACGGGAGCGTGACGGCGGTGGACCCCCGTAGACCCGTGATGCGCATCGAGGCCATGGACGGCGCGGATATCGAACGCTGCGTCGAACTCGAACAGCTGCTGTTTCCGGAGGACGATCCGTGGCAGGCGGTGTCGTTCCGCTCCGAACTGGCCGGGCCGCACAACCGCTATATCGTCGCCCGCGACGATGCCGGGCGAATGGTCGGCTATGCGGGCATCGCATTGCTCGGTGATGCCGAACACCCCGAGGCCGAGGTGCACACCATCGGCGTCGATCCCGGCTGCCATCGCTGCGGCATCGGCACCGTACTGCTGGAGGCGCTGCTCGCCGAGGCGGGCAAGCGCGGCGGGCCGGTCTTCCTCGAGGTGCGCACCGATAATGCCGCCGCCATCGCGATGTACGCCAAGCACGGCTTCCACATCATCGGCTTGCGCAAGAACTACTACCATCCCAGCGGTGCCGACGCGTACACCATGCGCAGGCCGGAGCTGACCGCCGCGAACCAGGTCTGGGGCCCGCAGCCGAGCGAAGCGGCACAACCGAACGAGGTGCTGTCGTGATCGTCATGGGTATCGAAAGTTCCTGCGACGAAACCGGAGTCGGCATCGTGCGCCGCCACGTCGACGGGACCTGCGAACTGCTCGCCGACGAGGTCGCCTCCAGCGTCGAACAGCACGCCCGCTTCGGCGGTGTGGTGCCCGAGATCGCCTCGCGCGCACACCTCGAGGCCATCGTGCCCGCGATGCGCCGCGCGTTGGCGACCGCGGGTATCAGCAAACCCGACGCACTCGCGGTCACCATCGGCCCCGGTCTGGCCGGTGCCCTGCTGGTCGGCGTCGCGGCCGCGAAAGCCTATGCGGCAGCGTGGGATGTGCCCTTCTACGCGCTGAACCATCTCGGCGGACACGTCGCCGTCGACACCCTCGAGCACGGTCCGATGCCGCCGTGCGTCGCGCTGCTGGTCTCCGGCGGGCACACGCACCTGCTGCACGTCACCGAATTGGCCGAGCCGATCGTCGAACTCGGCAGCACCGTCGACGACGCCGCGGGTGAGGCCTTCGACAAGGTGGCCCGGCTGCTCGGCCTCGGCTTCCCGGGCGGGCCCGCACTGGATGCCGCTGCCGCGCACGGCGATCCGAAGGCGATCGCCTTCCCACGCGGTATGACCGGACCGCGCGATCCGCGCTACGACTTCTCCTTCTCCGGTCTGAAGACCGCCGTCGCGCGCTACGTCGAGGCGGCCCAGCGCAACGGCTTCACCGCCGAGGAGCTCCCGATTCCGGATATCGCGGCGTCCTTCCAGGAATCGGTCGCCGATGTGCTCACCATGAAGGCAGTGCGCGCGGCCCAGGATGTCGGCGTCGACACCCTCGTCCTCGGCGGTGGCGCCACTGCCAATTCCCGCATCCGCTCCATGGCCGAAGAACGCTGCGCGGCAGCCGGATTGCGCCTGCGCGTCCCCAAGCCCCGCCTGTGCACCGACAACGGCGTAATGATCGCGGCCCTCGGCGCCCACGTAATCGCAGGCGACGCAACACCATCGCCGCTGACGGTGGCGACCGATCCCGGACTGCCGGTGTCGGTCAGTCGGGTCGGCTGAGCTTCGTCCGACAGGCCTGCCACGCGTTCGAGGAGAGGTAGCCGCTGGTGCGGGCGAACAGTTGGTAGAGCGCCGGTCCGTGCTGGGCGGCGAGTTCGGCGTTGTGCGCCATGACGTCGAGTTCGTTGGCCGCCGTGATCTCCATGAACGCCCGCAGGTCGGTACCGTCCGGTTCGAATTCGCGTCCGGTGAAACGGTCGCGGAACACAACTGATGGCGTATCGAGCCGCGGGTAGACCGCTGACCGGTCACAGCTGCCGTACAGGTAGACCAGGGCTTCGGCCCGCGCACCGATCAGCGCTGCCACCGTTCGCCTTTCGGACAGTTCGAGCAGCGACTGGTTGAAGCCGTCGGTGCCGTACATCGCATGACAGAGCCCGGCGGACTCGATATCCGCGCCCGCACCCCATTCGGCCAGGACATCGGTCACCCGGATGAGATGGGCCAGCAGCGTACCGCCTGGATGCGCAATCCGATCGGCCCCGAGTTCCCGCAGAAACCGCTCGATGCGGCCCCGCCCCACCGTGTCCGCCGCGACATCGTCCACGCCTTCAGTCTTGCCGACTGCTGGGTGGCATGGCTACTGACCCCGGCAAACACCTGGCCGACGCGGCCTAGTCCGCCTGCCCCACCAGCTGTCCCGAACTCGACTGAAAACCGGGCACCAACGTCATATTCGGATCCGTCGGTCCGGCACTCGACCCCGAATTCGCCTTGGGCGGGAATGGAATTCGTGATTGTGCGGGCGCCTGCGTCGGCTCGATCGGCATCGGAGTAGGTGTCGCGGTCGATGCCCCCTGCGTCGGAGTATGTTCCGGTCCCGACGAGCCCGGTGCGTTCGGATTGCCGAACAGCGGCCCGAGAAACTCCGGGAACGGGATCGGCGGCAGGTTCGGATCCGGACGCAGCGTGGGCACGTTCGCGGTTGTGGTTGCCGCGGGTGTCGAGGCGGGCGGCTGGCTCCGGTCCGGGGTGAGCGAGGGGATGGTGGCGCCGGAGGGCCGGTTGGTGCCCTCTCGGCTCGGGCCGGTGGTCGAGGTGCCAGCGCCGGTCGGCGGCACTACCGTCACCGGCGGCATCGGTAGTTGTGCGCTGCTGGTGGTGCCCGCGGGGGAGATGTCGTCGTCGCCGGTCGGCGCGAACGTCTTCACGCCGTAGCCGATGACCAGCCCGACCACCACGATCGCACCCGCCAGCGTGCCGACAACCTTGGTGAAGGTGCCGACCGGCGCGTCGGCGGAGCCGAGCGCGACCACCGGGAATACCGACGGTTGCACCGAATCCGCCACCAGGGCGGCGCCTTTGGCGATCACCGCCTCCGGATCGTCGACGGTGTGCACCGGCACGTCCAGCGCATGGGCGAGGGTGGACAGCACCGCGGGGATATTGGCGCCGCCACCGATCACGATCACGGCCTGTGGAGCCTTGGGCGACCGCGCGAATACCGCGGCGGCGAAAACGGCCGTCTCGCGTAGCAGATCCGAGATCAGTTCCTCGAAGTCTGCCCTGGTCAGCTTGAGCGGCTGCCCGGCGACATGGTCGATGGTCACGGCGGGTGCGATCGACAGATGTTCCTTGGCGGCGCGGCCGCGGTTGGTCAGCATGCCCCGGTTGGGCCGTGTACCGCGCCGGGCGTAGTGCAGATCGACGAGGTGGTGATAGATCAGCTCATCGATGGCGGTGCCGCTGATCGTGCCGGTGCGTTCGGTGCGCAGGATGGTGAAGTCGGCCTGCTCGGCGACGGTGACGCTCAATCCGGTCGCGCCGAGATCGATGATGGCGACGGTGTCGTAACGGTCGACCAGTCCGGTGTGGCGCAGATAGGTGAGCGCCGCGGTGCCTTCCGGAACCAGCCGCAGATCACGCTGTTTGCCTGTGGCCGAACGGATTACCTGTGCCTGCTCTTTGCTGCGGTAGGCGACGGCAACACTGGTGGGCGGACGACCGGCGGCGGAATCGACACCGACCGGTTTCGCGCCCGCGAAGCGCGCGCCGACCGGATGCGCGGGGAAGGCCACGTCGTAGGAGAGTTGCGTGGTGGGGAGCTGAGTGGTCATCAGCTCGATCGAGGACGCGACGAGATCGCCGAGATCGGAGTGGGCCGCGTCCGCGGAGACCACTCGATAGTCGAAACTCTGCGCGCCATTGGACGCGGTTGCGACCAGCGCCGAGCACACGACCTCGTTACCGGCAGAGATGCCGAGGGATGTTCGCATGTCACCTCCCTTCGAGCGGATGGTCATGGTGTCGCCGACCATCTCGAATGGACAGCCGAAACGCTCGCGTGGATGACGAACGATTCGGGCGCGGGACCCGGCCGACCCGTTGTCCGGATGGGTCGCTGGGACGGCCATGGATCACGTGTGGTCTTGCCCTCTGGTGAAGCTTCTTCTGAAGAGTGTTTGTACTGTGACGCTGGTTCGGACTTGTGCTGACGCTGGCCTCGACTCGTGCTGACGCTGACCTTGCTCTGGCGAAACAGGGTATTGCTCTGTGCCGCTGGGTATTTCGTGACGCTTGGTACTCCCCCCACGGCGCCGGTTCGCGACGAACACGGCGAGCGGAGCACGACCGTCGTCAATACTGTCACAATCCGTTATCCGAACGTTACAGATTTGACGAAGTCTTGGGAAGCCCCCGGACCTCTGGGCGTGGCGCGGTCTGCGACACCGATATGGCGCGGCCAACGGTTTGGCACAGTCCAACCTTGAGCGCTGGCACTCTCATGTATAGAGTGCTAGTCGGCACTGTGTGATGTGCGTGTGCCAGTTCGACTACTGAGCAGGGGTCCCGGCACCCGCGACGACGGGGCTGATGCGCAGGGTCGAGTCCGGGTGGCCGCTGGTGACTGCTTGTGGGCCGCTCGAAACAACACCGATACCGATGGTCCGGGACAACAGTTCCGGACGACCGTAAATCCCCTGAAAGTGGAGGGCTCAACGTGGCGAGCGTGAACATCAAGCCGCTCGAGGACAAGATCCTCGTCCAGGCCAACGAGGCCGAGACGACGACGGCCTCCGGCCTGGTCATCCCCGACACGGCGAAGGAGAAGCCGCAGGAGGGCACCGTCATCGCCGTCGGCGAGGGGCGCGTCACCGATAAGGGTGACCGCATCCCGGTCGACGTCAAGGAGGGCGACACCGTCATCTACAGCAAGTACGGCGGCACCGAGATCAAGTACCAGGGTGAGGAATACCTCATCCTGTCGGCGCGCGACGTGCTGGCCGTCGTCACCAAGTAGCCGATAGGCACATGCGTTCCGCCCCGGTGTCTTTCGCGACCCGGGGCGGAGTGCGTTCGGCCCAGAACACACAGGAGCTGACAAACACATGGCAAAGCAGATCGAGTTCGACGAGAAGGCTCGTCGTGCTCTCGAGCGCGGCGTCGATAAGCTCGCCGACGCGGTGAAGGTCACCCTCGGGCCGCGTGGTCGCCACGTCGTGCTCGCGAAGGCCTTCGGTGGCCCCACCGTGACCAACGACGGTGTCACCATCGCGCGCGAGATCGACCTCGATGACCCCTTCGAGAACCTCGGCGCACAACTCGTCAAGAGTGTCGCCACCAAGACCAACGACGTCGCGGGCGACGGCACCACCACCGCCACCGTGCTGGCCCAGGCGCTGGTGCGCGCGGGCCTGAAGAACGTTGCCGCTGGCGCGAACCCGATCACGCTCGGTTCGGGCATCGCCAAGGCCGCGGACGCGGTGTCCGAGGCGCTGCTGGCGCTGGCCACCCCGGTCTCCGGCGAGCAGGCCATCGCCCAGGTCGCCACCGTCTCTTCGCGCGACGAGGAGATCGGCGAGATGGTCGGCAAGGCGCTGACCACCGTCGGCAAAGACGGCGTCGTCACCGTCGAGGAGTCCTCGACGCTGCAGACCGAACTCGTCGTCACCGAGGGCGTGCAGTTCGACAAGGGCTACCTCTCGCCCTACTTCGTCACCGATGCCGACAGCCAGCAGGCCGTGCTCGAGGACGCCTACATCCTGCTGAACCGGGAGAAGATCGGCTCGCTGCCCGATCTGCTCCCGCTGCTGGAGAAGATCGCCGAATCCGGTAAGCCGGTGCTGATCATCGCCGAGGACGTCGAGGGCGAAGCGCTGTCCACCCTGGTCGTCAACTCGATCCGCAAGACCCTCAAGGCCGTTGCGGTGAAGGCCCCGTTCTTCGGTGACCGTCGCAAGGCGTTCCTGGACGATCTGGCTGTGGTTACCTCGGGCACCGTTGTCAACCCGGACCTGGGCATCACGCTGCGCGAGGCGGGTGTCGAGGTGCTCGGCAAGGCGCGTCGCATCGTCGTCACCAAGGACGACACCACGATCATCGACGGTGCGGGCACCGCCGATGACATCGCGGCCCGCAGCGCGCAGCTGCGTCGGGAGATCGAGGCGACCGATTCCGATTGGGATCGGGAGAAGCTCGAGGAGCGACTGGCCAAGTTGGCCGGTGGCGTCGCGGTGATCAAGGTCGGCGCGGCCACCGAGACCGCGCTCAAGGAGCGCAAGTACCGGGTCGAGGACGCGGTGAGCGCGGCCAAGGCCGCTGTCGACGAGGGCATCGTGCCCGGTGGTGGCACCGCCCTGGTGCAGGCCGCCGCCAAGCTCGTCGAACTGCGCGACTCGCTGTCCGGCGACGAGGCCGTCGGCGTCGAGGTAGTGCGCACCGCACTGCGGGCGCCGCTGTTCTGGATCGCCACCAATGCGGGCGTTGACGGCTCCGTCGTGGTCAGCAAGGTCGCCGACGGTAAGGAAGGCTTCAATGCCGCCACCCTCACCTATGGTGATCTGCTCACCGACGGTGTGGTGGACCCGGTGAAGGTGACCCGCTCCGCCGTCGTGAACGCGGCGTCGGTGGCCCGGATGATCCTCACCACCGAAAGCGCCGTGGTCGATAAGCCCGCGGAAGAGGAGCACGACCACAGCCACCACGGCCACGCACACTGAGCCCACTGCTCGGCTGGCCGAATGGCAGAAGGCCCCTGGGACATCCGTCCCGGGGGCCTTCGTCGTGTGAACAATATGAACACAACTACTGCACAATAAGTCAAAAAATATCAATCACGGCAACCGGTTCGCTGCGGTGGAGGCGGGCTTCTCAGGAGGCGACCGGCGGTTGTGCGGCGGCGATGGCGGCGAGCAACCGGCCGCGCAGGGCGGCGGGTGGCTGGGCCGCCGTCGCCACCGCGAGAGCGGAGAGGGCTTCCTTCGTCTGCCGCACTTCGGCCATGAATTCCGCGCGTAGCGCCGGGTCCTCACTGTCGAGCACTTCTTGTACCGCATCGTGGTCTTCGTCGTCGATCGATCCGAGCGCGACGGCGTGCGCGAGATCGATCTGGGCTTCGTTCATCTCACGTCACCCCCAAACTTTTCTTCAGTCGTGTCAATCCGTCCCGTATACGGGACTTAACGGTCGGTAAACCTACGCCGAGATGGGTTGCGACTTCCGCGTAGGTCCGCCCGCCGTAGTAGGCGAGCGATATGGCCTCCCGTTGGGTCTCTGTCAATGTTCCTAGACCTTCGAGGACGGCCTGCTGTTCGAGTCGTCGCTCCACTTCTTCGGTGACCTCATCGAATTCATTGCCGAGAACCCTTATCCCGTAAGCGACTTCGCGCAGGGTATGGGCCTGTTCGGCGCGGACCCGGTCAACGGCTCGTCGGTGGGCGAGGGTCATCAACCACGTCACCGCGGATCCTTTGGCCGCGTCGAAACTTGCCGCGGTCCGCCAGATCTGCAGGTAGACCTCCTGTGTGGTCTCCTCCGCATAGCCGGGGTCGTGCAGTACGCGTAGCACTAGACCGAAGACGCGTGAGCATGTTCGGTCGTATAGCTCAGCGAATGCCTCCTGGTCGGACCGGCCGCAACGTTCGAGAAGGGCGGCGAGCTCGATACTTTCGGCGGCGCGTGCCGTAACCGCAGATTCCACCTGGATACCGGGTGGGATGGCTTCTCTTCGGAACGAGTCGCCCTCTGCGGCCGGCGGCCGCGTTGTCACAACGCTCCATTCTGTGTCATCGGTCACTACCGTAGCGGGTGGCTATGGCCCCACGTGCGGTGGGGTGTCAGCAAACCGCTTGTTGCCTGGCAACTTTCTGGAAAACTTCGACACGCCAGGTGTTTCCGGAGAAGACACGCCGCGACGCGCCGATGGTTATCGCGAAACGCCGGATGTACAACCGACTTCGGCTTGTGGCCGTCGCGGGTTGTTTGCTAGGCATTCGGCGCGCCGCGCCGCACGGATGGGAAGAAGTTCGTTTATACGGCCATACGACGGCGGTTGCGCCGAGCGTGCATCTCGCGCTCGGTTTCGGACATACCGCCCCAGATACCGTAGGGTTCGCTGACTTTGAGCGCGTGGCTGCGGCACTGCATGAGCACCGGGCAGGCCCGGCAGATCTCCTTGGCCCGCATCTCGCGCGCGGTGCGGGCGCGGCCGCGTTCACCGTCCGGGTGGAAAAACACCGCGGAGTCCTGGCCTCGGCAGGATCCTCGCATCTGCCAATCCCAGACGTCCGCGTTCGGTCCGGGGAGGTGGGTAGGCATGGGCATGGTGAACTCCTCGTGGTGCGAGCTCGTCAGCGTTGTCGAGCAGTTGTTCTGCAACAGTTGTGGCCACGGCGCTGGGTCGGCGGCGTGCCCTGGGCTCGCCATTGCGGTCGCTTGCGGTCGCTGCAATTTCGCGCGGCGCCGACCGTGGCGATGAGTTACGTTAGGTCCAGCCGCGAAATTCCGTCAATAGTTCGATGCAGCAGTTTTCTAAATCTTAAGCTGCGAAATTTAACCTCCGAGCTGTTTACTTTTAACACCTTTCCAGTGATACTGATCGGTTGACCAGAGGCTGGTATCTCTTCGTGTGGCGTCAGTATTCCGCATTCCCGCAGGTGGGAACGGGTTCGGTGGTTGCGCCCCCATGGTAGGGCGGTCCGCACCGACGTGGATCCTGTCACACTGTCGATCGGCGGCTCCGACCGCCCGTCGGTCGGAGATGGCAGAAACGGGGCGCTGAGGTTAATTGCGCGAAACGCATGTGAATTCCAGTCGCACGCGCTACGGGATTGCCAGGACACTTTTACTTGATGGAAACACGGCGGCGGCGATAGAAATGCTGAATAGTAGCCGGACGTACCTGCTGGGTGGTTTCTCTGCGCGTGGCCCGCTGCGGCCCTCAGGATAGAGTTCGGCCGTGTTCGCGCCACCTTCCCCTATATATATCGAGTCCGCCATGCTTGCCGATGCAGCTTTCGGCACCTGCCCCGGGTATGCCGCTGCTGAGTTGCCGGGCGCCGTGCGGCCGCTCGATAGCTGGTATCGAGCGGTGATTCTCGGTGGTCAGGGTCGCTACGCCGCCGCACGCGCGGAGTTGCGTTCGCTACCTGCCAGCACCACTGATCCGGTGTTGCTGTCGTTGGCCGCGAGTACCGAGGGTTCGTTGCTACGCCAGCTCGGCTGGCACGCCCGCGCCGCGGCCTTCGACGGTCGCGCGGCCGCGCTGATCCTGCCGTCCCGATCCAGGGATCACGACGAGCTCGGGCCGGGGCGCGTCGACGCGGTGTGCGATGCGCTGACCGGTCTCGCCGCCGACGCGCTCGGCACCGGCCGCCTCGCGCTGGCCACCCGGCTGCTCCGGCGCAGTCATGACGAGCTGACCCGTGCGGGGTCATCGGCGGGCTGGCGAGCGCTGATCCGCTGGCATTGGGTCTGTGCGGAGACTGCGCTCGCTTCCGGAGCCGCCGATACCGCGACACCGCATGCCGCGACGGCCCTCGCGCTGGCCGAGGACGGACCCTCCGTCCGGCACCGCGTGAAGTCCCGGCTCTTGGTCGCCGCGACCGCCGCCGCATCCGGTGACAGCGAACGCGCGCGCGTGCTCGCCGACGAGGTCGCCGAACAGTGTCGCGAGCACGACTTGCTGCCATTGCGTTGGGCCAGTTCGATGTTGCGCGCCGGGGTGTCCGTCGGGGGACGCGCGGTCGAGGCCGAAGCCGAAGCGCGACGGTGCGCCGAGACCATCGGCCGTCGTGGCGGGCACTTTCGTCCCATGAGTGATTCCCGAGTCTGATCAAGAGGCGACCGTGTTGCCCGTATCCGCGGGTTGTATCGCTATTGTTAGATCCGTTCCGCCCCTTCGGCGGAAGCACTGGTCATCACCGACGGTGCCACTTGTAACGCCAGGAAATTCTCTGACGATGACGAACACGGGCGAAGAGTTGGACCTCGCCGTCGCTGCCGCTGCGCAGGGCGACAGATCCGCTTTAGCTCAGGTACTCGAAATGGTCCGCCCGTTGGTGGTGCGCTATTGCCGCGCGCGGATCGGCGCCGCGGAGCGTGGACAGCTCTCTGCGGACGACGTTGCGCAGGAGGTATGTCTGGCCGTGATGACAGCTTTGCCCCGGTATCAAGACCAGGGCAGGCCCTTCATGGCTTTCGTATACGGAATCGCTTCGCACAAGGTCGCAGACGCACACCGCAACGCCGCCCGTAACAAGGCGGAGGCGATGGCCGAAGTACCAGATGTCATATCCACCGACCAAGGCCCGGAACAGCGAGCACTGGAATCCGAAACGAGCAGGCAGATGAACGGCCTGCTCGCAACGCTTCCGGAGAAGCACCGCGAGATTCTGATCCTGCGTTTGGTCATGGGTTTGTCAGCAGAAGAAACCGCAGTCGCCGTGGGCAGTACGGCGGGTGCGATACGCGTCGCTCAACACCGGGCGCTCGCGAAACTGAAGTCACAAGTGGCGAGGGCAGGTGAAATGTATGGCTAGGGATGGCGAGCGCGGTCGGGGCGACTGGAAGGCGCGACGTGGATCGCGAAACAGCGGTCCCTACGCCGGGAGCGGTGACACCGGACCGGTGGACATCGCGGCGGTGCGCCGAGACGATGCGCTGATCGATGCCATCGCTAGTAACGGGCCGGTGCAGACCGACAGCGCGGAGGAGTATCAGCTCGCAACGCTGCTGGCGGACTGGCGAGCGGAGCTGATTTCGCCGCCGCTACCGCTCGACCCGGACCTCGATGAGATCGTTGCCGCGGTCAACCAGGAGATCGGTGCCCGGCAGGTTCGTATCAGTGCGCAGTCCGGTGGGCGACTACGGCTTGTTCGTCCGATCCTCGGGACGGCGGCCGCGCTGGCGCTGGTCATCGGTGGTCTTTCGGCGTTCTCCTATGGTGCCGCGCCGGGTGATCCGCTGTGGCGGGTCAAGGAGGTCGTGTTCAGCGAACAGGCGCAGACCACCGTGGTGCAGCGTGCCGACAGCGATCTCGCGACCGCGAAAGTGGCGTTCGATCAAGGCAATCTGGATCAGGCCAGGGCAAAGCTGGAGGGCGCCAAGGCGAATGCGGAGCTGATCGACGATCCGGTCAAGCGGGACAAGCGGATCAGTGAATTCGATGCGTTGCTTGCGGAGTTGAGCAAGGTGGCCCCGGAAATCGCGAGGTCGCTCGGGCCGAGCACGTCGACGACGAAGCCGAGTTCGGTGACCGATGGCAGCACCATCACCGCGCCGACCACCAAGCCGTCCAGCGATGGTGGGTCGACCTCCGCGGTAGTGCCGCCGGTCGATACAAAGGTGCCGACGACGATGGAGCCGACGGTGTCGGACAAGCCGACAGTGCCGACGACGCCGCCGCAGGTGAGCACCACCGAACAGCCACCCATAGGGCAGACTCAGGTTCACACGACACCGGCATCACCGCCGACTACCGGGGGAACCCAGCCGCCCGCGGGCCAGCCGACCGCGGACACCGGCGCACCTGGACAACCGCCGACCCATTCGCAGCCGCCGACCGGTGGTGGCACCACCTTCGTGATTCCCACGGGTTTGCCGTCTCTGCCCGGGTTGCCCGGATCGGGACCGGCCATGTAATCGGAGTCGGCACTCCACCAAGCGCTTTGGCTCTAGAAGGGCGCTGAACCCGCAGCAGCGCTGGGGCGTACGAACATTCGGACGCTCCAGCGTGCGTGTGCGTCGACATCCGAATTACCGTGCATGAACCGATCGCCGACCGGCGGTCGGCTCTTGTCTGTCAGCTATTTCACATCGCGCCCGCGCGTCACCGCGCCTGGTACTCGGCGCGCGATATCAGCTGTCGAACCCGTCGAACCCATCGCCGTGAAAGGCCTCGTTCATCGAGGCGTCGGCGTATCCCCGGCAGTAATCCCAGGTGACATACGCCTCCGGCATCGGGTCGTAGGCGGGCTCATGCGGGCGCACCGTGCCGTCGACCAGCAGTTGAAGCAGGTTGGCGCGCAGCATGTCCCAGTCGTGGTAGTGGTCTTGTCTGCAGTCTTCGCAGCTGACCACCAGTCCTCGGATGCCACGGTGCGCTAGTAGTGCCTCGTACACTGCAAGGTCGGCGAGATCCTCCTCGACCGCAAGGCGCTCGTGGGGATCCAGCGGTTCGCCGGGCTCGATTGCGTCGAGCGCGGCGGACGGGTCGGAGGGGTCTCCGGCGAACGGATCCGGCGGCAAGCCAGGTGGTAGATGGTCACGCACACCCCCACGGTACGCAGAACAGGGTGCTCTTCGCCAGCTATGTGGCGCGCCAGTTTCGGTGGTGGGCTCAGTTCATAGGTGTGTTTGCGGGACAGATACCATGGGGTGCAGGCCCCGGCCAGCACCCGACATCGCTGGCGGAGCCGCCACCATCCATTCCATCCAGTCCACGACGCCGGTCTCCGGCGTTCGTTGCTTTCGACGTCCAGGAGGGGTCGATCCGAATGAGTAATCCCGTATCGGGCGAACGAATCGCGGTCCGCCCTCCTACGGGTGGTGACGATCCGAACAAGATCGCCATGCTCGGCCTCACGTTCGACGATGTGCTGTTGCTACCGGCCGCTTCGGATCTCATCCCCAGCTCGGTGGAGACCTCCAGCCAGCTGACCCGCGAGATCCGGCTGCGCACTCCGCTGTGCAGTTCCGCGATGGATACCGTGACCGAGGCACGGATGGCCATCTCCATGGCGCGCGCCGGTGGTATGGGTGTGTTGCACCGCAACCTGGCCGCCGCCGATCAGGCCGCGCAAGTCGAGACGGTCAAGCGGTCCGAGGCGGGTATGGTCACCGATCCGGTGACCTGTCGCCCCTCCGATACCCTGGCCGAGGTCGACGCCATGTGTGCGCGCTTCCGTATCTCGGGCCTGCCGGTGGTCGACGAGACCGGCGCGCTTGTGGGCATTATCACCAACCGCGATATGCGCTTCGAGGTGGATCAGAACCGCCGAGTCGCCGAAGTGATGACCAAGGCGCCGCTGATCACCGCGCAGGAGGGCGTCACCGCCGAGGCCGCACTCGGCCTGCTGCGCCGCCACAAGATCGAGAAGCTGCCGATCGTCGACGGCAACGGCCGCCTGCGCGGACTCATCACCGTCAAGGACTTCGTCAAGACCGATCAGTATCCGAACGCCACCAAGGATCGCGACGGTCGTCTGCTCGTCGGCGCCGCGATCGGCGTCGGTGAGGACTCCTGGTCGCGTGCCATGACTTTGGCAGACGCCGGGGTGGACGTGCTCATCGTCGATACCGCACACGGCCACCAAGCCGGTGTGCTGCAGATGGTGACCAAGGTGAGGGCCGAGGTCGGCGATCGCATCCAGATCGTCGGCGGCAACGTGGCCACCCGGGCCGGCGCGCTCGCGCTGGTCGAGGCGGGCGCGGACGCGGTGAAGGTCGGTGTCGGTCCCGGCTCCATCTGCACCACCCGCGTCGTCGCCGGTGTCGGCGCGCCGCAGATCACCGCGATCCTCGAGGCCGTCGCCGCGTGCAAGCCGCACGGCGTTCCGGTGATCGCCGACGGTGGCATCCAGTTCTCCGGTGATATCGCCAAGGCCATCGCGGCGGGCGCGTCCACCGTGATGCTCGGCTCGCTGCTGGCCGGTACCGCCGAATCGCCGGGTGAGCTGATCCTGGTGGGCGGCAAGCAGTTCAAGAGCTACCGCGGCATGGGCTCGCTCGCCGCGATGCAGGGACGCGGCCAGGCCAAGTCCTATTCCAAGGACCGCTACTTCCAGGACGACGTGCTCGCCGAGGACAAGCTGGTGCCCGAGGGTATCGAGGGTCGGGTGCCGTTCCGCGGACCGGTCAACCAGGTGATCCACCAGCTCGTCGGCGGGCTGCGGGCGGCCATGGGCTATACCGGGTCGCAGTCCATCGCGGATCTGCAGCAGGCACAGTTCGTGCAGATCACGGCGGCGGGACTCAAGGAGAGTCACCCGCACGACATCACGATGACCGTCGAGGCGCCCAACTACACTGGTCGCGGCTAGCCTGCTCGACGGGTTGTGTACTGGGCGCAATGGTCCGTGCATGATTGACCGTGTTCGCGGTCGTTGAGGTACACAGCCAACGGCCTCGCGAGGCGAAGGGGGCAGGATCACGAGTCCTGACCGGCCGCCCCGGACGTAGTCGCCTGTTCGCGATCGACGGCTCGATATGCGACCACGACGGAGCGAGTCTTACGAGATGACCCGTTCGCGGCCCGTCGTGCGCCCGAGTCGTCGAAGCGCATGCGCCGCGGGCGCGAGTCTCGACGGCTCTTCCGGGGGCCGCGAACACGCAGTGCCGCAGGCGCTGCAGATCCAACAGAGCCGCGAACACGCCGCGCCGGAGGCGCGGCCAATACTAAGGAGCACGCGTGCGCGACATGGTCGAGATCGGTATGGGCCGGACCGCCCGGCGTACCTATGAACTGGATGATGTCGATATCGTCCCGTCGCGGCGGACCCGTTCGTCGAAGCAGGTATCGCTGGCGTGGCAACTGGACGCCTACCGGTTCGAGATCCCGTTCCTGGCGCACCCCACCGACGCGCTGGTCTCACCGGAGTTCGCCATCGAACTCGGCAGGCTCGGCGGACTCGGTGTCATCAACGGTGAGGGGCTGTGGGCCAGGCACGCCGATGTCGCCGCGAAGGTCGATCAGCTGCTCGAGTTGGTCGCCAAGGGTGGCTATGAGCGTGCCGTCGGATTGTTGCAGGAGCTACATGCCGCGCCGATGCAGCCGGATCTGCTGGCCGCCGCGGTCGCACAGGTGCGGGCCGCCGGCGTGACGGTGGCGGTGCGGGTCAGCCCGCAGAACGCACGCGCGCTGACCCCCGCGCTGGTGCAGGCCGGTATCGACCTGCTCGTGGTGCACGGCACCATCATTTCCGCCGAGCATGTCGGCGACGGTGAGCCGTTGAACCTCAAGACCTTCATCGCCGAACTCGACGTGCCGGTGGTCGCCGGTGGCGTCAGCGATCACAAGACCGCACTGCATCTGATGCGCACCGGCGCCGCTGGCGTCATCGTCGGCTACGGCTCCTACCCGGGTGCGACCACCACCGGCGAGGTGCTCGGCATCGGGGTCCCGATGGCGACCGCGATCGCCGATGCCGCCGCCGCGCGCCGCGACTACCTGGACGAGACCGGCGGACGCTATGTGCACGTGATCGCCGACGGTGATATCGCGACCTCGGGCCACCTGGCCAAGGCCATCGCCTGTGGCGCCGATGCGGCCATGCTCGGTGTGCCGCTGGCGCTGGCCGCCGAGGCGCCGGGGCGCGGCTGGTTCTGGCCGTCCTCGGCCGCGCATCCATCGGTACCGCGCGGTTCGCTGCTGCATGTGGAGGATCCGTGGGATCTGGGCGGCGAGCTGTCCGGCGATATCGGCGAAACCGTGCGCCCGAGTCTGGAACGGGTCCTCTTCGGTCCTTCCGACGATCCGTTCGGCTCACTGAATCTCGTTGGCGGCCTCCGCCGTTCAATGGCCAAGGCAGGCTACTCCGACCTCAAAGAATTCCAGCGGGTCGGCCTGAGCGTTCGCGCGTAACCAAACGCCGACGGTAGTCGAATGGTGGCTCTCAGAGCCGAATGCGACCACCTTTCGACTTCCCTCGCCGCTGAGGCGGGGTGGGGGCGGTGCGGGCGCGGAGGAATTGCTGGATGGCGTGGTTGACGGGTTCGGGGTGGGTCATGGTGACGGCGAGGCGCGCGCCGGCGATTTCGACGAAGGTCGATGCGGTGAGGCCGGTGGCCAACTGCTGGGCGCGCTCGCGGGTGATACCGCTGTCGGTGGCGTGAATCACCAAGGCGGGGCAGGTGATTTCGGATAAGCGGTCCAGCAGCGAGTCGCGGCCGAGCAGGCAGCCCGCGGCGACCTCGATGCCGCGGCGGTCGCGGACCAGCCAGCGCTTGGTCCAGATCGACCGGTACCACTCGTCATCGCCGATCAGCCAGTACGCGAGTTGTTCGACGGCCTCCTGCCGGGAGCCGTTGTCGTACCACTCGTCCAGGAATTTCTGGGTGGCGGTGGACTGTTCGGGCGTCGGACCGTGCGCCTCGGTGCTGATCAAGATCAGCGCAGAAACTCGCTCGGGTGCGATGAGTGCGGTGCGCAGCGCGGTGAACCCCCCTTGCGCGGTGCCGCCGACCACCGCGCGTTCGGCGCCGAGATGGTCCAGCACGGTGAGGGCGTCGCGGGCGGCGGTCCAATAGGTGAACGGTAGCCCCTCGTCCCTGGTGCGGCCGTGTCCGCGCGCATCCCAGGACACGATGCGGAATTCCGGTGCGAGCGCGGCCATTTGGGATGCGAACATCGTTCGGTCCATGAAGAATTCGTGTGCGAGCAAGACCACCGGGCCGTCGCCGCCACTGTCCTCGTAGTGGATGTTGGCGTCTATCGCGCGGGCGAAGGGCACGGCATGAGGATAACCAGCGGCGCGTGGGTGCGCGGGACGATTCAGCCTCGCACCTGTTCGCCTGGCTGGCGCTCGGCTCCGAGTCGAGGATGCCGCGCTGTGCCGATGGTTCGCGCGCTGACCTCTGCGCCTGGCTGGTGCTCGGCTCCGTCGTCGGGGAACCCCGGCTGTACCGATGGTCAGCTCGCTGCGCTGCCTCACTAAACTGGGTGGGTGGCAGAAACTCAGAGACCGGTCCTCGTCGTCGACTTCGGCGCACAGTACGCCCAGCTGATCGCGCGGCGGGTCCGTGAATCGAGTGTGTTCTCGGAGGTGATCCCGCATACCACCACGGTGGAGGAGATCGCCGAGAAGCAGCCACAAGCGGTGATTCTGTCCGGCGGACCGGCCAGCGTGTACGCAGAGGGCGCGCCGCAATTGGACGCTCGGCTTTTCGATCTGGGTATTCCGGTATTCGGCATCTGCTACGGATTCCAGGCCATGGCACAGGCGCTCGGCGGCACCGTCGCGCACACCGGCACCCGCGAATACGGCCGCACCGACCTCAATATCGACGGCGGTGTGCTGCACGGTGGCCTGCCGACCAAACAGCCGGTGTGGATGAGCCACGGCGACGCGGTCACCGACGCGCCCGAGGGCTTCGAGGTCACCGGCACCAGTGCGGGTGCTCCGGTCGCCGCATTCGAGGATCGGGCCCGTAAGTTCGCCGGTGTGCAGTACCACCCGGAGGTGTTGCACTCGCCGCACGGCCAGCAGGTGCTCAGCCGCTTCCTGCACGAACTCGCCGGGATCCCGGCCACTTGGACCCCGGCCAATATTGCCGATTCGCTGATCGCTTCGGTGCGCGAGCAGATCGGTGACGGTCATGCGATCTGCGGGCTGTCGGGCGGTGTGGACAGTGCGGTCGCCGCCGCACTGGTGCAGCGTGCCATCGGTGACCGGTTGACGTGTGTGTTCGTTGATCACGGCCTGTTGCGCGCTGGTGAGCGCGAGCAGGTGCAGCAGGACTTCGTCGCCGCGACCGGCGCCAAGCTGGTGACCGTCGACGCGGTGGACAAGTTCCTCGGTGAGCTGAAGGGCGTCACCGATCCGGAGGAGAAGCGCAAGATCATCGGGCGGGAGTTCATCCGGTCGTTCGAGGATGCGGTCTCCGAGGTCGTCGCCGCCGACGGTGCGGTATCGGATTCCGGCCCGGCCGTCGAATTCCTGGTCCAGGGCACCTTGTACCCGGACGTCGTCGAGTCCGGCGGCGGATCGGGCACCGCGAATATCAAGAGCCACCACAATGTCGGCGGTCTGCCCGACGATCTGGAGTTCGAACTCGTCGAGCCGCTGCGGCTGCTGTTCAAGGACGAGGTGCGCGCGGTCGGCCGCGAACTCGGGCTGCCCGAGGAAATCGTTGGCCGCCAGCCGTTCCCGGGCCCCGGCCTGGCCATCCGCATTGTCGGCGAGGTGACCGCGGACCGGCTGGACACGCTGCGGCAAGCCGATGCCATCGCGCGCGAGGAGTTGACTGCCGCCGGCCTGGACCGCCAGATCTGGCAGTGCCCGGTGGTGCTGCTCGCGGACGTTCGCAGCGTCGGTGTGCAGGGCGACGGTCGCACCTACGGTCACCCGATCGTGTTGCGCCCGGTCTCCAGCGAGGACGCCATGACCGCGGACTGGACTCGCCTGCCCTACGACGTGCTCGAGCGGATCTCCACCCGCATCACCAATGAGGTGGCGGAAGTCAACCGGGTGGTCCTGGACGTGACGAGCAAGCCGCCGGGCACCATCGAATGGGAGTGACCCGCGATCGGGACTGATCGAGGCGATTTCGGGAGTACCGTCACCCGAATAGACCAGTTTCCAGGGGGTCCGGATGGCAGCGAAGAAGCCGCTCTGCACAGTCAACGCGGTTGTCGAGGCCCCGTGCGGGGTCGTGGCCGCGCTGCTCACCACGGTGAGCGCGGGTCCGGTCGGCCCGGATAACGCCTTCTTCCTCGCCACCGGGCCGGATCCAGCGATGCAGCTGCGCGGCGGCCCGAACGAATTCCGGGCCGCGCTCGCGGGTTCTCCCAACGGGATCCGCGTCGAGGTGGATCGGGCGCAAGCGATGCTCGCGGTGGAGGGGCAGTGGTGGTTTCGCGCCGAATGCCGAGTGTTGCCGCATCCGAAGGGATCTCGGGTGACCCAGCAGGTGTTCAACGTCGCCACCAGTCGGCGGTGGATGGTGCCGATGATCGCGCGCGGTGTCGAGGGGAAACAGCGGATGAGTATGCAGCGGTTGCTGGAGCGGATCAGCGAACATCTCGGCTGTTCAGCCTTTTTGGAGTAGCGCCGAGGGCGGTGCTGTCCGGCAGTGCTATTCGGTGTGGTCGGTTCCGGTCGGTGCTGCTCGGTTCGTTGCACCGCCGAGGACGAGGTGCCCGAGTAACAAGCCACCGCCGAGGTAGCTCCGACTCGGTGTCAATGGCATGAACCGCCCCAACGGAATTCCCAGGTGATCGGTAGGTTCGTCGTCGATGTCGAACTGTTCCATGGGCATTGGCGTTCTCCTCTGCCGGAAAGAAAATGGCCCGTCGGAGGCGGGCCATTTTTGTCGGTTCATTCGGTTGTCGATCAATGTGGTTTGCGTGGGGAGATGACCAGCAGGATGCCGACCACGATGGCTGCGATCACGACGACCCAGCCGAGCGAGACCACGCCGGTGGCGGTCATGGTGGCCGGGCCGATGAAGGCCCAGATGCTGACACCGAGGGCGAGCAGGCCGACGATCAGTAACGAGGCGGACGGTCCGCGCTTGGTCGGGTTGTTATCGGTTGGGTCAGCCACGGTGCACCTCCGCATTGCCGGTTCGGACATGGACTTTCAGGTCGAGCACCGGTGTGCCGGGAGTGTTCGGGCCGGTGATCCCGGTGGGGCAGTGGACATCTCCCAGATTGACGGTGCAGTCGGTGCGCACCGTCATGTCCGCGGGGAGCAGGATCTCGGCGTCACCGAGCTGAACCGCGACCTCGACGGCGCGGTTCTCGCTCAGCTTCAGCGACCGCAGGTCCAATACACCTGTCCCTATGGTCAACTCGTACTTCGGCGCCAGATCGGTCATCGCGGTCGGCGTCCAAGTGCGATCGCCGACGGTCGTGCTGTCGAATTCGATCGGGCCGATCATCGAGGCCAGCACCACGAATCCGGCGAGTGGCGCGGTGAGGACCAGCAGGCCGTAGCCGCGGCGCAGGAACGCACCGAGCACCAGACCGAGACCGATTACCGCCAAGGCGACCGCGCCGATGCGGCCGGGTGTCATCCAGTCCATACCCGATGCGGCCATCGCGCCCGCACCCGCGGCGGCCAGGATGGCCAGGCCGAGCACCACCGGGGTGAGCCGGGAGCGGGGACGCTTGGGCGGGGGTACGACGATGGTGCGGGTCGGGGTGGGTTCGGGGAGGTCCCAGGCGAGTGGGGCGACGCCGAGCGGGTCCCAGGAGGGTGGGGTTGTCCCGGTCGGTGTCGGCCGCGCGAGAGCCGAGACCGGGGTCCCGGACGTGCTTGTGCCGGAGGCAGATTCGGTTTGCGACGAGCTGCCGCCGATGTTCGTGGCGGTGTTGCTCGCGCCGGGCGTGGTGGCTTTATCAAGAGGCTGTGTACTGGCTCCGGCCACGTCGGACGTCGTGCTCGCGCCGGTCGAGTGTGCGGCCGCGGTTCCTATCGGTGTTGTGCCGTTGTCGAGCGCGGTGGTCGCTACATCGCCCTGGGGAAGCACCGCGGTTTCTCCGTCGCCCTTGTCCAGCAGCACCGTGTCGGCGCCTTCTTTGCCTAGGAGAACCGTCTCGGCATCAGCTGGCGTAGCGTCCGCATCGACCGGCGTGCTGCCCTTTTCGATGAGTTCGGTTTCGGCGTCGTGCGATAAGACCGTGTCCGGATCCGCCTGCTGCGCCGGGGCACTCGCAGGCGGTGCCCCCTGGGCCGGAGCGTCCGGGACATATGTGTCCGGCAACGTCGTGTACGGGGTGTACATGCTGGTCGGCGGGACATCGGGGGAGTAGAAATCACCGGGGCCCGTGCGCTGCGGGAATACGGCCCCGGGATAGCCGGTCGCGGGATAACTCGTCGCGGTGAGACCTTCATCGAAGCCCCCGAGCGCGCTGGTACCGGGCGGTGGCTGCGGATTGCGCATATGCAGCATCCACCAACCGGCCAGCATCAGCGCCATGCTGATCAGGCCCGAGCCCGCCAGTCCGACGCCGACCGGCCCCATGGTGGTCACCGCGATGGCGAGTGCCACGATCAAAACGATGGTTTTGGTCTGCGACTGCGAGCTGTGCCCCTTGCCGACCAGCGACTCGGCCGCGGACGACTGATCACCCGCCTCGCTCAGCAGCAGCCAGGCGAGCAGATACAACACGATGCCCGCACCGCCGAAGATCGTCGACACCACCAAGGCGACCCGGATGAGCACCGGATCGATGCTGTACCGCTGCCCGAATCCGGCCGCGACGCCTGCGATCGGACCTTGCCGCGGCAACCGGACGGGCCGCGTCTGCCACATCTGGTGAAGCTGATCGCCGAAGCTCGTTTTCGTCATGGTTTCCATGGTGGTGCTGACCAGCGCTTCGGCGCATCGGGGGGAACCCTGAAACTATGGCTGATACTTTTGGACCAATCGGTCTCTTGTTCATTAGCCGCAGGGCGGACGGTAGGGAAGTTGGGGCAGGTAGCGCTGCCACAGCTCGGGAGTCATGAGGGTGGCGGTGGCATGACAGATGCGTTGGTGCGGCTGTCGGGGTGCATGATCGGTCGAACATCAGCGACGAGCGCTCCGGCGGGGATGTACCCACCTGGACCGGGCGGTCCGGTTTCGAGATATCCCACAGCGCCAGCCTGGTGCGCAGGGCAGGTAGCTGCGGTGTTCGAGGAGCGCCGACAATTTGGCCGGTTCGGGGTGCTTGCACGGGTCGAGCGGCGACGCGATCGTCGATCGCATCGCCGCTCGAGTCTTGGTGGGTTACAGGAAGATTCGATCTCCTGTCACCGCGTCGGCGGCGGTGACCTGGGGCGAGACAGCCGTGAGGGTTATGTAGGACTGGATGGTGAGTGGGCCGCCGCAGTTCTTCACCAGTAGGTGGTAGTCGTGGCTGACCAGATAGCCGGTCCCGCCTGGAACCAGTTCCTTCGTGCCCACTTCGATCGGCTTGATCTCACCGGGTGCGATCGACATATCGAGCCTGACTCCGGCGTAGATCTTCGGGCCGATGCTGGCATCGAAGTTCGGTGACATCGAGTCTGCGCTGCCGCTGACACCGATGCTGAACCCGGCGTCGAAGCCGATCCCGGCCTGGATGCCGATCGTGAGATCGAGATCGACCGCACAGGCGACGAGGTAGCCCACCTTCATGGTCCCCGTCGCATTCGTGGGGACCGTGCCGTAGAAGGTGTTGTCCAGGAATACCTCTCGGTTGGTCGGCATGCCGTTGAGCGGCGGTACCGGGCGGAATTGCTCGTCCATGTGACCGACGGTCATCTCGAATCCCGCTGGGCCCGAATAGTTCTTCTCGTGTGGCGCCATCCCCTGGGCGTTGGCGAATGGTGCACCCGCCAAGGCCATTCCGACCAAGGTGGCGGCGGTGACCAGTACCGACTTGATATTCATGGTTCCTCCCCGAACCTGTGCTCCGCCCCGCGGAGCGAGTGCCGCCGTCTCCGGCCGCAGTGTTGAGTGGGACGTTTCGCCCCGAAAGAAACGTATGGCGCAGCGCTGTGCGTTGCCTAAGCCATTGATCGGTCGACGAGCGGAAAAGTGCTGGTAGCCATGCCTGGCGGCAGTTATCCGGTCCGGCGGTGCCCAGGTCGGCGGCGGATCCGTCGGTTGTCCGCTCCGGGCGACGCAAGACGCCGGAGATCGATATAAGAACGGCAGGTCAGCGTGGCTTTCTTGTCCGGACCGGACAGAAATCGGCGGCCTGCGCATGATCACCACGTCTGAGAAGACCGTAGCATTCTGCCGATATCGGACAACCGGGAGAAACAGTGTCACGCACCAGGTTCGTCGTCAGCGCTTGCGTCGCTACGGCATTGGCGGGTACCGCCTTCACCAGCACTCCGGCATCCGCTGATGTGCTCCCCAACCTGACTGGCCCCGCGGTTCCCGCGATCGCCGACCTCAACGACGACGGCTACACCGACGTCGTATTCAGCGATTTCGTGCTCGGGTTCGGAGTCTCGGTTTTCTTGGGAAGGCCCGGCGGCGGCTTCGAGCCCGCCGTCCGCTACGCCACCGGCGGTCAGGCGGACTACGTCGCCATCGCGGACTTCGACCACGACGGCAAACTCGATATGGCCGTTACCAACTTCACCTCGAGCGACGTCTCCATACTGATGGGCAACGGCGACGGCACCTTCGCCAACGCCGTCGACTACGCGACGGACCTGGCCCCCGGGGCGGTGGTCGTCGGCGACTTCGACCACGACGGCAACCCCGACCTGGCCACCTCCAACCAGGCACCGTCATGGTCGGTGCTCCTGGGCAAGGGCGATGGCACTTTCTCCGCGGCACACACCCTTTCCAGCAACCTGGGCGTCGGCTCCGGATCCGCCGATGTCGCGGACTTCGACGGGGATGGCAACCTCGACCTGCTGCGAGGCAACTACGTCAACAGCACCATCCAGATCTACCGCGGCCACGGTGACGGCACCTTCGCCGCCCCGACCACGTTCAGCGAGGGTGCCTTGACCGCCTGGTACGGCATGACGCGCGATATCAACGCCGACGGCAAGCCCGACATCCTGTTCTCCAACCTTGTCGCGGGCACCGTGTCCACGCTGTTCAACAACGGTGACGGCACCTTCGGCGCGCCCACGGCATATCAAACCGGCGGTTTGCTCCCGCAGTGTTTCGACCTCGCCGATATCAACGGCGACGGCATGCTCGACATGGTGGTTGCCAACGGCGGCACCTCCAGCATCAGCGTGCTGCTCGGGACCGGCAACGGGACCTTCGGTTCGCCGCACACATACCCCTCCGGCGGGCTCGTCCCCTTGTCCACCCCGATTCTCGCCGACTTCAACGGCGACGGAAAGATCGACACGGTCATCGGCAACACCGGCTCGGGGAACATCACCCTGCGCTATGGCAACGGTGACGGCACCTTCGGCCCCGCTATCGACTACTCGGCCTGATCGACCGCCACGGGCTCCGGCGGGCCGGGCCCTGTCACCGATAGATCAGGGTGATTCCTGATGGTCGGGTGTCGGTGGGCCGTGCCAGTATCGAAGGTATGTACCCGTCCATGCCCGCGTTCGATGCTGCCCGAGGGGATGACCCCCGCAGTGCCGCGTGGGGCGCTGGGCCGGGTGCGGGCGTCGCGCCCGGGTTTGCCCCGGGGCCCGGGCGCGGCTTCGGCCCGGCGCCGGTGCTGCTGTACACCGAGCCGCCGTATCCCACGCTGGTGCGGCGCTCGGGTGGCCGGATCGTCGGCGGTGTGGCCGGTGGTATCGCCGATCACCTCGGGCTCGACGTATTCAAGGTGCGGATAGCGTTCGTATTGCTGTCCGCGCTGGCGGGGGCGGGGATCGTCGCCTACGGGATGCTGTGGATCTTCACCCCGGGCGGCCATGATGCGGCGAAGCCGACCGGTCGGGAGCGCCGTCAGGCGATCGGGCTGGCTCTGCTCGGCATCGGGCTCGCGGTCGGGGTGTCGTGGTTGTTCAGCGGAACCGCGGCGAAGGTGATCGTGCCGATCGTCGTGGTTGCGGTCGGTGCGGCGCTGGTGTGGCGCGAGTACGACACCGACGGTCCGCGGTCGCTACTCGGGCTGCCCGCGCGCCCCTCGGTGGTGACCTGGTCGCGCATCGTCGCCGGCATCACGATGATCGTGCTCGGGCTCGGTGTGGTGGTGCTGGCCAGGATCGATCTGAGCTCGCTCGGTTCCGCGCTGATCGCGGTGGCGGTCACACTGGTCGGTGCCGGACTGTTGACGGTACCGCTGTGGCTGCGGATGATGCGGGCGCTGAATGCCGAGCGCTCGGCCCGCATTCGCAATGATGAACGCGAGGAGATCGCGTCCCACCTGCATGATTCGGTATTGCAGACGCTGGCGCTCATCCAGCGTCAGGCCGACGATCCACAAGAGGTGGTCCGGCTGGCGCGCAGTCAGGAGCGGGAACTGCGCCGCTGGCTCTTCGAGGATTCCGCTCCCGCACAGTCGAGTCTGGCCGCCGCGCTGCGCACGATCGCGGGTGAGGTGGAGGACCAGCACGGGGTGAAGGTGACCCCGGTGACCGTCGGCGATGTGACGATGGACGGTGACGACAGCGGATCCGGTCTGCCGAAGGAGCATTTCACCGCACTGCTCGGCGCGAGCCGGGAGGCGCTGGTGAATGCTGCCAAACATGCGGGCGTCCCGGAGATCGATCTGTTCGCCGAGGCGGAACCGCATCAGGTGAGCGTCTTCGTGCGCGATCGCGGGGCCGGATTCGATATCGCGGCGGTGCCACAGGATCGGCAGGGTGTCGCGAAATCCATTCGCGCCAGGATCGAGCGGCGCGGAGGTTCGGTGGAGATCCTGTCCACGCCCGGCCGGGGTACCGAGGTGCGGATCATCATGCCGCGCACCGATTCCGGTGATCAGGATCGGGCCGACGACGTGCCGGTCGGCGACGAACAGGGTGATGGGGCACGCCAGCCGGTTCGTAACGGTCGATGACCCGTGCCGTCCAGCGGTGGGCTCTGTGCTGACGGCGTGCGGCGGCAGGGCGAGTTTCAGGGTCTGCCGTGAGCCGATGGTGTCTCATCGACGGAACGCGAGATCGGCGACGTGGTCGAGGCGTTTGGATATCGGGGTGTCGCCGAGGCGAGTCCGGTCCGGTTGGCGAGCAGCGTATTCGAGACGTCGCATTGGCTCGCTCCGATGACGCGGTGCGGGTAGTGACTCGGATGGCGACAGATGCGATGGCGGTTGTGGTACCGATGAAGTGCGGACGGCCTGCGGGTGGTCCGTGCGTCAGGGTGGTCGATCCACCGAGGATGAGGAGAAGTAGGTGACCGTGCGGGTCTTTCTCGTCGATGATCACGCCGTATTCCGCTCGGGCGTGCGGGCGGAGCTGAGCCGGGAAACCGATATGGAGGTGGTCGGGGAGGCCGGTGGCGTGGCCGAGGCGGTCGCCGGGATCAATGCGGCGCGGCCGGATGTGGTGCTGCTCGATGTGCACATGCCCGACGGGGGTGGGGTCGCGGTGCTGTCCGGTATCGATGACGGTCCGGTGTGCTTGGCGTTGAGCGTCTCCGATGCCGCTGAGGATGTGATCGCGGTGATCCGGGCGGGCGCGCGCGGCTACGTCACCAAGACGATCTCGGGATCCGAACTGGCCGATGGCATTCGGCGGGTCGCCGGTGGCGATGCGGTATTCAGTCCGCGACTGGCCGGGTTCGTGCTGGACTCGTTCACCGGGAGGTCACCGGTGCCGGAGCCGCCGTTGGATCCCGAACTGGACTCGCTCACTCCGCGTGAACTGGAGGTGCTGCGCCTGCTCGCCCGCGGCTACACCTACCGCGAAATCGCCGAAAACCTCTACATCTCGGTGAAAACCGTTGAGACCCACGCCTCCAACGTCCTGCGCAAAACCCAGCAGTCCAACCGCAACGCCCTGACCCGCTGGGCCCACCGCCGCCGCATCGACTGAACCATTAGCGCTCTGCCGATCGTCGGGCGGCGGCTACATCATGGCGATGATGACGGCGATGATGAGGATCAGCCCGATCAGGAGTCCGATGGCGATGGCCAATGGCGCATTGCTCGGCTCTTTCGGCTTGGCGCGTTGCGGTGCGGCCGCGGCGGTGGGGCTCGCGATATTGCGCTGCGGGCGGGGCAGCGGGGTCGAGTGCGGGCTGCGCAGGCCCGATGCCGAATTGCGGGCGGCCCATGCCGGAATGGTGCCGTCCTCGGTGCGCACCGGGGCGCCGAGGATATACGGACCGGTGCCGGGACCGAATGCGGCGGTGAGGATTTCATCGCGCGCCTCGGCCATCGTCGGCCTGCGCTGCGGTGCGGGTTCCATCATGTGCAGCAGGGCGTTGGTGAGCATGCCGCTGCGGCTGGGCGGGATGATCTGGGCCATGGCGGCGCGATAGACCACGGCATCGGTGTCGTCGTCCATGCCGAACGGCGGTTGCCCTTCGATCGCGGTGTAGAGCGTGGCGCCGAGGGAGAACACATCGCTGGCCGTGGTCGGCTGCGCGCCGCGCGCCACCTCCGGGGGCAGGTAGGCCGGGGTGCCGGTGATCACGCCGTCCGGTTCGTCGGAATTGTCGGTCGCACCGCGCGAGATGCCGAAGTCGCTGAGCTTGGCCATGCCGACCACGGGGCCGCGGTCGGCGACGAGGATGTTGCCCGGTTTGATATCGCGGTGCACGATGCCCGCGGCGTGTGCGGCCGCCAATGCATCGGCGACCTGCGCCCCGATCTGCGCCACCTCGATCGGCGGCAGCGTGTTCACCAGCGCCAATGCCCTTGCGACGCTACGTGATGGCAGATGTTCCATCACCAGCCACGGCTCGCCCGCCTCGAGCACCACGTCGTACACCGCAATGGCATGCTCATGCGACAGCTTGGCCGCGACCCGGCCCTCGTGCATGATCCGGTTACGGATCTCATTGGCTTCCGCCTCCGGGAGCCCGGCGGTGGTGAGCACCTGTTTGATCGCGACATCCCGGTTGAGTAGGCGATCGTGTGCGAGCCAAACCGCGCCCATACCGCCGCCACCCAGCTTCGACTGCAGACGGTAGCGGCCAGCGACCAGATAATCGGGGCCGACAATGGGGCGAGCGCGTTCGGTCACGGGTGCGAGGGTAGCGGAAAATGGGGTTAGCTGGCCTGATTCGAGGCCGACACCCTATTGCGTCAGTAGCCGATCCGGGTGCATACCGTCCACCATGCCGATGAAGGGCGGGTGGATGCTGTAGCCGAGCATGCGCCGGATTTCCGGTGATACCGCGCGCACCGTATCGCGACTTGTCGAGAGGGTGAACGCTTCCTGAGTGCGCAACCACGGCTCGCAGTACTGCGCGGTGGCGGCCAAACGCGAGCGCGCCGAGTGGTTCGCGCCGCCGCCGTGCCAGAGGGTGCCGAGGAAGAAGACGCACGATCCGGCGGGCATGACGCCGGGCACGCGCACGTCGTCCTGCTGCGGTGTCCGACCGTCCGGCCAACGGTGACTGCCCGGGATCAGCATTGTCGCGCCGTTCTCGGCGGTGAATTCATCGATCGCCCAGATGGTGGCCGCCGACAACGCCTTTCGCGGTCGCGGCACCGGGTAGAAGCCGTCGTCGGGATGCAGGAGTTGGGCATTCTCGCCGGGGGCGATATTGATGATCTGCAACTGTGACAGCAGGTAGCCGGGTAGTAGGAGCCGATCCAGCAGGGCGAGCACGCGGGGATGGTCGACCAGCCCATCGACCATGCGCGTCTTGCCGAGCACGCTGTAGAGCCGCTGAGTGTGGTGTCCCTCGAACGCATTTCGTCCATTCGGGCCGAGGAGGGGCAGCAGTTCGGTGCGCAGGGCCGCACATTGCGCCGCGTCGAGCAGTCCATCGAGGATGACGTAGCCGTCACGGTCGAGGGCGGCGAGATCGGCGTCCACCTGTGCGGCTGGGACGTCGCGCGTCGCGTGCACCGCGCGGTGGGTTCGGGACAGGTCGCCGGTGAGATCCTCGAGTCGTTCGACCTCTGGCTGGGTGTTGCTCATCGTTGTTCTTCCTTCCCCGAGCCGGTTGCTCCGGCCACGAATTCCCACACTTGGTCGGCGACGACGGCGCGGTCCGGTCGCGGGTTGCGGGTGAGCGCCACCGCCACGGCCATGTTCACGCCGCCGAGGACGGCCGCGACGAGTAACTCCGGGTCGCGGTCTGCGGGCACCGCGCCTTGGCGCTGGCCCTGAGCCATATTCCGGATGCCGACCTCGATCGCCTGCTGCAGTCGTTGGCGTTCCACACTCGCCGCCTCGGCGTCACCGAATCGGCCGAGTGCGACGGGGGCGAGCGGATCGTCATAGAGGAAGTTCACCCAGGCAACGACGCGCGCGTGTTCGCGTTCGCGCCAATCCTTTCCGGCGAACTCCGCATAGGTGACCTGCTCGCCGAGGCGGTCGTAGAAGTCGGTGATGACGGCGGTGAGCAGTCCGCTGCGCGAGCCGAAGTATCGGTAGGGCAGTCCGACGCTGACTCCGGCGCGGCGGGCTACGGCCGCCACCTCGAGTTCTCCGGTTTCGCTCAACTCCGCATGCGCCGCCTCCAGCAGGCGCCTACGTGCGGTCGCGCCGCGGCGGGACCATTCTTGGTCGCTCATGACTCCGCCTCGCTGGCGCTCGGTTCCGTCATGACCGACATGTCGGCTGTGTTGATGTTCGCTCGCTGCGCTCACTCATGACTCCGCCTCGCTGGCGCTCGGTTCCGTCATGACCGACATGTCGGCTGTGTTGATGTTCGCTCGCTGCGCTCACTCATGACTCCGATCTTAAGTTGAGTTCAACTCAAAAACAACGGCATCGTTGCGAAGTAGTCGAGGTCGGTGTGCGCACTTGACGGAAGTCGGGGGCGGGTTTCTACTGAGCGGATATCGAACGTATATTCGATAGCGATCGATAGCTGAGTCGGTGCTGAACCTTGATCGTGAGGGTTCACTCCGCGTGCTTCGCCTCGGGTCCATCGTGGAAGTAGGTGGTTGTGATGGGTTCGGCTGAGGATTCAGGGGCGGGGAAGCGGCGGGATGGGATGCCGCCGCGGGATAAACCGACACTGGATGAGCTGCGCCGACGGATGGTGGCGATACCCGGACGCGGGGAAGCGGCGGCCGAGCGGATACCTCGTGCCGCCGAATTGCACCGGGAGGCGCTGGCCGTGCCGCCTGCCCTTGCCGAGCTGTTGCCCGATGGCGGCCTGATCAAGGGTTCGGTCGTGGCCTACTCGGGTGCGAGTTCGCTGCTGGTCGGGCTGCTGGCCGCGGTGACCGAGGGGGGCGGACATGCCGCGGTGGTCGGGGTGCCCCGGCTCGGGCTGCTCGCCGCGGTCGAGATGGGCGCGCAACTGCAACGCCTCGCCGTCGTCGCCGATCCCGGCCCGGATCCGGTGGAGGTGGCCGCGGTATTGCTCGACGGTCTCGATCTGGTGGTGCTCGGCCTCGGCGGCATGGCCGTCGCCCCATCTCGCACCCGCGTCATCGCCGCCCGCGCCCGCAGCAAGGGCGCCACCCTGGTGGTCACCGACGGTCGCTGGCCCAACCCGTCCCTGCGCCTGGACACCCGCGTCGCCGGGTACGGCGGTCTCGGCGCTGGCCACGGTCGACTCCGCTCGGTGCGTCTGGAGGTCGCGGTCCGTGGCAAGGCGGGCCCGCCATGCCACGGCCGAATCGAACTGCGCCCCAGCACGAGTCGCGTGGAGTGGGTATCGCTGGAAACGGTCGCCGATGAGGCGACGATCGAGGCACACGGTGCGGCGTCATGAGCCGGCCCGGGGTCACCGCCGCGCCATGAGTTCATCTGCGCGAAGCGGTCTTTCCATCGATTCGGAGTCTCGACGCGGCGGCGGGCCGGGCACCCCATCTCGTGATCGGGCACCCCATGCAGCGGGTGCCCGGTTGTCACACGGGGTGCCCGCAGAGGTGGGGTGGTGATTCGGCCGGGTCGGGGGCGGGTGTTGGGGCTGTGGTGTCGGGACTGGGGGGCGGTGACGGCGGCGGCGGTGGCGCGGGTGCCTGCTACGCGGCCGGTGGCGGTGTTGTTCGGCAATAAGGTGGTGGAGTGTTCGGCCATTGCCAGGGCCGAGGGGGTGCGGCGCGGACTGACCAAGCGGGAGGCGCAGTCGCGGTGTCCGAATGTGTATGTCGCGCAGGCGGATCCGGATCGGGATGCGCGGTTGTTCGAGCCGGTGGTCGCGGCCATCGATGCGACGGTGCCCGGTGTGGAGGTGCTGCGTCCCGGGCTGCTCGTACTCGGTGCGCGGGGTGCGGCACGGTATTTCGGGTCCGAGGAGGCGGCGGCCGAACGGCTCGTCGATGCGGCGGCCGCGGTGGGGGTGGAGGCGCAGATCGGCATCGCCGACGAGTTGTCGACGGCGGTGATCGCGGCGCGGTTTGCCGCGATCGTGCCGACCGGCGAGGGTGCGCGGTTCCTGGCGCCGCTGCCGGTGCGTGAACTCGCGCTCGAACCGAGCCTGGCCGCACCGGAGCGCATCGATCTGGTGGATCTGTTGCACCGCTTGGGACTGCGACGGATCGGTGATTTCGCAATGCTGACCTCGTTCGAGGTCACCTCGCGCTTCGGCGCCGATGCCGTGCTCGCGCACCGCTGTGCCAGGGCCGTGCCGGAGCGGCCGCCGTCCGCGCGCCGTCCGCCGCCGGATCTGGCGGTGCAGTACCGCTGTGATCCGCCGATCGATCGGATCGATGCGGCCGCCTTCGCGGGCCGCATGCTCGCCACCCAGCTGCACGAGGCGTTGTCGCGTGCCTCGATGGCCTGCACCCGGTTATCGATATCGGCGGAAACCGAGGCGGGTGAACAACTTTCGCGCATCTGGCGGTGCGCCGAACCGCTGACCCCGGATGGCACCGCGGATCGGGTGCGCTGGCAGCTGGACGGCTGGCTCACCCGCCGCGACCGCCCCACCGCACCGATCACACTGCTGCGCCTGGAACCCGTCGAAGTCGTTGCGGCAAGCGCACTTCAGCTCGGCCTGTGGGGTGGCGTCGGCGAGGAGGACGAGCGGGCCCGCCGCGCGTTGATCCGGGTGCAGGGTCTGCTCGGCGGCGAGGCGGTCCGGGTCGGCGTGCTCAGCGGTGGGCGCGGACCCGCCGAACGCATCACCATGGTCGCACTCGGTGACGAGCCGGTTCCGGCCACTGACCCGGCTCTGCCCTGGCCCGGCCGCCTACCCCGCCCCGCACCCGCGGTGATCCTGGTGAACCGCCCGGTGGTGCAGCTGGAGGCCGCCGACGGAACCCCGGTGCAGGTCACCGACCGCGGCCTGTTCACCGCCGACCCGACCCTGCTGCGCTGGGGCAGCAAACAGTGGCAACTCGCGGGCTGGGCGGGTCCGTGGCCGGTGGACGAACACTGGTGGACTCCGGAATCCGACACCCTCTGCGCCGGAATCGCCGCCCGCATCCAGGTGCAGCTCGCCGGTGAACCGGCCGATGTCCGTGTCCTACTGCTCATCTATAACGACCGGACTTGGCGTGCGGAAGGGCTTTACGACTGACGATGCACAGATGTGTTGCGCGGCTGGCTGTTACGCGATCACACCATGCGCGAACGACCAGCGCTGGCTCCGGTTCAGCCGGGAATCCAACAGATCGCTGCCGGGCACGACTGTCGCCGATAGGGTGCCGGATCGGTCGGGTGACAGCCGGTTACGGGCGCGACCACACCAACGCGAGCGTGAACGGATGTCCGCGCAGCTCAGCCCATTTCGGCTTGGCCGCGATCCACGCGTCATCCACGAGTGCCTCCGCCATCTCGGTGAGCACCCACCCTGCCGACAACGCCGCCGACACCTGTTCGCTGATCAAATGCAGATGCGTACTGATCGCGACCGGCTCACCCGTCGCGGGCGTGTAGTGCGTCGGCATGCCGGTCACCATCATGAACTGCGGGTGATAACTGACCGTGACGCATTTGCCGTCGGGTGCGGCCAGCCGCCAGGCCTCGGCGTAGTAGGGCCGCAGGTCGTCCAAGTGCTCATCGATCAGTGAGGAGATCACCAAATCGTATGTGCCACTGGCTAATCCGGTATCACGTACGTCGGCCTTGGTGAGCGTGGTGTGCACCCCTCGCCCGCGTGCTCGCTCGAGCATCCCCGCGCTCACATCGACGCCATCGATCCGCCGAATTCCCCGCTCCCGCAACCAAGCTCCGGTCCGCCCGGTCCCGCAGCCGAGATCCGCGACGCGCCGCATCGCGCTCCAGTTCGGGGTTCGCAGCCGATCCAGCAGCGCGAGATCCATCTCGTCCATGACAGTCTGCTCATACGTAGGCGCCCACCCGTCATACCCGGCGGCGACGTCAACGGTCCGATAGTTGCGGCGATCGAAGTCCGCGAAGGAGGGCATAGTCGGAGTATTGCCGTGATCCCCCGGAATCCGCCAGGTGATTTCCGGTCCGGGCAGCTTCGCACTCGCCAGGTAACTTCGCGAGACCGCTACACGAAAGCAGCCGCCGTCGCAGGCCGCCGCGTCGGTGGGGTTCTCGGTGATTGCGGAGCTGGTGGTGCTGGTGGGGCTGATGGGTAGTGATGCGCGCGACAAGTCGGGGGCGGGTGCATGGCGACGCCGGTAGCCTCGGAAATCGTGGATCTCACGGTGACCAGGGCTGCGTTCGACGGCGTGCAGATCGCCTATCGGGATTCCGCGGTCGGCGCTGGCGTGCCGGTCGTGCTGGTGCACGGTATGGGCGGGGACGGGCATACCTGGGATCGGTTCGCGCACACGTTGGCACGGGCCGGGCGGCGGGTCATCATTCCCGATCTGCGCGGGCACGGGCGTAGCGCGCACACCGAGTCGTATCTATTCGCCGAATTCGGCGACGACGTGCTGAACCTCTGTGACCGACTCGGATTGGAATCGGTGGATCTGGTCGGGCATTCGCTGGGTGGCTACGCGGTCTCGTGTGTCGCGCAGGAGCGGCCCGAGTTGGTGCGGCGGCTGGTCATCGAGGAGTGTCCGATGCCACTGCGCTCGGGCGACGAAGAGGTGAAGCTGACCCATCGCTTTCCGACGATTCCGGAACTCTGGCATGCCACCACCAGCCTGATCCGGCATCCGCGCGCGGTACTTGCCTTCGATCGCTCGATGACGCGGACCGCGCTCGAGCAGTTCCGCAAACCGAATCCGGAGTGGTGGGACCGGCTCTCCGATATCACCGCGCCCACCCTGGTGCTGCGCGGCGGCCCCGGCGGCATGGTCGATCCGGAAAAACTGTCGATCCTGCGCACTACCATCCCGGACTGCACGGTGGCCGCCTTCACCTGCGGCCACAGCATTCACCGCGACCGCTACCGCGAATTCGAGGACGCCGTCCTGCCATTCCTCGCCGTGAACTGAGTGCACCCCACCTGCCCGCTTTGTCCCGGATTTCGTGGTGTGGGCCGCGGTGTCGGGGCGGCGGATTCTAGAGTGAAGCGATGTCCGCGCTAGACCGTCCGGTTCTGTTCTTCGCCGACGAGCAGTCGTTCCGCGACTGGCTCACGGACAACTACGCCTTGGTAGACGGGGTCTGGCTGCGCTTCGCCAAGAAGGGCTCCGGACGCGTCTCGCTGAACCATGCGGGCGCGCTGCGGCAGGCGCTGTGCTTCGGCTGGATCGATGGGCAGGCGCGCGGCGAGGATGAGCAGTTCTGGCAGGTCGGCTTCACCCCGCGACGTAAGCGCAGCCCGTGGTCGCTGCGCAATATCGGGCTGGTCGCCGAGTTGATCGAGCTGGGGCTGATGCATCCGGCCGGACAGGCCGAGATTGATCGGGCCAAGGCGGACGGCCGCTGGGATGTGGCCTATGGCGCCGATACGGTGCCGCCGGACTTCCTCGACGCGCTCGCGCGAAATCCCGAGGCCGAGGCCTTCTTCCGGACACTGGGCAACCAGCATCGGGCCGCTGTCGGCTATTTGCTCGCCGACGCCGTGAGACCCGAGACCAGGGCGCGGCGCATCGAGAAGTTCGTGCAGAGATTCGCCGACGGACAGACGTTGGACTGATGGGATTCGAAGGAATGCTCTGCTCGGCGGCGGCCGCGGTCGATGTGCCCCTGCCCGGCACGGCAACTCGGGTGACGGGGTGGTTGTGTGTCGAGCAGCCGGGTGCGTGGGGCCGGGATGTGATCGGTGACGAAGTGCTCGGCCAGGAGATCACGGCGGAACTGGCGGCCCGTACCACTGCTGCGAAGGTGCGCCCGACGCTGATCCGGCGACCCGGCCGCAGCGAATTCACCGGCACCCGAACGGTTTTGATCGCCAGTTCGGGTCCGCGGGGTTCCTGGTGTGAACGCTTCGAGATCACCGACCTGAAGCAGTTGCTGGAGCTGGACCTGCACCTGGTGAACGGACCATCGCCGGGAATCGGTGCGCCCGTGCGTGATCCGTTGATCCTGGTCTGCGCGCACGGGAAACGCGATCAATGCTGTGCGCTGTTCGGCCGTCCGATCGCCGCGAATCTGGCCGCGGACTATCCGGACCAGGTCTGGGAGTGCTCGCACACCGGCGGCCATCGCTTCGCTCCGGCCATGGTGCTGCTGCCCTCCGGCCTGACCTACGGCCGCGTCGATACCGCGGCCGCCATCGCGGCGGTCGAGGCCGCGCGCCGCGGCACGGTCTCATTGGCCGGTCTGCGCGGCCGTAGCGGGTATGGGCCGGTCGAGCAGGTCGCCGAAATCACGGTCCGCGAACAGGTTTCGGCGGGCGTCGATGATCTCATCGTCGACCTCGAAACCGATTCCGCCGCAACCGATCCCACCCTCGCTGGGGTCGCGCTGGTAACTCATCGCGACGGCCGCCGCTGGCGTGTGACGGCTCGCACCGTCGGATTGCCTGCGCGCCAGGCCAGTTGCGGCGCCGCCCCGAAACCGGTCACGGCGGTCGTGGCCGACCAGATCCACTCCTTGACCATACGCTGACCGCCCGATCCAGCACCTGGATCGGCGCCGCGGCCGAGCACACGTATCTACTTCCCCGATCCGTCCTCGGCTGAGAACGACGAACGGGACATGGCCGCGGCGGTCAGTGGTAAACCACCGCGACCAGGTCCCGCTCGCGGCGACCTTTATCGCCCCCTGCGGGATGAAGGTCGCGGGATCACCAGTGGGTGCCGGGGACCCAGCGGGCGGCGCGGCGCAGGGCGGTGCCGGTAACCCGGCGGGCTGCCGACTGGTGGCGCGGTTCCCGGCGTGAGGCAGGCGATTGCGCCGGTTCGTCATCCGTGGCGTCCACCTGCTCGCCCTTGGCGGCGGGTGAGTCGGGCAGGGCGCGGTAGTAGCGGTGCAGGATGCGGTCGCGAATTTTCGGGGTGAGCAGCGCACCGTATTCGGCGATTGTGCCGAGCGGGACGTCGATGCGCTTGGGACGCTCGGTCAGTGCGCGCACGATGGTGGCCGCGGCCCACTCTGGCGACTCCGACGGTCCCTGAGCACCGCTCGGGGTGATCATCGGGGTGCGCACCAGTGGCATATGGATGGTGGTGAAAGTGACACCGTCGGCCATGGTTTCGACCGCGGCGACCTCGGTGAACTTATCCAGCGCCGCCTTGCTCGCGAGGTAGGCGGAGAAGCGCGGGGTGGCCACCTGCACGCCCGCACTGCTGATATTGACGATGTGGCCGAACTTGCGCTCGCGCATCTGCGGCAGCAGCGCCAGCGTCAACCGCAGTGCGCCGAAGTAATTGACCGCCATGGTGCGTTCGAAATCGTGCAGCCGGTCGGTGGAGCGGTGGATGGCGCGGCGGATGGAGCGGCCCGCGTTGTTCACCAGCATGTCGACGTGGCCGTGTTCGTCCAGAATGGTCTTGACGGCATGGTCGACGGAATCGGAATCGGTTACGTCGCACTGGTATCCGTAGGCGGTGCCGCCCTCGGCCCGGATCTCCTCGACCACGGCCGCGAGTTCGTCGGCGCGCCGGGCGAGCAGGAAGACGATGGCGCCCCTATCCGCGACGGCCAGCGCGGCGGCCCGGCCGATGCCGGAGGACGCGCCGGTGATGAGTACATGCCGCCCCGTGAGGTCGTGAGTGCGGCGGTTGCGCCGGACCTGCCCGCGCGGGTCGGCGTCGTCAGCGGAAGCTCGGGGGCCACCCGTCTCCCGGCCGCCACCCCCCACGGAATCGCTACGCGATGCTGTATTCATCGCTGCTCCTTTGCAGGTCGAGTTGGCATGAACTTACTCCGAAGTAAGTTTACCTGCCAAGTGCGCTCTGCTCGATTGGTGACATTCGCGGGCCTTCCGTGGTTGCGCAAGCCGCTGCCTCCGGGCGCTTCGCGCACGCCGCCGTGTCGCGTCGAGCGGTCGAATCGCCGGGCGCGCCGAGGTGCTCGAACCGGTGTCGAATCTATCGAACATATGTGCGATACTCTGCGCATGGCGGACGATCGGATGGCGGAAATCTTTGCCGCGGTGCGGCTCTCCGGCAGCGACCCGGAGGCGGCGCGGCGGATGCTGGAGGAACTGTGGGACGAGCTCGGCGACGGTGGGGATCCGTTGCAGCGCTGTGTGATTGCGCATCACCTTGCCGATCTGCAGGGCGCGGCCGAAGGCGCGCTGCGCTGGGATCAGCGCGCCCTGGCCGCGGTATTCGGCCCCGGCGTTCCGCTCGATGAGGGGCTGCGCGGATTCCTACCTTCGCTCTACCTGAATCTCGCCGACAGTCATCGTCGCGTGGGTGACTTCGATGTGGCCTATATGCAGTTGACCATCGCGCGCGGGCACCTCGACGTCCTCGCCAATGACGCCTATGGCGCCGTGATCCGCTCCGGTCTGGACAAGGTCGAGGCCGCGTTGGCCGAGAAGTCGATGGCGTCGCTTCCGGCTATCTGATTCGACCGGTACCCGCACCTCCCGCGCAGTTCGAATGTATGTTCGAATAGTGAGGAGGTGATGTGTCATGGGTTGGAGCAATGGCCCGCCGACCTGGGCGGAGATGGAGCGGGTGCTGTCCGGGCGACCCGGTCGGACGAATCCGGATGCGATGTATCCGGGCGACGGCGGCGACAGTCCGGCGTGGTCGCGCAAGCGTGGGGAGTATCGGGCCGAACCGGTCGAACCAACCGCTGAACCGGTGGTGCCCTACGCCGAGTTGCACGCGCATTCGGCCTACAGCTTCCTCGATGGTGCGAGTCAGCCGGAGGAACTGGTGGAGGAGGCGGTGCGGCTCGGGCTAGCGGCGATCGCACTCACCGATCACGACGGCTTCTACGGAACCGTGCGCTTCGCCGAGGCGGCCAAGGAATGGGGTATACCGACGGTATTCGGATCCGAATTGTCGCTCGGCACCGCGGAAGACGCACCGCAACTGGGGAATTCGCTCGGACATGTCAGCGCCCCTGATTCGGCGCCGCGCACCGGCTCGCCGGACCCCGCCGGTCCGCATCTGCTGGTGCTCGCACACGGTCAAGAGGGCTATCGCCGACTCTCCCGCGAGATCGCGGCCGCGCATATGGCCGCAGGGGAGAAGGGCATCCTCCGCTACGACCTGGACGCACTCACCACGGCGGCGGGCGGGCACTGGCACATCCTGACCGGCTGCCGCAAAGGCCATGTCCGTCAGGCCCTCGACCGCGACCTGCTCACGGGGGACACCCGTCTGGCGCGGGCGGAGGCCGCCCTGCGCGACCTGACCGAACGCTTCGGCGGCGACCGGGTGAGCGTGGAACTCACCCATCACGGCATTCCGGAGGACGACGAACGCAACACCCACCTCATCGCACTGGCCGACCGCCTCGGCCTGCCCGTATTGGCTACCACCGGAGCGCATTTCGCCGCACCCGCCCAACGTCGCCGCGCCATGGCGCTCGCGGCGATCCGGGCGCGCCAGAGCCTCGACGATATCGCGGGCTGGCTGGCGCCGACCGGTGGCGCGCATCTGCGCTCCGGTGCGGAGATGGCGCAGTTGTTCGCCGCCTGTCCGCAGGCGGTGGCGAATGCGGTGACGCTGGCCCGTGAGTGCGCCTTCGATCTGAAGTTGATCGCACCGAAGCTGCCGCCGTTCGACGTGCCCGACGGCTACGACGAGGCGTCGTGGTTGCGTGAACTCACCCTCGCGGGCGCCGCTCGACGCTACGGTCCGCCACCGGAAAATCCCAAGGCGTATCGGCAGATCGAGCACGAACTCGCGATCATCGAGCAGATGAAGTTTCCCGGCTACTTCCTGGTGGTGCACGATATCGTCGGCTTCTGCCGGGATAACGACATTCTGTGCCAGGGCCGGGGTTCGGCGGCCAATTCGGCCGTCTGCTACGCGATCGGCATCACCAATGTCGACCCGGTCGCCGCCGATCTGCTGTTCGAACGATTCCTCGCCCCGGAGCGCGACGGCCCGCCCGATATCGACGTCGATATCGAATCCGATCGCCGCGAAGAGGCGATTCAGCACGTCTACACCAAATACGGCCGTGAATATGCCGCGCAGGTGGCGAATGTGATCACCTATCGCGGCAAGTCCGCGGTCCGCGATGCCGCACGCGCACTGGGCTTTTCGCCGGGACAGCAGGATGCCTGGAGTAAACAGGTGAGTCGCTGGACCGGAGTCGGCACCGAGACCGGTACCGACATTCCCGCGGAAGTGCTGGAGCTGGCCACCGAAATCGAGGGTCTGCCGAGGCATCTCGGCATCCACTCCGGCGGCATGGTGATCTGTGACCGGCCCATCGCCGATGTCTGCCCGGTCGAATGGGCGCGCATGCCCGGTCGCAGCGTGCTGCAGTGGGATAAAGACGATTGCGCCGCAATAGATCTGGTGAAGTTCGACCTACTCGGCCTCGGCATGCTCTCCGCGCTGCACTACATGATCGATATGGTGCGCGAACACAAGGGCGAAACGGTTGAGCTGCACAAGCTGGACCTGAAGGAAGCCGCTGTCTACGAAATGCTTTCGCGTGCCGATTCGGTGGGGGTGTTCCAGGTGGAGTCGCGGGCACAGATGGCCACGCTGCCCCGGCTGAAGCCGCGGAAGTTCTACGACCTGGTGGTGGAGGTGGCGCTGATCCGCCCCGGCCCGATCCAGGGTGGCTCGGTGCACCCCTACATCCGTCGCCGCAATGGCCACGAGAAGGTGCGCTATGACCATCCGGCGCTGGAGAATTCGCTGGAACGTACCCTCGGCGTCCCGTTGTTCCAGGAACAGCTCATGCAGATGGCCATCGATGTCGCCGGTTTCACCGCCGCCGAGGCCGATCAGCTGCGCCGCGCCATGGGCTCCAAACGCTCCCCGGAACGCATGGAGCGCCTCAGGGGCAGGCTGTATCAAGGCATGCGCGACCTGCACGGCATCACCGGCGAAGTCGCCGACCGCATCTATGAGAAGCTCTACGCCTTCGCGAATTTCGGCTTCCCGGAAAGCCACTCGCAGAGCTTCGCCTCGATCGTGTTCTACTCGGCATGGTTCAAACTGCACTATCCGGCGGCCTTCTGCGCCGGACTGCTGCGCGCCCAGCCGATGGGTTTCTACTCCCCGCAGTCGCTCGTCGCCGACGCGCGCAGGCACGGAGTCCTGGTGCACGGACCCGATATCAACGCCAGCCGCGCCGAACCCGCCCTGGAAAACCACGGTGACGAGGTGCGTCTGGGTCTCGCGACGATCCGCCACATCGGCACCGACCTGGCCGAGCGCATTGTCGCCGCACGCTCGGCTGGCGCGTACACCTCGTTTCTCGATTTGACCGGACGGGTAGAACTCACCGTTGCCCAAGCCGAATCTCTCGCCACCGCAGGTGCTTTGGGCTGTCTCGGCATCACCCGCCGCGAGGCCCTGTGGGCGGCGGGCGCCGCGGCGGGCGAACGCCCCGACCGACTCCCCGGCACCGGCGCCGCCACCACCGCACCCGCCCTGCCCGGTATGAGCGAACTCGAATTGGCCGCCGCCGACGTCTGGGCCACCGGCGTCTCCCCGGGCAGCTATCCCACCGAATTCCTCCGCCCCCAACTGGATGCGCTCGGCGTCATCCCGGCCGCCGGGCTGCTCGACGTGCCCGACGGCTCCCGCGTCCTGGTCGGCGGCGCGGTCACACACCGCCAACGCCCCGCCACCGCCGCCGGTGTCACCTTCCTCAATCTGGAGGACGAAACCGGCATGGTGAACGTCGTCTGCTCGGTCGGCCTTTGGACCCGTTACCGCCGCTTGGCCCAGGGCGCCACCGCCCTGCTCATCCGCGGCCGGGTCCAGAACGCCGAGGGCGCGGTCAGCGTCGTCGCCGAACATCTGCAGCGCATGGACCTGCGCGTCGACTCGAAGTCGCGCGACTTCCGTTGAGGTCCAGAACATTCCGTTCACATTGGCGGCCTGCTCCGGTACCGGCTGGATGACATCCCAGTGTTCGACCAGCTTTCCGTCGTCGAGGCGGAAGATAGAGAGCACCCTCAATCAGCGCGTGGCCATGCCGTTCAAGCGGGAACTGACCGAACGCACGGCCGCCGCGATCCGACGCTGTACGGATGCCGGTTCCGCACCCGCCGACGACCCGGTATCGGTCATGTTGGACCTGCGTGCTGCGGTGCACGGCGCGGTGTCGATGCGGCTCAACGAACCGGGCCGGTCCTGGCCGCCGCTCGCCGATCAGATCGAACTGGTCGGTATCGCTCCGATCTCGGGGAGACGGCCCACGACGAGCTTCGTGACCGAATTCACCGCAGCGGCTAACCTGCGTCCATGCGGAAGCTTGCTGTGCTGGTGATCGGCCTGCTGGGTGTGGCGTTGCTGGTCGGCTGTGGTGATGACAAGGGCGACGACAAAACCGGTTCGGGGCGGTCGAGCATGGCGACCGTGGCGCCGATGGCGCCGCCACCGAGTCTGCGCGAGGGTTCCCCTGCGAAGGGGGATACCGGTGCGAACACCGTCGAGTCGCGCAAGGAGGTCATCACCGGCAGCGTCGATATCACCGCCGGGGATCCGATCAAGGTGGCCGGTCAGGTCACCGATCAGGTGCGCGAGGTCGGCGGCCGGGTGGACAGCCGCACCGAGCAGCCGGGGACCGACGACACCGATCCGGAGGCGACCCTCACCGTGCGGGTGCCCGCGGATAAGACCGACAAATTCATCGATGGCCTCGGCGGGGTCGGCCGGGTCACCCGGATGAGCACCAACCGCGATGACGTCACCATGCAATGGGAGGACCTCGACGCCAGGATCAAGGCGCTGCAGGCCTCGGTCGACCGGTTGCGCACGCTCATCGCCGGAGCCACCAATACCGCGGATCTCATCGCCGCCGAGCAGGCGCTGTCGAGTCGTCAGGGTGAACTCGACAGCCTCACCGCGCAGAAGCGCCACCTCGACGATCAGGTCGCGTTATCCACGCTCACCATCGACATCACCACCGAGGACAAGAAATCCGAGGAGGGTCCGTCCAACTTCTGGGACGGCATCGTCTCCGGCTGGCATTCGCTGGTGGATTGGCTGAAGGACGCGGTCGTGTTCACCGGCAAGGCGATTCCGTGGCTCGGGTTCGTCGTGGTGATCGGCGCGGTGGTGTGGGGTGTGGTGCGAGGCGTGTGGGGTGCTCGCAAGGGCGGGTCCGCGAGTCCGAAAGAATCCACCGGCAGATCCGAGAACTCTGCGGCGGTGGTCGGTGCTGCGACCGGGGCGGGCACAACGGCAGCCGAAGGTGCCGACGCGGGTGTGAGTGCCGGAACCGGTGCGGGCACTGGGACGGCGAAAGGTGCTGGGACGATAGGAGATACAGGTGCCGACGGTGGTAAGGGCGACGATCAGACCGAACAGCCGTAAGGGCCCACTCGTCGAAACCCTCGACGACGGCACCCTCCAGCTGTACGTGCGCGCCCCCGCCGTGGCAGGCAAGGCCAATAAGGCCGCCATCGAACTCCTGGCCGAGCATTACGGCGTCCCCAAATCCGCCGTCCGCTTGGCCGCCGGCGCGACCTCCCGCTTCAAACGCTTCGAAGTCGACCTCTGAAACCCGCACCAGCGCAGGCGTTATACCGCGCCGGGAAAGCCGACCTGGCGCCAAGCCTCGTACACGGCGACAGCGGCGGCATTGGAGAGGTTCATCGAGCGGCGGCCGGGCAGCATCGGAATGCGCAGTTGGTCGGTGACGTGCGGATCGTCGAGCACTTGCGCGGGCAACCCCGTCGGCTCGGTGCCGAACAGCAGCACATCACCTTCGCGATACTCCACATCGGTATACCGCCTGGTCGCCTGCGTCGTGAACGCGTACACCCGCTCGGGCCGCACCGCATCCCACGCCGCCGCGAGAGTCTTGTGCACTGTCACCGAAGCCAGATCGTGGTAGTCCAACCCGGCCCGCCGCAACTTCGCCTCCGAAAGGTCGAACCCCAATGGTTCGATCAGATGCAGCTCACACCCGGTCCCGGCAACCAGGCGAATCGCATTGCCGGTATTCCCCGGGATGGCTGGCTCGTGAAACATCAATCGGAACACAACGCATCAGTCAACCAGGTGGTCGCTGCCGTCCATCGGACGAGTCGGTTAGTCGGGTAGCAGCCGGAGAGGCGCAGGGTGACGGGTTCGGACAGCGCTGAAGTGCCGACGATCCAGGGTTGCGACCTCATGCACGTCGAGTCGTTCGGCGACGGCAAGGACGGCGGCATCGACAGCTCCCAACGGGAAGTCGGCGTATTTGCGAACCAGTTCGGCCATCCGCAATAGGTCGGCTCGGGTGAGGTCGACAAGTTCGACTTCTTCGTTGGCGATCGATTCCAGGAACGTAGCCTCGACCGAGGGTCCAACGCGAGTTTCCAGGAAATAACAGACTTCAGCGAGCACCGGGCTCGGCACGAGCAGCGGCCCAGGATGGGTCTCCAGGAGATCTAGGCAGCGTCGATGATCCGCGTCGTTCTTGTTCAGCACAGCAACGAGTGGGCCTGTGTCGCAGACGATCACTTGGCTTGTTTACCACGTTCTTCGCGGAGCAGATCCTCCGACCTCGCGGCGAGATCAGGCTCGGCGTCCATCATGCCGGCGAATGAAAGATGCCGTCGCCGCTCGCCCGTGGAGTCGGTGGTAGGCGTTTGCTGCGTGGCATCGGTGACAACCAATTGCAACGCGACGGCTCGCAGTGCGTGCGCTTGGTCCGGCGTGAGCCGATCGACCAGGCGATGCAGGTCGTCGTAGTCGTGCGCTGCGGTCATATCGTTGATTTTAGTGGCAAGCCACTTTCCGTGTCGTGACAGCAATGCCGGAGATTGTCATTACGGCGGCACAGCCCGCGTGACGTTTCGCGGAAGCCGATACACGGCTCGTGAAACATCAGATGGAACACCGGTGCAGTCAACCAGGTTGCCCGGGCCTGCCGGGAACGGCGTGACCTACTTCGCCGGGCGCTCCGGCAGTGCGCATGCCCCGCCTTCGGCCATGCCGGTCGGGCGCACACCGAGCCCCTGGTTGTGGCGGGCGCGTTGGTTCTCCCAGGCGATGGTGGCGGCCAACTCGGCGAGCTGCGCTTTCGATAGGTGGGTCAGCAATTGGGTGCGGAGGTCGTCGAGTCCGATGGCCGGGGTGGCGGTCATGGCTTCGGCGAAGGAGATGACGAGCTTTTCCAGGTCGGTATAGGCAGCACTGGTGCGGTAGCGCGGCAGGTCGAAGAGCTGCTGTTCGGTGAGACCGCTCGATTGCGCCAGTGCCGACCCGATATCCAGGCAGAACTCGCAATTCACCAGCCCCGCGGTCTTCAGTTCGGCCAGCTCTTTGAGCCTTGGATCCAGCTGGTTGCTGAACAGCAGTGCCGTCTCGTATCCGACCGTGCCGAACAGGATCTGTGGTCGTCGGATGAGCCAACCGAACAGGTCGGATCGGTTCCGTTTCGCCTGCCGAACCGCCGCCAGATAGTGCCGAATCCGGGTCAGTGCTCGCATTGTCCGTACCCCTTGTGCCGGATGGATCTCTTCCTATCGAAACTACGCCGCGTAGTAGACGAGGGCAATCACTGATTCCGCATGCGTCACCGGGTCCGAAACCTGTTGCGGGACAGTAGCCATGAACGGCCACTCGGCGAGTGGATGCGCCGACATGTCGCACTGATGTGAGCGCCCGCATGTCGTCTGCAAGAATCGGGGCGTGACCGACGTGGACTCGTCTGCCGCAGAGCGGCAGTCCGACAGGAACAGCCTGGGTGGGCAGTTCCTGCGCTGTCACCTGCCGATGCTGGTCGTAACGGCGGTCATTCTGCTCGCGGTCGTCTTCGTGGCCTGGGACCGCTGGCGTCGTGGCGCGCTGTTCTTCGGCGGTGCTGCGCTGCTCGCGGCCACGTTCCGGTTGTGCCTGCCGACTGCGCGGGTCGGACTGCTCGCGGTGCGCAGTAAGCCGTTCGATGTCGCAGCCCTGAGCATCCTCGGCGCCGCCATCGTCTTCATTGCCGCCACCATCAACACCCTCGGCGTCGGCTGAGACGCAGCAACTTTCGCCGCGGCGTCGAAGCCGGTGGGACGCGCTAGTTGTGGCAGGTGTCACGGTCGTTGTAGAGCAGCAGCTGGGTGACCTTGGCATCGGCTGGCATATTTCGGTAAATGCCGAGGAAGCCGTAGTGCGCGGGGTGGTCCGGGACCGCGGCCGAGCTCCAGTTGTAGCCGATCTCGAGCGTCGGATAGGCGGCGCGGACTTCATCGACGGTGGAACCGATGCCGATGCCCTCCGGGGTGCGGGCCGAAAGTTTGCCGGGCATGATCGCGACTATCTCGCCGTTGTTGGTGAAGCCCTGCCAGCCCGCTCGTGCGGTGTATCGGCCGCAGCCGGGCGGATCGTTGGTGTCGTTGAAGGCGGCGACTTCCCCGGTGGCCTCGGCCTCGGTGCGGTTCATTCCGAGTCGCAGCTTGCCGAAGCCGAGCGGGCCGAGGATGGTCGGCGCCGGGGCCACCGTGGTCGACACAGCTACCGGGCTGGTTGCGGCGGGCTCGTCCGAGCAGGCCGTAGCACCCATGAACACCGCGCCCAGCAGTGCGAACGTCATAACGGCACGATGAATACGCATGGTCTTACCCCCAATTTCGTCCATGAACCGGAATGCCCGCCGACTCGATCGGGCGCGATATCGGCTCAGTCTGCCCATCGGCGACTTGCCCCGTCAAGGCGGCATCCATAGCCCGAGGTGCACCCTATGCGTCACCGCCGGTCCGCGGTGTCGCCTGAGGCGCAACGACTTTCGCCACAGTGCACCACCTCGCGACGCCCCTCCTCGGCTGACCCCACCGGCGTCGCGACGGCCGATCGACCGTGAAATGGTGGCCCCGCGTGATCACAAAGCCGCCATTTCACAGAGCCGATTGTCAGCTCGACGGGTAGCGCTCGGTGAACACCGTGTGCTCGCGCGCGCGACGGCCAGGGTGCGGCGGGGTGGTGTCGCTGTAGCCGACTGCGACCATGACCGCGATGGCGAGGTCGGGACGGTTGTCGATGCCGATGGCCTTCTCGACCAGGTCCGGGTCCCAGCCGTTCATCGGCGCGGAGGCCAGGCCGAGGCTGGTGGCGGCGAGCATGACGTAGGTCGCGGCGATCATCGCATTCTTCACGGCGTTCTCGCGGAGCAGTCCACGCTGTTGCAGCGAGTGGAATTCGGTGCGCGAGGCGAACATCGCGGTGAACTCCGCATTCCACGCGCCATTGCGACCGGCCAGTTCGGTGATATCGGCATTCTCGTCCGCCCAGGCCGCCGTCTCGGCGACGAAGACCAACACCACCGGCGCCTCCAGTGGTTGCGGCTGGCCGAAGGCGGCGTTCGACAGGTCGCGGCGGCCGGATGCGCTGGTCACCACCACGATCGACCGGTCCTGCATATTCCAGGCGGTCGGCGCCTCCACCGCCAGATCCAGCAGTTCCTCGAGTAGTTCGGACGGCACCGGATCCGGGCGGTAGTGGCGGACGGTGCGGCGAGTGCGGATCGCGGCGGGAACCGAAAGTGTCTGCGTGTTCATGATTCTTACTATTGGAGAGTGGCGCACTATTAGGAAGACAGCACTTAATAGTGCGCTACACTCCGAAAGGTGCGTACGGTGATCGAGGCCAGTGGGCTGCCTGCCGATGTCTACTCGGCGAAATGCCCCACCCGACAGGTGCTCGACCATGTCGCGGGCAAATGGACCGTGCTGATCGTGGACGCCCTCGCCGAGGGCACCATGCGCTACACCGATCTACACCGCCGCATCGAGGGCATCTCGCAGAAAATGCTCACGCAGACTCTGCGGCAACTCGAAACCGACGGATTCGTCACGCGCACAGTGCATCCCACCGTTCCACCCCGTGTCGACTACGACCTCACCGAGCTCGGCCACAGTCTGCGCACCCCGATCGCGGCCCTGCGCGACTGGATCGAGGTCAATATCAATCGCATCGAGGAAGCTCGCCGCATTGCCGCGGATTCGGGGCCGCGCTAGCTCGCCTCGGCGACCGCGCGCCGCCCACGTCCGCCATACAACTGCCGCGCCTCACTTGGCGTAACCGTCTCCAGCCGCGTCGGCGGCTCACCCTTCAGATGCTGTTCCAGAATCTGACCGGCCATCGGCGCGATGAACGGCGCGGCGACGATCAGCCCGAACGAGTTGAACGCTTTCGTGCCCCACACGATGGTTTTGGCGGCCGGGCGCACCAGTAGATCCACGATTCCCGGCCGATCGAAGCGGCCGAGCCTGCGCATCCATTTCGGCAGCGTGGCAACCGATGCCAGCGACAGCAACCGGCTGCCGAGCGCGTAGCCGACCCCGGCGCCATTGCGCGGGGAGGTCCACAGCAGGTGATGCATGCCCTCCTCGGCGCGTTCGGAGGTGCACAGGCACGGGCGGACCCTTGCGAAGTATGCGCGCACCTCTTCGCGCGAGCGCGGCACATCCTCCGGTTTACAGGTCTGCAGTTCGGCGGCGATCGCGCACTCCTGCCAGTACCGCGCCTCTTCTTCCGGACCGAGCGGACCCGGACCGAACACCTCGTACGCCTTCAGCACCGAATGCCAGCCGGTGATGTGGATCCACAACTGGGTTTCGGGGCTGTTGGCGCTGTAGCGCTGGCCGCTGATCGGTTCGATGCCGGTCATCGGCGCGTGCACCTGCATCAGGTGTTCCGACGCTTGGATGGCGGTGCGACCGTCCGCGATCGCGACCAGCAGGAAGTAGGAGAAGGTGTGGTCGAGGCGGCTGCGCGGATCGGTGTAGATGCCCTGCGAATCGGCGACGGCCGCGGTCAGGAACGGATCGAAGTGCTCGAGCACCACCGCGCGCTGGAAGCCGATGACGGCGGTTGGTGCGGTCCAGATCTTCCAACTGGGCGAATCCGGGCCGAAGAACCCGTAGTCGTCTCGGCGAAGAGTGGTCGGATCGAAGGCCATCTGCTGCTCCTTTGCCTGCTCGCCCTCCTGAGCGGCGAATGCAACGCAACCGTAGCAATTATGACCGAGCAATACAACGGGCCCGTAGCATTTATTTCCGGGTGGATTCCACAACGGCAGGCCGATGCTGACAGGATGAACGTTGGACGGAGGTGAATCGACAGTGACGAAAGCGCGCACCGCGCCGGACCGGCCGCGCCGGCGATACGCGCCACGCCTGCCGCCCGAGGAACGTCGCGCCCAACTGCTCGACGCCGCCTACGCGGTGCTGAGCCGAATGGAACTGCACGAACTGAGCATGGAGGCGGTCGCGCAGCAGGCGGGCGTCGGAAAACCGGTGCTGTACACCGTGTTCAAGACCCGCGCCGAACTCGTTGCCGCGCTGCTGGAACGCGAACGCGTGCGCGGCCTCGAACAGGTGGCCGCCACATTGCCGACCGATCTGCTCGGCGCGGATCCCGTCGTGGCCGCCTCCGCGACCGTCGAGGCGTTCATCGGTGTCGCATTGGAGAATCCGACGCGCTGGCGACTGATCCTCGCCGGACCGGGCAGTGCCCCCGACGAATACCGTGCGGCACTTGCCGATTCCCGCACCGGCGTTTTCGATCAGGCCGAGTCCCTGGTCCGCATGGGTATAGCGCTGGATTCACGATGGGCGGGAATGGATTCCGGACTGCTCACCAACTCGCTGCTGAGCATCGCGGAAATGCTCGGCAGGCTCGCGGTCAGCGCGCCCGAGGAATACCCCCGCGAGCGACTCGACGGCTTCGTCCACTCAATCGTCGGATTGCTGGTCGGCACGCCCGCTGACCAGGACGTGTGACTGCATTCCGATTCGGGTTGAATTATGTTGTAGTACAACCCAATTTGGTTTCTCACCCCAGAAAATAGGGGCCCACGGACGGTAATGGCATGATTTCGATCATGACCAATCGACGACTCTCCCTCCTCGCGCTGACCGCGCTTCCGGCCGCGGCGATAGCGCTCACCTCGGGTGCCACCGCTGGCGCGATCCCCGGGCTCGAACCCCCGGTGATGGAAGAGGTCTTCGCGTTGACGGGAACAGTATCGGCGAAGTTCCACAACCCGAACGACCAAGGTGTGTGCTGGGTCTACAACGCCGACACCGGGGAAATCTTCGGCGGTAACAACCCCACCTCCTTCGCCATCCCGAACGGCAAGATGGTCCAGTCCTCCTTGGGCAACGGCAACCTCCCCACCGGCCAGATGCACGTCCGCGGCGCCTGCGCCTTCGACCGCCCGACCGGAAACCATGACGACGCATCCACCACCGACATCATTACCGTCGACGTAACCGGCAAGCCGAGCACCGGCAGCTTCGGCTGAGCCCGCGCTTATCGGCACTGGCCTACCGTGCCGGATTCCGGCGGCGGTAGGTCAGCTGGTGCGGGTCTCCCGGGCCAATCGCATGGTCTCGGTCAGTAGTTTCGATACCGCGGCGGCTTCGGTGAGGAAGCCATCGTGTCCGTCGCGGGAGTGCACGATTTCCAGACCATCGCAGCCGGGTAGGCTGTCGGCCAACTCCTGTTGAGTTCGCAACGGGTACAGGCGATCCGAATCGACACCGCCGACCACGCACGGCACCGGGGTGGCGGCGAGCGCGGCCGCGACTCCGCCGCGCCCGCGCCCGATATCGTGGCGGTTCATCGCCTCGGTGAGCAGCACATAGGTGGCGGGATCGAAACGGCTACAGAGCTTTTCGGCCTGGTGGTCCAGATAGCTCTGCACCGCGTAGCGGCCGCCGTTCCACGGATCCTCGTCGCCCTGCGCGCCGTTCTCGAAGCGGTGATCGAGTTCGCCCTCGGTCCGGTAGGTCAGGTGCGCGATGCGCCGCGCGATACCCATACCGGTCATGGGGGCGCGGTCGGTGTCGTGGTAATCGCCGCCCTGCCAGTCGGGATCGGCTTTGATGGCGGCGATTTGCGTTGTCTGCGTACCGATCTGGTCGGCGGTGGCGCGCGCGCCGACGGCCAGCACCAATGCGGATCGGACCCGGTCCGGAGCGCCGACCATCCACTCGAGCACGCGCATACCGCCCATCGAACCGCCGACGACGGCGGCAAGGCGCTCGATTGCGAGCCGATCGAGCAACGCCGCTTCCGCGGTCACCTGATCCCGAATGGAGATCTCGGGAAACCTTGCGCCCCAAGGCTTTCCGTCTGGTGCCAGCGAGGAGGGGCCGGTGCTGCCCTTGCAGCCGCCGAGCACGTTCGTCGCGATGACGCACCATTCGTCGGTATCCACCGGCGCACCGGGACCGACCATGCCGTCCCACCAGCCGGGCAGCGGGTGGATATCGTCGGGCACCCCGACGACGTGCGAGTCGCCGGTCAGCGCGTGCTGGACGAGCACCACATTGTCCAGCGTGGGGGAGAGCTCGCCCCAGCGCTGCACACCCAGATGGACGTCCGGGATGACCGCGCCGTTCTCCAGCCGCACATCTCCGATGTCGATGATGCCGAGCCGCCCGTCCGGCGGTGGCAGGGCCACCGCGGACGAACGGGCGGTACTCGGTTCGGCGCTCGAGGTCACGACTCCGACTCGCTAGCGCTCAGTTCCGTCGTGACCGAGGGTGCTGTGTCGGTGGATCGCTCGCTCACGATGTCGCCGCCGCGAAGCCGGCTCGTAAATCGGCCAGGATGTCGTCGATCCCCTCGATACCGACCGCGAGCCGGACCAGCCCCGGGGTGACGCCGGAGGCCAGTTGCTCCTCGGCCGTCAACTGCGAGTGCGTCGTCGACGCCGGGTGGATTACGAGAGAACGCACATCCCCGATGTTAGCGACATGGCTGTGCAGGGCTAACGCGTCCACGAACTTCTTGCCCGCATCGACGCCGCCGCGCAGTTCGAACGCGACGATCGCGCCCGCGCCCTTCGGTGCCAGCTCGGCGGCGCGTTCGTGCCACGGTGAGGACGGCAGTCCCGCATAGAACACCGATTCCACGGCCGGATGCGCGCTCAGGAATTCGGCCACCGCCTGTGCGTTGGCGACATGGCGCTCGAGCCGCAGACTCAGCGTCTCGATGCCCTGACTGATCAGGAACGCGTTGAACGGCGACACCGCCGCGCCCAGATCACGCAGCAGTTGCACCCGCGCCTTGAGTGCGTAGGCCGGAGCACCGAGATCGGCGAAGACCGCGCCGTGGTAGCTCGGGTCCGGGGTGGTGAAGCCCGGGAAGCGGGATTCGCCCTGCGCGTCGCGCACGGTCCAGTCGAAGGCGCCGCCGTCGACGATCACGCCAGCGACCGCCGAACCGTGCCCGCCCAGGTACTTGGTCGCCGAATGCACGACGATGTCCGCGCCGTGGGCCAGCGGCTGGATCAGATACGGGGTCGCGACCGTATTGTCGACGATCAGCGGCAGGCCCGCCGCGTGCGCGATCGCGGAAATGCCGCGGATATCGAAGATCGCGCTGCTCGGGTTGGCGATGGTCTCGCCGTAGAAGGCCTTGGTATTCGGCCGGATCGCGGCGCGCCACTGCTCGAGATCGTCCGGATCCTCGACGAAGGACACCTCGATGCCGAGTTTGGGCAGCGAGTAGTGGAACAGGTTGTAGGTGCCGCCGTAGAGGTGCGGGCTGGAGACGATGTGATCGCCAGCCGCGGCGAGATTGAGGATCGCGTAGGTCTCCGCGGCCTGACCGGAGGCCAGCAGCAGTGCGGCCACACCGCCCTCCAGGGCGGCGATGCGCTGCTCGACCACGTCTTGGGTCGGGTTCATGATCCGGGTGTAGATATTGCCCGGTTCGGCCAGCCCGAACAGCGCGGCCGCGTGATCGGTGTCACGGAAGGCGTACGAGGTGGTCTGGTAGATCGGGAGTGCGCGTGCGCCGGTGATCTCGTCGGGGGTCTGGCCCGCGTGGATCTGCTTGGTCTCGAAGGACCACTGCGCCGGATCGATCCCGGCGGCGTCGTTATCGGCCACGGACGCGATGGGGTCACTCATGTCTTGCTCCAAAAGGGTTGTTCGCCAGCAGGTTTTATCGGGGTGCGGGTGACGGACAACAACACATGGGGGGAACCTCCTGAAGTGCGCGCTTGCTCTCGACTTTCGAGAGCCCGGTCATCACCCGGAGCACCCCACCGCTGCTGGAGGGTTGCCGTCCAGCAAGCCGGGGCTTCGCGCTGGCACTCATGACCTGACCGACATGGTAACCGGCGGGCGGTGAGTGGCCGAAATCCGTTACCGGTTCTCCGCCTGACCGGTGTCGATGCACCCGGTGCACACCCGTATGAATTCGTCGAACGATGTGGTGAACGCAGTGCGGGCCTCGGCAGCGGCGGCCGAGGTATCCGCGCCATCGAAGATCGAGTGCGCACATTCCATGCTGAGATGACCGATCAGCTGCCATGCGCCGACCACCAGTCGCACCGGCAGCGCACCGGGCTGGGTACCGAGTCGCTCGGCGATCGCGTCGGCGATCGCGGCGTGCTTATCGTCGGCCAGTTCCATGCTCTGCGCGCTGACCGTCGGACTGCTACGCAGGATCCGCTGCATCTGCTGGAAGCGCTGGAACGAGATCGGTCCGTCGACGCTCTCCGCGGCCCTGTCGACGACCTGCAGGAACGCCTCGCGCAGCGATTGCAGTTCATTGCCGGTGACCGGAAGTCCGCGCAGGCATTCGGCGATGGCGAGGCCGAAATCCTTGACCGGCCCGAGGACGATGTCTTCTTTGCTGTCGAAGTACCGGTTGATGGTGCGCGGTGACACGTCCGCGCCGTTCGCGATTTGCTCGACCGTCGTCGCGTCGAATCCCTGTGCGTCGCACAGGTCCAACGCCACCTCGATGATGCGCAACCTGGTCTGCTGCTTCTTGCGTTCGCGCAATCCCGCGCTCGCGCCGGCGCCGGACGTACCGGGCCCTGGGTTTGCTGGGGCGCGCACAGCGTCGTCGGCTGCGGCGCTCGCGCCGATCGGCGTCGATGACTCGAGCATGTCCCCATGCTATCGCAATCGGGACATTTCGTGTCCTTAACGGTCAAATGTCCGAGTGCGACATTTTTCTCTTGACGACAAATGTCCTTCGATGACAGGATGGCAGCACTACTTCGGACGGCTAGGAGAACACAGTGAGCGAGACTGCGATAGCGGTGGAAGTTCCGGAAAGACAAACCAGCTCGACGCGGTGGCTGGCCCTGGGGGTGATTGCATTGGCCCAGCTCATGGTGGTTCTCGACGCCACCATCGTGACCATCTCACTGCCCTTCGCCCAGCGGGATCTGGACATCAGTGACGGCAACAGGCAGTGGATGCTCACCGCGTACACGCTGATCTTCGGCGGTCTGCTGCTGCTCGGCGGACGGCTGGCCGACTACATGGGGCGGCGGCGAATCTTCATCGTCGGCCTGGTCGGCTTCGCCGGGGCATCCGCGGTGGCCGGTCTGGCGCAGAACGGCGCCGAGTTGTTTGCCGGGCGTGCGCTGCAGGGCGCGTTCGCGGCATTGCTGGCACCGGCGGCGCTGTCGTTGCTCTCGGTGACCTTCACCGAGGCGAAGGAGCGCGCGACCGCTTTCGGTGTCTTCGCCGGAATTTCCGCGGGTGGTGCCGCGCTCGGCCTGATCGCGGGTGGCGCGCTGACCGAGTACGCCTCCTGGCGGTGGTGCCTGCTGGTGAACACCCCGATCGCGTTGCTCGCGCTGCTCGGCGCGCTGGCGTTCGTTGTGAAGGATGTGCCGATACCGCGCACCGGCGGCTATGACGTACCGGGTGCGGTCACCGTGACGCTCGGTCTGATCGCCATCGTGTACGGATTCAGCCGGGCCGCCGAGGACGGCTGGCTGGCCGGGAGCACCCTCGGGCTGCTCATCGTCGGTGTCGCACTGCTGATCGCCTTCGTCGCCATCGAGCGTCGCTCGTCGAATCCGCTACTGCCGCTGCATATTCCGGGCGAGATCAACCGCGGTGGCGCCTTCCTGGCCGCATTGCTGATCCCGATCGCGATGTTCGCGATGTTCCTGTTCCTGAGCTACTACTTCCAGATCACCCTCGGCTACTCGTCGCTGAAGGCCGGCTTCGCTTTCCTGCCGTTCCCGGCGGGCATCGCGATCTCCGCCGGTGTCACCAGTGCGCTGCTGCCGAAGCTCGGCCCTCGTCCGCTGATGGTGGCGGGCGCCGTACTCGGTGTCCTCGGTCTGGTGTGGCTGGCGCAGCTGGGCTACGGCGATAGTTACGCGGCCAGTGTGCTGCCCGCGCAGGTGCTGATCGCGCTCGGCATGGGCCCGCTGTTCGTCGGTATGCAGACCGTCGCGCTGCATCAGGTCGAGGAGGAGGACTCGGGTGTGGCCAGTGCGCTGCTGAACGCGGCACAGCAGGTCGGCGGTGCGGTCGGTACCGCTCTGCTCACCACCATCTCGGTGCAGACGGCCAAGACCTTCGCGCAGAACAACCCGACGGTCGACAATCTGATGGCCAGGGCCTCGATCCACAGCTACGACGTGGCCTTCTACGTCGGCGCCGGGTTCTTCCTCGCCGCAATTCCGGTGATCGCGTTCATGATTCGGGACAAGCCGGAAAACCTGATCGAGGGATCCGAGGAGGACGCGCGGATTCCGGTCGCGGTCTGATCCTGAAATAGCTTGTCCGGGTATCCGACGGGGTACCCGGACATTGCTATTTCGGCGGTGGTGCACGTCACTGCCGACCTACCTGTCGGTAACAATTTCGGACGGCTTCACATGGGGGGCTGCCCGCGCGGTGAGAACATTGGCAGCAGTACGCTTGTCTTGTTTGCACCACACGCTTCGCGGACAACGCGGGGCATATACGTTGTCTGTTGGAACAGCTGGGGTCCGCTCACAAGCGTGTTCGCCTGGCCGTGCAATAAGGGCACCATCCTAGGAGGACACGAAGATCCATGTCCAAGATCAAGGTTGAAGGCACTGTCGTCGAACTCGACGGCGACGAGATGACCCGGATCATCTGGCAGTTCATCAAGGACAAGCTGGTCCACCCGTATCTCGATGTGAACCTGGAGTACTACGACCTCGGTATCGAGTATCGGGACAAGACGGACGACCAGGTCACCATCGACGCGGCGAACGCCATCAAAGAGCACGGCGTCGGTGTCAAATGTGCCACCATCACCCCCGACGAGGCCCGGGTCGAGGAATTCGGCCTGAAGAAGATGTGGCGCTCACCCAACGGCACCATCCGCAACATTCTCGGCGGCACCATTTTCCGCGCGCCGATCATCATCTCGAACGTGCCGCGTCTGGTCCCGGGTTGGACCAAGCCGATCATCATCGGCCGTCACGCATTCGGCGACCAGTACCGCGCCACCGACTTCAAGGTGTTCCAGGGCGGCACGGTCACGCTGACCTTCACCCCGGAAGACGGCAGCGAGCCGATCGTGCACGAGGTCGTGCAGATGCCCGAAGACGGCGGCGTCGTGATGGGCATGTACAACTTCAAGAAGTCCATCGAGGACTTCGCGCGCGCGTCGTTGAACTACGGCCTGCAGCAGAACTACCCGGTGTACATGTCGACGAAGAACACCATCCTGAAGGCCTATGACGGCATGTTCAAGGACACCTTCCAGGAAGTCTTCGACGCCGAGTTCAAGACCCAGTTCGACGCCGCGGGCCTCACCTACGAGCACCGCCTCATCGACGATATGGTCGCCTCCTCCATGAAGTGGGAGGGCGGCTACGTCTGGGCCTGTAAGAACTACGACGGCGACGTGCAGTCCGACACCGTGGCCCAGGGCTTCGGTTCGCTCGGCCTGATGACCTCGGTGCTGCTCACCCCGGACGGCCGGACCTGTGAGGCCGAGGCCGCGCACGGCACCGTCACCCGGCACTACCGCCAGCACCAGCAGGGCAAGCCGACCTCGACCAACCCGATCGCGTCGATCTTCGCCTGGACCCGCGGCCTCGAGCACCGCGGCAAGTTGGACAACACCCCCGAGGTGATCGGCTTCGCGCAGACACTCGAGGATGTCGTCATCAAGACCGTCGAGGGCGGCCAGATGACCAAGGACCTGGCGCTGCTCGTCGGCGGCGATCAGGGCTATCTGACCACCGAGGAGTTCCTCGGTGCGCTCGATGCCAACCTGGCCCGCGCCCTGCGCTGAGCTACCCCGCCTCTCCGCGCCTTTTGCCGGTCGTGCGTGCCACTGAAGTGTCATCGCGGGCCGGCGGAAGAGCGCGGGGTTGGCTTCGGGGCGTACCCGGTGAGTTACCCATGTGCTCACGAAATCAGTTGTTGCTCGGGCGATGTCATCGACTCGATGCCAGGCGCGACCTACGGGCACCCGCACCACTCGTTGGTACGGGTGCCCGCATTGTTTCCAACGGGCGGTTGCCCCGAGGGTGCCCGTATGGGCGGTATAGCGTCGATCCGCACGTTTTCTCGAACTCTGACGTGGGCGAACTCACGTTTGCGCGGGAAGCGGAAGCGGTCGCCGGGCGGTTACATGAATACGTGACCAGTTCCGTTGCCACGCAGACTCCAGTGCCCGAGGCCGAGCGGACGGACTGGCATATTCCGGCGATGCTGGCGCTGGCCCTCGGCGGATTCGGAATCGGGACAACCGAATTCGTCACCATGGGGTTGCTGCCCAATATCGCCAGCGCTATGCACGTGTCCGAGCCGACCGCGGGGCATGCGGTGTCGGCCTATGCGCTCGGTGTGGTCGTCGGTGCTCCGTTGATCGCCGCGCTGGCCGCGCGGGTGCCGCGCAAACGTCTGCTCGTCGCCCTGATGGTGGCGTTCACCATCGGGAATGCGGCGACCGTCATCGCGCCCTCGTTCGAAACTCTCGTCATCGCACGGTTCGTCTCCGGCCTGCCGCACGGCGCGTACTTCGGTGTCGCCTCGTTGGCCGCCGCCACATTGGCCCCGGTAGGACAGCGCGCGAAGGCGGTTGCGGCGGTTATGCTGGGATTGAGCGCCGCCAATGTTGTCGGCGTTCCCAGCGCCACCTGGCTCGGCCAGCATCTCGGCTGGCGCGACGCATTCGTCGTGGTCGCGGTGATCGGTGTCGCTACCGTCGCCGCCCTCATCCGGTTCGTCCCGGAATTGCACGGTATCCGGATCACCAACCCGATGACCGAACTGGGTGCACTCCGTCGCCCGCAAGTGCTGCTCACCCTGCTGGTCGGCGCGATCGGCTTCGGCGGCATGTTCGCCGTCTACACCTACATCACCACCACGCTGACCGATGTCGCGGGCATGCAGCTCGCTCTGGTTCCGTTCGTGCTCATGCTCTTCGGCCTCGGCATGGTCGCGGGCAATATCGTCGGCGGTATCTTCGCCGACCGCGGCGTCGACCGGGCGATCTTCCTCTCGATGATCGCCATGGTGGTCGTCCTGGCGGGCTTCCTTGCCGCCGCGCACAATCCGTACACCGCGGCCGTCGGCGCCTTCTTCATCGGCGCATCGGGCGCGGCGCTCGCGCCAGGCTTGCAGACTCGGCTGATGGATGTCGCCGCCGACGCGCAGACCCTGGCGGCAGCGCTCAATCACGCCGCCCTCAATATCGCCAACGCCGCGGGCGCGTGGCTGGGCGGGCTCGTCATCGCGGCGGGTCTCGGCTATACCGCTCCGGCCACCGTCGGCGCGGGTCTGGCCGTACTCGGCGTCGGATTGTTCGCCGTCACGGTCTGGACTGCGCGTCGAACGTAATCGGAGCCGCGGTCAGGCGTTCGGTTCCAGCGCGACGACCGGAATCACCCGATCGGTCTTGGTCTCGTATTCGGCGAAGCCCGGCATAGCCGCCACCATTGCGGCGTAGAGCCGATCGCGTTCCGGCCCCCCGGTGATCGGGGTGGCGGTGGCCTCGATGGTTTCGGTGCCGATTTCCAACGTGACCGTCGGATTCGCCAGCAGATTGTGGTACCAATCCGGGTTGACCGGTGCTCCGGCCTTGGACGCGATGATCACCAGACGGTCGCCGTCGCGGATATAGGCCGTCGGATTCGTCCGTGGCAGCCCGGTCTTCGCGCCCTTCGTGGTGAGCAGCAGCAGGTCCTTGCCCTCGAACGGGCCGCCTACCTTGCCCTTGTTGGCCCTGAACTCCTCGATGATGCTCGTATTCCAGTCGGTCATCTACGCTCCTCGATCGAAGATCGTTTCGAGGCAATCGTCGCGGATGCGGGCGTAATCCGCAGGCATTCAGCTGTGAACGAGACAGCCCAGATCGCGAACCACCCGAGCGAACGCACGGATCTGCTCGGTCTCGGAATCGCTGCGCCAAACCGGTGCCCATCGAACCGTGTGGGAATCGGTGATCGGCACGTACGCGATGCCGGGCCGGTTGTAATAGCGGGCGATATGGCTCATGCAGCTGGTGAAGACGTCGCTGGTGCTGGCGGTGGTCAAGATGTCCTCGAGCGTCGAGATCGGCGCGACACGGTGGATCGGCCGCCCCGACGGGGTGTAGAAGGGACTGACGCTGTCCTCCCAGTAGTCGGGCAGTGGTGCGATGGGTTCCAGTACGCCGCGGTCGCCGAAAACTTCCAGCGACAACCCCTTCTCGCCCGCCAACTCGTGGCGATCGGGCATCATCGCCACCATCGGCTCCGCGGAGATGATCGGCCCCACCGTCAGGCCGGGTTCTTCGACGGGCAGCCAGGCGATGACGATGTCGGCTTCGTCGCGACTCAGTGGGCCGAACTGGTCGCCGAACTCGCTACTGCGGATCTGCAGCTCCCAGGCCGGGTGTTCGCGCCGGAAGGCGTCCCAGAACGGCTGGTAGTCATAGGGGTTGTAGCCGATCATGGTGACGCGCAGCACGCCGGAGATGCCCTGCGCGGTGCGCCGGGCATGTTCGATCGCCCGGACCAAGCCCCGATAGTTCGGGAGCAGCTCGACGCGGAGTTGGCGGCCGAGCGGGGTGAGCTGGACGTTGCGCGGATTGGATCGGTCCACCAAGCGACCGCCGATGCGGCGTTCCTGACTCTTGATGGATTGACTCACTCGCGCCTGGGAAAGGTGTAGCCGCTGGGCGGTCCTGCCGAAATGCAGCTCCTCGGCCAACATAAGGAAGATCTCGATATCTCGGAGCTCCATCGAGATCCTCCCGATCGGTATGTTCAGTGTGCGATCTGAACGTTACGTCGTCGTCAGTGCTCGCGCAGCGGGGCGCCGCTGTGCTTCGCGCCTGCGATTACGCCGATCAGCACCGCCTCCTTGTCACCATCGTTGCGCCAGGCGTGCACCACACCATTGAGGATGAGCCAGTCCCCGGGCGCCAACCGAATCTCGTTGTCCTCCAGCACGCATACCGACTCCCCCGCGAGCTGCATCAGGCAGTCCATCGATGCGGTCGCGTGGAACCCGGTGAAGTCCGGTGCCGCACCGTAGGTTTCGGGCGGGTTCGGATCGTCGACAACAGCGACCGAGGCGGAGATCTGTGCCATCGCGGCGGCGGCGGCTTGGACCGGATCCGAGGAGTCGGCCCAATTGTCCGGGTCGAAGCGTGGTGGGAAGGTCAGCCGGATGACATGGAGACCCCCGGGAAGGGGTATGAGTGGACCCGCGAATTCGGGTCGGTCGCCTCTGTCGGGGAAGGCGGGCGATGCGTCGGCCGCCCAGATGGAATCCGGGCCGTGACCGCTCGATGGGAGTTCCGCATCACTGACGACGACGGCCTTGCCGTCCGTATCGTGGCCGGTGACCACGCGTCGAAAACCCATATCTCAGATGACTTTCCGGAAGAAATTGCGGATATCCGCGAGTAGCAGGTCGGGCGCCTCGTAGGCGGCCCAGTGCCCGCCTCGGCCGTATTCGTGCCATTGCACAATGTTGGCGTGATCGCGCTCGGCGAACTTGCGCGGCGGCTTGAAGTCGTGGCCGAAGCAGGCGAGCCCGATCGGCACAGTAGTCGGGGTCGAGTATTCATTCTCGAAGTAGAACCGGCACGCGGGCGCCGAGGTGTTGGTGAACCAATAGATCGAGACATTGGTCAGGATCTCATCTCGGGTCATGGAATCGGTGAGCAACTGTGCGCTCCAGGCGAGTTGGCCGACCGGCGAATCGGAGCGCGCGTGGCCGAGAAGCTGCGGCCGGGCCTGCCGGGGGACGTCGTTGCCGGAGTACTCCCGGAATTTGCGGCCGAATTGGATGAGCATCAGCTCCTGGTCGCTGAGTCCGTCCAACTCGCCCGGCTCGCCCTTCGGGAAGGAGAAGATCTGGTCGACGTGCACGCCGACCACGTTCTCCGGTGCGAGCCTGCCCATTTCGGGTGCGACGGTGGCGCCGCTGTCATTGCCGTGCACACCATAGCGGTCATAGCCGAGCCGGATCATCAGCTCGTTGAAGATCGCCGCGATCCGTACCGGATGCCAGCCCGCCGCACGCGTCGGCCCGGAGAACGCGAAGCCCGGATAGGACGGAATCACCACGTGGAAGGCGTCCGCCGGATCACCGCCATGAGCGCGTGGATCGGTCAATTCGCCTACCAAGCCGAGGAATTCGGTGAACGTGCTGGGCCACCCATGGGCCAGCAGTAGCGGCATCGCATCCGGCTCCGGCGACCTGACATGCACGAAATGAATCTTCTGCCTGTCGATTTCGGTGGTGAACTGGGCAAAGGAGTTGAGTCGCTGCTCTTGTGCGCGCCAATCGAAGGTGTCTCGCCAGTATTCGAGCAGCGGACCGACATACGACAGCGGAACTCCGTATTCCGAATCGGGCCGTACCGATACGCCGACGTCCGCCCGGCCCGCCATTGCCATGGCGGGCAGTTCCGCGATGAGCCGGGTGTGCAGCAGGCGGAGGGCGAGGTCGTCGAGATCGGCCTGCGGTATGTCGATGCGGAAGGGTTTGATCCCGGACAATTCGGCTCCAACGGGTCGTTCCAATATGCCGCTTCAGCCTGTGCCAGCGGCAATGCGGGAACAACGCCGTTTTTCGAGCCGGTCCGATCACTTCTACTTATCGAACGGCGCCGATGCTCAACAGGCGGTCGACCAGGATGTCGACGTACTCGTCGGTGAGCGGACCGGTGCCGAAGAGGGTGCGGGTGTACATGGGGGCCAGGATGATGTCGACAACCTGGAGGACGTCGGGGGTGTTCTCGCCGCGGGCGGTGGCCCGGTCGAGCATGCGCTGGATCTGCTCGACGCGTTCGGCGAGGAACCGGTCGCGGGTGCGTTCGCCGTCCGCACCCGTATCAATGAGGGCCAGGATCGTGCGCAGCAGTGCAAGTCCGTTGGGGCCGTTCATATCTCGGGCCGCCTGCGCGGCATAGGCGCGTAGGTCGCGGGCGAGGGAACCGGTATCCGGCATCGATGACTCGGTGGTGAGCCGGTCGACGGTCACCTCCATGGCCAGCGCCTCCAGATTGCCCCAGCGCCGGTAGATGCTGGTGTCGGCCACACCGGCGCGTGCCGCGATGTCGGCGACGGTGAAGTTGCCGTAACCGCGTTCGGCGACCAGTTCGGTGACCGCCTGATGTACCGCCGCGCGCACTCGGGCGCTGCGACCTCCGGGGCGGCGGGCGCTGGGGTGTTCGTCCATACCTTCCAGCTTAACGCAGTTGGCACTTGCGTTTGTTCGTGAAGGCGCGCTACCGTGTTCTTAATGCCGCTGCGAACTGCGTTTAGGGGTGGCAGTGGACCGATTCGAGACCTTCCGGAGTTCGACATGAACATGATCAATCGCATCGACCGCGCCATCGATATGACCGGTCTCGTCATCAAAGGCATTGCTACGGAACGTATGAGCGCGCCGACGCCGTGCCCGGAGTGGGACCTGCGCGAACTGCTCAACCATGTGGTCGGTGGCATGAATATCTTTGCTGCACAACTCGAAGGGGTGACTCCCGATCGTGACCACCACGACGATTGGCTCGGTGCCGATCCGCAGGCCGCCTATGTCGAGGCGGCCGTGCTCGACCGTGCGGCCTGGCATCGCCCCGACGCGCTCGCGCAGACGGTGCGTCTCGGTTTCGGTGCGGTGCCCGGCCCGATGGCGGCGGTCATCCACTCGACCGAAGTGCTTGTGCACGGTGTCGATCTGGCGGTGGCCACCGGACGGGAGCGACTGCTCGACGAGCGGTTGTGCGAGGAGATGCTGGCGGTTATGCGCGATATCGGCATGGACAACTTCCGCGGGCCCGGTATGTTCGGCTCGGAGGTCGCAGCGTCCGCCGACGCCCCCGCGTATCGTCGGTTGGCTGCCTATACCGGACGGGAACTCTGACGGGACGTATCAACATACAGATCTGTATGTAAGTGTAGAATCGCCGGAATGACCAGGTCCGAAGCGTCCAAGCAGCAGCGTCGCACTCAGGAACAGCGCAGTAGCGAAATGCGTACCCGGTTGCTCGACGCGACCATCGACTGCCTGGTCGAGTTCGGATATGCGGGGACGACGACGCCGCGGGTCGCCGAGCGGGCCGGGGTCACCCGCGGGGCTCAGGTGCATCACTTCGGGTCCAAGACCGATCTGGTGGTGGCCGCGATCAGTCATCTGGCGCAGTTGCGTGCGGAGACCGCGATGCGGGAGATGTCCAAGGTGCAGGGCGGCGGTGATCCGGTCGGTGCGGCATTGGACTTTCTGTGGGAGTTGCATCAGGGGCCGCTGTTCATCGCCACTGCCGAGCTATGGGTGGCGGGCCGGACCGATCCGGTACTGGCCTCGGCGATGGAGAAGGTCGAGCCGTTCGTCAACAATGCGGTGCTGATGGCGGTCGCCCGATTTGTACCGGATGAAATGCGGCGCAAGGAAGCTCGCGATTTCATCTACACCGCGATGGACGCGCTGCGCGGAATCCTGGTGTCCAACTTCATTGATCCGGATTCCGAACGGGCGCACCGGCGTTGGCGGCGAGCTTCGGTACATCTGCGCGAGGTGGCGGGCGCGGCGCTGGCCGCACGGCCGCTGCTGGAGCAGCCCGCCGCCGAATAGGCAACGGCCACCGGGCGGGTGGGTGTTGCGCCGCCGATTACCCCTTGGCTGATGGCGCGAAGTCCGCTTTTGGCGGTATGTCGCTGCTAGTTGTTCTGAGCTGGGAATTCTGTCGTTTCGAGCGTTCTGCTGGGCAATACTCTTGTGCAGTTACATACAGCTCTGTATGTTTGTTTCTGTTCGATCCGGCTGGATCGGTCGTCGCTGGTCGCTGATTCCGGCGGGATGGTCGCACCCGGATCAGGTACTACGTGAGGAGTTCGATGGCGAACAAGGTCTACGTCGTCGGCGTCGGCATGACGAAGTTCGAGAAGCCGGGCCGTCGCAAGAACGACGATGGCAGCGCTTGGGACTATCCGGATATGGCGCGGGAATCCGGCACCAAGGCGCTCGCCGACGCCGGAATCGACTATCGCGAAGTCGAGCAGGCCTACGTCGGGTATGTCTACGGCGAATCCACTTCCGGTCAGCGCGCGGTCTACGAACTCGGTATGACCGGTATTCCGGTGGTCAATGTCAACAACAACTGCTCGACCGGTTCTACCGCGCTTTTTCTTGCAGCACAGGTGATTCGGGGCGGACTGGCGGACTGCACGCTGGCGCTCGGCTTCGAGAAGATGCAACCGGGTTCGCTCGGCTCCACCTGGGACGATCGCGAGCAGCCGATGGCCAAGCATGTCATGGCGCTGGCCGAGATCTCCGAGGTGCTGTTTCCGGTGGCGCCGTGGATGTTCGGCGCGGCCGGTCGCGAGCATATGAAGCAATACGGCACCACCGCAGAGCATTTCGCGAAGATCGGCTACAAGAACCACAAGCATTCGGTGAACAACCCGTATTCGCAGTTCCAGGACGCGTATTCACTCGACGACATCCTGGCCTCGCGGATGATCTACGACCCGCTCACCAAACTGCAGTGCTCGCCGACCTCGGACGGTTCCGGCGCGGTCATCCTGGCCAGCGAGGAATTCGTGAACTCGCACGATCTCGCGGCGCAGGCGGTGGAGATCGTCGGCCAGGCGATGACCACCGACTTCGACTCCACCTTCGACAACACCGCCAAGAACCTCATCGGCTATGACATGAATGTCCGAGCCGCGCGCAAGGTTTATGAGCAGGCCGGGCTCGGCGCGGAGGACTTCCAGGTCATCGAACTGCACGACTGCTTCTCCGCCAACGAACTGCTGCTCTATGAGGCCCTCGGGCTCTGCGGCGAGGGTGCGGCCGGGAAGCTCATCGACGACAACCAGACCACCTATGGCGGCAAATGGGTCGTGAACCCCTCCGGCGGGCTGATCTCCAAGGGGCATCCGCTCGGCGCAACGGGTTTGGCGCAGTGCTCCGAACTCACCTGGCAGCTGCGCGGCACTGCGGACAAGCGGCAGGTCGACAACGTCACGGCCGCGCTGCAGCACAATATCGGCCTCGGCGGCGCCGCGGTCGTCACGGCCTATCAGCGGGCCGACCGCTGATCTCTGTTCAACGAAAGCCGTCACGCAGCAACGACATTCACTTGAGGAGTAGCCCCATGGGTCACATCGAAGCCACCAAGGACGTCAATGCCACCCCCGACGCGCTCTGGGCGGTCGTCTCCGACCCGCAGACCTGGGACAAGTGGTTCACCATCCATGAGCGCTTCATGGAAGAGCCGCCCGCCACCTTGGCCGAGGGAGCCAAGCTGGTCGCGAAGATCGTCATGCTCGGCATGGCGAACAAGTTGGAATGGACCGTCGTAGCGGTCGAACAGCCGAACAAGCTCACCCTCGGCGGCACCGGAATGGCCGGGGTGAAGACCGAATTCACCTTCGATATCCGCCCCAAGGGCGATGGCAGCACCATCCTGGTCTCCGGTGACTTCGAGGGCGCGCTGATCAAGGGCGCACTCGGCAAGGCGGTCGAGAAGGACGGTCTCGTGCAACTGGACAGGTCCCTCGAGCAGCTCGACGCGCTGGCCTCGGCCTGATCCGGCAGGAGCGGGTGATGACGGCGGAGGCCGCAGCGGCGCGGCCGGTGGAGTTCGACGCGAGCGGGCTCGAAATCTGGTGCGATGACGAACATTTCGAGGTCACGCGGGAACGTATCGCCGAATACGCCGCAGCGACCAATGATCCGATCGCGGCGCACTTGGCAGGTAAGGCGGCCTCGCCGATCTTCGGCATCGTTCCGGTTTTCGAGGCCATGATGATGCCGGTGATCGATGTCGCGCCGATGGACATCTTCGGCCGAGTTGTGCACGGGGAGCAGGATTTCCACTTTCACCGCGCGATCCTGCCCGGGGACGAGCTGGTGTCGCGGGCCAAGGCGATCGGCTATGCCAGCCGTTCGAACGGCAGCACTATCACTATCCGCATCGAATGCCACACCGCGACAGGTGAATTGGTCAACGAGCAATATCTGACCGCATTCTTCCGCAATATCGACGCGGGTAAGACGGTCGGTGCGGCGGCTCCGGCGCACAAGTTCGACGAGAGCCTGCGGGCGCAGGATCCGGTCGCGGTGGTACCGCAGCACGTCGACCTCGACCAGACCTATCGCTATGCACCGGCTTCCGGTGATCCGGTGCCGCTGCACCTCGACGAGCAGGTCGCCAAGGATGCGGGTCTGCCCGGGATCATCGCGCACGGCCTGTGCACCATGGCCTTCGCGTCGTGGGCGGTACTCGCCGAGGTAGCCGGTTCGGATGTCAACCGGCTGAAGCGATTTGCCGTTCGCTTCGCCAAGATGGTCTTCCCCGGCGACGACCTGGAAACCCGAATCTGGAAGGTCGGTTCCACCGACGGCGTCACCACCTACGCCTTCGAGACCGTTCGCGGTGCGGACGTAGTACTCAGCGACGGTCTCGCCGAAGTCGCCGACTGATCACCGAACACATTAGGAGCCATACAGATGGGTGCACTAGAAGGAAAGGTCGCCGTCATCACCGGCGCTGGCCGCGGCATCGGGCGTGCGCACGCACTGCTGTTCGCCAGCGAAGGTGCGGCGGTCGTCGTGAACGATCTCGGCGGCAACAATGCCGGTGCGGGTTCCGATGTCGGTCCGGCCCAGGAAGTCGTGAACGAGATCATCGCCGCGGGCGGTAGGGCGGTCGCCAACACCGACAGCATCGCCACCTGGGACGGCGCGGCCAACATTGTTGCGCAGGCGATTTCGGAGCTGGGCGGCCTCGATATCGTCGTCAACAACGCGGGCATCCTGCGCGATGCGTTCATCGCTGGCATGGACGAGGCACAGTGGGATGCGGTGATCGCCGTACACCTCAAGGGCCATGCCGCGGTGTTGCACCACGCCGCCGCGTACTGGAAGGCCCAGAGCAAGGCGGGCAACCAGCCGAATGCCGCGGTGATCAATACCGCCTCCGCATCCGGAACGACCGTTCCGAATGCGGGTCAGAGCAACTACGGTGCCGCCAAGGCCGCAATCGCCGCGCTCACCCTCATCGCGGCCGACGAACTCGCGCGCTACGGCGTCCGAGTCAATGCCATCGCGCCGATCGCACGCACCCGGCTCACGCTGGCCACACCCGGCATGGGCGAAATCATGGCCGCCGAGGCGGCCGCGATCGGGGACGGCGATTTCGACGCGTTCAGCCCGGCCAATATTTCCCCGCTGGTGGCCTACCTGGCGACCGACAAATGCCCGATCACCGGCAAGGTTTTCGCAGTGCAGGGCGGCGCGATCTCCGAGCTGGCAGGCTGGCATGACGTGAAGACGATCGAGACCGAGGGGCCCTGGCTCATCGACGATATCGCCGCTCGGCTGCCTTGATCTCGCGGGAACGTTAGGAAACGACGATGTTCGAATGGTCCGAGACCGACGAGATGATCCGCGAGGCGGTACGCAGCTTCATCGATAAGGAGGTTCGCCCGCATCTCGACGCGCTGGAGAGCGGCGAGCTGACCCCGTACCCGATCATCCGGAAGTTGTTCAGCGATTTCGGGATCGATGCGATGGGCGGTGAGGCGATCCAGCGGCTGCTGGCCAAGGAGCGCAAGAAGGCCGAGGCGCTCGCCGCGGGGGAGCCGTTGCCGGAAAAGTCCGAGAAGTCTTCCGGCGGTAGCCCGTTCGCTGGTCAGGAATCGCTGATGGCGGTGTTGATCGGCGAACTGTCCGGTGTGTGCATGGGGCTGGTCACCGCGATGGGTGTCAGCATCGGTCTCGGGGCCACCACCATCCTTTCGCGCGGCACGCTGGCGCAGAAGCAGCGCTGGCTTCCTGACATTGTCACCATGAAGAAAGTTGCGTCATGGGCGATTACCGAGCCCGATTCGGGTTCGGACGCGTTCGGCGGGATGAAGACCTACGTCAAGCGTGACGGCGAGGACTACATCCTCAACGGGCAGAAGACCTTCATCACGAATGGTCCGTACGCCGATGTGATGATCGTCTACGCGAAGCTCGACGAGGGCAATGCCGCATCTTCTGGTCGCACCGCAGGCTCCGCTCCGGTCGACAAGCGCGAGCGCAAGGTGCTCACCTTCGTCCTCGACAGGGGCATGGATGGCCTCACCCAGGGCAAGCCGTTCCGGAAGATGGGGTTACACGCCTCACCCACCGGTGAGCTGTTCTTCGACAACGTTCGGCTCGGTAAGGACCGACTGCTCGGCGAGACCGAGGAGCACAAGGGCGGTGACGGCCGGGAGAGTGCCCGCTCCAGCTTCACCGCCGAACGCATCGGCGTCGCGTTCATGGCGCTCGGCATCATCAACGAATGTCACCGGCTCTGTCTGGATTACGCGAAGAGCCGCAAGCTGTGGGGCCAGGAGATCGGCCGCTTCCAACTGGTACAGCTCAAGCTGGCCAAGATGGAGATCGCCCGAATCAACGTGCAGAACATGGTCTTCAATACCCTCGAGCGCGGCAAGGCGGGTAAGCCGCCGACCCTCGCCGAAGCCTCGGCGATGAAGCTCTACGCCTCCGAAGCCGCCACCGACGTAGCCATGGACGCGGTACAACTCTTCGGCGGCAACGGTTACATGACCGAATACCGCGTAGAACAACTCGCCCGTGACGCCAAATCCCTGATGATCTACGCCGGCAGCAACGAAATCCAGGTCACCCACATCGCCAAGGGCCTACTCGCCCAGTAGCGCGGACGGCACATGCCCTTCGTCGTCGGCACACGTGCGATCGCATATATGAGGTGACGAAGGGCATGCGCCGGTAGTCCGGCTCATCGCCGCGTGCGGGTCAGACCGCGCGCAGGTGGGTGCGGCTGGCGTAGATATGTTCGGCTATCAGGGTGGCTATGCGGTCGGGGGCCTCCAGCATCGGGACGTGGCCGACGCCGTTGACGAGGATGCGGTCGGCGGAGTCGGGGAGTTCCTGGAGGAAGCAGCGCGCGTAGACGCGGTTCGGGATGATGCGGTCGTATTCGGCCATCAGCAGGCGGACGGGGGTGGGGAGGTTCGACAGGTCCTCCAGTGCCGGGGCACGCATAGTGCCCAGGATCATCGGGATCATGGCGTCGCAGTGCAGGGCCGCGGTGATCATGGCGGCGACGTCGCGTCGGGCGACGGCCGCGACATTCTTGCTCACCGCGAGCAGCGCGAAGCGTTGCGCGATCGGGTTGTTGATCGCGAATCCGCCCAGGCGTTTACCGATTTCGACGATCGGCACCAGGGCCAGGAACTTCGCGCCGACGCGGAACTGGGTGAGCGAGGGCGACTGCCAACCACCCGCGGGTGCGATCGCGGTCAGGGTGCGGGCCCGCCCGCGCCGGGCCAATTCGAAGCCGACCCAACCACCGAGCGAGTTGCCCGCGATATGGCAGGTGCGCCAACCGAGTTCGTCGAGTTGATCCTCGATCCGGTCGGCGAGGGCGTGGACATCGATGGACCAGCCGTCGATCGGTTCGCCACCCCAGTGGCCGGCGAAGGTCGGGGCGAATACCTCGCAATGCGAGGACAGCCGCAGCGCGACCTGTTCCCAGCAATGCGGCGAGAGCATGAACCCGTGCAATAACAGGACCGGATCACCGGACCCTACGTGCAGCGCCTTGATCGGCGCGAGACGGGCGGAGGAGTTGGTGGTGCCTGACTTCATCGTCATCACCCCTTCCTGGACGGCGATGTCCGGGGGAGTTCATCTGACCAGCATTGTACGGTCGTCACGTGGCCAATATCATCTCCACGATCAATGTGAACGGCGTCCGTGCGGCGACGGGTAAGACGGGCAAGGGGATGCTCGAGTGGCTGGCGGCCACCGAGGCCGACATCATCTGCCTGCAGGAGACACGGGCAACCGATGAGCAGACGCGCGCCGCGCTCGCTCCGGCGTTGGCATCCGGTTGGCATCTGACGCATGCGGAGCCGGGGGCGAAGGGGCGGGCCGGGGTCGGCATCCTGTCTCGTCGCGAACCGCGCTCGGTGCGCATCGGAATCGGGAGCTGGCAGGACGGAACCTGGCATCCCAGCGCCGAATTCACCGGTAACGGACGCTACGTCGAGGCCGAATTCGATGAGTTGACCGTGGCCAGCGTGTATGTGCACACCGGCGAGGCCGATACGCCGATGCAGGCGGAGAAGTATCGCTTCCTCGACGAGATCGGTGCCCATATGAAGGCGCAGACCAGCGATTTCGTGATCTGCGGCGACTGGAATGTCGCGCATACCGAACTCGATATCAAGAACTGGAAGGGCAATCTGAAGAACTCCGGGTTCCTGCCGCAGGAGCGCGCCTGGATCGATGAGATGCTCGCCGCCGGATACCAGGACGTGGTGCGCAGCCTGCATCCCGGCGTGGCAGGCCCGTACAGCTGGTGGTCCTACCGCGGCCGCGCCTACGACAACGATGCGGGTTGGCGCATCGACTACCACTTGGCGCGCGGGGCGGTGGCCACCCGGGCCAAGCAGGCGGTGGTCGAGCGTGCCGCGACCTACGCCGCGCGCTGGTCCGACCACGCGCCGGTGACGGTGCAATACCGATGATGCGCGCGGCGAAGATGGTTCGCGCCGTCGATCAGTCGGGTCGGGGACACCGCGGGCGTCGATGAACCCGACGGCGAGAACGATATGTGAACGTGTGCGGGAGTGCGGCAGAGTATCGATGAACCCGACGACGAGGTCGATTTGTGAATGCGGCGCGCCTGCGCCCGGGAGTGTGGTGGAGTAAATATGAGCATCTCGTCGAAGCGGATGCGTTCGCTCGCTGCGCTGGGCGTGGCGGTGCTGGCGCTGGTGATCGGATTGCTCGCGTCGCGCGGGGGCGGGGACGATAAACCGTCCGCGAGTTCGGTCACCTCGACCGCTCGTAATGCGAGCCAGGTGGTCCCGGCGCGCGGACCGGATTCGACCACCGCGCCCGCCGTGGCCCGAGCGCCCGGGGTGCCGGAGCGTGCCTACACGACCCTGGCCGAAATCGATGCGGGACGCTGGCCCGATTCGGCGAACGCACCCGGCACCAAGGGCGGCGACCGCTGGATGAACCGCGCGGGGACCCTGGCCGCGAAGGACTCGGCGGGCAAACCCATCACCTACCAGGAATGGGATGTGAACCCCAAACAGCCCAACCGTTCTCGCGACGCCGAGCGCATTGTCACCGGCAGCGATGGTTCGGCTTGGTATACCGGTGACCACTACGAAACCTTCACGAGGATGCGCTGATGACCCGGTCGATTCCGTTGTCGCAGTTCCTTGCCCGTCCTGAACCGCGTGGTGCCGCTGGCTCTGAAACAGGCGGTGTGGCCCGCCCGGAACGGAGAAGTTCCCGGACTGCCGGGCCCCTTCCCGCGGTGGGTGCCCTACCCGTCGACGCTCCGACACTCAGCGGCGTGCGCTACGACGCCCCCTCCGGTTACGCGGTGCGTGAATTGCGCGGTCCCAAGATGCGCACCGTCGAAGGCGTCTTCGATGAATTCGCCGCGGCCTTCCAATTCCCGTACTACTTCGGCGCGAATAAGGACGCCTTCGACGAATGTCTGCGCGACCTCGATGACTTCGTCGGCTCCGCCACCGGATATGTTGCCGTGATCCGCGATTCGGCCGACCTGCTGGCCGATGATCCCGCCGAACTCGACTGGTTCACCGAAACCGTCCGCGACGCCGCGGACTACTGGTCGAAGAAGGACATAGTCTTCCGTGCCGTCTTACAAGGCGACCCCGACGACCTCCCCGCCATCCGCCTGAGTCTCTGATCTGCCGTCATCCCTGCTGTGACGGAAGCCTTCAGGTGAGGCGGCGGGCGAGGTCCTCGCCGAGGAGGACGAAGACGTCGGTGGTGTGGTCGATGAGTTCGTCGCGGGTCAGGGGGAGGTCGTCCTGTAGCCAGGCGGTGAGGGTTTGGATCAGGCCGCCGACGAGGTAGGTGGCGCGGAAGTCGATGGTGGGATCGGGGTTCGGGTCGGTGACGCCGTAGAAGTCGATGCCTTCGGCGGCGACCAACCGGGCGAATACCCGCACCGTCTGATTTGTGCGCGCGCGCAGTTCCGGCGTCGCCATGCCCGCGATCAGCGCGACGCGCGCCTTGCGCGGATCATCGGTGAGCAAATGAATGCCCGCGGCGATCGCGGCATGTGATTTGGCGCGGGTATCCGCCGGTGCGGCCTGCAAAGCGCCGATGATCGCCCCGGCCATCTCCTCGGCGATCCCGTCGATGAGTGCGGCCAGCACCGCGTCGCGGCTGTCGAAGCTTTCGTAGTAGTACCGCTCGTTGAGTCCGGCCTGCGCGCACAGTCCGGAGACGGTCAGCTTGGCGATGCCCTGGGTGCCGATGATCTCCAGCGCGGCATCGAGCAGCGCCGCGCGCCGCTGGGCGCGCCGCTGGTCAGCGGAGACGCCACCGTAGGTCCGCCGCGCCGGCCCACCCGTCGCCCCACTGCCGCCGGTGGAGTCGCTGGGGGATGCCGGCCCACCCGTTGCCCGACCGCCACCCCCTGTGGACTCACTGGGCGATGCCGGCCCAGCTGTCGCCGGACCACCACCCCTTGCGGAATCGCTACGCGATGCAGTCACATGGCGATTCTGGCACGGGTGTGGTTGCGGCCGACCGGATCGCGGTCCGATGCGGCGGCCGAATCCGGTCCGGACACAATCTGGCAGAGCCTATTGCCAGATCATTAATTCTGGAGGATTCTATTGTCAGATGCTGTGGATCCCGGCGTGCGCCGGGATGACGGGCGGTCCGGGTCACCGAAGCCCGTCGCGTCCGACGGCACGCGCTCAATGAGGAGGCAGCGATGTCCGAACCCGGCTACTTCGCCGACAATTCGATGGCCCGACGGGTCATGAGCAAGCGCGCGGTGGGTCTCACCTATGGTCAGCGCGCCTTGGTCATCGGTGCAGTGCACCCGCTGCTGTATGTCGGGACCGCCGAGAACACCGAGCACCGGATGACGCCCTACACCCGACTCGCGTTGACCGGCAAGCTCTTCGAGGCTGTCTTCCTCGGCAGCAAGGACGAGGCCGATCGGGCGCTCGCCTTCACCGCCAAGAAGCATGCGAAGGTCGTCGGCGAACTGCCCGAGGATGCGGGCGCACATCATCCGGCGGGTACCGGCTACTCCGCGCTCGATCCGCATCTGATGTACATGACCATGGCCTTCGCCTTCGACTCGGCCGAGGTGATGCACGATCTGCTGGTCCGCCCGCTGACCGACGGCGAGCGCGAGGGCTTGTACCAGGACTACGTTCGCTGGGCCGAACTGTTCGGCATGCCGCGCGAGGCCGCGCCGGGCAGCTACCGGCTGTTCCGTGCATCCTTCGACGACTACCTAGCCTCGGACGAGCTGTACCTCACCGACGAGGCCCGGCTGGTCGGCTCGTATCTGGCCGGTCAGCGTGTGCCCTATCCGCAGCGCAGGCCCTTGCGTCAGGTCGCCGACGCGTTCTTCCTGCTGGTGCAGGGCAGCTTGCCGCCGCGGATCCGCAAGATGTACGGGATGCGCTGGGGACTTCCCGAACAGCTCGCCTTCCGCGCGCTGGCCCAGGGCGTGCGCACCGCGCATATCGCCCCGCCACTGGTGCCGCCGGTGCTGCGCGGCACGCTGGCCGGTCCGAGCGCGCCGGTCTACAGATTGGTGTCCAAACGCGAACACGAACTTCTCGGCACCGGCCGCCCGAGCATGCCCGGTGTCGACCCACGCAACTGGGCGGCGCGAAATTCCGCATGACCGCCCCGGCGTGAGCGACGGGCCCGGAGACGGTAGCGGAGCAGACCCGCGAACGCCGCCGATCGAACACCGCGTGAGCGACGGGCCCGGCGGCGGTAGCGCAGCGTTACCACGTCGGGGACCCGCGAACGCCGCCGATCGAACACCGCATGCGAAGATCGGGACATGTCCAGTCCTGCTCAGACGAACCCGGCCGCTGAACGCAAACAGCGGGTGCTGTCCGGGATCCAGCCCACCAGCGCGTCCTTCCATCTCGGCAACTACCTTGGGGCGCTGCAGTACTGGGTGAGCATGCAGGACGACTACGACGCGCTCTACTTCATCCCGGATATGCACGCGATCACCGTGCCTCAGGATCCGAAGGAACTGCGCCAGCGCACCAAGGCGGCGGCCGCACAGCTGCTCGCGCTCGGCATCGACCCCAAGCGCTCCACGCTCTTCGTGCAGAGCCAGGTTCCCGAGCATGCCGAGCTGACCTGGGTGCTCAGCTGCATCACCGGATTCGGCGAGGCCAGCCGGATGACCCAGTTCAAGGACAAGTCGGTCAAACAGGGCGCGGAGAACGCCAGCGTCGGACTGTTCACCTATCCGGTGCTGATGGCCGCGGACATCCTGCTCTACCGCCCGCATCAGGTGCCGGTCGGCGAGGATCAACGCCAGCATCTGGAGCTGACCCGAAATCTGGCCCAGCGCTTCAACTCTCGGTTCAAGAAGACGTTCGTGGTGCCGGAGGCGCATATCGTCAAGGGCACCGCGAAGATCTACGACCTGCAGGACCCGACCTCGAAGATGAGCAAGTCGGCCTCCACCGACGCCGGTCTGATCAGCCTGCTCGACGATCCGAAGATCACCACCAAGAAGATTCGTTCCGCGGTCACCGACACCGAGCGCGAGATCCGCTACGATCCGGAGACCAAGCCGGGTGTCAGCAACCTGCTGGTGATCCTCGGTTCGCTCAGTGGCACCCCGATCGTCACGCTGGAACGCGACTATGCGGGTAAGGGTTACGGCGATCTGAAGTCCGACGTCGCAGACGCGCTGGTCGAATTTGTCACCCCGCTGCGGGCGAAGGTGGAAGAGTATTTGGCGGATCAGGGCGAACTCGACCGCATCCTCGCCGCCGGTGCCGAGCGGGCGCGCGAGATTGCTGGCAACACCCTCGCACAGGTATACGACCGGGTGGGCTTCCTGGCTCGCTAGGGGCGGCGCCTGCGAGGTCTCTCGAAGGGGCTGACAGGTGCAGGTGATCGACAACATCAAAGCTGGGCTCGAGCACCGGATCCAGTCGCGGCCGTGGCTGGATCATCTGGTGCGCGCGGGCGAGCGGTATCAGCGGCAACGCGGCGACTACTACGCGGCCGGGATCACGTATTTCACGGTGCTGTCACTGTTTCCGCTCTTGATGGTCGCCTTCGCGGTCGCCGGATTCGCGCTCTCGGGTCATCCGGATGTGCTCACCGATCTACAGAACAAGGTCATCGAGAACATTCCGGGATCGCTCGGGACCCAGCTCAATGATCTGATCGATAAGGCGATCCGATCGCGCGGTACCGTCGGCACGCTCGGTCTGCTGGTGGGTGTCTACACCGGGCTCGGCTGGATGGCGAACCTGCGGGCGGCATTGACCGAACAGTGGGAACAGGCGAGCCCCGAAGGCAATTGGTTGCTGAACAAGCTCTCCGACCTGGGCGCACTGATCGGACTCGGGCTGGCGTTCGTGGTATCGATCGGCCTGTCCGCGCTGGCGTCGAGCACGCTCGGTGCGCGACTGCTGATCGGGTTCCATCTGACGGATCTGCCGGGGGCGCGGCTGATGCTGGTGCTCACCTCGACACTGCTCGGCTTCCTCGCCTCCTGGGCGGTATTCGCCTGGATAATCGCGCGTCTGCCCCGGGAGCCGGTCACTCTTCGCAGTGCCGCGCGGGCTGCGGCACTGGCCGCACTGGTCTTCGAAGTCTTCAAATACGTCGCATCGTTCTATCTGCAAGCGGTACTGTCCAGCCCCGCGGGCGCGGCCTTCGGCTCCATCATCGGCCTGATGGTGTTCACCTACATCACCTATCGAATCCTGCTGTTCGCAACCGCCTGGGCTGCAACAGCATCGGAAAACGAGCCCGAAGCCGAAATCTCCCCGCCCGGTGCTGCGGTGATCATGCCCCGTATGAGCTCACCCGGCCTGTCGATGGGCACCGGTGCGGCATACTTCGGTGCGGGTGCCCTTGCTGCGCTGGTCCTTTCGGTTCTGCGCCGCCGCTGACCGCGGTCGCTGACAGCGGAGTGGTGTGAGCCGCCGACCGGTGTTCCAGGCTTCTGGCGGTGCGAGGGATTCAACCGGCGAACAGGCGGTCCGGGCACCCCCTGTGCAGATCGGGCACCCCATGTGTGGGGTGCCCGGCTGAAAGACGGGGTGCCCGGATCCAATCGCGGCAGCGCCGGTCGGCAACGGCCGAATCGCTATTTACGCGTACTCCTTCGCCATCTGCCTGAGCAGAGCCGAGCTGGCAGCAGCATCCATCGCGCTTCGCCGAAGATGTCTCGATCGTCGTGGGCCCAGCGTTGCTTGTCGTGTCGGACCTGCCGGACTGCTGGGCGGCCGCGTGTGACTGTCTGTGCATGCGCTGGGGCACAGCGCCGTTGGCCTCAGCGGTGACGGTTGACGCGGCGGGCGCCCAGTAATAGGCCGAGCACCAGGATCGCACCGCCGACCAGCAAAAGTGTGCGGGTGCCTGTGTCGTTATCGGGTTCGTCCGCGGGCTGCGCCTCGTGGTCGGTGTCCTTCGGGGGTGGGGAGGCAAGTCCCACAGTGGCTTTGGCGGATGCGGACTTGGCCTCGGGGAGCTTTCCGATGGTGGAGCTCTTCGGCAGGGCGAAGCCGTAGTCGAGGAGGCGGGCGGCCTGCTCCCATGGACGCAGCGGCAGCACGTCAGCCTTCAGCAGCGTCACTACCAACCTGCGGCCGTCGCGTTGGGCGGCGGCGACGAAGGTCTGCCTGGCGTCGTCGGTGAAACCGGTCTTGCCGCCGATCGCGCCATCGTAGTTGTAGAGCAGTTGGTTGTCGTTGCCGATGGGGAAGCCCGGATGGTCTTTGTCGTCAGGGTTTTTCGGGTCCTTGGGGAAGCCCGGGAAGTCGACCTGTTCGGTGTGGATGAGTTCGGCGAACAGCGGGATGGTCATCGCCTCGCGGAACAGCACCGACAGGTCGTAGGCCGAGGTGCTCATGCCGGGGCCGTCCAGGCCGGACGGGCTGGCGGTGCGAGTGTCCAAGGCGTACAACGACTTTGCCAGTTCGTTCATCTTCTGTACGGCACCGGCGTCACCGCCGAGTTGGGCGGCGATGGCGTGTGCGGCGTCATTGCCGGAGGCCATGATCAGCGCCTGCACGAGCTGGCGGTTGGTGTAGCGGCCGCCGGGGCCGATGCCGACACGGGTGCCGTCGGCGTTCGCATCTTCCTGTGTCCCGGTGACGGATATGTCCAGATCGAGGGTGCGCAGCGCGACCGTCGCGAGCAGCACCTTGATGGTGCTGGCTGGTCGGTACCGCCCATGCGGATCCTTGGCGGCGAGCACCTCGCCGGTATCGAGATCCGACACCTGCCAGGCCGTCGCCGAAATATCCTTGGGCACGGCAGGTGCGCCGCCGGGGATGACGACGCCGCATTCGCCCAGGCGCGAGCCGCCGACCGGCGGAATCGGCACGGATAGCGGTGTCGGCGTCGATTGGCCCGGTTCGGGCACCTCGGATTCGTCGATCGGGTTGGGCGGCTTCGTCTTCTGCGGGCAGCTGTCGGTATTCGGGGTGGTGAACGGCGTTGTCGTGATGGTCGGCGGTGTCGCCTGTGACGGCGTCGTCGCACCGCCCCAGGTCACTGCGGCAGCGGCCAGCACGGCACCGAGGCCGAGCGCGGACAGGCGGCGAACATCCCGGATTCTCGTCGGCGCAGAGCCTACGGAACCGCGATTCTGCCTGGCGGAAGGGCGAAGGTCCCGGATCGTCATCGGCTCAGAGCCTACTGGGTGGGGCGGGTCGATGCCGGGCTGGCGCGGCCGTCCCCAGCATGGCGCGTTTCGGGTATTGACAGTAACTAGTAAATGAGAGCTACTATCAAAAAGTAGTAACTATCAATTCAGGGAGGCGCTATGCAGACAGACTCGACTCGCCGCTGGCTGGCGCTGGGGGCGCTGGCCGTGGCAATGCTGACCATCGGCCTCGATATGACCGTGCTGACCGTCGCGCTGCCCACCCTCGCCATCGACCTGAACGCGAATACCGGTGCACTGCAGTGGTTCAGCACCGCCTACACGCTGGCGCTCGCGGCCGTGATGGTGCCCGCTGGCGCACTCGGCGACCGCTATGGCCGCAAGAAGCTGCTGCTCGGCGCGCTGGTGCTGTTCGGAGCGGCCTCGTTGGCCTGCGCCTTCGCCGCCACCGCAGGTCAGCTCATCGCGGCCCGGGTGGTGCTCGGTGTCGCGGCGGCGGTCATGATGCCGCTATCGATGGCGGTGCTGCCGGTGTTGTTCCCGGACCCGGCCCAGCGCGCCAAGGCCATGAACATCTGGATCACCTCGACCGCACTCGGGCTGCCGCTCGGGCCGATTCTCGGCGGCTGGCTGATTGATAACTTCTGGTGGGGTTCGGTATTCCTGATCAATGTCCCGATGGTGGTGATCGGCGCGGCGGCTGTCGCGGTTCTGGTTCCGGAATCTCGCAACCCGCAGCAACGGCCCCTGGATCTGCCGGGCACCGTGCTCTCGATCCTCGGAATGCTGGGTGTCACTTACGGATTCATCCGGCTCGGTGACAAGGGCTGGGGCGATGGGCTCGGTTGGGGTGCGCTGCTCAGCGGCGCGGCGGCAGTCGCGGTGTTCATCGGGTGGCAGCGGCGCGCCAGCTTCCCGCTGGTCGATCTGGGTCTGTTCCGCAGCCCCGGATTCCGCTGGGGTGCGACGTTCACCGTGATCATCACCTTCGGCCTGTTCGGCCTGTTCTTCACCGTGCCGCAGTACTACCAGGCGATCCTCGGCGTCGACGCGCTCGGCAGCGGGCTGCGGCTGCTACCGATGATCGGCGGACTGCTGATCGGTTCGCGGCTGTCGGACCGGCTGCAGCCGAAACTGGGACCCGCGCTCATGGTGGCCGCGGGTCTGGCGGTGCTGGCGCTCGGCCTCGGTCTGGGCGCGATGACCGAGGTGGGGACGTCGTACTGGTTCGTCGCCCTCTGGGTCGGTTTGACCGGTGCGGGCATGGGCCTCGGACTGCCGGTCGGCATGGCGGTCGCGATGGACGATCTCGAGGTGGCCCGCGCGGGTGTCGGCTCGGCGTTGCTGCAGGCGCTGCGGCAGGCCGCGGGCACCATCGCGGTGGCACTGCTCGGCACCGTGCTGGCCACCGTGTACCGCGGTGATCTCGGCGCGCTGAATGTCGACCCGGTCGGTGACAGCGTGAATGCCGGTGTCGCGGTGGCGAAGTCGACCGGCAACGCCGCCATGTTGGAACAGGTGCAGTCGGCGTTCATCAGTGGGATGAGCGCGATGCTGTGGGTTTGCGCGGCCATCTGCGCCGTGGCGGTGCCGCTCGCGCTGCGGGTGCTGCCGCGGCGGGCCGCGTCCGCACCGGAGCGCGCGGAGGCGACACCGGACGCACTGGTGGGTGTCAATGGGCCAGAATCGACACATGTCGGTTGAGCTACCCGCTGACGGGACGGCCGCGCAGGGCCTGCGTGAGCGGAAGAAGGAACGGACCCGCCGGACGATTCGCGAAGAAGCGTTCCGGCTGTTCCGGGAGCAGGGATATGCCGAGACCACCATCGAGCAGATCGCCGCGGCGGCCGAGGTATCACCGAGCACCTTCTTCCGCTATTTCCCGACCAAGGAACAGCTGGTGCTCGCCGACGATCTCGATCCGCTGATGATCGACGCGCTACGGGCGCAGCCGAGAGATATCCCGCCGCTGACCGCCTTCCGCGACGCGGTGGCCGGTGTCTTCGCGAATCTGCCCGCATCGGAGTTGGCGTTCGAGCAGGAGCGGCAGGCCCTGCTGTATCACGTGCCCGAGCTGCGCGCGGCCATCGGCTTGGAACTGCAGCGCGGTATCGACCTGATGGCAGGTCTGCTCGCCGAGCATGCGGGTCGGGATCCGGACGATTTCGAGGTGCGGGTGGTTGCGGGTGCCGTCGCGGGCATAGCGCTCGGTATTGCGCCGCTCGCCCCGCTCAACGCCGACAACCTCGGCCGGGCACTGGATTTTCTGGAGGCGGGGTTACCGCTCGGCAAGCAGTAGCCTGCCGAGCGGCCGAAAACTTCAGGCGGACTTGGTAACCGGGCATCCGTGTGCCAGCGGGCCGAGCAGCTTGTTGTTGTCGTAGAAGTGCTCGAGTTCCAGGATGCGCAGGTCGTCGCTGACCCTGGCGATGGTCACGCCGAACATCTCGATCAACTCACCGGTGGGCTGGTTGCCCTTGTACTCGCCGTCGTAGCGGCCCCAGTGCCGCCAGCGGAAGGTGACCGCGGGCGGTCCGGCCAGCACTTCGAGGACCTCCCAGAAGAAGCCGCTCGGGAATGCGGTGTGGAAGATCTCGTGCGAGGACTCGAAGGTCTCCTGCTCGACCTCGTAGTACGGGTTGTCGCCGATCAGGATGTTGTAGCTGCCGATCCTGGCGAACTCCTCGGCATCCTGCCACGGTCCGCCGTTGACCCGGCCGCGGTAGTGCTCGGCCACCAGCGAGACCCACGTCGCCGGATCCTTCTTGTGCGAGACCTCCATCTCGAAGACCCGCACCAGATCCTCGACGATGGCCTCGAGCGAGCCGGCCTCGTGTTCGGTGGTCCGCTCGCGCGGCACGATTTCGTTGGTCAGGTGGTAATCGGGTGCGTTACCCCGCCAATCCTCGGCGGGCGTGGCGGCAACCACCGCATCCCGGCCCTGCAACCACAGCGGCATCTGCGGTGTGGAATCCGTTGCATCAACTGTCATCTCGGCTCTCGCCCCTTCATCGGAGATCGGACGCGAGGCAGGCTAACAGCCGGTCGGTGTGATGTCGCGGCGTGTCTCGGGGCGTGAGATTCAACCGAACTCTAGTGTCTCCCAGCAACATTCGAGTTTAAACGGTGATGTGTCACATTGCGCTTATCGTGCAGCGCGCGCTGCGGCGAATCGTCGTCCATGGTGGCGAAGAAACCGCCGATCACATCCTCGATCTCCGAAATCGACTGTGCACAATAAAGAATCGGCTGGTAATGGGTGATGTCGTAGACCGCGGTCCCCATCATCGCGATGTCGAGCGGTCGTAGCTCGGCCTGGCGGAACTCCTCGATCTCACCATAGGAGGAAAGCAATCCGGCTCCGTAGCAACGGATTTCGCCCTTCTCCCGAACTACGCCGAATTCCATCGAGAACCAGAAGACGTCCGCGAGGAACTTCAGCGCCGTCTCGGTGGTCAATCGAGCTACCGCGGCGCCGACCGTCTCGTAGATGGCGGCGAAGCGCGGGCTGGCGATCTGATTGGCATGCCCGATGACCTCGTGGATGGTATCGGGTTCCGGGGTGTACAGCGGGGCCGAATGGTGCCGAATGTACTGGGTGGAGTGGAAGATCCGATCGGCGAAGGAACCGAAGAATTCGCGCAGCGGAACCAGGCCCGCCGCGGGGGCATAGCGGAATCCGGTGAGCGGGGTCAGTGCCGCGGACACTTCGTCGAGCTGTGGAATGTGATCGGTCGGCAGCGCCAGCCTGGCCGCGGCCGCGAGCACCTCGGCAGCGGCGTACTTCTGGTGTTTGCGGGCGAGCTCCGCCGAGACGATGCGCCACACCTGCTGTTCCTCATCGGTGTAGTCAATGTGCGGCAACGGCTTGCCCGGTGCGTAATCCAGCGCCATCGCGGCGATCGCATTGCGGCGGGCCCGGTAGTCCGGGTCGTGTACGCCGGGGTGCTCGTCGCTCAGGTGCACAACGACATCGCCGTCGCCGGACCGGGTCACCGGCGAGTACAGCTGAGCTTCGGTGAACATACCTCGATGCAAGCACCGCCAGGCCGTTGCGACAACAAAAGCCCGCCCAGGTGGTCAAACTGCATAGCTGGGCGGGCTTTTTCGAGCTAATACCGGCGGCGTACCGGCGTTTGCGGCGGCGAGCTGATCAGTGATGACCGTGCAGCGAATGCACCACCGCATGCCCCTTGCCGCGCCCGATCATCCACTTGTTGACCGGCGTGGTGAGTACGAACGCGACCACCAGGGAGAAGGCGAGCGTCGCCCAGAACATGACCGTGTCCAGGTGTGCGTCCATCGCGCCGGGCACGGCGAGGATGACGGCGTTGTCGACGATCTCCATGACGGTGATCGACACGGTGTCGGCGGCGAGTGCGGTGGTGACCGCCGCCGCAAGTGGCAGCCCCGCCTTCAGGACACCGCGCATGGTCAGCGCGTAGCCGAAAAGGAATGCGAGCACGATCGCCAGCACCATGGTCGAGGTGTTGTTCCAGCCGAACGCGGTTCCGATCACCATGCCGAGGATTTCGCCGATCGCGCAGCCGGTGAGGCAGTGCAGGGTGGCTTGCGCGGCCATCCGCCATGACGCGGGAGCGTGATGTCCGGTGTTTGCGTGAGCGGTGTGTGCTGCGGTGGCACTCGGCGAGGAATGTCCTGCGTGCCCGGCGTGTCCGTGGTGGTCGCCGTGCGTTCCGTGCTCGTACTCCATGCTGGGAACTATACCCCCGTAGGGTAATGAGTCAAATGTGGACTTCGACGTTGTATTCGATTTGCCACACGGGAGCGGGCGACATAAAGCAATATGGCGAATGTACGAAGGAGGGCGCATGAAAACCGTGCGGATCGATCTCGACCAGAAATTGCTCGCCGCCGCGGCCGCCATCATGGGCACGTCGACGAGTAGCGCCACCATCAACGAGGCGCTGCGCCGAATCGTTGTGCACGAGCGGCAGCTTCACCATCTGGAGCGTTTGGCCTCCGGTGTGCTGCTGGCCCTGCCCGGTCCCGAGGTGATCACGGCAGACGGCTGACCGGTCGGTCTACTGAGCCGGGCAGCGCAGCCCTTCCCGGGGCGGGGTCAGATCGATCAGGTATTTCAGGACCGGTTCGTCGACGCAGGTGACGCCGTCCAGGAACGAACCATGTTGAATGCCTTCGTAAGTGACCAGGACAGCACCCAGTGCCCGGGCGAGATTCGTCGCGCCCTGATAGGGCGTGACCGGATCGCCGGTGGAGGAGACGACCACGACCTTCGGTAGCCCGGTCACAGTGGGAACGTGCGGGCGACTGGTCGGGGGCACGGGCCAGAATGCGCAGGCGTCCAAGGGAATCCAGTCGCTGACGTTGCCGCTGTCGAAGGCGGGGGCGGCGGCGCGGACGCGACGGTCCAACTGCAGCGCGCTCGCTCGATCGGCGATCCGCTCGTTGTCGAGGCAGCGAACCGCGGTCGAGTAGCCGGTATCGATCACCTCGGGCGCGAGATAGTCGTCGGCCAGGGTGAGCAGGATATCGCCTTTGCCCTTGGTCAGTTCGGTCAGGCCGCGGGTCAGCACGGGCCAGGCCCGCGAGGTGTACATCGTCGAGATCACCCCGGTCGAGGCGTCGGAGTAGTCGAGGCCGCGGCCGTCGGTGGTGGCGGCGGGCCGGTCGGTCAGCGGCCGCAGCAATGCGGCCATGCGCTCGGACGTTTTGGTCGGGTCGGTGCCGATCGGGCAGTCCGGCGCCTTGACGCAGTTCGCGGCGTACACGTCGAACGCGTGCTGCAGGCCCGCGTAGACGATGACCGGATCGGCGATATCGGTGGCCGGATCGGCGGCGCCGTCGAGGACCATGGCCCGAACCCGGTCCGGGAACAGTTCGGCGTAGGTCGAGCCGAGCCGGGTGCCATAGGAGGCCCCGAAGTAGGTCAGCTTCTCCTCGCCGAGCACCGCTCGGATGATGTCGAGATCGGCGGCGGACTCGCGGGTTCCGACATGCGACAGCAGATCCAATCCGGTGCGCTGCACACATCTGGCGGCCAAATTCATGCTGTCGTGTTCGGCCCGCGACATCCAGAAGGGCAAGTATTCGGTGGTGCGACCGGCACGTTCGGCCGCCAACTCTTCGGGAGTGTCACAGACGAGCTTCGGCGTCGACGCGCCGAGCCCACGCAGATCGCTGCCGATCACATCGAAGCGTTCGGTCAGCGGCGTCCGCGCGAGTTCGGCGGGTAGCGTCAGGCCGATACCGCCGGGGCCGCCCGGATTGGTCAGGATCGAGGCGATCTTCGCCCCGCGGGCAGGCAGTCGCGAAATCGCGAGGTGCGCCGTATTACCGTCTGGCTCAGCGTAATTGATTGGTACCACGACCCGAGCGCATTCGAGTCCGGCCGAGGTGAGGTCCGCGCCGCCGTCGAAGCCCTCGCACGAGCCCCACACCAGTGTTTGGCGGTAGTACTTGCCCAGCCCCGGCGTATTTTCGAGGTGCGGGCTCGGAGCGGTCTCGGCCTGCGCGCCGCACGCGGCCCCGAGTACGAGCACCGCGGCGAGCCACGCCGATCGTCCAATTCGCCGCGCACTCCGATTGCGCCAGTTCAGCATTCGATCCCCATCGTTGGAACTGCTCGACTCAGTCTGCCCGACCCGGTGGCGGTGCGCAGGCCATGGTCGCCGTCGCGGCCGAACCACGCCGACCTGTCGGTGGTGGCTGGCATGATGCGGAGATCGCATCGCATTCGAGGGGGAATGATGTCGGTATCCATCGCCAAACTGCCATTCGGTCAACGACCACGGGAGCGGCTGCTCACTCTTGGCCCGCACGCACTCAGCGATAGCGAGTTGCTTGCCGTGCTGCTGCGCCAGGGACGGCGCGGGGAGAGCGCCCTGGATATGGCCGCCGAACTGCTCGCCGAGCACGGCGGTATCGCCGGACTGGCAGCCGCGCGGCCCGAGGAACTGTCGCGGCGGGCGGGCATCGGGGTGGCGAAGGCCGCCGCGATCATCGCCGCCTTCCACCTCGGCACCAGAGCGCGCGACAGCCCGGACACCGCGCCGCGCCTGGACGGGGCCGCCGATGTTGTCCGGGTCGCGCTGCCGCTGTTCACCGGCGCCCGCGTGGAACGGCTACTGGTGCTGGTGTGCGATGCCCAGAATCGATTGCGGCACAAGGTATTCGTCGCCGAGGGCGCCATCGATCAGGTCGCCGTGCCGGTCCGCGAAATCCTGAACACCGTGTTGCGCCACGACGGCCGCTCCTTTGCCGTCGTGCACAACCACCCCTCCGGTGACCCGGCCCCCAGCTTCGACGACCGCCGCGCGACCACCCTTCTGGTCGAATCCGCCCGCACCGTCGGCCTGCGCTTCCTGGACCATGTGGTGATCGCGGGAGCGAGGTGGGCGAGCGCGGCGCCGCTGAACCGACCCAGTGAGTGACTCGGCCGCGCTCGGCGGGGCAGTGCGGGGCTCGTCGTACCAGCGTGGGTGTCGGCTCATCGATGCTCGCCATGCCGTCGTGCCGCGCTTTCAGTTCTTCGATCATCCCCGCAGCCGCCGTTCAGCGCATACGGCGGAGACGGCGAAGGCCGCCTGCATCTTTCGATGGAGGCGGCCTTCGGATGCCGGTAGGGGTCAGCGGGCGAAGAGGAGTGCGCGCTTGACTTCCTGGATGGCCTTGGTGACCTCGATGCCGCGGGGGCAGGCGTCGGTGCAGTTGAAGGTGGTGCGGCAGCGCCAGACGCCTTCGACGTCGTTGAGGATGTCGAGGCGTTCGCGGGCGCCCTCGTCACGGCTGTCGAAGATGAAGCGGTGCGCGTTCACGATCGCGGCCGGGCCGAAGTAGCTGCCGTCGCTCCAGTACACGGGGCAGGAGGTGGTGCAGCAGGCGCACAGGATGCACTTGGTGGTGTCGTCGAACCGGGCGCGGTCGGCCTGGCTCTGGATGCGTTCGCGGGTGGGCTCGTTACCCGAGGTGATCAGGTAGGGCTTCACGGCACGGAACGCGTCGAAGAACGGCTCCATATTCACCACGAGGTCCTTCTCCACGGGCAGGCCGCGGATCGGCTCGACGGTGATGGTGATCGTTTTGCCGCTCTTGGGCAGCATGTCCTTCATCAGCACCTTGCAGGCCAGCCGGTTGACACCGTTGATCCGCATGGCGTCCGAACCACAGACACCGTGTGCGCAGGAGCGGCGGAAGGTGAGCGTGCCGTCCAGGTAGGACTTGATGTAGATGAGGACGTTCAGGAACCGGTCGGTCGACAACACCGGCACCTGGAAGGTCTCCCAGTGCGCGCCCTTGTCGTCCTCCGGATTGAACCGGGCGACCTTCACGTCGACCATGACCGAGCCTTCGGGGACCGGTGCGGCCTGCTGCGGGGGTGTTTCGAGTACGGCAGTCATCAGTACTTACGCTCCATCGGCTCGTAGCGGGTCTGCACCACCGGCTTGAAGTCGAGGCGGATATCGGAGATGAGCTCCGCCCCCTCCTTGTAGGCCATCGTGTGCCGCATGAAGTTCACGTCGTCGCGGTCCGGGTAGTCCTCGCGGGCGTGTCCGCCGCGCGATTCCTTGCGGTTGAGCGCGCCCACCACGGTGACCTCGGCCAGCTCCAGCAGGAAGCCGAGCTCGACGGCCTCGAGCAAGTCGCTGTTGTAGCGCTTGCCCTTGTCCTGCACCGTGATTCGGGTGTAGCGGTCCTTGAGCGCGTGGATATCGGTGAGCGCCTGCTTGAGGGTGTCCTCGGTGCGGAACACCGCGGCGTTCATATCCATCGTGTACTGCAGCTCGGTGCGGATATCGGCGACGCGCTCGTTGCCGTGATCGGAGAGCAGCATTGCCAGCCATTCCTGCACCATCTGCGCCGGATTCTCCGGCATCTCGACGAATTCGGTGCGCTGGGCGTGTTCCGCGGCGGCGATGCCGGAGCGGCGGCCGAAGACGTTGATGTCCAGCAGCGAGTTGGTGCCGAGACGGTTGGAGCCGTGCACCGAAACGCACGCGCACTCACCGGCGGCGTACAGGCCGGGCACCACATCGGTGTTGTTGCGCAGCACCTCGCCGCGGATGCGGGTCGGGATGCCACCCATCACGTAGTGACAGGTCGGCATGACCGGCACCAGTTCCTTCACCGGGTCCACACCCAGGTAGGTGCGTGCGAATTCGGTGATATCGGGCAGCTTCTCCTCGAGCACGTCCTCGCCGAGGTGGGTCACGTCGATGTAGACGTAGTCCTTGTTCGGTCCCGCGCCGCGGCCCTCCAGCACCTCGAGCACCATCGAGCGGGCGACGATGTCACGCGGCGCGAGGTCCTTGATGGTGGGGGCGTAGCGCTCCATGAAACGCTCGCCGCTGGCATTGCGCAGGATGCCGCCCTCGCCGCGGACCGCCTCCGAGATCAGAATGCCGAGACCGGCAAGGCCTGTCGGGTGGAACTGGTGGAACTCCATATCCTCGAGCGGGAGCCCCTTGCGGAACACGATCGCCATGCCGTCGCCGGTCAGCGTGTGCGCGTTCGAGGTGGTCTTGTACATCCGGCCGGAACCACCGGTGGCGAAGATGATCGACTTCGCGTGGAAGACGTGCAGTTCGCCGGTGGCCAGCTCGTAGGCGACCACACCGGTCGCGACCGGACCGCGATCGGTCTCGGACATGACCAGGTCGAGCACATAGAACTCGTTGAAGAACTCCACGTCGTGCTTGACGCAGTTCTGGTAGAGCGTCTGCAGGATCATGTGGCCGGTGCGGTCGGCGGCGTAGCACGCGCGGCGAACCGGGGCCTTGCCGTGATCGCGGGTGTGGCCGCCGAAGCGCCGCTGGTCGATCTTGCCCTCGGGCGTGCGGTTGAACGGCAGACCCATCTTCTCCAGGTCCATCACCGCGTCGATGGCCTCCTTGGCCATGATCTCCGCGGCGTCCTGGTCGACCAGATAGTCACCACCCTTGACGGTGTCGAAGGTGTGCCATTCCCAGTTGTCTTCTTCGACGTTGGCCAGCGCGGCGCACATGCCACCCTGGGCAGCGCCGGTGTGGCTGCGGGTCGGGTAGAGCTTCGTCAGGACGGCGGTGCGGGCCCGGGGACCGGCCTCGATCGCCGCGCGCATACCGGCGCCACCGGCACCGACGATGACGACGTCGTAGCGGTGCTCCTGAATCCGGGATTCACTCATCGAGTTCGCCTGTTCCTAACTGATGTTGGGGTCGAAGGTGAAGATGACGTAGGTGCCGACGCCACAGATCAGGACCATCGAGACGACCAGCGCGGTGTTGAGCCAGAACCGGGTCGAGTCTTTGCGGGAGTAGTCCGCGATCACAGTGCGCAGGCCATTGCCGCCGTGCAGTTGGGCCAACCAGAGCATGGTCAGATCCCAGAACTGCCAGAACGGGCTGGACCAGCGGCCCGCCACGAAGGCGAAGTTCAGGCGCTTCACGCCGCCGTCGAGCAGCAGCATGATCGTCATGTGGCCCAGGACCAGCACGATCAGCAGCAGGCCGGAGAAGCGCATGAACAGCCACGCGTACTTCTCGAAGTTGTTGTTGGAGCGGGCGCGCGGCGAGCGGGGCAGATCCAGGCTCGCGGGGCGGTCGTAGCTCTTACCGAGGACAGGTGCGCTCATGCCTGCACCTCGCTGGCGCTCGGTTTCGGCATGACCGCACTGGCGGCTGTGTCCATGATTCGCTCACTCATGATCAGTGCTCCGTGAACAGGTAGAAGAACTGGCGGCCGACAGCCGGAACCACCAGCAGGAACCAGATGGCGAGAATCACCCAGAGCATCGTCTTCTGGTACTTCGGGCCCTTGCCCCAGAAGTCGACCAGGATCACGCGTACGCCGTTGAGCGCGTGGAACAGCACGCAGACAACAAGACCCATCTCCATCAGCGCGACGATGGGGTTCTTGTAGGTCTCGATGGCGTGGTTGTAGGTATCCGGGCTGACCCGAACCAGTGCGGTGTCCAAGACGTGCACGAAGAGGAAGAAGAAGATGGTGACACCGGTGATCCGGTGCAACGCCCACGACCACATTCCGGGGTCGCCTCGGTACAGCGTCTTCCGCTTCGGCTGTGCCGGAGCTTCTATCGTGGTCATAGAGTGCGGTGCCTCCAACGTCGTTGATGGACCCGGTTGCAAGTCCGACGCAGGCGACGTGGATGTAAATGCCCAGGTGGCTGCGCTTTGCTGCTCCAAATAGCTCGCGCGGGGCCCGCCGCCGGTAACCTGAACCGATCTGTTCTGGACTCTAATCCTCTCCGAATCGCGGAACTAATTCGGCGTGCCGTGCGTTGCGCTACAGTCGGGCGAGTTAGGTTTACCTTTCTTGATGCGTGAAGGGTTCCGCTGTGGCCCCCGCGCGGGCACGTGAAGCTCGGCTCAGTAGGGGTTACCGATGTCGGAAATTGACTGGAAAATCTTGCGTGACAAGGCAATTCAAGTTATGCGCAATGCCTATGCGCCATACTCGCGGTTTCCGGTCGGCGCCGCGGCTCTCAGTTCGGACGGTCGAATTGTGAGCGGCTGCAATGTGGAAAATGTCTCATATGGATTAGGCCTGTGCGCAGAATGTGTACTCATCGGTAACTTGTTCGCGGGCGGTGGTGGCCGGTTGCTCGCACTCTCCGTCACCGATTCTCGCGGCGAAATCCTGATGCCATGCGGGCGTTGTCGTCAGCTGCTTTACGAACACGGCGGACCCGACCTGCTGGTCGATCACAAGGCCGGACCCGTCCCGCTGCGAACCCTGTTGCCCGACGCCTTCGGTCCCGACGATCTGGACGCCGGTCAGACGTAGGGGCGCGCGTGCAGGTCCGCCGTCCTCAGCATTCCTCGTCGAACGATGCGTCGACTTCGGCCTCCGTCGGCATCTCGACCGACGTGACCCGAATCGGCGGCAGCCCCATCCGCTCCGGCATCAGCGCGATACCTCCTCCGATGGTGCTTGTCCGAGCCCCGAGTCGACGTGTGAAGATCTTCAGCCGCTGAACATCTCTGGACAGTGCGTAAAGCGAGTCGTCATGACTGGTTTCAACCTCGTCGACCCGCGCTTCGAGTCTCGTCGCCGGGCCGCCCATATGTAGGGATGTCATGGTCGCCCTCAGCAGTCTTCTTCGAGGACGGCGTCGATGTCGGCCTCGGTCGGCATGCCGATCTCTGGCGTGTCGACCGGCCGGATCCCGAGGTGCTCGGCGATGAGCTTCACGTTGTGTCCCACGCCGTTTGCGTGTGCGGTGACTCGTCCGGCCCAGATCTCGAGTCCAGTGACTCGTCGCGTCAGCCTGAGCTGCGATTCGCGGTAGCCTTCCTCGATATCGGCGACCCGTGCTTCGAGATTCGTCATGCGGCGGTCGATGCGTGCGGATGTCATGATGGCCGCCCTCAGCAGTCTTCTTCGAGTACGGCGTCGATCTCGGATGCGGTCGTGACCGTGATCTGCGCGATTTCGTCGGTGGGGATGCCGAGACGCTCGAGGATGCGGCAGAAGCTTCGCTTCTGCACGATTTCGATTGCTGTGACTCGTCGCGTCAGCTTCAACTGGGACTCGTCGAAGCCCTCCCCGACCTCGCGGATGCGGGCCTCGAGATTCGTCATGCGGCGGTCCATGTGTGCGTGCGTCATTGCTCCCCCAACGTCGACTCGATGATGCGCAGAGGCTATCGGAGCCCACCGACAAGAACCAGGGCTCGAGCGTGTCCCGTGCCAGACTGGCCGATGTGACGGCACTGGACGCGGTTTCGATCATTACGGCCAAGCGGGACGGCGGAGAGCTGTCGGATGCGCAGATCGATTGGGTGGTGGATGGATTCACCAACGCGGCGGTGGCCGACGAGCAGATGGCGGCATTGGCGATGGCGATCGTGTGGCGGGGGATGACGCGGCGGGAGACCACGCGGTGGACGAACGCCATGATCGCGTCGGGGCGGCGGATGGACTTCACCGATCTGCCGCGGCCGACCGTTGACAAGCATTCGACCGGTGGAGTGGGGGACAAGATCACACTGCCGCTGGCGCCGTTGGTCGCGGCGTGCGGTGCGGCGGTGCCGCAGCTGTCGGGGCGCGGGCTCGGACATACCGGCGGGACGCTCGACAAGCTCGAGTCGATCCCGGGGTGGCGGGCCGATGTGCCGGTGACGCGGATGCGAGAGATATTGGCCGATCCTGGCATCGGCGCGGTGGTGTGCGCGGCGGGCGCGGATCTGGCTCCGGCGGACAAGCGGCTGTACGCGCTGCGTGACGTCACGGGGACGGTGGAATCCATCCCGCTGATCGCCAGCTCGATCATGAGCAAGAAGATCGCCGAGGGCACCGCAGCGCTGGTGCTGGATGTCAAGGTCGGTTCGGGAGCCTTCTTGAAGACCCTGGACGGCGCGCGCGAATTGGCAACGGCGATGGTGGAACTCGGCACCGATGCCGGGCTCCGGACGGTGGCGTTGCTGACCGCGATGGATACGCCGCTCGGTCGTACCGCGGGCAATGCGCTCGAGGTCGCGGAGTCGGTGGAGGTGCTTGCGGGCGGCGGCCCCGCCGATGTCGTCGAATTGACGCTCACTCTCGCACGCGAGATGGTCGCCCAGGCCGGACTCGACGTCGACCCGGCCGACGTCCTCGCCGATGGTCGCGCCATGGACCATTGGCGCGCGATGGTCGAGGCGCAGGGCGGCGACCCGGACGGGCCCCTGCCGCGCGCGAAGCACACCGAGATCATGCGGGCCGACGCAGACGGCGTGCTCACCCGCCTCGACGCGATGGCTGTCGGCATCGCCGCGTGGCGACTGGGCGCGGGCCGCGCGCGGCAGGGCGATCCCGTCCAATTCGGCGCCGGCATCGAAATCCACGCCAAACCAGGCGATCCCGTGCAGGCGGGCCACCCCCTCCTCACCCTGCACACCGACACCCCGGAAGCCTTCCCGGCCGCCCTGGCCGCCCTCGCCGACTCCGTCACTATCGGAAACCCACTCCACTCACCACCGGCTCCACTGGTCCTGGACCGCATCGCCCCCTGACGCAGCAGGTGCGCACCGTGCTGTCGGGTACATCGGGCCCGAGGGGTAGTAGGAAACCGACCGCTATGTCGACTCTTGGCTGGTACACGGATGTTTCCGATACTGCATGATGCGGCAATCGGCCACTCGAGCAGGCACAGTGAGGGCGATATCTCGGGTGGGCGCGGTGGAGAGCGCAATCACAGCCGCATGGATGGGTCGGTGCGGCTAACGTGTGGTCATGACAGGACCGATGCCTTTGACCCTTGCCTCGATCCGCCAAGCTCCCAAGGCGCTGCTGCACGATCATCTCGACGGTGGTCTGCGGCCCGCGACGGTGTTGGAGCTCGCCGCCGATTGCGGTTACGACGGCCTACCCGCAGCCGATGAGGCCGCGCTGGCGGCGTGGTTCCGCGATGCGGCCGACAGCGGTTCACTCGAGCTGTACCTGGAGACGTTCGCGCACACCGTCGCGGTGATGCAGACCCCGGAGGGCCTGCGTCGCGTCGCTCGGGAATGCGCGGAAGACCTCGCCGCCGATGGTGTGGTCTACGCCGAGGTGCGTTTCGCGCCCGAACAACATCTGGAGCGCGGCCTGACCCTGGACGAGGTGGTCGAGCACACTCTCGACGGATTCCGGGAGGGTGTCGCGGTCGCGGCCGCGGCGGGTCGCCCGATCGTGGTGATCTGTCTGCTCACCGCCATGCGGCACGCAGCACGCTCCCGCGAGATCGCGGAACTCGCGGTGCGCTGGCGCGACCGCGGCGTCGGCGGGTTCGATATCGCGGGCGCGGAGGCGGGTTTCCCGCCGAGCCGCCACCTGGACGCCTTCGAATACATGCGAGCCAATAGCGCGCATTTCACCATTCACGCAGGCGAGGCGTTCGGGTTGCCGTCCATCCACGAGGCGCTCGCGTTCTGCGGCTGCGATCGGCTCGGCCATGGCGTGCGGATCACCGACGATATCCATGTGCCGGGTGCGATCGAGGATGCCGAACTCGGTCTGGTCGCGAACTATGTGCGGGACATGCGAATTCCGCTGGAACTCTGTCCGTCCTCGAACATTCAGACCGGTGCGGTCCCGTCGCTGGACAAGCATCCCTTCGACCTGCTGGCGCGGCTGCGCTTCCGCGTCACTGTCAATACCGACAACCGCCTGATGAGTGATACCAGCATGAGCGAGGAGATGCTCAAACTGGTCGACACCTTTGGTTACGGCTGGAGCGACCTCGAACGCTTCACCATCAACGCGATGAAGTCCGCGTTCATCCCGTTCCCCGAACGTCTGCGCATCATCGACGACATCATCAAGCCGGGCTACGCGGTCCTGCTCGGATAATGCTCCGCGGCAACGGGTTTCGTGTGCGATAGATACGAAGCCCGTTGCCCGTCGATCTCCGGCGTTGCCCGCTGGAGCTGCGGTCCCGAGCATGCCGCAGGCCCGCCCGGGTCGCGAGCATCGGGCCGACCTGCACTAACGGATATACCGAGTGCCGGTCGGCGAGTAGGTGAACCTACTTCTGCGGCGTGAGTCGGGACTCGAAGTTGCGCTCCAGGTCCCGCCAGCTCTGCGCTTCCGCGGTGAACGGTGGGTTCGGGGCCAGTCGGGTCGGGTCGGGGTTCAACAGGTAGGAGACGTACCAGCCGAGGGGGGTGGATTGGGCGAGTGCCTGCTCCACGGTGTCGTCGTCGGCGTAGTCGGCGGCATCGGTGAACAACTCGACCGCCAGATCGAGCTGTTCGATATCGACCGCCTCCGGGCCTTCGCCCAGATCGTCGGCGAGTCCGGGCAGTACGTAGACGTTCTCGTCGGTGACCTCGACCTCGAGCGAGCCGTCGACCGCGGCGGTCTGCACGTCGGTGTAGGTGCTCACTCGCGCCAGATCGTGCTCGTGGTTATCGGCCAGGTAGCGGGCCAGCGCGCGTTCGGAGCCGAAGACCGTGATGGCGCCGTCCTTGCCGAGGAAGATCGGCTCATCGTCGAGGTAGCAGCGCAGGGTGAAGTAGCTGCCGTCGGAGGTGACGATCTTGACCGGGTCGATGCCGACCTCATGCCAGAACGAATCGTCTTCCTCTTCGTCGTCTTCCTCATCCTCGTCGTCCGCATCGAGGTCGACGGATTCGAACTCCTCGTCCTCCTCGCTGTCGGCCGCGTCGTCGGCATCCACGACGTTCTCCTCCGCGGCGAGCAGCTCGGCTTCCGCGACCGCGACCGCCTCGGCGTCGACCTCGGGGGTTTGCACTACGGAGTCGATGGCGTCGAGGACGTCGTCCCAGCCCTTGGCGATGGCCGCGCCGATCTGATCCCACAGCTCCTCGCCGTCGCGCCCGACGAACGCACTGACACCGCTGGCCAGCGCGCCGAGCACCGGATGGGACCCGAAGAACTTGGTCACCGTCTCCAGCTCGCACACCTCACCGATGTTGCGCACCATGCTGAGCGTGTCGTCGAGCTCGGCGATGGTGTCCACATCGGGGTCGCTCGCGACCAGCTCCGGCACACCGACCAGATCGAAGGTGAAGTTCTCCTCCGGCTCCAGTTCCACCGCTGACAGCCCGGCCACGACCTTCCATGCAGGATGGTCGACGAGATCGTTATCGGAATTGGTCCGGATGAACGCAGCCAGCTCCGCGACGGTCTCGAAACCGTACAGGGAGTCCTCATGTCCGAGGAACGCCTCCCACTCGTCGTCACCGTCGCGCCAGCGCGGTGCCCACAGGGTGACGAGATCGCCGTCGGTCAGGCCGAGCTCGATCGGGACGATGTCTCCAGAAGCCATGTGCGGAAGCCTATCGACCTTCCGAGTCAGTGACTATCCGGCCCGCCTCCAACGCTTCCCTGGGCACCCCCCGGCGCCACCCCGAACGACTCGTTCAGTGTCGCAACGACCTTCGATCGCTGGGTGCCGGCATCCTCGGCGGCCTGGCGGCAGGCCCATACGATCAGCTGGCCGACCTCGGCGGGTGCCAGTGAGGTGACCGACTCCGACAGGCTCAGCGCGACCAGTGCGCCGTCGCTGTTCACCTCGACGCTGACCGTGCCGTCCTCGGTGCGGAACCGGCCGTGCACCTGCTGAAGGCCATACAGCGCGGCCTCGAGCGCTTCCAGTTTCGCCGTAGCGTTGGCGACCAACGCGTCCATCTCAGCACTCATGCCTCTGCCTCGCTAGCGCTCGGCTCCGGCATGACTGCTGGGGCAGCTGTGCCCATTGTTCGCTCGCTCATACCGGCCTCATCCAGCTCGTCGGTCCCGTGTCGGCGTCGTCGATCCGGTCCAGCTCGTCCACCGCGGCCTGGCGGGTGGGCAGTCCGAGCTTGTCCAGGATGTCGGCGGGCATACCCGCCTCGGCCAGCAGTTCGCGTCGGCGGGCTCGCGCGGCGACGGTGGAGCGCTTGGTCAGCCGCAGGATCTCATCGGCGAGAGTCTGTGCGCCGTAACGGTATTCGCTGCGCTCGAACTTGATCTCGATCGGCATGCCCTGATCGGTCGCACGGACCGAGATGGTGCCCGATCGGTTAGTGCTCGACGCCACCGTCACATTGGGTATCGGTGGGGTCTGGGGCTGGGACATTATTCGTTCGCTCCGCTCACTTATGAGGTCGGCCGGTAGAAGCCATAGAAGTTCATACCCATGTTGTCCGTTCGAACCGAGCTGATCTGGACCGGATTACCGGCCTCGACGAACTGCCCGTTGCCGACCACCATGGCGACGTGGCCATCCCAGACGGCCAGATCGCCCGGCATCAGATCACCTGGTGACACCTGCATGTGGCCGTTGCCCTGTTCCTGGGCCAGCCGGGGCAGGTCGACGCCCGCTTCGCCGTAGGCGTATTGGGTGAGGCCGCTGCAGTCGAGTCCGGAGCCGGGCGAATTGCCACCCCACACATACGGCGTGCCGACTGCGCCGATGGCCGCCTTGACCGCCGTCGCCGCCTTCTCGTTCGGGGCTTCCACGACACTGCCGTCGGGCAGCGTGATCTTCACGCCGTTGCCGGTGGACGATTGCCCGGTTCCGGTGGTGGTACTCGTACTCGGTTTGGTTGACGACGCCGTACTCGCGGTCGTCGTTCCCGCTTTGCTGGCCGTGCTCATCAGGCTGCTCAACATGCTGCCCGCACCGCTCGCGACACTGCCCACCGTCGACGACAACTGCGATGCACCCTGGGTGGCGGTGCTGAGCGTGCTGGCGACATTGGACAGCGATGGCGTCGACGGCGCGGGAGTCAGCTCGTTCATCGACGCGGTCTGGGTATCGAGTTCATTGCGCACGCGGCCGACCACATTCAGCCCTTGACCGATGTGGTCGATCGCTGAGCTGACGAGCACCGTCAGTCCCTCCGGCGTGGCCAGTGCCGGGCCGAGACCGGTGGCCTGGTTCACGAACGACTGGACGATCCCGTTCAGGTCCTTCTGGCCCGATTCGACTTGGGCGGCAGCCTGATTCACGACGGTAGCCATATCGTTGCCGCGGTCGGAAATGGTGGCGGCAGAAGTCTGCACCCGCAGCGCCTTCGCGGTGACGGCATCGGCGGCCGCGCCGTCCCACGCGGTATTCACCTGGTTGATGCTGTTGCGGCCGAGCGCGTGCACCTGGTCGACGGCGGCGGAGGTGGAGGTCAGTGCGTCGGCGGGTCCGCCGGTGGGCAGGACGCCGGTGCCGAAGCTGGAGAGCAGGTCGAGCAGGGGCTGGACCAGGGCGCTGACATCGATCACCGCGTCACCCGTCCAGTCCGGTCGCGTTCAGTCCGGTGGCATTGTTCAGGTCGGTTTCCTCGAGTACGACGGCCGAACTGGCGGCCGCGCCGCCCACGCTCGCGAGCACCGCGGACAACTGACCGATCGACGCGACATGCCCGGCGTGCGCCGCGGCGTAGGCGGCCATGAAATCACCGCCGATCAAGCCCATGATGGGGCCGAGGAGTGTGGGATCGGCGGCCGCTGCGCTGACTCCGGCGGTGGCGAGATCACCGGACATGGTTGCGGCGGTGGCGCCGTAGGCGGTAATGCCCTCGGTGTCGGCCGACATCTTTCGCATAGTGCTCCCCCATCTGTTGCTCCCAGGCAGATTACGTCATCCACCTAGTTCGACGCGCTGCCTTACCGATCGGTTCCAGCCGTTCGAAAAAAAATCGGGTGGAGGTTTGCCGCCGAACTCCATTTCGACCTTATCGTTCCCTCATGCGCACGCACACCGTGGACCACCCGCTCGCTGCCGCCCTGCTGACCACCATGCGCGATGTCCGCACGGCCGATTCGGCTTTCCGTGCGGCACTGCGCGATCTCACCGGGATCCTGATCTACGAGGCGCTGCGCGAAGCGCCGGTGACCCGCTTCCCGGTCACCACACCGGTGGCCAGCGCGGAGGGGACGCGTTTGGCGCAGCCGCCGCTGCTGGTGCCGGTGCTGCGGGCCGGACTCGGCATGGTCGACGCGGCCGCCGAGCTGATCCCTGATGCCAGAGTCGGTTTCGTCGGCATCGCCCGCGACGAAACGACCCATCAGCCGGTGCCGTATATGGAGTCGCTACCCGACGACCTGTCCGATCTACCGGTCTTCGTACTCGACCCGATGCTGGCCACCGGCGGCTCGATGTGCTACACCCTGGGGCTGCTCGCCGCTCGCGGCGCCACCGACATCACCGCGATCTGCGTCGTCGCCGCCCCCGAAGGCATTGCCGCCCTTGCCGATTCGGGCCTGCCCCTACGCCTGGTCACCGCTGTCGTCGACACCGGCCTCAACTCCGATGCCTACATCGTCCCCGGCCTCGGCGACGCGGGCGACCGCCAATTCGGCCCCCGCTGACTCCACCCACCGAGCCGAGTCAAATGGCGGTTCACCCCATCGAGGGGAGTCGAATGGTGGCTCAAAACCCCCCACCATCAGCCACCATATGGCTCCCCTCGACAAAAGCTCGAGAACGCAACCACAGCCGGTTGGCTGGGCTGGCAGCTGCGGGCCTGTCTGCCCAACTGTGGGAGGTCAGTCGGGTACGGCACATGACGTGCCCGGCACTGCCGCGGCAAAACCGCGGCGCGCCAAACCATCCCTGGACCAGCGGACCCGAGAAGTCGGTGCAGGACAGCAGGACCTACCGCAGCCCAAACCAACACACCCCGGCAGGCCTCGTGAGTTATTGCGCGAGTCGCCCGCAGTACGACCGCAGCTCGGCAAGCCGCCACTCACCCGAGGTGCGCGCGGCGGCGAGTGCGTCCCGGCTGGGGACCGGCTCGACCACCTCCAAGTAGCACTTGAGTTTCGGCTCGGTACCCGACGGACGAACCACGATCCGGGAGCTGGCGCCTTCGAAAATCAGCGCGTCGGTGCGCATTCGGCCACGCACCTGGAGCAGGTCGGTGAATTCGACCGGTTCGGACGCGATTTCGTCGGGCGGGGCGGCGCGCAAGCGATTCACCAGATCCGCTGCGGCGGCCGGGGTCGGCAGGCGCAGCGCGACCTGATCGGTGGCGTGCAGGCCGAATTCGACCGCGTAGTCGTCGAGTTCGTCGGCCAGGGTGCGGCCAGCGGCCTTCAGTCGGGCGACGAGATCGGCGGCAAGCACCGCCGCGGAGATACCGTCTTTATCGCGCACCGCTGCCGGGTCCACGCAGTGACCGATGGCTTCCTCATAGGCGTAGACCAGGCCGTCGCCCGCGCGAGCCAGCCATTTGAAGCCGGTCAGCGTTTCGGCGTATCGAGCGCCGCGGGCGGCGGCGAGCTCGGCGAGCAGCCGAGAAGACACGACGGTGGTCGCGACCAGCGAATCCGGCGGTGCGGTACGCAATACGCAATCACCGAGCAGCACACCGGTTTCGTCGCCGCGCAGCATGCGCCAGCCACCTTCGCCGTTCGGGCCGTCCTTCTCGGGTATGGCGATGGCGCAGCGATCGGCGTCCGGGTCGAGGGCGATGGCGATATCCGCGCCGATCCGGGTGGCCGTGGTCAGCAGCAGGTCGGTGGCGCCCGGCTCTTCGGGATTCGGGAAGGCGACGGTGGGGAAGTCGGCGTCGGGCGCGAACTGCTCACCGACGACGTGCACATGCTCGAATCCCGCCGCGGCAAGGGCCGCCACGACCGTATCGCCGCCGACACCGTGCAGCGGGGTCAATACGATCCGGACATCGGCGCGTTCGCCGGGCCCGCCGATCAACTCGGGCAGATGAGCCACCCGATCGAGGTAGCGGCGCACCACATCATCGTCGGCCGCGGCGACCGGCGTACGGGCGATCGGTCCGGCGACCGCCTCGATGCAGCGCTCGATCTCGGTGTCGGCCGGGGCGATCAGCTGCGAACCGCCGTCCAGATACACCTTGTAGCCGTTGTCCGTCGCGGGATTGTGCGATGCGGTGATCTGTACTCCGGCAACGGCTCCCAGCTCGCGCACCGCGTAGGCGACGATCGGCGTCGGCAGCGGTCGCGGCAGCAGCGTCACCGGAAAGCCCGCGGCGGCAAAGATTTCCGCGGTGGCGATGGCGAATTCGGCAGAGCCGTGGCGCGCGTCACGTCCGACGACCACTGCGCCGCCGCCGAGGCAGCGCCCGCGCAACCACTCCACCAGCCCCGCCGTCGTCCGGCTCACCGTATCCAGGTTCATGCCGTCGGGGCCGTCCTGTAGCGGTCCGCGAAGTCCGGCGGTGCCGAAGCGCAGCATCTAGAGCCGTTCCAGTACGCCGCGCAGCAGTTTGCCGAGTCGCGGTGCGGCCGCATGTCCTTCGGCGAGCACCTCGGCATGGGAGAGATGGGCACCCGTGACGCCCGCGGCGAGGTTGGTGACCAGCGAGATACCGAGCACCCGGGCGCCGAGCGCGCGCGCCGCGATCACCTCGAGCACCGTCGACATGCCGACCAGATCCGCGCCGATGGTGCGCAGCATCCGGATCTCGGCGGGGGTTTCGTACTGCGGTCCGGTCAGACCCGCATACACGCCCTCGGTCAAACTCGGGTCGATTTCCCTCGCCAGCGCACGCAATTCGGGATCCCACGCGTCGACGAGATCGACGAAGGTCGCGCCGGTCAACGGTGTACGGCCGGTGAGATTGAGATGATCGCTGATCAGTACCGGATCACCGACGCGCAACCCGTCGCGGATCCCGCCCGCGGCATTGGTGAGCACCACGGTTTCCGCGCCCGCCGCGATCGCGGCGCTCACCGGATGGACGACATCGCTGGGCCGATACCCCTCGTACAGATGTTGACGTCCCATCAACAGCAGCACCGGGGTGTTGTCGACGGCAACGGAATGCACCATCCCGACATGCCCTTGGGCACTGGGCGTCCCGAACCCGGGCAACTCCGGCATCGGTACCGACGCGGACGGCGCACCGATCTCCGCGGCCGCCTCCTGCCAGCCCGATCCCAGCACCACCGCAACCCGGTGCCGTTCCACTCCCGTACGTTCGGCAATCGCCTTCGCGGCCTGTTCGGCAAGCATGAAGGTCACGATAGCTGTATCTGATTTGCCGCGCCTGCGGCGCGGCGGGTTCGCGGCTCTGTTGTTGGCCGCGCGGGCGCGGCGTGTTCGCGGCCCCCTTGGTCTCGCGTCCGAGCCGTCGAGACTCGCGCCTGCGGCGCATCGCTTCGACGACTCGGACGCGAGACGGGCCGCGAACGGTCGCTCGTAAGACTCGCTCCGTGGTGGTCGCCGAGGTGCGGATCGTTCAGCACCGGGTGTACGCGGGCCCAGTGGTCGAGACTCGTGTCTACGGCGCATCGCTTCGACGGCTCGGATGCGAGGCGGGCTGCGAACGGGTCGCTGGTAAGACTCGCTCCGTGGTGGTTGCGGGTGTGCGGATCGCTCCGTGTCCGATTTACTGCCGCCCAGCGGCTGGGACATGCGGCTGTGTCGCATGCGCTTCGACGACTCGGCTGAGTCCGATGGCGGCGCTTTCGCGCGGACGCGAGATGGGCTGCGGAGAGGGCGCTCGTAGGATTCGCTCCGCGGTGCTCATCGATGTGTGGATTGTTGCGCGGGAGGGTGCGTCCGCCCCGCGGTCGAGACTTGTATCTGCGGTGTAAATAGTTCGGCGACTCGGCGGAGTTCGATGGCCGCGTCTTCGCGTGGACGCGAGATTGGGTGCGGAGGGGCCGCTCGTACGACTCGCTCCGTGGAGTTGGGAGGGGAGCGCAGCTTGCGGGCTGTTGTCACGGGCCTGCGGTTGCTTGCTCGCCGGGGGACGCGAATGTCGACTCGTAGGACTCGCTGCGGGGTGTTGGCCGGGCAGCGAAGTTCGATGGACGTCGCACTCTGGCGGGCGGAGTGCGACCAGGGCGTGGGTCGTGCAGGTCGCTATAAGACTCCGTCCAGGAAAATTCCAGGGGCAGCGGAACTTGCGGCTGGATGGAAACATGTTGGTCGCTTGACCCGCTGAGGATTAGCTACCCGCGAGTAGGTGTTGGGCTGTGCGCCCGTTACGCTGCACGCATGCCGTATCTGGAACGTGAAGGGGATGTGTTCGTCGTCTACCTCGGGAACGAGGGGCAGAGTGACAGCGAGAACCGTTTCCATCCGGATTGGATCGATGAATTCCACGGGCTGCTGGACCAGGTGGAGGCGTCCGAGGGGCCGGCCGCGCTGGTCACCACGGCGAGCGGGAAGTTCTACAGCAACGGGCTCGATACCGACTGGTTGTTCGGCAATTTGGACAAGATGCACGGCTATCTCGACCGTGTGCACACCATCTATACCCGGCTGCTCGCCTTCCAAATGCCGACGGTGGCGGCGATCAACGGCCATGCCTTCGGTGCTGGTGCGATGCTGGCCACCTCGCACGACTTCCGGGTGATGCGCGCCGACCGCGGCTTCTGGTGCCTGCCCGAGGTGCACCTCGGCATGCCGTTCACCGTCGGTATGAACGCGCTGCTCACCGAGCGACTCACCAACCAGGTCTGCGTACAGGCCATGACCGCGGGACACCGCTTCGCCGCCGACGAGGCCATCACCGCGGGCATTGTCGACGCCAAGGCTGATGCTGACGAGTTGCTGAAGTCCGCGATCGAGCGTGCGGCCGCGCTCGCGGCACATCGCAAGCCGAATCTGCCGGTGATCAAGCGCGCGCTGCACGCCAAGGCGCTCGCCGGTCTCGCGACCCCGACCACGCCGGAGAATCTGGCGTTCGCCGGGGGATAACCTCAGGCTGATCGAAATCCCGAGCGCGCGGTAACGCATTGCGCAGGGGCGCAGGGTGGGCTCGGTCGACCGCGCAGTGCAACACTGTGTGCCATGCCACCACCGCGCAGCGGGCACCCCGAATCGAGCACGGACAACCACGTCGCGCGCGCCGCTGGCGACTGCTCGCCGGTCGGTCGAGGTAGTACGGATTCGGCGGCGTCGGATGCCGCGATCCTGGCCGCGGCGGCCGACCTGATCGCCCTCTCGCATGCGATCCACGCAGAGCCGGAGCTGGCCTTCGAGGAGACCCGCAGCGTCGCCAAGACCATCGCGCCGCTGGCCGCACGCGGCTTCGAGATCGAGACCGGCATCGCCGAACTGCCGACCGCGTTCCGTGCCAGCTACGGATCCGGCGAGCTCACCGTGGGTATCTGCGCGGAGTACGACGCGCTGCCCGAGATCGGGCATGCCTGCGGGCACAACATCATCGCCGCGTCCGCGGTCGGCGCCGGGCTCGGCTTGGCCGAGGTGGCCGATGCGCTCGGCATCACCGTCGTCGTCTTCGGCACGCCCGCCGAGGAGAGTGGCGGCGGCAAGGTGCTGATGCTGGAGCGTGGTGTCTTCGACGATGTCGCGATGGCGATGATGGTGCATCCCGGCCCCTTCGAGATCGTCGACGCGCGTTCGCTGGCGCTGGCGGATCTGTCGGTGGTGTTCCACGGTGTCGAGGCGCATGCGAGCGCCGCGCCGGAATTGGGCCGCAATGCGGGGGACGCGGTGACCGTCGCGCAAGTTGCTCTGGGATTGCTGCGTCAACATATCCGACCCGGACAGCAACTGCACGGTATAGTCAGCGACGGTGGCGTAGCCCCCAACATCGTTCCCGGACGTGCGGAACTGCTGTATTACCTACGGGCAGTCGACTCCGCATCCCTCGACGATCTGATGCGACGAGCGTCGGCTTGTTTCGAGGCGGGTGCGCTGGCGACCGGCTGCACGCACGAAATCCGGACGGTTGCGCCGACATATACCGAGCTAACCCCCGATTCGGCATTACTGTGTGCCTATCGCGAGCAGATTGTCGGCTTGGGCCGGGTGCCGATCGCACCGGAACTCGAGGCGCAGCGACCGCTCGGGAGTACGGACATGGGCAATGTCACCAACGTCATTCCGGGCATCCATCCGGTCATCGGCATTGATGCCGGTGGGGCGGTGACGCATCAGCCCGGCTTCGCCGCGGCGAGTATCAACGCCTCGGCGGATCGCGCGGTAACCGACGGTGCGATCGCGCTTGCGCGTACCGCTATCGCCGTAGCCCGCGATGCAGTACATAGAGACAGGTTGTTGCAACGGCTCGTTCAACGACAGGAGGATATTCGGTGAGCACTACCGGCCGCCCCGCGGCGCGCGCTGCGGGTCCCGAGGCGGCAGCGCGCGTGATCACGGTTGATCCGCGGAGCGCCGCGATGGACATCGCACAGACCGGGCAGGAAGCGGTCGAGTCGTGGCTTGCCGAGCACACCGTCGACCTCGTCCAGTGGCGCCGGCATATCCACGCCAACCCCGAGCTGTCCCGCACCGAATTCGCGACCACCGAGTTCGTCTCGTCTTGGCTCACCAAAGCCGGGTTGACTCCCCAGAAGATGCCCAACGGCACCGGAGTGCTCTGTGACATCGGTCCGGTCGACGCACCGCGGATCGGGCTGCGTGCCGATATGGACGCGCTCCCCCTGCAGGAGTTCACCGGACTCAGCTTCGCTTCGACCGTCCCCGGCGTCTCACATGCCTGTGGACACGACGCGCACACCACGATCCTGCTCGGTACCGCGCTCGCGCTGGCCGATCAGGAGCTGCCGGTCGGCGTGCGGTTCGTCTTCCAGCCCGCCGAAGAGGTGATGCCGGGCGGTGCGATCGATCTGGTCGCCGCGGGTGCGATGGAGGGCGTCGACCGGATCTTCGCGCTGCACTGCGATCCGCGCCTCGAGGTCGGCCGGGTCGGCATCCGGGTCGGCGCGATCACCTCGGCCGCCGACACCATCGAATTGGTACTCGATTCGCCGGGTGGGCACACCTCACGCCCGCATCTGACCAGTGATCTGGTCTATGCCATCGGCACCGTGATCACCGGGCTCCCCGGTCTGCTCAGCCGCCGCATCGACCCGCGCACCAGCACCGTCATGGTGTGGGGTGCGGTCAGCGCTGGCAAGGCGCCCAATGCGATTCCGCAAACCGGCATGCTCACCGGCACCGTCCGCACCGGCGATCACGCGACCTGGTCGCTGCTGGAACCGATGGTGCGCGAGATCGTCGACGGCCTGCTGGCCCCGACCGGTGTGCGCTACCAGTTGAACTACAAGCGCGGTGTGCCGCCGGTGGTCAATGACGAGCAGTCGACCCGGATGTTCGAGGACGCGATCCGGACACTGGGCCCGGACGCCTTGGCCGACACCGTGCAGTCCGGCGGCGGCGAGGATTTCTCCTGGTATCTGGAGGAGGTGCCCGGTGCGATGGCCCGCCTCGGTGTCTGGTCCGGGCACGGCGAGCAGCTGGATCTACACCAGCCGACGTTCGATCTCGATGAGCGCGCGCTCGCGGTCGGGGTCCGGGTGCTCAGCAAAATCGTGCTGAACGCGGGCTGACAGCAAACACTCGTAAGCGGCCGATCCGGTCGGATCGGCCGCTTTTTCGTATCTGCTCAATTGCCGAAGAAGCCGGGGCCGACGTTCTTGCTGTTGCGGGTGCGTAGCGCGTGTACGTATTCCGCTGGCGCGCCGGCCTTTTCGGCCGCATCCGCGATCACCCCGATATACCGCGCCGACGGCAGCCCGCCCTCGTACGCGTCGAGCACGTACAACCAGGCCAGGATCGGGTCCGAGCCACTGCCCGGGCTCGGCGTGACGCGCAGCCTGACCTTGCGGTGGATGCCGAAGTCGGAGCCTTCCCAGCGGTCGAGGCGCTGCTCATCCTCGGGGGAGACGTCGTAGAGCACGACGAACACCCGGGAGCCCGGCTCCTCGACGACGGTCGCCAGCGGGCCCTCCCAGCCGATGTCGTCTCCGCTGAAGGTGAGGCGCCAGCCCTCCAACCAGCCTGTCCCGGACATCGGGGAGTGCGGACAGCGCTCGAGCATCTGGGACGAGTCCATGTTCGACCCGTAGGCGGCGTAGATCGGCACGACGCAAGGGTATCCAATAACCTGCGCGCATCGTCTCTATCCCGGCGAGATGACCGTGTGTTCGCCAGCTAACGTTGCTTACCGGCACCGGAGATCCCGGTCGAACAGCTCGAGCGGAGGTATCCATGACCCGCATAGCGATCATCGGTGGCGGACCGGCCGGTTACGAAGCGGCATTGGTGGCAGCCCAACACGGGGCCACGGTCACCCTGATCGACTGCGACGGCATCGGTGGCGCGTGCGTCCTGTGGGACTGCGTGCCGTCCAAGACGTTTATCGCATCGACCGGCGTGCGCACCGATCTGCGTCGCGCCCGTGACCTGGGCATTACCCTCGACCCGAGTCAGGCGCAGATCGAATTGGGCGAAGTGAACGCGCGCGTGAAGGCACTCGCGCTCGCCCAGTCCTCCGATATCCGATCCAAGGTCCAGGCCGCCGGAGTGTCGGTGCTGACCGGACGCGCAGAGCTCAGTGATCCGGCCACCGGGATGGCTGCGCATCGCGTCCGCGCGCTGTTGGCCGATGGCACCGAGGAGACCATCGAGGCCGAAGTAGTGTTGATCGCCACTGGTGCGAGCCCGCGCGTGTTGCCGGGCGCCGAACCCGATGGCGAGCGCATCCTGAACTGGCGGCAGCTCTACGACCTGGAAGAACTGCCGCAGACCCTGGTCGTGGTCGGCTCCGGCGTGACCGGCGCCGAATTCGTCTCCGCCTACACCGAGATGGGCGTGCGGGTGAAGTTGGTCTCGAGCCGCGACCGCGTACTGCCCGGCGAGGACGCCGACGCCGCACTCGTACTCGAGGACGCCCTCGCCGAACGCGGTGTCGAACTGGTCAAACATGCGCGCGCCGATGCGGTGGAGCGCACCGCCGAGGGCATCGTGGTCAAGCTTTCCGACGGCCGCACCGTCAGCGGCACGCATGCGCTGATGACCGTCGGCTCGATCCCGAATACCAATGACCTCGGACTGGAGCGGGTCGGCATCGAACTCGATCGCGGCGGCTATCTGCGGGTGGACCGGGTGTCGCGTACTTCGGTGCCCGGCATCTACGCGGCGGGCGACTGCACCGGTCTGCTGCCGCTGGCCTCGGTGGCCGCGATGCAGGGCCGCATCGCGATGTACCACGCGCTGGGTGAGGGCGTCAGCCCGATCCGGCTGAAGACGGTCGCCTCGGCGGTCTTCACCCGACCGGAGATCGCGACCGTCGGCGTGAGCCAGACCGCCATTGATAACGGCGAGGTGCCCGCGCGCACGGTGATGCTGCCGCTGAACACCAATCCGCGGGCCAAGATGTCGGGCCTGCGAAGGGGTTTCGTCAAGATCTTCTGCCGCCCCGCGACCGGTGTGGTCATCGGTGGTGTGGTCGTCGCCCCGATCGCCTCGGAGCTCATCCTGCCGATCGCCCTCGCGGTACAGAACAATCTGACCGTGAACGATCTCGCCCAGACATTCTCGGTATACCCGTCGCTCACCGGCTCGGTCACCGAGGCTGCGCGCCTGCTCATGCGCCACGACGACCTGGACTGAAAGGGTCTGTGTCGGATTTGCGGGGCCGCGAACGCCGCTCGTAAGACTTGCTCCGTTGGGTCGTCTACCGTTCGATTCCGCGGTCGATCGTGGCTGCCCCCAGACTTATTGTCTTGGCTGGACTTTCACCGCGTTGCCAGTCCGGCCCGCATGTGGTTCACTTCCCGCAGAGAAGCGATCGGCGGGCGATCGCGTGGGTTCTGTGTGGGGGGATCGATCCTTTCCAAACGGGAACGGCGAACGGCCGCACGGTCGTTCGCCGGGCCCGGTTGTGGGCCATGCGTCTCACCAGGGATATCTGTGTGTGGCCGGTCAGGTGGCACACGGGAAAGGGATTGCGAAAAGTGAAACATCGTAAGCCGAGTCGGGCGCAGCGAGCGATGGCGAGCACATCGTTGCCACTGGCCACCGCGGCGGCCGTGGCCACTCTCTTCGCGGCACCGGCGGGGGCAGTTCCGGATCAGCCGAGTACACCGACCACCCCGGCACCGGCACCGGCCGATCCGGGTACGACGGCGCCGACGGATCAGGGCCAGCCGGAGACCACCAAGCCGGATCCCGGTAAGCCGGAGACCAAGCCGTCGCCGAGTCAGCCGACGCCGAGCCAGCCGGGTGTCACGACGCCGGATCCGAACCAGGTGATGCCGAATCCGCCGAAGGATCCGAAGCTGTCCGCGCCGACCCAGCCGGGTGTCACCACCCCGCGCGTCGCGCCGTTGCCGGTTCCCGGTCAGACCGGACCCGCGCTCCCCGCGGTCGTACCGGAGACGGCTCCCGGCGACACGCCGAAGCCCGCACAGCCCGGTACCACCGCGCCGGGCGCGGTCACTCCGACCGATCCGAATGCCAGGACGGCGCAGCAGCCGGAGACCGACACGCTGGTGCAGCAGCCGCGTTGGGAGGCTCCGCGTTTCCAGCAGGCCCCGGCCGCACCGGTCGTCGAGATGGACGGTCCGCACCAGGAGATCGGCGCCAATATCGACGGTGGCACCCTGGCGCCCGGTTTCGTGGCCAACACCCACCACTTCAACAACGCCGCCGGCTACGTCGGCACCGTCGGGTACCACACCCCGACCGGGCAGGGCGAGGCCGGTGTCTCGGTCGAATACGTCACTGCCAACACCGTCAAGGTGACCACCTACACCGGTGGTGAAGGCCTGGCAGATAACAAGACCGAGGTGATCCTCGACACCACGCAGGCGAATATGGCCAAGGCCGCTGTCGAGCACTGGATTCGGGAACAGCCGGGTGGCGTGGCTGCGCTCGAGGCCGCCGCGCAAGTTAAACTTCCGGTGCCGCCAGGCGAACTGGCTCCGCAAACGGTCAACGTCGCCGGGGTCACCACCCAGTGGGGTGGGTCACTCCAGTACTGACACGAGCTGATTCGACGGGTGGGGCGGTCGTTCGCGACCGCCCCACACGTGTGTCCTGGGGAAAGGATTTGGTGTGGGCTCCGAGGGTGATGGCAGGAACAACGAATCCGACCAGTCCGGGTCGGAGTTCGGTCCTCCGTTGGACGATTTCGGCCCGCCGGTCTCCGAATTCGGGCCGCCGGTGGGCGAATTCGGTCCGCCGACGGGTGGGCAGGTTCGACCGCAGTGGTCGGTGCCCGAGCCTGCTGCCGATCATCCCGAGCTGATCTGGCGTCCCGCCGACGAACCGCCGACGGTGCCGCCGCCACCCCCGCAGTACCGCGCGCCGGATACGACGGTATTCGGCGATGCGCCGCCGCCGCCCGCGCGACAGCCGGAGCCGCAGCCAACGCGACAGCCGGAGCCGCAGCCAACGCGACAGCCGGAGCCGCCGGTCGAACCCGATCCCACCGAGGCAACTGTCCGGCACGCAACGCCGCCGCAGCGCGATACCTGGTGGAACAGCCCGACCGAGGCCGGTGGTGTACCGGCACCGCCGCCCGAGCGGCCCGGCCTGTCCTGGGCCGATGATCCGATCGCCAAACGCCTTGCACCGAAGCTGATCTCCGACACCATCACCGCGACCCCGGCCCGCTCCGGTTCGCGCGGCCGGTGGATCGCGCTCGGTGTGCTCGCCGCGGTCGTGGTGGTCCTCGCGCTGGTGGTGACCTTTGTCGCGGTCAGCCGCGACGACAACAGCAGCCCGAAGGCTGCGCCACCACCGCCGAGCACCTCCGCCGCGCTGAGCTGCCCGGCCAGTAGAGACGGCAAGGTGACCCGCGGCAACGGCCAGGGCGATACCTCGAGCGGTGCCGGCGCGATCCTCGGCTTCCAGTACGAGTTCTATGTCGGCCGCAATGGCGAGCGGGCCAGGAAGTACGTCGCATCGGACGCGGAGAACGTGTCGACCGCCGAGATCATCCAGCAGGCCATCAACGAGCAGATCCCGGTCGGCACCACGCATTGCCTGCGGATTGCCGAGGTCGCCACCGACACCTTCGAGGTGGATCTGACCGAGCATCGTCCCGACGGCACGACCAATGTGTATCGGCAGACCGTCACCACGGTGAACCGGGACGGCAAGACCGTCCTCTTCGCGATCAAGGAACGCATCTGACGCTTGCTCTCAGGTCATGGGATGAATATTTCACATCTTGGTCGGGATGTGGGACAGTGGGGTTTCGCGTACCCCTCGGAGGTTTCCCATGTCGCCGACCAATCCACCGCTCGCGGCCAAGCTGGGCGGACTGAAGAGCTCGGCGATCCGTGATCTGCTGACGCTGACCACACGCGCCGAGGTGATCGGTCTGGCGGGCGGGCTGCCCGATGCCGAGCTGATGCCGCGAGAACGGCTCGCCGCCGCGGCCGAGGCCGCCCTGCGTAGTTCCGCGGTGCTGCAGTACACCGAGTCGCCAGGGTGGGCGCCGCTGCGCGATGTGCTGCGGCAGCGCGAGTCGGCGAAGCTGGGCCGTGCGGTCGAGCTCGGCGAGGTGTTCGTGACTCATGGTTCGCAGCAGGCGCTTTCGCTGCTCGCCGAGGTGCTGCTCGATCCGGGCGCGCTGGTCATTGTCGAGGATCCAGCGTATGTCGGTGCGCTGCAGGTGTTCCGGGCGGCCGGGGCGCGAATTGTGGCCGTGCCCTTGGATGCCGATGGCATGCGGGTGGATGTGCTGAAGGAGTTGCTGGCACGCGGTGAACGTCCGGCGGTCGTGCACACCGTGAGCAACTTCCACAACCCGGGCGGTGTCACGATGAGTTCGCCGCGTCGTCGCGAGTTGGCCGAACTGGCCGACGCGTACGGCTTCTGGGTGATCGAGGACGACCCATACGGTGAGCTCTGGTTCGACCAGCCCGCACCTGAGCCGGTGGCGACATACTCCCGCAACGTGATTCGACTCTCCAGCGCCTCGAAGATCCTCTCGCCCGCGCTGCGGGTCGGCTGGTTGGTGGCCCAGGACCAGGTCTGTCGCGCGGTCGAATTGCTGAAACAGGGTGCGGACCTGTGCGGTTCGGCGCTGACCCACCAGATCGCAGCCGAGCTGCTCGCCGACGAACCGTGGCTCACCGGCCACGTCGATACCGTCCGCACTGCCTACGGCGACCGCGCCAAGGCGCTGGTGCATGCCGTTCGCGCCCGCTTCGGCGAGCGCGTCACCTGCACCGACGCCACCGGTGGCATGTTCGTGTGGGCCGATTTCACCGATGACACCGACACCGATCGCCTGCTGCCGCGCGCCCTCGACCATGGCGTCGCCTTCGTTCCGGGCTCGGCCTTCGCCGTCGACACCGATTACAGCCACTCGATGCGCATGTGCTTCACGACGTTCGACCCGTCGACACTGGAAGAGGCCGTCGACCGGATGGCCAGAGCCGCTGAACAGCTGAGAGCTACTCAGCGCAACAACTGATTTCGTGAGTACATGGGTAACTCGTCGGTTGCGACCGGAAGCCGCTGCGGCACTGTATCGTCGGTCCGCGTCGCCACTTTCCGCGCGCCCGACGATCTGCTAAAGATCCGGGGAGGCGGGGGAGCCCACCCAGTTGTAGGTTCGCTCCACGGCCTTGTTCCAAGCGGCGAGGTGATCTTCGCGGTCCGTCGCCGACATCGCGGGTTGCCAGGTCTTATCCGCGGCCCAGTTGGCCCGGATGTCGTCGGTGCTCTCCCACAGCCCGACGGCCAGCCCGGCCGCATAGGCCGCACCGAGCGCGGTGGTTTCGTTGACGACCGGGCGGACCACCGGGACGTCGAGAATGTCGGATTGGAACTGCATGAGCAGATCGTTGCCGACCATGCCGCCGTCGACCTTGAGGGTGGTCAGTTCCAGTCGCAGCTGTTGTGATTCGGCGTCGGCGCGCATCGCGTCCATCACCTCACGCGTCTGAAATGCGGTGGACTCCAACACCGCTCGCGCCAGATGCCCCTTGTTGACGAAGCGGGTGAGGCCAGCGATCACGCCGCGGGCATCCGGGCGCCAGCGGGGCGCGAAGAGGCCGGAGAACGCGGGGACGATATAGGCGCCGCCATTGTCCTCGACGCTGCGGGCAAGCGGCTCGATGGCGTCGGCGGTGGAAATGATGCCGAGATTGTCCCGGAACCATTGCACCAGTGAGCCGGTCACCGCGATGGACCCCTCCAGCGCGTATACCGCCGCCTCACCGTTGAGCTGGTAGCAGACCGTGGTGAGCAGGCCGTGCTTGCTGAATACCGGTGTGGTCCCGGTGTTGAGGAGCATGAAATTGCCGGTGCCATAGGTGTTCTTGGCCTCGCCGGGGGATAAGCACGCCTGGCCGAAGGTTGCCGCCTGCTGGTCGCCGAGGATGCCTGCGACGGGTATGCCCGCCAGCGGGCCGGAGCTGATCTCCGCGTAGATCTGCGACGAGCTGCGGATCTCGGGCAGCATCGACTGCGGCACCCCGAATTCCGCGCAGATCCGCGGATCCCATTGCAGCGTACGAAGATCCATCAGCATGGTGCGCGACGCATTGGTCACGTCGGTGATGTGCTGCCCGGTGAGATTCCACAGCACCCAGCTGTCGATGGTGCCGAAACACAGCTCGCCCGCCTCGGCGCGCGCCCGCGCGCCCTCGACATTGTCGAGGATCCAGCGCAGTTTCGGCCCGGCGAAGTAGGTGGACAGTGGTAGACCGGTGCGGTCCTGGTAGCGCGTCGCGCCGAAGTCGCCGCCCAGTTCGGTCACCAGACGGTCGGTGCGGGTGTCCTGCCAGACGATCGCATTGTGAATCGGCGTGCCGCTGGCACGATCCCACACCACCGTCGTCTCGCGCTGATTGGTGACCCCGACGGCATTGATCTCGTCGGCGGCGATACCCGCACTCCGCAGCACCTCGCCGAGTACGAATTCGGTATTGCGCCAAATGGTTTCCGGATCGTGTTCGACCCAACCCGGCCGCGGGAAGATCTGCTCGTGCTCGCGTTGCGCGACACCGACGACGCGGCCTCGCCGGTCGAAGATGATGCAGCGACTCGAGGTCGTGCCCTGATCAATGGCGGCCACATAGCGACGCATTCGTGCAGGCTACTAAAAGCATCGGGGCCCGAGTAGGAAACAGCCGACCGCGCCGCGCATCACATCGCCACCCGCAGGTCGCTGGACTAGTGTTGGGGTTGGTTACCGGCGAGTAGTGCTGGTCGTCGGCCTCGGCGACACGGCTTCGGTCCCGATACGGGATCCCGGCCTACTCCCTTAGCCTGTACAACAGAACACCGCCAGTACCGAGCAGCTCGAGCGAGTGCCCGAAAGACCACGAACGCCGTCTACACCCCGACGCGTCGGCTGGAGGAGTCGAGCATGAACAAGAAACCGGAATCGCAGTTTCTCGGTCCCGAGCAGCGCGCGACGGCGTGGGAGCGTTTCGGCAAGGACCACTTCGACGTGGTCGTCGTCGGTGGCGGCGTGGTCGGCTCCGGCATCGCGCTCGACGCCGCGACCCGTGGTCTCGAGGTTGCGCTGGTCGAGGCGCGTGATCTCGCCTCCGGTACCTCCAGCCGGTCCTCGAAGATGTTCCACGGCGGTCTGCGGTACCTGGAGCAGTTGGAATTCGGGCTGGTACGCGAGGCCTTGCGGGAGCGTGAACTCGCATTGTCCACCCTCGCGCCGCATCTGGTGAAACCGCTGCGGTTCCTCTACCCGCTGACCCATCGCGGCTGGGAGCGCCCGTACGTGGCCGCCGGACTGGTGCTCTACGACACCATGGGCGGCGCGAAATCCCTTCCCGGCCAACATCATCTATCCCGCCACGGTGCCCTGCGGCTGGCTCCCGGCCTGCGCCCCGACTCGCTGATCGGCGGTGTCAGCTACTACGACACCGTCGTCGACGACGCCCGTCACACCATGACCGTCGCCCGCACCGCCGCGCACTACGGCGCGGTGATCCGCACTTCCACCCAGGTCGTCGGGTTCCTGCGCGAGGCCGACCGGTTCGTCGGGGTGAAGGTGCGCGACTGTGAGGACGGCAGCACCGGCGAGATCCGCGCCCATGTGGTGATCAATGCGACCGGCGTCTGGACCGACGAGGTGCAGGCGCTTTCGCACAATCGCGGCCGCTTCCATGTGCGCGCCTCCAAGGGCGTGCATATCGTGGTGCCGCGCGACCGGATTGTCAGCGATGCCGCGATCATCCTGCGCACCGCCACCTCGGTGCTGTTCGTGATTCCGTGGGGCGCGCACTGGATCATCGGCACCACCGATACCGACTGGAATCTGGATCTGGCCCATCCGGCGGCGACCAAGGCCGATATCGATTATCTGCTGGACCGGGTCAACCAGGTACTGGTCACGCCGCTCACCCCCGGTGATATCGACGGCGTCTACGCGGGTCTGCGGCCTTTGCTCGCGGGCGAAGACGATTCGACGTCGAAGCTGTCGCGTGAGCATGCGGTCGCCCGGGTCGCACCGGGTCTGGTCGGCATCGCGGGCGGCAAGTACACCACCTACCGGGTGATGGCCTACGACGCGGTAGACGAAGCGGCCCAGGACATTCCGGCGCGCGTGTCGCCATCCATCACCGAAAAGGTTCCGCTGCTCGGTGCCGAAGGCTATTTCGCGCTGGTCAATCAGATGGTGCGGCTGGCCGAGGTGTACGGCGTGCACCCGTACCGGATCAAGCATCTGCTCGATCGCTATGGTTCGCTCATCGACGAGGTAATGGCCATCGCCGATGGCAAACCCGAACTGCTGCAACCAATTATGGACGCGCCGTCATATCTGCAGGTGGAGGCCGTCTACGCGGCCGCGGCGGAGGGCGCGCTGCACCTCGAGGACATTTTGGCCCGCCGGACCAGGATCTCCATCGAATATTCGCACCGCGGCGCCAACTGCGCCGAGCAGGTGGCCCGGCTGATCGCGCCGATACTCGGCTGGGACGACGACGAAATCGACCGGGAGGTAACGACTTACCAGGCCCGGGTCCAGGCCGAGATTCATTCCCAGACCCAGCCGGATGACGAATCGGCCGACGCCCTGCGCGTTGTGGCCCCGGAACCGCGCCCGCAGATCCTGGAACCGGTCCCGTTGGACACCTGAGGATTACCCAACCGGCGGTGGCGGCAGCACGATCGATGCGATGGTGCCGCCACCGGCGGCCGGTTCCATTGTCGCGGTGCCGCCGTGCAATTCGGCGATCCACGCAACCAGCGCCAGTCCGATTCCGCTACCGCGCCCCGCGGTCACCCCGCGCTCGAACGGATTGCTCGATAGTTGTGGGGTCAACCCCGCGCCATGGTCGCGCACGCTGACGCGGCCGTCGGCCACATGCACCTCAACGGGCGCACCACGATTGACCGCGCCGTGGGTGATCGCGTTCTCGATGAGATTGCGCACCGCCAGGCTCAGCAGATTCGGATCGCCGACCACCACACTGGGTTCGGCATGCAGCACGATATTGGCCTTCGGAAACTCCTCGACCACCGATTCGGTGAGCTGATCCAGCAGTAACTGCACCTTCTCCATGGTGGTGACGCCCGCCTGCATCCGGGCGCGCGCCAACAGCCCGGCAACGATCCGCTCCATCCGGGCGCCCAGCGCCCTTGCATCGATCAGCGCCCGCTCGACCTCGTGCGGATTGCGGCGGCGCGGCGCGGTGACCAACCCGAGAGTCGTGAGCGGCGTTCGCAATTCGTGCGCGGCGTCGCCGAGGAAGCGCTCCTGCTCTTCGAGCATCACGATGGCCTGGCGCATGCTCCGACCCGAGAGCAGATGTCCGGCCACCGCGGACAGCACGACCAGCGTGAGTCCGCCGACGATAAGCGCCCAGATCAGCAGGGCCCGATCACGATCGAACGTACCGGGATTCGTGCCCGCGATGACGACCGCCTTGGTCTTGGAGTCCTCCCAGGTGATCACGGTCGCCGCGATCCGGACCGGGCGACCGGCGCCGTCGTATCCGTCGCGGAAGACGGTTTCACCGGCCAGGTCGGCGTCATCGGCCAATCCGGCGACGCCATCGTCCTTGGGCAGCCAGGAGCGCAGATGCGCGAAGCTCTCCTGCCACTTGCCATCGCCCGGCGCGCTGAGCACCAGCACCGCCACCTCGCCATTGGCGAGTGCGTCGTTCTCGAGCTGGCTCACGTCGAGGGTTTCCTCGCCCTCGGGCAGGTTGACGGCACGGAAGAGCCCGCTCACCACCCGATCGAGGGAATCATCGACGGCGGCCGCGCGCGAACGGGCGTCGATGGTCGCCGCGACAATGCCGAGAATGATCAGACAGGTCGCGGTGATCGCGGTGATCAGCGCGGTGAGCTGCCAGCGGGTGCGGCGGAGCCTGGCCACGGCGGGGCGCGCATCCGCCGTGGAAATCAAGGTGCGAATGGGTCACTCCCGATCATGAAGCCGGTGCCGCGCACGGTCTCGATGACCGGCGGCGCGCCGAGCTTGCGGCGCAGTTGCGCGATGACGGCGTCGACGACATTCGATGCGGGTTCGGCCATTTCATCCCAGCAGCATTCGATGAGTTCCGAGCGCGAGACGACGCTGCCAGCCCGGGCGGCGAGTAGTTCGAGGACGGCGAATTCCTTCGGGGTCAGCGAGCGCAGGATGCCCGCGCGCTGCACCCGTCGGCGCGGCAGATCGATGTCGATATCGCCGAGCACGATCCGGGCCGGTGCCGGATGCTCGCGCCGCCGCGACAGCGCACGGACCCGCGCCGCGAGTTCGGGCAGCGCAAAGGGTTTGACGAGGTAGTCGTCGGCGCCGTTGTCGAATCCGGCGATGCGATCGGCCAGTCCGTCGCGGGCGGTGAGCATCAGGACCGGGACCCGCTGGCCCCTGGCCCGATGCGCCGAGACCAGCTGCAGGCCGTCACCGTCGGGTAGACCACGATCGACGACGAGGACGTCATAAACGTTGACGGAGATCTTGAAATCGGCATCCGCGAGGTTTGGTGCGAGGTCGACCGCGAAACCGGCCGATCGCAGTCCCGCGGCGACTTCATTGCCAAGACCTTCATCGTCCTCGATCACCAGCACCCGCACGAGGTCAGAGAATAAGGCATTTCAGACCTTGTGCGCAGGCGGGTGTCCGAGTGGCCGACCCCCTGCCGGCCACTCGGTCCGCATCCGGTGCTCAGTAGGTGTACAGATCCCAGCCGTCGGCGACCTCGCGGCACTCCCATTGGGTGCCACCGGTTTTCGCCGAATTCCCGTCGGCGGCGCAGGCATCGTAGGTCGCGTAGTTGCCGATGAAGGGGGTGTGCATCGGGGTCGGTGCGGCCGAGGCGGCACCGGCGCCCGCGGCGACGGCGCCGAGGGCGAACATTCCGGCGGCGATCGCGGAGCGGATCTTCATGGTGTTTTCCTCTCGTTCTCGCGGGTTGTTCCCGCGGTGGAACAAGAAAACCAATGCGTCCATGAGAATTTCGTGATGTGGATGAAACCGCAGTTCAGTGCGTATCTTTCGGTGCCTCGACCTGCGTCGCCCATGACACGAGGGATCGAATGTAGCGCAGCACCAGTTCGTCCGGGTATTGCTGTGGATCGGCCAGGTGCAGCCGGGACAGCTCCTCCAATGCCGCGAGCAGGATGCGCTCGGTCGCGCCGTCCGGATCGACGGTGACCCCGGCGTAGCGCGACAGATGCCGTGCGCCGATCGCCCGCGCATAGGCTCGGCCCAGCTCGAGCCGGTCGCGCAGATCGGGCGGTCCGCCGTCGGGTGGGCTGAGGATGATCCGCCAACTGGTCGGCGCGGTGCGCAGATAGGCGAGGATGCCGTGGCCGACCTGATCGACGTCGTCCTCGGTGCCGGTCCAATCGACACTGCCGATGCCAGCAAGCGCGATCGCCGATTCCCGATCCACCAGGGCGGTCATCAGTCCGGACAGATCGGTGAACTGCTGATATATCAGGGCCCTCGCGACCTGCGCCTCGCGCGCGACCCGGTCGATGCTGACCGCGCTGAAGCCGTCGGCGGCGACGATATCGCGCGTCACGTCGAGTAGCTGTGCGCGTCGGTCGGCCGCGGACATGCGGCGCTTGGGCGTGGGACATGGCTTCGCGCTGGGGTGCTCGGACCTCGAGCGCTCCGTGGTCACGGCATCGACGGTAGCGCAAGCAACAGATCGACCGCCCTGGCAGCGCTCTGCACCGCGCTTTCCATGGTGGCCGACCAGTCGGTCGCGGTCCAGTCGCCGGCCAGCACCAGCGTCGGCACCGAGGTGCGCTGGTCCGGGCGCAGGCCGTGTGTGCCGAGCACCTGGGAGAAGGTCGCCTTGGGCATCCGAACCACGTGTCCCTGAATGACTTTCGCGGTGTGCGCGGCCGGGTAGTAACGGCGCAGCAGCCGCATCTGCTCGTCGAGGATCTCCTCGTTGGTCTTGTGGATCTGTTCGTACGCGCCACTGGTGGTCAGGCAGTACAGCCAGGCCTGGTCGGTGCTGCGGCCGGTCATCAACTGCCGATCGAAGACCTCGTCGATGATGCCGGTGCCGCCGATCAGCGCCTCGAATTCGGCCTCGGTACCGAGCGGACGGTCCAGGTAGAGGTTGGTGCTGACGATCGGCGTGTATCCCAATTTGTCTGCGGCAGCGTAGATTTCGGCATGTTCTGGCAGTTCGTCGAGCAGGCCGCCGATATTCGAATTGGGGACCGCGCAAACGACGACATCGGCGGGAACTACCGAGCCGTCGGCGAGCGTCACCCCCGTCACCGCGCCATCGCTGATGTGGATCCGGCGGGCCACCGCGCGGTGGCGGACCTCGACCCCGTAGGTGTCGAAAACCTTTCGGGCCCCGGTGATGTAGAGCGTATCGAGGTCGGTGGTCGGGTAGCCGATGGTCACCGGCGTGCGGTGCTCGAGCCCGAGCCGGATGCCGGTGGCCAGCACATCGGCGAGGATCTTCGCCGACTCCTGCTGCACCGGCTCGGCCGCGACGCCGAGAGCGAGCCAGTCCCACAACGCTTCTCGCGCGCTGGCCGGCATGCCGAGCCGGTTGAACCACTGTTCGGTGGTGAGGTCGGCCAGGTCGGCGGGCTGGTGCAGGCACTGCCAGCCCAGTCGTATGGTGGCTCGGGCGGCGCGCAGCCGGTCGAGCAAGCTCGCGTCGGGATGCGCGTCGAACAGGGTGCGCCACGCGCCCCAGCCCTTCGTCGACATGCTCGCGCTGCGTCCGTCCGGCCAGCGCAGCGTCGCGCGCTGCGGGAACGCCACGTATTGCCGGGTGCCGACGCTGGTCAGATAGCGGAACAGGTAGTCGTAGCCGCTGGCGATCACATGTTGGCCGTTATCGGGTAGGTCGTCGGCTGCCTCGACCTTCATCGCATGCGTGCGGCCGCCGAGTCTGCCGCGGCGTTCCAATAGGGTGACCTGCTTGCCCGCCTCGGCCAACCAGACCGCGGACGCGAGTCCGGCCAGGCCGCCACCGATGACCACGTACCGCCGCGAATCGTTCACGATGCACTCCCTGCAATTAACTTACATTCCGCAAGTTAATTGAGAGTGCTTGGGCCGTCAAGGGTTTGGAAATGTCGGCTACACGGCGACCTGCTCCAGGGCGTGGAATTCGACCGAACTGTGCGCGGAGAACACCGTGACCTCATCGCCGTGGTCGCGCATGAGTTCGCGCAGGCGCTCCTGATTCTCGACGCGGGCGGCCGGGATTGTCTGCACACGCTTCTCGAACATCGCTGTCCCGAGTGGTTGTCGCGGCCGGACCGGGTCGAGGACGCCCTGATGAAAGTAGGAGTCGCCCGCCGACAGCAGCCAGCCGTCTCCGGTGTCGACGGCCACGCCGGTATGACCGCGCGTATGTCCGGCGAGCGGGACGAGCAGGATTTCCGGTGGCAGCCCGGTCAATTCACGCACCGCGTCGAAACCGAACCAGCTGTCGCCGGTATCCGCGTACGACTCCCAGCGTGGACCGTGCCGGAACTGGGGTTCCTTGTAGCGCAGGCGTTCTTCCTGTGTGTGACCGCCCTGCAGGGCGCGCAGTTCTTCGGCATGTACGTGCACCCGCGCATGCGGGAAGTCGGCGAGACCGCCCGCGTGGTCGAGATCGAGATGGGTGAGCACGATATCGCGGACATCCTCGCGTCGGTAACCCAGCGCTTCGATCTGGTGCACCGCGGTCTGGGCGAGGTCGAGGACGGGGTTGTTGAGCCGGAGGAAGCGGCGGCCGAGCCATTCCTGCGGCCGGTGCACCGCCTGCTCGCCGATGCCGCTCTCCACCAGGACGAGTCCGGCATCGAGTTCGATGAGCAGGCAGTGGCAGACCAGTTCGGCGCGGCGGAAGATGCCGCCGGTGCCGTCGACGAGTCGTCCGCCGAGTGGGCGCATGGTGCCGCAATTGAGGTGGTGCACTCGCATCAGGAAAGCTCCCGTTCGAAGGTGGTACGCAGATGGGCGGCGACCGCCCGTAGTGGGGCGATATCGCGTTGGGTCTTGGCGAGTAGCAGGGCGCCTTCGATCATGGCGAGGGCGACGGTGGACAATTCGGTGGCGCGCGGCGCGTCGATTCCCTTGTCCCGCAGGAACTTTTCGATCGTGGCCCGCCATGATTCGAAACCGGTGGCGCATGCCTGCCTGATCGGTTCGCTCTCGCGTCCCGCGTCGAGTGCGATGGTCGCGATCGGGCAGCCGCGTTCGAAGTCGGAATCGACGAGCAGTGCGGTGAGGGCGTCGAAGACGGTATTGATATCGCCGCCCTTGGCGAGGATCGCGTCGAGTTGGTCGCGTAGTCGACTGCTCGACTGGGCGAGGGCCTCGGCGGCGAGCTGTTCCTTACCGCCGGGGAAATGAAAATACAGCGAACCCTTGGGTGCGCCGCCCGCGCTGACGAGTTGATTCAAGCCGGTGGCGTGGTAGCCCTGGGTGTGGAAGAGGTCGGCCGCGGCATCAATGAAGCGTTGGCGCGAGTCGGTGCGAGGTGCCACCTGCCTTACGGTACGTGAACTAAGACGACCGGTCTAGTGAGTGGTGGAAATTGACGCACTGTCGATGTGGTGGGCGGTGCCGGTTCCGGCGTGCTCGAGTCGCCGACGGGTGAAAATGCGTGCAGGAGCAGATAACTGAAAACCGCGATGGCGGTGATGGCGAGCAGGGCGGTCAACAGTCGACCGGCAATCGCCACTAGGCGGCGTGTGCCCGTGCCCATTGCTAACACTCTTACCAGCTCCTACCTGCTTGTCCGCGCTCCAGAGTGCTAGTCGTTGAAATGTGGACAAGTGTTAGCAACTGAATGGCAAATGGATCTGCTGCTAGTGCGCGACGGTGCGATTCAGGCGGGTTCGGGCTGGCAGCGCGGGCAGAAATAGATGCCACGTTCGCGCTGGGTGATGCGGTCGGACTGGGTGATTCGGACGGTTCTGCCGGGCTGCGGCTCGGTCTCGCCGAGCAGGTGGACGACCATGCGGGTGCCACAACGCTGGCACGGGCGACGAGCCCGACCGTAGGCCAGTGGCCGCCATGGCGGTTCGGTGGCGGCCTTGGTGAGCACCCGATGCGCCTCGTGCACCAGTGCGAGCAGGTCGGGGACATCGCCGACCGGGGTAGCCGGGTGGACGCGGCGCAGGAAACAGATTTCGCTGCGGTAGATATTGCCGATGCCAGCGAGATTGCGCTGGTCGAGCAGGGCAAGGCCGATCGGCTGGGCCGGATACCGTGCCAACCGCCGCACCGCTTCGGTCACATCCCAGTTGTCGCCGAGCAGATCCGGACCGAGATGGTCGGTGGCGGTGTGTTCGTCCGCGCGCCGCAGCACCTGCACGGTGCCGAGCGAAAAGCCCACCGCCTCGGTGTCGTCGGTGCCCAGCACCAGCCGCGCGGTGACCGGTGGTCGCGTCCAGCGCTCACCGGTGCAGTAGGTCCGCCACTCGCCCTCCATCTTGAGGTGGGTGTGCACGCTGACCTCGTCGGTTCTGATGAACAGATGTTTGCCATAGCTGGCGACACCCTCGACCCGCTGTCCGACCAGATCGACGGTGGCATAGCGTGGTACTCGGAAATCGCTGCGGGTCAGCGTCTTTCCATCCAACGCTAGCCGCAGCCGGGCCGCAGTAAGGAATACGGTGTCGCCTTCAGGCATGGCTCGACCATAGGCCGGTCGGGATCGATCGGATCATCGTCGGCTCCGTGCGAGTCCGCTCGTGGTCGCGCTGGGTCCTGCTTCGCCGCGGAGTTCGGGCCGTGCGGTGGTCCCGGGTCGGGTCACGGTTTGCTCCGCAATCGAAGGCCCCGTGGCGTCGTGGAGAATCCTGCCTCGGTGAGGAAACCGGCGAAGGTGTTGCCGTGCACCGTTTCTCCGTCGACGCGGTCGATCACCAGTGAGTCGACGCGGCGGTCGCGTACCAGATCCGCCAGGGCGGCGGCCGCGGCTTGGCGCGTATTCGGGTCCTCGGTGAAGGTGAGCAGGGTTTTGCCGCCCCGCTCCAGGTACAGCGTGAGTTCGCCGTCGATGAGCACGACTATCGCGCCCGCCTTGCGGCCTGGGCGGTGGCCAGCGCCCTCGGATGGACCCTTCGGCCAGGGCAGCGCCGCACCGTAGGGGTTCGCGGGATCACTCGCGGCCAAGGCGAGTGCGGTGCTTCGACGCTGCCCGCTGCTGCCCTGGCGTGCGCGGTCGGTATCGAAGGAGCGCAGTCGGTCCACCACATCGGTGGTGGAGAACTGCGCGCCGCCCAGCGAGTCGACGAAATAGCCACGGCGGCACCGGCCGCGATCCTCGAATTCGGTGAGTACGCGGTACATCAGCGCGAATCCGCCCGGTACGCCCTCGTTCTGTACCGAGCCGCGGGTCAGCACGCCATATCGCTCGAGCAGGGTGTCGGCGGTCGCATGGGCGCGCAGGGTGTTGTCGGCCACCCGCTCCGGCAGTAGCGACCAGCGGCCCGCGACCGCGGGCGGTCCGGACCTGGTCGGCATGGTCGGCCGTGGGAGATAAGCCCGTCCGCGCGGTGCGCGCCGGGGCGTGCGATGGGCGGTTGTGGTCCGCGCGGTACCAGAGAGCAGCGCACGCACGGGTGCGAACGTGTCACCGGAGACCACGCCGGCCCACACGAGCTCCCACAGTGCGGCCGCGACCTGGGTGTCGTCGAGCAGTCCGGTGGCGTCGGCGAGCTGTCGGAAGAAGTACGCGCCGCCGCCGTGCAGGACAGGGGGAAGTCGCAGTGGTGAACCTTGGCCCGCCGCGCCGTCGACGGACTTCGAGCGGCCCAGCGACGTTGAAATCCCCGGTGCCGCCGAAACGTCGGGTGCCGCCTCATCATCCAGCGATACGACCTGGCCGGGGTCCGACCCCGGCACGCTGAGCTGTGCCTGCGCACCGGAATCTATCGGGGGCCCTGGGGCAAACGATGCGCCCAACGCGCTGAGCAGGCGCAGGTGCACCTCGGACAGCTCGATCTCGTCGGCGGGTGTCAGGGTGAAGGGTGCCTGATCGGCCAGGTGTAGTGCGATCCAGCCGTCCTTCGCGGTGATGGCGCCGTGCCCGGACCAGATGACCTCGCCGGTGGCCATCAGTTCGTCCAGCATGGCGGGGGAGTAGTCGCGGACCCGGGCGGGCAGGACGAGCGACTCCCATGCGGAGGCGGGAATCGGCACTCCCGCAAGCTGTTCCACTACGGCCGCCACCCCGTCGACACCGCGCAGTTCACCGGTGCCGATATGCTGCCAGGACGGCAGGAAGCGGCCGAAGGCGGCGGTGGCGACCGGCTCCACCTCGTGCCGGGCGGCCGCGAGCGAGCGGCGGCGCAACCGGCGCAGCACTTGGGCGTCACACCACTCCGAGCCGCTGGCGGCGGGTGTGAATTCGCCTTCTACCACGCGTTTTTCGGCCACCAGCCGATGCAGTGCGGTCGCGGCGACCGCGGTACCGAGGCCGAAACGAGCGGCCACCACCTCGGTGTTGAACGGTCCGTGGGTGCGGGCATAGCGCCCGATCAGATCGCCGAGTGGGTCGGCAACCGGTTCGATGAATGCGGCCGGGGTGCCGATCGGGAGTGGTACGCCGAGCGCATCGCGCAGGCGCGCGGCATCCTCCACCGCGACCCACCAAGTTCGACCGGCGAAGGTAACCTCCAATGCGCGCTTGGCTTTCGTCAAGCTGGCGAACCACTCGCTCGGGTCACCATGCTCTGCGCCAGCGATATCCGCGGTCGTGCCCGGCTGGTCATCGTCGAGCGGAACAGCGGTGCGCTGCGCCGCGCCGCCGCACCTCAGCTCGGCTTCCTCGGCGGTGAGCGGCCCGAGCAGCCGCAACAGATCGGCCAGTCCCTCCGCATCCCGCGCCAGACGTTCGGGGGTGAGCCGCTGCAACTCCCGCTCGGTCTGCTCGATAACGCTGGCGTCCAACAGTTCTCGCAGCTCGACCCGCCCGAGCAGTTCGGCGAGCAGACTCGAATCGAGTGATAGCGCGGCGGCCCGGCGTTCGGCCAGCGGACTGTCACCGTCGTACATGAACTGCCCGATGTAGTCGAACAGCAGGGAATTGGCGAAGGGGGATGGTGTCGCGGTCTCCACCTCGACCAGCCGCACCTGGCGCCGCGCCACCCGCCCGAGCAGATCCCGCAGTGACGGCAGATCGTAGACGTCGCGCAGACATTCGCGTACCGTCTCCAACAGGATCGGAAAGTCCGGGAACTTCCGCGCCACGTCGAGCAGCTGCGCCGACCGTTGCCGCTGCTGCCACAACGGCGCGCGCTTACCGGGATCACGCCGCGGCAGTAGTAGCGCCCGCGCCGCGCACTCCCGGAACCGCGATGCGAACAGGGCCGACCCGCCGACCTGCTCGGTGACGATCTCGTCGATCTCATCGGGTTCGAAGACGAATAGCTCGGCACCGGGCGGATCGTCGGTGGTATCGGGCAGCCGCACCACAATGCCGTCATCGGAGGCGTTCGGCGCCACATCCACCCCGAACCGCTCGCGTAGCCGCGCCCCGATCGCCAATGCCAACGGCGCGTGCACCGGCAGCCCGTACGGCGAATGCAATACCAGCCGCCAGTCGCCGAGTTCGTCACGGAACCGCTCGACGATCAGTGTCTTATCGGTGGGCAATTGGCCGGTGGCGGTGCGCTGTTCGTCGAGTAGCGCCACCAGGTTCGCGGTGGCATTGTCGTCGAGGCCCGCACCGCGTACGAGCTTCTCGGTTACCGGGTCGGTGGACATCGCCGGGGCGCGTTTCTTTCCGTCGGTCCTGGTTCCGAGATCCGAACCCGGATCGGACTCCCTGCGTCGCGGCGACTGCGCACCGGCCTTGCGAATGAATTCGCCGAGGGCGGCACCGAGTTCGGCGGGGCGGCCGAGTCCGTCGCCGTGCCAGAACGGCAAACGTCCCGGCTGCCCGAACGCCGGTGTGACCAGCACCCGGTCGAAGGTGATCTCCTCGATGCGCCAGCTGGTCGCGCCGAGGGCGAAGACATCGCCCACCCGCGACTCGTACACCATCTCCTCGTCGAGTTCACCTACCCGCGAGGCCTTTTCGCCGACCATGTAGACCGCGAACAGACCACGGTCCGGGATCGCACCACCGGAGGTCACCGCCAGTCGTTGCGCCCCCGGCCGGCCGGTGAGCGTGCCCGCATCACGGTCCCACACCAGCCGGGGCCGAAGCTCGGCGAACTCGTCCGACGGATAGCGACCGGCGAGCAGATCGAGCACCGACTCGTACGCCGACCGGGGCAGCGAGGCGTAACTGCCGGTGCCGCGCACGGTTTCGAACCACGCGTCGACATCGATCGGCTCGAGCGCGCACGCGGCGACGGTCTGCTGGGCCAGGATGTCCAAGGGATGCGCCGGGATCTGCAGCGCCTCGATCTGCCCCGCCGTCATCCGCTGCGAGGCGACCGCGCAGTGGATGACATCGGTGCGATGCTTCGGGAAAAGCACCCCGCGCGAGATCTCACCGACCTGGTGTCCGGCCCGCCCGACCCGCTGCAGTCCGCTGGCCACCGACGGCGGCGCCTCGACTTGCACCACCAAATCCACTGCGCCCATATCGATTCCGAGTTCGAGACTGCTGGTGGCCACCACACAGCGCAGCCGCCCGATCTTGAGATCGTCCTCGATGATCGCCCGCTGCTCCTTGCTCACCGAACCGTGGTGTGCACGGGCCAGCAGCGGTTCGGCGCCGTGGGTCACTTCGGTGGACGCACCCAATTGCGCGGGGGGTTTGTGCCCGCCGCGAGGGTCGGGCCCGGAGGAGGTGGCTTGCGTCACCACGGAGGGCCCCGCGCGCGGCGTATCGGACACAGTGTCGACGGCATCGCCCAGCCGCGCCGCGTAGGCCTCGTTGAGCCGCGCGGTCAGCCGCTCGGCGAGCCTGCGCGAGTTCGCGAAGACGATCGATGATCGGTGCTCCAGCACCAGATCCACGATCGCCTCGTCCACCTGCGGCCAGATCGACCCCGGCTGATCGGAGTCGCCCGGTTCGGTCATATCCGCGATCGGTACCCGCACAGACAAGTCGAAGGTCTTCGGAGCGGGCGGCGAGACAATGGTGATCGGCGCATTCCCCACCAGGAATCGGCCGACCTCCTCGGGCGGCCGCACCGTCGCCGAGAGCCCGATTCGCTGGGCAGGCCGCTCGGTCAGTAGATCCAACCGGGCCAGCGACAGCGCCAGATGCGCACCGCGCTTGCCACCCGCGATGGCGTGCACCTCGTCCACGATGACCGTGCCGACATCGCGCAGCGTCTCCTTGGCCGCCGAGGTGAGCATGAGGAATAGCGATTCCGGTGTGGTGATCAGAATGTCGGGCGGCGTGCGCTGCATCGATCGCCGATCCGCTGCACTGGTATCGCCGGAGCGGACACCGACGGTGATCGCGGGCGGATCCAGTCCCAGCCGTTTGGCGGTCTGGGTGACTCCGACCAGCGGCGCCCGCAGGTTCCGCTCGACATCCACCGCCAAGGCCTTGAGCGGCGAGACGTAGAGCACCGAGGTGCCGCGCGCCGCCTTTCCCTCCGGTTTCCCCCTGGTCGCGAGCTGATCGATGGCCCACAAAAAGGCCGACAGCGTCTTACCCGAACCGGTGGGCGCGACGACCAATGTGTGCTCACCTGCGGCGATGGCCTTCCACGCACCCAGCTGAGCGGCCGTTGGCGCGGGAAAGGCGCCGTCGAACCATTCCTGGGTCGCGGTGGAGAACTGAGCCATAGCATCAGTGTGCACCCACCCACTGACACCGAATCGTGCACCGACTCGGCGACGACTGGTTTCGTGAGCACATGGGTAACGCACCGGGTACGCCCGAGACTCAGCCGTCATTCGACCGTCGGCCCGCGACGACACGCCGGGGAAATCCGCGACCGGCAAAAGGTTCGGGGAGGCGCGGAGCCCGCGGCGGCGCGCAAGCCCGAGCGAAGGGTTGGCAATCGAAGTACGGTCGCCACTGCCGCGCCGTACGCTTCCAACCGTGCAAAAGGTGCTCAGACTCGACCTGGTCAGCCATGGCATGACCGAGGCGATGCGAAAGGCACGTTTTCCAGTCGACGAATCGCTGACCGAGGCCGGTCGCCGAGCTATCACGGCGTTTGGGCGCTTGGCCGCGGCTCGGGTACTCACCGGACCCGAGCGCCGGACCGTGGAAACCGCTGCGCTGATGGGCCTTCCGGGCGAGGAGGACGCTCGGCTGCGCGATCTGGACGCGGGCGCGTGGCGCGGCGGTGAGCTGATGTCGGTGCCGCAGGATGAGCTATACGCCTGGCTGACCGACCCGCAATTCCGCGGTCACGGCGGCGAATCCGTGGTCGATGTGGTCGAGCGGACCAGGTATTGGATGGCCGAAATCGCCTCCGAGGGTATGTCCACCATCGCGGTCACCCATCCGGCGGTGATCCGCGCGGCGCTGTTGGTGACCTTGGACGCGCCGCCGAAATCGTTCTGGCGGATCGACATTCCGCCGGGCAGCGTCACCCGGCTGCACTACCGCGGTGAATGGACACTGCATTTCACCGCGTGAGATTCGTGCTCATCCCGCGCAGCGGTCCCGCGCCGACCGTCACCAGTAGCCGTACCGCATCGGTGATCAGCCGGGCCGGTATCGAGGGATCGACCGCCCGTTGCATGCCGAGGCCGATTCCCATGCTGAGAATCGCGGTCGCGGCCTCCTCGGCGGGCATCGGCAGCGGGATTGCGATCGTGTCCGAGAGCGTCTGCACCTGCACCGCGACCGCGCCGCGCATCATGGCGAGGCTGGAGACCAGCGCGGCCTGCAACTCCGGATCGTCGCGGGCGAGGGTGGCGAATTCGAATTCGAGCAGGGTCCAGCCGACATCGCCGATGGTCCGCTCGGCCCATTCGTGGAACCGCGCCAGCTGATCGTCCAGCGTCTCACCCGCCGCGAGCAGATCGGTCACCTCGCCGAATTTCGTCGCATGGATCAGGCGGAGTACCTCCAGGCACAGCTCCTTCTTGGTGCGGAAGTTCGAGTAGACCGCGCCCTTCGAATAGCCCGCCTCCTCGGCCACGCGCTCCAGACTGGTTTTCGCATAGCCCTCGACCAGAAAGAGGTCGCGTGCGGTCGCGATCAGGTCGGCCCTGGTGCGGGCCTGACTTTCGGACCGGGTCAGACGTGCCATATCGGTGATTCTACGTACCGATGGATTTCAGATACCGAGGGTATTTGAATTCTGCTAGTGTGTGGAACCATGGGTAACAAAAATGGGTCGCAGCGGCGCGGCCTGGCCATCGGCTGCGGTGGCACGCTCGGGTTCGCCTGGATCGTCGCCGCACTGGCCGCCACCCGCGAGGTACTGGACTGGGATCCGCGCGAGGCGGATGTACTCATCGGCACGTCAGCGGGTGCGGAGACGGTCACCATGCTCGGCAGTGGCATTGCGGTGGACGAACTCATCGCGATGCAGCGCGGTACCTCGACGAATCCGATTCTGCTCGCGCATATGCGTTCCGAGCCGGGACGCTTCCCGCCGCTGCCCCGGCCGCGGCCGGGTGAGTTGGGCTTGACCTTGCACGCACCGAAGACCGGACAGCGCCTGCTGACCGCGGGCAGCGGGCTGCTGCCCGAAGGCGGCGGCGATGCGAGTTGGCTGCAGAATCTGGCGGACCGGCTGAATCCGGGCCGCTCCTGGGTATCCCATCCCGCGACCTGGCTGGTGAGCATGGATTACGCAACGGGAGAACGGGTTCCGTTCGGCGCACCCGACGCGCCATCGGCCGCCCTGGGTGCGGCACTGCGCGCATCATGGGCGGTGCCCGGCTGGTTCCCGCCCGTACCGATCGCGGGGCGGCGCTTCGTCGACGGCGGCGCCGGATCGACCGCCTCGGTGGATCTGCTCGCGGCACAACAACTCGATGAGGTGCTGGTGCTCGCGCCGATGGCCTCTGTCGACAAGGTTCCCGCGACCGGTCCCGGCCATTTCCTGGAACGGCAGCTGCGCAGTCGGATGAGCGCCCAGCTCGCGGCCGAGGTCGCCGGGCTGCGCGCGGCGGGCACGCGCGTCCTCGTGATCGGTACCACCGCAGCCGATCTCGCGGTGATGGGCCCCAATTTCATGGACGGTCGCCGCCGCCTCGCGACGTTCGAACACAGTCTGCACAGCACCCGTACGGCGCTGGAACAAGGAGTCTTCGCATGAAAATCCTCGGTCACGGTTATCCGGATATCGATCTGACGGGCGCGCGGGTGTTGATCACCGGTGCCGGTCGCGGCATCGGCAGGTCGACCGCGGAACTGTTCGCGGCCAACGGCGCGCAGATCGCCATCGTCGATGTGGACGCCGCCGCAGCGGAATCCGCCGCGGCCGCGATCGGCGCTCGCGCATACGAACTCGATGTGCGTGCTCGCGATCAATGGGACAAGGTCGTCGCCGATTTCGGCGCGGTGGATGTCCTGGTCAACAATGCGGGTGTCATGCCAGCCGGTGCCTTCCTCGACGAACCCGACGCGGTCGGTCACGCCACCATCGACATCAACGTCTGGGGCCTCATCCACGGCATGCGCGCCGTGGTGCCCGGCATGATCGAGCGCCGCCGCGGCCATGTCGTCAATGTCGCATCGCTCGCGGGCAAGATCCCGGTTGCGGGTCTCGCCGTCTACAACGCCAGCAAATTCGCCGCCGTAGGCCTGTCCGCCGCAACCCGTTTGGAATTCGCGTCGCAGGGCGTCAGCGTCAGCTGTGTCATGCCATCGGCGGTACGCACCCGCCTCTCGTCGGGCTTGACCCTCGGCAAGGGTATGCCCACCGTCGACCCAGCAGATGTCGCCGCCGCTATCCTGCAAACCTGCCACACCCGCAAGGCCGAGGTAGCCGTCCCGAACTACCTGGGCCCCATCGATATAGCCCTGGCCGCCGCCCCCGAACGCGCGGTCCGTCTGGTACGCAGGATGTTCGACGGTGATCGCGCTCTGCATCCCGCCGACGGTGAAACCCGCGCGAAGTACGAAGACCAGGTTCGCTCGATAACCGAGTAACCAGCGCTACCGCGAAAAGCGGCCCCGGAGAGCATCTCCGGGGCCGCTCGTGTCAGCAGGTGGTTGGGACCGGATCGCCCCGGAACCGCGCCTCTACGTAGTTCCACGCGTCGGGGAAACCGGCGACCGCGGTGGTCATATGCTCCGCGATTTCATAAGGATGGAAATCGACCGGTGCTCCCGCCTTGCAATAGCGGTCGGCGACCTCGGCCACCGGATTGAAGAAGGTCAGGGTGTCGAAGCGCCCCTGCCAGATGAAGGTGGGCACCGTCGGAACTCCGGGAAAGTATCGCAAGCTGTTCTCCCGCAACACCGCTCGCGCCTCCGGACTGTCCATCAGGCTCTTCGACGCCGCCATCTGCTCGGCGCTGCGGAAGGCTCCGTGGAACAGCAGGAAGCGACGGCAGGAGTCGTGGGTGAATTCCCGGAACCACAAACCGTTTTGGTTGAGTTGATCCGAGATCGGCAGCCGGTTCGGATACTCGCGCTCCAGGCCCATGGCGGCCGCGAAGGCCAAACCGAAGCCGGGGTGCGGATCGAAGCCGAGGGCGAGTGCCATCTCCTCCATATCGGCGGGGATGCCGCCCGCGACCGCGGCGGTCAGCTTCAGGTCGGGGGCGTAGCTGGGTTGCAGCGCGGCCGCCCAAGCGGTCGCCATACCACCGCCGGAGTAACCCGCGATCGCGACCGGCGAGTTGGCCAGGCCGAGGTCGGCCACCTTCTGCACGGCTTTGACACTGTCCAGTGTCATCATGCCGCTCAGCCGCGCCGCGCCGTAGGCCGAGGTGGGGCCGAGATAGTCGGGCAACGAGATCGCCCAGCCGCGTTCGATGGGCAGCATAGCGCCGACCGCGTCCTGCAATTCGCCATTGAACAGTGAGCGCGACGGATTGCACTGGGTGCCAAGGGAATTGATCAGCGCCTGATAGGAGACCAGCGGCGGATTCTTGACACCGATCGGGAGCAATACGGTGGTCATGCCCATGACCGGGTTGCCCTGCGAGTTGGTGGAGCGGAACGCCACCTGCCAGCCCTCGGTGCCGACGTACGGTCCGGTGTCGATTTTGCGGGTGCGCACGACATCGCCGGGCTGTAGTGCACCGAGATCGGCCGGTGCGCTGTAGAACGGATCGGGGTCCGGGGTGGGGTAGAGCGGATCGGCCTGCGCTGGCAGGCCCAACAGCCCGAGCGAGACGATACTCAACATCAGGATCGCGATCCTGAATGGAACTCTGGACAAGACTTTCCTTCGATGGTCAGCCGCCACCGACGAGACGACCGAAGGCCCGACACACCTCGGCCGACGTCGGACGGACCGGCGCTACAAGGGGGATCGCAGCGAACTACCTCGTTCACTGGACGGATGGGTTCACTGCACGGATGGTTTCACTGCACGGATGAGGGAAGGAACCGGCGGCCGAACCGAACGCGAGCCGATCGCGGCAGACTTCTCGCACCTCCTTCGGCTCCGCGGCCACCCGGTTGCCGCGAGAAAGCGGCACCATCCCGTGCGAAATTAGCGCAAGAACGGGCGATCTCGCGATGCGATTCCAATGAAATGACGCACGTCACAACGAAAACGGTCGGTCTATCACCCGCGTTCGGGGATCGTGCACCTTCGTCCCCGCTCGACCGAGAGCGCGGTAGAACTCATCCCTGCTCACGTGTCCCGGATCACATTCGACCTCACATCCTGCATAGCTCGTGCCCACTGTAAATAGCTCGAATTGAGCAGTCTGCTCAATACGGCGTATGTAGGTTGTGCGTTCAGCTCTTCAAGGACAGTATGGCGACAACAAATGCTCAACGAAGCCAGGCGCCCGATCGGTGCCTGGCGGACGGGTGGACGATATGACCGAGCTCGCGGACCGCGAACTGATCCCAGCCCCCTATGACCTTGCCGACCGCTACCGCGTCGGCGCGGGCACCGTTGTCCTCACCGGCGTCCAGGCGATCGCTCGACAGCTGGTCGAGCAGCATGTTCGTGATCTGCGTGCCGGGCGGCGGGTCGGTACCTTCGTCTCCGGATATCAGGGCAGTCCGCTGGGCGGCGTCGACAAGATGCTGAACGGAATGCCGAGCGTGCTGGCCGAGCACGATATTTCCTTCGTGCCGGGGCTGAACGAGGAACTCGCCGCCACCTCGGTGTGGGGTAGTCAGGCCGATCTGCCCGCGGGCAATGCGACCCATGACGGCGTCGTCGGGGTCTGGTACGGCAAAGGTCCCGGGCTCGATCGCGCGACCGATGCGCTGCGGCACGCCAATATGTACGGTGCGAATGCTCGTGGCGGCGTGCTTCTGCTGGTCGGCGACGATCCGGCCTCCAAATCCTCCACCGTGCCAGCGGTGAGTGAGCGTTCGCTGGCCGCGATGGGTATTCCGGTGCTGTTTCCGCGCAATGCGCGCGAGATCATCACCATGGGTCTGCACGGTGTCGCACTGTCGCGGGCATCGGGATGCCTGGTGGCACTGAAGATCGTCGCAGATGTGGCCGATGGCGCGTGGACGGTGGACGGCACGGTCGGCGATATCGACATCACGATGCCCGAGATCGAATGGGAGGGTAGGCCGTTCACCTACCTGCAGCGACCGATGGCCGCGCCGACCGACAGCGTGATCGCCGAGGCGGATCTGTACGGACCGCGCTGGGAGCTGGTCAAGGCCTACAGCACGGTCAACGAAATCGACGTCATCGAGGTGAACCCGAGGCGGGCCACCGTCGGAATCGCCGCCACCGGAACCACATTCGATGCTGTGCGCCAGGCGCTGATCGATCTCGGCGTCGATGATGACGCGCTGATGCGCGCAGGCGTCCGGCTGCTGCGCATCGGCATGCCCTATCCCATCGCACCCGAACGGGTCCGGCAGTTCGCCGAGGGACTGGAACGGATCGTCGTCGTCGAGGACAAGACCGCGTTCATCGAAACCCAGATCCGCGAAATCCTGTACGGCACAGCCGATGCACCGCAGATCATCGGCAAGCGCGATGCCGCGAACCGGCCGCTGTTCGCTCAGGACAGCGAGCTCACCTCGGGTCGGATCGTGGCGCCGCTGCGCCGTGCGCTCCAGGGGCACCTGGAGATGAAACGTCCTTTGCCGCAACCATTGTCGCTCGCGGTGTTGCCCGCGAAGCGGGCCGCTTACTTCTGCAGCGGGTGCCCGCACAACCGGTCCACCGCCGTACCGGAGGGGTCGCTGGCCGGTGGCGGCATCGGCTGCCACACCATGGTGACGATGTCGGGTCGCGACGACAGCAAGGTCACCGGGCTGACCCAGATGGGTGGTGAGGGTGCGCAGTGGATCGGGCAGGCCCCGTTCACCACGGTGGGGCATCTGTTCCAGAACATCGGTGACGGAACGTATTTCCACTCCGGTCAACTCGCCGTGCAGGCCTGTATCGCCGCGGGCGTGAACATCACCTACAAGCTGCTCTACAACGATGTCGTCGCGATGACCGGCGCACAGGACGCCGAGGGCGCGCTCGCGGTGCCGATGCTGACCCACAAGCTCACCACCGAGGGTGTGCGGCAGATCATCATCTGTGCCGACGAACCCAAGAAGTACCGCAAGCGCGACCTCGCCGCCAGAACCCTGCTCTGGCACCGGGACCGGCTCGACGAGGCGCAGCGCACGCTGCGTGAGATTCCGGGCGTGACCGTACTCATCTACGACCAGCACTGCGCCGCCGACGCGCGCCGTAAGCGCAAGCGGGGCACCTTGCCGGTCCGGCGGACCCGGGTGGTCATCAACGAGGCGGTCTGCGAGGGCTGCGGCGACTGCGGCGTCAAGAGCAACTGCCTCTCGGTGCAGCCGGTCGATACCGAATTCGGCCGCAAGACCCGGATCGATCAGACCTCGTGCAATACCGACTACAGCTGCATGGACGGCGACTGCCCGTCCTTCGTCACCGTCGAACTGCCGGATCCGGCGAAGGCCGAGAAGCGTAAGGGAACGCGACGCCCCGAGCCGCCGGTACTGCCCGACCTCCCGAATGCCGACCCGGCGACGACCCAGAACGTCTTCCTCGCCGGTATCGGCGGTACCGGCATCGTGACGGTGAACCAGGTGCTGGCGACCGCCGCCTTGCGCGCCGGGTACGAGGTGGCGAGTCTGGATCAGATCGGCCTGAGCCAGAAGGCCGGACCGGTCGTCTCACACCTGCGTTTCGTGAACGGTGAACTGGAACCGGCGAACCGTCTGACCCCCGGTTCGGCCGACTGCATCGTCGCCTTCGACCTCCTTGCCGCCACCGATAACAAGAATCTGGCCTACGGCTCGAAGCAGACAACGTTTTCCGTCGCGTCGACCAGTAAGACCCCGACCGGCGATATGGTCTACGACAAGTCCGTCGCCTATCCCGAAGAGCGCCTGCTGCTTTCCCGGCTCGAGCAGGTGTCGCGTTCGGTGCGGTCGTTCGATGCGCTGGCCGCCGCCGAGGTGTTGTTCGGCAATACCGCCGCCGCCAACTTCCTGCTCGTCGGCGCTGCCTACCAGATCGGTGGCCTGCGTCTGCCCGCCTGGGCGATCGAGGAGGCCATCGAGATCAACGGCGTTGCGGTGCAGGCCAATATCGCGGCGTTCCGTTGGGGCCGGGCCGCCATCGCCCGCCCGGACGACTTCGCCGCCGCCACTCGCCGCACGGTGCGCGAGCGGGCCGAGATTGCCATTCCGGCAGACCTTTTCGACGGTGTGACCGCGACGGGTGAGACCAGGCGGCTGGTCGAACTGCGGGCCGTGGAACTCATCGGTTTCCAGGGCGTGCGGATCGCACGCGACTATGTCCGCACCGTGCAACGCATGTGGGATGCGGAGCAGCGCGTCACCGATCGCACCGAGTTCAGCGAACAGGTGGCTCGCGGCCTGTACAAGTTCACCGCCTACAAGGACGAATACGAAGTCGCCCGCCGACTCACGGATCCGGCCTTCCTGGACCAGGTCGCCGAGCAACTCCCCGAGGGCGCCAACCTCACCTACCGGCTGCACCCGCCGATCCTGCGCGCCATGGGCCGCAAGAAGAAGATCGGCCTCGGTCCACACAGCCACCTCGCGTTGCGCGTGCTGGCAAAGGGAAAGCGCCTGCGCGGCACCAAGTTCGACCCCTTCGGCTATGCCCGAGTACGCCGTGTCGAACGCACCCTGCTTGCGCACTACACCGAGATGGTGACGGCGCTGGCAACCGATCTCGACCAGGCAGACTACGACCGCGCCGTCCGGGCCGCCGCGCTACCAGACGTCGTCCGCGGCTACGAGGACATCAAACTCGCCAACGTAGAGCTCTACCGAACTGGCCTACGCACCCTCGGCATCGAACCACCCCAGATCTAGCCGCCACCGGCGATCGCCACCGGCGATCGCCACCGGGCACCCCGTCTCCCAACCTGGCACACCACACAGGGGGTGCCCGGCTCCGAGCCAGGGTGCCCGGTGGTTCAGATCCGGGGAGTGGGGAGCCAGGAGCCGAGGCGGGGGGTGTGGCGGGTGATTGTGGAGGCTGAGTGGAGGCGGTGGAGCCATTGGGTGGAGTGGTTGAGGTCTTGCCAGGTCCAGCGGATGACGATCCAGCCGAGTGCGCGTAGGGCGTCTTCGCGGATCTTCTCTGCGATGACGACCTCTTCGGGGGTTCTCGGGCCGCGTAATTCGGTGCGGTACTTGATCATTCCGTCGAACTCGCCGACGACGCCCAGGTCGGGCCAAAGGAAGTCCACTCTGGCCACCTGTGTCTCGTCGGGGGCGAGAAGGCGAGCCTGTAATTCGGGAGCGGGCAGGTTCAGTTCGCGCAGGGCGACGCGACTGCGCGATTCGCCGACGGACTCGGCACGGCCGTCGAGAAAGCCACTGACCCGCTTTGCGGCAGGGCACCCCGATCTACGGGCAGCCCGAGCCAGCTGTTCGTCCAGCTCGTACCGCGAGGTCTTGCCCATCCGTAACGCGGCATCGCCGATCACCACGGACTGCTCGAAGGGCAACGTCCGGGCGAGGTCGACGACGGTACGCGCAGCCGATGTCACCTGCAGCCCGTCGACCTCCACCTGATCGTCGGATCTGATTCGTCCCCTGTGCACCACCAGCTGGCGCCGGGTACGACCCCCGCCGCCACGGTCACGGGTCATGTGAACCCGGGAGATCGGAACAGACCACAGCGGTAGTTCGTGCACAACCGCGGCAGACACATGCGAGACCACGGCGTCCCGGCTCACCGACGCCGACGCCGCGCGAACCGCGACCAGGTGACGCTCCGTACCAGACAAGCCGACAGCACTCGCAGCATCCAGGTAATGCCCCCGCCGCACCCGGCACCACCCCCGCCCACCGAGCTCGTAGTCGGTGTACCCCGCGGCCAGCGCCCCCCGCCGAGAAATCAACTCAGGAATCCCCACCCCCCGATCCTCACCCCCCACCACCCCCTCCACCACCCCCCTCCCCGCCCCTGGGGACAACTACACCCCTGGGGATAAATCTCGCCCGCACCGGGCATCCCGTGTCGGAACCGGGCACCCCATGTGCGGGGTGCCCGGTCAATAGACGGAGTGCCCGGTGCAATTGAGGCCGGGTTACAGCCAGGCGGCCACGCCGCCGTGGTGGGAGCAGGTGCCGGAGCGGTGCTGGCTGTAGCTGTAGGTGCCGTCGGTGCAGCGGGCGGTGGCGCCGGGTGGCGCGGCGGGGGCCGACTGCGGGCGGTGGACACATTGGTTGTCCGAGTTGAGGTAGGAATCGTTGCCGCAGATCGGCTGGGCGGGTACGGCTGCTACCGGTGGCTGGTAGGCCGTGGTCGCGGGTGGCGCCGAATCGATCGGCGCGGGCGCGACGGGGGCCGCGGCCGCTGGTGGCGATACCGAGGTCGTCGTGGTCAGCGGTGCTGTTGTCGTCGTGGACGTCGTCGTCGCCGGTGCCGAGCTGGTCGCGGACGTGGTCGACGCCGTCGCGGCGACGAGGCCGGGGCCGCTCGGTGGCGACGCGCAGCCCCCGAGCAACAGTGTGAGCGCGCCCGCGAGTGCAATGCCGAGGAGTGCGATGAAGCGGTTTCTCATGTTCCCCTACTGAAGTATTGCCAGGCCGGTCAGTATGGGTGTGATGCCTGGACTACACGCTCCATCGGTCTGGCACACAGCCCGTTACCGACACTCGGGCGACTCGCTGCACAACCACCTATCGACGAAAAATGGCCCAGACCAGTCGGTTTAGAAACCGACCGGCCCGGACCGTTAGTGGCAGGGACAGGATTCGAACCTGCGACCAATGGATTATGAGCCCAGCGAGCTACCAAGCTGCTCCACCCCGCGTCGCAGGAGCAACGTTACGTCGAGGCCAGTGGACCGCGCGAGTGATTATCGCAGCCACGCATCCGTCAGCGGCGACGAGCGGCGCGTAAGGCCCGCCGCGCATCCGGTACGAAGCAGTCACAATTCTCCGCGACGACATCCGGAACACGCATCGACCAGCCGCGGGGCGGGTTGTGGCTCAGCCGAATTGGATGCCCTGGGCCAGTGGCAGTTGGTCGGAGTAGTTGACGGTGTTGGTCGCCCGCCGCATATACGCCTTCCACGAGTCCGAACCTGACTCGCGTCCGCCGCCGGTCTGCTTCTCACCGCCGAACGCGCCGCCGATTTCCGCGCCGGAGGTGCCGATATTGACATTGGCGATGCCGCAGTCGGAGCCGTCGGCGGCGAGGAAGCGTTCGGCCTCGCGCTGGTCGGCGGTGAAGACGGCCGAGGAAAGTCCCTGCGGCACACCGTTGTGCAAGGCGATGGCGGTATCGAAATCGTGGTAGGTCAATACGTACAGGATCGGTGCGAAGGTCTCCTCGCGAACCACGCTGGTCTGGGCGGGCATTCGCACGATCGCGGGACGTACATAGAAGGCGTCGTCGCCGAAGCCGCCGACTCGCTCACCGCCGCACACCAATTCGCCGCCGTCGGCCAGTGCGCGCTCGATCGCCGCGCGCATCCCCTCGTATGCGCGGCCGTCGATCAGCGGACCGACCAGCACACCGTCATCGAGCGGATTACCAACGCGCAGTTGCCGATATGCGCCAGCGACCCGATCCAGCAGCGGTCCGACGGCATCGGCGTGCACGATCAGCCGACGCAATGTCGTACAGCGCTGCCCGGCTGTGCCCGCCGCGGCGAAGACGATACCGCGCGCGGCCAGCTCCAAATCCGCCGTCGGGGTGACGATCGCACCGTTATTGCCGCCCAACTCCAGCAGGCACCGCCCGAATCGGGCGGCCACCCGTGGTGCGACGATACGGCCCATCCGCACCGAACCGGTCGCGCTCACCAGCGCCACCCGCTCGTCGTCGACCAGCCGGGACCCGACCTCCGCATCGCCCTGGATCAGCTGGTGCACTTCGGGATCCGCGCCGACATCGGCGGCCGCGCGGCGCAACAGGGTGTGGCAGGCCAATGCGGTCAACGGAGTCGTCTCCGACGGCTTCCACACCACCGTGTCACCGCAGACCAGCGCGATCGCGGTATTCCACGCCCATACCGCGACCGGGAAATTGAAGGCCGAGATCACCCCGACCACGCCGAGCGGATGCCAGGTCTCCATCAGTCGATGCCCGGGCCGCTCCGAGGGCATGGTCTTGCCGTACAGCTGCCGCGACAACCCGATCGCGAACTCGCAGATATCGATCATCTCCTGCACCTCGCCGACCGCCTCGGCGCCGATCTTCCCCGCCTCCAGGGTGACCAGTTCGCCGAGTTCGGCCTTGTGCGCGGTGAGCAGTTCGGCCAGTCGCCGCACCAGAGCGGCCCGCACCGGGGCCGGCACCGTGCGCCAATCGCGGAACGCCCGCGCCGCTCTGTCGATCGCGGCATCCGCCTCGTCGATGCCATCGGCGCGCAGGGTCATCAGCGTGCTACCGGTGATCGGCGTGCGCGCGGGTAACTCACCCGCTACCGGCTGCTGTGCACCGAGTGTGCGCAGCAATTCCGCCGCGCGGGCGGCAAGATCCTTGGTCAGGTGGTCGTCGAGCGTGTGTGTCATCGATTGCTCCGCTGTAGCTTTGGGTCGTAGGACGGTCTCGGATGGGTACGGGGAGTTAACGACTGAAAGTTTTCGCCACGACTAGCGCCTGCTGGGTTAGCCTTCGCTGATGGCGGATACACCGGCAAGACCCGTACTCGATGACATCGATCGCCTGCTGATTCGTGAACTGATGGCCGATGGTCGCGCCACCCTGTCGAATCTGGCCGAAAAGGCGAGCCTATCGGTGTCGGCTGTGCAATCGCGGGTCCGCAGATTAGAGGCGCGCGGGGTGATTCGGGGATACACGGCGCATGTCGACCCCGAGGCGCTGGGACAACTGTTGTCGGCATTCGTCGCGATCACTCCTCTCGACCCCTCGCAACCCGATGACGCGCCTGCCGTGCTGCAACATATCCCGGGAATCGAGGCATGCCACTCCGTGGCCGGTGACGAGAGTTACGTACTGCTGGTGCGGGTGGCTTCTCCTCGGCACCTCGAGCAGCTGCTGCAGGAGATCAGGGCGACCGCCAACGTGAGAACTCGAAGCACCATCATCTTGCAGACATTCTACGACAGGTAGCCGTCTGACCGGAATTACTACGTTTGTTCTGTAGAACTTTCGTAAAGATTTCCGTACCCTACGGATGTGACCATCGAACTGGAGCGCACCCGCGCGGGGAGTGGCACTGCACCGGTCACCCCCGCCACCCGGGTACACGAGATCTTGTCTGCGCACATCCTCGCCGACGGATTCGACTTGGTGCTGGACCTATGGAAGTCCCGAGGCTGCCGGATCGTCGACGAACGTGACGGCAGCTCCTACCTGGATATGTTCGGCTTCTTCGCCTCGAATGCCCTTGGTATGAACCACCCGGCCCTGGCCGACGACGAAGAATTCCGTGCCGAACTGAGCGTGGCCGCGCTCAACAAACCGAGCAACTCCGATATCTACACCGTCGAAATGGCCCGTTTCGTCGAGACTTTCGTGCGTGTGCTCGGCGATCCCCGGCTACCGCACCTGTTCTTCATCGATGGCGGCGCACTCGCGGTGGAGAACGCGCTCAAGGTCGCGTTCGACTGGAAGAGCAGGCATAACGAATCTCACGGGCGGGCACCGGAACTCGGTACCAAGGTGCTGCATCTGACCGGAGCGTTCCACGGCCGCACCGGGTACACCATGTCGCTGACCAACACCGATCCGGTGAAGACGGATCGATTCCCCAAGTTCGATTGGCCGCGCATCGACGCACCGTACCTCGGCGCCGGTGTCGACATCGCCGCCGCCGAGGCGAACGCGCTCGACCAGGTGCGTCGTGCCTTCGCCGAAAACCCTGACGACATTGCGTGTTTCATCACAGAGCCGATCCAGGGCGAGGGTGGCGACCGCCATCTGCGTCCGGAATTCCTGCAGGCCGTACAGCGGCTCTGTCACAAGCACGACGCGCTGTTCATCCTCGACGAGGTGCAGACCGGTGTCGGGATGACCGGAACCACCTGGGCCTACCAGCAACTGGGGCTCGAACCGGATGTGGTCGCGTTCGGCAAGAAGACCCAGATCTGCGGTGTGATGGCGGGCGGGCGAGTGGACGAGGTGCCCGACAACGTCTTCGTCGTCAGCTCCCGAGTGAACTCCACCTGGGGCGGCAACCTGACCGATATGGTGCGCACCCGGCGCATTCTCGAGGTGCTCGAGCGGGACGAGTTGATCGAGCGGTCGCGGCCGCTCGGCGCGCATCTGCTGCGGCGTCTGGAACAGCTCGCCGCGGACCATCCTCGGGTCACCGAACCACGCGGGCGTGGGCTGATGTGCGCGATCACACTGGCCACGGCAGAGTTGCGGGACGAGGTGCTGACCGCGCTGCGGGAACGCGAGCATGTGCTGATTCTCGGCACGGGCGAGCGTGGCATTCGCTTCCGGCCGCCGCTCACCGTCACCGAGGCGGAGTTGGACTTCGTGGTCGACGCGCTCGATCGGGTGCTCAGCGACGCGGGGTAGTGGGGTCCGCCAGCGGGCCGGCATCGGAAATTTGACTGCCCGAGTGCACCTTTCCGGATGATTCGGGCAATCACTCGCTCCTCGGCGGTGATTGCCACGGAATCCGGGCGGCACCGCCTAGGCTTCGCACCCATGTCATCTCGTCTTCACCACCTCCTGGCACGGTGCAGCGCGTGAACCGACAGCGCAATCACCGGAGCTGCGCATCAAATGGCTGGACCAGAAGGTCTGCCACCCATCAACTACTCGCCTCGCTGACCGTCCTCGTGACGGTCGCGGGGTGCACCTCGAGCGAGGCCGGATCGGTGGGCATCGCGATTCCGCCGACCAGCACGGTCGTCGCCACCGCCGCGGCGCCGCCGCCGCACCCGGAGAACCTACTGCCCGGCATGCCGCCGCCATTGTCGCCGACCGATGTCTATGCCGCGGACCGGGAACTGAGCCCGGCGGTGGCCGACCATCGGCCGCTGGTCTACGTGCCGAATAGCGAATCGCATTCGGTCTCGGTGATCGATCCGGCCACCTTCCAGGTGATCGACAGCTATCCCGCGGGCGGTCGGGAGCCACAGCATGTGGTGCCGTCCTATGACATGCAGACGCTGTATGTCACTAATGATCTGCCGATCGGCGGGGGCAGCCTGCTGCCGATCGACCCGCGCACCGGCAAACCCGGTGCACCATTCCCGGTCCGCGATCCCTACAACATGTACTTCACGCCGGACGGTCAGTACGCGCTCGTTGTCGCCGAGGCGGATAAGTCGCTGGACTTCTATGATCCGCACACCTGGGAGAAGGTGCACGCGCTGGCGGTGCCCGACTGCGCGGGCGTCGACCATATGGACTTCACCGCCGACGGCCGATTCGCCCTGGCCAGTTGTGAATTCATCGGCCGGATGCTGGTCTTCGATGTCGCCGAGCGCACGGTGGTCAAGATGATCGATCTGCCGGGCGGGCGCGGCGGTAAACCGCAAGACGTCAAGCTCTCGCCGGACGGACGCACCTTCTTCATCGCCGATATGGTCGCCGATGGAATCTACACAATCGACGCATCGACGTGGGAGAACACCGGTTTCGTGCCGACCGGCCAGGGCGCGCATGGGTTGTACGTCACCCGTGACTCCAAACAGCTGCTCATCACCAACCGGCACGAAGGCAGCATCTCGGTATGGGATTTCGCGGCGAACAAGTTGGTGCACAAGTGGTACATCCCGGGCGGTGGCAGTCCGGATATGGGCAATCTCTCCGCGGACGGGCAGGTGTTCTGGGTTTCCGGTCGCCACCACGGTGAGGTGTACGCGATCGATATTGTGAACTGGAACCTGTTGGCGCGCATACCCGTTGGGCGTGGTGCGCACGGGCTCACCATCTGGCCACAGCCCGGTCGCTATTCCACCGGGCATACCGGCGTAATGCGCTAGCTGTGGTCGGCCGGTGTTGCCTTCGACTCCGCCGGTGAGAACCGACTCGAGGCACGCCAACCGTTGTCCGTGGATCTCGCGTGAGCGTGCACTTTTCGGTTCGAACGTGGCGATTCCTGCCGCATTCGGCCGAACGGTGCACGCTCAGGCCGGATCTGGTGCAGACCCCCTCAGCGCAGGCTGAGGCCGAGGCCGCCTTCGACGAAGCGTCGGACGGCGGTGGTGCCGGTTTCGAGGGCGGATTCGTAGCCCCGGCGGGCCCAGCCGGTGAGTTCGGCGGTGTCATCGGCTGTCGGCGTCACGACGATCTCCGCGACCAGTTCGGCCGTGGTGGGTTCGCATACGGCCCACGAGAAGTGGGTTTCGTCGGCCCACTGTTCGCTGCGGTGGGCGACATAGTCCGGATCGGTGATGCCGCCGTCGGCGAGGGCCGGGCGGTCATCGATGCGGTCGTCGGCGCGTAGGGCACGCAGGTACCAGGTGCCCGCATTGATTTCGACGGGTTCCATTCAGTCCTCGATCTCCCCGCGGCCGCGGCGGCGCTGGCGACGGCCCCGGTGCCGGTGCTCGTGCCGATCGCTGAACAGCAGCGCACCCGCCAGCGGGATGGCCAGGAACCAGAGCCAACTGCCGGTGACGAAGAAGAGGATGACGGCGAGGATCGGGATCACCGCCATCAGTCGCTCCGGCCATTCGTCGAGGAAACCGGAGTTGCGTTTGGCCGGGACCGCGGCGGCCCGGGCGGGCTCGGGCAGGTCGGTGAAGACTTTATCCAGGTCACCTCGGGTCAGCGCGGCCGCGACCACGGCGCTGCGCTCGTCGAACTCGGCCACGCTGAGCCGCCCGGCGGCGAAATGATCGGAGAGTCGCTGCATCGCGTGCTCACGCTCCACGGTGCCGATGCGGATCTCGGGCAGGTCACTCATAGCAGCAAGGCTAGCGGCTTTCGCTGAACCCGAACTCGCCGTCTCGCGGTACCGCCGTCGAGATATGCCGCAGCAGCGAGGTCGGCGAATTTCGCGGCGCCGAGGCGTCGGGTTACGACATGATCGGTCGGCCGCCGCATCAGTTTCACGGATTATGTGGTGCCGGTGTGGATTTCGGGTAACTCGACGATGAGTGCAAGGCTAGCGGGAGGTTTCGGAATGGGCGAGACGCGGTTCGGTCACTACCGCCTCGACCGGTTGCTCGGCAGCGGAGGTACCGGGCAGGTCTGGCTCGCTCGCGATACCGTCGCCGGCCGTGATGTCGCGCTGAAGGTGCTGGCCGCGACACACGCCGCGGATCCGACCTATCGGCTGCGGTTCACCAGGGAGGCACGCCTGGCGGCCCACGTCCCGGGGCCGCATATGGTGCCGATCCACACCTTCGGTGAACTCGAGGGCTGCCTATACATCGACATGGAATTCATCGAGGGCACCGACCTCGCCGCTCTGCTGCGCCGCGACGGGCCGATGTCTCCAGCGAAGGCGGTGGCGATCATCGGGCAGACCGCGATGGCGCTCGACACCGCCCACCGGGCGGGCCTGGTGCACCGCGACGTCAAACCGTCCAACATCATGGTGAGCTCCTGCGGTTTCGTCCGCCTGATCGATTTCGGCATCGCGCACCGGATCGACCAGCCAACCATTACGGCCCACGGCAATGTGGTCGGCACCCTGGCATATATGGCGCCGGAGCGCTTCAGCGGCGTCACCGACACCCGCGCCGACCAGTACTCACTCGCCTGCGTCCTATACGAATGCCTAACCGGCGAAAGACCTTTCGGCAACATCGATACCCCGCGGCAGTTCCACGCCCATCTGATGGCCGATCCACCTCGTGCCGGCGCCCTGAATCCCGCGGTGCCCGCGGCTCTCGATGCCGCAATAACACGCGCCATGGCCAAGGATCCTCGCGAGCGCTGGTCCAGCGCAGGCGAATTCGCGTGCGCCGCCTACATCGCCAGCGCCGGCCGCGAGGCGTCGACGGTCGAGATCGCGGCGGTGACTTCGCCGATCACCCGCCCACTCTCCGAAGGGTGGCGGGCGGATGTGGTGGAGTCGTGGGGTGCGGGTGCGCCGGCGGCCGAGTCGCCGTGCGCGCATGCGGTGGAGTCGCCCGGGGCGACCGAGTCGCGGTGCGCGGTGGAGTCGCGAGGCGGGGCCGCGGTTGGCGGGCGGCGTGCGGGTGCGGTCGGGTCGTGGGGTGTGGGTATGGCTGGGTTGCGGCGCGTGCCGGCGGCCGAGTCAGGGGGCGCGGTGGCGTCGCCGCATTCGGCTGCGGTCGGGACGTGGGGTGCGGGCGCGGTGGAGTCGCCGGGTGCGGCAGTAGTGGGGTCGCGGTGCGCGTGCGTGGTGAAGTTGCCCGGGGCGACGGAGTCGGCGTGCGCAGGGGAGTCGCAAGGCGGGGCTGCGATTGGCGGGCCTTGCGCGGGCGTGGTCGAGTCGTGGGCGGCGGGTGCGGAAGGTGTGAGGGGCGTGCCTGCGACCGAGTTGGGGTACGCGGTGGAGTCGCCGGGTGCTGCCGCCGTTGAGGCGCGGGATGTGAGTGTCGTCGGGACGCGTGGTGTGGGTGCGGTGGCGTCGCCGAATTCCTCTGCGGCCGTGGCGTGGAGTGCTGGTGCGGTCGAGTCGCCGGGCGTGGCTGGGGTTGGGTCGCGGGGTGTGGGTTCGGTCGGCTCGCCCGGTGTGGTTGGGGCGCAGGGTGCTGGTGCGGTGGCGTCGCCGAATTCGGCTGCGGTCGATTTTCAGGATGCGAGTGCGGTGGAGGCGTCGGAATCGGTCCAGTCGTGGGGTGCGGCCGCGGTCGGATCACGGGATATCCCTGCGGTCGGGTCGCGGGATGTGGGCCCGGTCGACTCGCCCGGTGTGGCTGCGGAGGGGGCGCGGGATGTGGCTGCGGTTGGCGCGCGGGGTGCAGTGGGGTCATGGGGTGCGGCTGCGGCGGGGTCTCGGCATGGGAGTGCGGTTGGGTCGCGGGGTGGGGATGCGCTGGGGTCGTGGGAGGCGGGTGCGGTTGGGGCGCGGGGGACGGTCCCGTGGGGTGGTACGGAGGCAGGGGATCCGGGTGCGAAGAGGCGGAGTGGCGGGTGGGCGGGCGAGCCGACGCGGGGTGCTGAAGCGTTGAGTGATCGCGACGTCGTATGGGGAGTTGGTCCGGGGCACGCGGCTGCAGCTATGGCGGCGCTTGTCGCCCTCATCGGGCTGGCGCTCTGGGTGGGGCGACCCGGAGGCGCCGAAACAGCCTCTGCCGCACCGTCATCCGCCCGGCCGACGCCGACTCATCCGGGCCCGGCACTGGGATCGCTCCCGGCCGAGTCGGCACATGCGGCGGCGCCGAACGCGTCGATCCCGGTTGCCGGACAGCCGTGCAATCCTGATGTCGACGTCGATGCCGTTGCCGCAGACGGCACCCCGCTTGCGTGTCGGTCCGTCGGTGGCCGCATGGCGAACTGGATTCCGACGCAGCCTTCTGGCGGCGGCCCGAAACCCGACGGCTCGCCATCGTCCTCCGGACCAGCGGCCTCCGGAAACCCAGGCAACAGCGATCCCGGTGACGACAAGCCGAGCAGCGGCAAGCCCGGTCACGGCAACCGCCACAAGCCCGGCAAGTAGGCGTCGCTCGGCGAACACTCGGCCCGGGGCAGTGGATCTCTGGCGGTTCGCTCAGCGGCGATTCGAGTGACGATAAGCCGGAGTAATGGCGCTGGCACTGGACCTGCCACTCAGCGCGGTGGACCTGCACGCCATGGCCATTCCGATTGGTGGCTGGATCTTCTGTTCCTACTGGATCGGCCGGCAGGGTGGGCGCTGGTCTTGCCGCAGTCGGTGGACCTGCTCGGTCTCGGTCATTCCGATTGGTGGCTGGATCTTCTGTTCCTATTGGATCGGCCGGCAGGGTGCGCGCCGGTCTTGCCGCAGTCGGTGGACCTGCTCGGTCTCGGTCATTCCGATTGGTGGCTGGATCTTCTGTTCCTATTGGATCGGCCAGCAGGGTGCGCACCGGTCTTGCTGCAGTCGGTAGGCCTGAGCAGGGGATGTTGGCTGTGGCTGTCGCCGCCGTTGTCCCTCGTAGCGGAGTACATTGTAATTTGTCTCTGACAAGTGTCACTCGACGCCGCACAATGACGTGTGGCCGGAGGAAGCACTTCTCACAACGGCGTGAGAGGTGAGGAAAATGGGCGACCGAAAGGTGGGTCGGTTCAAAAACTGGCGGATGGCATCGGCGTTCGCGGTCTTGCTGATCGCAGCGAGTGTCATGCTCGCTCCGCACTCGGCGGCACAATCGTGTGCAGCCGTGGATCTGGTGGTGGCGAAGGGAACCCAGGAACCCGGGTATCTCGGAACCATCGTCGGTGATCCGCTGTACGCCGCGATGCGGGAGGCGCTACCGATGAGCGTGGGTGCGTATCCGGTGCACTACGCTGCGAATTTGACGGATCTGTCGTCAGTGGGCGCCGGTAGCGCGGATCTGGTCGCACACGTCGCCGCTCGAGCCGCGGCATGCCCGGACGAGGAGTTCATCCTGGCTGGCTACTCGCTGGGCGCGGGCGTGGTGCACGCCGCACTCGGCACCGTCGCCGGACTGCCGGGTGTGGTGCGGCTGCCCGATGAGCTCGTCGACCGCGTGGTCGTCGTACTGCTCTTCGGCGACCCGCTGCGCCTGATCGGGTGGCCCGTTCCCGACCGATACCTGAACCGCACCGCCGATTTCTGTGCGGCCGGCGACCCGGTATGCGGCGGGGGAGCCGACCCCAATGCGCACACCTACTACGCCGATTTCATCGGCGCCGCAGTGGGATTCAGCGCTGCGCATGTCTAGCATTCGCTCCTCGCGCTGTATGCCGCCCTGCTCCACGCACGGCGGTCCGCTAGTTTTGTGATCGATACTTCGGTGATCAGGAGATTCGATGGAGCTCAGAGCGGTGGTCGGACCGATTGCGCGCGGATTCAACGCGGGGGTCATGGCGTTGACCAAGGCGCCGTGGATCGGGCCTCGGGTGGGTCGGGCGATCACCGAGATCACTTACGTCGGCCGACGTTCCGGGCGCACCATCAGCACACCGGTGGGCTTTCGACGCTCTGGCGATGAGATCACCATCGCCATCGCCCTGCCGGACCAGAAGACGTGGTGGCGCAACTTCCTCGGCGCGGGCGGCCCCATCTCGCTGCAGCTGGACGGCGCCGAACGATCCGGGCACGCCGTCGCCCGACGCGACGATAAGGGTCGTGTCAGCGTCAGTGTGCGCCTGAACGAGGTTGATTAGCCCGCAGCCAACGGTGTTATCCGCAGGGTTGCCCTGAAGACCGATCGTGTCGAGGTCTGGGGTGTGCCTGAGTAGGAGTACGTAGGGGACGTCACACTGGTCGAGGGGGCGGGGCGGGGCTAGGGTCGGGATAGGTTCGGGCGATGCGGTTTCGATCGGGTTGCCGCCCCACTCCGCAACGGCGCGGCCACCGGGAGGTCAGTGATGGGGGAACAGTTCGGGAAGTACCGGCTCGACCGTTTGCTCGGCCGGGGTGGCATGGGGGCGGTGTGGCTGGCGCGTGATACCGACACCGGACGCACGGTCGCGCTGAAGGTGTTGGCGGAGCGGGTGGCCGCCGATGCGGAGTATCGGCAGCGGTTCGAGCGGGAGGCGCGGCTCGGCGCGAGTCTGCGACATCCGCATATTGTGCGAATTCACGGGTTCGGTGAGCTCGACGGCCGGTTGTTCATCGATATGGAATACATCGATGGCATCGACCTGGCCGAGATGCTGGCCCGGGTCGGCACATTGACACCCATCGCCGCCGTGGACTTCGTGACGCAGGCGGCCTCGGGTCTGGATGCCGCGCATCGGGCCGGGCTGATCCACCGTGACGTCAAACCGTCGAACATCCTGGTCGGCACCGATGGGCAGGCGTATCTCATCGACTTCGGCATCGCCAAGAGCGTGGGCCAAACGTCCGTCACCGCCACCGGCATGGCCATCGGCAGCTGGGCTTATATGGCACCGGAACGCTTCAACGGCACCGTCGACGCCCGCTCCGACGTCTACTCACTCGCCTGTGTGCTCTACGAATGCCTGACCGGCCGCCGCCCCTACGGTGACACCGACCCGGCCCATCAAATGCACGGCCACCTGATGACCACCGCACCCCACGCATCGACAGTGAACCCCGCGGTGCCCACGGAATTGGATGCGGTCATCGCCCGCGGCATGGCCAAGGACCAGGCCAACCGCTATCCGACGGCACGCGAGTTCGCCGCCGCGGCATATGCGGCGACCGCCCTGTCACGTCTGGCGCACGAGCCCGCGCCGCGATCGTCACGGGCCGAATCGGCAACACTCTCGGCTGCGTCGGACCAGCCACTGGCTGCGCCGTCCATGCTGGTGCAGCCGAAACCAGCGCAACCGCACGCGCAGGCACACCCGCCGATGCCGCACACGCATATCCAGACGGCGTTGCCGCAGACGGTGACTCCGCAGCGACTGGTGGCGGATCAGCAGCCGAGTCCGACGCGGGTGCAGACGTGCGCACCGATGTCATCGGGGGAATCCTCAGCACCGCTGGTCAAATCGTTGCCGAAGCCGCTTGCTCCGACCGAGGTGTTGCCGGAACCCGGTCCGACGCCGACGCTGGTGGCTACCCGATTGGACCCCGCGCCGCCTTTCATCCCGGTGGGAAGTGCTGTACCGCAACAGAATTCGCCGTGGTCACCGAATCGTGCCGCGGTCCCGCCGAGATCGGTCGTCCGCCCGCCTTCCGCGGCCCAACCGGTTGTGCCGCAACCGAAGCGGGCTGCGCACGTGCGGGTGGCACCGCGCTGGACCGTCTCGCAGCGCCGTCCATGGATCGCGCCGCCCCCGCGCCGGGCGGTACGGCGTCGGCCACGGCGTAAGTCCTTCGTGTCCAGGGTGATCGGTGCGCTCGTCGTCATGTTCCTGACCCCCTTCATGCTGGCGGCGGGCTGTGCGGCGCTGGTCGCGTTCGGCAATACCGGCAGTGGCGGCGGCTCGCGCACGGCCGATCCGTCGGTCGCGGTGCGCGATGGTGACACGGCGCAATCGGCCGAACCACCCGCGCCGGTGCTCTCCGGTCTGAATACACCGGTGCGGGACGGCAAGTTCGAATTCGTGGTCACCGCGGTGGATTCCGGAGTCTCGCGGATCGGGCTGCAGAATGCCAGCGGTTCCTACTCCGTCGTCACGGTCGCCGTGCGCAATATCTCCGACGAGCCGAAGTGGTTCCTGCCCTTGGGTCAACGCCTCGTCGACACTCAGGGCCGCGAGGTCGATCACAATGCGATCGCGACCATGTGGCAGACCACCCAGCGCCGCTACGGCTACTCGTTCGAACTCCAGCCCGGCCAGTCCGCCACGACCCAACTGGTCTTCGACATCCCGCACGACGCCGCCCCGAGCCAACTCGAATTACACGACTTCATGCTCTCCAACGGCGCGACCATCAACCTGAATTGACCTGCGCCACAAGCTGGACAGCTGCTTCCCCGAACTCACCGGGCCGGTCGCGAACCACAGCCGGATCGTCAATACCCACCCGTGCGGCACCACATCGCGGGCCGCGGTGTCTGCCGCTCGGCGACCCGAGCAGCAGGCGAATCCGTACCACCGAACTCGCCCGACGCCCCAGCCCGGATGGTCGGGATCAGTGGACCGCAGCGATACGAGCGCGTGCTGTCGGCCGAGTCGACCAGGACGTGCAGGGCCGCTGCACGGCGGTCGATGGTCGGTGTCTCGGCGAGTAAGCAGTGTCGCGTGTGGTGCTGTCGAAGTCGGGAAGCCGTGGGTTCAGCGCGTGCTGTCGGCCGAGTCGACCAGGGCGGCCAAGGACGCGTGCCCGGCTTGGCGGTGGATGGTCGGTGCTTCGGCGAGCAAGGCGGTGTCGCGCGTGGTGCTGTCGAAGTCGGGAAGCCGCAGGTTCAGTATGTGGTGTCGGTCGAGTCGACCAGGGCGTGCAGGGCCGCTGTACGGTTTGGCGGCCGATGGTCGGTGTCTCGGCGAGCAACGTGGTGTCGCGCGTGGTGCTGTCGAAGTCGGGAAGCTGCGGGTTCAGCGCGTGCTGTCGGCCGAGTCGACCAGGGCGGCCAAGGACGCGTGCACGGTTTGGCGGCCGATGGTCAACGCCTCGGCGAGTAAGGCGGTGTCGCGCGCCGCACTGTCGATGTTCGGGGCGCCGAGGGGTGGGTGGACCTGGAGGACCGCGTCACCGAGGCCAGCGAGGAAGCGGTCCTCGATGGATTGCTGGTGCGGTCGCTGTAGCCAGGCACGATAGGCCCCCGGGGCTCGCACGCGCAGGTAGCCGCCCCCGACGACCTGATGCAAACGGGAGGCGGGCGGGCGGTGTTCGTCGGTGCGACGGGTGCGCAGCACCAGAGCATGCGTCGCACCGTTGCGAACCGCGGTGCGAATAGGCACGGTTTCGGCGAGCCCGCCGTCGAGGTACTCGGCATCGCCCAGCGGCACCGGGGGTCCCGCGAGTATCGGCAGCCCGGCGGAGGCCCGCAGCGCGGTCATCAGGGTGCGTTTGTCGATGATGTGGCGGTGCAGGTCGACGGCGTGCCCGGTGCGGATATCGGTGCCGATGGGGTGAAAGGTGGTGGCATTGGCCAGAATCGCCGGAAAGTCCATGGGCTCGATGCCGTCGTACACCTGGTGCACCAGGTAGTCCAGGTCGAACGCGGGGCGTCCGCGCAGCAGTCGAGCCGGATCGACCGCGCGCCGCATGATCACCGGATCGGTCCAGGAGCGCATGCCGGACAGGGCCCGCCCGGACAGCAGCCACGCGCCATTGATCGCACCCGCCGAAGTGCCGTATACCGCGTCGAAGATCGAGGCGAGCCCGAGCTCCTCCAGCGCCTGCACCATTCCGCTGGAGTACACGCCCCGACTGCCACCGCCCTCGATGACCAGGGCGAGGCGATATCCGTCGGCACGGCTCGCTGATTCACGTCGGCCGCGGATGACCTCCGCGACAGTGGGCACGACGGTAGAGCTGGTCACCGAACCACGATACGACAGAGCGGGCGCGGACGTCGTTGTCCAGCGCCCGCTCCGAAGCGGTCTTCGCCAGCTGTTTACTTATTTGATCTCGGCGAGCACCGTGCCCTGGGTGATGGCCGCCCCCGCCTCGACGGACAGTCCGGTGACCACGCCCGCCTTGTGCGCGTTGACCGGGTTCTCCATCTTCATGGCCTCGAGCACCACGATCAGATCGCCCGCCTCGACGGACTGGCCCTCTTCGACCGCGACCTTCACCACGGTGCCCTGCATCGGCGCGGTGACCGCGTCACCGGAGGCCGCACCGGCACCCGCGCCGCCACGCTTGCGCGGCTTGGGCTTCTTGCGGACCACTCCGACGCCATTGCCGCCCGTACCCGCGACACCGGCACCGGCGGTGAAGCTGCCGGGCAACGACACCTCGACTCGACGCCCACCGACCTCGACGACGACCTTCTGCCGCGGCAGATCCTCGTCCTCGTCCTCGGTGACACCGGCTGGGGTGTAGGGCTCGACGTTGTTGACCCAGTCGGTTTCGATCCACTTGGTGTAGATGTCGAACTTCTCGCCGTCACCGATGAACGCCGGATCCTCGACGATCGCGCGGTGGAACGGGATGACCGTGGCCAACCCCTCGACGTGGAACTCGGCCAGCGCGCGCCGGGCCCGCTGCAGCGCCTGCTCACGGTTCTCGCCGGTGACGATCAGCTTGGCCAGCATCGAGTCGAACTGACCGCCGATAACGCTGCCCTGCACCACACCGGAGTCGACGCGCACACCCGGACCGCTCGGTTCGGAGTAGACCGCGACCGGGCCGGGGGCGGGCAGGAAGCCGCGACCGGCGTCTTCGCCGTTGATCCGGAATTCGAAGGAGTGCCCGCGCGGCGTCGGATCCTCCTTGATCGCCAGCTCATGGCCCTCGGCGATGCGGAACTGCTGACGCACCAGGTCGATGCCCGCGGTCTCCTCGGTGACCGGGTGCTCGACCTGCAGACGGGTGTTCACCTCGAGGAACGACACGGTATCGCCCTGCACCAGGTACTCCACGGTGCCAGCACCGTAGTAACCGGCCTCCTTACAGATGGCCTTGGCCGAAGCGTGGATGCGCGCGCGCTGATCGTCGGTGAGGAACGGCGCGGGGGCCTCCTCGACCAACTTCTGGAACCGGCGCTGCAGCGAGCAGTCACGGGTACCGGCCACCACTACGTTGCCGTGCTGGTCGGCGATGACCTGCGCCTCGACGTGGCGGGCCTTGTCCAGGTACTGCTCGACGAAGCATTCGCCACGACCGAAGGCGGCGATCGCCTCGCGGGTCGCCGATTCGAACAGCTCCGGGATCTCCTCGATGGAGTGCGCGACCTTCATACCGCGGCCACCGCCACCGAAGGCGGCCTTGATCGCGACCGGCACGCCGTACTGCTCGGCGAACTCGACCACTTCGGCGGCGTTCTTGACCGGATCCTTGGTGCCAGCGGCCATCGGTGCCTTGGCGCGTTCGGCGATGTGGCGCGCGGTGACCTTGTCACCGAGGTCGCGGATGGACTGCGGGGAGGGGCCGATCCAGATCAGCCCGGCGTCGATGACAGCCTGGGCGAAGTCGGCGTTCTCGGAGAGGAATCCGTAGCCGGGGTGGATGGCGTCGGCGCCGGACTTGGCAGCGGCGTCGAGGATCTTGTCGAAGACGAGGTACGACTCGGCCGAGGTCTGCCCGCCCAGGGCGAAGGCCTCGTCGGCGAGTTTCACGAATGGGGCATCGGCATCGGGCTCGGCGTACACCGCGACACTGCCGATACCGGCATCCTTGGCCGCCCGGATCACGCGAACGGCGATCTCGCCTCGGTTAGCTACGAGTACCTTCGATATCCGCGCGCTGGCATGGCTGGGCACTGAGCCTCCTGTTAGCAATCTTTTTGGTCGCCCCGTGGTCGACAAACTTACGTCTCGGGCGAGTGTAGGCAGTCTGCCAACAGACGCTGAACTCGGATAGCCCTACTCAACAGTAGGTCGCGGATCACACCCCGCGGCGTCGGCGTCGGGAACGGAGGTGGCGGCCCACATGATCACGGAGCGCCCGCGCATGCCGCAGATCGGATTGAGCGGTCGCGTGTGCTCGGCGCCGGTCAGGTCTACCTGGTGCGGACCTTACGTGCACTGCCTGCTGGTGCATCGCCGGGTTCATACCCCTTGGCAATCGGCATGCGCACCGAGTTACCCCATTCGGTCCAGGAGCCGTCGTAATTGCGCACGGTGTCGAAGCCGAGCAGATAAGTCAATACGAACCAGGTATGGCTGGATCGCTCGCCGACCCGGCTGTAGACCATCAGATCGTCCGCGGTCGCCAGCGCACCGTAGGTCTCGTCCAATTCGGTGCGGGCACGGAAGCGGCCGTCGCCATTGAAGGCCTCGGTCCACGGAATGTTGACCGCGGTCGGGATATGCCCGCCGCGTAATGCCGCGTCCTCCGGATTGACCGGCGGCTGGATCAGCTCGCCGGAATACTCCTCGGGTGAGCGCACATCGATCAGCGGCTTGCCGAGGTGCGCGAGCACATCCTCGCGGAACGCGCGCACGGTGCTGTCGTCGCGCCGAACCGTGGGGTACTCGCTGCGCAGCAGATAGGGCAGGTCGAAGGTGGTGTCGCGGGCCTCGGAGATCCACGCGTCCCGGCCGCCGTCGAGCAGCCGCACATCCGGATGCCCGAACAGGGTGAAGACCCAGAACGTGTGCGCTGCCTGCGCGTTGCCGCGATCGCCGTAGATCACCACGGTATCGTCGCGCTCGATTCCCTTGGCGCGCATCAACTCGGTGAACCGGGCACCGTCGATATAGTCACGCGTAACCGGATCGTTCAGGTCGCCCCGCCAATCGATCTTGGTGGCGCCGGGAACGTGTCCGATGTCATAGAGCAGGATGTCCTCGTTGGACTCGATGATCTTCAGCCCTGGCGTGCCGATGTTTGCCGACAGCCACTCTGTGGTTACTAGTCGGTGAGGATGTGCGTAAGAACCGAAGGCGCGATGAGGGTCCGGGGCAACGGGCACGATATGGGTCCTTCACACGAGGTAGACGGGTGGTTACAGCGGTTCGGGTCTCACAGAGATGGTAGGTGTGAGGCGTTATGGAAACTCGTTTCAGATCACAAATCGGCTGAATGGGCGAATAAATCGCACCCTCATCCGATAAAGTCTCCCGGGAGGAGGGGTGAGCTATGTCCGATTCTTGGCCGAGGCGTCGACTGCTCGCGATCCTACGTGGCGCCAGCGAACCTCTCGACGCACAAGAACTGGCCAGAATCACCGGACAGCACGTCACCACTGTTCGGTTCCATCTGGATGTACTCACCAGGGAATCGCTGGTGCGGCAATTCCAGCAGCCCCCGCGCGGCCGTGGTCGCCCGCGGATCGGCTATAGCGCGGTTCAGCGATCGGTCGGTTATCAGGACCTGGCCCAGGTACTCGCCGATCAACTCGGCCCGGATCCGCGGCGTCGCTCCGAGGCGGCCATCGCCGCCGGGCGCGCCTGGGGTGCGAAGCTCGATGCGGGCGATCATGCGGTCGAATCGCTGGAGGACGCCAAGGACGTCACCATGACGCTGCTGTCCGAGCTCGGATTCGCCCCGGAACGCGATCCGGCCGCCGAGACCACCGAACAGGTCCTGATCCGGCTGACCGCCTGCCCGCTGCGTGAACTCGCGCGCACCCACTCCGAAGTGGTGTGCGGTGTGCATCTGGGCCTGATGAAAGAGGTCCTGGACCGCAATGGTGCGCGGGGCGAGGTGAATGTCCGGCTGCACCCATTCGTCGAGCCGGAGCTCTGCCTGGTCCGTTTGGAGCTGATGGCCGGACGGCCGGACCAGGAGTCGCGGCGCGACCAAGAGGTCCGGCGGGAGCCGGAGCACGACCGCGAGGCGACGCCGGTGCCGATCGGCGTGGAGGCCGGGGCGGAGCCGAGGTCGGGCGGCGGGGAGCCGCGGATCGTACCGCCGTCAGCGGGCCGAATGGCTCCACAACTGCGCAATGCCGACCCCAACGTCGCCAAGCAGTCGGCGCAGCAGTGGTAATCCGATTCCGATAACGCTCGACGGATCGCCGTCGATGCGATCGACGAACCAACCGCCCATACCGTCGAGCGTGAACGCGCCCGCCACCTGCAAGGGCTCGCCGGTCGCGATATAGGCGTCCAGCTCTTCTGGTTCCGGTTTGGCGAAATGCACTGTGGTGGAACTGCAGTCGACGGCTTCGGCGACGACATCGCCGTCCTGTAGCCGCAGTACGCAGTGCCCGGTGATGAGATCGGCACTGCGCCCGGCTATTTCGGCCCAGCGGGATCGCGCGACCTCGGGAGTATGTGGCTTGCCCTGCAATTCGCCGTCGACGAGCAGCATCGAATCGCAGCCCACCACAACGCAATCCGTGGCGAAGTCCGGAATCGTCGCGGCCACCGAGTGGGCCTTGGCCCGCGCCAGCTCGACTACTACGACCTCGGGCGCCGTACCGGGCGGCAGTGCCGCGGCAACGGCGTCCTCGTCGACATCGGAGACCCGGACGACGGGGTCGATGCCCGCCGAGCGGAGCACCTCGCGGCGGGCGGGCGACGCGGAGGCGAGAACGAGTCTCGTCATCCGATCAGTCGCGCAGGTGTGACAGCTGCGGGAAGGCGTACGGGGAGAACGGCGATGTGCCGCGGTGCATCAAGGTCGGGTGGCCCCAGGAGTCGGCCGGACCGGTCGGCCCGCTGCCCGTGGCGCCCTGCGCGGCGGCCGACAGTACACAGACGAGCGCCGCCACTTCGTCATCGGACGGTGAACCCTTGATAACTCGGATGAACGGCTGGTCGGTCGCCTGGGCGGCCGCGGGCGTCACGGGTGCGACCACCTCGACCACGTCCGCGATCGGTTCGACTGTGAGATCCAGTTCGGCGGCGGTCAACACATCTTCTTCTGCCACGGTCGTCACAGTGCCAGATCCTCTCTCTATCTCGATCGAGCCTATGCCTGACTCGATGTCATGTGGATCAAGCGATCATCATCGTCGAATTCACTCATTGTGTCTCTGCAACCAGTGTGCGCGGCCCACTGAGGCTATCGCTTGATCACAGCGGAATGTTGCCGTGCTTCTTCGGCGGCAGGGTCACCATCTTGCGTTCGAGCAAGCGCAGTGCCGACACGATCTGGCCACGGGTGTGCGACGGCGGGACGACCGCATCCACATAGCCGCGCTCGGCGGCGACGTAGGGGTTCACGAGGGTGTCCTCGTACTCGTTCTGCAGCTCGAGGCGCAGCGCATCCACATCATTTCCGCTCTTCGCGGCCTCTTGCAGCTGCTTGCGGTAGACGAAACCGACCGCGCCCGAGGCGCCCATAACGGCGATCTGGGCGGTCGGCCATGCCAAGTTCACATCGGCGCCCATGTGCTTGGAACCCATGACGTCGTAGGCGCCGCCGTAGGCCTTGCGGGTGATGATGGTGATTTTGCCCACAGTGGCCTCACCGTAGGCGTAGAGCAGCTTCGCGCCGCGCCGGATGATGCCGTTGTACTCCTGGCCGGTACCGGGCAGGAAGCCGGGGACGTCGACCAGGGTGATGATCGGGATATTGAAGGCGTCGCAGGTGCGCACGAAGCGCGCGGCCTTCTCCGAGGCGTCGATATCGAGGCAGCCCGCGAACTGGGTGGGCTGGTTGGCGACGATGCCGACGCTGCGGCCGTCGATCCGACCGAAGCCGACGATGATGTTCATCGCGCGCTCGGCCTGCACCTCGAGGAATTCGTCGTCGTCGAGCAGGCGACGGATGACCTCGTGCATGTCGTAGGGCTGGTTCGGCGAATCCGGGATGATCGTGTCGAGTTCGAGATCTTCGTCGGTGAGCGAATCCTCGATGGCGCCGGTGATCGGGTCGGTGGCCGGGAAACGCGGCGCGTCGGCGCGGTTATTGCTCGGCAGGTAGCTCAGCAGGTCCTTGACGTAGTCGAGGGCGTCCTGCTCGCCGGAGGCGACATAGTGCGCGACACCGGACTTCGTCATATGCGTATGCGCGCCACCCAGGTCTTCCATGGTGACGTCCTCGCCGGTGACCGTCTTGATGACATCCGGGCCGGTGACGAACATCTGGCTGGTGCCGTCGACCATCACCACGAAGTCGGTCAGCGCGGGGGAGTAGACGTGGCCACCGGCGGCCGGGCCCATGATCAGCGAGATCTGCGGGATCACGCCGGAGGCCTGGATGTTGCGGTGGAAGATCTCGCCGTAGAGGCCGAGGGAGACGACGCCCTCCTGGATGCGCGCGCCCGCGCCCTCGTTGATGCCGATCAGTGGGCGGCCGGTCTTGAGCGCCAGATCCATCACCTTGACGATCTTCTCGCCGTAGACCTCGCCGAGGCTGCCGCCGAAGACGGTGACGTCCTGGCTGAAGATGCAGACGTCGCGGCCGTCGATGGTGCCGTAGCCGGTCACCACGCCGTCGCCGAGCGGCCGGTTGTTCTCCAGGCCGAAGTTCACGCTGCGGTGGCGGGCCAGCGCGTCGAGTTCAACGAAGGAGCCCTCGTCCAGCAGTGCGAGGATGCGCTCGCGGGCGGTCATCTTGCCCTTGGCGTGCACCTTGTCGACCGCGGCCTCACCCATCGGGTGCTGCGCTTCTTCCAGCCGATTCCGCAGGTCAGCCAGCTTCCCAGCGGTGGTGTGGATATCGGGGGCGCCCGCCGATTCCGATGCGGGCTGCTGCTGGACACTCGTCATGGCTTCGGAGTGTAACCAGTGCCAGTACTTCTCTCTAACCGAGTGCCGCTTACCGGTGAGTAGAAAACCCCAGCTAGATCATGTTCCGGTCGGCGAATGACGGCAAACTTCCTGGTCGATTACCGAACCGCGGCGCGTTGTTCGACGCCGAGAAAATCGGTGGCGTGCCGTGGCCGTGCCCAGATAGCCTGGGGCATCAGTAATTCGACCGAGGGGAGGTCCAGAAATGTTGGATCGGAGGCGAGCGTTCATCGCGCGCGTGGCGTTCTGAGCCGTACTGAATTCGAGGGGAGGGAAACAAATGTGGGAGTGGAGTCGAAGGACCGCCGAACATGCTTCGGCGGCGTCCTGGACCAGCTGGCAGCCTGTGCGGACCGAACCGACCGTCATCGAGTCGGAGCACTGGGCTGAAGCTACGGAGTCCACCACGGCCGAAGCCGGGGAATGCACCACGGCGGAGGAACTCTCCGGCATGGTGGCACCCATCCAGTACGACCTCGTCGGATAGCTCTGACCTTCGCGACCTGCCGCGGTAACGACGGCGTCGACCTACCGCGGCAGGTCAGCGAGCACCGGGTAACCTGCCGGTGTGCACAGGCCACCGTTGGATGCAGAGCAGTTGCGGCGCAGTCTCATCGAGTCGCCCGAGCTGTCGTTCTTCTCGCACATCGATGTGGTGGAGTCGACCGGGTCCACCAATGCGGACCTGATCGCGCGGGCCGAGGAGGCCGATGCCGATCGCGCGGTACTCCTCGCGGAGACCCAGGAGCGCGGTCGTGGACGGCATGCCAGGACCTGGATCAGCCCGCCGCGCGCACAGATAGCGATGTCGCTGCTGGTGCGGCTGCGCGGCATCGAGCCGTCCGTCCTCGGCTGGCTGCCGCTGCTCACCGGCGTCGCGGTAGTGGACGCACTGCGCGCGACCGCCGGTGTGGACGCGAATCTGAAGTGGCCCAACGATGTGCTGATCGATGGCCGCAAAGTCGCGGGCATCCTGGCCGAAGTCGCCTCCGGTAGCGGGGCACCCGCCGTTGTCGTCGGGGTCGGCCTGAACGTCAGTCTCACCGAGGCGGAACTACCGGTGCCGCATGCCACTTCGCTCACGCTGGCGGGCGCGAAGGTCACCGACCGCACCGAGCTCGTGCGGTCACTGCTGGCCGAATTCGCCCGCCACTTCACCGCGTGGCAAGACGCCGGTTGGGATACCACGGACCTGATCGGCGGCTACCGCGAGCGGTGCGCCACCCTCGGCGCGCTGGTGCGCGCCGAACTGCCGGGCGGCCAGACTCTCGAGGGCATCGCCACCGACGTCGACAGCGCGGGCCGCCTCCTGATCGGCGAGCACGCCGTCTCCGCAGCCGACGTCACCCACCTGCGCGCCGACTACTGACCCGCCTGCTTCGCACTCCATACTGCACAGGGGCGAATCGCAACAGCGGGGACGGGACTTGTTGCGGGGCACCGGCTTTCTGGTCAGACGGGCTGCACGATGCCCCGTGCTGCTTCCCTGGCGAACATGCGGTCGCGCCGTTCTTCGAACGCGAGTACGTCCTTTTCCAACTGCTCCAGGAATACGCCGAGCCGCTCGCGGGCCTGCTCGCCGCGCGGGCCGAAGTCGGTGCGGTCGAAGATATTCCACTTCTTCAGCACCGGCTGCACCACTTCCTCGAGGTGCTGGCGCAGATCGTAGATGCCGTGCTTGGCCATCAGCACGCCGTTGCGCCGGAAGTTCGGCATCCCGTAGCCGGGCATCACGAAGTTGGTGATGATCATGGTGATCGCCGCCATGGCCTGGTCGGGAACCAGGTCCAGGCTCGCGCCGCAGAGGTTGCGGTAGAAGATCATGTGCAGGTTCTCGTCGGCGGCGACGCGCTGCAGCATGCGGTCGGCGATCGGGTCGTCGCAGACCTTGCCGGTATTGCGGTGGCTGACCCGGGTGGCCAGCTCCTGGAAGGTCACATACGCGACGTTCACCAGGAATCCGCCCCAGCCGTCAGGTGAATGCACGCCGCGGGTCATATGGACCATGCGGGCCTGCTCGAGCGCGACCGGGTCGACGCCGCGGGTGACCACGAGATAGTCGCGCATCACGATGCCGTGCCGGTTCTCCTCGGCCGTCCAGCGACCGACCCAGGTGCCCCATGCGCCGTCGGAGGAGAAGTTCTCCGAGATCTCGCGGTGGTAGGAGGGCAGGTTGTCCTCGGTGAGCAGATTGGTGATCATGGCGGCCTTGGCGACCTCGTTCAGCTGGGACTGCCCCGGCTCCCAGTCCGTCCCGCCCATCGCGGCGAAATTGCGACCCTCGTCCCACGGGACGTAGTCGTGCGGGTGCCAGTCCTTGGCCATCGACAGGTGGCGGTCGAGATTCTGTTCGGCCACCGGTTCGAGTTCGGTCAGGATTTCCAGCTGAGTCAGATCCTTGGTCACGCACGCCTCCACGGTTCGCTAATCGACGTCTTGTCAAGCCGGACTTGCCTTTTCACAGGCAGGGCATTGGGCAGAACAAAACGAGAGCCATTCGAACAGGCAGAGCCGGATCCCGTCGGAGTCGAGCAGATGCCGTTGGGTCGAGGCTAGGTAGCGAACCTGTGTCGGAACTCGAGCTAACTCGAGAGGGACTCGAGCTACCGACGCCGCGAGGCGACGATTGTGCGGTACGGCGCGCGTCGTTGTCCACGCTGTCCGGTGTGTTCTCGCGGTAGGGTTCCGTCATGGGTTATCCGGAGGAGGTGCTCGCCCCGGACGAGCAGTTGATACTCCATCGTCATCCGCATTGGAAAATGCTGTTCTGGCCGATCGTGACGCTCATCGTCGCCACCGCGTTGGCCGGATTCGCCGGGGGGTTCGTCTCGCGCAAGGCCGATGGTACGAACCGTTCGGTGCTGCTGATCGTGGTGCTCGTGGTCTGGCTGGGCATTCTCGTATGGCGTTGTGTCGCACCGGTTATCAGCTGGAAGTCGACGCATTTCATCGTGACCGACCGTCGGGTGCTGATCCGTCAGGGTGTGGTCACCCACACCGGCATCGATATCCCGATGAGCCGGATTTCGAGTGTGCAGTTCCGGCACGGTCTGTTCGACCGGATGCTCGGCACCGGCACCCTGATCATCGGGTCGTCCTCGGACGAACCGCTCGAATACGACGACATTCCACAGGTGCAGAAGGTGCACGCCCTGCTGTACCACCAGGTATTCGAACAGTCGCGCGATAATCTGGACCGATGACCGCCGTACTGCTGGCCGAGGACGATGAGGCCATCGCCGCGCCGCTCTCGCGTGCGCTGGGGCGCGAGGGCTATTCGGTCACCGTCGAACGTTTCGGGCCCGCGGTGCTGAAACGGGCGCTCGAGGGCGATCACGATCTGCTCATCCTGGATCTTGGCCTGCCCGGTATGGACGGACTCGAGGTATGCCGTCAGGTCCGGGCCCGTGGCGCCGATCTGGCCGTCCTCATGCTCACCGCGCGCACCGACGAGGTGGACTTCGTCGTCGGGTTGGACGCAGGCGCCGACGATTACGTCGGCAAGCCGTTCCGGCTGGCCGAACTGCTCGCGCGGGTGAGAGCGCTGTTGCGGCGCAGCGGAATCGGCGACGAGGCCGTTGAGGTCGGCGGCATCCGGCTGGAGCCGGCGGCGCGCCGGGTGCTGGTGAACGGCGTCGAAGTCGGTTTGGCCAATAAGGAATACGAATTGCTCAAGGTGCTGATCGATCGGGCGGGCCAGGTGGTGCCGCGCGAGACGATCCTGCGCGAGGTATGGGGCGACGCCGAGTTGCGCGGCTCGAAGACCTTGGATATGCACATGTCCTGGCTGCGCCGCAAGATCGGTGACGAGGGCCCGATGGCGGAGCGGCGCATCGTCACCGTGCGCGGGGTCGGCTTCCGCCTGAACACCGACTGATGGTGCGGCACAACTGATATGAGACGCAGAATTCTGCGATCGATACTCACCGTGCTGACCATCACCACGGTGGTGCTCGGTGTTCCGCTGATCTATACCGCATGGCTGTGGGTCGAGGACATCACCCGCAGCGACCTGGAGAATCGGCTGGAGCGGATCGCCGCCGAGATCATCGCCCAGGAACACGGTGACGGCACGGTGCTCGGCGAGCTCGACACCCGCTTGGTGCGGCCGCTGATCCCCGAGGACGGCAAGCTGACCATCATCTATCCGGCGCCGCAGGACAATGCCTCCCAGCTCGATATCGGTGCGGAGCGGATCGACGACCCACTGGTCGAATCGCTATCGATGGGCACCAAGGGTTCGCTGCGCTTGGAGATCCCGTCGGGACCCATGCATGTGATGCAGATCCAGGCCGTCGCGGTGGTGGCCTTCGCGGTGCTCGCCTCGCTCGGCGCCGCGGTGTCGGTGGCCATGATCACCGCGCGCCGGGTCGCCGATCCACTGCGTGACGTGGCGGCCAGGGCGGCCCGGCTGGCCATGGGCGACTTCCGACCCGATCCGCGTCGGCACGGGATCTCCGAACTGGACCGGGTCTCCGATGTGCTCGATTCGGCGACCGTCGAGATCGCCGGGCGGCTGCAGCGCGAACATGCGCTCGTCGCGGACGTCTCGCATCAGCTGCGCAGCCGCCTGACCGCGGTGCGCCTGCGGTTGGACGAGCTGTCCGCGCATTCCGATCCGGCCGTCGTGCACGAGGCTGAGGAGGCGATGGCGCAGGTCGATCGGCTCACCGACGCCATCGATGACCTGGTCCGCGCATCGCGCGACGAGGATGCCGCCGATCGCGATCCGGTGCCGGTGATGGACGAGTTGCGCGGTGTCGTCGAGGAGTGGTCGCATCCGTTCACCGAGGCGGGTCGGACGCTGCGGCTGATCGGTGACGAATCGCTGCGCGCGCCGATCACCGGATCCCGGTTGCGCGAAGCATTGGCCGTGCTGGTCGACAATGCGCTGATGCACGGCGGCGGCACCTGCACGGTGTCGGTGCGCACGGTGCGCACGGTCAGCGATCGCGAGCCACTGGTGGTGGTCGAGGTGGCCGATGAGGGCGATGGTGTGCGTGACGAACTCGCGCCGCACATCTTCGATCGTGGCTTCTCGGCGGGCGGATCGACCGGTGTCGGGCTCGCGCTGGCCAGGGCGCTCATCGAGGCCGATGGTGGACGGCTGGAGTTGCAGCGACGCAGGCCCGCGCTGTTCGCGATGTTCCTCGGATCCAGTGCGTCGCCGCGGACGCCCAACGGCGCCCAGGTGCCGGAGCCGCGCTAGCTGCGGCCGAGCTGCTCTTCCTCGAGCAGCTCCTCGATTTCCTCGACGAGTTCGCTGATTTCGTCCGGAAACACCCAGCGGCGCATCGCCCAGAAGCGGAATGCCATCTGCAGCAGATTGCCGATGATGAAGGCGCTGATGAAGTCCGCGATGTTCTCGACGGTGAAGCTCACATCGGGTTGGCGCAGGTCGAAGAGGTAGCTGGAGATCCATAGCGGGATGAAGCTCAACACCACCCCGACGCCGCTGACACCGAAGAACAGCAACGCCTCGTGATGCTTCTCGCGTCCGCCGCGGTTCTTGAACGACCACTCGCGGTTGAGGATGTAGGAGCAGATGACCGCGATCACTCCGGAAATGATCTTCGCGGTGACCGGCTTTGTCTCCAGCACGGTCCACTTGAGCGCGTAGAAGATGCCCGAGTCGATGATGAAGGTGGTGGCGCCGACGATGGCGAATTTGATCAGCTCGTGGTGGCGGTACGCGATCTCCCGCAGGGGCTTGGGGAGGACGTTGACCACGTCGTCGACGAATGACACAAGGCCCGAGTGTACCGGTACGCGGTGGCCCCGCCCGCGCTCGTCCGAGCGCAAGGGACTGATGACGGACTCCGTCCGGCTGCGCCCGAATCTGATCGTGGTGTTAGGACATGACAAGATTGCACGACGTGAGGGAGCGAAGCGAGCGAACCATCGACACAGCCTCCGTGGAGGTCACGCCTGAGCCGAGCGTCAGCGAGGTGCAGGGGTGAGTTCCCGCCGTTCGTTCGATCCTGCCGCCATGCCCACCGTCACCATGATCGGTGGTGGCCAGCTCGCGCGCATGACGCACCAGGCCGCCATCGCGCTCGGCCAGCGGCTGCGGGTGCTCGCCGAGAATCCGGACGACCCGGCCGCACAGGTGAGCCCGGAGGTCGTGCTCGGCAGTCACACCGATCTGACCGCGCTGCGCAAGGCTGCCGTCGGCTCGCACGTGCTGACCTTCGATCACGAGCAGGTGCCGACCGAACATCTGCAGGCACTGGTCGCCGAGGGCGTGAATGTGCAGCCGCCGCCGCACGCGCTGGTCTTCGCGCAGGACAAGCTGGCCATGCGGACCAAGCTGTCCGAACTCGGGTTGCCCGTGCCCGCGTTCACCCCGGTCACTTCGGTGGCCGACGCGGTGCGCTTCGGTGACGAGCACGACTGGCGGGTTGTGCTGAAGGCGGTGCGCGGCGGTTACGACGGGCGCGGTGTCTGGATGCCGGAGTCGGCGGCCGAGGCCGAGACGATCGTGGCCGACCAGCTCGCGCACGGTGTGCAACTGCTCGCCGAGGCCAAGGTGGACCTGAAGCGCGAACTGTCGGCGATGGTGGCCCGCTCGCCGTTCGGTCAGGCCGCGACCTGGCCGGTGGTGGAGACGGTGCAGCGCAACGGCCAGTGCGCCGTGGTGATCGCGCCCGCACCGGAGCTCAGCGCCGACCTGGCCGCGCAGGCCGAGACGCTCGCGCTGAACCTGGCCAGCGAACTCGGCGTCGTCGGCGCGATGGCGGTCGAGCTCTTCGAAACCAACGATGGCGCGATCCTGATCAACGAACTGGCCATGCGCCCGCACAACTCGGGGCACTGGGGCATGGACGGCGCGTGCACCGGCCAGTTCGAACAGCATCTGCGTGCCGTGCTCGACTACCCGCTCGGCGATACCCGTCCGCTGGCCCCGGTCACCGTGATGGCGAATATTCTCGGCGCGCCCGAGGCGCCGACCATGTCGATGGACGAGCGGCTGCACCACCTCTTCGCCAGAATGCCGCAGGCGAAGGTGCATATGTACGGCAAGAGCGAACGCCCGGACCGCAAGATCGGGCATATCAACGTGCTCGGTGACGATGTCGCCGTGGTGCGTGAGCAGGCCGAGCGCGCGGCGCATTGGATGTCGCACGCGATTTGGACCGACGGATGGGATCCCCACGGTGAGTAGTGCGCAAGTTGGTCTGATCATGGGCAGCGACTCCGACTGGCCGACCATGGAGGCCGCCGCGGTTGCCTTGGCAGAGTTCGATATTCGGTTCGAGGTCGGCGTCGTCTCGGCCCACCGCACCCCCCAGCGCATGCTCGACTACGCCCGCGAAGCGGCGGGCCGCGGCCTGCGGGTCATCATCGCGGGCGCGGGCGGCGCGGCCCACTTGCCGGGCATGGTCGCATCGGCGACCCCACTCCCCGTCATCGGTGTTCCGGTCCCGCTGAAGTACCTCGACGGTATGGACTCCCTGCTCTCCATCGTTCAGATGCCCGCCGGCGTCCCGGTCGCCACCGTCTCCATCGGTGGCGCCCGCAACGCGGGCCTGCTCGCTGTCCGCATCCTCGCCGCCGCCGACCCCGCCCTGCGCATCCGCATGGAGCAGTTCCAGGCCAGCCTGGAAACAATGGTCCTGGAGAAGGACGAGGCCCTCCGCGCCGAGCTCCTCGGCTGACCCCCGACCCCGCGACTATGCAGACCCTCGACATGAGGCTGCGTGCGGTCCGCGACCCGCTAGATCCGGCCGCGGCGCACACCACAATTTCGGCCATGCGGATTCGTCATGGTCGGCGCTCAGTACGGTGATCGGGTGGCGACTGATGAGAGTGCACGGCCGCGGAACGGGGACGATACTGCTCGGTTTCGGCTGACTGTGGTGGATCAAGCGCTGCGGTTGTTCGCCGAGCGGGGGTATGAGGCGACGACCGTGGACGAGATCGCGGAGGCGGCGGGGATTTCCCGGCGGACGTTCTTTCGGCAGTTCCGGTCGAAGGAGGATGTGATCTTCGCCGACCACGAATCGCAGTTGGCGCAGGTCGCGGAGTTCTTGGCGGCGGCGCACGTGGATCCGTGGGAGGCGGTCTGTGCCGCGGTGGTGCAGGTATTCGAGCGGTTCACCCAGTGGCGCGAGATCGCCGAGCGGCGGTATCGGGTGGTGCGGCGCGTGCCAGCGCTGCGCGAGCGCGAGATCGTGACCGTGTTCCGGTACGAGCGGCTGTTCACCGACTATCTGCGCGAGCGGCTGCCCGAGGCCCCGGATCTGGCGCGGGTGCAGTTCACGGCCGCGGTGACGGCCACGCACAACTATCTGTTGCGGCGCATGGTGCGTGGCGAATCGGATGCGGGGGCGGCGGATCTGCGGGTGGAGTTGGCGGCGATTCCGCGCGGCGTCGGGCGCGGGCCGGGTGCGGGGGAATTGGTGGTCGCGGTGTTCCCGAGGGATATGCCGCCGCGGCAGGTCGCCGATCTGGTGACCCGGCAGCTCGGTAGTTTGTGACAGGAATCATAGTATGTACAATCTGACACTCAGTGCCACGCTGTAGCGGCACTTTATGCACTATCCTGGGCATACTTCGTATGAAGATGGCACTGAGTGCCGAGTGCTGGAAATTGACGCCAGCACCATTACGACCGACAAACCAGGAGTGTGTCCCATGGCGGGAAACCCCGATTTCAATCTCTTTCAGCTCGAGGACTTCCACGACGAACTGCGTGCGGCCATCCGCGGACTGGCGGAGAAGGAAATCGCTCCGTACGCCAAGGACGTCGACGGGAACGCCCGCTTCCCGGAGGAGGCGCTCACCGCGCTGAACGCCGCGGGCTTCAATGCGGTGCACGTGCCAGAGGCCTACGGCGGCCAGGGCGCGGATTCGGTCGCCACCTGCATCGTGATCGAAGAGGTCGCCCGCGTCTGCGGTTCGTCCTCGCTGATCCCCGCGGTCAACAAGCTCGGCACCATGGGCCTGATCCTCAACGGCTCCGAGGACCTCAAGCACAAGGTGTTGCCGGATATCGTCAACGGTGAGATGGCCTCCTACGCGCTGTCCGAGCGTGAGGCGGGCTCCGACGCCGCCGGTATGCGCACCCGTGCCAAGAAGGACGGCGACGACTGGGTCATCAACGGCTCCAAGTGCTGGATCACCAATGGCGGCAAGTCTTCCTGGTACACCGTGATGGCGGTGACCGATGCGGAGAAGGGCGCCAACGGCATTTCGGCGTTCCTGGTGCACAAGGACGACGAGGGCTTCGTCGTCGGCCCGCTCGAGCACAAGCTCGGCATCAAGGGATCGCCCACCGCCGAACTGTATTTCGAGAACTGCCGGGTGCCGGGTGACCGCATCGTCGGCGAGCCGGGCACCGGCTTCAAGACCGCGCTGCAGACCCTCGACCACACCCGCCCGACCATCGGCGCGCAGGCCGTCGGCATCGCACAGGGCGCGCTGGACGCCGCGATCGCATACACCAAGGACCGCAAGCAATTCGGCACCGCGATCGCCGACTTCCAGAACACCCAGTTCATGCTCGCCGATATGGCGATGAAGATCGAGGCGGCCCGCCTCATGGTCTACACCTCGGCCGCCCGCGCCGAACGCGGCGAGAAGAACCTCGGCTTCATCTCCGCCGCCGCCAAGTGCTTCGCCTCGGACGTGGCCATGGAGGTCACCACCAACGCCGTCCAACTCTTCGGCGGCGCGGGCTACACCACCGACTTCCCGGTGGAGCGGATGATGCGTGACGCCAAGATCACCCAGATCTATGAGGGCACCAACCAGATCCAGCGCGTCGTCATGTCGCGCGCGCTGCTGCGGGGCTGACAATTCCTACCGACCGGGTGTTCCGACAGCCTTTCCGAGCGTCGGAACGCCCGGTCTTTTTATGCCCTCGATACCGCCGAAAACTCGGGGCACGGCCCGCGCGTCGAGATAGTTTCGAAGCCGTTCGCCCCTGAGCGCCGACAACCGTCCGGCGGTCTTCGACGGTGACCTGATCTTCTTCAGCAGCACCCACAGTGGACCGGGGTATATCCCGAATGCCGAAACCCGGCGTCCGTACATCACCGGAATCATCGCCGACCACCAGGTCGGCCAGGAGCACAACAACTCACCGGCCCCGCAGCCCTCGTGGTGATCGGTCCGATCCCGGCCCACTATCTGCGCGCTGACCTTTTCGTGCGACCCGCAAGCGATCGCTACGGCTAGGCGACCAGATCCGCGTATTCGCGGTGCTCCGCAATGTACTTCTCGACATACCAGCAGGTCGGGACGATGGCGAAGCCCTCGGTGCGGGAATCGTTCAGTGCGTATTCGACCACCTGGGCGGCCACGCCACGGCCACGGAACTCCGGGAAGGTCATGGTGTGGTGGAAGTCGCGGACTTTGGGATCGTCATGTTCGGCGTAATCGGCGTACCCGGCGAGGGTGTCGTCGAGGTATATCTCGAATCGGGTATCGGCGACATTGTGCTCGAGCCTGGTGGTCATGATCGGGTGAAACTCCTTCGCGGCAGGGAATGTTCCTAGAGGATCGCACCTGGGTTGAGAATGCCATGCGGGTCGAGCGCATCCTTGATGCGCCGAGTGAGTGCCATCACATCGGGGCCGAGCTGGTCGGGCAGCCACGTCTTCTTCAACCGGCCGACCCCGTGTTCACCGGTGATCGTGCCGCCGAGTTCGATGGCCAGATCCATGATCTCGCCGAAGGCGCGGTGCGCGCGTTCGGTCATCGCCGCGTCGGCCGGGTCGTGCACGATGAGCGGGTGGGTATTGCCGTCCCCGGCGTGCGCGATCACCGAGACCAGCACCTCGTTGCGGGCGCCGATGGCCGCGATCCCAGTGACCAGATCGGCCAGCCGCGGCAGCGGCACGCCGACATCCTCCAGCAGTAGCGGCCCGATCTTCTCCACCGCCGGGATGGCGAAGCGGCGTGCGGCGGTGAAGGCCTCGCCTTCCTCCGGATCCTCGGTGTGGAAAACCTCGGTGGCACCGGCCTTTTCGCAGATGCCGACCATGACCTCGGCTTCGTGCCTGGCGAATTCGCCCGGCGCGTCCGAGCGTGCGACCAGTAGCGCCGCCGCCTCGCGATCCAGACCCATCCGCATTTCGTCCTCGACCGCATTGATCGCCACCGCGTCCATGAATTCGAGCATGGCGGGGCGCAGGGTGCCGGTGATGCCGAGGATGGCCTCGATGGCGGCGGTCAGCGTCGCGAAGGTCGCGACCACGGTGGACTGCGGTGGTTGCGCGGGCAGCAGTCGCAGGGTGAGTTCGGTGATGACCCCGAGCGTGCCCTCGCTGCCGACGAACAGCTTGGTCAGCGACAGACCCGCCGAATCCTTGAGACGCGGTCCGCCGAGCCGCACCACCGTGCCGTCGGCGAGCACCACCTCCATGCCGAGCACGTAATCGGTTGTGACGCCGTACTTCACACAGCACAGGCCGCCCGCGTTGGTGGCGGCATTACCGCCGATCGAGCACATCTCGAACGACGACGGGTCCGGCGGGTACCACAGACCGTGCTCGGCGACCGCGCGTTTGACCTCGGCGTTGAGCAGGCCAGGCTGTACCACCGCGGTGCGGGTGACCGGGTCGACGGTGATCGCGCGCATGCGTTCGGTGCTCAGCACGATGCCGCCGTCGACGGCCGTCGCACCGCCGGACAGTCCGGATCCGGCCCCGCGCGGCACCACCGCGATCTGGTGTTCGTGCGCCCAGCGCAACGTTGCCGCAACATCATCGGTACCGGTCGCACGGACCACCGCCAGCGGCGTGCCCGCCTCGGGGTCACGTGCCCAGTCCTGCCGATAGCCTGCCAGCAGGTCGGAGTCGGTGAGCACCGCACCGTCGGGCAGGCGGGAGATCAGATCATGCAGGTCCACACGACTCACGCTATACGGCGGGCGGGCGCACATGACCGAAGCCCGGGTGGACGGTCGACTGTAACAGTCGCGGCCCCGGTTCTCCCTGGAGGTTGCTACAACGCGGAGACCGGCGGGATGTGGGGCGTTCCAGTGGTGCCGGACCGGTTCGACGATAAGAATTCCGGGCAAAGGCGTCCCGCGGTATCGGATGGGATGCCCGAGTCCAAGGTGCGCAGGCGCGCCGAGGGAGGTCTCATGCAGGTCGCGTTGCCGGACTACCACGAACTGGTCGCCGCGGTGTTCTCCTACGAATTCGTCGACGGCGGCATTGATACGGACGCGCTGCGCCGCATCCACGCGGGCGACGTCACCGAATGGATCACGGCACTGGATCGCTCCGGCATGTTCGGCAAGACCGCCATCGCGACCCTGTCCGACCAGTGGCACCGCGACCCCCGCATGCTGCTGGCCGCACTCCTGGAAGATGTCGACGACGTCACCCGCCGCCGCTGTCTTGTCGCCTGGTCCGCACTGGACCGCCGCTCACCCCTTACCCAAATCGGCTGATCTTGTTCCAGCGGTCGCGGTTCGCCCGGTGATCACTTGGTGGTCACTTGCCGGTGGCATGCTGGCGGCGTGACGAGCGCGGACTCCGTGGTGGAGGGCTTTTCCCGGTGGTGTGCGGCTGTGGTCGCACGTTTGCCATGGGGGCTGAGTCGGCTCGTCGCGCCGACCTTTCTCGGCTTCGCGCTGATCAACGGATTCACCTTCGGCGTCGATTTGGCGCTGCTCACAGCGCTGCACGGCTGGTGGGGGCTGCCGGTGTGGCTCGCGGTCACCCTCGCCTACGTCTGCGCGTTCGGGCTGAGCTTCGTGCTCAACCGCACCTTCAATTTCCACTCGCACGCACCCGTCGGCAGGCAAGCTGCGGTCTATGTGGTGGTCGTCGTGATCAACTACCTCGCCTTCATCCTCGGCGTCGGCAGCGGTCTGACCGCGCTCGGTCTGGAGTACCACCTGTCGCGCCTGCTCGCGGGGGCTTGCGAGGCCGTCTATATGTACAGCGCGATGCGCTGGGTGGTGTTCCGCGGCCGGACGGCTACGGCTACCGCGACGACAGTGCCCGCGATCTCGAACAGCGCCTCTGGACGGTCATAACAGCGCTGGACTGATCACCGCAGCACCTCCGTTCGGTCGCCGTCCACCACGACGACGGCATCGTCGGTGAGTGCCCAATGCGGGATTCCTTCGGCCCGATAGCGGGCGGCCAGTAGCGGCGAGGCGCCGTCCGGGTCGGTCGGCGAGTCCAGGTGCGGCACGATCCGATGGTCTACCAAACCCAGTCCGTCCCACCGTGGTTCGATGCCGCAGGCGGGTGCGACCTCGGCGGGATCATCGGTCGATTCCAGGCCGTGCAGGTCCGGTGTCAGCAGACAGGCGCCAGCGCTGTACCCGGCGTACACCAGTGCGTCGGCGGCGAGCAGTTTCGGCAGGACGAAATCGGCTCCGCTGCGGGCGAATTGGGCGCGCAGTACGAAGGTATTGCCGCCGCGCACCCACACCAGTGGGTATTCGGCCATGGCCAGCTCCAAATCGGTTGCGCGCCCGACGAAATCGCGCAGGTCCAGCACCTCCGGGGAGTAGCCGAGCCTGCGCAACGGGGTCACATCGCTGGTGACCGCGCTCGCCCACGCGGTAGGCCAGGCGTCACATGCGTTGGGGATCACCGCGACTCGCCCCGGCTCGCCGACGAGTGCGGCGAGCCGGTCGTAGTGCGCGCCGAATCGGTAACTGGACAGGAACAGTCGCACTGAGGCTCAGATGGTGAAGGCCAGATTGCGGACCAGGCGGTTGCCGAGTTCTTCGTCACCGGAGATGGTGAACTCGCCCGCGTGCGCATCCGCCGTGGTGCGTCCGCCGCGCAGCCGGGCGAACAGGCCGGAGTCCATGCTGATCGCCACGGTGGCGGGCGCATCCAGGGTTTCGACGATATTGGCCCGGCCGTCCACCGCGACGTGCAGTGTCCTCGCCAGCGGGCCGGTCAGTTCGAAGGTGATCCGGGATCCATCCGGTGCCTGGGCACCCTTGGCCACTGCTCGGCCGAGCGCGCCGGTGAGTTCGGCGAACGCCCGCTCGGCGCGTGGTCCGCCCTCGTCGACGGATACACCGAGCCCATCGGCGATATCGAGTTCGTGCATCCAGCAGTCGAACAGCCGTACCTGCATGAACCGGCCGTAGCTGACCTTGCCGATCGGCGATACGGTCTCGGCGTCCCATTCGGCGTCACTGAGGCTGGCCAGCGCCTCGCGCCTGCGTTCGATGACATCGCGATACAACGCCAGTAGCCGCTTACCCGATAGCGGTCGCAGCCGATCGACCCAGATCTCGTTGAGCACACCGGTTTCGTTGCGCACATGCGGCAGCGTGGTGACATCGGTCTTGGGTCGAATCGGATCGTGCGCGGGCGGGCGCTCACCGAGCAGCCACGATTCGGTGCCGACGAGATGGGCGACCACGTCGAACAACGACCAGCCCGGCAGCGGAGACGGTGTCTGCCAACGCTGTTCATCCAAATCGGCGACCAGGGCGGCGATCGCATCCCATTGTTCCGACAGCAGGCTGCTCAGCTCGGTCCGGTGCAGGGACGGGGCGGTCATCCTCGTGGTCCTTCCTCATCTTGTCGACCAGCCCAGCGTTGTTCGTGCTCGGCGGTTGTTTCGTCAGCGTTGTCCAGCGCGGTTATCCCGGCTCGAATGGCGGCCGCGGTGGATTGCGGGTCGTGCGGGCGTCGCAGCAGCAGTCCGGCGGCGAAGCTGAGTTTGTCGCCGTGTCGGCGCGGGATCACGTGCAGGTGAACGTGCGAGACGGTCTGGAAGGCGGCGGTGCCGTCGTTGAGTACGAGGTTCGCGCCGTCGGCGGCCAGGTCGCTGCGGCGGACGGCCAGTGCCAGCCGGTGTCCAGCCCGGAAGATATGAGCGCCCAGGTCGGCGTCCAGGTCTTCCAATTGGGTGGCGTGCTGTTTCGGAATGACCAGGGTGTGGCCGCGGGCGATGGGGCGAATGTCCAGGAAGGCGCACAGCGTGTCGTCCTCGTAGACCTTCGTCGCCGGGGCCTCGCCCGCCCCGATGCGGCAGAAGACGCAGTCGTTCACATCGCCGACCATACGGCGTACGACGCATCGGCAACAGACTCGGGCATGATGCACATCACTACTCGAGATATTGCGACGCACTGACCGGGATTCGAACCCGAGGGTTGGTAATGGACCTCTACGTTCGCTCTTGTGGCCGTTACCTGCGACGACAACCATCAAAACCGATAAAGCCCTGATCAACCGCATGTGCCGGAGGTGCCCGCCATGTCCGTCCCGATATCGCGAATCCGACATAACGGAGGATTTGCACGTCAACTTGTGACGGCCATCTCAGCTACGCTCACCGCGAGCCGGGTACAGTTGCGAGGATTTGGACGAACTTACTCCGTAGTAACATCGTCCGGCCGTCGACCGGTTGCTTGAAGCTCAGCCAGAGAAGGAAGTCTGACAAGTGGAGACAACGCAGAGCGTAGGCGACCAATCGCCGCGCGGAGCGCGTGTCGGAGTCGTTCGCGAGTCAAACGCGGGCGAGCGGCGTGTCGCTTTGGTGCCGAAGATCATCCCGAGCCTGTTGAAGCAGGGTGTGGACGTGGTGGTCGAAGCGGGTGCCGGGCTCGGTGCGCTTATTCCGGACACGGCCTATGTGGAAGCGGGCGCGACCATCGGTGATCCGTGGTCGGCCGATGTGGTCGTGAAGGTGGCTGCGCCGAGTGACGCCGAGGTGGCGAAGCTGTCCAGCGGGCAGACCTTGATCGGCTTCCTCGCTCCCCGCAATGCCGAGAACCAGATTCCGGCGTTGAAGTCGGCCGGGGTGCAGGCCTTTGCCGTCGAGGCGATTCCGCGGATTTCGCGTGCCCAGGTGATGGACGCACTGTCCTCGCAAGCCAATGTCGCCGGGTACAAGGCCGTGCTGCTGGCCGCGTCGGAATCGACGCGATTCTTCCCGATGCTCACCACCGCCGCGGGCACGGTGAAGCCCGCGACCGTGCTCGTGCTCGGTGTGGGTGTGGCCGGTTTGCAGGCGCTGGCGACCGCGAAGCGTCTCGGTAGCCGGACCACCGGCTATGACGTGCGTCCCGAGGTGGCCGATCAGGTGCGGTCGGTGGGTGCGCAGTGGCTGGATCTGGGTATCGACGCCGCCGGTGAGGGCGGGTACGCCCGCGAGCTCACCGACGAAGAGAAAGCGATGCAGCAGCAGGCTTTGGAGGATGCGATCAAGGGCTTCGACGTGGTGATCACCACCGCGCTGGTGCCCGGGCGTCCCGCACCCAGGTTGGTGACCGCTGCGGCGGTGGAGGGTATGAAGCCGGGCAGTGTGATCGTGGACCTGGCCGGTGAAACCGGTGGTAACTGCGAGCTGACCGAACCGGGTGAGACCGTGGTCAAGCACGAGGTGACGATCGCCTCGCCGCTGAACCTGCCCGCGACCATGCCCGAGCACGCCTCGGAGTTGTACTCGAAAAACATTGCGGCACTGTTGGAGTTGATGTTGGTCGACGGGAAACTGGCCCCCGACTTCTCCGATCAGGTGCTCGCGGACTCCTGTGTCACTCGTGAGGTGGATGCCTGATGTACACCGAACTGCTAGCCAATATCGCGATCCTGGTGTTGTCCGGGTTCGTCGGGTTCGCCGTCATCTCCAAAGTCCCGAACACTTTGCATACGCCACTGATGTCGGGTACCAACGCCATTCACGGCATCGTCGTGCTGGGTGCGCTGGTCACCCTGGGCAATGTGGAGGATCCCTCGATCCTGACCCAGATCATCTTGTTCGTCGCGGTCGTATTCGGAACCTTGAACGTGATCGGTGGTTTCGTGGTCACCGACCGGATGCTGGGCATGTTCAAGGGTAAGAAGGCCGCAGCGGTGAAGGCTGCCGCAGCGGAGCGATCAGAGGGAGCAGCGTGATGCATACCTTCGACAATGTGACCTACCTGGTCAACGGCCTCTACATCATCGCTTTCGGCATGTTCATCTACGGCCTGATGGGCTTGACCGGCCCGAAGACCGCGGTACGCGGCAACCTGATCGCCGCGGCGGGCATGGTGATCGCTGTTGTGGCGACGCTGATTTCGATCCGCCACACCTCCAACTGGATTCTGATCGTGGCCGGACTCGTGGTCGGTGTCGTGTTGGGTGTGCCGCCCGCGAAATATACGAAGATGACCGCGATGCCGCAGTTGGTGGCCGCGTTCAACGGTGTCGGTGGTGGCACCGTCGCGTTGATCGCGTGGTCGGAATTCATCAACTCCCAAGGCTTCTCGCACTTCGACGAAGAACCGACCGTGCACATCGTGATCGGGTCTTTGTTCGCGGCGATCATCGGTTCGGTGTCGTTCTGGGGCTCGCTGATCGCCTTCGGCAAACTCCAAGAAATCCTGCCCGGACGTCCGATCGGTCTCGGCAAACTCCAGCAGCCGCTGAATCTGCTGCTCCTGCTCGGCGCGATCGCCGCAGCCGTGGTGATCGGTATCGGCGCCACGAATGACGGTGTGCCCCAGTACTGGATGATCGCGGTGCTCGTGCTCGCCGGTGTCCTGGGCCTGGCGGTCGTGCTGCCCATCGGCGGTGCGGACATGCCGGTCGTCATCTCGTTGTTGAACGCACTCACCGGTCTGTCGGCTGCCGCGGCGGGTCTCGCGTTGAACAACACCGCCATGATCGTGGCGGGCATGATCGTCGGCGCGTCCGGCACCATCCTGACCAACCTGATGGCCAAGGCCATGAACCGCTCCATCCCCGCCATCGTCGCCGGTGGATTCGGTGGCGGCGGCACCGCTCCCAGCGCCTCCGGTGGTGAGGCCAAACAAGCCAAGGCCACCTCCGCCGCCGACGCGGCAATCCAGATGGCCTATGCCAACCAGGTCATCGTGGTGCCCGGTTACGGTATGGCCGTGGCCCAGGCCCAGCACGCGGTCAAGGAGATGGCGTCCTTGTTGGAGGCCAAGGGTGTCGAGGTCAAATACGCCATCCATCCCGTCGCCGGACGTATGCCCGGCCACATGAACGTCCTGCTCGCCGAGGCCGAGGTGTCCTACGACGCGCTCAAGGAAATGGACGACATCAACGGCGAATTCTCCCGCACCGACGTTGCTTTGGTCATCGGCGCCAACGACGTCACCAACCCCGCCGCCCGCGAGGACTCCTCCTCGCCGATCTACGGTATGCCCGTGCTCAACGTCGACCAGGCCAAGAGCGTCATCGTGCTCAAGCGTTCGATGAACTCCGGCTTCGCCGGCATCGACAACCCCCTCTTCTACGCCGACCACACCTCGATGCTCTTCGGCGACGCGAAGAAGTCGGTCGGCGCGGTCACCGAGGAACTGAAGGCGCTCTAACTCGCTGCAGCGCGGTAATCCCAAAGCAACGGCCCTCTGTTCGATACGGACAGAGGGTCGTTCGCTATTCGCCTCAGTGCGCCATCCTCATCCCAACTGCCGTTCGCGCGCTTCGACCGCGTTCTTGGCCGCCTTCAGACTGCTGCCGGGATTGAGGTCGCGATAGAGCTTGATGGCGTGGATCTTTTTGCCCTGCCGAATGAGTGCGTCGATTTCGTCCTCGGACGACGCCGGATCGCGATCGGGAAGACCGAGGTGCTTGATGATCATGTCGAGCTTGCGTTCGAGATGATCGATCCTGCGCTCGAGCCTGTTGTTGTCGAACATCCCCCGAACCTACCGATGCGGCTGGGGCGCCGCGCCGGGTTCGCACGGCGCTTCGACCGAAAATGCGCCGAACGGAGACCGGGGGTGCGCATACTGCGAGCCGCTGTCCGATAGATCTCGGAGCAGAGCCGACCGCAGGATTGCGGCCATTGGCTAGGGTTGAAGTATGACGAACCTGGGTGCGAGACTACTGCGGACTCGGTGGTTCGTGCGGGCGCCGATTGGACTGATCCGCGCGCGGCTCGGGTTCCTTTTCGGCGGACGAATTCTGTTGTTGGAGCACATCGGACGTAAGTCCGGGCTGCCGCGCTATGCGGTCCTGGAAGTCGTTTCCCATCCGAAGCCCGATACGTTCGTCATCGCTTCGGGATTCGGCCGCGGCTCGCAGTGGTATCGCAATCTCGCTGTCGAACCCCATTGCCGCGTGAGCGTCGGGTGGCGTAACCGAGCGCCGGCGATGGCACGCATGTTGGACCAGGACGAATGTCGAGCGGTGCTCGCGGACTACCGGATTCGCCATCCGAAGGCTTACCGAGAACTCGCCGGAATGATCGAGGAGGCAATCGGAACGAGCATCGACGAGGTCCCCCTTGTCGAGTTGACGCTCGTCACCTAGCCGCTATTTCTGTTGTGGGGCAACCACATCGGCGTAGCGGCAACAGATTATGACGGCAATGAGTGGGACGACCATGGCGGTGGTGAGGGGGACGATGGTGGTGATCCAGCCGATGATGGAAGGGCCGGCGAGTAGGCCGAGGTAGCCGAGGCCGAAGACTCGGGACATATCGGTCGCCGCCGTATTGGACCCGAGATTGCCTGCGGCGGTGAAGATTTGCGGGATGCCGCCGGAGACGCCGAGTCCGCACAGGGCCCACCCGAGCAGGGTCAGCGGCACCCACCCCGACGCCATGATCAGCACGAGTCCGCAGGCGGCGATCACCGTGCCGTAGCGGACGACGGCGACGCGGCCGAAGGCCCCGGCCACCCGGTCGGCGGCGAAGCGGCCCGCGGTCATGGTGCCGGAGAAGGCGCCGAATGCCAGTGCGGCGGTGGCATCGTCGACATCGAGGTGGTCGCGTACCTGCAGGGCGCTCCAATCGGCGGCGACGCCCTCGGTCAGCAAGAGCGCGAACGCGATTGCGGCCAGCGCCAAGACTTTTCGGGAGCGGTTGGGTGACCCGGCTGCTTCGATATCGTGCGTGGCGGTTGTATGGGTGGGCATTTCGGATCCGCCGTCCGGGTCATGCGGTGGGCGGTCCTGTCGGTGTCCCTCCGGAATGCGACTCTGCGGGCCGACGCCCGGCTGATCTCGGGTCACCGCATCCGGATTCGGTTCAGCCGATTGCGTGTCGCCGAGCAGCCGCGGCACCAGTGCGGCGGTCACCAGCAACCCGGCCACCGCCGCAAGCGATAACGTCAGCCGCACATCCCACCCCGCGCGCTGGGCAGCCGCGCCCAATACTGAGCCGAAGAAGCCACCACCGGAGAACAATGCATGGAACGCCGACATGATCGGCCGGTGATACGCCCGCTCGACGTGCACCGCTTGGGTATTCATCGAGACGTCCAGCGCGCCGTTGCCGAAACCGAAGCAGGCCAAGGCGATCGCCAGGGTGACCGGCCCGGTAGCGAGCCCGGGTCCGAGTACGGCCACCGCGGTGATCGCCGCGGCGGCCCCGACTACGGTGCGGCTGCCGAATCTGTCCGCGAGTGGCCCCGCGATGCGCATGCCGATAATGCCGGCACCGGCCAGCATCAGGATGAACATGCCGAGCGTGGAATGCGCGATGCCGGTCCGGTCGGTGATGGCCGGAATGTGTACGACCCACATGGCCAGCAGAAAACCGTTCAGTGCGAACACCACGAATACCGCGGCGCGCGCTATCCGGGTCTGCGGATCGATCGTCGTGGTTGCCACCGATTCGACGGTACCGATTGATCGGCCGGGGTGGTTCGCGATCCGCATGCCGAACCGGTGTTATTCGATGGTCCGTTCGGGCACGCGACCTCCTCGCGGATCGGGTGACCGCGCGGGGAGCCGGTCCGGGACGTCATCGGCTCGATAACCGGCGCCGCGGACCTCGTCATTGAGATCGGCGTCCGCGCGGTGGTCTCTGCATCTTTCAACCCGCTACTCGCCCTGGATGTTCCAGATTCCAGCGGTCGCCGTCGCCTTCGCGTAATCCCGGAAATCTTTCGGTTCCCGCCGCAGCGCGCGCCGTACGCCGTCCGTGGTCTCGGAATTTCTCCCGTCCAATACGGTGCCGAACAGGTAGTCGAGCAGGCTTACTACATCGGCGGGAACCTGGTATTCGGTCAGCGCCGCGACGAAATCGGTGCGGGAGATCGGGATGAATGCGATCTCCCGTCCGGTCGCGGCGGCGATTTCGGCTACCGCCTCGGCGAATGTCAACGACCTGGGGCCGGTCAGTTCATAGAGTTCGCCGCTGTGCTCGTCCCGGGTCAGCGCGGCGACGGCGATATCGGCGATATCGTCGGCGTGTACGAACGGTTCCGGCACATCACCATTGGGCAGCGCCACCTCACCCGCGAGGATGTACTCCAGGAAGGCGCCCTCGCTGAAGTTCTGTGCGAAGAAACTGCAGCGCACGATGGTCCAGTCCAAACCCGAGTCCTGCACAATCCGCTCGCACGCCACGGCCTCCGGCTCACCACGGCCGGAGAGCAGGACGAGCTTGCGCACAGAGTTGACCTTGGCCGCGTTGATGAACGCGCGGATGGTCTCGGGTGCGCCGGGCACCGCCAGATCCGGCTGGTACGCGATGTACACCGCATCGACACCGAACAGCGCCGGTGTCCACGTACTGCGATCGGCCCAGTCGAACGGGATCTCGGCGGCGCGGGACCCGATGCGGACCCGATGACCGGCCTGCTGCAGCCGCGCCGCGATGCGGGCGCCGGTCTTGCCCGTGCCGCCGGTGACGAGGGTGAGACGCTGGTGCGAGGTGCTGTTTGTCATGTCTTCAGTACATCGGCGCTGGCTGCGACGAAACATGGTTCAGCGGCTCACGATCATGCGCCAGCGTCTACTGTTGACGTGTGGATGCGCTCGCCAGTCTGCTCGAAGGTCCACGCGCCCGAGGTGCGTTCGTCATGTGTTCACTGCTCGACCCGCCGTGGTCGCTGCGCATCCAGGACCGAGCGCCGTTGACGGTGGTTTCGATGATCCGCGGTACGGCCTGGATCATGACCGATGCGGCGGGCAGCAAGCCCCGGCAGCTGAATGCGGGCGATATCGCGATCTTCCGCGGTCCCGATCCGTATACCGTCGCCGACGATCCGGCCACCGAACCACAGATATTCATCGACCCCGGCAATGTCACCAAGACGGTCGATGGTGAAATCCTCTGCGAGACACTGAGTCTGGGCGTACGTCAGTGGGGGACCGATGCGAACGGTGCCACGCTGATGGTGACCGGCACCTATGAGTCCGCTGGTGCGGCCAGTCAGCGGCTGCTGCGCGCGCTGCCGCCGGTAATCGTGCTGCAGCGCGGCGATTTCGATACCCGGCTGCTCGACATCCTGGTCGACGAGGCCACCAAGGACGAGCCCGCACAGGGCGTCGTGCTGGACCGGCTGCTCGATATGGTGCTGATCGCGGCCCTGCGCGCTTGGTTCGCCCGCAATGACGCGCCCGCCTGGTATCACGCCTACAGCGATCCGCTGGTCGGCAAGGCCCTGCGCCTGCTGCAGCACAATCCGGCACACGGCTGGACGGTCGCCAGCCTGGCGGATGCGGTCGGTGTTTCTCGAGCCGCGCTGGCCCGCCGCTTCACCGATCTGGTCGGCGAGCCGCCGATGTCGTTTCTCACCGAATGGCGCCTGGCGCTGGCCGCAGACCTGCTGCAGGAATCCGACGCCACCATCGAATCCATTGCCCGCCAGGTCGGCTACGGCAGCGCGTTCGCCCTCAGTACGGCGTTCAAACGCCACTTCGGCGTGAGTCCGCGCGACCACCGGCAGGGCACGACCCCGGCTGAGCTATCGTCGGCCGGGTGACACAGCAGTATCCAGTCCTGTGGCCGGTGCCGACCCGCTGGGCCGATAACGACCACTACGGCCACGTGAACAACGTGACGTACTACTCGTACTTCGACACCGCGGTCAATGCCTGGCTGATGCACGCCACCGGCACGGATATCCGCGAGCTGCCCGCACTCGGCGTGGTCGCCCAGACCTCCTGCCAGTACCACGGCTCGCTCAGCTTCCCCGACCAACTGAAGGTGGGCCTGCGCATTTCCCGCCTCGGCCGCTCCAGTATCACCTACGACCTCGCCATCTTCCGCGAGGACGGCGACGCCCTGGAACTCGCCGCCACCGGCACCTTCGTCCACGTCTATGTCGACAACGAAACCCGCAAGCCGGTAGAAATCCCCGAAATCATCCGCACCGCCGCAACCACCCTGGTCACTGATTGAGCAGCGCTGGACTATGCGGGGGCAGAAGATATTGTGGGACACTAGTTCCATGGCTGATCAGCGAGTATTGACGGCTGCGGTGCACCAGGAAGAGGACTGGTATGTCGCGCAGTGTCTCGAGGTCGATGTAGCCAGTCAGGGCCAGACGATCGAGGAGGCTCTGGACAATCTCCGTGAAGCGGTTGCGCTCTATCTCGCCGAGGCACCAGAGCCCCAGCTAACGGCCACTCCATTGGTGACTTCATTCCAGGTTCCCGGTACGGCGGCGTGAGCCCGGCGCTGTCGGACCTTCCGGTGCGGAAGGTCTTGCGGGTCTTGGAGTCTGGCAACTCGCCGACTATCTCGTACCGACCCCTGGAATCCGGAGTCGGCGCGCGCCGCATCCTGGCCTCGGCGCTATCTCAATGTGCAACCAGCACAAGCGGAATGGGCCCAGGCTCGAGCGCGCGAAGCAACCGTGCATCCCGGAACCCCGTGGCCTTACCGGCGATTCCGCCCGCTCACGCCACTGCCCGATGAATTCATCGACACGGTCGGCTGGCAGTTCGATCGTGTCGATCACAGTGAATCCACTACCGGGTATATCACTATCCTGAGACCTCGATTGCACTCGAGGGCAAGGGTATTCGTCCGATCAAGTCCGTAGCGAACGATCAGTGGATCCGGCCAGCCGATCCAGCAGTGGAGCCGTGCGCGGCCCGACGAATTGCTGCATCACCAACGCCATATTGGTGCGTTCCACCCCGGGAATCTTCAATATCTGCCCGGCGATCCGGTACAGATCGTCCGCATCCTGCGCCACCACCCGTACGGTGAGGTCGGTCAGCCCGGTCATGCCGCACACTTCGGTCACCTCCGGCACCCGGGCGAGTTCGCCGACCACCGAATCCAGTCGATGCTGATCGACGACGACGGCGACAAAAGCCGCCAGCGGGTAGCCCAGCGCCTGCGGTTGCACTCGACGTTCGAAGCTGGCGAGCACCCCGCTCGCCTCCCAGCGCGACAGTCGCGCCTGCACGGTATTGCGGGACAGCCCGAGCCGGGTCGCCAGCTCGACGCCCGTCGCGCGTGGGTTGGCGACCAGCTCCAGCAACAGCCGCGCGTCGGTGGCGTCCAGGGTCACGTCGGCGGGTTCTCTACTGGTCATACAACGCAGTATGACATCGTTTAGCCGGCCAGATTTGGGCATTCTGCTTACTCACGTGTCGGTCACTTGCGCATTTCGCCTGCTCGTGGATGCTATGTGATATGGGGCACACCAGCCCTGCGTTCGCAGTCAGGAGGCGATCCCGAATGACGAGTAAATCCGAGTATCCGGTTCAGTTGGTACAACCCGACGGCCGCCGCGTATTCGATCGAGAACACGCCGCCCTGATCGCGGATATCGGGCCGGAACAGTTGCGCGCGCTGTACCTGGACCTGGTCGTGACCCGTCGGATCGACACCGAGGCAACCGCGCTGCAACGTCAGGGCCAGCTCGGACTGTGGGCGCCGATGATCGGACAGGAGGCCGCCCAGGTCGGCTCGGCGTACGCCCTGCGCCCCGATGACTACGTCTTCTGCAGCTACCGCGAACACGCCGTCGCCTACTGTCGCGGCGTCCATCCCACCGAACTCACCCGGATGTGGCGCGGGGTCGCACATTCCTGCTGGGAGCCCGGCGCGGTCAATATGACCAACCCGAACATCATCGTCGGTTCGCAGGGGCTGCACGCGACCGGTTACGCCTACGCCGCCAACCTCGACGGTGCGGAGATCGCGACCATCGCCTACTTCGGCGACGGTGCGTCGAGTCAGGGCGATCTCGCCGAGGCGCTCGGCTTCGCCGCGAGTTGGAGCGTGCCGGTGGTGTTCTTCTGTCAGAACAACCATTGGGCGATCAGTTCACCGGTCCGGATTCAGAGCGCGACCCCAATCGCACGGCGCGCCTATGGGTATGGGATTCCGGGCCTCCAGGTCGACGGCAACGATGTACTCGCCGTCCTCGCGGTGACCCGACAGGCCGCCGCGCGGGCCAGGGCCGGTGGCGGCCCCTCGTTCATCGAGGCACTCACCTATCGGATGGGCCCGCACACCACTGCCGACGACCCGACGCGCTACCGCTCCGCCGCGGAGACCGAGGAGTGGGCCCGCCGCGACCCGATCGAGCGGATGCGCAAGCTACTGGAACGAGAGACGCTGTGGGATGCGGCATTCGAGCGACAGGTCGGTGCGCGCGCGGACGAAGTCGCGCACCAGGTGCGCACCGCGACCATCGACATGCCGGATCCGGCACCGACACAGCTGTTCGATCACGTCTATGCCACCCCGCATCCGCTCATCACCCAGGAGCGGAGCGAATACGCGGCCTACCTGGCCGGTGATCCCGGCGAGGCCACCGCGCGACCGGAAGGAGTACCCACATGATCACGACCTTCGCCGCCGCCCTCAATGCCGGGCTGCGACGGGCCATGGACGACGACCCGAAGGTCGTGCTGATGGGTGAGGATATCGGTCGCCTGGGCGGCGTGTTCCGAGTGACCGACACCCTGCAGAAGGATTTCGGGAACAATCGCGTCATCGATACGCCGCTGGCCGAATCCGGCATTGTCGGAACGGCTTTCGGTATGGCACTGCGTGGCTACCGGCCGGTCTGCGAGATCCAATTCGACGGCTTCGTCTATCCGGCCTTCGACCAGATCGTCTCGCACGTCGCCAAGATCCACTATCGGACGCAGGGAAAGGTGGTCGTGCCCATCACGATTCGCATTCCGTTCGGTGGTGGGATCGGTTCGGTGGAGCATCACTCCGAGTCGCCGGAGGCCTATTTCGCACACACTGCCGGACTGCGGGTGGTGACGCCGAGCAATCCCGCCGACGGGTATTCCATGATCCGCCAGGCGATCGCGCTCGACGATCCGGTGATCTTCTTCGAACCCAAGCGCCGCTACTGGGATAAGGCCGAGGTCGATTTCGACGCCGAGGGACTGCCGCTGGACCGGGCGCGCGTCTGTGTCAACGGTGATGACGCCACCGTCGTCGCGTATGGCGGCACCGTCGCTTCCGCCATCACCGCCGCGAAAGTCGCTGCCGAGGAAGGGCATTCGCTCGAGGTGATCGATCTGCGCAGCCTCTCGCCGATTGATTTCGACACCATCGCGGCATCGGTGGCCAAGACCGGCAGGCTGATCGTGACGCACGAGGCGCCGGTCTTCGCCGGACTGGGTGCCGAGATCGCCGCACGGATCACCGAACGCTGCTTCTACTACCTGGAAGCTCCGGTGCTGCGCGTCGGTGGGTTCGACATCCCCTACCCCCCGGCTAAGCTCGAAAAGCACCACCTGCCCGATGCCGACCGCATCCTCGCCGCGGTCGATCGCTCGCTCGCCGCCTGACTACCGCTCACTGAGAGGTGCCCCAGTGGAAGATCATGCCCCCGCCGAAGATCAGGGTCATGTCCTGGAATTCCGGCTACCGGATCTCGGCGAGGGACTCACCGACGCGGAGTTGGTGTCGTGGTCGGTGGGTGTCGGCGATACGGTGCAGCTGAATCAGACGATTGCCGAGGTGGAGACGGCCAAGGCGGTGGTGTCGCTGCCGTCGCCGTTCTCGGGCATCGTGGTCGAATTGCTCGCCGAACCCGGCCAGACGATCGCGGTGGGTGCGCCGCTGATCCGGGTGCGCAATGACCTGGAGGTCGCGCAGGAAGGCGCGAATGGGCGGACCGCCGTACTGGTCGGGTATGGACCCGAAGGGGAGACGGTGTCTCGGCGGCGACGGTCGGCACCAGCGGAATCTCCTGCATCGCAGGATGATTCGCAGACCACCACGGCGAAGCCCGGGGCGAGCAGTACATCGGGGATGAGCAGGGCCGCGGCCACTCCGGCGGCGCGCAAACTGGCCAAGGAACTCGGGATCGACCTCTGGTACGTCGCGGGTTCGGGCCCCGATGGCGCGGTGACGGTCGAGGACGTGCGCAACGCGGTCCCGGTGTCGCAGCCGCGTGCCGTGCCGACCCGCTCCGGCGACCAGGCGCTATCGGCGCCGCCCTCGGTCACCGATCCGAACGCGGGGATCATCCGGCCCGCCGCCCGCGAGGTACGCACGCCGGTCACCGGGATCCGCAAACGCACCGCGGCCGCCATGGTGATCAGTGCCCGCACCATCCCGCAGGCCAGCACCTTCGTCACCATCGACTTCACCGCGTCCATCGAACTGCTCGATCACCTGCGCACCACCAAATCCTTCCAGGGCCTGACGCTGACACCGCTGGCCCTGGTCGCGAAGTCCGTGTTGGCCGCGCTCGCGGAGTATCCCGGTATCAACGCGTTCTGGGACGAGGCGAATCAAGAGATCGTCACCAAGCACTATGTGAACCTCGGCATCGCGGTGGCCACCGAACGTGGCCTGATGGTGCCCAATCTCAAGGAAGCTCAGGCCTCGAGCCTGCGCGACCTGTGCCGCGAAATCGGCTGGCTGGCCGAGACCGCCCGTTCCGGCAGAGCGACGACAACGGATCTGCGCGGCGGCACCTTCACCATCACCAATGTCGGCGTCTTCGGCGTCGATACCGGTGTCCCGCTGGTCAACCCCGGCGAGGCGGCCATCCTGTGCCTCGGATCGATCCGCAAGCGCCCGTGGGTATTTCGCGATGAGCTCGCTCTTCGCTCGGTCACCACCCTCGGTATCAGCTTCGACCACCGGATGATCGACGGTGAACTCGCCGCCCGCTTCCTCGCGACTGTCGCCGGGTTGCTCGAGGATCCGTTGACATTGCTGAGCCGCATGTAGCGGACTCAGGCTGGAGCCGCTCGCACCAGCGCGATGGCCGAAGTGACTGTGTCCGAGAGCGTTTCGACTACTGGGAGCCCGAAGCGATGCGCCGTGTGGATCAGGTACCGATTGCGCTCCGGGTTCGGGCAGTCCGGCGGACAACCCAGGACGGCGCGACCCGAGTTCGCGTACAAACCGAATTCGACATTGGTCGTGAACCCCGGTAGCCGCTGGACGTCTCGGGGGATCCAGAACAGAATCGCGCTCGCGCTCTCCAATCCGGCGACCTCCCAATCGACTTGGTCGTCGTAGTCCGATTCCCGCAGTCCGCCCGCCGATTCCGGAGCCAGGACCAGTAGGGGTCCGGGGCCGCGCCAGGTGGCTTCGATCAGCTCGATCGCTTCGGGCCGCCAAGACGGCGTTTCGGCGTCGCGTGGCGTCGGACCCGCGAGAAATATGCTCGGACCAGCGGGAATGTCCTCGCGCGCCCAGATTACGGTGACTTGGTCGTGCATATCCGGTCCGCCTCCACACGCTCAGCTGTCAGAGATCGCTCCCATGAGAACACAGGGCGAAAGACGTCAGTCTCGGCGGTGCGCAAGAACCTGGCGCACGATCAGACCCGCGACCAGGGCCCAGAAGGCCGCCCCGATACCGAGGAACCCGACTCCGGAGGCGGCGATCAGGAAGGTGACGACGCCCGCCTCACGGTGCTGTTCGGATTTCAGGGCACCGGCCAGAGCTGCGGCGAGGGTGGCCAGGAGGGCAAGCCCCGCAACGGTTTCCAGGGTGCCCCTGGGGGCGGTGGCGATCAGCGTGACGAGCGCGGCCGAGCCGAGGGCGAGGATCAGATACGTGGCGCCCGCGGTACAGGCCGCGATCCAGCGCCGCTTCGGATCCGGGTGCGCGGCCGGAGCGGCCGAGAGTGCGGCGCTGATCGCGGCCAGGTTGATGGCGTGGCCGCCCGCGGGTGCGCCGAGGATGGTGCCGATGCCGGTGACGGTCATCGAAGCGCGCCAGGGCACCTGGTAACCGAAGGACTTCATCACGGCGGTGCCCGGAATGTTCTGCGAGGCCATGGTGACGATGTACAGCGGGATGGTGATGCCGATCATCGCCTGCCAACTCCAATGCGGCACAGTCAATTCGAGCGAGGGTGTCATCGCGGCGAAGTCGAGATGTTTGTGCTGCACCGCGATGCTGATACCCGCTCCGATCGCGGCGGTGACGAAGGCCGCGATCACTGCCCAGCGTTTGGCGAATCGCTGCAGCGCCAGCCACACCAGGATCACCGGGACCACCACCGCCGGACTGGTCTGCACGGCCTTCACCGGCGCGAGACACAGCGGTAGTAGCACTCCGGCGAGCATGGCCTGGGCGATCTCCACCGGAATCGCGGCGACCAGATTGCCGAGCCGCTGCCAGAGTCCGGTGATCACGATCAACACGCCGGTGATCGCGAATGCGCCGACCGCCGCCGCCCAGCCACCGGCCACCGCGCCCGTGCTGGCGAGCAGCGCTGCGCCCGGTGTCGACCAGGCCAGTGTGATCGGCAGCCGATACCGGTAACTCAGCAGCATCATGCCGATGGCTGGGGTCACGCAGAGCACCAACAGTCCCGATGCCGCCTGTGCCGAGGTGGCCCCGACCGCGGTCAGACCGCTGAGCACCACCGCGAACGCGCTGGTGAACCCGACCAAAGCCGTAATGACACCGGCCGCGACCGGCTGCGTGAGCCGCGCTTTCGGAGGAGCCGATGCTGCTGGCGACGTTTCGGCGAGCGCCGGGGAAAGCCTGGACATCTCTGGGATCCTCCCCGGTCGTCAGTCCAGTTGTCACAGCCAGTCGCTGGAAACTGGACTGAATTGCTCGGGCACACGCCCGTACAGCGGAGGTGCGGCTGACCCGAAGCAGGTGTTGTCTACCCGCCGGTACCTTTCAAAGCGCGCTGACATGTGCTCGTGAATGCGTAGGGTGGGGAACGTCGGTGCTCGTAGGGTACGGATTCAGAACAGGGAGCTTTGTTGAGCGCGGTACTGATCTCGACGGATGAACTTCGGGAAGTATTGGCGGACAAGCGGGTTCGTCTACTCGATGTGCGCTGGGCGCTGGGCGATCCGGACGGCCCACAGCATTATCTGGAAGGGCACATACCGGGCGCGGTCTTCGTCGACCTGGAAACCGAACTGGCCGCACCACCGTCACCGGCGCGCGGGCGGCATCCGCTGCCCGATCCGACGCAGTTGGAGAAGTGCGCGCGCAGCTGGGGTGTGCGGACCGGCGATCCGGTGGTCGTCTACGACGCGACCGGCGGTATGGCTGCGGCCAGGGCCTGGTGGCTGCTGCGCTGGGCCGGGATCGCGGATGTGCGGATTCTCGACGGCGGCCTACCTGCCTGGACCAGCACGGGCGGTGAGATCGCCACCGGCGCGGAGCCCGATCCCGAACTCGGTGATGTCGAGGTGAACCCGGGGCAGATGCCGGTCATCGATGCCGATGCGGCCGCGAAATGGTCGGGCGTACTGCTGGACGCGCGGGCTGGCGAACGCTATCGCGGCGAGGTGGAGCCCGTTGATCCCCAGGCCGGACATATTCCGGGCGCGATCAGCGCACCGACCGCGGAAAACCTCGATGTCGACGGCCGATTCCGTGCGGTCGACATGTTGCGGGATCGGTTCACGGCCTTCGGTTCCGGACCGGTCGCGGTCTACTGCGGGTCCGGCGTAACCGCGGCTCACCAGGTCGCCGCGCTCGCCGCCGCCGGCATCGAGGCGGCCCTGTACCCGGGTTCGTGGTCGCAGTGGTCGAACGACCCGAAGCGCCCGGTCGCCACCGGCGCGTGAGTTCCGAGGGGCGTGAGTGCCGGACGTAGACGCGCACGTCCGTGCCACGCGGCGCTGTGCGCTGAAGTGCACCCTCCCGAGACGTAGCTTCGACCGCGCCGGATGCCGTGCGGACGGTGGGCACCGCCGTCATCTGCCGGGTACGCGGCCGACACCGCGCCTATCGGAAGGTGCGAATCACGGACAGCCGCGGACAATATCGTTCAGCGCGGCGCTATCCGCGGCGGTGACCGGCAGGTCGTACTGGACCGCAACGGTCAGGTACCTGCCCGCATAGAAGCAATGGTGCGCACGGACGGGCGGGAGCCATTCCGACGGTGTGCTGTCACCTTTGGCTCGGTTGGCGCTCGCGGCGGTGGCCAGCAGGTTCACATCGATATCGTTGGCGAACCGCACCCGGCGCTCGCGCGGCCAGTACACCGCACCCATATCCCAGGCCGCGGCCAGCGGATAGATATGGTCGATGTGGATGTCGCCCGCATCGGCCTTGGTGAACGTGATCCGGTTACCGGTGTACGGATCGTCGAGTGTGCCCGCGATGACCACACAGTCATTGGTGCCGGGCCGAAAACTCACCCCGGTCAGCTGCTTGCTCAGCACGTTGTCGCGGGTACCGCAGCCGTCGTGCGCACCGGGTCCGTCATAGTCGTCGGTCCAGGACGGGCCGAATACGCACCCCTGCCCGTCCTTACATCCGCGCTCATAGCCACCGGGATGTCCCCGTGTGGCAACGACCCGCACCGAGGCGAGCAACTGTTCGAGCTGGACCCGGCTCGGGCTGCCCGGTGTGGGCGCGACCGGTTCGATGCCCAGGTCGGCGCATGCGGGCAAGGCGAGCAACGCCACCGCGAGCAGGGCACGCAACCATCGTCGAATGTCGGCACGCACGGTGTCAGATGTACCCGCATGCACCGACATTCGTAGGACCCGGCTGGCGCGCTGTCAGCAAGTGGAGCCGGTCAGGGCTCACAACCAGGCACGAGCCAACAGTTCGTCGTTGGCGACTTCACTCGTCCGTGGCGGGAATCTGGTGGCCGAGATGGACTCGTGATGCGCGCCGTCGTGCCCGATCAGCCAAGAGCCGCCGCGTTCCTCGCACTCGGCGATCTTCGCGAAGGTATTGAGCAGGAACGTGACCGCATCACGCGGGTCCAGGGTTCGGGCCAGGCGCTGTGATTCACCAGGACGCGACAGGTCCAGCCAGACGCCGGACTGCCCGTCGAGTCGCATGCCGACGATTTTGTCGGCATTGACGAAGGTGAATTTGCGCCGTTCCCATGGCGTAGTCGGCGTGAAGCTCTGCTCGAGTACCTGGAGCAGAATCGTCATGCTTTACCCTCCGCTTCCGTTGACACACAACTGCGGTTCTCATGCGATGACCAGCGGATATACCAGTATGTTCCGAATTCGGTCCAAGTGGTAGCGATCGGTCCATCTCGTCCAGGTCAGAGACATTTTCGTGTCCATCCGGTACCGCGGTGTCCAGCCTGCATCTGCCTGTCCCGGCACACTGTCGGCACCCTGGAAACTATTGTTGACCAGCGGCGTCGCGGCCGTGAGGTGTTCATATCCGGGATGCGCGGTCGGTCACGACGCGCTCGACTTCGCCGAGTAGGTGTCGCGGAATGCTTCGCGGACGGTCGTCGCATCCGGTGCGTCTCGGCCTTCGATTCCCGAGACCACCTCGGCGACCCTCCAATAGTTCGACGGGACCAGTCGGCCGGAGGTCACAGCCGTGAGCGTGACGTCTGCCGCCTCGTCCGGCTTGTCGGCCGCTACCAGGGCCAAGCCCAGATCTATGTTCGCCGTGGCGATTCGGCGCGGCCGAACAGATGCAGCGCCCGCGAGATCGGCTAGGACATTCCGCGCATACGCTTCGGCGGCGGGATCACCGATCCATGACAACGTCGTGGCTACGTAGGCATCGGACTTCGCGGGGTCATAGCGGAAATGGTGCTCGGGTCGATCGGGGACCCGCATTCCGGATACCAGCCTGGCGACCTTGCGCAGCGCCCAGTATGTGCCCTGGCTGTCCCCGAGTCGCGACAACGCACGGCCCTCCTGGGCGGTCGCTTGGATGTAGGCCGAACTGTCCACCGGGGCGATATTCTGCGCCGCGCGCGACAGTTCAGCGGCTACGGCGAACTTGCCATTGATGAGCTGTTGCCAGGCGCGTGTTTCCAGGCACCACGCCGAAATCTCCGGGTGGTTCGCTTCGTCGGCGATATCGCGGGCCGCCCGCAGCCGTGCTGCTGCTGCCGCTAGCTCTCCCAGATCGATGTGGCAAGTGCCCGCCAGCAGCGACAGCCAACCGGCTGCGACCAGTAGACGGCGGTGCTGGACCAACGTCTTCTTGGCGTCCATCAACCGCGCAGCGTAACCGAGATGCTGTCGGATACCGGCCAGAAGCTCATCAGGCGGGGTAGTCGAGTACGCCGATGCCAGATCGTCGACAGCCAACTCCAGATGGTCGAGAGTGTCACCGCCGATATCCGACGCGGCCACTCGTCGAATCCATTCCACGCCAGCCCGCTCGCCGTCTGCCGATTCGCCCAACGCGGACTCGTAGGCAGTTGCGACATCGGCGGGCACAGCACGTTTGCCGGACTCGATCAGCGACAGATAGGACGCGCTGTAGTGGGTCCGCCGAGCGATTTCGCGCAGTCCCACCCCCGCCGCCTCACGTGCGGCGCGCAGCATCGCGCCTGGCTCCATCTCGGTCCCTCCGACGTCGGCTGACCAGCAAACACGTTGTCAACACCGTATGCCTGTCGACCCCAACTATGCACGCCTAGCGTGTTTTTCAGCCCCGCCGCCGGGTCGATGCCGTGCCCTAATCGGCACCCCGGCGGCGGGTGCTCACCAACACCGACAGTCGAAGGGGGCGGGAGATGGAACTCCCCGCGCGATGGGACGACGAAGATCTCCGCAAGCTGGCGATAGCGGCGGACGACGACGAAGGGTACTGCTATCTCCAGCGCGACGACGGGTCATGGTCACTGGTCGGAAGCGACGGATGGGAAGTCGAGTTCGCCGAACCCGACGCCGACGTGATTTCGGCGGTTGCGGCGGCTATGCGCGGGTCAATCGACGTGGACCCGATCTCGGTGGTGGACAGTGAGATTCAGTGAACGGTATGACGGGATGGCAGGTGTTCGCGGTCGGCCTGGTCGCGGTGCTCGCGGTCATGACCGCTGTGATCGCGATTGTGTGGTTTTGGCCGAGTCGGGTATCCCAAGGGCGCAGCGTCGAGGAGATATGGCAGCGCGTGGAGCAGGAGGACGACGAGATGGACACAGCTATCTGGCCGGTCGGATTTCCGCACGATGCCCCGGAACATCCGCTCGGCGTGCTGGAAGCGCAGCTCACCATGCAGCGGCATGTCCGGTGCCGGGTAGACCACTGTCCCCGCAAAACTGCGGCATGGCGGACGCTGGTCGCGGCCGGGAAGATCGAGCCGGATGCGGGCCGAAACTACTGACCCCGGTCAGCCGATTCTCACCACCCATCCGGTACTCGATAGTGGACATATGTCCCGAAACGGACACGATGTTCGGCATCGCGCCGGAAATCCAGGAAACCGGGTCGGCCGCCGTCCGATCGTTGTCGGAGGCACCTGATTGGATGGGGTCATGCTGCACGGTCTGTGGTCGCCGGGATCGGGGTTGCTGCTGTGGCAGGAGACCCCGGTCGTCGCGCTACCCGATCCGCTGGGTGCGGTCCTGGCGGCGTCGAAGTTCCGGCATCGGGCGCAGGTGCTGATCAACGGGGTGGACGGGGCCACCGAGCAGGTCCGAGCGCATGCCATGGTGCCCGCAGCGGCCGCGGCGGCATTGCGGCAGCGGCTGCCCGTCGAATCGGTTTCCGGGGATCTGCGGTTTCTCGCGCATGTGGCGCAGGGTGTCGAGCGCTGGGTGCGAGCCGGGCGGGTCGCACCGGAGCTGCGCCGCGATGACGGGCAGTGGTGGGTGCGGTGGCGGTTGGTCGGCGGGGAGCGGCAGCGCGCGTGGCTGGCGGAGTTGGCGGTGGCGATGCCGCCCGCGCTGCGCGTCGCGGGGAAGCCGGGAATGCTGCTCGAGGATATGGTCACCGAGCTCGCCGATCCGATCGCCAGGGAGTTACTGGATCCGTCGCCATCGGCGCATTCGCTGGTGGCCGCGCTGATCGATGATGTCTCCCTCGATGGCGGCAGCCATCAGCTGGCCGAAGTGCTGGAACGTTGGCGTGCGAGTCTCACCGGGGACGAGCCGGAGTTGGTGCTGCGCCTGTTGGAGCCGGAAGGCGATATCGCGCTCGGCGAGGCCGATACCGAGGCCGAGGCCGAGGCCGAGGATCCGGTGGCACTGTGGCGCCTGCAGGTCTGCCTGCGCGCCGATGGCGAAGCGCCGAATCCGGTTGCGCTGCTGGGGGATCCGGTGCTGGTCCGGACGGCGATCGAGAAACTGGGGGAGGCGACGCGGGCCTATCCGCGACTGCGCGACCTGCCGAACGATCCGCAGTCGATGGATCTGCTGCTGCCGACCGAAGTGGTCGCCGATCTGGTCGAGCACGGTGCACACGCCTTGCAGGCGGCGGGTATCCGGCTACTGCTGCCGCGGGCCTGGAATATCACCGCGCCGACCATGCGGCTGCGGGTCGAAAGCGGTGTCCCCGCCGCGGAGAGCACCGTCGGCATGCGCGGACTCGTCTCTTACCGTTGGGAACTCGCGCTCGGCGATACCGTGCTGACCAAGGCCGAAATGGCGCGGCTGGTCCGCTCGAAATCGGATCTGGTGCAGTTGCGTGGCGAATGGGTGCAGGCCGACCACAAGGTACTCGCCGCGGCCGCCCGCTATGTCGCCGCACACCTCGACGACACCGAACTCACCTTCGCCGATCTGGTCGGTGAACTCGTCACCGGCCATGTGGAGAAGGTCCCGATCACCGAGGTCACCGCAACCGGCTGGGCCGCAGACCTTTTGGACCGGACCCGCGACCCCGAACCGGTGACACCGCCGGTCGGGCTCAAAGCTCAATTGCGGCCGTACCAGGAACGCGGCCTCGCCTGGCTCGTCACCATGAGCCGCTATGGCGTCGGCGGAATCCTCGCCGACGATATGGGTCTGGGGAAGACGGTGCAGGTGCTGGCGCTCCTGGTGCACGAACGTGAGAACAGTCGCGTGCGGACCGAAGGTGCCCCCCACACCGACCAAGCGGTACATACCGCGCCACCTGCCGCCGGGGAAGCTGGGGATGGTGCGCAACATGTTGGCGCGGAGGTCATTTCGCTCAGCGAGGCTCGGCGCCGCAGGGCCGAACGCGTCGAGGGCGGCATCCGACCCGACGATGGTGCGCCGGGGCCGACACTGCTCGTGTGCCCGATGTCGGTGGTCGGCAACTGGCAGCGCGAAGCCGAGCGGTTCGCGCCGGATCTGCGTGTTGTGGTGCATCACGGCGCCGGTCGGCGCGTCGGCGACGAACTCGACGAAGCCATCGCCGATGCGGATCTGGTGATCACCACCTACTCGCTATTGGCAAGGGACGCGGTCGAATTGGCACGACAGCAGTGGGATCGGGTGGTGCTGGACGAGGCGCAGCACATCAAGAACGCCGGCACGCGCCAGGCGAAGGCGGCGCGTACCCTGCCGGCGCGACATCGCTTGGCGCTCACCGGAACTCCGGTGGAGAACCGGTTGGAGGAGTTGCGGTCGATTCTGGACTTCGCGATGCCGAAGGTGCTCGGTAGCGCGCAGACATTCCGTGCCCGCTTCGCCGTTCCGATCGAACGCGACCGGGACGAGAACGCGATCTCCCGGCTCCACACCATTACCCAGCCGTTCGTGCTGCGCCGGGTGAAGACCGATCCCACCGTTATCAGCGATCTGCCGGACAAGCTGGAGATGACGGTACGCGCCAACCTGACCGTGGAGCAGGCGGCGCTGTACCAAGCTGTCGTCGACGACATGATGGCCAAACTGAAGGACGCGAAGGGTATGGCGCGCAAGGGCGCCGTACTCGGCGCGCTGACCCGGCTCAAACAGGTCTGCAACCATCCCGCGCACTTCCTCGGCGACGGCTCGGGCGTACTGAACCGGGGCCGCCATCGCTCCGGCAAGCTCGCACTGGTGGAGGACGTTCTCGATGCGGTGCTCGCGGACGACGAGAAGGCGTTGCTGTTCACTCAGTTCCGGGCGTTCGGTGATCTCATCGCGCCGTATCTTGTCGAGCGCTTCGGTACGCCGATCCCCTTCCTGCACGGCGGGGTGCCCAAGAAACAGCGCGACACCATGGTCGAGCGGTTCCAGCAGCCGGACGGCCCGCCGTTGATGTTGCTATCGCTCAAGGCCGGTGGCACCGGACTGAACCTCACTGCGGCCAATCATGTTGTGCACCTGGATCGCTGGTGGAATCCGGCGGTGGAGAACCAGGCCACCGACCGGGCCTTTCGGATCGGTCAGCAGCGCAATGTGCAGGTGCGCAAGCTGATCTGCGTCGACACCATCGAGGAGAAGATCGACGAAATGATCAGCGGCAAACGTCAACTCGCCGATCTGGCCATCGGTGCCGGCGAGAATTGGATCACCGAATTGAGTACCGACGAATTGCACCAGCTCTTCGCCCTCGGCGCCGAGGCGGTCGGCGATTGAGCCCCTTCGAGGACTACAGCAAGTACGGCAAGCGCCGTCCGGTCAAGGGCGGGGTCGAAGCACGCAGCCGCCGTGGCGGATTCGGGCGTACCTGGTGGGGTAAGGCGCTGATCGAGGCGGTCGAGGCAATGGCCGAACCCGGCCGACTCGCCCGCGGCCGTACCTACGCCAGGGCGGGGCAGGTCGTGAGCTATCGGATCGAACCGGGCGCGGTCACCGCGGAAGTGCAAGGCAGTCAGCCGCGCCCGTTCACCGCAGTCTTCGCCATTCGACCGCTGCGCGACGAGGAAGTCGAACTGCTCGTCGAGACCATCCGGACCGCGCCGGGCGTGCTGGCCGAAATCGCCTCCGGCGCTTTGCCGATAGGTCTCGGCGAACATCTGCTCCCGACGACGGCCGCGGACCTCGACTTCTCCTGCACCTGCCCGGATCCCGGCTGGCCGTGCAAGCATGTGGCGGCGCTCTGCTATTTGCTCGCCGAACGCCTCGACGAGCGTCCCCGCGAAATCCTTACCCTGCGTGGCCTCGACCTGGATACGCTCATCGCCGGCATCGAACGCGATACGCGCCCAGCGGTATCCGACGATCCCTACGGCGATCGGACGCAACTGCCCGACCTCCCGAAGGCCGAATTCCGTCCCGCCATCGACGATCTGGATCCGTTGCTGCTGCGCCGGGCACTGCGGATGATCGCCGAGGACGAACCGATGGCCGCGGCCGGGCTGCGCGATCTGCGGGCGCTCTATGACGCGCTGGATCGCTGACCTGCCGTCGGGTCCTGTCATGACCATCGACGATCTGGGCGCGGCCGTCGCGATCGGTGGTCCGGTTGGACGAGTGGTGTCGCTGGTTCCTTCGCTGACCGAAGCCGTCGCGGTGACCCGCCCCGAAATCCTTGTCGCGGCGACGGATTGGTGCACTCACCCCACCGATCTGGACGTCGAGCGCGTCCGCGGCACCAAGAACCCGAATGTGCGCCGAATCATCGAGCTCGCACCGGATCTGGTGCTGTGCAACCAGGAAGAGAACCGCCGCATCGATGTCGAACGTCTGCGCGCTGCGGGAGTACCGGTGTGGGTCACCAAAATCGAGACTTTGGACGAAGGTTTCGCCGCACTGCGCCGACTGTTCACCGAAGCACTGGGCGGCCCGGTGCCGAACTGGCTCGTCGAAGCCGAATCATCCTGGGCCGTACCACCACCCGAACCGCCGCGCAGCACAGTAATTCCGATCTGGCGCAATCCCTGGATGGTGGTCGGCCACCACACCTTCACCGGCGACCTGGCGGCGCGCCTCGGACTCCGACTGGTGCACGCCGGCCGCCCCGAGCGCTACCCACATATCGCGCAGGACGAGCTGACCCGCGACGTCGAACTCGTCCTACTACCCGATGAGCCTTACGTATTCACCAGATCGGATGGCCCCGAAGCCTTCCCGGGCCTCCCGGTCGCCTTGGTCGAAGGCCGCAGCCTCACCTGGTACGGCCCATCGCTCACAACGGCGCGGGACACGTTGACCCGCCAGATCGCCGGGGCCTTCATCGTCTGACGGGTTTCGGATGATCAGTCGAGTTCGTAATCGAACCAGATGTGGTGCCCGCCATCGGCATCGACGGTGAGACCGCCGGTGCCGGTGATACCGGCCAGCTCGCCGGTGCCACTGGTCGCGACGATGGTGAAGAATTCCGCGGAGCGATCGCTGCCGTGGGTGGTTGCCGAATGTGCGAAGTTGAAACTGCCCGCTCGATCGTGCAGCGCACCCTCGAAGGATTCCATGGCAACATAGGTCCCCGTGCCCGTCGCCTGGTCGAAGGCGGCGGTGAACAGGGTCGCCGAGCGTCCGGTGATCTCACCGGCGTACGCCTTCGAGATTTTCGCGATGCCGACCGGCAGTGCGGTGGTGACGGCCGGATCCGGCACGACGTCGGTAGGGGCGAAAGAGGCGACGGAGAAGGTGCCGGTTGCTTTCATGCGGCAGATCGTAACGATCGGCACCGACAAGTTCCGCGCGCTATGCCGCCCTGGTGAAGCGGTAATCGGCCAGGTCGAAGTGCCCACTGCGCCAAGCGGCTTCGACAGTCGTCATCGGGCGCAGCGGAACATCGCCGTGCTTGTCGAAGTAGTAGCTGTTGGCCAGTGCGCAGCTGTCCTGCCAGAACACCTGTCCGCCGCGCCGGGCCAGCATCTCCTGGAAGAACCGGTCATTGGCCTCGCGGGTGACCTCGATCAGGGTGGCATGGTCCGCCCGCGCGCGCCGCAGGCATCGCATGATGTGGCGGGTCTGGTTCTCGATCAAGGCGAAGTAGGACGACCCGTTGTAACCGTAGGGGCCGATGATCGAGAAGAAGTTCGGGAAGCCGGGCACGCTCACGCCCTCATAGGCCTGTAAACGGTTGTCGTCCCACCACTTTTCGAGATCGAGACCGTCGATGCCGCGCAAATCGTAGGTCGGCATATTGCCGGATTCCATCACTTTGAAGCCGGTGGCCAGAATCAGCACATCGGCCGGGTGCTCGGTGCCGGTGGCGGTGCGTACTCCGGTCGGTGTGATCTCTTCGATCTGGTCGGTCTCCAGCGTGACATTCGAACGATTGAAGGTGGCCAGATAGTCATTGGAGAAGCTCGGCCGTTTACATCCCAGTCCGTAGCGTGGCGTGAGCTTTTCCCGGATCACAGGGTCGCGGACCTGCTTGTGCAGATGGGCCAGCCCGGTCCGCTCGGCGATCCGTGCCATCGGCACCGTGCCGTAGTAGTGCGCCGAGATGGGGAAGGTGAATTCGACGTAGGTCTGGCTGAGTAGCCGAGTCAGCGTCCGGCCGCCCGGTATCCGCAGTGCCCACCGGACCGACCGCGGCAACGCCATATCCGGCCGGGGCAGGCACCAGATCGGGGTGCGCTGGAACACCGTCAAATGTTCGACCCGGGACGCGATTTCGGGAATCACCTGTACCGCCGACGCGCCGGTTCCGATGATCGCGACGCGCTTGCCGCGCAATTCCTGTTCGTGATCCCAGCGCGAGGTGTGCATGGTGACCCCGGCGAAGTCCGAGACGCCCGGAATCTCCGGCAGCTTCGGCCGGGTGAGCACGCCGGTCGCGCTGATCACGAAGCGCGCCGTCAGCTCGTCACCTGTACCCGTGCGCAACCGCCACAGGTGCCCGTCCTCGTCGAATACCGCTTCGGTGATGGTGGTGCCGAACCGGATGCGGGGACGCAGCCCGTATTTGTCGACGCACGATTCGGCGTAGGCCTTCAGTTCGTTTCCGGGTGCGTACACCCGCGACCAACTGGCCCGCTGATCGAAGGAGAACTGATAGCTGAATGACGGAATATCCACCGCCACACCGGGATAGGTATTCCAATGCCAGGTGCCGCCCGCGCCGTCGGCCTCGTCGACGATGAGGAAATCGTCGAACCCGGCCTCCCGCAATTTGATCGCCGCTCCGATCCCGGAGAACCCGGCCCCGACAATGATCACCTCGTGATCGATCCCGCTGCGCCGAGATCGCGTATCCATACGAACTCCTCTGTTCGGCTGAGGTTCGCCGAACCAGCGATCACCCGGCATAGGCAACTCCGGCGGACCCGATCGCTATCGCCCGACTAAACTGACCGCGGCTGCCACCAATTAGGCGCTCGGTCCGGTAGTTTGTCAACGATCACAGGGATTCGATTCGGTAGGTCCGCTGGGCGTTGGTCCGGAAGATCTGCTCGAGTTCACGGTGGCCGTCACCGCGCTCGGTGATCACGGTGGCGATGACCTCGGCGCTATCGGCGATGCGCGTGATCGGTTTGTCCACCGGGAAATTCGAGCCCCACAGCAGACGGTCGGTACCGAAGACATCGCAGGCATGCTCGACGAGCGGGCGAATTCGGTCCAATAGCACCGGAACCGGGGTGGAGGTTCCGCGCGGTGGCACCGGATGACCGAGGACCGGCATCATCAGCCCGCTGACTTTCGCGACCACATGGGGATTTTCGGCGAGTGCGCTGAGGTCGTCGCGCCAGCGGACGAACAGTTCCCGGCGCAAGCTCGGATTGGTTCCGGTGTGTTTGCCGACGGGGCCGAAAATGCCCGCGGGTGTGGCGAGATGGTCGAGCACGATCGGGACTTCCGGATACCGCTCGGCGAGTGCGGTCACATCGGGCAGCGCGTGCGAGTACACCCAGGCATCGAAGGACAGCCCGCGCTCGGCCAATGCCGCGAAGCCATTCAGGAATTCCTTTGTGGTGAGCGCACCTTCGCGCTCGGTATAGGGCCGGACGTGCGGATCGGGATGGTGTGCGACGTGCGCGCGAATGCCGCGTAGCAGTGGCGATGCGGCCAAATGGGCATCGAGCAGTACCGCGAAGTCGGGCGCCGCCGGATCGGCATTCCCGATAATCGCACCGAGCGCGGGATTGTCTGCGCCGAACGGTAGTCCGGCCACCCACGCCGTCTCCTCGGCCCTGTCCTTCCCGGTCCACCCGACCTCGATATGAACAATCGACTCGACCGGGATGGCTGCGACATCCGCGCGGTAGTCCGCGGGGAGATATTGATTCACATAGGCAGTGGGGTCTCCGACGAATTCCCGATCACGACGCGGCGACACCCGCTTGGCCAGATCGAGCGGAATGGGCAGCATCCGGAACAACCTCGCAGATCCGCTGAATTCGCGTGGAGTGCCGAAGGGATCCCACTGATGAATATGCGCGTCGATGATCCGAATATCCGAGAGATCCATATCAGCCGTCCCAACCACGCCGAAGCCCCTGACGTCGCGATTGTCACATGCGCGCGGGCGGCCGCGTTCGGAATCAGCGGGAACCGTACGCGGCCAGGAATGTCCGAATGGCCGCCTCGGCGATATCGCCTTGTTCGGCGGCGCTCACCTCGCGGGTGCCCAGCCGGGACCGCGCCTCCAGCGGCGCGGTGAGCAGCGCGAGCAACTGTTCGGCGGCCTGCGCCGGATCGTTGGTCTGCAGACGACCCGAAAGGGCGAGTCGAGCGAGCCGATCGGCCAGCGCCTCGGCGATGCGCCGCGAGGTGCGCTCCAGCACGGTGTCGGCCAGGTCGGGGAAGGCGGCGAGCTGGGCGTAGGTCAGCGCGCGCAGTGCGCGGGCACGCTCGCCGGAGCATTCCGCGAGCAGTTCACATGCCGTCTCGGTGAGGGTGGCGGGGAGGTCGTCGCCGGGCTCACGGAGTCGATCGACGATCGCGAGGGTGTCCGCGGCCACGACGTCGGCGGCGGCGAGCACCGCGTGCCGGAACAGGGTCTGCTTGTCATTGAGGTGGTTGTAGACCGTCGGTTTGGCGACACCCGCCGCGTCCGCGATCTCCTGCACGCAGGCCTTGTCGTAGCCGCGCCGGGCGAAGACGGTGAATGCGACGTCCAGGATCGCCTGCCGCTTATCGATGCGGCCACGCGCCGCCGTCGTTCCCGCCACCCCTGCATGTTAGCCCCCGCAACGCTTGGAATGAACTCATGGGTTCACTCTTGTGGATCTACCCGCCAGTTGTCTAGATTGAACTCATCGGTTCAAACTGAGGAGGCATCCATGATCGTCCATCTGCTGCGCTTCGGCTTCCGCGAAGAGACCACCGAGGAGCAGAAGGCCGAGGTGCTCGCGCTGATGAAACGCACGGCTGCGGTCGAATCGGTGTCGTTCGCGACGGTCGGCCAGAATCTGGGTGACGACAGCGAGGGGCTGACCCACGCCTACTGCGTCGGCATCGAGAATCTGGCGGCGCTGGAGCGCTATCTGCACGATCCGGTCCACCTGGCCGGTGATCCGCAGATCATCCCGCACTTCCAGAAGATCGCCATCGGACCCGACGTATCGGATGAGCCGGATCCCGAACTGCGCCAGAAGATCATGGCGTTGCACGAGGCGAAGTTGGCCGAGTATCCGGAGTGGGCGCGTCAGATGGACACGATTCCGGAGGTGCGAATCTTCTGACGGGCCAGCCTATTTCACACGTTGCGGCGGTATTGGCCGCCGACGGTGAAGAAGGTGTCGGTGATCTGTTGCAGCGTGCAGACCCGGGCGGCGTCCATCAGGACCTCGAAGATGTTGTCGTCGGTGCGGGCCACCGCGTCCAGGCGGGCGAGGGCGGCATGTGCGGCGTCGCGATGATCGTTCTGGAACTGGCCCACGCGCTTCAACTGTGACTGCTTCTCGGATTCGGTGCCGCGAGCCAATTCGATGACCCGATGCGGTTCGCCGTTCGGGTTGCGGAAGGTATTGACGCCGATGATCGGCAGCGAGCCATCGTGTTTGCGGTGCTCGTACCGCATGGATTCGTCCTGGATCTTGCCGCGCTGGTAGCCGGTCTCCATGGCGCCGAGCACCCCGCCGCGTTCGCTGATGCGATCGAATTCGGCGAGTACGGCCGCCTCGACGAGATCGGTGAGCTCATCGATGAGAAAACTGCCCTGGAGCGGGTTCTCGTTCATCGCAACGCCCCACTCGCGGTTGATGATGAGTTGGATGGCCAGGGCGCGGCGCACCGATTCCCCGGTGGGTGTGGTCACCGCCTCGTCGTAGGCGTTGGTGTGCAGGCTGTTGCAATTGTCGTAGATGGCGATGAGCGCCTGCAGGGTGGTGCGAATGTCGTTGAAGCTCATCTCCTGTGCGTGCAGCGAGCGGCCCGAGGTCTGGACGTGGTACTTCAATTTCTGCGAACGCTCGTTGGCGCCGTAGCGATCTCGCATGGCGATGGCCCAGATCCGCCGGGCGACCCGGCCGATCACCGAATACTCCGGATCCATGCCATTGGAGAAGAAGAACGACAGGTTCGGTGCGAAGTCGTCGATCTGCATTCCCCGCGCGAGATATGCCTCGACATAGGTGAATCCGTTGGCCAGGGTGAAGGCCAGCTGGCTGATCGGATTCGCACCGGCCTCGGCAATGTGATAGCCGGAGATCGAGACCGAATAGAAGTTGCGAACGCTATTGCGCACGAACCATTCCTGGATATCGGCCATCATGCGCAGGCTGAATTCGGTGGAGAAGATGCAGGTGTTCTGGCCTTGATCCTCCTTGAGGATGTCGGCCTGTACGGTGCCGCGCACCGTCGCGAGGGTCCGCGCGGTGATGTCGGCGGCCTCGTCGACGGTCGGCCCGCGGCCCTCGGCGGCCGAAAAGCGTTCCAGTGCTTGGTCGATGGCGGTATTGAGGAAGTAGGCCAGGATGGTGGGGGCTGGGCCGTTGATCGTCATCGATACCGAGGTGGTCGGCGCGGTCAGGTCGAAGCCGTCGTAGAGCGCCTTCATATCGTCGAGCGAAGCGATCGAGACACCCGAGGTGCCGACCTTGCCGTAGATGTCCGGGCGTTCGGCGGGGTCGTGGCCATAGAGCGTGACCGAATCGAAAGCAGTGGAAAGCCTGGTCGCCTCGGCATGTTCGCTGAGCACCTTGAACCGTCGATTGGTGCGGAACGGATCGCCCTCGCCCGCGAACATTCGCGCGGGATCCTCGTTATCGCGCTTGAACGGGAAGACGCCCGCGGTGAACGGGAACCGGCCGGGCAGATTCTCCGAACGCAGGAACCGCAGCAGCTCACCGTGATCGGTGAATCGGGGCAGCGCGACGCGTGGAATGGAATTGCCGGACAACGTCTCCCGACGCAGCGGAGTATGGATCTCGCGATCGCGGACCCGCACCACCTGCTCCTCGCCCCGATAAGATTCGGCAAGTTCGGGCCAGCCCGCGAGTAGCGCGGCACTATCGTCATGCAGTGCGGCGCGGGCCTTTCCGGCCAGCTCGGCCACCGCGGTGTCATCGGGTAACTCCGCGGCCACCTGGTCGAGGCGCTGCAAGCGTTGTGCGGCGACAATTTGTTCGGCCGTCTCGGCGTGGTAGTCGCGCACCGTTTCGGCGATCTCGGCGAGATAGCGCACCCGGGCGGGCGGGATGATCTGCGCGAACCTGGTGGAGGAGCGAGTATGCACCCGGGGAAGTACGCCGGGCTCCAATCGCAGACCATGTGCGCAGAGCAGGCCGGTGAGGTGCTGATACAGCGCCGTCACCCCGTCATCGTTGAAAGTGGCCGCGCTGGTGCCGAATACCGGCATGTCCTGCGGGGACTTCGTGAACTCCTCGCGATTGCGCACCAGCTGGCGCGATACGTCCCGCTGTGCGTCCTCGGCACCGCGGCGCTCGAACTTATTGATCGCCACCACGTCCGCGTAATCCAGCATGTCGATCTTCTCCAGCTGGGAGGCCGCGCCGAATTCCGGTGTCATCACATACATCGACACATCGACGTAGTCGGTGACCGCGGCGTCCCCCTGGCCGATGCCCGGGGTTTCCAGGATCACCAGGTCGTATCCCGATGCCTTGCAGGCGGTCACGATGGCATCGATATTCTGCGGCAATTCGCGTCCGCCTCGGGTGGCCAGCGAACGGAAGAAAATGTGATCGCCGTCGAGGGCGTTCATCCGAATGCGGTCGCCGAGCAGCGCGCCGCCGCCGCGGCGCCGGGTCGGGTCCACCGCGATAATCGCGACCCGCAGCTTGTCCTGCTGATCGGAACGCAGGCGACGCACCAATTCGTCGGTGAGCGAGGATTTTCCGGAGCCGCCGGTACCGGTTATGCCGAGGACCGGCACGGTGCGCCCGGCAGCGGCCGCCACCAGGGTCTGCCGGTCGGACTCGGGCAGCGTGTCCTGCTGCAGACAGGTGATCGCACGGGCCAGCGCGGCCCGCTCACCGGCGAGCACCGCGTCCAGCACCGGCGGCTCCGCGCCGAGATCGACATCGCAGGCGCGGATGAGCTGATTGATCATGCCGGGCAGGCCGAGTCGCTGGCCGTCCTCGGGGGAGAAGATGGTGACACCGGATGCGGCAAGTCGCGCGATCTCCTCGGCGACGATCACCCCGCCGCCGCCACCGAAGATCCGAACATGTTCGGCCCCGGCCTTTTTCAGTGCATCGGCCAGGTATTCGAAGTATTCGACGTGCCCGCCCTGATACGAGCTCACCGCAACGCCTTGGGCGTCCTCGGTCAGTACCGCGTCGACCACCTCACTGACCGCGCGATTGTGCCCTAGGTGGATGACCTCGGCTCCCTGTGCCTGCAGGATTCGCCGCATGATGTTGATCGCGGCATCATGCCCGTCGAACAGCGCGGCCGAGGTCACGAATCGGACGGGATGGATGGGCGTGTGGAGCGCGGTGCTATCGGCCACGGGGTCCTCCGGGGAGATCCTGTATGGCGCCCGATACTAGGACGTCAAACTAATCCTACGGTGACGACAGTCACAGCGCTAGGTGAACGCGCCTCGAGTGGATGCCAGGTGGCCGTGACCGTCGACAACGACCGCGATGAATGGGGAGTCCTGCTCACTGTCCTGGTTGGCCGTCGTGTGCTTTGTCTGCATGCGACGCGCTCGGCCGCGCTGGTAATCGGCGGTAGCGCGATGGTCGCACTGGCCGTGGGCATGGCGGTCGCGTTCTGGTTCAACGGTGAGCTGGGGGTCATGGTCGCGGTGCCGATCATCGGCGCAATCGTCCTTGTCGTCGGGCGCACTACTGCTCACCCGCTCGTCGAAGCCGATGCACGACGCCCGAAGTGATCGCTGGGGACTGGATCCGCAGACACGCCGCCGCCGCACGCCGAGTCCGAGCTCCGGAGTTTGCGCAGGGCCGAATCGTGCCGCCGGTAATGCACGCGTCATAGTTCGCCAGGCGGTTGCCGTGGGATGGATCACACTCTGCCCGCGCCTCTATATTTACTTGGACATCCAACTATAGGATGACCGCAGATCGCGTGATGCGCGGCGTCGACTACGGAACAGGACTGGCATGGTTCGCGAACTCACTCATTACATCGGCGGGCAGCATGTCGCCGGGGCCTCGGGCAATTTCGGCGATGTCTTCGATCCGAATACCGGCGAGGTGCAGGCGCGGGTACCGCTGGCGAGTAAGGCCGAGGTCGATGCCGTGATCGCGAATGCGGCCAAGGCGCAGCAGGTGTGGGCCGCATTCAACCCGCAGAAGCGGGCGCGGGTGCTGATGAAGTTCCTGACGCTGGTGCAGGACGAAATGGATTCCCTTGCGGCACTGCTGTCTTCCGAGCACGGCAAGACCATTGCCGATGCCAAGGGCGATATCCAGCGCGGCGTCGAGGTCATCGAATTCGCGGCGGGCATCCCGCATCTGCTCAAGGGTGAGTACACCGAGAGCGCGGGGACCGGAATCGATGTCTACTCCATGCGTCAGCCGCTGGGTGTCGTCGCGGGCATCACTCCGTTCAACTTCCCGGCCATGATCCCGCTGTGGAAGGCCGGTCCGGCGCTGGCATGTGGAAATGCCTTCGTGCTCAAACCATCCGAGCGCGACCCCTCGGTGCCGCTGCGGCTGGCCGAGCTATTCCTCGAGGCCGGTCTGCCCGCGGGTGTGTTCAACGTGGTCAACGGTGATAAGGAAGCGGTCGACGCGATCCTGCATTCGCCGACCGTCAAGGCCGTCGGCTTCGTCGGCTCCACCCCGATCGCCCAGTACATCTACGAGACCGCCACCGCGAACGGTAAACGCGCGCAATGCTTCGGCGGCGCCAAGAACCATGCGATCGTCATGCCCGATGCCGACCTCGACGATGTCGCCGACCAGCTCATCGGCGCGGGATACGGCTCGGCGGGCGAGCGCTGCATGGCCATCTCGGTCGCCGTCCCGGTCGGACAGGAGACCGCGGATCGTCTGCGCGAGAAGCTGATCGAGCGGATCGCCAAGCTGAACGTCGGACGCTCCGACGACGCGGGCGCCGACTTCGGCCCGCTGGTGACCAAGGACGCGCTCGGCCGAGTCGAGAACTACATCGAGATCGGTGTCGATGAGGGCGCCGAACTGATCATCGACGGCCGTGGCCTGTCGGTAGACGGCGGCGAGGGCGGTTACTTCACCGGTGCAACGCTTTTCGATCGGGTCACGCCGGAGATGCGTATCTACAAGGAGGAGATCTTCGGTCCGGTGCTGTCGATCGTGCGCGCCGAGGACTACGACGAAGCCCTCGCCCTGCCCAACGAGCACGAGTACGGCAACGGCGTCGCGATCTTCACCCGCGACGGTGACACCGCACGAGATTTCGCCGCTCGCGTGCAGGTCGGCATGGTCGGCATCAATGTGCCGATTCCGGTGCCGATCGCGTACCACACCTTCGGTGGCTGGAAGCGCTCCGGTTTCGGCGATCTGAACCAGCACGGCCCGGATTCGATTCGCTTCTACACCAAGACCAAGACGGTCACCCAGCGCTGGCCCTCCGGTCTGAAGGAAAGCAACCACTTCGTCATTCCGACGATGGACTGACCGAGCTCACCGACGGGAGGTTGACGATCGTGTTCGTACTCGATGACGACGAGCGCGCCATCGCCGAGATGGCGCGCGACTTCGCCGACGAATACCTCGCCCCGAACGCCCTGGAATGGGATGAGCAGAAGCACTTTCCGGTGGATGTGCTGCGCAAGGCGGGTTCGCTCGGTATGGGGGGCATCTATATCGGAGAGGATGTCGGCGGCTCCGGACTGCGCAGGCTCGACGCCGTGCGCATCTTCGAGCAACTGGCTACCGGCTGCCCGGCCATCGCGGCGTATATCTCCATCCACAACATGGTTTCGTGGATGATCGACAGCTACGGCAACGACGAGCAACGCAACCAGTGGCTGCCCCGGCTGACCTCGATGGAATGGCTCGGCAGCTATGCACTCACCGAGCCGGGTGTCGGATCCGACGCGGCGGCCCTGAGTACCAAGGCCGTTCGCGACGGTGACGACTATCTGCTCACCGGGGTAAAGCAATTCATCTCCGGCGCGGGCAGTACCGACGTGTACGTCATCATGGCGCGCACTGGCGACGCGGGTGCGCGCGGGATTTCGGCATTCATTGTTCCCGCCGACACCCCGGGAATTTCCTTCGGCGCCAACGAGAAGAAGATGGGCTGGAATGCGCAGCCCACGCGTCAGGTGATTCTGGAGAACGCCAGGGTGCCCGCCGCCAATATGCTCGGCGTCGAGGGCAATGGCTTCCGCATCGCGATGAACGGGCTCAACGGCGGCAGGCTCAATATTGCCGCCTGCTCGCTCGGCGGCGGCCAGTCGGCGCTGGACAAGTCGGTGGCATATCTGGCCGAGCGCAAGGCCTTCGGCGGCCGACTACTGGACAATCCGGCGCTGCAATTCCAGCTCGCGGATATGCGCACCTCGCTGGAGGCGGCACGGACCCTGCTGTGGCGGGCCGCGGCCGCACTGGATGCCGACGCCGACGACAAGGTCGAATTGTGTGCCATGGCAAAGCGATTCACGACCGACGCCGGATTCGAGGTCGCGAATAAGGCGCTGCAATTGCACGGCGGATACGGCTACCTGGCCGAATACGGTGTGGAGAAGATCGTTCGCGATCTACGGGTGCACCAGATTCTCGAGGGCACCAACGAAATCATGCGGGTGGTCGTCGCCCGCTCGGTGGTAGGAGCAGCATGAACGAGTCCGAAGTCATCATCGATAAGCGCGACGGACTCGGTCTGATCACGCTGAACCGGCCCAAGGCCATCAATGCGCTGAATCATCCGATGGCCTTGGCCATTACCGCAGCATTGCAGGCATGGGCCGATGACGACGAGGTTCGTACCATCGTCGTCACCGGTGCGGGTGAGCGCGGGCTGTGCGCGGGCGGCGATATCGTCGCTATTCACAACGATGCGAAAAGCGGTGCCACCAGTGCGGATTCGGCCACCGGAGTTTTCTGGCGTGACGAATATGTGCTCAATGCGTTGATCGGCCGCTATCCGAAGCCATATGTCGTGATCATGGACGGCATCGTCATGGGCGGCGGCGTCGGGCTTTCCGGTCACGGCAGCCACCGGATCGTCACCGAACGCTCCAAGATCGGCATGCCGGAGGTCGGAATCGGCTTCATTCCCGATGTCGGTGGCACCTACCTGCTCGCCCGCACCCCGGGTGAAATCGGCACGCATGTGGCACTGACCACTGCGCGGATGAATGCCGGTGATGCCATCGCCGCAGATTTTGCCGACTACTACGTCGCCTCGGAACATATCCCGGCACTGCTGGAAACGCTGCGAACCGAGACCGCCGAGATCGCCATTGCCAAATTCGCCACGGACGCACCGGAATCCGAGCTGGTCGCCCAGCAGGACTGGATAGACGCGTGCTACAGCGCGGATACCGTCGAGGAGATCGTCGATCGGTTGCGGTCGCACGGATCGCCGCAGGCGGCCAAGGCCGCCACCGAAGTCCTCGCCAAATCGCCTGTGGCACTGAAGGTGACGCTGCGTTCGCTGCGTGCGGCCCGTGCCGCGACAAGCCTCGAAGCGGTGCTGAACGAGGAGTACCGGGTGTCCATCGCCTCGCTGGCCTCGCACGATCTGGTCGAAGGCATTCGCGCGCAGGTGATCGATAAGGACCGCAACCCGCAGTGGTCGCCCGCGACGCTCGCCGATGTCACCGCCGCGCAGGTCGACGCGTACTTCGCCGAATTGGGCGATAAGGAATTGAGTTTGCGGGAGCAGACAACACCGGAGGAAAGCAAGTGATGAAGAAGATCGGTTTCCTCGGCCTCGGCCATATGGGCGGGCCGATGGCCGCGAACCTGGTCAAGGCCGGCTACGACGTACTCGCCTTCGACCCGGTCCCCGCCGCACAGGAGCAGGCGCGCGAAGACGGCGCCACCGTGGTTGATTCGGCCGCCGCGGCCGCCGCGGGCCGCGATGTCGTGATCACCATGCTGCCCAACGGCAAGCTGGTTCTCGACGTCTACGCCGACCTGCTGCCCGCCGCCGACCCCGGCACCCTGTTCATCGACTGCTCCACCATCGACGTCGCCGACGCCAAGGCGGCCGCTGCCCTCGCCGTCGGCGCGGGCCATCGCGCACTGGACGCCCCGGTCTCCGGCGGTGTCGCCGGTGCCGCCGCTGGCACGCTGACCTTCATGGTCGGCGGCAGCGAAGCCGCCTTCGCCGATGCGCTCGACGTGCTCCAGGTAATGGGTGGCAAGGTCGTGCACTGTGGCGACTCCGGCGTCGGCCAGGCCGCGAAGATCTGCAACAACATGCTGCTCGGCATCTCGATGATCGGGCTGTCCGAGGCCCTGGTACTCGGTGAGAAGCTGGGCCTGAGCCATCAGTCCTTCTTCGATGTGGTCTCCACCGCCTCCGGCCAGAGCTGGGCGCTGACCAGCTACTGTCCGGTCCCGGGCCCCGTGCCGACCAGCCCGGCCAACAATGACTACCAGCCCGGATTCGCCACCGCGCTGATGGCCAAGGACCTGGGCCTGGCCGCGAATGCCCTGCGCGATAACGGCATCGACGGCCAACTCGGCCTGCTCGCCTCGGAGATCTACACCCGGTTCAACCAGGCGCAGGCGGGTAAGGACTTCTCCGCTATCGTCACCGATATCCGTATCCGTTCCGACCAAGAGGGTGCTTAAAAGATGGATGCATCGCGAAGCGATTCCGTGGGAGGTGGCGGCCGGGCGACGGAAGGACCCGACTTCGAGACGATTCTGCTGGAGCGCAAGGGCCGGGTCGGCTGGATCACGCTGAACCGCCCGAAGGCGCTGAACGCGCTGAACGCGCAGGTCCTCGACGATGTCATCGCCGCGCTCGACGAACTCGAGCACGATGACGCGATCGGCGCCATCGTCATCACCGGTTCGGAGCGGGCCTTCGCGGCGGGCGCCGATATCAAGGAGATGCAGCCCAAGTCGTACATGGATATGTTCATGAACGACTACTTCGCGCGGTGGGACCGGCTGGCACAGTTCCGCAAGCCGACCATCGCCGCCGTCGCCGGATACGCCCTCGGCGGTGGCTGCGAGCTGGCCATGATCTGCGACATCCTGCTCGCCGCCGATAACGCCACATTCGGCCAGCCGGAAATCAAGCTCGGTGTCATCCCCGGCATCGGCGGCTCGCAGCGCCTGACCCGCGCGATCGGCAAGGCCAAGGCCATGGATCTGGTGCTCACCGGCCGCAATATGGACGCCGAAGAAGCCGAGCGCGCCGGACTCGTCTCCCGCATCGTCCCCGCCGCCGAACTGCTCGACACCGCACTCGAGGTCGCCGAGACCATTGCGGCGATGTCGCTCCCGGTCACCATGATCGCGAAGGAAGCGGTGAACCGCTCCTTCGAAACCACCCTGACCGAGGGTCTGCGCTTCGAACGACGAGTCTTCCACTCGCTGTTCGCGATCGAGGATCAGAAGGAAGGCATGACCGCCTTCGTGGAGAAGCGCCCGGCGAAGTTCACCAACCGCTGACGCCCTCCAGCGCTGAGATATTCGAGCAAGCACTGTGCCCGGCCGAGTGAATCTCGGCCGGGCACAGGTGTATTCGATCAGCGGCGGCCACGTCGCCGGAACGATTGCGACAGATCCGCCGTAGCGAAGGCAACCGGCGAACTGCCATCAACGGTGTACCGGTACAGCGCGGTCTGGTAGATGCCCGACAGCGCGGATACCACGATCACGGTCACAATCAGCCACGCGATGCCGAGCGCGGCCACTACCAGCCCGACTCCCGCGCTACTGACGAGCAGTGCGATTCCGAGGGCCATCGTCAGCATGCCCGGCAGCGCGAGCAGCACACCGAACAACCCGAGCCCGGCATTGCCGACCAGATTCTCCCCCCAGGTCCGCTTCAACGCTGCCGCCGAATCCTTCACCGCCGCAACAACATTACGATCCTCCAGCACGATCTTCGGCAACACCAGGTATGTGACCACTTGCCACGCCGTCCCAGCGACAGCGGCCAGAATCACTCCGAGAAACGGCACCCGATCCTGCAACCACCGCAATGCCTGCGACACCGTCGCCGAAATCGCCGCCCAGACCAGAATCTGCGGCGACCGCGCCCCCGCCGCGCGCAGCCCTTCGGCCACACTGGGATCCCCACCCTGCAACGCAACATTTGCCTGCGAGATCAACGCCGCATTGAAGAAGATCGTGATGAATGCCGAGGCCAAATACATCAGCCCGAACAGCACATAGGTCGTCGTCGACGACTTGTCCCAGGCATCAGTGGCAATGATCGGCACCACGAACGTGACGGCCACCAGAACACTCGCCACCGCCGACAACACCGGAAAAACCGCCAACTGCTTACGTGATTTCAGCACCGCAGCCGATGTCTTGAACATCTGCCACGAGGTTGCGAACGCCATCCGTACCTCCAGGATCATTTGATCGAATGCGTCCACAGTTCATCAAGCGCCCTAAGAACGGCTTGCCGAGTTCTTAAAGCGGCACCGCAATGTAGCGGGAAGGCTCAGTTGAACGGTTTTGCCGGGATTCCGGCGATTTCGACGGGGGTGGGGGCGTTGCCGCCTTCCGGGGGTTGAGCGGCGGTGTGGTCCACGGCGAGCAGACCGGCGATTGTCGCGCCCAATGCGATCGTAACCGCTACAGCGGCAATGAGTTTGCGGCGGCCGGTGGTGGTCGGCAGCAATGAGCCTGTCAGTGCTCCGCTGCGCAGTCGTGCCATTCGCACGTCGCCGGTGCGGCGTTCCGCGGCGAGCAGAACGGCGCCGCGGGCCGAGACGTACTCCGGCTCCGAGTCGTAGATGACCGGGAGTTCGATCATCTCGGCCAACTCTTCGCGGATGCTGGGGTTGCGGGTGCAGCCGCCGAGCAGGACCAGCGCCTCCGGCTGGATCCCGGTTTCCTCGATCAGTTGGCGAACGAACGAGGCCGAATGGTGGATGCCAGCGGCACACAATTCGGCGAGGTCGCTGCGGGTGACCACGGCGCGTCCGCCGGAACTGCTGTCCATGGCGGTGATCACGCGGGCGCTGCTGAGTTCTTCCCGGTGCCTGCGGCTGGTGAGCTTGTCGGTCAGCACCCCGCCGCGGGCGAGTTGCCAGCGCAGCAGCGCGTCATAGCCGTCGCCGCCGAGCACGGTGCTGCGTTTGCTGGACAGGATGGTGTCGGTGCGGCAGTCGGCGTGGGTGATGGTCAGGCCGGAACTGCCGAGGTCGTAGAGGAGCACCGAGCCGCTGGTGGGCAGGCGGCCGGTGAAACGCAGGTATCGCAGCTGGGCCAGCGGTTCGTCGACGATGGTGAGCCGGGTGCGGCCCACGGTGGTCCGGATGGCGTCGGCGTGCAGTGGGCAGCGACAGGTTACGGCGGTTCCGGTGATCAGTTCATCGCGCCGGTCCGCGGCCGTGCGCATCTGACGGATCGCCTCGACGACCGGTTCCTCGACCCCACCACCCGCCCGACGCGGCACGTCGCATCGATCAATCGGGGGGAGATGCGGCTGATCGGAATGCGTGAGCATCGCGCGAGCGCCACCAGCGCCCGCCGACACCCCCAAGACCAGCACCATGGATTCTATGGTGGACCCTTTCGGGTCCGCTGCCAAGACGACAGGGCGGGGAATTCGCTAGTTGGATGCCAGACCGTTACCGGTCGGTCGTCCGAACAGTGTAAAGACCGACCGGTCTGCGCGTTTCGTTACTCCTCGTGCGCCGACCAGCGGGCCGGTTCGCCACCGGTGTCGAAATCGCCCGCAGCATGGCGGAACTCCGCGAGCAACTGCAGCAGGGTGTGCAGCCGATCCGGCGGAAGTCCGGGCAAAGCGAAGACCTTCGCGTTGAGTTCCTCCGTCGCCTGGGCAACCAATTCTCGTCCAGCAGAAGTGATTTCGATAAGCGTTGCGCGTCGATCGCTGGGATGCGGCACCCGCTCGACGAGCTTCGCGGCCTCTAGCCGATCGACGGTATTCGTCACGCTGGTCGGGTGCACCTGCAGGCGCGCGCTGGCCTTCGCCATCGGAAGTGCACCCGTCTTACTGAAAGACAGCAACATGAGAAGTTCGTATCGCGAGAAGGTTAGACCGGTCGGTTTTAGAGCCTCGTCCACCCGAGCCATCACAATTTGCTGGGCCCGCACCAGTGAGGTCACCGCGGCCATTCCGTCGGCGACATCGCCCCAGCCGTGGTCCACCCACTGACGGTGGGCCTCCTCGATCGGATCCTGCGGGAGTGGGCGTGGCCGTGACATGGCTCCGATCATCGCATGTGTCGAGCCGGCGGGGCGCCGCCGTGACACGGTTTCGCCCATTGCTTGCCGATTCGGATCACAGTGAGTGCAACCGTGGGCAATTCGATGCGGACGACGGCATTATTCATGGCGAGGCGGGCGTGGCTGAGTGGTTGAGGCAACGGTCTGCAAAGCCGTTTACGCGGGTTCAATTCCCGCCGCTCGCTCCAATGGGGTGCGCCACCATGGGTGCCCGGCTCGGTGATACGCCACCGCCGAGCCGGGTGTCCGTGGTTCAGGCCGCCGCTTCGAAGGCCACGGCGGTGCCGAGCACATCCAATCGCACCCGCTGACCCGCGGTCGGCGCGGCGACGCTGGCACGGCGGACCCGCACCGGATCGGTGTCCCCGTCCAGTGCGATGGTGAGCATGACATCCGCGCCGCGGAACTCCACGTCGCGCACGATCCCACTGCTCGGTTCGTCATCCGAAACCACGTGCGCCACAAGCTGTTCCGGCCGGATCATGATGGTTGCCCGGCCGGACGGCGCTGATTTCTGCACCGGAATCCGGCCCAGTGCGCATTTGGCGACATCGCCGTCGACCACCGCGTCGAGCAGCACACAATCGCCGAGGAATTTGGCGGTGAACAGGTTGCAGGGCGTCGCATAGACCTCTTCCGGAGCGCCGACCTGCGTGAAGACACCCTCGCGCATGACGGCGACCTGCTCGGCGAAGCAGAGCGCTTCCTCCTGGTCGTGGGTGACCAGAATGCTGGTCATACCCGCCGCGCGCAGCGTCTCGGCCACGGCCTGCCTGGTGGTGGCGCGCAACCCGGCATCGAGTGCGCTGAACGGCTCGTCGAGCAGCATGACGTCGGGTTTGCGGGCGAGGGCGCGAGCGAGGGCGACGCGCTGCTGCTGGCCGCCGGAGAGCTGATGGGGACGCCGTTCGGCGTAGGACGGATCGAGCGAGACCATCTCCAGCAGCTCGCGCACCCGATTCTTGCCACGCCGCAGACCGCAGAATCCGCTGCGCAGGCCATACGCGATGTTCTGGCCGACGGTCAGATGCGGGAACAGCGCGCCGTCCTGCGCGACATAACCGACATTGCGCCGTTGCGGCGGCACCGAAAAGCGGTCGCGGGTCACGGTTTCCGCGCCGATGGCGACCGAACCCGCATCCGGGGCCTCGAATCCGGCGATCACCCGCAGCAGCGTGGTCTTACCGCAGCCCGACGAGCCGACCACCGCGGTCGAACTCCCATCGGGCACTTCCAGACTGATTCCGCCCAGTACTTGGTGCAGGCCGAACGTCTTCGAAACGTCGTCCACGACAAGCCGACTCATAACCCAGCCGCCTTCCTGGATTGGGTGAACAGCAGATATGTCACCGGAACCGCGGCGACGATCATGATGAGTGCGTAGGGTGCGGCCGCGGCGTAATCCAATTCGCCCGACAGCGACCAGAATCGCATCGCGAGTGTGCGAGTTCCGCTGGGTGCCAAGAGCAATGTCGCGGTCAACTCGGTCGCGACGGCCACGAAGACCAGCGCACCCGCGGCGGCCGCGGCAGGCGCGGTCAGCCGCAGCGTGACGCGCAGGAAGGTCACCGGAGCGGACTGTCCGAGCGAGCGCGACACCTCCTCGAGCCCGACCGGCACCTGCGCGAGTCCCGCGCGCACACTGACCAGCGCCCGCGGCAGGAACATCAGCACATACGCGGTGACGACCATGGTCATCGTCTGATAGAGCGGCGGCGCCCACCTAATGGTGACGGTCACCATGGCCAGCGCGATCACGATGCCGGGTAGTGAACTCGTAATGTAGTTGGCGCCCTCCACCATTCGGGCGAATGCCGAGGTGGAGCGCACCGCGATCCAGGCCACCGGAAATGCGCACAGTGTGGTGATCAGTGCGGCCAGCGCCGCCAGCGCGATGGTCTGGCCCAGCGCCGTGCCGATCTCGGTGATATCCCAGACCTGCGCACCGCCGATGCGCAGCCAGCGCACGATGGTCCACAGCGGCACGCCGATCGAGCATGCGACAACCGCTGCCAAAGCCAGGAGAACCGGAATCGTGGTCGGCCCCAACGCGACTCGGACCCCCGCACGCGGCGCACCGCTGCCGATTCTGGCGTAGCGCGCCTTACCGCGCGCCCCCGCCTCGACCGTGAGCAGCACCAGGCAGCACAGCACCAGCACGCCCGCCAGCATGCTGCCCGCCGGACCGGCGAAGCTGGATTGATACTGCTCGAAGATCGCGGTGGTGAACGTGTCGAAGCGGATCATGACGAACGCGCCGTATTCGGCGAGCAGGTGCAGCGAGATGAGCAGCCCGCCGCCGAGAATGGCCAATCGCAACTGCGGCAACACGATTCGGAGGAAGACCGCGACCGGGCCGGAACCGAGCGCGCGCGCCGATTCCTCCACCGCCGGGTCCAGGCGGCGCAGCGTCGCCGCCGCGGGCAGATACGCCAGCGGGAAGTACGACATCGTTGAGATCACCACGCCCGCCCACAGCCCGTGCATGGTCGGGAAGACACTGACCCAGCCGTAGCTGTTCACGAATGCGGGCACGGCCAGCGGCGCCGCGAAGACCGGCCCCCACCACGCCGCGCCCGGCACATTCGTCCGCTCGACCACCCAGGCCAGCCCGACGCCGAGTACCACACAGATGGGCACGGTGAGGACCACCAGCCCGACCGTATTGCGCAGCAGGTCACCGACTCTCGGGCGGAACACCAGCTGTGCGGCTTCATGCAGACCGGTGGAGAAGACGGTGGACACGATGTAGCCGAGCGGCACGAACGTCGCCGCCACCAGCAGCAGGGCGACGGTCGTGACCAGAGCCCCGGGTCTCCCGACCCGGGGTGCGGCGACAGCGGTCCGAACGGCCATGGCTAGAGCAGACCCGCGTCGGTCATCAGTGCCGTCACCTTCTTGGCGTCGAGCTTGCTCGGGTCGACGGCCGGTGCCTGCAGCGAGGCCAGCGGCGGCAGCGCCGGGTTGGCCGCGATATCACTGGCGACCGGGTACTCCATCGAGTCGCCATCGCGCAGGATCTCCTGTCCGGCCTTGCCGGTGATGAACGCCAGGAACTTCTGTGCCGACTCCTGCTTCTTGCTCGACTTCAGCACGCCACCACCGGAAACCGAGACGAAGGCGCCCGGATCCTGGTTCTTGAAGTAGTGCAGCGCGGTGTGGTTGCTGCTCTCCTTGGTGTTGGCCTGGTCGCGGTACCAGTAGTAGTGGTAGATCACACCACCGTCGGGCTGGCCGGAGTTGACCGCCTTCATGGTGGCGACATTGTTCGGGAATGCGGTGGCGTTGTCCTTCAGACCCTTGAGCCAGGCCTTGGTGGCATCCTCGCCCTTCAGGGCGAGCAGACCCGCGACGATGGCCTGGAAGTCGGCGCCCGAAACGCCGGCACCCCAGCGGCCCTTCCACTGCGGCTGCGCCAGATCCAGCAGCGAGGCGGGCAGCTGGTCGGCCGTGACCTTATCCTTGTTGTACACGAAAACCGTTGATCGGGCGGCGATTCCGGTCCACTTGCCGGTGGACGGGCGGAACTGCGCCGGCACCTTGTCCAGGGTCTGCTTGTCCACATCGGCGAAGAGTCCGGCGTTCTCCACCAGCGCCATGGCGGGGGAGTTCTCGGTGAGGAAGACATCGGCCGGCGAGGCGGCGCCCTCGGCGACCAGTTGGTTGCCCAGGTCGGTGTCGCCGCCTTGCCGCAGCGTGACCTTGATGCCGGTCTCCTTGGTGAACGCGTCCACCCATTCCTTGGTCAGGGATTCGTGCTGGGCGTTGTAGACGGTGATCTCGTTCTTGTCGTCCGAGGAATTCGAGCAGGCCGTCAGGCCGAGCGCCGCGACGGTGACGGCCAGCGCTGCGGAAACCGATTTCCATCTGATCGACATGTTGGAGAGTCCTTCCGACCTGTGCAAGGTTTCACTTCATATGATGAGGCTTACCTAAGCAAGATACCGCGTCCGACGTGGGCGGATGGTATCGGTACGGCTGCGGCCGCGATGATTTTCCGCGCAGGTCAGGTCAGGCCCGAGAAGTCCCGCAGCACAACGTGATTGCGGTCGGCGAAGGTGCCGAGCGTGTAATCCGGCAGCAGGCCGAAGTATTCGCCTCGGGTGGTCGCACTCCATCGGCGCGCGTCCGCGGTGCGGGTCTTATAGAAGTTGATCATGTACCCGCCCTCGTACAGGCGCAGCAGGCTGTAGCCGCCCGGATACTCCTTGACCGCCGCCACTTCGAGGAATTCCACCGCGCAGCCGGTATCGGGACGGGTGCGACGGTTGCGGTGGGTATGGCCGCTGTGCTGCAGAAATACTCCAGGGGCGCGTTCGTAGCGGGTCTGGAGTTCGAGGCTGTCGGGACGGTTGAGGACGAAGCCCGGTCCGGCGGTGTTGGTCAGACCGGACTCGGCGGTCACCGGGTGGTGGCCGAACACCAGCGTCGGGCGATCCGGATCTGTGCGAAGCACTTCGCCGAGCCGGTCGAATTGCGGACGGTCGATACTGCCGCCCGAACCGTCGAGTTCACTGGTGTCCAGGCCGAGCAACCGCAGACCGCCGACCTCGTGCTCGATCAACTGCTGGCGCGCATTGAATTCCTCGGCCCAGCAGTCGTGATGATCCGCGGGTGCCGGGACGCAGCCTCGATATTCCGAGCCGACGTGCGGGCGGTCGTGGTTGCCGCGCACGACCAGATAATCGCGGCCCTGCACACCCCAGGTGTCGAGGTGCGTGCGGACCGCGCGCGATTCCTCCGGCCTTGCTTCGGCGGTGAGATCGCCTGCGATGAGCAGTGTGCCGGCACCGCGGTCGGGGCGGCGCAGATCATCGAGCAGTGCGGCCAGCATCACCTCCGGATAGGGCGGCAGGCCCGGCTCCTGTCGGAAGCCCGGCGGCAGACTGTCCACGACGAGCCCGCTGACCTGTTCGCCATAGTGCACGTCGTTGGCGAGGGCGATGGTGCGCAGCGGGCGGCCCGGCGGCGGTCTCAGGGTGGTGAATTCGCCGGTGGATTCCGGACTTCCGGGGTTGCGGGTGGTCAGTGAGAGTGCGGGCGCGGCCCGGGCGCCGTTCGACCAGGCCTCGAATCGGTAGGTGCGACCCGATTCCAGACCGTCGATCTCGGCGTAGTGGTACGGGGTGCGCTCGTCCTCGGCGTAGACCGTCGCCGGAGCCAGCGGTGAATCCGCCGGACCCAAGCGCACTTCGGCGTCGGTATCGACCGGCAGCAGTCGTCCGCTCGGATCCGGGGCCACCGTCGTCCAGGTGAGTATCACCGATCGATCGGTGACCGTGACGATCTCCAGGTCGGTTGCCAAGAGCGGATTCGGTTGGGCCCGAACCGAACCCGGGGCCGCGAGTGCGGTCAGCGCGGCCAGCCCGATGGTGCTGAGGAAGGTCCGGCGCGACGGTCCGCAGCAGCTCATTCGACGAGATTACGTCAGTTCTTCCCCGACTCCGCCGAGCAGACCTTCCACTTCCCGTCTTCCTTGCGCAGGTGTTCGTTGGTGCCGGTGTCGGTATCGGGGTTCTCGCCCGGAATGGTCAGCGTGAGTTTGCCGGTGATCCGGGCCGTCGCGCGGTCACCGGTGATGACGATATTGTCGATCTTGTCGATGCTGACATCGACCTTGGCGGTATCGAATTCCTTCTTCTGCTCGTCGGTCAGCGTGTCGAACTCCGCGCGATCGGCCGCGCATGCCTTGGCCGCCGCGGCGGCGAATCCGTCCGATCCGAGTGTGTCGTAGAAATCGTGGATCGCCACCTCGATCTTCTTCTCATCCGAGGCGAGCGGCGTCTTACCCTGCACGGTCAGCGTCACGCCCGCGCCAACCGCACCCGCGATCACGACCACCAATACCACCAGCCCGACGATCAGGCCTGTCCTGCGTTTCTTCGGTGGCTGATACCCCTGATAACCCGGCGGATATCCGACCGGGCCGCCCGGTGGCGGATATCCAGGCGCACCTTGCGGCGCATACCCTTGACCACCGGGCGGCGGATAGCCCTGACCGCCGGGCGGCGGATAACCGCCTTGCTGCGGATACCCTTGCCCACCCTGCGGCGGATACGGCTGCCCATAACCCGCCTGCCCCGGCTCCTGCGGCTGTCCGAACGGCGGCTGCCCACTCGGCGGATATGTCATCGTCGCGTCCTCCCACTCACCCCGGCTTGGGTGGAAGATTACGGCAATGCGCACCGCCGCAACCGGAACACCGACCAGGGACATGAGTTAGGACGTCTGTCCCAAGGGCCGTCGGTCCGGGATCGGGGTCAGCCGGAATTCGGTTGTCGAACGCAGGATGTCGGCGCGTTCCGCGATCAGGCCCATTCGCGCGGCGATCTCCCTGGCTTCGGTGTGGTCGGGATGGGCGGTGACCTGTCCGGCCCATTTTCGGTACAGGAGGCCAGGTTCCGCTGAGAACCACCCGTCGCTCAGCGCATCGGCCGCGAGGAGCAGTCCGGTGTCTTCCGAGGCGGGCAACGCCATCCAGCCGCCCACCGCCAACAGCAAGTCCCGTCGTATGCAGAGGCTCGCCGGATGGACTTGGGCGCGGTAGTCGTGCTTTCGCCAGTGTTGTAGGACAGTGCCGGAAGTGATCCGCCCCTGCGCCGGGTCATGGTCGAATCCCACGGTGGAACCATCCGGAAGCAGATCGAGGACACGCGACGTTGTCCAGCCGACACCGGTCTGCTGGAGCGCGGAAATATCGCGTGCGAGGGTGCCGGGCGTCAACTGGTCGTCGGCGTCGAGAACTTTCACCAGGGTTCCCGTGGACCTGCCGAGGGCAAGGGATCGGCAGACGCCGGGACCGCCACGTCGACCGAATCCCGGTTTGATGCGCGGATCCGTTGGGAGTAATGGCCCGACGTCGCCGGTCGTCCCGTCTTCTTGAACGATCCATTCCCATGCCCAACCGGGCGGAAGGTCCTGCAATACCAGGGAATCCCATGCCGCAATGAGGTATTCGCCGACAGGATGGTAGGCGGGCGTAATTACCGAGATGAGTTGCGTCATGGCCTATCCCATCGACTGAGCTGAGTTTCGAATACGAGTTCGGTGCGGTCACCTGGTAGCACGATGTCGGAGAACTCGACGGTACGTCCTGTCGTATCGATCATCTGCTTGCGCACGACCAAGACCGCGACATCGATGGGTATATCGAGTTCCGCCATCTCGGTCGCGCTCGGCCGGTGCGCGGTTATCGATTCCACAACGCGATCTATCTCGATATTCAGCGTCCGCAACTGGTGATGGGTGCCACCGGGCCAGGGTTCCTCAGCGGCGTCGAGCAACCTCGGATTCGCCGCCACCACGTCATAGACCAGATACGACGTGCTGAGGGTGACCGGAGAACCTTGGGCCTTGAGCTGCGTTCGATAGTCGCGGCGCAAGATCGGCGTCCCGATCGGCACCTCGAAGACGGCCGCGATATCGGCGTCCGCTTCGATCGTTTGGTAGTAGGCGAAGAATTCCAGATCATCGATGGTCAGCCCGGTGTCGTGTTCGGTTGCGCCGGTGGACCTTCGGACCGCTTCCGACAGGAGCGCACGGTCCTTCTCCCACTGATGACGTTCGGCGGTACGCCGAACTCGCCCACCCATCCCGATCTTGTGGCGAATTCTGTCGGCGATTCGCTCATACTTCGCAGCCATCAGGGCTCCTCGAAGGTCGTCGTTGACGCCCACCACCACGATGCACCCCAAAAGGTGCCACCGCCGGTGATTCTCCAAGAGCAGCGTCACGGAGCGTGCGACATCCCACCCAACCCAGCCACACAGCACAGAGCATCGGCCATGCTCAGCCCGCCAACCCAGCCATAATGAGCCCGGCATCGGCTTCTGCTTTCCCCGCCCAACCCAGCCACAATGAGCCGAGCATCGAGTCATGCTCTCCATGCCACCGAGCCACAAGGGCTGGGGGTCCGGGGCGAAGCCCTGGAGGCCGCAGCGAAGACATTGGGTGAGGTTGTGACAACTCGTGACGCTGAGGCTGGACGAGTCCTCGGATGAGAAAGGCCCTGACCACATGTGCGCTGGTCAGGGCCTTCTTCGTGTGGTGCCCTCGGCAGGATTCGAACCTGCGGCCTTCTGCTCCGGAGGCAGACGCTCTATCCCCTGAGCTACGAGGGCGGGATAGTTCTCGAAGGGCGCCGGGTGCGGCGGCCGATCGGGCGGGGCAAGCGTATCGCATTGATCGGCGTCCGCCAAAAAGCGTGTCGGGCCGGGGGGTTTCGCTTCCGGCCCGATACACGCGGTCAGTTCAGCGGCAGTGGTGTTGCGTTGCGTGCGGTGAGCATGGTGGTGATCAGTTGGGCTTCGCCCTGTTGGGTGGTCGCCATGGTGGCTGCCAGGGTGCGCACGGCGGTGGTTTCGGCGTGCTGGGCGGCGAACTGGATCATCGTGAGTCCGCCCTGGTGGTGGCGCAGCATCAGTTGCAGGAACATCGTGTCCAGGGCGGGGCCGGTGGCCTGGCGCAACGCGGTCAGTTCCGCTGTGGTCGCCATGCCCGGCATGGAAGACGAAGGGCCGGACATGGTGTGGCCGGAGGTGGCGCTCGCGCCGGAATGCGCGTGGCCCGGCTGTTCGGTCATCCAGCCCATATAGCCGTCGACATTCTGATTCGGCTTACCCCACATCTGCAGCCAACCCTGCAGCCGGCCGATCTGGCCCTGCTGGGTGGTCAGAATGTCGTAGGCCAGTCTGCGCACGTCGTTATCGGTGGAACCGATGAGCGCGACACCGGCCATTTCGACCGCCTGCGCATGATGGGCCGACATGTCCTGACTGAATCCGATATCGACCGCGCCGGGGTCGGGTTCGGTATTGCCATCCAGCGGCAGCCGAGCGAGCACGCCGACGGCAAATCCGATCAGTAGTATGCCGATCGCGCCGAGTACCAGCAGCGGGGTGCGCTGCCGCTGCGCCTGTGCGCCGAAACCCGCGGAATCAGTGGCAACGTCCGGCTCGATATCGGTATCGGTGGGCATCTACTGCCCCTCCGTGGGTTGGGTCGGAATTCCGGTCGGCAGACCCGGGATATTCGGCAGACCCGGGATATTCGGCACACCGGGGATATTGGGCATGCCGGGCAGGCCACCGGACGCGCCGCCGAGTTCGGTCTGGTCCTGAGAAAGGCCCTTGCCGTCCATCGGGACTGCGTCGGGTCCGGGCGGCGTCGGGTCGTAGGGCGTCGGATTGTTCGCATCGAAGGCCGGGTTGGAGCAGCTCGCGCCGACTTCGGGGTAGGTGTACGGGTTCTCGCGCAGTGCGGTGATGAACTGGTTGACCCGCTTGTCGTCGGCGCCGTCCAGCTTCAGCTGGTGACCCCAGGATTGCAGCGTCACCGCCGACGCCAGGCCGGGCAACGGTGACATCAGCGTGAACGGCTTGCCTTCGACCTTCTGCTTCAGGGAGTCGACGCCCGCCGCGTCGACCTTGTCGGGGTTGTAGGCGATCCACACCGCGCCGTGCTCGAGCGAATGCACCGCGTTCTCCACGCGAATCGGCTTGCTGTACACCACGCCCATGCAGTTCGCCCAGACCTGGTCGTGCGGACCGCCGAACGGCGGCGCCTGGTCATAGGCGACGCGCTGCGCACCGCTGACATGCAGGCCAGCGGGATATTCCTTCTTGGCCACCCCGGGAATCTGATCCGAGGGATCCTTCTTCTGCGCGCTCGGCGTGAACTTCTCGAGTTCGGCCTTGTCCCGGTACTTCGGCACCAGGCTGTAGGCGAGTGCCCCGATCAGCGCGACGATCACCACGGCGGCCCCGATGACCAGCCATGGAATCTGGCGCTTCTTCAATGGGCCTTTGCCCGTCGTTACTTTGCCGCCACCTTTTTTGCGCGAAGGTGCGACCTTCCCCGCGGCCCGGACGGCCTTGGCCGATTTGGCGCTCGTGCTGCTCGGCATAGCTCGCTGTGCTCTTTCCATGTATTGATCCATGGTGCTGGGTGGTTGCGGAGTGCTCCGCCGAGGTGCCCACTCGAGGCGTACACCTGCCCAGACCATAGGATAGAGACTCGTGACTCCAGCTGACCTTGCAGATCTCCTTCGCGCAACCGCGGCGAAGGTGCTTGTCGAACATGGACTGGACCCTGCGGTCCTGCCCGACGAGGTCAATGTGGAGCGCCCCCGTAATCCGGAACATGGCGACTATGCCACGAATGTGGCCATGCAGGTAGGCAAGAAGGCCGGAACGAATCCGCGCGAGTTGGCGACCTGGCTCGCCGGGGCGCTCGCCACCGCCGACGCCATCGATACCGCTGAGGTCGCCGGACCCGGCTTCCTGAACATCCGGCTGGCCGCATCGGCGCAGGGCGCGATCCTGCGACAGGTGCTGACCGCGGGCGCGGGCTACGGCACCTCGGACGCCTTGAAGGGCACCCGGATCAATCTGGAATTCGTCTCGGCCAATCCGACCGGTCCGGTGCATCTGGGTGGTACCCGCTGGGCCTCCGTCGGTGACGCGCTGGGTCGCATCCTGGCCACGCAGGGTGCCGAGGTCACCCGCGAGTACTACTTCAACGACCACGGTGCACAGATCGACCGTTTCGCGAAGTCTCTGGTCGCCGCCGCTACCGGCGCGCCGACTCCGGCGAACGGCTACGCGGGCGAGTACATCGGTGAGATCGCCGCCCAGATCGTGGCCGCGCATCCCGAGGCACCGACCCTGCCGGAGAACGAGCAGCTGGAGCTGTTCCGCGCCGAGGGCGTCGAGCTGATGTTCGCGCACATCAGAGAGTCGCTGCACGAATTCGGCACCGACTTCGACGTGTATTTCAACGAGAGTTCGCTATTCGAGTCCGGTGCGGTCGAGCAGGCCGTCACCAAGCTCAAGGACTCCGGCGATCTCTACCAGAAGGACGGGGCCTGGTGGATCGCCAGCTCCGAATACGGCGACGATCAGGACCGGGTGGTCCTCAAGAGCGACGGGAATGCCGCCTACATCGCCGGTGATATCGCCTACTTCCAGAACAAGCGCTCGCGCGGGTTCGACCTGTGCATCTACATGCTCGGTGCGGACCATCACGGCTACATCGGCCGGTTGAAGGCCGCCGCAGCCGCGTTCGGCGATGATCCGGCCACCGTCGAGGTCCTCATCGGGCAGATGGTCAACCTGGTCAAAGACGGTGTGGCAGTGCGGATGAGCAAGCGCGCGGGCACCGTGGTCACCCTCGACGATCTCGTCGAGGCCATCGGCGTCGACGCCTCCCGGTACTCGCTGGTGCGCAGTTCGGTGAACTCGAGTATCGATATCGACCTGAACCTGTGGACCAGTCAGAGCAACGAAAACCCGGTCTACTATGTGCAATACGCACATGCCAGGACCGCGTCCATCGCGCGCAATGCGGCTGAATTCGAATATGACACGGTGACACCGGATTTCGGTCTGCTCACCGCCGACGAAGAGGGCGAACTCATCCGGACCATCGGTGAGTACCCACGCGCCGTCGCCAGCGCCGCCGGTCTGCGCGAACCGCACCGCGTGGCGCGCTACCTGGAGGAACTGGCCGGTGCCTACCACCGGTTCCAGACCAATAAGAACCTGCGCGTGCTGCCCCTCGGTGACGAACCCGTCACCCCGACCAATGCCGCCAGGCTCGCCCTGGCCAATGCCACCCGTCAGGTGCTGAGCAACGGCCTCGCGCTGCTCGGCGTTAGTGCACCGGAGCGTATGTAGTGAGCGCACATCCTGCCGGTCCCCGGCACGCAGAGATCCCGCACGCACCCAGTCTCGCGGAGCGTCCGAGCGATCCCGAGCAGATGATCGATCTGCCCACGAATGTCTGGCCGCGCAACGCTTCTCGCGATGCCGACGGCGTCGTGCAGTTGGCCGGTGTGTCGGTGCACGAGCTCGCCGCCCAGTTCGGCACCCCGCTATTCGTGGTCGACGAGGACGACTTCCGTTCTCGCTGTCGCGATATGGTCGCCGCCTTCGGCCCGGACGCACGAGTTCATTACGCCTCCAAGGCATTCCTGTGCGGTGAGATCGCCCGTTGGATCCGCGACGAGGGCCTCTGCCTCGATGTCTGTTCCGGCGGCGAACTGGCCGTCGCGTTGCACGCGGGCTTCCCGGCGAACCGAATCGCCTTGCACGGCAACAACAAATCGGCCGCCGAGCTGGCTGCCGCGGTCGAAGCGGGTGTCGGTCACGTGGTGGTCGACTCGCTGATCGAGATCGAGCGACTGGAGGCCGTCGCGGGCCGCGCCGGTGTGGTGCAGGACGTGCTCGTTCGCGTCACCGTCGGTGTGGAAGCCCATACCCACGAATACATTTCGACCGCCCACGAGGATCAGAAGTTCGGCTTCTCGATCGCGGGCGGCGATGCGATGGAGGCGCTGGCCCGCGTCTTCGAGGCCGATAATCTCCGACTTGTCGGTCTGCACAGCCACATCGGCTCGCAGATCTTCGACATCGATGGTTTCGAGATCGCCGCGCGCCGCATGCTCGGCCTACTGCGCGAGGCCATCGACAAGTTCGGCATCGAGCGCACCGCACAGATCGCCACGCTGGATCTCGGTGGTGGCCTTGGTATTTCGTATCTGCCCAGTGACGATCCGCCGCCGCTGGACGAATTCGCCGCGAGCCTGCGCAAGTTGGTCGCCACCGAGGCGAGCCGCGCCGGACTACCCGAGCCGAAGATCGCCGTCGAGCCGGGCCGCGCCATCGTGGGACCGGGCACCGTCACCCTCTATGAGGTCGGCACCATCAAGGACGTCTCGCTCGACGGCGGACTGCGTCGACGCTACGTCAGCGTCGACGGCGGCATGAGCGACAACATCCGTCCCGCGCTGTATCAGGCCGACTACGACTGCCGCCTGGTCTCGCGCTCCTCCGACGCCGCGCCCGTGGTCGCCCGGGTCGTCGGAAAGCATTGTGAGAGTGGAGATATCGTCATCCGCGACACGTGGATGCCCGCCGATGTCGGCCCCGGCGATCTGGTCGCCGTCGCCGCGACCGGCGCGTACTGCTATTCGATGTCCAGCCGGTACAACCAGCTGACTCGTCCAGCGGTCGTCGCGGTGCGTGATGGCGTACCGCGACTCATTCTGCGCCGGGAAACGGTGGCGGACCTGCTCAGCCTGGAGGTGCAATGAATTCTGTATCGCGTAGCGATTCGATCAGGGGTGGTGGCCGGGCGGCGGGTGGGCCTGAAGCTGCGAAGTTCGGAGTGTGGGGAACCGATCGACCGATCGGAGTCGCGGTCCTCGGGATGGGCAATGTCGGCACCGAGGTGGTGCGGATTCTGCGCGATCACGCCAACGATCTGCGGGCCCGTGTCGGTGCGCCGCTGGTGCTGCGCGGGGTCGCGGTGCGCAATCTGCAGGTCGACCGTGGCCTCCCGGCCGAACTGCTGACCACCGACGCCGACGCGCTGGTCGCCCGTGACGATGTCGACCTGGTGGTCGAGGTCATCGGTGGCATCGACCCGGCCCGCCGCCTCATCCTGGCCGCGCTGAACGCTGGCAAATCCGTGGTGACCGCCAACAAGGCCCTGTTGGCCGACTACACCGGCGAACTCGCCGCCGCCGCCGAGCGCAACCGCGCCGACCTCTACTTCGAGGCCGCCGTCGCTGGCGCGATCCCGGTGGTGCGCCCGCTGATCCAGTCGCTGTCCGGTGACCGGGTGAACAAGGTCGTCGGCATCGTCAACGGCACCACCAACTTCATCCTCTCCGCCATGGACGAGACCGGTGCCGACTACGAGGTCACCCTGAAAGAGGCCACCCGCCTCGGCTACGCGGAGGCCGATCCGACCGCCGACGTCGAGGGCTACGACGCCGCCGCGAAGGCCGCGATCCTGGCCTCGCTGGCCTTCCACACCCGCGTGACCGCGGCCGATGTCTACCGCGAGGGCATTTCGAAGATCACCTCGGAGGATCTGGAGACCGCCTCCGCGCTGGACTGCACGGTCAAACTGCTCGCCATCTGCGAGCGGGTCCCCGCCGGCCCTGGTGAACCCGGTCCGGAAGAGGGCGGCAAGGAGCGTGTCTCGGTACGCGTCTACCCGGCCCTCATCCCGCGCAAGCATCCGCTGGCCGCGGTGACCGGTGCGTTCAACGCGGTCGTCGTGGAGGCCGAGAACGCCGGCCGGCTGATGTTCTACGGTCAGGGCGCTGGCGGTGCCCCGACGGCCTCGGCGGTGCTCGGCGATCTGGTGATGGCCGCGCGCAACAAGTTCTACGGTGGCCGTGCTCCGGGCGAGTCGGTTTATGCTGAGCTACCGATCGCGCCGATCGGCGATACGCCCACGCGTTACCACGTGAACCTGCAGGTAGCAGACCGACCCGGGGTGCTGGCCAAGGTGGCGGGCGAATTCGCCAAGCATGAGGTGAGCATCTCCACCGTCCGTCAGGAAGGGCACGGCGAGGGTGCGCGACTGGTCGTCGTCACCCATCATGCTTCGGAGTCGGCGCTCGCGGACACCGTCGCCGCCCTGGCGGAGATGGCGTCCGTCACATCCGTGACCAGCGTTCTGAGATTGGAAGGCACCAAAGAATGACAGCATCGCGTCGCGATTCCGTAGGGGGTGGCGGTCGGGCGACGGGTGGGCGTACGACGGGCGTCGCGCCACAGGCCGGAGTGCACTCCCGGTGGCCCGGCCTGATCGCCGCCTACCGCGATCGGCTGGCGGGCGCCGCCGACTGGGACCCGGTCACCCTGTACGAGGGCGGCACCCCGCTGGTGCCGGCACCGCACCTCTCCCAGCTGACCGACTGTGATGTGTATCTCAAGGTCGAGGGCCTGAATCCGACCGGCTCCTTCAAGGACCGCGGTATGACGATGGCCATCACCGATGCGAAATACCGCGGTCAGAAGGCCGTGCTGTGCGCGTCCACCGGCAACACCTCGGCATCGGCCGCCGCCTACGCGACCCGTGCCGGCATGAGCTGTGCCGTGCTCATCCCGCAGGGCAAGATCGCCATGGGCAAGCTGGCCCAGGCCGTCATGCTCGGCGCGAAGATCATCCAGGTCGACGGCAACTTCGACGACTGTCTCGAGCTCGCGCGCAAGGTCACCGCGGAATTCCCGACCGTCGGTCTGGTGAATTCGGTGAATCCGGCCCGCATCGAGGGCCAGAAGACCGCGTCGTTCGAGATCTGCGATGTGCTCGGCAAGGCGCCCGACGTGCACGCCCTTCCGGTCGGCAACGCGGGCAACATCACCGCCTACTGGCGCGGCTACCGCGAGTACTACGCCGACGGCATCACCACCGGGCTGCCGCGCATGCTCGGTGTGCAGGCCGCCGGTGCCGCGCCGCTGGTCAACGGTGCCCCGGTCAAGGACCCGGAGACCATCGCGACCGCCATCCGGATCGGCGCGCCCGCATCCTGGAACGGCGCCATGGAGGCCAAGGAGCAGTCCGGCGGCGCCTTCCGCGCCGCCACCGACGACGAGATCCTGGCGGCGTACCGACTGGTCGCCGCGACGGAGGGCGTCTTCGTCGAGCCCGCGTCGGCGGCCAGCATCGCGGGCCTGCTCGCCGCGCGCAAGGAGGGTTGGCTGGATTCCGGCCTGACTGTCGTGTGCACGGTGACCGGCAACGGTCTCAAGGATCCGGATAACGCGCTCGCGGGAATGCCACAGGTGCAGGCGATTCCGGTCGACCCGATCGCGGTCGCCCACGAACTCGAGCTGGCCTGAGTTGAATTCGCGCGAAAGCCAGCTGATGACGAGGACGCTGCCCGTCGGTCTGTCCGTGACCGCGCGGGTGCCCGCGTCCAGTGCCAACCTCGGCCCCGGATTCGATTCGCTCGGTATGGCTTTGGGCATCTACGACGAGATCGAGGTGCGCACTACCGATTCCGGCCTTGCCATCCGAGTGGAGGGTGAGGGCGCCGACGATGTGCCTTGGGGCCCTTCGCATCTCGTGGTGCGCGCGATCGAGCGCGGCCTGGAGGCCGCGGGCGTCTGGGCCGATGGTCTCGATGTGGTGTGCCGCAACGTGATTCCGCATTCGCGCGGTCTCGGTTCGTCGGCATCGGCCGTGGTCGGCGGTCTCGCAGCCGGATGTGGTCTCGCCGCGAAGCTGGACCCCGCATTGGCCATCGGCAGCGACCAATTGGTGCAGCTGGCCTCGGAATTCGAAGGCCACCCGGACAACGCCGCGGCCAGTGTGCTCGGCGGAATCGTAGTGTCCTGGACCGAAACCGCCGCGGACGCGGCCAATGACGGTGCCGCGGCGCCTGATCACGGCCGCGTCTACCGTGCGGTGCGCCTGGATCCGCATCCGAGGCTGCGTCCGGTGGTGCTGATTCCGGACGAGCGCTCATCGACCGCGCATACCCGTGGCCTGTTGCCCGAGGTCGTGCCGCATGGCGACGCCGCGTTCAACGTCAGCCGCGCCGCACTCGCGGTCGTCGCCCTGACGCAACGTCCCGACTTACTACTGCCCGCAACGGCAGATCGACTGCATCAGACGCAGCGTGCGCCCGCGCTGCCGCTGACCACCACCTGGATCGCTCGCTTGCGGGCGGCCGGTATCGCCGCGACGGTATCCGGTGCCGGGCCCACCGTACTGGCCTTGGGGACCAGCGAATTCCCCGCCGAGCTCCGCGAAATCGCGGCCATCGACGGGCTGCGAGTAGTCGAGCCGGGACTCGCGGAAGGCGTCCGAATCCACTGACGGCGCGTCTGCCTTGCCGAGGTTCCAGGTTGCCAGCTATCCTGAGCACGTCCGTACATCGTGCGCATCAGACGCCGGTGCTTCATCAGGGCAATCGCTCCAGCAGGCTCCAGGCTCGAGCCTCCAGGCCATGGGGGTGCTGCGTAGCTGCGCAACTGGAATGATCTCTCCCACCTTTCAGGAACTGGTGGCGAAGCCGCCGGTCCGGCGGGGCAGGTGATACGGCAACAGCGCCGGTCCGAGCTTTATGTTCGGCCCTCGCATCCGAGTCCGGCACAACGCCCGGACTGCGGGACGAAACCCTCGAAAAGGCACACGGCAATCGAGGGAAGGAAAGGATTTCCGTGACAGATACGGACCTGCTCGCGACACCCGGGGTGGATTCCAACCCGACAGGGGACCGCGAAAGTGACTCCGGACAGATTTCGAAGATGAGCGAACAAACCGACGTCGCACGATCGGGGCTGACTGGAATGTTGTTGCCGCAGTTGCGCGCGCTCGCGGGGGAACTCGGTATCCGAGGCACCTCTGGAATGCGCAAAGGCGATTTGATCGCCGCCATCAAGGAAAACCAAGCCGGAAAGTCGGCGAAGGCGGAAAAGTCCGCGCGTGGCGAGGTGAAGTCCGATGCGGACGCCGCCAAGGCGGCGCCGGTAAAGGCCGAGCAGGGCACCCTCGATGTGGCGCCCGCTGCTTCCGCCCCGGTGAAGGAGGCCCCCGCCCCGGCGAAGGAAGCCCCGGCGAAGGAGACCATCGCCGAATCCGCCGCGCCGAAAGCCGCCGAGAAGTCGGCGGAGCCCAAGGCCGAGCCGGCGCAGGCCGAGGCCGGGCCGTCGGAGACCACCGAGGATTCCGGTCGCGAGGCAGGCCAGCGTGGTCGCGGCAGGCAGCGTCGCGGTCGTGACCAGGCGCGCGCCGGCGGCGAGGCCGCCGCAGGCGAGGCCCGTGCCGACGAGCCGAAGTCGGACCAGGAGCAGGGCGAACGCCGCCGCGAGCGCAGCCAGGGCGGCGAGCGTGGCCAGGGCGGCGAGCGTGGCCAGGGCGGCGAGCGTGGCCAGGGCGGCGAGCGCGGCCAGGGTGGCGAACGCAGCCAGAACGGCAGTGCCAATGGCGGCCGTGGCGGCGAGGGCGGTGGCCGTAGCGACGCCAACCGTGGCGGTGACGAGGACGAGGGCGGTCGCGGACGGCGGGGACGTCGTTTCCGGGAACGTCGTCGTGGTCGCGACCGCGAGGGCGGCACCGGTGGCGGTGAGGCACGCGAGCTCGAGATCCGCGAGGACGATGTCTTGCAGCCGGTCGCGGGCATCCTCGACGTGCTGGACAACTACGCCTTCGTGCGCACCTCGGGCTATCTGGCCGGACCGAACGACGTCTACGTCTCGATGAACCTGGTCCGCAAGAACGGCCTGCGCCGCGGTGACGCGATCACCGGTGCGGTGCGCGCTCCACGCGACGGTGAGCAGAGCAACCAGCGCCAGAAGTTCGATCCGCTGGTGCGGCTGGACACGGTCAACGGTGGCGAGGTCGACGCGGCCAAGCGGCGCCCCGAGTTCAGCAAGCTCACCCCGCTGTACCCGAACCAGCGCCTGCGGCTGGAGACCCAGCCGAACAAGCTGACCACCCGCGTCATCGACCTGATCATGCCGATCGGTAAGGGCCAGCGCGCCCTGATCGTCTCCCCGCCCAAGGCAGGTAAGACGACGATCATGCAGGACATCGCGAACGCCATCGCCATCAACAACCCCGAGGTCTACCTCATGGTCGTGCTGGTCGACGAGCGTCCGGAAGAGGTCACCGATATGCAGCGTTCGGTGAAGGGTGAGGTCATCGCCTCCACCTTCGACCGTCCGCCGTCAGATCACACGTCGGTCGCCGAACTCGCCATCGAGCGCGCCAAGCGCCTGGTGGAAATGGGCAAAGACGTTGTGGTTCTGCTCGACTCGATCACCCGATTGGGTCGTGCGTACAACAACTCCTCGCCCGCCTCGGGCCGCATCCTCTCCGGTGGTGTCGACTCGACCGCGCTGTACCCGCCCAAGCGGTTCCTCGGCGCGGCGCGCAATATCGAGAACGGTGGCTCGCTGACCATCATCGCGACCGCCATGGTCGAGACCGGTTCCACCGGTGACACGGTGATCTTCGAGGAGTTCAAGGGCACCGGTAACGCCGAGCTCAAGCTGGACCGCAAGATCGCGGAACGGCGCGTGTTCCCGGCCGTTGACGTCAACCCGTCCGGCACTCGTAAGGACGAGCTACTGCTCAGCCCCGACGAGGCCGCGGTGCTGCACAAGCTGCGCCGCGTACTGTCCGGCCTGGACTCGCACCAGGCGATCGATCTGCTGATCGACCGTCTGAAGAAGTCCAAGAACAACCTCGAGTTCCTGATGCAGGTCAGCAAGACCGCACCTGGCGCGCTCGACGAGTAGGTCGACCAGCAGTTTCAGTGTCGAAGGGGCTCCGCTTACGCGGGGCCCTTTCGGCGTATGTGGGCTGAAGAAGGCCAGGCCGATACCCGCGGCACCCACGATCATGAATGCCAGGATGATCGCCGTCGCGCCCGCGCCACTACCTGTGCTCGCGGTGGCGGTAGCCGGATCGAGCTGTGCGGCAGCGGGTTTCGCGTACGAGTAGGTCGTCGAGGGGCTATCGGGGGCGGCAAACCAGCCGACCGCGACAGCGAGAATCAACGAAACGAAGACCGCCAACGCAACGCGGCTGTTCACAGGGTTCTCCTTTCTGTCTCGGCACGGCGATGTGCATCAGGCCTCAAACTCTATGAACAGGTGTGTTCGTATTCATGAGTAGCGAGCTACTTGAATTTCGAGCTACTTGAATTACGAGCTACTCGGTTTAAGAGTTCACTAAGAACTGCTCGCACGCGTGCCCGAACTTCTTGGGGCTGTGTTTGATTTGCCGCGCCTTCGGCGCGGCGTGTTCGCGGCCCCCTTGGTCTCGCGTCCGAGCCGTCGAGACTCGCGCCTTCGGCGCATCGCTTCGACGACTCGGACGCGAGACGGGCCGCGAACGGGTCGCTCGTAAGACTCGCTCTGTGGTGGTCGCCGAGGTGCGGATCGTCAATACCCGGCGTACACCAGCCCAGCCGTCGGGACTCGAGACCTCGTCGTGTGCGCTTCGACGACTCGGGCGCGAGACGGGCCGCGAACGGTCGCTCGTAAGACTCGCTCCGTGGTGATTGCTGGTGTGTGGATCATTCGGCACTGGGTGTGTGCTGGCCCAGTGGTCGAGATTCGTGCCTGTGTCGCTGTGCGCTTCGACGACTCGGGCGCGAGACGGTCGGCGAACTCCTCGCACGTAGGGGTTCGCTCCGTGGTGGTTGTTGAGGTGCGGATTGTTGGTACCCGGTGTACGGCGGGCCAGTTGTCGAGACTCGCGATTTCGTTGCATCCGCTTCGGCGGCTGGGGCGTGAGATGGGCCGCGAACTCCTCGCTCGTGGGACTCGCTCCGGCGTGGTCGGGCGGCTCGGCTTCTGCCCACTGAGTGGTGGTGGGAACAAACGGGGGGTCGGGGGTGTTTTGGGAGCGTAACCGCCGTTCTGGCATACTGAGCAGCTGTTGCGTCTGCTCCTGGTGAGCAGACCTCCCGCCTAGTCGGCTCCGGTTCACGTCCTCGCGATCTGCGTGGGCGACCCGGCGGCCAATATCGAGAGGACATCCATGAAGGCAGGAATTCATCCGGCGTATGTCGAGACCACGGTCGTCTGTGGTTGCGGCAATACCTTCCAGACTCGCAGCACCAAGGAGTCGGGACACATCACCGTCGAGGTTTGCTCGCAGTGCCATCCGTTCTACACCGGCAAGCAGAAGATCCTCGACACCGGTGGTCGCGTGGCCCGCTTCGAGGCTCGCTACGGCAAGCGCGCTGGCAAGAAGGCCGACGCAGACAGCAAGTAGCTTCCTCGCCGACGCCCGGTCCTGCTCAGCAGGCCGGGCGTCGGCGCTTTTGTGTGGCCAGTACGGGTAAGAGAGGAAGCAGCATGACGCAACCGTCCGCGATCGATGACATTCTGGCCGAGCATGCGGGCCTGGAGATGCAGCTGGCCGATCCGGCGCTGCACAACGATCCGGGCGCCGCGCGCCGGGTCGGCAAGCGGTTCGCCGAACTGGCCCCGATCATGGCCACTTACACCAAACTCACGACAGCGCGCGATGATCTCGCCGCCGCACAGGAGCTCGCGGCCGATGACGCGGCCTTCGCGGCCGAGGTCCCCGACCTGCAGACGCAGGTCGTCGAGTTGGAGCAGCAGCTGGCCGACCTGCTCGCCCCGCGCGATCCGCACGACGGCGACGACGTGGTGCTCGAGGTGAAATCCGGCGAGGGTGGCGAGGAATCCGCGCTGTTCGCCTCGGACCTGGCCCGTATGTATGTGCGTTATGCCGAGCGGCACGGCTGGAAGGTCGAAATCCTCGGTGCTACCGTCTCCGACCTGGGCGGCTACAAGGACGCGACGCTCTCGATCAAGAGCCGCGACGCCACCAGGGACGGTGTCTGGTCGCGACTGAAGTTCGAGGGCGGTGTGCATCGCGTTCAGCGCGTGCCGGTCACCGAATCCCAGGGTCGAATCCACACCTCGGCCGCGGGCGTGCTCATCTACCCGGAGCCCGACGAGGTGGAGGAAGTGCAGATCGATGAATCCGATCTGCGCATCGATGTCTACCGCTCCTCCGGTAAGGGCGGTCAGGGCGTCAACACCACCGACTCCGCGGTCCGCATCACCCATCTACCCTCCAACATCGTGGTGACCTGCCAGAACGAGCGTTCCCAGCTGCAGAACAAGGCCCGCGCCATGCAGGTGCTCGCGGCCCGGCTGCAGGCATTGGCCGAGGAACAGGCCGATCAGGAGGCCGCGGCCGGCCGGGCCAGCCAGATCCGCACGGTCGACCGGTCCGAACGCATCCGCACCTACAACTTCCCGGAGAACCGGATCGCCGATCACCGCATCGGTTTCAAGGCGCACAACCTCGATACCGTGCTGGACGGCGATATGGACGCGCTCCTGGATGCGCTGGGCAAGGCGGATCGCGAAGCGCGCATGGCGGCGGAATAGTCGACGGCGCAGGCCCTGTGTTCGGGACAGATCATCTGACTTGGTGACAACATGGGTAGCTCACCGGGTACGCCAAGAACGGGGAGTATCGACATCATGTCCGGAACTCGCGTGGCATTGCGCCCAGCGATCAACCAAGCCGTCGAGGCATTGCGCGCCGCAGGCGTGCACAGTCCGCAAGCCGATGCCGAACATCTGGCTGCCCACCTGCTCGGCGTCGAGCGGACCCGGTTGGCGCTGACACCGCTGGTCGCCCCCGAGGTGATCGAGCAGTACCGGGCTCTGGTTACCCGGCGCGCGGAACGAATTCCATTGCAGCACTTGACCGGTACCGCCTCGATCGGCGAGATCGACCTCGAGGTCGGTCCCGGCGTTTTCGTACCGCGGCCGGAGACGGAATTGCTGTTCGCCTGGGCATTGGCGCAATTGGAGGCGCTGCCGCACGATCACACACCAGTCGTCGTCGACCTGTGCACCGGCTCCGGCGCACTGGCGCTGGCCATCGCCCAGGCTCGCCCGGACGCTGACGTGCACGCGATCGAGATCGATCCCGCGGCCCTGCAATGGGCCCGCCGCAATGCCGACCTGCGCATTGCCGAGGGCGACACCCCGATCACCCTCTACGCCGACGATGTCACCGACCCGAATCTGCTCACCGAGTTCAACGGCAAGGTCGATCTCGTCGTCGCCAATCCGCCCTACATCCCCGAAGACGCAGAACTCGATCCCGAAGTCGCCGACCACGACCCGCATCTCGCCCTGTTCGGCGGTCCGGATGGACTGGATGTCATCCGGCAAATGCTGCCGACCGTCACCCGCCTGCTGCGTTCCGGCGGCTCCTGCGCCATCGAACACGACGACACCAACGGCTCCGACCTCGCCGCTCTGCTGGCAAAACAGAGTGACTTCACCGACATCATCGAGCACCCTGACCTCGCGGGTAAGCCCCGCTTCGTCGCCGCGACCCGCACCTGATCGGCGGTTACCGGCTGGAACCAGCCCCCGGGATGGTGGCATCGAGTGGCACGCGTGACAGGATGGGGGCCGTGAGTACCGTCTACGACTGCGCGGATGCCGACTCGCGCGCCGCCGGACTGACCGCGGCCACCAGCGCCCTGAAGTCCGGACGTCTGGTCGTGCTGCCTACCGACACGCTGTACGGCCTGGCGGCCGACGCGTTCGATTCGACCGCGGTAAGCGAACTGCTCGCCGCCAAGCGGCGCGGTCGGGATATGCCGGTACCGGTGCTGGTCGGTTCCTGGCACACGATCGACGGCCTGGTGTTCTCGGTGCGCCCACAGGCTCGCGAACTGATCCGGGCGTTCTGGCCCGGCGGGCTGAGTCTTGTTGTGCAGCAAGCACCTTCGCTCGCATGGGACCTCGGTGATACGCGCGGCACTGTGATGCTGCGGATGCCGCTGCATCCGGTCGCACTGGAACTGTTGCGCGAAGTCGGCCCGCTGGCGGTCTCCAGCGCCAATGTCTCCGGACAACCGCCCGCCAAGACCGCCGCCGAGGCGCGCGATCAGCTCGGCGATCTGGTCGGGGTCTACCTCGACGGTGGTCCGGCCGAACATGCGGTCGCCTCCACCATCGTCGATCTCACCGCGGATCAGCCGCGGATCCTGCGCGAGGGCGCGGTATCCGTCGGCGATATCGCCGATGTGCTCGGGATGTCCCCGGAGGCGCTGACCAGCGTCGCGACGCGGTGACCTCGGGACGCAGTGATCGTATGGCGGATCAGATAATCGGATGATCGGTTCGGGTGCTGTAGTTCCTTTGCGCGAGCTGTTGCTCGTGATTCTCATCTCAGCCACGGTGACCTTCCTCGCGACCGGCGGGATTCGGGTGCTGGCCATCGCTTTCGGTGCCGTCGCGGTGCCGCGTGAGCGAGATGTGCACGTTAAACCGATTCCGCGGATGGGCGGGGTCGGCATGTACGTCGGGGTCGTCGGGGCCGTGCTCTTCGCGCACCAATTGCCTGCGCTGCGACGGGGTTTCGACTACGCGCCGGATATTCCGGCGGTGCTGGTCGCGGCCACGATCATCGTGCTCGTCGGCATTGTCGACGACCGGTGGGGCCTGGATGCGCTGACCAAATTCGCGGGTCAGGTCACCGCCGCCGGTGTGATGGCGGTGATGGGCCTGAGCTGGTACGTCATCTACAACCCGTTCAACGACACGACCGTGGTGCTGGACGCACTGCAGGGCGGCCTCGTCACCGTCGGCATCACCGTCACCATCGTCAATGCGATGAATTTCGTCGACGGACTCGACGGACTGGCCGCTGGACTCGGTCTGATCTGCGCGGGCGCGGTCTTCGTATTCACCGTCGGCCTGCTCTACAACCAGGGCGGTTCGGTCGACACATATCCGCCAGCCCTGCTCGCCGCCGCGCTCGCGGGCGCCTGTCTGGGATTTCTGCCACACAACTTTTCGCCCGCACGGATATTCATGGGCGATTCCGGTTCGATGTTGATCGGGCTCATGCTGGCGGCGGTGTCGACGGGTGCCTCGGGCCGAATCAATTTGGCGGGCTACGGACCTCGCGACATCGTCGGTCTGCTTTCGCCGCTGCTGCTGGTCGGTGCGGTGATGTTCATTCCGGTACTGGATCTGCTGTTGGCGATCGTGCGCCGGGTCCGCGCCGGTGTGAGTTTCTCGACACCGGACAAAATGCACTTGCATCACCGGCTGTTGCAGATCGGACATTCACACCGCCGCGTTGTACTGGTGATCTATTTATGGGTTGGTGTGCTCGCGTTCGGGGCCGTCGGCACTTCGCTGATCCACGATCGGCGGATCGTCGTGCTGATGATGGCAGGCGGGCTGGTTTTCGCGCTGGTGGTGACCGCCATACCGGGCCTGCGCCGCAAGGAGCCCGCGGATACGTAAGGCAAGGTCCAGGTAAAGTTTGGGCCGTGAGTGAGCGAAGCGAGCGAACCGTAAGCCCAGCGTCCGGAGGAACGACGGAGCCGAGCGTCAGCGAGGCGCAGTCGTGAGTGAGCGAAGCGAGCGAACCATGAGCCCAGCGTCCGGAGGAACGACGGAGCCGAGCGTCAGCGAGGCGCAGTCGTGAGTCTCACCAACCCCGTCCCTGGTCCCGATGCCCCATTGAAGGCGGCGCTGCGCTACGGCGTGATCGGATTGGCGGTGTTGGTGGTGCTGTCGGTGGCCATCGCCTCGGCGGTGGCCGGCCTGTCCGGACTCTGGGGCGCGCTGCTCGGCGCGGCCATCGGCGGCGGTTTCATTCTCACCACCGCGGCCGTCGTCCTGTTCGGCGCGAAGCTGCCGCCCAGCACCGCTGGCCTGGTCATGTTGGTGAGCTGGGTGGGCAAGCTGCTGGTCGCGATGATCGTGATCGCGGTGCTGCAGCGGTTCGATTTCTACGACCGGATGGCGCTGTTCCTGACGGTGGTCGGGTCCTTGCTCGTCGTTCTGGGCGCGGAGACGTATGGCGTTCTGCGGCAGAAGGTTCCGTACGTAAACGTACCGACCGGTGAGTCTGATCTGCCCTCTACGCAGCAATAATCGCCCCCACCTACACACTGTCGTAGATAACTTGGTAAAGTGTTGGTAAGCAAGCGACCAAGAGAGGGGGGATCACCGAGATCCCGCCAAATGGCAGCTATGCTTACTGCCGTGCCGGACTCCGAAGAGTTCCGGTTCTGCATGTCGACGATGTCGCCGACACTACGTACAGACGCCCATGCGGGTTGCCGCACAGCTGCTGACGAATTTCGAGCCGACCTGAGTCGACCCAATTGATCGTCAATGTCCGATCGAACCGCGGGAATGACCGTACCCGCGGCCCGAACACGGGAGAGAACGCTGAGCGTCACCACTTTGGCGGGCGAGTTCCACGCGCCATCGCTGTCCGACTTCTTCCCTCCAGCTGTGCTGTTCGAGGGTACGCCGTTCGAACTCGACCGTTTGATGCTGATCCGGCTGGTGATGACCGCCGCGCTGGTGCTCGTCATGGTGCTGGCATTCCGCAATCCTCGCATCGTCCCGCGCGGCCTGCAGAACATCGCCGAAACCGGTCTGGTGTTCGTCAAGGATCAGATTTGCGACGAGGTGCTCGGTAAGGAATCCGGTCGCAAGTACTTCCCGTTGATCGCGACGATCTTCTTCGCGGTTCTCTTTCTCAACTTCTCCGGCATCATTCCGGGGCTGAACATCTCGTCGAACGCCCGAATCGGCATGCCGCTGGTGCTGGCCCTCATCGCGTACCTCACGTTCAACTTCGTGGGTATCAAGAAGTACGGGTTCGTCACCTATATGCGCAGCAGCATCGTGGTTCCGAATGTTCCGCCGGCTTTGCACGTGTTGCTGATTCCGATCGAGTTCGTCTCGACGTTCATCCTGCGCCCGTTCACGCTGACCGTCCGACTCATGGCCAACATGCTGGCCGGTCACATCATGCTGGTGCTGTTCTTCAGCGCCACTTGGTTCTTCCTGTTCGACGCCGCGGCCTGGATGAAGGTGTTCTCGCCGTTCTCGCTGCTCGCCGGACTCGGGTTCACGCTGTTCGAAATGCTGGTCATCTTCCTGCAGGCCTACGTTTTCGCCCTGCTGACCGCCGTTTACATCGGACTCGCGCAACACGCTGATTCGCACTGACCGAACACCTACCGGAAACCTGCTACACCGCGCCGACCGGCGGGTGAGCAACAGAAAGGGAAAGTAGACTCATGAGCCTCGCGTACCTGGCCCAGGAAGCGGCAACCTCCACCGAGAAGTTCAAGGGCTTCGGCGCCATCGGCTACGGTCTGGCCGCTATCGGCCCCGGCATCGGTGTGGGCATCGTGGTCGGTAAGGCCATCGAGGGCATCGCTCGTCAGCCCGAGCTGCAGGGCACCATCCGCACCAACATGTTCCTCGGTATCGCGTTCACCGAGGCCCTGGCGCTGATCGGCCTTGTTGCCGGCTTCATCTTCTGAGATAGCCATGAACACGCTTTCTACGCTCGCCGCGGAGACAGGGGATGACATCAATCCCCTCATCCCCGAGACCTACGACATCGTGTGGTCGGTGGTCTGCATCGCGATCATCGGCGTCATCTTCTACAAGTACGTCATCCCGCGCCTGATCAAGGTGTTGGATGAGCGTGCAGACAAGATCGAGGGCGGTATCCAGCGGGCCGAGGTCGCGCAGGAAGAAGCCCAGCTGACGCTGCAGCAGTACCAGCAGCAGTTGGCCGACGCCCGGCTCGAGGCCGCGCGCATCCGTGAGGACGCACGCACCCAGGGCCAGCAGATCCTCGCGCAGATGCGCGCGGAAGCACAGGCCGAAAGCGACCGCATCGTCGCCGCCGGTCACAATCAGCTGGAAGCTCAACGCCAGCACATCCTGACCGAGTTGCGTGCCGAAGTCGGCAAAACTGCCGTCGATTTGGCCGAAAAGATTATCGGACAGTCGGTTTCGGACGAAGCTAAGCAGGCGGCATCGATCGACCGATTCCTCTCCGAACTCGATCAGTCGAATGCCAGCATCGGGGTCGGAAGGTAGCGACGCGAAAGTGAGAAGCATGTACGCAGCGAGCCGCGAGGCAAGCTCCCGGGCACGGGAGGCGCTTCGGGCCGCTCTGACCGGAAGCGACAGTGTTGCGGCCACGACGGGGTCGGAACTGTTCGCCGTTGTCGCCGTGCTGGATGACCAGCGTTCGCTGCGTGTTGCGCTCGCGGACGTGTCGGTTCCCGGCTCGGTGCGCGCCGAACTCAGCGAACGGGTCTTCAGCGGCAAGGTCAGCCCCGCCACCCTGGCGGTGCTGACCACCGCGGTGGCCCAGAACTGGTCGCGCACCGCCGATTTGGTCGACACCCTGGTGTTGCTCGGCCAGGAGGCGTTGCTGGAGTCGGCCGCCGACAGCGGACGGCTCGGGGCCGTCGAGGACGAATTGTTCCGGCTCGCCCGGATCGTCGGCGACAACCCCGATCTGGAGCAGGCACTTTCGGATCGCGCGAAGCCCGCAGAGGCCAAGCGCGCGCTGATCGAACGGCTGCTCGCAGGTAAGGCCGAGTCCATCACCCAGACCCTGGCGGACCAGGTGGTCACCCGGTCCAAGACGAGCATCGGCGAAGCGTTCGACGAGTTGTCCGGCCTCGCCGCCGCTCGGCGCGACCAGATCGTCGCGCATGTGCGCGCCGCGGTCGCACTGAGCGACCAGCAGCGGGACCATCTCGCGGCATCGTTGCAGCGCATCTACGGCAAGCCGGTCACGGTGCACGTGCAGGTCGATTCGAGTTTGCTGACCGGCGTCGTTGTGACCGTCGGCGACGACCTGATCGACGGCAGCGCCACCGGCCGACTGGAACGGCTGCGTCGGGCTCTGGCCTGACACCCACCACCCCCGACATTCAGCACCAGACAGCGAGAGCAGGAAGACTATGGCGGAGCTGACGATCTCCACCGATGAGATCCGTAGCGCGATCGAGAGCTACACCCAGAGCTACACCCCGGAAACCTCCATCGAAGAAGTCGGTGTTGTCACCGACTGCAGCGACGGCATCGCGCACGTCAGTGGCCTGCCCTCGGCGATGGCCAATGAATTGCTCGAGTTCCCGGGTGGTGTGCTCGGCGTCGCGCTGAACCTCGAGGACCGCGAGATCGGTGCGGTTATCCTCGGCGAGTTCGCGGAAATCGAAGAGGGCCAGCAGGTTCGCCGCACCGGCGACGTGCTCTCGGTCCCCGTCGGTGACAAGTTCCTCGGCCGCGTGGTCAACCCCCTCGGCCAGCCGATCGACGGCCTCGGCGAGATCGAGGCCGAAGAGCAGCGCGTGCTGGAGCTGCAGGCCGCGAGCGTGCTGCAGCGTCAGCCGGTCGAGGAGCCGATGGCCACCGGCATCACCGCCATCGACGCTCTGACCGCCATCGGTCGTGGTCAGCGTCAGCTGATCATCGGCGACCGCAAGACCGGCAAGACCGCGGTCTGCATCGACGCCATCCTGAACCAGAAGGCCAACTGGGAGTCGGGCGACCCGAAGAAGCAGATGCGCTGCATCTACGTCGCCATTGGCCAAAAGGGCTCCACTATCGCCGGTGTGAAGTCCGCGCTCGAGGCGCACGGCGCGATGGAGTACACCACCATCGTCGCGGCCCCGGCCTCGGACTCCGCTGGCTTCAAATGGCTTGCGCCCTACACCGGTTCGGCCCTCGGCCAGCACTGGATGTACCAGGGCAAGCACGTCCTCATCGTGTTCGACGACCTGACCAAGCAGGCCGAGGCCTACCGCGCCATCTCGCTGCTGCTGCGTCGTCCGCCGGGCCGCGAGGCGTACCCGGGTGACGTCTTCTACCTGCACTCGCGTCTGCTGGAGCGTTGCGCGAAGCTGTCCGACGAGATGGGCGCCGGTTCGATGACGGGTCTGCCGATCATCGAGACCAAGGCCAACGACATCTCGGCGTTCATCCCGACCAACGTCATCTCCATCACCGACGGCCAGGTCTTCCTCGAGTCCGACCTGTTCAACAAGGGTGTCCGCCCGGCGATCAACGTCGGTACCTCGGTCTCCCGTGTCGGTGGCGCCGCCCAGACCAAGGCCATGAAGACGGTCGCCGGTTCGCTGCGTCTGGAAATGGCGCAGTACCGCGAGCTGGAGGCGTTCTCCGCCTTCGCCTCCGACCTCGATGCCGCGTCGCTGGCGCAGCTCGAGCGTGGCGCGCGCTGGGTCGAGCTGCTCAAGCAGGACCAGTACACACCGGTCGCGGTCGAAGATCAGATCGTCTCGATCTTCCTGGTCGACGGCGGCTTCTTCGACTCGGTTCCGGTCGCCGACATTCGCCGCTTCAACGCGGAACTGCTCGAGGACCTGCACCGCACCGCGCAGAGTGCGTTCGACGCCCTGGAGGGTGGCAGCAAGCGCCTCGAGGGTGACGCCGCCGACGCGATCAAGGCGGCGACCGACAAGTTCAAGCAGGGCTTCCTCGCTTCCGACGGTTCGCGCGTCGTGAACGAGGCCGCCGCCGGTGAGCTCGACCACGAAGAGGTCGAGTCGCTGTCGGTGACGCGCAAGCACGTCGAGAAGTAATCGAGCCTGCGATGCGCTATTCGATTCTGGCGAATGAAGGGAGTGTGAACCGCTGATGGCAAGCTTGCGTGAATTGCGCTCCCGCATTCGTGGTGTGAGTTCGATCAAGAAGATCACCAAGGCCCAGGAGCTGATCGCGACCTCGCGAATCTCCAAGGCCCAGGCCAGGGTTGCGGCCGCGAAGCCCTACGCCGAGGAGATCACCAAGGTCCTCAGCGAGCTGGCGAGTGCGTCGACGAGTCTGGCGCACCCGCTGCTGACCGAGCGGGCCAACGCCCGCCGTGCCGCCGTGCTGGTCATCACCAGTGACAGCGGCATGTGTGGTGGCTACAACTCCAACGTGCTCAAGCGCGCTGAGGAGCTCATGGTCACCCTGCGCGGCGAGGGCAAGGAGCCGGTGCTGTACGTGATGGGCAATAAGGGCCTCACGTACTACACCTTCCGTAGTCGGCCGGTGGTCAACGCGTGGACCGGGTTCTCCCAGCAGCCGAAGTACAACGACGCCTCGGCCGCGTGCCATCACCTCGTTGACGCCTTCATGGCGGGCTCCGACGGTGAGGTGCCCGCCCCGAACGGGACCGGCAATATCGAGGGCATCGACGAGTTGCACATTGTGTACACCCGTTTCGTCTCGATGCTGACCCAGACCCCGGAGGTGCGCCGGTTGGCGCCGATTCAGGTCAGCTTCGTCGACGAAGACTTCGACATGGGCGAGGACAGCTTCACCGACTCGCCTACCGCGGAACTCACCGCGCAGTACGAGTTCGAGCCCGATGCCGATGTGCTGCTGGCGGCGTTGCTGCCCAAGTACATCAACACCCGCATCTACTCATCGTTGCTCGAGGCAGCGGCATCCGAGTCCGCGGCTCGGCGCACCGCAATGAAGGCAGCCACCGACAACGCCAACGAACTGGCCAATGTGCTCACCCGGCAGGCGAATTCGGTGCGGCAGGCCCAGATCACGCAGGAAATCAGCGAAATCGTCGGCGGCGTGAACGCGCTGGCTTCGAGCTCCGACCGCGACTAAGCGCAGGAAGAGAACCAACTAATGACCGCAGCTGTCACTCAAGAGAGCCGGACGGGCGCGAAAACAGGCCGCGTCGTCCGCGTCATCGGCCCCGTCGTGGACGTCGAGTTCCCGCGGGGTTCGATCCCTGAGCTGTTCAACGCTCTGCACGCCGAGATCGCCTTGACCTCGGTGGCCAAGACCCTGACCCTCGAGGTCGCCCAGCACCTCGGTGACAACATCGTGCGCACCATCTCGATGCAGCCCACCGACGGTCTGGTCCGTGGCGCCGCCGTCACCGACACCGGCAAGCCGATCTCGGTGCCGGTTGGTGACATCACCAAGGGCCACGTGTTCAACGCCCTCGGCGATTGCCTCGACACCCCCGGCCTCGGCCGCGACGGCGAGCAGTGGGGCATCCACCGCAAGCCCCCGTCATTCGACCAGCTCGAGGGTAAGACCGAGATCCTGGAGACGGGCATCAAGGTCATCGACCTGCTGACCCCGTACGTGAAGGGCGGCAAGATCGGTCTGTTCGGTGGTGCCGGTGTCGGCAAGACCGTTCTGATCCAGGAGATGATCACCCGTATCGCGCGCGAGTTCTCCGGCACCTCGGTGTTCGCGGGCGTCGGTGAGCGCACCCGTGAGGGCACCGACCTGCACCTGGAAATGGAAGAGATGGGCGTCCTCCAGGACACCGCCCTGGTCTTCGGCCAGATGGACGAGCCGCCGGGCACCCGTATGCGCGTCGCCCTCTCGGCCCTGACCATGGCCGAGTACTTCCGCGACGTGCAGCACCAGGACGTGCTGCTGTTCATCGACAACATCTTCCGGTTCACCCAGGCCGGTTCTGAGGTGTCGACCCTGCTCGGCCGCATGCCTTCGGCCGTCGGTTACCAGCCGACGCTGGCCGACGAGATGGGTGAGCTGCAGGAGCGCATCACCTCGACCCGTGGTCGGTCCATCACCTCGCTGCAGGCCATTTACGTGCCCGCCGACGACTACACCGACCCGGCCCCGGCGACCACCTTCGCCCACCTCGATGCGACGACCGAGCTCTCCCGCCCGATCTCGCAGAAGGGCATCTACCCGGCCGTCGACCCGCTGACTTCGACCTCCCGCATCCTGGAGGCCTCGATCGTCGGTGCGGAGCACTTCCGGGTCGCCAACGAGGTGAAGCGGATCCTGCAGAAGTACAAGGAACTGCAGGACATCATCGCCATCCTCGGCATGGACGAGCTCTCCGAAGAGGACAAGGTCCTTGTCGGCCGGGCCCGTCGTCTGGAGAAGTTCCTCGGCCAGAACTTCATCGTGGCCGAGAAGTTCACCGGCCAGCCGGGCTCCGTGGTGCCGCTGACCGACACCATCGAGGCGTTCGACCGCGTCTGCAAGGGTGAGTTCGACCACTTCCCGGAGCAGGCGTTCAACTCCTGCGGTGGTCTCGACGACGTCGAGGCGGCCGCGAAGAAGATCGCCGGAAAGTAGTCACCCATGTCGGAGATGTCAGTTGATCTCGTCGCCGTCGAGCGTCTGCTCTGGTCCGGCCAGGCGACGTTCGTCAGCGCGCAGACCACCGAGGGCCAGATCGGCATCTTGGCGGGCCATGAGCCGCTGCTCGGCCAGCTGGTCGAGGGCGGCATCGTGAGCATCGTGCCCACCGAGGGTGAGCGGATCACCGCGGCGGTGCACGGCGGGTTCTTCTCGGTCACCGCGACCTCGGTCCGGGTGCTGGCCGAGTCCGCGGAGTTCGCCGACGAGATCGACGTCGAGGCGGCCCGTCGGGTGCTGGCCGACGCCGACGCCACCGAGGAACAGAAGGTGGCGGCCGAGGGCCAGGTGCGCGCGGTCGAGGCAAACGCGAACGCGTAAGCACCGCATCGAGATTGCGTACGCCACTGTCGGCGGTGAAGGTTGTCTTCGCCGCCGACAGTGGTGTTTTCGGGCCCGATCTTTCAAAGACAAGGCCCGGCCATTTGTAAACTCGGGGCCGTGGTTGAATGACCGAACGCGGTGTGAGCATCAGGCCCGGAGGCGGAAGCCACGGGTACACCACTTCGGGGGCCGTCGACGCGGCACTCGGCAAGGTGTACCCGCACGGAGGGCTTGCGAATACCGCCAATCGAATACCGTGTCGTCGACACGGCGGCGGAACGAAGGGACGAACGGCATTGCAGACCGGGATGGTTCTCCTGATCATTCTGGTGCTCACGCTCGTTCTCTTGGCGCTGGCCTCGACCTATCGGCTGATCATGTTGCGCCGCGGCGGAACCGCCGCGATCCTGCGCGTGTTGCCCGCGCGCGGCGGCCAGGGCTGGCGGCACGGCCTGATCCGCTACGACGAGGATCGCCTCGTCTTCTACAAACTCTCCAGCCTCAAACTGGGCCCCGACTCCACCATTCGACGCCAGGGCATCGAGATCGGTGATCGGCGCGGCCCCCGCGGCGACGAATACGACATCATGACCGACGAGATCGCGGTGACCGCGGTCTCGGATAATGACGGCAATTACGAACTGGCCCTGGACCGCGGCTCACTGGCGGCGTTCCTGTCCTGGGTCGAATCCCGGCCATCGGATCGCACCCGTCGCATGCCCGGCCTCTAGCTGGGAACGCGAGCGTGCTCGCAACGCTAGGGTGGGCATGTGAGTGTGCACCTGACGCGGATCTACACGCGGACCGGCGACGATGGGACGACGGGTCTCAGCGACTTTTCCCGGGTGGCCAAGACGGATCCGCGGTTGGTCGCCTATGCGGACTGTGACGAGACGAACGCCGCCATCGGCGTGGTGGTCGCGCTCGGTGAACCCGCAACCGAGTTGCTGAAGGTGCTGCGTCAGGTGCAGAACGATCTGTTCGACGCGGGTGCGGATCTGTCGACCCCGGTGGTCGCGGAGCCCCAGTATCCGCCGCTTCGCATCACCCAGCCCTATATCGACCGCCTCGAAGCCTGGTGTGATGAGTTCAATGCCGAACTGCCAGTACTGAATTCGTTCATTCTGCCCGGCGGCACACCATTGGCCGCCCTGCTGCACACCGCACGTACGGTGGCACGACGTGCGGAGCGTTCTGCCTGGGCCGCGATCGATGCGCATCCGGACGATACGAATATCCTTCCGGCGAAGTACTTGAACCGCCTCTCCGACTTGCTGTTCATCCTCAGTCGAGTCGCCAACCCGGGCGGCGATGTGCTGTGGAAGCCTGGTGGGGAACAGTCGTCGGACTGAACGACTGACGAGAATTCATCATCCGAATCCCGCACGACTGATCTGGTATGGACGTGGGTAACTTCTTCGGTAGGCCAGGGACATGGCCCGCGACCGATCGTCCGGCGCCAACACGCTGACAAAAAGTTGCTGGACACTCGGGAAGTTCGACCAGCTACCTGGAGATAACCCCGGCACCGCCACCAGCGGCCCGCAACGCAACTATCCTTTGCACCAACAGTGCGCCGAATACGCGGAGAGGCGGCATGGAACGGTTTTTGGTTACTGGCGGGAATCGACTCGTCGGTGAGGTTGCGGTCGGGGGTGCGAAGAACAGCGTCCTCAAGTTGATGGCGGCTGCCTTGCTGGCCGAGGGCACGACCACCATTACGAACTGCCCGGACATCCTCGATGTGCCGTTGATGGGTGATGTGCTGCGCGGCCTCGGCTGCGATGTCGCGATCGATGGTTCGGTCGTCACGATCAACACGCCCGCAGAGCCGAAGTACCACGCGGACTTTCCCGCGGTGACGCAGTTCCGCGCGTCGGTCTGTGTACTCGGTCCGCTGATGGCCCGGTGCAAGCGGGCGGTTGTCGCGCTGCCCGGCGGTGACGCGATCGGTTCGCGTCCGTTGGATATGCATCAGGCCGGTCTGCGGCTGCTCGGCGCGACCAGCGAAATCGAACACGGTTGTGTGGTCGCGCGCGCGGACGAACTGCAGGGCGCGCGGATCCGGCTGGACTTCCCTTCGGTGGGGGCGACCGAGAACATCCTCATGGCGGCCGTGCTCGCCGAGGGGGAGACGGTTATCGATAACGCCGCCCGCGAACCCGACATCGTCGATCTCTGCAACATGCTCGTGCGGATGGGTGCGCGGATCAGTGGAGCGGGTACATCGGTGCTCACCATCCAGGGTGTCGAGCGTCTCGAGCCAACGACGCACCGGGTGATCGGTGATCGGATCGTGGCGGCGACGTGGGGAATCGCCGCGGCGATGACCATGGGCGATGTCCGCGTTACCGGGGTGAATCCCAAGCATCTGTCCCTCGTGCTGGACAAGCTGCGCTCGGCCGGTGCGCGTATCTCGTTTGAACCGGACGGTTTCCGGGTGATCCAGGCCGATCGGCCGCGCGCGGTCAACTTCTCGACGCTGCCCTTTCCCGGATTCCCGACCGATCTGCAGCCGATGGCCATCGGTCTCGCGGCGATTGCCGACGGCACCTCGATGATTACCGAGAACGTCTTCGAGGCGCGCTTCCGTTTCGTGGAGGAGATGATCCGGCTGGGCGCCGACGCGCGAACCGATGGACATCACGCGGTGGTACGCGGAATTCCGCGACTGTCGAGTGCGCCGGTGTGGTCGTCGGATATTCGGGCGGGCGCCGGATTGGTACTGGCTGGTCTGGTTGCCGACGGCACCACCGAGGTGCACGACGTCTTCCACATCGATCGCGGTTACCCGAATTTCGTCGAGCAGCTGCAGGCGTTGGGTGGTCAAGTCGAGCGGGTCGGCGCCGCGGATTGATCATGTGAACGACAGACGACGATTACGTTTCGTTGGAAACCGTTTCTGACCAGGCGATTTGACATCGTGCACGTCGACACGTAACTTTATTCGAGTCAGAGCGACACGGACACCGACCCGGGGCCGACGCGCTGAGCCGAAAGGCTGAGCCAAGGACCAGGGAAACGAGGTAGGACGTAGAGCGCCTGACGATCACACTAGCTCGAACGAGACCCCGATTTTGATTCGGGTTCCCGACTGAGCTAAGCTTGATAAGTTGCCTCACCGATCGACCGGGGTGAAACCCGCGAGATGGTTTGTGCGTGTGTTCTTTGAGAACTCAATAGTGTGTCGATGAATGTCAGTGCCAATTTTTTATTGGTTCCGGCTCCTCAAACCCCCGTTTGGGTGGGTCGGACATTTAGTCAGCAAATACTTTTGTTGGCGTTTTGTTTTGCCAAGGTTTTCGGACTCTGGTTAATTCTTCTGATTCGCCCTTTTGGGGTTGTTTCAAGAGTCTTCAACGGAGAGTTTGATCCTGGCTCAGGACGAACGCTGGCGGCGTGCTTAACACATGCAAGTCGAGCGGTAAGGCCCTTCGGGGTACACGAGCGGCGAACGGGTGAGTAACACGTGGGTGATCTGCCCTGCACTTCGGGATAAGCCTGGGAAACTGGGTCTAATACCGGATATGACCATGGGATGCATGTCTTGTGGTGGAAAGATTTATCGGTGCAGGATGGGCCCGCGGCCTATCAGCTTGTTGGTGGGGTAATGGCCTACCAAGGCGACGACGGGTAGCCGACCTGAGAGGGTGACCGGCCACACTGGGACTGAGACACGGCCCAGACTCCTACGGGAGGCAGCAGTGGGGAATATTGCACAATGGGCGGAAGCCTGATGCAGCGACGCCGCGTGAGGGATGACGGCCTTCGGGTTGTAAACCTCTTTCGACAGGGACGAAGCGTGAGTGACGGTACCTGTAGAAGAAGCACCGGCCAACTACGTGCCAGCAGCCGCGGTAATACGTAGGGTGCGAGCGTTGTCCGGAATTACTGGGCGTAAAGAGCTTGTAGGCGGTTCGTCGCGTCGATCGTGAAAACTTGCAGCTCAACTGCGAGCTTGCGGTCGATACGGGCGGACTAGAGTACTTCAGGGGAGACTGGAATTCCTGGTGTAGCGGTGAAATGCGCAGATATCAGGAGGAACACCGGTGGCGAAGGCGGGTCTCTGGGAAGTAACTGACGCTGAGAAGCGAAAGCGTGGGTAGCGAACAGGATTAGATACCCTGGTAGTCCACGCCGTAAACGGTGGGTACTAGGTGTGGGTTTCCTTCCACGGGATCCGTGCCGTAGCTAACGCATTAAGTACCCCGCCTGGGGAGTACGGCCGCAAGGCTAAAACTCAAAGGAATTGACGGGGGCCCGCACAAGCGGCGGAGCATGTGGATTAATTCGATGCAACGCGAAGAACCTTACCTGGGTTTGACATACACCGGAAACCTGCAGAGATGTAGGCCCCCTTGTGGTCGGTGTACAGGTGGTGCATGGCTGTCGTCAGCTCGTGTCGTGAGATGTTGGGTTAAGTCCCGCAACGAGCGCAACCCTTATCTTATGTTGCCAGCGCGTAATGGCGGGGACTCGTGAGAGACTGCCGGGGTCAACTCGGAGGAAGGTGGGGACGACGTCAAGTCATCATGCCCCTTATGTCCAGGGCTTCACACATGCTACAATGGCCGGTACAGAGGGCTGCGATACCGTGAGGTGGAGCGAATCCCTTAAAGCCGGTCTCAGTTCGGATCGGGGTCTGCAACTCGACCCCGTGAAGTTGGAGTCGCTAGTAATCGCAGATCAGCAACGCTGCGGTGAATACGTTCCCGGGCCTTGTACACACCGCCCGTCACGTCATGAAAGTCGGTAACACCCGAAGCCGGTGGCCTAACCCTTGTGGAGGGAGCCGTCGAAGGTGGGATTGGCGATTGGGACGAAGTCGTAACAAGGTAGCCGTACCGGAAGGTGCGGCTGGATCACCTCCTTTCTAAGGAGCACTTCTGCATCGCACCCCGAAGAGTCGGGGATGGTAAACGTTGATGCCAGAGACCGTTTAGTTCCCGTATGTGGGACTGCGGACGCTCATGGGTGGAACGCTGACAAGCTTTTCTCGCGTAACGATCCGTTTCATGGCGGGTTGGCGGGTGAATATATCGACACACTGTTGGGTCCTGAAAGAACAGGCGTTCTTTCCAGGCAAGATAACGATCCGATCGGGTTCTCGATCATACCGACTTCAGTTTTTGTGCTGGGGTGCTGGTGTCGGAATTGGATTCTTTCGGGTGTGTTGTTTGAGAACTGCACAGTGGACGCGAGCATCTTTGTTAGTAAGTGTTTAAGAGCGTACGGTGGATGCCTTGGCACCAGGAGCCGATGAAGGACGTAGGAGGCTGCGATAAGCCTCGGGGAGCTGTCAACCGAGCTGAGATCCGAGGATTTCCGAATGGGGAAACCCAGCACGAGTGATGTCGTGTTACCCGCATCTGAATATATAGGGTGTGTGGAGGGAACGTGGGGAAGTGAAACATCTCAGTACCCACAGGAAGAGAAAACAATAGTGATTCCGTGAGTAGTGGCGAGCGAAAGCGGATGAGGCTAAACCAGTTAGATGTGATAGACGGCAGTTGTTGTCTAGCTGGGGTAGTGGGGCTCACTTTCTCGATTCTGCCGAGTCGAGCAACAGTCAGAAAAGTTCGTGTTAGTCGAAGTGGTCTGGAACGGCCCGCCGTAGACGGTGATAGCCCGGTAGGTGAAAACATGTTCTCTGTTGTAGTGGGTGCCCGAGTAGCAGCGGGCCCGTGAAATCTGCTGTGAATCTGCCGGGACCACCCGGTAAGCCTGAATACTCCCTGGTGACCGATAGCGGACTAGTACCGTGAGGGAAAGGTGAAAAGTACCCCGGGAGGGGAGTGAAATAGTACCTGAAACCGTGCGCTTACAATCCGTCAGGGCCTGCGCAGTCTTTGGACTGGTGGGTGATGGCGTGCCTTTTGAAGAATGAGCCTGCGAGTTAGTGGCATGTGGCGAGGTTAACCCGTGTGGGGTAGCCGTAGCGAAAGCGAGTCCGAATAGGGCGTTTGAGTCGCATGTTCTAGACCCGAAGCGGAGTGATCTACCCATGGCCAGGGTGAAGCGACGGTAAGACGTCGTGGAGGCCCGAACCCACTTAGGTTGAAAACTGAGGGGATGAGCTGTGGGTAGGGGTGAAAGGCCAATCAAACTCCGTGATAGCTGGTTCTCCCCGAAATGCATTTAGGTGCAGCGTCACGTGTTTCACACCGGAGGTAGAGCTACTGGATGGTCTAGGGGGCCTACAAGCTTACCGAAATCAGCCAAACTCCGAATGCCGGTGTGTGAGAGCGTGGCAGTGAGACTGCGGGGGATAAGCTTCGTAGTCGAGAGGGAAACAGCCCAGATCGCCGGCTAAGGCCCCTAAGCGTGTACTAAGTGGAAAAGGATGTGGAGTCGCGAAGACAACCAGGAGGTTGGCTTAGAAGCAGCCACCCTTGAAAGAGTGCGTAATAGCTCACTGGTCAAGTGATTCTGCGCCGACAATGTAGCGGGGCTCAAGTACACCGCCGAAGCCGCGGCACTCGAACAATACATCCGCCTTGATCTACGGGTCGGGGTGCAGTGGTTCGGGTGGGTAGGGGAGCGTCCTACAGCCATGGAAGCAGCGGAGTGATCCAGTTGTGGAGGCTGTGGGAGTGAGAATGCAGGCATGAGTAGCGAAAGACGAGTGAGAAACTCGTCCGCCGAATGACCAAGGGTTCCTGGGCCAGGTTAATCCGCCCAGGGTGAGTCGGGACCTAAGGCGAGGCCGACAGGCGTAGTCGATGGACAACGGGTTGATATTCCCGTACCCGTGTATCCGCGCCCAATGGCGAATCAGTGGTGCTAAGTATCCAAAAGCGGACCTATCACCTTCGGGTGAAGAGAAGTGGCTGCATACGACCCTTGCTGTAGTAGTCAAGCGATGGGGTGACGCAGGAAGGTAGCTGGGCCAGTCAGTGGTTGTACTGGTGTAAGCCTGTAGGGCGTTGTGTAGGTAAATCCGCACAACATTAAGCCTGAGAGGTGATGCGTAGCCGATTGAGGTGAATTCAGTGATCCTATGCTGCCGAGAAAAGCCTCTAGTGAGTTGGTACACGGCCCGTACCCCAAACCGACACAGGTGGTCAGGTAGAGAATACTAAGGCGATCGAGAGAACTGTGGTTAAGGAACTCGGCAAAATGCCCCCGTAACTTCGGGAGAAGGGGGACCCGGTCTGGTGATGAGATTTACTCTCGGAGCTGGGTTGGGTCGCAGAGACCAGAGAGAAGCGACTGTTTACTAAAAACACAGGTCCGTGCGAAGTCGTAAGACGATGTATACGGACTGACGCCTGCCCGGTGCCGGAAGGTTAAGAGGACCGGTTAGCGCTTCGGCGCGAAGCTGAGAATTTAAGCCCCGGTAAACGGCGGTGGTAACTATAACCATCCTAAGGTAGCGAAATTCCTTGTCGGGTAAGTTCCGACCTGCACGAATGGCGTAACGACTTCTCTGCTGTCTCAACCACAGACTCGGCGAAATTGCATTACGAGTAAAGATGCTCGTTACGCGCGGCAGGACGAAAAGACCCCGGGACCTTCACTATAGCTTGGTATTGGTGTTCGGTACGGTTTGTGTAGGATAGGTGGGAGACTGTGAAGCATGCACGCCAGTGTGTGTGGAGTCATCGTTGAAATACCACTCTGATCGTATTGGACTTCTAACCTCGGACCATGATCTGGTTCAGGGACAGTGCCTGGTGGGTAGTTTAACTGGGGCGGTTGCCTCCTAAAATGTAACGGAGGCGCCCAAAGGTTCCCTCAGCCTGGTTGGCAATCAGGTGTCGAGTGCAAGTGCACAAGGGAGCTTGACTGTGAGAGTGACAGCTCGAGCAGGGACGAAAGTCGGGACTAGTGATCCGGCACCGGCAAGTGGAAGCGGTGTCGCTCAACGGATAAAAGGTACCCCGGGGATAACAGGCTGATCTTCCCCAAGAGTCCATATCGACGGGATGGTTTGGCACCTCGATGTCGGCTCGTCGCATCCTGGGGCTGGAGTAGGTCCCAAGGGTTGGGCTGTTCGCCCATTAAAGCGGCACGCGAGCTGGGTTTAGAACGTCGTGAGACAGTTCGGTCTCTATCCGCCGCGCGCGTCAGAAACTTGAGGAAGGCTGTCCCTAGTACGAGAGGACCGGGACGGACGAACCTCTGGTGTGCCAGTTGTCCTGCCAAGGGCACTGCTGGTTAGCTACGTTCGGAAGGGATAACCGCTGAAAGCATCTAAGCGGGAAGCCTGTTCCAAGATGAGGTTTCTCACCACTTCGAGTGGTTAAGGCCCCCCACAGACCATGGGGTTGATAGGCCAGAACTGGAAGCCCGGTAACGGGTGTAGGTGACTGGTACTAATCGGCCGAGGACTTACCAACAAAGAAGCTACGCGTCCACTGTGCGGTATCTGAAACAACACACAGACACTGCGGCACACAATCCGGGAGAAGGGGATTCCAGAATCTCTTGTTTCGGGTTGTTGCGCTGTCGGTGTGGATAGTTTCATAGAGTTACGGCGGCTATAGCGGTGGGGAAACGCCCGGTCCCATTCCGAACCCGGAAGCTAAGGCCACCAGCGCCGATGGTACTGCACTCGACAGGGTGTGGGAGAGTAGGACACCGCCGGAACATCCTTGCGAAAGGCCCCCAACAACAGTTGGGGGCCTTTTTGCGTAAACATTGCCTGTTCTCGTTGTGCGGCACGATGTTTCGTAGCAATCTCACAGGGAATAGTCAGACTGTGCGGGGCTCGATCGCGCATCATGGAGAATGACAGAAGTTAGTAGTCGACGTGGGCATCCTCTGGGCAGGAGAGCGTCGACGCAGATGGAGGTGTTGATGGTCGCAGCGACGACAACCGCTGACCGCGCGCCGGTTGATCCGCTCAGACCGCTCGGCTCACGCTGGTGGCAGCTGAGAGTCCCGGCGACGTTCGGATATCTGGCGGCCCTTGTCGCTGTCACTGTGGCCTTCTCGGCAATGAGCGATTCCGCTCAAACGCGGATGGTGCTGCATGCGAGCACGAACCTGCACAATCTGCTGAACGGCCGGGTCGGCACCATTTTCTCGAGCGCCCTGGTAATCGGTGATGTCAGTGCCGCCTGGGTGCTGATTCCGTTGCTCGGTTGTCTGCTGGCCCTTGCGGAGCTGCGGTTCGGCGCGGTGCATATGGTGCGTGTCTTCCTGGCCGGACATATCGGAGCCACGCTCTTGGTCGCCTTCGGCCTATGGATCGCCATCGAGGCCGACTGGCTGCCCGCGAGTATCCGCTGGGCCCAGGATGTCGGCGTCAGCTACGGCGCTATGGCCTTGATCGGCGCGATCGTCGTCGCCATCCCGCATCGCTGGCGAATCGCCTGGTCCACTGTGTGGTTCATCGTTGCCGCCGAGGGCGTGCTGATCGAACAGACCTTCACCAATGTCGGTCACCTGGTCGCCTTCTGCATCGGTACCGCCGTCGGTTTCGGCATGATCCGGGCCAAGGCGGCGTCGACCCGCAGGCTCACCAGGGTTGAATCCGGCCTGCTCGCCGTGAGCGCGATCCTCGCGGCCATCTTGCTCATGGGCTGACAGTCCGATGCGACAGGGCTGACGCCGGGCGGGACCGGGCACTCGCCTACAGTGCTTGGGTGCGCCTAGTGATTGCTCGCTGTCAGGTCGACTACGTAGGGCGACTCACCGCCCATCTCGCGATGGCCCGCCGATTGCTGCTGATCAAAGCGGACGGTTCGGTTCTCGTGCATTCCGACGGTGGCTCGTATAAGCCGCTCAACTGGATGAGCCCACCGTGCTGGTTGGCGGAGCGCGATGGTGACGCGGTACCGGAGGGTGCGAAGGCCTTCTGGGTGGTCACCAATAAGGCGGGTGAGGAACTGCGCATCACCATCGAGGACATCGAGCACGACTCCTCACATGAGCTGGGGGTCGACCCGGGTTTGGTGAAAGATGGTGTGGAGGCCCATCTTCAAGAACTTCTCGCCGAGCATGTGCAGACCCTCGGCCCCGGCTATACGCTGGTCCGTCGCGAATACATGACCGCCATCGGCCCGGTGGACCTGCTCTGCCGCGATGCCGACGGCGCTACCGTGGCCGTCGAGATCAAGCGTCGCGGCGAGATCGACGGCGTCGAACAACTCACCCGCTACCTCGAACTGCTGAACCGCGATCCGCTGCTCGCGCCAGTGGCGGGCGTCTTCGCCGCCCAACAGATCAAGCCGCAGGCCCGCACTCTCGCCGAGGACCGCGGCATCCGCTGCCTGACCCTCGATTACGACGCGCTACGCGGCACGGAGAGCAACGAATTCCGCCTCTTCTAGCCCCCTTTTCCACCTCGCGCTCAACGAGACCGCCGAGGCGAGTCGAATGGTCGCTGCTCGGGCCCCACTGGGCGAACCATTTGACTCGCCTAGATGGCTGGGCCTCGGGGCGGCGGGGGGTGCGTCGCCACCTAGGCTGATGGCATGCCCCGACGGAAACCGCGGATGGACCGCCAGGCGGGCCGCTCGCAGCAGGGCGGCTCGCCGATCGGCGATGTATTCGGTCAGCGGGAGGCCGGGCCGGATAGTGACGAGATGTACGTCGTGCGGGCCATCCCGGGGAGTCGGGCGATCAAAACCTATCGCTGCCCGGGCTGCGATCACGAAATTCCGCCCGGCGTTGCACATATCGTCGCTTGGGCGGTCGAGGATGGCGAGGACGACCGCAGGCACTGGCATCGCGGCTGCTGGAACGGTCGTCGGACACGACGGATTACGCGCCGCTGGTCGTGAATAGCCTCGGGGTGCTCAGGAAGAAGTGCGGGTTTCGCGGATACCGTTGGCGCTGAGGATCTCCGGGGCAGGTATGGGTGGCGTGGACCGAATGCTGCGAGGGCATTGGATGTCTCGGTTGGGCTGAATGTCGCTGGGCCGCTCTATGTTCCGCCGATTGCCAATGTCCGGGCTACCCGCACATCAGGAAGGCCGCCCCGGTTCCGGGACGGCCTTCGGTGTGGATTCGGTTGGGGTGTTGCGTTTGTCGCCGCTCAGCCCGCCGGTCTCAGTTGGTGATTTCGGCGTTCTCGCGCTCGTCGGCGTCGATGTCGTCTTGGTCGGCCGAAACCTCGGGGATCGCCTTGCGCGGACCGCCGGTGACCGACTTGGCGCCGCCGCCGATCGACTTGCGCTGGTCCGGAACACCGTCCAGCAGTTCGCTTTCCCGGTTGACCGCGGCGAGCATGGCGGGCACCGAGTCGAGCTGGCCGCGGATTCCGAGCAGCTGGGCGAGTACCCGGCCGCGCAGCACGCGCATCTCCTCGGCGAGTTCCTTCGCGTGCGCGATCTTGCGCTCGGAGGTCTGAGTGGCGGAGGTGATAAGGCGGTTGGACTCGTCGGTCGCGTCCTTGATCCGCTGAGCGGCCTCGGCACGGCTGGTGGCCTCGAGCTCCTCCATGGCGCGGGTGAGCTTGGTGCGACGCTCTGCCATGGTGGCCTCGAAGTCCTGCTGGGTCGCCTTGCGCTTGGCGTCGGCTTCCTTGCCAAGACGGTCGGCCTCGGCCTGGGCGGCCTCGATGATCTTTGCGGACTCGGTACGCGCATTCGCCAGGGTCTGCTCGAATTCGATTTCGAGCGCCTCGCGCTTCTCCTTGGTCTCGGCGAGCAGCGATTCGTACTTACCACGCATTTCGGTGGCCTGCTGCTCGGCGATCGACACCATTTCCGCCGCCTCGGCCTGCGCCAGGGCGCGCACCTCGGAAGCCTCGTCGGAGGCCAGCCGCAGCATCCGAGAGATGCGGTCGGACATGCCCTCCGCAGTTGTTGGCGGAACCGAAAGGCGATCGACTTCCTTACGGAGTTCGTCGATCTCGTCCCGCGCATCCTCCAGCTGGCTGGCGAGGTTACGGGCTTGCGCCGCAGCGGCATCCCGATCTGTGGCGGTGACTCTCAACTCGGCATCGAAACGGTCGAAGTAGTTGCGTACCTCGTCTTGCGCATAACCCTTGCGCACAACGGTGAAGGGCAGTGCAACGAAGCGATTGCGATCGGACTCAGGTGACGACATGGCACACAAACTACAGCCTACTTGCACCTCATGGTGACTCGACCGCGAATGTGATTCGGAAGAGTTTTTCAGGCCCGATCTTGATACTAGTGCGTAACATTCGCATTCGGCTCGACCAACTCGATCAGCACACCGCCAGCATCCTTCGGGTGAATGAAATTGATGCGGGAATCGGCGGTTCCGTGCCGCGGGCCGTCATACAGCAAACGCAGACCTCGATCACGAAGATACTTGGAGACTGCCTCGATATCGGTGACCCGATAGGCGAGTTGCTGCAGTCCCGGCCCGCTGCGGTCGATGAACTTGGCGATAGTCGAGTCCGCGTTCAGGGGTGCCAGCAACTGCAGAGCAGTCGCGCCGTCCGGTGCGCCGGGCAACGACAGCATCGCCTCGTGCACGCCCTGCGCCTCGTTGACCTCGCGATGGGTCTCGATCATGCCGAGATTCTCGGCATACCAGGCGATTGCGGCATCCAGGTCCGGCACGGCGATGCCGACGTGATCGACGGCGATGACGTAGTCGCCGGGGATGAAGTTCGACGGGTCCATAACGTTGCTCACCACTCGAAGGTAGCGCGGACCTGCTAAGTGTCGGTCGAGCAGGACAAGCTACCGTTGAGTACGAAGGTTGCCGCCGCGCGTGGGTTCGTGCAGCACACAGTGTGCGGCGCTGTTCCGATCAATGAATGCGAGGCTCGTCGTGACCACAACCGTGATCGTCTCCGGTGCGCGTACCCCGGTCGGTCGGCTGCTCGGGGGTCTGAAGGACTTCAGCGGTTCCGACCTGGGCGGTTTCGCCATCAAGGCGGCGCTGGAGAAGGGCGGCGTCGCGCCGGAGCAGGTCGACTACGTGATCATGGGTCAGGTGCTCACCGCGGGCGCGGGGCAGATCCCGGCCCGGCAGGCCGCGGTCGCGGCTGGCATCCCGATGGATGTGCCCGCGCTGACGGTGAACAAGGTGTGCCTTTCCGGCATCAATGCGATCGCGCTCGCGGACCAGCTGATCCGCGCCGGCGAGTACGAGATCGTCGTCGCCGGTGGCCAGGAATCCATGAGCCAGGCCCCGCATCTGCTCGAAAAGAGCAGGGAGGGCTTCAAATACGGCGATGTGGCGATGCGCGACAGCATGGCCTACGACGGCCTGCACGACATCTTCACCGACCAGCCGATGGGCGCGCTGACCGAACAGCGCAACGACATCGAGCCGGTCAGCCGGGATGTGCAGGACGCGTTCGCGGCGGCCTCGCACCAGCGTGCTGCGGCGGCGTGGAAGAACGGCGTCTTCGATGACGAGGTGGTTCCGGTCGCGGTACCGCAGCGCAAGGGCGATCCGATCCTGGTGAGCGCCGATGAGGGCATCCGCGCCGACACCACCGCGGAATCGCTGGGCAAGCTGCGCCCGGCCTTCCGTAAGGACGGCAGCATTACCGCGGGCACCGCATCGCAGATCTCCGACGGTGCTGCCGCGGTGGTCGTGATGAGCAAGGAGAAGGCGCAGTCGCTCGGCCTGAGCTGGATCGCCGAGATCGGCGCCGCGGGCGTTGTCGCGGGCCCGGACTCGACCCTGCAGGATCAGCCCGCCAACGCGATCGCCAAGGCCTGTGCGCGCCAAGGCATTTCGCCTGCCGAGCTGGATCTGGTCGAGATCAACGAGGCGTTCGCGGCGGTCGGTATCGCCTCGACCCGCAAGCTGGGCATCGATCCGGAGAAGGTGAACGTCAACGGTGGCGCGATCGCCATCGGTCACCCGCTCGGTATGTCGGGTGCGCGCATCCTGCTGCACCTGGCGCTGGAGTTGAAGCGGCGCGGCGGCGGTATCGGCGCGGCCGCCCTCTGCGGTGGCGGCGGTCAGGGTGACGCCCTGATCATCAAGGTCTAGTTCGCGTCTCCGTCGACCCGGCATACCGGGCCGACGGGGTCCGCGGGTCGAGGTGTGACCAGTTCAACTACGACCCGTCGTAGCAGTCCGGCACAATGGTGGCCATGGGCAATTTCTTCGACTCCGTGGCCAAGCGGTTCCGCTTCATCGCCGTGCTGGAGGCGATCTCCTGGGTCTTCCTGATCGTCGGCATGGTGTTCAAGCGCCTGCCCGAACCGGTCACCTGGCCGGTCAAGGTGTTCGGGATGACGCACGGCATCATCTTCATCCTGTTCGTGATCACCGCGATCCTCGCCGCCCGTGAGCTGGCCTGGAATGCCAAGACCACGGTTCTCGCGCTGCTGTCGAGCATTCCGCCGTTCTGCACCGTGCTCTTCGAGGTGTGGGCGGTGCGCGCGGGTCAGCTCGGTGAGCTGAGCAACGTCACTTCCGCCGACACCGGAGCCCCAGCGTCGGTCACGCCGTGACAAACTGGAGACCGTGACTCGACCTGCCGCACGCCGCCCTTCGCCAGCCGTTGCCGCCGCCATGTCCGGTGCGGTGGATCTGTCCAGCCTGAAGCAGCCCCCGGCCGGTGCCTCGGGCGGTGGGGGCGGCGATTACGCCGTCGCCGAGGCGGAGTTCGAAGTCAAGGTGCTGCGCCGGTCGATGCAGGTGCCGGTGGTGGTCGCGCTGTACTCGCAGCGCAGCCCGGGCAGCGTCGAGCTGGTGCACACGCTGGAGCGACTGGTCGCCGAGAGCGACGGCGCCTGGGATCTGGCCACCGTCGAGGCCGAGAGCAATATGCGCATCGCCCAGGCGTTCGGAGTGCAGGGCATTCCGACGGTGATCGCTGTGGCAGGCGGCCAGCCACTCGCGGACTTCCAGGGCGCTCAGCCGGAGCCCCAGGTCAAGCAGTGGCTCAGCGCGGTCATCGACGCTGTCGCGGGCAAGCTCGAGGGCGGCGACACCGAGCCGCAGCCTGCCGAGGACCCCCGTTTCACCGCCGCGGAGGCTGCGCTGGAGCGCGGTGATATGGCCGGTGCCGAAGCGGCCTATGAGGCCATCATCGCCGCCGAGCCGGGCAATGAGGAGGCAAAGAGCGCACTGCGCCAGTTGCGCTTCCTGTCCCGCGCCCAGGCGATCCCGGACTCCGCGATCGCCACCGCGGACGCCGATCCGGCCAACGTCGACGCTGCCCTCGATGCCGCCGACGTGGAGATGCTGCACCAGCAGCCGGATGCTTCGTTCGACCGGTTGATCGCCCTGATCAAGAAGACCGCGGGCGATGATCGCACAAAGGCCCGCACTCGCCTGCTCGAACTCTTCGAATTGTTCGACCCGGCAGAGCCTTTCGTCGTCGCAGCCCGTCGCAAGCTGGCCGCCGCGCTGTACTGAGCGCCGGGCGACAGGCCAGGGGCCGCCCGCGAGGCGGGCAGTAATGGGGACGGACCGAGTCGACTCATCGCCGCTACCCCGGCTGTTCGCGGCCCCATACGCCTTTTCGTGACCACACAGGCACGAGTGCGAGTGTCGTCACGAAAAAGGCGTATCGACGATCAGCAGACCAGCCGTTGCCACCCACACGGCTGTTGGCCATCGCGCACGGTGAACACATGTGCGATCGGACGGTGTGGGATGAAAAGTGCGAGGTGTGCGGCGAGAAGTCTGTCGGCTGGCGCGCTAGGGCTCGGGGGTGAGCCAGACGGCGGTGTTGGGCGCGAGGGCGATGGTGGCGGAGGCGGGGCGGCCGTGCCAGGGATCGTCGGTTGCCTTGACGCCACCGAGGTTTCCGATGCCGGAGCCGCCGTATTCGACGGCGTCGGTATTGAGGATTTCGCGCCAGGTGCCGGTGCTCGGCAGGCCGACGCGGTATTCGACGTGGACCGAGCCGGAGAAGTTGAAGACGCAGGCGATAACCGAGCCGTCGGAGCCGTAGCGCAGGAAGGCGATCACATTGTGGTCGCGGTCGTCGGCCTGGATCCAGGAGTAGCCGCCAGGGCTGGTGTCCTGGCTCCATAGTGCTGGATGGGCGCGGTATACCGCGTTCAGATCCCGCACGGCGGTCGTAATGCCCTGGTGCAGTGGGTTTTCCAGTTCATGCCAGTCCAGGCCGCGGTCGTGCGACCATTCCCGGAACTGGCCGAAATCCTGTCCCATGAACAGCAGTTGCTTACCGGGATGCGACCACATGTAGGCCAGCAGTGCGCGCACGCCCGCCGCCTTGGTGAAGTCGTCGCCGGGCATTCTGGTCCAGAGCGTGCCCTTGCCGTGCACGACCTCGTCATGGCTGATGGGTAGTACGTAGTTCTCACTCCACGCGTACACCAGCGAAAAGGTGATCTCGTTGTGGTGCCAGGAGCGGTGGATCGGGTCGCGGCCCAGATAGCCGAGGGTGTCGTGCATCCAGCCCATATTCCACTTCATGGTGAAGCCGAGACCGCCGACATCGGCGCCGCGAGTGACACCGGGCCAGGTGGTGGATTCCTCGGCGATCGTGACGACGCCGGGGTGGTATCGGTGCACGGTTTCGTTCAGGTCCTGCAGGAAGTCGACGGCCTCCAGGTTTTCCCGGCCGCCGTGCACATTGGGTTCCCAATCTCCTTCGGCGCGTGAGTAATCCAGGTACAGCATGGACGCGACCGCGTCGACGCGCAGTCCGTCGATGTGGAATTCCTCGATCCAGTACCGCGCATTGGCGACCAGGAAGTTGCGCACTTCATCGCGGCCGAAGTCGAAAATGTAGGTGCCCCAGTCGAGTTGCTCGCCTCGGCGCGGGTCGGCGTGCTCGTAGAGCGCGGTGCCGTCGAAGCGGGCCAGTGCCCATTCGTCGCGGGGAAAGTGGGCGGGCACCCAGTCGAGGAGCACGCCGACGCCAGCGGTGTGCATCCGGTCGACGAAGGCGCGGAAGTCGTCGGGGGAGCCGAAGCGGGCGGTGGGCGCGTAGTAGGAGGTGACCTGATAGCCCCAGGAACCGCCGAAGGGATGCTCGGCGATCGGCAGCAGTTCGATATGGGTGAATCCGGTGCCGCGCACGTAATCGGCCAACTGGTTGGCCAATTCGCGATAGCCAAGGCCGGGCCGCCACGAGCCGAGATGCACCTCGTACACGCTCATGGGTGCGCGGGTCGGGTCGGTGCGCTCGCGCGCGGCAACCCACTCGCCGTCAGTCCAGGTGTGGGTGCTCTGTGTGACGACAGATGCGGTGGCGGGCGGCATTTCGGTCGCGAAGGCCAGCGGATCCGCATGATCGACGGTCCGGCCGTCCGCGCCGTGCACCCGGTATTTGTACTTCGTGCCCACCTCGACGCCCGGCACGAAAACCTCCCACACTCCGGAGGAGCCCAGCGACCGCATCGGCGCGGTGTTCCCGCTCCACCCGTCGAAATCCCCGATGACGGTGACGCCGCGGGCATTCGGTGCCCAGACGGCGAACGAGGTGCCGTCCACCTCGCCGTCGAGGGTGGTGTAGTGGCGTGGGTGCGCGCCGAGCACTTCCCAGAGATGTTCGTGGCGGCCCTCGCCGATGAGGTGTAGGTCGAGCTCGCCGACGGTGGGCAGGAAGCGGTAGCCGTCCGCACTGATGATCGTCTGCCCGCCTTGATAATTGGTGACGACGCGGTAGTCCATCAGATCGGGATGCGGTACGACACCGGCGAAGACGCCGTGCCCCAATGGCTTCAGCGGGTGATCGATACCGCCGACCCGGGCGAATGCCGTATCGGCATGCGGGCGCAGCACCCGCACGACGGTGCCGTCCGGATGCGGATGCGCGCCGAGCACCGTATGCGGGTCGGTGTGCGTGCCCGCCGCCAGCAGCATCAGATCCCGGCGCTTCATCGAAAGGTCTTCCGGAAGGCCAGTTCCGCGCGAGCCCGCTGGGATACCGAGGGCAGTGTGAGGATGTGGGCGACCGCCCGCGCCGGATCCAGCCGCACGTAATTCGTCTGCGCCCAGTGGTATTCCTCCCCGCTGACCTCGTCGAACACCACCGGATGGTCATGCCATTCGCGGCCGATCGCGGGCAGGTCGAGCGAGACCATGCCCCATTCGGCGCCATAGGGATTCAGGTTCACCACGACCAGCACGGCATCGCCGCTGACCGGATCGATCTTCGAATAGGCAAGTAGCGCATCGTTGTCCACGTGGTGGAAGTGGATGCACCGCAGCTGCTGTAGCGCCGGATGCGCGCGGCGGATCTCGTTGAGCCGAGTGATCCACGGCTCCAACGATTCTCCGCGTGCCAGCGCCTCGGCGAACGGACGCGGGCGCAGTTCGTACTTCTCCGAATCCAGGTACTCCTCGCTGCCCGGGCGCACCGCCTGATGTTCGAAGAGCTCGAATCCGGAGTAGACGCCCCAGGTCGGGGCCATGGTGGCGGCCAGAACCGCACGGATCGTGAACATGCCGGGCCCGCCGTGCTGCAGGCTCTCGTGCAGGATGTCAGGGGTATTGACGAATAGGTTCGGTCTGGCCTCATCGGCCTTGGCGGCCAGTTCGTTGCCGAATTCGGTCAGTTCCCATTTGGCCACGCGCCAGGTGAAGTAGGTATAGGACTGGCTGAATCCGCGTCGGGCCAGACCATAGAGCCGGGCCGGTCGAGTGAACGCCTCGGACAGGAAGATCACGTCGGGATCGGTGCGCCGGACGGTCGCGATCAGCCATTCCCAGAAGTCGGCGGGCTTGGTGTGCGGGTTGTCGACGCGGAAGATCTTGACGCCCGAGCTGATCCAGTGCCGCACGACGCGCAGGACCTCCGCGTACAGTCCGTCCGGATCGTTGTCGAAGTTGACCGGATAGATGTCCTGGTACTTCTTCGGAGGATTCTCGGCGTAGGCGATGGTGCCGTCCGGGAGGGTGGTGAACCACTCCGGGTGGGCGCTGACCCACGGGTGATCCGGTGCGCATTGCAGCGCCAGATCGAGGGCCACTTCGAGGCCGAGTTCGGTTGCGGTGGATACGAATTCGGTGAAGTCGGCGGTGGTGCCGAGTTCGGGATGGATCGCGTCGTGTCCGCCGTCCTTCGATCCGATCGCCCACGGGGAGCCGACGTCACCCGGCTCGGCGGCGAGTGAGTTGTTGCGGCCTTTGCGGTTGATCTCGCCGATCGGGTGGATGGGCGGCAGATAGATCACGTCGAAACCCATGCCAGCGATGCGCGGCAATTCCTTTGCGGCGGTGACGAAACTGCCGTGGATCGGGTTGCCCTCGGCGTCGCGGCCGCCGGTCGAGCGCGGGAAGAACTCGTACCACGAGCCGTACAGCGCGCGTTGACGTTCAGCTTGCACGGTGTGCTGCGGGCCGCGAGTGACCATGTCCCGCAATGGCGTAGCGCGCAGGATCTCGGCGACCTCGGTGCCGAACGCGGGCGCGACGCGGGCGGGCAACTGCTCATCACTGCGCAGTGCGGCCGCGGCCGCGCGCAACCGGTCGAACTGCTTCTTCGGTACGGCCTGCGCGGCCCGTTCGAATAGCCGCGCGCCGAACTCGAGATCATTGTCCAGATCGGCGGCGCTCTGCCCGACGGCCAGTTTCGCCTCCACCGCCGCCCGCCAGGTGGCGATCGGATCGCCCCAGCCCTCGATGCGGTAGGTCCACGCGCCGGGCAGGTTCGGGACGAAGGTGGCGTTGAAGACGTCGGGCTCGTAGTCCGGCGTCATGCGGATGCGGGTGATCCGCGACGATCCGGGACCGCGCACCGCGAGGGTGGCGGAGACGGCGTCATGCCCCTCGCGCCAGACCACGGTGCGCACCGGAAAGACCTCGCCAACCACTGCCTTGGCCGCGCGGCCGCCGGGGATGGACGGGGCGGTGTCATCGATGGCGATGCGGCCGGTCACGTCGACCAACCTACCGGGTGCGGGGCGGTTGGTCGGGATCAGCGTGCGTCGGCCGCCAGTCCGAGGCCGAGTGCGACCAAGATGGCGCCGAGGGCGCGTTCCACCCGCTGGCGGATGCCGGTTCGACGCAGCCAGGTCCCGGCCCGATCGGCCGCCAGCACGATGCCGACGCACCAGGCCGTATCGATGACCAGCTGGATGGCCGCCAGAATCAGCACGGTCGGCAGCACCGGGCCCGTCGACGGCAGGAACTGCGGCATGATCGTCAGGCCGAAGACGGCCGCCTTCGGATTCGCGGCGATCGAGATGAGCGAGGCGCGGAAGGCCGAGCCGGGGGTGCGGCCGGTCGGCAGCATCTTGGTCATCGTGCTGCCGAATTCGTCGTCGCCGCGCGCGCCGCGCCAGGCCTGTATGCCGAGCCAGATCAGCACCAGCGCTCCGATCACGTGCACCGCGGTATTCATGAACCGGTTCGCGACCAGCAGCACCGACAAACCCGCGCCACCGGCGAGCGTCCACCCGAACACGCCGATCTCGTTCCCGGCCACCGCGGCCAAGCCCGCCGCACGACCATCGCGCACCGCGCGTTGGAGGAACAGTGCGGTCGCGGGGCCGGGCAGGGCGGCCAGAATGAGGCAGGCGAGCAGGAACTGGGGGAGCACATCGATCCAGTGCGGCATCAGCCGATGCTGCCATTTGCGTGGGTCGGCCGCGAGCGGTTATTCCGGTATCCGGGCTGGTTCGTCGACGCTTGCTGTGAGTAGGCGTGTCATACGATCGCTGCGGGCTGATCGGACGCTATCGACATTCTGGTTCGGTGGTGTCGGGAGTTCCTGGGGGAGCGTGTTCGGTCCCGTTCATCGGACCGGCTGGTTGGTGCACGGTGTGAGTGGCCGTATTACCGGCTCGAAAGATGCCGCGAGCGGGATCGGCCGTGGGCGTGGTCCGGTGACCTGGGTCGCTACGGCAACCTGGGGACGCGGCATTCGGTAGGGTTCCGCACGTGAAGGCACTTCGTCGTTTCACCGTCCGTGCCCATCTGCCCGAGCGTTTGGCGGCCCTGGGCGAACTTTCCACGAATTTGCGCTGGTCGTGGCATTGGCCGACGCAGGATCTGTTTGCCGAACTCGATCCCGAGTTGTGGCGCGAGGTGGGCCGTGATCCGGTGCGGATGCTGGGGGAGGTGCCCGCGGCGCGGCTGGACGAATTCGCCGCCGATGCGGACTACGTCGGCCGGGTGGACGCCGTGGCCGCGGATCTGCGCGATTATGTGACGCGTCCGGGCTGGTTCCAGCGGCAGACCGACGAGCCGGTGCGCGGTATCGCCTACTTTTCGATGGAGTTCGGTGTCACCGAGGTACTTCCGAACTATTCGGGTGGCCTCGGGATTCTCGCCGGTGATCATCTGAAGGCCGCCTCGGATCTGGGGTTGCCGTTGATCGGCGTCGGATTGCTGTACCGCTCCGGCTATTTCCGGCAGTCGCTGACCGCGGACGGTTGGCAGACCGAGCACTATCCGGCGCTCGACCCGCAAGGGCTGCCGCTGCGGTTGCTGACCACCGATGGCTCACCGGTGCTGATCCATGTGGCGATGCCCGACCAGCGGGTGCTGCGGGCGCGAGTGTGGATCGCGCAGGTCGGCCGGGTGCCGTTGCTGCTACTGGATTCCGATATCGCCGAGAACGATCCGGAACTGCGCGCGGTCACCGACCGGCTCTACGGCGGTGATCAGGACCACCGGATCAAGCAGGAGATCCTGGCCGGTATCGGTGGGGTCCGGGCGGTGCGCGCATACACACGTGCGGCCGGACTGCCGGATCCCGATGTGTTCCATATGAACGAGGGCCATGCCGGATTCCTCGGTGTCGAGCGGGTCCGTGAATTCGTCTCGACCGGACTGGATTTCGATACGGCGCTGGCCGCGGTGCGGGCCGCGACGGTGTTCACCACGCATACACCCGTGCCCGCCGGCATCGATCGGTTCCCGATGCCGTTGGTGCGCAGGTACTTCGGCGGCGGCCACGGCGAATCCGAATCCGCCATGCTGCCAGGGCTTTCCGTCGACCGGATCGTGGCGCTCGGTCGCGAAGCCGACCCGTCGGTGTTCAATATGGCGCATATGGGTCTGCGACTCGCCCAGCGCGCCAACGGTGTTTCGAAACTTCACGGCGAGGTGAGTCGCGCCATGTTCGCGCCGCTGTGGCCGGGGTTCGATGCGAGCGAGGTGCCGATCGGTTCGGTCACCAACGGTGTGCACGCCCCGACCTGGGCGGCGCGCGAATGGTTCGACAAGGCACGCGAATACATCGGACCCCAGTTGGTCGAGGAGGCGCGCGGTTGGGAGAAGCTGCGCGATGTCGACCTGGGTGAACTGTGGTCGACCCGGAATACCTTGCGCGCCACCCTCGTTGCCGAGGTGCGTCGCCGGGTCCGGGCCTCCTGGTTGGAGCGCGGTGCGGCATCGGCCGAATTGGATTGGGTCGATGGCGTTTTCGATCCGAATGTGTTGACCGTTGGCTTTGCCCGCCGGGTGCCGACCTATAAGCGGCTGACCCTGATGCTGCGCGACCCGCAACGCTTGCGTGCACTGCTGCTGAATCCCGATCGGCCGATGCAGCTGGTCGTCGCGGGCAAGAGTCATCCGGCCGACGACGGCGGCAAGGCGCTGATCCAGCAGGTCGTCCGCTTCGCCGATGATCCCGAGGTGCGCCACCGCATTGTCTTCCTGCCCGACTACGACATGTCGATGGCCCGCTATCTGTACTGGGGTTGCGATGTCTGGCTGAACAATCCGCTGCGTCCGCTGGAGGCCTGCGGCACCTCCGGGATGAAGTCCGCGCTCAACGGCGGCCTCAACCTTTCCATCCGCGACGGCTGGTGGGATGAGATGTACGACGGCGAAAACGGTTGGGCCATCCCGACCGCCGACGGCGTCTCCGACGAACACCGCCGCGACGACCTCGAGGCGGCCGCCCTCTACGACCTCTTCGAACGCACCGTGGCACCGCGCTTCTACGACCGCGATCCTTCCGATATGCCGGTGCGCTGGGTCGAGATGGTGCGCCACACCCTGCAAACTCTCGGGCCGAAGGTGCTGGCCTCCCGCATGGTCCGTGACTACTCCGTCGAGTATTACGCGCCCGCCGCAGCGGCCGGGCAGCGTGCGAGCGCCGACGAATTCGCCGGTGCCCGAGCGATTTCGGAGTACCGCCGCCGAGTGGAGGCCGCCTGGCCTTCGGTCAAGGTCATCCAGGTCGATAGCGCGGGCCTGCCCGATACCCCGATCATCGGCGCCGAACTCTCCCTCGCCGCCCGCATCGACCTGGGCGGACTCACCCCCGCCGACGTCACCGTACAAGCCGTACTCGGCCGAGTCTCCCCCACCGACGACCTCTCCGACATCACCACTTTCCCCATGACCCACACCGGATCCGACTCCGGCGTAGATCTTTTCACCGTCGAAACTCCGGTCCCGCTCTCCGGTGCCGTCGGCTACACGATCCGCGTGCTGCCCCACAACGAGTTGCTCGCCAGCGACGCCGAACTGGGCCTGGTCATCGCCCCGAGTGGCTAACCAACGGTGCCGCGATCGTGATAGCGCCGGATGCGGCGCTCAATGATCTCGGCAACCAGCGGTGCATTCTCAACGGGGAATGCGATGTCGCGCTCCATCTTCCGGTTCCTGATGACGATCCGCTCGCCGGGTGGATCGGACCAGGGGTAGCCGTCTCGGGAGGTGAACCACGCTTCGGCGTGATCTCCGCCGGTGCGCAGGCGGGTTGAACTTCGGCAGGCTGACAGTTTGGGGATCAGGGCCGGCAGAGGCTTCGACGGTTTCTTTACCTCGGCCGGAGGGGCGAAATCAGCTGGGGCGGTGGAGGATTGCTCGAAGATCGGGACGGGCGTAACTATTTTTCGAGTTGGACCAGGCCCTTGGGGTCCCAGGGGAGGGGGCCGGTCGGGAAGCCGAATCGGAGCATGCGGTGCGGGGGAGCGGCTTCGAAGTGGAGGGTGAAGGCGGGGAGGATGCCGTGGATTACTTTGTCGAGTAGGCCGTTGATGTGGGCGAAGCTGGGTTTGGCTTTGACTTGCCAGGCTTCGAATGTGCCTGCGGGGACGTCGATGGTGGTGCGCTTTTCGACTTTGACTTCAACCGGCCAGTGGATCGAATAGGCGAGCCAGAGGTTGATCGTGGCCTTGGCGCCCTTGGTGAAATCCAGGCCGCGGAAGGTGGTGGCGCCGCCGAGTAGGGAGGTCAGGGGGCTGGGGAAGGGTTCGACCTTGCCGCCGAACTGCAGGTGCGCGGTGCCGTCGAAGTTGCCTTCCTCGCGGCTGACCACGGTGTCGCCGAGTTTGCTCTCGGCGACGTAGCTGCGGGTGGAGAGGGTGCCACCGGTGCGGTCGAAGATCTGCTCGACCTCCATGGTGAAGTCGTTCGGCATATCGACCGTCAGCTGGGTGCGGTAGGCGTCATCGCCGTCGTGCTCGACCAGCGAAGTTACCTGGTACTCGGTGGGGTCGGCGCCGACGGCGGCCACGTACTGGGACAGCTCGCCGTCGGCGATGCCTGGATCGCGAAAAGTGTTGCGCACGTTTACTTCCCCTCAAAATGTTCAAGCCACGGATGCGCGCACCGATGCTGGTGAAACGCCGTGCGAAGTTAAGTTAGATCAATCTGTCTGAGATGGCTACCGTGACGCTGCTCACGGAAGTCCGCAGCGGCCCATGGGCCGAGTTCTCGGATTCAGTGAATTGTCGGCTACCGTGCCCTGGCACCCCCGTACCCATTTTTCGACTGGAGAGCCCATGGTCACCGACGTTCTGACGCGAACCCGAGGACGCCTCGACGCGTACTTCGGCATCAGTGCGAACGGCTCGACCGTGAAGCGTGAACTGATGGCCGGAACGATCACCTTCCTGGCCATGTCCTACGTCCTCGCGGTGAACCCCTCGGTGCTCGGCGACGAGGGCGCGCTCGGCGCCAAGGGCATCCCCATGCAGGCGGTTTTCACCGCGACGGCCGTCGCCGCGGTGTTCGGCACGCTGGTGATGGGCGTGTGGGCCAGATATCCGATCGCGCTCGCACCGGGCATGGGACTCAACGCCTTCTTCGCATATTCGGTGGTGCTCGGTATGGGGATCCCGTGGCAGGCGGCGCTGTCGGGAACCTTCCTGTCCGGGCTGATCTTCTTCGCGCTCGCGGTCACCAAAGTGCGCGAACGAATCCTCAATGCGATTCCGATGCAGATGAAGCTGGCCGTCGGCGCGGGCATCGGTATGTTCGTGGCGTTCCTCGGCCTGAAGAATGCGGGCATCGTGGTCAATAGCGACGCCACACTCGTCACTCTTGGCGATTTCACCAAGGGCACCACGCTGCTCGCACTGTTCGGCCTGGTCATGACCGTGGTTTTCCTGGTCATCGGCTGGCACGGCGCGGTGCTGTACGGCATCGTGCTGACGGCCGTCGTCGGCGTCATCAGCGGTCTGGTCGACCTGCCGCACGGTGTCGTCGCGATGCCGAGAGGTCTCGAGCACACCTTCGGTCAGGCGATCATCCATCTGCCGGACGCCTTTACCGGTCAGATGGCCGTCGTCATTCTCACCATGCTGTTCGTCGACTTCTTCGACTGCTCCGGCACCCTGATCGGGGTGGCCAACCAGGCCGGGTTGCTCGACAAGGACGGCAAGCTGCCGCGCGCGGCCAGCGCACTCGCCGCGGATTCGGTGGGCACTATGGCGGGCGCGGTCATCGGCACCTCCACTACCACCGCCTATGTCGAATCGACCGCGGGTGTTTCGGCGGGCGGGCGGACCGGTATGACCGCCGTGGCGACGGCGGGCTGGTTCCTGATCGCCTTGTTCTGCTATCCGATCTTCGCGGTCGTCGCGGGCTCGGCCGCCATTACTGCGCCCGCGCTCATCGTGGTCGGTGTGCTCATGTCCCGTGCGCTCGGCGAGATCGACTGGAACCGGCTGGAGTACTCGATCCCGGCCTTCATCACCGTCATCATGATGCCGCTGACCTACTCGATCGCGAACGGACTGGCGATGGGGATGCTGTTCTACCCGATCGTCATGACCGCGAAAGGCCGTGTCAAAGAGGTGCACCCGGCGATGTGGGCGCTGATGGTGATGTTCCTCGGATATTTCTTCTTCCTGGCCGAATAGCACCTGGGATCGCGTGGTCGGGCTGCACTGTGCGATAATCGGACCGCAGTCCGCTTCATTGCCGAGGCTAAACAGTCACTGTCCGAACCGATGCAGGGATGAGGACCAGCATGACCAACAAAAGCACGCTCGAAAGCAACTCGAGTACCGCGACTCTCGACAACTTCGCCACCGATATCGGCCTCGTGTTGCTGCGCGTGGTCTTCGGCGGCCTGCTCGCCGCGCACGGCAGCCAGAAACTTTTCGGCTGGTTCAACGGTGCGGGTTGGAGTGCCAACGCCGCCACCTTCGATTCGATGGGCTACAACCCGGGCAAACTGTTCGGCACGCTCGCCGGACTCAGTGAATTCACCGGCGGCATCCTGCTACTGCTCGGCCTGCTGACCCCGCTGGCCGCTGCCATCGTGCTCGGCACCATGATCAACGCGATCAACACCACCTGGGGCGGCGGGCTACTGACCGGCAAGGGCTATGAGATGCCCCTGCTGTTCGCCACCGTCGGCGCGGTCGTCGCCTTCACCGGCCCCGGCAAACTCTCCCTCGACAGCGGCCGCCCGTGGCAGCGTCAGGGCATCGTGTGGGCCGTGGCCGCGATCGTGGTGGCCGTGATCGCCGCCGTCGTTACGCTGATCTTGAAGTGGACGCTCTGATCTCGTAGTACCTGCGGCGCGGTGACCGCGGGGGTCGCCGCGCCGCGGCTTTATTTGGGGCCCAATCGGTTTCATATCTCACCGGGGTGCGAGTGCAGCACGAGGACGGTAGTCGCGCCGTGATGGAATTCGTAGCCCGTTTCCCGGAGGGAGGAGCGGATTCCCTTGTCGTGCAGTTCTGTTCGCAGATGTGCGACCAGATCGTCCTGGCGGGCGCCGGAGCCGGCCGGAGATCGCTACTACCGCATAGGCATGCTTGCCCCGGCGAACGGTTGGCGGACGCGGTTACCGGCACGCGGACACGGGAGCCTTGCTGCCGTCATGTGGCAGGAAGCTCTGCATGGTGCACCGCAATTGGCCTGGCGTCAGAAGCCGCGGAACACCCCGTCCGCGTCCACTGCTGATGCGAAGTCCTCGAAGTCCATGTTCGCAAGCGTGAGGTTGACCTCGACCAGCCCTACTTCACGCGGCAGGATCCGGAAAGCCGGCAAGCCTGCGCCGGGTTCACCGCCGCCGCTGTTGTCGACTGCCAGAATCGGGTGCTCCGGATCGCGGATGGTCCGTTCGTCGACGAGGTAGACGTAGTACTGCGATGTGAGCAGCTTCGCGAGGTCTCCGGTCGTCACTGCCTGGAAGTCAGGGGTGTCGACAACGGTCAGCCCGTACTCGCCGCCTTCGCTGTCATAGAACTGATTCACTGCGGCGAGTGTCTCGCGCCAGGCCGCGTCGTCGCTGAAATCTGTCCGCAGCAATAGTGATTCGCCCTCAGGCAATACTCGGTTCACAGGGTTATCGTGCACGACGCTGTCGTGCACGACGTTCGCGGCCGGGTCGTCGTTGCAGCCCACCGTAGCCGACACGATCGCCAGCGCCGCCAGCACTCCGCGGATCACCCTCGTCATCGCACCCTTTCACAGCCATGCCTCGTACTCGGTGCCTGCGCCGAATATCGCGTCACAGCCAGCTTCGGGATTCCGGGGCCGTGAAGTCTGACGCCATCGATTGAGGTTCCCACCAGTGGGTTTCGGTGCCGCGATGGTAGCGGACCCCCGGCCCGTCGGCAGGCGGGTGGGGCCCCACTGCCTGCGCCGAGGAAGTTGCTGAACCTCGACGTGCCCGACACCGCGAACCGGTCGCGTTGGTGACCGGTAAGGGCGCGACCACGGCCTTGTTTCAGTCGGCCACCGCATCGGCCGTGACGTTGAAGAAGTCGACGAGCCCGAAGGGCGCGCGGTCGCCGAGGCAGAGATCCAGCACCTCGCGCGCGTCGGTGTAAAAGGCCTCGCAGCTCGCGAACATCTCTTTTTCGTAGGTGGTGAGTGCCGTTTCGATGTCGTCGGGGTGGGCGGCGATCGCCTTGCCCAGTTCGGCACCATCGAACATCGCCAGGTTCGCGCCATCGCCGGACGGCGGCATCAGATGTGCGGCATCACCGAGCAGCGTTACCCCGGGTACCCGGTCCCATCGGTGTCCGTCCGGGAGCGTATGGATCAAGCGCGCGACCGGAGCGGTCTCGCCTTCGGTGATCAGGGCAACGAGTTCGGTTGCCCACCCGTCGAATTCGGCCGCGATTCGAGCGGTCGCGGTGGTGGGGTCGGTGAAGTCGATGCCGGCGATCCACTCGGCGGAGCGGTTCAACTCGACGTAGGTGTGAATGATGTCGCCCGCTTCGCGGTGCGCGCTGATCCCAGTTCCCGGGGTGAACGCGTACATCGCGCCGACGCCGACCGCTTCGGCTGTCGCGGGGTGCCGTTCGTCGACGTCGTACAGGTAGGTCTCGATGAACGTTGTGCCGATGTATTCGGGTTCGGCGGCGGACAGTAGCGGCCGGATCTTCGACCACGCGCCGTCGGCGCCGACGAGGACGCTGGTGGTCACGGTCGCGCCGTCGGCGAAGGTCAGTTCGTATCGGCCGTCGCCGACGGGCCGGACACCGGTGACCTTGTGTCCCCACTGGACCGTGTCGTCGGGCAGGGAGTCGAGCAAGATGCGGCGCAGGTCGCCGCGCAGCACCTCGGGACGCTTGGCTGTGCCATCGTCGGGGATGTCGAGCAGCACCTTGCCGTGCTGGTCGAGCACGCGCGCCGCTTCGGCGCCCTCGTGGATGATCGCGCGGAACTCGCCGGTGAGTCCGGCCGCCGCGAGCGCGCGCTGTCCGTCGTTCTCATGGATGTCGAGCTGGCCGCCCTGTGCACGGGACTGCGCCGAGCGATCCGCCTCGTAGACCGTCGCGTGGATGCCGTGGACGTGGAGGACGCGTGCGAGGGTGAGGCCGCCGAGGCCCGCACCGACGATCGTGACTGATGTCGTCTTCATACTGTTTCTTTCCCATGTGATTGGAATGCCGTTCCATCGAATATTGGAACAGCGTTCCACCCATGTCAAGATGGAGGCTGTGGCAACCAAGAAGCAGCGGACCGAGCGGCGCACTGATGCGCTGTCGAAAGAGCGGATCGTCGAGACCGCGATCGAAATCCTCGACACCAACGGAGAGGGCGCTCTGACTTTTCGCGCGCTCACGACTCGCCTGGCAACGGGGGCGGGTGCGATCTACTGGCACGTCGCGAACAAGGACGAACTCCTCACCGCGGCCACCACCGCCGTCATCGTCCGCGTCATGGCCGAGGTGAACAAGGGCGCGGAACCACGGGACGCGATCCGAGCCATCACGCTCGGGGTGTTCGACGCGATCGACGCCCACCCATGGGTGGGCGCCCTGCTCTCTGGTGAACCGTGGCAGTCCGCGGTGCTGGAGATCTTCGAGGGCATCGGCGTCCAGGTACAGGCGCTCGGCGTTCCCGAACGAGCGCAGTTCGACTGCGCGTCCGCGATCGTCAACTATGTCCTCGGTCTCGCCGGACAGTACGCCGCAGGTGCTCGTCTCCTACCGCGCGAGACGGATCGATCAGCCTTCCTCGCGACCGTCGCGGCACAGTGGGTGCGCCTCGCCCCTGCGGAGTACCCCTTCGTGCATAAGGTGGCTGCACAACTACCCGAGCACGACGACCGCGAACAATTCCTCGCCGGTATAGACCTCATCCTTGCCGGCATCGAAACCCTCCGATAGGCCACCGTGAGGGTTCGCTCTCGTTGCCTTGCCGAATCTTTCGACGAGTCGGCGCCACCTGTTCCCCACCAACCGACTGTCACGAACATGCGACCGTTGAATACGCGCCTCGGCCAGTCAGGAACCCCAATCACGGTCGAGGCGGTCGGCATAGGTGAAGAGCAGATGCGAGCTCAACACCAGATCGAAACTGTTGTCGGGGAAGGGAAGCGACGGTAGCCGGGCCGCGACATATCGATCGCGATGGGTGGTGAGATCGGCGCCGAAGCGGGCCGCGGCGGCACGGCGCATTTGTCGGTGCTGTTGCGGATCGCCGTAGAAGTCCCACCGGTAGCGGTCCAGATATGCTGTTGCCCAAATGTTTCCGCGATCGGTTTCGGTGCGGGCGAGGGTGCGCAGCCGCTCCGCGGGTTGAGCATAGATCGGATCCGCGGCGATGACTGTGGCACCGAGTTCACTAGCCTCGGTGGTGAAACTTGCTGTGCCGCAGGGACAGTCGAGGATGCGTGCACTGGGGTCGGCGTCGGTGAGTGCGAAGATCGCACGATATTCGGCCAAAGATCTTGCACTGATCAAGAATTCGCCGAGGGTGTCGAAATCTGGTTGGTGCGTCATTGTGAAACGGTCGGACCGGCTGTAAGGGGGACTTGTGGTGTCCCCGCGCCGCGTGCAGGGCTCAGCGCGGGGACCGCCGATACATCCGGTGTGGGAATTGGGCTCTACCGAAGTATCAGATCTCAACTTACTTCTGTATGGAAATAGTGGAGTGCTTTGTGAGTGGCGTCACAATTCGACCTGCTCAGGCGCTTGCGGAGGTCAGCCGCATGAGTGCTTTGGTGACCACTTCCGGATCCGATGTCGCCCAGTACGGCGGCAGTGAAGCCCGCAGATACCCGCCGTAGCGTGCGGTCGCCAAACGGGAATCCAGGATCGCCACGACACCGCGGTCATCGACGCTGCGCAGCAGCCTGCCGGTGCCCTGAGCCAGCAGCAGAGCGGCGTGATTGGCCGCGACGGTCATGAAGCCATTGCCCCCGCGCGACTCCACCGCGCGTTGCCGGGCGGTGAGTAGCGGATCGTCGGGGCGGGGGAACGGGATCCGATCCAGGATGACCAGGCTCAGTGACGGACCTGGCACGTCGACGCCCTGCCACAGCGACAGGGTGCCGAACAACGAGGTCTCCGGGTCGTCGGCGAACTTGCGCACCAGTGCGCCGGTTGCGTCGTCCCCTTGACATAGAACGGGCGTGTCCAGCCGCTCGCGCAGTGCTTCGGTGGCCGCGCGTGCGGCGCGCATCGAGGAGAACAGACCGAGTGTGCGGCCGCCCGCGGCGGTGATCAGCCGCTCGATTTCGTCGAGGTAGGCCGGTGCCAAACCGTCGCGGCCGGGGGCGGGCAGATGTTTGGCGACATACAGGATGCCGGATTTGGCGTGGTCGAACGGCGAACCGACATCGAGCGAACTCCAGCGCACGGTATCGGCGTCCGAGGGCGCCTCGGCGCCGTTCGCGGTTGCGGTATCGCTGCGGTTGGCCGCTTGCGCGGGCAGCCCCCAGGTGATGGCGAGTCCATCGAACGAGCCGCCGATCTGCAGGGTGGCCGAGGTCAGCACGACGGTGGCGGTGCCGAAGAGTCTGCTGCGCAGTAGCCCGCCCACCGAGAGCGGCGCCATCCGCAGCGTGCGCCGGGTGACGCCGCGGATCTCGTCCGCGGCGAGCCAGATGACATCGTGTCGTTTGGCCGGATCGGGTTCATCGAATGCGGTCAAGGCGCGCACCGCACTGTCGTGCACCTCATCGATGGCGGCCAGTGCCTGGGTGCGGGCGGCGGCGCTCTCCGGATCGCCCTGTGCGGTGGTGCCGCCCTGCGGCGCGAGGGCGGTGCGCGCATTCCATGCGGCGTCACGCACGAGCGCGAGTACCGGCGCGATGCCGTCGGGCAGGGCGTCCCAGCGGGCGGCGGGCAGTTCGTCCAGCACGGTGTGCCAGGCCTCGGCGGCCTCCTCCAGCCGGTCCACTTCCTGCTGGTCGATGAGTTTGGCGCAGCGCCGGGCGGCGGCGCTGACCGCCGCGGCGGCCAGTTCGGCGGTGGCCACGCCGGTGACCCGGTCGACCAGTTCGTGCGCCTCATCGATGACGACCACATCGTGTTCGGGCAAGACCTGGATGCCGCTGATCGCGTCGATGGCGAGCAGGGCGTGATTGGTCACCACCACGTCGGCCTGCGCCGATTCCGCCCTGGCCCGCTCGGCGAAACAATCCTGGCCGAAGGGACAGCGCGACTTGCCGAGACATTCCCGCGACGACACGCTGACCTGACGCCAGGCCCGGTCGGTGACGCCGGGGACGATCTCGTCGCGATCGCCGGTCTCGGTATCGGAGGCCCACTCGTTGAGCCGCTGTACCTCCCGGCCCAGCCGTGAGATGGCGAACGCGTCGAAGAGCTCCGCCTCCTGCGGCTCGTCCGGAATCACGCTATTGATCTTGTTCAGGCACAGATAGTTGTTGCGCCCCTTCAGGATCGCGAATTTCGCCGCCCGGCCCAGCGGCTGACTCAGTGCCTCGGCCAGCCGCGGCAGGTCGCGATCGACGAGCTGGCGCTGCAGTGCGATCGTCGCGGTCGACACCACCACCGTGCGCCCGGTCCGCACCGCATGACGCAGACTCGGCACCAGATACGCCAGCGACTTACCGGTCCCGGTCCCCGCCTGCACCGCGAGGTGCTCCTTGGTGTCGATCGCATGGTCCACCGCTGTCGCCATCGTCACCTGCCCGACACGCTCTTTCCCACCGAGCGCGTGCACAGCGGTGGCCAAAAGCTGGGGTACGGGCGGCAGTTCGGGCACGCGACGAGCCTACTGCTTGGAACCGACACAGATCACCGCCCGATCCGGTCGTCGCGGCACTTCGCACACCTTCGCGACACGACCCCGGCGTGTCCTGCGGCAGGTCGGTGGGCGCAGTGCCGCGACCAGCGCTACCGGGCGACCGACCCTTCGAGATCCACGCCCGCCGTGCGCATGCGATCGAGCGCGGCGGTGGTGGTGTCGGGCGCGACGCCCGCGGTGAAGTCGAGCAGTACGCGGGTGTCGAACCCTTCGATACGGGCATCGAGGGCGGTCGCGCGCACACAGTGGTCGGTGGCTATCCCGACGATGTCGAGTTCGTGAATGGCGCGCTCGCGCAACCAATCGGCCAGGCTGATGCCGTCCTCGGTGGTGCCTTCGAAACCCGAATAGGCGGCGGAATATTGCCCCTTGGAGAAGATCTCCTGGATCGGCGCGGTATCCAGATTCGGGTGGAAATCCGCGCCGGAGGTACCGACCCGGCAGTGCGGCGGCCAGGTGTCCACGTAATCCGGATGTTCGGAGAAATGTCCGCCAGGATCGATGTGGTAATCGCGGGTGGCGACGACCGCACTGTAATGCGCGGTGTTCAAGTAGTCGGTGATGCGGCGGGCGACCGTGGCCCCACCGGTGACGGCGAGTGACCCGCCCTCGCAGAAATCGTTCTGCACGTCGACGATGATCAACGCTCGGTTCATGTCGACCTCACTTTCCCAGGATCTCGGCGCCGAGGTTGTCAACACTCGGGCTCCTGTCTGTGGATTACATTGTGCCGCCTGATCGATCGGGCGGGCCACGGCCTATGGAGGAACACGTGAGCAGCACCGTCAGGATTTCGATCGCACTCTGCATCGGCTACACCGCTTATCTCGCCACCGCCTTTCTGCTCGGCGCTCGACCCGACGCGGTCGGTGACCGGGTGCGACTGCTGATCAAGGCTTCCTGATCGTGCTCATAGCGATCGCGACCGTCGAATGGCTGGCCAAGCGACGCAACGCCCGAGTCGGCACATCCGAGGTCACTTCAGAAATGTCGTCGGAATCGCAGGCTCCCCATCCGACAATTTCAAGCCCTCCCACGGCAGGCTGACCAACCCACGCGACACCAGTTTGCGACTGTCCGCGAGCGTGGGCAGTCCGTCGACCACGTCGCCGCCGCGCACCAGCGGAACCAAGAGTTCGCGCATGTCGAATCCGTTTGCGGCGGGCTGCGTTCCGGCGGCCGGATAGATGATCTCCTCGACCACGGTGCCGGTTCGGCGCGACAGCCGAACCGCCTTCTTGGTGCCACCGCGCGACTCCTTGTGGCTGCTGCGTTTGGCGACCGGCAGCCCGTCCACCTCGACCAGTTTGTAGACCATGCCCGCGGTGGGCGCGCCGGACCCGGTGACCAGCGACGTCCCGACGCCGTAGACATCGACGGGTTCGGCGCGCAATGCGGCGATCGCGTATTCGTCGAGATCGCCGGAGACCACGATGCGGGTCTTGGTCGCACCGAGCCCGTCGAGTTGGTCGCGCACCTGCCTGGCCAGCACACCGAGATCGCCGGAGTCGATACGCACACCGCCCAATTCGGGGCCGGCGACCTCGATGGCGGTGGCCACACCCTGGGTGATGTCGAAGGTGTCCACCAGCAGGGTGGTGCCGATGCCGAGCGCATCGATCTGGCCGCGGAAGGCGGCCGCCTCGTGCGCGCCGTCCGCGGCGCTGTGCAGCAGGGTGAACGCGTGCGCGCTGGTGCCGGCGCCGGGCACGCCGAAACGGCGCACGGCCTCCAAATTGGAGGTGGCGTCGAAGCCGGCCAGGTATGCGGCGCGCGAGCAGGACGGTGCGGCGAGTTCGTGGGCGCGGCGCGAGCCCATCTCGATCATCCGGCGTCCCGCGGCCGCGCTCACCATGCGCGCGGCGGCCGAGGCGATCGCGCTGTCGTGGTTGAGGATCGACAGGGCGAGGGTCTCCAGCAGGACGCATTCGGCGAAGCTGCCGCGCACCGAAAGAATCGGGGAGCCCGGGAAATACAGCTCGCCCTCCGGATAGCCGTCGATATCGCCGGTGAAGCGGTAGTCACGCAGCCAGTCGACGATCGTCGAGTCCAGGAAGCCCGCCGCGATATCGAGTTCGGCTTCCTCGAAACGGAAGTGCGCCAGCGCCTCCAGCAGTCGGCCGGTGCCCGCGACCACACCGTAGCGGCGACCATGTGGCAAGCGCCGGGCAAACACCTCGAAGGTGCAGTGGCGGTGCGCCGAGCCATCGCCGAGCGCGGCCGCGAGCATGGTCAGTTCGTACTGATCGGTCAGCAGAGCGGTGCTGCGCATGTCCACCCAAGCCACTGTAGACAGGGGCCGCGCGCATGATAGGCCGGTGTCGTCGGGGTGTCTGCCAAATCCTGGTGTGCGGGTGTTGTGCATCCGGAGTCGAGTCGTACCCTGAGTGTTATGGCCTTGTGCGAAGCGAACTCGACACTGTCGGCGGCACAGGCGACTCCGGAAGCGGTCGAATACACCGAGATCCTGGAGGCCGAGGACCGTCCGTGGGTGACGGTCGTCTGGGATGATCCGGTCAACCTCATGCACTACGTCGCCTACATCTTCCAGAAGCTGTTCGGCTACAGCAAAGCGAAGGCGACCGAATTGATGCTCAAAGTGCACAACGAGGGCAAGGCAGTGGTGTCGTCCGGGTCGCGGGACAAGATGGAACAGGACGTGCGACGACTGCACGCGGCGGGGCTCTGGGCGACCATGCAACGGGATGACTGATCGGTACGACTACCCTGACGTCAGTGCGTAAGTGGAGCCGGAAGAACTCGCTGAGCGGCCTCAAATTGCGATCCGAGATGGACGCGCGTGAGGCGAGCGTGCTGCGGTCCCTGGTCGGCGCGGTCTCCGGCCTGTTGACCGAGCGCGCCGAATCCGCACCCGCCGACGAACTCACCGAACTGACCGGGCTGCGTAGCGGCAATACGGCTCCGCCGGAGGATCCCCGGCTGCACCGGCTGCTGCCGGATTTCCACCGCAGCGAACCCGGTTCCCCCGACGCCGACCGCGCCGATCTCAACAGCGCGCTGCGCGGCCTGCACGAACCGGAGATCATCGACGCCAAGCTGGCCGCGGGGTCGGTGGTGCTGAATACGGTGCCCAGCGATGGCGGCAAGATCGTGCTGACTCCCGAACAGGCCGATGCCTGGTTGACCGCGCTCACCGATGTGCGGTTGGCGTTGGGCACGGTCCTCGGGATTGATGCCGACACGCCCGATCATCTCGAACCCGATGATCCGCGCGGGCCGCATCTGGACGTGTATCACTGGCTCACCTGGATGCAGGATTCGCTGCTGCAAGCCCTTGCGCCCTGACATCCGCCACTGCGCGCGATGCGACGAGTCGGTGCGATGGTCCTGGAACGGTGACGAGTAGTCGGGAGCGGCAACTGTGAATGCACAAGCGGGACCACGGAATTCGCTCACCGACGTCACCGGCCTCTTGGTCGGACAGCACCACGCGCTCGATCCGGACGCGACGCTGGGTTCCGGCGCGGCGGCCGGTTGCACCGTCGTGCGCGCGCCCGGCGGTGCGACCGCCGCGGTCGATGTGCGCGGCGGTGGGCCAGGGACCAGGGAAACCGATCTACTCGATCCGGGTAACACTGTGCGCCAGGTGAATTCGATCCTGCTCACCGGCGGCAGCGCCTACGGACTCGCGGCCGCCGACGGCGTAATGCGCTGGCTGGAGGAACATCACGAGGGCGTCCCGATGGATCCGGCCGATCCGAGCCGCGTAGTGCCCATCGTGCCCGCCGCGGTCATCTTCGATCTTCCGGTGGGGGACTGGGGAATTCGCCCCACCGCCGATTTCGGGTTCCTGGCGGCCGAGGCGGCTGCGGTCGACTTCGAGCGCGGTTCGGTCGGCGCTGGCGTCGGTGCGCGCGCCGGTTCGATCAAGGGCGGAGTCGGCACCGCGAGTGTCGTGCTCGGTGCAGGCCCCGGTGCGGGCGTCACCGTCTCGGCGCTGATCGTCGCCAACCCCGTCGGCTCGGTCTTCGACCCGCGCACCGGCCTGCCCTGGGGCGTCGGCACCGACGGTCCCGAGCACTTCGGCCTGCACCCGGCCGCCCCGGACCAACTGGCCGCGGCCAACGCGCTCCCGGTCAAGGGCACCGTCCTCAACACCACGATCGGTGTGGTCGCCACCGATGCACCCCTTGACCCCGCGGGCTGCCAGCGCATGGCCGCCACCGCCCACGACGGCCTCGCCCGCGCCATCCGCCCCGCCCATTCACCCCTGGACGGCGACACCCTGTTCGCCCTCGCCACCGGCACCGCCCGGACCACCGCGCTCCCCATGCCTGCGGCCTTCCCATCCGACCTGCTGGTCCTCGACGCCGTCTGCACCGCCGCCGCGGTCTGCGTAGAACGCGCCATCGTCGACGCGATCCTCTGCGCCCGCTCCGTCGCGGGTATCCCCGCCTACTCCGACCTCTTCCCGCGCTGATCGGGCCCTACATTCCGCGGTCAGATCTCGGCCGGGGCGGCGCTTCTTCGCCGTTCGGAACGCGGCCTGGTCGGCTGCACCATTCGATCGGTGGACGTCGTGCGGCGACCGGCGACGTGTCACGGCCGCGTGAGATAGGGCCCAATGGACGCGAAAGTGCGCGTGTGACTCGGGAACAGCGCTGGTGCCGGCGCGAGTGGCGGAAATTCCAGTTGCCGACACTCGACCGCCGGGTGTGCGGGCAGCGGGATTGCGGCCGCCGGAAGGGTACCGGCCGACAGGTGGGTGGGAATAGCCGAATATTCTGGTTCGTTGTCGGGAGCGATATGTCGGCGGCTGCGGTGCCGAAATGCGGAAGGGTTTGACTCGTGCTGGTGATAAGGGCCGACCTCGTCGAGGCGATGGTTGCGCATGCGCGCGCCGATCACCCGGATGAAGCGTGCGGCGTCATCGCCGGTCCGGAGGGGGCGGATCGACCCGAGCGGTTCATTGCCATGGTCAACGCCGAACGCTCGCCGACCTTCTACCGGTTCGACTCCGGTGAACAGCTGAAGGTGTGGCGGGCCATGGACGACGCCGACGAGACCCCCGTGGTGATCTACCACTCGCACACCGCCACCGAGGCCTACCCGAGCCGCACCGACATCTCCTATGCGTCCGAGCCGTTCGCGCATTACGTGCTGATCTCCACCCGCGACCCCGAGCAGCACGAGCTGCGCAGCTACCGGATCGTCGACGGCGAGGTCACCGAGGAGCCGGTCGAGGTCGTCGATGCATACGAGACTGTTTAGTACCCCCATGTTCGTCGAATTCGAGGAGTCCCCGTGCCGGTAACCGTGTCCATCCCGACCATCATGCGTGGCCTGACCGGAGGCGAGAAGCGCGTCGATGCCCAGGGCTCGCCCCTGTCCGCACTGATCGAGAACCTCGACGCCAACCATCCCGGCCTCGCCGAGCGGCTGCTCAAGGACGGCAAGCTGAACCGCTACGTCAATATCTACGTCGACGACGAGGATGTGCGCTTCGCGGGCGGCCTCGAGGCGGAGGTGCCGGAGGGTGCGAGCGTCACCATCCTGCCCGCCGTGGCAGGAGGCTGATCGACCCCGTGGCGCGCTATGAATCGCTGATCGCGACGCTCGGCAACACCCCGCTGGTGGGACTGCGCACGCTGTCTCCGCAGTGGGATGGGGAGCATCCGGTGCGGCTGTGGGCCAAGCTCGAGGACCGCAACCCGACCGGTTCCATCAAGGACCGCCCGGCCCTGCGCATGATCGAACAGGCCGAGGCCGACGGCCTGCTGACGCCGGGGTGCACGATCCTGGAGCCGACCAGCGGCAATACCGGTATCTCGCTGGCCATGGCGGCCAAACTCAAGGGCTACCGGCTGGTCTGCGTGATGCCGGAGAACACCTCGGTCGAGCGTCGTCAGCTGCTGACCATGTTCGGCGCGGAGATCATCGATTCCCCGGCCGCGGGCGGTTCGAATCAGGCGGTCGCGCTGGCCAAACAGATCGCCGCGGAGAATCCGGACTGGGTGATGCTGTACCAGTACGGAAACCCGGCCAATGCGCTGGCGCACTACGAGACCACCGGCCCGGAAATCCTGGCCGACCTCCCCGAGATCACACATTTCGTCGCGGGTCTCGGCACCACCGGCACGCTGATGGGGACCGGGCGGTTCCTGCGGGAGAAGGTGCCCGGTATCGAGATCGTCGCGGCCGAACCGCGCTACGGCGAACTGGTGTACGGACTGCGCAATATCGATGAGGGCTTCATTCCCGAGCTCTACGACGAGTCGGTGCTGACCACACGCTTTTCGGTCGGCCCGTTCGACGCGGTGAAGCGCACGCGCGAACTGGTTTTGGAAGAGGGCATCTTCGCGGGCATTTCGAGCGGCGCGATTCTGCACGCGGCGCTCGGTGTCGCGCGCAAATGCCTGCGGGCGGGTCAGCGGGCGGATATCGCGTTCGTGGTCGCCGACGGCGGATGGAAGTACCTGTCCACCGGCGCTTATGACGGCACTCTCGAAGAGGCGGAAGAACGCCTCGACGGCCAGCTCTGGGCCTGAATCTCGATACGATCCGGGCGCGATCTGTCCCGGTACTCTCGAAAGAGCGAGCCCTGGCGCGCATATCACGACGGCCCGGGACTCGCTCGACGAGGAGGTTGCGATGACCGGCGGTTCGGGAATCGGTTCATCGTTCGATCCGGAGCGGATCGCCGCGCTGCGCGCCCAGCTGGGTCAGCCGATCGGTTCGACGCCCAGTGTGCCGACTCCTGGGACGCCGCCGAGCAAGCCGAATGACGTCGCCCCCGTCGGAAAGCTCTGGCTACGCGCTGGCCTCATCATCACCGCCTTCACCGCCCTGCTCTACGGCATCGAAGGCGTCGACACCCTCGACGACAACAAGCTCGATAACAACGGCATCGAGCCGCGCGACGCCGATGGCCTGTGGGGAATTCTCTGGGCCCCGGTCCTGCACCACGGTTGGGACCACCTGTTCGCCAATACGCTTCCGGTCCTGGTCCTCGGGTTCATCACCCTGCTCGCGGGCATCGGCCGCGGACTGGCCGCCACCGCGATCATCTGGATCTTGGCCGGCGTCGGCGTCTGGCTCACCGGGGCCACCGGCTCGGTGCATCTCGGCGCGTCCTCGTTGATCTTCGGCTGGCTCACCTTCTTGATCTCGCGCGGCTGGTTCGCCCGCAATATCGTGCAGATCGGCATCGGCCTGGTCGTATCGGCGATTTACGGGTCGGCGCTGTGGGGTGTGTTGCCCGGACAGCCCGGAATCTCTTGGCAGGGGCATCTTTTCGGGGCAATGGGTGGAGTGCTTGCTGGCTGGGTACTCTCTGGTGATGAACGTCGACACCGTCGCGGGGATCGAGCCGGAGTCAGTGCGTAGTCGCGGTAATCGCGTGGCTCGTAGCGGAATGTGGGGGATCGGTTCTTGAGCGAGCGTAGCGAGCGAACAATGGATACCGCAGAGCTCTCGCTCATGAAAGCGCCGAGCGTTGGCGAGGCGCTTTCATGAGCGAGAAATCGTCGTGGGAGCATGGGGGAATGCGCCTCACCGTCCTCGGGTGCTCGGGCAGTGTGTCCGGCCCGGACTCTCCTGCGTCGGGTTACCTGCTGACCGGGCCGGATATGTCGCCGGTGGTCATTGATTTCGGGCCCGGTGTGCTCGGCGCGTTGCAGCGCTACGCCGATCCCGGTGAGGTCGATATCTTCCTCACACATCTGCACGCCGATCACTGCCTGGATCTGCCGGGGCTGCTGGTCTGGCGGCGCTACCATCCGACACCCCCGGTGGGGCAGGCGATCGTGCGCGGTCCATCGGACAGCGCGGTGCGCATCGGCAATGCCTCCGCCGAAGTCGGCGGCGAATGCGACGACTGGTCCGACGTCATCGATCACCGGACCTGGGTCGAGGGCGAGGCGGTCGAATTCGGTCCCGGCCATACGGTGCTCGCGCGCCGGATGTATCACCCGCCGGAGTCCTATGGGCTGCGGATCGCCACGGCAGCCGGACGGACCTTCGTCTACACCGGCGACACCGCGATGTGCGATGCGGTGCTCGAACTCGCGCAGGGCGCCGACCTCCTCATGTCGGAGGCCTCGTGGACGCACGATCCGGCGAATCGGCCGCCCGGCATTCATCTGTCCGGCACCGAGGCGGGCATCATCGCGGCACGCGCGGGCGTGAAAGAGCTGCTGCTCACCCATATTCCGCCGTGGACGTCGCGCGAGGATGTGATCGCCGAGGCGAAGGCCCAGTTCTCCGGCCCGGTGCACGCCGTCGCACCGGGCGAAACCTTCGACATCTGAGTACTTGTCGGACGGCTCGCAATTCGGTCGGGTCAACCTGTCCGCAGATGGCAAGCACCACGGAGCGAGTCTTACGAGCGACGTTCGCGGGGCTGTCTCGCGTCCGAGTCGTCGAAGCGCATGCGACGGGGTCTCGAGTCTCGATGGCCGGGCCGGTGTGCTCCGGTGCTGACGATCCACACCTCAGTGACCACGACGGAGCGAGTCTTACGAGCGACCGTTCGCGGCCCGTCTCGCGTCCGAGTCGTCGAAGCAATGCGCCGAAGGCGCGAGTCTCGACGGCTCGGACGCGAGACCAAGGGGGGCCGCGAACACGCCGCGCCCGCGCGGCCAACAACAGAGCCGCGAACACGCCGCGCCGCAGGCGCGGCAAATTAGACACAGTAGGCTTGGCGCGTGTCGAGACGAGCCGATGGCAGGGCGGACGATGAACTCCGCGAGGTACGGATCACCCGTGGATTCACCACGCATCCAGCCGGTTCGGTGCTGGTGGAGTTCGGGCAGACCCGGGTGATGTGCACTGCGAGTGTCACCGAGGGCGTGCCCCCGTGGCGTCGCGATTCCGGACTCGGCTGGCTGACCGCCGAATACGCGATGCTGCCCGCGGCAACGCATACCCGCAGCGGGCGGGAATCGGTGAAGGGCAAGGTCGGCGGGCGCACCCAGGAGATCAGCCGGTTGGTCGGCCGGTCGTTGCGTGCGTGCATCGATCTCGCGGCCATCGGTGAGAACACCATCGCCATCGACTGCGATGTGCTGCAGGCCGACGGCGGCACCAGGACCGCGGCCATCACCGGCGCGTACGTCGCGCTCTCGGATGCGGTCACCTACCTCGGTGCGGCGGGTGGATTGGCCGACCCGCAGCCGATCTCGTGTGCGATCGCCGCGGTGAGCGTGGGCGTCGTCGACGGCCGGGTGCGGCTGGATCTGCCCTACGAAGAGGATTCGCGCGCCGAGGTCGATATGAACGTGGTCGCCACCGACACCGGCACCCTGGTGGAGATCCAGGGCACCGGCGAGGGCGCCACCTTCCCGCGCTCCACGCTGGACAAGATGCTCGACTCGGCACTCGCCGGATGTGAGCGGCTGTTCGCGGTGCAGAAAGAGGCGCTGGCGCTGCCTTACCCCGGCGTGCTGCCGCAGCCGTCCGAGTCGAAGAGGAAGTAATGTCGCGCCGCGTCCTGGTCGCCAGTCGCAATGCCAAGAAGCTGAACGAACTGCGTCGGATCCTCGCCGACGCGGGTATCGCGGGTATCGACATCGTCGGGCTCGACGATGTGCCCGCCTACGACGAGGCGCCCGAGACCGGCGCGACATTCGAGGAGAATGCGCTCGCGAAGGCCCGCGATGGTGCGGCCGCGACCGGATTGCCTTGTGTCGCAGATGATTCCGGTATCGAGGTGGATGCGCTGAACGGGATGCCCGGTGTGCTGTCCGCGCGCTGGTCCGGGAGGCACGGCGACGACGCGGCCAACAATGCGCTGCTGCTGGCCCAACTCGGTGATGTGCCGGATGAGCGGCGCGGCGCGCAGTTCATCTCCACCTGCGCACTGGTGGTGCCCGGTGGCGCCGAGACCGTGGTACGCGGTGAATGGCCCGGCTCGATCGGCCGGAAGCCCGTGGGCGACGGCGGTTTCGGCTACGATCCGCTGTTCATCCCGGCGGGCGGTGATATCAGTGCCGCCCAGCTGACTCCGGCCGAAAAGGACGCCGTCTCGCACCGTGGCCGCGCCCTGACCCAACTTCTTCCCGCTCTGTCGGCCCTGGCCTGACGCGAACAGCCGCACTCATTGTCGGAATTCAAGGTCTCGCTGTGGGTGCCCACGAGGCGTTGTGAATCTCGGCAGGGTGCGGCTGTTGGCCGGAGGTCAGAGATCGAAGTCCTGCTTGACCTTGTTCGCGTTGACGTGCTCGACGAAGAAGGACAGCAGCGGGATGGTGCCCGCGATCAGCGTGCCGACGGTGCGCAGGATGGGCCAGCGCACCTTGACCGCGAGGTCGGCGGTGACCAGCAGGTAGATGAAGTAGACCCAGCCGTGCACGACCGCGATCCAGTTCGGGGTGTGCACGTCGAAGCCGTACTTCGCGATCATCTCGGCGGTCAGCAGCAACAGCCACAGGCCGGTCGTCCAGGCGAGGACGCGGTAGCGCAGTAGCGCGGGCTTGATCTTGGCGACGCTGGTGGTCGAGGTGGGGGCGCTGGATCGCGCCGCCGACTCGGTCGCCAGTGCCTGGATGGATTCGGTTGAGTTCTCGCTGGTGGTCAACCGGCGCTCCTCTGCGTGTCGCGGGCGTTCAGGCCCGCCTCCCGGACTTGTTGGTCGATATCTTTGGCGTGTAGCTCGGCCAAGTATTTGTTGTATTCGGCGAGTGCGGGGTCTTCGTCCCGGACGGTCTTGGGGCGCTCTGGCAGCAGGCCTGCCGGAATCTCGCGCGGCGCATCGGTTTTCGCGAACCGCCGCGCCGAGGTCCGCGCGGCCTTCGCGGGAGCCGGTTCGGCGGTCGGCTCGTGTGCATGCTCGTCCGACTCGGATTCGGTCTCCAGCCGCACGAAGCGGAAGTACGCGAAGACCGCGAATCCGGCGAGCAGCGGCCACTGCAGCGCATAGCCGAGATTCTGGCCGGTGCCGCTGGCCGATTCGAACCGCTGCCACTGCCACCAGCCCAACGCCAGGCAGGCGAGGGCGGCCACGATCACCAGCACGATAAGCGCCGGGCGATTATGTGCCGAGCGGCGGGGTGGAGCGGACACGGTTACTACGGTACCCGTCTACTACACGGTACGTAGGAGCAGGTCGGCGGCACGGTCGCGGCTCAGAACTTATAGGTGATCCCGGTCATCCGCTCGGATTCCTCCCAGAGGCGGCGCTGTAGTTCCGGGTTGTTCGACAGTTTGCTCGACGGCGATGGCTCGACCGGGCCCTGGGTCTGGAAAAAGCGGGTCGGACCCCAGTAGATGTTGGGATCGGCATCGGGCATGGTGGCCGCGAACAGGGCGGATTGGGCGGCCTTGGCCGGGGGATGACCGATGATGCGGATGAACGGCTTGCTGATCCGGTCCAGCGGGGTTTCGGTTCTGGCGAAAAGATCGGTCGCGGAGACGCCGGGGTGCACCGCGTAGGAGCGCTTGGTGGACGCGGCCTCGGTCAGCCGCCGCTGCAGTTCGCGGGCGAACATCAGGTTGGCGAGTTTGGCCTGGGCGTAGGCGAGGTTGCGCTGATAGCGACGGTTCTCGTAGTTGAGATCGTCGATCCAGAGTTTCGGGGTCTGCTTGTGCGCGATGCTGGCCAAGCTCACCACCCGGTCGCGGAGGCGATCGAGCAGTAGTCCGGTCAGCGCGAAATGTCCGAGATGGTTGACGCCGAACTGGGTCTCGAAGCCGTCCTTGGTACGCGAGAACGGAACGTTCATCAGACCGGCGTTATTGATGAGCACGTCGAATTCGCCGGTCTTGTCGGCGAATTCGCGCACCGAGGCCAGATCCGCCAGGTCCAGCCGCTCGACCCGGATGTCGCCGTCGATCCGGTCGGCGATCGGCTGTGCCTTCTCGGCATTGCGGCAGGCCATGATCACCGTGCCACCTTTGCTCGCCAGCACAGTGGTGGTTTCGACGCCGAGGCCGCCATTGGCCCCGGTGACGATGAAGGTGCGCCCGCTCTGGTCGGGTATCTCTGTCGGTTTCCACGCCATGAGCCGACCTTACTCTGGAGTAAGTTTCGGGGGAAGAGCGACGCGCGGATCGAATGTAGTGTCCCAGACGCGGGGTGTGAATCGCTGAGTGAGCATATCCTCGAGCGACCGCCTACGCAGCTTCAGCAGTTGGCTGGTGTGCATCGGGTGCTGTTCGGCGAGACGTTGCGACGCACGCTTTCCGGTGAGTCCGACAACAAGGCGATCGCCGCAGCGCTGTGCGGGTATATCGAGGTTGCGTTCCGGGAGCTGGAACCGGCGCTCGCGGATTACGCGTGCGCGTCAGCTGACCCTTTCCGACGTCCGGTCCATGATTCGCTGCCGTGTCGCTGGACGGCCGGAATGGCGGCAGACACCCATACTGGGTCCATGACCGGTGCAGTTGCTGTCGCCGAAAAAGTCTCGGAGCCATTGAGTAGGGCCAAGACCAATATCGTGTTCGCCACGATTGTGCTGGGTATGTTGCTGGCGGCGCTGGATCAGACGATCGTGTCCACCGCACTGCCCACGATCGTCGCCGATCTCGGTGAGGCCGGGCGAATGGCGTGGGTGGTCACGGCGTATCTGCTGGCGGAGGCGGTGGCGACCGCACTGGCGGGCAAACTCGGCGACCTCTTCGGCCGCAAGCTGATCTTCCAGCTCAGCGCGTTGATCTTCATCATCGGCTCGATGATCGCGGGCCTGGCCAACGGGATGACGCTGCTGATCCTCGCCCGCGGCATCCAGGGTTTCGGCGCCGGCGGTCTGATGGTCACCGCGATGGCGCTGATCGCCGACACCATCCCGCTACGACAGCGCGGCAAATATCAGGGCGCGCTCGGCGCCGTCTTCGGCGTCACCACGGTGATCGGCCCGACGCTGGGCGGACTGTTGACCGACCACGCCAGCTGGCGGTGGTGCTTCTACGTCAACGTGCCCGTCGCGGTGATCATGATCGCGATGGCCGCGCGCACCATCCCGCGCGTGCGGGCCGTCGCCAAGCCGATCATCGACTACGCGGGTATCGGGCTGGTCGCCGCCGGTGTCTCCTGCTTGATCCTCGGGCTGGAGTGGGGCGGGCAGCAGTACCCGTGGGGCTCCGCGGCGATCATCGGACTGTTCGCGGCGGCGGTGGTACTGCTGGCCGCATTCGTCGCGGTCGAGTTGCGAGCCAGGGAGCCGATGCTGCCGATGGGGCTGTTCCGCAGCCGCGTCTTCACGGTGTGCTCGATCCTCAGCTTCATCGTCGGGTTCGCGATGTTGGGATCGATGACCTATCTGCCCGCGTATCTGCAATACGTGAACGGGGTTTCGGCGACCATATCCGGCGTGCGCACGTTGCCGCTGGTGGTCGGGTTGTTCATCACGTCGATCCTTTCCGGGCAGGTGGTCGGCCAGACCGGCCGCTATAAGTACTTCCCGATCGCCGGCACCCTGGTGATGGCGCTCGGGCTGTATCTGATGTCGACCATGGGTCGGACCACCAGCGTGTGGTTGGAGTCGCTGTACATGCTCGTACTCGGTCTCGGCATCGGATTGACCATGCAGGTGCTGACCATCGTCGTGCAGAACACCGTGCCCTACGCGCAGCTCGGCACCGCGACCTCGGGTGTCGCCTTCTTTCGCACGGTCGGAAGTACCTTCGGCACGGCCATTTTCGGCACGCTGTACACAAATCGAATCGGCCCGAATCTGACCGATGCGCTCATGCGGGTGCGCGTCGTCCCGCCGGACGTCGCGGCCGATCCGCAGTCGCTGCGGGCGCTGCCGACCGAGGTGTCGGCGCCGATCATCGACGCCTACGCCGATTCCATCGATCACGTATTCCTGTGGGTGGTGCCGATCGCGCTGGCCGGTTTCGTGGTCGCCTGGTTCCTGAAGGAAGTGCCGCTGCGCGATAGTGCCCGGGCGGGTGCGACCGATGTGGGCGAGGGCTTTTCGATGCCGGAGTGCTCGGACCGCGTGGTGTACCTGGAACGCGCAGTGTCGGACACCATCCGCAAGGCGCACGCCGAGGGGCTCATCGGCCCGCGCATCCTCGCCGACGCGGGCAGCGACCTGAGTCGCGGCGAAGCCTGGGCGTTGGGGCAGGTCTACCTGCACACCCGAATCAGGGGAGCGGCGACTGTCGACGCGATCGCGCAGGTACACAAGGTGCCGGACGAGGTCATCGAACCGATCTACGACCGGGTGATCGGCCGCGGCTATCTCACCGAAGATGCTGGTGGCCTTCGACTTACCGATACCGGCCGGACCGAGGTCGACTTGATCCAGGCATCGTGGCGGCGCTGGCTCGACACCAGGCTCGACGACTGGGACTGCGCCGATCCCACCGACCGGGCACTACTCGATCAGGCCCTGGAGAATATCGCCGCCAAACTCCTCGACGAGCAGGCCAGGGAACAGGAAGTCGCGCACGCCTAATACTTGTGCCCAAATACTCGTAGACGTATATTCGTATACGAGTAAGGAGGTGTCCATGGTCACGAAGCGCAAGGTGAACAATCTGCTGGCGCTGGCGGTGCTCGCGACAGTCATCGAACGGCCGATGCACCGCTACGAAATCGCGTCGAAGATGCGTGAGCGCGGCAAGGACCGCGATATGGATATCAAGTGGGGCTCGCTGTACACCGTGGTGCAGAACATGGAGAAGGCGGGCTTCCTCGAGGTCGTCGGCAATGAGCGCGACGGTGCTCGGCCGGAACGTACGATCTACGCGATCACCGATGCCGGTCGGAACGAAATGGCCGACTGGACAAGGGAATTGATCGCCGATCCGGAAACCGAGCCCAACCGGTTCATCGCCGGACTCTCCGTGCTGGCGGCGCTGCCGCCGGATGAGGTCGTCGAGTTACTCGGCCAGCGCATCGGCGCGCTGAGCCGCACCATCGACGCTGCGCGCCGAGAACTCGATCACATCGCGGCAACGAATCTGCCCAGGCTGTTCGTCATCGAAGCCGAATACGGCATAGCGATGATGGAAGCCGAGGCGGCATGGGCCGCATCGCTGCGTGACGAGATCGCCGCGGGCACATTTCCCGGTGTTGATCTCTGGCGGCATATGCATGCCGTCGGCATGACGCCCGCCGAAGTCTCGGAGCTGGTGGAAAGGGGGATGACGGAATAGACGTCCCGCTCCGGATTCCGGTAGGCACCGGCCGCAGCGACTAGATGAGACCAGGCCCGGCGGGGTGCGGCAACACCGCCGCCGGGCCCGATGAAACCGTCTCGAACCGTGTCCGCATACGCGCACCCGGCCACAAGGCTGGCAACCACAGGATAACTGGGTGTGCGAAGGGACGGTCGGTTCGGGATTCGAATGAACCCGCATCCCACAACTGGAGTACACCCATGTCCACAACAGAAACAGCCATCGTCATCGGCGGCGGTATCGCCGGACCGGTCACCGCAACCGCACTGCACAAGGCGGGCATCGCCGCCCGCGTCTACGAGGCCTATCCCGGGCCGACCTTCGGCATCGGCAGCGGGCTGGCGCTGGCACCGAATGGTGTTGCCGCCCTTGATATCGTCGGCGCGGGCGATCTCATTCGCGCGATCGCCAGTCCGGTATCGCACACACATCTGTCGGTCGGCGGCAAAGTGCTGCAGATGCCCGAAATGGTCGACGTGCCGTCGTTGAAGGTGGTCGATCGCAACGAATTGCACCGCACGTTGCACGACCACGCAATTGCCGCAGGCATTCCCTTCGAATACAACAAGCGACTCGTCCGCGTCGACGAGGACGCCGACGGCGTTACCGCGCACTTCGCCGATGGCAGTTCCGCCACCGCCGATGTGCTGATCGGTGCGGACGGTATTCGATCCACGGTGCGCGGTCTCATCGACCCGAACAGTCCGGGACCCGAGTACACCGGGATGATCGGATTCGGTGCGATGATCGACAATGAGATCGGACTTCCGCCGGAGACAATGGTTTTCGCATTCGGGAAGAAGGCGTACTACCTGTACGGAACGGTCGACGACAAGAAGATCATGTGGGGCGCCAATCTGCCGAACAAGGAGTATCTGTCGCTGACCGAGGCGCGGGCGATTCCGGCCGAGCATTGGGTGCGAATCCTGCGCGAGACCTACGCCGAGGACACCCCCGGCGGCCAATTCGCCCGCATGACCACCGCCGAAAACCTGGAAACGACTGGGGCACTGCACATTATGCCGCCGGTGCCGACCTGGTACCGGGGGCGCATGGTGCTGGTCGGGGATTCGGTGCACGCGCCGTCCAATAGCTCGGGCCAGGGGGCGTCGCTGGCCATCGAGAGTGCGGTGCAGTTGGCGCGGTGCCTGCGGGACCTGCCCGATCATCGCGCGGCCTTCGAGGCGTATGAAGGAGTGCGGCGGCCGCGGGTGGAGGGCGTCGCGGCCCGCGCGCGCAAGATCAACCACAGCAAGACGCCGGGTCCGGTGGCGCGCCGGATGATGCCATTGCTGATGCCGCTGCTGCTGAAGGGGATGAACCCGGAGAAGACAATGGGCGCCGAGCAGCGTTATCGGATCGATTGGGATGCGCCGGTGCAGCAGGAGTTGGCTGCTACGCAGGCGTAGCGAGGTGCTGCCTGTCCCCGGTGCGGGGGCAGGCAGCGTTTCGGTTCCGGTTTTCGAACCCGACGGGCGCGTCATCCGTACCGTAGGAGATGGGAACCGAAATTCAGGGGGGATAGTGCATACCGATCCTGCGCTGCAACTAACCGGACTGTACAAGCGATTCGGCGGTCCGTGGGTGGTCGACAATGTCGGCCTCACGGTGCCGCCCGGCTCGTTCTTCGGGCTGGTCGGCCCGAACGGGGCTGGCAAGACGACCACGTTGTCGATGGCCTGCGGGCTGTTGCGGCCGGACGGCGGACAGGCGCATATCTTCGGCGCCGATGTGTGGGCCGATCCGATCGCCGCCAAGACATTGGCCGGCGTGTTGCCGGACGGGCTGGCGTTACCGGAACGCCTGACCGGACGCGAACTGTTGACCTACACCGGCTTACTGCGCGGCCTGCCCGCGAAAACGGTGGCCGAACGGGCCGAGGAATTGCTCGGGGTATTCGAATTGACCGGTGCCGAACGCACTCTCGTCGTCGACTACTCCGCGGGCATGCGCAAGAAGATCGGATTGGCCACGGCGCTATTGCACGCGCCGAAACTCCTGGTGCTCGACGAACCGTTCGAGGCCGTGGATCCGGTGTCCGCCAGCACGATTCGCACCATCCTGCAGCGGTTCGTTGTGGCGGGCGGTGCGGTGGTGCTGTCGAGTCATGTGATGGCGCTGGTGGAGAACCTGTGCGACCGGGTCGCGGTGATCACCGCTGGACGGGTGGTGGCGGTCGGCACTCTCGACGAGGTGCGCGGGGGCAGCACTCTGGAGGCGGCATTCGTGCAGTTGGTCGGCGGCCGGGTCGGCGGGGAGGACGGGCTGTCGTGGTTGGCGTCCTGATCCGGATGCGCTTGCTGCTGACCAGGCGTGCGCTGGGTAACGGCTGGCAGGGGGTCACCTTCGTCAGTGGCGTGGTCATCGGCCTCGTATTCGCGCTCGGCACAGCGGGTCTCATCGGATTCGCGGTCCGCGACGGCGATGTGGCCGGTGGTATCACCGTCGCCGCCGCCTGGTACGGGATCTGGACCCTGGGTTGGCTGTGCGGTCCGGTGCTCATGGGCAGCAGCGACGAGACCGTACAGCCCGAACATCTGCGGCTGCTGCCGCTGAGCAACCGACAGTTGGCCACCGGGCTATTGGCCGCGGCTTTCGTCGGGCCAGCGCCGGTGATCAACCTGCTGGCTTTCTCGGGGCTGATCGTGCTCGCGGTGCAACTGAGTTGGGGCGTGGCCGCGGTCGCGCTGGTCGGTGTGGTGCTGCAGTTGATCTTCGTGGTGGTGCTCGCACGCGTGGTGCTGGCCTGGATCGGCGCGGCGATGCGCTCGCGGCGCGGACGCGATCTCGGTGTTCTGCTCGCGGGTCTGGCCGGGCTGGCCTACTACCCGATGAGTTTTCTGCTGAACCACGTGGATACGGTGCGGGAATCGGCGCCTTGGCTGGCAAACCTGCTGCGCGCCCTGCCTTCCGGCTGGGCACCGACCGCGGTGGCCGCGGCGGCGCGCGGCGACTGGTTGTTCGCGCTGCTCGCACTCACCGGGTTGCTCGCGCTGACGGCGGTGCTGTGGCAGGCATGGTCGGTGCTGTTGCGGCGGCGGCTGACCGCGCCGATGGGGGCGACGTCCGGCGCGGCCGGGCGGGGAATGCTGCTGAGCCGAGTGCGGCCCTCCGGCCCGGTCGGTGCGGTGGTGGTCAAGGAGTTGCGGACCTGGTCGCGCGATAGCCGACGGCGCGCGGCGCTGTTGCCGGTGCTGTTGGTCGGAGCGCTGCTTCCGGTGTTCCCGGCGATACAGGGCGACAGCTCCGCTGGCGTGGTGTTCGCTGGCGTGAGTGCGGCGTGGTTCGCGGGTCTGGCCGCCAATAATCTCTACGGCTACGACGGCACCGCGCTGTGGCAGACAGTGGTGACACCCGGTGCGGTGCGCGCCGACGTGCGCGGACGACTACTGGCCCTGCTGCTGGTCATCGGCGTGCCGACACTGCTGCTGGCGGTGGTGTTACCGGGTGCGCTCGGCCGCTGGGCAATGTACCCATGGACGCTGTCGCTCCTGTTCGTCGTGCTCGGCGTCGGCGCGGGCTCTGCGGTATTCCTGTCGGTCACCGCGCCCTACCCGCTTCCGCCACGCACCGCAAACCCCTTCGCCTCCTCCGGAAATCCCGGCTGTGCGAAGGCTTTGGTCCAAGTGGCCACCAGTATGGGCCAACTGATCACGGTCATCCCGGTGCTGATCGTGCTGATCATCGGGCGAGTCCTCGACCTCGCCGCTGTGCAGTGGCTGGCGCTGCCGCTGGGGATCGCGATCGGGATCGCGGGCGCCATTCTGGGCGCACGCCTTGCCGAACAACGCCTCGCCGAGCGCGGCCCGGAAATCCTTGCCGCTGTCCAGGCGCGCTGACGCCGAGGTTCGGCAACCGGCCCGTTCGGCGCGCGGGGCTGTGCTGCCCGTCCCAGCTATGCCAGCGGCGACGTGCTGCCGCGCGGTGCTGGCCCCAGTGGCGGCGCGGGCGTGGTTGTCACGAAAGACGCGTTATGGATATCGGCGGCAGGGTGATGGGAAGCAGATCTGCTCAGGTCAAGTGTGGTGTCGGGTGGATGAACGGGCTCGGCGAACCTCACCGTTGGTCATCGGGAGGGAAATACACTGGTCGGGTGGTCGATAGGGATTCCGATGGCAGTCTCGATTTGAATCAGCTGCGGACGTTCCTGGCGGTGCATCGGGCGGGGTCCGTGACGGCGGGTGCTCGGCTGGTCGGATTGTCGCAGCCGACGGTGACGACCCAGTTGCAGGCTCTGGAGAAGCGACTGGGCTATCGATTGTTCGAGCGGCTGCCGCGCGGGGTGGTTTCGACCGCGGCGGCCGTGGAGTTGGCGGCGCGGGTGGCGGGGCCGATGGACGCACTCGACGGGGTCGCGGGTCGTGCCGTGCCCGCCGAACCGCTGCCGCAACCGCCGGTGCGCCTGGCCGGACCCGCCGAATTGCTTGCGGTGCGGGCGCTTCCGGCACTAGCGCCATTGGTCGCGCGCGGTGTGCGGCTGACGGTCACCGCTGGATTGTCCGAGGAACTGCTGGCCGGGCTGCGCGCCGGACACTACGACCTCATCGTGTCCACGGTGCGCCCACGCGGCCGGGCGCTGGTCGCCGAGCCGCTCGCCGACGAGGAATTCGTCCTGGTCGCCGCACGCGAACTGGCCGGGCGCGTCGATATCGCACAGTTGCGCGCCGACGGACCGGCCGCTCTGACGGGCCTACCCCTGATCAGCTACTCCGCCGACCTGCCCATCCTCCGCCGCTACTGGCGGCACGTATTCGGCGTCCGCCTCGCCGCCGAAGCCGCCGTCGTCGTCGCCGACCTCCGCGCTGTCCGCGCGACCGTCGCCGCGGGTGCGGGTATCAGCGTGCTCCCGCGCTACCTCTGCACCGCCGAACTGGCCTCGGGCACATTGATTCCGCTGCTCGAACCCGAGGACCCGCCCATCAACACCGGGTTCCTCGTCCGCCGTCCCGGCGCTTCATCTCGCCCGCATATCGATCTGGTGCACGACCGATTGCGAGCCGCCGGGCGCACGTGGTGAGCCGCTTTCCGGTGCGTGCGCGGCTATCCGCTGGCCCGAGCACCGCACACATATCGGTGTACGACCAGGCGGCGAGCCGGACCCGTTCGGCCTCGAACAACGACAGGAGTACGGATCCGTGGGTTGGCCGGTCGGTGGTGACAACCGCTAGTTGGTCGGTGCCTGGCGTTGGTCGGCGCGGCGGCGCAGGATTTCGGCGGTCTGTTCGTCGGCGGGGAGGAAGGCTTCGAGATGGAGTTCGGAGAGGGTGATGTCGACGGCGGTGGCGAAGCTGGTGATGGTGGTGATCAGGCGGAGTTCGCCGTCGTCGCTGCTCAGGCGTAGGGGCACGGCGAAGCCGAGGTGGTCGGGGCCCGGGATCACATCGGGGAGATAGCTGTCGAGTTCGGCGATGAACTCGTCGAGCCGGGTGTCGGGGCTGCGCGCGGCCCTGCCGCGCAGGCTTTCGGTGACGTGGCGGCCCCATTCCGGCAGGTTCTGCACGCGTCGGGCCAGCCCATCGGGATGCAGGGCGAGGCGGAGCACGTTGATCGGCGGGGTGATCAGTTCCGCCGACGCGCCCTCGGTGAGGATGTCGAAGGCGGCATTGGCGGCGACCAAGCGGCCGTAGGGTCGGGTGACGACCGCGGGATAGGGCAGGTGTCCGTCGAGAATGCCTTCGAGCGCGGCCCGGATGGGGCGCAATGCCGCGGTGTCCAGATCGGATTCGGGGAAGACCGGTGCGAATCCGGCGGCGAGCAGCAGCGCATTGCGCTCACGCAGCGACAGCCCGAGCGATTCGGCCAGCCGCACCACCATGGTGCGGCCCGGGCGCGAGCGCCCCTGCTCCAAGAAGCTCAGGTAGCGCTGGCTGGTGTCGGCGCGAATGGCCAGATCGAGCTGGCTCACATGCCGCCGCGTTCGCCAATGCCGCAACTGCTGCGCGAACGGACTGGGCTCTATCACCGTGGTCATGAGTCCAGTGATATCCGACCCGGGAGGCCCACGCCATTCCTAGCAGGGAATCACCGAACCCACCCGTGCCGAATCGGTGTCATTCCCTGGAGGGAATCGCGTTATGACGCCGGGCTCGTAAAACTCAGTGCCATGAGCAAGCACCTCGATGACAACGAACTGGCCCGCTTCGCAGAGCGCTACATGACCCAGTGGAACGAGCCCGATCCGGAGATCCGCCGCAAGCTGATCCAGGAAACCTGGGCACCGACCGGCGCGCAGATTCTCGTCGATCCGCCGGCAGAGATTCGCGAATCCGCGGCCAACCTGCACTTCGCCGTGCCCGCACTGCAAGTGCACGGCCACGATGCGCTCGAGGCCAGGGTGACCCGGGCCTACGAGATGTTCGTCGAATCCGGCGAATACGTATTCGAGGTCGGCCCGGCCACCCGCCTGCCCGCCGGACTGGTCGGCCTCGCCTGGTCGATGGTCGCCACCGCCGACGGTTCGGTCGTTGGCGGCGGCTACGAGGTCATCGGCCTCGACACCGACGGCCGCATCACGTCCGACCACCAGTTCATCGAGGGCGTGCGATGAGTGCGGCAAGCACGCGGGAACTCGCGAAGACGTTGCGGTACAGCCGGATCGTGCGCACTGCGGACGGCGGCTCGCGATTCATCGACGCGGAACTCGACTTGGCCGATCGCAACCTGGCCGCAGGCGTCCCCGCGATGGCAGTCGCCGGATTGTCATCGGCGGCGACCGTGACATATTTGCGCAGTTCACAATTCGATAGCGACCCGCATCCGGCCCCGGCCGAACAGTGGGTCGTGATGGTGCGCGGCGTGATCGAGGTGACGACGAGTGACGGTCGTAGGCGGCGCTTCGGCCCCGGCGACCTCGTCCACGTCGAGGACACCGACGGGCATGGGCACGTCACCGTCGGTGTCGGGGATGCGCCCTTCGAGGCGCTGTTCGTGCCGACCACGAATTCTTCGGTTACCACAGATCACTGAGAGAGCAGATCATGAATGCCATTGCCTACCACCTGGATCCGCTGCACGGCCTGGCCGGACTGACCGTTCGGGACCAGGAGCTGCCCGAGCCGGGGCCGAATCAGGTCGTCATCGAGGTGCGGGCGGCTTCGCTCAACCGGCGTGACCTGATGCTGATGGACGGGATCTACCCGCTGCCCGCGACGCCCGATATCATCCCGCTGTCCGACGGCGTCGGCGAGGTGATCGCCGTGGGTGCCAACGTGACCCGCGCCGCACTCGGTGATCGGGTGACCGCGTCGTACTTCGTGCGCTACGTCAGTGGCCCACAGCGGTTGGCCCATGTCGCCGAGCAGTACGGTGCCAATTACCACGGCATGCTCGCGACCTATGCGGTCATCGAAGAGGATTCGGTGGTGCACGTTCCCGAACATCTCACCGATGTGGAGGCGGCCACGCTCACCTGCGCGGGAGTCGTCGCGTGGGCCGCGCTGACCACACCGGTGCCGGTGCGGCCGGAGCAGACGGTGCTGACCGTCGGCACCGGTGCGGTCGCGCTGTTCGGCGTGCAACACGCGAAAATGCTCGGCGCCCGGGTCATTTCGATCACCTCCGGTCCGGACAAGGCGGAGCGGTTGCGCAAGCTCGGTGCGGACGAGACCATCGACCGCAACGAGACGCGGGACTGGGATGAGAAGGTAAGGGAGCTCACCGATGGGAACGGCGTCGAACATGTGGTGGAGGCCGTTGGCCTGCCGACCCTGTCGAAGTCGGTGCGATCAGCGGGCTACAACGCCATGATCACCATGATCGGTGCGTCACAGTTGCCCAAGGGGCAGACGCTCGAGAATCCCTTCGTCGGGCCGTATCTCGGCATCCGCCGGATCGCCGTCGGTAGCCGCGAGGACTTCGAGGCGATGAACCGGACCATCACCGAACACCGCATGCGCCCGGTCGTCGATCGGATCTTTCCGCTCGATCAGGCGGTCGAGGCGTACCGGTACTTCCGCGATGACAATCCCTTCGGCAAGGTCGTCGTCACAATGTCCTAGCTCAGGGGCAGCCGCTGAGTTCGCGTGTCATGGCGTCCTTTTCGGCCTGGGTGACCCAGCGCTGATAGGCCGCCTCGACCTGAATCTGCCTGGTCGCATAGCTGCAGCGATAGTCATTGCGCGGCGGCAGCCAGCTCGCGGCATCGGAATCGCCCTTGGCCTGGTTGGTCGGGCCGTCGACCGCCTGCAGATTCAGCGGATCGGTGGCCAGATCGCGGCGGCGCTCCTCGGAAAGCTGTTGTGCGCCCTTCTGCCAGGCGTCCGAGAGCGCGACGACGTGGTCGATCTGCACATCGTCGGAGGCCTGCGGGCCGCGGACGAAGTGGATCACCTTGCCGGTCTCAACCCATATCCGATTGTCGCGTATGAGGTTCGGCACTGCCAGCACGGAACTCCGCGCGGCGCCGATGCGTCTCGGTGGTCAGGCCTCGAAGGGCACGATATTGCCCGCCGCATCGCGGATTCCGGCCGTGGCTTCGATGGCGGCCGCGAGGTCGGCGACGGTGGTCCAGGTGCGCGGCGGTTGCGCCTCGATATTGCCGATGGTGTACCAGGTCTCGGTGTCGCGATAGCGGACCAGACCCTTTCCCGTGTCATCAACGGTGACATCGAGCTCGCCGGAGACCGTCCCTTCCTCTTCGGTCATGACGGCGGCCCTGGCGGAAATCTCGATGATGTCGCTTATTTGAACTCTCCTCGACGGACGCAGTCATCGACTGCGGTGCGCAGTGCGGTGTGTTCGGCGGGATCAACGGTCAGCGCGTATTTTACTTTGATCTTGACGTAATGCTCGAGATAGCCGCACCGGAAGTTTCCCGGCGGCAGATAGTTCGCGGCGTCCTGATCACCCTTGGATCTGTTGGCCGACGGATCGGAGGCGATGAGATTGACGGCGTCGTTGGCGATGTGGCGGCGGGTATCTTCGTCGCGCTTGTCCGCACCCGAGCGCCAGGCCTCGGCCAGGGGGACGATGTGCTCGGCGTCGACGGTCGCCGGGTCGGTCATCCACCTGTAGGGCTTGAGTTTTCCGGTTTTCGAGTCGAGGAATCCGTACTGGTCGCGCCAGCCGGCGTCCTTGCCGACGGTGAGCTCACAGGTTTTCGGGTCGAGTGTGACCGAGCCGGTGGCGTCGCGCAGCATCATCACGTCGCGGGTGGTGCATTTGCTGTACTGGGTGTATGCGGAGCCGAAGCCGTGTTCGGGCTTGTTGGTGTCCCAGTGGGGGAACTTCTCACGGCTGTAACCGTCCATCGACGCCTCCGGTGCGTCGACCAGTTGGCCGACCAGCGCGGTGATGTCCTTACTGGAAATCGTTGCGGCGCTTGCCGTACCAGGCGCTTTGCCGCCGCTCTTGCCGGTCCAGTCATCGAAGAAGGAATAGCCGACGGCGACAACTACAGCCAATACGATGGGTGCGCAAACGGCGAGTACGCGACGCACGGGGCGCGATGACAACCACTTCACAACGATCGAACTTCCTAGCCTCGCACCGATGAATTTGTCGGGCGTCAAGCTACCGTCGGCCGATCGTCCCGTATGTGATTGTCGCGTATGACGTTCGGCACAGCTAGTCGGAGAACGCGCTGTGTGGCAGCAGCACTGGGCGGCACACGCAAACCACCCCTGAGTCGGCGTGCCGGCGCCGCCTCAGGGGTGGTCGTGTCACGAAGGCGTTGGTCCTGCGGGCGAGTGAACAGGCCGGGTGTCCAGTCCGGATGGTCCGTTCGTGCGGCTCCACGAGGCTGATGAGGGAAGTCTCGTCGAGTCGTGTCGATCCGCGGGTAACTCTCGTGACGGTCTGTGTGAACTTCATTGTTCTTACGTAGATAGACAGTAGATCAACCCGAAATCCTTTGCAAACGCTTTACCTAATCCTGAGAATCTCCTGAATGCCGCCTTGGCCAGTTGAAGTATTTACTATTCACATACGGAAGTTAGATTTACCTGCGGTTGTGTCGAGATCCGTCGAGGGCGGGTGGTGTCGGATGGAGTGCGGTGCGTGACGAGCGTCACATCGCGTGGCGGTCACAGCGGGTCCGAAGTGTGTGTCGAAACCAGGTGAAGGCATAGAGCAGGATCAAGGAAGGACCCGCATCATGGCTACCGTCGACATTCTCGACTCGTTCATCAACTACACCGATACCGGCGCCGGTTCGGTGCCAGTGGTGTTCCTGCACGGCAACCCCACCTCATCGCACCTGTGGCGCAATGTGATCCCGCACGTCGCCGATCAGACCCGGGTGCTCGCGCCCGATCTGATCGGGATGGGCGCGTCCGGGAAGCCGGACAGCGCCTACCGGCTCGAGGATCACGCCCGCTACCTGGATGCCTGGTTCGACGCACTCGGTCTCGATCAGGTCGTCATCGTCGGCCACGACTGGGGTGGCACGCTCGGCATGCACTGGGCCGCACGGCATCCCGAGCGCATCCGTGGCATCGCACTGATCGAGACGTTCCTGCGCCCGATGCGCTGGGACGAGCTGCCGCCGCTCGGCGCCGAGCTGTTCCGCAAGTTCCGCACGGCCGAGGGGGAGCGAATGGTGCTGGCGGAGAATATGTTCATCGAGTTCAACCTGCCGAGGGGCATTGTCAACTTCTCGCAAGAAGATCACGATGCCTACCGCGCACCTTTCCCGACACCGGAATCGCGCAAGCCTATGCTGGCCTGGTCGCGCGAGTTCCCGCTCGATGGCGAACCTGCCGATGTGGTTGCGCTGGTGCAGAACTACGACGAGTGGGCCGCCCGGTCTCCCGAGGTTCCGAAGCTCATCATGGCGCTCGACAATGGCGTCGGTCTCGGTTCACCGGAGGTGATCGCCTGGGCGGCCGACACTTTCGCCAGCGCCGAGGTCGTGTCGGTTGGCGAGGCCGGACATCACGCCCCGGAGGATCAGCCCGACGCGATCGGTGCGGCGGTCGCGACCTGGTTGCGCGCGCACTCGCTGACGGCAGCGATCGCGAGTGCCTGAGCAGGTGTGCCGCGCATGCGATGCCATATGCGCGGCACGAGGGGGAACTCGACCTCAGGGATAAGCGTGGCCTGTCGGTGCCGGTTGCCCGGCGCGGCGGCTGCCGGACGTTATCGCGATACCGCGCGGGCGCACGTTGCGCCGCGGCATTCGGTGGCCGCGGCGCGGGCGTGCTGACCGGGTCCGGAATCCGCTCTGTGCGGTGGACTTGCGCCGGATCGGATACCGCCGAAAGATTGTGCGGTGGAACCCGAGCTGTTCAAGTCCGAAGCCGACCCTGCCACCGATGTGGCCACGATCGTCGGCGACGTTCCGGGCGCGGTCACAGCGCAAGACGCTGCCGAGGCGCGGGCTCAGGAGCGGGAACTGGTCGATCGAGCCGTCGCTGGTGACGGGGCCGCCATCTCGGATGTGGTGCGGCACCTGCAGGATCCGCTGTATCGGTTGGCGCTGCGCATGGTGTGGCGGCCCGCGGAAGCCGAGGATGCGACGCAGGAAATCCTGTTGCGGGTGGTCGGGAGTCTCGCGACCTGGCGAGGGGAGGCCAAGCTGCTGACCTGGGCCTACCGGATCGGGGTCAACTATCTGCTGAACCTGAAGCGGCAGACGCCGCAGGAGGCCGTACAGCTCAGCCTCGACACCTATCGGGACGGCTTGGCGGACGGGCTCGCGGACGAGGACTATCGCGGGCCCGAGGCCGAGGTGCTCTCGCACGAGGTGCGGCTCAACTGCAGTCAGGCCATGTTGCAATGCCTGGCTCGCGATGAACGGGTCGCCTTCGTACTCGGCGATGTTTTCGAGCTCAGCTCCGCCGATGCGGCCTGGATTCTGGGTATCACCGCATCCGCGTATCGAAAGCGGTTGGAACGGGCCAAGAAACGCATCGGGACATTCTTGAATTCGACCTGTGGGGTGGCCAACCCGCAGGCGTTCTGCCGCTGCTCGCGACGAGTGGACACGGCGTTGGCGCTCGGTCGCGTCGATCCGAAGCGGCCCGTCTTCGCTCGCCATGCGGTCAGCGCGGGCGGACGGAATGTCGATACGGCCGAGGAGCAGATGATCCGGCTGCACGACGCGGCGGCGGTGATCCGGTTCCATCCGGATTACGCTGCGCCGCAAGCGAAAATGGATGCGATCAGCGGTCTACTGCATTCGGGCCGGTTCCCGATGCTCGACTGATCGGCGCATGCCTGCGCCGAGGCTTCCGTGCTGAGACGGAAGCCTCGGCGGCTATGCCTGATCAGGCGGTTGCGGGCGTCGGACGCAGGAGCGGGCCGGTGAGGACGCCGCGGATGGTGCGTGTCGCGACGACTGCCCAAGCGGCGACCAGTCCGGCGTAGAGGGTGACCGCGGCGACGGCGAAGATATCGGCGCCGGTATGGCCGTAGAGCACGGTGCTGCCGGTGATGCAGGTGCCGAGTGGGAAGGTGAAGCCCCACCAGGTCAGGTTGAACTTCAATTCGCCCGCGCGGGCGGTCTTTACGGTGACCGCGGCGGCCAATGCCAGCCACAGCATGGCGAAGCCCCAGGTGACGACGCCGAAGATGACCGAGAAGACGGTCAGGCCCTTGGCGTAGAGGTCGGGCAGGGCGGATGGACCGGCGTTGGCGAGAAGTCCCGCGGCGGTGACGGATTGGCCGAGCGGACCGAGCACGATCCAGAGGGTGGGGACCATGCCCGCATGCGGGATGCGGTAGTGCACCAAGCGGGACCAGATCATGGTGATGGTGACCATGGCGGCGATCAGGCTCAGGCCGAACATGGCCAGGCAGAGCAGGATCATGGTGAGTCGCGGCTGTCCCTCGGGCAGGTGCGGGACCAGCAGTGCGCCCATGCCGGCGGACACCATCGGGGGCACCACGGGCATCAGCCAGCCACCGAAGGCGGCGTCGGGTTCGATGTGGTGGTGGGTGAACATCCGGTAGGGGATGGCGAAGGCGGTCATCAGGCCGAGTGCGGTGCCGACCGACCACAGCACCCAGTCCACGGTGAGCGCGGCGTCGAGGCCGATCAGGTCGCGGCCGAGTAGTAGCGTGCCCGCGCCGACGGTCAGCAGTGCCATGGGTGGGGCGCCGTAGAACTGCGCCATGACCGGGTGGTCCCAGTGGCCGCGGGAATTCTCCGGGTAGCGCACCCAGTGCACGACGAAGGCGACGGTCAGTGCCACCAGCAGCACTGCGGCCAGTACCCAAACAACTGTCGCCGCGCCGCGCAGTCCCGGAAACCGTAGTGGCAGGGTGGCGGCGGCGTTCGCGACGATGACGGTGCCCATGACGGCGGCGAACCAGTTCGGTCCGAGGTGCCGCAGCGATCGGGGCTCGCCCCGGCGGGGTTCGCGGCGGCGGGTCGCGCCGCGTTCGAGTTCGCCCACGAGACGCCGCGAGGGTGTGGGGCGGAAGGTCACTGTGGCGGTCATATGTCCAGATTCGTCGGCGTCGTCGGCGTCCAGTAGCCACCGTGTTCCTATGGGTGCATAGACTCGTTCTATGCCCCTATCGCCGCGTGTCCCGGATCTGGCCGCGCTCGACCTGCTGCTTTCGGTTATCGAACTGGGCAGCCTCGGCCGAGCGGCGCGAGCGCACGGGATCAGCCAGCCTTCGGCGTCTTCGCGCATCCGCTACTTGGAGAAGCTGGTCGGCGTGCCGGTGCTGGAGCGCGGTGCCCTGGGGTCGCGGCCGACTCCGGCCGGTGCGTTGATCGCCGAATGGGCACGCGGGGTGATCGACGCGGCCGGGCAACTGGATGCGGGCATCGACACATTGCGCGCCGAACGCGACTCGCACCTGCGCGTCGCGGCCAGCCAAACCATCGCCGAATACCTGTTCCCCGGCTGGTTGATGACCTTGCGCACCGCCGCACCCGACACCGCCATCGCGCTGGAGTCCGGCAATTCCGTCGAGGTGGCCCAGGCGGTGCTCGACGGCAAGGATGCCATCGGCTTCGTCGAAAGTCCGCAGAACTTCCGCGGCCTCGAAAGCCATACCGTGGCCCGCGACCGGCTGGTCGTCGTGGTCGCCCCACAGCACCCCTGGGCGCGCCGCGGCTGGGTCGAACTCGCCGACCTCGCCGCGACCCCGCTGATCCAACGCGAAACCGGTTCTGGCACCCGCACCTGGTTCGAAAACGCTGTCGCGCGGGCCATTCCTGGGTGGGAACCGACGGTCGCCCTGGAACTCTCCTCCACCACCGCGATCAAAACCGCGGTCGCCTCCGGCGTCGGCCCCTCGGTCCTCAGCTCCTTGGCCGTAGCAGCCGAAATCACCGCGGGCACGCTGGCCTCCCCGACCATTACCGGCCTGGACCTGACCCGAACCCTACGCGCCATCTGGCCCTCCGGCCAGCGCCTGACGGGCCCCGCTCGCGACCTCTACGCCATTGCCCGCCGCACCGGGCCGAGCACTGAGGCCGCACACGCGGGCTCCTCGCCCGCCTAGCCGTACCGGGAGGAGGGCATGTTGCCGAGTCGGCGCTCTTGATGCCACATCGGGGACCAACTCACCTGCCGGTAGACATGACCGCCCGACCTTGCTATCCGGCGTCGGAAGGTTGGGCGGTTGGGGGAATTCCGGTGTCCAGGAAGCGGATCAGGCGATCGATGCGGGTGGTGTGGTCGATGCAGCGTTCCAGGTTATTGCCGACCATGGCGATAACGATGGCGGCTTCGGTGGGATGGGTATGGGTAGGGTCGGCGAGGGCGGAATGGAGTTGCTGGTGGAGCTGATCCATTGCGGGAGGGCCGGATTCGGGAGTGGCGGACTGGCGCCCGGTGGCGACCGATTCACCCGCGAGGGCGGTGCAGTGCGCGGCCAGACGGCCCATGGCCGTGAGGGTATCCATAACAGGTTGGGGTGCAACGGGTTCCGGATGGTACTGGTAGACCTGGTTGGCGACGTGGCTGATGAGTACGCCGATCCGAGACAGTTCACCGGCGATCTGGATCGCCGTGACGACGTGGCGAAGATCACGCGCGACCGGCGCCTGCAGCGCGAGCAGCACCACCGTCCTGGCCTCGCAGGCCGAGTACATCTTCTGTAGCTGCTCGTCGAGCGCGAAGGCTTCGTAGGTGGCGGCGAGATCGGCGTCGCCGAGCGCAGCGGTGACGCGCTCGGCGGCATCGTGGGCGAGCCGACACATCAGCGTCAAGTCATTGGTCAACGCGACGAGCTCGCGAGTGAACTGGGTCCGCACTTGGCACATTGTCGCTTATCGCCGCTCTGTTCAGTACATGAATCTCGACTCGGTCACCACCTTGGCCGGAACACGCAGGCCGCGGCGCTCGGACTGGCAGGATTATGAGGTGAAGCGCGATGTCTCGGCCCACCTCGATATCGGTATCACCGCGCCGACCACGCTCGAGTTCCAACTGGCCGTGGCCGGGCAGCCGGGGCTCGAGTTGACCGAGTCGCTGGTTTTCGAACTGGACGGTCGCACGATCTGGCCGCAGGAGATATCCGGCCCGCACGGCACCCGCATCCACAAATTCGCCACCGGCGCAGGCAATCTGCGGGTGCACTACAACGCAACGGTATTCGGCGTGGCGAACCCGGAAACCGCCTCCGACTACGACATCGCGGTCTACCTGCGCCCGAGCCGATTCGCCGAGTGCGACAAGCTGTTCGGTTTCGCTGCCGCCGAATTCGACGGCAATGCGGCGCCCGCCGAGCTCGCCGCGGCCGTTACGGGTTGGGTCCGCCGACGCCTCAGCTACGTTGCCGGTAGCAGCGACCCCATCGACGGTGCGGTGGAGACATTGCTGTGCGGCGCTGGCGTATGCCGCGATTTCAGCCACCTCGTGGTGGCGCTGCTGCGCGCGGTGAAGGTGCCAGCGCGAGTGGTCGCCGTATATGCGCCCGGCCTCTATCCGATGGACTTCCACGCCGTCGCCGAGGCATATATCGACGGGGTGTGGCGGGTATTCGACGCCACCGGTCTGGCCCCGCGCTCATCGCTGGTCCGAATCGCCACGGGCAGAGACGCTTCCGACACCGCGTTCATGGACAACCACGGCGGCGAGGTCTTCGTGAACAGTATGTGGGTCAATGCGATCATCGACGGCTTCCTGCCGTTCGACAACGGTGTCGACCCCGTCTCGATCGTCTGACCGAGACCGGGTCGAGCCAGGTCGGCACGCCGTTCGGCCGCAGTTCCACCTGATCTCGATCCAGCCGGGAGTAGCGTCGAGGGATGGCGAATCTGCGCGATGTTCAGCACCGGGTCGTGACGACGTTGCAGCGGCGGATCGGGAATCCGATGCTGCGCAGGTTGCCGACGCAGCAGTTGCTCGAGACGGTGGGGCGGGTGAGTGGGCAGCCGCGTATCACGCCGATCGGCGGTCGTCGGGTGGGCAAGGAGTTCTGGCTCGTATCCGAATTCGGTGAGCGCTCGCAGTACATCCGGAATATCAAGGCCGACAATCGGGTTCGAGTGCGGCTGCACGGACATTGGCATACCGGCACCGCGCATCTGCTGCCGGACGATGATCCGCGCGCTCGGCTGCAGACATTGCCCAAGGCCAACAGCGCGGCCGTTCGCCTGGTCGGCACCGATTTGCTCACCGTCCGGATCGATTTCGACGACTGACGCGCGGCGATATCGCCGTCGGCCCAGCGGATGCGAATAATTTGCTGACACGATGGAAGTCATGATCCGTGTGTTGACTTCCCGCTGGACCGTATTCATCCCGCTCTTGGCCGCGACCGCTCTGGCTGTCACCTGGGGACGATCGCTGCCGGGTATCGGTGTGGTCGTGGTGGTCGCGGCGCTGGCCGGCGCGGTGCTCGCGGCCGTGCATCACGCCGAGGTCATCGCACATCGGGTCGGGGAGCCGTTCGGATCATTGGTGCTCGCGGTGGCGGTGACGGTGATCGAGGTGGGGCTGATCGTCACGATGTGGGTGACCAGCGGCGAGAAGTCCGCGACGCTGGCCCGCGATACCGTTTTCGCCGCGGTCATGATCACCTGCAACGGCATCTTCGGGCTTGCGCTGCTGGTCGGTGCGGTCCGCCGACGGGTAGCGGTATTCAATGCCGAGGGCACCGGCGCGGCGCTTGCCACGGTGGCGACCCTGTCCACACTCAGTCTGGTGCTGCCGACCTTCACCACCAGCAAGCCGGGTCCGGAGTTCTCCGCCGCGCAATTGGCGTTCGCCGCCGTGGCCTCGCTGTCGTTATATGTGCTGTTCGTGATGGTGCAGACGGTGCGGCATCCGGGCGACTTCCTGCCGGTCGAACAGTCCGATGACGGCGCGGTCGCCGAGCGCGGCGAGCGTCCTTCGGTGCGTGCCACCTTGCTCGGCCTGGCCATGTTGGTGGTCGCGCTCGTCGCGGTCGTCGGTCTGGCCAAGGTGGTGTCGCCGTCGATCGAATCGGCGGTCGCCTCGGCGGGTCTGCCGCAGTCCGCGGTCGGCGTGGTCATCGCGCTGCTCGTGCTGCTGCCGGAAACCCTCGCCGCGGTGCGCGCCGCGCGCCGCGATCAGGTTCAGATCAGTCTCAATCTCGCGCTCGGTTCCGCGATGGCGAGCATCGGCCTGACCATCCCGGCGATCGCCATAGCAACCATCTGGCTAGACGGTCCGCTGGTGCTCGGCCTCGGTGCTACGCAGATGGTGCTGCTCGCATTGACGGTCGTTGTCGGCGTGCTGACGGTGGTGCCGGGCCGGGCCACGTTGCTCCAAGGCGGCGTACACGTGGCCCTGTTCTCTGCGTTCGTGTTCCTCGCCGCTAGCCCCTAGTCGGTATGACCGAACCCATGAATAACTGTGCTGATCGGGGTGAATGGCAAGTAAGTGGCGAGCATCGAACGCTCGGCAAGTCGATCGCGGGCACCGCCAGTGCGCCGCGCATCGACCTGAGCAGCCTGATCGGCCGAGCGCTGCACGAAACCGGCGATGATGCCGTCAAGGTGCGCATCGGCGTCAAATAGGGCGCTAGCTGGGGGAACACGTGCGACGAAAGCTGATCTTTCCGGCCGCGACTTCGGTAGCCTGCCAGCAGAGCTTTTCGTGAAGGTAGTCCCTACTCGGCACGAAGGCGGTGCGATGGTGCAACCCGGCGGTGTGCGACCCCGCGGCGATCGCGGATCCGATAGCACGCGCATGGTAACCGTCGCGGCTGTCATCGTCGCCGCTCTCGCGCTGGTGGTCGCGAGCGCGCTGTTGCTGCGGTCGAATCCGGATTCGGAGAAGGATGCGCCGACCTCGCCCGTTAAGTCCATGTCCGCGACGGTAACGACCGCTGCCCGCCCGGCCCCCGCGCCTCGGATCTCGCCGCCATCGAATCGCCCGCCGACCGCCACGCAACCGGCGCACCGGCGCGGCGACGACTGCTCGCACGCCAATATCGTCGCCCAGTGGGACCTGCGTGACGGCCTATGGATCTGTGTACCCCTGGTGCAGGGCGGCGAGCGGCACCAGGTCGGCGATGACTGCTCCCACGACGGCGTGGTGGCGCAATGGGGCTTGTCGCCGGACCGCGCGTGGATCTGCGTCCCTCAGGAACAAGCCCGCGTCCCTCAGGAGCAGGCCCGCCCCGAGCACCAGGTCGGCGACGACTGCTCATACGGCAGCATCGTCGCGCAGTGGGGCTTGGCCGCCGACGGCCGCTGGATCTGCATTCCGCAAGAACCGGGCCCGCCCGCGCAGCAACCGGTTCCGGACATCCCGATGCCAACCACGGTGCCCGTGCCACAGAACACAGTTCCAGCGCCACAGAACACAGTTCCCGCACCACAGAACACAGTTCCCGATCCGCCACAGAACACAGTTCCCGATCCGCCACCGCCGCCGGAGAATCCGATCCCGGGTATACCGCAACTGCCGATACCACCGCTGCCGCTACCGGGACTGCCGCTACCGGGTCTGCCGTAGCGTCCGGTCGCTCGGGTCGTCGGCGGGAAAATCGTTCGACAGGGCTGAGATGCTCGGTTGGTGATTGTCGTCCCCGAATTCTTTGCCGATCGTCTCGCCAGGATGGAGCCCGCGGCGCGGGTGTGGGTGGATGGTCTGCCGGAGCTCGCGGCCCGCTTCGCCGAGCGGTGGCAGCTTCGGTTCGAGGGCGAGCTCATGCATGGTTACGGCGGTTTGGTGCTGCCCGCGGTGCGGGCCGATGGCGCTCGGGCGGTGCTCAAACTCGGCTATCGCACCCCCGAGACCACGGACGAACCGGTCGCACTCGCGGCCTGGCAGGGCAATGGCGCGGTGCGGTTACTCGATAGCGATGCCGAGCACGGCGCGCTGCTCCTCGAACGGCTCGACCCCACCAGGTCGTTGGAGTTCGAGCCCATCGACGACGCGGTCCAGATCATCTCGGAGCTGCTGCGCAGGCTCGCCATCCCAGCGCCACCCGGCATCTCGCGCGACCTGCGCACCGAAGCCGAGCGTCTGGTCGAGGAACTGCCGAGGGATTGGCAGCGCTTGGGCGCGCCCTTCCCGCGCACACTGCTCGACGCCGCGGTAGCGGTCTGCGCACAACTCGGCCCGAGCGCGGACCGTCTCCTGGTGAACGAGGACCTGCACTACGAAAACGTGCTCGGCGGCACCCGCGAACCCTGGCTCGTCATCGACCCGCAGCCCTTGGCGGGCGACCTCGAATTCGCCACCCTGTCCCTGCTCTGGAACCGCCGCACCGAATCCACCCTCGACGACCGCTTCGCGACCGTCGTCGAGATCGCCGGCCTCGATCCGGACCGCGCCCGCGCTTGGACCCTGGTCCGCGCCGTGCAGAACTGGCTCTGGTTCGTCGAAGGCGAAGACACCGAGGACTTCGGCTGGCCCGCTGTCCGAGCCATCGCCCCATGGGCTATGCGCTGACACCTCCGCGATGCGAAGAAAACGTCTCCACACCACCCGCCCGGCCGACGCGCCCTGGCGAAACCGCCTCCGCCCCAGGCCAACAGAGATGAGGCCGCCCAACTTTTCCGCCCGCCGCACCGCCCGCCGTCGCTACTGGTGAGCTCTACGCACCGAAGGCGGGCAGGACATATCGTTCGACGAGCGTTTGCTCCGTGGCCGGATCGGTTGCGGGCCAGAACAATAACGAGAGGACGACGCGGACTATCCATTGTCCGGCGATCGGGTTGTCCTCGATTCCGGTGAGTTGCGTTGCGGCATAGGCCAATCGGGGATTGTTCGCGAGGTATTCGTCGACCTCCGCGGGGCTGATCGTCGCCAGGAAGGCGGTGGCGACCGGGTCGGCGCGGACGGTGGTCAGGGCCGAGAGAATCGCGTGCGTGATGCGTTCAGGGCCGGTGTGGGCGGCGGCGGAGTGCCCGATGGTTTCGGCGATACGGGCGGTGGCTGTGGCCAGGACGGCATCGCGCAAGGCTGACTTCCCGCCGACGTAGCGGTAGACGGTGGCGCGCGAGCAGCCAGCGTCGGCGGCGACGAGATCGATATTCAGTCCGGCCATGCCCTTGCGTGCGATGAGATCGGCCGCGGCGGCGTGGATGCGCTCGATGGCGAGGTCGCGGCGGTGGCCGCCAGCGAGCCAATCGGGCTGACCGGTCATCGCGAACTCCCATTCTCCGGCAGATACGGTTGAAGAATTTTGTCTCAGAGTGAGACATTCTAGATGGTTTTCCCAGCAGAGCTGCAGGTGGGCGGCACGTCTCGAGACAGGGCGCGACCTGCGGATCTGTGCCGGTTTCTCAGTTTTCCCAGGCTATTGACGTGGGTGCTCGACGCCGCGAAATCTGGTGTGTGGAAGTAGAAATCGTGCGTCGGAAAGGCGGAGCGAATGACCCGCGCGTTGGATGACATCGACCTGTTCGACCCCGGGCTGCTGGACGATCCGTACCCGCTCTACGACCGACTGCGTACCGACGCCCCGGTGTACCCCATCGCGGATACCGGTTTCTACCTGGTCAGCCGTTGGGATCTGGTGATGGAGGCGACCACTCGCCCCGCCGACTTCTCCTCGAACCTCACGGCGACCCTGGTGCGACAACCCGACGGTTCGGCCGGGGTCTTCGACTTGGACGGCGGGGGACAGGCGATCCACGTCCTGGCCACCGGCGACGACCCGACCCATCAGGCCCACCGCAAACTGGTGTTGCCCGCCCTCGTCGCGAAACGCATTCGCGCACTGGAATCCACCATCGCTGCCACCGCGGATCGCCTGTGGGCGCAGGGTCTCGGTGACGGACGCATCGAATGGATGTCGGCCATGGGCGACCGACTGCCGATGACCTTGGTCGCCAGCTTGATCGGCCTGCCCGATGACGACCTTCCCCAGTTGCTCGCCTGGGCCTATATCAGCAATGAACTCCTCGACGGTGTGGTCACCACCGACCGTCTGGTCGTTGCGGTAACCGCCGCCGCCGAACTGGCGGGCTATCTGCACCGCCAACTCGCCCGAGCCGGTGACCGCCCCGACGACAATCTCCTCGGCGATCTCGCAAAGGCTTGTGCCGCAGGCGAACTCACCAGCGATGTCGCCGTCCTGATCCTCCTCCAGTTGGTCGGCGCCGGCGGCGAATCCACCGCGGGTCTCATCGGTAACGCAACTCGTATCCTGGCTACCGATCCCACCCTCCAGACCCGCCTGCGCACGGATCCGGACCTGCTCACTCCCTTCCTCGAGGAAGCCCTGCGCCTGGAATCCCCCTTCCGTGCCCACCACCGCCACGTCGTCCGCGATACCACGCTCGGCGGCACCGATCTCCCCGCGGGCAGTCACCTGCTCCTCCTGTGGGCCGCCGCCAACCGCGACCCCGCCGTCTTCTCCGCCCCCGGCGAAATCCGCCTCGACCGCCCGGCCCAGCGCAATCACCTGGCCTTCGGTAAGGGCATCCACTTCTGCGTCGGCGCCACTTTGGCCCGACTGGAGGCCCGCGTGGCGCTCCGAACCCTGCTGGCTCGGACGGCGGCGTTCCGACTGGCACCCGATCCCGATGCGGCCCAATGGGTTCCCAGCATCTCCGTGCGCCGCCACCACCGCCTCGACCTCATTGTCGAATAGCAGCCGCAAGGTGTGAGACGGGCCTTTGGGAGGACAGACCTCCTCCAACGGAAGGAGTCGAGGTCCACACCGACCGGGCATCATGGTCTGCGTGGTGGATTCGGGTATGACCAGGGGCGCGGACTGGATGCTCGATAGGCGCGCCCTGCCGGTTCGGGTCGGGGTGCTGTTGGCATCGGCGATCGGCTGCCTGCTGCTGCTTTCGGATGCGCCCGGTCCGGTGGACTGGGTCATCGGTCTGCTCGCGGTATGCGCGACGGCGGGCGGTATTCGATGGCCGTTCGCGACATCACTGCTGGTGACCGGGTTGTTGGTGCTCGGTTTCGAGATCGGCGGCACGGGCCCGCTGGTGCCGAAAGTGGCTGCCGCCATCGCGCTCATCGAGCTCGCGGCACGCCGCGGTGGGTGGCAGCCGTGGGTGGCGGCGGGTGCGTTGGGCGGGGCGTATCTGTTGCACCCGGCGGGTGAGATCGCCGCGACCGGCTACCGGGCACTCGTGATGGCGGGTGCGCCGCTGGTGATCGGACATCTGCTGCGCGCCGCGCGTGAGGGTGCGGATCGGGCCCGGCGGGCGGCGGGACGGCTCTCGCAACGTCGGGAGGCCGATATCGCGGCCGCGCGGGCTATGGAGCGGACCGCCATCGCCAGGGAATTGCACGATCTGATCGCACATCACGTCTCGTCCACGGTGCTGCGGGTGGGTGTGGCCCGGCATGCGGTGCCGGATGCGTCGCCCGCGGTGCGGGAGGTGCTCGACGATATCCACGCCAGCGGCACCGAAACCCTTGCCGACCTGCGGCTGCTGGTCTCCGTGCTGCGGGATCCGGCGTTGGCTGGCGAATCCTTCATCGCACCAACGGATCTGCCGAGAGCGGTCGCCACCGTCGCGGAGCGGGCCGGACAGCTGGGGACCCTCGTGGAGGTGAAGGTCGATGACGCCGTGACGGAAGTGGATGCGCTGCGGGCGTTGACATTGCTGCGCTTGGCTCAAGAGGGCGTGGCGAACGTGGTCAAGCACGCGGGTTCGGGCGCAACGGCTCGGCTGACCATCACCGCACGCACGGATGGCATGGTCGATTTCGTTTTGTGCGACAACGGGATGCGGGCAGCGAACGGCTCATCGCACGGCCTCGGATTGGTCGGATTGCGCGAACGCGTGGAGTTGCTGGGCGGCGAGTTCGTCGCCGGGCCCGGTGATTCCGGTTGGCGACTCGACGCATCCTTGCCGCCCGCGATTCGGGTGGCATCATGAATATTCGGGAAAGCCTGCGGCCATGACCATTCGAGTGTTGATCGTCGACGACCAGCAACTGGTCCGCGCCGGGCTGCGCATGCTCTGCGAGACCGATGACGAACTCGAGGTCGTCGGGCAGGCGGCCAGCGGGGGAGACGCCGTGCGCCTGGTCGAGCAGACGATGCCCGACGTCATCCTGATGGACCTGCGCATGCCGGGAATGGACGGAATTCGAGCCACCGAACGGATTCTTGCGACGCGACCATCGATCCGGATCGTCGTCTTGACGACCTTCGACGATGATGACCACCTGTATCCCGCGCTCGCGGCGGGGGCCTGCGGATTTCTCGTCAAGGACGCCTCGCCCACCGACCTGCTCGATGGCATCCGCCGCGCCGCCGCGGGTGAGTCGCCGTTCACTCAGGCCGTCCTGCAAAGGCTGGTGGATTCGGCGGTGACCGCACGGCGGGCGACCGCCTCGGACGATGATTTCCTCGCACCGCGAGGACTTACCCAACGCGAAGCCGAAGTGCTCGCCTTGGTATCGACGGGTCTATCCAACGCCGAGATCGCCGAGCGCCTGCACCTCGGCGTCACGACGGTCAAAACGCATATCGGCAATCTGATGACGAAAACCGGTGCCGCCAACCGGGTTCGACTCGCCGTGCTCGGCGTGACGAACGGCCGTCAGCGGTGAGTCCTCAATGTGGATGCTGCGCCGCATATCTCGCGCGTTCGAGGGCCCGCCGCCGTGCCCGCTCCGGATTCTCCAGATCCGCTGGCAGCCCATGCTTTGCCAGTCGATGCGCGCGATTCATCGGCATGAAGGCCGCTGTGTAGAACAGCGCGAGCAGCAATGCGAGCAGCACCATCGACCCGCGCAACCACAATTCCCCTGGAAACAAAAGGAATACGGCGAACAGCGGAGTGAACGGCACCAAACCGCGCACGATGTGGCGCGGGGTCGCATACCTGCCGGTGAGGTCATTGCGCACCCACTCGCGCAACGAATCCGGTAGGCGCCGCCCGAAGGCGTAGCCGAGCCACTGGATGGGATCGGGCCGAGGGCTCATGCGTGCACTCCTGTTGATGTTGTGGGGGCAACCGACCGTCGCGCGGCCTGGTTGACCCGGGTCAATACCTCGTGCAACTCCTCCAGATCCGCCAAGGTCACCCCGAGTCGCTGCACCACCGCGGGTGGGATCTGCTCGGCCTGTTCGCGCAGTTGCGCTCCGGCCGGCGTCAGATCGACGACGAGGTTCCGCTCGTCGCGGCTATCGCGGCCACGGGTGATCAACCCGGCCGACTCCAACCGCTTGAGCAGCGGTGACAGCGTCGGCGAATCCAACTGGATCGCCTCGGCGATTGCCTTCACCGACATCGGCGCCTCACCCCACAGCGCCAGCATCACCAGATACTGCGGATGTGTGAGTCCGAGCGGTTCCAGCAGCGGCCGATACACACCGAGCACCGCGCGATTGGCCACGGCCAGCGCGAAACACACCTGCCGATCCAGTCGCAGCGGATCGTCGATCTCCATGGCTCCTCCTAGGTCGTCGTTTAGCTTAGCGTATGAATAGTTAGTGCATGAACCATTTGTGACACGCGTCGTATGAGCAGGATCGGCGAGCAAGGCATCGTTAGCGTGCATATATGGATCCCGACTGCGCGAACCCGCGCATCCACGAGCTGGACGCCGTGCGCGGCGTCGCGGTGTGCGGGATTCTGATCGTCGATATCTGGCAACTCACCGATATGCGGGCCATGATCGAGCCCGGGACGGTGGATCCGATACGGCATGGGCTGACGGTGCTGGTCGAGGGCCGGTTCCTGCCGATCTTCGCGTTCGGGTTCGGGTTGAGCTTTTCGCTGCTCCTCGACACCGCCGCTCAGCGCATCGATCGCCCCCGGCTGGTACTGGCGCGCCGGCTCGTCGGCCTCGGAATCCTCGGCCTGATCCACCATGTATTCCAGCCGGATGAGGCGTTATTGCCGTACGCGATCGCTGGGTTGGTGATTCTGCTGCCCGCGGCGGGCCTGCCGCGCTGGTTGCTGTTGCTCGCCGGGCTGGTCGGCACGATCGGGGTGGCGGTCACGCTCGGCGGCGGGTTCGGCTTGGTGCCCGGTCTGTTCCTGCTCGGCCTGGCCGCCGACCGTTTCGGCCTCGCCGAGGACTTGTGGGACCGCGGCTGGCAGATTGCCGCGGTATTCGCGCTGGCCGTACCCGCCGCGGTGGTCGCGGGGGTGTGGGAGTTCCGCACGCCGTACGCCGACCTCTGGACCGGCAGCGCGGCGCCGGTGGCCGGACTGCTCGGCGCGCTCGCATATCTCACCGGAGTCCTGCTCTTCCTGCGCACCGAGACCGGCGAGTTGTTCGCGGAAGTGCTCGAGCCGATGGGCCGAATGGCGCTGACCAACTACCTCTCGGCCACCGCGCTGATCCTCGCGGCCGACCCGTGGCTCGGCCTGTCCGATTCCAACCGCTACGGCATACTGCTCGGCTTGGCCGCCGCGATCATCGCGGTGCAGGCGCTGTGGAGTTACTACTGGCTGCGCTGGTTCCGCTACGGCCCGCTCGAATGGGTCTGGCGGTGTGTGACCTGGTGGCACGTGGTGCCCAACCGCCTGACGCGACAGGAACGCCGGAAACTCGCAGCGCCGTATGGGCGCGGGCGCTAGGGAAATCTCCGCAACCCGACGCAGACTGGACGGTCATGGACCAGTTGGTGCTGATGTTCGTCCTACTCCTCGCCACGATCTGGCCGAGCCACTGGCTCGGCGACTCGGCATAGCGTCAGCGGTGCTGCCCTTCGCCGCATACGGTGTGGTCGAGGCGTTTTCGGGGTCGGGGGTGCTGGCCGCCGCGAAGCATAACCGAATCGGCCGGCTTCAAGCGCCGCGTCGGGTTTGGTGTTTGATTCTCGAATTACCGGGCATAGCCAGACAGTAATGTCAACCAGTACAGCGGGATTGTCATGATCATTATCATCGGGCTCGTCGTTCTCATCGGCGCGGTAGTTATCGGCGTTGCCGGAGTGGCGGCCAATACGGGCGAAGTTCGTACATCATCAAGCGATTTCGGGGTATTCGATTATCACTTCACCGCCTCGGCGGGGGAACTTTTCCTCTACGGGATGGCGATCGGTGCGATCGGGATGCTCGGCCTGAGCCTGCTGCTCGCGGGTGTCTGGCGCAGTTCCCGCCGGAGCAGCGCCACACGTCGGGACCTGCGACGGTCGCGCAAGGAACTGGCGGCCAAGGAAAAGGCGACCGAGCGTCGAGCCGCGCCACCGGCCGGCTCTCCGCCACCTGCCGCCGGGCCCGCTGCGCCGGTCACCCCGCCGCCCGGCGGTAAGCCGGCCCGGAGCTGGAATAGGTTCATGCGCCAGCCCGCCGGGGCGGCGCCGGTCGAAACATCCGGCCGCACAACGGTCAAAACGACCAAGTAAAGGAAAAGACCATGATCGTCCTCGGTTTGATACTCCTCATTGTCGGGTATCTGCTCGGCATTTCACTGCTGACCACCGCCGGAATCATATTGCTGCTCATCGGCGCGGTACTCGCACTCGTCGGATCGGTGGGCCACCGCCCGATCGGCGGTCGACGACACTACTACTGACCGAAGTGAACGGGCCGAGGCGAAAGCTTCGGCCCGTTCATATTTCATACCCCGGCGACGCCCGCCAATTGACCGATGCCATAGGTGACCGCCATCGCCAGCGCGCCACCGATCACCACCCGCAGCACCGCCCGCCCTCGATTGCTACCACCGAGGCGGGCGCTGACCGATCCGGTGATCGCCAGCGCGACCAGCACCGCCGCGAACGTCACCGGGATCCGAGCCGTGGTGGGCGGCAGAATGATCGCCAACAGCGGCAGCAGCGCACCGAGGATGAACGAGATCGCCGAGGAGATGGCCGCCTGCCACGGATTGGTCAGGGCGTGCGGATTCAATCCGAGTTCGGCCTCGGCGTGGGCGAGGAACGCATCATGCGCCGTCAATTCCTCGGCCACCTTGCGTGCCGTCTCCGGTGAGAGTCCCTTCGCCCGATAGATGTCGGTCAGTTCGGTCAACTCGTACTCCGGTTCTTCGGTGAGTTCGGTGCGTTCCTTGGCGAGTAGCGCGCGCTCGGAATCCCGCTGGGTGCTGACCGAAACATATTCGCCGACAGCCATGGAGATCGCGCCCGCGGTCAGTCCGGCGATGCCCGCGGTGAAGATGGCCGAACTGCTCGTCGTGGCCGCGGCGACACCGACAACCAGACCCGCAGTCGACACGATGCCGTCGTTCGCGCCGAGCACCCCCGCACGCAACCAGTTCAACCGGGACGTCAGGCCCGCACCGTGTGGCTCGTGCGGGTGCGGTGCACCGTGCGTCTGCATACGCCGCAGACTATGCCAAAGCCAGCAAAGTATCAGCCAGCCGGACCGCCAGCGCCACGATCGTCAGGGTCGGATTCGCATGGCCGGTGGTCGGGAATACCGAACTGCCCGCGACGAATAGATTCGCCACACCGTGCACCCGGCAGTCGGGGTCGACTACGCCCGCGCGCGGGTCCGCCGACATCCGCGTGGTCCCGGTCGGATGCGCCCAATCGGTGAGCACCGGCGGGAGCGTGCTGTCCATGCGCGCCCACTCGTACAGTGCGGGCATCGGATATTCCAGCCGGGCGAACTCCTCGACAGCCAACTCCGCCGCCCGCCGCACGGTGTTGTCTTCCTGCGGATTCACCCGCCAGTCCACCCGAGGCAGCGGCACTCCGAGGCGGTCGGTGCGGTCGGTCAGGGTGATGCGGCTGTCCGGGTTGGGCAGCTGTTCGACCATGCAGCGCAATTCGATTCGATCGAGTTTGTGCGGCAGTCCGGTGTGCTGGATGAGCCTGCGCCGCGCGCCCGCGAGCAGCAATCCGGCATGACTCACCGCGACCCGCGCATCATGCCGATCGCCACGCCCGCGCAGCAATTGCTTCACCGACTGCCACGGATCGTCCTCGGCCGGAACCTCCTGCAACCACAGCGCGCAATTGAGCAGTCCCTCGGTCTCCTGGATCTTCGGCGACAATGCGACGCCGTGCAGGAAGGTGTGTTTGCCGTGCGGCGTCTTCACCACGTATTTGCCGAAGCGCTCCAGCACACTGTCCGCTACCGCCGGATCCAACGCGCCGACCGCGCCGCAGCGGTGATCCATCAGATAGCGCCCCACCATGTCATGCCGGTTGCCGATGCCTTCGGGCACGATCCGCCGCGATGCCAGCAGCAAACGCGGATTCCCGATACCGCCGGTGGCCAGCACGAAGATGTTCGCGCGCACCGTTCGCGGCCGCGGATCGGCACCGGCGACCTGCAGCGAAACCACCCGTGCGCCTTCGGGATCAGTGTCGATATGGGTGACGGTGCCATTGATGAGCACTCGGACATTCGGTGCGACAAGGTCTTTCACGTGTGCGCCGAATCGTTTGCAGTCGAACGGATCCACTGGATCCCGGCTGATCTGCCAGAAATACGGTCGCAATCGGGTCGGGTCGAGGGAGCGCTCGGGTCGGCTGCGACCGGCCAGCTCCCAGAACGCATCATCGGTGAATCCGCTGCCGTAGCCGATCCCGATATGCTCGGCTGCGCGCGCCAGAACTGGTTCGAGATCGGGCGCGCCGATCGGCCAGCCGGAACCGGAAACCCATGGGCGGCGGCGGAAATCGAGGTCGTCGAGCAGACCGCAGCGCCCGCTCCAGGTATGGGAGGCGCCGCCGAGGATCCGGTCACCCGCGGCCCGATCCAACAGTGCCCGGCGCGCGCCGACATTCTCGATATCGGCGAGCGCGTCGATCTCCTCGGTCGCGGTTGGGCCGCCGCTCTCCAGTACCAGTACGCGCAAGGGTGATCCGGCCAGCTCGGCCGCAATGGTCAGCCCGGCGGGCCCGGATCCGATCACGCAGACATCGGCGGTGAGGGCGTCATCGCCGACCGCTCGCAAGTCATCGATTCGCAACGGCGGTCCTCTCCCACGACCGTATGGACCCCGACGTCGCGCCCACCACTTCCCCGCGCGAGTGTCTCGTTCACTGTAGGAGACCGGATATCCGTTCGTTCGCGGTTCAACATCCTCGGCTGAAGAACGCGCGCACGTAGCCCGCGGACTGGCGAATGTACATCCAAGTCCAGAACTTCGGGCCGCCGTCACTGGGACTGGCCACCATGGTCAATTCACCGTCGAAGCATTTACTCACGATGTACCTGGCCCGCGACACATGCGGGGTGTAGGTCACCACGATGATGTGCCGCCAGCCGTAAAGCCTTGCCCGCCGCCCGATCTCGCGCGCCTCACCGTCGGTTGTCCACGGATTGGGCACGAAACAGCTGACGGCGAACTCGAACCGGGGTGCGCAGTACCGGTCCATCACCGAATCGTGCTCGCCGGTGGACCGCGAAATCAGCAGTTGCGGCGCGTATCCGCGTTCGGCGAGATCGAGGCCGACATCGAAACGCTCATACGCCGTGCCACCCAACACCACGATCGCGTCGGCCCGGCGCAGCGGATCGGTCTGCGGGTGGACATATACCGGCAGACCGGCCACGCCGAGGACGGCGACCAGGACGAGCAGTGCGCCGAATAGCAAACCAGCTCGTCGTAGGCCGCGCACGAATCCGACGATACCGAAATCCACCCACCGCCGACGTCGGCGCGCTACGGGACGAGTTTCGCCGAATCTCGCTGTGACACAGGACGACCGCCGATCAGGATGGTGGAAAGGCGTAGAGCTTCTCCGGCGTGATCCGCACGATCAACCGCTCGGCCTCCGGCTCCGGCGGTGGGGTGGCCCCGCCCATGTACCTGCCGTACATCTCGTACAACAGCGTCTTGTCCGGATCCTCGCTGATCTCCACCCGGCCGCGGATCTCTACATAGCGACCGTTGGTCCGGCTCGATACCACCAGGCTGACCCGCGGATCGCGCAGCATATTGCGGGTCTTCAGTCGCCCCTTGATGGTGCTGAACAGCACGGTGTCGTCCTCGTATTTTACGAAGATCACCGAGGATTGCGGGCGGCCGTCGGCATTCGGTGTCGAGAGGATCGCGGCATGCGGGCCATCGATCAGTTCACGGACAGTGTCATCGAGTTTCATCATGGGTCTCCTTGTGCGGGTGTTCGGATAGGTAGACCCAGGTGATCGCGCAAAGGAATCGGGTACGGCAATTCTTTTTCCGTGCCCGGTCGGTCTACCTCTTCGAGGCCTCGAGACCGGAAGGACCTGCCGATGACACGGGCGAGGAAAAGTGCTGAGCCCTAACGGTAATCGGGATTCTCGAAGTCGAAGCGGCATCCCGCCTCCCATTCGGAGCGCTGATTGCCGTGTGCGGGAATGCCGCTGTTGTCCTTCAGCATCCGGGCCAGATGCAGCAGATTCCAGGTCATGAAGGTGGTATTGCGATTGGTGAAGTCGTTCTCCGGCCCGCCGGAGCCGGGATCCAGATACGACGGACCCGGTCCGGCCTCGCCGATCCACCCCGCGTCGGCCTGGGGCGGAATCGTGTAGCCGAGATGCTGGAGGCTGTAGAGGATATTCATCGCGCAGTGTTTGACGCCGTCCTCATTGCCGGTGATCAGACAGCCGCCGACGCGGCCATAGTAGGCGTACTGCCCGCGCTCGTTCAGGATCGACGAATTGCCGTACAGCCGTTCGATGACGCGCTTGGTGACCGAACTGTTGTCGCCGAGCCAGATGGGTCCGGCCAGCACCAGAATGTCGGCGTCCATCACCCGCTGCTGCAGCGCCGGCCATTCGTCGGTGGCCCATCCGTGTTCGGTCATATCGGGCCAGACCCCGGTCGCGATGTCGTGATCGACGGCGCGAATATGGGAAACCTGGACCCCGTTCTTCGCCATGATGTGGGCACTGACATCGATGAGACCCTGCGTATTGCTCGGCTCGGGGGAGCGCTTGAGCGTGCAGTTGATGAACAGCGCCCGAAGATCGTCGAAGGTGGTCATCTCCGAAGTGTCGGCCGGTGCCCTGGCCGCGACAAGGAGCGCGCCCGGCATGTCACGGACTTGTCAGACCTGATCATTCCGACTTGGAGCTACGTCAGATTTGGGCTCGGACCGGGCGCACCGGCAACCGAGCGTGCCGGGCGACCACGGCCGCGTGCCTCGCAGACCTCACCCAATACTGAAAATTTCGCTTACCCTACCTCCCGGGCTTGGGAGTTACGCGCAGATCCGCCGATCGGCTCGTTCACTATTCGACTATCCGACGCTGATCCGCACCGGTCACCGTAGCAACGGGCCCGGATCGGAGCCCGGTGCAACCATGAGCAGGTATCGCGCTGAATATGCGATCTGAGCTGCGGCGATATCGATTGTGATATCGACTTTCGGACACATTGGTCTTGGACAGTCGCACCGGCCCTGTGTTGTCGTGTCGCCATGACAAAGATCGGTAGAAGCGGACCGGCCTCGGCTCGCGCGAGGTCCGTCCTGCTGACGATGGCGCTGCTGCCCTTGATCGGCGCCTGTGCGGCCGAGTCGGCGGATCCGGCCCCGGTTGCGCCGACCACGGTGAGCGCCGCGGTCCAGTTGACCGCCATCGAGCAACAACACGAGGCCAGGCTCGGCGTCTTCGCCATCGATACCGGTTCGGGAAGGACCGTCGGCTACCGCCAGGACGAGCGGTTCGCGATGATGTCGACCTTCAAGACGTTGGCGTGCGCCGCGCTGCTGCGCGAACATCCGCTCGCCACTGGCTATTTCGACCAGATCATCCATTTCACGGAGGCGGATATCGCGGCCGCGGGCGGTTCGGCGGTCACCGGTACCCGGATCGAGAGTGGAATGTCGGTATCGGAATTGTGCGATGCCGCGATCACCCGCAGCGATAACGCCGCAGGCAACGAACTGCTGAAACTGCTCGGCGGCCCGCAGGCCCTGACCCAGTTCTTGCGATCCATCGGCGACCAGGTTTCCCGGCTGGATCGCTGGGAGCCGCAGCTCAATACTGCCATCCCCGGCGACGAACGGGACACCACAACGCCCGCCGCGATCGCGGCGGACTATCGGGCACTCACGGTCGGCGACGCACTCGCCGCGCCGGAGCGTGAGCGGCTGACGGCGTGGCTGGTCGCCACCACCACCGGCGGCAGCCGCATTCGCGCTGGCCTGCCCGCCGAATGGAAGACCGGCGACAAGACCGGCACCGGCGACTACGGATCGGCCAACGATGTGGCCGTCACCTGGCCCACCGCCAGCGCGGCGCCGATCGTGGTCGCCGTACTGACCACCCACTCCAGTCCAGATGCCAAGGCGGATAACGCATTGGTCGCAGAGGCCGGCAAGGAGGCGGTCACGTCGCTTCGGTGAGCCCGGTCGGCGGCCGCTGCTGCGCCACTTCGCGCCGAACGGCGGTAGGCGTTGTGCCCCACCATCTTCGGCAGCATCGGGTGAAGGTGGCCTGTTCGGACAGTCCGATCAGTGAGGCGACCTGACTCATCGGCATATCGGTGGTGGTGAGGTAGCGGCGGGCCTCGTCACGGCGGACGGTATCCAGGATGGTCGCGAAGGAGCTGCCCTCTGCGGCGAGCCGACGTTGCAGGGTGCGCGGATGAATCGTCAAAAGCCTTGCGACCGCGGTAATTTCCGGTGGCGTGGTACCCAGCAGCTGTTGGGCGGCGGCGCGGACCTTCGGCACGATGGAGGCATCCGCGCCGCCGGACTGTTCGGCCAGGAATGCCATGGCCAATCGGTGCAGATTCTCATCGCCGCCGCTCAGCGACCGAGACGCCAGGCGGCTCGGAATACGCAATGCCGCCGCGGGACGCTCGACCCGCACGGGCGCGCCGAAGAACTCCTCATAGATCCGAATCGGTGCGGCGGGCCGGTGCGGCAGCTCGACCGAGCGCAGCCCGTACCGCTCGTCCACCAGTCGTTGGAAGGTGCGGTGCACGAAGGCCAGCCCGAGGTCGGTGCCCTGGACCGGTGTCGGCAGGCCCGGCTGGATCCCGTAGCGCAGTGCGATGACGCCGCGATCGCCGTACGGGTCGGGTACAAGCGTCAGGCTCAGCGAGCGCGCGTGCAGGAACAGATAGCGCGAACAGCATTCGAGGACGTCGGCGAGGGTCGGCGAATTCCGGATGGCCAGCGCCAGCGGGCCGAGCATATCGAGATCCTGCCGCCGCGAGATCCGCAGGCCGAGATCGGGACAGTCGAGTCGCTGCGCCGCCAACTCCAGCGCCGCGCCGACCGCCTGATCCGGTACCAGCAGATCGTCGGCGTCGAGGGCGGCGATCGGCAGCCCGACGGCGATGGCGAACTCCTCGGCATTTCCGCCGAGTTCGGCCACCGTCGCGCGGAACCCGCGCAGCCCCGCGGACCGAATCACCGACATGTCGCTCAGAATCAAATACTTGTCGCGCAAAGTCAAGAATCTGGTCGGGTGCCCTCGCAGACTGGAGTCATGACGCCAGCATCGCGCAGCGATTCGACGAGGGGTGGTGGTCGGGCGACGGGTGAGCCCGAGACCGCGGTCGTTCCGGAACACCTCGACGTCGTGATCGTCGGCGCTGGACTATCCGGCATCGGCGCGGCGTACCGCCTGCAGACCGAATGCCCTGGCAAGACCTACGCCGTGCTGGAGGCGCGCGCGGCACTGGGCGGGACATGGGATCTGTTCCGCTACCCCGGAATCCGCTCGGATTCGGATATGTTCACCCTCGGCTACCCGTTCAAGCCGTGGCGGGACGCGAAGTCGATCGCCGACGGTTCGTCGATCCTGCGCTACGTCGAGGAAACCGCCGCGGAGTTCGGCATCGACCGACACATCCGCTACGGCACCAAGGTGGTCGGCGCCGACTGGTCCACCGAATCGGCGCGCTGGACGCTCACCCTCGAGCAGCGCGACGGCGCGGGTGACACCGTACGGCGCACGCTGACCTGCGGCTTCCTCTATGCCTGCGCCGGTTACTACAACTACGACCAGGGGAATTCCCCAGAATTTCCCGGCATCGACTCGTTCTCCGGGCAGGTCGTGCATCCGCAGTTCTGGCCCGAGGATCTCGACTACACCGGCAAACGGGTCGTGGTCATCGGCAGCGGTGCGACGGCCGTCACGCTGGTGCCCGCCATGGCCGACCGGGCCGATCTGGTGACCATGCTGCAGCGCTCGCCGACCTGGATCAGCGCCGTCCCGGCCCGGGACAAGCGGGCCGACAAGATCCGCGAGCTGCTGCCGCCGAAGTTGGCGCACCGCGTGATCCGCACCAAGAACATCCTGTTCAATATCGGCTTCTATCAGTATTGCCGCCGCCGTCCCGCGGCCGCCCGCACACTGCTCACCGGCTTGACGACCCGAATCCTCGGGGACCGCAACGCCGTTGCCGAACACTTCACGCCGGACTACGACCCGTGGGATCAGCGGCTGTGTGCCGTACCGGATGCCGACTTCTTCAAGGCCATGAAGAAGGGGCAGGCCCAGGTCGTCACCGATCACATCGAAACCTTTGTACCCGAAGGGATCCGGTTGACGTCCGGCCGAATTCTGGAGGCGGACATCGTGGTCACCGCGACCGGACTGCAGCTGTTGGCCTTCGGTGGTATCGCCCCACAGGTCGACGGGCAGCCGGTGCGGCTCTCCGAGCAGTTCGTCTGGCAGGGGGCGATGCTCACCGGCGTACCCAATTTCGCGGTCTGCATCGGCTACACCAATGCCTCCTGGACATTGCGCGCCGACCTCACCTCGCGGCTGGTCTGCAAGGTCATCAATCACCTGGACCGCAACGGCTATGCGGCCGTGGTGCCGAAGCCGGATGGCGAACTCGATGAGCGCCCGCTGCTCGACCTCGCCTCCGGCTACATCCAGCGCTCGATCGGTGACTTTCCCCGGCAGGGTGATCGGCATCCGTGGAAGGTGCGGCAGAACTATCTGCTCGATTCGGCCACCACGATGCGCACCAGCCTGCACAAGACCCTGGAGCCGACGCCGCATTCGGCCGTTCATCACGCCGACCTCTCGGTTGTCCACTGAGCTGTCGCATATCCAGTGAATACCTCGCATAAGGTGCGCCCTGTGCGCGGTCGTCACGCGGTTTGCGTCACCGTTGTACCGGCTGTGGTGTCCAGTCGATTCGGTAGTCGAACATCCAGTTCAGCGGTGCGACACCGGTTTTGGCGGCCTTCTTCAGGAAATAGGGAGTGAGCAGGCGGACCAGCAGGCGGCCCAGCCCGCTGGATGCCTTGTCGCCGCTGGTTTCCGCGCCGTGGGCGACCACTTTCTCCACCCGTTCGCGGCGGCGGTCCTCGAAGGCGGCCAATGCGGTCGCGGTGTCCGGAATATCGCGCAGGCAGATAGCCAGCGTCAAAGCATCTTCCACGGCCATCGACACACCCTGCCCGGACGACGAGGCCACCGCGTGCGCGGCATCGCCGAGGATGACCATCTTGTCGTTGTGCCACGTGGTGACCGTCGGCATGTCGTACTGGTTGAAGGCGGATACGAAGGTGTCATCGGGGGTGGCGGCGACGATCCGACCCGCAGGACCGCGATCCGCCGACAGCAACTCGACCAGTTGGGCCCGCCAGTGCTCCGTACTGGCCGAATCCTCCGGTGAAAGCTCTTGCGTCCGAGGCATATTGGCGAACCACCAGATCTCGCCGTCCGGCGCGACGAAGTACCCGAAGAACGCCTTCTTCCCGAAGATCATGTTGTACACGCCGGGGCGCAGCCCGAGTTCCCGGTGCAGGGCCGGATCGGTGACGAACCCACCGAGTCCGTAGATGCCGAGGAAGTGCGCCTTCGGCGCGGTCGGGTCGATGATTTCCCTGGTCCGGGACCGGATTCCATCGGCACCGATCAGTATGTCGGCCTCGATCGCGGTGCCGTCGGCGAAGGTTGCGCGGACGCCATCGGCGGTCGAGGTCGCATCCACCAGCCGCTTGCCGTATTCGAATCGCACCCCGCGTCGCGTTGCCTCGGCATTGAGCGCCCGATACATATCGCGGCGCTTGATGCTGTGCGTGACGGTTCCGTCGGGCAGTGTGCCGCCGATCGGCATATCGGTGATGTGCTTGCCCGCGCTGGTCCAGAACGACAGTGTGGCGGTCGGGTGCCCGATCTCGGTCACCACATGATGCGCGTCCAGCAGCGCCAGTGCCGACAGTCCGTTCACCGCGACCGTCAGGTATGCGCCGATCTGTCCGGCTGCCGCCTCCTCGTAGGCCTCGCAGACGACGGGTTCCAAGCCCGCCTGCAGCAACGCCATCGCGGTGACCGGTCCGGCGATCCCGCCGCCGATGATCAGTGCCTTCTTCATGGTGTGTCCCCGAACTCTCTCTTGACTCTGCTGTATCTTGATTATCAAGACATTAGTAGTTTGACGATCAAGAGGCTTGAATGTCAAGAGAAAAATCCGAAGAGTCGGGTGAGCTGGCGGAACTGCGTGCGCAGGTCGGCCGCGAGGCGCAGGCGCTACAGGTCGCGGTCGATGACGTGGATTGGGCCGCCGCGATCCATCTCGGCATCAACCGCACCGACCTGCGGTGTCTGGAAACCCTCTTCCATGGCGAATCCACCCCCGGGGCCCTCGCCGCCGAATTGGGTCTGACCAGCGGCAGCGTCACCACCATGCTGGACCGTCTCGCGAAACTCGACTACGTCGTGCGCCATCCCGAACCGGGTGACCGGCGCAAGGTCGTCATCCGGATCACCGATAAGGCGTTGACCGAAGTCATGCGGATCTACGGCCCGATCGCACAGGAAGGTGCGGGGGAGGTGGCCCGCTACAGCGCGGCCGAATTGCGCACTGTCCTCGACTATCTGCGCCGATCACGCGAACTGCAGGACCGCCACCGCACCCGAATCGCGGATTTGCCCGAGCGCTGAATTGCGCTCCGCAAGTGGGCGTTAAGGATTGCCCATGGCCGATGCTGACATGATCACCGACATGATCACACCGCGAAACGCACGGTTGGTAGTGGCAATGGCGGCCGGGGCGATGCTCGTTGCCGGATGTAGCGGCAAGGAGGACTCGGCGGATCGCTGGAATTCACCGGCGCCCACCACCTCCCGCGAACAGTTGATGCTGACTCCCGCCGAATTCCCCTCGGGCACAACGAAACTGGATCTGCCGCAGGATAAGCTCCAGTCGGCCGTCGGCGATATCTCCGCGATACAGCAGAACGCCACCTTTACACCGGCGGAATGCGGGTCCACGCAGCAGGATCTGGGTGCGGCGACCAAGGAATTGCTCGGGCAGTCGTCGATCGCGGCGGCGACCGATAAGTCGAGCGTCATGTTCATGGAGTTCATCTCGAGCCGGACCGGAAATCTGCAGCGGATCACCGATGGCAATAAGCGGTGCGGTGAGGTCCAGATGACCTCGACGGTGGATGGTCAGCAGGTCACCGCCACCGAGCACGTCGAGAATCAACCGATGCCCCAGGAACTGAAGGGCGCGAACGCCATTGCCTACAAAGTGAGCAGTACCGCGACCGCGGGTACGGGCAGTCCGATGACCACGGCCGCGTATATGGGTTATGCGGAGGTGCGGGGGACGACGGTCGCGGTACGCGTTGCCGCGCTCCAGGATTCGCTCGACAAGGCCGCTTTCGAGCAGTTCTTCGTCGCCGCGGTCCAGAAGGTCGCGAACGCCGCCTGACCTACTTGCGGACGATCAGCTCCAGCGCGATATTGTCCGGGTCACGGAACTCGAGGATATAGCTGAACCCGATGTCCTTGATGTCCTCACGCGCGACCTCGCACGCATCGAGATGTGCTGCGGCAGACTCCAATTCGGCCAAGGATCCGAGTGGAAACGCGAGATGATCGAGCCCGACCCGGTTTTCGTCGAAGCTATCGGTGCCGACCGGTCGCAGCCCGATCATCCCGTGCTCCATCCGATAGATCACCCCACCGAAGAGAAACCCGAGCTGCTCTCGCGTCGCCGCATCCGCATCCGCGGGCACCTCGAGCGCGACCGGCCACCCGAACACCTTCTCGTAGAAGGCCCGCGACCGATCAATATCGCAAACCGTCAGCCGGACATGAGCAATGGCACTCGTCGCAATAGGCATGTCCCCATGCTCGCACCCACCCCGACTACCCGCCGGTTATGTCGCCCCACCAGGCGTTTAGGTAACAACAGCACCCATGCTGTAGCGTTGCTTCTACCGACGCGGGGTGGAGCAGCTCGGTAGCTCGCTGGGCTCATAACCCAGAGGTCGCAGGTTCAAATCCTGTCCCCGCTACAAGCGGCCCGGGCCAGAACGGTTTTCACCGATCTGGCCCGGGCCATTTTTTCGATCTACTCGACCTTTTGGTTCGGGAACACGGCGTTCTGGATGACGTCGGCCATCTCCCGGCTCGGCCGCCCCCTCGTTGCGTAGGTATTGAGGGTTTCGGTCGGGCGGGCGTGCCCGACCTGGTCGGCGACCATCACTGCCGACAGCTTGGCATCCAGGCCCAGGTCGATCAGGAGCTTGCGGAACGAGTGCCCGGTGATCCCGTCGGGAACCTCGAGCGCGGATCGCACCCGCCGCCACTGATCGTTGAAGTTCGTCGGGTCACGCAGTGTTCCTGCGCTGGATTGGAACAGCGGCGTCGTCCCGTCCTTTGTCGGCTTCAGTGTCGGAATTCGCTGTTGGAGCATTGCTACCCCGTAGGGCGGCAGCTGGAGCCATCGCCGGAGGTTTTTGGAGTTGTTGGGGTCCTGGTTGGACTCGCGCACCAGCCCGACCGTGGTGATCCGGATGACATGCCCTGTGACACTGATGATTCCGGTCTCAGGGAACCAAACTGTTGAACCAACTGTTCTGCCGCTTCAGCGACATCGTCGGGGCCTTCGAGCAGAACCCGGTTCTCGATCTGCTCAGCGGTTTTGAACAGTTGCCGGATCTCCACCAGCCGTGCTTCTGCCACCAGTACGGGATCGGGCGGGGCTCATGGAAAAACTGCTGGTTGGCGCGGTCCGCACTGCTCAGAGCATGCTCGTCGGCCAGCTCGGCCGCAGTCAGCCGACCACGCTGGCGCAGCAACAGCACCAGCTACACCAACCGGTCGGCGCGCATGCGAAAACTTTACCGAATACACGACAGGGGATGTCGTGATTTGGCGGGAGGCTTACCACCACGGCGTCACAGACAGCGGCTACCGGGCCGATGGACGTACGTACTTCAACGAATTGAATGGAGCTGATGTGGTAGCGGAACGAACGGCAGTCAACCCGGTGACGTGGTCGGTGGAGATGGGATTCAACCAGGGTGAGCTCGTCTCCGGGCACACCCGGACCCTGTACTGCTCCGGGCAGACCGCGATGAGCGGCGACGGCAAGCCCCAGCATGCCGGTGACATGGCGGCGCAGTTGGCGCTGAGCCTCGACAACTTGGAGGCCGTGCTCGGAGAGGCTCGCATGTCCCTCGCGAACCTCGTCCGGCTCAACGTCTACACCACCGACGTCGATCTGCTTTTCCAGCACTACGGCGTGCTGGCGTCGCGGTTGGGCGCTTCCGGGGTGACACCGACTACCACGATGCTCGGGGTCACACGGCTGGCGATCCCCGGCCAGATGGTGGAGCTCGAGGGAACCGCCGTCGAGTGAAGCCACCTCGCCGCCTCCGGTCGGGCTGCCGGAGGCGGCGAGTAAGCAGGAAGGCGGGTGATTTCCCGAGGCATGAAACCGAACCTAACCGAAGATGGCTGTATCGGGTTCTGTCATAACCCAGAGGTCGCAGGTTCAAATCCTGTCCCCGCTACAAGCGGCCCAGGTTAGCGAGATCCAATCTCGCTAACCTGGGCCATTTTTCGGCCTCCTGGATGTTTTGGTTCGGGAACACGGCGTTCTGGATGACTCCGGCCAGCTGCTTGCGTGCCCGTCCGGTGACGCGGATGACGTGTCCGGTCGCCACGATGCCTGTTGCAGAATCCGATCCGGTTGGTCACCGCGATCTTGACGGATGTTTGTCTGCGGGCTCGAGTTCCGCGCGTGCCGCGGTCACCAAGGCGGCGACAGCCGCAGGCAATGCATGCCGAGGGTCCGGGGCGAAGCGTGGCGAGTGGTTGACGGGCATCCGTGACGGCAGATGCCCCTCAGTGAGTAGCAATTCTTGGTCTTCCGAGGTGAACCGGCTGGGATCGGCGCCGCCGATATGCCAGAACACCGACGGACAGCCCGCCGCCGCGCCGAGCAGGCCGAAGTCTTCGCTGCCGGTGATCGGCTTCGGCAATGGGAATACTGTGAGTCCGCCTGCGGTGAGCTCCGTCATGACGCGCTCGGTGGCGCCGGGGGTGTTAACGGTCAATGGGAAGCTGTCGAAGACCTCCACTACCGGCTCACGTGGTGCGCCAGCGGCTGTGGCTTCGGCCATGACAATTCGGTCGATCGCTTCCAGCATGTCCCGACGTGAGCCAGGGGTGAAAGTCCGCAAGCTCAGTAGTATTTCCGCACTGTCGGCGATGATGTTGGCGCGTTGTCCGGCATGCAGCGCCGCAGCAGTGAGGACTGGAGCTGCCGACAGCGAGGTCTGCCGGGCAGTCAACGCCTGCAGCCGTAGCACCAGAGAGGCCGCCATCGCGAGCGGATCGACGGCCAGATGTGGAGTCGAGGCATGCCCGCCCACGCCGGTCAGCGACACCCGCACCGAATCGGCGGCAGCCATCAACGGACCACCCCGGGTCAAAATCAGCCCGGCAGGCAACGGGCTCACATGCTGCCCGAGACAGATCCAGGGCCGCGGAACCTTTTCCAGCAAACCGTCGTCGAGCATCGCCGTGGCTCCGGAGCCGGTTTCCTCGGCGGGTTGAAAGATCGCAACGACTGTGCCGGGTAGCGCGTCCGAGGCTCCCAACTCGGCGCAGACGGCCAGCAGTGCGGCGATATGGAAGTCGTGGCCACATGCGTGCATGACTCCGGGCACGGTTGAGGCGTATTCGAGATCGGTGTCCTCTTGGACCGGCAACGCATCCATATCGGCCCGCAGCCAGACCACCGGTCCGGGGGTTCCTCGAAGAACACCGACCACTCCAGTGCCGCCCACACCTGCCGTCACCTCCCAGCCGGGCAGTGACCGCAGCTCCTGGGCTACCAGGTCCGCCGTAGCGTCTTCGACCCCCGATAATTCGGGGTGCGCGTGCAGGTGCCGGTAGACCTGCTGCCAGTGTTCGTCCACGACAACTGTTCGTGTCATATCGGTCTAATCCTGCGATTCGACGGGGATTGATCCACTTGGGCTGGATGCAGCACTGCGGATCGAGCGGTCGGCAATGCTCCGCATCGTGGCAACAATGTCCGAGGGGTGCGTGAGTTGCGGGTAATGTCCGCTGTCGGTGACGGTCACGATGGTGGCATCGCTGGAATCACCGATCAGCGGATCAAGTGATCCGGCAACGATGTGGACAGGGACGGGGAACGGTTCGGTTCCGTCGAGTAGTGCCTGGAGAGCAGCGCGTTCCGAGCGTTGGTTCGCAGCCCGGAGCCAGTTGGCTACTCGGCGGGCGACGCCAGGTCGTTGCAGTTGCTTCTGCGCGCTTTCGATGGCCCGACGAATATGTTCTGCGGAAAAGGCACCGCTGTCGCCGAGCAGAGTGTTCGCCAAACGGTCGGCCGATATCCGCCTGAGGAGTGGTGCGGCGAGCATCGGTGTACGGAGCAACCAGTTGGGCCGCGCTTGGAGGAAGTACGGGGAGATGATGAGCACGGCCGTGATGCGTTCGGGATGGGCGGCGGCATAACGCAGTGCCGGTGCGGCGGCCGCTGAGTGGGCGACAAGAATGGGGCGGGTTCGTACCGGCTTCAGCAGATCGGTGACCCACTCCAGCGGTGTCGCCGCGGTAGCGGTAGAACGGCCGAGTCCGGGCAGATCGGCGACGAGAACGCGCTCGTTGCCCAATTCGCTGATCACTGCCTGCCATGAATCACCGTCAAGGGGAATTCCATGCAGGAGAACGAAATCGGGCGAAGTTCTATCTCCGGCGACAAAAGTCCGAGATCCGCCGACTTCATGGAAGCCGCCGGGAAAATTCGTCGGCGTCGCCCCGAAGCCGTCCGATACCAACCGGTCGGCCCAGCGGCGCAGGACGGTCTCGACTCGCGGCTGCTGGAGCCCTGCGGCATGGGCGACCCTATCGGTCGAGGTCGTGTCGTAACGGTCCTCGGAGAGGAATGTAAGTGTTTCGGGGTTTGCGCCGGTCAATGCGGTTGGGAGGCTGCGGATCAGCCCGACTGGCACTTGCGTTTTGGGTGCACGCACGCCCAGGTGGTCGGCCAGCAGCCGCACCATATCGGGCAGATTGGGCGTGTTCGCATCGAGCACCCAGTGCACACCGCCAGGCTCCGGATCGTAATGGGGAATCGCGGCCATGAACTTTGCGAAATGATCGACGGCGACCACGGGCACGAAGGTACGTGCGGTTCCCGGAAGTGCCGGGAGTTTCCCCATCCACAGATCGCGGACCACGTCAGCCAAACCAAGGTACTGACCGACCTCGCCGGTCTCTGAATGGCCGATCACGCTGCTGGGATTCACCACAGTCAGTGGGACACCCGATTGCGCCGCGATCACCCGCATGGCGGCATCCGCTTCGGTCTTGGAACCTTCATAGGCTCCTTTGCCCCGGTAGAGCTTCGCCAATTCTTCTTCGGGAAGCGGATACCGTGGTTCCGGGTCGGATCCGACCCGATAGCCGGATACATGGATCAGTCGACGGAGGGCACGACGGGTCGCGGACCAGTACAACACGTTGAGAGCACCCTCGACGTTTACCGCAGTGGCCTCCTCGCGTTCCAGCCCGAACCGATAAATACCGGCAACGTTGAAAACATCCCGGATACCAGCCAGTCGATCGTCGTCCGCCTGACTCAACCCCAGGTCTGTGCCTTTCGTGAAATCGCCGGACACAACCGTGAGTCGATCGGCGGCCACGCCGCGATCGCCTAGCCACACGCGCAATTCGTTCTCCCGGCTTCCTATCGGCTCGCCCTCGGCATTCGCGCGCCGCTGAGCCGGATTGCGAATAACGGCAGCGACCGCACGGCCCTGATCGAGGAGATGTAGCACTGTCCACTTGCCGATAAGGCCCGTCGCGCCGAATACCACCGCGTCTGGGGCGCTGTTCAAGGTCTCTTTCATCTCATTCCTAACTAGACCGGTCTACATATTGCATTTACACGCCGCTGAATCCTGTGCGATCGTCAGTCTTTGGCGAGCAGCCGGGCGATGCGCCGTCCGACCCGCTCAACGGGGATCCGACTGCGGCTGGCACGCGCTAGCACCAGTGCACCTTCGATTAGGGCGAGTGCCGTCGTTGCGAGGTCATCCGCTTCGGTCGGGTCGCGGCCGTCGGCGCGCAGGGCAGCTGCCAGCGTTTGTTGCCAGCCCGCGTAGATGCCACCGCAGATCGGTTGCAGGGCGTCGTTGGTGGCAGCTACCTCCAGCGCCACGGTGGCCACTGGGCAGCCTTTGCTGTAATCGGCGGCGACCATCCTGTCTGCCAATGTTTCCAGCATCGCTCGCACGAGATCGCCGAGGGTGGGCGCCTGTAGGGCCAACTCCTTGACCATGCGATCGACATCCCTGCCCGCCACGGCGAGGGCTTCGCCAACCAGCTCGTCCTTACCGCCGGGAAAGTGGTGGTAGAGCGAGCCTCTGGGGGCCTCGGCCAGCTCGAGCACCTGCTTCAGTCCGGTGCCGTGGTATCCATTCGCCTCGACCATCAATCGAGTCGCTTCAACCATCCGTGCTCGCGTCGTATCTCCCTTGGTTGCCATACGACACGCTAGACCGGTCTGCATAATCATGTCAACCATCCACGAACTCGATTGCCGGATCAATGTGGCCCGTGGTTTGTGCAGGAGCTGCATCTGCCGAGTTGTGGACCGCAACCCCGTACCGTCAGGAATCGCTATCGGCGGACAGGCGCTTCGGGAGCGCGCACACTCCCGCGGCAACGGCGATCAGCACGCCGATGGCCCACCACAGCGTTTGCGCGAAGGTGCGAGACATGTTGTGCGCGTTGGCTTGTAATCCGGCCTGGGTGAGCGCCTGTTGGAGTGGTTCGGCGAAGGGCTGGCCGGGTGGGGGTTGGCAGCTGGCCGGTACGGCGGTGGGGTCGGTGGCCGCGGAACGATCGTGGACGCAGGCACGGAACTGGGTGAGGATCTGGTCTCGGGTGGCGGTCGGGATATCGAGTTCGGTGAGTTGTTGCCGCAGGGCGGGGATCGCGGCGGTGGTGCCGTGGTCGGAGGTCTGGTCGAGTTGGGTGAAGAAGAAGACTCCGGCCAGCGCGACACCGAGGGCCATGCCGACCTGCTGGATCGTCGACAGCTGCCCGGACGCGGACCCGGCATCGTGGGCGGATACCCCCGACAGGATCAGATCGACGGCGGGGGCGACGAAGAGTCCGAATCCGAATCCGCTGATGGTGAGGGGCGCGATCATCTGCACCGAGGTAATGCCGGAACCGTAATGCGCGGCCAGATACAGGTACATGCCGAACCCGGCGGCGTTGATCATCGCGCCCGCGAACAGCACCATCCGCCCATAGCGCGGCACGAATATCTGCACGCTGGTTCCGGCTCCAGCCGCAGCGGCGACCGCGAACGGCGACGCGCTGAGCCCGGCCCGCAGCGGGGTCCAACCGAGCCCCGCTTGCAGATACAGCGTCCACACCAGGAAGTAGCCGCCGAGCGCGATCCAGAACAGCAGCCACACGACCATGCCCGCGGTAAATGTGCGGGCCAGGAACAGATCCAGCACCACCAACGGTGATCCGACCGTTGCGATGCGGCGGCGCTCGAAGACCACGAATACCGCGAGGATCAGCGCGGATGCGGCCATCAACCCGAATGTCCATACCGGCCAGCCGAGGGCGCGTCCTTCGGTCAGCGGATATACCAGCAGCAGCACGGCGCCGATCGCGAGAGCAGTGCCGATCGGATCGAGTCGGTCCGCGGTCGCCGAGCGGGACTGCCGCACCAGGACCATCGTCGCCGGGATGGCGAGCAGCCCGACGGGCACATTGACCAAGAAGATCGGCCGCCACTCCCAGTCGAACAGGTTGGCCTGCACCAGGATTCCACCCACGATCAATCCGGCCACCGACGCCGAACCGAGTACGCCACCCCAGATGCCGAGCACCTTCCCGCGCTCGGCGATGGGGAACGACACCTGCATGATCGCCAGAATCTGCGGGATCATCAGCCCGGCCGTCGCGCCCTGGACTACCCGTGCGGCGATCAGCCAGGCCGGGCCGGGAGCGATCCCGCAGGCCAACGAGGCCACCGTGAAAAGCGTCAGTCCGACCAGCAGGATGGTTTTGCGGCCGAAGAGATCGCCGAGTCGGCCGCCGGTGATCAGCAGCGCCGCGAACCCGAGCAGATAGCCCGACACCACCCACTCGAGATCCGCGTACGGAGCGTCCAGATCCCGCTGTATCGTCGGCAGCGCCACGTTCACGATCGTCACATCGAGCAGGTCCATGAACCCGGCCACCAGCAACACCACCAAGGCGAGCCAGCGCCGCCGATCGGGCGTCGGTTCGACCGACAGATGTGTCGAGCGCGGGAAGCCGGGCTGGGTGTCGAGGATGTCGGATGTTTTGCGCATCAGCTCGCCCTCCTGTTCGGCGCATGCGAGGTGGATCCGTTTCCGCGGGCGTGTCATGTCACCCCGGTCTCGGCCGTCATAGATATGACGGATCATGACCCGTCGACATGACAGGCGGATCGGGACGGGAAGGAGATACCGCTGATGACCGAGGAGACCCAGTGGCTCGGGCAGCACTTCGAGGACCACCGCGCCCATCTCACCGCCGTCGCCTACCGGATGCTCGGGTCGGCGACCGAGGCCGATGACGCGGTTCAACAGGCGTGGTTGCGGCTGGACCGCGCCGATACCGCCGGTGTGCGCAATCTGCGCAATTGGTTGACCGCCGTCGTCGCCCACATCTGCTTGGATATGTTGCGCGCCCGCAAGGCACGCCGCGAAGATCCGGTCGGCGCACTACCGACCGATCTGCCCGCCATTCCCGCGGACACCATGGATCCCGAACAAGAGGCGGTAATGGCCGACTCGGTCGGGCTGGCGCTGCTGGTCGTGCTCGACACCCTCACCCCCGCCGAGCGGCTGACTTTCGTTCTGCACGACCTGTTCGACCTGCCTTACGCCGAACTCGCGCCCATCCTCGGCCGTACCCCGGCCGCGGCCGCGCAACTGGCCGCTCGTGCCCGCCGTCGCGTCCGTGGCACATCCGTTGCCGATACCGACCGCCGCATCGCCGATGAACGTGCCGTCGTAGCTGCCTTCCTCATGGCCGCCCGCGCTGGTGATTTCGACGCACTCATCGCCGTGCTCGACCCGAACGTCGCACTGCATGCCGATGCCGTTGCCGCACCGAGCGGACAACCGATTCGGATGCGTGGCGCGCGCCGGGTCACCGCCAGCGCCCTGATGTTCTCCGCCCGCGCCCGCTACACCCGCCCCGCCCTCATCGACGGTCATGTCGGACTGGTCGTCGCGCCCAACGGAATCCTGGACTGCCTGCTCGCCTTCACCATCGCCGACCAGCGCATCACGACCATCGACATCATCGCCGACCCGGACCGACTTGCCACCATCTCGCTCGCCGTTCCCGATGTGACGCAGCCGCCGGCGCCCGAAGCCTAGCGCCGGAACAGCTTTCGCTGGCGGTGTGCCGTGTCGTGTCAGTGGCAGCCGTGAGGTCACCTCGCCCGCCGTGCCACGGTCGCCTGCCGCAGCATTCGACTGGTCGACAATCGCGCGCTGGCCGCAGGGGAACTCCGGTCCCGCGCCATGGCAGCGCGCGTTGTCATGGCGGTGTCGCTGACCCGGTTCGTTGCGCACGAATTACGTTCGGTGTCTTGGGGTCGCGATGCGGTGGACTTCGTGATCCCGCGGCGCTCACCGTGGGCGGGGATTCCGTCCCTCGGTGTCCTGGATAGGCTGCGATGTGCAATCAACCGAAAAGCGAAAGGCAGCAATATGATCCGCAAGGTCCTGCTGACGGTTACGGCTGGCATCCTTATCAGTACCCCCGCGACCGCGTCGGCAGATGTCGCGCTTCCTGATTTCGTCGCCGACAAGCCTGCTACCGCGCAGGAGGTGGCGTTCAACACCGGATCGGGGGTGGCCGACACCATTATCAATGGCCTGATTGCCGTGATCTTCGGTCCGAATGATCCATCGACATGCAAATTCCCGTACTGCTTCTGAGAATGTGCCGCTGAGGTAAAGCGAGACGGCCCCGGTGTCCTGCCGAACCGGGGCCGCTCCGGCGACCAGGTGCCACGCGGGTCACCGTCGCCAGAAAAAGTGATGCACCACCCCACTCGGGCTCGGGATCTGCTCCAAATGAAAACGGTCGACAAGTTCGTCGGGACCCGCCCACAACCTTTCGCCACGGCCGATTTCGACTGGCGCAACGGCGATGTGCATCGTATCGATGAGATCGGCGTCGAGGAACTCCCGGACCGTGGCAACTCCGCCGCCGATTCGCACGTCCTTACCGTCGGCGGCGTCGAAAGCCTGCGCCAGCGCGTCCTTCGGTGACGCATCGAGGAAATGGAACGTGGTTTCTCCCAAGGTGATCGAGGGCCGCACGTGGTGGGTGAGGACGAATACCGGCGTATGGAACGGGGGTTCGTCACCCCACCATCCTTGCCAGTCGTAGTTCTCCCATGGTCCCCGCTGCGGACCGAATTTATTGCGCCCCATGATCTCGGCGCCGATGTTGTTGGTGAAGTCGCGAGTGCAGTAGTCGTCGAGACCGTAGGTTCCCCCGGGGTCGGTCCGGTTGGGCCAGTGCGCGGTGGCGCCCGCCCAGAAGAAGAGCGGACCCGGATCGGCGTGGCCGAACGGGCGTTCGCGGCTCTGCCCCTCTCCCGAACCGTAGCCATCGCTGGACACAGTGAAGTTCTGAACGCGGACCAGCTGCGTCATCGGAGCCCCTTCTGGTTGTAAAATGCAATCAGTTAGCAACATACCTTGACTGATCTCAAAGTGCAACCAGTTGCTCATGGCAAGGTGTCGGTGCCCGAGTGCTGGTCCGCAAGCCTTATCCACGCCCGCTCGGAGCCGACGGCCGTCGTGCGGTCGCCCGACTCCGAATCGCCTCGGCCACTTCATCAACCGCGGTGCGAATCATGACCCCGTATCCATCGTCCCCGAGCGCATCCAGGCCGTCTCGTGCCGCGTCGATCTCCTGCTGAGCCGCATCGAATGAACCGAGCCGCCGGTAATTGTCGGCCAGGTTCAAATGCAGAGACGGATAGAAACCCCGGATATCGAGAGTCGCGTGGTGTTGCCGCAGTCGCTCATTTGTCAGACATTCCGCGGCATCGAGCGCACGAACGTCCCAGCAAAGCGCCTGTGCCGCATCGTCATATAGATCGGCGAGATAATGCGCCAGCGTGCACCGATGCAATGGATCGCCCTGCGGGCCGATCGCCGCCCATATCCCGAGCAACCATTCGCGCGCGGCCTGCGCCGATCCCGTCCGGCCGAGCTCAACCGCTTGGGTAATGGCGGCCATCGTCTCCTGTGCCGATTGTGTTGTACCAGTGGCATTCATGCCCGGGGCTCCTTCGAGTTCGCGATAGCAGTCGGCATTACGAGAGTGGTGAGATCCCCGTCGTTCGCCGACCGAACGACGACGGGTGCGTCGGCCGCGGCGATATCGAGCATGATCTCCGGACCGATCGCGCTCACCAATGCGGGCCGTAATGTCGTGGGGGAGAAGGCGAGTTCGGTGTCCGGCCCAGTAACGGATGCGGGTATGTGCTGGGGCTCACTCGCCTGCGGTTCGGTATCGGAAGGCTCGATTCGGCCATTGCGCCTCACGAAAAGCCCTGACTCGTCGGCGAAGAAGACAATCTGCTCGGCACCCCAATTCTCGAGCACGGCGAGCAGCGCATCCCGTTCCGCCACCACCCGAGTCCGAACCGCAGCCAGCCCCGCCAACATCGCCCGATAGTCCGGATACGCCGCATCGATGGCGCCGCATCGACGCTCGGCACCACCACCGGTCAGCACCAGTTCACCGCCCGCGCACCGCATAGTCACTTCGTCCAATTCCCGCAGCCAGGAACCGATTCCGCCGAAGTCGCTCGCATCGACAACCGCCGACCAGGTCGCACCACTCGGCCGCACCGGCACCATTGCCCGCGTCGACAGCCGATACCGATCCGTGGCCGTCACCGTGACCGAATCAGCACTCGACTCCACCAAAATCCCTGACAGCACCGGTATTTCACGATCCAGAGCCGCCGCTGACCGCACCTGTTCGATGGCCGCGGCAAGTACCGCCGCGGACAGCATCACACCGGCCCGGATCTCCGCCTTGATCACCCGGGTAACTGCCGCGGCCTCCCGCGCGCGCTCGGCAAGCTCCGCCACATGGTCATCGAGCAATCGCTCCGCCCGCGCACTGTCCCCGTCCAAAATCTCCGAAACAACCTCGAGCGGCACCCCGATCCCGCGCAGCCGTCGAATCAGCACCCCCCGATCGACCTGCGCCTCGCTGTAATACCGATACCCGGTCATCCCATCGACCCGAACCGGAACCAGCAGCCCGCAATCGTCATAGAACCGCAGCGCACTGGCGGTGAGCCCACAGGCCCGCGCCAACCCGCCGATCGTGATCAACCCATCGCCCGCCACCCGCTCATCATGGAGTCTCAGGTAACCCGAAGGTCAAACGGCGATCAGGACCGGTGCACCGGTCCATGCGAATCGGCGCAGTGCGCGTCATCGGCCGCGACCTCGAGATCCGACGAATGGTCCACTTGCAAAGTCGTATGCTCCAACGCGAATTCGTCGTGCAGCACTGTCTCGATTGTCGAACGAACCGCATGGCAGTCGGCTTTATCGTCGACGAGGACGTGCGCCGAAAGTGAGGGCTGTCCGGAGGTGATCTGCCAGACGTGCAGGTCGTGGACCTCCGTCACCTGCGGGATCGCGACGATCCGTGCCCCGATGGCGTCCGGATTCAGGTGGGCGGGCGCGGCCTCCAGGAAGATCCGCCCCGATTCCCGAACCAATGACCAGCCCGCCTTGATCATCAGCCCCGCGACGACCAGTGCCGCGATCGCATCGGCACGGGCGAACCCGGCCAGCCACACCACCGCGCCCGCGATGGCGGTCCCGATGAAGGCATAGAGGTCATTGAGGATGTGCTGGAACGCGCCCTCGATATTCAGGCTGGTCCGGTTGGCGCGGCTGATGCTCCAGGCGGCGGCGATATTGACGGCGATCCCGACCAACGCCGTGATCAACACCAATGGACCTTCGACATCCGGCGGATGGATCAGCCGATTGATGCCCTCGTATACGAACCATGCCGCAAGCAGCAGCAACGTAATGCCATTGGCCTGTGCCGAAAGAATCTCGACCCGTTTGAACCCATAGGTGTACCGCCCCTGCGCCGGACGTCGAGCCAACCGGATCGCGATCATCGCGAGCACGATCGACGCGGCATCGGTGAGCATATGCGCGGCGTCGGAGATCAGCGCCAGCGAATGCGCCAGCAGGCCGACGATCACCTCGGCCACCATGAACGCGACGATCAAGCCGAGTGCGATGGCCAGCCAGCGCGGATCCGAATCGGCCGAGACGCCGTGGTCGTGGCTGTGCCCGTGTTCGTCCGCATGGCCGGAGTGCGCATGGCCGGATTCATGCGAGTGGTCATGAGCCATGTGTTCAGCCTCGCTGACCACCGCTGCGGACCGCTTCGGCGACACGCACTGTTCGCCCATAGTCGAACGCTCCTTCCGCTTCACATCGCTGCCGTCCGACAGACTAGCCGATCTTGCACTCATGCGCATGTGTGAATATGAAAAGCCGCTCGAACGCCTGGATCAACAGTGTCGAATTCGTGATCATGCGAACCGACCGGCCCGACTACTATGCGGAAAGCACCTCTTCGTGATCAACAACTGCGATATCCGGGCGGTGCGGACCGGCCTGGATAGCTGGGGCGGTCCGATCGGTGAGCGTGCGTCAGCGAGCGAATTTGAACACGGCCGCCAACTGCGCACTGCGAGCCGTGCGCAGTGCGGCGGCGTTAGCGCAGGAGGGGTTTCATGGACAGGCCTGGGTGGGCGCCTGAGGGCGTGGATATGCAACAGGCGAGCCCGGCACGGATGTATGACGCGTTGCTCGGCGGCTCACACAACTTCGAGATCGATCGCCAGGCCGCCGAGGCGGGCAAGCGTTTGGTGCCCGATCTGCCGCGGCTGGCGCTGAGCAACCGGGCTTTCTTGCGTCGTGTGGTCCGATTCCTGGTCGACCAGGGGCTGCGCCAATTCCTCGATATCGGCTCGGGCATTCCGACCGCGGGCAATGTGCATGAGGTCGCGCAGTCCTTGGATCCGGATGTCCGCGTGCTGTATGCCGATATCGATCCGATCGCCGTCGCCCACGCCCGTGCGATCCTGCAGGACAACGACAAGGCTGCGGCCATCGAAGCGGACCTGCGCAAACCCGACGAGCTGCTCGCCCGCGTCCGCGAGACCGGCCTCATCGATTTCGACCAACCGGTCGGGGTCTTGATGATGGCGGTACTGCACCTGCTCTCCGACGATGACCGCCCGGTCGAGAAGGTTTCCGCACTGCGCGCGGCCGTTCCCGCCGGAAGCTACGTCGCGATCTCGCACCTGACATCGGAGATGCGCCCCGAGGATGCGGGCAAGCTCGGCCACAATGCGGCGAATGTGACCCGCGTCGGCATCCACTTCCGCTCGAAGGACGCCATTGTCGCAATGTTCCAAGGGTGGGAGCTGGTCGAACCGGGCGTCGTCGAGCTACCCGTCTGGCGCCCGGAATCCGAACGTGACCAGCACGAGACGCCGGGCCGATCGCTCGGCCTGGCCGGCGTCGGCCTGAAGTTCTGACCGCAGCGCTGACAGGGGGTTCGAGTCGGGATGGGTGAACTGGCGGTGCGATGGGCGGATGCGCTCGACGGTGCCGTGGCTCCGACCCTCAACCGAACCCAAATCGAAAGCCTGCTAGCGGAACTCGGCGATGTACTCGTCGCGGCGGTGCGCGGTACGCGGGCGGTCGAGGTCGCCAATGACGCAGCTGCGGTACTTGTTGCGGCGAATTACCGTGACTCGATTGCGGTCAGCCGGTCGGTTCTGGTTATCTGCCGGGATATCGTGCGTGAAATCTGCCCCACTGGAACCGAATCCGAATACGAGGCGATTCGTGAGCGTGCGATAGTTGTCGCTGCCGAGTTCGCTGCGGGTTTCACCTCCGCGCTGCGGAACGCGGCGTTAGGGGAGCAGGAAACCACACTCGCAGCGGCACTTTCGGCCGCGCAGGAGGCCGAGGTGCGAAGGCAGTTGTCGGAGGCCAGGTTCGAAGCGGTCTTCACGGGAGCGTCGGTTGGTATCGGGACGGTGGACGTCACCGGCCGAGTGTTGGAGGTGAACGCGGCCATGGCCGATATGCTCGGCCTACCCGCGGCGATGATGCCCGGCCGATCGGTCGCCGAACTGCTCGGCCCCGCGAATATCGGTGACGCATATGCCAATTTGGAGCACCTACTCAGCGGTCGGACCGACCGTTTCCGCCTCGAAACCGACCATCTTCGCCGCGACGGGACCATCACCAGTATCGACCTGTCCATGTCCGCGGTACGTGACAACAGTGGGCGAATCCGCTTCCTGATCGGCGTCGCCGTCGATGTCACCGAACGCAAGAAGCTCGCCGACCGGCTGTGGCACGACGCCAATCACGACAGCCTGACCGGCCTGCCCAACCGCGTGCTGTTCTTCAACCGACTGGCGAATGCCGTTCCGCCAGTGGGTGTTTGCTATCTCGACCTCGACGGATTCAAGGAAGTCAACGACGTATGGGGACATACGGTCGGGGACCGGGTACTGCGCGACGTCGCCCAACGCCTGCGCGTATCCATCGAATCGGTTGGCGGGTTGGTCGCGCGAATCGGCGGCGACGAGTTCATCGTTCTCGTCGAAAAATGCACAGGTGCAGAACAATTGGTCACGGTTTCCGGGCTGCTGCTCGACGCACTCGCCACCCCGATGCAGGTGGCCGGGCAGGCTGTGACCGTAGGCGCCAGCATCGGAACGGTTTTCGCCGAAGAACGCCCCACCGATATCGACGAGATGATGCATGCCGTCGATACCGCGATGTACCGCAACAAAGCCGCCGGAGGACGCCGGATACGGCACGAATCGCCTTAGCCGCCCACGGAAGATCACGATGTTCTCGATTTCGCTCGGCCCGGATGGCGCCGAACTGCGCCCGCTCGAACCGCGACATGCCGCGGAGTTTCTGGACCATATGGACCGAGGGCGGGAGTCCGTCGGGCAATACATCAAAGTCCCGGACGCGGTCACGGATCTGGAGTCGAGCCGTACGTACCTGCGGCAGTATGCGGAGAAGGCGGCGGCCGACACCGGGCGGATCTATGGGACCTGGGCCGAGGGCACACTGGTCGGCAGCGTCCTGTTCCGGACGATGGACCTCGCGCTCGGTGTCGCCGAGGCGGGCTGCTGGTTGGAGCCATCCGCCGCGGGTCGTGGCCTTGCGACGCGCGCCGTCCGGGTGATCATCGACTGGGCCATCGAGGAGCGCGGCATCCATCGGGTGGAGTGGCTGGTCGCGGCGCCGAATCAGGCCAGCATCGCCGTGGCTCGGCGATTGGGGATGACCAAAGACGGTGTGCTGCGGGAGTTCTACCCGCATCGGGGTCGACGGTTCGACGTGGAAGTCTGGTCGGTGCTGGCCCCGGAGTGGCGCGCGGGCAAGGAAATCGGCTAGCTGCCAGAGCTGTGCTCCAGAGTGCTGGTCCCCGCGCGCGCCACCACCGTCCCGTGCTCGCTGATCAGCCATTGCCCGCATATGCAGCGCAGGTAGCTGGTGGAGCCGTGTGCCGACACCAGGGTCGGGGCGGACCAGGAGCAAGACGGGCAGGTAGCGATCATGCGTCCAGCCTGATGTAATGACCTAGTGCATTTCAACCCTTACGGAGGAGCGGCGGCCGAACTGGCCGCGCGACTGGTGAACGCGGACCCGCGGCAAGACCTGCTGCACCTGCTCGGCGAATCCGGCTACAAGCCGCTCGGCACCCTCGATACCCGGCAGACCGCCGAACTGCGCCGCTGGATCGCACGCCTCGATGCGGTCTTCACCGAACCGAGCGTCGACCTGCTCAACGCTCTGCTCGCCGAAACAACCAGCCAGCCCTACATCTCCACCCACGACGGCCGTGCGCCGCACCTGCACTACGCCCGTGCGGACGCACCCATCGACGAGCGCGTCAAGGCGTACACAGCGGCCGGGCTCGCGGAGCTCTTCTGCGAGGATCCGGGCCGCATCGGACGCTGCGCCCGCGCGGGGTGCGACGTTGTTTTCGTCGACACCTCACGCAACGGCAGGCGCAGATACTGTTCGACCCGCTGTTCGACCCGCGTGCACGTCGCGGAGCATCGCACCCGCCGCTCCGCCTGATCGTGGGCAAGCCGGTACTCGCGTTCTGCTGGCGATCGCGTCGTCGGCGTTGCGGATCTGATTCGCGCAAGCGCTCAACCCTGGAGGTCGATCCGCTCCCACGACAGTGCCTCCCGCCACGCCGGCCGCTGAGAAGCCCAGTCCTGCACCACCTTCACTACCAGTTCGAAGGCGGGCGAGTATGCACTGTCCCAAGGCGCTGTATCGTGCACCGTGGCTCGGAAATGTCGATCGGGTCCGCCGTCGCGGTATTCGATGAAGTATCCGTCCTTCGGATCCACCTGCTCATCCAGATGAACCTGGATGTAATAGTGGCCGAGCGGCACTGGATTCGGGCATTCGACAATGATGTACGGATACCTGAAGTTCATGCTGGCGAGCAGGTCGTGCAGGGCTTCGTCGGACGGATTGTCGACCGCATGATCCGGAGCCGCGCTCGTCGCCCTGACTTCAACCATTTCGTTCATGCCGTGCATTCTTACCGAATGCTCCCGGGGACGCGGATCACTGGAGGTGCACCGGTAACGCGACCAACCCCTGCGACCGCCATGAGGCTCGATACTCCAGCTCTGATTCCGGAACAGCCAGGCGCACTTGTGGATACCGAACGAACAGCTCCGGCACCACCGCGTCGACGATCAGATCGCTGACCTGTGCGCCCAGACAATAGTGGGGTCCGCGCCCGAACATCAGGCTCGGTCGCCCATTGCGGGCAGGATCGGAATCGGCGCCGAATACCGACAACAGTACGGTGTCGCCCTTGGGGATGATCTGGTCGCCAATCGTCAAGTCGCTGACCGCGAATCGCCGAATCGCGAACGGCAGCGGATTGGCAGCCTCCATCAGCTCATCACGCCGAGCCGTCCAGTTTGCTGGTGCATCAGCCGCCAACAGCGCCGCAAATATGTTGCCGCACAAATGAACCACATTCTCCAGCCCCGCCAGCATCATCAGAAACGCCAGCGAAACCAGCTCGTCCTCGGACAGCAGGTCGGCGTCATCACGCGCCCGCACCCACCCACTGATCAGATCATCGCCCGGCACCTCGCGCTTGAATCGCACCACGCTCGTGAATGTCTCCGCCAGCGACGTGACGGCCCCCGCCAGTCGCATTGCGGACTCTTTCGACGAGGCGTCGAATGTCACCATGGCGGTGGCGGCATCGCGCAATTCTCCGTGCTGATCAGCGGGCACGCCGAGCAATTCGCCGATCGTGAGCGCGGGCACCGGAACACAGAGCTGATTCAACAGATCAACTGTGCCGCTGGCATTTTCGGCCAGCGAACTGAACGCGGCACCGCTGACCCGTCGAACCACGTTCCGAAGCGAATCGGCCGACCTCCGCGAGAAGGCTGGCGCCGCGAGTCGCCGAATCCGAGAATGCTCGGCCCCATCCGTATTCAGCAGATTCCGATCCAACGCAGGCGGCAACGAGAACCCCGAATACCCACCCCCGGAATGCCGCTTGTCGAGACTCAGCCGCGCATCACCGAGCAGCGCGGACACCTCGTCATACCCACTGACCACCCAAACCTGTTGTCCATCAGGCAGTTCAGCCCTCCGGACCGCCCCACGCCACCCGGCATGATCACGCCACCGAGATCGACCCGCCGTTCCAACCGGACACACACCCGCCATCACAACTCCTCATTACCACCTGCTGTGCCGGATGACGAGCCTGCCCTGTTCGGCATACTGCCGGATGCGTCAACAACTGACCGGGGGAGAACCATGAGTGATGCCACAGAGCTGCCGACCGAGGACCGCCCCGACGATCGTGACATCGGGGCGTCCGGCCGCGGCCTCAACTCACGCGGAAATGATCCCGCTGTACGTTGTCCAGGCCCGCCCCTTGGATTTGCACCCGAAACTACCGTGAAACCCCTGCTCACACCGCGCCCCGGCATACTCGATGTAGGACCCCCACGTACCGGCCCCGGTCTTGACGTCCGCAAGATCCGGATTACCACCCGGCAAGGTATGCGTTCCGACAGTGAACGTCGGATGCGCAGGCAACCACGATTGATCGATCACGATATCCCGCACCGGAAAAAGGAACGGCAGAAAGCTGTACTGAACCTGCGCCTGATTCGCGAAATCACACCCAACCGTGCCATCCCCAGCAATCGAGCAGTTCACGGACCCGGACGTGAAATACACAGTGTCCATGTCGTCGGCCTGTGCCGTCCCGGCGAACAACACCGACACCAACCCCACAACCGCAAACACCCCAACAACTCGTCTTACGATGCGCCGCATGCAAACTCCTCGATGCTGTCGATAGTGCAGGTAAACGAACCGACTTGTTTGTCGAATCCACCCAGGTATTCGTTTCAACCATCACCGCAGACGGCCCGGCACGGCGATACCCCAGCGCCCACCACCGCCGCTGCACCGGCCCTTGCTGATTCGATACGAACCATCAGTGTGGTCGCGCATTATCGGGGCACCCCGTCTTCGAGCCGGGCACCCCACACGCGGGGTGCCCGGTCGCAATAGAGTTTGCCCGGCAGGAGACGGGTGCGCAGTCGCGGATCGCGCTCCACGACAGCTGGAGTCACGGCTGAGCTATTCTGCCGATTCACCGAGCGGGTAGGAGGGCATCGTGAGCGCGGCCGACGAGTAAGCCGCGGAGAACCGGTGACTCACGGCCAGCGCATCGCCAAGCTCTCACCCGCGCTGTCGCCGCTGTGGCATGCGTTCCACAAACGTTTGTCCACCGGAAGACCGGTGCAACGCGTCAAGGTCGGCCCCCTCGATGTTGGCGTATGTGAGATCGGTTGAGGCAGTGATCATCTGATGTCTCGACGCTCGATGCGATCTGTTTCATCCGAGAAAGGTGGCCTGTGAACATCGGTCAGGTCTGGAAACCCGTCCGCATCCACCTCGCAAAATGTTAGCCGTTGGTTTGGGCGAACTGCGAAGCAGGGGCGCGATGGCACCGAGCGGTCGGTGGGGAATTGCTCTGCGGGTGAGGATATTTGGCCGCGTACATGGATTCATGGCGCGTCGGGAATGCCGTTAACGGGCGTCGAAGGCGCATCGAGAGGTGCGGTAGCACCGCGACTGCTACATAGCCTTCCGTTCACGAAAGGCGGTTGCGCTTCGCGTGCTGATCAAGGCGGGACGGGTCACGCCAACTCATCTCGGCAGCGACGCGAAGAGTCATCTCGGCGCGTGGACGTGTATCCGTTGCAACCGCTACAGCCATCGAGGCGAACGGGCCAATCGGATTCACGACATGTCGCCCAGCCGCGGTTGTTCGTATCCGCTCGGTGTGCCGTCGGGGCCGAATTCCAGCCCTGCGAAACCAGTTGGGTAAGTGTCGGGTTCGTAGAGGAAGCGGATTACGGTGCCGTCCGGATCGCTGATGTCGAGGGCGGCGCCGTAGGGGCCGCGGTCGTGGATTTCGCTATGTGGGGAGCCCAGGCGGTCGGCGCGGGCGATGAGTTCGGTGAAGGCGTCGAGGGAGTCGACTCGGAGGGCGAAGGCGTCGAAGTCGTCGAGGTGGGGGTGGCTGGCGCAGTAGGCGCGTTCGCGTAGGCCGATGTGGAGGTCGGCGTTCGGCTCGAGGAGGACTACACCGCGGACGGCGCCTTCCTCGTAGAACTCGAAGACGGGCTCCAGGTCCAGGAGTTGGCGGTACCAGGCGACGCTCGTCGCGAGGCTGGTGACGGGCAGCTTCACCTGACGGATCTTGCTGATTCCGAGGGGCATCGGCGGTGTCCTCTGCGTCGACAGCGAATGGAAATACGCTACTCGGCCTCGGCGAGGAGTTGGGGTACCGAATACCAGCCGTGTCCGCCCTGCTCTGTTGCAGGGGTCCACGGCCGATGTTGCGGAAGGGCGGTGGCATCGCGTGCCCGGTCCGAAGCCGCTCACCTGCGCGTATCCGGATTGTTATTGCAAACAACAAATATCTTTGCGAAACCGTTGTGCGCCGCGTCACAGTGCAATATGTTGCATCGAACAACATTCGCTCAAGGCTCGACCGCCTGGTACCTAGCAGGCGGTGGTTCGACGAAAGGCTCGCCCACATGCGTAAGGGGATCCTCGGCATAGCGGCCGTATCGGTTGCGCTTCTCACCTCGCTCACTGCCTGCGGGGACGACAACAAGGACTCCGGTGGTGGGGGCGCCAAGATCGGCGTGATCCTGCCGGACAGTAAGACTTCCGCGCGGTGGGAGACGGCGGATCGGAAGTATCTACAGGCGGCGTTCGACGCGGCGGGAATCAAGGCGGATATCCAGAACGCGCAGGGGGATAAGAACGCGTTCCAGACCATCGCGGATCAGATGATCACCAACGGTGCCTCGGTGCTGATGATCACCAACCTCGACAGCGGGACCGGCAAGGCCGTGATCCAGAAGGCAAAGTCGCAGGGCGTGACCGTAATCGATTACGACAGACTGACTCTCGGCGGTGGGGCGCCGTTCTACGTGTCGTTCGACAATGTGAAGGTCGGCAAGTTGATGGGGGACGGTGTGGCCAAGTGCCTCACCGATAAGAAGGCGGTCAACCCGGTCGTCGCCTATCTCAACGGCGGACCGACCGATAACAACGCGACGCTGTTCAAGAACGGTTACGACAGTGTGCTGAAGCCGAAGTTCGATTCGGGTGAGTACCTGAAGGGGCCGGATCAGGCAGTGCCGGAATGGGATAACACCAAGGCGGGCACCATCTTCGAGCAGATGCTCACCGGCACGCCGAATCTCGGCGGTGTGGTCGCGGCCAACGACGGTCTCGGCAATGCCGCCATCGCGGTGCTGAAGAAGCAGAAGCTGAACGGCCAGGTTCCGGTGACCGGCCAGGACGCCACGGTCCAGGGCCTGCAGAACGTACTCGCTGGTGATCAGTGCATGACCGTCTACAAGGCCATCAAGCTGGAGGCCGATGCGGGCGCGAAGCTGGCGATCGCGCTGGCCAAGGGGGAGAAGGGCGAGGCGAACAGCACCGTCGACGATCCCGAGGCGAAGGCGAAAGTGCCTGCGGTGCTGCTGGAACCGAAGGCGATCTACAAGGAGAACGTGAACGACGTGGTGGCCGACGGCTATGTCACGAAGGCCGAGCTGTGCACCGGCGAGTTCGCCAAGCTGTGCGCGGATAACGGGGTTCGCTGATAACCCGGTCGTTCCCGCGGACGCGAAGGTGCGCGGGAACGACCGACATTTTCATGGTCAAGGGGGCGAGTACCCTTCCGCGGTTGGCATGAGGGGATCGCGGAAGGGTCGCCCCACACGTCAGGAGCAGCACGTATGCCCGATACACCGATCATCGAATTACGCGGAATAGAAAAGAGTTTCGGCCCAGTCCACGTCCTGCACGACGTCGCGTTCTCCGCGTACTCGGGTGAGGTGACGGCACTGGTCGGCGATAACGGCGCCGGTAAGTCGACCCTCGTCAAGTGCATCGGCGGCACCCATCCCATCGACGCGGGGGAGTTCCTGTTCGATGGCAAGCCGGTGCACGTGCACAACCCAAGGGACGCAGGCGATCTCGGCATCGAGATCGTCTACCAGGATCTCGCGCTCTGCGACAACCTCGACATTGTGCAGAACATGTTTCTCGGCCGCGAGAAGAAGCACGGGATCGTACTCGACGAGTACGGCATGGAGGAGCTGGCCGGAAAGACCTTGGCGGGCTTATCCGTTCGCACCGTGAAGTCGGTGCGACAGCAGGTGTCGAGCCTGTCGGGCGGACAGCGGCAGACGGTCGCGATCGCGAAAGCCGTGTTGTGGAACAGCAAGGTGGTCATCCTCGACGAGCCGACGGCCGCGCTCGGTGTCGCGCAGACGCAGCAGGTGCTCGAGCTGGTGCGCACGCTCGCCGACAAAGGGCTCGCGGTGGTGTTGATCTCGCACAATATGAATGACGTCTTCGCGGTATCCGATCGGGTCGCCGCGCTCTATCTCGGCCGTATGGCGGCCCAAGTCCGAACTTCCGACGTGACGCATGCGCAGGTCGTCGAACTGATCACCGCGGGGCGCAGCGGAAGTCTCGGTCTCGGAAATGGAGTGAAGCCATGAGTGCGGTGGTTACGGATAAGTTCGAGGACACGTCCTCACCGGTGACCGAGCTGGTCAACTCGTATGTCGGGCGGGTACGCAGCGGCAATATGGGTGCACTGCCGTCGATTATCGCGCTGGCGGTGCTGACGGTGGTCTTCTGGATCGCGCGGCCGGTGTTCATGACACAGGGCAATTTCGCGAATCTCTTCACCCAGGGCGCGGCCATCGCGGTGATCGCCATGGGGTTGATCTTCGTGCTCCTGCTCGGTGAGATCGATCTGTCGGCCGGATTCACCAGCGGTGTATGTGCGGCGGTGCTCGCGGTATTGCTCACCGATAAGGGATGGCCTTGGTACGCGGCGGTTCTCGTCTCGCTGCTCACCGGCGTCGTGATCGGGCTGATCATCGGGACGATCGTGGTGAAGATCGGGATCCCGTCGTTCGTGGTGACATTGGCAGCGTTCCTGGCATTGCAGGGCGTCGCGCTCAAGATCATGGACAACGGGCGCAATATCTCGATTCGCGATGAGACGATCGTCGCGATCGCGAACAAGAACGTACCGCCGCTGCTCGGCTGGGTCATGTACGCGGTGCTGCTGGCCGGATTCGCGGTGATCCAATACCGAAAACTGCGGGCGCGCACCAAACTCGGGCTCACCGGCGAGACAGCGCCGGTGATCGCGCTGCGGATCGCGGCGGTTGCCGTTGTCGCGGGCGTTGCGGTGCTGATCCTCAATGACGAGCGTAGCCGCAACCCGGCGATGAACTCGCTCAAGGGCATGCCGATCGTGGTGCCGTTGATCGTCGCACTGCTGCTGCTCTGGACGTTCGTGCTCAACCGGACCTCCTTCGGCAGACATATCTACGCGGTCGGCGGCAGCACCGAAGCGGCTCGGCGCGCGGGCATTCCGGTCGATCGGATCAAAATCAGCGCGTTCGTACTGTGTTCGACGATGGCCGCCGTCGGCGGGTTGATCGCGGCCTCGCGCGCCAACTCCGTCGATCCGAATACCGGCGGCAGCGACGTGTTGCTGACCGCTGTCGGAGCGGCGGTGATCGGCGGCACCAGTCTGTTCGGCGGGCGCGGCCGGATGCTGGACGCGGTGCTCGGCGCGGCGGTGGTCGCGGTGATCAATAACGGGATGGGCCTGATGGGCTATAGCGCGGGCACCAAATTCGTTGTGACAGGATTCGTGCTGCTGCTCGCGGCGGGGGTGGACGCGTTGTCGCGCAAACGTGCGTTGCCAGGAAGTTGACCCACTACCGGGAGGAGGTTCGCCCGAATGAGAGCTGCACCTTCCCCGGACGAGATCCGGCGGCAGAACCTCGCCGTGTTGCTGCGCCATGTCCACCTCACCGGTCCGGTGTCGCGGGCGGTGCTCGCCGAGCGAATGGGGCTCAATCGCAGCACCATTCTGGCGTTGACCGCCGACCTCGCCGCGGCGGGTCTGGTCAGCGAGGAGCTGCCGGGGCAGACGGGTAAGGCGGGGCGGCCATCGCTGGTGGTGCGACCCGAATCGGACCGAGTCTACGGGTTGGCGCTGGACGTCGGCGCGGACCGGCTCGCGGTCGCGCGGGTCGGGCTGGGTGGGGTGATTCTCGCTCGGCGGGAAACGCCACGTCCCAGCGGCACATTCGATCCGAATGATGTGATCACCGCACTGGCCACCATCGCGGAGAACATGATTCGCGAGGCTGGACCCGAGACCGTCTGCGTCGGTGTCGGAGTCGCGTTCTGCGGGATGGTGCGCGAGGAGGACGGCGTCGTCCGATACGGTCCGAATATCGGCTGGGTCGATGTGCCGGTCGGGGCGCGGCTCTCCGAGCGCCTCGGTCTGCGCGTCGTCGTCGGCAACAATGCCAATCTCGGTGCGCTCGCCGAACGTGAGCGCGGTGTCGGCATCGGTGTCGCGGATATGATCTACCTGCACGGCGAGGTCGGCATCGGCGGCGGAATCATTATGGGCGGCAAACTGCTCGGCGGTGAGGGCGGCTACGGCGGCGAGGTCGGGCACATGATCGTCAATCCGGGCGGACGCGCCTGCACCTGTGGGTCGTACGGCTGTCTGGAGGCAGAAGCGGGCGAACTCGCGTTGATCGCGGCCGCCGGGCGGACCGATCTCTCCGGCCGCGCGGCGGTCGAGGCGATCGTGGAGGCCGCCGCCCGCGGCGACGCTACCGCCCGAGACGCGTTGCACCAGATCGGTGATTGGCTCGGCTACGGCGTCGCCAATTTGGTCAATATCTTCAACCCGACCATGGTCGTCTTCGGCGGTGTGCTGCGCGAGATCTACCTCGCCTCCGCGGCCCAGGTCCGCAGCAGGCTGGCGGTGAACGGACTACTCGCGGTCCGCGAGCGCGTGCGCCTGCGCACCTCCGCCCTCGCCGATGACGCCCCCCTGGTCGGTGCCGCGGAACTCGCCTTCGCCGATGTCCTGACCGACCCTTTGCAGACCTTGGCCCGCATCACCGATGGCTGACCGATCGGTTCGGTGCGCAGCACTGTGCTTCGGGTGTCGCGGGCCAGCACGTCATGTGCACCCATCGGACGGTGCGTGATCGACAGCATGGTCCGATGGGTGCTCTCACTGGGGCGGCATCGCCCGAATGGTCCCACCGTCAGTTCCACCTGATCTTGTTCGGCATGCGGCCAGTCAGCGCCAGAGCGGTCGCTTGGGTGGTTGACCTGCGCTTTACCTCCGGCGATATCCATGGCATGCTGTCGCGGTCCGAGCTCGGGGGTTGTAGTTCGAACTCATGGGGGTTGCTGTATGGAGAGACATCCGTCGGGGCTTTCGTATGCGCCGAGGACGGAGCCGCCGCTGTTGCCCTACCCGCCGGGCGGGCGTGCGGAACCCGAGGCTCCGCCCCGCGCGGCGCCGTGCCGCACGCCGATCCCGGGGCGGAATGATCAGACCGGGCGAACCGGTCCGGCGGGTGTGCGGCGTGCGCTCAGCGGCGGGCATTGCGCGTTACCGCCGGTTGTCGAATTGGATTCGGCGGCACAGCAGTTCGTCGAGCGTGCGCTGCGGCTGGCGTTGGAGATACTCGACCATCGACGGCCGGTCGCCCACCTCACCGGTATGGCCACACCCGCGGTGGTCGCCGCGGTGCGAACCCTGGTCCGAGCCGATCTCGCGCCCGGCCGCACGCTCGGCGCGGCGGTGCTGTCCCGAGCGGATCTGATGATGGTCGACGCCTCGACGGCGGAGGTTTTCGCCGCCTACGACCGCGGCCGCCGACACTTCGCCATCGCCGCCCGCATCGCCCACACCCGCTCGACCGGCTGGCGACTGACTGCCTTCCGCGTGCGTTGAATCCGACGGCGGGCTGACCACACATGTGTGCTCGGTGTCGTGATGGGAATGGCCCTCGGGATCGTCCTGGTGATGTCGGTATACGCGTTGCTCAGCTCCTACTACCTCGCGCTGTCCATCGCCATGCAGACCGGGCTCGGAATGTCGGCTCTCGGTGCGGGTTCGGTATACACCCCGGCCGCGGTGATGTTCTTCGTGTTCAGCTTGGTCGCGAGCCGCACCGTGCCGAAGTACGGTCGCCGAGTGTTGGAGGTCGGGGCGATTGTCCTTGCGGTCGGCTATCTTTCGACGGCGGTCGTCCTGCTCTCCGGTCCTCGGTTCACTCCACTGCTGGTGATCCCGACTCTGATGTTGCAGAGCGTCGGCGGTGGTCTGCTCATCACCCCATTGCTGAATACGGTGCTGGCCAGGATCGCCCCGGAAACTGTCGGCAAGGCTTTCGGTGCGCTCTCGACCGCGCAGCAGATCGGCGCGGCGGTCGGCGTTGCCGTGATCGGAGCCGTCTTCTTCGGCTCCTTCCATCCCACGAACGAGGGCAGCGCGGCGGCTGGGCATGCCTTCGGGATGGCCTCGCTCGGCACATTTGTTGTCGCGGCGGGGGTATCGCTACTGGTATTTCTGCTGCCGAGGTCCGCGAGCCGCTGATGCGGCACCGAATTAGGCTGCTGGAATGACGACGGTGGGACGCACGCGATACAGCTACGACCGAGTCGCCGACCACTATGCCGACGAGCTCGCGGACGAGCTGCGGCACAAGCCATTCGATCGCGGCCTGCTCGACGTCTTCGCCGAGCTCGCCGATGGGGTGGTCGCCGATATCGGTTGCGGCCCAGCGCATGTCGGCGCGTATCTCGCTGCGAACGGTGTGCGCACCATCGGAATCGATCTCTCGCCCGCCATGTGCGCTGCGGCGCGGCGAACCACCTCGGTACCGGTCTGTGCGGCGGATATGACCGCACTGCCGGTGCGCTCCGGATCGTTGGCAGGGTTGGTCTGCCTGTACGCGGTCATCCATCTGGAGCAGCATCAGCGCGCCGCGGCCTATGCGGAGTTCGCCCGCGTGCTGCGTCCGGGCGCCCACGCCCTCATCGCCTTTCACACCAGCGATGCCGATATCCCGGTCGGCGGCGCCAAGACACTCACCCAGTGGTGGGGTCACGAGGTCGACCTCACCTTCCACTACCTCGACCCGGCCGCGGAATCCGAAGCGCTGGCCGCGGCCGGTCTGGTCGGTGCCGCCCGCCTCGACCGCGAACCGCACCGGGATACCGAACATCCGAGTCGCCGCAGCTACCTGCTGGCTCAGCGCCACTGACGCTAAGGTCGAATCGCATTCAGGCGGAAAGGTGCGGACTTTGCTGCGAGCATTACTCTTCGATGTACAGGGCACGGCGACGGATTTTCATTCGACCGTCTGCGCGGAAGCGCGCCACATCGGTGGCGTGCGGTACCCGGATATCGATTGGGCCGGATTCGTCGACCATTGGCGTGCCGAATACTTCGCCGCACTGCGGAAGGCCGAACCGAACCGCGATAACTGGGTCACCGTGCATTCGGTATACGGCACCGCACTCGACGACCTATTGGATGACTACGGCATCGATCTATCACCCGACGAGCGCGCCGACCTCACGCTCGCTTGGCAGCGCCTCGAACCGTGGCCCGATGTCGTCGCCGGATTGACCAGGCTCGCAAGCAGATTCACGATTTCGACACTGTCGAACGCGGATGTCGCCGCCGTGGTGAATATTTCGAAGCGGGCGGCGCTGCCATGGGATGCGGTGTTCACGGCCGAGATGGCAGGCGCGTTCAAGCCCGATCCCGCGGTGTATCGCATGGCCGCCCGATATCTGGGATTGGAGCCATCCGAGATCATGATGGTCGCCAGCCACAAGTACGACATCCAGGCTGCGGGCGCACTGGGATTCCGGACCGCCTTCGTAGCTCGCCCGCTCGAGTTCGGCGTCGGTGGTGACGTGGACGTCGCCTACGACGACGACTTCGATATCAACGCCGCCGACTTCCTCGACCTCGCAGACCAACTCGGCTGCTGACCCGGCCTACTCGGATCGCGTCGCGCACAGCACGTGTGATGGAACCGTCGACGACTGCTGTGCGGGAATGCCCAGGTAGCCAGCGATGAGGTCGGGCGCGGCGCGGTCGTCGACTCGGTCGAATCCCGTATCCCGCAATAGATTTGCGATCTCGTCGGCGGTGAAGAAGGAGAGCCATGGCTCGCCGACGGCGGCCACCCGGTCGGCCCGCGCCGTGCGCTGTGCCACGTACTCGGGTGTGGAAGCCGAAGCGGGATAGAGATAGTCGAACACCACCTGCACCGGCGTTGCCTGACCCGCGATGAAACGCAGGGTGTCCAGCACCGTCTCCTGGGTCAGATACATGACGACGCCGAGCCAGATGAACACGGCCGGACGACTGCGATCGAAGTCCGCATCGGCCAATCCCGCTGCGAGCGTTTGGCTTTCGAAGTCGACCGGGGCGAAGGTCAGCGACGGCGGGATCTCGATGCCCGTCGCATCGAGCCGCTGTCGCTTCCATGCCTGGGTATCGGGATGGTCGACCTCGAATACGCGCACGTCCGGGTGCGGATTGCGATAGGCGAAGGTATCCAGCCCAGCCCCCAGGATCACTACCTGCCGGGTGCCGTGCGCGACGGCGTCGGTAATGGTCTCCTCGGCGAAGCGAGCGCGGGCGGCCAGGAACATGCGGCGTCGGCGGCGCATCGCGCCATCGGCGTCGCCCTCCTGCATTGTCGCGGAATCGAGGTCGGCGAGTTGATCGGGGGTCACGTCCGCGATCTGAATGGCCAGTGGATCGGTGAAGATCCGCGGCTCGCTCGCGATCTGGTGGTAGGCGCGAGCATAAGCGGTGGCAAGGGCGGTGCGACTGGGCTGACCGAGTTGCATACGCTGAACCTACGTCTGCGCGGGGTATCGCGCCAACGTGATCTATGCCTCGGTGATGATCAGCGAAGTGGCGATCGGGGCCAGCACCTCGACCAGTTGGGTGATCGGCGGGCGGGGGTCCGCGAGAATCCATTCGTGCGCGACACCGTTGATCGCGCCGATGAGTGCGCTTGCCGCCCAGGTGATTCCGCCGCGTATGCGGATATCCGGACCCGCGATGGTGCTGAGCATGGCCTCGATGACCGCCGCCCAGGCGTGGCGGCGTTCGCGACGATGCTGTTCCATCCGTTCGCTGACGCCGACCACCTCGACGAAGGCGACCTTGGCCCGGTACGGGTCGGAGCTGATCGAGCCGATGAACGCGCTCAACACCGCGGTGAACCCGTCCGCGATATCCGTGCCGGGTACGAGTGCCGCGACGGCCTGCCCGACGACGGCCGCGGACTGGTCCTGGATGTAGTCGTAGGACGCGATGAGGACATCTTCCCTGGTCTGGAACTCTTCGTAGAACTGTCGCTTGGACAGTCCGGCCGCTGTGCACACATCTGCCAGCGAGCAGTTCGCATAGCCGCGCTCGGCGAAGGTCCGGATGGCGGCGTCCAGGAACCGCTGCCGTCGCTCGGCCTTCCGCTCACTCACTGCGCGGCCGCCGTACTGTCTGTCCACGATGGTCACTGCACCACGGTAGCCGAGCGGGCATTCGGCCTGCCCGACTCGCTGCGCCCGCGGATTCGACAGGTATTCGGTCAGCCCAGGATGACGGCCCCGCCCAGCGCATCCTGCGCGCTGTAGATGAGCAAGAAGATGTAATACAGAACCGTCGAGACCGGTTCGTTCGGACCGTACATATTTCCTCGGTGCTTCCCCTGCAAGCCGTCCGGCACCAACCGGACGGTTCGGTGTTGATCGGAAAAGCTACGCCATGTGACGCCGCTCGGCACGGCGAGTCGGCAAACCGCCCGGGTTCCCTGACCGTGACCGGGCCGCATCGCGGGATTCTCGCGACCCACATCACATTGTGCGATAGCCCCCGCCAGGCGGTTCACCCCGTCGAGGGGAGTCAGATCCTGGCTCTGAACACCACCAGCCACCATTTGACTCCCCTCGACAAATGCTCGAGAACGTCGGCGTCGAGTGTCCTGTCTCCGGCGCGCTATCGGGTGCCGTGCTGCAGTCCGAGCAGTGCGGTCACGATCTGAGCGGTGGTGTCGAGGGTGGCCGCGAAGATGTCCTGTGGCACGAGTTTTCCGTTGCACCACAGCACAGTGCAGTTGGTCGCGGCGTAGGGGCCGACGCCGAACAGGATCAAGAAGACATGTTCCGGGTCGACCCAGAATGCGAGATCGTCGAGGTCGCCGATAACGGGGCCGAAGTTGTCGCCGTAGCGATACGGGTCGTCATAGGGCTCGGCGGGCAGGTCGTCGACCGCGGCGATCACCCGGCGCAGGAATTCCTTATTATCCGGATTGGATTCGGCGGCGAGGGAAGTCTGCACATTCTTCGTGTCGATGCCGCCCGGAATGCCGAGGCGGACGATGACCATATCCCGGCTCGGAATCACCACCGTGAACTGACCGAGCGCGCCGACGAAGGCGTAGAGATCACGCGGCGCACCCGGAAACATCGGGTGCGCGAAGGTCATGGCGGTGGGTACGGTCGCGGTCTTATAGGAGTCGCCGGCGTTGAGCCAGAACAGGAATCCGTAGCCGCCGTTGGCGGCGGTGGGTGTGCCGGCCTGACGGATATAGTCCGGGTCGACCAATTGTGTATCGCCCCACCGCCCTTCGCCGAGCATGAGCAGTCCGAGCCTGGCCAGGTCATCGGCCCGCATCGCGAGTCCGCCATTGACGGCGGTATTTCCGCTGCGGTCGCGCAGCCACACCCACTGGTCGCGGGCGATACCGAGCGGTTGCATCAGCGCTTGTTGGACGAAGTCCTGGAAGTCGCGGCCGGTGGTGATCTCGATGATCTTCGGCAGCAGGGCGAGCACCGCCTGGCTGTACTGAAAGGTGGTGCCGGGCTCGAATGCGAACGGGTCGTTGAGCGATTGCAGCACCTCGTCGGTGGCAATGCCCGCGATATCGGCGGACCAGGTAAAGCGCAGGCCCGTTGTCTGATTCAGCACTTGGCGCACGGTGAGCGCGGCATGCGCCGGATCGGCCTGCGGGAAGAACTTGCCGAGCGGATCGTCGAGTCCGAAGTAGCCCAGGGTGATTGCCCGGCCGACCGCGACCGACGCGACGCCCTTGGTGGCGCTCGCCAGAGGGACCGGCAGGTTTCCGGTGCCGGTGCGGTCGCCGACGAGGCAACCGTGCCGGTACACCTGGATCGCGTAGGCGCCTTTGCCCGCGCCGAAGTCGATCGCGTCGGCCAGTGCGGCCGGGGCGAATCCGGCGGCGGCCGTATCCGCCCGTCCCGGCGCCTGTCCGGCCGCGGGCTGTGCGCACACAGCGGTGGCATCGGCGGTGGCGCTGGGGGCGATCAGGGTCAGTGCGGCCAGCGTGCTCGAGGCGAACCCGATCAGCAAGGAGCGCTGATATTTCATGGCCCGGACCTCTATTTCACTGCGTTCGCGAGGGCATTGCGCTCCACGCTGAAGTAGGTCTGGTCGGCGGGGAGTCGCCAGTTCGGTCCAACGAAGAACTGCTTTGCGGTGTCGTCGTCGAAGGCCAGATATTGCAGCCACGCGATCGCGGTGCCAGCTGAAAGGTAGTTGTCGAGCCCATCAATCGGTGAAAAGTGGCTGACACCACGGGCATTCGCGATCCAGGACGGCGCGTTGAACGTCAGGTTGTACTGCCACCAGCGGACCCAGGCGAAATCGGGCACCACGAAATCGTTGTAGCCGGTGAGGAATAGCGTCGGCACACCGATCGCCGCACCGATGGCCACCGGACCGGGTTCGATCGCCAGCACGCCGAGCACGCGCATGCTCGGGTCGATGAGCGACGCGACCGGCGGAACCACCGTGGCCGCCTGCAGTGCCGCCTGTCCGCCACCGGAATGCCCGCCGAAGACGGTCCGGCTCAGATCAATCTTGTTGTACAGCGGCGAATTCGGATCGCGGTTGGCGAGCACGGCGGTCGCGATACCCATGGCCGGGACATAGGCGAGGGAGTTGAAGAACTCGTACGGGATCTCGACGACGAAACCTTGACTGGCCCACTGCTTTGCGAGCGCGTCGTACATCCCGGGATTCGCATCGAATCCGGCCATGAAGACCAGTAGCGGCGCATTCGGCAGTTCGGCGATATCGGCCGGGTAATAGGTGTTGACGCCGATCGGCGAATCCAGGCCGTTCGGAAACGCCTGAGTGCAGGTCAGATCGTCGCGATTGCCGAAGATATGCACGCCGATGTGCTGCACCATGCCGTAGATCGACTCCTGGCACGGATTCGTCCGCACCGTCGTGGCCACCGGATGCGGTCCCGGTTTGTTGAACAGACTCTGCGCGGTCGTTCCGGGCGCGACTTCGTCGGCCGTCGCAGTTCCCGTCACCACCCCCGTAAGCGCCGCCACCGTCGTAATTGCCATCGCCACGACCGCCCGTGCCGCATTCCTCATCATTGAGGGTCCCCTTCCGACCCGGCCGGTCGAAGCGCCCGACCGATTGTGAAACCAAGTGGTGTCAGAGACTGGACCTTACCGCGAAGTAAGCTAGAGCACAATCGGCTGTCGAAGAGATGGCCCGCACACCCCATGCCAGCGTCAGCGTCAGGAATCGGTGGCGGTGAACATTTCTTCGGCGCGGCGGGTGTCCATGTACTCGCGCACACGGTGGATCAGGCCATCGCGCAGTTCGAAGATGAAGCAGTACTCGTTGTCGTAGTGATTGCCGTTCATCAGCGTTGCGCGCATCCGCTCCTCGACGACCACCGTCGTGCCATCGGCGATGATGGCGGTGAAGTCAACGCTTCGATCGGCCACGAAGATGGTCGGAAACTCGGTGGCGAGGAAGCGCACGATGCGATCCCTACCGACGAGGTGACTGGTGCCGTCGAGGGCGCGGGCGGTGGCATTGTGCGGTGGTGCGAGCCATTCGGCGTCCGGGGTGAATACCGCGGCAATGCGGGCCGGATCCTGTGTCGCGAATTCGCGCCAGGCTCGGATGATCAGATCTCTACTCGTCTGTGTGTCCACTCGGTTGATCTTGGGTGGGCCGCGGTCGCCGATCACGCCATATCCGGACAGACTCGCGACGTGTCCGGATATGTCTGGTCGATAGGTAACCCGGCGCGCAGACTCGGGTAATGGGATCTTTCGAGGGCGTCATCACGACCGGCATCTATTGCCTGCCGCCATGCCCTGGACGTCCGCGATCGGAGAACGTCATCACATTCACCTCGGCGGCGGGCGCCGAGGCGGCGGGCTTTCGAGCCTGCCACCGCTGTCGTCCGTATCGTGGTGATCGACTGCCCGCGAGGGCGTCCGAATTGGTCTGCCGCGCTAGCGATCTCATCGCCACCGGGGCGCTGGACGACGGCAATGAGGCCGAACTCGCCGCGCGGCTCGCGGTTTCGGAACGTCATCTGCGCCGCATGTTCCACGAACAGGTCGGTGCGACACCGGATCAGCTGGCTCGTTCGCGGCGTGCGCATTTCGCTCGGCGGCTGCTGGACGATACCGATCTGTCGGTCACCGATATCGCCTTCGCCGCGGGATTCGGGAGTCTGCGCCAGTTCAACCGCGTGATGGTCGGTACGTTTCGCGCGGCACCCCTCGCGTTACGCAAACGGCGACGGCGTGCGGATCGTCTTGTCGCGGACGGTGGTCTCGCCCTCCGGGTGCCCCTGCCCGAGGGCACGGATATTGATCGTCGATTGGCGCAACTCGCCCGCGCCGCGATCGGTGGCATCGAGAGCGCCACGGCAACGCGCTACCAGCGGACCGTATCCATGGACGGCGATCCCGGCGTAATCGAAATCAGCTCGGCCGCACCCGATGCCGTGCGGCTGATCGTGCATCTACCTCATATCGAAGGACTGATACATCTGGTCGCCCAGGTGCAACGGCTACTCGCGGGCCAGCCATGGGATCGGTTCGAAGCCGTCGTGCGGGGGATCGCGGCGGATAGCACCGGTGTCCTGCACGATCTCGTCACTACCTACGGCGCACCGGTAGCCGGACTGCGGCAATTCGGTCTGGGCTATCTCTTCCCGACGCCGACTGCCCTGGCCGCCGCCGACCTGAGTGGGATCGGGCTCGATGCAGTTGGCGCACAAGCGATTCGCGCCTGCGCTCGCGAGGCACGCCCTCGCGAACTAGCCGGTTGAATCGTCCTGGCACGGTATCTGCCGCACCGTCGAGCGATCGAGCGCATTCAGGACGAGCGCGGCGGTGGTGGGGGCAGAGGGCGAATGCGGTGAGGCCGAGCGCGATTCGGCGCAGTCTCATGCGTGCGGTCCTTCGAGCTGAATGGCGGTGGTCAGGCGGATATCGGCAACCGATCGACCGGTCGCCAGGTCGTAGACACCGGTGGGCAGTACCCAGTTTTCCGTTGCCTCGTCCCAGGATTCGGCGGCGCGGCGGGGGATCGGCATCGCCACCTCGGCTGTTTCGCCGGGCTCGGCCTCGACGACCGCGAAGGCGGCCAGTCGCCGGTCCGACCGGGATGAGTGAGCGATATAGGTCTGGATCGTCTCGCGACCGGGACGACTACCGGTATTGCGGACCCGAACCGTCAGCGTGCCGAGAGTATTGCCGATTGCGGGATCAGCGATGAACGTCGCGGCCTCGTACGCCCAGGTGGTGTAGCCGAGCCCATATCCGAACCAGTACCGTGGCGCGATCGAAATCCGTTGCCAGGCGCGATATCCGATATGAATGTCCTCCTCGTAGGCGAGAACACCACCGGTGGGTGTGACATTCAGAACCGGCGAATCATCCTGGTGCGCGGGCCAGGTAGTGGGTAGTCGCCCGCTGGGTTCGGACCGGCCCAACAGCACATCGGCGAGCGCGGCACCGCCTTCCTGTCCAGGGAACCAGGTGAGCAGAATCGCCGCCGCATCCTGGGCCCACGGCAGCTGCACGGGGGAGCCGGTATTCACCACCACGACGGTGCGCGGGTTGGCCGCGACAACCCGCGCGACCAGCTCATCCTGTCGGCCGGGCAGTGAAAGCGATGTGCGGTCGAAGCTTTCGCTCTCGACCTCGGGGGTCGTGGCGACGACCACCACGGCCACATCGGCCGACGCCGCTGCGGCGACTGCCTCTTCGATGAGCGCATCCGGATCGATATTCGGCTCCTGATGGCCGAGGGCGAACTTCTCGAAGGCAATGGGCATATCCGGCAGCGTCGTCACGGTGTGTGTGACACGCACCGAAACCGGCTGTGCTGCATCGAGTTCGACCTCGACAAGGGATTCCGGCGGCGCGAGGAAGGCGGCCAGCGGATCGCCGTCCGCGACGATGGTGTCGTCGAAATAGGTCTTATCGCCGACCCTGAGCTGGAACTGCCCTATGCCCGCGATGGCCAGCGTATGTGTTCCGGTCACCCGAGGTGTGAATGTCCCGCTGACAACGACGCTGTGCAGTTCACCGACCGCGATCCCGTCCGGGAATTCACCGACCCATTCGATGATGCCCTCCGGCAGCGGATGCTCGCCGAGCAGGCGGTCACCCGCTCCGTACAGCCGGACGCGCAGGTCGAACCCCTCCTTGGCCGGTGGGATCTTGATCCGGGGGTCCGCGCCGACGGCATAGACCACCTCGGTCTGCTCATCGAGCAACGCCCGCAAACCCTCGAGCGGGGAGACCGTATGCGGCGCGAAGACCTGGGCGCTGCCCCCGCCGAGCGCTCTCGCCTGGTCTGCGGCCTGGCCGATCACCGCGATGCGCCGGACCTGGCCGAGCGGCAGTATGTCGTTTTCGTTGCGCAGCAGCACGATCGAGCGTCGGGCGATCTCGTGCGCGAGCGCGTCGCCATTGATCGGTGCGGGAAGTGCGTCTTCGGCGACTGCCGGTGGCGCGTCGGCCAACACCCCGACCCGGGCGGCCAGTCGAAGCATATGCCGTGCCATTCGCTCGACCATCGCCTCCGGAACTCGCCCTGCGCGAACGGCTTCGGCCAGTGCCGAGCCGAAGACGGTCCGCGGCCCCGGCATCGCGATATCGAGCCCACCGCTCGCCGCGCCGACGGTATCGCGCGCCGCCGTCCAGTCCGAGACGATGGCACCGTCGAATCCCCAACGCGCACGCAGAATTTCATTCTGCAGCGCGCCGTGTTCGGTCATCGTGGTGCCATTGACGCTGTTGTATGCCGCCATCAAAGCCCACGGGCCGGCCTGTTCGACCACGGTTTCGAACGGCGCGAGATATAGCTCGTACAAGGCCCGCTGTGATACCCGCACATCGACGGTGAACCGGTCGGTCTCGGAGTCATTGGCCACAAAATGCTTCGGCGTCGCCGCAACGCCGCCCTCCTGCACGCCGGTGACATACGCCGCGCCGATCATCCCGGTGAGCAGCGGATCCTCCGAATAGCACTCGAAGTGCCTGCCGCCCAACGGGCTTCGGTGCAGATTGAGCGTCGGTGCGAGCAACATGTGCACGCCCTTGCGTCGTGCCTCCTGTGCGAGCAGCTGCCCGGCCCGCCGGGCCAGGGCGGGATCCCAGGTGGCGGCCAGCGCCGTCGGGCTCGGTAGGGCGATCGAGGGATCTTCGGGACTCCAGTGCACGCCGCGCACGCCGATCGGGCCGTCGGACATCACCAGCGAAGCCAGCCCGATCTCGGGAATCGCGGGCAATGTCCACATGTCCTGTCCGGCGAGCAGGTGGCATCGAGCATCCAGATCCAGTGCGGCCAAAGCCTTTTCGACCGCTGCGTCGCGGTCGGCCTGGTGATTCGCCATGGTTGACGTCGACTCCCTTGTTCGTCGGACGAGCAGGCCTCCACCTCGAAGTATGGTCGATATACCTAATAGCTGGTAGGTAATGTTATCAATACGTTATCAATCAGTCCGATTCGCCGACCGGTCGGATCAATCGCAGAAACTTGCGCAGCAGTGCGGGCATATCGACCTCATCCGGCGACAGCAACCACTGCTGCTGCAACCCGTCGAGGACCGCTATCAGCAGTGTCGCGGCGTCCCGATGTGAGACGCCGCGTGGCGGATCGCCGTCCAGGTCGCGCTCCAGCATGGTGGTCAGCATCTCCCGGATCTGCGCGTACCGATCGACGAAGTAGTCGCGTGCGGGATGATCCTGGGTGACGCTCTCGGCCGCCAGCACCGTGAACGACTGCACGATGCCGGGCCGCTCGGCATTGCGTTCCACCAGATCGACGAGGAAATCGAGGGTCGTGGCACTGCCCTGGGCGGTGGCGAGCAAGACGTCGAGGTCGTTCTGGTCGCGCAGTGCGAGCACATTCGCCAGCAGTGTCTGCTTATTGGGAAAGTAGTGCAGCACGCCCTGCTGGCTGAGTCCGACCCGTTCCGCCACGATCGCGATGGTCGCGCCCTGGTAACCGCGTTCGGCGAAGACCTCGAGGGCCGCCTCCAGGATCATCCGGCGTCGATCCTCGTGACCGGCCCGGCCCGGCGGGCGCCCCTGAGCCCGTGTCATGCGGCGTGCTCTTCTGCTGCGTCCATTTATCGAAGGTAGCGAATCGCCGTTGACATCGGCGGGTTCGGCGCGTCTGTTGTCCAGCAACGCTGGATCCAGTGTCTTGCGTCGGGAATTCGTTATCTATTTTCGGTGTGGGGACGGCGTATCGAGGTGCCGGTCAGCGGCGGCGCCGCCACCACCCGATCGAGGTACTCGTCGAGCGTTCCCTATTCATTTGTCTCCTGTATTTAGTTGTGGGTCAAGGATTTTCGCGTAGCGGTTACACGGCCATGCGGGTTGGCCGCCGGGCTGCCTGTAATTCATCCAGGCGCAGCCGGGTGCGGCGTGGCCCGAGCCGATATGCCGGTGGGCGTCCGTCTGCCACCGTGTTGGTGACGGTGCGGCGGGTGACGCCGAACCCCTCGGCGTCCTCCGAGGGCGTGATGTACGTTTGCTATGGCTTCACGTTGCGTTCCATGCCTGTGAATCTCTCTCCGATCGATGCTCATCATGCGGCCGACATTTCGGCGCATCCCGTGCGCGTATGAACCCGACAGGAGACAAGCATGAGCTTGGGCAACACCGCACAACTCGGTAGTCAGGGGCTCGACGAATTGGTTCCGTCGCGCTACGCGCTGCAGATCGGCGAGATCGACGTGCTGGTGATCAGCGACGGGGTGCTACCGATATCGGCCGCGACGTTGGCCACCAACGCCGACCCGGCCGACCTGGGGGCCTGGCTGGACGAGATGTTCCTGCCGCCGGACGTGCTCGACTGGCCGCTGAACGTGGTCGTGGTGCGTAGCGGCGGTCGGACCGTACTCATCGACTCCGGGCTCGGGGTGGAGTACCCGGACTACCCGCAGGCCGGGCAGTTGGCCATGCGGCTGGAGGCCGCCGGCATCGATCCCGCGTCCGTGACCGACGTGGTGCTTACCCACTTGCACATGGACCACGTCGGCGGGCTGCTCGCCGACGGGTTGAGGAGTCGGCTGCGTCCGGATCTGCGGGTCCACCTGGCGGCCGCCGAGGCCGAGTTCTGGGCGTCGCCCGATTTCTCCCGCACCTCCATTCCGCCGCCGGTGGTGGACGCGCTTCGGTCGGCCGCCTCGCGGTTCTTGGACAACTACCGCGGCCAGCTGCGGCCGTTCGAGGCAGAGTACGAGGTGGCGCCGGGGGTGCTCGTCAGTCGCACCGGCGGCCACACCCCCGGGCACAGCGTGGTCCGCCTGGCGTCCGGCGGCGACCGGCTGACGTTCGCCGGCGACGCCGTGTTCTCGGTCGGGTTCGACAGCCCCGAGTGGTTCAACGGCTTCGAACACGACCCCGAGGAGGCCGCCCGCGTCCGGGTCCGTCTTTTGCGGGAGCTGGCCTCGACCGGCGAGCCGCTGGTGGCCACTCACCTGTCGTTCCCATCCGTCGGCCGGGTGGCGGTCGCAGGCGACGCCTTTCGTTGGGTACCGGCCTGGTGGGAATACTGACCTGGCGCAGCGGTCGCGGATCGTGCTGGCGTCGGCGGAGGGTTGTCGAATATCGATGTCGCTGCGCGCGAACATGTTTCGCTGCCGACGGTCGGTAAGTGGCACAGACGTTTCCTGGGCGCGTCAACCGCGCCCGGCCTTGTTGCGTCACCGCAGTGCGGATACCACCTGTTGTGCGATGTTCTGCTCACCGAAGGTGTTGGGGTGCAGGGGGACGAAGGATGGGGTCGACAGGGAGGGGATCAGCCCGTTGATCCACTGCTGGTCGAGTGCTGCGCACATATCGTGCCCGACGCTGGAGGTGGCGGTATCGACGAAGATCGCGCCGTGTGCGGCGGATACGGTGCGCAGCAGAGCATTGAGGTCGACCAGCACGCGCTGGAGGTAGTCGGCGTCGCGTGGCCAAGCGGGCTGCTGCTCCGGACATGCGCCCGCGCGCGACGCGGTCGGATATCCGACGATCGCTACGGTGGCTTTCGGTGCGCGCGAGCGGATTTCGTCGATTGCGGTGCCGTAGACGGGTGCCAGCGCCGCGGTCCGCTCCGCGAAGGTGTCGACGCCGCCCGCGGTGAAGGCGTCCGCACATGACGTGCCATAGGGTTCCGGCAGCGGATTGCCGCACAGCAGCGCCTGCTTGGCGAGGCCGATGTCGTTGCCGCCCATGGTCATAGTGACCAGCGTGGTGTCGGGGGTCAGCGCATCGAACTGTGGCGCCGCGGTTCCGGAGACAACGCCGCGTTGTGTACTCGTGAGGTCGTCCAAGGTGGCCCCGCCGCAGGTGACGTCCTTGAACGTCTCGACGCCGAGCTCCTTCGCGACCAGTGCGGGGTAGTTGACCGCGGAGCGCGAACATGTGGTGAGTTCGGCTTGCGGAAACACGCCAGCGCCCGCGGCGAAGGAATCTCCGAGCGCGACATAGTGGATGCCCGTCGTCGGTTCGGCGACGGCTTGCCCGGTGATTGCGGCACTCGCCCCGAGTGTGATCGCCGATGCGATGACCGCCGGTCTCGCCTTTCTCATCAGGTGCTTCCAACCGCCAAGAACATGCATTTGTGTCTCCTTGTGAACCCATGACCGGACGAATTCATGCGCATAACTCACGTTGCGGGCTCGAACCTGTCGATACATCCGACCGATCCGGGCAAAGTCTAGCCACGATCCGATAATTTCGAATAACTTTCACGTCTTCCCATCGCCGGTTGTTTGCGCAGCGGACTCGGGCCGCTCGCCGTCGGGCCCGGAGCCTCGAGGAATGTTGGGGGATAGGGCATTTCGCGACAGCGAAGGTGGCGGGGTCATGTTCCGGATTCATACGATCGGGTAAGGCACTGTTGCGTTCCTCACTAATCGCTCGCTACCTGCGGAAATTCCGCCGACGCCGAGTGTGCGGGTTGACAGCGCCCGCTCGAGCTGGCTACCGTCGCCATTGTTCGCGCTGAGTCATCGCCCGCCTCGGCATTCATGGTGGAAGGTCGTCCGTACGGCCGCGCCATATGTTCCGACTGCGGGGAGGCTGTCGTTATTGCCGCACATTCGTCGCAATCCCGGAGAAACTCGGCGTGCCTTTATTCGTGCACCGAGAATGAACTCTCGCGCCTCTTAATCGACCGCCAAGACTCCACCAGTTCATATCGACGTTAGGCGCCAGGTTGTCCGTCTCGATCTCACCCGCCGAATCCGTGGACGATCTTCCTGGCCCGAGCCGGTGGCCGTTGCTGGGGAATCTCCCGCAGATGCGGCCCGCACTGCTGCACCGCCAGTTCGACGAGTGGTGCGATGAGTTCGGCCCGCTCTACCAACTCCGGATGCCGGGGCGGCGGATCGTCGTCGTCAGCGATCCCGACCTGAATCGCGAGATCTTCCGGGACCGCCCCGGTGGCTTCCGGCGCCAGTCGGCGATCGAATCGGTCATGGACGAGATGGGGTCCAACGGACTGTTCTCGCTGGAGGGTGAGGCGTGGCGGCTGCGCCGCAAGTTGGCGATGCCCGCCTTCAACGCCGCGCACCTGCGCAGCTTCCATCCCACGCTGGAGACGATCACCGGACGCTTGCAGCGGCGCTGGGAACAGCTCTCGCCCGAGGACATTCGTGGCGATCTGACCCGCTACACGGTGGATGTCACCGCCAAACTGACCTTCGACTACGACATCAACACCATCGAGCAGTCCGGCGACATCATCCAGCAGCACCTGGAGCTGATCTTCCCGCTCATCAACCGGCGGATCAACAGTCCCATCCCGTACTGGCGCTACGTCAAGCTCCCCGACGACCGGGCGCTGGAGCGCGCACTCGCCGCCCTGCGCACCGACCTGACCGGCGTCATCCGCCGGGCGCGCGCGAATCTCCCGGACAAGGCTACGAATTTCATCGAGGCCTTCCTGTTGGCACAGGATGGCAGCACCTCCTTCACCGACGACGAGCTGTTCGCCGAGGCGCTCACCATCCTCATCGCCGGTCAGGACACGACCAGCAATGCGATGGCCTGGCTGCTCTATCACCTGGCGGGCAACCCCGCTGTGCAGGAACGTATTCGGGAGGAGGTCGCCGAGATCCCTTCGGCGCTGGACCGCCAGCCGTATCTGGAAGCCGTTGTCGCCGAATCGATGCGGCTGCGCCCGACCACACCCATCGTCGGGCTGGAGGCCATCGACGACACCACCATCGACGGTGTGCACATTCCGGCGGGCACCTGGGTGATCGTCAATGTGCAGCATGCGAGCGTGCAGGAAAAGAACTTCGAGGATCCGCTGCGCTTCGATCCGGATCGCTGGCTGCGCACCGGCCACGGCACCCATCGGCCCGAGGTCTCCACGCCGTTCGGCTCGGGTCCGCGCTTCTGCCCGGGGCGCGGGTTGGCGATGTTGGAGATCAAGAGCGTCACCGGCATGGTCTGCCGCAACTTCGAGGTGCGCCTGCCCGCGGGTGCGCAGCCGCCGAAGGATCGCTTCCACTTCGCCGTCATCCCCATCGATCTCGATCTCGACCTGACTCGGCGGCGCGCCGCCGCCGCGTCCTGACCGCTAAGGATGTAGATGTCGTTGCATCGACTGACCGCGACCGACGGTGTCTGGCTGTCGCTCGAATCGCCCGATATGCCGATGCATATCGCCTTCCTGCTGGAGTTCAGCGCCCCCGAGGGCGGTGCGGCGCAATTCCTGCGGCAGTGGCGGGCCGGGCTGGACGCACCGGCGAGTCTGCCGCAACCGTGGAACTTCGTGCCGCTGAAGTTCCCGCCGCCCGGTATCGCGGCGGTGGTGCGCGAGGTCGACGATATCGACCTCAGCGAGCACATCCGGGAATGGACACTGCCGGAGCCGGGTAGTCAGGATCAGCTGACCGAGCTCATCGGCTCCATTCACCAGAAGCAGCTCGATATGAGCCGTCCGCCATGGGAATTGCACGTCATCGAGGGGCTGGCACAGGATCGTTTCGCACTCGTCCTCAAGGTGCACCACAGCCTCCTCGACGGTGCATCGGCCATGCGGCTGTTCACCGACACGTTCACCGAGGATGCCGCCGCACGCGACGTCCCGGATTTGTTCACTGTGCGCCCCGCAGCCGAGTCGGCAGAAATCGTTGTGGACAAGGTGAATCCGTTCCGTGCTCTGCTCGCCGCTCTGACCGGCTTGCTGGCCTTGTTGCGCGGTGTCGGATCCGCCGCCCGTGACGCCCTCCGTAGGGCACGCGGCGATAAGACCATGGCGCAGAAGGCCTATCAGCAGCCGGACACGATCCTGAACGGCAGCATCACCGGTGCTCGCGACCTGTCCAGGCGGCGCTATGACCTCGCGCTGTTCAAGCGACTGGCGAAGGCGGGTGACTGCACCATCAACGACATTGTGCTGTACCTGGTGAGTACCGCGCTGCGCGACTACCTGTCCAACCACGCCACCCTGCCCGAATCATCCTTGACCGCAGGTGTTCCCACCGATCTGCGCGAGGAGGACGACGTGCGCGTCGGCACCCGCGCTGGCATGATGTTCACCGCGCTCGGCACCGATATCGCCGATCCGCGCGATCGACTGAGCGCCGTCAAGTACTACATCCGTGCCGCGAAACAGCATATGGGCGCGATGGCCCCGAATGAGGTCGTCGGCTACGGACTCGCGGTGACCCTGCCGTGGATTCTCGGCCTCGGCTTCGGCTTCACCAACACCGCCGCATCCCATCCGATGGGCATCTCCAATGTGCCCGGCCCACGGAACCCGCTGTACTGGAACGGTGCTCGGCTCGAGACTATCTATCCGATCTCGCTGCTGATGCACGGCAACCCGCTGAACTTCACCTGCATCGGCTATTCGGGTGGTCTACATTTCGGTGTCCTCGGTGTGCAGGACAAGCTGCCGCCGATGGCGTACCTCACCGCGGCGATGGATACCGCACTCGACGAACTCGCCGACCTACTTCTGCCGGACGATGTCCGCGCCGCGGGGTGAGGACGATGTCGAACTACGATGTGGCGATCATCGGCTCGGGATTCAGCGGGCTCGGCGTCGCGGTGAATCTGCGTCGCCTCGGCAATGACAACTTCGTCATCCTCGAACGCGCCGCGGCCATCGGAGGCACCTGGCGCGATAACGTCTACCCCGGCTGCGCGGTGGACGTGCCCTCGGTGCTCTACTCGTATTCTTTTGCGCCGAATGCGGATTGGAGTCGCGTCTACGCGACCCAGCCCGAATTGCGCGCCTATACCGAGAATATCGTCGACACCTTCGACCTGCGGCGGCATGTGCAGCTGAACAGCGATGTGGCCGAGGCCGATTTCGACGACGCCGCCGAGCAGTGGGTGCTGCGGTTGACCGATGGCCGGCTGATCCGGGCCCGCGCCGTCGTCATGGGCTACTTCTCGCTGCACGCCGAATCGATCCCGGATATTCCGAGCCGGGCCGAATTCGCTGGGCCGCAGATGCATTCGAGTAAATGGGATTCGTCGTTCGAGCCGGAGGGTAAGCGGATCGCGGTGGTCGGCGCCGGAGCGAGCGCGGTGCAGATCGTGCCCGCGCTGGCCGAGACCGCGGCTGAGCTCGTCTCGTTCCAGCGCACCCCGGCCTGGGTGATTCCGCGTCTGGACCGGCCGATTCCGCCGACGGTGCGCAAGATATTGCGGTTCGTGCCGCCGATTCGGCTGGCGGCGCGCGGATTCGTCTTCCTGTTCCTGGAGACGATGCACTTCGCCGAATTCCATCCTCGGCTGGTGTCGGTCTACGAGCGGCTGGTCCGGAAAGTGCTGGACAAGCAGGTGCCGGATCCCGAGGTGCGGCGCAAACTCACACCCGACTACGCGTTCGGCTGTAAGCGGCCGATGGTCTCCGACGCGTACTACAGTTCGTTCGCGCGCCCGAATGTTCGGCTGAGCACCGAGAAGATCACCGAGATCACCGCGACCGGCATCCGCACCGCCGATGGTCAGCTGCACGAGGTCGATGCGATCGTGTGGGCCACCGGATTCCACGTCCAGGATTCGATCGCGCACTTCCCGGATTTCCGAACCGCGCAGACCTCGACGCGAAAGAAGTTCCAACGCGACGGATTCCGTGCCTACCGCGGCATCGCGTTCGCGGGTCTGCCGAATCTGTTCGCGGTCACCGGACCGAATACGGCGTTGCCGCATACCTCGCAATTCCTCGCCATCGAACCGACCACGAAACTCATCGCCCGAACCATCGAATACATGCGGGCCACCGGGATTCGCCGCTACAGCCCTTCCGAACACGCCGAGCGCGCCTGGGTCACCCGCGCACGGAAGCTGCTCAGCACCCGGGTGTGGTCGACCGGCGGCTGCACCAGCTACTTCATCGATGAGGACGGCACCAACACCCTGACCTGGCCGGGTGGGACCTGGAGCGTCCGACGTGACCGGCGTCGAATTCGACCGCAGGACTGGGACATCGGAGCTCACGTCCGTTCCGCGTAGCAGAATCCAATTCCATAGGGGAGGCCTTGTGCACCGCACACGTTTCGAATCAGTCGGCCCATCGACCGAAAGGCCGTGACATGTGCGGCATCAACGGAATAGTCGATTTCGCCGCACCGGTCGATCCGACCCCGATCGCGGCCATGAACGAAATCCAACGCCACCGCGGCCCCGACGGTTTCAGCACCTGGCACAGCCGCAACGTCGCCTTCGGCTTCCAGCGCTTGGCCATCGTCGATATCGCACACGGCGCCCAGCCCGCCCGCAATGAGGACGACACCATCCACGTCGTCTTCAACGGTGAGATCTACAACCATCGGGAACTGCGCGGCGGCCTCGCCGCGCGCGGGCACCAGTTCCGTAGCCACTCCGATGCCGAGGTGATTCCGCACCTCTACGAGGAGTACGGCACGGGCTTCGTCGAGCGCCTCGACGGCGATTTCGCCATCGCGCTGTGGGACGCCCGCCGGGAACGGCTGCTGCTCACCCGCGACCGCGTCGGCGTCAAACCGCTGTTCTACCACCAATCCGGCAGTCGGGTCGTCTTCGCCTCGGAGATCAAGGGCATCTTCGCCTCCGGGCTGGTCGACGCGTCGATGGACCCGCAGGGGCTCAGCGATTGCCTGTTCTACGGGCACACCATCGCACCGCGCACCTTCTGGCAGGGCGTCGACGATCTGCCGCCCGCGACCATCGTGACCATCGACCGTCGCGGCACCTCCCAGCAGCGCTACTTCACGCCCTTCCTGCGCCGCGATCCGGATGCGCCGCTGCTCACCGGCCGGGCCGCGATCGAGCGGTTCGACGCGGCGTTCACCGCCGCGGTGCGCAAGCGCCTGCCCGACGAGGTGCGGGCCGGAATCGCATTGAGCGGCGGCCTGGACAGTTCCGCCATCGCCGCGGTCGCGGCCCGCCGCTGCGACGCACCGCTCACCACCGCGAGCATTCGGCTGACCGGCGAAGTGCTCGACGAGACCCCGATGTCGCGGCTGGTCGCACAGTCGCTCGGCGTGCCGAACGACGAGGTAGAGATGACCGGCGCGCGGGCCTGTGAGCTGTTGCCGAAGAGTCTGTGGCACTTCGAATCACCGTTCTGGTACGGCGCGGTCGCGACGCCGTTTCTCGATCTGACCGCATTCGCTCGGCACCAGGGTCTCAAGGTGGCCATGAGCGGTGATGGCTCGGACGAGCTATTGGCGGGTTACGACTTCTACCGGCTGATGAAGCTGAGCGCCCGGTTCGAACAACTGAAGTTGGGCCGGGCCCAGACCGCGATCTGGCGCAATGCCACCAAATGGGTCGGTGCGCCATCGGGTCTGGACGATCACATCGTCTCCGTCGCGGGACGCCGTGCCGAATACACCGCCCGCTACGGCGAGGTGCCGCCCTGGATCTACCTGTGGAGCGCACTCGGCGACACCACCGGACCCATTGCGCCCGAAGGCCTTCCGGTGCCATCGGCACTGGCACCGCCACCGCCGCACGACAAGTTGCGCCGCCAATTGCATTTCGAGTTCTACACCCGGCTGCCGCATTGGGTACTGCCGACCTCGGATCGCTTGGGGATGGCCAACAGCATCGAGGTTCGGGTGCCCTATCTCGACCGCGATGTCATCGATGTGTGCGCCGATCTGTCGCCGGAGATGTTGGTGCACTGGGGGACCGAGAAGTACGCGCTCAAGCGGGCGACCGCCGACGTGCTGCCGAAGCAGATCGTGCGCAGGCGTAAGAAGCCGTTCATGACGCCGGTCGGTCCGTGGTATCTCACCGGTTCCGGTGCCGATCTCGCGCACGATCACCTGTCACGGGATTCGGTGCGCCGCTACGGGATCTTCGATCCGGCTGCCACGGAACGGATGTGGCGCACCGCGGTCGATCAATCCGGAACCTGGGCAGCCACGGCCGCTGAATGGGGCTGCCTGGCCGTCATGTCCACTCATCTCGTGCTCGACCAATTCCGGTCGGTCGGGGCGAGCACGCCCGGCGAGCAGATGGGGGTGGCCTCGTGAAAACCGCCGCGGCTCACGAATACGCACTGCACGGATTCGCCCAGCCCGCACTGCCTTTGGTGCTCGCCGCCGGTTCGCTGATCAAGCCGATCCGACGCGTGCCCAAACTCGGCTGGTTGGTGGCGGATCCGGAGCTGGCACGCCAGATCCACGGCGATACCGAACATTTCAGCATCATCGGCGACGGTGCCTCCGGGCACTGGTGGGGACAGATGCTCGGCGAGTGGGTCTTCGAGCTGTTCGAGGGCCAGCCGCATGTCGAATTCCGCGCGAAGGTCCGCGATCTGTTCACCCCGGAGCGATCCAGGGTGATCACCGAACGCTCGGTGGGGCCGATGCTGCGCACACTCACCGATGACCTTGCCGCAGGCAAAACCGTTGATATGGCGCAGTTCTCGCGGGAGTTCACCGGCCGCACCATGGCGGAGCTGGTCGGTCTGCCGATCGATGATTCACCCGCCGCGTACGAGGAGCTTTTCGGCCTGGTCGAGACGATGGCCAACCTCGGTAAGGGCAACTATGACACCACCGTGGTGTCGCAGCGCAATGCGCGCAAGGGACGTGCAGTGGCCGATCGTATCGCCGCATCGGTGCCCGCCGTGTACGAAACCGCCGACCCGAGCACCACTATCGGGCGCAGTCGCGAACTCGGCCTCGGACCCGAGGTCACCCGCCGGATGGCGGCCTTCCTGGTCGTAGCCGGAACCGCCACGCTGGCCAGCACTCTGGGGCGCATGGTGGCGTTGCTGCATGACAGTGGGGCCCAGCACGAGCTGATCGCGGACCGTAGCCTGATCCCGGATGCGGTGCGCGAGGCACTGCGGGTCACCAGTTCGATGCCGATCGTCGGGCGTGGCGTCGTCGAGGACATCGAGCTGGCCGGTAGGCGATTACGCGCGGGCGACCGGGTGAAGATCATGACCTGGTCGATCAACAATGCGGCCGGTGGCTATGACCTGCATCTGGGCAAGGTGCCCGAACTGCGGCAGCTCTGGTTCGGCGGCGGCAGACATATCTGCCTCGGCGCGAGCCTGACCCATGTCGAACTCGCGGCGGTATTGGAAGCCATGACCGCGGCGGGTCGCCCGTGGGTGATTACCGAACGTCGCTATCGCACGAATGTGTTCGTCCCGCTCTACCGGCGATTGGAGATCGCCCTGGTCTGATTTCGATCCGCTTGCCACGCAGTCGATTCGGGAGAATGCTTGGCAACTTATCGGGGGTCCGCCGGCCTCGGTTCGCTGTACAGAGCGTTGTTATGAGTCACGGTTGCATACCAACCGTGATGCACGTACTGTACCAACTCGTTGATGGGAACGAAGTAGTTCCTCATTGCCGGGAGGGTTTGGCGAGCATGATCCGACGTCGACGTCCGATGCAGGCTGTGGCTGCGGCAATAGCCACGTTCACCGTGTTCGCCGGAGCCGTTGTCGCGGCCGCGCCGACGCAGGCGAGCGGGCTCGACGCACAGTTCACCGCGACTCATGCTGGGCCGCAACAGTATCCCAACGTCTATATCGACTGGGACGTCCCGATCACCATGAGTGACGGCACAGTGTTGAAGGCGAATGTCTACCACCCGGCCGACGCGTCCGGCCGTCCGATCGTCGAGCCGACGCCGACCATCGTGAACCTGACGCCCTACACCAAACTGGTGGCGAATATCGCCGACTCCGTGCTGGCCGTTCCCGGCCTGGCCGATCCATTGATGCAGGCGCTGCACAGCTTCGATCTGTCCGCCTACGGTTTGAGCGGAATCAGTGATCTGGCACAGGCTTTGGCGGGCGGCACCGCACGCACCTTCGCCGTGGATCGCAAACTGGTGCAGAGCGGCTACACCCAGGTGGTCGTCGATGTGCGCGGCACCGGTTTTTCGCAGGGCACCTGGCAGGTGTTCGGCGAGCGCGAGCAGCAGGACGGCGTCGAGGTCGTCGACTGGGCGGCGGCGCAGCCGTGGTCGAACGGCAAGATCGGTATGAGCGGCATCTCCTACTCGGCGATCAATCAGCTGCAGACCGCCGAGCGCAGACCCGCTGCGCTGCAGGCGATCTTCCCGATCGTGCCGGGCAGCGATCTGATCCGCGACGTGGCCGCGCCCGGTGGTGCGCTGGGCATCGGGTTCATTCCGGAGTGGCTCCTCGCCGTCGACGGGACGAAGCTGATTCCGGATGTGGTGTCGATGCTCGCCGGGAAGTTCGACTGGACCTGGCTGGTCGACCGCGTCCGTGACCCGTTCACCTTCTTCAATATGATCATCATGGCCCTGGGCACGCAGAGCATGGATCAGATTCCGCCCGAGATGTATTCGGTGCTCGATGACCACAGTCCATTGCGCACCGCCTGGATCGGGCATCCCGACCGGATCGATGTGCCGACCTTCGTCTACGGCGGCTGGCAGGACATCTTCGCCTACTCTTCGCCGCGGGTCTACAACGCGATCAATGTCGCGGACAGCCAGAAGAAGCTGGTGATGGACAACAACTATCACGTCACCACCGGCTCGGGCATGGGTGATGCCGACGGGCCCGCGGCTTTGGATGTATTGCAGCGCGCGTGGTTCGACAAGTGGCTCAAGGGCATCGATAACGGCATCGATGACTACGACCAAGTGACCCTGTGGCAGCAGGGCGGTGGCTGGACCCACACCTCGAGCTTCCCGCGGCCCGATATGGATTACCGCCGGATGTATTTGAACGCGGCGCCCTCGGGCACCGCGCCGGGCAGCGCGCACGACGGCAGTCTCACCGCGGAACCGGGCGGACCCGCGCGGGTAACGATCGCGCCCGGCCTGACCACGCTCTGCTCGCGCGACGGTGCGCAGGGCACCGCGGGCATCGTGCCCCTGCCGGATATCTGCACGAAGGATTCGCGGATCGCCGAGATCAATGGGCTGACCTTCACCAGCGCGCCGGTGAATGTCGCGACGCCCATCTCCGGCCCGATCGCGGTGCACCTGAATACGGTGCTGGACGCCACCGACGGCTACTGGACGGTGTCGCTGAACGATGTCGCGCCGGACGGACGTTCGACGCAGTGGACGCACGGCCAGCGGACCGCGTCGCTGCGTGCGGTCGACGAGAGCAAGGCCACCCGCTCGGCCAACGGCGACTACACCGATCCCTATCCGTACCTGACGCTGGATACCCGCGAGCCGATCGTGCCCGGCCAGCCGACCGTCCTCGATATCGGCATGTTCGCCACCGACGGTGTGCTGCAACCGGGACATCGGCTGCGCGTCGATGTCTACGCCGGGAACTTTCCGAGCAGTCTTCCGTTGCGCCCCTTGCTGAATGAGAGCGGTCTGCGGCCGCAGCACATCGAACTGGATCCGAATCAGCCGAGCTGGGTGAACATTCCGGTCGAGGGCGATCCGGGCTGGTGATTCAGGCGGGGCCGGAGCCGAGCAATACCAGCGCAGCGCGAGTCAGTGTGGGCGCCAAGGCCGGTAGTTCCTGCGGCCCGGATTCGATCAGTGTGGCCCTGACCCGATCGTCGATGCCGCCGAGCAGGACATCGATCAGTCCGGGATCGGGTTCGGCGTGAACTTCGCCCGCGCGCACGCCGATTCGCGCCGCCGCGACCATGCGGTAGCCGAACATGCGGTGCGTGCGGGCCCGGCGGGCGATGAGTCCCGGTCCGGCGGCGAGGGTTTCGATATGCAGCGCACGCGCCGCGGCCGGTTCGGCGGCCAGGAACTCCAGATACGTCCGCAGCGTCGTGCGCACGAGTTCGACGAAGGTATCCGCGCCCGATTCGGCGACCACGCGGTCCAACTCGCGGGTGATGACATCCACCGCGAAATCGAATGCGGCGGTGAAGCATTCCTCTTTGCTCTCGAACAGCCCGTAGAACGTTCGCCGCGCCACCCGCGCTCTGCCGACGATATCGGTGATGGTGGTCGGGCCGTACCCCAACTCCGCAACCGCCTCCAATGCGGCGATACAGAGCCGCTCGCGCTGTGCCGTCGCGACCTCGTCCCGGGTCAATCGATGCGGCCCCCGGGGCAGGCGTTCCGGAGAAGCGCTGGTCAAGACGGTCATAATGTCGACGATTCTGCCACACCCAGCACTTTCGCCCAGAAGTTCCGGCCCGGTGCTCAGCTCAGCGCAGAGCGCTGCCCTCGAGCCACTCATCCCACTGCATACCCCAGTCGCCGTTCTGCCAGACCTCGAGCGGTGCGCCGCCGGTATTGCGGACCTCGACGACATCGCCGGGAATCGCAAAGTTGAAGAACCACTGGGCATTGGTCGCGCTCAGGTTGAGGCAGCCGTGCGAGAGGTTCTGGCTGCCCTGCGCCCAGACGGTGGAGTCGAGCTGGTGCAGATAGATTCCGTCGGTGCTGATGCGCGTGGCCCAGCCGATGGCCTCCTTGTAGCCGAGCCGGGAATTGACCGGCAGGCCATAGGTGGAGGAGTCCATGATCACCGGGTTGCCCTTGTCCATCACGGTGTAGACGCCCGGTTGGGTCCAGAAGCTGAGCGTCTTGCCCGCGATGACCTCACTGCCGCCCCGCCCCATCGAGGTGGGCATGGTGCGGATCAGATTCCCGTTCTCGAAGACCTGAACCTGTTTGGTGTTGTCGTCGGCGATGGAGACGTGCGATGGGCCGATGGTGAAGGTGGTCTTGCTGTCCTCCTGGCCGTACAGACCACCGCCGAGGTCCGCGCCGTAAATATTGGCCGCCACGGTCACCTTGGTGCCCGGTGCGTAGTACTGCTGCGGTCGCCAGTGCGCATTGCGCTTGTCGAGCCAGTACCAGGAACCCTCGACCGGCGGGTTGGTCGTCACCGAAAGCCGCTTCTCGGCGACTGCCTTATCGGGGACGTCTTCGTCGAAATGCGCGACGACGACGGTGCCGACGCCGAAGGTGCCGCCGTCGGTCAACGGGGTGCCGCCGGTGGTGGTCAGATACACCTTGGTCTGGTTGTTCGGCGCGAGCGTGGTAAAGGTCGAGGTGGTCGGGCCGATGCGGCCGGTGATGGTGAGGCTTTCGGCGGAGATCGTGTAGGTGTGCCCGTAGCCGAGCGGTTCGGTGGGCTTCCACGCCGTCTTGTCCGGGGTGTAGATGCCCTCGATCGGTCGACCCGCCTCATTGGTCAGGGTCACCGAGGTCAGCATGCCGTCGTTCGCGTTCACCACGACCGGTGCCAGCGGATCGACATTGTTGCCGCCGCCAGGGGTAATGGCGATCGGGGGGAGCGGTGGCCCGGCCGGTGTGGTCGGGGCGTCCGGTTCGGACGAACATCCGGCGACGACCAGCGCCGTCACCAATGCAAAACCCGCAGTTGCTCTCCACCGGAAACGGCGACTCGACATGACTCTCCTGTGTTTCGCCGTGCGTTCCCTGCAGCGCGCACCTACGACGTACTGGCCCGTGCCGTAGTTTACCGGCCATTCGGCGCGGACTATGCCGCTGACGGTGTGACCTGCGCCGATATCCGCCGGTCAGTTGACGCAGGGGACAGTGCTGCCGATCGTGGTCGCAACCGGCTTGCCGGCGTCGGGTGCTGGCACCGCGGAGGTGGTGGTCGGGGTCGCGCTCGAGGTGGGCGTGAGTCCGGCGGGCATGGTGAAGTCGGTGCCGACGACGACGGTGATATGCCCCGGTTCGACATTCGGCGATGCCGTGGCGGTGAGGCCCAGGGTGTCGGCCAGTTGCGCGGCGTCGGACTCCGCGCCGAGGCCAGCGGTGATCGTGGACGTCGTACCGTCGGCACGAGTGCCATTGGCCACGATGCCCTGCGGATAGCCGCGCTTGGTGAGTGCGCTGGAAAGCTGGGCGGCCCGGCCGGGGTACCCGCTCGCATTGTGGACATCGACGGTGCTGGTCGGTGTGTGGACCGGTGTGGTCGGCGGGGTGTCGATGTCGAAGGCGGCGCGCACTTCCTTCTTGATGGCCGCCGGATCGACGATATTGACGTCCTGACCGTCGATATTGTCGTAGTGCAGCACCGGCAGGGTCCGGAATTCGACCGAGATCGAGGCCGCCGAGCCGAGGTCGCGGGCGAAGTCGAGCAGGTTCCAGCCGTCGGACAGCACGATATCGCGGTGCGCCACATCCATCAGGCCGGAGAGCTTGCCGAAGTTGGTCAAGGTGCCGGTGTCCTTCAGCGATTTGGCGACCGAGGTCAGGAAGGCCTGCTGGCGGTGGGTTCGGTCGAGGTCGCCGTTTTCGAGCCCGTGCCGCTGGCGCACGAAGGACAGCGCGTTCGCGGCATCGAGGTGCTGCGGGCCAGCGGGGAATACCGCGCCGGAGTAGTAGCTGTCGTCGACCGCGTGGTTGAGGCAGACGTCGACGCCGCCGAGCTTATCCGCCAGGTCGTAGAAGCCGACGAGCGAGATCTCGGCGAAGCGATCGATGGGGACGCCGACCAGATTGCGCACCGTCTGCACGATCGATGCGCGGCCCGCCTCGCGGCCGGCGCGCTCCAGGGCAACCCTGTCCTTCTGGCCCGCGTTCTCCATTTTGGTTTCCGCGGCGGCCTTTTTCAGGCCGTAGGCCTCCTTGATCTTGGCGTGGTCGTAGCCGGGGATACCGGAGACCGCGACATAGTCGTCGCGCGGAATGGAGAAGGCGACGATCTTGTGCATATCTGCCGGAATATGCAGCAGAATAAGCGAATTCGCGTTGTATCCGCCATTGTCGCCGTCGCCCGCGTGCAGCTGGTCCAGGATCTCCTTCGGCAAATCCTTGCCGTCGAGGTCCTTTCTGGTGTCCAAGCCGATCAGCAGGATATTGAGGTCGCCGCCGAGTGAGCGCGGCGCGTCCTTGCCGATCGCATCGGTGTGGGTGAAGCCGTTGTCGAATTGGGTCTTGGCCGACCAGGCGAATCCGGTGCCGGAGAGCACCGCGAGCGCGGTCATCGAGGTCAGCACGCGCATCGCGATCTTGGCCGCTCGGCGGCCGCGATGTGCGGATCGGGCCGCGCGCCGATGCCGGGCCTGGCTTGCCGTCGGCGTGATTTTGGGCAGTTCGACTGTGTCGTCATCCATGGCGGCCGGCCTCGTCCCGGATCATTTTCGCCGCCTCAACTCTCGTCTCGATTCATTCGACACAGCGCACATCCGGGTCTTACCCACTACCGACTAGTTGTCACTCCGAACTGTTCCAGTGATACCGGCTGCACTCGGCGCAGGCAAGAATCGGACATTGTGACCTGCACAGATTCACGTTTAGGGTCGTAGTTATGACTGCTCCCGTACTTCTCGTCCTCGGCGCCGGTCCCGGTGTCGGTCTTTCGGTCGGCCGCCGTTTCGCGCGCGACGGATATGTGGTCGTGCTGGCCTGCCGCCTGGTCGAGGAGGCCGAGCCGTTGGTGCGAGAACTGCGGGAAGAGGGTTTTGCTGCCGAGGGGGTCGGTGTGGATCTGGCGGATCCCGCCGATATCACTCGCATTGTGACCGGGGTGGGCGAGCGAAATGGTCGGATCGACGTGCTGCACTTCAATCCGAGTATCTTCCGGGAGGCGGATCCATTGAAATTGACCGCTGCGGAGTTGATCGAGGACTTCACCATCGGTGCCGCGGCGCTGCTGCCCGCGGTACAGGCCGCAAGGCCGTTCTTCGCCGCGGGCTCGCGCGTGCTGGTCACCGGCAGTGCGGCGGCGGATAAGCCGTGGAACCAGGCCGCATCGCTCGGCGTACAGAAGGCGGCGGTGCGCAACCTCGTCACCAGCCTGGACACCACCTTGGCTGCCGAGGGCCATCGCGCCGTCGCGGTGCAGATCAACGGCGTGCTCGGCGAGGGCGCGTTCACCAGGGATCGGGTGGCCGAGGCGCTGCACGCGGCCGCCGTCCGCCCGCTCGAGGAATGGACGCCACACGTCTCCTACAACGGCTGATCCAATGTGACACGCCAACCGGCGACACGCCCGCTACGAATTCTCCTTCGAACCGAATGGACCCGCACCGAGTATCACCGTTTGCCCCGAGGATGCTCGGCCATGCTGGCCGTGGAAATGGAGGATGCATGCGGCAGTTCGCGGTGAGGGCGGCCTTGGTTGCTGTGCTGATGCTTGCGGTGCTGTCGAATCTCGCGGCGTCCTCCGCCCAACCGGCTCAGGTGCGTACCGAACTGTTGCGAGCCGGGCTCGATGCCCTGGTCCTCGCGACCGCCGTTCCCGGTGCCCAGCTGGTCGTGACTGCTGATGGCGGGGAAACCCAGATCAATAGTGGCGTAGGCGATCTCGCGACGGGCGATGCATTCCCGGATGCCTCGCAGGTCCGGATCGCCAGCAATACCAAGACATTCGTGGCGACTGTGGTATTGCAATTGGTCGGGGAGGGGCGAGTTGAGCTCGACGCTCCGATCGAGCGGTACCTCCCGGGTGTCGTGCGTGATCCCGGCGGCGACGGGAATCGGATCACCGTCCGAAATCTGTTGCAGCACACCAGCGGGATTCCGGACTACCTCACCCGATTGAATCCGGACTCCGTCGAGGCGTTGCAGCGCTACCAAACCGCTGATCAGCTGATCCGGCTCGGCCTGGACGCTCCGGCGCGGTTCGCGCCCGGCTCGGAGGTCGGCTACTCCAATACCGACTACCTGCTGGCCGGGAAGCTGATCGAGCAGGTGACCGGACAGCCGGTGGGTGTCGAGGTGACCAAGCGCATCCTGATGCCGCTGGCATTGCGCGACACCTACTGGCCCGCGTTCCCGCGCGAGACCGTGATCCGCGGCCCACACCCGCGCGGATATCAGTACTACAACGTCACTCGGTTCGATATCACCGATATCGACCCGAGTTGGGGCCTGGCCGACGGCGCGTTGGTCTCCACGGGCGCCGACCTGAACCGGTTCTTCACGGCTCTGCTGACCGGAGGATTGCTCGCCCCAGCGGAACTCGCCGAGATGCAGCGCACGATACCGAGCTTCGATGTGCCGCTTGCCGACGGTATCGGACTCGGTCTGTTCCACCGCACCAATGCCTGTGGCGCCGATATCTGGAGCCACGGCGGTGCCATGGAGGGGACCTTCGTCTTCGGCGGTTACACTTCCGCCCGCTCGATCACGATCAGCCTCAACCAACTCCCACCGCTGTACGGCCTGGGGTACGAGGCGGCCATGGAGGGCCTGGTAGACGCCGCTTTCTGCGGGTAGCTACAGCCGGTTGCGCGGCCCGGTCGAAGTGTTCGCGCCGGTCAGGAAGGCCGACATTGCGGTGGCGACCGCTTCGGGCTGGTCGAGCATGGATAAGACGTAGGCGTCTTCGATCTCGACCAACGTGCCCTTGGGTAGCAGTTCGGCCAGCCTGCGGCCGTGCTCGCGTGGCATGACCTTGCCCGCGGCCGACCACAGGATCAGTGCGTCGCCGGAAAAGTGTTGCAGTGCCTCGGTATTGGCGATCAGATCGGCTTTCGGGAAACCGGACTTCGCGTACTTCATCAGATCCCGCCGAATCGCCTTGTCGCGCAACGCTGGTTCGGTCCAGCCGTGCACCAGAGCATTCGGGAGCGGCTGTCGCGCCATCCAACCCATCATCAGCGGCGAATTGCGCAGCCAGCGAATTCGCAACTGCCGCAGGGCGAGCGGAATACCACCGGGCAGCGCCACCGCGACGGCGACCATCTTCCCGGGCAGGCCGGGCGGGAAGTTGTCGAACGCCTCGCATGGCAGCACGATGATCCGGCCGACGCGTTCGTCCGCGCCGTAGGCGGTCAGGACAATCCGCCACCCCAATCGGTGTGCACCAGCGTCACATCCCGCAGGTCCAATGCGGCAAGGAAATCCGCGATGATGCGATTCAGCCCGCGCAGTGAGAGATCGGCATCGGGACGCATCGGTATCGCATGCGCGCCGAGTGGCAGGTCGGGCAGCACATAGCGAAACCCGTTGGGCAGCAGGTCGATCACCCGATCCCACTGCGTGTGGTTCATCAACAGTCCGTGCAGCAGCACTACCGCAGGCCCTTGGCCGCGTTCGACGTATTCGATTCGACCGGCGGCTATCTCGACAGTTGGCATCCGCGAACCTCCACTAGAGTAGTCGCTCTAGAGTGCATGCTCTAGTCTTACGTTGTGGATGCAGCGATGTCAACCAGGGAACGGATCATCACCGCCATGGCCGAGCTGATGCGCGGACAGGGCTATGGCGCGACGACCGTGAAGCAGGTGAGCGAGCTGGCGCACGCGCCGATGGGCTCGCTGTATCACCACTTCCCGCAGGGTAAACAGCAGATCGCGGCCGAGGCCCTGCGCGCGGCGGGTGCGGCGTATATCCAGTTGCTGCCGCTCCTGATGGATCCGCACGACAGTTTGCGCGTGGCGGTGCCCGCCGCCTTCATCGAGGCGGCCGAGCAGATGGAGCAGGCCGGGTGGATCAATATGTGCCCGGTCGCCACGATCGCGGGTGAGATCGCGGACAGTGAACCCGCGCTGCGCGAGGTCGCGGCCGAGGTGATCGACTCATGGGTGCGCGAGTGCACCGACTACTTCACCCGCCGCGGACTGGACGCACCCGAGGCGCGCCGATTCGCCTTCGCGCTCTCGAGTGCACTCGAGGGCGCGTTCATCCTCAGTCGCACACTGCATTCGACCGAACCGCTGCGCGCGGCGGGCCGGACACTGGCCTCGCACTTGGCCAGCGACCGAGCACCCGCAGCTCATCGAGGCTAGGCGAAATGTGGCTCGAATGCCGCGGTCGCGAGCCACCATTCGACTAGCCTCGGCACACCTACTTCGGCTGTCCCGCAGGGGTGGGCCCGGGCTGGGTTGCTGTCGGCTTATCCGCGAACCTGGTGGTGCCGTCGGGGGCCAACATCGTATTGACGTAGTCCACACCAGAAACGAGCAGCGTCGGTCCGCCCGCGACTATCGTCCCGATGATTCCGCCGATGGCCGCGCCGGTGGTGAAACCGCCGATGCATCCGGCGGCGATGGTGACGACACAGCCGACGACCGCGCCGATGGCGGTGCCGACAAAGCCGCCGACCGCCGTGGCCAGACCGAACAGACTGGCGAATTCGTCACGGGCCCGCTGGTTCTCGGCCAGCGATGCCACCGGCTTGATGGTGAGCGGTTGGGTGATGTCGAGTCCCGCGGGCTTCTGCGGCGCCAGCTCGAGCACCGTGCCGTCCTTCTTCAGCACCGGGGTGACCGGGATGTCGGTATCGGCGACCCGGAACTGCAGCGGCAGCGTCACCACCACGTGGCCGTCGGTGTCCGCGAGATCGACCACATCGACCACGTCGGCGATATCGGCGGCCTTACCGTCCTTATCGACCAGCGTCCCGTTCTTGTCGGTCAGCCGACCCTCGCCGCCCGCCGCGAGCTCACTGCCCGTCGCCTTGGACAGCGTGAAGGTGCCGCCGCGCACGCTGGCGACGACGGTTTTCTCGACTAGCTTGACCGAGTAGGTGATGTCCTGCCGCGCGGGCGCGACGTCCGGCTCGGCATGCGAGGCTCCGGCGCCCAGGGTTACGGCACCGATGACAAGGATCGCCGCCGCAGTGCTATCGCAAAGCTTCATTCGGTATTCCATTCCGTCATCAGACATTTCGCCCACCGCGCCCTCCCGCGCGCAGGCCCGACGCTCCCGCGCTCGAGATGCTCCCCATGCAATGTACTCATATGCGCGGCCAGGAGGTCGAGGCGAGCCTAGCCGAGCCTGCGGCGTGAGGCGAGCGGATTCGAAACGAAACTGATGCCGGGCTACGCCACGGTTACTTCCTCCGGCGCGTCGACCTGCGGCGCGGGGCGCACGCGCAGCAGAGCCAGCCCCAGCAACGCGGCAGCGATGCTGAAACCCGCACTGATCCACGCACCGGTCGACATGGCGGCGGTGAACGCCTCCTTGGCCGGTTCGGCGTAGCCGAGTTGGAAAGCGGCGCCGATGGATTCACGCGCGGCGGCGGGTGCGTCCTCGGGCATGTTCGAGGTGAAGACACCGGCGAGCACGCTGCCGAGGACCGCGATACTGATCGCCATGCCGACCTGCTGCAAGGTGTCGTTCATGGCGGAACCGACGCCCGCGTGTTCGAGCGGAATGGCGCTCATGATCGCCGCATAGGCGGCCGGACCGGCCAGACCGCCACCGATCCCCATGACCAGCATGCTGGCCAGCACCGCGAAGTATCCCGAACCGACGGCCAGGATGGCGAAGGCAACACCCATGACGAGCAGACCCGCGACAATGAGCGTCTTATTGCTCAGCTTCTTGCCCAGTGTCGCGCCGAGGCCATTGCACACCGCTGCGGCCACCGCGTACGGCAGCAGCGCCAGACCCGCCTTCATCGGCCCGTAGCCGAGCACGAACTGCAGGTACTGGGTGAGCATCAGCATGATCGCGCCCATACCGAACACCATCAGCAGCAATGTGCAGCAGGTGCCGGTGAAGTCGCGATTGCGGAAGACCGCCAGCGGCAGCATGGGATGTGCGGACCTGCTCTCCCAGACCACAAAGGCCAGCCCGGTGACCAGGGCGAGGCCGATCATCGGAATATTCCATTCGCGCTCGATGATCACGTACACCGTCGAGCACAGCGCCACAATGGACAACAGCACGCCGACGAGGTCGACCGGCCGCTGTTCGCCGGTGGATTCCGGCATCAACACCAGTGCCGCAACGATCGCGAGCACCGCGACCGGGATATTGAGCAAGAAGACCGAGCCCCACCAAAAGTGCTGCAGCAGAAACCCGCCCAGCGTCGGCCCGAGCACGATGCCGACCATCGAGACGGTGGACCAGGCCGCCATCGCCTTGCGCCGCTCGTCCTCGGCGAAGGTGGTCATCAGGATGGACAGGGTCGAGGGCATCAGCAGCGAACCGCCGACACCCATCAGGGCGCGGGCTCCGACCACCTGCCACGGTTCGGTGGCCAGCACGGCCACCAGCGAGGCCGCGCCGAACAGCGCCAGCCCCAGGACCAGCATGCGTCGCCGCCCGAACCGGTCCGAAAGGCTGCCCGCGGTGAGCAGCAGTCCGGCGAAGACGAGCACATAGGCGTCGAGGATCCACTGGACATCCGACGGTGTCGCGTGGAGTTCACGGATCAGGGACGGGATAGCGATATTGAGTACGGTGCCGTCGATCATCAGCACCAGCAAGGACAGACAGAGGACCACCAGAATCCACCAGCGGCGAGGATCTCGTACATCGTTCGGTTCCACTCGCACACCGTACGATAGAATCGCACGATGTGCGAGAGAATTATGCTGGGCTTGTGATCGAGCGCAGCGAGGGAACCGAAGACACAGCACCTTTGGTCGAGGCGGAGCTGTGACCAAGCAGCAGTTCTCCTCGGTATGGACTCGCGCCCCGCGCCAGCCGAAGGCGGCGGGATTGCGCCGCGACCAGATCGTCGCCGCCGCGATCGAGCTCTTGGACGCCGAGGGCTTGGGCGCGCTGAGCATGCGCAAGCTCGGCGCCAAACTCGACGCGGGCGCGACCAGTCTCTACTGGCATGTCGCGAACAAGGACGAACTGCTCGAGCTCGCCCTCGACGAGATCTGGGGGCTGGTGCAGGTCCCGGATCCGGAACAGGCCTCGTGGCGGGAGGTGGTGACCACCTTCGCCTACAACTTCCGGCTGACCATGCTCGGCCACCCCTGGACGGTCACTTTGATCGGCTCTTTGCCGAGCGTCGGGCCGAATGCCTTCGAGCTCAGCGATCGACTGCGCCGTACCTTCATCGGAGCCGGGTTCACCGGCACGGAAATCTACCTCGCGAGCGGCACGGTGACGAGTTACGTACTCGGCCAGGTCATCCCCGAGATCACATCCGCAAAGGCCTTCGGCGACAAGGGTTTCGATCCCGCGGGGATGCTCGACGTCATGGATACGCTCGGGGGCGACTATCCGGAGATGCTCGCGGACTATCGAAACGCCATGCCTGCCGACCAGCAGGCCGCTCGCGCGATAGCCTTCGACTTCGGGCTGCTCTGTGTCATGGACGGACTGGAATCACGACTGCGCCAGCCGCACAAGTGATCTCGCTACTCGATGGGGCGGGTGGCCTCTTCGATGGAGAATTCGTCGGTGGCATGGGCGACCCACGGGCGGCCGGGTGCATATGGATTGCGGCAGATTTTCGGCGATATCGCCGCGCGTGGCGAGGTGGACATAGCGATCCTCGCCGCTCCTGCCCGGGACCTGGCTCTCCAGGGTATTCAGGCTGACGAGCCGCCGCCGTCGATCCGGACTACATGGTGCGTCCGCTGTACGGGCGCTGGCGTGGCGGGAATAGATCGCGAACCACCTCTGTTCCATTGGTTGCCACATCCACCAAATTGATGGCAGACTTGCCGGAGCTGAGTATCCGCTCATCTCCGTGTAATTGAATTCTCAACTACCTGAGGAGACTCCATGTCGACCACCACCGCCAAGGCACTGACCGCGGGCACCTGGGTTATCGATCCCAGCCATTCCAACCTGGGCTTTTCCGTGCGTCACCTGATGGTGAGCAAGGTTCGCGGCCGCTTCGCCGACTTCTCCGGCAAGCTCGTCATCAATGAGGACGGCACCGCCTCGGCTGAGGCCGAGATCCGGGTCGACTCGGTGACCACCGATAACGAGCAGCGCGACGGCCACCTGCGCACCGCCGATTTCTTCCACGCCGCCGACTTCCCGGTAGCCACCTTCAAGTCGACCGGATTCCGCGTCAACGGCGACGACTTCGTCGTCGACGGTGATTTCACCATCCGCGGCACCACCCGTCCGGTCTCTCTCGACGTCGAATTCCTCGGCGTCAACCCCGGTATGGGCCAGGGCCCGGTCGCCGGTTTCGAGGCCAAAACCGTCATCAACCGCCGCGACTTCGGCATCACCATCGACATGCCCCTCCCCGACGGCGGCGCCGTAATCGGCGACAAGATCACCCTCACCCTGGAAATCGAGGTCGGCCTCCAGGCCTGATCCACCCGCCGAGGCGAGTCATATGGTGCCCGCGGGCTTCCCGCAGGCCACCATATGACTCGCCTCGATGGCTGGTATGCGGGGCGCTTACTCTGAATTGCATGTCCGCTTCGAAATCCGGCTCGGTTGGGTCGAGTGTGGATGTCGAGCGGTTGTGTGGGCTGTTGGCAGGGCGGCGGGTGGCGGTGCTGACGGGGGCCGGGGTGTCGACCGACAGTGGGATTCCGGATTATCGCGGGCCGGCGTCGCCGCCGCGGACTCCGATGACCTACCAGCAGTTCGTGGGGGATGCGGCGTTTCGTCAGCGGTATTGGGCGCGTAACCACATCGGGTGGCGGGCCATGGATGGGTCTCGGCCGAATGCGGCGCATCGGGCGTTGGCGCGGCTGGAACGCGCGGGTGTGGTCATCGGTTTGATCACGCAGAACGTCGATCTGCTGCATACGAAGGCGGGGCATCGTCGGGTCATCGATCTGCACGGAACCTACGCGCGGGTGCGTTGTCTCGGTTGCGAGGCGCTGATCTCGCGGATGACGTTGGCCGCGCGGTTGGAGGCGGCGAATCCTGGTTTCGCGGCATTGGCGACGGCCACCGGGGTGGAGGTGGCGCCCGATGCGGACGCGGTGGTCGCCGATACCGAGAGTTTTCGGATGGTGGACTGCGCGCGCTGTGGCGGCATGCTCAAGCCGGACATCGTGTACTTCGGGGAGAACGTACCCAAGGAGCGCGTCACCGCGTCGTTCGAACTGGTCGACGCGGCGGACGCGCTTTTGGTGGCGGGATCATCGCTGACGGTGATGTCCGGATTGCGGTTCGTGCGCCATGCCGCCAAACAAGGCAAGCCGGTCGCCATCGTGAACCGCGGTCACACCCGAGGTGACGACCTCGCCACACTCACCGTCGACACCGGGTGTGCGAGCGCACTGACAACACTGGCCGACACCATGAGCGGTGTGGAGCGGATTCGGCCAGCTCAGCCGAAGTGGCAGACGTAGTGCAGGGGCGAGAGGACCTCGATATCGAATGAGCTGTTGCCGGGTACGTTGAAGGATTCGCCGCCGCGGTAGGTGATGGCGTCGTTTTGTCCGGCGAGGGTGACCGTGCATTCGCCGTCGATCAGTTCCATGATCTCCGGCGCGACGGTGTTGAACGTCAGGGTCGACGGCAGGATCACGCCCACCGACTTCGATGTGCCATCGGCAAGTTCGATGTTGTAGCTCACACACTTGCCGTCGAAGTACACATTGGCCTTCTTGGCCACGCTGACGTTCTCGAACTGCGCCATGATCTCTTTCCCGAGGTGGTGGAGGTGGAGCCGTCAGCGTACGTGACCCGCGTCGACCGCCCGGACGGCCGGGCGCCGGGTGCGTTAGCGTCGCTGGCATGCGGCTTCACGTGGGATGTGCGATGTGGACGCACGCGGCATGGCAGGACCGGCAACCGGTGCCGGGCGAGCGGTTGCGGCACTACGCCTCGTGGTGCACTGCGGTGGAAGGCAATACGACGTTCTACGCGACGCCGACGCGCAACACGGTGGCGTCATGGGCGAAGCAGACCGGTCCCGACTTCCGATTCGTCATCAAAGTGCCCAAGCCGATCACGCACGAGCGCAGGCTGCACGGCGCGGAGGCCGAACTCCGGACTTTCCTGGACGCGATGGAGCCGCTCGGCCCGCGCATGCACGCGCTGTGGGTGCAGCTGCCCGGCTCATTCGGCCCGACCGACCTCGGGACGCTGGCCGGATTCCTGCGCACGCTACCCGATTCGTACCGGTCCGCCGTCGAGGTCCGGCATCCCGCATTCTTTGAAAATGAAAGCGCCGCAACACAATTGGAGCATGTTCTCGCGCGCGTCGGCGCCGAATGGGTGCCCTTCGACACCACAACGCTTTTCGACGGGCCCGCCGAAAGTGCCGCGGAGGCCGAGGCGCGGGGAAAGAAGCCGCGGGTACCGCGCCGCATCCGAGCGCTCACCGAATTCCCGATCGTCCGCTATCACGGCCGCGATTCGACCGAGCGCACGGTTGCGGGCTGGCGGCCATGGCTCGACATCGTCACCGCCTGGCTGCGGGAGGGCCGCTCACCCACGGTCTTCATCCACACCCCGGACAATGCTTCTGCCCTGCACCTCGCTCGCCGCTTCCACGATGAAGTCCGCGCGGTCCTGCCCGAACTCGAGCCATTGCCCGAGCCTATCCCGACCGAGCCGATGACCTTGTTCTGAATATCTCGAATAAATAACAATGCCGAATGTTCGCTCGGTTAGAATGGAGCTGTGTCGCCGCCCTAGTGTCGAGCACGCCGATGGAGGAATCCGATGAGTCAGGCCACTGTGCAGACCCTTCCATTCACCCTGCGCGGCGGGGCGGGCACGCTGGCCGCCTGGGAATCCACCCCGCCGCATGGCGTCGAGATGCGCGGCACGGTGCTATTGGTCCCCGGCTTCACCGGCTCCAAAGAGGACTTCGAGGCCATGGTGCCGATTCTGTCCGCGGCCGGATTCCGTTGCGTCGCTTACGATCAGCGTGGTCAATGGCAGTCCGATGGTCCCGACGAGGTCTCGGGATACACGATGGTCGACTTCGCCGATGACCTGAACCTCGTCGTCGACCAGATCTCGGACGACATACCGATCCACTTGGTTGGCCACTCATTCGGTGGCTACGTCGCCCGCGCCGCGCTGGTCGCCCAGCCGAACCGCTTCCGCAGCCTGACCCTGCTCGCCTCCGGTCCGTCCTCGATCTCCGATGTCAATTTCACCCCGCCGCAATTGGTCGCTCAACTCATCGAAAGCGGTGGTCAGCAAGCGCTTTGGGAACAAATGAACCGGAGTTTGGCGCCGCTGGTCCCACCCGCGAAACTCGAATTCCTGCACAACCGGATCTTCGCGACCAAGAAGGCGAACATGATCGGCATCATGCGCGTCATGGAAGGCCCGACCGACTACACCCCCGCTCTGCGCGCCACCGCCCTCCCGATCCTCATCGCCTACGGCAACTCCGGCGACCTATGGCCCCCGAGCGTCCACGAACGCTATGCGGAGGAATTGAACGCCCGCACAGCGGTTTACGACGGCGTCGGTCACCTCCCGAACGAGGAACGCCCGGCCCGCGTGTGCGCCGATCTGGTCGCCTTCTGGACCGCCGTCGATGCCCGCTGACGGTCACATCACCTAGGGGTTACCTGTCTGAGAAGGCGCCTGCTAGCGTGCAGGCATGCACGACAGCGTGACGGTTCGAATGGCAGCACCGGCCGACAAGATTTGGGGGCTGGTCAGCGATATCACGAATACCGGGAAGTTCTCACCGGAGACCTTCGAGACCGAATGGCTCGGCGGGGCAACGGCTCCTGCCGTCGGCGTGAAGTTCCGCGGGCACGTCAACCGCAATGGCTGGGGCATGAAGTATTGGACCGTCTGCCGGATCATCGCGTGCGAGCCGGGACGTGAGTTCGCGTTCACCGTGCTCGGACCGCGCGGGATGGCGGTCAATACCTGGAGCTACCGCTTCGAGCCCGTCGAGGGCGGCACCGACGTGACCGAATCATTCCAGCTCAACGAAAAGAACCTCCCGCTGCGCCTGTACTGGCTACTCGCCGGACGCGCCCGCGGCAAAACCAACCGCAACGGCATGCGCGAAACCCTCGACCGCATCAAGGCGCAGGTAGAGGGCTGACCAAGATCAGGCGGATTCAATGGCGGCATTGCCCGAGCAGCGCCGCCGCCAGTTCCACCTGATCTCGATCCCGCCGCTCACCGGATCAGTGGCCGCGTGCGATCCACTCGGCGAGTGCGGGTTTTTCCGTGCCGATGGTGGTGCCGTCGCCGTGGCCGGTGTGGACCGTGGTGTCCTCCGGGAGGGTCAACAAGCGGTCCCGGATGGAATCAATGATCGTGCCGAAGTCCGAGAACGAGCGACCGGTGGCCCCGGGGCCGCCATTGAACAGGGTATCCCCGGTGAACAGCGCGGTGGCCTCGGGCAGGTGCAGTGAAACCGAGCCGGGGGAGTGGCCCGGAGTGTGCAGCACGTCGATATCGGTGCCCGCCACGGTGATCCGCTCGGTGTCGGCCAGTGACGCATAGTCGACGTCGGGGTGGGTCATGCGCCAGAGGGGATCATCGCCGGGGTGCAGCAGGATCGGTGCGTCGAGCCGCGCGGCGAGTTCCGGGGCGACGGTGACGTGGTCGTTATGACCGTGGGTGCAGACGACTGCGAGCACATTGCGGTTGCCGACCGCATCGATGATCGCGTCGGCGTCATGGGCCGCGTCCACGATGACGACCTCGGTGTCATCGCCGATCAGCCAGACGTTGTTGTCCACATCCCAGGTGTCGCCGTCGAGGGAGAAGGTGCCGGAGGTGACGACCCGGTCGATGCGCAGGCTCACCAGACCACCACCGAGCGCAGCACCTCACCCGCATGCATTGCGGAGAAGGCCTTTTCGACCTGGTCCAGGGCGATGCGCTCGGTGACGAAGCGCTCCAGCGGAAGTCGGCCCTGCAGGTACAGGTCGATCAGCATCGGGAAATCGCGCTCGGGGAGGCTGTCGCCGTACCAGGAGGATTTCAACGCGCCGCCCCGGGAGAACAGGTCGATCAGCGGCATGTCGATGGTCATATCCGGGGTCGGAACGCCGACCAGCACCACGGTGCCCGCCAGGTCACGGCCATAGAAGGCCTGCTTCCAGGTTTCGGGGCGGCCGACCGCGTCGATGACGACGTCCGCGCCGAAACCCTCGGTGAATTCCTGGATCTGCTCGACGACATCGGCACTGGTCGCATCGATGGTGTGGGTCGCGCCGAATTCCGTTGCCCAGCTGAGCTTCTGGGGATCGCGATCGATGGCGATGATGGTTCGCGCGCCGGCCAGGCGCGCACCGGCGATGGCGGCATCACCGACACCGCCGCAGCCGATCACCGCGACGGTATCGCCGCGCGAGACATTTCCGGTATTCATCGCCGCGCCGATACCAGCCATCACGCCGCAGCCGAGCAGTCCGGCGACGGCCGGGTCGGCGTCCGGATCGACCTTGGTGCACTGTCCTTCGTGCACCAGTGTCTTATCCGCGAACGCGCCGATGCCGAGGGCGGGGCTGAGTTCGGTGCCGTCGGCGAGGGTCATCTTCTTACTGGCATTGTGGCTGGCGAAGCAGTACCAGGGGCGGCCGCGCTTACACGCGCGACATTCGCCGCAGACCGCCCGCCAGTTCAGGATGACGAAATCACCTGCGACAACATGGGTTACCGCGGTACCGACGGTCTCCACGATGCCCGCGGCCTCGTGGCCGAGCAGGAAGGGGAATTCGTCGTTGATGCCGCCCTCGCGGTAGTGCAGATCGGTGTGGCAGACCCCGCAGGACTGGATGCGCACGACCACATCGTGCGGCCCGGGGTCCGGGATCACGATATCGACGATCTCGACCGGTGCGCCCTTGCTACGGGCGACCACGCCACGCACGGTTTCGGACACGAATCCTCCTAGGAGATAGAGATGGCGCCGGGGATATCGATGGCGCCGGGGGTGAGCCGCTCGATGTGCTTGCGGTATCGGGTGAACAGGCGTGGGTTATCGATGGCGAAGACGGCCACCGGCGCACCGTCGCGTTCGTACAGGACGGTGCACGATTCGGTGGACGCGTCGCCGTCCAAGAAGCGGACCGCGTCGGTCGCTCGGCTATGGCCTGCGAACTGCAGCATTCGTCCATACTGCCGCGACCAGAAATACGGCGTCGAGGTAGGTCGTTGCGGTGCGCCGACAATATCGGCCGCGGCGATGCGGGCCTGTACGGTCGCATTGGTCCAGTGTTCGCTGCGGTGGTGGCCGCCCAGTTCCGCGTTGTAGGCGCGGGCGCAATCGCCGATCGCGTAGATGCCGGGGATCGACGTGCGGCATCGGAAGTCGGTGACGAAGCCGTTGTCGATCTCGAGGCCACAGTCGCGCGCCCACTCGGTATTGGGTACGGCTCCGATGCCGATGACCACGGCGTCGGCGGCGAGTTCGGTGCCATCGGTCAATTGAACCGCGCGGACGCGCTCGTCGCCCACGAATCGGTCGACCGCGACGCCGGTCAGCAGTCGCACGCCATTCGCGGCGTGCATGGCGGTGCACATCGGTGCGATCCGCGGTCCGAAGACGGCGGTGAGCGGTTCGGTGGACAGCTCGACGATGACCACCTCGATACCGAGACCCGCTGCGGTAGAAGCTATTTCGGAGCCGATGAGACCCGCGCCCACGATGACCACCGTGCGTGCGGTGCGCAGCGAGGTGCGGATGGCGATGGCGTCCTCCAGCGTCCGTAGCGTGTGGACACCGCGCAGCATCGGTGCGCCCGGCAGGGTTCGGGCCCGCGCACCCGTGGCGATGACCAGGGAGCTTCCGCTGACTCGGCTGCCGTCGTCCAGGATGACGCCGGGCCTGTGCGCCGTTGTGGTGATCCCGACCGCCCGCCGCCCGAGCATCCAGTTCGCCTCGGCCACCTCGCCGAGCGCGATATCGACCTCGCCGTGCAGGAACTCCTTGGACAGCGGCGGTCGGTCGTAGGGCAGGTGTGGTTCGTCGCCGACGACCGTGATGTCGCCCTCGTGACCGTATTCGCGCAGCTCACGGACCAGCGAGAAGCCGGCGAGCGATGCACCGGCGACCACCACCGAGTCGGTACGCGATACCGCATTCATGAGGGCACCACCAGGACGTCGCCATCGACTACCCGGACCGGATGGGTGCGCACCGCGATCTTGGCCGGCGGTCCGGATACTGCCCCGGTGCGCAGGTCGAAGCAGGATTCGTGCAGCGGGCATTCGACCGTGCAGTTCTCGACCCAGCCGTCGGCCAGCGACGCGTCCTGGTGCGTACAGGTGTCGTCGATCGCGAAGAGGCCGTCCTCGGTGTGGAAAACCGCGATCGGCGTGCCACCGTCCTGCTGCACCGTGGCGACCTCGCCCACCGGCAGGTCGGTCAGGTGCGCGACGAACAGCTCCGCCGTGACGGTTTCCGGTTGCTCGGCAAGGGAACTCATCAGCCCTCCATAGTTGCTCATTACGCAACATGTCTCAGATAACGCAACAGTGTGCTCGCGTTTGCCGGCGCCGTCAACCCTGGAGCCAACTTGTGATCGATTGGCTTCCAGCGGTTGACAGGCCGCCGGATCGGGTTGACCATTTGTTGCGTAATGCGATTGCGTTGCGCAGCAAGCAACATCGGAGGCACGTCTTGGCTCACCCGAAAGTTGTCGTCATCGGAGCCGGAATCGTCGGAACCTCATTGGCCGATGAAATAACCTCGCGCGGCTGGACCGATGTCACCGTTCTCGATCGAGGTCCACTGTTCGCCACGGGCGGATCGACTTCACACGCACCGGGTTTGGTGTTCCAGACGAATTCGTCCAAAACAATGACGGAATTCGCCCGGTATACGACGGAGAAATTCCTGGCGCTCGACCATCCGGAGGGTTGGGCCTTCAATCCGGTCGGTGGACTGGAGGTGGCGACCACGCCGCAGCGCTGGCGGGATCTGCACCGTAAGGCCGGGTGGGCGCAGTCCTGGGGCATCGAGGGACGGCTACTCGACCCCGCCGAATGCGCGGCATTGCATCCGCTTCTCGATGCCGACCGCATTCTCGGCGGATTCCATACTCCCACGGATGGTTTGGCCAAGGCGCTGCGCGCGGCGGCCGCGCAGGCGCGACTGGCGACCGCGCGCGGCGCCCGTTTTCGCGCACATCAGGAAGTGCTCGGAATTGTGCAGCGCGGCGGCCGAGTGGCGGGGGTGGAAACCGCCGACGGCATCATCGACGCGGATATCGTCGTCTGCGCGGCGGGTTTCTGGGGCGCCGAATTGGCGAAACAGGTCGGGCTCGTGGTGCCGCTGGTGCCGATGGCGCATCAATACGCCAAGACGGGTCGAATCGCCGCCCTCGACGGACGCAATACCGCGTTACATGAGGCCAGCCTGCCGATATTGCGGCATCAAGATCAAGATCTCTACTTTCGCGAACATCGCGACCGGATCGGTATCGGCTACTACGGGCATAAGCCCATGCCGGTGGATCTGTCGACACTCGCCACCGCGGGTACGGAAATGCCGTCCATGCTGGCGTTCACCGACGAGGATTTCGCACCCGCCTGGCATGAGTCCAAGGAACTCCTACCGGCGCTGGGTGATTCGAAGGTAGAGGAGGGATTCAACGGGATCTTCTCGTTCACCCCCGACGGCTTTTCGATCATGGGCGAACATCGCGATCTGGAGGGATTCTGGGTCGCCGAGGCGGTCTGGGTCACCCATTCGGCCGGTGTGGCCAAGGCGACCGCCGAGTGGATCATCGACGGTGCACCGCAAACGGATGTGCACGAATGCGATCTGTACCGCTTCGAGGATGTAGCCCGCAGCGACCACTTCATCCTGGAGACGAGTTCGCAGGCATTCGTCGAGGTCTACGACATCATCCATCCACACCAGTACCGAACGGCCCTGCGCGGACTGCGGACCAGCCCGTTCTATCCCCGCCAACAGCAGTTGGGCGCGTACTTCTTCGAGGGCGGCGGCTGGGAGCGGCCCGCCTGGTACGAGGCCAATGCCGAACTGGCACAACGCCTTCGTGACCAGGGAGTGCCTTTTCCCGAGCGCGATGAGTGGTCGGGCGACTTCTGGTCACCGATCTCCATCGCGGAGGCGCGCTGGACCAGAGAGCGCGTCGCCATGTACGACATGACGCCGCTGACCCGCTACGAGATCGCCGGGTCCGGCGCATTGGAACTGCTGCAGCGGCTCACCACCAATAACCTGGACAAGAGCGTCGGCTCGGTCACCTATACGTTGATGCTCGACGAGAACGGCGGTGTCCGAAGCGATCTCACCGTCGCCCGGTTGGCGCCCGAGCTATTCCAGGTCGGCGCCAACGGGCCGTTGGACTTCGATTGGTTCAGCAGGCACCTGCCCGATGACGGGTCGGTGACGCTGCGTGACATCACCGGCAGCACCTGCTGTATCGGGCTCTGGGGTCCGGTCGCGCGAGATCTGGTGCAGCCCTTGTGTTCCGATGATCTCTCGCATCAGGGCTTCAAGTATTTCCGGGCGCTGCAAACCTATCTCGGTGCGATTCCGGTGACGATGATGCGTGTCTCCTACGTCGGCGAACTCGGCTGGGAGATCTACACGACCGCCGAATACGGCAGTGCCCTTTGGGATCTGCTGTGGACGGCGGGGCAGGCGCACGAGGTCATCGCGGCGGGGCGGATCGCGTTCAACAGCCTGCGCATCGAAAAGGGCTACCGCGGTTGGGGAACCGATATGACCGCCGAACATCTGCCCGCCGCGGCCGGTCTCGATTTCGCGGTCCGCATGGCCAAGGACGATTTCGTCGGCAAAAAGGCGCTGGAACAGGCGCAGCCACCCGCGAAGATCCTGCGCAGCATCGTATTCGACAGTCCGACGGCGGTTGTCCTCGGCAAGGAGCCGGTGTACGTCGACGGTGCGTGCGCGGGCTATGTCACCAGCGCTGGCTATTCGGCCACCATCGGCCACAGCATCGCCTACGCCTGGTTGCCAGCGGCCATCGTCCCCGATGACGCGGTCGAGGTCGAATACCTCGGCACCCGCTACACCGCGATCGTGCATACCGAACCGGTGGTGGACCCCGATATGTCCCGGATCAGGAGGTAGCGAAATGACAGCATCGCCTAGCGATTCGATGAGGGGTGGGGGTCGGGTGACGGGTGGGCTCACGGCTACAGACGGTTACGACGTCATCGTGATCGGTCTCGGCGGGATGGGCAGTGCCGCCGCCTACCACCTGGCCGCCCGCGGGCAGAAGGTGCTGGGACTGGAGAAGTTCACGCCCGCCCACGACAAGGGTTCCAGTCACGGCGGCTCGCGGATCATCCGACAGTCCTACTTCGAGGATCCGGCGTATGTGCCACTGCTGCTGCGCTCCTACGAGCTGTGGGAGCGGCTGGCGGCCGACAGTGGCCGAGAAGTCGTCCGGCTCACCGGCGGTCTGTTCCTCGGGCCAGCGGAGTGCCTGACAGTCGCGGGCAGCCTGCGCGCGAGCCGGGAATGGTCGCTGCCGCACGAAGTGCTCGACGCGGCCGAGGTCCGGCGGCGGTACCCGAATTTCACACCCGATCCCGGTGATATCGCGGTGTACGAGGACAAGGCCGGATTCGCTCGCCCGGAGCTGACCGTCCAGGCGCATATCGATCTCGCGCTGCGCTCGGGGGCGACGCTGTCCTTCGGCGAAGAGGTACTCGACTGGGCGGAAACCGCTGACGGCGTGACGGTTACGACGGCACGGGCCACCTACCGCGCCGACCAACTCGTCATCTGCCCCGGCGCATGGGCACCACAGCTGCTGGCGGAGTTCGGCATCCCGATCACCATCGAGCGCCAGGTCCTGTACTGGCTCGATCCCGTCGGCGGCACAACGGCGTTCGAGGATCAGCCGATCTACATCGCCGAAAACAGTTCCGGCATGCAGATCTACGGTTTCCCGGCGATCGACGGACCGACCGGCGGCGTGAAGACCGCGTTCTTCCGCAAGGGCATCGAAACCACACCGGAGACCATCGACCGCGTCGTACATCCGCACGAGATCCAGGAGATGCGTGAGCGCGTCGCCGAACTGCTTCCGGCGCTGGACGGTCCGCTGGTCCACTCGGCGACCTGCATGTATTCCAATACGCCCGATCAACATTTCGTCATCGCCCGCCACCGCGACTCCACCCGAGTGACCATCGCGTGCGGCTTCTCCGGGCACGGATTCAAGTTCGTTCCGGTGGTCGGCGAAATTCTGGCCGATCTGGCCATCGATGCGAAGACCGCGCATCCCATCACACTCTTCGACCCGCAAAGGCTGGTGACCAGTGAAAACAGCATCGCATAGCGATTCCATGGGGGCTGATGGTCCGGCGACGGGTGGGCCGACCGCGGACCTCCCGTCGGTGGCTACCCCGGCGCTGATCCCGACCCTCGGTGGCAAGTGGTATGTCGAGGAGGGCATCTTCGCCGCCGAACAGGAACGCATCTTCGAGCAGATGTGGTTCTGCGCACTACGCTCCGCCGACCTGGCCGATCCGGGGCAGTTCCGGAAGGTGCAGGTGGGTCGCGAGAGCGTGCTGGTCGTGCGCGGCCGGGACGGACAACTGCGCGCCTTCCTGAATATCTGCCGCCATCGAGGCGCGATGCTGTGCACCGAGGACGAGGGCCAGGTGCGGCGCAACCTGCGCTGCCCGTATCACGCGTGGACCTATGGCCTGGACGGCAAGCTCGTCGCCGCGCCCAATATGGCCGCCCTCAAGGATGAGACCGGCGCGGATATCGACCGGGTCGCCTACGGCCTGGTCCCGGTGGCACTGCGGGAATGGCTCGGCTACGCCTGGGTCTGCCTCGCCGACGAGCCGCCGTCGTTCGAGGACGATGTCATGGGTGCGGTCACCGAACGGCTCGGCAGCCCGACCGCGATCGACTCCTACGGCATCGAAGAGCTGCGGGTCGGCCGCCGCGTGGTCTACGACGTCGCCGCGAACTGGAAGCTCATCGTGGAGAACTTCATGGAGTGCTACCACTGTGCCACCATCCACCCCGAGCTCACCGAGGTACTGCCGGAGTTCGCCGACGGCCTGGCCGCCCAGGTGTTCGTCGGGCACGGCGCCGAATTCGGCCCGGAAGTCGCCGGGTTCACCGTCGACGGTTCGGCGGGATTCGAGCGGCTGCCCGGCGTGCGCGCCGAACAGGATCGCCGCTATTACGCGATCACGATCAAACCGACGGTCTTCGTGAATTTGGTCCCGGACCACATCATTTTCCACCGGATGTATCCGATGTCGGCGGATCGCACCATTGTCGAATGCGACTGGCTCTACACCGCCGACGTGGTCGCGGAAGGCCGCGATGTATCGCGTTCGGTCGAATTGTTCCACCGGGTGAACGAACAAGATTTCGCGGCATGTGAGCGAACCCAACCCACAATGTCCTCGCGTGCTTACCGTAACGGCGGAGTACTTGTCCCCGCCGAGCACCACATTTCCGAATTCCACACCTGGGTGCACGGCTGTATCGGCGACGTGAGGTGACCTGAGATGAACGGCAACCCGGACCTGCTCATCGGCGGCGCATGGGCGCACGCCGCGGACGGCGGCCTGCGCGAGATCGTCAACCCGGCCGACGGCACGGTGGTGGCCACCGTGGACGAGGCCACACCGGACGACGCGCGCAGCGCGGTGGCCGCCGCCCGCGCGGCCTTCGACGACGGGGCCTGGGTTGCCACGCCGGTCGCCGAACGCGCCGCACTCCTGGTGCGGATCGCGGACCTGCTCGAGCGGGACAAGGAGGAGTTGGCGCACCTCGAAACGGTCGATACCGGCAAAACGCTGGTGGAGAGCCGCATCGATATCGACGATGTGATCTCGGTGTTCCGCTACTACGCGAGCCTGGTCGTCGGGCAGGCCGATCGACTGATCGACGTGGGTGATCCGGCGGTGCTCAGCCGGGTGGTCCGGGAACCGATCGGCGTCTGCGTGCTGATCGCGCCGTGGAACTATCCGCTGCTGCAGATGTCGTGGAAGGTCGCGCCCGCGCTCGCCGCGGGCTGCACGATGGTCGTCAAGCCCAGCGAGGTGACTCCGCTCAGCACCATCGCCTTCGCGCGCTCGGCACAGGAGGCCGGTGTGCCCGCCGGGGTGCTGAACCTGGTGCAGGGCAGTGGTGCGGTGCTCGGCGCGGCACTGACCGATACGCCGGATGTCGACTTCATCTCCTTCACCGGCGGCCTCGCCACCGGTAAGACGATCGCCCGGGTTGCCGCCGAGCATGTCACCAAGGTCGCGGTGGAGCTCGGTGGCAAGAACCCGCATATCGTCTTCGCCGACGCCGACTGGGCGAGTTCGGTCGACCAGGTGCTGACCGGTGTATTCCTGCATTCGGGTCAAGTCTGTTCGGCGGGAACACGACTCATCGTCGAGGAGTCCATCGCCGATGACTTCGTCGCCGAATTGGCGCGCCGCGCCGAGCTGATCCGTGTCGGGCCCGGCCTCGACCCGGCCAGCGAGACCGGGCCGCTGGTCTCCGAGGCGCATCGCGCGAAGGTGGAAGCCTATGTGGAGCTGGGCATTTCGGAGGGTGCGAAGCTGGTGACCGGCGGTGTCCGGCCGAGTGATCCGGCGCTGGCCGCTGGCAGCTTCTTCCTACCGACGATCTTCGACAACTGCGATCGGTCCATGCGGATCGTGCGGGAGGAAACCTTCGGCCCCATCCTCACGGTGGAGCGATTCAGCACCGAGGCCGAGGCGATCCGGCTCGGCAATGACACCGAATACGGTCTCGCCGCTGGTGTGCGCACCGCCGATCCGGCGCGCGGCGAGCGCATGGTGCGCGCATTGCGCCACGGCACGGTGTGGCTCAACGACTTCGGCTATTACACCGCAGCCGCGGAATGGGGCGGGTTCAAGAAGTCCGGCAACGGACGCGAACTCGGCCCGACCGGACTGGCCGAATATCAAGAAATCAAACACATTTGGCACAACACGGCACCGAAGCCCGCGGAGTGGTTCAAGAGCGTCTGATCGAAATTTCACAATCTCGGCCGGACAGCCCGGACGGCCGCACCGCGAAAGGCACGGTAGCAATGGTGGTCAAGGAACACAATGTGTCCGATGACAACGGTATGGAGGATTTCGGCTATAAGGAATCCCTGGACCGAAGTATCGGCAAGTTCGCCAGCTTCGCGGCCGGTGTCAGCTATATCTCGATTCTCACCGGTACGTTCCAACTCTTCTATTTCGGCTTCGGGACCGCGGGTCCGGCCTATCTCTGGTCGTGGCCTTTGGTTTTCGTCGGTCAGCTGGCGGTCGCCCTGTGTTTCATGGAGCTAGCCGCGAAGTATCCGGTCGCCGGGTCGGTGTACAACTGGTCCAAGGCGCTCGGCAGCCGGATCGTCGGCTGGTCCTCGGGGTGGCTGATGTTGACCGCCTCGATCGTGACGCTGTCGGCGGTAGTGCTCGCGCTACAACTGAATCTGCCGCGGCTGTGGAGCGGATTCCAGTTCATCGGTGACGGGACAGGTCAATACGACTACGCGACCAATGCGGTCGTGCTCGGCACCGTGATGATCGTATTCACCACGGTCGTCAACGCTTTCGGTGTGCGTCTGATGGCGATGATCAACAGCGCCGGCGTGTTCATCGAACTGATCGCCGCGGTACTGATCGCGATCATCCTGGCGGCCAACTGGACTCGCGGTCCGCAGGTGTTCTTCTCGACCCACGGCTATGGTGCGGCCGAGTCCGGTGGTTACCTCAGCGCGTTCCTGGTGGCCACCCTCGCCTCCGGCTATGTGATGTACGGCTTCGATACGGCGAGCTCACTGGGTGAGGAAACGGTGGAGCCGCGGCGCACCGCGCCCAAGGCGATCCTGCGTGCCGTACTCGCGTCGTTCGTCATCGGCGGGGCCATCCTGGTTTTCGCGGTAATGGCGGCGCCCGATCTCGACGATCCGCAGATCGGCAGCTCCAGCGGTGGTCTGCAATACATTGTCGAACAGGTGATGTGGGGTCCGCTCGGCACGATCTTCCTGTGTTGCATCGTGATCGCGGTGACGGTCTGTTCGCTGGCGGTGCACACCGCCGCCATCCGGCTGGCCTTCGCCATGGCCCGCGATAACGCGCTGCCGTTCGGCGACAAGCTCGCCCGGGTGCATCCGAAGACCCAGACCCCGGTGATTCCGGCGGTGCTGATCGGTGTGCTCTCGGCGCTCATCCTGGTGATCAATGTCGGTCAGCCGAAGATCTTCACCGTGCTGACCTCGATCGCGATCATCATGATCTACCTGGCCTACCTCATGGTGACCGGTCCGATGCTGAAGAAGCGGTTCCAGGGGCAGTGGCCGCCGAAGGATCTGCAGGCCGGTGGCTACTTCTCGATGGGTCGGTGGGGGATCGTCGTGAATATCGTTGCCGTGGTGTGGGGTATCGCGATGGCATTGAACCTGGCCTGGCCGCGCGAGGCCGTCTACGGCGACCCTTGGTACAACACCTGGGGCGCATTCGTCTACATCGGCGCGATCCTCGGGGCCGGGCTGCTGTGGTACCTGGTCAGGGGCCGCAACAGAATCGGGACATTGGCCTCGCATGCGGCAGAGGTACCTTCCGATGTCTGACACGGTCTTCGACTACGTGATCGCGGGCGGCGGGACGGCCGGATGCGTACTCGCCGCGCGGCTCAGCGAAAACCCGAATGTGACAGTATGTTTGGTGGAGGCGGGGCCCTCCGACGTCGGCGATCGCAATATCCTCGAACTAGCGCAGTGGATGCACCTGCTCGACTCCGGCTACGACTGGGACTATCCGGTCGAGCCGCAGGAACGCGGCAACAGCTATCTGCGCCATGCCAGGGCGAAGGTGCTCGGTGGGTGTTCCTCGCACAATTCGTGTATCGCGTTCTGGCCGCCCGCCGAGGGGCTGGACGAGTGGGCGGCGATGGGCGCCAAGGGCTGGGGTGCGGCGGAGGTGCTGCCCTATGTGGCGCGGTTGGAGAACAATCACGCGCCAGGGGAGCAGCACGGTCGCAGCGGACCGGTGCGGCTGCGGGATATCCCGCCGAACGATCCGTGCGGTGTCGCGGTGCTCGAGGCCGCGGCACTGGCCGGACTGCCGACCGTCGAATTCAACCGTGGCACAACGGTGCGCAACGGGGCCGGATGGTTCCAGATCAATGCGAGCGAGGACGGGACGCGGATGTCGTCGTCGCACGCCTATCTGCATCCGATCCTCGGTTCGCGTCCCAATCTTGTGGTGCACACGGGATGTTGGGTCAGTGAGATCCTGTTCGACGAGGCGCGCAACGCAACGGGTGTGCGCTATCAGCGGCCCGATCTCACCGGCTACGACACCGTCTCCGCACGGCGCGAGGTCATCGTGACCGCCGGAGCGATCGATACGCCGAAGCTATTGCTGCTGTCCGGAATCGGGCCCGCCGACCACCTGCGGGAAATCGGGGTGCCGGTGCGGGTCGACGCGCCGGGTGTCGGCTCGAATCTGGACGACCACGTCGAAGGTCTGGTGTTCTGGGAAGCCGCGCAACCTATGATCGGCACGTCCACCCAGTGGTGGGAGATCGGGGTATTCGCCACCTCCGACGAATCGCTTCGCGTGCCCGACATCATGATGCATTACGGCAGCGTGCCGTTCGATATGAACACGCTGCGGCGCGGCTACCCGACCACCGATAACGGCTTCTGTCTGACACCCAATGTCACCCAGGGGCGTTCGCGCGGCACGGTCCGATTGCGCACCCGCGACTTCCGCGACCGGCCGAAGGTCGACCCGCGGTACTTCACCGATCCGGACGGCCACGACGAACGCACCATGCTCGCCGGCGTCCGGTTGGCACGCGAGATCGCCGCGCAGCCACCGTTGCGGGAGTGGATCGCGAGGGAACTCGCGCCGGGTCCGGAGGCGGTCACCGACGATGAGCTGCTGGACTACATTCGCGCCACCCACAACACCGTCTACCACCCGGCGGCAACCGCGCGGATGGGTGCGTCCGACGATCCGATGGCGGTGCTCGATCCGGAGCTCCGGGTCAAGGGCGTCTCCCGATTGCGGGTAGTCGACGCTTCGGCGATGCCGAAATTGCCCGCCGTGAATCCCAACATTACTGTCATGGCCATGGCAGAGAAGTGCGCGGACCTGATCAGGGAAACCTGAGTCAGGGGTGCCGGAAGGCGAGCTAGCGGCGTTTCTGGGTGACCACGCGCCGTTCCAATCGATGACGCCGCCCGAGCTGGACAAGCTCGCGGCGGCTTCGTCGTTGCACGAGTTCGCCGTCGGCGAGGTGATCGCCGACTACTCGACGCAGGTGCCCGATGACATCTGGATGCTGTGGACGGGTGCCGTCACGCTACAGGGCACCGGAGCCGACCCCACGAGTCAGCGGCGCTCGGGCTCGATCGTCGCGGCGGCGGACGCTGGCGGGGGCGACGACGGTGGCGCGACCATCGATACCGTCGAGCCCGGCGGCATCTTCGGTTATGTGCCGCTGCTGACCGGAGGCAGTGCCGAATTCGTCGCGCGGGCAACCGAACCCAGTGTGCTGATCCGACTGCCCGGTGTGCTGGTCCGGGAGCGGTTCGCCCAACCGGATGGACTTGCCTTCCTGGCCTCGTCGGCGTGGAAAACGGTATCGGGCAATCGGACCCCGGTGGCATCCGTGCTGGGTAACCGCCCGGTCGGTGAACTCATGTCCGGCACAGCGGTTTTCGTGACACCGGACACCGGAGTGCGGGAAGCCGTCGTCCGGATGACCCAGGCGCGCGTCTCCGCCGTGCTGATCCGGTTGCCGGACGGCGAACTCGGCATCTTCACCGATCGCGATCTGCGCACGAGGGTAGTGGCCGCCGGACTTCCGGTCGACGTGCCGATCTCCCGGGTGATGAGCGCACCGGCCCGCCGGGTCACCGCGGATCTGACCGCCGAGACCGTGCTCATGGAGATGCTCGAATGCGGGCTGCGGCATATGCCGGTGCTCTCGCGACGGGGCGAGGTGCTCGGCGTGCTCGAGGACGCGGACCTGCTCGCGGCATCGGCGCGCCAGAGTTTCGTGTTGCGTCGCTCGATCGGGGCCGCCACGGATGCGGTCCAGTTGCAGCGGGCCGCGCGCGAGATCACAGCGACGGTCGTCGACCTGTTCCGCAATGGCACCAAGGCGTCGGCGACCAGCGGGATCCTCTCGGTCGTCATCGACTCGGTGGTCCGCAAGGCGCTCGAGCTGGCATCGGCCGAGTTCGCGGACGCACCCGGTGACGGATTCGCCTGGCTGATCCTCGGCAGCGTCGCGCGCCGGGAGGCCATGCCGTCATCGGATGTCGACAGTGCGCTCTCGTGGTCCGACGAATTGACTTCGGCGAGTGGGCAATTGCGTGCAGTCGCGGCACGCGTGCACGCGATTCTCGATGCCTGCGGGCTGCCCGCGGACAGCAATGGGGCGATCGCCGCGAAACCGAAGTTCGCCCGGTCGCGCACCGAATGGGCGCGGGCGGCCGAAGGCTGGCTCGACGATCCGCTGCAGGATCGGGGGCTGATCCTGTCGTCGCTGCTCATCGACGGGCGGGTGGTGTGGGGCGATGCCGCGCTGCATACCGTGCCAGCGGCGTTCGGGCGGATGCGGGCCGAACACCCGAATGCGCTGCGGCTGCAACTGCTGGACGCGCTATCGGGCCGGGTGCGGACTCGGTCGCTGCGCGATGTGCTGTCCCGGCGCGGCGGCACCTTCGACCTGAAGAACCATGCGCTGGCGCCGATCGTCAACCTGGCGCGCTGGGGTGGGCTGGCGGCGGGCGTGACCTCGGCGTCCACCCCGGTGCGATTGGCGGCGGCGGCGAGTGCGGGTGCGCTCACCGATCGGGATGTCACCATGCTGACCGAGGTCTTCGTCATGTTGCAGCGCCTGCGGATGGTGCATCAGGTCGAGCAGCTGTCGGCGGGGCACAGTCCCGGCGATATTGTCATGATGTCGGAACTCTCGCCGTTGAATCGGAGCCTGCTCAACGACGCCCTGCGCGAAATCGCGGCGGTGCAGCGACGGGTCGGCAGCATGGGAGCCACAACCACCTAGAATGGCGATTGTCATGGCGAAACAAGGTGTCGAGGACAACGGGCGGACGGCTGCGGTGCAGTCCGTCGACCGAGCGCTGCTGGTCATGGAGATCATCGCCAAGCTCGGGCAGGCGGGCGTCACGGAGATCGCCGCCGAACTCGGTGTCCACAAATCTACCGTTTCACGGTTGATCGCCGTGCTGGAATCGCGGGGATACGTCGAGCAACTGTCCGAGCGCGGCAAGTACCGGCTCGGCTTCTCGATCGTTCGGCTCGCCGGATCCACCAGTGCCCAGGTCGATCTCGTCGGGCAGAGTCAGAGCGCCTGCAATGCGCTGGCGATCGAGGCGGGTGAGACGACCAATCTCGCTGTGCTGGACGGTAATCGGATCATCAATATCGCCGAGGCGCACGGGCCGGGTTCGATCGCGTTGCGGTCCTGGGTCGGTCAGAGTTGTCCGGCGCACGCCACCTCCAGCGGCAAGGTACTGCTCGCGGATCTGGAGCCGGGGGAGATGCGCAAGCGCGTCGGCGCCAAACTCGAGGCATTCACCGGCAATACGCTGACCAAGGTCGCCGACCTCGCCGTGCAACTCGTCGCCGTGCGTGAGAACGGTTGGGCCGATGTACGCGAGGAACTGGAGATCGGCCTGAACGCCGTCGCCGCGCCGGTCTACGACAGCACCGGTGCCGTGGTAGCTGCACTGAGCGTTTCGGGCCCCGCCTACCGCCTGAGTCCGGACCGCTTCGCCGACGTCGCCCAACTGACCATCACCAGCGCCGCCGATATCAGCCGCCGCCTCGGTTACCTGGGCTGACCGCCCCACGCCGGGTGGGATCGAAAGCTATCCGATCTCGGTTGCCCTCCTCGTGTTGACACCGGGTGGGGATGGCCCAATACTGAGTTGCGTATAGAGCTTCGTGTTGCGGTTTACGCAACTTGTTGCTTCTCGCGAAACTGAATATCCGCCGTTCGACGTGCAGCGGGAGATCTCCACGCAGTGTGTGGAAGCCGAAGGAGCAACACCTCCCGGGAATCTCTCAGGCCCAGTACCGCTGCGCTCAGGCAACTCTGGAAAGCAGTGCACGCGCACTCGCCGACGGGGCAAACGCACCGACCGGGTGCGTGAATCTCTCAGGCCATTGGACAGAGCGGGAGGAGCCACCTACGCGCATGCGTCGACGAAAGGCTCCTCATGGCCGACTCCGCTGTCCGAATCGAACTCGATGCCGCACTGCGCGAATTCGATCCGCTCGTAGCCGAATTGGTGGACCGGGAGGTCGACCGTCAGCAGCGCGGACTGGAGATGATCGCGTCGGAGAACTACGCGCCGCTGGCGGTGATGCAGGCACAGGGCTCGGTGCTGACCAATAAGTACGCCGAAGGGTATCCGGGGCGTCGCTACTACGGCGGGTGCGAGCATATCGACCAGATCGAGTCGCTGGCGATCGAGCGACTGCGCGGGCTCTTCGGCGCCGAATACGTGAATGTGCAACCGCATTCGGGGGCGCAGGCGAATGCGGCGGCGATGCACGCGGTGCTGCGGCCCGGTGACGGCATCCTCGGGCTGGCGCTGGATCACGGCGGTCATCTCACACACGGGATGAAGATCAACTTCTCCGGGCGGCTCTATGACGTCGCGGCCTATCATGTTCGGGCCGAGGACCATCTCATCGATATGGACGAGGTACGCAGGCTCGCCCACGAGCACCGGCCGAAGCTGATCGTGGCGGGGTGGTCCGCCTACCCGCGCCACCTCGATTTCGCCGAATTCCGCCGCATCGCAGACGAAGTCGGCGCGTATCTGATGGTGGATATGGCGCACTTCGCCGGTCTGGTCGCGGCCGGACTGCATCCCTCGCCGGTGCCGCACGCGCATATCGTCACCTCGACCACCCACAAGACGCTCGGCGGACCGCGTGGTGGATTCATTCTCGCGGTCGAGGAATTGGCCAAGAAGCTGGGTTCGGCGGTCTTCCCCGGACAGCAGGGCGGACCGCTCGAGCATGTGATCGCGGCCAAGGCCGTCGCGTTCAAAATGGCGAGCGAACCGGCGTTTCGGGAACGTCAACAGCGCACCCTCGCCGGTGCGCGCCTGCTCGCCGAACGGTTGCTCGCCGCGGACTGCCAGGCGGCAGGCATCAATGTCGTCAGCGGCGGTACCGATGTGCACCTGGCGCTCGTCGATCTGCGCGATTCCGAACTCGACGGGCAGCAGGGCGAGGATCTGCTGCACGACATCGGAATCACCGTGAACCGCAATGCCGTTCCCTTCGATCCGCGCCCGCCGATGGTCAGCTCGGGACTACGGATCGGCACACCAGCGCTGGCCACCCGCGGGTTCGATATCGAAGCGTTCACCGAGGTCGCCGATATCATCGCGGTCGCGCTGCTGCGGGGGCAGTCCGTCGCCGAGTCGACCGAGCGCGTCGATGCGCTGGTGCGTCGGTTCCCGCTGTACCCGGGTCTGCGCGGTACAGCATGACGGTCAGCATCTTCGAACTGTTCCGGGTCGGCATCGGGCCGTCGAGTTCGCATACAGTGGGGCCGATGCGGGCGGCGGCCCGGTTCGTCGACCGGCTGAAATCCGATGGGGTGCTGCACAATACCGCTGCCGTGGGAGTGCAGCTGTATGGATCGCTCGGCGCGACCGGGCGCGGGCACGGCAGTATCGAGGCGGTCGTCGCCGGATTGTCGGGGGAACGACCCGAGGAGGTCGAGCCGAAGGTGGTGGCGCGCACCGCATCCGAGGTGCGCACCACCGGAATGCTGCACCTGGGCGGCGTGCACCCGATCGGCTTCGTCGTCGAGGAGGACATCGAACTCCTCGGGCGCACCAAACTCGCCTTCCATAGCAATGGCATGCTGTTTCGAGCTCTCGACGATGTCGGATGTGTGCTCGGTGAACGCCAGTTCTATTCCGTCGGAGGCGGTTTCGTACTCGATGAGGACGAAATTGCTAGATCGGCCGAGGTCGTGGCGGTGCCGCACCCATTCCGCTCGGGGCGTGACCTACTCGCTCTCGCGGCGGACCAGCCGATCAGCGCCGTTGTGCTGGCGAACGAAATGTCCTGGCGCAGTGCGGATAACATCCGGGCGGACCTGCTCGATATCTGGGCGGTCATGCAGGACTGCGTCCGACGTGGCATGAGCACCCGCGGTGTCCTGCCCGGCGCGCTCAGTGTGCGGCGGCGGGCGGCGACACTGCACGATCGCCTGACATTCGAAGCCGATGAAACAGATCCGCTGCGTGCGATGGAATGGGTCACCTTGTTCGCGATGGCCGTCAACGAGGAGAACGCGGCCGGCGGACGCGTCGTCACCGCTCCGACCAACGGCGCGGCGGGCATCATTCCCGCTGTGCTGCACTACATTCAGCGGTTCATCACCGACAGTGCGGACGCAGTCGTCGAATTCCTGCTGACCGCAGGGGCGATCGGCCAACTGATCAAGGAGAACGCCTCCATCTCCGGCGCCGAAGTCGGCTGCCAAGGCGAGGTCGGCGCGGCCTGCGCCATGGCCGCCGCCGGACTCGCCGCGGTACTCGGCGGCACCCCGGCCCAGATCGAGAACGCCGCCGAAATAGGCATCGAACACAACCTCGGCCTGACCTGCGACCCGATCGGCGGCCTCGTCCAGATACCCTGCATCGAACGCAACGGCGTCGCCGCCGTCAAGGCCATCACCGCCGCCCGAATGGCCGTCCGCGGCGACGGCATCCACCACGTCTCCCTCGACCAGGCCATCCGAACCATGCGTGCAACCGGCGCCGACATGCTCGACAAGTACAAGGAGACCTCCCAGGGCGGCCTAGCGGTCGCCGTCGTCGAATGCTGAAGCCTCAGAGATCGTCGGGCAGTACGCGAAAGGTCTTGTGCTGGGTGAGGGGCGTCAAGGCTCGAAAGTCGTGTCGGTCGAGGGTCAGGACCGCATTGGTTTCGTAGTCGGCAGCCAAGGCAACGATGACGGCGTCGGCGAGGTCGAGGCGCAAGGCCGGATAGAGCCTGCGGACGGCGTTCGCTTGGTCGAGGACGTCGGGCGTCACCGTCGCGATCTCAAAGTGTTTGGTGCGCGTTTGTGCCGTGAGGTCCTCGATCATGTCGATGGCGACCTGTCGTCCGATGGCCCGACGGGCGACGTGGTCGAGCTCGGCGAGCGCGAGGGGCGAGAGCACGACCAAACCTGCCGTTTCGAGCACGAGAAAGGCGCCGTCACTGTCTGGTGATGAGGTATCGAACGCGGCGATCAGACCGGAAGTGTCGGCAACAACAATTCCAGGACCGTCGATGCCAAGCGTCATGGACGTTCCGTGTCGCGGCCGAAGTCGTCGGCGAGGTAGTCGTCAACGCGGTCGGCCAGCGCGGGATCGCCGCTTGCGAAACGTCTCAGCCGCAGCGGCTCCGATCGACGCTGCACCCGGAGTGCCGCTAGATGGATTGCATTGCGGATGATCTCGGCCTCGCTCACGTTGCTGAGTGCCGCCGCCTCCTTGATGGCGGCCAGATCGCTCGCTTCGGCGTAGACCATCGTACGTTTGAGTGCCATATGAGTATTGTGTCATATATGCCAGACGTGAGTGGCGCCCGATCAGCGAGTCAGGAGATACCGCCCAGCCCATTGCTGAGCACCGGCCACGAATCCTTCAGTGCGCGTTCCCAATAGCCCCACGAGTGGGTGCCGGCGGGGTCGAGATCGTAGGTGGCGGGAATGCCGAGTTGATTCAGCTTGCCCCGCAGGTTGCGTGTGCACCAGGCCGTCGCCCCTTCGATGGCGCCGCCCATGGTCATCTGCAGCCCGAGCCCACCCTCCGCAAGGCTCTGGGTATGCGGATCGGTCGGATTGTCGTACGGCCCCGGTAATCCGCTGCCCGCCGACAGGTACAAATTCACCCCGCGCAACCCCTCGGCATTCACATACGGATCATTGGCCGCCCACATCGGATCCTGCGGCGGCCCATACATATTCACCGGATCGCCATGCCCCTTCCGCACCGAGAATTCGACGAACGCCTGCCCGACCGGATCGCTGATCTGCGCGCACCCACTGAACGCGCCAACGGAGGTGTACAGGCCCGGACTCGAAATCGCCAGCGACAGTACCGAAGTGCCGGATGTGGAGATCCCCGCAATGGCATTGCGCCCATTGGTCCCCAGCGCGGCATCGATCAGCGGCGGCAATTCTCGAGTCAAATACGTCTGCCACTTGTTGACCCCCAACACCGGATCCGCCGCGCGCCAGTCGGCGTAGTAGCTGTAGGCCCCACCGATCGGCTGCACCACATTGACGTTCTTATCCCCGAAAAACCGCATGACATCGGTCTTCGAACCCCACGTCGCACCATCGGTCCCACCATCCACCCCGGCCAACAGATACACCGTCGGCCGCGCCGCGCCGGTATCCACAGGCCGCTGCACCTGTACCGAGAACTCCCGCCCCATCGCCCCCGAATACACCGTCAATGTGAGATGACGATCATCGTGAACGTCGACCCCGGTAATCCTCGACCCATCTTCGGTGGTCGCCGATTCCGATATCGAACCGCTGGCGATGATCGGGTCCGGTGCCGCATTCGAACGAGCTCCGGCCAGGACGGCCCCACTTCCGATCACCATGGCGGCGAGCACCGAAACCGATCGAAGACCACCAAAACCCATCAGCTCTCAACCTCTCCCGGATCGGCGCTACCGAAATCTCGCGCTCGTCTGCGACAGTTCCTGCGATACCGCGATCACCGTACCCAGAACTTCGATGTCCAAAGGTAGCGGTGATCGCGTTCGGCCCGGTGCTGCACTGGATGTCGTTGGGTGATGCTGGTCCAGCCGTCGCTGGCATACGGGTGGGTGGCATTTCGACAACCCACCCGAAGGATCCGAATGGGACTACTTGCTCAGCGCCTTGCCGCCGTTCGGAGCCACCGCGAACCAGGTCCCCCCGACGCCCTGGCCGAGGAGGTCGCCCGGCTTGGTGTCCTTCGAGAAGTAGTACACCGGCCAGCCAGCGATGGTGATTTGGCATGCGCCGTCGGCACGTTCGATGAACCCGACGAGTTGGGGGTCGACGCCCGAGGCGTAGAGCGCTTGATCGCGGGCCACGGTCAGCGGCGGCCAGGTTACGGCGCATTGACCGGAGCAGTTGGATACCGGTGGTTTCGCGGTGTCCTTGTCGAATCGGTACAGCGATCGGCCCGACCCGTCGGAAACATATTGTCCGACACTCGGGTTGCTCGTCACCTGGAGCTGCACCGCGTTCGCGGTCCCGGCCGGGGCCACACCGGCGTAGATCTTCAGCCAGCCCTGCGTTTTCGCTACTGCGGGAGCCTGTCCCAGTGCGGGGGACGCCGCGGCAGTCGTGGTCGACGCCTGCGCCGCGACAGCTGCGGTCGAGGAAACCTGCGCTACCGGCACGCCCTCCTTATCGCCACCACACGCGCTCAGCAGACCCGCGAGAACGACCGTTGCCGCCGCGACCGGCACGGCCGCACGCTGGAATCGTTTGGCTGAATTCATATTCCGGATCCTCCGTCGCTGTTCGACGAGGTGCACACCGCATCTCGTCCCCCGTACTACGATCCGCCGCGACGAGTGGTTCACGGTGTTTGCCACCTCACATATCGCTGCGGAGGTCCGGGCCGCGATGAGGTCTTGGCGATCGCGCTGGTTGTGTCAGGGTCTGCGGTGGTACGGACGCCGCGTCGATCGGTGCCCGGCCGAACGGGAAGCGCCCGGCGCTGGTTCGAACGGCCAGCAACTGTGGCTATCGGCCGGTCCGCAGTCCGGAGAAATCGCGGAGTACGACGTGGTTGCGGTCGGCGCAGCTGCCGAGGGCGTGATCGGGGTGCAGGCCGAGGTATTGACGGCGGGTGCGGGTGCTCCAGCGGCGGGCGGGCTCGGTGCGGGTCTTGTAGAAGTTGATCGTGTAGCCGCCCTCGTAGAGGCGCAGCAGGGTGTAGCCGCCCGGATATTCCTTGGCGGCCGCGACTTCCAGGAATTCGACATCGACACCGGAGTCGGGACGGTTGCGACGGTTGCGGTGGGTATGCCCGCAGTGGTGCAGGAATACGCCCGGCGTATCGCGATAGAGCGCGTGCAGGGCGGCGGCATTCGTGCGGTCGAGGACGAAACCCGGACCACCCGGATTGCTCACCGCCGCATGGGAAGTCACGGGATGGTGGCCGAAGACCAGGGTGGGCCGGTCGGGGTCGGCCGACAGCAGTTCGCGCAGACGCGCCAATTGCGGTGCCACGATGGTGCCCCCGGATCCGCGCAGGCGGGTGGTGTCCAGGCCGATCATCCGCAGTTCGCCCACCCGATGGTCGACCAGGTGCTGGCGGGCGTGAAATACCGTGCCCCAGTGGTCGATTCGGTGTTCATCGGGCTTATCGTGGTTACCCCGGCAGACGAAGTAGTCGCGGCCGAGGACACCCCATTCGTCGAGCAGCTTGCGCACGCCGAGGCACTGTTCGAGGGTGCCGGTATCGGTGAGATCGCCCGCGACGATCAGTTGATCGGCCGCGCGGTCCGGTCGGCGCAGATCATCGAGCAGCGCCGTCAGCATGAACTCCGGATAGTGCTCGGTCTCGTGGCGCAGACCGGTGGGCAGCCCGGCCAGGATCAGGCCGCTGCTGTGTTCCCCATAGTGCACATCATTGGCGAGTGCGATGGTGTGCAGCAGTCGTCCCGGCGGTGGGGTGGCGGTGGTGAACGTGCCGGTGGATTCGGGTGTTCCCGCGCGGCGGGTCACCAGGGTGCGGGCGGGGACGGCACGGCGGCCGTCGGAATATGCCTCGAACCGGTAGGTGCGGCCGGGCTCGAGACCGTCGAGCTCCGCGTAGTGGTAGGCGGTCGGCCGGGAGTCCAGATAGGTTGGCCGCGCCGACAACCGGCCGTCGACCGGCGCGATCCGTACCTCGGTATCGGCGGGAACCGGGCGGGCGCGACCAGAGCGGTCGCGGGCGCGCGTGGTCCAGGTCAGGATCGCCGAGCGATCGCTCACCGTGACCACCTCGAGGTCGGTGGCCACCATCGAATCCCGGTGCACACGGACGGAATCGGTGGCTCTCGGACGAGCGTAGAGCGGGGTCCGCACGGTTACCGCCGCCGCGCCAGCGGCCACATTCGCCAGCCACAGGGTTCGAAGTCGCGGGTCGAGCATGGGGATCTCCGTTCGCCTCTGGCGCCAACGGTACGGTTGCCGGTTGAACGCTCGGGTCCGCGCATATGACGGGTCGGCTTCCGGTATCGAACATTCGAGCGGCACCGCCGGGTATGGGAATTTGACTCCGAGGCGGATCCGGGTCGAGAGTGCGCGGATGGGTGGAACGACCGAGGTGTCCCGCGCGACGTTGCGCAAGGTCACGATTCGATTGGTGCCGTTTCTCGGGCTGTTGTATTTCATCAACTACCTGGATCGGGTCAATATCGGGTTCGCCGGACCCAGCGGAATGAAAACAGATCTCGGGCTGACCGAGACGGCGTTCGGATTCGCCTCGGGCATCTTCTTCATCGGCTATCTCGTACTCGAAGTGCCGAGCAATCTGGCGCTGCACCGGTTCGGCGCGCGGCGCTGGATCGCCAGGATCATGGTGAGCTGGGGTGTGGTCGCCACCGCCATGGCGTTCGTGCCCGATGACACCTGGCTCTATATCCTGCGATTCACTCTCGGCGTGGTCGAGGCCGGATTCTTTCCCGGCATCCTGCTGTACCTCACGTACTGGTTTCCACAGACCCAGCGCGCGAAGATCGTCGCGCTGTTCATGATGGCGGTGCCGATTTCGACCGCATTGGGTTCGACGGTATCGAGCCTGATCATCCAGTACGGCAACGGTGTTTTCGGGCTCAGCGGTTGGCGATTCATGTTCCTGGTCGAGGGACTGCCCGCGATCGTGCTCGCGGTTGTCACCTGGTTCTTCCTCACCGACCGTCCCGGACAGGCGAAGTGGTTGACAGCGGTCGAAAAACAGTGGCTGACAGCGGAACTCGACGCCGAATACGCGGCGCGGGTCGAACACTGGACAGTCCGCCAAGCGCTCACCCATCCCCGCGTGCTCGGCCTGGCCCTCATCTATGGCGGCATTGTCTACGGCCTGTACGCGCTCGGATTCTTCCTGCCCACCATCATCAACGGATTCCAAGAGCAGTACGGCACGCACTATTCGGTGGTGCAGCGCGGGCTCATCAACGCCGTGCCGTATGTGATCGGCGCCGTCGTCATGGTGGTGTGGAGCAGGCACGGTGATCGGACCGGTGAGCGGGCCTGGCATGTGGCGCTGCCCGCGTTGATCGGTGGGCTCGCGATTCCGGTGGCGCTCTATCTGGGCAACCCGTTCGCCGCGATGATCGCGGTCACCGTATGCGCGGTCGGTGTCCTCGCCGCGCTACCCACCTTCTGGGCACTGCCGAGTACATTTCTCTCCGGTGCGGCCGCGGCGGGCGGTATTGCCCTGATCAACTCGATCGGCAATGTCAGCGGTTTCGTCGCGCCGTACGTCACCGGCGCGTTGAAGGATCTGACCGGAACCCAGCGCGCCGGACTGTGGGTCGTCGGCCTCGCCATGATCGGCTCGGCAGTCGGCGTTCTCGCGCTGCGATCCCGAATTCGCACCCCACCAACGGATGAAGCCACGCGCTGAATCAGCCTGCCCGCTCGGCGTTGTGCCGCGGATCACCGACCTTTCCCTCTGGTTGATATAGAACGATCCCTCTAATATAAAGGTATGAGCAATCGAGACGTAGTCGAAAAGTTCTACAGAGCAACCCAATCCGGCGACGCTGCCGCGATCCTCGCGGCGCTGCATCCGCGCTTCGAAGGCTGGGTGGCCCCCGGGATGCCCAGTGTGACCGTCACTCGGGCGCATGGTCCGGAGGCGGCCCTCATGGGCATCTGGGGGCCGGTGTTCCGTGACTTCGAGATCGCCCCGTTCGCCGAGGAGTGGGTCGAGGGCCGGTACGACAGCGTCGTCGTCACCGGTCACTATCGCGGCAGTGCTCGTACGACCGGCAAGCAGGTCACCGCCGAATTCGCCCACATCTGGCATATCGCCGATGGCAAGCTGCGCACTCTGCACCAGTACACCGACACCTGGCAATGGCACGAGGCGCTGTCCGACGCGGCCTGATCTAGGGCGATCGCGGCCCCGCAGGGGGATGATGGCTGCATGTCAACGGATCTCGCCGCATTCGTTCGTGGCCTGCCCAAGGCCGAGTTGCATCTGCATCTGGAGGGGACGCTGGAGCCGGAGTTGAAGTTCCGGCTGGCCGAGCGCAACGGGGTCGAATTGGCGGAGCAGACCGTCGAGGAGGTGAAGCAGACCTATAAGTTTCACGATCTGACGTCATTTCTGCAGGTGTACTACCCGGCCATGCGGGTGCTGCAGCAGTCGCGGGACTTCGACGATCTGGCCTTCGCCTATCTCACGCGGGCCCATGCCGACGGCATTCGGCATGTGGAGATGTTCTTCGATCCGCAGGCGCATACCGGGCGCGGCATCGAGTTCGGCACCGTGATCAGCGGATATCGCTCGGCGATCGTGCGAGCGCGCCGGGAGTTCGGCATATCGGCCGAGCTGATCCTGTGTTTCCTGCGCGACTACTCGGCCGAATATGCGATGGCGACGCTACTCGAGGCGCTGCCGTACAAGGATTGGATCATCGGCGTCGGACTGGATTCGGATGAACGCGGCAATCCGCCCAGTAAGTTCGCGGCCGTCTTCGAACGCGCGCGCCGCGAGGGCTTCCTGCTCACGATGCATTGCGATATCGATCAGGACGGCTCCATCGAACACATCAGGCAGGCGCTGCAGGACATCGGCGTCGACCGCATCGACCACGGCACCAATATCGTCGAGGACGAGCGCCTGGTCGAGTTGGCCAAGGCCAAGGGCATCGGACTGACCTGCTGTCCGGTCTCGAATTCCTTTGTCACCGAACAGATGAAGTCGACCGAGATCGTCGCGCTGCTCGATCGGGGCCTCGCGGTCACCGTCAACAGCGACGATCCCGCCTACTTCGGCGCATACGCGGCCGACAACTATCTGGCTCTCGCCGCACACGCGGGCCTGGATATCGACCGCGTCGTCGAACTCGCCAAGAACTCGTTCCGCGCCTCCTGGCTCACTCCTGGACGGTTGGACGCATTCCTGCGCGAGATCGACGACTACGTCGCCGCGCATCCGCCGCGCGGATCCGAATTCGCCTGACCTATCGACCAGTTGGCGCGACACGCCCGGAGTGTCGACACCCCTTTAATGAACCAACTGGTCGGCTGTTTGCTGACGGCAAGCGGTGGCGTCACAGCGAACCCTGGCCGGTGAACGGTGAGGTCATCGCGCCATCGAGCCGCATCGGCGCGTACTAAATCGTCGTTAAATCGAAACCCGCGATGCGTGTGTCGCGCGCGGCACGCCGCGACTCAACCCACCGGCGGCAAATTGGCAGTTTCGCTGGCAACGGTACATCGACTATGAATGTCTGGTGCCGTTCCCACGCGTGATCATTTGTCTGTCGTCGAATCTCTCCCGCTGGGAGTCGAATTGACCATCGAGCATCCCATCGAGGACGAGGTCGGACAGCTCGCGAGGAGGGTCGAGCGGGCCCGGGGGCGACTGGCCTATCAGTTCGATCCGGCGCTGACCGAGGCGCTCTCCGAGGACGAGCTGGTCGCCGAACGTGAGCTTGCGGAAAAGATTCGTGGCGAGGATCGCGCGCAGCGATGGAAACAGGTTCAGGCCGCGGCCGCCGCGGCCGACCGCGCCAGGCATACCACGGAAGCGATCGAGAAGGCCGACATCAGAGATCTATTGGTAGCCCGCAAGGCAATTGCGGCACAGCGGCGGGAGTCCAGCCCGCACGCCAAGCTGGCGTCGCTGTACCGGCACCGAGGATGGTCACTGCGCGCGTTGGCGGGCGTGGTGGCGGCGGGCATGCTGTGGTCCGCGGTCAATGTGCAGCACAACATCGCGCCGGGCGGGCCGGGCGATCCGCTGTACTGGTTCAGCTACCTCATCGAGGCGATGATCAGCGTCTGTCTGATCATCATCATGGTCGGCACCAATAAGGTCGCCGAATGGGGTGTCATCGATAACCGCCGACAGGTCGCCACGGCCGAAATCGCCCTGCTGTCACTGACGGTCACCCTCAACACCTACCCGTACCTGCGCGATGGCGAATGGTACGAGACCGGTGTGCACGCCGTCGCGCCGGTGATGATCGGCGTCGCCCTGCTCATCCACGATGCCGCGAGCGCACGCTACGGCCTGGCCATCTACCGGGCCACCGAGCAGGTTCGCGAATTGCCCGATCCGGCCGACCAGATCCGGCGCAAACTCCCGTCGATCACGACCTACCGTGCGAACGCGCTCGCGGCCCTGGTGGCGTCGGGATCGGGTAAAGAGTCCACGGATTCGGCCGAAGAGTCCGAAGCGGTGGCCGTCGCAGAAGGCGAACAGGACGCCGAGTTGGAAGTCGACGCGATCGTGGAGGCCGAAGAGGCCGAGGTCGACGAGACGACAGCCGGGGCCGAAGGGGAACGTGCTGCCGCACGAAATGGTTCGGCCACCGTCGCCGCGGTCGATCCCGAGAAGCGCCGGGCGGCGAGCAATGGCAATGGCCGAGTCGGGGCCGAGAACGGCCGTGCGCCGGTCAATTCGGAGCCACCGGAACAGCGGGCGACGCCCGCCAAGCCCGAGAGCCGCCCCGCGGTCGTGAAGGAGCCGGCCGCACCGGTGGTCGCGAAGAACAACCCTTTCGCTCCGGCGACCGTCGATAAGCCGGTCGCCGCTGCCGAGACCAAGCCCGTGCCCAAGGTCGAGAACCGGCCGGCGAGCCCGCAACCCGCCAAGGCGACCGCCCGCAAGGCGGCACCGGCCCAGGCCCCCGCTGAGCCGCAGCCCGCCGCGGACAGCAAGCCATCGGTGGTGTCGACACTGCGCAGGAGCAACGCGGCCCCGGCGGTATCGCGCAAGCCGAGCTCGCTCGAAGGCCGCAAGGACAGCAGGTCGACCGAGAACACCCGGGGCAAGGGCAACGCGCCCGCCGATCCGGATCCGCACCTGCAGGTGGTTCGCACACCCGATATCCACGACACCGGACAGTTCCGCATCGCCGAGATGCTCGAACAAGAACTTGCCGAACTACAGGCGGAGCGTCGCCGGGCAAGGGCGAGTAGACAACGATGATCCCGCCGCTTGCCAGCCCGGAGACTTCGGGGCATGATGCAGGCTCGGGTCATTAGGTACGTTAATAATTGACTACCGCTGTGGCGTGTCAGGTGTGGGAACGAAGGGATGGATCGGTCCAGTGATGAGGTCTTACAACTCAACAGGATCCAGAACCACTAGTTCCGCATCGGCACTACCGCGTTCATAGCGCAGCGGTGCGAGATACCCGGAAGCTGGAGTTTCCGCGTACGGGACCAGCGATCTACATCCTCGCCGGGAGCGCCCTGCTGTCGGTGATCCTCCTGTTCACCACCATCGACCCCTTCCTGGACAAGGGCGGGTTCCTGGTCGGCGGGCTCGACGTGCACATCTATCGCGATGGCGCATTTCGCATCGTGCACGACATTCCGCTCTACACCGAACCGACGATGCGCGGGCTGCTCTACACCTACACGCCGTTCTCCACCATCGCGTTCATGCCCATCTACCTGGTGCCGTGGGGGTGGGTCACGAACACCTGGCTGGTGTTGAACCTGTGCGTGCTCATCGGCTGTGTCCTGCTCAGCTGGCGGCTGCTCGGCTATCGGATCACCGGTCGGCTGGTGGTGGTCAGTGTTCTGCTGGCGGCCACCTGTGTCTTCATCGAGCCCGTCCGCCAAACGCTGTACTTCGGCCAGATCAACCTGGTGCTGATGCTGCTGATCCTGTTGGACGCGCTACGTGACGACCGCGGCAAAGTGCGTGGCATCGGCGTCGGACTGGCGGCGGGGATCAAACTCACCCCGATCTACTTCGTCGCGTACTTCGTGGCCCTGCGGCAATGGCGTTCGGCGGTCGTCGCCTGCGCCACCTTCCTCGCCTCCATCGTCTTCGCCGGGGTCATCCTGCCCACCGATTCCCGGCAGTACTGGACCTCGACGTTCTTCCAATCCAATCGGATCGCGGTGGACACCCACCCGGCCAACCAATCCATCCGCGGTGTCATTGCGCATGTGCTGGATCGGCCGGCGCCGGTGTGGCTGTGGCTGCTCGTCGCGGGCTCGATCGCGATCGCGAGTCTGGTCGTCACCACGGCGCTATATCAGCGCGGTGAGCGGCTGCTGTCGATCACACTGGCCGGTCTGACCGCCTGTGCGGTATCACCCTTCTCCTGGGGACACCACTGGGTGTGGTTCGTGCCGCTGCTGGTCTACCTGGCACACAAGGCGCGCGACAATTGGCGCTGGTGGGTCGCGGCGGCGATGCTGTTCGCCGCGACCGCCGCATGGACCTATCACTGGAGCAAAACCTGGGTGTCGATCGGGGTGTTCCTGCTGCCCCCGTGGTGGCCGATCACCAAGGTGCTGATGAACGGCTACGTCATCGCCTTCCTCGCGGTGCTGATCGGCGCGTGGATCCACCTGCGCCGCGACGGTTGGTCGGCGCTCAGCGAGCGCTCGGCCGAGCGCTCGATCCGGTTCCCGCTGTTGCGACGGCGCGACCCCGAATCCCCTTCTTGCCCAACACCTCGTCCATGACAAATACCGGAACCCGATGGGGGAGGACGGGTTTGCGAACAAGGTAATCTGGCGTGCATGGGGAGGGGAGAATCTGTGCACGTAGTGCGTCGGTGGGCTGCCGGTATCGCGGCCCTGTTCCTATCGGGGCTCGTCGTTCCGGGAAGTGCGGCGGCGCAGACCTATTACGGCGGATACCACACCGCCGCCGATATGCTGCGGCACGCGCAGACCGTCGGCGGCACCTATCCGGGCATCGCGGCGGTCTACGACATCGGTGCGTCCTGGTTGGCGACACAGGGATACGGCGGACACCGGCTGCAAGCGATCTGCCTGACGGGTATCGCGCCCGCATCCATGCCGGTGAAGGCGGTCGCGAAGGCCGGATTCGGATTGGTTCGACCCGACGGATGTGCCCTCTCGACGGTCTCGAACAAGCCGAAGCTCTTGCTGTTCGCCCAGATTCACGCCCGCGAGATCGCGACCGGCGAGCTGATGTGGCGCTGGATCGACTACCTCGCCGACGGCTACGGTGTCGACCCCGAGGCGACTTCGATACTCGACAGCACCGAAGTCTGGATCGTGCCGGTGGCCAATCCGGATGGTGTGGATATCGTCTCCGCCACCGAGGGTGGTCCGCTATCCCAGCGCAAGAATGTCGATGACGCCGAACCGACCTGCGCGGTAGCGGATTCGCATGGCGGCAATGGCCGTGGTGTCGATCTCGAACGGAATTTTTCCGGGCGGTGGGGCGAAGCGGGCGCCGACGCGGATCCGTGCGCGCAGGACTATCGGGGTGCCGCCGCGGCGTCCGAGCCGGAAACCCGGGCACTCGAGGGTTTGGTATCCGCGATCTTCGCCGACCAGCGCGGCGAGCCGGGCCGGGGCGAGGTGCCAGACAGTGCCACCGGACTTCTCATCGACCTGCACTCCTTCGGGAACTACGTGATCACGCCGTCGGTGACCGCCCCCGAGGACGCCGCGCAACTGCGGAATCTGGCCGCGGCGGTCGCGCCGGCCGGTTTCGCTTCGGGCACCTCTATGGACACCGTCGGCTATCCGACCTCGGGAACCAGCATGGATTACGCCTACGGCGCGCTGGGCGTGGCGGCGCTGGCCATGGAGATCGGGCCGCGCGAGGCCGACTGCGCCGGATTCTTCCCGGAGTACTCGTGTCTGGATCGTTTGCTGTGGCCACAGATCAGGCAGGCGTTCACCGCAGCGGTGCGCGCGGCCGCTGCGCCCTACCGTCAATAGGGCAGAGGCTTTGCATTCTCTTTACCAGCGGATATCCTTCGCTTGTAGCCCGAAATCGGCCTCTTGCCGGGCTCGTCGAGCGGAGCTACCGTAGGCTCTTGCGCCGCGAAGCAATCCGGTCACCCGAAGGTTGCTACACCTACCGCTCGACGGGAGGTATTACTTCGATGTCGCACGAACATAATGCTCGGCCGGGCCGGAGGTATATCGCAATGACGAAGAAGAGGACGCAGCCCGCGCCCATGTTCAAGGTGACCGTGGTCAACGCCATCCACCAGGATGTCGATGGGTACGGCGACAGATGGGTCGCCACCCTCGACCATGAGAATATGCGCGTCGAATGGATTGCCGCCGCGGTCGCCAAGGATGCGCGGACGGTGCGGATCTGGTGCGACGACTGCGGGGCCAGCGTTCACCTGTGCCCCGAAATCCGCGATCACCTGCCGGTGGATGTGCGCAAAGCACTCGCCGCGGCATGGGAGCACTACCACCCGTCCTATCACGTCTAGGCGAATTCGAGTACCTGATCCAACGGACGACGCAGCGAGCGCGCCGTCGGTGGCCGCGCGCAGGCGAGCCGGAACAGCAGCACCTCGGTACTGCCGTCGATAGCGGTGCCGCAACTGCTGAAGTTCGGCCTGCTCATGCCTGGACAGACCGTGGCCCCCGCCGCGCTCGAGTCTGGTGAAAAGGTAGGGCAGCGGATCATCGGTTGCAGCGCAATGCCTTTCGTCGTCGCGGTGAGCCACATCCGCTGCCTGGCGCGCCCGCCACGCAGATAGCTTTCGCGTGACAGACCGAACTCCGTCAGTAGTCCCACCGCGGCGGCGCTCGCCACCGCGCCACGGGAAGGTCTTCCACTGCACGACCGCCGCCGATTTCGGTGCGGCACTGCGCCACCCGCCACTGGCTACAGCAGCCGCGGTGCGGCGCCTTCGGCCGCGGTGGCGGTATCGAGCCCGTAGGGTTCGGCCCGCACCTCCTCTGGCGGCCACCGGTAGCCGCCCATCACGTCGCGGTGCATGGCCCGGTTCAGCAGGCCGATCCGATCGCCCGCGCCGACTTCGGCCAATTCCACTCTCTCGCAGCGGAGTTGCAGATATCCCGGATTCGGCGCGGACCGCGGCGAGCGATTGCGCCACCTCGACGCCGAGCGGCCAGCTGATCGGCCTCAGGACACCCGGGTTGCCGCGATGGCAGCGGGATAGATCATCCGGTCGGGCGGATTGCTGGTGCGACGGGCGAGCGGGTAGTAGATGGCGGCGGTGAAGACGATGCCGACGATCCAGGAAATGTCCGCGCCGCCGAGCATATCGGTGACCGGGCCCGTGTAGAGCTTCTGGGCGAGGAACGGGATCTGGGCGAGAATGCCCACTATGTAACAGGCCAGTGCGGTGACGTTCCAGCGTCCATAACGGCCGTCCGGATCGTAGAGCGCGGGGACGTCGATGCGTTCGCGCGAGATCAGGTAGTAGTCGATCAGGTTGATCGCGCTCCACGGGGTGAACACCATGAGCAGCACCAGCACGAAATTCTTGAAGTTGTTCAGGAAATCGGCGCTGGCACCGACCGCGATCAGCATCGATACCGCGGTGAAGCCGACGATATAGGCCGCTCGCGCGGCCTGCGTGGTGTGCGACCGGCCGTTGAACGCGGTCACCGAGGTCAGGATGGACATGAACCCGCCATAGGCGTTGAGACAGTTCACCGTCAGCTTGCCGACCACGATCACCAGGTAGATCAGCAGCGCGATCGCGGACGGCCCCGCGAGATCGCCGATGAACCCGACTTGATTGCCCAGGAACGCCTTTCCGGCCACCGCGGCCACCAGTGCGCCGAGCGTCATCGCCCACTGCGAGCCGAGCACGCTACCGGCGAAGGTGGACCAGAAGGTGGTCCGCGCACTGGTCGAGCGGGGCAGGTAGCGCGAATAGTCGGCGACGTACGGGCCGAAGGTGAGCTGCCAACCCGCGCCGAGGGAGATCGCGAGGACGAAGGTCACGATGTCGAAGGATTTGGCCCCGACATAGGCGCTGACGTCGTATTCGGCGAACAGGCGAATGGTCAGGTAGGTGAAGCCGATGATGCCGACCACGGTGGCGATCCGGCCGATGACGTGGATCAGCCGGTAGCCGGTCACCGCGACCACCGCGGTGAGCGCACCGAAGACGAGGATGCCGACGGTCGAATTGTCCACGTGCAGGATCTTGTTCACCGCCTGACCGGCCAGCACCGTGCCGGTCGCGGCGAAGCCGAGATACATCACGATCACCAGCAGCAGCGGTATGACGGCGCCGAAGACACCGAATTGGGCTCGGCTGGAGATCATTTGCGGTAGGCCGAGCCGCGGTCCCTGTGCGGAATGCAGGGCCATGACGATGCCGCCGAGGATATTGCCGAGGAGTAAGCCGATGATCGCCCAGAGCGCATCGGCCCCGAAGACCACCGCGAGTGCACCGTCGACAATCGCGGTGATCTGCATATTCGCCCCGAACCACAGGGTGAACTGATTGCGCGGGGTGCCGTGGCGTTCGGCATCCGGAATTACTTCGATGGTGCGGCGCTCGATCTGGAGTCCGGCGTCGAATTCGTCGTTGTGCGGCATGAATCCGCCTTCCGTCAGGAGAAGGGGAGCAGCTGCGACAAGTGCGGCGCGGGGAGGACCCGACGTGCGCCCTCGGTCTGTGCTCTGGGTTACTGAAGCTGCCCAGATGCATAGTCCTGTATATACAAGTGGCTGTCAACCGGAACGGATAAAGTGACGCGGAGATCAGATAGCGAGAGGTGGTGGCGATGAACCGCCCCGTGCACGATGCAGATCTGGCGGTCTTGTTCGCGGCGTCCGGACCGGATTCGGCGCCGGCGTATGAGCGGATCAAGAACCTCATCCGCACGCAGATCGGCGCCGGGCGCTGGGCTGCTGGCGATCTGCTGCCCTCGGAACATCAACTGGTCGACGCACTCGGGATCTCCCGCATGACGGTCAACCGCGCGCTGCGCGAACTGGCCGCGGCGGGTGTGGTCGTCCGAATGATGGGCGTCGGCACCTTCGTCGCACCCGCGAAGGTGGCCTCGCCGCTGTTCGAGGTGCGCAATATCGCCGATGAGATCCAGCGGCGCGGCCACCGGCATCGCACCGAGGTGATCTTCCTGCGCAGCGAACCCGTCGACACCGACAATCCACTGCTCGACGACTGGCCAGCCGATGCGGTATTCCATTCGCTGCTGGTGCATTTCGACGACGACGTACCGATCCAATTGGAGGACCGCTACGTCAACCCGGCTGCGGCTCCCGGCTACCTCGACCAGAACTTCGCCGACAGCACCCCGAACCACTACCTCAGCGAGGTCGCGCCGCTGGTCCGCGGTGAGCATGTGGTCGAAGCGGTGCAGGGCAGCCACGAAGACTGCCGCCTACTTCGAATCCGCCGCACCGAACCCTGCCTGCAGATCCGTCGCCGCACCTGGTCCGCCACCGCCCTGGTCAGCATCGCCCGTCTGCTGCACCCAGGCTCCCGCAGCCGCCTCGAAGGCGCCTTCGGAGCCTGAGGACCCTCGGGTCAGGTGCCGAAGTTCTCGACGGCATGGGTCACGATCGCGTCGAGGCTCGCGTGATGGGCACCCTTCCAATAGGTTCGGCCGCAGTCCAGGCATTGCGCGAAGGCATCGTAGGTGCGTGCGGTGTCGTCGGGGAGTTGTCCGCGCAGGGTCTGCTCATCGGTCACGCGGAGGGTGCCGTTGCAGGCCGTACAGCGGGTCCATGGCGCCAGTGGTGGTGCGAAACGCGACAGCACATCGTCGAGTTGTTCGGGCGGGCGGTGGCTGTAAATGTATGCGCCCGCGAAGATTTCGCGTCGCCGCAGTAGTCCGCGATCGCGAGAGAGCAGTACGCGACGTTCGGTCGCCGAACGCGTGGCCAGCGCCGCGTCCCCGATATCCGGTTTCTCGTAGGCGGCGTCGATGCCGAGCAGCCGCAGCCGCCGCGCGAGGGTTCCGAGGTGGATATCGAGGAGGAATCGCAGCGGTTCGGCGATGTGCTGGGGGCGGTCCACGGCGCGCACCGAGACGGCCTCGCCGTCGGCGGGCAGGTGTGCGGGGTCAACCGGTTGACCGTCGACCAGCAGTGCGCCCACCTCGGTGAGCGGCACGCCGAGCGACTCCACGACATGCCCGAGCGTCGACGCGGCGTCGATTCGCACGGCCGAACGACCCTCGCGCTGTGCGGCGGCGACGAACAGCCGCAGCTCGGGCGCGAAATCGACCGTGATCTCCGCAGTGGTCACGCGGCCAGCATGCCAGGGCATGCGGTCCGGCGACCACCGAGCTTCACAATGCCCAGGGTTGGGCTCGGCGGCGGACCGGCGGTTCCGCGTTGGCCATGGCCTCGAGGTCTTCGAGGAATTTGTCGATGCTGTCGGCAGCCACGTGGGTGGAGCCGATCTCGTAGCGGACCTTCTCCTCGGTGCTGTCCAAGACCGTGGTGATGAGGTCGGCCTTCAGATCGCGAATGAGCTGGGTGCGCATCTGGGCGATCTGGTCGCGGCCCTGGCTGCGGACGCGGGCGACCTCGGCGTCGGCGAATTCGCGCATCTTGGCGACGATGCGCTCGGCATCGATGCGCGCGTCCTCGCGGATGTGCTCCAGCTCGGCCTGGGCGTCGGAGACCGCGTTGTCGTAGGCCCGCTTGGCCTCGACCAAGCGCGCCGCAGCGGCCTCGTTCTCGTCCAGTTGCTTCTGAATATTGTTCTGCGCCTTGGCCATCAGGCGCCCGACCGGCGGTGCGATGTATTTGACCATGATGAAGACAATGACGGCGAAACCGAACAGCTGGCTGAAAAAGATCGGCCAGTCGAAGGTGATGTGGAAGATGCCCGAGTCCTCGGACGCTGCCGCGTTGACGGCTCCTTCGGCGAGGAGGCCGCTGGTGACGATGGCGCTGATGACAGTCATGGCTACGCTCGTTCTGAGTGATGGCCGACGCTGGAGTCGGCGTGCCGATCCTTGATGCCGAGCACACGATCGGCCAATGTCTCGGCGAGCGGTTCGACAGCCTCACGCAGCTCCGCGGCCACTTGGTCCGCCTGGGCCCGCAGTTCGGTCGCGGACTCCGCGACGATCCTGTCGGCCTCTCCCTGCGCCTCACTTCGTAACTGCTCGAGGATAACTCGGCCCTCGGCCCGTGCCTGGTTCCTGATCCCGACCGCCTCACTGCGCGCCTGCGCTACGGCCGCCTGATACTTCGCTTCGGCGTCGGCGAACAAGGTTTTGGCTTCCTTGTTGTCGACCGCGGTCTCCGCGACTCTCGCCTCGCGTTCCGCCAATACCTTCCGTATCGGCGGAACGACGAACAGCCACATGACCCCGAGCACGATCAGGAAGATCAACAGCTCGGCGAAGAATGTGCCGTTGGGAATGAGGAAATTCCCCTCGGCAACAACATCCGTTCGCGGAGTCATATTGTATTACTTACCGGGAGTAGCGAATACGAAGAGCGCCATGAACGCTAGATTGATGAAGTACGCCGCCTCGACCAGACCGACGGTCAGGAAGAAGTTGCCGCGGAGGCGACCCTCCGCTTCGGGCTGACGGGCAACGCCGTTGATCAGCGCGGCACCGGCAAGGCCGTCACCGATACCCGCGCCGATGGCGCCGCCGCCCATAATGATGCCGCCGCCGATAAGGGCGCCCTGGACGATGGCTGCCGTTGTTGCGTCTGCCATTTTTCACTTCCTGTTCTGTTACATGAGCTCGATCGGCGGCGCCGATCAGTTGTTGTTTCGAGCGACCAGCAAACAGTCGCTGGTGGTTAGTGTTCGTCCTCCAGCGACATCGACTGACTGAAGTACAGGATGGTCAGCAGCGAGAAGATGAATGCCTGGATGGCTCCGACGAAGAGGTCGAAGAGTTTCCAGATGGCATTCGGTCCCCAGCTGATCCAGAACGGGAACAGCGCGATCACCGAGACCATCACGCCGCCCGCGAACATGTTGCCGAACAATCGCAGCGACAGCGAGAGCGGTTTGGCGACTTCCTCGATGACATTGATGAAAACCATCGGACCCCAGCCGGTGTGGCCCTTCAGCAACTGTTTGACATGCCCACCGGGACCGCGTCGGTACACACCCGCGCCCTGATACAAGACGAATACGAACAGGGCCAGCGCATAGACGAAATTGACATCCGATGCGGGCGGCGCGATGAATTCGCCGTGTCCGTACTGCACCGGCAGGACCGACAGCCAGTTCGACAGCAGGATATAGATGAACAACGTGACGGCCAACGGCAGCGCGAACGGCGCGACCTTCATGCCGATGGCGCTTTCCACCTGGTTGCGCATCCCGACCGTCACGGTCTCGAAGAACAACTGCACGCCGTTGGGTACGCCCGAGGTCAGCTTGGCCCGCAGGTAGAACGCCAAGGCGAGCACGATCGCCGCCGCGAGGGCGGTCGAGATGATCGTGTCGACATTGAAGTCCAAGCCCCAGAGATGGGCGACCGCGTGTTCGCCGACCTTGATTTTCGGCTCTTCGGCGGGCGCTTCCTGTGCGAGGACCGGAAGCGCCGACTGCGCGATGAAGGCGAGTTGATTCGTCATGATTGCTGGCGAAGCTCCTTCACTTCAGGCAAGACGGTAACCAACACCAGAATCACTTGAAAGGCGGCCATGCCGAAGAAGATTCCGATGCCATGGGGTCTTGCCAGGAAACCCACTGCGAGCGAACCGCCGGTTATCGCGATCAATCGAGTCGCAGAGGAGAGGTACAACCCCTGTTTCCTCGGCTTCTCGGCATCGGCGACCCGGTTGACGGTCACCCGGGTGAGTTGAGCATTCACCCAACCGAGTCCGAGTCCGAGACAGATGAACAGTCCGAGCAGCAACCGATTCAACGGTCCGGTCGCAGCCAGGGTCAGCACACCGACGCCTATTGCGAATACAGTCGCACGGCGCATTCGGAGTGTATTGACATCCACCTCGACACCGTCCTCGGTCATCATCCCACCTCGTAGTGGGGTCGTGATTGATCGATAGCATACACATCAACAACCCCTTTGCGAGGCAACGTTTTTGATCTTTCTCCGGAGAAATTTCGAACCATGTCCGTCTGGCGACAGTGTCACCCCGAAGCCATCAAGATCAACTGAATGCCTCCTTCATAACAAGATCAACAAGACTGGCCGCTCGGCATCCTCGCCATCCGCTAATTGGCAGCATATTCGCCGAATGGGTGCGAGGGCGGAAACGAGCAGGATGGGTGTGTCAGGCCGGTGCGCCGACCCAGACGGTGAGGGCTTCGGGCAATCCCGCGGCGGCGGGTTCCTCGCCCACCCAGGCGACGTAGCCGTCGGGGCGCAGCAGGACGGCGGCCGGGGCCGGGATCTCGCCGACGCCGGGGACGGCCCAGTGCTCGCTGCGGCTTTCGGCGCGGACGATATCGACTCGGTCGTGCCATTGCGGGACCGCCGGGACGTCGTTTCCGTCGAGTACGAGCAGCACCGGGCGGCCCGCGTGCAGGAGTTCGTGGACTCGGGTCGCGCCGGCCGCGGTCGTGAGATCGGCATCGGGGACGCGGCGGCCGATGAGCGGGTGGTCGCCCTTGATGTCGTAGCGGATGTCGAGTGCGGTGATCATCAGGCCGAGGCGATGGCGCACCTGGTCCATATCGATCAGGTCGCTCATGATGTCGCGCAGCGCATCGGTGTGCGGGCCGGAACGGCCGAGCGCGGTCTGGGCGCGGGTGTTGAGCAGGACGCGGGCCGCGATGGGGTGGCGCTCGGTCTCGTAGGTGTCGAGTAGTTCGTCGGATGCGTGGCCACGCAAAGTGGCGGCCAGCTTCCAGCCGAGATTCACCGCGTCCTGGAGGCCGAGGTTCTGTCCCTGGCCGCCCGCCGGGTAGTGGATGTGCGCGGCATCCCCGGCCACGAAGACCCGGCCGACGCGATAGCGGTCGGCTTGGCGGGCGGCGTCACCGTAATGCGAGACCCAGCGCGGGCTGTGCATACCGAAGTCGGTGCCCGCGACCTCGGCGAAGCTGGTGCGGAAGTCTTCGAAGCTCAGTTCGGTGCCGCGGTCGAGGACGCGGTCGTGGCGCTGGACCACGAGTCGGTACCAGCCGGGCTCGAATTGGACGGCGGAGAAATCGCCGACACCGCGTCGGTGTCCGAAGAAGGGCTGCGCCGGCGGATCGGCCAACTCGACATCGGCGAGCATGCCGGTCATGGTCGCATCGGTGCCGACATAGTCGATGCCAGCGAGTTTGCGGACCGCGCTGCGGCCGCCGTCGCAGCCGACCAGGTAGGCGGCGCGGATCCGGCGGGGATTCGGGCCGCCGATCTCGACCTCGACGCCCGCCGCGTCCTGACCGAAGTCGATGACCGGCGAGGCCCACTGCACTGGCGCGCCGAGTTCGGTTGCGTGCCGGTCGAGTTCGCGTTCGATCGCCGCCTGCAGTACGGCGAGTGCGAAGGGGTATCGGGTATCGAAGTCGCTGAAATCCAGGGGCAGGCCGCCGAAGTGCCCGGCCTGCATGGAGCGGCCGCGTGGGAGTAGATCGTCGAGCAGGCCGCGCTGATCGAGAACCTCCATGGTGCGGGCGTGGATGCCGCCCGCCCTGGATTCGCCGGTTCGCGCCGGAAGTCCGTCGACCAGTGCCACATCTACTCCGGCCAGGCGCAGTTCATAGGCCAGCATCAGCCCGGTCGGTCCGGCGCCAGCGATCACTACATCGGTGGTTTCCATGTCGGTCTCCTTAACAACGTTAAGCGATTTAACGTTGTTAAGGAGATCAGAACATTGTTAAACTGTCAAGGGATTCGACAGCGGAGGTGCCAGTGAAGATCGATGCCAAGGTGATCGCCGAGGCCGCATTGGGGCTGCTCGACGAGGTCGGTCTCGATGGGTTGACCATGCGCAAGGTCGCAGCGGCACTGGATGTGCAGGCGCCCGCACTGTATTGGCATGTCAAGAACAAGCGCGAACTGCTCGATGCGATGGCTCGGCGGATCTTCGTCGTTGCGGTCGACGGTGTCGAGGCGCCGCGCCTGGGGGAGGACTGGCAGGACTGGGTGGTTGCGCTGACCGGGCGGTTGCGCCGGTCGATGCTGCACTACCGGGACGGGGCGAAGGTGCTGGCCGGTACCTACGTCAGCGACGAAGCCATGTGGCGCACCGTGGAATTGACATTGCGCACGCTCGAGGATGCGGGATTCTCGACGAGCGACGCCGAACGAGTCTTTCCGCTCCTGCTGCACTACACCGTCGGGTTCGTTATCGAGGAGCAGGCCCAGTCCGGCGCGGAGTACGCCGACGGCAATCCCTACGATCTCGCACGGCTGGCCCACGCGATCGATGCCGACCGCTACCCCAGGACGGCCCGCATGGTCGCCGATCTCTTCGATACCGATACCGATGCCGAATTCGACCACGGGCTACGGGTCATCCTGGCCGGAATCCTGGCCACCCGAACCGCTTCCGAATCTTCCTGACCTGTGTACTCAGCGACCGAGCCCCGCCAGGCCGTCCGCGAGGGTCGTGATCTTCAGTGCGTCGAGAACCTGTAGACGGACGTCCGGGCATTCGGTGGTGGTGATGCGGTCGATGATGGCGCGGTCCTCGATGACGGTGTCGTTGAGGCCGCCGTTGCGGGCGGCCCAGTTTTGCACGGTGCCGTTGAAGCTGATCTTGCCGAGCGGCGTGCCCTCGGTGCGCCACTTGTCGACCTCGGGTTCCATCATGGCGCACAGCTGTTTTGCCGCGGTCGGGGTGATCTCGTCCGGATTCGGCACCTGCGCGGAGCTGCCCGGAGAAGAGAACGTGATGGTGATGTCCGGATGCGAGGTGGGGGTGGCGGGCAGCGGATTGATACCACCGTCGTCGCCGCAGCCGACGAGTAGGACCGCGGCCAGTGCCGCCGCGGCCAGCGTGGCGGTGGATCCGATCGAGGACATCGATACTCCTTACTATTTCGCCTCGGGCGTCAGCTCGTAGACGACATAAGCGGTGCGCACCACCGGCAACGCGACATTGCGCACCCGAATGCCGCCCGGTGTGGTGCCGCGTTCGATGCCCGCATGCGCGTGCCCGTGGATCGCGAGGTCGGCGCCCTGGTCATCGATGGTCTCGCCGAGTAGGTACGAGCCGAGGAACGGGTAGATTTCGCGTGGCTCGCCGTGCAGCGTGTCGCTGATGGGGGAGTAGTGGGTCATGGCCACGGTGACATCGGTGTGCAGGCCTGCCAGTGCTGCTCCCAGAGTCTGCGCGAGGTCGACAGTGTGCGAGGCGAATTCGCGCATCACCCGTTCGCCGAAGACGCTCGCGCACTTACCGGCGAAACCACCGCCGAAGCCTTTTGTCCCGGCGATGCCGAGGGTATGTCCGTCGACCGTGAATTCGGCCGCGGTGCCTTCCAATACGGTGATGCCGTGATCGGTGAGCGTCGCGGTGATCTCGTCCTGTGCGTCGCTGTGGTGATCGTGATTGCCGAGGACCGCGACCACCGGGACGCCGAGATCGGCGAATTCCGCGGCGACGACCCGGCCTTCGGCAACAGTGCCGTGCCGGGTGAGATCACCCGCCAGCAGCAGCACATCGGCGCGATCGGGCAGCTCCGCCAGCGCGGGGCGGAATTCGCCGTGTGATTCGACGCCGAGATGTACGTCGCCGATTGCCGCGATCCGCATGCGCCAGCCTCCTTTCCGGTCTCAGTCCGCCAGCGCCTCGGTGTCCCCGGGGGCCGCGGGCGGCGTGACGTGCACGTCATTGTGGATGCGGGCCTGCGGAACCTGTTCGCGCACCACGTTTTCCATCTGCTGCTTGCGTTCGGCGCTGCTCACCTCGCCACCGAGGACGATCACATCGCCGCGGATCGTCACCTGGACGCCGAGTTCGGCGGTGCGCGGATCCTCGGCGAGTGCCCGGCGCAGGTGTGCGACCAGATATTGCGGCAGCTCCATCTACGCCCCCTCCTTCGGCTCGATCACCCCGAGGTCGCCCAGCAGTCCGAGGAAGGCTCTGGCGTAGGGCGAGCTATGGGTTTCCGAGCGCACACACTGCCAATCCACCTGCTCGCGCAGATCGCGCGCAATATGCAGCAGCGGGCTCAGATCCAGGCGGTGCGCGTCGAAGACCAGCAATTTGTCGATCAGCAGATCGGTCGCGCTGACCACCGGCGCCAGCGCGGGACCGACGCGCATCACGGTGGCGCGATCGAGCAGTTCGTCGGTGACGTCACGGTTGTTCGGCCGGTAGATCAGGTCGATGAGGACTCCGCCGTCATAGGCCTTGGTCAGCCAGTCTTCGGGCGGCTCTGCGACCCGCAGTCCGCCGCGGGCCAGCGCGGCGCGGGCGCGCGCGAGATCGGCGGGCTTGATGAGGATATCCACATCGTGTTCGGTAGCGGGTCCGCCGCGCGCGTACACCGCGCAACCGCCCGCCACCGCGAAGCGGATATCGGTACCCGCCAGCGTGTTCACGGCGCGGGTCAGCGCGTGCAGCAGCTCATCGATGGTCGGGACCATATATGCGCCATACCCGCAGTTCGGCCTGCTAATCGCTGCCGCGGGGGTGCTGTGCGGGTTGCGCGCAATCAGGGTTTGCGCGCTATGGCGCCGACCATCAGGCGCTCGATAACGGTCAGCTTGTCGCGCACGATGCGGGTCGGGCGCCATTGCGGGAGGTAGACCAGGCCGGGCTCGACCAGGTCATAGCCGCGGATCAGATCGAGGATCTCGTCATCGGTACGGAAGCGGCCGGTGCCGAGGAATTCCATGAAGGACTTCTCGGTTCTCCTGGCCTCCTCGCCCGAGTCGCAGAAGTGCGTGATGAACAGGTGGCTGCCCGAGGGCACGGCATTCATATATCCGTCCACGACACCTGCCGGATCCTCGTCGTCGTGCAGATGGTGCAGCATGCCGACGAGCATGACGGCGACGGGTTGTTCGAAATCGATCGTCCGTCGCACATCCGGATGCGCGAGTACCTTATCGGGATGCCGGAGGTCGGCCGAGACGACGACGGTGTGGTCGTTCTGCTTCAGCAGTGCGCGTCCGTGCGCCAGCACGAGCGGATCATTGTCGACGTAGACGACGTGTGCCCCCGGCTGCAGCGATTGGGCGACCTGATGGGTGTTCTCCATGGTGGGCAGGCCGGCTCCGAGGTCGAGGTACTGCTTCAGTCCGGCCTCGCCAGCGAGGTAGCGCACGCCGCGACCCAGGATCTCGCGATTCAGTTTCGCCAGATCATCGATGTTCGGCATGGTCGCACGCAGGTGTTCACAGACTTTTTCGTCGACGGGGTAGTTGTCTTTCCCGCCGAGCAGCGCATCGTAGACGCGCGAAATACTCGGCTTGTTCGGGTCGATCTCAACCGACGTCGACCCGGAACTTGTCATATCCACCCCTTTTGCGCGACGTCCTGCGAATATGTGCTCGAAAAGCCTAGTCACACAAGCGGATGCCGTGCGCACCAATCACCGATCCGACATACGAATTCGGTCGGCTCAGTGAACCGACCCGATACTGGCTCAACGTCCAGCGCAGAAACCAGCCGGTGCCGCCGATAACCTCGCGCTCCTCAACGTTCGCCACCGCTGAGGAGCAGAGTCACGTGACGAATATGGCGGGGGTGGTTTGTCCTCGTGGCGGCCACCGCTGTCTGTGTCACCGTGATCTCGTATACAGCAGGTACCTAGCTCCGGGTCTGGGCACCGCGCACCGGGCGTGCGACTACTCAGTTAGGCGAAATAAACTGTGCACCACTGGTTTTCGTTGCAACCTCTCAGGTGGCGTCGAACAGCCTGTCGGCGGGGCCGAGGTGTCCGATGGTGTTGGAGATCTGGGCGACCAGGGCCCAGGGGCGTTCTGTATCGGTGGTGGCCTTGCCGTTGGTGAGGATGGCTCCGGAGAGGCCGCGGGCTGGGTCGGCCCAGCCGTATTGGGTTGTCAGTCCGCTGCGACCGAAGTGGGACTGGGTGTTTCGGCCGAATTTGGATCGGCGGGCGCCCAGTTCGAAACCGGCGCGGCTTACTCGTCCGGCCAGGCCGGGTATCCGGGGCGCGGGCTGGATCGCTGCGCGCAGGGTGTCCGGCTCGATGATTCGGATTCCGTCGAGTTCGCCACCGCGGGTAAGGATTTCGTAGAAGCGGGACAGTTCGTAGGCCGTGGTGACGAGGTTGCCCGAGGGCAGTTCGGCGGTCAGGAAGGCCTGGTTCGCGGATTTGGCGACCGCGCGGTCCACTCCGCCGCCGAGTGCTTTGCGCGCCAAGAAGGTCGATATTCGGGATGGTGGCGGCCCGGTCTTCACACTTGGCACGACCTTGTCGACATCCTCGGGGCGGACTCCGAAGTTGGTCCAGCGGAAGCCGAATGGCACGAGTACCTGCTCGGCGAGGTGCTCGCGCATCCGCTTGCCGGTAGCCCGCTGCACCAGCAGGCGTTGGATCAGCCCGCTGGTCAATGCGTGGTAGACGCGGAACCGGCCCGGCCGCCAGCTCGGCACCAGATCGGACAACCCCTGAACGGCCAACTCCTCGTCGAGCACCAGATCGACCCCGCGGTACGGCGGCGTGACAAATGGCACCCCGGCCGAATGCGACAGCACATCGCCGATCGTGATCGCATCCTTGCCATTGGCCGCGAACTCCGGAATGTACTCGCACACAGGATCATTCAGCTCGAATGCGCCCTGTTCGATGAGCATGAACATCAGCGCGGCGGACACTCCTTTCGCGGTGGAGAAGCCGCAGAACGGTGTTTCCGGCGTCGCGAGCACCTTCTCCGCATCGGGGCTGTCCCTCGGCGCATTCCCCCAGCCGTGCCCGATGGTCCGGTTCAATACGATCTTCCCGTTGCGCCGCACACACGTCTGAATCGCGGGCGTCGTCCCCAACCGGTACCACGCCTGCACGGATGCCCACAGCGACTCGACCTCGCCGCTGGTCAATCCGGCGTCCGCCGGATCGTCCTCAGGCCCGACCGTCGTCACCGCGGCCAGATCATCGGCGACGGTCACCAACGTGGCAGGAAGTACCTTCACGCGGCCAGCATATCGACGGGCATACACCTGCCGGACGGTGGTTTCGCATCCGACGCGCGGGTATTCGGCGGACAGGAGGTGTGTGACATGCCCAAGGAATGGAGCAATAAACAGGAACGCCAGTACGAACACATCAGGGATTCGGCGCAGGACCGGGGCGAGAGCCAGCAGCGCGCGGAGGAAATCGCCGCACGCACGGTCAACAAGAATCGCGCCCGGGCCGGGCAGACGAAGACCGCCAGCCGCTCCTCGATCCAGGACAAATCGCCCCAGCAGCGCGGGGGGCAGCGCTCGGGCCGTCGCGGGCCGAAGGGCCCGACCCGCGACCAGCTGTACAACGAGGCCAGGCAGCGAAACATCAAGGGTCGTTCGAAGATGACCAAGGGGCAGCTCGCGAGGGCGTTGGGCAAGGCCTGAGGCGGGATGCTCGGCGGACCGGTGCGGCGAGGAGCTGACCCGCGATCCTCGCCTCAGCCCGGCGACCCGAGTTAGCCTCGGGTCATGTGCCGAAATATCACTGCTCTGCGCGGGCTGGAGCCCGCGGCGACACCGGAAGAAGTACATGCGGCTGCCCTGCAGTACGTCCGCAAGGTGGGCGGGCTGTCCAGCATCTCCGCCGCTACCCGTCCGGCGGTCGATGCCGCCGTCGCCGAAATCGCGGCCGCCACGATGCGGCTGCTCGAGCAATTGCCGGATCGCAAGGTCCCGCCGAAGACCGTGCCGCCGCTGCGCCGCCCCGAGGTACAGGCGCGGATCCACGCCCACGCGCACGACTGAGTCCCCGCTGCTCTGATGAGTCCCCGCTGCTCTGAGCAGATCTGCTGAGGGCAGCACGGCGAGATTTTCGCGGTGCGCGCAGGGCACGGTGGAGTCATGGCTCACGATGACAAGACACCGTTGTTCAGTTGGCGCGCCAGGGAGCAGCTGCTCGGCAGGCGGATATTGGTGCTGGACGGCGCCCTCGACGACGATAACGGGACGTTGCTGATGACTCAGCTGCTCACGTTGGCGGCCGAGGACGCCGAGGCGGGGATCTCGTTGTGGATCCACTCACCGGGTGGTTCGGTTCCCGCGATGCTCGCCATTCGCGATGTGATGCGCCTGGTGCCGTGCGAGGTATCGACATTGGCGCTCGGATTGGCTTGCAGCGCAGGACAATTCCTATTGTCCGCGGGTACGCCCGGGCGACGTTTCGCACTGCCGCATGCGCGGGTGCTGATGCATCAGGGGTCGGCCGGAATCGGCGGCAGCGCCGTCGAGGTCGAGGTGCAGGCCGATGATCTGCGCTACACCGTGGAGACCGTGCTCGGCATCATCTCGGGCGATACCGGACAGCCCTATGACCGTATCTACGAAGATTCGCTGCACGACCGCTGGTTCAGCGCGACGCAGGCCAAGGAATACGGCTTCATCGACCATATCGTCGACTCGTTCGGGCAGATCGTGCCCCAGCGCCAGCGGATCGGAATCACGGCATGACCTACACCATTCCCAATGTGATCGCCCAGCATCCACGCGGCGGCGAGCGGATCACCGATATCTACTCGCACCTGCTGGCCGAACGGATCGTCTACCTCGGCACCCCGATCGACTCCGGCGTGGCCAATGCGCTCATCGCGCAGCTGCTGCATCTGGAGTCGGAGAGCCCGGAACAGGACATCAATCTCTACATCAACTGCGAGGGCGGCGATCTGTCCGCGATGCTCGCGATCTACGACACCATGCAGTTCATCAAGGCCCCCGTGCTCACCACCTGCGTCGGCCAGGCCATCGCGGTCGGCGCGGTGTTGCTCGCCGGTGGCGCGCCCGGTCGCCGATCCCTGCTGCCACATGCCCGGGTGGTACTGCATCAGCCGGCCGCCCGCGGTCAGGGGGCGATTCCCGACCTGATCCTGCAGGCCGACGAATTGGTGCGGATGCGCGCCGAAATCGAGTCGATCCTGGCTCGGCACACCGGGCAGTCGGCGGAGCGACTGCGTCACGACACCGACCGCGATCGCGTATTCACCGCCCAATCGGCCGTCGACTACGGCCTGGTCGACACCGTCCTCGGGTCGCGCGCGACCTAGGCTCGCATAGGGCTGGTTCGCGGCCGCACTCGGCGGGTCACCCAGGTGACGGCGGTGCCGACGGCAGTGCCGAGCAGCCAGCCGATAAGGACATCGGTCGGCCAGTGCGCGCCGAGATACACCATGCACCCGCCGATGAACACCACCGCGGCGGCGAGTGCCGCACCCGCCGCGCGGCGCGTACGGGCCGATTCCCAGTCCACGGCCAGGAAGACGGCCAACGCCAGTGCCGAGGTGGCGGCCGCATGGGTCGACGGCATCGCCCACCCCTGGATTTCGGGCCACACCGTCAGGTCTCCGCTCGGGCGCGGCCGCCCGATCGCCTGCTTCAGGTTGTGCGCGATGAAGTCGGCGAGCAGCAGACTTGCCGACGCGGCCGCGCCGACCCGCCAACTCCTGGTCACGACCACGGCCATCACCCCGACGAGCGCGAGCAGCCCCAGCACCTCGATGCCGACCCCGGCATCACCGATCGTCCGGATCGCCCGGGTCACCGCATCCTGGCGCGTCTCGGCGATGACGCGCATGATGCCTTCATCGAATCCCACCAGCGGTGCAGGCCTATGCCGCCAGCGCCATGAGAGTGGGCGTTGCGCTGGCGCGCGGTGCGGACTGCCGGGCGAAGGCGGGACGACGGAGTGCGCGCAAGTCGTCGGCCACCTGTTCGGTGAGACCGAAGAGGGTGGTGCCGAGGGCGCCCGCCAAGGCCGCGATCATCTCGCTCGACGGTTCCTTGCGCCCGCGCTCCACCTCGGACAGGTATTGCGGCGAAATGCCCGCTCGCCCAGCGGTTTCGACGAGCGTCTCGCGCTGCTCCCGGCGCAACGTGCGCAACCGTTCGCCGAGCACCTCACGCCACAGTGGTTCGGCGTCCCTCGGCTGGTCGTCGCGTCCGCCCGGGATCGAGTGCAGTCTCGGATGCTCGGTCATATCCAGAGCGTACGACCGCGCGCGCCGATCCGGTCGGTCATTACGCTCTCAGCGGACAAACGGCGAAGGCCCCATGTCCAACGGACACAGGGCCTTTCGCGCCGAGTCGAGATCAGGGCAGCGGGATCCACTGGCCGAACAGCCAGAACCCGTGTCCAGCTGGCTGCTGATCCGGCCGCTGCTGGTCCTGATGCTGATCCGGCCGCTGCTGATCATCCCGTCGCTGATCCGGCCGCTGCTGATCGTGTCCCTGCTGTTGCTCGACGGCCGGGCGTTGATCGGACCCCGGATCGGCGCTCGCCACACCGGCGCCGACACCGAGCAAACCGACCAGCACTCCGCCTGCGATCGCACCCTTCGCCAGCTTCGACTTGATCTTCATCCACGTTCCTCCTGTTGTCAGGTCTCGATCCGAGACCATCGACCCGTTCGAACCGGACCGACACGACAATCCTCGAAGCTCAACATTTGCGCACTATGGGCCGTGGCTGTGAGTTAGCTGGACGAACGAATTCCGCATTCAAGACGGCCCGCCCACGCCAACTGTGGGACGGCTATCCGTTCGATCACGTTGGTCTACACCGCTCCGATCGGCCGACACTCGGTCCGCACCAACGGCCCTCGACTCGTGCCGATCATCGGCTCATGCTGACCACGAGGTTGCGCGCTAAACTAGGAGTACGCTCATTAATGAGTCCACTCAAAATGAGCTGGAGGCCATTGATGACTACCTCGCCCGAATCGGCGGACGTCGGACGTCGCGTCCGGAATATGCGCGATAAGCAGTCGCGCATCTTCGAGGCCGCGGCCTCGCTATTCGCCGAACGTGGGTTCGAGGGCGTCACGACGCAGGAGATCTCCGATCGCGCGGATATCGCCGCGGGGACGCTGTTCCGGTACGCGTCGTCGAAGGGTGAGCTGCTGTTGATGGTCTACAACGAGGATTTCCGGTCGGCACTCGAGCTCGGCGTCCGGCAGTCGCAATCGCAGCCCAATCCGGCGGAGGCCGTGTTGGGCATGGTGCGGCCGACCGTCGAGGTCGCCGACCGGCACGTCGAGAACGCCATGGCCTACCAGCGCGAGCTCCTGTTCGGCGCGCCGACCGAGCAATACCGATCGGAGGGACTGGCCCTCGTCGAGCGCCTCGAGGCGATGATCGCGCAACGGCTCGCCGCGGCCGCAGCGGAGCGCGGTCTCGACTCGAAAAGCCTGGACAAGCAGGCACTGCTGGCGGGCCGCAGCGTCTTCGCGGTGCTGCATCTGATCATGGCCCGGCCATCGACCGGCGCGCATCCCGGTCGCGATGCGATCGGCGATCTGCGCGACCAGATCACCCAGATCGTCGCCGGATTCTTCGCAGCTCTCGGCGACCCAGATGACGTCACGGGGCGAACTTCGCCCCGTGGAGAAAGGAGAAAGCTATGACCGTCCGGAAGGTGACCGTCCTCGGTACAGGGGTACTCGGTTCGCAGATCGCGTTCCAGACCGCATTCCACGGATTCGACGTCACCGCCTACGACATCAGCGCCGACGCCCTGGCCGGTGCCCGGGACCGCATCGCGAAGCTGGCGCAGACCTATCGCGATGAGGTTCCCGGCGCGGGTGGCGGCAAAGCCGAAGGGACCGCGGCGGGCATCGCGCTGACCACCGATCTCGCGGCCGCGGTGCAGGATGCCGATCTGGTGATCGAGGCGGTGCCGGAGGTCCTCACCATCAAGGAGCAGACCTATCGGCAACTGGGCAAACTCGCACCGGAGAAGACGATCTTCGCCACCAACTCCTCCACTTTGCTGCCGAGCGATATGAAGGACTTCACCGGTCGGCCGGACCGGTTCCTGGCATTGCATTTCGCGAATCAGGTGTGGAAGTACAACACCGGCGAGGTGATGGGCACACCCGAGACCGATCCGCAGGTGTACCGAGCGGTGGTCGATTTCGCCGCGGCTATCGGCATGGTGCCGATCGAATTGCACAAGGAAAAGGCGGGCTACGTCCTCAATTCGCTGCTGGTGCCGCTCCTGAACGCGGCCATGGCCCTGAGTGCGGGCGGCTTCGCCGAACCGGACGCGGTCGATAAGACCTGGCGGATCGGCACCGGCGCCCCATATGGGCCATTCCAGATTCTCGATGTCATCGGCCTCACCACCCCCTACAACATCCTCGTCAACGGCGGCGAGGACGGACAGCGGCTCGCGGCCTGGCTCAAGACCAATTACATCGACAAGGGCAAGCTCGGCATCGCCACCGGCGAGGGCTTCTACAAGTACACCGCGTAGGTCACCGGCAAACTCGACTCGACCGAAATCGATGAACTGCCTACCGAATTCGGGTCGTCGGCCGAGCAGTAGCGGTTCTCACGGCATGACAACGGGGTGCATCTCGAGGTCGATGCCCAGGCGGGCGAGCATCGAACGGAACTCGCTCGCCGGGTAGCGCTCGTTCTCGGTCACCAGACCGAGAACGGCGCCGCCGCCGGATGTGGACAGCGGACGGATCCGGTCGACCACATCCTCGATCGGATCGAACAACCGCAACTCGGGGTGGGCTCGCTCGAAATAGGCACGCAGCCAAGGCAGATGGGTGCTCGACAGCGTCACCGCGTCGATTCTCGGATGCGCCGCCAGCAGATCGTCCAAGAATTCGGAGACCAGCTGCGCGGTGTACTCGCGGCGGAACAGGAAATCGCCGCTCTCGACCAGCTCGACCAGCGGCGAGGCATTCACCGCATGAATACGCTCGGCGGCGGAACCGGCTTGCGCCCGGAGGAATTCGCGCATTTCCGGGCTCTGTACCAGCGAATGGACGCCGAGCACCGCGACCTCGTCGGCGACCGCGAGCGCCGCACGGACCGGCGGCCGGACCCCGAAGATGGGCACTGGGCTCTGCAGGTCGTCCAGGATGGTCACCGAGGGTGCGTTGGAGGCCAGCAGAATTGCGCTCGGCTGATATCCGGCGAGGAATTCTACGGCCCGCGAGACCACCTTCAGCAGTTCCGCACGGTCCTTCGCACCATAGGGAAAGCTGGCGCGATCGGCCAAGTAGACGATGTCGCGGTCGGGCAGGCGCCGGTGTAGCAGCTCCACGGCCGAGTAACTGCCGAGCCCCGCGTCGAACACCGCGATCGGTCGATGCACTGATATCACCAGTCGATCATGCCCGGACCAGCCGTGGATCCTTCCCATCGCCGCCCGACTCGCGGATGCCGGGACCGGACCTGACAGCAAGGAGTCGACATCGTGGCTGATGCGGAGGTGCTTTTACGACACTCACCGACCCGAGGTAGGTGACCTGCTCCCGCCTTCGCGAACGGGGTACCTGCGATGAAACGGATTCCGCCGGGCGCGCAACAAATTTCGGGTTGTCCGCGCTCGCCGAAAACGGGGTTCGGTGTCGAGTGGGCAACTAAAATTGGTTCGGTGGGCCAGGATTCGTCGAGCAAGGGTGATGCGGCGCGGTCGAAGCTGTTGCGCCTCGCGGTGATCGGGGGCGTTGCGGTGGTGGCCGTGCTCGTTGTGATCGTGGCGTTCGTGGTCGCCTCCGATGACGGTGGCTCCACCGGTAGTGTCGCCGCTCCGGTCGACCGCCCGGACGATACGACGCCGGTGGCCGCGGTGTGGGGGGTGCCGAAAGTGTTTCTGGGCGAATGGAAGGGCGTCGTCACCGACGGTCGCGCGGCACATGACATCGTGCTGACCATCAAGTCCGGTAAGAATGCCGAGGAGGTCGCCACCTCGTCGGATATCGATCAGAACTCCGGTAGCCGCTGCGATCGGATCGGACGGATGATCAGCGGCACCGAGACCGAACTCGTCTTCGCCGCGCGACTCACCGGCGGTATCGGGTGTGAAGCAGGCCTGTCGACGGTCGAGCTGCGACCGGATGGCACCGTCACCTACCACGCGGGTCAGGGCGGTGCCATTACCGGCACGCTGCGGAAGAGCTAGCGGCTCAGTACCTTTTCACGGACGTCCGCTTCGGCGAACCAGGTTCGGTAGAAGGTGTACGCCAGCGCGGCGAAGACACCGAGGAGCGCGATGCCGAACGGGAACGGGTAGTTCGCCATCGGCAGTGCGAGGTAGCGCACGCACAGGAGCACGCCCGCGAATGTCGCGATACCGAAGGCCACCACCCACGTGCGCTCGCGGTCCCAGCCCCGGTCGGGATCGCGCAGGACGGATTCGACGGTCAGGCACAGTGCCGCGCCCGCCATGAGATCGACACCGTAGTGCGCGCCGAGGCCGAGTGTCGCGATCAGAGTGCAGACCAGCCAGAACGCGCCACCCCAGCGCAACCACAGCGGTCCGCGCCGGGAATGAATGAACAGCGACAGCGCCCACGCGGTATGCAGTGACGGCATGCAGTTGCGCGGGGTGATCCCGTCGAACGGCATCGATTCGATCGAGGACGGCAGTGCCGGAACGATATTCGGCCAGACATCGGCGAGTTCGAATCCATGTCCCTGCGGCCCGAACGCCAGCACCGGTCCCACCACGGGGAAGACCGCATAGAACAGCGGACCGATCACCCCGAGGGTGAGGAACGTTCGCACCAGGTAGTGCCGCGGCCACACACCGATCGTCACGTTGCGCAGCTGCCAGGCGGCGACCACGATCGCCGCGACCGGCAGCTCGAAATACACCCACTGCACCACACCCAACGGCACCGGCCCCGCCGCGTCCAGCGCCTGCCCGACCAGCCAGGACGGATTCCCGAGCGCGTGATCGGCCAGTTCCGCATACGGATCCAGCACCATCGGACGGGCCCACGCCGTGATGTCCAACCAGATCTCGCCGACCTTCGTCGCCAGGATCAGCAGCGCCCCCAGCGCGATGGTCCGCAGCGCCGTTTCGCGGCGCGCACCCGTCCAGCGCATCGCGACGATCAGGGCCAGCGCGGTCAACACAATGGTCGGACCGTTGCCGACGGTGAACGAGCGCCCCTCGAGCGCCCGAATGATCACAAAGATCACGTCGATGCCGACCGCAGCCGCCAAGGCGCGCGCCCGAACCGGCCCCGGGACCCCGATCAGCGCGAGCAGAAATCCGGCCCACGGCGTGGTCGCTGACTTGGGCCGCCCGACATAGTCCCAGGAAAGGCTGGTCAGTGGCCCGAGCGCAGTGATGTGCACGGCCATGAGCTGACCCGCGATGAGCACCAGAACCGCCCCCGCGATGCTGCCCCAGATCACCCAGGATCGAAACCGACGCGCATTGCCCACGCTCTCGCCAGGTGGACTCGAACTTCTTTGCCCGTCGTAGATCAACATTCCGACATCGTAAACACGATATGAACAGCGCTGTGCGGGACGATTAACGGAGCCTGTGAGCTTCCGTCGAAGTACCTGCGTCTATCCGGAGCTGAACTCACTGTGGGCAATGGTGCCGACCAGCCCAACACCGTGCCGCCGTCCGCGGACGCCGACGATCTGGGCCACGCGGCCGCTCAGCGCCGGATCGCCATACGCTGGGCTCATCCCGATTTCGTTTGCGGATTGAGTTTCGAAGCCAGCACCGCGGCCTGCGTGCGCCGCTCCACCCCCAGCTTGGTCAGCAATCGCGAGACGTAGTTCTTCACGGTCTTCTCCGCCAGGAACATCCGGCCCGCGATCTGCCGATTCGTCAGCCCTTCACCCAGCAGATCGAGCAGGGTCCGTTCCTGTTCGGAGAGCGTGGCCAGTGGCCCGGTCTCGGTCCCGGCCTCCTCGCGCAGTTTCGCCATGAGGGCGGCGGCCGCACGATTGTCGAGCAGCGACTTGCCGGCGCCGACCTCGCGAATGGCCTCGACCAGCTCCAGTGTGCTGATGTCCTTGACCACATAGCCGCTGGCCCCGGCCAGAATCGCGTCGAGCATGGCCTCCTCGTCGGTGAACGAGGTGAGAATCAAACAGCGCAACTCCGGATGCTGGTTCAACAGTTCACGGCACAATTCGATGCCATTACCGTCCGGGAGCCGCACATCGAGCACCACGACCTCTGGATGCAGCGCCGGAATCCGCGCCATCGCCTGCGCGACCGTGCCCGCCTCACCGACCACATCCAGATCGGGCTCCGAGTCGATCAAATCCTTCACGCCTCGTCGCACGATGTGGTGGTCGTCGACCAAGAAGACAGTGATCATCCGAACACCTCCTGCTGATACCACCTCAGCCTACTGAGCAACCAGCCCCGATATATAGGAGATGGTCGCTGACCAATACCCCTTGACCTCCCGCGCGAACATGACGGCGCACAGCCGTGTAATGGTCGGCACGACGGGGCCACCATCGGCGCGGGAGTGTGATCCATCGCCCGGCGCGCAGATAAGGGCATTCGGTCACCGACTGGCGGGGACTTTCGCCCCTGTGCAGCGGTACGTCGCGGTGATGCCATGGGGGACAGGCTGATCCGACGCGACGGGAAGCGGGAGTGCGGTGGAGATTGCGGAACTGGCTGCGGTCGAGGGGGATTCGGAGCCATGATCGAGCCCGCTCCGAACGGTGACCCGGCGCGGTCCACCGTCGAGTTGGGGACGGTGGAGGCGATGCGGCTGCTGGCGAGCGCACCGATCGGTCGGATCGTATTCAGTCGCCAGGCTTTACCGGCCATTCGACCCGTCAACCATCTGGTGGTGGACGGCCGGATCATCGTGCGAGCAAGACTCGACTCGCGGCTCACCTCGGCCGTGCGACCGGTCTCGAGTGTGGTCGTCGCATACGAGGCCGACGAGTTCGATCCGGTTCGGCGGCTCGGCTGGTCGGTGGTGGTCACCGGACTCGCCCGCACCGTCACCGATCCCGAGCGGATCACTGAGTACGAGCGGCTGCTGCGACCGTGGGTCGACTCCGTCACGGATACTGTGATCGAGATCGAACCGAGCATTGTCACTGGTATCAGACTGATCGAAAAGAGAAGGTAGGCAGCACCGCTGACGCCCCGGCGGTCATGCGCGGAGCACCATGATGCCGGGGGTCGAGTGCACGTAGTCGGCGAAGGGGGAGTCGACGACCTTGTTGTTGGCGGCGAGTGAGGAAGCGTTGCGGAAGACCGGGCCGGTCGGGGTCATGACGAAGATGCCGACGTGCGTGACATCAAGGCCGGGTTGGTCGGTGTAGGCACCGATGTAGTCGCCGGTGCGGAGTCCAGCTATGACGGTGTCGTCGACGGCTGAGCTGGGGATATAGGTGATATCGCGCTCGACGACCGGCAGCCCGGGAAGGTAGTTTCCGCCATCGGCTCGCACATTGAGGTGCTTCCCGACCGTCACCGCGGCGGTGCTGAGCGTCGCGGTGATATCGGTGGCCGTGACGCGCGCGGTATGCGACCAATCGCTGAAGAAGTGCTTGCGCTGGCGGAACTCGACGCGTCCTTCGGTGTAGCGGGTCTCGATCAGGTTCGCCACGAACTGGTCGCGATCGGTGGACCGGCTGAGCGCTTCGACATAATCCAGGTAGGTGAAGCAATCCACCTGCCGCATATCGATGACCAGCTGTTCGGGCTGATTCGCCGAGCCGACGAGCATATCCGCGCGGTACGGAGTGCCGAGGAACCGACTCGACAGTAGATCGATCGACTCGCCCTTACTGCCTGCCCCCGGCGTCGCGGCCCGCAATGCCAGCAACTCATCGATTTTGCGCGCGGTGACGTCATCGATGGTTGTGCTCGGTGTGCCGACCGCCGCGGGCAGCGTCGGCATGGCAATGCCGACCAGCGCCGACACGACGAGCAGCGCGCGAGCGATGGTGCGCAAGACGCCTCCAGCAGGGTGAACGGTCACTGTCACTGCTGTCACGGTAGTCCGGATATCGGAGGCAACCGGCGCTGAACTCGAAAATCCCACGGCATCTTGATCATCCCCGCCGTGGCTGCCGGCACGAGTCATCCATTCCGAGTCGAACAGTTTGGTCACGGACACGTCTCGATGTTGCCATTTCGTTATCCGAAAACGGCCTCGGTCGATCGGTCGCACCTGGACAAGCGCCGTGACCACGGTCGTACAGATGCAAGTGCGTGGCCGCGGGCGGTAGGGGCTGCGCTCGACGCGCTGATTCCTGGCAGATGTGGCAGGCTCACTCATCGAGGCCGGGGTGCAGAGATTTCGACTCGCACCACGGTCGGCGCGACCACGGGAGACCCCAGCCACGGCTGGGGTCTTCGTGTGTGCGCGGCCGGGTCTGGTGTGTGCGCCGTCACTCAGATGAGTGCTCGAGCTATTAATTCCGCGCCGATGTGAGCGCGATAACGAGTTCTGTTAAGCATCAGTTACCGACGTAAATGTTCGTTACGGCAGGCCCGCTGGATTTGTGACGCCGGAACCCCCGTGTAACGATATTTTCAATCGCGAACGAACAAAACATCCCGAAGTGTTCACCCAGCGCAACTACGGTCTCCACTGTCGCACCGGAGTTGTTCCCTTCGGTGTGTTCGCATGCGGGTCGAATCGCCGGTTCTGGCTGTCTTGCGCATGTCTGCGTGAAAAATATGTGAGGAATGGGTGCAGTGAGTGAGTTTTGGAGTCCGGGTTCGTCGGCGGCGTATGTGAGCGTCGGCATCTCATTGTATGGTGTCGTCGCATATCTGATCGGAATGCTGGACGGCGGTACGCGACCGCGCATGGCGTCATGGGTGGCGTGGTGCACCGCCAATAGTGTATTCGCGGTAGTTGCATATCTCGAAGGAGCCTATCTCGCCGCCGGTATCAATGCCGCCTCGGCGAGTATGAACGCCGCAGTTATCGCGCTCGGTTTGCGGCGTGGAGCAAGTCTGCGACCGGGGGACGACATCGATTGGGCCTGTCTGCTCTCTTCTATCGCATGTGTGCTGGTCACAGTGGAGATTTCGGATAAGACATTCGGTGCGCTGGTGGCCATCTGTGCCAATCTGATCGCGACCATACCCACGTTGCGACACGCATGGTCGAAACCGCAGGAAGAGACCTGGCAAATGTTCGCGGCGAATGCGTTCGCCGGAGCCCTCGGTGTATTCGGAGTGCTGTCGGCCAGCGGATATCAATTCGCGACGGTTGCGGGTCCGCTGATTACTACCATAGGCAATATCGGTCTGGTGACGCTCACCGTCGGCCGCGGTAGATTCGCGGATGAAGTCGCAGTTCCCGTGAGAGTTGGTTAGTGGACAATGCGGTCGATAATCTCGAATATCGGCGACTGTTTCACCGATCCCGGTGAATTGACCACGGGACAGGCTCGACGTGCCATGGCAATTCACAGTATTTGCTCCCCGAGCTGTCTCATCCTGCGTCAGGCCGAACGTGCCCTCGGTGTCGATGGATCATCGACCCCCCTGATACCGGCGGAGAGCTTCGGAGAAACTCCACGATATCCCTCCGTCGAATTGATCGGTCCCGGCGAAGTCAGTACCGGATATCTACACTGAATGCTCCAGCAATAATCCGGTTTCCGGGTCGTACCAGCGGCAGGCCTGCGGTGGCATCTGCAGATTCAGCGCCTCGCCCTGGTCGGCTCGGAAGCCCGGCTGCGCCTGAATCTTGACCGTCTGTCCGCTGACCTCGGTGGTCAGCAGGGTCGATGAGCCGAGCGGCTCCAGCACTTGGAGTTCGGCGCGCACCGAGTCGGGGCGTTCGTCGCCCACGACGATGGCCTCCGGCCGGATGCCGAGGTTGAGCTTTCTGCCGCTGAACGACGCGAGCGCCGTCGGGACCGGCACCGTCTGCCCACCGAGATCGATGCGCGGTCCGGCCGCGCCCGCCTCGACGATTCCGGTGAGGAAGTTCATCGGCGGGCTGCCGAGGAAGCCCCCGACGAATTCGGTTGCGGGGCCGTCGTATACCGCTGTCGGCGGGCCACATTGGACGATCACTGCGTCGCGCATCACTGCCACACGGTCACCGAGGGACAGCGCCTCCACTTGGTCGTGGGTGACATAGATCGTGGTGGTACCGAGTTCGCCGACCAGCTTCTTCAGCTCGGCGCGGAACGAAAGCCGCAGCAGCGCATCCAGATTGGACAGTGGCTCATCCATGAGCAGCACATCGGCGTCCATCACGATCGCCCGCGCCACCGCGACGCGCTGGCGCTGGCCGCCGGACAACTTCGCCGGATACCGGTCGAGGTAGGGCGTCAGCTGCAGCAGATCCGCCGCCCACGCGACCTTGCGGCGGATCTCATCGGCGGGCACGCCGTGTACGCGCAGGCCGAAGCCGATATTGTCGGCGACTTTCTTATTGGGAAATACCGCATAGGACTGGAACACCATCGACAGGTTGCGCCGCCGCGGTTCCAGATAGGTGACGTCCTTGCCACCGATCACGATCTGTCCGGAATCCGGCATTTCCAACCCGGCGATCATGCGCAGCAGGGTCGTCTTGCCGCAGCCGGACGGCCCGAGCAGCACCATGAACTCGCCATCGGACACGTCGAGTGAGACCTGGTCGGTGGCGCGTGTCGGGCCGCCGGGATAAGTCTTCACCAGATCCCGCAATATCACTTCAGCCATGAGCACACCTCTGTCATCTGAGCGTGGTCCCCCACATATTCACGAGGTAGCGCCGCATCACGAAGATGAAGGCCAGCGCCGGAATGATCAGTGCGAAGCCGCCGGCGAACCGGTACGGGGTCGACGCCTCGCCGAGCGTGGTGAGCACCTGCGCGGGCAGCGTACGATGTCCGAGCGTCACGATGGTCGCACCGAGGATCTCGTTCCACGACAGCACGAAGGTGAAGATCGATGACGCGGCGAGTCCGGGAAGCGCGAGCGGCACAACGACTTTGCGCGCCGCCTGCCAGCGCGTGCAACCGAATACCCGTGCGGCCTCCTCGAGGTCGACCGGTACTGCGACGAAGATGCTCGCCGTAATGAGCACGGTGGTCGGCAGAGCGAGGGTGGTGTGCACCAGCGTTACCGCGAAGACGGTGTCGTAGACATCGAATCGCAGGAACATCGTGGCCAGCGGCACCGACAGCACCACGATCGGCAGGGCGCGCACGAACAGGATGAACACCTGGTAGGTGTCCTTACCGCGGAAGGCGTTGCGGGCCAGCGCATATCCGGCGGGTGCACCGATGACCAGGGACCAGAACACGGTGTAGAGACCGACGAGCAGCGAGTTGCCCAGTGCTGGTACGGTCCCGGTGGCCCGGAAGAACGAATGCAGTGTCTCGGTGGAGAATTCGCTGGGCAGCAATGGCTTCGGGAACTCGTTCAGCGCATCGCGCGAGGACACCGCGGCAAGTCCGATGAGGACGATCGGCAGTGCCATGAACAGCGTCACGGCGATGCACGCCACCTGCACGCCGATGGCGCGCCACCGCTGCCTGCGCAGGGGTGCGCGGTCGATCGGCGGCAACGCGGACGGTGCGACCGTCGGCTCGGTCATCGTGATCCCTCCGGTGCCCGCACCGTCCGCAGATAGAACACCGCGGTACCGAGCGAGATCGCCAGCACGACAAGGGAAACGGCGCTCGCGACGGCGGGGTTGCGCAGATTCGAGTACCACTCGTAGGTCTCACCGACCAGCAGCGGAAAGTCGCGTCCGGTGAGCGCCTGCGCCACGGCGAAGGCCTGTAGCGCCAGGATCGTGCGCAGGATCAGCGCCACTTGCAGACTCGGCCCGAGCTGCGGCAGCGTCACATGCCGCAGCCGCTGCCAGAAATTGGCGCCGAATACCTGCGCGGCCTCGTCGTAGTCGCGCGGAATCATGTGCACTCCCGCCACCACGATGACGAATACCAGCGAGGTCGCGCGCCAGATCTCGGCGATCACCACCGCGAGCAGCATCGTGCCGGTGTGCTGATAGTTGAGCCATGGCACGCCGTCCTGCGATAGGCCGAGCCAGACCAGCAGTGAGTTCAGATAGCCGCGATTGCCGAAGATCGACAGCCACACCAGACCGGCGGCGAGTTCGGAGATCGCCAGCGGCACACACCACAGGTAGAAGTGGCCGCCCGCGAAACGTGGCCGCGCCTGCATCAGCAGTGCCATACCGACCGCGAGCACCAGCTGGATCGGCACCACGATGACGATCAGCAGCAGCGTATTGCGCAGTGCCGTCAGGAAATACGGATCGTCGAACAAGCGCTGCCAGTGCTCGAAGGTGAACCCGTGATCATCGCTGAAGGCGTCGACGACGGCCCGTACCAACGGCCAGCCGAAGAGCGCGGTCAGCAGCACGATCGAAGGGAGCAGCAGGATCCACGGGGAGCCGAGTCGGGAGCGCATACCTACCCCACCCCGCAGTTGTCGGCGGCAGGATCGGGCGCCCAGCACGGTACCTTCAGCTCGTCGAGGATGCCCTGTAGCACTCGCGCCTGTTGGTCGAGCGTGGCTCGAATGTCGGCTCCGTCCAATACGATCGAGCGGAAGCTGTCCTTGAACACCTTGCTCACCTCACCCTCGCGCTGGCCGAGCCCCACCGGCGGCAGCGACAGGATCGCGCCCTGCGCCTGCTGCTGCCGGTGCACGGCATCGGCCTCGAGTTCGACCGCCGGCGGCAGATCGTCCGGGATGACGGTATCGACGGACGGAAAGAAGCCATTGGACCGCAATAGCTCGATCTGTGCTTCCGGCTTGGTGAGCGCGCTGATCGTGCGCTGAGCGAGTTCGGCATCGGTGCCGCCCTTGGGAATTGCCAGTCCGGCGACCACGGCCATATAGCCGAGGCCGTGCTTACCGCGCGGCGCGGGCAGCATATGCCAGTCCTGAGGGTCGCGCTCGGGCGCGTGCACGAGGCGTACCACGTGATCCCATGCCATGCGCACCTCGCCGCTGGCCAGCGGCTCCTGCATGAAGTCGTAGTTCGTACTCGATTGCGCGCAATTGGCCCACAGTTCGCGGAAGTACCGCCATGCCGTCACGGCCTCATCCGAACGAAAGGTGGTGATCTGACCGCCGGTGAACGACGGCAGCAGGTAACCCTGAGTGAAGCGATGCAGCAGACCCTTAGGTCCGGCGGGCAGGCCGAGCATCGGCCGGTTGCCATTGGCGCGGCGTGCGGCGATGGCCCAATCGAGGAACTGGTCGTAGGTCAGCGCCGCGGCATCCACACCCGAGGGCAGATGTTCGAGTGCGTCGGCGTGCGCGGCGAGGACGTAACTGGCTGTGGCCCACGGGATGTACCACGTCCGGTCGGTGCCGGCCTTCGCGAGTTGGAGGTAAGCGGCGGGCCAGCCGCGGTCGCCGAGGTCGGCGAGCAATCCGGTGAGGTCCTGGAGATAGCCATCGGCCAGCGGCGCGATATCGCCGTGCAGACCGCCGAGCAGACCGACCTGCGTGGAACCCGCGCCGACCTGACTGCGCACCTGACTGGCGAACGGGCTTTCCTCGATGGTCACGTAGCTGACGCCGGGCGCGGTCTTGCCGAGCAGGCTGCGGAAACGTTCGGCCTCGTCGGCGGGCCGGAATTGGGTGGACAGGAAGAGCATGCCGCCGCCTCCGGTGGTGGCGAAGCCGGTGCATGCGGCGGTGAGCGCGACCGCACCGAGGCCGGCCGCGCCGAGGAATGATCGACGCGTCAGGCCGGATGTCGGCATGTGTGGCTCGCGGTGCAGAAACGGAGCCAGGTGAGCCGACACCAATCCATCATGCCTCGATACAAACAGATGTCCGCGACGGGCCGAGTCCGCAACTTCCCACCACTGAGAACAAAAATCGAGTTGTGTTGCGGCGCAAATAAAAAGGAAGTCGAACCTCTCAAAGAATTATGAAATTCTTTGGATAACGAATTCTTTACGCGCGGCCACATCGGGTCGTCGGCGCACCTATGCTCGGAGCTTTCACGAGTGATCAACGCTGTGACACAGGAAGAAACGAGTAGCCGTATGACCGCCAGGTCCGACCTCGAACATGAACTACGCGGGCCGTTGGCGGCAGCCGGGTTCCTCACCGAACAAGAGGCCGCCGATCTGCTGGTGATGTTCCGCGCGGCCAAGCAGCTGGAGACGGCCGCACTGATCGAGGCCATCGATGAGATGGTCGGCGCCCTGCCGCGGCCGTTTCGCGCGGTGACGAAAAGGATCATGTTCGGGAGTCGGCTCGGCTGATGAGTGACCTGGTAACCGGTGCCCAGATCGTCCTGCTGTCACGGACGTTGCACGCCCCGGTGGAGCGACTGGCGCATCTGGAGCGGTTGGGCAGCGAGAATCTGCACCAACTCCAGGAACGGCTGGCCGGCCTGATCTTCGATCAGCACAACGAGACCTTCGAGCGGATCAGCAAACTGGTGCCGATCATTCCGCTGCGCATCTCGATGCCGCTGGTGCAGCGCCTCGTGCCACCGATGATGACGGGCCGGGCCGCGGGCGCGGTCGGTGTCGACCACCCGAAGAAGGCGGCCGAGACGGTTGCCATGCTCGCGCCCGGGTATGTGGCGGATTGTGCCCCGTATATGGATCCGCGTACCGTCGGCCAACTCGCCGACGTGGCGCCACCGGAACCCATCGTGCGCATCCTCAACGAAATGCTGGCCCGCAGGGACTACATCACCGCGGGACCATTCCTCGATGCCTTTGCCACACCGGAATTGGTCAAGGCCATCGAACAGGGCGTACTCGATGACGAGGGCTTGATCTTCTCCGCCGCCTACGCCTATTCCGTCGGTGGCGTGAGCGCCATCCTGCGCCAGCTGCTGGCCGGGCCGCGACAGCGGGTGCCGCGAATGCTGCATGCCGTACTCACCGGGTCGACCGGCCTGCAATTGGCCGCGCTGGCGGCGTTCGCGCGCTGCGATCCGGATTTGACCGCCGCGATCGGCGACGTGCTGTTCGGCGTTGGATCGGTCGAATTGATCGGCAATCTGATCGCGAACTATCTGAGGGCTGGCGCGGCACCGGAGTTGTTGACGTTCATCGGGCACCTGAGCCCCTGGGCCCTGGGTACTCTGGCCGCGAATCCGATCATGGCGAACGACGCGGCGCTGGGCGGACTCATCGGCGGTCTCGAGGGGCGCATCGAATCCGAGCTGTGGCGTGGACTGTTCAACCTGATCGAATATGCGGACGCCGGAATCCAGCACCGCGCGGTGGCCCTGCTCGCCCAGCTGAGCGATGCGATGGTCGCCGCATTGCCCGGTATCGCCACCGACGCCCATGTCTGGTTGGTGCTGCTGCGCCTGATCGCGTCCACCGATGTCAACGTCCGTGCGCGATTCGAAACGATGTGGTCCGCACTGCCCCCGGAACGCCGCATCGATCTGGAACACCGCATCAGCGAGCTCGGACTGAACATCCATCTGGCGCCGGTCGCCACGACGACGCTATCGGTCGACGAGGTGTTCTATCGGCGACGTCAGATGCGCCGTCGGTACGACACCGCGCAGAGCTGGGACTGACCGCCGTTCAGCTCGTCATGGGTTGTGCATAGCCGGTCACTGACCAGAAAATCTCGCGGTGTCTGAATAATGGTGGTTTCAGGTGGCGAGTGGGGTCTGATTCGGGGTCTCGATACCCGATCGGAGTCAAGCGCGCGAGGCCCCGTTGGCGGCGGCGGTGACAGGTCTGTGTCGAAGGCACCGTGGACCCCGGTCACGCCACGGATCGGCTCCGCGGCGGGAGTCGTTCGAGATGCGACCCCGGCACGAGTTCCACCCATACCGGGATCGGCACCCCCGGCGCCTCGTTCTACCCTTGCGCCCATCCGCAACGCCTTCGCCGTCCACGCACGTGTCGAGCACACGCACCAGGTACAGCGCGGTACCGGATATCAGGTCAGTCGCAGTGGGACGGCTGGGAGAAAAAAATGTGGTCGAGATCTGGGTTTTGTTGGCCCAGAGGCGCGGCGCTCCCTGCCCACGAGACGCATTTCCCGGGGGCGTGGACGTACTTGGGGCCAGCGTAGTACTTGAACTCGCCCTGATCGACGGTCTTCCCGACTTCCCACGTGGGAGGGGATGTGTCGACGCCAGCACTAATGAAAGTGGGCTTCCCCTCGTACGCCGTTTTCTTCGTGACAACGCAGTTGGTACTGCCGTTGTAGAGCAGGTAAACGGTCGCGAGGCCGGGAAGGTCGTGACTGTCAATCTCCTGGTAGCCGCTGCCGCAGACGCTCTCCGGCGACGCCGCGGCGCTATCCGGCGACGCCGCGGCAGGGCCCGCCGCGGCGAGAGAGCCGCCGAGTACCGTGCCCGCTACGAGCGCCGCCTGCACCATCTGTGTTACACGCACTTGCTGAATATCCTTCTCTGCAAAGAGGATTGGCAGCGTCGGTCGCATGCCAACTGACCCGGCGATGCTAACCGAGGGGTGGACCGACCAGCGCGAGCCGCTTGCCCATCATGGGAAGCACCGGAACGTGAACCGTCGACGTGTCTGATGGTCCATCCCATCTCGATGGCCCCGACGCGCTGGAGCTGGCCGAAATGCTGGGGTTCCTCGAGACTTCCAGCGCACCGCCCCGAGCGCCGGGCATCCAATCGGAGACGGTCAATGGTCAGGAACTAAACCCCATCCATAACCTCGTGACGTAGTAGCGGTTGTGGATGTCGACTTCGAAGTGCTGGATGTTGGCGTAGTCGGCGACGGCCTACTGGTCGAGCTGACGCCGGGTTCATCGCCCACGACCCACGCATTGTGGCCGGAATGAATCGGTATCGACTCGACCTGTGGTGCTGCCGGAAGCAGCAGCAAAATGTGACGTACGTCACGGCATGTTCATGCTGTTTTAGCTGCGCGGTAGCTTCCGTTGCTGGTCAGCCCGGTATGCGCGCACCACAGCGTCTCGTCGGTATGTGCCGATCCGGTCAGTGACTGACGAAATCCGGTGTGTCTCTGACCGATCCCGCCGGGGCTACCGACAGCCGCCGTTTTCCGGCGTTCAATTCGACCATGTCGCGCACATCGCGACGGATCGAAATCGCCTGGAAGGTAAGCAAATGACGGAGTTCGTGACGTTCGAGGAGGGGCGCCTGGCCTGTGATGTTGTCGGTGACGGGCCACTGGTGGTGCTCTCACACGGCATCGGCACTTCGCGGCGGGACTATCGCCATCTCGTTCCGCTGCTGGTCGAGGCGGGCTACCGGGTGGTGAACACGGACCTGCGCGGACACGGCGAATCCAGCCTCGGCTGGCCCTCGGTGACCCGGAAAGCGGCCATCAGCCGGACCGATGTCGCCGGTGACCTGCTCAGTGTGATCCGGTACTTCGGCGGTCCCGCCGTGATCGTCGGGCACTCCCTCTCCGGCGGTGCGGCGACCATCGCCGCGGCCGAGGCGCCGGAACTGGTCGCCGCCATCGTCGAGATCAATCCGTTCACCAAAACCCAGCGCCTCGATATGCGTGCCCTGTTCACAGTCCCGCGGTACCGGCATGGGCTGATGCGGTTGATGGGCACGCTGCTGCTCGGGTCGCCGAGATTGTGGCGCAGATACCTCGATTTCGCCTATCCGACCAAGCCCGCCGATTACACCGATTACCTCGACGACCTGATGCGGACTCTGCGCGCACCCGGCCGGTGGGCCGAATTCATGAAGACCGGTAAGACCACTCCGGCCGACGCCGAGGCGGCGCTGCCCGGCGTCCACCGTCCCGCGCTGGTGATCATGGGTGCCGCGGATCCGGACTATCCGGACCCGAAGGCCGAAGGGATGGCGATCGTATCCGCGATGCCCATGGGTATCGGGAAGGTCGCCGTCGTCGACAACGGCGGGCATTACCCGCACGCCCAGTTCGGCGATCGAGTCGCTGAACTGATCATTCCGTTCCTGCGGCGGCACGGCGCCGGTCAACTCGAGCCGGCCCGGCACGCGGGGTGATCGGCTGGCACATTGCCGTGACAGCCATGGGTAGGTGCGGTGATGATAGGGATGTGTCGCCGCCCCGCACCGTTGTCCTCGTGGTCTACGACGGGATCCAGCTGATCGAATTGGCCGGTCCCATGGACATTTTCGGCGCCGCGAACGCCGTCATCGGATCGCCGGTCTACCGCCTGGTGACGGCGTCGCCGCGGGCTGGCGCCATCTCGGTGGAGGGCGGTATGACGATGAATGTCGAATATGCCCTGCCGGAGCTCGCTGCCGCTGACGACGAGATCGACACGATGATCGTCATCGGGGGCAACGGCGCCTTCTCCCCAGCGGTATCGGCCGAGGTGGTGCGCGACCTTCCGGCCATCGCCCGGCGGTCGCGACGGGTGGCAGCGGTGTGCGCCGGTTCGCTGCTACTGGCCGCGGGCGGGCTGCTCGACGGTTATCACGCGACAACGCATTGGGGTGCGTGCGCCATGATGGCCGAGCGTTACCCCCGGGTGATCGTCGAGCCGGACCGCATCTACGTCAACGACGGCAACCGGTGGACTTCGGCGGGGGTCACCGCCAGTATCGATCTCGCACTGGCCCTGGTCGAGGCGGATCACGGCACCGAAGTGGCGCAGTTGATCGCTCGGTGGTTCGTCGTATTCACCCGAAGGCCAGGTGGCCAAGCGCAATTCAGCGCGCAGCTGCGTGCGCAACCGGCTCGCACCCCAGCGATCCGGGCTGTCCAGCAGTGGTTGCCCGACCATTTGGACGAAGACCTGAGCGTGGCCGCGCTGGCATCGCGGGCGGGGCTGAGCGAGCGCGCCTTCGCGCGCGCGTTCCGCGCCGAAACCGGGAGCACCCCAGCCGCTTTCGTGGAGAACCTGCGCGTGGAGGCGGCCCGCGGCCTACTCGAGACGACCGACCTGACCGTGGCGGCCATTGCCAAAGCGGTCGGCTACAAACACGGTGAAACACTGCACCGGGTCTTCTCCCGGCAGCTGGCCACCACACCGGATCGCTATCGACAGCATTTCGCGATCGTCCATTCGGTCACGGACACAGACGATTTCAGCTCCCGGGAAAGCCCGGCGTCAGCGGCTGGAAATCGGCCTTGAACTTCGGTCCCGGTGCCAGGCCGCGCAGGACGGCACTGGTCCAGGCGACCGCGGGCGGCCAGCCGGTGACGGCGTTGACGATGTGTTCGGGGACGGGAACGGTGTAGAAGCGCAGGTCCGCGCCGCGCTCCCAATAGGTTTGGACTGTCGGCAACACCACCGAGGGTGGGATGAGTTCATCCCACAGGCCGTGCCACCACAGGATCGGCGTATCAGGAATGTATTTGCCCAGACTGTTGTCCCGCAGGACCTGTAGTACGCCCGGGGCGGACGCGAGTGATTTGCCCGGCTGGAAGTAGGCGCTGATGGGTCGGTACACGCCGGTGAGCGCAATGGTTGCGTAGCAACGACTTCGGATATCCTCGACGATTTGCTGCCCCTCGGCAGTCAGCAGATCGGCGGGATCGAAGATATCCGGATATTCGCGGGCCAGGCTCGCGAAGCCGAGCCACATGGTGAAGTTGCTGGTTCCGGTCAGCCCTGGCTGCGGCTCGATCGCATACCCGGCCTCCGCCGCCAAGTCACCTGGTGTGCCGCCGATCGTAGTGCCGAGCAGCCGCACATCGGGCGCATACGAGGCGCGCAGTTCGGCCGCACGAATGGAACCCGAACCGCCGCCGGAATATCCGTACAGCGCGATACCGGAATCGGTGAGTCCCAAGGCGGGATCGTTCTTCAATGCGCGGAGGCTGTCGAGGACCATTTTGCCCTCGGCGTAGGTGTTGAAGGTATTGAACTTTCCATCGAAGTCCGGCACGTTGATCGCGAAACCCTGTGCCAGCCAATAGATCACCAGCGCCGACTCCTTCATGGTGCCGGTCTGCAAGGTGTGCGAGGGATTGCACGCCGAATCGGTGGAGTCGATCGCCTCCTGGAAGGACAGCACCGGCCGCGGGCTGCCCTGCCACGGAATACCCGGTACGACAACGGTTGTCGCGGTGACGATCGGGTTGTCGTGCACATCGTTCGATCGGAACAGCAACTGCTCGGTGTACACCGGGAAGGGGATGCCGAGCACGCGCGTCTGCACCTCCCGGCTGCGCACGATCTGTCCGGGCCGATAGGACGCGAGATCCGCGGGATCGTCGTACCACGGGTCTTGATCCGGTGTCGGGATCGGCAACAGGTCGTAGATCTGCGGCTCGGTCGGCAGCTGTGGCAGCTGATTCTGATCCGGCGGGAAGTTCGGTGGGAATGCCGGATCGGCGGCCGCGACGCCGGTGCTCGATACCATCCATGCCGTCACCGCCAGCACCACCAGTCGGCGCTGAGATCGCCTCATCACATCCTCCGAATCTCCGTTGATCCGCCAGTCGATCATGCGGTTGCGCTTTGCTCGATTCAGCTCACCCCAATCGGCGGCGCGTGACCATTGGCAGGATGCAGAGCCTGGACCTCGGAGTTTGTGCACATGTACAGAACCCGCGGTCGGGTCGCGGTCGCACCACCGGACAGGAGCGTATTGGCGCTAGGATTTAGAGCGTGCTCGAAGTCGAACAGAGTCCGGTCTCCGCGTCCGCACACTCCGAACCCGACGTGGGCGTGAGCATCGCCGAAGCCGCTCGCCGCACCGGGGTCAGCGCGCACACGCTGCGCTACTACGAACGCGCGGGCCTGGTCATCACCTCCGTCGAACGCACCAACGGCGGGCGCAGGCGTTATCGGCCGGTGGATCTGACCTGGATTACCGTGTGCACCAGACTGCGGGCCGCCGGCATGCCCATCAAGACCATCCGGCGCTACGCCCAGCTGGTCGCCGCCGGGCACGGCAATGAGCAAGAACGGCTCGCCCTCATGACGGCCCACCGCGCCGACGTGGCCGCCAAAATCGCTGAGCTGCAGGTCAATCTGGAACTCATCGACCACAAGATCGGCGTCTACCGCGGCCGACTCGACGCCGGTGACGCCGACAAGCTGTGGGCACCGCACAGCCTCGCGTCCGGATCGAGCCGCAGTTGATCCCGCGGATGCGCCCGGCCGCGCCCGCGGCAGGCCCGCGATGACCGCACGCCGGCTGCCGCGCCCGCGCGAGCTCGCGCCGTTGGTCGCGTTCGAGCGACCGTTCGGCGGTAAGCTGCGCAAACTCGAACGTGCCCAGACGATTTGGGATCTGCGCGCGATGGCCCGTAAACGCAAATGTGGACCGATCGCGACCGATCTCTGGCCCTCGTCGAACGTACCGCGGCAGCCGGATTCGACACCCTCGTCGTCACCGTCGACGTCCCGGTCGCTGGCGCCCGGCTGCGCGACGCGCGCAACGGCATGACCGTGCCGCCATCGATCACCCTCGGCGGCGCCATCGATGCCCTGCGTAAACCGGCGTGGTGGTGGGACTTCCTGACCACCGAACCGCTGGCCTTCGCTTCCCTCGACCGCTGGTCGGGCACGGTGGCCGAACTCCTCGACGCCATGTTCGACCCGACCGTCGGATTCGACGATCTGGCCTATCTCCGCCAGCACTGGCCCAGTCGGATCCTGGTCAAGGGCGTGCAAACCGTCGAGGACGCCCAACGCCTGGCCGCGCTCGGCACCGATGGCATCGTGCTGTCGAATCACGGTGGACGCCAACTGGATCGGGCCCCGGTGCCGCTGCACCTACTGCCCTCGGTGGTACGCGAAGTCGGCGCCGATATCGAAATCCACCTCGACACCGGCATCATGCACGGCGCCGATATAGTCGCCGCGCTCGGCGCCCGGTTCACGCTCATCGGCCGTGCCTACCTCTACGGCCTGATGGCGGGCGGCGAACCCGGTGTGGATCGCGCCATCGACATCCTGCGCGCCCAGATCATCCGAACCATGAAACTCCTCGGCGTCGGGAGCGTCGACGAACTCGAACCACGGCACGTTCAGTTACTCGAACGCTATCGACCGGTTGGCTGAGACTCCTTGGATTGCAATCGATTTCGCAGGGGCGGCGGTCTAGAGTACCCAATGAAGTTGAAAACGAAACGTTGTTGAATGTGCCGTTAAATAACGGTACATTGCTTCGCGACATGATATCCCGCACTGGAAGGCTGGGTCATGATCGCAGGTCGGGGACCAGTAGAACTCTCGACGCTCGCCGATGCGCTGCACGCCGAGGATGTCGGCTACCGCAGATCGCTGCGTGCGCGTCAGGTGCAGATGATCGCCATCGGCGGGGTCATCGGTACCGGGCTATTTCTCGGGGCGGGCGGGCGGCTCGCCAGCGCCGGTCCCGGATTGTTCCTGGTGTACGCGGTATGTGGCGTATTCGTATTCTTCATCTTGCGCGCGCTCGGCGAACTGGTGCTGCATCGGCCCTCCTCCGGATCGTTCGTCTCCTACGCCCGCGAGTTCTACGGGGAGAAGTTGGCATTCGCCGTCGGGTGGACCTACTTTTTCCACTGGTGCATGACCGGGATCGTCGATATCACCGCCATCGCCACCTACGTCCGCTACTGGGGAGCGTTCGAAGTCATCCCGCAGTGGGTGATCGCGCTCATCGCCCTGATCGTTGTCGTGTGTACCAACCTGATCTCGGTGCGCTGGTTCGGCGAACTCGAGTTCTGGGTCGCGCTGATCAAAGTCATTGCGCTGGTGGGATTTCTGATTGTCGGTACGGTTTTCCTCGCTGGCCGCTTCACGATTCGGGGCGCACCGACCGGTGTGGGCGTGATCGAGGAGCACGGCGGACTGTTCCCGACCGGTCTGGTGCCGCTGGTCACCGTCATGACTGGTGTCGTATTCGCCTATGCCGCAGTCGAACTGGTGGGCATCGCGGCCGGTGAGGCGGAGCGTCCGGAGACGATCATGCCACGGGCGATCAACTCCGTGATCTCGCGCATTGCGCTCTTCTACGTCGGCTCGCTGGTACTGCTCGGACTGCTGCTGCCCTACACCCTCTTCCGTGGCGGTGAGAGTCCGTTCGTCACGTTCTTCGCGAGAATCGGTGTGCCAGCGGCCGGTTCGGTCATGAACCTGGTCGTGCTCACCGCGGCCTTCTCCAGTCTCAACGCCGGGCTGTACTCGACCGGCCGGATTCTGCGCTCGATGTCGATGAACGGCAGCGCACCGGCCGCGGCTGCGCGGATGTCGCGTTCGGGCGTGCCGTATGTCGGCATTCTTGCCACCGGTGCGATTGCGTTGGTCGGGGTGGGTCTCGATGCGGTGGTGCCGGACAAGGCATTCGAGATCGTGTTGAACGTATCGGCGCTCGGCACCATCGTGTCGTGGACCGCGGTGCTGCTCTGTCACCTGCGCCTGTGGCAGCAGTGGCGGCTGGGACTGGCGTGGCGTCCGGCTTCGCGGTTGCCCGGCACGCCCTATACGACCGTGGCGACGCTGATCTTCCTCGCGGCCGTAGTCATCCTGATGGCTTGCAGCGGCGATATGGTCCAGCGCGCCGCGGTAGTCGCGATGGTGGTGGGATTAGGCCCGGCGCTCGTCGGCGGCTGGTTCCTGGCGCGTCGAAAGGTGTTGAGGATTGCGAATATTCGGCAATTCCACACTGCCCAGTTCCCGGTAGTCGCCGAACGCCCACACCCGGGTCCGGCCACCGAACCGATCGTGATCGTCGAGCAGCCGACGACCCGATATCCGGACGCGGGGAAGTCCTAGCCCTACTCGAAGTGGTCCACCGCCCACGCGGCCGGAGAGCGGACTGCCGACCGTAACCGAAACCGCTCCGCCACAGCATCATTGACTGCCGCTTCAACGGTCGCAATCATGAACTATGGGAAACAACAAGGTGTACAACAATCGAACTCATCGGCGCATGGCGAAGCCAGCGGAGTGACGGGGAGCCGTACGTGCCCGACGAATCCGATATCGCACAGGCACGAGTGTTCTACGATCTGCTCAGCCACGAGGCCGTAGCGCTGGCCGCCACCATCCAACCCCTGACGACCAGGCGCGGCGTCGCCCGCTCGACGGCCGAGGCGCAGCGAACCCAGCGTGAGCTGCGCGAGGTTCGCCGCTGCCTGGACCAGCTCCGAGCCAGATTCCCCGAACTCGCCCACCGCGCCGAATGACCGACCCACATCCGCCGAATAGCAGTGCCCCCAATGCTAATTCAGCACCTGGCCGACGGGAGCCAGTGCCGGAGCCCAGCCGGGCCGCTGCGGACTGTTCTGCGCCGGTGGCGTCGGTGTGTTCGTCGATGTTCGCTTGGCGCCGCTCAATGCTTGGTCGGTGATGGTCGTGTCGGAGATGTGACCACGGGCCACGCGGAGCAACTGTTGGTCCGTCGGATTGGCCAATACGTCATTGACGCTGGTCAGGACCAGGTCCGCCTGCCTACTTCCGATCGCTCCCATCATGCGCTGGGCGGCCAGGTGGTCATTCGCGAAACCCGTACCGGCCAATGGGCCCGTCGCCGCACCGCCAGTGGCCACTCGTTGGAGATCGAGGACCACGTCCGACGTGGGCGCGGCCAGGTAGGCACTGACGAGTTGCTCCTCCGGCCCGCCCGCGACGCCGCCGTCGAGGGTGACGCCCGCGGGGACCGAACGCCTGTACCGGAATGCGGCCGCCTGCAAGGTAGCGAGATCCGCCGCGACTTCTCCGGGGTCACTGTTGCCCGCGATCAGGCGAAGCGACGAGTCCTGGACGCGTTGGACCCCGGCGACCACGTGGCCGAGATGGGAGTTGGCCAGCGTCCAGTCCTTGGTGTTGCCATCGACGATTTCCCACGAGCGAATGGCGTTGTACCTTATTCGCTCGTCGTCGAATCCGACAACGTCCATCGCGACCCATGCATCGGTCGACTTTCCGCCGACATCCGCAATGGCTTGCATCGCTGCGGCCGCGCCGCGGACGGTGTTGATGCCGCCATTCGCCTCGGCGGCCTCCCGTGCGGCCATCTCGAACAACGGCCGATGCATGTACGCCTGGGCGTAGGTGCCTTTGGGTCCACCGACCCCCGGCGACCCCCAGAATCCCCACTGGGCCAGCTGCGCCCGCCGCTCCGTTCTGGAGAAGGGCCGCAACGGTGATCGGGTTCTGCCCCAGAGCCATTCGGTCGCCGGTGAATTGCTGACGGTACTGACTGCACCGAGTGCCGCCAGCATGGACATTTTCGACATGGAGTGCCCCGCACCCATGGTGCCCATACCCAGTGCCGTCGCACTGCCGCTGCCCGACCCGCGCCCGCCGCCGCTGCCCTGGATGGCAAGGGCGAACCGGTTCGCGACCCATTCGTTGCCCTTGTCCAGGCTCTTGCTGAGCTTCTTGAGCTGCAGGATCGCGATGATCATCACGATTGCTCCGACAACGAACACCACCATGACCTGGTCCCCGGCCAGCCGGAACAGATCTCCCAGGATCAAGACGTACACGCCGAGAAATATGGTGAACGCCGTCATCCGTGCGGCCGCGATGACGCCGTCGACAATATTGCGCACCAGGAAGGTCTGCGTCGGCCCGTATACGAAGCCGCCCGCGGCGAAGCCGAAGATCGACATCAGGCCGTGGTAGATGGTGTCGAGCGCCGCCCGGATGACCTTGATCGCGACCACGGCCCCGAAGGCGAGTAATACCGTTCCGGCCAGTAGCAATAACAGCCCGGTCGCGATTTGCTCGAAGTTCGGATTGTCGACCGATTCCTTCGCGACGCGGTCCCCGCAGCTGTTGATACCGTTCTTCACACGGTCTTCGCTGCCTGCCGACATGCCCGCCGACCATGCCGACTTACACGCTGGTTGCTCGTCGACCACATGCCCGTAGTTCCACACCTGGAGCGGGCGCCGCGCGAAGTTATCGGTCAGGGTGGCCTGCATGGTTGCCACCGTGTGGGATGGGTCGGCGTTGCCATTGCCGTTGAGCCCCGCCGCGACGGAGATGCCGAGATCGCGCCCCTGCGCCAGCAAGCCATCCGAGGACAACACATCCGCCAAGGGTTCGGCCAGGAATATCGGACCCAAAATCGCGACCCCCACCATCGTCACCACCTGCATGGTCGCCTTGGCGTAGAAGCCACGGGTGACAAACCAGGCCACGAAGAACGCGCCGATCGTCGCGGCGGTCACCAACATGATCGGTGTCGCGATCTGCCCGCTCAGGCTGTGCGCTACGCCCTCCAACGGTTTCGAGACGATATTCAGCCACTGGAAACTCAGGGCGTACCCGATGAGCCAGATCGCCGTTGTCACAAGGATTTTCCAGCCCGCGAACTCCAGGCCGAGTACGAGTGAGACGGCGGCGTTTCCCGGATGCAGCACACTGCCGTGGTCGGTGGCGAACATATAGCTCGAAAGTTCGACCCCCGACGAATCTTTGACATGTGTCCAGCCGAGCGCACTGCCTACCGACGACCCGGTGGTCCTGGTACCCGTTTCAGCGTTGGCCACCGCACCCAGCAGGGCGGGGCAGACGAACAGCAGGAAGAGACCGAGCAGGATCCGGGTCGCCCAGCGCCGGGGACGTGATGCGAGTAACCGGTCCCGAAAGCGCCGCAGCATCGCGGGCACTTGCCAAAGGACCGGATCGCAGTGTTCCGCTTTCCAGTTGTTCACCGCCACAACCTGATTCGTATGCCGCGGTGCCGCGGATAGACGGCACGACGAGGAGACGAGTATGGGAGCTGGTAGATCCTCAGGGCTGCTCAACAGTCCCCGGCAACGACTTTCGACGTTAGCGTCGCGTCGTGAACGGCCACCATCCGGTCTGTGAACAACACACCGCGAAATAGTAAGAACGCGTTGACAATTCGTCTCAACCTCGACTGCGGGAGTTCACTTTGCGTTTGCAACGATCTGGCATGAGACCCGGACCTCGGTGGGGTAGCGGGTGACTCATCGCCGCCGCCGGTTCGCGGTGATGGTGGCCGGGGCTAGCACGGCTTCGATACAACCGAAGATTTTGCCCATGCATCGGCGCGCGCCCCGCCGAAGGGGATATCTGCATCGCTACGAATCGTGTTGTTGTGCCATTGATTTGAGTTGAGTCGTTCCGATTTCGGGTACAGGTCGTCGCGGTGGTGGATGAGGTAGGGGCGGTAGATGACGGTGGAACCGCTGGGCGACTGGTGCGTGCCGAGTCTGGTTTCGGTGGAGGCTTCCTGGTGAGCAACTACGCGCGTGGATACAGCCGCAGCGATTCGAACGCGTCAACCCGCTGAGGAGATGGTCGACGAGTCCGCGCCGGGAGTGATGGCCGCCGGATCGGCAAGACGTGGACTTCCCAATCTCGGGAGTTTTGCGCCCTGAGTGAAAATTGAGTGTGCCATTGTCCGTTTTCGGGTCGGTGGCATCGGAACGTGGTTACAGGTCAGCACACCCGGCACTACCTGGCCGCGGCATGACGAGCAGGAGAGCGCGGTGAGTCAGCGAGCGCGGATCGACCTCAGTGAACTGCGCGCGATGGTCACAAGCTTGGAACACCTCATCGTCGAAGCCACCCGGGCCGTCACCGACCTGAAGGCCGCCATCGCATCCGCGGAAGCGCATTCCGTGGATGCGCATTCCGACATCTCCGCGAACTCCCTCATCTCCTCGAACTCGGTCATCTCTCCGAACTCGGTCATTTCCTCGAACTCCGTCCCCAGCGAGCCGCCAGCTCCGGCCGCAACCGATATCGCCGCCGAAGCCGCCCCACCTCAGCGCCCTACCCCCGCCCGCAAGCCACAGCCGACCCCATGGTCTCGTCGAAAATCCGAGACCCCATGGACTCAACGCACAGTCCGACTGCGCCCGCAAACGTCCACCGTGTCCGCCCGAGTGCCCGAACCCGTTGCACAGAAAGCCAACCCACTCGTAACTCCACCGCCACCGGTAATCCAACCCCCACCTCCACCACCCACCGTGACCCGCACAGCGGGCGACGTTGCGGCACCGCCAGCGCCTGATGTCGTCATACCGGTAGTGGGTCGTCCGATGGGCGATGTGACGGGATCAGGAGTGGGTCGTCCGCCCCTGGCGCCCGCTTCAGAACCCACTGCAGTTCGCATGGGCGGCGAAGCTATTGGACCGGCAGTGTCTCGTCGCGTAGGCGATGTCGCGGGGCAAGCAGTGTCTCGTCGCGTAGGCGATGTCGCGGCGCCAGCCGTGGCTCGTCCGCCGGGCAATGTCACTGGGCCAGGGTTGGTTCGTCCACCGGCTGATGTACCGGGACCCGGGGCCGTCCATCGCGACCCCGACAGTGCACGGTTAGAGGCGCTACCGCCGCGATCCCTCACCTCCGCTTCGGAACCCACAGTGATCCGCACGGATGGCGACGAGACTGGACCGGCAGCGGCACGTCCGCCGGGTGATGTCGCGGTGCCAGAGGTGGCGCGCGCAAGGGTCGATGTATCGGGAACCGAGTCAGTCCATAGTGACCTCGACTGTGCACCGCGAGAGGTCGAATCACTCACTTCCGCTGCGGATCCCATTGTGATCCGTGCGGGTGATGATGCAACAGGACCCGCAGCGGCTCGTCCGCTGGGCGATATCGCGGAATCGGCAGGTGGTCCCGCGTTGGGCGATGTCGCGGAATCCGAGCCGGTCGGTGCGCACCCGGACAGCGCACGGCGGGAGGCGCGGCAGTCGCAATCCTTTGCCCCCGTTCCCGAGCCCACAGCGATCCACGCGGGTGGCGACGCGACTGGACCCACAGCGGCTCGTCCGCCGGGTGACGTCGCCGGACCCGGGTCGGTTCGTCCGCAGATCGATATATCGGGACCCGCAGTGGTCGGTGCGGACCCCGACCGTTTGCCGCGAGAGGCCGAATTACTCTCTCCCGCTGCGGATCCCACTGTGTTCCGCACGGGTGATGACGCGACTGGACCGCCAGCGAGTCGCCCGCTGGGCGATGTCGCGGGGTCCACAGTGGCTTCTCCGTTAGGCCATGTTGAGGGACCCCGGTCGGTTCGTTCACCGATTGATGCACCGAGACCCGCGGTGGTCGGTCCGAACACTGACGGTGTTGAGCGAGAGGCGCTGCCGTCGCAATCCTTTGTCCCCGTTGCAGAGTCGACTGTGGTCGGTGTGGGTGGTGACGCTACTGGACCAGCAGTGGTTCGTCCGCAGGGCGACGTAGCGGGACCCGAGGCGGTCGGTCGGGGCCCCGACGGCGGCCGGCAAGAGCTGTCCCTTGTCCCCGATGGGGAATCCACTGTGGTTCCTGTGGGCGGCGGCGTTACTGGACCGGAGGTGGTTCGTCCGGTCGGCGATGTCATGGGATCCGGAGCGGTTCGTCCGCCGAGCGAAATGACCGGACCAGGGGTGGTTCTTCCCCAGGTTGATGTATCGGGACCCGAAGCTGTTCGCTGGGACCCCGACCGCGAACCGCGAGCAGCTTTCCGGTCGCCGTCCCTTGCCCCCGCCGGGGAGCGCACCGTGGTCCGTAGGGGTGGCGACGCCGCTGGACCAGCAGCGGCTCGTCCGCTCGACGATGTGACGGGATCAGCAGCGGGTTCTCTGCTGGGGGATGGCACTGAGCCAGAGTTGGTTCGTCCACAGGTCGATACACCGGAACCCGAGGCGGCCCGTCCGAACCTCGACAGTGCGCCGCGGGAGGCGCTGTCGCAGCCCGTTGCCCGCGCTGCGGATATGCCGCGTTCGCGGGCCGACAGTCGGGAGCCAGCGGAGGTACCGCTGGGGGCGACGGCGGCCGATGTGGTGATGCGACCTCGGACGGATGTCGCGAACGAACCTCCGACGCACCCGATCGCCGTGGAGATGGCGGCTCGGCATGATCTGGAGATCACCGGATTCCATGTGGTGAGCGTCGACACCTATGCCGTTCAGGAGATCGCCGCAGCCATCGATGACATGCTCACGAGGTACCCGATTGCCTTGCGCGGCATCGCGATCACTGATCCGGACAATATCGAGCCCCCGCGCGCTGTGCGTGGGCACTCTTCGAATACGTCGCGATCGGGGCCCCGGGCGATCTGGATGGTTCTCCATGGGCCCACTTTGGCGACGCTGGTCCCGCCCACCCGGAATGCGCCACCGCGAAGGTGGCTGCGCAAACGCCGCGCCGCCGACCGGCCGGTTTACGCGGCTGTCGTCCGCGAATTCGGTTGTGCCCTCGAAGTCGCGGGCGACTTCCGCGCGCGCCAGGAAGCACAGCGCACGTTGATCACCGAATCTCTGCGTGGCAGTGCTGATCTCACGTACAGCCCACTGGACCCGGGCCCCGCATTGCTCGATGCGTTCACCGAGGTCGCACTGCACGGCGACCGTGCTGGAAAGTTGGCGAAAGTATTGCACGACATACTGGTGAAGATGGCGGGAGCCGAGACCACCGACATTTCGGCATGACCGCGCCCGTGCCCTGCCCACAGATGTGACTGACCACCATATCTGTCAGGTGATCACGATATTTGTCACCGAACGCGGTGAACGGTCTTGCGGTGGTGTGACTCGCAGCGATAGTTGGCCAGACGCAGCGATAGTTGGCCAGATGTCAACCCCGGCCAGTTGATCCACCCGCTCCCGGCTCAAACGTGACCCATCCAGGCACGAACGTCCCATAATGCGATCATGTGGCGCTCGGTCGTCGTCTGCCGGGGGTGGTCCATAGCCCAGACGAGCGGCGATTGTTGGGCTGCCGCTTGCGATGCCAGCACCGTGATGTCGGAGTTCGATGGAGCCAGAACCTGACTGTCGCGTGTGCTATTGGGTGGCCTATCCGGTCTTTTCACTGTGCCATGAGTGCCATAGGGAGGCGTAAGTGCCCTCGCGTGCGATCAAGTCGTCGTGTGTGCCCAGTTCGATGAGCCGACCGGCTTCCATCACGGCGACCCGATCCGCGTCGTGTGCCGTCTGTAGTCGGTGGGCGATCGCGATGACCGTGCGCCCTTCGAGCGCAACGGCAAGTGCTCGCTCGGTGTTTCGCGCCGATGTCGGGTCCATTTGAGCGGTAGCTTCGTCGAGAATAACGGTGTGCGGGTCGGCGAGAACCACGCGCGCCAGCGACAGCTGTTGCGCCTGTTGAGCATCGAGGCGGCATTCCTTGCCGTCCAGGTGGGTGTCGAGGCCGTCTGCCAGATCGTCGATCCAATCGGCACCGACGGCGGCGAGTGCGGTGCGTACCTGAGCGTCGGTGGCGTCCGGCCTGGCGATGAGTAGATTTCCGCGGACGGTGTCGTGGAATACATGCTGTTCTTGGGTGACCAGGGCTACATGGTGGCGTAGCCGGTCCGGGTCCAGTCCCGAGATCGGTACGCCGCCAAGGTGTATCGCGCCGGTCCGCGGTGTGTCGATCCCCGCGAGGAGCCTGGCGAGGGTGGACTTGCCTGCACCGGATGTGCCGACGACGGCGAGGCGCTCCCCAGGTCTGATTTCGAGCTCGACGCCATCCAGCACATCGTGGCCGCGGTCGTAGGCGTAGCTCACATCGACGATGTGGATCCGATTGTCCGTCGGCTCCGCCGAGGTGGCCGGGCGCGCTGTGGGTGTGGACGAGAGTCCTTCCAATCTTGCGTATGAGGCGATTGCGCTCTGCACCCCGTCGACCCACAGCATGACCGTGTCCAGCGGCCCGGTCAGTTGTCGCACGTACATGGCCGCGGCGATTACGGTGCCGAGGCTGACGGCGTCGTGGTTGTGCAGCACACCGCCGATCAGCAGCACGGCAACCAGCGGTAGCACATACGAAACATCCAAAGCCGGGAACAGTACTGTGCGCAGTCGCAAGGTCGCCAATCGGGTGCTGCGAGCGGTGTCGATCGCGGAAGTGGTTGCCGCATGATGCATTTCGGTCAGGACGAGAGCCTCGATCGTCCGCGCTCCGGCCACGCTGGTCGCCATGATCTCGGCCAGCTGGGAACCGCTGGCCGCTGCGGTCAGATACGCAGCGCGGGATCGGTGTAAATACCATCGCACGGCGACGGTGGCGACGAGCAGACAGCTCAGACTCGATAACCCAAGGACAGGGTTGAGGACCACCACTGCGCTGATAATGAAGGCGGCCTGGATGATAGCGACGAGAACATCTGGCGCCGCAGTCCGCAGAGCGGAGGCGACGGTGGGCGCGTCAGTGGTGCCCCGAGCGATCAGGTCACCGCCGGAGGTACGTTCGGCCACTGCCGCGGGCAACGCGAGGACACGACCGAGGAATCGTTCTCGAATACGAGCTGCGGTGCGCTCGCCGAAACGGTAGCCCACGTATCGGGCGCATCGGGTGAGTGCGATGTGAGCAACCGTACAGACGAGGATGACCAAGGCCAGCCGGTCGACGGTGCCGACCTCCGCGCGCATCGGTGACTTGCCGACAGCGTCCACGATCTTGCCGAGCAACCAGGGACCGACCAGGCCGGCGCCCACTGCGAGCGCGTTGAGCACCAGCACAGCAGCGAATGCCCGTTTGTCCGTGCGGATCTCGTTCATTGCGGCGTGCCGGATCTGGGCAGCGCCTGCGACAGGGAGCAGGGTCGTCATGGGTGTGCGTGCTCCTCGGCGTCGCCACGCGTTACCAGGGTGCGGTAGCCGGGCTCGGTCGCCAGTAGCTCGTGGTGTGTGCCTGTTGCCACGGCGATGCCCTCGACCAGGTAGAACACAGTGTCCGCGTGAGCCAACATGAGCGGGGAGGTCGTGGTTACCGCCGTTGTTCGCCCGCGTCGCGCGGCATGCAACCGGTTCGCAATCGTGGCCTCGGTGTGAGCATCCACGGCCGATGTCGGTTCGACTGCCAGTAATACTTCGGGATCGGCGTAGACAGCGCGAGCAAGCCGGAGCCGTTGGCGTTGCCCACCGGACAGATTGTCACCTCGGGGATCGATCGTCGCGGCCAGACTATCGGGCAGCGCGTCCACGATGTCCAAGGCCACCGCGATGTGCAGTGCTCGGTGTAGTCGATCGTCCTCGGCCTCGTGGCGGCCACAGACAACATCTCGGACGCTGCCGGTGAATAGGTAGGCGTCGTTGTCCGCGACCAGGATTCGCTGTCTGAGCTGGTGGGTGGAAATGACGTCCAAGCCGATGCCATCCCACGTGACGTCCGATGTGGTGAACCCGCCGAGCCGATCGATGATCGCTGCACTCTGCGCCGGGCGGTTGCTGACGATCGCGGTCGATAGACCGGGCAGCAATTCGACGCCGGAGGCAGGATCTCGCAGAATCGACGGCGCCGTAGGAGCGTCCACCGGGTCGCGGTCGGCGGGCTGTTCCGGTGACAGCGACAGCAACTGTGTCACTCGCCCGGCAGCAACCCGAGCGCGGGCAAGATCACCTGCACCCTCGATGAGGGACTCCACCGGAACGACCAGCATCGCGGTGTACCCATACACCGCGACCAGACCGCCGACACTGATCGACCCCTCGGCCACCATTCGGGCACCCAGCCACGTGACGATCGCGAGGAAGGCCGCCGGCAGCCCCTTGGACAGTGCGTCGACCCAGCTCGCGGCCACTCCGACGCGGTATCCCTGTGCCACGAGATCATGCGAATCACGTTGATAGCGAGCGGCATACACAGGTTTGCCGCCGAGGGCGTTCAGTACCCGGAGCCCATTCAGCACATCCACCAGCCGAGTGGTCAATGCGCCCTGCCGCTCGCGATATCCGGCACCGGTCCGCTCGATCCGATGCAGTAACGGCCCAATGGTCAGCGCCAGCAACGGCACGCCCGCCGCCACTACCACCGCGAGCAGCGGTGAGATGGAAAACAGCACCACAGAGACAACGATGTAGGCGACCGCGGCACCGAACCCGGGGCCGGTAACGGTCAGCGCCTGTGCGATCACCTGAACGTCGCCGGTGCCGATCGCCACCACCTCTCCCGCGGTCGTTCGACGAGAAAGACCGGCGCCCAGGCGGACACAATGCTCAACGGTCGCCGATACCGTCCGAAAAGCCGCCTCCATCCGTATTTTCGTCATAGTTCGATGACGTGCGATGCCCAGAGCCGCGTTGACAACCCCGATACCGAACAACGCCACCACCCAACCGGTAAGAGAATCGAGGTCGTTGGTGGCCAGGCCATCATCGATCGCGCGAGACAACAAATACGGCGGCACCGCAAGGGTCACCATCCATACACTCCCCAACGTCGCCCCGAGCGCGACCCGGCGTCGTTGACCGACCACTAACCACAACAGGAATCGACCAGGACTCGACCGCTCACGTGGGCCGGGGGCATCGGGGAAGACCACACGCCCACGATAGTGAAGCCCCCCTTGCGATACACCGACGTTCCCAAGCCGCCACCACAACTACTCCGACACAAGACATTTCATCAATTCGTCAGCTATAGCCGAAATCGTCGCCCGGCGGGATTCTCGGTGTTTCCGCCCTTCGCACTCTGGCCAACTACCGCAGTTCAAAACGCCACCGCCAGCGACACTCGCGCCGGACATGGCCAACTACCGCTGCGAGTCACAGGTGGTGCGACGACCAGCTATAGGTGGCGGTTCCAGTTATTGTTGGCGGCCGGTTCTCGGCTGCTGATGAGCCGATCGTCTGGGCGCTCCCAAACGACTGACATGCGGCATAGAGCTCGATAAGCGGCAGGATGTCTTCCCCAACGCTCGTCAGGAGCGCGGCCTACAGGGTGGCCGGGCACAGGCGAGATCTCAGGAAAATCCTGGGTCAGCCTGCCGAGTCCGACATTCAACGGAAGCGCTAGGCTGGGCGCCGGGGGTTCCAATCGCTTGGCGTCACTAGGGTGTTCGGAGGGGTCGTGATCCATCATCGACGGATCGGGGGGACCATTGGGTCTATCGCCGCATTGCTTTTCCTCGCCTGTCAGGGCGCGGGTTGTGGCACCGATTCCTCGGCATCAGTGCCACCGATCGGAGATATAACGACCTTGGATCCCTGCGGATTCATCGCACCAGACGCCTTCGCCGATCTGAAGACCGTCGATGCCGCAATAACAATCGAACCGGCCGACTTCGTGAGGTGCAACCTCAGCCTGCCCCGGGTGGGCGAGGATCAGGGACGCATAGCTGTCTGGACGATCCTCGGCGCCCACACGGCCGACCTCGCCTCATCGGATGCGGTGTCGACCGACCGCGGGCCGATACACATCACCAAAGGCACATCCCAGAACGGCGCCTGGTGTGACGCGACGGTTCGTCTGGCCGACGGCGAGGGAGTTCTGTTGCACGCGAGCGCCGACCGAAATGGTCAGCGACTCACCGATGTCGATCCGTGCCCGGCACGAGATCATGCGGTCGATGCCATCGTCGCGACCATGAAGAGTGGGGCGTATACGCGCATCGCCTATCCGAGCGACTCACTGCACGGATACGACCTGTGCGGCTCGATATCCCTGCAGCAGGTCGAGACCACATTGAATCTGACCGGCCTCACCAACAAATCCACACCTGCCGAACAAGACTGTCAGTGGCGCGCCAATGACGGTTCCGACACGCCTCCCGGAGCGATGGTGTCGGTCATGATCAACGACCCGAACCTCTTCATGGGTAAACGCTCCACCGTCAACGGATTTCCGGCACGGGTGTGGGACATCAGCAACACGAGCGGGCCCGGCCGATGTGTAATCACCACGCCGACAAAGCACTGGAACACATGGCCCGGCCGACATCGTTCCGATACCGGCGAGGCGTTCAGCGAACTGCTCTACACCCAGGTCATCCTCCCAAACCAGACCGAACCCGGGCAGGCCTGCCAAGCCGCTACGTCGATCGCTACCCAGGCTCTGTCCCATCGGCCTCCGAACTAGCCCCGAGGTCTTCGCGAAGCACGATGCAGGAGTCGCACGACGTCCGGCACGACGTCATCATCCATCCAGGCGTGGAACTTCGTGAAGGCTTCCGGATCTGATACCACACCGCGTATACGGCATTCGGCATTCTGGTGCGACGCCGGAAGGTCGAGGCTGCAGTCCGAGATGACCTCGGAGGGGTCGATCGTCCGCTGGCCCGCGCTGCCCGATCCGCACCGCCCGGGAAGCGGCGTGAGCGAACAGTCAGACCGTGCCATCCGGTTGACCTTTCATACGGCCTGCATCTCCGGCAGCCCTTGGTGGTCGGTGGGTTTCAGGACTCCACGATGTCGACCAACTGCTTACCGAGATTGCCGCCCTCGAAGACAGCGCGCAGTGCACTCGGTGCGGATTCCAAGCCGCTGCTTACGGTTTCGGTGATGGTGAGCTTGCCCCGGTCGTGCCAGTCGCGCAACGCCGCGAACGCCTCCGGAAAACGGCCGAGGTAGTCGAGAAAGATGAACCCTTCCATGCGTGCCCGGCGCATGGCCAGCTGCATGTAGTTCCGCGGCCCGCACTGTGCATCCGCACCCTGATACCCGGAAGAGATTGCACCGGCCAGAACAACACGAGCGCCGGGCGCCAGGTGCGCCAGACCATGCTCTAGAACGCGGCCGCCGACACCGTCGAAGAAGACGTCGACACCGTCCGGGGCCAGGCGGGTCAAACAGGCGTCGATGTCATCACGTTTGTAATCGATGGCGTCATGCAGGCCCGCACGATCAGTGATCCAGGTGCACTTGTCCGGACCGCCTGCGGTGCCGATGACAGTGCAGCCCAAGGTTTTCGCTATCTGTCCCGCAATCGATCCGGTCACACCGGCCGCAGCCGACACCAGCACCGTCTGGCCGGGCTCGGGCCGGCCGATATCCGTCATGCCGAAGTACGCGGTCAAGCCGGGCGCTCCGAACAGGCTCAGCATCATCGTGGGTGCTACCCCGTCGGGCACCACGTTCAGCCCGAACAATCCACCTTCGGACGCGACGGCATAATCCTGCCAGCCGACCATACCGGCGACCCAGCTGCCCACCGGATAGCTCGCAGTGTTCGAGCGCACCACCTGCCCCACCCCGCTACCCCGCATCACCGTGCCGACCGGGACCGCATCGATGTAGTTGTCCGCATCGTTGAGCCAACCACGTTGCGTGGGATCAATACCCAGCCGATGCACCCTGACCAAGGCTTCCCCCGGACCCGGAACCGGAACCGGAACGCTCCTGAGCTCGAAATCCCCATCCCGCAACGCCCCCTCGGGCCGCTTCCGCAAAATCCACTGCCGGTTCACCGTATCCGCCACCCGGCGATGCTAAATCACACACATCGCAGTCTTCGAACCGTTTTCCACCGTGACCGATACGCACGGAAATCGGCTACTATCGCGCGGTCGTGGGCGGCATCGCCATGATCGGTCCGCATATCGGATCTGGAACAAGTTCTCCCTGCTGATCATCTGCTATCCCGTTGGCGGGCCACGACTGGCAACATGGTGGTCCCTGAACGGGGCAGCAAACGACAGCCGACTGTGTACGCAACCGCCGTATCGCGTCTCGTCGTCCACGCCCGGTGTCCTGCGACGCGACTCGAACCCGGGCAGCGGTGGGCCGGAGGTCAGGAAACTCTCGGGGTGCGGATGGGACTTGGGGACGATGTGCGGGGCGGTGGGTGCGTGTGAGCCTGCTGGTATGACTTCGATACGGCAGATTCGGCGGATGATGATCGGCGGGATGGCGGTGGGGATGGCCGCCGCCCTGACCGCTTGCGCCTCGGCTGCGCCGCAGCCGCTTTCGGACAGCGGCCGAACCGAGGTGCGGCAGGCAGTGGATGCGGCGGTCGCCGCGGGGACGCCGGGTGTGCAGGTGGTCGTGACCGAGCGAGGGCAGGATTGGACCGCTACCGCGGGGGTGGGGAATATCGCGACCGCAGCGGGTTTTCCCGAGGATGCCCGGGTTCGGATCGGCAGTAATACCAAGGTTTTCGTCGCGACGGTGCTGATGCAGTTGGTGGCGGCGGGCACAGTGGAGCTGGATGCACCGGTGGAGCGATATCTGCCCGGTGTGGTGCGGGGAGACGGTATCGACGGCAATCGGATCACCGTGCGAAATCTCATGCAGCACACCAGTGGACTGCCGGAGTATCTGGAGCTGCCGGAGCTGGACGGCGACTACGAGGTGATGCGGGATCAGCGGTTCAACCCCGCCGAATTGGTGCGCAGCGCGCTGGCCTCCGGGCCCGGGCACTTCACACCAGGGGAGAAGGCCGAATACAGCAATACCAACTATCTGATCGTCGGGATGCTGGTGGAGCGGGTTACCGGCCACCCTTTCGCGGAGGAGGTCCAACGCCGGATCATCGAACCGCTCGGGCTGTCGGCCACCTACGTTCCCGCAGCGGGCGAGATCGACCTGCGCGACCCACACCCGCTGAGCTACGAGGTCGTCGACGGTCAGCGCGCCGAGGTCACGCGCTTCGACACTTCATGGGCGGGCGCGGCCGGTGCGATGGTCTCCACCGGCCGTGAGCTGAACCGCTTCTTCACCGCTCTGCTTTCCGGAAAGCTGTTGCAGCCCGCCCAATTGGCGCAGATGCAGCGCGATCCGATGCCGCTCACCAACCGCGCGGCCGGGATCGACTACGCACTCGGTCTGGCCCGACTCTCGGTACCGTGCGGCAAACAGGTATGGGGCCACGGCGGCTCGATCCCCGGCTTCAGGACCTACGCCGGTGTCACCGCCGACGGACGCGCGGTGACGGTCCTGGCCAACCAACGCCCCGCCGACTCGGCCTCCGACGCCGCCCTGCAGCATGTGTTCGACACGGCGGTCTGCGCGACATCCTGATCACGGTGCGCGTTCCCGGATGCGAGCTTCGATGCCACCATGACGAACCCTCGGTGTGCATCAGTGAATGGATCTGAAGGCCGGGCTGCATGCGATGCGCTGCGTCACAGGAGGTCCCCGAGTCCCGTGCCTGGGCTGCGCCGCCGGACACGGCCTATTCGATACCGAGGGTGACTTCGGTTGCTTTGATGAGGACTTTGACGCGGACACCATCGGCGAGGTCGAGGTCGTCGACCGCGTCGCGGGTGATCGAGGAGGTGATTTCATCACCGCCGGTCAGTCGGATTCGTACGACGGCCATCGCTTCACCGCGGGTGACCGAGATGACGGTGCCGTCGAGTTGATTGCGGGTGCTCAGTCGCATGGCGGCCAGTCTATGCAGCGGTGCGCCGAATGGGTGGGATGCCCGGCGGATGCCGGGACCTGCGGCGATTCCGTGACGGGGCGCCTGACACGACGCGGCAGCCGCACCGCATCACGCCGGGTAGGTATGGATTTCGGTGGCCTTGACCGCGGCCCATAACGGCGCGCCGGTCTGCAGAGGTAAATCGGCGACGGTTGCGGGGGTGACGTCGGCGAGGACGGTCGGGCTGCCGTCGAGGCGGACTCGGGTGGTGTGGGCGTGCTGTTCGAGCCCGACTATGGTGACCGGCCAGGTGTTTCGTGGGCTGCCCGTCGGTTGTTCGGGGTGCAGGCTCACTGCGTTGGGCGGGAATGCGACGTGGACCGCACCCTGGGCCGGTTCGGCAATGGTGAGTGATCCGCCGTCGTCGAGGTCGACGGCATTGCCGTGGGCTGTGCCGCGATAGAGGTTGAGACCCACCAGGTTTGCGACGTAGTCGGAACGTGGTCTGCGGGCGACCTCGCTGGGGGGTCCTTGTTGGATGATGACGCCGTTTTCGAGGATGACGAGGCGGTCGGCGAGCACCATGGCGTCGAGCGGGTCGTGGGTGACCAGCACGGTGTGCCCGGCGTAGTCGGCGAGGTGGTGGGCGAGGTCGGAGCGAACCTGCAGACGGGTGCTGGCGTCGAGTGCGGCGAGCGGTTCGTCGAGCAGCAGCAGTTGCGGGTCGGTCGCCAGTGCGCGGGCCAGGGCGACGCGTTGAGCTTGGCCGCCGGACAGCGCGCGCGGTTTCGCGTGTCGGTGCTCGGCGAGGCCGACCCGGTCGAGCCAGTATGCGGCGCGGTCGCGGGCCGAGCGGCGGTGCTGTCCGCGAGCGCGCAGTCCGAAGGCGACGTTGTCCTGGGCGGACATATGCGCGAACAGCAGGTAGTCCTGGAATACCACGCCGACAGCCCGACGCTCGGCCGGGGTGAACAACTTCGGCGGTGCGTCCCAGGTGTTTTCGTCGAGCCGGATGCTGCCACCGGTGAGCGGTGTCAGCCCGGCCAGCGCCCGCAACGCGGTGGTTTTACCTGCCCCGTTGGGGCCGAGTAGTGCGACAACTTCCCCGGCTGCCACGGTGACAGTCACATCGAGGTCGAATGTTCCTCGGGTAACGCGTATTTCGGCATTCAGGGTCATATCGCACCGCGCGTCCACCGGTCCCGCAGCGCCGCGAGTACGACCACCGACACGGTGAGCAAAACCAGGCTGAGCACGATCGCGTCCTCGGGATCGGTTTCCAATGCGAGGTATACCGCCAGCGGCATGGTCGTCGTCTTGCCGGGGAAGTTGCCGGCAAAGGTGATGGTGGCACCGAACTCGCCGAGCGCGCGGGCCCAGCACAGCACCGCGCCCGCGATTACGCCCGGCATCACCGAGGGCAGGATGACGCGGCGGAAGGTCAGCCAGCGCGATGCGCCGAGGGTGGCGGCGGCCTCTTCGTAGCGTGGGTCGGCTCCGCGCAGTGCACCTTCGACAGAGATGACCAGGAACGGCATCGCCACGAATGCCTCGGCGACGACGACCCCGGCGGTGGTGAAAGGCAGTGAGACGCCGAACCATTCATACAGATAACGGCCGATGATTCCGCGCCTGCCCAAGACCAGCAGCAGTGCGACACCGCCGACGACCGGCGGCAGCACCAGCGGGACGGTTACCAGCGCTCGCACGAATCCGAGTCCGGGTATCTCGCCGCGGGCGAGCAGCCATGCCAGGGGAATGCCGAGGACCAGGCAGACGACGGTTGCCGAGCTGGCGCACACCAGCGACAGCCGCAGTGCCCGACCGACTTCGGCGCTGAACAACCGGTCGGGCATGCCGCGCCACGGCGCACGCAGCAGGAGTCCGGCCAGCGGCAATAACAGGAACGCCAAACCGCAGACGGCGGGCAGCACGAGAACGAGCGGTCGCCGCCCGCGTGCTGTCCGCCGTCGCGCCGACGTCGAGGTCACGGGTTGTCGAATCCCGCCTCGGTGAACACGGTGTGGGCTCGGTCGGACCGGATGAACTCGACGAACGCCGCGGCGGCCGCGGAGTTGGGGGCCTTGGCCAGCGGCGCGACCGGGTAGTCGTTGATCGCCTTGTCCGCCTCGGGGAAGTCGATGCCCTCTACCTTGGCACCCGCGGCCTTCACATCGGTGCGGTAGACCAGCGCGGCATCCACCTCGCCGAGGGTGACCTTCGTCAGCACCGCTTTCACGTCGGCTTCCCGGGTATCGGGCTGCGGGCTGACACCGGCGACCTCGAATACCGTCTTGGCAGCCGCACCACACGGCACCTGCTCGGCGCACAGCGCGATCTTCGGTTCGGTCTTGCCGAAATCGGCGAGTCCGGTGATGTGACCGGGGTTGCCCTTGGGGACCGCGATCTCGAGCCGGTTGCGCACGAATGTCACCGGCTTGGCGGTGATATCACCTGCGTCGACGACCTGCTGCATATTCTTCGGAGCCGCCGAGGCGAACACGTCGACCGGTGCGCCCTGCTTGATCTGCTCGGCCAGCGCCGAACTCGCGCCGAAGCTGTAGACGACCTTTGTGCCGGGGTGCGCCGCTTCGAACTGCTTGCCGAGTTCGGTGAACGTCTCGGTCAGCGATGCCGCCGCGAACACCGTCACTGTGCCGGAGATCTTGTCAGTGGGGGCTGGATCGGACGATTTGTCCGATCCACAGCCGACCAGCGTCAACGCGACGGCCCCGGTCAGGGCGAGCGCACTCAGCGAACGAATCATCCTCATCCTCATCAACTTTCCGGGACTTCTACAACAACGTGGGTGGACTTCACCGACGCGACCGCGACGCTGCCGACCTCGAGGCCGAGCTCGTCGACCGATTCCCGGCTCAGTAGCGACACCAGCTTGAAGGGCCCGGCCTGCATCTCGACCTGGGCCATCACCGTGTCTTTCACGATTCGCGTCACGATCCCGCGCATTCGATTCCGCGCCGATACCGCCACCGCGGTACCCGGCTCCGGCGCCTCCGCGTTCGCCCGCAGGAACTCCGCCAGCTCGCGGCCGCTCACGCCCTTTCGGCCGCTGTCCAGCTGGATGGCGTTCAGTCGGCCCTGATCGATATACCGCCGCACGGTGTCATCGCTGACACCCATCAGAGCGGCAACTTCACTGATCCGCAGATTCGACACGAGTCGCAGCATATTGCCGTATCCACGGAATGTATAGCCGGATGCGCACGCTTCAGCGGATCGCTACTGCATCCTGATGCGCCGGTGAGCCGGGAGAGTGGCCATCGCGGTTACGCACCGCTGGGCTCGGTCACCGCGTTCTGGTCGGCCTACGTGGCTCGGCGCACCGATCACAGACGGGCTGGCGTTCACGCGATCCGACGGCCTCGGTCCGGGCGCCGAATGGCTGCGCGACGGTCGCCACTGTGGTCCGGCTCGCGGTGCGGGCCGGACGTGGCGAAGACGAATAGTAGGACCGGCGTCCCTGCCGGGAACTGCGATCTACCGCTTCCGTCAGGGGCAGGTTGCGGTGAGCGGGGTGCCGCGCAAAGCGGCGTCGACCAGTTGCTGAAGTACGGCATCGACGGGCTCGTTGCCGTGGGAGACCTCGCGGCCGGGGCAGAACGACTGGATGCTGGCGTTGATCGCGCCGGATAACGGAAGTTTCTCTGCGCCTGCGCTTTCGGAGAAGAGATGATAGGCGGGCAGGCCCGGCGGTACTGCTGGGTCGGCGTTGAGTGCGGTCAGGAAGGGCGAGCCCGGCGACATATCACGGCATCCTGGATAGGTGGAGCACAGTGCTCCGAGCAGTTCGCCCTGCTCGGGCGTGCCGAAATCGACGTAGGTGCCGACCAGATCGCGCCCGTTGAGGAACTTCACGAAGTGACGCTGAGCGAGCCCGCCCATGGAATGACCTACCAGGTCGACCCGGGCGGATCCGGTCGTGCGCCGGATCTCCGCGACCTTGTCGGCCACAGCCCGCGCCGACTCCGCAATGGGCGCGGTCGCCGTGGGGTCGCCGGGCAGCACCATCGAATAGGCGGTGTAGCCGCGGGAATCCAGCCACGCTCGCAGGGTGTCGAGTTTCGTGACATCGGCATCGAATCCGCCGATCACCAGAACCGGATTCGGTCCGCCCGGGGAACCGGATTCAGCGGTGGCGGGACATGCCGTCCATCCGGCCCCTAGACAGAGCGTGAGGACTGCCAACAACATACGCACGCTCACCATCCTGCCTGATCCAGTTGGCTCTCAGGCGGTTCCGGTCATGGCTGATTCGGTGATATACCCAACGCCACCATTTCCTTCGTGATCGTATCGGCCGCGAAATTCATTCCCGTGGAACGCAATTCGTCGATACGTCGATGCAGTGCACGGATGCCGCCCGACTGGGCCGCGATATCGGCGACGCTGATCGGTCTCGTGCCGTGAGCCGTCGTCGACCGAGAGGTCATATCATCTCACCTTCCCCAGATCTGTCCGTCTCCTTCTGAGACGCCCCGGCCTGAGGATGCCGCGATAGGTAGGCGCAGGACATCGGTAGTTGCCCGGTGTTACCGATGTCCGGCACCTACCTATTGCGTGACCCTTACAGCGACCCGCCTCGTGCCTATGCGATACAGCCAGCGTTTGGAGTTCCGCAGTTGACCACGCCGCAGTCCTCATCCCAACACGCAAAATGTCCCGTTCCACATCACTATTCGCCCGTAGACACCGACGACGCCGCAGTGCCGATGTACTCGCCGGAGTTCGCGGCCGATCCGCACCGGGCCTATCGGGAGATGCGCCGCCGTTACGGCGCGATGGCACCGGTCGAACTTGCGCCCGGAGTGCCCGCGACCCTGGTGATCGACTACCGCAGCGCGGTGCGAATCCTCAACGACCCCGAGCATTTTCCCGCCGACCCGCGCACCTGGCAGCAGACCGTCCCCGCGGATTGTCCGGTGTTGCCGATCCTCGAGTGGCGTCCGAATGCGCTGCGCAGCGCCGGTGCGGAACATGCGCGCTATCGGCAGGTCATCGGCGACAGCATCGGCGCCGTCGATCTGCATACCCTGCACACCACCGTGGAGGAGATCGCGGTTCCGCTGATCGATGGTTTTCGTGCGTCCGGTGCGGCCGACCTGGTCCGCCAATACGCATTTCCGCTCGCATTCGACGCGGTCAACGCGATGCTCGGCTGTCCGCCGGAGATCGGCCGGCAGGTGGCCACCGCCACCGCGGCGGTATTCGAGGGCAGTGATGCCGAGGAGGGCAATCGGTTGCTGTCGGAGGCGCTGGGGGAGTTGGTCGCACTCAAACGAGCCGAACCCGGTGACGACATCACCACCCGACTGCTGGCGCATCCGACCCGACTCGACGAGTCGGAATTGATCCATCAGCTGGTCATCCTGTACGGCGCGGGGATCGAGCCGCAGCAGAATCTGATCGTCAACACCCTGTTGCTGATGCTTGCCGATGCCCGGTTCGCGGGCAACGTCCTCGGCGGGAGTCTGTCTACTCGCGATGCCCTCGACGAGGTCTTGTTCACCGATCCACCCATGGCGAACTTCTGCGTCACCTATCCCCGCCAGCCGATTCTGCTCGACGAGAGCTGGCTACCCGCCAACGAGCCGGTGGTGATCAGCATGGCCGCCTGTAACAACGACCCGGCGGTCAGCGCCGGTGACCTCACCGGCAACCGTTCGCATCTGGCGTGGAGCGCGGGACCGCACGCTTGCCCCGCCAGATCCGCGGCCTACCTGATCGCCCAGGATGCCATCGACCAACTCCTCGACGTCCTGCCCGATGTGGAGCTGGCCGTGCCGGTCGAGGAACTGGTGTGGCGTCCCGGTCCATTCCATCGGGCGCTCACCGCGCTGCCTGTCGTCTTTCCCGCGCTGCCGACCGCATGACGCGGTCGACACATCAGTGCGTAGCGGCGGCGAATCGGGACATATTCGCTGGTCGGGCGAAGGTGTCGGCCAAGGCGTCGGCGAGGGCCGGGTCCTGCTGTGCGGCCTGTATCAATGCCTGCATCTCGGGGGGCGGCGCGAGCATCGCCATCGTCCAGCGTGCCGCGGGGTGGGCGATATCGGTCAGCCAGGGCTGTGCAGTCGCATTCATCCAGGCCCGGTCGTAGGGGCCGTCGGGATTGCCGAGAATCGCTGCGCTGTAGCGGAATGCGCAGTGGACGGCATTGTTGGCGCCCTGCGCGCCGCCGGGGTCCATCCGGCATACGACATCGCCGCCGCCGAGCACCGGTGCGCCGGATGGCAGGGTGCCGACCGGCTGCCGCATGGTCGGCGTCACCGCACCGACCAAAGTCGCTCCGCCATCGGTCAGTTCGGCATAGCGGTACCGATCGGCCAGTGCCGGGGGCAGATAGCGATTCAGCAGCAGTTCGGCCTGCCGCAACCGTTCGCCAGCGCTGTCGAGCGGGCCGAACATATCCAGTCCACCCTGCGGCAGCGCCTCGAAAAGCAATATCTCGCAGGGCCTTTCCTGTCCCGGAGGGCCGGTGAGTCCCGGATAGGAGATCACCTCACCGTATCCGGGCAGCGATACGTAGGTTCCCAAGCCGTCCGGGTCGGTCGACACCCCGTCGAGATACAGCACCGCCAGGCTGCGCAGTGGGCCGGGTGTCGGCGGCCACGTCGGGTCGGCCGGGAAGCAGTCGGCGAGTTCCCGCGATGCTCGGGTGACGACTGTCAGGTCGAAATCGCCGGCCCGCCGATCGATCTCCGGCAGCGACAGGTCGGTGATCTCGAGATCGCCACCCGCGGCGACGTAGTCGGTGAGCAGGCGAGCGAATACCGTCCGCTGGTCGACGCTGCGGGCGGGGCGGCTGAAGCGTCCGGCCCAGCCCGCCACCGGATTGCAGTCGATGGCCATGGTGAATCGGATGCCCTGGATCTGCGGCGCCGTCGCGTCCCAGAACCCGAGACCGGCTTGCGATTCGAGATCCAAGGTCGCGGGAAACTTCACTTGCGTGCTCGTCACGGAGCCGGACAGGACGGCTTCGGCGCTGCGATCGGTCACCAGGGTGACCGATGTGTCGCTTTGTCCGAGTTGGTGAGCCAGGGGCAGACCGCACTCGCCCGCTCCGAGTATCTGTACTCGTCGCACCTTGGATCCTTCCGGGTCGTGGATTCGCCTATGACGCTGGGGCAATCGTCTACGGATAGGTAGGGTGCGCACATCGGTAGTAGGGATGCCCGCGCGCGCACGGTCGTCGGCGACTACGCTTCCTTGATGTGTCTGGGCGGCGGTCCTCGAATACTGGTGCTCTGCCAGCGGCCAACAGTGATTTCGTCGGCCGAGAACGCGAGCTGGAAAAGATCGTCACGCTGCTGCTGGATTCGGCACGGCTGATCACCCTGATCGGTGCGGGTGGTATCGGCAAGACACGCCTGGCCACCGAGGCCGTTCACCGGTATCAGAAGGCCCGGCGGGTGCCGGTGTATTGGGTCCGGCTGGCCCGCCTGTCCAAGGGATCCGACGCGACGGCGATCGAGGACGAGGTCGCGCAGGCGATCGTCGATGCCGACTTCTCCGGCCGTTCGGCGTGGGCCGCGTTGGTCGACACGCTCACCCGCTCCGATGCGGTCGGCCGCATGTTGCAGACGGTGCTGGTGATGGACAACTGCGAGCATGTGCTGGACGGCACGGGTCGACTGATTGCCGAACTACTCGACGAGGTGCCGGGTCTGACCGTGCTGGCGACGAGTCGCGAGGCGATCGGATGGGTCGACGAACAATTGCTGCCCGTCGGGTCGCTGCCCCAGGACCAGGCACTGACACTGTTCCGCAAACGAGCCGAGCTGACCGGGCACACCGTCGCGGAAGACCAACTCGCGCTGGCGGATTCGATCTGCCGCCATCTGCACAACCATCCGCTGTATATCCGGCTGGCGGCGGCCCGGCTGTCACGCCAGCCGCTGCCGTTGATCCTGCGCGATCTCAACGGGGGCGCGACCGATCGACGGCTGGGGTGGTCGCACGGACCGCGTGTCGGCGCCGATGAACGGCATCAAGGCATTCGCGATGTCATCGCTTGGTCGTTCGATTTGTGCCGGGATAAGGAACAGCTGCTCTTCGAGCGGATGTCGGTGTTCGCCGCGGGCTACGACGCCGATCCAGACGACGAGCGCGCACCCGCGGGTGACGTCGGAGTTGAGCTCGCGGCGATCGAAGAGGTGTGCGCCGACCTCGACGCGGTTGCGGGCGACGCCGAAGTGCGTATCGCCAGAGCGGAAGTCGAGGGTCTACTCGAGCGCCTGGTGGATCAGTCACTCCTTTCGCTGCACCTGAGCGCGACCTCGGTGCGTTATTCGCTGCTCGAGAGTTTCCGAGTCTTCGCGCAGCAGCGACTGCGCGAGCGCTCGGGCGACGCGGAATGGACGCGGCTGACCCGCGCGCATCGTCGCTACTACCGAGATAAGGTCGCGCAAGCGCGCGCTGAGTGGTTCGGGTCGTCGGAACAGGATCTGCTGAACTGGGCGCGTGCGGAATGGGACAACCTGCTCTGCGCGATCGACGGAAGTCTCGACACGCCAGGGGAAGCGGCGATCGGTCTGGATATCGCGATCGGTCTGATCGCGCTGCGCGTTCCGTTCTTCAAGGGCTCGTTGCGTGAATCCCGGCGCTGGGCCGAGCGGACATTGGCGGCCACTCGTGAGCTGGAATCGCCGCCGGTCGAGCTCCAGATATCGGCGATGGCATTGATCGGCTGGATCAGCATGTGCCAGGGCATGCAGAAGGATGCCGAGCGGATGCTCGACGAATGTGTCGCGGCCTGTGTCAGCGACCCGGAAGTACGGGCGAACTGGCGTAGGGATCCCGAGACCGATCTCGGTCTGCCCGCACCGGTGGAATACACCCGAGGTTGTGAGCTGCTGCTGGTGCAGTGCGACGCGCGCGCGATCACAGTGCTGGGCGACGCGCGTGAGAAGTTCACCGCCCATGGTGATCTCGGTGCGGCGGCCATGAGCGAGTTGTTCGAGGCGCTGGCCGCCGGGTTCGTCGGCACCGCGGCGCAGGCGCTGGATATCGCGCGTCGACATCTCGACAATGTCACCGCCGCGGGCGCGGGGTGGGCCAAGTCATGGGCCGAATTGGCCTGGGCGATAGCGCTCACCAAACACGGTGATCCGAAAGAGGCACTCGCGGTGGGACGTACGGCCCTTGCCGATCAACTCGCGATGCGTGACCAGTGGGGTCTCATCTGGGCGGTGCATATTCGGGCGTGGACGTTGGCGCGAATGGTCGACGATGCGCGGGCGGCGAATAGCGTCCCGGCGGAGAGGGTGCGGGCATGGGCTGTGGAGATTGCGCAGCTCAGCGGTGGCGCATCCACGGTGCGGCAGCGTTTGGGCGTGGATATCGCGAATTTGGGGCCCTTCGGTGTCGAAACCTCCGAGGCCATCGAATCGGCACGAGATGTGCTCGGGCACAAGGACTTCGTCGCAGCCGAGCGCGAGGGCGCGATGCTGCGGCCCGAACACTACGAGGTCGCTCGGCTGGCACTGGGCACCTTGTCCATGGACCGGCTGGCCGTCGATCATCCGGTCCGGCAGCACCGTCCGTCGCGGTGGTACGAGCTGACCAATGCCGAGCAGGAGGTGGCCACGCTGGCCGCGGCCGGCTGGACCAACACCGCGATCGCCGCCCGCCGCGGCAGCTCGTTCAAAACCGTTGACGCACAGATGGCCACGATCTTCCAGAAGCTGATGATCACCACCCGAGCCGATCTCACCCGGCTCGTTCCCACGGACCGGCGCGACGAGGTGGCGCGAGCAGTCGCGGCCCGGCCACGGAGTCCACAGCACCGCAAGCCTCGGCCGTAGAGCCCCTGAGCGAATCAGCAGATCGAGGAGTCCGCTGCTACGGAGTGCCACCCACGAAATCGTCGGCGAGGTTGTCCCACATCCCAACCCAGTAGTTGCGGTCGTCCCTCATCGCCACGGGGTCGCGGCTGGTCGACTGGTGCCACCGGTCCGCCAGGAGGTCCTCGCCGATGCGATGGTCAACCTCGGCCAGCTCCAGCACGGTGGTCTGGAAAACTCCCAGGAACCACACGAACAGGGCAATGTCGGAATTGACCGGCAGACGGTCGGACGGATCCCGCTCCCATAGGAAGAACACCCGATCGGTGGCCACCTCTACAGCTACGCCGCATCCAGGGTCGATATCCTCGGCCACCACGATGTACTCGCGGTCTTCCCGTTGAAAGGAAAGCCGCAGGTCCCGGACGGGGATGAGGCCCGCCGACTCGACCGTCTCGACGGCCGGTAGGCCCACGGTCGAGAGGAATTCGCGGGTCGGCACCGACAGCCGTGGGCTGACCAGTTCTGCTGGAAGCGGCTGGAGTTGATCGCCCCAGATGCGACGGACCTCCTCCGCGGTGACGTTGCCGACACCGCTCTGGCCGTTATCCCTTGTCATCCTCGTCAATTCTCTCCATGTGAACTGCCGGATCCCCCTCGAGCGCGACCTTACTTCGATCGCTACTGACAAAACCCGAGTCACGGACCACCGCCGAAAGCCGAACATGCCGAGTCATCGGGGACATTACCGAGGGCGGTGTGCCGCGGAATTCACCGCGCTGTCAGAGAATGGAGGCGGTCCTTTGATCACGCGCCTGGTCCGATGGGAGCCGCCGCTATGCACGATGACCGTCGGTTGGTCGAGAACCGCCTCGGGCGGGTCCTCACAGAGCGGATCGCTCCCGCGATCTACCCCGAGTCGGTGCCGCTGACGGCGTCCATCTGGGTTGCGCCGGATGAGCCGGTGCCGGTCGCCGAGGGCTTGGCCGCGCCACGGACGCCAGTCGAATCCGGCGCCAAGTGGGGCGCACCGTGGGGAACCAGCTGGCTGACCGTCGAGGGGACGGTGCCTGCCGCGTGGGCGGGTAAGACCGTCGAGGCGCTCATCGACCTCGGCTTCGACCAGAACATGACGGGGTTCCAGTGTGAGGGGCTGGTCTATCGGCCGGACGGATCGCCGGTCAAGGGTCTGCATCCGCGTAACCAGTGGGTGCGTGTGGCGTCATCGGCGGTCGGCGGCGAGCATGTGGTGTTGCACGTCGAGGCGGCTTCGAATCCGATCATTCCCTTCTTCGCCCCGACCGCCCTCGGCGACAAGTCCACCGCCGGTGCCGAGCCGCAGTACCGGTTGGGCCGACTGGATCTGGCGGTCTTCGACGAAGAGGTCTGGCAACTGGTGCTGGATCTGGAGGTGCTCGGCGAGCTGATGCACGAGATGCCCGAGGATCCCGCCCGCCGCTACGACATCGTGCGTGCGATCGAGCGCGCGCTGGACGCCGTCGATCCGCAGCACGTGAACGACACCGCCGCGGCGGCGCGCGCGTGTTTGGTCGATGTGCTCGCCGAGCCAGCGGTGCCGTCCGCGCACAAGATTTCCGCGGTTGGGCACGCGCACATCGACTCGGCATGGCTGTGGCCGCTGCGCGAGACGGTGCGCAAGGTCGCGCGCACCACCGCGAATATGACGGCGCTGCTGGCCGAGGAGCCCGAGTTCATCTATGCGATGTCCCAGGCCGCGCAATACGACTTCATCAAGCGGCACCGCCCCGAGGTCTACGCGCGGGTCGAGCAGGCGGTGTCGGAGGGACGGTTCGTGCCGACCGGCGGCATGTGGGTGGAGTCGGATACGAATATGCCGGGCTCCGAGGCGATGGCGCGGCAGTTCGTGCACGGCAAGCGGTTCTTCCTGGAGGAGTTCGGTATCGAGAACCAGGAGGCATGGCTGCCCGACACGTTCGGATTCGCCGCCGGGATGCCGCAGATCATCAAGGCCGCCGGGTCCAAATGGCTACTGACACAAAAGCTCTCCTGGAGCCAGCTCAACCAGTTTCCGCACCACACCTTCCTGTGGGAGGGCATCGACGGAACCCGGATCTTCACCCACTTTCCGCCGATCGACACCTACAACTGCTCGATGCACGGCCGTGAGATCGCGCACGCCGCAAGGAATTTCAAGGACAAGGGCCGCGCGTCGATGTCCCTGGCGCCGACCGGCTGGGGCGACGGCGGCGGTGGGACGACGCGGGAGATGATCGCGAAGGCCGCCAGGATGAAGAACCTCGAGGGGTCGCCGAAGGTGGTGTGGGACACCCCTGCCGACTTCTTCGCCAAGGCCGAGGCCGAATATCAGGACCCGCCGGTGTGGGTGGGGGAGCTGTACCTCGAATTGCATCGCGCCACGCTGACCAGTCAGTCGAAGACCAAGCAGGGCAACCGGCGCAGCGAGCACCTACTGCGAGAAGCCGAGCTGTGGTGCGCTACCGCGACGGTGCGGAAGAACCGCGAGTACCCCTACGCGGCGCTGGACCGGATCTGGAAGACGGTGCTGCTGCACCAGTTTCACGACATCCTGCCCGGCTCGTCGATCGCATGGGTGCACCGCGAAGCGCAGCAGACGTACGCGGCGGTGGCCGAGGAGCTGACCACGATCATCGAAGGCGCCCAATGGGTGCTCGGCGGTGAGCGGGTGGGGCCGAATGTGTTCAACTCGGCACCGCATATGTGGCAGTCGGTTCCGGCTGGTGCGGCGGCTCCCGCGGAGGCGGGTCACTCGTGCTCGGTGGCCGAGCGTGCGGGTGACGGATTTGTCCTCGACAACGGTCTGCTGCGGGTCGAAGTGGATGCACGCGGCCTCGTGGTGTCGGTATTCGACCTCGAGCATCAGCGCGAGACACTGCCGCCGGATTCGGCCGCGAACCTGCTGCAACTGCACCCGGATTACCCGAACGCTTGGGATGCTTGGGATGTCGACCTCTTCTACCGGAACCGGGTCACCAACCTCGTCGAAGCGGACTTCGTTGCGGCGGAATCGGATCCGTCGGTCGCGTCGGTGGTGCGGGTCGGCCGGTCGTTCGGGTCTTCCACGGTTGAGCAGACCCTGGTGCTGCGGGCGGGCGCACGAGCCCTGGACATCGATACCAGCGTCGACTGGTACGAGACCGAGAAGTTCCTCAAACTGGCCTTCCCCCTGGACATCCACGCCGACCGCTATGCCTCCGAGACCCAATTCGGGCATATGTTCCGGCCTACTCACACCAACACCAGTTGGGAGTATGCGAAGTTCGAAGCCTGCAACCATCGGTTCGTCCACTTCGCCGAGCCGGGCTGGGGTGTGGCGCTCGTCAACGATTCCACTTACGGCCACGACGTCACCCGCACGGTCCGGGCCGACGGCGGGACAACGACGACACTGCGGGTTTCGCTATTGCGGGCACCGCGATTTCCCGATCCGGACACCGACCACGGTGCACATCACTTCCGGCACTCGCTGATCCCGAGCGCCTCGATCGGGGATGCGGTGCGTGCGGGTTACCGCATCAACCTCCCGCAGTCGACCCCCGGTGTCGCCGAACCCGTCGAGCCACTGTTCACCATCGATAACGACGCCGTGGTGACCAGCTCTGTCAAGCTCGCGGACGACGGCAGCGGCGACGTCGTGCTGCGAGTCTACGAAGCGCACGGCGGCCGGGCCTCGGCGCTGGTAGCCGTCGACTTCGACAGCGCCGGATTTCAGGAGTGCGATCTGCTGGAACGGCCGCTGCAGGGGGACACCTCCGCCATCGCGGAGGGCGCGGGAGTTCGTTTGCGGCTGCGGCCTTTCCAGCTCGTCACGCTCCGGTTCGCCCGTTCCTCTGAATCCGGTGCCGGGTGAGTTCGGGATCTCGTCAGCGATAGACGACCGCACGCAGCGCGGCCAGTACGCGTCCGGTATTGGGGCCGAAGCCGAGCAGGACGCTGTCGGACATATCGATGATCCGTCCGGTGCGCCCGGCCGGAGTCTGTGCGATCCCGGGGAGTCGGAGCAGGCCGTCCGTGCCGCCGATCGAGGCGAGTCCGTCGGTCATGACCAGCAGGATGTCGGGGCGGGCCGCAATCAGGGCTTCGCTGGTGATGGTCACGAATGGCTCGGTGAGCCCGGCCGCTGTTCCGGCGTCTTCCCCACCGAGACCCGTGATCAGCGCATCCGCGCCGGAGCCCGGGCCAGCCAGCATGGTCAGCGCGGTTCCACGCAGGTACACGAATGCGATGCGTACCTTCGGGTTCGCGGTCGGGACCGCCGCTGTGGCGGCGGCGATCTCGGAGGTCGTGCGCTGGGCGAGTGCGACACCTTGGTCGTGGATGCCCAGCGCGTCCGCGATCGCCTGAATTTGCGGCCCGGTGCTGTTCAACGTCCGTGTCGGATCGAAGAAGACGATCGGCACGCCCGCAGCGCGCAGCTGTTCGAATTGCGCTGGCGTACCGGTGGTGGTGTCGGTCAGCAGCACGGTGGGTCGTAGTGCCAGCACGGCCTCGATGCTCATGGATTCACCGCTCGGGGTGACATCGGGTCGGTCGATGATCGCCGGGAGCTTTGCCGAGGTGCTGCGTCCGATGAGATGGCTGCCGAGGCCCAGTGCGTAGACGGTCTGCGCCAGTGTGCCGAACCGGTCCACCGCGATGATGCGACCGGCGTCGGACACCGTCACGTCCGTGCCGTCGAAACTGCGAACGGTGACCGGCAGCGTCGGGTGCGGGTCCGATGTAACCGGTTGCGGATCGAGGTCGGTGAGCTTTGCTGTGATATTGCCATGGCTGACAACGTCATTGGGGGCGGTGGCTGAACAAGCACCTAGCCCGAGGGTGACAGCGAGTCCGAGTATCAGGATTCCAACCCTGCCGCAGTTGAACACGATTTTCATCGTATCGGGCGGTCGCTCATACCCCGCTACTCAATTTTGGCGGTTGTTGAGCCGTATATTCTTTTCCCGCAAAGGTTTTCCGGTATTCATGCCCCGTTCACGAATGCACCCGGGCTCTCGTCGAGGTGTTTCAGTTCGTTCCTGCTGGAACAAGTTCGACGTATCGAAAGATGAATCCGAGGCGTCCTCGGTGAACCCGTGTTGAACGGCACGGAAATAGGTTAACTGGCAAGGTATTTCGCCGGAGTTCCGATGCTCTGTTTGCGACCGCTACGGTAACCACGAGTTGGACGGTGACATCGAGAAAGTGCAGCCGATGCGCAGCGGGCTGGCTCCGGCACGCCGTCCCGAGGACGAGCTGATTCACCTGTCACCAACATCAACCGAGTCCGACCCCTGCTACAGAAGCAACGGAGACCGCCATGCCCGCCCTGCCATGGACCCCCGGAACACACCAGCCTGCCGATGGCGACGAGCTGCACGTGCTCACGTCCCGGCTGCCGTTGCGCAACTATGCCGACGTGCCCCGGTTTCTGTACTGGACGCTGCGGATCCGCAGCCAGCTGCAGTCCGCACCCGGATGCGTCGGGTTCGCGCTGGACGCGAAGCTGATCACCAAAACCTTCTGGACCCTGTCCGCATGGTCGGATAAGGCGGCCATGGACCACTTCGCCCACAGTGGCACCCACGCGAACATGCTCGCCGATATGAAAGGCCGGATCGGCGACCCGAATTTCGTCGAATCGGCGGCGGCCGCGGGGGATATACCGCTGTCCTGGGCCGACGCTCGGGCTCGGATCACCGAACACCGGCCCTGATGAATACCGAGCAGCAGATCCAGGAGTGATTATGGCTCAGACGATTCGTTTGGTCAGCGAGTTCTCCTTTCCCGCAGCACTTTTCCACAATGCGCAGGTCAGTACCGAGTACTGGCAGGCGCGGGTGGCCGAGTTGGATGGTCCGCACGCCGAGCTGTCGATCCACCGTGATGCGACCGGGGTGCTGGCGACGGTGTCCAAACCCGTCGCCCCGGAGCGCATTCCATCGCGACTGTCGAAGGTCTGGCCATCAGGGCTGCGACTGGACTACTCCGAGCACTGGTCGCCGCTGGTGGACGGGTTGGCCCGGGCGGAGGTTCGCGCCGATATCGCGGCGGTGAGCACGATGTCGGGTGCCTGCGAACTGCGCGATACGGCGGACGGCTGCGTCTGCGAATACGTGGTGACCGTCGACTCCGGAATCCCGATGGCGGGGCGGCTGATCGCCGGGGCCGTCGCCAAGAGCATCATCGAGGATTCCGGTGCGGTGGACGCCTTCACCGAGCGCTGGCTGACGGCGCGCGGGGAGGAGTTCCCCGATGGCCGGTGACTCGTTCGCGATGTGGACGAGACGGATGCGTCCTGGAGCGCCCGCCGAGCCCGTCCTGGTGTGCTTTCCGCCGGGTGGTGGCGCCGCCGGCGGCTACCGTGCGCTCGCGAACCACATCACCGATGGCGTCGCGGTCTACGCCGTCCAATATCCAGGCCGTCGTGACCGCATCGGCGAGGAGCCGATCGTCTCGCTGACCGAAATGGCCGACCACGTCGCCGCGGCGCTGGACCCACTACTGGGCTGTGAGTTGGCCTTCTTCGGTCACAGCATGGGCGCCACCATCGCCTTCGAGACTGCTCGCCGTCTCGAAGCACAGGGGCGTGGCCCGACCACATTGTTCGTATCGGGTCGGACCGCTCCATCCGAACCGCGCACCGACCAGGTGATCGACACCGACGATGCCACCTTGATCGCGGAATTGGAGCGCTTGGCCAACGATCCCGGGTCGGTGGCCATCCTGCGCACCAATTCGGCCCTCGCCGCCGCCGTCCTCCCGGCAGTCCGCAACGACTACCGCGCGATCGAGAACTACGTCTATATCCCCGGCGAACCATTGCACTGCCCGGTGGTCGGCCTGACCGGTATCGATGACCCGGTGGTCACACCGGCCCAGCTCGACCGTTGGCGCATCCACAGCACTGGGCCGTTCGATCTACACACCTTCCCCGGCGGCCATTTCTATCTCGACACCCAGCCCGCCGAAATAGCGCGCGTAGTGAACAGCCACATCTGAGAGCCGTTGTCGGGCATCCGTATTCGCAACTGCTCGCCCCAGGTTGCCGATCACCCACACCACAGCCGCGACCAATGTCCAACCGGCTGCTCCGGGAAGGGATTTCGGGCCGGGCCGATCCTGCCTCGACGGTCGAGAGGAATGCCGAACCGACATATGCGAGGTCAGCGCCTGCGGCCTGGGCGGCGAGGATGGAACGACCGTGGGCGATCGCGCCGGACAGCAGCACCGGCCCGTCGAACCACTCACGGATCTCCTGAACGAGCGCCAGCGGCGACGGGGTGCCGCCGTGGCCGTCGGCGGTGAAGGTCTCGCCTACTTCGGGGATCGTGACGGGCACTTCTATGAGTTCATGGTGGCGACCTCGCTTATCTCCGAGGCTGAAACCGCATAAGTAAACTAACGCCGGATTTCTCCGCGATGCTGCCCGTTGCTATGCCTCCTGAAGGCTATCGAAGGCCTTCACGACCCTTTCGGCAGCGCTACGAGCACTTGCCGGATTGGCTCCAGTAATTACCCCGCCGGCAGTAATGGAGTAGTCGTCGAACGGGTGCATGGGAGAGCTGTAGTCGGCCCCCACGTCGCTCACTGCTTCGACGACGGGGATCACCTTATCGGATGTGAGTTTCTCGAGGACATTCAAAGCAACCTCACCCTCGACTGTAAATCCCGTCACGGTTTTCCCTTCGATAACCGAATTGCCGGTCTCGGAGTCGATTATCTTGGGCAGGATCACCGGTCCATGACATATAGCGGCGACGATACCTCCCCGAGTCCAGACGTCTTCGCCGACAGCCTGAAGCCCTCGAGCGCTCGGATAATCATAGAGCGCCGCATGCCCCGCAGAAGCGAAGAACAACCCGTATTCCTCTTTTCTCAGGTCGGATGCCTTCCGCAACTGCGAATTCAACTTTACATTGAACGGATGCTCCGGGTTATCGAAGACTACCTTATCGTCACCCGTCAAAAATCGATCGGTCAGCGAGAGATCGTCTAAACCGAATGTGCCTGTTTCTGTGGCAAGATCCACTTCGAAACCGACCTGCGTGAACACTTCGAATGGATGTAGAGCTTCGGTATAGAAGAGGCCGGTTTTTGTGCCATCCGGATAGATTACGCCGTGGTAGCTACTAATGGCGATCAGTGCCTTGCGTGGAATATTCTCAGGCATGGTTCACCTCTTCGCTAGATTTTTGTACCGGCGGCCCCTTGGCCGGCCGGTATCGCGCAGAGCGTCACTGGATGCGGACATCATGAGTAATTCCTGACTTATGCCTACCACCGACGTCGGCGCGGCACCAGCAAAGCCGCACGTGGCAGACCAGGGATCACCACTGGTGCGACGCGGTGGCCGCAGCGCGAGGCTGGAACTCGACAGCGATACACCGATCCGAGGAGGAAACCGTGACCAGTGCGGACATCCGCAGTGACCAGACCACCCGGGACGCGAGCGTCGGTCGGGTCGACGTGACGCTCGGCGCTCGAGGTGCCGACGCCGGTCGGCCGCGCAGCAACGATCCCGCAGCAACGTCGTTCGCGTCGGTGAGCGACCTGGTGCAGGCGTTGAAGCGTGCGGCGATCGCCCATGGCGAGCACGAGAAGCGCACCGGTGGTGAGTACGACAAGGACTGGCCGGGCTGGTACGCCGCCTACATGGTGGCCGAGCAAACCGGTGCAGAGCTGCCGGTATGACCCGAAACATCAAGCCATTCGAATACTGACCCGAGACGTCAACCACTCGACTGAGGAGCATCACAACATGTCCACGATCCACATCACGAAGACCACCACCGCGACGGCGGAGCAGTTCGTCGCCGGGCTCACCGACTTCGGGCCGGGGCGCTCGAAGCTGTTCGGCAACAGCGCCGACGAGTACCTCCAGGTGCACAACCGGGGCCCCGACCACGCCGACGTGACAGAAGGTTCCGGTGGGATCTGGGAGCGCCTGGACTACGACTGGTCCGACCTCAACCACGTCGTTCTCGAGACGATCGTCTCCAATGTATGGGGCGGCCGGTCCGGTTACACCTACACCTTCACCCGGCAGCCGGACGGGATGACCGCGGTGGACGTGGTCATCGTGCGCGAAGGCCGGAATCTCCGGGGACGGCTGCTCGGCCTTGTGCTCGGCACCGTCGGCAGGGGCGTGCTGGTGAAGGCGTTCGAGAAGAGCCTGCGGGCCATCGAATCCCGCAATGAGCAGGTCGACGCGGCCGGATTGTCGCCGACGACTTGATGGTCACGGCGGTCGATCCGGTCGTATCGTTGGAGGATGGCCGCCCGCCAGAAACCGGCCTTGACGGGGCGCGCTCGGGAGCGACAGGAACTCGATCGCCTGCTGGGCAGGCTTCGGGGTGGCCAGAGCGGTGTGCTCGTCATCCGGGGTCAGGCGGGGGTGGGCAAGACTGCGCTCCTGCACTACTGCGCAAGTCGGGCGACCGGCTGCCGCGTGATCGAGATCGCTGGCGTGGAGTCCGAGCTGGAGCTGCCGTTCGCGGCGCTGCATCAGCTCTGCGGGCCGGTGATCGGTCGAGCAGTCAGGCTGCCGGAGCCGCAGCAGCGAGCCTTGGCGGTTGCCTTCGGGTTGACGGCCGGATCGGCGCCAGACCGATTGGTGCTGGGTTTGGGCGTGTTGGGCCTGCTGGCCGGGTCGGCCAGCGAGCGTCCGCTGGTGTGTCTCGTCGATGACGCCCAGTGGTTGGACGACGCATCTGCTCAGGTTCTCGGGTTCGTCGGGCGACGTCTGCTGGCCGAGTCGGTGCTGCTGCTGTGCGCGATTCGAGAGCCTGCCGACGATCGGTTGCTCGCCGACATACCGGCCATGACTCTCGAGGGCCTCTCCGACGCGGACGCCCGGGCTCTGCTCGCGGCCACGATCCCCGGTCGGCTCGACGAGCAGGTTCGTGACCGGCTGATCGGGGAGACCCGCGGCAATCCCCTCGCCCTGCTGGAGCTGCCCAGGGAGATGAGCCGGGCAGAGCTGGCCGGTGGCTTCGCCGCGCAGACTTCGGGCCCCCGATCGGACCCCCTCGACAGACAGCTCGAGGACCACTACGTGCGCCGAATACAGGCACTCCCCGAACAGACACGGCGGCTGATGGTGTTGGCCGCGGCAGATCCCACGGGAGATGCCGCACGGCTGTGGCGCGCCGCGGAGACGCTGGATGTCCACCCCGACGCGATAGCAGCGGCGGACCTCGAACAGCTACTCGACGTCGGCTCCCGGGTGTGGTTCCGGCATCCGCTCGTGCGCTCGGCGGCATCCGCGGCGGCGACGCCGGAGGCACGCCGTGCCGCGCATCTGGCGCTGGCCGCTGCGACGGATCCCGACGGCGATCCCGAGCGCCGGGTGTGGCATCTGGCTGCGGCGGCCACTGGCCGGGACGAAGATATCGCCGCCGAGCTCGAGCACACCGCGGACAGGGCTCAGGCCAGAGGAGGATTGCCTGCTGCTGCGGCATTCCTGCAGCGCGCGGCAGCTCTGACGCCCGATCCCGGGCGACGCGCCGAGCGAGCCCTCGCGGCCGCGCATGCCAGCCTGCATGCGGGTGCCTTCGACGCCGCGCTGGGAGCGCTTGCTACGGCCGCGGCCTTCGCCGTGGACGATCTCCAGCGTGCCCGAGTGGACCTGCTCAGCGGACAGATCAACCGGGCGGCCAGCTCCGGACGCGCAGCGCCCGTTCTGCTGCGCCGCGCCGCCGAGCAGCTCGAGCCGTTGGATGCCGGGCTCGCGCGAGAGACCTACATCGAGGCTTGGGGCGCGGCGCACGTCGCCGATCGTCTTGCCCAACCCGGCGGCCGGCTACTCGACGTCTCGCTCGCGGCGAGGTCGGCACCACAACGGCCGCAAGGCGCACAGTTGCCCCGCGACCTGCTCCTCGACGGTCTGGCGACGCTGTTTATCGATGGACATGTGGCGGCTGCGCCGACGCTGCGGCGAGCAGTGGACGCCTTCCTCGGCGACCAGCCGTCCGCCGAGCAGTGGCTGCACTGGGGAGTTCTGGCCGCGGTGGCGGCGCTTGCGCTGTGGGACTCCGACAGCTGGGCGAAGGTGAGCGCTCGCCACGTCCAACTCGCTCGTGCCTCGGGTGCGCTGGCCCCGTTGGCCAGCGCGCTGAACATGTACCGAGTGACTGCCGTCAGGTGCGGTGACCTCGAGGCGGCCACGTCGCTCGGTGTCGAGGAGGACATCGTCAAAGACGTGACCGGGACGCGGAGGGCCTCGTACGGCGCACTGTTCCACGCCGCCTATCGGGGCCGCGCGGAGGAAGCATCATCGCTGTTCGCCGCCATAGTCAGGGATTCCATGGATCGTGGAGAGGGACTCGGCTCGCTCATGGCCAATTGGGCGACCGCGGTCCTGCACAACGGCCTCGGGCACTACGGACAGGCATTGGCTGCGGCGAAGCATGCGGTCGAGGAGAGCGACGGGCCCTTCACCGCGCTGGTACTTCCCGAGTTGGTCGAGGCCGCCGTCCGAAGCGGCGAGACAGCGGCGGCGAGTGATGCGCTGGAGGCAATAGCGGCGACATCGGTCGAGGGCGGCGACTGGGGGTCGGGCACCGTGGCAATGTGCCGTGCGTTGCTCGGTGGTGGACCGGTGGCCGAAGGTCATTATGCCGAGGCGATCGGGCGGCTCGGCCGCACTCGGTTGCGACCGGACATCGCTCGTGCCCGGTTGCTCTACGGTGAGTGGCTGCGCCGCGAGGGCAGGCGGGTGGACGCACGGCACGAACTGCGCGCCGCCCACGATATGTTCGTCCAGATGGGTGCCGACGGATTCGCCGAGCGAGCCCGCAGAGAGCTGCTCGCGACCGGGGAGAAGGTCCGCAAGCGCAGGGCCGATACCAAAGACGAGCTGACCCCACAGGAGGAGTACATCGCTCGGCTGGCGCGGGACGGACGCACCAACAACGAGATCGGTGCGGAGCTGTTCATCAGCGACCGCACCGTCGAATGGCACCTCCGCAAGGTTTTCGGCAAACTCGGGATCACCTCGCGCAAGGGCCTTCGGGATGCCTTGCCGCGGGGCCGAAACATGGTCGCGTTGTAGCCGTCGCAGACCTGATCCAGCTGATCGCTGCCCAGCCGAGGCCCGCTGCCATCGTCGATGTGCCGACGGAGGCCGAGCGGCGGATCGGCCGAGATTTTCCACTTTCGGACCCGACGGCCATCCGCTGCCCCTGGCTGCTTCCTTTTCCTTATCTTCGGGGCGGCTGTCGCCGTCCGCGTGCTCCGGCGCAGAATATGGCCGACGCGTATCCCCCGAGCGGCTCGCCTGACAGTGAGGGGCGGGGAGCTGGCGATGATCCTGCTGCGCCGCTACATGGGGGCTATCGGCGCTGCTGTTATCGGCCGCGGCGACATGCCCCTATTCAACGGTACGATATCCAGTGGGACGTTAGGAGGCTCATGCGGTTCAGGGTGGGTGGTTACCACGGTGTTCGTGGTCGTGGTGTTGATGTTCGGCGTGCGCGAGGTGACGCCGAACTACCGAGCAAGTCGGACGAAAGCGCCACCCGTGCGGCGGGGCCGTGGGTGCGGCAGCCGATGAGGCTACGTGCGTGGGTGTTGCGGGTCGCAGGCGAGGTTGCGTCGGCGGCGATGGCGTTGATGATGGCGGCCGGGGCGGCTGCCGCGGCGCCGCCGACGTCTGGTCCGGATCTCGGCCCGCCGGGCGGATACCACGCTCCCGCCGAGGACGCCGGTTTCGCGGTCCGGCCGGTCGTCACTCGGATCGAGCCGATCACCGACCGTTGGCTGCGGGTCTTCGTACAGTCACCGGCGATGAACCGGGCCGTGCAGGTGCAGGTGCTGGTACCGGCCGACCGCAGCCGGCCGCGACCTACCCTGTACATGCTCGACGGACGCGGTGCTCCCGAAGATGCCAGCAGTTGGACCGAGCACGGCCGTGCCGTGGAGTTCTTCGCCGACAAGAACATCAACGTCGTGCTGACGACCGGAGGGCCGGCCAACCTCTACGCCGACTGGCAACGCCAGGACCCCGTCCTGGGTACCAACAAGTGGGAGACCTTCCTCACTCGCGAACTGCCCCCGCTGATCGACGCACAGTTCGAGGGCAACGGACGCAACGCGATCGAGGGAGTCTCCATGGGCGCCGAGGCCGCGATGATGCTCACCGTCCGCAATCCGGGCCTGTATCGGGCGGTGGCCGCGCACAGCGGCTGCTACACCGTCGCCTCTGAACCAGGCCAGGCCCAAGCCCGCGGGATTGTGAAAACCTACGGCGGCAACCCGGACAACATGTTCGGGCCCCCGGGCGATCCGGACTGGCTCGCACATGACGTCATGGCCCACGCGGCAGCCTTGCGCGGCAGCGCGGTCTATCTGTCCAGCGGCAGCGGGATTCCCGGCGAACACGACACTCCCGACCAGGCCGACCTCTCCGACACCCTCACCATCGGCGGACCACTGGAAGCCGGCGCCTACGCCTGCGCCCTGGCTCTCGCCGACCAGCTCACACGACTGCAGATTCCCGCGACAGTCAACCTGCGGCCCACCGGCACCCATTCCTGGCCGTACTGGGCCGACGAACTGGCCCGGTCCTGGCCGACCATCGCCCACACACTCGACATCAACAGCTGACTTTCGATCGTCGGCAACGGCAACCCGGGGTTCCGGTAGAGAGCCGACGAGCCGGACCGCCCGGCGCGGCGGTGAAGTCGCGCCGCGCGAGATCCGGTAGTTCGGCGGCATCACCGGCGATCGTGGTGATCGGCCGCCACGGGCGCGGCTGGCGCCGCACCGGGTCGAGCTCACGCATGACCGTGCCGGGGTCCACGGTCGTGCCGGCCGGCCGTGGATGCGCGGATACCCGGAGGTGCCGTCGGAATGCTCGAAGCGGAACCGGATTTCGGCTTCGACATCTGGGACTCACCGGCACATGGACCCGAACTGACTGCGCCACTGGAGGTTTCAACAGCGGACAGGCGTTCTCGGCCGGGCCGGTGATGTCCAGTACACCTTCGAGCGGGCGAGTCACCGGGTCAATAGTCGGATGGCCGTAACAGCTGCACGCTTTGAACGGCTCCAGATAGTGCGCCACACCGTGCACGCCGAAGCCGCGGCCAATTCATGGGCGGTGGCAATGTATTCGGTAGGAGATCTCTGCGGACCCACCTACCATGAGCCGGACTGTGCTGTCGGTGCCGCCCCGTTCGGGGCCGCGGTGAACAGGCGGCACGCTACTGCGGGTGCTCCTCGAATCCGGTTGTCAGCGGATGTGTTTCGCCGGTCATGGCTGAAAGGGCTGGACTTCGCCCGTCGGGACGTCATCGATTGGTCGTTCGTGTCGAGTGTTTCTGCTGAGTGTCGATTGCTTCGATGTTCTGGTCTGCGATGCCCACGGGGTTTACCGTTGATGCCAGTTACTTGCAGATAGATCTCCCGGAGGAGTTTCGATGCACATTCCTGACGGGTATCTATCGCCGGCGACTTGCGCAGTGGGTTACGTGGTGGCCGTTCCGATGGCTGCGGTGGCGGCGCAGCGGGTCGAGAAGGTCGTCAAGACCCGGCAGGTCCCCACGCTGGCGATGCTGTCAGCGGTGTCGTTTCTGGTGATGATGTTCAACATCCCGATTCCGGACGGCACTACCGCACACGCGGTGGGCGGTGCGTTGATCGCGGTGCTATTGGGGCCGTGGGCCGCATTGATAGCCGTGGCCGTCGCGCTGGCCTTCCAAGCACTGTTGTTCGGTGACGGCGGTGTACTTGCCTTCGGGGTCAACGTGTTCAACATGGGCGTGGTGTTGCCGTTCGTCGCCTACGGGATCTATCGACTGCTCACCAGGGGGAGCACCCTGACCTCGTGGCGCCGGGTAGCCGCTGCCGCGGTCGGCGGCTACGTCGGCCTCAACGCCGCAGCGATCTGTGTCGGCATCGAACTCGGCATACAGCCCGATCTGTTCCATGATGCCTCGGGCACACCGCTGTATTCGCCCTACCATCTTTCGCAAACGTTGCCCGCGATGCTGCTTGCCCACCTGCTGATCGCGGGGATCGCCGAGGCCGCGCTGGCCGGTGGCGTCGTGGCGTACTTGCAACGGGCCAATATCCCGCTGCTGCAGGTCAACAATCCGGGAGTGCCGGTCGATGCGGCAGACAACACGGCGCCGAAACCGAAACTGCTCCCTGGCGCGGTAGCGCTGTCGGTGATGGCGGTGCTGGTGCTTTTGACGCCGCTGGGTCTGCTGGCGCCGGGCGGCGCCTTCGGCGAAGATTCGCCAGAAGACCTGGATCTGGGCGAGCTCGGTCTCAGCGCGGTGCCGACGGGGCTGGCGAAGTACGCCGGGTTCTGGAACCACACATTGCTGGGCGACTACGGATTCGCCCATGGTTCCCATCCCAATATCGGCTACCTGGTGTCGGCCGCAGTCGGGATCATCGTCGTCGGAGCGGCGGTCTACCTCATCGCTTTCGGTCTGCGTGCGCTCGGCTCGCGGGGTTCGACCCAGGCACGGACCGAACCGGCGCGCAGCTCGGCCGAGACCGGCTCATGACCGCGACGGCGTCCACCGATCCGCGTCCGGTATCCGCCCCGGACTGGTTGCTCACTCGTGATGTCGCGTTGTGCCCGTGCGGGTGTATCGGTAAGCGCCGCAAGGGGTCCTATATCGAGAAGACGCTCACTGGCGGTGCGGATCTGTTGCGGCAGGTGATGTTCAGCGATGACACTTCCGCCCAGAACGGTTTGCTGCAACGCATCGATGCCCGGGTCAAAATCGTCACACTGTTCGGGTTGCTGCTGGTCGGGGCGTTCCTGCACACCATCGCAGCGCTGATGGTGTTGTACGTCGCGACGCTGATCCTGGCCGCGTGTAGTGCGCTGCCGGTCGGCTTCTTCATCAAGCGGGTGTGGCTGTTCGTCCCGATTTTCACCGGGATCGTGCTGATTCCCGCGACGCTGAGTGTGGTCACCGACGGCGAGGTGATCGTGACTCTGTGGCATTGGCACGGCCGAGCCGAGGGCATCACCCGGCAAGGTCTGATGTCGGCGCTGCTGGTCGTGGCTCGGGTGGCGTCCTCGATCAGTTCGGTCGTGCTGTTGACGCTGACCACGCCATGGACGCGGCTGCTGGCGTCACTGCGCACTCTTGGTGCCCCGCGCATGTTCATCCTGATCATCGGGATGGCCTATCGCTACTTGTTCCTGTTGCTCGCCACGGTCACCGACATGTACGAGGCGCGCAAAGCCCGCACAGTCGGTGCCGAGAAGCACGATAAGCACGCGCGTCGGTTCGTATTCGCCACCGCTGGCGCGATGATCGGTAAGTCGATGGCGATGTCGGAAGAGGTGCATCAGGCGATGGTCGCGCGCGGCTATCGTGGTGATGCGAAAGTCCTTGCCCCGCCGCGGCCGTCGCGGATCGACCTGTTCTACGCCGTCGCTGTCGCGGTGTTCGGCGCGGCACTGTTGGTGGGTGAGCATGTCATCACCCGGTGAGAAGTCCGAGTCCTGTCATCTGCCCGCCGGCGGGGGGCCCGTCCTCGAGTGCGCGGACCTGCGATATCGCTATCTCGGGAAGTTCGAAGCTCTCTCCGGTGTATCACTGAAGGTTTCAGCGGGGGAGAAGGTCGCGCTGATCGGTGCGAATGGTTGTGGCAAGTCGACGCTGCTGAAGATATTGGACGGCTTGGTATTTCCCGAGAGCGGGACCTATATCGCGTTCGGCGAGCCCGTCACCGAGGACGCTTTGGAAGACGAGCAGATGAACATGGGCTTCCGGTCGCGGATGGGCTTCGTGTTTCAGAACAGCGACGCGCAGGTGTTCTCGCCGACGGTGCGTGACGAGCTGGCATTCGGTCCGCTGCAACTCGGTCTGGACCGCGGCGAAGCCGCGGCCCGGGTCGAGGATGTCCTTGCCCTGCTCGGCATTGCCGATATCGCCGACCGTGCGCCGTTCCAACTCTCGGGAGGACAGAAGAAGCGTGTCGCGATCGGCACTGTCCTGGTGATGAACCCGGAAGTGTTGCTGTTCGACGAGCCGACCGCCGCGCTCGATCCACGTACGAGCGAGTGGTTGACCGAGCTGATCGAGGACCTCGCCGGAGCGGGTAAAACGATTGTGCTGGCCACCCATGACCTCGACAGCTTGGATCGACTCGCCGATCGGTGCATCGTTTTCGGCGAGGACCACACGATTCTTGCCGAGGCGACGCCGGCCGCCGCCCTCGCCGACCGCGAGCTATTGCTCGAAGCCAATCTCATACACGCGCGCACCGGACTGCCGGTTCAGGAGCCCGGATGACCGCCCGGTCCGGCTCAGTCGTGGATGTGTGAGTGATCGTCGAGTAGATCGCTTTGATGCACATGGCGATGCGAATGTTGGGTTCCGTCGTCATGTGTATGGGTGTGTTCGTGTTCGAGATGGTCGTGCTCGTGTGCGCTGTGGGCGTGGGTATGGGTCAGCGTGCCGTGACTGTGTGCGTGGGCATGGGGCTCGACGTGGGAGTGTTCGTCGGTCATATCCCAGTTCCTTTTCTGTATCGAGTGAGTTCTACGGCAATGCATGCATACCAGCACGTCGCGGTGCTGTCCGGGATGCCCGGACCGGCATGTTCGGCGCTGTAGACCGCGTCGGCGGGTACCAGTCGACGCACGTGGTCGATTCCGAGCCGCTGGATCACCCGAGTGCCCTCGTGGCAGGTCCACACGAGTTGCGACAACCGCGGTTTCGCCAGATGTCGAGACATCGACGGTGCTGGCTCACCGACAGTTCGGCATCGACCAGAGCCCGCAGGATCTGAACTCGCGTCGAATCGTCGAGCAACCCGAACACCACCGGGGTTGATCAGCAGGCAACCGCCTTGCCCGATTATCTGCATTCATACGCAGATAGTAGCGTTATGAGGGGTATGTGTTCCGTGGCGAACGAGGTGCACCATGAACGAGGTCGACTATTCGGCGACAACTGCCTCGCAGTTCGTGGGCGACATCGACACCGGGCCGATGTCCACCGCGGATACGTCCAGCGACCCAGCGGTCGAGCATGCACGATCGATCCTGCGTAGTCACGGGTTGCGATGCACCGCACCGCGTTTGGCGGTGATGTCGGTGTTGACCGGTGATCCCTCCGGAGGACACCTCAACGCACAGGAGATCGTCACACGACTCACCGAGCGACGGGAAATCGTCGACCTGACCACGGTGTATCGCACGCTCGCGCGGATGGTCGAGATCGGCGCCCTGCACGTGCTCACCGTCGGGGAAAGGGCCGCGAGCTATGGGCTGACTGTGCGACCCCACCATCATGCCGTCTGCACGCGGTGCGCGGCGGTGATCGAAGTCCCCGCCGAACGACTGGCAACCGCGCTGGACCACGCCAGTCGTGGCAGCCGGTTCGAACTCGCTACTACCGCTGGACTGACCCTGCACGGACTGTGTCCAGCCTGCCAACAGGCTGTGCGATAGCCGAACCGGCGGGCCGATATCGCTGGTCGGGGCTACGCGAGGGCTGCGCGTGGTCGTGGGACTGCGGCCCACGACTGGTTGGTGCGTGACAGCGGCGGTTGCCGATTCTGGGCGAATATCCGTGCTCATGGCGCGACCGACGGATGTGCCGGGTCGCCAAGCGGTCGGGGAAGTCTTTTCGCTCCGAACCGGACCAAATGGTTTGGTCTCGGGGTCGTCGCGTTTATGCTGGGGCCTCGAACCGCGTCGACCGGGGAGGATTCGGCGGCGATTATCGCAGGATGCGCGAAATACCTTACATTCGAGGAGGATTCGTGTGACGCCCAGCAAGCTTGATGCGTCGCGGGCGCGGTACTGGATCGGCCGGTGGGATCGCCAGCAGGAGCACTACATACCCGATCGCGAACAGCGGTTCGAGGTCATCGGTGACGTCCTGACCGAACTTGTCGACCGGATGGACCCGTTGATCGTCGACCTCGGTGTCGGGCCGGGAACGCTGTCGGACCGGCTGCTCACCCGCATGCCGGCCGCCACTATCGTCGGCGTGGACGCGGATCCACTCCTGCTGACGTTGGCCGAGATAACCCTTGGGTCACCGAGATTCCGTACGGTGAACGTCGATCTGCGCGAGTGCGATTGGTTCGACAGACTCCGATTGCCTCGAGCGCCCGATGCGTTCGTGAGCACCACCGCTCTGCATTGGATGAATCGCGAACCGGTCCGCGCGCTGATCCGGACTTGCGCGGGGACGCTCGCACCCGGCGGTCTGTTCATCGACGGGGACCATCTCTACGAGGGGGCGACGGGCCCGCGACTGGACGCATTGGGCAAAGCCATGACCGCCCGCCGGGCTCAGCGGATGGGAACCGCGAGCATGGAGGATTGGGAGGCGTGGTGGGCCGCGGTCGACCGTGCTCCCGAACTCGCCGACCTTGTGCGCCTGCGGGACGGGGGATCGGCCGACTACGTTCACGACCGGCCCACCGTCCACGATTACATCGCCTTCGCGTACGAGGCGGGCTTCGCCGAAGCCGGAATCGTGTGGCAGTACGGCGACGACCGCGTGGTGGTCGGGATACGATGACCGACCGGGGGCAGCCAGGTCACGACTCGCCGGAGGCAACAAGCCGAACGCCGGTCATGGTCAGTGCTCGGCGGTGAGATCAGTCGGTAATGCGCGTCGCCCGATCCGGCAGGATCCCGGCCCGGACGAGTTCCTCGTAGATCCGCTGCTGCTCATCGTCGAGATTCGAGTACAGCATGTCGTACGCCAGATCTTCCTCGGCGAGCACCGCGACCGGATCCCAGTCGTCACCGAGCGCCGCGACGACGGCGCTGCGCCGTCGTGCCTCGTCCAGCGTGAGGTCGTAAGCAAAATTGTGGTCGGCCATTTCGGCATCTCCAACCGGGTTCTTCCAAAGACGAATTGACGACAATGCCCAACCACGCCTTCTCGGGCAATGACCTGCATCACGTTCTGTGGTTGGACTTCGTCACATTCGATGCCCGTGCGCGGACTGGACCGCGGAGCACATGCACTGCTCGGGGCAGGCGGGGCCGACGCGTCGAGTGCTTTCCTCGACTCCTGGCAGCACCGCCTGACCACGCGCAGCCGCAACCTGTCTCCGGCGCGGGTTGCGATAAATCGCCAGGGGTAGTGGCGAATTAGATGGCGACGCAGGCGGATCCGGAATTGATGCCGATGCCGACATCAACGGGCTGCCTGATCTGAGCCGACGCGTTCGGCTGGACGGCGTAGATGTAGGTGATCTTCGTCGAGGACGGAATCCATGTCGCCTTCGCGACGCCGCCGGAAGGCTTCGCCTCGGCGAATCCGCTGGGCCCCTGCCCCTCCTCGAAGAAGTAGACCGTCTGGCTGTCGTCGTCCACCGCCACGGTCACGGTGTACGAACAGGTCGTTCCGTACCGGTGTGTGCCGAGGGTGAACGCGGGCGCGATCGCGATGCTGGTGACGGTCGCTGCGGCCGGCGGCGCGGTCAATGCGGTCATGCTCGCGACGACGCCGAGTGCGGCCGCACCCGCAACGATGCGTTTCGCCTTGGGCGACTGGGGAATTCGTGTCATGGTGTATCGATCTCCTGTCTGTCCGGAATCGGTTGGGCGGGCCGGGCTGCCGTCAGCCGAGGGTGAAAGCCGCAGTGCCCGCGAGGTGCTCCATCTCCCGGCCGTCCTCATAGGTGGTGACGATCGACGCCTCCACCCGCCCGGCCCCCGGCGCCGTGCCCATGCCGACGATCACCCCGTCCGTGGCATTGATGACGCCGTTCTCGTCGACGCGATGCGACTGTCCGTCGCTGTACCCCGAATCGAGATTGCGCCAGCGAACTGCCACCCGGTAGGCCCCGCAGAACTGTCCGGTCTGCGTGATCTTCACCCGGACACCGAACTGACCGGACTGTGCCTGAGGCACGGTCTCACCATTGATGATCGCGGCGCAATTGCCACCCGGGACCCGGGTCAGAGTCGGACTGAACTGAACCACCGGATCGGTCGGAATGGCGGCAGCGGGCCCACCGATCCCGACCAGCGTGGCCACCGCAACCGCGGTCATGACACCGGCTCGCGCCGAGAACTGTTGAACCTTCCGCCTTTTCGATCTCATGGTCCATTCTTCGGATGATCCTCAGAGACCGTTAGCAACACCAGCGGCCCCCAAAACTAGGGGCAGGCAGCGTGTGTCGTCCGATGTGAATCTCAGCCTCGAACGTACGGCGACAACCGCCGCAGATCCCGATCGCTCACGCACCCTCAACGGGCAAGGCAATCAAGAAGTTTCAGTTCGATATGACTTCCACGCGCCACGTCGGTCGACTGAAAGCCAACCGCTACATCGCAGCGTAAAGTGCTGTCTGCGTTCCGCATTCGACTCTGCTGGACATGACTTGCTGTCTGGCCGACCGGGATTGGCGAGACCGCGACGTTATTGGTAGCACTCATCTCTGGAAGGACGCATGTTCACCACCACCGAATCCGAGCTGGACGATCTGTATGCGGCCATTGAGAAATCCGCGCGGGTAGTGGACGTTCCCTGCGCGCGAGACACTGTCTGGCCCAGCCTAACCGCATACGGCACGATGCTCACGCATTCCGTGATCTCTTTCAGAGTGGTCACCGACGCCCGCCGCTCGGGAGACCTCGACTACCGTTTTTTGACGCTGCCGAGGGATATCGACCCTTACAACATCGCCCTTTCCAACAAACTGATTCCCGAGACCGATCATCCGGTTGGCGCTCTGCTGGACCAGGTCCGGAAACAGTGCCCCATCGACAGCTACGGGATCGACATCGGAGTAGTCGGTGGCTTCAAAAAAATCTGGCCGTTCTTTCCTGCCGATGGTGTGCAAAAGGTGTCGGAGCTTGCCGCACTCCCGTCCATGCCGCCCGGTCTCGGCGACCACGCCCGCATGTTCGCACGTCACGGCTTGGAGGACAAAGTCGGCTTGCTCGGCATCGACTACCACGACAAGACGATGAACGTGTATTTCCCCGGACTGCCGGCCGACTGTTTCGAACCCCGCGCCATCGTGTCGCTGCACCGAGAAGCCGGATTTCCGGACCCGAGCGATCAATTCCTCTCGCTCACCGAGAAGGCATTCGATATATACGCCACCTTCAGCTGGGAATCTCCTCGGATCGAGCGCCTCTGCTTCCCCGTGATAACACCGGACCCGACAACCCTGCCAGTGCGGATCGACCCGCGCTTCGAGCAACTCGTCGACAAAGTTCCGTTCAGCACGAACGACCGTCGATTCACCTATGCCGCCACCTCGTCGCCGCAGGGAGAGTCCTACAAATTCAGTTGGTTCTACCAATGGCAACCCAGAATACTGGACAAGATGAAGACGTCCGATTCATAGAATTGCCAATAGGGCGTTCTCCGTGCCAACAGAAGCAATCCCGCCACTGCTCTCCTGCAGCCCGTCGATGGCGGTGTGATCGGAAAAGCTGGACGGCCTGCGTCGAACGACGCCAATGCTGATCCTGGCGGCGATGTCGTCGGCGATCCGGTAGATCGCATGCACCGGCATGCCGCTTCCTACCTGTCGTCTTTGTCCCGGCCGTCTTCGAAGACGAAGAGTGGTTTGGTGCCATGTGCGGGTGTTTCGGCGAGCGAGATGGCTTCGGCGAAGCGTTCGAGCGGGAACGGCTGGCCTTGGGGGATGCTCAGCACTTCATCAGCGACGAGACTGCGAACCTGGGATAGCGCGTGCAGCGCATCTTCCGGTGAGGTAGTGCCGAACCAGCGGTTCAGCCAGAAGCCGCGGACTGCTTTGGTCTCGTAGATAACCGAGCGTGCCTGCAGCGGGATCGTCAGCGCTGCCGGGTCGGTCTGCCGATGGGTAGAGAGCGCGCCGTAGACCACGACCTGTCCTCCCGGAGCCAATGCCTGGGATACCTGGGCACCCACGCGGCCCGCGACACAGTCGATGGCCTTGCGCACGCCGGCCGGTCCTGCTGTCTCGGCCACACGCTGCAACAGGTCCTCGTCCTCAGTGCAAATGACCTCGTCACCACCGAGCGCCTTGATCTCCGCAACGGCATCGCGCCGCCGCACGACATTGATCGTGCGAATACCCAGATGCCTGGACAGCTGAATGACGAGCCGCCCGACGGTGGAACCCGCGGCCGTCTGCAACAACCATTCACCCGGCTGTACGTCGAGTTCGCGAGTCACGAGGAGTAGCGCGGTCAACGGGTTGACGGCGAGTTGACAGGCGGTGGAGTCGCTCAGATGGTCGGGGACCGGCAGGAGCCTTCGTATATCGGCAACGAGGTATTCCTGCCAAGTGCCGGCCACGTGGGGCCCGGGTACCGCCGGGACTGCAACGGTCACCACGCGCTCGCCGATCTTTGGTCCCTCGGTATCCGGGCCCAGGGCCTCGATACGGCCCACGCACTCCATATGCCCCCCAACAGTGGGAAACTCGGGGGAGAAACCATAGCGGCCACGCAGCACGTGCAGATCACTGGCGTGAATCGGAGTCGCCTTCACGCGGATCAATGCCTGACCGGCTTTTGGCGTGGGAACAGGTCGGGATTCCAGCCGCAGGACATCGGTGGGCTCGCCGATCCTGCCAGCTACGAGCGCGCGCATGGATTGAGGCATGAGTGACCTCTCGTCTCTCAGCGCCCGACGAACTCGGCGGGCGTTCTGGACAAGAACGATGCTGGTGCCGGCATCCTCGTCGGCGCCCAGGCTCCGGACCCTTCCTTCTCAATGGAAACCGGCCCGCGCGCAGAGTGTCATCGGCGTCGGGCCCCTCTAGGCTTTTATCCACTCGCTCAATATGACCATGTCATGGCTGCTCTGTAGTTGACCGCCGGACCGAGTCAGTCCATTAGCGCTAATGTATTGGTCATGATGGTACGGCCGGCACCCGGGCTCGGTGAACTCCTCCGTTACGTCGGCGAGTTGGTCGATCGGGGAGCTGGGGAGGTGTACGACTCCTTGGGGATGTCGTATCGACCGCGGTACACGCCCGTCCTGCGGGCGATGAGCCTCGGCGCCACGACCGTCACCGACATCACGGCCCTGACCCACGTCACGCAGGGTGCCATCAGTCAGTCCGTCGGGTTGATGGTTGCCGACGGTCTGGTCGTGCGGGAGCAGCTGCCGGACGGCCGCAAGAGCGGTATACGTCTGACGGGCAGGGGCCGTGAGCTCGTCGAGCTGCTGAAGCCGCACTGGGAGGTCACCTTCGCGGCGATCGTCGGTCTGGAACAGGAGGTCGGGTTCCCGCTGCGGCGAGTCCTCGGCGATGTCGCGACCGCGCTGGAGAGCAAGGGCTTCGCTGCGAGGATCCAGGAGGCGCGGCAGTGGCGAGATGAGCAGGGCACACCGCTGTCAGCGGACGCGACGCCGGTGCAGAACTGGTTCGATCGCGGAGGGCAGGCATACGCGCGTTTTCGTCCCGAGTATCCGGCTCGACTCTCGATGTTCCTCGCGTCGCTGGCTCCGTCCGCGGATCTCGCGGTCGACATCGGGTGCGGCAGTGGGCAACTGACCGCGCAGCTCGCTGCGTATTTCGATACCACGATCGGGGTCGATCCCAGCGGCGAACAGATCGAGAACGCGCGGCCGCGGGAGCGGATCCGTTACCTGCGGGCATCCGCCGAGGATCTGCCGGTCCCGGATCGCAGTGCGTCGCTGGTCACCGCGGCCCAGGCAGCGCACTGGTTCGACCGACCGGCGTTCTACTCCGAGGTCCGCCGGATCGCGGTCGACAACGCGGTGATCGCGTTGATCAGCTACGGGGTGATGCAACTCGAACCCGACCTCGACGAACGGTTCGAACGCTTCTACCGCAGCGAGATCGGACCGTACTGGCCACCGGAACGCAAGCTCGTCGAGAGCGGGTATGCCGATATCGACTTCCCATTCGACGAGTATCCGGCGCCGCCGATGCAGATCAGGAAAGACTGGGATCTGCACGAGCTCCTGGGCTACCTGTCGACTTGGTCGGCGGTTCGCCGGGTCGAGGAAGCCGGCAAAACCGAAGTCCTGCAAGCATTTGCGGCGGACCTGACCGACCTGTGGGGCGATCCCACGACAACACGGCAGGTCAGCTGGCCTGTCAACATGCGATTGGGGATCACATGACAACGCCGCAACGAGCACCCGCGCTACCGTCGGGTTTGACACACCGCGAGACCATGATCGTCGCCGCAGGCCACACCGTCCCTCGGGTGGCGCCGCAGTGGCCGGGCTTCGTGGACATGCCGCCCGTGTTCGCGACCGCGATGATGATCGGATTCATCGAGCAGACCTGCATCACCGCGTTGCGGCCGTACCTGTCCGATGGCCAGCGGACAGTCGGTACCCATGTCGATGTCGGTCACGTCGCCGCGACGCCGGAAGGCATGGCCGTCACCGCGACCGTCACACTGGTCGAGGTCGACGGTCGAAACCTGCGCTTCGATGTGTCCTGCCATGACGAATCGGGTCTGATCGGCGCGGGAACTCACCGTCGAGCTGTTGTCGACTTCGATACCTTCATGAGGCGCGTGGCCGACAAGACGGCACATTCACGCGCACCCGCGGTGCGCATCGTCCGCGACGGGACCGACCAGTCCTGAGAACTGGCCGTTCACGCAATCTGCTGCGGCGAAAGTAGGAACCGTTCGCGAATTCGACGGCATCCGGCTATCCGGTGCTCGGCGCCGACGCGGAACGACTGTCGCCGTTCATCCGCACCCAGATCGGCATCGACGTCCACTACAACCTTCCACCGCCCGACCTCGGTGGCACCCATCGGAAGTTACGCGATCCCGACCCGGGATCTACCAGCACCGCAACACCGTCGAGGGCGGCTTCGGTCGCCTCGAACAATGGCGCTGCGTGGCCACGAGGTAGGACAACGCCACACCTTCCTCGGCGGCGCCCGCCTCGACAGCTCGATAATGCTGGTAGGCAACGCAATCCGAGAACCTGAGCTAGGGCGACCAGAAGCGAGCGGTCGCTACTTCGTCGTGCACTCAGGCTCGTTGCGCGCGGGCCAAGGCCTCTCTGGTGACTGCGGTGTACTGATGATCTTCGCCGAAAACGCGGACTCGGTCGGCCAAGGCCCGGGTCAGCGTTGCGACCGCGGCGTCGCGGCGACCGGCCTTGTGATAGGCGCGACCCAACAAGTGCCTGGTCGACAAGGCGCCGGGGTGATCCGGGCCGAGTACACGCTCTCGGTCGTCGACGGTGCGCTCGGCGAGCGTGATCGCCTCGTCGAGACGGCCCGCCTCGCTCAAGGCGAAAGCGAGGTTGTGCGAGGAGGTCAGCGTGTTCGGGTGTTCTGGTCCGAGAACATGTCCACGCCCCGCGAGGGCGAGCCGATGCTGCTCGATTGCCTCGTCGAGGCGCCCCACCGCGCAGTACGCTGCGCCGAGATTGTCGCGGGTGAACAGTGTCTTCGGATCATCCGGGCCGAGCACGCGTTTGCGGGCGGCGAGAATCTGTTCGTAGCAGTCGACGCCATGATCGTGGCGTCCGAACTGCTGAAAGATCGCGGCCATATTGTGCAGAGTGGTCAGCGTGTCGGGGTGATCGGATCCCAAGGTGTCGGTGCGTATGGCGAGGACGCGTTGGTGAAGGTCGATCGCCTCTTGGATGCGACCGGTTTTGTGGTAGGCGTGAGCGAGGTTGTTGCATACGACGAGCGTCTCGTCGCGCTGTGGACCGAACTTCCGCTCGTAATGGGCGAGCAGATGCTCGCACTGGTCAGTCGCCTTGTCGAACAGCTCGAATCCGGCGTAGAGGTGAGACAGGATCCGGCGCACGGGAATGGTGTCATCGTGCCCCGGGCCGCGCAGCCGCTCATGGTCGTCGAGCACGTGCTCGAACAGCGGCAGTGCGTCGTGTGCGCGGCCGGATTGCCATGAACTCCAGGCGAGTTGGAACCTGGCTTCGATGGTGTCGTCGTGGTCGGGACCGAGCTCTCGCTCGCACACGACCAGATCGTAGGCCAGCAAGGGAATCTCGGAGGCGTATCGTTCGGTCGCCCGATACAGTGCAGCCAATCCCTTTCTGGTCCGGACCGTCTCGGTGTGGTCTTTTCCGTGGACGCGTTCGGCGGTGTCGAGGTCGCGTTCCAGCAGCGGGATCGCCAGTTCGTCACGTTCGGCTTGCAGGTAATACGTCAGCAGCCGGTCACGCAGCGCGAGGGCGACCGCATCGTCGAGACCGACGATGCGCTCCCGATCGAGAAGCGCCTGTCCCATCACGGCGATCGCGTCCTCGAGCCGGTCCGGGAGGTTCAGCAAGGCCAACGCCAGATGCTCGCGTGCTTCCAGGGTCGAGCGACTGTCCGCGCCTCGGACTCGCTCGTTGTCGGCCAGGCTGCCTTCGAGCAGCGTGGTCGCCTCGTCGTGTCGGCCGAGCTGATCGAGGCAGACTGCGAGCGCAGTGCGTACATCGATCGTCTTCTCATCGTCTGCGTCGTAGAACCGTTCGCAGTAAGTGAGCACCCCGGTGAACACCGGGACCGCTTCGGCGTACTTCTCCGCGTGCAGCAACGCTGCCAAGGTCTGGGGTTGACCCGAACCGAGCTCTTGCGCGACGGTGCGCAGTGAGTCTTCGTACAGTCGAACCGTACCGTCGTGCCATCCGGCGAGTTGATGCGCGAGGTGATCGTGTTCGTGGGGGGAGATCGACATCTCGAGCGGACCTCTCAGCCTTCGTCTTCGGTATCGATGGCCTTGCCGATGACGAAACTGGAGCTGCCGCTGAAGAAGTCGTGATTCTCGTCCTGCACGAACTCAGGATAGGCGGCAAGCGATCCGAGCGGTATGCGGATTGGTCGGCGGTGTCTGTGTCGAGGACACGGGCCCCAGTCGCCGACTGTGCAGATCCCGTAGACGACATCGCCGTCGGCAGGCCGCACCGTCCGAACCGTCGGGAGGGCTTTCGTGTGTTCGATAGCATCGAATATCAGGTGACCCTCGTATTGTGATCAAGCGGATCGGTGGCGGTTCGGACCGAACGAAAGTTACTGCCCGCCTTATCGATCGAGCGAGCACTCTGGCTGTGGCGGCCAGAGTGCTCGCTGTCGGGATGCGGGCGTTGCTGTCTATCCGCTGACAGGTCTTCGCCTTTCGGTCACTTCGCCGGTGTCGGCGTCGGCGAGTTGATCGTGGCGAAGTATTGGATGGCGGCGCCGATCGCCACCGGGGCGGTGACCAAGATCTGGCCGGCAATAGTACCGAGGGCGCCGACAGCGATGATGCCGCCGAGGCAGCCGATCACCGCGGCCGGAATGAACGCGCCGAACAGGCCGACGATCGTCGCTGCGGCGACGGTCGCGCCGGCGATGCCGCCGAGCACACAGCCCAGGGCCCCGCCGCCGATACCGCCGACCAGGGTACCGAGGGTGGCGCCCATGGAGATGGTGCTGGTCAGCCGGGACCAGGCGGCCTGCTCACGGTCGTAGTCGTTCTTCCACGGCGCCTTGTCCTCGAACGGCAGAGCCACCGGCTTGTAGGCCGCGTGCGCCATATCGAGCTGCGGCGTCAACGTCGCGCTGCGACCGGCGATATCGGCCGCGATCGGGAACTCGAAGTCATCGACCCTGAACTTCAGCGGCGTCCCGGCGAGCACCGTGCCGTTGGCGGCTTTGATTTCGAAGACTCCGTCTTCGACGACCAGGGAGCCGGCATCGGTCGTGATGATGGACTGAGTGTCGGTGGCATGGGCGGTGAACTCGACCGCACCGTCCGACGGTTGCGCACCGGCCGCGCCGGAGGCGATGCCGACTGCGGTGACCAGACCAGCGGCCACCCCAACGAACTTGCTCATCATTTCTCTTTTACCTCACAGATTTCTTCAATCGAGAGCCTGGCGCGTGGTACGCGCTGGCCGTGTGCCGCGAAGCGGCGAACAATCGGAGGGGAGGGGATCGGTGAAACCCTGCCCCGAAGGCACAGAATCCGCACAGCGCACCCGTCCACCGAAGTGATCTACGAATGCCCAGCATGAACGGAAACCAGTTCTGTCACTCGGGTATATGGCCTACCGAATGGATCCGCCCAGGATTGAACCAACCGGACGCAGCTTTCCGATCGGCTGCGGTCATTTCCAGGCCGGAGCGACCTCTCGACGACGCGTAAGGCATATCCAATGCCCCGTGAGGACACTTTCTGCCTGTCGCTGTGTGTCAGATATCAAACAATAAATGTCAGCCATTCTGTATACCGATCTCTTATTGTCTGGCGTGATTGTCGAATCAATTTCACAAATTTCCATCCCCGGTTACGCGACCGCCTGGTGCGTACCCCGGCTCAATGTCGCGCGGCTGGCCGCGGTATTGCGGGGCCTCGAACATTCTCGATCCGAAATGACGGGAAGAGTGGAGCGCGGATCTGGTGCGGGAACTCTCCAGCGGCCACGGTGGTCGGCAAATCGCCGTCCGTGCAGTGGGGTCTGTTGGATTGATACCCAGAGCGTCTCAGCTACCAGGCTTCGGGCTACTTCTCGATCGAGTTGCTGTTTGATAACGGTTCGCTCACGGTAGCTTGACAAATCATGAATGGGATCCAATGTGAGATAGATCACTATTCTCGGTTGCCTCTGCTGCGCTGATCAGGAGCGGATTCGCGTTCGGGACATCGGCCATATGCGCGGAGCATGAATCGGGACCGCCGCCCGCTGGTTGGTAGGCCAACACGCACCCATCGCACCAATGTTCGACAGCGACCAGGCCGATCCTCGACACTCACCGCCGCCTACGGATTCGAGCTCCAGCGAGGGAGATTCGAGATCTGCACGACCCGCGAATCTTGACTACAGCGTTCATCACACGAGAGGTTGCCTTGCGCTGACCGCCGCATGCGCTGCTGTGCGCTGCGGCGGTCAGGTGGCTCGATGACGCCCCAGGCGACACTGTCGTACACCATGATCCACGCCGCCAGCCGTGCCACGGTCAGCTCTGACGACGCGATCAGCTGACTGCGGTGACTCAGAGGATCAGGACGGGATGATCATCGTGTGGGTCGTTCAGCCGTCCCGATGCCCTGCGCTGCGGTGTATCCGGATGCCAGAACATCCCGGCCGGCTGGCCGTCATCGTCATGGACGGGGCATTCGGTCGAGCCGTTGTCGTCATCCCTGGCCAGAAACTGCTCACTTGCTATTGCTGCTGGTCAGGAGACGGAATTGACGGCGTTGGCGATGACCTTCGCTACGGCGTCGGGCTGAGAGACCGTGAGCGCGTGTGAGGCTCCGGCGATTTCGACGGTGTCGCGGGCCCCGGCGCGCTGGGCCATGAACCGATGCGCGGCGACCGGAATGTTGTAGTCCGAGTCGGGGAAGATGAACCACGACGGCAGGTTCTTCCAGTTGGGTGCCCCGGACTTGCCATTGAGAGCGCGGTCGTTGAGCGGGCGCTGGGTGACGGCGTCGAGTTCGGCTTGGGCGGTCGGGAGATCCGCGGCGAACTGACGGTGGTATTTGTCCTGCTGGATGTAGAGATCGGTGCTGCCGTCGATGAGAGGGACCGGGTTCAGGGTCTCGCCGAGGGTGCTGCCCGGGTACTTGGCGGACAGTTCGCCGATGGTTTCGCCTGATTCCGGGGCGAACGCGGCGACATACACCAGTGCCTTGATCTTCGGATCGTGGATCTGGGAGATGACCTGGCCGCCGTAGGAGTGCCCGACGAGGACGACGGGTCCGTCGATGGAGGACACGACGCCGCGGATCGTGTCGGCGTCGCCTTGGACGCTGCGCAGCGGGTTGGCGGCGGTGATCACGGTCGGGTCGTGGTCGCGGAGACGGCTGATCACCCCGTTCCAGCTGGCGGATTCGGCGAAGGCGCCGTGGACGAGGATGACTGTGGCGGTGTTCATGGCAGTGCTCCTTGCAACGTGTCGTGCGGGGGAATGGGAATGGATTGCGTGACAGGTGAACTCAGTGCTTCAGGAATGCGAGCAGGTCGGCTTCGAATGCGGTGCGGAACTTGCCGTACAGCCCGTGCGGTGCGCCGGGGTAGACGCGAAGGGTCGAACTTCTTGATCAGCTCAGCCGATTTCACCGCCGAGTCATGAAGCGGGACGATCTGGTCGTCATCGCCGTGGGCGACGAGCACGGGGACGTCGATGCGCTTCAGATCCTCGGTGAAGTCGGTTTCCGAGAACTGGCTGATGCATTCGTACGCGGCCCGGATCCCGGCCTGCATGCTCAGCCGCCAGAACGCGCGGCGGGCGCCCTCCGACGTCGTCGCGTCGGGCCGGTTGAAGCCGTAGAAGGTCTCGCTCAGATCCCAATAGAGCTGAGAGCGGTCCTTATCTACGCTGGAGCGGATCGCGTCGAAGACCTCGATCGGGGTGCCCTCGGGATTGGTGTCGGACTTGACCATGACTGGGGGTACGGCGCCGAGCAGGACAGCCTTCGCGACGTGGGAACTGCCGTGCCGGCTGAGGTAGCGAGCGACCTCGCCGCCGCCGGCGACCCAGCGCTCAGCGGTTGTCGAGCGGTCCGTCGTGCAGGAGGGCGGCCGCATCGGCCGCTTGCTTCGTGACGTGGCCGGCTGCGCGAGTGGCTCGTCCGGTCAGCCGCCAGGAGAGCATGCGCACGGCGGTGGCCGGGGCCGGGGGAAAGACGCCGAGCTGACCGAGCATGGTGATGTCGTCGCGCACCGCCTCGTGTCTGATCACCTTGCCGTCGCGGAGGTCGAGGACGTGGATCTGTTCGAAGTCGATCTCGCGTCCGGTGGGAGGTACGGCCTGGTCGAGGGCGCCGTCACGAAAGCGGACGAAGGGGCCGGTGTGGCGGCCCTGCATGCGCAGCCGCACCCAGACCTGTCCCTCGTTGCGGGCGATGCCGAGTACGGGGAAGCGCAGGTCGCTGAAGGCGGACCGCATCCATGCGCCCGAGGCCAGGACTCCCGCAGGTCCGGGTATCGCGCAGGCCGGGGGCGAGACGACGGCATCGCGGTTGCGGAAGTCCGCGGCCACAACATCAGCGGCCAGCGCCGGATCTCCCGTCTCGAGGATCCGGAAGAGCCCGTGGGTCAGCTCCGTGGTGTCCATTCCCATGACGCCCATTCCTTTCGCCGGTCTGCGATCCGGTGCTGTGTGCGGGTGCTGGTCGGTCCGCCGGGCAGGGCGGACGAATTGACCTTATATAGCACCTAATGAATAGAGCAACTATGTGATCATCTTGGATAGGATGGCGCCATGTCCTCGAAGCGCACGTACATCTCCCCGTTGCGGGAGCAGGCCGCTGCGCAGACGCGCTCACTGATCCTCGTCCGGGCGGCCGAGCTGTTCGCCGACCGCGGTTACGGGCGAGTGACCGTCGCGGACATCGCCTCCGCGGCCGGCGTCGCGTCGAAGACCGTCTTCGCGAGCGTCGGGAGCAAGGGCGACATCCTGGACCAGATCGTCGAGCAGGGCGTGGCGGCGTCCGGCTACGAACAGGCCATGCAGGGGGTGCTCGCCTTGCGGACACCGGAGTCGGTCCTCGAGGCGCTGGCCCATGGCACGCGCATCGGCAACGAGAGCCAGTTCACGGTGCACGAGGCGATTCGCAAGGCGCTACCCGTTCACGAGAACGGTGAGGCGCTGTGGGAGCTCGCCACCGCGGCCTACCGTGACGCGCTCCATGCCACCGCCCGCCATCTGCACGACTTGAATCCGCCGCCGCCCTATCCGGTGACGGAAACGGCGGACCTCCTGTGGTTCTGGTTCGGTCCGACGGGCTGGCGCACTCTGGTCATGGAGAACGGTTGGTCGTGGGATCGGGCCGAGGCCGTCCTCTACCGTACGGCCGTCGCCGGTCTTTGCTGAGTCATCGGGCTCTACCGGATATGGACTCGGGCGCCCCGCGCTGGGCACGGGCCCTCGGAAGAAGAACAGACGAAACCCGTTGACGTACTTCATATCCTGACCGGGTGGAGAATTGGACAATCCCACGAGCCGACCACGGCGAAGGACCGCGACTGGACTCGCTCCGGCTCCGAGCCGTCGTCTCCGACAGCTCGCACGAGCTGGTGGACAGTGCCGAGGCAGTCCTGACCCGTCGTTCAGGTTCGATCGCGACGGTCGGGTTTCGGTGCAACCCGCTCGGCGCGCTGGCCATGGATCACCGCGAGGGCGTGCTTGTCGGCCAGCGGGCGCAGCATGTTGTTCAACTCGTCGAACAGCATGCCCGCCGCTTCTCCGTTCCAAGCCGGTGGCAGCAGCGAGAGCGGGAGGCCCGGATCGCGATAGGGCAACCGGCGCCACTCGGTGAGCATCGGTATGTAAAGCTGAAACGCTTCTTGCGGGGTCGGCCGCTCGGCTGCCGTCCGATAGAGGATGGGCCGGTAGCGCTGCAGGAAGTCCGCGTACAACTGGGTGAGTTCGTCCAGATCCCACCACTGGGGGATCTTCGAGCGCAGATCCCCGAAAGCGAAGTGGTGTCCGGTGAACATGTCCAGGTATGCCGACAATCCACGGCGTTCCAGGGCCTGCCGAGCCTCTCGGGCCAGGTTCCCCGGTGCGACCCAAACCCCCGGCGCGGCGGTGCCGAAGCCCAGACGGGTGAGGCTCGAACGCAGCGCGTGCCGCTTGTCGCGCTCGGATTCGGGGACGGAAAACACCACCACAACCCAGCCGTCGTCCTCCGATGCCCGGCTGCGCTCGAAAATCCGCACGTCACCCTCGGCGAGCGCCTCTAACGTCGGCTCGGCGAGGGAGTACCCGACAGCGCCGCCGTTACGTTCGCTGAGTAGTACGCCACGGCGTTTCAGACGAGAGATCGATGATCGGACCGCTTGGGATTCCGCGCCGACATCGGACATCAGCGCCACGACCGACGCGGTCGACAGCCAGTTGCCTTCCGCCCGCGCGCACAGGCCGAAGATCGTGATGATCAGCTGAGCGAGTCGGGAGTCTCGGCCGCCGCCGGAACCATGGGTCGATTGCGGCTCTGCCGTCATATGTGCACCATACGTGACTCCACGCCGGCTTCGGTAAGCCGAACGCTGCGATTCATGCGGTCCGAATCATTCCTTCCTGCACCACAGTTGCCACGTGACGGTGGTCGCGGGTGAAGAAGCGGCCCGAGCCCAGACCTCGGCCCGCATCGGCGGCTACCGCGTCCTGGAGATAGAGCAGCCAGCCGTCGACCGATGCCGGGCGGTGAAACCACATCGCATGATCGAGACTTGCGGTGACCAGACCAGGCGCGGCCCACGGCAGGTCGAGCACCCGCAGGACCGGCTCGAGGATGGTGTAGTCGCAGACGTACGCGAGCGCGGCCAGATCCCGCTGGTCGTCGGTCAGCCCTGCGACGGTCCGGAGTGGGTCGAACGGCTTCACCCATACCGCTTGGTGCGGCAGCCGTTCTCCTTCGATCGAGAGGTAAACCGGGCCAGGCACGTGCCGGGTGTCGAAGCTGCGGCCGCCTGACCAGTAGATCCTGGATTCCTCGGTCATCGTCCCGCCGCTGCGTTCCGCAAGGTATTCCGCTGAACTCGGTAGGTCCTCCGGATCGGGCACGGCTTCGGTGAGCGCGGCGGAAAACGTACCGCCGGGTTCACCTACGGCAAAGTTCGCCAGACACACATACACCGGCTTGCCGTTCTGATAGCCACGCACTTGACGGGTGCTGTAACCACGTCCGTCGCGCAGTACTTCCACCTCGTACCGCACCGTCGCCCCGATGTCGGCCGGTCGCAGAAAGTAGCTGTGCATCGAATGCAACGTCTTGCCGTCGATCACCGACCGCATCGCCGCCACCGCAGCCTGAGCGACGAGATCACCGCCGTACGCCTTGGGCCACGGGCACGGCTGGGTGGTGGCTTCGAAGGCAAGGTCGAAGAGCTGGGGCTCGACGGGTGTGAGGGCGACAGCCGCGGTGAAGATCGCGGAGGTTGCCAGGGTGTCGGTCGTCATCGGTTCATCCTTCATACAGGACGGTGTCCGCCCGATCGGCAGGACCACAATTCATCGAGGTGTTCACTGTCTGACCTGCCGGAACGCGAGCCGGTTGCCAACGCTGACTCCCCGCGGCCGGGCGCGCACGCACCAACTCCAGGCGCGGCGGCGGACCGTCGGTACGACCGCTCGGCGGCTTCCGGTTGCCGGCCTGGAAGGGAGCCGGCCATTCCGCGGCCTCGCCGCGGTAGCCCTGTTCCACCGCCGCATGCAGTGTCCAGTGCGGATCCCACAGATGCGCACGGCCGATGGCGACCAGGTCGGCGCGGCCTGCGAGCAGTAGGGAATTGACGTCGTCATACGTGGAGATGGCGCCTACCGCCACCACCGCGACATCGTGCGGCACACCGACTTCCTGCCGGATCCGATCGGCGAACGGCGTCTGATAGCTGCGGCCGTACGCGGGCTTCTCATGGGCGACCACCTGTCCGGAGGACACGTGCAGCACGTCCACTCCGTGTTCGGCGAAGGCGCGCGCGATCTCGACGGCGTCGTCGATCGCATTGCCACCGTCGGTCCAATCGGTCGCCGAGATGCGCACTGACAGCGGGCGCTCCGCGGGCCAGACCTTCCGAATCGCGTCGAAGACCCGAAGTGGAAAACGCAGCCGGTTCTCCAGCGGCCCACCGAATTCGTCGTTACGGCGGTTCGCCAGGGGCGACAGGAACGACGAGAGTAGATAGCCGTGCGCACAGTGCAACTCGAGCAGATCGAACCCCGCCCGCGCCGCCGCACATGCGGCATCGACGAACTGCTCGGTGATGTCGTCCATGTCGGCGATGGTGACCTCGCGGGGCGTGCGGCTGCGCGGACCATACGGAACGGCCGACGGGCCGACGGTCTCCCAGCCGCCGGTCTCCAGCGGATCGTCGATCCCTTCCCACATGACCTTGGTGGCGCCCTTGCGCCCCGAATGTCCGAGCTGCACACCGATCTTCGACCGGGTGTTCGTATGGACGAAGTCGACGATCCGCGCCCACGCCGCCTCCTGCTCGTCGGTATAGAGACCGGCGCAGCCCGGGGTGATCCGGCCTTCGGGTGATACGCAGACCATCTCGGTCATCACCAGGCCCGCACCACCGAGCGCCTTGCTACCGAGGTGAACCAGGTGGAAATCGGCCGGCAGTCCGTCGACCGCGGAATACATGTCCATCGGCGAGACCAGGATGCGGTTGGCCAGCTCCATCCCCCTGATCCGCAGTGGGTAGAACATCGGTGGGCGGGTGGACTCGACACCGTGCGTCTCGGCCCGCGCCGACAGATACCAGCCGTCGATCGCGTCGACGAAGCCGTCGTCACGCAGTCGCAAGTTGTCGTAGGTGATCCGGCGGCTGCGGGTGAGCAGGTTGAAGGCGAACTGGTCTGGATCCTGGTCGGTGTACTGCGCGATCGATTCGAACCATTCGAGGCTGGCCTGGGCGGCTCGCTGAACTGATTCGACAACTGGTCGCCGCTCCGATTCGTAGGCCGCCAGGCTGCTTGCGACGGAATCATTTTCGTGCAGGCAGGCGGCCAGGGCCAGGGCGTCTTCCATGGCCAGTTTGGTGCCCGAGCCAATAGAGAAGTGCGCGGTGTGCGCGGCGTCTCCGATGAGGACGATGTTCCGGTTTCGCCATGTCCGGTTGCGGACGGTGGTGAAAGTGATCCACCGGGAATTGTTGGCCAGCAGCGTATGCTCGCCCAATTCGTCAACGAAGATCTCCTGCAGCACCGCGATGGACTTCTCATCGTTCTCACCGAGGGCGAATTCCCGGTCGGCGAAAGCGGGGAAACCCGCTGCGTGCCACACCGACTCGTGCATCTCGACGATGAAGGTGCTCTGGTCGGCGCTAAAAGGGTAGGCGTGGACCTGCATGATCCCGTAAGGCGTGTGCTTGATGAAGAATTCGAATGCCTCGAAGACGCGGTCGGTGCCCAGCCACATGTATTTGTTGTGCCGGCGATCGAGGCTGGGCGCGAAGACGTCACTGAATCGGGTGCGCACAGCAGAGTTGATGCCGTCTGCGGCGAGGACGAGATCGTATGTGGCGGCGAGCTCTTCGACATCCGGCGCCGACGTCCGGAAATGAATGGTGACGCCCAGGTCGATGCACCGCTGCTGCAGGATATGCAGCAGTTCCTTGCGACTCATCGCCGCGAAACCCTGGCCGCCGGAGGTGCGAGTCTCGCCGCGGTAGTGGATGTCGATGTCACTCCAACGGGCGAACTGCTCGCTCATTGTCCGATAGACATGCTCGTCGGCGTGTTCGATGCCGCCGAGCGTCTCGTCGGAGAACACGACACCGAAGCCGAAGGTGTCGTCCGGGGCGTTGCGCTCCCAGATGGTGATCTCGTGGGTCGGATCGAGTTGCCTCATCAATGCGGAGAAATACAGGCCCGCAGGTCCTGCGCCGATCACTGCAATACGCATGAAAGCCTCACACTTCTCGGGTCGATAACGTTGGAAATTCGGGCGGGTGCTCGCGGGCGCCAGTCGGCTCGAGTTGCGATGTCGGTGTATCACCGAGTGCCGCAGCAATATCCGCAGGCCAAGGCTGCGCACCCGCGTCGGGCGTATGCACGGCGGTCAGTGCGCCACGGACCGCGACGGTCGGTGGAGTCTGCGCCGCCGGTGGCGCCGAGGCGGGAATCCTGGTGATGACGAAGTCGTATCGGATCGACGATGTGCCGACCTTGCCCACCGACAGTTCAATCGAAGCGGTATCACCGAACCACAGCCGGTCCGCGTAATCGACTTCGTATCGAACCCGTGGGATCCGGCCGAAGAGCCAGCGCAACCCCAACTCCGCGAGCAAGGCGGCCTCGGCAGCCTCCACCCAGCGGATGACCGCGCTGTGGTGATAGTGCCCGGCCGCGTCGGTATCCTGCCAATCGACCGGACGCTGGATCACGATGCCGGTCATCGCGTCGCGCTCCAGCGCTCTCGGAGCTTGAAGCGCAGTAGCTTGCCGCTCGGATTGCGTGGCAGGCTGTCGACGAACTCGATGCTGCGCGGGTACTTGTAGGGTGCTGCGGTCCGCTTGACGAAATCCTGCAGCTCACGGACCTTGTCCGCGTCGGCGGGCACACCGGGCCGCAGCACGACCGCGGCATGCACGAGCATGCCGCGATCGGCGTCTGGTACGCCGATCACCGCGCTCTCGACCACGTCCGGGTGCTGGTCGAGGACGGCCTCGACCTCGGGTGTCGCGATGTTGTAGCCGGCGGAGACGATCATGTCGTCGTTGCGGGCCTGGTACCAGAAGTACCCGTCGGCGTCGCGAGTGTAGGTGTCCCCGGTCCTGTTCCAGCCGTTGCGGACGCAGTCGCGCTGGCGCGAATCGGCGAGATACCGGCATCCGGTCGGACCCTTGACCGCGAGGAACCCCGGCGTGCCGTCCTGAACCGGATGCCCCGCCTCGTCCTGGATCTCCGCGTAGTAGCCGGGTACGGCAAGGCCGGTAGAGCCGGGTCGGATGTCGTCGTCGGCGGCGGAGATGAAGATGTGCAGCATTTCGGTGCCACCGATGCCGTTGATGATCTTCACCCCGGTCTTCTCGTGGAATCCGTTGAACACGGCCACCGGCAAATGCTCACCAGCAGAGACACAACGCCGCAGCGACTTCAGTCGACGCAGGTCATCCCGTTTCAGCAATGCCTTGTATGCCGTCGGCGCGGTGAACAGTACTGTGACCGCGAACTTCTCGATCGCTTCGACAAGGTTGGCCGGATCTATCTTGTCGAGCAACACCACCGACGCTCCGACTCGGAACGGGAAAACCACGAGCCCGCCGAGCCCGAAGGTGAACGCCAGGGGTGGTGTACCGGTGAATACGTCGTCCGGCCGCGGTGCCAGTATGTGGGCCGCGAATGTGTCGGCATTGGCGAGCACGTCACGGTGGAAATGCATCGTCACCTTCGGCACGCCCGTCGTCCCGGAGGTCGGCGCCAGCAGCACGACGTCATCGGCCGCGGTCGCCACGTCGTCGAATGCCGTCGGCATCGCCGCGGCACGGCGGGTGAGGTCGTCGGGGGTGGTTCCACCGACTTGGACGATCAGCACCGACGGGTCCACGGCGGACAGCTCGTCGAGCAACCGGGCATCACACAGCGCGAGCACGGGGCGGGTCAGCTCGATCAGCTTGGACAGCTCCGGCGCTCGCAGCAGCGGCATAGTCGTGACCACCACACCGCCTGCTTTGACGACCCCGAACCAGCAGGCGACCAGCCAGAGGGTGTTGGGCGCGCGCAACAGCACGCGGTTACCGGCAACCAGGCCATAGTCGTCGGTCAGCACATGTGCGATCTGGTTCGCGCGGTCGAGGAGGTCACCGTATGTCCACGACTCCGCGCTGGTGAGCAGGCATGGCTGGGCGCGCCCATGACCGGCCACCGCCGCGTCGAGCAGGGCGGTCGCGCAATTGAGCCGATCGGGGTAGCGCAGCGCGGGCAGATCGAAGACAAATTCGGGCCACTCGGTTTCGGGCGGGAGGTGGTCCCGGCAGAAGGTGTCCGTATGGGCTGAGGGGGTGAGCATCGGGTCTCTGCCTTTTCGGGAGGCGGGTATAGGAGCGAACTGCTGTCGATGTCAGCTCAGGCTGCGCCGGAGTCCAGCACCGCCACGGCCTGGATCTCGATCAGCGCCTCCGGCTGCCACAGCGAAGTGACGCCGATGCCCGCCATCGCCGGATACTCGGTGCCGGCCAGCTCGCGCCAGATGCGGCCGATCTCTTTGCCGTTGGCCTGATAGTCAGCGATGTCGAGCAGATAGATGGTGACACTGAGCAGGTCTTCCGGTCGCCCCCCGGCGGCGTCCAGCGCGGCGAGCACATTGGACAGCGCCTGCTGGAACTGGACGACAATCCCGCCCTCGACGATTTTTCCGTCCGGTGTGAGAGCCGTCTGACCGGCGAGGTGAACGATGTCGCCGCAGCGAGTGGCGTGCGCGAAACCGGACGGCTTCGCCAGCGTGGGCGGGTTGATACGGGTGACGGACATAACGCCCCTTTCTCGATCGCGCCGGTCCCGGGAACGGGTGGCCCACACCACAATATGGTGTTATCGTCATCATCGTCAATAGAACGCGATACGAAGATCGGTCTCATGACGTTTGCCGTCCGGCCGATCCGCCGAGTCCTGGAGAGTTCCAACGATGCGTCTACGCACAGTTCTGTCCGATGACGGCAGCAGCCACGCCGAAGTCCACCTCGACGGGCAGTGGTATGCGAGCACCGCGCGGGACGTCGCAGCCCTGCTCGCCGCCCCGGACTGGCGATCGGTACCCCTCGGCGCAGACCCACAACCCACAGCCGCGGCACGACCGGCGCCGGTGGTGACCACACCGGGCAAGATCGTGTGCTGCGGCCACAACTACCGCGCGCACATCGCCGAACTGGGCCGGCCGGAACCCGAATTCCCCACGCTCTTCGCGAAATTCGCCGACACCCTCACCGCATGGAATGCCGACATCGCGCTCCCAGGTGCCGCCGAGTCCGTCGGCCTCGACTGGGAGGCCGAACTCGCGATTGTGGTCGGCGCCGTCCTCGCACGCGCCGACCGCGACACGGCACGAGCCGGTATCGCCGGATACACCGTCGCCAACGACTTCTCCGTTCGCACCTGGCAGCACCGGACCTCACAGTGGTTGCAGGGCAAGGCCTTCGACGCCACCACCCCGTTGGGACCAGAACTGATCACCCCTGACGAGCTCCCCGCCGATGGCCTGCGCATCGTCTGCCGGGTCAACGGCGTCGAAGAACAGGTCGGCTCCACCGACGACCTGGTCTTCGATCCGGCGACACTGCTGTCCTACATCTCCACGTTCACCACGCTTCGGCCCGGCGATGTCGTGTTGACCGGCACACCGGGCGGCGTCGGAGTCGCTGCCGACCCGCCGCGCTACCTGCGCGCCGGGGACATCGTGGAGACGGAGATCGAAGGAATCGGAGTGCTACGCAACCGAATCACCCCTGCTCACCACACTGAGATCGACTCCGCACCGCGGAACAGAAAGGAAGCACGATGACCAGCGAGATCACCAACACTCGGATCGCACCCATTGTCACCCGAGCCGGACAGGAATACGCCGAAACCGCCCAGTCCGGCGGCGCCGTGAGGGTGTCGGGGGTCAGCCCGCAACATACGCCGGCGACCAGGATCTGGTACGGCAAGGTGAGCAACGAGCCCGGCTACCGGTCCCTGCCCCACCACCACGGCGAGGCGGAAACCGGCGGTTACGTACTTACCGGTGTCGCGCGGATCTACTACGGCGACGACTACCAGGAATACCTCGATATGAGTGAAGGCGACTTCGTGTTCGTGCCACCGTACATGCCGCATATCGAGGTGAACATGAGCACCACCGAGGAGTTGGTGTGGCTGACCTGCCGCACCCCCGACAACATTGTCGTCAACCTCCCGGACGTCGACGACTCGATCCTCGAGGGCTACCGGCGGACATGACGGTGTGTCCTGGAGACTGAACAGCAGCTCCGAGTCCGGTTGGTCCCGGTCGACGGCGACGTCGGCCGGGACCAACCGCCGCACCAACCTCCAGCGATCGTGGTGGGTGCTGAAGGACGTATCCGCCGTAGTCAAGCGATGCGAGAGTGCTTCCCCCCCGAAGCTCGGTCCGCATCGGGTAATTCTCTTGTCGGCCGAGCCCTTCCGCGTCAGCGCTCGTAGACGGTCTTGCCATCGACCATGGTGAGCATGACCTGGATGTCGCGGATCTCGTCGGCCTGTACGGTCAGCGGATTCCCGTCCAGCACGACGAGGTCGGCCAGTTTTCCAGGCGCGAGGCTGCCGATGCAGTCCTCGGCGAACTGCGTGTAGGCGCTACCGATGGTGTACAGATGCAGTGCCTCGGCGGGGGTGATGGCCTGTCCGGGTCCGAGTACATTGCCGCGCAATGTCTTTCGGGTGGTCATCCACCCCATCGACCACAGCGGGCTCGGCGGGCAGACGGGTGCGTCGGTCCCGCCGCCCGTGGTGATGCCCGCGTCCAAAATGGTCCGGATCGGAATCGCGCGAGCCGCCCGATCTGCACCCCACCAGCGCAGCTGGTTGTTCCCCAGGAGCACCGGATGGTCCTGCACGGTGGCGATGATGCCCATGCGCTTCATCGACGCCAGCCCGGCCCCGCTGGGGAGGAACAGATGCATGATCGCGAAACGATGAGGTGCCAAGGCGATTTCGCCGTCAGCGAGTTCGAGGGCGCGCACCACGTGGTCGAAGGCGGCATCGCCGACGGCGTGGGTCTGGAACTGGAAACCGCGGCGGGCGGCCGCGACGTACATGCCCGCCAGCTCGGCCTCACCGCCCGATGGCAGGTTCAGCGTGCCAACGTAATCGGAGTTCGGCTGCTCGCCGGGCACGATCTGATAGGGCTGGTGCAGATAGGCGCCCTCCACGCCACCGTCGGCGGCGGTCTTGAAGCCGTCGAGGCGCAGCATGTCGTCGCCTGACCGAGGCAGCATCGAGGCGGTGAGGGTTTCGACGTCGGTCATCGAACGAGCCCACAGCAGGATGTGGGCGCGCACTTCGAGCCGCCCGGCTTGCCGCAGTGCTACGTACTGCTCGTATTGCGCCGTGGTCAGGCCCGGTTCGGTGACCGAGGTGATGCCGAGGGCGGCATGCTCGGCGATCTTCTGGCGCAGCAGTCGCTGCTGCTCGGCGGTGTCCGGCGGCGCGGGCAGCCGCTTGCGGACCAGCTGTGCCGCGCTCTCCAGCAGCACGCCGGTGGGTTCGCCGTTCGCGTCGCGGACGATCACGCCGCCGTCCGGGTCGGGGGTGTCGCGGGTGATGCCCGCGATCCGTAGTGCCTCGCTGTTGACCGTCACCACGTGTCCGCCGCGGGGAATGAACACCGGGTTGTTCGGTGACACCGGATCGAGCTCGGCGCGGGTTGGCAGCCTGGCCTCGGCGAGCAGACTCTCGTGCCAGCCGCCGCGTGCGCAAACCCATTGCCCCGCTGGGGTTCTCGTGACGCGAGCGCCGATGGCGGCCACGACGTCGGCCAGATCGCGTGCCTCGAGCAGCGAGGTGTTCGCCTGCTCCATGGCACCCATGTACTGGTGCAGATGGGAGTCGATGAGGCCCGCGGTGACGGTGCGGCCCTGCAGATCTCGCTGCTCGGTGTCTCGACCGGCTTGGCGCACGACCTCGGCCCGGTCGCCGACGGCAACGATGCGGTTGCCGCGAATCGCGATGGCCTCGGCTGTCTTTCCGCTCAGCGGATCCTGGATGATCGTGCCGTTGTACAGGACGAGATCGGCGTCCGGTGACGGGGCCGGCGCCGGTCCGGCGCAGGCGGCTACCTGCAGTTTCGCCGTGGCCGCTGCCGCAGTGCGAGCGGCGTGGCGGGTGACGCCTGCGCGTTCGGCCGCGGACCCGAGATTCGGGACGCCACATGATTCACACATTTCACAGACCCTTTCCGGTGTTCTTCGGTATTCGGTATCGGCATGGCGGCGGCCGCTCGCGGTGCGGCTATCGTGCAGGCACGAGTCGAACAATGTCCGACCCACCGATCTGCACGCGGCGAGCCCGCAGCCGCGCCAGCTCATCGTCACGCTTTGCGGCAGGTGCGAGACGGGCAACTGGCTTTCGGCGTCGGCATTGGTCAGGCTGACGGCGCATCACGACGCGCGCCGCATTCGCCACCTACGTGCGAGCGCTCACGCAAGCTGCCCTGCCTGGACCCCGGTCTGCCGATCGAGTTGTTGCCCGATGACCGCAGCGGGGTGCGCGCTGCCGACCTTTTCAGCGAATTGCGACGTGATCTCGTCGGTCCCGCACATGATTTCGCCGCCTCGGTGAGCGGGAGTAAAAACTGATCGTCGCGCTACTCGACTACACGCGGGACCGCGAACGCGATCAGCGCGCCGAGGATCGCGAAGGCGCTGAACGCGTAGAAGTTGATCTGCCAGCCCAAGGCCAGGTTCGCCAGGAAGCCACCGATGAGCGGGCCCGTGATGGCGCCGAGCCTGCCGAAGCCGAGTGAGCAGCTCACTGCCGCCGCGGTGAGGGACTGCGGATAGTGCGTCGAGCAGTAGCCGCTGACCAGGATCTGGGTTCCGATGGACCCGAGGCCCGCGACGGCGACCAGGCCGAGCATCACGCCGTACGGCAGCCGCACACTCAGCAGCAGCACGGTTAGACACGCCAGCAGGAAACAGGCGACGACGACCTTCTTCGCGCCGACCCGGTCCGCGATCCACGACGCGCCGAGCGCGCCGACGATGGCGCCGACATTGAGCACAAGCAGGAAGGTCAGCGCGGCGCCGAGCGCGAAGCCCGCCTCGCGCATGATCTGCGGCAGCCAGGTGTTGAGGCCGTACACCAGCAGCAGACCGCAGAAACTCATGAGGGCGAACAGGATCGTGGACAGGATCCATTTGCGGCTCAGCAGGGTGGACAGGCTCGACTGCGATCGTTCGCGGACCTCGTCCTCCTCGGTGACGATATCCGCATAGACCAGGCCATATTTCGCGGCCGTCAGGCGAGCCTCATCGAGGCGCCCGACGCGGGCGAGGTAGGACACCGATTCCGGCATGAACTTCCATACGACCGGCAACAGCGTCACCAGGGATACCGCGGCGATGGCATACATCAACCGGAAGTCGAAGTGCCGCAGGACAACTATGGCCAGGGCCGCCGCACCGACGCCACCGACGGAATAGCCGCTGAACATGATGGCGTTCGCCATCTGCCGATGCCGCTTCGGCGCGAACTCGACCGTCATGGCGACGCACGTCGGAACGATGCCGCCCAGCCCGATTCCGGTCAGGAACCGCAGCAGGGCGAAGACCTCCAACGAGGGAGCCGCGGCCGTCAGCAACATGAAGGTGGAGAACCAGGCGATGCTCAGCAGCATGATGCGGCGGCGGCCGAGCCGATCGGTGAGCAGGCTTACGGCCAGCGTGCCGATCAGCATGCCCGCCAACGCGAGCGACCCGATCATGCCGCCGGTGGATTTGGTCATTCCCCACGGCTCGTACTTGAGCAGCGACGGCATGGTCGCCCCGAAGACCACCAGGTCGTAGCCGTCGAAAACGATTGAGACGAAACAGAGTAGGAGGACCGTGCGGCCTTTCCAGGTCGCTGGTGCGGTGGTCGTGTCGATGGAACTGAGTGAGGCCATGACATATCCCCTAACGGAGCCGAGAGTGAAGCAGGCCACAGTATTGCATTTCCGTTGCTGTCGTCACAAGAGCGACATATCTCGAGTTCGGCTTACCCGCTCGCGAGCGGTCCGAAGAACCCGATGATGCGGCTGATTCGACCGTCCGCGGCGAGCTCGACGAGGTGGAGGCCGCCGGGCAGTACCGCGCCGTCCGCCTGGACGGCATGCCAGGCGAAACGGGCCAGAGCCTCGATTCCACCTCCACGCCCCCATGTCCCGCCCGCGCCACAGCACGATCAACAGCGTCCTCTGTCGGACATCTCGATCACCAATGCCGCGCTCGAAGTCATCGTCACGGAGGCGCTATAGTCGCTCGACGGTCACGAAACTGGCGGAATACTCCTCGGAATCGACACGACCGCCCACCTCGCTACCGACACATGTGGGCGGGCCGACATCGAAGACGGGCACCGGCCAGGGACGGCCCGGGACGAGTCGGCCGAGTTGCGGGAGGCGCGCAAGCGGATTCGGCAGCTCGGATGTGAAATCAGCTGGGGTACAACGGCAGTAATCCAGTACTGCAGACTGTGTGGAGAACAGTCAACTCGGGGTATTCCTCACCTATGCCGGCCGATCGGGCCGGGCGCTGATCGACCGAGAGCTCCACCTGCCCGAGTCGTGGATCAGTGACCAGGAACGCTGCGTCGAGGCCGGAACCATGAAAGCCGTTGCAGCCAAGGGCTTCTGACAAAACCGAGGCTGGCCGAGGCGATGATCACCGCCACCGACCCAAAAGCCCACGCGGACTGGGCCCACTCACGGTCGCCGAAATCCGCCGTATCCTGGCGGTAGACACCGCTGGCCACCCGATTCACAATCCTGGGCGCATCCAGCGAGTGCGTGCAGCGCGGTGTCGATGCCGTCTGCAGGTGTGCTCCCAGTTATCGCGGAACGTCGTCGGCATGCTCGTCGTGTTCCGCTGACACCGGCCGCGCCGACCGGACGGGCAGCGGCGTCATCCGGTCGAGGAGCCGGTCGCGGAGCACGAGGGTGTGGAACAGGACCGCGCACATGTGGGCCGTGAACGTCAGGAACAGCAGGTTCGCCAGAATCGTGTGGGCCTGCCGCAGCGTCGCGTAGATGCTCGGGTCGTGGGGCGCGATGGCCGGCAGGCGCAGGTGCTCGTAGATCACGATCGGGGTCCCGGTGCTCGAGAGCATGGCCCATCCGATCAACGGCTGCGCCAGCAGCAGCGCGTAGAGCAGGTACTCGGTTCCCTTCGCCACCAGGCGCTCCAGCGGTCGCATGGTGGACGGGAACGGCGGCGGCCGGTGCCGCAGACGGTTCCCGATCCGGATCACCACCAGGATGAGGATCGCGATCCCCAGCGGTTCGTGGATGACCCGCAGGCGGTGGTAGTCGGTCAGCGAGGCCATCATGGTGGCGCCGACGAAGAGTTGGGCGATGACCAGGACCGCCATGATCCAGTGCAGTAGACGCGAAGGAAGGGCGTACCGGGTGGGGCGGTGGGTCGGCTCAGCGGGCATCGAGCACTTCCTCGACGGAGATGGCACTTGGCTGTGCGGGTTCGCCGGATCGGCGGGTGAAGGACCGGGCATAGACCGCCGAGCGTGCGTTGAGCAGGGGATCGTCCGACGGCGTGATGCCGACGGGCAGCACGAGCGGGTCGAAGTTGATGTCTCGGGCGTTGCCCGGCCCCTCGGTCTGCACCGAGTCGATCGTCACGGTGCCGACGTCGATGGTGCGCCTGCCCGCGGGCCAGGCCTTGGTGGCGTCGTTGGTTTGGTCGCCGGGTTCGCCGATGGTGAGCATCAGGCGCCACCGCAGCGGTGCGGTGGCGACCGCGCGGATCAGCGCGTCGAAGAGGTAGTTCTTACCGGGTTGCGCCTGGTCGGCGGATTCGGGTGATTGCTCGGGCACGAGCATCCAGCGCACCGCGGCCGTGACCCCGGCGGCGTCGGTGACACCGAACGCGTTGAGCCCGCGGAAGGTGCTGTCGCCGAACCCGGAGGTCGGTGGGTGCTGCCGGACGATCTGCATGGCCGCCGCGGTCTCCGGGTGACCGGCCAGGAACGCGGCCATCTTCTCCGGATCGGGTTTTCCCGTTCCGGCAACGGGTTTGGAGGCGAGCAGTCGTTCGTAGAAGCCTTCCGGGGTGCTGTCGAGGAAGACCGGGAGGTTGAGCATCGCGGTGCGCCACTGCTCCCCGTTCGGCAGCGTGAACTGCAGCCCCAGGCCGCGGACTGTGGCGTTCGCGTCGGTGGCGCCGGGCAGGCTTCCCGAGAGCGAGAACCGGCCGGCCACCGGAACCCGTCCGGGCTGGAAGACGACGGCGGTGGACACCGCGGCGCCCGCCCCGTTGCTCTCGAAATATCCAGTGGCACTGAGTCCCTTGGCATGGTTGCGCCGGAAGCCTTCGTGCTTGCCGTTCAGCTGCTCGAATCGGTCGGCTATTCGTGACGACGTCAACGCGTCCGGCGTCAACCAGCCCTTGGCATAGAGGAAACCGCCGACGTCCACCGCGGCGATCCCCCCGACGGCGGCCAATCCGAGGAGGACACCGCGCCGACTGACTTCCGTGCCTGTCCCGGGATCCGCCCGTTCGGTGTCGTCCTCCATCGGCTCTCCTTCTCTCCCATGCGGTGTGCGGCTTGTGGGATTCGGTTCTCTCGGTGGGCCCGTTGAAGCGAGTGGAACTCGCCCCTACCGGCCGGCGGTGGGGGGTGCGACCGGCGCCGGGGTCACCAGGGCGACGTGCCACTGGCCCTTGACGCCCTCGCCGTTGGTCTGGCCCGGCGCGTCGTCCTTAGCGAACCGGTACAGCGGGCGGCCGTCGTACACCGCCTGCTGTGCCCCGCCGTCGGGGCGGGTGAGGGTGCCCAGTGCGCCGGGGAGGTCCGTCCCTGCGGCGGCTCTCGGAGCGCCGAGCGTCGGCGGCCAGGTCGTGGCGCACTGTCCGACGCAGGCGGAGGAGGTCGGGGTGTCCTGCGTGAACCAGTACAGGGTGTAGCCGGCCGCGTCGGTCACGACGTTGCCGAGGGCGGTGGTGGTTGCGCCGAGCTGCGCCACTGGGGCGGCGGCGGAGGCCTGCGGGGCAGAACTGGTCGGCTGTGCGTCCTGCGCGGCGGTGTCGTTGCCGCAGGCGGACAGCAGCACCAGCGCGGCGCCGAGCCCGATGCACTGTGTCGGTAGCGTTCGCGTCTTCATCGTTGTCTCGCTTCCGTTCGTGATCGCAGTTGTGCGAGCTGAACGGGAATACGGCCGCGGGGCGGCGCACCTTCACTTCGCGACTGTGTGACATGTCACTCGTCTGGTGTCCCGGCGACGTGAATGATCCGAAGGGTCGGTCCGTATACCGGGTGAGGACATCGCTGGTGACTGGAGCGTTGGGGACACGATGGTGCGGAGGTGAAGGCATGCGGCTGATCTCGCAGCGCCGGCATGTCGGTGGGCTCGGAGATGAATCTGCGCTGCGCGCAGCGTACGAGGACCACGCCGGCGAACTGTTCCGGTTTGCGCACCGCTCGCTGGGTGACGCGGGCGGCGCCGAGGAGGCCGTGCAGGAGACGTTCCTGCGCGCCTGGCGGGCGGCGCACAGCTTCCGACCGGACACCGCGTCACTGCGCACCTGGTTGTTCTCGATCTGCCGCAACATCGTCATCGACATCAGCCGTGCCCGGGCCAGCCGGCCGCCGCTGGCCGACACCGAACCGATCGATGCCCCCAGTGCCGCGCAGCCCCTGGAAGAACTGGTGGTGGGTCTGCAGGTGGAGGAGGCCCTGCGCCGGTTGTCCGAGCAGCATCGTCAGGTTCTCGTCGAGGTGCACCTGCGCGACCGACCGGCCGCCGAGGTCGCCGCTCAGCTCGGGATCCCCGAGGGCACCGTCCGCAGCCGCGTCTACTACGGTCTCCAAGCTCTCAAACTCGTACTGGAAGAAATGGGGTGGCACGGTGAGTACTGATCAGTGCAGGCAGATACGAACCCACCTCGGCATGCACGCCCTGGGCCGGTTCGAACCCGCCGCGACCGTGGCGCTGCGGGCGCACCTCGACGGCTGCCCGGACTGCCGTTCCGAACTGCGCGAACTGCGCGGCGTCGCCCAGGTCCTTCGCCAGGCCGACCCCGAGCGGGTCGACGATCAGCCTGCCGGTCCGCCCCCGGCGCTGCGCACCGCTGTGTTCACCGCAGTCGAGCAGGAACGACGCCGGAAGCGCTCTGTCCGGATCGCGCAGCGCGCCGCGGCGGCGGCGATGCTGATCGTCGCGCTGGGGGGAGTCTTCGTCGTCACGTCGCAGCCGGCCACGAACTCCCCGCAGGGCACGAACTCCAGGCCGGTCGCCTTCGCCGAACAGCCCGCCGGTGTCCACGCCTCGGCCAGCGTGGAGAACCGCAACTGGGGCACCAGCATCGCCCTCGATGTCACCGGCCTGCCGCAGGGCCAGCGCTACGCCGTGTGGCTCGAACGTCCGGACGGCAGCAGAATGCCCGCCGGTAGTTTCGTCGCGGGCGGCGAGAAAAAGATGTCCATGCAGATGGCGGTCGGACTACCCATGTACGAGGCCGCGGCCCTGGGCATCAGCACTCCCACTGACCCGAGCCCCCTCCTCCTGGCACCGCTCCACTCCTGACGTACTCGGAGACCCAGATCGGGCGGGCCTCGACGGTGTCTGCGTGGGCGGGAAATGGGACACGACGTGGCGGCGTCCGCGTCTTCGACGTGCACGACCGCCGCGACCGGCTGGTCGATATTCAGATTCCACGGCGTCCGTGCCGTATCGAACTCTTCGTCACCCGGCAGCAGTACCCGTCCGCGCACGGCGGATCGCAATGTGTTGTGTGACATGTGGATTCCCTTCGTTGCAAAAATGTTCACCGCGTCGTGCCCGAGCCACTGGACGGAGCCTGGCCCCTGGCAGGGTCCCGGGTGGCCGGGTCGGTTGCCGGGGAGATGGGTGTGGGCATCGGAAAGGCCACTTCGTAGTTGAACGACCTACATCGTCAGAGGTGATATCCCGCCGGACCTTCCCGACTGCTTCCTGGCGTTTACCGGGCAATTCGTGTGATTACTCTCAGCGGGGCACTGCGTACCCGCTGGTCAGCGGGTCGCAGTTCTGTATGGTGCCCTCGGCAGGACACGCAAAACATGGGCAACTGGGAAACGCTTGGTCATTGTGGGTATGTATCCCGTCTGAGGGACCGCGATTCCCCTGCGGGCGTTGGTCAATCGGCCCCAACTTTATGGCGCCTGGGGCGGGGCGTGTCGAACATGAAGTCCATGACGAGATGTCGACGCCGATTTCGGTCCTCGGTCACGAATCGGTCCCTGTGCCCCAACTGCCGCAAACAGCATGCTGCACAGATTGTTTCGGATCGGTGAGGCGGTGCGGTTTGCTGCCGTCGCTGTTCATCACCCAGAGTTCCGAGAACATGACTCCTTGTTCGGATGCTGGATCACGGGTGAAACGGGTGTAGACGATCTTCGTGCCGTCCGGCGAGAACGACGGGTATGCCGCGTCATCGTCGTTGAGCAGTCGGATGTTTTGACCATCGACATCCATCAGGTAGATCCCGGTCCGGCCATTGTGAGCGCGGTTGCTGGCGAAGACGATCCCGGCTCCGTCCGGGGTGAAGACCGGCGCGAAATTGACATTCGGATCGTCCGGCAGCAGCTGCCGTGCACCGGTTCCGTCCGATGCCATCACCCAGATAACTCCGGAGGATCTGGCGAAAAGGATCTTCGAACCGTCCGGTGAGAATGCGGGACGGTCCGTCGAGCCCTCGCCATCAGGGTCCTCGACGAGGAAGCGACCGGACGGAACGGGGATGACGGCGCCGGGGACGACGATGCCGGTGACGGGGCCGGTCGGATCGGGGACGACGTTGAGTTGCTTCAACTCGCCGCCATCGGCATTCATCACGAAGACGGCACGACCACGAGTAAACGCGATCCTGGTGCCGTCGGGAGAGAACGTCGGGTAAGTGGACCCACCGTGGGCGAGTTTCCTGACATTGCCGCCGTCGGGATCCATGACCGCGATCGTGTACCCACCCACGACGATTTCCGAGCCATCAGAAGCAAAGCTCGGACAGGCGCCGTCGCCGATCCGGGTGACCCTGGTGCCGTCGGGATTCATCACGAAGATCGAGTTCCGGTCACCAGCGAACACGATCTTGCCCGGAGGCGACGACTGCTCGACATCCGTACCGCAGCCGACGGCCAGCCCCGACAATGCAACGGTGACGGCGAGGGACGGCACCAATCGGCTTCCTGTCCCGACCAGATCGCCCACCCGACTCACACCAGACGCATGCGCATGTGCCGACGCACACCCATGTTCTTCCCGGTCGCGCCCATTCCCGCCCGCCTTCACCGTGCGGCTGATCAACATGCCCGTCCGGCGGACGATGCCAGCCCAGCGCGTGAGAGTGAGGATGCTCGACATGTCCAGCATCGTCCGCGGACCCACACCGCAAGCCTTACCAATCCTGGGAATCCAGCGACCGAGCTGCTCGAGGGTGGGGCCAACTCAACCCGGGCGGATTCAGATTGACATAGCCACCGAGGGGCCGGTAGGGCCGCGTCGTTCTGGCGGGCCGGCCGTCGATCACCGGGTGAGGGTCGTCCAGCAGTAGGAGCGTGAACAGCAGTGAGCCGCACCCGCAGATCATCCCCCGCCATCCGCACCCTCGGCCGCGCCTGGCTACTCATCATCTGGGCCTACTGGCGCGCCCGAACCCGTACAACCCCACCCGGCACCAGTCCGAAAAGACAGCCGATCGCTGGATAGGGTTGACTCACGGAACTCAGTCCTGTGCGCCGACGATCGGAAGCCACGGAACGGCGTTGGGGCGGAAACTCTGTCGCTCGGGTGCCAACCCGCTGTGATCATCGAGGCTCATCATCGTGACACCAACCAGCTCCGCATCACCGTCGTCCTGGGCGCCAACAGAACTCCCGCAATTGCCGCAGAAGCCACGCTGGGAATCGGGAAAGGTGTTGTACCAGACCGGCTCGCCGCCTGGCCCGGTCCACTCGAAACCGTCGCGAGGGAAATCGACCCACGACATCACCGGGCTACCGGACAATCTCTGACAATGTGGACAACTGCACAGGTGGGGAAACGACAGATCGCCCGACGCTTGATACCTGATATTGCCGCACAGACAGCCGCCGGAATGCATGGTGCACATATCCTTTCACGTCGTCGCTGGAATAACGAAGGGCATCTATGCGCGACACTCATCAGCGGGACCACGTCCGGCTGATGACCTCCGTGTTCGTCGCTTCAGATCTTTGCCGATACTAGTTGGCTCCTGTCCATCGCCGGAGGAAACGGATGACTCCAGCGCCACGATCAGGGCAAATGCCCCGTGTGCCAACGGGAGGCCGCAGTGGCGAGCACGATCTGTTCGGCGCGGCGCTTCTGCAACGCCATCTGGTGGTGACCATCGCTGGTGTTAGCGCCGGATTCCGGCCGGTTGCACCGGACCTCGGCCTCGATGGCCAGGGAGGCCACTGTGAGACTGCCGTCCGACCCCTATTCGGAACTAGGCTCGACCTCGAGCTCTTCACGCGCCCGGCCGCCGAACTTGATCCGGCCGATCTTGCGGCCCTTTTCGATGAACGGGCGCAGAGCCGCGTCCAGTTTGTCGTAGTTCTCAGGCGTCAGGTCGATTTCGTACGCGGTGCCCTCGAGTGAGAAGCGGTGCGTCGACACCTCGGCTGATTCAGTGCCGGTGAGGTCGTCGGAGTACGCACCCTGCTCACTCATGGACGGATCGTAACTCCACGATCGCCGAAATCGTTCACACCACAAGGTGATCCACCAACGCTCTGCACCCAGATCCTCTCCCGTGGCTGCGCGGGCGGCGTCTCGGCGTGCCGCAGGTTGCGTCCAGGGGTGTCCAGCGTCGGCAACCGCAACGCCGTAACAAACCGCCATCACCACAGTGCCGTGTACGTCGAAATTGGCCGATACCAACATCTTCCGCATGATGGTGGTGTCGAATTGCCAATTGATCAACGGTGTTTGTGGATGACCGATGTACCCAGTCAGGAGTGCCCGCGTGCCACGTGAAATCGATTCCACTGTCTTCCCGCATCTGGCGGCGGACCTCGACCGCGTCCGTGACGTTCTCGGCCCCGTGCAGTTCGAGGGCAGGCCCGAGCTGACCGCACTCACCGACGAAGGACCCGACACCTCACGCCGCCTGGTGCGCCCCACCCTGACCTTGCTGTCGTACTACCTGCTCACCGATCCCGCGAACCCGGCCGACGACCGGGCGGTAAGCGCCGCCGCCGCCGTCGAGTTGCTGCATCTGGGCTCGCTGTACCACGACGACGTCATCGATCACGCCTACCAGCGCCGCGGCCGTCCCAGCGCCAACGCGGTGTGGGGTTCGCACATGGCCGTACTGGGTGGAGACTCGGTGACGACCGAGGGCATGCGCATGCTGATCGAACTCGGCCAGCGCGAAGGGCTCGCGGCGACAACCACGGGTGCGCAGATGTGTGCGGGCATGGTGATCGAGGCCGCCGACCAGTATGTGGCCTCCCGCAGCGAGCAATCCTACCTGGAGTCGATCGCCGGCAAAACGGCGGCGCTGCTGTCGCTGGCCTGCCGGGTGGGCGCGATGCAAGCCGGCCGCCCCGAGGATCAAGAGGAAGCGTTGGCCCTGTTCGGTCGACACTTCGGGCTGGCCTACCAGCTGTACGACGACATCCTCGATCTGACCTCGACCGCCGAAGAGATGGGCAAGCCCGTCAACGCGGATCTGCCCGAGGGCATCTACACACTTCCCGTGATCCGCGCCGCTGCCCGCGACCAGGACCTTGCCCGCCTGCTGCGCAGCAGAATGACCGGTGAGCAAGCCGCACACGCCCGCGACCTTGTCATCACCTCTGACGCCGTGGACGAAGCACAGGTGTTGGCCGAGGAATTCCTGGACCAGGCCGCCGGTAAGCTTGCCGCCCTGCCCGCCGACCCGCGCGCCCGCCACGCTATGACCGCCTACGCCCGGTCCATACTCGATCGGCGAACTCCCCGCCCCACGGCATCCAGGCCTTCGACGCAGTCACCCCAAGCCCACGGTGATGTGTTCCCGCAGGAGGTCATGCGATGGTTGAGGGGCTGGCTGGTGGAAACCGGCCTTGTGGTCACCCCGGCCGAGTTGGACCACCGCCGGTGGGCAGGCACATTCCGGATCCCGGCAGCGCAGGCCTTGGCCCCAGTGGACGCGGCCCGTGGACAGGCCGCTGTCGGCCTCGCCGTGCTGTCCCTTGTGTGGGACGACCTGTTCGAGGATCCGCGGCTGACCGACCCCGAAGCCGTCACCGCGCTGCGGCGTGGCCTGGTGGCAACGCTGCGCCAGGACCCGGACAAACTATGGAGGCCCGGCGCGATTCCGACGGCCTGGGCGAGTTTGTGGCCGCGCCTGCGCGCGGGCCGCAGCAGCCGCTGGCAGGAGCGGTTCCTCGACAGCCTGGAGGAGTGGTTCGAAGCCTGCGAACGCGAAGCGCACCATCGCATCGACGGCTACATCCCCGCCACGGCCGACTATCTGCCGCTGCGGAAGTCGACCGGCGCGTTCGACAGCATGATTGCTTGCCTGGAGGTGTACCAGGACCGGGAACTGCCGTCGAAGCTGCGGAGCCATCCCGTGGTCCGCCGTCTCGAGGAACTGCTCTTCAAGGTGAGCTTCGCGGAGAACGACCTGGTGTCACTGGATCGGGACGAGGCAGACCATGTCCCCTACAACCTGGTGCGGGCGATCCGGCACGAGACCGGCTGCACTCGCGGCGAAGCCGTCGAGCAGGTGCAGCGCCAGGTGAGCGAGCATCGGACCCAGATCGACGCGGTGACCCGCTACCTCCCCGCGCTCCTGCGCGTGCTTCCCGGCCTGTCCGGCCGCTGGAAGGAGTACGCGTCGATCTATGAGGACCTGACGACCGTGTTGCTCCGCACGCATCAGCTCGATCGGTACACGCAGACCTCCACTTCCGCAGAGCCGGACTTGGAACGCCTGCGCCGTGAGATCTACTACCCGGCCACCGAACCGGCTCCTACCGCGCCCTAAAGCCCATGCACCCGAACGTTCTTGCAACCGAGCCGAGGGGCAAAGCGTCGCCTCGAATCCAGCGGTATGTCCCGCGCGCTCCGCCATGGTGGTCGCGCGGGACCCCCTTTCAGTGGTTCGCTGGCTGTCTGAATTTCGCCGGGCCGCAGAGGCGAGGTGTGCGGAGGCTGATCCGGATCGTGGGTCGTAGAGACGAGCGGGTACGCAGATGGACAGCGGCCAGTCCTATGAGGGCCCACGCCAGTTGCACGGCGAAACCAGCGAATAGTGTGTTGTCGGAGAAACCGGCCGCGGTCGAAGCCTGCATGGCCCGTAGGAGGGCAGCCCCAGCGCACGAATTCGCTGTCTACCCCGGCACTGGCGATGGGGTTCTGCACGGCCATGTCGAAGCAGCTGATCATCGCGATGGCGAACATGCCTCCGTGTGTTCGAGTGCGCTCGAACACACGGCACGCAAATCCGGCAGATCTGCCGGGAATCGGTGCGCGAGAGGGGAATCGATCACGCAGCCGCAACAATATTGGTGCAGATGTGTGCACGAGTGGCATCTATCGTGCGTCGCTAGAGCGTAGCACAGAATCTGTGATCACGTATTGACGACGGTATTCTCTTGAGCTGCAACACTTTTCGGTATTCCAGTGGGGGTAGCTGAGCGGAAGGGGCTGGCGTCGGTTCCGTCGCGTGGTTCAGATTCGGGTTGTTGCCCGAGTCAAATGTGTTGTGGCCGCAGTGGAATCGTTGGTCGAGGGCTGCTCTGGATGGTGCCGGTCGCGTGTTGGTGGGACCGGCACCATGGTTGTCAGAGCGTGATGCGGTGGGGTTCAGCAGTGACTAGTGGGTGGGGTTCTTGGGTGAGGGCGGATAGTGCTGCGGCGATTTCGTAGAGGTCGGCTTTGACGTAGGTGGCGGTGGTGCCGTGGGTTTTTCGGGTGTGGTGGCCTGCGTATGTGCGGGCGGTGGCGTAGCCGAAGGTGCGTTCGACCAGGTGAGGGTGGTGTGGCGTAGCCAGTGGGTGGTGATGTGTTGGGTGGCGACCCAGGGGAGGTGTTCACCGATTCGGGCCCAGAGGTGGTCGTAGCGGCGAGCGGTGATGGGTTTGGTGTTGCGGTAGCGCAGCAGCTGCCCTTGGGGTGGGCTGCCGCGTTGTTCGGCGTGGCGCAGGAGGTGGCGCATGAGGGTGGGTGAGACGGGTTGCCAGCGGTCGATGCCTTCTTTTTCGCGGAGCAGGATCAGGCATTGGTGTGGGTCGAGGTCGCAGGGGCGTAGGCGTAGGGCGCCGTTGCGGCGGCATGCGGTTTCGATGTGTAGGCGCAGGATGAGGGTGTCGAGTTCGGGGTCGTTGCCGGTGAGGGAGGTGACGTGGCAGATCTCGGTGAGTTGGGGTGAGGGGATCGCTTGGCGTTGTGATGGGGGTCGGGTGGGTATTGCTAGGTGGCGGGCGGGGTTTCGGGTGGGGTGGATCCAGTTGTTGTCTTCGGCGTAGCGGTAGAGGCAGCGCACGGTGCTGATGAAGTGTTCTCGTGCGCTGGTTCCGTTGCGTGCGCCGGGTTTGGCGCTGCTGGTGGTCTGGATGGTGTGGGCTCGGTGGTCGAGATCAGCTTTGGAGATTTGGTCCAATGGGTGGTTGTGCCAGGTGGTTTCGAGCCAGTTGAGATGGGTGTTATAGGTGCGCAGGGTGCCCGGGGTGAGGGTGGCCCGCAGTTTCGGGATGGTTTGGCCGAAGGTGGGTACGGCGGGGGTGGTGAGTAGGTCTGTGGCGGTGATGCCTATCTGCGACAACAGGATTCGGGTGGTGTCGATGGCTGTCGGGTCGGCGACTGTGCGGACGTCTGTTGTCATCGGCTATGACTCCAGTGACCGCAGGTAGTTGCCGAACAGCGCGTTCAGCATCGGTGGTGGGTAGATCGCGAGTTGCTGTTGATCCGGGTGAGCGACGAGCAGGACTTTGTCACCGATGTCCAGGTCTGCTTGGCGTCGTTGCCGGAAGGGGATGCGAAAGTAGGCGCTGGTGACGCGTGCGGTGCCGAGATCGGTGTGGTGGATGAGCAGGATGCCGTCGTAGGCGCAGCGGATTGCGAGGCGGGTGCCGCTGGTCCAGTCGAGGGCGTCCAGTACTGCGCGGTCGTGTATGCGTCCGGCGGTGCCGATGGTGCACATGCTGTAGACGATGCCGGGGTGGATGGGTGTGGCGACCTGTCGTGGTGCGGTGCGTATGGCGTGGATGAGTTCGTGGACGGGTGTTTGTGGTGGGATGACCGGTGCGATCAGCACGGCAGCCACCACCTTCCGGCGGCACCGGGATGTTCCGGTTGTGTGTGCTCAATTCCATTGTGGGCCAAGTCATTACCTCCATGGTCGAGGCACTCGACCGCGCGGCCCAGGTCGCGGTCAGCCACACCGTCGGGTGCGTGAACGATTCGGGGGTATTCGATCATGGTCACGCGCGAGCACGCTGCAGAGTTGGCGTGTGTCTGCCTCCGAGGCAGGCGTGGCGCCCACGGCGAGGCAGCCTACAGCTGGGAATGGGGACAACCAGCGGTTTCTTGTTGGCCAGCCAGTGCACAGTGTCCGATGCCAGATCATGTGACGCAGCGATGGTGATCTAGCAGAGGTGCGTCGGATATATAGCAGTCGATGGAGTTGGCGTCTGCCGGATTCTTGAGTAGTAGGGCGGGGCAATGCAGCGGCGGCTGCAATGCAACCGGACCGGCCGGTCACCGAGAACAGAACTGCAGGGTGCGAAACAACTATTTGTCGGCGGCCGATGCTGTACTGAGGAAGACAGCTACTCAGTGCGCAAGGGGGTTCTCGAGTGGCCGACGTGACCGCGGAGCAGATCTTCCACGAATTCCGCAGCAGCGTGAGCGCGGACATCTCGTTGTCGTTGTTGAGGTCGAGGGATGCGCTGCTCGATCTGGCGCTCATGGCAGCGCATCTGGGTGATGGACAGATTGTCGACGGGCAGACGCTCACCGCTGCGATGGATGCCGATTTGCCCGTATTGCTGCGCAGTTATCTCCCTGACGGCCGCGGTGATGAACAAGAGCTCTTGCTGGATGCTGACGCTGTGCTCATCCGATGGCGAAAGAAGAGTTGGGTGCACCGTAGTGCCGATCCGCGAGATCCTCGCATCGAGCGGTACCAGCTGACGTCGGGAGCCCAGGCCGCAGTGCGGCAGATGCGCAACTTGCGGCGGCGAACGTCGATCGCCACCGAGTCGGCGCTGGCGATTGTCATGTCGGAACTGCATGAGATCGCTACCGAAGCGAATCCCGATCGGGTCGCCAGGCGACGAGCGATCGATGAGCGGATCGCCGCCCTTGTGGCGCAACGTGACGCGCTCGACAGCGGTGAAGTACTCGAAGTGGACCATGTGGAATTGGTGGACAAGGTCGCCACGCTTGCCGAGCTCATCGACCGGATTCCTGCTGATGTCGCCAGTTATGGGGAGCGGATGCATGCCAATACCGCCGCTCTGCTGCGGCAAAGCCTCTCTGATGACGCCACGGAGTTTGCGGAGTCATTGCAGCGCATGTTCGACGGACATGACGTTATCGCCGAATCCCCTTCGGGGTGTCGCTTTCCGCCGGATGAGCAATTTCGTACGCGGCGGAGATCTGACGCACTACCGCAGCATGCGGACGCGGATCAGCGAGGCGCAGGCTTCGGCGGCCCTCGCATTTCAACACACCCACGGTGGCCGTGATATCGGTTTCGTGGTGCCCATGAGCGGTGTGGACACGACCTCGGTCGGCCGACTCCGGCTTGATCAGGGAACCGCGACTATTCCTGCGGCGGTGGAGAATACGAGTGCGGAGTTCGCTATCGACCCGACCATGATGGTAGGTCGGGAATCCATCGACTGGACTGCCTTGCGTGATGCGGTGCACACCACGATGGAGGCGCATTCAGGGTTCGCCACCCTCTCCGAGGTTCTCGAGCGACTGCCTGCTGCTCGGACCGGTGACATCATCGGGTTGTGGTCACTGGCGGCACGGTACGGAGAGGTCGACGACGAGGCGATCTCCCCGGTGTGGGCGGCGACCGCTCGCGGCTATCGCGAGATCGCTATTCCCTACGCGATATTCGGCGAACGTATTCCCGCGCCGGTCACTCCGCAACGAACTCCGCGCAGCCTCGACCGACAGCTGTCTCTAGCAGAGGAGTTTGGTGATGAGTGACACGACCGATCCGACATTCGCGGATGTTTTTGGAGAGGACGATTCTGGAGAGGTGAGCGAGGCGTCCCGGGGCGACCCCGCGCGGCTCGACCCCTCTACCGTGTTCGCAGGGGATAACGATGTGGTCGGCTCGCATGTGGTCGTAGGGGAGTGCATTGCGCGTTTCGACGGAGACACCAGCGAACTTCCTCCCGAATTGTGCTGGGCGTTGCAGGAATTGGTGTCGGCTCCTCACATCACGGAGAAGTCTAGAAGTTGGCCGGTAGTCCTGCAGTTCGAAGAGCGGTTGCGGTCACGGTTGTCGGAGCTCGGACTGCTTCTCGAGATCAACCGTGAGTATCGGTACGCGTTCACGCGTCAAGCAGACGACCCCAGCCCGCGCAGCCGAACGATACTGCGCGCTAAGACGCTCAGTCTGGCGGCCAGCGCGCTGGCGCTCTACCTGTATCGGCAGTATGTCGTTTCGCCGGATGATCCGATCGTCGATCGCGCCGACATGATCGACCACATGATGGCCTACCGGCCGTCGGACGACACGGACGAGGTCAAGTTCCGGGACAAGATCAATGTGGCGATCAAGTCGCTCGATGACGCCGCGATCATCAAGCCCATCAGGGGAAACGACGATCGATTCACGATCTACGGGGTGATCACCGCGATCCTCACCGCCGATCAGGTGGTGACGCTCGAAACCCGGTACCGGGCGATCGCACGGGGCGGGGTAACAGCGGCCGTCGAGGGCGCAAGTTCGGGGGAAGGGGCATCCGCATGACAGGGTCCACGAAACGTGCGGTACACCTAGGTCAGTTCCGCCTGGCGCGACTGCAGGTCGTGAACTGGGGAACTTTCTGCGGCTACAAAGATTTTCGCATCGATGATCGCGGTGTGCTGCTCACCGGTCCGTCCGGATCGGGCAAGTCATCGCTGATGGACGCGCATTCCTTGGTGCTGTTGCCGACCTACGACCAGCGTTTCAACGCATCGGCGGATCTGACGGCGCGAGGGTCGAAACGGAACACCCGCACCGTCGCGGACTACGTCCGGGGCGCGTGGTCGGAGACCAACGACGAGAACGAACGTTCGCAGGTCCGTTATCTGCGCGGGGGTGAACCCACATGGTCGGCAGTCGGAGCAACCTACGACGACGGCCGCGGCGCGGTCACCACGGCTGTCGTGGTCAAATGGTTCACCGGCGTCGAAAACGACGGTGCAGCAATGAGCACTCTGCATCAATTGAGTGACGGCGATTTCGATCTGCAAGAACTCAACGCCTGGGCAGAGCGCAAGTTCGATACTCGATGGTGGAAGCAGACGCATACGACAGCGCAATTCCCCCCGACTCAAGACCAGTACATGAAGGAGTTGGCAAAACGCGTCGGGCTGAGCAAATCTCGAACCGCACTGGCGCTGCTGGGCAAGGCAAAGGCGATGAAGAACGTTGGCGACCTAAACCTCTTCATCCGCGACAATATGCTCGACCGGCCGGACACCTTCGACGATGCTCAGCGGATGTTGGCCGCGTTCATGCCACTCAACGAGGCCTATGAGACGGCCAAACGAGCCAACATGCAGGCGCAGGTGCTTCGGGATCTTCCTGAAAGCTGGCGGATCTATCGCGAATCCAGGGACACGATCGACCGGGCTACGACACTGCGGGGATCGACCCTCGACCGGTATGTACGAGAGAGGCTCCTCGCGGCCATCGGGAAGGAACTCGACGACATCGATGCCGAGGTCGGACGTCTCGATGACGTGATCGGAGGTCAGAAAGCTCGCTCTGACGCGACTTTGAAAGTCTATGTCGATTTGGAATTGGAGATCAGCAGCGAGAATCAGAACCTGCGGAGTCTGGAAGAGCGTCAGAGTGCTCTCGTGAGTCGAGCTGATGCGGCGAAGCGATCGTACGGGCAGTACAGCGGCTACGTGACACGGTTAGGTGAACAGTCCCCGCAGGATGGCGATGCCTTCGAAAGTCTCCGCAGCCGGCTTCCCGCATTGCAGTCCGCTGCCGCTGCTCGTTCGGTGGAACTCACTCCCAGAACCAATGCGGCGATTGCCGCCGAGTATGCGGCCGCGAAAGCGCACCGCGAGAGCGAGACCGAACTCGTCAGGCTCCGTTCGGCCAAGTCTCTGATTCCCGGCCCGGCAATCGACAGACGCGCCTGGATCAGTAGCGAGACCGGCGTGCCGATCAACGAAATCCCGTACGCCGCCGAACTGATCGACATGGCCGACGGTCACGAACGCTGGCGGCCCGCGGCGGAGAAGGTGCTGCGCAGCTACGGTATGCGGATGCTGGTGCCCGAGCGGCACAAGGATGTCGTACGTCAGTTCATCGATCGGAACGACATGCATGGCGTGCTCGAATACAGCATTGTCACAGCAGTTTCCGCGCATGAGCCCCGCCCGCTGCCGAACACGCTGGCCGGAAAGCTGGCCATCGACCGCGATCATCCGCACGGCCGATGGCTCGCCGACCAGATCACCCGGCGCTTCAACCACGTCTGCGTCGAATCGGCTCTTGAGATGGACGATCATAACGTGGCTGTCACGGTGAACGGCACCGTGAAGCTTCCCGGAAACCATTACCGCAAGGACGATCGACCCGAGTTGACCAGCAAGTCGACCTACATCCTCGGAGCCAACACGGTCGCCAAACGACAAGCGCTGGAGGCGGATGTCCAGCAACTCGCGGAGAAGAAGGAGGCGACAGCCGAGGCCGCGCAGGGGCTGAGAGATCAACTCGAGGAGGCGAACGGTCATCGCGATGCGGCCGCACAGGTTGCCACGTTCGCCACCTGGGTGGAACTGGATTTCTGGACTCCGACCCGCGACGCGAGTGAGCTCGGCGAGCGAATCGCGGAGATCCGTACAGGAAACGTCGATTTGCATCGCCTTGAAGCAAAGCGAGATCGGGCCAAGGCGGAGCACGACAAGGCGTACGGCGCTTGGCACAGCACACACCAGCGTATCGCGGAAGTGACGCAACGGCAGACAGTTCTGGTGGACCTGCAATCGGCCGAGGAACAGAGGCCGCACCTTCTCGACGAAGAGGACCGCGAGTACCTCGACGGTGTGTACGTGTCGATCAATATCACCGCGACGGTCGATGCCATCAGCAACATTCGGCGCCAACTCGATTCGGCCCTGGAGAAACTCGTCGTCGCTGCGCGCGGCGATCGACAGACCGCGCACGAGAAGGTCCGATCCGCGATCATGCGATTTCTCGACCATTGGCGTGACAGCGCTCCCGACGACAGCGGGGATGTCGATCGCAGCGGCCAAGACTTCGCTGATCTGCACGCCGATATCGTCAAGCGGCGGCTGCCGGAGGCGATGGAACGGTTCGAGAAGATGATCAGCGAGGACATGGTTCCTTCGATTGCGATGTTGCAGCGCAGCATCGAGAACGCGGCGACCGAGATCGAGCGGCGCATCGGGATGGTCGACTCCGGCTTGCGCCGAGTCGAATTCAATACCGGGACTCACCTGCAGATCTCGTACACGACAAGCCAGTCCGCAGATATCAAGGCGTTTCGCGCCAGTGTCGACACTCTGATGCGCAAGGCCGCGCAGCTGAAGAGCGATCCGGAGAAGTATGTCGAGCAGTTCAAACGGGTCAAGGCGCTCATGGCACGGTTCACCGCGACCGACTCGGCGGCCGAGCGCTGGCGCAAGAACGTCCTCGACGTCCGGAACGGGTACGTCTTCTACGGACGGGAAGTCGACGGCGAAACCACTAGGCACACCTATCGCAACACGGCATCCAACTCGGGCGGAGAACAGGAGAAGTTGGTGGCGTTCTGTCTGGCGGCGGCGTTGAGCTACAACCTCGCCGATGACGAGACGGATGCTCGTCCACGCTTCGGCACGCTCATGCTCGACGAGGCGTTCAGCAAATCCGATGAGAACTTCTCCGCGCAGGCGCTGTCCGCGTTCGACGAGTTCGGGTTCCAGCTGCTCATCGCGGCACCGATCCGAATGTCCGGCATCGTCGAGCCGTACATCGGCCAGGCAATCCTGGTCGAGAAGCGAACCTATCCCGATGGCACACGGTCGCACGGCAGGTCGGCCACATTCGGCGAACTCGCCGACCAGCGATTCGCCGAGAGCGACGGTGCCACTCGTGCTTCAGCCTGACGAGGTTCTCGAGCGACTGCACCGACGTTTCGGCGACGACTACGCGGACTGGGCCCGCGGAAAAGGCGCTTGGCCGCTGCGGATCTCGCTACAGCCACCGGATATGGCAGAACGTTCCGAATCGCCGATCGCCTGTCATGAGTGGGCTGCCCGCTGGGAGGACTACACCGGTCCGGGCACGCTCGGGTACGCGAACCTCCGGTTCCCGACCGGCACCCACCGCATGCCGAAGACACTTGTACTCAGCCGACCGGGTGACGTTGCCGCCGCGCATCCGGACGACCTGACGGTTTGGCAGCGGTGTGGGCAACGACTTACATACTTGCAAAAGGAGTTTCCCGGCGCGCGCCTGTCCGATCAGGTCCGCCGCATCACCGGACTCGACGATGCCGATTACAAACGCTTGGTCCGTACCGCGCGATGGCTCCGCGCCAATCCGACATCCGGATTGCTGCTACGGCAGTTGCCGATCGAGGGGATAGGCACCAAGTGGTTGGGAGCTCACCAGAATCTCGTACTCGCCCTGCTCGGGGACGATGCCGACATCGAGTCCTCCGACAGTGCGCCACCCAGGTCCAAGAAGCGGGCTCTGCATCGTCGGCTAGGGCTGAAAGTGGTTCCGGAACTCGTGCAGGTAACAGTATGCGACCCGTTCCTGCGGGTTCAACTTTCGTGCATGCACCATCTCGCGGCGACAGTCGAGGATCTCAGTCGATGGCCGCATCATCCCACTACAGTCGTGATCCTGGAGAACAAGGAGACCGCCTTCGCAGTCACAGGTGACCACACGGGCACGGTCATCCTGCATGGGCACGGCTTCTTCGTAGATCAGTATGCGCGAATCACGTGGGTACGGAACGCCGAGCGTGTGATCTACTGGGGCGACATCGACACGGCGGGCCTGCAATTCATCAGCGACCTGCGTGCCCTGGGCGTCGTCGCCACCACTATTCTCACCGACACCGAAACCCTGGACCGATACCGGCATTTGGCAGTCGAAGGTGCGATGCCGCAACGCAAATCGACACCACCGCACCTGACCGCCCGCGAGCAAGAGCTCTATCACGTGCTCGTCGATCATGCGGCGAAGACCGGCACAGGACTGTTGCTGGAGCAGGAACGGATCCCATGGGAATCCGCTTACCCGCGGCTGATGAGCGCAATCGGAACCGTGCAGCACCACGCATAAGACGGTGAAGCGAGTAGTCGAACGCGCCAAGGCTGGTGGCGACCGGCCAGCACCGGTGTCGCGTCTCCGCAACTACGACCAGGTGCGCGATCTGGTCGCTGAGCGGGTCGAGAAATCGAAGGTGACTTCAAAGGGACGGATCTCGGCCAAGCGGTTGCTGTCGGCGGCCGTGCGGCCGGTTATGAGGTGTCACCAAGGAATTTCCGGCAGCTGGTGGCCGAACAGAAAGTATTTTCGCCGCCGACGAGTCCAGTCGCCGCGACGTATGTGAGGTCCTGCGCATCGCGCTCCAAGTACCGCGGGATGACGAGGCCTACCCCACGCCGGATCCGGTCGAACCGGGACTGACCAGCCCGGAGCTGCTGATGCGTTATGAGAGCTAGTAGCTGAGTCCTGCTCGGGGTACCGGCTACCGCGAAAGCAGTTCCGCACGACACTCTGTCTCTGTCTTCACCGCGACGCACTCTGCCCAGGCCCGCTGGATATCACCGGAGGTGGGCGGCTCGCCGCAGGCGACCCCGCACCGTTGGTATCCCGGTACCGGTGAGCCGTCGGGCCAAAAACAGCCGTCGTCGTTGCAGGTGTACCCGCGGGGGCCTGGTCGTCCGCCGAGCCCTGACCTCGATTCTTCATCGAGGTACTGGCTGCCGCCGTGCGTGTCGAAGCACCATTGCGAGTACCCTACGGTGCCGTCGCTCCATCTTGCGGGTCCTGGTGTTCCCACAAGGCATTCGATTACGTGCGGTTCCGGGTCGGCGGCGGCTGCGCCGTGGACTCCGCCGAAGACCAGCGAAGCACCGACGAAAGCAGTGATGACGATCTTGCTCATGGTTCCCCCTGTAGCAGTGGTGGGTAGGTTCGCGACGTCGACACATCAGTCAACCTCGAACCTTCTTGCCCTAGAAAGCAACTGGCGAAGATCATCTCACTGCTGGCGCCGACTTCTGTCCTTACTCGTAAGGATTTGGGGTTGTTCGGGTGCGAATTCGTTCCGCGTGACTGTTTTGCTACCCGGCAACCCAGGCGGAGATGTTCACCAATGCGGCCCACAGGTGGTCGTATCGGCGGGCGGTGATGGGTTTGCCGTTGCGGCAGCGCAGCAGCTATTGATCGGGCTGCCGCGTTATTAGGCGTGGCGGAATAGGTGCCGCATGAGGGTGGGGGAGACGGGTTGCCACCGGTAGATTCTGTCCTTTTCGGTGGTATGCAGGCCGTCAGGCCGCTCGCGGACCTCGATGGCACGAACTCGTCGAGTCAGTTGCCGGAATATCGATCCAACACTGCGATGATTCTCTCGAAATCACGTACCGAACGCTGGCAGAACTCTGGATCCGTCCTCACTAGGAGGTCCACGGCTTGTGCTTCGGTTGCTAGTCCGTGAAGTTCTTTCTCAGCCATCACTCGTGCAGGTACGAGCACCCAGTTTCGTCGGGTAGTGTCAAACAACCAGTCGATCTCTCGATTGTCGGCAAAAGCGGCCTCGTGCAACAGTTCAGCAACACGACCTGGCCGAGGTTCAGGGAAACGCCAGACAACAAGCGGCGGAGCGGGAGTGCCATCATCACCGATGCCACCCGCATGGCGATACCACTCCAGGTCTCCGTACCGCTTCAACCGAGTAATAAAATCACCAGAATTCACTACCCTACTCCCTTGATCGTAGCGCCCGGATTATCTCCCATAATAGTCTTCCGCCATTGCTCGATCGGAACGGGGTTTGAACTATGCCTCGGATCGTAGACATATTTGCCATCGGTATAAACCTCATGATATAAAAATTGTTCACGCAGTCCATATTCTTCAACAGTTACCTCTTGCCCGGGAGCAGGATCCACCCTGAGTATCTCCCCTTCCTCAGCGGCAACCTTCTTTAAATGCTCTGCAATCTCGGAACAATCCTCACCCGGATGAATGCCCTCTCGCAGCATTCTCGCCATCTCATCGGTAACCGTGCTCGAAGGAATGCCAGAGGAGCCTCCTTCGTTTGCCGGGTCTCCATCGTCATCGATGTAGACCTTCATGGCGATGATGGCACCGAGTTTGATGGCGATATCGGTGAGGCTGGGGACCTTGTCGAACGCGGTCACCGTAAAGGCTGTGGTTCCCGCGACTGCCGCTGCGGTGCCGATTATTTTGATGAGTTTGCTTGTGTCGTAGGTGCTTTTGAGAACTCTGGCGGTGTTGCCTGCGATCGCTACGACGCCGACGCCGGCGGCGACGTCGCTGAGGGCGGCGGTGATCCAGGATGCGGCGACGCCGATGACGACAGTGGTTCCGGCTGCTATCAAGGCGTTGGTGACCGCGTCGCGGAATTTGTCGCGGGTTTCGGAGGTGGCGGTGCTGTATTCGGTGACGGGTGTGGCGAGGTTGAGGGATGCGGAGGCGAGTTGGGTGGCGCCGCTGTTGAGGGTGGTGAGGTGGCCTAGGAGGGGGTCGAGGCCTTTCTTGTCCTGGATGTCGCTGAAGAGGTTGGTGATCTCGGTGATCCGGGATGCGGCATCGGTGATGGTTTTGTGTTCGGCGAACGTCTTCCAGGTCGATGCGGCCTTGGCGAGCTTGTCTTTGTTGCCGTTGGGCAGCTTGCTGCCGAACTCGTCCTGGATCTTCCCGACCAGGGCGTCGTAGAAGCCGGGGATACTGCCCTTTCCCTCGGTCACGCCGTCGCCGTTGTTGCCGACCGAAGTCGGGATGGTCACCTTGTACTCCGACATCGCCGTCACGGTGGGCCGGTCGGGCATCGGGTTGGAGTTGTTCGACAGTGCCCAGTTGTGCCCGGCGGCGTAGAGCATGGTGCCGAAGTTGGTGAGGGCGTCGGCCAGGTTCGTGCAGGTCTGCATCGTTTCCTGGGCGACGCGGTCGTAGGTTTTGCCCCAAGATTCGCAGCCAGCGGTGTCACCGGCCATGCCCGCGCATTCGCCTTTGACCGCGTCGTGGATCGGTTTGTCGGCGGCACGCAGGTCGGTGGCCAGGGCGTGGCATTTCTTGCCGGCCTCGTAGTAGGTCTGCCAGTCGATAACCAGTACACCCATGTGACTTATCCCTGGGAGAACATTGTGTAATTGGTGTCGTGGGCGGTGGTGTAGCGTGCGTGGGCCGCCTTCGCGGCGTCGCTGACATCCTTCACACCCTCGACGAATTCGCGTGCGCCAGTGACCCATTGAGCGTGGGCATCGGCATAGGCCTGGGCGGCAACGCCTTCCCACCCACTGCCGGTCAGGGTGGCGACCCGGTCATCGATCTCATCGAGATGCTCGCCGATGAACCCCGCCAGACCCGACAGACGGACCACGATCTCATCGAGATGGTCCAGATCAACCGAAAACTGAGAGTTCACGGCAGATCCAAACTCGACGTGTTCAATGTGGCGGCGTTGCTCTCGTCCCCCGCCTGATAGGTGTCGGCGGTGACACCCAGCTTCTCCGCCATGCCGGTAAGAGCGGTCATGATCTGGACACCGCCGTCACGCACTTCGGTCCAGCCCTCGGAGAACTCGTTGGCCGCGTCCCCGGTCCAGCTGCCATCGGTCAGCGAAGCGACGTCCTTCGCGGCGGAATCCAACGCCGTGCGCAGTGCCTCGGCCAACTCGTAGACGTACTTGCCGACCTCGCGCACCTTCTCGGGCACCACCGAGAGGTTCCGGCCAGAGGCTGGTGTCCCCCCATCACTCATGGCGCCAATCCTACCGATTCCTATCAGAGTGGGCATGGACAGGTCGTAAGCGCTGGCGCGACCAAAGTTCTGAGATGCCGATTCCCCGACCGACGTCAATGATCTTGTCCCGCAACGGGTCGGACTGTCACGGCAGCCCAGCGTGCCTGGTCGATCTCACTGATGAACCAGTCGAGCACCAAGCGTGACGGCAAGTGGCCTCCAGGCATCCAAACTCCTTCCGGAGGCCAGTATCTCGCCTCACCATCGGGTGTCCGGAAGACCATGGGAACTTCACGCTTTCCGACCAACCGGAAGCTCACGCCAAACCGCGTGCAGCACAGCCGAAGTCGGTAACATCGCTTGCTGGCTCGGGTTGCTTTCGATGAAGTCCCAGAGTTGCCGTTGATGAAGGGGGTTATGGGTGGTCAGCCATTCCGCGCTGCAGGGTTACCTGCTCGAGGAGGCCCTAGCCTGGCTGCTGCGGTCCAGCGGGTATCGGTTGCTGGTTCACGCAGATCAGGATCCGGTCGAGCTCGTGGACCAGGGTGGCGATCTCCGCGTACGGGGGCGCGGCGCGCTCCATCAAGCCGACGTGCTCGGCGAGTTCACGTTCACGCCCGCGTTCTCGATGCCGGTTCGGTTGTTCGTGGAGGCCAAATACCGCAAGGAAAGCTGCGATTTGCCGATGGTGCGGAACGCGCACGGGGTGGTGCACGACGTCAACGAAAACTACATGACCGGATCGGGGACACGTCCGCGGCAGCGGTACAAGTATTCGTATGTGTTGTTCTCTGCGAGTGGTTTCACCGCAGATGCGCAGAAATATGCTCTGGCCCACCATATTTCGCTTGTCGACCTTTCCGGTCCCACTTTCGACTTGCTACGCGGCATCATCGGCACCACCGGCAACACCCTAGACGCGGCTCAAAAGCACCTCCCGGAAACCGGCAGTTCGAGGAAAAAGGTCTTTCCGGTGAACTGGATGCGAGCGATGCTGCGGCGGCATCTGGGAACTGCTCCGTCGAACCTGCTGCCACAGCCAGGTTCTCCTGGAGGGGAATTCGACCAGAAGGCCGGTAGAGCTCTGGCGGAGTTCGCCGAGACCCTGGTGCGGAGAAGCGGTTCGGAACTGCTGCTGGGGTTTCCGGCGGCGCCCTTCATCCTGCCGTTGGCCACCGAGAACTACGAGAAGTTCATTGAATTCGGGGCCGAGCAGCCGGACCACAAAGTGCGGATCCGGCGTGACGGTACGGGTGTCCGGGCGGAATGGAAGCTCTCGCCCGCCGAGGCGCCGGATGCTTATGAGCTGACGTTTAAACTTCCCGAGCAGATCGAGGACTGGATCGGCGAAGTCGCCGACGAGGAGATCTCCCGTGCGGTGAAGGTCAAAAAGCAGTTTCTGTCGGAGATCACGCTGTATCGGATGAACGGTGCGAGCCCCCGCGTCTACCAGTTGCGCTACGAGCCGGGTTCGCTGTCCCGGATGCGCGGGGATGCGTGAACACTCGGTGCTGATCCGCTGTTCGACAGCGGATCAACAGCCGTTCCCAACGGGTAGGTAGGGACTGGGTTTGCCGTGCCAACTCACCCGCAGAACGTCCCTGGCCCGAGTGGCGGCGACGAATAGCAGTGACCGAGCTTTTCGGTGTTCGCGGTCATAACGCGGTGGGTCGTCGGTCCGGTAGCGCTCGATGGTGCTGCGGGGGATGGTGCCGTCGCCGGCTCCGACGATGGCGAGGCGTTGGTATTCGAGACCTTTGAATCGGTGCATGGTGCCGATGTGGATTTCGCCGTCAGCGTCGAGGCCGTCTTTGGTGAGCTCGGCGCAGGTGATTCCGGTGGTGGACAGGTGATGGGCGATGCGGCCGACCAGGTCGCGGTCGGCGACGCAGACCGCGATTCGGCCGCTGGGGTCGACCGGTGCACCGGATGCATCGGTGGAGAGTTCTGCCCGCCACCGTAGCAACACCTCGGTCAGGGCGGATAGTTCGTCGTTCCAGGTGTCGTATCCGGTGAACTCGGGTGGGTTCCCGTGGAGAACGGACCGATATCCGGCGAGGGTATCGGTGCCGTCGTCGAGGTCGTCGTAGGTGATCGGCTCGCTCGCGGGGTCGATGATGTGGAGGGCCTGGGCGAGGATTTCCTTGGTGGTGCGGTAGCTGAGGGTCAGGCGAGACGCACGACCGCGGATATTGATGCCGAGGGCGCCGAGCGCGATCTGGTGGTCGTAGATGCGCTGGTGGGTGTCGCCCGCGATGAACATGTCATTGGGTCGTCCGGGGTCGGTCATGGCGCGCAGCATTTTCCAGTGTGCCGGTCGCAGGTCTTGGGCTTCGTCGACCACGATGTGCCGGTAGCGGTGGTTGCGATATCGCACGCCCGAGCTGCTGTCCAGGCTGTCCGGATCGTTGTCTCGGTTGCGGCGTTCGGCGATCTTTGTGGCGCGTTCGATCTCGAATCGAGCCGCGCGTTCGGCGGCCTGACCCCAGGTTTCGATGCCGAGTTTGTCCAGTCGCGCGGTGAACTGCTCGACCAGTTTCCAGATATGGGCGCGTTCGGGGCGGGTGAGTGCTTGTCCGCGGCCTGCCCGGCGGGCCTGGAAGTACTGGCTGCGGGTAGGGATGGACTGGCCGAGGATGATCTGTTCCCATTCGTCGAAGACGAATTCGGAGGTGAAGCGGTGGTCGTCGAGTTCGGTCTGTAGCTGGCGTAGTTCGGTGCGGGCGATGGTGTCGAAAACACGCTGTTTGCCGCGGCCGGATGCGGTGTTCTCGCCGATGACGCGGGCAGCAAGCTGATCGATGTGCACGATATCGACCCGGCTCAGCATGCGGGGGTCGATGAGGGAGGCCAGCCGGTTGCGCAGGTCGGTGGTCAGATTCTTGGTGAATGTGGTCAGCAGGATCGGTCGGTCATCGCCGGGCGGTAGCTGTTCGACGAGGTGTTTTACGCGGTGCAGGGCGACGATAGTTTTGCCGGTGCCTGGACCGCCGGAGACCCGGGCTGGGCCGTTGTAGTGACGGTGGACGATGCGTTCCTGGGTGGGGTGCAGGAAGACTTTCCAGGCGCGGAAGTCGCCTTCTTCGATGGCCGAGCGCACGTCGTCGTCTACCGTTCGGACCTTGGTGCGGGCCAGGGCTGCGGCCAGGTCGTCCGGATCCGGGATGGCTTCGATTTTGGCCGGTGTGGTGATTTCCCGGCGTACTTCGTCGATATCCATCCCGGCTGCCAGGCCGTACAGCACATCTTTCGACAGCAGTGGGGCGGTGGCGACAAGTTCGTCGAGTTCAGAGCTGGTGGTGACCGTCAGCGCCAGGTCGAGTACCTGCTCGGCGACACCCAGTTCACGGAGTTGCTCGGCGGTGTATCCGGCTAGTAACGGTGATCCCGTATCCGAGTTCTCGGTCTCCGGCTCAGGTCGGGCGGGCTCGGGGGCAGCCTGCTCGGGCTCGGGTTCGGCCGGGGTGAGGGTGATGCCGGCGCGGCGGAGGGCGCTGTCACCGACGACGGCGATATCGACGAACTCGATTTCCCCGGTGATGCGGTTGATCGCGACCTGGAGTTCTTCGTAGACGTCCTTGCGGTGCCGTACGGCGATGACGAGCCAGCTTTCGACTCCGTCCGGATCGCGGCCGGTTGGCACCATGAGCGCCCGATAGCTTTGGTCGATGCGAAAGGACCAGATTCGGGAGTCGCCTTTGAGTGGTTTCTTGCGCAATCCCGGCAGGTCGGGGTTTTCGCGGAAGTTGTGGCTGAAGTCGTAGAACTTGGCTTTGACCGAGCGGTCGAGCTTGTACAGCTCCTCTTCGGCCTTCCGGTACAGGCTGAGCCGGGCGGTCATCGGGCCATTCCTCCTTCCATATCCTGAAGCCTTGCCAGGAGGTCGTCCAGGTGATCGAGCCATTCGGCCGCGGTGCGTACGATCCAGCCGTCCGCGGTGTAGGCGGCGTCGCGGCGCCGGGCTTCCTCGTCGTCCGCATTGCGCGGTGGCGGCACCACCGCCACTTTGATATCCGATCCGGGCCAGGCGAAGTCGGCCGGCCATCGGCTGGTGGCGCCGAGTTCGTAGCCGAATACCGGTGCTCTTTTCCCGCGGTCGGCGAGCAGTTCTGCCAGTCGCAGCAGGTCTGGCGATTCCTCGGGTTCGTCGCGCAAGATGTCCAGGATGTCGGTGTCCCAAACCTTGTCCCGCAGCATCTGAGTGAGGACGGTCTCCGGGGTCTGTCGTTGCGGCCGTTCCGATATCGAAGTTGCCGCCGGTTGTGCGGGAACGCCGAGGAGGGAATCGAGTTCACCGACCCCGCCGCAGGCGGCGAGTACTTCGGCCTCGAAGTCACCGACCCGGCTGCTCGCCAGCTGCACGCCGTCACCGCCTGCCAGGGACAGGAATTGCGTGAGGTTGGTCCAGTACAGCCAGGACCGCCAGCGGTCCTTGTGCTCGGCGCTGTCCAGGACCGCGTCACGATCGTCCAGAACGGTGAGGGCGGTCCACTTCAGGTTTTCTGGATAGCCGGCGTCCAGTACGAGCACGGTCGGCAGCCCGGAGTCGTCCTGCGTGCGGAAGATATGGGCCGGGCCGACGGCAGCCGTGTCCACCGCTCGCTGCCGATCACGCTGTTCGATGCCGGCCAGGGCGGCCAGCTCATCCTGCACAGCCGCGACCAGTTCCCGGCGACTACCGGTCGCCACGACCGGAGTGGTGCCGGGCTGGCGGGTGAGCCCAGTGACCAGGGCGCGGGCTCGCCGGCCCCATTCTTCGGCGTCCGGGCACCGTAGGTAGTCGATGAGGGTGTCGATTGGATTGGCGAAAACCGTGGTGGCGAATCGGGCCCGTTGCCCGCCGTATTGTTCGTACGCGCGTTTGGCTTGTTCCTGCGCGGACGCCTGGTACGGCGGCCACACCGGCCGGGTTCGGGTGGTGGCCTGTTCGAACAGGTCGATATCGGCCCAGGTGATCTGGAACACGATGGCGCCCTCGGCGCGGAGGCGGGTTCGTTTGGCGGCGTCGTCGGCAATCCGGTTGTGGTCGCGGGTGGCGTGGAACCGGAAACCTTCCAGGTAGACCTTGACCGTCTGGGCGGGGCCGTCGACCCGGGTGAAGGTGAAGTCGGTGATCGTGTCCTGCAGTCGCTGTTGCGCGGTCAGCCGCCAGTGGGTGACATCGCCGGTGGCGGCCGTGTCGACGAACCGCAGGTGCCCGCTCGCGTGACTGTCCTCGTCCAGGGAGACATCGTCGGTCACCTTCACCCAGTCGCGCATGGCCGACAGGAACCGTGCTTCCAGATCGGATTCCACCTGTGCGTCCAGCCCGACCAGCCCGGTGTGCTCGACTCCGGTGGTTTCCCAGCCGTCCGTGCCGTCCTCGGTGAACAGCAGGGATTCGAGCATAGTCAGTGCGGCCTGACGAGACACGATGTCCTGGAAGCGTTCCGGGGTGTAGCGGTACAGGCAGCGGTGGCAGGCTCGGCGCTGTTCCTCAGCACACGAACAGGTCTCGAGCAGCGTGTGTGCGGCTTTGAGGGTTTTCCGGAATTCGTTCGGATCGGTGAGTCGGTCGAGGTAACCGGTACCGCCGGGCAGGGAATCGAACAGCACGAGAAACCAGCGGCGTTCCCCACTGTTTCGGTCCGGCATGGACGTCACAGTGGTGTCCAGATGTTGCGGATCTCCGCCGTAGTACAGGTCCACTCCGAGTCGTAGGGCGGCCTGGAACGAATACACGCGCGCGTCAACATTCGCGGCGGCGGCAGGAAGCAAGATCCGCAGCGCCTCGGTCTTCAGTTGGTGCGCCAGCAGTACCGGTTCCTCACCGGCCTCGGGTTTCTTGCCGCGGCGCAGTGGACACCACGGTCGGTGGTGTTTGAGACGGCCACTGCGGGCGGCGGCTGAATCGAGTTCGTCGATATGCGGGTCGAAGACCGGCTGGCCGTCGGCGCTGGCGGCACCACAGGCAGTGCAGACGTAGAACGGGTTGAGCCGTACTCGCATTCCGGCGAAATCGTCACGGCCGGGGGCGTCGAATCGGGCCGGTCCGACGTTGATCCGCCGGATCACGGCACGACGGCAGTAGTCGACACCGAACGTCTGACGTGCATGCCGCCACGAACCGGGTTCCAGCTCATCCTGCGGAATATCGACCGCGTCGATCACCTGGTAGGCACGGCGATCACGGTCGTCCTTGTCGTCTCGGATCCGGGCATCCTCACGTTTGTCCCGGGCGGTGACCGTGGCGGGTTCGACGACTTTGAACAGGCAGGAGCCGTCGTCGGCGATCTGGTCGGTGGCGCAGCGCGGGCACGGCGACCGGTCCGCGTGCGCGTTCTCGGAGCGGATATACCCGCAACCCGGGCACACCCGCCAGGTGCGCCATTCCTGCCGTCCTCCGATGGCGACCTGGATTCCGCTAATGCGATGTTGGAATCCATTGACGTAGAAGGTGTTTCCGGGCGCCAGTTCCTCGAGTGCGAGCCGCCGCGGCCGTTCGTATTCGAAGGTGTCGGAGGTAAATTTCTTGGGGTTGGCCGGATCGGTGCCGTATACGGTGGCCGCCAGGGTGGTGGTCGAGTCGACCAGAGCGTAGTTGGGCAGCAGCCCCAGATCGCACAACGCGTTCTGAGCGGGGGTGTCACCGCGCAGCATCAGCGCCCGCCCGACACCACGGCGTTCGGCATCGAGTTCGTCCTTCTGCTCGGCCTGGTCGGGATCGGAGTCGTGCAGTTCCGCACGGGCTTCATCGATTTCGCGCAGCCGGTCGCGCAGCGATTGCTGTTGCAGGAACCATTCCCGTTCGGCCGCTTCGATCGCCGACCGCAACCCATGCGTGGCGTAGTCGCGGAGTTCGGCAGTGGTCTGCTCCCACTTCGCCCGCTCATCCTCCGGTACCGGGAAGAGGGCGAGGAATCCGGCGACGAGCTCATCACCCCGCGTCAGCGCCAACTCCACCAGATCGGCGAGATAACCGGACGGTCCGAACAACCGGGGCGCCTTGTGTGGAATGGCGCGCAGGACGATGCCGTCGGAGCGCACGAGTTTCCCGGCGGCGGCCAGGTCCAGCAGGTGTGCCAGGTATTGGCGGCGCAGGATTTCGATCGCCGACAGGTAGCAGCCGGGCGGCACGATGGTGCCAGCGATGAGATCGGTGGGGCGCTCCAGGAAGTACAGATCGCGACGGCGGCGGTCGGCGATGGTGAGTAGGAAGGCGTTCCCGCTCCGGCGCCCGGCCCGGCCGACCTGCTGGGCGTAGGACGCGGGCCGCCGCGGTAGCGCGGCCAGCACCACCGCGGACAGTTCCCCGATGTCGATACCCATCTCCAGGGTCGGCGTGCAGGAGAGAACGTTGGGGCTGTTGAACCCTTTCCGATGTTTGAACGCCGCTTCGACTTCTTCCCGCTGTGGCCGGGTGAGCATGCCGGTGTGTTCGGCGGTGACCACCTGGTAGGTGCCGGCCTCGCGGTACAGGCGTCGGTAATAGTCGCGGGTGAAGTCCCGGTCGCGGTGGTGCACACCGAGTTCTTCCCGCCGGTCACCGGCCACCAGGCGACCGGTCCGGCACCGATACGAGGGACAGGGCTGGCCGTGCCACTGATCCAGCAGTGCCGGGTGCACGGTCTGCTCCCAGAAACACACCCGGCAGCGCACGAACGCCGACGACACCTGTGCGTCGTCCACCAGTTGGGCGGCGATATGCCCGGGTTTGAGGCCATACACGCGCAGGGAACTGTCGTTCGGGCTGCGCGCCGCCAGCAGCCCGAGCCGGTTCAGCTCGGGTAGTAGCTGGGTCCAGAACTCCGGGGATCGTTCCCGGGGCAGTTCCAGGCAGCGGCCGGCCCACCGCTCGTACCAGGACAGCCGACCGGTTGCGGAGTCGAACTCGCTATTGCTCTTCGGCGTCCCCAACAGGAAAGTCGGCGCCGCAATCCGCCGGGGAAAGGCCCGCATCCCGGGCGCTCGGCCACCCCAGATCGGATAGCGGTTGGTCCCGGCCTCATCGACATACCGGTCCAGCCATTGATGCGCGACCGCACCACGGGTCCGCACCCGCTCCAGCAGCACTCGGACGAAGGCCAGATACCGGGCGTCGTCCTGGGCGATCAACGGAACTTTGTCGCCGGTGCTCTCCTCGTGGATCCGCCGGACCGCCGCCGCGACAGCGTCCGGGTCGTTGATGTGCACATGCGCGGCCGCGGTGCGCGTCAGCTCCAGGGTGCGGCCGTTGCGGGAACGGAACCCGAACTCCATGAAGGTTTCGAAGGCCAGTCGCTGCCCGATCAGCCGCCGCACCTGCCGACTTCTCTTGCCCGGGAGTAGCTGGCCGGACAATAGTCGCTGCACACCCGGGTACCGATGCAGATCCGGCGGCGCCACTGCGGCGAGGATCTCCGGGTCGGTCGTCGCCTCGACCATATCGGCGATCAGATCGTTCAGCGCGGTGGGCTGCTCATGGTTCAGATGTTCGGCCAGCAGCGCACGTAAGGAAAAGGTGTAGGACCGGCTGGCGACGAACCCGGCCCGGTGCGCGGCGTCCTGCACCGAATCGTTGAACATCAGCGTCCGGTCTTCACCCAGCTTCTTGTCCAGTTCACCTCCGGTGAACAACTGGGTGATCGAGGCCGCAGCCAGAGCTGCCGCCCCGGTACCGAGGTAGCGGATGGCGTTGCGTTCCCCGCAGGCCGGGCACCAGTCCTCCCGCGCGGCCGTATTGGCCGGACCGGCGAAATACACGAGCACGAACGCCGAATCCTGTGCCGCCAACCGCGGCTCTTTGGTTTCCGCGTCGTAGTCGGATTTTGGATCGGGCAGCCGCAACCGGCTGCGCGGCCCGTCCAGCACCATCAGCATGCCGCCGGCGCCCTGCCCCGCCGCACCGGCCGCCGGCATCGCCGCCGCCCCCGATCCCTCCTGTGCTTCCTGGGTGGTCGCGGCGATCAGGTTCCGCACCCGAACCTTGTCCTGCCCGAGCGAAGCCCGCCGGATCTTGAACGTATCGAACTCGATCTCGTAGTCGTCGCTCTCCGGGGAGAACACCGCCCACCCCGACCGCCCACAATCCCGGCAATACACCGCAGGCAGAAACAGATTCGCGCTCTGCGCCGATGTCGCCGTGGTCACCGGAGCACCCCGCCCGTCGGTATCCGACTCCACCGCCCCGGACACATCCCACCGGAACTCCGCCCGCGGCCACGGCAGCACTCCACGCAGTAGACGGGACACCGACCGCGCCCACTGATGCACTTCGACCTGCACAAACGGCAATATGCGGTCCGGTGTCGAATTCGGGTCCCGCGCATACGACAGCAGCGCCACGTACCGGGCCAAGGCCTCGGCAGCCTTCTCCGGCTGCCGCGCCACCGCCTCGGCCCACCCCGCCGCACCGGCCCGCCACATCACATCCAGCACCTCGGCGCTGGTTTTCAATTTCCCGTCCAGCGCCTGCAGCACCGCCCGGGTGAACAGATGCCGCCGCAACCTATCGCCCAGCCAGGCGCGCAGTGCTATATCCGCGTCGGACGGCTCGTTCCGGTTGAACGGGTGCTTGTCCAGCCAATCTCGATCCGGTTCACGTTCCCCGGTCACCGCCTCGATATGGTCGAGGAGCGCTTCCGCCCCGGAAGCCGGGTCGGGGAGCGCGAGCAGTTCGTCGGGGGTGGGCAGGCGTTGCATCGCTACCCTGGTGAGCGGAATGAAATCCTCCACCGGCAGGCGGTTCTCGCCGATAATCGATTTCTTGGTGAACTCGGTCCCGAATACCGCGGTCGCCACTTGCAGCAGCCGCTGTGCACCGTCCTCGCCGGTCCCCGAGCCCAAGGTCGCCGAGGTCGCCACCGGACAGATGTCGCCCAGCGGCCGTCCCGGCTCCGATGCCCCGACAACGGCGGCCAAGCGGCGCAGCAGCATTGCCACATCGGTGCCCTGGGCGCCGTCGTAGGTGTGGAATTCGTCCACCACGATGTAGCGGATATCCGACTCCCGCCACAGCGGGGCATCCTCCTCCCGCTGTAACAGCAGGTCCAGCATCTTGTAGTTCGTGAACAAGATGTCCGGCGCGGACAACTGCATGTCCGAACGCCGGGTGTCCACCTTCTCGTATCGGGTCGCGGCCCGGTCACCGATATAGAGACCGGCCCGCAACCGGCCCAATTCGCTGTGCTTCCTGAGCAGTGCGTCGATACGCTGCGCCTGATCGGTGGCCAGAGCGTTCATCGGATACAGGAATACCGCTTTGATCCCGGTCCGGCCGGCTTCCCGCTCCCGGCGGCAGTGGTCGAGCACCGGGTACAGGAAAGCTTCCGTCTTACCGGAACCCGTGCCCGTGGTAACCAGCGTCGGTTCCGGGAGGTGACCGCGAGCGGAGGTCAACCGCGCAAACGCCGCCGCCTGATGCGCATACGGGGTGAATCCCGCGGGGCACCAATCCAAATGCTCGTCCCAGCTGTCCTCGGCGGTGGTGAACGGGGTGCGGATCCGCAGATACGGGCCGCGGAACATTCCGGAGGTTTCATCGCCGAGGAACCGATGCAGTGCCTCCCGGGCGCCCTCGTCACTCAGCGCGTAGGTTGTAGACAGGTACTGCAGCAGACTCTCCTTGAGCCCCCGCGCCTGCAGTGTCGGCCTCACGGCTTCGGCACCTCCTGTGTCGCCGGATCCCACTCGCCGCGAGCGACCGCCTCGTCGAGGCGGCGCTGGAACACCGCATGCGCTGCCCGCATCTCCGCTTCACGGTCTGCCTGATAGAGCGGAGCGGTGTAGCCGTCCGGGACCGGGAGGCCACTCGGGTCTCGATCTTGTTCTACCGCAACACGGTACGACTCGGACTGTTTCCAGGAATCCTTGGTCTGCCTCTGGCCGTAGGTGCGCGCATCACCGGCGAGCTTCCAGCCGTTGGCGTCGAACCAGGTCACGGCCTCGAATTTCTGCAGTACGAAGAAGCGTCCGCGGTAAGCTGCGATCAGCGCATCGGCATCCATGCCGATCCAGACCGCGACGAGCGCATCTATCTCAACGAGCGCGGCACGACGAGCGCGTTCTGAACGGAGGGGTGTCGCGGGGCGCCATTTTGGGGCTGCGGTTTCGAGAGGTTGCAGCCCCAGCCATTCACAAGCCCATTGTTCACTACTCCACCTTGTTTCATACAATTCCTCCCACAGGCGGGCATAGGCGGAGGTCAAGCAATTGAGTCGGAGTGTTCGCAGCAATAAGGCAGAAGCCAGCGGATGGTCCGTCGAGGGAGCCGGTGTTGCCTCAGCGTCACCGATGCGCAGATCTCCCCTTCCTGTTATTCGAAGAAAATAATCCAATGGCAGTGCAGCCCAGAATCCTGCAACAAGTGCTGTCAGGCGATTTTCACGCATCGCCAAGCTGTGTACGGCATCGACGTGTGCAAGCCCGGGAGGTACGAGCGCGGCGAAGAGAGATCGCTCGGTATTCGAGGCGACTCTCCGACGCCAAGCAAGGCGATAGAAGGCGGTATACCTCCGTTGTGCTCGTCTCGCGAGAGCATCGTCAATACTCTTCTGATCTACTTCTTCATCGGGAATTTCGAGTAAGTCGGCTATTTCGCTGCGGGCCCTGGCTGCAGCCTCCTTACTTTTCTGCAGACATCCAAGGGTGCGATAATCGACCCAACGATCCTGTTCATGCAGGTACTCCAAGGTTCGGTGGGGAAATCGTACATACTCGGTATCCGGTACCGCGTCCTCGGGTAGGGTGACAAGATCAGTCCCGTAGGAGTCGTTGGGGTTGGCATCGTAGTGCTTAAATATGGAAGTCGCGACTCCGAGCTGGATACCTTTGAGGATTACTCGACGCCAAACCTGAGGCTGCAAGTTTTCTGTATTGTACTGAATCAATTTGGCTTTCTTTGCGCCGCTCTCGTGGTAGCCAGGTGTAATCCTTGGGGAAAGTCTTGTCAGGCGAAGCGGATAGTCCGCGAGCGCTTGGATGGCCGCTGCTTCGTCGATGCTGACTGGGTATAGGAGCCGGGCCTGTATGACCGGTTGGGAGGAGTCGTCGAGCAGCCGCTGCCATACAGACAGTCGTTCTTTGTCCACCCGGACAACGCGTGCGCGATGAGGACGTTCGTCGTATGCCCCACCTTTGTATCTGATACCGGGACCTATCCCGGAACCGTCGTGTTCCGACGACAGGCGGAGGGCATCCGTTGAGACCAGCCAAGAAAGGTGATCGAATGCTATATCAGCTTGTATGGCGCCGTAGATATGTACCCCGAAGTGGGTCCATTCACCGACCGGCTTCTGAAAGAAACGGTGGTATGCATTGAAGAAATCTCCATGGATACGCAATCGACGATAAGATTCTTCTCTAAGTCTTGATTCTTTATCGCCAGAGAAGTGACTATCGGGATGTACCATTCCTGCTACGGCGTCACAAGCGGAATGCGCCCACACCTGCAGCATAAATGCCCTGTAAAGGTTCGGCTGGGTTCCGGTCAGTAGCGGGTACATCTGTGGCGATCCGAAAATTGCTACCTGCCCGCTGATATCGGTCAATTCTTTCAAGGTGTAACTACGAACACTCGAATTCTCCAGGAGAGCGGACCGACGACTCTCTTTCTCGGGTGTGGATGAATTTTCCTGCAGCTCGAACCATGGTTCATACTCTGCCAGCACTGCCGATTCGTCCCATCGTGGCCGCACCCACGGCGGATTACCCACCTGAATATCGAACCCGCCGTTCCGGGCGAAGATGAGCGCGAATTCCAGCTCCCAGTGCAGGAACCCCTTCTCCTTCGCAATATCCCGTACTTGCCGCAGCCACGGGAACCGGTCCTCGGGGTTGCCGGTGTCCATCTGCATATACCCGGTGAGGGTGGTCTCGAAGTCCTTCAGCTCATCCAGCGTCTGGAAGGTATCGAGCAGTGTTTCCTCGGGTACATCCGACCGGCCGAGCATGGCCTCGAGGAAGTCGATCCAGTCGTCGAGGTCTGTCAAGGGAACAATCGGGCGGCGCTGGGGCTGTGGCCGTTTCGCCGGAGTCTTCTGGGATTTCGCCGGGCTGATCTGCTTGCGGATGACGGATGGTTCGCCGTCGGTGTCGGGATCGAAGTCATCGAAGGATGTCTGTTCGCCGTCGACCGCGAACAAGGTGAGCATGTCGACGAATCGCGGTTTCGCTTCCGTCGCAGTCTTCGTCTCTGCGGTAACGGGTTCCGGTGCGGGTGGTTCTCCGGCTGCAGGAAGCCCGTCGAGCACCTCGCGCAGGTCTTCGACGTCTTGGATTGCGGTCGTCGCGGTGTATTCGCCGTCGGTTCCATCGAGCAGACCGGTTTTGTCGGCGGACCAGAACCAGAGGGCGCACCAGGCATCCATCACTGTCTTCAGTCGCCAATAGGGTGTATCGACGGCGTTGAACAGGTCTTCGAGGACCTTCTCTTTCGGCGCCGGGTGTTCCGGGTACTGGAGGAACGCGAATTCCGGGTCGGTCGGGTCGGCTTGCCAGACGTCGATACGGCGCGCGATCTCTCGTTCGGAGATCTCCATGCGTTTGACCACCGAGGACCAGAGGAATTCGGCGCGGCGGGCGAGGTCCCGGAGCCGGGTGAATTGTGAGCGGGCTTCAGCTTTGGGGTTACCGGTTTTCGTATCGATTTTCGGTGTGCCGTCCCTGTCGAGATGCGCGGTGCTGCGTTTCGGCCGCTGCAGGATTCCCCGTTTCCAGGCTGCCAATTGTGCGATCTCGGTGGCGGCGAGCTGTTTGGCTTCCGTGGAACCGGTGACCGCCGCCCAACCCGGGGCGGGCAGCAGGAACTGGTGGATGGCTTCATGCGGAAGTTCTTGATGCTGCCCGTCTTTCACGAACGGCAGGGTTTCCGGAGCGAGCGCCCCCTTGGCCTTCAGCCATTCCTTGGCCGGGCTCGACACATCGTCTCCGGCGAACACCGCACGCCGGGCGCCGATGAGCGAGTTGCCGCGACGCAGGTGGAGACCGAACCAAGGCGCCCGCATTCCGGGGTGCATGGTGTTGAGCCACAACGACACTTCGGCCAGTTCGACACCCGTGGCATTCAGGTCGACACCGTAGGCGTTGTGCAGGGCGATATACGCCTTCGCCTTCTGCTTCTCGGTGAGTGCGTCGGCGGTGGGGATGCTGGTGCCGAGCTCTTCCTGGCGGCGCCGCAGGTATTCGTCGGCCAGCTGGTTTATGGCTTCGTTGAGGAAGGCGCCGGACCCGAGTGCCGGTTCGCAGATCTTGAACTTCAGCAGTTCGGCGGCTCGGGTTTTGATGGTGGTGCCGTCGTCGTCCTTCTCCTGATCGAGGCGGTAGCGCAGGGCGAGTTCGACGGTGACCTTGGTCAGCGATTCGGGTGTGTAATAGGAGGCCGAGGTCTGCCGGTCGCGGCCGGCAAGCCGGTAGACGAATTCGCCCTTCCGGTATTTCTTCACACCCCGCAGCCCTTTCCGGGCGTCGTCGTCTTTGTAGTGGACGAGGGTGCTGTCGGGATACTCCTTCTGGTTGTGCGCCGGGATGAGCCACGATCCCTGTTCTGAGTCGCCGCTCTTGGCGACCTCGCACAATTCTTCAACGGCGACGATGCCGGTGTATGACATCAATCCTTCGTAGACGGCGCCGAGCTGGTTGATGCCGAGGTTGCGGTAGGAGATGAAGCCGCCGCGCTCACCGCGTTTGCCCTTTTTCATGGTGAGCAGCCGCAGTACTTCGTGCAGGGCTTCGTTGCGGAGCCGGAGGTCGAGGTGGCGGGGTTCGAGGTCGTCGTCGCAGCGCGGGTCGGGAACGGTGCGGCCGATGAGCCGGATGGCTCCGGGTTCGAACAGTTCGCTGCGCAGCGGTTCGAAGCGCAGGCCACGGTCTTCGCTGCGCCGGGCTTGTTTCTCCTTGCGGGTTTCGGGGTCGTCGCCCGGCTGGTCGTCATCGGGTTCGGTGCCGTATTCGCGGTGCCCTTTATTGACCTTGGTGAACAGGATGTCGAGGGATTTGTAGAGGTGGAAGCTGTTCTTGGCTTCCTCTTCGACGAGTTCTTCGCTGCGGGCGACGAGTTCACGCAGCCGGGACATCGAATACCCGGCCTCGTAGGAGCCGTCATCGGCGGGCAGGATACCGAGTTCGGGCCGGGCTTCGGCATACAGCAGGAACAGGATTCGGTACAGGTATCGGAGGGTTTCCCGCGTTAGTTCGCGGGCGAACGGGATAGCGGGGCTTTCGATGTCGGCGGGGGTGACGTTGTTGCCGGGTTCGGCCATCCGGCGCAGTACTTCGTTGGCGATGATCTCGACGGAACGCTGCAGGCCGTAGCGCAGATCGGTGGAGACACCGGCGGCGTTGGTGGCGGATGCTTCGAGCAGGGTGTCGAGGACCGAGCCGGTCTGGTTGTCGCCAGGGTGGAGTGTGTCCTGGCAGAGCAGGGCGGCGATGGTGGCCAGCTCGCCCTGCTGGGTCCGGTCGTTGCGTTCGAGTGCGGTATCGAGACTTACAGACAGATAGCGGCCTTCGTTCCAGGTGTGCCGGTCTGCCAGGACGAGTACACCGCCGCACAGCAGGAGGATGAAACGGGGTCGCGGTCCGCCCGCTCCGTCCAGTTCGCTCTGGAAAAGCCAGGATGCCAGTGCCGGGCCGGTCTCGTACGTCTCGCTCGCGCCGATATGGAAGGCAGTGAGCAGTCGGCCGGCGCCGTCGGTGTTGAGCGCGGCATCAGTGTCGGTTGACCAGCCGCAGTCCACGGCGATAATGCCGGCGTCGTGGTAGGCGACGGACACGCGATGGTCGCGCCCGGCTCGGTGAGCGGTCAGGTCCGCGGTGGTGTCTTTGTCCCCGTATCCGAGAGCGCGCAGGATCAGCTGATGCCATTCGGCGAGCTTCTTGACCCATTCGGGATTGCCGTAGGTGTTGATGCGCGATTCGCTGTCGCTGTCGGCGTGCGCGGCCGCTGCGAAGTAGCCACGACGTTCCTCGCCGAGGTACTGGGCGCGCAGGGCGCGGACCCGTTCGCGGGGGGTATTCCGCGGGTCGAGTTCGTCGCCTTCCTGTATCGCCCAGGAGTTGAACACCTGCTTTTTGAGGTCAGGGCCGAGTTGTTCGGCGAAGTAGTGGGCCGAGAAGTATTCGCCGCGGTTGGTAAAGGAATCGAAATCCGTGCTCATCGCGTGGTATCTCTTTCGGCGGCGGTCTGCGGTTCGAGGACGGCCAGCAGCCGCAGCATCGGCGCGCTGGCGGTTTCCAGGGCGGCGGCCAGGCGCAGCAGCCGGTCGGCGGTGCGGTCGAGTTCGGCTTCCCGGGGGCGTGCGCTGGCGAACAATGCCAGCTGACGCCATCCGGTGACGCGCTGCCGGTAGGGAGCGAGAGTCGCCTCGATCTGCTTGCGGTACTCGGCTTCCAGGCCGATCAGGTGGTGTTCGGCAGCATCGATCGCGGCCGGTACCAGCTCGCTGAGTGCCTGCTGATCATGGGGTGCCGCGCGGCCGGGCATCCCAGGGCCGACACCGGCACGTTCCAGGAATTCGGTGGTCAGTTTCTCTACCGCGGGATCGCCGGCCAGGCCGGATACCGCCATCCATTCGACGATGGTGGGTTTGCCCAGGGCGTTGGAGTAAACACCCTGGACCAGAAAGGTCGGGCTGTCGACGCTCGCGGCGAGTACGGGCGCCTTGTGCCTGCCGATCTCGACCAGCACTTTATCGGTGACCCAATCCAGCACTGGGTGAATATCGGTCGCATAGGAAACATTGGGCCACTGGCTTTTCCGGGTTTCCCGCGCGACCTGCAGCCGTTTGTCGGCGAGCTGCTTGGCGAAGGTGATCCGCATCCGCGCCGGCTCGTCCTTGCGCGGCATGATCCGCTGCTCGTCCAGATACGATTTCGGCAGTGCTTTCAGCCGATACAACAGGTCCCGAGGTGGTTCGAAGGCGATGGTGCCGTCCTCTTCGCGGCGCAGGGACAGCTGGTCCTCGGGATTCGGGCGACAGACCTGACGCAGCGCCTCGTCGAAATAGTCTGCGGTGGAGGGAAACAGGGCTGGCACATCCGCGCGCGCCACGTCCGAATGTTCAGCAACCGCGCCGACCTGGCCCAGCAGGTCGGCAAGGAAATCGGATCCGCTGCTGCGGGATTGTTCGAAAGACTGCTCGACGGTGCGGCCCGCGATCAGGTCCTTGGTGAGCCGTTCTTCCTCGTCCTTGGCGCGATACAGGCCGGTCACCGCCTCGGCGGAGCCTTCGAGTTTGTGGGCTTCGGCCTCACGGGCGAGGACTTTCTCGCCGACGAGCCGGTCGTCGAGGGTGCGGGGCTGCCCGGTTTCCGGGTCGGTTCGCCACGGTATGTCGCTGGTGAGGATCAGCGCGCGGAATTCGGGTGGTTCCTGTTGTCCGTATCGGTCGATCCGGCCGTTGCGCTGTTCGATGCGAATCAGCGACCAGGGCAGGTCGTAGTGGATCAGCAGGTGACACTGCTGGTGCAGGTTCACGCCCTCGGAGGCCACGTCCCCGGTGAACAGGATCCGTACCGGGTCGTCGCGTAGCCCGAACTGTTCGACCAGTTTGCGTTGTTCTTCATCGGTGTTGGCTTCGCCGTGCATGACCTGCACCGCGCCGCCGAAACGCAGCCATGGCTTCTTCTCGTCATGGATCGCACCACTGTGGAAACCGAGTGCGGCCGGGACGGTGTCGGCGAGCCAGGTCAAGGTGGGGACGCTTTCGGAGAACACCACCACACGGGCCTCCGAGCCGGGACCGATGCCCATCGTGCGCAATTCGCCGATGAGCGCCTGCAGTTTGGCCGAGTCCGGGTCTTCGATCCGCGCGGCCAACTGCTGCATCGCCAGTAGCGCTGTCCGCTCGGTCTGCCTTCGCATACCAGCGGCCGGGCCATCACTTGCGGACTTGCCGAGAGTGTCGAGCCTGGTCTTGATCGTCGCGAGCAATGCCTTGTGCGAGGACAAGAACGACTTGAACAATCGCCACGGAACAAGCTGATGCCGGCTGACCGAGGGCGTGTCCGGATCCGCGGGAATCCAACAGGTGGCCAGCTCGGCGAATACCGCCAGCTCTTTCTCGGTGGCCCCCGCCTCGATCGGTTTCGATGGGCCACGGTCGCGCCACTTCTCGTCCTTGATGGATTCGCGCACCTCGCGGGAAGTTTTCGTGCGCCGGATATACAGGTGCGTGAGATCGGCTACGTCGTAGTGGTTCGGGTCGGCGATTGCCGCTTCGTCCAGCATCCGGACCAGCTCCGCGAATGACGCCATGTCACCGTTGTGCGGGGTGGCCGACGCCAGGATCAGGGCATCGGTTCGGCGGGACAACAGGCGGGCCAGCGCATTGTTCTTTGTGCCCCGGTTCATCAGATTATGCGATTCGTCGATGACAACCGCATCCCACTCGGTGTGTTCGAGATGATGCACGTAGACATCGCTTTTGAGGGTGTCCACGGAGATGATCACGCGCTTGAAGTAGGCGAACGGGTTTCGGCCGGCTGGAATCTCCTGCTGCACTCGCTGAATACCGGTCGAATCCAGGCGTACCAACGGAATCCCGAACCGCGTCCACAGCTCCCGCTGGAACTGTTCGAGCACATGCTGCGGGGTGACCACCAGGATCCGCTCACCCCGGCCCCGCCGGATCAGCTCCCCGAGCAGCACACCGATCTCGAGCGTCTTACCCAGACCCACCACATCGGCAATCAGCAGGCGCGGCTGCGGATTCTTCATCGACAACGCCAGCTCGGCCGGACGCAGCTGATGAACCTGATCGTCCATCAGGAAGTTCCCGACCAGCGCGAGCCCGTGCTCGGTTTGCGGCAGATACGTTTTGCGTAGTACGGCCTCCAGGAACAACCGGCCCCGGCGGTGATTCGGGGAATCATCGGCTACCAGTTCGGTTTTCCGGGGGTCCAGCTTCCGCACTGTGTCGATGCCGTCGTAGAAGATCGCATCGGTGTCACGAACGAACGGGGACATACCGCTGACTTCCAGCATCCAGCCATCGTGGGCGGTGGCGGTGCACTTGCGGACCAGCCACAGCTCATCGCGAATCAAGACCTGAGCGCCCGGAGCATAACCACCCTGAAGGGCTTCCTGGCTCGGGACTCCGGCAGCGGCTCTACTCTCGACGACTGCACGCTGCCCATCCGCCGCTCCCGCTTCGACGCCCACCATCTGCTCCGACTCTCCGTCCGCCACACCAGATCCTGACCCAATCGGGCGCCTACCCGGGTTCGAGGGCAGCACGCCAACCATCCACTGTCCTACAGCACCGCGCTCATCGCGTATTGCGCACGTAGTTCGTCCGCTACCAGCTTCGCCTCGGAGATGCTGGAGGCCGGCCGTTGGCCTCGCGGTCCAGTGACCTCACGGCGCTCTTTCTTGCCGGTGTCCGGGGTCGGCAACTCGGCCGGTGCCGACTCATCGGATTCGGCATCCTCCGGTCCTTCGTCCAGTGGTGAGCGCTCGTGGTTCCCGATCTCGTCCCGGCTTTCGATCAGCGCCGGTGGCGGCTCCTCAGCGGCTCCCGATATCCCGCCCGAGGTGGTCCTGGCAATCAACGCCTGCCGCATGCCGACCGGAGTCCGGCCTGCGGATTCCATCAGAGAGATACAGCTGTCCGCGATATCGTCGAGAGTCGGCCGATCCCGCGGCTCGAAGGCGAGCATGGAAGCGATCAGCGGAACCAGGTCTTCGGGGACGCCGTGCAGGTCCGGTCCGATATCGGGATTGGTGACCTGCGCGAGAACAGCGTTCCACCCGATTCCGTCGTAGGGGAACCTTCTGGCCGCCGCATATAACAGCACCGCGCCCAGTGCATACACGTCAGCGGCAGTCGTCAGCTCGGAACTGCCGCGGGCCTGCTCCGGTGGCATACAGCGAATCGTGCCGACCACCATTCCGCTGCGTGACAACGATTCGGAGTCCCCGTCCAGAAACGCTCCCAGCCCGAAATCGATGATCATGGGGCCGTCCCGGCCCATGATCACGTTCTGTGGTTTCAGATCGCGATGCAGCAACTTGGCCGCGTGCACAGCGTCCAAACCTTCGGCGAGCAACACACCGAGACTCGCGACGAACAGCGAGGGCAGCACACCATCGGCATCGATACATGTCAGCAGCGTCCGACCGGGAACGTATTCCATGGCCATCCACGGGCGCTCCGCGAAAGGATCCGCGTTCAAGAACCGCGCGACCCTGCCGGTGCCGATCACCGTCCGCGCGATCAGGGCCTCGCGCTCGAAACGCGCGCGGGTCTCGGGGTCGTGTTTGTCGCTGCGAATCAGTTTCACCGCCACCTGATCACCGCCCGGTGAATGCGCGAGATAGACCTCGCCCATCCCTCCCGACCCCAGTTCCCGGTCCACGGTGTATCGGTCGATCTTTGCGGGCATCCCCGTCATCTAACGCCCCAACCCTCCTGCGACACGTCTCTGCGGCGCCGGCCGAGACGAACAGGCGCTCAACAAGCGTAGTCGCCAAACGGACTGTCAATCCCTCGAAGAGACTGTGAATGGCCACGTGTCCCGCCGGGTGTGCGAGGGATCGCTCGCGCACGCGTCCGTCGCAGTTGTGCCGTTGCCGAGTGTCAGAGGGGCGAGCGAAGTTCTACTCGCGCACGCGGCGGTGTCACCGGTGACGGAACTGTGTGCCGCGAGCGGCCTCGCTGTCGCATCTGCGCCAACGTCCGACGGCTCGAGCGAGGGCAAACGTGTGCGAGGAAGTGATCGAGCACGTATTTGCATCAAATTTGATGCAAATACGTGCTCGAGTAATGCGCGAGAGGGGAATCGATCACGCAGCCGCAACAATATTGGTGCAGATGTGTGCACGAGTGGTTCTATTGTGCGTCGCTGGAGCGTAGCACAGATCCATCATTGTTGTTGTAGGTGCTGTATTCTGTTGAGCTGCAGTAGTTTTCACTGCCTCGATGGAAGTAGCTGAGTGGCAGGCCATCGTCGCGTTTCTGTCGAGGGTTCGGTTTCGGACTGTTGTGGGCTTCAAATGGGTTGCGGCGCGGGTGGAATCACCGATCGAATGTTGTCCATTGTGTTGCCGATCGTCTGTTGATGGCGACCGGCACCGTGGTTGTTTGGCCCGTGGCGGGGGTGCCTTGTTAGCCACCCGGACCGGCGTTCCTTCCACGCCCCAATATTCCGAGGCGCGGATCCATACGCTGTTCGGGAGCCATCACGTAGGTGGGAACAGCGTCAATGGTGTTTTCTGGTGGTCGAGGGATGCGAGGGGGTGTTGTTCTCCGGTGAGTATCGACAGTGCCATGGCGACTTCTTCGGTGGTCGCTCGTGTGTATATGAGTGTGGCCCCGTCTTGTCCGGTTGGTTCGGCATGGGCGGCGAATGCTCGGGCGATGGCGTAGTTGAAGTTGCGTTCGACCCAGGTGAGTGTGGTGTGCCGTAACCAGTGGGTCGAGATCTGTTGTGTTGCGACCCAGGGGAGTTCGCGGCCGATCCGCTGCCAGATGTAGTCGTATCGACGGCGAGTAATCCGACGCCGGTTCCGGTATCGCAGTAGCTGCTCGCCGGGATCAGGGCTTCTCTCACTGTGTGTGGACAGTCTGTTCATCAGCGTGGGCGAGACTGGTTGCCAGTGGACGGTACCGCCTTTGCCGTGCAGCCTGATTAGGCACTGTTCGGTGTCGAGATCTTCGGGGCGAAGAGCGAGTGCGCTTCCTGTGCGGCAGGCTGTTTCGAGATGGAGTCGCAGTAGCAGGGTGTCGAGGTCTGGGTCGTTGCCTGTTGTTGTGGTGACGTGGTTGATCTGCGCGAGTTGGCGGGGGGACAGCGCACGGCGGGTGCTCGGAAGGCGTCTGGGCTTATTGATGTGCAGAGACGAGTTGTAGGAAGCTGAGACGAAGCCGTCGTTTGCCGCGAATCGGTACATGCAGCGGAGTGCGCCGACCATATGTTCGGCGGCTGAGCGCCCGTCGCGGCTGTTGCGGCGCACGACGGCGTTATGCCTCGTTTCCTCGACGAGTGTCTGCAGCTCGAGTGCTGATGGTTCATTGAGTCTTCGGTCGGGCCAGCGTTCAGCGATGTGACGCCAGTACGGGATGTAGGTTCGTCGGGTGCCATGGGAAACCGCAGCGGTGACTCGAGGCACGTATTCGTCGAACGTAGGAATGCCCGCGTCGGCCGTCGTCGGGTTGAGCAATTCTTCGGGATGGATGCCTAGGCGTTCCAGGAAGAGTCGAGCAACCTCGAGTTCGTTCGTGCTCATGCCGAGACCGTGAAGAAGGCCAACATGGGTGACAAGGCCGTGTACACCACTGTCGGGGAAAGGATGATGACGACGTCGTGGGCGGGGTATGCCATGAGAAGTAGATGATCTCGTGGCGAGATACCCACGGCTTGTTGCACCGCTGTTGGAACGTAAATCTGCCCGAACTGGCCGATCCTAGGGTGTTTTCGCGTGGGAGCAGCACTGCGCAATGCGACGATTTGCTCGGCGACTGAGTATTCGATGGTGTGGCCCTGTAGCCAGCCCATCGGTTGAAAGACATCGGCGCCTGACAGGCGCCCACGCTTGCTGATCACCGAAACTGCGATGTGCAATGGCGATGGCGGGGAGTCGGATGTGGCCACGATAGGTGCTCGGGGTAGCGGAAGTCCGGAGACCTCCGACGCTGAGCGAGCGGGCACGTGGTCGTGCTGAGTTGACATGGGACTCGTTTCTGCCCCAGTCTGCTGATTCTCCCATCTTCCATAAAACCGGATTGCCAGTGATTTCGCCACTTTCGGTGCAGCGATCAGTGTGCCGAGCGTTCGGCTGAGTGCCGGGGGTCATCTGTCGTTGTTGGCTCCGCACCCGGCAACTCGGCGGCCGAACTGTGCTTGCTCGCCGTCGCGTTTCCGGGTGACTGCGGGGAGAACGCCCCCTGTGCAAACAGGAACCTGTGTGCACAGGGGGCATTGGCCGTATCTTTTTTACCAATTACAAGGGCGTCGTGAGTTCCATTGGAGAGCCCAGTTCATGATTCTCGCGTCAGCAAATTCCGTGGGCGAGGCTTCCGAAGCCGATGCTTCTTTGTAGTTGTGGCCCCGGTGTGAGATTCCCCCCATCGACCCTGCATCGTTGCTGGACCGGTGGTACCAAGGCCTCGAGAGCTGGCGGTGAGCAGTGGAAAGATCATCGGCGGCAGATGGATTCGCGAGGTTGAATACTCGGATGCGGCGTGTCACGCCTGCGTGTCTGGCGACAGCATGGCGGCTATGGACCTGGGGGTCCGGAGTACGGTTTGCCGATTGCGGTGACGAGGTAGACATCGAGTGCCTCGGTGTGCGGAGCGATGCTGATCCGGTAGGAGCGGAGCTCGCCGGTCGTTACGTCGCGGTGATGTAGAAGGTGGTCGGTGTCGCGGCCGTAGGTCACTGACAGGCTCGCTGCCCAGAGGCGACGGCATTGGTTGTTGGGCCCGAGCTGCCGGATGAGGTCGCGGGCTTGTTGGGAGTCGCGGTAGATGCCGAGGATGGCCTTGTTGTAGGCGACTGAGTGAGCGGCCTCGCGGTTCCAGTCGACAAAGACCTGCTGGGCTATGGGGCTGAAAATCCAGGTTGGGATCGAGTCGGTCTTCTCGATGCCGGGTAGGGCTGAGTGAAACAAGTCGTTGCAGGCCAGGACGTTCCATATCGGATCCACGTATGCCGCGAACACGCCCCGTCGTTCGAGGTCGTCGAGGTGACTTATCCAATCGATGTTGGCGGCCACGGACTGGCGAAGCTTGTCCACCGGTGCCAGATCCTCGGCCGGAGCACGTAGTTCGTGCAGGTGACGTGCTAGCAGTGAGTCGACCTTGTAGCCGGCGATGATCGCCTCGAGCGTCTCTAGTTTCGGTACATACCTGTCGGTTTCGATCTCGAACAGGTATGAGTCGCTGATGCCGTGGCGGTCGCGAGCTGTGGAGCGTGCTAGTCCCAGGTTTTCTCTGATCAGTCGCAACGTGGTCCCCAGCGTCGGGATGGACGGTTGCGGTTTGAGCCTGCTGTTGTTCGAACGGTATGTGGGACTCACGGAGTCCCCCCCTTCTGGTGTCTTCCGTTGCGAGATGTGCGGCGATACGATGATCGGTTGCCCCCAAGCACCAGCTTTGTGTCTACCAGAACAGGTAGGCCCCGGCAACATCTTCCATCTGAGGGAAACCGCCGATCGTGCTGGATCGCGGGGTTCGTGGGGTCGCGCACGCATCGAATGATGCTGCCGCAGAGGGAATCCGCGAAAAATCTTTTTTGCCGATCAGATCATGAAGTGGGTAGCAAACACCCTGCATGATGGCACTTTAGCAACTTGACGATCCATTCCTCACCTAAAAATAGGTGAACGTAAACCCTAGCTTTTCCGGTGGTTTCGAGGTTTGGATGTGAAGTGCAAGTCCAAACTGATTGAAAGGAAACCACATTGGACCCGCTCACTATTCTGGGATGGGCGAATGCCGCTCTGTCGCTGCTGTCGAATGGCTTGTACGTCGCAGGACAGGCACTGGCGCTCATCCTGCCCTTCATCTGACTGGTAAGACCTGAGAAGCGGCCTCCCAGAAGCGTATTCGCTGCTGGGAGGCACCTCGAAAAGCGCCCGCCCCCGCGCATCCAGGCCATAAATCACTATTTCCCGCCTTCACGATGAAGGGTTATTTGGCATGCCCGAATCCAGCAGAATTTCTTGCCTTCGCATACCTGATCAGCGAATTGAAACCGGTGCCCTGCGAGGGCGAAATCGTTTGTCCAGCAGTATCACCAGAGGCAGCCGCGCCGTCCTCGCGGGTGCACTACCCGTGGCAATGGTGTTGGCCGCCTCGACGGGAGCCGCCACGGCGGTCGACAGACCTGCCGCCATCGCCGACCAACCCGGTGTCACCAGCCCCGACCAGCCCGGCGCCACCACCCCGCCACCGCCACCGCCCTCGCCCGAGCCTGAACCAGCGCCGTCGGTGTACTACTCGCAGCCGCCGCAGATCCGCAATGACGCGACCTCGCGTCCGGCTCCGCCGCCGGAAGAGCCGGTGGAACCGATCAGGTTCGAGGACCTACATCTGCCCGAGCCTGTCGCGCCGGTCGCGCCGATCGAGGCGCCGGAGAACACGATCCGTGTCGGGCAGTGGCAGACCCCGCGCCCGGACTGGCTGCCTGCGGAATGCGCGGACGCCATCAACGATGCTGCCGCAGGTGCCGAAGCTCAGGTCGCGACGGCGCTGGACTCGATCGGGATTCCCGCCGGACGCTCGGACCGGGTCTCTGGTGCCACCTTGGCTGGTGCCGGAATCGGTGGCGCCGCAGGCGCTGTCGTCGCTGGAGTACCGGTAGCTGCCGCGGGAGCGGTGGTCGGTGGCTTGATCGGCGGCACTATCGGCGGCATCGCCGGAGCCGCGCTCGGCACAGTTGTGCCGGTGCCGATCATCGGCACGGTGACCTCCGGCGTCGCTGGAACAGCGCTCGGTGCCGTAGTCGGTGCCGCCGTGGGTGCCGCCGTGATCGGTGTCCCCGCCGCCGTCGTCGGTGCCGTCGCCGCGGGCACGGTCGGTGCCGGATTCGGCGCTGGAGTTGGAGTCGGGCAGCCATGACCATAGAGGTAAACAACCGCGCACGTGTCTTCGCCGCGGCAGTAACCACCGCTACCGCGCTTGGCCTGGCCGCCGCGACCACTGCCACCGGACCAGCTCAGGCAGTGCCGATCGGTCCCGGCTGCCCTGCGCTATATGTGCTCGGCGTCCAGGGCACCGGCCAATCCTCGCCAACCGCAGACCCACTCGCCGACACCGGAGTCGTCGGCGCGCTCATCGCGCCGGTCCTCTCAGCCGCTCCTGGTTTGGTGCAACGCAGCTACATTCCCTACGGCGCCGGGTTCGGTGGCGCCGTCCCTGGAGGCGGACCGGACCCGTATGTGGTGTCGGTAACCGACGCCCGCAATCAACTCGACGCCGCTGCCGCCCAGATCGCCGAAACCTGCCCTGGCACGATGATCGCCGGGATCGGCTATTCCCAAGGCGCGCAGGCGATGTCATTGTTCGCACGTGATGTCGGTTCGGGCGTCGGGCCGGTCGCGCCGGATCGGATCGCCGGGATCGCGCTGTATGCCCATCCCGACCGCGCCCCGGACGCGCCGATCTTCCCCGGCCGCCCGGGGCAGACCGTGCCCGACCCCGCGCCCGGCACCGGCGGTGCGGCGGTGTCGGCGGTGCAGATCTCCAACCCGCCCGCTGGTGGCGGCGGTATCGCCGACGGCGCGACCGGTTACGGGGCACTGACCGGCCGCGTTGCCGATATCTGCACCGATGGTGACCTAGCCTGCTCGGCGCCGGACCGGGCCGCGCTGCTTCGCGTTGGTGCCGAGATCGCCGCCCAAGCCGACCTGCGCGACCCGATAGCCGCAATCGGGTCAATGAACAATTTGTTCGCCGCTGCTATGGGTGATGCATGGACGAGCGTGGTGCTCAACGACTTTCAGGTCGGCGCGGGCAACGTCGACTACACGCCTCAGCAGAGTTTGGCAGGCCGGTTGATCGAGGCCGCCGACCCCCGTACACCTGGCCCGAGCCCGGAGGAGATCGGTGCGGCGGGTGCGCGGTGGAACGAGATCACCGCCACCGTCGCGGCGAACCCGATCGGCCTACTGCCCAAACTCGCCGGTCAACTCGCCGCGGCATGGGGACAGTTGGTCACCGATAACGCCGACCTGCTCAATCCCGCGGTCTGGGTTCGCTACGCCGACACCGTTGCCCGACACAACAACTACGCCATCAACGGGCAACTCAATTCGGGCATCGCCTGGATGGTCGCCCTCGCCCACGATATCGCCGGGAGCCGATAATGTCCGATTCCACCACCATCGATGACTTCTACAGCATCCCCGATGACTTCTACAGCATCCCCGAAATCGACTTCACCCCCAAACCGGGGGAGATCCAGCGCCGCCGCAGCGTAAACACCCCGGGGTTACCCGGCGCGAAGCGCGCGTGGCAGCTCGTCTACGCCACCCGCACCGCGTCCAACGCCCCCATCCCGGCGTCGGGGATCGTGATCACACCGGACCGGCCGGACACCGCTGGAGCAAGCCCGATCCTGGTGTACTGCACGGAATTCCACGGCCTCGGCGGGCGGTGCGCACCCTCGCAGTTGCTCGCGGGGGAGGGGACCGAACCCGCAGCCTCATTCATCGCCACCGCGCTTGAGCGCGGCTGGACAGTGGCGGTGCCCGACGGTCAGTGCTTGGGCATCACCGGGTTGGGACCGCACATGTTCCTGGCCGGTCGCGCCGCCGCGCACGCGGTGCTCGACCTCGCCCGCGCTGTCCGCGCCGTGCCGGAACTGGACTCCGTGAACGCGCCGTGCGTGGTGTGGGGATACGCCGACGGTGGACGCGCCGCGATCTGGGCCGCCGAGCAGCATCCCCGGTACGCGCCGGAGCTGGATCTACGTGGCGTCGCCGCCGGGGCGGTCGTGGCTGATCCCGGGGCGCTGATCACAGAGATCGACGGCGGGCCCTGGTCGGGGCTGGCACTGGCCGGACTGATCGGCCTGACGCGAGCGTATTCCCATCTGCCGGTGGGACACCTGCTCACCGACGAAGGACACCTCATCGTCGAGCAGGCGCAAGAACTCGACGCGGCGACGCTACTGATCACCTATCGCAACCAGCCGCTGGGGCACTGGTGCGAACGCGACGACCCCTGGAACGACCCCATCTGGCAGTACGTGCTGGCCAATGAGGCCAGCGGCTACGCGACCCCAGCGGTACCCGTTCACCTCTACCACGGCACTGAAGACGCCCTCGTGCCGGTCGCGATGGGACGGCACCTGTTCGCCGAATACCGATCTCTCGGAGTCGATTTGAGCTGGCGGGAATACCCAAACAGTCACAGCGGCACCGCCACCGACGGCGCTCCCGAAGCCATCGTGCAGCTGGCGAACTACCTGGCCCGCCGACCCGAGCGCAGCAGGCGCCCGGAACCACCGCGCCCACAGACCACCTGAATCGCCTGCCCGCACCTGCGAACCCCTCGCCCGGGTGCGGGCAGGCCCCACAACGAGCACAGATCGAGGTGAAATCCCATGCATCCCTGCACTATCAGGACTCGGACTTTGCGGTGCGCCGCCGCGACGGTACTGATGTCGGTCGTCGTGTCGGTGGCCGGTGTCAGCACGGTGCACGCCGATGACGGTGTCCCGCTTGGCGCGAAGTGTCCCAGCCTGTATGCGCTGGGGGTGCAGGGCAGCGAGGAGGGAGCTCCAGAGGCCGGGATTGTCAGCGACTCCGGGGCGTTGGGCCAGGTCTTCGGTCCGCTGGCCACTGCCGCAGGGGATCTCGTGCAGCGCGCCTACGTCCCCTACGGCCAAGCGGCCGACGGGAAGGCACTGCCGTATGACGCCGCGGTCACCGCCGCCGCGGAGCGCCTAGAGCACATGGCCGCCGAGGTCGCCACACGCTGTCCCAACACCAAGATCGCCGGCGCCGGCTACGCCCAGGGCGCAGCCGCGGTCTCTACCTTCGCCCAACGAGTCGGAACCGGCAACGCCCAAGTTGCTGCGGACCGAGTCGCTGGAATTGCGTTGCTGGCCAACCCCACTCGCGCGGCCAATACCTCGGTATTGCCCGGCCTGCCACAGGCAACCACACCCGCCGCGGCACCCGGCACGACGGGGGAGAAGGTCGCCTCCATCACACTGAGCAATCCAGCGTTGACCGGAATCGGGATCGCCCCTTCGGCGGGGTCGAGCGGGTATGGAGCGTTGGTCGGGCGAGTCGCGGATCTGTGCGTAGCAGGCGACGCTACCTGCGACGCACCGGCTGGGAGCCCGCTGGCCACCACCGTGGCCAACATCGCCGCACGGTCGGATCTGCGAGACCCGATCGCCGCGATTTCCACTGTCGCGCAGGCGTTGTCGGCGACGGTCTACACCACCGCGGTGAATGTGGTCAACGAGGACCTCAGCGGCACGAGCCTCGATCAGCTGTCCTATCAACCCAGCAAATCTCTCGGTCAACGCCTGGCCGAAGCGTCCACTCCGACCACGACACCACCAGCACCTGCCGACGCCCTCTCGGCACTATTCAAGCTCGGCACCATCGGGCTCGGTGCCGTCGTGTCGGTCGCGCAGAAGGTATTCACACCAGCGACAGTTGCCGAGCTGGCGACTGTCGGCATGTCCAATCCTTGGGCGGCGATCGCCGCGTTGGGCACCAAGCTCGCCGCAGCGGTCGTGGAGTTGATACCGCCCCAGACCGCCAGTCGCTGGATCAATCAAGCCTTCGACGCGATCACCAGCACCATCACCGACCACAGCGAGCTCTACACCCTGGCCAGCTCCGCCAAATACAGCGACACCACCGGCCGCCACGGCTCCTACCAAACCGTGCCCGCCACACAAACCGGGCACTCAACGCTGCGCGCTACCGCCGACTGGTTCACCGCCCTGGCCCGCGACCTCGCCGCCACCGGAAGCACCTCAGCCCCACCACAACCCGCCACCCCCTCGACGAGCACACCACCCACCCCCAGCGCCACCGCCGTGACACCAGCGGCCCCCACGTCGAGCACCGGCCCCTAGACCCCTTCGGGCGGAGCCCGAATCCGCCCGACGTACCCAAACCTTGTCGGCTGATTCTCCCCTGGCCACCCGCCCGAAGGGCCCGCCCTGCCCGCCAACCACACCAAGGAGGTGAGAACCGAGATGCCCAACACCCGAACCGATATAGACACCGATCATGGTGAGGGCTGGCTGCATCGCGGCGAACCTGTTGCCCTGCAAACCATCTCGCCAGCCACCGGCGCCGCGAACCCTGAGCGCGGCACCGAATGGCAGTGGATCAGCCAGCCACCCGCGCAATCTGCCAGCGGCAGAACTCGCGCGGGCATACCGCGGCGGGTGTGGATCGGGCTTACCGGCGCACTCGGTGTGGCCGCCGCGTTGATCGCTGTGGGAATCGGCTCGATCGCTGACCGTCCGGACATGGCCGCGGTGCTCCCCACGGCGACCGCGAGTCCTCCGACAACGACCTCACCACCCGGTGGCGCATGCACCGGGCTGTCGGGGCAGACCGTCACCGACACCGCTGGTGACACCCACAGCCCGCCAGGGGTGATCGCGGCCTTCGAGCACGCCTACTACCGACAGCGCAGCGCCGAAGCCACCTTGAGGCTGGTCGCCCCCGAGGCTGGTCTCACCCTCGAGGGGCTGGCAGCGGGCATCGGCTCGATCCCAATCGGCACCACCCACTGTGTCGCGATCACCCCGATCGCAGAGGGCACCGCAGAAGTACATCTGGTCGAGCAGCATCCCGATGGCCAGCGTATCGACTACCTGCAGTTGATCAACGTCGGCCACGGCCCAGACGGCGTGGCCATCACCAACATTCAGAAGCGGGGCTGAGCGATGGCCGCACCGCTGCACCTACACGACGACCACCGCGATCTAGGGCAGCGTCTCGACCCGGGCACCATCGCCGCGCCGGAACAATTGGCGCCGGTGCGGGAGACACCGCTGCCGACCACCGGTGCGCATCCACCGCTGTTCGCGGTGCTCGGCGCACATGGCGGTGCCGGAACCTCGACGCTGGCGCGGTGGTGGGCACCGGCAGCCGACACCGGTCTGGCCTGGCCCGGATCATCGCGCACGACCCAGCACGTCATTATCGCCGCCCGCCTGTGCATGCCCGGCCTCACCGCGGCCGCTGAACGGCTCCGCGAATGGCACGCCGGACTGACACCTGAGGGTGTGGAGGTGATCGGGCTGGTACTCACCGCGGCTCGCCCGGGAAAGGTCCCCGCTGTGGTGCGCCGGTATCGCGCTGTGGTCGCCGAGTTGGTCGCCCACATTTTTGAGATCGGCTGGCACGACGAACTCGTCGTCTGTGAACTCACCGAACTTGCCCAGTATGTGCCATTCGCCCCACCGCCACCGCGCCGATCAGGGCTGCGCGATGCGGTCCCCGCCGACGTGCACCACGCCGGAACCCAGATCATCACCCACCTCGCAGCAACCCGTTCGATTGCTGCACAACCCGATTCGGAGAAAACGCCATGACCACCGCCTACGCGGTCGGCGAGGCGATCACCGTGCTCGCCCAAGAAATCAAACCCACCCCCATAGCGCCGCCGGGCGCAGACAAGCTGATCAACCTCGTCAACTACCTGTCCTGGATCGTCATGCTCGCCGGCATCGCATCGCTGATCTACGCCGGCGGCAAATTCGGATGGGAGCGATTCCACGGCGGCGCGGTCGAATCACCCAAGATCATCCTCGGCGCCCTCGTAGGCGGCATCATCGCCACGAGCGCCGGAACGATCATGAACGCCGTCGTCACCGGAGGCGCATAACCCATGCGCCACTTCCCGATTCATCCCCAACGCTGCGCAACAATGCCCGGTAGCTGGAGAGCCGACACCCGGATCCCGTCTACGGCGCACACACGCGAACACAACGTGGCCCATCATCGCGACGCGGACCCGTTCACGATCGCCGCCCCCGACGGACTGCGGCTCTCGGCCGCACGCCTCGGCCCGGCGCATCCTCCGGCGAGCGTGGTCTATGTCCACGCGATGCTCACCGACTCCACCTACTGGACGCCGCTGACGGAGTGCCTACACCAACGGCTCGACGGCGGCATTGCCCAGATCGTCTATGACCAGCGCGCACACGGCACTTCCGAGCATGCAGCCCTCGGCGCCCGAGCCATATTGTCGACGCTGGTCGATGACCTCGACACGGTTCTCGCCCACGCTCACGGAGCGGTCGTGCTGGTCGCGCACTCGGTGGCATCGCTGCTGGTGCAGGCATGGGCCGAGCAGTACCCACGCCGTGCCCGCGCCTTGGCGGGGACCGTGTTTTTCAACGGCTGCCCCGAATTCCCCTGGCGCCCAAACCCTGACGTCCACGCCGAGGACAGACGCTCCCGACGCGCAACGCATCAACTGCTCGAGGAACTGACCACCTACCTGTTCGAGCCGCCGCTCCGCTTCCGAACGCAGCGCCGCAGCCCGTTCGACACCGTCGGCGGCGCGACGCGCCTCGAGAACCTCGAAGCGATGCTCGCCGACCTCGCCGTCTACAGCGGCGCCGCCCTGACCGCTGAGGCAGCCAGCGTCTTGCGAGCTGTCCCGTCCTGGGTACTGACCGGGCGGCTCGACCCCGTCGTCGCACCGAGCAGATCCCAGCATCTGGCCGAACGGATCTGGAGCGACTACGACAGCATCCCCGACGCCGGGCACTCCTTGCCCTACGCCGAACCGGGCAAAGCCTGCGAGCCGATCCTGGCCGCACTCGAGGTCGCCTACCGCACCCAACAACAGCACGGTGGCCCGCTGTGATCGCCAAACCACTTCCTGCGCAAGTGCTTTCGCCGCTGACTCAATTGCTGGGCTACCTGATGTGGTTCGTGCTGCTGCTGTGCATCGCCCGCGCAGTGTGGGTCGGCGGGCTGCTCGCGATCCGCATGTACCGCGAAGAAAGCGTCGAAGGCCTCCTCGGCGCACTGCTAGGCGCGGCCCTGCTCGGATCGGCCAGCTCCATCGCCATCACCGTCCTGCCCACCTGACCGAACGAAGGAGACCGACCCCGTGAACCCCTTCCGCACACACCGGATTGGCGTCGTGGCCCTGCTCGTGTTCACCGGAACGCTCGCCGTAGCGGGCTTGCTCGCCTGCAGTGGCCAGGACAGCAACGGATCCGCCCAGCCGAGCGCCACCGTAACTGTCACCGCGCCAACCGGATTGCGCTGGCAGAGCTTCCAAGGCGTGGACCTACCAGTCGCTGACCAAGGCCCCGAGCGCATCGACGGACCGGTAGCCAGCGGATTCGACCGCTCACCAGCAGGTGCGGCGCTGGCCGCGATCCACTCGACGGTGCGGATGTCGATCGCCACCGACAGCCAATGGCCCACGGTCGGCCAGCGCATGCTCGCCGAGGGACCGGGCCGCGACAGTTGGGCCACCGCCCGCGCCCAGGTTTCGATCACGGCACCGATCGCTAGCGGCGCACCGAAAGTCGCGGGCTACGTGATCGCCCAGTACACCCTCGCCGACGCCGCCGTCGACATCTACACCATCCACCCCGACAACTCCATCACCCGCAACAACGCCCACGTCTTGTGGCAAGGCGGGGACTGGCGGCTGCACCTACCCGAGGACGCGACTTCACCACCGGTTACCACCGCTGCGGTGCTCCCCACCGACATCGTCGCGTTCACCCCGCGCTGAGGAGCCCAACTCATGAGATCTCATCGCCTGCTGGTCATCTTGCTCACCGGTGTCGCCGCCGTGGTGATCGCGGTGTTCGTACTGACCATCACCAACAACAGCTCTCGCGACATCCCCGCTGACCCCGGCAATACCCCCGCACCGACCGAGCGCACCTTTCCCGAGTTGCCGCCGACCACGATCCTGCCGCCGACGACAGACCTGTTCGGCAACCGCCTCGAAGTGCCCAACGACGAATCCGGTGTCGCATTTGCCCAAGATCCGAGCACCCGCAACGACCCCGCCAGTCCGGACTACCTGACCACACCGCCCACCCGGATGCAGTGGCAGCGCGGCTGGGGTGGGGCGGCACTCCCGGCATCGGGCAGCGACGGACCCGCCCGGATTCACGACGGCATCGCAACAGGATTCGCCCACACCCCGCAGGGCGCGGCCCTGGCCGCCGCCGACGCACTCGCCCGCGCTCTAGCCGCACCAGACCGGGTCTGGCAGCAGGTCGTGCGGGAACGCTACTACGGCGGAGGCCAAGCGCTGCTCGACCGGTTCGCCCGCTCGCGCGAACGCACCCGCGACGCCGCCCGTTACGTCGTGGTGCCCGACGGCGTCCGGATCCAGCCCGGCTACCGCGAAGACCTCGCCCTGGTGCAGTTCGCCACGCACAACGACATCGGCTACACGATCTCGACCTGGCCGATGGCCTGGATCGACGGCGACTGGCACGTGCGTGTGCCAGAGAACATCGAAACACTCTGGGGCCCAGGCACTTCCGCATCATCGCTGACCGGATTCGGAAACTGGAAGGGCCTGTCGTGACCGATATTGCCCTCGCCGGTACTCCAATCACCGCGATCACGACATGGCGAACCCAGTTGCCGATTCCCGATGTCTGCGACATGCCACTGGGGCCGCAACAGGCATGCGAACAACTCGGACAGGCCGCCTCCGACGCGGCCGGCTCGGCCCTCGACGACATAGTCGCGCAATTCGCGGAGAGCTTCAGCAACATCCTGCGGTTCGTCATGACCTGGTGGACAGCGCTGCCCTCTCCGCAACTGACCGACAACCAGGGAGGACTCGGACCGACGTTGTCGGGCATCCGGGAATACACCAGCGGCCTGCAGGTGCTGCTGCTCACCTGCGGAATCATGTTCGCGGCGGCACGGCTCGCGCTGGCCAAGCGCGGTGGGGTCGCTGGTGAGGCACAGGAAAGCCTGCTGATGTTGGGCCGGGCAGTGTTCGCCTCAATGGCCTTCGCCGCGGTCATCACCGCCGGAACCCATGCCGGTGACGCCTTTGCCGAGTGGGTGATCTTCGACTCATCCCGAGGCGACGCCCACAACATCGTCGCTGAGCTGACCCAATTCGATCTCAGGACGAACAACTCCGGAATGGGAACTGGTGTCCTATTCGTGCTGTTCCTCCTCGGGATCATCAGCATGCTCATACAGCTGGTGATGCTGGTGCTACGGCAAGCCTTGCTGATTCTGGTCGTCGCCGTGATCCCGATCGCGGCGGCTGCTTCTGGGACAGGGCCGGGTTCTCAGGCATACAAGCGTCTATTGAGTTGGTCGCTGGCGTTCGTGTTGTGGAAGCCGGTCGGGGCCTTGATCTATGCGATGGCGTTCACCGTGGCCGGGCGTGATCAGAAGGATCCACAGCTGGTGCTCCTAGGCCTGATCTTGCTGGTCATGACGGTGATTGTTTTGCCTGCGCTGATCCGGCTGGTCGCACCCGCGGTGGCCACCCTCGGCGGCGGTGGCGGCGCGGCGGCCGTGCTGGCAGGCGGCGGCGCAGGAATCGCGATGGCATCGCTGGGCGACCGCTCGGGAGGCCGCAAGGTCAGCGAAGGCGAGAACGACCCTGGCGGTGCCTCACCACCCAAGGAGCCGCCTCCAGGAGGCGGTGGTGGCGGAGGGGGCCGCCCGATGCCCGACGGCAGCGGTGGTACTGGCGGTAACGGTTCCTCCGCCTCGGGGGCGGGCAGCTCAGGGGGCGGCCACGGTGGCTCGGGCAGGGGTTCGAATGGTGGTGGTGCACCGCCACCGGGAGCCGCGGCATCGAAGGCGTCGAATGGGGCCGGTGCGGGCGGCGGCGGGGAGGCGGCTGGTGCTGCTGGCGGCGTAGCCGGTGCGGTCGCGTTGGGTGCGCAGCTGGGGGAGCAGGGGGTTTCGGCCATCGAGAGCCAGACCCGAGACGCCACCGAGGGTGGTCTGGATCCGGATGCGTTGGGGCCGGGGGAGGTTCGGCGATGACCACGCGCATGTACGGCCGTTGGGAACGCCCTCGCTCGGCCGGGTTCTTCGGGTTGACCTGGGGTGTGTCCATGCTCGGGCTCGCCTTGATCATCACCGTGATGGTCGGGTTCATGCTCACCCGGTCGCTGTCGGTGGCCGCGAGCTTGGTCGCCGCCGCAGCACTGGTATTCACACCACTGGCGATCACCCGCAACGGCCGCACCGGCTGGGAGATCGCCTTGCTGCGCATCCAGTTCGCCGCTGCCGCAGCGCGCGGTGAGCACGTCTACCAGGCCGGCCGGTTCTCCAAGATCCCGGGCATCGCGAAACTGCCTGGGCTGCTGGCAGATTCGCGGCTCTCGGAGTACGAGACGGCGGGCGGGAAACGCTTCGCCATGATCCACATCCGCCGCAGCGACCACTACACGGTGGTGCTACGGGTGATCCCACGCGGCAAAGAACTCGTCGACCAAGCCCAGATCGACTCCTGGGTCGAAGGATTCGGCCAGTTCCTGGCGACTCAGAGTCGCGGTGGGGAAGTCGTCGCGGTGACCGCGGTGTTGGACAACGTCGTCGAGACCCGCCTCAAGCAAGCCCGGGAGGTCGCCCGCCTGGTGCGCCCGGATGCTCCGGCGTATGCGAAGGCGGTGATGCGGGAAGCCGCCGCCGATATCGGTGGGGTTGGGGTGCGGATCGAGGCGCGTATCGCGATCACCTACCGCGCGATCGGCAAGGGCCGCATCCGTCGTGATGAGGCCGAGCAGGCCCGCGAGATCGGGCAACGCCTGCAAGGAGTCTTGTCTCAGCTGGCCCGTGCCGGGCTGCCGGCGACACCGCTGCAGGCGTGGGAGGTCCTCGGGCTGGTGCGCACCCGCTACGACCTCGCCTCCCAACGCGATGTCGAAGCCGCCGGTGCGGAAATCGTCCGTACACAGTCGTGGGACTCGGTCGGCCCGCTGGCGCATCGGGACCGCTGGGATCACTACCTGCACGACGGTGCCCGCTCGATCACCTGGGAAATGGACGCCGCCCCACGCGGTGCGGTCATGGAAACCGTGCTCGAGGAGTTACTGCGCCCGCGCGCCGACGTGCCACGCAAGCGGGTGGCGATCGTCTACCGGCTGCATTCTGCTGCTGAGGCAACCACGTTGGTGGACTCGGACTTTCGTGACGCGGTCGCGGCGGAGCAGACCGAACGCGGGATCGCGAGCGCGTCGGCGCGGATCCGGGTCGGCAATACCCAAGCCGCCCGGGAGGAGCAGGCGCGTGGGGCGGGCTTGACCCGGTTCGGGGCGCTGGTGACGGTCACCGATCACCTCGACGGGGACCTGCCCGGCATCGAAGCGTCGGTGAAAGCGATGGCCGCTGCCTCCCGCTTGGGGGTGCGGCGCTGCTACGGCAGCCAGGCCGCCGCATTCGCGGCCAGCCTCGGAATCGGGTTGATCCTGCCCGAGCACACTTCCATTTCCAAGGGGGTGTCGTTGAATTGAACTCCCACCGCGCCAAGGGATCTCGCCCCGCCCGCACCGAAACGATCGCCGGTGTCCGAGTTCTCACACCACACACGCGTGCCGCGATCGAGACGGCCGCTGCCAAGTCTGGGTTGCGTGGTTGGCGGGCACGGCTGGCGATATCCAGCGATGACCATCGCCGGGCCACCGCGGCCCGCCGCGGGGAGGAAACCGGCCGCGCAGGCTTCGACCGATCGCTGCTGGCGCTGACCGATCGCGGCTACCGTGGGCTCGGCGGTGGCCGCGCCGCGGTGGTGCCTGGTATGCGGGAGTGGCGTGCGACAACCGTGCAAGTGGGCGGATTGTGGCCGTTCACCGTTGGTGCCAGCGCGCCCACCGTCGGCACGCCGGTCGGCGCGCACTACATCACCGGTGCCCCGGTGCATTTCGACCCGATGAGCTGGTTTTTGCGGGGCTTCATCACCGCCCCGATCGCGTTCGTTCTGGCACTCAATGGTTTCGGCAAATCCAGCCTGATCCGGCGCATGGTGACCGGCGCGGTCGCGGCCGGGGAAACCGTGCTGTGCATGGGCGACACCAAACCCGACTACCGCGACCTCGTCGTGGAACTCGGCGGGCAAGTCGTCGACGTCGGCTACGGGCACGGCACCATCAACCCCCTCGATGTCGGCGCGCTCGGTGCTGTGGTGGGGCGACTCACCGACCCCGACCAGCGCCGCCAGGTCACCGCGCGGGTCGAAGCCGGGCAGGTCAACATCGTCGCCGGGCTCATCGAACTCGTGCGCGGATCCCGTGTCGCCGACTACGAAGAAGTGCTCCTCGCCGCCGGATTACGCGAACTCTACAGCCCCGCAGGTGGTTTCAGCTACGAACACCCGCCGATGTTGTCGAACCTGCTCGAGGTCATCTCCGGCGGTGGCGAGCAACTGCGCCAGTTCGCCGAGGAAGACGACGAACCCGCCTACCGTGCGAGCACCAAAACCTTGCGCAGGTCCCTGCGTGCGCTGGTCGAAGGGCCCTTCGGTGCGATCTTCAACGGGCCGACCACCACCCGCCTTGATCTGGCGAGTCCCGCCGTGTGTGTGGATGTCAGCCGCATACCTGAAGGCGACACCAAACTCTTGGCGGCGGTGCTGATGGTCTGCTGGAGCGAGGGCTTCGGAGCGGTCGCCGCCGCGCACGCACTCGCTGATGCCGGACTCGCCCCGCCACGCACGTTCGAAGTCGTCATGGACGAGATCTGGCGGGTGCTCGGGGTGGGCGAATTCATGGTCGACCGCGTCGATGCCCTCACCCGACTCAACCGTGTCCTGGGCACTGGGTTGATCATGTGCTCGCACACGATCAAGGACCTGTCGAGCTTCGATTCGCCTGCCGCGCAAGCGAAAGCGCTCGGGTTCTTCGAGCGAGCTCGGGCGAAGCTGATCGGTCCGGTGGGGCCAGAGGAGATCGATCGCATCCGTGCTGCGGTCGGTATCACTGATACCGAGAAACGCCTGGTCACCTCGTGGGCGGCTCCTCGGCCACCCTCAGATGACGACCTGGACCCCTCACGCCGCGAAACCCCACCCGGCACAGGCTGCTTCCTACTCAAAACCGGTGAAGCCAACGAACCCGGAATCCCGTTCCGGCTGGTATTCACCCCCACCGAGCGCGCCGCCGATATCCACAACACCAACCGCCGCTTCGACAACCTGCCTGCAGCAGGGGAAGCGAGTAGGTGGTGATGAACGATGAACAGCTCGAAAACCATAATCGCGACCGCGATCTCGCTACCGATCGCGCTGATCATACTACTGCTGATCGTTGTCGGCCTCGACTCGGCCCGTTCGTGTGCAGCCCCACTTGCCAACAGTGCCGTCGGGGTCAGCGGTGCCACCGGACAATCGGTGGCGGGGCTGTCGGAGCCCCAGCTACAACTGGCCCGCAACGGTGTCGCGATCGGCAAACAACGCGGCATGACACAGAACATCATTATCGCCGAGCTGGCGGCCGCTGCCACCGAATCCACCTTCCGCAACCTGGCCAACCCCGCGGTGCCGGAATCGCTGAACTACCGCAACGACGGTCTGGGCTACGACCACGACTCGCTCGGCCCGCACCAGATGCGTGCCAGCGTCTGGGGATCGGTCGGTGTCGCCGCCCTGATGAATCCGATTTACCAAATCAACTGGTTTTACGACCATGCCGTCCAACTCGGGCCTGCCGCCGCGCACATGTCACCGGCCGAACTGGCGCAGGCGATCGAACAATCCGCACCGAATGCCTATGGGGCACAACTGGATTTAGCGCAACGGCTCTATGCGATGTTCGCCGACATCGACACCGCCTCGATGCCCTCCACTCAGGACGGGTCCTCACCCGCCGGGTGCGGGCCGAACGGATCTGGGACGCCACTACCCGCGCACGCCAGTGCCTTCGGTCGCGCGGTGATCGAGGCGGCGATGAAATGGATCGGCACCCCGTATGTGTGGGGCGGCGGCGACACCAATGGCCCGACCAGCGGTGGGTTCGACTGCTCGGGCCTGACGCTATATGCGATCTATCAGGCCTCGGGCGGGCGAATCCGGTTGCCGCACTACACCCAAGCCCAGCAAGACCACCCCAGCGCGCAACCGGTGCCGTTCGCCGAGCGCGCACCGGGGGATCTGATCTTTTTCACCGCGCCAGGCGATACGGATTCCCATCACGTCGGCATCTACTACGGCCGCGATTCCCAAGGCCGCGACCTGCTGTTACACAGCCCGCAAAGCGGCCAAAACGTCACTCTCACTGCGTTATCAGCGTTCGACGGAGAACGGATGGCCGTGCGCCGCTACACCACCCCCGCCGCCGCCTCCACTTCACCCCTCGACACCACCCCGGGAGGACGAGAATGAAAACCACACCGACAGTAGCGGCCCCGCACTCAGGTGTCACACCGGAGATGGTCGTGCGTGTGCGTGCGGCCGAACTGCACGGGTTCACCAGTACCCGCCAATTCGATCGGGTCGCGGTCGAGCACAAGTTCACCGACGGCCGCGCCTTCGAGCGATTTCTGACCGCATTGCTGGTCGAGGCCGGGATCGACTACGAAGGATTGCGCCAGATCGAAGCCGCTCGCCGCAGCGCCGATCAGCGGCTGGCGGCGATGACGGTGCGGGGGCCGCGGCTGATGCTGTGGTCGGCCGCCACCATGGACGCCTTCACCGTGTGCCGCGGTGACGGACGCGTCATCTGGCACGACCGGTTTGCCAGCGACACCGTCATCGCCACCGGTGCTGCGGCTGCGGAAGCCTCAGCGCGACAAGCGATCTGGTTGGCCGGGCAAGCCCGCACCAAATGGGGTGCCGAGGCGGCCACCCTGCACCTGATCCTGGCCCGCACCCGCAGCATCGACATCGAGAACCTGCACCACACCGCCCGCACCTGCGCGCTGGTGCTGGACGTGGTGAGCGAACCAGTGCACAACCCGGCCGCCGAACAATGCAACCGCCACGAGGCCGTCGACTGGTCCGCCACCGACCTCGGCGGCCTCCTACACCCCCACCGGGAGCCGGCATGACCCCACCAAAAGCCCTGACCGCGGCCATCTGTCTCGCTGCCGTGACCGCAGCCTGCGCCGCGAACATACCCCACCCCGCCACGAACGATGAACACCATTGCAGGACAGCGAGTTTCGCCCTGCCCTTCGACACGGTGGACCCGTGCTCGGCCGAGGCCGTCCTGACCGCGGCGGTGAGCACCGTGTTCGGCTATCGCCCGAGCGAGCAAACCGATGCGCGGGTGGCGTTTCGTGCCGCGCGGGTGTTGATGGATCCCGAGTTCGCTGAGCGTGCGGAATCCGCTGCCCTGGTGTGGGCGCCGGTGAGCCCGACGCAATGGCAGCAGTGGCGCGGTGGGGCCACCGCGATCACCACGTCGGCTCATATCACCAGTGACGACCATCCCACCGACACCGCGACTACCGCCAGCCGCGTGCTGGGTGTGGACCTGCAACCGGGGGACCAGCCGCCGATCAGGTGGGCGGTGTACGCCCACGCCACCCGCACCACGGCGGTATCGGCGTGGGTGTTATCCGGATTGGGGGTTCTGCCATGAGTGGAGATCCCGTCGAAGAATCCAGTCAGGCGATGCGCCAGGGTTTCGTTCAAGCGTTGCAAACTGCGCACACCACCGCTGCCCTGATGCGGGGACGTGGTGGGGAATCACGATCGAGGGCGGAGTCCGATCAGCGGATACGCCTGGCCGACAACAAAGAGTTGCGGTCGGTCATCGAACACCACCAGCGCGTCTTCAACGCTGGACAGGCCGCGGGCCTGGCGCGGGAACTGAACACCGCCAAAGTCGATGAAGTGCATGCCCGCATCGAGCGTGGCGGGGAGATGCACGAGATGGAGCAGTGGATCAAGGAGGGGCAAGCCGAACGCGCCGACGCCGACCTGGACCGCCGCAACGCAGCGGGCGAACTCGAACGCGAGCAGAACAGCGAACTCCACGAGTGGAAGATCGACGCCTACGCCAACCGGGAGACCCGCGCCGCCGAGTTGCACGAGCTCGATGTCGAATACAAGGAACTGCTCATCGAGAGCCGTCGCCGCGCAGCCGGTTTCAGCGACACCCTCAGCGCACACGGAGAATCCGGCGAAGCGATGGCATCGGCCGCGGCGTTCGCCGCAGCCAAGAGCGCCGAGGGGTTGTCCGAGGAACTCGACGACGAGTTCGACGCCTACGCCGAGCGGTTCGTCGAGGACACCGGCAGCGACTACACCGACATCATCGACGCCGACATCGTCGAAGATTTCGACGACCGAGACGTGACGGTGGAACCGCAGAGCAAGGCACCGGAAGTAGCGATCGAGAACATCATCGACGCCGAGGTCATCGAAGATTTCGACGATCTCGATGCGACGGCGCATGCGCGGAGCAGGTCGTCGTCAGTCGCGGTCGAGGACATCGCGGGGCTGGCCGAGGAACTGAGTTTCGCCACCCACCTCACCCACGAGTTCGCTGATCTGGGTGGCGATCCGGACCCCGACCCCGATGCGGGATCAGTGATCGCAGATGCGGTCGACGCCGCCGGACTCACCAGCGAAACCCTCGCTGAGGACATGGATTTCGGCCCCGAAGAAGATCCGCGCACGACGCACGTGTCGCCGATCCCTGATCTGGGGATGCAGCGGTGACAGCGACAACGACAACAACAGTGATGGCCTCTGCTGCAGGTGGGGGCCGGTGAGATGGATACACCGACTCCGCTGCAGGCGCATCTGCTCAAAGCGGTGCAGAACCTCGCCTACGACAACCAGCAGCGTCTCGAACATGCCCGTCACGCCGGGCACGTGAGTGTTCCGCCAGAAGTGGTGCAGCAGTTGCGTATCGGCGAACGGTCGCGCGAACAGCTCGAGGATGTGGCGTTGGCGGTAGGTGTGCCGAAGCCATGGATCGACTATGTTCGCGCCGCGGGTGAGCGTGGCGGGCAGTGGCAGCCGGGGCAAGTACTGCTCGGGTCGGGACAGGTTGATCGGGCCGTACTGACCGAGGCGTTGGGCGTCGAGGTGCGGGGTTTGCAGGATATGGCGGGTGTGGCCGCCATCTATACCCGCCGTGGCGAGCTGAATGTCGATGCGGTGGTGCGGTTTCGGCGGGTGATGGGGATGACGTGGCAGCGCCTGGGCGCGGTCTCCCATGCCTTGACCTTGAGCGAAGAAGAACGCCACCAGATCTGGCAGCGCGGCGCCCAGCATTGGTCGACCGCGGTCGCCGCAAAGTTCGCCACACACAGCGACCAGCAGCTGGCGGCGCGCTGGAACCAGGTGGCAGGCACCGACTTCACCGCCATCACGATGCCGGTGATCGTGCTGCAAACCGCTGGGATCACCCACGACGACATCACCGCCCAGATGCCGATTTCCCCGGACCGGATGGTCTCACTCGCCGCCGACGCCCTCACCACGCTCGACCGGCGTTCAGCGCAGCCGACGATCACCGACCCCGACCGAGAGCCCGACGCCGCGGGAATCAACGCGGCGATCGAGGCCGCCGGATTGACCGGCGACCTGCCCGCAGCACTCGAAGCCGCCGACACCACGACCGACCCGACGCCCGCGTCGGCGCTGGCCGAGGTCGACCACGGACACGACCCATGACCGTCGATCTCGGCAGCCTCTGGAAGCCGGAAACGACCGAATACCAATCTCTTTCAGGAAAGGGACAAGCATGAGTGAACCGATACCCGGGATGGAGGGGTTACCCAGCTGGAAGCTGCGGCTGCTCGAACGCATCCAGAACGCCTCCGCCGACCACATGCAGCTCCTGCTACGGGGGCATCCGACCTACGAACCCCATTACGGCGGCGGCGAAATCCCGCTGCAGACCTGGCGCACCCACCTGCGGGCGCTGGCCGCCGATCGTCACGAGATCGAGATCCATGCCAGCGCCGTTGGTGTTCCGCCCGCGGCGATCGCTGAGGCACGGGAGATGGGAGAGCGGGGACTGCGATGGGGCGACAGCGTGCATTCCCCACCCACCATGCGTCACGGCGAGGACCCCGTACGCGCCCATATGGTCGAAGGGATCGCCAATGACGTGTGGCAGCTCGAGCACATGGCCGCGATCAATGTCGCGCACCGACTCCGCGGCGCGGACGGACGATTCCCGCCTGACCCGCAGGCACACGAACAGTTTGACCGGAACATGGCCGCCCTGTGGTCCCGCGCGTACGACACCGGCCATGTGATCGGTTTGACCAGTGAGGAGGGTGCCGAGTTGTGGGGCCGCGGCCAGGCGGGCTGGACGCAGTTGGTGGCAGCGACTGTGCACCGCTACGGTGACGCCGCGCTCCACGAACGATGGCGTGCCTATGCCTGGCGAGGGATAGAACATGAAGCCTGGCGCAGCGTCGACAACCTCGCCGCCGACCGGATACAGGACCCCAATGTGGCGCCGCCCCCGACGCCGCCCGAGCTCATCGAACGAGCCACCCAAGCCCTCACCGGAATAACGAGTGAGGCGAGTGCCGACCCGAGTATCGGCGCTGCCGTCGACGCCGCGTTGCCGCTCGATGTAGCGGCGGAATGGGATAGCGAACCGGCGTCGGAACCCGATATTCGTCCTCCCGAACCCGAGGCGTCGGTCGGGTTCGAGCGGTGAGGCGCGATGACGATGACGACTCCCGAACCCGAGTCCTCCCCGCCGCAATCGGTGGTCGAATGGCAGGCGCAACTGTTGCTGCGGATCCGGCTGCTGGCCGCTGAACACACCCGCATCCTGGATGGCGGGTGGGAGAACTTCGAAGCCCTCACCATCGATGACAATCCGCGCACGGCGTGGCAAACGCATCTGGATGGGCTGGAAGCCCAGCGGGAACAGGCCGAACAGACCGCGCTCACCGCCGGGATCGAACCGGCCTGGATCGAGGACGCCCGCGAACTCGGCATCCAGAGCACTCGCCCCCGCGTGGATGCCGGGGTGCGGCAGAACCCGTTACGCGACAACGCCGCTCAGGACTTCTACGTCGACATGCTGTCCCTAGATTTGTGGCATCTGGAACGGATGGCGGGGCTGTTCGCGGCACGCGCGGACCGCATCGCTACCGGACGGTGGAGCTTCGCCACCAATCCCATCGCGGCGGCGCAGTTCTCGCAGAACATGCAGCTCTACCAGGAACGAGTGACCGCTCTGGCGCACGCCGCGCAGATCACCGCCACCGAGGCGGGCGAACTGTGGGGTCCGGTTGCCGAAGGCGTCCGGCGACAGCTCGCGGTCAATCTCGCAACCTATGACGAATTGACGCTGGTCAACGAATGGAACTCCTACGCAACCGTGCGCACCGACCTAGCGATTCCGCCCTATGTTCCTACCGACCCCGATACCGGCATCCCCATCGCTGGCGCGCAGGTTATCCCACCGACACCGCAACACATGATCGACGCCGCTACCGCGTCGCTGCGCGCGGAATTCGTCGACGCGGCCATCAACAACGCCGCCAGCGAATCCGATCACAACGCCGAGCCCACCGCCATCACCGACGCCATCGACGCCGCCCTCCCCGAAGGCGCCCACAGCTGGGACAGCGAACCCGACCACGGCGACCAGACCACCAACCCGCACCACCAGATCGACCTGGGCAGCGAACCTTACTAGCCGAACTCCACGAATCCAACCCTGCGCCGATCACTGATCCATCAGAGGTATTCGCAGCAATCGTTTTTCGTCGACGCACCGGTCACGGGTACTGACCGGAGGCGCCGAAACCGCACTGCCAGGGGACATCCGAACACCGCCGCACCGTCGATAGCCGGTTTGCGGCACACGCCTTTCCTCATTGGAGGTCGACGATGTCCACCACATCCGAATGGGCTGCGCGATGAGCTGGCCAGAACCACGCCACGCAGCCACCGATCCGGCCTATTACCACGACGCGGCCGACCGGACCGAAGCCCAGATCCGGGCTGATTTCACCCGTTACTACCAACTGAGGTTGTTCGCGCCGTTCGCCGAAACACCTGAGCAGAAGCAAGAATTCACCACCTGGGCCGATGAGCTGGCCGCCCAGTGGGGCCGCAACGAATCCATCGAGCACCGTAGACAGTGGGAACAACTACAAGCCGCGGTCTCGGGGTGGGAGCTTCGACCGGAAGCCACCCGCGCCGCCTACACCCGCATCGACCAAGCCAAAGCCGCCGGCGAACTCGGTGTCGACGCTCGAGTGTGGCGCAACCTGCGACAAGCCGCCGAAGTCACCGGCCACATCGAAACCACCATCACCGGCTCCGATCAAGACGGCGCCCGCTGGCGAGCCCCGGACCACTCCGCCGAACTGGACCCCGAGCGCACCAGTCTGCTCGACCGAGCCCTCGGCGGCCGCGGCCCGGAACTGGCCAGTCTGGCCGAGGTCGACGCGATCATCGCCGAAACCGATCAGCTACTGGCGGCCGAGGAAGAACTCGGCGACCGCGACACCGGCGCCGACGAACGTGCTGCCCGTCAGCGCGAGATTTTACGCCGCCTCCAGGATCTGACCGCCGAACATGCCTGGCTGTCCGAACGTTGGGATGGCTCACCCGAACAGGACCAGGCCCACATCGCACGCCTGGAGTCCCTGCTTGCGGAAGCCCGCAGCGCCCGCGTCGACGCTGCCGACGCTGGTGTCCCGTCCGCCGATATCGAGGCCGCTTACCAGGCAGGACGTGACGGCACCTACCGGCACGCACACATCGGCAACCCGCTGATCGAGCCCAACACAGCGCCGCAACGCGACCTGTCCGCTGCCGAGGCGGTGTCCGACGGGTTCGAGAACACCGGCGACGGGCTCTTGGACACCGATCGAGGTGGTGGCGCAGCCATCGACGACGCCACTGCCGCCGCTCTGCCCGGCGCGGAGTTCGCCGAATGGGGCACCGCCGACGGCGTCGAGGAAGACCTTGCGACCACACACCGCACCCACAGCGTGGACGCCGACATGGCGCTGTGAAAACCGTTCCACCCCAATCTCTTCCACCTCTGAAGGACGTTGATCATGATCTCGACACGAGAGACCCGTCGCCGCACCAAACGCGGCCTGGGCGAGGAAACCACGCTGCTGCTCGCGTTCCTGGCATTGGTGGCATTCGCCCTGGCGTTGTGGGCGGCGTTGAGCCTGGGCAGCTGGTGGGCCGGACTGCCTGTCAGCGGTCACCCGGTGACCGCGCTGCTCGAAGTCGTTGCTGGACAGCACCGTTGGCCGTGGCAGGCCAGTGTGCTGGCTGTCGTCTTCACCGCGACGGGAGCCGCGCTGGTGATTGCGGGCTGGCGGGCATTGAGCGCCCGTAGTGAGATCGACGCGGCCGCGCGCACGATGCAACGACCCGCGGCGATTCGGTTGGCCCGCGCGAGCGATAACGCGGTCGCCAACCAGCGACTCCTCCGCGACGCCGACCCAGCAATTCAAGCCCTCAAGGGCCCACCACTAGGAAAGACAGTGATCGGCGGCGTCGAACTATTCGTACCAGCCGAAATGTGCGTGACACTCGCAGCCGGCGCCCGCACCGGGAAGACGATGGTCTGGGCGGTGCCCGCGGTTCTGGCCGCCTGGGGGCCATGCCTGGCCACCTCGATCCGGCCGGACCTGTACCGGCACACCGTCTATGGGCGCGAACAGCGGGGCCGGATCTGGCTGTGTGATCTGCAAGCGGTCACCGGCACGATCGAGTGCGGGTTCTGGGTCGACCTGCTCACCCAGGTCACGAACTTGCCCGCGGCCCGCAAACTGGCCGGGTTCTTCGTCTCCGCGGCCTCCGGATCGGTGTCGCAGGCCGCCAACGCGCGAGTGGATTCCTATTTCGACGGTGGCGCTCAAGAGTTACTGAGCTTGTATATGTATGCGGCGGCGTGCGCGGGCGGGGATTTGCTGCATGTGGCCGAATGGCTGGGCAGAGACCAGGATCAGACCCCGGCGTTGATCCTGCGTCACTACGGCCACCAGCGGCCCGCCGAACGCATCCTCGAATCCCAAGCCCTCTACGCCCGCCAACGCGACGGCCTGTACGACATGGCACGCCGGTATCTCAACGTACTCTCCGACGAAGGCTACGCGCGGCTGGTCACCCCACCCCGGCGCAAGCTGCTAGCGGTACGCGAGGAAACCGACAAGAAGACCCGCAAAACCCGCATCGTCATCGACAAGACTGAACAGGACCCGACCCACAGCCTGCCGGAATTCAAACCCGCGGAATTCGTCACCTCCACGGACACGTTGTATGCGCTGTCGATGGCCGGTCCTGACGGAGCCACACCGTTGACCGCGGCATTGGTCGGCCAAATCCTCGAGGCTGGGCTTGAGGCGGCACGGGCTCGCGCGGATGGGCGCCTAGCGGTGCCGCTGCTCGGGGTGCTCGACGAGGCCGCCAACTGCGCCCGCATCTCGGAATTGCCTTCCTATTACACCTACGCCGGTGGCAGCGGGATCATCCTCATCACGATCTTGCAGGTCCTCGAACAAGGCGAAGACCTTTGGGGCGCAAACGGTCTCAAAACGATGCGCGCTCAATCCATCGAGGTCTACGGCGGCGGGATTGCCGCGGTCGACTACCTCGAACACTGGTCAGCGATGACCGGGCCCCATGATGTGGCCGACCGATCCCGCAGCCACGGCGCCGGGGGAGTCAACCGCACCCTGACCTGGCGTCCCGAACCCATCCTCGACGTCGCCCTGCTGGCCGCACTGCCCAAAGACCGTGCCCTGGTTCGACTCCCGAACCACGGGCCTGTCGTCGTGCACAAGATCTGGTGGTCCGACACCGAATACGCACCCCTGATCCGGAAATCGTTGGCGCGCTTCGAGAAAGCCGCCCACCTGATCTATGGGGCAGCTGAAGTCATCGACGGCGATCCGGCAGACGGTGGTGAGCGGCCATGAGCGCGCCGAGCGCGGCGGCGAGCAAGAAGAAGCCGATGCCGCCGGCATACCGGCATTTCACCGAATTCACCGAAAAGTGGCTGCTGCCGACGATCAACGTCCGGTTGGCCGAAGCGTCCCGGGAGAACACCTACACCTGGTGCAGCAAGTGGTGGGCCCACCGCGGCGTCGCCGTGCGTTTCGCGCATCTGCACCGCGCATTCGAGGCACAACGGCGCGCACAGACCGCTAACAGCCTCAGCACGTTCCTGCTCTCACACCTCGACGCCCACTTCCAAGTCATCCTTGACGCCGCCAACGGTCCGCTGCACCGCTGCACCCGCACCACCCACCTCACCACACCCTCGTTGCCATTCGACCCCGTCCCAGTGGGGTGGTTCACTTCCGCGAACCGCCCACCCGAGGCCGCACCCGAGGGCGAGGAGCAGGAGCCGAAGAAGCCACCGCCGCGGTTCGCTCATTACAGCGAGTTCGTGCAGGACTGGTTGCTGCCGGTCACCGCGGTGCGGATCGCGGGCTCCAACCGGGAAGGCCAATACAGCTGGTGTCGCCAGTGGTGGCGCCACCAAGCGGTCGCGGTCCGCTTCGCCGGCCTGCACGCGGTCTTCGAAGCCGCGCGCCTGGCGGAGGACAAGTCCGCGATGAGCGGGCTGTTCGTGCGCCATATCGACCCCCACATGCGCTACATCCTCGACGCCGCCAACGGCCCCGTTCACCGCTGCACCCCAGACCAACACCTCGACATCCCCGGGCTGCCCACCGAACCCATCCCCGCGGCATGGTTCGGCGCTCCTGGTGCGAAAACCGCGATCGAGCACCTCGGATTCGGCCCCGACTTCCGAGCCTTCGCAAATGGTGCGGCGGGAGGGCGGCAGTTGTGATCACGCCGACCCGTCCACAGGTGCAGGTGCTGCGATCCCTGCAGACCCAGTCGATGATAGTCACCACGATGCTGGCCGAGGCGGCCCAGTACGAGCAACACAGCGGGCAACGTCCACCGCCGTCCTGGTTCGAGGTCTTCCACAACCGCGCGACGCTGCGGGAAGCATTGTCCGATGTCGCAGTCGCTGGTGGGGTGCCGCGCGCGTGGGTCGATCACGTCCGCGAGCGTGGCAACCGAGCAATGCGGTGGAACCCGGACCTCTACCTGCGTACCCCCGAACCGCTCAACTGGGACGAGATCCTCGGCGGACTCGACGCACACGTGCAGCGCCTACGCGAATGGACCGCCCTCGCCGCCGCCTACAGCCCGCTCACAGCAGCGGCCGAGGACGCGGCGAGCGCACGATTCGATGACAACCTGCGGGTACTACGGGCCAGGACCGCGGGAGTGGCGAACCTGCTCGGCGTCGATGCGCAGCAGGCCCACGAGTTGTGGGGCACCGAGGGAGACTGGGTGGCCACAGGGGTGGCGATGCTCGAGGGTGTTTCGGTTGAGGGTCTTTCGCAGCGCTGGCATCAAGTGGCACGCACCGACACCCGCACCGACGCACTACAAGCCCGCGCGCTGGCCGAAGCCGGGATCGCGATCGACACCGCCGTGGCGCTGCCCTCCCACGAAGCGCTCGAGTCCGCGATCGGTGCCGCGCTCACGCCCCCGACACCACTGTTCCTTTCGGCGGCGACACCGGGCGCGGACATCGACGCTGCGGTCGACGCCGCGAGCCCCACCTATAGCGCCGATGCCGAAACAGTCATGGACGCACCGATATTCAGTGACTCAGCGGGCACCGAACCCTGGAGCGCCGCACAGATTGACGTAGCTGCGGCGGCACCGATGTGGCGGGAGGCTGAGCCGTGACCGGACCGCCCTCGCCGCTGCGGATCCGCGATATCCCGCCCGAGCAGGCCGCGCTCCTACGCCAGATCCACCAGCTCGCCGCCGTCGGCGAGCGGCTGCGCCGAGCCCTACCAGAGACCACGCCGCACACCGCGGAGGGCAGCCAGTTGCTCGACCATATCGCTGAAGTCGATCGCGATCGGGACCTGACCGAGATCCGCGCCCGCGCAGACGGTATGCCTGCGGGCTGGGTCGACCAAGCCCGTGCGGCTGGGCGATCCGGGCGTGCCTGGACCGACGAACTACTGCTGCCCCCAACGCGATCGCCGGCACGGCGCCGAAACCTTCAACGGGTTGTCCAGGACACCCGACAGCTCGCCGACATGGCCGCGCTAACGGTCGCCCGCCAGCAGCGACTCGCAACCAACGCAGTCACCACCGACCCGGAACCCGCTGCCGCCGAACAGCTTCGACGCAACATGGCGGCGCTGTGGACGCGTGCTGCAGCCACCGCCACCTCGCTCGGCATGGACGGCACAGAGCGCGCCCGCGTATTCAACGCCGCCAGGAGATACCTCGATCGACGCGTCCAGACCTACGAGCACTACAGCCTCGACGACCTCAACGCTGCCTGGCGCACCTACACCACCCCTACCATCGCCGCCACAGTGCGGCGCTCACTCAAGAGCCTGCGCAGGACAGATCGCGACACCGACACCTCAGCAGCCGAGGCAGACCAGCCCCCGACACCACAGGCGCTGATCGACCGCGCTCGCCACAGCCTCGACACCGCAGCCACAACCGACTCCGACACCGGAACCGACATCGAGTCAGTGATCACCATCGCGATACCAGGCAACGCCTACGGATGGGATGCCTCAGCTGAGTTCGACAGCGGTGATTCCGCCGCCGTCGACGCGTATCCGGACGCCGGACCAGATCCGTAGCGGTCGGTAGTCGTTGTCCACCAACAACTTTCAAGCGAGGCGACATGAATTCATCGAACATCGGCTCCACCGCCGGCGGCGTTGCAGCCGAACGGTCGGCGACCACGACACCGTGGCCGTTCACGCCATGACACGGCCACCGGGCCGTCGTGACCAGCGTCGTCCCAGAGCCCACACACGCCATGTCCGCCCCGATGCCGCACGCCGCTTCCCGCGTCCGTCCCATACCCAGCTGACAGGAACTCCCACCATGACCATGAGCCTGGACCACTTCACCCGCCCCGCAACAAGCCACCACCGCCAGCTAGGTGCTCACCACATCACCTACCTACCCGACGGGGTCGCTCTGCTCGATCCCCGCGTCTGGCTGCCCGGCTCCGATGACCGGATCTTGACCGAGCACGCGCATCTGATCAACCCCGACGGATACCTGGTCGCAAGCATCGGCGCACTGCTGATCGAATACGCCAACCGGACCATGCTCATCGACGCAGGATTCGGACCACTGGCCGTGCCCACACCCTACGGGCTCATGCGCGGCGGGCAGCTACTCACCAGCCTCGCCGCCACGGGCAAAGCCCCAGCCGACATCGAACTGATCGCCATAACCCACCTACATCTGGACCACATCGGCTGGCTATGGCAATCCATGCCCGCAACCACCGCCAGTCCCTTCGCCGATACCCCGGTCCTGGTCGGCGACACCGAGTGGGATCACCGCGATCTCGCCCTCGCCAGCGGGATCAGCCAAGAAATGCTCGACACATTTACCGCCCACGTCCACACCATCGCTGACGGCGAGGAGATCTTCCCAGGCGTACACGCCCTGGCCACCCCCGGCCACAGCCGCGGCCACCTCGCCTACACCATCACCTCACCCGGCCACCGGCTGATCGCCTTCGGCGACGCCATGCAAACCCCACTCCAGATCACCCACCCCGAACTATGCGCCGCCGTCGACGACGACCCCGCCGAATCAGAGACGACCAGCCGCCGCCTGATCGACGAACTCACCGCACCCGACACCCTCGGCTTCGGGATGCACTTCTCCGACGTCCAATTCGGACGCGTCACCACCGACACCCGCGGCGAACAGGTGTGGCTCCCCGAATAGCCACCCTTCCAACACTGTTCGGCACACGCCCCACCTCGCACGACGAACCGATCCTCTGCTCCACTGAATAGGAGAAATCTATGCCTGCCTCGCCCGGTCCATCGGGATCACCGTTCAAATACGCCCTGCCCGTTGCCGCGCCGAGCTACGCGAGTTCACCCGATGGCATCATCTGGCCGGAGTGGCCCACGCACGCCGGGCCGGACGCAACCTCGTTCAAGTCAGTGACGCAGGAATTCTGTCCACTGGGCTCTCGCGCGGATACGAACTGTCGGTGCACAACACCGCAAGCGCAGCGACCAACGTGCCGACAGTGCTGGCCGCACGGACGATGGCTCTGGTCGCCGTCGCCGATGGCCGCCCGATCGGGGGGCTGTCGGCGGGGCCGTCGTTTCTCCTGTGCGCTCAACTCGCCGCCTTCGGACGCACCGCGGTCGTTCAGGCAGCGCTGACGACGATGAAAATCCACGCCATGGCCGTGCTCCCCGGCTACACCCGGCACGGCGTAGGAACAGCGCTGCTACATCAAGCGCTCACCCTCTCACGCCAAGCGGGTGTAGGCATCGTCTACGGCCAGTTCGACACCAGCACAACAGGACTGGCCCAGTTCTTCCGACACAACGGCATGAACCTCGCCGCCCCCAGCGCAGTACTGGACCTACGCACCCACCTCGACCTACCCACCGCCGTCGCGCCCGGCCCCGGTGAGACCCTGTTCCACCAGGTGGTGAACCAGTGAGCGCCGCAGAAGGCCGACAACAGCCACAGATCCGCCGAAGCTCCGATCGGCACACCGTTTCTGATCGACGCCCGCTACACCGTGCACGTCGATGGCCCGTCGGAGGGCTGGCGCGGGCAGACCGCCAAGGCAGGCGGCGGCTGCGTGATCGACATGGGCTACCACCTCATCGACCTGCTCCTGTGGTCTTTCGGATTGCCCGACAGCATCACAGCCGAGCTGTCGGTCGGCGCGCGACCGGACCGGCGCTACGACGCCGAAGATACTGCGCTCATTCACTTTTCGTACGACAGCGGCCTCTATGGCTCGTTGCTACTGTCGCGGTTCATCGGGCCGAAGACCGAGGAGATCCGGCTCGTCGGGTCTGACGGTGTCGTGCATCTGGAACGGGGCCGCATCCGCCGACTGACCAACAGTGGCGAGGTCATCGAGTCACTGCATCGTGAACAAGCCTGGCCCTCGGCCGCGGCCTGCCAGATCGACTACTTCCACCGCGTCATCGACGGCACCCGACCCAACCTCAGCGGTCCCGCCGAAAACCTCGATCACATGGCCTTCGTCGCCGCCTGCTACGAGTCCGCACGTACCCACACCCACCTCAATCCCAAGGAGCTCTTGTGACCTCACACCTCGCCCTGCTCGGCGGCCCACCCGTTATATCCGAAGTGGCGCCGCACTTTTCATGGCCACCACTGACCGAGGCCACCAGCGTCGCCGTCCTCGATCAGCTCGACGAGGGCATCTCGATCTACGACCGCTCCGGTGTCATCGCCCGACTCGAAGATGCGCTTCAGCGCTATTTCGGCGTCCGCTACGCCATCCTGACCAGCTCCGGAACGGCTGCGCTGTATTCGGTGTACGCCGCGTGCGGCATCGGGCCCGGCGATGAGGTGATCGTGCCCGCGTACACGTTCTTCGCCACCGCCACACCGCTGCTGCACTTGGGTGCGACTCCTGTCCTGGCCGATTGCGACGCCAGTGGCAACCTCGATCCGGTCGACGTGCCGCGCCGCATCACCGACTGCACCAAAGCCATTGTGGTAACGCATATGTGGGGGATGCCCGCACAAGTCCGACGTCTGCGCACACTGGCCGACGCTCATGGCCTGCTACTGCTCGAAGACGCTTCCCACGCTCACGGGGCGAGCATCGGTGAGAAGAAGCTCGGCACGTTCGGGCGAGCCGCCGCTTTCAGCATGAATGGGCCAAAACCGCTGTCGGCGGGCGAAGGCGGCTTCATCCTCGCCGATGACGAAGAGGTGTATCACCGCGTCTTGCTGCACGGTCAATACAACAAACGGTGCCGCAACGAAATCCCAGCGCATTCCGACCTCAGGCGCTACGCCGTGACGGGCATGGGACTCAAGCATCGCATCCACCCGCTGGCCGCGGCCCTTGCTCTGGAACAGCTTTCAGCTCTGGATGACTACCTCGCCGAGCGCCAGCGCATCGCCGAGCACATCCACGACGAACTGCGGCGAGAGCCGGGCCTGACCATCACCTGGCACGAAACGCACACGCGACCGGCCTGGTACGGACTCACGATTCTCTACGACAGCGAATTCTTCGACGATGTGCCGGTCGAGCGTGTCCAGCCATCACCGTCGGCAGCGGCCTGTTCGACGACCTCCCGGAGCCGAGTTGCGACATGCGGTGGCACATCCACTGCCGCTGTTCGCGCTGCCGTCACCGATTGTGGAGAGGCAGGCGGTGCGGGCTCCTGCGGTGACCGCGTCGATCGAGGTGCGGCAGTGAGGTTTTCGAGGTGTAGGAACTCATCACACGCGGCGACCAGCGGCTGGGGGTCTTCAGTTCCCCCGACTCCGTAGACGCGGCACCCGGATTCGTGGATTCGTCGGGCCAGAGTGGTGAAGTCGGAGTCGCTGCTGACCAACACGACCGCGCGCAACTCGGTGGTGTGGAGGAGGTCGAGTGCGCCGATGGGCAACGGCGTCGGTGGCGTTGCGACCGGTAGTCCAGCGGAACTGTTGCACCGGCTGGATCGACAATGTCAGCAGGTGCGACTTCCACTCGGTGAGGTTGGTGCTGGTCCAGTCGCCGTAGGCGCGTTTGACGTGCGCGGTGCCGCATCTCGCGATCTCGGCCAGCAAGGGCTCGGCCACCGACGGCGACGCGTTGTCGGCATCGATCAGGACGGCCAGCCGCATGGTGTTCTCCGCCCTCGGTGCTTCCTCCCCGTCACTCGTTCGCGAGCACCATTTTCGAGGTAGATGTCGGATAGGGCAGCGATACGCCGTTTTCGTTCAAACGGACAGCCGAATTCGTCCGTCACCATGAAGATGACCACAGTCGTTGCCGCGTCACCGTGCACATCTGGGCGTCAGGATGGGCCCGAACTCACCGACTTTCGTCTCCATCTGAAATTGCGGCGTTGTGTGCATCATCGGTGACGCGCAACAGTCAGGCGCTCACTCGAGTGGTTCGTCTCCGGGGTCTCCGTCGATGAGTCTGTCGCGTTCGTCCGGTGTCGCCCAGTGTGCTTCGCTCCCATTCTTTTCGGTGTTGGTGACCAGGAGGATGTCGTCGAAGTAGTCGGCGACCTTTCGCATGTGGGTGATGGCGGCGATCATCCGGCCGGCGGTGGCTTGGTGGTTGAGTGCATCCATGGCTTCGCGGAGGGTGCGGGTATCGAGGGAGCCGAAGCCTTCATCGAGGAAGAGGGCTTCGATGCGCCCTCCGCCGCGTGAGGTGAGCTGAGCCAGCGCGAGTGCCAGCGCCAGGCTGGCCATGAATGTCTCTCCGCCGGAGAGGGTTTTGACATCGCGGGATCGGCCGGTTTCACGATCCATGATCATGAAGTCGTCGAGGAATTTGAACCGGCCGGCGGTCATGTCGAGGAGGAGTTCGGTCGCGATGTTCAGCACGGCTTTCTGACGTTGCTCGGTGACGAAGCTGAGGAATTCGCCCTTCTGCAGCAGGTCGGAGAGCACGTTGAGGCTGTCGGCTTCGGGTTTCAGCAGATTCCGGCGTTGCTCAATCTCGGCGCGGCGGGGTTTGTCAGCGACTGCCTTGTCGTGTCGGTCCTGTGCTTCTTCCATCAAGCGTTGCGCTTTGCCCGCTTGCTGGTGGAGGTCCTCGGGTGAGGTGGCATTCGCCTTCGCGAGGGTTGTGGTGATGGTGGTCTGTGCTTGTCGACGGTTTTCGTCGTGGACGGCGGCGTCGCGGTCGCACTCACGAAGGAGTTGCTGGGTCGCCCTGACAAGGTCGCCGGCCCACGCCGTGTCAGTTTCGAGGCACCATGGCTGCGGTCGGGTGGGGATGTCGACCGGACGCGTGAGCTGCGGCACCGATGCGGCGCGGTGGGCCAGCTCGAGTAGTTGGTCTGCCAATCTGCTTGCTGGTTTGTCGACGTCGTCGCTGATAAGGTTTCGGACTTCGGCAAATGCTGTGTGTTGTTTCTTGAGGTGTTGCCGAATTGCAGCCGCCTTCTTGGTGAGGGTGTCGAGGTGCTTGCGCTGCTGTTCGGCTCGTTCGAAGGCTCGGTCGAGCGTGGCGGCGGTCGGGTCGGTGCCGTCACGCAGATCCTCGGGTATAGACCGGTAATCGTCGAGTGCCTTGTCGCGCCGCTCGGTCCAGGAACGCAGGGATTCGGTGACGTTCTTCGTCTGGCGGATGAGATCCTTCTCGTCACCCCGGAGTTCGACTTCGAACTCTTTCTGTCGTGTCCGGGCCTGATCGGCGGCCGACCGAGTGTGTTTCACGTGAGCGGTGGCGGCTTCGACCGTTGTGAACGCTGCAGCCAAGATCTCGGAGTCGGGTTGGCTGAGGTCGGCGGGACCGACGGCAGCGGTCAGTGCATCGAAGGACGCCTGGAAGTCTGCATGCGCTTGTAGCGTTTCGGCCGTTGCAGCCGTCAGCTCTGCTCGAGCCCTGTCGTGTGCCGCCTGGGCCGTCGCCAGTGCCGTGCCCTTCCCTGTGGCGCGTCGCTTCGCGTCCTTGAGTGCGTTGTGTGCTTGCGTGATGTCGGTTTCGGTCGGGGCGCGGAAGTCGTCGGGCAGGGGCCGAGTGCAGACCGGGCACAGAGTGCCGGGTTCGTGACCTTCCGCGGCGTGGGCGGCGGAGTTGCGACGGCGTACGGCCTCGACGGCTGCTTCGGCATCGTCAACGTCGCTGTCGGCTTGTGCGGCGGCCTGCTGGGCCTCGGTGAGCGCGTGCGTGGTCGCCGGCACTGCGGCTTCGGCCTTGTCAAGGGCCCGATCGGTCTTCGTGGCCTGCCCGTGGGCATCGCGGGCGTGAAGGAGTAGCGACTGCTGGAGGTCGAGGTCGGTCTTCGCGAGGTCGAGCGCTGCTTCGGCTTGCTGGGCCGTAGCCTCGGCCTCCCTGGTCTGCTGGGCATGGCGCGGCAGGGCCTGGCGGCGAGCCTCTAGTTCTGTTCGCTTCTGCTGTGTCTCGGATTCACGGCCCGCGTAGAGTGCGAGTTTGTCGTGTATCTGGGGGAGATCGCGCTGCAGAGAGCGGAGAGTGGTGAGCGCGACCGTGGTGCCGGCGATGCCGGTGCCCTGGCGGTCGGCATCGTCGAGCGCAGCCTGCAACTGCTGCTCCTGCGCGGTTGCGGAGGCGATCTCGGATTCGACGGCTAGCCGTCGCTGAGAAAGCTCGGCGTCGCGGTGTGACAGCTGCCGATAGTCGTCGTCCCATCCTTGCTGCGGGTATTTTCGCAGCTGTTCTGCGGCACGCCGCAGGTCGGCGCCGCACCGTTCGGCAGTAGCGAGGGCTGTCTTGGCCTGATCGCAGGTTGCCGCGGCGACGGTGAGATCGGTGATCTGGCCTGCGAGTACGGCCAGCTGGAGGGAGGTCTCCTCGAGGACGCTGTCGGGATCGGTGGTGAGTTCGCCCAGCGTGCGCTCCAATTTGTCGATCTCGTCCTGCAGGTTCTTCGCCTTGTCTTGCACCTGCGGGCGCATGTCGCTGATCCGTTCCAGCCCGAGGGCGGCCTGCAGAATCGGTCTCCGATTTCCTGGGGTGGCTTGCAGCAGTTCCTGGAACTTGCCTTGCGGCAGTAGAACCGCCTTCAGGAACGAGTCCCGGTTGAGTCCGACGATCGCTTCGATGGCGTTGTCGACCTCGGTGGTGCCGTTGAACTGTTGTCCGTCGTCCTCACCGACGAGGCGGTCCTGGCGCCGCCCGCGGGCGGGCACAGCGCGCGTTACCCGCCAGCGCTTGCCGTTGGCCAGGAACGTCAGCTCGGCGCGGACGGCACCGTCGCCGCCGTGAGCGACCAGCATGTCCGAATGCAGTGCGGTCCAGGTGGGTTTTCCGTAGAGGGCGAAGCACAGGGCTTCGAAGACCGAGGACTTGCCGGCGCCGGTATCGCCCATGATCGCCATCAGGCTGATGTTGGTGAAGTCGATGACTTGCTCGTTGCGATAGGACCGCAACCCTTTGAACTGCAGGCGCAGTGGTCTCATCGGCCGGACTCCTTGCTTGTGGTGTCGAGGGGCGTGGTGAGCAGGTTGTCCACATCGGGCAGGGTGAAGGGGCGCTCGTCGTCGAGGCAGGCGAGCAACTGCCGGAACTGCGCACGGACCCGGCCCACATCGGCGACGACCCCAGGTCGCGTTGCGAGGAACTCGTCGAACAACTCGGCCAGGTCCGGCTCGGCGTCCTCGGCATCCTCGCAGTCGTCGGGCGCCAGGTCCCAGCCCTGGGACCCGAGGGGTATCGGGCGTACTCCGAGGATCGTCACCGTCGGAACGAGGGCGTGGACCTGTTCGTACAAGGTGGGATCGTCGGTCTGGGTTTCGATGAAGAACATGCACATCTCGTCCCCGAAGCTGGACGCCTGCGCCTGTAGTTTGTCTAGGGTGCCGGTGAACTTCCGCAGTGTCCGGCCGGCTGTCAGCGGGACCGGGGTGATGTCTGCTGGCTGCCCGGGACGGAGGTCGACGATCAGGACGTTCTTGGTCTGCCCGGCCTCACCGAGGTCGAGCTGGATGGGAGATCCGGCGTAGTACCCGGTGACCTTGCTGTGGGGCAGCGGCTGAGGATTGTGGATGTGCCCAAAAGCGGCATACGCGACAGCGGGTATGTCGTCGGGGCTGGTGGCGTAGCCCTGATTCGTCGCGCGTTCTGTCCCGGAAAGTTCGGCACCGGTGAGGTATTCGTGGGCGGCGAACACGGCGACTTCGCGGCTGGGGTCGAGGTCTCGCTGCAGTTCGGTGGCCAGTTCTCGCTCGAGTCGGCCAACGGTTTGTGCGTATTCCGACTGCCATTGCTCGGGATGGATGAAAAGATCGGTCGCGCTGGCGTCGATGAACGGCAGCACACCCAGTCGCAGGATGGTGCCGTCGGCGCCTGTAAAACTCAGCACGCCACCGTCTTTCGGGTCTTCCCGCGGTTTGTCGATGAGGTGGATATTGCTGTGCGGGCCGAAAGCGCGGCCGATGATCTGGAACCAGCTCGGGGAGTCGTGATTGCCACGCAACACGACGACGGGTGCGAGCGTGGCGAGGTTGCGCAAGGTGTCGATCGCGAGTCCCTCGTCCTGATAGGAAGGACGGCGGTTGTCGAACAGGTCGCCGGAATGAATGATCAGGTCCGGGGAGTGGGACTGCGCGATGCCGACGATTTCTGCGAGGACGGCGCGGTGATCGCCGATGCGGGATCGTTTGTAGAGCATCTTGCCGAGATGCCAATCGGAAGTATGCAGGATTCTCATGGTCTCACCTTTGGGCGGATAGGGGTGAACGCGCACCGCGCACGGTCGGCGGCTGTCGTTGAAAGATGGTGTAGCAGTTTGTAATTGGTGATCAGTGGAGGTGCTGCTGTAGGTGGGTGAGCATGGCCTGGTTGGCTTCCCAGCCGTCGGGGAATTTGGCGGGGACGCCGAGGTGGATCGGTTCGCCCGGAGGATGGGCATCGAGGAGGTCCTGGATACCGGCGCGGGCGACGACGATGCAGGCATGGCGATGACGGGAGGTCAGCACGCACAGCCGTCCCGCCTCGAGGTGGAATGCGGTGGCGTCGCGTCGGCCGGACAGAGGATGCAGGACCAGCAGCAGATCATATTCACTGCCCTGGAGCCGGTTCGCTGTATCGGCGCGGATCTCGGCGGCATCGCGTGCTGCCAGCGCCTGCCGGATGGCGGCTACCTGGTCGCGGTGGGCAGCGCCGACAGCGATGTCGGCAGCGGTGATGTCACGTTCATGTGGGCTTCGTTCGTCGGTGGCCGCGGCGCCGCGGGCCAGGATGCGTACCGCCAGGTCGGCGATAGCCTCGACCGCTTCGGTGTCGGTGCGAAGCGTGTGGCGGGCGGGAAGCTCATGCAGCGCCCATCCGGTCCGGGCAGCCCTGTCGAGGGTGGCGTCGACCGCGGCAAGTCCGAATCCCCGGGTGCGGTAACGGAGGTGACGCTGGTCCGGGCGGGTGGCCGCGTCGAACGGCGTAAATGAGTAAAACGCCGCCGACACCGGCTCGGCTGCGGCGGGGGCCAGCCGCCACGACACCGGCAGCGGGTGGACCGGTAGGTCGGGATTGTGTCGCCGCAGCACAGCGACGGCGCTCTGCATGGGATCCCATGTCAGGCCGGTCCATCGGTCGATGTCGATGGTCGCGAACGGGTCCAATTGGCCTGGGTCGCCGACAAACAGCGCACGGTGAAATCGTGGGGCAACGCGCAGCAGCATGTCCGACCGCATTTGATACGCCTCATCGATGATCGCCCAGGGCCAGACCCCGTCCTCGACGTGCACCCATTTCGCTGCGGTAGCGATGACGATCCGGGCGTGACGCAGCTGTTCGGGCTTTGGTGCGACGGTGACGTTCGGGTGCAGTGTGCGGGGTGTCGGGACGTAGGTGTCGGATCTGAGGCGGCCGATCGGGATCGACGGTGCCTGGATGGCCATGCGGCTGATCAGGTCGTCGACCTGGTCGTTGGTTTGCGCGACGACCATCGCTGGCTCGCCGGAGTTGGCGATGTGGATTGCGGCCCGCACGACCAATGTGGACTTCCCGGCGCCTGGCGGGGAGTCGACGATAAGCCCGCGGTGACGGCCGTCGGTAAACTCGGCGAGTACCGTCGTGACGACTCGCTCGGCCTGTTGAGCGACGTCGCCGGTCACGCCCACTCCTCCTCTGCGCCGTCGGCCGGTATCTGCGGTGGCGGGGGTCCTCCGTGAGTCCACGGCGTCATCGATGGCTCCGGAAACTTCCCTGTGGGCGTGTATCGGTCGGATAGCAGGGTGTAGCAGACATGATCGTTCACCTTCGGGACGCTGCCCGGGATCGGAATGCTGTTGTTGCCCATGCCCTTCGACAGCCGCAGCGTTATCCGAGTCTGGTCGGGTCCACTGTCGACGGCGGTGATGGTGCCCTTTTGCTGAGGGCGGTGGTGATCGCGAAGGCCGGTGGTCTCGGCGATGAGCCGAACCGGGTCGTTGGTAGTGATCGTGATGGTCGCCTGCGGCGATCTCCTCGACCTGGGATCGATCTCCACGGCGGTGACGGTTCCGGCGAAAGCTTCACCGGCTAGCCGGAATTCGGCCATCACGAGCGGATCGTCGAAGGCCCGCTGAGCGTCATATTCGGCCTTCGCCCGCTCGAGCCAGTTGATTTCCCGGGCGGAGTTGACTGGATTGGGATGCTTTGGCTGCGGCGGGCCGTCGCCAGCGATGTAGTCGTCGGTTTTTTGAAACGCCTTGACATCTCGCGCCCACCGGGTGCCGACCCGGTCGCCGGCGGGCAAAGCCCGCATTAGATCGATCGCCCGCCATACCAGCTCCCATGTCGGCTCGATCTGTCCGCGCACGGCTGTCTCGAGCCGGGCTCTGGCCGTCCGGCGATCACGGTCGGTCCGGGCGTGGTCGTAGTCACGGAAGATGCCGACCAGCGCTTCTCGGTCGAACAGGGGATCGGTGGCTGGACCCGCTGGGGGCCACGTCAATGGGTCCTCGGCCTCGAGCGCGGCCTGCGGACCGTCGCGGCCTGCAGGTGGATCGATCCACCCCAGCAATGCCGCGAGGTTGCCATCCTCCATGGCGCTCTGCCCGGTCGCCCAGTGTTGGCCGAGAACATCGGTCGCGGCCAGCAGCAGCGCCGATCCCGGGTGGTCGGCGCGGTCGGCCAGGAATTTCAGCCACCTCCCCAGCGTCGGGACCGGGATCGGGACGGAATGGCTCCCGGTCGTGGAGCGGAATCGAATCGCACGACTGAGCAGCCCAAGGAACTCGATACCACCGCGATTGGGAACCCACAGTTGCGGTGCGACCGCGTGTGCGGTCCGGCGGGGCCGGGAATGCCGACAGGCAGCGATGTAGTCCAGAATCGGCAGCGCCAGCTGATGCGCGAACCGCAACCGCAGGTCTTTGTCGCGGGGCTGGGCAACCACCAGAAACTCCGGACGGTCGCGGTCGGTTCCGACCATCGCCGCCAACGGAGCAAGGGTTTCACCGGCCAGGTTCAATGGAACGCACACCATCGGGCGCCGACTGATATGAACGTGTCGGACTGTCGTGATCGGTTGAGCGCGACGCTCTTTCACGGCGTAAGCACGCGCTAGCGATGTCAGGGTGCTCACGCGACCCCCTTGAGGCAGTCAGCACGCATCCTGTCCGCCAGCCGAAGCAGGTGCGCGGCCTCGTACTCGTGCTCACCGGGAGCGCGTCCCTGCGCCAAAGCCAGGGCGGCGTCCAGCATTTCGATGCCGCCCAGATCTTCGCGTACCGATCGGCCGAGTCTCTCGGTCGAATGGTGCGCCTGTGCGCGACAGTACAGCGCCATTTCGCAGGTGGTCAGGCACTCCGGCGCGTAGCGCGCATCGACTTGCTCTAGGGCGTCGATCAGTTCATCGACCGGCCTGGTGGCGATGCCGTGGTCGTCGCGGCGAAGGTCCAGGGTCAGTTCGGGCGGCAGCAGCGACAGCAGTGGGCCGATCTGCGCCAGGCGGGACAGCTGCCGCCGCAGGACCGCGACCTGTTTGCGGATGTCGATGCGAGCCGAGGTCGGCTGGTTGGAGAAGTCCGTCGGGCACACCAGGAAGATCGCGTCGGACACCAGCCCCGGCTTCAACCCCAGTTCCTGTAACAGCTGCCGCAGCGCCAGCACGTACACCGCCGCCTGGGTCGCCGCGAAAGCGACCTTGCCTGGGTCGGCGCGGCCATCGATGATCGAGAACGACTTGATCTCGACCACGTGGAACCGGTCGCCCAGTTTGAACGCCACCAGATCCGGTTCCAGGTAGGCGTCGTGGCCGGCGATATTCAGCCGCAGCAGCGGATGATCGAACAAGGTGCCCGAGTCGGGGTCGGACCGCGCCGCTCGTGCCAGCAGCTGCCGGGTGTACCGATGTCGCGTCTGGGAAGTCTCGTGACCGGCAGCAACGGCGAGGTCGTGGTAGGACACCTGCGGGATCGGCAGCGACAATTTCTCCCGCAGCAGCCGGAGTAGCTCGGCGCAGGAGTTGGCTTTCACGAATTGTTCGAAGGCGATGCCGCGGGTGATGTCGAATGGGGACTGCCCGAACTGTGGCGGGTAGCCGATATGCTCGGCCAGTTCCTGCTTGTTGACGGCGGCGGCATCCAGCACACCGCGGCGGCTGCATCCGGGGTTGCTGGTCAGCGCAGCGATCGTTCTCGCATCGTGTTTCTTCGGGTCAGCCGATCCGCGGATGGTATCCAGACGAATGTCGGTGTCGTTCAACAGATCTTCCTTCGTAACGGAAGCACGCATGGATAGAAGAGGGAAAAGAATACTGCCCGTGGACCCGATCAGCGCTCGGTTGTGGACTGGGAGACCACCGTGAGTGTCGAGCCGAATAGTTGTTGTCGTTCGTCGAGCTGCGATGTGGCACGCTCGGCTGCCACGTCCCGCTGCACCTGATCGTCGTCTTGATGGACCGCGAGCTCGGTCCGTGCCGCCTCGGCCACCGTCGCCGGGTCGAGAGCATCGAATGAGTCACCGGCACTGGGGATACTGGTGGCGAACCGCCTTAGCAGCCGCTTGGCTGGCAGTGTCGGCTCGCTCATACGACCGACTTGCTCGGCCACATGGATTGCGCCAGTGAGGAAGTCGACGCGCCCACTCAGCGGGCCGACGATACGGCGGCTGATCGGCCACGTCGACACCGCCAGCAGTCCACGGGCAGCGATGAGCCGATCTGCCGTAAGCGCGCTACACAAATAGTAGGGCCGCGCATGCGGAGACGACCGGAACGAGCGCTCCTCATCGCGCCGTAGATGCCTGACCTTCTCGCTGGACAGTTCCCCGGCGAAGAACACATCCTGTACAGCCACAACCATTTTCGGTGCTGAAGGTACACCCAGCAGGGTCAACGCCTGATGGACCTGGTCCCGCACCGACAGAATGGACCCGAGAGGGCCCGCAGCCTTCGCGGCGTCGTCAGGTGCGGCAACGGCATCGATCGCGTCGTGCCATGCCCGCTCCACCCGGCGAAGCTCCACCCGAACCTGATTTGCTCGCACCGTGTCGCCGGCCATCAATGCCCGGCGCACCTCGTCGCGCAAGATCTCGATCCGCCGGTCGAGCTCCTCCAGGGAATTGGTCACGGCACCGCACACTACCACCTGTGCCGCATATTCCAACATTCTCCGACAAAGACGCCCAAGAGTTCCGGCTCGGATTGCGACCGGCAACCTGGAAAATCGAACATATAAGCGAATATTGGGTAGTTGGATCCTCACGATGTTGCCGAGATTGGTCGTCGCCCTCATGCATCGGACTTTGGATGCAACCCGTCCGGCTCGCGCCTATCCTGCGTGTGCTGCATGAACGCGCATCCTCCCGTGCACTGGCCCACCCAACTCGGGCGATCCGCTCGAGAGTTCTGCAGATGGCGCCGGGTAGATCGTTCTGACGGCGGCGCGCATGGGCATGGGCATGGGGTTTGTCGGTGTCGTCCGGCATGCTGATGCGAAGACGCTGTCGATCCACGGAGTGCGCAATGTTATCCGCTCGAACCGGCCCGCAGCCCTTGTCCGACAGTGATATTCAGCAGATAACGGCGGATATCGCGGAAGGTCGGGCACCAAGAGTTTGGTTCACCGCGCAGGCGGTCGGCATGCGGGAAGGGCGCTCGGGCAGGGTAGTCGCGGTCGGCAACCCCGGCGAGGCCGATTTCCTCCGAGTACAACCCACCGGATCGAAGGACACGCTGGCCTTCTCGCCCGCCGAATTGACCCTGGCCAAACCCGCCCGACGCAGCGCCCGCAACTCCGCCGCATCGCGCGGTCAGGGGACATTGTGGTGATACATCCCAAGTGCGCCTCGAGCCTCCGCCCCGACACCATGACAGACACCGCTCTGGCTGCATCCCCGATCGCAAACCGCTCTGCTGCAATGTCCGGCGCTGCTGATGTTTGAAACTCGCGCCTCGCGTCGGACCCTTCGGCGAGTTTCCGGTATTCACCGGTCGATGACCGAGGGCGCGGCGCTGTTGCATTCCTACGCGCCGGTAGATCGATATAGCTCAGCGATCTGGGTGTAATCGGTCAAGGAGACAACGTCGTTGTCGCGAGGGTATCGATCAATGACTCAAGCCGTCCTGCGGCGTCATGGAGTGGGATGGCTTCCTGCTCGATTCGCCGGAACGGTGCGGGTCCTGCCGTGGCGACGGCGTCGTAGGCGGCTGCTTCGGCCTGGGTGAGGTTGGTGAGCCGCGTCGAGGACGGTTTGATTGGCCGACCGGCCTTGTCGTGGTTCACACCATGATGTGCGTAGCGGTGCAGGTCGGTGGCGTCCATAAGGATGGAGTGGACGGTCTTGGCGGGCATGCCATCGGGGGCAGGTGCGGCCATCGCGGCGCGGAGCCGGTCGAGGATCGTGTAGCCGTCGGCGTCGATATCGCCCCAGTAGAAGATATGTTCGGCCGCGCGGATCCAGGCGATACCAGCAAGCAGGGACCCGGCGGCTTTGCCGCTTCCTTCGACGATGATCGAATCGCCGGCAGGTGGGAACCAGAGGCGACAGTCACGGTTTTCGACGATGAGGACGACCCGCGGTTCGTAGGCGAGGTCGTGGACATCACCGGTGGTCCAGGAGTCGTGCCTGCGCCTGCCCGAGGCGGTGTAGTCGGGGTCAACGTAGGTCAGGTGAACGACAGCCAGCCGTGGCCTGACTTCGGAGCGCACGTCGCGGCCGGTCACCATTGCCAGGAGCGCGCCGTGGGTTTCGAGCCACTTCGAGTGCATGCCGGGAACCGGCAGTTGGCGGGCAGTCCAGGCACTCACGTCAGGGTGGTCGCGTAACCAGGACACAGCTGCGAATAAGACAGAGGTGTCGGGCTCGGCGAGCCGGTAGGTGGCCTTCAAGGTGGCTGGGGTGAGAGTTGCGCCGACCGCGGCGAGGGACGTGGCGAGTCTGCGGGCGTGATCGATGTCGACGGCTGGGAGCCTGCCCTGGGCTTGGTGCACGAGTTCGATGGCGGCGGTTGCGGTCTCGGCTATGAGCGTCGCCGGGAACTCGTCAGTCACACCGCGGATTGTCACCGGTTTGCGGATGATCTCGAGTCCGACGGCACCGCTGATGAATTGTGTATCGAACGCGCGCCACGCCGTATGCCATTCGTGCCAGAGGTCGTACCCGATCTGCCCAACACTTTTCCCGGTCGATAGTCCGGGGCGAAGCGGCACGGAATAGGTCACGGGTGCTTCGCCGCCGCGCTCCGCGCAGACTGCTTCGGCCCATTTCTGGTCGATCTTGCGGCGGATCGCTTCGACGGCCTCTTCCACTGTCACAAGGCTGGAGGTCACTCGTCGTCCTCGGGCACGCCGATTATGGGTTTGGCCCAGGAGCGGCTCTGGGTGTCTTTGAGCACCAGATATTCGGCCTCGACATGCGGTTCGATGGCGCTGTTCTTGTCGTTGGGGGCGCCGACGATGAGCTGGAATCCGAGGCCACGCCAGGCGCCAATGGCGCGACCGGTGTAGCGGGCGTCAGCCTTGATAAGCGCTTCGTCGAGAAAGACCGGAGCGTAGCGGGGACGTTCGGCGCCCGCGTCGCCCAGCTGATAGCGCAACGCCGAGCCGACGATGAAGGCAACGAGTTCCTGGGACTCGCCGCCGGATTTCTCTCCGATGTGGTCGTAGAGGGCGACGTGTTCGTTTGCGGCGTTGCGCTTTTCGGCGCTGATGCGGATGTGGTTGCGCACATCGATCAGGTCGGCGAAGTCCGGGGCCGTGCGGCGGATGCGGTCGATCACCTTGGCCATCCGACCGTAGGCACGCTCCCGGGCTGTATCGGTGTCGGCCTGGTCGATCAGGCGGCGAACGTCACGCAGCTCCTTGCGGAAGCGTGCGCGTACTGCCGAGTGGCTTTCCTGCGGGTCGATCTGCAGTCGATGGTCGTCGTCGGAGAACGGCAGGTCGGCGAGGATGCGGTTGACCGGTTCGATCCGGTCGCGGATCTCCCGGATAGCCGAGGCGAGTTCGCTGTCGAGGCTGGTGAGGTCGTTGCCGGACAGTTTCAGCAGGCTGTCGCGCCATTGGTTTTCCAGCTCGTGCAGCCGACTGGTCTCCAGGTCGGTGAGCAGGCGTTCGAAATCGTCGTAGGAGGCATCGGGGTCGGTGCCGAGGTTCGGATTCGGCCAACGTTCGACGAATGTCGAAAACGTTTCCGACAGTGCTGTTCTGGCCCTGGCTATCGCACTCGCAGCAGTCTGCCGATCGGCTCTGAGCCGGTCGGCCACACGGTCGGTGGTCGCATCGAATTGTGTGATGGCCTCGCTGGCCGGGATATCGCCAGTCCCCCCTGTATCGAACAATGCGGTGAGATAGTCACGGTACTCGGCAGTGACCTCGCGACCGGACTGGCGGGTGGCGTCGAGTTCTTGCTGGGCGTCGACCGCCTCGCCTGCGGTTGTTTTCCAGGCTTCGTCGAGGTCTTCTTTCTCGACCTTGGCCCGGATGGCCTTCTCGGCGAGGTCGTTCACCTTGACCTCCAGCGCAGCCAATTTCTTCTGCAGTCGGTCGATTTCGGGGTTGTCGGAGTGAACTTCGTCGATGATCTGTGTCCATCGGTCTCGTTCGGCCGAGACCGAGTCGACGTCTACCTGATCCCACGACAGCTCGGTCAGGGTGCGGTAGGCGCCGCGGCGGTCCTCGAACGAGTCGAGGGCGTCCTGCGCCTGTTTCAGTAGCCTGTCGGCGTCGGTCTGGCGTTCCTCGGCGTCGCGGATCTGTTCGTCGAGATGCGCGAGCAATCGGTCGTTGGTGAAGCCGAGGACGTTGGCCCTTCCCTGACCGCCGTGCGCGCCGCGCACACCGTCGGAGATCTGACCGGTGATCGTGAGTGCCTTGAGATGCTGTGGCAGCAGGCGAGGAGTCTCGACGCAGACATAGTCGAACCGGATGACGAGTTCGCTTTTGAGCCACGCCGTGAACGGTGAGGGACGGTAGTCGAGGCGGCCCGGCAGCGTGCGATCGTCAAGCCCGATCTCGTCCCGCAATCCGGTCCGTACGCCCTCGAACTGGATGCGCCGCACGGTGCACACGGTGTTGATCTTTTCGCGGAAAGTATTCAGGTGTGCGATGTCGATCAGCATCTTGGTGGCGAACCCGCCCAGAGCGAGGTTGAACGCTTCGCGCCACGGCTCGAATCCCGTACGAACCTCGATCAATTCACCGACAAACGGAAGATCATCCGGCGTAAGACCAGCGGCCTCCGCAAGCGCCGCGCGCGCTCGATGCAACTCTGTGGGGATATTGCCCCGGCGAGCCGCGACAGCCTTGCGCTCGGCATGCAACTCCGCCAGCTCTCGCGTTACGGTCGTCTGGTGTGCCTTCGCCGCGGCGAAGTGGTTCTGCGTGGTTTCCCTGGATTTCTTGTCATCGAGCAGCCGGCGTGCCTGTACGACCAAAGCAGCGAAGTCCTCTTCGCCGGATACCTCGACGTCGAGGACATTCAACGCCTTGTCCAGTCGCGTGCGCACCCGCCTGACCTCGTCGAGGTGCTTATCGACCTCACGAAGCTCTCTACGGGCCCTGTCCAATCGGTCGCCACCGGAAGCGCGCAGAGTCTCTGCTACTCCGTCCCGTTCGGATTTGGCCGACTCGGCCAGGGCCGACTGCGCATCGACTGCTGCCTTGGCCTGCTCGCGGCGTCGCTGCAGGTTTTCCGCGGTAGCGTCCAGCAATTCGACTCGTCGTTCGTGCCGCCACAACCACGCTGGGGACGAGGAGTCGGTGAACGATCCGATGGCCTCGATCATGTGCAGCCGCTCGGTTTCGTCGTGGATGGTGCTGCGATGCTCCCGGATCGGAGTCAGTGCCCTGACCTGCTGGCGCGCGGTGGTCATCTGTTTGCGCGTGCTGGACAGTTCGTCGAACTGCTTGACCACCTCGTCGGCCGTGGAAAGGGTAGACGGTTCCTCGAGAACCATCGTCTTGTACAACGCGTCGACCGTGGTGATCTGCTGTCCGGCCTGAATCCGGCCCAGCAGCGCGACCGCTTTGTTCCCGTCTCCGGCGGCGCCGATCCCGAGCGCGGTGTGCAACCGCGCTGTGTACTCCAGGTCGGTGGGGTAACACGTCAGCCCGAGCGCTTTCACCGCAGGTTCGGCGAGCCGCTTGCTCGCCGGTCCCGCCAGCTCGCGCAGGTCGAACGGTACGTCGCAGGTGGCTCGCACCTTGGCGAGGTCCTCGAGAGAACGCGCCGACGACGGCACGTACCATGCCCGGACGGCAGTGAATCTCGCACCGGAACGGTCGGCCCATGTCATCGCGATCGCTGACCAGGTGTCCCGGCCGTCGCCACGCAGAACCTGGGCCTTCGTCTCACCTGCGGTTCGGGATTCGTCGAGCTTTCCCCGTGCATACGACAGGATGTTGCGCTGATCCTTGCCGCGCGGCCGACCGACGACACCACCGTTGGAGGCCCCGTTGAACGGCATCGTGTGGGGCATGATCAACGCGATATAGGAGTCCATCAGAGTCGACTTGCCCGATCCAGACTCACCGCACAGCAGGGTCGCGCCGGGCGCGAACCGCACACGATGGTGCCCGTCGTACCCGCCCCAGTTGACCAACTGCAGATCCTGCGCCACCCACTGCTGACCGCGAGACGCCTCGGGGATCAGCCCAAACAGCGTGTCGATCATATTCATGACGCGATATCCCCCATGGTGTCGTCGACCACGTGGCCCGTGCCGTCGTTGCGTTCACGCAACCATCGGCTCAGCTCGCTGAGTTTCTCCGTACTCATCACGACCTCCACCAGCGGCGTGATCCGGTATCGACCCGCGGTTTCCTCGTCCATCAATCCTTCCCTGGCCAACCGCGTCACTGCGCCACGGATCTCTTTCTGCCTGTCCGCCATATTGGTGCCATCAGGGTCGAAGTAGGTCAGCACCGTCTGCTCGAGTTCTTCGATATCGACCCGCGCCGACATCTCACCCGCGACCCGTTCCTGCTGGAACACCGTGCGTAGATGCACCAGTACCAGCGTCTCGGCACGGTTGTAGGGATCGTCCTTCAAAAGGATCGGCACATCGAGTTCCGCCGACCGCACCTGCTGCTTGTGGGCGATGCCGCGCTCGTGATCGATCACGAGCCGGACGAACATGTCATGCAACCGGGACTCTATGAGTTGCTGGTTCTCGAGCAGGGTCCGCCACTGCGCCGAGTTCTTATCGGCCAAAAGGAACCGGCGCTGCAACAGCCGCACAAGCACCCGCCGCACCTCCGCGTCCAGCGTGCCCGTGTCGCCGGCGAACAGCTCGGTCGGGTCCTCCTCCATCGAGACCGGATCGATGAACCCTGCATCCTCACCCTCAGACCACGCGTTGTCACAGAAATCAGTCTCACTCATCCGCCGCCCCCTCCTTCGTCGTCACGACTACACCGCCGAACGCGAATCGCCGCCGAGTCCGATCCGGCCGGACCGCCTCGACGGTGACAATCTCCCCAGTTTCGGTCATACCCGCGCGATGCGCGAGCTCGAGCAGACCGAGCAAATCGACCGGGCGGCGGATCTCCTCGGGTGCCACACCAAAGGCGACCGCGATCTCGACGGTGTCCGCTTCGGCGGCGAACCGTGCTAGATGCTCATCCAGCGCCGCATAATTCGGGCCGCCCCATGCCCGGGTATCGGTGTCCGGCATCATATCGTAGCTCCACTCGGCCAACGGCACGGGCGGCTGAAGCGGGCGGGGATCACTCAGCGATTGACGCAGATGCTCGACGCTGGCGGTCGGTAGGCGACGCAGTGGCTCGATCGGCTCCCCGCGCCGGGAACCGGGCATCCATCGGTGAAAGCCAGTCATCACTTCACGGAGCAGCTCGTCTACCTGACGGTCCCGCATCGGGTCATGGTTGCGGACCTGAGTCGTGATCACATGCGACGCCTGCCGCTGCGCGGTCAGCACCTCTTTGACGCCTCGCTCGATCCGGCGCGCGATCTCGGTGAACTCCCGCCGCTGCGGTTCGGTCAACTGCGCGGTGAACCGATGCCGCAGCACCGTGCGCAACCGGCTCGACAAATCATCGATTCGCTCCGGATCGCCGATCAACCCCAACGCCCCGGCGAAGGCCCGTCCTTCCGGCGTTGCGTCCATGATCTGCTGCCCGTGTTCCAGGTATTCCCGCAGCACCTCGCCGGTCGGCCGGACGTCCTGCCGCAGATCGGCAACTACATGCCGCTGCATGGCCTTGATCGACTCTGCCACCCGGGCGAAATCCGCCGGCAGCTCCCGCGCCAAATGCAGCACGTTCTCCGCCTCCTCCACCAGCCGCTCGTCGTCGACGGACTCGACGGCGCCGCCAGCCTCGAGCCGCCACAGCTCCTGCTGCCGTTCCCGGATCTCCGCCTCCAGACGGGCAATCCGTGCCATCACATCCGGGTCAGCGTCCTGCGCCAGCCGCTCTACTGCTTCCAACAGCGTCCGGACCCGCGACTCCGATACTCGTGTGCGGGAACCCGCGACTCGGCCCGCGACTTCCAACGCGCCCACGCCATGCGCGGACAACCGATAGACCTCGCCCTCGTTGTCCAGCACCTGACGTACGAGCCACCCAGCGTTCACCCACTGACGGCACAGATCCCGGGCGCTCCCGACGGGCAACGGTAGCTGGTTCTCCTCGCCGTATCCCATTGCCCGCAACTGGTTCAACGCATCGCTGATCTCCGCGTGCGCGTCCGCCACTGTCACTGCGGGCCGCTCGGCGGTGAACACTGTCGCCAGCATGGTCACGACAAACGGTGCATACGTTTGATGGAGCAAATCGAGCATCGGGGTTTTGAACGCCCGAAGAGCCCCCTGATACGCACCCTCTACGCTTCGAACACTCATCGTCGCCAGAGTACGTCGACCGACCGACACACAAGCGTGAAAGACAACCCTCTGAGTAGCGAGTGCACCCGCAGCTGATACTGCGGACCGCGGGACGGGCTGTTGAAGGCGAAAACGGTTGGCGTTGCGCAGGTCTGGAAGGCAGGCTATGAATCATGAACTGGTCCAAAGTGTTCGCGGATCGGTACGAGTGAACTTCGGACGGGAGAGCCGATATCGGCTTCTACACGGGGCTGGCATCTGGGACCGACGGGCCGCTGATGGAGCTTCCTCATGGGCAACGGCCGTGTCGCTATCTCGATCGCGCAGGCCACCGGGCGGCCGGTGAAGCCAGCAACGGTCTTTCGCTGATGGCGCAGCGGATCGTGTCGTGGTTGACTTCGACAGAACTTCTCGCCACGCGAAGCCGCGCGCGACGCCGGATGAACACCGGATACGAGCAGCGAGTGAAGGCAGGTCGCGGACGACAAGCCGAGCGCGACGGGCGATCGAGGTGGCCGCGTTGCGGCGGCTCACCGCGATGCGCGACTGACGCATTCTGCTCGCTGACCGGTCGAGGTGACCCGGGTATGGCGGCACGCGTGGACGACCATCGACGAGATGACGATCGTGTGGTCGACGCTCATCGGAATCGGGTCGACGAATGTGCAGGATAGCTGCCTGCTCTGGTCAGTGGAACAGGCGCTTGTCGTACGGCTCGCCGTGATCGTCGGCGCCTGGGCGCGGCACGTCACGGTAGACACCCGGCGAGTCCGGGCGCGCACCGGGTTCAGGTACGAAACCTGGGCGCGCTAGAGGCGGCAGGATCGGCTGTCACCGACAGGCGCGATATCGGGATTGAACTGGTGGACGAGGTTGGCCAGGCTCGGGCGGTGCCCGGCGTCCCGGCCTCGATTCTGATCAGGAAGGCGTTCGGGGTATGCCCGCTCATGGTGGCGCTGAGCCGATTCCCCCCGTACACCGTGTGCAGTTCGGACGTCCTCACCCAGGTGCTCGGCCGAACGACCCCAGGAGGGCGCCGAGTCCGCCGGTGGCCGTGGTGGTTTCGAAGCCGGGTCCACGCTGCGACGACGGGAGCGTGTCGGTGTGGCTCAGTATCATCACTGCCGAATCCGATCGGAACGGTACCGGCAGGTGGTAGGCGATGCAGGCAGATTATGTGTACTTGATTGGCGGCGACGAATGCCCGCGAGTCAAGATCGGGCACTCGAGGTCGCCCGAACACCGCCTTGCCGAGTTCAAGACAGGATTTCCCTTCCGCATGCGTGTGCTGTGGAGACATGGCGGCGGTGCGGCGCTTGAGCGTGCCCTGCATGAACGGTTTCAGCGCTACCGCCGGGAAGGTGAGTGGTTCGAGTTCGGCGACATCGATGCCGTTACCGCCATTTCCGCAGCGACGGCCGAACTCTGGGAGAGTGGCGCCGTTGACGGTCGGGTTCGGAAACGGCGGTTTCCGACAATCATCAATCTCAATGGTCTCTGGATCGCGTACCTCGCCCCAGGCGGTGTGGAGACAAAGTCATTTCCAGGTGAATCCGACCAAAACATCCCAGGGCTACATGCCGGGTTCGCGGCATGCACAGCCGTCAACGACGCGGGCAACAGCAGGTGCCCCGACACGATTGGAGGATACGAATACAGGCCTGGCCAAAAGTACATATCACCGCCCGAGATCGAGGCGATCGAGTTCGAGGGAGGTTGGATCATCAGCGCCCGCTTGCAACTTGACGCTCTTGAGCTCGATCGTTGGCTTCGGCAACGGTGTCGTGCGCATGCCAGCCCCCTGCACAACATGTGGTGTTTGCCCGAGTGGGAACCTGTGGATGTCGCTAAGCATCAGCCGAACATCTACACCAGCAAGCCAGACTGGCCGGAGGAATCGAACAACCGGTGGCGAGTCCGGTTGGCTCGGATGCGAGCCCTGACCGACGACCGAACTTCGGGGGTCAGCGCACCGTCAGCATCCACCCCGTAGGACGCTGCCGTGCTGTAAAGCACAAGAGTCGATCTCCAGCAAGCGGACAGCGAACTAAAACTGAGATTGACGCACATGCGTTGATCCGTTGGAGGTGCGGGTGACGTCGACGAACTTCAGCGATACTCCGCCCGCTTGCGGGCGAGGAATTCCTCCCCATCGAACGGCACGCCGGGCCCGGCGTGCTCGGCCTCGATGAGGGCTTCCCGCACCCCGCGGAGGTTGGTCTCGCGGTCCTCGAGTAGCCGTAGGGCGGAGCGCACAACATCGCTGGCCGACCCGTAGCGGCCCGAGCTGACCTCGGTCTCGATGAACCCGAGGTAGTGATCACTGACGGAAATTCGGATTGGATATGGTCGACAACGTTGAACATGCTTCCAGCGGTTCGCATTTCACTCTTCCGGCGATGCCAGTCAGACGTCCGCGGTCGGATCCGGTTGGACCGACCGGGCCGGCGGTCGCGGCGTTGCCGTGATGCACCACGCAGTCGGATGATGTTCGTCTTTGCCGATGGCGGAGCATGCACAGGCGAATTCGTTTGTCGCTGTGGATCGTTTCTGTCCCGATCGTCACCCTTCCCTCGACACATAGCCGGTCGGTCGGGTTCGCTCGCACGGTCAAGATCGTGAATGCTGCCGTCACGTCCGGTTCGAGGCTATCTGCCCGGTCGGGTCATCGTGGCTTACCGGTCGTTCGCCATCCGGGGTGAGGCATGGGCGTGTACCTCATTCTGGGTCCAGGGATTCCGAAGCTCGACTATCTGGAGCCGCGTGACGCGCTGCTGGTGGTGCCGTTGATCGATGAGGACCGGGTGTTTACTTCCCGGGTCGGCGGCGTCGACTGGATCTGTGCGTTCACCAGCGTCGAGTCCTACGCCCGCTATATGAGTGCTCGCGGTGTCGATTCGGACCAGGAGTACCGCTATCACACGCTGCGCGGGGGTCGCCTCGCTGAGTATGCGGCAAGCCGGGCCGAGCCGACCGGAGTCGCTGTCGATATGGCGGGCACAGCACCAATGGCGTTCCCGCCGAACGCTTCCGAGACCTCCCTCGCTGGTGATGGGAACCGCTGATGGGTGAGCAACTGAATGTCGATCCCGCAGTGTTGCAGCAGGCGGCAGACGGGATCACCGGTGTCATCGGTGAACTGTCCGATCTCGGTGTCGGTGAGACGGGGGCGATGGGGCGAGGGTTTTCGCTGTTGACGTTGTCGCCGATGCAGGCGGGTAAGTCCTTGGTGCAGAATGCGTTTGAGACGTTCACCGAGCGGTGGTCGTGGGGTGTGCGGTCGTTGGTGCAGGCGGGTAACGCTATCGCGCAAACGTTGGGGTTGGCGGCGGGCCGCTATCACATCATGGATGAGAAGTTCTCTGACACGTTCAAGGAGATCACCGCCCATCTGATCGGGAACCCGCATCTGTCGAATGAGGAGATCGACAAACGGTCGTGGGGCGAGACTCTGGCCGATAACCAGTACAACCAGATCCGCAACCGCGACTACAGCGCCGAGTCGTTCCAGAACGCGTTCAACCAGATCGGCACCAACATCGAGGTCATTCAGGCGGTGGGCCCGGACGCGTTGGGCAACAACGGCCCGATACCGGGGATCCCGCAGCATTGGAATACCGGTGCCGCGGAGCGAGCGGCGGAGATTCGTAACGGGCAAGGGGGGCAATAGCTTTGGGGATCGGGGATTTCGTCACCTCGGTTGGTGACGCGATCGAGCACGGTGTCGAATCGGTCACCCAGAAGGCGGGCGAGCTCGCCGATTCCGGTTTGGACGCTGCCGCCACGCTGGCCCGCAACCTTGGCGCGGATGGGGTCGCCGAAGGGTTGGACGATCTCGGCGACAAGATCGCCGACCTGGCCGGCGGTGAAATTCACGAGCGTGAACTCGGACAAACCAAGGATCCGAAAGAACTGATCCGCGGTGACCCCTCGGCGATCCACGATGCCGCCGAAGCATTGCAGAAGATGGGGGATTCGATCGGGCAGACCGGCGACGCGCTGCGCACGGTGAACACCGCGGACTGGACCGGGACCGCGGCCGAGGAGTTCCACACCGAGTTCGCCAAACAACCCAAGCTGTGGTGGGAAGGCTCGGACGCGATGCACAAGGCGTCGGGCGTGCTCAACAGTTGGTATTACGAGGTGACCGCCGCTCAAACCAAGGCCGCGGACGCGATTGCACGGTGGGATGCTGCCGAGGTCGAGGAAAACAGTAAGAAAACCCAGTGGAACGCGCTGTCCGATGAGCAGAAACGCAAAACGCCTCTGGTGGATACGTGGACGTCGATACGCAATGAGGCCCGTGAGATCTTGCGCGGTGCCCGCGCCCAACGCGACAATGCCGCAGCCTCAGCCGCGGCAGCATTGGTGGCCGCGACCGAGTCCGCGCCGACCGAGTCGCCGTTCACCGAACGCTGGACCGACAACGTCTCGGACCTGTCGGGGGCATTGGATCAAGCGAAACTGAACTTCACCTCCGGGTTGTTGACCAGTTTCTCCGGGATCGTGCAGTTCGTGCGTCAGGTCAGCCCACTCGACGCCTACAACCTCACTCATCCGGCCGAATACTTCTCGAGCATGTCGGATCTGGGCACCGGACTGGTGGTGGCCGCCGCTGATCCCGGGGCGATGACGTCGGCGATCCTGTCCGGTGCCCGCAAGAACCCCTCGGAGTTCCTGGGCTCGCTCACCGGAGACCTGATCACCACCGTCGGCACCGGCGGTGCGGGCGCGGACAAACCCGCACTGTCGGCTCTGGACAAGGTCGGCGACGTCTCCAAAGTCACCAAAGCCACCCACACTGTGGCCAGCGCGGCAGAACACGCTCCACACCCATCGGCCGGCGCCCACACGCCGAGCGCTCCCACATCTCATGCTCCTTCGTCGACACCGCATGAGCCGGGCGCACCGACGGGCACCCACCCAACAAGCGAGGCATCGTCGCCGACCTCGACCGAGCACGAGCCGGGAACGCCGACGGGCACCCACCCGAGTACGACCGAGCCGGGCACCCACCCCAACACGGCGACCGAATCCCCAACCCAGCCGGGAACCACCGACCCCCATCCCGGCGACACCACGTCCCAAACCCCCTCGCACACTGCAGAACCCGACGCACCCCGACCGGAGAACTCGGCTCCCAACCACACACAGCCGGAGTCACCATCGGCGGCACCGCATCCGGACACGAATCCGGCTCCTCACAACACTGATTCGCCCACCACAACCGAGCACGGCGGTGACCCTCCACAGCAGACCCATGACCCGAACCCGACCTCCACGGACGGACATGGAGGGGACGGCACTACCCCGGGCGGTCACGGCAGCCCGAGCCCGGATCATCAACAGTCTCACCACGACCAACCGGTGGACAACACGCCGCAGGGTCGCGCCGAGGCCGACCAGGGTGCCGGTGACACGGCGCGCGAAAACGGCGCGGACAGCAACCAGACCCCGAACGAGAAAACCTGCGACCGAGATCCCGTCGATGTCGCCAGTGGCGAATTCCTGCTTCCGGAAACCGATCTCGACCTGCCTGGAGTTCTGTCGCTGGTGTTGGAGCGCACTCACCGCTCGAGCTACCGGTATGGCCGCTGGTTCGGTCCTTCCTGGTCAGCGACCCTCGACATCCGTTTGGTGGTCGAGCACGAAGGTGTGACCTTCCTCGGGCAGGACGGGATCATGCTGGTCTATCCGCACGCCGCGGCTGGTGTGGCGGTGGAGCCGATCACTGGTGGGCAGCGGTGGACGTTGACTCGCACCGACACCGGCGGCTATCGGCTCTGGGATCAAGGTCGTGAACTGATCTGGCATTTCGCTCCAGAACCGGTACTCGGCGACCTTGAATCCCGGCTGGGGAACTACGCGATCTCGGCGATTACCGACCGGCACCGTAACCGAATCCGCTTCCACTACAACAGCGACGGCACACCGGTCGAGGTCTCGCATTCCGGCGGATATCGAGTCCTCATCGACACCGCGGCGGGCCGGGTGACCGGACTGTCGGTCAGCAGTTCCGGCGACAACGGTGTTGAAACCGTTACGCGGGTACTGGAATTCGACTACGAGTTCGGTGAACTCGCGATGGTCACCAACGCCGTCGGCGCCACCACCCGTTACAGCTACGACACTGAACACCGGTTGACCTCGTGGACCGATTCAAACGGCAATCAGATGGTCAACGCCTACGATGAGTCCGGTCGCGTCATCTACCAGCGCGGCACCGCCGGTGTGATGAACTGCGACTTCGACTATCTCGAATTCCCCGACGGCGCCGGCAGCCTCACCACCGTCACCGACTCCTTCGGTGCGGTCACCAGCCACGGCTTCGACCGGGACCGTCGCCTCCGTGACCTTGTCGACCCGGCAGGTGGTCGTACCCATGTCGACTACAACGCCGACCGCAACCCGCTGAAAGTCGTTGCTCCCGACGGTGGCATCACCCGCTACAAGTACACCGCCGAGGGTGACGTCGCCGAAATCACCCGCCCTGACGGCCACACCGTCGAGATCGAGTACCTGTGGCGCAACCGCCCCACCCGAGTCATCGAGGCAGACGGCAGTGCGCGACAACAGGAATGGGACAAGACCGGCAACCTCGCCGCCATTGTCGACCCGGCGGGCACCCGCACCGAATACCGCTACCACCCCAATGGCGCTATCGCCCAGATCACCAACGCCGACGGCGCCCGCACCACCATCGAGGTAGATCCGGCCGGTCTTCCCATCCAGACAACCGACCCGAACGGCGCGATCACCCGCATAGAACGCGACCACTTCGGCAGACCGATCAGAGTCATCGACTCCTTCGGCGGCCACACCTGCTATGCGTGGGCTCCCGATGGAAAACTGCTGCAGCGCACCGACCCCGACGGTCACACCGAATCGTGGACCTACGACGGTGAACGCAACCTGCTGACACACACAGACCGCGCAGCCAACCTCACCCGCTTCACCTACGGTGCCTTCGACCTGCTGACCTCCCGCACCGAGCCCGACGGGTCGACCACCCGCTACACCTGGGACGCCGAACGCCGCCTCACCACGGTCACCAACCCCCTGGGCCACACCTGGACCTACGAGCACGACCTCGCGGGCCGCCTGATCGCCGAAACCGACTACACCGGTGCCACCACCCACTACACCCACGACCGCGCCGGCCGCGTCGCCACGATCACTCCCGCCACCGGCGTCACCCGCCATTACACCCGCGACATCCTCGGGCGTCTTACCGAAATCACAGCCGACACCGGCGAATGGCTCCGCTACACCCACGACCCCGTCGGGCGCATCCTCACCGCTGTATCCGGCAGCGGAGGGGACTCCATCCACGCCCTCGAATTCGGCTACACCCCAACAGGCCACATAGCCACCCAAACGCTCGATCATCAATCCCCGATGCGGCACGACTACGACCAACTCAGCCGCCGCACCCGCCGCATCACCCCCTCCGACGCGACCACCGACTGGCACTACGACTTCACCGGCCGTACTCGCGCAATGACAGTCGACGGCAACCACGTCCAGTTCACCCACGACCCACTCGGTCGTCTAACCTGTTGGCGCATAGGTGAAATCGCGGTCACCCGCAACCTCACCGCAGTAGGGCACCTCACCCACCAAGACGTCACTGCCTACCCCGGCAGCTCACTCGACCTCGGCCCGTCTACCCGCCCGAGCCCACACCGGCTCCGGTACGACGAATACACCTACCGCCCAGACGGATACCCCACCAGCCACATCCTCACCCACCCCGACACCGATCGGGTGCATCGCGAATACACCCTCGATCCCGCAGGTCGCGTTACCACCATCACCCGCAACGGCGCCCTCACTGAGCAATACACGTATGACCCTCTCAGCAACATCACCAGCACCCTGCCCGCGCAGGCCTCCGGCGAAGGCGCCGTTGCTCTCGCTACCGCGCCAACAACATCGGCTACCACTCACGGTTCACATCCCACACCGGAGACCAACGATCACCGCGAATACCACAACAACCTCCTCATCCGAGACGGTCGCACCCGCTACCAGTACGACGAGTCCGGCCGCCTGATTCGCAAAACCACCACACGCCTGTCCCGCAAACCTGACATCTGGCGGTACCGCTACAACGCCTTCGACCAACTCACAGACGTCTGGACCCCGGACCACCAGTGGTGGCACTACACCTACGATCCCCTCGGTCGCCGCACCACCAAACAACACCTCGCCGCCGATGGCGCCATCCTCCACCGCACCGACTACACCTGGGACGGCACCCACCTCATCGAACAGACCACCGACGACAGCTCGAAACGGTGGCAGTACCAACCGAACTCCTACATCCCGATCACCCAGACCACCGACCAAACCCGCGTCGATCGCGAGTTCTTCGCAATCATCACCGACCTCGTCGGCACCCCCACCGAACTCATCGATCCCGCCACCGCGACCAACGTCGCCACCGCATACACCGATCTATGGGGCAACACCACCTGGCCAGAACACGCCGGAACCCCACTCCGATTTCCTGGTCAGCATCACGACGCCGAAACCGGTCTGCATTACAACCTGCACCGCGTCTACGACCCGCACACAGGGCGGTTTCTCACAGCAGATCCTATGGGCCTCGCACCTGGCCCCAACCCCATGGGCTACCCTCGCAATCCGGGGCTGTGGACCGACCCGTTGGGGCTGGTGCCCTGTCGTAATGAGGATGGATCGTTCCAGTTCCGTGAGCCGAATCCGGCTCACCCGCCGAACCCTCAGCTCGATGATTTGATGCACAAGAAATATTCGGAAAGCTACGACTGCTCAGAGATCGCGCAGGACATGCTCTCGAGAGCCGATGGGGTTGGGAGCATCATTCGTTACGAACCAGCAGATGGGAGCCTCCTCCTCACGCCCGAGAACACCGGGCGTGTAACCCAGGAGTACGTATTTCATGAGGTATATACAGATGGTCGTTACGTTTACGATCCAAGGCTATCGGTAACTCCGATTCCTTTAGGCGACTTCGAGAGAGCGATCAAATACCTAAACCCAGGAGTGAGGTGGTCGGGATGACCAACGCAGCCGATCGGCCATCCAAACGCGTACTCTCCACGCTTGCGATTCTCGGCGAGGTCGAATGGGCTCGAATTGATATGGGCTTCGACGACTTCACCCCCCGAAGGACTCCGCCATTCATAGTTTGGCGCTACAAGTCTGAATCCAACGATACACCCGACGTAATCCAATCTAGCGTGCGATCCTATCGCGGTGAGATCGACTGGAACGTCGATAAACCGGGTCGCAACTGGATCATCCAGCCGATCCGAGTCGCCTCGGGCACCCCGGAATTCGCGGGGCTGGAGGGGCGCGAACTGTTAGACGCCATCGCACAGAGCGATCCAGAGTATTGTGAATCTTCCATCCGAGATTTCCAAAACTTGTTCGAATATCTGGCCCGTCTATGGCAAGGTAGTAACCATGAATAAGGATGAGGTGGTTACTGCGACTTCTGGCAAGATTTCTTTTATAATCGTAAACGATCGTAGACGGCGCTCCTCGCAGAGTTTCGCCCACGTTATCATAGACGCGCCCAACCCCTGAACGAATGGATGTCAAAAGTCCGGACGTCGAACGGATCGGCCGCCTTCTCGCCGAATGGTTGCCTGACCAGAAAGCAATGACAGTCGTGGAATATTTCGACGCGCCAATCAAATGGTTTGTTTCCTTGGCGAATGCATGATCGCGATATGTGCGGCATTCTGGTTCGACCTATGTTAGCACAACAAAACATCTGGTCTACGTGAGAGAAAATCGGGTTCTGTCACTGTATGAAGGATTCGAACCAGCTATTGTTGTGCAGGATATAGGAAAGGCCCGACGAGCCGCCATACACCTATGTTGCGGGGAAGCTATTGCCGCGAGCGGTCAAGAATTTCGTCAATATGACCCGATTCATGCGGGGACTTGCCGGGTACTGCGTACCGGGCACCTGATTGTTGTCAGGGGAAGCACCTCACTGGTGTGGTCCATTAGCTGGTCGCGGATCGGATGGTGTGGGTCGGCGCAGATGGACTGACAGTAGAAGTCGCTGGAAAGGCACGCGTCACCAGTCGATGAATACCACGTGGCGGCGCGCCGGCATCCGCTCTGCCATGCTCATTTCTCGAAGCCCCATGTAGATGTCCTTGCCGGTACGCCACTGGCTCTTCTTCAGGAATTGCGGGTGGATGTGTTCCTCGGCCTCAATGACTCCGGCCGCGGTCGATGTCACGTGTGATCTGACGGTCGACTAAACGGTCTCGCTCACGAGATTTCCTGTGACGCAACGGAATCCGGTGTCGTCGTCGAGCATCCTGCGCGTGGCATCGTTGAATGCTGCTGGTTCGCCTCGGTCGAAAGGGCTGGTGAACGCCGAGCCTTTGAGCTCGAATCGGTCGGTGGCGGTCTCGGTGGCGGTCCATTCCCAGGTGTTTCCGACGAGGTCGTAGATGCCGAATGGGCTGACTCCGCTGGCGTAGGTTGATACCGGCGTTGTGGTGCCGGGCCCGGAGCCTCGGACATTGCATTTGGCCGGGGTCGGCTGGTTGCCCCAGGGCCAGGTGTTGCCGCGGGTGCCTCGGGCGGCCTTCTCCCATTGTTGGCTGGTCGGCAGAGCTTTGTGCGCCCACTGGGCATAGGTGTTGGCGTCGTCCCAGCTGACCCAGACCACAGGCTGGTCGGCGATGTCGCGGTCGGGGGCCGGGCCGTCCCAATGCTGGGGCGTGGAATGTCGGTGGGCGGCAACGAATCGCGCGTAGTCGGCGTTAGTGGTCGGGAAGACATCCATCCAGAATCCGGCCACCCACACGGGTTGGTCTTGTGGTCCGGCGAGGAAGATTCCTTCGGGCACCCAGGTCATCAGCTTGCCGTCGGCGGGATGGCGGGTGTTGGTGCGTTGCTGGACGACGTCGGTATCGCGAGCGTCGCTCAGGGCGGTGGGAGACATCGCTTCGACGAACCGGGCGAGTTCATCGTCGTTCAGGCGCGACAAGATGGTATCGAGGGCTGCTTGGTTCACAGGGCGGGGGCGGATGTTCGCGCCGCCGGCTTCCCAGCGGGAGATCACCCGGGGGTTGACGCCAATATGCGCTGCGAATTCGATCAGACTCATCCGCCGGGCATCTCGCAGTGCGGCTGCTTCGGAGCCGGTCCAGCTCCGGACCACGATGGCCATCGCGCGTGTCCTCCCTTCCCGAGCGGTGGGATCTGAGCCTAGTCACAGCGGTGGCATGGCGCGCGTCAGATGCGTTGCGGGGGAATGGATTCGTATTCCGCGCGGAGCCGTTCGATCATCTCGTGGTCGATGGGAAGGTCAATGTCGTCGATACGGGCGATTGCACGCACACCGACCGCGGCGTTGGTCGCGACGGCCGCGTCGACGTGCGGCAGTTCGGCCAGGGTGATGGGCTTGACGACGACTTCCTCATCCAGGGTCTGACTGAGCAGGCGCATCGTGATGCCAGGCAGCACCTCGGCCTGCGGCCAGATCAGCTGGCCTCCGGAGATGACGCCGATGTTGGACGTCGCGATCTCGGTGATGGTGCCGTCGGCGTTGGTGAACAGGACATCGTCGGCACCGTCGCGTTGGGCGAGGCGGCGCTGGTAGAGGGCGCCGAACAGGCCGACGTGCTTGGTTTTGGGTAGGTCGCGGGTGTAGACCGCCGACCGCAGAGTCATCGGGGCTTGCGGGACGGCGGGTGCTTCACGCCAGGTCACGAGGATTTGAGGGTCGGCGTCAGCGCCGGGCCTGCCGAGGGCGATGTGCGGGTCGAACACCGTGATCCGCACGACTACCGCCGTATCAGTGTCGGCCACGACGCGGCGGATGAGGTGGCGCACGCGTTCGGGGTCGAGTTCGGCGTCGAACACCGTGCGGCAGTCGCGGGTGAGCCGGTCCATGTGCTGGCTGAGCCCGCGCACAGCGCGATTCTTCACGCGCATGGACGTGAAGTGCCCGTATCCGACCAAACCCAGCGCCGCGAGCTCGGACTGACTGATCGGCGACCCGTTGAGTTCCATGCGGCCAGTGTGTCACCGAGGGCGCGTCGCGGAAGCGCGGCCCAACGCCGAACGTCAGTGAAAAGTCAGTGCAACGACATTCAGCGACAGTTCCGGGCAGGCAGGCGTGCACCGATTCTGAGGTCCATGAAAAACACGGATCGCGGCAGCCGGGGTTTTCAGTCCGATCAACCAACCCACCGCAGGGACCGAACCACCATGAGATCACCCGCAGCAATGGGCTACATCCGTCGTGACGAATCCGGAACACGCCAACCGTGGGACGAGACCGAAATCCGGCGCGCTGCACAGGATTTGGGCTACAACCTGATCAAAACAGTCGTGTTCGGCGACGACACGGACCATCCGGCGATGCGCCTGCGGAACGTGGCCCGCAACATGACCCGGGTGCGCGGGGTGGAGATCTCGGCCGTGCTCACCCCGAACCTGAAGCATCTCGACGGTGACGTGGGGCCGGTCATCGAGTGGTGTGACGAGGTGATCACCGTGGAGGACGGTGCGAGCTACAGCCGCCTCGGATCACATGTCATCGCCTGATGCTGGGGTGGCAACTGGGCCTGGTCATCGCGGTCACGCTGGTGTTCGCGGGAGCGATTTCCGGGGCCACGTGGCTGATGTACCAGGACCGGGCCGATGACGAGTTGGACAGTCAGAGCACATCGACATACGACACCACCGCCGACGACCTCGGTGTGAGTGCAGCCGAAATTCTATCCAGGCTCGGACCTGAGTACGACGACCCAGACGACCAGTGACCAAAGGAGCTACTTCGATGACAACATCGCACGACGCGCCACCGCAGTGGCGGAAGGTCCTCGATGCCGAGATACGGCCGTGGCCGGAGGAGCACCGCGCCTGTGAAGCCCACGAAGGCGGCACGACATCGCAGGCGTGCGGCGCGAAATGGTGGCTGCTGCAACAGCATCAAGCACGCGGATCGACGTTTCCCGATGTGGCTTCAGGTGGTTGCGCAGCGTCTCGGCTGGGCACCAAACAGCATGAGGGGGCCGGCCATGCAGGCTGAAGGTCTCGGCGGTTCGAGGCATTGCAGGCTCTTCCGGTCTACGACCGAGGCGGTGCAGCGGCACCGTGCCGGCGTGTTTCGGGTCCGGAATCCCCTACGGTCGTCCCGATGCCGTGATGGTTATGTGCCCCGGCCTCGGGCGTTTCCACGAGGCTCGACGATGAGTGGTGAACGACCGCTGTCGGCGCTGCTGGACAACGCGTTCACCCCCGCGCGGTGCTGTCCGAACGGAGCGGCGTGATGGGGCGGCTGCGGATTGCGGTGATCGGCTGCGGCGTCGCCGCGCAGACTCGGCATTTGCCGGCGCTGGCTCATCTCGGGGACCGGTTTCGGGTGGTCGCACTCTGCGACACCGACCTGCGGGCGCTGGAGCAGGCCGCGGTGTGGGCGACCGGATGTCGCGTGTTCGCCTCGGTGGGAGAGTTATTCGCCGCGGCCGAACTGTTCGACGTAGTGCTGATCGCCACCAGCGGTGACCACGTCGCAGAGATTCAGGCTGCGGCGGCAGCCGGAAAGCCGGTATTCGTCGAGAAGCCGCTGTCGCTGACGCCGGAACAGGCCCGAGGGTTGGTCGAGGCCATCGAGTCCGCCGGGATCGGTTGCGTTGTCGGGTATATGAAGCGCTACAGCGCGGCGGTGACCACCGCGCTGGGGCAGATCGGGATCGCGTCGGGCCTGCGTACCGCGGCTGCAGATCTGGTTCATCCGCCAGAGGACCGCTACTTGTATTCGGTACTCGGCCGCGCGCGGCCACCCGGCGGGTCACTGTTGGAGTTCGTGCATCACCAGGTCACCGATGGAGCCAGCGCCGCCGCCATCCGGCGGACCGCCGGAGTCGATGCTCCCCTCGCCGCGCTGGCTGCCTATTTTCTGTTGGCCACCAGCGTCATTCACGACGTCAACCTGGTGCGGACCGCGCTCGGCGGCCAGGTGCGGGTCGTGAACGCCGCGTTCTGGAACGACGGGCTGAGCGGGCAGGCGACCCTGCGCAGCCCCTCGGGGCGGGTCGGGCTTGTGTCCTACACCTTCGTCGCGGCTGGCCGGTACACCGAAACCCTGTCACTGGTCGGCGACACCGCCCGGTGCGCGGTGTCGTTCCCGTCGCCGTATCTGGCATACGCGCCGATCGCGCTGGACACCGAGAACGACGGTGACGCGGTGACGCGGGAGTTGGTCTACGACGACGTGTTCGCTGCCGAGTTGATCGCCTTCCATGACCAGCTCGTGTCCGGCCCGGCCGCGGCGACCGGCCCGCGCGAGGCACTGGCCGACCTTGAACTCATTGCCGAAATCGTACGGTCAGCGCAGACCGTCGAGCGCGACACCACCACAGAAGGGAACCGTCGTGTTGGTCTCTGTTGATCTGGACAACCGCTTCGTCGACGCCTACGGGTTCGACATCGTCGAACGCAAGGGCATCGGCCACCCCGACTCGCTGGCCGACGGGCTGGCCGAGGAGCTCTCGCGTGCCTATTCACGACTGTGCCTCGAGGAGTTCGGGGCGATCCTGCACCACAACACCGACAAGACCGCCCTGCTCGGCGGCTCGGCCACCGTCGCGTTCGGCGGCGGCAGCATGGACGGGCCTATCACCGCCTTGGTCAACGGCCGGTTCAGCGAGACCTTGGGTGACCGGAAGCTACCGGTGGGGGACTTGATCGAGACCGTGTCCCGCGATTTCCTGTGTTCCCGGCTGCCGCTGCTGCGCCGCGACGACATCGAGGTCCGCATGCGGCTGAACCCGGCCTCGAGCCCCGGCCACGTCCACAGCGACACCAGCTCCCGTGACGGCGGGCGGCTGCACTGGTTCGCCCCGCGCAGCCTCGACGATCTGAGCGAGCGCCGCCGCCTACATGCCAACGACACCTCCGCCGGCGTCGGGTACGCGCCGCTGAGCATCGCCGAACGCACGGCCCTCGACATCGAGGGATGGCTCAACGGCTCCGAATTCACTACCGCCGCAACGTATTTCGGGTCGGACATCAAGATCATGGTGTGCCGCGACGGAGGCGACCTGCACATCACGTTGTGCGTGCCTCAGATCGATCGGCACACACCGGATCTGGCCACCTACATCGACCGCAAACGCGCCCTGCAGGAGTTGGTGCTGCAGCGGGCGCGTGGTCTGGCCCCCTCCGGTGAGGCGACGGTGGCGTTGAACACCCGCGACGACCACGACGCCCGGGAGTTGTATTTGACGGTGACCGGGTCCTCGATCGAGAGCGGCGACGAGGGCGTGGTCGGGCGCGGTAACCGCTGCAACGGTGTCATCTCGCTGATGCGGCCCATGAGTATGGAGGGCGCCAACGGCAAGAACCCCGTCTACCACGTCGGCAAGCTCTACAACGTGCTGGCCCAAGCCGTCGCCGAGCGGCTGTACTCCGAAACAGGGTTGCCGATGGCGGTGTGCCTGGTGTCGCGGTCGGGCGGCGAGCTGACCTGCCCGGAGTTCGTCGGGGTCCAGCAGTCCGGCGGTGTCGCGGTGGACAGCGGGTACGTGACCGCGGTCGTCGAGGACGTGATGGGTTCGCTGCCCACGCTGCGCGAGGACCTGATCGCGGGGAGGCGAGCGCTGTGCTGACCCGACTGACGGCCCGCGACGACCGTTCGGGCTTGCCGGTGTGCATCAACCCGGCCTGTTTCCGGTGGGGCACTTCGGTCAGCGAGTTCCTCGCAGCCTCCAGGAATGCGGGATTCGAGCGGGTGGAGGTGTCCATCCAGCAGATCCTGGCTCTAGCCGAGGTCCTCGGCGGCCTGGGCGCCGTCGCCGCCCGAATCGCGGAGTTGGGGGTGCGGGTCGAGGCGTTCAGTGGCCTGATCCCGGCCGGACCGGTGCTGCCCGCGCCGCTGCTGGTCGAGCAGACCGCGTGGAGTGCCGCCGAGGCCACCATGGATGAACGGCTCACCGCCGCAGCCGCATTGGGCTGCACACGGGCGGCGATCGTGTGCAATCCACGCACCGATCTGTCGCCCGCCGACGCCGTTTTGACCGCGGTGGATCGGCTCGGGCTGTTGGCCGACCGCGCCGAACCCTACGGTGTGCGCTTGGCGGTCGAGTTCATCGGCCTGCACGCGGGGCTGCCCGCGACGCTGGATGGAACCCACCCGTTCGTGCGGGATCTCGCGGGGCTGGTGGGTCTACTCGACCAGTTGCGCCACCCCAACGTCGGGCTCCTGCTGGACACCTGCCATCTGTTCGCCGCCGCCGTGCCCGAGGCCGAGATCCGGGCGCTGCAACCAGGATCGGTCGAGTTCGTGCAGGTCAGCGACGTCCCTGCTGACATCGACCCGGCGGCGATGCGCGACGAGTTGCGCTGCCCGCCAGGCCAAGGCGTCCTCGACCTGCCCGGGCTGCTCGCGGTCATCGCCGACACGGGATACAGCGGGCCTGCCTCGATCGAGCTGTTCTCGCCCGCGGTCTGGAGCCTCGATCCGGCCGACGCCGCGCACCACCTGTTCGCCGCCGGACGGCGCGGCCTGGCGCCCGCTTCGGCGTACTCGGCCGGGCACATCCCGATGGGAGGACTGTCATGACGCTGCGTGTCGGGTTGATCGGCTGCGGCCGAATCGGCACCGAGGGACACCTGCCCGCCTACGCTCTCGGCGAGGTGACGGTGAGCGCGGTCTGCGACCTCGACCTCTCCCGTGCTCGACATGCGGCCGAATCCTGCGGTGCCGCTGTCGAATCCGATGCCATTGCCTTGGCGCGACGCGGCGATGTCGATGTCGTCGACGTCGCGACCCGTCCCGGCGACCGCGCCGCGCTGATCCGCACGCTGCTTGACGCCGGCAAGCCGCTGCTGGTGCAGAAGCCGGTCCTCTACGACCTAGCCGAGGCACGTGAGCTGGCGCAGCAGGTGCGCCGGGCGGGGCTGGCGGTGGCGGTCAACCACAACGCCCGGTGGGCACCTACGCACGCGCGGGTGCGCGGCTGGATCGAGGCCGGACGCCTCGGGCAGGTGTATGCGGTGCATCATGCGAACAGGTTCAACGAGGATCTGGCCGCCTGGTACACCGATCACCCGGACTACCTATTCCTCGACCACGGCCTGCACTACCTCGACCTGGTCCGCCACCTCACCGGCCGCACCCCGACGACGGTGTCCGCGCGGGCATGGTCCAAACCCGGCCAGCACGCGTCGTGCCCGCTCGCGTACGCCATCACGCTGGGCTTCGACGACACATCACCGTTGACCGCGAGCCTGTCGTTCAACAACGCCGTCCCTGCGCCCGGCGGATTCCACTACCGCCTCGACATCGACGGCTCCCTCGGCAGCGCTGGGGCCGACCTGGAACATGCCTGGCTCGTCTCCGGCGACGGCGTGCCCGTCGAGAACGAGAAGTGTGGCGGGGCGTGGGTGCCCGACGGCATCCTCGGCGCCTATCGTGCGTTCGAGCACGCCGTGGAAACCGGTGCGGCGCCCCCGCATTCGCTCGACGACCATCTGCGCAGCCTCGCCGTCGCCACCGCGGCCGCGGACTCGGCCCGCGCCGACGGCGCCTGGACCAGCGTGGAGCAGCCATGAACACCGTGCCGCCCGAGGTCGGTGTCGCGGTGATCGGCGCGGGCACCCGAGCGCGCACGCTCTACGGTCCACTGCTGAAGATGCTTCCCGGTGTCCGGCCCGCAGGGATCTGCGGACGCGACCGCCACCGCAGCGCCGAGGCCGCGACCGCGTTGGGCACCGTCGCGTATCCGGACCTCGACGCGCTGCTCGACGCTGCGGGCGTGGACGCGGTGGTCGCGTGCGTCACCTGGTCGCAGAACCCCGAGCTGTATCGGCGACTCGCGGCCTGGGACGGCCCGGTCCTGCTGGAAACACCCCTGTCGGCGGACCCGACCGAAGCAGCGGAGGTCGCCACGGCGCTGGCCGCACGGGACAGGTACACCGATGTCGCCGAGCAGTACCACCGCCGCCCGATCGAGACCGTCAAACGCGACCTGATCAACCGCGGCGTGTTCGGTGAGGTCCGGACCGCCTACAGCGATGGAGTCGGCCACGAGTACCACGGTGTGAGCCTGCTGCGCTCCTACCTCGCAGCGCCCGCCGCCCCGAGGCGGGTGCTGGCGGTGCAGCGGGATCTGCCGATCACCGACCACATCACCCACCGAGGCGTGTTCTTCCCCGGAGAACGCGTCCAGCACGCGGTGATCGAGTTCGACAACGACACCCTCGCGACCTATCACTGGTCGTGGCTGAACTATGAGTCCCCGATCCGCGCCCGCCGCCAAGCGGGTTTCACCGGCACCCATGGCGCGGCTTGGGGTGAGGAGATGGTCGCCCTCGCAGACCCGGACAACCCCCACGCCCAGCATTACCGCATCCAGCGCCGTACCCGCGTCGTGCACGGCGTCGAAGTCCTCGCCGAGATCGCTGTCCTGGCCGACGATGCATGTGTCACCAAGTGGCACAACCCATTCCCGCTGCTGCCGCTGGACGAGGAACGCATCACCGCTGCCGCTTTCCTTACCAATCTCGCCGCGGCCGTCACCGACTCCACCGTCGCGCCGCTGTACCCACTCACCGAAGCCGCCGCCGACCACGTCACGGTCGCCGCGATGTACCAAGCGATGGCTGAGGAGTCCGGCAGTTGGACTATCCCGTCACCGGGAGCCGTTGCATGACGATCAGTGTGTATCTGGAAGGTCTCCCCGGTGCGGGCAAGACCTCCATCATGGTCACCCTCGCCGCCACGCTTGGCGAGGACTGCCTCGCTGTCCCCGAAACCAACCCCACCACCGCCGACCGGGAAGCCTTGCACGACAGGCCCTCCCAGGAGGCCACCATGTGGTATCTACGGCGGGAGTTGCGCCGCGACCGGCTCGCGTCGCGCCTCACCGACGCGCGGTATCCGGCGGTGGCGGTGTTCGACCGCAGCTACCTCAGCGTGCTGGCCTACTGCTGGGCCACCGCCGCCACCAGCGGCGACCGCGACCGGTACCGGCACGCCCTCGCCGTCTTCGACCGCGACATCCGGCCGCACCTAACTTCGGCGGCGACGATTGTGCTGCTCACCACCCCGATCGCCACGTCGCTGCACCGCCGACGCGACAAAGCCGACCGCGAATTCGAACACCAGTGGTACCGCGGCGATTTCCTCGACGCGCTCGCCGAGTTCTACCGCGTCGAAGCCCCCACACTGGCCGTAGGTCCACTACACAACCTGGACACCACCGGCAGGCCCGCCGACCAGATCCACACGGCGTTGCTGCCCGTCCTCGACCCGACCGGACGCCGCACCGCCATCCCGGTCGAGCACTTGGCGGCACCCCTGGTGCCGCGGCTGCACGGCCGACACCTGTGCCGACCTGGTCTTCGCCGCTACTACGAAACACACGGCGGCGTTCAGATTCTCGGGCAACCGCTGGGCGAGCCGATCAAACACCACGCTGGAGTCTGCCAGTTCTTCGAGCGGCACGCGGTGCTACTCGATGAGACCGGCGCCATCGTCCCCCTCGATCCCGCTATGACAGTCGACGACCTTATGGAGACACCGTGACTGCGCCGCTGCGATTAGGAGTGCTCGGCTGCGGCATGATCGGCAGCGCATACCTGCGCCAAGCCCACACTGTGGCCGGGGTTCGTGTCACCGCCATATGCAGCCCGACCCCCGCCTCCCGCGATTCGGCGTTGCGGTTGTGGCCGACCGCCCGCGCCCACCGCGACCGCAGCGCGCTACTGGACGACCCAGCGGTGGACGCGATTCTGGTCTGCACCCCACATGCACACCACTGCGCCGACGCGGTGGCCGCGCTCAAGGCCGGCAAACACGTTCTGATCGAGAAACCGATCGCGACCTCGCTTCGCGAGCTGGATCAACTCGAACTGACCGCCGCCCACCACGATCGAGTCGTGGTCGCACTGCCGCTCCTCGACCGCCCAGCGCTCACTGCGGTGGCTGAGCTGGTCGGCTCGGGAATCATCGGCCCACCAATGGAATTCACCTCCATGCTCGACGTCCCGGGGCCACCACGATCGAACTGGTACTACAGCCGCGAGGCCGTGGCAGGCCCGGCGCTGGACACCTTGCCGTATGCGTTGACGCGGCTGCTGGCCCTCACCGGCACGCCGAGCGCGGCCACCGCCGCGGTGACCCAGGCCATCGTTCACCGGCGATGCCTCGACGGCGCAACACTCACCCAGCAGGTCGAAGACCATATGAGCATGCAGTTGACATTCCCGACAGGACAGCAAGCCATGGTCAAGTCGTCGTGGTGCCTGCACCGGCCCGAGGACTACCTCATCGTCCGCGGCCGATCCGGCGACATTCGACTCGACTGCTGGCGCAACCGCATCCTCGTCCGATCCGACACCCCACCCGAGCAGCCGCACTACACCGCCACATGGGACGACACCCCGGCCTTCGGCATCGACCTGCCCAGTGCCGATCCCGAACATTCCAAGCTCACCGCGCTGGTCGCCGCAGTGACGAGCAATACCGACATCCTGGCCGAATCGTCATTCGCGATGCGGCTGATCCTGACCGGACTGACAACACAGACCGGCGCCGTCGAGGTCGCGCCCGCCACCGGCGGACCACAGCCGCTTGTCGATCTGCGGATCGGACAGGAGTACCTGTAGGCGATGACCGTCACCGTGAAACGCTCCACGCGTCTGGCGACGCTGCCGAAGGCGCACCTGCACGTGCATCTGGAAGGCGCCGCCCGCGCCACCACCATCGCCGAATTCGCGAATCGGCACCGCCGCCCGACGCCTGCCGGCACGGCTTTCAGCGACCTTCTGGGGTTCATGCACTGCTTCCGGCAAGTCACCGACACGATCGCCACACCCCAAGACCTGGGACGGGTCATCTGCGAGTTCGTCGCCGACGAAGCGGCCGAGGGCGTGCGTTACAGCGAACCGATGGTCGGGCCGTGGCTCTACGCCGGCCGATTCGGCTGGTCCGTGCCCGACACCCTCGCATTCATCGACGACACCTTCCAGCAAGCCGCGCGCCGCCACGGCATCGAAGTGCGCTACCTGCTCGGGGTGAACTGGGCACGCCCGCCCGACTGGATCGAACAAGCCGCCCGCTTCGCCGTCGAGTATGCCGACCACAATGTGGCCGGGCTCGGCCTGACCGGGCAGGAACCCGCCGACGGATTCGAGCGGTACTCCCGGGCCGCCGTGATCGTGCGCGCACACGGCCTACTCGTAGTGCCACACCTTGGGGAAACCCAAGGACCGCAAGCGATCCGCGCCGCCATCGCCGCCATGCGACCGCATCGGATCGCGCACGGCGTGCGCGCCGCCGCCGATCCGCGCCTACTCGACGAACTCGCCGACCACCGCATCGTCTGTGACGTGTGCCCGACATCCAACGTGCGCCTCGCCGTCACCAGCGATTTGGCCAGCCACCCGCTGCCGAGGATGCTGCGCCACGGCGTCCCCGTCACGCTCAACGCCGACGACCCCACGCTGCTCGCCACCACCCTCACCAGCGAGTACACGCACGTCGGTCGTGCCTTCGGGCTCACCGATCATCAGCTGGCCGACCTCGCCGCCGAGGGAACCTCGAGGGCTGGTATGACCGAGACCACATGCGCCGCACTGCGATCGAGCATCCGGCGATGGCTCGCCGACGATCAACCCACCACGGAAGGACACCATGGATAGCGACGCCACCAACCAGTTCCAGATCCAGGTCACCGCACGCGCCCTGGTCACCAGGGGCGAGGATCTGCTACTGGTCTCCAACGACGGCCGGATCTGGTACACACCCGGCGGTCGCCTGCAACCCGGCGAATCGCTGCACGACTGCATCCGCCGCGAAGTCCACGAGGAAACCGGCCTGCACGTCACCGCAGGGGAACTGGTGCACGTCTTCGAGTACTGGGAGGCCAAACACCACCGCCACAAAGTGGAGTGCTATTTTCTCGCGCGCCTGGAATCCGGTGAGCTGGACCAGGATTGGGCCGACCTCGACGGCCCGGTCGAACACATGCGGTTCTTCACCCCGGCCGAAGTACAGGCCGCCGAACACATCTACCCGCAATTCCTGAAGAAAGGCCAGTGGCGCACCGGCAAGGACATCTACATGGGTTTCGAAAAATGAACACCGCGGATCGGATGGCACCGCGACGCCGCGTGGTATTCGTCGACTGGTGGGGTGTGCTCTCGCGCGACTTCTACTGGCAGTCCATCTGCGCCGACCCACACCATCAGATCCGCGACCAGCTAATGCAGTACATCGGTGAGATACTCACCCCCAACAGCATCCCCGGGGACGAATGGATGCGTGGCATCCGGTCAAGCCAGCAGGTCATCGCCGCGATGAACCTCACGCCCACCAACGGGCTCGACGGGAAGTTCCTGCTCGACAGGCTGATCAAGGACTGCGCAGCCATGTCGGTCAACACCGAACTCGCTGCGCTGCTGGCCGAACTGCGGGCACACGCGTTCATTGTGGTCGCCACGGACAACATCGACTGCTTCGCCGACACCTTCCGTCACGTGCAGCGGACCGCCGCACCGTGGTCCGGTGCAGCGGCGACGCTGACCGACGCCGTCGGTCTGTTCGACGACCTCATTTGCTCCAGTGACGTCGGCGTCTGCAAAAAGGACGACCCGAACCGGTTCTTCGGTGGGTGGCTCGATGCTCACGGCCTGACGATCGCCGAGGCCACGCTCATCGATGACAAGACCGCTAACTGCGACGCCTTCGACCTCAACGGCGGCACCGCCGTGCGATGGGATGCCAACCGCGACAGCATCGCTGAGCTGCGCCACACGCTGGCGCGGTGGATGACACATTCGCTCAAATGACCGCAAGGCCGGCCGAGAAGCACCTCCCGGGTCTCGCGGCGGCAACCGGTGATGGATGCGCGCACCGGGTTCTGGCACGGCCGGTGCCAGTGGACGCGCCTGATGGTCTCAGCTCAGGAACCGCCGTCGGTGGAGTCGACACGAATGCGGGCGGGAGGAACGAGGGCGCGAACGCGGCATCGAACGGGAACGTGGATGAGTACCAGAACGAAAGTTGGGAGTAGATAGGATGAGTTCCCATACGGCTGAGTCGCGGCGGATACGCGATGACATCGCCGCGCTCACCGAAGAAGTTGCGGCACTGGCGTATCCGGGACATCTGGCAGTCTCGGCACTGCTGCAAGCGGCTGATGAGCTGGCAGCGACCGCACTTGCCGGTGCGCCCCGTAGCTACGGCGACCGAGCGGAGCGGGGGTGAGCATCGATGTGTGCGTTGTGTGATGACGAGCGTTGCATTACTCGGTTCTATGCGACTCCACGTCCGAAAGAGTCGAGGATTCTCGGGACCTGGGATGAGGATGACTACGATGCGCCGACGTTGTCCGATCATCTCGAGGACGCCAAACCGGCCGGTGTCGAGGCGCGCGAACTCGACGATGCGGCATGGTTCGTGGGTTTCGACAGACTGAAAAGCGATCCGCCACCGCCGATCCGATGGCGTATCGCCGGACCGCTGGAATTTCCCGAATACTGCTTCGGTGATAGTCCCGGCGTCGTGGTGGGACCGATCCGCACGGCATGGGAGCTGGCGGCGTTTGCGGAACGGTTGATGACCGGCCACGAACACGACGACGGCGGCACCATCGCCGAATGCCTCGTGGGTGCGGTGCCGTTGCGGCAGGAACAACACTGCTGGTTCCTGCCGAACCTACGAGTGATGGGACCGTGGCAGGAACGAGTTACCGATGACGGCGCGGTGTACCGGGTGTGTGGATATCTTCCGACACCACCACCGCCCCGGCTGTAACTGGCTACCTCTGGTAGAGACGACCACCAGCGGATTGCCCCGTCCGGTCGATCGCCGACGCCACGCTCATCGATGACAAGACCACCAACTGTGACGCCTTCGACCTCCACGGCGGCACCGCAATGCGATGGGCCGCCAACCGCGAGGGGCGTCGCCGAGCTGCGTCACACGCTGACGCGGTGGATGACACATTCGCTCAGCTGACTCGGGTGGCCCCCTGGAAGGGGCGCTCAGCAGGTGTTGAGGCGAGCTTCGTAGCGCAGGAGAGACAGCGCTGAGCGACCGTCTGTGATGATGCCGGTGCGGGCCATGTGGAGGACGCGGTCAATGGGCAGCAGATGAGGTGTAATGAGTTCGGTCTGGCCTAAAGACGGAGTGTGATCGAGGACGGTGTCGTAGGCCAGGTAGATATCGCAGCGGGAGTTGGTGATGGGCAGGCTGTCGTAGAAGAAGCCGACATGTTCGATGTGGGAGGCCGTTGCGCCTGCCTCGTCGCGAAGCTCCTTCGCCGCGAGATCCTTCGGGTCACCGTCGTGATCGAACAAGGCTCCTGCTGGCAGTTCCCAGCCCCAGACACCCACGGTTTGGCGGTATTGACGAAGCAGCAGGATCCTGCCGTCGCAGGTGAGGGGGACCACATAGACGGCACCTGCGTTCTCCAGGGTTGTCTGGGTGTGCTCGGCGCCGTCGCGCCCGAGGATCCGGTCGCGACGGAGTCTGCCGAGTTTGTAGGTGTAGGGGTAGTCGCTGTCGATTAGCGGCCAACCAACAGTCATGTGAGGTCCAGTGCGATATCGGTGCGTACGACTCGCCCCCGCAGCTGGATGTGGTTGAGCGCTTCGTAGGCGGTGGAGCGGGCTTGGCTCGGGTCGGCGGCGCGGGCCACCACGTTGATCAGACGTCCGCCAGCGGCGACCAATTCACCGTCGTCGTTGAGGGCTGTTCCAGCGTGCAGTACGTGCGCGCCGTCGACCGCGGCGGCGGTGTCGAGACCGGTGATGGTGTCACCGGCGACAGGGCGCGAGGGGTATCCGTCGCTGGCGATGACGATGTTGACGGCGGTGTCGGGGCTCCAGTCCAACTGTGTGTCTGGTTTGAGAGTGCCTGTGGCGCAAGCCATCAGCAGCCCTGCCAGTGGGGTGTTGAGGCGTTCGAGGACCACTTGGGTTTCCGGGTCGCCGAAGCGGGCGTTGTATTCGATGACTTTGACGCCATCGTCGGTGAGGACGAGCCCTGGGAACAGGACACCGGAGAACGGTGCGCCGCGCTTGTCCAGTTCTGCCAGCAGGGGTTCGACGACTGTCGCAGCCAGTTCGTCTTCCACTCCGGCGGGCAGCCAGCTGACGGGGGAGTAGGCACCCATTCCGCCGGTGTTCGGTCCGAGGTCTCCGTCGGCGACGCGTTTGTAGTCGCGGGCCAATGCCAGCAAGACCGATCGGTTGCCGTCGCAGAGGGCGAACGCGGAGAACTCGGGGCCGGCGAGGTATTCCTCGATGACGACCCGCTCGCATTCGGCGGCGTGAGCGCGGGCGGCGTCGATGTCGTCGGTGACGATGACGCCCTTGCCCGCCGCCAGCCCGTCATCCTTGACGACGTGCGGTGGGCCGAACTCGGTGAGCGCGGCGTCTACTTCGGCGGCGGTGGTGCAGGTGCGCGACTTCGCGGTCGGGATCCCCGCTGCCGCCATCACATCCTTGGCGAAGGCTTTGGAGCCCTCGATGCGCGCTGCCTCCTCGGTCGGGCCGAAGCAGGCGATTCCGGCTGCGCGCACCGCGTCGGCGACCCCGGCGATCAGTGGCGCTTCGGGGCCGATCACCACGAGATCGACGGCGAGGTCGACGGCCAGGGCAGCGACTGCGGTGCCGTCGCAGGCCTCGACCGGGTGACACTGTGCGATCGCCGCGATGCCGGGGTTGCCTGGCGCGGCATGCAGTTCGGTGACCTCGGGGTCGCGCGAGAGCGCCTTGGTGATGGCGTGCTCACGGCCTCCGGGACCAACGACGAGGATCTTCACAGGTATTCATCCTTTTCTGGGGTGTTGGGCACTCGGGTGGTTTATCGGTGTCGGCGCAGAACTGACTGCAGCGAATCGAGGCCCCACTCGAGCTCGTCAGCGGTCAGATTGAGTGGTGGGGTAAACCGCAGCACGCGCTCGGCTACGACCGACAGCAGTAAGCCTTGCTCACGCAGCTGCGCGAGCAAGTGTTGGGGGTCGATAGCGGCGGAGAGTTCCAGGCCCTGCAGGAGGCCTGTGCCGCGGGCTGCGGTGACGGGCAGGGTGTCGTCGTCGGCGAGTTCGCGCAATCTGCTGGCCAGTGTGTGCCCGATGCGTTCGACGTTTGCTGGGATGTCTTCGGTGTCAATGACTTCCAGGACTGCTCGCGCGGCAGCGGCGGCGACCGGGTTGCCGCCGAAGGTGCTGGCGTGGCTGCCTGCCGGTAGCGCACCGGCGAGAGTTTCTCGCGCGAACACCGCTCCCATCGGAAGGCCGGCGGCGATTCCCTTCGCGAGTGAACAGGCGTCCGGGATCACGGCGCTGTGCTCGGAGGATAAGAACGGTCCCGTGCGGCAGATGCCGGTTTGTACCTCGTCGAACATCAGCAGCGCACCGTAGTCGTCGCAGAGCTCACGCAGCCCCCGCAGATAGCTGTCGTCAGCGGGGATGACGCCTGCTTCGGCTTGGATCGTTTCCACGATCACCGCGGCGGTGTCCGTGGAGATCGTCGCGGCGACAGCATCGAGGCTATTGAAAGGGACGTGCGTGACGCCCGCGAGGAGTGGGCCTGTCCCGATCTTGTGCTTGGTGTGGCCGGTCAAGGTCAGTGCGCCGTAGGTGCGGCCGTGAAATCCGGTGGTTGTGGAGATGATCTGGGTTCGGTCTTGGCCTTGTTCGTGGAAGTGGCGTCGCGCCAGTTTGAGGAGGCATTCGTTGGCCTCGGAGCCGCTGTTGCAGAAGAACACGCGGTCGAAGGGTGTTCGCTGACAGAGCTGTTCGGCGAGCAGTATTGCTTGGCGGTTGTGAACGAGGTTGGAGGTGTGGACAATTCGTGCGGCTTGCTCGGCGATCGCGGCGGTGATGTTCGGGTGGGCGTAGCCGAGGCAGCTGACGGCGTTGCCTGCGGTGAAGTCCAGATAGTGTTTGCCGTCGACGGTGATGAGATGGCGGCCGCTCCCGCGCTCGATGATCAGCGGTGCGGGCTTGTAGGTGGAAAAGGTTGTGCGTGCCGCCGCAGCCAGCAGTCGGGTGGTCTGTTCGTCGGGGTGGCCGGTTCCTGCCGTGGGGTCGCAGACGGCGTCGGTGTTGACTTGGATGTCGTTGTGGCTCATGGGAACTCCGGTGATGGGGCCGATCATCGACAGTCGCTCGGCGATGGTGGCTGCGATGAGTTGGTTTGCTCGGTCGCTGGGGTGCGGGCCGAGTTTGCCGCGGGCGTAGAGGCCCGCCGGGTCGGGTTCGGCCCGGAAGGTGGGGGTGAGGTCGATGACCGGCAGCACCGCGCCCATCGCGGAGTAGAACGGTTCGTGGGCGGCGGGAACGCGGTCCAGATCGGCGGGTTGGGGAACGATGACCAGCGCGGCCTGCTTGCTGGCCGCAGCGCACGTCCGAGCGAACCTGCCGATCAGCGCTTCCAGCAGCGCAGTCGAATGCTCTTCGCTGTAAAGGCGGGAGGTGAGGGTGTGGTTCTCGCGCACCACGATCGCGAACGCTCGCCGGAATCCGTGGTCGGGCTGTCGACGGAGGCGGCCGACGGTGAGGTGGAACAGGATCGGAATGTGGCGTCGGGCTCGGGTGAGCAGGTGCACGACGTGGGGGAAGGCGAGCAGGTCTCGCCGGAACTTGCGGCGGTAGAACGGGTCGATCACCTGGAGGTGCGGTAGGCGTGGGCGGTAGTCGAGGTAGTCCTCGGCGCGCTGGATCACGCTGGGGTGCAGGATAAGTCGCCCGTTGAGGTGTTGGAAGCGGGGCTTGAACGCCAAGGTGTTGCCGTATTCGAAGTAGTGCTTCCATGCGGACTGGATGCGGGCGATGGTTTCGGGTACCACGCCCATGACGACGAGGTCGGCGTCGAGGTGGGGCAACTCCCGCTCGAGCCGCAACAGCGCCTGGTCCAGGCCGTAGTTGCCGACGCCGTAGTTGGCGACGTTGGCGCCGGTCAGCCGGGAAAGGTGGTGCGGCCAGGTCTGGTGGTCGTTGACCAAGCGGCAGAAGGTGAACGAGTCACCGAAACACGCGATCGGCGCTGAGGGCTCCTCACCGTAGCCAGGATTGGTGCGCCGCCCAGCGTCGTCGACGCTGTAGCTGGTGACACCGTCATCGGTGACCTCGTTCGCTGTCTCGCCAGGCCGTCGACACCAGCCGAGTTCGCGGTCGAAAGACCGGTCGGCGTGGGCATTCACGGTGGCGGGGCTGAGTACTGGTGCGAGGTCTGCGCAGGTGATCAGCCATGGGAAGGACCGGCGATGCCAGCCGATCAACGCCCATGCTGCGAGTTCAGCCACAACAGCAGCTAGAATTGCCCGCCGCATCATCGCAGCTCCCGTATGCGATCCAGGATCGCCGCGGCCAGCACAACTGGGCTGCCGGCAGCACCAGAGGTGTCGAGCACAAGGTCAGGAGCGGCCGGGCGGGGGAACGGGATATCGACGCCTACAACGTTGCTTTCGTGTCCGGCGGCGGCCGCGGCATAGAGGCCCTTGGTGTCACGCGTACGCAACACGTCCATCGGCGCGTCGAGGAAGACCTCGAAATACGACGAGAAGGTGGCCCGATTCCACGCTTGCCAGTCCGGGAAGATCGACAAGACGGCAGAGACGACGTCGAGGCCTTGCTGGTCGAGCATGGCGCACATCCGCGAGATCCGGCCCGCGTTGACCTCCCGGCCCGCGATGTCGTGCCCGGTCTGCTCACCCCACACCTCGCGCAGCAGGTCGCCGTCGAGGTACACCGTGCCGGGGCGGGTGGTGCGTAGTTCGGCCTCAACGAGACGTCCGATGGTCGTCTTTCCAGCCCCGGACATCCCTATCAACCAGGTGATCATGTGGTTCCGGCTTTCGTCTCGGAGGTTGGCGGGTGCTCGAGTATCGAGGTGTAGAGGGAAACGTCGGCGGGATGATCGACTTCACCCCAGGGACCGTGCCGGGGGACGGCCACGATCTGTTCACCGGCGGTGATCAGGCCCTGCAACAGCGAGGTCATGTCCATGGCGTCGCGAGCTGCCGGGGGCAGGGCAGCGAGGTGATCGCGTACCCGTGCCCAGGCTGGTGGGGTGAAACGCAGCAGCCCCATGTATTGGCCTTGGACTTCTTCGGTGGAGGTTGCCCTTCGGCCGATTTCGGCGACCGTCGAGTCGCTGCGCAGCCGAAAGGTTTCGGCATCGGCCAGAGGGTCGGCGAACCGCTTGGCCCACAGCTCGAGCCAGTGCGGGTCGTAGGCGATGGCCAGCTCGGCGGAGGTGTCGGCGAGGGATCGGACGGTTTCGGCGGTGTAGAAGATGTCGCCGTATGCGACCAGGCTAGGGGCCGTGCTGAGCCAGTCGTGGGCGGCGGTGAGCGAAACGACCATGTTGGTTTCCTGCCAGCGCGGGGCGTGGAAGTCCCGTGACAGCCGCCCAGTGAGTGATTCGGCGCGGTAGCCGGTCACGATGGCGACCTCCGCGATGCCGGCTTCGGCCAGAGTGTCGCGGTGGCGGTCGAGCAGGGTTCGGCCGCCGACGTTCACGAGGCATTTGGGGCGCTCGTCGGTGTGTGCGCCCATGCGGCTGCCCCGACCGGCGGCGAGGATCACCGCGCGCATGGCACGCTCGCGAAAAGGTCGCGGAACAAGGCGATGTCGTGCGGGTCGGGCACGGTGACACGTTCGGGATGCCACATGATCCCCGCTACCCGCAGCTCGTGCGATCCGACCGACTCCACCACACCGTCGGCGGCGCGAGCCCACACATCCAGTGGGTCGGCGCTGTCGCGGGCGGCCCAGCGGTGGTAGCTGTTGACGATGCGGGCTTTGCCCAGGAATTCGATCTCATGGTCGACGCCAGCGTGCTTGGGTACGCGGGCCAGGCTCACACCGAAGTGGTGTTGAAGCATCTGCATTCCCCGGCACACGCCGAGAACACCTCGGTGCCGCCGCAGAGCCTCAGTGACGAGAAGTCGCTCGGTGGCGTCGCGTTCGGGTGCCGTCCCGCCGTAGGCGCTGAGATCGTTGCCACCGGTGAGCAGCACTCCCGCCGTGGGGATGGCGGTGAGTAGGTGGGCGGCGGCCTCGGGATGGTTGGGGACCGCGATCGGCACCAGCCCGCATCTGGTGAGGAACTCGGTCCACCGGTGGTCGAGGGTGTCGCGGCGTTCGCCGCGTTGCTCGTCGATGGTGACCATCTGGGTTGTCAGGACCGGGATCATCGCAGGATCTCGATTCGCCGGTTGGTGCAGTCGATCGCGACCATTTTGGACTCGCGTAGTGCCTGGTAGGTGGTTTCACCGACGCCGAGCACCGCGGGAACACCGAACTGGTGGGCGCGGATGGCCATGTGAGAGTTGACGCCGCCATAGGCGGTGATGACTCCGGCGATCCGGTGTGAGTAGATCCAGTCATAGCCCGGGTCGCCGCTGGGCAGCAGCAGGATCTTGCCGTCGATCGGCGCCCCGATATCGAGGGGGATGAGCGGAGCGGTCACCGAGGCTTGGGTGATGAAGCTGGGTTCTGCGTGGGGCTGGTGGAAAGCGAACACATCCTGCGGCCGGGTCAGGAGTGGGGGTAGCACGATTTGCCGTGTCAGCGCGTAGGTTTCGTGTCCGTTCTCGACGCCACGGCGCAACTCCTCGGGCGCCCACCCGGTGCCTTGGTAGAGCTCCTCGATGACACGGACGTCCAGATAGGAGCAGTCTTCGGGGGAGAGCCCGCGCTCTGCGCCGAGGCGGCTGATGGCCGACAGTGCCTCCGACAGGTGGCGGGTGAAGGCGAACTTGGAGTTTTCGCGCCCGATGATCCCGTCGCCGATGAATGTCACAAGCTCGGCGCCACCGTGTTCCAGTCCCGCGCTGGATGCGAGGTCGTCGAGGGTGTGTAGTTGGGATATGTTGGGCTCGAAGGGCTTTGGAGGTGGGTTGTTGTGTGTTTCGGTGCTGCTGGTGAAGTACAGGTGCGGGGCCTGGTCATAGCGCGGGGAGCAGATGTTGTAGGTGCCAGGGCGCAGATGCCCATAGATCCGCAGGAATTCCTCGGTCGAGAGGGCCGCGCGGTCGGCGCTCATCTCGTTGGTGACAGTGTGCAGGCCGGACACGAACTGGTCGGCCTCGCGCCGTGACAAAACGCCGGCACGCACGATCGAGCGCAGCAGCTCGACGGCGATGAACCCGAGGCGCGCATACCCGGAAAAGGCGGGAGTGCCGTAGCGGGCGCAGTCGTGCAGTAGCCAGCGAGCCTCGGCGACCGGGTCGAGGTCCAGGCCTTTGACGACAGTCCATCGTTGTTCCAGGCTCCGCAGGTTCTCGTCATCCTCGACGCGGGCTGGGTGAGCTGGATCGAGGAGTTGGTTGGTCAGCCGCAAGAGGCTTTCGGCCAGAGCGTGGTGCTCGTCGTCGGTCAACGCGGGGCCGAACCGTGCCCGTGATTGCTCGCGGGTGTCAAAAGTGAAGCAGGACTGGACAATTTCGAACTCGACTTTGTCGTGCAGGGCGGGTTCGGCGGCGAGCCGGTCGAGCTGAAGGTCGACGACCCGTGCTGCGACGGCGTCGTCGAGGTCGGCCGGGAGCAGGGAATTGAAGCTGGCCCGCACGTCGATGTAGGGGAGGCCCGCCAGGTCGATCATCAATGGGCAGCCCCGAACATCGCGGTAGCCGTAGCGATGTCGCTGATCGGCCCAGACCTGGTTGGTGATCAGGCGCCGATACAAGCTCAACGCCAGCGGTCGGGGCCGGATGCCGATGATCTCGGCAGGGTTCCAGTCCGGCATCACGCCCAACAGCGTGCGGCGGCCGAGCAGGGTAGGGTGTCTGCCGTCGCGAGCAAGCTTGGCGGCGGCGGCGTGCAAGGCGGATTGGTGGGCCCGGGTCCGGACCGGATCCGCCGCCGCGGCGAGCAGACGGCGCACCTGCAGGAGATAGAGGCGGTCGGGCTCCCCGAACGCGAACTCCACGTCGAGCAGATCCTCGCCGGTGAGCGCCTCGAGTTCACGCGTGAGGGCCAGCAATCTGGCCATTCGGTCATCGCCGAGCGAATCCTGCGCGGGCTTCCAGTAGTAGAAGGTTCGCAAGCTCGTGCCGCGGCCGCCGGTCACGGCAGCGGTGTCGGCGCCGTCGTTGTAGTTCACGACGATGTAGGCAGCGCCAGTATTCGGGTCGCCGCTGAACACCACCCCGCTTCGGGTGACCCGCGGCGCCATCGGCTGGACCAGGATTTCATCCGCGCGATCTATCGCTCGCTGTCCTGCCTCGGTGTAGGAGGACACCACGCGCTCGATCGCTGCGGTGATGGCTTCGCGGCCTACGACATTGGCTTCCGAGTTGTAGCGGCCTGCTTCCTGGGTGTCGGCGGCGTCCTCGTGCACGGTGCTGCTACGAACGATCAGCGGCCCGCCCGCCCAAGACTGTGTGGCCAGTTCATCGAGTAGTTCGTCGCGGCGCTCGGCCCAGTCCGCGACGGTGAAGTACATCAGCGGCAGCACCTCAGCATGGCGAAGCAGCGGAGCCAGGCTCTGCAAGGTCTGCGCCTTGGTGCCGAGATCGACGACGGTCCGTGATATTTCCGTGGTGGGAGTGCTCATCAACGGTCGCCTTCCTTCACGCCGATGAACACCATCACGTTGCAGAACTGAGCAGGCCACCACCGCATCAACAGCCCGTCGACCGCGCGGCCGAGGACGTTGAGCCGGTAGCCCCCTGCGCGGCGCACGCTCTCCTCGGCGTGAGCGATGTGTCGTTCGCGCAGGAAGGGCAGCCGGTAGAGGATCGACATGTTGCGGGCGTAGTGAACCTGCTCGGTGCGCAGCCCGACTCCGGCCAGCACCGCGGTGAATTCCTGGGCGCCGACGAGCCATTTATGGAAGTGCGGCGGGCCGGTGCGGTGCCGATTGCGCCATTGCCAGTACCGCTCGTTGAGGCGCATCTCGATGTTGTCCGGGCGCATCGTGATGCAGAACCGGCCGGTGGGAGACAGGATCCGAGCCGACTCGCCCAGCGCAGGCACGAGGTCGTGTTCGAGATTGTGATACAGCCCGAACGCCAGCAAGACATCGATTGCGTTGTCCGCCAGACTGATTCGGGTCGCATCACCCACCGTCACATCCAGGCCGGGGTCCTGATCGCGGATGGCATCGACCGCGATTTTGCTGCGCTCGATACCAGCGATCTTCCAACCGCGGTGGTGGTAGTGCTTGACGACTCTGCCGAGTCCGCATCCGAGTTCCAACACCCGATCAGACTGGTCTCCCATCACCATCTCGGCGTATTTGATCGGGTAGATCGACAAATCAGTGAAAGATGCTTCGTCGCTTCCGGCTTCGGCCCAGCGGCGGTCCCAGTAGGACTCGTTGGTTTCGGATCGTCTGATCGCCTTGCGCATGATGGGTGTCCTTCCTCGCTAGGCTTCAGGACTTGTTCGATGCCGGCTCGGGGACGCTGAGCCACGCTCGGGCCAGAAGACGCTTGCGCTCGGGTTCGGGGAAGTCGGTGAATTCGGTGCGGTTGTGGGCGACGGTGGCGTTGTTGAAGAAGATGACCTCACTGGCGGCCATGTCGAGGGCCAGGACGTTGTCCTCGTCTTCCAGAACGCTGTCGAGCCGGTCGAATGCGGCCGCGTCCTGCGCGCTGATCGGCAGTTCGGCCTTGGCGTAACCGGTCTCGATCCAATGCCGCATGTAGCGCAGCGTCGGACCCGCCGCGAACTCACCCCAGGTGAACACCGGGTAGGCGTTGTCGAAGATGTTGGTGTCCTCGTCACCGGGAGTCACGGTGTTGCGGTAGTGATCCTTGAACAGTGCTGGCAGGTGCTCAGGGGTTGTCTCGGCGATCTGCCGGTAGGCCTGGCAACCGCTGGTCAGCAGGCTCTGGCCGCCGTGCATGGCCGGGCGCAGACACATCAGGCCGAAAACGTTGGGGAACAGCCGCTTGGAGGTGCTGTCGGTGTGGAACGGTGCGCGCACCCGCGTCTTGGACACCGACACATCGGTGGAGCGGAAATCGTAGCCGCGGTCGAATACGTCGTGCAGGCGCCCGTACGGGGTGAGCATCTCACCCAGATGCAGACAGGTCAGCACGTAGAACAAACGCAGTTCGGATCCGTTGAATTTGCCAGCGTCCAGGCCAGTGAGGTGGGCGAACCCGAAACGACCGAAGATCTGTTCACGCAGCCGCTCGGCGAGGGTCACCAACTGGGGCAACTCGACATCACCGCGCTCGACGGTGTCGAGCAGGGCCGCCGGATCGGTGACTGTCGCGAGATAGTCGGCGAACTCGCGCAGTACTTCCGGTCCCACAGCGACGCTCCAGGAACGGGTCGCCAAGGCGTCGCTCCTGGTCCAGGCGAGCTCGGCGATCACGCCTTCCTCGGCGGCGAACTTTTGGGCAGCAACACAGACAAAATCGGACATGAGGGCGCTCCAATGAAAGGGATCCGGCGGAGTTCTCGGCGGTTCAATGGGCGGAGCCGCAGCAACCGCTGCCCAAGCCAGCCGAAACGAGCCAGAAGTAGGCGAAAGAGCATGTGTACCAGTGACATTCACGCATTACCTCTCCGACTCGGGGTGAAAATGCTGAACGTTCAGTCAACCCGTCTGCGCATGGTCTCCGTAACCGGATAAACCCGTGAACATCGTGAAGTTCGTCAAGGGACATGAAGAGTCATGGGTAGTGAAGAGTGGTGCGCCGCAACATCATTGAAAACGGCGCGAGCGCGCGCCGGTTCCCGCTACGGTCGGAGAGTGAACGGGGGACCAGGCGCGGAGACGACATCGTTGCGTGCGACGTTGGAGCAAGCCGAATGGGGGCCGCGAGATCTGACCCGTGCGGTCAACGCGTGGCTGTCCACACGCGGGCGAGCGAGCGAGCGTATCGATGCGACTGCCGCCTACCCGTGGGTGAGGCTGAACTACTGCCCGGACAACGGCATCGCAGCAGTCGTGGCCACCGTGCTCACCGAACGGCTCGGTCGCTATGTATCCGCCGAAGCATTGTGGCCCGACCATCCCCGCGCTCGACGAGTGACCACCCGGATGCGATCGTGCGGCGATCAGAACATCGACGAGATCGTCCGCTCGCTGGACCTGCTCGCCGCGGGTGCCCGCCCGCCGGCGCTCACCAGTGCAGAACTGACTGTCGCCGCGATAGCGGGATTGCGCGAGCCGATCGCGCCGCCTGCAGGTGTCCGCGGACGGGATCGTGTGCAACTGGCCCAAGCCGAACTCATCGCGGGTCATGTCGCCGCACTGCGCAAACTCGACGACTGCCAGGGTGGCGGCGCACTGAGCCTGCGCTACGTATCGCGCGAACTGGGCAGCGTCTTGGACCTGATCCGGTGCGGGAGCTATGAACCCGATGTCGGCGATATCCTGTTGACCTCGGTCGCTGACCTCACACAACTGGCTGGATGGATGCAGTTCGACTCCGGTGCAACCGATATCGCACAGCGATACCTTCAACTCGGCATCCGCGTCGCCCGCGCTGCTGGCGACAAAGATCGCGCTATGAACAACGCGGGAATGCTAGCCTACATCGCCGCCGAAGCGGGCGAAGGGGTGAATTCGCTGGCCATCATGGACGCCGCGGCGCAGCTACCGACGACCAGTCGACTGCTGCGAGCCCGCCTTGCGGGGCGACACGCCACCGCCCACGCTGCGGTTGGTGACCTCCACGCATTCCGCGCGGCCAGCGAAAACGCCCAGGAACTGCTGGCAGCCTCGCACCGGGACCACACTCAGTCTTATCTGTACTACCTGACTCCCGCTCAACTCGACGCCGAGGCCGGATACAGTCTCGTCGCCCTCGCCCAGCGCACTGACCGACACCGCTCCAGGCTGCTGATGCAAGCCTCGCAGCTATTGGCGCCGCGAGCTCAGATGGATGGTGATCAGAGCTATCAGCGCTCCGCGGTCCTGCACGGCTGCCAACTCACCCACGTGCACCTGATGCTGCGCGACTACGACGGCGCTGTCGCGGCCGCCCGCGGCGCGGCGGCGCTGTTGCCGAGCGTCCAGTCGGGCCGATGTGTCGCCAAGCTTCGCACCCTGCACAAGGCCTTCGCTCGCCGCCGCCGCTCGGCGGTTGTCGCGGAGTTCCTCCCAGACCTCGAAGAGACACTCCAGGCATGTACCTAAGACAATGTCGAATGTGTCTTCACAATCTTGCGGCAGCCGGCCCGGATTGCTGCCAGGTGAGAATTGCGGTCTGATGTCACACTTCGCCAGGACTGCCGGTGCAGTCGATATTTCGCTAACCACACGGAACTTCGATCACATCGACTCGGCGCGACTCCTGCGCGCATATGCGGTCGAGCGACGCGAAGTCGTCGGCTTCGACGACTTACCTGACCTGGACAAGCCTTTCGAGTTCGCGCCACCGTGCGGACGGTTTGTCGTCGTGTACTCCGCCGTCGGCGAGCCCATTGCCTGTGGTGGTTTCCGAACCTATCCCGAGCGTGACGCCGTGGTCGAGGTCCGCAAGATGTATGTCGACCCGCGTCACCGGAGACTGGGGTTGGGAAGCCTTGTTCTGGCTGCGCTCGAGAAGCATGCGGCAGAACAAGGCGCACACGAGGTGATCCTGGAAACCGGCTCCTACAACCGAGTAGCTACCAGGATGTACGAATCAGCTGGCTACCACTTGATTCCCGCCTATGTGCCGGGGCGACCCGACTTCAACAGGGCTTACTCCAAAACGCTGAGCCCGCTGGACTGACGCCCTGTTGCACGGGCACCTCCGTTGCAACGAAATCTGGTGCCGAGCACAGATCTATGAGCTTAACTGCTCGGCACGCCACATCCGCTGCGCCGCAACCGATCCCACTCCACAAGCAAGCTGCGCTCACGCTCGGCGGTGATTCCGTGCTCACCGGCACGTTGATGCTCGACCGCCCGGTTGCCGGAGCACATCCACGCCCAGGTGTCGTTGACTGTGTCCGACAGTGGACGACACCGCAGCCCCTCGGCCTGTGCGCGATCGGTCACCATCGACCACGCTGTGGGAAGCGCACGCCACATCGGCAGTTCGGTCCACTGACTCACCCCACGTGCGATCAGCCAGTCTTCATCGACCCACAGCGGGACCGCATCCGAACCGGTCGCCGCCCGGCACGCGTCGAACAGTCCACTGAAAGTTTCACGGCCCGCCGGTGCCGCGACATTGAAGACCGCGCACGTGGCCGCCTGCGCCCGATCCACCACGAACGCTGCTACATCTCGGACATCGATAGGCTGAATGCTGCGATCCGGCGCCGGGACGAGCACCCGTCCGCCGCGGGCGGTGCGCGACAACCACCACGGCAGCCGTCCGACATACTCACCCGGCCCCAACACCACATGCGGCCGCACGATCGACACACGCTCGGTCCCGAACTGCTGGCGGATCGCCATCTCGCAACCAACCTTGAGAGGACCGTAGGCGTCAGGATCCCAAGCTCTTGTCCCAGGATCGCATTCAGGATCGGCGTCCTCCCACAGCGGTGAATTCTCGTCCACCGGCTTGTGCGGCCAGTCCATATACACCGAGATCGTTGACACGAACACGTACCGATCCACCAGCGGCGCCAGCACTTTCGCGCAGTGGCCCACCAACCGCGGAATCACCCCGGCGACATCGATCGCGACATCCCACGGCCCAGCGCTAGCAAGTCGGTCGACATCGGACTTGCGTTCCCAGTCGCCGCAGATCCGCGTTGCTGTGGAAACCGAGCACTGGGAGATGCCCCGATTGAACAGCGTCACGTGATGGCCGCGGTGCACAGCTACCGCAGTGATAGCACTGCCAAGGAACCACGACCCGCCGAGAATGAGAACTCGCATACCAACACCGGCCTTTCGATCATGTCGGCGTGTGCATCGCGACAGCCCCTGGGGTGATGGGCATTCGAGCCCACATGTAGATTCCTGGGGTCACGACCGCAAGGACACTGATCCGCCACTGTGAGACATGGAAATCCATTGCGGCTCCTCCCTACCCGCGCACCAGCATATGAGACGTTGGTGCGCGGCAGCCCGTATCGGAGCTACGGCGCAAACATTTTTCGACCAAAGTTATCAGCGCGATGGGGCGACGACCGGGCCCGGCTGGTTCGTCGAGACGCTTGGAATCCGTTCTACGCAAGCGTTCTGGTCAGTGATCATCGGTATGCTGCGAAGACTGAGCTGGTGGGTGGCCGATGGATCGCGAACGGGGGTCCTCGACATCCCCGCACGCCAGTTGGCTTACGGCCTGCCAAGAAGTCCAGGAATTTGGGGGGACTACCAGGATCAGCTGCGGCGCTGCCTCACCGATGACGGCCTGGCGCTCGACATCCGGGTCGCCGGTGCACTGATCCGGTTGTACGGCATGTCGCTGGACCACATTGTCAAGTGCGCCGATGATCGGAAGCCATGGGACGGCGTTGGGGCGGAAGCTCTGTCGCTCGGGTATCAAGTCGCTGTGGTCGTCGAGGCCATCATGGTGACACCCACCAACTCCGCGTCACCGTCGTCCTGGGCTGCGACCGAACTACCGCAGATACCGCAGAAGCCGCGCTGGGAGTCGGGGAAGGTGTTGTACCAGGTCGGCTCCCCTGTTCCGGTCCACTCGAATCCTTTGCGGGGAAAGTCGACCCACGACATGACCGGGCTGCTGGACAATCGTTGACAGTGGCGACAGCTACAGAGTTGCCTGTCAAGTTCATCTGTTCAGCGGTCGTCTGGGCGCACGGGTTGGTTTGCCATACCGGTGGCTGTCCGCAGCTGACCACACAGCCAATAGTCTGGGCGCTGGGAATTCCGCTGTCAGACGACAATCGGTGCCAGGGAAGCGAGCGAATGCATGATCACGACCGATAGCGAGTTGATCGCCGCATTGGCGGAGCGGACAAGCTGCGACCCCGGCGACCTGTTCATGCCTGTCACATGGGGCCGAATGCGGGATACGTTCTCATACCCGCTGGACGAGGCCGCGGCCGAGCAGGTCATGCAGAAGATCATTGAGGAGATGACCCATGTGGTCGAAACCGGTGTTCCGGCCATTACCGATCCAGCGTCGCGATATGTGTGGCTGCACGAGATGATTACCCACTACCAGTCGTGCGAGACCCGCAAGGTTGCGATCCGAGTAAGCGACGCGGGCCGAATGTCAGCGTGGGCGATGTCGGGCTACGACTATGACCCGGCGGCCGACGGCTGGGACCTCGACCCGGAAGACTACGACGACGAGCTGATCGCGCAGGTACAGACGTGGGAGTGGTGGAAGCAGGTCAAAGCCTCTGGTGTCCGGGAGAGCTGGCGCATGCCGTCTCCCTACGCTGGGGCGGACTCCGAGGTCCCGATCGACAGGGTCCTGGACGAGCGTGACAGCACCGGCGACGAATCCGTGTATCGGAGGGCACTGAAGCGGATCCGCGACGCGAACTACCGTGACGTTGACGCATGGGCGCACTCGGGCCACGAAGCTCTCTCCCGTGCCGACGCTGTTGTCGGGACGACGAAGCAGTCCAACGCACGGCGCGCCGCAGCGCTCGATGAAGCGCTGGGCTTCTACCAAACCGGTGTCATAGTCGGTGAACTGAGCCTGCCGGTGGGGTTCACCGGTGTGCTGCCGTGGTCCTGTATCGAGAATCGCCCGTTCCACCGTGCCCGGCACGGTCTGGCACTGGCCTGGTGGCGGCTCGGCGACTTCGACCGCGCGGCCACCGTCCTGTGGAGCGGGCTGTGGATCAACCCGGATGACAATCAGGGCCTGCGAGATCTGCTGCCGCTGGCCGAGTCGCGTATTGCATACGAGGACACCCACATCGACTAGGACTGGCTCGGCGGCGCCTGCCCGACCGGGTGCCGCGCTCGCTGCAACCCTATGCCCAGCTGCTGACGCCAGCCGCGGCCTGGCGTAGGCAAGGTCGATCAGAGCTGCTGGTCGGGCGTGGTGACGAATCGTGCGATGGCGTCGAAACCCGGTTCATATCCGTTCGTAGTATCGACCGTCATCTGCGCGACGTCCATTTTCACGGGTACGAAGGACTCGGCGGTACGGGTTCCGGCGGCGATCTCGGCGAGGAGGTCGGCGTCGTTGTGTGCGCGCCGGTGAAGGTCGTGCTCGGCGCGATGGGTGATGCGGTCGTGGAACATGTGTTGCGGCGCGGTGCAGTAGTTGATGCGGATCTCGGCGAACTCGGCCACACGCAGCAGGTTCGGGCGCCATAGTTCTGGAACGCGGCTTCGGCGACCGCGCTGACACCACCGCGGGCGCGCACGGTCAGCACGTCGAAGAAGGCCGTCGCTCGTCGGCACAGTGGCGGCGACCATGCCCTGTTTGATCTCGTCGCGGATGATCGCCGGAATGCCGACCCGCGCGGCCAAGGCGTGGGCGAGCGTGGACTTCCCCGCCCCCGGAGGACCGCTCACGACCACGATCACCTGCGCGCCGGGTCTGGGTTGCGGCCGAGGATGTAGTAGTGCGCGATCGACTCCCGCAGCTGTCCGGACGGCTCGCATTTGAGCAACTGTGCTCGAAGGTCCTTCTCGAATTCTTCTGCGAGAGCGGGGTCCTGACGAATCCGGGCGGTGTACGAGGTCGACCACAAGAATCCGAGGAACTCATCCACCGTCCAAGCGTGTGGCGTCGGGAACCGGTACTCGGTGACGTCGAGGAACCCTGCCTCTTGCAGGATCTCTTCGTGGGTGCGCCGCGCTGGGGCGTTGCTCTCGGCCGTCGCTGGCGACGCACTCGCAGGGCGCCCCGGTTCCCCGGACCATCGGGCCACGACATCGACAGCGACGGCTTGCCACGGCTCTGTCCCGCTCCAGGGTGTGCTGCTGCCCAGGATGGCCAGGCAGCCGTCGGAGGCCAGCCACTGGCGGGCGCGTTCGGCGATCATCGGTCGGTCCAGGCGGTGGTAGGCGTTGCCGATCGTGACCAGCTGTGCCGGTTCGGTGACGGTCAGGTCTTCTGCCATACCGGTGCTCCAGGTGATGTTGGTGGCACCGGCCTGGTCGGCTTTGGCGCGCCCGACCTCGATCATGTCGGGTTCGAGGTCCACGGCGTAGACGTGGGCGAATCGGATGTGCAGGGGAATCGCGATTTCACCAGTGCCGCAGGCGAGGTCGACCAGGACGCCACCTTCGCCTGCCCGGTTGAGGAGGTCGTCGAACAGTGGCTGAGGGTAGGCCGGGCGGTACCGGCTGTAGTATTCGGCTGCGCCGCGGAACAGATCCTCGCTATAGCCGGGTCGGACAGGCCAGCTCGGTGGGGTCGACGGGGTCTTGGCCATTTCGGCTTTGTCGCTCCTTGCTCTGGCAGTTCGGTGCGATACGGCTTGGTTTCGTGCGTTCGATCGTTGTTAGGGGACGAGGTCCGGGCGGTCGAACTGACGTCGGTATGCGCTGAATCCTTCCCTGCAGACCCGCGAGCACACCTTGAGTTTCCCACCAGCGATGGAGTCGGTGCTCCAGCTGCGTTCCACGGCCGCTGGTGGCGCGGTGCACGACCAACAGCGCGTCGCGACCCCTGCCGACGCCATTCGCTGCGGCGCAAGCATTCTCGTCCTCGGCCGAGCGATCACCGCCGCGCCGGATCCCGCCGAAGCCGCACAAGCCATCGCTGAAGAAGTCGCGCAGGCACTCTGATCGAAACCCGGCCGATCGTCGAGCGCTCGAGATGGTCGGCCGGTCTCGTCAACCTGGGGGGATGATCAGTCCTGGGCTCCGACAATCGGAAGCCATGCGACAGCATTGGGACGAAAACTCTGTCGCTCGGGCGTCAAATCTGAATGGTCGTCAAGGCTCATCATGGTGACGCCCATGGCGGTGCCGCCATCGTCGATCGCGGCGAGGAACGAGCCGCAGGTGGGGCAGAACCCTCGGCGGGTCGTCGGGTACGTGTTGTACCAGGTCGGCTCACCGTCGGGGCCGGTCCATTCGAACTTCTCGAGCGGGAAATCGACCCAGGCGGCGACCGGGCCGCCGGCCAGCTTCTGGCAGTGCGGGCATGAGCACAAATGCGGCCAGATCGGCTCCGCGTCGGCGCGGAACCGGATCCGGCCGCACAGACAGCCACCCTCATACATCAGACGTCTCCTCTCGTTGAATTTCATTGTGCCAGAAGCGAATTGAAGCCCATGTGTTTCGTTTGGTATCGGACCCGGCTAGCGTAGAGCAGCACGGCCAGCCGGGCGGGAATTCAGGGGTGTGCCGCGCCTGGCGGGTCAGAAGCGTGCGGACTGCTGAGACAGCCGGATGTCGCGGACACCGGTGGCGCCCAGGCAGAGCCGTTCAGTGCCGATGCCCAGGCCGACGCTGCGGGCGGGTACGGCGCCGTCGAGGACCGCCTTCTGCACCACCGACTGCTCAGCTGAGGCGATCAACTCATATCAGCAGCTGACCAGTCACGCCGAGCCGATCTCTTGACTCACTCTCACACCGACGGAAACGAACTGCCCGGCCCCACGAGTCAGCGGAGTTTTCGCGACTTGTCGGTACCCGCTGGCATCATTCAAAGAAACTCCTGGGGCGAATGCCCTGACCTACCAATGTCGTTCATGGAGAACGCTATGCAACGTAACCAATACCCGGGATTCTGCTCCGAATGCCGAGGCGGCGTAGCACGTGACGGCGGCGCCCTTTATGGTGCCGGTGCGAGCAACACGATCGTCTGCGACTCTTGCCTGTTTGACTACTACGGCGAGAGTAAGGGGTACCTGGCCCCGCTGGCGGGGCAGCGGAGCAGATTCGCAGACCTCGCCGCTCGGGCTGAGGAGGGACGGCGCGGCTATGACCCGGATCAACCTCAGTAGCATGAACTAGCGTGCAATGGGTGTCGTTGTCAAGAGTTGGCAGCGTTGGGTGTCGTTGGTTGGCGTCAGCCATTAAATGGCTGGTTTGATGACAAGCCTCGACGGCTGGTCAGCAGCCATGCCGGACATGTGCGACTTCCAGCTATACGTGGCGGTTCCCAGTTGTTGTCGGCGGCTGGCGTTCGGCAGCGCGGAAGTGGAACAGGTTATTGCACCGCCGATCGGCGGACGCCGGGCTCCCGAACAGCCGACATGCTGCTATGAGCGGACGTTTGCAGGTTGGGCGTATTCGACTCGCTTCGCGCATCAATACCGGTGGGTCTTGAACGCCCGAAGATGTGCATCCGCATGCGACAGATCTCGCTTTTAGGCAATCGACCGACGCGAACCTGCCCGCGGCGCACTTATACGCGTCGAATGGCGTTGGCAGTCTGGCTTCGGTGTGAGAAGGAGCAGCGGCCTCGTCAGGAGCGTCATTTGTGTCCTGAATCGTGATCGTTCAGCTGGCACCATTGAGCGGTGACTGGAACCACGACGCAAGACGTGTTCGCGATCCCCGGGGACTCGCACCATGCACGGGTGCCGTACTATCTCTGGGCGTACGCCCACGATCATGCTCATCTGGCAGAAGCTGCCGATGAGCTGCAGCGCTTCCTCGCGGACGTAGCCAACGAAGCGTCCATCACAGTCCACACGATTCAGGCGCGTGCCAAGACCCTGGGCTCCTACCAAGACAAGTCCTTGAAGAAGCTCGATGACGGAACAGCGAAGTACCCCGACCCGAAGCACCCGGAGACGGGAATCCAGGACTGCATCGCCGCGCGGGTGATCCTGTACACCTCGCAGGCCCGGGATGACTTTGCTGACCAAATCACCCGGCGAGCTGCCGCCGGTGACCCGTTCAACCCGGGCGACGAGAAGCACAACGGGTACGACAGCGTTCACGTCATCGTCAGGGAAATCACCAATGACGCACTAAAGACCCGCTATAAAGCTCTCGCCAAATACCTTGAGGCATATCCGGGCCTGGAGATTCAGCTCCGAAGCGTCGCAGCTCACGCCTGGGCGGAGTACGAGCACGACATCCGATACAAGTCCCCGGCATACCAGGCGTTGTCGAAGAATGACCGCGAGCAAGTGGACCAGTACTTCGTCGAAGCAGGCGGCTTACGGCGGTTCATGGACGAGTTATTCGACCGGATCGACGGGCTCATGGCGAAGGAAGATGACAGCACATCTCCCGTAGACCCCGATGAACTGACCGACGAAGTCGGGTACTCCAAGGACGAACCTGGCGAAGACCACGACCTTGCCACCGATACACTTCGCAGCTTGATCGAGGAGCGTTTCCCGAAGAACGACGTCGGCGAGAACGCTGCGGTGACAGAGCTGATCTCGAACCTCGGCCCATTGGGCGTCCGTTCAATCGGACGCCTGAAATCGACGCTCGAACAGATTGAGTCCGACGACGTCTTCAGTCTCATGGAGTACCCGGTCACACCGACCGGTGCGCGCCGACTCGACGACGAACTGCTCACGGCATTTACCGAGCGCTATGTGGAGCATGCGCCTAACGATGACCGTCGACAACTCCTTAGGCTCCGGTTGCGCAAAGTCCGAGGCAAATATGCCATCTACTCGATCCACGACGGCGAAACATTTGGGCCTGCTGTACCTGCGGCACGCGCAGTGCGGGATCTCGCCCAGATGGTTGCAACCGACCGCGGCATGTACGCGGCGCTAATTGATGGCGCAATCGCGCTCGACGCCGAGAAACTGAAAAGTTCCGCCAAACCCGGCGCTGTGTCCACACCCAGCGGCGACCTCCAGGTCGCAACCAACCTCTCCCGTCCCTTTGCCGAGGAGATCTTGAAGACACTGATGGAACGTGCGGCTGGGTCTGGTTGGAGCGTGACACGGGCCGGGGACGTACTGGTCGAGGCACCCTCGGCTATCGTTCCTGGCGAGCCAGCAACGGGCGATATGTCTACCTCTGAGATCACCGAGCCGGGATTGCACGCCGAGGCATAGTCGGCCAGAACCGGCAGGGCGTGAGTTGGGCCGATCGAATCGGCCGCCGTGCCAGTCATCGAACGCGCCATTGCCGCGCCGGTAGGACGTGCCTGCTGTTTCACCGCGGGAACGTCATGCGCATGTTAACTAAGTCAATGGTTGCCGTAGCATGTGCGGCAAGAACCCACTGATCCGGAGAAGTTGATGTCCCAGCCCAACGCAATACCGGTGACGTTGGCTGAAATCGCTAGAATTGCTGGCGTCGGACGGGCGGCGGCCAGTAACTGGCGGCGGCGGCACGACACATTCCCGGCGCCCATCGGCGGCACAGATGTCAGTCCGCAGTTCTCCTTGACGGAGGTCGAGGCATGGCTGCGGGATCAGGGCAAGCTGCGAGACATCGGTGAGAAGGAGCGATTGTGGCCACAGTTCGACGCATTGGGTGACCGTGCCGAAACCGGTCGGGCAATCGCTGTGACCGCGCTGAAGCAGCAACATCATGATGTCGTCCTGGAGTCCGAACCTGAACTCTCGCTGTCGCATTCGGCAGAACATCTGGTAGATCGGGCTATTGCGTTGGCGGAGCGGGAGGGTCCGCGAGAAGTCTTCGAGTTTCTGCTCGGCCGCTGGCTGGATACGCATGTGCGCCAAATCAGTTCCACTCCCGAACCGTTGGCGCAGTTGATGGCCGAGATCGCCGAGCGTGTCCGCACTGGTACGGAAAGTAGCGGCCCGCGCACCGTACTCGACCCCGCTTGCGGTTCGGGTGGCCTGCTGCGCGCCGCAGCCGATGTCTGCGTCGGCGGCAGCGATGGCATGGATCCGGTGCTACTGGCAGGGGCGGAGAAGGATCCGGTTCTGGCGGCTTTGGCGGCTGCGCGACTGTCGCTGACCTCTTTGGAGGACACTGCGTCCCGACCGTGGACTGTGGATGTACGGACCGCCGACTCGCTGCGTGAGGATTCCCATCCGGACCTTCGTGTCGATCTTGTACTGTGCAACCCGCCGTTCAACGAGCGCGACTGGGGATACGAGGAACTGGCAACCGATCCCCGTTGGGTCTACGGGCTTCCGCCGCGCACTGAACCCGAGCTGGCGTGGGTCGAGCACGCAGTGTCGAAGCTGCGTCCCGGCGGGGTCGCGGTGCTGTTGCTTCCTCCTGCGGCCGCGTCCAGGAAAGCGGGACGGCGAATACGCGGAGCCCTACTGCGTGCAGGTGTTCTGCGAGCGGTAATCGCATTGCCGTCGGGGTGCGCCCCGCCGCACAGCGTGGCTCTGCAGCTGTGGGTACTTCAGGCCGACCGCCCAGGCCAGAGAACCGATGTAGGTCATTCGGTCCATCTGATCGATGCCGGTGACGCGGCGAAGAATGCTGATGGCCTCGACTGGATTGCCTTGCGCAGCGGCGTTTTTGCGGCGATTGGGGTAAAGGATCATGCCCTCCGCCAGGATTCGCCGGGAGACTTTGCGCTGTGGCAGATCCGCTCCGTAACCGTGCCTACGATCGATCTGCTCGACGACGAGGTCGATCTCACCCCAGCGCGCCACGTACCCGCCGGATCGTCCGGGAGCTTCGTCGAACTGCGAGAATCCTGGAGTCGATTCTCGACATTGCTCGCAGAAGTACAACAGTCGGCAGGCTCCCTATCCTCAATCGGGTTGAGCGCGAAGGAGGATGGACAGCCCGGAATAACGACGATCGGGGAACTGGCACGGGCCGGGGCGTTGGTCGTGTATGCCGGACAGCTGCCGGCGGAGGGTTCCGTTCGGACCGGAGCGGTCAGCAAAGCGGGGGTGCCCTTCTTGGCCGTGTCCGACCTGTTGATGGGCGGCGAGCCGGGCGGATGGATTCCGGAACAAGAGGTGGCTGCTGCCGCCCTGAGGACCACCGAGCGCAACGATGTGATCGTTTCCGGAGTGACGCGGGCGTTCTTCGCCTGGGTGGAAGATCGGGCCGCGACCGTACTGGGGCCACAGCTCTATGCGTTGCGTGTGGACCCCGCGAAGCTGGATCCATGGTTCCTCGCTGGGTGTCTGCGCGCGCCCGCGAATGGTCGTCAGGCCGGTACGCACACGTCGAGTTCGGCTCGAGTCGATGTTCGGAAGCTACAGGTTCTGCAGGTGCCCATTGCGGAACAGCGCCGATACGGCGAGGTCTTCCGCCAGGTGGTACGTTTCGAACAAACCGTTCAGGAGCTCGGAGATCTGGGTGCCGTACTCGTGCGGGAGCTCAGCAACAACCTGTCCGCCGGGCGTCTTTCGCAGAGCTAAACGATTCCGAGTCGGTGTCAGCCATGGTCTGTGGCGTAGCCCGATTCGTTCAAGTTGGTGTCCAGTTCCCGACAGATCGCACGCACCATTTCGGCCTCATGCGGAGGCAGAGCTGCCGCTGCTGCGACCGCTTCGCGCAGCGTTTTAACGGCGAGGTCGCCTTCTCCGAAGGGCAGGCGGCATTCGGCTACCCGTAAGCGCCAGATCAAGGCCGTTGCCTGATCCTGCGGATCGCGGCTGTGCGCCAAATCCTCAGCCATTTGCTGATAGAGCGGGGCCGCGCGGCCGCAATCTCCGAGCACGCGCAATCCCTCGGCTGCCAGCCGCCAGACGCGTCGAACAAGGGGTCTGGCTGATCCCCACTCCCTTCGCGCCGCCATCGCGATATCCGCCAGGCGGGCGATCGCAGGGCCGGGCTCGAGTGCAGCTAGTTCCCGTTCCGCGTCCTCACAGTCCTGCTCGACGTTCCGCACCTTCAGCCAGCCCGAAGATTCCGGCTGGGGTGGTGGTACGGCTGCCGCTCCGCCATGAGTCGGCTCCTCCGTGTCGTTTTGCGAGATTCGGTACGGCAAAGTCGGGTCGGGTTCCAGACGCGGGATAGGTGAAGGTGAACCCGGGGGCGGCAGATGAGGCCGGAGCCCACGCTGAATCTCTATCATGTCCGGTCGCTCGTCTGGGCTCTTGGCGAGCATGCGTAGGACAAGTTCATTGAGCTCGACCGGTACCTGTGGGGCGAATACCTCCAAAGGGAACGGAAGTTTGTCCAAGTGCTGGCCCTGCAGGCCGCCGTGCTCCTCGAGGAACGGTGTCCGGCCCGTGAGCAACTCGTAACAGACGCAGCCGAGCGCATAGCTGTCCGTTTTGGGGACGACCATATCTCCCCGGATTTGTTCCGGTGCTTGATATCCGGGACTGCCCAGACTGGAGCCGTGCTGCGTGTAGCGGGTGACGTCGGCGCCGAGAGGCCTTGCGATTCCGAAGTCGAGCAGCACCGCGATACCGCTTGCGGAGACGATCACGTTCTGCGGCTTCAGGTCTCGATGCACCACGGGTCGTTCGTGCGCACATTCCAGCGCGGAAGCGATCTGCATCGCGATGGCGACAGCCGGTCCGAGGGTCAGCGGGCGGTATCGCGACAGGAAGTCGCTGAGTGGGGTGCCATCGATGTACTGCATGACCAGATAGGGCGTACCTCCATGGCTCCCTTCGTCGTACAAACGGGGGATGCCGGGATGATCGATCTTGCCCAGCAAGCTGCCCTCACGCCTGAATCGCTTGCGCACAGTGGCGAGTTCTTCGGAGTGGTATTGCGTGTCGACGCGAAGCATCAACTCCTCGGCAGGGTTCATGAACTTCACCGCGACCACGCGCTCGTCCTGGATATCGATCGCCCGCCAGACCTCCGCCATGCCTCCTTTCCCGATCGGCGATTCCAGTCTGTACCGGCCGCCGACTAGCACATCACACCGAATCTCTCGCGTCCGCATTCCTATTCCTTCTACCCAACGGTTCCCAGACTCCAGTCTGTGAATGGTTTTGTCAGCAAATCATCTGTGGACTAAGTTCACAGCATGTGTCATCATTGAGGCTCACTCAAATCTGCAGGGGAGTGCTCGATGACCGACTGGCTACGGCCGACCGGGACCCAAGGGGGCATGTGGCTCGTACGGGCAAGTAGTGTCGCCGTCCGTGAGAATCCGAGGGACTGTCCGACGGCCAAAAGTGCCGCGTTGCGGCTGTTCCTGAAACCTGACCCCGTTCCACCTCGGAGCTCAAAAGCATTGGAGGACTTCACTTTCGCGCCGCTGATGGGCGCTCTCGATCTGATCGAACACGAGGGCTGGTCGCACGCCGACGCCAACGCCGAGCTGATGCGCACCAAAGGAAAGTTTGACAGCAACCGCGCGCCGGCACACCCATCTCTGCTCGAGTGGACCGCGTACGCGATTCCGCGCTATCTCGCGGCCCGCGAGGCGGAGCAAGCCGAAACCGAAGGTTCGGTCCCGCAGACGATTCCGATGCGATTCGAGTGGGCGGCGCTGTATGACCGCGGCACCGCGGAGCCGGATTCTCGTGGAGCCACCCGCTATGAGCGGTTTGCATGGGGACGTCGCTACGCTTCCGCTGATGGGACGGTCCGCGATCTGTGGCTACCGTCCATCGGCACAGCAAGATCGAATCGGTCGGAAGCCGAGAAGGCCGCATTGGCGGATGTGCTAGCCAGGGGCGAGGTCTGTCCGCGCCCGGGATTCGAGCGTCCTTATCGACCGCTCCGCAACCAGCCATCCCTCCGGCCGGAAAGGGTAAGAGCTTTCGGCTACGGATGCGGTGACGGCAAGGCGGTACTGCTCCTGGATTGGGGCCCGGACGAGGTACGCAATCGCTATCGCGAACACGCCGCGCCGGCCTTTGCGCGGGTGGCCGAAGGATCGGGAGCTGTTCCGGGCTCCAGCTGTATCAAATGCAAGGCATTGGCGGGCTGCGCAACTCTGCCACGTACCCCGGGATTGTGGGGTGGGCTCCCTGGTGAGGTTCGGCGCCCTCGACGCAGTCTCTCTGCGTGGGATCTGCGGCTGTACGGGCAATGCCCGGCCCAATATCACCTGACGCGCCAGCTCAACCTGACGTCGTTGCGCCCGGAACCCGAGGCGGCGGTGCGTGGTCGGGCTGTCGACGCTCGGCTCAACGATCAGCACAGGAGAAATCCGGTGGGTGGATGCCGGACAGTCGCATGGCCACCCGATCCGGACAACTGGTCGGCAGGTGGTGTGGAACTCGCCGGCCAAGCGGCGCGAGACGGCGCCGCAATGCTCGCTCAGCACGCCTGGCTGTGCCCGGTCGACGGCTCGAGGCCTGCCGAACGTGTCCTCGTCCAGCATCAATTATCCTGTTACATACCGGAACTCGACGTTGTCGTAATCGCCACCCCCGATCTCCTCTATACCCGCTCCGGCGGATGGGTCTGGCGCGAAACTAAGACGGCCACCAGCAGGCTCTGGGAGGGACGGCCGTTGCTGCGGAGCTACCCACAGCTCGCGCTGGCAGTCCTCTTGCTGGCGGCGGGAGCGCTCAGCGGCGAACTCCGCCGCTCCCGTGTCGAGCTCGAACTGCTCTACCCCGATGACGGCACATTGGAGGAGCTCGATCCAAGTCGTTCGGCTGTTGTCGACGAAGCACGTGACGTCATCGCCGAGCTCGCCGATCCGCTCCTGCATGACGACTTGTACAACCCCGTGCCCGGACGCCATTGTCACGGCTGCGAGGCCCGCACCTGGTGCCGGCCCGGCCGCGAATTCGTCGACCGGAATCCGCTGTCGGAAGCACAGCCTCCCAACGCCATCCAAGACGTGAGTTGAGGTCTCTCACATGCCATTACACGACACTCCCGAGGACTGGCTCGACCATGCCGACGTACCGTTGTTGCGAACCATCGCGACTGCCGTGGTGAAACTAGCCGATACCACTGGCATGCAGTCGTTTTCGCTACCGTACGATGCCGAGGCGCAGCGCGCCGTGAACGGCATGGCGCTGGCCTGCGTACGGCAGCGAGCTCAGCCTCCGGCAAGCCTGCCCGATCTGCTCCGCTGGTGCCGAACCCGGCCACTGGAGGATTGGCCGCTCGATCTGCCCGCCGATGCATTCGGACCGGATGACTATCTGATCGACAGCGCGTCGGGCGAGCCGACCCAGTTGTGTCACGAGTGGTGGGTTCAAGGCCGAGACAGTGCGGCCGCGCAATTCGACCGCAGAGTTGTACGCCGGGCGATGCAACTGTGCCGTGAGGCATCCTCGCCCGAGTCCTACACCGCCTTTCGCCGGCTGCTCGTCACGAAACCCGTGCTGACGAGTGCGGACCACTTTGAACTAGCCACGGATTTGATTCTCGAACCTGTCCGGTCGTTGCTCGACAACATCTATGAACCGGTACCCGCCGGCTACCTGCGTAGCGGCGTATACATCACCTGCTATCGATGTCTGACCTTGTTGAGCCCCTTGATCGACGGTGGCTGGTGGTGTGAACGAGACCAATGTCGAAGTCGCGGCCCGGCGCCACGGGGCCGAACCCTGATCACTGAGGAGGTCGGCACGGTCTATCAGCTCGTTCGCCCATTGCGGCAGTTCGTTACCGGGCCGGGCCGTGCCGAGATCGAGCTGGAAAAACGATTGCAGGCGCTACAGCTGGCGGTGGAAATGTGGCCGGGATACGACGCCTACGACCTGCGGATCACCTTCCCCGATGACCACGTGTGGGCGGTCGATGTCAAGGACTGGGCCCACCCGGGACTGCTCGGCCGGGCTGCCCGGATCGTCCGTGCCGAACCACCTTATGACCAAGCGTGCTGGGTCGTACCGCAATACCGCATCGATCTCCGCCGCGACTACCTCCGTACGTATGCCCGAAGTCGCCCGGCAAAAGCGGCCGGTCTGCGACTGCTGAGCGACGACCAGCTCGTCGCCGCGGCTACTGCGCGACTGCGTGGAAAATCCGGGCCTTCGGCACAGATAAGCCCTGACAATTCCGACTCGAACGACGGAGCTGCTCATGCGTGACCGCCACAGTTGGTATAAGCCGGTCGTCGAGGCACTGCGGCCCTGGCCGGAGGAGTACCTGCAGATCAAGCCCGCCGTACTGTGCCAGGTGGAACTCGGCCTGCGGCTGCTGGAACGCCTCGATTCGGACCGGCCGGCCAATAGTGTGTGGCCGCTACTGGGCGGCTATCCCTTCGCGGTTGCCGCCGGACTGGCCCCGGATGAGTGGTCGCGGCAGCTGATCGTGAATGCCCGACATCTGCTATGGACATTGCGCCGGAACCGCATGTGGCAGCAGAGTCTCGATACGTACGAGAGACTGCCCGAGCGTTTGCGCGGCTACCGCATCGTATCCAACGATGCCCCTGCTCGCCGTATCCCACTGATGGTCGCGGCTGATCGCTTCGCCACCTACGACGCTGCCCTCGAGTCGTTGCCCGCCCTGGACCGCAATGTGCTGCCACTCGCCGCGGCCGGGACGAGTCGATTCGTGGACCGCCGTCGCAGAACCTCTGTCACTCTGCCCGAAGAACTGGTCCTTCCCTCGGTAGCAGGACACGATCTCGAACAGACCCGTAAGGCCGCGGGTAACCCGTTGGACATCCCGCTGGCCGAACTGGCGGACACCGCACAATGGATGGATACGACCGAGGAGGAACGGAAGTTCCCTCGCCGCGGAAACTGGGCGCGCCGCCTCGCCGATTTGCAGTTGGATACCCGTACCGACGACGGCCTGAGTTTCGCGAAGGCATCGGTGCTCCGGTTGGACCGGCTCGTCCATCTCGTCGGGATGGTCGGCGCAGGCAAGAGCACGCTCATGACATTGATCGCGGTATGGGGTGCACGGGAAGGCCTGCGGACCACATTGGTCGTCGGCGATGTCGCCGAGCAGCTCACACTGACCGCGCTCTTCCGTGCACTGGAACTGCCTGCTGCTCCGGTGCTCGGGCCGACCACTCGGGAACGTCACGTTCAGCGGCTCCACCGCAGAATCGCTGCCCGCAGTGGGCAGTCCGTGCTGATGCACGACGATCCGGGCTTCGTGGACCTGAGCACCGTGTGTGTGCTCGATGCGCAGCGCGGCCTCGACGCCGCCGAACCGTTGCGCTACATTGATGCGCCTTGTACGGCGCTGTACCCCTCGCGCTCAGAGGCCGCCAGTACTGCGGAGAGCTCGGAGAGCATCGGCCGCTACCGCGAATCCGATTCCGCGCCCGGGGAACAGCGCGACGAAGACGATCTGGGCCGGCGCCACGGTTGCCCGATCTGGAGTGGCTGTCCCAGGCACAGTTCCGCACGGGAACTCGTGAATGCCCTGATCTGGGTGGCCAATCCGGCGAGCCTGATGCAGACCGCCGTGCCACGTCATCTGAACGCGGAGCGGCTGCGCCACCTCGAGCTGGCTTGTCTGCGTAGTGACATCGTGATCGTCGACGAAGCCGACCGGGTTCAAATGCAATTGGACGAGGCCTTTGCGCCGTCCGCGACCCTGGTGATGCGTGGTCCGGAGTCCTGGCTCGACCGGCTGGATATGCACAAGATTGAGGAACTGGCCCGGCAAGGCCGGCTACCGTTGTCGGACCGCGACGTGGAACGGTGGGCGGCGGCCCTCGATGTTGTCAGTACGACGACCAACCGGCTCTACGCGATGCTGATCAACGACGCGAGTCTGCGCGACTGGGCGGAAATCGACTACTTCAGTGCATGGACATTGCAAGAGAAACTCTTGGAGGAGTGGTATCCGAGCACCGCTGATGTCGGCGGCGAGGGTTCGACCGAGGCATTGCCAGACGAGGCCGATCTATTCAGCATCGACGATGACCACGACGATTCCGCTGCCACGCAGGGCATTTCGCTCGACGCTGCAAACTCTGCCAGCCCCTCGTGGGCGCAGCGTCGGATCGCGGTCACCAAATTGCTCGACACCTTCCGCGATGATCCGCTGGGCGACCGCGGCCCTTACGGCACCATCACCGATGACCTTGTCCGCGCCACCCAGGATCTGCTGCTCACGCTCGATGAGGCCAGCACGCGGCGACGCGTCAAGGCCCTCTTGGATGAATTGCTCAGTGGTGCACCGGGTCTCGCGAAGGACGATAATTGGCCCGCGCCAATTCCACGCAAGGGCAGCGATCTGGTCCCGGCCGATATTCGTGCTAGTGAGGACTGGTACGACCGCAATGCCCGGCGGTTGGAATTCACGTTGCTGCTCGCGGCACTGCATCAGCGCTTGAGTCGAGTGACCTTTCTGTGGCCTCAGGTCGAGGCCGCTCTCCACTTGGATGCGACCGACAACGAGCTCTCGCGTCGCCCACCGCTGGATTACGCCCCGATCGTCCCCGAGTCCCCGATGGGCAATGTCCTCGGATTCCAGTACCTACCCGACGACCAAGACCAGACACCAGATATCGAAGGACGCTGTACTGGGACCTTGCGCTATTTCCGTTGTGCTGGGGTCGGTCGTGAACTACTGCACGCGCTGCCCGAGCTGGGCGCCGATCGCATCTCCGGACGGCCGGGACCACACGTCTTGCTGATGTCGGGTACCAGCTGGGCGGGCACCTCGACCCGTGCCCACATCCTGGCCCCCGTTCAGGCCGTCCTCAAACCTGACGACAAAGCCCTTGAGGCTATTCGAGGCACCACCTTCCGGACCAACTTCCTCTACGACCAGCAAAATCGCCCTATCACCCTTTCCGGGCAGGATCACACGATCCGCAATGACGTTCTCAAACAACTCGTCGGAAAGCTGGCGCGGCCCGGCAGGGGCGGGACATTGAGCCCCATCGAGGCAGAGCTTGCCCGGATCGAGGATCCACGTCGCCGCCGTGCACTGCTGCTCGTCGGCAGTTATCGCGAGGCCACAACGGCCTTCGGTCTCCTGCATGAGATGCCGCGCTGGCGCGGTCGGGTGAAAGTGCTCGCCCGTGACGACGCCGATCTCGACGAGACGACCGACGATATGTTGCCCACGCCAGACCGGCATGCGGCGGCGCTGCGACGAGGTGAGCTCGCCACTTTCGCCGAGGATGAGGAGGCCGAGCTGCTGATCGCGCCACTCATGGCGATCGAGCGTGGCCACAATATTCTCAGTCCCGCCCGGACACCCAACGAGGAGCGGGTCGCGGCATTCGGGAGCGTGTTCTTCTTGGTCCGTCCGCACCCTCGCCCTGACGACCTGTCGCTCGCCATTTTTGCTATCAACGACTGGGTGACTCGTTTTGTCCGTAACCAGGTTCCGCATCCCGAACACGGAACGTTTCACGACATGGTCGGCAAGGCCGGCACTCTCGGCCGCGCTGGACTCGCCTTCCGTCACATCGCGCGTACGGAGTGGCGGCGTCTGCTCACCCGGCGCTATGTCTACTCGCGGCTGAGCGACACAGAGAAAAAGTCCTTCGCGTGGGATCAGTTGGTTAGCATCTGGCAGGTCATTGGTCGCCTCGTACGTGGAGGGGTACCCGCGCGAGTGGTCTTCGTCGATGCCGCGTTCGCCCCGGCGCTGGCTGAGGCACTCGCACCCCCAATGCCGACCGATCTAGCGATCGGACTGGAAGACGAACCCGAGAGGAAGGCGCGCCGTCGTAAGTACTCCGACGACGGTCTGCTCGCTCGTCTCCATGATGTTCTAGCGCCGTATTTCGATCCAACAGCGAGCCCCACCGATTTCGTCGAGCCGTCCGACCCGGCACTGGTGCAGATGCTGTACAAGCCGCTCTACGAGGCGCTGTGTGGCATGCAGATCCGGTCTGCGCCAACAGAATTGGCGATGCTCAATCCCGATACCCTCGAACCGTCCTGAAGGAGCCCCGCAGTGGGATTCAGCTACCAGAGCATCAGTCGCGCCGCGTATCACCTCGACTCCGACGCAACCCCGTGGACCGTCGACTATCGGGCGCTGCCCTTTCCCGAGCACGCCCGCGAAAGCCTACTGAAACTGTGTAACTACAGTCGAGACAAGGACGGCGATACGCCCTATCGAACCGTCCCGACCTACCGGTTGGACGGGGTGCTGCAGAGCTTGGCTCCCGATCTAGTGGTGCGTGGACGCTCCAGTGCCACAGTGCTTTCCGGCGAAGGTACGCCGCCGGAGGACTTCTGGCTGTATGCCCCCGCCGATCTTCCCGACCCCTTGCCGGAACGGACGATGTACCGACTGTTTGCGGCTTGGCTGACCGATCTGGGTCGGCCCGCAGGCTCCACCGACGCGTCGTCGGCTCGTCAAGACCTCCTGCTAGAGACTCTCGCCGAACTCGAGGCATCACCGCTGGTGTGGCAGCCCGCCCATGTCGATCTTCTCAGTTGTACCCTGAGCGAGGGTGGAACAGCGGCACCCGCCGCACGCCAGTATCAGCTTGCCACCGATGCCCTCGCCAGGCGGATCACCACGCTCGACCCCTACGATTTCGGTGCTGGCACACTGCGTTTCCGTGCTGTTCCGCGCGGCCCTCGCCAGCAAGGGGCAGAGCTGATGTCTCAACCCCTTTCTCAAGACATCAAGGGTAAGACCTGGTGGTTCTCCATCACGATCAATATTTCGCTGCACACGGTGCCATTGGATCCGATGCCGCGGCTGCACCTTCACACCGGAGTGCGCCGCTGGGCCACCCATCCACGCGCCGATACCGGAAAAGTTCATCTCCCCTACGGTCGCGCCACCAGCGTCTATCTGAGGCCGACCATTCCGTGGCTCCCCGGAGCTCCCGCCAGCGAACGCTACGCTGTGGCCCGGCTGGCTTACGACCGGAAAGCCCGTGCCATCGATTGGCGGGAAAACGGTCCGGCCGGCATTCTGCGCCGATTGGCGCTGAGCCAATCGTTTCCCGATCCCGAACAGTTGCTGAGCGCACCGCAGCAGTGGCTGGACAAAGGTCCCGGCGTGCGCGGTGCTGTCGTGTACAGCAACCACATGGGCGTACACGGAATCGGGCCCGGGCTTATGTCGCATCAGCGCTCGCTGATCACCGAATGGGCAGAGCAAGCACTTCCCGACGGGCTCGTTCGAGCGAAATCACTGTCCCGCAGCGCAGTTGGTACCAACAAACCCGCCAATGCCCGGCCTGCTGTGGAAGGGCAGGCGAAGAAAGCCGAGGAGTTGCGAGCCGCGCACGCGCGTCGTGGAGCTCTTGCGGCCGCGGTCGTCCATATGCGGCCCTCCGATCTAACTGTGCTCGACGGACCCCCGGTCTTCGAAGCCAGATTGCTGTGGCAAACGGCGGCATTGCGCCAGGCCGCGGTTGAGGGGCTCGCAGAAATCCTGGGCCTTGAGGGGAAAGACGGCGCGCCCCAGTCCGATCACGATAATCCCGACGCCCTGAAAGCGGTTTTCGACACAGCCGAGCCGGGGAACGCCGTGCTATTCGAGTGGCGCACACCGGAACTAACCGTCAGGCTGCGCTGTCTCCCCTTGTCCGGAGGGCTCGCCGACAAGCTCGCACTCGATCCCGGGGCACGCTCCCAGAGCGCCGCGCTGACCGGTGCGGTCAACAGACGCCGAGGTGAGCTGGCCGTATTCCTCAGTGACGACGGTTCCGATCCCGAATCACCAACCCTCGCTCTCGTCGAGATCGTACACCGCAGCACCTTCCGCCCCGCGACCACCGACCCGAAGTTCGCCATGCGACTCGGTTGCGCAGACGCCGGCGTTCTCACCCAGTTCGTCGTCGTTCCTTCCAACGCCAAGGGCATAAAGACCGAAAAGAATGTCGATCACCGCGTCCGTTCGGGGTGGTTGGATGGGCTGCGGCAGCTCGGGGTACGCGTGCTTCCGGAACATACCCTCGGCGGCAACCTTCCCGAGGACCTGCGATACGCCGCAGTCTGGATGGTCAAGCGCCGCAAGGACGGTCCAACCCGGCTCCCTTTGCATCTGCCCGTTGCGGTCTTGATGACTCCGCTGCCGGAAGGCACCGGCCGAGCACAGGTCCAAGGCTGGGACGACGATACGAAAAGCTGGATACCGTATCCGAAGTTCCTTCTGCGACTGGTGAAAAAGGCCGAGATCCCCGGCGCCGAGTCGCCGACCGGGCAGTGGATCACCAGCGCCGCTTGGCGCAAGAACATAGATCAACAGCGCAAGGAAACAGCCAGCTACCTGCAGCGGATACTGTTCTCCTTGCGAGGTCAGCCCACTGTGCTGATCGCGCACTCCCAGAACAGTCGCCAACACTGGCCCTGGCTTCAGGATGGCAAAGCAGTCGTGGACCTCATCAAGACCGGCCACGCCCCGCCGTCGACACTCGACCCCGACCTCAGGCTCGTGCGGATTCGCGGCGCCGCTGGGCGAGAGACTCCACAGTGGTGGGGTATCGACAGTCCCGACGGCATCAACGGCCTTCCCGCAGGCTTGTGGACGCAGCCGACCGAGCCAGGAGCCGCCCATCGAGTCTTCTATAGCACTACGGAAAAGGCCAGCCAATTCAAGAATTCCGCTGTGAGTGCCGACCGTCTAGCCCCGCGAACGTTGACCAGAGGCAGCAACGCAGGCAACTGGACCATCGACGCGGACAAACCCGCATGGAACCCCTCGTTGGTGGAAATCGCAGTTCTCGGCTGCCACCCAGCAGCACAAGAGAACAGCACCGGCGACAATCCCGAAGCCATCGCCCTGGCCATGCACCAACTACGCCAGGCCCCTGACTATTTGGACGCACTCTCCCTACCTCTTCCACTGCACCTCGCCGGGTTGGCTCAGGCATACGTCCTGCCAATGATGGCCACCGACGACGAGCCCGACGGCACCGATGTGGAATTCGACCACATGTCCGATGACATCGACCCAGATCTGGCGAACGCGCCTGGTCTGTCGCAGGAACCCGATCCTGCCGAGCAACTGGCCTTGTCGATTTGGTGAAACCGATAGTGAACCGTCGTCAAAGGTGCGGGCGCGCAGTGCGATCCATCTGCCGGTCTTCGAGAAAGTGATTCAGACCGACTGCCGGAACACCAGTTCGGCGGCCGTTGGCCGTGCGCAACAGATCAGCAGCCTTCCTCACAGGATGCCGCAGCCAGCAACTTGAGCAGGCTCACGCCCACCGCAGTGTTGGGGAGTCTTTCGAGCAAGCCACTGAGTTTGCGTCGATCCTGTTGCGTAGCAGTTGCTGCTTGAGTGATTTTCCGAAACAGCGCGACGAGTCGACGTCGGTAAGCTGCGGGGGCGTGCTTTGTGGCGGATGGATCGCGAACGGGGGTGGCTAGGCGATTGGCTGAATTCGACGGTCGTGGTGTGTTGCGGGCGGAGATCGCTGCGTTCTATGCGGGTTTCGGACAGCCGGAGGTGCTGCAGACGGCGTTTCGGCAGGCTGCTTTGTTGGTGCCGCTGATCGAGGATGATCGCCTGTGCACTTCCCGGGTCGGGGGTGTCGATTGGATCTGTGCGTTCACCAGTGTCGAGGAGTACGCCCAGTACATGGCTGCGCGGGGTGTCGCTGGTGATCAGGAGTATCGGTATCAGTCGCTGTTGGGGTGGCGGCTGGTGGAGTACGCGGCGGGGCGGTCGGAGCCGACGGGTGTGGCTGTCGATATCACCGGTTCGGCGCCGATCGCGTTTCCGCCGCAGGTGTCGGACGATTCGGTCGGGGAGGGGAGGTAGCCGGTGGGGGATCAGCTCAACGTTGACCCGGCGGTGTTGCAGCAGGCTGCGGATGGGATCACCGGTGTCATTGGCGAACTGTCCGACCTGGGGATCGGAGAGACGGGGTCGATGGGACGCGGGTTCTCGCTGCTGACGCTGTCGCCGATGGAGGCGGGGAAGGCGTCGGTGCAGAAGGCTTTCGAGACTTTCACCGAGCGTTGGTCGTGGGGTGTGCGGTCGTTGGTGCAGGCGGGCAACGAGATCGCGAAGACGTTGGGGTTGGCGGCGGGGCGCTATCACATCATGGATGAGAAGTTCTCGGACACGTTCAAGGAGATGTTTACGCAGCTGACGGGTAACCCGCATCTGTCGAAGGAAGAGATCGATGCGCGGTCGTGGGGGGAGACGTTGGCCGACAACCAGTTCAACCAGATCCGCCACACCGACTACAGCGCCGAGTCGTTCCAGAACGCGTTCACCCACATCGGCACGAACGTCAAGGTGATCGAGGCGGTGGGCCCGGACGCGTTGGGCAACAACGGTCCGATTCCGGGGATCCCGCGGCATTGGAATACCGGTGCTGCCGAGCAGGCGGCGCAGATCATGAATGGCCAAGGTGGGGGTGATAAGTGAGTGGTCTGGGTGATTTCGTCAACAAGGTTGGTGAGGCGGTCGAGCACGGCGTCGAGTCGGTCACGCAGAAGGCGGGTGAGCTCGCCGATGCTGGTTTGGATGCGGCGGCGGGGCTGGCGCGCAAGGTGGGTGCCGACGGGGTCGCGGAGGACCTCGACGATCTCGGGGACACGATCGCCGATCTGGCCGGCGGTGAAATCAAGGAACGTGAACTCGGACAGACCAGTGACCCGAAAGAGCTGATCCGGGGTGAGCCCTCGGCGATCCACGACGCGGTCGAGGCGTTGCAGAAGATGGGCGATTCGATCGGCAAGACCGGTGATGCGCTGCGCACGGTCAACACCGCGGACTGGACCGGCTCGGCGGCGGAGGAGTTCCACACCGAGTTCGCGAAACAGCCGAAGCTGTGGTGGGAGGGCGCCGATTCGATGCACAAGGCATCGGGTGTGCTCGATGGCTGGTACCACGAGGTCACCGCCGCGCAAACCAAAGCCGCTGACGCGATCGCGAGATGGGAAGCGGCCGATACCGAGGAAACCACTAGAAAGAACCAGTGGAACGCCCAGTCGGACGAGCAGAAACGCAAGACACCGCTGACCGACACGTGGACCTCGATCCGCAACGAGGCCCGCGAGATCCTGCGCGGCGCACGAGCCCAGCGGGACAACGCCGCGGCCTCGGCCGCGGCGGCGTTGGCGGCGGCGACCGAGGCGGCCCCGACCGAGCCGCCGTTCACCGAACGCTGGACCGATAATCTCTCGGACCTGTCGGGGGCTTTGGATCAGGCGAAGCTCAACTTCACCTCCGGGTTGTTGACCAGTTTCACCGGGATCGTGCAGTTCGTGCGGCAGGTCAGCCCGATGGACGCCTACAACCTGACCCATCCGGCCGAATACTTCTCGGGGATGTCGGATCTGGGCACCGGGCTGGTGGTCGCGGCGGCCGACCCCGGGGCGACGGTGTCCTCGATCCTGTCCGGTGCACGGAAGAACCCGTCGGAGTTCCTCGGCTCATTGACCGGGGATCTGATCACCACCGTCGGCACCGGCGGTGCGGGCGCAGCCAAACCCGCCCTGTCCGCGTTGGACAAGATCGGTGACGTCTCCAAGGTCAGCAAAGCGACCCACACCGCGGCCAGCGCGGCAGAACACGCCCCACACACCCCGAGCGGCACTCCCACACCCCACACTCCCTCTTCGACCCCGCACGAATCCGGCGCACCAACAGGCACGCACCCGACAACCGAAGCGCCGTCACCAACCACGACCGCAAGCGAGCCGGGCACCCCGACCGGTACCCACCCGAGCACCAGCGAGCCTGGCACACAACCACACGCGACAACCGAATCGCCAACGCAACCTGGAACAACCAACCCACAACCTGAAACCCCCACGCACACACCGGAGTCCGGCACACCAGGAGCCGACAACACCGCACCGGGACACACTCAGCCGGATGTACCGCAGGCGCGTCCCGAACTCGCCGCACCTGACTCGCACCCCAGCGGCGAGCATCCCGGTGACGCACCCCAAACTCCCCACCAGCAGCCCTCCGACACTCCGGCGGTTCGACCGGATGCGGAGGTTTCCCCGGGACCGAACCCGAGCCACGAGACACCCAGCCAGCACCCTGATCCCGACTCGAGCCCGCCTGCTCACACCGATTCACCTGACACCCCAACAGATCACGGTGACGGCAGTCCGCGTCAAACCCACGACGGGACAGAACCCACCCACCCGGACGGGGACGGCAGGAACCCCGATGGACACGACAACCCCTCCCCGGAAAACCAACCGACCCATCATGATTCGCCGCAGGAGCACCCCACACCGCAGGAGCGAGCCGAGGCCGATCAAGGTGCTGGCGATACGGCGCGGGAGAACGGTGCGGACCACGACCGCGTTGAGGGCGACAAAACGTGTTCCGAGGATCCCGTCGATATCGCGACCGGTGAATTCCTGCTCCCCGAAACCGATGTCGACCTCCCCGGTGTCCTCGCCCTGACTCTGCGGCGCACGCATCGCTCGAACTACCGGTACGGCCGCTGGTTCGGGCCGTCGTGGTCGACCACCCTGGATATGCGTCTGGTCGTCGAGCACGAAGGAGTCACCTTCCTCGGCGAGGACGGCATCATGCTGGCCTACCCGCACGCCGAGGTCGGTATCGCAGCTGAACCGGTGACCGGTGGACAGGCATGGACGCTGACCCGAACCGAGGTCGGCGGTTACCGCATCTGGGACCAGCAGCGGGAAATCCTCTGGCATTTCGCGCCCGAGCCGACCCTCGATGGCATCGAGTCGCGCCTTGGCAACTACGCCATCTCCGCGATCACCGACCGCCACCGCAACCGGGTCCGCTTCCACTACGACCCCGACGGCGCACCGGTCGAGGTGTCACATTCGGGCGGATACCGAGTACGCATCGATACCGCCGCGGGACGCGTCATCGGGCTATCCGTACTCGGCGCCAACACCGAGGGTGCCGAAACGCAAACCCAGTTAGGGGAATTCGGATACGAGGCAGGCCAGCTGTCGGTGGTTGTGAACGCTGTCGGCGCTACCACGAGCTACACCTACGATGACGAACATCGGCTGACTTCTTGGACTGATTCCAACGGCAACCAGATGGTCAACACCTACGACGAATCCGGCCGCGTCGTCTTCCAGCGCGGCACCGCCGGGATCCTGGATACCGACTTCGACTACCTCGAATTCCCCGACGGCACTGGCCGTCTCACCACCGTCACCGACTCCCTCGGCGCCACCACATCCCACGGCTTCGATCGCGACTTCCGCCTGCGGGACCTCGTCGACGCCACCGGTGGGCGCACCCACACTGACTACAACGCCGATCGCAAACCACTGAAGGTGACGGCGCCGGACGGGACGGTGACCCGATACCGCTACACCGGCGAGGGCGATATCGCCGAAATCATCCGGCCGGACGGCAGCACTGTCGAGATCGAGTACATGTGGCGTAACCGCCCCACCCGAGTGACCGACGTCGACGGCACTGTGCGGCAACAGGAATGGGACAAGACCGGCAACCTCTCCGCCATTATCGACCCGGCCGGAGCCCGGACTGAGTACTCCTACCACCTCAACGGTGCTATCGCCGCGGTCACTGGACCCGACCTGAGCCGGACCGTGGTCGAGGTCGATCTGGCCGGACTGCCGATTCAGCTGACGGATGCTGCCGGTGCAGTGACGTGGATCGAACGCGACGCTGTTGGGCAACCTATCCGGATCGTCGATCCCCTCGGCGCTATCACGCAATACGAATGGTCACCTGCGGGAAAGCTGCTGCGGCGAACCGATCCTGATGGTCACCCCGAATCTTGGACCTACGACGGCGAAGGCAACATCCTCACCCACACCAACCGTGCAGGCGGCGTCACGCGATACGCCTACGGTGCTTTCGATCTACCGGCATCGCGTACCGACCCCGACGGTTCGACCACGCACTTCATCTGGGATAGCGAGCGCCACCTGACGACGGTCGTCAACCCGCTGAAACAGAAGTGGATCTACACCCGTGACCGATCGCACCGGGTGATCGCCGAGACCGACTACACCGCGGCGACGACCCGCTACACCCGCGACAGCATGGGACGCGTCGTCACTATCACCACGGCAACCGGGACTATCCGCCATCACACCTACGACCTTCTCGGCCGGCTCACCGAGATCGCCAGCGACACCGGTGAATGGATCCGCTACACCCACGACAGCGCCGGTCGCGTCCTGTCGGCGGACAACGGCACCGGCGAGACACTCACGCACACACTGCAATTCACGTACGATGTCACCGGGCAGCTCTCCTCCGAGCAGCTCGACAGCCACCCGGCCATGCGCTACGAACACGACGCCCTTGGTCGCCGGATCCGCCGAAGGACCCCCACCGGGGCTGTCACCACTTGGCAGTACGACGGCCTCGGCAGAGTCCGCGCCTTTTCCGCCGACGATCACCTCATCACCTTCGACTATGACCGTGTCGGCCGTCCCACTGGCTGGCGTACTGCCGAAATCGCGGTCACCCGTAGCTTCACCAGCACCGGGCGACTCACCCGACAACAGGTCACTGCCTATCCGGCGACATCGCTGAGGATCGACTTCGAACACACCACGCGTCCGGCTTCGCGGTCGCTTCGAGATGACGAATTCGTCTACCGCCCTGACGGATACCTCACCAGCCACACCATCAACCGACCCGATACCGATCCGGTGCGCCGTGATTACCGTCTGGACTCGGTCGGGCGGGTCACGGCCGTCGCTCGCGGCGCTGCGCTTGCCGAGCAGTTTGCCTACGACCCGCTCGGCAACATCACCAGCACCCTGCCCGCCCCGATATCCGCCTACTCGACCATCGAAGCCGATGGCGGCCCAGCAGGCGAGGACGCCCCGTCGCAAGCCGACAAGCATTCGGGCCAGCGGGAGTACCGCAATAGCCTGCTCAGCCGCGACGGCCGCACCCGCTACCACTACGACGCATCCGGTCGCCTCATCCGCAAAACCACCACCCGGCTATCACGTAAACCCGACATCTGGCACTACCGATACAACAGCTTCGACCAGCTCACCGACGTCTGGACTCCCGAGCATCAGTGGTGGCACTACACCTACGACGCTCTCGGGCGCCGCACCACCAAACAACACCAGTCGACCGACGGCACGGTCCTCGAACGGATCGACTACACCTGGGACGGCACACACCTGGTCGAACAATCGACTGCGACGACGGTCACCCGCTGGCACTACCAGCCAGATTCCTACACCCCGATCACTCAAACGACCGACCAGGACACGATCGATCGCGAGTTCTTCGCCATCATCACCGATCTGGTCGGTGCGCCCGTGGAGATGATCAACCCCGACACCCCCCGGATTGCCGCGACCGCCGCCACGGGTCTTTGGGGAGACACCACCTGGCACGGGGATACCAGCACGCCCCTGCGTTTCCCTGGCCAGATCCACGACCCAGAGACAGGACTGCACTACAACCTGCACCGCACCTACGACCCTGCGGTCGGACGATTCCTCACTCCGGACCCACTGGGTCTCGCTCCTGCCCCCAATCCCCACACCTACCCGCACAATCCGACCCGCTGGTCCGATCCTCTCGGGCTGATACCGGCCGAATGCGGCCCGCGTCAGCAGGAAGGCGACCCAACCTCACCTCATGCCAGCGCACCTCGCGAGACCCTGTTCCACTACACAGACGAGCCCGGTCAAAAAGGCATCCTTGACAGCGAACAGCTGCACCCATCCTTGAAAGCCAACAACCCCGCAGACGCCCGCTATGGAGACGGCCAATACCTTTCCGACATCATCCCCGGCTCGCATTCCAACGCGCAGCTGTCCCGCGCGTTTATCGGCCAGCCGTTCCAAGGCGCCCGCTTCAGCCATTACATTGAAATCGATGTTTCAGGACTCAACGTCGTCCCGGGCCGCAAGAACGTGTTCGTCATCCCGAACTCGGGCCCCCTGGACCTAGCCGGACGGATCATCGGATGGGGAGTGAACTAACCATGAAGTACCTGAAAGTCCTATGGTCACACAACTTCCCGGATGAGCCGGTGGAGCTCTTCAGTGAGATAAACGACGACGGATGGGAAGTCCGCAAAGTCGAAATCTTCAGCGACGGACACAGCGACTGGGCCGACACGACCCAATCGAAAGGCACCAGCATGCTGTCCGAGAAGCGGATGCCCAGCATCGCGGAGATCGCCGAACAGCCCGAATTCTCGCCACAGCAGATCACCCCGAGCGAGTTCGAGGAAATCTGGCGACAGTCGACCACAGACCATGCGTGAACGACTTTGCGCTGATAGGGAGCCGGGGATGAGGTATGTGAGGGTTACTTGGCATCACGACAATGACGAGCCGATCCTTTACTTCCATGAAGTCGGTGCTGACGGCCGCGAGACTCGCCGAGTGCAGATCTACCGCGACGGATACTCGGAATGGGCCGACGAGAGCCATGAGACAGATGCAGCGGGACTCGCCGAAATACCTATCGCGCCGATCGAAGAAATCGCCGGCCAACCCGAATTCAAGGCTGAAGAGATCTCCCAAGGCCAGTTCGAGACCGAGTGGGAAAAAGCTAGAGGAATCAATGTTCGGACTGAATCGCCCCGGTGAGTTCGGAGACTCTCCGGACGTGCCGGGGCCGATTCAGACTGCCAGTTCTCCCCTCGTGTCGATGTGTTCAGCGGTATGTCCTCGCTGGCCGACTTCCCGAACCGATGAGACAGTGAGCAATGCGTCGGGAAGTCACGATACCGAATTCAGTTCCCTTACCGAAAGGCCTCCCGCAATCTATCACCGGCTTCATGCACGTGATGTTGTGAGGGTTTGTCCCGTCCAGAGAACGGCTTTCGCCGCGCCCGCAGGCACTGGCTATTTCAGGTGCACATCATTCTGACCGTATCGCCCCAACGGGTGCAACGCGCGAAAGCTTGGGTTCGACCTACTGAGACCCCCTCGTCCGAGGCTGAAGTAAGGCACCGGTCGAACTCGTCAGCGGTGGAGGATGGGGAGATGTCGGGTGTCGTTGTGCCTGATGAGTACCCATCGCCGGTGTTGGGGGTTTCTGGTTCGGGGTCGGTGTTCCCATTCAGTGATTGCGGTGTAGTCGATCTCGGCGGTCGCGTAGGTCAGGGTTGGTGGGATGCGTTGAAAGTGTTGTGCCGCAGCGAGAATCGTTTCTCGGTGGCAGGTGAGCACAATGGTGTCGCTGGGGTGTTGGGCGGTCAGTATGTCCAGCGCGCATCCGACTCGGTGAGCTGCTGTGGCCCATGAATCGGCGCCGGGTGCGCGTGGGTGGTCGGGGGAGGAGACCGGTGAGTGTGCGGGATCGGGGGCGATCTGGTGTCGTTGTCGGCCCTCGGCGGTTCCGTGCTCGATATATGGGAATATCGGTCGCAGGGGTAGCAGGAGTGCCTGTGCGATTGGTTCGGCGGTTTGCACAGCTCGTGGTACTGCTGTCGAGTACACCGCAGTGATGGCGAGCTGGTCCTGTTCGGCGGCGAGGTAGTCGGCGACGGCGCGGGCTTGGCGGTGGCCGTGATCGGTCAGGCCCCGGCAGGTGTGCTCGCTGGCAATCACATCCTCGATGTTGCTCCAGCTTTCGCCGTGCCGGACAAGGATCAGCCGCAGTCCGCGGCCTCGTTTCGCCGGGCTGGTTTGAGCGGTTTCCGGAGTCGCGGATTGGGGATCGGTGGGCTGTGGGTCGGTCATTGGTCTCGCATTCTTCGGATTGGGTTGTGGTGCAAGAGGATTGGACCTCCTGTAGGTCGGCGAGGTGTGGCAGTGGTGAGGTCGGCACGGCCGTGATCGGTTTCGGCGACCCGGTTGTCGCCGCGGGAGAGTCGCGTCCGGGCTGGAGCGGTGCCACGGTCTGATCACGGGCTGGGCAAGTCGAGGTAGTGCACGAGAAGGCGGATGACAGCGTTGATCGCGGTTGCCTTGTCGGAGTTGGTGAGGTTGTTGAAGTGCTCGGTGAGGAGCGGCGTGACGCCCGCGCTGATCCGGACTTCATGCCAGCTGTGTTCGGCGGTGCCTCCGGTGACGGCAATCGGGATTATCGGGATGCCGAATTCTCGGGCGATCGCCACTTCCTCGGCTGTGCCGTTGCCGTCGGCGTCGCCGAAGTCACCGCCTGCGAAGACAAGGCATGCTTGTGCGGTGCGCAGCATGATGCGGCGTGCCTCTGTCCGGCCGCTGTCGATGTGGATGATTTTTCCGAGAGGCTGGTAAAGGGTACTTAGGCGTGTGGATTCGGTGCGCACGTACATAGTGGTGCGGCCTGGTGCGTAGGTGCCGTTGGCTTGCAGGGCACGCGCCATAGTGTGGGAGGTGTGTGCGCCGAGGCGCGAACCACCACAGACCAAGGTGATGGGCAACCCTGCGAGGGCGGCCCCCAGGGCGCATGCGAATGTCTGCTGGAGTTGCTCGTCGAGGTAGCGGCCGCAGAGAAACACATGCGGTGCACATCTGTTGCGGTGCGCCTGTTCCAGCGCGGCGGCCATCCTGGCCAGCACGGGTCGGCGCTGTCGTTTGAAGGCGCTCTCGACGTAGCCTTCGTTGTGGCTGCGCAGGTAGCTGCGCCGTTCCTTGACTGTCGTGCCGTGAAATTCCTGACCGACGGCCAGGATGGTTTCTGCCAGTCGCCGGTCGATGTAGTCGGGGAACGCGGTGACGATGCACTCGAGCTTGTCGAAGGTCCAGTTGGATAGTTCGATGTGGTCGGCCGGGTTGGTGATCGCCGCCGGGCCTGCGAGGGCTTCCAGCAGGTAGTCGGCAGCGAGGATGGTGTCAGGGGCGAAGCGCTTTGCGTTGCGTCCGTATCGCTCCAGCGCGTGATGCAGCGGTGTCACCGTCATGGTGTTGCATCTTTCCCCGGATGCTGCTGCGCGAGAACGGGCTTGGGCGTCGATGGCCAACATGTGTGCCTTTTTGCAGGCGTGCGGGGTCGTATCGTCGTGCTGTCGGCCGAGTCCGGCCGCGAGGCTCGAAAGTATTGGCTACCAGGTTGGTTGGTGACCGAGTGAGGGAGGAAGCGCAGACGATGGGTCGGCATCGCAGAAGTGTGTCGTGCCAGGACAGGGCCGCGGAAGCCGTGGTGGTGGTGGCGATCGCCGTCGCGGTGATCGCGGTTGTGCTGGCGTTGGTCGGGCATGGGTGGGAGCACCAGCGATGACCCCGGCGGGGACAGGTGGCGGGAACTCTCCGGCGGTCAGTACTGAAGTTGTTTGTCCAGCCAGTTGCGGAAGGCGGGGTAGTCGGCGCGGGTGGTGATCCAGGTGGGGTATCCGTCGGTGGTGGCGCTCATACGCGCGTCGGGGGCGAGGGTGATGCGGCGGCGGCTGAAGTCCACGAACGGTAGTTGCAGTGCGGCAGTGAGCGTGAGGGGGTCGTGTTGCTTGCTAGCGGGATACATGCGGGCGAACCATTGGTCCAGGTGTGCGGCTAACAGTTTGGCCCAGTCAGGGGCGGCGTCGGCGGCGAGGTGCTGGTAGGTGCTGGTGCCGGCGGCGATCGCGATTTCGTCGGTGAAGGTGACATCGGAGGTGACCAGCAGCAGGTCGTGGGCGGTGGCGACGACGTGGCGCGCGGCGTCGGGGTCGAGGCGGAAGTTGTGTTCGGCGCGGGTGGGGTCTCGGTAGTTGAGGGCGCCGCCCATCTGGGTGATGACGAGCCGCTCGACTAATTCGGGCGCGGTTCGCAGGACGTGGGCGAGGTTGCTCATCGGGCCCATGCCGACCCATCGCACGGGTGTGTCGGTGCTGGCGCAGATCTCGCGCACGGTCTGCACGACGTCGGTGGGTTGATCGGGTATGTGGTCGGGGGTCAGGCCGTCGGCGGCGTGATAGCGGGTGTTGCCGAGATCGGCGCCAGCGGTGACGGGCACGTCGGGACGGTTGTTGAGGTCGAGCAGGTGGCGGGCGAGTCGGGAGCGTTGTCCGCGGCGTTCGTCGGCGGTGATGACGGCGGCCAGTTCGGGCAGGTTGCGTGCGGCGCAGGTGACCGCGATCGCGTCGTCGGGGTCACCGCCGATGTCGGTGTCGATGATGATCGGGGTGCCCTGCACAGAAGGGGGTGGGGCACCGCCGGCGCGCAGTTTCGCGGCCAGAGACGGATAGCCGAGCTCTTCGTAGCGTTCGGCGTATCCGAGTTGCGCGGCCCAGGCCGACTGTAAGGTCTGTTTCTGCTCGTCGTCGATGTCACTCATGCTCAGCTCCTCTGGCGGGGTTGGTGCGGTGGAATTCGGTGAGGAAGGCTTGTTTGGCGTCGAGGCTTTCGAGTTGCTGATACCGGCGCCACTCGTCTCGAGCTCGAGGGGGATCGAGCCCGCTGGCTTCGATGGCCCCGTGCAGAGCACCCACGATGTGTTTGTCGCTGCGGCGCACGATGGAGTTCATCATCTCGGCGAGATCCGGATCGGTATCTGTTAGCGAGCGTGTTGCCCATGATCGCACCTGTCGCAGCCCGGCTTCGGCAGCGGCAGCAAGCTCGGCACGCACGTCCTGCCCGGCGCTGCGGCGTTGGGCGATCTCACGGGCGTAGTCGCCAACCGCCATCTGGTTGGCGTCCATGACCGCCAGACGTGCGTTGTTTTCGAGGTAGTCCGGTGATACGTCGAGCGGGTTGATCTGGTCGGTCGGCGGCGCTTCGAAATGTTGTTCGGGCGTCCAGTCCGGGCCGAACCGTTCGGCTTTCGAGTACGGGCCACGCAAGGACTGCTCGATCGCCAGCACAGTGTCCTTGTCGGATAAGGTTGCCGCCAGGTCCGCTGGTATTGCGTCGTCGTGGGAGACCACGGTGCCGTCGACGGCTTGATGCAGCAGGTATCCCTGCTTGCTGGCGGCATGCGGGTCGCGCTCGGCTTCGCTGAACGCAAGGTATTTGCCTTGGAAATTCACGTCGGGGTAGGTGACCGACAGCAGCGATTGGACGCTGCCTTTGAAGCTGGTATCGACCAGGACGATGTTGGCTCCCGGGATACCGACCGGTATTCCGCGCGATTCCAGGAAGCGAGTCATCGTTGCCCTCGATCCTGGGATCTGATCGGGGTCGACATCGTCGCGGGCGTCACGAAAGTTGTCGATCTCCGGGAAGGACTTGTCGGCGTTGGTCTCCAGATCCTGGACCAGGGAATCGGCCAGGCAGCGCGAAATCGGGGCCTCGGCGCAGTGGCGGGCGAACCGTTCGGGGTCGAGTTCTTGCGCGGCCAGCGCCATGGTGTGTGCGTCGCGGCCGAGGAAGACGACAACGGTGTCGGGCCGCTTGGTGATCAGTTCTTTGCAGTCCTCGAGGATCCTGCTGGTCGCGTGGACAATTGCCGGGGCCAGATGGGAGCGCACAGCGTCGAATGCCTTCGACACGGTTGCCCGGTCGGCGTCAGTCTCCACGCCGTTGCGGGCGGTGACTATGTCGAGGATTTTCTCGCGGCGCTCGGCCTGGTCACTGGGTTCGACGGGTTCAGCGTTGCTGCCGGTATCGGAAGTAGACGGTGCGTCTGGGGTTTGCGCGTTCGCGGTGGTGTCCGGCTGACCCCCGGGCTCGGGGGTGGTGCCCTGACAGTCTGTGGGCACGTGCTCGACAGTGCGCCCGCCGGCCTCATCTGCTGGGCCGCCTGGTGGGTCGATCTTCAGGATATGTTCGCTGCGGGTGAGACTCGCCTCGGGGCTGCTACCGGCGTGACGGTCGCTGGTCGCGCCTTGGGTCTCGGATTCGGTTCGCTGTGCGATCTGGGCGGAAAGTCCCCTGATGTCGCCGTGTGTGGCGGGCTCTGGCGGCAATTCGGGGGTGTCGCGGCGGTCGGGGGGAGGATGGCTGTCGATGCTCATGGGTCACCTCGCGCGGGTATCGCGGTGGTGTCCTCTGGTGCGGGGAGTAGCGCGAGCGGCCATCGCGTCAACCCGTGCAGATGCGCGGTGGCATGGCGTAATCGCTGTTCGACCGAGTCGGCGCGGCTGAGCCGATCGATAGTGGTGACCAGCAGGCTGGGTTCTGGCCCGGTCACGATGCGCGGGTCGGCCCAGTTGTCCGGATGGGCGCGCAGCATCTCGCGTTGCTCGGCGAGGGTGGCACCGGGTAGGTGGAGTCCCCGCTGCGCCCATGCGGCGGTGCCGGGGTGGGGCCGATCCGACGGCAGCGCAAGGTTCTGCAGAGAGTGCTCAACGTCGACCCACCGATAACAACCAGCCTGCCAACAGAATTCGTTGCCGGTGCACTGTCCGGGAGCGCCGCGAAGCACTGCGGCGGCGAGGGCGCACAGGTGCTCAAGGAGCTGCTCGGGTGGGAAGTATGCGGCCAGTCCGGCGTATCGGTGATCGATCGCGGTGCGTATGCGGTGGTCGATGGCCTCGGCCAGAATCGCCGGCTCGGTCCGGGTTGTCCATTCGGTGAGCCAGTCGGGCTTCGGTCGCGGGCTGGGGCGCCCGACGAGATGTGCGATCAGCATCAGCTCCGTCCACAGAGTCAGCCGAGGATCTTCGGCGAGGGTGTGGGCGCGGTGCAGACTCCGCAAAGTCAGTGGGATCTCGCTCATGTGCGCTGAAAGGGGCGGTGTTCGGGCCGGAGCGCGTGCCTCACGGGACTCGCCGAGGGGGACCTCGATGCGGATGGGCCGGTCCATGCCATCGCTGAACACCGCTGCGCGGCCCGGCGGGAGCGACACGATCTGTCGGGACTGGGCTGGGTCGAGGTTCATGGTGGCGCCGATGAGGTCACGGTCCTCGGCGGCGGGCAGCCGGTGCACGATCTTGAGCGCGGTGTTCTTCACAACATCCGGGGTGATCTTGCTAGGAATCTGCTCGGCGACAATGATTCCCTCGCCGTAGGCGCGGATCTCGGCCAGCAACGCGGCGAACAATTCGACCGCGCGCGCGGCCGGGCTACCAGCTTCGGCGCGACGCAACAGCCGGTGCGCCTCCTCGATCACCGTCACGTGCGCCAGTCCAGCGCGCCGGTTGGCGCGGTGAGTGCGCAGGTGTTCGGCGACACGGATGAGGACCACCCCGATGAGGAATGCCTTGTCGGCATCGTCACCGACATCCTCGATCTCGATCACCGTGTTGGTGGCCAGCAGCGCAGCTATATCGAGGCGGTAGCGGCCGTCGAAGAATCGTCCTGGGGTACCCAGACGCAAGGCCCCGAGCCGCACGTCGATGAATCCGCGCACGTTGTCGGTCACTTCCCGCCCGTACCCGATCGCCTCGACTACCGCAACGGCAGTGGCCTGCAAGTCACTCAGGCCGGGATGACGTGGCGACCAGCCAAAGTGGCTGGGCTCGCCGGTGACGAGGTCCCATCCGAGATCGGTGTAACAGCGGGTCAGCGCGTGGGAGAGCACCTGCGGGAACGGGTCGACGGCGTCGAAGGCAGCCAGGAACAGCGCGCGGACCAGGTCGATGTGGGTCTGCAGGGGAAAACCCGGCTCGGGTTCGAGAGGGTTGATCCCGGCCGGGACCGCATCGGGGTCACCGGGGCGCAGCACCGTGACCGGCGCGTCGATCCGCCCGGCCATCGCCGCGTACTCGGCCTTGGCCGGTTCGATCACCAGCCACGGCACAGCGGCAGCGTGCAGGCCCTCGAGCATATGCCGCACCGTCTGTGACTTGCCTGACCCGGTCGCGCCGGCGACGAAGCCGTGCCGGTTGAGAGTGTCGCGGGCCACGGTGAACCGCGCCACCGGTTGATCGGCATCGTCGAGAACCGCGCCGAGATCGATCTCCCCGTCGTGCTCGGGGGTGAGATCGAAGCCAGCCATTTCGACCATCCGAATTCCGGGCAGTTCCCGACGTGGGGGCCGCGCCAGCGCCGCCAGCAGTTCCGCATCGGCCACGAACGGTGACCGAGCGTCGTCGTCAGCGCCGGTGACCAGCGCCGACCACACACGGTCGGCGGAGGAGGCCTGCGGGTGCGGTGTCAGAATATAGGGCAGGTCATCGAGATCGGCTGCGCTGCATAATAATCCGGCTGCCCGATGCGTGCTCGCGCCGTCATCGCCGCCGACGATGACATGTATCCGCCACAGCCCCGACCCGCGCGCTCGCGAGAGCTCCCGGTACCGGAATTCCCCGCGCTGCACCGCAATCCGAGCCGGTTCGGAATCCGCCCGCGCCCGCAGCCGCGGCAGCTGGACTTCCAGCTCGGCCAGCTCGTCATCGACCTCAGTGATCGGGACCGGTGAGGCCACCACCAGCCACACGAACCGTCCCGGCAGGTGCGCGATGTAGTCCTCGAACCCGCCCCGCCGCATCCGAGTCCGCGCACCGGGCGTCTGCAACCAGAGAGAATCCGCGCGCCCGGTACACCGCACCCACACGGGTACTTGCCGCCACTGCGCAACCACCGACTCGCTGTCAACAGCTTCGGCCACAGCACCCGGCGGAAACAGCACTGCACCCGAGTCACGACTGTACTCGGGTACGGCGGGAAACAGCGGGTTGCCGCCCACCAGAACCCGGATCTGGCGGTCATCGCCGATACGATCCCACGCCACCGCGAGCGCGGAATCCGCACCAGCGGCGCTCAGGTCGGCGTGTGCGGCGGTCAACGCAGCAAACACGGCCACATGGGCGTGGTGCTGAGGCGAGTCCGTCACGGCTTCGCTGCCAGCACGTGGTGGTGACGGAATGGTCAGCAGTTGGTGAAAACAGAACCCGCTCAACACGATACGGCCACCGTCCCCGACCGAGGCGATCGCGCTACCCGATCCAGCAGCGCGATCCCGGGATTACAATCGCCAGCGACCACGCGCCGACCACGCCCCCCGGCCTCCACCCACACGAATGCCGTCGCCGGCAGCGATTGAAACACCGTCGGCTCCACCACGTACTCATAGGCGCGTGCCCACGTCTGCGCGGTCGAGGAATTCTGTGAAAATGACCAGCTTGTGGTCTGCGACCACGTCATCGCCCGCGAACGCGAATCCGAACTCCCCGTCGAGGTCGGCGAAGAGTTGGCGGTTACCGTCGATGTCACCGAATCACCGGCGGTATCGGAGAGTCCGTCGGTGAAGCTGCGCCCGATCTGCTCGGTCAGCTGCGAGAGCACGAACCGATGCCCGCGACCGACGAAATCGGCTGCCGCAGCGGCCTCCCCAGCATGCCCGAGCCGCATCAGCACCGCGGCGCTGCCCGCGGCACCGAGCAACTGCGTCTGCTCACCACGCAAATGCTCCGACATCACAATCAACCGCATCCCCACCCGCCCGGCGTGACGAGCCAGCACCTCCAGCTCCGCGGCACCCAGATGATCCGCCCCGGCGATCACCACAGCGCCGGCCGGTGCAGAGGCAGCGGCGCGGACCTCATACACCATCCGGCAAAACGCCAACCGATCGAGCAGATCCTTGCAGCGTGCGTTGGCCTCGGCCGTCTCGATCACCCGCAGGCCCGCCTCCGGCCACAGCGATCCGAGCGATAAGTGTGTATTCGGCAAGCGGGCGAGAGAGCGCAGTGACGCGGCCAGAAAACGCAACTGGTCAGCGGCGGCCGCGGAGGAGCCCACGATCTCTGTCGCCCGGTTCAGTGCGCGGATCTCCTGCGCCGATAGACATGTCTGCTGGTCGACGTCAAGGGTCCGCCGCACCAGGGCCAGACCCGCCGCGATCCGCTCGATAGTGCGAGGAGGCTCCAGACAGCCACTCACAGCTTCGATCAACTCCGCGTCCACAGCCCGTGTCCGCACCGTATCCGGCTGCGCTCCCAAGACACCGGCCAACGCCTGCGACACCAGCTCGCCGGCCTCGGCGGGGGACAACCCGTCGACAGCGACCACACCATCGGCGGGCACACGATCCACCCGCACCGCGTACCCCACCGTGCGCGCCAGCGCCGCCAGATCCGACGCCACGCCCCGTTCGGTGAAATCCAGCACCAGCAGTCGCGAACCATCGGACAGCAATGAAAGCCCCAGCGTGGCAAGCAGACTCGCCCATCCATCGACTGTGCCGCCGAACAAGTTCACCTGCCCCCAACGCTGCTCGGGCTGCACCGGATGCCACAGCAGCGTCGAGGCCACACGCTCTTGTTCCCGTTGATCGTGCTCAGCGACCTCCGATCGCCAACATTGCAGGGCGGCCTGAAAGCGGGACCACTCCTCGGCATGCCGCGACTCGTGCATTCGGCGGGCCGCGCTCAAGCGCGCTCCCACCAGCGCACACCACACCGCAACAGGCGCCAGCACACAGCCACCTACCAACGGCCACAACGCGATCCCCCACGACGCCGCCACCACACTCGCCCACGCCGCTACCAGCGCCGCGACTCCGATGACCAGCGGCATCATGCGCACTCTTGCCCGGTCCCGAACCAGCGTTTCCGGCGCTGCAAACCCCGCCCAGCGTGGAGCACTGTCCCGTAAAGGACTCGGTGCCACCGGCGCGGGAACGACATACTCCCATCCCCAGCGTTCCTGCGGAACAAGCAACCGGACCGCCAGATCTCGACTGTCCACCACCGGCAACTGATCCACGACATCCCCCCAGGCAATTGAAGACGTGGCAACTCCGAAACGCAAAGACAGAATAAGAGGCAGACGCGAATACAGGGACGAATCGTTACCGAACAGTAGTCATAGAACTCGGTCATATAATGTTCGTAGACGACAAAAACGACGAAGAATCTGGTAGCCATGGATTCGCATTCCAGGACAGATTTCTAATAGAACCTTTCCAAGATGCATCGGCATCGGCAGCGGAATATTAGCGACAGCGATGCGGTGCGATCCTTAATCGAAACGTAATTGCATACGCACGCTCAGATGAAAAAACGAAGCACCACCGATCCGGAGACACAATTGGCAGCCGACCACTTCAGCAACCCGTCTCCGTCGAGCTGGGCCAAGAGACCGAACGCGTTGCGCGACAAGGACCCTACCCACAACAGACAAGCCTCGAGTTCCTGACAGAGCTGTCCGAGCTGGCCCGTGACACCACCGCGGCGAAGAAACCCGCCGCCGAGGTTCCATGAGAGGGCCGCGCGGCACGACAGCATCGACCGAGGTTCGAGTCACTCCCGGGCCACCAGACACCGATCATCACCGCGAACGTCGTCAACGAAATCGTCCCGTTGGTTGGATCGATAGTTTTCCGGCACACCCATAACGGGCGCCCGCAGGTCCAACAGGATTTCTACAGCAGCTGACTCATGATGATCGCGTCCCAGAGTTCACCGTTGCGCCGCGGGTAGTGGGCGCGCAATGTGCCTTCGGTTTCGAAGCCGGCGCGGTGATAGAGCCTGATCGCGGGTAGGTTGTGCGGCCAGACCTTCAGGGTCGCCTTGTGGGCGTGATGGTGCTTGCACCAGTCGAGGATATGGTCGAGCAATGTGCTGCCGACGCCCACGCCTCGATGGTCGGCGGCGATCATCATGGTGATCTCGGCGACGCCCGGTGTCGTAAAGTCGGCGGTTGCGATCGCTATGACTCCGGCGGTGCGGTGGTGGGCGACGAGGACACCTGCGGTGTCCGCGGCGATCTGCTCGGACAGTCGGGTGGCAGCCTTGTCTTCGTCTATTGGTGGTTCCGCGCCAATCCATTTCTGTTCGGCCGCCACTGCGACGCGCAACCGCACCAATGACGGTACGTCCTCGACGCGGGCGGGCCGGATCACCACCTCCGCACTGGGTTTCTTGGCCTTCGTGCGCGTCGACACCAGGGCGGTGATGATGTTGTTGCCGATGAGGGTGGTTTCGAGGCTGCGCAGGATCAGTTCATCGCCGATGTCGGAGAGGTGGATTCCGTCGGCGAGCCACGGGCTGAGGCCACCGTCTCGTTCGCGTAGTAAGGCGGCGGTGGTGACGAACGCGCCCCAGTAGTCCACGAACATCGCGCCGTTATCGCGGGCCGCCTTCTGTGCGGCGAGGTTGTAGGCGAACAGGTCCTCGTTGATCGATACCGCGTCCAGACCGCATTCATCGCTGACTGGGGGTGCGGCAAGGCAGATCACTCGCAGTGCTCGTGGTTGCAGGTGCTCGAGGATCGCTCGATAGTTTCGCGTGAATTCCTCGATATCGACAGCTTCGTGGTCGCGGCCTTGCGCGCGGCGGAGCACGTCGTTGGTTCCGCACTCCAGTAGGGCCAGGTCTTGGTCGAGGTCTACCCCGACGACGTCGGCGAGTAGGTCCAGGCTGGTGGCACCGCCGCGGCCGTGGTTGTGGATCGTGAACGCCACGTCGGGAAGCTTCATTGCCAGGACGGTTTCCAGGCGAGCCACGAACCCGGCGTTGTGTCGACCATCGACGCTCACCGTGTCGCCGGTTTCCGGCAGATCCGCGAGGTCGGTCAACCGGGACGAGGTCGCGACCAGGTGCTCGGTGTGGCTTGTGCCCCAGCAGCGGAGCACCACGGGTTGGCCGGGTTGTGCGGTCTGTGGTGGCCGCCGGTCGGTGCCGGGATCGAAGGCCGTTGCGATCGGCGGTGAGCTGTTCGCCAGGCTCTGATTCGGGGAGTGCGGGGTCATGTCGGTGTAGATCGTGTCGACGATGTCTTCGAGTGTGTCGGCCGCGTCGATGCGTACCTCGTCCACGAACCCGAGGGGGTCCCACCCGTGGTACCAGTTGCGCATGTCGTCGCGGTCGAACTCGGCGGTCTTGGTGCGCCGTCCGGAGTGACGCTGCACGGTGTCGGCGAAGGTGAGGTCGAAGGCGTAGAAGCATGCCTGCTCCGCCATGGCGGCGAGCTGTGCCAGCATGGTGCCGTAGCGGCGTGCGGTGAGGATGCCCTCCACGACGACGGTGAGTCCGCGTTCGAGGCCGAGTGTGGCGATGTCGCGCAGGAGGTCGATGTTGTAGCCGCCGGTGACATCGGATTCGCGGAGGAACCCGCGTCGCACGACATCCTGACCGATGACCAGGCACCGCCCGCGGTCGAACCGTCTCTGCAACTGGCGGGCCACGGTTGTCTTTCCGGAGCCGGAGTTCCCGCGAATAACCACGAGCCGACCGCTTTTCGCGGTCACTGAACCATCTGGCGTGGGCACCGCGAGGGCGGTCCGGATCCGGTCGGCCAGTGCTGCGAGCTCCGGTGGTGAGTACGCCAGAATGCCGTTTTCTGCCGCGACAGCGTGGAACTGCTGTTCACGGTAGGGCACGCCGGGCGGCAACGGTGCGATGTGAATGTGTGCGTTGCCGTCAGCCGACCCCATCGAGAACAGGTATAGGCGTTCGGGATTCATCGCTTCGGCGGTGCCCCTGGCCGCTGTGTGGACAGAGGATTGCAGTCGAAGATATTCCTGCGGCGTCAGGTCGCGGGCGAGGTCCTCGACGTGTCGGCGGGGCACCACCAACACGTGGCCGGGCAGCGTCGGGTACTTGTTCAGGAAACCCACGTGCTCGCTGTCGTCATAGACGGTCTCATGCTCGAAACCAGGTGTCCCGGCCAGGAACTCGCAGATGAAACACGGACCGGTGCGCACCTGTGTCTCGTAGCCCGCGATGTCCATCGGGACGCGTCGCCGCCGCATCTCGGCCGCGGTGTCCGTTGACGGCTCGGGTTTGGTGGCGATCAGATGAAAGAACCGGGCGCCCTCCAGGCACGGGCTGCGGTCGGCCACAGCGTTCTCCAACCGCAGCAGCTTGTCGAAGAATACGGGGTCGTGCTTGGCTTCATCGTCGGCGATCAAATCGCACACGACACGCACCCCGTAACGCAGCGGCGGATTCATCCCCGCGCCAAGGACGTATCCAACGACTTCATCTGCTGTGCGGGAAGCGTATTCCAGACCGTAGGTGGCCGACTCGCGCTGCGTGGTGTTCAACAGGCGCAGCGCCTCGTCGAAATCGCTTCGGCGGACCGCGGCTGCCAGTGGGGCGCATGAGGGATTCGGCGCCAGAATCGATATCAGCCCTCCGGTGTCGAGCAGTCCCACCAGATCCTCGATCACCGACGCGGGTCCGGCGAGGTACTGGATCACGTTGTGCAGCAGGACGATGTCGCATTGCCGGTCACGCAGATCCCATGCCGCCTGCCGTATATCGCCGGGCTGGCATTCGATTCGGTCTTCGACACCGGCGTCTGCGGCGCGTTGACGCGTGGCGTGCAACGACCGGCTCGAGGTGTCCAGGACCGTGACGTGGTGACCTGTTTGAGCCAGCCGCACCGCGTCGATGCCGTTGCCGCCGCCTGCGTCCAGGACTCGCACCCGATCCGGCAGGTGCCGGGCCAGGTTAGAGAACACCTGCTCATACCGCAGTCGACCCCACGGCGTGTGCTGGTATGAGTTGAAGTCGTCCAAGTGGTGGTCGAACTCCGACAATGCCCCTGCCTCCCGCCTGCCGCTGTTGCTCGTGGACCTGCCCCGACCTGACTCGTCCTGCATCGACTCCCCATTGCCCCGAATCAGATCCAGTAGCGTCGGATAAGCGTCCCGTCATCCCACGGCTCAACCGATTCCACTGTGCCGCCGCAGGATTCGATGATCCGGTGGCTTCCATCGTTGCCCTCATCGCACGTAATGAACACACGCTCGATGCCCATCCGGTGCGCGAGGTCCAGACTCTGCCGAAGGATAGCGCGGCCGTGGCCCCGGCGTCGGTGTTCGGCGAGGACGGCATAACCGATGTGTCCGCCTCTACGAGCCAGGTAGTCATTGAGCATGTGCCGGATGTCGGCGCGACCGACGATCTCATCGTCGACGGTGGCGATCAGAAACGTGGCGGGAACGATGCCGTCGGGCAAGTTGCGTCCCTGACGGTAGTCCTCGAGCATCTTGAGGTATTGCTTCCAGTCCATCGCCGGTTCCAGACCGAGAGCGAAGTCGAAGTCGTCCTCGGCAGCCATCACCTGGTGGGCCGCGCGTACGACCTGCTCGTCGCCCATGCGCGGGGAGCGCAGGATCACGTTACCGATGCTGAAACCGTTGATGGACATGGCTGAACGGTAAGTCCACGCGATTGCGGAGTCGATCGCTTTTCCCTCCGGCACATCATGGTTCGCTGCCATGAGGGGCGGCCGGTCTGCGACGCCCCCAGGGCAAGGCCCGCGCCGCGCACGAGACGGATGCTCTACGCAAACCCCGCACGGGCGCAAGAATACTTGAAAGAACTGACCGGACAGCTACCTCAGTTCGACGAACACGCTGAAGCCGTGGAATACCACCAAAGCAGCACCGTTGCCCGAAACGCGCGCCCGACGTAAACGGGCAGCCCGATCACTACAACTCGCCCAGCCGCTGGGACTGCGCATGGCAACTGTGGAAAGGTTGCGAGGCCGGGAATTCGAGTTGGATGCGATAAAGTTGAATCTGTTTCTAGCGGTTCGCATTTCACACTTCCAGCGATACCAGTCAGGTACGTTCATCGTCGGGCCGGCCGCGATATCGGCGGCGGTAAGCTGACCAGAAATCGTCGATCTACCATAAGAGAGCCGTCTGAGGTTGGGAGCTCTCCAGATGCGCGTCGCAACAACCGAACTCATCGCGCGAGCGGTCATCGGGTCCCTTGACGGGTTGCTAGTCGCTCGCGAACGCGGCAAGTCCTACGTCTTCTTGCCCGGCGGCCACGTTGAACCCGGGGAACCGGTCGAAGACGCTCTCGTGCGGGAACTGAATGAAGAAATCGGCGCCAGCGCCAGCATCGGTCGACTGCTCGGAGTCGTCGAACACGGCTATGTCGACGACACCGATACCGTCCGCCATGAACTGAACCTGATCTTCACTGCCCACATCATCGGTGAACCCGTCAGCCAGGAAGCCCACCTCGAATTCCTGTGGCTACCCCTTGACCAGCTCCCCATCGCCGACCTGCGGCCCTGCGCGCTCAAAGACGCACTCGCCACTAACCATGCCAACACATTCTGGCGACGGTGGAACCGCTGAATTCTTCGGAATCGGCCCTCCATGTGACCTCAGCGGTGCACGAATCGCGTTGTCACATATGTGATTCCGGATCGACCGTCTCCGTTGAACATAACCGAGAACAGCGACTTCGAGCGCCGACCTCGACGTTGGGAGAGCGAATCAGTTCACGGCACGTTCGAACCATCCGCCAGGTGCGAAGTCCGGAACTACGCGCGGCAGCTCGCGCGACTTCGCCTCGCTGTCCGCGGGCCACAGCACTTCCACATGCTCGGCAGCACGCCGGAACACTTCGGTGTCGATTTCGACGCGCTGCTCGGCGATCCCGGCCGCGGGCCAAGCGGCGATCACCGTCAGCGGTCCGGGCGGTGGCAGCGGTGTCAGGTAGTAGGCGGTGACGCTGATTCCCTCGCTCGAACCACCGCCACCGCCCATCAGGATCGCGGTGTCCGCGTCGTCGTCGAGGCGCCAGCGATCGATATTGGTCGCGGTGCGTCCGTCGGAGAATTCGACACCGATCAGAAATTGGTCCTTGTCGCCACCGGGATAGCCATGGAAGCTACTGAACGCTGAATGGTCGCTTCCCGGTCGGACGTACAGGTGAAACGACAACTCGATTCCCTCGCGGTAGGCGCGAGCCCCGACCAGCGCTGCGACGACATCCTCAGTCCGCACCAATACCCGCTCAACCGGTATCGCTACTGGCATCTCATTCGATGGTCTTGTGCGTGTCAGGGTCACAGGACCGGAGTTGCTTGTGCTTGGTTGTGTCGAAGTCGGTTCGCTCATGTCCTTCTCTCCTCGTCGTGGGTGTCGCTTGGTTGAACAGCATTGGCCCGTGCGCCGTGGCGGTGGGCTGGTTCTGGCAGCTTTGGCCCTGTAATCGTCCGGCCGCTATTCCGCCCAGCACGTCTGGAACATGGGACTGAATTCGGCCAGGAGCTCGATCGGATCACCGTGCTCGGCGTCGACTGGCGTGGAAGTGATGGTCGCGCTCGACCAGGGCGACAATGTCCTCGCACGTGTTTTGGCTCAGTGGTGTCGCGAGACCGCGGAGGATGGTGTCGGTGAGTTGCCAGGGATCGGAACTGACGAAATCCACCCCAGGGGTTACGCATTCGACGAGTTGAGCATGCGCGTGCATGAGCATCACCGCCGTCCGCACGCCGAGGTGATGTCCTTGCCGCTCCAACCATGCGGCCAGATCGTGCGCGACGTCGCCGACCTGGCGAGGCCAGCTACGGCCGCCGCCGTCGACCGCCCACTCCGACTCGCACACACGGCCCTGTGCGCTGATCTTCTGAAACCACCATTGGTCGCCGACGGCGTGCAGCAGAATCCGGCGGCGTTTGACCTCGACCGCCCATACTCCGGCCGGGCCGACCAGTACGTGGTCGGTCTCGCCGCGTCGGTTGCGGTAGCCGCGGAGCATGACCCATTCATCCGGTAGCAGGCCAGCAAGACTCCAGGTGAGCAAGTCCTCGCCGTATACCCCCGCGCCTTGCTGCTGGACCCGGTGATATGCCCGCTGCACCTCGTAGTCGGCCGATTCCACCTGCCGGAAAGCGTCACCGACCCGTGCTTGGGCAGCTTGTTCGTCGGTGGTGGGCACAGACAGCAACCGCTTCCACAGCGGCTTCGTGCGGCGAGTAGCTTCCAACTCGCCGGATGCCTGAGCGTAATAGCCTTGCCACGCGGCATGATCCGCTGCGGCACCCTGTAACTGCTGTTCGGACAGGTGAAGCTGCTCACCTCCGTGATCCGACAGAATCTTGACCCGCATCGTGCCCCGCCTCCTCCACACGCCCCCAACACTCAGCATGACCGAACAGTCGAAGACGCGGACAAGAATGAGCCACAGGGCATTTCGCATCCATAGCGTCAGACGCACCCAGGAAGCCAACGGCCACATCATCGTTACCTCCCAGTGGGCGTTGACGCCACATGCTGGCGTTTGGAGTCATCCTCCGCATGCGCAGGGCGACGATGCGGGCCTGATTCGAGTCCGGCGGGGCAAATGCATAACTATGTCATCCGGCGGCCGTGACTCATCGCTTGCAAAATGACCTGTCGGAAACTCTTGCGCTCGGCTGGGCTGTAGCGCGGGCCAGCTAACTCGTGTTCGATCACGGTCAATATTTCTTCCACGGCAAGTGCGCGGCCATATGCCGGGTTATGGGTGTGCGTCGCGTTGCGGACAGCTTCGGCGAGTAGTCGTCGAAGGTCAGGCCCCAGGCGGTCCATGTCGGCGACAATACCCGATTCGATCGAACATATGTTCGCTCCACGGGTTACCATGCACCATGGTTGCGCGGTGGACGATTGACGGCGAGGAGGTCCAGTTCGATTCAGGTGTGGATCTCTGACGATGCATTTGTCGGCGGCGTCGTTCCCGGCGGTGCATCGGAGGGATAAGTGGCAGGCAGGTAGGTCCAGGTTGATGGCTGCGGTTGTGGGCGGATCCAGTCGCCGTGCCCTGAATAGCCTTTCCGTCGGTGAAGAGGTATCCGGGGCTTAACACGATGTTGGGGTGGGAGCTAATGATCAAGCACGCGACAGCGTCTACGTTTGTGTTTCATCGGTTCAGTGATGGTTGGAAGCTGGGGCTGATCGAACACCCGCGTTTGGGTCGCCGCATGGTTTGCGGCGGTTAGGCCAAGCATTTTCAACTGTCTCACCCTCCCCTCGTGGAGGTTTCGTTGGCGGTCGTCGAACGGCTAGGTTCATTGCTCCTTACTCGTCTTAAGGAGCCCTGTGGACTACTGTTTCACCTCCCGCGACAAGGTCCGCCAGTTCGGGGCGGCTGTCGATGGCATCGACCTCGACTGCCTCCGTTACGTGACCCGGCAACGGGCACTCAAGGACGGCACCCCGTTCTTCCTCGGCGCGGATATGCGCCCTTTGGAGCCGCACTGTTCGTTCTTCCTTGAGCTGGCCAAGACCCTGAAGGCGAGGTCGCTGCAGGATTACGCCTACGACTTCATGGACTTCAGCGACTTCCTGGGGAGCCTGGATCCGCCGAGTGATGTGCTGTCCGCGACGGAGGACGATCTGCTCGCCTACCGGGAGCACTGCACCGAGCACCGGGATGAGCCCATGTCGCCGGCGACCTGGAAGCGCCGCCGGGTGACGATCCAAAACTTCTACGACTGGGCGGTCGATGAGGCCAAGCTGCTGGCCAGGCGCCCGTACTATCGACGTCCCAGCGGGCGTGACGTCCTGAGCTGGGGTGCCACCGCGGCGCTGGACGTGAGGCATCTGACGTACAAGCAGTGGCGGTTCCTGAACAGCGTTGGCCTGCGAGGGCTACTGCCGGACGGCGCGGCCGACCCGTCGTTCCGGTCGGCACATACGTTGCGCGACAGCGCCGCTGGCTCGCTGGCTATCACCACTGGCCTGCGGCTGCGGGAGTTCCGGGCGTTGCTCGATATCGAGGTCGGCCCGCCGCGCCGCGACGGTACTGCCAAGGATGTGGAGCTGCAGGCCATTGCCAAGTTCGGGCTGCCGCGGACCGTGGAAATCCAGGACGCGACGGTGCGGGAGATCGACTGGTATCGCCGGACCGAGCGTGCCGCCACGGTGCGCAAGGCGTCAAAGACCTTGTGGCGCCTGCGCAATGAGTTCTTCATCGTCGACGATGTCGACACACGCCAGATGAAGTTACGCGGGGTCGAGCACGGCAGACGCCGGACCTGGAGCGTCAAGGCGATGGACGCGCAGTTGCGAGCGCGGACCATGGTCGAGGGTGAGCACGGGCTCGAGCCGATGGCCCTGTTCGTCGGGCGCCACGGGCGGATGCTCACCAGCCAGAGGTGGCAGCAGATATTCCTCGATGCGCACGCGCGCACCCTGCGGATCATCGCCGAGCACGACCTGAAACTGGAAATGCCGCAACGGATCCGGATTCACGATCTACGACACACGTTCGCGGTCTACATGCTGGAGCTGCTGACCGAGCTGCTCCGCCAACAGGATGCGCAGGAGTACGCGCGCTCAGGCCGAGTACCCGCCTACGCGGCCGACCACCAGGCGCGCAATCCCTTCCTGACCGTGATGCGGCTGCTCGGGCACCGCCGTCCAGAGTCGACGATGCGGTACCTGACGTACAAGAGGAACTCGAATTTGCTTGTCGCGCACGCTATCAGGGAATGGAACGACCAAGATAGCACGTACGCGGAACTGGCGTCGCGGCACGGGGGACGGGGCAACGCCTGATGCCCCGCCGCGGACAACGCCGAGCTACTTCCGGAACGCGGCCGCCCCGCCCCGCCGAGCCCTCCCCGGACCGAATCGGGGTGCGCGAGATCGTCTTCCGTCAGAGAGAGCGACCCGTCTATGCCCGGCTCGACCCGTCAGCGTTCGCCTGTTCCACCCTGGCCGGACAGCTCGCGGACCTGTGGGTCGACTATCACCGCAAGAACTCGCTGAAGACTGTTCACGCCTACCCGACTGCGATCCGCTCGTTCGCAACATTCCTCGACGTCCACCTGCCCTCGCAAGGCATCGACGCGGCGCACGCCCGGTTGGAGGACGAATCGATTGATCTACCGGCGATGATCCACGCCTGGGGACAGAACCTTCTGACGCAGTACCCCGAGCATTCCCGACGTCCCTGGGGTTTGGAGCGCGCGCTGCTCGCGTTGCTCAACCACGGTTCGGAGCGAGAGCTGGCCGTGTCCGAACGGGTACGCCGTCGAGTTGCAGCCCCTCCAGGGGTACGCAAGGCCAGCGGTCAGGTCCTGGACGAGTTCAGCAACAGTGAACGGGCGGTGATGCGCAGGACCGCTCGCGACGATGTTCGTGCGCTGGAGGGGCGTCTGGCCCGCGGGCGCGAACTCCTGGCGGCTGGACGGGATCCGCGCCGGCATGGCTGGCTGGAGCTGCCCAACCTGATCTGGGCTGCCCGCCACGGGCTGGTGGACAGCGGCGCCCTGAGCGACAACCTCCTGAGCCGCAACTGGTCTGCGGAGGTTCGCGAGTTCGCCGAAAGCTCTGGTATCTGGCCCGGAATCGGTTTGATGGGCTGCCTGTACCGCATGCTGTTCCCCCGCGAGATCGACCTGCACCCGTTCCGGGTCCTGCTCCTGCTCGCAATGACCGACTGCACCTCCGAGGAGCTGCACTCCTTGCAGGTGCCGGACTTGGAGTTCAGCACCGAAGGCGTACGCATCGTGCAGACCAAGCAACGCGCGCAACGCATCCGAGCCGACTTCCACATGGCCGAACCACTCGACGCGATGCCCGAGGAGTCTGGTGACAAAACGTATGCGGGGCAAGGAGCGTGGGACGTACCCGGTTTGCTGCGGCGCTTGGTCGGGGTCAACGTCCTGACTCGCGAGGTGTTCGACGGCGAGCCGTGGGTGTTCACCGCGGTGGAGTCCCGCCAGCGGGTGCGCATGGAGGCTGCGCTCGCCGCGTTCCAGGACCCCGGCCGCCGCTTCACCCACTGGCTTGAGGGCCACAGCGGTCCGGAAAGGCCGTTCCCGCAAGGAGTCTCACGCCCCCACGATATCCGGCGACTACGTAAAACCGCGAAGACAACCCGGGTAGTCGCGCTCGGCGGCACCCTGACCGACCTGGCCGGAGACGATCACAATGTCCGTGTGTTCCAGCAGCACTACGCCCATGGGACCACCGCCCACGTGTTGGCAGGGGCCGCGATGAACCGCGCCCAGTCCAAGGTCTTCGCCAAGATCACCGGGACGCCCACCTTGGTGCGGCCCGAGGACCAAACGCACCTTGGCGATCCCGAGGTCGCCGCCGCACTCGGCGTCACCCCGCAGCAGGGCATCGACCTACGCGACGGCGAACTCGACATGGGCGTGAGCAACTGCAAAGACCCGCACAACTCGCCGCACTCGGTGCCCGGAAAGCTCTGCCACGTCGCCCCGGCAATGTGCATGATCTGCGACAACGCCGTCGTTTTCGTCTCTCAACTTCCCCAGCAGCTGCTGCTGTTCGACCACATCCAGCGCATGCGTGACGTGCTGCCGCCCAAGAGCTGGCACAGCGTCTGGGGGCGCCAGGAGGCCACGCTCAAGCAGATCTTCGCCGAATGTGCCGACCACGTGGCAGCCGCGCGCAGGACGATCGAGGAGCAAGCGCTCACCCTGAATCTGCCGCTGGGGATGCGAACGGAGTACGACCGATGATCGGTCCTGCTCGCCGGTCGGCGCTCAAGTCCGCGGTATTCGCCGATCACGAGCCGGTCTACGCTGACCTTCCTGGGCAGATTCCCGGTGTGGCCGGGCCGACGTTCGGCCGCACCGACATGTGGCCGGCGGACAACGTGCGTCGGCCTGCGAACACGGTCAAGGCCGCGTGGAGATGCAGCTTCCCCGACGACCCCGTGTGGAACCTGCTGGTGCGGGAAGTCGCGTTCGGCATGCTCCACCCGACCCACCCCGCCCTGCAGAAAGCCGGAATCTTCCTGACTCCCGGCAAGTGGGGGCTGCGAACGACCGCGTCGCGCTGCTTGTATCTCGCACTGTTGAAAACCTGGGCGATCGAGCAGGACATGCCCGATGACCTCGGCCTGTGGCAGGCAGACGATTGGCAGGCGTTCATCGACTCACGCGCGCAGCGGACCGACCCCTCGTCGGTCCGCAATGTGGTGTCAGCGGTGCGACAGCTGATCACGTTTTCGCCGGTCCTCACCGGTGTTCCCACCCTGGCCGATCCGTGGCCGGGTAAGTCGAGCGCCCAGGTCGCCGAATCGATGTGGACCGACGAGCTGTCCACACCGGCAATACCGCCCGAGGTCTGGTGGCCGCTGCTGCGAGCCTCCTGGGCCTACATCGACCGCTTCGCACCGGATATCCTGGCCGACCGTGATCGGCGCCAGTCCGCACCATGCAGCTGCCCGCCACCGCAGACGGACAACGACCGCGAGCTCGAGCAGTGGCTGGCAGATCCGCGCACCAGCATCCCACTCAACCCACAAGACCGGGGCCGGGCACATCGCGGCGAGGTGAACTGGCGGCGTGCCAGCCTCCTTGCCACCAACGGCCGTACCCCTGTCTTGTTCGCCGCCGAGAAACCCTTGGGTCTCCGGCGACGTCAGCGCCTACTGGGGTGGCTCGCCGAAACCGGCCGTAGTCACACAGGCTCCGTGCGTCAGCCGTCTTTCTCTCCGCCCGCGCAGCAGCGGCTCACCCATTGTGACCGGATCCTGCGTGAGTGGCTGGACAACCCGAACAACCTGATTCCAGTCCACTCGGTGCACGATCAGGTCGCGTGGGCCGGCGAGCCGAACTGGACGGAACTGGCCCAGCTGGTCTACCAGCAGCCCAGCCACGTCTTCTCCACCAGCAGCAAGGCCAGGGCCGAGCGACGTCGCCGGTGGGTTTATGAGGTGGCCCGCGACCCGAACCGCACCATCGCGACCGATCACGGCCTCAACCCTCGCATGCTCCGGGCAGCCTGCTATGTCTTCGTCGCTGCGCTGACTGCCATGCGCGACAGTGAGATTCACGAGATCGAACGCGGCGCACTCACCCAGTACTACGGCGCCCGAGCGCTCGCATCCCGGAAGGTAAAGGGCGACGATTCCCGGCCCCGCGGCTACTGGTGGATCATCGAGCCTGTCGCGCAAGCCATCGCCGTTGCCGAACAGCTGACCTGGCACGACACCAGAGTGTTCACCGCTCTCACCGCAGACGCTGGATGTGGAGATGGCGGCTTCGATGCCGCCCGCGACATCGACGATTTCATCGCCACCGTCAACGCCAACCGCGACCACACCGGCCTCGAGGCGATCCCCGAAGCGCTGGTGCGGCCCCACATGTTCCGGCACACCATGTCGATCATCGCCGCCCAGGAGCCCGACGGAGAGATCGCGCTCGGGCTGCAACTCAAGCACGCCGCCCGCCGCGCGCTGGCGAACCGCACCACACTGGCCTACGGCATGCCCGACGCGCGGTGGGCCAAGGAGTTCGACAACCAGCTGCAGGTCGCCGCCGCCAAGAAGCTGGTCTCCCTGCTCCAGGCCCGCCGGTCCGGCCAGACGATCGCGGTCAGGCCCGGGGCCGCGCGGTTCCACGCCGGGCTCGACAAGGTCAACGACGTCATCGAGCACAGCGCGGCGCTGCGTGCCCAGCTCGCCGACGAACGCCTGGAAATCACCCTTCTGCGCGACGAATTCGCCAACCTGCACCTCGGCACGGTCAACCACTGTCTGTGGAACGCCCCCACCGCCGAATGTCAGAACCAACTCCCACCCGATCAGCGCGGTCACGCCCCACTGCTGGGGGCCTGCCAGCCGTCCCGATGCCGCAACTCGGTACTCACACTCGCCCATGAGCCGATCTGGCGAATGGAGGAGATCGGCCTCGTTGCGCTGCTGAACAAAACGTTGTCCAAGCCGTTGCACGAACAGGCGCTGACCCGGCTTGCCGAGGTCCGCTCGGCAACCGCACAGTTCGACAAGTTGAGGGAGAACCCCTGATGCCGGTGTCCGCCGCCACCGAGAAGAAGCTCCGCGAGGCCATGGCCCGTCTCCTGGCCGGCGAGCCGCTACACAGCGACGGCGCGCTGTCCAAGGAAAACCTTGCACGCGAAGCACAGCTCAGCCACGCCACAGTCCACCGCGCCGAGGAGGTTCTGGCCGAGTGGGATGCCCGGGTCGCGCGACCGGTGGTCCGGACGCCGGGAGAAGTTCGCCGCGACGAGACGATCACCGATCTGCGTCGTCGGCTTCGGGAGGCCACCACCCGGGCGACCGAGTTGCAGGGCAAGCTCGACGCGCTCGCCACGGTGACCGCAAACCTCTACTACGAGAACCTGGAACTGAAGAAGAAGATGTCCGTCAAGGCGCAGGGACGGATCGCTGCCATACCGGCTTCGGGCCCCTGGATGGAGTGAACCGGCAGCTCTCATCCGAACCGTCTGTCGTTGGCCACCGCGCCGAATCCCCTGGCCACCACGACGTCCCAATGGCTCGGGCTGCGGTGAATGTCGCCTCTGGCCCTAGCCGCGACCGCGGCCGAGCAACGCGACCTTTCCCGCGGTGCCGCTGCGATCGATCACCTGCGAGGCGATCATGCCGCCGTCGAAGACATAGCCGACCGGTCCGGTGAAAAGCGGCTCGCCAGTGCGCAAATCGTAGACACGTATGTTGCCGTCGCGCCCGTACCGGAAGTAGTCCGGTGCGCCGATGACGGGTCCGGTGCGCTGATGACGGGTCTGACCGGCTCTCCGGGAACCACTGTCGGAAACGTCTTACGCCAGCTCGCGGAGATATCTGAGACGGTTCCTCGCGTGAAGACAGCGGTCTGCCAATCCGCTGTTCGCACCGCCACCGTGACGACACCGTCGCGAGCATCGACCTGCTCCACCTCGAAATCGGTGATGTGGTCGGTGAGCACCGTGCCCGTCGCGCTGTCGACGATCAGGACCCGATGGGTGTCCCAACAGCTCAGCAGGCCCTGAAAGACCTGTTCGGCGCAGCTGTCCGGCACCGCGGTGGCCGCCACGATCGTGGTCCCGGCATCCATCGGCGTGCCGTTTCCGTAGTAGACGTTCAGACTGTGCGGAGCGGACAGTAGAACAGCGCCGGGGTCAGTGGACAGATCGGCGGCGCGCACCGTCCAGCGAGGAGTGGGTGCGGAGCCTAGAGTGGGCTCGATACGAAACTTGCCGCCCACCACCGGCGTTGCCTGCTGGGACTGCCGTGGTGATCGGTCCGCCCATACGACCGCAGCGACACCCACCACGACGGCCACGACAAGCACCGCGATCCAACTTCGACGCCTGTTCGGACCGGTGAACCACTGTGCAGCCGTGTTCATGCGGAGAGGTCTCCTTCATACATCTATCTGGACCAGGCACTGGCCGAACTGTGGGAATCTGCAAGGTATCAGCCATCGTTGAAGGGTGGCGATCGCGAGGACGACCCATCGCTGGTGATTTCCCATAGCTCGAAGATCAAGTTCTCGGCGCGGTGGGATTCGCCGACCTGGAGATGCCGCGTCTGAGGAAGCAAACGAGCTTCAGATGGTGACGCCGCAGTCGATCTCGACCATGATCGGGACGATGTAACAGACCCCAGCGTGTGGTGGCCCGCGCCGCGCCAGACGCGGCAGCGTGTCACTTCGAAGAAGGGTTCTTGATCGGCATCGGCGGGCCGGTCGTTCATCACATTGGCGCTGAGCGTGGCGAGGGCTTCGGGTTCGTGCAGGTCGACCACCCGCTCGGTGCGAGACTTCGAGCGGGCTCCTTTCGACGAGTTGGCTCTCCAGGGGTCCGTTTATTGCGGGATGCACCCCATGGTGGTGGCCCGGGCCGATTGCCCAAAGCCATCACGAAAAGTGTTGCGGCCGTCGCTACCTCATGCCCGAACTGCTGGGCTCGGCCGCGGCCGACTGTGCCCGGCTGGCGAACCCGATACAGCCAGGATTATCCGGGTCCTCGAGCGGTTCGCCCGGGTAGAGCATGTCTCTCGGAAACACCGCACCGCCTGAATTCGGCGGAGCCGAGCCCCGCCGCTTCCCCGAGCATGCGCACGAAGCTCGACTCCGACCCCGCGCGGCCCCCGACGAAAGACCGGGAACCGACCAGACGGTATCGAATGACCTCATGATTTACCAGGAATGGGAAGTGTCGCACGGGGGTGAGGAGTTTCCGTTGCCTGATGCTCGTGACCGGTCGGGCCGGGAGGCCGTTGATCCGCGAGGGCAAAGTCTCACCCTGCTACTTCGTGCCCGCCACGAAGATCTGCATACCAGGCCGCGACATCGACTGCCCGCGGAAGCGGAACTGTCATGCCGCACATCAATACGTGGTTAATGTCACGAAACTCGTTGTGCGAGTCCATAATTCACTTCTCGTCGATACGCTGGTCAGGCATGACCGGCAGTAGAATCATCCGACGTGTTTCCAGAGTTGACACACTGAGGCAGAACCCAGCGGTGCCCGCGGCCGATGCTGTCCGGCTCTGCGCTGCAGCGTTCGTGCAAAGTGGCGAAGGCACCGTCCTGCTGATCTGTGGCGGCGACGAGGGCAACTGGTCCATGCCCGGCGGCCGGCACGAGCCCGGCGAATCTCTCAGCGACACCGCCGTCCGCGCGACTCGCGAACAGACCGCCATCGGCATCCACCTCACCGGCCTGGTCGGCATCTTCACCACCCTGGCCCACCTCACCGCCAACACGCGCAACGACGAGGCTGGACGCACGTGCACGATTGTCTACCGCGGCGAGCCTGTGACTGGTGAACCGACACCGAGCAGCGAAAGTGCCCACATCGAATGGGTTTCCATCGGCGCCATCGCTGACCTGTCGACGAATCCCGTCCAGCGCGAACGCATCGACTGGGCCTTGACCCAGCCCGAACCGCACATCGACGTGCCCACACGGTGAACTGTTCGCTGCCCGTCATCTTCTTCGGGTGGCCTGGTGTGTTCACCCATCGCCGGCACTTGACATATCACATCGGCGTGGCAGGGTGCTGGGTTGAGGCCGGGGTCCCGCAACGTCGAGTTCGGACACCGGTCGAAACGCCGCAGGCTCAGTCGTGGTGAAGCGATCGGTCGGTACTGAGCCTGCGGTGTTTTGTTGGAGCACCGCACCGATAGGGCCTCGATAGGCCCGTGCCACGGCTCGTCCTCATCGCATTGACGCTGAATGAGCAACCCTCCGGCAAAACAGACCGTGCGGTGTTATCGTGGGCGGGTCGCCGGATGTGCTCTGATCCGGCGACTGGTTCGAGGGATGTGTTTGTGCGACTCACCCTCCCCACCCGCCCAGGACGGCGCACGCGGCGCCCTGGGCGGCGCCAAGTCCGGACGGGCCCGCCCGGCTGGATTCCGCTCGCCGTAACCAGTGATGTAGCCGCCGACGCGCATCCCGGCGAGCGTTGCGCGCCACGTTTTCTGGCCGGTCTCACGCTGTTTCGGTCCGGTCGAGTGTGTCAGCGATGACCCATTCGGTTTGCTGAGCCGCTCATCGGGCCGGCGTTAGCGGGCCAGGCAGCCGCGCTAAACCAACTCGGTGAACCCGCGGGTGACCCATTGCCGCAGTCATGTGCGCGAGCCCCCAACGCTCCAGCCCGACCGCTGCAGTCGCCGACAAGAACTGTCCATTGTGCCGCTACCTCGACCATCGCCTCACGAACCCCAAGCCAGTACGGGCCGGATACCCGCCCATCGCAGGCACGTTGCCGATCGGGGATGAACGGGAGCTCGTTGCAGCCAATCGGGGCGCGACGAAACCCGGGTTTGCTTGATGCCGCGCAGGCGATGCGCTTGGACCGCAGCGAACGCTGCGCCGATCCGCGCGACCACCGAGTACCAGGAACGCGCGGGCATCATCGCAGACGATCTGCTGACGGCACAACCGAAGCCGGACAGACACGGGGGTCATCGACGGCGGCGATGATCAGTTCTCGGCCACGCAGACTGCCGCCGAACACGCTCGTGCACCTCGGAATCGACCCGATCGCGCCGCTCCGCGCGGCCACGTGGATCCAAAGCTGCGGCCGCGATAGCAAGCAACACCAGCACGACGATGACGCCCACGATAGATCCGCCGATCAACAACAACCGTTTCCTATTCCCTCGACAGGTACGCGGCGCGAACACCGCCACCGGTAATCTGATAGTCCTTGCGGCACAAATACTTTCATGCCGCACCATCGGCAAACCAACCCCCGTAGGCGCGGACCAGTCAGCCGAGCTCGATCACCACGGGCCCCTGGGGCAATCCTGCCCCCACAGCCGCAAAGCGAGCAGAGACTTCCGAAGCCGTTTTGCGGGAGCATGGCGCCCGATGTGACCGGTCCGCAACCTCATGACCGGCGCGGACCCGCCGGTGGTGTGAAATGTGTTGTCGCGCGAGGGTTTCCGCCGTTACCGTCGCCCCCCTGACTGGCCGCGGCCACTGTGTACCGGTTAGGCTCGACGCCTATCAGCCATCCCCCCGGCTGATAGCTGCTCGCGGCCACCGACCCTCCCCCTCCAGGTGCCGCGAGCCCGGATGCCGTCGGGCCCTCCACGCTCGACGGCATCACTCATTTCGGCCCGTCCCGGCGTGAATCCGGCAAACGACCTGGTCGTCGACGATATGCCCGTGCGGAGCGTGGCGGGGTCGGCCCGATCGAGCCCGATACCGGTTGCCGGTGATGTGTGGGCACAGTGTGCACTCCCCGACGGCTGCGGTGGTGTCGGCGCAGTCGGTTCCATACCGCCAACAGCGCCTCCACCGACCCATAGCGGGTCGTGAGTCGCGCAGCAGGTGCTGCGCAGGCGAGGTACTCGCATAACCATCCGGCATCCATGCGCATTGGGTCTCAAAGCTGGTGAGGCGATGTATCGGTGCGGGAACACCACTGGGTGAGACGGCGGGCGAGATCACACAGCTCGGGCGCGATATCGAGGGCGTGGACGGGTCCGGCGACCTGTTCGAACACGCAGTCGCCGCGGTGCACCTGGCAGTCGAACCAACACCACGACCGCGTCAGTGGATCGAGATCTCGAGCCAACCGGGCGGCCAGCTCGGTGAACGCGCCGGCGACCTGCGCGGGGGAACCGATGTTACGGACGCGCCACCACAGTCGGTGATAGTCCCCGGGTGTGGAAATGCGCACCCGATAGACCAGCATGTCCGAGACCGTCACCGCCGCACCGTCGCCCTCGACGACGACCAGCCGACGGCACAACCACGGCGGTAACCGGTGACGATGGGCACCCACATGCCTGGGCCATACCCGATACCACCACGACCACACCGCCTGATGCCGCCCCAGATCCATGCGCATTCGCGACAGCCGCTGGCACCGAACCATCCCCCCTAACCGCACACCGCGAGGTCGGTGCCTCCAGCCCGGGCTCCGCTCGCGGTGTGCGGTAGTCGTTGCTCATCCCAGGCGAACGGCCAGGGGTGGTCCGGGCCGCTGCCCTGTCGGTCGAACGAAGCGGCGGCTCACCAGGGTTGGTGTTTATCCACCCCGGATCGGGCCGTTGACCCCTGCGGCATTCCAGATACGAACCCTCCCTGGACCAGCTCGGAACATCACATGATGGGGAGCTGATCGAGTCTGCGGACCCAGGCAGCTATGGCGGCCGCGGTGGTTTGGGTTGGTGAGGTCGTTCGTCGGCGCATTCGCCCACAATTCGCCACCGTTCGGTTTCTCCTGTTCGCCGACTACGTCGTTCCCGGTGTGTTTCGCCGGCATCTGCGGGGTGTTGGATGGATTAGGGCTGCTCGGGTACTAATAGGGTGAGGGGAAGGGGGTTGGTGGCGTGGCGATTGTGTTTGCCGATCCGATGGGTGCGCGTGTTGCGGAGGCGATCGGGCACGGTGATTACGCGCGGGTGGCGCAGTTGATCCAGGACGGGGCGGACCCGGACGCGGTCGGTACCGGCGGGGTCAGTCTGCTCGGGTGGGCGATCCTCAACCGCAGCGCCGAGGCGGTCTGGGTGCTGCTCAACGCCGGCGCGGACACCGGTCGCCCCGACGATGCCGGTGACACCGCGGTGCACTACGCGGCGGTGGCCGAAGACCCCCGCTATCTCGGGGCGATGCTGGCCCGGCAGGCAAACGTGGATCTGGTGAATCCGCAGACCGGGCACACTCCGCTGATGAGCGCGGTGTTGTCCGGGCGCCGCCCGCAGATGCACATGCTGCTGACCGCCGGAGCGTGTCCGGACGCCACCGACCGTGCCGGGGACACACCCTTGCACCTGGCCGCCGAAATCGGTGATTACCGCAGCGTCGTGGATCTGTTGGCGGCCGGCGCCGACCCGACCCGCACCAACGCTCGAGGGTCGACGTTTCACCGCACCCTGTTGCTGACCCCGCCGGAGTCGCTCACCGCCCGAGCGCGCCGCGACCGCGACCGCATCATCGACTGGCTGCACACCCACGACATTCCCGTCGAAGGCTCCTAGACACCCATACCGAACCGAGCCGAAGATGCGTTCCGGTCCGCCCGGATGGGGTGGGCGTGGAAAACTCCGGGTTCGCCGGTGGTGGCTGGTGACGATCACCGATCGTGACCATCGCAAACCGTCGGGTCCCGCGTCGACCGGCAGTGTCAACGTCGTTGACGAGACCGGGTGCGACACCGCGCATGTGGCGGCCGTCGAACCCGCCGTCGGGGTTGGAGGTGCTCGCCGCCGGGATCACCAACGATCCACCCGCCCGCGCCGAACGCGGCTACCAGGTCCAGGTGTCGCGGGCCGAGGAAGAGGCGATCATCGACATGAGGGGCGGTGAACTGCGCCCAGCGGAGATCGACGCCGGCCTGCGCGGCTACGCGGCACCGCCCCGGCGACCCACTGCCCGCGCCGACCCGGAATAACAGCCACACCGCCGGTGGACGCGGCGAGCCCGAACAGGTAGCCACGCTGGACCGGTCGACTGGTGTGGCCGGCAGCGTGGGGGGTGAGGTGGCGGTAGCGGCAGTCGGCGATCGTGTCGGGTCGGCAGCAGACGGTCGGGTCTATGGTGATCGCGCGATCCTGCGTTACCTGGGCGGTCGGGCCGATCGATGCCGCCTTCACTCCGAACCAGCGACCCCGGCTCCCGCTCTTTCGGCTGATGAGGGAGGCCGGGGTCGCTGCCTATCTGCGGTTGCCGCACCCCCGGTGTTGTGTTGTGGAGTCCTGGGCGCGACGACATCTATTCGATCACGAATTCTGTTGTGCACCAAGATTGTTGACACACATTCCGTCAAAGTATACGAAAACTACTGACCGACAGTCGGTTTAATGCGCTCAAAACAGGTGCACAGTCAGGAATCGTCCATCCGGAAGTCGCGGCCAAGTCAAGCGCATGCATCGCCCGCTCATCGAGTTCGCCGGTCGATTTCCGTCGTCCCCGGATGTGCCGGAAGTAGGTGTGAGGGCAATGCCGCAGCAGTGGCCGCGCGGGAACGAGGCGGGCGGGGTCTGCTCGTGCATGCCGCTGCCCAGGGCGGCTGGGCAATGTCGTCCTGGGCAGTGGGTGAGGAATCACACCCGAATCCTCGAACTGCGTCGCCGGACGGGAGGATCTCGGCGACCCACCGACGATAACACCGCCCGGCATGTCTTTGTTTGGATGACCTGGTCCCGCAACTCGTCCAATAGCCGGAAGCAAGTCGATGCGGTGGGCGAGGGCTCAGGTGATGCCGGTGATGTCTTTGGCGATGGTCGTGAGCCGGTTTCGGGCGGCGGTGAGCACACCCTGGCGATTCTTATTGGCTTGCTCGTAGGTGAGGATCGCGCGGATGTCGGCGGGGTCGGTGAGATCCTTGATCGCGGTCGTGGCCTCGGTGAGATTCAGCTCCGGATAGTCGCTGATGGGGAGTTCGTCGGGGTCCAGGACGCCGGTGGCGGCGCGGACCGAGCGCAGGGCGTCGGCGGCGGTGTCGGCGCCTTCGCGGCGGGTGACTTCCTCGGCGGTGGCCAGCGCCGCGTCCCGGGACGCGGTGAGGGTCTTGACCGCGACATCCCCGGCATGGGTTCCTTGCGCGAGTAGCTCACCGAGCGCGGGTCCGGTGGTGCGCACGGCATCCATGGCCCGGTCCAGGCCGCGTGCCGACCAGTCGGCGGGCAGGTTGAACAGTTTCACCGCGGTGCCGGTGGCTGCTTGCAGCGGGGTGCGGCGCAGCGCGGCGGGCCCGCCGAGGGCGTCTTCGGCCAAGACCGTGGTCAGCCAGTCCACGGTCTCGGTGTGGGCGGTGATCAGCCGCTCCGCCAACCGCACCATCTCGGGATGCCCGGTGGTGGTGGCGAGGGCTTTGATGTAGCGGGCGCGGTCGAGGAGTTGGTGTTCGAGGGTGAGGTCACCGAGCAGGGCTTCCTCGAACGGCTGGGCTTGCTCGGCCAGTGTCTTGACCGCCGCGACCGCCCGTCCGAGGAAGGGGCCGATGACCTCGGGTACGCCGCCGAGTTCACCGATGGCGGCCGCGATGGCCTTCGCGCGAGCGCGGGCCCGGTCGGCGTTGGCGGACAATTCCCGGCGTACCGCCGCGGTGCGGGCTTGGGCGATGCGGGTGTCGGCGAGATGGATCTCGGTGTTGGTCAACCCCAGCACAGCGCGCAGCTGCGCCAGCAATGTGGTTTCACGGGTACTCATACCGACATTTCCTCCCTTCAACGTTGAGGCATCGAATCGGCGCAACAGTGCACCGCTGACGGGACTACCCGCATTCCCGCCCGCCAACCCGCCCCACACTGCACTGCGCCGGTGGCGTGTGCTGGCGCGTACTTCCCAGACTGGGCGTCGGTGCAGCGGCGGGACCATCGACAGACGAAACGGCGGCCCGTAGACACGATGTCCACGGGCCGCCCTTGTGCGCTGGTCGAACAATACGGCGGGATGGGCGTCTACCCACACCCGAATCGGATTCGCTTGCCTGTAGACCCCGCCGTCTCCACAGCATAAAACGCCCCGGCGGCGACCGCCCGCAACCCACCGGCGAGTGTCGCCGCGAGAGCGTGCGGGGCACTCGCGTCGAACCGGTCGATCGGCGCCTGTGGGGGCCCCGAGGGCTCTCGTTGCGCCTGCGGGCATAGGCCGGGAAAGACCGGGTGCGTTGATGCGCCCGGTCGTTATCAACCAATTTTGTTGCATTCCAGTCTGTTTGCTCTTCTCGCGCGATCCGTAGTTCCGGCGGGTTCAAAGGCGCTATCTTCGTTGCGGAGTACTGGTCAAATCTTGTGTGGCGCAATCGCTCATCTCATGGCACATCCGCCCCCGAGAGGATTCGACTATGACGACGTATGCACCGGTCACCATCCAGCAGGCCCAGTTCCCGATCATCGAATCGTTCACCCACGACACCGTGACCAACCCGCACTGGCAACTGCTGGGCAGCGCGCGGCTGCACGACGGCAGCCTGGAACTCACCCCCAACGCCAATTCCCAGGCCGGGACGGCGTTCCTCGATCAGCCGTTCTCCTCCACGCTCGGGGTCACCATCGACTTCGACTACTCGTGTGAGGGAGGAGCCAGCCTCGGCGACGGCTTCAGCGTCTACGTGATCGACGGCGCGCACACCACCCAGCCCGGCGGTATCGGCGCCGCACTCGGCTACTCCATCACGAAAACGGGGTCGGGGCAGATCGTCGCGCCGGGCGTCACCGCCGGATTCGTCGGCGTCGGCTTCGACAACTACGGCAACTTCGCCACACCGCTGGCCGGTACCGGCGGCGGTACATCACGGTCCAACACGGTCGGGGTACGCGGAGCCGGCAATCTGCGGGAAGGGTTCAGGTGGCTCACCGGCGTTGCGGTGCCGGGCGGCTTCCGCGCGGATTGGGAGCGCGGCGCCCACATCCAGGTCTCCATCATCGGCGGCCGGCTGACCGTGCGCCACGCCGACAAAACCAACCCGAACGGCACCCTGCTGATCGACAACTTCGATCTCGCCGGCGCCGACGGCCAGCCACCGGTGCCCGAGACCTTCAAACTGGGTTTCGCCGCCGGGACCGGCGCCGCGACCGCCTACCACCGGATCCGCAACCTCAAGGTGACCCTGCCCGCGGAAATGCCTTTGGAGATCACCGGCCCGCAGGCAGCGCAGTCCGGACATCGGATCAGCTACCGCATCGGCGTGCAGAATCTCGGTCCCAACGACGCCCCCGACGCCGTGCTCGACGCCACTGTCCCGACAGAGCTGACCGATCTCGAAGTCACCTGCCAGGCCGAGAACGGGGCCGTCTGCGGCGCCGGTTCGGTCCGCGACGGCCTACACCTGCCGATCGACCTGCCCAAAGGCAGCAAAGCGACTATCACCCTGACCGGCACCATCGACCCCCAATTCGAGGGCCGACTCACCTGCACCAGCCTGATCACCTCACCGTCTCGCGCCAATACCGCCGAACGGCACTCCGGCTCGGTCACCACCGAGGTCGATCGGCCCCCGGTCACCGTCTCCCCTGTGATCGTCGGGCAGTGGCCCCAGACCTGGCCTGATGACGCGAAGGGCTGGGTCATCAGCTACGAACTCACTCTGGCCGCCCACGCCCAGCGGGTGGTGTGGTGGGAGATCGGTTTCGACGTCCCGCCACGAACCCGCATCAATCCCCAGCAAAGCCAGTGGTACCAGGTGATCAAGGACGGCACCGACGGATCGGTCGTCATCACCACACCCGATGACACCCACACCATCGAACCCGGCACACCCCTGACCGTCGCCGTGCAACTGCTCTACTCTTCCCAGCACGAGGCCGGGGACGGCGCCCTGCGCAACCTCCACGCCACCGAGATCACCCGCCCATAGCCCAAGCCCCGAACACTTCCACTCGAAGCCGGCGCCCGTCGAATCCTCGAAGGGGACTGCAGGAATGTGGTGAAACAGAGTCGAGCGGGCCGGGGCACGGTGTCGGGACTACTCCCAATCCGTACCCCGGACCTCTCGCCGAACCCCGCCCCCGCCGTACGCCCAGAAGCATCCGCCGCTGAGGACGCGCAGTTTCGGCTCCCAGCGACGCTCTGTGGCCAAGCCACAAAGCGGAACGATCCACCCGGCTGCTCCTCGGTTCGAGGGCACGCTGTCGGGAAAGGCGTGACCGGCCGCTGTACTGCCGAAATCTTCCGGTCTGGTTCGGCGGGATCAACCTGATTCACGAGTTTGCGGCCAGGTAGTTCCCAGATGCACGCGGGCGTCTCTCACCCGGACACCGATAGGTAGGTGGCTGCTCACGAAGACAGGTATACGCCCAGGTGCGATGACCGATGCGGGCCCGGTACCTATCCGATGAACATAGTTGCCCTGCAGCAAACACAACCCTTGGTGACAATACTGTGACCCGACCCCGCCCCCGACAACAGCGTCGGACAGGCCGACAACGAAGCCGGCCGCGCAGGCGGACACCACAACACCACGAACCAGAAACCCCTGCCTGATGTCCACTAATCCGTTCAGCATGTTCGGCCTGGTCGCCGCGCTCGACGACCGCAACATCCAAGCCCACCTCACCGGCACTGCCGAGGACTGCGCGGTCTGCGCCACCGTGTCCGGCCCGGAAACCACGTGTCCGGCCAGCCGCGTCGCCGAGATCACCCGCACCACCCAACGCCGCCTGACAGCCACCGAAATCGTCGACCACCTCGGCATGGCCAGCTCCATCGAGGCCTGATAGCAGCACAAACCAATGCCCGCCGGTTTCACTGCTCATCGACAGTTGTCGCGAACGTCCAGTTCAGCACCCTGACAGGCAATTCCGTCGAACTCCGGCGAATCCGACGTGTGGGTCCTGGTGGCCATCGGCATTCAGTGAGAACCGCTCGACGATCCGTAATCCAGCTATAGTTGATCGAGCAACTGTTGCGCAACCTAGGTTGGGGGCACTACGTTGCTGATGGCGTGCTGGAACCTCCACCCCCAAGGGGCCGGCAGACGCAAGACGGTCCGGTAGCCGCAAGGTCCCGGGCCGTCGTCCATTCCACACCCACGTTCGGTCACGTCACCGGGGTAGTAATCGCAGCAACTGCAACGCAGATGCGGGACTCGTCGAGTCGTATCCCGGATACGCCGATGGCTGTTCAGCCCTCGCCCCATACTGATAGCCATGGGGTATGAAGCCGTGCGGCCACATTCTCGTCGGGGACGGATAGGCGGAAACTACGTGCGCGGATCGGTCCGCGTCACCGACCGGCCCGCACCCTGGCACCGGAGCCGGTCCCCATACCATCTCGGCTACCGCAGTACCTCGCCCACGCCGATCCTGTGGGCTCTCGGGACGCTCATGGGCGGGGTGATCCTGCTGCTGGTCGTGGGGACCCTCACCCACCTGGGATCCCCGGCCAGGCCGGGCGAGACCGCCGTGGCGCCCTCCAGCGTCGCGCCCACGGGCCCGAGTGTCCAGCCGCCGTCGTGCTTCCCGTCTCAGGCACCGTGCTGACGCTGTCTGCGGTCCAGGGCCAACTGGGGTGGTCCTGGGGTCAGCAGGGCTGGGGGCTCGACATTTGCTACAGTCAGACCGAAGAGGGCGGGTCCGCTCCTCCTCGGTGAAGTTCGCCAAGTCCGCCACGGCCCAGGGCTGGTTGCGGTAGTCGATCCACTCGCCCGGCGCGGTCTCACACAGCATCGCCTCGCGCCACCGGGTCTTCTCCGCCTCGGGCAGGTTCGTGGCTTCCAGCTCACCCACCTTGTCCGCACGGCAGGTGATCCCCCACGAGATCTGCTTGGGTGCACCCGTGAGGTCCGGCCAGCCCGCCACCCGGGCAGCCGCGGCGTTGGCGGCGTTCACGCAGTTGTAGTCGCTCATGGAATCCGGGGTGCGCTCAGGTACCGACACCGATCCGGTCTCTCATGGCAGACTCAGTGGTCATGACCTCGGCCCTGTCGCAAACCTGCAGCGAGATTCGCCGGGCACTGGCCGCCGCGCTCGGCGTCGATCTCGATGTCTTCGACTATCCGATCCCGGACTACCTGTTCGAGCCCCACGACGATGACGACGGCGAGGACGACACCGCGGTCATGGTGTTCGACCTTCGCGATCTCGCGGACCAGAACGGTGTCGCGTGGCTCGCCTGGATCGACGGGCTCGGCTGGTTCCACACCGCCGCCGACGTCGGCGATGTGCTTATCGCCAGCGGCGCACGGACATTCGATCCGTACCGGTGGGATGCCCTGCCCGTCGAGCAGGTCGCCTCAGCCACCGAGGTAGCCGACGCGTGCGCGGCAGTCGTGACCGACACCGCGCGCCGCGAACAGAAACTGCAGTTGCTCGCGCGGACCTTGAAGCTCCAGCAACTCGGGCACACCTCGGCCGAGATCGCCACGATCGTCGGTGCGCCGATCGATGAGGTCGAACGGATACTCGCAACCGGACGCTGAGGCGCGGCTCTACATGCGGGGCGCCGTGCTGGTGTGAAGGCCCGCCCTCGGTGAGTGAGGAGGTTCAGGCGGGCCTGCCCATCACCGCGTGAAAGACCTGAATCACGTCGGGAGACACCCTGGGGGGACGACACCCCAAGACCCGCCCAAAGGATGGATTGAGTGAGCGGGACCCAGGGGTGTCTACGCCCCTCCGGGCGCTGTCACGATGACCGCAGGGACAATGCTCGTGACAGCCGCAGACACTACCGCCACACCCGCCCGGACACTCGGTACCGCAGTTCACGCGTGTCACGCCCGGCCCAGTAGCAGGCTGGTTTCGCTGACCGTGCGGAGGATGCTGCCCGACCGCAACGAGACCGATCGGTAGCTGGTGAACCAGGGCCGCCCCTGGGTCCCACCTGGATCCGGGTGTGGTCCCGCAGCCGGATAATTCACTGGCAACAGGCGGGGATGTCGCTCAGGAAGTGGTGCGGATCCACGGCCGAACAGGGGCGCAGCGCAAGCGAAACATCGTCAATCTAGTTGGGTCACCAGACTGCTCAACCGTGCCGGGGCAGTGCGGGCTCGTGCTATGCGTGGCCCGACAAGGCATTCGGCCTCAGCGAGGGGGTACCACGCGGCGGCGGTCACCTCGGACAGCTGAATATGCCCGATGTCAGCGTGCACCGTGGTGAAGCAGTACCCGATGTCGAGGTGATAGTGGGCCGGCTCATCTTTGGCCGGCCGAGCTGGAACCGGGCCGTATTCGATGTAGACGGGGTCAGGTGATGCTGGGACAACGGCGCTGGGATCAAGCCCGGTCTCCTCCGCCAGTTCGCGCACCGCCGCGTCGATCAGTGTGGCGTCAAATTGCTCGAGATGCCCTCCCGGTTGCAACAAAATTCCTCCATACGCCTTGTGGCGCACCAAGAGGACCTCGGCATGATGGCGGACCAACAGAGCGCCGACGGTCACGTGCATGGGGAAGGTCCGCCGTGAGGCGACATCCTGTCCGTGGCGCAGCAACTGCATCGGCTCGGACAGGTGCCCGGCCTCATCCGGGTGGTGCTTCAGGTAGGTGGCGAGCGTGCCCAAGATGTCGGAATCGCTAATCGCCATAGGTTGTCCTCCGTCGAAAGCGTGTGGCGAGCGGGAACGGCCGTACTCTACAGGCTGGGCCCGAGTCGGCATGAATATCGTGTGGTTCGAAAGTCTTGCCTCTCAATCCCTATCGCTATCCGAGGCGATGGCCAAACCGGGGACGTGTCGAATGTGGCGCAGCCGTCCTGAAAGTCACAAACGGGCAACGTTTCCCGCGTCCTCTGAGACAGTTGCCGCGTAGTTGGCAGTGGATCGGTCAGGTGCTCTCGTCCGGGAGACAGTGAGACAGAAGGCGGGCTGAGACATACGAACTGTTCCTAATGGTGGCCATGTCGAGCGAGACGAAACACCAGCCGAAGCCGCTGTGCGGGAAGTTCGGGAGGAGTCGGGGCTTGAGGTGCGGTTGCTGAGCGGGCTGCGGGCGCCGCTGCCGGCGGGATATCCGTTGCGGTTGATGCAGCAACCATGGTGGGTCACAGAGACTGCGGTGGCGGCTGACGATCACCGTGCTGAGCCCCATGTGCATGTCGACTACCAGTACTTGGCGGTCGCGGATTCCGTAGTGCCGGTGTGTGATCCGGCCCATCCCTTCGCCTGGTATAGCTTGGCGGAGTTGGCGGATCTGTCGATGTTCAACGACACGCGGATGCTGGCGACGATGCTCCTGCCCGATGTCGTGGCCGCGATCGAGACCGCAACCGGAGCGTCTCGTGGCGACACCGCCTGATGGTCTCGTCCTCGCCGCGCGTGCAGCTTGAATCCGTCTCGTCCAAGTACTGAACGAGACGCAAAAGGCGGTGTCGCGTAGGCGCAGATATTGACCTTGCTCCTCGAAACTCCAACATCGCGACGCCGATATCGGCTGGGAGCGCCATGTAGGGGATCTGTTGGCGTGCAGTACATTCAACGATCCGATCTACGATGCACGTCCCGAGATTGATGCGTTGCTGCGTCGGCATGACGATGACGTCGACGATCAACGCGTAGAGCGCGGCGCCTGAGACCCGCCCTATGCCCCGTGGCTGCACCGCCGCAGTCCGTGGTGAGACAGCGTCGTGGGGTCAGTTGCCGATGACGAAATCCACTAGGGCGTGGGCAGTTTCGCGCAGGCCGCTGGTCAGGACCGCGGTTTCGTACGCGGACCAGTCGGCCAGCTTCGAGGCGTCACGGTCGGCGCCCCGGGTTGTCATGCGGGCGCGGATCTGCTCGGTGGTGCTGTCCAGCCAGATCGTGATCGCTGGCAGCGACTGTGGCGCTGCGACCTGTTTCTTGAGGTGCTCGGTGAGTCGTTCCCTCGCATCGGCGGCGGTGCGGATGAGGCTCAGCAAGGGTGCGTCCACGATCACCGGAATGCGGGTGGCCACGGTCGTTGCCATGCGGATCAGGCCGTCGTAGACGTGTGGGGCGACAACCGACTTGTAGGCGTCGCTGTCGCGATCAACGGGGTTGCCAGTCAGCTGGGTCATCACCGCCGATTCCAGCCCCGGCGCGAAGGTGTCCTTGTCCAGCACTATCGCGTCGGTGGCTGCGGCCAGATACCGTGCGGCGGTAGATTTTCCGGACGCGGGAAACCCGCACAAGACGATCAATCCGGGCCCGTTCACGTGCCGGGCGCAATCGATCAACGCCTCCCTCGTCGGTGCCGACAGCGCAGTCGTTATCGCGCTGGCGTCGTCGCCACCGCAGGCGGCATGCACCGGCGTCGAGTCGTCGGTTCCGACCCCTCGCTCCGTGTGCGTTGCTTGGGGCCGGTTCGGCAGGACGGTGCCCGTGCCGTCCGAGGTTGGGCCGGGTAGCAACGGCGGCCGGGAGCCCTCGCCGGTTGCGGTGCGCCGCAGCCACTTGCGATCGAGTGCGCCCTGCAGGTCGGTACCTCGATGGTGGGCTAACAGGATCGTGTGGCCCAGCAAGTCGGCGATCTCATTGTCGACCGAATCATTCAGCTCCGCAGGCGATTTGCCACGAGAGCGTCCCTGCCCCGTGGCAGCGAGGAACTGCTGCACCAACTCCCCAGCCTCCTCGGCGATCTTCAGCACCAGCCACTCCGGTGTCCGCCGGAACCCGTGCCGCTGCGCGTACTGCCGAGATACCGCATCCAACTGCGCACCCAACACATCCCAATCCACGTCCTCACCCTCCCAACTCCGTCCTACAACCGGTCCACCATGGCGGATGTCCACCGCAAGAACTCACGGTCTCGACAGCCAACCGCCACCCGTACCGGCCGGCGAGCCACGCCCCCTCAGCAGCACCGATCAGCATCCGCCACGCAGTGCGGCCTCTCCCGAAGGCTACTGCGGTCCCGGCAACGGCCAGGACTTTCTGCTGGTTCGAGCGCGTGAGCACGGCCGCCGACCTCGTGACTGCATGCTCTCCACGGCAGTCATGGTCGTGCCCAAACGGGTGTACCGAGCCGCACACCCCGTTGGCCAGATACCCGAGATGCACGGTATTGCCGTCGCACAGGAAGGTGCCGGACGGAGAGCGCTGCCGTAGCAGTACGTGCAACCCACCGAACGCGTCTTCCGACGTGCGAATCCCGGGCTGCACCTCGATCTTGCGGACAGTGCCTCGATGTACCGCTATCACTGCGAGAACGTCGTGTGCGTCCAGTGTGAAAGTAATCCGGTCGACGGCCCGCTCATATCCTACGGTCCCTGCACGGAGACCGAAGCACGAAATCTCAAGCTACTGCACGACGATATGCGGTGATGGCACGCAGGCGGCGTCAGCCAGGAATCTGCGTGCGCGGCCGATCACCGCGGTTGGCTTGTCACGATCGACGAAAATCATTGTCGGACATCGAAATCCACACGGCATAACGCTCTGACCGCCGAGTAAAGATATACATGTATTCCATGGATGACTCCCTGCTTTCTGAAATACGTTCTCGCCCAGTGGAGAACGCTGATCTGTTCTGAATCCCCATCCACATCCTGGAGGCAAATCCTTATGGCCGAGGCCATCTGTCCCCCTGCACTGAAGCCCGGAGACCGTGTTGGCATCCTCGCCTCCTCGGCGCCGGAACCCTTCCTCGCCTCCTCGGCGCCGGAACCCTTCATCGACTCGGAGGGGTTCGAGCGCGGCCTGACCGCCCTCGAGTCCGCAGGCTTCGCAGTAGCGGTGGCAGAAACAGCGGTGCAGGAATTCGGCTACCGGGCCGTGCCCGAGGCGAACATCCTGACCGACCTGCACACCTTCGTCACCGACCCGACCATCAACGCCATCATCTTCGCCGGCGGCGGCAAGAACTCCAACCGGCTGCTGGGCGGCCTGGATTACAGCGCGCTGGCTCGGCAGCCGAAAGTCATTGTCGGCGTCAGCGATCCAACCGTGCTCCTCAATGCCATCACCGCCCGGACCGGGCTTGTCACCTTCCATGGTCCCTCTGTGGTCTGGGATTGGGGCAGCCCAGAACCGAACGACCTGACCGCTCGCCACTTCGCACGGATGGTCAGCGGCGTCGCGTATGCCGGTCGGCTGGAGGACGCGCCGCTTACCGCGCTGCGGCCTGGTCAGGCCGAAGGCCAGCTCGTGGCCGGGTGCCTGTCGGCGGTGCGCAACCTACTCGGCACGCCATACGAACCGAGTTGGGACGGCGCGATCTTCGCGTGGGAGGACATCAGCAAACCGATCGAACTGCTGGATGCGACCCTGACGCATTTTCGGGATCTGCGTGTACTGGAACGGATTTCCGGCATGGTGGTCGGTGAGCTGGTGAACTGTGAGGACTCACACGGTTGGGGGCTCACTGCAATGCTGCACGACCTGTGCGAGGACTACGGTTTCCCGATCCTGACCGGCCTGCCGTTCGGCCACACCAGCACCAAATACACCCTGCCCATTGGCGCACGGGCGCGCATCAACACCGACGACTCGACGCCGCTGCAGATCGTCGGTCCGTGGGTCAGCCAATGAACGAACACGACCAAACGGGGTAGCTCCATGACCGTTCTCACCAACACCGACCGCTGGCAGCATGGCCGGTTTCTTCACCACCACAAGTAGGTGCGCGAAATGGCCCTCCGCCGCCTGCTGTTCATTCAGGCTGTCCGGGATCCCTTGCGCTCCAAGGGCTACCAGGAGACGCCGGTGCCGGACGCGCGAGCTGGAAAGCGCCGACCGTGCGGCCGGAAACCTACGGCTGCGTATGTGCTGTGTGTTTCAGCAAGTCGAGTACCGTCTCGTGCAGGTGACCGTTGGTGAATACCGCGGCACCCGACCCGATTCGGCGCTTGCCCTGCAAGTCGCTGAATCGGCCTCCCGCTTCCTCGACGATCGGGACAGCGGCAGCGATGTCCCAGGGACCAGCGGCCAGATGAAGGAAGACGTCAGTTCGCCCGGCAGCGACGAGCATGGCGCCCTGGCAGGTGTCAGCCCAGCCGGTCAGCGGGCCGCCAGCGGCGCATCGGGCGAGAAACGCAGCGCCCATGGCAAGACGTTGAGCAGGCATTGTGGACCTGACGGGCCAAATCGCGGCGGTGGCATCGCTGAGCGTCCGGGTTGTCGTTACCGCGAGCCGTTCGCGGGGGCCGAGTTGCCCGGCTACGCAGGCACTGGTCCAGGCACCTGCATCTCGCGTCGCCCACCAACGGCGCCGCAGAGCTGGCGCCGAGATGATCCCGGTCAGTACCTCGCCGTTGTCCTCGATGCCGATCAACGTGCTCCATTGCGGCTTTCCAGCAGCGAAGTTGTCTGTGCCGTCGATAGGATCGACCACCCATCGGCGAGCGCTGTCCCCCTGCTGGCCGAACTCCTCACCGACAACGCAGTCGTGCGGACGGACATCGACGAGCCGACGGCGGATGGCTTGCTCCACCGCGCGGTCGGCGGCCGTGACCGGGCTGCCGTCGGCCTTGGTCTCAGCGGACAGGCGCCCCGATGAGAAATATCGCATGGAGATGTGATCGGCCGCGTCGGCGAGCTGATGGACAAGCGTCAGGTCATCGGGCGCCACCACAAGGATGAAATTCTAGACAGCAATAACCTGCCCGCGACCTGCGGCAGTACTGTCGCCGTGACCGATGGGAGCGTCGACATGACGGGCGCTACTCGCGCCGAACGGCCTCGGAAATGATGAGGGTCAACGATATCGGCCCACCGACTGTCGACACACCGACAGCAGCCCCGAAACGTTCGTCGGAATCGGGCTACAGGTGGATCGCAAGTGCCATTACGAAGCTTGCGGCATCGACGTCGCCAATCGGGCCGTCACCGATCTGGTGTTGCAGTTGGGCGCGACGGGGTTCTGCACGGATCGCCAGATGGCCAAGCTCTGCCGGGACCTCGCAGGATTGCTGTAGGCCGATGGCATCCCACGACCGCCTCTACCGTGCCGTCGACAAGCCGTGCACCGCCCACCCGGACATAACGACGAGCCCGCGGCGTGTCCTGCGGTCAGTGCCTGCGTCGGCATCAACACTATGCGAGCGGGGCGGAGTATCGGTCAGGCGATAGGCCGCCTCTGCTCGCACAGGACGATCCCGCCTTCGCGCACGGCATTCAGCGCGGCAGTGAAACGATCGATGAGTATCGGTTTCATCTTGCCCGCAAGCTCCTGGAGGGTGTAGAAGCCCGCTGAACGAATCTCGTTGGCATTCAGTGTCATCCGGGCAAGATCTCCTTCCGTGAGCACGCCGCCGTCGAAGACGAAGATCACCCCCTCGGGCCGCGAGTCCTGGGGACGGACATAATCCACCACCAGAAGCCTGCCGAGCCTGTAGTTCCACCCCAGTTCTTCGAGCAGTTCGCGCTCAGTTGCCGCCCAGGGCGCCTCATCCGCCTCGACCGAACCGCCCGGCATTTCCCAGTACTGCTTGTAGGACGGCTCGACCACGAGCACCCGGTCCGAGCTGTCCCGAAACAGCACCCCGGCGGCCATGCGTTTGCGCGGCAGTCCGGCTACGTACTGCTCGACCGGCTGTGTCCCGGTCACGGCGGGACCGTCGTGCGACGTCGTCACCTGCGACACCCTAACCGCTACATCCACCGTCGTTCGGGTTGCTGGTGACCTGGCCGGTTGCCCACTGCCGCATTCGCGGCTCGACTTCGTCGAAGAACAATGACTTGGAGCGGGTGTAGTCGTCGTAGTCGGGATCTGCCGCATGTTGAACGGCAAGCTCATACTTGAGTTCGGCGTAGCGCCGCGCCTGGTCCGGATGTGCACGCAGCCAATCCCGGACGAGAACAACGAAAGCGGCGAATGGAGAATCCCGCCGACGAATGTGCAGGATGGCCGACTGCTCCGGTGAATGGAACAACCGTTTTCCGTGCACTTCGGCGTGATCTTCGTCGCCTGGGCGCGGGATGTCGCGGTACACACCCGGCGAGTCGGGCCGCGCGCCCGACGCGGGCACGAAACCCGTGTGCGCCAGCAGCACTGCGAGCTCATCCAGTGGTAACAGGGCGGGCATACACACCTGTAGATCCACGATAGGTTTGGCGGCCAAGCCAGGCACTGCGGTCGAACCGATGTGCTCATAAACGAACACGTGAAGCCGTTTCTCGCACGCAGGTGCTCGGCACGACAGTTTGCCCTCAGCGAATTACGCTGCGACACAATCATATTGACCTGAACCAGTAGCATACGGCACGCCCGGGCGACCTCGCCACCAATCGATGGTTTGGCCTTCGGCCACGCCCAGTTCGTCGGTGTAACCGGATTGGAGCAGTTACCTCACCCGGCGAGCCAGCATGCTTGCTCGGCCCGGTTTGCTTGGCTACCAACGCAATCAACGCACCCGCATCCCATGTGGTCCAGGCGATAACATGGGAGTGATACAGGACCTCCCGCCGCAGCAACGCCCATGCTCGGCGGGCAGATCAGCCGAACTCAACGTCACCTGCTCGATATCCCTGATCTCGCCCTACCCGACCCCACAAAACCCGCTGGTTGGTCTCATTCGAGTCTGGCGGAATGACCTACTGAGTAATTGCGGCGATCGACGCTTCGATGGCTTCGAAGATGTGTGAATCAACTTTGCGCTGCCAGTCCGGCATGTCTTCCCAGTCGGCGATGTAGGACGGTTTCGGTTCGGGAAAGTGCTTATGGATCTGCCCGATCCAGCACAGGGCGACCCAGCGCCCCTTCTGCTCGGGCGAAAGTTTGGTGGCATTACCGTCGGTGACGGTAATGAACTCAGCGACCTGGTCGTACACTGCGATCGCGGCTGCCTGCTCCCATACGGGCATCTCTTCCCAGGACGCGATGTAGCCAGGCTTCGGTTCCCCTGGGTAGTGCTTGACGACACCAGCGATCCAAGCCGCACGAAAGACACGCCCACGGTCGATATCCTGCAACATTTCTCCTAAGCGGTTTCAGTGGAGTTGTAGTCCCGCGATTTGTTTGCTGACGTGATGTACGTGGCGATCGCGTTACCTGCCCGTGTTCGGGACGGTCGCTGCGAGCACCGCACCGATTTTCGTCGGCTACACATTGTCGGCGTCTACGAGCACCGCCACTGCGCCCGCTCCGTGGATGTGGACTTCGTCCAATCGCGGATCCGCCTCGTCAGCGTTCCCGCGACGATGCGGCCCCGCACACCCAGCCGGGCCGCGATGCCCTGGAAACGGTTGCCGCCTGTCCATCGCCTCGGTGACATCACTCATGCACGGTACCGCGCCGATGTGATCAACGACCCCGACATCGCTCAGATGTCGTCTGACTCGATGGCAGGGGGCGCGGCCCCGCGTGCGCGGGAAAGGTGCGATCGACGAGAGGAGTCGGAACTTGACAAAACCCCTTGTGTCTCCACGGGTTTCGCGACAGATGCCGACTCCCTATTCCGACGGAGCGGGACCCCGTCCCAGAGTTCCACTAGGCCGGCGCTCGGTTGTCGACCAGTCGGATGCCGCTGCGAGCAGCCGTTGCGACCAGGGCGGCGATATCGAATTGGTGCCAGGTCATCAGCCCGCCGACGAGCTGTTGCATCTCCCTGTCGCCTGGACGCCACGATTGATGTTGTACCGCTTGGCCTGCAGTTGACGGTCCCGCGTGGTCTGGAAGAATCGGTCTCATCACCCCGATCCGGCGGGAGGACGAGCCGATGAATCATTCGAGGGATAGCGCGGCAGATGCCCTCCACGAGAAGCTAGTCGCAGCCTATGGGCCCGACTTCAGCATCGACGACTTCCGGCCGGATCCGGACACCGCTCCGATGGAGCCACCGCCACCGCCACCGCCACCGCCACCGCTGCCGCAGGAGAACGCTGAACAGTTGCTGCGCGAGGCCCTGATCGGCGGAGAGAACAGCGGCGATCCGACACCGGTCGATTTCGACGCCTTCCTCGCCCGCAAGCGGGACCAGACCAGCGAGCAATGAGCGGCATCGACACTGGCGTGTTGGGTGGTCCCAGCGATAGCGGGCGTCGGCGGCTTGCACGTGGGCGGCCATGATCGCGGCAAGGGTTTCCGGCTCGGTGTCGCGGAAGGTCAGTTCGATAGCTCGTTTGTCCACGTCGATGCGGATCAGTACCGAGCCCCATACCGAAGCGTTGTCAACGGATCCGACGACGCCATCGACGTCGGGAAGATCGAGGTCATGCCGGTTGGTGAGCGGATCGCGCGCCCACGACGCCCGCATATGCAGCGGCTCATCTTCACTGATCGGTTCAAATCCGAACGGTCCGCGCTTCACCCCTCCCCAGTGAGAAAGTCATCGATCGCAGCGATGACGGCGGCGAGTTGTTCGTAGCTGGGAGGGTGCAGATCCGCACAACTCATTCGGGCACACCGCCAGATCGGGCAGATTCATGCGAACGGTCTGCTTCGGCGACCACGCCAGATTCGGGCGCTCGCACACGACATCGAGCCGTTGACCACCGATCCGGGTCCGCGGTCCGGCAACTCGATGGCTGGATGGCTCGGTCGTGAGGGCGGCGCGCCCGGCGACCGTTCAGTGTGTGTGTGGGAACTCCTCGCGATGCTGTCGCGGCTGGATCGTGCGCGGTGCCGGGATGCTGTGAGGCCCAGTCAAGTACATGTGGCCAGGTGTCACAGTACGCTGGCGTGGTTTGAGATGCTTTGAGGTGCGGGTCGCGTTTGCGGCCCTGGACGAGGAAGGACGCGCCAGTCGTGACGCAGAGCCTGGGCAACGTTTTCGACGAGCTTTCTTGGCGAGGGCTGATCGCATTGTCCACCGATGAGCAGGACCTACGCGCCGCGTTGTCGGCGGGCCCGGTGACGTATTACTGCGGGTTCGATCCGACTGCGCCGAGCCTGCACATGGGAAACCTCGTCCAGCTTCTCACGATGCGACGGCTTCAGGACTTCGGCCACAAGCCGCTGGCGCTTGTCGGCGGAGCGACAGGACTCATTGGGGACCCGCGGATGTCAGGTGAGCGGGTACTCAACGACCCTGCCACTGTGGCCGACTGGCTGGAGCGGATCCGGTCACAGGTTGAACGGTTCCTGTCCTTCGAGGGCGAGAATGCTGCACGGGTAGTCAACAACCTCGACTGGTCGGCGCCGATGTCGGCGATCGATTTCCTCCGCGATGTCGGCAAGCACTTCCGGCTGAGCCGAATGCTGTCCAAGGAGGCGGTGTCGGCGCGGCTCAACAGCGAGGTTGGTATCAGCTTCACCGAGTTCAGCTACCAACTCCTTCAGGGCATGGATTTCTACGAGCTCTACCGGCGATACGGCTGCACACTGCAGACCGGTGGGTCCGACCAATGGGGCAACTTGACCGCAGGCGCGGACCTGACCCACCGTGTCGAGGGGGTCAGTCTGCATGCCCTGGCCACACCGCTCATCACGAAGGCCGACGGTACGAAGTTCGGTAAGACGGAGGGCGGCGCTATCTGGCTCGACCCAGAGATGACCTCGCCGTATGCCTTCTACCAGTTCTGGCTCAACGCCGAAGACGCGAAGGTCACCGACTACCTGAAGATCTTCACCTTCCGGGAACGGGAGGAAATAGATGCCCTCGATGCGGTCACCCGCGAACGCCCTGCGGAGCGGGTAGCGCAGCGCGCTCTGGCTGAGGATGTCACCTCGCTCGTTCACGGCAAGGAGGCGATGGTCCGGGTCCGAGAGGCCAGCCAGGCGCTGTTCGGCCGCGGCGATCTCGCCGCCCTCGACGCATCGACGCTGCGGGAGGCTGTCCAGGAACTACCGTCAGCGGCTGTTCTACGTGGCGAGCACGACATCGCCGAGTTGCTCGCCACGACCGGTCTGGTGGCAAGCAGATCGGCCGGTCGGCGCACGATCGCCGAGGGCGGGGCGTACGTGAACAACACAAAGGTCAGTAGCGAGGATGCGACCGTCGACGTCGCTGATCTGCTGCACGGCCGGTGGATACTTCTGCGCCGCGGTCGGCGTTCGCTGGCCGTCGTCGAGGCCGTCTGAGCGTCAAACCGGCTGGGGTGCGACTGGTCTGCCGGGCGCGCTCCAGCCGCGACCAGCCGTGAGGGTGCGCTTATGGGGGTGAGATCGGCATGTTGGTCCTCGACCTTGACGGCACTGTGTACCCGCAGGACAGTGTCCTGACCGAAATAATCGACACTCGGACTGCGGCGTTCTTCCTGGAACGGGCAGGGTTGGATACGCGGGAATTGACTGCTCTGGAAGTGGAGCGCCCGTCTGTCCTGGATGCGCTCGATCACCTTGGCCTGTCTCGATTCGACTGGGCCCGAACGGTTTACGCTGACCTGCCCTACACCGAGATCCTCCGGCCCGACCTCCGGCTTCGGGCTGCCCTGGTTCGAGTCCAGGTCCCCCGGGTTGTCGTGACGCTGGCCCCGGCGACTCACGCGCGGAGGGTGCTGGCTGCTCTCGGGATCACCGAGCTGGTCGATGATCTTCACTCGGTCTTCGACAGCGCAGACGTCGTCAAGGATCGTGTGTACGCGAAACTGGTTGCTAGCCAAGGTGAGGCGGCCAATATCTTCGTGATCGGGGACAACCCTCGGCTGGACCTGGCACCGGCGGCCGAGTACGGGTGCCGCTGCGTGTTGGTGGGACAGACGCGGAGACCCCGGCAGTACCCGACGTACATCACCCTGATGGACGCGTTAGCGTCCCTCAGTGCCGGAATATGAAGCGGGCCTGCCTTTTCCGATCTGCTAGGCGACCCGTCCTGACGTGCACACACTGCATACTCTCCCGCGATGATGTCTGCGCGCTGGCGATACCGGCTCGATAGCAGTCACAGCGGGAGCTGAATGACTCAGTGGCCCTGCGCATTCCGGTGCTCGGTGTCCGAGCTCGATCCCAACGTTATCGGAACCATATGGACCGAGACCCATGCCCGAAGCCGAAACCGTGTCCGTAGCAATGTATCCGGATCGGACGACCGCGATTCGGAAACAGCCGAGGGGTTCTCGCTCAGCGTCGGACGTCGCTAACTTTGAAGTTTCCGGCTGATGCCGCTGAGCAGGCTAGTAGTGATGGAGGGGCCGACGATGCGCGAATTCTTTCAGGACCCGGATAGTGACGATCTGACTGAGCTGCAGCGGAACCTGCGCACTCTGCACGATCTCGTCAGCGGCTTCATCGATCCAGAGGAGCCCCGCATACGGCGGCTGGGTGATGAGTCCTTTGGAGAGATCCTCGAACGGGAGTCGCTTCCGGGACCATCGAGCACACCCACAGCGGTCTTGGAGAGTTTGGCCCCTTACTTTCAGGGGATGGTTCGGTGGAACCATCCGGGCACGATGATCAACGTGACACCGCCGCCGACGTATGCGTCGGTGGCGGCGGCAGCGTATACGTCATTGCTTAACGCCAATGGCGCTCAGGATATGTCCAGCGGATTGCTGCTGGGCGCCGAGCTCGCGGTGGTCAAGATGGTGTCGCAGCTGGCCGGGCTCGACCTCGAAAAGTCTGGCGGTGTCTTCACTTTCGGGGGCAAGAGCACCAATGTTCATGCGGTCAAACATGGTATCCAGCGCGCTGTGCCGAATGCTCGCCGGGAAGGTATCCCTACCCCGATCCGGGTGCTGTCGTCCACACAGGGGCATCCGTGCCACGAGGAGGTGTGCGGGTGGCTGGGCATCGGCGAAACCAGCTGCTTGCGGGTGCCCACGCTACCGGACGGGTCGATGGACCTCGGTGCCCTCGACGAGGCGTTGCGCGCGACGGTGCGGTCCGGGAAACAGGTGGCCACCATCTTCGCCAACGGCGGCACGACAATTCAGATGGTTGTCGATCCGATCGGCGAAATCGTGGCCCTTCGAGACGCTGTGGTCGAAGACCTCGGGCTCGACTACGTCCCCTGTGTCCACGTGGACTCTGTGGTGGGCTGGGTGTGGCTCTTCTTCCGCGACTATAACGCCGAGGCCAACCCGTGGGGATTCCCGGCGCGGGTACTGGACAAGATCCGTCGACAGGCTGCCCGTATCACCGAGATTCGGTTGGCCGACTCGTTCGGCGTGGATTTCCACAAGACCGGTTTCGCGTCGTACTCTGCCAGCCTCTTCATGGCCGCCGACCGCACTGAGATCTACCAGCAGGGCGGGATCACCCATGCCGACCATCCGATCGGCGGCGGAGGCCGCAAAGGGCTGCCCTACGAGGATCTTCGCTTCGGCCATCACTCCCCGTTCCAATACACATTCGAGCTGAGCCGATCTTTGACCGGCCCCGTCGAGGCGTACGTCAACCTCAAATTGCTCGGCGTCGAGGGCTACCAACAACTGATCGGCGGGCTGATCGTGGCATCGCAACGCTTCGGGGAAGAGTTGGTTTCCCTCCAACGCTTCGAGGTGCTCAGTGCCACCGACAGCCAAGGTTTCGCCGTCCTGTTCATCGCCAAGCCGAATTCGGACACACCATCGGTGTTCGACCAGAGCTGGGACCGGTCGAGCCTGGAGGCGCTGGCAACGTTCAACTACAAGTTCTACCGCTACCTCTTCGAACAACAGAGCCAAGGACGCTGCCCGATCATCTGTGACTACTCCTCGGGCTACCACAAGCTGGTCGGCGGCGCACGCATCGGCGTCCACAAGTCCTACCCCATGTCACCGTTCTACGACGAGAAAACAGCAGTCGGGTTTGCCAGGCAATTGGGCGGCCTACTCGAGGAGTTCGACGCGAGAGCCCCCGACGCCCCCTTCGCCGATGGGCCGCACGAAGCCCGGCCGATGATCTTCCGACCGGGCACGCTGACGTGAATAGCCTCAAGAGCGTCAGTCTGGACGACGCACGTCTCGAGTCGCTCCTGCGCTGCTACTCCACATTCCGGGACAGTGACCGCAGCCGGATACTCACGGCGGTCGTAAAGAATTACCGGCGCAGCATCGGCGCTGACAACCCGGTGTGGGCAGAGCGCTGGGAGCGTGCGCTGCACAAACTCACCGACGGCAGGCTCACCCTCACCCAAGTCGTCGTCTTGGCGACCGATCTCAGCGGCGAAAGCACTCCGATCATGGAGTTGCGGCGCGACTCACCAACACTTCTGGCCGATCTCGGCGCAGTCGTATCGACCCTGCCCTTATCGGCCAAGCCCCAATTGAGCCTCGCAGTAGCGCTACACAACCTGGGTCTGCCGCCTCTGCTGACGTATGCGTTCAACGACTGGCAGGTCGAGGCGAGTTCCCCGCTGGAGTTGGGGCGACGGCTCGGTGAACTCGCGGTGATGGGCCTGTACCGCCTCGCGGAGACACACGCCACGACCTGCGCAGCTGGCCCTGTGCTGGCGTCCGGCGCGATCGCCGATGTCGTTCGATCATCCGGCGATCGTGTTACGAAGTTGCCCCGGAACTATGCGGCACGTGCCGTGCTGCTCCCCGAGGAATATGAGAACTTCGGTCGGCTCGCGCGCGCGGGGCTCGGTGACAGGATCCCCGGCGGGGCCAGCTTTGATGCTGGAACGGCGTCATTGAGCCGCGACTATGTCGAGGGCCCGGACGGAGAGGCTGTCCTCCGTAGCGAACAGGAACTTTCACCCAGTCAGCGCGCCGACCTCGGCAAGATATACGACAGGCTTCAGGAGACCATGACAAACACCGGGCTGGTGCTTGACCTGCACCCGGGTAACTTCATCTGGGACAAGGGAATCCAACGCTGGATCCTTGTCGATCTCGGCCCCATACCCGTCATCGGGTCGGCGGAATACACCGGGAGTTCCTTCGACGACTACTACCGGCACACCTGGCTCAACAGGCGATGGCGCGAACAAACCGAGCCGATCCGGTCCCTCGACTACAACGTCGAGCGGACCCCCGAGTCGGGCGGTGGAATCGAGCCGGTAGGCGGAACCGCGACCCAGGCTGTGGGACGCGCGTGACATCGACCGCGTTTTACCTGCTCAAGCCGGACGCTCTTACCTGCGGGACGGTTGCCCAGCGTGCACGCGAGCTGGCCCCGAACCTACACGTCGTTGCCGAACAGGACGTTGTCATCACATCGCAGCAAGTTTCCGCGCTCTGGGCCGACAACCGGTCCGAGTTGTACCCCATCGCATCGGCATTCCTCAAGCTCTACCTCGTCGGGCAAACCTCAAGACTCGTCACCGTGCACGGCGAAACAGCGCTGGAAGACGTTATCGGGCTCAAGCAGCAGTTGCGGCGCGAGTACGGGCGAGGCGCCTTTGCCAATGTGGTTCACGCGCCGTCGGACCCGCGGGAGAACGAAGACCACGCCGCAGTCCTTGAAGGGCGCAGTCGGCCACCCCGGTCGGGACCGGTCTATCCGCCGGCATCCTCGCGCGTGGTGTCTCTTGGTCAGGATGAAATCTTTCATGTGGTCTCGGCGATCTGGAAGCAGGCCCACGAGTTCGGCTGGCCCTCGCTCGCAGCACCGCCTTCGAACGCTCCCGCCGCGGTATGGCTGATCGCCGACCACGTGCATTCGATCGATTCGGCCGTGTCCGCGCTATGGGAAGGCCTGCCACAGCTCAGCTTGCACACGGCGGTGGCACTGGTGTGCGAGGTGGAACGCACGGGTCGCACACCCGTGCTGTCGGGGACGCCCGCAGTTGTGGCGCATGCCGCGCGACGACTGCGCGCGCTGGGACTCCAGATCGAAACGGGCCCCAGCACCGCTGGTTAGCTGAAAGCCGGTGCGGCAGTGCGATTCATGCGGCATGCACGTACGCGCTCAGTGTCTGCCGCATGTCCTTGGCAACGCGCGAGTCCGGGAAGTGCTTGGCCAACAGACTCTCAAGCTGATTCAGACGCTTGCGGACCCAGGAGAAGTGAGCCGAGATCGGTTTCTCCAGAACAGGAGCGACAGCGGCCAGGCTGCTGTCGAGGTCGCCGAGCCGGGCGCTGGCCGACGCCAGATAAATCTGGGTCAACATTTCGTCGCCAGGAGAGTGCTGCACCTGCCACGCCGCGATGGCCTCGGTGGACGCGGTAACCGACTTTCGGAGGATCTTTGGCTCGTCAGCCCACATGAGGGAAAAACCGTGGTAATAAATCTGCTTCGCTGGGCTGAAGCTGAACAGGCCAGGTACTTCGTCGGCACCGCACTTGTCCCGTGCGCGGTCTGCCTGTTCGAGCAATTCGAGTGCCGTTTGGGAATCGCCGAGGTTCGCGACCGACGCAGCGAGGCCGCACAGTAGGCGAGGCTCAGCAGTCCCGGTTGACGCGTTGGTGTAGTTCAGCCCGTCGATCGCGGCGTCTCGGGCCTGTTCGAAGTCCTTCGTGAACCTGAACGCGAGGGCTTGTGTGCCCTTTGCCCATGCCCGCAGTTGATCGTGATCAGCCCGGTCGCCGAGCTGAAATGCGGCTTGGGCGTGGATACGTGCGGTGTCGGCCTGACCGAGATCCAGTGTCAGATACGCGAGTACTCCACAAACTCGTCCGAGGGCGACGTACAGGTCACGGATGTCGTCGGGCCGATGCGCTCCTTCTTTCAAGCGGCGCATCAACTCTGCCCGGATATCAACGGCGCGTTTCAATGTCTTCTCGTAGGGCTCGAACCGAGCGTTCGTAGCCACATGAATGACGCCGTCGTGGATCTGGTCGAGTTGCACTCCGTCCGGGCTTGTCAACAACGCTTCGGAGTCCCGGCGTGTGGCGTCCAGGATCCGCATCGTGTCGGCGAGCCGGGCATTTTCGCGTTGGTCGGTGTCCCATGCTGCCACGAGCGTGCCGTTGGCGTTCAGTGCGAGATCAGCTTGTTCGACCCATCCGCGGTCTTTGGGCCATCTCCGGCCAGTCTCGATATTGGCCAGCCAGGAGTGGCTGCAGTAGAGGACCGCGGCGAGTTCCCGCAGGCTGTAACCACGCCTCTGCCGTAGTTGCCCGAGCAGTTGTCCGGTTCGTTCAGCGTTCATCCCGAGCAATCGTGCCGTCTCCGAGGTCACTGGCCGTCGCCCCCGTGTTTTCAGTTTCTGCTCGTGGATATGGAAAACAGCGTAGCGGTTCCATGGGTTCACTGGTGGTGGTGATCTGAAGTTACGTCCCGCCCCGGGCAACCAGCGGTCGACTCGACTCGGGTGCAGGAGACAGAGGCGGGCAGTGTGTCGCGACGAGGCGGCGCTGCCCGCGCGGTTACCCTGTCCGGCTCGAAACGACCAGGGCAGCACGAGTAACAACGGAGTGGCAGAAAGCGTGAGAGTACCAGCAAAATTCACTGACAAAAAGGACGGGCTACTGGCAACGGACAGGAGGAGGGCCTTCAGCCCTCCGACCACCCGACACACATTAATCCCATGTGAGGCCTCAGGGCGGACTTCATGCACCGAGGCCGCGACCTGCCCGTTCCTGTTGTCTCGCAACGCTTTCACGGCGGATTTCGCCAGGTACCCCATATCCTTGAGCCGGACCCGGTTTACCTGGGCCGAGCGAGTGCTTATGACTTGCCAAGCCCCAACTTCGCAGTCGGACGCGAAGTTGAGACGAAGTCGGCCGCGAGATTACGAAGCCCGCCGTGAGAACCTACACGTCACGCTGCTGTGGCTTCGAGCTGATCGAATTCGCCCTTCTGGATCCCGTCGCGAAATGCATGCCATTCAGTAGGTGTGTACGTGAGCGCATATGCGGCGAGGCGCAAGGATACGTTGCCGTTGGCGGCGTAATCGATTGTTGGAAGATCCTCACCACCGGCCTCGCCGCCGTCCAAGACAACGTTCAGGAAGTGACGCCAGCGGTTTGCGGGGATACTAATAGTCGGCTGGTCGGCTGCCCGGTCTCGGTTGCTCGGGTCGCGCAGGAATTTGCTGTCACGGACCAGGACTACCCGGCCCGCATGGGCAACTTCGACACAGCTCGAGGATGAACTGGACAAGGTCGCTTTTACCCAGTTGAGGCGTGAGGTGGTGCTGACGTCCATGTCGATGATGTTACTCACCTGCTGTTCTGTCCCTATCTACGAGTTCGTTGAGGAGGTGGAGAGAGTCTTCGCGGCTGAGTGATTCCTGCTGGAGATGCCCGAAGACGATGGTCAAGTTGCGGACCCGCTGCTGGTCCTCGACGAGTTCGTCGTGTGTGGGCACCTCGCTCCATGCGAGGGTAGGCAGCCGCGGCCGAGGGAAATCGAGAATGTGGAAGGTCGAGCAGCCACGGATCGCGCCTGTGTAGCTGGTGAAGGGCAGGACGCGGAAGTTGATGGTTTCCCAATGGGCTTCGATGACGGTGATCAGGTGATGCAGCTGGTTCAGCAGGACCTCTGGGCCTCCGGTTTGCTGTCGCAGCGAGGCCTCGCTTACGACGACGTTCAGGCGGAGCGGGTCATCACCAGTGAGGCGCTTCTGCCGCTCCATCCGGGCGTCGATACGCTGCTGAACCTCGATCTGGCGAATGAACGCGGTGTCGCCTGTAATCAGCGTGCGCGCATACTCTTCGGTCTGAAGCAGACCGGGAATGAGCAGGCTCTCGACGGTGCTGATCTCCTCGGCTCCGTACTCCATGCCGAACAGGCGTAGCTGTTGCTCGCTGAACAGTCCTTCGTACTCCGACCACCATCCACGCTCGCCGGCCAACCGGCGTACCTCGATCAGGTCGAGCTGATCCTCTTCGGTGAACCCGAGGAACTGAAGAAGTTGAGTCAGCTTCTCCTCGGAGAGGATTCGCTGGTCACGCTCAACTTTCGGCCAGTAGGTCGCGGCGAACTTCAGCTCTTTCGCGATCTGCGGTCCGGTGATGCCCAGCTCGTCACGCCGCTTGCGCGTCCGATAGGAGAGTTCCCACCGCGCAACAGCAGGTGATTGAGGTGCCATCGCAGCAGTCTCCTCCCGAGTCGTATCAAGCAGTCAACACCCTAACATCCATTCGGAATGACAGCTGTCATGCTCACGGCTATAACTAGGTCTTGAACAGCTTGACGGCATAGTGTTGTAGCTCTAATCTCAGCTGTGTCGCTCATCACTTGATGAAGGTCAGCGACCAAAGCAACCAGGGGTGATGGTCATGCAGCTCATTTCCGACGGTTCTTCCACGTCAAGCCTGATTGAGCCTGGCGATCCGGATGGCCTTGCAGAGACGCCTGCATGCGGTGCAGCCACTGGACCCGAACTGGCTATCGAGTACCTCAGTGAGGGCAGGTGGTCGGTCCGGCGCGGTGATCAGCGGGAGAGTCGGGCCGTGTGATGGCGATCGCAGTTGGAGCCGGGCGTCGAACGTCAGCGAAACGTCAGCGCAACGCGATCAAGCGACAGTTCCGGACACGCGGTCGCGCACCGATTCTGAGGTCCATGGAAACCACCCTGATGCCCCGATGGGGGTGGGTTCCTGGCTCGGGCCCGTCGCGGTGTCGATGCGTGAGGCCGCATTTCTACTCGCTCTGCCATTCGACTTCCGCAGCTGCCGACAGCGCCAGTTGCGGGGGAGTGTCTGGTGAAGAAACGGAGGTTGCCGCGGTGGCTACAGCAGTGATGCATGTCTATGTCCGAGATGACCTGGCGGAGCCTGGGTGGCGTGATCGTGTCGAAAAATTCATCAAGGGGCAGTCGTTCGCTCTGGGCACCATCATCCATGCCTCGGGAGATGCGGATTCCGATGACGCTGAGGCGCCCGAATCTGCTGCGAGACGTTTGTTTGACGAGATGCTGCGCACCGACAGCTATCACGCCGTGACCCCATCGCGAGCGCACCTGCGTGACATTCCATTTGCTCTGCAACTGCGATTCACGCGGGCGGAGATGTGGTTCTGGACTGTCCCTGATGACTGGGGGCAGCGATGACGACGGTGGAACTGGTGCGGGGTGAACGAGTCGCCGCGACTGCGGCTGTCGAGATGGTGCTGCCGACGAAGTCGGAGTTGACGCGGGCTGCTTGGGGCCTGTCGGTCGAGGCTAAGGGCGGGCCCGCAGCGGGAGTAATCGTGCGGCTGTCGCATGCGCTGGCGGAACTTCACGCATGGGATCTGGGGTTCCGTGCCGAGCTCGGAACCCGGCCGGCCGGACAGTTCGATCGCAACTACAGTGCCCTGCTCGACAGGGTTGCTGAAGTGTTGATGCGCAATCTGCCTGATCTGCCGGAGAAGGACCTGAGAGGTGTAGCCGATCGGATCGGCCGAATCACGCGCCTGTCGGCACAAGCCAACCGGCTTGGCCGCAGCATCCGCCGTCCGGCGCAAGCGAATCAATCGCATCCCGACTGCTACGTGGATCTGTTGGATTATCACCAGATTTGGACGCGGCTGGCCCAATGGATCGACCACTACGACGACGACGTGTCGGCCCTCGCCGCGCGGGCACCCTGGCGCGCACCGGCCGCCGACGAGGCTTCTGTCGAGGAGCCCAACGCACATACCCCAGTCCACGATCCGGTAGCGATCACGCCACCTGTGGATAGCCCCCGTCGAACTCGACCCCGCCAACGCGGACCGGATCACCCCATCACCCTCGGCACCGCAAACACCCGCGCCGACGCACCCCCAGGGAGTGAATGAATGATGTTGCGCTCCAGACGCAAACCCACCCCCGAGTCAGCGCCGGTCCTGCTCGGCTACATCGACACCGCCTCCATCTCGGCCGGAAAGACAGCGATCGATGTCGGTGCGCCGATGCGTGCCCGCGCCGCCGAGTACGGATACACCTGGGGCGGAACCTATCTCGACCACCACACCCACGGTGAAACCGTCGCCGCACTCACCCGCGCCGCCGCAGCCAACCCAGCCGTGGTCGCGGTGATCGTCCCCGACGACACCCACCTCCCCGACGGCCAACACACCATCATCACCACCAGCACACGCCGGATCCGCGTCCTGACCACCCACACCCTCAACGACACCCTCGGTCACCGGGCACTCCCCGCCACCGGGAAGGGCGGGCGTGATGACTGAGGACACCGCATACGCCAGCTCTAACCACAGCTGGTCGAACCTCGGGGACTTGTCATGACCGGGCGGCGCGTGCGGGCCTATGGGATTGTGAGCTTGGACCGGTCCGGGCCGCAGGCCGCGGCCGATGTGCAGGCCATCCGCGAGGTTGCCCGCTTCGCGCGGCTTGATCTGCGTGCGGTGTCGGTGATGTATTCGGCGGACCTGAGTGTGCTGCTCGCTAGTTTCGCGGCGTCCGGAATCGGTGTGGTGATCGTGCCGAGTGTGCTGCACCTGACCGGTTGGCTCGACGCGGTGCGCCGCGACTGCGAGGTGTGGACTCTGTCGCCGCCTGGCTATTGGCCCCGCGTCCACGCTTCGGGGCGACCGGGTGAGTTCATCGCCAGCTCGGGGCTGTGCTGATGAATCCACTCCAGCCCATCCGGCACATCCACATCGCGGTCCGCTCGCATAGGACCTCCCTGGCAGTGCCGACCAAATCATTAGTGTCGCTGCTGAACTGGGCGCGACCGCGTACTTGGTCACCGTCGACGACGATGTGCGACCGGCACTCCCGCACTGCCGTGCGGCGGGGGGCTGGGAATACCCCCGACCAGCTCGTCGAGTCGCCATCCACCTGCCGCACTCACACCACGACGTGATGCCGCGCGGACTGCGTGACTGGTGAATGCCCCGGTTGAATTCGAAAGGACAATTCAGTGACCACAGCAACGGTTTTCACCCCTGAGACCACCAATGCCGAAGCCCCGGCCGCCGAACGCGCGATGATCGACGAGCGTCGGCGGGTGTATCGGGATCAGTTCGGGTTCAACACTTTCCGTGATCCGCGCACTGATGCGATCACGATGGTCGCTGGGTCGGTGTCGGCGGTGATAACACCAAGCAGTCTCGGCGCGCGGGTCAGAGCCTTGTTCGGCTCCGGGACGGTGCCGGTGTTCTCGGTCGGGCATCGTCTGTGGGTGTTTTTGGCCGAGGGCCCGACACCGATGGACAACACCGCTCAGCTGACGGCTGATTTGTTCAAATGTGGTGCGGTGCCGTTGGTCTCGGGTGCGCTGATTGTGCTGCCGACCCCGGGTAACGATAAGCGGTGCTGGATGCACGTGCCCGACGGCGCTGCCCGGCCGCCGTTCGCCGCGGTGGTCGAGGCGGTCCACACCGCTTCAACTGAGGTGGGTTCGCAGTGAGCGCCGTCGACCCGAGCATGTCGCGGCGGTCGCTGAGTGACCAACTGGCCCCGTTCTGGGTGGAATGGCTCGCGTACAAGACCGACGCCTTGGACCGGTTCGTCACCCATGACGTGCCGCAGTTGCCGTCGGACCGCTACTCCGAGACCGGCATCCGTGTCGCCGAGCAGGCTCTGCTCGCCCGCTTCACCGCTCTGGAAACCGCCGATCCCGACGATTCGCTGCTCACGCGGTTCGGCTGCTACCTCGGTGAGACCTTGACCGAGGCACTCGACGGGTATTGGTTCAACGACCCGTTCCCGGATCCCCGCCTCCCACGGCCGACCGTGCGGTTCCTTTACACCGATGTCCGGCTGTGTGTCCGGGAGCAGGTTGTCCTGGCCCTGCATTACCGATCTGGCACCTACTGGTCGCAGATCTACCGCGCGTTGTCGGGCCTTTGCGTGACGTGGTGGGAATCCGGGCACAGCCGCCGCTGAACCACACCACGCGATACCGCACCGCCCAGGCTTGCGGGCGCGCCCCGAACAGTCACTTACCACCAAGGAGTTGGAGAAGGTCATGGCCGAGGGAGCCATCAAATGGTTCGACAGGAAACGCGGGTTCGGATTCATCGTGCGCCCCGGCGAGGTGGACATGTTCGTGCATTGCTCCGGGCTGGCGAACCCCGACTCCTCTCTCCTCGCTGACGGAGTGTGGGTCACCTACGACATCGTTGCGGGCCCCAAAGGACCCGAAGCGATCAACGTTCGCCCCGTGCCGAGCAACCGGCATGCAAGGCCCAGGGCCGCGCGCTACCAACCCATCCGGGACCGAGACTGACCAGCTCCGGCCGGGTACGAGCCCGACCCGATGACCACGGATCCAAGCCTCCAACCCTGCCCGCACCAGGAGACACCACGGAGATGACCGACCCCACCACACACACTCCCGAGAGCGCGATTGGTCCCGCGCCGCTGCCGCATGTGACCGGACTTCGCTTGTCTCGCAAGCAAAGCCAGCAGCGGACCCGGCAGCGTGTTCTCGATGCCGCCACCGTCTTGTTCCTCACCGATGGCTACCCAGCGACGTCGATCGAGGCGATCGGCGAACGCACTGGATACACCTACGGGGCGGTGTTAGGTCACTTCCGGACCAAGGACGCACTCGCGGTCGCCGTGCTCGAACAGGTATATCGCCGTGCCCACGCTCGCGTGCACCGGTATCAGGTCCGCGACCACGATCACGTCCTGACCACCGTTACGACCTGGATGCACATCGCGATCACACATCCCGGCTGGATACGCCTCGAACACGCCCTCGACGCAGCCGGTGAATATCGCGACACGCAAAGACGGTTGTGCAATATCCACAGCACTGCAACGACTTTCATCGCCAATGCTTTCCACGAAACCGGTATGGAGCCCGACGTCTCCCCGGCAACCGCCGCCACGATGCTGCTGTCGATCGTGATCGGGCACGCCGCCATCGACTTCGACGAGGCCACCACCTCGGCGGGTCTGCGTCTGCTGGTGGACCACGTTCTTGCTCCCGCCGACCCACAGGCCTCGACGAGTGCGGACACCGCACCGGCCACCGCAGTCGGCTGCGACACCGTGACCGAGTTCGCCGCCAGCGACGGGCCGTGCGATCGCCGGGTCCACACGTGACGGGGTGTGGTTGACCGCCCTCCGGATCCGGTCGGGGGCGAGAGCGGTTGCCAGAGCATCAGGATTCGACACTTGATGAAGGGGAGAACACACCCGATGGACGTGGGAGTTTCGGTGGACGTGCCGGATGTGCTGGTCGTCGACGATGGGCATTTGCGAGCGAATTGGCCGTATCTGCGGGCCCGGTTGCGGGCCGGGCTGGTCAACCACGACCTGACTGTCGTGTTCGCCAGTCTCGGTGCGGGCCAGCGGATCCGGGATCTGTACGGGATCGGGGCAGTGCCCGCGTTGGTCGTGATCGATGTCGAGCCCGACGCCGAGGACATCGCGGCACTGACCAAGCTGGAAGTGGTGGCGGGGGTGACCGGCGGCGGCAAGCTCGCCGTCGCCGACCGACTCGCGGAGCGGGGCATCGTGTTCGTGGATGGATCACGCGGTCGCGCCCGGTCACAGGCGGAAATGGCGATCGGGCTGATGATCAACGCCCTGCGTCAGATCTGTACCTGGCACAACATCATTGCCGCCGCCGGGCCGTGGCCGCGCCCGAGCTGGCAGTTCACCGACCACCCGAGCTTCGTTAACGGCACGGTGTGCGGCAAGCAGGTCGCTGTGATCGGGATGGACCTGGTGGGTCGCGCGGTGATCGGCTTGTGTGTGGGGATGGGGGCACGGGTGTGGGCGGTGGACCCGGGCGTCGAGGAGACAGATTTCCAGGAGGTGGGGGCGCGGCGCATTCAGCTCGATGAGGTTGCCTCGGTCGCCGATATCGTTGTCGTCGCGGGAAATTCGAGCACACCTCCGTTGACTGGCGAGATGGTCGCGCGGTTGGCCAGCAGAACGCTGGTGGTGACGGTGCGCGGCGGCGGGATCGACCTTGTGGCGTTGCGCGCCCGTGTGCTGGCCGATGAACTTTTCTGGGCGACTGATGTCTACGAGTCGGTGCCCGTCGCGGCCGGTGATCCGATCCTGGGTCGTGGCAACGTCATTCACACACCAGGCATCGCCGCCTGCACGCGGGAGGCGAACCTCGCCGTGGCCGACATCCTGACCGCCAACATCGACCGTGTCCTGCGTGGAGGTCCACCACTGCGATGGGATTGTGTCCCGGCCGTCACTGTCGAGGACACATCGGGTGAACCCGCTGGAGGTCCTGCGGCAGATGAGCTGATCAACAGGATCGGGGCTGCGGGAGTACATCCATGGTCGAGATGACGAAATCGAATATGTTGCGGCCCGGCAAACCGTTCGGTGATCCGGGAGCGAGGAGGGGCAGCCGCCGGATGGTGGCCTCGATGGCGGTGACCGATATCGGCATCGGTTTGGTGTATGTGCGCTTCGACGCCGATCACCCGCTCGACCTCAACGACGGGCGTGGCTTCGTCTTCGACTACGAGTTGCTGGACTCCTCCGCTTACACCCCCGAGGTCTTCGGGGGGGTCATCGACGACCGCCTATTCGAGATCGACCTGCACGCTGAGGTCATCACCGGCCACGACATGCTTTCCGGCCTGGCGAAACTCAGTCACGACATCACCGACCCGGAGGCTCTGTCCAGCATCGATAGCTGGATCCAGATGTGGCCCGAGCGCGAGAACGTCAACGCCTGCGGTGACCTCGAACGCATCATGGTCGACACCGCTTACGATCTCACCGTTTCTCATGTCGATCTTGTCCAGACCTGTCGGCAATTGTGGGTGCACAGCTGGTATCTGGATCCTGATCGCCATACCCAACGGTTCCCGATCACCACGGCTCTGGCATCGGCGGTCCTGGCCGGGCGCGAGATGGGTTGGTGCAGTTGGAACATGCTCGATCTGGATCCGCTGGTGACCGAATCCATTCGACGCCTCGATGCGTGAGGCGGTGTGCATGAGAGCCGCAATCACGGGGGATCGGCACATCGTCGAGGCAGGAAACGACACAGCCGAGGACATAGTCCCGCGGCATCACAGTGACGGAACTTCCGCCGAGCTGGTGAGGGTCGGTTGCCGAGTGGCGCATGCCCAAGAGTGCAAGCACCGAACCGCGGCTGGTCCACCGGTCGGGCCCGGTGCGCGAGCCGTGTGCAAGTCACTCGCTGATCGCGACATCTGGTGGACGCCAGCAGAATCCGGAAAGCCGCGTAGCGGCCCATGCTGATGGGGGAGAGCTGAGGATGAACAAAAGATGTTGTCGCTCGTGTAGCGGATCGCTTACTGCGGGGCACGTGGGCGATTTGTGTGCGAAGTGTGCATCGGTGGCGGGGTTCAAGCGGTTGATCCCACCGGGATTCTTCGACTCGCCATCTATGCGTAAGGCATTGGCGCAACAGGATTTCGGGAGTGTTTTCGGCGCGGTAAGGACAGAAACCGGGTTGAGCCAGGGCCAGTTGGCGCAGCTGGTGGGGTTGAGCCAGGGCCGGGTCTCGGAGATCGAGAACAAGGGCCACAAGGTCACTGGGCTTTCTCTCGGTGCCCGGATCTCCATGGCGCTGGGGATCCCTGCGAGCACGATGGGGTTCTGGAGCGAGCCGGGTAGCCTTGTCGATGAGGAGGTGAGTTGGGTGTACCGACGTGACTTCCTCTCTCTGGCGACGGCCACCGCGCTGGGCTCGAATCTGCACCCGGAACTCGATCGGCTCGGCAGCGCGCTTCCCGCGCGAGTGAAATCCTCACCGCGCACACTGATCGGCGCCAACGACATCGAAGCGATCGAGGAAGTCGCCGACTTCTTTCGCCGCCAAGGGCTGGCCCGTGGCAGCGGCTTGTATCGTGATGCTGCCCTGGCGCAGCTGCATGAGGTTCGCTCCTATGAGCACGTCGAGTGCAGCGCGGTATTGCGACCCTGGTTGTGGGTGGCTACGGCGGAGCTGGCGTGGGTGACCGGCTGGCTGGCTTACGACGTGGAAGATCATGATGCCGCGCGCCGGCTGTGGTCGTATGCTCTGTGGGCCGCAGGTCAGGGCGCCGATCACCCACGTAGTACCGATTTGTCGGTGGCGATCCTGCTGGATTTGGCACACCAAGCGCTGCATCTGTGGCGGCCGTTGTGGACGGCCCCGACTCGTGCGGAAAGTGACCACCAGCAGCAGATGCTCGACGACGCATTGCGGTGCGCGCAGACCGCGGCCGCGACCGCGAGTAGCCGCCGCCATCCGGTCTCTACGGTCACCGAAGCGTATATCGCGTCGGTGACGGCGTGGTGCTGGGCGGCCCGTGGTGACGCCGCCGCGGTGCACCGGTTGATCCAGCAATCCCAAGACCTCTACGCGAAGGTGGATCGAAGCAGCCTTGCCCCGTGGGCGGCGTTCATCACTCCCGCCGAAATCTCCGCCCAGCACGGGCATTCGTATTACCTACTCTCCACCCATGATCGCGATCACGCCCCGCAAGCGGTGCAACTGCTCAGCGCCGCCGTGGAAGGCCACGCCCTTGCGCACGCCCGCAGCAAGGCCGTTGCTCTGCCGACCCTGGCTGGGGCGTGCCTGCAGGCCGGTGACCACGACGGCGCCGCTGCCTACTGTGACACCGCGATCGAACAGATCGGTGGCTTGACCTCGCGACGCTGCTACACCCGGCTGGGCGATTTGAATCGGATCGCGGCCCAATACGACCGCGACTCCCTGGTCACCGATATGCGATCTCACATCACCGACACCCTCGAGGCGAAGTGATCGACAGCGGTCTGCCGGGCCACGACGCTCTGGAAGCGGTGTGCGCGGAATTCGGTGTTTCCGGCGTCGAGGATGCGGTGATGCTGCATCACCGATCGAACGCGGTGTGGCTGGTCGGTTCTGTCGTAGTGCGGTTGGCGCCCGCTACCGAGCTGCGGCGTCGACGCGCTGCCGCGGCCGTCGCGGTGACTCGATGGCTGTCGAATGCAGACGATCCGATCGCGCTGACGCCGCTGCCGGGGCCACAACTGGTCGTCGCCGGTGGGGCGGTGGCCACTTTCTGGCCGTACCGGCCTACGCAGGGATCCGCCGATCCGGCCGCTCTCGGCGCGCTGGTGCGGCGACTGCACGCGGTCGGTGATCCGCCGCAGTCCGCCCCGATACCGGAATACCGGCCGCTAGTGCGCCTGGGTGAGGCACTCGACATCGACGAGCGCCGGACACGACCAGCGCTGTCTAACGCTGACCGCGTGTGGCTGCGGAGCCGGGCCGAGGAACTGGTCGCTGAGTTCGCAGACACGCAGTGGCCGTTGGGAATCGGGCTGATCCACGCCGACGCACATTCTGGTAACGCGGTCCGCGACCAGGCCGGTTGGGTGTTGATCGACTGGGACGGAACCAGTATCGGCCCCCGGGAGCTGGACCTGATCGGTACGGTTCCCGACCATTTCCACGAACCCGACTGCCATCGGCAGCAATTCGCCGCCGCCTACGGCTACGACATGCTCACCTGGCCGGGCTGGGTCCTGCTGCGCGACATCGTCGAACTGCACTCGATCGGCTCCTATATCCGTCTAGCACCGGACAAACCAGCCGCCGCGAACGAACTCCACCACCGCGTCCAATCCCTACGCAGCGGCGACCGATCCGTGCTCTGGCACCCAGTGCACTGAGCCCGCCACCGTGATCGGGTGCAGACGAGTATCCGGCCCCATGATCAAAGTACGGAAATTTCCTCTCCGTCCAATGGTGTTTTCGCACAAGGTTTTTCGGCACCTGGCCAGGCGAGATATTCGAAGTTTCTGAAATGCGATCCCTGGCAGGGATATCCCTGCCAGGGATTGGATGCCCCCCTCGTGCGCGCGAGCCTGATACAGGCATCCGGCACCGGATTCGCTTCGGTCACAACGTCGTGAACCACCCGCCGTCCGGGACGTGGCGGACGACGAGGCGCGGTGTCCGGATGCTGTCGGGCTACCTGGGAGGCGCGCATGACCACGGTCGTGGACAAAGAGCTGTGGATCGTCGGACACGCCAACTGCGCAGCCCCCGGCGACATTCGGTTCGGGTCGATCAATGAAGCCCGTTTCATCCGCGCCACCCACTCCGGGCACGGTCCGCAGTGCCGCCAGTACCTCGCCGCCGCCGCGTACAGCGGCGGGGTAAACGCCCAAGACGACTGGGACGACTAGCTGGTCCTCACGACCCATCGGCGTGCAGTCGCTGTCAGGGGCGCCTGCACCCAGAGATGTGCCGGGACCGCATGTACGCCTCGTGCCAAAGTCCGTGCCCCACAGTGAAAGGCCGAACATCAGTGACCACTGGGCAACCAGCTTTTCCGCCACCGCCGGTGTGCTCTTCGGGCTTGCCGGTGTCGCTATTCGGGCCAGAATTCAGGGCGGACCCCCATCGTGCGTACCGGGAAATGCGGCAACGTTTCGGGTCTCTGGTCCCGGTGGACATCGGGGTACCAGCCACCCTGGTCACCGAATATCGCGATGCACTGGAGATCCTCACCCACGAGGAGCGGTATCCGACCGATCCGACGGCCTGGGCGCAGCAGGTGCCTCCCGACTGCCCTGCCCTGCCGATCTTGGGCCCACGGCCGGACGCCCTGCACAGCTCGGGAGCGACACGCTCGAGGTACCGGCTCGCCATCAGCGAAACCCTCGCCAGCATCGACCAATTCGCTCTAGGGGACACAGTCGAACGTGTGGCGGTGACGCTGATCAACGGCTTCTGTGGAGGGGATTCGGCGGATCTGCTGGGCCAGTTCGCGCGACCGCTGGTTGTCGAAGTGGTTCATGAGGTGCTGGGTCTATCGCCGGAGGCGGGGCGGCACGCAGTGAACGCGATCATGACGCTGCGAGCCACCGATCCGGCGTCGGTGACGCAGGGCAACCGCATGCTTGAGGAGGCGATGAGCGACACCGTCGCGGTAAAGCGGGCCGCTCCAGGTATGGATGTGACGTCGTGGCTGCTGAAGCATCGGTCCGGGCTGTCGGTCGATGAGGTCATTCACCAGTTGGCGATGCTGTACCGGTTCACCGAGCCGACGTGGAACCTGATCGCCAATGCTGTGCTGCGGGCGATGACCGATGAGCCGTTCGGCGGCGACGCTGTTGGTGGCGCACTGTCGCCGCAGGAAGCGATCGAGGAAGTGCTCTACAGCGATCCGCCGCTGGCGATCGCGTTCGCGCGCTTCCCACGGCAGATGCAGATCCTCGACAGCGGCACGGTGCACGAGCACGAACCGGTACTGGTCGGCGTGGCGGCGTGCAACAGCGATCCCGCTGCGATGAATGTGACACGCACGGAGATCCGCGGCAACCGCGCGCACCTGTCTTTCGGTGCGGGAGCCCAAAAGTGCCCGGCAGACGAGTTGGCGACGCTGATCGCGCGCGAGGCCCTCGCTCAGCTTTGGGACGCGTTGCCCGATATCGAGCTGGCTGTGCCCGTCGAGAGCCTAGAGCGGGTGGCGAACCCCTTCCTCAGCGCCGTGGTCGCGCTACCGGTCAGGTTCCGCCCCTCCCCTCAGCTCGAGCTTCCATAGGAGACCCCTGCCGTGATGCAGAACTTCCCTGCGGCTGCTGCTGCTCCTGCGCGGGCAGCTTCGACACCGATCGAACAGGTCGGTCCCCGAATCCTGCTGCACACACCCGAGTTCGCGAACGACCCGCACGCCGCCTACCAGGACATGCGGAACAAGAAGTACGGGTCGCTGGTCCCGGTCGAACTCGCACCAGACGTGCCCGCGACACTGGTGATCAAGTACTACACTGCGGTGAGGATTCTCACCGATCCCGAGCACTTTCCCGCCGACCCCCGCGCCTGGCAGGACACCATTCCCGCCGACAGTCCGGTTAAGCCGATGTTGGAGTGGCGGCCCAACGCGTTGCGTAGCGCGGGCCTCGCGCATGCTCTCTATCGCGGTGCCAACACCGCTGGACTCGACGGCGTCGAGCCGCACCGCCTGCGCGATCAGGTGATTGCCACCACCATTCCGTTGATCAATAAGTTCTGTCGCGCCGGAGAAGCCGATGTCATCGTCGACTACGTGCGGCCACTGGCCTTCTCGGTGATGAACACGATGCTGGGCTGCACCGATGACACCGGAAACGATGTCGCCTGGGCGCTGGGGAGGATGTTCGACTCCACCACCGACACCGACAAAGTCAACCAGGTACTTGTCCAATCGCTGGGCGGTCATATCGCGGACAAGCGGGCCAATCCTGGTGACGACATCACCACGCGGCTGCTCGCCCATGACTCCGGGTTGTCCGACGAGGAACTCATCAACCAGCTGGTCACCCTCTACGCTGCGGGGATCGAGCCGATGGTGAATCTGATCGCCAACACGGTGCTACTCATGGTGACCGAGGACCGGTTCCTCACTAGCCGCGAGTCGTACGGCACCCCGATCGCGGACGCGCTCACCGAGATCTTGGTGAAAGACCCGCCGATAACCAACCTCTGCCTCAGTTACCCGCCGCAACCCATCAAGGTCGACGGCATCTGGCTCCCGGCAAATCAGCCTGTCGTGATCAGCATGGCCGCCTGCAACAACGATCCCACCGTCAACACAGGCCAGTTCTTCGAGGCCGAATGGCATCTGTCCTGGGGCGCCGGCCCACACGCGTGTCACCGATCGGCGCGAGTTCTGGCACGCATGATCGCCCACACCGCCATCGAACGACTGCTCGACGCGCTACCCGACCTGGTACCGGCCCGCCCGAAAAAGCAACTCGTGTGGCGTCCCGGACCGTTCCATCGCGCACTGGACGCATTCCCGGTCGTGTTCAATCCAGCTCCGCCACTGCACATCTAAGGACAACGCGATGACCACCGACATACTGCGCCCGCCAGCCCTGCACCGCGACGGCACACCGGTCCCGCACCGATTCCTCGACACCTACCACCGGCAGTTCATCGAACACCACCGTGTCACCGGAAGGCTGAACCAAGAGCAGCTGCAGGCTCTCGATGACGACCCACACTTCTATCTGGAGTTCTTCGCCCAGCAGCTGGCCACCGCGCGCCGGTCGTGGAATCCCGAGCAGGCGGTGGTGTTGACGCTGACGCTGTGCGACGTCATCGACACCCCCATCGCGCGGTTCGACCACCGGTGGTGGCCCCACCCAGGTCAAACCATGGCGACCATGGTCCGCACCGGCGCCATGGTGGCGCACCACAACGAACGCTGGTGCGCCGACTGGAACGTACTGGCTCGGGTGTGCGAATCCTGGCGTCCGGAAGAGGCTTTCGCCGTCCTCGGCGCCATCACCCGCCACCGCGTAGTCGCCCGCGACGGCGTCTCAGCCCTCGAAGCCGTCGGTCTCTTGCCCTGATCACACAGACCGGCCGCCAAGACGTTTCGACCTACCGATGACATTTCCCGGACCCGAACGCACACGAAAGGCATCGCAACCCAACATGATTCGGCGGCACGCCGCGCGGCTACAGCCGTCGGCGGGTCGCCTGGCGAGAAGGCGAGTTCCACATGACCATCGATCTCACCACCACCACCCGCGCGCACGTCGGCAGCGAACCTGTCGAGGCGTTGCGGACCGCGTTGTTCGGCCCAGACATCGTGCAGCGGGCATGGGTCCGCGACGCGGTAAGCGCAGTGGAGGACCTGCCGGTGTCGGGCCTGACCTATAACGAGCACGCAGCACGCGGGCCGGTCAAGCTGCGGTCGGCGATCGAGAAGCTCGGCGTACCCGTGCGAGACCTCGCTGCCGACCCCCAGCTGCGGGGTGTGTTCTGCGATGAGTCCGCCGTTAGCGCGACCCACGTGCTGCCTCTTCTGACCGGGGACATCGACCTGGTGGCACAAGCGATTCTGACACTGGGGACCGGCACCCCGTATCAACAGCAATGCTTGGCCGATCTCGACACCGGTGCCGCGGTAGGGGTGTTTTCTTCGACCGAACTCGGCGGCACCAACGGCGCCGACCACCGCAACCGGGCGATCTGGGATCCCGCGACCCAAGGGTGCTGGATGCGCACCACCGACCTTCTCGCGGCGTACTCGCTGCCGAATCTCGCCGACCCCGACGTGCCGAACATCGTCGTGGCCATCGCCCGCCTCTACGTACACGGCCACGATGAGGGCGTCTTCGCTTTCCTGGTACGCCTGCGGACCGCAGACGGCTTGGCCGAGGGGGTGGATGTCGAGCCGTTGCCGGACAAGGACTTTTCGCCGATGGCTCACGCGATCTTCCGGTTCCGCAATTGTTGGGTACCGAAAGATGCACTGCTCGCTGGGGATTGGGCTCGCTTCACCGAGGACGGTCGATTCGAATGCGATATCGCTGACCGGCGCGAACGCTTCCATCGCACGATTATCCCGCTGGGGGATGGTCGTCTCGATTTGGCGAACGCTTCGGTGGCCAGCGCTCGCGCCGCCCTGCACGGCGTACACAATTTCGCCGGGCAACGCCGACCAGGATCGGGCACGGTGATGGCCGACCGTGACGCGGTACAAGACAATCTCGCCACCGGGCTGGCCGCCATGTACTGCGCGAGCATCCTGGGCCGCCATCTGCGCGACATGCGCGCGGCGACCACCAACAGCGACCCTGCGATGGGACTGTGGTCGATGCTCGCCAAGACCACGATGACCCAGCTGGCTGAGCGGGTGCTGCTGATGTGCCGTATGCGCACCGCCTCGCACGGCGCGACCGTGCTGAGCCGTCTGGGCGCGTGGCACGGGAACATTTTCGGGGCCATGGTCGCGGAGGGGGAGACACAAGTCCTGCAGATCAAAGCAGGAAAGGCACTATTAGGCGGCGCAACGCCACAGCTGGCGGGCACGCCGGACGATCTGCCTTGGCCGGTCGAACTGCTCGTCCAGCGGGAGCGGGCCATCGCTGAGGGGCTGCGCCGCGGAGATCTCACGGCGGCAGGGCCGGTCGTGGGCCCAGGCACGGCGGCCATCGCACTGACGGTCGCCGCCGGGGACCGGGCGACTGCTATCGCCCCGATCATCGCCGCATCCGGCACCACCAAGCCCCTCGCGAAACATCTTCTCGTCACCGTCGGTGAGACCTTCGCGCTCGGCCTCATCTACTACCTGCACAGCGGCTGGTACAACACCCACCCGGTCGAGGGCTGGGGCGAGCACAGCGCATCGATCGAGACCGAACTTGCCACGCGCCAGCACATCCTCATCGACCACATACCGGACCTATGCGCCGCCCTCGACGTCCCCGACCTCCCCGGCTCACCGCTGAGCGGCGACAACTACCTCGCACCCTACGAGCAGCTCACCGGCTGGACCCCCGACAGCTTCATTACCGCCACCACACCATGACCCGCGGTCAGCCGGTCCTGGTCGCCGCGCTGGTGGTTGATCGATGCGGCTGTGAACAACGGCGCTTGCAGCCGTATCGGAAGGAAATAGAACGCGCCCACGTGGACTCTGTGACAACGCACGCCGCCATTGATGATCCTGCTCAGCCTCAGTTTCTGGGCCGCACACAGCCTTCACCACCTCACACGGCCGCGCAACTACCAAACACGTTGCAGGAGAAGGGAAATTCATGTCCAGCGTGGAACTCATCCCCGGTTGCTTCTCGCCGACACCATGTTCGAACTCGCGGCCGCGGGCGTCGCCGAGCATGCACGAACCCGGCACCATGAGCCTGATGGTCTGCCGGAACAGCGAATTCGGGAACCGGCGCCACCTCTACCGCCACAGAATCGGGTGCTGTCGGCGTTGGCCAAGGCTGGTTGCCCGCTGCAGGCGATCGACTTCCCAGGAGGCGACGATGTCCCGGGCCGCGGCGGGATCGTGAAAACCTTGAAGATCTGTGGACGCAACAAGTTCGCAGTCGCTCTCCAGGCTAATAATTCCCACATCGTCCGGTCTCGACCTGCTGGTCACCACATCGGCGCGCGGCCAGATGCAGCGGCACATGGTTGAGGTGGAACCGCGAGCGCTAATCCGGAACGACATCCCCCATTCAGCGCGGATCTGGAACTTCTGGATGGGCGGCAAGGACTACTGCGACATCGATCGGATTGTCGGGGGCGAGTGCATCAGTGTGTACCCGGACATCACCACGATGGCGGTGCAGTCGCGGCAGTTCTTGGTCCGCGCGGTCGATTTCGTCGCCCGTGACGCCGGTGTCCACCAGTTCCTCGATATCGGCTGCGGCTTGCCGACTTTGCTGAACACCCATGAGGTAGCCCAGGCTGTGGCGCCAGTGGCGAGAGTGGTTTACATCGACGATGATCCGCTGGTACTCGCATACGCCCGAGCGTTGCTGATCAGCACGACACCGGAAGGCATCACAAGCTGCGTGTATGGAGATTGCCACGAACCCACGCAGATCCTCTACCAGGCGCGGAACCGACTGGACTTCACCGAGCCCGTCGCGGTGATGTTCATGGGGGTGCTCGGCCACGCCCGCAGCCACGACGACATGCTGCAAGCGGTGCGCACCGTGATGGCCGAGATGCCCTCTGGCAGTTACCTGGCCATGTGGGACGGCACCGACGACAGCCCGGCCTACGTGGAAATGTGCCGCCGCTACGGCACGGCCGGTGCGACGCCCTACGTTCCTCGTCCCCGCGAGGAGATCCGCGCCGCGTTCGACGGTTTGGAATTCGTAGAACCGGGCTTTGTGCCGATCACGCACTGGCGTGCCGTCGCCGCCGAAGTTGGCCAGACCACACCGGTCTCGGCCTACGGCGCAGTTGCACGCAAACCATGAGAATCAAGGAGCCACGACTTGCGAGCAGTCCCGCTTTCCCTTGACCCCACGGATCTATGAACCGCTCGAGGTTTCCGGCGCGGCGCGGGCGCGGACCGGTGACCAGCAGATCACCCGCAAGCGCATCCTCCACTCGGCGCGCGCGTTGTTCCTTGCCCATGGCTTACGTCCACATCGATCGATCAAATCGCCGAGCGCGTCGCCTATACACGAGGCGCGGTCTACAACAACATCGACTCTCACGAACGGGCTGGGACTACCGACAAGGCTAGCGACCCGACAGACCCCCGCACAGCGCAACGGCTTCCAATAATGACTGGAGCGCAGCGGCGTGCGGCATCACGATGGTGCGATGGGCGAGATCACGGGCACCGTGGCGCGAATCGCATGGGCGGACCTGCCACGGCCGGTACGCGCCGAACTCGAACGCCGCCTCGGTGCACGGGTTCGCACTGCTGCCTCCCAATCGGGTGGGTTCAGCCACGGCATGGCCGCGCGACTGCTGTTGGATGATGGCCGCAGGGTGTTCGCGAAAGCGATCAACTGCGCGGACAACCTGTCAGGCATGTACCGGACCGAAGCGCGGACCGCAGCACGGTTACCGCGCACGGTGCCGACTTCGTCAGTCCAGTTCACGGTCGACATCGCGGGATGGTTCGCCGTAGTGTTCGACGACCTCGACGGCCGCCACCCCCGACTCGAACGGCCGACCGAGTTGCGTGCGGTCCTCGCCACAGTCGAGCAGTTGACCCACACACTGACACCCAGCCCACTGTCCGATGCGCCCACGATCGCCGATGGCTACGGGCCGCGCCTGAACTGCTGGCGGCGATTCGCCGGGCAGGGCCCGCCCTCCGACCTCGACAGCTGGTCGCTGAGCAACCTCGACCGGTTGGCCGAGTTGGAATCGACCTGGCCTGAACACGCCGCCGGTGACACCTTGTTACACACCGACTTACGGCCGGATAATATGCTGCTGCGTCCCGAAGGGGGCGTGTCGGTGATCGACTGGGCGTGGCCGTGCGTCGGCGCAGCCTGGATCGACCTCGTCTCGCTGGCGCCATCGATCGCGGCCAGCGGCGTCGACCCGGACCCAATCCTTGCCGCGCATACGTCGACTCGTGATGCCGAGCCAGCGGCGATAGACGCGTTTATCTGTGCGCTGGTCGGCTACTGGGAGCACAACCGCCGCCAACCCGGCCCACCACGATCACCAAATCTTCGCCGCCACCAAGCGCACTCGGCACAGGTGTCACGAGCATGGCTGAGGCGACGGCTGGCATGGCTGTAGAGACGGCGTCGCGATCAGCTCACTGGACAGAATCTTCGAGTCGTCGCGACACCGCCTGACCGTTGATCCAATTTGCCGAGGCCCTGTTCTCTTTCTGCGGCAGCAGCACGGCCGGCCCACATCGCGACGCGATCTTGGGCTGACTTCAAAACCTGGTTCGCCACGCTTAGTGTGGCGTGGCGGGACCCCAAGGGCTACATCGTCGCCGCCACGAGGCGGCCCGATCGTCGGTGATTCATCGCGATACGTGTTTGCGCTGAGGGGTCGGCGGGATGGGATCGCTCATTGACAGCCGGAGGTATTGACCACTGGACTGCAAGCTCCATTTCGCGTAGTAGTCGGCAACGGAGTCATCTGCGAACAGTCCGACGTGGCTGATCCCGCATGTACTGGCCCATTCGATCAAGCGGTTGATGATTGCTTGACCGATGCCGTGACCGTGAAAACCCTCTGCGACAACGACATCCACAATGGTGGCGTACACTGCGCCGTCGCCGTCGCCGTCGCCGTCGCCGTCGCCGTCGCCGTCGCCGTCGCCGTCGCCGACGCCGACGACCCGGCCCATCCCGACTGTGATGCCATCCCGTAGGGCGACGACACCGAACAGCGACTGTGCCAGCGCTGCCTGGCATTTCGACCGCGAAGGACTCGCCCATCCGACTGACTCACGCAGAGATCGATACTCCTCGACGGTCGTGGTTCGATCTATGATGGCGAATTTTGGCGGCATCATCGGGGCATTGCTGCGACAGTTGTGTCGTCCCAGTAGGCGGTGTCGCGGCCGTAGTTCGGTGTGGTGTAGGCCGTGTCCCAGGTGGCACCTGGTTCTATCAAGTCTCTCCATGGGGCGACTTCGACGTAGAGGACGCGCATCGAGTTCAGTGCTGCGTAGTGCAGCGCTGGCCCGTCGGTGGCGACGGCGTTCTCGGCTACGGCGACTTCGAAGTTGTGCTCGAGGCCCGCCCGCACGGTGGCTTCGACGCACACGTTGGTTTGCAGACCGGCGACGATGAGTCGTTGAGCGCCGAGGCTGCGCAGTATCGGCCCTAGTTCGGTGTAGGCGAAGAAGTTATGTCTGGTCTTGTCCAGTACCACATCGCCGGATTCGGGTGCCACCGCATCCATCAGTTGCGAGCGCCACACCTTTTCCTCCGGTGGCAGGTGCGGTACGCGTAAGGCCCGATATCGGCGGTGTCGCGCGGCCCGCGGGTTGAATGCCAACTGCCCTGCCGGGCTGAGGGTTTGGCGTGAGTAGATCACAGGTATATCGGCGGATCTGGCTGCGGCGAGCAGGGTTGCGCACTCGGTGACCACCTCGTGCAGCCGCCAGATCGGTGGCCACCCCAGCGCGTCGCGTACATCTTGGACCAGATAGCTGTTCTGCAGGTCGATCATGAGCAGCACGGTGCTCGGCATCGAAACGCTCCCTCCCGCTGGACGCGGATATTGATTGTGTCGATGGCTGCTCGAGCTGTCGACGCTGTCGAGTGTGGTGGTCGTGACGTTGAAGGCGGTCGCGCGGGCCTGCGGCCGCGACTGGTTCCCGGGTAGTTGCAGGGCTGAGACGAACTGAGTCCATACAGCCTCCCGTATAGATAAACCAGTGAAAACGGAATCCCACAGACCAGCACTGCACTGCCGGATCCTCGTTCCGACCTACGATGCCAGCCCTGCCGCTCGCGGACATCGCCATGGAGTCCGCGACAGTTGCCGTCGCCGAGTCCGTACGCGCAACCATGTTCGGGTTGTCCGGCCCGACTCGTCCCGGAGATAGCTCCGCCACCGTGTCCAGTCATCATGCGACGGCACGACAGCCTCGCGGGTCTGCTGGACGCTCTGATCACTCGCGCAGAGGCAGGCAGCTAGCCGTAAGACACCGATCCAGTATCCGAAAAACCGCGAAAATGCTTGGAACACCGTTTATTTGACGACAGAACCAGCGACGTGGCGCCAGGGTGAACACATGGGTCCGCTACTAGACTGCCTGGCTGGAGACGGCCGCACGTGCCGTCGGAGGGTTGGGCTCGGTCTGGCAGTTCGTTCATTCCACGCCACCTTGATTCCATGATTCGCAGGAAGGATTGCGCCTGATGTCCGAGAAGGTCGTCAAGGAGAAGGTACTGGTCTACGTCGTTTACGACGGAAAGCTGCTGGTGTTCCGGCACACCGACTACTCGTGGGAGGAAGTCGGGATTCAGGTGCCCGCTGGCAGCATTCGCGCCGGGGAAACGCCCGAAGATGCGGCGCTGCGTGAAGCGCGGGAGGAGACCGGGCTGTCGGACTTCAATATCGTGCGCAAGCTTGGAGAAGCCGAGTACGACATCAGCCCCTACCGGTTCGAGATCCAGCACCGGCACTTCTTCGAGTTGGAGTTGTGTCAGGACGCGCCGGACCGGTGGGCAAGCCAGGAAGACCACGACGGCGAGGCAGAGCCGACACGGTTCGAATGCTTCTGGATTGCGCTCGAAGCCGCCCACGTCCTGCAATCGGGACAGGGCGCTCTGCTCGGCCGCCTCGTCGATTGAGCCAGACCAAGCCACCGATTCTGGTTGGGAGTGAGCCCTGTGAACGGGGACAACGACAGCCCGTACCTGACGATGACGCAAACCGGAACCGAGACAGCGGTGTCGGTCATCCGCAAGCTGCGCGGAGAGACCTGCGACATCGACTGTCTCTACTGCTGCCTAGCCTGACAGCTTTGCGATTATTCCCTGACGCCGGCTTTGCCGAGTTGACGGTTGTAACGGTGCGGGCGGGACACGATGGATGTCCCCTGAGGGTGTTCGCTCGTCGCGCACTGACGTAGAGTGCAAATTTGGGCCGACCGCGCTGGCCCGCACCGTGCCGGACACCGACGCCCACGCCGTCACCGGGCTGTTCACGGTCAAGGTCTGTGATCGTGCGGAGCGTATGTTGTCGTGCCTGGAAACTTTGGAGGCGCGGAGCGTGGAAAGCCGTGCCGCACAAGGAGTTCCGGATGACCCGCGATTACTGGCGTAAGAAGACGGTGCGCGACCACGCCGCAGCGACCGACAGGACCTATCTCGACGCAGCTACCTCCATGCGCGCCCATCCGGCGGGAGTTGCCCTGGCCGGTGATCTGCGCGATGCCCTGGCCGCAGGGCTCGACGCGGCGGCATGGCCCGTCGAGATTGAGCACCACCCGGAGGCGACCGGACTGCGTCTGTATGCAGGGTTCGCGACGATCTCGGTCGAGCGGCAAAACGAGTTGTCTAGTTTCACCGGTGACGAGCACCCCGACGACCCCGACACATTCGACCTGTCCATGCCGCTTCGCGTGATCGTGTGGGCCCCGCTCGTCGTCGACTTCTCCGAGGAGTTGGGCCGGGTCCGCGGCGTCGACGCCCAGGAGATCCCAGCCGACGGTGGTGTATCCCGGATCATCGCTGAGATCGACCGCGTGGTGGGGCAGGCGCGTCAACGCGATCATGCCGACACAGCCGTGGACACCGACTGCGGAATCTGTGGGGACTCATACGCCGCATCGGCGCTATTAGAGCCCACCACGACCAGGGTCAGTGTCTGTCCTGCGTGCGCATTCGACGGCGATCTGCTCGGTGCCCATCCTGCCCAGCTCGCATTCCAGCTCGACCAGGCCGCCACCACGAACCTGGCACTCGTGGCTGGCTGGGCGGGAGTGCAGGCTCTGTTGTGTTGTCTGGGCGGCGCCGACTTCCACACATGGCTGACCGAAGAGTGGGAGGCAGCGGGAACCGTTTTCAGACCACTGGAGTGGTGGCACGATCCAGGAAGACGTGGATCTGGCTGCCTCCGGCGGATCGTCGGCCGAGCGTGTTTGCCGATTTCGGCTGCGGCGCCTCCCTCAAACACATTGCCGCCGCGATCGACCAGGCCCACCCGGGTCTCCGCGCTCTCAGCCGAGCCAATCGAGCGGACGAGGTGAGCGAATACCTGGACGACGGCGAAAGCGACGATCTCGATGACACCACGCTGGAACGGATCTGGCCCGCGGCTGTCGCCTACACTGTCGCCCTGCTCACCCAGAAGACCGAACGCCCGAATCACCGCACGCCCTGGCACGTGATGGAGTCATTCGAACTCGCGGAGTGGATCGACGAACTGGAATCCGATCTCGACTATTACCAAGTGGAATCCGTTCTGGGCGCGGCCATTCCGACCATCCTTCATGCCCTCGACCCGGTCGACCAGGAGATCTGAACGGTGAACGCCTGGAGAGCGCGATCGCGGACCTGATCCGTTCAGACGACACCCAGTGGCCTTGACCCGATGCCATCGATCGCACGATCAGCGCCTGGCAGTTCCTGCGACGCATCCACTTTGACAACGCGCCGGATCATCCGCTCCACGACGCACTCGCCGCCGCGGGTGACCGCTACATCCTTCAGGCCATGATCTTCCTGCCCGCCAAGACAACGATGTGGATCGCCCCTGGCCTCGTCACCGTCGTAGTCGGCGCTCGCGGCACGGTAGAACAAGTTCCGCTCCTCGACGAAAGCCCAGACGGCGACCGCTGACCCAGTGTCGCGCTCAACCTAATTGGTGGACTGTGCGCGGACCTGGGATTGCCGTTCACGGACAGAAGGTGGCTCTTTCGAGTCGAACCGGTCGTCATCGGCGTAGACGCTGTGCTGTATCTGCCGCTATGTCTCTGGCGTGCAGGCTCATTGAGATCGATGTCATGGGTCGGCGGTCACCGTTTGGCGTCAGTTTGGTTACAGTGGATTGCGGTGGGGCTCAGGCCCGACGGACTTCGTTCGCCATGGGGGGGATCGATTGTGGCCATTGTTCTTTCGTGTCCGGTGTGGTGTGTGTGGCATCGCGATCCGGGTGAACCCGGTACTCGTTGTGTGCATTACGGTCCGGAATTGTCAGTTCCGGTTTCGGGGATGGTTTCGTCGAGTGCGCAGCGGCGTGTGTTTGTACAGTTGACTGCCGTCGACTGTGATGGTGTGCGGCACCGCGTAATTGATCTCGTCGTGCCAGGGGTTGGTCATGTGGAGTTGACCTCCGGGCAGGCGCGTGCGCTGGCTGAGTGGTTGATCGTCGGGACCGAAGTGTGTGGTGTCGCGTCCGCGGTGCCGATGTGTCGGCCGTTGTGGTGTGTCGATCATCGCGACCTGGATCCATCGGAGCCGGGTGCGCTGGTGGAGCATTACGGTCCGGTGGTGTCAGTGAAGGTGTCGGGGCCCGAGCTGTCGGCTGCCGTCGGGGTGCGGGTGAAGGCGGCGGATATCGACGGGGATCGGCATGTTTTCCTGGAGTTGATATTGCCGGACGGGCTCACCAGCGTGACAGAAGCACAGGCATGCAAGATCGCGGCGAACCTGCTCGATTCAGCGGATGTCTACGACGGCCTCTTGTGACGACAGTGCGGAGGTCTCTGGATCGGTGTGGCTGGGTGGTATCGGGTGCGTGCGGAATCGACGGGTGCGGCCGTGCTTAGTCGTGGGGCTCGGGGATGCGGCGGAGCCGCGGCCGGTATCGGCTCGTTTCGGATGAACAGCGCCCGACCCGTGGCGTGACAAGAATATTTCGCGTGACACATGGATAAGTGGTGGCGAGGTCGGCGACCAACGGTTCTGCTGTTTCGTTCAGTATTTACAGTCCGAGGTCATCGTCTGGAAGGTGATTGACAGGCTCGGGGTGGTTGGTGCTGTTTTCACAGTTGAATTCGTCTGCTGGTTCAGCGTGCTGTCGATGGTGTTGTTCGTGTGCTTTCTGGGTGTTTGTGAGGTTGCGGCGGCGGCGTTGCTCGGCGTGGTATTCCTCGAGCTGTTGGTTGATGTCGGCGATGCGGGTCCGGACTTCTTCACTGGTGTGGGTTCCCGCTTCGGTGTGGTGTTGGTCGGTGTCTGGTGCGTGTTCAGGGGCGGTGTTCAAGAGTTGGTCCCAGCAGTCGGGGGTGCCGGCGAGCAGGATGGCGTCGCGTTTTGCCTGGCGTGCGGCGGCGCGTGCGGCGCTGTGTTCGCGGTTGCGCGTGGTTTGTTCGGCGATCAGAGTGTCGATGCGGGTTTGCAGTGCTCGGCGTTGGCCGCGCCGGTAGGTGGGTGTGGCGTCGAGATCGGCACGCGCGTCGTGGAGTTCGGTCGCAACGGCGTGGAAGGCCTTGGCGGCGGTGTGGAGTTGCTGGTCGGCGGTGTGGGCGTCGCGGATCGCCTGTTGTGCTGCTGTGTGGCGGCGGGCGAGATCGTCTGGGTCGGGTGGGTGCTGGGGTGGGTTGAACAGGAATGTCTCGGTGTCGGCGAGGGCGAGGCGTTGGTGTAGTTGGGCGATGTGCTCGTCGAGTTGAGCGTCGGTGAGCACGTAGAGCGGATTGTCGAATGCTGGATCGGCGGGGTCGACCGAGCGCGATGGCTGGGTGGTGTCGGGGAGTGGGTGATCGTGGAGCCAGGCTTCGATCGCGGCTCGGTGTGCTGGGTTGCGGGTGGCGCGCCAGTCGCGGCGCAGCATCGCGCGGGCGGCGGCGGGGGGTTTGGTGGCGGCGATGTGGGTGCAGCGTGCGGCGACGTGGTCGGCGGGATCGTGGTCGGGGATGCCTTGCTGGTCACTGTCGCGGCATTCGCCGCACAGCCCGTCGTCGGCGCGGCGCGGCAGCACGGGAGAGGCGTCGGTGCGGGTGCGTTCCAGACCACAGGCGACACAGCCCAATCCGCGCGTGTCGGACAGGGCGGCGCGGTCGTAATCGAGTGGGCGGTGCTTCGGGCGCGCATCGGGCAACACTGGCCGGTAGTAGTGATGCAGAACTCCATCCGGAACTACGTTGTCGTAGGGCTGGTCGTCGACGTCGGCGCGGGTGTCGTGGTAGCCCTGCTCGGCTCGGCGGGCATCGATCTGTGCGTCGGTGAGTTGTTCGCGGCGTGCATCGGGGTTGATGTGGTCAGGGTGGTCACGGGCGACTTCGCGGTGTCGGTCGCGCTGGTAGCCGGGTTCGGCTGGGCGGGTGGGGGTTTGGTAGACGTGCGGGTCGCTGTCCGGTGTGCATGCCTCGATGAGTGCCCGATGCTCGGGCAGACGCTCGGCAGCCCACCGCAACCGTGCGCGAGCGACGGGAAAGCTGTTGCGGTACAGAGTTTCTGCGATGTCGGCGAGGACGGTGTGTTGTTCATCGGTAGCGATATCGGCGAGCTCACCGAACGCATCGACGCCGACAGCGATCTGGCCGGTGCGGAACAGTTCGGCCACCTCGCGAATACGGTCAGGGAACTCAGCGGCGTCGGTTTCAGCTCCGATGTCTACCTCGGAGGCCGGTGGTGACGCAGGTTCGGGGGGCATTGTCTGTCGGCCTTCCTGGTTGTATTCGGGTTGCGGTGGTGCATCAGGGGATGTGGTGGACTCGGGCAAATCCGCACGACCAGGCGCGTCGGCGGCGGGAGCGTTGGTGCGTGGGGTGGGTGTGTGGTGTAGGAGTGCGTCGATGCGCCAGGCCAGCGCACTGGCGAGTTGGTCGGGGCGCAGGCCGGAGGTGTCGTCAGGTTGGGCGGCGAGGAGCAGTTCGTGCGCGGTGGCGAGTAGTTGCTGCGGTGTCCATGTGGTGCCGGTCGCGCGGTCGATCGCAGCGACCACACGCGGCCACGCCGGGTCGGCGATGACGCGGTCGGCGGCATCGTCACCAAGCACGGTGCGCAGATCGGTGATCCAGTACGGGCGCAGGTTTCGGTGGTCGAGACCGGCGTCGAGGGCGGAGGGCTCCAATTCCAGGCGCGACCACAGCGCGGCGGCGGGCATCTGATCGGGCAGCGGCCGCAGCGCCGCGGCGTCGGTGAGCAATGCCTCGATGTCGATTCCGGCGCGGGAGGCGACTTCGATCTTGTCCGCGAGGACGGGCCAATACGGGTCTTTCACGACGCGGGCCTCCAACCGCTCGATGGTGGCGGCCCACTTGTTTACCGGCAGATGGATGTCGCCGAGCGCATCGGTGACTTGTTCGTCGAGGAGCTGTTGGTGCTCACGTTCGAGCGCGCCGTAGCGTGGTGGTCCGGTGGGGCGCATGTCGCGGTCGTCGACATGCAGACTGGCGCGCCAGACCGCGAGATCGCCGAGCAGTCCCGGATCGGTGCCGACGAGAGGTCGAGCCCAGTGCGGCGCTGTGACCGGAGTCCACCAGTGGATGTCGCAGCGGATCTGAGCCGCGAGTTCGCCGACGATGCCTGCGCGCGGAGTGACTTGTGTGGAGTCTCGGTCTTCGCGCAGACCGCGCGGGATTCCTTGTGCCCACGGCAGCGGTCCGGTGCCGGTGGAGTGCGCGCCGGAGGGGTCCAGCCGCCAGTCCAATACCGCGGCAACATCATCGGCGGTGTCGAGTTCCCGCGCGCCTGCGGCGGTGTGCAGGGCAGCGATCGGGTCGGCCCCGGACAGCGCGATCATCGCAAGGTGCTGACGCAACACGGTATAGGCGGGGCTGTCGGTGAGGTTCGGGCGCAGTGCTTCCGCGGCGGTGTCGAGACGGTCCAGGCCCTCAGTGCCGAGGGCGTGTTCTGTGGCGACACCGAGCGCGTCGAGGTAGATATCGAGTGCGCGACCGATCCGAGCGCGCGGGTCGAGCGCGTCACGCAGTTGGGTGTGTGCCGATTTTTGTGCGCCGTCGCGGCCGAGGATGCGCAGTAAAACTTCGACCGCGGTGTGCGGAAACACCGCTGGTTCACTCCAAAACGAGCCCTCACTGCCGTCCAACGCGGTCGGAATGTAGGCGTGGTTGGCGTACACACCGCGCGTCATCGCGACGTAAAGCTGCTGCCGAGATTCATTTCCGGTGAGCGCGACATGACAGGTATCGGCGGTGATTCCCTGCGCGGAATCGATCGTCGTGGCGTACCCGAGGCGCACATGCGCGGCGACGTAGTCGGCGGGAAGCCGCACACTCGCACCGCGTTTTCCACCGGAACGCAGGTGCGTAGCGGTCAAACTGCCGTCGCCGTGGACAGCGGTGACGGTCCAGGCATAACCGTTGCGCACCCAATCACTCGCACCCAGACGCAGGCGTGGATTGTTGCGGCGGGTGCGGATCGTGTCACCGACCGAGGCCGCCAAGCTGTCGGCGAGCTCGCATTCCGCGCCGGCTGCGCCACCGCTGCGTGTGATGCGGTCCGCGCGAGCGCGGGTGTTGAGCGCTTTCACCACGTCGTGGTTTGCGGCGAGCATGATCGCGTCGCGGTCGGCGAGATGGTCAGCGGCCCAGGCGGTGTAGGTGTCATCGTGGGTCGCGCCGTGATGGCCCGCATGTATGCGAGCGTTGTCGAGATACCAGCCCAGGGCGGCTGGGTCGCCTTCGCGCAGTTGCAAACTGGCCGTTGCTTCGGCTGTGGAGGCGAAGCGCACGACGTGGGTCAGTGTCAGGGTGTGCTCGGGTGCGGCGGCGTTCATGTCGGTGTCCGCGCCGCCGGCCTCGATCGCGGGCAGCTGCTGATCGTCGCCGATACAGCGGATCGTCGCCCCGCGAGAAGCCAGAAACCGCAGCAGTCGTAGGCGTTTGAGGTTGCCGAGCTTGACATGCTCGTCGACGATCACCAACGTGTCGGAATCGATTTGCAGCACCCATTCCGGCAGCGGCGGCGGGACATCACGATCCACAGCTGGGTTGTCCGGACGCGGTGTGTGACGAGACAAGACGTCGAGGACCTTGTCGACGGTCTCGACCCGGGCACCGATCGACTCACCCAGCACCGCGGCGGCTGACGCGGTGGGTGCCAGGCCGAGAACTTGTCCGCCGCTGGTGTGCCAGGCGTCGGTGAGCACAGCCATCGCAGTGGTCTTGCCGGATCCGGCGGGGGCGTTGGCGGTATGCACCCGCAACCCCGAGGTCGCGAAGCCTTCGACGACACCGACCTGCCCGGCGTTCAACGGCCTATCCGGATGCAGCGTGTTGTAGTTGCGCACCGCCGCAGCCACCATCGCGGGGGTGAGTTGGCGGGCACCGGACTGCACCGACAGCTCGATCAACTGCTTCTCCACCGACAACGTGTGCGCCGAGGTGAACAGCTGCGAGCCCGCGGCGGTGTAGACGCTGGAGCCGTCGCGACGCCGCAACAGCTCGGGCACCGTACGCAATTCGGGTGCGTCAGCGACATCGGGGTCGCCGCGTTCGATCGACTGGGTCGGCGACAGCGCTTCGGTCAGTACGGCTTCGGCGGTGTGTTCCCAATCCTGGCCGTGGATGCGGCCGCGGACCTGCCGCTCGACTTCGGCGCGCACATTGTTGGGCCGCCAGGTCGATCGATGCTCCGCCACGACCTCCAGCACGCGCTCGGCGGTGTGCGCGATCCACTGCGCCGATACCGAAACACGCGGCGCACGAATCGGATTCAACGCCGCCACGATCATCCGCGACAGTGTTTCCCGGCCGCCGAGCACCGCCACCGCCTCTGCCCGCCAGCTGGTGCGTTGTTCGGCGAGTGAGCGCAGGTGGTGTTTGGCGGGGCGGGTTTCCAGGGTGGCGCGCTGGGCGAGGTCATAGATTTCGCCGGGGATCGGTTCGCGCCCGAACCGGTGTTGGAAGTCGGCGGCGAGCTCACCCAGACGTTCCTTGATCGCGGCCTCGCGCCGCGACCACACCTCGATCAACCGGGTTGGGATGCCGACGATTTCGCGGATCGGCCGCTTGGTGGGATCGGTACCGGCGCGTTCGGTGAACTCCACACCGACGAGATCTTCGAGATGATGCTCCAGGCGGGTGTTGTAGATCTCGGACACGGTGACCACAGCGTGGTAGATCGCGGCACCATCGAGGGTGCGCCATTTTCCGTCGAGCGTGCGCACCCGGTTCGCGATCACCACGTGCGTGTGCAGGTCAGGATCCCCGGCACGGCTATCGCGGTGGGTGAAACACGCCGCGACAATGCCCTCGACATCGACCTGGCGCACACCGTTGCGTCCCAACCGGGTGAAGACCGCGTGCTCCTCGAGCCACTTGAGCGCGTCGCGCACCGCGCGCTGGTGCGCGAGCTCGATCTTGCCCGCGACGGTGCGCGGGGCCAGCGCCCACAACACCGAGACGCTCTTCACCGGTGAGAAAGTGATATCGAAACCCGCGACCGCAGTCGTGCTGGGACGCGAGTTACGCGCCACCCACCCCGACAATTCCCGCGCATCCAAGGGCGGACGATCGTAGGTTTCGCAGAACATTTCAAACGCGACACGAGTACGAATACGCGCGCGTTCGTCATTGCTAATAGCGTCCTGAGGGTCGAATCCGTGCGCGGAATTGTATTCGGTGAAGGCTTTCGAACACCGTTTCCGGAACTCGGAAACCTCCGCATAGACCCGGAATGGGTTACCTAAACGCGACGCGTGATCGGCGGCTTGTGTCGCTTGTTTGTGCGTGGCACCCTTGTTGATCTCAGCGTCGTAGACACGTGCTTCGATCACTTCCGCGTTCGGATGACGCCCCAGTCCGAGCAGGGATTTCAGCTGTTCTTCGGTGACTTCCTCACCGAGTTGCAGGCCTAACGCGGCAAGGCCCGTGCCGTGCCAGCGGCCCGGAGCTTCCCCATGAGCTGAGTAATAGTCAGCGAGGCTGGAACGGCCGCGAGCCGAAACATCATTCGCGGCGACATTGCGCAGATAATATTGATACCCATTGCCTGCCGCGACTTTATGAATCGTCGCGGTCATATACCCATCAAGCACCCCACCGGCCATTTACGCCAGGGGTTGGAATTGACTATTTTTTCGTCAAATCAAGCATATTCCCAGGTCGTTACCAAATCGTTTGTTGGTGGAGCGGGACTATCGCAACCCGAGACTATCGGCGCGCATGGCTGTGTAGTGTGCCCAGGTTTGAGCGGAGAGCGCGGCCCATCTGGCCGCGGTGGTTGGGGAAAGTCCGAGTAGCTCGGCCAGGACTGGGGTGGGCATGGCGGCTGCGAGGTGGAACAGGGCGGCTTTGCGGGCGTGGCCGGGCCGGATGCCTCGCGCGACGAGGTGGCCGCGAATGTTCTCTGTGACCAGGTGTTTTCCTGGGAGGCGGCCAGGGAAGAGCCAGCGGCCGTCGTTGGCGTAGGAGGCGGGCGTGCCGGTGGTCAGGTGCTCACGGATGAGTTGGTCGAGAGGTTCGGGCATTTCGATGGGAATGGTGTCGAAGGTGATGGTGACGGTGCCGTCGGGGTGGAGGACGGCCTGGTCGTGGTGCATTCGGGCGATGCGTGAGAGTGGCTGGGCGAACAGGAGCATGAACAGACCGGCGACGCGGGTGTAGAGCCGGATCGTGGTGTCGTGCAGCAGTGTTTCGACGTGCTGCCAGCGTTGTTCGTCGCCGAGTTCGACCTGTAAATCAGGCCGCTGCGGGACGGGAATCAACAGGTCGTTGGTGAGCTGGGTGTGGTTGGTCCAGTCGATAAACCGGGTCAGAGTGGTGCTGCGGCTGGGGTGCTGGGCCAGGTAGCGGTCGAGATCGGCCTGGGTCGTGTCGGCGAGTGCGCGGTGGTGCTGGTCGAGCCAGATGAGAAGGCGTAGAGCGGCGAGGAAATCGGCGCGAGCGTTCTGGACGGCGCCTCTGGTGATCTTGCCGCGTGCTTCAAGCAGTCGCAGACGTCGCAGGATATGCCAGCGGGCGAAGCGTTCGACCAGGTCGGCGTGGTGTTTGGGAAGTTCTGGCAGGAGGCTGCCGAGCCAGTGGGTGGTTCGTGCGACCAGTGGTTCGTAGGGTTCGAGAACGCCGGTGGCGGTGAGCAAGTCTCGGATGTAGTTGATGTTCCGGGTGCTGGGGAGGTCTTCGAAGGTGGTGTGGGCGATGGGCAGGTCTCCCAGCGCCATCGCTTGCAGGATCTCGGGGCAGCTGGATCGTTTGATGAGCCAGGTCAAAGTGGATTGCGGACGTCGACCGGCCATCCAGGCGTCGAAGACCGGCCGAAGACGCGGATGGACCCTGCCGCGGTGATCGGAGAGGAGTTCGGTGGCGCGTCGGGCCAGTGTGCAGCGGGCGCAGAGGCGACCGTAGGGGTTGTCCTCCCGACCGCATTGCGGGCAGGCGAAGATCGGTTCGTTGTCTGTGCATGCCGCGCATGCCGGTCGATGTTGTGCGTCGTGGAAGGCCAGTACTTTCGGTTCCGCGCAGCCGGGACAGGCTCTGACGTCTCGGCGAACTCGCAGATGGCAGGCATCGCAGATGGGTTCGCCGAGGACTTCGCGGGTGCGGTTGCAGGCCTGACCGCAGCGTGAACAGGTAGTGCGCGGCAGAGGAATCCGGTCCCTCACTCGGCGGGGTCGTGTGGCCGTCGGACAGTGGCCCGGATCGGACGTAGCTCCCCGATGCCCAGGCCTTCCTCGCTGCGGCCATCGGTTCCGGTGTCGGCCTGTTCGGCAGGTAGAACGATAGGCTCGAGCAGGTCGTTGGGTTGGCAGTTGAGGATGTCGCAGAGAGCCGCGAGCAGGTCGGTGTTGATCCGTTGCGGCGGGGTCGTGACCATCTTGTGGACGTATTGACGGGTCAGGCGGACCCCGCGCTCGGCCAGCAGAGGCACCAGATCGCTGGTTTGGAAGATTCCGCGGGTCGCCATGACCTGCCGCAGATGCCAGCGCATGACGACCCGTCGCGTGCTCACGAACTCTCCTTCGGTTCCCTCGGTCGAGGCGCGTGTGGGTAGACCCTGCTCAGCGCTGTTCGCAGGGTCTGTTTCTTGAAGTCGTTGCTGACCGAAGCGTAGATCGCGGTGGTGGACGCGTAGAGGTGTCCGACCTGTTCCTGGACGAATCGCTCCGGATAGCCGAACTCGATCAAGTGGGTCACGTAGGAGTGTCGCAGGCAGTGCAACGTCAATTCCGGGGACAACCCGGCGCCGGTGCGGATCCGGGAGAACCGCTTCTCGAAGAACGCGCCATCGATGCGGGTGAGGCGTTCGGTGACCCAAAGGGCCTGATGGTCACCGGGGTTGAGGATGGGGCGGGCCTGCTCGACCCACTGGCGCATCCCGGCTACGACCCAGTCGAACTCCGGCACCGTCACCACGGTGCGTCGCCGCGGTGCGCTGCCTCTTGTCGCCTTGCCGTAGCGCACGTGCAGCGACCCGTAGGTGCCCCACTCGGGCATGTGCGGGTTCGGTCGCAGGTCGACCACGTCCAAGCGGCAGAGTTCGTTGCGGCGCAATCCCTCTCCAGGGTTTCCTGACCTGTTGCAGGACGTTGCCCAACCGGGGTAGTCCCGCCGGTGCTTCGGCGATTCTCCGTGGGTGTGGTGCTCGTGGCTGGTAGTCGTATCGGGTTGCCGACCAGAAAGCGAGCATCTATGCGGGCATTTCCGGTGAGTTTGCCGTCCGGGCAGCGGTATTGGACGGTGCTGGACGAGGAGTTGCGGATCGTCGGCGTCGCCGACGAGTATTTGCGGCATCTGCGGTTCGGCCGCGACGCGGCCGAATCCACGACGAAGGCGTATGCGCACTCGATCACGTTGTTCATGCGCTGGTGCGCCCGGTCGGGCCGGACCTGGCAGGCCGGGGTCGAGCAGTTCGCCCTGTTCATGACGTGGCTGGCGCATGCCCCTGCGTCGGCTGATGCCGCGACGGTGGTCGCGGGTCCGGGTGCGGCACTGCGATGCCCATCGCGGATCAACGGTGTGCTGACCGCAGTGCGGGGCATGGTCGTCCACGCGATCGCGGCCGGTCACGGTGAACCGGGACTGGTGGCGATGCTGTACGAGGTAGCCGACGATCGCGACCTGCCGGCCGAGGCTCGCGGCGAGGACGGGCGGATGGCGTGGCGGATGCGAGTGCGGCATCGGCTGCCCGAGCCGGAGACGATGGTCGAACGAGCCAGTGACACCCAGATCGTCGCGCTGCTGCGCGCGTGCAGGTCCGCGCGGGACCGGCTGATCGTGCTGCTTTTGGCTCGCGCCGGGCTGCGGCGTGGGGAATTGTGCGGGCTGCGCCGCAGCGACGTGCATCTGCTGGTGGACTCGCGGCGGCTGGGTTGCGAGGTTGAGCGTGCGCATCTGCATGTGGTGCGCCGCGAGGACAACCCAAATGGCGCCGTGGCAAAGTCCCGCCGTCAGCGGGTGGTGCCGCTGGATTTCCTTGTGGTGCAAGCCTTCGATACCTACGAGTTCGAGCGCATGCGCATCCCTTCTGCTGCCAGCAGTGATTTCGTGTTCGTCAACATGTTCCGCGGAACCATCGGCGCGCCGATGCGCCCGGACGCTGTCGCGGAGTTGATGGCCGCCGCGTCGCGGCGGGCCGGGCTCGACGCCCCGGTCCGGCCGCATCAACTGCGGCATGCCTTCGGCAGCAACGCCGTCGACGCCGGAGCCGGCATCGACGTGGTCGCCGACCTTATGGGACACGCGTCGATCACGTCCTCCCAGGTCTATATTCATCCGGACTCCTCCAGGCTGCGCGCGGCCGTCGACTCCGTGCCCAGTCCCCGCGAGCTCGGCGCGGTGAACCGATGACAGCCGCCGTCGTAGACCGCGCGGTCGAATGGAACGGCCTGGAGGCGATCGAGTTCCCGCATGTGCTCGCCGGTGTCGGTCTCGCCGGCCCGGCTGCGGTGCTGGCACGAGCACTGGATAAGGAGCTGCTGGCCGAGGCCGGGTGGGATCCGGTCGCCCGGATTCTGTTCCTGCCTGCCGAACATCGGCTTCTCGGCCGGAAGGTATGCCGGGTCCACCAGTGCATCGGGACCGCCCACGACGATTACCCAGACATCTGCCACCGGTGTTTCACCAGGCTGTCCCGCATGGGCATGACCATGGCCGAGATCACCGCCAGCGATGCGCTTCCTGCCGCGCCGCTGCCGGCGCCGCGCTGCGCGGTCCCCAAATGTCGACGCCTGCCGATCGTTCCGGGTGCCCAGTTGTGCGAACCTCACGCAGCAAACTTCCGCGCCAGGCGCATTCGTGTGAGCGTCGCAGAGTTCGCGCGGCATCCGCGTGTTCGTCCCCACCCGCTGTCGCCGGATTGCTTGGTTTCGGCGTGCACCCGCGCCGCTGACGGGGCGGTCGGTTACTGCGGCACGCACTTTCAGCGGCGGTCGGTAGCCCGTCGCGATGATCCGAATATCGACGAACGATCCTGGCGGACAACGGAATCGGGAGTGGCTGAACCAGGGCAGGTGAACCTGCGGGCACTGCCCGAGCTGGTGGTCGTGGAGGTGCTGATCGGCATGCAGGCACGCCTGCGTGACGGGTTGCGGCTCACCGATGTCGCGATTCGGGCAGTCTGCGACACCCTGCGCCGCCACCAGGTCGCCACCATCCACGACTGCGATCCGAAACTTGCCCCCGACCGGCGGCCGAGGTCGATCATGACGTCGTTCACCCGCGACGTGCGCCGGATGCTCACCGACCCCGGCATCGAACAAGCAAAGGACACTTGGGATCTGGCCATCTTCGGTCACCCGGGGAGGCTGTCGTTCACCATGATCACCCAGCCATGGTTGTCCAACGCAGCGAAGCGGTGGGCGGCCGAGCAACTGCCGCACCATCGAGGCAGTGGCGCATCGCGGGTTCGCGGCAAGATCAATAACATGGGGCGGCTGTCCGAACACCTCGCTCGCCGGCCCGACCATGGTCTGGATCCCGCCGCTCTCGGACGCCCCGATCTGGAAGGGTTCCTCAACCGGCTCGGCCACCTGGAAGCCACCGGACGAATCGGCCGCTATCAACGCAACATGATCTGCCGCGACGTGCGTCAGGTGCTCGCCGGAATCCGATCCCTGGGCCTGACCCGGCCCGGTCAGCACGCGGCCGGACTGCCTGGCGACTTCGCCGTCGAACACGTCGACATCCCTGCCGATCCCGAACGCGGCGAACCCGGACGCTGCCTGCCGCCAGAGATCATGACAGTGCTGTGTGCCAACCTCGACACCCTCCGGCCTGCCGAGGTCCGGGTCGCCACCCAGATCGGCATCGACACCGGCCGCCGTCCCGAAGACATCCTGAACCTCACGCTGAACTGCCTCGACTACGACAAGGACGGCGGCCCAGTGCTGGTCTACGACAACATCAAAGCCAACCGGCTCGGCCGACGGTTGCCGATCAGCAAGGCCACCGCCGACGTCGTCATCGCCCAGCAGCAACGGGTCCGGGAACGATTCCCCGACGCACCCTCGGCGCAGCTGAAGCTGTTGCCCACCCGGTATCGGAATCCCGACGGGCGCAAGGCGATCAGCAAAACAACCCTGCAAGCGCGTCACCGCGACTGGCTGGCCACGCTGCCGACATTGCGCACCCGCGACGGCGTCGACTTCGACAAGTCCCGGGTCGTGCCCTACGGATATCGCCACACCTACGCCCAAAGACATGCTGACGCCGGGGTTCCGATCGATGTCCTGGCCGAGCTGCTCGATCACCGCAGCTTCTCCGTGACCCGCCGCTACTACCGCATTGGGGAAGACCGGCGCCGCGCCGCGGTCGACACCGTCACCGCGCTCAGTTTCGATCGGCACGGCAACCGGATCTGGCGTGACGCGCGGATGCTGCTGGAATCCGAACGCGTCCGTCACGCCGTCGGCGAGGTCGCCGTCCCCTACGGCACCTGCACCGAACCTACCAACGTCACAGCCGGCGGAGGAGCCTGCCCGGTCCGGTTCCGCTGCGCGGGCTGTGATCACTTCCGCACCAACATCGCCTACCTGCCCGACCTGCAAGCACACCTCGACGACCTGCTGCGCACCCGGGAACGCCTGTCGGCCGCCGTCGACGGAGTCGACGACTGGGCCCGCGTCGACGCCACACCAACCCAGGAAGAAATCACCCGCATCCGGCGGCTGATCAACCGGATCAAAAGCGACATCGCCGACCTCGACGAGGACGAGCGCGCCCACATCGACGAGGCGGTCGCCGTCGTGCGCCGTCACCGCGCTGCCCACAGCGTCCCGCTCGGCATGCCGACTCTCACCACTCCCACCACGGAGGCCAGCGCATGAGTTCAACGAAATCTGCCCGCGCGCAACACACCACGAGCTCCGGCCCGATGCTCGACGGCCGCCGCAACGACTCGATGCGCCGCCGCCAACGCGTCATCGCGATACTCGACCGAGCCGCGGCCGACGGCGAGCAGCCCAGCACGGCCGCCATCGCTCGCGCCGCCGGAGTCGACCGAACTTTCCTCTACCGGCACCGTGACCTGCTGGAGAAAATCCATGCGCTGCAAGCAGATCCAGCCACCACGTCCGGGACCGGACCGGCGGTAACCCGTGCCTCGCTGCAAGCCGACCTTCTCGCTGCCCACGAACGCGCTGCACGGCTCAACGCCCGGGTCCAGCACCTCGAGAAACGGCTGTCCGAAGCACTCGGCGAACAGACGTGGCGCGAGTCCGGGCTCGGCGCACCCACCGACATCGACGCCCTCCACCAGCGGATCAACCAGCTCGAACAACACAACCTCGACCTGCAGCAGCAACTCGAGGAACGTGACCACGACATCGCCGCAGCCCGCGCCACCAACTGCGAACTCATGGCCCGGCTCAACACAACAACCCGAACGCGATGACACGCCGCGAGCCCGCTTGCACCACGGCTGTTGCGACCGCTAGCATTCCTCGCATCAGCCTCTGAACTGCACAAATTCAGAGAATCGCGGAAGTGCACGCGGCTGGAGCCCCGGAGAACAGACCGTAGGCGTAGGCGGTCTTGATCATCTGCGCGTCGCGCAGCGCCGCGAACGCGCCTTTGCGACCGGAGTTGGCGATGACCTCGACCCGTTGGTCGAGGTAGTCGAACAACCGCTGTAACTCGTCGTAGGACAACGGCCGCCGCTCGGGCCGGCCTTCGTAGTTGAGCAGGTGCGCGGTGGTGTTCCACTCATGGCAGATCTGAGATGGGATCTGCCCGAACCGATCTCGGCATTGACGCACCCACTCGTAGCGCTGATCGGTCAGATAGTCGCAAAACATGCGAAGCACCAAGTGGTAGCCCCGAATCGTCGACGGTGCCAGCCGGCCACCGCTGTCGGAGGTCAGCGAGACCGTGAAGTCCTCGACATCGGAGGCCGTCCACTCCCAGGGATAGGTTTCCGCGAAATTCCGGAACCGCTTGATCAGCGCGATCCGCGGTTCGATCGTCGTCACCGCCAACATTCGAGACCTCTGCTGGTTCTCCCAGCCGAGGAGCATGCCCTCGAAAACCGCGGCGGCTTCATCGAGATGCCGCACTCCCTCGACCAGGACCAGCCCTGCCGATCCAGGGACCTTCGTCAAGAAACCACTCCAGCCGTCAACGGAAAAGCGACAATGTCGCATCACCGTAGCGACAGCTGCTTGCTCGTCAAACTCGTCCAGGTCGACAGGATCGCGGTAGTCCCGACACGTCCGATAGTCCACCTGCGTGACCTCGAACTTGTCTCATTTCCGTCGATAGTCCCGCTTAACCTCCTGGATGCAAGAGGTGTGCTTGTGAAAAAGAGATAAAGAGAGGGAGTAGGTGAGTAGTAGGAGGAGGAGAAGAAGAAGTCGCTGGGTGGTGATGGGGAGCGTAGTGGAGGGGGTGGCGAGTTGTGAGGTGATGGTGGAGGGGATTGGGTTGAAGGGGCGCTGGTAGCTGGTGGTGCCGGTCCGTCGCGGGAGTGGGCACCGCGACGGACCGGGGTAGCGAGAGACGCTGGTGGTCTGGGCGGCGGGGAGCCGCTGTGCCGAGCGGTTCTGGACTACCTCGTGCCGGGCTCGGTGGTGGTGGTGGTGGTGGTGGAACACCGGCAGTGGCAGCGAGATTCGGTGAGGGGGCGCGCCCAGTGCACGCAGATGGCGAACCAGCACAGGACCCAGATCGAGGAGTAGTGGTCGGAGAGGAAGTCGAGCCAGGGGTGGGGCACGGCGTGTACCTCCAAGTCGGAGCGGGAGTGAGGGGATGTCGGTGGTGGCGTCCGGTCCGCAGTTCGAGCGCTCAGTCGAGTGGTGCGGCGATGCGCATCCACCCACTGGACTCGCAGGCGTAGTAGCGGTCCTCGATGGCGACGACGTCGCCGACCGACAGCGACCGCAACGGTTTCTCGGCCCACGCGTCGGCGTGGGCGTGGTCGTCGGGGTGCTCAGGGTGGCTGTTGAACGCGGCGAAGGCGCGTTCGAGAATCACCGCGTCGGCCGGGGCAGCTGCGGTGGTGACGTTGTATTCGTAGGCGAGGACCAGCGGCGCGTCGCGGGTGTAGCCGTGGAGCAGGGAGTGCGGGTCGCGGTTAAGGAACACTCGCACGGTGACGGCACGGCGGTGCGGTGCGAATGCGCGGCGCAACGCTCGGGTGAGGCGGCGGAGGCCGGTCGGATATCGGTGCATCACGAGAGCTCCTCGAGGTTCGAGTTGGTGGTGGACCGGTCCGCCGTGGGCGCGAGGCAGCCACGGCGGACCGGCGATCAAAGGGAGACAGCGGATGTCGGGTCAGGCCGCTTGGGACTGACGGGGCCGGGCGGGTACGAGGCCGAGATCGATCCGGCAGGTGAGGCAGTAGTTGTCGGTGTGGATGACGGTGTAGCGGGTGCAGCCGTCGCAGCGGCCGTGACGCTGATCGGCTCCCAACTTCGCCCGCCGGTTCCGCGCGGCGGCGCGGGGACGCGGTGCTACCTCGGTGGCGGCAACCTCGGCGGCGCGCTGGAGCGGCTTGGCCGGGTTCGGGGTCAGCTCGGGATGAGCGGCGAGGAAGCGCGTGATGTGGCGGCAGATCGGGTGCGGTGCCGCCCGGTGCCACACCTCGACGATCAGAGCGTGCGCGGCCGCAGGGTAGGTGGCGGCGAGGAATTCACAGCGAGAGACCACGAAATCCTCGGTGGTGAACTCCTCGGGCAGCGGCGCGATCCCGGGACGGGCGTCGGCGCGGCAGGAATCGCAGAGGCCGTCATCGGAAACCAACTGTCCGCCTCGAATGTGGATGGGCCGCTGGTCGGTCATGGAGCGTTCGATGAAGCAGGACACGCACCGCCACCCCATGACCGGGACCATCGCTGCGTCGTCGTAGTCGAGGCCGTTGCCCTGGTTCGGGATCTTCGGACGGGCGTCGTCACGCACCCGCAACCCGGTGCGGGCATCGGCGAATGCCTTCGCCTCGTCCTCGGTGATCCGGCCACCGCGCCGCGGCGCACCACCCTGCCCGCGTCGGCGCGAGCGCCGATCCCGCGCTGCTGTCTCGTCGTGGCTGTCGAAGTAGTCGCTGGCGCGTTCGTCCAACGTCTCGCCGTCGCGCTCGCCCTCGTGTTGGGCGTTCCAGGCGGCGCGGTGCTCGGTGTCGTACTGGCCCGCAACATAGTTGACGTAGACGCGGTCCCACAGCTCGGTGGCTTCGGCGTGGTCGCGGGCATACCGACGGCGCTGCCGCTTGGCGCGCTCCTCGTCGGAATCGGGATCGGGCACCGGAACATCGATCGGGCGCTGAGGCGGTTCGGGCGCGGCGTTGGGATCAGCGATGGTGGTGCCGTCGGTGAACATTGTGCCGGTCACGTACCCGGTGAGGATTGCCTCGGTCGCGATCGCATACGGCAGCAGGTGGGCACGGTGATCCCCAGGAGTGCTCGGCGTCGGGACCGGGCGGGCTTGGGTGCGCGCGGCGACCTTGTCGGGGGCGAGGCGGGCAGCGTCGGTGGCTCGCGAGGGCGCACGCTGGGTGATCAGCGGCCGGTAGCGGTCACGTACTGGCATCGGCGGGAGTTCTGCGGCGGTGTAGGAGACCTCGAAGATCTCCGGTAGCTCTCGGGAGTGCAGGCCGGGGTCGGTGTCGGGGGTGCAGCGGTTGATCAGCTCCCGCCGTTCTGGGTCGGCTGCCTTCCACATCGCGTCGAGCCGTTTGTGCGCGGTCGCGAACGGGTAGCGGGTGAAGGTGTCGGTGAGCTCGTCGAGGAACGCACGCTCGGCCGGTGTCGCGAGAGCGAGTACATCGGGGAACATTTCGCGCGCGAGGCGCGGGCTGTCGAGGTGGAAGAGGCGGTCCAGGTGGAACAGAGCATCGAGGAAAGCGCTGGGCATGACGAATGTCCTGTCTCGCGAGGAAAAAGGAAACCCACCCCGAGAGATCGCGTGCGCTTTTCGCAACACGAGGGGTGGGCGGCTGGTCGGGTGACCCGCCTGAAGGGCGATCGACCAGGGTGGTGAACGACGCGGCGGAGGGAACGCGCCGAAACGGGTGGGCGCGAATTTCGCGCGCACACAACCCAACCCGCACCCGAACCGGTGGCGGTCGCGCCGGAGGGAAATTCGTGCGCGCACGGGCGCGGGCCCGCAGGCGCGGCGGGCACCGCCCTGGTAGCCCTTCAGTCAGGCGGGGCGCTCGACCAGACGAACACCCCGGACACCCAACCCAAACCCCTTCCTTTTCTTGCTTTCCTGGGCGGGAAGGTCAGGCCACCAACGGTGGACGCTGCGCGAAGTAGGCATCAGCGTCGGCCTCGGCGCGGCGGCGACGCTGGGCGGCTCGCTCGTCGCGGGCACGGTGCCGCAACACACTCGGTCCGAGAGGGTGGGGCGTGTGGCGTGCGCGGCGAGCCGCGACCGCCTCCGGTGTTTCGCGCCTGGCATCGGTGGTCGTGCTCGGGGTCGCGTGCAGGCGAAGATCGTGACCGGGCTCGCGGACCGGAGTGCGCGCCCACGGACCGAGTTCGACCTCCACCGGGATCTCGATGGCGTCGGCCAGGGCGTAGAGGCGCTCGTCGGGATCTGTGCAGGGGGCGGATCCGTTGTCGGGTATGCCGATACGGGCGTTGGTGATCGAGACCACCCGCGCCAGTGCCGTTTCCGGGGAGTTGGCGAACCCACGGTGGATGAGACCGAGAAACCCCCAGTCGGCCGGGGTGAGGGTCTTCAGCGCCTGCCGGAATTGTTGGCGGGCCCGGCAGGGATCGGTGTCGATCAGCTCGGCGAGGGCGGCGATATCGGTCAACATGGGGGTCACCGCGATCGCGGTGTGGGAAGCAATGGTCACGACAGTTCTCCTGATCACGGAAGTAGAATGGACACAGCGGGATTCGCGTCAGCGGTCGAGGCGGTGCCCGGCGGCATCAACCCGCCAGGCACCGCTCACGCGCGAGGGAAAGTGAGTTAGAACTGGGGGTCGTCATTGCTGGTGCCGCCGCCGAAGGAACCCGCAGTGTTCACCGCCCACGGATCGGCCGACCCGCCGCTGCTGCCGGTGGACGCTGCCGCGCCGACCAGGTCGCGGGACCGGTCACCAATATCGGAGCGCCCGGCCGCAGACCGGCCGTTGCCGTTGGTGTCGCGTTTAGTGCGAGTGACTTTGGCGGTGGCGAAAAGCAACGAGGGCCCGACCTCGTCGACCTCGAGCTCAACGACGGTGCGGTTCTGACCGTCTGGGGTCTGCCAGCGGCGCTGCTTCAGGCGGCCAGTCACAATCACGCGCGAGCCCCTGCTCAAGCTCTCCGCGGCGTTCTCCGCGGCCTCGCGCCACAGGTTGCAGCGCAGGAACAACGCCTCGCCGTCTTTCCACTCCCCGCTGCTGGGGTCGCGGTATCGGGGTGTGGAAGCGACGGTGAAATCGAGGACCGCCACACCATTGGGTGTGAACCGAAGCTCAGGATCCGCGGTCAGATTCCCTTTGACGGTGATGACCGTATCTGCGACCATGCCGAGTACTCCTTCGAATGTTAGTGGATGAGAACAGCAATCGCGCACCCAGGCCCACACGGACCGCGCGATGGCGGCCACCGCTGAGGGCAGCCAGTGGATCGGACGGGGTTCAGGCGACGGAACCGACTCCGCGGTAGCTGAGGAACCGCCACGGGCGGTGCAGGTGTGGATGCGGGCCGGGTCAGTGGGGGATCGGTCCCAGATCGACGCCGAGGTCGGCGGCGATGCCGCGTCCGGTGTGGGCGAGTCGGCGCACGGTTTGTGGGCGTATTCCGCTGCGCAGGCACGTTTCGAGGAGGATGGTCATCGAGTGTGTCGGGTCGGCGTGTAGGGCGGCCTGCAGGGCGATACCGGCGAGCGGGCCGTCGCCGCGGATGTAGGCGCTGTAGGCGAGAAGTGTTGCGGCATCAGCGCGGTCGCAGCCCGACAGTGCCCGAGCCGAAGCCAGCCACAGCCGTTCGGCGGTCGCGGCGTGCTCACCCACCGCGAGCGCGAACAACGAATCACGCACCATCCGATCCCGCAGCGCCGCAGCCAATTCGGCGTACTGTCCGGCGGTGAGCGCGATCCCGGAGTCGGTGTCGGCGACCCGCCACAGCACCCACTCCAACATCTGCCGGTGATAGCTGCCGGGATCGCCGCGGCGCTCGGCCTCGGCATACCGGTCGTGGGCCTGCCGGAGGGCGTCGTCGAGATCCGCGGCGACCTGGGTGGTCAGTTCGGTGTTGGGGGTGAGCAGTTCGATGAGTTCGGAGCGGGTGCTGCGGATCGGCCGCCCGTGGAGCACGTGGGCGAGGGTCACCATCGAGGTGGCCGGATCCGGCAGTGTCCCACGGCTGTTGGGTCCGAGCAGATCCCACCAGCGTTGCCCCGGTTCGAGGGCGCGGACCGCCCACGCGCCCGCGACCACGATGTCCTCCTCGGCCAGGCAACTGGTGAACGCGGCGATCAGCCGCCCCCACGGCCCGATATCCGAACCGGTCGGGGGCTGTGTGTCGTGGGGTTCGCTCATCCGGTCATCGACGATGACCGCGAGCACCATGGTCGCGTTCTCGGTGGCGCAGATCGTGGCGACGGCGTCGGCGTAAGCATCCGCCCGACCCGGGTGGCTGTCGTCGATGTCGAGATCCAGCCGTAGCACCGCGTCGATGACGGGCGCTTGGCGGGGATCACCGGATTCGCGAAGTACTGCCACCACCAGCGAGCGTTCGGGGACGAACCCGACCATCGCGGGCACCGCCGCGATCAATTCACCGGGATCATCGACATGCAGCGACTCGCCCGGAACACGATCCCGGGAAACCCGATCCGGATCACCGGTCAGCTGGTCGAACAAGCGCGATAGAGCGTCATCGGTGTCGTCGGGCATGGAAGTCCTCTCTGTCGCGGGATGTGTGTGCGATGACCGGGCGCGCCTGCGGCATGAGCGGTCAGTGCGTCGGCTGGTCGTGGGGTTGATGACTTCGGTGAATCGGCGCGGCGGCAGCACACCTCGGGCGCGGGCGTGACCGATGACGGTGTCGTGGCGGTGCGCGGCGTGGACGCGGCTGCGGTCGTGGCGGTGCCCGTCGGGTCCGTGTTCGTCACCGCAGCCGCCGCGCGGGGGGCAGCCGATGCGGTTGGACAGCGAACAGCCACACCAACTCGGGTGAGCTTCAGGTCGGGGTAGGCGGTCAGAACCGATCACGATGAGGACAGGTGTCTGCGGCCATGAGGGTGTTCTGTTTCTATTCGGGTGAGTGACGAGCACCGGCCCACCACGAACAGATCCGTGGTAGGCCGGTGCGGGTTGTGGTGTGCTGGTTCAGGACTCGATGTCGATGTCGTGGTAGTCGATGAGTTTGGCGGCGGCCTGTTCGACGTCGACCAGGGCGAAGTCGATGTCGGGATCGGCGGTGGCCTCGTCGAGGAACCGCAGATACCGCTGCGTGGCGGGTAGGGCGTCGCGCCACAAGCTCTTGCCGATCGCGAGTTCGGCGCAGGCGATCTGCATTGCGAGCACGATCATCCACGCCCGGTTGGGTGAGGCGTTGCTGATCGCGGTGACCAACGCCTCGATTGAGGCGTCGATCCGCAGCAGTGAGGCCACTTTCGTGCGCTCGACGGGGTTGAGTTTGTGCGCGAGGGCTTCGGCGACGAACCTGGCAGTGGCCCGGTGCAGGGTGGCACCGGCCACCAGTTGCGGCAGGAATTTGTTGCGGCGATCGTTGGCGGCCTCTCCCCGCACGTTCAACTCGATCACCCGCCGCCGCGCCAGCCGAGCCTGCTCCCGCTCGGCTGCGATATCGGCTTCGCTCTGCGGGTCAGATTCGGATATTACGATCTGGAATCCGCTGCCCGCCAGCGCATCCTCGGGCAGGTAATAGGTCGGGGTCCACCGATCCGCGCGCTGCACCGACTCGGCGTGGCGCAGTCCCTCGCCAGGTTCGGCGTCGGGGTTGGCGCGGGTGTTCCAGTCCACGGCCTCGGATTCGACGAGCGCACCGGTTTCCTTATCGACGAGCAGTGCGTTCTTCTCTACCGCCAACCACACCACCCACTGCTGCGGGTCGGCATAGAAATCCTCGGCGGTGACCGGATCACCGGCGGCGGTGGTGAGCGTCGCGGCGGGCACGAACCCAGCGTCAGTGTCGGGTTCGGCGGTCAGGATGCCGAATCCGTAAGCGGCATACGGGAGTGCGGCTTGCAGCAGGGCGCGAGTGGCGGCGCGTTCATTGTCGATGCGCTTGTGCACGTAGGTGAAGTCGTAGCGTCCGGCGCGTTCGAGGCGCGCCACGGCGTCGGTGTCGCCGCGGCGTTCGTAGTCGGCGATGATCGCGAGCTGATCGAAATCGAGCTGCCGTCCCTCGGTCAGGAGCCGTTTCGCGGTCGGTGACGCCCCGATAGCGGCGGTCTTGGTGATCTCGGATCGCTTGCGCTGCAACCCTTCGGCCACCCGCGTAGGGCTCGCCCCCAACTCCAGGGTGAGCGCGACACCGCTGGCGCGGTCGGCATCGAGTAACGGGACCCGGCGGTCATTGAGGTTGATCTGGTCGATCGTGCGCGCAATGCGGCGTTCGTTGTCCTCGACGCTCGGGTCGGCGTCGGTGATCCACACCGGCACCCTCGCCAGGCCGACCTCGCGGGCCAGCAGCACCCGCAATTGGCCGTCGTAGACGTGCACCGACCCATCGGGCTCACGCTCGGCCAACGCCGGGGCCCGCACCCCGAACATGCTGATCGACGCCTTCTCCTTGGAATAGGCATCCAGATCGATCGTCGTACGTACGTTTTCATCTATCAGCAGCGCATTCGGATCCATGTACGCCGCCTCAGCCTGCGGTGGCGGTGACACGATCGGATCGGAATCGGTGGGGGCGTCGGGCTCCACATCGGTGCCCTCGATATCCACGATGTCGGGCGTGGGGCTCGTGTCGGGCTGTTCGGTGCTGGTGTCGGGGACGACGGACAGCGAGGCAGTGCTCACGGTGATCTCCTCACATAAGAGACGGCGCGGCACCGCGCCCCGGACGTCCGGGGTGCGGTGCCGCGCCGAAAATGCGGATACGGGATAGGCCCAAGCGCGCCTGGGAATCTGGGGCCGCGGGTAGGGGCCGGGTGTCAGGCGGCGCGGGTATTGCGCTGGCGGGTGAGGTTGACCGGTGCCAGCCGCAGCACGCCGCGCTCGTCTTCGGTGAAGGTCCAGTTCCGGGCGCGCCAGTCCGGGAACTGCGCCCGCCAACCCTCCAGCCCCGGTGTGTCAGGGATCGCGGTGACCGGACCGGCACAGCCGCGCTCGACGAGGGTCTGATACTCCGCGCGGGTCATGCTCTGCACGGCAACAGGATTCGAGGACATGAACAACCTCCAACACAATCGATTCGGACATGGATGCCGCTATGGACAGCGGTGACAGCGAGAGGAAACGCCATAGCTGCTGCTGAGGGATCAGCGAGACAGTGAGTCGATCGCTGCCAGAAGGGCAGTGGTGGTGGTGACCGGCTCGGCGCGGCGGTCCTGGATCAAGCGGTGACAGCCCGCCGAGGCTGCGGCGTCGGCGGGTCCGGGTACCGCGAACACCGGCCGGTGCAGCCGGTGGGCCCACCCGGCGGTGTTCAGGGTGCCCGACCAGCGACCCGCCTCGGGAACCACCACCGCATGCGACAGCGCCGCCACGAGCCGGTTGCGCCGCAAGAACCGCTCACGGCTGGGTCCGCTGCCCGGCGGGTACTCCGACACGATCGCCCCCGACTCGGCGATCCGGTCGAACAACTCCCGATGCGGATACGGGTATGCGCGATCCACGCCGTTGGCCAGGACCACGGTCGTGCCCGCCGCGTGGGCGAGCACGGCCCGATGCGCGACGGCGTCCACGCCATAGGCACCGCCGCTGACGATATGCCAACCACGCTCAGCCAACACGGCGGCAACCTCCCCGGTGATCCGTTGGCCGCGTTCGGTGATCGCCCGCGCCCCGACCACCCCGGCCCGCAGGCCGGTCGCTGGCACACCGTGGCCGCGGACCCACACCGCGACCGGAGCGGCGTCGGCGACGGTGAGGTCGTCGAATCCCAGTGCCGCCCAGTGCGGGTCGTCGCGGGTCAGCAGCCGCGCCCCTACTTTCGCTGCGCGTTCGAGATCCTCGGCGGCCAACTCCCCGACGGTCGTGCGGGACATGGGGTCCGGTCGTCGACCGGTGAGCTGGTCGGCAAGGTGTTCGACCGAGTCGAGATCACCCGGCGCCGCGCCCACACCGTTGACGCTGTGCAGGACGGCGCGGGCGAGGATCGCCCACGCGAGCTGGCGTTCCTGCGAAGGTGTGGCTGCGGCCACGGTGGTCCTCCCTGGGAATTGGTGAATGAAGTGCGGCTCAGGCCGAGGGCGACACCGGATCAGGTGCGCCGGCATCGGGTGTGCGAGGCCGGGCACGAATCAGCGAGTTGGCGAAAGTCGGCGAGCGACCAGACGCGGGGGTGTGTGGATGCGAGGGCGGCGACCGCACAGAACGCAACAGGTGTCCGGCGCGAAGGAGGGGGAGACAGTGGATACACTCCGGAGGGGTTGGCGTGCATCCACTCTCGCGCCTCGGCGCCAATACCGAAAAGGCATGGACGCGGGCAGCATCGGAACCGATCAGTGGGCTGTGTGAAGCATTACCCCCCGGGCGACCCGACCCCTGCTGTCCAGACTAACGCCGGCGTCAGCGGGATACGGCGGTACTCGCCAGTTCAGGAACCTATCCCCAAACGCGTCGACAGTGCCGGGTGCACTCCTCGGCGGCGGTGGTGTTCGCGCGGTGAGGATCGCCGGTCGCTGCGGCGGGCCGCAAAGATGGACAGACAGGGTGAATCGACCGGTTTGCAACCGCATCTACAGACCGTGCAGCGGCACAGCGAAAATGTTCAGTGCTGGCGGGCGGTGAACCGGTGGGTACTGCTACCTCTCTGGTGTGGGGCGGTCAGGCGACCGGCTGGTGTGGGTGGCGGCGTAGGTGAGGCCGTCGCCGATGGTGCGTGCGGCTTCGGTGTCGGTGAATCCGTCGACACCGACGTGCTGTGCCGCAGCATCAGCAAGGACGCGGTAGGCGTGGTCGCGATCGAGTAGTCCCTGCCCGACGAGGCGTCCGAGGCTGTTGGCGGCCAGCAACACCGCGCGATGGCGTGTACCAGTGCGTGCGAACCGGATCCGGTCGGCCTGGTTACGCAGCGCCGCCGCGATGTAGACGTCCGGGTGCGTGATCTGGGCAGCCGACCCCACCGGCAGCAGCGGCGGTGGTGGTGGTGCGAGGAGTTCGGCCAGCCAGCGGGGTAGCGGGATCGGGTCGCGGTCGTCGAGGACCCGGTACCGCCCCGACGGCAGCGCGGAGCCGGGGCCGACGACATAGCCGCCGATACCGCGGCTGTCGATGCGCCACCCGAGGCGGGCGATGGTGTTGCGCAACAACGGGGTTGGGGGTGGCCGGTAGTACAAGTGCATCCCGCCCGAGGGTGTAGCGACTGCGAAGGTCGGCACCGGGACCGGATGCCCGGCTTCGGCAGCGAGGCGTGTGAGGACGTCGCGGCCGTCGCGGGCCCCGGCCCACCGCGCGGGTGGGGGCTGGTCGTGGCTGGTGTCGAGATCGAGCACGTGCAGGCGGCTGGGCCCGCAGGCGATACCGATGTTTCTCTCAGGCCAGCGGAGCCACCACGAGCGGATGCGGGCGGGATCGACGGTGGCGGCGTTCTTCCAGTTCTCGATCGCGGGTGCCTTGCTGCCCGGGTGCAGCGGAAACACATGGAACCCGCGGGCAGCGCTGTGGATCGCGACCCCGACCCGCGAGGCGTCGGGGCGGTGGTGCCCGCGAGCGTCGGCCGCGGCACGCGGGGCGGGGTTCACACCGTTCCCATCGTGCGTTGCGCGGCGAGGTGGCGGGCGAGGTGGAGAACGCGGCCGCCGCCCAGGCGCAGCTTCACTTCGGCCTCACCGCTGCGAAGCACCCGGATCGAGGCAGATACCGGGTCGGTGAGATCGCCGAAATCGATCCGGTCCTCGCGGGAACGATGGACAGGTGCCAGCACGGCGGCCAACTCGTCGAGCACCGCGTCGCGGCGGGCGAGGACGGCCGCGTCTTCGCGGGCCCTGGCCCGGTATCCGTCGAGGGTGCGTTGATAGCCGGGGAGCAGACGTCGCGCGATGTCTGCGGCGATCCGGGCGGGTGGCCGGTGGGCGGCGACGGTGATGACATGGTCGGGGTCGCCGCGATAGCGGTGGGCGCTGAACCGGGTGTAGGTGCCTTCGATGCGCAGACGGCCGTGATCGGTGTGGCGTGAGGAATCATCGCCGTGGGGGATCGTCAACGACTGATCCGCCGGGCCGGCGAGCACAGCGTGGCGGCGGGTCATGTATCCCCGCTTTGCACGCCACCCGTCTGCGAGCTCGGCCGCGATTTGATGGGTGAGGTCGAGGAAATCCATACCAGCGCAACTCCTTTCACACGGTGGATGGATGGATCGGTGGTGTGGTCAGATCCCGAACACCTCGCGCAGCGCGGCCAGCATCGCCAACGGTTCCGGCGGCTGATCCCCGGAAGGCGCGGTGGCGTCGCGGATCTTGCGCAGCTTGAGGAAACGGACTCCGGTGAGGTTCACTCCGACCGCGGGGGCGGCGTGTTTGGTGCCGGGGTCGTCGATGATGCGGTAGTCATCGATGTGCAGCCATGCCTCGTACCAGGCTTCGGCCGGTTGCCCTTGCCGGGACGGTTCGCGGGGGTCGGGGTCGCGGGGCTGCCAGTACCGGCATTCGCAGTCCGTGTCGTCGCAGTGGGCGAAGCGAACCGTGGGGTTGGGGTGGTAGTGGTGTTGTTGTCCTGCCAGCATCGGGCACGCGAGGCGGCTGTAGTGCGCGCACTCGGGATGCAAACCCGGTTCGACCGCCAGGCCGCGTAGGTAGTCGATCGAGCGGATGAACACGATAACCCGGTCCTCAAGCCGTTGACCGCAGATCTGACACCGCTTGCCCCACAAGATCTCCCAGGCACGGCGCGGGTCGAGCATCCCCCAGACCGGTCGCGCGGGGTCACGATGGGTGAGAGTGATGTGGGGGACGACCAGTCCCCGCGCACGCGCAGCGCCGGTGAGGCGGGCGGGGACCGGGACCCGGTCCGGGCCGGTCGCAGACGATGGTGTGGAAGTCAATGCTCACCTCGAATCTTTCAGTGGACAGGTTCGGCGGTCAGGGCGACGCTGACCCGCCGGTTGGGGTGTCCGGGGCTGTGGATGCCGACCTCGATGCGGGCTGTCGGTGCGCCGGGTGCGGCGGTGCCGGTGGTCCAGGGGTGGAAGTGGTTCTCGTCGAGGTCGGGCAGGTTCGCCTCGATCCAGGCGATGAGGTCGCCGATGTGGCCGATCAGGTGCTCGGCCATCGGTTTCCGGTGCGCGGGTCGTGCTCGTGGACGGTGACGACGGTCGGGGCACCGGGTACCTGGGTGGTGAGTGAGCGCGGCAGCACACCTTGTCGGCCACCGGCGGCCCAGCAGCCGTGTGCGATCACCCACCGGCCACCAGTGTGTTGCGCGGGGACCAGCCGCCACCCGAATTCGGGCAGTCCGATACCGAACGGGTCAGGGGCCCAGCTGATCTCGCTGCCACCGTCGGGGGCGACGGTGGTGATTTCGGTGGCGTACTCGACGCGCACCAACGCCAGCGCCGCGGTGCCCTGTACGAGGGTGCGGTTGGGCAGGCGGTCGAAGACCGCGATGGGGGTACCCGGTCGCGGGCCGGTGGCAAACGCCGCGTGATATCCCACGACCAGCATCGACAGCAGCCGCCCACCGTCGGGCAGGTACGGCGCGTGGTACGGATCGACCTGGATACGAGCGCTGAAGCAAGACAGGTCAGTGCCCATCGGGATCACCCCTCGACGCCTGGAATGGGGGAGTTGCCGCTGTCGGTGAACAGCAGCGTGAGGGACTGGCGGCGGTCGGTGGGGAACGGGTCGGTCATTGGGGTGTGGGCTCCTTGTCGGTCGAGGCGGGGGTGTGGGGGTGGACTGCTTCGATGAACCGCAGCGGCAGCAGAACCCGGTCGCGGCCACCGAGGCGGTGCAGGACCGTGTGGTGGCGGTGAACCGCGGCGACGTGGACGCGGTCGTGGCGGTGTCCGCCGCGGGTGGTGATCGTCGCGGCGGAGCCGCAGCGACGTAGCCGATGAAGTTCGATGGTGATGAGTGCGATCACCGGATCGGCGGACTCACCGCCACCGTGACCGTCGTCGTCGGTGGCGTCGGTGTCGGCGAGCACGGTGACCCGCTGGGCGATGACTGCGCGCAGGCGGCGCAGCCCGTCCCACGGGGCGGCGTCCCGCATGAGGGTGTCGAGGCGGTCTAGGACGTGACGCAGGAACCGGATCTGTGTCTGGGCTCCGTTGTCGGCGATGGTGTGGTCTCCGCTCATCGGTTCGCTGCCTGCCGCCGACGCCGCGGCGTGAGCCACCGCACCGGGCGGTGTCTTGTCGCGATCGCCGTGGTCAGGGCGTCGGCCGTCTCGGGGGCGCGATCGGCGTAAAACCATTCGGTTGCAAGGTTGTCGGTGTCGCGGATTCGCACCCGGATGCGGTGTCCGTCAGTGCTAGCGATGACCTGGCGGTCATTAGTGTCGGGGACACGGATCAGGGCGCTGGCCTGGTTCAGGCGCTGGGGCATGACAGACGTGCTCCTTGTAGGCGGGGTGGGGTAGGGAAGTACCTGGGGTTCAGGCGTTTTCGATGTCGAGCAGGTCCGCGTAGCGTTGGCGGCCCGCCAGGTCGGGGCAGGCGCAGTGGGGGAAAAGTTGGTAGCAATCGGCGCAGAATCCGCAATAGCCGCAGTGCGGGCCGAGGCGTTCGCTGTCGTCTTCGCCGCAGCAAAAGCAGTAGTCGAGTTCGCCGTCGTAGACGTAGCCCCAGCGGTAACCGAGGTAATCGTGGTTGGAGTACCAGATACCGGTGTCGGCGTCCCAGTGCCCGCGCGCCTCGTTGAACAGGTAGGCGCGGTGGCGGTAGGCGGGATCGACGGTGAGCAGCACGATCTTGTCGCTGCCCAGCCACCGTTCCAGGCCCTCACGCCCGGTCCAGGAATCCAGCGACCCGAACGGCGTGGTGGGCAAGAAATCCTCGGCCGCGATCCGGGTGTCGGAGCGCTCGTCCCCGGTAGCGGGGTGGACAGCCGAAGGCAGGATCCCGTTGTGGGCGAGCACGGTTCGCTCGTCGCCACCGACCGGGAAGGGGTGACAGTTGTCGAGGGTGTGCTGGCCGTGGGTGGCGAAGCGGGAATGGAACAACGCCGCCCCGTCGGGGTATTCGCAACGCAGGGCGGCGAATTCACCGATCGCGGTCTCGGCGTCGAGGCTGTGGCCGGTGGTGATCGTGTTCGCGGTGATCAGGGCGTAGCCGTGGCCGTGCGGGTTGGACAGTGCCCCGTTGCGCAGCGCGGTGATGTCGGGGGTGGCGCCCGGTTTGAGGAATGTCGGCATGCACATCGCAGGACCTCCAACTCGGTGAGCAGATCGGCGTAGTCAGGGCGGGTGGACAGCCAGGCGGTGAACGCCGACCACTCCCAGCCGCGGCGGCGTGCGACCTGCGCGGCGGTGAGGGTGCGGGTGTATTCGACCGAGGCCGCGGCGAACGCGAGCGCGGCTTTGACCTGGCGCGGGTAGAGGGAGCTGGCGAACACGCGCAGTTCGAAGGTGTGGGCGGGGTAGACGTTGATGGCCTGGTAGCGGCCCCACCCGTTGGTGCTGCCCTTGGCGAATTCGGCGGCGCTCGAGCGGGCTTCGGGGGAGAATTCCGCCCAGTCCCGCGAGCGGCGGCGCGCCAGCGTGGTGACCTGGGATTCGTTGCGGTAGACGAACTTCAGCCACCGGTAGATGTGGGCGGGGGAAGAGAACCCGGCCCGGGAGACGTGCACGTGGATCCCGACGCTGCTGTCGGTACGGCAACCCAATAGCCGCAGCTTGTTCAACAGCTGCCACGGGAACCGGGTGCGCGCGTAGTCCCACGACATCGGGTGGGTGACCAGCTCGAACCCGCACGGACTGATGGAGCTGTCCTCTTTGAGGTAACCCAGGTCCCCGAGTTCGGCGACCGCGAGTTCGACCGCGTCGTCGAATTGCGAATGGGGGGTGATGAGTTCGAGTTCCATTCCCAAAAACAGCGGGCCCTCGCCGTGGAACAACGGTTGCGGGTGGTAGTCGTAGTCGTGGACCAGGTGGTGGCCGCCCTCGTGGTAGCAGTTGTCACAGCGGTCGTCGCTGAGCGGGATGAGGGTGTCGCAGTCCTCGCAGTAGTGGTAGTCATCGAAGCGGCACGTCGAGCACACCTCGTTGCCGCCCTGCACGGTCTCGGTGTGTTCGGCGTACGCGCCGCACTCATCACAGCGGTCGTAATTTTCGACGCAGGTCGGGCACACGTCCGGCCCGTCGATCACCGCGGTGATATCGCGGGTGAACAGATCACAGCGGTCACAACGCGACCAACCGTCAAGGCAGCGAGGACACAGCGCGGTGTCGGTGACCGTGTAGCCGACCTCACGGGTGTGGATGGCGCAGCCATCGCACAACGAGAGACCGGTGGCGCAGTCACCGCAGACCCGGTCGCCTTCGACGAGGGTGACGACAGTGTCCGAGGCGACGATGAGCGCGCAGTACTCACAGCGCGTATCGGGCACGGTGGTGGTGGGCATGGGGGATCACGACCTTTCGACGGGAACGGCAAAGCCCCCGCACAACCACCGGAAAACCGGTGGGGTGCGGGGGCTTTGACAGGTGAGGTGGAGATCGACAGTGGCGAGGGTCAGGCAGTGTCAGGTGCGCTCGTGCGGGCGCGATGGTGACCGGTGCGCCGGGTGCGGGTCAGCGCACTCGCCTCGCCACTGCGGCCTCGGGTGGCGTGAGGGGAGTAGCAATCACAGTGCGGGAAGGGCTGCTCGCAGTCGAAGCACCAACCGCACCACGTGCAGTGACGGCCTCGCCGGTCGAGGTCGAACTCCCGGCACCCACCGCAGCGCAGCCGGTAGCGGTCGGGCCAGCGCCGCGACATCGGCTGATAACTGGTGTTGGAGTACCAGATCCGGTCCTCCCAGATCCCGGCCTGTTCACCGAAGAGGTAGGCGCGGTGCTGGTAGGTGGGGTCGACGGTGAGGATCAGCAGCTTGCTTGACCCAAGCCACGACGCCAGACCGCGGGCCCCGCGGTGGGTGTCGATCGACCCGAACGGCTGTGCGGCCAAATATTCCTCGGCCGCGATCCGGGTATCCGACCGCGGATCGTAGGCGCGCGGATGTACCCGTTTGGGCAGGGTCCCGTTGTGCGCCAGCACCGTTCGTGGATCACCACCGAGCCGGAACGGATGACAGTTCTCGATCGAGCGGACACCGCGTGTGGCGTAGCGGGAATGGAACAACGCGTACCCGTCGGGATACCGCGCACGCAAACCGGTGAACTCCTCGATCAACGGCTCGGAATCCATGCTGTGACCGATGCGGATGCCGTCGCCGATGATCAGGGCGTACCCGTGGCCGTGATGGTTGGTGTGCGCGCCGATCCGCAACGAATGCGAGTCAGCTGCGACACCGGGCGGGAAGCAGGTCAGCAGGCACATGCGAGCTCCAATTCACGCAACTGTTCGGCCAACGGCAGATACGCCGGGTGCGCATCCACCCACGTGGCGAAACGCGCCCACTCCCACGCGCCGGCCCGCACGTCGGGGATGCGCAGGGCGCGGGTGTAGTCGATCGAGGCCGCGGTGAACGCCAACGCCGCCTGCACCCGCCCGACGTCCAGCGACGCCGCGAAGATCCGCAGTTCGAGGGTGTGGCGCGGGTAGGGGTTGATGGCCTGATGCCGGTCCAAGCCCAAGGCGTGGACGTGGTTCTTGGCGGTGTCCTTGACCCGCGAGCGCGCGGCCCGGTCGAACGGGGCGTAGCGCGAGCGTCGCCGCGCGAGCCTGGTGACCTCGGATTCGTTGCGGTACAACAACTTCATCCACCGGAACACATGCGCCGGACAGGCGAACCCGGCGCGGCTGGCATGCACATGTAACCCGACTCCGGCGTTCGTGCCGCAGCCGAGATCCTCGAGTTCTTCCAGTAGCGGCCACGGGAACCGATCCAGGGCATACCGGTAGCTCATCGGGTGAGTGACCAGTTCGAAGCCGCCTGGCTGGATCGAGGAGTCCCGCTTCAGATACCCCAAACCGGACAGCCGATCGGTTGCCACTTCCACTGCGGTGTCGAGGGTGTCGTCGGGGACGACGATCTCGAGTTCGAGCCCGAGGAACAGCGGACCCGCGCCGTGGAAGCGGGGATCGGGTTTGAAGCTGTAGTTACGTACCCGCGCCGGATGCGTGCACAGCTCACACGAGCGTTGCCCGCGCAGTAGCGTCCCGCACTCCCGACACGAACTGAACCCCGCCGCGCAGCGGACACAGGCACGCAGCCCACCGGAGACATACCGGCTCGCGGCACTATGGCGGCCACAGTTGAAACACCGGTCGAAGAACGCGTCCGCGCATCGGCAGCACACCGTTTCGTCGGTGTCGGTGCGCTCGTACGGATGGGTCAACCGAGCACACGACACACAGCCGCTCCACCCCGCCGTGCAGGTGCTGCACAGTCGACGGTCATCAGCGGTTTCGGTGACACGCAGCACTCGGTTTGCGCAGCCATCACACGACGGCAGCTCACCGAGACACGGTGGGCACACCGACTGGTCCTCGACCGGATATCGCGGACCACTCCGGCGGGTCCGGCACACCGCACACGCGGTGGTATCGAGTTCAGGCATGACAGAACACCTTCCGCGGAAACGAAAGAACGCCAGATCCGAGCGAGGGGATCGCTCGAACCTGGCGTTCGAAAGGACAGAACAACGGCAGACAGACGCGGCGACTGCGGACCAGCGGGGGTGTGGTGCGTGGCTACTAGGAATGGAGCTGTGCACACCGGCGGTTCCGCAGCAGCCGATAGAGGAGATGGGCGGAGTGGATGCTCATACCCCACGAATCAGGGGACCTGCCAACAACACTGACCACGCAGCTGCTCAAAGCGGGTCAGACGCAAGGATTTGAGAAACCTTCGACAGCAGATCACCTGCGCCGTAGTTTGATTACAAGACCGGTGCAATGGGAGGAACCGCGATGCGTGTCGATGTCGAATTCACCAGTGGCGCAGTGACCTTGCGGGGTTGGCTGTATCGGCCCGAGCAGGCCTCAGGCGTCGTCCCGCTGGTGGTGATGACGCACGGGTTCGCTGGAGTCAAGGAATGGGTTGCGCCGTTCGCCGAAGTGTTCAGCAAGGCTGGTTTGGCTTGTCTTGTCTACGACCACCCTGGATTCGGGACCTCCGATGGTGAACCGCGTTTCGAGGTCGACCCTTTCGCGCAGATCGAGGGCTACCGCGATGCGATCACCTTCGCCCAGACCTTCGACGGTATCGACGCCGAACGCATCGGCATCTGGGGAACCAGCTTCGCCGGCGGCCACGTCCTGGTCGTCGCGGCGACCGACCGGCGCGTGCGTGCGGTCGTATCACAGGTGCCACTGACCAACGGGTGGGCCAACTTCCGCAGCTTGGTGCCGACCGTCATGCTGCCGACCGTGCATGCGGCCATCGCCGCCGACCGCCAGGCCCGCGCCTCCGGTAAACCACACCAGACGATCAAGGCGGCCTCCGATGATCCGACCGAACTCGTCGCCATGCCCGGTATCGAGGTCTACAACTGGTTGATGGCCAACGGGCCGCAAGTCCCCACCTGGCGCAACGAGGTCACCCTCTCCAGCATCGATAAATTCCAGTCCTACGCCCCGGAAGCGTTCCTACGTCGCGTATCTCCGACACCGTTGCTGATGGTGATCGCCGATCAGGACACCCTGACACCCGCCGATATCGCGCTGCAGAGCTACGCGGAGGCACTGGAACCCAAACAACTGGCGCTGATCCCCGGCCCGCACTTCGCCGTGTACGAGGAGCAGTTTCAACGAGCCTCCAGCGTCGCCCGCGACTTTCTACTCGCCAACCTGAACGGATAACGCCTGGATCTGGCTCGGAATTTGCTCGCGATCTGGATCAGGCGTCAGCCGGGTTAGCTGACCGGCAAGACTGCGGCGACCAGATCACACGTGCTGGAACACTCGTCGCCAGCTTGGGCGAGGCGCAGGAATCGAATTCGACCGATCATCGTTCGAATACGACCGAGACTTGCCGTGCGAGTGCGGGAGTATGATCGATCGCGGGAGAATCAGCAGGCAGGCCCGACTAGGAGGTCGGCCATGTCGTCGCGTCATCCGCCGCGGTCACCGCGGACAGTTCGATCCCCGGAAACCCTTGAGCGACTGGCCCGCTCGCGTGCGCGTATTCGTGAACGCCGAGAACAGGCACGTCAGCGGGAGCGAGCGATCACCGACGCGGTGAAGCGGTATCTCATCGATTGGCAGGCGATCAGGACGTGTGAAGCCAAGCGTGACCAAGAAATCGAGGCGCTGCGCCAGCAGATCAGCGCAGTCGAATCACGCGCCAGTGAGGAGATCGCCCGCCACCGCGCCGACCAAGCTGTTGCCGCCGCAGTGATCCGTGACCAAGATCAAACTGATGAAGATGTCGCTGATCTACTCGAAATCAGCGTCAAACAAGCCCGGCAACTGATCACCGCCGCACGCGCAACGGGCGGCACAATGTCGGCGAGCCCATCACCGAAGCCGACCGCCACGCCAACCACCTCTCCCGACTCGATGTTGGATTCAGGCGCTGGCATAACCACCGGCGTTCCACACGAACCACCGGAAGTGCTTCGGCGCGAAGGCTTGCCGTGAAGGAATGCCCGGTGCTGGAGACAAGGGCCAAAACGCGACACCGCACCGATGGCAGTAGAAACCGGCCTGCCATACAGCGTGAGCGCGCCGACGTCCTCGTACGACTCTCCCGTTGCGGCGAATACGACGTAGGGCAACGCTGAGCAGGAGGCCGCCAGGCGTCGTCAGGACCACGAAGAAGATCACGGTGGAAAGAGCCGCGACCCATCGCGATACGCCGGGGTACGGATCGGCGACCGAGATGATTGCCGGAACGATCCAGCACATCGCTGGCAACAGCAGCACAAGCGCGAAGAAGGTCAGGCGCCCGGCTGGAGTACGTGCGGGCTCGCGGGCCAGACTCCGTGCCAGTGTTGTGGTGTGAGTGCGCTCAACCGTGGCCGTACCGAACACTGGGACCAGGCCAGTCGAAGCCACACCAACGCCGGAATAGACGTTCGTTCCGGAGCTGGTCGACACGCCTTCCGCATTCAAGGCGGGCACACTCTGAACCAAGTCGAGCTGGCGGCAGTGTGGACACGTGAGGTCGATGTCCATGCGGGGGACCCCCTCCCAAGCCGTTGCGCTGTAGCGGCGCGTGTGTGGTGCTGGTACCTGCAACGAAAGCTCTGTGAGGTATCCAACACCTTCAGTGACCCGCTGTCGAGAGGTATTGGCGTGCTGCTGCATTGATGAGTCCTTCCTTGTGTTCGACGGTTGAGGCAGATTCGTGCGATCCAGCTGCACATGGGCCCAGACCGACAAAGGGGATCACCGCCTCGTACTTCTACAAGAAGGCGTGGCAACCTGCCCGGCGGCGCCTCGACGGGCTCGCGCGTGCTGCCCCCGCGTTCTAGCGCGCGGCGACGACATTGGTGCGCGTGGACATCTGAATCCTTCACCCGCCGGGCGTTGTGGCGGGGTGCGAACCCGAGCAGTTAATTGCCCGTTACGGCACGGCCCTGAAGTCCCTGCGGATCAAGCATCTGACGCCGTACACGCTGCGGCACACCGGGATCTCGTGGAAATTGCAGGACAGCGTGCCGATGTTCGTGGTGTCCCGCGACGCCGGGCACGGATCGGTCACCGTCACCGACCACGTCTACGGCCACAACGACCGCCGCGCCAGCGAATCCGCCGCCCAGGTCACCGCGCACCAGCTGCCCCGGTTGCGTACGAACATGCTCGTCCGGGTCGTCTGAGCGCACATACCAGTACACATCGGCGGACCGAAATCCATTCCATTGCATTCCCAGCGAAACGGAATGAATTGGAAGGCAATGGAACGGATGGAAGGGAATCCGCGATGCTCACGGCGGTCACCACTCACGTCGCGGCCGAGCCTCGGTCAGCGCCAGTTCCCGGCTGCAGTTGGCTCGTCCTGGTACGACAGTCGGGCCAGCGGCGGTGCGATTGTCAGCAGCCGGCGTGGGAGCACGGTCCCCCGGAAATGTCGTCGGTGTCAGCCTGTTCCGTACGGACATTGCTGGGCGCGGCGATGATTTCGGTGTCTGGGATGTCGATTGTTGCGGCGTCGCTGAGTATTCGACTGATCGTCGAGCGGCTTTTGTTCAGTTCTCGTGCGATTCGGGTTGGTGTCCACCCATCGAGGTGGTGGTGAGTCAGTGCTCGGGCGACTGTGTCGGGATCGCGGCGGCGGCCGGGGTCTCGTGCGCACAGAAGCGCGGCCACTTCCCTGAACTCTGCGTCGGTGCGGTTGGCTAACGGCGGTGGCGTGCGCACTTGATCGCTGTCGATCATCACCTCGAGTTGAGTCGCTGCCGGTGTGCACGTGTTCTGCGGTGCGCACTGATCAGTGGTGGCCGAAGCGCTGTCACTGTGGGTGGTGGAGTGGGCGAGCGCGAGCAGTGCGACCGTCGCCTGCGCCATCGAGCCCTCGATGATCAGCGGCCACAGCCATGCCTCCCCGTGCGGGACGCCGGCGGTGATCGCGAGTGACCGTAGTGCGGTGAACGACAACCAGAACGCGCCGGTCGCGATGAGAGCGGTCATCGCGGTGGCGATCAGATGGGTGCTGCGGGCTCCGGCGTGCGCACGCGCGAGTACCGAAACGCCGTGCACTGCCGCCAGCAAAGCAAGGGGTGGGATGATCGCGACCGCGGCGGCGACGGCGGGGAGTGCGGTGTCGTGCAGGACGGCTTGGGTGGCGTTGCCAGTGATGCTGACCGTGGCTGCCGCGGTGAGCACTGTCCAGAAGAAGCCGTGCGCACGCGGCTTTGGTGTGGTCGTCTCGGGCAGAGCGGTGCGCATGACGACGGCTGTGGGTGAGGTGAGGGCGATCTCTGTCATGACAGTCCTTTGTCGCGATGCGATCCGCGTGCGGACGGCGCATGCGTGCCCGGCTGGTGTCCGGGGACGAGCGGATGCGGTTCGGCGGTGAGTATCGACAGCGCAGCGGCGACTTCTTGGAGATGGGATTTGACGTAGGTGGCAGTCGTGCCGGGGGCTTTGCCTCGGTGTCCGGCGTATTCGCGGGCGACGGCGTAGCTGAAGGTGCGTTCGACCCAGGTGAGGGTGGTGTGACGTAGCCAGTGCATGCTGATGCCTTGGGTCGCGACCCAAGGCAGGGCCTCGCCGACTCGCCTCCAGATGTAGTCGAAACGCCGTGCGGTGATGGGTTTTCCGTTGCGGTAGCGCAGCAGTTGCCCGGATCGAGGACTATGGCGGGTGTCGGCGTGGTCGAGCAGGTGTCGCATCAAGGTCGGCGACACTGGTTGCCACCGGTCGGTGCCGTCCTTCTCCCGCAGATACACCAGGCATTGGTCGGGGTCGAGGTCGTGTGGGCGCAGCGCGAGCGCACCTCCTCGGCGGCAGGCGGTTTCGATGTGCAGACGCAGGATCAAGGCGTCGAGTTCGGGGTCGTCACCGGTGGTAGCTGCGGTCTGGCAGATCTCGGCCAACTGGCCCGAGGGGATCGCGTAGCGGTGTGAGGGGCGTCGCACGGGCATGGTGAGTTGGCGGGCGGGGTTGTCACACGGGCGGATCCAGCCGTTGTCCTCGCCGTAGCGGTAGACGCAGCGCACCGCGCTGATGAAGTGCTGCACGGCGCAGGCGCCGCCGCGGGAGGCGCGGTTGGTCTGGGCGGTGGCTTGGATGGCGCGCGCCTTCTCCTCGAGGTCGGTCTTCGTCGGCTCGTCGAGGCGGTGATCGCTCCACGCTGCGAGGAGGTGCTCGAAGTGAGTGTTGTACGTGCGCAGCGTGCCCTCCGACAACCGGGCCCTCACCTTCGGGATGACCTCGCCGAAGGTCGGCACCGCCGCACCGGTGGTGACGAGATCGGCGGGAGAGATACCCATCTGGGTCAGCAGCACTCGCGCGGCGGCAATGGTCTCGGCGTTCGCCGCAGGCTGAGTCAGTGTCGTCATCGCCGCGCCGCCTCGAGGACGCGCAGGCTCGCCGCACACAACTCGTCGAGCGCGACGGGCGGATGGATCAGCAACTGGTTGCGGGTGCGGTGCCCTATCAGCAGGGCACGGTCTCCGATGAACAGGCTCACCCGGCGCCGCAGCCGATACGGGATACGGAAGAACCCGCCCGCGGTGACAAGGACCGTCCCATCCACGGCTGGGCGGGCCAGCAGCACACCCGCATCCAGGCAGCTCAAATCCAGGCGAGTTCCCGGCCGCCAGTCCAGGACGGCGTAGGCGTGCTTGTCGATGACGCGTCCGGCTTCCCCGACGGTGCACACCCCGTAGACGACCTCACTGTTGGCGACACGCGTCGAGGTCGTGGACACGGGGCCGTGGATGAGTTCCTGCAGCGGCGACTGGGGCGGGACGACGGGTGTGATCACCGTCGATCACCCCCGCCAGCAAACATTCCCGAGGGTGCCGAGGAGTCGATTTCCGGCAGGTATGCCACATATCGGTGCAGGTCAGAGCATGGAATCACTGGTCAACCTCCGTGTGTGCGAGTGCACTCGCACACACGGCACCGATATCCAACAAAAATGTTGCAGATCCGTGCGCGAGAGGGGACTTGAACCCCTACGTCCGTGGACACCAGAACCTAAATCTGGCGCGTCTGCCAATTTCGCCACTCGCGCTTGATGGTACGACCGTCCAAACTCTACCGGGCCTGACCGTCATCGCGAAGCGCACCCCGGGCGTGTCGTACTCACCGGTAACCCCACCTGGGATTATAACGATTTCATAACGTCCAACATGAGGAGTGCTCATGTTTCGTACGCGTTGGTAACCAGGTAGACCAGCGGCTTTGAACATGAGGGAGGGTCATGTTTCTGGGCATTCTGGTACGGATGTACGGAAATACTCGAGGGTAAGGCCGATGCCGGGGGGCAAACGTGAGGATTTCCTCATGATTTTCTGGAATCCTTGCGGACATCAGGGCTCATTGGTGAGGAACACCTGCGCACCGGAGGGAGCGGCGTGTCTCGACGGCATGTCGCCAGGAGAAGGAAGTCGAAGCGTCTTGACGATCAATGAGAGCACTGCGGCCGGAACCGGACAGAGCCCGAAAGTGGTTGGGGTGCCACAGCAGGGGGGATCCAGGGCCCCGCTGTTGGATCGACTGCTGGGCGGAACGCCGTACGCGCTGGCGTTCGGTGGGCAGGGAGCCCGCTGGCTGGGTGAGTTGGAGGAGATCGGGCGGGATGCCGCGCTGGAGCCCGAGCTGACCGCCTTGGTTCATGAGGCGGCCGCGCTGCTGGAACCCGTTGCGCCGCAACTGCTCGTGGTGCGCCCGGTCGGCTTCGACCCGATCGGCTGGATGCTCGAGAACGAGCTCGCCGATGGTGATGAGGCCGAGGTCTCGGGTGCGCCCTCGGAGCAGGTGCTGCGGTCGGCCGCGGTGTCGATGCCGGGCGTATTCCTGACGCAGGTGGCCGCCATGCGCGCACTGCGACTGCAAGGTCTGGATTCGAACGAACACGCGCCGGTCGCGATCGTCGGACATTCCCAGGGCCGGCTGGCCGCGACCTCGGTGGAGGCCGGGGGACAGCGCGACGCCGAACTCCTCGCCATCGCCCAAATGATCGGTGCGGCAGCGGGTTTGGTGGCGCGTCGGCGCGGTCTGATGCCGGTGGGCGAGCGCTCGTCGATGGTCGCGGTATCGAATGTCGATCCCGAACACCTGAGCACGGTGGTGGCCGAGGTGTCCGCTGGGGTGGACCCCGCCGCGGCGGCAGTGGTTTCGATTCGCAACGGTCGTCGCCGCGCGGTGCTCTCCGGGACGCCGACCCAACTGGAGCGCGTGCGTCAGCGGTGCGCTCAGATCCATGACGAGCAAACCCGTGAGCGAGATGCGAAGTCGCGCGGTGGAGCGGTGTTCGCGCCGGTCTTCGAGGATCTGGCTGTCGATGTCGCATTCCATCACCCCGCACTCGCCGATACCGTCGACATCGTCAGCGGCTGGGCGTCCCAGTGCGGTCTGGACGCGGCACTGGCGGGCGCTCTGGCCAGGGAGATCCTGGTCGACCCGATCGACTGGGTCGAGGCGGTCGACGGCGTCGTCGCCGCTGGCGCGCAGTGGATTCTCGATATGGGCCCCGGCGATCTGCTCAGCAGGCTCACCAGTGGCTCGCTGAAGGGCACCGGCGTCGGTATCGTCGCGGCCGCGACCCGTGCGGGTCAGCGCAGCCTGCTGACCCCGGGTGCCGCGCCCACGGTCGCCCAGCCGTGGTCGGCCTTCGCGCCGCGGCCGGTGCGCCTGCCCAGCGGCCGCGTCGTGGTGGAGACCGCGTTCACCAAGCTGACGGGTCGCTCACCGATCCTGCTCGCGGGCATGACCCCGACCACCGTCGACGCGAAAATCGTTGCGGCGGCGGCGAATGCGGGCCACTGGGCCGAGCTGGCCGGTGGCGGTCAGGTGACCGAGCAGATCTTCGCCGACCGGGTGGCGGAACTGAAGACGCTGCTGCACCCGGGTCGCACGGTGCAGTTCAACTCGCTGTTCCTCGACCCGTACCTGTGGAAGCTGCAGTTGGGCGGTAAGCGCCTGGTGCAGAAGGCCCGGGCGGCGGGCGCGCCGTTCGACGGCGTCATCGTCACCGCGGGCATTCCCGAACTGGAAGAAGCCGTCGCGCTGATCGCGGAACTGACCGAGGTCGGCATTACCCACGTGGCGTTCAAGCCGGGCACCGTGGCCCAGATCCGCGCGGTGTTGCGCATTGCCGACGAGGTGCCGGACTACCCGGTGATCATGCACATCGAAGGCGGCAGGGCCGGTGGCCACCACTCCTGGGAGGACCTCGACGACCTGCTGCTGGAGACCTACGCCGAACTGCGCAATCGCGCCAATGTGGTGGTCTGCGTGGGCGGCGGCATCGGCACCCCGGAACGCGCCACCGAATATCTGACCGGCGAATGGGCTGTGCCGCACGGCTATCCGGTGATGCCGCTGGACGGCGTGCTGGTCGGCACGGCCGCCATGGCCACGCTGGAGGCCACTACCGCACCCGAGGTCAAGCAACTGCTCGTCGACACACCCGGCACCCCGGACTGGGTCGGTGCGGGTACCGCGACCGGCGGAATGGCTTCCGGCCGTAGCCAATTGGGTGCCGATATCCACGAGATCGACAATGCGGCCTCGCGCACCGGCCGCCTGCTCGACGAGGTCGCCGGTGACGCCGACGCGGTCGCCGAGCGCCGCGAGGAGATCATCGCCGCGCTGAACGGCACGGCCAAGCCATATTTCGGCGATGTGGTGAGCATGACCTATCTCGAGTGGCTGGAGCGCTACGTCGAATTGGCCGTCGGCCTGGATCGCCGCAAGGATTTCGACTGCGGCAGCGACCTCGGCGACGCCTTCCTCGACGCCACCCGCTCACTGTGGCTCGACATCACCTGGCGCGACCGGTTCGCGGAAATGATGCGCCGCACCGAATCCCGGCTGCATCCGGCCGATCGCGGCGCGATCCCGACGCTGTTCGAATCCGATGAGGTCTTCGAGAATCCGGTCGACGCGCTGTGCACGCTCAAGCAGCAGTACCCGGCCGCCGCGCAGACCGTGCTGCATCCGGCGGATGTGCCGTTCTTCGTCAGCCTGTGCAAGACCCCGGGTAAGCCGGTGAACTTCGTGCCCGTGGTGGACCGCGATGTGCGCCGCTGGTGGCGCTCGGATTCGCTGTGGCAGGCCCATGATCCGCGCTACTCGGCCGATCAGGTCTGCATCATCCCCGGCACGGTGTCGGTCGCTGGCATCACCCGCGTCGACGAGCCGGTCGGCGAACTGCTGGACCGCTTCGAGCAGGACACCGCGTTCTCGCTGGTTCGTGCGGGCGTAGCACCGGTCGCCGTCGACGCGCGGCGCACCGCGGGCGTGACCACCGGTCCGATCGACGCGGTACTGGCCGCGCCGGATGTCGAATGGTCCGGCCGCACCACCATCAACCCGATCCACCGCCTCGGCGATCTGGCCGCGTGGACCGTCGACGATAAGGGCGCGCTGCATCCGCCGACCGGCGCGACGATCACCGAAACCACTGGGCCGGATGCCGATCATTCCTATGTCGAGCTGACCGTTCCGCTGGCCGGCCGGGACGCCGTGCGCATCCGGATTCGCATCACCGTTCCGTCCTCGCTCTACAACGGCGGCGCTCCGGTCATCACCGAAACTGATGCCGACACCGCCATGTCCGCACTGCTCGCGGTCGCGGCGGGCCAAGCGCTGCCGGAGGTGAAGGGCAGGGTCGCGCACATCAACCTGGCGTGGACCCCGGACCTCATCGCCGATCACGCTGGCGTCACCGGCTCGGGCCTGCCCGAATCGTTGAGCACGCTCGGCCGTACCGTGCCCGACGTCCTGGTCGGCGCGTGCTGGCCAACCGTCTTCGCGGTGCTCGGCGCCTCGCGCACCGAGGGCGCGGATTCGGTGATCGAGGGCATGCTGGATCTGGTGCATCTCGATCATCAGATCGAGTTGCTGCGCGAGTTGCCGCGCACGACGAGCATTCTCGTCGTCCGCGCGGAGTCGAAGTCGGTGGTCGATACCGACCTCGGTCGTGTGGTCGAGGTCGAGGTCACCGTCGGCGAAATGCGCGATCAGGGCCTCGATGTGGTGCCGCTGGCTCGCCTCACCGAACGTTTTGCCATTCGCGGCCGCAATGGCGCGGGTGAACTGACCGATCCGCCGCGCGCGGCCGGTGCGGTTTCCGATGCGGCCACCGACACCCCGCGTCGGCGTCGCCGCGACGTCACCATGGTCGCGCCGCGCGCCATGAACGCCTTCGCCGAGGTCTCCGGTGACCACAACCCGATCCACACCAGCGATTCCGCCGCGAAACTGGCCGGGCTCGGCAGCCCGATCGTGCACGGCATGTGGCTCTCGGCCGCCGCGCAGCACGCCGTCTCCGCCGTTGATCCCGAAAGCTCGACTCCGGCACGGACTTTGACCGCGTGGACCACCCGGTTCCTGGGAATGGTCCGCCCCGGCGCGGAGATCGACGTGCGCGTCGAGCGGGTCGCGGCCGACGCGGGCAGCGAAATCATCGAGGTCTCCTGCCGGACCGACGGTGAGCTGGTGATGACCGCAACCGGTCGCACCGCCGCACCGAAGACCGTCTACGCCTTCCCGGGTCAGGGCATTCAGCGCAAGGGCATGGGCCTGGACGCTCGCGCCCGCTCGAAGGCCGCCAAGGAAATCTGGGAGCGCGCCGATAAGCACACCCGTGCGGCACTCGGCTTCTCCATCCTGGCCGTGGTCCGGGACAACCCGACCTACCTCAAGGCGCGCGGTGTCGAGCACCGGCACCCGGACGGTGTCCTGCACCTGACCCAGTTCACCCAGGTCGCCATGGCGGTGCTCGGCGTCGCCCAGGTCGCCGAGCTGCGCGAGGCCGGTGCCTTCGTCGAGGGCGCGATGCTGGCCGGACATTCGGTCGGTGAGTACAACGCACTCGCTGCCGTCGCCGGTGTGCTGCCGCTGGAGGCGGTGCTCGAGGTCGTCTTCCAGCGCGGTTCGGCCATGCACGAGCTGGTGCCCCGCGATGCACAGGGCCGCAGCGACTATCGGATGGCCGCGATCCGGCCGTCGCAGATCGGGTTGCCCGATGACGAGGTCGTCGGCTTCGTCTCCGGTATCGGCGAGAGCGTCGATGAATTCCTCGAGGTCGTCAACCTGAATCTGCGCGGTTCGCAGTACGCGATCGCGGGCACGGTCAAGGGGCTCGAGGCGCTGGAGACCGAAATCGACCGCCGCCGTGCCGAATTCGGTGGTAAGCGGGCGTTCATCCTGGTTCCCGGCATCGATGTGCCGTTCCACTCCACTGTGCTGCGCGAGGGTGTTCCGGAGTTCCGGCACAAGCTCGAACAGCTGCTGCCCGCCGATCTGCACCCGGAAATCCTTATCGGACACTACATTCCGAACCTGGTGCCCAAGCCGTTCTCACTGGAGCGAGCATTCATCCAGGAGATCGCCGATCTGGTGCCCTCGGAGCCGCTGGCCGCCGTGCTCGCCGACTTCGACAGCTGGGCCGCGCGTCCGACCGAACTGTGCCGAGTGGTGTTGATCGAACTGCTGGCTTGGCAGTTCGCCAGCCCGGTCCGCTGGATCGAGACCCAGGACCTGCTGTTCACCGATGCCGCGCGCGGCGGACTCGGCGTCGAGCGGTTCGTCGAAATCGGTTTGGGTGCCACCCCGACCGTGGCGAACCTGGCCAGCCAGACCCTCAAGCTGCCCGCCTTCGGCACCGTCACCGTCGAGGTGCTGAATATCGAGCGCGAGGCCGCGATCGTCTACTCGACCGACACCGATCCCGCACCCGTCGACGAACCCGCCGACGAGCCGGTCGAAACCGCTTCGGCCGCAACGCCGGTCGCCGCGGCGCCGGTTGCGGCCCCGGTCGCGAGCTCGGGTGGTCCGCGTCCGGACGACATCGCGTTCACCGCGGCCGACGCCACTCGCGTGCTCATCGCGCTGTGGACCAAGCTGCGGCTGGATCAGATCGGCCCGGTCGACACCATCGAGGGTCTCTGCGACGGCGTTTCGTCGCGGCGCAACCAGCTGCTCGTCGACCTCGGCTCCGAGCTGTCGCTCGGCGCGATCGACGGCGCGGCCGACGCCGATATGGGCGCGCTCTCCGCCACGGTCGAGCGACTTGCACGCACCTATAAGCCGTTCGGATCAGTACTCTCCGATGCCATCGGTGATCACCTGCGCAAGATCTTCGGCCCGTCCGGCAAGCGGCCCGCCGCGATCGCCGAGCGCGTCAAGAAGGTCTGGGAACTCGGCGACGGCTGGGCCAACCATGTCACCGCCGAGTTGTCGCTCGGCACCCGCGAGGGTGTCAGCGTGCGCGGCGGCGATCTCGGCGGATTGGTCGCTGGTGTAAGCGATGCCGCCTCGGTCGACGCGGCCATCGACGCCGCGGTACAGGCCGTCGCGGCCCGTCGCGGTGTCGCGGTGTCGCTGCCGAGTGCGGGCGGCGGTGGCGGCGCCACCGTGGACGCCGCGGCACTCGGCGAGTTCACCGAGCAGATCACCGGTCGAGACGGCGTACTGGCCACGGCCGCCCGTGTCGTGCTCGACCAGCTCGGCTTGACCGAGCAGGCATCGGCACCGGAGGCCACCGACGACACCTTGGTCGATCTGGTTTCGGCCGAATTGGGTTCGGACTGGCCGCGTCTGGTCGCGCCCGCCTTCGACCCACGCAAGGCGGTGCTGATCGACGACCGCTGGGCGACCGCGCGCGAAGATCTGGCCAAGCTGTGGCTGCTCGATGACATCGGCTCCGGTGAGGGTCCGGTGCACGGCTACCTCGGTGCGGGCGAAGCCGTTGCGGCGCAGGCCAACTGGTGGCGTGAGAAGGCCAAGCACGAAGCCCGCTCGGTGCTCGCCGGACTGTACGAGCGCATTGCTGAGGCGGCGCTGAGCACCGAAGAATCCGGCCTGTGGTCCTCGGATATCGCCGTGATCACCGGTGCCAGTAAGGGATCCATCGCAGCGGCGGCCGCCGGTCGACTGCTCGGTGGCGGCGCCACCGTGGTGGTCACCACCTCGAGCCTCGATCACGAGCGGCTGGGCTTCTACCGCGAGCTCTACCGCGAGAACGCGCGCCACGGTGCCGCACTGTGGGTCGTCCCCGCGAATATGGCCTCCTACCAGGATGTCGACGCGCTGATCGACTGGGTCGGCGCCCAACAGGTCGACAATGCGGGCGGTGCGAAGGTCAAGACCAAGGACGCGATGACGCCGACTCTCCTGCTGCCGTTCGCGGCGCCGCGGGTCGCCGGTGATCTCTCCGATGCGGGCGCTCGCGCCGAAATGGAGATGCGGGTTCTGCTCTGGTCGGTCGAGCGGCTCATCGGTGGGCTGTCCAAGATCGGCGCCGACCATGACGTCGACGCGAAACTGCATGTGGTGCTTCCGGGTTCGCCCAACCGCGGTATGTTCGGCGGCGACGGCGCCTACGGCGAGTCCAAGGCCGCGCTCGACGCCGTCGTCGGCAAGTGGCGGGTCGAGAAGTCGTGGTCCAGCCGAGTTACCTTGGTACACGCCATGATCGGCTGGGTGCGCGGCACCGGACTGATGGGCCACAACGATCCGATGGTGGCGGCGGTCGAGAAGGCCGGCGTGCACACCTGGTCCACCACCGAGATGGCCGAGGAGCTGCTCAAGTGGTGCACCTCGCGAGCCCGCCAGGTGACCGTCGCCGGACCGCAGCAGATCGACCTCACCGGCGGACTCGGCCGGGCCAAGCTCGACCTGCCCACGCTGGCCAAGCAGGCCCAGGAGGCCGCCGCGGCCGAAAGCGAGGAAGCCGCTGCGGCGGCGACGATCTCGGCGCTGCCGGCACCGCCGACCATGAGTTCGGTGCTGCCGGTGCCCGAATGGGGTACGGTCACTGCCGATCTCGCCGATATGGTCGTCATCGTCGGCGCCGGTGAGCTCGGCCCGTACGGATCGGCGCGCACCCGGTTCGAAATGGAGGTCGAAGACCAGCTCTCGGCCGCGGGCGTGCTGGAACTCGCCTGGAGCACCGGCATGGTGACCTGGGAGAACGAGCCCAAGCCCGGCTGGTACGACACCGAGTCCGGTGACTATGTCCCCGAACACGAGCTGGCCGAGAAGTACCACGACGCGGTCGTCGCCCGCTGCGGTGTGCGTCGCTACCAGGACGACGGCGCCATGATCGACAATGCCGCGCCGCTGATGACTTCGGTCTTCCTCGACCAGGATCTGACCTTCACGGTCGGCGGTGAGGCCGAGGCGCGCGCCTTCTACGCCGCGGATCCGGAGCACACGGTGATCACGCCGGTCCCGGATGCCGGTGACTGGCAGGTGATCCGCAAGGCGGGCACCGAGATTCGGGTGCCGCGCAAGGCCAAGCTGTCGCGCACGGTCGGCGGTCAGATCCCGACCGGCTGGGATCCCACCATCTGGGGCATCTCCGCCGATATGGCCGCCTCGGTGGACCGGGTCGCGCTGTGGAACATCGTCTGCACCGTGGACGCGTTCATCAGCTCCGGTTTCAGTCCGGCCGAGCTGATGAGCTGGGTGCATCCGAGCCTGGTCGCCAACACCCAGGGCACCGGTATGGGCGGTATGTCCTCGATGCGCTCGCTCTACATCGACAACCTGCTCGGTGAGCCGCGCCCGAACGATATCCTGCAGGAGGCGCTGCCCAACGTCGCGCTCGCACATGTGGTGCAGTCCTACGTCGGCAGCTACGGCGCGATGGTGCATCCGGTGGCGGCCTGCGCAACGGCCGCGGTGTCGGTGGAAGAGGGCGTCGACAAGATCCGTTTGGGCAAGGCCGAATTGGTGGTCGCCGGTGGCTTCGACGATCTCGGCATCGAGGGCATCGTCGGCTTCGGTGATATGTCCGCCACCGCGGATTCGGCGGTCATGACCGCCAAGGGCATCAGCGATCGGTACTTCTCCCGCGCCAACGACCGCCGCCGCGGCGGATTCGTGGAATCGCAGGGCGGTGGCACCGTGCTGCTCGCCCGCGGCGACGTGGCGGTGGAAATGGGCCTGCCGGTGCTCGGCGTGGTCGCCTTCGCGCAGTCCTTCGCGGACGGTGTGCACACCTCCATCCCGGCGCCCGGACTCGGCGCGCTCGGTGCGGGGCGTGGCGGCCGCGAATCCAAGTTCGCCGCCGAACTGCGCAAACTCGGTGTGGCACCGGACGATATCGCGGTCATCTCCAAGCACGACACCTCGACAGCGGCCAACGACCCGAACGAGTCCGAACTGCACGAGCGGTTGGCCACGGCCATCGGACGTTCCGAAGGCGCACCGCTGTTCGTGGTTTCGCAGAAGAGCCTGACCGGGCACGCCAAGGGTGGTGCGGCCGCGTTCCAGCTGATCGGCCTGTGCCAGGTGCTGGAAAACAGTGTCGTGCCGCCGAATCGGAGCCTGGACTGCGTCGATGACAAGATGCAGGCCTACCCGCATCTGGTGTGGGCGCGCGAACCGCTGCGCTTCGGTGATCGGTTCCCGCTCAAGGCCGGTCTGCTGACCTCGCTCGGCTTCGGTCACGTCTCGGGTCTGCTCGCGGTGGTGCATCCGGAGGCGTTCATCCAGGCGATCGAGCCGGGTCGGCGCGAGGAGTACCAGCGCAGGGCGCAGGAGCGTCAGCTCGCCGGACGGCAGCGGTTCGCCGAGGCCATGTGCGGCGGTGCCCCGCTGTACGAGCGGCCGGCCGACCGGCGTCTCGGTGGCGATGGCACGCCGTCCGAGCAGAAGCGGCAACTGGAGGCGGACGTGCTGCTCTCGCCCGACGCGCGCCTGTCCGGCAGCGGCACCTATCGGGCCGACGGCGCGGGTTGCGGCACCGGGGCAGTGATCCTGGGGCAACTCGATGCCGGTGGGTCTATGGGATAGCGGCTACGGCCACTACCGTGCAGAGTGCGGCCGCTACGGCGGCCGCACTCTGAGTTTCATTGAGCTATTGGGCTGAGGAGCGGCGACGCATTGACCATCCTGGGGATCGGCTTGGACTTGGTGACCATCTCCGAGTTCGCCGAACAGTTGCAACGGTCCGGAACCACCATGCTCCGGGAGAGTTTCACCGCCGGTGAGCGGCGCTACTGTCAGAGCAAGGGTACCGATCCGGCACGCAGTTACGCCGCACGCTGGGCGGCGAAGGAGGCGGTGCTGAAGGCTTGGGCGACATCGCGTTTCGCGCGCCGCCCACAGATCGGTGACAATCCGTACCCTCTCATCGAGGTCGTCAACGACGCCTGGGGGCGGCCGAGCATCAAACTACACGGCCTGGCCGCCGAATTCCTGCCCCGCGCAAGGGTTCACCTCTCGCTGACCCATGATGGGGATACCGCCGCCGCCATGGTTGTCCTGGAAGATCCGGGCGAACTCGCGGACCTCATCGAAGGTCGCGAAGCGACATAATCCGAACCGGCACGCCGGGCCCCGTACTACGGATGCCCGGTTGCTGGGTCATTTCTGGCTGGCGGTGCGAGATTCCTTCTCGGCGACCATCAGGTACGCGACCATGAGGCGCTTGAGTTCGGAGACGGCCTCGGTGTTGCTCTGGTCGTCCTGGACGGAGAAATTCAGCATCGAGTAGACGACGTGGACCAGAACCTCGGCCATCATGGTGCGGCGCGCGCGGGGGGTGCGCGGGGTCAATGGACGCAGCATCTGCGAGACGACCTCGGCGAACTCCTTTTCGTGGATCGCGCCGGTGGCCCGGGTGGACGGAGTCGACTGCATTGCCAGCCAGACCTCGCGTCGGGACGGGTCGGTCATCCACAGATTCGCCAGGTGGTCGACGAACTGGTTCATATGCCGCAACCAGTCCAGTGACGGGATCTCGCCGTGGAAATCGGCGAGCTCCTGGGAAACGGCAACGAGGTCTTGGCGATTCAGCTCGCAGACAATGACATATTTGTTGGCGAAGAACTGATACAGCGTGCCGATCGGCACCTCGGCCCGCGCTGCCACCTCTTCACAGGTGAACGATTCGAACCCGACCTCGACGAGCAATTCCCGGGAAGCCTGCAAGAGGGCATCGAACTTGCGTTTGCTGCGTTCCTGGGTAGGCCTGCGCCGGGGCATGAGCTCCTGCGGGTCGTCCTGCAGGTCCAACGCAGGGTCCAGACGTCGCTTCGACCTGGCCTCCGTGCGTACATCCACGTATCAAGGCTAGCGGTATCGACACGCGTGCGACACGCGCATGGTATCTGCGTGTTAAGAACTGTCACATTTCATCACCCATCCAAGACTGAGATGGCCCCGAACACATAACCGAGCGTGCGTGCATCACAACGCACATTCAGGGCCGGGGAATCCAAGGGGCTCAGGGGTTTCGGCAAGCTCGTGAGCTCGGCAAATGCACTGGGAAGGCGTGATCAGTGGCAGCTCGATCCGTAACACTAGGCGTTTCCACCGAACGCGGCGCCGTTCACGCGGTAGCCCTCGCCGACGGCGGCGAGAAACTACCCGAACGCGTGCTGTTCCAACGGGTGGTGAAAACCCGTGGCGAATCCAAGGCGGACCTGGCGGTCGCGGTCGAGACGGCGATGGAGAGCCTCGCCGCGGAGATCGGGCCGGACCAGGAGATCTGTGGTACGGCGGTCGCCTACCGCGATGCCGCCGAGCGCCGCGCGATCGTCACCGAATTGGCATGCGGGCGGTGGCAGACCGCCTCGCTGGTGTCGGCGAAGGCCGCACACCTGAGTGTGGCCGGAGTCATGACCTGGCTCAACGAATTCGACAATCTGCTCATCGGCGAGGTCGTCCCCGGACACCAGGCTTTCACGCTGGTCGACCGCAGGCGTAGCCGGGTGCTGGCCGCGACGAGCCAGTCGGGCGCGGCCACCGCGGCGGCGCTGGACGCCGCCACCGCGGCGGCGTGGGATCAGTTCGAGGCGGCCACGGTTCGGCCGGACGCGGTCGTGCTGATCGGCTCGGGTGCGAGCGGGCGGGCGGTGGCCACGGCAATGGGCGGATTCGGTGCGCCGATTATCCCGTGCAAGATCGCGACATCCGCGACGGCGGTCGGTGCGGCGCTGTTCGCCATGTCCGATGCGGAAGGTCCGGGTGAGCCGGTCGAGGAGGCCAGGCATTCCCACGGCACCGCGGCGCTGGTCGCCGCGGCCAGCGTGCTGGCGGGCGGACTGGTCGCGGGCGGTCTCTACGTGACGAACACCTCGTCGCGGAGCGCGACATCGGTCACCGCGGCTGCGCGAGTCACCGCGGACGCCCGGGCGGTCGATGGCACCGGATCGGCCAGCGGCTCCAGCGCGGGCTCCTCGGTCCAGCCGAACCTCTACCCCTTCGATCGACCGGACGCCCGGCAACCCGCCGCCGGATCCTCCTCCGACCCAACGGCGGCCCACTTCGACTTGGGCGAAGTACCCCCGTACAGCATGCAACGCTGGGGCACACAGCAGCCGCTCGCCCTGGCCCCCTTCGATGTGTACGAGCACGAAAACGAAGCGGGGGTATTGCCACAGCAACAGGTCCCCGGCTCAGGCATACCCGGCCCCACCGCAAAGGTCGGCGCCCCCAACGGCTCCATGCTCTTCCCCGGTGAATCCCCACCCCCAGCGGCTTTCACCCCGGAGTTCTACCACTGGTGGGACAACCACTTCCGCATGCTCGTGCAATGGGCGGCCCAGCAATTGCAGCCCACCACCTAGCAGAAATCGCATAGCAGGTCCGGTGCCCCAGTGGCACCGGACCTTTCGCTATGTGGAGCTCGATCCGCCGTCCGACACCGGAACAGCGCGCCCGCCGCGACATACCCGAGCACCGCGATCCCCGTACACCCCCGCTGAGCGAGCTGGTATCCGATCGCGTGGTCGGCCCCCCGGAACTGCTCGACGATCCGAACTGGCGGGTCCGCCTGGATGCCTGGGCGTGGGCGGAGTTCCGCATGATCGGACAACACCCGTGGTGGGTCGATCCCGGTGGGGCCGCGGAATATGGCCTGGCTGGATGTCGGGCTGTTCGCATTCGCCGGAACCGGGGTGCCCGAACCGGTGAAACTACAACCGGTGCTGAACGTTTCGCTGTAGGTGATCGGGCGTACGCGGCCGGCCAGCGAGTAGTGGCCAGCGCCGAGTACGGACTGGTAGATGGCCGCGCGATCGACCCGCAGCGCCCCTGGCGTCGGCCCCTGGCCATATCGCAGCAGGCCTTCGACCTGGAGGAGACGACCTGCGGAGAAGGCCATCTGCGGTTCGGTGTGGATCGGCTGCTGCGAACAGTTCGTGCGCTCGTTCGAGACGTAGGTCTACACCGACAGGTCGCGCCGAAGTTTGGCGACGTGGCCGGTGGCGCGGACGTTGTATTGGGCGACGTCGATTTTGCCCGCTTCGTCGACCAGGAAGGTGGAGCGGATGACGCCCGTGACGGTTTTGCCGTACATCATTTTCTCGCCGAATGCGCCCCATGCGGTGAGTACGGACTTATCCGGATCTGACAGCAGTGGAAAGGTGAGCTTTTCGGCATCGCGGAACTTGGCCAGCTTGGCGGGCTTATCCGGGGAGATGCCGATGACCTCGATACCCGCGCCCTCGAGGTCGGCGAGGTTGTCGCGGAAATCGCAGGCCTGTTTGGTGCAGCCGGGGGTGCTCGCGGCGGGGTAGAAGTAGACGATCACCTTGCGGCCGCGGTAATCGGACAGCGACACGTTCTTGCCGTCGGCGTCGGGCAGGGTGAAATCGGGGGCGGGATCGCCGGGGGAGAGTCGTTGGTTGTCGGTCACGCCTTGCACGGTAATCGAATGTCCCGACAATCGAGCCCGCACCGACGCGGTGCGGCTGGCTAGACTCGTCGGCGAGCGCGTTCGCGGCACATCTGACACAGGAGGACATACGTGGCGAGGGATACCGAGCAGATCGAGCGGGAGATCGAGGCCGCGCGGACACGGCTCGCGAGCACGCTCGACGAAATCGCCGTGCGGGCCGATCCGCAGCGCATCGCCGATGACACCAAGCACATCGTGCTGGCGAAGCTGAACGAGCCGAAGGTGAAGTACAGCCTGATCGGTGCGGCCGCTGTGGCCGTCGGGTTGGTACTGCTCAAGATCTTCCGCTGAGCCGAAACGACAACACCCGGTGTGGCAAAAGGTCTGCCACACCGGGTGTTCTGCGTTTCAGGGCTATCAGACCGTCGGGCAGGCGAAGCCGTCGCCGTCCGGATCCAAGTGCGGGCCGTAGCCCGGCTCCCCGCGGAACAGCGGTGCCCGTCCGGCGGCACGGGCCTCATCGCAGTTGGCGAATGCACCACCGGCCGAGCCGGTCTGGGACATACCTGCCGAGCCGGTCGCGGCCGAACCGGTATCGATTGCGGACGAGCCCGTTCCTGCGGAACCGGAGGGGACGTCGGCCAGGGCTGCGGGCGCGGCTAGGAAGGTCAGTCCCGCGATGGCAACGCTGACGGTGAGCGCGCGAACGTTCATATATTCCTCTGTTTGTGTGCTGCGGTGGATTGGCGCCCAGGGGGAGACGCCGCATCCACTGTTGTGACGGGCCGCTCCGTTGTCAACCGCGCCGCCGGACAATTAGGGGAATTAGGGGAACATCACCGCTATCGCCGTCACTCGCCGAGACGCTTACCCGCCAAGTGTTCGGCAGGAATATTCCCCATCCGCCCGGCTTGGTAATCCTCCATGGCCTGGATGATTTCGGCACGGGTATTCATGACGAACGGACCGTATTGCACGACAGGCTCTTTGATCGGCTGGCCACCGAGCAGCAGTACCTCCAGATCGCCGGTCCGGTTGTGCTGCACCGCATCCGCGGCGACGGTGATCGAATCGCCCGGACCGAAGACGGCGAGTTGTCCTTCGCTGACCGGTCGGCGCTCGGCACCCACCGTTCCGCTACCGGACAACACATACGCCATTGCGGTAAACCGTTGCGGCCACGGGGTTTCCAGTTGTCCGCCCGGTGAAATGGAGGCGTGTGCGTACGAGATCGGGGTATAGGTCGAGCCGGGTCCGTCGAAGCCGCCGATCTCGCCCGCGATGATGCGCACCAAGGCGCCACCGTCGTGCGAGCTGACCAGCGTCAGCTCAGCGCTGCGCAGATCCTGATAGCGCGGGGCGGCCATCTTCTGTGCGCGCGGCAGATTGACCCACAGCTGGATGCCGTGGAACCAGCCGCCCGCGATGACCAGCTCCTCGGCGGGCAGCTCGTCGTGCAGGATGCCGGATCCGGCCGTCATCCACTGGGTATCGCCCTCGCTGATGACGCCGCCGCCGCCGTTCGAGTCGTGGTGCACCATGGTGCCGTCCATGACATAGGTGACGGTTTCGAAGCCGCGATGCGGATGCCACGGCGCACCCTTGGCCTCGTACGGCTCGTAGGCGACCGGGCCCATCTGATCGAGCAGGATGAACGGATCGGCCGAGCGCACATCCATACTGGGGAACGGTCGGCGCACCTCGAAGCCCGCGCCCTCGCGCTGCTCAGGTGCGGTGCTGATACCGGCGACCTTCCGTTCACGCGTGGAATCGGTGGGGCGGGGCAGTCGTGGCAGCACCATGATGTCGGGGACGGTGATGGCTGGCATGGGCACCTCCTGAGTGGTTGGTGTCCATGTCAACCAAAGGATGGCTAGGATCATTCCCGTGGTCCGATGGCTGAACGATGACGAGCAGGAGAGCTGGCAGGCCTTTATCCGGCTACGCCAGCGGCTGGACGCGGCGCTATCGGCCGGGCTGGCCCAGGACGGCCTGTCCACCGCCGACTACGAACTGCTGGTGCCGCTGTCCGCGGCCCCCGGCGGCTGCCTGCGTGCCAAAGAGTTGGCCGCCGAGGTCTGCTGGGAGAAAAGTAGGCTCTCGAAACACTTGGCGCGCATGGCTTCTCGCGGACTTGTCGACCGTCGCCCGGCCGCGGACGATGCCAGGGGGATCCTGGTCGAACTCACGCCGGAGGGTCGTAAGGTGCTGGAAAAGGCGGCGCCGAACCATGTCGAACTGGTGCGCCGGATCTTCGTCGATCCGATGACACCCGTGGAGGCGCGGGCATTGCGGTCACTGGCCGACAAGGTGGTCACCGAGGCCGAGCGCGATACCGAGCTAGGCTACTGAATCACCACGGTGTGATCGGCGGCTTCACCCACAGCAGCTTTTCGTCGGTGTGATTGCGTTGTGCCGCAGGATGATTCGGATGACGAGCGGCCCAGATGTCCTTCTCGTCGAGCAGGTGACCCACGCTCGTCCAGGTTTCGTCGGTACTCGGCGGATTCGTCTCGGCGGCGCGCGCCAGCTTCCGGCGGACCGCCGCGGGCATGTCCAGCAGTTCGGCCCCGGTGATGCCGCGATCCCAGATATAGGTCGCGAGGCGGCGCGCCTTCTCGGCGCGGCTCTTCGACGCGTGGTCGGAGTGGGCGTAATCGGTCATGGCGCAGTCCACATCGATGGTGGTTGGTCTGCGTCGACCCTACGACAACGCCTCCCCGCCGTCGGGCGGGGAGGCGTTGTCGAGAAGTCGTGGATCAGTACGCCGAGTTGACGTTGTCCATCGAGCCGTAGCGGTGGGCCGCGTAGTTGCAGGCGGCGGTGATGTTGGCCACCGGGTCCCAGATGTCCCAGGCGGTGCCTTCGACGTGGTAGGAGTTGAAGGTGGGGTCGATCACCTGGAGCAGGCCCTTGGAGGGGATGCCAGCGGCGGCGTTGGAGTCCCAGAGGTTGATGGCCTGGGGGTTGCCGCCGGATTCGCGCATGATGTTGCGGTAGATGCCGTTGTAGCTGCCCGGAATGCCCTGTGCGGCCATGACGTCGAGGGCGTGGTGGATCCAGCCATCGAGATCGTCGGAGTAGATCGGGGCAGGGGGCGGCGGCGGGGTCAGTCCGGGCACCGGCGGCAGTTCGGGCAGCGCGGGCAGCGCGGGCAGCGCGGGAATAGCCGGGGCGTCAACCGGCGTGGCCGCGGGGGCGTCCACGGGGGCGGCCGCAAGTGCGGCGGCGGGGGCGGGCTGTTCCTCGGCGACCATGGCAATGCGCGACGGAACGCTGTCGTCGGCCAGCGCGACTACGGAGGAGGTGCCAACGGCGATGACACCGGCTGCGGCCACCGCGAGGGCGACACTGTCACGGAGCGAAAGGCGGCGGAAGGAGGGGAGGCGTTTGTCGAGCATTGCGAAATCAGTTCCTTGATCGTTTCCATAGGGGATCCGGCCCGGTACGGGCAGCGCGGATCTCCAACGGGGCACCCGGTGGGCAACCCGAATGAATCGGTTCCGTATGCTGTTTTCGGGTTTTGTTGTGAAGGCCAGGCGGAGCCCTGGCGCCCGACGCGGTAAGAGCCACCCGGGTTCGGTTCCCGGCGGGTGCCGCTATCGTGCGGGGAGAATGCGGTCACGGACTGTGATGCCGCTGATATCTCCAGCGACCGCGGCAGGTGAACACATTTGCCGTTGCGGTCGTTTTCCGAATGTGTGTGGATCGTTCTTCGGTCTAACCCAAACCTCGGGTCTGTTCGTGATCTGGTCTCAGCTTGGTCACGACTGGTTAACGCAAGGTAAACGAATAGTGAATGGGCGGGGTTGCCGATCTTGGAAAGCCCTGGTCGGACTCCGCGAAAGGCCCCGTATGCGGGGAGTTTGCCGCTAAACCGGATGTGGCGTAGGTCACTGAATTTTCCTAGTAACGCAGGCCACTTTGTCTCAATTTGGTCACCATGAGGCCGGACGGACACGTCCAGGGGCCACCACGCGGGTCAAACTGTTACGCAATTCGGCCACCGTGGAATCGCCCAAAACGGACGCCCACTGGTCGGCGAAATTCGCCGCTGCGGCATCTGCCGCGCGTGTGCAGGCCCATCCCTTAGCGGTGAGGGTGATCAGTCGCGCGCGGGCATCGTCGGGATGTGCGTTGCGTTCGGCGTAGCCCTTGCGCACAAGTTCGTCCACCAGCTGACTGGCGGCCTGTTTGGTCACTCCCAGATGTTCGGCCAGCTCGCCGACCGTCGCACCGTTCGGTGCGAGCCGAACGAATGCGAACCCATGTGTCGGCCGTACGTCGGCGAATCCGGCTGCGACCACTCCCGCATGGATGGCGTCGGTCGCCGCCGCTCCTGCGGCCAGCAGTAGCAGCGCGAGATCCTGTCCGGGCCGCAGGCTCGAGGCGGGTTTCAGATCCGACATGACTGACATCTTGACACAGATGGGCAATTTGCTTGACTATATAGTCAATCTGCTTGACCAAATAGAGGAGTAAGACATGCCTGTAACCCGTGCCGCCGAGGCCGAAACCCACGAACTGCACGGCACCCGATTCACCTCCTACATCCGTCCCGGCACGGGCAGCGCCGAACTGTGCGTCTGGCAGATCCAGGTGCCCCCGGGTTTGAAAGGTATGCCGCACAAGGTTTTACGAGAAGAGGCGTTCGTGATCATCGCGGGTGTGGTGACCCTGACCATCGACGGTCAGCCGGAGGAATTGCGGGTGGGCGATGCCGCCGTGGCCCCCGCGGGCTCGATCATCAACCTCGACAACACCGGAACCGAAACCGCCACCCTCGTGGTGACCGTTCCGGTCGGCTTCCAGGGTGAACTGCTCGACGGGACCATCATCAATCCGCCGTGGGTCAGCTGATCGCCGCCGACCGGGTACGTGTCCGACGACACACCCGGTGTTATCGCTTCGACGGCGGTGCGGTACCACATTGATCCAACAGAAAATCCCCCCATGCTGCGTACTGCCGAATGGGGGGATTTTGCTGGTGGTGCGCAGGGACTCGAACCCCGATCCCGCTGTTAAGGGTTCGGGGTTTTCTGCGTTCACCCCTGATCACGGGCAATCCTACGTGACTGCCTTACCTGCGGTTATGTTGAAATGCACTGCGTACTTGGTCACGCAGAATCACGCGCAGTCACCCGGAAAGTTTGGGGTAATCGTGGGTGGGTTGAGTCTGTGTCGCTCCTGTGACGCAATCCAAACGGTGTTCCGTCCAATGAGCGTCTGGCCTCGAGGCACATTCGGGTGGTGTGTCGCAGGTTGGTGCCTTCGGCAGGGCGCGCAAAACATGGGCAACTGAAGAACGCCTGGTCATCGTGGGTACGTATGCCGCCTGAGGGATCGCAATGCCCTGCAGGAGTTGGGCAATCGGCCCCAACTTCATGGTGCCCTGCGGGGCGTGTCGCATATGAGAACGATGACGACCTGCGGTTTTCGGGAGGGTCTGCGATACGCAGTCGCACCTCGTATCCGCGCCTGGACACAGGTTCAGGGTGACAGGGGGCTCCACCCGTGGAATCGGTTCTGGTGCGTGCTCAGGTCCCGAGATCGAGTCTCGGCCACGGCGAAATGGGCTCGGTCTATCTGGCTCATGATGATCGGCTGGACCGAATGGTCGCTCTGAGGATTCTGCATCTTCATCTGATGGCCACCGGCGAACTGCGACGTCGGTTCGAGCGTGAAGCGAAATTGACTGCTCGACTGGACCATCCGGGCATCGTTGCTCTGAAACCGTTCGATCGGGGCGTGGATTAGGTCGTCCTGACCGGCAAGTTGGTAGTGGGTCGGCGAGCCTAGAGGCGTCTGCTGACTTGTGGAAACGGGTCACAGGTTTTGTGCCCTTGGCAGGACAAACATGGCAACCGGAAAACGCCTGGTCAGTGTGGGTGCCTACCCGATCTGGTCGCCGTAATTGGCGATAGCGCACTAGCCCGGCGTTTGCTGTTGCGCCAAAATCAACTGGCTTTGCTGGTAGATCAGGTTTCCGCGGGTGCGCAGGGTTTCTTCGTGCTCCGAGCCGAGCACGCGGGTTCGCGCATCGAGCAGTCGCTGGTAGTCGGCGGTGGCGCCTTCGTGGTCGTTGGCGTCCGCCCGGCAGCTGGCGAGAGCACTGAGCGCTCGGAGCGTGTCTGGGCTGTCGGCGCCGAGCACGCGGGTTCGCGCGTCGTACAACTGCTGGTAGTCGGCGATCGCGGTGGCGAGGTCCTCTGTCAGCGCACGGCAGGTGGCAAGGTTGTACAACGCATTCAGCGTGTCCGGGTGGTCGGCTCCGTGGACGCGCGCCCGTGCCGCGTGCAGTTGCCCATAGTCGCGGGTTGCGCCCGGGTAATCGCGGCAGTCGAAACGGAACTCGGCGAGCCGACGCAGGGTGGTCAAGGTGTCGGGATGATCGGCCCCCAGCAGGCGAGTCTGGTCGGCGATCAGTTTCTCGTACTCCGAGACGATGCTCATTCGTCCACTGTACGGTCGAAAAGGCTAGTTGCTCAGCTGGTTTCAGCGGATCCCCGCCGCGGTCAGTTCATCCGGAAGATCGCAATGGCCGATTCCGCCGTGGGTACCGCGAGGTCACATGAGTTGCTTCGGACTTCCACGGCCATCAGGTCATAGGGAGCCGCACGCTTGGGGGCGGGAAGGAGCAGTCCGACGAAAGCGATGATCCTGCACCAGCCTCCGCTGGTGTTCTCGATGGCGGGGACTCCATCGATCCGGACTCTTCGATCGCCGTCGCTGAGTGGATACGAAGCGTCTGTGGCTCGGCGCCGGGACTCGTAGCTGAGTTCGATTCTCTGAGCGGCGGAGTAGAGCTTCGGATCGTCGAGAGTGAAGTCGCACTCGTACAGAAAGGTTTTGGTGTCCAGGTATGGCGTGTGTCCCTCGCCGACACCGCTGAGACCGGCGCACGGGTCGAACGTCGCGGCGTCGCGGCGGCTGGGGCCGCCGTCGAAAATGCGCACCGAAGACTGGGCGAGCTTCTCCAGCGCTGGACAATTGGCTCGGCCGCCATTGCCGACCATCTCCGAGAACATCAGTAGTGTCTTCAAACCGTCGTCGATCTGCTTGATCGTCACCGCGATCGCACATCCGCCGTCAGTGACGGCCTGGATGGCGTCACGTCCGGCCACCTCGATCCGCTGCGCTCCGTCCGGTAGACGGTCCGTCGGTGTGCCGACGGAGATGTCGAGAAAGATCGCGGATGTTTTGGTCTCGGGCAATAGGTCTTCGAAGGACACGACGCAGCGATCAAGTCCTTGGGCTGGCATGATGCGCGCGGATCCGACTTCGGCTACGGCCGCGGTATCGAGCAGATCGCATGGATCGATCGCGCGCAGTTCGTCGAACGCATCGAGCCTGGCCTGGGATCCTTGCGGCTGGACTCGGCCGCGATAAACTCTGCTCGGTGTCGCTGGCGCCACGCCGCGCCCGATCTCCGGCGCAGTCCCGAAGGCGGTGGCGTCGGTAGCCCTCGCGCCGGTGGCCGTCGGATCGGGTGTGCTACTCGCACAGGCACATAGGAATGCCAGCAGTACAGCACCAATGGCTGCAATACGAAAGGCTCTGGATCCCAATCGCATACGCCCCCCACGATCTTGTTCAGCAGATTCTTTGGGCAGCGTAACGACCGGCTCGAACCGCGGCACGATCGGGACGCGAACCGTTGGGGCGTGGCAACATCTCGATTCCGACCAGGTTCGTGTTCCGCCACGCGGTCGCGACCATCCTCGACCGTTCAGCGGCGTTCGACGACGCCCGAATCGATTGGATGCGACCGCGTCGCACGATTGCTCCTGCTGTGGAGCGAGGTGGCGTGTCTCGAAAAGCCTTCTATATTCAAAGAATTCGACAATGTCATCTCGTGTCCTACTGGTCGCCTCGGCCGAGCATGTCGCGGGTGGTCTGGCTCGAAGACAACACGGTGGATCGCTGGTACCGGCGCGCGGCGAGTGTTGTGTGGCCTCGGGAGCAACCCGTCGCCGGAGGTTGTAGCTGCTGCGGCGACGCATGTCGCCGACGACCGGAATCCCTGGCCTGCCGCGGACTCTCGGTCGCGCATGGGATCGACGGCCGCTCCGCGGTGACCCCTCCGAGTCGGGCGAGGGGTGTCTCTGCATCTACTCTGTGTTACAGTCTAGTGGTACTCAGTGACACTGAATAGCGTATTTCTATCGAAAGAGGTCTGCTACGGACAATTTGACGGAGATGCTGAAAGGTACGCTCGAAGGCTGCGTCCTCGAGATCATCGACACCGAGGAGACATATGGTTACGCCATCACGCGTCGGCTGAATGAACTCGGTTTCGCAGACGTCATCGAAGGGACGATCTACGCCATCCTGCTGCGGTTGGAGAAAAATGGACTGGTCGATGTTTCCAAACGATCTTCCGAAGTCGGCCCGCCGCGCAAATTTTACGCACTCAACGACGCGGGACGCAAAGAGCTTGCGACATTCTGGTCGAAATGGGAATACGTCTCATCACGCATCAATGAGCTCAAGGAAAACGAGAAATGAACTTCTGGGAGACAATCACAGGAAACGATCTCACCAGGGAATATAAAGCCTTCGAAGCTCGAGCCGAGGCCCTCCCGGCCGAGTATCAAGCGGCGTGGGAAGAGATCAAGATCCATCTCTTCCCCTACTCGGGCTTCACGGGCCGCAACTTGATGCCGATTCTCGACGGCACTCTAGGGCTGCTCGAGGAAACAGCGTCGGATGGTCAGAGTGTCCACGAGGCACTGGGCGATGACATCAAAGGCTTCTGTGCGGCGATTGCCGGCGAAGAAGGAGCAAAGAGTTATCGCGACAAGTGGCGCGAGCAGCTGAACAAGAACGTTGCAAAGAAACTGGGCCGGCTAGGAGGATAAAGTGGGCATCCGCGACATCATCGAAGGTAAGAGAGAGTGGCGGGCGCACATGGCGCGCGTCAAGGCGCTCCCGCCCGATTACCAGATTGTCTACAAGGAGATTCAGAAGTACTTTTTCAAGATCGGGCCAGTCGAGCTGGTCGACGGGAGCTTGCTGTCGGGGATTAGCGATTTCTTCGAGGAAGGGGTCGTGGCCGGCAAAGGAGTCATGGAACTCATCGGCAATGATGTCGCGGCTTTCTGCGATGACCTTATAAAAGACTCACGGACCTATGCCGACATCTATCAGGAGTCCGTCAGCAAGGAAGTCGGTAAGGGAATGAAATGATCTCCGTTGTCTCGCTGTCCATCTGCGCTCGGGTCTGAGCGCCACCACGCGTCGTACTGTCGACAGCAGTGCTGAATGGTGGTCCGGATGGCGCTCTGATCACCGCGGGTGTGGCGGTCTGGTGCCTGTAGAGAAGGCGTATGGCACTTGCGGCCGGGGTTCGAATTCCTTGATTGCGCACTGCGGCGGGGAGTTGGATCGAAGCACGCGATAGAGGTCGGCTCCGATGAACGATGTGCTGCCTTCGCGACGGCGCTGCTCATCCTTTGAGTGGTGCGACAGTTGGTGGCCATGAGAGTCATCCATTCCACCTCGGTCTCGGGTGGTTCCTCGCCGGGAGCGACGAACCACCGCAGCATGTCGCGTGTGTGTTCCGTGCTGGGATGTAGCGTCCAAATAGCTGAAGCTACAGCGACTTTCGGGTTCACGGTGAGTCGGATGTAACCGGCAGGGGAGATCAATGCTCGTGCCGTGATGCGAGCCGAGCGGGCGGCGAGAGCCACCGCCGCGCCCAGCGAATTACCGCCAGCGCAACGTCATCCAGCCGCGCGACGGTCAGGATTTCATCGAGCACCCGGCCGTACCAGGGCAGCCGGGCTCGGCGTGGTCGGCGCGGGTCGCTGAGACCGGGTTGACCTTTCGCCGGACAGCGAGCATCTTGCGCCGCCGCTACTCAGTGTTACTATCTACTAGTAGTAAGCAACACTGAGTAGTGCGAGGAGATGATCCGTGGGCAAGCAGATAACGGAGATGCTCAAGGGCACGCTCGAGGGCATCGTCCTGGCGATCCTGGCCGTGCGGTCCGCATACGGCTACGAGATCACGGCGTGGCTGCGGGAGCAGGGCTTCTCTGATATCGCCGAAGGCACCGTCTATGCCCTGCTCGTCAGGATCGAGAAACGGGGCCTGGTCGACGTGGAGAAGATCCCGTCGGAGAAGGGGCCGCCGCGCAAGGTGTACTCCCTCAACGAGCAGGGGCAGGAATATCTCGACGAGTTCTGGAGGACCTGGAGCTTCCTGTCCGAACGGCTCGAACAGCTCCACGAAGGAGGCAAGTGATCATGTTCATCGAAAAGGCGCTCGGCGATCTCGGCGATAAGCGGCGGTGGCGACAGTATCGGGCGCGCGTGCGACAGCTTCCGCAGAGCCATCGCACGGCAGTCGAAGCTTTCGAGCGGTACCTGATGGGCTCCGGGCCGGGTGGCGGCGTTTCGATGTTCGAGGATCTTGCCGATCTGTTCGAGCAGAGCGCCGCGGATCGAACCCCGATCCGCGAGGTCGTCGGGGCGGATCCCGTGGAGTTCAGTGAGACGTTCGCGCGGAACTACGCGGAGGATTCGTGGCACAACCGTGAACGGGAACGGCTGATCAACGCCATTGAACGCGCCACCGGAAGAGGAAATTAGGGCCGTTCGATGACGACACAGCAAGCCCTGGCGGTCCCTATGCAGGGTCTGGAGAAGTCCCGCGGCGCACTGCATGTTGCGCGGGACGGGTTCACGATCGGCCAGGCGGCGGCATTCGCCGGTGTCACGGTGACGACGGTGCAGCAATACCACCAGTGCGGGTTGGTCGACGAACCGGACTACGACGGGTCCGGCCGCAGGCGATATCGATCTACCGATTTGATGCGACTGGTGCAGGTCCGGACGCTGGCCGGAGCGGGTGTGCCGCTGGCCGAAATCGGGGATCTGCTCGACTATCTCGCCCACGTCGAGCGCGTCCTCGGCAACCCCCACTGAGCTACGGCGCCCGAAGGATATTGTGCCCCAACCGAATACGCGGATAGGGGCCACTGCGGAATCTGCGCGTGCGTGATACGCGCTGGGCGGGCACTACCCGGAAACTCTCGACGGCCGGCATGTCCTCGGATATACGTATACATATACTTATAAATATAATAGAAAGGATTGGGGCAATGGTAGGCACGACAAATGGGAACGGTGTCGAGGACGGCTGGGGAAAGGTCGCGGACGCGTTCCGCGCGAACTTCGAACCCAACCCCGGCGAGTTGGGCGCGGCATGCTGCGTCTACGTGGGCGGCCGCCGCGTCGTCGACCTGTGGGACGGCCTTGCCGATCGCGCGGCGAACCGGCCGTGGGGCGAAGACACTGTCGTCCGGGTCGCCTCGACGACGAAGGGCGCTACCGCGATCTGTGCCCATCTGCTGGCACAGCGCGGTCAGCTGGATCTCGACGCCCCGGTGGTCCAGTATTGGCCGGAGTTCGGCGCCGCCGGCAAGGACCGGATCCCGGTGCGCTGGTTGCTGTCCCACCAGGCCGGGCTACCGATCATCGACGGACCGTTGACGTTCGAGCAGGCGTGCGCCTGGGACCCGGTCATCCGAGCACTCGAGGCGCAGCCGCCGCTGTGGCAACCGGGCACCGAACACCTGTACCACGGCGTCACGTTCGGGCATCTGGTCGGAGAGGTCGTGCGTCGGATCTCCGGCAAGTCGCTCGGCACGTTCTTCGCCGACGAGGTGGCTGCTCCGCTCGGACTGAGCGCCTGGATCGGGCTGCCCGAGGAACACGAAGGACGGGTGGCCCGGATCGAGTACGCCGCTTCGTTCAGCGTGGAGGAGCTGACCGCCGGGATGATCAGGAGTACCGGGCTGGATGCGGACACGGTCAACGCATGGATGCAGGCCGCGTGGGGGCCGGATTCGGTCGTAGCCCGCGCCGGGTCACTCGGCGGTGCATTGGACAACATGGCCGATCCCGCGACCGCGTACTACACGACGCGTGCCTGGTCCGCGGCGGAGTTCCCGGCCGCGAACGGCATCGCGGATGCGCGATCGTTGGCTCGGATGTATGCCGCCACGGTGAGCGATGTCGACGGCGTGCGGCTGCTCGACCCGTCCACGGTCGAGAAGGTGATAGCTGTACAGACCGATAAGACCCGGATGCACGGGTTGCCGCCGGAGCTGAACATCCCGGCCGACCGCTCCTTCTACATGTCGCTCGGGTTCTGGCGCGCGTGCCCGCCGCTGCCGATGCTCGGACCGGGATCGTTCGGCCACCCCGGCTCCGGTGGATCGATCGGCTTCGCGGACCCCGACGCCGGTGTCGGCTTCGGCTACGTCACCAACCTGTGGGACCTCCGGCCCGACGACCCGAGGGCGTCGAGCCTGGCCGAAGCCGTCCGATCCTGCCTCTAGAGGAATTCTCGTCATGCGCGCCGTTGCAGACACTCGACCGAACGGAATAGCCACGCGGCTGCTGGGTGACCGCCAGTCCCTGCCGGTCCTCGTCCTGTCGCATCACGCGGCGTCGAGGGCTGCGGTGATCTTGCGGACCATCTCGGTCATGGTGGGGCTGGGCTTGTCCTGGTGGGTCTGGGCGGCTTCGATGGCGACCAGGACGGTGCTGCGGAAGTTGTCGGCCTCTGTCGGGGCCTGCTCGTTGAGCAGGCTCATGGTTGCGGTCAGGGCGGGCAGCACGTGGTCGGCGAGTTCGGCGACGGTCTTGCCGTTGAGGTTCACGGGCTTGGACTTCTCGGCGAGCACGTGTCCGACCAGGCCGGTCGCCGAGGACAGGGCGATAGAGCCGTTGGTGGCGATCTTGTGGGGCTTGCCGGTGGCATCGGCGGCGACCAGCAGCGAGACGGCGCCGTAGGCGGCGGTGCGCAGGGTGAGCTTGTCGGAGTCGGTGAGGGTGATGGACATGGTGGTGTGCTCCTTGGAATCTGTTGTGGTGGAAGTTGATTGAACGAACGGGTGGTGGATGCGGCCGGGCCTGTGCCCGGGTGGTGTCCGAATTGCTCAGGGCGAGTCGCGTAGGTCGCGGCGGCCGTGAACGCCGCCGCCGGACCGGTCGTGAGCGAGTCCGTCAGCGGATCGATGAACCGTCCCGGTCGAGGGCGGCGGCCTCGCGCACGGCCTCGGCGACGGCACCGAAGTCTTTGCGCAGGATGTGGTCGTGGTTGCTGGCGACCTTCGCGCTGATGCGGATGTTCTGGTTGCGGGCGGTCACCGCATCGAGGCTGGCGCGGATCTTTTCCTGCTCGTCACCCTTGCTTCCGAGCGAGGCGCCCGAGGCGAGCACATACCGCGTCGCGACGGTGATGTTGTCCAGCACGGGGCCCAGCTCGCGCTCGCGGGCGATCTTGCCGAGTTCGATATTGCACTCGGCCTGCTGTGCCGCACCCATGCGCGGGGTCAGGCCGGTCGGGCGCAGCAGCGCGGTGATCGGGCGCAATCGCTTGAACAGCTTACGGATCCGCGCCTCCATGGCGTCGTCGAGCCAGTCGTGCGGTTGCGCGCCTTCGACCAGGACCGCGCCCATGCACCGTTGCGGATTGCGGCTGGCCCAGTGCGCGGCGACGAACGCCCCGTAGGACCATCCGATCACCACCGCCCGCTCAACGCCCCGGGCTGCGAGCACGGCGTCGACATCGTTCACGCAGGTGGCGAAGGAATAGTCGGCCGAGGTCTTGGATTTGCCGCGAGCCCGCTCGTCGAAGGTGATGTGCCGCAAGCCGGAGCCGAGGTCGGCAATGACGCGCTTCCAGTACCCCTGCGTGGCGAACTGGCCATTGCAGTAGATCACGGGGATCCCGGAACCGCCGGTGTCGGTCACGGCCAGCGCCGTGTCGTCGACCGGCACCATGCCCGTCCAGGCCGGGGTGTTCGCGGTGTGGTTCGAGTTGTTCGCTGCGCTGTTCATGTGGACTACTGTCGCCAGCCCGGCTGATACCGACCTGACGCCGACCTGACACCCCCACTGACACGGTGTCCGACCTGGTTACAGCGGACAAGGGGGACAGACAGGCATCGGCCGTGCTCGCTTCGCGCCGATGTTCAACCTGATCGTCTCGAATGTGCCGGGCCCGGACCAGCCCCGCTACCTGGCCGGTGCGCGAATGGTCATGCTGTACCCGCTGTCACTGCTGTTCAAGGGCGAGGGGCTCAACATCACCGCGGTGTCCTACGACGGGCGGATGCACCTCGGTTTTACGGCGAGCCCGACCGTGCATACAAAACTCCTAATGATGAATTTGTCAGATGTGACCTTAGCATCATGTGGATAGGAACTGATAACCTCATCACACTTGATTGGATCAATTGTTAATAGATGCGGTGTGAGATGGCCGATGGTCTACTGGGCAAACCTCTCGAGATCGGCCCCATGCGGGTCGAGGGATGTCTCTACAAGTCGGCAACCAGCGAAACACTCGCCATCGCAGACGGTTTCGTTACCGATGACCTACTGGCCTTCTATGAGGCGACGGCACAGCCCGGGACGCCGATGACGTCACCGGAAACCTCTACGTCTCGCTCCAAGGCAAATCAGCGGGCGGGCAAGCGGGAATCGATAGCGATGACAAATCCTGGGTCTACGCGAGTAGGTCGACCTCGCCCACATCGGGGGTAGCAAGCGCGTGGCGCAGCTCAATCATGAACGTTAACGCAGATTTCTTGCCTTTAATAAGGGAGGAATCTACCATCGGTTAATGCAAGGAATCTTGTGTTAACGCTTGGTCGAGTTCGGCGACCTTCAGCAATGAACGGTCCGTCGGAGACCTCGACACCGCTCCGGGGCATCGGTACCGGCTCCACGCTCGGGTTCCGAGTCATACGACGCCACTGGACCACTTCGAACCCACCCCCGAAAGGAGTCACCGATGACTCGCACACCTCTGCTGCCGACCAAACTGTTCATCAGTGCCGCGGCGTTCATCCGCGCCACCGAACGGCTGGCCACGCCGATGGGCACCCGGTTCTTTCTGCCCGCGCTGTTCGTGGACCGGTTCGCGAACATGGGCGCGATCGACAAAACCCTGTTCACCGGCCAGCTCGACCGGTGTCGTTCCTTCACTGATGAGGTCTGGGCCGGGTATTGGAACAGCCTGGCCGATCCGCATATCGCCGCCGCCGACGCCGCCCTCGAGCGACTGGGTGGGCCGAACGTGCGCGATCTACTCGACGACGCCGACCACACCGTGGTCGAGCACCTCGGCAAGCTTCTCGCCCCGGCGGTATCCATCTTGTCCGAGCGTGGTGCGCAACCGAGCCCCGATCTCGTTGCACGGTTCAGCGCGGCGCACCCCGCCGATGCCGATGCCGCTGTCGCGGTGGATGCCCTGATCAAGGCGACGGTCTACACCTTCGCCGCATCCTGGCCCGGCTGGACACCGCAGCGGCTGCAGGCCTACGCCGTCTCACGACGGCTGACCCATGTCCTGTTGACCGCTCTGGCCCCGGCGATGGGCCTGGTCATCGAAGCCATCGAGGTCCCAGCCGGGAACGAAACCGTTCGCGGGTACACCATCTTCCCTCCCGGTACCGACCGCGTGCCGACCTTGTTGGCCACCAACGGAATCGAGGGCACGATCCAGGAACTGCTGTTCCCCAGCCTGGCTCACCGTCCGGCCGGATTGGGCATGTTCGTCATGGAGATGCCCGGCACCTACGACTACCGGCAGCCGATGTCGCTGGAGTCCGAGCAGATCTATCACCAGGTGATCGATTACCTCGCCGAGCATCCTCGCGTCGCCCCCGACCGCATCGGCATGTTCGGTCTCAGTTTCGGGGCCTACTGGTCCACCCGCATGGCAGCTACCGATTCGCGGTTGCGCGCGGTGGTCTCCAATGGTGCACCGGCGGAGAAGACCTGGGCGCTGACCGGCTCGCTCGGGGTTCCCGAAATCATGGCCTGGACGCTGACCAACACCGTGGCGGCCACCGGCACCTTCAACCTGCTGCGGCGCCTATCTACCCTCACCGTGCGCGAGTTGTGCCCCAGGATCACCATCCCGTTGCTGGTCATCAACGGCGACTCCGACACCCTGGTGCAAACCCAGGACTCTATCGACATCGCCACCCTCGCACCACACGGGTTACTCAAGCTCTACCCGGGCGACGACCACTGCGCGATGAACCACTTCGACGAGTGGGTGGGCATGGTTATGCGGTGGATGTACACCCAACTGACCACCTGAACCGGCCTGCCCCCGTTGGTTCGGCATAGCAGCGAAGTTGCTGTCGTTCTGTTCACCGGTGGCGCTAATTCGGTCGGGTGATTCCGTGAAGCAGCTGGTCGACGACGCGCGCAAAGAACGCCTCGTCGACCGGCTGGCGGGTCAGCAGTGCCCGGAAGTGCACCGGTGCGATCAGCGACTCCAAAGCCATCGCCGCGTCGGTGGTTTCGGGTAGTTCACCCCGAGCCACGCCGCGGTCGATTATGACCCGGGCCAGGTCGAATCGCGACTGCCAGAACTGCGCGCGATTACTCGCCAGGACCGAATCGTCCTCGGCGACAGCCATCGCCCGAGCCAATGCGATGCCGAGCGGGCCTGCCTGATACGCCGCGATCGAGCGGGCGAACTCGAGCAGATCTCCGCGCACGGTCCCGGTGTCGGGAATCGGCAACTGTTGGGAGCTGTAGCTCAGCAGCGCGTCGAGGATCACATGCTCCCGGGTGCCCCAACGCCGGTAGATCGAGGTCTCGTGCACACCGGCCAGCCGGGCGACCTCCCCGATACTCACCGCATCGGGACCGTGCTCGGCGGCCAACTGTAACGTGGCATCCAGCACCGCTTGCCGGACCCGGGCCGAGCGGCCACCGGTTCTGCGGCGGACCTCTGTCTCGCTCATTCCAAACATTTTAACGCAAAGACCTTGCGATAAATCTCCGGTTGGTTGTACGGTTCACTAACGCAATGTTCTTGCGTTTATTGGCGGGTCGTACAAAGGAGTCACGATGTCCTACCAGTGGCCACTGGACGCCGAAGATCTATTCGGGGAGCGATATCCGCACATGCTCGACGTCGGGCTTCCACCGGTGAATCGGCGGTACCGATGACCGCGGCCCGTGGCGCCGAGATCGTACGCGGCCTCATCGCCCATGCCCGCGCGATCGGCAACGGCGTCGTGGTGCACTTGGGCATCTCGGTGGGTGGCTCACTACGCGGCCAGCCCCGGTCTTGTCGGTGAGGTCGACGCGGCCATCGTCGCAGGTGGTCCAGTCGAAAAATCCTTCAATCAGGTGATCTCGATCCTGATGACCCGGCTCGAACGGGCCCTCGCCGCCGACCCGGCAGATCTCATCCGATGACCCCCGTCAGAGCTCTTCGACCATCCCGCAGTGGAGGAACCCGGTGACCGACTCCGTACTCGACGACTACATCGCTCGATTCAGCCGCTGGGGCAAATGGGGCGAGCACGACCAACTCGGCGCGATGAACCTCGTCGGACCAGACCAGGTGCGCGCCGCCGCCGCGTTGATACGCGACGGCCAGGTCATCTCCCTGACGCTGCCCTATGACCAGGCCGGTCCCCAGCCCGGCGGGCTGCGGTCGAACCCGCAACTGGTGACCACCGCGACCGGCACCGATCACCTCGCCGGGGTGCAGGAGAAGGTCCTCTCAACGTTCGGTCCGACCGGTGAGTTCGGGTTCTCCGACGACATGATCGTGATGGGAACCCAGTGTGGCACCCAATGGGATGCGCTGTCGCACATCTTCCACAAGGGCAAGATGTGGAACGGCTACAGCGCCGCCGAGCATACGTCCAACGGTGCATTCCGCAACGGCATCCAGCACTGGAGCGACCGCATGGTGTTACGGGCGGTCCTGGTCGATCTGCCCGCGCGACGCCAGGTCGCCAGCCTGGACCCCGGTTACGCGATCACCGTCGAGGACCTCGAAGACGCTCTCACCGCCCAAGGGGCCACAGTGCAACCCGGTGACGCGCTGATCGTGCGGACCGGGCAGCTCGGCGCGCGCCGCGGTAACTGGGGCGACTACGCCGGAGGCGCTGCACCGGGGCTGTCGTTGCACACCGTGCCCTGGCTCTACGAGCGCGAGGTTGCCGCCGTCGCCGCCGACACCTGGGGTGTGGAGGTACGCCCCAACGAGATCGAGACATTTCAGCCGTGGCACCAAGTTGCGCTGGTGCACATGGGTTTGGCGGTCGGGGAAATGTTCGACCTGGACGCGTTGTCGGTGGCGTGCGCGGCCGATGGCCGTTACGAGTTCATGCTCGCCGCGTCTCCGCTGCCGATCACCGGTGCGGTCGGCTCCCCGGTCGCGGCGGTGGCGATCCGATGACCGCCCACACCACACCAGCATTGTTGTGGGAACCCCACGACAGCAGCACCACCGAAATCGCCCGCTACGTGGCCTGGTTGCAAGCCGACGGCCGCTTCGACGGGCCCGTGGACTACTCGCGGTTGTGGGACTGGTCTGTCGCCGACCCCGATCGTTTCTGGTCCTCGATCTGGGAGTTCTTCGACATCAAGGCCGACGGCGACCCGCACCCGGTGCTCGCCGACGCCACCATGCCCGGCGCGACCTGGTTCCCGAACGTCGCGCTCAACTACGCCGAGCACGCCTTGGCCCACCACCGACCCGACACCGCGTTGGCGGTAATCGCGCACAACCAAACCGATCCCAACCCCATCCAGATCACCTACGGACAGCTGCGCGAGCAGGTCGCACGCGCCCGCGCCGGCCTGCTCGACCTCGGAGTGCGTCGCGGGGACCGTGTCGCAGCGTACATGCCCAACATCCCCGAAACCGTCATCGCGTTCCTGGCCGCGGCCAGCATCGGCGCCATCTGGTCCTCGTGCCCGCCGGAGTTCGGCGCCACAGCGGTGATCGACCGGTTCGGCCAGATCGAACCGACCGTGCTGCTCGTCGTCGACGGCTACACCTTCGGCGACAAGACCATCGACCTGCGCGCCGAACACGCCACGCTGCGTGCCGGGTTGGCGTCGGTGACCACCACCGTGCTGGTGTCCTCGGTGTTCGACGAAACGACACCGGTGGACATGCTGTCGTGGCGCGAACTGCTCGATCAGCCAGCGGAATTGGGCTTCGACCGGGTCCCGTTCGACCACCCGCTGTATGTGCTGTACTCCTCGGGCACCACCGGGCTGCCCAAACCGATCGTGCACGGCCACGGCGGCATGCTGCTGACCCACCTCAAAGACGGTGCCCTGCACCTGGACGTCCAAGCCGGCGACCGCCTGTTCTGGTACACCACCACCGGCTGGATGATGTGGAACACCGTGGTCTCCGGGCTGCTCTCCGGTGCCACGATCGTGCTGTTCGACGGCAACCCCACCTACCCCGACCTGGCCACCCTGTGGCGCCTAGCCGCCGAAGACCAGCTCACCCACTTCGGTGTCAACGCCGCATTCCTCATGGGATGTCGCACCTCTCGGATCCACCCCCGCGATCACGGTGACCTGAGCGCGCTGCGGTTCATCGGGTCCACCGGATCACCGCTTCCCCCCGACGGCTACACCTGGGTCTACGACGAACTCGACTCCCACGTGCTGCTCGGATCGGTCAGCGGCGGTACCGACGTGTGCTCGATCCTCACTGGCTGCTCCCCGATGACGCCGGTGTGGTCCGGTGAAATGTCCTGCCGCGCACTAGGAGTGCCCGTCGATTCTTACGACCCCGAGGGAAATTCCGTCGTGGACACCGATGGTGAGCTGGTGATCACCGGACCTGTCCCCGCGATGCCGGTGGCGCTCTACAACGACACCGACGGTTCCCGCTATCGCTCGACATGGTTCGACAACTATCCCAGGATCTGGCGCCAAGGCGACTGGATCACCATCACCGCCCGCGGATCAGCGGTTATCAGCGGACGCTCCGATGCCACCCTCAACCGCGGTGGCGTCCGCCTGGGCACCGCCGAGTTCTATGCCACCCTCGGGGCGCTACCTGAAATCAACGACAGCCTCGTAGTGCACCTCGACGACCCGAAAACCGGTCACGGCCAACTGATCCTGTTCCTCGTACCGGCCGACCAGGATCAGCCCGAAGACGAATTGCGCGAGCTGGCCGCACAAACGTTGCGCGCCAACTTGTCACCGCGCCACGTGCCCGACCGCATCATCCTCACCCCCGAAGTGCCCTACACCCGCACCGGCAAAAAGCTCGAGATCCCGGTCAAACGGCTTCTCCAGGGCGCGGACCCGGCCACCATCACCAGCCCCGGCATCCTGGCCAATCCTGACAGTCTGGCCTTTTTTCACGCGTCACTGCTGACCAGGTGAGGCACTGATACGCAGCCAACCGCCTCGACCGAGCCGCAATCGACTTTCCAGACCTATTGGCCCGCCTCGGGATGGTCGCGCAAGACGGCACCGACGGCAACGCCTACCTATGCAGGCTCGATATCTCCCTCTACGACGTCCCGCTGCCCTGCGGGCTCGTACCGCAGATCGGCGGGAATTCGCAATCCGCGGTCTGCCGCCCATGAACCGGCACCACTGTCGATAGTGAGCAGTGCTACGTCGCACTCGTTGAGAGATCTGTGTCCGCCGATCAGGCACTGCACCGGATGAAACCTATGTCCACCGATTGGGGTGGGATCGCCCACGATGGCTGACTACTCGGCGCCGCGACTGGTGAAGTCGAAGGATCCGCCGTCGATGCCCCAGGAGATGACCCGTTCGGGGTGAATTCGGATGACCGCGCGTTCCTGGGGTTGGAACGGTGGCTCCTCGTCATCGAGCGCCTCGGCCGTGCCGCGTACCTCGATGCCGCGAATCACGTATGGCTCCAATGAAACCTGTTGGTCGATGACGAACGACACCCGGCTGCCCGCCTCGACATTGCGGTACTTTCGACTGGCACGCATCCGCATGCCCCCGATGTCGATCGCGCCGTCGGCGTTCACCCGATAGCTGGTCGGGTTATTCTGCACGACGCCGTCGGGCGACACCGTGGCCAGCCGACCGATCCCGGCCTCCGCGAGGAACTGCTGTTCGTTGATGGTGAAGGTCATGTCAGTTACTCCTCAGTGAATTCGATATCAGGTGTGCCCCCGGCGATCAGCCGGAAGTTGTCGGCTGAGATCAGAACAGGATCAGCGCGGCGCACAGTCCGGCAATGGCAATGAACTGCAGGGTGACCCGGTACTTCAGAATGCTGTCCCACTTGTCCTGCAGCGCACGGGCATTGGCCGGAATGATGCCGCTCTGCGCAGCGGCGGTCTGCTGGGAATTGATCGGCTTGGCGATGCGGACATAGAAGGCGAGCCAGGTCAGCAGCGCCGCCACCGTGATCCCCGCCGCGACAGCGGCGCCGATCTGCCCGGCCAACAGCGCGATCAGCAGTGTGAGCACGGCGGTGACCACACCGCCCGCACCGACAACCGGCATGCGCTTATCGCCGTAATAGTGACCCCATCCCGCACTCATGGTCACGGCCGCATCATCGAGCTTGCGGTACACCGACCGGGTGATCACGGCCCCGCAGACATCGGTGCCATAGACGACGGCATTGGCGAGAACGGCGATAGCGGCAATGATCTGGCCGGTGACAATCAGCATTTTCGGCTTCCCTTCCTAGATTCTAGCAGCGCTAGAAACTAGAGCAACGGTAACATCCGTCCACTATCTTGTCTAGCGTTGCTAGATTTCAGATCGCTACCGCGGGATCGCGCTCGGATCAGCAAGGTGCACATGCCCGTTCCGGCCGAGCGGACGCTGTCGCCGGCAAGCCGGTCACCGAACGCTGGCAGATCTTCGGTCTGCTGGTTCCGCTGGTGGTGCCGGGGCTCATCGCGGTCCCGGCCCTCGTCGACCGGGGTTGCGGGCGGCCTGACCGCGTCGGGGCCGGACGTGGAACGGCAGGTATCGATTCGCGCCGACCCTTGACTTTCCCGGTAGGAAAGTGGAGTCTTACTTTCCTACCGGGAAAGTGAGGGCACCATGGAAAACGTCGCTCCGGATCAGGCACGCGCCGCGCTGGACACGGTCGAGCGGGCCCGCCGCCGAGTGGCCGACGAGGTCGGGCTGCCGCGCGGATACTGGTGGGCAATGGCCGCCGGCTGGGTCGTGCTCGGCGTGATCGGGGACCTCGGGCCGCAGTGGCTGGTCATCGCCACGACGCTGATCTTCGGCGCCGGACACTCGTTCCTCGCCTCGCGGCTGCTCAACGGGCGTCGCCGCACCGATCAGATTCAGGTCAGCGCGGCCGTTGCCGGACGCCGCACCCCGATCGTGGTGGTGGGCATGCTGTTCGCGCTCGTCGCCCTCACCATCGGTGTGGCGATCGCCCTGGACACCGACGGCGACCGCAACCCCGGAATCTGGGCAGCAGTGCTGGTGGCGGCGATCATCGGCTTCGGCGGCCCGGAAATCCTTCGCGTCCTGCGGCAGTGGTTCGGCGCGTGAGGCAAACCCGTTTCGACGAACTCATCCACCCGAGCACGCGGCTATCGCTGGTCGCGACCCTCGCAGCCGCCGACTGGGCCGAGTTCGCGTTCCTCAAAGACCACCTGGGGCTGTCGGACTCTGCCCTGTCCAAGCAGCTCGCCATTCTCGAAAACGCCGGTTATGTCGCCACCGAACGCCACCTGGACGGCAGCCGGCGCAAGGTCCGCGCCCGGCTGACCGAGCGCGGCAGGGCAGCCTTCACCGGCCATATCGCCGCCCTGCAGGAAATCGTCGCCGCCGCGACACCCGCGGCCCCGACCACAACGTCCTGATTCGAAACCTCAGCAGAGGCCGGGATCCGCCGCCGAAGCTTTCGAATCGCCCTACCGAACAGGAGAACTCGACATGGGAATCTTCGGCAAGACCAAGCGTGACCCCGAACAGCCGCCCCAGCCCCAGCCCGCAGCGACCCCGCCCCGGCCCGACCAGGAAGCCAAGCGCCGCCGCCGGCGTCGCCTCCTGGGCGGCGCGTTCACCGGCGGCTGGAGCGGGAGCTGACCGCACCGGGCTGGACCCGCGGCCCAGCCTGCGCTACTGAACCTGAATCAGGTTGCCGTGCAAGCCGACTCGACGCCAGTGTGGGTTAGTAAGAACAACTTCACCTGGCCGGCGACGATCCAACAGAAGGCGTTGCCGGACCAGGACTTCCAGACGACTCTCACACCGGAGCAGGAACTGCACGTTCTCGAGGTCCTGTTCGATGCGCTCGGCAGATTCCTCGGGGCCCGCGAAAGCACTTCGTAGAACGTCTATGCCGTGTAGTGCGCTGGCTGAATCGCAGAAAGGCCCGGGAAGTCAGCTGCAGGAGACGAATTGCTGGACGAAGATGCCCGCGGGGTCGGTGGTGTCGAAGCCGGGGCGGGCGGCGCCGGCACGGACACCTACACCGAGCTCGGTGAGCTTGCGGTCGAGGATGTTGGCCTTGTGGGTGGGGCTGTTCATCCACCAGGTGAGGGCTGCTCGGGCGGTGGTGAAGGTGTTCGAGCCCCAGCCTGCGTAGGTGTTCTCGGACCAGCGGTTCACGTCGTGGCCATCGCCCTGGTAGTAGGTGCAGGGGTTGTAGGACTTCACGCGGCGCTGGAGCTGGGTGATCACTGGGACACCGGCGAGGTCGGGATCGTCGTGAGAGTTCGCCCCGTCGGTCCACCATTGGCGCCCCTCGGCGTGGCGGGCGAAATCAGCTGCGCTGTTGCGTAAGTCGTCGCTCCATTTCAGCTCGGGGACACCGGCATTGGTGCGTTCGATGTTGGTGAGGCAGAAGACGGCGCGCTCGATCTTGTCGAACTGGTCGTTCAGGGCGAACATGGCGCCGAGGCCGTTGTTGGGGTACTTGTTCGCGAAGTACTGGTAGCCGTGTACTGGGTCGTCGGCGTTGTCGCAGGTGGGGGCCGCGGCGGCGGGTGCGGCGGTGCGCGGGAGACCGGTGACGGCGGTGGTGGTGATGGCCAGCGCCAGGACGGCACCGCCGATGATCTTGCGGCTCATGGTCTTTCAACTCCGTACGCTCGAGGAACCAATGGGCTCCTTCAGCGTCGGCGCCGAGACCAACAGTCCACCAACGGAATACCAATGGACGCCGGGCACTCGAACGACACCTTGCTTCATCGTCACCGAAGACCTCTCGCAGCATCGAGCGAGAAGATGACGAGCACCTCATCAGGCGGTGCGGGCGCAACACCGCGTCAACTCTGAGAATTCGGTGGGAAGGGGGCGCCACGGTCCGCGGGCTGGGACCGGACCAGGGGAATGGGCCTGCGCAGGTCGACCATGCGGGCGGTGGGGATTTGCCGTTCTCGTTCGAGGATCGGGCCGGTGGATTCCGTGCCGAGCGAGACGGTCGCGGTGCAGTCGCCGGGGCCGAAGGCGACGAGGGTGCCGTGGCGGACGGTGGCGGCCAGCGGCTGGATCTCCAGAGTGAGGACGAGCTCGACGGTGACCGAGCCGGCGGACTGCCCGTCGACGAGGATCTCCAGGTTCGGGCGGTAGGTGTGGGTGAGCTCGTGGGCGAACAACTCGACGGTTTCCTCGGGGCCGCGCTGGGAGCGGACGGCCGCGGAGCGGAGACGATCGTAGCCGCGCCAGCCGGCGACCGCCGCGTCACCGAGATCGATGTCGAGCAGGCTGTCGACGGCTTCGGCGATTCTCGGCAGGGCGATATCGCGCACCAGGTCGCCGAGCGCCGGTGCGGCCGTGTGCAGTGTGTGGTCGAAGCCGACCTCGCGCAGGCGCGCGGTGAGCTCGGCGCAGCCCATTTCGCGGGATCCGTTGTTGTAGAGCACGGCTCGTGCGGTGAGGGTTTCGGGGAACATCAGCGTCGCACCTCTCGCACGGTCGTGATGGGTTCGGCCCGGTGCACGCGGATCTGCACACTCGGTGGGCGAGAAGGGAAGGTCCGGATGTCCAGGCGGGGGCTCGGGTCCTGATGGACGCGGACCTGCACGTCGGGTACGCGACCCGTGTGCTGGGGGCTGGGTGCCGGGCTGCCGAAACGAGGGGATTCGGCGGTGCGGCGACCGAACGGTGCAGCGCCGGGTGCCCGGCCGCCGGGCTGTGCGGTGTCGGGCTCGCGACTACGCAACGGTGCGGGCCCGGGGGCACGGCTGTTGCCCGTGGCAGGGGACTCCGGTGCGGGTGTGCGGCGGCCGAGCAGGGTGACGGCACCCACGATCGCGGCGAGGATCAGGGCGGCACTCACGGCGAGCGGACCGACCGACGATGTCCCGGACTTGTTCTCGGGGCCCTGTGCGTCCGCGGTGGGTGGTGTGGGATTCGTTTCATCGGGGTCGGAGGTCACGATCGGGTCCGTGGTCACCTTCCGGGCCGCGAGCACGGTGATGGGCTTCGTCGAGGTGATCGAGCTGTCCGCGGTGCAGGTGGCGGTCAGGGTGGACTTGCCCGGTGTCGCGCCGGTGGGCACGGTGACGGTCGTGTCGAACTTGTAGCTCGTGACGGTCACCGTGGTGGCGGAGGTGGTCCAGCCCGGGGTGACGGTCACCTTGCTGCAGAGCCAGTTCCCGCCGTGCACAGTGATCGTCGTGCCCTGCACCGCCGTCGATGGGACCTCGAGGATCAGTATGTAGCCGTCGCTGGTGCCGCTGCCGTCACCCGCGCCGGTGGTCGTGGTGGTCGGTGACGCCTTGCGCACGGTTGTGCCGGTCGGTGGGGGCGGCACCGAGGTCGCGCTCGAATTCGGCGGCGGCGCAATCGAAGACGGGTCCGCAGCCGCGGGAATCGTGGTGGCGGCGAGGACCGCGGCGAGCACGGCGGCTGCTGTCGCGACCTGCCGGATGAGAGAGCGGCGACCGGATGGGATCGAAGCGGAAGGGATCGTCATGGCTGCGCACTCCGGGAAGCGCCCTCCGCCGCCCGTCACCCGGCACGGCGGGGGTTGTGAAAGAGAGACGGGAACAACGGGATACGTTGCCTGTCCACGGTAAGCGGCGCCGATATGGGCCGGCAACCGATTTTGTTCACAGGACGGCTGCGAAGCCGTTGGGGCATTCTCGCGAGGGCATCACGGAGCGGCATTACATCGTCTCGCCGGAGGGGCACCGGACTCATCGGCCGGGCCGGGCTGGGCACGCCAGCTGAGGAACGATTGGTGGTGAATTTTTGGTGTTCTTTTGGTGACGGTCCGATAGAGCGGAACAGCCCCGATCATAATATCGGGCCTCACCTGCTAATTTAAGTGCGGTTTGTGAGGTCCTACTGCAATCTCACTACCGCTGGTCAGGGGCTTTCAGCCCTGTTAGCAGAGGCCCAGGATGAGGCCGAGCACGGCGCAGATCGGCCAGTCTCACAACCACCAGCCCGAGCTCGGCGGCTGTCGGACAGCGAGAGGGTGGAGCTAGCCAATGACTACCGGCGTGGGATGACGGTCTACCAGCTGGCCGAAAAATACCGAGTGCAGCGACAGACCGTGAGCAAGCACCTGCACGCCATGGGCGTGACAATGCGACAGCAAGGCTTGAGCGAGGCGCAGGTCGACCGGGCGGTAGAGCTGTACGTGGAGGAGAGACTGACGCTCAAGCAGGTCGGCGCGAAGCTTGGGGCGGATGCTGGGACGGTGCGGCTGGCGCTGATTCGGCGAGGGGTGAAGATGCGGGCAGCGGTGGCGAGGCGATAAGTACGGCGATCCGCGGCAGAGGGTGAGCCCTGTCGCGGACCATGCCGAATAGGCGCTACTTCTTCTTGCCCTTGTTGCCCTTCGACTGTGCCAAGTCGCTGGCGGCCACGCTCTTCTGCGCCTTGGTCGCCTTCTTGTCTGCCAGCTGCTTGCCAGCGAGACTGGCATCCTTCTTGCTCGTTGCCACGGTTTGGGTCCTTTCCGACCGGAACAGTATCCAGTGATATGCGCAACCACCTGGGCGAACGCTCCCCGCGACGGGTGCAAGGCGACTGTACGCCGAACCACCGACAGCCAGCGGAGAGGATTTCGCCCAGCTCGTTCGTCCCTGCATACCGAGGACGATGCCGGATATTTCAGGAAACTCCTCAGCATTGATAAGATAAACGTATGAACGAGTTGCTTGACAGCATCATTGATAAGTATCTGACGTCTGGGGACTTCAATGGATTGTATATCCATCACGAGTCGCCGGAGACGCTTGCTGCTGCAATTCAACTGGTGGAAGGCGGACTAGCTCAGGTCGTCGACAGCAATGACTATATGAACTGCCACATTCGGCCCTGGCAGTCGAGACGTTCGCTCGAAGAGCAAGTGGCGTCGGTTAATAATTTGCCTGATGCAGAATATGGCCTCTGTCTGTATCCAACTCCACAGGCGATGTCCGGATTTGGCCTCGGCGATCGTTTTAGGGATGAGCCTTACTGCCGCTGGATGGCCGAGGGTGGAGGTACGCTCGAACTCGCATATTTTAGATTCGATGTCCTGGAGCCTTATCGGAATGATCCACGTTTCTCGTTCCAGTTCCACGACTACGGAGCCGATGCGGGTGTCAGTGATCCGGTCTACCTTGACGAATCAGAGTCAGAGGACGACAAAACCTCGATTAGTCATATCGGATTTGCGTATGACCTGTCCGAATACGACCGCGGTAATCCCGATTCAAAAATTGTCCGGCGAGTCTGTGCATTTCTGGGCGATCTAGCGAAACTTACACCAGTACATCAACAGCGCTGGCGTACTTACGAAGTCCCAGAACAAGGCAAGTTGAAACCGCATCCTATCTGGTGGGGGCAGCAGATGGGGCACTGGCCAGATGGTCTAGGTCCGTTCGAAAAGCTCTTTTTTGAGCTGCGGACATGGAATGAATTGCATCAACGAGTATTCGGTGATGACCTGCTTCGCGTGACTGAACGGCCCAGTGATTTCGGATGGATTTTGCGCCCCTCGCAGCAAGAATACGATGCATTCGTTCATCAATTAGACAAACTTCTATCAGATAATATTCGACATGCTGGTCTCGACGCACTTGGTGCAGCAAAGCGAGATGGTCAGGACCAGGTATTGGGTAGCTTGAATCGTCTCGATGATGTGTTGCGTCAACGAGGAGTCTCCGAAGAGGCGCGCCGGGAAGTATTGAAGCCGCTGAGGGACGTCCGCCAGGCGAGACAACGACCGGCTCATGCAATCGGCGGAAACATCACGGATGTCACTTTTATTCATAAGCAAGCTTCCCTGCTCGAACAAGTGACACTATCGCTTGAGAATTTCCGGCGATTTTGGCAGAGCCATCCGCTGAATAGTGACTGGGAAGAACCAGAATACGCCAAGATTGATAGCCACTATTACAAGCTTTAGCTTGAATAGACACTAAGCCTGTGTGTTTAGGCTAGCCACTTAACTTCTTCGAGCAGCGCCAGCAGACCCGCTATTGAGCAGTCATCGGTGTCTCGGTACCGTTTCTGTTCATCGAGGTTGTTGTAGACGCCAACTCCCCAGCCGGTTTGGTCAGAGCGTTGTAGTTCTAGCGGACCTTCCTTGTCAGTGATGAGCACCGTTCGTGTCATGAGGGGCTTAAAGGTAATAGCCAGGCAGCCACCGCCAGTGTTAGTCATGGCAGCGTCGTAGCCGTGAGCTTCAAGGGCCTGAAGGACGTCAGCATATTCTTTTTCGGTGTCGGATGCCCAAGTCTCTTGTTTCGTGTTCATGGTGTGATCTCCGCTTATCTTTGCTCCACCCCTGTTCTAACTCTGAATGCAGAAGTGATCAATAGAGGTGCCGAAGAAAGAGATGTAGTTTTGTCGTCAGTGGTGGTGCGGGCCGATGTCTATCAATCGTGAGGGAGCTTCACACCGGTCGCGTCGGCTACATGTTGAATCTGGGCATTTTGGCGGTTCTCGCGCTCTGTCGTCGTCTCGCCTACGACCGCCAGGATTTGGGCGAGCTGTTCTTGGATTTGTTCGTGGTTGCGATTGACCTTCTGGTCGATTCGGTCGATTCGTTCGGTGATTTCGCGGATCGACTGATGCTGCGTGGGCCAGTCGTCCTGTTCATCCCGTCGTCCAAATTGCTTATGCATACCCCTCCTTCGGTTGGTTGTTGTATCGGGCCGGTCGAGAAGCAGAGAGCGGCGAACCACTCGATCTGCTTCCGACCGGCCCGGTTCCGGACGTTGCTGGGTGATCAGCTGTCCGGCGTGCCCTCAGCGGGTTTTTGGCCGCGCCGCTGGCGTGGGCGACGGCCGCCCTCCTCTGTGATCGCTTCCTCCTCTGCACCATCCGACTCATCCTGGGTCGGCGGTGGCGGCGAGGTCTCGGTGAACAGGTTGTCGATGGCTGCCTGCCGAGCGCGCGCCTCTTCTTCGATGGCGGCGCGGGCTGCGTTGGCCCTGGCCATAAGGTCAGGATCGTTCTTGGCTGCCTCGATGTGGGCATCGACGGCCTTAAAGCATTCCGCTTTCAGGCTGCTGCCACGCAGTTCGGCAATCCAGGTCAGCTGCGCATGGCGAGCTGTGTCGATGCGGATCGCCAGCGTGATTTCCTTGCTCGACGGTTCGGGCATTGCTCCTCCTCGGTGCGAGCGACCGGTAAACGCTTGTTGCGCTTACGAGTACGGCCGCAGGACGCCGACGAGGCACGCCACGGCATAGTGAGCGGCGAGTCACGCTCACCAATGCCGTGGGGCTGGTGGCTCCAGGGGGAGCCGTCACCCAGTTAATGACAGCGGGAGTTGAGGCTCAATCGTCTGACCGGGCGACTGGTCGGCAGCTGCGACGAGCGACCGGACATGATCGAGCGACGGTGAATACCCCGGCATGGAGCCCGGCGTTGGTACTGCTTTTTGCGTTGTAGAACAAACAACTAATTCGAAATTGATACGCTGATCGCATCGTCGGGTAATCGAGGCAAAAACTACATCGCTATCTCTCGCGACATCTGTTGTAATGGTCTGCGATCAGAGTTATAACAGGGGTAGAGAACAATAGTAAGCGGAGATAACCGACATGACCAACACTCAAACCACTGTAGAAACACCAATCGTAGACGACCCAGCTTCTACGGAAGCGCAGTACACCGATGTCATCGAACTTCTCACCAAGCACGGCTACATTGCTGGAATTGCTGACACAGGTGGCGGCTGCGAAGCCGTCGAAATCGTGATTGACGATGACCACCGCCTGCTTGCCAATGGCAAGGACGAACTTCTCGCCTGGGACCGCGCTGACCACCAGGGATGGCGAGTTGGCCGCTACCGTGAAGACGACCTTGAGGAATCTGTTACCAGCGAGGATGGTTCCGCCGAGGGGTTGCTGAGCTTGGTGAAAGGGCTGTCGCGTTAAGCCACTATGCTAGCGGTTGACCAAATCATGTCTTCCGGTCAAAATCAAACATGCATGGACGATCAATACAACAGATTCGAACTCCTCGCCATCGCTCTCTATCCCCGCTTCGGGAATATCTACGAGTATAACGTGGCGAACAATGGCGACGTCGGCTACGACATTCAGATCTGGACGGACGAACTTCGCGATGCCGTCAGACAGTACCTCAGGCACGACCTCCCTGCCGAAGTGACCGACCGACTACTCAGTTCGGACGAAGGTGCTGTCGACGCCACCAACAAGGCAGCTCGCGTTGATTCTCTGCTTGAGGTGGAGCCCTGGGAGATTGCCCTAGAAGTGTGCAATGCTGCCATCGTGGTCGTGCCCAGCTTGTATCAACTCATCGGTGATCTTGACGATTGGCCCTCTGAGGAAGAACGCGATATGACGATCGTGTGGCTCGAAGCCCATTCCAATATCGACACGTGGAACGAACTTGCCATAGCAAGTCGCTATGACGTGCTACGTCGGACCAGGATGCCATCCGGCGCCACCGGCCAGGTGCTCCCTGACGATCTGGTTCAGGTGCTCACACCGGCTGAGCTGGTTGCGGCTTGGGAGTGCGTCGTCGGGCCAGCCGAATCCGACCTCACCGACGAAGAATGGCAGCTGCTGGAACCCCACTTCGGACCCGTCAATGGCCCCTCCGGGATGCGCCCGCGATCGAGCTACGAGCTCCGCCGCAAGCGCCGTGCCTTTGATGCCATCCGGTTCAAGATGGCTCACGATGTGCCATGGACACGGCTTCCGAGCCGTTATGCCCCCAGTTCGACCTACCAGATGTACCGCCACTACAACGCAGATGGCCTCTTCAGCCGCTTGTACGAGGCGCTCCGCGGTAATCCGGATGCTGGCCGAATAGTGGAGTGGTTAGAACAGATCGTGAACGACGGCGGCAGCGCGAAGCCAGCCACGTCGACGGAGGCTATTGCATGATGCTGCGATTCCACCGGCATCCTAGATCATGGTACGTCGAGGATATTGAACTAGTGGCTGCTCTGGGGTTCGGGTGGTATGGCTTCAGATCGACGCTTCGCTGTCAGCGCTGCGACCGTATACGCACTGCCACGTACCTCGACTCGATCCTGGCACTCAAGCTCGTGGGAATGGGTCTTCGCGATCCGTCCTACCAGAATAAAGCCGTGGAATTGGCGGAGCAGATCGCGGATGACAAGCGAGCGAGTTTGATCTAGTTGTCGCCAAGTTCACCCCTCAGCCTCTCCGCCCACTCCGCCCGCTCTTCAGCCCCAGCCAACCGCTTCTCGGAAAGCTGAACAGCATTGAAGCCATCATCGTTGTAGCGGGGGAAGATATGAAAGTGGTAGTGAAAGGGATGTTGGTCGCCTGCTGGTTCGTTGTTTTGGCGGGTCGTGATGCCATCACATTGATATGCGTCTTTCATGGCGAGGGCAATCTTTTGGGCGACATCAAACACCCGGTGCCCGTACGCCGAGGGCAGGGTATGGATACTTTCATAGTGCTCGTTCGGAACCACGATCACATGGCCGCTATTCACACCAACAAAGAACGAATTGATAAACGCCGTGACCAGTTCATCCTGATAGACCACATCCGTTGGTCTTATCAGCGTGTCCGGACTGACAATGCCTTGAACACCGAGGCAGATAGGGCAGCGGTAGGTGGCGGGGGCATGGGTGGTGATCACTTCCGTATGATTACCGACAGCCCCGCCTGAGCGATCACGACACTGCCCGCCATTGCTGCACTACTGCGGCCACGGGTACCACGGGCGGGCGAAAGGGCCGCTAGCGGGCCGACACGCGCCGAAACCGCCGGGCAATGGCCCCACGGGGGCGGGTCAGGGCGGAACTCGCCGCACGCGGCGAAATTCGCGGCCTCCTGCCGATCCACCGTCAGCCTTCCCAGATGGTGATCTACACCTGGCTGCGACTGAGGTCGTCTGGTTGACTTGTCCTGTGGTTCCGACGAGCACCATCACCCGCATCCGTACCCTCGACGGCCTGCACCTGGCGGCCACCCTCGTAACCCCTGACCAACCACCGACGCGCGCTGTCGTGTTGGTGCACGGTGGCGGTGTCACCCGCGAGGAGGGCGGCTTCTTCACCCGGCTGGCCGCTGGTCTGGCTGAGGCGGGGATTGCCTCGCTGCGCTTCGATCTCCGTGGTCACGGGGAGAGTGAAGGGAGCCAAGCAGAGCTGACGCTCGCCACCATCCTGAACGACATCCGCGTCAGCCTGGCCTACGTCCGCGAGGCCACTGGCGCAACCAAGTTGAGCCTGTGCGGTGCGAGCTTCGCTGGTGGCATCTGCGCCTACTACGCGGCCAAGCGGCCGGACGATCTGTCACGGCTGGTGCTGCTCAATCCGCAGGTGGACTACAAGAAGCGGACCATCGACACGCGGGACTACTGGACGAACGACGTCATCAGCGACGAGCGAGCCGAAGAGCTGAATTCGACTGGCGCCATTCAATTTAAGGCCGACTTGCAGCATGGCCGTCCGTTCCTGAACGAGGTGTTCTGGTTCCGGCCGCTGGACGTGCTCGGCGAGATCACCGCGCCAACTCTCATCATCCACGGCAACGCCGACACCTTGGTGCCGATCGACGGATCGCGCGAGGCCGCCACCAAGTTCACCGCGCCGGTTGAACTGGTGGAGATCGAAGGATCGCAGCACGGCTTCGCCGTCCACGACGACCCGGAGTACCTGAATCCGAAGAGCCAGGAGTACCAAGCGCAGGTTATCGGCATCGTGGCTAATTGGCTGACAACCGGCTTGCCGTCAGGGCAATAGCACGTCGCGCAACTCTTGCACCCTCGGCAGATGACGCCACGGATCAAGGGTGCGGACCACGTCGACGATGACGTTCATCGTTCGCTCGGACCTTGTTTCGCGGGCGACGGCGACCGATTCAACCGCGACCGTGGCCGCTTCGTCCGGCTCGCCGCTCAGTGCCAAGGCTTTGGCCTGCCGAGCCCCGAAAAATCCGGCGTCGCGCCGAGACAGTGAGCCACTGGCGAGCACCTGGCCAAACAATTGCGTTGCCGTCTGCGGTCGGCCTGCTTCGGTGTAGCAGCAGGCCGACCGCACCAGGAGCGTGCCTTCGTTGAAATAGCTGACCAGTGCGTGGTCATCCGCGCCGTTCGCCTGAGTGAGAAGGTGCCCGGCATCGGCCAAGCTCTGTTCCACAACGCTGGTTGGTTCGCCGATCATGGCCAGGCCCAGGGCTTCCTGTTGCACCACCTCGGCCCGTACCCGGATCGGCAGTTGCCACGGACCATCCTTCGCCGCCTGCGCCAGCGTCAGCAACGTGCCGGTGTCGCGGGTTTCGTAGGCCATCTGGGATTTCTTCAGGAGCACGTAGCCCTGCATCGGCAGACTGCCCGCCGCCTGCGCCCACTCCATGGCTCGGTCGTAGAGAAAGGTGGCGGTCAGCGGATCGTGCAGATCGCGGTACAGCCACCCGGCGAATTCGGCACCATCGGCCCCGACCGCGAGCAGTTGCCGTTGGACATCCGGCCTGACCTGCCGACCATGCCGCCGGATGGCACCGAGAATCCCGAGCACCAGCGGGAGCGCCGCTGCCGGACCCAGCGTGCCGTCGTCGGCCTTGCACCGTGCCAGCTGCGCACGGAAGAAGTTCACGACGGTGCCGTCGAAGTACCGACGCGCATCCTCCAAGGCCACACCGACACGTTCGAGGTCGTCGGCGTGATTCGGTGGCGGTGCGGCAGTGCCGTCCGAGGCCAACCATCGAACAAGTGCCACGGCGTCATGGCCTGCGGCACTGGTAGTTTCGGTGGGCAACACTGCTCCGTCGCCTTCGGCATCCGGCAGCTTGAACCACAAGAGGTCAGCCGGAATATCGAGGATCTCGGCCCAGCGAATCAGCTTGGAAATCTGTTCAGGTGCCGCGCCTTTCTCGATCCGGCTGAGCTGCGCTTGGGTCAGTTCCAGCCAGTTGGCAACCAACTCCTGCGGCAATGGTCGGCCGTGGTACGGATGAGTCCGGTAGGCGAAGATGACCCGGCCCATGTGCCAGGTAGCCAAGGCATCCCGGATCTTGTCGGTTTGCCAGAAGCCCGGCGGCACGGTTGGCGGACGAATCACCTGATCGCGAGCAGTGAGACTACAAGGGCCACATAGTGTTTCGACGTTATAGCGATTGAGCCTGCTCCCACAGCGAGCGCAGTAACGTTGCTGCTCGGGTTCGCGCTTCATGGCTACTCCGCAATCGTTTTGGGGTGCCCTAACCCGACCCCGTTCGCCCTGGTCGCGTGACCCTACCAGGGCTTGACAGTACCCACTATACGTTTCATACATACCCCGCATACCCCCTTGTCGTGGCCGTTTTCGCCCCGCAGATCGACTCTTGGGACCTGGACATATTCGGGCCTCACGAAAGGGGTTGGCCGTGACCTTGTCCCTGGTAGTTCCCATTTTCGGCCCACCAGCCGCTGGAAAAACAACGCTGACGTTGCGCCTCCAGTCACCGGGACGACGGATCTTCCGGCTGCGCGAGCACGTACCGAAAGAGGTGCTGGCCGCGACAGCCACAAGCAGCGAACGGCTGGGCTGGATTGACGAGTTCACTGTCGGCGAAGCGCTGCGATCGTATTTCGGTGCAGCTCACGAGGATCCGGGCGTTCACACCGTGCTGCTGGACAACCTTCCGGGATCGGCCAGCCAGGTCGACCAGCTGCTGGCCACGCTCTGGACGCTGACACCCTCGCCGCATATCGAGCCGATCGAGGTGGTGACAGATGCACGAACACTGAAGCAGCGGGCCAAGAACCGCAAGGTGTGCCACCGCTGCGAACGCGATCCGATCCACGATCCGCGCCTCCCAGCAGTGCCGACGACAGACGACCCCTGGCAATGCGCACACTGCGGCGGTCTGCTGCATCCGAGGCGAGGTGACTCCCCGCGGTTGTTCAAGGCCAGGTTGCAGCGCTACCACCAAACGGCCGCTGGCATCCGGGCTGGCTTCACGGATTCCGGGATCGCCGTGACCCAGCTCGACACCACCAACACCATCGACGTGGCGGCGAATCTGCTTGCCCCGCTCCTCATTTCACGGAGTTCTTCGCTATGACGACTGTCTACTTGCCCGCCCCTCTGCTCAGAAGCAAAAGCGATGCCTACGGCCACGCCAGGATGCCCCGTGGTGCCAGCGTCCGGGAACCGGACCGGATTGACCGCGTGGCCTACGGCCGCTTTCGCAATGTGTATCTGTACATCACCGAAGCCTGCCAATTGCGCTGCGAGCACTGCTACATGGGCGAACGGTTGGACCGGGCACTGAAGATGCCGCTGCAGCAGATCGTGGATACGCTCGCGACCTGGCGCCGGATGGGCGGCAGCAAGTTGACCCTGCTCGGTGGCGAACCGACGTTGCACCCCAACTACTGCGATGCCGTCCGGATGAGCCGGAAGCTTGGCTACGAGCACGTCATCACGACAACGAACGCGCAGAAGCCAGCGCTCAAGAAGTTCCGGCAGCTGGAACCGGACGACTTCGCCTACGTCCAAGTCAGTTTGGATGGCGGCAGTACCAATAGCCACGACGCGATCAGGGGCACCGGCACGTTCGACATTGCCCTGGAAACCACGGCGGAGCTGACCGGGCGAGGGTTTGATACCCGCATCATCTGCACGGTGAACAAGGCCAACGAGGGTGACGTGCTGCGACTGCTCGATCTCGCCGATGAGCTGAACGTCAACCTGGTGAAGTTTCACGTCTTTTCGACCATCGGCACCGGCCACGGCAATGCAGAGATAGCGATGACGCCGCCCGAATGGGTGAATTTCTGCGACCGCCTGCATGTGGTTGCACCCGAGCACAACACACGCGTCTGGTACCAGCCGACCTACGCCCGGCGCGACCAGATGCCGCGCTACGCCGCCGAGGGCTACCAGGGATGCATCGGCCGGACGCTGGATCGGATCTCGATCTTCCCTGATGGGCGCTGCTACGTCTGCTCTTATTTGTTCGACACCGACTTGTACTTCGCGCAGATGGTTGACGGTCAGGTGCAGCTCAACCACGGCTCGAACGAGTTTGACTTATTCACCAAGCCCCTGACGACCAGCGCGTGTGGCGGGTGCAAGGCGTCGGCCTGCCAGGGCGGCTGCCCTGCTGAAGAGGTCGTCATGGGCAGCTCGTCGTGCGCGGCATACGACGACATTGTGCCGGTCTGCCGGTTGTGGAAGTCCAGCGCGAAAGACGAAGCGTGAGCCGAGGAATGAAGCCAATGGATGACATGGACCGAGTGGTCGAAGAACTGTGCTGGATCGACTGGAACGACATTGACGAGGTCGAGGAGGCATGCTCCCTGGTGCTAAAGGAACTGGCCTCCAACCCCGGCACCGTGCGAGCGCGACTTGATGATCTGCCCAACCGACCGGAACTGCTCAACCTGTGCGAGCACTACGACATCCTGGACAAGATCGTGCTGTTCAGCGACGATAACCCTGGTGTCCGGGTTCGGCTACACATCTTCCTGCCGGGCTATTTCGACCGGCCGCACAACCATCGTTGGTCGTATGCCAGCCGCATCCTACGGGGGCACTACCGGCACTATCTGTTCGGCAATGCGGAGCTGGACGAGCAGGTGGACCCGGCCAAACTGCCGGTGCTACAGGCGCGCGAGGAGCCGGTTGGCACTAGCTACGCCTTGCACCACAGCATGGTTCATGCCGTGGTGGCCGAGCCGTTCACGGTGTCGCTGGTGGTGCGGGGGCCTGCGGTGAAGGATCGGTTTTTGGTGATGGACCGCAAGACGGGCGAAAGCTGGTGGCAGTACGGGGCGAAAGAGGAATCTGCCGAGGAGGCCAAGGCGAAGCAGATGAGCCGGACGCGGTTCGCGGAAGTTACTGGGTGGTTGGAGGAGTGGGGGGTGTTGGGCACGACGTAGCGTCGGCCAGGGAATCTACCTCCCACAAAACGCCCGTCCTACACTCAGGTGTAGGACGGGCGTTTGTATTGGGAGTGATATCAGAATGGGCTCCGCTACTCTGCGGATTCCTTAAGATGCTCTTTGAGATGCGCGATGTCCTCAGCGAGCATTTCCTCGACCTGTTCTTCGTATCCTTTTGTCCAGCCAGTCGGGTCGGTGCCGTCGTCTTCGATCTTAAACTCTATGTGTTCGATGAAGGTAATTCCTATATCGGAATGCAGGCAGTCACTATAGTCCTCCAGTGCAGCGCTGAGATCTAGCGCTACCTCTTTTATTAGCTTGAGTTGCCCTTTCTCTTTAACGGACGTTTGTTTTGTGAGCGTTAGAATAGACCTAGCTAGTTTGACAAGATGCAAAGCGTGGCGATAGTTGCAGCCGCATGCCTCTTCGACCTCTTCGTTTGGAGTGCTTGGATGTTGTTCTGATGATTTAGTCATACGCTTTCTATAATATCTCATTCATTGAAGTGAGCCAGTTTTTCGACATGGCTCAGGTCGTCGTGCTATGTGCGATTAGGCACCAGAGCCGGTGTAGTAACCGCGGTCATCGTCGACTCGGCCGCCTCCTTCTCGCTTCTGGCCATAGTGATTGTGGCCCGCGTCGAACGTCCGGCTCGACTGCTCTCCATCGGAGATCAGCGTATGCCCGTCGTTGTAGCCAGTCCCTTGACGGAAGGTGACAGTGTTGCCGTCTTCCGTCGTGCCGACGGTACGGGGTGTCCAGCCGGTCCTCTCCTTCATTCCCCGCTGGCAGCAGCGGTTGCAGGGATAACTGTTCGAGCAGTCCTTGCGCTTGCACGCCATTGTTTCGCTTCTTTCGAAGTCGTGTAGCGCCTAGCAAGGCGCTACAGTGAGTTGTGGCGAGATACATGCCTGTCTCATTGCTTCGACATCGGGCCGAAACGAGGTGGGCATTACGCGTGAAATTTCAGTGTCGCTCTACGCCAGCGACGGATTATGATATATCTCCGCACCAAAGGCAAGCATGAGCCCAAAGAATATTGAAATGGTTAATGATTATTTAATATCTCGGGTTTACATTAGGCGATGTTCACCGAATGAGCCGAGGTGGCAAACGTGAGCAGCTCGTCAAGACTTGGGAGTGGAGAATTCTGATGACGCGCACAGCGCAGCGCACCACTCCCCGATCCCAGCTCCATGCTGCGCTGCATCGACCACCCGGCCCGAAGGCCGGAGAGCAGACCACCGGAAAACGCCGCACCCGCGCAGTGGGTATGGCGGACGACAACCTGGAAGGCAGGCACGGAAATTTGCTCCGATCGGGAGACCGCCACAGCGCCGAAGGCACCGGCCGTGACGATCACCCAACGAGCGCCAGTCTGGGCCAGCAGCGATCTGGCCAGGGCTGGTGCTTCTTCGTGGGCAACGTCATCCACGTTGGTTTGGATGAAGAGATGCGGGTAGCCGCGGATGGCGGTGGCGACATGCTCCGAGAGGTCGGAGCCGCCAAGGTTGAGCAGCATGGGCACCTCGGCCGCGCGGCCGGCCTCGATCACGCGCAGGACTGCCCGCTCGATGATTTCGTAGCAGTCGACATAGAGGAACGAGGCGGAAGCGATCGGCGAAAGATCAACCTGTTCAAGGCTGGCAACCACGCTGGGCAGATGCGCGAACCATGTCCGGGTGTGATCGTCGTCGGCAGCCACCACGATCCGTGGTGTGATGACTTCTGGTCGGACCGTGAAAGCGCATTCGACTGTGCGCTCCTCCAACCATTGGCGAACGAACGCGCCGTGACTGTCATTGCCAATGTCGTTGGCAACCAACAGGGTCGGCGCTCCGAGGGCTGCGAGCACCGCCGCTGTTGTCGGCCCGTCAGCCGCGACGGACCGTTCAAGACGTCGGATTTCGGCCCCATGGTTCGCACGCGGAAAGTGGGGCACGGTCCATAGCTCCGCCAGCGCCAGGTAGCTGACGCACACCACCGGGCCGGACTGGAGCATCATCGTCTACCAGCCGTAGACCGAGAAGCTCTTGCCGTCGGCGATGGACTGCATCGCCACCCGGCAGTAGTCGATCATGTGCTGAGGCAGCGCGTCGGTCGAAAACCATTGCAGCTCTGAGCATTTGTCCGGCTCTTGGTTTTCCGGCTCACCCTGCCAGGTACGCACGGTGAAGAAGAAGGCCATCCGGCCACCGGATGACGAGTTGTGCATGATGTGGCTGAACCGGACGTCCTCGGGCTTGATGACAGTCCCGATTTCTTCTTTAGCCTCGCGGATCAGGGCGTCAATGACGGATTCGTCGGCCTCCAGGTGACCGCTGGGCAGATGCCAGGCACCATCCTCGAAGCCGGTGTTCTGGCGCTGACCGAAGAGCACTTCGTTACCGCGGCGCAGGACGAGGTGAACATCGCCGGTGACTTTGTGTCGCCGGGTGTCTGAGCCGTGAGCCTGCTTGGTTGCTGTGTCCGTCATGAAGTGAAAATTCCCTCTTTCCATAGTAGTTGAGCTGGGGTTTTTGGCCAAGCGACTGCCGTGCTGGGGCCAGCCTAATGCGCCGCCTGCCAGCGGAGTATGCGCCGGATGTATAGCCGGGCGGGGCGAAGCGGTATAGCCCCTGGCCTGCCCGGATTCCAGGCTGGGACCACGGCAACAGCCCAACCAGTCCCACGTCATGGAAGGCAGCCATCATGCGAAAACCACTGCGGCACATTCGGGTCGAGTCAGGCGAATTACGAGTCGACTTCTCCGCACCAGCCGAGCAGATCACGGACGTTGCTCAAGAGCTGAGACTCGGCATGCCTGAACTCACTGTCACGGTGGATGACGACGTCAGTGACGATTTGCCGCCGCTGCCATACCGAAGGCTCTGGGAGTGAATTACAGGACAGCAGCATGGGATTCATCATTGGCTTCACGGTGTTGGTGGTTGCGTATATGTCTGTGCTGGTGCTGCTGATCCTCGACGCCGAGGATGGACCACCTCGATTCCGAGGAAACCCACGACAGCGAAAACGCTTACGTCGGCCGAAGCGAAACCGCGAGCCCCGACAAAAGGCTGGACGCCATGGCCGACAACCTGACGATACTGATGTTTATGCGGTTATTGCTCGGATTAAGAGGCGGGGCCGAAGATGAAACAGGCACAGGCGCATTTCTTCCTGCGAAATCTGGCCAACTGGCTGGGCGCGGGACCGGGCGAGTGACGGGCTGGTGTTTCCGGAGGTGAAAGGGTGCAAGGGATGATCGAACGATGCAGAGAGCACGGACGTGAAGGCGTGTTCGCCGTTACGATGGCTCCCGACCTCGACCGAGGCAGATCACACAGCGAAGGTGCAGACTAGTGGACAACTTCTGGCAAGGACTGGCCGACGACGTGCTGGCGTCGCTCACGGCTTACCGGGCTCGCATCGGTTCGTTGGATATCAGCATGAAGCCGGACGACACATTGCTGACCGAAGCGGACATCGAGGTCCAAAATCTCATCGTCCAGCGGATTCGCGACCTGGACGCCGATGCCTACGTCATCGCTGAGGAGGACACGAGCGATACCTCGGCAGCGCTCCGGTCAGGGCAGACGGTTTCCGGGAACGTCTGGATCGTTGACCCTATCGATGGCACCGCGCAGTTCGTCAAACCAGACGAGGTGGACTATTGCAGTGTCGTCGCTTTCTACAAGGACGGTCAGCCTTCATCGACGCTGATCGTCGTGCCCGAGTTCGGGCCTGGTCGCACGCCGGTTGTTATCTACGGCTCGATTGAAGACAACTCCGTCACCGTGAATGGCACACCCGTTCAGATCCAGCGCCCCCGGCCGTTGAGTCATACGGCATCTGCTACGCGCAGCCAGGGCGACCCGCCGAGTACCATAGAAGCGGCTTTGGCCGCCAAGGGGTATGGCATCAAGAGCCGGACGACGTCGCAGACCCTCGACATGGTGCGAACGGCGCTGGACTTGTCCGAGCTTTCGCCAGTGGCTGAGCCGTTCGATCTGTTCCACCGCCGAGACCAGAAACTCTGGGACGCTGCGGCTGGCATGTGCCTTGCCGAGATTGCCGGGCTCGCTATCCACGACGAACACGGCGGCGACATCTTGCCGCTACCGAGCGAGTTCTTGGCATTGCCTGAGCCGGTGTTGACGTCGTCGCTGGTGGGGAACGCCGATCTCATCCGGGAACTGCTGTCCTGCTAAGGATGGCCAATCGCGAAAGGTACGTCATGCAAGGGAATCAGCTGAGCGACAACGACTATCAGCGGCTGGCCGAGGTTATGGCCGGTCCGCACGGTGCCAAGGTCAGTGCCAACAGCCCGGTCGATGTCCTCATCGTCTTCTCGTGTGTTGATCCAACCGTGGGGCACGCTGCAGCCAGCCTGTACCGCCAGGGCCTGTGTCGGCACGTCATCTTCTCCGGTGGGGTTGGCAAGGATTCGGGTGGGCTGGCGACGCTGGGTATCGCCGAGGCCCAGTTTCTGGCGTCGGTCGCCATCGCCGATGGCCTGCCCTTCGATGCGATCTCGCTGGAGCTTGAGGCCAGGAACGGTAAAGAGAACGCGGTGTTGGGATTGCAACTCGCCGCCATGCGAGGGCTCCTGACCGACGGTGGCCACGTCGCGAGTCTGGTGCCAGCCCAGCGCAGCCGACGCCTGTTTGAGGAGTTGCGGTATCAGGCGGGGACTGGCTATCCGGATTTGGCGTTGTCCGTCTCTGGGCTGTCGAGCGGTGTCGTTGACGCTGCTACTCCCGGTGTTCAGGTCGAGCTGCTCGGGGAGCTTCAGGGGCTCGCCACCATGCACGCCAAGGCTGAACCGCGGATCTATCGCCAAGACGACTTCCAAGCTGGCGGTGAGTATTTCGAGCTGGTCGCCAAGGCCGGGATTGACTCATAGGGTGGTTGTCGGTCAGGCCCGCTCTCGCCTCACAATCCATTTCCTGACGATCTCAGCTTCGACTGATTTGTGATCGCGAAAGATTTCCTCTGCCTGGTGGAGGCACGACAAGGCAATCTGCCGATCGAGTGCGGAAGAAGGCAATTGGCCCATGCGAGCGAGAGTCCGAGCTTCCGCTTGCCACAAGTCCCCTCGGGACCGGAATGCCTGCACAGCATCGCCAAGAACCGACGCGGCGCCAGCCACGTTGCCTTGCCGCTGTAGCAGTTTGGCTCGTCGAATCAAGCCGTGGCCGGCAATATTCGCGTGTCTGTACGTGCCGGGGGCCGGGATAGCCCAGTCCAAAGCACGGTCGATTCGCTCACGCGCCTTGTCATCGTCGTCCATCAGTATGTACACGTCAGCAAATGAAACACTCAGGCTCGCAATCGGGTTGTCCTTACCCTCGAAGAGTGGTTCGGCTTCAATGTAGGCCGTATGCGCGGCGGCGATGACGTCCGTTTCGGAATGCACCTGGGCCAATTGCAGTCGGACGTCAGCGATTTCACGCATGACGGTGGGAAAGGCCCCAGGCAGCGCCCGCTCATCCCGAAGTAGTTTGATGCTGGCTCGGAACTGTTCGATACCGGTCAGGCACGACTCTTGGAGGGCTTCCTTCTCCTTGTCGGAGATGGCGGAAATTCTCAACATGTCCAACGCATCACGCACGCGCACGAGCCGGATCCGAGCACTGTTGCGGAGCAGAAACCCGTGGGTGCCGGGGTCGTTGATCTTTTTCACTGCGGCCAGGCCAGCGGTCGTGACCGCTTCCCAGTCGCTCAAATAGTTGCCTGTGTCCAATTGGTAGAAGAGGCTCGCGGCGAGCTTGGGGGCGTACTCGTCGGGAGGTTCAGCGGCGCAGGCACGGATCGTCAGGTCGACCAGGGCTGCTCGTTCTGTCGCGAACCATGGGCCAATCGCCCCAGGGTCGTCGCCCAGCCAGTCGGCTGCGTCGCTCCCGCCAGTCCACCCTAGAAGATATGCGTGGTCAATCATGGGGTTACCCCCGTTGACCATGTTGAACGCGTAGTTGGTGGAGCCGTAGTAACCAGCCAGCATCCGCGATATTGCTTCGCGTCGTTCGTCTTCCGAACACTGCTCCCTAGAAAATTCTCGCAAGAGGTCGTGGATGTCGAACCGATAGCCACTGGTTCGGTCGATAAGCCCAACATGCTCGAAATCGACGACCATGCGCTCAGCAGCTCTGATCGACACGCCCGCCACGAGGCTCACTGTATAGGCGTCGATTCCTTGGCCCAACCGTGAACTAAGCAGGCGGTAGGCCCTCTGCTGCTTGTCGTTGAGATGTTCGTACGACGTTGAGAAGATAATGCGGATGTTTCCGTCTTCATCGCCTTCCGACACCTTGTCGAGCGCGCGCCTATCCCTGAGTTTTCGCGCCAACTGCGTCGGTGTCTCGTATTCGTACTTGACGAGGCTGGCAAGACTCTTTAGGGCGCGAGGCAGTCCGCAGGCAAATGGGGCGAGCCTCTCCAGCGCCTCGTCTGATTCCCATCGGTTGGCCGGAATGTTGAGCTTCAGCATCTCAACAGCCTCTGGCAATTTCATGGGCTTTAGGCCGATTGATTCAACAGAATGCGTGGCCTCAAGCCCTCGCAGCGGCGGCCTGCCGGTGACTACCGTGAAGTACGACTGACCGTCCGGGAGGAGTGGTGCTACCTGCTTCGCGGTGGCGGCATTATCGAGAATGAGAAGCGGACGGTACGAATCGCACAATCGGCGGAATTCGATAGCAGCGATACCGTCATCTTCAATGTGCGCAATGGACGAAGCAGCTACCCCGAGATGCGCAGCCAATTGGGTAAGGGCTTCGATCGGTCCGATAGGATCCTTCCCTCCGGCGTCGAAGCCACGTAGGTTTATCTGATACCAATTCAGCTCGCGATTCGCGCTGGCAATGCGTTTAGCCCAGTACCGCGCCAGTTCTGTTTTTCCATATCCACCTGGACCCCAAATGATGACTGTGTGTGCGCTACCCTCTTCTGTGGCAGCGGTGATCGCCTGGTCTAGCTGGTCGATGTAGGCAGGGCGGGGAAGGTAACCTTTTGGGACCACAGTTTTTAATGGCGGGATAGCGATAATGGGGGGTTGCCTGGGTTCAGGCGGTAAAGGCTCCCTGAGGATGCGGAGCCTTTCACGCAGCTCATCAATTGGCTGACGTCGATCCGTCAGAACATTATCTGCATGGATTAGAAATTGGAGCGTGAAGTCTTTATCCTCGCCATCGTTTCCTCCTTCTACGCACCGAACCAACGCTGTGCTTGTAGCATCCTTCCACCTACGGTGGATCGGTACCGTAGCATTTGCTATTCTACGACGTTCGTCATGCGACGGTACCGCATCCGAAAATGGATCAAGTAGTGCGCCGAGTATCAAAGGTGCATCCCACCAGCATGGCTGTTTATAACGCTTGACCTCATCGGGCTCCTCCCTGTTTTTCGCTCGCTCAACCACCCATACCAAGATCACTCGGGCTGCCCGACCGTCGATGTCCTCAAACTTGATCTTGAGTTTGTTGGCGAGGTGCTGTCGGATCTCAGGGCGGGCGTCCAGTTCTTTTACTGAAGCGCCAGAGCCGAGCGCAAGTTCTCGCAGCTCCAGGAGCGCTTGCCCACGCGTCGGGTCGGGATCGCGGTTCATATTCAAGATAGTAGTCCTCCAAACACGTGAGCGGTTACCGTTCGGCCTATCCGGATAATGCTCGTGCTTGCATTTATTGTCATTTCCTTCATAGTCTGCCATGGCGCAACTTACTTGAAATGAGGTAAGTGCGATGGGAAATTTAAACAACTGCGGGTTAGAGCTTGAGTGTGGCTTCGATCTCGAAGACCCGATTCTGGGGTATCGTCAAGAATTCTTTCTGTGGGTTCGTGGCTTCGACCTTGATATCCGGGGTGTCACCGGTGGCCGCGATAGTGGCGGCCTACTCTACTTGTTCGTAGAATGGTACAACCGCCGACGGCAAGAGTACGATTCCCAGGGATCGGAAATCGATGTGGAGCACGACAAGAGGCTGCTGTCGGAACTGCGGCCCTACATCCTGCTTGCAATTATGGATGCAGTTTTGCTCGATCCCTCCAAGCTCGATTATGTCGGGACGGGAGCGGATGGCCGAAGCTATTCGGTTCCACGGCCATTGCGACGGATTATGACGTCGGCCTCCGAGTCCTACGACACCGCGGGTGAGTGGGACCTGATTGACGGGATGCTTCGGCACATGCCGATATCCATTCAGTGACCTTCGTCACGTAAACCCAACCAACCATGTTGCGCCACCCCATCACGCCCATCCCCGAAAGGGGGTGGGCGATTTACTTAGTGCCTCTGATCAGCCCATATAGCAGATTTGTCGTCCATTTGTATTTTGCCCTACAAATCGAATATAAATCGGCGATAAATGCGCGACAAATCGATTTCTACCGTTGATGGAGTCAGCTTCAATTCGTATTCAAGGGAGCAGTTGATGACCATCAACAACCCGGAGCAGCAACGCCTGACCGTGAGCGACCTGCCCGCCCCCGACCTCATGAACCTCGGTGAGGCTTCGGCTGCCTACGCGAACCTGCTGCAGGTCGCCAAGCGTGTTCTGGTCGAGGTTTCCCGCCGTCACTGTGACATAGCACCCGGACTACAGGAGCACGTCGAGGATGAGGTCTTGGTGGTCGCAGCTGGAACGAAACGGAAGTTGCTGGGTTCGTTTCAGTGTGGCTCGTGGCAGCATGACGGCCGGCCCATCGATGAGATCTTCCTGAATGCCGATTGGCGCTGTGGCGGCGATGATCTCGACTTCATCGAGGAGCTGCTTGACACCCTGATTCATGAGCTGACGCACTGCTGGTGCCGCTTGAGCGGGATCAAGGACACGTCGAACCGCGGCCGTTACCACAACAAGAGGTTCGCCCAAATATCGATGGCGCTCGGCTGCGCCATTGTTAAGGACTCACGCTACGGCCACGCCACTGTGGGGCTGCAGCAGTGGGCGCGAGAGGAGTACGCCGACCTCCTGCGCGAACTTGGCGGCGCTTTGATCATCGGCCGGGCACCGCAGCCGAAGATCAAGACGACGACCGCCGCCAGCGCTGAGGCCGTCCTGCTCATGGTCGAGAGCCCGGAGCCTGACGCCAAATACATCTTTCCCGCCTGCCGCTGCCGCACTCCTCGCGGTGGCCTGGTCGCTCTCCGCATCGCTCGGGGCTCCTGGCGACCCGGCACCATCTGGTGCTCGGTCTGCGGCCATGCCTTCGAGGCCGAGTCGGAGTCTTGACCTTTTTTGGTTAGACGCACAGCAAGGAGGACCGCCCCACCACCCATGCCATCTACCCCATCAAGAAATCCATTGCATACCAAAGGAGTTCCACATCATGTCCAACCCAACCACCGCTCGCCCCACCGTCACAGTGGGTGGGCACCGCTTCGCCATCGGCGAGGACGACTACCCCGAGGTCGCGAAAGAGGTTATTGCGCGGACGTTCGCCGACCTTGATCAAGTCTTCGAGAACCTGCACGAGGTCTTGGACCAGCGTGCCGAAGCCGCGCCGAAGGTGGTGTCCCACATCCTCATCCTGCTCAGCGTCCTCGGCTACCACATCGACCGCTCGCGGATGGGGTGGTCCTAAAGCAAGACGGTCGTGGGGCCAGGTAGCCGCCTGGCCCCACGACCTACCGAAAGCCCCTGCTCCCAATTCCCAACCATTCCGAATCAGTAAACAGAAGGAGAATCCGGTGGTATCTATCCAACCACCCGCAGCAGCCAGAATCAGGCTGCTCACCGCAGTTCGTCTTGTCGCCCTCGGCCTGGCGGCCGTGCTGCTCGGCGGCGTGGTGGGCTGTGCGTCCATCACCCAAATTCAGCCAGGCGGCCTGGCCGACGCGGAGCAGATCGCGGCGACCTGCCCGGCCGGGCACCTGATCGCCGCCCGCGCGGCCATTGACGTGGGGGCCAACCTGCGCGCCGTGGCGGGCGAGGCGGGTCGGCTCGATCCAGTGCGCAAGCTGGTGCGGCTGACCGAGATCTGCGGCGGGCACCTGCGCGTCGACGCTTTCGCCGGGTCGGCGGGCTCGACAGCGGCGGTCTACGACGGCGATCTCGCCCTCGGCGGCGCGACGCAAAACGCTAGGCTCCGTCGCGAGCCTCGTCAGAGCGACGAGGTCATGGCCGCGATCATGAAGAACCTGCCGATCGCCGCGGCCAAGCTGCCCCCGGAGGGCAGTGACATCATCACCCAACTGGGCACCATGGCAGCGGAATACGGGCAGGGCCTCGACCCCGCCGGTTCGCGCTACGTGCTGCACGAGGTCATCACCACCGACGGCGTGCAGACCGAGCGGGTGCCGCTGACCGACCCCTCGCTCACCGTGGCGCGGGCCGAAGTGTTGGCGGCAGGCGTGGCGATGCCCAGCCTGGCGGGGGCCGACGTGCAGTTGACCAGTATCGGTAAGACGGCTGGCCCTGCTCCGGCTACCAGCTATTCCGATGCCCTGAAAGCCTTCTACCGCAAGCTGTGCGACGCGGCGCGCGCGGCGCGCTGTGTGGTCGTGACGGACGGGGCGGGCCGATGAGCATGTGGCATATTCGCCCTTTCGAGCGACTGAGACGGCGCAGCGTGTTCGACGCCACTGCCTTGATGGCAAGGGCTGAGCAGACCCGGCTGGTGCCGGTCGGCGAGGCCAACGCTGTTGTCCGACCGACGTCGGTCAGCGACACCTACTTGGAAACCGAGTACGACCAGCTCGGTGTCGAGCAGCTGCGCGAGCACGCCGCCGCAGGCGAGCAGGCAGCACGGAAATCGGCGGTGCGGGCCACCGGGCTCGACATCGCCCGCGAGGCTCGCCGCAAGCTGATCGAGGCCAACGAGCAGCTCGTCACCATCGCCGGTGATCACTACAGCAACGTAAAAAAGCTGCTCGGGCCGTTTGCCTCGCGCAAGGCCGGATCAGGCATGCGCTACCTGATCTTCTTGGTGGCGTTCCTGTGTGGCGACAGCGTCGGGCTGCTGGGCGCGTTCATCCAGTACGGCGAAATCCCCATGCTCGCCGCGTGCCAGGCGGTCTCGGCCGGGGCCGCCACGGTGACGGCCGGGATGGTCGGCGCTGAAGCCAAGAACGTGAAGCTCGCCGCCGAGCGGCAGCTCGACCCTGATGCCCTGTCCGAAGAGTTGGCACCGTATCGGGCGCTGCTGGTCGGCCCACTCGCTGCGCGCAAGTTCGTCATGGCGGCCACCGCGGTCGCGACGCTGATCGCCTTGGCGGTCGCGGTCGGCATCTGTGCCTTGCGCAGCAGTATTGAGGGCCAGACGTCGGGATTCGTGTTCGGCGGGTTGGCTATCGCTATCGCGTGCGGCAGCTGGGTCAACTCGTACCTGCACGCCGACGCCGTGGCCGACAAGGTCGAGTTGGCCTACAAGGACTACAGGCGGGAACTGCGCGCTCACGGTTGGCGGTCGCGGTCGTGGCGGTTTGCTCGCAGCGAGCGCGCCGCCGAACGGGCGCGGCTCATTCGCCAGCAACACGAGATGCACGGCGAAGCCGCCAACGCCAAAGTGATGGCGGCAAAGCACAGGGCGATGCAGCAGAGCCCCGACGTGATCGGCCACGGCCCTGCCGCCTCGGCCGACATCGAGATCGGCCGCAAGCCCCGCCCGCGCTCGACCAACCGGGGGAAGGCATGACGTTGCTGTCCGCGCGGCTGCGCCGCGTCACGCTCATCGGGAAGGAGGCGAAGCCGTCCACTGCACATGGTCGGACGGCACCCGCCTTCACCCTTCCCCACCCCGGCCACTGCTCGGGGCTGCGGACGCTGACGATCGTCATCACCGACGACTCGGCCAGCCTCACCAGCCCCGGCGGCAACGACCCGGTGTCGCAGCGCTACCAGGAGGCTCGAATTGCCTTCCGGCACCTGGCGAATGCCTGCACATGTGGTCAGGAGTTCGGCGCGGTGGCGCATTTCGATCGGCCGAGTAGCGGTGACGTCGCGCCGGTATCCCTGGCTGGATGGGGGCTACGGCGCCTTGAGCGGGGCCTCCGTGTGCCCCGTCTGGCTGCCGGTACGAGCCGCCTCGGCCCGGTACTGGCGGAGGCCAAGGTCATCGCCGAAGCCTTCGCCGCCGACCTTGTACAGCTGGTGGTGTTCAGCGATTTCCTGCTGACGGACCAGGACGTCGACGGCGTGCTGGCCGACTTGGACAACTTTCCCGGCCAGGTGCATGCCGTCGTGTTGACAGCCTCGCCGCAGAAGCAGCTGTTCAGCGGCACGTCGGTCACGGTGACGCCGGTTGGCATCGACGCCGAGTCCGGCGACGTGGCGCGGGCGCTCCTCCGAAGCCTCACGGCACATCGGCTGGCCGCAGCCACTTCTCAAATTCCCCGCACGACAGAGCTTTAGGAGCACCCCACTATGACCGACCCCCAAGACAACCACGAATCCGGCGCAGGGCCACAGCGATTCGTCGGCCGAGTGCCTGCCGGTGACCACCCGGTGACCGCCGGACACATTGCCGATCAGTCAGTCAGGCTCATCCTGGCTGCCTTGACAGAGATCGTGGAAATCATAAGGGTCCACGGCGACATGGCTCCCACGAGCACCGCCTACGTGATCGAACTGGCCAACATTGTGGCTGGCGAAACGCTGGCCTGGACACGGCGCTGGCCGAAATGACGAGCACGGAAGACCATTCCATCGACCGTCTCGTTGCTCATTGCACAACGCGACAGTGAGTACCACCAAGCGAGCTTGTCGCCGCTCGTAACCAGTAGTCACGCACGTTCTGCACCCTGTCTTATCGGGCGACGCGTCGCCCGATAAGACGATTGAGCCGGACACATGCCGCGTAATTAACTACAGATATTCGCGCACATCGCAAAAGCATCCAGTTAAAGCAGTCGTCATGCTGCGAGGATTCGTGCGCGCAAATTCAGAAGATAAAAGGAGATTCATTATGACCGAACAATCCAGCCACCAGGGAGCGCCGCGTCGGTATCGGACGATACTTGCGGACCCGCCGTGGGACGTGCACCAAAAAGGCCACCGTGGTGCGATTCAGCACTATGACTTGATGACGCTCCAGCAAATCAAGGGGATGCCCATCGCCGATTTGGTCGAGCCGGATGGCCATTGCTGGCTGTGGGTGACAAATGCCACTTTGCGCGATGGCTATGACGTCTTGGAGGCATGGGGCTACGTCCCGCGCTCGCCCCTGACCTGGGTGAAGACCCGCCTGGGGCTCGGCCAGTACCTGCGCAACATGACAGAACACCTGATCCTCGGCACTCGCGGCAATGCGCCAGTCAATTTCCGGGGGCAGCCGACCTGGACATTCGCGCCCGTGCAGGACCATTCTCATAAGCCCGAGGAACAATACGCCATCATCGAAAGAATCAGCAGCGGACCGTATCTGGAGCTGTTCGCCCGCCGGCCGCAGCCTGGCTGGCACGCTTGGGGAGATCAGATCGATTCGGACGTCGTCATTACGGGTTATCCGGTGCCATCGGATCGCAACAACATGCGTGATGGAGACGTTGCGTCATGAGCGAAGGAGATCCTTTCAAGAATCCATTTCGATGGTTTTTCCATATCAGCCTGCTGTTCCTGTTCGGGATGGTTGCCCTCTCGCTGGCGTTCCAGCTGCTAGGACAAATCTGGCCATGGCTGCTTCTCGTCGGCTTGATCGTTGGTGGTGTGGTGGCTGGCGTTGCGATTTGGCGAGCCAGGAGGCAGCCATGGTAGGCATTAAATATTTCTTAACTCGCACTGGGATTCTGTTGTGGAATGCGCCAAATCTGTTGAAACAGGTTGCGCGTTGCGTCATAGATGGAATAGGCACCACTGCCACTTTTTTGTTAGGCGACGGGTGGAACGACCATCGTGATAACCAGAAGGAGGGCAGTGATGACTAATCCGAAGCGGCGATACCGCAAGAATTCTGAGCGGCGGATTTTTGTTCAAGGCGAACGCCACGATCCGCCCGACACCTTCCTCCTGGCACGGGCGCTGCTCGACCTCGCGGCGGAAATGGCCGCTGCCAAGGCTGGCAAGGACGCTCCATCCGACGATCAGGCCGACAACGATGCACTGCCTCGGTCGGAGGACCGATCATGAACGCGCCGATAGTGTTCTCGCAGCTGTACCTACCTCGGCCGCTACTGGTGGATGACATCGTGTTGCCCTTCGGCCGGCTGGCTGCCGATCCGGGCACGCCAGGTCTGGTGCTGGAGACCCGCGCGGATGCCGACGGCACGCGTCATCTCCTCGGTGTCGCACCGGAACATGTGATCTGGGTGCATCGCACGCTGGCCGATCTTCTTCCCGGTCTCACTATCTTGCCGATCACTCCAGAACGCCCGCGGACTGCCGTCACCAAGGCGGCGGCGATCTCATTTCAACCGGCACCACTCGGCCTGCTCGACACGATGGCCGAGAGTACGACCACTGCCCTGCTCTCCGCCCTCAACGCCAAGTTGCTGCCCGGCGAGCAACTCGTCGTGCAATTGCTCCTCGGACCGACGTCGCCAGGGCGCACCGTTCGCAGTCGGATTCCAGATCCCGGACTGTCGCTGTGGCGAGCCGTGTCGCATGGCCAACAACCGGCTCCACCGTCTGTGGCCAAACAGATCGAGCAGCGCCTGGCTCACAATGGTTTTCAAGTGGCAATCCGACTGGGTATCACTGCCACCACACAGGAGCGCACGCGGCGGCTCGGCACCGGGCTGGTCGGTGCGCTGTCGAGCGCAAAACCACCCGACGTGGCCGTCACCGTCACACGCGTCCGCCCGGCCGAGTTCAGTCAGGCCAAGGCCCCGAGATGGTGGCCGCTGCGCCTGACTACGGCCGAATTGCCCTGCGTTCTGGGCTGGCCGCTCGGCGAGGCCGATCTGCCCGGCATCACGCCCATCCATCCAAAATTGTTGCTGCCGAAGCGGATACCGACCGAGACAGAACGGATCTTCGGGTACACCGCTTTGCCCGGCACCAATATTCCCATCGGCCTCGGTGCTGCCGACGCGCTAATGCACGTAATCGTCTTGGGGCCAACGGGTTCCGGCAAGTCGACCGCTCTTCTCGTGCAGATTCGTATCGATGTTGCGGCAGGGCGTGCCGTCTTTGTTATGGACCCGAAAAAGCAGCTGATCGACGACATCGTCGCTCGCTGCATTCCGGCGGATCAGATGGACCGAGTTGTCATTATCGATCCGTCTGACCCGCTGGCTCCTGGCTTCAACCCACTCGACGTGGGCGACCGCGATCCCGATGTCGTGGTCGATGGGCTACTGGCCGTGTTCAAGGCAGTGTTCTCCGACGGCTGGGGGCCGCGCACCGAAGACATCTTCCTGGCGACGTTGCTGACGCTGGCCCGCGCCGGCAAACGTCGGGCTGAGCCGTTCACGCTGCTGGATATGCCGACCCTGCTGACGGACGACCGGTTCCGCAGATCGGTCATCGGCAAGGTTTCTGACGACCCTGTGCTGGAAGGTTTTTGGGCCACTTTTAACGAGCTGTCGCCCGGCGCGCAGGCGTCGATGATCGCGGCACCCATGAACAAATTGAGGCGGTACCTGCTGCGGCCCGCAGTCGCACGCATGCTCGGCCAACCCAGGCCACGCTTTCGACTGCGAGATATCTTCCGCGACAACACGATTGTGCTGTTCGCGCTGAACGACGGTCTGATCGGGCCGATCACCTCCCAGCTGATCGGCAGCTTGGCTGTTTCGGAAATTTGGATGGCCACAATGGAGCGCGCCAACGAACACAAGCCGATGGAACGGCCGGGCATCGTCGTGGTCGATGAATGCCAAAACTATGTGCACCTGCCGACATCGTTCGGCGACGCACTCAGCCAGAGTCGGTCCTACGGCGTGGCCTGGGTGCTGGCACACCAGAGCCGGAAGCAGCTGCCTGCCGACTTGCTGGAATCGGTGGACTCGAATGCTCGTAGCAAGGTCATCTTCCGCCTGGAGAGCGCCAAGGACGCGGCCGACATCGCCAAGCTGGCACCGGAACTCGATGCGGCCGATCTTCAGAAGCTGCCCAAGCACCACGCCTACGCGCGGGTGGTGACTGGTGGCGAGTCCAGCGGGTGGACGGCAATCAAGACATTGCCGCCCCCGCCCGAGACCCAACTCGAAGCTGAGATCCGTCGCCGCAGTCGGAAGCGCTACGGCAACGACGCGCCACCAGCAACTCATGCTGCCGCGACGCCGATTGGCCCGGCGGACGACCCGGTCGTGCCTGTCGGTCGCAAGAAGCGCGGCACCGCTCGCCGAGCGGCCGAGGGAGGGGAAAAGTGAGCGCCGCGCCGGAAAAATCGCGTCTTCCCGACCGTCCTGCCGTGTTGCCTATATTTTCCTGTTTCCCTAGTTCCCTCCCCCTTGTTCCGTCCCTTCGGGACGGAACTGACCGCTGGTTCAGCGGTCCCAGACGGCGAGGGTGGCGGGTGCGGTTTGCGGCTGCTCGCGGAGAACGGTCATGAGGCAGCTCGATGAACTTCGCGAGCAGCTCAGCGATCGTGACATCGCGATTCTGGCCGATATTGAACGCTTCCGGCTCCTGACCACCGCGCAGATCCGCCGGCTGCACTTCGCTACCGGCCACGACACGATCGGAGCCGCGACCCGTGCCTGCACCCGCGTTCTTGACCGCCTGCGCGAGCACGGCTTGATCTCCACGTTGGCACGCCGTATCGGGGGCGTGCGACGGGGGTCGGCCAGCCTGACGTGGCAGCTGGCCAGCGGCGGTGAACGGCTGCTGCGGCAGCTATATGAGCGACCGTACCGACGGCGCTACCGCGAACCGTCATACGAGTTCACCGACCACACGATTGCCGTCGCCGAACTTGGCGTGCAGCTCTTGGAGACCGATCGACGCGGCACCCTCGAACTGGTGGAGCTGGCAGTCGAAGGCCCGGCCTACCGTTCGTTCCTTGGGCCGCATGGCGCGAAGGAAACGCTCAAGCCTGACTTATACGCGATTACGGCAACGGCCGACTTCGAAAGCCACTGGCTGATCGAAGCCGACCGGGCACGGGAGCATGGACCGCACTTGCTACGCAAGCTCGGCGCTTACCACCGCTACTTCAAGACCGGTCGCTACCAGGCCGAGCATGGGCTGTTTCCTTCGGTGCTGTGGGTGGTGCCCGATGACGCCCGCACCAACCAGCTCAGCAAACTCATCACCAGCGCCGAGCCGATGCCGCCTGACCTATTCCAAATCTGCACGTTCGATGGGTTTCTCGACTTCGTTATGACAAAGACCCTTGGCGTGGAATCGCTTCCATTGCCGGGCGTGCTCGAATCGACGGTAACTGATGGGCCACCAGCTGGGCTGGCCGAATACTAACTGTGCCAATGCAGATATCGGCTCTCCCATCCGCGAGTCTCAACAGATGTAAATTCCGCTTCGGAAACCCTATCCACAAATGGCGGAAAGAGAGTTATCGTTCCAAGTAACGCCGAAATAGGCGGGCCAGCAAGGCAATTACGCAAAAGGAGGAAAAATGGTAAGTGAAATTGAAGCTGTAATAGGGCAAAATGGCGAGACACCTGCTCCAAAGGCGTTCATATATCTACGGTTCGCAACCGACCGCGACACCGACGCGGGATCAGCTGACAAGCAGCGAGCCGCCTGTCAGCGCCTGGCCGATAGGCTCGGACTAGGCATCGAGATATTTGACGAGAATTGCGATACTGAACGCAGCGGTGGAGGCCCGGTATGAACTCGCCAGACCGTGGATCAGCCGTGGCGCCGGAGGGAGGCGCTCCTGCTGTGCTGTTCATGTCGTTTGCTCGAACGCCGAAGAACCAAGACCTACAGCGGGAGATCGGTATTCGTCGGGCGGACGAGTCGAAGCTCCGTCTCGTGCATGAGATTGTGGAAGTAGGTTCTGCAGCAACACCATACGACAAACGCTGGGCTCTCAACGCCCTGTTCGGCTACCTCGATGAGCATCCCGACGTCCGGCATGTGCTGCTGCCAAGCTTGGGACGCGTGTCCCGTAGTTGGCAGAACCTCGGCCCAATCCTGAAGGAATTCGAGAATCGCCATGTAGTGATCGTGACCTTCGATGGGCGGCGAGTGACCGACCTTGATATGGCAATCATGTGCTCAGGATTCAATAAGCTACTGAATTTCGAGGGGCCGACGCATCTAGGAAGAGGACTTCATGACGCTTGAGCGTCCACGCGATTTGAATGCCAGCCAGGCAAGCGCATTCCTCGGCACTGCCAAAGACTGGATGCTGCCGTATATAGCACCGGACGTTGAGGCGGCCGAGGATTTTGACTTCGTCGACGAGAACGAAGCGCCGCCCGGCACACGGACACTGTTCTATCTTCGTGTGTCCACGCCCGGACAGGTAAACAAAGACTTCGATCCAGAAGGCATTTCGATCCCGGCACAACGGCTCGCCTGCACCGGTAAGGCCAAACAGCTCGGACTGAATGTCATTGGTGAATACATCGAACCTGGCAGATCGGCCACCGAGATCACCAAGCGAGTCGAGTTCCAGAGAATGCTCGACCGCATCCGGCGCGAACGCGACGTCGACTACATCGTCGTCTACGAGCTGGCACGCTTCGCACGCAACCGGCTCGACGACGCCATCGTCATGGCCGACCTGAAGAAACGCGGCGTGACACTGATCAGCGCCACCGAATCGATCGACGACAGCCCTGTCGGCCAGCTGATGCACGGAATCCTGGCCGCGTTCAACGAATACCGCTCCCGCAAGGACGGCGCGGATGTGGCCTTCAAGATGGGCGCGAAGGCCAAGAAGGGCGGCACCCTCGGCCAAGCACCGATCGGCTACCTGAACGTGCTGCTCCAGACTGACGATGGCCGCAAGATCCGCACTGTTGAAATCGACCCTGAACGGGGGCCGCTGGTCGAGCAGGCGTGGAAGCTCTATGCGACTGGCGATTACAGCCTGGTGGAGATCGAACGCACCATGGCGGACCGCGGGCTACGTACTCGCCGCACGCCGAAGCGAGCCCCGAAGATCGTGACGTCCAAGGAATGGGCGCGGTTCTTCCGCAACAACTACTACATCGGCATTGTCACCTACAAGGGCGAAGAAGAGATTCCGGGCCGACACATGCCGCTAGTTGACGATGAGACGTTCAACCGCGTCCAGCGGGTACTGGATGAACATGGCGTGGCTGGCGAGCGCCGCCGGGTCCTCCACCACTACCTCAAGGGCTCGCTGTTCTGCGGCCAGTGCCGCATGGACAAGCGGGTCCGGCGGATGATCATGCAGCGCTCAGCGGGGCGGCATGGTGGGGAGTACTTGTACTTCTTCTGCATCGGCAACCAGAAGAACGCAGGCTGTCACTCGCCGTACATGAATGTCGACCGGGTGGACGATGCGGTGGTGGAGTACTACAAGACGATCGCCTTCTCACCGGAGTTCATCACGGCCATGCATACCAGCCTGGACGCGATGCTCGCTGAGGGCGAAGCGGCGCAGCGGCTGTACCGGAAGCAACTGCAAGACCAGCTCAAGGACTTGGACGTCAAGGAAACGAACCTGATCGGGTTGGCCGAAGACGGGGCAATGCCGAAGGCCAAGATCCGGACACGGCTGACTGAGATTGCTCGGGAGAGGGAGAAGCTAGAGGCTGAGCTGGGCAAGGTGCAGCTGGACCTCTCAGAAGGCGCTGCATTCTTGACGACCTGCCTGGAGCTACTGCGTGATCCGTATCGGCTGTATCGAGGAGCGAGCGACAAGGTACGGCGTCGGCTGAACCAGGCGATCTTCAAGCGGTTGTATGTGTTCGAGGATGAGAACACCGGCCAGGAGCGGATCATGGGGCATGAGCTGCAACCGGCTTTGGCGGAACTGAAGGCGATCGAGGCGGGACAGGCGGCTCTGCGACGCGGGGAGGATGAGGCGACAGCGATGGCTGTGGCCGAAGGAGTCCTGAGGCAACATCTGCCGGAAACGACGTTCGCCACCCGGTTGGGTGGCGAACGTATGAAGCTGGTCACGGCCCTGGCTTGCGCCGTTTATTCGGGTCGTGTTTCTAGTAATGGTCTAATGGTGCGCCATCAGGGACTCGAACCCCGAACCCGCTGATTAAGAGTCAGCTGCTCTGCCAATTGAGCTAATGGCGCGTGTCTTGCAGTGCTCCGTGTTCCGGTGCGGGACAAACATTAACAGGCGAAGTGCCCAGAAGTGAAATCGGTTTCTGACCGGGGCCGATGGGGGAGTCGGCGGCCGGTGTTAACACAGTGCGGCATGGAAGTGATCTAACCCCTGAACTCGCCTGCGGCGGAGTGGATTCGCGGTGGATCATCCATGCCGACCTGGCAGACTGGCAGCGCGTGGTCTCGACCGAACTCCATCGGCGTTGCGGGAGGAGCGTGTGTCGGTTGGATCCGAAGCCATCGGTGCGTTTTGGCGGCATCGAGACTTGAAACGGGGTTGAATATGGGCGTTGGTCAGGGTCGACATCGGTTGATGCGAAAGATCACCGGACCTGCAGTCGTTTTCGCGGTGTTCGCGCTGGCCTTGACGGCATGCTCGTCGTCCAACGCTACGGACACCTCATCGGTCACCATCGACCGCAATCCGATCACCGAGCTGATGAAGCCCAAGCTGTTGTCCCCGGTCAAGAATGGTGACGTGGGGGTTTCGCCGGGTATGCCGATGACGTTCAAGGTCGATGACGGCAAATTCACCGCTGTGACGTTGACCAACCCGCAGGGCGACCCGGTCGGTGGCACGCTGGCCGCCGACGGGCGGACCTGGGAGACCACCGAGTTGCTCGGCTACGGCAAGACCTACAAGCTGAAGGCCGACGCGATCGGTCTCAGCGGCGCGAACTCCACCGTGCTGAGCTTCACCACCAGCTCGCCGAACAGTCAGACCAAGCCGTTTCTGCTGCCCGGCGAGGCTGAAGTGGTCGGCATCGGCCAGCCCGTCGCCGTGCAGTTCGACGAGAACATTCCGGACCGCGCTGCTGCGCAGAATGCGATCAAGGTCACCACTGAGCCGCCGGTCGAGGGCGCCTTCTATTGGGTGAGCAACCGTGAGGTCCGGTGGCGGCCGGAGCATTTCTGGGCGCCGGGTACCAAGGTCACCATCGATGTGAACGTCTACGGCCGTAATCTCGGCAATGGGCTGTTCGGCCAGGACAACATCCACTCGTTCTTCACCGTCGGCGATCCGACCATCTTCACCGCGGACGACAACACCAAGCAGGTGACGGTGGAGATGAACGGTCAGGTGGTGCGGACCATGCCGACGTCGATGGGCAAGGACAGCACGCCTACCGATAACGGCATCTACATCGTCGGCGACCGCTTCGATCGCATCATCATGGACTCCTCGACCTACGGCGTCGCGGTGAGTTCGCCGAACGGCTACAAGACGCCGGTCGACTATGCGACCCGACTGTCCTACTCCGGCATCTTCTTCCACTCCGCGCCGTGGTCGGTCGGTGCGCAGGGCTACTCGAACACCAGCCATGGCTGCCTGAACCTGAGTCCGGCGAACGCGCTGTGGGTGCTGCAGAACGCCAAGCGTGGCGACATCACCATTGTCAAGAACACGATGGGCGGCACGTTGTCGGGTGTGGACGGTCTCGGTGATTGGAACATTCCGTGGCCGGAGTGGAAGGCGGGCAACGCCGACAATCGCTGACCACCACGGATGGCGAGCAGGCCCCCGGCGTTGCTTGTCGCCGGGGGCCTTTTCCTGTCGAATCAGGGAATGACCGGGCCTGATGTGCCCGCGCAACTGAGCGTCGCGCCGACCGCACTGCCGAGCGCGGCGCACAATAACGGCCCACCGAAGAGCAGGCCCTCCAGGCCCGCCATGGCGGCCCCGGCCGATCCGGTCCCCGAGGAGCCGGTGGTCGTGGCCCCGCCCGCCGATCCGGTGGTGAGCGTGCCCGAGCCCGAACTGGATCCGGTGCCCGGCTCGACCGCGATATCCGCGGTTGCGGTACCGGTGGCGCCTGCGAACAGAGTTGCGCCGACGAAAGCTGCGATTACCGCGGAACGCATCACGAACTTGGTGTCTTTCTGATCAGCCGGGGTGGCGTCCTTGCGACACCGCCCTCGTGCCCGCAGTCTACGGAGTGAAAAGGAGATCTGTCAGACAATCGGCCGAGTTGGCCGGAGCCCGGGATGCGGGGGCTTGACACTTGCGAAATCGCCTGCGCCACATAGAAATATGCCCATCGATCCAGCGGCGACTGGATTGATCACTACGACTCCGGACTGGTTGTATCGGAGGGAGAGGTTTCCAGTCATGCGGAAGTCGGCGTCCTCCCAGGAATTCGCGCCGGTCCGGTCGATTTCGATTACGCCCGGCAGCTCGTTCATCGACTCGGGCACAGTGGGCCGGTTGACACCCATCCCGACCGCTGCGCGGAACGGTCCCGCTGACGGTGGATGGGCACCGAGGGTCAGAACTGGACGCCCGCGTGCATTTCCCAGACCAGGATCTCGGCGGGCTCGCTCGCGGTGACCTGCTGGCCGCCGGTGGCGGTGAAGCGCACCGCGTCGCCGGTGTGCAGCGGGCCGGCACCCTCCAGTGTCACCGCGCCGCGGGCCACGAACAGGTGCAGGAACGGCGCGTCGGGCAGGTGCACCGACTGTCCTGGGGCGAGCCGCGCGGCGTACAGGGCCGCGTGCGAGTTCCGGATCCGGATCGCGGCGTGGCCGTCATGTTTGCGCATACCCGAGGCGACCGGCAGCAGACTGCCGGACAGCAGTTCCGCCTCGATCTCCAGCTGCTCGTAACCGGGGGTGATACCGGCTTCGTCGGGTACCACCCACATCTGCACGAAGTGCACCGGATCCTGGTGGACGTCGCCGCTGAGCCGCCACGAGTCGTTCTTCTCCGAGTGCAGGATTCCGGTGCCGGCGCTCATGCGCTGGGCCAGGCCGGGGTATATCACGCCGTTGTGGCCGGTGGAGTCCTGGTGGACCAGCGAGCCCTCCAGCACCCACGTGACGATCTCCATGTCGCGGTGTGGATGGGTGTCGAACCCCGTACCGGGATCGACGATGTCGTCGTTGTTGACCAGCAGCAGCCCGTGATGAGTGTTGGCCTGGTCGAGATGGTGGCCGAAGGAGAACGAGTGCTTGGAATCCAGCCAGCCGAAGTCGGACTCGAACCGGTCCTCGGCGCGGCGGATGTCGACGGTGGGAGTCAAGTCGATGGTGCTCATGAGGTGCCCTCCTTCAGGATCGGCGCCGGCCTGATCGCCGACCCGCAATTGGTTTCCATGGAAACTAACCCGCGTCGGAGCGGAACTATTTCCGCCAGCGATCACGCAGTTGTCGTGTCAACTTGTTGGTTGCTCAGGTCGGACTTGGCTACCGGGCGGCGCTCGGTCCGAGCGCCGGAACATCCCGAACAGGCCGGAGCAGTGGTTCAACGCGAGGGCCCCCACGGGTCGGAAGACCCAATCCGGGTTTTCGGCTCGCAACTCTTCGGCGCGGCGTTCGAGGTCCTTGCGCCCGATTCGGTCCTGTTCGTGCCACACCACATCTTCGGTATGGGTCTCGGCGATGGTCGCAGCCCGGTGAGGCCAGTCGACCTTCATGTACGTGGTGACACAATCCTTAACGGCCGAGCCGGGCGACTCGATAGCGGCCTGCAGGCCCGAGACCAGCTGCGGAAGGTACGCCAGGTACGGCTCCAGCTCTTCCCACCGCTCGTCGTCACAAGTTCGAAGAGATTGTGTGCAGCCGTCCCGGATGTTCACCACTGACACGGATTTTGTATTCATCCTGGTGATCTGCCGCCACGACGTCGCGTTACGTGTGCATGGCATCTCATTGTGCGGATGCACAAGACAGGTTCGCCGGTTTGTTGCGGATCGATGCTAGCGGGCGAGGTGTGACCGACGCATCATTGCTCGTGACACCCCGATCCGGGGAAGGACCCATGGGCACGACCGGCTTCGGCTGGGCCTGAGCTGACCAGGAGCAGAGCCGATGAACACACAGCACATCGACTACGACACCGCCGAAGGAGTCGACGTCCTCATCGTGGGCGCCGGAGCATCTGGCGGGGTGGCAGCACTCGAGTTGGCCAGCAGAGGCCTAAAGGTTGTGTGTCTGGAGCAGGGAGACTGGAACCTGCCCGACGACTTCACCGGCGACAAACCGTCGTGGGAGCTCACCCGTCTGAAGCAGTGGAACTCCAGCCCGAATGTGCGCCAGAACCGGGCCGACTATCCGGTCGACGCCACCGAGAGCCCGGTCGAACCGCTGATGTTCAACGGCGTCGGCGGCAGCACGATCATGTTCTCCGGGCACTGGGTTCGCGCGATGCCGTCGGACTTCCGGGTCAAGACACTCGACGGTGTGGCCGAGGACTGGCCGTTCACCTATGAGGATCTGCGACCGTTCTACGACGAGGTCACCCACCATATCGGCGCGTCTGGGCTGGAAGGCGACCCCGCCTATCCGGATCCGCACACCTTTCCGCTGCCGCCGCTGCCGATCGGCAAGTACGGGGTAGTCGCGGCCAAAGGGATGGACAAGCTGGGCTGGCACTGGTGGCCGGCACCGAATGCCATCGCGTCGCGCAACTTCAAGAACCGCCCGGCCTGTCTGCGCTACGGCGCGTGTGAATCCGGATGCCCAACCGGAGCCAAGGCCAGCACTGACCTCACACACTGGCGTGACGCGATCGCGCTGGGTGCGGTGCTGATCACCGGTGCCCGGGTCAGCCAGCTCACCGTGAACGACCGCGGCCTGGTCACCGGCGCCGAGTACATCGACCGCGACGGGAACCTGCAACACCAGGCGGCCCGGGTGACCGTGATGGCTGCAAACGGGGTAGGCACACCGCGCCTGCTGCTGAACTCGACCTCGTCGCTCTTCCCCAACGGCCTCGCCAACTCCTCCGGGCTGGTGGGCAAGCGTCTGATGACGCACCCGTACGCCTCGGTATTCGGCGCCTACGACGAAGAGCTCGAAACCTGGCTCGGCCCGGCAGGACAGGCGCTGCAGTCGATGCAGTTCTACGAGACCGACACCGACCGCGGTTTCGTGCGGGGAGCGAAGTGGAACCTGATGCCGACCGGTGGCCCGCTCGCCCACACCCTGTGGGAGCGGGGCCAGGACTGGCGTGAGGGTTTCGGACCCGCCTTCCACAGCCACCTCGAGCGCACGTTCGGGCGCTACACCGAATGGGGGATCACCACCGAAGACCTGCCCGACGAGCACAACGCGGTTGTGCTCGACCCAGACGTCACAGACTCCGACGGGATCCCGGCCGCGAAAATCCGCTACACCATCGGTGAGAACTGTGAGCGAATGCTCAAATTCAACGTGGAGCGGGCGATCGAGGCGCACCAGGCCGCCGGGGCTGTCGAAGTCCACCCGATCCCAGTGGTACGCCACAGCGCCTGGCATCTGCTCGGCACAGCCACCATGGGCACCGACCCCGCCACCTCCGTCGTCGATCAGTGGGGTCGGGCACACGACGTACCCAACTTGTTCATCATCGACGGCAGCGTCTTCGTCACCTCCACGGGCGTGAACCCGACCGCGACCATCATGGCGATCGCCCTGCGCTCGATGCGGCACCTCGCCGAAACCCGCCACAGCATCCAGACCGCGTTCTAAGGACAGCATGATGCTCGATTCCGACCAGCGACGCACCTTCGCGCTTCTCGCCGACGCACTGATTCCCGCGTCGGGCTCCATGCCCTCGGCCAGCGCCGCTGGAGTACCCGACGCGTTGCTCGACCAGGTTCTCGGCTACCGGCCTGATCTCGCAGAGGCATTCGCCGCGGCCGTTGCCTCGTGCACCGGCAAGGACCCCGAAGCCGCTCTCGATGAGCTCGCCGCGCACAGGCCCGACCAGTTCGAGGCGCTGACGGTGTTGACGGCGGGCGGGTACTTCCTCAGTCCCGCTGTGAAGGCCGCCATGCCCTATGCCGCGGCACCGCGTCCGGCCCGCGAGGACATGGATTCCTACGTCGATCTTCTCGCCGACGTTGTCGAGCGCGGCTTCGTCATCCGCTGATCAAGCCCGTCGAGGCCGAAACCACCACCTCCAAACCTGGCCGGGTCCAGCGAAAGGCAACAGCAGTGAGTGAAAATCACAACGGGCGTGAAGAATCTGTCTCCACCATCGAATCGGCCACCATCCAACCGATCCCGGCCGACCAGCGCCACGGGCGCAACCGGGACATGTTCACGATCTGGTTCGGAACCAACATCATGATCCTGGCGGTCGTCACCGGGGCGTTGTCGACGACCCTCTTCGGGCAGCCCGCCTGGTCGGCCGCGCTGGCGGTCATCGCGGGAAACCTCTTCGGTGCGATCTTCATGGCGCTGCACTCTGCTCAGGGGCCGCGGCTGGGTGTTCCACAGATGGTGCAGACCAAGGGCCAATTCGGTTCGCTGGGATCGATTCTGATCGTCGCAGTCGTCGTCTTCATGTACCTCGGGTTCTTCATCTCGATTCTTGTCTTCGGCGGGCAGTCCCTCGCGTCCGCCTTACCCTTCCTGAGCGGTAAGGCCGGCATCGTTGTGCTCGCGGTGATCAGCGTCTGCGCGACCATCTGGGGTTACACCCTGATCCACGCCTACGCGCGCATCATGACGTGGGCGTCGGGGCTGGTGCTGCTGATGGCGTTCGTCTGGGCGTTCATTGTCCACCCGGTGCCCGATCACTTCTTCAGCACGGGCACCGCGACGCTGGCCGGCTTCTTGAGTACCTTCGGGGCGTGTGCGGTGTGGCAGATCGCCTATGCCCCATATGTTTCCGACTATTCGCGCTACCTGCCGGCGAAGACGGGATCGAGGCCGGCATTCTGGATGAGCTACTGGGGCACCAGTATCGGCTCGATCCTGCCGATGTTCCTCGGGGCAGGCGTCGGATTGCTGCTCCCCGACACCGACCCGGTTGTCGCCCTGACCCAGGCCACCGCAGGGATCAGCGTCGTGGTGGTTGTGGTCTTCAGCGTCGGAGTCGCCGCTACGAACGCGATGAACCTGTACTGCGGCACGCTGAGCACGATCACGATTGTGCAGACGATCTTGCCGCGCTTCAATCCACGCGGCCGCGAACGTGCTTTGATCGCCACCGGACTATGTGCGCTGGCCGTGAGCGTCGCGCTCACCGCGGGCAGCGACTTCGTCGCCACCTACAACAACTTCCTGGTTCTGCTGCTGGGTTCGCTGGTCCCGTGGACCGCCGTGAATCTGGTGGACTACTACCTGGTCCGGCATGGGGACTACGCCGTCGAGGACTTTTACAAGCGCGACGGCGGTCGCTACGGGCGGGTCAACTGGCCTGCGGTCAGCTGCTACCTCATCGGTGTCGCTGTACAACTCCCATTCATGATCATCGGAACCGCCTTCATCGGACCGATCGCCAAAATGCTTGGCAACACAGATATCTCGTTCATCGTCGGATTGGCTGTCGTTTCACCGCTCTACTACTTCACAGCCACGGCTCTTGCCCGCCGCAACAATCGTTCGATGGAACCAATCACGCAACCGGCATGAACTACCACCGCTGCGGAACCGAAACGAAGAACCTACCTACGGGCGCCGGACCGGGCGCAGAAAGTACAGGCGAATGATCATGGCATCAACTGAAATTGGGCGATTCACCGTTCGGCGTCCCTCTCCGGATCAGATCCCGGTCGCTGACCTGCCGCCCGCGGGCCACTTCATCGGCGGATCGTTTGTCCAGAGCTCGTCCACCGAGGTCATCGACGTCCTCGATCCGACCACGGAAAAAGTCCTCGCATCCGTCCCGGCAGGAACCGTCCAGGATGTCGATTCGGCCGTGGAGGTGGCCGTCGAGTCTCAGAGATCGTGGGGCTGCACCACACCGAAGGAACGATCCGAGGTGCTCTCTCAGATCGCGGACATCGTAGAAGCCAACCGCGAAGTACTCACAGTGCTCGAGTCCGCGAATACCGGCAAGCCCCGCAGCGTCGCCGAGGACGATCTCTCCAACACCATCGACACGTTCCGGTTCATGGCGGGGGCGGGGCGGACGATGACTTCCCTGGCCGGTGGAGACTACGCGCGCGAACACACCTCGGTCATTCTCCGCGAACCGGTTGGAGTGGTCGGGGTGATCACGCCCTGGAACTATCCGCTACTGATGGCCGCCTGGAAGATCGCCCCCATTCTTGCCGCCGGAAACAGCGTGGTGCTCAAGCCCTCCGAACAGACGCCGCTGTCGATACTGAAGCTGGCCGAGCTCATCGCCGGACACATCCCCGACGGGATCGTCAATATTGTGACCGGCCGAGGCCGGACAGTGGGACAGCGCCTGGCCGAACACCCCGACATCGCACTTGTCGCGGTGACGGGAAGTGTTCTCAGTGGCCAGGCCGTCGCAGAAACCGCCTCACGTTCGGTCAAACGCGTCCATCTCGAACTCGGTGGCAAAGCACCCGTCGTCGTCTTCGCCGACGCCGACCTCGATGCGGCCGCGGTCGGAGTGCGTAACGCCGGATTCTGGAATGCGGGCCAGGACTGCGGCGCAGCCTGCCGGGTGCTGGTGCACGAATCGGTGGCGGAAAAGTTCACCGAACTCCTGGTTCAGGAAGTCGGCAACCTGGTAGTCGGCGCGCCGGCCGCCGGGGACGACGTCGAAATCGGTCCTATGGTTTCCCGCCCGCACTTCGAGCGCGTACGGGACTCGCTGGCCGACGCGACAGCGGCCGGCCTGCACGCGGCCATCGGCGGCGCGGTCCTGGACGGCCCCGGCTACTTCATCGAACCGACCGTGTTCAGCGGGGTGCCGGCCGGGGCGCCGATCACCCACCAGGAAATCTTCGGCCCTGTCGTCACGGTCGAATCGTTCAGCACCACCGACGAGGCGGTTGCGAGGGCCAACGAGACACCGTACGGACTCGCGGCGTCGGTATGGACCCGGGACGCGGGCCTGTCCCTGAGCGTGCCCAAGCGGCTCGACTTCGGCACCGTCTGGGTCAACTCGCACCTCGTGTTCGCATGCGAGGTGCCGTGGGGTGGGTTCAAGGGATCGGGCTACGGGCGCGACCTCTCGCTCTACGCGCTCGACGACTTTTCCCGGACCAAGCACGTCATGATCAACCACAGCGCATGAGCCCTGGGCGTCGGCCCGCCGATCTGGCACGCGAGGCCGAGTTCCCGGCCGACCTCGATGCGGTAAAAACAGGATTGATACCGCCGCGCTGAGCGCCTGTCCGGGACGCAGCCCGCGGGTAGTCTTGACAACACTCAGCAGGCAGTGACACAGGTGTTCGAGGAAAGAGCGTGCCGTGGCCGATGCGGACCCACCGGCGACCCAGGCGGACTTCGCCGGATTCGATCCGATCGAGGCAGTTGGCGCTGAACTGAGCGCCGCCGGATTCGAGGATTCGCACGAGGTCGGCCGCGGCGGCTTCGGCGTCGTGCTTCGGTGCCGGCAGGGTGCCCTCGGCCGAACGGTCGCGGTCAAGGTGCTCTCAGCGTCCCTCGACCGCGAGAATCGAGAACGCTTCCTGCGCGAGGAATACGCGATGGGCACGCTCTCAGGGCACCCGAACATCGTCGCGGTCTACGAAGCGGGGGTCACCGCCGGCGGCCGGCCCTTCATCGTGATGCCGTTCTGCGGCGCAGGCTCGCTGGAGGCGAGAATCCGGCGACAGGGTCCGTTGACCTGGTCGGAGGCCCTGCGTGTCGGTGTGAAGCTGGCCGGCGCCCTCGAGACGGCCCACGGTGCGGGGATTCTGCACCGGGACGTGAAGCCGGCGAACGTCCTGCTGACCGACTACGGCGAGCCGCAGCTCACCGACTTCGGCATAGCCCGCACCATCGGTGGGTTCGAGACCACCGCCCGTGCCGTGACCGGCACTCTGGCGTTCACCGCCCCCGAGGTGCTCGAGGGTGGGCCGCCGAGCGTCGAGTCCGACGTCTACGCGCTCGGTGCCACACTGTTCAGCCTCATCTCCGGTCATGCCGCCTTCGAACGACGCAAGGGGGAGGAGGCTGTCGCGCAGTTCCTGCGGATCGCCGCGAATCACATCCCCGACCTGCGCCAGCAGGGAGTGCCCGGGATCGCGTGCGAGCTGATCGAGACCGCGATGGCGCGCGACCCGGTCGAACGCCCGCACACCGCGGCGGAGTTCGGAAACCTGGTGCGCGAGGTCGAGCTGCGCAGCGGCCTGTCGATCGACGAGATGGCCCTGCCCGGCGCGACGGGATCGCGGGACACGTCCGCGCCGAGACCGGCGCGGGAGCGCTCCCCGTCCGGCTGGACCGCGCGACCTCCGCGCTTGCCGCTGCAGTTGACCAGCTTTGTCGGACGGCGGGCCGCGCTTGCCGATGTCGGCGCGCTGTTGACGACGGCGCGTCTGGTCACGCTCACCGGCCCGGGCGGGGTCGGGAAGACTCGGCTCGCGGTGGAGGCGGCGGCGGCGTCACCGCTGCGCGCGAACACCTGGCTCGTCGAGTTGGGAACTGTGCTCGAACCGGAACTGCTCATCGACAAGATCGTCGACGACCTGCGACTCGGCGACGAACCGATCGGCGCGCGCAACCCGATCCGGGCCCTGGTCGACCGACTCTCGGACGTGTGGGGCGATCGCGACGCCCTGATCGTGCTGGACAGCTGCGAGCACCTGGTCGAGTCGTGCGGCCCGCTGGTAGAGGAGTTGCTGCGGTCGATCGGCGGATTGCGCGTGCTGGTGACCAGTCAACGGGTTCTGGGCGTCAATGGTGAACATGTCTATCCGGTCATGCCGCTCTCGCTGCCCGATCCGGCCGCCGACGAAGAGCAGGGGGACGAATCCGAGGCGATCGCCCTGTTCGCCGAGCGTGCGCGGGCGGCCGAACCGGATTTCGCGCTGACCGACGACAACCGGGTCGCGGTGGCCGGGTTGTGCGAGCAGCTCGACGGAATGCCGCTGGCCATCGAGTTGGCGGCCGCCCGGCTGCGTGCGTACGGGCTGGACGAGATGCTGGCGATGTTCGCCGACCGGTTCCGGATGTTGGCCACCGCCGGCCGGCCGGCGGATCCGCGGCACGGCTCGCTACAGGCGCTGGTGGAATGGAGCTACGACCTGCTCACCGCCCAGGAACGCGACGTGTGGGCCATGGTATCGGTGTTCACGGGACGTTTCACCGCTGCGGCTGCGGCGGAGGTCTGCGCGGGTCCCGGATACCAGGAACGGGATGTCCGGTTGATTCTGGCGTCGCTGGTGGACAAGTCGATGTTGTTGTCCGGCACCGTCAGTGGTGTCCGTCGCTACCGGCTGCTGGTGACGCTGCGCGACTTCGGGCGCGAGCGCCTGGCCGAGACCGACCTGCGGCAGGCGTGCCTGCAACGATTCGTCGCCCGGTACCGGCGCCTGGCCGCGGAGTTCCGGCGGGGGTGGTTCGGCCCCGGTCAGCAGGCGCTGTACGACGCGGTCCACGACGAGCGGGAGAACTTCCGCGCGGCCCTTTCGTACAGCCGCAGCGACGGGCAACTGTCCCTGGCCGGTATCGAGATCGTGACGTCGCTGCACTTCTATTGGCTGGCCAGCTGCAGCCTGTCGGAGGCGCGGCGCTGGTTGTCGGCAGCGCTCGAGTCCACCTCGATGGACGAAGCGAATCGATCACGGGCACAGTGGAGTTCGTCGGTCGTGATGATGCTGCAGGGTGACCGGACGATGGCGCTCGATTGGGCCACTCGGGCGCGCGAACTCGCGATCGTACGCGGCGATCACGGCGACCAGGGGTACGCCGCAGCCGCGCTGGGATTCGCCGCGATCTGTGGTGGCGAACTCGAGCTCGCCCGGGTGCACTACCAGGAGGCAGTGCAGTGCCAACGCGACTCCGGCGACGCCGAGGGGCTCGCGGTCGCCATTACCGGGCTGCTCACCAGTCTGCCGCAGGGCGGCGACACCCCCGATGCCCAGCTCTGGCATGAGGCGGAGGCGTTGTGCACGGCGGCCGGCGACAAGTGGACCCTCGCGTACCTCACCTTCACGCGTGGATACGATGCCTTCCTGGCGGGGGACCTCTCGGGTGCCCTCGACTGTCAACGCGAGTGTCTGCGGCTCGCAAGGGGATTCGGCGATCGGATCCTGTGCGCCTGGGTGTTCGAGGTGACGTCCTGGATTGCGGTCCAGCGCGGCGACGCCGAACTGGCCGCGCGGATGCAGGGGGCCGCGGCCGCCAGTTGGGCGTCGGGGGAGACGTCGATGCTCGGCTACGGCGGTATGCGCGAAGGGCACGACGAGACCAGCGCTCGTATCCGCGCCGAACTGGGGGAGTCGTCGTCCGATCGGCTGTTGCGTAGGGGCGGTCGGACGTCCCTACGGGAGAGCATTTCCGTTGCTCTCGGGGAGCGGGACTGAGGTTCCGCCCGCCCCGATCAGCGCAGGACGACGGTGCGGCGTACCTGCGCGGTGACCCGGCCTTCGCATCGACCACCTTCTGCGCGATGATCTGTCCCTCGTCCAGGTCCGCGGTCACGTAGTGGGCGCTGGCTTCCGCACGTCACGTGGACCAGCATCAAGAAGTGGCCGGCCGCCCGATCGTCGAACAGTTGTTGTCGATGATGTCGCAGCCGTGCTCGACCAGGTATCCCGAGACGGCGAAGACGATGCCGGGTGACCCGCCGCAGGGGCGACCGCTCGGATCATTCCGACCGCGCGCCACGAGAGTCCCTGGGCCAGGGACGGATCACGACGGCCCCGGGTGGACTTCGGTTATCTCGAGAGCGTGGTCTCCTCGAGTGACTCGGCGGCGGCGACGGCCTTCGCGGCCGAACCGGACACCATCAGCGAGACCAGGTCGAACACCAGCGTGGCGGCCGCAACGCAGGTGATCTCGGCGTGGTCGTAGGCGGGGGCGACCTCGACGACATCGGCGCCGATAATGTTCAGACCCGTCAGCTGGCGGAGCATCCGCAGCAACTCCCGCGAGGTGAGCCCGCCGGCCTCGGGCGTGCCGGTGCCCGGTGCGAACGCCGGGTCGAGCACGTCGATGTCGATGGAGACGTACACCGGTACGTCACCGATGCGCCGGCGCACGACGTCGACGGCCGCCTCGATGCCCATGACGTCGAGGTCGCCGGCGCGGATGATCCGGAATCCCATGCGCGCGTCGTCGTTGAGGTCCGCCTGGTCGTAGATCGGCCCGCGGATGCCCACATGAATCGAGTGGTCCTCGATCAACAGCCCCTCTTCGAAGGCGCGGCGGAAGATCGTCCCGTGGGTTACCGGAGCATTGAAGTAGGTGTCCCACGTGTCGAGGTGGGCGTCGAAGTGCAGCAGGGCGACCGGGCCGTGCTTTGCATGCAGCGCACGAAGATTCGGCAGGGCGATGGTGTGGTCACCACCGATCGAGACGATCCTGCGGTCCCCGCCGCGGAGGATCTCGCTGGCATGGTCCTCGATCTGCTTGCAGGCCTCGGCGATGTCGTACGGGGTGACCGTGATGTCGCCGGCGTCGACGACCTGGACCTCTTCGAGCGGCGCGAGACCGAGTTCGACGTGGTAGCCGGGGCGCAAAGCCCGGGCGGCCTGACGGACGGCGAGCGGGCCGAACCGGGCGCCGGGGCGGTACGAGGTGCCCCCGTCGAACGGCACTCCGAGGATGGCGATGTCGTAGTCGTGCACCTCATGGATGTCGGCAATGCGGGCGAAGGTGCCCTTTCCAGCGAAACGGGGAACCTCGGTGGCGGGAACTGCACCGACGAGGGTGTCTTTGGGCTGAGGCATGTCGGTTGTCTCCTGTGTTCGGTGTCGTGGATCAAAGAGGGATGACGGCCCGGGGTTTTCGGTGCGAGGAAGGTCCGATGCGGACACCCATCGGCGGACGCCCTGCGCGCAAGCTCACCAAGGTCAACACCAGATACGTCCGCCGCAGATGATCCTGGCGGCCGGAATCACCCTGGGTCGACGAAGCTTGCGACGAATATGGTGAGACGACCGGTACTGGCCATTGCGGCTCCTGGGCTGCGTTGATACATGGCGCGCAGAGTGCTGACGTCCAATCAGACTGCCTCGGACCCATGCCTGTGCGCGAGTAGCAAAGACGCAAAACTGATCGATCTGTTCTATTCGATCGCACAAACCGCTTGGTCGCCAGCGCTTAAGATGCGATTGTGGCAATCACTATCGGCGAGCTCGCGGAGATCCCGCACCTTCGACTCGATGTGCACTCGGGAGCGGCAGGTCTCGGGCGTGAAGTCGCGTGGACACATGTCACCGATCTCCCCGAACCCTGGCGCTGGGTGACCGGCGGCGAGTTGCTGATGACCAACGGTATGTCGTTTCCGAAATCAGCGAAAGCACAGGTCGACCTGGTGCGACAGCTCGCCGCGAAAGGAGTGGTCGGCCTCGGCATCGGCGAGAACATGTACTGCCCGCCGCTCACCAAGGCGATTTCGACGATCAGTGACGAGCTGGGGTTTCCGGTGTTGTGGATCCGGTATCCGCTGCCCTTCGTCGCCATCTCGCGGGCCGTCGCGGAGGCCACCCTCCTCGACCAGTCGCAGCGGCTGAGTCGCACGGTCCGGATGTATGACCTGATCCGCCGCCGCACCGCGCACGGCGCCGACCCAGCAGCCCTACTGTCCGCGCTGGCGCGCGAGCTGGGATGTGAGATCCAGGTATGCGAACGCGCAACCGGCGAGCCGTGGTTCCCGGACTCGCCGCCGCTGGATCCGACGGTCAGCGACGCCATCGCGACATTGTCGGAGTCGTCGAAGAACGTGGCCGGTGGAGCATATGGCCTTCCGTCCATCGGTGACCGCGCGGCCATGCTCACCGACATCCCTCGGCACGCGGAGGCCGCATTGGTCGCGCTCAGCGATCCGAAGGTCGGCGTCGACCCGATCCAACTCCAGCATGCGGCCACCGTCGTAGCGATCGAGCTCTCCCAGACACGGCTCATGCTCGAACACGAGCGGCGCTACAAGTCGGGATTGCTCACTCAGATGCTCGAAGGGCGGACGGACATTCCCGCCGTAGCCGATCAACTCGCCGAAGTCGGCCTGGATCCGGCGTCCGCGGTGCTCGTCGCCGCCCGCAGCGACGACACGAATCGCATGCTGGACCTGCACAATTCGTTGTGGCGGCGTTCGCTGCCCTATCTGTGCCGGCTCCGCATGGACACAGCCCATGTTCTGGTACCCGATGGCCCCGACACCGACGCCGTGCTGATCCGAGCGCTCGGCCCGACCGCCCGGATCGGAGTAAGCGGGACAATCAGTTCGCTCAGCAGGTTTCAGGATGCGGCTCGGGAAGCTTCCTGGGCGTTGTCGATCGCGGAACGCCGGGGAACCGTCGTGTCTCGGTACGGCAGCGCCGTACCCTGGATCGGCCTGTCCGACGTGGCCGATGCGCAGACCCTGGTCGACCGCATCCTGCGGCCGGTCCTGGACTACGACGAGAAGCACCAGTCGCAACTCGTCGAAACCCTCTACACATTCTTGCAGAACCAGCGGTCGTGGCAGCGGACTGCGCAGGCCATGCACATCCACCGGCAGACGGTGATGTACAGAATCCGGAAGGTGGAGGCGCTCACCGACCGCGACGTGGCGGACACGAACTCACTGGCAGAGCTATGGCTGGCCGTGCGGGCCGCCGAGCTGCTCTCGATTCGCTCCGAGTAGACATCGAAAGTAGCCCGTGTGGATCATCCACCCGCGATCCGGGGCCACCACTCAGCCGCGCCGCAACGATCTCATCCAAAGCTGGTCAAGGCCGTCCGGCTCGGCCTGTACGACCCGGTCGGCCGCTGAACGCATGGTGCGGGGACCCTGCAGTCGGTCTGACCGGCGGAAGGGTCCCCTCATTGGGGTGGTAGGGGGCTACCCGTGTACATGCAGGGGCTTGCCGGAGACGGCCAGCAACGCCTCGCCCAGCGCCTCGCCCTGCGTGGGATGGGCATGCACGAACTTTGCGGCCTCGCCCGCATTCGCCTTCAAGTTGTAGAGCATCTGTGCCTCGCCGATCAGCTCGCCGACCCGATCGCCGACCATGTGCACGCCGATCACCGAATCATCCGGCGCCACTACGAGTTTGACTGCTCCCGATGTCCCGAGGATCTGGCTCTTGCCGTTGCCCGCGAGGTCGTAGGTCATGGTTTTGATGTCCTCGCCGAACGCCCCCCGTGCCGTGGCCTCGGTCAGGCCGACCGAGGCCACCTCGGGGTGTGAGTACGTCACGCGGGGGATGCCGGTCTCGTCGATCGGGTCGGGGCTCAGGCCCGCGATCTCCTCGGCGACGAAGATGCCCTGCTGGAATCCGCGGTGGGCCAACTGGAGTCCGGGCACGATATCGCCGACCGCGTACACGTTCGGGAGCGCGGTGCGCAGTCGCTCGTCGGTGGTGACGAAGCCGCGGTCGAGGACGATGCCCGCCTCCTCGTAGCCCGTCGCCGCGGTGTTCGGACCTCGACCCACCGCGACCAGCACGACGTCGGCATCGAGGACGTCGCCGGACGCGAGGGTGACGCGCACGCCGTCGTCGTCCTGCGCCACCTCGGTCACCCGGGCGCCCGTCTTGGCGGTGATCTTGCGCCGCCGGAAGGCCCGTTCGAGGTACTTCGAGAGCGCCTCGTCCTCGTTCGGGACCAGCCGCGGCAGCGCCTCGACGATCGTCACCGAGGCGCCGAAGGACGCCCAGACACTGGCGAACTCGACGCCGATGACGCCGCCGCCGAGGATCACGGCCTTGGCGGGGACCTCGGACAGGGTCAGGGCCTGGTCGCTGGTGATCACCCGGCCGCCGATGCTGATCCCGGGCAGCGGCTTGGGGTACGACCCGGTCGCGAGGATCACGTCGGTGCCGGTGATCAACTCGCCGTCGACCTCGACGCCGTTCGGTGCGACGAACCGGCCGCGGCCGTTGACCACCTTGATGCCGTACGAATCGATCAGGCCCTGCAGGCCCTTGTGTAACCGGGTGACGATGGTGTCCTTGTAGCTGAGCACCTTCTCGACGTCGACGCCGCCGAACGACGCATCGACGCCGAATTGCGAAGCCGTGCGGGCGTTGTCGGCCACCTCGGCGGCATGCAGTAGCGCCTTGGTGGGAATGCACCCGCGGTGCAGGCAGGTGCCACCGAGCTCGTTCTCCTCGACGAGGATGACCGAGCGGCCGAGTTCGGCCGAGCGGATGGCGGCGGCGTACCCGCCGGAACCGCCGCCGAGAACGACCACGTCTGCGGATCGTGAGGTCATGTGAATACTCCTTGTGTGGAATGTGAAAGCTGTGTGGATGAAGGCATTTCGTGGATCTACCGGGAATCGGAGGCGGTCGTCGCCTCGGCATGCAGGCGGCCTGCGCGGTAGGAGGACCGGACCAGTGGACCCGACATGACGCCGAGGAATCCGATCTCGCGGGCCACCTGCTCGAGGTGCGCGAACTCCTCGGGCTCGGCCCACCGCTCGACGGGATGGTGCCGGGACGACGGCCGCAGGTACTGGGTGATCGTGACCAGCTGGCAGCCCGCGTCGTGCAGGTCCCGCAGTGCCTGGATCACCTCGTCGGTGGTCTCGCCCAGTCCGAGGATGAGGTTCGACTTCGTGATCAGACCGTCCGTCCTGGCCCGGGTGATCACCTCGAGGGACCGCGCATAGGTGAAGGCGGGCCGGATCCGGCGAAACACGCGTGGAACGGTCTCGACGTTGTGCGCCAGCACTTCTGGACGGGTGTCGAAGACCTCACGCAGTTGTCCGGGATCCGCGTTGAAGTCCGGAATCAACAGTTCTACGCCGGTGCCCGGGCTCTGCTGGCGAATCTGGCGCACCGTTTCGGCATACAGCCAGGAGCCGCCGTCCGGTAGATCGTCGCGAGCGACGCCGGTCACCGTGGCGTACCGCAGACCCATCGCGCTCACCGACTCGCCGACCCGTCGCGGTTCGTCGAGGTCGAGATCGGCGGGTTTGCCCGTGTCGATCTGGCAGAAGTCGCAGCGCCGCGTGCACTGGTCCCCGCCGATCAGGAAGGTCGCCTCGCGGTCCTCCCAGCACTCGAAGATGTTGGGGCACCCCGCCTCCTGGCAGACGGTATGCAGGTTCTCGCGTTCGACGAGGGCGGCGAGCGCTCGGTACTCGGCTCCGGTGCGCATCCGCACCTTCATCCACGGCGGCTTGCGTTCGACTGGAGTCCGGGCGTTGCGAACCTCGAGCCGAAGCAGTCGACGCCCGTCCGGGGCGAGGGGGGAGGGGTGGGGTGAGACGCTCATGGGAACTCCTTCGATAGCCGGAGCTGGCGAATTCTCGCTTGCAGGCTCCGGCTGCTGTGCGGCGACGCAAAGTCGCCGGTGATATCAGACCCGCACGGTCATGGCCGAGCAGCGCTCGCAGGAAGCGGTGTCAGCGGGGGAGAGGAGGCAGGCCCTCGATACCTTTGCGGGACTTGGTATCTGGACGCCGAATGCTCGGTGTGTGCGGTCACAGCTGAGCGAGTTCCAGACCGAGGATGCCAAACGCTGACGCGTTTTGGCAAGGGTGGCGCGGTCGAGTGGTCCCGAGGAGGTGGTGGCAGACAAACCTCGGGGGAGTGTGTACTGTTCTGCGAATCACAACTGAAAACGCCGATGACGCGCAGCGGGAGAACCTCCGAGTTTCAGACTTCTGAACTCCGAGGCGCCGTAGGAGCAACTTCCTCCCCGGGAATCTCTCAGGCCCCAGTACCGCAGCGCCGAGGCAACTCTGGAGAACAGGAACGGCCGCAGGCCGGTACTTACCGAAGGTGAAGAGCAACGCCGTAGCTGCGGCAATGCCCAAACTCTCAGGTTTCAGGACAGAGCGGGGAGGTGTCCCTCAGTCGATGTCCGGTGCGGTCCGGACATAGCGAAACCGGAGTCACCTCGTGCCAGTTGAAACCCGCATTGCCCCCACTGGTGGGCCCTCTACCAGCGACTTTCCCTCGCGCCACATCGGTCCCGACGCGTCCGCAGCACAGCACATGCTCGAGGCACTCGGCTACGAGACGCTCGATGAGCTGATCGACGCAGCGGTGCCGGACCAGATCCGCAGCGAGAAAGCCATGGACCTGCCGGCGGCCCGGAGCGAGCCGCAGGTCCTCGCCGACCTGCGCGCCCTCGCCGACCGCAATCAGACGCGTGTCCAGATGATCGGTCTCGGCTACCACGACACCGTCACACCTGCGGTTTTGCGGCGAAACCTGCTCGAATCGCCGGCCTGGTACACCGCCTACACGCCCTATCAGCCGGAGATCTCCCAGGGTCGGCTCGAAGCGTTGCTGACCTTCCAGACGTTGATCGAGGATCTCACCGCGCTCCCCCTGGCCGGGGCCTCCCTGCTGGACGAGGCCACCGCCGTGATGGAGGCCGTGCTGCTCATGCGGCGGGCCAACAAGTCCAAGTCCGCCACGAACCGGGTGATCGTCGACGCGGACTGCCTGCCGCAGACCCTCGCGGTCGTCCAGGGGCGTGCCAAGTCGGTCGGCATCGAGGTGCTGGTCGCGGATCTCTCCAGTGAATTGCCCGACGGTGACGCATTCGGTGTGGTGTTCCAGGCGCCGGGCGCGAGCGGCGCCGTGCGCGGCCTGTCGCCGCTGATCGCGGCCGCGGGCGAGCGCGGCGCGCTGACCACGGTGGCCGCTGACCTGCTCGCGTTGACGATCTTGACGCCGCCCGGAGAACAGGGCGCCGACATCGCGGTCGGATCCGCGCAGCGCTTCGGCGTGCCGCTGTTCTTCGGCGGCCCGCACGCCGGCTACATGGCCGTGCGCACCGGGCTCGAGCGCATGCTCCCGGGCCGCCTGGTCGGGGTCTCCGTCGACGTCGAGGGAGCGCCCGCCTACCGGCTCGCGCTGCAGACCCGCGAACAGCACATCCGCCGCGACAAGGCGACCAGCAACATCTGCACCGCGCAGGCACTGCTCGCCAACGTGGCCGCCATGTACGCGGCGTACCACGGTCCGGAAGGTCTGCGCGCCATCGCAACCCGCGTCCACCGCCATGCCGTGGCGATTGCCGAGAGCCTGCGGGCAGCCGGCCACCAGATCGTGCACAACCGCTTCTTCGACACCGTGCAGGTCCGGGTGCCGGATCAGGCAAGGGAGTTCGTCGCCAACGCCGATCGCCTCGGCATCAACTTGCGCCTGGTGGACGACGACCACGTCGGCATCTCCTGCAACGAGTGCACCACCGATGACGTGGTGCGTCGCGTCGTGGCCGCCTTCGGCGCGACGGTGACGGCAACGCCGACCGCGGTCTCCGGGCTGCCGACCGAGCTCGACCGCACCTCGAAGTTCTTGCAGCATCCGGTGTTCCACGAGCACCGTTCGGAAACCGCGATGCTGCGGTTCCTTCGGAAGCTCTCGGACAAGGATCTCGCCCTGGACCGCACCATGATCCCGCTGGGGTCGTGCACGATGAAGCTGAACTCCGCGGTGGAGATGGAGCCCATCAGCTGGCCCGGATTCGCCGGCATCCACCCCTACGCGCCCTCCGAGCAGACCGGCGGGTACCTGGAGCTGATCGGCGACCTCGAGCGGTGGCTCGGGGAGATCACCGGATACGACCGAGTCTCGTTGCAGCCCAACGCCGGATCTCAGGGCGAGCTGGCCGGGCTGTTGGCGATCCACGGATACCACGAGTCCCGCGGCGAGAGCGGCCGCAACATCTGTCTCATCCCGCAGTCCGCACACGGAACCAACGCCGCCTCGGCGGTCCTGGCCGGGATGCAGGTGGTCGTGGTGGCCACCGCGACCAACGGCAATATCGACATCGACGATCTGCGCGCCAAGATTGCGGTCCACGAGGGCAAGGTCGCCGCGATCATGCTCACCTACCCCTCCACTCACGGTGTGTACGAGAACGACGTGCGCACGGTCTGCGACCTGGTGCACCAGGCCGGCGGTCAGGTGTATGTCGACGGCGCGAACCTCAATGCGCTGGTCGGCCTGGCCCAGCCGGGCAAGTTCGGTGGCGACGTCTCACACCTGAACCTGCACAAGACCTTCTGCATCCCGCACGGCGGCGGCGGACCCGGCGTCGGACCGGTCGCGGTGCGCGAGCATCTGGCCCCGTTCCTGCCCGGGGACCCACTCGGCAGCGGCGACGGGGGAGCCCCGGTCTCGGCCGCGAACTACGGCTCGGCCGGCATCCTGCCGATCACCTGGGCGTACCTCGCGCTGATGGGCCCGGACGGCCTGACCAGCGCCACCGAGGCCGCGGTGCTGGCGGCCAACTACGTCGCGAAGTCGCTCGACGCGCACTTCCCGGTGCTCTACACCGGACCGTCGGGTCTGGTGGCGCACGAGTGCATCCTCGACCTGCGCGCCATCACCAAGGAGACAGGTGTGACCGCCGAGGACGTGGCAAAGCGACTGATCGACTACGGATTCCACGCGCCGACCCTGTCCTTCCCGGTGACCGGCACCCTGATGGTCGAACCGACGGAGTCGGAGGACCTGGCCGAGCTGGACCGGTTCATCCAGGCGATGGTCGCGATCCGGCAGGAGATCGACCTGGTCGGTGACGGGGTGTGGCCGGTCGAGCGGAGCCCGCTGCGTCAGGCGCCGCACACCGCGGAACAGGTCACTGCCGACGAGTGGACGCTGCCCTACCCCCGCCACCTGGCCGCCTTCCCCGTCGCCTCCTTGCGCGCCGCGAAGTACTGGCCACCGGTACGTCGGATCGACGGGGTACACGGGGACCGCAACCTCGTCTGCTCCTGCCCGACACCCGAGGCATTCGAAACCCCGACCAGCCAGAACGTCACCGACACCTCGGCGAACGCCGACTCCCGCGAGGAGGTTTTCGCATGAGCGAGCGTAGCGAGCGAACCATAGGCACAGCCGAGCACTCGCTCGTGCCGGAGCGAAGCGGAGGCATGAGCGAGCGTAGCGAGCGAGCATCCGACACAGCCACCCGCGGTGGTCATGCCGGAGCCGAGCGTCAGCGAGGCGGAGGCATGAGCACCGGTTCGTCCGTCTCGACATCCCCCGCATCTCCACTGCTCGAAGAGCACGCCAACCTCGAGGCCAGCTTCACCGACTTCGCCGGCTGGCAGATGCCACTCAAGTACGACAGCGAGCTCGCCGAGCACCGAGCCGTGCGCAGCACTGCCGGGCTCTTCGACCTCTCGCACATGGGCGAGATCGCGATCACCGGCCCCGCCGCCGGTGCGCTGCTCGACTACGCGCTTGTCGGCGAACTCTCCAAGATCGGCATCGGGCGAGCCAAGTACTCGCTGCTGTGCAACGCCGACGGCGGAGTGATCGACGACCTGGTCGTCTACCGGCTCGCCGACGACTACTTCCTGGTCGTGGCCAACGCGTCCAACGCGTCGACGGTGGCACGTGAACTCGTCTCGCGCGCAGCGGGATTCGATGCCGAGGTCGACGACCAGTCGGCGCAGACCGCGCTGATCGCCGTGCAGGGTCCGGCCGCCCAGGACATCGTGCAGGCACTCGTGCCCGACGGGCAGGTCGCAGCCGTGACGGAGCTCGGGTACTACGCGGTCACCCCCGCATCGGTCGCCGACATCGACGTGCTGCTCGCCCGCACCGGGTACACCGGCGAGGACGGCTTCGAGCTGTACGTGCCCAACGAGCAGGCGGTGCGCCTGTGGCGGGCACTGCTCGACGCGACCGCGGCCCGTGGCGGTGTGCCGGCCGGTCTCGCCTGCCGCGACACCCTGCGGCTCGAGGCGGGCATGGCGCTTTACGGCCACGAGCTGACCCTGGACACCAACCCCTACGAGGCCGGACTCGGCAAGGTGGTCCGGTTGGGCAAGGAGTTCGTGGGACGCGATGCGCTGCAGGAACTCTCGGAGCGGCCCATCGAGCGGGTGCTGGTGGGACTGAAGGGCACCAGCCGGCGAGCGGCCCGCGCCGACTACACCGTGTACGACGCGGCGGGCGAGACGGCAGTCGGTGTCGTCACCTCTGGTGCGCTCTCGCCGACGCTCGGCTACCCGGTCGCGCTCGCCTTCGTGGATGCGGCTCTGCAGGAGTCCGGGACGGAGCTGACCGTCGACGTCCGCGGCAAGAAGGAACCCTTCGTGGTCACTCCCTCGCCCTTCTATCGCCGCTCCTGAAGCCGGAGCGCTCGAACACTTCGCGCTCGAACACGCAGCGCTCGAACACTATTGACCTACCCAGTCACCAACAAGAGCCCTCGAGAAGGTACAAGCATGTCCTCATTCGATCTGCCCAACGACCGCAGCTACACCGACGACCACGAGTGGGTGGCCATCACACCGGGAGCCGAGCTCCCCGACTACCCCGTCCGAGTCGGCATCACCTCGATCGCCGTCAACTCGCTCGGCGAGCTGGTCTTCGTGGACCTGCCCGAGGTCGGCGCCACCATAGTCGCCGGCGAGAGCTGCGGTGAGGTCGAGTCCACCAAGACCGTCTCCGAGCTGTACCCGCCGGTCAGCGGCCGTGTGACCCTGGTCAACAGCGCTGTCGTCGACGACCCGAGTCTGGTCACCTCCGACCCCTACGGGCAGGGCTGGCTGTTCGCCGTGCAGCCCTCCGCCGCCGGTGACCTGTTGACCGCCGCCCAGTACGCAGAGAAGAACGGAGTCGTGGCATGAGCGGTCAGGCGCGGAGGCGGCAGCGGAGTGTAACCACGCAGCGCCCCCGCTCATGCCAGAAAGGACACAGCATGAGCGTCCTGGACCAGACCCTCGCGGATTTCGATCCCGACGTCGCCGCCCTCATCGGAAGGGAGCTCGAGCGTCAGCGCACCGGGCTCGAGATGATCGCCTCCGAGAACCACGCTCCGATCGCCGTCATGCAGGCGCAGGGTTCGGTGCTGACCAACAAATACGCCGAGGGCTACCCGGGGCGCCGGTACTACGGCGGGTGCGAGCACGTCGACGGGATCGAGCAGCTCGCCATCGACCGAATCAAGGCACTCTTCGGCGCGAAGTTCGCCAACGTGCAGCCGCACTCCGGAGCCACGGCGAACGCGTCGGTGATGCACGCGCTGCTCGAGCCGGGCGATACCATCCTCGGCCTGTCCCTCGCCGACGGCGGACACCTCACGCACGGCATGCGGCTGAACTTCTCCGGGAAGCTGTACAACGTTGCGGCGTACGGGGTTTCGGACAGCGACTACCTCATCGACATGGACGAGGTGGCCAGGGCGGCACGCGAGCACAAGCCGCGGCTGATCATCGCCGGCTGGTCGGCCTACCCCCGGCATCTGGACTGCGCCCGCTTCCGCGAGATCGCGGACGAGGTCGGCGCCTACCTGATGGTGGACATGGCCCACTTCGCCGGGCTCGTCGCGGCCGGGCTGCACCCGTCACCGGTGCCGCACGCGCACGTCGTCACCTCGACGACCCACAAGACGCTCGGCGGACCGCGCGGCGGCATCATCCTCACCAACGAGGCCGACATCGCGAAGAAGATCAACTCGGCGGTGTTCCCCGGCCAGCAGGGTGGGCCGCTCGAGCACGTCATCGCAGGTAAGGCGACCGCATTCAAGATGGCCGCCCAGCCCGAGTTCGCCGAGCGGCAGCAGCGTTGCCTCGACGGCGCCAAGATCCTTGCGGAGCGGTTGAGTCAACCGGACGTGAAGGGCGCCGGCATTTCCGTGCTGACCGGCGGGACCGACGTGCACCTGGTCCTGGTCGACCTGCGGGACGCGGAGATCGACGGCCAGCAGGCGGAGGATCGCCTCGACGCGATCGGAATCACGGTCAATCGCAACGCGGTGCCGTTCGATCCGCGTCCGCCGATGGTGACCTCGGGGCTGCGAATCGGCACCCCGGCCCTGGCTGCCAGGGGTTTCGACGCCGGGGACTTCGAGAAGGTCGCCGACCTCATCGCCCGGGCGTTGATCGCGGCGCCGGAGGCGGACGTGTCGGCGCTGGCGACCGACGTGCGCACACTCGCCGACAAGTACCCCCTCTACCCGGAGCTGTAGAGCATGGCTGCGCTGCCCGTCGCGGCCCTGACGTCCGCTCCTTGCTGCGCTGCGGCACTCGCTGCGATGATCCGGAAGGACCTCGACTCATGACCATCAGCGTGTTCGACCTCTTCACGGTCGGCATCGGTCCGTCCAGTTCACACACCGTCGGCCCGATGCGGGCGGGCGGGAGGTTCGCCGAGGCCCTCGCTTCCCGCGGTGTGCTCGATGCCGTCGCCGGTATCCGCATCGATCTCTACGGATCGCTCGCGGCCACCGGCGCCGGCCACGGCACCTTCTCCGCGATCCTGCTCGGGCTGGAGGGGTACCGGCCGGAGACTATCGAGACGCAGGAGAAGGACCGTCGCCTCGCGACGTTGCGGGAGACCCGTCGGATCATGCTGGGCGGCGTCCGGGAGATCGAGCTCGCCGAAGACGAGATCGTGCTGCATCCGTTGACCGTTCGGGACTTTCATCCGAACGCGATGACCGTCGCCGCGACCGACGACGGCGGGCAGGAACTGCTGCGGGAGACCTACTACTCCATCGGCGGGGGCTTCGTGGTCACTGAGTTCGAGACGGAGGCGCCGGCGCCGACGGACCCGCTGGCGCTCTCGTTCGGTTCCGCGAAGGAGTTGCTGGAGATCACCGAGCACCACGGGATCTCGATCGGCGACGTGATGCTCGAGCACGAACGTGCGGCCAGGCCCGAGTGCGAGGTGCGCAGCCAGTTGCTGCACATCAGGGACGTGCTGGTGGAGTGCTTCGAGCTGGGTATTTCGCGGATGGGTTACCTGCCGGGTGGACTGCACGTCCGGCGTCGGGCCCGCGACTGGTACGAACGTCTACGTAGCGAGGATCCCAACCGGGACCCTGCCTTTGCCGAGGACTGGGTCAATCTGGTGGCCCTGGCGGTCAACGAGGAGAACGCCTCCGGGGGACGGATCGTCACCGCTCCCACGAACGGTGCGGCCGGGATCATTCCTGCGGTGCTGCACTATGCCACCCACTACACGCCCATGGGCAAGTCCGATCCGGACGGCACGGCTATTCGTTTCCTGCTGGCGGCGGGTGCGGTCGGGTCCCTCTACAAGGAGCGCGCCTCGATTTCGGGCGCCGAGGTCGGGTGCCAGGGTGAGGTTGGGTCCGCCGCCTCGATGGCGGCGGCGGGGCTCGCGGAGATCCTCGGCGGCACGCCGGCGCAGGTGGAGAATGCCGCGGAGATCGCCATGGAGCACAGCCTGGGCCTGACGTGCGACCCCATCGGCGGGCTCGTCCAGATCCCGTGCATCGAACGGAACGCGATCTCGGCGGGCAAGGCCATAAATGCCGCCCGAATGGCGTTGCGCGGCGACGGAACTCATCGTGTCAGCCTCGACCAGGTGATCGAGACGATGCGCGCGACCGGGCTGGACATGAGCTCGAAGTACAAGGAGACGTCCATGGGCGGGCTCGCCGTCAACGTCTCGGTCAACGTCGTCGAATGCTGATCGGGGGCAACAGGCATGGAAAGGAACAGCCAGTGGTTGAATGACCTCGCCTGCGTGCGGATCTCGAGGTCCGGGTCGTCGTCGATTCCGCCGCCAGCGCCGACGCATCAATCACGCCGGCAGCCTTACCCTGCGGGAAAACGGGTTAGCACAACGGCAATAGGGGGTGGATGTCATGATGCCGATTCGATCAGCAGATGCTCCAAGCGGGCCGTGTCGTCGGAGTCCTCATCGACACCGACCACTGCGACGAACTCGCGATCACCGGCACGTCGCTGCAAGGGACTCCAGGAGTTGGCGAGATACCAGCTCGCCCCGGTGGTGCCACGCGGGCCTAAGCCCGCGCAGAATATCCAGTATCGGTCGGGGTGCAGGTCCGGGCTCGGTCGCACCCGCGCGATGACGCCGATGCTGTGATCTCCGCTCGAGCCATACCGGCTACCGTCGGTCAACTCCAACTGCTCTGAACGGGAACCGTCTTCAGCACCACTGCCATTGAGAGTGAAAAGCGGACGATCGACGCTTTCGAGGTACATACGTGTGCAGTCGTTGCAAGTCAGTCCAAAACTGATATAGGGGCGGTCGCCGTGCGCAACGACGTCCCGGTCGCTCCGGATTTCAGTCAAAAGACCAGTGTGGCGCCGCAGCGCAGAGAACACGTATAGCAGTCCGCGAACTTCCTTCTCCGGTAAGGCAGCCAGCACATCCGAGCGATGATCAGCCGCAACTGCGCGGACCTTCCCGAATGCGCACGGATAGGGAGCCTCGGCCGCACCGAATGCTTGCACAGGCCGCAGCGGTAGCTCGAACGTCGGGTACACGAGAGTAATCCCGCTGGTGATCATCTCAGCCCCGAGAAATGCTTCGAGCTCGATGTCGGTTCCGGGAGAATCCAACTCGTGCCCGCGAACGGCGACCGGTGCGGCATCTGCCATCTGAAACAATCTCTCGATCGTCCAGCCAGGGAACATCCGGACCAGTACCCGGCAATGGTAGTCGCGCGGAAGCCCGACCATCCCGCCCGAAAGCCACTGGTAGAACTGTGTCTTCGCTGGCCCGTAACCAGGTGGGATGGGAGGATCGAGTTGCGCGGCGCACCTATCGTACGCGGCCAGGAAATCCGAATGGCTCTTGAGATGCTGCTCCGCCAGCAGCATCTTCAGAACGGTAGCCAATGAAACCCCCTTACCCCTGAAACCACCGCCCTGGTGGCGGCGACTCGATTTACAACCGCGGCTCGCACGGTCGGCAACGCTGTCCGGTGACCGCCCCGACCACTCGGACACCAGTGCAGCAGAGGCTGTTACCGCTCCCGCCCGCCGTGGCCACGGTGCGCTGTGCCGTCCCCTCCCTGCTGGGGCGAGCGCAACGCCGCGTGTCCGGGTCGATGTATAGCGAGGTAGCCGCAATGCTGCCGACGAAAGTGAGCGCAGTGGCGGTCGACGGGCCGATCCCGGTGCGGCTGGTCGTAGCGCCGGCTGCGGCAGCCCCTTGGATGGTGCTGTTCAAAGCGGGTATGGGAACCTAACAGACAATGTTGCCGGGTCTCTCCGAGGGGTGGCAATGACCTGCACCGTACCGGCAGGCGCGATCGCCGTGACCTGCGTATCCGAGTCGATGGTGTAGGTGGTCGCGGCAGTACCGGATCGCCCGATCAAGAAACGGCGAAGCCGGTACCCATCACGGAACGTTCGCGTCTCCCGACGTGTTCCACAAGGTCGGAGAGCGGGAGGTGATGGTAGGCATGACGCGCCTCCTTTGCCGCGATGATGATTCCCCGACTGCAACCGGATGGTTGCTTCCAGTAAGCCCTCTACGTTGTTGCAGAGCAATGAATCTCCGATCCGTTTTCGTCCGTTTTCACACGTAGACCTTGCCTCCCGTCGATGTAACCGACCGACTGCTGCAGATCCCCCGACGGTAAGCCGCGACCAGGGTGATTCGGTGCCGGCGGTGGCGCGGACGGACCTGCGCGGTGATCGCATCAGAGCGTCGCCGGTGAGTCATCGCATCAGTGACGAGAACCGTTGTGGCGCATGTCTCGAGGGTGCCGATGCGGCGTTATATCCAACGGCTGCGGCGGTGCTCGTGATCACGGCGATCGGCTCAGGTCGGGTAGGGGGGTTGCCGACCCGACCGGGAGTCTCCAGATCTTCGACAGGCGGCGGGAATCCGATAACGAACGAAAACGAACCCCTCGGGCCGGTCCATCGCCTGTTTCAAGGACGTTAATGGAAGTTGCGGGCCGCCACAGCAACTCGGGCAACCGCCCGGGGGCACTAGAGGAATTACACAGCAGCAAGGAGGCAAGCATCGTGCCTACCATCACCTCGATCTCCCCGACCTCGGGACCCACGACCGGGGGAACAAGCGTCACGATCACCGGTACCGGGTTCACCGGTCCGACTACCGTGCGATTCGGTACTACGGCAACGACTTTCACCCTGGATTCACCGACGCAGATCACGGCGATCGCCCCTGCCGGATCAGTCGGTACCGTACAGGTCACTGTTACCACCTCGGCGGGCACCAGCAATGGTGTGCCCTACACCTATCTCGCGGTTCCCACGTTGAGCAGCATCAGCCCCAGCCAGGGGTCCACTGCGGGCGGAACGACAGTCACGCTCACCGGGTCGGGCCTGACGGGAGTCACCGCAGTGAATTTCGGTGGCACACCCGCGACCTCGTTCACGGTCAACTCCAACACGCAGATCACCGCTGTAACCCCCGCGGGCACCGGGATCGTCACCGTCACCGTGACCGGGCCAGGTGGCACCAGCAACCCGGTTACCTACATCTATGTCGTCGTTCCGACCATCACCTCCATCTCCCCGACCGCCGGACCCACTGCGGGCGGGAACAACGTGACGATCACCGGCACCGGATTCACCGGCCCGTTGACCGTCCGATTCGGCACGACCGCAACGATATTCACCGTGAACTCCGCCACCCAGATCACCGCCGTCGCCCCAGCCCATGCGGCCGGGACGGTGCAGGTCACGGTCACCGGCTCGGGCGGAACCAGCAACGGTGTCACCTACACCTACGCCGCGGTGCCCACACTGACGAGCATTACCCCCACCTCAGGATCGGTGACCGGCGGAACCACGGTCGTTCTTGCCGGGACGAATTTGACGGGTGCGACGGTGGTGAGTTTCGGTGGGACGCCGGCGACGTCGTTCACGGTGAACTCCGCCACTCAGATCACTGCTGTGGCTCCGGCCCATTCGGCCGGGACTGTGCTGGTTACTGTCACGACAGCGGGTGGAACGAGCAACGGTGTCGCCTACACCTACGTCGCTGTGCCGACGCTGACCAGCATTACCCCCGCATCAGGATCGGTGACGGGTGGGACCACGGTCGTTCTTACCGGGACGAACCTGACGGGTGCGACGGTGGTGAGTTTTGGTGGGACGCCGGCGTCTTCGTTCACGGTGAACTCCGCCACTCAGATCACTGCTGTGGCTCCGGCCCATTCGGCCGGGACTGTGCTGGTTACTGTCACGACAGCGGGTGGAACGAGCAACGGTGTCGCCTACACCTACGTCGCTGTGCCGACGCTGACCAGCATTACCCCCGCATCAGGATCGGTGACGGGTGGGACCACGGTCGTTCTTACCGGGACGAACCTGACGGGTGCGACGGTGGTGAGTTTTGGTGGGACGCCGGCGTCTTCGTTCACGGTGAACTCCGCCACTCAGATCACTGCTGTGGCTCCGGCCCATTCGGCCGGGACCGTGCTGGTGACCGTCACCACCGCGGGTGGAACCAGCAACGGTATCGCCTACACCTATGTCGCTGTGCCCACTTTGACCACAGTGGTGCCCAATGTCGGATCGGTGACGGGCGGAACGACGGTCGTGCTGACCGGGACGAACCTGACGGGTGCGACGGTGGTGAGTTTCGGTGGGACGCCGGCGACGTCGTTCACGGTGAACTCCGCCACTCAGATCACGGCGGTCACCCCGGCCGGATCGGCGGGGACCGTGCTGGTTACTGTCACGACAGCGGGTGGAACGAGCAACGGTGTCGCGTTCACCTATGTCGCTGTGCCCACTTTGACCACGATCGTGCCCAATGTCGGATCGGTGACGGGCGGGACGACGGTCGTTCTTACCGGCACGGCCCTGACGGGTGCGACGGTGGTGAGTTTCGGTGGGACGCCGGCGTCTTCGTTCACGGTGGACTCCGGCACCCAGATCACTGCCGTGGCTCCGGCCGGAACAGCCGGGACCGTGCTGGTCACTGTCACGACAGCGGGTGGAACCAGCAACGGTGTCGCCTACACCTATGTCGCTGTGCCCACTTTGACCACAGTGGTGCCCAATGCAGGTCCGGTGACGGGCGGAACGACGGTCGTTCTTACCGGCACGGCCCTGACGGGTGCGACGGTGGTGAGTTTTGGTGGTACGCCGGCGTCTTCGTTCACGGTTGACTCCGCCACTCAGATCACGGCGGTCACCCCGGCCGGGTCGGCGGGGACGGTCCTGGTGACCGTTACGACAGCGGGTGGAACGAGCAACGGTGTCGCGTTCACCTATGTCGCTGTGCCCACTTTGACCACGATCGTGCCCAATGTCGGATCGGTGACAGGCGGAACGACAGTCGTGCTGACCGGGACGAACCTGACGGGTGCGACTGCGGTGAGTTTCGGTGGTACGCCGGCGACTTCGTTCACAGTTGACTCCGCCACTCAGATCACTGCCGTCGCCCCCGCTGGGTCCGCCGGGACCGTGCTGGTTACTGTCACGACAGCGGGTGGAACGAGCAACGGTGTCGCGTTCACCTATGTCGCTGTGCCCACTTTGACCACAGTGGTGCCCAATGCAGGTCCGGTGACCGGCGGGACGACGGTCGTTCTTACCGGCACGGCCCTGACCGGTGCGACGGCGGTGAGTTTCGGTGGGACACCGGCGACTTCGTTCACAGTTGACTCCGCCACTCAGATCACTGCCGTCGCCCCCGCAGGGTCCGCCGGGACGGTCCTGGTCACTGTCACGACAGCGGGTGGAACCAGCAACGGCGTCGCCTACACCTATGTCGCTGTGCCCACTTTGACCACGATCGTGCCCAATGTCGGATCGGTGACCGGCGGAACGACGGTCGTGCTGACCGGGACGAACCTGACGGGTGCGACCGTGGTGAGTTTCGGTGGGACACCGGCGACTTCGTTCACGGTTGACTCCGCCACCCAGATCACGGCGGTCACCCCGGCCGGGTCGGCGGGGACAGTACAGGTCACCGTCACGACAGCGGGTGGAACCAGCAACAGTGTCGCCTACACCTATGTCGCTGTGCCCACTTTGACCACGATCACCCCCGCATCAGGATCGGTGACCGGCGGAACGACAGTCGTGCTGACCGGGACGAACCTGACCGGTGCGACCGTGGTGAGTTTCGGTGGTACACCGTCGACTTCGTTCATCGTCGACTCCGCCACTCAGATCACCGCCGTCGCCCCCGCAGGGTCCGCCGGGACGGTCCTGGTCACTGTCACGACAGCGGGTGGAACCAGCAACGGCGTCGCCTACACCTACATCGCGATACCTGCCCTGACTGCCATAGTTCCCAGTTCAGGGCCGGTGGCCGGTGGGACCACCGTCACCCTGACAGGAACGGCACTCACCGGAGCCACCGGGGTCAGTTTCGGTGGGACACCCGCGACCTCGTTCAGCGTCGACTCCGCCACTCAGATCACGGCGGTCACCGCTGCTGGGACGGCGGGGACGGTCCTGGTCACCGTCACCACCGCTGGTGGTACCGGTGATGGTGTCTCCTTCACCTTTGCCGCGGTGCCCACGCTGACCGCCGTCGTTCCCAACTCGGGGCCGGTGGCCGGTGGGACCACCGTCACCCTGACAGGAACGGCCCTCACCGGAGCCACCGGGGTCAGTTTCGGTGGGACACCGGCGTCGTTCGCCGTCGACTCCGCGACCCAGATCACGGCGGTTGTCCCCGCCGGGACGGCGGGGACTGTGCTGGTCACCGTCACCACCGCGGGTGGAACCAGCAACGGTGTCGCCTACACCTACGTCGCGGTTCCTACCCTGACCGTGGCGGTGCCGAACACCGGCCCGGTCGCTGGTGGGACGAGCGTGGTACTGACCGGGACGGACCTGACAGGTGCGACTGCGGTGAATTTCGGTGGTACACCGGCGACTTCGTTCAGTGTCGACTCCGCTACCCAGATCACCGCGGTGACCCCTGCCGGGTCGGCCGGGACCGTGCTGGTCACCGTCACCACCGCGGGTGGAACAGTCGATGGTGTCTCCTTCACCTACGCTGCGGTTCCTACCCTGACCGTGGCGGTGCCGAACACCGGGCCGGTCGCTGGTGGCACGACCGTCGTACTGACCGGGACGGACCTGACAGGTGCGACGGCGGTGAGTTTCGGTGGTACACCGGCGACTTCGTTCAGTGTCGACTCCGCCACCCAGATCACCGCCGTCGCCCCGGGGGAGTCGGCCGGGACGGTGCAGATCACTGCCACGACAGCGGGCGGCACCAGTAACGGTATCGCTTTCATCTACGTCTGACAGCGAATGCGGCTGGGCCGCCGGTAGGCCGTTGCCTGCCGGCGGCCCAGTTACGTCGCGATCGAACCGAAGCCCGCCATCATGGATGGCGTTGCGGGGCACGTGACTGGAGCCCTTTGAGCAGGTCCAGCGGTTGTGAGAGTTCTGATGCACCAGAATGGGTGCAGGAGGACGAGATCACGACATGGCGCGACGACGACACACCCCCGAGCAGATCATCCGCAAGCTGCGCGAGGGCGAGAAGCTGATCGGGGAGAAATTCTCGATCGAGGAGGTGTGCAAGCACCTCGAGATTTCCGAGGCTTCCTGGCATCGCTGGCAAGCCCAGTACGGCGGCATGAAATCCGACGACGCGAAACGGCTCAAAGAGCTGGAGCGCGAGAACGCGCGGTTGAAGAAGATGGTCGCCGAGCAGGCCCTCGATATCGACATGCTCAAGGAAGTGAACCGGGGAAACTATTGAGCCCGGACCGCCGTCGCAGGGCCGTGGTGGTTCTGCAGCAGCGGTTTCGGGTGTCGCAACGCCGCGCCTGCCGAGTGGTGGGGCAGTCGCGGTCGGTGCAACGTCGGCCGCGCGCGGTCGCCGAGGTCGAACGGACGCTGAGGGAGCGGCTGCGCGTGATCTCCCGGCGTCATCCGCGGTGGGGCTGGCGGAAGGCGCACGCGTTGTGCCGTGGCGAGGGTCTGGTAACCAACCACAAACGCACCCAACGACTCTGGCGTGAGGAGGGATTGAAGCGACCGAGTCGAGTGCGTAAGAAACGCCGCATCGGGCCGGGTCGGAATCAGCGTCTGAAGGCGTCGTTCCCGGATCAGATGTGGGCCCTGGATTTCCAGGTCGATGTCACTGTCGACGGTCGACAAGTCCGGTTCCTTAACATTGTCGACGAGTTCACGCGGGAAGCCTTGGCCACCAGAGCATTCCGGTCGTGCACCGCCGATCAGCTGGTCGGTGTGCTCCACGAGATCATCGTGGCCACCGGGCGGAAGCCGATGCACATTCGCATGGACAATGGCACCGAGATGACCGCGCACGCGATGCGGGATTGGTGCCGGTTCACCGGGGTCGATGCCTCGTTCATCGATCCGGGATCGCCGTGGCAGAACGGTGTCTGTGAGTCGTTCAATGGGCGTTTCCGCGACGAGTTCCTGTCCTGCGAGGTGTTTCATTCCCTGACCGAGGTGCGGGTCCTTGCCGAGGATTGGCGCATCGAGTACAACAGTTACCGGCCACACGGATCGCTGGGTTTCCTTACCCCGCAAGCATTCCGTGAGCAATGGGTACCGACCGAGTTCGAGCAGCAACTACAACTCGCATAGCCGGTGGACCTGCCATCGGGGCCCAGTCACACGAGGTTCGGTGCTTTCGCACGCTCCGTGCTCGAGATCGGTACGTCTTCAGCCCCTCCGATCGGACCACTCCGATTCCTCCAGCACCACAACCCGCCGCCCCCGTCGAGCAGAAGACCCGGAAATCTGCCTGGTCGACTGTTCATGTCAAGCACACGGTGGTCGGTAGTCGCGGTCGGGTAGGTACCGCATCCACTCTTGCCGCGTCATTGGATCGCCGACGGCGTTGCACACATCTCCGACTATCGGCTCCGGGTCGAGGTTCCAGATTTCGACACCGGATCCGGATCGCGCCACCGCCAACGCGGTGCCGTCGGGGCTGAAGGCGAGTTTCTCGACATCTCCTTGGCTCAGGTACGACTCCAAGAAGGGCGCGTCAGGATTTGCGACGTTCCATATCTCTGGACGCACCAGGTACTCGCCGGACGATGAGACGCGGTTCGCCGCCAATGCGAGTCTCTTGCCATCGTGGCTGAAGGTTATGTTCGCTCGGGGAGCGCCGACCGGAACAACGACCGGAGAACCCTCCAGGCTGTTGTTCTTCAGCTTCCACAGGCGCAGGAGTCCATCGGATCCGTAAAGTGCCAACAGTGCACTGTCCGGGCTCAGTGCCATCTTGCTGTATCCCCGCTCGCTTGCCGGCAGGTACTGCGACCACAATTCGGAAGGACTGGTTCGGCTCACCACGCTCCATGCACGTAGCCGCATATCAATCGTCGGCCGCAACTCCTGAGGCTGGGATGACGAAGCCGATTCGGCCGTGAGCAGCGTTGTGCCGTCGGCCGTGAACGCGAGCCAGTTCGCGGGTGCGGGAATGGTAACGATGGGACGGGGATGGTGTGGGTCACTGACGTCGTACAGCCGGACTACGCGACTCTCGGCCGGCGCGTCATACTGGTCATCGGCCACCGCGAGAATCGGCTGGGTAGGGCTGAAGGCGACTGCCGCCACGCCGTTGACCAGGTCATCGATCGTGGCCACGATGCCGGACGCCGGATCGGATGTCGATCGGAATCGTAGGACGTAGTCATCCGCAGTATTCTCTTCGACCGCCGCGAAATAACTACCGTCGGGACTGATTCCGATGTCCTGGCCGAGGAAGGCGGGCGCTGCGGAAAGATACGTCGGATTGTCGGCACCGTCTTTGACGCTTCCCCGGCTTGTCCACACGAAATTTCCGTAGGACGTCCCGACAATGAGCACTTCGCCGCTGCCTTTCGACCGGAACACCAGCGGCGCCGCCAGTCTCGGCGGGCCGGGCAAGAAGTACGCTGCACCGGGTTGCGCGGGATTGGAAATGCCCCATACCGCGACACCCTGGTCCGTTGCTTGGAATGCGCGACCGGCGTGACGCGGGTCGAACAACATGTGACCGCTGGCGTGGCCGGTTTCGGCGCTGACCGAAGCCCCCGCCGCGATCGCCCCGGTTTGCACGCTGTAGCGCCACAGCTGCCAGGTCTCGCCGCATACAGCGACGAATTCGCCGATATCGCGACTTGTTCGGTCGAAGGCGATCGAGGTGATGTCCCTGTAGCACTGGCCCGTCGAGTTCGTCACCGGTGGGGAATCATTGGTCCGCGGCGCGGTCGGGTCACCGAGGTCCCACAAGAGCAGGGGTCGTTGGTCGCCCGAGCCGATCACAGATTGGTGAGGGGCGGCCAGATAGCGCCCCTCGGGGTCGAATGCGATGCGATGCCACGGCCTGAACACGGGGAACCGCGGCGCGTAAGGCTCGGCCCCGATGTCGAGCGTGGTCACGGGAACGGGATTCGAGACATCCCAGACGTCGGTGTGCCCGTCGATGGTGGCGGAGGCGAACAAGCCGCGGTGCGGTGCGACGGTGAGCGTGTCGATCTGCGCGGAACGGGCTCGCAATATCGGCAGCGCCGAAGGCGTGGCGGGTTGTGTGATGTTCCACCGCAGGATTTCCCCGGTCGAGGTGCCCGCGTAGAGCGTCGCGCCGTCAGGCGCGATGGCCATCGCGGTCACCGCTGACTCCAGCCTCATCCCGACCACCTCGATCGGGTGGGTCACGTCGGTCGTATCCCACAGGCGCAGGTCGGTCTCCACCGATCCGGGAGGAGTGAAGGTAGCCGCGGCCAGCAAGGTTCCTGCCGGGTTGACGGCGATCGCGCCGGCCAGCAGATCGGTGATCAGTCCGGCTTCGGATCCTTGCGTGCGGCGTACCGCGATGGCGTCCACCGACGAGATTGCCAGCACGTTGCCGTCGGCGCTGGTGGCGATATCGGCGGCCGTTCTTCCCTGGTTTATCATGCCCGGGGTGTTCCGACTGTTGAGCAGCGAACCGAGACCTGCCTCGGCATCGATTCGATAGGCCAACACGCTGAGTTGTTTGGCGAGGCCCGGTTGGCGGGAGCGAAGGTTCTCCGCTTCGGCCGCCAGATACCGGGCGAGGTCGCGCTGCTGAGCGTCCGCCGCCTTCTGCTGATACAGCAACGCTCCGGTCAGACCTACCGTCGCCAACAGCGCGAGCACCGCCAGCACCGCGACAGTCGTTTGACGGATCCGTGTGGAGCGACGCTCCTGACGCGCGGACGCTTCGACGAATCCGGCCGACACCGGCTCCAATTCGGTCGTGACATCGGCGGCGCCGAGCTGTTCGCGCAGTGCCGCCAAGCGCGTTCCCCTGTAGAGCAGCGAGGAGTCACGCTCAGCGTGCTCCCACTCCCCGGCGTCGTGGGCGAGTTGTTGCTCGGCGCGCAACCGGGCGCGATCGGAATCGATCCATGCACGCAGACGTGGCCATTCGCGCAGCAGCGCCTCGTGCGCCAACCGCACGGTGTCGCGATCCATCGTGATCAATCGGGACTCGGTCAACCGGTCCAGGACCGCGTGCGCCACATCCAGATCGGGCACCGCGTGGGTGAGATCGGTGCGGTCGCAAGGTCGGCCCGTGTCGGCATCGCCATCGGCGCCGACGCGCACCAGCCGGGGCAGCATCGTGCGGAGCGCGTCGCGGCCGGCATCGTCTGCGGACGCGTAGATCGAGTCCGCCGATTGTTTGATGGCGTGGGCGATTCCGCCGGTGTCCCGGTACCCGGCCACAGTCAGTTCGTTGCCGTCCCGGCGGTGCCAGGTGGACAGCATCGCGTGGGACAACAGTGGCAGTGCTTCCGCCGAGGCGCCGGGCCCGAGGTCGTTGATCACTATGTCGGCGAGCCCATCCGCCAGACACCAGCCGTTTCGCAGCGCGGGTTCGTCGATCGCCTCTCTCAGCTCGTCACGAGTCATGGGTTCGATCAGGATCTGCCGGTCTCGCAGTGCAGCAACGAGTTCCGGATGACAGACAGCGTGTCCGTAGAAGTCGGCACGGAGCGCCATCACCACGAGCGCGCACGGCGTCGAGCCATCCGCTGCCTCGGCCAGCGCGGTGAGCGCGCGCAGAAAGGCAGTCCGCGTGGAGGTGTCGGCGCAAAGAGTGAACAGTTCTTCGAGTTGGTCCACGATCACGGTCAGGGTGTCCCCGGGGCGCCGCGCCAACACCTTGTCGGCGAGTTCGGTCACCCTGCCGGGATCTCGGTCGATCAGATCGCGGCTGTCTGGAGCATCAAGAGCGGCGACCAACCGTTGGAGCGGATCGGCGCCGGGGGTGAACCGGCGCAGCGCCCAACCCACCGATCCCGCCACGCCCGGTAGACCGCGATCTCGTAGGGCCGCGATCACACCGGCATTGAGCAGTGAGGTCTTGCCCGAACCGGACGCACCGACCAGCACCCTAGGCCCGCCCTCCGTGGCCGCGACCGCCAGTTCGTCGAGAAGCCGTGCGAGCATGGTGGCGCGACCGAAGAACATCCCCGCGTCGTCGGGCCCGAACGACGCCAGACCCGGATACGGGGACCGTCCGGGAGTCGGATCGCGCGCGGGTTCATCCGTCGGTGCAGCAGCCGGATTGGCCGCAATGATCAGCGTGCCCGCACGGTCACCGGCTTGGCGGCGCGGGAGCGGGCCGCGTTGAGCATCACGCAACGAGCGATATACCCCGTCGAAGAGCGCGTCCAGGGTCAGCATCGACGGCGCCCGGGGATCGCCGTTCTCGAGGAGTTGCAGAAGGGCGCCGGAGAAGGCGGTATGACGTTGCCCGGCCGGCGCCGACGCGAGATGTTCGGCGGAGCCGATCAGATAGCGACCGTGGGCACCGGTGGCGAACTCCCGAATCGAAGCGGTGTCCGCTTCGAGGGTCGCCGACCCGGAAAAACAGCAATCCAGAATCACCACCACCGACGGCGCCCGGCATTCTCCCAATGCCTGCGCCAACGCGGCGAAGGACAGGGCTTGGTGCGCGGCCAGACCCGGGATGAGCTCGCCGGTGTCCTTCGCCGCCAAATAGAGTTCACCGCCGGGGCCGCGCAGGCCATGCCCGAGGAAGTACACGACCAGCACCGACCGAGCACGTGCGGCTTCCTCGGCGATCGCCGCCGCCATCGTGCGCGCGTCCGGCGGGTCGAGTACACCGACCACGTTCTCCGTCATGGCGCCACACCGCTCGATGAAGGCGGCATGCAAGTCGGAGAAGGTCTGCGCCACCGTAGGCAGCGGTGGCAACGCGGTTGTGGTGTGAGTCGCGGTGGCCAGGACGAGGATTCGAACGCCCTCGCCGGATAGATCGGTCACTGCTCGATCGGCGCTCGACCCTGGCCTTCCGGCTCGACGGTTCTCAGCAGCCTTTCGGCCAACTGTTGCAGTTCGGCACCGTCCAACGCGCCGACACCTCGCGCGTCGAGTTCCACGATTCGATCACCCGAACCCCGCACCGTCAGCCGAACATCCGCCCGCCGGCTGCGTATCCACGCGACGATCGCGGTTGCCGTCGCGGCCGTGATACCACCCGGGCCGACCAGGATCTCCAATGCCTCGAGAATCGGTCCCATATCCTCCGGCCCCGGCGGCCGCAGCTGCGATTTGAGCCGGCCCCGCAGCTCGTCGGTGTCCCCGAGAAACTCCGCGAGGTCGCGCAATTCGTCGGAATTGTCGGTAACGATGATCATCGACACCCTGTCCCCCTGAAGGCCGCTCGTCACGACGAATTGTATTGCACCGCAACTCCTGAAGGAGAGCGAACCCGAATGGGTTCTCGGTCATCCGGCGCCGCGATTACTCGCTGAGGGTGGGCGTGAAACCTCGCGATAGACTCGCTAGGTGTCGAGTAGCAGAAGGGCCAGGCCGGAGCTTTGATGCCCTGACCTGGCCCGCGCGGGTGGCTGACGGGACTCGAACCCGCGACACCCAGGATCACAACCTGGTGCTCTACCAGCTGAACTACAGCCACCATGCTGGTTATGTACCAGCGCGGTAGATATTAGCGTGTTACCCCCGCCAGTCCCTAATCGGTTTTTGACGTGCCATTTTGTCCGGCCGCGGCGGCGCCTTTCGCGGTCCCGCTCACTTCGCTCGCGATGGCGGCTATCTCCGCGGTCGACGGGCCGGGTGTGGGGACGAACGCGGTGCGCCGGTAGTACTCCAACTCGCGGATGGATTCCTTGATATCGGCGAGGGCGCGGTGGGTGAGACCCTTCTCCGGCTGGCCGAAGTAGATGCGCGGGTACCAGCGGCGGCACAGCTCCTTGATGGAGCTCACATCGATCATCCGGTAGTGCAGATGCGTATCGAGCGCGGGCATATCGCGGGCGATGAAGCCACGGTCGGTTGCGATCGAATTGCCCGCGAGCGGGACCGTACCCGCGGTCGGGGCGTATTCGCGGATGTAGTCGAGTACCTGCTGTTCGGCGTCGGCGAGGGTGACCGTGGAGCGGCGCACCTCGTCGGTGAGGCCGGAGCGCGCGTGCATATCGGCGACCACCTGTGGCATGGCGGCGAGAGCCTCGTCATCGGCGTGGATGACGATATCCACGCCCTCACCGAGAATATTGAGGTCGCTGTCGGTCACCAGCGCGGCCACCTCGATCAGCTTGTCGCTGTCGAGTCGCAGGCCGGTCATCTCACAATCCATCCACACCACATATTTGTCGGACACCTCGGCAACATTAGCGGTGTTTGTCTGCGATGCCTGCGGCATCGGTCCTAATGGGTGGCAGCGGCGATAGAGTTTGCGGAGATCGGCGTATGCGTTTCGACACGACAGCTAACACCGCGGAAGCAGTCACAGTCAGACCAGACGGAGGACGCGCGATGAACGCAGGATCGCACAGCGATTCGATGGGGGGTGGTGGCCAGGGGGCGGGTGGGCTCACCCCCCAGGAGAAGGCGGCCGCGGCTAGGCGGGCGGCCGAGGAGGCAGCGCGCGTCGCCGCGGAGGCCGCCGCGGCGGCGGAGGCCGCCGAGCGCGAGTTGGCAGAGCAGGAGGCGGCGGCCGCGACCGCCGATCCGAATGCGGCGAATGCGGTGGCGCAGGCCGAGGCCGCGCAATCGAGGGCGGCCGCGACGGCCGAGACCGCGGCCGCCAGTGCCGCCGCGGCGGTAACCGCGAAGGCGGCGGCGAACGAAACCGCCGAGGTCGCAGAGCAATCGGTGGCTCAGCAGATCGCCGCAGGGTACGCGTTCGACGGGGTCGCGCTGGAACTGGGCACCATTGTGGTCGACGGTGCCGTCGATTCGACCGCGCGCGTACGGATTCCGATGCGCACCATGAACCGGCACGGTCTGGTGGCCGGTGCGACCGGTACCGGAAAGACGAAAACGCTGCAGGGCATCGCCGAGCAGCTCTCGCGGGCCGGGGTGCCGGTGGTGCTCGCCGATATCAAGGGTGACCTGTCGGGGCTCGCACAGCCGGGGCAGGCGAATGACAAGCTCAGCGCCAGGGCGGCCGAAACCGGTGCGGCGGACTGGGCGCCGGCCGGATATCCGACCGAATTCGTCTCGCTCGGTACCGGCGGAGTCGGGGTGCCGATCCGCGCGACCATCACCGCATTCGGGCCGGTATTGCTCAGTAAAGTGTTGGGCCTGAACGAGACTCAGGAATCCACGCTCGGGCTGATCTTCCACTGGGCGGATAAGGCGGGGCTCGGCCTGCTGGATCTGAAGGATCTGCGTGCGGTCATCACTCATCTCACCAGTCCGCAGGGCAAGGAAGATCTCAAGGGCATCGGCGGGGTTTCGGCGGCCACCGCGGGTGTCATCCTGCGCGCACTGGTGAATCTGGAGGCCGACGGCGGTGACACGTTCTTCGGCGAGCCGGAACTGGATCCGGCGGATCTGCTGCGCACCGCGGGCGGCCAGGGCGTGGTCACGCTGTTCGAATTGGGCGCGCAAGCGGCCCGGCCGGTGATGTTCTCCACGTTCCTGATGTGGGTGCTGGCCGACCTGTTCCAGACCCTGCCCGAGGTCGGCGACGTCGAAAAGCCCAAGCTCGTTTTCATTTTCGACGAGGCGCACCTGTTGTTCGCGGATGCCTCGAAGGCATTCCTGGAACAGGTGGAGCAGACGGTCAAGCTGATCCGGTCCAAGGGCGTCGGCGTATTCTTCTGCACCCAGCTGCCAACCGATATCCCGAATCCGGTGCTCTCCCAACTGGGTGCGCGCATTCAGCACGCCCTGCGCGCCTTCACCCCCGACGATCAGAAGGCGCTGTCCAAGACGGTGCGCACCTACCCGAAGACCGGGGCCTACGACTTGGAGAAGGCGCTCACCTCGCTGGGCACCGGTGAGGCGATCGTCACGGTGCTCTCGGAGCAGGGAGCTCCAACTCCCGTGGCGTGGACCAGGATTCAGCCGCCGCGCTCGCTGATGGACACCATCGGCGATGAGCAGATCAAGTCGCGGGCGCTGTCCAGTGCGCTGTCGGCCAAGTACGGCCAGACCATCGACCGGGAGTCGGCCTATGAGATCCTGGCCGCCAAGGTCGCGGCGGCGCAGCAACAGGAACCGGAGTCGGCTCCGGCGCCGGGCCGTTCCTCGAAGGCGCCGGAGGAAGAGTCGGCGGCCGAGCGCATCATGAAGAATCCGGCGGTGAAGAGCTTCCTGCGTTCGGCCGCCACGGCCGCGGGCCGCGAGATCAGCCGCAGCATTTTCGGCACCCGTAAGCGCTGAGGGCGCCACCCCGAGTGAAAATCCGAACCCGCTGATCCGCCGTCGGCGGGTCCGGTCATTTCCGAGTAGCGGGTACTCGATACGTCGTCGCTGGTCAGCGCTAATTTTGCAGTGGTGTTCGGGCGGTGACAATTAAGGAGTCGTCATGCCAACCGCAAACTTCGGGACCAAAAACGATCCCGGTTTCGAATTGGAACAAAGTCCGGACCTGATCGCGGTCCGAACCCAGAACAGACGTCCGATCCCCCGCTCCATCGGGTCGGTCCGCACACCGCTGAGCGGCGAACTGGATGACGCTGCCGTGGTGGTGTCCTATCCCGAAGCAGGTGTGCAGGTCTACCGGGTGCCGCCGGATTCGCGGACGGTCGCTGCGCGCAAGTCGGTACTGGCCGCCGCGCCGGAGGTGCGTTTCGCCGGTCATGTGCTGGTGGATCCGGTGAGCGAGGAGCCCGTGTTGTACACCGAGAACATCTTCGTGAAGTTCACCGACGACGCGAAACCCGAACAGTGTCGCAGGGTGCTCGACCAGGCGGGTCTGCGGATCAAGGAGACGGTGACCTATGCGGCGAACGCGTACTTCACCGGCGCGGTCGAAGGGACCGGGCAGCGGGTGTTCGATATCGCGAATGGGCTGCTGAGCCGTGCTGATGTCGTCTATTGCCATCCCGAGCTGATCCGACGGCGCTCCCGCAAGACGATCTTCCCGCAGCAGTGGCATCTGAAGCCGACCACCATCGGCGGCGCGGCGGTGAACGCGCACGCGAATGTGGAGGCGGCCCATGCGGTAACCCGCGGCAAGGGGGTGACGATCGCGCTCATCGACGACGGTGTCGATATCGACCACCCGGAATTCGCCGGGGCGGGCAAGGTGGTCGCACCGCGCGACGCGACCTTGCAGTCCAACGATCCGCGGCCGCGCGATGTGCAAGGGACCGGTCCCCGAGATGGCGATAATCACGGCACCGCATGCGCGGGTGTCGCCTGTGCCAATGGCACGCTCGGCGCCTCCGGCGTCGCACCCGAGGCCAGGCTGATGCCGATTCGGCTCGCCTCCCAACTCGGGTCACAGGCGGAGGCGCGCGCCTTCACGTGGGCCGCCGACCACGGCGCCGACGTCATCTCGTGCAGTTGGGGCCCCGCCGACGGCGTCTGGTTCCGACCGGACGACCCGGCACACGATCAGGTGGTGCCGATACCGGCCAGCACGCGATTGGCGATCGAGCATGCGGTGAACAATGGCCGCAATGGCAAGGGCTGCGTCGTGCTGTTCGCGGCGGGCAATGGCAACGAGTCGGTCGATAACGACGGCTATGCGAGCTTCCCGAAGGTTATCGCCGTCGCGGCCTGCAACGACACCGGAAAACGCAGTGTCTACAGCGATTTCGGCAAGGCTGTGTGGTGCGCTTTCCCGAGTAGCGACTTCGGGCATCCGGCGTTCCATCATCCCGACGCACTGACACCGGGCATCTGGACCGTCGATCGACACGGCGCCGCCGGGTACAACGTCGGCACCACCGATGACGGCGACGCCGCCGGGAACTTCACCAATAGCTTCGGCGGCACGTCGAGCGCATGCCCCGGGGCGGCCGGTGTCGTGGCCTTGGTGCTGTCGGTACATCCGGGTCTCGCGTCGAACGAGGTCAAGGACCTGTTGAAGCAGTCGTGCGACATGATCGATCCGCAGCACGGCGGGTACAGCGCGGACGGGCACAGCGCCAAATACGGCTTCGGTCGTCTCAATGCGCTCACCGCGGTGCAGACCGCGAAGAAGCTGCGGGGGCCGAACTGAGCGTCAGCTCACGCTGCGCAGTGAGCGTTGCACCATGTCGAAACCGTAGTCGAGCATTTCGGTCTCATAGGCGTGGACCGCGTCCCGCAGCGGACCGGTCCGCTCGGTAATGCGCTGGCACAGCAGTGCGGCGTCGCGCAGTGCGGTCGCCGCGCTGCTCCCGGCCGGAATCATGGTGTGGATGGCATCGCCCATCAGCGTGACCGGACCGGTTTCCCAGTGCGGCAATGGTTTTGCCGTCCGGATCGTGGTGTTGTGGACCGATTTCTGATCGGCACGGCGCACGAGCGTGCCGAGATTTTCGGGCCAGTCGGCGATCAGTTCCGTCGCGACCTTGCACAGCTCGTACTTGTCCAGGGCGGACAGATCGGCCGAAATCAGCGCGCTCGGCGCGGCGACCACCCACATCACGTAGTCCGCGCCGTCACCGGAGGCGAATTCGTGGGCGGCCAGCGACATGAACCGGCCGTCGGCACCGGCTATCACGCTGAACCCGTCCAGCGCGGCGGCCGGCGTCAGCGCGCGGGTCTCGTCGGTCAGCAGTGTCTTGCCGTAGATCTCCGCTTGACCGGTTTCGATGACCTCGGCATCCGGCAGCCATTGGGCGCGAATCCTGGAATGCGTGCCATCGGCGGCGACCAGCAGGTCGGCGTCGGTGACCGTGCCGTCGTCGAAATGGGTCCGGACCCGGCCGTCGTCCAGCAGTTCGAAGTGTTCGAACGACGCGCCGTGGTGGACGTCGATGCCGGTGAGCAGGAACTTGCGCAGTGTGAGCCGGTCGACGGTCAGATGCCGTCCGTGCACATCCTCGTCCGCTGTCGGCGGCACCAGCATTTCGCGGACGACGTGCAGTTGCGGGTCGAGGAACCGCACGCCGGTACCGCGTTTGCCCGCGGTGGCGACGATTCGTTCGTAGCGGTCGGGTGGCAGGCAGGCGCGCAGGGCGAGGTCGCCTTCCGGGTCGAGGTGAATGCGATAACCCTGGCTGTGGTGGTCCGCGGCCTCGCGTTCGTAGAGCTCCACGGTGATTCCGGCTCGGTGCAGGCCCTGTGCGAGCAGGGGTCCGGCCAGCCCGGCCCCGACGATGACAATCTTCATATTCTAAAACTATCTGAATACAGACGATCTGTCATCGGATACACTTTGCTCCGTGGAGCAGACTTCGCAGCGACTCGGCGCCCAGATCGGTGGACAGCTCTATCTGGCGCATCGCTACGCACGCGCGGCGGCCAATCGTGCGCTGCGGGAACAGCAGCTCGAGCTGCGCCATCTCGGCGTGCTCGGCTGCCTCGCCGACGTGGGACCGCTCAGTCAGCGCGCCTTGGTCGACCGGCTGCAGCTGGACAAGTCATCGATGGTCTACATCATCGATGAGCTGGAACGGCAGGGGCTAGCGCAGCGGCGCAAGGATGAGCGGGACCGCCGCAGCTACGCCGTGCACATCACGCCGAGCGGCCGGAAGCGACTGGCCGAGGCCAACGACACCGCCGATGACGTGGTGAACGAATTGCTCGTGCCGTTCTCCGATGCCGAACGCCGACAGTTGCACGAGCTGCTCGCGCGGTTCATCGAACACGCCGCCGAGCAGCCTTGATCGCGGCAGGACTCAGCCCGCGTCGCGGTCGAGTAGGTCGGCATCTTCGCGGTATCCGAGTTCCTGGCACCGGCCCTTGCCGACGGCGATGATCGGCGTGCGCGGCGCGCTGTGGTCGGATATCGCGCTGTTGTACTGGTAGGCGCCCGTGCACGGTGCCGCGAGTACCTCGCCGGCACGCAGATCGGCGGGCAGCCGGACGCCGGTGGCGAGAATCTCCTCGGCGCTGCCGGTGTGGCATGCGACGGTCGCGGTTACTTCGGGGCCGGTCGAATACCGGTTCACCACAACCATATTCGCGCGGGCACCGTCCCTGGGACCCTGCGGCCGGTCGCATCTGCCGCCATCTACGACAACGAAATTGTGGCCGTTGTGGAGGCGTTGCACCGAGCGGACCCGATAGAGGGTCACACCCGCGCGAGCGACGATGGCCCGGCCCGGTTCGAGGGCGATATTGGGGCGCGGGAATCGGTGGCGCGCGCACGCGGCGTCGAGGGCGTCCTCGACGATGGCGGCGAGTTCGGTCAGGTTCATCTCGGCGTCACCGCAGCGATAAGCGATGGCATGTCCGCCGCCCAGATCGAGATCGGTCAGGATCCGGCCGTGGTCGTGGCGGATCTGTGCCATTTCGCCGACCATCCTGCGGATCGCTTCGCCGTAGTAGTCCGGGTTGTAGATCTGGGACCCGAGATGGCAGTGAAAGCCGATCAGATCCAGCATCGGTTGGGCCACGATCCGCTCGGTGGCAGCGGCCGCGGCGTCGAGCGGGAACCCGTACTGCTGGCCGGCTTTGGGAGGATTGGTCGAGTTTCCGTGGATATCAATGCCGGGGGACAGGCGCAGCAGCACCCGCTGTGGCCGGGTCGTCATGGCGGCCAGCAGGTCGATCTCGGCGAATGAGCCGACCACGATCCGCCCGACGCCGCATTCCACCGCTGTCTGTAGCGCGTCCGGATTTCCATAGCCGTGCAGGATGATTCGTTTGGGGTGGACACCCGCGGCGAGGGCGATCGCCAGTTCGCCGGAGGAGCCGACATCCATCGAGAGCCCCTCGGCGGTGACCCAATCGGCCACCGCTCGGACCAGGAGCGCCTGTCCCGCGTAGATGATCTCGGCCTCCGGGAAGGCCCGCACATACGCCCGGCAGCGGTCCCGGACCTCTCGCTCGTCCAGTACGCGAGTTGCGGTGCCGAACTGGTCGGCGATCTCGGCGAGGGGGACGCCGCCTACGACGATCCGGCCTGCGGCGTCGTAGTGCGAATCCCGGGGCCAGATCGCGAAATCGAGGCGTGCGGCCGACCCCGACCGAGCGGACGAAAAGAGGTCCAGCAGCGTCACGGTGTACTCCTTTGTGCCCGCTGAATCTGCGGGGATACTTCGGTTTACCTCTCGGGCGGGGGCTCGGGGTCGGCCTTAGCGCAACCTTGACCAGCGCGATTTCGTTCTTTACGCGTTGCTGACGGATCAGCGGCCGACATCGCGGCTGAGCAGGTCAGCGATGGTTTCGCGGCGGATCAGTTCCCGGCAGCGGCCCTCGCGCACGGCGATGATCGGCGGGCGGCCGACGCTGTTGTAGGACGAGGCAAGGCTGTGGTGATAGGCCCCGGTGCACGGCACTGCCAGCACCTCGCCGGGACGTAGGTCGGCGGGCAGGCGCACATCGGTGGCGAGGATATCGCCCGCTTCGCAGAATCGGCCCGCGACGGTCGCGGTCATGTGCGGGCCGGTGGGGTGTCGATTGGCGACGACGACGGAGTAGTGGGCACCGTATAGCGCGACCCGCGGGTTATCACTCATGCCGCCGTCGACGGTGACGTAGGTGTGCCCGCCGTCGATGTGCTTGATCGACAGCACCCGGTACAGCGTGACACCAGCGCGGGCGACGATGGCGCGGCCCGGTTCGATGGCGATGACCGGTCGTGGGAAGCCACGGCGTGCACAGGCGGCATCGAGGGCGTCCTCGACGATCGCGGACAGTTCGGTGAGATTCATTTCGGCGTCGCCGCAGCGGTAGGCGACCGCGTGGCCGCCGCCGATATCCAAGTGTGTGAGCAGATAGTCGTGATCGTCGCGGACCCTGGCCATCTCGGCGATCATGCGGCGGATGGCCTCGCCGTAGTAGTCGGGGTCATCGATCTGGGAGCCGAGGTGGCAGTGGAAGCCGATCAGCCGCAACTTCGGCTGGCGCAGAATGCGAGCGACGGCCTCGGCGGCCGACTCGCTGCCGATGGGGAAGCCGAACTTCTGATCGGTGACGCCGGTGGCGACGGCGGGGTGCCCGTGCACGTCGATACCGGGTGTCAGCCGCAGCAGTACCTGCTGTCCGTCCATGGCCAGGGCCGAGAGCAGGGTGATCTCGGTGAGCGAGTCGACAACGATGCGGCCGACGCCCGCCTCGACCGCGGTTTCCAGTTCATCGAAGGTTTTTCCGTTGCCGTGCAGGATGATTCGCTTCGGGTCGACCCCGGCCGACAGTGCGACCGCCAGTTCGCCCGCCGAGCAGACGTCCACCGACAGGCCCTCCTGGGTGACCCAGTCGGCGACCGCCCTGATCATCAGTGCCTTGCCCGCATAGTAGATCTCGGCTTCCGGAAAGGCGGCCCGGTACGCCTTGCACCGCTCCCGGACCTCACGCTCGGCCAGGACGTAGGTGGGAGTGCCGTACTGGTCGGCGATATCGGCCAGCGCGACTCCGTCGATGGTTATTCGACCCGCGTCGTCGTAGTGCGTATCCCGCGGCCATACGGCGGAGTCGAGGCGTGCGGGCATGCCACCCGACCGCAGCGACGGGAAGATTTCCAGCAGCGTCACGATGTCTCCTGTGTCGCCCCCGCTTTCTCCTGTCTGCGGGGCCGATGCCAGGACTACGCCTGTTTCAACGGTGTGAACCGCGGGCTTATGCGAACTTGACACCGCGACCGGCGATCTTGACGGGATGACAACAGGTCTGTGACCTGCGACAACACCTTCAGGGACGGGCGTGCAACGGTGCCCGGTCCGCGGGACCGCCCGGCCGATGACATCGGGTAGGGCTCAGTTGCCCAGTTTTTTGTAGAACGCACCGGCGATCGGTGCGGTGAGGGAGCGGGGGCCGTACTGGCCGGCGACGCTCATGCCCTTGCTGATCAGGCCGGGGACTACCCGCATTTTGTTGCGGGCCAGGGCGTCGATGGAGATCTTGGCGGTGTATTCGGAGGTGACCCACATGAAGTCGGGGACCATGCGGTCGACAATGGAGGCCTCGGCCGGGTCGGGGGTTTCGGTGCGGACCGGGCCTGGGGCGAGCAGGGTGACATGCACACCGGAGTCCTTCAATTCGCCGCGCAACGACTCGGAGAAGGTATTGGCGAAGGCCTTGCTCGCCGCATAGGTCGCGTTGTTCGGGATCGGCATATTGCCCGCGGCCGAACCGCTGATCAGGATGCCGCCACCGCCCCTGGCGATCATGCCGGGCAGCACGGCCAGCGTGAGGTCGTGCACCGCGACGGCATTGAGCTCCATCTGGTCCCGCTCGTAGGCCGGATCGAGTTCCGCGACCGCGCCGAAGGTGGCGATACCCGCGTTATTGCACAGGATCGAGATATTGCGGGCGGCCAACTCCTCGACCAGCGCACCGCGGGCGGTCCGATCGGACAGATCGACAGCGCGCACCTCGGCGGTAATACCGTGCGCCAGCGTCAACCGCTGTGCGAGTTCGGTCAGCACCTCACCGCGCCGCGCGACCAGGATCAACGAGTATCCACGCGCGGCGAGTTCAGCGGCCAGCGCAATGCCGATGCCGGAGGAGGCGCCGGTGACAACCGCGCGATTCTCGGAGGTAGGGGAGGGCAGGCTCACGAGTGGAGCCTAGGGGATGCAGGTCGGAGGTCGTCTCAGCGCCCATTCGCCCGGAGCGGCGGGATCCGCGGGACTCGGCTGGGAATGGGCGCTCAATTCGTCGCGACGCTGGTAATACCGCTCCCGCGCACCTTTTCTCGGGCCGCGCACGAAATCGCGGGGCGAGAACGTGTGTGGCGCATGAAAAGGTGTGCGGAAACAACGCAGAGCGCGGCCGAACAAGTGACTACCGATTCAACGGTGTGCGGCAGCTGGCCGCTATAGCCGGGCCGCCAGTCGTGTGCCCTGGTCGATCGCGCGCTTGGCGTCGAGTTCGGCTGCCAGCTCCGCGCCGCCGATCACGTGGATGTCGGCTCCGGCGGCGCGCAGCGGCTCTTCCAGTTCGCGTACGGATTCCTGGCCTGCGCAGATGATGACGTTGTCGACCGGGATCAGTTGGGGGCGTTGGCGTTTTTCGCCGAAGCTGATGTGCAGGCCGTTGTCGTCGATGCGCTCGTAGTTCACACCGCCGACGTGTTCGACGCCCTTGGCTTTCAGTGCGGCGCGATGCACCCAGCCGGAGGTTTTGCCGAGGTCCTTGCCGAAGGGGGTGGACTTGCGTTGCAGCAGAACGACTTCGCGGGCGGCGGGGGCGGGCTTGGGCTCGGTGAGCTGGCCGGGGGCCTGCTCGTCCGCAGAGTCGACGCCCCACTCTTGCTTCCACTCGTCCAGTTTGAGCGCAGGATGTCCTTCGACAGTGAGGTATTCGCTCACGTCGTAGCCGATGCCGCCCGCGCCGATGACGGCGACGCGCTTGCCGACGGCGCGCTCTTCGCGCACCAGTTCGGCGTAGGACAGCACCATCGGGTGATCGATGCCGGGAATATTCGGAATGCGCGGGCGCACACCAGTGGCCAGCACGATGTCGTCGTAGCGCGCCTCGATCAGCTCCGCCGCGGTGACCCGCTTGTTGAGGTGCACGGTCACGCCGGTGACCTCGAGCATCCTGGTGTAGTAGCGGATCGACTCGTTGAACTCTTCCTTGCCCGGAATGCGGCGGGCGATATCGAATTGCCCGCCGATCTTGTCGTCGGCCTCGAATAGGTCTACCCGGTGCCCACGTTCGGCGAGATTGACCGCCGCTGAGAGTCCGGCCGGGCCGGCGCCGACGACCGCGACGCGTTTGGTGCGTCGGGTCGGCAGCAGCTTCAGTTGGGTTTCGTGGCCCGCGCGCGGGTTCAGCAGGCAGGAGACGGTTTTGTGCTGGAAGGCGTGGTCCAGGCAGGCCTGGTTGCAGGCGATACAGGTGTTGATCTCGTCGACCCGGTCGGCGGCGGCCTTGTTGACCCATTCCGGATCGGTGAGGAACGGCCGGGCCAGCGAAACCAGTTGCGCATCACCGCGAGTGAGGATTTCCTCGGCGATCTCGGGCATATTGATCCGGTTGGAGGCGCAGACCGGAATGTTCACCTGCGCGGTGATCTTCGCGGTGAATTCGACGAAGGCTGCCCGCGGCACCGAGGTGACGATGGTCGGGACACGCGCCTCGTGCCAGCCGATATCGGAATTCAGAATGCTCGCGCCCGCGGCTTCGAGTTCCTTTGCCAGCGCGACGATTTCGTCGAATGTCTGGCCTTTCTCGACCAATTCGGCCATGGACAGCCGGAATACGATGATGAAGTCGGGTCCGACCGCGGCGCGGGTGCGGCGCACGATCTCCACCGCGATCCGGTGCCGGTTCTCCGCCGATCCGCCCCACCTGTCGGTGCGCTTATTGGTGCGCGGCGCGAGGAACTGGTTGATGAAATAGCCTTCACCGCCCATGATTTCGCAGCCGTCATAGCCCGCGAATTGGGCCAGCTTCGCGCAGCGGGCGTAGTCGTCGATGGTCTGCTCGATGCCGCGCGCGGAGAGCTTGCGCGGCCGGAACGGGTTGATCGGTGCCTTGATCGAGGACGCCGAAACACTGCCCGGCATATACGAATAGCGGCCCGCGTGCAGGATCTGGATGGCGATCTTGCCGCCTTCCTTGTGCACCGCCCTGGTGATCACCCGGTGCCGGTACGCCTCGGTCTTATTGGTGAGCTTGGCGCCGAACGGCAACAGCCAGCCGGTGCGGTTCGGGGCATAGCCGCCGGTAATGATGAGACCGACACCGCCGCGGGCGCGTTCGGCGAAATAGGCGGCGAGCCGGTTGGTATCCCAGGCGCGATCCTCCAGGCCGGTATGCATCGACCCCATGATCACGCGATTGCGCAGCGTGGTGAAGCCGAGGTCGAGGGGCTCGAAAAGATGGGGGAACGAACTCATCGCTGAGTCTCACCTTTCTTCGGGTCCGCGTGCGGGGCTGTTGCACGGGGTTGCAGGGCTTGCAGTACTTCGTCGCACCATTCGATGAATCCGGATTCGACGCGAATGCCCGCGCGTAGCACGAGGTACTGGTGCAGTGGGGTTCCGGAGAGCTGATCCGGAGCCGGGAAGTCGCGCTTCTCGATCAGCCGGAACAGTTCGAGCCGCTGGTTGTGCTGATCGCGATGCCGGACGACCTCATTGCAGAGCGCGCCGATATCGCCGTGCGCGGCGGCGCGGATCTTCACCCCGAGTTCGTTGCGCGGTATGGAGGTATCCGTCGGCGCGGCGATCCAGCGGGCCAATTCGGCGCGTCCCGCCTCGTTCACCGAGTAGACCTTCTTATCGGGCCTGCCCTCCTGGGCCACCACTTCGCTGCTCAACCATCCGGATTCCTCCATGCGCTTGAGCACCCGATAGATCTGCTGATGGGTAGCGCTCCAGAAGAAGCCGATGGACTTGTCGAAGCGGCGCGCCAGCTCATAGCCCGAACCGGCGCGCTCGGTCAGCGATACCAGCAGCGCATGTTCGAGGGCCATGGGGCAAGGTTATCGTTACAGCCAGTACTATGCAACTGAGTGCATAGCTGTCTTGGTATCGAGGGTTGCCCAGCCTGCCGACGTGATCCGCATTAGGCTGCGCCCATGAGGGCGGCATCGCGCAGCGATTCGATGGTGGTGGTCGCGTGACGGGTAGGCCCGAGGTCGACGCGCAGTCGACTGTTGGACAGGCCGCCGGGCGCGGGCACGTGCTGGCGTGGGGGTTGTGGGATTGGGGGTCCTCGGCGTTCAACGCGGTGATCCTGACCTTCGTCTTCTCGGTGTACCTGACCGATAAGGTCGGCGACGATCTGCCGGGCGGGGTGTCGTCGAGCGCCTGGCTCGGTTGGGCCCTCGGCCTGGCGGGTTTCGTGGTCGCGCTCACCGCGCCGATCAGCGGGCAGCGCTTCGACGCGAGCGCGAAACGCAAAGGCTCCCTTGGCGTGCTGACCGCGCTGACCATCTTGTCGATGGCACTGATGTTTTTCGTGCACGACGATTACCGGTACTTCTGGCTCGGTCTGGTCCTGCTCGGCTTCGGCTCGGCATTCTTCGAATTGGCGGGCGTGCCTTACAACGCGATGCTGCGCCAGGTCTCCACGCCCGACGATGTCGGCCGGATCTCCGGATTCGGCTGGGCTATGGGCTATTTCGGCGGCATCTTCATCCTGCTGATCAGCTATTTCGGCTTCATCTCCGGCCATGGAGATAACCGCGGCCTGCTCGGCGTTCCCATCGACGACGGCACGAATATCCGGTTGGTTGCGATGCTGGCGGCCGTGTGGTTCGCGGTCTTCGCGCTGCCGGTATTGCTGGCCGTGCCCGAATTACCGCGCACCAATGCCGATCCGGGCGCGGCGAAGGCCGGATTCTTCGGCTCCTACCGGGTGCTGGTGCGGGATCTGCGCGAACTCTGGGCCGTCGATCGACGCACCGTCAGCTTTCTGATCGCCAGCGCGATCTTCCGGGACGGCTTGGCCGGTGTGTTCACCTTCGGTGCGATCCTGGCCGTGCGGGTCTACGGCATCGCCGATTCCGATGTGCTGCTCTTCGGTATCGCCGCGAATGTCGTTGCGGCGCTCGGCGCGATCACCGCGGGCCGTTTCGACGACCGCGTCGGCCCGAAGATCGTGATCGTCACCTCGTTGATCGCCATGGTGATCTGCGGCATCGCGTTGTTGCTGGTCTCCGGTCCGGTCATGTTCTGGATCTTCGGCCTACTGCTGACGATCTTCGTCGGTCCCGCCCAATCCGCCTCCCGCTCCTTTCTGACCCGGCTGGCCCCACCCGGGCGCGAAGGCCAGATGTTCGGCCTCTACACCACTACGGGCCGCGCCGTATCCTTCCTGGCCCCAGCTCTTTTCGGCTTCTTTGTCTGGGCCTTCGATACCGATCGCGCGGGCATTGTCGGCATCCTGGTAGTCCTCGCGCTCGGTCTGGCGGCTCTGCTGCCGGTCCGCGGGCCGGAGCGGACCGCGGCCTAACGGTCCTTGGACGGCAACCAGGCGGCCATGCCGAGAGCGATCAGCCGGACCTGGCGGATGGTGCGGTCGACGATGGCGGGTTGATCGCGGGGTGTGGCGGCCACATAGTCGGCGATGCAGTCGGCGACTGTGGAGACGATCAGGTCGGCGGCCAGTTCGAGGTCTTCGGGGGACCAGGAGTCCAGGTCCGGAATGCGGGAGAGGTCGACGACCAGTTCGCGGACGATCAATTGCAGTTCGAGCGCGATGGCGTGCTGCAGGGCGGCCGAACCGCCGCGGCGTTCGCGGGTGATGAAGCCGAAGAGTTCGCGCTTGGTGGCGACCTGATCGAAGACGAACCGCACCGTCTCCGAAAGCCGGGCATCGGGCGTGCGGCGCAGTTGGCGCAGGGCCAGGCGCAGCGCGCGGATGCCCTCGTCGACCAGGGCCGCGCCGAGATCGTCGAGTGAGGCGAAGTGCCGGTAGAAGGCGGTGGGCACAATGCCCGCGGAACGGGCGATTTCACGCAGGCTCAGCGCACCGAAGCCGCGCTCGGCGGCGAGCGTAAGTGTGCCGTCGAGCAGGGCCTGCCTGGTGCGCTCCTTACGTTCCAACCGGGTAGCTGCGGGCTCGCTCATCACAGTGAGCATACATCCGTTCACCATTCGTCCATTCCAAGGATGTAGTTCGGGTCACATCAATTGCTGGTTGACACCGGACCCGGTCCATCAGTCACACTTGTTGAGTGTACAGACGTGCACTGAAATCTTCACCGAAGAAGATCGGGAGCACGCCGCAGCCCGATAAGCAGAGGTACCCGGCGGCGTGCGCTCAGGGTCCGGAGGCGGCAGCTTGCGTGACCACGCAGGACCCGCGCACGCCGCGAATTGAACGGAGAACCGCATGGTGGGACTTCTCGACCTGGTGCAAACCCTGACCACACCACACCCACTGGATCGCTACCTGGAACTCGTCCGTCCGACGCTGACGGTCCGCGAGCTCCGGGCCGAGATCACCCACGTCCGCCGCTCGGCGCCGGGGTCGGTGACGCTGACCCTGCGTCCCACTCGACAGTGGCGCGGCCACGCCGCCGGGCAATATGTGCAGATCGGCGTCGTGATCGACGGCATCCGGCACACCAGGTGCTACTCGCCGGTGAATCCGGAGGCCCGGCGCGACCGGCACATCGAACTGACCGTCAGGGCGCATCCGGGCGGCCTGGTCTCGCAATACCTGTACCGCAACGCCGTACCGGGCATGGTCGTCAGCCTCGAACCCGCCGACGGTGTCTTCCGGCTCCCCGAACCGCGCCCCGAACGGGTGCTGCTGATCAGCGGCGGCAGCGGCATTACGCCGGTGCTCTCGATGTTGCGCACCCTGGCGGATGAGGGCTACCCGGGCGAAGTCGCCTTCCTGCATTACGCGAAGTCGCCAGCAGTGGTGCCACATCGCGCGGAATTGGACGCGATCGCACAGGCGTACAAGAACTTTCACATCGAAGTGCGCCATCCCGGTGACGGCTCCGGCTATTTCGACTACGACCAGCTCGAACGTATCGCGCCATGGTTCGCCGACGGCGAGACCTATGTCTGCGGCCCGCAGGGCCTGATGGACGCGGTGCGCAAGATCTTCGAGGCCGAACAGCTGGACCACCGGCTGCACGCCGAGGAGTTCACCCTGTCCACGACACCAGTCGACGCGGACGAGGCCGTCGGCACGGTCAGCTTCGCGGCCAGTGGAAAGACCGCCGAGAACAACGGCGCGGTCCTGCTGGAGCAGGCCGAGGCCGCAGGCCTTACCCCGGAGTACGGCTGCCGGATGGGTATCTGCTTTTCCTGCACCGCGGTTCGGCGCAGCGGTTGCACCCGCAATGTGCGCACCGGCCAAACCGACAGCGATCCGGATCAGCCCATCCAGCTCTGCATCAGCGCGCCCGTCGGCGACGTCGAGATCGATATCTGACAAAGCAAGGGGACTACAGCAATGACAATTTTGACCGAAACGAAAGATGGCCCGCTGGTATTGAGCCCGGACCAGGTCGAGGAACTCGGCCGGGCACTGGACGACCTGCGCGCCCGTACTGTCGCCGATCTCGGCGACCGCGACCGCGAATACATCTACTCGATCATCAAGGCGCAGCGCGGTTTCGAGATCGCCGGTCGCGGCCTGATGTACCTGGGCTTCCTGCCGCCGTTCTGGCTGGCCGCGGTCGCCGCGCTGAGTGTGTCGAAGATCCTGGACAATATGGAGATCGGCCACAACGTCATGCACGGCCAGTATGACTGGATGCGTGAACGCGGCCTGAATTCCCGTGAATTCGAATGGGATAACGTCTGCCCGGCGGATCAGTGGAAGCATTCGCACAACTACATGCACCACACCTACACCAATATCCACGGCATGGACCGCGATATCGGCTACGGCATCCTGCGCATGGACGAGGGACAGAAGTGGAATCCGCTGCGCCTCGGCCAGCCGCTCTACGCCTTTGGGCTGATGGTGCTGTTCGAGTGGGGTGTGATGGGCCATGACCTCGAGGTGGAGAACATCCTTCGGGGCAAGCGGTCCTGGTCCGATGTCAAGAAGCTGGTAAAGGGCCAGTGGCGTAAGGCCGGTCGGCAGGTTCTCAAGGACTATGTCGTCTTCCCGGCGCTGACCGGTCCGCTGTTCCTGAGCACGCTCGCCGGGAACGCCGCCGCGAATCTGGTGCGCAACCTCTGGGCCTTCTCCATCATCTTCTGCGGCCACTTCCCCACGGGCGTACAGACGTTCACCGAAGAGGAGACCGCCGAGGAGACCCGCGGCGAGTGGTACGTCCGGCAGATGCTCGGCTCGGCCAACATCACCGGCGGCAAGCTGTTCCACATCATGTCCGGTAATTTGTCGCACCAGATCGAGCACCATCTGTTCCCGGATCTGCCCGCGAACCGCTATCCGCAGATGGCGCCCGAGGTCAGGGAACTGTGCGAGAAGTATGGATTGCCGTACAACACGGGTTCACTCGGAAAGCAGGTCGGATCGGTCTGGCTGAAGATTTTCAAGCTGGCCCTGCCGCCGTTCTTGGTCGGGAAGGAGTCCACGCCCGGTGTTATTGTGATGCGACAGCGGAACGCAACCGAAGTGGGCGTGTGAATGATCGGGAAATTCGAAAGCAACAAGGACCTAATTCAAGAATTGACTTCGTCGGGCGCACGTCATGTCGGAAATATCGCGAGCATCATCACCGGCACCGTCGCAGAGGTCACCCGGGAGATCGGTGAGTGGATCACCGACGCTATCGAGATGAACGAGGCCGCGGCCGCCGCGCGTAAAGACGCGGCGGAGCAACGGGGCGAAGAACTCCTCGACGACGATGATTTCGCGGGCACCGCCGTCCAGGACCGGGCCGATGTGTCCTATGACGCGGAGGTCGAGCCGACCACCTCGTTCGTCGAGGCCGAGGTGGTTGAGCCCAACAACGATCGATAGGGGGCTCGAGACCCCCTTGGTGATCACCACACCGGCAGTCTGCGCCGGTGTTCGATCACATCGGTGATCAGATCCTTGTATCCGTCGGCCAGTTCGGCCAACCGGCTCCACTGCAGTTGGGCGTCATCGTCCAGCTGCAGTGGGTGCGGGTCGACGGGTGCCGAAATTCCCAATGCGTGTTGTGCCGCAACCCATTTCGCCGCCATCCGATCGATGACGGCGCCGAGGGTCTCGGTGTGCAGTGAGGCGCCGGTGCGGTGCTGCACATGGCTGGCGACCCAATTGTCGATGCGGCCCACTAGATCCGTTCGGTGCGCATCGGTGTCGTCGACGAGTTGCAGGCACTTGGTGACACAGCTGCTCGACGCGTCCGGCGCATGCGCCGCCAGCAGCGCGTTATGCCTGCGTTCATGGCATTCGACCAACTCGCGCGCCACGGCGAGCACGCGGTGCCGGTGCCGATTCGGATTGTCGGGTTCGCGAAATGCGCTCAGTAGCGCCGTTGACGATGGCAGCTCGTCGGCTCCGATACGGCCTGTGGCGTATTCGGTAGGCATGATGCACGCCCCTGCGGTAACGATTGATGTGTTTGGATGCGCCAGGGCCGAGGAGGATTTCGGGGAGGGGCACCCCTCGGCTCCGGCGCAGCCCCGCGCCCCGGACGTCCCCCATACAGTCCACCAGCACGGCAAAGAAACCGGGAAATCCGCGACGATGCGATGAGGAAGACGGCCCGAGAAAATCGGGACCTTTTCAGGAAAGCGCGATAGTCGAATCGGCGCAATAGAATGGTGTAGAAACAGATGAGCTGCCGAGAAATCGTTATGATCCGTTACGGATCGGTCACATGCGCGCCACCATTCACGCCTTACCGGAATCTGTGAGCGCATGGGCAGCAACCACTTCTGGCGAGGCGCACCCACGACCTCGTTCGATCGACTAGCCTCGACGTTTGTGCCCGCTTATGTGTCTTCGCCCGAGCTGACATTCGGGTTCATGTTCGCGCTGGAAGACCCCGAGCGAATCGCCGAGGTCGTGCGCACGCTCATCCTCCGCAAGACGGTGTCGGTGTTCCGACTCGCACGCCTGTCCGATGACGACGGACCGCCCGAACGCTATGTCGTGAACTGGGCGGTGATCCCGCAGATTTCGATCACCACCAGCGCCCCTGATCCGGACGAGCTGGAGGCGAGCCAGATCATGCTGGTGAACGCCTTCCTCGGCGAGGAGGGCGAAGTGAGTTTGTACTCGGCCCAGGGGCAGGCGCCCGGCTGATCCTCTTGTGCGCAACGGCAACTGGCGGATAAGCCGCACTGGGAACAACTTTCGATCCGCCCCGATCGCGCTTGGCTTCGGGGCGGCTCCGTTTGCTCCGCGCATATCCTCTGGACTTCACGCATACCTTCGGGTCGGTGGCGCGGCGTTTCGTGCGGTGAGTCGGTATGCGAGGTTCGCGAGGAGGCCGGCATGGTGGTGGTGTCGATATTTCGGTCTCTCGGCTGTGCCAGGGCTCATGGCTCCTCGCTATCGTGGACGTAGTTCGATTCGACGGTGATTGCTTCGGCTTCGTCCAGGTCGTCGTCGTACTCTGTGGGCCAGCCGTCCGCACCGATCTCGCACAGTGAACCGTCCGCGCGCTCGCACACCGGGTTGCTATCGACCGGGGCCAGTTCGAGTTTGAGCCGGGTGACTTCGTGGAAGGCGGCGAGCAATACCAGGACGGATGGGGCGATGTCGTTTCGCTGGGGCCGATTCTCAGTCATCCGAGTTACGTCCCAACGGATTCGGGAGATCTGAGGCGCGCAGCAGGGCCGTCCAGTAGTCATTGCGGAGCGCATCCCAGAGGTCGTCGTGCTCCGGGAGCAACTGGCGCGCGTCGACCAGATCGGGGTAGGTGTCGAACATGATCGTTCCGGGTTGTGCGTCGGGAAGTAGCGTGCGCGAGGGGAGTCGATGGGCGGTGAACGCTTCGTGCGGGAACTGCACGCGCAGGATCCGTGCGGAACTGCGGATCAGCTGCCAGACGGCGGTTTTGCGGCCGTCCTGAGTTCGGGTGGTGCGCAATGCATCTCGTCGCATTACGACACCTTCCCGTTGGTGCGCCCGATGCCGGGGGACTCGACACCCCGGCACCGGGACGGTTCTGCGGGCGCAGACCGGTCTGCCCACTCGCGGACGGCGTCGGCGAACTGTTCGACTACCTCGGCGGAAGCGCCGGTGTAGATTGCGGGCGGCCCGATGAACGGGTCTCGCTGTGGAAGCTCTCCGCTCGGCATGTGCGACCTCCAGACCTTGACGAATGTTTGGTGCGCCCGGTCCCGACAACCCCTGAATGTCGACGGGACGGGAGTGGACCTGCTGGAGGGGTTAGCGGGTCGTTCTCCCTGCCGGGCGCACATCGAGCACACACCGTGCAGTCGTGAAAGACACTCGAAATTGGATGATCCATTGCAAGTCATCAGAATTTCCTGCGGAGGATCCTGCGGGTGCGGCACGATCGTCCGGAAAGTGGCACACCACCATCCAGCCAGGAGGTTCGCGTTGTCCATACACGACTCAGCATCCGAACGGGCACCGAAGGCGAGGTCCAGGCAACCCGCCAAGCCGGGTGCGGAAGTCGGCTCGACCGTCCCGCGGCGGCAACTCGGACGGCATCTACGCGAGCTGCGCCAACAGACCGGGATGTCTATCGCCGAGGTCGCCAAATTGATCGAACGCGGGGCGACCACCCTGCAGCGGCTCGAAGCCGGTACCGCCGATCGAATCCGCTTGTGGGATATAGAGGCGCTGTGCCGGGTGCTGGGCGCGGACGAGACGACCACCGATGCGCTGAAGGGACTCGCGCAGCAGGGGAACACCGAGAGCTGGTGGCATGAATACGGGGATCTGATCCCGAAAGACTTCGATGTGTACATCGGCCTGGAATCGGCGGCGAGCACGCTCACGTCGTTCCAAGAACTCGTGCCGGGACTGTTTCAAACCCCCGGTTATGCCGAGTCCCTGATCCGCGCGGTGTACCCGGAGGAGCCATCGTCTGAGATCACCCGCAGGGTAGAGATGAAGATGCACCGCCAGAGACTCATCACGCGGAAAGGTCGCCCCGCTGCCGTCGATGTCATCTTGGATGAATCAGTCCTGCGCCGGATGGTCGGAAGTCCGCGAATTATGGCCGAGCAGCTGCGCTATCTGGCCGACCTCAGCACCAAGCCCAATATCACGGTGCGGGTCCTGCCCTACGTGGCTGGTGTTCCACTGGGCGATCTGACCGGCCCGTTCACCATCGTGGACTTCGCCTCGGATGCCAAAGGCAAGCACGAACCGTCAGTGGTCTACGTTGAGAACTTCACGGGTGATATGTATCTGGAGCGCCCGGGAAGCGTCAGTCGATATCGGACAGCGCACGAGGCCATCGGTCGCGTAGCGTTGAGTGCGCAGTCAAGTAGGGACCTGCTTCGCAGGGCAGCAAGGGAGTACGAGCGTGAGCGTTGACCTGTCCGGGGCCCAGTGGTTCAAGAGCACTCGCAGCGGGGGCAGCAAGGACTGTGTGGAAGTCGCCTTCCTCGATGACGGTCAGGTCGGCGTACGTGACTCGAAGGACCCCACCGGGCCGGCGCTCGTATTCACGCCGAGCGTGTGGGACTCGTTCATTGCCGGTGCCAAGGACCATGTCGAGTGAGTGCCGACATATCGAAAGCGGATTGGTTCAAGAGCAGCCGGAGTTCGGCTAACGCAGAGTGCGTGGAAGTTGCGTTCCTCGACGGCGACATGGTCGGGGTTCGTGACTGCAAGAACCCGGCCGGTCCCGCCTTGGTCTTCACACCCGGTGAATGGGATGCCTTCACGGCTGGTGTAGCCGACGGAGAGTTCAAGCGTCCGTAGGGGGTTCGCCCCGAAGACCCGAGCGGCCCTCAGTATCAAGCTGGGGGCCGCTTTGTGTTCGCGGACGTCTGGGCCGCTGCGGGGAACGCGATTCACCGCACCTGCCGGGCACCTTTTCGTTGGCATGTCGGTATCGGAACGTGGCATGAGCGGATGCCCAGTACGGGACAATCAGGACATTCCTCACTCGTTGTCGAGGCATCGAAGCACCTGGAAGGAGCATCGATTATGGAGCCCGAGAACACCGCCAAAGCCGTGAGTCCGGTCAATCCGGTTCGTGTCCGAGGAGATCTCGATCCCGCCCTATCGCGGTGGATGTGGCTGGTCAAGTGGATCCTGGCCATCCCGCACGCCATTATTCTGGTTTTCCTGTACATCGCGTACGTGATCGTTTCGGTGATCGCATTCTTCGCGATCCTGATCACCGGGCAGTATCCGCGCGCGCTGTTCGACTTCAACGTCGGTGTCATGCGTTGGGGTTGGCGGGTCGGCTTCTACGCCTACTCGGTGCTCGGCACCGATAAGTACCCACCGTTCAGTCTGCAATCGGATCCCGACTATCCGGCGGATCTGGAGATCGACTATCCGGAGCAGCTGAGTCGTGGTCTGGTGCTGGTGAAGTGGTGGCTGCTGGCCATTCCGCACTACCTGATCCTCGCCGCGATCTTCAGTGCCGGTATGGGCGGCAAGTACGGCTGGGGCGGTTTCTCGCTGGCCAATGTGCTGGTGCTGATCGCGGCGGTGGCACTGCTGTTCACGGCGGTTTATCCCAAGGGCCTGTTCGATTTCCTACTCGGCGTGCATCGCTGGTACATCCGGGTCAGTGCCTATGCCTCGCTGATGCGCGACGAATACCCGCCGTTCCGACTCGATCAGGGCGCTCGCGAACCCGAAAGTGACTGAATAGCAACCGAACCGGGAGCCGGACAGCGAGTAGCGGTCACCACGCGGATTCATAGATCCGCCGGACCACATCTTCGATGTCCGGCTCTTCTATGGACAGGTCGCGTACTTCGGCGCGATCGGAGACCGCGGCGAGAACCTGTGCCGCCGTGGTCGCTTCGGCATCGAAGGCCAAGCGCTGTCGCATCCCGTCGCCCTCGCTGGTCAGCAGTTCGGTACACGGCAGATCGTCCAGATTGCGGGTGGGTTCGACCAGATCGACGACCAGTACCCGCCGGGCGCCCACCCGCACCGCGAGTCCGGTCAGTGAACCGTCGTACACCAGACTGCCGCGATCGACGACCAGCACGCGATCGCAGAGCCGTTCGATATCGCCCATATCGTGGGTGGTGAGCAGCAGCGTGGTGCCACGCTCGGTGCGTTCGGCGCGTAGGAATTCGCGTAGTCGCTGTTTCGACAGCACATCCAGGCCGATGGTCGGCTCGTCGAGAATGATCAATTCGGGGGAGTGCAGCAGCGCCGCGGCGACCTCGGCTCGCATGCGCTGACCCAGCGAGAGCTGGCGCACCGGCGTATCCAGTGTCTCGGCCATCTCCAACTGTTCGACCAACTCGTAGGTACGTTTATGCGCGACATCGGATTCCAGCCGGTGGATGGCGGCTAGAATCGAAAACGATTCGCGCAGCGGCAGATCCCACCACAGCTGGGAGCGCTGGCCGAAGACCACCCCGATCCGGGCGGCGAGTTCGCGCCGCTGCCGCACCGGGTCCAGACCGCAGGTGCGCACGGTGCCCGTGGTCGGGACCAGGATGCCGGTCAACATCTTGATCGTGGTGGATTTCCCCGCCCCGTTCGCCCCGATATAGCCGACCGCCGAGCCCCGTTCGATCCGAAACGTCATCCGGTCCACTGCGGTGAGCGTCTCGCGGCGGCGTCGCCAGCGGTGTCCGGTCTTGCGATGCAGGATGAACTCTCTTGTCAGGTTCTCGATGTCGATAATCGAGTCCGATAACGCACTCTCCACCACGCTTATCCGCCGCCTCCCTGATAGTGCCGAGTACCTAGTCGCCACAAGCTCAACGCGAGCAGCCACACCCACAGCGCCGCCAACGGGGTGAACCAGGCCAGCCAGGACGGCAGCAGCGGCGGGCCGGGTAGGTGCAGGAGTGCGATGGTCGGCAGATATGCCGTGAACGCCACCGGAATCGCGAAGCCGAACACCAACTGCAGCGACGTCGGGAACACCGAAGCGGGTTGCATCGCAGCGAAGGATCCCCCATAAGTGAAACTGTTGGTCAGTTCCGCACCGTCGATCAGGTAGAACTGTGCGCCCGCAGCGCAGACGAACAGGCCGCCGAAGAGGGCGACGCCACCTAGCAGAGTAGTCGTCAGGAGTACGAAAGTTTGGGGCCCCCACTCGATATCGTTGCGAATCAGTCCCCAACCGAGCACGGTGATCGCCACCGCGGCGCGGGCCAACCGGCGCAGGGAAATATCGCTGGTAATGAGCTGCAGGAGCAGGGGTTGGGGGCGTAGGTGGTACGCGTCGAGCATGCCGAGCCGGATGAGCGTCGGTAGCGAATCGAGGTGGCCGAACAGGACTTGGGCCAGTGCGAATCCGGTATTGCTGAGGCCGAACAGCAAAAGTGCGTCGTCCAGGTCGAGCCCGCCGAGCACCCCGACGTTGTGGTAGATGACCCACACCTCGGCGAACTCGACGATGCCGATCAGGAAGGCGCTGAATACCTCACTGGCGAAGGACAACCGGTAGGTGCGCTGGGCCCGCATCCGGGACCGCAACACGGCCGCGTACGGGGTGAACCAGGTTCCGGCCGGTACGGGCGTATACGGGGGCTCAGCCACCCTGCACCTCCAGCCTGCGGCGTCCGGCCGCCAACAGCACCCGGCCGACGGCACCGACCGCGAGAACCCAGAACACCTGTGTGGCAACGACTGTCACGCTGGCCAGCCCGGTTACCCGGCCCGACAGGATGTCGATCGGCGACTGCAGGATCGACGGGAACGGGGTGGTTTGCGCGACGGTGCGCAGCCATGCCGGGAACATGTGGACCGGCACGAACAGCCCGGCCAGAAACGTGCCGCAAATCTGGTATAGCACCCGAATACCGCGTGTTTCTACTACCCAGAATCCGATCAATCCGACGGCGAAAAGGCATAGAAACGACAACGCTACGGCTAGAACCACACTGACCAGTCCGAGTAGATAGGGCCCCGGTGTGCCGGGCATGGCGAGCCCGAAGGTGAGTACGCCGACCAGCACACTCGGCGCGCCGCGCGGCAGGATCGTGCAGGCGGCACGGCCGAGATCGATAGTGAGATAACTGAATTGGACATCGACCGGACGCAAGAAGTCGATCGCGATATCGCCGTTCTTGACCCGGTCCACCAATTCCAGTGGTGGTCCCATGAATTGGGTCGCGCCGAGCAGGCCCTGGGACAGCCAGACATAGGCGCCGATCGATCCCGCGTCGTAACCACCGAACCCGCCGGAGGCGCGCACCGCGGCCATCATGACCGCTGCGCGCACGAACCCGAAGATGCAGTTGGTGAAGAGTCCGGCGAACATCGCGAGCTTGTACTGGGATTGGCGTCGGAATCCGGCTCGGGCGAGATAGAGATACAACCGTGCGGTTCGTAAGGCGGGTGCCGCGACGGGCCGCAATCTGTCGCTCTCCGCTCTGCCGCGCACAAACGGTTAACTCTACGGCGAGCGGGCGGACGCGCGGTAGGTGTGCGCGCGATTTTTGGAAAAGTGCTACAAACCCGGTGCGCCAATGTTAGAAACACAGTCACTTCAGATTTGCCCTCGCATCGAGTGGGCGGAGCCGCCCGCGCGCGCGACAGGAAGGATCGTCGATGACTGTCGTCCAGATGACCGTTTTCGAGGCGCTCGAGTCGAACGTGCGCGGGTACAGCCGAGCCTGGCCGACCGTCTTCGACACCGGCAGCGGTGCCTGGCTGCGTGATGAGAACGGTAAGGATTACCTCGACTTCTTCGCGGGCGCGGGCGCACTCAACTACGGCCACAACAACCCCATCCTCAAGCGGGCGCTGATCGAATACATCGTCGGTGACGGGATCACCCACAGCCTCGACATGTCGACCGTCGCCAAGCGGGGACTGCTCGAGACCCTGCGTGACCGGATCTTCGCGCCACGCGCACTGGACTACAAGGTGCAGTTTCCCGGCCCGACCGGCGCGAATGCCGTTGAGGCCGCGCTGAAGCTGGCCAGAAAAGTCACCGGACGCCAGACCGTTCTCAACTTCACGAACGCCTTCCACGGCATGTCGCTCGGTGCGCTGTCGGTGACCGGCAATGCCGCCAAACGCGCCGGAGCCGGTGTGCCGCTGGTGCATGTGACGCCCATGCCCTACGACGGGTTCCTCGACGAGCACGACGACCTGCGCTGGATGCGGCGCGCACTGGACGATTCGTCCTCCGGCCTCGACAAACCCGCCGCGGTGATCGTGGAGACGGTGCAGGGCGAGGGTGGTGTGAATGTCGCACGCGCGCAATGGCTGCGAGAACTGGCCGAATTGTGCGCGGCGCGCGGCATCTTGCTGATCGTCGACGATGTGCAGATGGGTTGCGGACGGACCGGTGGGTTCTTCTCGTTCGAACTCGCCGGTATCACCCCCGACATCGTGACCCTGTCCAAATCGATCGGCGGCTACGGATTGCCCATGGCGCTGGTGCTTTTCAAGCCAGAACTCGACCAGTGGGCGCCCGGCGAACACAACGGCACCTTCCGCGGCAACAACGCGGCATTCGTCACCGCGCGAGTGGCGCTCGAGCACTACTGGTCCGACAGCGCGCTGGAGTTCGCGACGTTGGCCAAGGGGGAACTCGTGGCGGGCGCCCTTGCCGACATCGCGGCGGCATTTCCCGGTGTGTCGACCCGTGGACGTGGGCTGGTACACGGACTTGTCTTCGAGGACGCGTCACGTGCGGGCAAGGTATGTCAACTCGCCTTCGAACGTGGGCTGCTCGTCGAAACCTCCGGCTCCACCGACGAAGTGGTGAAGCTGTTGCCGCCGTTGACCATTACCGAGGAGGAGTTGGACCGAGGGCTGGCGGTGCTCGCCGGTGCGGTCGAGGTCATCTGCGGATAGTCAGCGGCCCGTGATTCCGATGTTGATCACCGGATGCGCGCCGGGATCCAGCCATCGCATGACGGTGCGGAGATCGGCGGCCGCGATCGCGACGCACCCCGCGGTCGGGCGCCCGGTCTCGATATGCAGGAAGAACGCCGATCCCGCGCCCGCCACGACCGGCTGGCGGTTGTAGTCGATCACCACGGCGTGGTCGTAGGCCACACCCGCCATGCCGAGATTCTCGCTGGCATGCTCGTCGAATTCGCAAGTGCCCGTCGCGCAATGGGCATAGCGGTTGTAGTTCGGCGCATCGGCGTCGGAGACCCACCAGTCCGCATCGCCGACCTGCCGATAGGGAAGGCTGGTCCCGTCGTTCGGTGCGATCCCGAATGCCTCGGTGAGCGTCCAGACACCAGCGGGAGTGTGTGCCGAGTTCTCGCTTGCGCGGCCGATGCCGTCGCGCCCGACGAATGCCGGCAGTGGCCCGATCTCGGCCCGCCACCCGCCGGGGAAGCGTTGCCAGGCAGTCAGTGTCGCTGTTGTCGCAGTGGTGTCTGCCGCGACGACGGTGAGCAGCTGCGTGGCATCGCCGTGGTACGGCAGCGGCAGGTCCGGCCGCGGGGCGCTGGTGCACGCGGCGACTGCGGCCAGCAGCACGATGAGCAGCGATATCCGTATCGACAACTGATACCTCCCGAAATATGCGCCAGCCCCCAGGGGTGTCGACCTTACTGGCGCGTGCAACCGTCGTCCGGCGATCGCGAGGGCGTGGCATCCGATGTCGACTACCCGTGCATCAACTGGTGATAGTGGGGAATGCCGGAGGTAGGAGTCGCGGGCGCGGGCTCACCGTGGCTCCGTCGTAGGAGGTGGTACAGGTGTCGGAGTCGCCAGCGCTACCGGTGCGCATCTGGCGTATGCAGCCCTGGAATCCCAGCCCATTGATGCGGGTCTCGGATCGAATGCAGGGGATCACGCGGATTCTGGCCGTCCTGATCGTGCTGGTCGCTGTGCCGATCGCCGCCGCCGCGGGTACGGCTGCCTATGCCACGGCCTCGGCGCGGATCCGCACCGAGAACGCCTCGAAAGTCGCCGTGACGGCATTCATCACCGGCAATCCGGTCCGGGTCGCGGCCCCGGTAGCAGACCGAAACGGCGCGATGGTCGAGCATTTCCAGGCGCAGGTGTCCTGGACCAACGACGGAAAGTCCGCAACCGCGATAGTCGGCGTCCCTGATAGCGCACAACCAGGTCAGCCGGCTCCCGTCTGGCTGGGCCCGGACGGACGCCCGACAACCGCCCCACAGCGATCCAGCACCGCCGCCGTCCACGGCATCAGCGTCGGGGCGGCCGTCCTGCTCGAAATCTGGCTCGGCGCGGCAGCCTTCCTCTGCGCCACCGCCTGGGCCCTCGACCACCACCGCAACAACGGCTGGGACCGCGAGTGGCGCCAGATCACCCATCCCACCGGCCAGGGCAGCCAATGACGTGTCAGCAGAAAGAATTCTGATCGACGGTGTGGGGCAGCGGTTCCTGTCCCGCATTCACCCGCGATATGACTGCGGTCGGTCCTTGCTGTGTTCGACGCTGCCTCCCTCGTCGGGTGCAGCCCTCCCGTCGGACTCGGGGTGCGGGACAGGACCACGGGTGGTGCCGGGCATACCGTGATTCGCAGGTTCCTCGAACTGGCCGGTTCCCGACAGCACGGTCGTCAGCATCCGAACCAGTTCGGCCTGCCGATGCGTTCCGGTCTTTTCGAAGGCGCGTTGCAGGTGTGTGCGCACGGTGTTCACTGAGACCGCGAGTTCCTCGGCGATCGACCGCAGCCCTTCGCCGCGTAGTGCCGCTATCGCGACGCGCGCTTCGGCCCCGGTCATCCCGTACAGCTGCCGCAGCGCCTTCGGCCCTCCCGATATTTCATGGTCCGGGTCGACGATGACGACGAGCGCCGCCGACGCGCGCTCGTCACGGCACCCGGCCTTCGGATCCAGCGGCAACACCAGCAGTGCGTACGAGCTGGCGCCGCTGTGTCGGGGAATGAGGGCGCGCCCTCCGACGCACGGCCCGTACTCGCGCAGTGCCGAATCGATGACGGCGCGCAGCCCGACCGCGGATCGGCTGTCCGATGATTCGAGGTGGCCGCAGCGTCCCATACCGAGGCCGTCTCGCGATTCCAGGATCGACATTGCCGTCGGGTTCGCGTAGCTGATCACCCCGCAACTCGACACGATCACCAGCCCGTGCCGATGCACGTCCAGCACGGCGATGACTTGGTCACGCTCGGTCCGGACCGCTGCCAGACAGGACTGGACGTTCAGTGCGTGCCGCAGATGTGGCAGCAGCAGGCGCATTGTCGATATCGCCGGTGATCGGTCGAGGTCGTGGCCCCGATCGGGATACACCCCGATCCACGCTGTCTCGGCGCCACTGGTGAGCAACGCGAACATCCCGTTGCCGAGCCGGTGCGGAACCATCCAGTCGCGGAAGAATGGATGCCGACGCAGGTAGTCCGGACCGAGCAGCTCTTCGCACGTCGTGATGACACCGGCGGGTTCGTGTTCGAGCGCCCGCGCGATCGGATCGATACGCCAGAATCGGGCGTTGTAGCTGTGGCGCAGTTCGTCCGCCCCGAGCGAACAGGCGGTCATCTGCCGGCTACTCGAGCCGGATACGACCAGGCCGCCGCGGTCCGCGCCCAGCGCCGTGACAATATCGTGCACCGCCTGCGGCCAGTCACCCGGATGCAGCGCAGCGCGGTTGATTCGCGCAACGATCGCGGAAAACCTCTCGATTGTCATTGCCATATGAAATGACCTGCGGCACAAGAGAAACGGGAATCATCCAGAGTTGACCATCGGTGTTCGAGCGATGCGTCACACGAGTAGTTCGATACCTGATTCTACGCACCTGAATTCATCGACAGGGCCAGCATTCTCATCTGTTCAGATGAGGAACCGCGTCACGAGCCCTGCTCTACTCGGAAGAGCAACCGCTTCGCTACAGCCGGTCGGCTGTGTCTTCCCGGGGGGCATCGTGATCAGGCGTACGACAACCGGAAACCTTGCCGGGCCGACGGCGGTATCGCCCGGCATCTGCACTCCTGCACACCGTCCGGATCGGACCGGCTCGACCCGTTGCCGGCCGACGCCGCAGACCCGCCGTCTTCGATCAATGGAGGTTCCCTCATGTCGACGGCAGTTGATTTCGCCGCACGTTTGATCGATCCCGCGGCCATCAAGGCAGCCGGTCACAGTGCCGTCCTGGTCTACGTATCGCCGAGCAGGCCCGGAGCCGGTTTCGGTGCCAAGCCGGTGACCAAGGAATATGCCGATCGCTTGAAAGCCGTTGGCCTCGAGACCGTTTCGATATGGCAGTACGGAAAGCCCGGTAATGCCCAGGCACCCTCGGACTGGACCACGGGCTACGACGGCGGGCATCGGATGGGCCGTCAGGCCAGGGAAATCCATTCCGCCGCCGGCGGATCCGACCGGTGCCCGATCTTCTTCGCGGTGGACGAGGACATCGGATCGGCCGAATGGAACGACCGGGCGGTCGACTTCTTCCGGGGCGTCAACGACTCGATCGGACAGGAGTGGACCGGTATCTACGGCTCGTCGAAGGTGTGCGCTTGGGCCATCGAAGACAACGTGATCGGCCGGACTGCCGAGGGCCGGTACTGGGCCTGGCAGACGCGCGCATGGTCCGGCAACCGACTCGATACCCCCGAGGCCGTCCTGTATCAGCGCGTCATCGACACCCCTGCCGATCCGGGCCCGCTCATCGACGGCAGCTCGGTGGACGTCAACGACATCTTGGCTGCCGACTTCGGGCAGTGGTCCATCGATCGCCCTGCGACGCAAGGAGAACACATCGTGAACGCTCCCGCATACACCGAACTCGACAGGTTCGGAAATTCCCGCTCGGACCGCTGGGGCGCTCGTATCACCAACTTCCTGCTGCACACCCAGGAAGGCAATGGCACCGCCGAATCGCTGGCGGCCTATCTCGACAACACGGCCAACGGCGTCTCCTATCACTACACGCTCAAAGATGGGATCGTCTGTGATGTCGTCGATACCGACTACGCGTCATGGTCGGTCCTGGATGCCAACAGCAGTACGATCAATCTCTGCTTCGCGGGCAGCCGGGCGTCCTGGTCCAGGGACGAATGGTTGGCCATCGACGATGACCTTCGGATAGCCGCCTGGCTGGCCGTTCAGGATGCGAAGAAATACGGTTTCGCCACCGATGTCATCGCCCCGCCGTATACCCGCAGGGACGGCATCTCCGACCATAAATACGTGACCGAGTGCCTCGGGATCGGCACGCATATCGATGTTGGCTGGAACTTCCCCTGGGACGTCTTCGAGAGCCATGTCCGAGAGTTCACCGGTGGCGCGCCGGTAGCGGGCGAAATCGGTGCGAAGGCGGCCACATCGCCCTGGCTGGGTGCGCGGCTCGGCCCCGAGGGCGAAATGAAGACAGCCGACGGTGTGGGCCGATTCGTTCAGTTCGAGCACGGATACATCTATTGGTATCCGTCCACCGGTGCACATCCGATCCCGAATTCATTGTTCGAGAAGTATGCGGAAACTGGTTGGGAGGCCGGGCCTTTGGGCTATCCGATTACCGATCACACCGTGCTGCGCGACCCGAAGGACGAAGAATGGGGCGAGGTACAGGGCTTCCAGAACGGGGCTCTCTACCAGCGTAACGGTCAGCCGGCGTACTGGGTACACGGCGAAATCCGTGAGCGCTGGAACCGGAGCGGATTCGAGAACGGGCTCCTCGGCTGGCCGACATCCGACGAAATCCCTTTCGACACCGGGACCTACCAGGAGTTCGACAACGGCCGAATCTACTGGACACCGAAACCGACGCTTGCCCTTCGGACGACCGACGAACGCGACGAGCCGCTGCTCGATACTGCCTGAGCCCGGGCGGTCGAACGGTATGGTCGCGTTGGATGAAACGACCAGGAGATCCCTACTTGGGCCGCGAATCCGTTGTGTAGACCTGGAAGTCGCTGAGCAGTTGCTCCTCCTGGAGCAGTGACGCGCGCGCCTCATGCCCGTGCGACGTCGCCACCCCCGCGGTGAGTGCTTGCACCAGCGAGGTGAACGCGGTCATCGAACGCAGCACCGAGGCACTGGCCGCATCGACGAAGAAGCATTCGTCCGCCGATGCGGCCAGTGGTGACCCCGGGTTGTCGGTCAGTGTGACGACATGGGCGCCGACCGACCGAGCCCACGCCGCACCGCGCACCGTGTCGGCCATATAGCGATGAATCGAGATGGCCACGAAGCAATCTCCCGCACGCACCCGGCGCAGATCATCGGTCAACGCGCCGGCCGTCGCCGTCACCAGCGCGACGTCCTCACGCACCATGCCGAGCAGGTAGGCCAGTAGATACGCGGGCGCATGGCTTTTGCGCAGGCCCATCACATGCACCCGCGGCGCGTCGGCCAGATGCCGGACCGCCGAGTCCCAGGTGTCGTCATCGATGCGCGCGAAAGTTCGAGCGATATTGGCCTGATCGAATTCCAGTGTGCGGTTCAGCAATCCGCTGCCGTCGGCGGGCAACTGCTCCAAGGTGTCGAACCGACGTAGCAGCTGGGCCTGCTCCTGTAGCCGCTCGCGGCACAGGCGGGCCAGTCCCGGATAGCCCTTGAGACCCAGGGCATTGGCGAAGCGGACGACGGTGGCCTCGTTGACGCCGACCGCCGCGGCCAGCTCCGACACTGTCATAAAGGCCACGGCTTCCGGATCGGCCATCACCCGCTCCGACAGCTTGCGATGCGACTGCGACAGCGAGTCGTGTCGCATTCGCAGTTCCGCGACCAGTTCATCGAACGTCTGCGGCCCTTTGTCCGCCTGTTGCTCGTTCACGCGGTCATTCTCCCTTGTGGCTCGGGCCGGGCGGAGTGCATCCACCGGCTCTGCAATCAAAATTGCATCATTGCAGATTCTGCAAATCTACTTGCATATCGCGGTTCGAGGCGGTTAACTACCTCGCACGAGCCTCCGATCAGGACTGGATCCGCCCATGACAACTACATCGCTCACCGACGCCACCACCTCCCCGCAACCCCCGCTGATTTCGATGCGTGGTGTGACCAAGACCTTCGGCACCATCACCGTGCTGCGCGACATCGACCTGGACATCGCCAAAGGCGAGGTCGTGGTGGTGATCGGGCCCTCCGGTTCGGGCAAGTCGACGCTGTGTCGCACCATCAATCGGCTAGAGACGATCAGCGGCGGTGCCATCACTTTCCGCGGTGAGCCACTACCGTCGTCCGGCGCGGCGCTGAAGAAGGTGCGCGCCGACATCGGGATGGTGTTCCAGTCGTTCAACCTGTTCCCGCACATGACCGTGCTGCGGAACATCACGTTCTCGCCGATGCGCATCCGGAAGTTGTCCCGGGCGGACGCCGAGACCAAGGCGAGGGCTCTGCTGGAGCGGGTCGGCCTGGCGCACAAGGCCGATGCCTATCCGCCCCAGCTGTCCGGCGGGCAGCAGCAGCGGGTCGCGATCGCCCGCGGGTTGGCCATGGAGCCGGAGGTCATGCTGTTCGACGAGCCGACGAGCGCCCTCGATCCGGAGATGGTCAGCGAGGTGCTGGACGTCATGAGATCGCTGGCGAGCGAGGGGATGACGATGGTGGTGGTCACCCACGAGATGGGATTCGCGCGCGCCAGCGCCGACCGCGTGCTGTTCCTCACCGACGGTGCCATCGCCGAACAGGCCACTCCCGACGAATTCTTCACCGCGCCGAGCAGCGACCGCGCCAAAGACTTTCTCGCGCGGGTGCTGCAACCGTGAATCCTCCATCACTGCAATCCGTTTCAGGAACTCCGCTATGAGAAGACTGTCCCGCCTCGCCGCGGCGCTGCTCGGTGTGGCCGCGGTAACCCTCGCCGCCGCCTGCGATTCCGGCGCACCCCCGATCGAGCTGTCCAATTCCGGCCCGCCGGTGGACACCACTGTCAACTTCGCCGCGGGCTCGACGATGCGGCACCTACACGATGCCGAAAAGATCACCATCGGAACCAAATTCGACCAGCCCCTGTTCGGCCTGAAGAACCCGATCACCGGTCGGCCCGAGGGATTCGACGCCGAAATCGGCAAGCTCATCGCGGCCAAAATCGGCATCCCGGCCAACCGGATCGAATGGGTCGAGACCGTCTCCGCCAACCGGGAACCGTTCCTGCAGCAGGGCCGGGTCGATGCCGTCATCGCCACCTACACCATCAACGACCAGCGTAAAGAGATCATCGACTTCGCCGGACCGTATTACATTGCGGGACAGTCGCTCATGGTGCGCGGCGGCAATCCGGCCAAGATCTCCTCGCCGGACGATCTCACCGGCAAGAATGTCTGCGCGGTGGAGGGATCGGCGTCCTCGACCAATATGCGCAACCGCGTCCCCGGCGCGCACGTCGTGCTCTTCGATTCCTACAGCAAGTGCGCGGAGGCGTTGAAGAACGGCCAGGTGGCGGCCATGACCACCGACAACACCATCCTCGGCGGCCTGCGCAGCCTCGACCAGGACGCTTTCGACCTCGTCCCCGGCACGTTCACCCAGGAGCCGTACGGCATCGGAATCCGCAAGGGGCAGACGGATTTCGTGCGGTTCATCGATGACGCGCTGCGTACCGCGTTCGCCGACGGTAGCTGGTCGGCGGCGTGGGACCGCACCGCTGGCCGGATCCTCGGCGCGGCGCCGCCGTTCCCGGATCTCGAAAGCTACTGAGGGGCATCGTTATGCATGTAGTTACCGACAACGCCGCGCTGCTGTCGAAGGCATTCGGCACCACCCTGCTGTTGAGCTTCGGCGGCGGCGTACTAGCCGCGGTCATCGGACTGCTCGTCGCAGTCGCGCGGCTGTCGCCGGTGCCGTTCCTGCAGCACGTCGGCGCCGTCTACGTCGAAACCATCCGCAACACGCCACTGACCGTCGTGTTCTTCCTGATCGTGTTCGTGCTGCCCCAACTGGGGCTGACCATCCCGAGCTATGTGGTGTCGGCGATCGTCGCACTGGGCTGCTACACGGCGGCGTTCGTGTCCGAGGCGGTACGCGCGGGCGTCAACACCGTCGGCCGCGGGCAGGCCGAAGCCGCACGGGCGCTCGGTCTTTCGTTCACCGAGGATATGCGGTTCATCATCATCCCGCAGGCCGTGCGCGCCGTGGTGCCACCGCTGGCCAACGTGTGGATCGCGCTGGTCAAGAACACCTCCCTCGCCGCCGGATTCGGCGTGCTGGAACTGACCGCGTCGGGGCAGCGGATCAACTTCCTCGACCCGGCCGCCGTCGTCGCGGCCCTGTTGTGGATCGCGGTGGCCTATCTCGTCATCACCCTGGGATCCGCCTTCGGATTCCGCAGGCTCGAGCACCGATTGGCGGTCGCGCGATGAACACCTCCTTCCTCTACGACGAGCCGGGTCCCGACGAGATCCGCCGGGCCCGCCGCATCACCATCGCTGCCGGACTCGTCAGCGCGCTCATCGTCGCCGCGATCCTGCTGCGGCTCGGCTCACACGGACAGCTGAACCACAAGCGGTGGGCGATCCTGTTCGATCCGGAAACCGGTGTGCCCCAGGCATTGTGGCAGGGATACCGGGCCACGATCAAGGCCGCAGGGCTCGCCATGATCATCGCGTTGGCGGTCGGGTTGCTGCTGGCCGTCGGGCGGCTGTCGCGGTATCGGCCCGTCCGGCTGGCCACCGGTGCCGTGGTCGAGGGCTTCCGCGGTGTTCCGCTACTGCTGCTCATGTTGTTCGCGGCCCTCGGATTCCCCGGTCTGGGACTGGATCTGAGCCTGCTGCAGATCGTGGTGCTGGCGCTGGTCGCCTACAACTCCTCGGTGCTGTGCGAGATCTTCCGCGGTGGCATCCTCGCCATCGACAGCGGACAGGCCGAGGCCGCCGAGGCCATGGGGCTGGGTCGTTCCGTCGTGCTCGGCAGAATCCTACTGCCACAGGCGATTCCGAACATGCTGCCGGTACTCGTCAGTCAGATGGTCATCCTGCTCAAGGACACCTCGCTCGGCTTCATCGTCGGCTATGCCGAACTGCTGCGGCAGGGCCGCTCACTGGTCGAGTACTACGGCAGTCAGTACTCCATGCAGCTGTACGTCGGGGTTGCGGTGATGTACATCGCCACCAACTTCGCGATCTCGTTCCTGGCGCGGTGGCTCACCGCCCGGCAGGGCCGCGGCAGGCGCTCGAAATCCGGACCCGCCGACGACATTCCGCTCACTCCCACCCCCGTGGTCGGCGCTGCGCGCTGACCCATAACGAGAGGAGATCTACCTCGATGACCACAGCCACCGACGCACCCACGGTGCTGGTGTCCCGTCGCGGACAGGTCACGGTGCTGACGCTGAACCGCCCCGAACGGCTCAACGCCGTCAGCGAGCAGCTGTATCGCACCCTCATCGACGCCCTCGCCACCGCCGATGCCGACCCGCAGGTGCGGTGCGTGATCCTGACCGGCGCCGGGCGCGCGTTCTGCGTCGGCGCGGACCTGAAGGCGCACGCCGCGGGCACCCGCACTCGCGCCGACCGGGAACATTACGCACAGCTCGGGCAGCAGGCCTGCCGACAGATCCAGCACATGTCCACCCCGGTCGTGGCCGCGGTGCACGGCTACGCGCTGGGTGCCGGTGCGGAAATGGCAGTGAGCGCAGACTTTCTCGTGATCGCCGACGACGCCGGGATGGGATTTCCCGAGGTGAGTATCGGCACCTTCGTGGGCGGCGGGGTCACCCACCGGCTGCCGCGGCTGATCGGGTTGCGGCGCGCGACGGACCTGCTGATCCTCGGTGAACGCTTCACCGGCGCACAGGCTTACGAGTGGGGCCTCGCACACGCCGTCGTCGCCCCCGACGCACTGCTGGATTCGGCTGCGGCGCTGGCCGATTCGCTGGCCGCCAAGGCGCCGCTCGCTCTGGCCAGGATGAAGGCCGCACTGCGACGCGACGATCCGCTCGACGTCGCCCTCGACGCCGAACCGCGAGATCTGCTGGCGCTGATGGACTCCGAGGACTGGGCCGAGGGAGTCATGGCCTTCGCCGAACGTCGCCAGCCGGTCTTCCGGGGACAGTGAGGGACCTCTGGTGACACGCGCATCCACTACCACTCTGGTCGGCACCGAGCGCACCGGACTGCAGCGACTGCTCGATCCTCGGTCCATCGCAATCATCGGTGCCTCCACAGATCCGGCCAAACGCGGCTATCAAGCGATCCGGGCGCTGCAGGAATCCGGGTACGCACACCCGGTATACCCGGTCAATCCGAAGGCCGGCCAGATCCGCGGGCTCGACGTCGTCGCGAGCATCGACCGGCTGCCGCCCGGGGTCGATGTCGCACTCATCGCCGTACCCGGCGCTGCCGTCCCGGGGGTACTGCGCGAATGTGGCGCGGTCGGCATCGCGGGGGCGGTGGTGCTGGCCAACGGTTTTCGGGAGATCGGCGCCGCAGGTGCGTGGCTCGCGGCCGAACTCGCCGCCGCCATCGCCGATAGCGGGGTGCGGGTGATCGGACCCAATACCTCCGGCATCGCCAACGTCGCCACCGGCGCCAATCTGGTTGGGTTGCAGGCCATTCCGCCGGGCCCGGTCAGCGTCGTCACGCAGAGCGGGAATATGTTGTTGTCGCTGGTCAACGATGTTCGCACGGTGCGCGGGCCGGGCCTGCACACCTATGTCGGCCTGGGTAATCAGGCCGACGTCCGCTACGACGAATGTCTGACCGAACTCGCCGCCCAGTCGGGCTGCGGTGCGGTCGCCGTGCACGCCGAGGGACTGGCCGACGGGCGCGCATTCCTCGCCGCCGCGGCCCGTGCCACCGTCGGCACCCCGGTGGTGATGCTGCGCGGCGGGCGATCGGCCGCCGGGCAGCGAACCGCCCTCTCACACACCGGATCCGTCGCGGGGTCGGACGCGGTCGCGACCGCTGTACTGGCACAGGCCGGGGTCGAACTGGTGCGGCGCTCCGATGAGCTCGCCGTCGTCGCCGGAGCGTTGTCGACCACCGCACCGGTGCTGACCGGCCGACGGGTGGCCGTCCTCAGCGACGGCGGCGGGCACGCGACCTTGGCGGTGGACGCGCTCACCGCGCACGGGATCGAGATAGCGGAGTTGAGCGGTCCGACCCGGGCGGCATTGCGTGAGCTGCTCGGCCCAGCGGCCTCGGTGATCGTCCCCGTCGACGTCGCCGGTGCCACCGATACCGATCCGACCGTGTTCGCCACGGCGGTCGAGATCCTGATGGCCGATCCCGCGGTCGGGCTGGTGCTCATCGTCGGGCTCTTCGGCGGATATCACCGGCGTTTCGATCAATCGCTCGAACCGGCCGAAAACGACACCGCGCGTGGCATTCTCGCCGCACAGTCCGCACACGGCACGCCACTGCTCGTGCAGAGCTGCTACGCGGGCGATCCGATCGCCAATCACGACATCCTCCGCGCCGCAGGGGTGCCCGTACTCGCTTCCATCGATCATGCGGTGCGGATCGCGGCCGCACTGGATCGGCGCAGCAGGTGGTTGGACAGCGCCGACCGGCGATCGCCGCTCGTATTGCCCGCGCCCGCCGCACCAGTGCGCGTGCCGGCGGGTGTACTCGACGAACCGTCCGCACGGACACTGCTCATCGAGGCCGGAATAGCCATCGGCCCATGGCGATTCGTGTCCTCGCCCGAGGAGGTCGCCGCCGTGGTCGGCGAATTCGACCAGCCGTGCGCGGTGAAAGTCGTCTCCCCGCAAGTGATTCACAAATCCGAGGCCGGTGGGGTACGGCTCGATGTCGTCGTCGAGACGGCCGCAGCGCAGGCACTGGACATCACCGCATCGGTTCGAAAGGTCGTGCCGGACGCACACATCGACGGCATGATCGTCACACCGATGGCGCCGCGCGGTGTCGAACTGCTCATCGGGGCCACCCGCGACCCGATCTTCGGGCCCGTCGTCGCGTTCGGCAGCGGTGGTGTGCTGGTAGAGGCACTCTCGGATGTCACCTTCCGCGCCGCGCCGTTCACCGAACTCGAGGCGCACGAAATGATCCGGGAAACGATCGCCTCGCGGCTGCTGGACGGGTACCGCCACCTGCCTGCCGTCGACCGCACCGCGCTCGCCCGGTTCCTCGTCCGCATCGGTGATCTGGTGGCCGCGCATCCCGAGATCGCGGAACTGGACCTCAATCCCGTCGTGGCCTCGGGTACCGGCATAGTTCCGGTGGATGTCCGGATCGTCATCGCACCCGAGGAGTAGATCGTGAGTGAGCCCGTCCTGATCGAGCGCACCGGCGACGTCGTCGTCTGGACCCTCAACAACCCCCAGGCCCGCAACCCGATATCCGATGTCGAGACGGTGGACGCGCTGGAGCGGGCGGTGTCCGCCGTCAACGCCGATCCCTCGGTGCGGGTGGCGATCCTGACCGGTGCCGGTACCGCCTTCTCCTCGGGCGGCAATATCAAACACATGCGCGACCGAGCCGGCATGTTCGGCGGCGCACCCGCCGAGTTGCGGCAGGGCTATCGGCACGGGATCCAGCGCATCCCCAAAGCCCTGTATCACTGCGAAATTCCGACCATCGCCGCGGTCAACGGCCCGGCCATCGGCGCGGGCTGCGATCTGGCCCTCATGTGCGATATGCGTATCGCCGCCGACACCGCGACATTCGCCGAGAGCTTCGCCAAGGTCGGCATCATCCCCGGTGACGGCGGTGCCTGGCTACTGCCTCGCGCCGTCGGCATGGCTCGCGCCAGCGAGATGGCGTTCACCGGCGAGCCGATCGACGCGGCCACGGCGCTGGAGTGGGGGCTGGTCTCGGCGGTCGTCGAACCCGACGCACTGCTCGACGCGGCCCAGGCGCTGGCCGCCCGGGTCGCCGCCAATCCACCCCACGTGCTGCGCATGACCAAGAAGCTGCTCCGCGAGGGCCAATGGCAGAGCCTGGAAAGTCTGCTCGAACTATCCGCCGCCCTCCAGGCCATCGCCCACCAGACCGACGACCACCACGAAGCGGTCTCCGCCATGCTCGATCGCCGGGCACCCAAGTTCACGGGCAGGTAGGCACGGGTTACGGGTGTCGGAACCGATCGTCCGCGGTCTCGAACTCGTCGACGATCCCGACCGGACGCCATCCGCGATACCAACGAACCTCGCACCGAACTCCGCCGGGCAACACGCCAAGCGACGAACACGACTCGCCGGCACGGGAATGAAGAAGTCTGATTTATCCCGTTTAGGGATGGGGTCTCGGTGGTATCTATCGGTGGCGGGTGTGGGGAGCCTGCATACCTTGGGCTATTCGCAGAGCTGAGCAGAGCTGAGTAGCCGCGAAGGCGACAACTGAATCGGCGCGAACCCTGCCTGTGAGTCAGGGGCGGGCCCGGCGGATGATCCCGCGCACGACCGACAGAGGGTGGATATCGTGCGCGGCACCCGCCTGTCCGCGTAAAACGCGGAGAGACGGGTGTATGGCGCCCCCGGCAGGAATCGAACCTGCGACCTAGGGATTAGAAGGCCCTTGCTCTATCCAACTGAGCTACGGAGGCAGTGGGTTCCACGATGGCCGACATTGGCCGTGCTGTCCAGCACGGCAAGTATAGCGACCGTCCAGATTGCTAGGTTCTTAGCGTTAGCAACATTTCAGCCACCTGTGGCGCATGGGCCAAGCGAGTCGCGGGATGATCGACATCGCACCTCCGATCCGTTAGCCACCTTATCGGCCCAAACCCCGCCGGGCTACGCATTAGCGGCCGACTACGCTCAATCCCATGTCGTCACCGCAGGACCTGTCCGTCGCACCCGATCTCCGAACGGGTAAGTCGGGCTCCGGGGCGACCTTCGCGACTATGACGGTGCTCGCCGGTGCGATCGCGGCGGTGGTCGCCGCGATGATCGTCGGACTGTCGGCGGCGCAGGCGTTGACCTTGCTCGGCATTCCGGATCCTGGACCGCTGACCACCTATGGCCTGCCCGCATTGCGGGCGCTCGCCGATCTGTCCGCGGCATTGACCGTCGGCTCCCTGCTGTTCGCCGCGTTCCTGGTACCGCCGCAGGCGAATGGCCTGCTCGATGTCGGCGGGTATCGCGCGGTGCGGCGCGCCGCCAACTTCGCCCTGAGCTGGGCCTGCTGCGCGGCGCTGCTCATACCGCTCACGGTGTCGGATACCACCGGGCAGTCGGTGAGTCAGATCTGGCGGCCGGAGCAGTTGTGGCGCGCGATCGGCCAGGTGGATCTGGCCCAGGCGTGGCGCACGACGGTGGTCTTCTCGCTGATCGTCGCGGTGGGGTGCCGACTGGCGCTGCGCTGGGGGTGGACCCCGGTGCTGTTCGGCGGCGCGGTCGTCACGATGATGCCGCTGGCGCTGACCGGGCATTCGTCCGCGGGTGGTGCGCACGACCTGGCGACCAATAGCCTGATCCTGCACCTGGTCTCCGCCGCCGTATGGGTCGGTGGATTGTTCGCGGTGCTCGCGTACGCGATGCGCGGCGGTGTGCACACCGATATCGCGACCCGGCGATTCTCGCTCACCGCCACTATCGCCTTCGTCGTGATCGGCGTCAGCGGCGTGATCAACTCCTGGGTGCGGGTGCCGTGGAGCGATCTGTTCACCACCACCTACGGCCGACTGGTGATCGCCAAGGCGTGCGCGCTCGTGGTGCTCGGCGGCATCGGATATCTGCAGCGTCGCGCCAGCCTGCCCGCACTCGCCGCGAACCCGCTCGACCGCGCCGCGCTCATCCGATTCGGTGGTGTCGAGGCACTGATCTTCGCGGCCACCATGGGGCTGGCCGTGGGGTTGGGGCGAACGCCGCCGCCACCACCGACCAGCGTGCCGACACCCGCGGAGGTCGAGCTCGGTTACAACCTCGACGGCCCGCCGTCGGTATCGCGATTGCTGTTCGACTGGCGCTTCGACTTGATCTTCGGCACGCTGGCCATCGTGCTTGCGGTGCTGTACCTGATGGGGGTGCGGCGGTTGCGTGCGCGCGGGGATGCGTGGCCGGTCGGGCGGACCATCGCCTGGCTCTCGGCCTGCGCGATCCTGCTCTTCGCCACCTCGTCGGGGGTCGGGCGGTATTCGCCCGCGGTCTTCAGCGTGCACATGGGGCAGCACATGGCGCTATCGATGCTGGCGCCGATCCTGTTCGCACTCGGTGGTGCGGTCACGTTGGCGCTGCGCGCCTTGCCAGGGGCCGGCCGTAGTGGTGTGCCCGGTCCGCGCGAATGGATTCTGGCCGCGGTGCATAACCCGGTCTCGCGTCTTCTGACCCATCCGATCGTCGCGTCGGTGATCTTCGTCGGCGGGTTCTACGCGCTGTACATGGGCGGTATCTACGACTCGTTCGTCGATTCCCACGCGGCCCATCTGATGATGAACCTGCACTTCCTGCTCAGTGGCTATCTGTTCTATTGGGTGGTGATCGGCATCGACCCGAAGCCGCGTCAGGTGCAGCCGCTGACCAAGCTCGGCATGGTGTTCGGCTCGCTGCCGTTCCATGCTTTCTTCGGCATCGCGCTGATGAGTATGACCACGGTGATGGGTGGGTGGTTCTTCCGCAGCCTGGGCCTCGGCTGGAACAACGACCTGCTCGATGACCAGCGCACCGGCGGTAGCCTGGCGTGGGCCAGCGGTGAGGTGCCTTTGGTGGTGGTGATGTTGGCACTGCTCATCCAATGGTCGCGCAGCGACGCGAAACTCGCGAAGCGGACCGACCGGGCCGCGGACCGGGACCACGGCGCGGAGTTGGCCGCCCATAATGCCATGTTCGCCGAATTGGCCAAGCGTGACCGAGGAATACGTAATTGAGCTCCATCGAGGTGCAAGTTGTGAGTGAGCGGGGTGCCGCGGTGGTGGAGAACAGGCATGCCCGGCGGGTGTATCGATCGGATGTGCGTGCGGCGCGCAGACGGTTGGCCGGACAGGTGCGCAAGACGCCGGTATTCCATACCTCGATCATGGGACCGAACGGGCCCGTTCCGGTCACGCTGAAGCTCGAATACCTGCAGCACGGTGGGACCTTCAAGGTGCGCGGCAGCTTCAACGCGCTATTGGAGTCGGCCGAGCAGGTCGACCAGGTTGTCATCGCCTCCGGCGGGAACGCCGGGATCGCGGCCGCCCTGGCCTCCGCTCGCCTCAGCAAGCTGTGCACCGTGGTGGTCCCGGAGTCGGCGCCGCATACCAAGGTGGCCGCGATGTGGTCCTACGGTGCCGAAGTGCTGTGGCACGGAACGACTTACGCCGAGGCCTACCGTTACGCGACCGATCTCGCGAGCGAGCGGGGCGCCATGCAATTGCACGCCTACGACCTGCCCGCGGTGGTCGCGGGTGCGGGCGTGGTCGGGCTGGAGTTGGAGGAGCAGGTACGGGGGCGGCCGCCGGTGCTGGCCGCCGTCGGTGGCGGCGGGCTGGTCGCCGGGATCGCGGCGGCGCTCGGGCGGCGGCAGCAGGTGGTCGGGATCGAACCGGAGGGGATTGCGACGCTGAACGCCGCGTTGCACGCGCAACGGCCGGTGGATGTGAATGTCTCCAGCATCGCGGCGGAGTCCTTGGGCGCCAATCGGATCGGGGATATCGCGCTGGATATCGCGCGTCGCTATGACGTGCGCTCGCTGTTGGTGACCGATGATGCCATCGCGACGGCTCGCGAATATCTGTGGCGGGAGTTTCGGATCGTGGTGGAACTCGCGGGGGCGACGGCGTTTGCCGCCGTGCAGAGCGGTGCGTATGTGCCCGCCGAGGGGGAGCGGCCCGTGATCGTGCTGTGCGGTGCCAATACCGACCCGGCGGTCCTGTAAGGCTGGTTCGCGACGAACCCGGCTCTACCACTGGGGGATTCGTCGATTCGCGGTCGCCTGTTCGGACCCGATCGCCGCCTGCGATCCTCCGACGATGGGGATGTATGAAGCGGCGACTGTCCACATGTGGCGAAGTTGTCCACATTCGGGAATCGGGGCGGCCGGATGGGGTCCGGAGCGGTCAGGCTGAAGGGGCCCTCAGGTGCGAGGGAGCAATACCCGCAGCGATCCGTGACGGATCGAAACGTAAAGGGGCGCAACGATGTATGAAGCGATGGTGACCGTCATCGGCACGGTGGTGACCCATCCGGTCAAGCGCGATCTGACCAACGGGGAGCAGGTGGTGACCTTTCGGATGGCGAGCAACTCCCGGCGATTCAATCCCGAGAGCGGGGACTGGGTGGACAACGGAACCCTGTATCTGACGGTCAGCTGCTGGCGCAGGCTGGTGCTCGGTGTCGACGCCTCCCTGCGTCGCGGCGATCCGATCGTCGCGCACGGCCAGCTGCGCTCACACGAGTACCGGGGCAGGGACGGCGCGGAGCGGCGCGACATCGAGATGCGTGCCACCGCGATCGGCCCTGACCTGTCCCGCTGCACCGCACAGGTGGTCCGGCGCGCAGTTTCGGGCGTGGCGTCCGGACCCAGTAGCCTGACACGGAATAGTTGTGACCGATCCAGCACTGATGATCGTGCATGCGTCGACGGCCAGGAGCCGGGGGAGGGCGCGACGTCCCTGTCTTCCGCACCGCCCCAGCTCGCTGATCCCGAGCCCGTCGACGCTTGACCGCACGGCCGGATCCCCCCGGCGACAGTGGTGGTGCTGGGGTGTTGGTGGGTGGTCATAGGTGACCGGAGTGGACCTCTGACGGCCTGTGAGTCTCTGACTGCCAGGCGCGGACGGGATGTCTGACGAAGAACCGAGCCCGGGGCAACCGCGGTTTGTCGGCATGACGCCGCCCGGAGGCCGCTGCGGTTCTCGGCGAGTTCGTTGGGCGTGCCCTCGGCAGTCGATTGCACTGACCAGAGCCGGAGTCCTTGTCGGAGTAGATGGGTAGATTGCTCGCCATGTCGCTGAGGGACTTGCTCGAGGAAGTGTTGACACTGCAACCCAACTTCAGTGCAGACGCACAAGATCCAGTGATGGTTCGCCGGAAAGCTTTGGTGGAGAAGGCGATTCCGGAATGGATCCAGACAGAGCTCAATTCGAACTTCCCGAAGTGGCAGACCGAGGGCAGCGGTGGGAAAGGCACGCCGGCGCGAGTTCCCTGGAGCCGCTACTTCGATCCTCAGCGGAGCGGCAAGCCCGGCGGCGGGTGGTACGCCGTGTACCTGTTCAGTGCCACCGGCGATGCTGTGTATCTGTCGTTGAACCAGGGCACCAGTCCGTTCGATCCGATTCGGCGACGGATCATCTCGCTGTCCGACAGCATTGTGATCCGTCGCGCCGACTGGGCTCGCTCGGCACTTGCATCGGACGGAGTAGACCCCACATCGTTCGGCGCCATTGACCTGCATATGAGCCGCGGACTTGGACACGCCTACGAGCTCGGGAACGTACACGGTATCGGGTACCAGGCCGACTCGCTCCCAACCGAAGAACAACTCCGCCAGGACTTCTCAACAATTGGCGAGATGCTGGACAAGTTGTACAAGCTCGCTGACGACACTGTGTTCATTCCCGGTGATGAGCCGCCGGAAATCGTCGATGCTGAAAAGGCCGCAGCGGAATCTGCTGGAAAGACACGGCGGACAGGTGGGCAGCATCAGCGGTTGAGCCATGCTGACAAGGTTGCGATCGAGGAGCACGCGGTTGACCTTGCGATCGAGCATTTCAAGGCGATGAAGTACACAGTCAAAAACACCGGCGACCTGGAGTCATATGACTTGCTCGCGACCCGTGGTGCCGAAAGGATCTACGTGGAAGTCAAAGGGACGACATCGCTTGGCGGGCAGGTGATCCTGACCTACAACGAGGTCGAACACCATCGGCAGGAATATCCCAACAACGCGCTGGTGGTGGTGCACTCGATCAAGCTCGATCGAACACCCGTGCCGCCTAGAGCTTCTGGAGGAGCGATCGTCGTCCACCAGCCTTGGCAGATCGACCAGGCGATGCTGCGGCCCGTCTCCTACTACTACACCGTCCCCAACGTATAGATGTTGAAAATGGGCAGGCAGGTGCTCGGTCCGAGGTCCGATGTCACCCACTGTATCGCGGGGTGCCACAACGGTTTTTGAGGCTATCGCTGATGGCGTTTGTCGCAGGTGGCGTTCATCGAGAGTAACTAGCTCGCCGGGGGCCCCGGTGCGGAATCCGCAATCATGGCCGGAAGCTCGTAGGCCAAGTGAAGCAGTTGATACGTGAACTTCGCGACATCCATTGCCTGCTTCTCCGAAATCGAGGTCAACTCGTGGTTGGCTTCGTTGCCGACATCCTTGATGCGGTCGATCCACGTGCGCATCGCCGCTGTCACAATCCCCACATCCTCGAGGTGGTCGAGTGCCCGCGCGAACGAGGGGCTACGGTTCTTCTCATCTTTGGCGGGGAGTTCGTGCGCGATCGCTACGTGAACGAGAAGCTTTCGGCACATCATCACGGCAGCAGTGTTCGCCCCGACCGAAAGGCAACTACGGACTTCTTCCCAAGCAGCTACGTCCTCCGGCGGCAGCGCGTGTGGCGTCTCGAGGGGGCATACACCTGGACTCAAGACTCCCTCGTTCCGCACGAGCCCGCGATGGCATCTGACGCACCGAAGCCACTCGACATCCGCTTTGAGTAGGTCATGGCCAGATGTCGTTGCGATCACCATCGCCTGGCTACCGTGACAGTGTGCGCAATCAGCCTGCTGCCAGCTGCGCACGTCGCTCTTTTCCAAGCTTTCAAGGCGGTCGGCTGTGACTAAAAGGTCGCCGCTCAAATCGTTCGCCACAGGTGCGATTGTGTCACCCTCCACCAACGCGGCTCCGGAGTTTGTATGACAGGGCAAGCGTGACACGGCGATCCAAGCCCTTTGCTCCGGAGGCAGACTCGAGCCGATTTCGGCGGTATCCGGCCGGATGCGGGAGGTCAGGTCACTCGGCGTTTCGGTACTCGGCTGTCCGGGCGTGTCCGGCGTAGTTGGCCTACAGGCGGCATGACGAACTCGTAGAGGCTGGGAGCGATGGCCTTGGGAATCGCTCGGATCTCGTCCTGGTTGAATGACGGTGGGCTGTGAGCTGCGCAAGTGGGGGCAGCGGGCCGTAATCATCAATCCTCGTACCGATAGGCTCGTGTATATGGCTGAGTTCATCTACCAAATGAAGAAGGTTCGTAAGGCGCACGGCGACAAGGTCGTGCTCGACGATGTCAACCTGAACTTCCTTCCTGGCGCGAAGATCGGCGTCGTCGGCCCTAACGGCGCCGGTAAATCCAGCGTGCTGAAGATCATGGCCGCATTGGACCAGCCGAATAACGGAGACGCCTTCCTCGCCCCGGGTGCCACGGTCGGCATCCTGCAGCAGGAGCCGCCGCTGAACGAGGAGAAGACGGTTCGCGGCAATGTCGAGGAGGGCCTGGGCGAGGTCAAGGTGAAGCTGGATCGCTTCAACGAGATCGCCGAACTCATGGCCACCGACTACTCCGACGAGCTCATGGACGAAATGGGCAAACTCCAGGAGTACTTGGACCACGCCGATGCCTGGGATGTCGACTCCCAGCTCGAGCAGGCCATGGACGCACTGCGCTGCCCGCCGCCGGACGAGTCGGTCACCAACCTCTCCGGTGGTGAGCGCCGCCGGGTCGCGCTGTGCAAGCTGCTGCTGAGCAAACCCGATCTGCTGCTGCTCGACGAACCGACCAACCACCTCGATGCCGAGAGTGTGCTCTGGCTCGAGCAGCATCTGGCCTCGTACGCAGGCGCCGTGCTCGCCGTCACCCACGACCGGTACTTCCTCGACAATGTCGCCGAGTGGATCCTCGAACTCGACCGTGGCCGCGCCTACCCCTACGAGGGCAACTACTCCACCTACCTGGAGAAGAAGGCCCAGCGTCTCGAGGTCCAGGGCAAGAAGGACCAGAAGCTGCAGAAGCGGCTCAAGGAGGAGTTGGCCTGGGTCCGTTCCGGCGCCAAGGCCCGCCAGGCCAAGAACAAGGCCCGCCTCGGGCGGTACGAAGAGATGGCGGCCGAGGCCGAGAAGCACAGGAAGTTGGACTTCGAGGAGATCCAGATCCCGGCGGGTCCGCGCCTGGGCAGTGTGGTCGTCGAGGTCGAGCATCTGGACAAGGGTTTCGGCGACCGCCAGCTCATCAAGGATCTGTCGTTCACCCTGCCGCGCAATGGCATTGTCGGCGTGATCGGCCCGAACGGTGTCGGTAAGACCACGCTGTTCAAGACGATCGTCGGGCTCGAGTCGACCGATAGCGGTGAGGTGAAGGTCGGCGAGACGGTCAAGCTGAGCTACGTCGACCAGAACCGTGCGGGCATTGACCCGAAGAAGAATGTCTGGCAGGTCGTCTCCGACGGTCTGGACTTCATCGAGGTCGGCAATCAGGAAATGCCCTCGCGCGCCTATGTCAGTGCGTTCGGTTTCAAGGGCCCGGACCAGCAGAAGCCCGCCGGGGTGCTCTCCGGTGGTGAGCGCAACCGGCTGAACCTCGCGCTCACCCTCAAGCAGGGCGGCAACCTGATCCTGCTCGACGAGCCGACCAACGACCTCGACGTGGAAACGCTGAGTTCGCTGGAGAACGCACTCGAACAGTTCCCGGGCTGCGCCGTTGTCATCTCCCACGACCGCTGGTTCCTCGACCGGACCTGCACCCACATCCTGGCGTGGGAGGGCGATAACGACAACGACGCCAAGTGGTTCTGGTTCGAGGGCAACTTCGAGGCATACGAGGCCAATAAGATCGAGCGTCTCGGTATCGAAGCCGCCCGACCGCACCGGGTGACACACCGCAAGCTCACCCGCGGCTGAGTCCCGTGCTCGGCGGGGCGGTCGCTATTGCCGCCCCGCCGGAATACGGTGCCAGCAGCTCGATTCCGTCACGCAGCACGTCCTGTCGGTTGGTCGCCAGCCCGAGACGAAGTAGCGATGTGTGGTCAGCAGGAAGTCGACATCACGTGATGTCAGACCCGATGCCAGCGTCGATCACTCGGGCCACCAGTGCGGCCGCTCGATCGAATTCGCCTGCGCCGCACCAATACAGCGCCGCCTGCGCGATGATCGACGGTGCTGCCTCGGTCAGTCCGAACCGTTCGAACTCGGCCGCCTCTGCGCCGCCGTGCTGCGGTCGCCGGTCTGACAAGCGAGCCGTGCGCTGCGGCTGTGCACCACCGCATCTCGATCGGACATCGAGACATCGAGCGCAGCGACCTGGGCGGTCAGGTCGGCGGCGCCTCTGTACTGCTCGTCGCGGTCCGGAATAGCGCAGGGGCAGCAGTCCTGACGGGACCGGTGCTTGCTGATGTGTGGCATCGCGTTCACTGCCTCTAGATATGTCGGTGGATCCTTCACGAACGAGGCGTGAGGTTCGGCGTTACGACGTGACGTGAGCGTGAGCCGCGTACCCGAGTTCGATGAGGGCGACGGCGCGCACGCGGGCGCAGTCCGAGCAATCCGCGATCCGCACCGCCGAACGGCATTCGGAACCGATCTGCCACGGCGGGCTGGTCGACCGCTGCCGCAGCGGTAGCATCCGCGCATCACGTCATCCAACGGTCGTTCTGCCGAAGGAATTGCGGAGAATCCGCACCGGGCCGTGTCTCCATCGAAGGAAATACGGTCGGCGCACGCCCGGCCACAGATCTGACTATGGTGGGGACCGTGCATGCGCAGGCGCAGTCCGGGCATTGGGTCGCTACCACCGCGATCGCGTCTACCTGACGTTGCCGGTCCGATCGGGTGCTGTGCCGGGTTCATCGACCTCGGCAATCAAGCGGCGAACGCTACGGTATCGGTGAACACCCTGCATTTAGAAGGGAATTCACCCCCGCGTCTGCAAGGCACAGCTACTCTCGGACCGGCGTCACTTTGTTGCGGAACCGAATCCGAGGAGTTGGCGAAAAAATGACGGTCTCGTCCGAATTGTCCAGTGCGGCGTGGGCCGCGGGATTGCCGCAGTCGCTGCGCGGTGAACTCGCATCCCTCGAGGAGGCGTATTTCCGCCACGTCGACGCGGGCGATGTGGACTGCGCGATCACCGGGATCACTCAGATCTTCCGGCGGCATATGGAGCTGGCGATGACTCGCCCGGCCGAGCGGGCACTGGTGCGGGTCTACCACCCGGACGACGGCTCCGGCCTCGGCGCCGCGCTGCAGTTGGTCACCGACGATATGGCGCTATTGGTGGAGTCGATCACCTCGTCGCTGACCCGGATGGGCGTCAGCGTGAGCGAGGTGATCCACCCGATCTTCGAGGTGACGCGCGATGCGGACGGACGGCTGACCAGTGCCGCGCCGCACGAGGTCGACAGCAATGGCACCAGCGGCCTGCGCGAATCCTGGATGCACCTGCAATTGCACCCCTCGACCAGTCGCGCCCTGCTGGACCGGATCGAGCAGTCGATGCCGGATGTGATCGCCGACGTGCGTCAGGTCATCGGCGATACCGAGGCCATCAAAGAGGTACAGAGCGGTCTGGCCGATGAGCTCGAGGTAGCGGCCAAATCCGGCCACGCGCCGTTCTCCGACGCCGATCTGGTCGATACCGCGAATCTGTTGCGCTGGTTGGCCAGCGGCAATTTCACCGTGCTCGGCTATGCCCGCTACCGGCTCAGTGCCGACGAGGGGCAGACGATCTCGAACCCGCTGCCCGGCACCTGCCTCGGCGTGCTGCGCCCGGATGTCGGCACCGACTTCCGGGTGCCGGTCAATGGCGGCGACCGGCCGCTGCTGATGCTCACCCAGGGCCTGGTGCCCGCCACCGTGCACCGCTCGGTGTACCCGTATTTCATCGGTGTCGCTGACTTCGACGAATCCGGCACCATCGTCGGCGAGCACCTGTTCATCGGTGTGTTCACCGTGACGGCGGTGCACGAGAACGTTCTCGACATTCCGGTGATCGAACGCCGCGTGCGCTCGGTCATCGAGGAGAGCGGATTCGACCTGGACTCGTTCTCCGGTCAGGCCATGCTCGAGGTCATCCAGTCGTTCCCGCGCACCGAGCTGTTCTCCTCCGATGTGGAGACCATGCGCCGCACTGCCACTGCGGTCCTGAATGTCGGTCTGCGCAGGCAGGTTCGGCTGTTCCTGCGTTCGGACGGTTACGGACGATTCGTCGCGTGCCTGGTTTATCTGCCACGGGATCGCTACACCACTCGGGTGCGGCTGGAGATGCAGGAAATCCTGGTCCGCGAACTGGGCGGCGTCTCCATCGACTATTCGGCGCGGGTCAGCGAAAGTGAGCTGGCCAGTGTGTATTTCACGGTGCGCATGCCGGAGGCGGAGTTCCCGGTGCTGCGCCAGGCCGTCGCCGTCGCCGACACCTCCGAGGCCAATCGGCTGCGCATCCAGAACCTGCTCTCCGAGGCGACACACACCTGGGATGATCGCCTCAATGATGCGGTGAGCACCTCCACCGTGCTCGATCCCGGGGTTGTCCAGCGCTATGCCGAGGCGTTTCCGGAGGCGTACAAACAGGATTTCGCCTCCGACCGCGCCCTGGCCGATGTCGTCCGGCTGGAGCGGCTCGCCGAGGGCTCGATCGACCAATACCTCTACCGCCGTGCGGATTCGGTACCGGGCTCGTGGCGGTTCACGCTCTACATCGGCGGCACCGGCATCTCACTGAGCCAGGTGCTGCCGGTGCTGCAGAGTCTGGGTGTCGAAGTGGTCGACGAGCGGCCGTACCAGATCCTGTTGGATCCGGTACCCGGCGATGGGGGCGGGGAACGCTGGATCTACGACTTCGGCCTGCTGGCCAGGCCGGAATTGCTGCGCAGTTCGCTGGATCGGGATCTGGACGCCGAACTGCTGGAGTCCTCGGCCAGAGCCGATGCGCTGGCATCGGAGGAGCAGGGGCTGCACGATCGGTTCACCGCGGCGTTCGAGGCGGTCTGGTACGACCGAGCCGAGGCGGATGCGCTCAATGAGCTCGTACTGCGCGCCCGGCTGCCGTGGCGTGCGGTGTCGATCCTGCGGATGTACGCGAAGTACCTGCAGCAGGCCGATTTTCCGTACAGTCAGGCGAATATCGCCAGGGTCCTGCTCGCATATCCGGATATCGCGCGGCTGTTCGTCGACCTGTTCGCCGCGCGGTTCGATCCGGATACCGAATCGGCCGAGCATGCCGCCGAGTTGGAGACCCGGGTGCGCGGCCGCATCGACGAGGTCGTCAGCCTGGACGCCGACCGCATCCTGCGTGCGATCCTGTCCCTGGTCAAGGCGACGCTGCGGACGAACTACTACGTGACCGACATCGCGGGCAATCCGCGCGGGTACGTCTCGGTGAAGGTCGAGCCGCGCGAGATCGCCGAATTGCCCAAGCCGAGGCCACAATTCGAGATCTTCGTCTATTCGCCTCGGGTCGAGGGCGTGCATTTGCGCTTCGGTCCGGTGGCGCGCGGCGGGTTGCGCTGGTCGGACCGGCTGGAGGACTTCCGCACCGAAATCCTGGGCCTGGTGAAGGCGCAGGCGGTGAAGAACGCGGTCATCGTCCCGGTCGGCGCCAAGGGCGGTTTCGTGGTCAAGCAGCCGCCGGCCGCCACCGGTGATCCGACCGCGGATCGGCAGGCGCTGGGCGCGGAGGGCGTCGAGTGCTACCGGACCTTCATCTCCGGTCTGCTCGATGTCACCGACAATGTGGACCGGGCGACCGGTGCCGTCTTGCCGCCCGCGCGGGTGATCCGTCGCGACGCCGATGACACCTATCTGGTGGTGGCCGCCGATAAGGGCACCGCCACGTTCTCCGATATCGCCAACGACGTGGCGCAGAGCTACGGGTTCTGGCTCGGTGACGCATTCGCCTCCGGCGGTTCGGCGGGTTACGACCACAAGGCGATGGGCATCACCGCCAAGGGGGCGTGGGAGAGCGTGAAACGCCACTTCCAGGAGATGGATATCGACACCCAGACCGAGGACTTCACCGTGGTCGGGGTCGGCGATATGAGTGGCGACGTCTTCGGCAACGGCATGCTGCTCTCCGAGCACATCCGGCTGGTCGCGGCATTCGACCATCGGCACATCTTCCTGGATCCCGATCCTGATGCGGCCACCTCGTTCCGGGAGCGGCAGCGAATGTTCGCGCTGCCGCGCTCGTCCTGGGCCGATTACGACACCTCGCTGATCAGCGCCGGCGGTGGCGTCTGGGATCGCACCGTGAAGTCGGTGCCGATCAGCCCACAGACGCGAAAAGCGCTGGGGCTGGCCGATGATGTGGTCGCGCTGTCGCCGCCGGAACTGGTGCGGGCGATCCTGCTCGCGCCGGTGCAGCTGTTGTGGAACGGCGGTATCGGAACCTACATCAAGGCGAGCACCGAGACCAATGCCGAGGTCGGCGACAAGTCCAATGACGCGGTGCGGGTCAATGGAAATCAGTTGCGGGTCAAGGTGATCGGTGAGGGCGGCAATCTGGGCGCGACCGCGCTGGGCCGCATCGAGTTCTGCCGCAACGGCGGCAAGATGAACACCGATGCGCTGGACAACTCGGCCGGTGTCGACTGCTCCGACCACGAGGTCAATATCAAGGTGCTGCTCGACGGTGTGGTCAGCGCGGGCGGACTGTCCGAGGCCGAACGCAATCCGCTGCTCGCCTCGATGACCGATGAGGTCGCCCAGATGGTGTTGCAGGACAACGTCTCCCAGAATTTCCTGATGGGCATCTCGCGGACCGAGGCGCCCAGGATGCTGAATGTGCACCAGCGGCTCATCGAGGATCTGGAGGCGCGTCGCGGGGTGGATCGCGAGCTGGAGGCGCTGCCGTCGGAGGTGGAGGTCAAGCGCAGACTCGAGGAGGGCACCGGCCTCGCCTCGCCCGAGCTGTCCAATCTCATGGCGCATGTGAAGCTTTCGCTCAAGGCCGATCTGCTCGAGACCGATCTGCCGGATATCTCGTACTTCGCCACCCGGCTTCCGCAGTACTTCCCGACACCGTTGCGGACTCGGTTCGGCACCGCCATCAAGCGGCACCGGCTGCGTCGGGAGATCACCACCACGATGGTGGTCAACGAGATGGTCGACTACGGCGGCATTACCTACGCCCACCGGCTCAACGAGGAAATCGGCGCCAGCGCGACCGATGCGGTGCGCGCGTTCGCGGCGGCCAGCGAGATCTTCGACCTGCACACCATGTGGGCGCGGATCCGGGCCACCGACGCCGCGGTATCGGTGCGCGACGAACTCGAACTCGAGACCAAGCGTGCGCTCGACCGAGCCTCACGCTGGCTGTTGAGCAACCGTCCGCAGCCGATCGCGGTCGGCGCGGAGATCAACCGGTACAGCCGAGGTGTGCGCGAGCTGGCGCCGAAGGTGCCCGGTTGGCTGCGCGGACATCACGTCTCGACGCTGACCGATCAGTCCGCCGAAGTGATCGCCCGTGGCGCGCCCACCGACCTCGCCACCGAGGCCTTCGGGCTGCTGAACCTGTTCCCACTGCTCGATGTGTTGGATATCGCAGATATCACCGATCGCAGCGGTGAGGAGGTCGGCTCGCTGTACTACGCGCTCAACGATCACCTCAAGATCGATTGGCTGTTGCAGGCGGTCAGCCACCTGGAACGCGGCGATCGCTGGCATGCGCTGGCCCGGCTGGCACTGCGCGACGATATGTACGGTTCGCTGCGCTCGCTGACCCTCGACGTGCTCTCCGGCGGTGACCCGGAAGAGACAGCGGACGAGAAGATTGCATACTGGGAGTCGAAAAACCAGTCCCGGCTCGGACGCGCTCGGGCAGCGCTGTCGGAGTTGTTCGAGTCCGGAACCCACGATCTCGCCACGCTGTCGGTTGCGGCGCGGCAAGTGCGAAGCATGGTGAGCGGGGTGGGCGCCCAATCGGAGGTACCACGTTGACGAGTTCGTTGAACGGTAATGGAAAGGCGCCCGGCAGCGCCCTGCTGCTGCCGAAGCGCTTCCACGCCAAGGTAGACGTCAGGTGGTCGGATATGGACGTGTTCCAGCACGTCAATCACGCCCGCATGGTGACGCTGTTGGAGGAGGCGCGGATTCCGTGGCTGTTCGAGGACGGGCGTCCGACCGCCCCGCTGCGTGAAGGCTGTGTGCTGGCGGACCTGCGGGTCCGCTACCGCGGTCAGCTGCGGCACGAGGACACCCCACTCGATATCGCGATGTGGATCGAGCAACTGCGGGCGGTCGACTTCACCATCGGTTACGAGGTGCGCGCCAACGGTGCGGCCCCGGACTCGCCGGCCGCGGTGATCGCCTCCACCCAGATCGCGGCCTTCGATATGCGTTCGCAGCGTCTGCGTCGGCTGACCGATACCGAACGTGATTACCTTGCTGAGTGGAAAGATTGAGCGATTGCCCGCATCATTCGGGCGGCGGATCCGGATCGCTGGGCAGTAATGGCTGACCTCGGTCGTCGTGTGGTGGCGGCCGGGGCCGGCCGCGATGTGGTGATGTGGGAGCACTGATGTCGGGACAGCGAGTCCTGGAGGTTGCCGATCCGGCTGAGCGGGAGAATCTCGCGACGTTCTTGAGTCGAGCCGTTCGGCTGGATCCGGCGGCGGTGGTGCGTATGCGCCGTCGTGGGGAACGGTACGTATCCGCTTGGGTGGCAACGGGTTTCGAGGCGCTCGCAGTGCGCACCGTGGTCGCCGAGTTGGGCGTCGACGATGTCACTGTCGGTGCCGATCTGGTGCTCGCCGGTTTGCCGTCCGGCAATCCGATCGATCTCGGCTACGCGATGGATTCGGCCTGGCGTGGCGCGCTGCCGCCGGATGTCGGCTTCGAACATATCGACGATGTGCCCGCACGTACCCTGGTCGAACTCGCCGAACAGGGCGCGGCACTGGCCAAGGAACACGGCAGTAGCCATGGCCCGCCCGCTTCCCTGCTCGACCAGACGGTGCTCACCGTCTCGGCGGCTCCGGCGCAGGTCCAGGTCCCGATGCGCGTTGTGTTCGCCCTCACCGCAATGGATTTCATCCCGCACTCCGGTGACAAGGCCGATTCCCGCCGCATCCCGCCCACCGAAATCGTCCGGGTCCGCGCCAGCAGAACCTGGCTCCGCCTCGACGCCCGCTACGGTTCCGTCGCCCGCCGCCTCAGCGGCGGCATCCCGCTGACCCCCAGCTGATCCGAGCTGCCTGCCACTGGTGGCCTGTCGCACGAATTCCCGCACCTCCGGTCGGGATTCGCATCCGTCGTGCGGTGCGGATCCCGATAGTGGGGGCTGCTCAACGGTTTTGGGGATGTCGAACCGGTGGGGGGTCAGGAGAGGCCGAGCAGGCGCAAGAGGGCGGTGGTTGCGGCTGCCGCGAGGATGACGACGAGCATGGGTTGATTGCGCCAGGCCAGCAGGCCGCCGACGAGAACGCCTGCGGGCAGGGCGAATCCGAGGTGGGCGGAGCCGGTGGGCAGCGTCGTGATGGCGACCATCGCGGCGAGCAGGACGACCGCGCCGATTTCCAGGAGCTGTTTCGCGCGCTCCGGGAACCGAATGCGGTTGCGCAGGGCCGGACCCAACGAACGGAAGGCATAGGTTCCCGCGGATAGCGCGGCCATGGCGACCAGCAGGATCGGGGTGCTCATGCCCGGACCTCGCCCGGCTCCGAAATGACCGGCACGTCGATGCTTCGCTGGTTCATGACGCCTGTGCCTCTGCAGCGCCCGGCTTCTCGTCGTCGTGCTTCGAGATCGCGAAGAATAACCCCGACAGTGCAACCAACACAGGCATTCCCGCGGGCAGGAACGGCGCGCTCGCCACGGCCGCGATCGACCCGATCAGCGCCGCGCGCAAGGTGCCACGCGACCGCAGCGCGGGCATGATCAGTGATAACAGCACCGCGGGAAATACCGCGTCCAATCCGATCGCACCGGTATCGGGCACCATCGTGCCGATCAGCGCACCGATCGCCGCACCGCCGGGCCAGGCGATGAGCACACCCAGCCCGCTCACCCAATACGCGGCCCGCCTACGCGCGACATCTGGCTGGGCCAGGGCCAGTGCGACGGATTCGTCGTTCATCACATGGACGCCGATCCGCCGCCGCCATCCGGTGCCGACCACATCGGGTACCGACAGCCCGTACGGCAGATGCCGGGCATTGACCAGCAGCCCGGCCAGTACGGCCGCGATCGGGCTGCCGCCTGCCGCCATGATCCCGATGAACAGGAACTCCGCACCGCCCGCGAGCACGACGACGCCGAGCACGATCGGAACCCACAACGGAAAACCGGAGGTGACGGCGGTGGCGCCGTAGGAAACACCGATCAGCCCGACCGCGAGTAGTACCGCCGCGATCCCGGAGAGCGTGTCCCGATCGAGTGTTCGCCATATCGAACGCATGTAGCTTATAGTGAACATGGCGGGACGATTCGTCAATATGGTTCTCTGTTGGGCGGTCAGCTACTCGACGGGAGCGCGCATGGAGCAGGATCCAACGACGCCGCAGGCAGTGATCGCCGCTGCGCTGCGCCGCGAGCGCACGCGCGCAGGGCTGTCGCTCACCGAGGTCGCCAACCGTGCGGGTATCGCGAAATCCACACTGTCCCAACTGGAATCGGGTACCGGCAACCCGAGCCTGGAGACCTTGTGGGCGCTGTGCGTCGCCCTGGACATGCCCTTCTCGCGACTGCTCGACCCGCCGCGCCCGACCGTGCATGTAATCCGCGCGGGAGAGGGCCCGGTGGTCGCCGCCGCGGAATCGGATTACCGCGCCACCCTGCTGGCGGCCGGACCGGCCAACACTCGCCGTGACCTCTTCCGGATCACGGCCGAACCCGGTCATGCCCGCAAATCCGACCCACACATTCCAGGCGTGATCGAGCATGTGCTGCTGGCCGCCGGCCGCGCCCTCATCGGCCCGATCGACGCACCCGTCGAACTCGGCCCGGGCGACTACATCTCCTACCCGGGAGATGCCCCTCACGTTTTCGAAGCCCTCGCCCCCGACACCTGGGCAGCATTGGTCGTCGAATACACCTAGCGGAAGCCACCGATCACGGCTGCGGTGCACCCGCTGGTGCGACGCTCACCGATCGACCCCGCGGATTCGAGTGCGGTGACCAAGAACACCCGCGGCGGATGAGCACGAATCCCGATCCGGGTGTCGACGGAGCCAATCCGGACGGGGCTAGGCGGCGCCTTCGCCGAGATACTGCAACCACACCGGATCCAGCTCCGTAGTGGTCGACAGCAGTCGCCAGTGCGGCCCCTTCGGCGACACCAGCGGCGAACGCAACGTCCACCCCAGCTCGCTGAGCAGTTTGTCCGCCTTGCGATGGTTACACGGCGCGCAACTCGCGACGCAGTTCTCCCAGGAATGTTCACCGCCGCGGCTGCGCGGGATGACATGGTCGATGGTCTCCGCCTTACCACCGCAGTACCCGCAGCGGTAGCGGTCGCGATGCATGAGGGCGGCTCGGGTCATCGGGACGCGCGCCCGATAGGGCACGTGGACGTAGCTGCGCAGTCGGATGACCGACGGAATCGTGACGGCGGATTCAGCGGAATGCACCACCGAACCCTCGGGGTCGTGATGGACGGTATCGGCTTTATCGCAGATCAGAAGCACCACGGCGCGGCGTGCGGACAGCGCGGTGAGCGGCTCGTAGGTGGCATTGAGAAGCAACACCCGGCGCTTCAACCAGTTGGCGGTCTCGTTCTGGACCGGCGTGAGGTGCGGATTGTGGTGAGCAGGCTCACCGGTGCGATGTGCACCCGGATAGTGATCGGACAAGATGTGCAGCGGAGTAGCCCCCGACCCACGATTGTGGACGTCGGCGGGCTGGAGTTGTCGGTGCGTCCTGGCCTCGTGTGATCGGCCGTGCCGCTGCTTCATGGGGACCCCGGTTTCATGGTTTCAAGATCATGTGGTATCTCGGCAGAGACTGCCACCCAGTTGACCATGGAACGCGGGCTATTGCACGGTGATTTCGCACAATGTCGGATGAACTGTGGTTGAAGGGCCGCCCGTTCGTGACGCGGGCACAATGGAGTGCGGCCCGTAGTGAGCATGCGGGTCGCTCGAAACGATCAGCAGCGGACCGATCGAGAGGACCTGATGACTTCCGGCGAGCAGACAGCGACGTCGTTCTACGAGGCGATCGGCGGGGCGGCAACGTTCCACCGGATCATCGCGGCGTTCTATCGAGAGGTGGCGGCCGACGAGGTGTTGCGCCCGCTGTACCCGGAGCCGGACCTCGAACCGGCGGAGCGGCGTCTGCGTATGTTCCTGGAGCAGTACTGGGGTGGACCGCGCACGTACTCCGATGAGCGCGGGCATCCGCGGCTGCGGATGCGGCATATGCCGTTCACGATCGGTCCGGTGGAACGTGACGCGTGGCTGCGCTGCATGCGAATCGGCGTGGCGGAGATCGAACCGGAGATTCTGGACGATGAGCATCGAAAGGCGTTGCTCGATTATCTCGAGATGGCGGCAAATTCGCTGGTGAACGCTGCGTGGTGAGGTCGTTTCGGTCGAGTTCCCGGACAGGCCCAAGGTTTTCGGCTCGGATATCGAACGCTGGATATTTGCCCGATGTCATCGAATATCGCTGAGCCTGAGCGAATTTGCCGAAAATTTTTGGCACTATTGCGGATGTGACTGATATACCTGCCGTCCCGGCGCCGGTGGATCGCACCGCCCAACCTTGGTGGCGGTCGGCCATGTTCTACCAGGTCTATCCGAGATCCTTCGCGGACTCCGACGGTGACGGGATCGGCGATCTCCGCGGGATTCGCGACAAGCTCGGCTACCTGGAACTACTCGGGGTCGACGCGCTCTGGATCTGTCCGGTGATGCGATCCCCGATGGCCGACGGTGGCTATGACGTATCCGATCCGCGCGATATCGACCCGCTCTTCGGCGGTATGGCGGCGATGGACGAGCTGATCGCCGACGCGCACGACCGCCGTCTCAAGGTCACCATGGATCTGGTGCCGAACCACACCAGCGATCGGCATCCGTGGTTCGCGGCGGCTTTGGCCGGCGCACCCGGCGGCCGGGAACGCGACCGCTACATCTTCCGCGACGGCCGCGGCCTCGACGGTGCGATACCGCCGAACAACTGGCCGAGCATCTTCGGGGGGCCGGCGTGGACCCGCGTTGCCGAGGCCGACGGCAGGCCCGGCCAGTGGTACCTGCATATCTTCGCGCCCGAGCAACCGGATCTGAACTGGGCAAATCCCGAGGTTGCCGCTGATTTCGAGCAGACGCTGCGCTTCTGGCTCGATCGGGGTGTCGACGGGTTCCGCCTCGATGTCGCGCACGGTATGGCCAAACCGGACGGTTTGCCCGATATGGAGCGCGTCGACACCAAAATGCTCGTGCACGACGACAGCGATCCGCGCTTCAACAATCCCGCCGTGCACGAGATCCACCGCCGCATCCGCAAAGTGCTCGACGAATATCCGGATGCGGTCTCGATCGGCGAGGTCTGGGTGGACGACAACATTCGCTTCGGCGAATACGTCCGGCCGGACGAATTGCACCTGGCCTTCAATTTCCGCCTCGCCGAGACGCCGTTCAGTGCCGACGCGGTGCGCGCCGCCATCGACAATTCGCTGGCGGCCGTCGCGCCGGTGGGTGCGGTCCCCACCTGGACCCTGTCCAATCACGACATCGCGCGTGAGGTCACCCGGTATGGCGGCGGTCCCGTCGGGGTAGCGCGGGCCCGCGCCATGATGATGGTGGAGCTGGCGCTGCCCGGCGCGGTCTTCATCTACAACGGCGCCGAACTCGGGCTGCCGAATGTCGACGATCTGCCCGAGGCGGTGCTGCGGGATCCGGTCTGGGAACGCTCCGGACATACCGAGCGCGGACGCGACGGCTGCCGGGTGCCGATTCCCTGGGAGGGTGTGGCACCGCCGTTCGGCTTCACCAGGGCCGAATCCTGGTTGCCGATGCCGCCGGAGTGGGCCGCGTCGACTGTCGAGGCGCAGTTGGAGGAATTGGGCTCCACCCTGTCGCTGTATCGCATGGCGATCGAATTGCGTGGTGTCCGACCGGAATTCGCGGGTCCGCGGATCGAGTGGTACGGCAGCCCGGCTGGTTGCCTCGCCTTCCGTCGGCCCGGCGGACTGGTCTGCGTGCTGAACGCCTCGCCCGTGCCGATCTCGTTGCCGCCCGGTGATGTGCTGCTCGCCAGCGTCGCGCCGGAGAATGGTCAGCTGCCCGCGAATGCCGCCGCCTGGCTGGTGTGACCGGACAACACGAGCGCGACCACAGCGCGAACTACTACACACCATCGTCTACCGTTGGTCTCGTGAGTGAGCGAAGCGAGCGAAGCATGTGCCAGCGTGCCATGCGCATGACGGAGCCGAGCGTCAGCGAGGCTCGGTCATGAGCATTCTCGAGACAGTGCTGATCTTCCTCGGCATCCCCTTGGTGATCTACGGCGCGATCGCCGGATTGTCGTTTCTCGGCAAGCCACTGCCCGGGGAGAAGCCGGTCCACTTCGATCTCGGTCAGAAGTGGACCCAGCCTCCCGTGCTGTGGAGTGCTACCGACGAGGTGACCGGATCGGGTCATCACGACACTGAGTCGTCGCATGGTCACCATGCGGCAATCGAGTCCACCGAGGTGGAGCTGATCGGAGGCCGGGCAAGTGGCAAGTTCTAATTGGCCCGCGGTAATCGAATCCGAACTGCCACACGGTTCGGTGGTCACCAGCAGTGGCCGCGTCTCCGGTGTGCACGAGGCCGGTGCCGTGTTCAAGGAAGCCCCGTTCAGCGATGACGAGCGGCTGGCCATGGACAACGTGCTCACCGAGGCGACCCGCGCGACGAAGGTGCGCTTCAACATCTACATCGGCGATCTGGGTGCGGATCCGGCCGCCGGTGCGGACGCGGTCTTCCCGGCGACCCCCGAGGCAGCGCGTTCGGTGCTCATCGCCGTCTCGCCCAACGACAAGGCCGTCGAGGTCCGTTCCGGCAGCGAGATCGCCGATCGCGCCAACGACCGCGTCTGCCAGCTCGGCGTCACCGCCGCCCTGAGCTCGTTCCGTCAGGGCCAGCTCATCGACGGTCTGGTCTCCGCGGTCCGCGTCATGGCCGCCGCCATCGGTCGCTGATCGCGTAGTTCCTCATCCGGCGCGTTCACCTGCACAAGGTGGACGCGCCGATTGCGTTCGGCCGCAGCACATCGACAAGTCCGGCAGCTAGTGTCTCGGGTGAGATGCGAACGGGGCGTGCTCATCACGATGATGAGCACGCCCCGTTTCGATCAGGCCGAGGTAGCCATCAGTGCCGCATGCCCTTTCAGCCCTGGGCGTCGAAGGCGCGGGCGCGCAGTGAGCGCTCGATGCCCGCCTTACCCTCGATCACCAGGCGACGCAGGGCGGGCGGGTGCTCACCGGCGAGGAACTTGTCCGCCGTCGCCACCGCTTCCTCGCTGATCGCCCAGACGGGGTAGAGGCCGACAACGACGGTTTGCGCGACCTCGCTCGAGCGGCGCTCCCAGACGCCGGGCACCTCGGCGAAGTAGCGGTCGACATAGGGCGCGAGCAGCTCGCCCTGGCCCGCCGGTGCGAAGCCACCGACGATCGAGCGAGCGGTGATATTGGGCACCGAATCGTCCGACATCACCGTGGTCCAGGCCTGCTCCTTCACTTCGGCGATCGGTCGGGCCGTCGCCGCCGCCGCGGCCTGGCGCTTGCCCGCGGCGGTGGGGTCGTTCGCCAATTCCTGGTCGATAGCCGGAGTGTCGAGGCCATCGGCATCGATCTCGCCCGCCGCCGCCAGCGCGGCGACCAGTCGCCAGCGCAGATCGGTGTCCACCAGCAGACCGGGCAGACCGACGGTGGCCGGATCACCGTCGAGCAGTTCGCGCAGCACCTCGGTGTGCCAGGCCTGCAGTCGCGCGCCGGTGAGCGCGTTGACGAAGGCGAGCTGATGATCCGAGCCCGGCGCGGCCTCGCGGGCGAGTTCCAGCAGCCGGTTGGCGTATTCGGTCCAGCCGGCGGTATTCGCCCACTCCGGATCGGCGTAGCTGCCGATCGCGGTATTGGCCTGCATCAGAAGTCGTTGCACCACACCGATTTCGGTCTCGGTACCGATACCGCGCTGCACCAGGGCCACGAAGTCGCGTGCGCGCATCTCGGCCTGCCTGGTCATCTCCCATGCGGCCGACCAGCACAGCGTGCGCGGCAGCGGTTCGACGATTTCGTGGATGCGGTGCAGCACCACGTCGAGCGAATCGGAATCGAGGCGCACCGAGCAGTAGGTGAGATCGTCGTCGTTGATCAGCACCAGCTGGCCGCGTTCCACGCCGACGAGTTCGGGCACCTCGGTACGTTCGGCGGCGTCGAGGTCGAGTTCGATTCGGTTGGTGCGGACCAGCCTTCCGTCCCGTTCGCCGTATACGCCGATCGCCAGGCGATGTACGCGACGCTCACCGGCGCCCGGTTCGGCGCCCTCCTGGACGACCGCGAACCTGGTGAAACGGCCGCCGGGATCGACCTCGAAGTCCGGACGCAGGATATTCAGGCCGGTGGTCTTGAGCCACTGCGCGCCCCAGCCGGACAGATCGCGGCCGGAGGACTTCTCCAGCGCCGACAGTAGATCGTCGAAAGTGGCATTGCCGTAGGCATGTTCGGTGAAGTAGTCGCGCAGACCCGTGAGGAACGGCTCCAGCCCCACGTACGCCACGAGCTGCTTGAGCACGGAAGCGCCCTTGGCGTAGGTGATTCCGTCGAAGTTGACCTCGACCGCGTGCAGGTCCGGGATGTCCGCGGCGATCGGATGCGTCGAGGGCAGCTGATCCTGCCGGTACGCCCAGGACTTCTCCACATTCGCGAAAGTGGTCCAGGCACTGGTGTATTCGGTCGCCTCGGACTGGCACAGCACCGAGGCGAAGGTCGCGAACGACTCGTTCAACCACAGATCGTCCCACCACTTCATGGTGACCAGATCGCCGAACCACATATGCGCCATCTCGTGCAGCACCGTCTCGGCGCGCCGCTCATAGGACGCACGGGTCACCTTGGACCGGAAGACGTAGTCCTCCAAGAAGGTAACGGCACCGGCGTTCTCCATCGCGCCCGCATTGAACTCCGGGACGAACAGCTGGTCGTACTTGCCGAATGCGTAGGGCACACCGAAGTTCTTGTGGTAGAAGCCGAATCCCTGCTTGGTCTCGCTGAACAGTCGCTCGGCATCCATATGCTCGGCGAGTGAGGCGCGGCAGTAGATGCCGAGCGGGATGCTGCCGTGGTCGTCGGTGTAGGCGTCGGTCCACTCGGCGTATGGGCCCGCGATGAGCGCGACCAGGTAGGTGCTCATCTTCGGGGTGGTGCGGAACAGGTGTTTGCCCGGCTCGGCGATCAGCGTGTCGACGACCGCGCCGTTGGAGATGACCTTCCAGCTCGGCGCGGCGGTGACGTTGATATCGAAGGTGGCCTTGAGGTCCGGCTGATCGAAGCAGGCGAACATGCGCTTGGCGTCGGCGGTTTCGAACTGCGAGTACAGGTAGACCTCATCATCGGTGGGGTCGACGAAGCGGTGCAGGCCCTCACCGGTATTGGAGTATTCGCAGTCGGCCTCGACGATCAGTTCATTGCGCTCGGCCAGACCGGTGAGCGTGATGCCCTTGGACTCGTCGTAGTCGGCGATATCGACCGCGGCGCCGTTGAGCACGGCCGAGCGGACCCCGCGGGCGACGATATCGACGAACGTGCTCGCACCCGGAGTCGCGGTGAAGGTGACCGTGCTGCGGGAGAAGAAGGTCTGCTCGCCCGGCTTCCCCGCCCCGTCGGTCAGGTCGAGGTCGATGCGATAGTTCTCGACCTGCACTGTCGAGGCGCGTTCGATCGCCTGGTCGCGAGTCAGGTTCGGTGCGGACATGGGACTCCTTCGTGGTTCGAAGAACAGGCTCGGGCGGGCCGCCCGGCGGGCACAGCACTCACCACAATGCCACCTCGGTAAGGTTGCCCGCGCGGAACTTTTTCCCATAAACCCTATCGACCAGGATCGGAGCTACGACGTGAAGCACATCCACGCCGGAAAGGTGCGCGACCTCTACGAGGACGGCGACACGCTGCTGCTCGTGGCATCGGACCGGGTGTCGGTGTACGACGTGGTGTTGCCGACGCCGATACCGGATAAGGGCGCGCTACTGACCCAGCTGTCGAACTGGTGGTTCGAGTACTTCGCCGACGTGCCCAACCATGTGGTCTCGGCGACCGATGTGCCCGCCGAATTCGCCGGTCGCGGCATTCGGGTCAAGCCGCTGAAGATGTTGCAGGTCGAGTGCATCGCGCGCGGCTACCTGACCGGTTCGGGGCTCGAGGAGTACCAGCAAACGGGCACGGTCTCCGGCATCGCGCTGCCGCCTGGGCTGCGCGACGGCGACAAACTGCCCGAACCGATCTTCACCCCGTCCAGCAAGGCATCCGAGGGTCACGACGAGCCCATCACCTTCGCGGATGTGGTGAACCAGGAGGGTCGCGAGGTTGCCGAGCAACTGCGCGAGCTGACATTGCGGATCTACACCCGCGGTGCCGCGCACGCCGCCGTTCGGGGTGTCATCGTCGCCGACACCAAGGTCGAATTCGGTTGGGACGGTGACACTCTCACCCTCGGCGACGAGGTGCTGACCTCGGATTCCTCACGCTTCTGGCCCGGCGCCGAATGGGAGCCCGGCCGCCCCCAACGCTCCTTCGACAAGCAGTTCGTCCGCGACTGGTCCACCTCCACCGGCTGGAACAAGGAATACCCAGGCCCACCCATTCCCACCGAAATCGTCGAGGCCACCCGCCAAAAATACATCGAAGCCTTCCAACTGATCACCGGCCAAACCTGGAGCCCCGCACCCCGCTGACCACCGGGCAGCCCGTCCCGAGACTGGGCATCCCATGTGCGGGGTGCCGGCTCGATGGGCGGGGTGCCCGGTGCCAGACGGCTGGCGCGGGGGCGGTCAGATGAGGTGTTGGGTGAGGCGGTCGAGGTAGGGGCGTTGGCCGGTGCCGAGCTTTTGGTGGGCGGTGGGGAGGTCGAACCAGGCGGCGCGGTCGATTTCTGGGAAGGTGGCCAGGCGGCCCGATTTGGGCGGCCATTCCATTTCGAAGGTGCCGGGCACCACGGTGGCCGGATCCAGGTCGGCCTCGACGGCCCAGACGGTGAGTTCCTTGGTGGATTTGCCACTGCCGTAACGGACCTCGCCGAGCGGCACCCGCTCGCCCTCGGGCACCGGTAGGCCCAGTTCCTCGGTGAACTCGCGTGCGGCCGCAGCGTCGGGGCTCTCGTGCTCCGGCTCGTATTCGCCTTTCGGAATCGACCAGGCACCGGCATCCTTGCGCGCCCAGAACGGGCCACCCATATGCCCGATCAGGACCTCGGTCCCTCCCGATTGCCGACGGAACAACAAGATCCCCGCACTGAATTTCCCAGCCACACCCAGCAGTCTGCCGCGTGCCGCCACTGGGCGCGCAGACGACACGGCCCAACGCCACTCTCAACGCGCCGCCGCCTCGCCGCCGCGGCGGCACCGATCTGGCAGGCCGCGCCTGGATCCGGCAGCTCGTGGGGCCCTTGCGTGCCCAACTGTTCCGTCGCCCGTCGCCCGTCGCCCGTCGCCCGTCGCCCGTCGCCCGTCGCCCGTCGCCCGTTGTCCGTCGCTCGTCGCCCGTTGTCCGTTGCCCGTTGCCCGTTGTCCGTTGCCCGTTGCCCGCTGCCGCTGCCCGCTGCCCGCTGCTCGTTGCCCGCTGCTCGTTGCCCGCTGCCGCTGCCGCTGCCCGCTGCCCGCTGCTCGTCGCTCGTCGCTCGCTGCCGCTGCCGCTGCCCGCTGCTCGTCGCTCGTTACCCGCTGCTCGTTGCCCGTTGCCCGTTGCCCGCTGCTCGTCGCTGTCGCTCGTCGCTGTCGCCCGTCGCCGAGCGCGCTGCCGACGCTGACGCCGACGCGGGGCGGGCGGTCAGGGGGTGGCGCGGTGGCGGAGGTGGGCGGCGCGGAGGGTGAGGTAGTCGCGTTCGGGAAAGCTGGTGGTGCGGTGGGCGGCAATGGTGTAGCAGGCGATGGCGGCGTCGAAATCGCCTGCCATTTCGTGTAAGTGGCCGCGGACCGCGTCGAGGCGGTGGTTGCCGGCCAGCTGATCGTAGAGGGTGTCGGCGAGTTCGAGACCCGCGGCGGGCCCGTGCACCATGGCGGTGGCAACGGCGCGGTTGAGCGTCACCATCGGGTTCTTCGAGATGCGCTCGATCATGTGGTACAGCGCCAGGATTCGCGTCCAGTCGGTGTCCTCGGCACGTGGGGCCTGTGCGTGCAGCACCGCGATCGCGGCCTGAATTTGATAGGGCCCGGTGAGACCGGATGCGAGCGTGCCGGTCGTCAGCGTGACGCCCTCGGTGATCAGCGCGCGATCCCACAGTGCGCGATTCTGCTCGGCGAGCGGAATCAACTCACCGTGGGTCCCGGTGCGTGCCGCACGCCGGGAATCGGTGAGCAACATGAGTGCGAGCAGACCGGCGACCTCGGTGTCGTCGGGGAGCAGCCGGTGGATCGATCTGGTCAGGCGGATCGCCTCGCCGGACAGATCCGCCCGCTGCAGGTCGGGCCCCGAAGTGGTGGTGTGCCCCTCGTTGAAGATCAGGTACAGCACATGCAGCACCGAACTCAGCCGTTCATGCCATTGCGCGTCACCGGGCCGGGCGAACGGCCGGTCGAGGGTGGCCAGCTTCTTCTTGGCACGGGTAATCCGTTGCGCCATGGTCGCTTCCGGCAGCAGGAAGGCATTGGCGATCTCCGCCGTGCCGAGCCCGCCGACCGCGCGCAGCGTCAGCGCGATGGCACTTGCGGACGACAGTGCCGGATGGCAGCAGAGGAAGAACATGGCGAGCGTGTCGTCCCGATCGACGGCCGCGGCGTCGGGCACATCGCGTTCGAAAACCGTTGTCTCCCTGCGTCGCCGAGCCACCTCGGCGCGAACCGTATCGGCCATCCGCCGTTGCGCGACATGGGTCAGCCACCCGCGCGGATTATCCGGCAGACCGTCGGCGGGCCATTGGGTCGCCGCTGCCAGCATGGCCTCCTGCAGCGCATCCTCGGCGGTGTCGAAGTCGCCGAACCGGCGCACCAACGTACCGAGGACCTGCGGCGCGAGTTCGCGCAACAGGTCGTCGATGCCCACGGGCAACGTCGTACTCATCGAGGACTATTGCTCGGTCGCCGGAACACCCATCACCGCGCGCACCTCTATGTACTCGCCGATCGGCTTCCCGCCCGGCCCCGGTGCCGCCGAAGCCTGTGCGGCGATCTGCAACGCGCGCTGTGGGCTGTCCACATCGACGATCCAGTATCCGGCCAGGAACTCCTTGGTCTCCGGAAATGGCCCGTCGGTGATCACCGGCGCCGAGCGCCCGTCGGAACTGACCACGCGCGCGTCTTCCGGTCCGGCCAGTCCCTGGGCGTCGACCAGCTCACCGTTCGTGGTCAACTCCGCACCGAGTGCCCGCTGGAAATCCAGATGTGCCTGGATCTCTTGCGGCGTCCACTCGGTGATCGGGGCGTCGCAGTTGGCGGCGGATCCATAGGTCTTCAGCAGCATGTACTTCATATCCGGCCTCCTGGCCTTCGGTGCGCCCGTCCGGCGCTTTCGCGATGAGGTCGGAGCCCGCCAGGCCGATTCGACACATTCTCGAATACCTCGATGTGATCTGCGTCATAGTGGTGTCGCGGGATCGGCGAGCCGTTCCGGATCGACCTGCTGCCCGATCAACTCCTTGATCCGGTCGGTGGCATCCCAGATGTTCACGTTCATCCCCGCCAATACTCGGTTGTCGGCGTCGAGCCAGAACGCGACGAACTCACGCGTGGACTCATCGCCGCGCACCACTACCCGCGCGTACTCGCCGGGCGCGGCATAGCCGGTGTACTCCATGCCGAGGTCGTATTGGTCGGTGAAGAAGTAGGGCAGCCGATCGTAGGCGGCGGACTTGCCGAGCATGGTCTGTGCCGCGACGGCTGGCTGGTTGAGCGCATTCGCCCAGTGCTCCACCCGAACTCGACGACCGAGCACCGGATGCTGTTCGTCGGCGATATCGCCGACGGCCACGATATCCGGGTCGCTGGTGGCCAGGTTCGCATCGACCAGCACGCCGCCATCGGTCGCGAGCCCGGCGGCCGCGGCCAACTCGATATTCGGACGTGCGCCGATCGCAACCAGCACCGCATCACCCTCGATGACAGTGCCGTCGGCGAGCCGGACGCCGGTCGCGAGATCCGTCTCCACCTGGTGCGTGGTGATCTCGCTGACCTGCGCGCCGAATCGGAAGTCGACGCCGTGATCGCGATGGAGCTGCGCGAAGACCCGCGCCATTTCGGGGCCGAGCGCCGCCAGGAGCGGCAATTGGGCGGCCTCGACGATGGTGACCTCGACTTGGGCGGCACGCGCGGCCGAAGCGACCTCGAGCCCGATCCAGCCCGCCCCGATGATGACGAGGCGGCGTGCGGTGCCGAACAGCTCGATCAGCGTGTCGGAATCGCCGATGGTGCGCAGCGTGTACACGCCGCGAGCGTCCATGCCGGGGATCGGCAGCCGACGCGGTGTCGAACCGGTCGCGAGCGCGAGCTTGTCGTAACCCAGCGTCGAACCATCCGGCAGCGTCACGGTTTTCGCGGTCCGATCGATCGCGCCGACCTCGGTGCCGAGTCGGACGTCGATGTGGTGATCGCGATACCACTGGCCCGGATCCACTGTGAATTCCTCGAGTGATTTCTTCCCCGCCAGATGTTCCTTGGACAGTGGTGGTCGCTCGTAGGGGAGATAGTCCTCGGCGCTGATCAGCGTCACTGCTCCGGCGAAATCGTTGTCGCGCAGTGCTTCCGCCAGTTTGGCCGCGGCCAGACCGCCACCGACTATGACGAAACGCTGATCAGAGGTCATTGCGGACTCCTTGTCGGGAGGGAACCGGATGCCTGCGTGTCAACCCTACTGGGACCCGACGCCGCCTTTCGGGGAAATCGACGACCGGCGCGGGAACGAATCGTGTGGTTGCGTGGTTGGCCACGGATAGCGGTGCGCCGAGCCACCGCGATGACTGCATGCGATGGAGAGGAACAGATCCATGAGCGAGACGACCACCAAGAATGTCGCCGATTTCTGGTTCGACCCGCTGTGCCCGTGGTGTTGGATCACCTCCCGTTGGATCCTGGAGGTCGAGCAGGTTCGCGATATCGAGGCCCGCTTCCACGTGATGAGCCTGTCGGTGCTCAACGAGGGCAAGGAGGGGCTGCCCCCGCAGTACGAGGAGCTGCTGGCCACCGGCTGGGGTCCGGTCCGGGTCGCCATCGCCGCCGCGCAGGAGCACGGTGACAAGGTGCTGGCCCCGCTGTACACCGCCATGGGCAACCGCATCCACAACCGGAGCGAGGAGTACGCGCGCGATTCCCGCAAGGAGACCCTCGCCGCGGTGATCGCGGATTCGCTCGCCGAGGTCGGCCTGCCCGCCGAACTCGCCGCGGCGGCCGAAACCGCCGAATTCGATGAGGCGCTGCGCAAGAGCCATCACGAGGGCATGGACAAGGTCGGGCCCGATGTCGGCACCCCGACCATCCACATCAACGGCAACGCGTTCTTCGGTCCGGTGCTGTCGCGGATCCCGCGTGGCGAGGAGGCCGGGAAGCTGTGGGACGCCGCGGTCACCCTGGCCGACTACCCGCACTTCTTCGAGCTGAAGCGGACCAGGACCGAGGATCCGGCCTTCGACTGAGTTCGGTCCGCTACGGCACGGGTTTCGGCGGCAGCGCCGGAACCTCGCCGTAGCTGCTCGGATACGGACCTGCCGGGGGCGCACCGGCGGGTCGGTTCGGTCGCCAGAACAGGCGACCGTGCTTGCTGCGGTCGCGCAGCGCCCACATCCGCCAGGTCAACACCGGATGCGAAGCCATAGCATTGCTGACCCAGACGAAAAAGCCCCTCTCGACGCCCGCCCGGTCGGCCATCTCGTCGAAGCCGACCAGTTTGTTGAGGTATTTGCCCGCAGCGAGGGTGCCCATGGCGGCCGGTGCGCCGATATACCGATTGCAGTAGCCGTGGTTGTCGGCGGTGTACTCCTGGGACCGGATCAATGAGCTGCCGATGATCGGCAGCGATGGCGCGATGAACATGCCGAGCTGGCGCCAGTACGACGTATGCCCGGCCGCGATATGTCCGACCTCGTGGCCGATGATGAAGGCGAGTGCGTCGGGTTCGCGTGCGGCGCCGCCGATTTCGAACAGATCGCTGTAGACCGCGACATAGCGCCGGAAACCGTGCCCGGAGGCGAAGGCGTTGATCTGGCCGTTGCCGAGCACCACGTAGGCATCGGGCACCTTCGCCAGCCCGAATCGAGCCGCTGCCTCGACCACCAGCTGATATCCCTCGGGAAACTGGGTGGGTGACATCTTGACGCCGTTGACCCGCTGGGCCGCGTAGCCCATACCGCGCAGGAACCAGACCACGATCGGCGCGAAGACCAGGATCACCAGGTACGGACTCGGCACCTTCCCATCCACGATGAGGCCGATGAAGACCAGCAATGCCAGTAGCAATGCGGCCGTGGTGATCACGCACACGACCACGAGCAGCGGAATCTCCCACGGATGCCGTGCGGGCATGCCGAATGGCGACAGACCGCGCGGCTGACGCTGCGGTGGCATCCCCGGCGGCACCGGAGCCACACCGTAGGGACCTTGGCCGTAGGGCGCCGGACCGTAATGGGGTGTCGGGTACGGCGACGGCGCTCCGGGATAGGGCTGGGGCGTCGACGGATATTGAGGCGTCGACGGGTATCGCGGCGAATCGTGCTGGGCGGAAATCTGCCCGTTCGAGGTGGCGGTCGCGTCCTGAGCCTGCGCCCACCCGCCCAATGCGGGATAGGGGTCGGCAGGTTGGCCCGCCTGCTGGGGCGGCTTGGATTCGGGCGGCTGCATGAGGTGAACTCTATTCATTTGCCGGGGACGACGTTCGACGCCGTTGTGGTGCGGTCGATACCGGTGGCCGCGAACTCGGATGGCATACCTGTCGATTCGTCGCGGCCGTCACCGGTGTTGATCACGGTGGCGCGGTGTCGTACATCCCCTCTCGCGGCACGGCGAAACACGCCTGACACAATCGCAGCCATGCGCGTATACCTGGGTGCCGACCATGCCGGTTTCGAACTGAAGAATCACGTCAAGGCCCATCTGGAGCAGGCGGGCCACGAGGTCGTCGACTGCGGCGCCCTCGAATACGACGCGCTCGACGACTACCCTGCCTTCTGCATCGAGGCGGCCCGTCGCACCGTCGCCGATCCGGGCAGTCTCGGCCTGGTCTTCGGCGGCAGCGGCAACGGCGAGCAGATCGCCGCGAACAAGGTGCCCGGCGCCCGCTGCGCCCTGGCCTGGAGCGTGGAGACGGCCCAGCTGGCCCGTGAGCACAACAATGCCCAGCTGATCGGCATCGGCGGCCGCATGCACTCCACCGAGGAGGCGCTGGCGATCGTGGACGCGTTCATCTCGACCAAGTGGTCCGAGGAGCCGCGCCATCAGCGCCGCATCGACATCCTGGCCGAGTACGAGAAGACCGGTGTGCCCCCGGCCGTTCCGGCATCCTGACGCACAGCATTGGCGAAATCCGCCATCTCGCAAGCCGAACCACAACACCGCGGACGCGAGACGGTGGACCGGAGAGGATTTCGGTCTTCGATGCCTGAGGGGCATACGTTGCATCGGCTTGTGCGGCGGCGTCAGCGGTGCTTCGTGGGCACTGTGGTGTGCGTTTCGAGCCCGAAGCCGAGGTTCGCGGCTCCTGCCGCGTGCGTTGGTGGACGGGAGAGGATTTCGGCCTTCGATGCCTGAGGGGCATACGTTGCATCGGCTTGCGCGGCTGCGTCAGCGGTGCTTCGTGGGCAGTGTGGTGTGCGTTTCGAGCCCGAAGCCGAGGTTCGCGGCTCCTGTCGCGTGCGTTGGTGGACGGGAGAGGATTTCGGCCTTCGATGCCTGAGGGGCATACGCTACATCGGCTTGCGCGACTACATCAGCGGCGTTTCGCTGGGGGAGTGGTGCGCGTTTCCAGCCCGCAGGGCAAGTTCGCCGCCGGGGCTGCGCGCGTCGACGGTCAGGTGCTCGCCAAGGCCGAGGCGTGGGGCAAACACCTACTGCACCACTACGAGTCGGGTCTCATCGTGCACGTGCACCTCGGGCTGTACGGGGTGTTCACCGAGGTGCCGCTGCCGATGGGCGAGCCGGTCGGGCAGGTGCGGATGCGGATCATGGGGGACGCGTCCGCCGATGATCGCCTGTACGGCACCGACTTACGCGGTCCCACCGCCTGCGAGGTGTACACCCGCGCGGAGGTCACGGCGCTGACCGAGCGGCTCGGCCCCGACCCGCTGCGGCGCGGTGCCGATCCCGAACGGGCCTGGCGGCGCATTCACCGTTCGCGTAGGCCGATCGGCGCGCTGCTGATGGATCAGCAGGTGCTCGCCGGTGTCGGGAATGTCTATCGCGCGGAACTGCTGTTCCGGCACGGCATTTCGCCACAGCGGCCGGGCACGTCGCTGACCGCCGACGAGTGGGATGCGATGTGGACCGATCTGGTCGCGCTGATGCGGGTCGGGGTACGGGTCGGCAAGATGGTCGTCGTCCGGCCCGAACACGACCACGGTGAACCATCCTACGCGGCCGACCGCCCCCGCACCTACGTCTACCGCCGCCCCGGCGCCCCCTGTCGCATCTGCGGCACACCCGTCGCGCACTGCGTCCTGGAGGGCCGAAACCTCTTCTGGTGCCCCAGCTGTCAAGCGAGCTGACCGACGACACAGGCCCTTTGGTCACCTCGCCCGCGTGATAGCGCGTGTGTGGTGACCAAAGCGCGTGACCAAAGCGCGTGACCAAAGCGCGTGACCAAAGCGCGTGACCAAAGCGCGTGACCAAAGCGCGTGTGTGGTGACCAAAGCGCATATGTGGCCACCAGAGGGCGTATGCGGTGGCGGAGCGGTCTGTGGCGGAGCGGTGTGCGCGATGGAGCGGTGTGTGTGGCCGACCGGTGTGTGGCCGAGTGGTGTGTGTGGCGGAGCGGTGTGCGCGACGGAGTGGTGTGTGTGGCCGAGCAGTGGGTGCGGTGTCCAGCGGGTCAATGTGGTCGGGGCCGGTGCGGTGCTGGATCAGCCTGCGACGGCCTTGATTTCGGGTTTATCGGATTCGGCGAGGGCGAAGCGGCGTCCGCCCGCGGTCTTGGCCGCGTACATCGCGCGATCGGCACGCCGTAGCAGATCGGTGAAATCGCAGGAATCGCCCGGCGGCGAGTACGCGGTGCCGACACTGGCCGAGACCGGCACCGGACCGGCCGTCGACCACACCGGATCACGCAGCGCGGCCACGATCCGGTGCGCGATATCGCCGAGGGTGTTGTCGTGCGGATTGGTGGCGAGCACGAATTCGTCACCGCCGTAACGGCAGATGACCGTATCCGGCGGGCAGATCTCGCGCAGCCTGCGGGCCAGTTCGACGAGCACCTCGTCGCCGACCGCATGGCCGTAGTTGTCGTTGATCTGTTTGAACCGGTCCAGGTCGATCAGCAGCAGGCCGACGCCGCGGTTCGGGTCGGCCGCCATCAGCCGCACCTTGTCCTGTAGCAGCGTGCGGTTGGCGAGGTCGGTGAGCGCGTCGTGGGTAGCCTCGTGCCGCAGCCGATGCTGTAGTGCGGCGATCTCCTGTACCCGCAACGACACTGCCGCCGAAATGTGCTGCTCCTGCTGGGCCAGTGCCCGTTCCTGTAGCGCCTGGGCATAGCTGTCGATGGCCTGGCTGGCGACCAACGGCCAGCGCGTCGCGACCAGCGACCCGGGCGCCCCCGCCGGGAAGCCGAGCAGCCAGCGGGTGGCCTGGGCCAGCATTCTGGTCCGTTCGAACGGCGCCTCGACCAGCCGTGCCCCCAACATCCGCGCCTCGGGCACCGGAAAGGGCTCGGACCTGGCCAGTTGCAGTAGCCGCTCGATGATCTCGACTAGAAACGGTTGTAACTGTTGTGGTGACGCGTGTGATCCCGGCTCCGCGCAGACCGCATGCGCCCACGCGCCGGCCATCTGCGCTACGGGTGGTTCGATATCCGCAGACATCGCACTCACCCGCCACGGGTGATGTCGGTATCCGGGTGCCCTGTTCCCACGCAGGTGCCGGCTTCACCCCGATCGTTCCCACTGCTACGCGGTTGTGTCCACCTCGCTTGGTGCACGCTCACCGCCCCCTTTCCAGATACCCCCGTCCGGCAAAAAGGATCCTAGCAAGCCACTCGGCACCGAAAAACGCTGTTTTACAACGAGTTCTCGGTCCCTCGCGAATGGCGATCGGGTATGTGATCGCTGCCGCACCTCCGGCGTTACACAGGAATTTCGTTCGCTGAGAAATCGCGGACCGACACGCCGACGGCGCGCCGAAACGGGGGTGAAATTGGGTGGCTACCGGCTCGCTCGCGTCTTGGCGAGGTGGTCCGAGCGGCCCGATGCGATCAGTGATAGCAATACGCTACCGTCGATGGTTGGCACGTGATCTCGCGCTCGGCACCTGTTCGCAGTGGTTCGGCGGGGGCGGATTAGCGTTTCCGACGCCGTATTCGGTACAGTCGGTGCGCACACGGCATCGTGGCGATCCCATTGATGTCGTATGCCTGCGGGTGTAGTTCAATGGTAGAACCTCAGCCTTCCAAGCTGATGGTGCGGGTTCGATTCCCGTCACCCGCTCCACAGCAGGATTCATCCTCGTCGGCGTCATCTTTCGCCGCGAGGCCACGGGGTGTAGCGCAGCTTGGTAGCGCATCCGCTTTGGGAGCGGAGGGTCGCAGGTTCAAATCCTGTCACCCCGACTGAAACCGCAGGTGGGGCTCGGGGAGGAGACGGCGGGGCCGAATCACCCCGATTCCTTCCTCGGACATCGTCGGTTCGACGATGTTCAAGAGGGCGATGTATGCCGGCACCGTTGGAGGACCGGGTCACCCTCGAGACGCTCGTGGCTGCGTTGACGATGCAGCAGGCGGAAGCGAAGGCGAAATGGTTCGCCGACCGAGCCGGTTCTCTGATGTCGGATCGCATCCTGGCGGCGCTAGGGGGTGCCGAAGCCGAGGGCGATCGGTAGTCGATTCCGAAGCTCGTCGCGGTAGTACCGAACCAGGGGTAGCCGCACAACGTGCTGGCGCGATGCCGAAACGTAGCTGAAGATGCGGGTTCGGAGAGATCTCGGGGCGAAATTCGTCCGATGCCGGCCCCACGGTGATCGTCTCGACGGTGTGGCGAGGAGTTCGGCATAGTGTGTAGCCGTGCCCGACCTTGACACGGCTCCGGCCGCGAGCGTGCTGGTCGTCGACGATGAGCCGAACATTCTCGACCTGCTCTCCGCCGCGTTGCGGATGAGCGGATTCGACGTGCACACCGCGGACAGTGGACTCGGGGCGTTGGCCGCGGCGGCGGCACATCCACCCGACATCGTCGTGCTGGATGTGATGCTGCCGGATCTGGACGGCTATGCGGTGGCACGGCGGCTGCGGGAGTCCGGCGATCAGGTTCCGGTGTTGTTCTTGACGTCCCGGGATGCGGTCGAGGATCGGATCGCCGGGCTGGCCGCCGGTGGCGACGATTATGTCAGCAAACCGTTCAGTCTCGAGGAGGTCGTGCTGCGGCTGCGCGCGATTCTGCGTCGCACCCAGGGCACGGAATCCGACGACAGTGTGCTCAGGTACGCGGATCTGGAGTTGGACGTCGATGCGCATACGGCACACCGTGCGGGCGAAGAGATCTGGTTGTCGGCCACCGAATTCAGCCTGTTGCAGTATCTGGTCGTCAACGCGGAGAAGGTGCTCAGCAAACAGCAGATCATCGATCGGGTGTGGAGTGCGGAGACCGGGCGTGACGGTCGGGTCGTCGAGACCTTCATCAGCCAGCTCCGGCGCAAGGTCGATGCCCGGAATCCGCCGCTGATCCACACGATTCGCGGTGTCGGCTACACCGTGCGGCTCGGTGGCGCGCGCTCGTGACGGCCCGCCGAATCTGGGATCGGCGCCGATCGACATTGCGCACCAGGCTGCTGTTGGTCCTGGTCGCGATCGCCGGGATCGGGATGGCGGCCTTCGGGGTGCTCAGTATCGCGATGTTGGATCGCGCACTGCTCGACCGGGTGGATGATCAGCTGAATCATGTTGCCAGCGATATGACCTCGACCAAGCGGCCACCGCCGCCACCGCCGTCCGCCGCCCCGGAGTACGAGCAGTTGCCCTCGGACTTTCGGCTCATGTTCTTCGATGTCGATGGTCAACCGATCGGCAGGCTCGGTGCGCCGGTCGAGTTGAGTACGGTACCGGCATTGCCGTCGATGGACGCGGCCTCGGTGCGCGCCAGGGCGAATACCGCTTTTACGGTCGGCGACCAGAAGAGCGATATTCGGTGGCGGGTGCGCACTGTCGTACAGCCGGCCACCGAATGGCAGCCCAACGGCGGCACCGCCGCGGTCGCGATGTCACTGGCGACCACCGAGGCGACCACCGGCAAACTGCGCACCATCGAGCTGGCGGCGGGCGCGACGCTGCTGATCGCCATCTCGGTGATCGCGGCGGTGCTGGTCCGGCTCGGATTGCGGCCGCTGACCCGGATCGAGCACACGGCCGAGGCGATCGCCGGCGGGGATCTGGATCGCCGTGTCGCACAGACCGATCCGCATACCGAGGTGGGCCGGCTCGGCACCGCATTCAACGTGATGGTCACCCGGTTGTCCTCGGCGCTGCGCCAACTCGCGGATTCCGAGCGGCGGATGCGGGCGTTCGTCGCCGATGCATCCCATGAACTGCGCACCCCGCTGACCTCGGTGCGCGGATACGCCGAGCTGTATCGGCGCGGCGGCGCGCAGGACGAGGCGGGCGTGCGGGAGATGATGCGCCGGATCGAGGGCGAGGCGATCCGGATGGGGCTGCTCGTCGATGATCTCCTGCTGCTCGCGAAGTTCGACCAGGAGCGTGCGCTGGATCTGGCGGAGGTCGATCTGGTGGCGCTCGCAGCGGATGTGGTGGGCGATGCGGCAACGCGGGCGCCGGACCGCGACATCGGACTCGAGAGTCCGGACGCGAGGGTTCGGGTTGTCGGTGACGAGCACCGATTGCGGCAGGTCGTGACGAATCTGGTCAATAATGCGCTGGTACACACGCCATCCGAGGCATCGGTCACCGTCGCCGTCGGGATCCGAGCCGCGGATACGCTGGCCGATCCGGTGGCCGCCGAGGCGGGCGCGGCACCGCCCGCGGCAGCCGAATTCGCCGTGCTCGATGTCCATGACGATGGTCCTGGCATCGCGGCGGAAAACGCGCCGCGCATCTTCGACCGCTTCTACCGGGCGGCCGAATCACGTTCCCGTACTGGTGGTTCGGGGCTCGGACTAGCCATTGCCGATGCGATCCTCGGTGCGCATGGTGCTCGGATCCAGCTGTTGCGCACGCCCGGCGCGGGTACCACGTTCCGAATCCTTTTCGCCGCCATCTGAACTCGCCGTCGTGGACATGCCCCTGCAGTGGCTGCGACACTGAGGGATCGGGGCTCGTCCGCCCGAGGAAAGAGGGCTGCGATGGGCAGCGCAGATTTCGTGGATACCGTGCTCGCGGTCGGCCGGGCATTGGACATGCTGCAGAAGGTGCTGTTTCTGATCATTCTGCACAGATGAGGCGCGCCGACGGGGCAGCACGGGTAGGTTAAGTTACTAACCGTTCTGGAGCTGTGTCCCGGAGGAGACTCATGTCCCTGACCCTCGCCCAGCGCGCGACGCTCGGCCTCATCTGCGATACATTCGCGCCGGGGGACGGGTCGGAGCTGCCGTCCGCGTCGCGGCTCGGCGCCGTGGACGCCGTCGAGCAGCTGCTGGCACGCAATCCGAGTGTCGCCGAGCGCCGCGCCTTCGAAACCCTGCTGCGCGTGTGGAATTCCCGCGCGCTCGGGGTGCTGATCGGGGCGGGGCCGCGCAGATTCGCCGATCTCACACAGGCCGATCGTGAGCAGGCGTTGTGGCGGCTCGGGAACTCCCGGCTGGCGCGCAAGCGTGCGGTCTTTCAGGCGCTCAAGGGTGCGGCATTAACGGCGTACTACGCGACACCCGGGTCGACGGGTAGCAATCCGGCCTGGCGGCAGATGGGTTTTCCCGGTCCGTTCGGCGCGCTGCCGGATGCGCCACGGCCCGCGTTGGCCCCGCTGCGCCCGACCGGCGATATGACACTCGACTGCGATGTGGTGGTTGTCGGGTCCGGTGCGGGCGGCGGCACGGCGGCGGCGGTGCTCGCAGCGGCCGGATTGGACGTCGTGGTCGTCGAACGCGGCGGCTACTACGACGACGCGGATTTCGGGACCGGCGAGCTCACCGGACTGCTGAATCTGTATTCCCCGGGTCCGGCGACCACACAGGAGGGTCAGCTCGGCCTCGTCGCGGGATCGTGTCTGGGCGGCGGCACGGTGGTCAACTGGACCACGTCCTTTCGCACACCCGAAGATGTGCGCGAGGAGTGGGCGAGCTTGGGCGCCAAACAATTCGCGGCCGATGAGTACACCGAAGCGCTGGACGCGGTCGAGGCGCGACTCGGCGTCAACGGTAAGCACTCCGATGCCTCCGGCCGCGATACCGTCCTGGAACGCGGTCTGCGCGAACTGGATTGGCATGTCGATGCGATGCCGCGGAACGTGCGCGGCTGTGATGCCGGAATCGAATGCGGCCGTTGTGGTTTCGGCTGCCGGATCGGCGCGAAGCAGTCGGTGACCAAGACCTGGCTCGCCGATGCCGCCGAGCACGGTGCCCGGCTGTTGATCGATACCGAGGTCCGCACGATCACGCTGCGCGACGGCAGCGCGAGCGGCGTCGCGGCGGTGACGCCGGAAGGCGACTCGGTCACTATCCGGGCCCGTGCGGTGGTCGTCGCCGCGGGCGCGATCCACACGCCCGCGCTGCTGCGCCGCTCCGGGATATCCGGTCAGAACATCGGCCGCTACCTGCGACTGCATCCCGCCACCGCGGTCTTCGGCACCTTCGATGAGGAGATCCGCCCCTGGGAGGGCGGTCTGCAGACCCGCTACTCCGCCGAGCACCGTGACCTCGACGGCCACGGCTACGGCGTGATCTACGAGACCGGGCCGCTGACACCGGGTATGACGGTCGGCTTCCTCAACTGGACCAGCGCGGCGCAGCATCGGGCGATCATGCACAATCTCGCGCATACCGTCGCTGTCGGCGTCATAACCCGAGATCGCGACCACGGCACGGTATCGATCGACCGCGCGGGCGACGCGGTGGTCCGCTATCGTCTGTCCGGCTACGACCAGGCCCATATGCACGCCGGAATCGATGGCGCGGCACGGATTCTGGAAGCAGCTGGGGCGCGCCGGATCTTCTCCGGACATCAGTTCGGCCCGGTCTACGAACCCGGTATCGAGGGCTCCCACGACACCTTCGTCGCCGAATGCCTGCGTGCCGGTTACGATCCCGGCCGCTGTGCGATGGGTGCGCTGCACATCATGGGCTCGGCCCGCATGGGCGGCGCGCGCGCCGATTCGGCCACCGACCCGGACGGCGCGGTCTGGGACGTGCCGAATGTCGTCGTCGCCGACGGCTCCTGCTTCCCGACCGCCTCCGGGGTCAACCCGATGCTGAGCATCGAGGCCATCGCCCACATGAACGCCGCCAGATTGGCCGCGCGGCTGACCTGAGCGCTGACGGATCCGAGCTATCGCAGACCGCGTGAGCGCCGCACGAGGTTGCAACCTGTGTGACGACGCCACGCGGTATGCGCCAGTCGGACTGGGTCAGTCGGCCCCGCCCCTTCAGGAGGTAGGCGTGCTGAACAGTCGGGCTCGCCGGGTCAGGGTGAGTCCGATCCCCTCGGCGGCCGCGCGGACCGACGCGGCGTGGGTTTCGGGGTGGAACCGGTGGGACGGGCCGGCCACACTGATCGCGGCTACCACCTTGTCCGCCTCACGGACCGGGGCGGCTACGCACACGAGGCCGGGAGCCGATTCTTCGAATTCGTACCCCACGCCTTCGGCCGCGATCCGATCGAGCTGGTTGCGCAGCGGGCCCGGCAGGATCATCGTGCGTGGGGTGTAGCGGCGCAGCGGGCCGGTCAGTACCTGGTTACGGAGCGCCGCATCGGCGTGGGCCAGCAGCACCTTGCCGATGGCCGTGCAGTGCACCGGCATACGGCCCCCGATCCGCGAGGGGGCGCTCGCCTGTCGACGTCCGCCGATCTTGGTCAGATACACCACGTCCGTGCCGTCCAGGACGCCGAGATGCACTGTCTCGTGAATGCGCGCGTTCAACTCTTCCAGGAACGGGATGGCCACCTCGAGCAAACTCCGCTCGATCGATGCGCGCATACCCAGCTCGAACAGGTACCCGCCGAGCCGATAGCCGGCCTCGGTCCGGTCCAGCAACCGCACCGTCACCATGTCGGACAGGACCCGATGCAAGGTTCCCTTCGGAATGCCGGTACGCCGCCCGATCTCGGCCAGGCTCAACGCGGTGTCATCGATCGAGAACGACTCGAGCACCGCCATGATCTTGCCCAACACGGTCGAGTGGTCTACTGCACGACCAGGAAACGCAGATGACATCGCCGACCTCCAGCCATTCGGGCCCCGTTCACTCTACTGGGCGGCGTTCGGCTCAGTGGAACAAAATACTGGCGGGTCCGTTACTCCGGCGGCGACAGTGAGAGCCACTGCCTCACTTTCCGCAAACGACTTCCGGGACCCCAGATGCCAACACCTCCAGGTCTTGACCGACCTTCCGCAGCCGCGGACACCGCCACGATCGCCGCCGCGAACCTGCTCAGCGCGGCCGCCCGCTCCGGCACACCGTGTGTCCCCGTACGGGATCTGATCGGCGCCGACGACGTGGCCGCTGCCTACGCGGTACAGGAGTGGCTGACCGCTGAGCGCATTACCGCGGGCGCCACGGTCGTCGGCCGCAAGATCGGCCTGACCTCCCCGGCGGTGCAGCGGCAGCTCGGCGTCGACCAGCCGGATTTCGGAGTGTTGTTCGACGACATGCAGTACAACCAGGACACGCCCGTACCTCTGAGCCGGCTGCTGCAACCGAAGGTCGAAGCCGAGATCGCGTTCGTGCTCGCCCAGGACCTGGTCGAGGGTCCGCTCGACGACGAGCAAGTTCGCGGCGCAGTCGACTATGCGGTGGCCGCACTCGAGATCGTCGACAGCCGCATCGCCGGCTGGGACATCACCTTCGGCGACACCGTCGCCGACAACGCCTCCAGCGGCCTATTCGTACTCGGCACCGAGCGCCGCACCCTTGATGGCTTCGACCCCGTTTCGGCGCAGATGCAGATGTCGATCGACGGCCGCTGTGTATCCACTGGAACCGGAGCAGCCTGTCTCGGCGATCCACTGCACGCGCTGGCCTGGCTGGCACGTACGACACGGGAGTTCGGGCAGCCACTGCGCGCCGGTCAGATAGTTCTGTCCGGAGCCCTCGGACCGATGGCCGCGATCGAGGCCCCCGGCACCGCGACCGCGGACATCACCGGGCTCGGCTCAGTGACCGCAGCCTTCATTCAGGAGTGAAACCTATGGACAACAGCCCCACCAAACTCAAAGTCGCGGTGATCGGATCGGGCAACATCGGCACCGACCTGATGATCAAGGTGATCCGACACTCGAACGTGCTGGCGATGGGCGCGATGGTCGGCATCGACCCCGAGTCCGACGGCCTCGCCCGGGCCCGCCGGCTCGGCGTCCCCACCACGGCCGACGGTGTCCAGGGCCTGCTGGAGCTGCCGAACTTCGACGAGATCGGCTTGGTCTTCGACGCAACCTCCGCCAAGGCGCACGCCACCCACGCCGCGCTGCTCGAACCGCTCGGCAAACGCCTGGTCGACCTGACACCGGCCGCCCTCGGTCCGTTCGTAGTACCGGCGGTGAATCTCGACGAACATCGTGACGCCCGCAATGTCAATATGGTCACCTGCGGCGGGCAGGCCACTATCCCGATCGTCGCCGCCATCTCGCGCGTCGCACCGGTCGCCTACGCCGAGATCGTCGCGTCCATCGCCTCGAAATCCGCAGGACCGGGCACCCGCGCCAACATCGACGAGTTCACCGAGACCACCGCGCACGCGATCGAAACGGTCGGCGGCGCCCAACGTGGCAAGGCCATCATCATCCTCAATCCGGCGGACCCGCCGCTGATCATGCGCGATACGGTGCTGTGCCTGACCACCGCACCGGACTCCGCCACCCACCGGGCGATTCGGGAATCGGTCGAACGAATGATCGCGCAGGTGGCCACCTACGTGCCCGGCTACCGCCTCAAGCAACAAGTCCAGATCACCGCCGTGCCGCAGGACCAACCGGTGCGGACACTGCTCACCATGGACGCGGCGGCTGCTCCCACTCATCAGGTGACGGTGTTCCTCGAAGTCGAAGGCGCTGCCCACTACCTTCCGGCCTACGCCGGCAACCTCGACATCATGACCTCGGCGGCCCTGCGCTACGCCGAATCCATCGCCGACACGATCGCCGCCGCACCGGCAGGACAGGAAGCACTCCGATGACGATGCAGCTGTTCATCCAAGACGTCACACTCCGTGATGGCATGCACGCGGTGCGCCACCGCATCACTCCGGACGACGTCGGACGGATCGTGGCGGCACTCGATGCCGCCGGTGTCGACGGCATCGAGGTCGCCCACGGTGACGGACTCGCCGGGGGGAGCTTGAACTATGGCCCGGGCAGCAACACCGACTGGGAATGGATCGAAGCCGCTGCCGCGAATCTCACGCATGCTCGGTTGACCACACTGTTGTTGCCCGGCATCGGCACCATCAAAGAACTCGAGCAGGCCTATCGGCTGGGAGTCCGGTCGGTGCGCGTGGCCACCCACTGCACCGAGGCCGATGTGTCCGCCCAGCACATCGCCACCGCACGGGAACTCGGCATGGACGTCTCCGGATTTCTGATGATGTCGCATATGGCCGAACCGGCCCGTCTCGCCGAACAAGCCAAGCTGATGGAATCGTATGGGGCGCAATGCGTCTACGTCACCGACTCCGGTGGGCGGTTGACCCTGGACGGCGTCCGCGACCGGGTTCGCGCATACCGTCAGGTTCTCGATCCGGGCACTGAGATCGGCATCCACGCGCACGAGAATCTTTCGCTGTCGGTGGCCAATTCCGTTGTCGCCGTCGAAGAAGGTGTCACCAGGGTCGACGCCTCGCTTGCCGGTCACGGCGCCGGCGCGGGTAACTGCCCGATCGAACCCTTCGTCGCCGTCGCCGACTTGTACGGTTGGAAGCACAACTGTGATCTGTTCGCCCTGCAAGACGCGGCCGATGACCTGGTGCGCCCCCTGCAGGACCGCCCGGTGCGCGTGGATCGGGAAACCCTCACTCTCGGATACGCGGGGGTCTACTCGTCGTTCCTGCGCCATGCCGAAGCCGCATCGCAGCGCTACGGCATCGACGTCCGCACCATCCTGCTCGAAGTGGGACGTCGGGGCCTGGTCGGTGGGCAGGAAGACCTCATCGTCGACATCGCTCTCGACTTGCTGACCGACTCCACCGGCAGCTAGCGCCCGCCTCGACGATCTGCCGAACTTCCAGTTCACGCGGGCCGACTCGTTTATCGTTGCTCGCGAGAACTCGTGGACCCGCTAGTCGATGTGCAGAGCCGATCCCCAAAAGAAAGGCACGACATGGGCGCGATTACGACTACTGACGGCACCGAGATCTTCTATAAGGACTGGGGCAGCGGTCAGCCGATCGTCTTCAGCCACGGCTGGCCACTGTCCGCCGACGACTGGGACAACCAGATGCTGTTCTTCCTGCAGCAGGGCTACCGCGTGATCGCCCACGACCGCCGCGGGCACGGACGATCCACCCAGACCGGCGACGGCCACGATATGGACCACTACGCTGACGACCTCGCGGCGTTGACATCCCACCTCGATCTCGAAGACGCCATCCATGTCGGGCACTCCACCGGCGGCGGCGAAGTGGTGCGCTACCTGGCGCGCCACGGCGAGAGCCGGGTGTTCAAAGCCGCGCTCATCAGCGCAGTGCCACCGTTGATGGTCAAGACCGACGCCAACCCGGACGGCCTGCCCAAAGACGTTTTCGACGATCTTCAGAACCAACTCGCCGCCAACCGCTCGGTGTTCTACCGCGCACTGCCCTCGGGACCGTTCTACGGGTTCAACCGCCCGGGTGTGGAGTCCTCGGAGGCCATCATCGAAAACTGGTGGCGCCAGGGCATGATGGGTGGCGCCAAGGCCCATTACGACGGCATTGTGGCGTTCTCCCAAACCGATTTCACCGAGGACCTCCAGAAAATCACCGTGCCGGTCCTCGTGATGCACAGCGAAGACGACCAGATCGTGCCCTACGTCGCTGCCGGTCCGAAGTCCGCGAAGCTGCTGCGGAACGGGACACTGAAGACATACCAGGGCTTTCCGCACGGAATGCCCACCACGCATGCCGACACCATCAACGCTGATCTGTTGGCGTTCCTACGGACATAGTCCGGTGCCATCGACCCGGAGCGGGCGCACGGTGCGTGGGAGTCGGGTACAGCTGCGAATACTCGGCTCAGCGGATCGAGGCTGTCATTCTGATGACCGGGGTCGCTTATCGACGCGGAGGACATGATGGGCGACTTCGACTATCTGGTCACCGGCGCTGGTGGCGGCACCGGCGGGGTGAGCCATTCGGTGGTCGAACTACTTATCCGGGATGGCGCGAGCGTTCGGGCCATGGTCCACCGGCAGGACGACCGGGCCGACGCGGTGCGCGCACTTGGCGCGCAAGTGGTGGTCGGCGACCTCACCGAGCCCCGAGACGTGGTCTCCGCGATGGAGGGCGTGCAGCGGATGTTCTTCAACATGAGTGTCTCGGAGTCCTATCTGAAGGCCGCGGCCATCGTCTGCGCCGCCGGACGTGAACAGGGCGGACTCGAGACCATCGTGAACATGTCGCAGATGACGGTCTCCCAAATGACGTTGACCAGCACCGACGAGTCACACCAGCAGTGGTTGCACTGGCTGACCGAAGAAGTGATGGATTGGTCGGGCCTGCCCGTCACCCACGTGCGGCCCACGGTGTTCATCGACAACCCGCTTTTCACGTTCCTCGGCGCAGCCTCGGTCCGCGACCGCCACGCCCTGGTGCTGCCCTTCGGCGACGGCCGGACCTCGCCCATCGCCGCCAGCGACGTCGCCCGCGTAGTAGCCACGATCCTTCGCGCACCACAGGATCATCAGCGCCATGTTTACGAGCTGACGGGGCCGCAGATCCTCGACGTCGACGGCCTGGCCCGAAGCTACTCCCGGGCGCTGCAGTTTCCGGTGACGGCAGTCGACGTGCCCTACGACGACTGGCTCGAGCAGGTCTTGAAACCTGTGGGCCTTCCGTCACACGTCGAGCAGCACATCGCCACCATGGCGCGGCTGCACCGCGCCGACCGGTACAACCGCATCACCGATGACGTCGAACAAGTGACGGGTGAGCCCCCGGTCGCGGTCGAGCAATACATCGCTGACCATCGAGAGAGGTTCGGCGGCTAGCTAGTAGCCGATGGTGAAGCGGCGCTGGATGAATCGCGGCACCTCGACCTCGTCGAGCAGGGCGACGGCGGCGTCCTCGATCGAGATGCGGCTGTGGCCATCGGTGTCGCGGACCGGCTGGTCGCCGCCGATCCGGTAGCGGCCGGTGCGTTCGCCGGGGGCGATCAGCTCGGCCGGGCTGAGATAGGTCCACAGTCGGTTCGAGGTGCGTAGGACGTCGAGTGCGGCGCGGTGGCCACGTGTGGCGCTGATCGAGGGATCGGCCAACGGCCGGGTGGTCGTGCCGTGACGACGCAGCGCCCACCCGTCACCCCGCATGCGACCACTGGGCGATGCGGTAACCGTTAGAGGCGCGGGTCCACCGGTTCGGATTCGAGGGCGAGGATCGCGAAGACGGCCTCGTGTACGCGCCAGAGCGGTTCGCCCGCGACGAAGCGATCCAGTGACTCCAGGCCCAGTGCGTACTCGCGCAGGGCCATCGAGCGCTTGCGGCCCAGGCCACGAGTACGCAGCCTGCGTAAGTTGTTGTCGCGCATGTACTCCGGGCCATAGATGATCCGGAGGTACTCGGGACCGCGGCATTTCACGCCGGGCTGGACCAGGCGATCGCCCTCGGCGGCACCGCGGACCATCGCGTCGTACGGTTTGACAACCATGCCCTCGCCGCCCGCTGTGGTCAGCTCGGTCCACCAGGTGGTGGCGGCGGACTCGCTGTCCGGCTGGGTCGGATCGACGATCATCCGACCCGTCGAAGTGAACAGGTCAGTATTGGCGGCAGCCATGCGGTCGATGCGTGACAGATGCCAATCGTGGTCGCGCACGGCGTAATTGACGCCTTCACCGGCCAGGATCTGGAAGGGCGCGAGCCGTAGTCCGGCCAGGCCGTCAACCGGCCAGCAGTAGCGGCCGTAGGCCGTGGTGAACGCCTCCGCATCGGTCTTGCGGGCGGCGGTCCGGTCGATGAGATCGGCTACGTCCAGCCCGCGGGCCGCGACGGCGGTCAGCAGGTCGGTGGCGGTGCCGAGCGAGGCTCGGGCCGCCGCACCCACCGCCGCGTACTGATTGCGTAGCAGGCCAATGGCTTTGGCCGACCATGGCATCAGCTCGGTATCCAGCAGGAGCCAGTCGGTGTTCAATTCGTCGAACAGCCCCGCTGTTTCGGCTGCGGCGCGCACACGGGCCAGCAATTCCTCGGTCTGCGCGGTGTCGTCGAAGAACGGGCGGCCGGTGCGGGTGTAGACCACACCGGTGCTGCCGTCGTCGACCCCGAATCGATCGGCCGCGCTCTGCGCCGAGCGTGTCACGAGAACCATTGCGCGCGAACCCATGTGCTTCTCCTCGCACACCAGTTTCGGCACTCCCTCGGACCGGAAGTAGGCGAACGCCTCGGCAGGGTGTTCCAGGTAGCCGTCCAGCTGAGTGGTCGCACACGGCGCCATGGTCGGCGGCAGGTACACCAGCCAGCGCGGGTCGATGGCGAAGCGGCTCATCACCTCCAGGGCGGCGCCGGCGTTCTCCTCCTGTACACCGATCCGGCCGTGCTGGCGGGTTTCGACCACCCGGCGGCCGAGCACATCGTCGAGATCGAGGACGCCGGGATCGCGGTGCACCACACCCGCGCCCGTCGCGATGGTGGTGGCCTGTAGCGGACGCACCGGCTCGTACCACACCCGTTCGGCCGGCACCGAGATCGGCACGCGCTCCGGATAGCGCAGGGCCGAGAGTTTGCCGCCGAAAACGACCCCGGTATCCAGGCACAGGGTGTTGTTCACCCAGCGCAGATCGGTCACCGGCGTGTGGCCGTACAGCACGGTCGCGCGGCCGCGGTAGTCCTCGGCCCAGGGATAACGCACCGGAAGGCCGTATTCATCGGTCTCCCCGGTGGATTCGCCGTACATGGCGAAGGCGCGAACCCGACCCGACGCCCGTCCGTGGTACTCCTGCTTGAGTCCGGCATGCGCGACAACCAACCGGCCGCCGTCGAGGACGTAGTGGCTGATCAGACCGCGACAGAAGTCCAGCGTCGCCTTGCGGAAATCCTCGTCCTCGGCCTCCAGTTGGGCCAGCGACTCCGCGAGTCCGTGTGCGATGCGCACCGTCTTGCCATCGAGTGCGCGCACCAGCTTGTTCTCATGATTTCCGGTAACGCACAATGCCGTTCCCGCGCGCACCATACCCATGACGAGTCGGAGCACACCAGGGGTATCCGGCCCACGATCGACCAGATCGCCGACGAATACCGCGGTGCGTCCGGCCGGGTGACTCGCGCCGACCGCGCGGCCCGCATCGTCACGCACCAGGTCGTAGCCGAGTTCGCCGAGCAGCGTTTCCAATTCGGCGCGGCAGCCGTGCACATCACCGATCACATCGAACGGTCCGGTGAGTTCACGCCTATCGTTCCACGCCTTTTCATCGACGATGGTCGCGGACGCGATCTCCTCGACGCCGCGCAGTATGTACACCTTCCGGAAGCCTTCGCGTTCCAGACCGCGCAGACCTCGGCGCAGTTCGCGCTGTTGCCTGGTTACCACGTGCCTGGCCAGGTGTGACCGGTCGGGGCGGTGCGCATTGCGTTCGCAGCACACGTCATCGGGCACATCGAGCACGATCGCCACCGGCAGCACATCGTGCGCCCGCGCCACCGCGATCAGTTCCTGCCGCGCCTTGGGCTGCACATTGGTGGCATCGATGACGGTGCGCAGCCCGCGCCGCAGCCGGATACCGGCGATGTGGTGCAGCAGTGCGAAGGCATCCGGTGTCGCGGACTGGTCGTTCTCGTCATCGCTGACGACGCCGCGGCAGGCATCCGACGAGACGATCGCGGTGTGCCGAAAGTGCTTGTGCGCGAACGTCGATTTTCCGGAACCGGTGCTGCCGATCAACACGACCAGAGAAAGTTCCGGGACGGCTAGTTCGGTCATCACGCGGCTCCTCTCGTACTGCCGTCGGTGGCATCGGTCGTCGTGGCTTTGGTGAACAGCGCCAGCTGCGTGGGCGGGCCGAATTCGGGATGTTCGACACCGACGGGCCCGAAGCGCACCGTGTACCCGTACCGGTCGGCCACCCGGGACGCCCAGCCCGCGAATTCCGTACGGGTCCATTCGAACCGGTGATCGGAATGCCGGAACGTGCCCGCCGGAAGCGTCTCGTACACCACGTTGTGCTCGGCGTTCGGCGTCGTCATGATCACGGAAGTCGGTGCGGCCGCAGCGAATACGGAGTGTTCGAGTGCGCCCAACCGCGGCTCGTCGATATGTTCGACCACCTCCATCAGCACGGCCGCGTCGTACCCACGCAACCGTGTATCGGTATAGGTCAACGCCCCTTGCAGTAATGTCAACCGCCGCGCCACCCGCTCCGGCATCCGATCCAGCCGCAACCGCCGCTTGGCGATATTCAATGCCCGCATCGATACGTCGACACCGACAACCTCGGTAAAAGCCTTGTCCGCCAGCAGTTCCCGCAACAGTGCACCCTCCCCGCAGCCCAGATCCAGCACCCGATGCGCCCCGACTTCCCGTAGAGCGGCCAAGACCGCGGCCCGCCGCATAACGGCCAACGACGGCGCAGGCGCATCGTCTTCGGTCGCCGATTCGTCTGCCGCCCCAGCCCCAGCCGACGCGGTGTCTGCCGATGCGGACTGTGCCGCAGCTGCGGTCGATGCGGACTGTGCCGCCGCAGCCCCGATCGATGCGGTCACGGCCACCGCATCAAGGCCGAGCCCGGAGTTCTCGACCACAGCGTCGGATCCCGTGACCGGCCGATCGACTGCTATCGCGAAAGCTCCAGGCGCATCGACGGTTTCAGAGCCTGCTCCCCGCTGATCCGCCGAACCTTCGCCAGTGCCCACCTGGTCGGACAAGGCCACGTCGTCAGCTGCTTCCAGCGCTTCATCGAATCCCTCCTCGACCGCATCGAGATCCTCCGGCTCCACATCGTCGACCTCGGCGAGCCGGGCCAGCGCGGTGCGCACCAGTGACTGGCGTCGAGCCAGGTAGCGCCGGGTGATCCACGCGCGCTCGGGGTGCTCGGCGAGCCAGCCAGCGCCCGCACGGATGAGCTTGTCGACCTCATCGGCGGCCAGCCAATAATGCTTGGCTCCGTCCAGCACCGGCAGTAGGACGTACAAGTGCGCGAGTGCGTCGGCAAGCCGGATGGTGCCGGTGAGTTCCAGTCGCACGTAATGCGAATCGCCCCATTCCGGGAAGGCCGGATCGAGGGGGAGCGGTTCGGCGATGACGGTCCAGCCGAGCGGCGCGAAGACACGCTCGGCCGCCTCCGGTCCGCCCTTGCAGGGCACCGCGGGCAGCGCGATCCGCAACGGCAGCGCGGTCCGCACCAATTCGGGTCGCTGGTCGCAGCGGCCGTGCAGGGCGGTGCGGAATACCGCGCCGAGCGCGACCGACAGCAGCGACGACGCCGCGTACGGCCGATCGTTGACATACTGGCCGAGGCTGAAATCCGGTGTGCTGCGGGAACGCCCGCGCACCAAGCGAATCGGATCGATCTCCAACAACAGCGCCGCCGTGCATCGCCCGGCCGTGGCCTCCGGGTACACCACGTGCGCGGTGCCGTAGGACTGCTCGAACGCCTGCACCCGGTCGGGATTCTTGTGCAGCAGGAAGCCCAGATCGGTCGCGGGCCAGGCCGCGCCCTGCGGCGGTGTGCAGGTAATCGTCAACAGCATCTTGCGATCGTCGCCGAGCCGCAGACCGCACGCAAGGAGGTTTCAGAGGCTGAGGTTCGGCCACGTCCAGTCCGCGACGGCCGGGATGTCCTCGCCGTGTTCGCGGGTCCAGACGCGTGCGTTCCACCGCGCGTCGACCATCTCCTGCCGCAACCCCGCCGCCTTTTCCCGCAGCGTGGGCACCCGGTCGATGACGTCCATCACCAAGTGGTACCGGTCCAGGTCGTTGAGCATCACCATGTCGAAAGGTGTTGTCGTGGTGCCCTTTTCCCTGTACCCGCGCACATGCAGCCCATCGTGGTTGGCGCGTCGATAGGTGAGGCGGTGGATCAGCCACGGATACCCGTGGAAGGCGAAGATCACCGGACGGTCGCGAGTGAACAGCGTGTCGAATTCGCTGTCGGACAACCCATGTGGATGTTCGTCCGGCGGCTGCAACCGCATCAGATCGACCACATTCACCACCCGGATCCGCAGTTCGGGCAGTCGTGCCCGCAGAATCGCCGCCGCCGCAAGCGTTTCCAGCGTGGGCACATCACCGGCGCAGGCGAGTACGACATCGGGCGTGGTGCCGGGATCGTCGTTCTGCCCGGCCCAGTCCCAGATTCCGGCGCCCCGCGCGCAGTGCACCGCGGCATCGGCGACCGAAAGCCAGTCCGCCTGTGGCTGTTTTCCCGCGACCACCACATTGACATAGTGCCGTGACCGCAGACAGTGGTCATAGGTCGAGAGCAGCGTATTCGCGTCCGGCGGCAGATATACCCGCACGATCGACGGCTTCTTGTTCAGCACTACATCGAGGAATCCGGGATCCTGATGGGTGAACCCATTGTGGTCCTGCCGCCAAACATGTGACGACAGTAGGTAATTCAGGCTCGCGATCGGCCGCCGCCACGGCACCGCCGCGCTCGCGTCCAACCATTTGGCATGCTGGTTGAACATCGCGTCGACAATGTGGATGAACGCCTCGTAGCAGGTGAACACGCCATGTCTGCCGGTCAGCAGATATCCCTCGAGCAGCCCCTGGCACATATGCTCGGAGAGCACCTCGATCACCCGCCCGGTGCGATCGAGCCGCTGATCGAATTCGCCGATCTCGGCCTGCCAGTCGCGTCCGGTCACCTCGAGGATGTCCTGTAGACGATTGCTGGCCAACTCATCCGGCGCGAAGGTGAGGAAGTTGTGCGGGTTGCGCGCGGTGACATCGCGCAGCCAGCCGCCGAGCACCCTGGTCGCCTCGTGCGAGCTCGCGCCCGGCGCGGTTACCGCGACACCGTAATCACGCCAGTCGGGCAGCATGAGATCGCGAACGAGCATGCCGCCGTTGGCAATCGGGTTCGCGCTGAGCCGCCGATCACCAAGGGGCGCCAGCTCCCGCAGCGCGGCTACCGGCCGACCCGCCGCATCGAACAACTCCTCCGGTCGATAGGAGCGCAGCCATTGTTCGAGCACGGCGCGGTGCGTGTCATCGGTGCGGGCCGCGGGCAGTGGCACCTGATGTGCGCGGAAAGTCCCCTCGACCTGATCGCCATCGACCACCGGCGGACAGGTCCACCCCTTCGGCGTGCGCAAGACGATCATCGGCCAACTCGGGCGCGCGCCATCGGTACCGCCGCGCGCGGTCTGCTGGATCCGCGCGATGCGGTCCAAACAATCATCCACGGCGATCGCCATTGCCTGATGTACCGCCGCCGGATCGTTGCCCGCGACGAGCACCGGCTCATAGCCGTATCCGCGCAGCAATGCCACCAACTCCGACTCCGGAATCCGCGCCAGAATCGTCGGGTTGGCGATTTTGTACTGATTCAGCGCCAGAATCGGCAGCACCGCACCATCGCGCGCGGGGTTGAGGAATTTGTTGGCATGCCAACTGGTGGCCAGCGGCCCGGTCTCCGCCTCGCCGTCGCCGACTACGCAGAACACCGTCAGATCCGGATTGTCCAGCGCCGCCCCGAACGCGTGCAGCAGCGAATAGCCGAGCTCACCTCCTTCATGAAAGGACCCCGGCGTCTCCGGTGCACAGTGACTCGGCACGCCACCGGGGAAGGAAAACTGCGCGAACAGGGCACCCATCCCGTCGGCGTCCTGCGGAACATGGCTGTAGAGCTCGGAATAGGTGCCCTCGAGCCAGGCGCAGGCGTTCGGCCCAGGGCCGCCGTGCCCGGGTCCGGCGACGAAGACGGCGTTCAGATCGCGCTGCCGGATCGCCCGATTGGCATGCACCCAGACCAGATTCAGGCCGGGTACGGTTCCGAAATGTCCGAGCAGCCGCGGTTTGATGTGTTCGGGCCCCAGCGGTTCGCGCAGCAGCGGATTGCTCATGAGATAGATCTGGCCCACCGCGAGATAGTTCGCCGCCCGCCACCACGCGTCGAGCGATTCCAGTTCCGCGCGCTCGAGCGGCCCGGGGACGTCCGCGAGCCGATACGCCCGCGGCGCGACGGTCGCACCGCCACTGCTCTCGACATTGTCGGCCGAGGTATCGCCCCCGACACCGGCCATCTGCGTCATACGCCAACTCTCCTCACACTCGGGCATCGGAAGCGGCACCTGGCGGGACCGCTGTCGGGTCTGCACGGTTGCCGATGGCAATCGACAACGCCGGTTGGAGAATTCATCGTCAGCCTACCCAGGGATCGCGCCGGTGATCGGTCTTCACGATCTCGCGCCCGCGGTCGATCCGTCTGGTGCCGGATGTCACTGCGCCGGGGCCATCGGTCCTCGCTCGGACGACGATTCCCGCGGCCCGGACGCAGGGTGGCTGGGACGCGTGTGGCCCGGTGTATTACGGTCCGCCGCATGCAAACACTGCGCAGGATCATCGGTATCGGCACCATCGCCGCGGCGACGTTCGCGCTGGCCGCGTGTGGCTCCGACGATGGCAAGGGCTCGGCGGCCACGTCGTCGGTGGCCACGTCCGCGGCCGCGCCGGCATCGGCACAGCCCACCTTCGGCCAGTTGCCCGCGCAGAGCACCGGAGCCGAATGCACCGCCGACGACATCGTAGTGGTCGGCGGTTTCGGTGCGACTCCGAAGATCACCATCCCGGACACCTGCACCCCGCCGACTCAGCTCGTCGTCAAGGATCTGGTCGCGGGCAGCGGTCCCGGCGCGGTCGCGGGTCAGCCACTCACCATGAACTACACGCTGATCACCTGGTCGGATAAGAAGAAGCTGGACAGCTCGTTCGACCGCGGCAAGCCCTTCCAGCTCACGCTGGGCGAAGGAAAGGTCATTCCGGGCTGGGAGCAGGGCCTGGTCGGTGTGCAGGCGGGCGCGCGGCGGCTGCTGATCATCCCGCCGAACCTCGGCTACGGCGCAGGTGGCAATGGCATCAAGCCCAACGAGACACTGGTCTTCGTCACCGACGCGGTCGCCGTCGGCAAGTAGCGACAGCGAACGGTCCTCAGCGGTGGTGCTGCCTGCAGCCCGCCGCGACCGGTCAACTAACCTGGTCGAGATACGCACGTTGAGCCGTGTGGCGATTCGGCTCGTGATCACCCCTAGCAAGTCGACCAGAACCAACGAACAAGGAGCATGTCCGTGAAGAGCACCGTCGAGCAGCTGAGCCCGACCCGGGTCCGGATCAACGTCGAGGTGCCTTTCGAGGAGCTGAAGCCGGACTTCGACAAGGCCTACAAGGCGCTGGCCAACCAGGTCCGCATCCCCGGCTTCCGTCCGGGCAAGGCCCCGGCCAAGCTCATCGAGGCCCGCCTGGGCCGCGGCGCGATCCTGGAGCAGGTCGTCAACGACGTGCTGCCCGGTCGCTACAGCGAGGCCGTCACCACCTCCGAGGTCAAGGTCATCGGCCAGCCCGAGATCGAGATCACCAAGATCGAGGACGGCCAGGAGCTTGCGTTCACGGCCGAGGTCGACGTGCGCCCGGAGATCGCCCTGCCCGCCTACGACGGCATCGAGGTGACCGTCGACTCGTTCACCATCGGTGACGAGGACATCGAGGAGCAGCTGCAGTCGCTGCGCCAGCGCTTCGGCACCCTGACCGGTGTCGAGCGTGCGGTCCAGGACGGCGACTTCGTCTCCATCGACCTCTCGGCCACCGTCGACGGCGAGGACGTGCCAGAGGCCGCCACCACCGGCCTGTCCCACGAGGTCGGCTCCGGCCAGCTGATCGAGGGCCTGGACGAGGCGCTCACCGGCCTGTCGGTCGACGAGTCCAAGGAGTTCACCTCGACCCTGGTCGCCGGTGAGCACGCGGGCAAGGAAGCGGTCATCACCGTGACCGTGCGCTCGGTCAAGGAGCGCGAGCTGCCCGAGGCCGATGACGATTTCGCCCAGCTGGCCAGCGAATTCGACACCCTCGACGAGCTGAAGGATGACCTGCGCAACCGGGTCGAGCGCGTCAAGAAGGTCGAGCAGGCCGGTCAGATCCGCGACAAGGTGCTCGAGACCCTGCTGGAGCAGGTCGAGGTGCCGCTGCCGGAGGCGGTCGTGCAGGCCGAGATCGATGCCGTGGTGCACGATGCGGTGCACGGGTTCGACCACGACGAAGCCAAGCTCGCCGAGGCGCTGGAGGCCCAGGGTTCCAGTCGCGAGGAGTTCGACAAGGACACCAAGGAGTCCGCCGAGAAGTCGGTGAAGACCCAGCTGCTGCTGGATGCCATCGCCGAGGCGGACAACACCCAGGTCGGCCAGGAGGAGCTCACCGAGCGGATCCTGTTCCAGGCGCAGCGCTACGGCCTCTCGCCCGAACAGTTCATCCAGCAGGTGCAGCAGGCGGGTCAGCTCGGCGCGGTCTTCGCCGACGTGCGTCGCGGTAAGGCGCTCGCCGGTGTCGTCGGCCAGGTGAAGGTCATCGACTCCGACGGCAACACCGTGGACACCGCCGAAATGTTCGGTGGCCCTGAGGATTCCGCCGACGAGGCGGAGTCCACCGAGACCACTGCGGCGAGCGCCGAATAATTCCATGAAATGCCAGCGTGATTGTGTTCCGGATGGACTTTTGATCGCGCTGTGAGCGAGCGTAGCGAGTGAACCAAAGACACAGTGCGCTCTCGCGCACAGCGCAATCGAGCGTTAGCGAGATTGCGCTGTGAGCGAAGAAGGGCGGTACCGGGAGTTCGGTGCCGCCCTGCTTCGTTAATGTTTGTGACAAGCGAACCAGAGATGGCTGTTCGGCATCAGCAACGAGCCGGTGAGAGAAGGCAGGTATCCGTGACAATGAACAAGGCAGGGGTCGTCATGACATCCGCGACTGCTGGTCTGAACCTCAGTGATTCGGTGTACGAGCGCCTGCTGCGTGAGCGCATCATCTTCCTCGGCACTCAGGTCGACGACGACATCGCCAATAAGCTGTGCGCGCAGATCCTGCTGCTCTCGGCGGAGGACCCCACCCGCGACATCTCGCTCTACATCAACTCGCCCGGCGGATCCGTGACCGCGGGTATGGCCATATACGACACCATGCAGTTCGCCGAATGCGATATCGCCACCTTTGGCATGGGTCTGGCCGCGTCGATGGGGCAGTTCCTGCTCACCGCGGGCACCAAGGGCAAGCGCAGTGCGCTGCCGCACGCGCGCATCATGATGCACCAGCCCTCGGCGGGCATCGGTGGTTCCGCGGCCGATATCGCGATCATGGCCGAGCAGTTCGCGCATACCAAGCGTGAGCTCAACGAGCTGCAGGCACTGCATACGGGCAAGTCGGTCGAGCAGGTGGCCACCGACGCCGACCGCGACCGCTGGTTCACCGCGAAGCAGGCCCTCGAATACGGCTTCATCGATCGTGTGATCAGCCACGCGGCGCAGGCGAACGGCGCGGGTAACTAGCGACGGGTGCGCTGACCCGTTCCCCTTCAACAACTTTGGAGACGAAGATGGCCAATCAGTTCGACCCGCGCGCAGGCCTGGGTGGCACCGCTCCGGCGAGCCCGCAGTCGCGCTACATCCTGCCCTCGTTCATCGAGCACTCGAGCTTCGGTGTCAAGGAGTCCAACCCGTACAACAAGCTGTTCGAGGAGCGCATCATCTTCCTCGGCGTGCAGGTCGACGACGCCTCGGCCAACGACATCATGGCGCAGCTGCTGGTGCTGGAGTCGCTGGATCCCGATCGCGACATCACCATGTACATCAACTCGCCGGGTGGCTCGTTCACCTCGCTGATGGCGATCTACGACACCATGCAGTACGTGCGTGCCGATGTCGCCACCGTCTGCCTGGGGCAGGCCGCTTCGGCCGCCGCCGTGCTGCTCGCCGCCGGTACCCCCGGTAAGCGTGCATGCCTGCCCAATGCCCGTGTGCTGATCCACCAGCCGTCGCTGGAGGGTGGTATCCAGGGGCAGGTTTCGGATCTGGAGATCCAGGCCGCCGAGATCGAGCGCATGCGCCGCCTGATGGAGACCACGCTGGCGCGACACACCGGTAAGGATGCGGACACCATCCGCAAGGACACCGACCGCGACAAGATCCTGACGGCAGAGGACGCCAAGGAGTACGGGATCATCGATACGGTGTTCGACTACCGCAAGCTCAGCGCTCAGAAGTAGACAAGCCGCGTCGGATGACGCGGTGTGCTGATCGCTCGTAAGTTGCTCAATGTCAGGATATTCCGGCCGGGACAGATGCCACTCGGCATGTGGCCCGGCCGGACTGCTTCGGGGAATTCGACCGGCCGGAACGGTATCCGGCGGAAGGCTTTCCGGGGGCGGGCGGCCAGGCGTGTCGACTGGCCGCCGAACGGGGTGAACGTGTTCCATAGCGGTAAGAACTCGTAGGACCCCGGCGAGAAACATGCTCGAGTTGTCGACCTCCGTCGCACACACCGGGTACGGTCGACCTAGGGACCTTTGCTCCCGGTTGACGGCAGTGCTCGAACCGTCGGATTCGCTCGAGGTGTTCGTGATTACACCCGAGAGTGGCGGATTGCTGGCAACCTGGATAGACGGTTGCAGGCGGACAAGGAAGTAGGGACCCACGAGATGGCGCGCATCGGAGATGGCGGCGATCTGCTGAAGTGCTCGTTCTGCGGAAAGAGCCAGAAGCAGGTCAAGAAGCTCATTGCGGGACCAGGGGTGTACATCTGCGACGAGTGCATCGATCTATGCAACGAGATCATCGAGGAAGAGCTGGCCGAGTCCAGCGAGGTCAAACTCGATGAGCTGCCCAAGCCCGCCGAGATCCGGGACTTCCTGGAGAACTACGTGATCGGGCAGGACACCGCCAAGCGCACGCTCGCCGTCGCCGTCTACAACCACTACAAGCGCATCCAGGCGGGCGATAAGGGTCGTGACAGCCGGGGCGAGACGGTCGAGCTGGCCAAGTCGAACATCCTGATGCTCGGCCCCACCGGCTGCGGTAAGACCTATCTGGCGCAGACGCTGGCCAAGATGCTCAACGTCCCGTTCGCCATCGCCGACGCGACGGCGCTGACCGAGGCCGGATACGTCGGTGAGGATGTCGAGAACATCCTGCTGAAGCTGATCCAGGCCGCGGACTACGACGTGAAGCGAGCCGAGACCGGCATCATCTACATCGATGAGGTCGACAAGATCGCGCGCAAGAGCGAGAATCCCTCGATCACCCGCGACGTCTCCGGTGAGGGCGTGCAGCAGGCGCTGCTGAAGATCCTGGAGGGCACCCAGGCCAGTGTGCCGCCGCAGGGTGGGCGCAAGCATCCGCACCAGGAATTCATCCAGATCGACACCACCAACGTGCTTTTCATCGTGGCTGGCGCGTTCGCCGGGCTGGAGAAGATCATCTCCGATCGCACCGGTCACCGCGGCATCGGCTTCGGTGCCGAGGTGCGTTCCAAGGCCGAGATCGACACCGATGACCACTTCGCCGAAGTGATGCCGGAGGACCTGATCAAATTCGGTCTGATCCCGGAATTCATCGGCCGTCTCCCTGTCGTCGCCTCGGTGACGAACCTGGACAAGGATTCGCTGGTCAAGATCCTCTCCGAGCCGAAGAACGCACTGGTGAAGCAGTACGTGCGGCTCTTCGAGATGGACGGCGTCGACCTCGAGTTCACCGAGGACGCGCTCGAGGCGATCGCCGATCAGGCGATCCTGCGCGGCACCGGCGCCCGTGGCCTGCGCGCCATCATGGAGGAAGTCCTGCAACTGGCGATGTTCGACATCCCCAGCCGCGACGACGTCGCCAAGGTGGTCGTCAACGCCGATACCGTCAACGACAACGTGCTGCCGACCATCGTGCCGCGTAAGGCGCAGCGCGCGGAGCGCAGGGAGAAGTCGGCGTAGCACCGACGCATCACATGCCCCAGCGAGCGGGCCGGAGACTTCTCCGGCCCGCTCGATGTGTATCGGTCGGTCCGTTGGGGTACTCAAAGGTCACGGTTGAGTAACCAGCCCAGTCTTGGTTCGCACTGGATCGGGGCGAAAAGACCCCGCCTGCAAGGTTTCTGCGCGGCGGGCGCGATGGACCCGAGGTCCCTTCATGTCGATAGTTCCAGTTTCCTCAGATCACAGCACGGCTGGCGTGCGCGGATCCGGACCACCCGCCGATCGGCTGTTCGTAGCGGTTCTGCCGCCGATGGATTCGATCACGCTGTGCGCGGTGGGCGGCGAAGTGGATTACCCGACAGCCGAAATTCTTCGGCAGTCCCTGCTCGCGGCACTACCCACGGCGGGTGCGGTGGTGGTCATCGACCTGTCTCAGGTGACGTTCTTCGGCGTTGCCGGGCTCCGGGTATTGATGGACGCCCGATCCTGGTTCGGCCGCAGTGGCCGGCGACTCCAGTTGATCACCGGCTCGCGCTGCGTGGATCGGCTGCTCGAGGTGGCGGGTCATGCCGCGGTGTTCGATATCGTGCCGACCCTTGCCGCGGTCGCGCGGGCAACGTCGTCCGAGCCGGTGCGCGCGAGTGCTTGATAGCGAAAATGTAGGTGCGGCAGTCGAATTCGACTGCCGCACCCGCGGTATATCGCGTTGACTCAGAGTGTTTCGTTGAGCATATCGTCCTGGCTCCAGTAGGCGCGCATGCTGACGATCCTGCCTTCGTCGTCGAACTCCATCACATCGATGGGCGAGAGCGTCAAGCGGTGATTGCCGAATGTAGTGACGAGGGTGAACATGAACGCGGCGTGGTTGCCCGCGATCCGGATCGTCTCCGGACGCAGCTCGGTCTCCCGATCGAGGTTGGCGATCACGCCGTAGAACTCGCGGATGGCGTCGTGGCCGCGCTTGGGCTCGGTGCCGATGGGATCTTCCACCACCGCGTCGGGCGCGTAGAGATTGACGATCTCTTCGGTCGGACCGGAGCCGACCAGCTTGACGTACTGCTCGACCACATCGCGGATCTGCTGTGCCATGAAAACCCCTCTTGATTCGAGCAACCTGCGGGCAGTCGCTCGGGGCGACGAATTGAAACGTGTTCCAATTCGGAGCCTAGCAGTGTCCCGTGGCCGCGTTGAAGAGGGAATCTCGTCAGCCGGGATGGGAGGGTGAGGTACTGGCGCAGATGGCCCCCCGCACCAGCACGCTCCCCGCCTCCCCGAACCTTCTGCCTTTTTCGGCTATCCTGTTGGCGCGCTAGTGCTCTGGATACGGTGACGACCGCTGCCGCATCGCTGTGCCGCCCGATCGCGCCCGGTGTCGGAATCGCCGTTGATTCCCTGGTTCGCCGTTGAACCTTCTGTCCCGCACTGGTGCGTCTGCTTGTGGTTTCGCTGATGTGGCTTCGCGTGTTACTGCCTGCCGATGCCCCGTGTTACCGAGGCGTGCTCACTGGTTCGTGAAGCCGTCGGTGCTGGCTGTCCAGAAAACTCGTCGCTATTTCCCGCCGTTCGACCCCGGTGTGTCGAGCTTGTGTGGTGCTCGTCGTGCTGTTTACTCGGTCCGGTCAACCAGATGTTCGAGTGACGAGTGAAAGCGGAGGAGACATGCCACTGCCTACCATGACCGCGGAACAGCGCACTGAGGCGTTGGCCAAAGCGGCTGCGGTCCGCAAGGCGCGCTCGGAACTGATCGGCAAGGTGAAGGCCGGAAAAGTATCGGTCGCCGACCTGTTGAAGAAGGCCGACAGCGATGACCTGGTCAAGAAGACCAAGGTCGCTGCCGTGATCAAGGCGCTGCCCGGCGTCGGACCGGTGAAGGCCGCCAAGCTGATGGACCAGGCGGAGATCCCCGAGGACCGCCGCATCGGCGGACTCGGCGCACGCCAGCGTGCGGCGTTGCTCGACGCGCTGAAGGACTGACAACGCCGCAAGCGACTGCTTGCAGGTCGCTCGAAAGGGTCGGCTCGGACCATGATCGGGGAACGAACGCTCACGTCGGTGGCGTGGCTGTGCGTCGAGAACGGCCGCTTGCTGGCGGTCCGGACCGAGGGACGCGACGCCTTCTATCTACCGGGCGGCAAGCCCGAGCCCGGGGAAACCCTGGCCGGAGCGCTCGTTCGTGAGGTTCGCGAGGAAGTGGGCGTCGAGTTGGAGGCGCACCGGATCACGCCCGTGGTGACCATTACGGCCCCCGCCCACGGGCGTCCCGGAACGCTGGTCGAGATGCACTGCTTTCGGGCACCCGGTCACGGCATTCCGGCTCCGGCCGCGGAGATCGCCGAGATGGCGTGGCTCGGACCCGACGATGGCCACCGGTGCGCACCGGCAGTGGTGCGGGCGCTGCACCATCTGACCGCGATCGGCGGATGGGACGCGTCCTGAATGTCGGACGCGCCTTGACTTTTGACAGACCGAACGCCCCACAGCATGTGCTGTGGGGCGTTGACTGTTTCGGGGAGCTAGCGGGGTGTGCGGCGGCGGGGAAGTTGGAAGGAGATCGGGTCGGGATCGCGTAGTTGCGGCCCGCGCGGGGTGACCAGGATCAGGGCCAGCCCGAGGGCGGCGATCAGTACCGCGCCGATGATGCTGAGGGTGAAACTGCCCGCGCCCAGCTCAGCGGGCTTGTGGAAGGCGTGATAGATCAGGTGCGGTACACCGAAGACCAGCCAGCCCAGGCCCGCGACCTGGGCCAGGGCGCTGCCGCCGAGGAACAGCGCGGCCAGGGTCACCGCGGTCAGCGCCAGGAAGAACGAGCCGACATCGGCGGCGAGATGATGGTTGTACGGACCGTCGGCCGAGATCCATTGCATGCCGAAGCCCGGAAAGCTGGTGTACCACGAATGCGGCGCGACAACCGCCCACAAGCCGACGACCGCGCCCTGGAATGCCAATACCCCCAACATGATTCGGACCGCCAGCCAGCGGTTGCGCTGCTGTTCGAATCGCATTCGCACGCGTAGTCCGCCGGATTTGCCATCGACCGTGATCCGCATCGGTCTCTCCGTTCATCGCCGAACCATGGATCTGGTGATGTCACCGTAAGACGGACATCGGCCACGATCAATAGGCGGCGACCTCGTCGGTGACGGTCAGCCGGTCGGAGCGGGTGTAGATGTTCATGGTGTCGCCACGTAGGAACCCGACGAGGGTGAGGCCGGATTCGGCGGCGAGGTCGACGGCCAATGAGCTGGGGGCCGAGACGGCGCCGAGCATCGGGATGCCTGCCATCACGGCTTTCTGGACCAGTTCGAAGGAGGCGCGGCCGCTGACGATGAGCACGAGATCGTTGGCGGGGATGCGGTTTTCGAGTAGGGCCCAGCCGAGGACTTTGTCGACGGCGTTGTGTCGGCCGATGTCTTCGCGGACGGCGAGTGCGGTGCCGTCGGTGGTGAACAGTCCGGCGGCGTGCAGGCCGCCGGTGGCGTCGAAAACTGTTTGGCGGGTGCGTAATCGGTCGGGCATGGCGGCGAGGGTGTCGCTGTCGACGGTGATCGAGATGGTTGGAAGCGGGAATCGGGTGCGGGTGCGGACTTCGTCGAGTGCGGTTTTGCCGCAGAGGCCGCAGGCGCTGGTGGTGAGGAAGTTGCGGGTGTGTATCGGGGTGGGGGTGCGTAGCTGGATGTCGAGGACGTTGTAGGTGTTGCGGCCGTCCTCGTCGGTACCAGCGCAGTAGCGGGCGCTGACCACGTCCTCGGCGGTGTGAATGATGCCCTCGCCCAAGAGGAATCCGTGCACGAGGTCGATGTCGCTGCCGGGTGTGCGCATGGTGACGGTGAGTGATTGTCCGTTGAGGCGCAGCTCGAGCGGTTCTTCGACGGCGAGGGAGTCGGGGCGTTCGATTACGCCGTTGGGGGAGATTCGGCGCATCTTGCGGCGCGCGGTCACTCTGCTCACGACTGCACCTCCTGCTCGGCGGTCGGGCACGTAGCGCAGGGTGAAACGATTCGCTCGACCACGGCTGTTGCCCATTCGCTCGCAGCGCTGTTGTGCCGAAATGCTGTGCGGCCGGGCTCCGCTGGTCTCACGACGGCTGCCCGACATGGACGTGCGGTTCGACTCGGATCGTGACGGCTTTGGAGACCGGTGTATTCGATCGTGCGGCAACGTGATCGAGGGGGATCAGGGGGTTGGTTTCGGGATAGTAGGCGGCGGCGTTGCCGCGTGGGGTGGGGTATTCGACGATGCGGAAGCCGGTGACTGTGCGTTCGGTGCCGTCGGTCCATTCGGAGATCAGGTCGACCAGATCGCCGGGGACGAATCCGAATTCGGTGATGTCGTCGGTGTGCATCAGGATGACTTTGCGGCCGCCGTGGATGCCGCGGTAGCGGTCGTCGAGGCCGTAGATGGTGGTGTTGTATTGGTCGTGGCTGCGTAGGGTTTGCAGAATCAATCGGCCTTCGGGGACGGGGACCCAGCTCAGTTCGTTGACGGCGAAGTTGGCTTTGCCGGTGGTGGTGCGGAATTCGCGGGCGTCGCGCGGTGGATGTGGAAGCTGGAAGCCGTTGCGTTGGCGTACTCGTCTGTTGTAGTCGGTGCAGCCGGGGACGACTCGGGCGATCGCGTCGCGGATGGTGTCGTAGTCGTGCTGATACTGCGCCCATGGCACTGGATGATCGGCGCCGAGGAGGGTGTGCGCGAGTTCGCAGACGATGGCGACTTCGCTGCGGAGGTGGTCGCTGACCGGTGCGAGTCGTCCGGTGGACAGGTGCACCATCGACATCGAATCTTCCACCGACACTTGCTGTTTCTTGCCATTGTGCAGGTCGAGGTCGGTGCGGCCGAGGGTGGGTAGGATGAGCGCGGTCTGTCCGTGCACGACGTGGCTGCGGTTGAGTTTGGTCGAGATGTGCACGGTGAGGTCGCAGTTGCGTAGGGCGGCCTCGGTGACTTCGGTGTCGGGGGTGGCGGAGACGAAGTTGCCGCCCATGCCGATGAACACTTTCGCGGTGCCGTCGCGCATGGCGCGGATCGAATCCACGGTGTCCATGCCGTGTTCGCGTGGGCTGGTGATGCCGAATTCGTGGTCGAGTGCGTCGAGGAAGGTGTCGGGCATCTTTTCCCAGATGCCCATGGTGCGGTCGCCTTGGACGTTGGAATGCCCGCGTACCGGGCAGACACCGGCGCCGGGTTTGCCGATCATGCCGCGCAGCAGTAGTAGGTTGGTTGCTTCTTCGATGGTGGCGACGCCGTGGCGTTGCTGGGTCAGGCCCATCGCCCAGCAGATGATGATGTTGCTGGATTCGGCCACCAGTGTTGCGGTGCGCTGGAGGTCGTCGTCGGACAGGCCGGTCGCTTCCCGCACGGTGTCGAGGTCGACGGCATGGGTGTTCTTTTCGTATTGGGCGAAGCCGGCGCAGTGGGTGTCGACGAACGCGCGGTCGACCACTGTGCCGGGGGCGCGGTCCTCGGCGTCGAACAAGAGTTTGCCCAGGCCTTGGAACAGTGCCATATCGCCGCCGAGGCGGATCTGGAGGAAGTCGTCGGCGATGGCGACGCCGCTGGTGAAACCCTTGACAGTCTGCGGATCGCGGAAGCCGAGCAGTCCGGTCTCCGGTAGCGGGTTGACCGCGATGACCTTGGCGCCGTTGGCTTTCGCGCCCGCGAGCGCGCTGAGCATGCGTGGGTGGTTGGTGCCCGGGTTCTGGCCGGCGACGATGATCAGGTCGGCTTTGCCGAAGTCGTCGATGGAGACCGAGCCCTTGCCGATGCCGATGGAACTGGTCAGCGCGGTGCCGGAGGATTCGTGGCACATGTTCGAACAGTCGGGCAGGTTGTTGGTGCCGAAGCTGCGGACCAACAGTTGATACAGGAACGCGGTTTCGTTGGCGGTGCGGCCGGAGGTGTAGAACAGGGCCTCATCGGGGGAGGTCAGGGCGTGCAGGTGCTCGGCGATGAGCCGGTAGGCATCAGCCCACTCGATCGGGGTGTAGTGGGTGTGGCCGGGGTGTAGCACCATCGGGTGGGTGAGTCGGCCCTGTTGGCCGAGCCAGTAACCGGATTTGCTCGCGAGTTCCTCGATCGAATGCGCGGCGAAGAATTCGGGGGTGACGGTGCGCAGTGTTGCCTCCTCGGCGACGGCCTTGGCGCCGTTCTCACAGAACTCGGCCGGGCGACGGTGCCCCGTCGGCTCCGGCCAGGCACAGCCGGGACAGTCGAAACCGTGCACCTGATTCACCCGCGCCAACGAGCGCGTGGTTCGCACCACGCCCATCTCCTCGACACCGCGTTTCAGCGCCACGGCCACCGCGGTCACGCCCGCAGCCTGCTCCTTCGGCTGGGTCACGGTCAGCGCGGACTCATCGATGTCCTGTGTGGGCCCTTTACGGTGCATGCTGGATATTGTCCTCTTCACACGAATTTTGTCGCGGGCACCCTTGTCCGATCCCGGGTCGCGGCGTAATACCTGTGCCGCGACGTTGGGCTCCTGCCTGACGGATACCGCTCGGTTCGGATCGTAGGCACTCGCGCCGCGTTCGGCAGGGTTTATCCGCCGATCGCATGCGGCGGCGACGCCACCTGATAGCCAGCGGCTTTCGCGGCAGCCGGGCTGGGCGAGAAAGCTCCGCGTCGGCGGGTGCGGGCTTACCATTGCTACTGATCAAATCGCTGATCTGAGGCACAGCCGATGGGGACGCAGGCAGCAATTCCCGCGCGTGCTGGCGGGGCGCGTCGGCAGGTGCGGTGTCGCTATGCGAATCGTGGGGTGCTATCCGGAATTCTGAGTTGTGCGGTTGTGCTCGCCGGGGTGGTGCCGGTGCTCGGCGGGGTGTCGGCATTCGGTGTTCCGGCATCGGAAGAACCGACATCATCGGTGGTTCGGCCGCAGCCGCACACGGTGGAGCAGCCCCCAGGTGACGGGACCGAGGACGGGGGCGGAACGCGAGACGGGTCCGGGTCGCAGACCAGCACCGGGACACCGGATGGGCATTCGGACGGCAGCGGGACCCATGATGGCACCGGGACGCGGGACGGTACCGCAACGCCGCCGACAAGTAGTCGGGTGCCTGCCGATCCCTGCGCCGGGCGCTCGTCCGACGGGTGCTCCGGACCGCCATCCAGCAGTGCGCGACCGCCGGATATTGTGCTGCCGCCGATCACCATTACGATCTTGCCGCCGCCTCCGCAGCAGTCGACCACGCCGGATCGGCCGCGTGTGGATCCGACCACCGCGCCGCAGAATCCGCCGCCGGACAATCCGCCGCCGCCGGATACCCCGCAACCACCGGACAATCCGCAGCCGTCGAACAAATCGCCCGAGGTGGCTGTTCCGTCCGTTCGGCCGGTGGAGCCGACGCAGATCGCACCGTCGACTACATCGGCCGTTCCGCTGCCTCCCGTCGCCGCGCAACCCGCCGGGCTCGAGCTCACCCCCTCGGCGATCGGGCTCGGTGACGATGTCACCGCGGCCGGATCGGGCTGTGATCCGCAGGCGCAGGTCAGCCTGCTTGTCGGGGAGACGCCGGTGGGCAGCACCGTCGCTGGGGCCGACGGGGTATTCCGGTCACCGCTGGCACTGACCTCGATCGAAGTCGGGCGCTACCAGGTGACGGCTCGGTGCGGACGCACGCTCAGCGCGCCGCTGGATGTGGTGCTGGTCAGCCGGATCAGCGCGGCCACGTCGACATTGACGGTGATCCTGTTCTTCCTGTTGATCGGTGGGTGGTTCTACGGGCACCGGCTCGTATCGCATCTGCCCGAACGGAGCGGACCGTGATGCGCGCGTACGTCTCGGTGGCGACCCGAATCATTGTGCTGCCCAGCGTGTTCGTGCTGATACTCGGTGTGGTTGCCGGGTTGTCGGCGGCACCGGTCGCGGCCAGGCCGCAGGGCGTCGATATGTCGGCAACCATCGATGATCACGATATTGCCGAAGCCACCGCCGCCAAACCGCTTCGGCTGCAACCGAACAGCACCATCCGCGTGGCGATCGCGTTGACCAACAACACCGATGCGGTCGTGCGTATTCGGCGGGTGGATCTCGCCGGGCAGGTGCTCGGGCTGAGTTTCTTCGCCTACTCGACCGCTGTCGAATTATCCATCGCACCAGGGAAATCCGATGCGCTGAAGTATCGGCTCGATCTCACCGGACTGGACGGCCAAGCGACCGGACTGATCGGCGCGGATCTGGCGGTGATCGGTGAGGACGGCGCGCGGATAGCCTCGATACCGCTCGACACCGATGTGCGCGGCTCGCTGCGATCGGTGTACGGGCTGTTCGGGATCGCACTGGCGGTGCTGACCATGCTCGCCATCGTCGATGCCGTGCTGGCCATCGCCCGGCACCGGCTGTCCCCCAACCGATGGCAGCGCGGGGTGCGGTTGCTCGCGCCCGGAGTCGGCATCGGATTGGTCTTCGGGTTCACCGCGTCGGTGGTGCGGTGGTGGGTTCCGGACACGGGGCTGTGGCTCGCGGTCGCCGGAGTGGCGGGGGCCGTCGGCTTCCTGCTCGGATACTGTTCGCCGACACCGGAATTCGGGCCGAACGAGGATCTCGCCCCGGCTCCGGAACTCGAAGAACTCGCCGATGTCGATACCGTGCGGCTCCGGGAGAATGGGCAATGACTTGACCAGTGATACCGGCCGGTTGCGGGCCGCGCTGCCCGCCTACGACATCGGCGCGCAGGTCGGCAGGGGCGGATGTGGTGTAGTGCTGGCGGGTACCCACCGCCGGTTGGGCCGACCGGTTGCCATCAAGCAGATTCCGCCGCAGTTCGCCGATGACGAGCAGGTGCGCCGCCGGTTTGTCGCCGAGGCGCGATTGCTCGCGGCCATCGATCATCCCCATGTGGTGCGAGTTTTCGATTACATCGAGGATGATGAGCTGTGTCTGCTGGTGATGGAGTACCTGCCGGGCGGCACCGTCGGCAGCCGGTTCGCCACCGAGGGGTTCGACGCGGCAACCGCGGTCGCGGTCGGGCTGGCCTGCGCGGCGGGACTGGAAGCGGCGCACCGCCACCAGATTCTGCATCGCGACGTCAAACCGTCGAACTTGATGTTCGGTACCGGCGGTGCGATCAAACTGACCGATTTCGGCATCGCCAAGATCGTCGGCGGCGACCAGACACTGGTGACCAGGACCGGTGAGATCGTCGGCACCCCGTCCTATATTGCGCCGGAACAGGCACGCGGACAACCGCTTTCCCCCGCCACCGACGTCTATGCGCTGGCCACCATGCTCTACCAGCTGCTGTCCGGAGTGCTACCGTTCCCGCCGAGCGAAGACCACCTCGCAACGCTTTTCGCCCATGCCTTCGGCGACCCCATACCTCTCGTCGAGGTCGCGCCCGGTGTCCCAGGGCCGATCGCCGATGTGGTGATGCGCGGCCTCGCAACCGATCCCGCCGACCGCTTCGATACCGCCGAACTCTTCGGCATCGCGCTCGCCGAACCGGCCGCCCGCTGCTGGGGCGGTGATTGGCTGACCCCGGTAGGTATTCCGGTGATCGGCGCCGACACGATCGTCGCGGCCGCCACCGGGAGTGGTCGCGCCGCGCGGCATCTCGGTGCGGCGGCACCGAGATCGCAAGGTGTGCGAGGTAATCGGACGATGGTCGGCCCCGAAACCCTGCCTCCTACCGAAACCCCGCCGCCACCCCGATACGGTTCGCCTTCGCCCAGCGCATCCTCAGCGCCTACCGAAACCACACCCCGTCCAGATACCCCGGATTCGGCTGGAGCCGGGCCGATTCCGCCGGCGGTTGCGTTCCGGTCTTCAGACAGCGCTCCGTCGCGACCGACCACACCGCCGCGGCACGCACACGACTCGGATTCGGTTCCACGCGGCCCGATTTCGCCCGTTGCACCGGGGTACGGCGAGATCGCTTCCGGACCGTTGCGGCCTCCGATGGTTCGCGTGCGGCCACGGCAGGGGCTGGCGGACAAGGGCGTTCGGTTGGCCGATGTCGATCGGCGCGATCTGGTGCCGATTCGGGATGTCGTCGCCTTCGCTTCGCCTCGGCTGCCGTTCCTCGTGGCATTGTTGTGCGCGGCCGGTGCGTGTGTGGTCGCGGTGCTCGGGCTCGGCGCACCCACGGCAGGAGGAGATCTGATGCCGGGCACGGTCACCGTTGCCGGTGTCGATCCGACGGGTTCGAATCCGATCGATATCGATCTTTCGGAGCCGATTCCATTGCGAGTCAACGGGATCGATGTCGATTCCGCTTCGCTCGCGGTGGATGTGGTCGGTGCGCGGCTGGGTGGGGATCCGGTGCCGCTGCAGCCCGGTGGGACGGCCATGCTGCCCGATCCGGTCAACCCGCATGTGCTGGCGGGCCACCTCGACGGCGAGCTGACCCTGCTGCGCAACGGCACCGAAATCGCCACACAGCGGGTCGAACTGCACACGACGCAGCGTCCGACGCTCACCGCCGCATCGGCCGCGATCGTCATCCTCGCGCTGTTCGCTGCCGCCTACCTGGAGTCCAACACCCGCACTTTGCGTCGTGGTCACGGCGGATTCGCCAATACCATCGGCCTGTCGGCCAGTTCGGCCATCTCGGCCGCTGCCGTAGCCGGTGGTGCCTGGATCCTGCGCGGTACCCCGCCGACCATCGCCACCCTGGCTGTCAGCGCGGTGCTCGCCGCCGCGGCGGGCTTCGCCGTCGCGGTCTGCGCACGACGCATCGGCGAGCGGCGCAACTTCCTTCGTCGCGCACGGCGGGAAAATCGCTGAGTGCGATCCACTCAGGAGCGACGGTCCTTACCGGCCTCCGTAGGATGCTTCGGGCGGTCCTCGGTGCGGTACGTGATGATCCGCTGGCCGATGCGCAAGCTCCAGCCGGGTGGTAGTTCGATCGGGGCGGTGCCGACACGGGTCCAGTCATCGTCGCCGGGGGCGGCGATGAAAGTGCCTGCGGGAGTGGCGGCGTCGCGGACGTAGACCTTGCCGCGATCCACCGAGACATAGGCGTGGACACGGGAGACATGGCGGTCGCGGGGGACCGTGATGGGCGTGGCGGTCGCCGCACGCACCGCCTCGTCGACCGTCGGACTCCGACCGACAACATAGGTCCGGTCCAGCGGATATGCCGCGCCGTCCTCGAGAATCAGCGCACCGGCGACCTGCCCCGAACTCTCCGGATTGCCCACACCGCCAACCGGCCGCACCGGTCGCGGCCGCACCCCGTGCAACGGTGGGATCTTGTGCAGCGCAATAGGTTCGGGCCGCGACGGCGTACCCGCGCGAGACCCACCGGGATCCGCGCGTTCTGCGGCGGACATAGCCTGAGTACTGACGTCCTGTGGGGCCTGCGTCGCTCCTGACTCACCGGACTCCGGCGCCCGCCCCTTCGCAGATGACGTCGTTCGTTCGGCGACAGGCGACTGCGCCGCTGCCCCGGGACCGGCTTTCTCAGTGGGGTCCTCGGACTGTGCGGAGGATTGCCGCGGAATGCCAGTAGACCCGGCCTTCTCGGTGGGCTCGTCCGGCGTGGCGGATCGGACGGAGGGCTGCTGCCGGGGCCCAGCGGCGGTGGGAGGTTGTGCCGCGTCTGTACGTCGGCTTTTCGAAGTGTGTTGGGATTGTGCCGTCGGGTCGAGCAGGGCTTCCAATCCGGCCGCGGCGGTCGGTGGCGGTTCGGGGGTGGTGCCGAGGGACGGGGATGGGCCGGTGGAACGGCCGCCAGCGGCTGCGGATTTGCCTGCGCGTCGGGCCGCGATGCGCAGGGTGAAACCGCCGCCGGGGACGATACCGGCGCGCAGGTCGGTCCGTGGCAATTCGTGCACCGGAAATGCACTGTCGGCGCCGACTGTGATCCGGCGCACCGGTTCTCGGACGATTTCGTCTACCCAGGTGAATGCGCGTGCCCCGGAGAGGCGTCGAGTTCCTTCCGCACCTTGGATCTCCGCGGTTACCTGGCCGCGCAGCAGGATCACGGTGCCATCGGCCGTTGGCGCGACCACGCCGAACGGCGGTGGCTCGGAATTGCCGCCGAAAACCACCGCAGCCAGCCGCTGCGCGATCGCCGCGCCTGGATGGCGCGCATCGGCTACGGCCTCGATAGCGCCGAGTATCCGGTCGGTGGAGGGGGTTTCGCCCGCGAGATACACGACAACCCCACCGAAGCGTGCGATCAGACCAGCGCCAGGCGCAATCCCCACGGTCGACGGGTTCTGCTGCACCCGCGCCTCCTTCCCGGACCACTACCGGCGTCCAGCATAGAGCGTGCGAAGCAGCCGAAACCGGCCCGCGACGAACAGCACGTGCGCACACGTAGTGACCTGTACCCGCCCTGATCGACCGAGTGACGTGCATCACTCGATGCCGCACCTCCCTGATCCCTCGCGAGCGACCTGCTGTGTGTGGCCGGTCAGGTGACCTCGGAGGGTCAGGCGGTGAATTCGGACGCGTGGTCTTCGAGCCAGGTGGTGAAGGGGCGGGCGGGGTGGGCGGTGAGGGTGCTGACGGCGTTGGTGATCAGGGTGGGGACGCCGTCGCGGCGGCGCCAGTAGTCGAGCAGGCCGTCGGCGTAGTGGGCGGGGATGAATTCGGCCATCTCCTCTTTCCACGCGTCGGGGGTGACATGGGCGATGGTCGCGGTTCGACCGGTGATCTGGTTGATCAGATCGATCTGCGCGGTGAATGTCAGGGTCTGCGGACCGGTGAGGGTGTAGACGCCACCGCGGTGATCCGGTTCGGTGAGTAGGGCGTAGGCGCACTCGACGACGTCGAGTTCGTGGATCGGATCGGTGTAGGCATGGGGGTAGGGGAGGCTGACCGGGCGGTCGGCCTTGATCGCGAACGACCAGCCGCGGGCATTGCCCGCGAAGGCGCCGGGGCGCAGCACCGAGACGGTCATCGGTGCGTCGGCGAGTCCGCGTTCGGCGTCGAGATGCGATTTCGCGACCGGGTTGGAGGCAGCATCGGGGTCGAGCACTGAGGACGAGGACAGCAGCACGATGTGGGTGACTCCGGCTTCGGTTGCGGCGGAAACGAATTCGGCGATGCATTCGGGCTCTGCGTAGAGGAACACCGAGGTGACGCCGTCGAGTGCGGCGGCGAAGGTGGCCGGGTTCCGCAGGTCGCAGGCGACGGCGGGGATTCCCGCCGGAAGCTGCTCGGGGCGGCCGGACCCGACGCGGACGGTGTGGCCGTCGGAGCGCAGCAGGGATACGAGGTCGGTGGCGACCGCGCCGCGGCCTCCGGTAACGAGAATCATGAGAAGTCCTTTGGTAGAGGGTGGTTCAGTGCTGTGGTTCGGCCTGAGCGTGCCGCGGCAGTAGCCGCACCAGCCCGAGACCGACCAGCGTGATGGCGGCGACGAACACCAGGCTGACGGTCAGCGCGTGCGCCTCACCGGAGCCGACGGTGTGGAAGTACACCGTGGTGATGGCGGCGGCGCCGATCGCATTGGCGAGTTGCTGTACGGCGGAAAGGGATCCGCTGCCGCTACCGGTCTCGGACGGGTCGATATCGCCGATGGTGACGACGAAGATGGTGCCGAAGCAGGTGCCCATCCCGATGCCGAGCACCAGGATAGCCACCGCGAGAGCCCAAGGGGCAATACCGATTCCGGCGGTCAGTGCCTCGATGAGCAGCAGCCCGGTGCCCGCCAGGGTGATCAGCAGGCCGACCAGGATGAGGTTGCGCCCGAGCGTGGCCAGCAGTTGGTGCGCGGCGATCGAGGCGATGATGATGCCGACGGCGAGCGGGGCGAGGCCGAGCGCGGCGTCGGTGGGGGTGTAGCCGAGACCGTTCTGCATGAACAGCGACAGCACATACAACAGGCCGGAGACCGCGGCGAAGAATACGAGGCCGAGGATCAGACCCGAGGTGAAACCCCGGTTCTCGAAGAGCGTCGGCTCGATCAGCGGGTTGGTCGCGGTGATCTGCCGACGGGCGAACATCGCGAACGATACGGCTCCGGCCGCCAAGGCCGCGAAGGGCGCCGTGGTCCAGCCGTTGGCCGAACCATCGATCAGGCCGAACAGTGTGCCGAGCATGGCCGCGGCGAGCAGGATGGCGCCGAATACGTCGATGGTGACGGTGCGGTCGCCGTCCTCGGCGGGCAGCAGGCGATGGGCGGCGGCGAACGCGAGGCCGCCGAGCGCGATATTGATCAGGAACATCGCGCGCCAGCCGAGGCCGAACAGATCGGCGTCGATCAGGAATCCGGCCAGGATCGGGCCGCAGACGCCGGACAGACCGAGGGCCGGTCCGAAGACACTGAATGCCCTACCGAGCTGCTCGCGGGGAAAGACGCTGGTGAGAATGCCGAAACCCTGCGGGATCAGCATCGCGCCGAAGGCTCCTTGGACCAGGCGCGCGGTGATGAGCGTGACCGGATCGACGGCGAGGCCGCAGGCGATCGAGGCAAGGGTGAATCCGGCAAGGCCGATCAGGAACAGTCGGCGTTTGCCGAAGCGGTCGCCGAGTCGACCGCCGACTACCAGCAGGACGCCCAGGGATAGGGCATAACCCGCGCCGAGCCATTGGATCAGCGATGCCCCGCCGTGTAGGTCTCGCGCGATGGTCGGCGCGGCGATATTGGTGATGGTCGAGTCGAGTAGGTCGAGGATGTCGGCCGCGAGAATCACGGCCAGTATCGCCCACATCCGGGCGCTGACCTTGGTATCCGGTGGGGCGGGTTGCTGCGTGCGGGTGTTCATGGCCATCTCCTGATGGGAAGAATTTGAGCGAACGTCGATCGTGACGAACGTTGTTCGACAACCGAACGATATTCGACGAACAACGTTCGTGTCAAACAGTGTTCGTTGAAGCGTATGCTCAGCTCCATGAGCGCCGCACCCGTCAGCCGCCGGGCCCGACCCGCCAAGGCCCCCCTCAGCCGTGACGTCATCATCGAAACCGGCCTGCGCATCCTCGACCGCGACGGTCTGGCCGCCCTCACCATGCGCCGCGTCGCACAGGACCTGGATACCGGTGCGGCCTCGCTCTACGTCTACGTCGCCAACCGGGACGACCTGATGGCCGCCATGCTCGATCACGTGCTCGGCACCGTGCCGGAGCCGACCGGTGACACCTGGCGCGACCGGCTCACCACACTGGTCGAGACGACCGTCGATGCCATGGCCAAACATGAGGGGCTCGCGCTCGTCGCCCTCGGCTCGATCCCGACCAGCCCCAATGCACTGCAGATCGTCGAGCGGCTGCTCGCCCTGCTCGCCGAGGGTGGGGTGGACGCGCTGACCAATTCCTGGGCGGTCGACCTGATCTATCTGCACATGTCCGCGCAGGCCGCGGAGCAGAGCGTGTACAACACCAAGGACACCAACGAGCAGGATTACGTCGCCGAAGTAGCGCAGCGATTCGCCACGCTACCGGCCGATCGGTATCCGACGCTCGTGGCCATGCGTGACCAGATGTTGGCGGGCGACGGCGACGAGCGTGCCCGGTGGGCGCTGCGTGCGCTGGTCAACGGCATCCTCGCGACTCCGGCCGAGTGATGCCCGTGGGAGAATCGTCCATGCGGATGATTCGACCGGCGGTCGAGGAAGACCTGCCGATACTGCAAGATATCGAGCGCGTTGCGGGCAAACCCTTCGCCGATATCGGCATGATGGCCGTCGCGGATGACGATCCGCCGTCGCTGCACACTCTCCGTGAGTTCCAGCAGGCGGGGCGGGCCTGGGTCTATCCCGACGACAACGGTCGCCCGATCGGCTATCTGATCCTCGGGATCGTCGACGGCAACGCGCATATCGACCAGGTCTCGGTGGATCCGGACCATGCGGGAAACCGGATCGGCAAGCAGCTCATCGACCATGCGGTGCGATGGTCGAAAGCTCAAGGGCTGCAGGCGATCACGCTGACGACGTTCATCGACGTGGCGTGGAACGGACCCTACTACGAACGCCTCGGCTTCCGCTTTCTGACCGCCGCCGAAGAGACCGAAGAGCTACGCGAAATCCGCGCCGCCGAGGCCGCGCACGGCCTCGATCTCTGGCCGCGCGCCGCGATGCACGCCGAACTTGCTACTTGGCGGATGGACTGAACTTCGCCACTCCGCCATCCGGTCGAATGCGGCGCCGAGTGTCGCGAATCAATGCTGGTGCGCGAATGCGGCCTCCGCCGCGGGTAGCGCCGCGGCGCGGTCCTCGGGGACCAAGCCGATACGGGTGCGGCGGTCGAGCAGGTCGCCGGTGTCGAGTGCGCCCTCGTGGGTTATGGCGAAGGCGAATTCGGCTGCGGTGACGTCGATTCCGGGGGCTACGTAGTCGGCGAGGGCGGGGTTCCGGTCGGCCGTCGCGAGCACGGTCGCCGCCTCGCTGCCGAAGCGTTCGACCAGCAGCGGTGGCGCGGCGATGTGGTCGCGGGCAGCGCCGGAGACCGCGCCTACCAGCGGAAGTCGCTTGGTGCGGCACGGGCCCGCCGTGAGGTTGCCCTGGGTGACGGCTGCGTCGACGGCGTCCTGGGCCATCTGGCGGTAGGTGGTGAGTTTGCCGCCGACGATGGTGATGACACCGGTGGGGGAGTGCAGGACCGCGTGCTGCCGGGAGATATCGGCGGTGCTGTTGTCGGCCGTCTTCAGCAGTGGCCGCAGTCCGGCGTAGGTGCCGCGAATATCGCTGCGGGTCAATGGCTCTCGGAGTGCGGTGTTGATGGTATCGAGGAGGAAGTCGATTTCGGTGTCGGTGGGCTCGGGTTCGTCGGGGACCGGTCCGGGGGCGTCCTCGTCGGTCAGGCCGAGGTATACCCGCCCGTGCGCCGCTGGGAAGGCGAAGACGAAGCGGCTCGTGCTCCCCGGCACCGGGACGGTCAGCGACGCGGTCAGGCCGCCGAATGATTCGGCATCGAAGACCAAGTGGGTGCCGCGGCTCGGGCGCAGTTCGATGCTCGGGTCGACCTGATCGGCCCAGACGCCGGTGGCATTGACGACGGTGCGGGACCCGATGGCCATGGTCTCGCCGGTCAGAGTATCGCGGAGGGTGGCCGAATCCCCGGTGACGTCAAGGGCTTCGACGCGGGTGAGGATGGTCGCACCGTGCGCGGCCGCGGTGCGGGCCAGCGCCACCACCAGTCGCGCGTCGTCCACCAGCTGTCCGTCCCAGGCCTGCAGGCCGCCGCGCAATCCCGCGCGGCGCACGGTCGGTGCCAAGCGCAGCGCCTCGGCGGTGGCCACTCGACGGGAACGGGGAAGCGTCGCAGGCGAAGTGCCCGCGCTGCGCCGCAGCACATCGCCCGCGACGAATCCGGCGCGGATCAACGCGCGTTGCGCCACACCGATTTCCGGAAGCAGCGGAACCAATTGCGGCAATGGTCGCACCAGATGCGGTGCCGTGGTGTTGATCAGAATCCCCCGCTCGACGGCACTTTCGTGCGCGATGCCGACCCGACCGCTGGCCAGATACCGCAGCCCGCCGTGCACCAGCTTGGAACTCCAGCGGCTCGTACCGAATGCCAGATCGTGCCGCTCCACCAGCACCGTTCGCAGTCCGCGAGCCGCGGCGTCGAGCGCCGCGCCGACACCGGTCACGCCGCCGCCGATCACCAGCACGTCGATGTCGACACCGTCGCCGAGTCCCTGTAGCTCACGCGCGCGGCGTCCGGCGTTCAGCGCGGAATTTCCACGGGCGTCGGCCGAATTCGCAGTCATCACAATCCTTTCCGGTGGCGGACGGACCGCCGGTGCAGAGGTGTTCGGTCATCGGTGCTCGCCGTCGGGAACGAGGTAGCCGTCGATCGCGCGGGTCAGTTCCGCATCCAGCGCCGCTCCGGCCAGCAGCGGGGCGACGGTACCCGCCGACTGCACCGCCGATTGCGCGATCAGCAGCAGCATCGTCGCCATCTGCACGGGCTCACCATGGCGAATGGAGCCGTCTCGGTGGCCCTGGATGATGCCCTCGGTGAACAGGTCGATCAGGGCGCGTTGGTTGCGGCCGAGGCGGCCGAAGACATAGGTGAGCATCAGGTCGGTGTCGGTGCGGAAGATCTTGCCGAACAACGGATTCGAGCGAACGGTCGCCGCGCCCGCGACAACGCCTTCGACCAGCCGGCTGCGTGCGTTGCCGGTGGTCGGCATGGCGGCGGCGACGATCGCGCGCAGTTCGCGCACCAGCAATTCGGCCACCAGCGATCCGGTATCGGGCCAACGCCGGTATACGGTCGGCCGGCTGACCCCGGCGCGGCGGGCCACCTCGGTGAGGGTGGTGCGGCGCACGCCGAATTCCTCCACGCAGGCCCGGGCCGCGTCGAGGATCGCGAGATCGGTTGCCGCGAGCGCGTCGTCGGGGGCGGACTCTTCGGAGGCAGTCATCGGGTGTCACCACCGGGTGTTGGCGGCACCGTCACCGCGGTGCCGGAAGTGGGCGTCTGTTCGTTACTGCTTGACAGTCTATGTCAAACTGTAACGCATGGTCGAGACGCAGCACACCGACAACACCGGGCCGGCCCCGAGCGAGGCGGGCGCCGCAAACCCGGGCGCGCCGGAGTATGCGGCGAGTATGGTTTGGGACGCCTGGGGCATCCCCGCCGGACATAAGCCGCTTTCGGCTTCCATCCGGAACCTGCTGACGCAGGTATTCGGAATCTCCGGTGACCCGGTGGCGCGCCGCGATGAGGGCGATGTGCCGCTACGCGAGTCGACGTTGACGCCGACTCAACGGGACGGGTTGGTCGAGGTGGTCGGCGTGGGCAGCATTTCGGTCGACCACCACGATCGTTTGCGGCACGCGGGCGGCAAGAGCACCCCCGATCTGCTGCGCCGCCGGGCCGATGGCCCACAGGACGCACCCGACGCGATCGTCTTCCCCGCCGACCATCAGCAGGTGCTCGCGGTGCTGGCCTATTGTGCCGATAATGCCATCGCGGTGGTGCCCTTCGGCGGCGGTACCAGCGTGGTCGGCGGCGTCGACCCGATCCGCGGTCGCTTCGACACCGTCATCGCGCTGGATCTGCGCCGTCTCGACGATATTTCGGATATCGACCCGATCAGCGGCACCGCGACTCTCGGCGCCGGACTTACCGGCCCGATGGCCGAGAAACTCCTGGCTGCCCATGATCTTTCGCTGGGCCACTTCCCGCAGAGCTTCGAATTCGCCAGCATCGGCGGATTCGCCGCCACCCGGTCCTCCGGCCAGGCCTCGGCGGGCTACGGCCGTTTCGATGACATGGTGCAGCGGCTGAAGATCGCGACGCCGAGCGGCACCATCGAACTCGGCCGGGCACCCGCATCCGCCGCGGGCCCGGACCTGCGCGAACTGTTCGTCGGTTCGGAAGGCGCCCTCGGCGTGGTCACCGAGGTGACCCTGCGGGTGCATCCGGTGCCGGAAACCATCGGCTACCAGGCCTGGTCGTTCCCGGATTTCGAAACCGGAGCCGCCGCACTGCGTTCGGTGGTGCAGGCGGGTGCCGCGCCGACCGTGCTCCGCCTGTCCGACGAGGTCGAGACCGGCGTCAACCTGGCCCGCTCCGCCGATATCGGCGGAGCGACGGTGGCGGGTTGCCTGGCCATCACCACCTTCGAGGGCACCGAGGCGCATGTCGAGTCTCGCAGTGTCGAGGCGGGCGCACTGCTCGCCGCGGCGGGCGGGACCGCGCTGGGACAGACCCCGGCCGAGGAATGGGAGCACGGTCGTTTCGCCGCGCCCTATATGCGCGATGCCCTACTGGATGTCGGCGTGCTGTGCGAGACCTTGGAGACCGCGACAACCTGGTCGAATCTGGCCGAGCTGAAGGCGAGGGTGACCGCGGCACTGACGGATTCGCTCGCCGGACAGGGCACCCCGCCGCTGGTGATGTGTCATATCTCGCACACCTATCCGACCGGCGCTTCGCTGTACTTCACCGTCATCGCCAAGCAGCTCGACGACCCGATCGCCCAGTGGCATATCGCGAAACAGGCCGTCGGTGACGCGATCGTGGCCGCGGGTGGCACCATCACCCATCATCACGCGGTCGGCACCGACCACCGCCCGTGGATGCCCGAGGAGATCGGCGATCTCGGCGTGCGCGTGCTGCGCGCGGTGAAGCGGGAACTGGACCCTGCGGGCATCCTCAACCCCGGAAAGCTGGTCCCGTGACACAGGATTCGCCCCGCCCGGTGCGCGCGGTCACCGTGGTGACCAACCCGCGGTCCGGCGTCGGAAAGGGCAACGATGTGGCCGCGGCGGCGCTGGCCCGCTTCGCCGCAAGCGGTGTCGAGGTCGCCGAGGTGCGTGCGCCGTCGGCCGCCGAATCGGTACGTCTGGTGCGGGATTCGATCGCGGGCGCTACCCCGCCGGACGCGGTGGTCTGCATCGGCGGTGACGGGTTGATGAATGTGGTGCTGGAAGCGCTCGCGCAGACGGGCGTGCCGCTCGGACTGATCCCCGCGGGCACCGGCAACGACCTCGCCCGCGAAATCGGTGTGCCCACAGACGATCCCGTCGCCGCCGCGGATCTGGTGCTCGGCGGTCGAACCCGCGTCATCGACCTCGGCCTGATCGAATCGTCGGCGCCCGGATTCAGCCCCAAGTGGTTCGCCACCGTCACCGGTACCGGATTCGACGCACGAGTCACCTTGCGCGCCAACAATATGCGTTGGCCCAAAGGCCCGCTGCGCTACACCTTCGCCGCACTGGCCGAAATCTCGGGCCGCTTTACCGTGCCCTACCGGATCGAGCTGTCCGGCGTCGTATCCGGCGAGTTCGACAATCCGGACGTCGACACCGTGATCGAGACCGACGCGGTCATGGTGGCGATCGGCAATACCCGTACCTATGGCGGTGGCATGCTGGTCTGTCCGGACGCGGTGATGGATGACGGTCTGCTGGATCTCACAGTCGTCGGCGCGGTTTCGCGGCGAGATATGCTCCGCCTGCTGCCTGCGCTGTCGGCGGGTAAGCGGATCGATCATCCGAAGTCCAAGCAGTACCGCGTCGCGCAGGTCACCCTCACTGCCCCGGGCGCCCCGGCGACCGCCGATGGTGAGCCCGCTGGCACGCTCCCGATCACCTTGCGCGCGATGCCCGGCGCGCTGACCGTGCTCGTCCCATGATCAGGCGAACATTCCTCACGCCGCGAAGCTGACGCGACCCAGCCGGTCGACGGTGGTCCGATCGACGATCACCATCGACGCGGGTGCGGGCCGCGGGAGCTGCCCCGCGTCGATGGCACGAATGAGGCGATCCCAGCGACGGCAATGCAGTATGAAAAAGAACGGATTGATCCGCCGCCCGCGTGCGTATTGACCGGCGCGCGCCACCCCGCGGGCACATCGAGCAGGATCACGTGCACTTCCCGGCCGTATCGCGTCGCCCACCGGCCGATCAAACGTCTCGCCCATCCGAAAGTGGCGCAGTCGTGGATCACCACCGGTCCGCTGCCGTCTCGCAGTGCGGTCCTGACCCCGAGGTAATGCACGATGTGCACCACCGGCCGCCACAGCGGGTACGGCAGCCGACCGAGCTTGCGCCGCCAGCGATTTCGCGCATGGTGCGAGTCGAGCACCACCGAACCCGCTGGTCCGCGCGGCGGCTCCGCGGCCTCGACCTCGGCGCCGAAGAACAGCCGTAGCGCCGTACTCTTGCCAGCGCCCGGTACCCCGGCCACGACCAGCGCCGCCTTCGCGGGATACCGCAACTCCTCGATCGTGCGTCCGCGTAGATCGTGCACGGAGTTCGGCGCGACGACCCGCATATCGGGTAGTCGCGATTGCGAACCTGGATAGGGCGAATCAAGCGGAGGGCTCACCCCTTCCAGGCTCCTCAGCCAACTCCGCCGCGACAACCGGGAAAACCCTGATTATGGCTGAGTATTTCCTGAGCTGGGCGTGCGCGGGCGGCTCTCGATGCCGGCGCCCGCGGTGTCGTTTGCGGCGGCTGCGGATGGAAAATGCCAAGAAGCTGAGAATTACTTATGGATTCGGAGCTCGAGCCGTTTTGGGCGGTAAGCTCTCCGGGTGTAGGCGGAGTGTTCGGTGTCCCTCATCCACCGAAGACTCCGCCTTTTTCTGTGCGCTGGCCCTTTTAGGAGCTCAGCCGGCACGACCACTAGAATGCCGGGGTGACCAGCGCAGCCTCTGACAACCCGCGTAATCGTGCCGATGCCCTCCCCAAGAGCTGGAATCCCAGCGAGGTGGAGGCCGAGATGTACGAGCGCTGGGTAGCGGCTGGCTACTTCGCCGCCGACAGCGCCAGTGCCGAACCCGGCTACTCCATCGTGCTGCCGCCACCGAACGTCACCGGCAGTCTGCACATGGGCCATGCGCTCGACCACACGCTGATGGACACTCTCTCGCGTCGCAAGCGCATGCAGGGTTATGAGGTGCTGTGGCTGCCCGGCATGGACCACGCGGGCATCGCCACCCAGACCATCGTGGAAAAGCAGCTCGCGGTGGACGGCAAGACCAAGGAAGACTTCGGCCGCGAACTGTTCATCGACAAGGTCTGGGACTGGAAGCGGGAATCCGGCGGACAGATCCAGTGGCAGATGCGCGCGCTCGGCGACGGTGTCGACTGGAGCCGCGACCGCTTCACCATGGACGACGGGCTCTCGCGCGCCGTGCAGACCATCTTCAAGCGGCTCTACGACGCTGGCCTGATCTACCGCGCCGAGCGTCTGGTCAACTGGTCGCCGGAACTGCGCACCGCCATCTCCGATATCGAGGTCAAATTCGAGGATGTCGAGGGCGAGTTGGTCTCGCTGCGCTACGGCTCGCTCGAAGACGATGAGCCGCATGTGATCGTTGCCACCACCCGGGTGGAGACCATGCTCGGTGATACCGCGGTCGCGGTGCATCCGGAGGATCCGCGCTATAAGGACCTGATCGGCTCCACTCTCGAGCATCCGATCACCGGACGCCAGATCCCGATCATCGCCGACGACTATGTCGATCCCGAATTCGGCACCGGCGCGGTGAAGATCACGCCCGCGCACGACCCGAACGACTTCGAGATGGGCCTGCGGCACAACCTGCCCATGCCGAACATCATGGACGAGCGCGGTCGGATCACCGGCACCGGAACCGAATTCGACGGTTTGGATCGGTTCGAAGCGCGGGTCAAGGTGCGCGAGCGGCTCGCCAGCGAGGGACGGATCGCCGCCGAGAAGCGGCCCTACCTGCACAGCGTCGGACATTCCGAGCGCAGCGGCGAGGCGATCGAGCCGCGGCTTTCGATGCAGTGGTGGGTCAAGGTGGACTCGCTCGCCAAGGCGGCGGGTGACGCGGTTCGCAACGGCGACACCGTGATTCACCCGACCAGCCAGGAACCGCGCTGGTTCGAATGGGTCGACAATATGCACGACTGGTGCATCTCCCGGCAGCTGTGGTGGGGCCACCGCATCCCGATCTGGTACGGCCCCGAGGGCGAGGTCGCCTGCGTCGGTCCGGATGAGACCGCGCCCGAGGGTTGGGTGCAGGATCCGGACGTGCTCGACACCTGGTTCTCCTCCGGGCTGTGGCCGTTCTCCACCATGGGCTGGCCGGACTCCACCGAAGAACTCCAGAAGTTCTATCCCACGAGCGTTCTCGTCACCGGCTACGACATCCTGTTCTTCTGGGTGGCCCGGATGATGATGTTCGGCACCTTCGTCTCCGACGATCACGTGCTCACCGCGGGCAAGGGTGGCGCGAAGCAGGTGCCGTTCAAAGATGTGTTCCTGCACGGCCTGATTCGCGATCAGTACGGCAAGAAGATGTCGAAGTCGCGCGGCAACGGCATCGACCCGCTGGACTGGATCAACTCCTACGGCGCGGATGCGTTGCGCTTCACCCTGGCGCGCGGCGCACAGCCCGGCGGTGACCTCTCGGTCGGCGAATCGCACGCCCTCGCCTCGCGCAGCTTCGTGACGAAGCTGTTCAACGCCACCAAGTTCGCGCTCATGAACGGTGCGAAGCCGGGCACGTTGCCCGATCGCGCCGAACTCACCGATGCCGATCGCTGGATCGTCGACCGGCTCGAACAGGTTCGCGCCGAGGTGGATTCGGCATTCGACGCCTACGAATTCGGTAAGGCCTGCGAGGCGCTGTACCACTTCGCCTGGGACGAACTGTGCGACTGGTACCTGGAGCTGTCCAAGGTGCAGTTCGCGGCGGCCGGTGCGCGTGCCGAGTCGACCAGCATCGTGCTCGGCAATGTGCTCGACGCGGTGTTGCGGCTGCTGCACCCGGTCATCCCGTTCGTCACCGAGGCGCTGTGGCGGGCACTGACCGGCGGCGAATCGGTCGTCATCGCCGCCTGGCCCGAGGCCACCGGTGTGACCACGGATGAGACCGCCGCGCAACGGGTTTCGGACGGACAGCGGTTGATCACCGAGATCCGCCGATTCCGCAGCGACCAGGGCCTGGCCGATAAGCAGAAGGTGGCGGCCAAGCTGATCGGCCTGGACGCCGCTGGCCTGACCGAACTGCACGATTCGGTGGCCAACCTGGCCCGGCTCACCGAGCCGGGCGCCGATTTCGCTGCGACCGCCTCGGTCGAGGTCCGGCTGAGCGGGGCCACGGTGACGGTGGAGCTCGACACCTCCGGCGCGGTCGATCTGGACGCCGAACGCCGCCGCCTGGAGAAGGACCTCGCCGCGGCCGAGAAGGAATTGGCGACTACCGCGGTCAAACTCGGCAACGAGGCCTTCCTGGCCAAGGCGCCGGATCAGGTCGTCGACAAGATCAAGGGACGTCGCGATGTCGCCGAGGCCGAGGTGGCGCGCATCGGGGCCCGACTCACGGAACTGAGCAGCAAGTGAACACCGAACCGGAGCCGCAGTACGCGGACGACGAACACCCCAAGGCGCGGCTGCGATCTGGGCCGTCCCCGGTAGATCTGGCCGAAATGGCCTTGGTCGAGGCGGAGTTGGACCGGCGCTGGCCGGAGACCAAGATCGAGCCGTCGCTGTCCCGTATCGCCACGCTCATGGATCTGCTCGGCTCACCGCAGCAGAGCTATCCGGCCATCCACATCGCGGGCACCAATGGCAAGACCTCGGTCACCCGGATGATCGACGCGCTGCTCACCGCACTGCACCGGCGCACCGGCAGGATCATCAGCCCGCATCTGCAGCTGGCCACCGAGCGGATCAGCATCGATAACGCGCCGATCACCCCGGCCAAATACGTCGAGACCTATCGCGAACTGCTGCCGTATATCGAGATGATCGATAAACAGTCCGCTGCCGCCGATGGTCCGGCCATGAGCAAGTTCGAGGTGCTCACCGGTATGGCCTACGCCGCCTTCGCGGAGGCGCCGGTCGATGTGGCGGTCGTCGAGACGGGTATGGGCGGCAGCTGGGACGCGACCAATGTCATCGACGGACAGGTCGCGGTGATCACCCCGATCGGCCTGGACCACATCGATTTCCTCGGCGACGATCTCGCCTCCATCGCGGCGGAGAAGGCCGGAATCATCAAACGCGCCCCGGAGAGCCTGATTCCGCGCGATACCGTCGCCATCATCGCCGAGCAGGCGCCCGAGGCGATGGAAGTACTGCTGCGCCGGGCCGTGGAGGTCGATGCCGCGGTGGCGCGGGAGGGCTCGGAGTTCCGTGTACTGGCCCGCCAGATCGCGGTCGGCGGCCAGCAGCTCGAATTGCAGGGCCTCGGTGGGGTATACGACGAGATTTTCCTGCCGCTGCACGGTGAGCATCAGGCCCACAATGCGGTGCTCGCGCTCGCCGCGGTGGAAGCGTTCTTCGGCGCGGGCGCCGACCGGCAGCTCGATATCACCTCGGTCCGTGAGGGTTTCGCGAGCGTCACCAGCCCGGGGCGAATGGAGCGCATGCGCAATGCCCCGACCATCTTCATCGACGCAGCACACAATCCGGCGGGTGCACAAGCGCTGGCCGCGACGATGACCGCGGAATTCGACTTCCGCAAACTGGTCGGTGTCGTGGCGGTGCTCGGTGATAAGGATGCGGCGGGCATTCTGGAAGCCCTGGAGCCGGTTCTGGACGAGATCGTGGTCACCAGCAATGGTTCGCCGCGCGCCATGGATATCGAGCGCCTCGCCGACCTCGCCGTGCAGCGCTTCGGCGATGAGCGAGTGGTCACCGCCGAGACACTGCCCGACGCGCTGGAAACGGCCATCGCCATCGCCGAGGAGGTCGGCGATACGGGTGAAATGGTTTCGGGCGCGGGCGTCGTGGTCACCGGATCGGTGGTTACGGCGGGTGCGGCGCGCGCGCTGTTCGGGAAGGACCCGGCATGAGGGTCAGGCCCGGAGGCAGCCCATAATCACGTAGGGCCCGCGAATGCCGCGATGAACACAGCACGAGAGTCAGTCCGAACAAGGAGACAGCGTGACCGAGGCAACCGGCGACGCCGCCGAGCCAGAGCGGACCGACGGCGCACCGCAGGTCCCCCCGCCTGCCACCGATCCGTGGAAGGGGCTGCGCGGTGTCATGGCGGGCACGTTGATCCTCGAGGCGATCACGGTGCTGCTCGCGTTGCCGGTCGTCGCGGCCGTCGGCGGGGGAGTCGGTTGGTTCTCCGGCGGCTATCTCGTGATCCTCGCGCTGGTGATGATCCTCGGCGCCGGACTCCAACGTCGCCCGTGGGCCATCCCGTTCAATCTGGCCCTGCAGGTGCTGCTGATCCTCGGCGTCTTCGTCCATCTGTCCGTCGGCGTCATGGGCGTCTTCTTCGCCGTGGTGTGGGGCTTCATCCTGGTCTTGCGCGCCGATGTCAAGCGCCGAATGGAACTCGGTATGCTTCCCAGTCAACGCTAGCGACTGCTTGCAGGTCGCTCGATAGGGTCGGCATCCAAGGGTCTTCGTAGCTCCGGTTCGGTGACCCGGGAGACTGCCCATTAGGCTGTGCGCCGTGACTGAGCAGACGTTGGTACTCATCAAGCCGGACGGTGTGGCCCGTGGCCTCGTCGGCGAGGTGCTGGCCCGGATCGAGCGCAAGGGGCTGAAGATCGCCGCCTTGGAGCTGAAGCAGGTATCCGAAGAGGTGGCCCGTGGCCACTACGCCGAGCACGCCGAGAAGCCGTTCTTCGGATCCTTGATCGAGTTCATCACCTCCGGCCCGGTCGTCGCGGCCATCCTGGAGGGCCCGCGCGCCATCGCCGCGTTCCGTCAGATCGCCGGTGGCACCGATCCGGTCGAGAAGGCCGTCCCCGGCAGCATTCGTGGTGACCTCGCGCTGCAGACCCAGGAGAACCTGGTGCACGGCTCGGATTCGCCGGAATCGGCCAAGCGGGAAATCGCGCTCTGGTTCCCCGAGTTCCCCGCCTGATCCAAGGCTCGCGGTGTGAGCTGCGCGGACCGATGACCCGGTCGGCGTCGCCGCCGCACGAGGCCGAGTGTCAGCTAGGTGTAGGGCATGAGCTGCGCGAACCGATGACACAGCCGGCCCGCCGCGGGACGGAGCCGAGCGCTGGCGAGGCGTAGTCGTGCGGCGATGGCAAGACGTCGCGGCACTGTGTGGGATACTGGCAGTGGTTATCGACGATGCCGAGTGTTCGCGCAGGTACGCGGACGATCGGTGCCGGACGGTAACCGGATGACACTGCGGTTCGATGCCGATCATCGCTGCTACGAACAACTGGCCCGTTGCTGGGACCGGAGGTTCGCGTCGGCACGCTGGATGAGCGCTCGCGCCGTGGAGTTCAGCCAACAGCCAGGCGCCGCGTGACCAGTTAGCCCGACCGACGAACAGAACATGGTGTTAACCGGGCATGCGGGGCGAGACCACTTGACCTTGCGCCAACCGCGTGAGGTGAACGGACAGTGCCCCCGCGTCGGCCGCGTCACTCCTGCCAGGAGGGACGCGCCCGGGGACCCGAGGAGACTTCGTGGCCGATCAAGAGCCGCTGACAACAACATCACAGGATGCAGAACAATTGCCGGAGCGAATCCGAGTTCACGCGCTTGCCAAGAGGCTGGGAGTAACCAGCAAACGCATCCTGGCCAAGCTCGCCGAGTTGGGTGCCGATGCGCGTAGTGCGCAGTCGAATGTCGATCGATCGGTAGCGGAATCGGTCCGCGACGCGCTCGTCACGACGGAGCCGGACGCCGAGGCGTCGCAGGCTCCCGAGATCGCGGCGGACCAAGAGCCAGCTCCCAAGGAGCCCGGCCCCATCTTTTCCGCGCCGGACCAGGTGATCGACCAGTCCGGATCGCTGCCATCGGGGGAGCAGCCCGCGGCACACCAGCCGTCGGTGCAGCTGTTCACCCATTCGGCTCCGCAGGAGCCGCACGTCGCGACGCCGGTCGTCTTCGAGGCCGCCGCCGCGGTCTCGGCGCCGCTGTTCCTGCCGCCGGACGCTGCGGCGGCCGAACAGGCACGCAAACAGCGCCGGGCCGAGCGGGAGACCCGCCGGGTCGAGGAGCCGCCGGTCGAAGCGGTCGAGGACGAGGTCGAGACCGCCGAGGACGAGCAGGAATCGACCGACCAGCAGGGCGATGCGGACCAGCCGCGGCGTCGGCGGCGTGGCCGTCGCGGCCGTGGTCGTGGCCGCGGTGAACAGCACAGCGAATCCGATGCCGACGGTGACGACGGCGACGTCGCCGAGGAGAGCGCCGAGGACGAGCAGCCCGCCGCGCGCAAGGCGACCGAGGCCGAGGCCGTCGAAACCACCGAGGACTCCGAGAACGAGGACGAGGAATCCGGTCTGCCGGAGGGGGCGAGCCGTCGTCGTCGCCGTCGTCGTCGCCGCAAGGTGGCCGGCGAGGGCGCCGAGACCGAGGCCGTCTCCGAGGATGATCCGCCGAACACCGTCGTACACGAGCGCGAGCCGCGCAATAAGACCCGCAGCCGCGCCACGGTCGACGAGGTGCAGGGCATCTCCGGCTCCACCCGGCTGGAGGCCAAGCGGCAGCGTCGGCGCGACGGTCGCGAGGCCGGTCGCCGTCGCCCGCCGATCCTGACCGAGTCGGAATTCCTGGCCCGCCGCGAGGCGGTGGACCGGGTGATGGTGGTGCGCGAGAAGACCTTCCCCGATCACCCGACGGCCACCCAGGTCGCGGTGCTCGAGGACAACATCCTGGTCGAGCACTTCGTCACCAACACCGGCTCCGCGTCGATGGTCGGCAACGTCTACCTCGGCAAGGTGCAGAATGTGCTGCCCTCGATGGAGGCGGCGTTCGTCGATATCGGCCGCGGCCGCAACGGCGTGCTCTACGCCGGTGAGGTGAACTGGGAGGCCGCCGGTCTCGGCGGCAAGGAGCGCAAGATCGAGCAGGCGCTCAAACCCGGCGATCAGGTGCTGGTCCAGGTGAGCAAGGATCCGGTCGGGCACAAGGGCGCCCGCCTGACCACGCAGATCAGCATGGCCGGACGCTTCCTCGTGTATGTGCCGGGTGGTTCGTCCACCGGTATCAGCCGCAAGCTGCCCGATACCGAGCGCAAGCGACTCAAGGAGATCCTGCGCGATATCGTGCCCGCCGATGCCGGGGTGATCATCCGCACCGCGTCGGAGGGCGTCAGCGAGGCCGAATTGGCCCGCGACGTGGAGCGGTTGCAGGCGACCTGGCGCACCATCGAGAAGGCCTCCGAGGCCAAGGACAACGGCGCACCCAAGACGCTGTACGAAGAGCCGGACCTGTTGGTCAAGGTCATCCGCGACCTGTTCAACGAGGACTTCTCCAAGCTGGTCATCGAGGGTGAACGGTCCTGGAGCACCGTCGAGAACTACATCCGCACGGTCGCACCGGACATGCTCGCCCGGGTCTCCCGGCACGAGAACAACGGTATCGACGTGTTCGAGACCTACCGGATCGACGAACAGCTCGCCAAGGCGCTCGATCGCAAGGTGTGGCTGCCCTCGGGCGGCACCCTGGTGATCGACCGGACCGAGGCGATGACGGTCATCGACGTCAACACCGGCAAGTTCACCGGTGCGGGCGGCAGCAACCTGGAAGAGACGGTCACCCGCAACAACCTGGAGGCGGCCGAGGAGATCGTGCGCCAGATGCGGTTGCGCGATATCGGCGGCATGATCGTCGTCGACTTCATCGACATGGTGCTGGAGTCGAACCGGGATCTGGTGCTGCGGCGGCTGACCGAGGCATTGGGCCGCGACCGCACCCGCCATCAGGTCTCCGAGGTGACCTCGCTCGGGCTGGTGCAGATGACCCGCAAGAAGCTGGGCACCGGTCTGGTCGAAGCGTTCTCGTCGACCTGTGAGCATTGCCATGGCCGAGGCATCATCGTGCACACGTATCCGGTGGAGCTCACCGCGACCGAGGACACCGCGCGTGGCACCCGGGAGACCGGGTCGCGGCGGCGGCGTGGCCGGGACAAGGGTGCGGCGGCCACTGCGCCTGCCGCGGCCAGCAATGGCACCGGGCATGTCGCAGAGGGGGACGAGGCGGAGATCGCGGTCAAGCGGGCCCATCCGGTCGCGCTGGCGATGGCGGCGCATCAGTCCGAGGAGACCGGGCACGGCGACGAGCTCGAAACGTCGGCTGAGGTCGCCGTGGCCGAGGCTGTTGCGACGGATGCCGAGGCCGTTGCGGCCGACGGCGCCGAGGCTGCGGATGTGGCCGAGGAAGTCGTGGCCGACGAAGCCCTTGCGGCAGTGGCCGAGGAAGCCGCGCAGGCAGTAGCCGAGGGAGCGGTCCAGCCCGCGCCCGACGAGGTCGCGGCTGCCGAGCCGGTCGATGCCGGGGTTGGCGAGCCCGTCGCGGAGGCCCCCGTCGCGGTCGCCGAACCTGTGGTCGAGCAAGCTGTGACAGCGGAGGCACCCGCAGCCTCGACCAACGGTGTGTCGGAGCCAGCGGCGCCCCGTTCGACCAGCCGCAGACGTCGTGTGGCGCGCTCGGCTGCCGCACCGGCCGCGGATAGCGCGGGCGCGGTGTTCGTGCTGCCGACGGCTGATCAGGCGTCCACAACGCCCGTGGTGGATTACGCGGCGGATGTGCCGGTCGTGGTGCCGACCCGCAAGCCGCGCCGCCGGGCGGTCGGTCGTCCCGCCGGACCGCCGGTGGACGAAGCGAACTGACCGCCACCATCGGATCCGATCCCGGGACCCCCGCCGCACTTCGCGACGGGGGTTCCGTCGTTCGGCGATCTGGTCCGACCGGCGGCCGCGGCCCTGACCTGGTCCTTGGCACCGGTTTGGTTGGCGTGGTATCCGTCCTGTAATCTTGGACAGTCGCTGCCCGGCGACAGCGCTCAACTGCGCTGTGTTCGTGATTCGGCTCGAAGCCGAGAGCCATCAGGTTGCTGAGGCGGCGGTGACTACCAGACCAGAATGCTGTGGTTTCCAAGCGGAGTTATCCGGGCGGGAACACGCAGCCGCGCGAGCACGAGCACGAGCCGCGCGCATTACAGGAAGAAGGGCAGCCGACCGATGGCAACGTACGCGATCGTCAAGACCGGCGGAAAGCAGTACAAGGTCGCGGTCGGTGACCTGGTGAAGGTCGAGAAGATCGAGGGTGCGCCGGGTTCGTCCGTAGCGCTGGCCCCGGTTCTCGTCGTCGATGGCGCCGAGCTGACCACCGATGCGGCCGCGCTGGCCAAGTTCTCCGTGGCCGCCGAGGTCGTCGAGCACACCAAGGGCCCGAAGATCCGCATCCACAAGTTCAAGAACAAGACCGGCTACCACAAGCGTCAGGGTCACCGTCAGCCGCTGACGGTCCTCAAGGTCACCGGCATCAAGTAAGCCTCCGCGCTTTCTCGAGTTACTTCACAGGAGTTCAGAAATGGCACATAAGAAGGGTGCATCCAGCTCCCGCAACGGTCGCGACTCGAACGCCCAGCGACTCGGCGTCAAGCGTTTCGGTGGCCAGACCGTTTCGGCGGGCGAGATCCTGGTTCGCCAGCGTGGCACGCACTTCCACCCCGGCGTGCTCGTCGGCCGTGGCGGCGACGACACCCTGTTCGCCCTGGCGGCGGGCAAGGTCGAGTTCGGCACCAAGCGTGGCCGCAAGACCGTGAACATCGTGGTTCCGGAGCCGGTCGAGGCCTGAGCGCCTTCAACCACTCCGGAAACAGCTGAGCGGGTCAGGGTGGATTCCCTGGCCCGCTTTCGCGTTCTCGAAAGAGCGCGTTCCCATAGAGCAGGTTCTTTCGAGCGACCTGCAAGCAGTCGCTACGGCTGATCGTTTCGAGCGACCTGCAAGCAGTCGCTACGGCTGATCGTTTCGAGCGACCTGCAAGCAGTCGCTACGGCTACCGAGGAGGATGATTCGGACATGTCCAAATTCATCGACCGTGTCGTATTGCACGTGCGTGCGGGCAAGGGTGGTCACGGCTGCGCCTCCGTGCGCCGGGAGAAGTTCATGCCGCTCGGCGGTCCCGACGGCGGCAACGGGGGACGCGGCGGGGATGTGATCCTCGAGGTCGACCCGAATGTGCACACCCTGTTGGACTTCCATTTCCATCCGCACGCCAAGGCGAGTAGTGGCAAACCGGGCGAGGGCAGCAACCGCGACGGTAAGCAGGGCACCGATCTGCTGTTGAAGGTGCCCGACGGCACCGTGGTGCTCGACGATGACGGCAAGGTGCTCGTCGACCTGGTCGGTGCGGGCAATAAGTTCATCGTGGCGCGCGGCGGACGCGGCGGGCTCGGCAATGCCTCGCTGGCCTCCAAGGCGCGCAAGGCGCCCGGTTTCGCACTGCTCGGTGAGGACGGGGAGGAGGGCGATCTCGTCCTCGAGCTGAAGTCCGTGGCCGATGTCGGGCTGGTCGGATTCCCGTCGGCGGGTAAGTCCTCGCTGGTGTCGGTGCTCTCGGCGGCCAAGCCGAAGATCGCGGACTACCCGTTCACCACGTTGGTGCCCAATCTCGGTGTGGTCTCCAGCGGTGACACCACGTTCACCATCGCCGACGTGCCGGGTCTGATTCCCGGGGCCAGCGAGGGGCGCGGGCTCGGCCTTGACTTCCTGCGGCATCTCGAGCGTTGTGCGGTGCTCGCACACGTCGTCGACTGTGCGACATTGGAGCCGGGACGCGATCCGGTCTCCGATGTCGATGCGCTCGAGGCCGAACTCGCGGCCTACCAACCAGCGTTGGATGCCGATACCGGGCTCGGTGATCTGGCCGATCGGCCGCGCGTAGTGATTCTGAACAAGGTCGACGTGCCCGATGCCGCCGAGCTGGCGGAGATGGTCACGACCGAATTCAGCGACCGTGGCTGGCCGGTCTTCGAGATCTCGGCGGTGAGCCGAGCTGGCCTGCGCCCCTTGACATTCGCGCTTGCCGAGATGGTTGAGCAGTATCGTGCGGCACATCCCAAGGCCGCGCCCAAGCGTCCGGTGATCCGCCCGATCGCGGTGAACGAGACCGGTTTCAGCGTGATCGCCGATCCGGAAGAGCCCGGCGGTTTCATCGTGCGCGGTCCGCAACCGGAGCGCTGGGTGCGCCAGACCCAGTTCGACAACGACGAGGCCGTCGGCTATCTCGCTGACCGCCTGGCCCGCCTCGGTGTCGAAGAGGAGCTGGTCAAACAGGGCGCCGAGCCGGGAGCCCCGGTCACCATCGGCGACGTCACCTTCGAATGGGAGCCGCAGATCTCCGCGGGCATCGATATGGTGCCAACGGGCCGCGGCACCGATATCCGCCTGGAGCAGAACGACCGGATCAGCGCCGCCGAACGCAAGCACGCGTCGCGGGTGCGGCGTGGTCTGGTCGAGGACGACGAGGAATAGCGTGAACGCCGTAGGTTTGTCGTGTGCGCCGAAGTCCCGCACGGCGCTGCGGCCGGTGGGTTCTGTTGCGGTACAGGGAGTTCGGTTGCGATGCAGGTGAGTTCGGGGATCGCGGAGTCGATATCGCAGTCCGGTCTGAGTGAGGCCAGGACGGCGATCGCGGCGGCGCGCAGTGTGGTGGTGAAGATCGGGTCGTCGGCGTTGACCAGTTTGAAGGGTGGGCTGGATACGGCGCGGCTGGATCGGCTGGCCGATGCGGTAGAGGCGCGGATGCGGGCCGGATCCGATGTCGTCGTGGTTTCCTCCGGTGCGATCGGTGCCGGTATCGCTCCGCTCGGATTGACAAGCCGCCCACGGGATCTGGCCACCAAGCAGGCGGCGGCGAGCGTCGGCCAGCTGGCGTTGGCGCATGCGTGGGGCACCTCGTTCGCGCGGTTCGGGCGCACGGTCGGTCAGGTGTTGTTGAGCGCCGACGACTTCTCCCGGCGCGAACACCATCGCAACGCGCAGCGCACCCTGGACCGGTTGCGCTCGCTCGGCGCGGTCGCCGTCGTGAACGAAAACGATACTGTCGCAACCGAAGAGATCCGCTTCGGCGACAATGACCGGCTCGCCGCGCTGGTCGCGCACCTGGTCGGCGCCGACGCGCTGGTGCTGCTCTCCGATGTCGAGGGCCTCTACGACGGGGACCCGCGCAAGGGCGCCGCGAATTTCATCCCCGAGGTCCGCAGCAGCGCCGATCTCGACGGCGTCATCGCGGGCAGCGGCGGCGCACTCGGCACCGGCGGCATGGCCTCGAAACTCTCCGCCGCCCGCCTGGCCGCCGACGCGGGCGTTCCCGTACTGCTCGCCGCCGCCACCGAAGCCGATATCGCGCTCAGCGCGGGCACCGTCGGCACCGCCTTCGCCGCGCGCCCGGTTCGCCTCTCCGCCCGCAAATTCTGGGTTCGCCACGCCGCCGACAGCCGTGGTGCCATCCTCATCGACGAGGGCGCCGTTCAAGCCGTGGCCCATCGCCGCCGCTCCCTCCTCGCCGCTGGTATCACCGGTGTTCGCGGCCGCTTCCACGGCGGCGACGTAGTAGATCTCGTCGCCCCCGACAACCGCATTGTCGCCCGCGGCGTAGTGGAATACGACAGCGCCGAACTCTCCGGCATGCTCGGCCGCTCCACCACCGAACTCCCGGACACTATGCAGCGCCCCGTAATTCACGCCGACGACCTGGTCAAGGTCTAACCGCCTGCCGGATCGCCCGGCAGGCCGAGAAGTCGACTTGATGGGGTGGCCGATGCGCCTGGATCAGTTGCAGATTCCGCGCCCTTGCCGACCGCTGGCCCGAGCCCAAACCTATTGATGAACAACGCCGGAAGCGCCGTTAGCCCGATAGACCCGGATCCGCATCGTTTGGGGCACCCGCCAAGGGCCGCGGAGTCCGGGAAGGGCCGCGGATCCCGGGAAGGGTGCGAGTCCGGCGAGGGGTGCGGAATCCGACAAGCGGTGGGGCTGAGGCGGTAGTTGCGGGCTTGGTGCGCAGACCACACCTTGGGTGACGTCGACTGCGCGGTTGGATGCGGTGGATCGGTTGTGAGGCAGGGGGTCAGCGGGTTCCCTCCGGGGTCGGGATGACGCCGGGCTGGTTGGACGTGGGTGGGGGTTGGGACTGGCCGGATGCTTCGGGGATGGGGCCGGTGATGCCGGGTTGGCCGCCCGGGTCGGGCAGTGGTGGGGTCGGTTCGGTTGGGCCGGGAACTGCGGGTGCTGGTACTGGCGGCGGGGGTGCCTGCTGGGTTGGCGGTGCGGGTGCAGGGGTTTGTGGTTCGGGTGCAGGGGTTTGTGGTTCGGGTGTTGGTGGAGGCGTGTGCTGGGTTGTCGGCGGTGGCACAGGTTCCTGGCTCGGCTGCGGAGCGGGCGGTGGGGCTTGCTGGGGTGCTGGTTCCGGCGTTGAGGTTGGTGGTGCCGGGGCGGGGGTCGGATCGGGGGGCGGAGCTGGCTGCGGGGTCGTCGGTGCCGGGGTGGGCTGTGGTGCCTGGGATTCCGGCGTGGACGGTCCCGGTTGCGGCGTGGACGGTGCCGGGGTGGGTGGCGCTTGTGACTCCGGCGTAGCCGGTGTCGGCTGTGGGTCCGGGGTGGGTGGCGCTTGCGATTCCGGCGTGGACGGTCCCGGCTGTGGGTCCGGGACGGGCTGTGGTGTGGTTGGGGCCGGAGTGGGTTGTGGCGCTTGGGATTCCGGCGTCGATGGGGTGGGCGCCGGTGCGGTCGGGTACGGAGTCGGTTGTGGTGCTCGGGATTCCGGTGTCGACGGTGTTGGTTCGGGGACCTGGACGCCAGGTGGGGTTGGTCCGGGAGCTCGAGCGCCGGGCTCGGTGGACGGCTGCTGCGAATGCCGGGGCACGGACGGGGCCGCGCCCGGTGCGCCGGGGAGCGCGGGCGGTGCGGGGAGGGCGGGGACTGCGGTGCCCGCCATGTGGTAGGCCGGTTTGTAGATCATGTTCATGGCGAGGACGGCTTCTTGGCGCAGCGCCTCCTCCGCCATTTGCGCATTGATCACATTCGCGGCCTCGAGCAGTCGAGCGATGGTGCCGATCGGGCCCGAATTGCCCGGTGGCACAACGGCGATCTTCACGGCTTCCGCGGCCGCGGCCACGGCCCCGAGGCGAGCGCCGACCTGGCCCATGATCGCGGCGAGTTCGTCGACAGAGGCCGCGTAGCTGCGGGCGCTGGCATAGGCGGCCTCGGCCGCCGCGCCCTCCCAGGCCATCGTATTCATCACCCGATCCGAGCTGGCGCGGGTCAGTGGGAACGAACTGGCAAGCGTCCCTGCGACTTCCAGCCAGGTGACCGATGCGGTGAGAATCTGGGCGGCATCGATCTGCTGGGTCCTGGTGTAGATCTCCTCGTGCTTCATCGACTCGAAATGTTCCATCGAGCTGATGTAGTCGGGGTCATTCCCGCCCCTCGCCCGACCACCACTCCCGACGGAATCGCTGTGCGACACGGCATTCCCCGTCACCTGACCGCCACCTCCACGCAATCGCTACGCGATGCGGTGTTCCCCGTCACCCGATCGCGACCCCCGACGGAATCGCTGGCCCGGCCGCGTCGCCCCACGGAATCGCTGGGCAATGCGCCGTTCATCGCGGCACCCGCGATTCGATCGCCCGCAGCGCCGCGGCGTTGGCGGCGTCGGCCTCCTCGAACAGCCCGCCGCTGATCAGGTACGCCTCCTTCATTCGGTAGGCGGCCTCGATGTAGTGGTCTAGCAGGGTGGCCGCGTCGCGGGCCTTGTGCGCGAATCCGGCCTGCAACTGCTGTGCGGAGATGAATCCGCCGAATCCGCCGGACTCGCCCGCCGATTCGAGGCGTTGTCGCAGATAGATGAGCCGGTCGGCTTGGTGGTCGTACATTTCGGCGCAACGCCGCGCCGCATCCGGATCGAATGTGATGGTGCCCGCCTGTGCCTCCTGTTTGAAGCGGGCAATATCGGCTCGGCTGCTCTCGATCGTCATGCACACCCCCGGGGATCGGTCGGTCCGCCTCAGACTAACTGTTGGCTATGCGTCCGGTTGCCATAGTTCCGGCCCGTCACGGTTATCGGGCCTGCGCGGGAATGCGTTTCTGCAGCTGCGTCGCGAGTTGCTCGGCCGAGGCGGGCACGATGTGCACGGTATCGCCCGCTTTGATCAGATAGCGTCCGTCGCCTTTGACATCGATCCAGGTGTAGTGGATCGGCGGCTGCGGTGTCGGATGGTCCAGTCGACCCTCGATCCGGATATGCCCCTCGGCGGTATGCGGCTTCAGCAGCAGCCGCCGGATCGAGGGCACCGAACGCTGCGAGACGATTACGACCTCCTCGTCGCGGATCGCATCGGCGGCGGCGGTCCTCGGCGGTTCGTGACCGGCTGGGACCGCGGGCAACAGCGATGCGATCCGAGCGCCGAGCTTGGCACTGAGACCGATCGAAAGACGTACGCGCCCACCGAAATCCGCGCCGGCGCCGGGCTCCTGGACGGCGAGTACGGCGCGGTCGTAGATCGCGCACGCCAGCAGTCTGATCTCGGTGCCGGGGCCATGTCCGCCGCCGATCGCCACGATCCGGGTCTGCGGGGCCGCCATGATCCGCAGACATGCCGATAGGTCCGGATCGCTGCGTGGTGGCAGTCGCTCGTTCAGCTGTGCGCGCAGTTTGTCGGCGTCCGTCTCGGTCCGCGGCGTTTCCAGGATGCGCAGTGGATACGGATGGCGATCCAATTCGGTTTCGCGCCAGATATGGGCGAACTCGTCCGGGGTGAAGGTCCAACTCACGCCGAATCACTCCTCACAACCCACGAACGTCGGGCCGCCCGCCGGCGACCGCGTGCAGGTCGCTCGAAGGATCAGCTTAGCGGTGGCTCGAGGCGTTCGAACCAAGTCTTTCGGCAACCAGTACCACAGGATTGCGGGCTAACGTCAGACTGAAATCTCGGATATATCCAGACAGCCCCTTCGGTTTGCTCTGCCTTGTTGTGCCGGAGCGCCTGCTCCGGTGCGGTGAACGGGGGGTGATGGGAGAGATGACTTGCAGGTTCTTGGACCGTGGACCGACTCAGCGACGTTTGCCGCGCTGGCCGGGGGGAAAGCACGTGGTTTGTACACCTTGCACAACGGTGGCTTCCGCGTCCCGGACTGGGCGGTGCTCGGCACCGACGTTTTCAACCGGTTCCTTATCGAGACCACCGCCGACGCCGATCTGGCGGCGCTTGTGGTGAATGTCACATCATCGGATGACTTGGCCGCGGCGCTGACCGCCGGTGCGGAAGTGCGCGCCGCGATCGTCGCCGCGCCGCTGCCGCCGACGGTCCTCGAGTTGATCGGCGACGCCTACGCGCGCCTCGGCGCCAGCGCGATCGCGGTCCGATCCTCGGCGCTCGTCGAGGACGGCCCCGGCCACTCCTACGCGGGTCAGTTCGACTCGTTCCTCAATATCAACGGCGTCGATGCGGTCGCGCGGCACGTGCGCGACTGCTGGGCCTCGGCGTTCTCGGAAAGATCCATCCGCTACGCCTTCGCGCACGGACAGCCGCGTGCCGCCGCCATAGCCGTTGTCCTGCAACGCCTTATCGATGCGCGCTGCAGCGGCGTGATGTTCACCGCGAACCCGATCACCGGCGCCACCGACGAATTGGTCGTCAGCGCGGTGTACGGCCTCGGCGAGGGGTTGGTGTCGGGCGCGGTGGACGCCGATTCGGTGGTGGTCGACAAGTCCTCCGGCACGGTGCTGGAAACGACTGTGGGGGACAAGGATCGGACCTACGCACCCGCCGCAGAGCAGGGCTACGCGGTGCTGGAGGTCGAGCAGCAGCGCCGCGAGAGCGCCGTGCTCTCGGATCCCGAACTGGCCGAGTTGGTGGAGTGGGGACGCAAGCTGGAGGCCGATATCGGTGCGCCACAGGACATCGAGTGGGCCATCGATGCCGACGGGCTCTGGTTGCTGCAGTCACGGCCGATCACCACGGCGGTCGGCGACGGTGCGGTGCGCGGCACGGTGCTGCGCGGCGCCGGTGAGGCGGTCCCCGACGGCGAACAGCGAATCTGGGACAACTCCAACATCATTGAGAGTTTCAGCGGCATCACCTCCCCGCTGACCTATACGACGGCGGCCGATATCTACGGCCGCGTGTATCACGGCTACGCGAAGTCGCTGCGGGTGCCCGCCGAGCAACTGCGCCAGACCGATCGCTGGACTCCGGTGCTGCTCGGCTACTTTCACGGCAGGGTCTACTACAACCTGCTGCACTGGTACCGGATGGTCGGCATCGCACCCGGATATCCGTTGAACCGCAAGGTGCTCGAGGCGGCGCTCGGCGTCGATGAACCGCTGCCCGACGAGATCGCGAAGACCCTGCGCCCGTTCACCTTCCGCACGCCCCTGGCTCGACTGCGGTCGCGCGCTGTCACCACGGTCACCTATGTGCGGCGGTTGTTCGGCATCGACGAGATGGTCGAGCGCTTCATGGCCGACTTCTATCGCGTGTACGACGAATACGACGCGCTCGACTATTCGACGCTGACCGGTGAGCAGGCGTACGCGGCCTACCGCAAGGTCGACCGCGACCTGGTCGACCGCTGGGGCCCGCTGATGGTCCTCGACGCGATCCTGCTGACCACTACCGGTCTGATGTATCTACTGACCAAGCTGCTGCTGCCGAAGGCGCCGGAATGGTTCCTGTACGCCGTGGTCGGCCCCGGCGCGGATGTCGAATCCGCCGAACCGGCCCGTGCCATGACCGAGCTGGCACAGTTCGTCCGCACCGACCCCGAACTGGTGTCACTGATCAATTCGACACCGCCGGAACAGATCTACGATGCGTTGGTTGATCGCGCCGAACTCCTCGGCCGAGTCGAGGACTACATAGACCGCTACGGCTATCGCAGTCTGGACGAGCTCAAGCTCGAAACACCGGACCTGCGTGAGGATCCCGCGAGCCTGTTCATCATGTTGCGCAGTACGATCGGGCGCGTCGGCGAGGCCGCACAGCACAGCCGCAGTACCGAAGCCGACGAATACCTCGATGCCAATCTGCACGGATTCCGGCGCCGGATCTATGAACGCCTGCGCGGCAAGGTGAATCGCTGCGCCGCCCATCGCGAGCGGCTGCGGTTCTGCCGCACCAGGGCTTTCGGCATGGTCAAGCGGATGATCCGGGTGATGGGCCGGGATCTGGTCACCCGCGAGGTCATCGACGAATTCGGTGACGTCTTCTCGCTGACCGTGCAGGAGTTGCGCGGCTGCTACGAGGGCGCCGACACCAGCGGTCTGCGTGAGCTGGTCGCCGCACGGAAGGCGCAGCGCGCCAGGGACGCCGAGTTGGTGGCTCCGGCACGGTTCGTCACCACCGGCTCGACCTTCGGGCGGGCCGAACTCGCGCGCCAGGGCTGGGTGCCGGTCGCCGATACTCCGGCCGCGACCGTCGGCACCGTCCTGCCCGGCACGCCATCGGCATCCGGGCTCGTCGAGGGCAATGCGGTGGTCGTCGACGAGCCGCGCGACGTCGCAGGCGGCATCCTGGTTGCATACCGCACCGATCCCGGTTGGGTGGCCGCGCTGCCCTCGGCGTCGGCGTTGGTCATCGAGCGCGGCAGCCCCCTCACCCATGTCGCGATCGTGGCGCGGGAGTTGGGAGTGCCGACGGTGGTTCAAGTCAAGGATCTGACCAAGAAGATACGGTCCGGTATGCGAATTCGGGTGGATGGTACAAACGGGACAGTGACTGTGCTGTCCGAAGGAGATCTGCGGAATGAACCCTGATAAAGACGTTGCCGCAGTTCGTAATTGGCTAGCCCGTCCGGCGCAGCACACCGGGATCTATCTGGCCGATGAGGCCGACGGCTGGGAGTACCGCAGCTATGCCGATCTCGCCGAGCTGACCTGGTCGATCGCGGCGCGCATGCGCGAACACGGTATGGGCAGCGGTGCCGGCGCGTGCGTGATCATGCCGACCGGATTCCCTTGTGCCGCAGCGTTCTACGCGGTGTGGGCATGCGGCGGGGTGTTCACACCGGTCGCGCCGCCGATGTTCGGCGACCTCGACCAGATCATCGCCCATATCGCGGCCATTCTCGAACAGGCCCGGCCGCGACTGGTGGTGACCTCGACCGAATTCGAAGAGTTGGTGCGCAGGGCCGCGACCGTGGCCGGCCGCACCGACGAGCCGCTGGTGATCGACGCTGCGAAACTGGGCCCGGCACCCGAGGTCCGCGAATTCGGGGAGCCCGACGAATGCGCGCTGCTGCAATTCACCTCCGGGTCCACCGGAACGCCGCGCGGGGTGCGGGTCAGCTGGCACAACCTGGCCAACAATATCGCGATGATCTCCACGCTGATCGACTGGCGCTCCGGCGAGACGATGGTCTCCTGGCTGCCGCTCTATCACGATATGGGTCTGGTCGGCGCGTTCCTCACCACCGTGACCAATCAGGGCGATCTGTATCTGATGCGCCCCGACCAGTTCGTCCGTGACCCCGCGCGCTGGTTGCGTGCCATGACGCAGGCCCAGCACACGCCGTCGCCGTCCTTCGCGCTCGGCTATGTGGCGCATCGGGTCGCGCCGGAAGAGATCGCGGACCTGGACCTGTCCGGATGGCGCACGCTGGCGGTGGGTTCCGAACCGGTCGAAGTGGCCGATCTCCAGTCGTTTGCGAATCTTGCGGGCAGCCGAGGCTTTTCGACCAATGCGTACACACTTGCCTATGGTCTGGCCGAGGCGACGCTGATGGTGACCTCCTCCGCACGCAATCGGCCCATCACCGCCCTGCGGCTGGACAATCCGAATCTGCGCTTCGGCGAACCGATTACGATCCTGGCCGAAGAGCTGCTCGACGACACCCACCGCGTCGAGGGCTCCGGATGGATCACCGGACTCGGGTACTCGACACCCGAATCGACTGTGCGGGTGGTGGATGAACACGGCCGGGAACTACCGGACGGCATCCTCGGCGAGATGATCGTGGTCGGCGATTCGGTCGCACTCGGCTACTCCGGCGAACCGGACGCCGGTTCGTCCACCAGGATCGTCGAAAGCGTGCTGTTCAGCGGTGATGCGGGATTCCTGCACAACGGTGAGGTTTTCGTACTCGGCCGGATGGGGTCGAGCCTGAAGGTGCGCGGCCGGTCGGTGTTCATGGAGGACATCGAATCCCGGGTCGCTCAGGAAACCGGGATCACCAAGGGCAAACTCGCCGCCGTCGCGATCACCGAGGCCGGTGCCCAGGGCATCGCATTGTTCGCCGAATCGGCACCCGGTGATTGGCTCGCCGAGGCGCGCAGGATCATTCGCGGTGAACTCGGCCCGGCGCAGACGGTGACCATCGTGACCGGACCGCGCGGCATCATTCGCCGCACGTCCAGCGGTAAACCACGGCGTCGGCACATGTGGCAGCTGTTCGTGGACGGTGCGTTGGCGGACGCGACGGTGCACGCGGCCGAAGATGCCGCGAAGTCGGAACCGCGTTCGGTGAGTGCCGGTACCGACGATGCGGTGCCCGAGCCTGCCCTGCCCGCCGAGCGCGTACGACAACTGCTCGATCGGGCACTGGAAAGTGTTGTGGTGCCGCGTGATTCGACCATGCTGTTCGAAGGATCGCTGGCGGAGGGATTCGGCAACGCCGGATCCGATGTCGATTTCCTGGTCGTCGCACCAGGTGAGGAAGATCTGCCGACGTTGCCGACGGTGTTGTTCATCGACGGTCGGCGCGTGGAGGTGCGGACCCGGTCCGAGGCGCAGGTGCGCAATCAGCTGGCGCAGGCGGCAGGAGATCCGGACAAGCTCGACGAGGATCTGCTCAACCGGTGTCAGCGCTTCCTGCGCGCGACCGTGGTCGAGTCCGGAGCGCCCGATATCGCGGAACTGCGTGCACTGCTGCCGCATTCGAACTTCACCATGCTGATCGCCGACTGGTGGACCCAGCGCGCGACGCAGGCGCTGAGGTACGCGGTCGCGCTGCGGGCATTGCACGCGGGCGACGAGGCCGCGGACTGGGCGCGCGATGGACTGCTACAGGCCATGAAGGGTTGGGCGGCCCGCAGGGGCGAAAGCTATCTGGAGACCAAATGGCTGCCGCATCAGCTCGCCCGCATCGGTCGCGACGAGCTGATCGATCGCTATCACGAACTGAGCACCCCCGCCGAGCAGGTGCGGTGGGAACAGGTTCGGGAGTTGGCCGCCGCGCTCGGTGTCCCCGAGGTGGCCGACGATCCACATCAGCTCGTGTTCGCACGAACACCCCGGGTGACAACCTGGACGATCGGCGGTCGCGTGCATGTGATCCGTGACGACCGAGATGTCTTCGCGCTCTCGGACCGCGCCGCTCCCGCCTGGCGCTCGGTGGTATTCCGGCACTCACTGCGCGATGTCCTCGCCCGTGCCGAGCACGATATCGCCGAGGACCTACTCGAATTCCTCAGGCTCGGTTTGGTCGGGTTGCAGTGGCGCGGTGGCGAACTCGTCGAACCCGCACTGGCCATGTGCAAGCCGGTCAAGCCGTATACGCCGGTGCCGAGCCCCGCCGCGCCAGCGCTCGGTCTGACCGGCGCGGCGCGCGACGATGTGATTGCGACGCTATCGCCGCTGCCCGCAACCAGATTCACCGAATGTGCGCTGAATCTGGTGTGGTCGAATATCGTCCTGGAGAACGCCAGGGAGGATCTCGCGGGTGCGGTCAAGAACTCCCAGGGTGCGGTCGCCGATATCGCCGCCCATCGGCTGATCGCGATGGCCGTGCGGGTCCTGTTGTCCGCATTCGGGATTCACCCGCTGCCCGCCGACGTCGCGCCCGCGCCGACCCTGCGGCGGCTGTTGCCGCAGCACGCCACGCGCCGCGACGATCTACTGGCACAGCTCGAATCGGCACGGCGGGTGCGCTTCTCGGAGATCATCGGCACCGGCGGCGATACCATCGCCGGGCTGGCGATCCTCGATGACTTCGTCACCTTGGTCCGGTGGGTCGCCGCTGGTTCCGATGCGTCGACGGGATTTCCGGCCTCCTTCGATTCGCGTGAGCAATGGCGGCGCACCCTGGCGATCGGCTACGACTGGCTGCGTATCGCTGGCTACCTCGACACCGACCTGCCCCTGGACGAGGCCCGCGATCTGCTGACTTCCGGTGGCCAACAACCTCATCTCCGGGAGGGAGAACCCGCATGAAGGCAGTTTCGCGCAGCGATTCGACGGCGGGTGGTGACCGGGTGACGGGCGGTCCCGCCGAGAAGGTGCGCAGAATCGTCTTGGCCATGGCCCCCGAACCACCGGCCGAACTGGCCGATGAGCACCGCCTCGTGGAAGACCTCGGATTCGATTCGCTGCGTCTGATGGAGCTCACGGTCGTCCTGGAGCGGGCGTTCGCGCTGCCACGCTACCGGCCGGAAGAGTTGGTCGGTGTCCGCCGGGTCGATGCGGTGATCGCCCTGGTTTCCGGCACTTTGGCGGCGGTTGACGAGGTGCGCGGATGAGTCCGGGCGATACCGTCCTGGTGACCGGCGCGGCGGGTTCGGTCGGCGCGGAGGTGGTGGCGCGGCTGGCTGCCGCGAGCCGGCCGGTTGCCGCTGTGCTGCACAGTAATTCGACCATCGTGCGCAATGACGGCACCCTGATCGAGGCGGGTACCGCAATCGCGGGTGACGTCCGGGTGCCCGGATTCGGCCTGGCCGACGGTGTCGCCGCGGATCTGTCCGAGCGGGTCGGCACCATCGTGCACTGTGCGGCGACAACAGCATTCGACGCGTCGGCGGCGGAATACGAGGAACTCAATGTGCGTGGCACCGCCAACGCCATCGCACTCGCCCGCCAATGGGATGTGCCGCTGGTGCACGTCAGCACCGCTTACGTCTGCGGTATGCGCGGCGGCACCGTCACCGAGGACGAGCTGGAGGCAGCCCAGACCTTCGGAAATGGCTACGAGGAGAGCAAGTTTCGCGCCGAACAGCTGGTTCGGGCAGCGGGCAAGCACGGCCTGCCGTGGGTGATCGTGCGCCCGGGCATCGTGACCGGCGCCAGCGATACCGGCGCCATCCGGGAGTACAAGAACCTCTACACCGTCGTGAAACTCATGGTCGAGGGCAAACTCCGTTCGCTACCCGGCCGCTACGATGCGACGCTGTCGCTGGCGCCGGTCGATCACGTCGCCGATGTCATCGCCGCTGCGGTACTGGATTTCGACTCCGCACAGAACCGTACGCTGCATGCCCTCGGCCGCGATACCCTGTCCCTGCGCGAGGTGTCCGATGTGCTCGCCGAATATCCGTCGTTCGAGGTCGCCACCTTCGTACCGGAGGCGACGTTTTCCGAGGACGACCTCGCGCCGATCGAGCGGGAGTACTACCGCCGCATCGGTTCGCTGTACACCAGCTACTTCCGGCGTCGCCTGGTATTCGATACCACCCACGCCGAGGTCCTACTCGGCCAACCGTCCCCACCGAGTGGCAAGGAGTATCTGCGGTTGCTGCTGGACTATTGCCTGGAATCGGGATACCTGGGAATTCCGCTGCCCTCGATCGAGGATGTCCTGGCCAGCAACGACTTCGACGGAGCCGCACAGTGAGTGCCACAACACCCGAGCCGATGCGGCAGCTGCTGAGCGCGCTCACGCCGTCGCCGGAGAAGGTCGACGCGTATATCGCCGACACCTACGTCCAGGAATCGGTCGACCAGCTCGACCGGCTCGGCGTCGATGCGGCCAAATTCGCCAGGGAGCATTCGCTGCTGCTGCTCAAGCCGGACGCGATCGTCGCCCGCTCCGTCGAGCCGACGCTGAACTGGTTGGCCGACAACGGATTTCGCGTCGTCGGCGCATACCGCATCCCGGTGGACCGGCATCTGGCCCGCGCGCTGTGGTACTTCGCCTGGAATATCGCCTCACCCGAACGTCGTCGCCTCGCGGATCTGCTGGTCGGCATCTCGGATGTGCTGGTGCTCGTTGTGCACGGATCCGACGGTGCACTGCCGGTTCCGGTGCGGCTCACCGAAGCGAAGGGCGCCACCGATCCCCGCAAGCGCCGCCCGGGTGAGCTGCGGTATGTGCTCGGCCGCCATAACTATCTGCTGAATCTGGTGCATTCACCTGACGATCCGGCGGATGTCCTGCGGGAACTCGCCATCTACCTGGACGAGTGGAGTAGGGCGAGGATGATCGCGCAGGCCGGCACGGGCGAGGACCGCTCGACGGATGCGATCGCGATCGCGCAGGACCTGTATGCGCGTACACCGGCGCGCAGCTTCGAGCGGGCGGACGCGCTCGACCGAATGCTGCACGATCTCGAACGGGGCGGCCACACGGCCCCACCGGGCTTCGATCCGGCGGCGGATGCGGACTGCGCGCAGCTGCTGTATCTGGCCTGGGCCGAGGGCCGCGATCTCGATCCGTGGTCGGCGATCGTGCTCGGATCCTATGTACTTCCCATGCGCAGCGGCACCGAGCCGCAGATGTTGCGGCCGGTGTCGGCCGAAGATTGGTTGGAGGGTCGACCGTGACCACAGAAGCGGCCGCCGTGCAGACGGCAAGCCATACCCGCACGATCTCCCGGGAACTCGCGCACCGATGCGCGGTCTCGGAGGTATTCGTCACCTCGCTGGACGAAGTGGCCGAACACACCTATATCGCCGGGGCCCAATTGCCCAGAATGCACGCCTATTACGGCGACCACGCCGGATCGCTCGCGGTGCGCCACGATCCGCTGGTGGTGATGGAGGCTGCGCGGCAGACCGCGATCGCATTGACGCACAAGTTCTATGGCGTACCACCCGAAATGGCATTCGTGGTGCGCACTTTCAACGGCACCGGCTCCGACACGGTGGCCTGGGAGGTCGGCACCGCGCCAGCGGATCTGGTCATGCGGGTGCGAGTTCCGCAGCGACACCAGCGCGGTGGCGTACTGCACGGCGTCGATATGGTCCTCGAGATCGAATCCGACGGCGAGCCGATGCTGACGGTCGACGGATCCTTCTCCTGGGTGACCGCACGGCAGTGGTCGGCATTGCGCAGCGGATTTCGGGAAAGCCTCGGGCTCGGCCCATTTCACGGTGCTCTGGCGCTCAGCGAACGCGCCGCACCATCCGCGGTGGGCCGGGAGAACTGGCGCAATGTGGTGATCGGCCCGCCGGTGCGCACCGGTGCGGTCGCCAGGGCGACGCTCGTTCCCGACCTCGGCCATCCCTTCCTGTTCGACCACCAGCTCGACCATGTCCCCGGTAGCCTGCTGATCGAGGCGTGCCGTCAGACCGCATTGTCGATGATCGTGCGTGACCTACCCCAACTCGAATGTGTGGCAAGCACTTTCGACCGGTTCGTCGAGTTGGACCTGCCCGCGGAATGCACCGCGGAGATCACCGATCAAGGTGCGGGCAGTCTCGTGATCCATTGCGAGATCCATCAGGCCGATGCCGTTGCCGCCCAGATCGATCTCGAATTCGCCGAGGACACCTTGGTTTCCGAGCCCGATACCGAAGGCGTCTGATGGGTGAGGAGTTCAAGGGCACCGACCTGCTGACCACCACCCGTGCCTTCCGCCGCCGCCTCGACCTGACCCGCCCGGTCGCGCGCCAGGATCTGCTGGACTGCCTGGACGTCGCGGTGCATGCCCCGAGTGGCACCAACCGTCAGCCGTGGCGCTTCCTCGTCGTCGAGGATCCGGAGACCAAGCGGCAGATCGGCGAGTACTACCGAAAGGGTTTCGCCGCTTACCTTTCCGCGCGCACACCCCGCCCGGACCAGCTCGGCGATCTGGCCTCGGGCCAGCACCTCGCCGCGCACCTGCACGAGGTTCCCGCCCTGGTCATCGTCTGCTCCCTGGGGCGCCCGCCCGCGAACGCCGCCCCGCTGCTGCTCGCCAGCTTCTACGGCTCGATCTATCCGGCGGTATGGAACTTCATGCTCGCACTGCACGAACGTGGGTTCGGTTCCACCATGACGACCGCGCACCTGGCCTACGAGCGGGAGATCGCCGATCTGCTCGGGATTCCGTTCGACCAGGTCACCCAGGTCGCGATGCTGCCGGTCGCACATTTGCTGCCCGGTACTCGGGGGCCGGGCCCGCGGCGCACTCCGGCCACGGAGGTGACCATGTGGGACCGGTGGACCGACGGATGAGTGAGCGCACCGCTTGGTCTCCCGGTCTCGTGGACTCGGTCGTTCGCATCGGTCGCTTCACCGCGGTGATGTACAAGCCGCATTACCTCCTTTACGGCGTGCTCTGGGTGCTGGCGCTGGAGGGCACCGCGGCCCTGGTGTCGCAACCGGATTCGTCGTGGCATCCGACCGGGTCCACGGTGTTGCGGATCGTCGTCGTCGCCTTCGTCCTGCTGTATCTGCGCATGGTCGACGAACAGAAGGACCTCGACTACGACCGCGTCCACAACCCGGACCGCCCGCTGGTCACCGGCGCGATCACCGCCACCGAACTGCGCGCAGCGATGACCGTCATCGCCGTCGGGGCGATAGCCGCCAGCCTCACCCTGTCGGCGCTATCGGCGCTCATGATCGCCGCCGTCCTCGCCTATGGTCTGGCCCTGTGGGGCCTCGAACGCCTGTCGGTCACCATTCGGACCGACATCCTGGTGAATCTGGCCGTCACCTATCCGGTCCAGCTCCTCGTCACCGCCTACGTCATCCTCTCCGCCGCGGACACCGGCGAAGTCCGCGCCACCTGGCGGACCGCCGCCGTCGCCCTGATCTTCGCGGGCGCGTTCCTCCAATTCGAGTTCGCCCGCAAGACTTCCCGAACGCCCCGCCCAGACGAACTCTTCTACTCCAACGCCCTCGGCCCCATCGGCAGTACTGCCTTCGGGCTGCTGTGCGCCGCGGTCGCCGCGCTCACCGATATCGTCCTCGTCCAACCATGGACGTACTCGTCGGCTCAGGCGGTCATCGCGTGGATTCCCTTGGCGCTTCTACTGCTTCCGATCTGGGGCGCACTGAAGTTCCTGCGCGGCACCCGGCCCGACTACCCGGTGCTCCCGGCCGTCCTGTTCATTCTGACGTCCTACATCGTGCTGATAGCCCAGGCGCTCACGCTGACGTAAGTTCGATCCCTGCAGCTGATCTCGGCCCGAACCCGTCAGCCCATCGGTAAGCGCGCCGAGCCGAGATCAATGCCGATCCCGACGCTCGTCAGGACCGACCGCTCCGACTCCGGGTTGCGGGCCAGATGACCGGAATCCGGCGCTGCGGCGGGGCCTACCTCCGCGATGGTGTGAGCGCGATCCTGCCGAACACCTCGCCTGCTTCCATTTTCTGGTGGGCCAGCACGGCCTGCTCGAGCGGAAGCACCTCGTGCACAACGGCTTCCAGCTCGCCGCGACTCGCGGCGGCGAACAGTTCGGTGATCACGGCATGTTGGTCGGGTGCGGGCACGGTGTCGGCGCTGAAGGTCGCGAACGACAGCGACTTCTGGAAGGCCGTGACCATCTCCATGCCGAAGTCCGCGGGCGGTTGTCCCGCCATCGCGCCGACGACCACCATGCGACCGTTCGGCTCGAGCCTGGCGAAGAACGACGGCAGATTCGCGCCGGCGACGATATCGATGATGACGTCGTAGCCCGCGGGCGCACCCTCGGGTCCCACGCCGAGGCGGTCCAGCACGTGTGTCGCGCCGAGCGTGCGCAGGCGGTCGCCGCGCTCGGCCGACGAGGTGGTGACTGCGACCGCACCCGCTCCGGCCCGAGCCGCGAGCTGGACCGCCATGACGCCGATGCCACCGGCCGCGCCGCGTACCAGCACCGACTCACCGCGCGCGAAATGGGCATGGCGCAACGCGAAGTGGGCCACCATCGCAGAGCTGCCGAGCGTCACCGCGTCGACAGCCGACAAGGCGGCCGGGAGGGGGATGAGCGTCGCGGCCGCGGCGACGACGTGTTCGGCGTAGCCGCCTTCGGCGTAGCCGCCGCCGGCGCCGGTGGACGTCCACACGCGCCGACCGACCCAGGCGCTGTCGACGCCCGCGCCGACAGCGGCGACCGTGCCTGCGATCTCGTTGCCGAGGACGTGACCGGGTGTGTATCCGTATCCGGCCAGTGCGCCGCTTCGGAGCAGGGTGTCGAGACCGCCGACGCCGATCGCCTCGGTGGTGATCAGTACCTGTCCGTCGGCCGGACTCGGGTCGGGGAGGTCGACGATCGCGAGGGTCTCGGGGCCGCCGAACGTTTGGACCGTCACTGCTTTCACTGTTGTCTCCGTATGCTTTTCGATCGGGTACCGACCAACGGACCGTAACGGACGCTACCGTCCGTTTCGGCTAAAGTGAGAGCGGTGACCGCTCGTTTGTCTCACACCCAGCGTTCCGATGCCCGGGACAACCGTGAACGCATCCTCGCCGCGGCTCGCGCGGTATTCGTCACCGACGGCCTGGACGTGCCGATGCGGACCATCGCCCGGCGCGCCGACGTCGGCCCCGCGACCCTCTACCGTCACTTCCCGACCAAGCAGATGCTGGTCGCCGAGGCGTTCACCGACCAGATGTGCGCGTGCCGGTCGATCGTGGACGAGGGCCTGGCCGACCCGGATCCGTGGCACGGCTTCTGTCTCGTGGTCGAGAAGATCTGTGAGCTGCAAGCGCACGATCGAGGCTTCACCGCGGCCTTCATGTCGACCTTCCCGCACGCGATGGACTTCGCCGCGATCCGGACGTCCTCGCTGACCGGCGCTGCCGAACTGATTCGCCGCGCCAAGGACACCGGCCGCCTGCGCCCCGATATCGTCCTGGACGACATGATCCTCATGATGATGGCCGACAGCGGCATCCGCGCCGGCACACCGGCAGCACGAATCGCGGCGTCCCGACGCTTCGCTGCCCTGATGATCCAGGCGTTCCAAGCCTCACCCATGTCTTCGCCGCTGCCACCAGTGCCACGATTGGTACCTGCGGTTCCGGTACCTCGGCGCAAATCCAGAGGCGCTTCGGATGATTGACCGATGGTCGAACACCCTGTCATCGCGGGACTGAACACGACCAGCGAGCCGTCGGGCAGCGTGGTGCCACCGATGGTGACCTCGCCGTCGGCGGTAAGGGTGCTGACCCACGGACCCCAGCAGCGCAGCGTTTCCAGGATCACCAGGTGCAGATACGGCAGGGTGGCCACGTGTTCGGCGTGGACCGGGCCGGACCCGACGAAATCGTCGAGTTCACGACCGAGTTCGGCCGCGATCTCCGGATTCCGCATGATCTCGTACCAGACCCAGCCGAGGATCGATGCGGTGGATCCGACACCGGCGGCGAGCATGAGGATCAGTTCGTCGACGATCTCCGCATCGGAGAGCCGCGTCCCGGTCTCCGGATCGGTATAACGTCCTGAATGGCCTCGCGCAGCTCCTCGCGGTGGAATTCACCCGCCTCGCCCAGGCTCACTTCGCGGATCAGATCGGCGGTGGTGAGCACGTAGGCCGGTCGCGGCCCGAGATAGATCCGCACGATGAGCCCGATCTCGGCCAGCGACATCACGAAGTCCAGCCCATGGCGCAGCGCGACCACACTGTGGCTCAGCAGCGGCATCCGGCACGGGGCGGTTGGCACGTTCGGACCTGTTTGCCGCATGAGGTGATCAGGTCCTGAAATCGATAGCACCACGCATGCGGACCACCGTAGTTACGCAGGATGTCCCCTGAGCCGCAGACACGCGCCGCATGTCGGTCCGAAGTAACGGTTGTGTTGCCATGCGCTCACATGGCATTGAGTCCGCCGGAATTGGGAATTCCTCGTCACACGTCCCGTGAGCGGAATGAGGTGCCACATGAACACAGTGGTATGCGGCGATTGCTGGCGTCGCGAAAACTTGACGTTCGCACAGCGACTGGACCCGGCATTCATCCGGCCAGGATTCGCCTACCTATGTGCCGAGCACCGGGCCTGTCGAGACGAAACGCTCGGCCGCACCGACTTCCGGCAATCGGCGGCGTGAGTACTCGAAACCAACCGTCCGCGGCCAGCGCGCACCCGTCCGGCCGACTCTGTCGGCTGCGATCCCAGCGGGATCAGCGAATTTCGCTGGCGGTCAAGGCACATCGGGCAATGAGCCGGTGCGTCCGCGCTCGCGCTCCGCGGCGGTGGCGAGGTAATCGCCCAGCTCGCGGCGCAGCGTGACATCGAGCGACCGGGCAAGGGTGGCGTGCACCGAGGCGACGGCCAGTTCGCGCATCTTGTTGAGCATCGTTGTGGTGTCGGCGATTTCGCTGCTGGTCTCCGGAAGCCAGCCGGGTCCGTGTTCGTCGACGATGTGCTGTTTGGCGGCCGTGATCATGATGTGGGTGATGTCATCGATGTGGTCGGCGACTTTGGCGTAGATCTCGATGAGCGTGCGCAGCTCCAAGCCGTATTCGTGCAATTCGGCGAACGAGGTGAGCAGTGCGGTATCGGTGAAGGCGACGGTATCGCCGTCGATCCGCACCAGTTTCATCTCCGCCAGCCGGTCGACGAGTTCGTCGGTATCGGTGCCGAGAATGGTGCCGATGAGTTCGCGGGGAACTTCGAAGGTTTCGTCCTTGGCCCATGCGGCCGTCACCGCATGCTGCAGGCCGAGCACCTCGGTGAGATCTTTGCCGGTCTCCCAGCTGGTGATGAAATCGGCGATATGGGCGGTGGTGAAGCCGCGCTGCAACAGCGCGTCGATGAGCCGCAGCCGCTCCAGATGCGAATCGTCGTAGATGCTGGCGCGGCCATCCTTGCCGACCGGCGGCGGCAGCAGCCCGCGTTCCTGGTAGGCGCGCACATTCCGGGATGTGGTGCCCGCGGCGCGGGCGAGCTCATCGATCCGATACTCCGACACCGATATCACCTCCCATAGCGACTGCGGCACGCTGCGCCGGCGGCCTGGACTCGGTCTTCGAACCGACCGAGTCTAGCGTCATGGCCGCCGGCAGCGATTGCTTGCAGGTCGCTCGAAAGCGCCAGCCGTCCGGCACCTAGGAAACCGCCGCGATCCGTGGCTTGCTGCGCGCGCTCGCGGGTACGACGTGGTAGTCGTCGAGGTTCACTGTGCGCAGCTGACCGACGTACTGGGTGGCGAAGCCCGGGTACATGGTCGCGTTGAACCCGTCCTCGGTGAGATACCAGCTGCGGCAGCCGGAGTTCCAGGTGGTACTGCCGAGCCGCCGCTGGATCGCGGCGTTGTAGCGGTCCTGCCGCTCCCTGCGCACGTCGAGCATGCGCAGATTCCGGTCGAGGATGGTGCCGATGGCGCGGACCAGATAGTCGATCTGGGCCTCCATGTACACCAGTGCCGAATTATGTCCCGGCCCCGAGTTGGGCCCGAAGGTGAAGAACAGATTCGGGTACCCGGAGACCGCGATGCTCTTGTAGGCATAGGCGCCGCGCCGCCATTCCTCGGCGAGCACCTGTCCGTTCCGGCCCACGATCGGGATGGGCGTGCCGGTCTTGGAGACATCGAATCCGGTGGCGAAAACGAGGCAATCGGCCTGGTGCTCGATGCCTTCCGCGGTGCGGATGCCGTGTTCGGCGATGCGGGCGATAGGCCAGGTGATCAGCTTGCAGTTGTCGCGTTGTAGCGCCGGATAGTAGTCATCGGTCATCAGCAGCCGCTTGCATCCGGCGCGGAAGTCGGGGGTGAGCTGGCGGCGCAGCCACGGATCCTTGACCTGCCTGCGCAGTTGGGCCCGCCCGACGAGCTCGACCACCCGGGTCAGCGGGGTATTCCAGACGACGCCGAGCGCAACGGATTCGTGCCCGTAGAACCAAGCCAGGCGCGAGAGGGATTCGGCAGCGGGCAGCCGGCGGTAGAGCTCCCTGGTCAACGGTGTGGTGCGCCGATTGACCCGGGGCAGTACCCATCCCGGCGTACGCTGGAATACCTTGACCGAGGCCGCCTTCTCGACCAGTTCCGGAATGATCTGCACCGCACTGGCTCCGGTGCCGACGACCGCGACCTTCTTGCCGGTGAAGTCGTAATCGTGATCCCAACGGGCACTGTGGATCTTGTGCCCACAGTAGTCCTCGATACCCGGAATGTTCGGCAGACTCGCATTGGCCAGGGGGCCGGAGGCCAGTACCACGGTCCGGGCGCGGACCGCCTCCGTTCGGCCCTCGATCGTGATATCCCAGGCCCCGGCGTCCTCGTCGAACGCGATCCCGGTGACGTTGTGGCCGAAGCGAAAATGCTTGTGCAGCCCGAAATGCGCGGCCATCGACTCGATGTAGCCGAGGATTTCACTGCTGCCGGAATAGGTGTGCGACCAGTTCGGGTTCGGCGCGAAGCTGTAGGAGTACAGCCGTGACGGAATATCGCACGCCGCACCGGGATAGGTGTTGTCGCGCCAGGTACCGCCGATAGCGGCGCCGCGTTCGAAGATCGCGAAATCGCCGATTCCCTTTTGCTTCAAGCGAATCGCCGCGCCGATTCCGGCGAATCCGCCGCCGATGACGGCGACGTCGAGCGTGTCGGTCATCATTTCCCTCGTCATGCCGCGGGCTTGTAGGTGAGTTCCTTGGACCAGGTGGGGTCTTTGCGCAGCAACACCTTCGGCACCCGCGCGGTGATCTTCACCAGCGCATCTGCCAGCAGGTGGTAGGGATGGTCGCGATTGATCACCCAGCCGCCGTGCATCTTGACGATCTGATACATCGGCAGCCGCCGCGCGAATTCGCTGCGCTCACCGACATTCGAGTAACGCTTGAGCGCCGCGTACAGCTTCTCCTCGTCGACGCCCATCTCGATGATGTTGTCGCGCATCTTGTTCAGCAGCGGCACATAGCTCAGCACGCCGATGATGAACGTCGGTTTGGCCCAGCCGCCGACCAGATCGATGAGCAGCTTGCGCATCTGCGCGTGGCCGAGCAGATCCATCACCGCGAAGTCCACGGCCAGATGTCGGGATTCGTCGGCATTGATCTTCTTGAACGCCTCCTGGCAGATCGGATCCTCGATCTCGTCCATGATGAATTTGATCAGCGCGCCGTCCAGGGCGACCTCCAGCATCGGGATCACCGTGCCGAGGAATGACAGCGACATATCGTCGGAGTACTGGTCGAGGAAGTCGATGACCAGTTTGACGTTCACATTCGGCTGCGGAATTTCGTCACCGTCGAGCATGCCCCAGCGCCGCATCAGTGCGAGTTCGGCATTGGCGTGCTTCTGCTCCTCGGCGTGGAAGTAGCGGTATATCTCGCGCAGCGTCTCATTGGGCGCCTTCTTCGCCATGGCGGCGAAGCCGCGCGCGCCGACGTTCTCGATCCACATCAGATCGGCCATGAACGGCTTCAGTTTGGCGTGCAGCTCGGGTGAAATCGTCTCCGCGCCGGGTGCATCCCAGTCGATATCGGCCAGCGCCCACTGTCGATCCTTGATCTTGCGGAGCATATCGTCGAAGTCCATAACGTTCGCCATGATCAGACTCCCGTCTTATCGGAGACCGCGGACCGGTCCGTGGTGGTCGAGTTCTCCTGTGGCAGTAGCCGATCCAGGAGCCCGAGGGCATAGGTGTACTGGGCGGGGAAGTAGCGTTTGAGCCGCCAGATGAGGTGTGCGTCCAGCTGCGGCAGCACATACAGCTGGCCGCGGTCATGGGCGTCGAGGGTGGTGCGCGCGACCCGGTCGGGGGAGAAGCCGGTCAGGCGCATGAGGGTGTCGGCCAGTCGGGCCGAGTGTTCGGTGATGCGGCCGTCGCGTGCCACATTGGTTTTGACGAAGGTCGGGCACAGCACGGTGACCGCGACCCCGGTGCCGCTCATTTCGGCGGCCATGGTCTCCGACAGCGATAGCACCGCGGCCTTGGACGCGTTGTAGACCGCCATCGACGGCGCGGCGGCGAAGGCGGCCGCCGAGGCGACATTGATGATTCCGCCGCGGCGAGCGGCGCGCAGCTGCGGCGCGAAGATCTCGCAGCCGTGCACCACGCCCCACAGGTTGATGCCGAGGGCCCATTCCCAGTCGCTGAAACCGATCTCGCCGACATGCTTTCCACCGATGCCGACGCCAGCATTGTTGACCACCAGCGTGACCGGGCGCTCGAACAATGATTCGGCGAAGCGCGCAAGCACCTCCACGTCCGCACGCTGGGAAACATCGCACCGGAAGGCATGAGCGGCGCCCGGGTGGTCGCGTTCGATGAGTGCGACGGTCTCGTCGGCGCGGGATTCATCGATATCGGCGCAGATCACCTGCCCACCGCGGGCGGCGATTTCCAGTGCGAAGGCCCGGCCGATGCCGCTGCCAGCGCCGGTCACCACCGCGCGAGCGCCGTGGCTGCGGCGCGGCCGGATCCCGATCGGGATGAGCCTTTCCAGTCCGAACATATCAGCTCACCTTCTTCGTGGTGGTGTGGGAAATCAGTGCGGTACACAGGAATTCGGCGGCCCGATCCAATGCCCTGTCGGCCTCGGGCACCAGCAGCGGCAGCGCCTGGAAGACGTGCACCTGGCCGGGCCAGATCTCGAGTTCACAATTGCCGCCCGCGTCCCGCACCATCTCGTACAGGTGTCGTGCATCGGCACTGAGCATTTCGGCGCCGCCCGCCTGGATCAGCATCGGTGGCAAGGCCATACCGGGTGGCACCCGCAGCCGCAGCCGCGGTGCGTCGACGGGCAGACCGCGGGTGTAGGCGTGCGGGAGTCGGCTGGCCGCGCGTGCCGAGATGACCGGATCCCGGTGCCGCCGTTCCTGTTCGGCGGCCAGTCCGAGGGTCAGATCGAGCAGCGGGGAGAACATCGTGACGGCGGCGGGTTGCGGCCGGTTATGGCGTTCGTTCTCGATCAGCAGATCCAGTGCCAGATGTCCGCCCGCCGAATCGCAGGCGATCGCCAGGTCGTGCGCGGCGAAACCGCGGTCGAGCAGCCAGCGGTATCCGGCCTCGACATCATCGGCGGCGGCCGGAAACCGATGCTCCGGTGCGAGCCGGTAGTCGGTGAGGAAGACCGGCAGCCCGGTCTTCTTCGACAGCTGTGCGGCGAGTCCGCGATGAGTGCGGGTCGAACAGAGCACATAGCCGCTGCCGTGGACGTAGTAGATGGCGCGCGGACCGAAATCCACGCCGGGAGCACGGACCCATTCGCCGCGGACCATGCCGGACCGTACCTGCGTGACGGCCGTGCCCCGCGACGGTGGACCCGCCGTGGCCATGATCGTCGCGATCAGCTTGCGTGCGAACCACACTCCCGGTGCGTTCATGGGTACCGCGTTGTTCAGCGGCCGCAGCCCGATCTCGCATGCCGTGGCAGCGAGTCTGGACCGTACCGATGGCACCGTCGGAACGCCGGGGACCGAGGTCCTCGTTGACCTTGTCATGCACTCAGCGTCATCGATGAATGTGCCAGTTGTCAATGGCACATTTAAAACAGGCTGATCACAGTGTCGGCAATGCCGTCCACGTCCGTCGGTGCGGCCGCGTTTCGGGTGGTGGTCGTCTCAGTAGCCGCGGCCCGGGTCGATCGGCGCGAGGAGGTTTCGGCCTTCGACGAAACGCAGCACGTTCTCCGACACGTGATCGGCGAAGGCGGCGAGTCTCAGTTGCGGGGGATTCGAATCATGCGGGGTGACAATGGCATTCGGGAGCACCCAGAGGGGGTGGCCGTCGGGGAGGGGTTCCGGGTCGGTGACGTCGAGGCCGGCGCCGCCGATCGCGCCCGCGGCCAGCGCGGCCACCAGCGCGTCGGTATCGATCAGGCTGCCGCGCGCGACATTGACGATCCAGGACGTCGGCTTGAGGCGGGCGAGTTCGTCGGCGCCGACCAGATGGCGGGTGGCGGCGGTGGCCGGGGCGGCGATGACAACGTGGTCGGTGCGGGGCCAGATGCGGGCGAGCTGATCGGCGGGGATCGTCTCGACGGTATCGGGGATGCCAGGGCCGGTTACCGGTCTGCCGGAGCGGTTGACGGCGATGACGTGCACGCCGAGCGGAATGAGCATGGGGATCAGTGCGCGGCCGATACCGCCCGCGCCGACGATCGCCACGGTCTTACCGCGCAGGGTGTCGACGTGGGGAAAGAACTCCTGTTGCCGCCAACTCCCGGCGTGTAGATGTTCGGGCAGATAGCGCACTCCGGCGAGCAGCAGCATCAGTGCGTGTTCGGCCACGCTGGCGGCGAAAGCGCCTGCGGCGGAGGTGAATCGAACGTCGGGGTGGCGGGCGAAAATGCCCGCGGTGAACCAGTCCTCGACACCGGCCGCCGGTAGCTGCACCCATTCGACGGTGCCCGGCAGTTCGTCCGGGAACTCGCCGGGACCACCGGACCAGATCAGCGCCCTGGCCTCGGTCAGATCCGCGACCGTCGCGCCGCTTTCGACGACGGCCTTGCGCAGCAATGTCGGAGCGGGGGTGGACGGGCCGATCGCGATCGGAACCGGAACCTCGGTGGGGCTCATGGATGACCTCCTATCGCGGGCGAGACCGCGCAGCATGCGGCCGACTCCGAAGCGAACGGTAGCACCGGCGGGTGCAACGGCCGTTGGCTGCTAGTCCTGCTCGTCGAGGTCGACTTCCAGGTTGTCGCGCTCGGCCCATTCCAGCAGGTGATCGATGCGGAACACCGCGTCGTCGATGCCCTCGTGCAGATCGCCGAATTCGGCGAAGCGAGCGGGGACGGTTTTCATGGTGAAGTCCTGCGGTTCGATATCCGATATCTCATCCCAGCGGACGGGGGTGGATACCGTCGCCTCCGGTACGCCACGCACCGAATAGGCGGCGGCGATGGTGTGGTCGCGGGCATTCTGGTTGTAGTCGACGAACAGCAGCTTCGGATCGCGGTCCTTGCGCCACCAAGTGGTCGTCACATCGTCGGGGGCGCGCCGCTCGACCTCGTGCGCGAAGGCGAGTGCCGCCCGCCGCACCTCGGTGAAACCCCACTCCGGTGCGATGCGGACGTAGATGTGCAGGCCTTTGCCGCCGGAGGTCTTCGGCCAGCCGACCGCACCCAGCTCGTCGAGCACCTCGTGTGCGACGCCCGCCACCCGCTGCACCCGCGACCACGGACAATCCGGCATCGGATCCAGATCGATCCGCCATTCGTCGGGTCGCTCGGTGTCGGCGCGGCGGGAGTTCCATGGATGGAATTCGACGGTCGACATCTGCACGGCCCAGATGACATCGGCCAACTTGTCCACGCAGAGTTCGTCCGCATGCCTGCCGTAGCGCGGGAAGAAGACCCGCACCGTCGGAATCCAGTCCGGCGCACCCGCGGGCAGCCGCTTCTGATGCACCTTGTCGCCCGCGAGCCCCTTGGGAAACCGGTGCAGCATGCAGGGCCGGTCCCGCAGCGCGCGGACGATGCCGTCCCCGACGCTCAGGTAGTACTGCACCAGGTCGAGCTTGGTTGCGCCGGACTCCGGGAAGTAGATCCGGTCCGGGTTGGAGATGCGGACGGTGCGGTCGCCGACATCGAGTTCGATGGCGGGCGACGCGGACTTACTGGCCACCCGTCCGACGATAACGGCTGCACGGGTCGACCGCGCGCATCCGCGTGATATGCAGCTCGAACTGTGCAGGTGAAACTGTACAGTTTGAACTGAATAAACTAGAGTCGTGCACATGGACGAGAAGATCTCCGAATCCGCCGTCCGGGCCGCCGCCGAGGTGCGGATCGTCTTCGGCAGGCTGCGACGGCGCATGCGTGAACTGGCCGCCGATGACGACCTCACCCCATCGCAGACGGCGGTGCTCAGCCGCTTGGACAAGGACGGTGTGGCGTCGACCAGCGATCTGGCCGCGGCCGAACGCGTGCGGCCGCAGTCGATGGCGATGACGATCGCGGCACTGGATCGCTACGGGTTCGTCGAGCGCCGTCCGGATCCCGCGGACGGGCGCAGGCAATTGCTGTCGTTGACTGCCGCGGGGCGCGAGCGACTGCGGGGTGAGCGGCAGGTGCGCCAGGAGTGGTTGGCTCGGACGCTGCAGCAGCGGTGTACGGAGGCGCAACGGCGCACCATCCTCGAGGCACTCGCATTACTGGACGACGTGGCGCAATCATGACGGCCGTCGAGCAGCAGGACTCCGGCCTGTCCACTGGCGCAACGGGATTCGATCGCAGGCTGATCGCACCGATGATCCTCGGTTCGATTCTGAACCCGATCAACTCCTCGATGCTCGCGGTGGCGCTGGTGCCCATCGGGAAGGCGTTCGGCGCACCGCCGTCGCAGACCATCTGGTTGGTCTCGGCTCTCTACCTGGCGACCGCGGTCGGGCAGCCGGTCATCGGGCGGCTCGTCGACCGATACGGGCCGCGCAAGCTCTATCTGATCGGCACCGCACTGGTCGGTATCGCGGGCGTGCTGGGTGCGCTCGCGCCCGGTCTCGGCGTGCTGATCCTGTCCAGGGTGCTGCTCGGATTCGGCACCTCGGCGGCCTATCCGGCCTCGATGTTCCTGTTGCGCAGCGAATCCGAGCGGACCGGAGCGCAGAGCCCGGCCGGGGTGCTGGCCGTATTGTCGATCGCCAATCAGGTGATGGCGGTGGTCGGGCCGACGCTGGGTGGGGTGCTGATCGGCGTCGGTGGTTGGCATCTGATCTTCACCATCAATGTGCCGTTGTCGTTGGCGTGCCTCGTGCTCGGGCGGATGCGCATGCCCGAGGTGGCCGAATTGCCCGCGGCGGTGCGGGCGTGGCAGGGCGGCGGTGTGGATATCGCGGGCATGGTGCTGTTCGCGGGTGCGCTTGTCGCTTCGATGCTGTTTCTGATGAAACCGGCTGTCGCGCATTGGTATCTGCTGGTGATCGCCGGTGTGGCCGGGCTGGTGTTCGTGCTGCGGGAGCTGCGTGCCGCCGAGCCGTTCATCGATCTGCGGGTGCTCGGCGGTAATGCGCCGTTGTTGGCCACCTACGGCCGTCAGGTGCTCGCCTTCGTCACCGCCTATGCGTTCCTCTATGGCTTTACCCAATGGCTGGAGCAGGGGCGGTCGCTGAGCGCGTCCGTGGCCGGGCTGGTGCTTTTGCCGATGTCGTTGAGCGCCATCGCGATTACCGCGATCACCGGGCGGCGTCGGCAGGTGCGCGGCAAGCTCATCGCGGGTGGTCTGCTGCAGGTCGCGGCGTGCGCATGCCTGCTGCTGCTCGGTCCGCACACCGGGATCTGGCTGTTGATGGCGCTCGGCGTGCTGATCGGGCTGCCCCAGGGACTCAACGGACTCGCCAATCAGAATGCGCTGTACTACCAGGCCGATCCGGCGCGGATGGCGTCATCGGCCGGATTGTTGCGCACCGGAATGTATCTCGGTGCGTTGATCGCGGCAGCGGCCGATGCGGCTGTATTCCCGCATGTCGCGGATAGTGCCGGGGTGCACGAGTTGGCGGTGCTGCTGCTCGTCGTCTCGGTGCTGCTGGTGATCGTCACGATCGCGGATCGCTCACTCGCGCGCGTGGCGGCCTGATCTTCCTATATCCCACGATAATTCGCCTCAGAAAGGTCTCATCATGCCGGTCACCACACTCGACGAGCGCACCGCACTGGTCATCATCGATCTCCAGCACGGCATCGTCGCCGCACCGCGCCAACCGCATTCGGCCGCTGCGGTCATCGAGAACTCCGCGGCGCTCGCCAACGCCTTCCGCGAGCACGGCCTGCCGGTGGTGCTGGTGCGGGTCTCGTTCGCGGCCGATGGTGCCGATCAAGTGAAGGGGCGCAATGAATTTCCGTTCCCGGGTGGCAATCCGCCCGAGGGCTGGGATCGGATCGTGGACGATCTCACCGGTCATCCGGAGGACATCCACGTCACCAAACGCAATTGGGGCGCGTTCTACGGCACCGACCTCGACCTGCAATTGCGCCGTCGCGGCATCACCCAGATCGTGCTGGCCGGGATCGCCACCAGCATCGGCGTCGAATCCACCGCCCGCGCCGCGCACGAACACGGCTACCACATCACCCTGGCCGTCGATGCCATGACCGACTCCGATGCCGAGGCCCATCGGCACAGCATCACCAAGATCTTCCCGCGCCTCGGCGAGACCGGCACCACCGCCGAGATCGTCGAACTACTCGCCGCGACCCGCTGACCCGCAGCTTCGCCGGTTGTGAACACCGGTGCCAACCGAGCTCGAATGGGCGCACACTGACGAGATGATGACCAAGCTGATGCGAGCGATTCGTCGATTGTTCGGACGCGGGGTGCCCGCCGGTGGCGGTCGGGGTCCCGGCGAAGCCGGTGGCGGCGCCGCGGGTGTCCGCGAGCCGCGCACGCCGCTACCGCCCGATGACCGGCTCAGCGACACCAAGCGATTGGAACCGGACCCGCCGACGCTTCGACTACCGGACGCGCGCCAGTGAGGCGCGGCCGGTAGCCGTCGGCTCCCGCTCAGTCGTGCCCGTGCAGCTCCGGCATGGGCGGTAGCTCGATGGTGTCGGCGACCGGGTCGATGCGCAGGTTGTCCAAGGTTTCGAAGAACGCCTCGGCCGAGCCATACCGCGCGATGACCTCTCTGAGCAGCCTTTCTGCGGGCATGTTCGAGTTCATGGGGATATCGTGACCTATCGAACCCGGTCCGAAACGCACGTTCGCCAAAGATTCGCTAGGTTGTCAGTTATTTAGTGGCGAACGTCGGGCTCGAGGAGCCGCCGGCCGCCACAATCCGGCCGAAACCGACTACGTCTGGGTGGCCAGCACGAACGGCAGAACTGCCGGTGCGCCCGCATTCCGGAGCGAGTGGGCGGCCACGGTGAGCGTCCAGCCGGTATCGGAAAGGGCGTCGACCAGCAGAATCGGCCCGTCGGCCGAAATCGGGTCCGGGATCGACCAGGAGTCGAACAGCCCCGCCACCCGGTGCGCGGAGTTCGCGGCCGATACCGGCGGCCGGTCCGGCCGCAGCCGCAAAGTGCCGAGGTCACGGAGGCGACCGATCTCGGCGAGGCGGGCCGCGAGGGTGGCGGTGAGTACTGGATAGCGGTGCGATTCGAGGGCCATGACCGCGGTCGGGCGGGTCGCCCACTTCCACTCGCGCAATACGGCGATGCAGGCGTCGAAGACCGCATCCGGAACCGGATCGTCGGGAGCGTCGAGCAGGGCGCGCAGGCGCTGGCCCCAACCGAGGTCGGTGAGTCTGCCGAGAGCTCGACCGGTCTCCGCGCCATTGGTGATCTTGCCGGACAATGGGATGCCGAGTTTCGCCATCCCGGTGGGCCACTGCTTGCGCGGGGCGAGATCGAGACCGGGACGGTCGAGCCGGGCGCGGGTCGCGGCGATCGCCGAGGAGTCGATGGTGGTATCGAGCCGGGTGCCGGTGCAGTTGTCGCAGCGGCCGCAACCGGGCGCATTGCCCTCCAGTGCGGGCAATCCCGGGTCATCGAGCTGGCGGCGCAGGAACTGCATCCGGCAGCCGGTGGTGCTCTGATAGTCGATCATCGCCTGCTGTTCGACCTCGCGAGCCGCGGCCAGGCGTTCATAGCGTTCGGTGTCGTAGGTCCACGGCGCTCCGGTGGCGATCCAGCCGCCGCGTACCCGGCGCACCGCACCGTCGACATCGAGGACCTTGAGCACCATCTCCAGTCGCGAGCGGTTCAGCTCCACCAGCGGTTCCAGTGCGGCCGTCGAGATGGCCCGATCGAAATCCAACGCGTCGAGTACCGAGCGCACGATATGTTCGCGCGGGAAGGCGACGGAGGCGAAGTAACTCCAGATCCTGGCATCCTCGGGCCCGGGCAGCAGCACCACCTCGGCGCGATCGGTGCCGCGTCCCGCACGGCCGACCTGCTGGTAGTAGGCAATAGGGGAGGACGGCGCGCCGACATGCACCACGAATCCGAGATCGGGTTTGTCGAAGCCCATGCCGAGCGCGGAGGTGGCGATGAGCGCCTTCACCTCGTTATCGAGCAGCGCCGCCTCCAGCACCTCGCGTTCGGCGGTATCGGTCTGCCCGGTGTAGGCGGCGACATTGTGCCCGTGCGCATTCAGCAGGTCGGCGAGATCGTGTGCGGCGGCGACGGTGAGGGTGTAGACGATGCCGGAGCCCGTCAGCCGGCCGAGGTGCCCGCTCAGCCAGGCGGTGCGCTCGACCGCGTCATCGAAGCGGACCACCGACAGATGCAGCGATTCGCGATCCAGGGTGCCGCGCAGTACCAGGGTGTCCGTGCCGATCTGGGTCGCGACATCGGTGACCACCCGGTCGTTGGCGGTCGCGGTGGTGGCGAGCACCGGCACATCGGAACCGAGATCGGCGATCAAGGTGCGGATGCGGCGGTAGTCGGGCCGGAAATCGTGACCCCAGTCGGAGACGCAGTGCGCCTCGTCGATCACGACCAGTCCGGCATCGGCGGCCAGCTTCGGCAGCACCTGGTCACGGAAGTCCGGATTGTTCAGCCGCTCCGGGCTGACCAGCAGCACGTCCACGTCGCCCGCGGCCACCCGATCGTGGATCTCGTCCCATTCGGTGACATTGCCGGAGTTGATGGTCGCCGCGACGACGCCCGCGCGTTCGGCGGCCGCGACCTGGTTGCGCATCAGTGCGAGCAGCGGCGACACGATCACCGTCGGGCCGCGTCCCGCCCGCCGCAACAGCTTGGCCGCGATGAAATACACCGCCGACTTGCCCCAGCCGGTGCGCTGCACCACCAGCGCCCGCCGCCGTTGCACGATCAGTGCCTCGATCGCCGTCCACTGATCCTCGCGCAGCTTCGCCCCTGGTCCCGCGAGATCGCGCAGCAGCTCCTCGGCCCGCTCCCGCAGGTCGGGAGCGGTGAGGTCGATCGCTGACGTACCGGCCGCCGTGGTCATGGCTCCATCGTGCCCGATGCCTCCGACATCGATACCGACGACCGTGTTGTGCGGTATCCGCTCGACGCAAGGATCGGCGGATCGAGGATCGCGATCGTTACCGGCGGACACCGACACTCCCGTGCGGCCAGCGCGGCGAAAACGGCGAAATACCCCTGGGCAACGGACAATAGGATGAGACGATTGCTCGGCACCGTGGGACCGCGCAGGAGGTAACCATGACCAACTACGACCCACTGCCGGGTTGGTCTCCGCCCGGTGCGCAATTCCGCAGCACCGGTGGGTTCGGGCGGGCCGTCGTCGGCATTCTGGTCGGGCTGGTGGTGACCCCGATCGGGATCGGGCTTGCCGCGCATGCGGCGCTGGATACCCGCCAGTGGGTCATTCTCGGATCAGCGGCCAATCGGGCCGAATCGACCTTCCAGATCGTCGGCGGGGCGCTGCTACTGCTCTTGGTGGCCGCGCTGGCCGCGTACTCACCGGCGGGCACGGTACTGGCCGGTCTGGTCTGGGGTGTGGTGCCGGGGTTCATGTACCTACTGTTCCCGGACGACACGTGGCGGATCATTCACGACGATCTACCGATGTTGTCCGATGAGATGCGATTAGCGCTGATCACCTGGGTGACGAGCGGCTTCCCATTCATCATGGGCGTACTGCTGATCGGCGCGGGTGTCGCTGGCACATTTCGGCGGCGCTGAATAGGTGCAGGGCCGAATTGCGGCTGTGCGCACCGCAATTCGGCCCCGATTTGTATCAGGCAATTCCGCCGGGGCGGTTCAGCCCTTGACGCACAGCACCTGACGCAGCGTCGCGACGATATCGACCAGATCGCGCTGCGCGGCGATCACCTCATCGATGTCCTTGTACGCGGCCGGAATCTCATCGACTACACCAGCGTCCTTACGCGACTCCACCCCCTCGGTCTGCGCGATCAGATCGGCGACGGTGAACTGCCTCTTCGCCGCGTGCCGGCTCATCCGCCGACCCGCACCGTGCGACGCGGACTGGAACGAGGCCGGATTTCCCTTGCCACGCACCACATATGAGCGCGTACCCATCGAGCCGGGGATCAAAGCCAGATCGCCAGCACCAGCCCGCACCGCGCCCTTCCGCGTCACCAGCATCGGCACACCGTCGATCTCTTCCTCGGCCACATAGTTGTGATGACAAGAAATCGGCTCGTCGAAACGCACCTCACGTCCGGCGAATTCCGCGCGCACCGCACCGCATACCAGCGACAGCATGACCGCGCGGTTGCGGGCGGCGTATTCCTGCGCCCAGGTGAGGTCGCGCCGGTAGGCTTCCATTTCCGGTGTGCCGGAAAGGAATACGGCCAGATCGCGATCGGGCAGATCCTGGTTGTGCGGTAGTGCTCGCGCGACGGTCATATGCCGCTCGGCGAGTTCCTTGCCGATATTGCGGCTACCGGAGTGCAGCAGGACCCATACCGTGTCGTGCTCGTCCAGGCAGACCTCGATGAAGTGGTTGCCGGAGCCGAGCGAGCCGATTTGCCTGTGTGCCTTGGATTCCAGCGCCTGAACGCCCGGATTCAATGCGCCGAACTCGGACCAGAAACGCTCCCAGCCGCTGATGTGCCTGGCCAATTCGCCGTGTGAGGCGGCGAACTGCGCGCCCAGCTTCGCGACATCGACCGCATTCTTATGCGCCTGGAACCCCACCGGCACCGCCGCTTCGATGCGTGAGCGCAGCGAATGCAGATTGTCGGGCAGGTCGGCAGCGGTGAGATCGGTCTTGACGCTCTCCATACCGCAGCCGATATCGACGCCGACGGCCGCGGGCGCGACCGCATCGCGCATGGCGATGACCGAGCCGACCGTTGCCCCCTTGCCGAGGTGCACGTCCGGCATGACGCGGACGCCGTGGACCCATGGCAGTTGCGCGATATTTCGCAGTTGCCGCAGCGCGGACTGCTCGATCTCGTGCTCGTTGGCCCACATGAGTGTCTGCGCCCTGGTGCCGCGCAGCTCGACGGGAAACATGGGGAATGTCCTTTCTGGTCGGGTGTGTTCCCCTTCAACGCTAGATTCCCGGTACAGCTATCTGCACGTCATTTCTTCGCCGGTTACGGCTCCACGAAATCGGCGGCCAGACTGCACAGCTTCCATGTCCCGCCACGGCGCGCCATCGTCCCGGTGTAATCGATGTCCTTGAAGTACTGCCGATATTTCGCGGGCACATCGGTGAAGGATTCGTGTGCGAGGAAGGTCGCCGAATCGGGGCCGGTCTGCGTGATTCCGGTAATCGTGTTGGTGAAGCCCGCTTCTTCGACCTCAGGGCCGATTCGTCCGTCGTATTGCGGCGTGTACTGCATGAGCAGCGCGTCGACGGCCTGCTGCGCCTCCGGGCAGACGAGCGCGCCGAAGGATTGCCACTGCCGGGCATTGGCCGTCGCGGCCAGTTGTTCGACGACCGCGACGAGCGCCGGATCCGGGCTGGTCGGATTGTTCGTCGTGGTGCGCGCATCCGGCGGATTGAAGACCATCGGCGCGGGCAGTGGCCGATAGCCCGACGGCTCGATATTCGTGGCGACCGCGCGGTCCCAGGCGCCGTCGGCGATCATCGCCTGAATGGCGTGGGTGATCCTGCGCTGCAGGCCGATGTCGCCTTTTTTGACACCGACGCCATACCGCTCGCGGGTGAAGGGGCGTCCGACGACCCGCAGTTCATCCGGATGCTGGGCGGCGAATCCGGCGAGGATCACATCATCGGTGCTGACCGCGTCGATCTCGCCAGCGCGCAACTCGTCCACGCAGATCGAATAGGTCTCCTCGACGGTGACCAGCACGTCGGTCGCGAAATCTCGCTTGATCTTATCGGCCGAGGTGGATCCCTCGCCGGTGCAGATGGTCCGGCCGTCGAGGGCCTCCGGCCGATCGATACCAGCCTCGTCGCGACGGACCAGCAGGTCCTGACCGGCGAGCAGATACGGTCCGGCGAAGGAGACCGCCTTCTGCCGATCGGCGGTGATCGAATACGACGCGACGACGAAATCCACTTCGCCGCGCTCGAGCAGCTCTTCGCGTCGATTCGACGGTGCCTCGCGCCAGCTGATCCGCTCGGCCTCGACGCCGAGATATTTCGCGATATAGGTCGCGGTATCGACGTCGAACCCGTACGGAACCCCGTCCTCGCCCATCACCGACAGCCCGGGCTGATCGAATTTGATGCCGATGGTGAAGGTCCATGGCGTGTCATCGGTGCGGTACGCGCACGCGGCGGCGAGCATCAGGCCACTCGCCAGGCCGACAGTCAGGATCGAGTGCTTCATCGAACCGGATCTCCTGTCGATGCGGGGACCTTCCGTCGCGCGCCAACGCGCCTCCGCGTATATCCAGCTATTGAGGCGTGCCCTCCTGATTGTCGCTGATATCGCCGCGGAAGCGGGGTCGGATTGCGCGAAACCGTTTGTTCTTCGAAATCTGGCTATTGATGAGCACACACTGTTGTTCAGTTGCGGTAGGTGCTGGTGGCGTTCCCGTTCGCGACCGCGGTGACGAGTCGTTCGGCGTCGGCAGTCGTGATGATGTCCTCGGCGATCCACTCGTCGAGCAGGCGGCCGAGGCCACGCCGCCACAGCACCGCGCCGAGGTAGTGCAGTTCCGGAAGTCCGCAGCCGTCAGAGGAATAGAGCATCGAGTGGAAGGGAGCCAACTCGAGTGCTTCCGCGAGCACCGTCGTGGCCCGCTGTCCCACATAGGGAATCGTCAGGCCGAGGTCGAGTCGCACGTGGTCGAAGGCATGCGCGAGGTAGGCCGCATTGCGATGGAAGGGCCAGCAGTGCAGCAGTGCGACCGATGATCCCGCGCCCGCTGTGGCACGCAGGAAGTCGGTGAGCAATAACGGATCCGCGTGCTGGAGTCGCAGATCGGTATCACCGAAACCGGTGTGGAATTGCAAGGGCAGGCCGAATTCCGCGCCGATGCGGGCGCCGAGTCCGACCAGCCAGCCCAGGATCGCCGGATCGGTGAGGCGGCGTTCGAGGGTGATCGTGTCGGGTGGGGTGTCGGTGAGTGGGAAGTCGAGTCCGCAGCGGTAGGCGACAATTGTCTTGAGGCCGACGGCATTTCCGGCCCGGCCGCGCAGGGCGGTCTCGATATCCTCGAACGGCATTGTCTCCGTACCGACTTCGGCGATCACCTGTTCGGCGAGGTGTTCGAGTCGGACGATCTCGCGCACCTCCCCGTCGGCGACCGCCGCGAATTCCGCTCGTCCGCCGCCGAATCCGGTATCCAAGAACCATCGGGTGGTGCCGGTGGCGCGCAGGAGCCTGGTGGTCGCCTCGCGCCAGCCGAGTTCGGCGCGGCGGGCCAGATACCGCTCCGGATCCGCATGCGGTTCCAGATCGAGAATCGGTGCGCACCAACGTCGTACCGCGAGACCGAGCGCCGAATCGAAACTGCCGCGTCGCCCTTCACTGAGCAGCCGCTCGAAACCGGGCCGGTCCAGATCTGCGGCTACGACGCCGTGACAGTGGTGATCGGTGAGCGCGACACCATCGGTCAGCACCTAGAACCGCCACCGGGTCAACTCGACCACCTTGGCCGGGCTGATATCCCGATAGCGTTCTGCCTCGGCGCGGCGCACGGTGAGCAGTGCGTCGTGCAATTCGACGCCGAGCGCCTCGGTGAGCACCTTGGAGTCCGCAAGTGCGTCGGCGGCCTCCATGGAGTTGGTCGGCAGCCGTCGCACACCGGAGAGCATGAGTTGTTCCGCGTCGAATCCGACCGGGTCACCGGTGATTTCGGCGGGCAGCCGCAGCTCTTCGGCGACGCCAGCGAGTCCGGCGGCGATGACCGTGCCGACGATCAGATAGGGATTGCCGGTCGCGTCGAAACATTTGATTTCGGCATTGGCGGCCCACTCTTCGGTGCCCTTGACACCGGTGATGAAGCGCAGCGCCGACTCCCTGGTCTCCCGACCCCAGCACTGCCAGACCCCGGCCCAGCGCGAGGGCTGTAGCCGCAGGAAACTCGCCGGATTCCCGGCGCCGACCGCGACCAGCGCGGGCAGTTCCCGCAGCACACCGGCCAGGAAGGCCTCGCCAACGGGGCGCATGCCGTAGGGCCCGTCGCCCTCGGCGAACAGCGGCCCCCGCTCATCGTGGAGCGAAAGATGCAGGTGTGCCCCGGAACCCGCGCCGCCGGGCTCGATGCACGGCGCCAGCAGCGCGCGCCAGCCATATTGCGCGCTCATCTGGCGGATGGTATGCCGGAGCAGGACCGCATCGTCGGCCGCCGCCACCGGATCGTTGGGGGCGACGGACAGCTCCAGCTGCGCGAGCGCGTACTCGGGATGGAACTGATCGACCGCGATCTCCTGGCGCTCCAATGCCGCGACGAGATCGCTGGCGTACTCGGCCACCTGGCCCAACCGGATCATGCCGTAGGCGGGCCCGTATAGCGCTGGAACGAAATCGTTTTCGGTATCCGCGCGCCCGACCGCCCACTCCGTTTCGAAGGCCATCGACAGTCGCAGACCCGACTCCTGCGCCGCATTGGCCTGTCGGGTCGCGAACGCACGCTGACAGGCGACGAAGCGGGTGCCGTCCTGGGTGAACTTATCGGCGGGCACCCAGGCCCAGCCCGGCTGACAGGCGAGTTCGGTCAACCGGGACAGGTCCGGAATCAGGCGTAGATCGCCGTCGGGTCCGCCGAGATAGCGGCCGACCGACATCAGATCGTCGAAGGTGAACGTCTCGAAACAGGGCGACACGCCGATGCCGTATTTGGCGGCATGCGCCAGCCGCCCCTTCGGCACCGTCTTCACTCTGGTTATCCCCGCATTGTCGACGAACGACAGCACGACCATATGGGCCTCGAGGTGTCCGATCAACGCATCGTGGGCACCTTCGGCCGGTATCCGATCCGGCATGGTGGGCATAGTCCCAAGATAATCCGCTCATGCCCGCTGATGGCGCAAACGACGGTCAGTCGTCCGGTTCGTCGCCGTCGTCGCGCTGCATATCGGCCAGCTGGGTGCGGGTATTGAGAAGTTCGGTGGTCACCTCGGCTGACGGGGCCGTTTCGGCGAGGTCTGCCAATTCCGCGAGCAGCGCGCGCATCGTCGCGAGCCACGGTCGATCGGATTCCATACCGCTGCCGTACCGCTGTAGCCAGGCCGCCGAGCGCAGGCATTTGGCTCGGGGGCCGATTCGACCGAGGTTGCCCCACAGGTGTGCGGCGCGCAGGAAGGCGGCGATGGCCTGTTCGTCTTCGCCGCAGTAGTCCAGCACCGAGGCCGCTGACCAGGCGAGGTCGGCTTCGAGTTCGACGCGGTCGGGATCGTTGTGGACCAGCCTCGCGCCCGCGACGAACTGCTGCGCGGCATCACGGAAGCGGTTGAGCTTGCGCAGTGATTCGCCGTATTGGCGGCGCACGATCGCCATTTCGGCGGGTGGGTACGGCATCTCCCCGGCCGCGAGTGGCTGTTCGAATACGGCGGCCGCCTCCCCGTGCCGTCCGGCCCGGTGGAAGGCACGCGCGGCGACGAAGGTGAGGTGTATCGCGTCCGCGGCCGAAATCGGTTCCCAGCGTGCGGCGGCGGTGAGCGCCGCGTCGGCCAATTCGTATTCGCGGCCCGGCTGCCCGGACAGCGCCATGACGAGTTGGGAGCTCAGGCGGGCGAGATGTTCGGCGGGCAGTGCGGTCGCACCGATCGAGAGTGCGCGGCGCAGATACTGTTCGGCATCCTTCGGGAAGTCGATGAGCCGCACCGCGGCCAGTTCGGCCAGCTGCAACGCGTCCTCGGCTTGTTCCTCGGATGTCGCAGTCACCACCGGTGCTACCGCGACAGCCCTGCGCGGCAGGGTATTTCGCACACCGAGTGGAAGGTGCTCGACCAGCGGCCGTTGCGCGAGCCGGGCCGCGACCCGATCGCTGACCACCGTATTGCCATTGCGAGCGTCGTAACGTGCGGTGAGCTCGCCGATTTCGACGGTGAGGTCCGCGCGTACCGAATCCATCGTGCCCGCACCGACTTCGAGCCCGCCGAGATCCAGCTCGGTCAGCCGCCGCAACAGCACACCGACACCCGATATGAACGCGAGTCGGATGGCGGCGTCCGCGCCGGGATCGGTCAGCCACGCCGTGTGCTCGGCCAGGATCTCCAGACCGCGCGCCTCGTTCCCGGTCAACGCGCAGAATTCGATGTGCTCACCCACCGAGCGCCGCAGATCCGGAATGTGGCGTACCAGTGGATAACCCGTCAAATGCGCGCTGCGCGCCGCGGCGGCGCGACCGGCGCGCACCATCGGCAGCAACGCCTGCCCGAGCACCCGGTGCGGTTGCTCGGCGCAGCTGCGCGCACCGTCGATGACCGGATGCCAGCACTCGAGTGCGGACTCATCGTCACCGGCCTGCGCATAGTTGGCGCCCCATTGGTCGCGTTCACAGGCGTCGCAGTCGGACATACTGTCGCGCGGCGCGGCGCGGGCCGCGTCGAGCAGTTTCGCGGCCGCGTCGTGTTCACCGAGTTCGCGGGCCAGGTCGGAGCGCAGCGCGAGCACCGGGCGAGCACTGTATCCGCGCTGCCGATAGCGACTTTCGAGTTCGTCGAGCCAGCGGTAGATGGTTGGCAGCGGCACGGCGGGATTCTCGATCAGGCCCCAGGTCAGCCATTTCAGATACCAGTGCACCGAATGTGTCATCCCGCCGAGTTCGGCGGGAAAGTCGTCGTAGATCCGCAGTAGCCTGCCGTAGGCGACCGGAGCCAGATCTCGTTCGCCCGCATAGGCGTACGCCTTGGCCAGCTCCAGCAGGACACTCCCCTCCAGTGCCCGGTCCGGACCCGACTTCGCCGCGCCGGCAAGGGTTTCCAGGCGTTCGGTGCGCCCGCGTCCGTGTGGCAGCGAACGGCTCTGCGCCAGTGCCAGCTGGATCTCGGAGGTTTCCATCTCAGGCCTCCTCGGCGGTCTCGCCCGCCGCGTGTCGGGTCGCCCAGCTGAGGAATTCGCCGAACGCGCGATTGAGCAGCGCGGTATCGGCCGGGCGCAGCGGCCGGTGGGTCATCAATAACGCCTGGCCGTACAGGGATTCGATCGCGGTCTTCAGAAAGGCGGGATCACCGATGCGGCTCAGTCTGCGCACCACGGGACTGTGGTGATTCAACACCAACTGCGCGCGGGGTGCGCTGGCCTCCAGTGCCCCGAGGATTTCGGTCCACAGTTCGTCGGCGCCGACACTGGTCTCGACGCGGGTTCGTTCATTGCGTGCGCCGCGACTGTCCAGATGCAGGGCGGGCACCGAAACCGGGTGGAACGCACGCAGGATCACATCGCAGGACAGTGCATCCAGTGCGGTGCGGGCGGCGGCGAGCACCGGGGCCAGTGCCAGTTCGTCGGACGGATCCACCAGGTCGAGGGCGGCGGTGACCGCGGCCGCGTCCAACTCGGTGACCGTCACCCCGGGCAGGATGGCGGGCAGCAGGGCGACGAGTTCCGCATCGTAGGTGTAGCCGCCGTTGACGACGCCGATACCCTGCGCGGCCGCGGTCGCGGCCACCTGCCGGAACTCCTCGACCGTTGCCGTCATCCGCACCGCGGGATGGTTGCGCGCGAATTCGGTCAGCGGCAACCGGCCATCGGTTGTCTCGAACAGCAAGTGCGGCACCATGATCCGCAGCATGTCCGGCGAGTGCCTGGCCATCGCCTTGACGCCGAGCGCGTGCACCGACAGGAATGCGGCCAGCCGCTCGGGCTGTTCGGCGGCGATTTCGGTGAGCCAGTAGCGAATTCGATCGCCGAGAGCCTCGCGGACGATGGCGAGGCGTTCGTCTTCGTAGAGTCCCTCGCGCGAGGCCGTCGGGCGCAGGCTGTCGGTATCGATCACACAGCGTACGAAGAAGGCCCAGTCCGGCAGCAATCCGCGCACCGCGTCACCGAGCAGCATGCCCTTGAGATAGACCCGGTGTGCGCTGGGATCAGCCGGATTGCCCGGCTGCGACAGCACGAAGGCGATACCGCTGACTCCGGCCAGTTCGGCATCGAGTTCGATCACATCCAGCGGGGTGAAGCCGAGTGTGCGCTCGCCGTATTCGAACAGCGCCGCCCGACGCTGCGCCGGGGACGCGTACGTACGCCGCCATACCGGCAGTCCGTCGGTCGCGCGCAGTCCGGCACCATTCGCCTCGACCGTCACCTCGTAGGGCAGGAGCGAACCGAAATCGCGGACCAGGTCGAGTACTCGTCCGGGCGTGAACCAGGCCTGCGCACCGGCGCGCGGCGTGAGATGCACGGTGGTGCCGGGCTCTTGACGGTCCGCGGGGTCGAGCCGCCGCAGCGAGTAGGTGCCGTCGGCGGCGGCCAGCCATTCGACGGGCGCGGCCGCCGAATCGACGGCCGAACGGGTGACGACCCGAATCGTCTCGGCCACGGTGAAGCAGGCCAGCAGCCCGATGCCGAACTGTCCGAGGAACTCTCGGCGCGCGCCTTCGATATCGTCACGTTTCGACGAGTGTCCGATGGTGGCGAGGAAGCGGTGCACGTCCGCCTCGGTGAGACCGATGCCGGGATCGGTGATCCGCAGCCCCGATTCATCGATGACCAGGCGAATCGCGGTGGGCGCCGACGCATCGCGCTGCGTGCGGGCGGTGACGGCATCGACCGCGTTCTGCAACAGCTCACGGATGTAGACCCGAGGACTCGAATACAAGTGATGCGATAAGAGATCGACGATTCCACGCAGATCGACCTGGAATGAATAGTTCCCATCACCATGGCGGCCCGATCCCGCCCGTGCACCATCCGGTGTGCTCTTCACCATGGGTCGAATCCTGGTGCCGAGCGCCAACGGTTCTCTTAACGAATGCTGATGGTGTCAACAGACTCGACGTTGCGACTCGAGGGGATTGCTCACACCGGCAGCAGGCGCGACACCACCGCAGTCAGCTGTTTGGCCGAGCGGCATTCGTGCATCTCGATCACCTCACGGTACTTATCGGCGGCGGAATCGCCGGTGCCCCAATTGCTTTCCTTCTCCGGATTGAGCCAGTGCGCGTGTTTGGCGGTCTGCACCAGTCGGCGCAGCGTATTCAGTTCCGGGTCACGGTAATTGGTGCGGGCATCGCCGAGGATGAGCAGCGAGCTGCGGGCGGTCACGGCATCGGGCCAGTCGGTGGCGAAGCCAGCGAGCGCATGGCCGTAGTCGGAGTGCCCGTCCAGGCCGACCACCTTGCCCTCGGTGAAGATGCGGGCCATGGCCTTGTCCGGCTGGGTGTTCGGATCGAAGAACCGGGTCACCTCGTCGGTGCGGTCCACGAACGCGAAAATGCGCACCCGGGAGAACTGTTCGCGCAGCGCGTTGACGAGCAACAGCGTGAAGTTGCTGAACCCGGCCACTGAACCGGATACATCGCAGAGCAGGACCAACTCGGGACGACCCGGCCGTGGTTTGCGATTGACCAGGTCGATCGGCACGCCGCCGGTGGACATCGATTTGCGCAGCGTTTTACGCAGATCGATCTCGCCGCGGCGAGCATGCCTGCGCCGCACGGCAAGTCGGGACGCCAGTATCCGGGCCAGGCGCTGGGTGCTGCGCCGCATCTCCGCGAGTTCGGTTTCCGAGGCGCGCAGGAAATCGACATCCTCCACCTGCCGTGCGACGGCATAGCTGGCGACGCGCTCCCGGCCGATATTCTCGGCCACCCGCCGGTGTGTTTCCGCCTCAACGATGGCGCGGAATCCGGCGATGCGCTGGCGGCCGATTCTGCGGGCGACCTCGGTGTCGAAGTCACTGGTATCCGGTCCGACGGACAGCCCCTGCAGGATCCTGGCCAGCAGTGTTTCCGGCTGTACCTCGCGCAGGGTCCGGTATGCCGAGAAGGAGGGGCCGCGGGAGGACTCGTACTGTCCGAGCTGCTCGACCAACTGCGCGGCGATCATTTCCAGCTGCGGTGCCGAATCCTCGCGGGTCAGCAGCGCTGCGAGGATTCCACGCAGCGCGGGAATGTCGATCTCACCGGTGGGTGTGCGCGGAATCTCGATATCGTCCGGTGCGCCGCTGCGCTCGCCGAACGCGGCCGGAAACCACAGGTCGAACAGGCCGTCGAAGGTGCGGCGGTGGGTGGTGCGGCGCAGCAGCGAGCAGGCCAGCCCCTCCCGCAGTACCTCGCGGTCCATCAGGTCCAGCACCGACACCACCCGGCCCGCGTCCACGGTCTCCGAGGGCCCCACCGCGATACCGCGCTCCCGCAACGCCTCGACGAATCCGACAAGATGTCCCGAAATCCCGTGCGGCGCATCGAGTGTGGGCGCCGCGGGCACCGATCCGGCCGCCATGGTCAGGCCAGCTTCAGCTCGGCCAGCGCACGCTGGTGGTCGGCCCGATGTTTGAGCACGACACCCAGGGTGGCGCGCACAGTGGTGTCGTCGAGATCCTGCATGCCGAGCGCGAGCAGGGTGCGTCCCCAGTCGATCGACTCGGCGACACTCGGCAGCTTCTTCAACTGCATACCGCGCAGCACGTGCACGATGCGCACCAGCTGCTCCGCGATCGCGGCCGAGAGCTCCGGCACCCGGCTCGCCAGGATGCGGCGTTCGAGCTCTTCGTCAGGGAAGTCCAGGTGCAGGTAGAGGCAGCGGCGTTTGAGCGCCTCGGACAGCTCACGGGTGGCGTTGGAGGTCAGCACCACGAACGGTTTGCGGCTCGCGGTGATGGTGCCGAGCTCGGGCACCGTAACCGCGAAATCGCTGAGCACCTCGAGCAGCAGACCCTCGATCTCGACATCGGCCTTATCGGTCTCGTCGATGAGCAGCACGGTCGGATCGGCGCGCCGGATCGCGGTCAGCAGCGGCCGGGAGAGCAGGAATTCCTCGGTGAAGACGTCGGCCTTGGTCTCTTCCCAGTCGTTTTCGCTGGACGCCTGGATGCGCAGGATCTGCTTGGCGTGGTTCCACTCGTAGAGCGCGCGGGCCTCGTCGACACCCTCGTAGCACTGCAGGCGCACCAGCTCCGCATCAGCGGTCTGCGCGACCGCCCTGGCCAGTTCGGTCTTGCCGACGCCGGCCGGGCCCTCGATGAGCAGCGGCTTGCCGAGCCGGTCGGCCAGGAATACCGACGTCGCCGTCGCCTTATCGGCCAGGTATCCAGTGGTGGCCAACCGTTCGATCACATCGTCGACCGATGTGAAGATCGGCTCCTGCACTGCGCTTTCGGTAGCCACGTGGCGTCCTTCCCTCGAAACCCACCCTTCACGCTACGGGAGGGGCCGAAGCAAGCGTTCGGCGGTTCTTACACCGAACGAAATCTAGACGGGGCGGATCTGGCCGTCGCCCCAGACGATCCACTTGGTCGAGGTCAGTTCCGGCAGCGCCATCGGGCCACGGGCGTGCAGCTTCTGAGTGGAGATGCCGATCTCGGCGCCGAAGCCGAACTGCTCACCGTCGGTGAAGGCGGTGGAGGCGTTGACCATGACGGCGGCGGCATCGACGCGGTTGGTGAATTCGCGGGCCGCGGCCAGCTCAGCGGTGACGATGGCCTCGGTGTGACCGGTGCCCCAAGTGTTGATGTGCTCGACCGCCTCGTCGAGATCCTTGACGACCTTGAGTGCGATATCGAGGGTGAGGTACTCCTCGCCCCAGTCCTGATCGTTGGCGGGCACCAGTCCGGGCAGGTCGCCGTGCACGGTGACGCCGTTGCGCTCCAGCGCCTCGATCAGCCGGGGCACGGCGATGGAGGCGATCGCGTCGTCGATGAGCACCGTCTCGGCGGCATTGCACACGCTGGGACGCCGGGTCTTGGCATTGATCAGGATCTGCTCGGCCATCTCCAGATCGGCGGCTTCGTGCACGTAGACGTGGCAGTTGCCGGTACCGGTCTCGATGGTGGGCACCTGGGCGTCGCGGACCACGGCATTGATCAGGCCGGCCCCGCCTCGCGGGATGACCACGTCGACCAGGCCGCGTGCTTGGATCAGATGGGTCACGCTGGAGCGGTCGTGGCTGGGCAGCAGCTGTACCGCATCCGCCGGAATGTCCAGTGCGACAAGGGCTTCCCGCAGCACCGTGACCAATGCGGCATTGGAATGCGCGGCCGAGGAGGAACCACGCAGCAGCGCGGCATTGCCGGATTTGAGCGCGAGCCCGAATGCGTCGACGGTGACATTCGGGCGGGCCTCGTAGACCATGCCAACGACGCCGAGCGGCACCCGGACCTGACGGATCTCCAGCCCGTTCGGCAGCGTCGACCCGCGCACGACCACACCGACCGGATCCGGCAGCCCCGCCACCTGGCGCAGCCCGGACGCGATGCCGTCGATGCGCGCCTTGGTCAGCCGCAGCCGGTCCAGCAGCGACTCCTCGGTCCCAGCCGCCTGCGCGGTCGCGATGTCCTCGACATTGGCGGCGAGCACGGTATCGGCCGCCGCGAGCAACGCATCGGCCGCCGCATGCAGCGCCTCGTTCTTCTGCGCCGTGGTCAGCTGTGCGAGCGCTCGCGAAGCCACCCGAGCCTTACGCGCGGCATCGTGCACCGTCTCGCGGATATCCTGGCCGGTCGTCGTCCCTACCGTCATAGGTGACAGCCTACTGACCGGCGCGAAAGCGGTTCCAGCCACGGCACCGGTCCGGCGACTCGGCCATACTTGCCGCATGAACCTCCTGCTGCTCGTGATTGTGGCACTGGTGGCCGTCGGCATCGGACTCGTCCTTCTCATCGTGCGGGGCGGATCTCGCAGACCGAACCATCGGCCACCATCGATGACACCGGGGTGGTATCCAGATCCGGCGAACCCCGGCGTCGTGCGCTGGTTCGACGGGCAGCAATGGACGCCGCATACGCAGCCGCGAATGCACTGACCACCGACGCACCGATCAGAACCAGCGCACAAGTCGCGTGACGGCGCTCGGACCTGCTTCGCGAGGTGCCAGGTGGGAATCACCTCGTGCCCCGTGAATTCTCTTTGGGAGCAAGGGATTCAACCCAATATTCGTGCCGTACCGCGTCCCATAACCTCGCCAGTTCCGGGAACCGCTCACGGACCTGCACCAGATCCGGCGCGGCGACGACGCTCGACATCGAAATCGCCGGCTCCGCTTCGGATAGATTGCGCACCAACATCATTCGAATGCAGCAATTGTCGATCCGCCAGATCGCCTGCCAGCCGTCCACCTCGGTGCGATGCTCGCTCATCCCCGGCTCGTCAGCCGTCGCCGCCACTGTTCGCGCCCGAAATCGGTAGTGCCAGTTCGGTGAGTTTGTCCAGCACCTCACGCAGTGTTCGAATTGTCGGCCCGTCCTGCGCGCAGCTCTCGCAGTCCAGTGGCGGGAATTCGAGTCCGCGCGCGGCAGCGCGCTCGCGCGGGGTCAACGATTGCGGCGCGAGTCGACGCGCATCGACCAGGGTGTAGTACGCCGCCGCCTTCCACACGCACCGGCCGATCCGACAGGCGCGATGCTCGCGCATCTGCTCATGCGCCAACGCGATATCGGCATACCCGCAAACTCTCGGCGGCGTGACGATCGTGTCCTCGCGCATCACGCCGCCCCCGTCTCGGGGATGGCCCGGCACGCGACCCTCGCCCATGTGGTTGCGGGACAAACGGTTTCGAGATCGAAGTCCTCACACACCCGCGCTGGTTGGTCGTCGACCTGCGCCAGGTCGTAGACCACGATCGCGGCCATACCCAGCCCGGCGGCGATCCCGAGGGCATACCCGATCGGATCGGAAGTGTCCTGCGGGGGCCGTACCGTGTAAACGTACTGGTAGCCCAGTAGCCGGGCGTGCTGCGCTACGGCGTTCGCGTGTCGGGGTGCCGCAAGTCCGGACACGTCACCGCGGACGAATCCAACGGCCTTCGGCGCGTCGAATCCTTCTGTATGTGATTCTGCCACTTGATTGTTCGTCATCGCTCCAGGCCTTCGGTCGATGGAGTTGCGGGGGTGGCGGTCGAATAGGCCTTGTACCTCAACGATTCCCATCTCGAGCGCCGCCCACAGCACAGCATCAGCAACCGATAGACAGCAGCAGAAACGAGAACTCGATTGCGATTGCTCTAAAACGCCAGGACGGCGCTCGGTTCTGCAGTAAGAACAGGCTCAGTTTCCGATCCGATGTGACTCGATTCCAGGAGACCCCCGTGACCAGCACTGAAAAGGACGGCCCGTCATCAACTCTGCCGCGCCGCCAGCTCGGACGATTCCTTCGCGAGCGCCGCGAAGCAACCGGATTCACCATTGCCGAAGCCGCCAAATTGGTCGACCTGTCCAGAGCCGTGCTTCAGCGCATCGAGACCGGACAGATTCAGAAGGTCCGCCGACAGGATGTACAGGCCCTATGCGAGGTATACGACGTCGGCGCCGCCGACACCAAGGCCGCCGTCGACCTCGCCCAGCAAGGCAGAGCCAAGAGCTGGCACCACGTCTACGGCGGCCTGTACAGCACCGCATTCAACATGTACGTCGGCCTCGAAGCCGCCGCACGCCAACTCACCACCTACCACGAACAACACGTCCCCGGCCTGCTCCAGACAGCCGACTACGCGCGGGCAATCATCGGCGCGTTCCCCAAGTTCACCAGCACCGATGATGTCAACCGCCGCGTCGAGCACCGAATGAAACGGCAAGCCCTCGTCACACGCAAGACAAACCCGATCCAGCTGGACGTGATACTGCACGAATCGGTGCTCCACCGGGTCATCGGCACCCGGAGCACCATGGCGGCGCAGCTGAAGTACCTCGCCGAGATGTCCAAGCGGCCCAACATCACGCTGCGGATACATCCATACAGTGCAGGTTTGACCTGGGGGACGCCCTACAGCTCGTTCATCATCCTGGAGTTCGCGCGCGCCGCCAAAGCGGAACCAATCGAGCCCCCAGTGGTATTCATCGACGGCGGAGCCGGACAAGACGTCTATCTCGAGAAGCCCGAGGACGTACGGTTCTATGGTGAGCTTGCTACGGCCATCCGGGATACATGTCTGGGTGAGGTAGAAAGCAGAAACCTGCTGCGGCAGGTGGCGAAGGAGCACGAACGTGGTGAACGTTGACCTATCCAGGGTGAACTGGTTCAAGAGCAGCTACAGCGAAGGCAGCGCGCAATGCGTCGAGGTGGCGTGGCTCGACAGCGGCAAGGTCGGCGTCCGGGACTCGAAGAACCCAACCGACCCAGCACTGGTATTCACTCCCGGCGAGTGGGATGCCTTCACCGCATGCATGCAAAACGGTGAGTTCACCCGGCCCACCACGTAACAGCTCTCCGAAACGACCACAGTGGACGACCTCGGTCCGATACGTAATGGACCGAGGTCGTTACCCTTTCAGCTCTCAGGCATTGACCTCGTTCAGGATCTGTCGCAGGAAGGGCCGGGGTGGCAGGTCGGGTGCCTCCGGGGCGGCGAGCAGAGATTCCACCACCGGTGCGATCGCGGGGGCGCTGTCCACCACCATCCCGACGAGACCGAGTTCGGCGCACCGAGAAAGTGCCGGAGCGAGGCAGGCAATCGCCTGCTCGGTTTGTCCGGCGGCGGAAAGGCAACCGCCGTATAGCAATTGAGCCTGCAGAAGCGCGCGGGGGCGGGGCTGGGTACGGATTTCGGCGACGATTTGTTCGGCGTCGGCGGCGGCGCGCTCGTCGGCGTCCGGTGACTGTTGGGCGAGTAGGAGGCGAATGGCCGAGTCGTGGGTGAGTTCGGCGGTGACCGCGAGTGGGTGGTTCGGTTGCCGCTGGTACGCGGGCAGGTGCTCGAGCATCTGCCGGTCTTCGTCGGTGATCGGCAGACCCAGTCGTACCCGCTCGTTCAGAATGCGGGCGGTCAGCCGTGGCAGGACGATGTGCTCCGCGACCGTTTGTCCCTCGTCCAACCGTTGTCGTGCGGCCTCGAGGTCGCCGCGCACTGCCGTCAGCCTGGCACCGGTCCCGTAGTTGGCGATCAGGAATTCCACGGCGCCGGCCGCGACGCCGGGACCGGATGCCAGCAGCTCGGTGGCTTCGGTGTATTGCCCTTTCTGGTAGAGCAATTCGCCGAGCAGGCCGCTGGCCATGCGGGTCGCGTGGGATTGGCTGCCGGTATTCCGGGCGAGGGTGAGCGCGGAGCGGAAGAGCTCCTCGGCGCCGGCGATGTCGAGTTGTTCGACGGCGGCTTGGCCGGCGATGCAGGCGCCGTACACCACGCCGGCCGGGCCGTTGATGCGGGTCCGGTAGGGCTCGGCCCACGCATGCCAGCGGCGGGCACCGGCAAAGTCGAAGCGATAGTAGGTGGCCGCTTCCGCGGTGGTGGCCGCGACGCTGGCGAAGAACGGTCGTACCCGCTGCTGCAGCCATGCCACGGCGGTATCCGGGATATCCTTGAACCGGTCCGTCACAAGATATTCCGCGGCTCGCGTCACATCAGCCTGGATGCGCAGCTCCGCGGTCCCGCGATCGTCCGGTGCGGTTGCCAGTGCCGCGTCCACGCGATCCAGCGCGGCTCGAGTGGCGGCGGGGCGCTGGAGGGAGATGTTGGCCCAGGCCACCGACAGTTGCAGCCGTGGATCGGCAACCGTGATCTCGGCGGGCAGCTTCTTCACCAGCCCTAGGAAGGTGGCCATGCGGGAATCTTCGATCAGCGTGTCGGCGTGTTCTTGCACCAGTTGTTTCGCCCGCTCGGCGGCGCCGGCCGCGAGTGCGTGATCCACGGCTTCGGTGACCATTTCGTGCCCGGCGAACCAGGTCGACGCGGTCAGATGGAGCTGTTCGAGCAAGCCGGGATGCTGCCGGATCAGTCTGCGGCGCAAGAAGTCCGCGAAGAGCGCGTGATAGCGGAACCACCGCAGCTCGTCATCGACGCTGCGCAGGAACAGATCTCGGCGCCGCACCTCCTCGAGCTGTTCCTGGCCGGACCGCACTCCCGTCAGCGCCTCCGCGAGATCTCCGCAGACGGTGTCGGTGATCGCGGTCCGCATGACGAAGTCGAGCATCGTCGGTTCGAGCGCGCCGACGACGTTTTCCATCAGGTATTCGCCGATGGCGTAGTGCTGCCCCGTGATCTGGTCCAGGTAGCTCCCGGGATCCTCCTTGCCGCGCAGTGACAGTGAGGCGAGCTGCAGTGCCGCCACCCAGCCCTCCGTCGACTCGCGCAGCCGGTCCACGTCGGCGTCGGAAAGGTGCAATCTCTTCATTCCGACCAGGAAATCCGTCGCTTCCCCGGAGTCGAAACGCAGTGCGCTCTGGTCGATTTCCACCAGTTCGTCCTGAACGCTCATGCGCCCCAACGGAAGACCGGTGCGCGTGCGGCTGGTGACGATCAATCGCAGGTATTGGCCACCGTTGTCGAGCAGGAACTCCATCGCGGCGAGGGTCGCCGGACTGGTCACATGGTGCCAATCGTCGATCACGACGGCAACGGGTTCCGCACTGTCGTGGATCTCGTTGATCAGGGCCGTCATCACCTGCTGCGCCGCACCGGCGGAACGCTCCTCGAGAATCTGCGTCAGTTCGATCGCCAGCGTGGGACGAACCTGCCGAATCGCCTCCACCAAATGGCTCAGGAACCACACGACATTGTTGTCGTCCTCCGCGATCGCCAACCAGGCAGCCCGGACGCCGTTCGCTTCGAGAGCGTGCGCCCACTGTGCGGCCAGGCTGCTCTTGCCGAAACCGGCCGGGCCATGAATGAGGACCAGGTGCCTGGATTGTCCCTCCCGTAAGGTCTCCAGCAACCGCGGGCGATCGACCAGCCGGCGCAGTGTCGTCGGTGGACGGAACCGGGTCGTCGGGGCAGATTGCGGCCGCAACGCGGTTGCGGAGGTCGACGTTCTCGGCAGGATCGGCTGCGCGCCCGCGACCGAGACTGTTTCGACGGATCCGTCGTGCTCCAGGGCAGGCATCGTGTCCACCGACAACCCGCAGGAGAACTGCACGGTGCGCAACCGCTCGCCGAATTCCCGGGCAGTGGTCGGCCGGTCGGCCGGTTCGGTGGCCATCGCGGCTTCCAGGACGGCGCACACCATTGCCGGTACACCGGCGGATCGCAGGTCGGGGACGGGTTCGGAGGTGATGCGCACGAACTGCGTCACCATCGACTCGCCCGCTTGGCGCTCGAACGCGGCGTGGCCGGTGAGCGCCGTGAACAGCGTCGCGCCCAGCCCGTAGATATCGGAGCGAACCGTCGGAGGTTCGCCGCGTATTACCTCCGGAGCCGTGTAGGCCGGGGTCCCCGCGACCACGCCGGCCGCTGTCTCGAACGCGCCGCCTACGCGCGCGATACCGAAGTCCGCCAGCTGCGGCTCACCGTAGTCGCTGATCAGCACGTTGGCGGGATTGACGTCGCGATGGACGACGCCACAGGCGTGCGCGGTCGCCAGCGCGCCCGCCAGCTTTACGCCAACGGCGAGTACCTCCTGCCACGACAACGGTCCGTCCGCGCGAATCCGTGCGTCGAGTGAACCCCTGGGGTGGAAGGGCATCACGATGAACGGCCGTCCGGTCGGAGTTACGTCGGTCGTCAGCACCTGGACGATGTTCGGGTGGGTCGAGAACTTCCCCAGCGCACGTTGTTCGCGCAGGAAGCGGGTCCGGTCCTGATCGTCGACCGTGGAAACGAGAACCTTGACCGCCACGTCCCGATCGAGTGCGGAGTCGGTGCACCGGTACACGATGCCGAATGCGCCGCGGCCGATCTCTTGGGCGTCGGCCAACCCGGCCGCAGCCAGTTCCGCTGCGATGCCGAAAGTCAGGTCGCGTTGCGTCCCCTCGGCATTACCCTCGGACACCGACCGCTCAACCGATCATCGGCGCAGACTTCCCGGATATTCGCGCGTTCGCGGCGGGCTGCCGCCCCGACCGCACCACGAGCGACTCATGTACTCACCTCTCGAGGCGAAACCAGCTGGTCCCGACAGGTCGATCATAAGCCGCGACGACGGGAGCAGCGTGCCGGCCATCGAATCGGCCGGATAACTGCGGCGCGACGAGGTGGGCCGAGTCCCAGCCGTATCCGCCCGCCGAAAATGGCGCTGGTGCGCCGCCGATACGGCGAATCCCTGCGCAAGCGCACGCCCCGTTTGTCTGTCTGCTAATCGAAAGCGCTGCACGACGGTGATGCCGAGGTGGGCGTTCAGTGAGTCCGAATTCGCGACCCACAGCGGGTAGCGGCGTTGATCTGCCATTGCCTCCGACCTACGCGGCATGCACCGGAATGACGCTGGCGGTGCCGTCTGCTGGCTTGGCCCATCGGGGTGTTTGCGGACGATAAGAAAACTGTTGGGCGGCATCGGCATTGTTGTGGCGGATACCGAGATCGCCTCGGTGCGACATGGATTCGGAGTTCCGGATGAAGAAGACCGCCGCTGTTATCGGTGCGCTGGCGAGCGCCGCAGTACTCACGGCCTGCGGGCCGGACGATTCGCCGACGACCGGGGGTGGATCGCCGGTGCCTGCGACCTCGTCCGCGGCGGGAGCGCCGACGACCGTCGCCGGATCGCCGCGAGCCGAAACCTTCACCGCGACAACAGTGCATCTCGAGGGCGCCGGGTACAGGATCGACGTGCCCCAGTTGAGCGGCGGAAAGGCCGATGCCAGAACCGAATTCAACGCGGCGATGCGGGCCGGGGCGCAGGAGTGGATCGACCGCATCAGCCGTCCGGGCGATTCGGTCACCGGCGGTGACAGCCAGGTCGTCCGCATCGGTGCGCAGGTGCTCAGCGGGCATCTGGTCGTCAGCATGTATGCCGAGGGCGCCGCGCACCCGAACAGCAATGACTTCGCGCACGTCACCAATATCGATACCGGCAAGGCCATCACCCTGCCCGACTTGTTCACCGACCTGCAGCAGGGCCTCAACACACTCTCGACTCAGGCCGAGGCTCTGGTCCAGCAGAACCCGAGGGCGACGGGCTACAGCAAGAGCCAGCTCACCCCGGTGGCCGAGCACTTCCAGACCTGGGTCGCCACGCCCGAGGGCATGAAGATCTATCTCGGTGAAGTCGCGTCGCACGCCGCGGGCAATATCGATGTCACCGTGCCGTGGTCCGCACTGGACGGCATGCTGAAGCCGGGGATGCGCGCGGTGGTCGGCAGCTGACGCCCTCGGCACAGCTCGCGGTGGTACCTTCTCGGGCACTGACGCGCGCCATTCGGGGAGGCCTAATGAAGAAGACCGTTGCCGCTGTCCTGGTCAGCGTCCTGTTCGCCGTGCTGACGGCCTGCGGGTCCGACGATCGGGCCGGCTCGTCCGCGGCATCGGCCTTCACCGCGTCCTCGATTCGGCTCGAGGGCGCCTGGTATTCCGTCGACCTGCCGCAGGTGGCGGGTGGCAGCGACGATGCGCGCACCGATTTCAATGAGGGCATGCGCGCCGAGGTTGGTCCGTTCCTCCGGGCCGCGGCGGAGAAACAAAAGGTGAAGGGGTTCAACAGCGAGGTCGCCCACATCGGCGGCCACGTGCTCAGCGGTGTGCTCGGCATCGAGGTCTCCGACGGCAATCTGCATCCGACCACCTTCAAACGCACGCATGTGACGAATATCGACACCGGCAAGGCGCTCACCCTGCCCGATCTGTTCACCGATCTGCAGAAGGGCCTCGAGGTGCTGTCGGCGCAGGCCGCGGTGCAGATTCCGAAGACGCGGGTCGGCACGAACCCCTACGACAAGCAGAGCATCACGCCCGCCGTGGACAACTTCAAGGACTGGCTGGCCATGCCCGACGGTATGCGCGTCTACGTCGGGGAGATCGCATCGCACGCGCTGGGCTATATCGACATCACGATCCCGTGGTCCGAACTGGACGGAGCACTGAAGCCGAGTCTGCGGGCAGTCGTCAGCAGTTGACCGTCCGGACCCCGGTCGGTCCGAACCGACCGGTTAAGCTCGGCACTCATGCAGAAGAACGGTCGGCGTCGACGCAAGCTGGGGGTGATGGGTGGCACTTTCGACCCCATCCACCACGGCCACCTCGTCGCCGCCAGCGAGGTCGCGAACCGGTTCGAACTGGATGAAGTGATCTTCGTCCCAACCGGACAGCCGTGGCAGAAGGCCGATAAGCAGGTCAGCCCGGCCGAGGATCGCTACCTGATGACCGTGATCGCGACCGCGTCGAACCCCCGATTCTCGGTCAGCCGAGCCGATATCGACCGGGGCAAGGTCACCTACACCGTCGACACACTGCGCGAGATGCGCAGCAAGCATCCCGACGCCGAGCTGTACTTCATCACCGGAGCTGACGCGCTCGCCAACATCCTGACGTGGCAGGATTGGGCGGAGTTGTTCGAACTGGCGAAATTCGTCGGAGTGAGCCGACCGGGGTATGAGCTGAACACCGATCATCTCGAGGAGCATCTGCGTGACCTGCCGGTCGACGCGGTGACCATGATCGAGATCCCGGCGTTGGCGATCTCATCGAGTGACTGCCGTCGCCGCGCCGCCGAGAACCGGCCGGTGTGGTACCTCGTGCCCGACGGCGTCGTGCAGTACATATCGAAGCGGCATTTATATGTGCCCGTGGGAGTGGAAGGTAGTTAATTTGAGCGCATCTGTCGAGTCGGTGGAGATGGCGCAGGTCGCCGCGCGCGCGGCGGACGAGAAGCTGGCCTCCGACGTCGTGGTGCTCGACGTGTCGGAGCAGTTGGTGATCACCGACTGTTTCGTGATCGCCTCCGCGCCGAACGAGCGTCAGGTCAATGCCATCGTCGATAACGTCGAAGAGAAATTGCGCGAGGCGGGGCATAAGCCGGTCCGGCGCGAAGGCACCCGCGAGGGTCGCTGGGCGCTGCTGGACTACGTCGACATCGTCGTGCACATCCAGCACAATGACGAGCGCAATTTCTATGCGCTGGAACGGCTCTGGAAGGACTGCCCGTTGGTTCCGGTGGAGGGGATCGCGGCAGGGAGTGATGTATTCAAGCGCGCGGACGAAGACGACGCCGCGGCGGTGAACAGCGAAACGGGGACAGCTGCGAGTGAGTAAGTATGCCGGGGTCCGCACGCTGATCCTGTTGCGGCACGGGCAGACCGAATGGAATGCTGCCGACCGTATGCAGGGTCAGATCGACACCGACCTCACCGAACTCGGCCGTCGCCAAGCGAAAGAGGCCGCGCGCGAACTGGTTTCGCGCAATGCGATCGCCCTCGTGTCCTCCGATCTGCGGCGCGCCTTCGACACCGCATCGGCACTGGCCGACCACACCGATGTCCCCGTGGTCTCGGATCCGCGGCTGCGGGAAACCAATCTCGGCGATTGGGAGGGGCTGACCCACCTGGAGGTCGACGCCGACTATCCGGGCGCGCGGGTGGCCTGGCGGTTGGACGCGGCTTACACCCCGCCGGGCGGCGAGAGCAAGCTCGAGGTGGGTGCGCGTTCGCTGCCCGTCGTTCGAGAATTGTTCGCCGATCGGCAGGATTGGCCCGGCCGGACTATCATCCTGGTGGCGCACGGCGGGCTGATCGCCGCCCTCACGGCTGCGCTGCTCGACCTGCCGCCGCGGAACTGGCCTGTCCTTGGAGGACTGGCCAACACCAGTTGGGTGCAACTGAGCAGCCACGGCCCGAGCATTGATCAGCCCGGTTGGCGCCTCGATGTGTGGAACGCAGCGGCGAAGGTGGCCCCGGATGTCCTCTGAAGAACCGGTTCGTCAGGTACCGGACGAAATGTTCCGTCGGGTATCGGCGAAGCCCGAACGGGCGATCCCGGACGCGCTATTCGGACCTCCCCCGGTGCAGAAGGCCGAGCCGGAGGCACCGGCCGAGTCGCAGACGCCGGGGTCCGATGGCGATGAGGCGGTTGCCGCCGAGTCCGGTGAGGACAACGGCGAGCCCGCCGCGCCAGCGGCGAAGTCCGGTGCCAGTGCCGAGCCCGCGGAACCAGCGGGTGAACCACCCGAAGGTGTTGGGACAGTATCCAATGCGATCGAGTCCGCGACTCCCGCCATCGATGCTGCCGCATCGACTGCCGAGTCGGTGACCGACGCTGCGACGGCTACCCCCGCGGACGAGTCTGCTTCTTCTCCAGTGGATCCCGTGGTCGGCGATGCCGAATCTGTCACTGTCGGATCCGCGCCCAGCCCGGCCGATTCCGGTAATTCGGTTGTCGATGACGAGGTTTCGGCCGCCGCGGTGGCCTCGACCGGTGAGCTACAGCAGACGGATCGGCCGGTGCTGCTGGTGATCGCGGATTCGCTGTCCTACTTCGGTCCGAAGGGCGGCCTGCCCGCGGACCATCCGAGGATCTGGCCCAACCTGGTTGGCACCGAACTCGATTGGGATGTCGAGCTGATCGGTCGGATCGGCTGGACCTGCCGCGACGCGTACTGGGCCCTGATCGGCGATCCCCGGGTGTGGGCCGCGGTACCGCGCGCGGGTGCGGTCGTCTTCGCGGTCGGCGGGATGGATACATTGCCCTCGCCGCTCCCGACCGCGCTGCGTGAGCTGATCCGGTACGTGCGACCGCCCGCGCTGCGCCGTGGGGTTCGCGCCACCTACAACTGGCTGCAGCCGAAACTCTCGAAACTCGGTCGCCCGGTGGCCTTGCCGCCGAAGGTGAGCGTGGACTACCTGGAGCAGTCGCGAGAGGCGCTGGCACAGTTGCGTCCGGATCTGCCCGTGGTCGCGGTGCTGCCGTCGGTGCACAACTGCGCTGCCTACGGACGCGTGCACAGCGGCCGCGAGCGTGCGGTGCAGGCACTGCGCGCCTGGTCGGCGAAGACCTCGGTGCCGCTGGTCGATCTCGGTGAAGCGGTGCACGACAATATCTTCTCCGGTGCGGCGAATCCGGACGGCATCCACTGGGGCTGGGACGGTCATACGGCCGTCGCGAATTCGATGGTGAAGACCCTGCAGGAGGTTCGGTAGTCCGTGGCCGTTGTGGTCGTCACCGATTCGTCCGCCAGCCTCCCTGCCGAACTCGTCGGTGAGTTGGACATTGCCGTTGTCCCGCTCCACGTTCTGGTCGGTGACCGCGCCATTCGCGAAGGCGTCGACCCCATCGATATCGACTACGGCTCCGATACCGTGACGACCTCGGCGGCCTCGCCCGGCGAGCTGCGCGCGGTCTACGAGCAGGCACTCGCCCGGAGCAACGGGGATGGTGTTGTCGCGGTACATCTTTCGCGCCAACTCTCCGGCACCTGGGAGGCCGGTCGGCAGGCGGTCCGCGATATGGACGCCGCCGACCGGGTCCGGCTGGTCGATTCGCTCGGCGCGGGCCTGGCCACCGGCCTGCCGGTGCTCGCGGCCGCCCGCCGCGCACACAGCGGCGCGTCATTGGATGTCGTATATGACACCGCCGTCGCCGCGTCGAGCCGATCGCGCACGTTCATTCTGGTGAACCGTACCGAACAATTGCGCCGTGGCGGCCGATTGAGCAGCGCCGCTGCCTTTTTCGGCAGCGAACTGGTGAGCAAACCGCTGCTGCAGATCGTCGATGGCCGATTGGAGCTGCGTGAGAAGGTCCGCACCCGGTCCAAGGCCTACGCCAAACTCGTTGCGGCAGCGGTGGACGCGGCCGGTGATGAAGGTGCCGCTGTCGCCGTCCAGCACCTCGGTGCCGAGGACGCCGCGAATACTGTCGCCGCCCAACTCCGCGATCTGGTTCCCGGTATCCGTGAAATGATCGTCGCCGAATTCGGTCCCGCCCTCGGCGTGCACTTGGGCGTTGGTGCCGTCGGTGTGCTGGTTGTCCCCGGCGGCTGCGCCTGATCGCCGATGCGGCGAACCGTACTGTGGGGCGGGCCCGACCCGACCTTGTCGGCGGAATTTTGCGAAGTGCGGGAAGGGCTCTCGGCGATGTCGAGTCGGGTGGACTGAGCGTCGCGCGGCCATCGGCACGTTTTCGCCTGTCCGCACGGCACGCCCGCGTCGGTGCCGTGGACCAGCGCCGATGCGTGGCCGGACGCGCCACACATCGATGCGTGCGCGCTCGGTGAACTCTGTGATCGCCTGGCGATCCACTTCGTCACCGAGCGCTTAAGGCCGGATCCAGCTGGCATCACTGCGGATTCGACCACAGTGCGGTGCTATGCACGGCGATGAGTTCGGTGACCGGGGACAGGAATTCCTCGACCGGCAGCGGTTCGAGGCGACGTCCGTCCCGAAGCCGTACCGCGACACGGTCATTAGCGACCTCTTTCGGGCCGATGACGACCTGATACGGGACCAAGCGGGCCTGGCGGATGCGCGCGCCGAGACTGCCGAGTTCGTGATCGGCGATCTCGGTGCGCAACCCCAGTTCGAGACAGCGTCGGGCAAGGGCCTCGGCGTGCGGAACTTCGGCCGCCGAGACCGGCAGGATGACCAGCTGGGTCGGGGCCAGCCAGGCCGGGAAGGCTCCGCCGTGCTCCTCGATCAGATGTGCGACTGCCCGCTCGATGCTGCCGATTATGCTGCGGTGCACCATGACCGGGCGGTGCTTCGCACCGTCGGCACCGATGTAGTGCAGGTCGAACTGCTCCGGTTGGTGGAAGTCGACCTGCACGGTGGACAGGGTGAACTCGCGACCGGCACTGTCGGTGAACTGGATATCGATCTTGGGACCGTAGAACGCGGCCTCACCCTCGGCCCGTTCGTAGGGCATACCGGAGCGGTCGAGGACATCGGCGAGCATGGCGCTGGACCGCTGCCAAAGTCCCGGGGCCGCAACATATTTCCCGCCGGGGCCGGGCAGTGAGAGCCGGTAGCGGGTCGGGTTGATACCCAGCGCCACGTGGGCCCGTCGGATCAGCTCGAGTGCGCCCGCGACCTCGTCGGCGACCTGGTCCACGGTGCAGAAGATGTGTGCGTCATTGAGCTGGATCGCGCGGACCCTGGTGAGTCCGCCGAGTACACCGGAGAGCTCAGCACGATACATCCCGCCCAATTCGGCCATACGCAAAGGCAATTCGCGGTAGCTGTGCGAGCGTGCGCGGAACATCACCGCATGGTGCGGGCACAGGCTCGGGCGCAGCACCACCTGTTCGCCGCCCAACTCCATGGGCGGGAACATGTCATCTCGGTAGTGCGACCAGTGCCCCGATATTTCGTAGAGCTCCCGCTTGCCGAGCACCGGCGAGTACACGTGCCGGTATCCGGCCCGCCGTTCCGCGGTGCGGATGTAGTCCTCCAGGACATGGCGCACGGTGGCGCCGTCGGGCAGCCAATACGGCAGCCCGGATCCGATCAGCGGGTCGGTGTCGAACAGGCCTAGTTCGCGGCCGAGTTTGCGATGGTCGTACATGGGGTCTCCTCGCGGACAGCGGGCGAGTGACCACAAGACGAAGCCCCGGGGCACTCGCCCCGGGGCTTCGATCAAGACATCAATCAGCGCGCCGGGACAGTATCCGGCGTCGTCGTCACAGCAGCGCGCTTCATGTTCGCCACAGTAGCAGATCCGTCGTAGCACTAGCTGGCGAATAGCTGTCCCGCGCAGAATAGTGCTGACGCGCAACAAGATTCGCTATCCGACCTGCTCCGCGAGGAAGTCCTCCCAGGTGAGCTTGCCGACCGTCGCGCCATCGATGGTCAGATTCTCCTTGGCGCGATAGGCGCGTCCGACCTTGCCCGGCACCCGGACCGGCAGGAACACTCGCCGCTTGCCCTCGGCCTGCAGATAGCCGCGGATCAGTTCGGCCATCGGGTACACCGTCGGTCCGACCAGATCGGGCACCCGTCCGGCTGGTGCGCCGAGCGTCAGCTCCACGAGCCGGACGGCGACCTCCCGCGAATCGACCGGTTGCCAGTCGATTCCGCCGGGCGCCGGGACGATCGGACTCTTCGCCATGCCCCGCGCGGTCTTCAGCGCCAGGTCGTGGAACTGCGCCGCACGCAGAATGGTGAACGGCACACCCGATTCGATAATGGCCTGTTCGGCGGCGAACTTGGCCTTGAAGTAGCCGATCGGCAGCTTATCGGCGCCGATCACGCCGATATAGACGATATGCCGCACCCCGGCCTTGGCCGCGGCGTCGATCAGATGCCGCGTCGCCACATCATCGCCCTTGGGTCCGCCCGCCAGGTGCAGGATGACCTCCACGCCATCGACCGCCGCCTCCACGCCCGTGCCCTGCAGCAGATCGCCGGTCACGAATTCGATGCCGTCGGTCGATTCGTGGGCATTGCGGCTGAGCATCCGAATCTGGAAACCGGCATCGACCAGCAGCGGGGTGACGTGGCGGCCCAGCGTGCCAGTGCCGCCGGTCAACAGGATGGTCGTCATGATTCCTCCAAGCTCGGTGGGCCCGTGGTGCGCGGCCGCGTCAGTAGGTCTTCCTAGAGGTATGACGGCGCTGCGGGGCATGGTGTGACATGACCGGAGAACGCGCAGGTACCCGACGGTGTGCGCGAACGAATTGTCTGCCGCTTGCCTCTACGATTCCCCGGGTGACCGGATACGACGACCTCGATGCCTTCGAGCACCTCGACACTTCGACGCTGCCGCCGCGCCAGCAGCGGATTCTCGCCACGATTCGGGACTGGGTGGTGCGGTACGGGTATGCGCCGAATACCCGCGAAATCGGCGACGCGGTAGGGCTGCGTTCCTCGTCGTCGGTGTCCAAACATCTGAAGTCCTTGGAGGACAGGGGATTTCTGCGTCGCAGCGAGACGATGTCGCGGCCGATCGATGTGCGCAGGTTCCTGCGGGCGTCCGCGCCGCGAGAGCAGAGCGAGGATTCGGTGACGGTGCCGGTCGTCGGCGATATCGCGGCGGGCACGCCCATCCTCGCCGAGGAGCACACCGACGATGTGATGACGCTGCCGCGCGAACTCGTCGGGCGCGGAACGGTTTTCGGACTGCGGGTGCGCGGCGATTCGATGATCGACGCGGCGATCTGCGATGGCGATCTGGTCGTCATCCGCAAACAGCACGAGGCGCATTCGGGTGACATCGTCGCCGCGATGATCGATGGTGAGGCGACGGTCAAGGTCTACCGCCGTCGCAACGGGCACGTCTACCTGGAGCCGCGCAATCCGGCCTATTCCGTCATCGACGGCGACGAGGCTGTGGTCCTGGGGAAGGTGGTCTCGGTGATGCGCCGCGTGTGAGCTCGGCGACACGGCGTGTGGTGGCGGCAACGGTGGCTCGAAAATCCATTGCCCGAGCTAACGACCACCTGTAGCGTCGCTTCGGTTTGTCCACCTATCGACCGAAGGAGTCGATGCCGTATGAAAGCCGTCACCGAACGCGACATCAGGTCGTCGTTCATCAATTGCTCCAAGACGACCGCCAAGAAGTTGCCCGTGCCGCGGGATCTGGACGCCCAACCGTGGGATGACCTGGACTTCCTCGGCTGGAGCGATCCGTCGCTGCCCGGGCGCGGCTATCTCGTTGTCCCGCAGGACGATCGCCTGGTCGGGGTCGCGCTGCGTTACGAAACGGGTGGATCCGGCCGGACCCAGATGTGCGCGATCTGTCTGACCACGCATACCGGCCGCGGCGTCTCGCTGATGACCGCGCACAAGGCGGGCGAATCCGGGCGTCGAGGCAATTCGATCGGTACCTACATGTGCACCGATCTCGCCTGCTCGCTCTACGCGCGCGGTAAGCGAACGCCCGCACTCGGTAACCGGTACCGGGAAGATCTCATCACCGAGGAGACGAAGATCGGACGGGTCCGCGACAACATGAACGCCTTCGTCACCAGGCTCTTCAGCTAGTCCGTCGCATCCGGACGCAGCTGTGTAAAGGAGGTAGATGCCATGCGCCGACACTCGACAATCCGCGCACTGTCGCACCCTGAGTTCCGCCACACCGCACCCGAACTCGGGGTGCCCAGGATTGCGCTCCGGTCGAGACGGCCCGGACACCGGCCGGACCACCTCATCCGGAGCGGAATCCTCGCCCCGTAGCAGTGTCGATCCCGCAGCCCGCGAACGCCACGGCACCCGCCTCACAGGCCGTGGACCGTGGATGAGGCGCTGATCGACCTGCTCGGCTATTACATCGACCGACAGGCCGTCAGAACATAGCGGCAGAGCCGTGCCAGCCCCCCCAGTTGCGATGACGGACACGCGATCTCCGCCTGCGGACAGCACGTCTGCGCAGGTGGGAGGCTATTGTCATGACCAGTTCACAGACCAACGGGTTTCCTTCGGGTGAGTTTCGGGTCGTCGAGGTGGATTCCGGACTATGCCTCACCACCAAGCCCGGCGTCACTAGCAGGACCGACGGCAACCAGGAGTACAACGAGCGTCACGGTATGGCCACTCAAACCGGGAACCCCGCCGTCGAGGTGCTCTCGGTCACCGGGGAGCCACGACAGCGCTGGTACACCGACGGCGCCCTGTTGATCAACACGGTCAAAGAAGACGTCCGCGGAAACTTCGCCCTCCGCATCAGCCCCGATCTCATGAGTCGCCTCGGCGACGGAAACAACCCGGACTACGTGGAGATGGTCGGTATTGGTTCTATCGATGCCGCTCAGTTACAGGCCGAGGACGGGTATATCTACCTGGAGGGTGAGCCCGAGAACGTCATCACCTATGCACCGGGCAATGAAGGACTGTTGGGCAAGGTCGAGCTGATCATGACCCCTCGCGGTGGTGCACACCAGCGCTGGCGTTTCGAGCTTGGGAAATAGCGCAGCACTGTCTGGGGTCCACAATTGTGAAAGCCGCAGGTCAGCAACCTGCGGCTTTCACTGTCTGCAACGTCATCCTGTGCGGGGACTGCCTCCCGGGGTGCAGGCCGGAAACGGTCGAGATTCTGGCTCAGATGCAACATTGATGCATCCAGCACGTCGACGCTGGTCATCGATTCAGGATTGGCCCGAATCGCTACCGCAGCAAGCCATCTAACAGCAAGAACGACGCGATCAATAGGCAATACAGTGTTGCATCCGATGCTATAGAGGCATTTTGATTTCTCGCGCGTCCTTGTCGGGGCGGAGTCCGCGCCATGACGGGTGCCGCAACCGACCGTCGCTGGTCCATTCAGTGAACGACACTTCGCCGACGAGTTGGGGCTCTACCCAGATGGCATCGGGAACGTCGGCATCGGCAGTGGGAGTGTTGCGTTGCAGCGGTTGAAGTTTCGCCTTCAGGTCGTCGAGCATCGCTTGGGTGAACCCGGTGCCGACGTTGCCGATATAGGCGAGTTTTCCTTGGTTGTCGTAGATGCCCATCAGCAGTGAGCCGATGTGCCCGGCCCGGCGGCCAGTGCCGGGACGCCATCCGAGGAGAACGACTTCTTGGTCGTTGACATTTTTGACTTTGGTCCACAGCGGGCTACGGCGGCCCGGCAGATACGGGCTGTCGAGGCGCTTGCACACGATCCCTTCGAGGCCGAGTCGCCGGGATTCGGCGAGGATCTCGACGCCAGAGCCCTGCAGCCGCGGCGGAACCTGCCAGTGCGGGCCATGGAGGCCGAGGTGTTCGAGCAGTTCTCGCCGCTGCTCGTAGGGCAGATCGATCAACGGGCGTGTGCCGATATGGAGGAGATCGAAGACGAGGTAGGTCGCCTTCACGGAGTTGGCGAGGTCTCGGATCACTGCGGGGTTGCGCTGATGCATTCGCGGCTGCAGTGCTTCGAAGGAAGTACGTCCGTCGGCGGTGAAGGTGACGATTTCACCATCGATGACGAACGGCGGGGTTGCCGGGGCGAGGGTGGCGAGTTCGGGCCATGCCGGGGTGATGTCGTTGCCGTTGCGTGAGACCAGGTGCAGGTCACGGTCGATATAGCCGATGGCGCGAATGCCATCGAACTTGACCTCATATGCCCAGCGCTGGTCATCGCTGGGGAGGCTGCCCGCCGCCGCCAGCATCGCCGCATACCGCGGCAGTCCTGTCACTCGCGCCTCGACACCATTGTCTGGCCCTTTCGCGGTTGACTGATCGTTTGAATAGTACCGACCGGTCTTGTATCTGGTTGGTCACTGACCGTGTTCTGCCAAACTCGGCGTGTGTCGCCGGTGGTTGTCTACGTTGTCGCGGTGCCTGTTCCGGTGTGGAGGTTGTGCTACTTTCCGGCGGCGTTGCCGACACCCATGGGTTCGCCGTCGTTTGCTTCGCTGATTGCCGATGACTGGGCCGAATGGCGGCAGGGGTCTTCCCGGTGAGTCCTCACACACCGGCAAAGAGGCTTGGTCAACGGTCAGCTGCTAAACCCTGTCCATAAGATCTTCGACCTGCTCCACATCGGCGACCGATCGCTGATCGACCTGCCCTACCAGCAGCGGCGCCAGCTACTCGAACAACTCGGCCACCAGAAATCCGTGCCATGGCGGGCCGAGTTGTCCACAGGCCGGGAGTTATCAACAGACTTTTTATTTCGCCTGCTCAGCGCCCATCTCCCTCTCTGACTCGGGACTAGCGTCGCCGCCATGCCACGACATGACGAGCGCGAGCGGATTCGGCGGCGACTCAGTGCGTTGACCGAGCGAGTCGGTGCCACCCGGACGATCGGTGCCCGGGGTGCGGCCGGTTCGGTGGGCGCCGAGTACGGAAAGCCGCCTGGACCCCGAAAGCGATCGGAGGCCGAAAGGCGGTGCGCGAAGCCGTCGTTGGGCTCGCGGCGCTCGTCCGACGGCGGGCGGTGGGATGACGAGCAGTTGCCCTCGTCCAACCCCGAGGATCTGCGAACCGAGGACGACGGGGATGCGGTCGATGAGGACGACGGGGTCGGCGAGGTGCGCATTCCCGGCTGGTTGGACGCGCCGGAGGGACGCTCGTCGTGGCGGGATCGCTTTGTGCCGGAACGATTTCGGGGGACAAGATTGGACCCGGGGTGGCGGGGGTTGGTGACGCTGGTCATGGTCGGGCTGGCGGCGGTGGTCGTCGCATCGGTCGTCGTGTTGCGTGAGCGACCGGTGGCGCAGGCGGTGCCACCACTGTCCGCGGTGCGAACCAGCACCGGCACGGCCACGGTATCGGCAGGACTGTCCGGTCCGAGTATGGCCGCGGCGCCCGGCGCCGTTTCGCCTGTCGCATCGGTAACCACGACTCCCGCAACGGAAGTGGTCGTCAGCGTGGTCGGGCTCGTGCACCGTAGCGGTCTCGTGCGGTTACCCGCGGGGTCTCGGGTAGCCGACGCACTCAACGCAGCGGGCGGTGCGAACGACAGGGCGGACCTGAGCGGCCTCAACCTGGCCCAGCGCCTACAGGATGGTGACCAGGTGCTCGTCGGTCCCGGTGGACCGAACACGGGCGCGCCGCAACTCGGCAGCGCGACGATCAGCGCGGGCGGACGCGCGCCGAGCGGTTCGGCATCGAATTCCACCGCCGCACCACGCCCGTCGACCAAAGTCGACCTCAACACTGCGACCGAAGCCGAACTCGACGCCCTCCCCGGTATCGGCCCCGTCACCGCCCACGCAATCGTCGCCTGGCGCACCACAAATGGACGATTCACCGATATCGCCCAACTCGGCGAGGTCGACGGTATCGGCCCAGCCCGCCTCGCCCGCCTCCGCGACCTGGTGACGATATGACCACGTCGAGTGACCGGGGTCGCATCGACCGCCGGGCTGCGCTGGATGGTGGTCATCGGGCGGGTGTGGAGGTTGATCGGCGGACCGGTGTGGGTGTTGATCGGCGGGCGGGTATGGAGGCTGATCGGTGGGCAAGCGCGGGGGGTGATCGGCGGGAGGGTGCGGGGGGTGATTCGGCGTCGGAGGAGGTGGTACCGGCTCTCGATGCGCGGTTACTGCCTGCGGCGTTGTGTTGTTGGGGGGCAACGATTGTTGCGCTGACGGCGGGGTGGGTGGCCGGTCTGGTGCTGGCTACGGCGCTGGTGTTGCTGGCGATCGGGCTTTGGGTGGTGCTCTTGCGTGCACTGGCGCATCCCAGCGAGCGGTGGCGGGTCGTCGCCATTGCCGCGCTGGCCGCGATGCTGCTCGGTGCCGGGTTCGCGACGGCGGGCGCATGGCGTGTGCACCGGGTGGCGACGCATCCGTTGCGGCACACCGCGGCCTCGGTGCGGGTGGTGGTCGTACCGACCGATGATCCGAAACCGGTGCGGTCCAGTGCCTTCGGCGGCGAGCGGCGGTGGACCGTGCGGGCGCGGCTGCGGGAATACCGGCAAGGCGAGTCGACGGTGCGGGTCGGTGGTGCCGTGGTCATCCTCGCGTCCGGTGCGGAGTGGGGTGAGTTGCTGCCCGGTCGAGCGGTGGAGTTCCGTGCCAGACCGGAGCGGCCGTGGCACCGCGATCTCACCGTCGCCACCCTGCGAGCCCAGGGACCGCCGGTCGCGGTCGGCGCGTTGCCCTGGTGGCAGCGAGTGGCCGGAGCCGTACGCACCGACCTCGCGTCGGCAGCGCGCGTATTGCCCGAGCGTCAAGCCGGACTGCTGCCCGCACTGGTGGTCGGGGACACCTCCGCGCTGCCCGATGAGGTGCGCGAGGACTTCGAAATCGCTGGGCTGGAACACCTTTGCGTGGTCAGCGGTGCCAATTTCACGATTCTGCTCGCGGTGGTGCTCGGTGCGATGCGACTGCTCACCCTCGGCCCGCGTATCGCAGCCGCGGTCGCGGCAGCGGCGCTGCTGATGTTCATTGTCGTCGCGCGCCCGGATCCCAGCGTGCTGCGGGCGGGCGCGATGGGCGCGATCACGTTGCTCGCGTTGATAACCGGACGCCGCAAGCAAGCGTTGCCCGCGCTCTGTACGGCGGTCATCGGTCTGCTCGCAGTGTCGCCGGAACTGGCGGTGCGTGCCGGATTCGGGCTGTCGGTGCTCGCAACCGCCGGACTGATCTTATTGGCACCGAGTTGGGCGGACTGGTTGCGCGCCCGCGGCTGGTGGCGGGTCCCGGCCGAAATCGTCGCGGTATCGGCCGCAGCCTTCGTGGTGACGACACCACTCGTGGTCGCGCTCACCGGACGGCTCAGCCTGGTCGCGATTCTCGCGAATATCCTTGTCGAACCGGTAATCGCGCCCGTGACGGTGCTCGGCGCGATCGGTACCGCGCTCGCCGCGGGCTGCTCGCCGCTGGCCGAACTGGTGCTGCGCTGCGCCGAACCGCCGCTGTGGTGGTTACTGTTCGTCGCCGAACATGCGGCGAGTGTGCCGGGCGCGGAGGTTTCGGTACCCGATGGCACGACCGGTGGGCTGATCGCTTGCGGGGCGGTCGTTCTCCTGGTGCTGGCATTGCGGTCCGCGATTCTTCGCCGTCTGGCCGCCGCCGTACTGCTCGGTGTCGCGGTGGTGCTGATTCCGGTCCGCATCTGGCATCCGGGCTGGCCACCCGCGGGCTGGGTGCTGGCCGTCTGCGATGTCGGACAGGGCGACGGACTCGCATTATCCGTCGGCGACCACACCGCTGTGGTCATCGATGTCGGCCCTGATCCACGAACCATCCGCACCTGTCTGGATCGCTTGCGCGTCAACCGGATAGCGCTGCTGGTCCTGACCCATCCGCACGCCGACCATATCGCCGGTCTCGCCGGTGCCGTACAAGGCCGCACGATTGATGCCCTGGCAGTCGGCCCCGGCGAACTCTCCGGAGCAGCGATTTCCGGACGTACCGTATCCGGTCCCGCCGCCGCCGAAAACCGTCCGATATCGAATATGCCCAGATCCGAAGTGGGTTCGAGCAAGGCGACCGGTACCACTCCAGAACCGACTGTGACACGGGAACGGCGCACGGAGGTCAGCGGACCGGACCAAGTCGCCAGCATCGCGGCGCAGGTACACATCCCGGTGCTCGAGCTGACCTCCGGACACGTATTGCGTTTCGGCGCTGTCGAATTGGACGTACTCGCACCGGCCCAACCAGAGCGCCGCCCGATAAGCATGCCCAGTACCGACGATGCCAACGACCGCTCGATCGTCATCGCCGCGACTACACCAGCGGGCCGGATCCTGCTCACCGGCGATATCGAAGCCCCGGCACAGCAGCGACTACTGCGCTCCGGTGCCACCGTCCAGGCTGCCATCCTGAAGGTTCCGCACCACGGATCACGAACCACCACAAGGGAATTCCTCACCGCTGTCCGGCCTCGTCTCGCACTGGTGAGCGTCGGCGCCGACAACACCTTCGGCCACCCGAATCCCGCTGTACTGGCCGAACTCGCCGACATCGGCACCCGCGTGATCCGCACCGACCGATCCGGCGACACCGTGATCGTCGGCTCCGGTCCGGACCTTCGCATCTTTTCATCACGATCGACCAAATCGTGATGGCTGGTGCCATATCGATTCAGCGGCCCGCAGGTCGGAGCCGGACTGCGACTGGACTGGAACGCGTGTCGAAGATCGGGGCGAGGCAGCTGGCCGCCAACGAAAACATGGATCGCGACAAAACGAAGGATCGGTCCCTGCCACGACCACCGTGCAGATGTCGGAGATCTTGTTCAGCACGCAGCGCCCGGCCGAGTGGGACGCGTTTGCCGACCTCGAGCAGTATCGGCTGTTGCACCTCACGATCGAACCCACCGGATCTTCATCGACATCCGAAAGGGCTACGGCACAGCGGCAAGCAGAGATCGGCAGATGCCATTGACGTTGACAGCCGCAGTGCGGTCAGGACACGACCGTCGTGCAACAACTACGCCGACTACCAGCACATCGCCGACGTTCTAGCATGACCGGGGTGGCAAAGCGGGGGACGCTGTGAGGCGCGGCGGCTCTGTCGGTGGGGGTACGTAGGATGCATCCGTGAGCGAACGGACTGCGGCAGTGCACCTGGTGCTCGGTGATGAAGAGTTGCTGGTCGAGCGGGCTATCGCGGGGATTGCGGCGCAGGTGCGGGGGAGTGCGCCGGATCCCGATGCGGTGCCCGTTGATCGGCTGCGGGCGGGGGATGCCAATACCGCGGAACTGGCGGAGCTGTTGAGTCCTTCGCTGTTCGCCGAGGATCGGGTGATCGTGCTCGATTCGGCGGCGGAGGCGGGCAAGGATGCTGTCGCGGTGATCACCGCTGCTGCCGAGGATCCGCCTGAGGGCGTGGTGCTCGTGGTGCTGCACTCCGGGGGCGGTCGGGCCAAGGCATTGGCACCAGCGCTGCAGAAGTTGGGTGCGCAGACGCACGATTGTGCCAAGTTGACCAAGGCGTCCGAACGTGTGGAGTTCGTGCGCGGCGAATTCCGGAATGCCGGGGTGCGGGTCTCGAGCGAGGTCGTGCAGGTGATGCTGGAGGCGGTCGGCTCGGATCTGCGGGAATTGTCCGCGGCCTGTTCACAATTGGCCTCCGATACCGGCGGCAAGATCGATATCGCCGCGGTGCGCCGCTACTACTCCGGCAAGGCCGAGATCTCCGGTTTCGATGTCGCTGAACTCGCGGTGGCGGGGGATCGGCCCGGTGCGATGGAGGCATTGCGCTGGGCCAACGACCGGGGCGTGCCGCATGTGCTACTCGCCGACGCCCTCGCCGACTCGGTCCACACCATCGCGCGTGTCGGTTCCGCGGGCCGTGGTGACCCGTTCAAACTGGCCCAGCAGTTGGGCATGCCGCCATGGAAGGTCAAGAAGGCCCAGGCCCAAGCACGAGGCTGGAACGCGGCCAGCATCGGCTCGGCCCTCCAGGTGGTCGCCACACTGAACGCCGATGTCAAAGGTGGCGCTGCCGACCCCAATTACGCTCTGGAACACGCCCTCTCCCGAATCCTCGATCTGCACTCGGCGAGCTGACCTGCCGCGCGATAGCGATTTGCGCGTCGGAGAGCCGCTGAGGAGTGGTGTCGGCATCCGGCTGCCGACCTCGTTGTTGTGAAAGTCAGCGAGCGGGCGGTATGCCAACTATTTGCTCCGCCTGGCGCACGCGCGCATCCGCCAAGCGACTGAACAGCGCTTATTGCGATTTTCAGCACATACCGGACGCTCGTTCTCCATGGCAATCTAGATACCGGCTATGGACTAGCAAACAAGATCGCTAGATGGCGATTTCGAGCGTGCCCCTAGAGGGCACGCTCGTCGCCGTGACGGCCGGGGCGTGCACCGCCACCCACAGCCGCGACGCCGGATCGGGCGGGCGATCGCGAAGGTCGCCGCGGGCGTATCGGCGGTGGTCGTGCTCGCCGGAACGGCGGTCGGCTGGGCGACAGCGGGCGACCCCACTGCCATTCGCCGCGAAGTCCGCGCCGCCTTCGGCCAAGCCATCGCCGCCATTCCGACAGCCGGGCGGTCGCCGTCAACCGACAACGACCAGCCCGTCGAAACCTCCATATCCGGTTCGCTCACCCCGACTCCCGACGTGGGCACCCCGGTCGAGAGCTCCATCTACGGCGACACCATCCCCTGCGTGAACTGACGCCCCACCCGGACTCAGTCGCGCCCTTCGATCTTCAGCTCGCCGAAGGTCACCCCGCGGGTCATCGGCCGGGCCAGCATGTCGTGCGGGAAGCCGAGTTCTACCGCGCTGGCCTGCTCGAGGCGTGCCACCTGCGCGGTATCGAATTCCACCTCGAGCGCACCGAGGTTGTCCTCCAACTGCGCGGCCGTGCGGGCGCCGATGATCGGTGCGGTTACCCCGGGATTGCGCAGGGTCCAGGCGAGCGCAACCTGCGAGGGCGTCTTACCCAGTTGTGCCGCAACATCTTTCACCACATCGGCGATGGCGAGTCCGCGTTCGGTGAGCGACCCGTTGGCGGCGGCCACATTCTTGCGGGTGCCCTCGGGCGAGCCCGCCGCATCGTGATCCAGATCGGCGCGGCTGTACTTGCCGGTGAGCACGCCGCTGGCCAGCGGCGACCACGGCACCACGCCGAGACCGAGTTCCCGCGCCATCGGAATGAGTTCGCGTTCGACGGTCCGCTCGATCAGGCTGTATTCGATTTGCAGCGCGATCAGCGGTGACCAGCCGCGCAGGTCGGCGATGGTCTGCATGCGCGCGATCTGCCAGGCCGGTGCGTCGGAGATGCCAACGTAGAGCACCTTGCCCGCGCGGACCAGATCGTCCATGGCGCGCAGGATCTCCTCGACCGGGGTCAGGAAGTCCCAGGCGTGCAGGTACAGCAGATCGATGTAGTCGGTGTTCAGCCTGCGCAGGCTGGCCTCCACCGAGCCGACCATGCTCTTGCGGTGGTTACCGCCGGAGTTGGGATCGCCCGGCCGCCGCAGCATCGTGTATTTCGTTGCCAGCACCAGACTTTCGCGATTGTCGGCGCTGAACTCACCGAGCAGCTTCTCCGAGGTGCCGTTCGTGTATTGGCTGGCGGTGTCGATGAAATTGCCGCCGCGCTCGACGTAAGTGTCGAAGATCTTTCGGGCCTCGTCCTTATCGGCGCCCCAACCCCAATCGGCGCCGAATGTCATGGTCCCCAAGGACAGCGGAGACACCCGAAGACCCGAGCGGCCGAGCAGCCGGTAGGTATCGAGGGTGCGGGCTCCGGACATGTCGTGCTCCTGTCGTTTGTGCTTCGTTTCCGGTGTGACCAAGTCTGGAGCGGTACCTGGCCATGGGTAAGGGAAGGTTCTTCCTGGGAAGGCCAGTCCTACCCGGCCGTAAGATCGAGAGCGATGACCAGCACCGTGAATGCGACGCCGCGGGGCGAGCCCGGGCCCGGAGGCGGCGGCTTGCGTGACCAGACAGACTCGGGGAGTGCGGCGAATTGGGCACAAGCACTCGCGGACTTTCTGCGCGCTCGGCGCGAGCGACTGAATCCCGGCGATCTTGGTCTGCCCGCACGCAAACAGGCCCGGCGCACCCCGGGGTTGCGCCGCGAGGAAGTCGCCGAACTGGCGGGTGTGAGCACCGACTACATCGTCCGGCTGGAACAGGGGCGCGGCCTGCGCCCATCCGCGGACGTCCTGGAGGCGCTCGCAGGCGCCCTGCGCCTGGACACCGATGAGCGCGCCTACCTCTTCGATCTGGCCCAGCAGCGCCAGCCGAATGCCGGGAAACCGAGCACCGTCCCGGCGCCCGCACTGGCGATGCTGGTGCGCGATCTGTCGCCGCTGCCCGCGATGCTGGTCAACCACCGCTACGACATCCTGGCGTGGAATCCGGAAATGGCCAGACTGATCGTCGACTTCGGCGCCCTGCCACCGCGGCAGCGCAACTCCATGTGGCTGTGCCTGATGGATCCGGCGATGCGCGATTTCTATGCTGAGCGCGATCGCATCATTCGCGAGGGCATCGCCGACTTGCGCGCCGCATGGGCGGCCCACCCCGACGATCAGGAACTGGCCGATCTGGTCGCCGAGTTCACCGCCCGCAGCGAGGAGTTCGCGCAAGGATGGGCCACGCACGACGTCAAGGTCCATGGCCGCGGACAGAAGCCGCTGCGGCACCCGCAGGTCGGCCCACTGGTCGTCAATTATGAAGTGCTCATGCCGCTGCAGGATCCGGACCAGCGCGTCATCATCTATCGCGCGGCCGATGCGGATTCCCAGGACGCGCTGGATCGCCTATGCGCCGATCTGGATTGAGCACTCGCCCCATCAGATGATCCGCACCCGCTCGGTGCGGGTGCGGATGCGCGGGGAGATTATTCGACCGAGCTGAGAACTAGCTCGATATCCTCGTCCGACTCCTCATAGCGGCCCTCCCATTCCTCGTAGACCGGAATCTCCTCGTCCCGGGTGACGATCCACTCCAGGGAGTAGCCGCCTTCCTCATCCGGAACCATGACGTTCTCGATCTTCAGTCCGATGCCGAGGACCTCGGCGGCGCGGATGACATCCGCGAGGTCTTCGGAGCGAACCGGCGTCTGATTGGCGTACACGGTAACCATGCGCCGAATCGTAGCGGGAACCTCCGACATGTGGCTGCCCGATCCGATTACGGCTCGAGGAGTGGGATGCGGCGATGACCTGGGGGATGGTGCCGTCCGCTGCTTCTCTGCCGATTTGCCAGGGCAGTCTCGATGACATGGCACCTATCGAGGGCGTTCTGCTCAGCGCCCAGGGAGCGGCATCGGTGCCGAGATTGAGGTTTGCTGAACTGTTGCGACAAAAATTGTGAAAACGGATGCACCACGCCGAGCTCGAGGCGTCGGCAGACCGATAAAAAGTGATCCTCGCAATAGTCGATCGGGGACGACAAAAGCCGCCGTGGTCATCGAGGCCACGACGGCTGCGTCAACGTATGAAGTGGTACCACAGCGGTACCGATGTGATCAGAGCTTGTTCACCGCGACCGAGAGAGCCGACTTCTTGTTGGCGGCCTGGTTGGCGTGGATAACGCCCTTGGAAGCGGCCTTGTCCAGCTTGCGGCTGGCGAATTTCACCAGATCGGTGGCCTTTTCCTTATCGCTGGCCGCAACGGCCTCACGGACGCGGCGGATCGCGGTGCGCAGCTCGGACTTGACCGACTGGTTGCGCTGGCGCGCCGCCTCGTTGGTACGGATCCGCTTCATCTGGGACTTGATGTTGGCCACGCCTGTTTCCTCGTGTTCCTGTCGCTGAGTGGACTGTGCTGAAAAGTTCGCGAGCGCGCGTTGGTAACCGGAGTGATCAGGTAATACGACGCCGAAGATCGAGGGTACCAGCCGCCGCGTCGCACACGAAATCACCACAACCCGACATGCGAAATCACTACCGCGCGAACGGTTCGATCAGCAACGCTACCGACCGTGGTAATCGGGCGGAAACCCGGAGTGATGCAAGAAATTTACCTGTGTCACACACGGCATCGGTGCTGCGTGTAGCACGATTTTTGCATGACTCCCGCCTCACCGCCACGTTCGGCTCGATCTCTTGCGCCGACGCGTGCCCGGTCGAACGGGTATGCGAACGGCAACGGCAGAGCAACCACTACCGGCCTGTTCGAGGGTTATGGGCCCGGTCGGTATGCGGATGCCTTCGACGAGATGTTCGACGGCCAAGGCCGGGTGCGCCAGCCGTACCGGGGCATCTTCTCGGCACTGGCGCCCATCGACGTGGCCGATCTCGCGGCGCGCTCCGATGCGCTGGACCGCGCCTTCATCGATCAGGGCATCACTTTCTCGCTGTCCGGACAGGAGCGGCCCTTCCCGCTCGATCTGGTGCCCAGGGTGATCGCGGCCGCCGAATGGGCCAAGCTGGAGCGCGGGATCAAGCAGCGGGTGACCGCGCTGGAACTGTTCCTCGCCGACGTCTACGGCGAGCAGAACATCCTGCGTGACGAGGTCATCCCGAAGCGGCTGGTGACCTCGTGCCAGCACTTCCATCGGGAGGCCGCCGGACTGGTGCCGCCGAACGGGGTGCGCATCCATGTGGCGGGTATCGATCTGATCCGCGACGAACGCGGCGATTTCCGGGTGCTCGAGGACAATCTGCGCTCGCCGTCCGGAGTCTCCTACGTCATGGAGAACCGGCGCACCATGGCGCGGGTCTTCCCCGATCTGTTCTCCTCGCACCGGGTCCGCGCGGTCGGCGACTATCCGACCCATCTGCTGGCCGCACTGCGCGCCTCCGCCGCGCCGAACGAGGCCGATCCCACGGTCGTGGTGCTGACGCCCGGCGTCTACAACTCGGCCTATTTCGAACATTCGCTGCTGGCCAGGCAGATGGGGGTGGAATTGGTCGAGGGGCGCGACCTGTTCTGCCGCGACAATGTCGTCTATATGCGGACCACAGCGGGGGAGCGTCAGGTCGACGTGATCTACCGGCGCATCGACGACACCTTCCTCGACCCGATGCACTTCCGGCCCGATTCGGTGCTCGGCGTCGCCGGACTGGTCAATGCCGCGCGGGCGGGCAATGTGGTCATCTCCAGCGCGATCGGCAATGGCGTCGGCGACGACAAGCTGACCTACGCGTATGTGCCGACGATCATCGAGTACTACCTCGGTGAGAAACCGGTGCTGCCCAATGTCGACACCTATCGCTGCTGGCTCGACGAGGAGCGCGAAGAGGTGCTCGACCGCATCGACGAACTGGTGATCAAACCTGTCGAGGGCTCCGGTGGCTACGGCATCGTCATCGGCCCGGTGGCCACGCCGCGGGAACTGGAGGCGACCCGGCGCAAGATCAAATCGGATCCGCGCGGGTGGATCGCGCAGCCGGTGGTGCAGCTGTCCACCGTGCCAACCAAGATCGGAAATGCGCTGGTCCCGCGCCATGTCGACCTGCGCCCGTTCGCGGTCAACGATGGCGACGACATCTGGGTGCTGCCGGGCGGTTTGACGCGGGTGGCGCTGCCGGAGGGTTCGCTGGTCGTCAATTCCAGTCAGGGCGGTGGCAGTAAGGACACCTGGGTGCTCGCCGGGCGCACCTCACCCGCCGACCGTGAGCTCGCTGGTGAGGAGTTGGTGAGCGAACCGCCGCAGTCCGACCAGCGGGAACTGGGCCGGGAATTGACCGCGACGCAGGCGAATCAGCAACAGCAGCAACAACAACAGGAACAGCGGCTGGGTTCGATGCGGCAGAGTCAACGGCAGCGGTCCGGGCCGGGGCAACAGCAGCAACAAGGCCCGGTGATGCGCTGATGCTGGCCCGCAACGCTGAATCCCTCTACTGGATCGGACGGTACGTCGAACGTGCCGACGACACCGCCCGCATCCTGGACGTCGCGGTGCATCAGCTGCTCGAGGACGCAACGGTGGATCCGGACCGAACCTCGCGAGTCCTGCTGCGGGTACTGGGTATCGAACCGCCCGACGCCGAACTCGACGTCTGGTCGGTCACCGATCTCGTCGCGTTCAGCCACGACCACGGCAATTCGATCGTCGACTCGATCGCCAATGCCCGCGAAAACGCCAGGGGCGCACGCGAAGTCACCTCCAGTGAGATGTGGGAATGCCTCAACGCCACCTTTATCGGGCTCACGGCAACCGAGAAGGCCGCCCGCAGCCTCGGCCCGCACGAGTTCTTCCACTACATCAAGGACCGGGCGGCGATGTTCGCCGGCCTCTCCGATTCCACCCTCAGCCGCGACGACGGCTACCGCTTCCTGCTGCTCGGCCGGTCCATCGAACGCGTGGATATGACTGTGCGCCTGCTGCTTTCGCGCGCGGGTGACCGCACCTCCTCACCGGCCTGGGTGACCGTACTGCGCTCGGCGGGCGCGCACGACACCTATCTGCGCACCCACCGCGGCGCACTCGACGCCAATCTGGTCGCCGAATTCATCCTGCTCGACCGGCTCTTCCCGCGTTCGGTCTTCCATTCGGTGCGGGTGGCCGAGACCTGCCTCGCCGAACTCGATCAGCGGCCGAGCAGCCGGGTCGGCGCGCGACACGAGGCGCAGCGACTGCTCGGCCGGGCCCGCAGCGAACTGGAATTCCTGCCGCCCGGAGCGCTTTTGGAGGATCTGCAGAACCGCCTGCTCTCGCTGCAGAAGACCTGCCGCGAGGTCAGCGAGGCGATCGCACTGCAGTACTTCCACGCCGCGCCGTGGGTGGCCTGGACCGATCTGCGCAGTAGTCACGATAACCATGCGCAGGTGGAGGGAGAGTTGTGAGCTGGCGGATCAGGGTGGTGCACACCACCGGTTATGTATACGACGCTCCGGTTACCCGGTCGTTCAACGAGGCTCGGCTCACCCCGCGTGCGGACAGCAGGCAGAACGTCATCCTGAATCGGGTCGAGACGGTGCCCTCCACCCGGTCCTATCGATACACCGACTACTGGGGCACCGCGGTCACCTCCTTCGATCTGCATGCGCCGCATACCGAATTGGAGGTCACCGGGTCATCGGTGGTGGAAACCGAACCCTTTGCCGGTCCGGCCGAGGAGCTGTCCTGGGAGGAGTTGCGTTCCGAGCACACCGGTGACCGTTTCGACGAAATGCTCTCGCCCACCGCCTATGTGCCGCAGGACAAGAAGCTGGCCACGATCGCAAAGCACCTCGGCCGCGGTGTGCCGCCCGCGAAGGCGGTAGTGCGTGCGGCCGAATGGGTGCACAGCGAAATGGACTACATCGCGGGCACCACGTCGGTGCACACCTCGGCCGTGCAGGCCTTCGCCGAACGTCAAGGCGTATGCCAGGATTACGCGCATCTGACACTGGTGTTGTTGCGCAGCATGGGGATTCCGAGCCGCTACGTCTCCGGATATCTGCACCCCAATCCGGCCGCCGAGATCAATACGACGGTCGCCGGGCAGTCGCACGCCTGGATCGAGGCATGGACCGGAGCGTGGTGGGGCTACGACCCGACCAACAATATCGCCATCAACGAACAGCACGTATCCGTCGGCGTCGGTCGTGACTACGCGGATGTGCCGCCGCTGAAAGGCATCTTCTCCGGCGGTGGCTCGACCGATCTGGAGGTCGTCGTGGAGATCACCCGTCTTGCCTAGCGGTCGCTTGTGTGGCGCTCGAACAGGTCAGCCGTGGCAATCGCCTTGCGGGTCGCTCGAAAGGCCGCCGTAGTGATCGCTTGTGGGTCGCTCGAAAGGGCTAGCCGTAGTGATCGCTTGTGGGTCGCTCGAAAGGGCTAGCCGTAGTGATCGCTTGTGGGTCGCTCGAAAGGGCTAGCCGTAGTGATCGCTTGTGGGTCGCACGAATGGGCCAGCCGTAGTGATCGCTTGTGGGTCGCACGAATGGGCCAGCTCGCGCGGGTCGTTGTAGTGCTCACCCGTCTCGCGTAACGTCCAGTTTCACATCAGCCGTGATTTTCGCAGCAGGTCCCAGGCAAACCCCGTACCCGCGGGGATGATCCTCTCGGAAGGTGGCGCGCATGTCTCCCACTGCTCAGGAAGTCGTCGAGGAAGTAACCGAACTGGAGCCGACGCCGGAGCCCAAGAAGTGGGCGGCCGAGGCGCTCGGCACGTTCGTCTTGGTGATCAGCGGTGTCGGCACCGCGGTGCTGGCCGGTGAGCGCGTCGGCCCGCTCGGCGTGGCACTCGCATTCGGCTTGTCCCTACTTTTCCTGGTCTATGCGATCGGGCCGATCTCCGGCTGCCACGTCAACCCGGCCGTGACCGTCGGGCAACTGCTGCTCGGCAGGCTCTCGGTGATCTCCGCGGTCGGCTATGTGATCGCACAGCTGATCGGCGGGTTCCTGGCCGGCCTAGTGCTGTTCGCGATCGCCAAGAATCTGCCGTCCTATGACCGCGCGGTCGCCGGGCTCGGCGCGAACGGCTGGGGTAAACACAGTCCGTCCGCGGTGCGCGGTCCGCTGGGGCAAGTGGTGATCGAGAACGGATACGGGCTGTCCGCGACGATCATCATCGAGGTCATGTTGACCGCGCTGCTGGTCTTCGTGGTGCTGGCCTCGACCGACCAGATCTCCGATATTCCGCTGGCCGGTCTGTCGATCGGTGTCACGCTCTCGGTCATCCACCTGATCTCGATCCCGGTGGACAACACCTCGGTGAACCCGGCCCGCAGCCTCGCCGTCGCCTTCTATCAGGACGGCGCTGGTCCCCAGGTCTGGGCGTTCATCGTATTCCCGCTCATCGGCGGTGTGCTCGGCGCGCTGGTCTACGGCCTGCTCTTCGGCCGCTCCCGGGAGATGGTCTCCTGATCGCCTTCCCGCGTCTCGGGCCGACCGGTGAGTGCCGCGGGGTCGCGTTGCGGACCAGCTGGTTCGAGGCCGGTTGAGCTGGCTCGTCCTCGGCGCGTTACCCATGTGCTCTCTAAACGGGTCGCCGCTGGTCATGGCGCCGACAGTACCGTGTGTTCTATGGCCAATTGCCATCAAGTCGTCAAGAATGCGGCCGACAGAACGTGCCGCACGCCGGCCCCGGCCCCGTCTTCGCCCTGCACGCGCGGCGCGGTAGGAGGCTTCGAATCATCCGACAGACCTTCGGATTTCGTCGGTAGTCCTGGATAGCCTTAGTGGCATGAGCGGACTCTCCGACTTCCTGACACATGCCACGGCACCGTGGTGGGTTCTTGCAGCGTCCGTCGTCGGCGGTGGCATCACGGCATCCGTCACTCGCGCCAGCGACAACCGCAAGGACCGCCAGGCAACGGCTGCCGACCAGAGGAGACTTGAGCAGCAACAAGCGCAGCTACGACGGGAGGACATCAGTCGGCTGTGCGCGGGAGCCCTCGCGGAGGTGGATGCGCTCCACCGCATCGCCACCGTTCAGCTGAAGATGATGCCCATGGCAGTCATAGAAACTAGCTTCGAGGTGCAAGATTCGCCGAAGTTCGATCTGATGGACTCCGCGATGAACGCTGCCGAAAGGCGGCCCGAGCGGCTTGGGGAGGTCTCCCAACAGCTAAAACCGCTTGGGCAGCTTGTCAGCCAGCTGGCAATACATGCGCCAGCCGAACTAACGAAGGCTGCGCTATCCCTTGAGGCTCCACTGTTCACATTGCTGTTCCGAGGGCCAACCACCCTGAACCAGGAACGCCTGAGCACGCAATTCTTCAGCGTCGAATACACGCGCCGCGCGTTCCTGAACTCTGCACGCGAGTATCTGGGCCCAAATCTCGCACCGGAATGAGCGGCTGGAACGCAACCGGATAGCGTTCGATAGCTGGCGAGTGCCCAACAACTACTTCTAGACGTGAGGTGAAGGACGTTCCTGCCCGAGGGACATACCTTGCATCACCGGGTGTGAGGCTCGACATGAAACGCGGGTGACCGTGGTGTATCTGATACACCGATATCACCGCCGCCGCGCTGATCAGCAGTGCAAGGCTGACCGGGACGACTGCGAAGATCACAATGTCCCGAAGCTGTCGATCGGAATACATCACGTTCTTACTCCTTGTCTTCAGGTGGAGCCGCAGGGGTATCGCTGCGGTACAAGAGGTGTCGATGTAGCCGGACGCCATCGTCGGTGAGCCAGTACACCGGCTCGCGGCGCTGACCTCGGGTGTGCGATGTTCCGGACTCGGCATACCCGCCATCCAGCAGCCAGCGCAGCGCGGCAACAGTCGGTCCGAGGCGAAAACTGCCCGCGAGATTACGGGCCGAGATCGGCTTTCCGATCAACCCGAGCGCACGAACCGTCCGAATCAGCCCGCGTGCTAATTCCACTTCTTTACCGGCAGGACCAGTAACGCGGCCCATCCCGCCCTTCCGTTAGATCGTTCCGCGTGAATTCTCTTGAGCTGTAAAGAATTCCGCCCAATACTCTCGACGGATCGCATCCCACAGCTCCGACAGTTTCGGGAACCGCTCACGCATCTCCGCCAAGTCGGGAGCAGCGGCGAGAACAGCAGCGGAAAACAAACGTTGCGTCTCGGATTCGTTACCCACCAGCATTATTCGAACGCGGTGGTGATCGAGTAGCCAGTGTGCGACCCAGCCGTCCACTTCCGTGCAGCGCTCGCTCATACCAGCCCCTCGAAAGTTATTGATTGCCTTTGCTAGCGGGAGTGTTCGCGCCCGGGGCGGGTGTTCCCAACTCCGAAAGCTTGCTCAACACTTCGCGAATCGTCTGTGTCGTCGGCCCGCTGTGCGCGCTCGGCTCACTGTCCAGTGGCGGGAACGCGATTCCCCGTGCGGCGGCGCGCTCGCGTGGGCTCGAAGTCTGCGGCGCGAGTCGGCCCGCATCCACCAACGTGCGGTGCGCTGCCGCTTTCCATAGGCAGTGGTCGACCCGGCAGGCGAGGTGACGTTGCATCTGCTTGTGGGCGAGTTCGACGTCAGCGTTGTCGCAGACTCGCGGGGGCGTCACGATCACGGTCCTGTTGATCACGCCGCCCCCGTTTCGATCGGTGCCGGGTACATGATCCTTGACCAAGTCTCTGGCGGGCACACGGTTTGCAGGTCGAAGTCTTCGCAGACCCGCGCTGGCTGGTTATCGACGTGGGCCAGGTCGTACACCACGATCGCCGCCACGCCCAGCCCCGCCGCGATACCAAGCGCGTAGCCGATCGGGTCGGTAGTGCCTTGTGGGGGCCGCACCGTGTAGAGGTAGCGCAAGCCCAGCGATCGGGCGTGCCGCTCGATCGCAAGCGCGTGTCGGGGTGCGTCGAGACCCGAGATGGCCCCGCGCATGAGTCCGATCGCTTTCGGTCGGCGGTCGCCATCTGGGATGTCGGGTTCTGTGGGTTGCATGCTCTCACCACCAGTAACTGTCAGTTGTATTGCGAGTGAAGGGGGTCGGGGAAGATCAGGCCGTTCACGCGGTGACACTGGCGGGGCCGGGGATCGCGTCGTCACCGAGTTGTTCGGCGACGAAACAAGTCGCCAGCGCCAGCGCGGCCTCGTGGCCGTCGGCGGCCAGAGGTAGCCATGGGAGCGCCAGCTCTGTCATCACCGCTCCGACGTGGTAGTCGGCCAGTGTCCGGAATTGCTGGTTGCCGTCGCGGGACTTGTTGGTGCCCAACGGAATATTCGGGTCGAGTTGCGTGCGGAAGACGAGGTGATAGCGGTCGCTGTGGGCGCGAGCCAGCGTCTCCAGATACGCCCATCCCTCCGGGTCCGGGGTCTCGCCGCGATAGTCCAGAGCGGCCCGGTAGTAACCCAGCGCGTCGGGGACGGCGCGGTCGACCAGCACCACATCGCCGTGTAGCCATGCCTCGAGCTCGTTGCTGATCCCGCGCGTCATGATCCACAACGTGGAGGTCCAGGTGTGATTCCACAGGATCGGCAACCCCAAGCGTTGCGCTTGTTCGCCGAGGTCCGCGACCGTGGAGACTTGCAGGCCCGTCCGGCGTAGCTCGTGAGCGAGCCGGGCAAGGAAGGTGCTCTTGCCAGTGGAATGGGTGCCGACCGCAGCGATGGTGACCGGCTGATCGAGGGAATTCACCACAAACCTCCTTCGGGTTCTGGGACAGGCAGGAACTCGGGAGAACCAGCCGCAGTGAGCAACTCGGGCCAGTCCAGTTCGCCATCGGTGATCAATGCGCACAGCAACTGCCACGCGGCCCAGGTGTCGTATCCGGCGCGGTGGTAGCCCTGTCCGGCAACGGTGCTGGTGTCGAGTTGGCCGCGTTCTATGAGCTTGTCCAGCGCATACGAATCCAGCCCCTGCCAGACCGTCTTTGCCAGCCGCAGCGTGTCCAGAATCAACGGCGGGTTCCAGTTCGGCAGGTGTGCTGTGAGGACCTTGCGCTCGACAGTGGCGTTGTGGGCGACCAACACCCGCCCGCACAGGGCTTCGTCGATCTCGTCTGCAACTTCCTGCCACTGCGGGCAGGCGGCGAGATCGGCGTTGGTGATTCCGTGGACCTTGCGCGTGACGATCGGTGTCACCGGCTGTTGCGGCCGAATCAGCCACGACCGCAACGCATCCGAGGTCGTCGGCCCGTCCACCAGCAACACCGCGATCTCGATGATCTCCGGCGGGTTCTGCCCGTTGCCCTCCACGTCGACCACGGCCAACTGCCGCTCGCGCAGCGCGTTCGGGAACGGAAGTGGGTTCGTCATGATGGCGTGTTCTCCCTCGTGGTGGGCCAGCCGAGATCGGCGCGGCCGTGACGGTTGTGGTGGTGTGGTTTGTCGATGTCGTGGACCTGGTATCCGTGACCGTGCTGGAGCAAGTAGCGGCGCTGCTCGTCCAGCCCGGCCACGACCACGGCGCGGTCGTTGACCTCTACGAGGGTGCCGCCCAGGTCGGCGGCCAGGTCGGCGACATGCCGTTCGTCGGGGCGTCGCCACGCCTGAGCACACCGCTGTAGCTGTGCGGCCGGGCAGATGTCACACAGTTCCCGGATGCCGTAATGGCCGTTGTAGTCGGCGATTCCGTGCGCGTAGGCGACCGCGCAACTGGTCTTGCGGAACAACGCGGAACCGGGCCGACTGGTGTCGGCAGCATTGAGAATCCGTCGTTCCAGCGCCTCGGGGAACACCTTGCGGCGGGCACCGTCCGGATACGGTTCCGGCAGTCCGTTCGCCTGGTAATAATCGCGGATCTGATCTTTGAAGAACAGACCAGTGAACACGGTCGCGTGTGCGTGGTGGCTCAGCGTGAGCGCACGGCGTAGATGCTCGTCCGAGTCGTTGAGACCCGGCACGATCGGCCGCCAGTACAACACCACTCGATACCGGTCCGCGCGCTCGAACGCCGTCACCAGCGATCGCGCCGCGATCGTGGAGTCCACCGGCTCTACACGTGGGTCGTCGATCCCCGAATGCGTCACCAGCACAGTGACTTTCAGATTCTTGATCGAGTTCAGGACTGCGCAGTCCTCCGGCTCGATCCGCCACCGGGTGATCACCAGAACGTGGTTGGTCAACCCGCGCGCATCCAGCAGTTTCAGCATCGTGAAGGTGTGCTGCTTGACCCTGGGCAACATCGGATCGGTAGCCCGGTTCAGCAGCTGAATCGGTGTCACGTGCGGCCGGAAGTACCGATGACCGGTCAGCAGGTCGGCGGCCTTCTGGTCGTCCATCAGCGCTCGCGGAACCTTCATCTCGAAGTTGTCGAACAGATGCCGCACGCAATACCCGCAATCCAGCGGGCACCCCACAATCCAGTTCAGACTGAGCCCGGACTTGCGGTACTCGATCACATCCAGCAGTTCCGGCCGCATCCTCGCTCGCTGCGCCACGTCCAGCAGCGGAACGCCGTGGCGGGTAGTCGTTCTCATGGCCTGCGCCTCCCACTCGATTCCAGGCCACCGGTTTTCGCGGTGCCTACAACGAGCAGACCGCCACACCCCCAAGGCAAGGAAGAAGGCAAATCGCCGGAAAGCCGATTTGCCACCCCGGTGCGGTAGGCAAGAATGAACCAATGCAGGGGGTACCAATGAACGACCCGACCAGCGAATCAGAACGGCAACCGGCAAGCATCGCCGACCAGTTGGCGCGCGAAATCAAACATCGCAGGCAAGCGGCGGGCCTGAGTCAGCGCCAGCTCGCTGCCAAGATTCGCTATACCCGTCAGTATGTCGGCATGGCCGAGAGTCAGGACGCCGTGCTCCCATCGCGCGAGCTCGTGGCCGCGCTGGACGCCGTGCTCGGTGCGGACGGCGCACTGGTCACACTGCGCGCGCAGGCCCACGACGTGCAACGCGCCACGCGCATCCGCAACAGGTCGACCGCCCCGGAGAACACGGTCAACGGCACCACCGTCATGTTGCCGGTTATCGTCGACGGCCGAGTTGTATCACTGCCTCTCGATCCGCGTATCGTCGGTCTAGGGGGTGGCGGTCTTGCCGGTCCCGCTTGTGAATCCGAAGACGATGGGGATTTTTCTGTGGTAAACCGTCGCACACTCCTCACTCAAGGAATTGCGGTCGCGGCAACCGGCGCATTAGACCCCGACCTTATTCGTAACTCTGACCCCGTAGAGGCTGTCGTTCGTTCAAGACAAATTTCTGAACGCACCCTGACTAGCTTTACGGCGGTGACGCGCTTACTTGCAGGTCAAAGGCAAAGCATTGCACCCGATGCGCTATTGGCACTCATTTCGGCGCATCGAAATTCGGTGACTGCGCTGTTTCGGAGCGCCTCCGACGAACGTGTCAAGAATCAGATCGGTTTCCTCCTTGGCGAAACCTCAATCGTGGCGAGTCGACTCTGGAGCGCAATTGGAGATCGTTCGATGGCGCTGGCGAGTTGCGCATTCGCAAAACGTCTCGCGGACGATATTAGAGACCCAGCACTCGGTGGGGTTGCAAGAATCTTCGAAAGCAATCTCCGCTCGGACGCCGCGACGCTGATCGGTTCAGACGGCGATATCGTGGACGGTCTCCAGCTGCTCGGGGAAGCTGCGGCAGTCGCCGATGTTCTTCCGCCCGCCGCGCAAGCTCGGATAGCAGCGGAGCAAGCACAGGCATTCGCAGTGTTGGAGCTGGCCAGGGAATGTCGAGAAGCACTAGCGCGCGCACGCCGCGCTGTAGACGAAATCGCCGAGCCCGATCAGACCGGTCTTTTCAGCGATTGGAACCCGACACGCCTTATGGTCTACGAAGGAACATGCTGGCTATTCCTTAACGAACCTCAGAAAGCAATAACTGCACTGAATCAAGCCATCAGCACAACCACAGCGGATAATCGGAATGTCGCTCTCGCCGCACGAGTCGACCTCGCGAGCGCCCACGTACTGAGTGGCGAACTAGAAGAAGGGTGCCGAATGCTGGGAGATGCATACGAAAATCTAGTTGCAATGGGAAATTCGCGAGGGATTGAACGCGCTCAGCGCGCGCTTGGCCGACTCAAGCCATGGAAAACTGAAACACCGGTTCGGGAGCTTCGGGAGAGGATAGAAACCCTCAAGGTCTCCTAATTATTACCTGCCAAGGAAGCTACGGCCGAGACCACCATATCCGTGTCCAGCCGGTCCAAGGCCGCGTCAGGAGAATGCTGCTCGAGCTCATTACGGGGCATTCGATGCGCGACCGCGATAACGTGAAAACCTGCATGACGAGCACAAGCAATGTCGTTCGGAGCATCACCAATGACAACCGTCCGACTCGCATCGAGCGTAGTGCCGTATTGAGCGGCGAACCGCTCGACAACCACGGCAGGAAGCTCGAACCGGTCACGCGCGTCATCGCCGAACGCGCCGATACCCAGATCCAGGTATCGGTCCAGGCCCGATACGCGAAGTTTGACTTCGGCTGCTACACGCAGATTTCCGGTCAAGACAGTCTGCACGAACCCACGTTCGTGCAGCGAGGCAATGGAATCAAACGCACCGGGATACGCTGGCTGCTCACGGGCAAGTTCCTGTTCCCCTTCGAACATCACACGGGCCAGCACCTCGTGAAACCGCTCGACGCCCTCTTCGGCAACTTCCGACTGCACCCCCGAAGCGACAGCAGTATCCACAACGATCGACTCATCGGTGTAGCCATGCACGCGTGCCTTCGGGAAGACGATCGACTCCTCCTCAAGACCATAGGTGCGGGCGACAGCCCTTCGGAGCCAACGCAAGTCGGCCGGTATCAAGGTGCCGTCAACATCCCAAACGACCAGACCCGCGTAAGCCGCACTCATACCGAGCATTCTGGCATGAGGTCTGTCTGACCGGCACTCTGCGCGTCCGTGTCCGTGATGGGTGGCCCACCGGCCGACTCGGAGCTGACCTACGAAACGTAGCGGCCTTCGCTCAGGGACGTTCGCTTGTCTCCTGGGCGGTTGCTGGTCAGCCGTCGCCCGCTTGTCATCAATCCCGCCATTAAATGACTGACGTCGACCAACGACGCTCGCACGCGCCAACGCTAGTAATCGGTATCACAGCCGAAACGGGGTGAGACTCCAACGTATCCACAGCTCAGAGGCCCAATGAAACCAACTACACCCAACGGTGTCCGCACTTGACAATGACACCAACCGCCAGCTAGTTCGATGCGAGTACATGGAGTTACCCATGTACCTGCGAGATCAGTTGTCCTGTAGACATTTTCGTAGCCGCCCGGACAATGGAGGCACGACGCTTCATACCGCCGGGCGGTTTTCGGTCCCGGTGCGGCAGGTCAGCGAGATCAGCGCGGGCAGGGGGAACAGCAGCAGGAACAGGTTGGGCACCCACCAGAGCGGGCTGAAGTCGCCGCGCAGCGTCCAGAATGCGATGGCCTGTAGTCCGGCCACACTGGTCAGGGTCAGCGATACGGTCATCAGGGTGCGCCAACCGGGTGTCCGGCACAGGCTGGCCAACCCGGTCGCACTGGCCGCCAGATCGAGCAGTACGAATGAGTTGTTCCAATCGGTCAGGATCGGATCGGTGTAGTCCTTATAGGCCCATTCGGGTGGGATCACGTGTCCGAAGGCGATTGCCCAGTAGAGCAGGAATCCGACATCGGTGACCAGCATGGCGATCTTTGTCGGCCCGAGCACACGATTCACGACAGCTCCCGACTCCCGGTCAGTGCCAGGCGTATTCGGCGCACAGGCGGTGCGCGACCAGGTCGAAGGTCTTGCGCGCCAGGATCGCGCCTTCGCGGCGGATGCCGTCTTCCGGAACGTCGAGTACCCGGTCGAGGCGGACCCAGCTCGGTCTGCCGTCGTGATCCCAACTGCCGCTGCCGATTCCGACCCAGTTCCGGTCGTGGGCGCGGTCCGGATTCGACGACAGCATCAGGCCGAGTAGGGTCCTGCGGTCGCGCCCGACGACGAGCACCGGGCGATCCTTGCCGTTATTCGGATCCTCCTCATAGGGCACCCAGGTCCACACGATCTCGCCCGGATCGGCGCGTCCGTCCAACTGCGGGCTGTAGACGATCTGCCTGGCCCGCTCGGCCGTCGGCACCGGGGGCGACGCGGCAGGGCGAACCGAGACGGCGGGCGCCTTGCGCGCCGCCAACGAGCCGACCGCGCGTTCCAACAGTGCGGAGCGCTGCAGTTTGTCCACCAGTTTCGGTCCCTGCTGCTTGATCTTGGGACCCTGTTCCCTGGCTATGATGCCGAGCTGCTTGCCGATCGTGTTCCAAGTTCCGGCCATCCTTGGATGGTAACGGTCTGGTCTCGCCTTCTCATCCCTGCCGGACCCGCTACCTGGCCTTGGTGATGACCGTCTCCGCGTATTCCTCCAGCCGGGCGATTTTGGTGGCCAGCGGCTCCACATCGAGTCCGTGCCGGTAGGAGGGGCGGAACCCGACGATGACATCGGTAACCCCGCGGTCTTGCAGCCGTTTCACCCCGTCGACGGAGTAGGCCTCCGGCGCGACGACGTGGATCTCGAACCGACCCCCCGGATCGTCACGCTCACTACGTAATTCGTCGATCCGGCCGAGCAGTCGCGTCAACTCCGCGTCATCCCCACCCGCGTGCATCCACCCGTCGCCGAGCCGCACGGCGCGGCGCAGCGCGGCGTCACTGTGCCCGCCGACCAGGATCGGCAGCGGTTCGGTCGGCGCGGGGGTGAGTTTGATCGACTGGATGTCGTAGAACTCGCCGTGGAATTCGAAATAGCCGCCCGCGCACAGCCCGCGAATGATCCGCACACATTCGTCCATCCGCTTGCCGCGCCGCTCGAACGGGACGCCCATGATCGCGAAATCCTCTGGCCACGGGCTGATTCCAACGCCGAGCGCGAACCGATTGCCGCTCAAACAGGCCAGCGAACCGGCCTGTTTGGCGACCAGCACCGGCGGCCGGATCGCCAGCTTGAGCACGAACGGCACGATCCGCAGCGTCGTGGTCGCCGCCGCCAATGCCGAGGACAGGACGAAGGCCTCGACGAACGGTTTGTCCTCCAGGAATTCGCGATTGCCATCGGGGGAGTAGGGATAGGTCGAGTCGGACTCGGCCGGATAGGCGATGCTGTCGGCCACCGACATGCTGGTGAACCCGGCCGCCTCGGCCGCGCGCGCCAGCGGCACATAGTGCGCCGGATCGGTCATCGCCTGCGCGTAGGTAAATCTCATGCGCCGGAGTTCTGCTGTGCTGCAACGGAATTCGGCACAACAAACGGGTACCGCACCGGATATCTGCTCGCTGACACGGTATCGAGATCGCGATCGGCCCCGATCCGCGCGACCGACGCCAGCATCCGCCCCACCCGATCCTGGAACTCGGCCGCGTCGCGCGCGCCGTACCAGACCATCGGATCGGTGAGCGCCGCGGCCGGGAACTGTTCCTCGACAATGGCATCGATGGCGGGCGCATCCGGTGTGACTGCCCGGACGACCACATTCTGCGTATAGCCGAACGTCGACTGCGTCTCGATGGCGACGCCGGTGTGCTGCCCCTGCCAGCGCTGCAACCACTCCTGCGGCGTGAGCTCGGCGGGCCTGCGCAGGAACGCCAGATTGCCGAAGCCCTCGGTGCGCACCGGGTTCGAGTCGTCCAGCCGCAGCGGCACCGACTCGGTCACCAGATAGCCGTGTACTGCTGCGGCGACCTCCCCGAGGATGCTCGCTGCCGCGGTCGCCTCCGGCCCGTAGCTCTGCTCGACCCAGACCGTGACCACGGCGGCGATCGGCGGATCCATCGTGGCGTAGCGCATCAACGCGTCCTGCACCGCGCTGTCGCGCACGTAGACGGTGACACCAGCCACCCCGAGTTCGACGAGGCGCTCGGCCACGGTGGTGCGCAGCGCTTCGCACCATGACTCGGTGGCATCGCGATCGGCGTGCCGCAGGACGAAGACCAGTTTCTCCACTCGCCGAAAGTACGGCCGCAGCCTCGGCGGCGGGAGGGAATTGCCCGATCATCGGGACCGCTTCCGCGAAGCCGTCCCGCGCAACCCCGGCTCTGGTAGGCGAATCCTCGGTTAGAGTCTGGAAATTCGGCGTCAGGAGGTGTCCATGCAGCCGCAGGTGTTTCCGGGGACCTACCAGGACGGGAACGGTATCGAGCGCATCGTGTGGCGGATCGGGCCATCGCGGCACTGGGGTCCGAACCGGTTCGACATCCGAACCGTGATCCGTGGCGTCCCGGTGGCGGGTCCGGACTTCGACGCGCTCGGTCCGTACGACACGGGTGCCGCGCTTCGGGTCGGGCTGTCCGTCGATGAGTGGGATGCCATCTCGGGCTGCGCCTTCTCCGGCGAGATGCCCTGCACGGTGCAGGTGGACAGTGAACGGGGACCCGCTGCGATCCATTTCCGGCTGACACTGCCGCCCGGCGGGGCCGGTGAGTCACTGCAACTCGCCGTCGATATCGATGGGCAGATCTACCAGGGCACAGACAGGTACTTCGAGGACGCGCTGTTCCGGCTCGGACAACAATTTCCCGACGGCATCCGACTGATCTCCTGTATGACGTGCCTGTTCTCCGACTACTCGCCCTACGGTCACGGCCTCACCGGCATGTGGTGTCATCGCGAGGCCCGCGACCGGTACCTCGCGGTTCGCTCCAAGGACGAATATTTGGAGGTGCCGGTCACCGAGCAGGTACCCGAGACCTATCTGTGCGCCGACTACGAGCGCCGCATCCCCGGCGCCGGCTACCGCGGCTGAAGAGTGCTCCGGAACGCAGAACGGTGAACCGCTGACAGGGCCTTTACCTCGCGCATGGGACGATGGACGGCAGTTTGCCGATACCCATGAGGAGTGGAGTGCCCGCCAGCTTCGCCGACACGACGTTCACCGATCCCGCCAGGATCCGGAACTTCTGCATCATTGCGCACATCGACCACGGTAAGTCGACGCTGGCCGACCGCATGCTGCAGCTCACCGGTGTGGTCGAGGAGCGGGCGATGCGCGCCCAGTACCTGGACCGGATGGATATCGAGCGCGAGCGCGGCATCACCATCAAGGCCCAGAACGTGCGGCTGCCCTGGCAGGTCGACGGCACCGACTATGTGCTGCATCTCATCGATACGCCAGGCCACGTCGACTTCACCTACGAGGTATCGCGTGCGCTCGAGGCATGTGAGGGCGCGGTGCTGTTGGTCGACGCGGCGCAGGGCATCGAGGCGCAGACGCTGGCGAATCTGTACCTGGCGCTGGACAAGGATCTGACGATCATTCCGGTGCTCAACAAGATCGATCTCCCGGCCGCGGATCCGGATCGCTATGCGAGCGAGATCGCGCACATCATCGGTTGCGAACCCGAGGACGTGCTGCGGGTCTCCGGTAAGACCGGCGTCGGTGTTCCGGAACTGCTGAACAAGGTCATCGAGACGGTGCCGGCGCCGGTCGGCGATCCGGACGCGCCCGCCCGAGCCATGATCTTCGACTCGGTCTACGACACCTACCGCGGCGTGGTCACCTATGTCCGCGTGGTGGACGGCAAGATCGTTCCGCGCGAGAAGATCAAGATGATGTCCACCGGCGCGACGCACGAACTGCTCGAGGTCGGCATCGTCTCCCCGGAGCCGAAGCCCACCCAGGGCCTCGGCGTCGGCGAGGTCGGTTATCTGATCACCGGCGTGAAGGATGTACGCCAGTCGAAGGTCGGCGATACCGTGACCTCGGCCCGCGGCGGCGCGACCGAACCGCTCACCGGCTACCGCGAGCCGCGGCCGATGGTGTACTCCGGTCTCTATCCGGTCGACGGCTCGGACTATCCGGACCTGCGCGACGCACTGGACAAGCTCCAGCTCAATGACGCCGCCCTGACCTACGAGCCGGAGACCTCGGTGGCCCTCGGCTTCGGCTTCCGCTGTGGATTCCTCGGTTTGCTGCATATGGAGATCACCCGCGAGCGGCTGCAGCGCGAATTCGATCTTGATCTGATCTCCACCGCGCCCAACGTGGTCTACAAGGTGGAGATGGAGGATGGCGCCGAACAGGTCGTCACCAACCCCTCGTACTGGCCCGAGGGCAAGGTCCGGCATGTGTACGAGCCGGTGGTCAAGTGCACCATCATCTCGCCGAGCGAATTCATCGGCTCGATCATGGAACTGTGCCAATCCCGCCGCGGCGAACTCGGCGGGATGGACTACCTGTCCGAGACCCGCGTCGAGCTGCGCTACACCATGCCGATGGCCGAGATCATCTTCGACTTCTTCGACTCGCTGAAATCGCGGACCCGTGGTTACGCCAGCCTCGATTACGAGGAGTCGGGCGTACAGGAGTCGGCGCTGGTGAAGGTGGACATTCTGCTGCAGGGCGAGGCGGTGGACGCGTTTTCCGCGATCGTGCACCGCGACGCCGCCCAGGCCTACGGCCACAAGATGACCACCAAACTGCGTGAGCTCATCCCGCGCCAGCAGTTCGAGGTGCCGATCCAGGCCGCCATCGGCTCGAAAATCATTGCCCGCGAAAACATCCGCGCCATCCGCAAGGACGTCCTTGCCAAGTGCTACGGCGGTGACATCAGCCGCAAGCGCAAACTGCTCGAAAAGCAGAAGGAAGGCAAGAAGCGCATGAAGACGATCGGCCGCGTGGAGGTTCCCCAGGAAGCCTTCGTCGCCGCTCTCTCCTCCGACGCCGCCTCCGATAAGCCGAAGGGGCAGAAATAGGTTCGCCACCCCGGCGCCGCCCGGCAAACTGCGGGATAATGCCTCATAGGGAACGACTGTGAGGCAGGATCCGTTGTCAGGTGGGCAGAAACCGAGGAGGCGGGCTGTGACTGCGGTACACGGGGACCCGATTCTCACGTCGGAGGAGGGGCCCATCCTCACAAGCGAGTTCGAGTCGATCGCTCGTGCCGTCGAGCGCGAGACCGAGGGCGTGCAGGTTGAACTTATCGGCGGACGACTGGGGGTCAAACGAGTGCCCGATGGCGACCATGGCCGGATACTCAACTGGCTGCTCCTGCTGCTGATGCCGTTGAGCCCGGGGCTGTTTCTACACGTCATCGGGCAGGGTTTGGCAGTTGGGTCTTACCGCAAGGGGCGATCACGTCCTGACGGCATTCTGGCGCCCCCCGATGCGTTCGCTGGGGCGGGTGAGTGGGCATCGCCTGACGCCGTAGCGATGACGGTGGAAGTCACTTCTCATGATTCGGACACCAACCAACGTGATCGAGTCGAGAAGCCGATCGCCTACGCGCGAGCTGGGATTCCGATCTATCTGCTCATCGATCGCGAGGCTGGCAAGGTCGTGGTGCACAGCCAGCCTGATGAGGATGGCTACCAGGACTTGCACAGCTATGCGTTCGGGCGCGCGGTGAGTCTTCCAGAACCAGTGGGCATCACCTTCGATACCGAGTCGCTCAAAGACATGGGCGACTGAGCCTCACCTGGGCTTCCGGGCGGCGATTCGCACGCGCAGGCGGACGCCGCCCAGCGGGCTGTTATCGAGTTCGGCTGTGCCGGAATGGAGTTCGGCTTGTTGGCGGACGAGGGCGAGGCCCAGGCCGCAGCCGGGGGAGCCGGGGCCTTTGCTGAAGCGGTCGAAGGCGGTGGGGCGGATGGTTTCGGGGATGCCGGTGCCGTCGTCGTCGATGATGATCTCGACTCCGGCGGTTGCGTCGGAGGCGTTGTGGCGCAGGGCCTTCGGATCGGCCGTGTGACCGTCGGTGTTCGGGTCGACAGTGTTCGGATCGGCGGGGGTCGCGCCAGCCGGGGCTGGATCGGCAGGCGCGCCAGCAACACTCGGACCGGCGGCGCGCGGATCGGCGGGGTTCGCGCCAGCCGGGCTCGGATCCGCAATACTCGGATCGAAGTGACGGGCGGCGATCGTGATGGTTCGGGCGTGACCGTGCTGTACGGCGTTGGCGACCGCGTTCGTGACGATGAGCATGAAACCGCCGGGTAGACCGGTCACCGTTGTCGGGGTGCATTCAGTGAGGTCGATGTGCACGTCGGGGTGTCGGCGGCGGGCGTCTTGGACTGCGCGGTCGAGGATTTCGCAGAGTTCGAAGGTTTCGAAGGCATCGGATTCGGTGAGTTCACCGACGGCGAGTTGTTCCAGATCGGTCAGGGTGTTCTCGATCTGGCGCTCGGCGAGCAGGATGTCGGCGAGTACCGCGCGCCGCTGTTCGGCGGGTAATTCCTTGGTGGCCAAGACTGTCAGGTCGGTGCGCATCGCGGTGAGCGGTGTGCGCAGCTCATGGGCGCAGACCGCGGCGAAGTCCCTGGCGCTGGCCAGCGCGCGACTGGTGGCACCGTGCGCCGCCTCGAGTCGTGTCAGCATTCGGGTGATGGCGTCGGAAAGTTCTTCCGCCTCACGGGCTCCCCGGCCGCTCAGCGGAGGGAGCTGCTCGAGGGTATCGATGCCGTGCGTCGCAGTGGCGAGTCTGCGTAGTGGCCGCGCGGCGTAACCGGCCAGGAACCAGCCGAGCGCCGCGGCGAGGAGCACGCCCGCGATGCCGATCGCGATGCCGATCAGCTGGCTGCGGCGGATGGCCGAATCAACCAGTGCGCGATCGGGATCGAGCCGCACCACCAACCCGGGCGCACCCGCCACGGTGGTGCGGACATCACCGGGGCCGACGAGCACCGGCCCGGATACCGCGGGTCCCGGCAGTGGCGGCAGGGCCGGAAGTGGTGGCGGCAGCGGAAGTGCCGGAATCGCCCCGTGCGGTGGCGCATCCAACCGTTGCACGACCGCGACACCCATCGTCGACACGGTCTCGTCGAACTGTCGAGATCCGGTGGCGTCGAGCAGGGCGGTATAGGCGATGCCGAGCGTGATCGCCACTAGCGCGGCGACGACGCCCGATACCAGCGCCACGCGGGCGCGCAACGATAGCGACACCTTCGGCGCCCTCACCGTCCGGCTCCGCAGGGGGATGTGTACGCGCTCATGACTCCATCTCGCTGACTCTCGGCTCCCGCGTGCGCCGGGGTGCACTGTGCCGATGGTTCACTTGCTGACTCGGGCTCACAACTGTGCCGCGCTGACACTCGGCTCCGCTATGCGCGAAGGCGCGCTTTGTCTTCGGTTTCACTCGCTCACGCTTCCTCCCGCAGTACGAACCCGACCCCGCGCACGGTGTGGATCACCCGTGGCGCACCGTGCGCCTCCAATTTGCGGCGCAGATAGGAGACGAACACATCCACCACATTGGTGTCGGTGGTGAAGTCGTAACCCCAGACCGCGGACAGGATCTGCTCGCGGCTGAGCACAATGCCGATATTGTCGGCCAGCAGCGCGAGCACCTCGAATTCCCGTTTGGTCAGCTCCACCGGCTGTCCGCTCGCGAACACGCGATATCCGGCCCGATCGATCCGCACCTGTCCGACCTGGCGGTGATCGGCGCCGGACGGCTGGACCGCCGCGGGCCGACGGCGCAGCAATGCGTGCAGCCGGGCGACCAACTCACCGAGGTCGAAGGGTTTGGTCAGGTAGTCGTCGGCACCGCGCTCCAGGGCGGCGATGCGATCGCTGACCGCGGTGCGGGCGCTGAGCACGCAGATCGGAATGTCGTTGCCCATCGCGCGCAATGCCGTAACCACGCCCGCCCCATCGAGATTCGGCATATTCACATCGAGCACCATGGCATCCGGTTCGGTGCTGTGGACCATGGTCAGCGCCTCGGCGCCGTCACCCGCGGTGACCACCTCGAAGTCCGAGAGTTCGAGCCCGCGTCGTAGCGATGCGAGAACTCGAACCTCGTCGTCCACGACCAAGATGCGTTGCCCACCCGTCATCCGGGCACCGCCCCTCATCGAATCGCCGCCGGATACTGCCGCCATGGAGCCACGATAGAGCCGCTGTTCGGTCAGCTGCCGCTACTGCCGGTGGGGGCCGGACGCGCGGGTTGGACGTATACGACGTCGGGCCCGCCGCGTTCGATGGTCACCTGCGGACCGCCGGGCTGAGCAGGCGCGACGATGACCGGTCCGGACGGATCGATATCCGGGCAGTCGGGGAGCGCGGCACCCGGCGGCAGCGGTGCGGCCGGAACGGCGTCCGCATGGCCCGGCCCGCGCTGGATCAACACATGGGAACCACCGGGAGCGACCAGCACACACGTTACGGTCGGGCCGCCCGGATGCGGCGGCTGGGCCGAGGCGGCGCCCGCTACCAACGCGGCCGCGGTGGCGGCGAATGCCGTTGCGGTGACGATGGCGACAATGCGGGCTCGGCTGCGGCCGAGGGGAGCGGTCATGATGAGTTCTCCTTCGCGTCGGTGCCGGGTCGTCCCGGCGAGATCGACGCTAGGGAGCGAAACTTCACCATCTCTCGAGCAATCGTTAGAGATCTCTTGCAGCGCACCGAACTTCGGGGTGTACGGGTCGCCACCGACAAGTTAGTCTCGTCGACACGGCTTCGACCGCCGCGCGGCGCGGTTCGGAGCGCTCGATCAGGGTCCACATGACGACGGCTGGACCCAGTCCGGGATGCCCGCAGAAACAGGGCTTCCGTTCTGGTTTCTCCAATGGCAAGGTTGTGTTGCTTGTCACAGTCGCATTCTTTGCGGACCTGCAGAATGTGACAGTTGGGTTTTCCGGAATATCGTTAGGTGATCTTCACTCGGTCTGCCCGGCGTGATGAGGATGCTGGAAACCTGAGAGTGGAGCTTGCATGACGAGTGACCTGCCCTTCGACAGCGATGACACCGAAGCTGACGACCGTGCGGGAGATACCGCCTATCGTGTCGCCACCGGCGTTGCGCGAGTAGCGAGGGCGGGCGCGTACGTCACCGGTGGTGCCCTGGTCGCCGCCAACGGCGGTACCGCGCCCGTACATCCCGGCGGGCAGAGGCTCGACAGCTGGACTTCGGCCTATACCCGTGATCCCGATGCGGACGCACCGAGCCCGGTGGTGACATTTCCGGATCCGGATCCGAATTCGGTGCCGCCGGCACCCATTCACTCGCACACGTCGACACCGCGCGATATCGGCGTCAATGCTCCGTTCACCATTCCGAACGTGCCGGACTCGGGTCTGCACATCGGTTCGCCACCGCAGCAGCACACGCCGCAACCGTGGCAGGACGGCACCTATGGGAACGGTCACCAGCCCGGACTCGCTCTCGGTACCGAGAGCGAGCGGTCCGGACTCGATCTGCGTGGCGAGACGCCGCAGTCGGGCCTGGATTTCGGCACGGACCACGCGGGCGGCGGCTTCGGTGGGGCGCCCGGACTCGACTTCGGTCAGGGCGGCTTCGGCCTGCCCGGACACGGCCTCGGTCAGGAGGGGCACGGCTTCGGCCTGCCCGGCGTGAACGGCTTCGTCGCGCCCGGCTCGAATCCCTTTGTGCTGCCCCGCATTCCGGTGGCCGGGACGGCCGCCAACACCAGCGCCGAGTCGGTGAGCGGCGACGCCGACGATTCCGACGCCAGCACCGAGGACGCGAGCGGCGGCGCTCCGTTCTTCGGCGGCAATATGTTTCACACCGGCGCGCCCGGGGGCAGCGGTGAACTGTTCCACGGCGCCGACGCGTTCCACGGCGGAGATATGTTCCACGGCATCGGAAATCCGGATGCCGTCGGCGTATTCCTCAATGCGGACGCCAGTTTCAGCGTGCACACCGGGCTCGAAGTGGACTTCGGCGTCGGCCCGAACGGGATGTACCTGACCACGCAGTCCAAGGTCGAGGTCAACGGCGCGCTGAAGATCGAGACCGGTGCGGGGCGGGTCGGCGACAATATCGACCGGTTCTCCGACTGGCTCGGCCAAACGCCCGGCACCACCGGACGTTCCGGCCTGGACCCGTCCGGCACTTCGGGTCATGGCCCGGGCAGCGCGCCCGGAACGCAGCCCACCGGATCCGTCCCCCAGTACTCGGCCGCGGCTCAGCCCGTCGCGGTGCAGCCCGTCCAGCCGTTCGCCACGCCGTTGCCCGCCCCGGTCGCACCGGCCCTCGCGGCGCCGGTGCCGGTGGCGGCCCCCGCCGTCGCGCCCGCCGCAGTCGCCGCGCCGGTCGCGGCCACCCCGCTGCAGACCACGATCCAGCCGGATGTGGCCAGCACCCCGGTCGCCAATGTGCTCGTGGCGCCGACGGGTCCATCGCCGCTGACCGCGCCCGCCGCGGTGGTGCCCGCACTGTTCGAGCCCAGGCCCGCTCCGGCCAAGCCGGTCCTGGTCGACGATTCACACTCGACGACAGCGCCGCTGACCAACACCCCGACCACCGTCACCAAGACGGTGCCGGTTCCGGTCGTCCCCGGCGATAACACCACCGGACATCCGACCAAGCTGCCCGATCCGGGCAGCACCAAGACGCCCGGTGCCACCCTCCCCGGCACGGATATCACCGGCACGACCAAGACTCCGGTCACCCAGGCGCCGACCACGCACGCGCCGAGCACCAATGTGCCCGGCACCAACGCACCGGGCCACACCGCGACCCCGACCACACCGGACGACGACGATGTGACGCTTCCCAGCACCGGCAACGGTGGCGCGACCACTCCGAGCGCCGGCCACGGCGGGACCAGCCCGAGCACCGTCAACGGCGGGACCGGGGGCAACTCGGCCCCGACCACACACACCCAGCCGACGGTGGACATCCCGACCAACGAGCCGACGGTATCGGTGCCGACGGTCACCCACTCGGCACCGACCCTTGCGCCGACCGTGGATATCGACATCCCGACCGCGAATTCCCCCGCGCCGATCCCGACCCCGCAGACCCACGCGCCTGTCCCGACGATGCCAGTACCGGTCACCCCGATGCAGCCGCCGATCGATATCAAGCCGCACCCGATCGCCGCCGAACTCGGCGACCCGGCAGATTTTGCGCACCCGGTATTCGAGCCCGACCATTCGGCGCTGACCTTGATCGCCGGTGGCCTGTCCTCCTCGCTGCTGCCCGAGTCGAGCTTCGACGACGGCCACCACCTGGCAGCGGGCCTGGATATCGCCCTGATCTAGGAACCATATCGGGGGGTGCGCGCACACGTCGCGCTGGCGCATGTCATCGTCGAACGCGATATTCGTACGACAGTTAGGAGGAGGGTTGTCTGCCGCAGCCGGGCTGGAGGCCGCCACGGTGAAACATCCGGAGGTCATGGCGCCAGTTATCGGAATTCTCGATCAACTGCAGGAGATGACCCGCTCCGCGGGCCGCGACGACCTCGGCGGCCGACTGAATATGGTCCGGGCCAGGGTTGGTGACCCTCGGCTACGCGTTGTGGTCATCGGTGCGTCCAAGAACGGAATGAGCACCCTGGTCAACGGTTTGATCGGCGCCAGGGTCAGCGCCACCGAGAGCACGCTCAGCGTGCCGGTGATCGCGGAGTACGGACCGGAGCCGACCGCGGTGCTGGTGAAATCGCTCGGCGCGGGCCGCATCGAACGCCAGTCGGTCGATCCGCTCGATCCCGCTCCCGCGCTGGCCGCCGACGGGGTGATCCGCGCGGAATTCACCGAGCCGAGTCCGCTGCTGGCCGAGGGCGTCGTCCTGATGGACGCACCGGGCACCAATGGTGAGGACCACGCCACCTGGTCGATGATCGCCGCCGCGGATGCCGTGCTCTACGTCGGTGACGCCGGAACCGAGTTCACCGCGGAACAGATCGCCTACCTGGACCGCATCCAGCAGATCTGCCCCGCGGTGGTCTGCGTGCTGAACAAGATCGACCTGCACCCGCACTGGCAGCACACCCAGCAGCGCAATCGCGCGCTGCTGGACGCGGCCGGACTCGGCTTCGCGGTGGCTCCGGTTTCGGCGCTGCTGCACCTGCAGGCAGGCAACTATCAGCGCGATATCGAATCGGGCGTCCCTCAACTCGTCGACCATCTGCGCGATTATCTGGTGGCCAGGGCCGACACCGTCGTCCTCGAGGCCGCGGCCAATGACATCCGGCTGGTCGCCGACCATCTCGCCGTGACCCTGCGGACCGAGGCCGAGGCGCTGCGCGATCCGCGCCGCCGGGTGGAGATCACCGAACAACTGGTGGCCGCCCGCGACCAGGCCGATCAGTTACGGCAGCGCTCGGCCAACTGGCAGGTCACCCTCGGCGACGGCAGCACCGAGCTGATGGCCGATATCGAACACGATCTGCGGCACCGGTTGCGCAGTCTGGTCCGTGACGCCGAAGCCGAGATCGCTCAGACCGATCCGGCCCGGCGCTGGAACGACTTCGGCACCGATCTGGACGCGCGCATCTGCGAGGCCGTCGAAGAGAATTTCGTCATGGCGCACTACCGGGCAGTGGAACTGTCCGAGCAGGTCGCCGGCAAATTCCCCGCCGATCACCGCACCCCGCCACTGCCGGATCTACGCCTGGACAATCCCGGTGAAGTGCTCGGCCCCGTCGCACCGCTGGATCCCCTGGTCAGTGCGAAAGCCGGTGTGATGGCGCAATTCCTGACCGTCATGCGCGGCTCCTACGGTGGTCTGCTGATGGTGGGCGTGCTCACCAGCCTGCTGAAGATGCCGCTGGTGAACTGGTATTCGGCCGCTGCCGCGCTGCTGCTCGGCGCGAATGCGCTGTGGGACGATCGCAAGGCACGCAGGCAGCGCCGTCAGGCCGAGGCGAAGGTTTCGGTGGCCAGGCTGATGGACGATGTCGTATTCCAGGTCGGCAAGGAATCGCGAAATCGGTTGCGCGCCATGCAGCGCACGCTGCGCGACCACTTCACCGATATCGCCACCGATGTGCTGCGGGCTGTCGACGAGCGGCTGCGGGTGGCGGAGGTGGCCTATGGGAAGTACGGCGATCACCGCGAGGAGCGCATCGCCGACCTCGACGTCCAGCTCGGCAAGTTGCGCGGGCTGCGCGCCGATGCCGATAGCATCAGCGCGCCCGCGTAAATATTCGTCAGGCTGGGTGAATCGCCGGGGTGTGCGCCGGTTGGAACCCGCCGGAGTTGTGTGACTGCTCGGCCCTGATCACATGCGTCACCGCGTTGATGAGTGCCAGATGGGTGAAGGCCTGCGGGAAGTTGCCGAGGTGGCGTCCACTGCGCGAATCTATCTCCTCGGCATAGAGCCGCAGTGGGCTGGCATAGCCGAGCAGGCGCTCGCACAGATGCCGGGCCCGCTGCAATTCGCCGATCTCCACCAGCGCGGAGACCAGCCAGAACGAGCAGATGGTGAAGGTGCCCTCGGCGCCGGACAACCCGTCGTCGGTGGTCTCGGTCCGGTAGCGCAGTACCAGACCGTTCTCGGTGAGCCGGTCGGCGATCGAGAGCACGGTGGCGCGCACCCGGTGGTCGGTGGGCGGCAGGAAACGGTTCAGCACCACCAAAAGCAGTGAGGCGTCCAGGGTGTCGCCGTCGTAGGTCTGGGTGAAGACACCGTATTCGTTCACGCCGTGGGTGAGGATATCGGCCTTGATCTCGTCGGCAACGGTGTACCACTCGGTGGCGCGTTCGTATTCGCCGTGCAGTTCGGCCAGTTTCGCGCCCCGGTCCAGCGCCACCCAGCACATCACCTTCGAGGAGGTGAAATGCTGTGGTTCACCGCGGACTTCCCAGATGCCGCGGTCGGGCTCCCGCCAGCGCGCGATGGTCGCCTCGACCTGGCGCTCCAGCAGCGGCCACAGCGATTCCGGCACCTGTTGGCGGGATTTCACGTGCAGGTACACCGCGTCGAGCATGGTGCCCCAGATATCGTGTTGGTCCTGGTTGTACGCGCCGTTGCCGATGCGCACGGGTTTGGCGCCGTCGTAGCCGGTCAGGTTGTCGAGCGTGGTCTCGCTGAGCTCGCGTTCGCCACCGATACCGTAGAGCACCTGCAGCGGAACGGGTTCGCCGTCGTCGCCGGTGGTGGCGTCGTTCAGAAAGGCGAAGAAGTCGTTGGCCTCGCGGTCGAGGCCGAGGGTGTACAGGCCCCACAGTGCGAAGCTGGAATCGCGCACCCAGGTATAGCGGTAGTCCCAGTTGCGTTGGCCGCCGGGGGTTTCCGGCAGTGAAGTGGTGGCGGCGGCCATCAGCGCACCGGTCGGCGCGTAGGTGAGCCCCTTCAGCGTCAGCGCGCTGCGCTGTAAGTAGTTGCGCCACGGATGGTCCGGGAAATCGCCGAGGGTGATCCACTGCCGCCAGCATTCGGTGGTCTGCCACATCTTCTGGGCCGCGTCCTCGAAGGTGCGCGGTGCGGGCAGCTCCGACCAGGTCAGTGCGACGAACACCTCGTCGCCCTCCTTCATCCTGGTCCTGGCGCGCGCCTCGCGGCCCTCGAGTCCCAGCCGCAGATCGGTGGTCAGCACCAGGGTCGGACCCGCGCTCGGGTCGAGGGAGCGCACCGCCGTCGCCTCCTCGTAGACCTTGCCGGTGTACTCCCAGTGGGCCGGGGCGCGGTGGTAGTCGAAGGCGGGTTCGCAGCTCATCTCCAGCTCGACCGTGCCGTTCACACATTTCACCGTGCGCAGCAGGACGTGCTCGGCATCCCAGTCCATCGGCGTGCGGCGATGGGTCTTGCTGCGCTGATCGTTGTTGTGCCATGGACCGAGCACCAGGGCGTCGCGCACGATCAGCCAGCCCGTCTCGGACTGCCAGGTGGTTTCCAGGATCATGCCGCCCGGGAGATACCTGCGCGCAGCGGGCACATTGACCCCGTACGGGCCGATTCGGAAGTGCCCGGCGCTGCGGTCGAGCATCGCGCCGAAGATGCTCGGCGAATCGGGCCGTGGCACACACATCCACTCGACGGCGCCGTTGCTGGCGATCAGACAGCTCGTCTCACAGTCGGAGAGAAATGCGTAATCGTCGATCGGCGGATAGGTGGCGTGCTGGTGTGCCCCCCCGCTCAGCGGACTGAGCGTGGGCAGGTCGTCGGGTTCGTCGACGGTCTGATCATCGGAAGACGCCATACCTCATCTTCGGTCCGTCGAAGCATCTCGTCCACCGCCGCGCCGAATCCCGCCCGCAGCGCCGGAGGCGCGGCCATCGAACACAGCTAGGCTGGGGGCGTGCACAGGATCGCAGGATTGTGGGACGGATTCGAGCTGTGGGTTGCGGGTTTGCCGTTCATCCCGCAGTTCGTCGTGGTGCTGGTGGGTATGGTCCCGGTCAGCTTCGCGATCGCCTACGTGCTCGACCGCGTGCTGCGGGTCTCCCTGCAGCTGCTCGGCCGCAACCGTGCCCTGACTGCCGAGGAAGTTGTGCCCGAGGAACCCGCCCTGATCCCTGAGTCGATCGCACCGTCCGTCCCGGTGCGTGAGATCGCGCAGAGCGGGGCGCGTTGATGCCGCGTTCCCGCGTCCAGCTCGCCCTCGTCGCCCTGCTCGTGCTGGTTATCATCGCCTGGCTCTTCACCCGCTGACGCCGTGCAGGGGGCCGCAGTGTTGGCATTTGTGATCGGCCGCACGTCGGCTTCATCGAGTCATCCAATGCGTCGGCCAACGGTTCTCGTCGACCTCGCACAATGCCCCGTCAGCCAGAGATCAACCCGATCGTCATCGCAGCGCTGGACGAGGTCCCGCACAGCCAGGAGGAATATCTCGAATTCGGCTGGCTACCAATGGATCAGCTCGGCGCGACCGACCTCCGACCGTACGCCGTGAAGGGCGTGATAGTCGGTGACGCGCGGTCTGTCCGGCACCCTTGGACCGGCCGACGGGTGAACCCGTTCGACGTCGATCCCGGATGCGGGCCGACCCTCGCGTTCCGCTTGAACCATGACCCACCCGGACACAGAACATCCTGTGTCATGCTGCCGATGGCGCGGTCACTCGAATGCACGCTCATGCCGACTATCACTCGCAAGGGTGGCCGCTGTTCCCCGTGACCGGCGTGGCGGCGGTGAGGTGTTCACCGCGGCGGGTGGCGTTCATGAGGACCGGGACGATACGACAGTGTCATGGCTCGGTCGTCCCCGCTGGACAGCTCTACCGTCTCACCGGAAAAGGCCGAGCGCTGCCGAACAACCTGCCCAAGGGCCCCAGCCCTGAGCGGAGAGTACCCGCTCGGCGATGGCGATCTGCTGTTCACGGGTGGCTTTGTCGGCAGTCGGCCCATATGCGGCACCGCCGTATGCGGCCCATGTGCCCGGCGTGAACTGCAGGCCTCCCTGAAACCCGTTGCCGGTGTTGATACTCCAATTACCACCCGACTCGCAGGCGGCGAGACTGTCCCATTCCTGATCGGTGGCGGCGGAAGCTTGGCCAATGTATGCCATGCTGGCCCCGCCAATGATCGCGCTGGTGGCGACGATCTTTTTGAGTGGGGTGCCCAGAGCGCTCATGTCGCAATTCCTTTCGAGTCAGCAAACCTATTACAGGTGTCCAAGCATGAAAGGTGATCACTGGATCTTTTGGGCCCGTTCGAGTGTGTGCTGGGCGCGGTGAGCCGAAGTGACAGTCCTGGATATCGTGTCCACATCGAAATACAGACCCATGTCGTGCGTGAACCTGTTGACAGTCGCCGGGTCGGTCGAAAAAGCTGCGGCGACGTCTGGATGAATGGCGGTGTGCACGCGCGGTAATGTCGATTACCAGATGTTCGCCAAGCTTCACAGATATGGCTATTCGAGCGAGTCCGCGCCGCCGGTAATGAATCTTCTCGGTGATCGACGCTCAGCGCGGCAGTATTGCGCGTCCACGGACAGCGGAGCGGTTGAGCCGCGTGACGGCGCGGGTTGCGAGGCCCGCACCGCGCATCAGCCACTTGAAGGCGGTGGTCGACGGGCCCGGCACGATTCCAGCCAGTTGTACGCCGTCGAGCAGGTCGTAGAGGGTTTCGCCTTCGTACATCAGGTGTTCGGCGTTGAAGTGATATCGGTCGACAGCGGCACACTGGATGAAGGCGCCGTTGCCCGGGATCGCGACCGCGTCCTTTCCATAGGGATGAAGCTTCAGCGGCCCGACCAGGTGACCACTGCCGTAGTAGCGGACGACTATGCGGACCTCACCGTCCGCTGTCAGATCGATATAGCACTGCCCGGGTATCGGGTCGTAACGCCAATCGGGGATGGCATCGAAGAACGCGAAGTTGTACGCCACGAATTCATCGAGCCCGACCATTGTTGCGCCCAGCGTCGTAACGTCCTTGTAGCGCAGATCGTCGGTGTAGAGCTCGTGGTTGTAGCTCATGTCCCGTGTCTGCCAGCTCCACCAGTACTTCTTTGCCCATTCGAGAGTCCAAGCGATATCCAGGCCGTGCCCCGCATAGAAGTCGATCTTCTGCTCGTACTCGTCGAACCACGCCTGGGTCATCGCAGTCAGCGCGTCCTCGTCGAGGACCTCCACCGGCTCGGCGCGGTTCGTCATCACTGTCGGGATCGGCTGCGCAAGGCGTGGCAGCCGTAGTGACTGTTGGAACTTCTCGTTGGTGAACATGGACGTCTCCCATCTGGAAGCGCATGCTTCCCAAATGAGATGGTTCTTGTAAAGTGATTCTGTGTCAAGGAGCTACGGTGGGCAGACAGCCGAGGATCGCGCCGCCGACCGGCGGGCCCGCCTCATCGATGTCGGTGTCGAAGTGGTTGGCACACAAGGAGTTTCTGCTCTGGGAATGCGAGCGGTCTGCCGTGCAGCGGGGTTGAGCCAGAAGTTCTTCTACGAGAGCTTTCCCGATACAGACGTGCTGCTGCATTCGGTGTATCGGGCGGCGCTGTCCCGCCTGGAAGACGCAGTCGCGCCCGCGGTAGCGTCCGGCGATCTACACGCGGTGTTCGACGCCGCCGCCCAGCTCATGGAGGCCGATCCCCGTCTGTGCCGCATCCTGTTGGTCGAGCCGGTGGCGGACGCGCGACTACGGCGCCACGTGCGAGAAACGATTCCGGCGATTGCCATCGCCGCACTGGGGGACTGCATCGGTGGCTCGCCCGACGATCCCCGTATCCGAATGCGCTTTTCCGCGCTCTTCGGCGCCCTGATCTCGCTCTTCATCGAGTGGACCGAAGGAAACCTCGGCACCGACCGCGCCGCCTTTGCCAGCCACGTGACCGCAGTCGCAACACAACTCATGGAAGGCGCAGGCCACGCCGACGCTTGACCCTCCAACCACCAGCCCATCCGAATGAAGCACACGCTTTCGCGGCCCTGTCGAGAATCACCGGGCGAACGGAGCGGAATTCCGCTGATCGTGGGGTGCTGATGCCTCGCCGATCGGCCACGTCGGTCTGCCCGGCCGCAGAGCGTCCGGAGTCCAGCCGCTCACGAAATAGGTGCCTGAACCCGGATCTCGGCGGAATCGACGCCCTCATCCCTGCTCGTCATCGCTCGCTCTTCACTCGTCGGCCGAGTCGTCTCGATCGGCGCCGGTGCGCCAGTCGTTGAAGCGTTTGCCGATCTTGGAGACGGTCTCGCCGACCTCGTGACCCACCGTGCTCACCGCGGATCCGACATCGCGGCCGAGGCCGCGCACCGTGCGGATCAGTGGGTCCTCGGACTGGTCGAAGTTCTGCCGGTAGGTGCGCGCGGCTTCCTTGATTTCGTCGCTGATCTTGGTGTTCTTATCGTGTTCGCGGCGCGGGTAGTCACCGCCGAGCATGCGGTTGTAGTCGCCGGATTGGATCCAGCGGCGCAGTTCCGCGGCCCGCAGCACCGAGAAGGGATGGCTCTGCAACTCCAGATTGAGCAGTTTCAGCACGCCGTCGCGCAGATCGCCGGAGCGCTCGTAGTCATCGGCCTGCTGCAGGAACGCGCCGTGGTTCATCTCCTTGATCCAGGTGCCGCCCGCGGTCTTCATATGCACCCGCACCGACGCCTCCACATCCTGGCCGCACAGCAGCCCGGCGCGGTCGCCGGAGAGTTCGGACTTGCGGCTCCACTCCATCAGCGCGGCCACGATCGCGCGTAAGGCCCAGCCGCCCACCGGCATCCAACCCAGGTTGGCCGAGATGCGCAGCAGATGCATGAGCATGGTGCGATAAACCGCATGCCCGGACAGCGCGTGCCCGAGTTCGTGGCCGACGATGAAGCGCAACTCTTCGGTGTCCATCAGATCGATCAGCCCGGTGGTCAGCACGATGAACGGCTGGTCCATGCCGATGGTGAAGGCGTTCACGTGCGGACTCTGCAGCACGAACATCTCGGGTGTGGTGCGCGCGTCGAGGATCTCCACACAGTCCTGACGCAACTGGTGCAGCGAACGGAACTGGCGTTCGTCCACGCGAACCGCGGTCGCCAGATAGAGCAGCCGGTGCTGGCGTTCCTGCAGTAGTCCCGACAGGGTGCGCAGGATGACATCGAAACCGGCGAGCGAGCGCAGTGTCACCAGCGCGGTGCGATCGGCGGGATGTTCCCACGCGCGGGTGCTGATATCGGGAAACCGGGTGCGAACGCGATCCGGGCTGGTAGTCATGGGATGAAACCCCCCTCTTACTGGAACTTTGTCGGTTTTTGCCGCCGGAAAGCGGATAGCTGGCGTTGATTCGAAGTGGTGACGTTTCCTCTGCTACAGTCTGCCCGTGTCTTCGAGTGCCGTCCCGCAGGTCCGCCATGAATTGGCGTTGATCGCTGTCGGCAATCTCGCGGTCGCGGACATTCTCTGTCGCTGATCTGCGCCGGGCGCTGCTGCGCACTCTCTTTCTCTAGACTGGCGCGCAACTTTTCGCAGCAGTGTCCGTAGCCGAACGACCCGTCGGTCGGTAGTCGCGCCGTGTCAGTTCTATCGTCGCGACCCCTAGTCCACGTCGCGGCGGAGCGCATAGGAAAGGTTCCATCCATGTCACCCAGATCCTTGCTCCTCGGATCGTCCCGATCGCACCGTCGCCCGGTCATCGCAGCGCTAACGGCAGTCGCTGCCGTCGTGCTCACCGCGTGCGGTGGTGGAGCCAGTGACACCGTGGGTGGTGCTGGAGCCGACGGCAGCGGCGGCACCCTCAACCTCTATGCCTATGCCGTCCCCAAGCCGGGCTTCGACAAGGTCGTCCCCGAATTCAATAAGACCGATAAGGGCAAGGGCGTCCAGATCAATGGCGCCTACGGCGCATCGGGCGATCAGTCCCGCAAGGTCAAGGACGGCGCCGAGGCCGATATCGTCAACTTCTCGGTCGAGCCCGATATCACCCGCCTCGTCGACGCCGGTCTGGTCGACCCGAGCTGGAATGCCGACGCCACCAAGGGAATTCCGTTCGGTTCGGTCGTCGCGATCGTCGTCCGCAAGGGCAACCCGAAGGGCATCAAAGACTGGGACGACCTGCTCAAACCGGGCGTCCAGGTGGTCACCCCGAACCCGTTCAGCTCGGGCTCGGCCAAGTGGAACCTGCTCGCCCCGTACGCGGCCAAGAGCGACGGCGGCAAGAACCCGCAGGCGGGTCTGGACTACCTGAGCCAGCTCATCTCCAAAGAGCATGTGCAGGTGCAGCCGAAGTCGGGCCGCGAAGCGACCGAGACCTTCCTGCAGGGCACCGGTGACGTGCTGCTGAGCTATGAGAACGAGGCGATCTTCTCCGAGCGCAACGGTGATCCGATCGAGCACATCGTGCCGCCGACCACCTTCAAGATCGAGAACCCGGTCGCGGTACTGAAGAGCAGCAAGCATCTGGAACTGGCGAGCGCCTTCCGCGACTTCCTGTTCACCACGGCGGGGCAGAAGGCCTGGGCCTCGGCCGGATTCCGCCCGGTCGACCCGCAGGTGGCCGCCGACTACGCCAAGGACTTCCCGACTCCGCAGAAGTTGTGGACGATCGCCGACCTCGGTGGCTGGAAGAGCGTGGACAAGGAGTTGTTCACCGCGAACACCGGCTCCGTCGCGGTCATCTATGACAAGGCCACCAAGTAGTTCGGTGATCTGAAACACACGGGATACTGGACGACTGTGACAGACAGCAGCACCGCCGGGATCGGGCACGTCCCCGATCCCGGCGGCTCCGAAATCGCGGATGAACCCGCGTCCCCTGTAGCCGCTGGCCGAACCTGGTCGTGGCTACGGGTGACCGGTTCGGTGGGTCCGCTCGGCATCGCCACCGCGGTGCTCTGGCTCAGCATCATCGTGCTGCTACCGCTGGCCGCGCTCACCGTCACCTCATTCGACGACGGCTGGTCCGGATTCTGGGATGCCATCACCGCGCCCGCCGCCGTCGACTCGCTGCGCATCACGGTGGTCGTCTCCGTGGTGGTGGCGGTCATCAATGTGGTGATGGGCACGCTGATCGCCTGGGTCCTGGTGCGTGACGACTTCCCGGGTAAGAGCATTGTCAACGCGCTCATCGACCTACCGTTCGCGCTACCGACCATCGTCGCCAGCATCGTGCTGCTGTCGCTGTACGGCCCGCAGAGCCCGATCGATATCCACCTCAACGCCACCCAGCCCGGCCTCGTCGTGGCGTTGGCGTTCGTCACGTTGCCGTTCGTGGTCCGATCGGTGCAGCCGGTGCTCATCGAGGCCGACCGCGAGGTCGAGCAGGCCGCGCTCTCGCTCGGTGCGGATAACTGGACCACGTTCCGCCGTATCGTCCTACCGACCCTCGCACCCGCCATCATCAGCGGCGGCGGTCTGGCCTTCGCCCGCGCCATCGGCGAATACGGTTCGGTGGTGCTGATCGGCGGCGCCATCCCGCGCAAGACCGAGATGGCCTCGCAGTACATCCAGAAGCAGATCGAGATCGACCGGCCGGTGAACGCGGCCGCGGTCTCGGTCGCGCTGCTGGTCATCTCGTTCGCGACCCTGCTGGTGCTGCGGCTGTGGGCCGAGCGGACGGCGCGCAAAGAGCAGGAGGCACAGTGAATCTGTCCTGGCCGACCCGTATTTCGCTGCGCACCGTCGCATTGGGTTACCTTTTCGTGCTGCTGGTGCTGCCGCTGATCATCATTCTGTGGCGCACCTTCGAAAAGGGGATCGGCGCGTTCATCGACTCGATCTCCACACCGGCGGCGATCTCGGCATTCCAACTCTCGATCCTCATCGTGGCGATCGTGGTCCCGGTGAACGTGATTTTCGGCATCGTCACCGCGATCGCCCTGGTGCGCGGGAAGTTCCCGGGCCGCACCCTGGTGCAGGGCATCGTGGATCTGCCCTTCGCCGTTTCGCCGGTCGTGGTCGGCGTCGCGCTGATCCTGCTGTGGGGTGCGGACGGCTGGTTCGGCGGACTGGAAGATCTCGGCTTCAAGGTCATCTTCAATCTGCCCGGCATGGTGATCGCCACCATCTTCGTCACGCTGCCGTTCGTGGTGCGCGAGGTCGAGCCGGTGCTGCACGAGATCGGCGACGATCAGGAGCAGGCCGCGGCCACCCTCGGCGCCTCCCGCTGGCAGACGTTCTGGCGGATCACGCTGCCCGCCATCCGCTGGGGCCTGACCTACGGCATCGTGCTGACCGTCGCGCGTGCGCTCGGTGAATTCGGCGCGGTGATCATGGTGTCCTCGGCGCTGCCGGGTAAATCGCAGACGCTGACACTGCTCGTGCACGGTCGATACATCAACGACCACAACACCTTCGGCGCCTACGCCGCCGCCACCCTGCTGATGGGCCTCGCCCTCATAGTCCTTCTGTTGATGACCCTCCTCGAACGTAAGCGGGGCACCAAGTGATCACCGTGACCAATGCGAAGAAGAACTACGGTTCCTTCGCCGCCCTGAACGATGTCAGCATCGATATCCCGTCGGGGGAGCTGACCGCACTGCTCGGGCCGTCGGGTTCGGGCAAGTCGACCCTGCTGCGCTCGATCGCGGGTCTGGAGTCGCTCGACTCCGGCATCGTCACCATTGCGGGCAATGACGTCACCCACGTGCCGCCGCAGAAGCGCGATATCGGCTTCGTATTCCAGCACTACGCCGCGTTCAAGCACATGACCGTGCGGGACAACGTGGCCTTCGGACTCAAGATCCGCAAGCGCCCCAAGGGCGAGATCGCCAAGCGTGTCGACGAATTGCTCGGCATCGTCGGCCTCGACGGCTTCCAGCATCGCTACCCGGCCCAGCTCTCCGGCGGTCAGCGCCAGCGCATGGCACTGGCCCGCGCGCTCGCCGTCGACCCACAGGTGCTGCTGCTCGACGAACCCTTCGGCGCCCTCGACGCCAAGGTGCGCGCCGATCTGCGCACCTGGCTGCGCCGCCTGCACGAGGAGGTCCACGTGACCACCGTGTTGGTCACCCATGATCAGGAAGAAGCGCTCGACGTCGCCGACCGGATCGCGGTGATGAACAAGGGCCGCATCGAACAGGTCGGCAGCCCGGAGGATGTCTACGACCGTCCCGCCAACGAGTTCGTCATGTCCTTCCTCGGCGCGGTGGCCAGGCTCAATGGGCACCTGGTGCGCCCGCACGATATTCGCGTCGGCCGCGACGCCAGCATGGCGTTGGCCAAGGACGAGGGCACCGCGGAATCGGCGGGCGTCACCCGCGCCACCGTGGAGCGCGTTGTGCACCTGGGTTTCGAGGTGCGCGTCGAACTGCGCAATGCTGCCACCGGCGATCTGTTCGCCGCCCAGGTGACCCGGGGCGACGCCGAGGCGTTGCAGCTCAGCGACGGGGAGACCGTCTACGCGCGGGCCACCCGCATTCCGGAACTGCCTGCGGGATAAGGGTGAATTAAGCTCCGCTGTATTGGCCGGATTCTGACCATTTCGAGTGACCTGCAAGCCATCGCCAGCGTGCGTGGGCGAAATCCGCACCCTTTCATGGCGTGTCGAAACCGAACTCTGTTTCAACTTCTCATATTGTGCTGAATGCGAAACATGTGCTAGTGGGTTCCGGTGAGTTATCGGAACGTAATCCGAAGTGAGCCATTCGCAATGGTCGTCGAACGCGGCCCGGATGAGCGATATCCGGCCGCCCGATCGCAGCCTGCTCGACCTGCCGTCCGTGGGTCAAGGCCCGCGACGTAGGTCGTGTGCAGGCGGCGGGGAGTTGATCGATCGCCATGTCAATTCGAAGACAGGTATTTCTGGCGCTGGCCGTTGTCAGTGCCGCGGTGATAATCCAATCCGGTCCGGCCACGGCCGCACCACCACCCGGAACGCCCGCACTGCGGGCACCGGATGGGCCGGCAATCACCGAGATCCCCTTGGACTCGCCCGAAGTGGCCGCCGTGAGCCCGGAATCGGTGGGGAAGCCGATCCCGAACTCTGCTGCCGGCCGCATCCCGGCGCAGTCGCTGCCACACGGAATCGAGGGCGATCAACTGCATTTCACGCCGAATCCGGAGCAGTGGGATAACGCGCGAACGATTGTCGAGGTGGTCCGCCACCGCGGCATGCCCGATTATGCGGCGGTGGTCGCACTGGCCACCGCACTACAGGAATCAATGCTGCGCAACCTGACCGAGGCGGTCGACTACGACTCGCTCGGGGTGTTCCAGCAGCGTCCCTCCGCGGGCTGGGGTACGCCGGAACAGATCACCGATCTGCGCTACGCGACCGAGCGATTCCTGGACGCATTGCTGGTCCACGCGCCGAATTACCAGGCGATGCCGCTGTGGCAGGCGGCGCAGGCCGCGCAGCGTTCGGGCTTCCCGAGGGCGTACGCGCGGTGGCAGGACCAGGCCGCGCAGATGGTGCTGCAGTTGCTCGGGCAAGCGCAGGGTCCGGCGCAGCGTACAGCGTACGCAGCGAGTGCTCAGGCTGTGCTGGAATGTTGCTAAGTGATTGCCAACGGCCGCACAGGCTTTGATTTCCCGCACCGGAACGGTTCGCGAATTCCGGTGCGGGAAGTCGGAACTCGGGTGACCGCGATAGCGGATCCGCGCGCCGTGGTGTGCACGAACTGGTCGGTATCGGCACAGCCGTCCGTTCGGCCTCCCACGGCTGCACGGCTATCGTGACGAGGGGTGCGTTGAGGTGATGTTTGCGCATGTAGGAACATGTAGCCGTAGCCGAGATGGCGGAGTTGGCGTCGATCGGCGAACCGTGACAGGGCATCGTCGAATTCCGGCGCGCCGGAAGGGATCCGACCATGATCGGGTCGCGCGGAGTCGCGTGGCGGGTGAGCCGGGTTCGGTGCGCTCGCTATGCAACGTGTGTCAGTACCGGCGGTGTGCGGACAACCGTATGTCCGGTGGTTGGCAGGCGGGTCGCGGAGTGGTTGCGTGAATAGGTTCGAAGCAAATCGGCTCGGCGATCAAAGGATTGCGATGGCGGTTGGTCTTGGTTTGAGCATAGGCACTGTGAACACGGTTTCCGCTCTGGCGGAGGAGAGTTCGGCCAAGGCTCCGCCGGGGCGCCGCTCGGCCGCCGAACGCTCGCCCGCTGTCACCCGTCGCACCACCCTCACCTTCGACAGCACCGGCATGGCCAGGGTCGGCATGATTCCGCGGCACGGGCGCGCGATCACCGAATTCGCCGACCTCGGCCAGCGCAAGACCACGCGGGCCAGAGTCGGGCACCGGGCGCTGACCGCCGCCGATCTGATCGCGGTCGTCGCGGAGTGCCTGATCACCGAGGCGCGCCGCGATCACCGGGCGGTCGATGCCGGAGTCACGCTGACCCATCCAGCGGGCTACTCCGAGGGACAGGTAGGGGAGTTGCGCGCGGCGTTGGACGCGATCGGCCTGCCGCAGGTCGCGCTGGTTGCCGAACCCGTTGCGGCGGCGACCTGGCTCGAGGTCGAACGCGGGCCGCTGATGCCGGGCCTAGCCCTGGTCTATGACCTAGGTGGCGCCAACCTCGACATCACCCTGGTGCGAGTCGGCGCGGGATGTCCGAATAATCCGATCGTCGGCGTGCCGGTTCGATCCTCGGAATTCGGCGGCCGTGCCTTCGGCGCACTGGTTTCCGCGCGGGCCGGGAACGGCACCGCTGCGGCCTCCATTTCCGGTGCGGTCACCGGTGTTACCGCCGATGAGTTGCGCACCATCCATATCCGATCCTCGCTGAAATTGGTGTACCGCTGTCTGCGGATGGCCGATGTGACGATGGCCGATGTGGACTGCGTCCTGGTGGTCGGCGGCGCGGCCCGCCCGGTCGAGGTATCCCAGGTGCTCGCCAACGAACTGGCGCGCCCGGTGATCACGGCCCCGGATCCCGAGCGCACCATCGCCGACGGCGCCGCCATCATGGCGCCGTGCCGCCGCCGTGGATGAGGAGGCGGCCGGACACCACCACCGGCACAGGCGTCAAGGCGCGCACCGCCTAGCGGCGGCGCGCGCCCTTTTACTTTCGCGACGCACAAGGCGCCGCTTGTCCCGGGTTGCGATCGCGGCGGGGATGTCGGCATGTGGGGTCGTGATCGCGCTGGCGCTCCCCGCCGATTCCGTAGTCGCGGGGTTGTCGCAGGTCGGGCTGCGGTAGCGGCGGACCCGGCGGCGAACCCACCGTCGCCGGAACGTCGATCATGTGCCAGGTTGACGTTACTCCTCGTAAGTGTAACTATGGGATACAGTAAATGTCCCACGAGGAGAGGCAGTGACGACGATGTCTACAGCCGTTACGCCCGCAGTCGATCCCGATCTGGCGAAGGCGCAGGAGTATGCCGCGAAGCTGCTGCTGCTCTCCGAAGGTTCGGTGAACAAGCACTTCGACCCCTTCGAGGACATCGACTGGGACAACCCGGACTTCGCCGTCGACGCCGGTCCGGAGCGTTGGGTGCTCCCGGTGTCCGGCGATGCGCTCGGTCGCCACCCCTGGTACCAGGCGCTGCCGCTCGACCGCAAGATCGCCATCGGCAAGTACCGCCAAGCCAATGTCGCCAAGGTCGGTCTGCAGTTCGAATCCATCCTGATCAGCGGCATGGTGACGCACAGCTTCGGCCTGCCGAACGGCTCACCCGAATTCCGCTACTGCTCCCACGAGATGATCGAGGAGCACAACCACACCCTGATGTTCCAGGAGATGGTCAACCGGATCGGGATCGACGTCCCCGGTATGGGGCCGCTGGTGCGCAAGTTCAAGTACATCGGTGCGCCGGTGGCCGCGTTGTTCCCCAATCTGTTCTTCATGGCCGTGCTCGCGGGTGAGGAGCCCATCGACCACATCCAGAAGGCGGTCCTGCGCTCCGGCGAGGAAGTGCATCCGATCATGCATGGCGTAATGGCCATCCATGTCGCCGAGGAGGCGCGCCACATCTCCTTCGCGCACGGATTCCTCGAGCAGCATGTGCCCGAGACGAATTCGGCCAACAAGTTTGTGCTCTCGATTGTCATGCCGATCGTCATGTGGATCCTCGGCCGCTCCATCTACACCCCGCCCCGGTCGTTTTTCCGCGAGTTCGATATCCCGGACGAGGTGCGCAAGGAGCTGTTCTACGGGTCGAAGCAGGCCAAACAGGAGTTCAGCGATTTCTTCGGCGATGTGCGCACGCTGGCCAACGACATCGGCCTGATGAATCCCATCGGCAAGGCCGTGTGGAAGTTGCTGAAGATCGACGGCCACACCACCCGCTACCGCTCCGAGCCGTTGCGCACGGCGAAGGCTGGCTGACGTGCCCTACGTCGTCACGCAGTCGTGTTGCAGCGACGCGTCCTGCGTGTACGCCTGCCCGGTCAACTGCATCCATCCCACGCCCGACGAACCCGATTTCCTGACGGCGGAGATGCTGTACGTGGACCCGCAGGCGTGCGTGGACTGCGGTGCGTGTGCCACCGCGTGCCCGGTCGATGCCATCACCTCGTCGAAGAAACTGACCGATGAGCAGAAGCCGTTCATCGAGATCAACGCCGACTTCTATCGCCAGGCGCGACCGCGGCCGCTCCTCGCGAAGCCGGTGCCCGCCGCCGAGATTCTCACCGAGCATCAGCCGCTGCGGGTGGCGATCGTCGGATCGGGTCCGTCGGCGATGTATGCGGCCGATGAATTGCTGACCCAACCCGATGTCACTGTGACGGTCTTCGACCGACTGCCGGTGCCTCATGGGCTGGCCAGGTACGGCGTCGCACCGGACCATGCCAAGACCAGGCAGGTCGATAAGCTCTTCGACATCATCTCCGCGCAGTCGGGTTTCGGGTCGTATCTGAATGTCGAAGTGGGCAAGCATATTTCGCATGCAGAGCTGCTCGCGCACTTTCATGCGGTGATCTACGCGGTCGGCGCGTCCTCGGATCGCAAGCTCGACATTCCCGGAGAGGGGTTGGCGGGTAACGTATCCGCCACCGACTTCGTCGCCTGGTATAACGGGCACCCCGATCACGCGGAGCGCACCTTCGATCTGTCGCAGCGCCGGGCGGTCATCGTCGGAAATGGCAATGTGGCTCTCGATGTGGCGCGCATCCTGACCAGTGATCCGGAAGCGTTGGCGGGCACCGATATCGCACCGCATGCGCTGAAGGCCCTGCGGGAGAGCAAGGTCGAGGAAGTGGTCATCCTCGGCCGGCGTGGTCCGGCCGAATCCGCTTTCACCGTTCCGGAATTCGTCGGTCTGCTCGGCGCCGATGTCGATATCGCCATCGAGGGAGAATTGCCGGAGGTGACGGAGGGGCTGCCGTATCAGGTCGAGCAGAAGCTGCGGCTGTTGCGCACCTTGTCCGAGCGGGCGTTCGGTGCGCGCAAGCGGATCGTTTTCCGGTATCTGGCCGCGCCGACCGAGATCCTCGGCGCCGACGAGGTGACCGGTATCGAGGTGCGCCGCAATGCACTCGTCACTGATCCGGACGGATGCGTCCGTGCCGTCGCGACAGGGGAGACCGAGCGGTTGGATGCCGGGTTGGTGCTCACCTCGGTCGGCTATCGCGGTGTGGCGCTGCCCGGCTTGCCATTCGACGAGCAGGCCGCCGTTCTCCCGAACCTGAACGGTCGCGTGCTGGAGCAGTCCGGCGGTGCGGTGCTGTCGGGAACGTATGTCACCGGCTGGATCAAGCGTGGTCCCACCGGATTCATCGGTACCAACAAATCCTGCGCGCAGGAGACGGTTCGGCAGTTGGCCGATGACTTCAATGCCGGTCGGCTGCGTGAACCGGTCGGCGGCGCTACGGACTTCGACCACTTGGTGCGTGGCCGTCGGCCCGCGCTGGTCGCTGGTGGCGCCGTGGTGCGGACCGGTAGAGTGCGCCGCCTGCTCACCCGCGCCTGAGCGCTCGCGGCGCATTCGCGCCGCTGTCGTATTGGTGATACGTAACAAAGTTCGCCCCCCGCCGACATGACGGATGCGAGGTAGGGTCCGAGAATGGTCGGCACCTCGGCGATCGGCGACGCGATGAGGGCGTGTGTCGGGCCGAGGTGCCGGTCGGCTGCCTGGTCGGGCACCGGCGAGGCCACCGCCTACTTGGCGGTGAATCCGCCATCGATCGCGAGCGCCGCGCCGGTGATGAAACTGGCCTCATCGCTCAGCAGGTAGGCGCAGAAGGATGCGATCTCCGCTGGCTTGCTGATCCGGCCGAGCGGATGCAGTGCGGCGATGGCCGCTTCGCCTTCGGGTGTCGCACCCATCGAATTGCGGAATGCCGGAGTATCGACGGCGCCGGAGACCAGCGCGTTCACTCGCACGCCCTGTTCGGCGGCTTCCAGCGCCACCGCGCGGGTCAGTCCGACGACACCGTGCTTGGCCGCCACATACGGCGCGACCGAACCCATACCGACCACGCCGAGGTTCGAAGCGTTATTGAGAATCGCGCCGCCGCCGGAGGCAACAATGGCCGGAACCTGGTGCCGCAGACCGTAGAACACGCTTGTCAGGTTCAGTTCGAGATCGGCGCGCCACCCCGCCTCGTCGATCTGTGAGACCGGGCCGAAGGCATTGACGGCACCCGCGTTGTTGAAAGCTGCGTCCAGCCGTCCGTATTCGGTGAGCGCCGCCTGGGTCAGCCGGGCCACATCGGCCTCCACGGTGACATCGGTCGGCACGAAGACCGCCCGGCTGCCCGTCGCGCGGATATCGGCCGCGATCTTTTCGCCCGCGTCCTTACCACGAGCGCCGAGCACCACTGCCGCGCCCTCGGCCGCCGCCCGCAGCGCCACGGCCTTGCCGACTCCCGAGCTCGCTCCGGTGATCAGCACGACCTTCTCCGCGAAACGTGTAGACATCGTCCTCGTTTTCCCTTCTCTTCCTGGCGATTTCATGCACGATGAAGTGGGCGGGACCTCGGCTCGGCCGAGCGCTTCCGCATCGCGGAACCCAGTCAAGTCGTTGGCGGATGGTGCTGCTGGCGGAAAACGGGCATTACATTTGATGCGTCATGCTTGATGGGCCGATACGGGCGTGCAATGAAATAGCTAGCGCTGGCAATGATCTGGTTACCGACCGGTCGGTGTGTGCTGTCGCTTCTGTGCGGTTCGGTCGTTGCCCGTTGCGGACGGCCGATCGGCGCCGTGATTCGAGTTACTGTGCAGTAGCGGAAACTGGCTTGCCGCACTGGAATCGGGCTTCAGGTTGCGAAACGCCGAACGTCCAGGGGTCTGGATCGCGTTTAATCAGGCGATCTAGCTGGAGGTTTGAATCATCATCAACGTAAGTCGAACGTTTCATATCAATTCTGCATCCCATTCGATCCGATAGCAGCTAACCTGTGGGAGCTGTTTGGGAAGCGACCGCGGCCACATGGATCTCCTATGTGATGGACGTGGTCTCGGTGCGTTGACGGGATAGCGAATGACTACAGGTCTGGGTTTCAGCATCGGTTCAGTGAACTCCGTATCCGCCTTGGTGACCGGCGAGCGACCATGGTCGTCGGTGCGGGCGCGCCGCACGGCGGTGACCTTCGACAGTGCGGGCGGTATCCGGATCGGTGGGATCCCCCAATTCGCTATGGCGGTAACGGATTTCGCAGATCTGGCGCGTGACCCGGAATCGGTGATCGTGGGCGGTCGGCTCTGGTCGCCCGCGAATCTGGTGGCCGCGGTGGTGAACGGTCTGCTCGAATCGTTCCCGCCGACCGCGGGGGCCGTCGCAACCTATCCCGCAAGCTATTCCGATAAGCAGCTGGCGCTGCTGCGACAGGCGCTGAACCTGGCCGGGGCCGCCGATGTAATGCTGGTACCCGAACCCGTCGCGGCCGCGGAGTGGCTCGAACAGGAGCGCGGACCGCTGGAGCCGGGCTTCGTGCTGGTTTACGACCTCGGCGGGGCGAGCCTCGATGTCTCGATCGTCCGGGTCGGACCGGACTGGGACGACCATCCGATCGTCGGAAAGTCCGTGCGCTCCTACGATTTCGGTGGCCGTCCGCTCGGTGCGATGATCGCGCAATACTCGCGGGTCGGGGCGCCCGACGACAACGGGTCGATGCTGCAGATGACCTCGATCGTCGATATCGGGGGTCTGCGCACCCAGCACATCCGGGATTCCTTCGACGTGATCCACGAGTGCGTGGAATCGACCGGACGCAGCCTGTCCGATATCGATTACATTCTGCTCGTCGGCGGTGCCACCCGTCCCGTCGAGGTCGCGCGCACCATCGCCGAACTCGGGCGACCCGTGGTGATGTCGACCGATCCGGGCCAGACCGTCGCCGTCGGCGCCGCCGGTTACGCCGCGCGCAGCTTTGCCCCACTATCGACGGGCGGTCGACATCGAGCCCCGAAGATCGCCGTATTCTCCAGTGCCGCAGTGGCATCCGCGGTGGCAGTATCGGCGGTCACGGTATTCGGCGGCCCGACCATCCCGGAGATGCCGTCCCTGCTCGACGCCGCGCCGAATGGCGGGCGCCCGATGGACAATCTGCTATTCGAGCCCGATATCCACGCGCTCACCGATGCTGGTTCGGCCGTGTCGAGGGCAGTCGGCTGGGCCACCACGGCCGCGGGCTTCGGCAACTCGGGTAGGCCCGCCTACGGGATCGCTCCCGACGTCCATACGACAACGATCGGTCCGTCGGTGGCCGAGGCCCACTGGGGCAGCCACCAGCAGCCGCGACGTGGGTCGATGCAGTCCGACGGTGTCACCTACGCCAACCCGGCCCAGTTCCTGAACCCGTTGCCCTTCGTTCAAAGCCCGCAGCGCGCCCCCGCGGTCCCCGACCAGCCCGCGACTCCCGCACCGATCCCACGCGTCAGCCTCCCGGGTTCCCGTCCCACCCCGATCAATCCAGCTCCCGCCGTCCCGGTACCGCCGCCTACCGCCGGAACGGGTACAGCGACTCCCGGTATCCCCGGCATAACCATCGGCAACCCCCCGATCTTCACCGGGCCTGCCACGGGCGCCCCGTCGGGCGAAATCCCCTCCGGGACCGTGACTCCGGGTGGCACCACCTCGGAGGGCAGTTGGTCCGGCGGCAGCGCGGACAGTACGCCCGGCGGAAGTACCTCGGGCGGTGCGTCTTCTGGGGGAACGAGCGGTTCGACATCTGGGGGATCCACGAGCGGATCGACGGGTGGTACCTCCGGTTCGACCAACGGTGGTTCGACGAGTGAGAGCCCAACGGGTGGCTCCGCAAGCGGTGCTACCTCGGGTGGTTCGGCCAGTGGTGCGACCTCGGGTGGTTCGGCCAGTGGTGCGACCTCGGGTGGTTCGGCCAGTGGTGCGACCTCGGGTGGTTCGGCTAGTGGTGCCTCGGGTGGTTCGGCCGGTGGTAGTAGGTCGGGTGGCTCGACGAGCGGTGGTACATCGAGTGGTTCGACCGGGGGGCATACCTCGGGTGGCTCGGCCAACGGTGGCACCTCGGGTGGCTCGACTAATGGCGGTACATCAGGCGGTCCAACTAGAGGTGGTGCATTCGGCGGTTCGACCGGTGGCACCTCGTCCAGCGGAACCTCCTCCGGCGGTTCGACATTCGGCGGCAGAAGCTCCTCCGGTGCCAGCTCCTCGGGTGGTGGTTCCGCCTCTGGCCACTCCGGTGGTTCCAGCGGTGGGGGCGGCGGAGCCCACAGATGATCACCGCGGTCACATAAAACCAACTGAATTCGCGGCTCGCGTAGCCGATACATCCGCTCCAGCCCCCGCAGAGTGCCATAGCGATGCACAATGGATTGGTGGTAGACGGGGGACCTCAGCTCATTGCGCTGGATATCGATGGGACGTTGCTGCAGCCGGGATCGGCGGTCAGTGCCCGTGTGGTCGATGCTGTGCGTGCGGCCGTTGCGGCGGGTGCGCATGTGGTCGTGACGACCGGGCGGACGTTGATGACGACGCGTCCCGTGCTGGAAGAGCTGGGCTTGGTCGATGGACATGCGTTGTGCTCCAACGGCGCGGTGCACATCGATGTGGCGAAGGGGGAGCCGGTGGCGGTGCAGACATTCGATCCCGGACCTGCCGTCGTCGCCTTGCGCGCACTGTTCCCGGAGATGATTTTCGCGGTGGAGAAGGTCGGTGTCGGCACCTGGGCCACTGGGATCAGTCCGGGCGAATTCTCCATCGGTGAATACGTTCTCGTCGATGACGGTGCGTTGAGCAGTGAGCCGACGCCGCGACTCAACGGCTGGTGGCCCGAGGGTTCCCTGGAGGAGATGCTGCGACTGCTCGCCCAGCTGCGCGTGCCCGGAGCGAGCTGGGTGCACGGCGAATTCGGCCCGTGGCTTACCGTTTCGCGGAGCGGGGTCTCCAAGGGATGGGCGCTGGAGCGACTGCGCACCGCACTCTGTATTCCGCGCGCGGCGACCCTGGCCATCGGCGACGGCTACAACGACCGCGAAATGCTGCACTGGGCAGGGCATTCCGTCGCAATGGCGAACGCGCCGCACGAGGTCCGCGACTGGGCGGACGAAGTTGCCGACGACGTGGCCGACGACGGCGTCGCCAAAATCCTGGAGCGCTGGTTCGGCCCCTGAGCCGACAGCGAAACCCTAACCGACGACGACCATGCGCCGACGCAGGTAAACATCCCTGCGTCAGCGCATCCTCGCGGCAATGCGAGCCTGGCTCGAGCGGGCCGACTCTTCGCCAAGATCTCGAGGTAGTGCGGATTCTGCATGATCCCCAGCACGTTTCCGAACGGATCCATCACCGACGCGGTGATGAAATCACCATCGCCGTGCGGCGTGATCGGGTCGTACTCGGTGGCCCCCAGTGCCAGCAGCCGGTCGAAACTCGCCTGCAGATCGTCGACGTGCCAGTGCAGGATGGCCCCGCCGGGCTGATCGTGCGCGCCCGCCGGTGCGAACTTGCGGTTGATGATCCCGAGTTCGTGCTGATAGTCGCCGATGCGGAATTCGTAGTAGCCGCCGGGCACGGCGTAATAGGGCTCGAAGCCGAGCACCTCGGTGTACCAGCTCTTCGCGGCCTCGAGGTCGTCGGCATAGAACGAAACGGTGGCCATTCCTCGCAACATCTTGGTCTCCTCGGATCGGGGTCTTCCTTATCTGTGCGATCCATCATTCCGGTCAAAGTGCTCACCGAATGAGCACTTTTTTCGGCAGAATTGTGATCATGCGAGCGGACCGATTGGTGGCGACCCTGCTCTTGATGCAGACGCGTGGACGGGTGACGGCAGCCGAGATCGCCGCTGAACTCGAGGTATCGGTCGCGACCGCGCGCCGCGATCTGGAGGCGTTGTCGGCCGCGGGTGTCCCGGTCTATCCGCAGCCGGGTCGTGGTGGCGGCTGGTCCCTGGTAGGCGGTGCGCGCACCGACCTCAGCGGCCTGACCGAACCGGAGGCCCGCGCGCTGTTCCTACTGGCCGGACCGTCCGCGAGCGCGGTGCCCGCGGTGAAGTCGGCGTTGCGAAAGTTGGTGCGTGCCTTGCCACACACCTTCCGCACCGATGCCGAGGCCGCGGCCGACGCGGTGGTCATCGATCCCGCGCGCTGGGGTGAGCATGATCAGCTGCGGCCGCAACTTGTCGAATTGTTGCAGCGCGCGGTCGTCGAACGCCGCAAGGTGCGCATGGAGTACGAGCGGGCCGGGGAGCGCAGCCAGCGCATTGTCGACCCGTGGGGTCTGGTCGACAAGGATGCCGTCTGGTACCTCGTCGCCGGCACCGATCGCGGCCGCCGCACCTTCCGCGTCGACCGCATTGTCGATGCCGCGATTGCTGACGAAATCGCCCATCGCCCAGCGGATTTCGATCTGTCGATGGTATGGGCAGAGGTGGTCGGCGAGGTCGAGCAACGCCGCGCCGCCACGTCGGCGACCGCACTCGTCGCGCCGCGACTCCTGCCGATCCTGCGCAAGCAGCAGGGCCGACACTGCGAGGTGGACGGCCCGGCCGCCGACGGTCGTATCCAGGTCCGCGTCACCGCGCCGACGCCGCGCATGATCGCCCAGCAATTGGCGGGCTGGGGCGCCGAAATCGAGGTGTTGGCACCGCGATCGGTGCAGGCGGAGCTGGCCGTCCTCGGTGCCGAACTCGTCGACCGGTATGGCGAGTAAGGCGTAGCGGAGGACGCCACCGGGCCGCGCACGAGCTCATCTGCTCGGGCGCGGCCCGGTGTCATATCAGTGTGCCGGTTCCCGCGTCGGCAGCCGCTCGGCCATCGCACGGACCATCTCGGTGGCCACCACCGCATGTCCGGTCATTGTGAAGTGAATGAGGTCCTCGCTCATGATCTCGGGTCGCAGTCGCAGCGGATGGTCCCAGAACTCGACCAGGATCGCGTCGTAGCGCACGGCCAGTTCGCGCACGATGTCGTTGAGCGCCGACATCCGTTCCCGCATCGGCCGCATCGGCGCCATCCGCTCCGCGTCCCACACATCGGCGAGGGTGAATGTGCTGATCTGAGCCCCGCTGCGGGCCAGCGCGCCGAACAGTGCGTCGAGATTCGCGCGCAACTCGTCGAGACTGCCGCCCGGAACGAACAGATCGTTGCCGCCGCAGCTCAGATGCACCAGATCCGGCTCGAATTCGAGGACCCGCGGCAGTTGGTGGGCGAGCACCTGCGCGGACGTCGCGCCGATTCGGCCGGTATTCAGGTATGCCAGAGCGGGATTCGTTGCCTTCAGAATTGCGGCGATGCGATCGGCCCACCCGACGGTGTCATATCCGGGGCTCGGGTCGCCGACGCCCTGGGCGATCGAATCACCCAGCACCGCATAGCGCCGCCATGGAGCAGCGGTGAGCAGGCCGCGTGCCACCGTGGTCGACAGCAGCATCGGGTCGTCGGCTTCGGTACGAATATCGTTGTGCGTCAAGATAACTCCTAGCTCTGGGCGGGAACGGCGACGGCCGGAACCGGGGTACGCGTCGGAATGGCCATCACCACGGCGGCGACGGCGCCGATGACCGCGCAGACGGCGAACAGCGTGTGGAAGGCGGCCAGCGCATCGTCGGTATTGGCGGCGAACACTGCGGCGAGCACTGCGACACCGAGCGCGCCGCCCACCTGCCTGGCGGTCAAATTCATTCCGATACCCGCCGCGAAGCGTTGCGGCGGAAGCGAACTCGCGGCCGCCGTACCGAGTACCGTCACGACTATTCCGACGCCACCGCCGCCGAGCAGTCCGGCGGGCACCCATGCCGACCACAGAGTCGGTGTCGCACCGAAGGAATCGGTGCTCATCCAGAGCGTGGTTCCGGTGAACATCAGCGCGCCGAGGACACCGAACCAGCGTCGGGTGGTCGGCGCGGTGATGCGCCCGGCGATGGTCGCGGTCACCATCGAGGACACCGCGCCCACTGTCAGCGCGGCCGCCGAACCGAGCACCGAATACTGCCAGATCGCATCGAGGAACAGCGGACCGGCGAGCAACCAGGCGAACATGGTCGCGCCGAAGACGAACGAGGCGGCATTCGCCAGCGCGTACGGCCTGCTCTGCCACAGCTCGACCGCGATGGCCGGATTGTGGTGGCGCGCGGAACGAATCAGCGCCGCCAGGATCAGCAGCGCGCCGACAGCGAGTGCGGCGAGCGTGCTCGGCGCGGTCCAGCCCCACCGTTGGCCCTCGGTAACACCGGCGACCAGGCCGCCGAGGCCGAGGGCAATGGCGACGGTCCCGAGCGGGTCGGGCAGCGCGCTACCCGGCTGTCGCGTATCGGGCACCGGAATGCGCAGTCCCGGCACGATCAGCACGATCGCGACCGGAATATTGATCACGAACACGGCCCGCCAACCGAACGCCTCGACCAGCGCACCACCGATCGCCGGACCTACCACGGCGGCGAAACCGCCTGCGGCAGACCAGGCTCCGATGGCCGCGCCGATTTTCTCGCGCGGCGTGACGCTGAGCACCAGTCCCAGCGCGGACGGCACCATCAGTGCCGCCGTCGCGCCTTGCAGCAGGCGACCGGCGATGAGCCAACCGGCGGTGGGCGCGAGCCCGCACAGCAGGGAGGTCAGCGCGAAACCGGCCAGTGCGATCAGGAACAGTCTGCGCCGTCCGAGGGTGTCGGCGAACCGGCCCGCCGGGGTGAGCAATGCCGCGAAGGCGATCGCATAGCCGCTGACGACCCAGGTGAGTGTGGTCGTCGCGGTATCGGGGAAGTCGCGCGCGATGGAGGGAAAGGCGATATTGACGACGGAGAGATCGAGAAAGGCGATAAACGCTGCACCACAGGCGATTACGAGCGTTCGCACGGCGGCTTGGTTGGTCGGCGGACTGTCGGTCCGCGTGGACACTGCGGTCATGGGGAGATCCTTCGACGAGAACGGAAAACAAAGCGTACGATCGTTCGTGTAATTAACGTACGACCGTTCGTTCGTATTTGCAAGTGCCGAGTGGAAGAATGTGGTTATGGCCGAGACGACGATCACCCCTGAGCATGACCAGCGCTTGGCGAAAGGCGCGCGATCCCGGGCATCGATCGCCAGACGCGCCGCCGACCTGGCCTCCGTCGAGGGGCTGACCGGTCTGAGTATCGGCAGGCTGGCCACCGATCTCGGCATCAGCAAGAGCGGCATCGCCACCCTGTTCGGCACCAAGGAGGCGCTGCAGGTGGCGGCGGTGAAGTCCGCCCGCGAGGCCTTCATCGAGCGCGTCATCGCCCCCGCCATGACCGAACCGCGCGGCCTGATCCGGCTACGCGCCATCGTGGACCGCTGGTTCGAGCACATCATCGACCCGACCTTCCCCGGCGGCTGCTTCCGCGTCGCCACCATCGCCGAGTTCGACAGCAAACCGGGCCCCGTCCGTGACGTCATCGCCGAAGACCACGCCGACTGGCTCGGTTTCTTGGCCAAACAGATCAGCTACGCCCAAGACGAGGGGCGCTGCACCGGCCGGAACCCCGACGCCATTGCCTTCGAACTGGACGCACTGATCAGCGCCGCCAACACCGCCCGGCAAATGGGCGACACCGACGGCGTCACCACCGCCCGCACCATCGTCGACGCCCTGCTCGCCTGAGCGACTGCGGGTTCACAAAGTGATCAGCGGCAGAGTGCTGTCCAGCTCGGTACGCCATCGGGATCCGTTGTGACGATCGGCGAGTAGTTCATCGACCTCGCGCAGATGACCACCGCAGCATCGACTACATCGTGGGTGCAGCTCTCGCCGAGCAACGTGCCGATCTGCAATGCTGCCAGGTAGTCGAGTTCGGCGAATCGGATCGCGGGATCGGCAAGGAATCGTCGGGGCGGCGCGGAGCAGCGGTGGATTGCCTTCAGGATCGGCGGATGTCGCGCGGAGTGGCGCCGAAGCGGCGGCGGAAGGCGGTGCTGAAGGAGTTGGCGGAGTTGAAACCGAGTCCGGCGGCGAGGGTGGCGATGGTCCAGTGGCGGTATGCGGGATTCTGCAGCCGTGCGTGGGCGAGTCGTAGGCGTTCTTCCTTGATGAGTTCGCGCGGTGTGGTGCCGCCGTGTTGGAGCGCGAGCTGGACCTGGCGCAGCGACCAGCCGAGGGCGCGGGCGACGGCGGCCGGAGTCAGTTCGGGATTGTGGGCGTTGGTGTGAATGTAGTGGCGGACACGGGATTCCACGTCGGTGAGATGGCTCTGTTCGGTCGGGTGGTCGCCGACGATGTGCATGCACAACAGCTCGACCAGCCGCTCGGATACGGCGTTGAACTGACGGTGGGTGAGGGTGTCGCGCTCGGCGATCAAACCGGTGGCGAGGTCGGCGACCACTCGTCCGAGCCCCGAGGTAAGGTCCACGAGCGGCGAAGGCGGTGCGGCGCTGCCGAGGCGGTGGTCGATCTCACCCTTGGGGATGGTTATGGTCAGCCCCTCGGTGCCGTCGACCTGGGTGAACGCGAACGGTTGGTCGATGGTCACCAGTGCGCCGATGCCGGGCGGCATGGGTACGTGCTGATCGTCCTGCCAGATGGTGACGTGCCCGGTCGTCGGCAGCATCAGGCGATAGTCCTCGTCGGCGTCTTCGCGCACATGTCCGGCAGTGCGGTAGTAGGTCACGGCATCGGCCTGCCATCCGACGATTTGGTAATTGTCCGTGCGGCGCAGCGCTACTCGTCCTTGGAAGTCGCTTCGGCGGGGGAATACGTAGCCCACCCGGCGTCGGTGGCACGACTGGATCAGTTCGCCCCAATAGTCCGTGCGCTCGTGCGGCGCGACGGCGCTCGTGGCGGCGGTCTCGACGAGGTCGACTCCAGCTTTCATCGGCATCATCTCCCGTCATCGCGATCTATCACCACACCACAAACCGGTTGGTCTGGCGCTTCCATAGAGTGGCTCGGCGCGCCACGCGCTAAACGTGGTGCAGGACACGGCCGACGCTGCGCTCGGCGATAACTTTGCTGCGCTCACCGGCAATTGGCGCCCGCACACCGCCCCTACCATCGGGATCTCACCTGTAATGCGATAGAGGAGTTCTGCGTGAGCAACGCACTGAAGATCGTCGCGTCCTGTGCGGCCACGGCCGGAATTGCCTCCGGGGCAGCGTTTTTCGCTCCCGGCACCGCTTCGGCGGCGACATATGGCAATCAGTGCGGGGCCGGATACAACGTGATCGATACTCACGATCTGCGGGGCGGCACCATCTTCCTCACCTACAACGGCGAGAAGAACTGTGTCGTCACCGTGCGGGACCAGCCGGGCGCCGCGGTGCGTATGGCCGCCGGCTTGGAACTGTCCGAAGGCAAGAAGGACGTGACCATCGATGAGGGTCAGTTCACCGAATACGCCGGACCGGTGTTCGTCTCCGCGAAGGGCCGGTGCATCGATTGGGGCGGAATCATCGGCGACGACAAGTGGCAGATCTTCAACGTGCACTGCCAGTGAGCCACTGAGTTATCGAAAGGTCATCATGCGTATAACGAGCAGGCTCCTCGCGGGAATCGCCATCGCCGCCGCCTCGATCGGATTCACCGTCGCCACCAGCGCGACGGCCTCCGCCGAACGCAGCGAAAGTGGCTGCTTCTCTTACTCATACGAGCCTGGCACCTTCACAACCACCGTCTACTACCACAACCGGTGCGACGTAACCCGCAAGCTCACCATCTACCGTGCAAGCAACTCGCCCTGCAACGACGACAAGATCGAACTCTACGTCGACGGCGGTGCGAAGGGCGACGAGGTGGTCCGATGCGGCGATGTCACCCAAGTGGTCGGTGAGTGACCGGACTATCGTTCACGTGGGGGGACTGCGGTACTCGGCCGAATAACCTTCCCCGCTAGCCGATTCGGGAAGTGGTATGAGCGTCGAGGAACATTGGGACGAGATTCGGGCGGTTGTCGCACAAGGGAAACGGTCTACCGGACACTTTGCGATCGCGTCGGTGGACGCCGACGGTGCGCCGCATGTGACGCCGGTAGGAACTGTCTTTCTCCGTGACAACCAGACCGGCTTCTATTTCGATCAGTACACGAGCGCGCTGGCGCGCAATGTCGACGCCGACCCGCGAGTGTGCCTGATGGCCGTCGACACCGGATTGCTGTTCTGGCTTCGCTCGCTGTTCCTCGGCCGCTTCATTTCCGCGCCCGGAGTGCGCTTGTACGGCACCGTCGGCGCCCTGCGGCCCGCGACCCCATCGGAACTCGAACAGGTGCGGCGCAGCGTCCGTATCGCCCAGTGGCTGAAAGGCGGCAAAATGCTCTGGTCCGACTTCAGCCACGTCCGCGATATCGACTTCACCGAATTTCGGCCGGTCCGCTACCCGGTAATGATGTCCCACCTGTGGGAGGGCGTTTCCTGAGTGCTCAGGGTTGGCGGGTGGGGAGGGTGAAGGCGGCGGTGTGGACGGTGTCGCCGTGTTCGAAATCGAGGAAGAGACGGTAGGTTCCGGGGCCGGGGACCGCGGTGTGGAAGGTGATGTCGGGGCCGGGGGTGGTGATCCCGTCGTCGGGGGCGCCGTTCGGGTGGACGTGGACGTAGGCCAGATCGCCCGCTCGGAGGATTACTAGGTGTCCGAACGCGGCCAGGTAGGGCTGAAGGTCGGTGACCGGGGTGCCGTCCTTGCGCACGGTGAGGGTGAGCAGTTGGGCCGCGCCGGGGGTGAGGTTTCCGGCCAGCGAGACTTCGTAGCCGTCCACGGTGACGGTGCGTGCGGCATCGGGGGTCGGCTGCGGGTCGTAGGTGCCTGCGACCGCGAGATCCGCCCCCAGCGTGATGGTTTTGCCGAGTGCGCGCGGTGCGATATCGGTGAAGATGCGATAGGCGCCCGCATCCGGCAGATTCAAACGCACCGACCAGGTGCCGTCGGTCGCGCGCACCGGGTGCACGTGCCAGAAGCCGGTGAGTTCCCGCCGCGCGACGATCAAGTGCAGTTCGCGGTCGTGCAGATCGGTGTACTCGGTGACCGGCCGTCCGTTCGGTCCGAGAATCCGGAACCGGAAGTCGAATTCGCCTGGGCGGACGATGGTGTCGGCGAGTTCGAGTGTGTAACCGTCCTGCGAGATCAACAGTCCGCCGGGTGCGCCGTGCGCCGTGTGATCGGCGTGCGCCGTGTGATCGGCGTGCGCCGTGTGATCGGCGGCAGCAGTCTGGGCGCTGTGGTCGGTGTGCTTTCCAGCGTGCGTCCGGGTGTTCATTGTTCGTCCTCCGACCTGTGTTCCGCTCTGACACAGGAAACCTATACCCCCTATGGGTATGTGATCAAGAGACGTGATTGTGAACCGGATCACCGGTGTGGAACTGTTCTGATGCGATCAGGCCGACAGGCTCAGGACATCGGTTAGCGCGTTGTCGTAACGGTCCCAAACGATATCGGCCAGCGCCGGATGCGGACCGATGACGTGCGCGTGCGCCAGATCGGGCACGGCGGCTTCCAGCCGATCGGTGAGCAGCCCCGGTGCGAGGAACCACGGTGCCACCAGCACGCGCTCGGCGCCTCTGTCGTGCAGACGCGAAACTGCTTGGGCGAGAGTGGGTTCGGTGGTGGCGAAGCAGATCTCGGTGCGCCAGCCGGTGATCGCCGTGAGCTGTCGCGCCACAGTGGCGGTGCGGGCATTGGCGGCTACCGAAGACGAGCCCACCGCCGCAATGGCTACGCCGACGCTCCGATCCATGCCATCCACCGCCAGTACCCGGTCGCGCAGGGCCGCGATCAGCCGCGCATCGGGCCCCAGGACATCGGCTTGGGTGAGCCGCAGCCGCGGGTGGCGAAGGCGAGCGGCCGCGAGCAACCCGGGTAGGTCCACCCGCGCATGGAAGGCGTTGCCCAGCAGCAGTGGAGCGACCACGGCGTGTGTATGCCCTTGTGCCGCAACGGCATCCACCACCTGATCGACCGACGGCGCGTTCAGGTCGAGGAAGGCGAGCCGGACGTCGAGATCTGGTCGGACGGCAGGGATATCGGCGACTACCGCCGCCATCGTTGCTGCCGACCGCGGATCACGGCTGCCGTGCGCGACCGCGATCAGCGCCGGATACCCGTCGACCGGAGTCGACAGCAGTTCGAGCTGCGCCCACATGGATCTACCGCCCGGCAGCCCCACAGCCGAGACGGCACCGCTGCCGGGCGAATTCACCTCAGGCTCCGACCTCGACCGCGGTCAGCACATCGCCGACCAGGCCCGCGGCCAGCGTATTGCCACCGGCCGGGTCGATGAGCAGGAAGCTGCCGGTGTGCCGGTTGACACGGTAGTCATCGGCGGCGATGGGTTCGGCGACGCGCACCGAGATCCGACCTATATCGTTGAGCTCCAACGACTCCGGGTTCGGCGCCGCGGTCAGGTTCTGCTCGTCGAACCGCTCGACGAGCGCGCCGACGATAGCCTGTGTGGTGCGCGTGCCGTGCTTGAGCAGCAGGCGCGCTCCGGGACGCAGTGGCTTATCACCCAGCCAGCAGACGGTCGCGTCGAACGAGTCGATCGGCTCCGGTGCATCGGCGGGTGAGGCGATGATGTCCCCGCGCGAGATGTCGACATCATCGGCCAGGATCAGCGTCACGCTGCGCCCGACCTGAGCAACGGCGAGCTCACCATCGGGCGTATCGACCCGCTCGACGGTGGAGCGAATTCCCGAGGGCAGCACCACGATTTCATCGCCGGGTGACACCGAGCCCGCCGCGATCTGGCCCGCATAGCCGCGGTAGTCCGGGTATTCGGCGGTGCGCGGCCGGATCACGTACTGCACCGGAAAGCGCAGGCCGAGCGCGTGCTCGCCCGAGCTGTCGGCATCGACCGGCACCGATTCGAGGTGCTCGATCAGCGAAGGTCCGTCGTAGTACGGGGTGTTCTCCGACCGCGAAGCGATATTGTCACCGTGCAGCGCGGACACCGGGATCTCCAGCACGTCCTCGCTCGACCAGCCGAGAGTGCTGGTGAGCGTGTTGAATTCGGCCGAAATCTGCGTGAAGACGGTCGCTGGGTCGTCCACCAGGTCGATCTTGTTGACCGCGAGCACCAGCTTGGGCACGCCGAGCAGCGCGAGCACCGCGGCATGCCGACGGGTCTGCTCGATAACACCCTTGCGTGCGTCGACGAGCAGGATCACCAGCTGCGCGGTGGACGCGCCGGATACGGTATTGCGGGTGTACTGCACATGCCCGGGGGTGTCCGCGAGCACGAATGACCGCTTGGGCGTTGCGAAGTAGCGGTAGGCGACATCGATGGTGATGCCCTGTTCGCGTTCCGCGCGCAACCCGTCGACGAGCAGCGAAAGATCCGGTGTACTCAACCCTTTGTCTACCGAGGCGCGTGTAACGGCGTCGATCTGGTCGGCCAGTACGGATTTCGTGTCGTAGAGCAGCCGTCCGACCAGGGTGGACTTACCGTCGTCGACAGAACCGGCGGTGGCCAGCCTCAATAGGTCGGACATATCAGAAATAACCCTCTCGTTTGCGGTCTTCCATCGCGGCCTCCGACACTCGGTCGTCGCCACGCGTAGCTCCGCGTTCGGTCAAACGGGACGCGGCCACCTCGGCGAGGATCGCCTCGTTATCGGCAGCGTCGGAAAGAATTGCGCCGGTGGAGGATCCGTCGCCGACGGTGCGATAGCGCACCGAACGGGTCTCCAGTACCTCACCCTCGCGCGGACCGCCCCAGACGCCGGGCGTCATCCACATGCCGTCGCGCTGGTACACCGGACGCTCGTGCGAGTAGTAGATGCTCGCCAGGTCGACATCCTCGCGGGCGATGTAGCGCCAGATATCGAGTTCGGTCCAGTTGCTCAGCGGGAACACCCGGACATGCTCGCCGGGCGCGTGCTTGCCGTTGTACAGGTTCCACAGTTCGGGCCGCTGCCGTTTCGGATCCCACTGCCCGAAGGCGTTGCGCAGCGAGAAGATTCGCTCCTTGGCGCGCGAACGCTCCTCGTCGCGGCGGCCGCCGCCGAAGACCGCGTCGAAGCGGTGTTCGGCGATGGCGTCCAGCAGCGGCACGGTCTGCAGCGGATTGCGGATACCGTCCGGGCGCTCGGTCAGGCGACCGTCGGCGAGGTAGTCCTCGACCTTCGCGACATGCAGCCGCAGGCCGTACTTTTCGACCACCTTGTCACGGAACTCCAGCACCTCGGGCAGATTGTGCCCGGTGTCGACGTGCAGCAGCGCGAAGGGGAGCGGCGCGGGCCAGAAGGCTTTGAGCGCCAGGTGCAGCAGCACCGTGGAATCCTTGCCGCCGGAGAACAGGATCACCGGCCGCTCGAATTCGCCTGCCACCTCACGGAAGATGTGGATCGACTCCGATTCGAGCGCCGCGAGGGTGTCGAAATCGGTGATGCCGAGTGAACGTGTGCTGATGGTTTCGGTCATGCTGTGTCCATTTCTGCATGCCCGAGGGGCCCTACGTGGTTACGCACGCTACCTCCTCCGGGCCCTGACTCGGTCATGCGGTGTGCAACCCGCATTCGGTCTTGGCGAGGCCAGCCCAGCGGCCGCTTCGCGGATCGGATCCCAGCTCCGGCTTCCGTGTGCACGGAGCGCAGCCGATGGACGGATATCCCTCCTCCACCAGGGGATTGACGAGGATGCCGTGCTGTTCGATATAGGTCTGCATCTCGTCGTCGGACCAGGCGGCGATCGGGTTGATCTTCACCAGTCCGAACGCGTCGTCGAACGAGATGAGCGGCGCGTTGGCCCGGGTCGGCGCCTCCACGCGGCGAATGCCGGTGACCCAGGCGTTGTATCCGCCGAGCGAGCGCTTCAGCGGCACAACCTTGCGCAACCGGCAGCATTCACCGGCATCGCGCGCGAACAAATCCTTGCCGAGCAGCTGATCCTGTTCGGCCACCGTGTGCTCCGGCCGGACGTTGATCACGTTCACCCCGTAGACGGCCTCCACCGCATCCCGGGTGCCGATGGTCTCGGCGAAGTGGTAACCGGTATCGAGGAACAGCACGTCGACACCCGAATGCACCTGTGCGGCAAGGTGAACCAGCACGCCGTCCTGCATATTCGAGGCGACGATATAGCCGGTGCCGAAGTTGTCCTCGGTCCATCGCAGCAGCTCCAGCGCCGAGGCATGCGTCCCGAGTTCGGCCGCGCCTTTTTCGGCGATCGCCCGCAACTCGTCTTCCGACAGCTTCGCGGGCAGGTCTGCCGCTACTTGATCTGTTGTCACGCTTGGTCTCCCATTCACCTGAGGTCGGCCTCGTCGGCGCGAACGGCCCATTGGGCGAACCGCTCGCCGTCCTCGCGGTGCTTGATGAAGTTGCGCACCACCCGCTCGATGTAGTCACCGAGTTCGTCGGTCGTCACCTTGTGCTGGCGCAGTTTGCGACCGAAGGCGCTGTCGAAGCCGAGGCTGCCACCGAGGTGAACCTGGAAACCCTCGACGTGATTCCCGGCGCCGTCATCGACCAGCTGACCCTTGAACCCGATATCGGCGATCTGTGCACGCGCGCACGAGTTCGGGCAGCCGTTGATATTGATCGTCACCGGAACATCCAGCTGCGCATTGAGATCCGCGAGTCGTTCCTCCAACTCGGGCACCAGCGCCTGGGAGCGCTTGCGGGTCTCGGCGAAGGAGAGCTTGCAGAACTCGATGCCGGAGCAGGCCATCAGGTTCCGTCGCCACAGCGACGGACGTGCCTGCAGGCCAAGGGGTTCCAGCTCGTCGATCAGCGCGTCGACCTGATCGTCGGCGACGTCGAGAATGATCAGCTTCTGGTAGGGGGTGAACCGGATCCGGTCCGAGCCGTACTTTTCCGCGGCCTCGGCGACCTTGGTCAGGACGGTGCCCGACACCCGGCCCGCGATGGGGGAGAAGCCGACCGCGTTGAGCCCGTTGCGCAGCTTCTGCACGCCGACGTGATCGATCGGCTTCTTCGGCTGCTCGGGTGCCGGACCGTCGATCAGCTTGCGCTTCAGGTACTCGTCCTCGAGCACCTGCCGGAACTTCTCGATGCCCCAGTCCTTGATCAGGAACTTCAGCCGCGCCTTGGTGCGCAGGCGGCGGTAGCCGTAATCGCGGAACACCGAGACAACGGCCTCCCACACATCGGGCACCTCGTCCAGCGGCACCCACACGCCGACGCGCTGGGCCAGCATCGGATTCGTCGACAGACCGCCGCCGACCCACAGATCCAGACCCGGGCCGTGCTCCGGGTGATTCACCCCGACGAACGCGACGTCGTTGATCTCGTGCACCACATCCTGCTGGCCGGAGATCGCGGTCTTGAACTTGCGCGGCAGGTTGGAGTACTCCTTCTTGCCGATGTAGCGGCGCACGATCTCGTCGATCGCGGGCGTCGGATCGATGATCTCGTTCAGCGATTCACCGGCCAGCGGCGAACCGAGCACGACGCGCGGGCAGTCGCCGCATGCTTCGGTGGTCTTCAGCCCGACCCCCTCGATCCGCTTCCAGATCTCGGGGACGTTCTCCACCTCGATCCAGTGGTACTGGACGTTCTCGCGGTCCGACAGATCGGCGGTGTCGCGGGCGAACTCGGTGGAGATCTGGCCGAGGGTCTTCAGCTGCGCGACATCGAGTGCGCCCGCGTCGCAGCGGATGCGCATCATGAAGTACTTGGCCTCGAGAATGTCGATGTTCTCGTCGCCGGTCCAGGTGCCGTCGTAGCCCTGTTCGCGCTGGGTGTAGAGACCCCACCAGCGGAACCGGCCGCGCAGATCGCCCTTGTCGATGCTGTCGAAACCCTGTTTGGAATAGATGTTCTCGATCCGGGCCCGCACATTGAGTGGGTTGTCGTCCTTCTTGGACTGTTCGTTCGGGTTCAGCGGTTCGCGGTAGCCGAGCGCCCATTGGCCCTCGGCCTTGCGGCGCACCGGCTTACCGGTGCGGGCACGCGGGGCTGTTGGCGCCTCGGCGCGGGGACGGTCCGCGCGGACGCGCCGCTCGGAGGCCGGGCGCTGCGGGCGCGCGTGCGGCCCGGAACCGGGCTGATCCGTGGGACCGGCGTCGGTGCTCGACGTCATGGGGTCGCTCCTGCTGGGTGGGGGTACATCCGTGCTGAGGGCGTGAGGGGCTGACTCACGCCTGCGGTGTCAGCGGGCCGATGTCCATCGAAATCGGGAGATCACCGGGAAATCCGGGAATGGGCGCCGCTGAGCTACCGGAGGGAACCGGGCAGACAGCAGGCGCTGCATACGCGCTTGAAGTCGACGTGGCGACGTGCCACAAGTCGTACTCCAGATCCACGCATAGGCCTATTGTGCCATGTCAGGGTGGCCGTTCCGACCGCGCGGTCATATTTCCCGCGAAATCGAGGGAAATTCCCTGGACCGTGTGGACCGATTGTGATGGCGGTCATAGTTAGGGGTCTGAATGCGGCGCATGATTCGTCAGGATCGTCGCCGGTGACTCATCTCACGACCGGTTGACCTCGAGTTATCTCGAGGTTGCAAGCTCGGAGCCATGAGTACCGCATCTGTCGCCACCGATACCGACCTCGACGCGATCCGCGACGTGGTCGCCACCATCCAGCACTCCCAGCAGAACGAACTCGTCGACGAATTCGTCGGCCTCTTCCGCGAGGATGCCATCTGGACCACCGGGGGCGGTAAGCGGCTGTTCGGCCGCGCTGCCATCGCCGAGTTCACCGCCCGGGTGCTGCCGGGTGCGATGCGGGACGGCACCGCCACCTACGAGGTCGAACACGTGCTGTTCATCCGTCCCGACGTCGCCGCCGTCAAGGTGGTCCAGCGGTATTTCGACGGTACCGGGCAGCTCTCCGGGCAGGGGTCGCCGATGTACGTCATGGCGAAGGAGGACGGGCGCTGGCTCCTGACGGCCAACCAGAACACCGTGGTCGCCGACTGATACCGGGGTGCGGTAGCCCGCGTCGGTGCCCGGCATCGGCAGCAGGGTGCCTGGTGACAGGGTCCGGGACAGCGGCGGTCACACTGGTGGGGTGAGTTCCGCCGTCGCCCCGATCGAAACCGAGACGCCTGCCCTCGTGCTGCGCGATTTCGGGCGCGGGCCGTTCGGGATCTATATCCACGTGCCGTTCTGCGCAACACGCTGCGGATATTGCGATTTCAACACCTATACCGCGGGTGAACTGGGTACGTCGGCGTCGCCGCAGTCCTGGCTCGAAGCGCTGCGCGGTGAATTGGCGACGGCGGCCGAGCAATGTGCGCTGCTGCCGTCGGCGACGCCCGAGGTTGCGACGATATTCGTCGGCGGCGGCACGCCATCGCTACTCGGCGGCGACGGTTTGGCCGCGGTGCTGAACTCGGTGCGTGCGAACTTCACCCTCGCCGCCGATGCCGAGGTGACCACCGAATCGAATCCGGAGTCGACCGCACCGGAATTCTTCGACAGGATCCGCGCGGCCGGGTACACCCGCATCTCGCTCGGCATGCAGTCCGCGGCCCAGCACGTGCTGAAGGTGCTCGATCGCACCCACACCCCGGGCCGGGCCGTTGCCGCCGCGCGAGAGGCCCGCGCCGCCGGATTCGAACACGTGAACCTGGACCTGATCTATGGCACCCCGGGGGAGCGCGACAGCGATCTCGACGCGAGTCTGGACGCGGTGTTGAGCGCGGGTGTCGACCACGTATCGGCGTACTCGCTCATCGTCGAGGACGGCACCGCCCTGGCTCGTCGCGTCCGCCGCGGCGAACTGCCCGCACCCGATGACGATGTACTCGCCGCCCGGTACGAGCGCATCGACTCCAGGCTGAGCGCGGCGGGCCTCACCTGGTACGAGGTATCCAATTGGGCCGCAAGCGATGCCGCCCGCTGCCGCCACAACCTCGGCTACTGGGATGGCGGTGACTGGCTCGGCGCTGGCCCCGGCGCGCACAGTCATATCGGTGGTGTCCGCTGGTGGAACATCAAACACCCTGCGCGCTATGCCGATACGGTCGCTCGCGGCGGACTGCCCGCGGCGGGTTGGGAAACACTCACCGCCGACGAGCAGCACACCGAACGCGTCATGCTCACCGTCCGCCTGCGCACCGGCCTACCGTTGCACGAGCTGGCCCCGGCGGAATTCGCCGCCGCCGACCGAATCATCGCCGACGGCCTGGCAATTCGTTCGGACGACCGGCTGATCCTCACCGACCGCGGCCGACTGCTCGCCGACGGCGTCGTCCGAGATCTCCTGACCTGAACGCATCCGCTGCGGGTGCCGGGTCCGCGTACGTGGCATCCGGGCTCGTGAGTTCTCCGAATGTCTGCGGTAGGCCCGCCGAATGCTGTCGGTTGCACTATCACAGATCGGTAAAGGCGCGTAGGCTGCGCAGCAACCCAAGGAGTCTTATGCCACCGGCACGACACATCACGCTGATCTCCGAACAAAGTGACTTCGCCGAGTCGCGGGCCGCTGAAAAGGCGGAAAATGCACGTCAGAGTGCGATCGCCGCGCGGACTGTCGCCAGCCATTCCGAGAATGCGGCAGATTGTGTGGCCCTACTGGCCATGCTCGGTCTGGACGCGATGGCGGGCAAGATGGCCAAGAGCGCACAGGCTCAGCTCTAACCTCCCGCACCCTGTGCGGCCTCGTGCCGCCATTCGCGCGGCGACATGCCGTACGCCGCGCGAAATCGGCGGGCGAAATGCGATGGGTCGCGGAAGCCCCAGCGGCGCGCGATCATCGCGATCGACCGATGCCTGCTATCCGGGCGGACCAGTTCGGCGCGCACCCGGTCCAGCCGCTGGCCGATGATCCACTGTTCGAGGCTGTATTCGGCGTTCGCGCAGACCTTGTACAGATACCGCACCGACACGCTGTGCGCACGGGCGATCTGCTCCGCACCGAGATCCGGATCCGCGAGATGCTGGTGCACATAGGCGCGAATCCTGGTCAGCAAAATATCGGTCGGAACTACGGCGGCGCCACCGCCGGATTCGCTGGCCGACAGCAGCAGGCCGCGGACGAGTTCGATGGTGGCCAAGCCCGCCAGCGCCGCCGCCGGATCGGCGCTGAGCGCGTCGGCGTCACGGGTCAGCGCGAGTATGTGGTCGGCCACCAGTCGATAGTGCGGGCTCTCGCGCACGCGCGCAGCCGCGCGGCGGATCACCTCGGTCGGCAGGCCGAGTAGATCGAGCGGCACGTACAGACAGGTCGAGGCGCCGTCGGCGGTCCAGCGGAAGTCGTACGGCGCATGGAGATCCATGATGTGCAGTTCGCCGGGCGCGACGACGCGCTGGGCATTGTCCTGCTGATAGTGGCCGTCACGTGCCCGCTGCACCGCGATGGCGAGTACCGGCGTTGGCGTGGTGAGCGCCTGATCGGATATGCGGATCGGCTGGTTGCCCGCGGTTCTTGCCTGGAAGATGCTGGCGTCGCCGAACTGCCAGACATCGAAGTCCGCGGCCACGCCGTCCGGATCCTCGACGATGACATGCAATGGCGCCGACGCCTCCGCCATGGCGGTCGAGAGCATGTCGGTCTGTTCCCGCGGTGCGATGGTGCTGGTGTCGAACACAACCGGCATGGCGGCCTCCGTCGCTGCTGGGACAGATCTCCATATCGTCGCACGTCGACGGGGCCGGCCGTGCATTGTCAGCCGAGGATCGTGCACTGTCGGACCGTTGCGCTGGCGCGGGCCCTCCTAGGCTTCGAAACGGTCATCGACGCAGGTCGACTCCACCCGGCCCGCGGACCGCAATGGATCTTCCGGCGAAGAACGACATCAGCGAAAGGGTAGGTTTCCTGTGAACATCACCCGTAGCCTGCGCGTCTGCATCGCGGCGCTCATCCTCGCTTTCCCGCCCGTCCTGGCGGCCGCACCCGCTACCGCAGCACCCCTCCCGACGATCGTGCTGGTGCATGGCGCCTTCGCCGATACCACGAGCTGGAACGGTGTCGCCGCGGTGTTGCGCGAGCACGGCTATCAGGTGGTTGTGCCGGAGAATCCGCTGCGCGGCCCGGCCAACGACGCCGCGGCGGTGCAGCGGACTCTGGATACGATCTCCGGACCCGTTGTCCTGGTCGGTCATTCATACGGCGGCTTCGTCATCACCAACGTGCACGACCCGAAAGTCCAAGCGCTGGTCTACATTGCGGCCTTCGCTCCCGTGCAGGGCGAATTCGGACTACTCGAACTCGACCCCATCCGCTTCCCCGGCAGCCAGCTGCTGCCTCCGGCACTGCAGTTTCGCCTCGTCGACGATCCAAATGGCTTGGCGGGCCAGAACCTCGACAGCTACATAGCACCCGATCGCTTCAACGACGTCTTCGCCCAAGACGTGGGCCCCGACGTGGCCGCCGACCTGATCGCCCACCAACGCGCCCTCGCTGTTGTCGCCAATGTCGAACCCTCCAGCGCACCCGCATGGTCCGCAACCCCCAGTTGGTTCCTCGTCTCGGCGGACGACCGCGTCATTCCCCCTGCGTCCCAACGCTTCATGGCAAATCGCATGGGCGCACACACCGCTGAAATCGGCTCCTCCCATGCCTCCCTGGTCTCCCACCCCACCGAGGTCGCCGCGGTAGTGGAGTCCGCCGCCGGTCAGTAGCCAGCTGACCACTGGCCTCGCGGAGTTCGCGGCGCGCACCGGAATAGGCGGCTGGGACCCGGGTCACGCGGCCCGGGTGGTTGCGCGGGTGCGCGAACGGGCAATTATCCGGTAGGCAATTAGACTGGATAAACAGACGTACCCGACGACAAGCGAGGAGGTGGGGCCATGTCGAGCACCGATGATCGGCGCTTCGAGGTCCTGCGTGCGATCGTCGCGGACTATGTCGCGACCAAGGAACCGATCGGGTCGAAGACGCTGGTGGAGCGGCACAACCTCGGGGTGTCCAGCGCGACGGTCCGCAACGATATGGCGGTGCTGGAGGCCGAGGGCTATATCACCCAGCCGCACACCAGTTCCGGTCGCATTCCCACCGATAAGGGCTACCGGCAGTTCGTCGACCGCATCTCCGAGGTGAAGCCGCTCTCGCCCGCCGAGCGCAGGGCGATCATGGAATTCCTGGAGTCCGGCGTCGATCTCGACGATGTGCTGCGCCGCGGCGTCCGTCTGCTGGCCCAGCTCACCCGGCAGGTCGCGGTTGTCCAGTATCCGACGGTGTCGGCCTCAACGGTCCGCCACATAGAGGTGGTCGCGCTGAATCCGGCGCGGCTGCTGCTGGTGGTGATCACCGATACCGGCCGCGTCGACCAGCGTCTGGTGGAACTCGGCGCGCTCATCGATGACCAGGACCTCGCCGCACTGCGTGGCATGCTCGGCGGCGCCATGGACGGCAAGCGGCTGTCCGATGCCTCGGCCGCCGTCGCGGAACTGCCCGAGCGGTCGCCGCTGCGACTGAAGGATGTGCTGGTGCGCGTCTCGACCGTGCTCGTCGAGACTCTGGTCGAGCATCCGGAAGAGCGTCTGGTCCTCGGCGGGACCGCCAACCTGACGCGCAACGCCGCCGACTTCGTCTTCCCCGGTTCGCTGCGTGATGTGCTCGAGGCGCTGGAGGAGCAGGTGATCGTGCTGAAGCTGCTCGCGGCCGCACAGCATCCGGGTACCGTCACGGTGCGCATCGGCGAGGAGACCCAAGTCGAGCAGATGCGCGGGACCTCGGTAGTGTCGACCGGCTACGGCGCGGCGGGTGCGGTACTCGGCGGCATGGGTGTGCTCGGCCCGACCCGCATGGACTATCCGGGGACCATCGCATCGGTCGCGGCCGTTGCCCGTTATATCGGTGAGGTGCTCGCGGAGCGCTGATGGGTGATGTCCACTGGCGACGTCGCTGTTACCCTCGATCTTTCGGCGGATAAAGTTGAGTGCATCCGACTAATGCTGTTGCAAACCAAGGACTAGAGAACTCAAGTGGCACGGGACTACTACGGACTGCTCGGCGTCGCGAAGAACGCGACCGACCAGGAGATCAAGCGCGCCTACCGCAAGCTGGCGCGGGAACTCCACCCCGACGTCAACCCCGACGAGACGGCGCAGGCCAAGTTCAAGGAAGTGTCGACCGCCTATGAGGTGCTGTCGGACCCGGAGAAGCGGCGCATCGTCGATATGGGCGGTGACCCGCTGGAGTCCGGTGGCGGCGGCGCGGGCTTCTCGGGCGCCGGATTCGGTGGGCTCGGCGATGTTTTCGAGGCGTTCTTCGGCGGTATGAGCGGCTCCGGCGGGACGCGCAAGCCGCGCGGCCGGGTACAGCCCGGTGCGGATTCGCTGCTGCGGACCCGGCTCAGCCTGGCCGAATGCGCGGTCGGTGTCACCAAGCATCTGACCGTCGACACCGCCATCCTCTGTGACATCTGCCACGGCGCTGGCACCAACGGCAAGTCCAAGCCGGTGCGCTGCGAAACCTGTGGCGGCGCTGGTGAAGTCCAGTCTGTGCAGCGTTCGTTCCTCGGTCAGGTGCTGACCTCGCGTCCGTGTCCGACCTGTCGCGGTGCGGGCGAGACCATTCCGGATCCGTGCCACAAGTGCGGCGGCGACGGCCGGGTGCGGGCGCGGCGTGAAATCGCCGCGCCGATTCCGGCGGGTGTCGCCAATGGCATGCGGGTACGGCTGGCCGCGCAGGGTGAGGTTGGTCCCGGTGGCGGTCACGCGGGCGATCTGTACGTGGAGATCGTCGAGCAGCCGCACGATGTCTTCGTCCGCGACGGCGACGATCTGCACTGCACCATCCGGGTGCCGATGGTCGATGCCGCACTCGGCACCACCGTCGTCATCGACACCATCCTGGACGGCCCGACCGAGCTGACCATCCCGCCGGGCACCCAGCCGGGTGAGATTTCGGTGCTGCGCGGCCACGGTATGCCGCGACTGCGCTCCGGTGCGCGCGGTGATCTGCTCGCGCACTTGGACATCGTGGTGCCGACCAAACTCGACGCCAAGTCGACCGATCTGCTGCGCACGTACAAGGGTCTGCGCGGTGTCGAGCGCGCCGAGGTGATGTCGGCGCAGTCCGAGCACAACAGCGGCCTGTTCGCCCGGCTGCGGGCGTCGTTCAGCGGGCGATAGCCGTTGGCCGCCACGGTCTTCTACCTCGACGATATTCCGGAGCCGGGCGCCATCGCGGTGTTGGACGGCCCGGAGGGACGCCATGCCGCGACGGTGCGGCGCATCCGGGTCGGCGAACCGATTACGCTGTCCGATGGCAACGGTCTGCTTGCCGCATCAGAAGTCGTTGCGGCACAGAAGGATCGGCTCGAACTGAAGGTGCTCGACCGGGCACTCGCCGCGCCAGCGACGCCGCGCGTGAGCGTTGTCCAGGCGCTGCCGAAGTCCGACCGGTCGGAACTGGCCGTCGAGCTGATGACCGAGGCGGGCGCCGACGTCATCATTCCGTGGCAGGCCGCACGCTGCATCGCCAACTGGGAAGCCAAGGCGGGTAAGGCCGTTGACAAATGGCGCGCTGCCGCCCGCACGGCCGCCCGTCAGTCCCGCCGCGCCTACATCCCCGAGGTCGCCGACCTGCACCGCACCCGCGATCTACTCGACAAGATCCGCGAGATCATCGCCGCGGGCGGAATCGCGGTGGCGCTACACGAATCCGGCGCCGCCCGCTTCGTCGAACTGCCTTTCGACCGGGCCACCGAGATCATGCTCATCGTCGGCCCCGAAGGCGGCCTGGACGATTCAGAGCTCACCGCCTTCGCCGCCGCGGGCGCCGACGTAACCCTGCTCGGCCCCACCGTACTGCGCACCTCCACCGCCGCCGCCGTCGCTCTCGGCGCCTTGGGCGCGTTGACCTCCCGTTGGTAGTGGGTCGGCTTTTCGGTGCGGCACCGTGAATACGGCGACCACACAGAGTGTCGCGACAACGAAGCACGACAGTGTGTACCAGAGATTCCCGAGGGGGTCTCCATTGCTCGTCGAACCGTCGACGGCGTCGAAGAAGTCGGGTAGCGCGCGCACCCAGAGCAACGCCATCACGCACAGGTACACCACGCTGTAAATTCGCACGAATTCATTCGTGTAGTGCGCGGTGCCGGAGTGGTCGCGCCGCAGCCGCAGCCACTGGCGGGCGAGAATCGGAACCGCGACAATCGTGACGATGACCAGTTCGGCGGCGTAGAGGAAGCCCCGCAACGTGGTGCTCCCGGCGCCGAACAGCGTTGCCGGGATCGGCAATACGGCCGTACCCAAAGATCCGAGTATGCCGATGACAACGGTGCGCCGAACCAATTGCGGTGCGGATAAGGTTCGCCCCTGGTCGATGTGGCGACCGACGAGCAACTGGACACAGAACGCCAGCGACATCGGCCACAGGGCGGCGAAAACCACCACGCTCGGTAGTGGTACCGAATCGAACATCGGCTGATTGAGCGGGTTTTCGGTCGACCACTCCCACCAGCGCAGCTGCGGTCCGAGATGGTCGAAGATCTCATAGAAGCCGTGGTGGACGAAGCCGACGCAGATTGCGCCGACGAGAACACCGTACTGACGGAAAACTCCCAGCATTCTGACGATTTCGAAGGCCAAGGTAGCCATCAATGGGTAGATCGCGACGATATAGAGCGGGAGCCGACCCCAGAGGAAATCCACGGTGAAGACGTTGTGGGCGAACATCGTGTCGACGTGTGCGTCGATACCGAAGGCCGCGGGAAAGTACAGCGGCGGTTCGATAATGAACAGGTACGCCGTCGCGCCGAACCAGACCACGAGATTGGTGGGATCGCCGTGCCGACGCATGCGCACAATTGCGTAGATCAGCGCCAGCACCGCGCCGAGGACGATGGTGAATTCGAGAACCGGCAACGTCCAGTTCTCCAAGGCGAAGGGGTTTCGCACCTCGACGAGTCCACCGGCCTCCTGACAGGAAAAGCCGAGCGCCTTCGCAAGCTGGTCGAAGGTGGGCGCGCAATGATCGGCCATCAGTCCCCCTGCTGCGCGGCGACCGTATCGGCGGTGTACCAGTGCGTGACGTCGTAGCCGGCGTCGTAGCGCTGGAACCACACATCGGCGAGTGCGGGCAGCTTCTCGTGGTCCGGGTTGTGCTTGGGCATTTGACTGCGGATGATGCCCACCAGTGCGATGAGTTGTTCGCCGAGTCGTAGATCGTCGAACGCGCGCAGCATCGGGCCGTTGTCCAGCACCGGCAGCCGCAACCACCTGCGCAGCTTCTGCTTATTCCGGTGCGTCGCGAACATCGCCAGTGCGTCGATCTGCCGATCCTCCTGCGGGACATGCTTATTGAAGCCTTCGCAGGCCACCTTGATGACCCTCATGACGTGCCGGAAGATCGACGGGGCCATGCGCATCCGGTAGGCGTCGCTGCCGACAATCGAATCGAAGATGATCAGTGCGGAACTTCGATGTTCGACTTCCTCGACGAAATGCCAGATGAACAGCGACGCGACCCGGTCGTCTCCCGGCCGGAAGAGCGTCGAATCGTTGTCGAGCATCAGTTTGAACACCGGGGTGAAGGTCGCCTCCAGGTCGGCGGTGTATGCGAGCCGATAGTTCAGGGGGGTGTTCGTGGTGAGGCGGTCGAATTCCGCGATCACCTCGTTGAGGGTCTCCTGGAGCCCTGGGTAGTTCCTGATCAGACCATTGACGTGTTGGCGGTGGGCGGTCGAGTGCTGCCCCTCCTGACGCACGAATGCGTCGGCCTCCTCTGCCACCACGGGATCGGCAATCCGCGGCATGGCCTCGCGAATCATATTGACGATCATCTTCTCGAAGCCGATCGCCAAGAAGGAGACTGCGTTGGCCATGGAGGAGAAGGCCGGATTCTCTTCGTTCCACAGGAACGGTACGTCGTAGTCCGCGAATGCGAATCGCATTTTTCGGACGTGCAGATCGGTCACTTGGCTGTACCTCGTGTTTCGAAAGGGTCTGGTAGCCGCGCTCGGATGTACCGAAGCCTCGATGCCGCTGATCATACATAGAACGAGTGGAGTGTATGATAACAATCGTCGCTATCGTCTCTAGCAGGGAGAACGGCGAGCATGCGGCCCTGTGGTAGCGTCGAACCCCTGATCCGGAGGGTTTCCCCGCGGTCGGTCGCACGCGACGGACATGGTTCGAGCCGAGGAAGCGAGCAGTGGCAGGAAGGCGCGGGTGGGGCGGGAGTCCACCGAGCAGCGATGAAGAAGCATCTCGTCGAATAGTCGCCGCCGCAGTCGATCTGATCGGACGAACGGGTTCGGAGATCAGCATTGCCGACGTCGCGGAGTCGCTGGGCGTCATCCGGCAGACGGTGTACCGATACTTCCCCAGCGCGGATGCACTGATGCAGGCTGCGGCGATCGCATCTGTCGACGGTTTTCTGGATCGGCTGACACAGCAGGTCAGCGGTATCGAGAACCCCGTCGAAGCGATGACCGAGGGCGTGGTCTACACGCTCACCGAGGTGCGGCGCACGCCCCATCTGGGCATTCTGCTCTCGAGCACATATTCGAATGTGCACCCCGAGAGCCTCACCTCCGAAGAGGCGCAAACCTTCGGAATGACGATGATCAGACGCTTCGACGTCGACTGGGAACAGTTCGGATACGACGACGCATCTCTGTACGAACTCGTCGAATACGTCCTGCGAACGATGCAGTCGTTCTTCGTTTCTCCAGGGAATCCGCCACGCAGCGAAGATGATCTGCGCCGCTACCTACGCCGATGGATGGGAACCGCGATCATCGCCCAAGCCGAGAACAGCTAGCGCCCCGCCTGCCCCCCTAGGCCGCAGGGACCACACCAGAAGCGCGGCCACCGCGAGTAGGGCCCCGACGCAGGCTGTCAGCCCGGGCCAACCTTGCTTCGCGTAGGCGATGCCGACCGTACTGCCGATGATGGCGCTGCCGAGGTAGTAGGCGAACAGGTACAACGATGACGCGGCGCCGCGGTTTCCGGGAGCCATCGCGCCGACCCAGGTGCTCGCCACCGCGTGGGCGCCGAAAAACCCTGCGGTGCACAGTGCTATCCCTAGGATGATCGCGATCAAATGGTCCGCGATGGTGACCAGGACGCCGCCGCCCATCAGTGCGACGGATGCGGCGAGCACCCGGTGCTTGCCGAAACGATCGGCCCAACGACCGGCCGCGGCCGAGGCGAGCGTGCCCGCCAGATACAGTAGGAACACCGAACCCGCGACGGCGGAAGGCAATTCGAAGGGCGGCCGGGCGAGCCGATAGCCGAGGAAGTTGTAGATGGAGACGAAGCCGCCCATCAACACGAAGGCCAGTCCGAACAGGGCCAGCAGCCCGCGGTGACGCAGCGACCTGCCGAGATCGCCTAGCGCGGAACGCATTCCGGCGGGTCGAGCGACGAATCCACGCGACGGTGGCAGTCCGCGCACAAACCAGACGGTGCAGCCGGCCGCCGCGACCGCAATCGCCGCCTCGGCCCAGCGCCACGATGTCAGGTCCAGAGCGACGGCCGGAATCAACCGCCCCGCCAGCCCGCCGATCGAGGTACCCGCGACGTAGATACCCATCGCGGCACCCAATCCATCGCCACCGATCTCTTCGGCCAGATACGCCATCGCGACGGCTGGCACCCCGGCGAGCGCCACACCCTGCAGCGCCCGTCCCGCCAGCAGCACATCCAGCGACGGGCTCAATGGCAGCAGCAGGCCGATCGCGGCCGAGATCACCGCCGATCCCGTCATCACCGTGGTCCTGCCGATCCGCGAGGACAGCGCGCTCACCGGAATGATCGCCAGGGCCAGCAGCCCGGTGGTCAACGAGACCGCCAACGCGGCCTGCGCCGGGGCGACGCCGAAGGCCGCCGACAGGCTCGGCAGCAACGCCTGCGCGCTGTACATCGACGCGAATGTGGTCAGTCCCGCGGCGAACAGCGCGGTGGTGATCCGACGGTCGTGCGATATGTCGGAAATGGCGGTCGAGCCGGTATCCGTGCTGGTCATGGCACCTCCTGTACTCAGGATCGGTACCTGTCCCTAGAAACGGAAATGAATAGTAATGTGATAGTTGATGCGTCAGGTGCATAAGAAAGGGTCAGCGCGTGTTGGGTGACGACCTGCTGTGGTTCACGACACTCGCCGAACTGGAACGAGTCGGCGCGGCCGCCGACCGGCTGCACATCGCTCAGCCGACGCTCTCGCGCATGCTCGCCCGCCTCGAGCGCCGCCTCGGCGTCGAACTCTTCGACCGTCACGGAAAACGGATCACGCTCAACGACTACGGCCGTATCTACTACGAGCACGCCCGCCGCGCCCGATCCGAACTCGACGCCGCCGCCCAGGCCGTCGCCGATCGCACCGATCCCGCGAAAGGCGTTGTCCGCCTGTCGTTTCAGCATTCCTTCGGCGGCTGGCTGATCCCGCAACTGATCGGCGGCTTCCGGCGCGGTTCGGCCGGCATCTCGTTCACCCTCTGGCAGGGGGCGTTCGCCGCGGTCAACGGTCGGATACTCGACGGCACAGCGGATTTGGCGATCGTGTCGCCCCGTCCATCGGCTGCCGGACTCGGCTGGCACAAACTGCTGGACCAGCCACTGGCCCTGGCCGTGCCCGCGGAGCATCGGCTCGCCACGCGGCGACAGATCCGGCTCGCCGATATCGGCGACGCGGAATTCGTTGCCATGCATTCGGGTTTCGGTATGCGCCGCATCTTCGACGAACTCTGCGCGGCCGCGAATATCCGCCCCCGCATCGCCTTCGAATCGAGCGATCTGGTCACCGTCGCGGGTCTGGTGGCGGCCGGGCTCGGCGTCGCGGTGCTACCGCTGGAGGATCCGATTCCGGCAGCGGGTTCGCTATCGGACCTGGTGACCGTCCCGCTCGCGGATGCGGGAGCATCACGCGATGTCGGGCTGATCTGGTCGGCGACCGCCCCGCCGTCGGACGCCGTGCGTCGATTTCGTGACTTCACCGAGGATTGGGCCCGGCGGCGCGGGGGAATCCAGATGCCGCGGCGGTAGGCGCACGGTAGCCGTTTATTCACTGCGTGTTGTCGGTGGGGCGCGTTAAACTTTCATCAACGACGCAGCAATTCGAGACCGGAAAGCAGGCCATAGCCACTTTTGAGAACACAAGGCGAGATCGGCGACCCGACTACACCCGCGGCAGGCAGTAGCTCACCCACCCCGCCGACTTCGTCGGCTTCCATCCCCCGTGGTGCAGGAGACAACGGTTCGGGCCCGGCAGCGCGCACCGTGCGTTCCAGTATCGAACTCGCTCCCGAATCCGTGTTCCCCTTCCTGGGCTCGGCCGACCAGAACCTGCGTGAACTCGAGCAGCTGCTGGATGCGGATATCCATGTCCGCGGCAATTCCGTCACACTCACCGGCAAGGCGGCCGATGTCGCCCTCGCCGAGCGGGTCATCGAACAGCTCGTCGCGCTGACCGGTCGCAATCGAGTGGTGACCCCGGAGGCGGTGCGCCACACCGTATCGATGCTGACCGAGGGTTCTTCGGAATCCCCGGCCGAGGTGCTGAGCCTGGACATCCTGTCCCGGCGCGGTAAGACCATCCGGCCGAAGACACTCAATCAGAAGCGCTACGTCGACGCGATCGACGCCAACACCATCGTGTTCGGCATCGGCCCCGCTGGCACCGGTAAGACGTATCTGGCGATGGCCAAGGCCGTGCAGGCACTGCAGACCAAGCAGGTCAACCGGATCATCCTCACCCGTCCCGCGGTCGAGGCGGGCGAGCGGCTCGGCTTCCTGCCCGGCACGCTCAACGAGAAGATCGACCCGTATCTGCGCCCGCTCTACGACGCGCTGCACGACATGATGGATCCGGAGGCCATTCCGAAGCTGATGGCGGCCGGTGTCATCGAGGTCGCCCCGCTGGCGTACATGCGCGGTCGGACGCTGAACGATTCGTTCATCATTCTCGACGAGGCGCAGAACACCACGGCCGAGCAGATGAAGATGTTCCTCACCCGGCTCGGATTCGGATCGAAGATCGTGGTGACCGGTGACGTCACCCAGGTCGACCTACCCAATGGCGCGCGCTCGGGTCTGCGCGCCGCGAGTGAGATCCTCACCGAGATCGAAGACATCCACTTCTCCACGCTGACCAGCAGCGATGTGGTTCGGCACCGGTTGGTCTCCGATATCGTCGACGCCTACGAACGGGCCGAAGCCGAACGGGTCACCCAGGTCGGACCGCACTATCCGGGCAATCGCGCCCAGCGCCGCGCCGCGAGCCGGGGAGATCGGCGCTGACGTCGGCTTATAGGCTGATGCGGTGAGCATCGAGATCGCCAATGAATCGGGTATCGACGTACCCGAAGAAGACCTGGTCAGTGTCGCGCGATTCGTCATCGGCCGGATGGATGTGCACCCAGCGGCCGAACTGTCGATGGTGCTCGTCGATCTCGACACCATGGCCGATCTGCATATGCGCTGGATGGACCTACCCGGCCCGACCGATGTGATGTCGTTCCCGATGGACGAACTGGAGCCGGGTGGTCGACCCGACAGCGCCGAACCGGGCCCGTCCATGCTCGGCGATATCGTGCTGTGCCCGGAGTTCGCCGCCGGCCAGGCCCGCAAGGCTGGTCATTCGCTCGATCAGGAACTAGCACTGCTCACTGTGCACGGCGTGCTGCACCTGCTCGGCTACGACCACGCCGAGCCCGAGGAGGAGAAGGAGATGTTCGCGCTACAGGCGCGGCTACTCGAGGAGTGGTACGAGAGCCTGCGCGAGGCGCAATTGCGGGCGGAATTGGCCGAACGCGATGCCAGGCTGCTGGGGAAGGCGGGTTTCACCACACCTGGTGAGGCGCTGGGCCCCGCGTGAATTCGCTGACCCTCATCCTGCTGGCGGTGCTGCTCGTCCCGGTGGGCGGGGTGTTCGCCGGTGTCGATTCGGCGCTGAATACCATCTCACCGGCGCGGCTCGAGGATATGGTCCGGGCGGAGCGGCCCGGAGCGGTACGGCTCACCAGGATCGTGGCCGATCGGCCGCGATACGTGAATCTTCTTGTGCTGCTTCGCATTCTGTGCGAGATCAGCGCGACGGTATTGTTGGTGGCGGCGTTGATCCCGCTCTGGGACGACGATTGGGCGCTGCTGTTCACCGCCGCCGTCATGGTGCTGGTGGACTATGTGGTGATCGGGGTCGGTCCGCGAACGCTCGGCCGCCAGCACGCCTACTCCATCGCACTGGCCTCGGCGCTGCCGCTGCAGTTCATCGGCACGGTGCTCGGTCCGGTCAGCAGGCTGCTGATCCTGATCGGCAATGCGATCACCCCCGGTAAGGGATTTCGCAACGGCCCCTTCGCATCCGAGATCGAGCTACGCGAAGTGTTCGAGATGGCCAGTGAACGCGGCGTGGTGGCCGACGACGAACGCCGGATGATCCAGTCCGTCTTCGAACTCGGCGACACCCCGGCCCGCGCGGTGATGGTGCCGCGCACCGAGATGGTCTGGATCGAAGCGGATAAGACTGCGGCACAGGCGATGTCGCTCGCGGTGCGCAGTGGGCACTCCCGCATTCCGGTGGTCGGCGAGAACGTCGACGATATCCTCGGCGTGGTGTATCTGAAAGATCTTGTGCCGTATGCGGATAGGAGTCGCAAGGTACAAGTGCGCGATGCGATGCGCCCTGCCGTGTTCATGCCCGACTCCAAACCACTGGACAGTCTGCTCGACGAAATGCAGCGCAGGCGAAACCATATGGCACTGCTGGTCGACGAATACGGTGGCATTGCCGGACTGGTCACGATCGAGGATGTGCTCGAGGAGATCGTCGGTGAGATCGCCGACGAGTACGACACCGACGAGACCCCGCCGATCGAGGACCTCGGCGAGGGCCGCTACCGGGTTTCGGCGCGGCTGTCGGTCGATGATCTGGCCGAACTGTACGGCCTGGAGATCGAGGAGGAGGACGTCGACACTGTCGGCGGCCTGCTCGCACACGCACTGGGCCGGGTGCCGCTGCCCGGCTCCAAGGCCGTTGTGCACGGCCTGGTACTACGCGGTGAAGGCGGCGCGGACACGCGGGGCCGGGTGCGGGTGCACACCGTTGTCGTGCGCAAGGCGACGGAGAAATCGCATGCCGAGAAGTCCAACGGCAGGCGCAAAAGCAACGGATCGGAACGGGATATCCCGAACGAACGTGATCAGGACGGAGACAACGATGACTGAACTGGACGTCGAGGACAACAAGCTCCTGGTACTGGCCAAGGGCGCGCTCGGGCGCACCGATGGCGGCTCGGGCGCGGCCATCCGCGATACCGACGGCCGCACGTACTCGGCCGGTGAGGTTTCCCTGCAGTCGCTGCGGCTGACCGCGCTGCAGGCCGCCGTAGCGGCCGCGATCTCCAGCGGCGCAGAGGGATTCGAGGCGGCGGTGGTCGTCGGGGGCAGGTTGTCGGATCCGGGGGTCTTCGCGGTTCGCGAGGTATCGGCCGAGACGCGCATCATCTTCACCGACCGCTCGGGCGCCGTCTTCGAGATCGTCGACGATGCCGACACCGCGGAGGTGCACGGTGGCTGAGGGCAGTACCGAATTCCGTTCCGGCTTCGTCTGTTTCGTCGGCCGCCCGAATACCGGCAAGTCGACGCTGACCAATGCGCTGGTCGGCCAGAAGATCGCGATCACTTCCTCGCGCCCGCAGACCACCCGCCACACCATCCGCGGCATCGTGCACCGCGACCACGCCCAACTCATCCTGGTCGACACCCCCGGCCTGCACCGACCGCGCACGCTGCTCGGCCAGCGCCTGAACGACCTTGTCCGCGATACCTATTCCGAGGTCGACGTGATCGCGCTGTGTATCCCGGCCGACGAGAAGATCGGTCCGGGCGATAAGTGGATCCTGCAGCAGATCAAGCAGATGGCGCCGAAGACCACCCTGCTCGGTGTGGTCACCAAGATCGACAAGGTGAGCCGCGACCAGGTCGCCGAACAGCTGATGGCGCTGTCACGATTGCTCGGTCCGGATCACGATGTGGTACCGGTTTCCGCGGTCAAGGGGGAACAGGTCGAGGTCCTCGTCGACGTCATCGCCTCGAAAATGCCGGAGGGCCCGGCCTTCTACCCCGACGGCGAGCTCACCGACGAGCCCGAGGAAACCCTCATGGCCGAGCTCATCCGCGAGGCCGCCCTGGAAGGCGTCCGCGACGAACTCCCACATTCGCTCGCGGTGGTCATCGAAGAGGTACTGCCGCGCGAAGAGAACGAAGACATGCTGGACGTGCACGGCCTGCTGTACGTCGAACGCCCGTCGCAGAAGGCCATCATCATCGGCAAGGGCGGTGCCCGTCTCAAAGAGGTCGGCACCAACGCCCGCAAGCAGATCGAACACATCCTCGGCGTCCGCATCTACTTGCATCTGCACGTCAAGGTTGCCAAGGATTGGCAGCGCGACCCGAAACAGCTTGGCAAACTTGGGTTCTGACGCTGGAAATCATGGGATGTGATATTCCGATCCCGCTGCTATAGTCGGCCCGTTGGCGGCTGTCCGTGATGACTCCGGGCCGCCGCCGAGTGCGTCGGAAGGGTCCCGACGCATACGGAGGGCTGAGCTGTGAGCGTGGTCGAGGGTGCGGTATTCGCCGGGTATCAGATCGAACGCCGTCTCGGTGCGGGTGGGATGGGCACTGTCTTCCTCGTCCAGCATCCGCGGCTGCCGCGCAAGGACGCGCTGAAGGTCCTCGCCGAAATCCATGCCGAGGATCCGGAATTCCGGGCCAGATTCCTGCGTGAGGCCGAAATAGCGGCGCGGCTGCAGCATCCGAACCTGGTCGCCGTGCGGGATCGCGGTGAGCAGGACGGTCGACTGTGGATCGCGATGCAGTATGTGGACGGCGTCGATGTCGCCCAGTTGATCAAGACGAACGCGCTCCCGATCGAGCGAGCTGTTCGGATTTTCGTCGAGGCGGCGCGCGGTCTGGACGAGATCCATCAGGCGGGTCTGCTGCACCGCGATGTGAAACCGGCCAATATCCTGGTCGCCCAACAGCCGGACGGATCCGATCGGGTGCTCGTCACCGACTTCGGGATCGCCCGTGCCGCAGACGATTCGACCACCCTCGCCTCCGGCGGGACCACCGCCACCCTGGCCTATGCGCCGCCGGAGCAGATCAGCGGTGATCCGATGGACCACCGGGGCGATGTCTACGCACTGGGCTGCACGCTCTATCACATGCTGACCGGCTCGGTCCCGTACCCTCGGGACAGTCCGGGGGCGGTGATGTACGCACATCTGAACGAGCCACCGCCTCGGCCCTCGCTCGAAAATTCCAGCGTGCCAACGGCATTCGATGCGGTGATCGCCAAGGCCATGGCAAAGCAGCCGGACGGGCGGTTCTCCAGTTGCGGGGCGTTCGCGGCAGCGGCTCGGGCCGCACTGGACGGGGGCGCGCTCACCGGTTCCGGACCGGACGCAGCGCGGACGAAGCGCCGCGATCGGTTGCTCGCGGCGGGGTTGCTGGTTGTCGTTGTTGTGGCAAGTGCGATTTCGACGGTTCTGTGGATCGGCGGCGACCCACCGGCCAGCACATCGCCACCCTCGACCACCGCCGGTCCGCCGGATGTGAACACCGCCGAGTGGGGTGCCTACGCCTATATAGCGCAGGCATTTCCCGAACTGCTGCCGCCCTCGCCATTGGCGACCGGGTACAAGGACGTCGGGGGCTGTATTCCACTCGACGAGCAGGGCCGTACCGCTTCCTTCGACGTACCTGCCGCGGTCGGCGAACTGTTCTGCATCGGTGATGGCGACCCGGCGCGCACCATGGCCGTCACATGCAATGCCAACCGGTCGCCGATCTTCCCCGATCGCTTCTTCGCCCGGGTAGAGGGCGATGAACGCTGGGTGCGGTCGTCCGGCACGGGGCATGTGAACTGGGGTTCCGATATCGAAATCGATGGCAAGATCCGCGGCCAGTTGGACGTCTACTTCGACGATCCGAGCCGGAATTTCTGCACCGTGCAGGTGCACGGCACTGGGTCGGGCACCGAACTACACGACCGGTGGTGGCCTGATGCGCCGCTGTGATCGGGTACGCAAAGTCCGTGCCGCCCTGGCCAGCGCGGTGGCGATGCTGGCGCTCACCACCGGCTGCACTGTGCACGGGCAGCCGATGCCGCAACGACCCGACCTCGGCGCGCTCGATATCGGCGGATATAGCCTCGATCCGCTCCACGAACCGGCCGTCGACAATGAGAAATACGGCAGGGTCATGGAATCGATACGGCTGGGCGAGGTCATGGCCGATCCGGCCGAGGCGGATTCGACCTTGACCTTCCCGATGAGCGGCTTCACCGCCGTACCACTGCCAACACCGGCCAAAGCGGGTGCGTATCTCGCGGCACCGGTCCGCCCGGTCCTCGAAAAGTGGGGAATGCTGGCCGGTTTCGCCGTCGGCCGCGCCGACAAGGACATCGAGCGCACGCCGGTGGTCGGCGCCGCCCGGCTATTGACCGTCCTGGTGCTGCGATTCCCCGCCTCCACCGCGGCGCAGCGAGCCGCCGAGGAGATCGACTCGGTCGATGCGTCGGTCAGTCCCGAGAATGTGTCCGTCACTATCCCGGAATATCCGGCCGCACACGGCCATTGGCGTCCGACCGTGCCGACCATAGCGGTCTCGCTCGCGCACGAATCATTTGTCGTCACGCTGCTCGGTGGGCATACCGCTGCCGATCTCACTGCCCTCACCACGTTGGCGCGCAAGGCATTCGATGCCCAGCTGCCCAGACTGCGCGGGTTCGCGCTCACCCCGCGCGAACAGCTCGCGGCCCTGCCGCTGGACCGCGACGGCATGGTCGCGCGCATGGTGCCGAAAGCGCCGGGGCGCTGGCCGTTTCCCGCCGTGGCCTTCGGCACCGAACAGGAGAACGCGGGGTGGAAGAGCGCTCCCCAGGCAAGTGGCGTCGTATACGGCACACATGCCACCTTGTTGTACCGGGGTATCGGGAAACCGAATCCGCCGGAGCTCATGGCCTTCAACGGTTTAGAGGCTCTGATGCGATTTCCGAATGTGGCCGCCGCACGCACATCCTTCGCAAAGGCGCAGGACAGGGTCGACAAAGACGGGCGGCGATCGGTGCCCGGCCCGACCGGGGTGCCCGATGTCACCTGCGCGAAGGAGCCGGACGGCCTGACCGCGCTTCCGTTCAACTACAGCTGCACAGTGTGGTACGGGCGTTATGTCGCAGTACTTTTCGGTCGGGATCTGCACGACTTCCAACAGCGGGTCGCGGCTCAGTACGGGCTGCTGGTGAACAGTGAGCGGGGTACATGACCGAGACCCTTGCCCCGGGCACGGTATTCGCCGGGTATCTGATAGAGCGGGTGCTGGGCACCGGCGGGATGGGAACGGTGTACCTCGCGCGGCACCCGCGACTCCCGCGCCGTGACGCGCTCAAAGTGCTCGCGCAGATCCACAGCGGTGATAACGAGTTCCGTGCTCGATTCATTCGGGAGGCCGAACTCGCCGCCCGGCTCGAACATCCCAATATCGTCGCGGTGCACGATCGCGGCGTGTGCGACGGTCGGCTGTGGATCGCGATGCAGTTCGTCGACGGCATCGATGCGGCCGAACTCATTCGCCACGATGGCGCCGAACTGCCACCGGAGCGCGCGTCGCACATTGTCGGATCGGCCGCGCGTGGGCTGGATGCCGCGCATCGCGCGGGACTGCTGCACCGTGACGTCAAACCGGCGAATATCCTGCTCGAGTCGCGACCTGGCGAACCCGATCGAGTATTCGTTTCCGATTTCGGAATAGCCAGGGCCGCAGGACAATCGACCGCGCTGACCTCGGTGGGGTCGGTGCTGGCGACCTTGGCCTACGCTGCGCCGGAACAGCTCATGGGTGGTGTGGTCGATCAGCGAGCCGACGTGTACGCACTGGGCTGCACACTCTATGAATTGCTCACCCGCACAAAGCCGTTCCCGCGCAACACCGCCATCGCGGTGATGCAGGCGCACGTCCAGGACCCACCGCCCCGCGCCACCGAGGTGAATCCGCTACTGCCGCAGGCCATCGATCGGGTGATCGCGCGGGCGTTGGCGAAGAGCCCGGATGATCGGTATCCGTCGTGTGGTGCGCTGGCCGATGCGGCGGCGGCCGCCCTCGACGGCCGCGCGGAGGCGGCGACCGTCGAGGTGCGTAAGACCGAGCCGCGACTTCCCATGCGTCGGCGGCGCGTGGGGATCGCGATCGGTATCGCCGCATCGGTCGTTGTCGTCGTTGTCGTCGTTGTCGCGAGTGCAGTTGTGCTGAACAGGAATTCGACCCGAACCGTGGCGACGATCGCCACGATCGGGTCGACGACGAGCACCGCGGCCCCGGCGACCGGTCCGCCCGCCGTCACCGGGACCGCCAACGGTCGGCTGTCGTGGGGCAGCCACACCTTTATTGCGCAAGCCTTTCCCGAACTGCTGCCGGCCAGCCCGGTCGAGAGCGGGTATCAGGGCCTCAGATGCGTCGCGCGGGACCTGGACGATCGTCGCGTCGACGTGAACCAACCCGCCCCTGCGGTCGCCAACCTGGATTGCAACGGGAACCGGGATCCGGTGGAGGCGATCTTCGTGGGCTGCAATTCGAATCGCAGCCCGACCAACTACTACGCCCACCCCGATTTCGTCGCGCTCGGTGATGAACGATGGGATCGGCGAACCGGGCGCGGCCGAATTCTCGTGTTCGACAACATCACTCCGGACAATGACCACCTCGGGCCCAACCGGCCTCAGGGCGTGCTCCAGATTCTGTTCGACGATCCCCAGCGGAACTTCTGTTCGCTGTTCGTGTACGGCGGGACCTCCGGAAAAGACCTGTACGACCGCTGGTGGCGTAGCGCGCCGTTCTGAACCGAGTTAGGGAGGAAGCCGCCGTGGATGTTGCCGAAGGCACCACATTCGCCGGGTATCGCATCGAGCGCCGCCTCGGCGCCGACGATATGGGCGCCACCTATCTGGCGCAGCATCCGCGACTGCCGCGTCGGGACGCGCTGAAGATTCTGTCCGATGAGTATGCCGCCGAGCCCGACTTCCGTGCGCGTTTCCTGCGCGAGGCCGAAATCGCCGGGCGGCTGCAGCATCCCAATCTCGCCGCGGTCCGGGATTGTGGTGAACAGGACGGCCGACTCTGGATCGCGATGCAGTATGTAGGCGGCGTCGATGTCGGTGAGTTGATCCGGCGCGGCCGGACCGAACTGAACGTGGAGCGCGCGGTGCACATCGTCGTCGAGGCCGCACGCGGACTGGACGAGATCCATCGTGCGGGCCTGCTGCACGGGGATGTGCGGCCGGGCAGCATTCTCGTCGCCGAAGAATCGGATGGGCCGGATCGGGTGCTGATCGCCGATGTCGGTATCGCCCGCGCCGTCGGCGATGTGACGACGGTGGCCGGTGGCGGCGGTATGCCCGGGGCCGTGGACTATGCGGCACCGGAGCAGATCAGCGGTGACGCGGTGGACGATCGCGCCGACGTGTATTCGCTCGGCTGCACGCTATACCACATGCTCACCGGCTCGGTCCCGTTTCCTCGGGACAGTCCGGGAGCCGTGATGGGTGCGCATCTGAACGAGCCACCGCCTCGGCCCTCGCGCGGAAATCCCAGCGTGCCAGCGGCATTCGATGCGGTGATCGCCAAGGCCATGGCAAAGCAGCCGCAGGATCGGTACCCGAGCTGCGGAGCGCTCGCGACCGCGGCGACGGCGGCGCTGCTGCCCGAATCGGATCCGATCGTGGTCGCACCGGCTCCCGCGTCACGCGGGCCGGATCGGCGGCGGCTGCTGCTCGGTGCGGCAGTGGTCGCCATTGCCCTGGTCGCTGTGTTGGTTTCGGCGGCGCACCGGATCGGCCGCGACATATCGACCACGGCCGGCGCGCCGGGGCCGACCACCAGCGTCGAGGGCGCGGCTGCCGCATCGGCCGCGGCATGGAGCCCGCACGCCACTGTCTTCGCGGCATTTTCCGATCTGCTACCGGCCACACCGCTGGGTGTCGGCTATCGGGAATTGCACGATTGCAAGTTCCTCGATGAGCAGGGGAGACCCATATCGTTCGATGCGCGGGTGCCGATCGATCGGCTGGACTGTACCGGCGACCAGGATCCGATGGAACAAGTCATCCTCACCTGCAATACCGATCGTTCGGTCATGAAGCCAGCAGCTCCGCAAGAACAGCCCGAGGGGGCCGAGCGCTGGACCCGGCCGTCCGGTTCGGGGGCACTGCACTGGGGCAACTACACGAACCGACTGGGAGGCGTGTTGGGCGAGTTGGAGGTGTCGTTCGATAGTCCGAATCGGAACTTCTGTCGGATGCGGGTGATCGGCGCTCAGTCCGGCGCGGATCTGCGTACGCGGTGGTGGCTCGATGCGCCATTGTGAGGTGAACGATCGCGCGAGAATGAACCGCGCCGACCCGACTCGTTCGGTGGCCGCCGCGGCCGTAGCGGTCATGGTGCTGGTCTTGACAGTGGGCTGTGCGCTGCAGGGGCATCCGATACCGGCGAACCCGAATCCCACATCGCTCGATATCGGCCTGAACAGCATCGAACCCCTCGCGGTACCGCCCAATGACAACGAAAGCTATGGGCGGACACTGGAATCAGTTCGGATGGCGGAGGCGATGATCGATCCGGTCGAGGCCGACGCATCTCTGAAATTCGCCTTCGACACCGGCGGCGCAATGCCGCTACCGACGCCCGCGAAGGCGACCCGAGTGCTCGCGAAATCGGTGCGCCCGGTGCTCGAACGGTACGGGATGCTGGCCGGTTTCATGGTCGGCGGCGCGGACAAGGAACAGATCGGTCCGCCCGTCATCGGTCGGTCCCGGTTGCTCACCATTGTGCTGCTTCGCTTTCCGGATGCGACCGCGGCTCGGCAGGCAGCTCGGGAAATGGAGGCGACCGATGCCGCGGTGAGTTCCGACAATGTGTCCGTCGCCATTCCGAATCAGCCATCGGCATCCGCGCATTGGCGTCCGAACGTACCGACACTGGCCGCGACTATGGCGCACGAATCCTTCGTGATCAGTGTGCTCGTCGGCCATACGAGTCCGGATCTCGCCGTACTCACGGCAGTGGCGCGCCAGGCTTTCGAAGCGCAATCGACGCGGTTGCGCGACTATTCGGCCACACCGCGGGACCGGCTCGCCACGCTGCCACTCGACACCGACGGCATGCTGGCCAAGTTGATCGCCGAAGTACCTGGGCGCTGGCCCTTTCCGGCGGTGGCAATGACCGACTATGAGCAGAATGCCGGCTGGTATGCCGCCGCCATCGTGACCGGGATCGTCTTGGGCCCGCGTGGCACCTACCTGTACGGCTCGCGCCAGCGCCCGAGCTCGGTCGAGCTCGAGGCCGTCAACATCTGGAATGAACTCGACCGCTATCCGGATGCGGTCTCCGCCCGTCGGGCGTTCTCAGATCCTGAGCAGGATCAGAACCCCGAACTCCGCGCTGCGTCTGCGCCGGACGCGGTGCCGGACGTGCGCTGCGCGGAGCAGCTCGATGTGCCCCCGCAGCTCCCGCTCCGATTCACCTGCAGGCTCATCCACGGTCGCTACATCGCGCTGATTCGCGGCCGCGATCTGAAGAGCACCCATCAGCAGCTCGCGGCGCAGCTGGGTCTGCTGTTGAACAGCGAGTAGGGATATGGCTGGAAGGTTCGTTCCGGGAACGGTTTTTGCCGGATATGTGATCGAGAGGGTGCTCGGCAGCGGCGGGATGGGCGCGGTGTACGTGGCCAAACATCCGCGGCTGCCGCGTCGCGACGCGCTGAAGGTGTTGTCGGATGACCACAGCACCGATGCCGAATTTCGCGCGCGCTTCATTCGCGAGGCCGAACTCGCTGCCCGGCTGGACCATCCGAATATCGTCGCCGTGCACGACCGCGGTGTGCAGGACGGCCGTCTCTGGATCGCGATGCAGTTCGTCGACGGAATCGATGCCGCCCAGCTCATCCGCCGGGGGCCCGCGGAGCTGACACCCGATCGGGCGCTGCACATTATCGATGCCGCCGCACGCGGTCTCGATGAGGCCCATCGAGTCGGGATGCTGCACCGCGACGTCAAGCCGGCGAATATCCTATTGCAGCCCCGGCCGGGGCAGCCGGATCGCGTGTATGTCACCGATTTCGGAATCGCTAGGGCCGCAATCGAAACGACGGCGCTGACCGAGGTCGGTTCGGTGCTGGCCACGCTCGCCTATGCCGCTCCGGAGCAACTGATGGCAGGCCAGGTCGATCATCGGGCCGACGTGTACGCGTTGGGCTGCACACTGTTCGAACTACTGACCGGGCAGAAGCCCTTTCCCCGGACCACCGCCGTCGCGGTGATGCAGGCGCATATCCAGGACCCGCCCCCGCGTGCCACCGCCGCGAATCCGGCACTGCCGCAGGCGATCGATGACGTGATCGCACGAGCGATGGCGAAGAACCCGGAACATCGGCACCCATCCTGCGGTGCGCTCGCGGACGCGGCGGCCGCCGCGTTCGTACCGCGGGTGGCCGCGGCCACGCTCGACCTGCGGACGCAGGGCAGGGGGCGTTCCCGTCGTCGCATTGCGCTGGCTGTCGGCGTCGCGGCATCGGTCGTCGTGCTCGGGGGCGCGAGTGCGATAGCGTTGATCGGGAATTCGCATGAGACTCCCTCGACGGACGCTGCGGCAGGGTCGTCTGCGGTCGCGGTGTCCAGCAGCACAACACCGCCGACAACTACGGTTGCCGCAGGTGCCGCATCATGGGGTGGTCACAACTATATGGTTCGGGTGCTGCCCGACCTACTGCCCAGGACCCCTGCGGACAGCGGCTATCAGGGCATGCGGTGTGTCGCGGTCGATGACAAACGGCGTCCGATCGATGTGTACCAGGCGGTGGGAGCGTCGACCTATCTGTCCTGCAACGGCGATCGCGATCCGCTGGAATTCCTTATCGTGCAGTGCAATTCCAACCGAACGGTCAGCAGAATAGAGGCCTACACCGATGCTCCCGTCGCCGGTGATGAGCAGTGGGAACGCCCATCGGGCCGGGGCCGGGTGATCTGGCAGGACATCGCTGGTCCGGCCGGTCGACCGGCGGGCTCCCTGGAGGTCGAATTCGCAGACGGCGGCCGAAACTTCTGTCAGCTGCGGGTATTCGGCGGCAATTCCGGTCGTGATCTCTTCGAACGCTGGTGGCGAAACGCCCCGGTCTAGCGTCGAAAGTTCTTGTACCGTCTAACTACTCGACCATCGGCATCCTCGTCGCCACCGGCCTCGGGACGTCCGGTCAGCCACAGCAGTGCTTGCTGATGTATCCGCAGGGTGTTGTCAACGGCCGGGGTCCGGACGGGTGCCCGGCGGGCACCCGCAGCGATACCGAGGTCTGGATCCCGCCCGAACGCTGAACTCACCACCAGGGTTCGGGGCGGTGCCGATCCCAGCGCAATTCCGATTCCAGTTGTGCCGCAACCGATACCAGTAGCGGCTCGGTGTTCGCGGTTCCCATCAGTTGTGCGCCGACCGGGAGGCCGGCGTCGGTGAAGCCAGCGGGGACATTGACGGCGGGCCAACCGAGCACATTCCAGGGCCAGGTGTAGGGGCAGGCGGCGGTGATGAGGTCATTGGTGGCGTTGACGCCGATGCCATCGATCTCCTCGGCGCGCGGCGGTGGCGTCGCGGTGGTCGGCGCCAGCACCAGATCGTAGTCGCGGAAGAAGCCGCCGATTCGCTTGTGCAGCAATGATTCCGCCTGGCGCGCGGCGAACAGTGCCGGTCCGCTGAGGGCACGGCCGAACCGCACGTTCGCGGTGGTGCGCGGATCGACCTGCGCGCCGGGCATGTTGTCGTAGGCGGCCCGGATGCCCGCCATCGAGCGCGGCAGGAAGGATGCGCCGATCATGATGCCGTAGTGCAGATCCGCCACGGTCACCGCATGCCCGAGGCGGCGCAGCGTTGCGGCGATGCGCTGGACCGCGACCTCGACCTCCGGATGCAGCGCGGTCTTGGTGGCGGTGAACGGAATTCGCAGCGACAGTGCGATGCGCAGTCGCCCCGGATCACGGCCGACGGCATCGGATACGGTGAGTGGTTCGGGGGTGTGCAGATCGCCTCGATGCGGTCCGGCGGCCGTGTCGAGCAGCAGTGCGGCATCGGCGACGGTGCGCGCCAGCGGTCCGTTCACGGTGAGACCATAGAAGGCCTCGGCCTGCGGCCAGGTGGAGATGCGGCCGCGCTGCGGCTTGATGCCGACCAGGTTGGTCCACGCGGTCGGGATGCGGACCGAGCCCGCGCCATCGGAACCCAGTGCGGCGGGTACCAATCCGGCCGCGACGGCGGCCGCGGAACCGCCGGATGAACCGCCGGGCGTATGCGCGGCGCCCCAGGGATTGCGGGTGTGCCCGAAAGCGGCGCCGCTGGTGAACGGCAGCTGACCGAGTTCGCAGGTATTGGTCTTGCCGACGATCACCGCACCGGCCGCGCGCAGCCGCCGAACCGATTCCGCGTCTTCGGTTTTCGGGGGCAGATCGCCCCCGCAGCCGAATGCCGTTGGCACACCGGCGATATCGGTATCGTCCTTGATCGCGATCGGCACGCCGAGCAGGGGGAGTCGTTCGCCAGCGGCCAGGCGTTCGTCGGCCTCGGCCGCCTCGGCGAGTGCTTGTGCGCGCCGAACGATTCGGAAGGCGTTGAGGCTCGGCTGGCTGGCCTCGATCCGGTCGAGCGCGGCCCCGACCGCGGCCACGGAGCTGATCGTGCCCTGTGCGAGTGCCGCCGCGGAGTCGGCGAGTCCGAGTTCGGCGGTCTCGGCTGGGCGCAGGCTGGGGTCGGACACCGTCATGGGAACTCCGTCTCCTTCATTCTTTCGTTGCACGGTAGCGCGGAGCTGGTCAGTCGTCCACATTGCGTCGCAAATCTCCACCCGAGGTAGGAGGCGGAAACCTAGACATACATACGGGATGTATGTAACAGTGGGTAGGCACTGCAAACACATGGAGGAACCATGGGAATCAGTACGTCACTCGGCCGCAGTCACGAGGTAGACCTACCCGGCGGCCGCATCCGGTATCACGACACAGGGGAGGGCGCGCCGGTCGTATTCGTGCACGGCCTGCTCGTCAACTCCGATCTCTGGCGCAAGGTCGTCCCCGCCATCGCGGCGGCGGGCTATCGCTGTCTCAGTCCGGACTTGCCGCTCGGCTCACACGAAATCCCGGTCCCCGCAGCGGATCTCACGCCAACCGGGGTCGCCGATCTGATCGCCGACTTCCTGGAGCGACTGGACCTCACCGACGTCACCATCGTCGCCAATGACACCGGCGGCGCGATCACCCAGGTGTTGCTGACCCGGCGACCGGAGCGGATCGGTCGCGTAGTGCTGACCTCGTGCGACGCCTACGAAGGGTTCTTCCCTCCGGCCTTCGCAGCGCTACCGGTGCTGGCGCGGATGCCGGGTTCGCTGCGGCCGCTGACCGAGTTGATGCGTATTCGTGCACTGCACCGCCTGCCTATCGCGTTCGGCTGGGTGACAAAGCGCCCGGTCCCGCCGGAGATCGCCGACTCCTATCTGCTGCCGAGCCGGAATTCGGCGGCGATCCGCAAGGATCTGCGACGCTTCCTGAAGACCGTGCATCGCCGCTATACGCTCGACGCTGCCACCCGATTCCCGTCGGTGCGGGTTCCGGTGCTGATCGCGTGGGCCCGCGAGGACAAGATCTTCCCGTTGAAGTTCGCCGAGCGTCTGGCCGCCGAACTGCCGAACTCCACCCTGAAATTCATCGACGACTCCTACACGTTCCTGTCCGAAGATCAGCCCGAGTTGCTCTCCGAAACGATCCTGGAGTTCACTCGGCTGCATGCAACGCCGTAGTCAGGAGGATCGCTCCCGTGCCACCCGAGCCGCGCTCGAGCAGGCCGGCCGCCGGTTGTTCGCCGAGCGCGGGTTCGCGGCGACCTCGGCCGAGGAACTCGTCACCGAGGCGGGGGTCACCCGCGGCGCACTGCACCACCACTACGGCGATAAGCGCGGGCTGTTCCTCGCAGTGCTCGAACAACTGGAAGTCGAGGGCACCACGGAAATCGAAAACGCCATCGGCGCAGTGAATCCCGATGACATCCTCACCTCGATGGCCATCGGCCTCAATACCTTCCTGGAGATCTGCCAGCGCCCCGAGATGATCCGCATCACCCTCTACGACGGCCCCGCCGTACTCGGGTGGCAGGCCTTTCGCGAATTCGAGGTGCGCCACGGGCTGGGGCTGATCGTCTCCGAACTGGAGCGCGCCCGCGACGAAGGTCTGATCGCCGACGCGCCCATTCCGGTGCTGGCCCAGCTGATCTTCAGCGCGGTCACCGAAGCGGGCCTGATCGTCGCCCACGCGGCCGATAAGGACGCCGCCCGCGCCCAGGCCCAACAGTCCCTGATGCTGCTCATCGGCGGCATTCTCCGCACCTGACGGCGCGGTTGCAGGGGTGTCGCATTGCTGATGGTCTCTTCGCATAGGTCGCTGTGAGGAGACCACTCGTTATGCGAGGCACGGAACATCAGTGGATGGGGAAGTTGAAGTAGGTTTCGGGGAAGGGCTCGGCTTTCAAGGTGAAGTGCCACCACTCCTCGGCGAGGTTTTTGAAGCCGTGCTCGTCCATGAGGTTCGTCAGTAGCTCACGGAGCGCGCGCTGGGTGCCGCTCGGTGCTGGGGCGGCCGTATGCGCCAGCGGATCGAAGCAGTCATAGCCTGTGCCGAAGTCGAGGCTGTTATCCCGGAATCGCTGGTCGGCGGGCAGTGTGCATGCGTGCAGCGGATCACCGTCGTGATACTGGTCTTGATCGGCCGCCGGTAGCGCGACGATCGTGAGATCCAACGTGCTGCCACGACTGTGTCCGGACTTCTCCGCGATATACCCGTCGCGGAACAGATTCGCCTTCTCCACCGTCGGATAGAACTCCGCCCGCATCTTGGTGTCGCCGAGATCCTTTGCCCAACTGACGAATTGGTCCACCGCGCGCTGCGGTCGGTAGCAGTCGTAGGTCTTCAACCCGAGTCCCATCGGCCGCAACTCCCGCTGCACGTCAGCGAGCGCCGCGGCTGCCTCCTTGGTCAACAGGCACTTCGGCGCTTCATACCCGTTGATCCGCCCGCCGATGAAGTTGTGCTCTCCGAAGTACCGCGCATCGACAATGATGGTCGGGTCGAGCTCCGTCACCGACACGAACGCCGTTTCGTCGGGCTTGGGCTTGCTCGGTTCCGTATCCCCGCAACCTACGACACCGATGGCACCGACCACCGCCAAAACCGCTGAGCAGAAGCGAATTCCGCGCATCCGAAGATCATAGCCGCTGAGCTACGCTCCCGAACCGAGTTCCGTTCGCAGCCGCCCGCCGAACTCCGCCGCCTCCGCGGCCGACCAAGGAATCACCCCGTTCTCGGCCATCAGCGCATGAAACTGCTGGCGCTCATAAGGTGTGCCGGGCGTGAGCGGCTGAATATGCCAGTGCACATGCGCGTTGCCCTGTTGGCTCCCGAGTGAGAGCACATAGGTGCGCTCCGACGGCACAACGGCTTCGACGGCTCGTGCGATCCGATATACCACCGCCTGCAACCGCAGGTACGCAGCCTCGTCGAAGTCCCGAACGACATGTTCGACATGCGCCTTCGGAGCCACCAGAACATGTCCGTACATCGTCGGATATCTCCCCAGGAAAGCACTGTGCACATCGTCATCGAAGACAACCTCGTGCTCGGACCCCGGCGCACCGGCAACAAGGTCGCAGATGAAGCATGGCCCTGACCGCACCCGCCGTTGATAACCCACCAGATCGAACGGCACCCGATCTCCCCGCATCCGATCACTCCCTCCTCGAAAAGATCCGTTCACCTCGGTCGGCGGTCGACGCACTACCCGGGCGTCGATGTCAGCAGACCCCGGGTTCAGACCTGTCGACCTGTGTCCGGTTCGATGTTGCCCGACTCCACCAGGACATTCCAGGCCGCGGCCTTGCGTAGACACCCGTCGGCGCGCCATTCGCGATGTCGCTGCACGGTCCGGTGCGCTTCGGTCACGCTCAGCGGTTGGTCGGGTGCCTCGTGCGGCCACGATTCGGAGTTGGTGGGCTGGGCATTCTCGGTCTCGCTGCGTCGGCGCTCGGCTCTCCATTCGGCCCTGGACAAGCTCTCACCGAGTGAGATTCCGCCGCTTTCGAACCGTCCGCAGGCGTTCTATGAGATCGACGCTCATGGTTCGAGACCGGGCTCTTCCAGCCATGGCGCATCCGAAGCACACGGCGAGCAAGCATTGCTGCGCCGCGCCTGGCGGTGGGGGTCAGGGGTTCGTGGGAGGATGAGGGCGTGCGTTTGTATCGGGATGAGGCGGTGGTGGTTCGCCAGCACAAGCTGGGCGAGGCGGATCGCATTGTCACGTTGCTGACGCGGCAGCACGGGTTGGTGCGGGCGGTGGCCAAGGGGGTGCGGCGGACGAAGTCGCGGTTCGGGGCGCGGCTGGAGCCGTTCGCTTATGTGGATGTGCAACTGCATCCGGGGCGCAATCTCGACACGATCACCCAGGCGCACACCATGGAGGCGTTCGCCGCCGATATCGTCGACGACTACGGGCGCTACACCACGGCCTGCGCGGTGCTGGAGACCGCGGAACGGCTGGCCGGTGAGGAGCGCGCACCCGCACCGAAGCTGCACGCGCTGACCGCGAGCGCGCTGCGGGCGATCGCCGCCAAACAACGCCCGCACGAGTTGATCCTCGACGCATATCTGTTGCGCGCCATGGGTTTTGCGGGTTGGGCCCCCGCGCTGGACGAATGCGCGCGCTGCGCGACGCCCGGTCCGCACCGCGCGTTCCACGTCGCCGCCGGTGGCGCTGTCTGTGTGCACTGCCGCCCGCCCGGTTCCGCCACCCCGGCCCCCGGCGTCCTCGACCTGCTGATCGCCCTGCTGAAAGGCGAGTGGGACTACGTCGAGCAGGTCCCCGACCAGATCCGCAGACAGGCCAGCGGCTTGGTCGCGGCGCACCTGCAGTGGCATCTCGAGCGTCAGTTGCGCACTCTTCCGCTGGTCGAGCGGTCGCGCTCGACCGATGCGACGGCCGTTTCGGCGTCCGCGACCGCCGGACAAACCGGCTGACCTGGACACAAGTTCTCCACAACCATCAGGCAGGATGGTTGTCGTGATCCTCCGTCGAGACTCTGCCGCGCCGACCAGGTCGACCAGCGCACGGTCGGGTGCCGAACGCACCGTCCGTCCGCCGTCGCCGCACCCTTCGGGTGCCACGCCGCCGGAATTGCCGGCGGAGTTGGTGCCCAAACACGTGGCGCTGGTGATGGACGGCAATGGGCGCTGGGCGCAGGAGCGCGGGCTGCCGCGCACCGCGGGCCACGAGCGCGGCGAGGCGGTGCTGATGGACACCGTCGAGGGCTGTATCGAGATCGGGGTGAAGTGGCTCTCGGCCTACGCCTTCTCCACCGAGAACTGGCGGCGCAGCCCGGAGGAGGTGCGCTTCCTCATGGGGTTCAACCGCGATGTCATCCGCCGCCGCCGTGACGAGATGCACGAGATGGGTGTGCGGGTGCGCTGGGCGGGGCGGCGACCGCGATTGTGGCGCAGCGTGATCAACGAGTTGGAGACCGCGCAGGAGCTGACCAAGGACAACACGGTGATGACCCTCACCATGTGCGTCAACTATGGCGGTCGTGCCGAAATCGCGGACGCCGCAAGGGAAATCGCGCGTCGGGTCGCGGCGGGCGAGATCGATCCGGAGCGGGTGAACGAGGCGACGATCGCCAAGTACCTCGACGAGCCGGATATGCCGGACGTCGACCTGTTCCTGCGCCCCTCCGGTGAATTCCGCAGTTCGAACTTCCTCATCTGGCAGTCCGCCTATGCCGAATTCGTCTACCAGGACACGCTGTTTCCCGATTTCGACAGGCGCAACTTGTGGGAGGCCTGCCTCCAGTACGCTTCGCGTGACCGTCGCTTCGGGGGGACCAAGTGAACGGCGGCACCAGATGAACGGCGGCACCGACATGGACGCAGCAGTGACCCCCGAGCAGGAGCTACAGGCCAGGGCTGGCGCCTGTCTGTCGCTCTATGACGTCGATGTGCGGGTCGACCCCGAGGGTTCGATCGGCTTCGAGTACGAGGGCGCGCTGTGCTCGCTGCGGGCGGTGACCTTGGCACCCGGCCTGGATGTGCTGACGCTGACCTGCGTGCTGGCCTGGGACCGCCCATTGAAGCCGCAGCTGCACAAGCGAGTCGCCGAGCGCAATAGCGCGATTCAGTTCGGCTCGATCACACTGATCAGTCGCGGCAGCCAGGCCGATGTCATCCTGCGCTACACCTTCCCGGCCGCGGGTCTGGACGATCAGGCGCTGGCCACCATGCTGCTGCTGGTGCTCTCCGGCGCGGGTAAGGCCAGGCAGGGACTATTGCCCTGAGCGGCGCCACGCCGATGTCATGACAGATGTCATGGCAGGTTCGTGACACTCATGCGAGGTACCGGGCCGCTGATTGCGTGACCGTTGAGTCATGACATCGGCACTGACATCCACGGCCATCTTCGCCGCGGCGGGGGGCTCGGGCAGGCACCGGGCGTCGTCCGCGATCGAACTGCGCGACCTGCACAAGAGCTTCCGGCTCCCGGGTGGCGGCGAGGTGCGCGCCGTCGACGGACTCGAACTGGTGGTCGCGCCGGGGGAGATCGTCGCCTTCCTCGGCCCCAATGGCGCGGGTAAGACCACCACCATCGATATGCTGCTCGGTCTGGCTGCACCGGACTCCGGCAGCGTGCAGGTCTTCGGCGGCACACCGGCGCAAGCGCTTGCGGCGGGCCGCATCTCGGCGGTCATGCAGTCGGGCGGGCTGCTGCCCGATCTGACCGTCGCCGAGACCGTGCAACTGGTGGCCACGCTGCACGCACATCCGCGCTCGGTCGAGGAGGTGCTGGCCCGCGCGGGTATCGCCGATATCGGCGCGCGTCTGGTCGGCAAATGCTCGGGCGGGCAGAAGCAGCGCCTGCGATTCGCGCTGGCGCTACTCCCCAATCCGGATCTCATCGTCCTCGACGAGCCGACCACCGGCATGGATGTCGAAGGGCGCCGGGAGTTCTGGAATGCCATGCGCGAGGACTCCGACCGCGGCCGGACCGTGCTGTTCGCCACCCACTATCTCGACGAGGCCGATGCCTATGCCGACCGGATCGTGCTGGTGCGCGCGGGCCGGGTGGTCGCCGACGGCAGCGCCGCCGAGATCAAGAACCTGGTCGCTGGCCGTGCCGTCAGCGCCACCCTGCCCAGCGCCGATCCGGCTCGGCTGCTCGCGGTCCCCGGCGTCGACAATGTCGAACTGCGTGGTGACCGAATCATCCTGCACACCAAGGACTCCGACGCCATCGCCCGCTATCTGCTCACCGAGACCGCCGCGGTAGATCTCGAAATCACCTCGCACAATCTCGAATCCGCATTCCTGGCGCTCACCACGGGAGACAACTGATATGACCACCATCGCCCCACAGGCGGTTTCGACGCACGTACCGCTCGGCGGCTTCAGTGTCGGCTTCCTGCGCCTGGAACTGCGCCGCATGCTGCGCAACCGGCGCACCATGATCTTCACGTTGATCATGCCGCCGCTGTTCTTCGTCATCTTCGGCCTGCAATCCGATTACAAGACACAGTCTTTCGGCTCGGGCAATGTCACCGGCTACGTCATGGTCTCGATGGCGGTGTACGGCGCGATGCTGGCGACCACGAGCGGCGGTGCCATGGTCGCGATCGAACGCGCGCAGGGCTGGAGCCGCCAATTGCGGCTCACCCCACTGCATCCGATCGCCTATATCGCCACCAAGGTCGCCGTCGCGATGGTGCTCGGCCTGGTGTCGGTCGCCGCGGTCTTCGTCATCGGCGGAATCTTCGGTGCCCATCTGACGGTCACCGCCTGGGTGAGCTGCTTCCTGCTCGCCTGGATCTGCTCCCTGGTCTTCGCCGCCTTCGGCCTGTTCGTCGGCTACCTGCTGCCCTCGGAGAACGTCATGCAGCTGCTCGGTCCCGCGCTCGCGGGCCTGTCCTTCGCCGGTGGCCTGTTCATGCCCTTGCACGGCTGGTTCGAGACGGTCTCCAAGATCTTCCCGACCAATGGCGTAGCCACCCTGGCCCGCATGCCCTTCGGTGACACCAGCACCACATCGGTGGCCCTGGCGATCCTCAATGTCATCGCGTGGGCCACGGTCTTCGTCGGCGGCGCCGCCATCCTGTTCCGCCGTGACACCGCTCGCTGACCCGCCGGGCAGCACCGGCCACCCGCCCCGCACGGTATGCGGTTGTGCCGTGCCGAGTGGCCAGGTGGTGCTGGGCCGTCGTGTGGTGGCGGCGTCGGGTGGGTCGGCGATGCGATGCCGGGCGGCGTCGCGCGAGTTGACCACGCGATGCGGGTGCGCCGGGCTCGTCGGCGATGCCGCGCCGAGTGGCCATGTGGTGGCGCGCCGAATGGCCACGCGGGTGCCGGGTCGCCGTGATGTGCCGGGCGGTGGCGTCGTGCAAGTTGACCGTGCGATGCGAGGTGGGTGCGCGAGACTTGTCGGCGGTGTCGGGTGGGTTGGTGATGCGATGCCGGGCGGCGTCGCGCGAGTTGACGACGCGATGCGCTGCGGGTGCGTTGGGCTCGTCGGCGATGCCGTATGTGCTGGCCATGGGGTGCCGGGCGGCCGTATCGTGTCGGCTTTCAATGCGGTGCCGGGCGGCTGTGCGAGCCGCGCGGTGCGAGTGATTCGGGCGGTGCGAGGAGTATCGGCGATATCGGGCGGGGTCGGTTCGGTAGCGTCGGTGCTCGTGATCAGCCAGTATGCGCGCCGGTACCGGGGGTTCGCCTGCACGGTGGCGGGGCGGGGGCAGCGATGGGTGTGAAGTCCGCGCTCGATTCGCTGCGGGGCGGGGCGGCGTCCGAGCTGTTGGATCGGGTAGTCCAGGACGGGGGAGTCGCAGCGGACGGGAAGCGGCGCGGGTGGTTCGGCGGGCTCATGTCGGTGGCGTGGCTGTCGTACATGGTCGGACCGGTTATCCAGAGTTGGGTGGACGGGGAGCAGCCGACGGCGAGTTTGGCGACGGCGGCACTGCTCGCCTATGCGGCGTTGATCGTCGGATCCTTCATCGTCTTCCGTCGGCCCAGCCGCAGCGACCCGTTGGTGGACCGTCCGGTCGACTGGCGAATGTGGCCGGTGCTCGCGGCCATGCTGGCGTGCACCGCGGCGTTGATCGCGCTGCTCGGCCCGGTCGCCATGCCGACCTTGATCTTTGTCGGCGTGATCGCCATTTTCCATATGCCGTCGCGTGAATCGGGATATGTGGCGGTCACGGTCATGCTCGCGCTGCTGCTCGTGCCGGTGGCATTGCCGAGGCTGTCCGGTGTGCCGTTCTACGTGTCCTTCGTGCCCGTCGTGATCTGGGTGGCCAGGCAGCTGGGTTTACGAGGCGATCGGTTGGCCGAGTTGACCCGACGGCAGCAGGCCGAGCTCGCAATTGTCGAGGAACGCAACCGCGTCGCGCGCGACGTACACGATATCCTCGGACATTCGCTGACCGTGATCACGGTGAAAACCGAACTCGCGCAACGCCTCATCGATGTGGATCTGGTGCGGGCGAAGGCCGAGATGGCCGATGTCGAGCGGTTGGCGCGCGAGGCGTTGGCCGGGGTTCGCGACACCGTCGGCGGTCTGCGGGAGGTCTCGCTGCGCGGTGAATTGGCCAATGCGCGAACGGCGTTGGCGGCCGCCGATATCGACGCGGCGCTTCCGGATGCCGCGCAACTGCCCGAGATCGGCAACAGTGAATTGTTCGGCTGGGTACTGCGCGAGGCGGTGACCAATGTGATCCGGCACAGTGCTGCCCGGCATTGCACGGTCACCGTGACCGATACGAGCATCGAAGTGGTCGACGATGGTCGCGGGCTCGGGGACCCCGAGTCCGGGACGGGCCTGTCCGGCCTGCGTGAACGGGTGCGGGCCGCTGGGGGAACATTGACGTTGTCGTCGCCCGAAGGAGGTGGAGTTCGTGTGCGTGCCACGGTGCCCGCAGTCGAGTGAAATGGGTCCAGGCGTGCATCTACCGCCGAATCATCGCGGAAATGGCCATGAACCAGCGAAATATGCATGCTCAGAGCCATTCTCGCGCCTGACATCCTGGGGCAGCGCATGATCCGCCTCCTGCTCGCCGACGATCAGGCGCTGGTCCGTGGTGCACTCGCCGCGCTGCTCGGCTTGGAGTCCGATCTCGAGGTGGTCGCCGAGGTCGGACGTGGTGACGAAGTACTCGACGCCGTGGCACGCACGACCCCCGATGTGGTGCTGCTGGATGTGGAAATGCCGGGCCTGGACGGCATCGCGGTCGCGGCGCAACTGCATACCGCGCATCCGGACCTGCGCATCCTGATGGTCACGACCTTCGGTCGACCGGGCTATCTGCGGCGCGCAATCGACGCGGGCGCAAGCGGATTCGTCGTCAAGGACACTCCGGCCCGCGAACTCGCGGATGCGGTGCGGCGAGTCCACCTGGGCTTACGTGTGGTCGATCCCGCGCTCGCCACCGAAACCTTGACCGTCGGCACCTCACCACTGACCGCCCGCGAACGCGAGGTCCTCGCCGCCGCGGCCGACGGTGCGACCGCGGGCGCGATCGCCAAAAAGCTCCACCTATCGGAAGGCACTGTCCGCAACCACCTTTCGTCCGCCATCGGCAAAACCGGAACCAGCACCCGCGCCGAGGCCGTGCGCGCCGCCGAACGCCTGGGCTGGCTCTAAAGGCAACACGCTGCCGCACAATCAGTTATCGCCTCGCGCAATGTGTGCGCCTTATGCGAGGCGGCCACTGGATATGCGTCGTCTAGACGTCGACCGACGGGGCGGCAGGCTGGCCATACGGCAGCAGGGTCTGCACGCCACGAGCCAGCGTTTCTGGATCCAGATCGCCGATGATCAAGTGCTGCAACATGAATCCCGGTACCAGGCCCAGGATGGCCGTCGCGACCGCGTGGATATCGGTATCCGGCGGTAACCAGCCAACGTCCACCATGCGCTCGGTGTACTCGTACCATCGCTCGCGCATTGCGAGCACGGCGTCCTTGACGTATTCGGCCGCCTCCGCGTGTACCAGCGCCAGCGCCCACGCCTGTGGTGCGAGCCGGACCGGCCCCTCCGGACCGCTCCGCTCGACCACCTGCTCGGCGATGAGTCGGATGAGTTGGGCTGGGGTCGGCAGCGGATCGGACCGAATCGCCCTGGTCATTGCGGCCCGCAGTTCGACGGTGGTCTCGGTGGCCAGTGCAGCGATGATGTCGTTCTTGCTCTTGAAGTAGCGGTAGACCGCACCGGCCGAGAGCCCCGATTCGCTGAAGATGTCCTGCATCGACGTCTCGTGAAAGCCTTTGCGGGCAAAGCAGAGTTGTGCGGCGTCGAGGATCTGCTGCCTGCGGCGCTCCAGGTGTTCTGTACTGACTCGGGGCATGGTTCCAAAATAAAACGAATGCTCGTTCTTGACAAGTGGGATGGGGCGTGCGACGGTATCCACATCGAAAGAGAACGATCATTCGATTTTCGGGAGACGTCATGAATACCATCCAGCGGGCACTCGCCGTCGGCGTCGGCGCGGCCCTGCTCCAGGCGCTGATGCTGATCGCTTTCGCCTGGCCCGCGGCCCATATCGCACCGCGCGATCTGCCCATTGCCGTGAGCGGCCCACAGGCCGCGGTGGTCGCCGACAAATTGACCCAACATGATCCGGATGCCTTCGATATCACCAACCCGGCCGACGAAGCGGCGGCTCGCGACGCGATCGAGAACCGCGATGTCTACGGCGCCGTCATCACCGGCGGCGGCGCCCCGCGCGTACTGGTCGCCTCCGGCGCGAGTCCCATAGTGGCCCAACAACTCACCGCGATCGCCCAGCAGTTGTCCGGTGCCCCGGTCGCGGCGGTCGAGGATGTGGTCGCCGCCGACCCCGACGATCCGCGCGGTACCGCCTTCGGTGCGATGGTGTTGCCGCTGGTGATGTCCGGTATTGCGGCGGGTGTCGTACTCAGCCTGTTGATTCCGACGGTCGGTGGTCGGGCGATCGGACTGATCACCTTCGGTATCGCGGGCGGGCTGCTGAGCATGGTGATCATCCAGACCTGGATGTCGGTGGTACCCGGTCCCTACCTGACCCTGGCCGCGGTCGCGGGTCTGGTGTCGTTCGCGGTCTCCGGCGCGGTTGTCGGGCTCGCCACCGCGGTCGGCCGCGCGGGTATCGGCATCGCGGCGCTGACCATGCTCCTGGTCGGCAACCCGTTCTCGGCCGCCACCTCGGCCCCGGAACTGCTACCACAGCCGTGGGGGGCCGTCGGTCAGCTGCTGCCGCCCGGCGCCGCTGCCTCGCTGCTGCGCTCGGTTGCCTTCTTCGACGGTGCCGCCGCCACCAAACCGCTGGTGGTCCTGACCATTTGGGCCCTGGCAGCCCTCGTCCTGCTCGGCATCGGGGCACTGCGTGGACGCCGCCCGGCCGCGGATCCAGTGCCGGTCCGGTCCGGCGATCCGGTCGCCGCCTGAGCCGAACCACCGCCTCGAAAACGACCGCAGGCCACCACTATCGGGTAATCCCGACAGTGGTGGCCTGCGGTGTGTTCTCAGTTGATGGTGAAGGAGAAGGTCGGGGCGGCGGCCTCGCCCTTCTTGGCGTCGTAGCTCACCACGTAGCTGCCGGTGGCCGGGGACGGAACCACGAAGACAACGTAGTTCTTCGCGTTGTCGATGGTTTCGTTCGTATTCAGCAACTCGTTGATCGGGCCGCGAATATCGGCTGGAATGGCTTGGCCGTCAGGGGTTTTCACGGTGAAGTAGTCGTAGAAGACGTTCAGTCCGCCTGCGGAGATCCCGGGCCCACCAATGAGCTTGATGTGAAGCGAGAGATCCATCTTGCCGCGCTCGTCCTCGGTGTAACTCGGTGTGAATGTGCCGCCGGTGATTTCGATCGTCGTCTGATCCTGCACCAGTTTGCCGGTGACATTCAGTGTCTTCGGCGCGACGCCCTCGACCTGAGCCGAGGTCCTCAACGGAATCTTGGTCTGATTGTCCGAGGCCTGCCCGTAGATCACCGTAATGGTGTCCAGCAGGTGCTCGGCATCGTGCAGTGTCTTGACCGATGTGGTGACTTTCCCAGTGGCCGAACCCTTTCCGGGCACGGTTGGGGAGTCGAAGCTCGCACCGGCGTCGACCTCCTTGTCGACCTGCAGGTAGGTGTTGTTGCTGATCGTCTTGTTGTCGGGGGTGGTGTTCTTGTAGGTGATGTCGATCAGCACCTTGGCTCCGCCGAATTCGTCGGGGACCACGGTCGCCTTGTCCACCGTAATATCGAAACCTTCGTACCAGCCGGTCTTGCCGATGGTTCGGATGGTCGATCGGCCGTTGGTCGACCCCGGTTGTCCTTGGCCGACGGTGCTCTGGGCGGAGACCGTCGTGGTCGGTCCCGCTTTGGTGTCCTTGTCATTGCACGCCGTCATGAGCACGGCGGAACTGCCGATGAGTACGGCCGCCCCAATTGTGGTGAGATACCGTCGTTTACCCGACGGAATGACCGATGATCGCACGCTGCCTCCCAGAAGATTTGCCATCTCAGTGCGCGACGCCCGGAACGCCCGGGCGTTGTCTGATTCGCAGTGAAATCTTCTTCGGAGGCGGTGTTGTTAACTATGGGACCGCCGTCATGCTTTGGAGCGGTTCGCTTTCGCGCATTCGCAGCAGGTGCCGAAGATCTCCATGGTGTGGCTGACCTCGGTGAATCCATGTTCGCCCGCGATGGTTTCGGCCCAGGCCTCCACGGTCGGGCCCTCGACCTCCACGGTGCGTCCACAGTGTCGGCACACCAGATGGTGATGGTGCCCGGTCGAGCACTGCCGATAGACGGACTCTCCGGTGTCGGTGCGCAGTACGTCGACGAGTCCGGCATCGGCCAGTGATTGCAGGGTGCGGTAGACCGTGGTCAGTCCGATGCCCTCGCCGCGCCGACGCAACTCGTCGTGCAACTCCTGTGCGGAGCGGAACTCCTCGATATCGCGGAGCAGTGCGGCGATCGCGCTGCGCTGCCGGGTACTGCGGACACCGACCGGCTTGTCCGGCAAGACCGTCTTATCTGGCACGTTCACCCTTCCTCGGCATGGGCCACGGCGTCGACGACGATATGCGCCAGGTGGTCGTCGACGAGTTCGTACAACACCTCGCGGCCGGAACGTTCTCCGTGCACCACGCCCGCGGACTTCAGAATTCGCAGATGCTGGCTGACCAGCGGCTGGGTGACGCCGAGGACATCGACCAGTTCGTGCACGCAGCGCGGCGATTCGCGCAATTGCAGCACAATGGCGATACGCACCGGCGCGGCGAGGGCGCGTAGCAACTCGCCCGCGTCCTCCAGGACGGTCCGCGAGGGCACCGGCGCCGGCGCGGGGGACCGGTACGGGTTGTGCGGATGGGCGGTGGCGGTCTCGGCGGTCATCGAACCAACTCCTTATTGGAAAGCGATCCCATTTTGATATGCATAGTTGCGCATGTCAAACGCGCGCCATGGAGTGTCGATTCGAGTGGTGCGTCGGACACCGGGAACCAGTAGACCTGTGCGGTGCAAAACCGATTGGCAGGTGCCGATAGGCTGGAGGGCATCTTTAGTGCAGTGTATTGACTGCGCTATACCCAATCCGATTCGTAGTGGATGGAGAATTCTCGAGTGGCACCCAAGTCGAAGGTGGACACCGTTGCCAACCTCGCCAAGCGCCGGGGTCTGGTGTACCCGTGTGGTGAGATCTACGGAGGCACCAAATCGGCGTGGGACTACGGTCCGCTGGGTGTCGAGTTCAAGGAGAACATCAAGAAGCAGTGGTGGCGTTCGATGGTCACCAGCCGCGAGGATGTCGTCGGCCTCGACTCGTCGGTGATCCTGCCGCGTCAGGTGTGGGTCGCCTCGGGTCACGTCGGCGTATTCAACGATCCGCTGGTCGAATGCCTGAACTGCCACCATCGGCACCGGCAGGACCACCTGCAGGAGGCCTACGCGCTCAAGCACAAGATCGACGACCCGGACTCCGTCTCGATGGAGCTGGTGGCGTGCCCCGACTGCGGCACCGTCGGCCGCTGGACCGAGCCGCGCGATTTCAACATGATGCTCAAGACCTACCTCGGCCCGATCGAATCCGAAGAGGGTCTGCACTACCTGCGCCCGGAGACCGCGCAGGGCATCTTCATCAACTTCGCCAATGTGATGACGACCGCGCGCAAGAAGCCGCCGTTCGGTATCGCGCAGATCGGTAAGAGCTTCCGCAACGAGATCACCCCGGGCAACTTCATCTTCCGCACCCGCGAGTTCGAGCAGATGGAGATGGAGTACTTCGTCAAGCCGGGCGAGGATGCGGAGTGGCACAAGTATTGGATCGACACCCGGTTCTCCTGGTACACCGACCTCGGCATCGATCCGGAGAACCTGCGGCTGTTCGAGCATCCGAAGGACAAGCTGTCGCACTACTCGGCGGGCACCACCGATATCGAGTACCGCTTCGGCTTCCAGGGCAATGAGTGGGGTGAGTTGGAGGGTGTCGCCAACCGCACCGATTTCGACCTGAAGACGCATTCGGAGCACTCCGGTACCGACCTGAGCTTCTTCGACCAGACCACCAATGAGCGCTACACCCCGTATGTCATCGAACCCGCGGCCGGTCTGACCCGCTCGCTGATGGCATTCCTGGTCGACGCGTACACCGTTGGTGAGGCGCCCAATGCCAAAGGTGTGATGGAGGAGCGGATCAGCCTGCGCCTGGATCGCAGGCTCGCGCCGGTGAAGGCGGCCGTGCTGCCGCTGTCGCGCAACGCGGATCTGACGCCGAAGGCGAAAGACCTTGCCGCGCAACTGCGTAAGAACTGGAATGTCGAATTCGACGATGCGGGCGCCATCGGCCGCCGCTACCGGCGCCAAGACGAGATCGGCACGCCGTTCTGCATCACCGTCGACTTCGACACCCTCGATGACCAAGCGGTCACCGTCCGCGAGCGCGATTCCATGGCGCAGGAGCGGATCGCGCTGGACAAGGTGGAGGGCTATCTGGCACAACACCTCATCGGCGCCTGAACTAGATGACGATCAACGCCCTGTCGCACTGCGGCAGGGCGTTTTCGCAGGTCAGTGGCCCCATAGATGTCAGGTCAGGGTAATCCCGGTACTCGACGACTCTGATCGAGGATCTACTTCTATCGGTATGGTGCGGGCGCGCCGATTGGCGTGGACTTCGCGGTGAATCCGGTTCTGTACGAGCAGGACTCGCTGGCTCGGCATCATCGGCGGTTCATGACGCTGTTCGCTTCGCTACTGGCGGCAGCCCCGGATGCCGCGGTGGCGGGGTCGGCTCGATCGCGGATTACCTGCGGCGCAGGTCAATTCAGCCGTTATCCGGCTTCCGTTGATTCGACTGGACGAGCAGCCCGATCGCGGTCGGGATCAGCAGCGCACACCCCCACGGCACCGCCACCCAGAACGGCCAGAAGTATCCGGCGCCGGTCGCCACCCAGATCGTGATGCACAGCGCGTTCACCGCGGCCCACGGAATCCACATGATGATGACCCACGGCGGTACTCGCTGTGCCACCGTCGCCGGTTTCCGTGGCACGGGCAGATCCGATAGCAGCGGGTTCAGCTCGCCATAGGTCTTGGCGGCGTAGACCTGCACGAGTCGATCGTCGTATTCGTGCAGCGACAACCGGCCGTCGTTCATCGCCACTCGCAATTGTTCAGCGATTTTCTCGCGGTCTGCGTCCGATGCCCGCAGCCTCTCCTCACGCACGGGTGTCAGCTTAGGGCCTGATGCCCTCAGTGGCAGTGCGTTTCGGGGCTGTCGTAGCGATCATGGTGTACCGCCTCGCCGACATGTTTCTGCCTGCCCAGCGGGGTGAGGTCCAGGAAGTTGTGGGTGCCGATATGGATGTCGCCGCCGCGGGCGTAGGAGGAATAGGTGTGGAATACCGCACCGTCGTCGTCGCGCCAGAAAACGCTGGTACCCGGCTGTTCGCCGGCAGTGAAGTAGATCTGGCCCGCTGCCTCGAGTTCGGCCTTGGTGCGGTAGTTGTATTCGACGGGTGCAACGGATTCGTCCTGGGTGACGTGGAAGTCGTAATTGAAGTCGCTGCCGAACGAGGAGTACATCGGGAACGTCCACTGCATGCGCTCCCGGTACCGCTTCAGCTTCTCCCACGGCCCGCGGGAGATCACCGCGAAACTGGTGTCCTGGGCGTGCAGATGGGCCAGATGCCCCACGTTATCGAGGAACATCGCGCAGCTCGGACAGCCCGCGTCCAGATCCCAGCGCCACATCATGTGATAGACGATCAGCTGGCGGCGCTTCTCGAACAGATCGGCCAACTCGACCTCGCCTGCCGGACCTTCGAATACGTACTGTTTGTCGATCGCCACCATCGGCAGCGCGCGGCGCTGTGCGGCCAGCGCGTCCATGCGATGGGTGAGTTCCTTCTCTTCGGCCAGCAGGCCCTTGCGGGCGGTCGACCATTCCTCGCGGGAAACAACGGCCGGACGATGCATGATCATCTCCTAGTTCGGTGAGACCGGTCCACGTAGGTAGACCGGACGGCCGAGCGGAAATCATCGGTCCGGCACGCATGGCATGGAAATTTCTCGCGGGGTTACTCCGTTGACGGTCGATGTGCCGTATATCACCGAGTAGGCGGGAGCCGGACATGGCAAGAGCCGTGAAGTTCGATCGTTATGGCGGAATCGAAGAACTCCAGGTGGTCGAGGCGCCGACGCCAACGGCGGGCCCAGGTCAGGTCGTCGTCGAAGTCGTCGCCGCGGGGATCAATCCGGGGGAGGGGTATATCCGTTCGGGGACGTTGCACGATCGTTGGCCCGCGACATTTCCCTCCGGTGAGGGCACCGATTTCGCGGGGCGCGTCGTAGCGGTCGGGTCCGGGGTCGGTGAGATCGGGATCGGCGAGGAGGTGCTCGGTTTCACCGACGAGCGGGCCAGCCACGCCACCCAGGTGGTGGTGCCCGCCGAGCAGGTCACACCCAAGCCCGCGGGTCTGGACTGGGATGTCGCGGGATCGCTCTATGTCGCTGGCACGACGGCTTTCGCCGCGGTGCGCGCGGTGGACGCGGGGCCGGGCGATACGGTCGCGGTCTCGGGCGCCGCGGGCGGCGTCGGCTCGATCGCGGTGCAATTGCTGCGGGCCAGGGGCGCAACGGTGCTCGGCATCGCGAGCGAGGCCAACCACGACTGGCTGCGCAAGGCCGGGGCGATACCCGTGGCCTATGGCACGGGGCTGATCGACCGGATCCGCGCGGCCGCTCCCGACGGCGTGGACGCGTTCATCGACACCTTCGGAGCCGAATATGTCGAGCTCGCAGTCGAACTCGGCGTACCGGTCGAGCGCATCGACACCATCATCAACTGGGAGGCCGCCGAGAAGTACGGGGTGAAGACCGAGGGCAACGCCGCGGCGGGCACCATCGATGTGCTCGCCGAACTCGCCGAGTTGGCCGCCGCGGGCACGGTCGAGGTGCCCATTGCCGCCGTCTACCCACTCGACAAGGTCCAAGAGGCCTATCGCGAGCTGGAGCAACGCCACACCCGAGGCAAGATCGTGCTGCACCCCTGAGGTCAGAGCGGTACGTCCCAGAAAGCGGATTCGTGGCGCATGCCCTGTAGGAAGAGCTGTTCCGCGCGTGCCGGGTCGCCGCCTGCCTCGTCGAGCATCTGCCCGCAGCGACGGGTCAGCGCGGCGAATCCCGGATCGGCGTAGGTGTCGACCCAGCGCCGATACCGGGGTTCCGACGGCGGGTTCTCGGCGAGGATGGCGCCGAGCGTCGAGTAACCCCACATACACGGGTACAGCGCGGCGAGTCCGTCGGTGTAGGACGCGGCCGATTCCAGCAGGAACGCGGTGTATGCCGTGCACGGCGCACCCTTCGTCGCGCCGTCCAGGTCCGCGCCGAATTCGGCGGCCAGCGCGCGGTGCAGCGACAGCTCTTCGTGGTAGGTGGCGTGCGCGAGGTCCACCAGATCGCCGAGGTGCGCCGCGGGCGCCTGCCAGGCCAGGCGGGCGAACACCCGGACGTAGTCCAGCAGGAACAGATAGTCCTGTTCGAGCCAGGATCGGAACACCGGCTCGGGCAGCTCGCCGGTGGCGATGCCCACCACTGTCGGGTGCTTCAGCTGGCTTTCCACCAGCGGAAAGCCCAGCTCATGCAGATGTGCCGTAAGACTGATGTGTGCCGCGGGACTCATGTGGGCAGTCTCTCTCAGTCGGAGCGTGTTCTGGTTTGCGCCCCGGTCTGTTTTTGCCGCACGCTGAGCGATGTGTCGTGGGATGAGGAGGATTTGGTGCGGGTGTTGGGTGCCTCGGAACAACGTTTCGTGCGCGCGGGGACCTACACGGGACGATCCGTTATGGTCGTCGGTGATCTCGATACGACGGTGTTGGGGGCGGCGTTCAGCGCGCTACAGCGCGCCTATCCGGTGGTGACCTGCCGGATCGCGGAGGACGGCACGGGCCGCGGCTATCTGCTCCGGCCGGAGGAACGGCCGGTAGTCGGTATGACGGCGAGTCAGGGCGATCCGGATGTGGTCCGGATTCCGGACTCGATCGATCCGGCCGAACAGCTCGCATACCTCGACGTTGTGCTCTCCGAGCGGGGCCGGTCGCGCGTCACACTGTTCGCCCACCACAGCATCGCCGACGCGGGCCACTGCGTCGAGCTGCTCTCCCGACTATGGGGCTACTACACCGATTATCTCGAATTCGGCACGACGACCGTTGTGCCGCAGGACTACCCGCAATCGCTGGAATGGCATGTTGCGGCGCGCGGGATCGCCCGCGGTTCGGTCTCCGGATTCGAGGATGTGACCCGGCCGCTGGAAGCCACGGTCATCCCACCCGCGCCCGCGATCCCCGCGCCAGCAGCACTGGTCCGCCCCCGGCGCATCGTCTTGGACGAGGAGGCGACCGCGCGCATCATCGGCCTCGGACGGTATCCGGATGTGACGGTCAACGGGCTGGTCACCGCGGCCCTGTTGCGTGCCTTCGCCTCGGGAAAGGCCGGGGCCACCGGGGATCCCGTTCCGCTCGGCTGCCTGTATCCGGTGGACCTGCGCACTCGCCTCGAGCCGCCGGTCGCGCGCGCCGCGGGTACCAATATGGCGGGCCTGGCCTCCTTCGCCGCCGAGGTCGACCTGTCCGCGGACGTCCTCGAACTGGCCCAGCGCATTTCGTACCGGCTGCGACACGACCTCGCCGACGGCATCGTCCAGCAGTCGGTCCTGCACTTCCCGAATTACTTCGGCTCCACCAGGATCCACTCCCTGGTCGGGCACGTCGCGGTCACGAATACCGGCGCCGTACCCGCCTTCCGGATCCCGGCGACCATTGCGCTGACCGATTACGAGATCGTCTACGTCTCAGCGCATCCGCGTCCGTCCGCGGGTGCTTCGGCCGCGGTCACCTTCCTGGTCTACACCTTCGAAGGCCGACTCACCGTCGGCCTACTCGGCGGCGGTGATGGTGACCAGCTCGTGACCGCGGTGCGCGACGAGTTGGCGGCCCTCGCCGAGGAGGCGGTCAACTCCTGAGGCCGCAACGGCTTTCGCCGCGCTACTGGAAGGTGGCGTGCGTCGGCCGCATGACCATCACGACACGGCGTGGATGGTCGGCAACGGGGCGCTCGTAGGGCAGGTCGTAGCGGCGGGCGAGCACATCGAAGAATTCGCCGTTCGGATCGGGTTCGATGGCCTCGATGACACCGCGGACCTCGAGGTAGCGGTAGGGCTTGTCCGGATCGTTGATGCTCACCGCTACGTCGGGATTCTGCTTGGTATTGACGGCCTTACGCCGATCGATCGTGGTGGTGAAGCGCAGCCGCCCGCCGTCCCAGACCTGCCACACCGGAGTCACCTGTGGGGTGCCGTCGGGGTTGAGCGTGGCGAGGTGGGCGAACAGCGGCCGCGACAATAGGTCGGCATGGCTCTCGGGGATCACGGGATTATCCATGTCTTGAATATTATCAAAGCTTTGATAGTTGTCCTATCATTGACACTCATGGGAATGCCCGCGCACGAGCGGCTCGGTCTGGACGTCAAGCGGGCCGAGCAGGAGCTGATGGCCGTCAAACACGAGGCGGTCAAACCGCTTACGGTTCCGCAGTACTCCGCACTCTACGCATTATCGGACAATCCGGGCATCTCCGCGGCCGCGCTGGCGCGCGCGTGTCTGGTTACGCCGCAAGCGATGACGGTCGTGCTCAAGAACCTGCAAGAGCGTGGACTGGTGGAGCGAACGCCGCACCCCTGGCACCGTGGTGTCCTGGAGACCAGGTTGACCGCGGCGGGCCGCAAGGCCTTCGCCAAGGCGGATGCCAAGGCCGCGGCCATCGAACGTCGAGTGGCGGATGCGTTCACCGCGAAGGAGCGCGAGCAGTTGCGGAAGTTGTTGACCCGCTTCACCGAAGCATTACAGGAGTAACGCCGCGACGCCATGGGAATGCGGGCGCCGGATCGGTAGGTTCGTGGAGAATACTGGTGGGTGATCGAGGAAAGCGGGTGTTCCGACGGTGCGGACCAACGAAGGCCGGGGGCGCGGTGGTGGGCTCGGAGCCGCCGCCATCGGTATCGCGGCGCTGGGAGTCGGCGAACTGATCGCCGCGACCCGCGGTGATTCGCTGATCGACGCCATCGGCCGGATCATGACCGATACCGCACCGGTGCCGGTGGTCGAGACGACCGTCGCCCTGTCCGGCAGACACGATAAGGTCGTGACCCGGCTCGGCGTGAGTGCGGGGGCGGTCGCCGCGACCGTCGGGCTCGGGGCGCTGTCCGATCGCGCGCGTACGCCCGCTGTCGCCGCCTTCGGTGCCACCGCGGCCGCGCTGGGGTTGCGCCGACCGACCCGATCGCCCGCCACGGTCGCGGGTGCGGCGGCCGCCGCCGGTGTACTCGGTATCGGGCTGCGCAGGCGGCCGCGCGGGCTGTTCGGCACGTTGGGATGGGCGGGGGCCGGTGCCGGACTACTGGCTGCGGCGCGGGCGCTGAATCGCGATTACGACCGCAGGCAGGACGAGGTGATCCAGCGGGTCGGCCCGATGGGCGGCATCTCGATGGTGCCGCAGGACGGGTTGGAGGGTGAGCCCGGACTGTCGTCGCTGATCACCGCGAACCGGAGTTTCTATGTCGCCGACGTCAATCTGAGTCCGCCGCGCATCGATCCGACCCGCTGGCGGCTGTCGGTCACCGGTCGGGTCGCGCATCCGCTGCGTCTGTCGCTGGCCGAGTTGGCCGCGGACGCGGTGGAATTCGACGCCGTCATGGTGTGCGTGCACAACCGCCCCGGCGAGCGTCGTGCGGGTAATGGGCGCTGGTACGGGGTGCCACTGGCCAAGGTGTTGGCACACGCGATACCCGAAACCGGGGCGACCCGGCTGGTGACCAGGGCCGTCGACGGTTACACCATCTCGCTACCGGTCGAACCGCTGCGGTCCGGCGCGTGGCCAGGGTATGTGGTGATCGGCGTGAACGGTGCCCCGCTGGCCCCGGAGCACGGATTCCCGGCTCGCGTCTTCGTCCCCGGTCTCTACGGTCAGTACACCGGCGCGAAATGGCTTGCGGAACTGGAACTCACCGATGACAGCCAGGTCGACTACTGGTGGAAGCGTGGCTGGCCACCCGAGCCGATGTGGGTGACGCCACAGGCACGCATCGACGTGACCGCACCCGGCCGCGCGGCGGCGGGCACCACCAGCATCGCCGGTGTCGCCTGGGCGCCACCGCACGGCATCGACCGGGTGGAGCTCCGTATCGACGAGAGTGATTGGCGCCCAGTCGACCTCGGCACCGAAATCGCCCCCGCCGCCTGGCGGCGCTGGCGTACCACGGTCGACCTGCCCGCCGGCGAACACACCGTGCAAGCCCGCGCCATCAGCCGGTCCGGCGAGGTCCAAGACGGCACCCCACGCGCCCCTTTCCCCTCCGGCCCAACCGGCTTCCACACCGTCACCATCAAGATCTGATCGTCTGAGGCCGACCGCTGCGGGGTGCTGGATGGCCCGCGCCGGACGGGCGCCGCGTTCGGAACGCTGCTGTGTGTGGGACGGTCGCCGTCTACCGGACGGCCGTCCGTGCCAGACGGCCGCCGCGCGCCGGTCGGTCGCCGTCTGCTGGATCGCCGCCGTGTGTGTGGGACGGTCGCCCTCTACCGGACCGCCGCTCCGTGCTGGACGGTCGCCGTCTGCTGGACCGCCGCTCCGTGCTGGACGGTCGCCGTCTGTCGGACCGCCGCTCCGCGTTGGATGGCCGCCGCGTGTCGGACGGCTGCCCTGCGTTGGACCGGCCCCGCGCAGGACCGGCCCGCGCCGTATCGCTTGCTGGTGAGCACTCCCGCGCCCGTGGTCGAGGTCCCCTTGCGGGTGCCCACAAAGAGGTGCGGGAGTGCGTGCCGGCTATACGGTGTGGATGGGCTCCTGGAGTTCGGTGACCCAGCCGCTCGGGTCCTCGGTGAACTCGAGGGTTACCTCACGTGCGGGTCCGGCGGAGCGGTATCCGTTGGCGTCGATCCATTTGCCCAGGGACTGCCACGGTTCCAGGACCTCGTCCATGCTGCCCCGGTGCACCAGTGTCGCCGCTTGCGGCACCGCGGGCAGGTCGACTATCGCGAAGTCGGCGGCAGCGGAGGGGTCGATATTGACCGGCATGGCGGCGTGCACATGTACCGAACCGTCCGACTGCTCCTCGTAGTAGGCGATACCTGGACCGACGATATCGACGCTGGCCCGCGCCAACCGGGCGCAGAGCTGCTCGAACAGCGGCCCCACCACCGGCCCGATCGTCTGCGGCTCGAAATCACTGGCGACACTGGTCAATTCGGCGACCCGGACGGCCGGAATGGACTTGATGACCACATCGTTGGCGGGCATGGCGCCCTCCTTCTCGATAATGCGGAGCCTCGTCTCGACCTGGACGAGCCGGGCGCGGTCGCCGGTGATCCGCTGCTCCAACTCCGCGCGGCGCAGTGTGAGCATGCCGCGCAGTTCCGCGGTGCCGACCTTGTCGTCGAGGATCCGGCCCACCTGTTCCAGGGTGAGGCCCAGATCCTTCAGCGCGACAATGCGATTGAGCCGAGCGAGCTGGCCGCCCTGGTAATAGCGATAGCCGGTCGCGGCGTCCACCCGGTCGGGCCGCAGCAGCCCGATCGCGTCGTAATGACGCAGCATCCGCACCGATACCCGTCCGTGTCTGGCGAAGTCTCCGATACTGAACATGACGACTCCTGGTCTATGGCCTCACACCGTGTCAGGGTCAACTCTCAGAACCGACCACCCCGACTGATCCGCCGGGATCCGCTGGAGCCGCCGTACGAACCGGGGGTATAGCCGCCGCCGGACCGCTGTCGGGCGGCGGTGCCCGCGCCGCGGAGCAGTCCCTCGATCAGGATTCCGCCGAGTACCGCACCGGCCTGCGCCGTACCCGACGGCGGCTGGCTGTTCTCCCAGGCCCGGACGCTGGACTGCGCCTCGTGCAGGGCGCGACCACCCAGGTCCGCGGCAGTCTGGGCGCTGGCGAGCGCCCGTGTCGGATCTGTCGTGGACAGCTGTTGTGCCGCATCGAGATTGCGCTGCGCCTCGGACAATCGGGTGCGCGCTTGTGCGTCGATACCGCCGCGTCGGGTCGTGATGTAGTCCGCGGCCGCGCCGACCCGGGCGCGGGCGTCGGTGAGCGCCCGGTCGAGTCTGCGCCGCAACTCCTCGGCGGCGAGTTTGCGGTCGGTGGCCGCCGCATTGGCGAGGTCGAGCGCGCTGTCGGCCGCTACCGCGGTGTGGAAGGCATCGAGCGGATCACTGGTCGCGCTGGCGGCGGCGCTGGTCAGGGCCGTCTCCGCCGCGGTGATGGCGGCCTGCAACTCGGCACCGCCGTAGCCAGCGAGATTCTTCGCGCTGACGATATCCGCGCGCAGTTCCTCGAGCGCGGCGGGTAGTCCGTCGGTCGCCTGCTGGATATTCGTCGCCGCATAGTCGACGGCATCGAGCAGCGTGCGTGCCTGTCCAACCGCACCTTCCGCGGCCCGAATCGCCGCGACCGCGCCGCCCTGCTTGCCGACCGGTTGAGTGAGCGCATCGCGACCTGCGTCAATGTTGTGTTCCGCGAAGGTGATTCGCTCCCGCGCCATGGTCACGTTGTTGTGCACCGGTGCGAGCACACTGGCCGGATAGGAGGTGGTGAGCCGGGTGAGTTCGGTCTCCGAATTCGGCACCCGACCGGTCAACTCGACCAGATCTCTTGTCAGCCCGTCCAATCGAGTGGCGGCGTTGATGAGCAGATCCCGCATCGCATCGAATTCGGCCACTTGGCCGTCGAGTTCCCGATCGGCCCGCCCGACCGTACCGATCAGATCGACCAGCATGGTGCGCTGCTGATCCGGCGTCTCGGGAATATCGTCATCCAGCTGCTGTCGGATCGAGAATGCCTTGGCGGCAGCGGCTTTCGCATGCAACAAGGCGCTACTGAAAGGGGTGACCGCGGTGGTGCCGAATTCGCCGGTCGCCAACTCCAACTCCTCGGCGCTGGTCCGCACCGCATTGTCGATCTCCACCAGCACCTCCTTGGACCGGGCCTGCAGTGCCTCCAGCGATAAGGCCGCGAGCGCGGTGGAATTGTCCGGATCCAGCTGCCGCGCCGCCGCCAATTCGGCACGTCTGCGGTCGTCGCGCCGTTTACGCGAATACAGCACCAGCCCACCGGCGACGACCACGATCACCACCGCGACGATCAGCAGCGTCCGTCCGCTGACGCCACCGCCCCGCATCGCCGAATCCAACCCATCTGCCATCGCGACCCCGGCGTCCGCCCACCGGCTGTTGCGCAGTGCGGGTTCCACATCGCGCGTCAGTACCCGGTCCAACTGGGAATCGCTGACACCACTGGGCAATTCGCCGTAGAACGAATATCCGCGATCCTGCGTCGCGACCGCGAGCAACACATCGCGTGCGCCGAACCCGGACATGGTCGCCGTGCGATCGGCCCACTCCTGCGGAATCATCCCGTTGAAATCGCGCACATAGACGACCCAGAGCCGCACCTGATGGTCGGCGTACAGGCCGTCAACCGCCGCGGACACCCGATCGAGCTGTCCCTGATCGAGTACCTGGGCCGAGTCGACCACATACGGCCCCATCCGCAGCGGCGGCTCCGCACCGACCGGGCCCGTGGCCAGTGCGACACATAGCAACGCCATGCTCAGTACCACCGAGGCGGCCCGGCGGATCGGACGAATCGGCGCTAACAATGGCATGGGATGAATTTAGCTCGCTAGCATCGATTCGTGATCACGATCGACCTGCCGTATACCGGTCACGTGTCCCGTGGATCGAATCCGCAACAGCGGGACGTCCCCGGTGCCCGCATCATCAAAATGTCCGTCGGCGGAATGGACAACAACTGTTACCTAGTGCAGTGCACCGCCACCGGCGCCGCGCTGCTCATCGACGCCGCCAATGAGCCCGACCGCATCATCGAACTCATCAACCAGGAAACGCCGGACCGCGTCGCCCTGGTCGTCACCACCCACCAGCATCCGGACCACTGGTGGGCCCTGGAAAAGGTCGCCGCGGCCACGGGCGCGCCGACCGCCGCGCATCCACTCGACGCCGAACCCCTCCCGGTGCGCCCCGACCGACTGCTCGCCGACGGCGATTTGATCGAGATCGGCGACCTGGCCTTCGAGGTCATTCACTTACGTGGACATACTCCCGGCTCGGTTGCCCTCGCTCTCGTCGATGGCCCCGGGGTGCACCTGTTCACCGGCGATTCCCTCTTCCCGGGCGGCGTCGGCCGCACCACCAACCCGGAGGATTTCACCTCGCTCTACAACGACGTCACCACGAAAATTTTCGACCGCTATCCCGACGACGCCGTCGTCTATCCCGGTCACGGTGACGACACCACTCTCGGCACCGATCGCCCGCACCTCGACGAATGGCGGGAACGCGGCTGGTAGGCCGACCGCTACGCTGCCCGGTCGTCGCGCGGATGCAGGCTCTCGAACATCCGCTCGCTGCTCTGCGCGCCGTATCCGTCGGCGACCTGGCGATCGACGAGATTCTTGATCGCGCCGATGACGTCCAGATCGACGCCCGCGTCCCGGCTGGCGGAGACGATGGTGTCGAGGGCCGCCTTGGTGAAATCCAAGGGCTGGAATGGTTTCGAGTAGTCGCCGGAGTCGATGGTGGCTCCGGCCCTCGGGAGCGATCCGGTCATGGCGGCGAGCCAGATCGATGCGCGGTCGCCGAAGTCCTCGGCCGAGATGCCGATCGTGCGGACCATGGCGGCGCCGTGGTAGTAGCCCGCGAACATGATGTACATCCCGGCGAGCAGGGCGAAGTCGACGAGTGCGGCCCGCCCCGCGTCGGCGCCGAAATACTCGGCGCTGCCGAGCGATTCGAGGGTGGTGCGGTGCGCGTCGAAAACCGATCGTGAGCCGCTGTACAGCACCGATGAGCCGGGCTGTCCGATCATCGGCGGGGTGGCCATGATGCCGCCGTCGAGAAAATTCATACCGTGGCTCGCGGCCCATTCGGCCAGTTCGCGCGAGCCGCGCGGCTCGGTGCTGGTCAGATTCAGCAGTGCGCGGTCGACCAGGATGTCGGCCACCGGGTCCAGCACCTCGTGCACGGATCGATGGTCGAACAGACACACCACCACCAGATCGCTCGCCGCCACCGCTTCAGCGGCTGTCTGCGCCGATTTTGCCCCTGCTGCAACAAGTTCCGTATCTCGGCCCGCGCTGCGATTCCAGACCGTTGTCGGATGTCCGGCGCGCACGAAGGCCGTTGCCAGCGCTTGTCCCATCGCGCCGAGCCCCAGCACCGTCACTGATGTTGTCATGTATCCACTCCTCAATGTTTCGATATGCCCGAGGGCGAAGGATCCGGCGCCGGAATCCATTCTCGATATGTGCTGCGCTTGCGACAAGTACTCACTAATAAGTCCAGTACTAACCAAAAGGTAAGTATGGACATTCGGTATCCGCCGGTGACGTCCTCGTCGCTGGTGACCTGGCAAACTTGGTGAGGTGAATTCGGCGACCCTGGCCTCGGCTCCCGGATCCAGCCCGTCCCGCGGCGCTGGAGGCGGACTACTGCGCTGGGCTCGACGGCTGGTGATCGGCGCGATCTTGATAGGCGCGGTACTGGTCGGCGGCACCGCATTCCGCGTGTGGCAGGTGGCGCGCATCGACGACTACAGCAAGGCCGACGCGATCGTGGTACTCGGCGCCGCGCAATACTCCGGCACACCGTCAACGGTTTTCGAGGCGCGACTGGACCAGGCCTACAAACTGTTCAAGGCCGGTGTCGCGCCGAGGGTGATCACGGTGGGCGGTAAGCAGGACGGCGATCTCTACACCGAGGCCGCCTCCGGCAAGAACTATCTGCAGGAGCGGGGGATACCCGGCGACCGAATTCTCGCAGTCGAAACGGGTTCGGACACACTGCGCAGTATCGAAGCCGTCGCAATGGCAATGAGCGCCAGGGAACTGTCGTCGGCGGTACTGGTCAGCGATCCGTGGCATTCGCTGCGCACCAGAACCATGGCCCGTGACGCCGGACTGGAGGCCTGGACCGCACCGACTCGCACCGGTCCCGCCGTCTACACCAGGGAGTCGCAGGCGCACGGAATCGCCAGGGAGACCGGCGCTTTGCTCTGGTATCAACTCACGCACTTCTCGTCGGACTTCAAATACTCAGCGGGGCAGTGAGATCAATGAGTGAAGCATCGCGTAGCGATTCGATGAGGGGTGGTGGTCGGGCGACGGGTGGGCGTGAAGCATCGCGTAGCGATTCGATGAGGGGTGGTGGTCGGGTGACAGGTGGGCACCGTCGCTACACCGAGCACGACCGCGAGCGAATGGTGGTCGAGGGCGCCAAGACTGCCGGACTCGGTCCGCCGCGCAGTGAATTCGAAACCGGCCATCGCACCGAATTCGCCCGCGACCGCGCCCGGGTGCTGCACTCCGCGGCCCTGCGCAGACTCGCCGACAAGACCCAGGTCATGGGGCCACGCGACGGTGACACCCCACGCACGCGACTGACCCACTCGATCGAAGTGGCGCAGATCGGGCGCAGTATCGCCGACGGCCTCGGCTGCGATCCGGACCTGGTCGACCTGGCCGGACTGGCCCACGACATCGGCCATCCGCCCTATGGCCACAACGGTGAGAAGGCCCTCGATATCTTCGCCGACGCCTATGGCGGCTTCGAGGGCAACGCACAGAACCTACGCATCCTCACCCGGCTGGAACCGAAGGTCTTGGACGCCGACGGGACGAGTGCGGGCTTGAATCTCACGCGCGCCGCTCTCGACGCGGCCATTAAATACCCTTGGGGCAGAACAGGTTCGGGCACCAAGTTCGGTGCCTACGATATCGATCTGGACCGCCTGGAATGGGTGCGCAAGGATGCGCCGGACCGTCGGAAGAGTCTCGAATGTCAGATCATGGACTGGTCCGATGACGTCGCGTACTCGGTGCACGACGTCGAGGACGGTGTGATCGCAGGGCGCATCGAATTGCGGGCCCTCGCCGATCCTGTCGAACAGGCCGCCCTCGCCGAACTCGGGCATGGCCAGCACCCATCGCTTTCGGTGGACGACCTCGTCGGCGCCGCCCAGCGGCTCTCCGAGCTGCCGGTGGTGGCCGAAGCCGTGTCATACGACGGAACGCTCGCCAGTTCGGTTGCGTTGAAGCACCTCACGAGTGAACTGGTCGGCCGCTTCGCCACCGCCGCGATCATTGCCACTCGGGAGGTCGCCGGGGGACATGCGTTGTCCCGATATGCCGCGGATCTCGAGATTCCGCCGATCGTCGCCGCCGAGGTGGCGATGCTCAAGACCGTCGCGCTGCGCTATGTCATGTCCGATCTGGATCACAAACAGCGCCAAGCCGTGCAGCGCGAGCAGATTCTGATGGTCGCGAACCGGCTGCTGGCGACGGCCCCGCACGGTTTGGATCCACTGCTGTTGCCGTGGTGGCACGCCGCGGCCGACGACACCGCGCGGGTTCGGGTAATCGTCGACCAGATCGCGTCGTATACCGAGAGTCGGCTCGAACGCGTATCGCGGTCGCTGGCCGAATAGTTCCAATGGTTAGACGCGTGACCAGCCGCTGGGCGTGTCGGGGCCGGACTAGCCTAGACTGACCGCCGTGGCCGGACGACTCCCTGATCGCGATATCGCGGCAATACGCGAACGCGTCCGGATCGAGGATGTGGTGGGGGAGTACGTCGCGCTGAAGCGGGCGGGTGCGGACTCCATGAAGGGCCTGTGCCCGTTCCATGACGAGAAGTCGCCATCGTTCCATGTGCGGCCCAACCACGGCCTGTACCACTGCTTCGGCTGCGGTGAGGGCGGCGACGTCTTCGCATTCCTGCAGAAGGTCGAGCACGTCGGCTTCGTCGAGGCGGTCGAGCAGCTGGCCGACCGGATCGGCTACCAGATCAACTACGAGGGCGGCGGCACCTCGGTGCAGCGCGATCGCGGCACCCGGACCAGGCTGGTCGCCGCCAACGCCGCCGCGCACGAGTTCTACATGGCCAAACTGCGTGAGCCCGAGGCCGAGGTGGCGCGCAAGTATTTGACCGACCGCAACTTCGACGGCAATGCCGCCCAGCAGTTCGGCTGCGGCTACGCCCCCGCGGGCTGGGACACGCTCACCAAATATCTACTGCGCAAGGGGTTCGACTTCAAGGAGTTGGAGGCGGCCGGACTGTCGCGGCAGGGCCAGCGTGGCCCGATCGACCGGTTCCACCGGCGGCTGCTGTGGCCGATCCGCAATCTCGGTGGCGACGTCATCGGCTTCGGCGCACGCAAGCTCTTCGACGACGACACCATGCCCGGCAAGTACGTCAATACGCCGGAAACGTTGCTGTACAAGAAGTCTCAGGTGCTCTTCGGCCTGGACCACGCCAAGCGTGAAATCGCCAAGGGCCACCAGGCGGTGGTCGTCGAGGGCTACACCGACGTGATGGCCATGCACCTGGCCGGAGTGAAGACCGCCGTCGCCTCCTGTGGTACCGCCTTCGGCGACGAGCACCTCGCACTGCTGCGCCGACTGCTCATGGACGACAACTTCTGGCGCGGCGAAATCATCTACACCTTCGACGGTGACGCGGCCGGACAAGCGGCGGCGCTGAAAGCCTTTGCGGGCGACCAGAAGGTGGCCGGACAGACCTATATCGCCATCGCCCCCGACGGTCAGGACCCGTGCGAGCTGCGCCAGCACTCCGGCGACGGCGCCGTCCGCGATCTGGTGGCCCGGCGAACCCCATTGTACGAGTTCGTGATTCGCGGCCTGCTCGCCGACCACAACCTGGACACCGCCGAGGGACAGGTGGAGGCGCTGCGCCGCGCCGTGCCGGTGGTCGCCCAGATCAAGGACAACGCACTGCGCAAGGCATACGCGACGAAACTGGCCGGGTGGGTCGGTTGGGATGACATCCAGACCGTCGTGCGCCGCGTCGGTGAGGAAGCCAAGCGCAACCGCAACGGCGGGCGTCCGAGCGGTCGTGGCTCGGTTGCCAGCGCGGCGCAGCCCACCGCGGTTGTCGCCGAACACCCCGCCGCCCGTCCCAACCCGAACGACCCGACCCTGTTGCCGCAACGGCAAGCGCTCGGCGCGGCACTGCAGTATCCGGCGATGGCGGGCGCGGTCTTCGACTCCATCGAAACCGAGGCCTTCACCCATCCCGCCTACGCGGCCGTCCGCACACTGATCGCCGAGGCAGGCGGCACCGCCTCCGGACTCGGCGGCGCGGAGTGGGTCAACGCAGTCTCCGACGGCACCGACGACCTGACCATGCGAGCGCTGGTCTCCGAACTCTCCGGCGAACAGATGCCCGTGAAATCCGCCAACGACATCCCCCGCTTCGTCACCGGCGTGCTGGCTCGTGTCCAGGAGGCCTGGGTCGGCCGCCAGATCGCCGAACTGAAATCGAAGCTGCAGCGCGTGTCCTCAACCGAACAAGCCGAGGCCTATATGGCGCTGTTCGGCGACCTCGTGGCGCTGGAGCAGTACCGCAAGAGTCTGCTCACCCAGGCGATGGGCAATCACAACGACTTCGCCGCAGGCTGAGTCGCGCCGCCCCTTGCTCGCCGCGGGCGATTCGTTATCGGCCCGCGGCGCTCTGGTGTGGATCGTGAAATTCCCAGTCCGACCCCAGGCTCAGCGACGCAATTGATCCTGCGGCACCAGCAGCGTGGTCCGCTCATCCAACGGCACCATCGGCTCCAACTTCGCCCGGGTGCTGAGCTTGTCCGACAGCTTCTGCCTGCCCACGAGCACCAGCTTGCGAGTCACCGGACTTTCGGCCACGGCACGGGTAGCCGCACTGATCTGCTCATAACGACCCCGCCCTGCCTTCGTCCCGAGCACATAACCGGCCGCAATGCCGATGATCAACCGCAGCATCTCGTAGAGCTCCTCCCAAAGTGCCTGTGCGCGCGGCTACCATCCTGCCCGACGCCCGGTACGCCTGTCGATCCGGATCCACCCCAACCGCGCGCCACTCCCAGACCCGCCGCCCCCCACATGTCTCCAGGTAGAGACGCGATTTGGGAAGGCGCCAGCCGATACGCTAAAGTTTCACCTCGGCCCGCCCAGTACGGACGAGCCAAAGGATAGTCCCCTATAGCTCAATTGGCAGAGCAGCCGACTGTTAATCGGCAGGTTTCTGGTTCGAGTCCAGATGGGGGAGCTTTGACCAGGGCGAACGTAGCAGTTCGACCCTGGTTTTGTCCGTTTCAGGGGTCGAACGACACGGAAATGACACGTTTTCAGCGTGAGAGTCGTCCCAAGGCCGCCGTGAAGTCGGGTGCTTCGGTCGGTTGGTCGATGTAGTGACGCTTGGTGACCGAGTCGTTGGCGTGGCCGAGTTGTTGGGCTGCGGCCTGGGGGCCGTATTGGTCGGCGATGAGGGATGCGACGGTCTTGCGGAAGGTCTTGGGTGTCACCCAGGCGAACTTCTCGCCGCGGGCCTGGCGCCACAGGCGGTTGAAGTTGTGCGGGTCCCAGATGCCGCCGTCGCGGTTCGGAAAAACCAGGTCCAGGTCGTTGTCGACTGCTTCGGCTTTGACGCGCTGAAGGGTGTCGACGACGAACTGCGGCAGGACCACTGTCCGGTAGCCGGAGTCGGTCTTGGTCCATTCCTGGCGGATGAGTCCTTTGCCTTTGATTCTGATAATTGTGCCGGAGAAGGTGATTCGCGCCGGTTTGTCGTCCAGGTCGACATCGGCCCAGCGCAAGGCGAGTGCTTCGCCGGGGCGTGGGCCGGTTCCGAGTTCGACGTCGGCGACGTCGAGGACCCGCGGGTTGCGTTTGGGGCCGTGAGTGTAGGCGGGCGCGCCATCGAATTGCTTTCCCTCCAGCCACGCCTGCAGCTGCGCGCGCAGCTCTGTGAGGGTCTCCATGTCGGCTGCACGCGGTTTCTGGCGCTTGCGGGGAAGGTCCGCGACCTCGCGGACCGGGTTGCGGTCGATGGCGTCATGGCGGACGGCCATGCTCATCATCTCGGAGAGGATGACCCGCTGCCGCCGCGCCTTCTCCCGGTGACCGTCGAGCACGATCCGCTTCAGATGCGCGTCGATGCGGGAGGTGGTGGCTTCCCATAGGCGCAGGCCGCCGAGCGCTGATTTGATCTTGACGGTTCTCTCGCTCGCCCGGTGGTCGGTGGACACTACGATCTCCCGCCGGTACAGGTCCAGCGTCTGCTCGGTAATGCCTTCTTGCAGAACCTTTTCCGCCAGCCACAAGTCGGCCAGCTCGGTGAGTTTCGTGTCCCGCGTGATCAGTCGTCCCCGAGCTCCGGTGCGCTGGGTAAGGGACTCACGGAGAATGTCTTCGGCTCGGCCTTTGGTGGGGCCGAATTTGTGCGCGGTGCGGGTGATGCCGTCGTCGTCTCGGTAGCGCGTGGTTGCACGCCAGCTTCCGTTCGGCTGCCGCTTGGAGGTGATCCGGCCGTAGGTGCCGATCGGAAGCGATTGCCTGGGCAACGTTTGTCCTTCCTGCGGGGGTGTGGTGGTGAGGAGGCGGTGGCCTCGATCGGGACGACTGGTTTCGGTGCGTGCGCGAGGAGTTTGCGAAGCGTGCGAGTGCGCCGAGTGTGTGATCGAGCCTGTCCGGTTTCGATGGTTGAGCCACCGCACAAACTGCTAGATCTCAGCAATGCAGACAAGAGCTGGTTGATTGCTGAAAGATAGCTAGAACGGCTGTCTGCGCTTACTGGTCCCGGTGGTGGCTGCGGTCTTCCGTCGTCGGTGGCCGACGTCGAGAGTCCTGTACACGACCGGCCGACGCATCGAGATCGGGCCGTCCACTCTTGTCGAGTTGTTCCTGCTCCCACGCGAGCAGATCGCTCAACCGATACCGCCGGTATCGCCCTATCCGCGCATATCTGGGCCCCCGCCCAGTAGAAGCCCAGACTGCGAGCGTCTTCGCCGGAATCTTGAGCCGTGCGGCTAGTTCTTCTGTGCTGAGCCACACGTCATCGGAGTTCAACGGAGCTCCTGGAGGAAGCTGAATCTCTGTCTCGTGCCGGACAGGCCGACGGCTGGCGGCGCAGAGATGGCGGCGAGCAGGAGTCGCGAGTCAGCTTGTCTCGGAAGAGGGATGATGGCAGGCATCGGGGCGAGAAACGTCCATCCGAGGCCGCGGTAATGATGATTGGGAGTCCGCCTCAACGGAGTTCCCTCCTTCTCAGGTGTCTGGCCCGCGCGTGTCTGCGGCAGTGTGTGCTGTAAGACGCTCTGAGAAGCTAATTTCATTGGTACCAGGGTCGTTCGGGTCCGACAAGATCGGACAATGGCCGGAACCCTATGCCGTTCGGCAACATCGTCGGCAGCGAGCCAGACCTGGTTACCGTTCACCCTCTTTCCCGAACGAAACACCGTGTCCCAGTTCGCCCTCGACATAGTCGTCGCGAAGGCAGTGTCGGGCTGAACGTGAGAGCACCTCGGGCTGAGCTGTTCTCGCGAGAACATAGCGAAGTCGAGCCATCGGCATGAACCGATATCAAGCTGTGTGTGTGGGGCTGCGATGAATGACGGCCGAGGAGCGCAGGACAGACCATTGCGGAACGAATACATGCGTCTCTCAATTCTGACCCGATCCGCGATTCATCCCCAACCTCCATGAAACCCCAAATCCCAGATCTACGCCACTGATGGCGGATTCGGACGATGCCTGCGTGTTCAACACGGTGCCTACCGGCCGGGCCGGCGCAGCTCGCTGTGGACGAAGGTCAAAAACTCCTACTACCGGGAAGTGGTGGTTGTCGGCTGGAAGCCGGGAGTCGGGAACAGAAGCGGCCGGATCGAGTCGCTGCTGCTCGTCGTTGCCAAACCCGCCGGACAGCTTGTCCACATCGGCAACCTCGTAGCCGACTTCACCCGAGGGATGCTCGCCGACTTGCAGGCGAAACTGACTCCGTTGCAACGCGATACAGCATCAGCGGTCGGCGGAAGAAGAATTCGGGTGTGGTCTGGGGCGACCCCGCTAGGTCGGTGACGTCGCCTACGCCTGGTGGACTCGCGAGGGCATCCTGCGGCACCGACCTGGCTTGAGTTGGACCGGACAAAACCGGACCAAGGTCTGGCGCGAGGCCGGCCCGGCCACAGCTGAGCCAGGCGGATGGAGCGGGTCGCGTCATCCCGGGGTGCGGTCAGCGAGTGGATGTTCGTCTGCAGCGCCGCGCACGCGACCTCCCGATCGCGGGTTAGCCGGTGATGTCGGCCGATGAGGCGCGAGCGACGGCCTATTGCAGGACTTCGTTGGCGCCTTCGAAGATGTCGAGGATCATGCAGCAGGTTCGGGCCACCTGCCGGTTCCATGCTGAAACCTGTTGCGAACTGCGATGATCCACCTCGGCACTTCTCGATGAATCTGACGGCTTCCGGGCATCTGACGGTCTGTGGACGGCCTGGCGCCTCCACACTGCCAGGCACGGGCAGGCTCGATGGTCAGCGCGAATCGTGTGCCGTTCGGTACGTCGGTCTCGGGTCGATGTGCACCGCGGTCGTCAGCGTTGTCGTCAGCTTGGCGAGCTAGGAGGGGCCATGGAGGCAGGAAGTGTCCAGTCCCTTTTGGAGAGGGCAAACAATAGCCCGCCTCTTTGGACGATCAATCAGACCTGCCACTTCTCGACGATTGTCTCGCGACAATATCTTGTGCTCGCTTCATCTGATCGGCGCGATCCCATTCACTTTGATGCAATTCCGGGTGAGGAAGTTCCGTACGTTCACGAAGCGGAACAACTCGCTGGGAACAGAAATTAATACCTGCACTCCATTCCGCGTGCCACCACCAGAATAGAGCGCCGATGGGTCCGTTCTGAACCTCAGCCGTAAAACCTTCCAATGGGCCAACACTCGGCTTTTCGGGACTGTGCATACGGTTAGCGAAAGGGTAGTGTCCGCTCAAGCCTGCGCGCTGAAACTGGTCATAATTCGAAAAATCCTTGTACAACACAATGATTGCTTTAGGCATATATGATGCGCCGTCCATGAAATCAATCATCTCGGGAGGAACTTCAAATCCCGCTTCCGCGATTCGGCACGCTATGTTCTTGATGTAGTATCGACACAACTTCTGCGGACCAAAAGGATCTTCAGGATATAGTTCCTGCATGTCCAAACTACTTCGGGAACGAAAATATTCTGGATCATCCCAAACGAGTTGAATGAACTTATCGTAAGCTTCATCAAACGGCTGACTGCGCACATTGTTGCACTGCCTACAGAGAACCTTCGGAAAGAGCATCGGTTTCGCGCCCGGCCCATTCAGCCGTGTCGGACGTTCTTTCCCGTCAAGGATGAGGTGGTCGCTATCTGTGAACATCTTCTTCAGTTGCGATGCTTTGATCCGATGCTCGCGCGAATCAGCGATTCCTCCGCACCACCAGCAGCGGGGAGCGAGGTCGGCGGTACTCATGCGCTAAGGATAGGTAACTGACGTCCAGTAGACCTGCCATTAATCACGAACCCGATCTGGTTTGGGAGCGGAGGGTCGCAGGTTCAAATCCTGTCACTCCGACAGTCTTTCGCGGAGCCCCGCCAGGTCAGGGGTGTTGCGCCTTCTTCGGCAACTCGGCCGTATCGCCCTCGATCACCGTTCTTGCCCGCTGCTCACCGGTGTTAGGTGCACGTACAGGGCACGAGATTGGCCCGGGTGGTGGGTTGCAATCACCGGGGGCTGGCTACCCGCCTGCCCCATAAGACCTGCCCGTCACGCGCGGAGGCTCACAGGTCAAGAGTCGGCGTAGCTGATCCCATTCGTAGGGACGCCGTAGGCGCTCTTGAGGTGTGAGGGGCACAGGATCACAATGCAGGCCGCTACTGACCAGGGTTGCGCGTCCGCAGGGCGCGCAGATCGACTGCGGGAACTTGATATTCGAGCTCGATCGGATACGATTTCGCTACCCGCTGGAGGCACACCCCAGAGGGTCCAAACTTGAGAATCGGACTGCGTAGGAAGTTCGTTGCGTGTGGTACGGGTCTGGAGCGTCGTTTACGGCGTTGCTGGCCGCAGCGGTGTGCAGTGCTCTTGTTGTACTTGTTGGTCTCCCCCTTCTGGAAGCAAACATCAGCGGTGTCGTTAACCAGCTCGAATCCGGTTGCGAGGGAACCTCGAAGGGAGGTCGCATGATTCGTGAATCGTGGTCGGCCGTCAAGGGTATCTTCTATGGCCTGCCGGGAGGAATCCTGATCCAGACCAGACGCAACGAGCTTCCTACGCCGGACCTCAGCTCATCGACTTGCTTCTTTCGGTGACAACAGCCAGGCCCCACGAACGGCGCTGAAGGACTCGTGATCGGGCGCGGAAGAGCAAGCCCGGTACGGCTGGTGTCGTGCCCAGCACTGCCCGGTGAATGAAAAGCGACCACGGCCAAAGTCACCGTGCTTGCAGGAGCGGTGTGAGACGACCGTGCTGCACGATCCGACCTGACAACCAACCTCACCGACGTGCTGGTAGCGGCTTCGGTCGCCGGATCGTGAGTTATCAGGTGCCAGGACAGCCGAAGGTGAGCCGAGGTGGGGACGCTGAAGGTGGTCGCCAACGCGGTAAACCGACCACCCGAATCTGCCTACTCGGCCGATAGGTCGGGCACATATGGACCTATTGACAGCTGAAACAGTGCGAGTCGCGATTGCGTCTCCCGTCAACATGTTTGTCGCATTACTCGCCCGGAATCGCTTTACTCAAAGGATCTTCGAAACGCATTTCTCTGATCTTGCCTTTCGCGCAACTCTTCAACTGGCGCGTCCGTATCAGGTGAGTGTTGCGCGCATCCCCAGGAACTGCTTCACCTCTGCGACCGCCGCGTGCGGCTGTACTAATGTCGTGATTGCATCCAATTTGCGTTGCAGTCGAGCGGACGCGACGTTGATGATGCTGTTGAAGTTTGTCGTGAGCAGCGAACACCCTTGGGCGACATCGCCGCCCTTGATATAGCTGTGCCCGAGGTAAAGGTGCCAAGCACCGCGTTCCCGAGGCCAGGCGGCGGCCCCGTCGATGGCGGCTTGCAGGTAGGTCTGCGCTTGTTGGTAGTTGCCAGCCTCCATGTAGGAAATCCCAGTCAGCGCGTTGAACTCGGGCTCTGGCAACCACACCCAGTCCGGGTCATGGCCTCGCCCAGATGCGTAGGCGCGATGGGCACGGCCAATCGCCTTCTCCATTGCGATCGGATCTAATGCTGCACCGCAGGCTTGAGCCTCTCGAAGTGTCGCAAGCGCACGCACTTTCGGGCCACCATTGCGACGAGCAGCCTCCTGTGCGGCCTGAGTAAGATGTACTGAATCTTGCGGACGGGGCTGACGGCCTGGACGTCCTTGCAATCCGTCTGTATCGAGATCGATAATGCTGGCGTTGAGCAATGCGTGCGACGTGGCGAGACCGTCGCCTGATGCGGCGGAAGTCTGGGCTGCGTCCGCGTAGTAGCGGCGAGCGGCGTTTCGGCGATCCGCGTCGTAGTGCACCCATCCCGCGGCGGTCATCATCTCGGCTGTGGCCGTGGCCAGCGCTTTGCCTGTGTTCTCGTTGTAGCTACCGGTGTCGAGCAGTTGCTGAACGTAGCGCACCTGGCCAGCCGCCAGATGGCACAGCCGGTCACCGCCGACAACCAGATCCAACTCGTGAATCTGGCTAATGCTGCCAGTGATTTCAGCTACGTCGCTGGCGCCGACTTTCACCCCGGAGGACACGGCGTGGGCCGGAACATTCGCCGCGACCATGGCAGCGCCTGCGCCGCCGAGTGCCCCTGCTCTGAAGAAGTTGCGACGGTCCACGTCTGCCTCCTCGTCCGACTCCACTACCAGTATGGCAAGCGGAACCTGAAGCGCCCGTGCGACGAGTCGCAGGACACGGACGTCGTGTGAGGCGGGGCCACCGCGCTCCAAGCCCGAAATCGCGGGCTGGGAGAAGTTGAGCAACTCTCCCAGCTCTGCCTGAGTCATCCCGATAGATTTCCTAATCCGACGGATCACTTCGCCGGTTGTCATATGCATATCCAGCTTCCCCAATTGTCGGCTGATTTGCCCAAGCTGTCCACCCGAAAACCGTTCCACCGCAGAATATATGGCTTTTCGTATAAGTAAAACGGAAACCTAAATTTCCGCGCCCACCCAGCGTTTTGGTGGCCTTACCGTCGGTTTCGGTACCCGGCACCGGGCCGACGCCGTTACCCCTCGGGCGGCGCATCGGCCCCTGTGAGCCGGGGCCGGTGGCGAAAACCCCCGGTGCCGGGCACCGACTGACCTTGCTGACTTCTTGCACCGGAAGGAATCGATGCCCGATGCCTACCAATTCCCTTGCCATGTACCAACTCATCGCCCTGTGCGACGCAGGTGCCCACCAGGCGCCGATGCTGCCGTTCACGGTCGCCCAAGCACACGGGATTATGCAGATCCACGTTGCGTGCCCAGCGAAGCAGTGCCTGCGCAAGGCTGCTGCGCTCCAAGTTCTGGTCGAAGCCGGCCGGATGGTTCTAGCCGCGAACAGACTGCGGTGATTGTGGTGACGGCGCACCAGCGGAACATCCCACCACCGCCTCGCCGAATTCGCCACATCCACATCGAATCCGGCGCTCTCACCCTGGATTACAAAGCCAGCGCCGAGCAAGCACAAAACGTCGCTGACGAATTGGCGAGCAGCTTTCCGAAATTCGAGCTCGCCGTCACGGTCGACGACCACCTCAGCGCAGACATGCCTCCCCTCCCGTGCGCCGAACTCTGGGAGTAAGGCAGTCCCAGCCGACATCCCAAATCTTCGATACCAAACCCGAAGGGACACCGCAGTGCCGCCCGACCGTCCGCCGTCATTGCATTTCATTTTCGGGATCTCGCCAAGCGCACCAACTTTCTTCTCGTTTCCACCCGCCGAAGCGACACCTGACCAAGCACTGCCCGACTCCGGGCCGTTCCTCCGGGTTTTCGCAGGCGTGGACGAACCCACCGCAGTGCTAATGCGCTGTGCCCGTGAGTACATCGGGATCTGGCGCTACGTCTACGAACACGACCCCAACACCGGCGCTCCAGCCGAGGAGCACTTGTCACTGCTGACCCGGCTGATCGACTGTGAAGCAGGTGGGCACGTCAGCGGGATGACGGTCGAGGCAGGCGCGCCGACGAATCCGTCGTCCTATGGCGAGATGGTGGCTTGGCTTGCGTGGAAATACCTGCTCATGGTGACGCGGCAGGATCAGTCCGCTCATGCCGAACATGATGCAGCGGAGTTGAATCGACAAATCGAAGCGCTCGACCAGCTGGTCGCCGACGTGTGGGCTGGGCGGATGCGGTTGCCGGAGACAGCGGTGAATGGGTTTCCGCCGAGGTCAATTCGGCCACGGGGAACGACCACCACTGATGGTGGCGTACCGCAGGCGAACAGGCTGCACGACCGGTCGGATCGCTGATGGCAAACCCGCTCAACCACAGGACATTCGTTCAGGCCGACGGTGTGCTGGCCGAATACATGTGCCAAGTGCACCTGATGGAACTCACCCGCGAACGAGCTCACCAGCTCCTCAGAATCCACCGCTACCACCATCCGGATGACTGCGCGGTGCATGCGGAGGCGGCGTATCTGCTCGTATGCGAGGACGAATCCTGAACGATGCCAACGCTGCTTGTCGCCATCCCGTGGGGCGGTTCAGTCGTATTCACGGCTGTGTGCTTTCGGCTGGGCTACTGGTGGAAGACGACGGAGCTGCAGGGGGGCGGCACGCGGTGGGCAATATGCGCCGAGGCGAGACGATCCGTGGGGGTCCGACGAGAACGAGCTCGGCGATGACGCACCGAAGAGTGCAGCACCGCCGATGAGGCTGCGGCAGTGGTGGAGCGAAGATGACGACACCGAGGTGATGCCGGTGATCGAAGACTCCGGAGATGACCAGTAGCTCGGACATACGCCATCAACCAGACCCACTCCGTTGCAGGAGCGCGCTGTTGGCGTTGTGGAGACTCCAGTTTCGCACCTTTGCGCGGCTTAATTGCCTGTGTCCGTTCAGATCTCGCGGTATCGCGCGAGAATCTGCTTGACAGCATCGGTTACTGGTGGTTCTTCGACCAGGCTGGTCCATGTGTATGCGTCGTGTTCTGTCAGTTCCACGGGCTCGGCGCGCTCGACGTCGACGGTGAAGTTGAACTGGCGACTCTTTTTGCCGCTGCCGGATTGGTAGTCGAACTCGCCGAGGTAGTTCGTGATGGCGGTGACGTCGAGGCCGGTCTCTTCTTTGACTTCCCGGATCAGGGCTTGGTCGATGGCTTCGCCGGGGTCGACTTTGCCGCTGGGAAGTTCCCAGATCCCACCCATGAAGTCGTCGGCGGGGCGTTGCAGCAGTAGGACTTTGCCGCCGTGTTGGACGACTGCACCGACAACGAGTTGTTGCACCTCGTCCCGGTCGGCTTCGCGCGTCAACTTCTCCAGCAGTGTTGTCTCGATCATCGAGTTCTACCCTTTCAGGTCGGCGTGGTGGGTGATGACTTTGTAGAGGGCTTCGATGTAGCGGTCAACGAGCGGCAGGTCCTCGTCTCGATGCCAAACAGGGAGCTTGAGCGTGGTGTGGTGGAGCTCTTCGGCTCGTGGGTAATCGCCCGCAGCGTAGGCCAGTTTGCCGGTGAAGGCCGGAAACAGTGGACCTGGCTCCTGGAAGAGCGGCAGGAGGTTGAGTGGGCAGGTCGATCCGGGCCGGTCGAACTCGTGGCAGCCCTCGGCCTGCAGCGCGGCGTGGAAGCGTTCGACTGGCACGTCGTCGAAGAATTCGCTGTCGTAGAGGATGGTGAGTCCGTACCAGGCTGGTCGTGTGTGTGGTTCGTGCCAAGTGATGGTCAGTCCCGGTTCGCGCTGGAGTTCGTCGTGGATGTGCTCGGCGATGCGATGGCGCCCGGCGAGGTAGTCATCCAGATGTGAAAGTTGTTCCAGCGCAAGGGCTGCGGCCAGTGGGTGGATGCGATGTTTGAGTCCCATGCCTGTGACGGCGTAGCGACTGAGGTCTGAATGCGCTGGGATTTCGTTTCGGCAACGCCTGTTGTATTGGCCGTGCAGCAAGACGCGGTGATACACCTGCTCGTCGTCGGTGAGGATGAAGCCGCCTTCCCCGGCTGACAGCGGTTTTGGCCCGTTCATGCTGAAAGCGGCGGCTTGTCCGAACGTGCCGAGCTTCTTCTCACCGATGCTTGCCCCGTGAGCGTGGGAAGCGTCTTCGAGCAGTAGCAGGCCAAAAGCGTCTGCCACTGTTTTCAGGCGTCGAATTTGGGCGGGCATTCCCCACATATGGGTTACCACAATGGCTTTGGTGCGCTCGGTTATGCGTCGCGGCACGTCGATCGGATCGAGGTTGCCGTTGGTGTCGCAGTCGGCCAGGACGGGCGTGGCGCCTAAGTGCAGCAGTGGTGTGGCGGTGGCGAAGAAGGTATAGGCGGGCACGATCACCTCATCGCCGGGCCCGATGCCACAGGCGGCGTGCATCGAATACAGCGCAGCGGTGCCTGAGCTGGCGAGGATGGCGTAGCGGGCACCGAAGTAGTGCTGGAGTGCGTCTTCGAGTCGGGCGATGACACCGGAGCGGTCGTAGATCGAGATGCCCTCGTCGAGCTGATCGAGGATGGCGATGCTGGTTTCCTCGGTCAGTGGTGGCCATGAAAAGTGCGGTGCTGCTTCGGATATGACGGGCGGGCCGCCGAGCAGCGCCAGTGGTGAAGTCACAACAGCTCCTTCGGATTGACGTGGGAGTGGGTACGTGCGGCGTCGTAGCACGCGGCGACGAAGGCCATGTGAGCGAGGTTTTCGGCGGGACCGCTGAGGTTTGGTCGGGTGCCGTCGATGACGCGGTGGAAGTAGTCGATCTGGCAGGCCGCGGCCGAGGGCCAGGCTTGTTCACGATGCAGCGACTCGATGACCTCGCCGCTGTTGGTTAGCCGGCGGATACGGCCACGCTCCAGATGCACGACGCCGTCAGATCCGACGAGCCGGATCTCCTCGGTCTTCGGCCCGATGAACCGCGAAAGCAGCAACGAACCGTAGAGGCCGCTGTCATAGGAAAAGTGAACGAGCGCAGTGTCTTCGGCGTCGTAACGCCGGTCCGGTCGCGCACCGACCGACAGCTCGGCTGTGATGCTGTCGGGCAATCCGAAGTACCAGACAAGTAGGTCGATGAGGTGGTAGCCCATGTCGATCACGCATCCGCCGCCCGCCTTGGCGGTCTGCCCGCGCCAGCCCTCCGACGGGTCATCGACATGCACGGTGTAGCGGGCGTCGATCAGAAACGGTGTGCCGACCTGGTCGGCGAGCTGTGGGAAGCTCGAATAGATCGGATTGAATCGCCGTTGCAGCGTAACCATCAGCTCGATACCGGATCGATCGCACAACTGCGCCAGTTCAATGGCCTCGAAAAGATCGGTGGCGAACGGCTTCTCCTTGAGCACGTGCACCCGATGCTCCGCGGCACACTCGATCACCGCCCGACCGACATCGTGCGGCACGCAAACCACCACGAGGTCGAGCGCCTCGGCTTCGAACATTTCGCGGTAATCGGCGAAGCCGGGCACCTGATGCAATGTTTCCTGCTCACGCACGACATTCGCATCCTCATCACAGACGGCGGCCAGTTCAACGTGGTGCGAGGCTATGAGTGCTGGTAGATGATCATTGATTGCCTGGCGCCCGAGGCCCACGACACCGGCGCGCAGAGTTGTGCTGCGGTCAGCGACACGGCGCGATGTGCGCCACCCGGGTTCAACGTCTGGGCGGACGATACGCGACACCGGTGCCGCACCGAGAGCACCTCGGACCGATTCGCATGGTCTCATTGGATCCCCCAACTGATCACGTTGTGCTTGACGCCTCCGCCAGATCGGAGCCGTTATTCCAGCCTCACGCACGCGACGCTTCTAAAAGAGGGCAAGTTACGGGGCAGATAGTCTGCCCCGACTCAGCGTCGGTGCCGCTGGATAGACTGAGCTGCGACCGATACCAGCAAGGGACGCATGCAACCAAACGTGCAACTCCAGCAGCGACGGGAAGCCACACCGTCGCGGGTGACACCTGGTCAGGTAATGGGCCGCGCCGAGCTGGCCGAGGCCGTCAACACCTACATCTGGCGCCAGCACGGTCAGCGGCGCGAACTCGATGCCCACACCATCGCCCGCTACGAGCGCGGCACTGTCCGCTGGCCCAACGAGCTCTACCGGGAAGCCTTCCGCGCCATCCTGCACGCCACCGACAGTGAACTGGGCTTCGTACCGAATCGTCGGCGACGCGAAGCAGTGGCACAGCCAGACGGGTTGCTCGCGACAAACCTGTTCAGCCCTTTCGATCCAGGCATCGGTCCCGCCCACTATTTCGGACCTAACGCCGACGACAAGCCGATCCGCTGTGTCGGCACAACCGAGGTAATCGACGTCCAAACTGCCACGCGCACAATCGCTTCGGCGGAGAACCTACGTGGTGGCGGCTCGATCAGCCTTGTCGCGGGCAGACAACTTGGCCGCTTCGTCCGCCTACTCGATGGAAAAACGTCGCCAGGCACCCGCCGGGCCCTGCTCGAAGCGATCGGAAACTTCGGCAGCGTCGCTGGGTATGCCGCCTTCGACATCGGCGATCACGCGGCGGCGGAGCGAAGGTTCCGGCTCGCATTATGGTGCGCCGACACAGCCGGATCATGGGAACTGCGCGCCAGCACACTGGCCGACATGGCACGCAAGCTGGCGTATATCGGCAACCCTGATGGCGGATTGTCGCTCATCGAGCTGGCCCAAGTGCGATCCGACCGACTCTCCGCAACAACACGCGCCATGCTCAGCGCCTTGCGCGCCCAATACTTGGCCTCCATGGAACGACCTGACGAAGCGCTCTCCGAGGTAGCATGCGCCGACGAGTACTTTGCCCAGCGCAGCCCCGCCACCGACGCCCCCTGGCTGTGCTTCTACGACGAGGCCGAGCACCTCGGCAGCACCGGCAAGGCCCTGATCCCGATCGCGCGGACCCGCCACCGAATCGAGTTGGCAGCCTATAGGATTCGACAAGCCGTCGAACTTCAAGCCGCGGAATACCCCCGTTCCCAGACGTTCTCGCTCACCCGACTGGCTACCCTGACCATGCAGCTCGGCGACCCGAAAGAAGCAGTCGCCCTCGGAACCCGCGCCGCCACGCAGGCGATCCAATTCGATTCCCATCGCATCCACAAGGAACTGCAGCGATTGGCCGCTGCTTCGTCTCGTCACCGGCGAATGAGCGACGTCGTGGAACTGTGCGAGGTCATTACCCGCCGATCTGCGGCGAAAGCAGCGCTATGAACGCCACATCGTCATCCGAGGCAACACTGGCGAAGGCTGCCCGACAAGCTGGACTTGCCCTGAATGAGCCGAAGGTGATCCGCGAGGGATCCCACGCCATTTACCGCGTCGGTGACATCGTGGCGCGGATCGGGAGACCGGGCAGCCTGGAGAATGCTGAGCGCGAGTTGCGAGTGTCGCAGTGGCTCAACAGTTCTGGCATCCCGACCGTGGAGACGGTATCGGAACTGTCTCAACCGATCGTTGTCGACGACCGACCCGTCACCTGGTGGCGTCTCATCCCGGATCATCGGCCCGCCACCCCTGCCGAACTGGGAGCAATGCTGCGAGCACTGCATTCGTTGACACCACCGGCCGATTTTGCGCTGCCGAGTTACGACCCGTTCGGTGATCTTCGCGAACGATTGGTGACGGCGGGCACGGTGGACGACGATGGCCGAAGGTGGCTGCTGACGCGATACGACGAACTACACCAGCAATATGACGGGCTGCAGGATCCGTTACGGCTCGTGGTGATTCATGGTGATGCCTGGCAAGGCAACCTGGTCGTGCCGCCATCGGGCCCTCCCATCGTCCTGGATTTGGACAAGGTGTCGGTTGGCCGACCGGGATGGGATCTCATTCAACTCGCCGTCGACTACACCGACTTCGCGCGGATTCCCGCCGCTGACTACCTGTCGCTCGTGAACGCTTATGGCGGCCAGGACATCACAGATTGGTCGGACTTCAGACTCTTCGCCGATATCCAAGAGCTGCGTTGGGTGGGGTTCGCGTTAGAGCGAGCAGCAGCGAATGAGAGTGCGGCGCAACAAGCGAAGCATCGAATTGCTTGCGTGCGTGGGCAAATACCGAAACCGTGGGTATGGAAGGCACTCTAAGCCGGTGGCAGCATCGACGTCCCGGATAGCGGTTTCTGCTGACGCTGAACACGGCTTGGTAGGGCAGTGGATCGGGGCACTGGGCCAGGAGTTCTTTCAGGTACCGGTCCGTGCGGATGCGGTCCAAGCCCACAAGTAGGTCACCGGCGCGGCGCTGAGGCGAGGTCTGGGTCACCGGGCACTGTCAGCGCGGTGTACTGAGTTGTGTTGATCCGGTTGGAAGGGGCGCTTCGCTCTGCTGCGCCAGCACCAACATGATGTGAGGCGAGAGTTGAGCCGAGGCGCATCTACCGGAGAGCTGGCCAGCTCTACACGCGTTATTCGCCGAATGCGAATACGAACGCTGCTGGGGCCGAGGACCGTGCTGCTGGCCGACGGATGGCTGCAGGAATTCGCTGATAGCCGAACGGAATTCGATGTCGTAGGTGAACCGTTCTATAGGCCGAGATCGTTGTAGCCGAACGTCGGATCGATGACCGGGTCGAGCTCGTATTCCGGGGGATCTTCGGCGGCGTTGTCATTCTGGTGGCGGGTCCGGAAGGTGTCTTCGGCGTCGGCTTGTTCGGGTGTGAGTTGGGCGCGGCGTTGGTGTTCGTCGTTGAGGTAGGCCAATTCGTCTTGCAGCCAGGTGGTGGTGTCGACTGCTGTCGTGTCCGCGGATGCGGTGCCTGGTGCGGGTCCGTAGATGATGGCTTCGGTCTCGGCGAGGTCGATGCGCTGGCTGATGTCGGTGATGGCTTGGGCGAGTTGGTTGTCGGTGAGCATCTGCACAGGGTCGGCCACATCGAGGGGAATATCGGGGGGTGGTGTCGGTTGTGCGGCGCTGTCGCTGTGCGAGTGGTTGTGTGGTTCGGGTTCGGGGTGGTCCTCGGGTGGCTGCATGGTGGGCTCTGGGGAGGGGTGGGTGGGTTCGTGCAGGAGCGCGTCGATGCGCCTGGCCAAGGCACTGGCGTACTGGTCGGGGCGTCGGTTCGCGATGCCGTCGGGTTGAGCGGCGAGGATGAGTTCGTGTGCGGTGGTGAGGAGTTCGTGCGGTGTCCAGTCGGTGCCGGTGGCGCGGTCGATCGCCGCGACCAGGCGCGGCCAGGCCGGGTCGTCGATGACGCGGTGTGCGGTGTCGGCGCCGATGATCTGATGCAGTTCGTTGGTCCAATCGGGGGTGAGGTTGTCGGTGTCGGTGCCCTCGGCGGCGACGAGTTCGAGCTCGAGTCGTGACCACAGGGCCGCGGCGGGCATGTCATCGGGCAACGCTCGTAGTGCCGCAGCGTGGGTCAACCGGGCTTCGATGTCGATTCCGGATCGGTCGGCGACCTCGATCTTGTCGGCGAGGATCGGCCACCACGGATCGGTGAGAATGCGGGATTCGAGGCGTGTGATCAGCGGAGCCCACTTGTTGGCGGGCAGGTGGATATCCCCGAGGGCGTCGGTGACGCGGGCGTCGAGCAGTTGTTGGTGTTCGCGTTCGCCCATGGTGTAGCGGGCCGGTCCGGTGGGGCGCGGATCGCGGTCGTGGATGTGCAGGGAGGCCCGCCACACGGCGAGGTCTTCGAGCAGTAGTGGATCTGATCCGATGAGTGGGCGTGCCCAGTGCGGCGCGGACGCCGGCGTCCAGGTCTGAACGTCATCACGGATTTGGGCGGCCAGGTCGGCGACGATGCGCGCGCGGGCAGCGAGTTGGGTGGAGTCGAGTTCGGTGCGTAGCCCTCGGGGGATCCCGTAAGCCCATGGAAGGGGCGCGTCGGTGGTGGAGTGCGCGCCGGAGGGATCCAGACGCCAGTCCAGCACGGCGGCAACATCATCGGCGGTGTCGAGTTCGCGCGCGTTCGCGGCGGTGTGTAACGCGGTGATCGGGTCACGCCCGGACAGCGCGATCATCGCCAAGTGCTGACGCAGCACAGGGTAGGCGGGGCTGTCGGTCAGGTTCGGGCGCACCGCTTCGGCGAGGGCGTCGACGCGTTCGAGTGCATCGATACCGAGGGCGTTTTCGGCGGCGACACCGATCGCGTCGAGGTAGATGTCGAGTGCGCGTCCGATCCTCTGGTGCGGATCCAGGGCGTCGCGCAGCATGGTGTGCGCCGATTTTTGTGCGCCGTCGCGCCCGAAAATGCGCAGCAATACCTCGACAGCGGTGCGCGGAAACATCGCCGGTTCAGTCCAAAACGAGCCATCATTGCCGTCCAATGCGGTCGGTACGTAGACATGGTTGGCGTGGATTCCGCGGGTGAGTGCGACGTAAAGCTGTTGCAGGGATTCGCCTCCGGTGAGCGCGACATGGCACGAATCGGCGGTGATTCCTTGCGCGGAATCGATCGTTGTCGCATACCCGAGACGCACATGTGCGGCCACGTAATCAGCGGGAAGCCGCACGCTGTGACTGAGTTCGTTGTCCGAACGCAGATGTGTGGCGGTCAGACTTCCATCGCGGTGGACGGCGGTGACGGTCCAGGGATAGCCGTTGCGGACCCAATCGTTGGCACCGAGTCGTAGTCGTCGGTTGTTGCGGCGGGTGCGGATCGTGTCCCCGACCGAGGCGCGAAGACCGTCGGCCAGAGCAGTTTCCGCGCCGACCACGCCGCCGTTGCGGGTGATGCGGTCGGCGCGAGCGCGCGCGTTGAGTTCGGTGACGATGTCGTGGGTGGCGGCCAACATGATGGTGTTGTGACCGGCGAGGTGGTCGGTGATCCACGCGGTGTAGGCGTCGTCGTGGGTGGCGCCTTCGTGTCCGGCGTGGATGCGGCCGTTGTCCAGATACCAGCCCAGCGCTGCCGGGTCTCCCTCGCGTAGTTGCAGACTCGCGGTGGCTTCGGCGTTGGAGGCGAACCGTACGACGTGGGTGAGGGTCATGGTCGCTTCGGGTGCGGCCGTGTCCATGTCGGTGTCGGCGCCGCCGGCTTCGATTGATGCGAGCTGGTGTGGGTCGCCGATGCAGCGGATCGTGGCGCTGCGGTCATGCAGGAATCGCAGTAGGCGTAGGCGTTTGAGGTTGCCGATCTTGACGTGCTCGTCGACGATCACCAGCGTGTCGGGGTCGATGTCGAGGATCCATTGCGGCAGCGACGGCGGTATATCCCGGTCCAGCGCAGGGTTGTCCGGGCGCGGGGTGTGGCGGTCCAGGACGTCGAGGACCTTGTCGACGGTCTCCACCCGTGCGCCGATCGCTTTGCCCAACTCGGCGGCCGCGGACGCGGTCGGCGCCAACCCGAGGACCCGGCCGCCGCTGGTGTGCCAGGCGTCGGTGAGCACAGCCATCGCGGTGGTCTTGCCCGTTCCCGCCGGCGCGTTGGTGGTGCGTACCCGCAGAGGTGAGGTGGCGAACCCTCGGATCACGCTGATCTGCCCGGCATTGAGCGGGCATTCGGGATTCCGGGTGTTGTAGCGGCCCACGGCCGCGGTCACGAGATCCGGTGGGAGTTGGCGTGCGCCGGGCTGCAGCGACATCTCGATCAGTTGCTGTTCGACCGACAGCATCCGTGCCGAGGTGTAGATCTGTGCGCCGGAGGTGGTGTAGACGCTGGTGTCGTCGCGGCGACGCAACAGCTCTGGCACGGTGCGCAGTTCGGGTTCGTCGGTCAGATCGGGGTCACCGCGTGCGATCACATGCTCGGGGGAGAGTGTTTCGGCGAGGACTGCTTCGGTGGCCTGTTGCCAGTCCTGGCTGCGTATGTGTCCGCGGAGTTGGCGTTCGATTTCTGCACGCAGGTTGGTGGCTTGCCAGGTGGAGCGGTGCTCGGAAACCACCTCGATGACCCGCTGCGCAGTGTGGTTGATCCACCCGGCGGTCACCGCAACACGTTGGGGCCGTATGGGATTCAAGGCCGTGGCGATCATCTCCGAGAGTGCTTCGCGGCCGCCGAGCAGTGCCATCGCCTGTGAGCGCCAGGTGCTGCGCTGCTCGGCCAGTGACCGCAAATGGTGTTTGGGCGGTCGGGTTTCGAGGGTTGCCTGTTGGGCCAGGGCATACATTTCGGTGGGGGTCGGTTCGCGGTCGAACCGGTGTTGGAACCGTGCGGCGAGCTCCCCGACACGCTCTTTGATCGCGGCTTCGCGGCGTGACCAGGCGTGGATCAACTGGGTTGGGATGCCGACGATTTCGCGGATCGGACGCTTGGACGGATCAGATGTGGGGCGTTCGGCGAACTCGACACCCACCAGGTCTTCGAGGTGGTGTTCCAGGCGGGTGTTGTAGATCTCGGAGACGGTGACCACCGCCTTGTAGACCGCGGTCCCATCGTGAGTGCGCCATTTGCCGTCGTGGGTGCGGACCCGGTTGGCGATCAGGACGTGGGTGTGCAGGTCTGGGTCCCCGGCCCGGCTGTCGCGGTGGGTGAAACACGCGGCCACGATGCCCTGCACATCGACTTGGCGCACACCGTTGCGGCCGAGTCTGGTGAAGATCGCATGCTGTTCGAGCCAGCCGAGTGCGTCGCGCACCGCACGCTGATGCGCGAGCTCGACCTTCTCCGCAACAGCCTGTGGCGCGAGCGCCCACAACGCCGACACCGACTTCACCGGGGAGAAAGTGATGTCGAAACCCGCGACCGCGACCGTGTTCGGGCGCGAGTTTCTCGCCACCCACCCCGACAATTCCCGCTCATTCAGGGGCGCGCGATCATACTGTTCGCAGAACATATCGAACGCGACACGGGTACGAATCCGTGCACGTTCGTCATCGCTAATGGCGTCATGAGGGTCGAATCCGTGCTCTATATTGTGTCGCGTGAAAGCCTCCGCGCACCGTTTACGGAATTCGGAAACCTCCGCATAAACCCGAAAAGTGTTTCCTAAACGCGACGCACGATCGGCGGCTTGCGCCGCATCCTTCTGCTTGGCACCGAGACGTATCTGCTCGTCATAGGTAGCGTTTTCGATCGCGTCGGCGTTCGGGTGACGCCCCAGTCCGAAGGGATTTCATCTGTTCTTCCGTGACCTCCTCACCCGGTTGCAGGCCCAACGCGGCCAGGCCCGTGCCGTGCCAGCGGCCCGAAGCTTCCCCATGAGCGGAGTAATAATCGGCCAGGCTGGAACGGCCACGAGCCGACACATCATTCGCGGCGACATTGCGCAGATAATATTGATACCCATTGCCTGCCACGACTTTATGAATCGTCGCGGTCATATATCCATCAAGCACCCGACCGGCCATTAACGCCAGGGGTTGGATTTGACTATTTTTTCGTCAAATCAAGCAAAACCCCTGGTCGTTACCGAATCGCAACGGTGGAGGCTAACTAGGCAGCACGATCAGACCGTGTGGTCTTACCGCCTACGACGAAACTTGTCGTATCAACGATCCCCGGGTCGGCCGCAAGCGTGTCACCGAAACCACGCCGGATCGTCCACCTGGGAGACCGCCAGCTTGTCGCATTTGCGCTGACAGTCCGGAAAGTGTTGGTGGAGCGGGACTATCGCAACCCGAGACTATCGGCGCGCATGGCTGTGTAGTGTGCCCAGGTTTGAGCGGAGAGCGCGGCCCATCTGGCCGCGGTGGTTGGGGAAAGTCCGAGTAGCTCGGCCAGGACTGGGGTGGGCATGGCGGCTGCGAGGTGGAACAGGGCGGCTTTGCGGGCGTGGCCGGGCCGGATGCCTCGCGCGACGAGGTGGCCGCGAATGTTCTCTGTGACCAGGTGTTTTCCTGGGAGGCGGCCAGGGAAGAGCCAGCGGCCGTCGTTGGCGTAGGAGGCGGGCGTGCCGGTGGTCAGGTGCTCACGGATGAGTTGGTCGAGAGGTTCGGGCATTTCGATGGGAATGGTGTCGAAGGTGATGGTGACGGTGCCGTCGGGGTGGAGGACGGCCTGGTCGTGGTGCATTCGGGCGATGCGTGAGAGTGGCTGGGCGAACAGGAGCATGAACAGACCGGCGACGCGGGTGTAGAGCCGGATCGTGGTGTCGTGCAGCAGTGTTTCGACGTGCTGCCAGCGTTGTTCGTCGCCGAGTTCGACCTGTAAATCAGGCCGCTGCGGGACGGGAATCAACAGGTCGTTGGTGAGCTGGGTGTGGTTGGTCCAGTCGATAAACCGGGTCAGAGTGGTGCTGCGGCTGGGGTGCTGGGCCAGGTAGCGGTCGAGATCGGCCTGGGTCGTGTCGGCGAGTGCGCGGTGGTGCTGGTCGAGCCAGATGAGAAGGCGTAGAGCGGCGAGGAAATCGGCGCGAGCGTTCTGGACGGCGCCTCTGGTGATCTTGCCGCGTGCTTCAAGCAGTCGCAGACGTCGCAGGATATGCCAGCGGGCGAAGCGTTCGACCAGGTCGGCGTGGTGTTTGGGAAGTTCTGGCAGGAGGCTGCCGAGCCAGTGGGTGGTTCGTGCGACCAGTGGTTCGTAGGGTTCGAGAACGCCGGTGGCGGTGAGCAAGTCTCGGATGTAGTTGATGTTCCGGGTGCTGGGGAGGTCTTCGAAGGTGGTGTGGGCGATGGGCAGGTCTCCCAGCGCCATCGCTTGCAGGATCTCGGGGCAGCTGGATCGTTTGATGAGCCAGGTCAAAGTGGATTGCGGACGTCGACCGGCCATCCAGGCGTCGAAGACCGGCCGAAGACGCGGATGGACCCTGCCGCGGTGATCGGAGAGGAGTTCGGTGGCGCGTCGGGCCAGTGTGCAGCGGGCGCAGAGGCGACCGTAGGGGTTGTCCTCCCGACCGCATTGCGGGCAGGCGAAGATCGGTTCGTTGTCTGTGCATGCCGCGCATGCCGGTCGATGTTGTGCGTCGTGGAAGGCCAGTACTTTCGGTTCCGCGCAGCCGGGACAGGCTCTGACGTCTCGGCGAACTCGCAGATGGCAGGCATCGCAGATGGGTTCGCCGAGGACTTCGCGGGTGCGGTTGCAGGCCTGACCGCAGCGTGAACAGGTAGTGCGCGGCAGAGGAATCCGGTCCCTCACTCGGCGGGGTCGTGTGGCCGTCGGACAGTGGCCCGGATCGGACGTAGCTCCCCGATGCCCAGGCCTTCCTCGCTGCGGCCATCGGTTCCGGTGTCGGCCTGTTCGGCAGGTAGAACGATAGGCTCGAGCAGGTCGTTGGGTTGGCAGTTGAGGATGTCGCAGAGAGCCGCGAGCAGGTCGGTGTTGATCCGTTGCGGCGGGGTCGTGACCATCTTGTGGACGTATTGACGGGTCAGGCGGACCCCGCGCTCGGCCAGCAGAGGCACCAGATCGCTGGTTTGGAAGATTCCGCGGGTCGCCATGACCTGCCGCAGATGCCAGCGCATGACGACCCGTCGCGTGCTCACGAACTCTCCTTCGGTTCCCTCGGTCGAGGCGCGTGTGGGTAGACCCTGCTCAGCGCTGTTCGCAGGGTCTGTTTCTTGAAGTCGTTGCTGACCGAAGCGTAGATCGCGGTGGTGGACGCGTAGAGGTGTCCGACCTGTTCCTGGACGAATCGCTCCGGATAGCCGAACTCGATCAAGTGGGTCACGTAGGAGTGTCGCAGGCAGTGCAACGTCAATTCCGGGGACAACCCGGCGCCGGTGCGGATCCGGGAGAACCGCTTCTCGAAGAACGCGCCATCGATGCGGGTGAGGCGTTCGGTGACCCAAAGGGCCTGATGGTCACCGGGGTTGAGGATGGGGCGGGCCTGCTCGACCCACTGGCGCATCCCGGCTACGACCCAGTCGAACTCCGGCACCGTCACCACGGTGCGTCGCCGCGGTGCGCTGCCTCTTGTCGCCTTGCCGTAGCGCACGTGCAGCGACCCGTAGGTGCCCCACTCGGGCATGTGCGGGTTCGGTCGCAGGTCGACCACGTCCAAGCGGCAGAGTTCGTTGCGGCGCAATCCCTCTCCAGGGTTTCCTGACCTGTTGCAGGACGTTGCCCAACCGGGGTAGTCCCGCCGGTGCTTCGGCGATTCTCCGTGGGTGTGGTGCTCGTGGCTGGTAGTCGTATCGGGTTGCCGACCAGAAAGCGAGCATCTATGCGGGCATTTCCGGTGAGTTTGCCGTCCGGGCAGCGGTATTGGACGGTGCTGGACGAGGAGTTGCGGATCGTCGGCGTCGCCGACGAGTATTTGCGGCATCTGCGGTTCGGCCGCGACGCGGCCGAATCCACGACGAAGGCGTATGCGCACTCGATCACGTTGTTCATGCGCTGGTGCGCCCGGTCGGGCCGGACCTGGCAGGCCGGGGTCGAGCAGTTCGCCCTGTTCATGACGTGGCTGGCGCATGCCCCTGCGTCGGCTGATGCCGCGACGGTGGTCGCGGGTCCGGGTGCGGCACTGCGATGCCCATCGCGGATCAACGGTGTGCTGACCGCAGTGCGGGGCATGGTCGTCCACGCGATCGCGGCCGGTCACGGTGAACCGGGACTGGTGGCGATGCTGTACGAGGTAGCCGACGATCGCGACCTGCCGGCCGAGGCTCGCGGCGAGGACGGGCGGATGGCGTGGCGGATGCGAGTGCGGCATCGGCTGCCCGAGCCGGAGACGATGGTCGAACGAGCCAGTGACACCCAGATCGTCGCGCTGCTGCGCGCGTGCAGGTCCGCGCGGGACCGGCTGATCGTGCTGCTTTTGGCTCGCGCCGGGCTGCGGCGTGGGGAATTGTGCGGGCTGCGCCGCAGCGACGTGCATCTGCTGGTGGACTCGCGGCGGCTGGGTTGCGAGGTTGAGCGTGCGCATCTGCATGTGGTGCGCCGCGAGGACAACCCAAATGGCGCCGTGGCAAAGTCCCGCCGTCAGCGGGTGGTGCCGCTGGATTTCCTTGTGGTGCAAGCCTTCGATACCTACGAGTTCGAGCGCATGCGCATCCCTTCTGCTGCCAGCAGTGATTTCGTGTTCGTCAACATGTTCCGCGGAACCATCGGCGCGCCGATGCGCCCGGACGCTGTCGCGGAGTTGATGGCCGCCGCGTCGCGGCGGGCCGGGCTCGACGCCCCGGTCCGGCCGCATCAACTGCGGCATGCCTTCGGCAGCAACGCCGTCGACGCCGGAGCCGGCATCGACGTGGTCGCCGACCTTATGGGACACGCGTCGATCACGTCCTCCCAGGTCTATATTCATCCGGACTCCTCCAGGCTGCGCGCGGCCGTCGACTCCGTGCCCAGTCCCCGCGAGCTCGGCGCGGTGAACCGATGACAGCCGCCGTCGTAGACCGCGCGGTCGAATGGAACGGCCTGGAGGCGATCGAGTTCCCGCATGTGCTCGCCGGTGTCGGTCTCGCCGGCCCGGCTGCGGTGCTGGCACGAGCACTGGATAAGGAGCTGCTGGCCGAGGCCGGGTGGGATCCGGTCGCCCGGATTCTGTTCCTGCCTGCCGAACATCGGCTTCTCGGCCGGAAGGTATGCCGGGTCCACCAGTGCATCGGGACCGCCCACGACGATTACCCAGACATCTGCCACCGGTGTTTCACCAGGCTGTCCCGCATGGGCATGACCATGGCCGAGATCACCGCCAGCGATGCGCTTCCTGCCGCGCCGCTGCCGGCGCCGCGCTGCGCGGTCCCCAAATGTCGACGCCTGCCGATCGTTCCGGGTGCCCAGTTGTGCGAACCTCACGCAGCAAACTTCCGCGCCAGGCGCATTCGTGTGAGCGTCGCAGAGTTCGCGCGGCATCCGCGTGTTCGTCCCCACCCGCTGTCGCCGGATTGCTTGGTTTCGGCGTGCACCCGCGCCGCTGACGGGGCGGTCGGTTACTGCGGCACGCACTTTCAGCGGCGGTCGGTAGCCCGTCGCGATGATCCGAATATCGACGAACGATCCTGGCGGACAACGGAATCGGGAGTGGCTGAACCAGGGCAGGTGAACCTGCGGGCACTGCCCGAGCTGGTGGTCGTGGAGGTGCTGATCGGCATGCAGGCACGCCTGCGTGACGGGTTGCGGCTCACCGATGTCGCGATTCGGGCAGTCTGCGACACCCTGCGCCGCCACCAGGTCGCCACCATCCACGACTGCGATCCGAAACTTGCCCCCGACCGGCGGCCGAGGTCGATCATGACGTCGTTCACCCGCGACGTGCGCCGGATGCTCACCGACCCCGGCATCGAACAAGCAAAGGACACTTGGGATCTGGCCATCTTCGGTCACCCGGGGAGGCTGTCGTTCACCATGATCACCCAGCCATGGTTGTCCAACGCAGCGAAGCGGTGGGCGGCCGAGCAACTGCCGCACCATCGAGGCAGTGGCGCATCGCGGGTTCGCGGCAAGATCAATAACATGGGGCGGCTGTCCGAACACCTCGCTCGCCGGCCCGACCATGGTCTGGATCCCGCCGCTCTCGGACGCCCCGATCTGGAAGGGTTCCTCAACCGGCTCGGCCACCTGGAAGCCACCGGACGAATCGGCCGCTATCAACGCAACATGATCTGCCGCGACGTGCGTCAGGTGCTCGCCGGAATCCGATCCCTGGGCCTGACCCGGCCCGGTCAGCACGCGGCCGGACTGCCTGGCGACTTCGCCGTCGAACACGTCGACATCCCTGCCGATCCCGAACGCGGCGAACCCGGACGCTGCCTGCCGCCAGAGATCATGACAGTGCTGTGTGCCAACCTCGACACCCTCCGGCCTGCCGAGGTCCGGGTCGCCACCCAGATCGGCATCGACACCGGCCGCCGTCCCGAAGACATCCTGAACCTCACGCTGAACTGCCTCGACTACGACAAGGACGGCGGCCCAGTGCTGGTCTACGACAACATCAAAGCCAACCGGCTCGGCCGACGGTTGCCGATCAGCAAGGCCACCGCCGACGTCGTCATCGCCCAGCAGCAACGGGTCCGGGAACGATTCCCCGACGCACCCTCGGCGCAGCTGAAGCTGTTGCCCACCCGGTATCGGAATCCCGACGGGCGCAAGGCGATCAGCAAAACAACCCTGCAAGCGCGTCACCGCGACTGGCTGGCCACGCTGCCGACATTGCGCACCCGCGACGGCGTCGACTTCGACAAGTCCCGGGTCGTGCCCTACGGATATCGCCACACCTACGCCCAAAGACATGCTGACGCCGGGGTTCCGATCGATGTCCTGGCCGAGCTGCTCGATCACCGCAGCTTCTCCGTGACCCGCCGCTACTACCGCATTGGGGAAGACCGGCGCCGCGCCGCGGTCGACACCGTCACCGCGCTCAGTTTCGATCGGCACGGCAACCGGATCTGGCGTGACGCGCGGATGCTGCTGGAATCCGAACGCGTCCGTCACGCCGTCGGCGAGGTCGCCGTCCCCTACGGCACCTGCACCGAACCTACCAACGTCACAGCCGGCGGAGGAGCCTGCCCGGTCCGGTTCCGCTGCGCGGGCTGTGATCACTTCCGCACCAACATCGCCTACCTGCCCGACCTGCAAGCACACCTCGACGACCTGCTGCGCACCCGGGAACGCCTGTCGGCCGCCGTCGACGGAGTCGACGACTGGGCCCGCGTCGACGCCACACCAACCCAGGAAGAAATCACCCGCATCCGGCGGCTGATCAACCGGATCAAAAGCGACATCGCCGACCTCGACGAGGACGAGCGCGCCCACATCGACGAGGCGGTCGCCGTCGTGCGCCGTCACCGCGCTGCCCACAGCGTCCCGCTCGGCATGCCGACTCTCACCACTCCCACCACGGAGGCCAGCGCATGAGTTCAACGAAATCTGCCCGCGCGCAACACACCACGAGCTCCGGCCCGATGCTCGACGGCCGCCGCAACGACTCGATGCGCCGCCGCCAACGCGTCATCGCGATACTCGACCGAGCCGCGGCCGACGGCGAGCAGCCCAGCACGGCCGCCATCGCTCGCGCCGCCGGAGTCGACCGAACTTTCCTCTACCGGCACCGTGACCTGCTGGAGAAAATCCATGCGCTGCAAGCAGATCCAGCCACCACGTCCGGGACCGGACCGGCGGTAACCCGTGCCTCGCTGCAAGCCGACCTTCTCGCTGCCCACGAACGCGCTGCACGGCTCAACGCCCGGGTCCAGCACCTCGAGAAACGGCTGTCCGAAGCACTCGGCGAACAGACGTGGCGCGAGTCCGGGCTCGGCGCACCCACCGACATCGACGCCCTCCACCAGCGGATCAACCAGCTCGAACAACACAACCTCGACCTGCAGCAGCAACTCGAGGAACGTGACCACGACATCGCCGCAGCCCGCGCCACCAACTGCGAACTCATGGCCCGGCTCAACACAACAACCCGAACGCGATGACACGCCGCGAGCCCGCTTGCACCACGGCTGTTGCGACCGCTAGCATTCCTCGCATCAGCCTCTGAACTGCACAAATTCAGAGAATCGCGGAAGTGCACGCGGCTGGAGCCCCGGAGAACAGACCGTAGGCGTAGGCGGTCTTGATCATCTGCGCGTCGCGCAGCGCCGCGAACGCGCCTTTGCGACCGGAGTTGGCGATGACCTCGACCCGTTGGTCGAGGTAGTCGAACAACCGCTGTAACTCGTCGTAGGACAACGGCCGCCGCTCGGGCCGGCCTTCGTAGTTGAGCAGGTGCGCGGTGGTGTTCCACTCATGGCAGATCTGAGATGGGATCTGCCCGAACCGATCTCGGCATTGACGCACCCACTCGTAGCGCTGATCGGTCAGATAGTCGCAAAACATGCGAAGCACCAAGTGGTAGCCCCGAATCGTCGACGGTGCCAGCCGGCCACCGCTGTCGGAGGTCAGCGAGACCGTGAAGTCCTCGACATCGGAGGCCGTCCACTCCCAGGGATAGGTTTCCGCGAAATTCCGGAACCGCTTGATCAGCGCGATCCGCGGTTCGATCGTCGTCACCGCCAACATTCGAGACCTCTGCTGGTTCTCCCAGCCGAGGAGCATGCCCTCGAAAACCGCGGCGGCTTCATCGAGATGCCGCACTCCCTCGACCAGGACCAGCCCTGCCGATCCAGGGACCTTCGTCAAGAAACCACTCCAGCCGTCAACGGAAAAGCGACAATGTCGCATCACCGTAGCGACAGCTGCTTGCTCGTCAAACTCGTCCAGGTCGACAGGATCGCGGTAGTCCCGACACGTCCGATAGTCCACCTGCGTGACCTCGAACTTGTCTCATTTCCGTCGATAGTCCCGCTTAGTGCCTCGGATGCAAGAGGTGTGCTTGTGGAAATGAAGGGGAGTGGGGTGGTGAGGGTGGAAGCGAGGAGGTTGAGCAGGGGTGAGTGGAGTTGCGTGGCGGTGTGCGGATGGAGGTGAGTGTAGTTGTGGGCGTGAGGATGTGGGTGGGTTGGTGGCTCGGTGAGGCTGGTGGTGGCCGGTCCGTCACGGGAGTGGGCACCGCGACGGACCGGGGTATCGAGAGCCGCCGATGGGCGGCGGGGAGCCGTTGTGCGCGAGCGGTTCTGGCCTACTTCGTACCGCGCTCGGTGGTGGTGGTGGAACACTGGCAGCGGCAGCGAGATTCGGTCAGGGGGCGCCCCCAATACACGAGGATGGCGAACCAGCACAGGACCCAGATCGACCCATCGTGGTCGGAGAGGAAGTCGAGCCAGGGGTTGGTCACGGCATGTACCTCCAAGGGGGAGGGAATGGGGTTTGGTGGTTGGTGACCGGTCCGCCGCCGGAGCGCGATGCTGCGGCGGGCCGGGGGATGTCAGACCAGTTGTGGGCGGGCAGGTGTGGAGAGGAAATTAGGTCAGGCGGCGGTGCGGTAGAGGTCGCGGGCATTCGCCGCACAGGTCGTCGATGTCGATGTCGATGTCGCGGCCGGGGGTATAGCAGGAGCAGCAACGTCCGGTCCGTAACTGCACCGGAGTCAAGGTCGTGATCGGCGTGCTCGATGCCGACGGTTGCGCGGCTCGGTCGCGGAAGGCCACGACCAGCCCCTCACGACCCGGGTGGAGCGTTGCTGCAAGTCGTGCGCGGGTACGGCGGCGGGTAGTGGTCGGCGAGGTGTTGGCAGTTGGCGGCGACCTCCTCGGCGAGGGTGAAACCTGCCGGGAGGGCAGGGATTCCGGTGCGGTTGTGGTCCCGGCAGTGTTGGCAGAGTCCGTCGTCGCTGAGGCGTTGGCCGGTGGTGTCGGTGCGGAAATGGTCGTTGCAGGCGCGTTCGCCGAAGCAGTGGACACACACCCAGCCTTGCAGTGGCGGGAGGGTGGTGTGGTCGTAGTCGAGGCCGTCGCCGTTGGGGTAGGAAGGCGGGTCGGTTGTCGTCGCGGATGTCGAGGCCGGTTCGGGTGCGGGCGATCGTGTCGGTGTCGAAGTCGTCGCGGGTGCGTGCACCGGCGCGGTCGCGTTCGGTGCGGACCTGTTCGCCGACTTGGCGCACGTAGTGCCGATCCCAGGCTGAGGGTTCGGGGCCGGTCGGTGTCGCGCAGGAAGCGGGTGCGGATGTAGTCGGTGACGACTCGGTCCTCGTGCACGGGACGACGTTTGGTGGTGATCGCCTCGATGTGTTCGTTCCGCCGCCTCGCGCGTTTGGCCGCGATCTACGTAGCGGTCGAGGGTTTGCGGTTCACCACAGGTGTGTCGTCGGTGGCGAGCAGCCTCCGGAGGTTCGAGTCGATGGCGGTAAGCGGGACGGTCGTGATCCATCGGGGCTGGTTCTCAGCGGGCCGGTACAAGCCGGGATCGGTACGGTGACAAACAGGTCGAGCCACGCCCGCAGGCTGGGGTTGGAACGTCGCCACAGTGAGCGCAGGGGAGGCGCGCGATCACGTATGGCTCGTGGGTGAAGGTGTCGGCGAGTCGCGTGAGGCGGTCGAGGTCGTCGGTGGTGGCGAGTTCGGTGAGGGCGTGTTCGAAGGTGTCGCGGGCGTCGTAGTGGCCGTGGCGTATAACGATGCGACCTCGTCGGCATCGAGCTCGAAGACGGTGCGCTTGTCGCCTTCGCGGGTTTGGTAGGTGCGCTGTTTGAGTCGTCCGGACATGATCACCCGTACACCGCGGGGCAATGACGACTAGGCCACGTTCTCCGCGGCCTCGCGCCAGATGCTGCAGGGCATGAACAACGGGTCGCCGTCGGTCCACTCGTTGGTAGTGCGGTCGAGGCGACCGCGAAGTTCGCGACAGCGACGCCCGCGGGCGTGAACCTCAACTCGGCTGCGGCAGTGAAACCGATGACAGTAATGACCGTGTCTCCAGCCATGATGATCCTCCAAACGATAGTAGTGGACAGTGGTGTTCCCGGATGCTCACGGCAGCAGGGGATTTGAGGAATGCCTGCCGGCTTCTCGAACCCATTGGGCCAGTGGGGCTGTCGAAGGCAGTTCGCCGTTCGATTCCGCGCGAACGACCCTTCGGAATTCGTGAACCCATGGGAGTCGGCGTGAATCCCAGCCCGGATGCGGCAATCAGATTCCGATGACGGTGATTTCCGCACGAAGGCCTTGGGTCCTACCGTCAAAGGTCTCCGTTGTTTGTGCAGTTCCGACCCGAGTCGAATGGTGTTGACGGGAACAGGAATCGGCACACCGTCGGCCTCGCCGCTGTCTGCGGGGCGAGGGTCTCTCGGCACCTCCGGGCTCACCGATCCGGCGTGGGTTCAGGCGGCGATATCGATATCGATGTCGTGGTAGTCGATGTCTCCGGCGGCGGCTTGTTCGACGTCGGTGAGGGGGAAGTCAAGTGCGGCGGCTTCGGCAAGGAAGTGCAGATTGCGTTGTGTGGCTAAGGAGTTGGTGCGCCATAGGGATCTGTCGAGACCGGTTTCGTGTGGCGATGATCATGGCAGTCACGATCACCCACGCCCGTGCCGGCGTGGCGGCTTTGATGACCTTGACCAGAACGTCGGAGGTGCCGCCGACGCCGATCCGATGCAGCACCTTCCGCAGGACTCCAGTGTCGAGTTCGTGGGCGAGGGATTCGGCCACGAAGGCCGCGGCCAGGTTCGCCGGGGTGCGGCGGGTCAGGAATTTGACCTGTGCGGTTGTCGCGGCGTTCGGCCGCGGCCTCACGTCGGATGTTGAGCTCGTCGACCCGGGCACGCTCTTGACGGGCTTGCTCGCGTAGGCCGCTGCCTTCTCCACTGCCGCGGCCGCTGTCTCGCTCTCGTCGGTGTCAGTGTAAGAGTCGTCGGCGGAGCGGTCCGGCGAGATTGCGGGGTAGCTGATGGCGAGGTTGCCAACCTGGCACGGAAGGTCGCGGAATCGGCATCGGATGTCATACGTGATCGATTAACATCGCGATGGAATCATGAGGGCGGCAATATCTTTCGGCTTCTGGTGATAGGGGTGTCCGCCTGAGGTTTGATCTTGCTGCGCACTGAACCTGGCGCAGCCTCACATCGAGGCTGGCCGGAACGAGGGAGGGGAAATACTGCGTCGTTCCGTGCATGTAGCGAACCGCCGTTGCGGCGCGCTGCATGAAGGTGCCGTGTGGTGGTCTGAGCGGTTGCTCTGCCGGCGGTGTCGGTGATCTGTTATCAGAGGATGGAGAGTCATGTATTCGGCGGAGATCAACCGTAAACAGCCAGCACTATTGATGTTGCTGGTAGATCAGTCGTTTTCGATGTCCGAGCCTGCCGGGCAGGGGCAGGGTACGAAGGCTGACGTGTTGGCGCTGGCCGTGAACAACCTGCTGGGCAATGCGGTGTTGTTGTGCAGTCGTGGCGGCGAGAGGATCTACAACTATTTCGAGGTCGGGGTTGTGGGATACGGTGCGAAGATCGGGCCGATCCTGCACGGTGCCGATGCCGAGCGGCGGGTGTTGCCGGTCAAGGAACTTGCCGAGAATCCTCGCCGTGTCGACACAGTGACGCGGCGAGTGCCGGATGGTGCCGGTGGAGTCGTGTCGGTGAAGCAGCAGATCCCTGTCTGGGTGGATCCACTGGCGGATGGTGCTACTCCGATGGTGTCGGCCTTGAGCTACGTCGAGCCGGTGATCGCATCCTGGTGTGTGGGCCATCCATCGAGTTTCCCGCCGATCGTAATCAATGTGACCGATGGTGCAAGCACCGACGGGGACCCTCGGGACGCCGCTGATCGGATCCGCAAGTTGTCCACCGACGACGGCGCGGCGCTGGTGTTCAACCTACATTTGTCGGCCCTCGGTGGGCAGGCGGTGACCTTCGCGGACACTGCGGAGGGTTTGAGCGACCCGAATGCGCAAGGGCTATTCGAGGCATCGAGTATCTTGCCGCCGTCGATGCTGGAAGCGTCTGCGGCACTTGGGTATCCGGTACGTGTCGGATCACGTGGGTTCCTGTACAACGCGGATGTCACGATGGTGATCGACTTTCTCGATATCGGTACGCGCGCGGTCACCCCGACCGGCCTCAAGGATCTCATTACCCCGACTGACAATGATGAGGTCTCCGGCGACGGCGGCGATGCAACTTCAGTCGATGGCGATCATGATGGCGATGACAGCACTCACAATGGTGGCGACCAGCCGACGCTGTGATCGAGTGTGCGGAAAGCCCCTCGGATACAGGGGATACGGTGACCAGGGCTCCGGTAGCGCGGCTGGCGACTCATCATAAAGAAGGGCGCGACCCCGACGAGAACGACGATCGCGCGGTCGGGGGAACCGGTTCGCGTTTCGCACTTGCCGACGGCGCGTCGACGTCCGCGCGCGCTGATGTGTGGGCAGAAATTCTGGTGTGCGCCTATGTGCTTGAGGGCGCGGATATTCTCGAACCGATCGTTCTGGAGAGTCTCAGGTCGGACTGGTGGCAGCAAGTGCACAGCGATGATCTTCCCTGGTATGCGCTGGCGAAGCTGCAGCACGGCGGTGCCGCAACCTTCGTCGGAATGGATATTAACTTTGCCGAGCAACGGTATTGTGCTTTCGCTGTAGGTGACGCTTGCCTGCTGCATATACGTCGCGGGCGGGTGATCACGGCGGGTCCGTTGAATCATCCGCGCCGATTCGGTCGCACTCCACCGCTGATTACCACGCAGGCCGGGGATCACTCTCATCGGGCGACGCTCTGGGAGCACGAGGACGGCTACGTGTGCGGTGATCAGGTCGTGCTCGCGTCCGACGGGCTTGCCAAGTATCTGCTGGAACAGCATTGCAGTGGTGCGACTATCGACGTGGCCGCGATCCCCGGCAACGACAACGAGTTCCGAGCGTGGGTGGCGGACGCGCGTCGCGCTGGTATGGACAACGATGACACCACGATCTGCATGGTGCAACTATGAGATTGCCGAGCCTGCTGAATTACCAACTCGCGTTGCAGGATCCACGTACTGCTTTCAGAAATGTCGACCTGCTTCGGGCCGGTACTACTGAGCTCAACGCGCAGGGGATGCCGTCGGTTGCTTCGGGTGGGTTCGCTGCGACATTCACCGTCAAAAGTGTTGGTGGGCAACGTTTCGCGGTGCGCTGCTTCCACAAGCAAGGGCATGACGACCGTCGATTGCGCGAGCGCTACGAGCACATTCATCGGTTCGTGGCCAGTCATCCGAAGTTGGCGTTCCTGATCGACGCGGTCTACCAAGACGACGGGATCATCGTGAACGGCACCGGTTTTCCGATGGTTTGGATGCGGTGGGCGGTCGGTGAAATGCTGGGTGTGTGGGTTGAGGACTGGATCGAGTCCGAACAGGATCCGGCCGCCATCGAGACTGTGCGGATGGCGATCGCGGACGCTGTTGTCGCACTGCGTGCCGCCGGTGCCGCGCACGGCGATCTCCAGCACGGGAATATCCTTGTCGGTAAGGATCTTTCGATCAAATTTATCGACTACGACGGCATGTATCTCGATGCGTTCGCGGGTACATCGTTGCAGGCCATCGAACAAGGCCACCGCAACTATCAGCACCCAGGTCGTGGTGGTCGTTTCGACAGCGGCATGGATACTTTCGCGGCAGCGGTCATCGACGTTTCGCTGCACGCATTGCGGCACCAGCCATCATTGTGGGACGACTTCGGTGGTACCGGCGAGAACCTGATATTCACCGCGCGAGACTTCGTCGATCCAGAAAACTCACCGGTGTTCGCGGCGCTTGCCCGCATCCCTGGGGTCGCCGAGGATGCCTCTCGGCTGCGGCGCGCCTGTCGAACCGACTACAGCTACGTCGAAGCAGTCTTGGCTGGTGCTGCGGTGACCGCACCGACGGCAGGTGGGTTCGCACTGGCTGTCGGTGAGATAGTCGCTGGCGGTGAACGCGAGAAATTGCTGAAACGTGAGGGCGAAACCGTCACCGTGTACGGGACAGTCCAATTCGCTATCGTCAACAAGGGACGCCAGGGCCGTGACGTGGCGTTGATTAACCTGGGTGACTACACCCAGGGTGATTTCACCATCGTCGCCTACGACGACGTCGCTCGTCGGCTCTACGCCGAGTTCGGAAGTCTCAGTCAGCACGGGAAACGCCTTCTGAGGAAACTGCGCGGCTGGCAGGTCGCGATCACCGGGACCGTCGTGATCTACGTGAACAAGGGCGTCCATGTTCCCCAGATCGAACTTGTGCGCGTCGGCCTGCTGCGCAATCTCACCGACCAACAGATCGCCGCGCTGACAACCCCGCCACCTCGAGTCCCACCGATGCCACCCAGATCTACCCGGGCATCAGAGACCGCGGCTACACCACCCTCGGCTCCTCCATCCGCGCCGGTAACAGCGGAAGCCGTTGTACCGCCTGTTGATCGCTCGGCGGCACAAGCGCGCCGCGAGGCACGGCTCAGCGAAATGTACAAGAACTACTCCGCGGCGCCGACATCACAACCTCCGCCGACTCCACCGCGGAAGAGTCCGCCGCCGGCTGCCGCGTCGACTGCGCTCAGACCGGGGGCACCAATCTCGCGACCGCACATCCCGGCATCGTGGTCCGCGCGACCGGCATCTTCGGTGTCGCCGCCGTCCAACCAGCCGTCCCGGTCGGCGGCCTCTCGACATACCCCCTCAGCCCCGTCTCGCCCGGTGGTTCCTTCTTCCCCTCCTACTTTGCCTCCGCCACTGCCCGCATATTCGCATGTTTCCGACCCGTGGGCGCAACCGGCCGATAATCCACGACGCGGGGGGATATCGGTGCGTTGGGGTCTGGTGTTGTGGGTGCTGGTGATCCTGGTCCTGCTGATCGCGCTGACCCTGGTGGCATGAGCGATGATCGATGCGCGTCGAGTCGCTGTCATCGTCCGCGAACGTAACGGGGGCATAGTAGAGAACAAGACCGCCGAAATAGTGGACTACCGCATCGATGGCCGTCTGGTTCATATCACCTACGGGCGCAATACCACCTATCACTACGGCAGTGATCGGGTCTATATTGCGGGCAGCCCGCGGCAGTTGCCGCTGGACCCGCAGACCGAGATCCTCATCGATGGCGAGTTCTGCGACAGCGCCGGTGGCGCTTACCATTTCAACACCCCCGACGGTGGCTGGTGGCACATCTTCTCCCATGACGGGACGTGGCGTGCGTGCCGGACCAACCAGGTCGAGATGGTTCGCAATGGTGCTGCCGATCCTAAATCGGCTGCGGTACTCGGGTATTGGCGCACGCTGGCAGGGCTGCTTCCCGCGGAGGGCCGCTTACTGCGGCAAGGACTCGAACAGCTCACCTTCGTGCATGCTGACAGCGTGCTGCACCGCTTCCTCATCGGCGGGCGCATGGAGCAGCGCAAGGACACACCAGTGCCTCGCATCTACCCGTTCCACACCAATCTCAGTCAACGCGACGCGATCGACAACGCGCTGCGATTCCCAATATCGGCGGTCGACGGGCCGCCCGGTACCGGCAAGACGCAGACCATCCTCAACCTGATCGCCAACATTCTGCTCGACGAGTCCAAGACCGTTGCGGTCGTATCCTCCAACAATGCCGCGGTCGACAACGTGCGTGAGAAGCTCGATGGTGTCGGGATCGGGTATGTCGTGGCCAATCTGGGGCGATCGGAGAAGAGGCGGCAGTTCCTCAGCGCGCAGTCACAAGCGAGCAGGAATAGTCTCGTCGCGCGGCTGCTCGCTACGGCTGGGTCCTCCACCGCCTCCATCAAAGAGCTTGCCGCACTTGATCGTCGGCTGCGAAGCCTGCAAGCCACTCAGGGGCAGCTCGCGCAGCGGCGATCCGAACGCCACGGCTACGTTCTCGAGCGCGAACACTTCATGAACTACTTCGATCGTCAATCCCTGCCGGCTCCGGAGTTGCTTCCGGTGCTGCGATGGGGCGCGGACAAGCTGCTGGACTACATCGCCGATACCGATCCGGAGATGGCACGCGCCGGTGCGTTACCCGAGCTGCTCGACCGGATCACTCATTGGATCAAGTACCGCTCGATGCGCGCGGTCGATGCCGCCGACGTCGAAGTAGTCCTGCGGCTACAGCGGCTCTATTTCGACAAGAAGATCGCCGAGCTCGACGACGAGATCGCCAGGCTCGAAGGCTCCCTCGGCTCGGCGAAGTTCGAGCAGCTGACCGACCAGCACCGTGAGCGGTCGTTGCAGTGGCTCACCGACCGCCTGCGTCACCGCTACACCGAACACTCGCCGAGAGCCTACAGCCACAACTACCTGGACCAGTGGCGGAGGTTCAGTCGCGACTACCCGGTAATTCTCAGCACATGTCATTCCCTGCAACGCAGTATCGGTACCGGCCGAATGCTCGACTACCTCATCATTGATGAAGCCTCGCAGGTGAACCTGCTCGAAGCCGCGAACGTGCTGGCGTGTTGCAAGAACGTCGTCGTGGTGGGAGATCTCAAGCAACTGGCCCACATTCCTGGGCTGGAGCAAACCGATTGTCCGTCGGCGCCGCACCCGGTGTACGACTTCCACCGTCACAGCATCTTGTCCTCGCTGATCGAGTTGTACGGGCAGGCGTTACCGCGCACCATGCTGCGCGAGCACTATCGGTGCGATCCCGACATCATGGGATTCTGCAACAAGAAGTTCTACGACGACGAACTGATCGCCTTCACCACCAGCACGCCGGGCTGGCAATCGATGGTCGTTGCGCGCACCGTTCCGGGCAATCACATGCGCCGCCACGCTGCCGGAAGTCGCTCCAACCAACGAGAAATCGATGTGATCGAACGCGAAATCCTTCCGCAGTATTGCGTCGGCTTCGCTCCGACGGACATCGGCGTCACCACTCCCTATCGCAAGCAAGTCAGCAAGGTCACGGACGCGCTCGTCGACGCCATCGAAGCCGACACGATCCACCGGTTCCAAGGCAGGGAAAAGGATGTGATCGTCATGACGACCGTCCTCGACGAAACGCCGCCGAATCACGATGACAAATACGGGCTCGGGTTCCTCGATGACCCTCATATGGTCAATGTCGCTGTCTCACGGGCAAAGAAGCGGTTCGTGCTCGTGACCAACCACGACATGTTGCCCCGCAGCCGAAACCTTCGCGACCTCATCGGTTACATCGGATACCGGAACCCAGGTAGTGGGGTTTTTGACAGCTCGATCGTCTCGGTGTTCGACTTGCTCTACCACGACTACTCTGCGCGTCTCAGACCGCTCATGGCTCGCATTCGCCGTCGCTCACGATTTTTGTCCGAAGACATAATCGCGACTGTTCTGGAAGGTCTTCTGCAGGAACAGAATTACCTCGGTCTGGCCATCAGGACCGAGGTGCTGGTGCGGAATCTGCTGCCCGACATCAGCAAGCTGACAGCGGTCGAGGCGCGGTACGTGAACAACCGAGCAAGGTTTGATTTCGTCGTGTTCAACCGAGTTACCAAGCGATGGGTATGCGCGATCGAGGTCGACGGGTTCGAACACCATGAAAACGACCCTGCGCAGCTGGCACGAGATGCGTTGAAGAACAATGTGTGCACAAAGTACCGCATCCCGCTCCTGCGCCTACCCACCACCGGGAGTGAGGAGATTCCGCGCATTCGAGCTGCTCTCGACAAGGTTCTGGCCCCCGGCTCCAGCATCGGTGGGTTGTTGTGACCGACCTGTTCGAGACGCAGCTGGATGTCGAGCTCGGCTCGATCGATCCGGGCATACCAACACATCGAACTCGGGCTACGCTCAACCGTTGTAGCGGGTTCATCAAACTGGGGGCGTGATGACTGCGGGGCAAGGACGATACGATCAGCCGGAACCGGGCGCTTACCAGCCGGGACCTCAATCGTGGCGGCCATCCAGTGCTGCGAGACCCCGCCGCGGTATACATATGACGACAGCGTTCCAGCTGCTCCTGGGACTCCCGTGGTTCGTGTGCAGCCTCGTGGTGATAGGTCTGGTCGCGGAGCTCGCAGCGTCGGGCAATGTTGTCGTGGTGTGGGCAGCGATCGGGGCGTTCGTGTTGTCCGGGGCTGCGGTGTTCGCTGGTCCGGCGGAGTTCATCATCGCGCGCGTGATATTCCGTTTGCGTCGTCCGACACTGGCTGAGCAGCAGCGGCTCGATCAGGCGTGGGGTCCGGTGTCGTGGGCGGCAGGTGTCCCGCCGGATCGGTATCGATTGTGGGTGCAGGACTCCGGCGAGTTGAACGCGTTCGCTACATCCGGACATATCGTGGCGGTAACTCGTGCCGCTCTCGATCGTCTTCCACCACAGCACCTTTCGGCGGTGCTGGCACATGAGCTGGGACACCACCTCGGCGGTCATTCCTGGGCAGCATTGCTGACGTACTGGTACGCCTTGCCCGGGCGCATGGCGGCGCGGGCATTGTTCGCGACAACCCGGTTTCTGTTCGCCGTCGTCGCAGGTTTGACTCTGGGCGCGGCCGGTGGAGTCATCGCTGGGCGAGCCGGTGGTGAAGCAGCGGGCTGCATCATGGGACCGTTGGTGCGGCTGTTTCCCTGGCTGGGTCTAGGCGCGATCACATGGTTCATGTATTCCATCCACCCCGCGTTGGTGCTGGTGTGGGCGATCCCGTTCCTGCTGGCCTGGGTCAGCCGATGCGGGGAGGGATATGCAGATCGTATGGCTGCCGACCTCGGTTACGGCCCGCTCCTTATCCAAGTTCTATACGGCTGGCTACGGGCCGGGGACGACGATGCCCGGCGGCGCCGTGGACTGCGCGCGAGCCTGTTCGCCACGCATCCGTCCCACGCCGAGCGGATCCGGGCACTTGAGAAGCATGTCTACGGGCAGACCCGCATCGGTGACGGTTCGTCGGGTGGACGAGACACATCTGAAGGTGGTTGGTGATGGCATACGGTTCTCCCTACGACCCGTACGGCGGTTACGGATCGGATCGTGAACGCAAGGCGTGGGAACGCCAGCAGGCACAGGCCGCTGCTGAGCAGCGGGACCGGCAGGCGGCATTCGCGACCGACGAGATCGAGGAGCGGGTCGCGGAACTGGAGAATTTGTTGCGGTCTTCGCTCGGTCGGGATCCGCGCATCGAAGTCAGCTCGTTCTACAGGCGGGCGGAGGTTCCTCCGCTCGATCTCGGTGCTCTCGCCTTCCCGAACCCTGCGCCAGCGTGGAATCCACCGGCGGAACCGGCTGGTGTGGCGCGAATGTTCGGCGGCAAGAAGCGGTACGAGGAGGAGCTGCGGCTGGCCCAGCAGCAATTCGCTCAGGCAGAAGAGGACTACCTCCGGGCAGAGGCGGCACGGGAACAGCACATCGCGCGGAAACACCAAGAGCACCAAGATGCGGTCGAGCAGGCAGAGTGTCTGGCGGCTGAGGCGAACGCCCAGATAGACGGCTGGCTCGCACGGGTCCGGGAGGGGGATCGGTTGGCGGTCAGTGAGTACATGGAGGAGGTGTTGCGCAGATCCGGCTACCCGAGCAGCTTCCCGAATCAACGGCAAGCCGGGTATGTGCCGGAGTCGACCCGATTGGTGGTGCAGTGGTATTTGCCCCCGATCGAGGCGGTGCCCGAACAGAAGGCGTACCGGCATATCAAGTCCCGCAAGGCAATCGAGCCCACGGTGCGACCGGTGAAGGAGATTCGCAAGCTGTATCAAAGCGTCATCGCCCAAATTGCCTTGCGCACGGTTCGAGAGGTGTTCGCTGCCTCATCCGAAGAGCTGATCAGCACGGTCGTATTCAACGGAGTCGTGCGTGCGGTGTCCCCGGAGACCGGGCAGCGGATCGACGCCCCACTGATCTCGATGCGCGCCACTCGCGATCAGTTCGCGCGCCTGATTCTCGATGAGCCGAAGTTCAATCCCGTTGCCTGCGTGCGGAAACACTTCTTCGCCGATGTGTCGGAGCATCCCGACGAACTGGTGGCGGTGAAGCCGGTAATGACCTTCGACATGGCCGATCCCCGGATCATCGATCCGGTCGACGTCATCTCCGAACTCGACAAGCGCCCCAATCTGCTCGATCTCACGCCGACGGAGTTCGAAGCATTCATCCAGAATCTCTTCGCGAGAATGGGATACGACACGAAACTGTTCCGAGCCAGCGGGGACCGTGGTGTCGATTGCGTGGCATACGACACGGATCCGCTCAAGGGCGGCAGACTGATCATTCAAGCCAAGCTGTACACGCACACGGTGAAGCCGAACCACGTCCGCGAACTATGGGGGACCGTTGAAAGCGAAGGCGCGCTCAAAGGAATCATGATCACGACCTCCGGGTATGGGCCGGAGAGTGAGAGGTTCGCCAACGGCAAGCGCCTGACGTTGATCGATGCCAGTGGTTTGCTGTCACTATGCCAGCAGCACGATATCCCCGCTCGAATCGTCAATCGCAACAAGAATGGGAAGACACCGCCGGACGCGCAATAAGGCCGGAGTAGTTACCGCTCCGCCTTCCAAATGGCTGTCGTGTCGATCCTGAGGACGAGCAGGCCGTCATCCAGCCCGACGGCGAGCTGCTCGCCGGGCAACGCGACCATCGTGTTGATGGGGGCGTCGACCGGGATCGTGTGCAGCGGAGCCGTTTCAGTGGGAGTCCACAAGCGAATCGTGGAATCCCGTCCGCCGCTGACGAATAGCGCGGGGAGCCAGGCTGTCAGCGCGGTAACTGCCCCCTTATGTCCGTGCATCACCGCAATCGGTTGTGCGGCAGCAGGACTCATCGGATCGAATATGTTCACCCTGCCGTCCTGGCTGGCGCTGGCGAGTAGCGGGCCACCTGTACCGGAAATGACCGTCAACGCCCGCACGGCGGCAGTGCCGCCTGAGAAGGTTCCCAGCAGTTCTTTCCCGGACGGATTCGACGGATCGAATATCCGAACGTTCCCGTCCACATCCGCGCTGGCGAGCAGCGTGGTCCGAGAGGCACCGGGTACTGAAACCAGCGCGGTGATCGCGGGACCGTGGTCCGATATCGTGGCGATCGGCGGTCGTTGTCCGGCGGCGGGATCCCACAAACAGATGACTCCGTCGCGGCCAGCGCTGGCAAGCAGGGTGGTGCCATCGGTGGTCGTCACCGCAGCGAGAGCGGTCACCAAGCTTCCGTGGCTGGGCAGGGTGATGCCAGGACCTTGTCCGGGAACGCAATTCCACAGGCAGATCCCCCCGTCGTCGGACGCGGTGGCGAGCATGGCGTTACCGTCGGCGCCACGGATAGTAACCAGGGCGGTCACGGTGTTGGTCCGGTTGATGAAGGTTCCGAGGAAGCCGAGCGGTTCGCCACTATCGGCAAGATGGAGGGCGACCGGTCGATCGTGGCAGGAGCTGGCGAGCATGGTGGTCTTGCGAGAAGGGGTTGAAACCGCCGCCAAGGCCGTGACGGCGCCGCGGTGTTCTGTCAGGCGTATGCCGGAACTCGCTTGTTCGACGGCTGAATTCCACAGTCCGGCGGTCGGGTTCCACAAGCGGATCGTCGCGTAGTGTGCGCTCGCGAGAAGGGCTCCGTGGTCCGGCAAAGGAATCGTTGCAAGCGCCGTGGCCTCCGATGTATCGGTGATCTGACCGGAGAGCGTCGAAATCGGTTCTGTCGCCGACCTTTTCCAGCCCCACTCACTTCCCAGTGAGAAGCCTTCGCGAATGCCCGGCGAAAGTTCATCGAACAGTACAGAACTCACATCCCACAGACTGATCGTGCCGCGACCGGCGCCGGCGACCAGTGCACCCCACTTGCCGAGGGACATCACAGCCATTGACGTAATCGGGTTGCCGTGCGATTGCGTTGGACGCCATGGACCGGTTCCCGTGAGGTTCATCAGAGTCACTCGCCCATCGGCCACGGCGGCCAGCAGAATCTTGCGGTCATACTGCAGCGCGGCTAACTGAGTGACCGGCCCAGCCGGGCTCGGGACGCTAGTAATCTCGCGGCCGTCAATAGCGTTCCACACCCGGATCATCGAGTCCGCACCGGCACTGATGAGAAGGCTGCCGTGGTCCGGGTCGATGAGGAAGGCCAATGCGGTGACGCCGCCGGTGTGTGCGACCAACACGCCCATCAACCGGCTGGTTACGAGATCCCAGACCTGAATGGCTGCGCCGCTGCTACAAGCGAGCAGAAACCTTTTGTCCGCCATGGGGATCGCTGCGAGGGCGACCCCATCGACGTGATCGGTCAGTGTTGCCAGGGGTTGTTTGCTACGAAGATCCCATATGAGGAGCCGGTGGTCTTCGCCGACGCTTGCCAGGATGCCGTCGCCTGCGACAGCCAGCGCGGTTACCGCACCATTGTGTCCGGACAGCACCCCCAGTGGCTGTCCGGTCGTGGGATTCCACAGACGGATCGTGCCGTCGCGGCTAGCGCTCGCCAGCCAGACTCCGCCGTCCGAGGCGGGTACGACAGCGAAGGTGACGACCGAGTCTGTGTGACCGGTGAGAGTTCGGAACGACATCCGTCGCTGCACGGTCGCCCAGCACATGTCGACAATGGCGTGGGGATCTACTGGCGCGGTCTTGGTGTGAAAGCCGGTGGTCCGGGCGGCCGCGATCCTCGAGGCGAAGCCGTAATACTGCCGATCTGTACGGCGGAGCCATTCCCGCGCGTTGGCTATGCCGTCGACCAGGGGAGGAAGAACCACTCTGCCGAAAGCTGCCCGCTCGGCGTCTGCACCAACCTGTTCCGGGTCGAGTAGTGCAAGCAGCTTCTCATTGTTGAGCAGCTGCCACCCCTGTGCGCCGGCATTCGCCGCGTGTGTCGAAAGATAGTGCCGGATATAGGGATTGATTGAGACCGGCAGATCCGCGCTGCCGTCGGCTGCCGCCTCGCCGGCTGCCGTGATCAAGGCGGCAGTGATGGCCGATTCCGAGATCTCGGTGGCAAAGAAGTGCCGGTGCTCGGTGTGGTAACCCTGGACGAAATATTCGGCGAAGGTGCGGTGGGCGAGTCGATAGACCGTTTGCTGGTGCTCGTTGTCGACGATCACGTATGGCGCGGCATCATCGATGAACCGCTCGATGTCGTGATCGTCGATCGCGTGTGAATTGTCCACAACGGCAACGGCTTGGGCGACGTTCCGCCAGAGCCCATCGTGGATGGGCAACCCGTGCCCAGCCGAAAACGCCAACGAGATCAGCAGTCCGGGGTAGGACGGATGTTTGCGCGACAGTCGGTCCACAGCGAGGCTGAAGATTCCTCGGTGATTACGCGCGAGTAGATCGTCCCAGGTGTTGTCGGAGTGCCAGTGTGGATCGGAGAGGACCTCGTGGACCGCTAGCTGGGCGATGAGGAAATGCGTATTGCGCTGCGCGACAGCATCGGCGAAGCGGTCGACATCCATGCGAACCCGGTTTCGCAGCCGGTGCGCGACGAACCGTCGAACCGCCTGGTGGTCGGAGCGGATCGACACGAGGTTCCGCTCGGATGCGCCGAGGGCACGCAGCAGGTTCGTGTCGGTGGTCGGACTGTCGATCTGGTCCTGGGTGCTTTGGCGAGTGCCCACGAGCAGCCGGACCTTCGGAAGCCGTCCGAGCGGACCCAGCACATGGTTGGCGAGTTCCTCGGGGAACACCGCCTCATCGAGTGCGTCGACCACAATCGTCAGCGGTGTACCGCGGGTGCGAATGGCCAGCGCCAGCCACCGGCCGGCGTCAGCGGCATCTCGGCCCATCACATCGTCCGGAATTGCGATATCCATGGCTGCAGCCAGTTTGGCGATCACATCGATTGTGGGGGCGCCGATCAGTGAAAGGCAGGTGTCGAAAACTTTGTCGGGCACGGTATCTGGAGACTTGGCCAGCAGACCCGCCCGCCGTAGGGCCGTACGCAATGCCGGGTTGGCGTGCACGATCAGGTTTCCGAGGAAGGCTGATTTGCCTGAGCCGGGTGGGCCGGTGATCACCAGCATGCCGCTGCGATGTTCTCGCAGCCAGGACACGACGTGGCGAGTAGCTTCCTCTCGGCCCTCGAAGTACCAGGACTGTTCGTTGAGCACCACATGCTCGAACGAGCCGAGCCCACCGTGGGCCTTGGTGATGAAATGCCGTTGGACATCGAGCGGCAAACTGCCTATCGCCCGCGCGAGCTCCTCGCGTGCATCGACGGATATATTGGCGGGCAGTCGAATTCGCCTCACAAGCGCCACAATGTCGTCGGCGATAGGTCCGCTCTGCTTAACGGTGACGTCCCTACTGGACAGAGCCTTGGCGAATCGATCCAGCAGCACATCCTCGGTGGCGAAGGTCTTGTGCAGAATGTTGTGCAGCATGGCCTGCCACCGTCCCAACGTCACCGCGCCTTCGTCGATGGTCGGGCTGATGAGCAGATAACAGCCCGGATATGACCTGTCATTCAGGGCGTTCTGCAACCGGCTGACGAAGCGCGCGGACTGGCATGCCTCGATCATCACTATCACCCACGGCCGTGGACGCGACTCGAAGCGACTTGCGATGGCGTCCGCGATTCGCTCAGGACCGATCCCCTCGGTGGCGGCATGCTGCGGGCTCGTTCGGCTGTGAATTAGCGTCGGATGCTCTTGGTCAGACGATCCGTGGCCGACCCAATACAGGATCGAGCTAGTCGCCGGATCGCGGGCTTCCCATTCCCGGAGCCTGTCGTGGACGTCGTCGTGGCCTCGATAGTGGTCGCCCCTACGGTCGGGGCACGCCGAACAATCCGGGTGCAGTCCAGCGGGAGGACGCCTGCAGCACGCCCAGGAGGTGCGCGGCCATTCGACGACATGGCATTCGAAATCGCCGAATGTGTCGATCATCGCTGCGAGATTTGTCTCGATCCCGTCGATCCGTTCATACCACTCCGTATCGAACTCTCCGATCGCGATCGGGAAGAGCTCAACACTGTCGGTCATCGATCATCACCGTCGGCAACCAGGATCAGCTGCTTGACCGGTGATGTTCCCGCGCCGGCGACAGTGACGCGATACAGACCGGGCCGGTGAATCCGTACCGGTGCCACGATTCGGTCGTCGCGGCGCTCCGCGGTCGGCAGGAATGTGGCGCGGCCCATCCTCGGGTCGTCGACCTGCTGCTCGATCCGAACCTTGAACCCTGTCACCGCATTCGCTCCGCTGATGCCGATCTCGAATTCGGTGCCGGTGCGAATTTCATCCGGAATCTCCAACCCGAGCTCGCCACCGGCGAGCCGTGTGCTGCGCGGATGGTGGAACAGGCAATCGCGGACATCCTGGAACGCTTCCGTCACCTGCGCCAAGGCACCGTGCTGTTGCGGCACAGTCTGATAGTTCTCGACATGCTCGGAGGTTCGCGGGACGGTGCCGTCGCCGAAGCTATGTTCGCGTCGCAGCGTTCTATCGGGTTGGCGAACCGGATTGCCTTCAGCGTCGAATCGTACGGTGTAGCCGTGACCCTCGACCCGGTTATCACGGTCGATGGTGATCGTGCTGATCGTCGGCTGGGCAATGCCGATCACCCTGCGATGATTGGGAGTACACACTCGCGCGAGCAGTTCCCGATCAGCGAACGCTGCTCGCGCAAGGTCACGATCTCCGCCGACCCGCACGACATCATCGACCGTCAACTCACGCATCTCGTCATCGTCGGTATGCAGGCACCGGTAAGCCGGAAGCAGGTCGTAGATCCCCGGCAGTGTCCGGGCCAGCTCCCGCATGCGATGGGCGGGAAGCGGTTTCCCTTCGCCGGAGCCCAGCATCACCATTGCCGGCGCCGCTCCATCGAACGGCGTACCCAACGTGACGGTCACGCCGACATTGTCCATGGCCCCGCTGATCAGGCCTAGAGCACGGCAGAGCAGTCCACCCATCGAATGCGCCACCAGATGCACCTTCGCATCCGGCCGCCCGGACAGCTGCCGCCAGCGCCTCAGATGCTCGTCGATCGCGACCGCCAGTAGTTCGGCATTGAGCCGTACCGGACGTCGCCAGTCGTAGCCGAACTCCCCGATCGCACGCGGGTCCTGGACAACCTTCGCCAGATCCTCGATGAGGTCCGTATAGGGTTCGTAGCCCTTGAGGAACGGCGCGTAGGCAGGCATCCGCAGCAGACGGCCCGGCACGATCCGGGTGTCATCGGGATCGTACTTCAACCGTTCGAACACATCCGCAGATCCCAACCACATCTTGCTCAGCAGGCCAGGCTTCAACCCCCACAACAGTTTCGGCGAGCCGCCCGAGATATCGACCAGTTCGGTCCCCATGATCCCGGGCACCACCAGGACCGCATCGGCGATAAGTGGCCGATCGGCCAGCCCTGCGTCCCTGACAGGCGGTGACTTCTCCAGGTTGCCGAAGCCCCCTGGCAGCTTGGTGTCCGGAAAGAAGTTGAGAAACGGATCTTGCTGCATACCAACATCATTACCGCTGCGGCAAGGTACGTCAGCAATACCGTGCTGCGCAGCGCCACCGTGCGAGCTGCCGGCTTTGAGAGCTGTTGCGAAAGATGATCTTGGACGTTGTTGCTGATCGTCGCTATCACGGGGCGAGGGGATGGGTTCGCCGGTGAGCGCCGCGAGCGCGGCGGCGATGTCGACCAGGGACGCGCGTACGTACGGCCCGTTCAAGGGCGTCTACTACACGCTGCTGGTGATGCTGGACATCTTCTCCCGCAAGGTCATCGCCTGGCGCGTGGTCCCGGGCGAATCCCAGTGGATCGCAAAGCAATTCCAGCTCGATGCCATCGCTGCCAACGATGGGGTCGTGCCCGATTACATCCACGCCGACAACGGCGGCCCGATGACCAGCAAACCGGTGTCGGAGCTGCTGATCGACCTCAACATCACCCGGAAGCTCGACCAGGCGCGCGAACTCCTGGACACAGGGGCCGACAGCGACTCTGCTGAATTCGGCGCTCATTACGACGAGCACACCCATCTGCTGCGTTCGGCCAGCTGCTATATCGAGGCGGGCAAACCGACAAGGGTGGCTGATCTCTACGGCACCGTGCTCACGACGGGTACCTTGTCTGACCGCGACGAGGGCTACTTCCGCGCCCGCCATGCCGTCGCGCTGGCCCTCAGCGGCGAACCGGACAGTGCTGCCGATGAAGGACTTCTCGCTATGCGCCGTGCCACTGAAAAGCAATCTGCCCGAACCATGCAGGAACTGGCCCGAGCTATGGAGGCGATGGGACGTTGGCAGCACCGGCCAGGGCCGCGAGAGCTGCGAGAAGCCCTCGCTGCCCACGGAACCAGGTAGCGATCAGCCACCGTTGGACGGCTCGGATAACGAAGGCCAGCCCTAGGGGGACCGACCAGGCTGCACCCCCGTTTTCGAGGGTTCAGCCAAACACAGGGTGGCAATCCTTAGCAATTGAATGGCAAAGCTTGTTTCCACCTGGCGACCTTTCCACCCGAGCGAAACCAAACAGTAAAATACTGGGCGGTTGAGTTAGATTTCCGATCGAAGTTTCGCCTGGTCAGAGTCGATTTATGACCGAAGTCCGAGATTTACTGGATAAGTGTGGCGCAAATCATGTTTAAGCGTCGGAGTGTCGGGCGAAGCTGCTTTCCAAGTTTATTGATCAACCTGTAAGCTCGGTTCCCAGCACACAGCAAACCCCAGGCCAGATGCCGAGGGGCTCTGGTCCTGGGGCTTTTGCTTCTGCTTGGTCGGCAGGGGGCTGAAGTTACCAGACGGGTGGGCCGTTGTCAGTGACTGCGGGCACAGTCTGATCGGAGCTTTGCGTGCCGTGTGCCATGAGTCCGGCGAAACCGTGCTCATGAGCGGAAGGCGGCTCCCTATGGTCAACTTGGAATAGCTTTCCCATCAGTGGTTCCTGCTCGGCATGTCCGCGATTTCGCAAGATAACTGCTACGTGCGGCATAAAGTAGGCATATGGCTGGATGACCGAATATGTCGTCGGCCAGGTTTTGGCACGCTCATTTGGTGGTGCGTCGAGTAGCGAAAACTATAAAGTCTTCCCGTTCGCTGATGACTTTGTTCGATTGTGGGCGGGCGCAGAATTTGTGATATCCTATAAAAGGAAGCTTATTTCGTCTTATGAACTCTGAAAATACAAGCGTGTCGCCGCGTGGAGACGATACGACAGCGAAGAAGATTCTCTGCATAGATGGTGGCGGAATCAAGGGGGTCTTCCCAGCGGCATTTCTTGCCGACCTGGAGGAGGAGGTCGACGGCTCGATCGGCGACTATTTTGATTTGATCGTTGGAACATCGACCGGTGGAATCATCGCACTCGGTCTGGGTCTTGGCCTGTCGGCGAAGGAGACCCTCGGGTTCTATGAGAAGTACGGACCAAGTATCTTCCGTGGTAATGGTGGCCTTGGTCTTGTTCGCTGGCTCGGCGCGGCAAAATATAATCCGACTCCGTTGCGAGATGCTTTGACCGAGGTTTTTGGTGAGAAGAAGCTCGGACATAGCCGCACGCGTCTTGTCATTCCATCGCTAGATCTGGAGACGGGGCAGGTGCATGTCAAGAAAACTGCACACCATCCTCGCTTTGAGCGTGATTATAAAGAGCTTGCTGTCGATGTCGCTCTTGCGACTGCAGCGGCGCCGACATATTTTCCGACGCACCGCATCCAGGCTGGTATTCCCTTGATAGACGGCGGTACATGGGCCAACAATCCGATGGGTGCGGCCGCCGTCGAAGCGCTCGGCGTGCTCGAATGGACAAAGGGGGACGTTCGCCTCCTCAGTGTTGGCTGCACAACCGCCCCACTCAACGTCGGCGCGGATCGCACCGAGCGTCTGGGCGTGAATTACTGGGCTAAACGTCTGGTGGCCGTCATGATGGCGGGGCAATCATCGGCATCTATCGGAACCGCTCAACTTCTTCTCGGACATGAGAACGTTAGACGCATCTCACCGATGGTCGGTGATGGCCGGTACAAACTTGACCGCGTAAAGGACATACCGTCGCTACGGGCCCGCGGAGCCTCGGAGGCTCGTACGCAGCTTCCGCTCCTGCGGGAGATGTTCTTCTCGACCAAAGCGAGCGAGTTCGTTCCTATTCGATCGCTTGACGAACAGTCGATGGAGGCGGCCCGATGAAGCTGATCAAACACTTCGATGCGTTCCTGGCAAACAAAGTGAACCTACGACAGTCGCGCATTGATCTGCTGGACGATCGCGTCACGGCAGTCGAAAACTACTTGTCGTCTGGCGACAATGTAGTAGCTGATAATTTCCTTGAGCTGATACCACAAGGGTCCTATGCTCACCGGACGATTATCAACCCGGTTCAGACCAACGACGAGTTTGATGCTGACGTCTTGCTCAGTATGAAGGAAGTGGAGGGCTGGGACGCTGAGGACTATGTTCAGCAGCTGTATTCTGTCTTCCGGGCTGAGGGTGGTCGGTATCGGGATAAGGTTAGCCGCAATAAGCGGTGCGTGAAAGTCGACTATGCGAACGAGTTTCATATCGACGTTGTTCCATATTTGGAACGACATGACGAGCACTACATCACGAACCGCGAGACAAACGAGTTCGAGAAGACGGACCCCGAAGGCTTCAATCAGTGGTTGGACGGCAAGAATCGGACCGCTAACGGACATCTCGTCAAGGTGCTGCGCCTATTGAAATTCCTTCGCGACCACAAGAACACCTTCTCGGTAAAATCGGTGATTCTCACAATTCTTGTCGGTGAGCGAGTCAATGACGTGCTTATCTGGGGCGATCCTGACTACTACAAGGATGTCCCAACTACTCTAAAGAACGTTCTGAACGACCTCGACAACTATCTTCAGAACTATCCTGAAACGCCACCGCTTGTCGCTGACCCAAGCTGTCCTACGGAAGACTTTAATCACAGGATCGACCCGGATCAGTACAAGAATTTCGTCACCAAGGTTGCTTACTACTCCCAGAAGGTGACTGAGGCATTTGAAGAGAAGGATGTTGAGGAGAGTAAGCGCAAGTGGCGTGCGATCTTCGGCGACGACTTCGGCACTTATGATACGACAACAAAATCAGCGCTCGAAGCCCACAAGGGCCGCATGGGTGTCAAAGACACTGAGGAAACCATAGAGGGACGGTGGGGAATTCCAATTCAACTCGACCCTAAATTCAAGGTGAGGATCGGGGCACAACTGCAGAAAAAAACAGGCTTCCGCCACTACGAGCTGGGAAGTCACGGAAATGTTGTCAGTAGGGGCCGCACCATCAACTTTCGACTCTCTGAAGTCACCGTTCCGGCGCCATTCGCCGTCTATTGGAAGGTCCGGAACACGGGTGAAGAGGCGATCGAAGCAGATTGCATCCGTGGCCAGGTTGTAGAGGACGACGGGACTAGAACCAGGTCCGAGCCGACTACTTTCCGGGGCAGCCACTTCGTCGAGTGCTACATCGTCAAGGACGGGGTTTGCGTGGCGAAGGACCGGCACTCCGTAATTATTCGGTGAGAAGATAGCGGCCTTGGCGCGGTCGGAGGAGTCGTCTGTCGTACTCCTCCGGCCCTGCCGCATATTCCTCACCGCTTCCTCCCATGCGTATCCCGCATCCTTTCCCCACGCCCCAACAACCGCCGCCGTACCGTCTGCGGATACACATCAAGCTTGTCTCCGATCCGTTGGGCGGACCATCCCTCGTCATACAGCCGCACCGCCTCATCGATCTGTTCTTCGCTCAGCCCCGCCCGACGCATCTCTACCCCCATCCGGTGGAGGTGCTTGCCGACCGTGTCTCGACTGATGCCGTACTTCGTCGCTAGCTCGTACACCGTGAGTCCGCCACTCGTGCAGTCCAAGGCCAGCGCCGCTCGCTCCTGCTCGTTCAGTTGCCGCAATCGACGAGGTGAGGCGCTAGTCAAATCACGAGATCGTGGCTGGTTGGCTTCATGCCCGGCCTCCGCCAACAGGGCTAAAAGCCCCTGACCTGCGCCGTTGCAATTTGACTGTCGCCTCAGATCGCCCACAAGGGGTGGTCTTACCCGGCCCGGGTTCCTTTGGGACCACGGGCCGGGTAAGACCACTTTTCCGTTTCTAGCCTCGCTACGTATTGGCCGCTGTGTGGTCCTTGTGGAACCTCTCCCGCCCCTCCCAGCTGCATCGTGCAGATCGGCGAATGGCTGGTTCAGTCGGTCGGACGTGACCCCGTGGATATCCAGGTAGAAGCATTCATAGACGTCTCGTTCAAGAGCCGCCGGATGGCGTCGTCGCTGCAGTCGCTGAGGGGGGTCGGCTATCAGCTCCAATACGCTCATCAGCACCTCGACACCGACTGCCGACTCCGCGCCGGTGGCCGCCAAGTTGGCTTCGACGGTCGCCCAGTCATTACGAATACGGTGCAGCCGTGTCTTGATCTTGTCCTGCGGAAGCTGGCCGTCTGCCGCGATGTCGAGTAGTCGCTCCGCCTTGCCATCCAGTTCCTTCAGCCGATTCTGCATGCTGGCGTGCATCGCGCTGGCACTCCGTTCAGGGCGATGACGGCAGACTGATTGAAAGTTATCTCCGATGTCATGTGGAGAACAATCGGATCACTATGGTAGCGTTTGTCAAACTGGATATCTCACCTATGGAGCTGTATCAATGATAGAGTTGCCTCGTCCTCTCCTGTGGGCCGACCGAGCCGCCTCGATGCCTTACGTAAAGGGTGGCGGTGACGCTCAAGTGGAGTCTCTGCGTGATCTACTTGAGCGGGTTCAGCGTGATGGTGGCGACCCGGAGACAGTGCTTGCCGTTGAACGCACGCGCCCCAGAGGATTTGTTGAGCGGGCCACGCGGCGAAGTTGGCGAGTGACCGATGCTGGAGAGGAATGGCTTAGGTCGGGGGATAACGCTTTCCTTATTGGTGTATTTCACTCCGAGATTCGCTTTGTAGGAGAGCTCTTGGCTCAGCTGGAAAACGGCCCTCTGACTCATGGTCAGCTGTTGGATCAGGCTAAGTCGGAATATGACTTGATTTGGAACTCGCCAGACCAGGTGCGGCGACGAACTACGTGGTTGCGCTGTGCGGGATTTGTCGAGCTAAATTTCGATAACTATTTGTCCATCACGTCAGGTGGTCGTGCTTTTGTTGCGCGGCTAGAAAACCATCCTCCTTCCTCCTCTTTCGAAAATATAGATCATCTACAGAAGCCCGTCGTCGAACTCGGTTCCGGTTCAGGCGAAATCCGAGAGTTCTTAGACTCGCTCAGTAATGAGAAGCTTCGAGAACGACGTCGCCTCATCGGCTATATGCCAGGTAGTACATTAAATCTTGATGGTATCAAGAGCCTGGTGACGGCGGCTTCTCCTAGTATCACCAAGGCGGACTGGAGCAATCGCTGCCAAGAGGTATTCGATGTCAGCCATTCATCGGCGATGCAGGCACTGGGATCATTCCGTGGTGCAGGATTGCTTCAACAGGTCGCAAGAGATTCCGATTCAGTTACTCCGCTGGCTGCAGCTTGGCTTGAATCAGATCTTGATCTGGACCTCATCCGGCTGATGCATGGACATATCCGCTTCTTCGGAGAGATTCTGGCATTTTTGCAGAAGACGGGGTCTGCCGCCGAATTGGCCTCCAAAGCGCTTGAGTTCAATATTCCAGTACCTGATCTGCAACGCCGGATTAATCTTCTGATTGCTAGTGGGCTAATTGCGGAGTCGGTAGGTCGCCGCTTTCAGCTCACTGCCTTGGGGCAAGCATTGGTTCATGAACTCCCTCTGGAGGCCATAGAAATTACTGCCCAGGAGTCGATCGAAAATGAATTGAAGCCGAGCTATGCGCCGTTAGATGATGTGATGTCAGCCGATCGCCTCCAAAGCGAACTGAGAACCGCTGCGCGCGCGGCTTCTGATTTTACGCGCCTTGAGCGTGCTGTAGCGTCTGCGTTTTCATTCCTCGGCTTCAATGTTCGGCATATTGGAGGGCAGGGGCGAACTGACGTGAGGGCATCCGCTCCATTGTCTGGAGGACGTCGGTTTGTTGTGATAGCCGATGCCAAGGCGTCGGCAAAGGGACAAGTTGCGTCGTTCGATGTTGTCACTCTCAGGGAACATAAAGAACAGCATAATGCCGATTACGTGGTGGCGGTCGGCGAGAGTTTTTCGGACAAGAGGACCATAGATCGAGCCAAATCTGAAGGTGTAGGCCTTCTACCGATTGGAGTCCTTTGCGATATTTTGGATTTAGCAAGCGAAGGTTTGATCGGATCGGAGGATATTCGCATCCTGGTGTCGGGGGAGGGATTAATTAGCGATGCGTCGATTAAAGAGACTGCTCGTGCGAACCGCCGCATCCTGGAAATTTATAAGTCTGTCCTGGCGGCGCTGGCGGTAGAAGCTGTGCGCGACGATGAAGTAACGAATGGGGCTTTGAGTCCGTCAGATATTTACATGGAACTTCGAAATCAAGTCAACGCTCCATCGCTGAAGGAAATAGAATTTATTCTCGACTTCTTGGCAAGTCCGCTGGTTCGTAGCGTATCGAAATTACAGGAGAAGTATGTTCTGGCCGAGCACGTAAGCATCGTTTGCGGGCGGCTTCGTCAGTTGAGCATCACCGTTGGTGGAGCGAGTGCAGTCGAATAATAGCCTGGAGCGAGTGCAGTCGAATAATAGCTGGGCCTTGGATCCTCGGTCAGGCTTGAGTACGATTCCGACATCCAAGCGGCATGGTGCGCGCCGATCGTGGTGGGCGAAAGTAGACAATCTAACCGCCGTTTGACCTGTGCCGCAACCTGCGGACGGAGGCCTGGCAGCGCGGCGCAGCCTCGATCTTGGCGATGTGACCTTGGCCAGCCAGCCCGGTTCCCACTGTTTCAAGTAGCGTCCGGTCTACCCCGGCTCGAAGGGGCCATACCGGACGTTACTTGAACCGGATGACCACTAAGCAATCGTCAGCACCGCGGCGCGCCCAGGACACGTTTCTGTCGGTGGGCCATGAGAGCATCTGCGCCAACCAAGAGAGGACGAGATGATCGTCAAGTGCGTTGACTGCTCAAGAACATTCGAAGATAGGCCCACTGGCCGCGGGAGTGCAAGAAAACGCTGCGCCGAGCATGCCACGCTTCGGGCCAAGGAACTCCTGAGAGCTCGGGATGCGCTTGTGCGGGCGAATAAGTGGGGTGTGACAGCGGAATTGGTAATTGCGCGAGAGGTATTCGAGCGGGACAACTGGATCTGCCACCTGTGTCAGTCCGAGATCCCGGCGGACGTACGTGGAGCGCGAGTACCCGGCAGCAAGCACCAGCCGTTGGGACCGGTTGTTGATCATGTGATCCCGTTGTCCGCAGGCGGGCCGCACACTCTCGCAAATGTGAAGACTGCACATTGGACCTGCAATGCGCAGAAGCACACCAAAACACAAATTGTTACGGCCACAGAGAGCGCAGCCTTGGAGGGGGATCAGGGTTCGAAAAACTATCTGCCGTACCCAAAAGGCCGTCAATGTGAACTCGACGGGTGCGCTCGGCCCTTCTTCGCAAAAAGATATTGTCAGCTTCACTATAGTCGACAGCGAAAGTTTGGTCATCCGTTGACTGCGCGATGTTGTTGTGGTTGCAGAGGTCTTGCCGACGTCTCCCCCTCATTCCAGGGGATGTTTTATCTCCCGGGACACGGCTTAAGCGGGCCATCTGCTTCTCCTACCGAAAAGTTGCATGTCAGCCTCAAACCCCAGCCGGTATCGAACCATGGGCGCCAACGTCATGGGCTACTCGATGACTGTGCGATATGGACTGGGCCGCAAAATGACAAGGGTTATGGGAAACTGTATCTCAGGATTGAGGGTTTGAAACGGCGAGGTAAAATGATGCTTGCGCACCGGTTGGCCTATGAGCTGGCCTACGGAAGAGAAGCGCTGGAGGGGTTTACGGTAGATCATCTTTGCGCTGTCCGACTGTGCTGTAACCCTAATCATCTGGAGGCTGTCTTTCTTGCCGAAAATCTCAAGCGTGCAGGGGAAATGGTGCTTGCTTGTACGCGTGGACACATCTACGATACCGAAAACACTGCTCGATTCGCAAGTGGATATCGCAAGTGTCGTCAGTGCATTGTCGATCGGACCCATATAACCGAACAAGGGCACTCTTTCGTTGCGGACCCGAACAGTCCGTCCAAAAAGCGTCGGTGTCTCATTTGCCGGCAAGCTCGCCAGTCTGAATCATCCTTTTGTCCGCATGGCCACGAGTTCACTCCAGAAAACACAGTCTATAGCAAAGAGGGATATCGGAAATGTCAACAGTGCATTTTCGAAGTCAACGATCGAGATCATTTCGCATTGAAGGGACACCGATTCGTAGCCGATACCTCCAACTCAAGCGGCAAGCGACGCCGATGCCTGATTTGCCAAAACAAATCAGCCAAGAACCTGGAGCTGTTCTAGAAGCTCTATGGAAAGACCCAGTTTTGCGCCACAGCATCAACACTCCAGTGCTATAACCACCGCAGCCAGAGACAGGGATTGAATGCTGCTTTAAGTGCCTCGACAGACGGGTTCGTCTCCCAGTCCATCGGGGCGGGGCCAAAACGGTTGCGTTGCATTGATCGCCATCAGACCAGACGGTTTTACTGGCGTTGTGGGGCGAACGACCCAGTGTCTCGTTGAGCAACCTTCGATAGGTAGTCGGGCAGCCGGATCTTGGAGTTCACGGCGAATTCGCGTTTGGGTCGGGCGTGCTGGTTGTGCCAGCGGATGTAGGTGCCGATCGCAGCGTCCTGCTCGCCGTGACTGCGGTGATCGGTGCCGGCTAGCGCGAAGTAGCGCAGGGCCGCGAACTCGGACTCGATCCAGTTCAACCGGGACGAATAGGTCGGCAGGAACACCAGTTCCACGTCATCGTCGGCGGACCACTCGCGGACTTCGGCCCGCTTGTGCGGGGAGAAGTTGTCGGCGATGACGTAGAGCTTCTCCCCGGGCCAGCGGGCCTGCGGGGATTTCAGAAATGCCAGGAACTCGGTCCACCGCTTGCGATCTCGGATTCGGTAGTGGGTCTTCCCGGTTGCCAGATCCAGGGCCCTGAGCAGGTGCCGCACACCGTGGGTGCGGTGGTAGGTCGCGCGCAACCCTTTCGGTCTTCGTTGCCGGAACCAGCCGCGGCCGGGGCGGGTTTGCAGATTCAACGGCCCGAACTCGTCCACGCAGATCACGCGCCCGTCGGCGGGCGGGTGGTCGTAGAGGTCGAGAATCCCGTTCATCTTCGCCGTGAATTCCCGATCGGTGCCGGCCTTCCAGGTCTTGATCGCCTGCCACGACACCCCTCGGCCTTCAAAGTCTTGCGCAGCGTCTCGCGGCTGATCTCGGCGATTTCGTTGGTGGCCAGCACTTCTCGCGGTTTCGACAGGCTCCACGTCGAGAACGGCCACCCGGGTCGCGGGGGCAGCGCCGGGCGATGCAGGCGATGCGTTCACGCGTCGCCCGATCGACCTTCTTCGGCCTGCCCCCGCTCCATTTTGGACACCGTTGGCGAATTCGGTTGGGGCGTAGGTAGTTCGGCATGATCGACATCGATATTTCGGTCACGGTGTCGGTGGAGGTTGTGGTGTCGTTGCGTCCGCGCAGGTGGGACGAGGTTCCAGCGGAGACGGTCCGGATCGCCCGGGCGGTGTTCCCGCAGGGTTGCCTGGCTATGCGGACGCGGGATGTTCTGGGTCCGATCTTCGCTGATGCAGAGTTCGCGGAAGTGTTCTCCCGCCGCGGTCAGCCTGCGATCTCACCCGCGTTGCTGGCGTTGGTGTCGGTGTTGCAGTTCTCCGAGGGACTCACCGATCGTCAAGCGGCGCAAGCGATTCGGGCTCGGATCGACTGGAAATACGCGCTCGGGTTGGAGGTGACCGATCCCGGCTTCGACTACTCGGTGCTCAGCGAGTTCCGTTCCCGGCTGGTCGCGGGCGGGCTGGAACACCGTGTGCTCGACGCGGTCCTGGAGGCGGCTCGGAAGGCGGGGCTGCTGAAGCCGGGCGGTCGGCAACGGACCGATTCCACTCACGTGCTGGCAGCGGTCCGGGACCTCAACCGGCTCCAGTTCGTCACCGAAACGCTACGAGCCGCGCTAAACGCGCTCGCCGCCGCGGCCCCGGACTGGTTGACCAGCATCGCCGAGCCGGAGTGGTTCGACCGATACAGTGCCCGATCAGAAGACACCCGGTTCCCGAGCCGCTGGTCGGCGCGGGCAGCGCACGCCGACCAGATCGGCTCCGACGGGATGACCGTGCTGTCGGCCGTCACCGCCGCGGACGCACCGGCCTGGCTGCCACAGCTTCCGGCGATGGAATTGCTGCGCAGGATATGGATTCAGCAGTATCAGGTCACCGACGGAACAGTGACGTGGCGAGACAAGAAAGACCTGCCACCAGCAGCGATCCGCTACTGCTCGCCCTATGACGAACAAGCCCGAACCGGCACCAAGCGTGACACCTCCTGGAACGGCTATAAAGTCCATCTGACCGAAACCTGCGAGCCTGACGCACCCCACCTGATCACTCAGGTCGTCACTACTGCGGCGCCGGTTCCCGACATGGCGATGACCGCAGCGATCCATACCGACCTGGCCGAACGGGATCTGCTTCCCGGCGTGCACCTCGTGGATGCAGGCTATGTCGATGCAGACCTGCTCATTGCAGCGCAGCAGCGCCACGGAGTCGAACTGTTGGGCCCGGCGAAAGCGGCCACGGGCTGGCAGGCCGCCGCGGACAGCGGCTACACCCTGTCCGATTTCACGATCGACTGGGACAACGCGCAGGTCACCTGCCCGCAAGGCACCACTTCCAATTCCTGGAAAGCCGACCAGTCCCAGGACGGAATCCCTGTCATCAGAGTTCGATTCCCCAGCTCACAGTGCCGGTCCTGCCCCGCTCGCGAACAATGCACCCGCTCCAATTCAGGACGGCGGCTCACCCTGCGCCACCGCGCCCAGCACCAAGCTCTTCAACGCGCTCGCGCCGAACAACAGACCGAGCAGTGGCAACAGCGCTACCAACACCGCGCGGGCGTGGAAGGCACCATCGCCCAAGGAATTCGAGCCTGCGGCCTGCGCCGGTCCCGCTACCGCGGCCTGGCCAAGACCAGTCTCCAACACCTACTGACCGCAGCAGGCATCAACCTCAACCGCCTCGATACCTGGTGGGCGGCAACACCTTTCGCGCCGACCCGAACCTCACACTTCGCCGCGCTCAGACCTGTAGCCTGACGACACACCGGAGTTCGCCAACGGTGTCCATTTTGGGTCCAATGCTTCGAACCCCCGTTCGTTGAACTCGTGGATCACTCGCCGCACATCGGCTTCCGACACTTGCATCGGCCGAGCGATCGCGGGGACCGGCTGCCGCTGCGCCGAGGCCATCACCACGATCGCGCGACGCATCCTGCTGGTCTTCGTGATCTTCTGCAACCGGCACCCTTCCTCCGAGGTCACCGCTCGCACAAACACTTCCGGGCCACCGGCACCACCTCCACCAGCAGCATCACCGCGTGTAGGCACTCGATCAACTCGACACCCGGTTACCTGCGCGACCTTTCTAGACGAGGCACCAGATGGAAGAGTGAATCCGGAGAATTAGGTGCCGGTTCGATGCTGCAGTGCGGCCGGAACGGGTTCGGTGCAATCCATAAGTTTGCTGATGGATTGCTAAAGTCGTAAGACGGTCGGCGTGTCGTTCGGCGACATGCCGGAGATGATTACTTCGTCGAAGTAGCGACGCATCCCGCGAGTTCCACGTCGGAGGGCGAGCTTTCGGGAACTCGCGCCTGGTTGCGGGCTGCGTTGATGGTGCGAGCCGCAGCGCCTGTAGGTCTGAGGGCGGAGAGCTATGCCATCTTTCGATCCTCCCTCGCCCTCCGCGCGGACGTCGTCTGCCATGGCGGTGACCGGCAGACCCTGCGAGGGGCGACTCGACCAACGACACGCAAACGTCACGCTTTCAGTGGGAATCCACCGGATTCAACGGGATTCGTTGGGATCCCAATTTTCGCTATCCGTGCAGCTCGCGGGCATCATTGGGAACTCTCGAGAAGTCAGAAACATCGCCTACTCAGAAACGGCAGGTTTCTGGTTCGAGTCCAGATGGGGGAGCATAACTACCAGGTCAGGCACGGTCATCGTGCCTGACCTGTTTAGTCTGCGGGCTGCGACCAAAAATACGCCAAGAATTCCGGTCCAAACTCCTGGCGCGGGACCCTAGCAGGGCTTTTCGCTGATTCGCCCACAAGATCCTGACACTCTCCGTGCACGACCTATCTCAGGCGGTTGACAACCTCCCTGCTGTGTTGGAACCGCCAGATTGTTGACAGCCCTCAGCCGGTTGAGCGCGCATGGGTCAGGAGCGGACCGGCACCCTAACGTTGAACATCCACATTCTCGTCGGGCTACACTCGGGCGAAGGAAAAGTCTCGTAACTTACCGGCAGCGACCATTTCCTGATCGTGGAGGTTCTATGGCCCGCGTCGTCGATGTGAACGTCACGTTGTTCGGTGAAGATCTCGACATCGAGCAGCTCGATGGCAGCGCCCGGCAACTTCGATCGGAGTTGCTGGATCTGGATGTCGATCACGTCTCCGCTGTCAGCGGTGGACCTGCTCCGCAGGGTACCCGCGGCCTCGGTACGGAGCTGGTCGGCCAGCTTGTCGTCGGGATCGGTCCGGGCTTGGTAGCGATGCGTCAGCTTTTGGACACGCTGCGTGGCTGGCGGTCCAACCAGGAGCATCTCGCGATCAGCGTGCAGATAGGCGAGGATCGACTCGAGCTGACGAATGCCTCCTCGGAGACCGAGATGCAATTGGTGTCCGCTTTTATCGAGCGTCACGCGAGTGGGTGAGCATCGGGCTGTGCGCGACTGTGCGGTGCTCAGATGCGGCGGCGATGGCCGCGGTCGTGACCGCCACTGTCATTGTCAGTACGAAGATGATGACGACTTCGGGGTTGAGGTTGTCGGGCGTGGGCAGGCGAATCGAGTAATAAACAACGAGCCCGGCCGCGCCACACCAGCCGCCGAGAAGAGTGACCCCGAACCTGCGCGGCACCGCGACCGCAGCGCAGATCGGTACCGCCAGCGCCATGACTATCAAGGAGAGGACTCCCCAGCGTTGTGGTGCTTCTGAGCACGTAGTGACGGCATAGAGAAGAAGCGGCGCGATACCAAGGCCGATACATCCCATCGTCCAGGCGCCGGGGTCGGTGGGCAGCTGAAACCGGAGGTGTACTCCGGCCGTTCGAATGATCGTCGACGCCGCGAAACCTGCGGCGAGCACTGATATCTGGAGTGCAACGAACCACAGCCACGTCGCCGCCCCCCAGTCCGTCCACGGGCCCCACTGATTCCATAGGAACCACGGGACGGTGGCATTGAATCCCAACGCAATGCCTGCACCGATCAACCGCCCTCTATGCACACCGAGCAGGCTTATTCCGGCGCAAGCTGCCAGCGCGGCCATCACGAAGGCCAGCGCAACCGCTTCAGGACCGAGATCGAGCACCCGCGCGTCGGACGCTCGGCCATACGGCACGAAGGGATTGCAGGCCATCAGAACGGCGCTGCACAGCATCAATGCACCGGCGATACGTGGCTGCATGACCGGGTCGGATTGACGGGCATCGGCCGTCTGGACCGGCTCGTTGCTCGGCTGCCGAGGTTTCCCCAAAGGTTCGGGAGAAGGCGGCGGAAGCTGCGTCCGCTGCGGGCGGGGTCGCTGCGGTTCAGTCGAGAAAGCGGCGGCTGCGTCGGGAAACGGATGCGGTGGCGGTGGTTCGACGGATTCAGCAGATGCCGGTGACGGCGGTTTCGTCTGGTCGGTGATCGGCGCGGGAAACAGCGGACCGGGAGAGGGTATGTCCGTGTGGAGCGCGGCTTCGGCTGCCGCCGATACTGCGCGGCTGTCGTCCTCGGTGAGGTTGCGCAAATTCTGTTGAGCGGCCTCGGCCAGCCCGAGATGCTTACCGCGTAGGAGCTTTTCGAGCTCACGAACAGCGACAGCGCGAACACTGGGCAGGGGATTGTCTATCAACATCTGAAGTTCGACAGGCAAGAGTATGGGTTGGGCCAACCGCCGGTTGCGCCGGGCGATATACAGCTCACCTTGCACACCGAACACCCATTTCCCGGGTGTCTGGTTCGGTGAGGAAGACCGGACTTTGCCGTACACGTAGTCGTACAACTCATCGAGGGTGATGAAACCGTCCTGGTTCCGATCCGCTTCGCCTGTCGAAAGGCCATCGACCAACGCTCCGGTGAAGACCGATGGGTCACCATCGGCGGTGTCGGTGAGTTCTCCGCTTTCGAACGAATATTCCATCGCGCTCGACGCGGTGATCACCGCACGGCCTCGCCCGCTCAACTGTTCCAGGTTCATTCCGGTTCCTGCCCGGTGGGTCATGCCCCGTTCGAAGGCGCCCGCGTAGCAGCAGTCCAATAGCAACACGATGCGCCGCGATCGGCTTCGGTTCATCCGGCGGTTCACGAACTCTGCTGCCACACCCGTGGCGCCCAGGCGCCCCAGCTTCGTGTTCGACGCGGCGAAGTACAACTCTCCGTCCTCATCCTTGACACCGTGGCAGGAGAAATGCAGAAGCAGCAGATCTTCAGGAACTCTGTCAGCGAAGAACCCCTCGACCGCCTCGCCCACCACGTGCGCCGGTTCGTTCACCGACATATGCACTTCGAAGCCTCCGATCAGTGGATCCTGTAGAACGCCGGCAAGCGCCTGGGCGTCACGGGTCGGAGCTCGCAACTTACGCAGACTCGGATCCAGATAGTTATCGCAAGCAACTATTAATGCGCTGCGTTTACCAGCAACCATGATTCACCTACCCGGCACGCCGATTACTGCGGTGACAACAATCTCTTCCGTCCGATTACTGTTCGCGGGAGTACGTATAGTTCATCGCTCAAATAATTTGCATCGAAAAACATTCTTCGGATATTGTTCAATGCTGATCGCATTACCTGCCGATTGCATGAGTAGTGCAGTACTCGACTGCCGCAATCAGGTGCTATCACTAACCTCGATCTTTCTCGGGGTGTCCGACCTGGCCTGATCGAGTTCGGATTGGTTTCCGGTCGCTGATCAGCGACCGTTGGGCAAGGCAGGATAGCCCGGTCAGCGGGTGGCTGCCGAGTTCCACGGGCCCGGATGAAGGTCCTTCCGTTGGTTGTAGGGGTGGTTTGTGCTGGTCAGCCTGGTTGCAGGTGGTCCAGCGCGGTCAGCAGCAGGCCGGTGCCGCGGTGGTGTCGAGACAACCGCAGATGGACGCGGCGGGCGTGGTGCGCTATCCAGGCGGGGATCGAGAACAGTTGCAGGCGTAGTGTTTTCGGTTCCCAGCAGCGGGCGGGGTCGTGGTGCAGACCGATCGTTTGCAGCCAGGCGGTCAGATCCAGAGCCAGGGCGACGATCGCGACCCAGATCCGGTTCGCATCAAAGGATTTGAACAGCAAATTTCGTAGCCCGGTGTCCTTGGCGCAGCGGATACGGTCCTCGCAGCGAGCGCGGCGACGGTGCCGTAACACCAGGTCGGAGAGCTGCCCCTTTTTCGTATTGGTGGCGAACGCGGTCAGCCGGAGGCCGCCGACATCGGTGAACCGCAACTGGGCGCCGGGATGTGGGGGCTCTTTGCGCACGATGAGTCGCATGCCGGCGGGCCAGCCGGCCAGGTCGAGCATGCCGTTGACCTCGGCGACCCAGGCGCCTTTGCGGACTTCGCCGTCGCCGTCATAGGCCAGGGTCGACATATGCGTCGGGATGGCGTTGACGGCTTCGACGATGGTGTCGGTGAGGGTGAACCTCAGTGAATACCGGACCCGACGGGCGGTGCAGTATTCGACGAAGTCGTGGGTGCCGCCGCCGGAGTCGGTGTGCACCAGCACTTTCCGGCCGACCCGGTAGCCCGGCTGCCACGGCAACTGCTGCAATGCGGCGGCCAGGACCTGCTTGTGGTCGGCAGCGGTATTGGCTCCAGCATTGCCCTGGCCGCAGCAGTTCGGCGACCGGTTCTCCGGTGCCGTCCGGGCTGTGATCACAGAACGCCAGCAGCGGATGGAAGCCGTATCCCTTCTTGTATGTCGGTGCAGCACACTCTTTTTCGGAATGTGAGTCGAGCAGGGTCGCATCCAGATCGATGGTCAGCGGGCTGTCGGTGGTGATCCCATGGTCCGGCGCCCGGTCGCCTGCGGCCTGCCACGCCGCCACCCGCGCGGTGGCTCGCGCGGATGCGAGGGCGGCCAGCAGTCTCGGCACATCCTTCGCCGTGGTCGTGACTAGCCGCGACACCGTCGGGTCCGACGCCAGCGACCCGAACACGCCCGGCTCGCCACGCAGCAACCCCAGATCGGTGGCCCAGTCACCGCCGATCGCGACCGACACGGCCAGATCCAGCACAATCTTCCCCGGATCATGGGGCGCAACGGTTTCCGCCACGGCGCTAGGACCTGCGACAATACCCGATCCAACCCCACCCGAGGCGTGCTCTCGGTGGGCTCGCAACGACCGATGGTTCCTCGTACCCACGGACTGGCAACAACACAAAGGGTTCATCCTTATCATTCCGATGCACGACGACTCGGCACGCCTGCGAATCGAGCAGATACCCGAACACGCCACAGTCCTCTGCCCGCCCCCCTCTTGAACTGAGTGAAGAACGGGTGACACCGCCACACCGGGAACAGCTCATCTTGGCGGGCAGCGTCTTTGACACGACGCACGATCAGCCGGGCGGCTCGGCGCGAGCGGCGAGACGTTTGAATCGTTCCCGGATGGAATCGGGGTGCACTGGGTGGCCGTCTTCGTAGGTGAAGACCAGGTCGGCGTCCGTGTCAGCACCCCACACAGCGCCTTGTCACCGTCGGTCGAGCAGCTCGGCTGGTCGGCGCGCGGTCCGCTGACGTAGGCCGGCCCGAATGTCGGCCGCTCGCACCGCATCCCCGAAATCGAGGCCGGTGAGTTTCTCCACGCCTTTGACCGTCGACAGGAAGTCTGCGACCAGGTCGAGTTCCCTGGAGTCCTGGAAGTTTTCTTCGCCCAGTGATTCTGGGTCCAGGGCTTCGGGCCAGACCTCGAGCACCGGGCGTTGATCGGCGATCATGGCCAGCGAGCGCAACTGCCCGCCTTCGACCCACACCGCGATCTTGAAGAACCGGCCGGGCACCTGGATCCCCCGGAAGGTTCGGTCGTGCTCGTCGAACACCGGTCCGGTGAAACAGGTGACGCGTTGACGTTCGGCGACCGCATTGCGCAGAACATAGTTCTCCACTGCGCGCCACAGCCGCCCGCCGCCCGTCCCAGGTTTCGCGGGATCGGCCGTGCCCTGGTTGAAGAACCCGACCTGCGGCGTGCAATTGGTGAAGTGGAACGTGTCGAGTTCGGCCGCCAGTGCGAGATCGTCGCTGCCCCAGACAGTGTCGAGCCGGCGAACCAGGTGCCCGCGCTGGAACATTCGAGCGATCCGGCCATTGCCGCTCGGAAATCCCGGAACCCGTTGTCGAGCATAGACATCGGCGCCAGCGCAGTCGGCCGACGCGATGCGAGGGTCGGTGTACCAGGTCTCGGCGGCTTCGGCGCCGTTCATCGACTCTAGGCCGGGATCGGTTGGCAGCAACTGCGTCACAGTCTTGGTCTTGCGGTCGACGCTCTTGCTCGTCGCGCCGTCGATGTTTGCTGCGGTGAAGAACGCGAGCTTGCGGGACCGGTTCACCACGACGCTGAAGTGGTGGTAACGCAACTCGAACGGATTGTCACCGCGGCGGGCCTGCTTGTTCGGTGCTGCCTGTCGGGCCAGCGCGGGAGACAATCCCGGCAGCGCAACCGTATTGGCGGGCAGGAAGTTCGGGTCGTAGCCGCTGCGGTCGGTGTAGTCGCTGCGGTCGGTGTAGTCGCTGCGCGGTGCGGCTTCGGACACGGCGACCACGGTCGGCGGCGCCGCGAGTTGCGGGATCCGGATGGAGATCTCGATGGGGACCGTCCACGTCATCGCGCCGTCCGCGGATATCCGGGGCGCTCGCACGGCCACGGCCGGCTCGGCCGGCTGCGGGACGGCGATCGGGGTCGTGAGGAATCCCTCGCCGTTGCTTTGCTCGCCGAGCTCGATGACCGCGTCCATTCGGTTCCGGACCGGCCCCGGGAGAGCGGACAGACCCGCGCTGAGCTTCGCGAGGATCGCCGTGACCCGGATGCCTTCGTTGACACTGACCGGAAGTGGTTGTCCGGCCGCGTCTTGCACCTGTCGCCAGGGGCCGCCCCAGTGGTGCAGCGCGATCACCTGCCAGTCGCTGTTGAACGCCGGTGACCCGGACGAGCCGGGCTCGGTGTCAGCGACGTAGTGCAGCACCTCATCCAGCCGCGCCACGAGTCTGTTCTCCCGCAGGACGACCTCCTTCAGCCGGCCCATCGGATGCTGGACGATGTTGGCGAACTCGCCGAGCATGTGCTTCTCCGGCGAATTCGACAGCGGCACGAAGCCGAATTCCGCAAGTTCGCGGTCGCCGTCGATGCGCGCGCCGACCGCGACGATCGTGAAGTCGAGCCCGTCGACATCGTCGGTGACGAACACCGAGGTGTCGATGGCATACCGGGTCACCGGGCGCGGGCGTCCGGCGAGGTCGAGCTCGTAGTCGAATTCGAGGCAGAGCCGTTGCGCGGTCTCGATATCCGGTATCACATGATGGTTGGTGAGGAACAGCCCGGCACCGATGAGGAAGCCCGATCCCTGCGGATTCCCGGTTCGAAACGCGACTCGGGCGACCGCTCGCGACACCCGCGTGCCCTTCTCGAGGAACGCGACGTTCACGAAATCGAGTGTGTCACCGTAGACCTTCTCCGGGCGGTTGACCCGGGTGGCCGCGGCGACCGCCGCATTGGTCAACGGCGCACCGCCGGTCACGAGCCCTTCGCCACCGGATCGCGCCGACCGGTGGATCGCGGTGGCGGCCCGCTGCGCGTCGTCGGCGCTCAACTCTCCACTCGTCTTCGCCTGCAACCGCGCCGTGATGCGCTGCGGGTCCGGTTCGGCGGCGAACGGGTTGCCCTGGGCCGCGACGAGTACCGAATGCCGGATCTCGGTGTCGCTGCGGGCCAGCCGTCGCTGGACGACCGCTTCCAGATCGGTGGTCATCGGACTAGACAGTCACGGTCGGGTCGTCGGCGTCGGCGAGCTGGCGGCGCGCGAGGTCTTTCGCGCATGCGGTCAACGCGGCCATCGCATCCACGCGGCCGTAACGCAGGCCGGAGTGCTGCACATTGTCTTGCTCGTCGTCGCCGTCGATGATGTCGACCGCACTGCGGATCAGCCAGTCGCGAATCTGGGCGACGGTCGGCAGGGCGCCGGTGACGCGGACGCAGAAGTCCTGCAGCAGTGCCACGATGCCGGCGATCACTGGCGTCGCCTGGCTTGTGCCGTGCTGGATCGACTCGCCGCGATCGTTGTTGATGCCCGAGGAGGTGATCGGTGCGCCAGGCGCGAAGATGTCGGTCTCGCAGTCGCCGCCGACCTTTCGGTGCAGCCGCTGAGAGAACGGGGTGATGCGGTCGGCTGCCGTCGAGATCGCCTTGGCTCCGGACTGGTAGCTGAATCCGCCCTCGTCGGCGTCGTATACCGCGCCGACACTGAGGGTTTCGCGGAAGATCGCCGGATAGCTCATGCCCTGTGCGCTGTTGAACGCGAAGTAGTCGTTGCCGGCCGCGACGCAGCAGACGACACCGGCCGCGGTCAGCTGCCGGAAGAGGGAACCGATCGCGTCGTTGGCGAGATCGGTGTCGGTGTCGCGGTTGTCCGATGCGCCCAGCGACATGCTGACCACCGAAATACCGTGTTGCGCATGGTTGTCGAGCACCCATTGCAGGGCATCGCGGATCTGGGTGAAGTTGCCGCCGCCGGAGTTCGCGAGCACTTTCAGCGCGACGAGCTTCGCGCGCGGGGCCATGCCAGTGTGGATCTCGCCGGCGCATACGATGCCGGACACGTTGGTGCCGTGGCCGTTTCCGTCGGCTGCGTTGCCGGAATCGCCGTTGTTGTCGGCGGTGAAGTTGCGTTGGGCGACCACACGACCCGCGAAGTCGACGTGCGTGGCGCGCAGTCCGGTGTCGAGCACGGCAACCGTCGCGCGGGCGCCGTCGACGTTGAAGGTATGGCGTGCCTCGGCGGCCCGGACGAGTTGTGTCGCCTGGATGAGTTCGGGCAGCACGGCCCGGTCGTGCTGGATCGGCGTTTCGACCGGAGCGACCTGCTCGGCGGCGAGTGTTTCGGTGCCGACTGTTGTTGTCATGGGAACCCCCTGGAGTTGTTCTGCACGATCTTCGGCGCAGCAATATTGTCGGCCTTCGCCACGCGTCTGCATCGAGTAGCGCACTACCTGCCTTTGAGCCGTTCCTTTGTCGCGGCGCCGTCCACGATGGTCTGCGAGAGGTCGTCAGTCGGAATCGTCGAAGGTCGGTAAATAGTGAACGTCGCCGGCAAACCACCGGGTGTGTTGATCGAGGAGATCACTCCCGCCGGTCCGATCGCAGGCAGCGGTACGAGGACCGTCGCGCTGCTGGGCGTTCCAGAGAAGCGGCCAGCGTCGCCGGTCCCCGTGTTCGTCACCAATCTCACCGAATACGCCAACACCTTCGGTGGATTCACGCGCAAGGAGCCGGGCGCCAACGGGCAGCCGGATACAACGGTTGCCGTTGCATGGGGTGGAGCTGGCCAGGCACCTGCGCCGGCACGGCTACGCTGTCGCCGAGGTGCCCCGCCCGAACCGGCGGCTGCGCTGCGCCCAAGGCAAATCCGACGCGATCGACGTCTACGCCGCCGCCCGTAGGCTGCTCGACGGGTCCGAGGTCACCGCGCCCAAGAACCGTGACGGCGCCATCGAGGCCGTCCGCGCCCTGCGCGTGGCCCGCAACAACGCGGTCAAAGCCCTCTCCGCCGCCCTCAACACGCTGCGCGCCCTGATCAGTACCAGCCCCGAAGAACTGCGCAGTCAGCTGCGCAAAATGCCACGCGCCCAGCTGATCTCCACCTGCGCCGCGTTCGACCCCGACCTCGGCCGGCTGACCGACCCGATCGAGGCAACCAAGTTCGCGCTGCGGTCACTCGCCCAAGCTTCCCGGCCAATAGAGGATCATAGCTTGTAGCTATTGCTGTGCAACAAGCATGTGTATCGACTCTGCGGCGATCAAGAAGGAGACGGGCTCATGGCTGACGACTCGAACCCGGTCGACGGTACACCCCAGACTGACGAAGATAGCAAAAGCCACCCGAAACCAAAGCCCAGCCCAGCACTGGTTGACGGGGCATCTGCTGCGAAGTCTGACAATGAAACACTCGATGCGGATCCTGTGGAAACGGCCTGGCGGATCCAGACCGCGATTATGGACTGGATGGGCAAGGTCGACCTCAAGGCGTCTTTCACTTTCACCCTCGATGCCGCTGTGCTCGGTGGCGTCCTTGCTCTGTCGAAAGACGGCGGGCTCTTCGCCGGGCTGGGCGGATTTTCGCGTTTCTGTTACGTCGTCGGGTTGGTGCTGTTGGCAGCCTCGGCTGCGTTCGCGGTCGGCGTCGTACTTCCAAAAATGCGGGGCCCAATAACTAAGAAAAACTTCATTTATTTCGGCAACCTTCGCAAATGTCTCGATGCTGAGGATGTAGAGAAACAACTCAGGTCCAAGCAGGTTCTTCCTGCCCTAGCAGAGCAGTTGTATCGGGTCAGTGGCATTGCCTGGAAAAAGCATACCTATATCCAGTACTCGCTGGGGTTCGCCGCTGCTACGATGATTTTTCTTGTGCTGAGTTTCTTAACCAAGTAGGGGTTACGACTGGCGAACTGGCCTATTCGAAGAATCTTCGAATAGGTGTAGGTGGCGACACGCCACCAGAATTCGCGAACAACCAACATCACATGCGCGGACAAAAGCCAACTACTTCTGCGTCCAAACAGCGTGCGTATGAGATTGCCGCGTGCTAGCCGAGACCGGATGTCCTGTTCTCGATGGCCTCCCGGCCACCGCTGCGGAGCTCGGGGACGTACTTGTAGAGGGTGCCGCGCGAGACCCCGAGCAGTCGCGCCACCGAGGACACCGGGTGAGGATGGTCTTCAGCGCTAATTGTTGCGTCGGATGCTATAGCCGCGCGCATCCCTTGTTCGCGGGTCGCAGGTTGGTGCCTTCGGCAGGACACGTAGAACATGGGCAACTGGAAAACGTCTAGTCATTGCTGATTCCTATCCGGTCTGACGACCAGGGTCTGCCGGTTCGGATGGGTTCCTGGTCCCATCTTCGATGTGACAGGGAGTTGGAGTCCTTACCAGCGGCTCAGCCGATCGCTGAGGTGGCTCCGGCGAGTTCGACTCGGCTGGTGATGCCGAGGCGGGGGTAGATGCGGTAGAGGTGGGAGCCGAGGGTGCGGTGGGTGCTGGTTTCACCCGCGGCGCGCAGTTAGTTGCGGGCGGCCTGGGCCCAGGGGTCGGCGCCGAGGGCGTCGCGCGCAGTGGTTCGCGGGCTTCCGAGGTACGGCGTAGGCGGCAGGTTTCGCAGCATGTCCACATACTGGTCTCGACCGATCAAAACTGACCGCGAAATCTCACCGCTCACTGCCCGATCCTGACAGAGAACTCTGGTTTCACAACGCGACGACGCAGGTAGGTGCTGTAATCGGGCAATTACTGATCATCGGAGGACGCCATGACTCAGTCACCGATGCAGTCGTTCGACTGATTCGTAGGCGTGGGTCCGCTCGTAATTTTGTCGGCATGACAAACACCTTCACCACCTCCGACGGCGCCGAGATCTTCTTCAAGGACTGGGGCACCGGCCAGCCGGTCGTCTTCAGTCACGGCTGGCCGCTCAGCGCCGACGCCTGGGACGAGCAGGCCCGTCTGGTCGCCGACCACGGCTACCGCGCTATTGCCCATGACCGCCGCGGTCACGGCCGATCGAGCCAGACCTGGGACGGCAACACCATGGACCGTTATGCCGACGACCTGGGCGAGCTGATCGAGCACCTGGATTTGCACGACGCGGTTCTGGTCGGCCACTCCACAGGCGGCGGCGAAGTCGCTCGCTACCTGGGTCGCCACGGCAGCGCCCGGGTCGCCAAGGCGGTGCTGCTGGGTGCGGTGCCCCCGGTGATGGTCAAGTCCGACACCAACCCCGACGGCAGTGCGATGGAGGTCTTCGACGGGATCCGCGCCGGTGTCGCCGCCGACCGCTCGCAGTTCTACTGGGATCTGAGCGAGGCGTTCTACGGTTTCAACCGGCTCGACGCGACCGTCTCCGAAGGTGCGCGCCGGGCGTTCTGGCGACTCGGCATGCAGGTCGGGGTGCGCGCCGCCTACGAATGCATCGCCCAGTTCTCCGAAACCGATTTCACCGAGGACCTGCTCGGGATCGACGTGCCGGTGCTGGTCGCCCACGGTGACGACGACCAGATCGTCCCACTGCACGACTCGGCGATGAAGTCGGCCGAGCTGATCAAGAACGCGACGCTGCGGGTGTATCCCGGCGCACCGCACGGCCTCTACGGCGAATTCCGCACCGCATTCGAAGCCGACCTCCTCGCCTTCCTCGCGCACTGATCACCTTCAGCACACCTTTTAGGAGCCCATCATGAGCACACCCACCGTCATCCTCGTCCATGGCGCCTTCGCCGAGTCAGCCAGTTGGAGCCGCGTCATCAGTCGGTTGCGCACCGTCGACGCCACCGTCATCGCCGCCGCCAACCCGCTGCGTGATGTCGATACCGACGCCGACATCGTCCGCGGCATCGTCGACTCCGTCGACGGTCCGGTCGTCCTCGTCGGACATTCCTACGGCGGCCAGGTCATCTCCCAGGTCCACGACCCCAAGATCGCCGCCCTCGTCTACGTCGCCGCCTTCGCCCCCGAGGAGGGGGAGACCATCGGCGAACTGTCTGGGAAGTTCCCCGGCAGCACACTCGGCGAAACGCTGAACCAGGTGGTGCTGCCCGACGGCAGCACCGACTTCTACATCCAGCCCGCCAAGTTCCACCAGCAGTTCGCCGCGGACATCTCCGACACCCAGGCCGCAATCGACGCCGCCACTCAGCGCCCGCTCAACGACTGCGCCCTCAACGGCAAATCCGGCGCACCCAACTGGAAGACCGTTCCGTCGTGGTTCGTCTTCCCTGACGCCGATTACAACATCCCAGTCGCCGCGCACCGGTTCATGGCCGAACGGGCGGGTGCACGCGCCACGATCGAGATCGTCGGTGCCTCGCACGCGCTGCCCGCATCTCAGCCCGCCGCGGTCGCCGAGGTCATCCTCACCGCGATCGAAGCCGTCGTCGGGTGACACTGCCGAACATTCACTCCCACAACACCACTGTCCCGAGGAACTGTCATGCGTATCACCGCAATTCGCGATCGCGCGCCGGGGACGGTGGTCAGCGAGATGCTGTCGTGGTGTTCCAACGGCCACGGTCACTGCGCGGGCATCGAACCGTCCTGCGACCGGAAGTAGCGGCTGTAAGCCAGGAATCCGGTGTCGTGCCGAGCGACAACGGGGGCGGCAGCGCCGATGTCGACGAGCATGTTGCCACCGGTGAGTTGCGGCCACCCGCGTCGATGACGAGATCGGCCGCGATCGATTCGCCGTCGCGCGTCCGTACTCCGGTCACTCGTGGCCGATTCGCCCCGCCGTCGCTGAGCAGTCCGGCGACCGCGACGCCTCGACGGACGGTGATCCCGGCAGTCTTCGCCGCGGTATTTCCGAGCGCCGCCTCGATCACCGGGCGCCGAGCGGCGAGGGTATCGAACCGCTCGTCGCCCTCCAGCCTGCCGCCGATGGCCGGGAGGTCATACGCCCCGGCCAGCATGTTGTGGGTCGTTGCCCCCAGGGCTTGCAATTCCGCGACAGCCTCGGGCACCTCCGTGGAGAGCAGCTGATAAGCCGCCGGCAGCATGATGTGCGGATGCCGGAACTGATTGACGCCAGGCCGCTGCCACTGCTCCCACGACTCTTCGGCCCCTCCTTCTGGACTCGTCACATCCCGGTCGAGCACTGTCACCCGCTGACCGTCACGCGCTCCGGGTGGCGCGAGATCGGCGGGGCGCGGCCGAGCGAGGCGGTTGGGCGCGCATGTGGTCGCGGACGCGGGTCATGATGTCGCCGAGGTGGTCGACGTCGTCCTCGGTCAGGGAGTCGAACAGCAGGTCGCGGGAGAGCTGGACGTGGCCGGGCAGGACACGGTGGAACAGAGCGCGGCCGCTGTCGGTGAGGGTGACCAGGGTGGCGCGCTCGTCCTCGGGCGAGGGGGCGCGGGTGATGAGACCGGCCTTCTCCAACAGCCCGGCCTGGTAGGTGAGACCGCTGCGGCTGTAGACAACGCCATCGGCCAGTTGGGTCATGGTGAGCGGGCCGGGGGCTTCGAGCAGGCGCGCCAGGAGCTGGAACTGCACGTAGCTGATGTCTCCTTCGGCGCGCAATTGCTGCTCGATGGCGTGTTGGAGCAGGCCGACGGCTTCCAGGAGCGCGAAATAGGCCCCGAGTTGGCCGGGTTCGAGCGGCTCGACATCGCCGGAGTCCGCCGCTGAGTCGTGGTCTGCCATGCCCGCACCTTACCTGCTTCGAATTTGAAACATAGTGACGACGATCACCGCATTCTCGGGTATTGCTTCGAACTCGAAGCAGGTTACTGTCTAGACCTGCTTCGAATTCGAAGCAGCGTACCGAGGAGAGATCATGAAGGCAGTGCGATTCCACGCCCACGGCGACAGCGAAGTCCTGGCCTACGAAGAGGCGCCCAAGCCTGTCGCCGCCGCGGCGGAGGTCGTGGTGAAAGTAGCCGCGACTTCGTTCAATCCGGTGGATGTCGCGATCCGTGCCGGCTACTTGCAGCAGGTGTTCCCGGTGTCCTTCCCACACGTGCCGGGCATCGATGTGGCAGGCACCATCGCCGAAGTCGGTGCGGAGGTGACCGGCTGGGCGGTCGGGGACGCGGTAGTGGCTTTCCTGCCGATGAACACCGACGGCGCGGGCGCAGAGTACGTCGCCGTCGCGGCCGACCTGTTGGCCTCGGCCCCCCGCAACGTCGAGCTCACCGACACCGCAGCACTTCCCGCCGTCGGGCTGACGGCCTGGCAGGCACTGTTCGAATATGCGGGCCTCGTCGCGGGTAACAGCGTCCTGATCAACGGTGCGGGCGGTGCGGTCGGCGGCTACGCGGTACAGCTGGCCGCCCGAGCTGGAGCTGCGGTCACCGCAACCGCGAGCACGCGAAGCACCGACCGGGTTCGCGCCGACGGTGCGGACCGAATCGTCGACTACACCGCAATTCCGTTGGCACAGGCGGTATCCGGGCAGCGGTTCGACGTCGTGGTCAACTTGGTCGCCACCTCACCGGAAGAGACCGCCGCTCTGGTCGATCTGGTCGCCGACCGTGGAATCTTCGTCAGCACAACAACTCCCGGTGAACCCGACCCCGAGCGCGGAGTGCGCGCGGAACGGGTGTTCGCCCGCAGCGACGCCACCCAGCTCGCCGGACTGGTCGCGCTCGTCGACGCCGGTGATCTGCGCATCGACGTTGCCGACCGCCGACCGCTGAGCGAAATGGCAACCGTCCATGCCGAAGCCGTCACTGGTCAGCTGCCCGGCAAGACGATCCTGCTGCCCTGAGCCACACCTACCTACCCATCTCGCACTGACACCTCACCCGGTGTCACACAAGGAGTTACGTCATGTCTTTCACCCTCGACCCACAGGTCGCCGATGCGCTGGCCCCGATGGCTGCCGCGATGGCCGACAGCACACCGCCACCGGTCGGCGATGTGACCACCCGCCGCGCAATCCTCGAGCAGGTCATCGCCCACACCGATACCGCCCAACCGGTCGCGCCCGATGTCACGATCACCGACCACAAGATGACCACCGCTGACGGCGCCACGATCCTGCTGCGCTGGTACGAGCGCGATGACCGCCCGACCGAACCGGGTCCGGCCGCGATCTATCTGCACGGCGGCGGCATGATCCTGGGTCACGTCGGCCTATTCGACGGGTCGGTCTCCCGATACGTGTCGGCGAGCGGCACCCCGATCCTGTCGGTCGACTACCGGCGTGCACCCGAACATCCGCACCCGACCCCGGTCGATGACGCTTACGACGCCCTGGTCTGGCTGCACGAACACGCCACCGACCTCAACGTCGACCCCACCCGCATCGCGGTGTTCGGCGACAGCGCGGGCGGCGGACTGGCCGCCGCGGTAGCGATCGTGGCCCGCGACCGCGGCGGACCCGCCATCGCCCGCCAGATCCTGGTCATGCCGATGCTCGACGACCGCACCCGCACTCCGGACCCACACCTCGCGCCGTTCGTCCTGTGGTCATGGGACGACAACCGAACGGGCTGGCAAGCACTACTCGGCGATACCGCAGGCGGACCCGACACCTCAGCCCACGCCGCGCCCGCCCGCGTCGCCGATCCCGAAGGCCTGCCACCGGCATACATCGAGGTCGGCCAACTCGACATCTTCCGCGACGAGGACCTCACCTACGCCCTGCGTCTGTCCCGCGCAGGCGTGCCGGTCGAATTCCACCTCCACCCCGGCGTCCCGCACGAGTTCGAAGGGATTGCCTTCACCTCTGATGTCGCACGCCGCGTCATGGCCGACCGCATCCGCGTCCTGGCTTCCCTCTGAGCGCTCACGCCTGCGTCGTGCGACGACGGCGATGATCGCGAGCAGGCCCGATGTAGTGCGCGTTCATCGGCTGCTCATCGCCGCACCGCACGCTCGAACTCGATCCGCACAGACCTCGTGGACCCGCCTCCCAACGAAAGCGTTCGGTGACGTCGGTTCGGTCCTGACCAGCCCCGAGGAAGCGATGGCACGACCCGGCGTGCTCGATCGAATCATGGAAATCGGCAGCGATACTGCCGGCAATCCAGAGCCCGGCCCGTCGCGAATCGAGCTGCTGGCCGCGACCGTGGCGGGCTGATGGTACGGCCGGTGATGTCCCACCGCCCTCCTTCGTTCGGTGGCCGCGCCGCGCCGCAACACCGTTATCCAGATCACTGCCTGAACCCGACCCCCCTCTCCAGGAGCCATCATGAACAACCAGATCCTTTGGACACCTACACAACTGGGCAGCATCGCCCTACCGCACCGCCTAACCATGGCGCCGATGACCCGCAGCCGCGCCGCCGCGGACGGCACAGTCACCGACCTGACCGCCACCTACTACGAGCAGCGGTCCTCGTTCGCGATGCTCATCAGCGAAGGCACCCAGCCTTCCTCTGACGGGCAGGGTTACCTGAACACGCCCGGCATTTACGAGCCCGCCCACGTCGAGTCGTGGAAACGGGTCGCCGCAGCAGTCCACGAAGCAGGTGCCGCGTTTGTCATCCAACTGATGCACGTGGGCCGGGTCTCCCATCCCTCCAATACATCCCACGGCCGACCGCCGGTCGCGCCGTCGCCGATCGCGGCCGACGCGACGATGTTCACCGCCGCCGGGCCACAACCCATGGCCCAACCGGTGGCACTGGACGCGGACGCCATCGCGCGAACCGTCGACGAGTTCCGCGTGGCCGCCGCGATGGCCATCGACGCGGGGGCCGACGGTGTCGAGATCCACGGCGCCAACGGATATCTGTTGCACCAGTTCCTCAGCACCAATGCCAACCAGCGTGTGGACGAATACGGCGGCTCCATCGCCGGACGCGTCCGGTTCCCGCTCGAAGTCGCCGCTGCCGTGGTCGACGAAATCGGCGCCGACCGCACCGGATTTCGCATCTCACCGGCCAACCCGTTCAACGACATCACCGAAACCGACACCCCTGCGCTCTATACACACCTCGCCACCGAGTTGGCCCGCCTCGACCTCGCCTACCTGCACCTGGTCCACGCCGGAGACGAACAACTTCTGCGGACGATCCGTGGGATCTGGCCAGAGCGGCTGATCGTGAACCGCGCGGGGGCAGACCTCAACGCACGCATCGCAGACCTCGACAACGGCACCGCCGACGTCATCGCCGTCGGCGCTCCCGCCTTGGCCAACCCTGACCTACCCGCTCGTGTTCGCGCCGGTGCCGCGCTAAATGAACCCAACCCGGCCACCTTCTATGGCGGGGACCACCGCGGCTATACCGATTACCCCGTGCTCACCACCTGACCGCCAGCTCTCCTACCAATTCTGCTGAGGTGGGGAGCGCTATCTGGTGCCACTGCACACTGCCCGCGATTTACCCCGCATATCTGCGTTACCGGCACGGTGGAGTCGGAGGAGGCTGAGGCACCGGAACTCAGCCGCCGACGGCCGCACCACGGGTAGTGGGCGCGACCGTTGCGGGTTCTGGATGCCGCTCAGAGCGGGATGGCTCAGGAGGGTATCGCTGACGAGCTGCGTGAGCGGATGGCCAAGTCGTTGGGCGCGATCAAGGTCGGACCGGGCGACGACCCGAACAGCGAGATGGGCCCGATGATCGATCGTGCCAACGCCGAGCGCGTCGATCGGATGGTCGCCGAGGCGGCCGAGTACGCCACGATCGTCGAGCGGGGCGGGCTCGTGAACCGCGGCGCCGACGCCGTCGACGCCTACTACCGGCCGAGCCTCGTCGAGGTCACCGACGTGTCGGCACCGATCGTGCAACACGAAGTATTCGGCCCCGGCCGCTACGGGTCGGCCGCGAGTTGCAGGCCGGCACGGTGTGGACCAACATCTGGGCCGTCGTCGTCGACCAGTTCGAGGAGGGCGGGTTCACACAGAGCGGAATGGGACGGCTCAACGGGCTGCGTGGTCTGGCCGAATTCCAGGAGATCAAGCACATGGTGCACGCCGCGCTCTGCGGTGCGTGACAACGGATCCGATGCCACCGACACCACCGCACCGGAAACAAGTGGTGGTGTCGGAGCTGGCGATCCGCACGGCTGGCCACACCCGATTACTACGACAGGCGAACATCCACCCCGATGACCGATACCGCCCCATCACCTGACGCCGTCGCCGCACAGATGGCAACCTTGATCCCCGCGCCACCCCGCGGGCGCCTGCTGCATCACCGCGGCGTCACCGTGACAGGGTCCTTTCGTGCAGGAGCCGGACACCGACACCGGCGACCAAGGCCTCTCGGTCCGATTCGCCCGGGGACGAGCCCACCCGTCTCGTCCTGAGCCGCGGCGCGGTTCTGAGATGGCTCATCAATACATGCACCGAACTCGCGGCGGTCCATTCGGCATTCGCCAACCTCCACTTCACGCCACACGACTACCGGAGATTGTTCGCGACCGAGCTGGCCAACAGCGGACTCCCGATCCACATCGGCGCAGCACTGCTAGGCCATTTGGATCGGGATACCTTCCGCGGCTATGTGACGGTCTTCGATGAAGACGTTGTTCAGCACTACCAGGCACACCTGGAGAGCCGGCGGCAGATGCGACCGGCGGACGAATACCGCGACGTGACAGCCGAAGAGTGGGCCGAGTTCGAGGAGCATTTCGACAAACGCAAGGTCGAGCTCGGCGGCTGCGCTCGCCCATACGGCACTGGATGCCAGCATGAACACGCCTGCTTCTCTGAACTAACTGGCCATGCCCATCCCGGCGTCGCCCGAACGCACTCTTCTGCCGAATGCCGGTCGTTCGTCTCGCCGCCGACGCTAGGGAGCTGGCACGCCACATCGACGGTCGGAAATCCCACGGTAAGGCATCGACTGCTCAGCTGCTGCGATCATGTGGATGCGATCAGATCTTCCGATAAAGGGCAACTACGTGCAGATCACAGGCGAACACGCCCCAGCGTTCCTCGACAGGTTCATCACCTTCTACGACAGCGTCATCCTCGGAGTTGCCATCCAGACCGCACCCGGAAAGCTCGCGACCGTGAGGGTCGATATCCAGGCGATGGATAAGATGACACCCACAACTCCCGGCCCCGGCGACGGGCGGAGGTCCGAGTGGTGTCACGTCCAGCTGACCGTGTACGGAGTTCACGAATATCGGTTCCTGGAGAGTCGGCGATTTCCGTATCGGGTGCTCTCCGATGGTATGGCCGTCGCGGCGTCTCCGACAGAGTTCGTGCTTGACCTCGACCCGGGTCCCGATGAATGGAGCCCTTCACAGGTGTATCGCGAAGGCATCTATTCCAAGCAGTATGTGGTGGGTGAGCGAGGTGATTACGAGGTGACGAACATCCGATAATGGCTCCCGACCCGGGCGGTCCGGCGCGGCAAGAGCAAAAGCGATCGTCCGTCTCGCGTGACCTGCTGCGCGTCAGTCCGGCAGCCAGTGCAGCTCGTGTGCCAGGGTTTTGGCGACGGTGCGGATGCGGCGGTGTAGTGGTGACTGCACGCGCGGGAGGACCAGGTGGATCGTCAAGGCGGGTGCGCCCTGCAGCGGTCGCCACGTGAGACCGGCCGGTTGTGTCGTGACCGCGGCTTCACCGGCCGGGGCGAGGGTGAGCCCGTCGCGTAGGTCGCGCTGAGACATGTCGAAAGAGACTGGGGGCGTGTGGAATCGGGGGCGGGGCCGGGTGTCGCGGAACAGTGCGGACAGCTGGTCGTGGATCACGGGGTTGGCCGTACGGTCGGGGAGTCGCAGCGGATACGCGGCCGCATCGGCGATCGCGATCTCCGGGTGTTCGGCCAGCGGATGATGCTGTGCCAGTTGGACCCCGACGCGCTGACGCCGCAGCAGGAACCGGCGCACGCCACGACCCGGCTGTTCACCGCGGGTGATCCCCGCATCGATGCGGCCGTCGGCGACCGCGGGGGAGATCTCCGGTGTCGCCATGGGGAACGCGCCGACCTCGAGTCCCGGGCTGCTGCGAATGAGCCTGTCCACCAGGGCCGGTGCCGTCTCGGCCCCCGCGCTGAGGCTGTATCCGATGCGCAGCGTGCCCAGTTCACCGGCCCCCGCATTCCGGGCGGTGTCCCATGCCCGGTCCAGCGCCGCCAGCGCGGGCGGCGCGGACTCCGCCAAAGCCGCACCGGCCGTGGTCAATACGACGCTACGCGTGTCACGAACCAACAGGCTCGTACCGAGTTCCGCCTCCAATCGGCGCATCCGGGCACTGAGTGCGGGCTGCGCGATACCGATCCGTGCGGCCGCGCGGGTGAAGTTCAACTCCTGTGCCAGCACCAGAAAGTACCGCAGGCTCACCGTATCCGGTGCCACATGCCCTCCCGGTCATTGATAACGATCCGTTCTGAGTCTAGCCCGTCCCAGTCTTTCCCTCGACCACACATCAAGCCCTAACCTGCGCATATGACGATTCAACTGACCGCGGTACTGGACACCGCGCTCACACACACCGGGAGGCAGTCATGCATAAGTTGCTAGTCCTATATCCCAAGCCCGCCGACCCTGACCACTTCCGCGACTACTACGTGACCAACCACCTTCCACTGGTCATGAATTGGCCCGGCCTGCTTGCGTGGCGCTACAGCTTCGACGTAGCGGCGACCAACGGAGAAGCGCCGTATTTCGCGGTCTTCGAAGCCGACTTCGCCGACGCCGCCGCCATGGCCGCGGCACGGGCATCGCAGCACGGCCAGCGGGCGGCCGCCGATGTCGTCAACTACGCCACCGGCGGTGTGATCGTCATCGACTATCCGGTGCAGGACGGCACCGACTGAGGCAGGACGGTAGGCTCCGGGACGCGTTCGGCCGGCCGTTGCGGCCAGGTCCCGGCTATCGGCGCAACGCCGTTCCCGGTTGCCGTTTCGTGGAGCGTCAAAGGTGGGCCGATGTCCTGGCCGGCGAAGACGAAGTTTTCCCAACCAAACTGGTCAGCCTCACCATGTCGTCGCGCCCGCAGGTCAGATTGGCGTCACATCGGCGGACGAACGTCCTGACATGCCGCTGATCGCGCTGACCTCACCGGCCTGCGCGGCGCGGCGGAAGATCAACCGATGGTGTCGATCTGAGGCCGCCTGAACCCGCACTGTGTCGAGTGTGGTCAGATCTGTCTGGCCATAAAGCGGGTCTATGTTCCGATGTCACTCGAAACCGAAGTGCTGCGCGAACTCTCGCGACGAGCGGAGGCTGTCACGGTGGGCGACCGTTCGAACCGAACGTGATGCTGGGCCCCATCCAGAACAAGATGCAGTTCGAACGAGTGAGTGAGCTCGTCCGGGAGGCCATCAGCCGGGGCGCCCGCGCCGTGGCCGGAGGCAAGGCGATCGATCGTGCTGTCGTCACCGCGGCGGCGGAGATCCGATGATCCCGCCGCCCGGCGACTGTCCCGATCGACGACATCAGAATCGGGTTTTCCAGGCTGCCGTTGGCGTCGTCTACGAGCGTCGCAGCTGCTGGAGGGCGGTGGTCCAGTTCTCGATGTGGTAGCCCGTGGCGAGCTTTCCATCGCGGACCGTGAACAGGTCGATGGCCATCGTGCGGAAGGATTTGCCGGTGGGCTCGGTCCCCCAGAACTCGGCCACGGGTGTACCGGTCGCCTTGCCGCGCACGATCATCACGTCATCGACCACATGGATGTCGACGACTTCCCATGTCAGGTCGGGAATGGTGGTTCCCATGTTCGTGAAAACATCGACCAGTTGGTCGCGGGTCAGGTAATCCTGGTTCGTGTGGTAGGAGCGGTAGTCGTCGTTGCATGCTGCCGCCAGCAGCGCTGAGACGTCTTTGTTCGCCGGCTGGTTCAACGCCTCATAGAGTGGTGCGGAGATTTTCCGGGCCTGCTCTACCGTCATTACCGATTCGTCGTTCTTGGTCATGTGATGTGCTCCTGAGATCGGGACTGTATGAGCTGCGGTGGTTTCGCCGCGGAACGGAGTCGTTGACGTCGCTTTCGCAGGTAATGGGTTTCGTCGATCAGCTTGTGAGGCCGAGGAATTGGTGAATCGAGCGGACACAGCTCGCACCGTCTCCGGCCGCGGCGGCGACGCGCTTCATGGACCACGCTCGTACGTCGCCGATCGCGAAGATGCCGGGCTCACTGGTCTCGAACGGCAGCGGGTTCCGCCCGAGCGAAGCCCACACAGCGCTGTCGAGGCGTAGCGCCGAGTCGGTGAGGATGAACCCGTCGGCATCGAGCTGGATGCCCGGTAGCCAGGAACTCGCCGGGTCAGCGCCGATGAAACAGAACAGGGCGTGGCAGTCCAGCGCGTCGGTATGACTGGTTGCGTGATCGGTGACTGCGATTCCGGTCAGGTTGCTCTGCCCGGCGAGGGCCGTTACCTCGGACCCGAGACGGACGTGGATACGCGGGTCGGCCTCGATACGGTGCGCGAGGTAGGCCGACATCCCGGCGTAGAGGTCGTTCGATCGCAGGACCATGGTGACAGTCGAGCCGCGTTCGGCGAGGAACAGGGCTGCCTGCCCGGCGGAGTTGGCGCCACCGATCATGGCGACCGGCCCAGCTTCGCACAGTCGGGCCTCGGACTCGGTGGCCGCGTAGAAGATCCCCCGGCCTTCGAACTCATGCCACCGAGGCAGGTCCAGAGTCCTGAAGTGCGCTCCAGTCGCGACGACGACGGTGCGGGTGCGCATGGTTGTGCTGTCGGACAGGGATACCTCGAAGGTCCCGTTCGTGGCGTGCACCGACTCGACGACGCAGGGACTGGCGATCGTCGCGCCGAACTTCTGCGCTTGAATCATGGCGCGTCCGGTCAATTCGGTTCCGCTGATCCCGGATTCGAATCCGAGGTAGTTCTCGATACGGGAACTGGCGCTGGCCTGTCCGCCCACCGCGACCGCCTCGAAAACCATCGTCCGCAGGCCCTCCGAAGCACCGTAGACAGCGGCTGCCAGGCCCGCCGGGCCCGCCCCGACCACGACCGTATCGGCAACGGCTTCCGCGCCCGCTGCGGCATTCGGCGCGTAAGTCAAGTTCATGGCCTGGGCGAGCAGCGCCGTCGTCGCGTGCAGAATCGGACCGTCGTGCGTCACGCCGACCGGCAGTTGGTCGGGCGATACGTCGAGTGATTCGGCGAGGGCTCGCCCGGAATCGGTGTCGATGTCGATCCAGGTGTGCGCGATCCTGGAACGCACGGCCCACGTTCGCAGGGCCAAGGACTCCGGTGATCGGCCGCTGCCCAATATGCGTATGCTGCGTGCGCCCTCGCCGGTCTGTAGCTCACCGCGGCGTGCGAGGAATGAGCGCAGGATGAGATCGGACAGTTGTGTCTCGTCCGCCATCAGCCGACGGAAGTTGGGAGGATCGATGCGGATGATCTCCCCGTCCGAGGTTGTTCGCGTGGTGAGATATACGGCCTGTCCCGTGATCAGATTCAACTCGCCGAGAAAGCGCCGCGGCGGGGCCTGCGCGACAACCGCTTCGATCTGATCAGCGTCGGCCTCGCGCACGATTTCCGCCGAGGCCGTGTCCAGAACGATGAAGTCGTAGGTCAATTGGCCCGTCGACACCAGAACGTCGCCGTCGCGAACCATCTCCGCCGCGCCGTAGCCGCGCAGCCGAGCCATCTGCTCGTCGTTCAGCGCGGGGAACGCAGCCTTCTCGGTATTCGACATGACATCCGGCCTTCGCGATTGTGATACCTGCTGCAGCACATCGTCCGCGAGACTGGCGCGGCGCGGACATCACATGAATAGGTGATGTCCGCATCGGGCTGCCGGGTGTGATGCTGTGGTCCCAGATCGGGCTGATGGGCGCTTCGATCAGGGTGTCGGCACATTGCGTGAGCTGCTATGTTGAGAAGCTATGCGTTGATCCGGCTCGCGACTGGTCGGGCTCGATCAACGCCCCTCGGATCGGAGGAGTGCGCGATGCGACCGGGATCGTTGTGGGGGCGGACCGAGCCGATGGCGCAGGCGCTTTCGGTGGTTCGCAACGCACGTCGCCACGAGCTGGGCGGCGTCTTGACCATCGGCGGCCCGGCCGGCATCGGGAAGACCGCACTGGCGGCGGAGATCTGCCGCCAAGCCGCACGCACCGGTCTGCGAGTGGTCGAGGTCCGGTGCGATCCGCTGCAGCAGGTCTCGCCGGGGGCTCCGGTGATCGCGATGTTGCGGGCAGGGCGGGATCCGGTGATCAGCCGCGAGGACTACGCACAACTGGTGCGCTCGATCCCTGAGCCGTTGCTGGCGGCGGATCGGATCGCCGATCACCTGGAGGCCGCGACCGAGAACGGGCCACTGCTGATCTCGGTGGACGATCTCCATGGAGCCGACGCGACCAGCCTGTTCCTGTTGCGGACGTTGATTCCCCGTGCGGCCTCGTTACCGATTGTCTGGGTGCTGGCGGGCCGTGACGGCACAGTGCTCGACGATCTCGTGGGTCACGATTCGGTTCGGGTCGAACAGCTGCGGTTGTCGCCGCTGGCCACTGCCGACCTGGTGTCGATGACCACCGACCGCCTCGGGCAACCACCAGACGAGGACCTGCGTCGATTCCTCGATGCCGCCGGTGGCAATCCCGACCTCGCACGACGGATACTCGACCGTGTCGATCGGGGCGAATCCGACTCCGTCCCTGCCGAGTTCATCGCCGCCATCACTGATCGGCTCATCCAGGCCGACGAGGCGACCCAGCACCTGGTGCGATTGCTGGCCATCGCGGACCGGCCGCTGACGATGGGTGAGATCGCTGTGCTGCTGCCCGATCGGGTCGACGAACGAGAACAGCTGCTGTCGGGGGCACTCGCGTCGGGATTGGTCACCGCGGCCGGTGAAACCCTGTCCTGTCGGCACGAACTGGTCCGCGACGCGGTAGCCGATGCCACCTCCGATCGTGTGACACGGCAAGTCCACCGAACGCTGGCCGCGTACTATCTCACCGAGACCGACCGGCCGTTGCTCGCCGCGATCCATGCGCGCGCGGCGGCCGAGCCGGGCGATCTGCACAGCGGAACGATTCTGCTATCGGTCGCGGAAGCCCTGGCCGCCACCGACGCCGACACTGCCGGAGATCTGGCACTGCTCGCCATGCGCACATTCCCCTGCTGGGACCGGGCTTGGCTGGAGCTGAGTCAACGCTGCCTGTCGGTGCTCCGTCGCACCCAACGCACGACGGACGCGATCACCGCCGCCGCGTTGATCCTGGCGCGCGTCGACGACAACGATGTGATCGGGGCCGTGGAGACCGACGCCGCCCACGCGTTGTGGCTCGGTGGCCGCATCACCGAACTCGTGCAACGCACGGACAAGGTGCTGGCGCGAGCGGATCTGACTCCACCCATCGAGGCGCGATTGCGTTCGGCGCGAGCGCTGGCCACTACGCGTATCGCCAGTGGCGAGCAAGCCGCGCGCGAGGCACGGGCGGCTCTCGAGAATTCCCGGGCTGTCGATGATCGCGAAGCGGTCATGCTCGCGTTGCAGGCGGTCGGTGAGGCCGCGAAGAACGAAGGGCGGCACGAGACCGCGTTGTCGTCCTTCCGCGAGCTGCGTGAACTGCTCGGCTCCTCCTGCGTCGTGGAGGAGATCACCGAGCTGCAGATCCTCGACCGCTACGATCATGCCCAAACCCTGCTGGATCAAGCAGCAGACGCCAGCGGGACCAGTCCCGGGATGACGGTCCCCGCACTGCATTGCGCGCAGATGTGGCAGCACTTCTACTTGGCCCGCTTCGAGGAGGCCGATATCGCGGGGCGAGCGCTGATCGAACTGGGGCGCCAGCTCGGCAATGCCGAGCATGCCCTCGATGCCGCCATGGCTTGCACGGCGGTCGCGCTGCTGCGTGGCGATGTCGAGGCGGCTACCGCACAGATGAGCCTGGCCGGTGAACTGGTCGACGCGACCGATGGCGTTCGGCGGCCGTCGTTGAACATGATGCGCGGGTGGCTTGCCGCCGGTCAGGGCGATCTCGATGCGGCCCTGCGTATTCTGCGGCCTGTCGTCGCCGGAGGCGGTGAGGAATTCAATTATTGGCCGCTGTGGCCGTGCTGGAGCGGCTTGTTCTTCGATTTCGGGACCATGGCCCGCGACGACCAATTCGCCGCCGACGCTGTCGAAACCGCAGAGCTCGCGGCCGCGCGAAATCCGGGTGTGGCCAGTTTCGTGGGCATCGCGATGAACCTGCGCGGATGCTTCAAGGACGATCTCGACACCTTGGCCGAGTCGGTCCGGGTGCTCAACGGTAGTCCGCGACCCATACTGCGGGCTCGCGGAGCCGAATCATACGGCCGCGCGCTGCTGGCGGTCGGTGAGGTTCAGAACGGACTGGCCGAACTCGACCGCGCCTGGGACGAATACCACCGTGTCGGTGCCACATTCTGTTGCACCGGCGTCGAGGATACGATGCGTGAGGCGGGTGTGCGACGCGCAAAATGGTCGACCGCCCCCGCAGCGGTCGCCACGACTGCTTCGGTTTGGGTCTCGCTGACCCCCTCCGAGCGCAAGGTCGCGGCTTTGATCGCGGCGGGCCACACCAACAAGTCCGCGTCGGTGGAACTTGGCGTTTCAATCAATACCGTTGGCACGCATATGCGTTCGGTATTCGCAAAGCTCGGTATCCGATCCCGGGTGCAGTTGGCCAACACAGTGAGCAAAGAACTGGCTCGCTGAGACCCTCCGGCTCGCGGGTACGGAGCGTGCGGTCAGCCAGGCGGCTTGTTGAACACCACGATCCGGGCCTTGGTCCGTTGCCGGAGCTTTCCGGCCTGATTCAGCGTCGAGTGCTCGGTCGTGACGAACCCTGGTGCCGTGAGCGACGGTGCCGGGGTCACGTCGGTGACCAGCAGTTCGACGTGCAGTTCATCGCCGGGCCGGGTGGGTGTGGGCCAGACGAGCTCCATACGGGCACCGATGATTCCGTGCGCGATCGGCAACCCGCTGGTGACCAGCAGTCGCATCGTGATCGCGGCTGTGTGCCAGCCACTGGCGGCAAGGCCGCCGAAGAACGTATCGGCGGCACTCGCTTCGCTCAGATGAAAGGGCTGCGGATCGTATTGTGCCGCGAAGGAGACGATCTCATCGGTCGTCACCGTATGGCTTCCGGTGCAGAGCGTCGTGCCGATCTTGATGTCTTCGAGCCATAGCCGTGTGGTCATTCCATGCCTCCGAAGTTGTTCACCCCTTGCATTACAACGAGGTTCAACCTTGTCCAGCGGCGATCTGAGCGCGTGCCGCCGCTATCAGCTCGTCGTTGGTGGGCGCATGCCCCGTCAGACCCCATCCACCCTGCGCCGCTTCGGTGAGCAGCACCCACGTGCGCTCGGCCAGGGACGGATCACCAGCGGCCGCAGCGATCACATCCGTCAGTTGCCGCACTTGGCGAGTTGTTTGTCCCGGTCCAACGCACCGGCATTGGTCAGGACCACGACGCGTACGTAGTCGGTGTCACCATCGACATTTGACACCTGGTTGGTGGACAGAGAGTGGACGAATGTGGCGGTGTTCTGACGGAACATCGTCTGTCGGGAACCTGTTCGATGACCATCAGGGTGCTCGCGAGGTCCTGCGCGAGCTGCTTGGTATCGGCGAATGTACCTGCGACGGCGTAAACATCGATCATGGGCATGTTGCGAAACCTCGCCTTCTCTTCTCCGGCGCGCCGACCTGTGGGTGTCTTCTCGGTCGGCGGCTCGCCGCTGTGACGAACCCAGTGTCCGGCACAGGTGATGACCACGGCACTCACCCGAATAGGTGAATGACCGCAGATCAAATGGCATGGGAACGTGGCGTCGTCGGCCCCGGTGAGGACCCCGACCAGCCGGGCATCAGCAAAGGACGACGAGATGACCACAGCGACAGCGCTCGATTACGCCACTGCTCCCAACTGGAGCGTCCACGCCGACAACGGCATCGACTACGCCTACCGCGAGATCGGCACCGGCGCGGTGCCGCTGGTGTTGTTGCAACACTTTCGCGGCAACCTCGAGAACTGGGATCCGCGACTCGTCGACGCCCTCGCCGCCGGTCGCCACGTCATCGCCTTCGACAATGTCGGAGTCGGCGCGACCACCGGGACCACGCCCAGCACGATCGCGCAGATGGCGCACGACGCGATCGCGTTCATCGAGACCTTGGACGTCCCGCAGGTCGACATCCTCGGATTCTCGATCGGCAGCTTCGTCGCCCAGGAGATCGCACTGACGCGGCCCGCCATCGTGCGCCGCCTCGTGCTCGCCTCCGCAGCCCCGCGTGGTGCGGCAGGGATGCATGGCTGGGCCCGCGAGGTGATCGGCGCGGTGGGCAAGCCGCAGCCGGACCCGGCAGACTATCTCGGCGTCTTCTTCACCTCGTCACCGGCAAGTCTGCAAGCGGGTATGGAAACACTGGGCCGGATCCATGGTCGGACCACCGACGTGGACGCACCCACGACATGGGCCACCCAGCAGTCGCAGTACGACGCGGTGTGCGAGTGGGGTATCCCCGACCACAACGCTCTGCACCGGGTCAGCGCGATCCGGCAGCCCGTGTTCATCGCCAACGGTGACCGCGACCCGATGATCCTGCCGCACTATTCCCACCTGTTGGCCGGTCTCATTCCCCATGCGCAGATCACGATCTACCCCGACGCCGCACACGGATTCCTCTTCCAGCATGCGGCCGAATACGCAGCCGATGTCACCGCGTTCCTCGACGCCGAGGTGCACTGACGGCGAGGACCGGCACCGCGAAAAGGTGCGGTCAAATCTGTTCCTGGATCCAGCTTTCGGCGAAGGAGGTCCATGTCGCGGCACCGCCGGCGGCGTGGGCCAGGCCGAGACTGTGCGGACCGTGGGCGAATACGTGTACCTCATGCGGCACACCATTTTTCGCCAGGGCAGACGCCAGACGGTAACTGTGCTCGACCGGCACGTAGGGGTCCTCTGCGGTATGCCAGACGAAGAACGGTGGTGCCGCAGGAGTCACCAACCGGTCCAGGGACGTGGCACTGCGCGACTCGGGACTTGCGTTCTCTCCGAGCAGGATCAGTCTGGCGGGGCGGTAGGTCTCGGTCTCCATCGAAGTGATGGCGTATCCGAGCACTGCGAATTGCACCGTCTCGGCCGGGGTCGCGTGCGGTTCGAGGGCGGCCAGCCCTGCGAGATGACCGCCCGCGGAGAATCCGATGAGACCGATGTGATCCGCGCCCTCGGCCCGTCTTCGGCGAATCTCACCGCGGAGCGCCTCCAGCGGAGCCGGATGGGGTGCGTGGAGCGGGTAGCGGAAGACGGTGGCGGGCACGCCGATGTCGTTGAGCCACTGCGCGACCGGTTCTGCCTCGTGCGGAGCATGTTCGGCGTATCCGCCGCCGGGCAGGACGATCATATGCGTACTCGCCAACGGTCTTCGTCCTCTCGAAACTTCGCTCTGATCGGGAACCCAGGGCTGGGGACTCTGGTTGTGGACGTCAACCTCTCTCAGCGCGCCGGTAGCCCCCGCTGATCCAGTCCGCAAGCAGCCGTCCGTACTCCTCGGATGCTTCCTCCCAGGCGAAGTGGCCCGCATCGAGTGGATGAATCTCGCTGTGCGGGAGGTTGTCGGCCAGGTACTGATTGTTTGACCAAGGGACGAGGTCGTCGTGCTTGCCGGCCATGATCTGGGTCGGAGTGGTGATGGTGGGCAGCAGGCTACGCAGAATCGGGTTCTGCTCCGGGTAGTGCCGCACGAACCGGGCCGATTCAGCGAACCGTCCGAGGTCATAGGCGCTGACGAAGTCCTCGTGGATCTCCGGCTCGGTGTCTGCGGATGCAGCCGACGCGACTGCGTAGCCGATGTTGGTCCTTGCGTCCAGCCCGCGTACTACGTCCAAGTCGGGTGCCTCGATCACATCTTTGAGGGCGCCGCCGGCGTCGATTGGGTGGCCGACAGCTCCGCCGCCGATGGTCAGGCTCGTCACGCGGTCGGGGGCCGAGGCTGCGAGGAAGAGAGCTGCCGCGGTGCCGACGTCGGGCCCGACGATGTGTGGTGCCCCGAGGCCCCACTCGTCGATCAAGCGGGAGAGGAAATCTCCCATGGCATCGGGCGCGATGAGTTCTGTGCGGTGTTGGTCGGAGTGGCCGAAGCCCGGCATGTCGATGGCGACGACTCGACCGAGTGGGGTGACGCGATTCCAGATTCGACGAAAGGCCAAGAGTGTCTCCGGCCACGGTGCGAGCATCAGAACGGTGGTGTTCGAGTCGGTCCGGGTATCGGCGTAGCGCACCCGGACTCCGTCGACGACACGGAAGTAGGTGGTGATCGCCGCGGTCTGTTGAACAGTCATCTGCTCGCCTTGCTGTAGAAGGAATATCGCGTGACGGTATTCGCGTCCGTGGCGCGACGAAATCACCTGAACAGGTGAGTGAGTGGATCACATGTTGCCGGGGCGGTTCAGTGCCGCACTCCGGCCAGCAATGCGGTCAGGATTCGGGTCAGTCGTGGTTCGACGTCGACGATCGCGTGGGTCAATTCGGGGCGGGATTCGTAGAGTGCGCGCAGGTCGGTGCCAGGGGCGGCCATCTGCCAGAATGCGCCAGCCAAACTGGTTGCCGTGGACAGCACGTCCGCGGCGGCAAGTTCGGTGCTGTCTGTCCGTTGCCGCAGAGCAGTTGTCAGCGTGGCGAATTCGGCGAGTACCTCGGTCTTGAACGTGTATGCGGCATCGAGGGACTGCTCACCGTGGGGACTCCGGGCACACCGGCAGCCCCGCCATGGAAACCGCCATCCTCGATGCCGTCGCCCGATTCGCCAACTGAGCATCCTCTGCGTCAATGCCCTAATTGGGGTAGAGCGCATGAACATCTTTTGAAGATGTATCCGACAAGTTGTTGATATGTCGGTCTACCAGCATTCTGCGAAATTCCAATGCCGATGTGCGCACATCGATGAAGTCGGTGAACTGGATGGCGGACCCGGTATTGCTTCAGTTCTGTTCGTGTCCAAGCAAATCGAGCACTTGCTCGTGCAGGCGGCCGTTGGTGAATACGGCGGCGCCGGATGAGATGCTGCGTCCTTTGTGGAGGTCGCTGAACTGTCCGCCTGCTTCCTCCACGATCGGTACGGCGGCGGCAATGTCCCAGGGCCCGGCAGTCAGGTGAAGAAAGATATCGGCCTGTCCGGCGGCCACGAGCATGGCGCCCTGGCATGCTCCGGCCCAGTCCGACAGCGGGCCACCGTCAGCACACCGCGCGAGAAGGGTATCCGCTCTGGCCAGACGCTGTGTTGGAACCCAGTCCGCGACAGGCCAGATCACAACGGTGGCCTCGCTGAGGGTGTCGGTCCTGGTCACCGTCAGCGCCTGATTCGGTCCGAGTTGTCCATCCAGGCAAGTACTGGTCCACGCTCCTGTGGTGCGTGAGGCCCACCATCGGCGCTGCAGGGCCGGGGCGGAGATCATGCCGGTGCGTACCTCGCCGCCGTCTTCGACTGCGAGCAAGGTGCTCCACTCGGCCCGTCCCATGCAGAAGTTGCTCGTCCCGTCGATCGGGTCGATAACCCACCGTCGTGTGGCACTGCCGTGAGTACCGAATTCTTCTCCGACCCAACAGTCCTGAGGGCGGGCGCTCGCGAGTCGAGCGCGGATGGCTTGCTCTACCGCGCGATCGGCCACCGTGACCGGGCTGCCGTCGGGCTTGGACTGCGTAGCGATGCTCCCGGCCGAGAAGTACCGCATAGAGATGGTGTCGGCAACATCGGCCAACTGCTGAGCAAGGGTCAGGTCATCCATCGGGGTCACAGGTACCAGAGCTTATAAGTGGCCGGCTGCTCGGTCGCAAGATCGACCCGAACCATGTGGCGCACTTCAAGACAGCGCGCAGTAATGCCGCTGAGCGTGGGTCCCGAACGTCCACTTCGGGCCAATTGTCGGATGTCCGGTATGAGTCTGTAGTCGGCTGGCGGGGTTGTCATGTGCACGCCACCCGGGGTCACCTGCTCAGGCCCAGGGATATCCGGAGTATCGCGACGCCATCGAGCCCGAGCGCGATGAAGCCGCCCGCAACCTGTGGGTTCGTGCTGAAACCTGGGATCGGTAGGTGGCGCGCGCGGCATCTACTTACCCCATGACATCTTCTCAACCTCCCGCAAACCAACCGCAGCCCGCCGGCTTGGACAAAAAGACCAGCGCGATCCTGTCCTACGCACTGGGGTGGCTCACCGGAATCATCTTCCTATTTGTGGGAAAGAACGATCCCGATGTGAAATTCCATGCCTCGCAATCGATCGTCTTCTTCGGGGCGGTCTCGGTGATCAATATTGTTCTGAGCATCATCGGCTCGCTCCTCGGAGTCCTGGGGATCATCTTCAGCCTCGCCGGACTCGCAGTCGCGGTCTTCGCAGTCGTCGTCTGGATCATGGCCATGGTCCAGACGAACAACACCGGCGGTGTCCGCGCAGAGCTTCCCATTGTCGGAAAATTCACTGCACCATATGCCGATCGGTTGGCCAACTCGGTCAAGTAGCGGCATATTCGAAGTCCCCGACTAGATTTCGTAGTCGAGGATACTGTCGGCACCCCTACCGGCGGCCAGATGCGACAGTCCGAAGATCAACGGCCCGAGGCCATCTCGGGCCGTTGGCGTCTGCGCGGAACGTCCGAATGCCGTGCGTTCCGTCGGAGCGTCATAGTTCGGACCATGCGACCCCGAACCATGGTGAGGTTCGTCCAGCTAGCAGCTGGAGGTGGAAGTCGGGGCCTTCATGTGTCCGATCCTCTTCGGGATCGGTGAGTTGACTGATGGTGCAGATGTAGTCGCCGTTGGGGAGTTCGATACTGGACCCGTATATATCCTTGTCGTCGTCCACGGCGGAGTCCGCGAACTGGGCAGCCATGGTGACCGTGTCCAAATTGACGACGACGAGCTCACCGCGCGTCACGGTGATGGGGCCGGCGATTTGCCTGATGATCGGCAGCCGCGGATCTACCGGCGAATCCGAAAGGTCGATCCGCCATCGCTCCTCGCCGCCGGTTCCCCAGAGCAGCATCGTCCGCTGCTGCATCTCTGATTCGACGCGCTCGAACAGCATCTCCAAGGTCCAGTCTTCGCCCACGAACGACGTGTACGCGTGTGGGTCGACAAGACCGAGGAATCCCGAGTCGTCGGTCATTTCGTCGATCCGATGCTGAAGCTGCGCCATGCGGTAGTCCTCCCCAGATTGGTCACCGAAACCTACAGGCACAACGCTCGGTCGAACACCGAGCTCATCTACCGGCCCACCCTCCACGTCTGAGTCCATCCATGCCCCGTCGAGCAGCCGAACCTGGGGTTCGGACCTTCCTCAACTCCATGCAGAGAGCACGTCGGAGGCGTTCCACACCAGGTCGACGGTGTCTGCGAGGGTCGGCTCGATATCGGCCAAGGTCACTACGGCCAAAGCTGTTTCGTGCGGGACAAAGCCTGGAACACTGGCGACCCCGCGGGTGAGTTCGGCTAGATCGTGGCGGTCGAACGGGGTGCCGAGCCATTTGATCGATCCGGCGAAGATCACCCGATTGGCAACGGGGGAGCGGTCGGCGCCGATGAGGTCTATCTCGGGGTTGAAGGCGCGGTTCCACCAGCCGCCGACCGTGGTGACGTCTTTCCAGGGCAGTGTTCCCGCGAGCGCGGTCAGTTCGAGGGCATCTCGCACGAGGGGTTCGACAGCTTTGCCGCGCCAGGAGGTCCAGCGCCGAGCGAACAACTCATAGGCTGCGTCGACTCGTCCTCGCCGAACCAGGTCCTGAACCGAGCGCAGGGCGGCGAGGTAGAGCCGCAGATTGCTGTCAGCGACCCGGTAGAGGGCCGGTTTCCCAGGTTTGACCGACAGTGGCTGGTCTACCGACAGCACCTGCTTGTCTGCCGAGAGTCGGTGCAGTAGAGGCGATAACGAGCCGGAAGGCAACGCCCCGGCGCGGCTGCCTGCGGCGGCCGCGATGGTGGCGTGGGTGCGTTCCCCGCTGCCGATCGCTTCGAGTACGCGTCGCGCTTGGTCGGGTGTCGGGAACTCGGCGAGGAGGGTGGACTCGGGCACTCCGAACAGCGGCGCGGCGGGGTCGCTGCATTCGCGTCGCACGAACTGAAGTGGTGGCAGCCCATGCGGCCAGCTACGCAAGATGCCTGGCAGCCCGCCGGTGATCAAATGTGCGTCGATGCTCTCGGCTGCGTCGAGTCCGAGAGCGTGACCGACTTCGGCCGGGTTGAGCGGATCGAGGACGAGGTTGTCGGCTCGCCCGTAGAACGGGCGGTCGTAGGCGGTGAGTCGTTCCATCATGTGGATGTCACTGCCAAGGAGTAGCAGCAAGACTGGGCGTTGCTGCAGCAACCTGTCCCACGCCGTTTGCAACGCGCCATCGAAGACGGTGTCTTGTTCTGCCAGCCACGGCAATTCGTCGATCACGACGACGGTCGGCGTATCACTGAGGGAGGCCGCCAACAGCCGGAATGCGTCGGTCCAGCCGCCGCCGATGCCCTCGGGGAGGGTCTCGGGATCGGGTGCGATTCCCGATCTCTTCAGCTCCGCTAGAAAGATCGCGAGCGATTCGGAGACCGGCATACCCTTGGTGGCGGTGAAGTACAGGTACGGCATTTGTGCCGTGTCGCAGAACTCCTGAACCAGTCGCGATTTTCCGACCTGTCGGCGTCCTCGGATCGCAACGGCGACGCCTCTGCGAGACTCTGCGACACGCTGCAAGCGAGTCCCCAACAGTCCCAGCTCGACACTTCGGCCGACGAACCCTGATGGCACGGGCGCTCCTAGGGTGGTTCAGATCTATGTAGATGGCATCTACGTAGCTGAAATCTACACCGCCTCGAGCTGGTGTGCGGCGGGAGATCCTTGGAGGGTCAGTTCTGGAGTTTGCGTGGGTCGGGGAATCCGAGGGTGGTGTATCCGAGTGCCCGTTTCGATAGCGAAGATGCGATGACCGGAGTCAGGACGTCGTGGTAGTCGTGGACAGTGGCAGCGGTCTTGCCAGGGTGAGGCCGGGTGATGCGTCCGACATTGGACGAGGCTTGGCGGTAGATCAGGTCGTCGAGTTGATCGCGCCGGTATGGGGTGGCAGTGAGACCGAGCCAGTATTTCGCGGGATCTGGTTGAGTACCTCGGTAAAGGCGGAGGCTGAGATGTGGTGGCACTCGTCGACGATGACGAATCCTCGCAATAGCTGATCAACCTGTGACCCGCTGGGCGTTCCGGCGCTGCTCGGTGGTCACGGCCCCAGGAACAATCGTTCGTACGGTAAGCGTCGCGGCGGCAGACATTCCTCGATGGTGTCGCGGATCAATTCGATTGTGTACCAACGCCTTCGTCTCCAATCATGGATCAAATTGCGTACCGCCACCGCCTGGGCCGCGTAGTCGAAGACCATGCCACCCAGCCATATCCGCAGGTGCACATGACTTCCGGTCGGGAACCATGCGTCGGATGTCATCGCCTAGGCCCTGTGCTGAAGTAGCCAGCTCGCATTGAACCGGGCTTGCTCGGACAATTGCCGCGCCGGCATCACCGTGCGCCCCCGGATCGGGTGCCCGGTCGGGGGACCGGGGAGCTGCTCGAGCTGCGGCGTCCTGCTGATCCGAGTCGGGTCATCGCGACGTATCCTGCGCAGACCAACCCCGCCCAGACGGCGCCTACCGCCACCGCGGTGCGCCCGCTGTCGGTGAAAAACAGCAGGACCACGACCAGGGCGAGGAATCCGAGCGCGAGCGGGGCGGTCACCCGTGCGGCGGGCAGGCGGTAGTCGCTGGCCGGCAGGGTGCCGTCTTCGACGCGGGCGCGGTAGATCCTGTGGCAGACCAGGATGACTGCCCAGACGAAGATGATGCCGATGGTGGAGACCGAGGTGATGTAGGCGAAGGCCTTGTCGGGGGAGATGGCGTTGACGACGACGCCGATGACCATTACGCCGGCGGAGAGGCAGAGTCCGGTGAACGGCACCGAGCGGGAGCTGAGGGTGCCGACCTGGGCGGGTGCCTCCCCGCGCAGCGACAGGCTGCGCAGCATCCGGCCGGTGGAGTAGATGCCCGAGTTGCATGAGGACAGTGCGGCGGTGAGCAGGACGAAATTGATGATGCCCGCCGCGGCCGGGATGCCGATCTGCTCGAAGACTTCGACGAACGGACTCTTTCCTGACTGGAAGTTGCGCCAGCTGGCGACGGACATGATCACCAGCAGCGCACCAATGTAGAACAGGCCGATGCGGACCGGGAGGGTGTTGATCGCCTTGCGGAGCGTCTTCTTGGGCTCGTGTGCCTCACCGGCGGTCACCCCGACGAGTTCGACGCCGACGTAGGCGAACAGCACGATCTGCAGGGTCATCAGGGACTGGCCGAAACCGTGCGGGAACACTCCGCCGTCGGCCCACAGGTTGGTCACCGATGGGTGGGTGGCGTGACCGAATCCGATGGTCAACACCCCGATCCCGATCAGGATCATGCCGACGATCGCGGTGACCTTGACCGCGGAGAACCAGAATTCGGTCTCCCCGAACAGACGCACCGAGATCAGGTTCGCCCCGAACAGCACGGTCAGCACGACCAGGGCGGTGATCCACGGCTTGATGTCGAACCAGTACTCGATGTATTTGCCCGCGACGGTGATTTCGGCCATGCACGTGCTCACCCACACCGCCCAGTAGGTCCACCCGGTGGCGAAGCCGGCGAACCGGCCGAGGAACTCGTGGGCGTACTCGGCGAAGCTGCCGGAGACCGGCCGGTACGTGAGCAGCTCGCCCAGTGCCCGCATGATCACGAAGATGGCCAGGCCCGCGAGGAGGTAGGCCAGGATCAGCGCGGGACCCGCCTGTGCGATCGCACCGCCGGATCCGTAGAACAGGCCGGTGCCGATCGCCCCGCCGATCGCGATCATCTGAATCGTCCGCGAACTCAATCCGCGGGCGTAGCCCTCCGACTCGGGTCCCCCGTCCGGCGGGAACCCCGGTGGCGCACTTGCGGTCGTGGGCCGGTGGTGCTGGTGGTCGGGAATGGTCATGTGTGCACTCCTTCGGCGATCGCGGCGGGCACAGACATCGACATCGACATAGACATCGTGGGGCTGTCCGATGCACGGCGCGGGTACGCCTGGATCGAATTCGGATTGGTTCGTCGCGCGCGGGTGGGGCCAGGCACAGGGGTGCCGCGCGGCGGTACGCCGGCCCACCCGGGGAGGGCCTAGGCCTAGGCCGCCACGCTGTGCTCCACGGCCTGCTCGAGTTCGAGGGTGTCGGAGACGATGGTCTCGACCCGCCCTTGATACTGGGCGTCGATCTCGCGGAGGCGAGCGATGGACAGGTCCAGCACGGTGACATCGGCCTGCATGCCGTGGGCGACGGCGATCGCGTTCTTCCCGGACACCCCAGCGCCGATGACGACGACCTTCGCCGGCCGGACGCCCGGGACGAGCAGCAGGTCGGCGGTCTCCCGCACCTGGTCGGCGGTGGAGAGGATCGGCGCACCGGCGGCTTTGAAGTCCTCGTCGGCGAACAAGGAGCCGACGCCGACGCCGACTTCGACGACAACCTCGTGCCCGTGGGAGACCGGTTCGTGCACTCCGGCCGGAGTGATGGCCACCCGGTTCTCGTGGTTCTTGATTGCGCGGGGGATTCCGATCTTCACAGATACAGCTCCTGAGCGGGGGTGTTGGGGATGTGAGCGGCGGGCGCCGCGACGACCCGTCGATATGAGGTACATCACCTATTCGCGAAACCAGTATGAATATTCACCGATATGCTGCCAAGAGAAGGGCAGATAATTCTGCAAAGAACCTAGCTAGTTGCTGAAAATTCAGTTCGAGAGGTGGATCGGCCCTGGAACCGAAGCATGTTCGGACTCGAGCGATGAGCCCAGCCGCCCCGAGTCCGTCCAGCGGCCGGGAAATGGGCCCGGAGGTAGCCCAGGACGCATCGACGAGGAATGGCTTGGCCGGCACATGGCTGCTGCGCACCTCCTGACCTCGGAGGATCTCGCAGACGCCGACCAGCAGCTGCTCGCCGTCGAATGCGGCCGGCGCGACATGAAAGCGCCCTGAGGCTACGGCCGGTGTTCCATGATCGTGAGGACCGCATCCGCGCCCCAGTGTGCGGCTGGTGACACGTGACGCTGGTGGCGTGGTTGCGCGAGTGCACCGAACGGCTCACCGGTATCGAGGAATGCACCGGCGACGACGCGGTGGCCGAACGGCCTTCCCCGCTGATCCCGTACAACCCCTGCCTGGGAATCCGGCTGCCCCGCCACCGAGTTGTGCTTGCTCAGCGGCAGGGCACCGTGACCACGCCCGCCGGTGGTTGCGTGCGCCGCTGGGCCCGAAACCTGTTGAGCGCAAACGGAAACCGCGTTCTCCGGGGTTATCGGCGAAGGTGGTCGAGGCGTTGCGGAAGGGAAGGGTGCTCCTGCCGCGCACCGGGCGTGGGTTGTCGTCCGCCCCGGACTTCATGGCCACGATGGAACATGCTGTCACTGACAGGGGCGGATGCGCGGTTCGGGAAGATCACATCGGGTACACCGGGTGTTTGCGCGGGTTGAACTCCGGCTTGACCGGCGGCTTGTCGCGCAACAGGTGCAGTGCGCGCCGAATCTCCAGACGGGTGCGCGCTGGTTCGATGACCGCGTCGATGTAGCCGCGTTCGGCGGCGATCCACGGGGTGGCGATCGTCTCGTTGTACTGGTTGATCATGAACTCGCGCGCCGCTGCCCGATGCTCCTCCGGTACCGCCGCCAATTGCCGCTTGCCGATGAGGTCGACCGCGCTGTCGGCGCCGATCACCGCGATCCGGGCCGTCGGCCAGGCGAAACTGATATCGGCACCCACCTGCCGGGCCGCCATCATGCCGTAGGCGCCACCGTAGGACTTGCGCACGACCAGGTTGATGATCGGGACCGTCGCCTCGATGATCGCGCGCGGGACCCGGCCGCCGCGGATGATCACACCATTGGCTTCCTGCTCGAGGCCCGGCAGCACGCCCGGGGTGTCGGCGACGAACACCAGCGGGATATTGAACGCGTCGCACAGTCGGATGAAATAGGTCGACTTGTCCGAGCAGGCGGCGTCGATGGAACCACCCAACACCAACGGCTGGTTGGCGATCACACCGACCGGATATCCGTCGACCCTGGCAAATCCGGTGATCAGATTCGGGGCGAACGCGGCGCGGATCTCGTGAAATTCACCGTCGTCGAAGATCCGTAGCAGGATCTCGTGCATGTCATAACCGGCCCGATCGGAATCCGGGATGATCGTGTCGAGTTCCCGATCGGCAGCAGTGATCTCCGGCTCCAGACCGGGGTTCACGATCGGCGGCTGCTCGAGACAGCTCGTCGGCATGTAGCTCAGGTAGTTGCGGGCCCAGTCGTAGGCTTGCTGCTCGGTGTCGGCGACGTGATGCAGGGTGCCGCGTTTGGCCTGTACCTCGGCGCCACCGAGTTCCTCGGCGGTGATGTCCTCACCGTTGACGGCTTTGATCACCTCCGGCCCGGTGACGAACATGTAGGAATCCTTGGTGCCGATGAGCACGTCGGTGTTGATCGGCCCGTATACCGAACCCGCGGCGCACTTGCCGAGAATGATCGACACCTGCGGCACATACCCGGACAGTTTCTCCAGCACCCGGGAGATATCACCGAACGAAGCGATCGAACCCACCGCGTCCTGGATACGCGCACCGCCGGAATCATTGATCGTCACCACCGGGCACGCGTTATCGAACGCGAGTTGCAGCGCCCGCATGAACTTGCGGGCGGACGTGATACCGACCGACCCGCCGTACACGGTCTGATCGTGGGCTATCACCACCACCGGGCGACCCCCGATCAGCCCGCGACCGGTGACCAGCCCGTCACCGTAGAGAGCATCCGGTTGGCCGGGCTGACGAGCGAACGCACCGGTTTCGATGAACGTCCCGCGGTCGAGCAGCATGTCCACACGCTGGCGAACGCTCGGAACGCCCTTCTTCTCCCGCTTGGCGACACCGGCCTCACCTGCCGGTTCCGCAGCGATCGTCAGGATCTTGACCAGTTCATCGATCCTCGCCTGGGTACCTGCCACGCTCGCTGCCACCTTCCGAACCAAATGTTGTGCCGTCGCGACGTTAAGCGGTCTCGACACGGAACGTGTCATTGAACCGGATATACGGGATAAATCACAGTCGAGGCCGGACGCACATCACAGACTCGACTGTCGCCCAACAAGTTCGAACACAGTCAGAGGTATGCCCTCGAACGCCGGTACCGGCGGCAACAAGATCGACTTGTGAAGCGCGCCAAGGGCGTTGCTGCTCTCGATCCGCACCCGCGCCCGTGACACCGGACGCGGGTGGGCGAGATCGATGGCTACTTGTGGCAGGCCTGACGGTAGTCGTGGATGGCCGCGCGGGCGGTCTTGAAGTCCTGTACGTCCTGCGGGTGCGCCTGGCGGTAGGACTTCCACTCTGCCTTGCGCTGATCCTTGGGCAGGGCCTTCACCTTCGCCATTTCCGCGGCGAAATCCGGGTGACCGGCCAGGAATGCCGCGACCTTCGGAGCGCTGTCCGCCTTCGCCTGGGCCGCGGCCGCGGGGTTGCATTGCGGCCCGGGGTCGGCGGAGGCGGTCGCGGGCAGGGCAATGGCCAGGCCGGCGAGGCCGGTGAGGGTGGCGGCGACGAGACTGCGCTTCATTGCTTACTCCAGTGGTCGCAGGGATATGTCCCCATCGAATCTGCCGACCCGGCCGGCCGAGTGCCCTTGTCGTGCCACGATCTTCAGGCGATCTTCAGCCGCAGCACGAACACCGCACCGTGTTGTCCGGGTGGAGGGTCGAGGCAGATCAGGTCGCCGCCATGGGCTCTGGCGATGCCGCGGGCGATGGCAAGTCCCAGGCCGGAACCGTCCGCGCGGCGATCGCGTGCCTGGTCGAGACGCACCAGCCGGTCGAAGATCCGCTCGCGTTCGCCGGGCGGCACCCCTGGGCCGGTGTCGCTGATCGTCACCTCGGCCAGGTTGCGGGTGGCGCCGACCCACACTGTCACCGCGCCGCTGTCCGGCAGGGCTTGGCACGCGTTCTCGAGCAGGTTCAACAGCACCTGGTTGACCCGTTCCGGGTCGATGGCCGCGACCACATGATCGCCCGCGAGTTCGAAATCGATATCGCTGTGCAGCAGCCGCATCCGATTCAACTGGGCGTCGGCGAGGTCGTATAGATCGGTCGTTGTGTGCCGCAGCCGCAGTCCGGCGTCGATGCGGGCCAGATCGACGAGATCGTCGACCAGCCGGCCCGCGCGCTGGGCCTCACGGACCAATAGCAACTGCATCTGCTGGCGGGCGTCGGGATCGGCGTCGGGCGGCTGCTGTAGGACCGCTTCGGCGATCGCGCGAATCCCGGTGATCGGGGTGCGCAACTCGTGCGCGGCGTCGGCGACGAAGGTACGGATCTGTTCCTCCGAGGCCTGCGCTCTGGCCTCGGCGCCTTCCAGTGCGTCCAGCATTTCATCGAAAGCCGTTGCGGTGCGTCCCAGTTCGGTGTCGGGCCGCGATGGTGACAACCGTCGCCCGCGTCGGCCGCGGGCGATCTCGCGAGCCAGCACGGTCATCGAATCCAATGGTGCGATGGCGCGCCGAATACCGAACGGCAACCCGATGAGGATCACGAGCAGCGCGGCGGCGGTGGTGCCCGCGAGCACGCGCACCAGCTTCGACTGCGCCCCCGCCAACAGTTTGGTATCGAGCTGCAGGGTCATTCGCGCGTGGTCCAACTCGCCCTGGCCGTTCAGCAGCACGTGTCTGGTCTTCACCGTGGACTGGTCCTCGTGCTGGGCGTTCAGGCTGCCGAAGGTGCGGCCGTCGGCGAGGACAAGCCGCGCCCGCACCGACCGCGCATCGATCCGGGTGAGCAGATCGGTGGGCGAGATGCCCTGGCCGGCGAGTTGCTGTGCCAGTTGAACGCGGTCGGCGAGCACCGCGTTCTGACTGCGATTCAGCGCCACCGAGAACAATCCGTGCACCACCAGCGAAACGACGATCAGCACCGCACCGAGCACCGTAGCGGTGGTGAGCGTGACGCGCCTGCGTAGCGACACCGTCTTCATCGCACCCCGGCCCGAGATGAGCGGTGGTGGTCACCCGGGCCGCGCCGCCAGCTCACTGGTCACCGACCCGCAAGATGTAGCCGAGGCCGCGCACGGTGTGCAGCAGCCGCGGTCCGTGCGCCTCCAGCTTGCGCCGAACCGCGCTGACATACACCTCGACCAGGTTGGGGTCGTAATCCTCGTATCCCCATACGGCGGTCAGGATTTGGGCCTTGGTGACCACCCGATCGCGGTGCGCGGCGAGATAGCCGAGGAGCTTGAACTCGGTGAGGGTCAGCACGATGGTTTCGCCGCCACGGTGCACCGCACCGGATTCCACGTCGATGACGAGATCGCCGATCGTGGTCTTGGTCTGGAGCCTCCCCATCCGCCGCAACAGCGCATCGACCCGGGCCACCAGCTCGGCCAGGTCGAACGGTTTGACCACATAATCATCCGAGCCGGCCCGCAGCCCGCGCAGCCGGTCCTCGATACCGTCGCGGGCGGTCAGGATGACGACACCGGCTCCCGATCTGGCGCGCACAGTTTCCAGCAGAGTGAATCCGTCGCGTCCGGGCAGCATGATGTCGAGCACGACCACATCCGGCCGGAACTGCGCGAGATCGCGCTCCAACTGTTGGCCGTGCTCCCGGCTGAGCACCTGGTGTCCGGCCGTGGTCAGCCCCGATCCCACCGCGACCCGGATGGCCTCGGCGTCTTCGATGACAAGTATTCGTCCCGGCTGCACAGGTGTCATTGTTGCGCCTGGGAGCTGAAGATCGCCTGAAAGATCGCGATCAACGAGCCGATGACGCCGGGGCCGGCGCGATACTCCGATCATGGGCAGCCAATCGGCGCAGTGGATGCACACCGCGCGCGTGCTTCGTCGCGCCGGCTTCGGTGCGACCGGGGCCGAGATCGATGCCGTGCGTGCGCAGCAGCCCGCCGACTACCTGCGATCGGCATTGACCACCGGCCCGGACGACGATGCCGGCGCGCGGGCGACGCCGCTGCCGGTGTTCGCCGGGATCGCCGCACCGGGTAAAAACGCGACGCCCGAGGTCCGCCGACGGTACAACGCCGAACGCAACAACGAACTCGCAATGCTGACCGCGTGGTGGTTACGGCGCATGGCCGCCGTACAGCAGCCGATCCACGAGAAGCTGACCCTGTTGTGGCACAACCACTTCGCGACATCGGCGGTCAAAGTTCGCGACGCCGCGGCCCTGGCCGCGCAGAACCAGAAGCTGCGCGCTCTGGGCACCGGCGACTTCGGCGCGCTCGCCTACGCGATGCTCACCGACGCGGCCATGCTCAAATGGCTCGACGGCACCAGCAATTCGGCGAAGGCGCCCAACGAGAATCTGTCGCGCGAGTTCCTGGAACTGTTCGCGCTCGGGCACGGCAACGGCTACACCGAGACCGATGTGCGCGAAGGCGCGCGTGCGCTGACCGGGTGGACGATCGACGGCAGCGGTGTCGCCACGCTGAATTCCCGGCGGCACGATCTCGGCACCAAAACCCTACTCGGCGTGACGGGTTCGCTCGGCGCCCGTGAATTCTGCGATATCGTACTCGGTCGGCCCGAGTCGGCTCGCTATGTGGCCGGTCGGATGTGGCAGCAGCTCGGCTCCGATACACCGCCGCCGCAACCGGCGATCGATCGTGCCGTGGCGGCCTACGGACCGAACCGCGACGCCGCGGGGATGGTGGCTGCGATCCTCACCGACGACGAATTCGCCGCCGTGCACGACACTGTCGTGCACGGCCCGGTCGAATGGCTGATCGGCATGGTGCGGGCGCTGGCGGTGCCGATGGACAACGACGCCGACGTCAAGAAGCTGGCGGGTGTGCTGCGCAATCTTGGACAGCTGCCGTTCTATCCGCCGTCCGTCGGTGGCTGGCCGCACGGCCAGGCATGGATGTCGACGGCCGCAGCGCAGATTCGGCTCACCGCGGCATCCGAGCTCGTGAAAAAGGCGGACCTCAGCCGGATTTCGTCTGCCGCGCCGGGCGATCGCCTCGATGCGGTCGGCTACCAGCTCGGCATCGGCGCCTGGTCGGACCGCAGCGCCGCCGTGCTCGCGGCGGTGCGAAACGATCCCGCCCGGCTCACCACGATCGCGGTGAACACTCCCGAGTACCTGACCAGCTGACCGGAAAGTCATCGAACCATGGCTCAATTCAATCGCAGACAGTTCCTTGTCGGCAGCAGCGTACTGGGTGCACTCGGGCTGGCCGGTGGCTCCGTGATCACCTGGGATGAACTGCACCGGCACGCCGCCACCGCACCCCTGGCGCCGAGCACCGGAATCCTGGTCCTGGTGACGATGTACGGCGGCAACGACGGCGTCAACACCGTGATTCCGTACGCGGACAACGCCTATCACGATGCGCGACCGGAGTTGTCGTATCAGCCGCAGGAGGTACTGCACCTGGACGGGCAGCTCGGACTCAATCCGGCGATGCAGGGCTTCGCGGATCTGTGGAGCAGCCACAACCTCGCGATCGTGCGCGGGGTCGGCTACCCGCATCCGGATCACAGCCACTTCCGCTCGATGGATATCTGGCAGACGGCCGCTCCGGACCGTCCGATCAATACCGGATGGATCGGGCGCTGGCTCGACGCGACCGGCGACGATCCGGTGCGTGCGGTCAATATCGGCCCGGTGCTGCCGCAGCTGGCAATGGGGGACAAGCACACGGCAGCGGCGCTGGATCCCGCCGCGGCCCCGCTATCGCCCGAATTGTCCACCGCATTGGCCGCGCTCGCCGCCACCGACCCCCGCGACAGTCCCGCCCAGGCGCTCGTCTGTGCGGGCTATCGCGCCGAACAGGCTGTGACGCAGACGTTTTCCTCAGTCGGCGCGAAACCCGCCGACCCCGGCGGTAATCCGCTCGCCGCCCAGCTCGCGCTCGTCGGACAGTGCATCAAGGCGGGCGTGCCCACCCAGGTGTATTCGGTCAGCCTGGGCGGATTCGACACCCATGCCGATGAACGCCGCACTCAGCAGCAACTGCTCGGACGACTCGACGAGGCGGTGTCGGCCTTCTTGACGGATATGGCAGGCCATCCCCGTGGCCGCGACGTAGTTCTCATGGCCTACAGCGAATTCGGCCGCCGCGTCGCCGCCAACGCTTCCCAGGGCACCGACCACGGCACTGCCGGCCCGGTGTTCGTTGCGGGAGCGCGGGTCAAGGGCGGCTTCTACGGCGACGAGCCCAGCCTGACCGACCTCGACAACGGTGATCTGAAGTCCACCGTCGACTTCCGTGACATCTACTCGGAATTGCTGCACCGCGTCGTCGCGACCGACCCGGGTCCCGCTGTCGGTACCGCTCGACACGACCTGGGTTTGATCGCCTGAGGGAACGTCTTGTCGCTCAGGGGCGTGTGCGCGACGGTCCTGCCGTCGCACGGTGTAGAGGTCTATGCGAAGTACGAAGCCGACCTCGTCAGGGTTTCCCGGCACCCGGCGCGGGTGCCGGGAACGCCACCACCTGCCCTGTGGGTTCCGATGACTCCGCGCCGCCCCATTTCTGGCCGACGACATACAGATGCGGATTCGCACCCCGGCTGAGCGCGCAGGCGAAGGCGCCGCGGTCGAGTTCGACAGTGGCCAGTACCGCACCGCCCTCACCCACACGAACACAATGCTGGTTGCCCACATCGGCGTACCAGACCGCGCCATCGGCATCGATACAGATCCCGTCCGGATGGTCACCCGGGGTCTCTGCCCATATCCGGCGTTTGTCGAGGCCGCCGTCGGGCCCGATGTCGTAGGCGGTGAGTCGGTTGGCGTACGACTCGGCAACGATGAGGGTCTCGCCGTCGGGCATGATTGCCATCCCGTTCGGGAAAGCGAGGTCGTCGGCGACCTGACGGACGTTGCCCGCCGGCGTAACGAGGGCAACGAGGCCCGGCGCGAATTCACCGGCGGGGAAGCTGAAGCCGATGTTGTTGACATAGGCGTTACCCCGGTCGTCGACCACGATGTCGTTCCATGGCTTGTCCGACACCGCGGAAAGGTCGGCATGCCGAACGAGCGCCCCGTCGGGATCGCGGCGAACGAGCTGTTGCTGGGCCGAGTCCACGACCAGCAGTTGCCCGTCGGGGAGGAAGTCGATGCACATCGGGAACGACGGGATTTTCACGATGACCTCGTGGCGGTGATCGTCGCCGAGGGCAATCACCTGGTTCGCTCCCCAGTCGGAGAACCAGAGTCGTTCGTCGTGCCAGCGTGGAGACTCGCCGAACACGACTCCATCCATCAGAATCTCGAACGTACTCACGTCGTGATTTCCTTCCTGCGTCGGTAGTAGTGCAGACGTCGTAGGTTTCGAAAACTCATCGCGAGACAGATATTCAGCCGCCCAGGCGCACTTCCCATGGCGGTAGACGCTCGACAACTCATACTTCATGCCGCATCAACTCGCATGAGGCAACGCGCCGATGCATCACATCGGTGCGGCCTGGATCTACCTTGCGGTGTACTGGTTCTGCCACCGATATATGCCCGAATTCGGTGTTCAGGGACTTATTCTGCCCGTGTGACAGGGGAACCGGCGTTCTCGGCGCGGCCATTTCGGCGGCGGATGGTGCTGCTGGCCGTCGGTGTTGTGCTGGCGGCGGGTGGGGCCGCCACCCGACCGTTCAGTTGGTCGGCGACCGTGTTGGTGGTGGTGTCGGTGGTTGTGGTTTCGGTGCTGGCGTTCCGGGCGAGGCCCAAGCGGATTTCCCGTACCGTCCGGCTGCGGCGCGGAGTGGCTGTCTGGTCGACGCTGCTGGTCACGGCATCGGTGTGGGAGGTGTATGCGTTTGCGCGGCAACCGGATTGGCGGCGGCCGAGTGAGGTGCACCCGACGTTGTCGACGTTGCTGGATCCGGCGCTCGAGCAGTGGCCGCTGCGGTTCGTCGGATGGCTGGTGTGGCTGGGTGTCGGCTGGTGGCTGGTGTCGAGATGAGCGATCGGATGATCGTCATCGTCGGGTTCGTGGTGGTGCTGCTGGTCACGCTCGGCGTAGTTGTGGTCACGCATGTGCGCCGGGATCTGGTCGCGCCGGTGGGGGAAACAGTTGCGTACCTCACGCGCACTCGGGTGGCGAGGATTGCCGCTGTGGTCGTGTGGGCGTGGGTCGGCTGGCACTTTCTCGTGCGGTAGGGGCAACCGTGACGTTGCTGGACGGTTCCGCCGCGTGCTTCGGCAGGTGTCCGATCTGATCCACGATTGGCGGCGAAAGCGCTGGTGCACAATCGAATTGATTCGCGAAGCGGTCGAGGAATGTCGGCTGCTACCGCGCCTGTCGTGCGAACGCTTGTTTCTCGAGCCATGACCAGCAGCGCCGCGATACCGATAAGCCGAGTTGACCGCAGATGCGGCTGCTAGGGGGTGCTCGGTCGAGGTGAGGGCGTCACCAGTGTGTTCAGTTCGTCGGCGAACAGTAGGGCGGGGTCGAATTCCATGCCGGTGAAGTGGCCGGCGAGTTCGAGGGAGAGGACGCCGTGGAGTCGGGTCCAGAAGGACACGGCGCGGTGGAGGGTCGTGGTGGGCACCGAGTGGCCGTCGGCCCATCGGCGGTGGGTTTCGAGGTGGGCGTCGAAGGGTGTTGTCGGCGTGTTCAGGGGCAGCGCGGGGAAGGCCTCGATCAGCACCGCCATGATTTCGGACGAGATCGCGGTGGTGTCGTCGGGCGCGTGATAGCCGGGGACGGGTGTGCCGTAGATGAGGAAGTATCGCTGTGGGTCGTGCAGGGCCCATTCGCGCACGGTGTAGGCCAGCCCGGCCACGTCGGCACCGGAGTCGAATGCTGCTCGGAGAGTGTCGGCAAGGCTTCGGTAGGCGTCGCGGATGAGTTCGGTGATCAACTCGTCACGGCTGGCGAAGTACCGGTACAGGGCGGGGCCGCTCATACCCACATGTTTGGCGATCGCGTTGAGCGAGAGCGCGGGCACGCCGGCCGTGGCGATTTGCTGCCATGCGTGCTGCTTGATCTCCTCGCGCACTTGGGCCCGATAGCGCTCTCGCGAACCTGTCGCACCGGCTCCCATCGTCAACCGTCTCCTCTCGGGCTCCGCTCTGTCAGCAGGTTGGTTAGACCCTATCACTTTCCCTATTGACACTCACAGCATGGCGGTTATAGCCTCTAACTAAATCGAGCATATATAACTCGATGGAAGTCGGCTCGAGCCATGAACGAGGAGAGACCCATGTCCAACCCGCAAATCCGCCGCCGGGCCGGTAGGCGCACCGCCCTGTTCCTGATCCCGTTGGCCGCCGCGGTTGCCCTGGCCGCCGTCGCCGCGTGCGGTAGCGATGCCGGTAACGGCGACCCCCGGCAGGAAACGACCGCCGAACCCGCTCATCCGGATTCGCTGACCTGCGGCGGGGCCGGTATCGATGGTGCTGCCCGGATCCGGTACCGCACCGAGGCCTTGATCAAGGCACCGCTGAGCACCATCTGGGAACTGCACACCGACGTGGAACGCTGGCCCGCGTGGCAGCAGCCCGTCACCAGCATGAAGCGGCTGGACCAGGGACCACTGCGAGAAGGCTCGCAGTTTCAGTGGACAACTCCGGCGCCCGCCACTGCCACGACCCCTGCGACCACCCTTGTCATCACGTCCTCCGTCCAGCAACTCCAGCGCAACAACTGCATCCGCTGGAGCGGACCCGCGATCGGCGACGGGCTCGGCATCGACAATGGCGTCCACGTCTGGACCTTCACCGAGGTTGCCGGCGGTGTTCTCGTGCGCACCGAAGAGAACTGGACGGGCGAACAGGTCGAAGCCGACATACCCACATCCACCGCCTTCCTCGGAGCCGGTCTCGAAGCCTGGTTGCGAGACCTGAAGGCCACCGCCGAAGCCCACCCCTGAAGTCCCGATACGGATGTCGTGGTGCGGGCGCCTCGGCACGGCAAGGCGGTCACCCAGGTGGATGCGTCACGGGCACCGACATCGTCACAAAGCGAACGCCTACAGCTGATCTCGGCACTGCCGTCTTGATCCGAATGATCTTCGGCGGCTGCTGCCCAGCGCGTCTGCGATTCACCGGCTCTGGTCTCGCAGCTGACGTTTGTAGACCTTGCCGGAGTCATCGCGCGGAAGCCGGGTCGTGATGGTGATGTGCGTGGGTATTTTGTAGTGCGCGAGTTGCCCTTCCAGGTTCGCGCGGATCAGTTCCGCGCTGAGGTCGGCGTCGGGGCGGGGGACGATGTGGGCGGCCACTGTCTCACCGAGGTCGGTGGCGGAGGGGATTGCGGATACTGCGACGTCTTCTACGGTTTCGAGTGCCATGATGGCGTTTTCGATTTCGGCGGGATAGATGTTGACGCCGCCGGAGATGATGACTTCGCTGGAGCGGCCGGTGAGGTACAGGTAGCCGTCGCTGTCGAGATAGCCGGTGTCGCCGACGGTGATGAATCCCGGAACGGGACCGGGCGTGGTGCTGTTCCGGTTGAGGTAGGTGAAGCTCGGCCAGTACTCGGCGCCACGGACGAAGACGTGTCCGATTTCGCCTGGGGGACAGGGGGTTCCGTTCTCATCGGCGATGATGACGGCGGAGCCGTCTGCGCCGCGGCCGACGCTGCCGGGGTGTTCGAGCCATTCGGCGGCGGTGATCCAGGTGATGGTGCCTGCTTCGGTGCAGCCGTAGTACTCGATCAGTGCGTCGCCGAACCAGTCGATGGCGGTGCGTTTGACCGCGGGCGGGCAGGGCGCGGCGGAGTGGATGAGGTGGGTGAGGCTGGAAACGTTGTAGCGACTACGGATTTCGATGGGCAGTGACTGCAGTCGGGAGAGCATGGTCGGCACGATTTTGGCCTGGGTGATGCGGTGTTCGTCGACGAGTTGCAGGAATCGCTCGGCATCCCAGCGGGGCATGATCGTGATATTGGTGCCCATGCGCAGGGCCAGCACGGCGACCGCGTTGGGGCTGGTGTGGTACAACGGCCCGGCCACCAGCATCCGACCGCCCGGGGCGAGCCCCATCCGGTTCGCCGCGCCGCCCGCGATGGACAGCAGTTGGTGCGGTGTCATGCGTTCGCGCAGAACACCTTTGGGTGTTCCGGTGGTGCCGGAGGTGTAGATGAGTCCCATCGAATCGGCGACGGCGCCTTCGAGGTGGCCGAGCGGTTCCGGGTGGTCGCGGATCCACTGTTCGAGAGTGGTGTGTCGCTGGGTGGGGTGCGCCAACGCACGGTCGAGTCCGGCTTCATCGAGCAACTCGGTCGGCATCGCGACCTCGACGATGCGCGTATCCAGGCCTGCGCGTGCGAGCGCGGTCGTGATGACGTCGATGAATTCGGTATGGGCGATGACGAGTCCGGCAGCGCTGTCGACGAGTACATGTTCGACCTCGGGTGCCTGCCATCGCGTGTTGATCGGCACTGGATTGGCCCCGCTGGCGGCGATGGCCAACGAGACCTCGAGGAACTCGATGTCGTTGCGCAGCATGACCGCGACCCGATTCCCGCGGCCGATTCCGGCGGCTGCCAGAGCTGCGGCGAGACGACCGGCGCGGTGGTGGGCTTCCTGGTGGTTGCGCACCCGGGTTCCACAGGTGATCGTGGGGTCGGCCGAGCGGTTCACCGAAGCGTCGTCCATGAACCGCAGTCTGCCATGTCGGCCTGTGCAGACTGTGTGATCGGATTCGGTCGTCCGCTGGATGGGCGAGGTCGAAGAACTCGGCGATCAGTTCGGTGCTCGACAGGCCGGAGGGGGTTGCCGAATGCGCATCTCGCTCCGTTGGATTATCCGGGTATCTCTCGCGACCCGGATCACCCGAAATCGCGGGCCAGGACGGCACGGGCGTGGGCGTCGGCTAGCAGCAATCCGGCTTCGCGGCGTAGCCTGCCGAGTTCGCGACGCCGGTCGGCGGACCCTGTCTCGAGTTCCAGGTCCAAGGAGCCCAAGGTGTACTGCAGGCCGCCTACTGTCTCGACGGTCGCACCGCTGCCCAAGGTTCTCGCCTCCTCGATGAGCTGAGCCAGTCGACCTTCCAGACCGAGCATTTCGCCTCCCGAGCACGCGCAGCCGTATGTCCACCGTCGGCGTCGCCGAAGTCGGTCCCGTTCGCGTTGCGATATTTTCGCGGGTCGGCCGCGGCTTCGCCGTGCGTACGCCTCATATATTGAGCCGTTAAATAACGGTACACCGAATCACGGGAAGGTGGAAGAGGTTGTTCACGGCCTACAGCGACATGCCCCGGCAAAGGCGTCATCGCGGCGTGATCCGGCTCCTCCATCAGTGTCAGCTCCGCCGAGTCCGGTTGGCTGAGGCCAAGTGCCACAGGGATATTCGCCGTGCTGACGGAGTGTGGGGGATGTGCCCGGTCCGCTGGGAGCCGCTGCTGCTGCTCAGATCACCTGGTTGGCGATCATGATGAACTCGGCGGCAAGTGCCATGGTGGACAGGACTATTCCCGTGACTGCCAGGCCCTTGCCGCGGCGTTGTCCGGTGCAGCCGACGATCCCGAGGATCAGTCCGGCGGTTCCGAACGGGAGGCCGATGAAGGGGCGTACACCGGTCAGGTCGATCGGCAGGAACGGGAGTACGCAACCGATGATGCCGAGGAGTACCGCCCCGACGGCGAGCCCCATTCCGTGCCGCCGATCGGTCGGTTGTGGGCCGCCTTGCCATCCGTGGCCGCTGGGATAGTCCCAGGATTGTTGCGGCCGAGGAGGATTCGGATAGAGCGGATCCGGTGGCGTGAAGTATCCGGCGTTCGGGCCGGGAGTCGCCGTGCCGGGGTACTGGGGCGGGTTGGTCGGTTCCGGCGGCGGACTGTACGACATTGATTGTCCCTACTCACGGAAAGAACTGTTCGGGCGACAAGGCGGCTGCGCGGCTCGCGCGAGTCGACGTGAATTGTCGTCTGCGCATGATGGATTCGATTGTATTTGTCGATGAGTTCTTGGACGTCGTACCGGAAAGCGGGGTCCATCCAGTCCAGGACGGCGCGGTATGCGTCGGCTGCGGTCTCGGCCAGCGGCAGGTAGCCGATGGTCGGGTAGCCGTCGATCGGACGTGGGAGGAGCGGGAACTCGGGATGTGGTGCCGGCACGGGCTCGGTGATCACGAAGCCACTGCCAACCGAGCCGCTCGATCGAGCCCGCGCCCGCCCGACCCACTCGAATTCATTGGCGATTCTGCGCGGACCCGGCGACGATTGGTGGGTGGATCTCAGCACCTCGGATGGCGGTTCCTGGCGAATCGGAACCAACGCGGAGACCGCATGGATCGCGGACGGTACCTCGGCCGGGCTGACCATCGTCTCCGCGATCCCGCCGGTCTTCGACAGGTATGCCACGATCGTCGTGCCGGAAGACGACGACGCGGCCTGGGAGGCGCTGGACCGAGCGCTGGTGTCGGTCCTGCGCGTTGAGTCGGCGAACCCGCGTTGGTGGTTGGGTTACCTCGATAACGGCGTCGACGACATCGTCTTCCCCGAAGCTCCCCGCGTGACCTTGTACGCCGATTGGCACTATGTGCTGGTCGAGGCGGGGCCGGAGCAGGCGCTCAGCTGGCGCAAGCTGACTTGGCGTCAACGTCGTAGCCTGCCCGACCTGATCTTTCCGACCGACCGCTGCTGGCTGGTGTCGCGGCTGTTCGACGACGACTGGATCTGTGTCGGCGGGCCTGCCGGACTGGTACACGAGCTTGTTCGCCATCCCGACCTCGAGACACGTCGAGTGGAACTCGGGCAGGATGCGACACCCCCCGGATGTATTGCCATGTAGCCCTTCGGGACCTCCAGGCGCAGTCGTTCGACTGATTCGCCCAAGAGCCTGCGCGGCCTAAATTCTTCGGCATGCCGACAAACACCACCATGCTGGCTCACACTTTGGCCGCCGGGCGTGACCGGGCCTTCGTCGGCCGACGCACCGAACTCGAGGGATTCGCCGCGGCGCTCGCGGGGGATCACGCGGCCCGGCCCGTCCATTACCTGCACGGGCCAGGCGGTATCGGCAAGTCCACGCTGCTGTGGAAGTTTGCCGGGCAGGCTCGGCGCGCGGGTCGGCAAGTCGTCGAAATCGACGGCCGAACAGTGGTTCCGACGCCCGAGGGGTTCCTGGCGGCAGCCGGAGCCGCACTGCAGCGACCGGGGGTGGTGCTGCTCATCGATACCTTCGAGAAGTGCCAGGGACTCGAAGGATGGCTGTGGGAGCGGTTTCTGCCGCAGTTGCCTGTCGGCGCGGTGGTGGTGGTCGCCGGGCGTGCCGAGCCGGACCCGCTGTGGACCTCTGACCCGGGATGGGTTGATCTCCTCCGGGTCACCGCGCTCCGGAATCTCGTTCCGCAGGAGGCGGCCGAATTCCTGCACGCGCGGCATGTGCCGGCCACTGTGCAGCAGGCCGTGCTCGAGTTCACCGGGGGCAATCCGCTCGCGCTGGCCTTGGCGGCCGCGGTGGCGGTGGAGGCGGTAAAAGATGGTGCACCGACCGGTGATTGGCGACCGAGCCAGGACACCATCGCGACATTGCTGCGCCAATTGATCGGCAGCACACCGAGCCCCGAGCACAGCCGGGCGCTCGAAGTCTGCGCGCACGCCTATGTCACCTCGGAGTCACTGCTGCGGGCCGTGTTCGGGGAGCGGGCGGCGGAGTTGTTCGCGTGGCTGCGGGTGCAGCCGTTCATCGAGTACACCGGCGCCGGGTTGTTTCCGCACGATGTGGTGCGGGAAGCGCTGGAAGCCGATCTGCGGTGGCGTGACGCGGAGGGATTTGCCGAAATACATCACCGGATGCGGGAAGTGCAGCTGGCGCACCTGCGGTCGGCTCCGGAATCACAGTTGCTGCAGTCAACCGGCGCGGTGATCTTCCTGTATCGCACTGACCGGCAGATCTCGGAATTCAATGTCTGGCGCGATGTGGGGCTCGTCGAGGATCATCCGTATGTCGAGTCGCAGCGCGAGCAGGTGTTGGCGCTGGTGCAGCGGCACGAAGGGGATGCGTCGGCGGCGATCGTAGCGTTCTGGCTGGACCAGCAGCCCGCGGCGTTCCGGGCCTATCTCGCGACGCAGACGGGCGAGGTCGTCGCATTCTCCGCGTGGCTCGAACTCGCCGAGCCCGTGGGGCTGGAGGTCGATCCGGTGGTCGCGGCGGCGTGGCGCTACGCGCGCGCCCATGGGCCGCTCCGGTCGGGGGAGTATATGGCGTTGGCTCGCTTCACCGTCGACGCCACCGCCTACCAACGACCCGCTGCGGCTACCACGCTCGCCCAGTGGCGTGCCACCGGGGAAATGATTCGCGGTGAAAGGCTCGCCTGGTCGTTTGTCGTCATGCGTGACGATGGCTACTGGGACGCGCACCTCGGCGATATCAATATGGCGCCCATCGATGCTCCGCCGAGCGTTGGTGCCCATCGGTACGCGCTGTTCGCCCACGACTGGCGCACGCAACCGCCCGGCCCGTGGCTGGAGGAGAAGTCCGCTGCCATGCTCGCGGGCGCCTCCATGGCCGATGGGCCGGTTCGCGGGCCCACGGAGTTGGTTGTGCTGTCCCGTCCGGAGTTCGACACGGCAATTCGCGACGCGCTGCGCACGCTGCGCAAACCGGTTGCGCTCGGTGATAACCCGCTCAACCGGAGCCGTCTGGTCACCGAGAGCGGGAAGTCGCTGACCGAAGTGCTCGCGGACGCGGCGCAGTCGCTGCTCGCCGAGCGCGGCGGTGAGAAGTTGCACCGGGCGGTGAATGTCGCCTACTTCAAGGGCGCGCCCACTCAGGAGGTGGCGGCGGAGCTGCTGGGATTGCCGTTCAGCACCTACCGCCGCCATCTCGGCACCGCCGTGGATCGGATGAGCGAGCTGCTCTGGCATCACGAGTTGAACGGCCAGTGAGGTCCGCACGCGGGAAACAGCGATGTCCAGAAGTCCTGCAGCGCTTCGGCTCCCGCTGCCGGCTGCTCGACCATCCATTGGTGGCCCGCGTCCGGCATGAGGTAGAAGGTTGCCCCGAGGTCCCGGGCGACCTCGCCGGCTAGCTGGTAATCGTCGTAGGGGTCCTGCAGCGGGGTGATGACCAGGCCCGCTGCGGCGGTGCGCCGCAGGTCGGTTCCCCAGTCCCAGTAAAGATTTGGAGTGGCGGAACGATAGAGATCCAGGATGGAGCGCCCCATGCGGGCGTCGATATCGGTGGACTGTCGCATGAATTCTTCGCCGGCTCCGATGGTCTGCCAGGTTTGGCCCAGCTCGTGCCAGCGGTAGTCTGGGTGCATGATGCTCGCTGCGTCCGCTATCCAACTGCGGACTGGAACATCATATTTGGTGACGATCCGGTAGGTCAGCAGGGCGCCCCAGTCATGGCCGACCAGGTCGATTGGGCCGGGGATGCCCCGCAGCTCGGCCGCCAGCCAGTCCGCGTACGCGGTTTTGGTGGCGGCGAACGACTCCGGTCTGGCGACCCCGAAGCCGGGCAGCGACAGTGCCCTGCTGTCGACAGCGAGATGGGCGCGCAGGGCGTCCCACACGGCCGCAGTCCCAGGGACACCGTGCACGAAGACGACAGTCATTCGATTTCCTCTTTCGAAGGTTATGAGTAGCAAGGAGTTCGGCGTGGCTCACGGCACGTCGCGGAGCCTGCCGTAGTCGCGCTCGTAGATTCGGGGAGCAGCCAGGCGAAGCACCGTGTTACGAACGACCGGGGCCGTTCCCCTCGTGCTGTCGCGTCGCCGCGTCCGGGCCTGCACCCACTGGGTGCGCGGCAGCCGCCGCTGCCGATACCCCTCCAGCAACTGCTCGATTTCGCCGGTCCCGCTCAGTGATTCGGCAAGCACGAGGGCGTCCTCCACCGACATCGCCACACCCTGAGCCATATTGGGGGAACTCGCGTGTGCGGCATCACCGATGAGGATGATGCGCCGGATCCGCCAGGCCGGGTCGGTGACTTCCTCGATGCCGGAGAAGTGAGCATCGGTGGCCTCCGGCCGCGCGATCAGATCTCGGACCTGGTTGTCGAAACGGGAAAAGTGTTCGGCCAGAGACGATCCCGCCGGTGTGACGGCAACCGGTCCGGACGTCGACAGATCGGCATAGCAGTACAGCCGGTCCTTGCCGACCGGCACCGCGAGGAACGTCGCACCGCGCCCGAGCCACACGGTCCAGGCGTCGATATCCGCGGTGTTGTCGGTGACGAACCGCCAGCAGATCTGACCCACATAGCGTGCTTCGGCTTGCGGATTCACTATGCGCCGCAGCTCGGAGTGCACTCCGTCGGCGCCGACCACGACGTCGAAGCGGCCGCCGCTACCGTCGCTGAACTCCACCTCTACACCGGATTCGGACTCGGTGAGCGCGCGCACGGTGACACCGGTCCGGACGGGCAGCGGCAGGTTGTCCACCAGGGCCGTGCGCAGCCGGTCATACGTGATACCCATCGGCTGCCCGACACCGTCCCACAGGGCGGTCACGTCGATTTCGGCGAGCGTGTGGCCGCGCTGGTCCCGTAGGCGCTGTCTGTGAATCGGCACACCGTCCGCGCCCAGCGCAGCCCCGAGACCGAGTTCGGTCAGCGCCCGAACGGCATTGCCCGGCAAGAAGAGTCCAGCCCCGGCCGGGCTGTGTGTCCGTCGCTCGACGATATCCACCGACAACCCGCGACGATGCATCGCGCCGGCCGCCGCCATCCCGGCGACCCCCGACCCGACGACCAGAACGTTGAGCGGAATCGGCATGTGACCTCCTCGTTGTGCCTGTCCGGCGCACCCGAGCCGGTCGGCACCAAACCTCGCCTGCGCCACAGCCCATCCGCCAGACCAGAAACTGCTCACTTCTGTCATTCGTGGGTGCCTGTCCACTCGATCATTGCCAGCGGCCGGAAGAACCTACGGCACCTGGGATCAGCTCCGCATCAGTCGGATGACTCTGCCGGACGGATCACGGGAGAATTCCGATAAGGTCCACAGTCGAAACGGCATAAGTCGACCAATTGGGATGTTTCTCCGGCGGGTGGACACGGAGAGGGTGGCACAATGCGGGGAATGCTGGTCGGCCGCGACCAGGAGATGTCGCTCATAGCGGATGCGCTGTCTCCGCATACGGCGGGCCCCTCGCTGATCGCCGTGCTGGGCGAGGCGGGTATCGGCAAGTCCGCACTGCTGGGCGCCACCGCCGAGGACGCCGTCGAACGCGGCGTGCGCGTGCTGCGCGCCAGGGGCAGTGTCGCCGAGATCGACCTCGCCTACGCCGGTCTGCACCAGCTGCTCTTTTCCTACCTCGACGACGCTGACGCGCTACCGGGCCGGCAGCGGTCAGCGCTGCTCAATGCCTTCGGCTTCGGCGAAGAGACCGCCGCGCCCGACCGCATGATCTTCAACATGGCCGTGCTCACGCTGCTGTCGAACCTGGCCGAACAGCAACCGCTGCTGATCGTGCTGGACGACCTGCAATGGTTCGACCTCGCCAGCCGGGCGCTGCTGGCCTTCCTTATCCGAAGGCTGGAAGGCGAACCGATCGGCCTGCTCGCCGCCTGCCGTGGCGACCGGCTGCCGGAGGAGTTCGAGGACGCGCTGCCCTCGATCGTGTTGGCTCCTCTCGGGCCGGTCGAATCGGGGCAGGTGCTGGACCTGCTACCCGACGCCCCGGACGGTGAGCTGCGGGCCCGGGTGCTCGCAGCGGCGGAAGGCAACCCGCTCGCCTTACACGAATTGCCCAGGGCCATGCGCGATGCCGACGTCTTCGCCCCCGCGATCCCCGTCACCGATCGGCTCATCCGGGCCTTCGCCGCCCAACTCGTTACGCTCCCCGCGGACACCCGGCACGCACTGTTGGTCGGCGCCGCCGCGGATATCACCGACCAGGCTGTGGTGCGAGCAGTCCTCCCGCCGGTCGGCGCTCAGGTCTGGCGGCCCGCGGAACAGGCCGGACTGATCCGGCTGAGCCCCGGGCGAATCGAGTTCCGCCATCCCCTCATTCGCTCGGCGATCTATGGTGCCGCGCCAGCGTCAGTGCGCAGACAGGTGCATCTCGAGCTCGCCGAGGCGTTGACCGACGACATCGTCCGTCGCGCCTGGCACCTGTCGGCGGCCACGATCGAGCCCGACGAGGACGTCGCACAGATCATCGAGCAGGCCGCGACGCGGTCCTGGGGTCGCGGCGCGTTGGCGGAGGGCGCGACCGGCCTGGTGCGCGCGGCCCAGCTGACCCCCGGCGTCCGCGACCACGGCCGTCGGCTGTTCCACGCCGCGATCGAGTTCTTCGCCGTCGGAATGGTCTCGCAGGCAATGGCACTCGCCGCCCGCGCGAGTGAGCTCGTCGCGCAGAACGACGAATCGGCCGACGACGCCATCGCCCGATCGTGGCGCGGAATCGCCGCGCTCCAAGATCTCGAACTGGATCGGGCCTTCGTGCTGCTCGCTCCCACGCTCGATGATGCCGTGCCGTACGACGGGGGCACCTTGACTGCCCTCACCATCGTGGGCGAGGCCACCTACCTGTCCGGCCGCGCCGAACACCGCGCCCGCAGCCTGCGCGCCATGGCCGATATCGACTGGGTCCCAGCGGAATACCGGCTGGACATGCTGATGGCGGTGGATCCCTTCGGCTTCGCCGAGACCACCCGCAAGAGCCTGCCCGACCTGACGGCCGCGCAGCAAGAGCACACCGCGCTGAATTTTCACCTCGCGCGGATCTGCCTGCGGCTCGACGAGACCGCGACCGCCGCCGGCCTGCTGAACTCTGTCGCACACCCCGAACGCCCGGACGCTCACGTCCTGCTCGGCGGAATGATGGCCGCCTATCTGGGCACCGCGCTGTTCTGCACGGGTCGCTGGGACGAGGCCGAACGTGCCGTCGCCAAGATCGATGCGGGCGACACCACGCTCCTGGCGGTCCAGTTCGCCCAGTTCACCCAGGCCGCCATCGCCGCCTTGCGCGGCGATACGGCCCGCGCTGCGACCTCGGCCGCGGACATCCTTGCCCGCATCCCGGATCCGGCGAGCGTCAGCGAGTTGACGGTCAGGGCCCGCTGGGTCGCGGGGCTCGCGGCGATCACCGAAGGGGACCATCAATCCGGGTTCGGTTGGCTGCGACAGAATTTCGACGATGCTGGCGTGCCACTGCATTACGGCGTCTCCTGCTACGGCGTTGCCGACCTGGCGGCGGCCGCCGCCAGAACCGGCCGGACCGAGGAGGCGCGCACCGTGCTCGACCATGTCGTGGCCGCGACCACCGGGGGCCCGTCGCTGCGGCTGCGACTGATCTTCGACCGTGCGCGCGCCCTGCTCGCCGCGGGCGATGATGCCGAGCAGTATTTCCGGGCGGCGCTGGGTGAATCGGCGGGCGAGCAATGGCCGTTCGAACGGGCGCAGACCCAGCTGGAATTCGGCGAATGGCTACGCCGCGCCCGTCGGATCGCCGAGGCCCGGCCCATGCTTACCGAGGCCCTGCGAATCTTCGAACGACTGGGTGCCGCACCCTGGGCCGAACGGACCCGTGCCGAGCTGCGTGCGGCGGGGTTGCACCCCAAGCCCGTCAGCCGTGGCGCATTGGCCAACCTGCCTGCCCGCACCCGGCAGATTGTCGAACTCGCCGCCGCGGGATACACCAACAAAGAGATCGGTGAGCGTCTCTATCTGTCGCACCGTACGGTCGGGAGCCACCTGTACCAGGCCTTCCCGTTGCTCGGTGTCACCGCGCGGCACCAGCTGAGAGACGCTGTCGCGGAAGGATAGACAACCCGGGGCGCAGCGCAGTCACGTGACGGATGTGGTCGCCCGCCGGGTCCCGGCAGAATCGCGGGTACGTCCGCACTCCACCGAGGAACGGGGTTCGTCGATGGCGCTGCGGATATTCGGCAGTTGCTTCCTGGCCTATATGGATGACTACGTGGCCGTGCTGCGGTACGAGTCCGACACCAGTTTGACGATCACGGTGCTGGAAGGAGCCGGGCTGGCCGATGCGGGCCATCGCGAGTCCGTCGAGACCACCATGGCGGAGCTGCGTCCCGGCTTGTTCTTCAGCACCTGGCGGGAGCGAAGCGGCACCGTGGTCGCCCAGATCGCCGACTTCCCCAACGGTGTGGTGCGCGCCGTGGCCATGCCTGCCGGGGGAGAGGCGGTGATTCTTGCCGGGACGCTGCGACTGTTCCACGCTGTGTGCGACGAGTGAGTGGCCTCCGTCCACCGGTCAGGAAGCGCAGGTCGCGCTGCGCCGCAGCGCGACCTCGTCGGTGAGTATTCGCTGATGCAATGCGGCCAGGGCGGTGCCCGGCTCCAGGCCCAGATCCGCCACCAGGCGCTGCCTGGCGTCCAGATAGACGGCTAATGCCTCGGCCCGCCGGCCGTTGTCGTGCAGGGCCGTCATCATCAGCGCCGTCAACCGTTCGCAGTGCGGATCCACGATCCGCAGCGACTCCACCTCAGTGATCGCGCGGTCTAATTCACCTGTGGCCGAGGCAGTTTCGATAGAGAGTTCTTGCAGGGTGCGGCGCAGTCGCCGCAGCCGCGCACGCTCCACCGCCGCCCAAGGCCCCGGCACTCCGGACAACGGATCGCCGCGCCAAAGCGCCAGTCCGGCAAGCGCTTCCCGGTCGGCATCGACGAGACTTCCTGCGGCGCGGGACATTTCCGCCGTGGCCCGGTGCCGTTCGGCGGCATCGGCATCGGTATCGACCGGCAGCGCCAGGCGGTAACCACCACGCACCGACACTACGGCGTCGGCGCAGTCATCATGGACGGCCAACTGCCGACGCACCGACCACACGAAATTCCGAATGGCTCCGACCGCCGAATCAGGACTGTCGTCCACGCCCCACAGGCCATCGATCAGCTCGTCGATCGACACCACCCGCCCCGCGTTCCGGGCCAGCATCGCCAGCAGCGTCTGCGGCTTCTGCTGCTGGATCCCTACCGGAACCTCGCCGAACCACACCTCCACAGGTCCGAGCATCGAAAGCCGCAACAACGTCACATCCGTGTTCGACACCGCCTCGTACTCCTCACTCTAGGTGGCAGCCCATGATCACCACGAAAGCTGCTCACTTCCCAGCCCATTCGGCTGTTCAGCAGTGCTCAAATCGGCGCTGGGCGGCGATACTCTCGAGCACCGCGGCCAACTCGACTCGGCCGGTGATGCCAGCCGCGGGAAGATTCGGTACAGGTGGGAGCCGACAGTGCGGTGCGAAAGGTAGAGCTTCTCGGCGATCTGGCGGTGGGTGAGTCCTTCGGCGGCAAGCGTGGCGATCTGAAGTTCCTGCGGGGTGAGCTGGTCGCGGGCGTTCGCGGCGCGACGGGTGCTGGCCTCATCGGCGGCAGCGTCCTCGGGGAGCAGTTCGACGACCAGACAGAACCGTCGCGGTTCGACAATGTCACTCAGTCATCGACGCAGTCGTTCAACTGATTCGGCAGGGGTGCCCAGCTTCGTAATTTCATGGCCATGACATCGACATTCACCACGACCGACGGCGCCGAGATCTTCTTCAAGGACTGGGGCACCGGACGACCGATCGTCTTCAGCCACGGCTGGCCGCTCAACGCCGACGCCTGGGACGAGCAAGCCCGCCTGGTCGCCGAGCACGGTTTCCGCGCCATCGCCCACGACCGCCGCGGCCATGGCCGATCCACCCAGACCTGGGGCGGCAACACCATGGATCGCTACGCCGACGATCTGGCCGAGCTGATCGAGACGCTCGATCTACGCGACGCCGTGCTCGTCGGGCATTCCACCGGCGGCGGCGAGGTCGCCCGCTACCTCGGCCGGCACGGCAGCGCCCGCGTCTCGAAGGCCGTGCTGCTGGGTGCGGTGCCGCCGATCATGGTCGAGTCGGAGACCAATCCCGAAGGCACCCCGAGGGAGGTGTTCGACGCCATCCGCGCCGGCGTCGACACCGATCGCTCTCAGTTCTATTGGGATCTGAGCGAAACCTTCTACGGCTTCAACCGGCCCGGCGTGATCGCGTCGGAAGGTGCGCGCCGCGCGTTCTGGCGGCTGAGTATGCAGGCCGGTATCCGCGCCGCCTACGAATGCATCACCCAGTTCTCCGAGACCGACTTCACCGAGGATCTGCGGCGCATCGATATTCCGGTACTGGTCGCGCACGGCGATGACGACCAGATCGTCCCGCTGCACGACTCGGCGGTGAAATCCGCTGAGCTGCTCGAGCATTCGACCCTGCGCGTCTACCCAGGCGGAGCGCACGGGCTCTACGGCGAATTCCGGACCGCCTTCGAAGCGGATCTGCTCGAGTTCCTGAAGTACTGACTCCCTCTGAAATTCCCATAACCTCAACGAAACACCTTGAACAGCAGAGGAATTCGTCATGCGTATTGCCAACTCCGCCAAGATCGCCGCCGCCGCCCTTGGCCTGAGCGCCACCCTCGCCAGCGCCGGCTGTGCCTCCGCCGACCCGGCCCCCGCGCCGGTGAAACCGACCATCGTTCTTGTCCACGGCGCGTTCGCCGAGTCCGCCAGCTGGAACGGAGTCATCGACCGGCTGAATCGGCAGGGCCTGACCAATATCGCGGTGGGCAATCCGCTGCGTAGCGTCCAGGGTGATGCCGATGCCGTCCGCGGCGTGGTCGCCTCGATCAACGGGCCGGTCGTCCTGGTCGGGCATTCCTATGGCGGGCAGGTCATTTCGCAGATCATCGATCCCAAGGTCAAGGGCCTGGTCTACGTAGCGGCCTTCGCCCCCGAGGAGGGCGAAACCATCGGTGAGCTGTCCGGCAAGTTCCCGGGCAGCACCCTCGGCGAAACCCTGAACAAGGTCACGCTCGCCGACGGCAGTACCGACCTCTACATCAAGCCCGAGAAGTACCAGAAGCAGTTCGCTGCCGACGTGAGCGCCGCGCAGGCCGCACTCGACGCCCGCACTCAGCGACCGCTCAACGATCGCGCCCTCAACGGCAAATCCGGTGCGCCCAACTGGAAGACCCGGCCCTCCTGGTTCGTCTACCCCGACGCCGACTACAACATCCCGGTCGCCGCGCACCGATTCATGGCCGAACGCGCCGGAGCCCGCGCGACCGTCGAAATCCCCGGCGCCTCGCACGCGGTCACGGTCTCCCAGCCCGATGTCGTGGCCAAGGTCATCGTCGACGCCGCCGGCGCCGTCTCCTGATCGGCCCAGCCGATTTCGATGCAGTGGCGCCTGGATAGCCATGCGGCACCGGCAACTTCCTCGTAATTGAGCAGTTTCCGGTCTGGGAACTGAGCGTCATTCCAGCCGACAGTTGCCAGACCTGCTCCGCATCCTCGAAAGGACACATCATGCGAACCACCAAGGAAGGCCGGCCGATGCACGTGGTAGTTCTCGGCGGCGGTCCGGTCGGGCTGACCGCGGCCATGCTGCTGGCCCGCGAAGGCCATCGAGTCACCCTGTTGGACAAGGATCCCGACGGGCCGGGCGTCGACGCCGAGCACGCGTGGGACCAGTGGCGGCGATCGGGAGTCAACCAATTCCGGCACCCGCACCTCGTGTTGCCGGGGGCGTATCACCTACTCTCCCAGGAACTGCCGGAGGCGATCACCGAGCTGCGAGCTCTGGGCGCCCGAAGCCACAACATGCTCGACGGCGCCTACGATCTGCCGACCATCGGCGGCCGGAAACCCGGCGACGAACGGTTCGACACCCTCGCCGCTCGCCGGCCCGTCCTCGAGCAGGGACTCGGCAACGCCGCCGTGCACGCCGGGGTCACGGTACGCCGGGAGACTCCGGTCACCGGATTCCTGACCGAGGCCACACCGGCCTCCGGTGTCCTGCACATCACCGGCGTCCTGACTGCGCAAGGCGAGGAAATCCACGCCGACCTGGTCGTCGACGCACTCGGCCGCAATTCCCCGGCGAGCAAGATGCTCACCGACGTCGGTGCCCCTGCCCCGAAATACGACAAGCACGAGACCGGATTCCTGGCCTACAGCCGGTACTTCCGCTCCGCCGACGGGTCCTATCCGGACCAGGCGGCCTGGCCGCTGGAACACCACAGCAGTCTGGGGATCACCACCGTTCCCGGTGACGCGGGAACATGGGCCGTGGCCTTGTTCGTCTCAGCGAAGGACCGCGCCATGCGGGCGTTGAGTGATCCCGAGGTCTGGCAGCGGGTCGCTGCGCTGTATCCCGGTATGGCGCACTGGGCTTCGTATGGCGAGCCCATCACCGGAGTGCTCGCCATGTCCGGCATGGAGTCCCGGCATCGGCGCTTCGTCATCGACAACAAGCCGGTGGCGACCGGACTGCTCAGCATCGGCGATGCTTGGGCGACAACCAATCCCACCTTCGGGTATGGCATCACCATGGGCATGGCGCATGCGCTGTTGCTGCGGGATGTGCTGCGCGAGACCGGTTTCGACGATCGGGAGAAGCTCGCGCTCCGGTTCGACGAGATCACCGATGACACGCTCGGCCGTACCCAGCAGGCCTCGGCCGCGTGGGATCTGCATCGGCTCGAGCAGATCGACCTCGAAATCGCCGCCATCCCTTATGTCGAGGGCGTCGTTTATCGAACCGACGATCCGGAATGGCACCTGCGGCAGGCACTGGAGGCCGCGAAGCTGCAGGACCCCGACGTGCTGCGGGCTTATAGCGACGTCGGTTCGGGACTGAGCAGCCCCGAGGAAGCACTGGCCCGACCGGGCGTGCTCGACCGAGCCATGGATATCGGCGGCGGTGCTACCGGCTATCCGCAGCCCGGCCCGTCCCGGGTCGAGCTGCTCACCGCGATCGGAGCGAGGTAGTGCGCATCGAAAGCAATGGCATCGAATTGCAGGTGCAGGTCAGCGGATCCGGCACGGATGTGCTTCTGGTGCACGGGTATCCGGATACCCACGCCGTATGGCGTTATCAGGTGCCGGCGTTGAACGCGGCGGGCTACCGCACTATCGCACCCGATCTGCGCGGCTTCGGGTCCTCGGACAAACCGACGGAACTGGCACAGTACGAGCTCGCGCAGTATGTCGCCGATCTGGTGGGCGTGCTCGACGAACTCGAGGTGCAGTCCGCACACGTCATCGGGCACGATTGGGGTGCGTCCCTGGCCGTGCTGCTCGCGGGGCTGCATCCCGAGCGGGTCGCCGACCTCACCACGCTCTCGGTGGGGACCCCGGCGGCGGTGGTGGACGCGGGGCTGCCACAGCGCGAGAAGTCCTGGTACTTCTTGCTGTTCCAGTCCCTTGGCATCGCCGAACGCTGGCTCGCGCAAGACGATTTCGCCAATATGCGGCAATGGCTCGCCAGTCATCCGGACCTGCTCGAGGTCATCGAGCGGATGCGTGATCCGCGGGCGCTGAGCACCAGCCTGGGGCTGTACCGCACCGGGGCCGGACCGGAATTCCTCGTCGAACCGCCCGTCCTGCCACCGGTACTCGCCCCGATGATGGGCGTGTGGAGCAGCGAAGACGCGTTCCTGACCGAGCAGGCCGTGCTCGGTAGCGAGAAGTACGTCAGCGGGTCGTGGCGGTACGAGCGGCTCGACGGCATTGGCCACTGGATGCAAGTCGAGGCACCGGACCGGGTCAACGGCCTGATCCTGGACTTCCTGTCCACAACCCCGCGCTAGCGGTTCGGCTGTCGGGTGGTTGTGCCGCCGACCTCCCGACACCGAAAGCCCCTTTCCGAGAGTCACCTTCGAATGAAAGAAGCCCACACGATGACTCGCACCATTCCCGGATTCGACTACCACCGGGTCCCCGTGGCCGACGACATCGCTCTCAACGTCGCCGTCGCCGGCTCGGGAACCCCGATCGTGCTGCTGCACGGTTTTCCCCAGACCCACCTGATGTGGCGGCACGTCGCCGCCGACCTGGTCGCCGGGGGCCACACCGTCGTCGTCCCGGACCTGCGTGGTTACGGCGACAGCGATAAACCTGCAGAAGCCGGGACCGATACCTACTCGAAGCGGACCATGGCCGCCGACATCATCGCCGTGGCGAAAGCTTTCGGCCATGAACGTTTCGCACTCGCCGGGCACGACCGGGGCGCGCTGGTCGCCTTCCGAGCAGGCCTCGACCACCCCGACGCGATCAGCCATCTCGCGTGTCTGGACGTGCTGCCCACCCTGGACATGTGGGATGTGCTGCACGGCACCAGCGCCGCCGTCGGATTCCATCTGTACCTGATGGCGCAGCCGCCTGGCCTGCCCGAACAGATGATCTCCGCCAGCGCCGACGCGTTCTTCTCTTCCTTCCTGGACCAGTGGAGCAAGGATCCATCCGCGATTCCCACGTCGGTGCGCGCGGCCTACCTCGATGCATGCCGCGAAGCCGTCCCCTCGATCGTGGCCGACTACCGCGCTTCGGCAACCGTCGATGTCGACCATGATCGTGTCGACCGCGCCGCAGGCATCCGGCTGGCGATGCCCGTGACGGTCATCCAGCAAGACTGGGGCGCCACACTCGGATACGAGGCCGCCGCTCTGTGGTCGAACTGGGCACCGGATCTGGACCATCGCACCATCGACGCGGGTCACTTCATGGCTGAGGAGGACCCGGCTGCCGTCGTCGCCGCCATTCGTGACCTCGTGCACCGCTGACCTACGTCGAAGTCCCGAGCTGTCCGAGCGCGTTGCGCGTGAGGGCATCGCGATCCAATCCGATGGCGAGCTCGACGATCTCGCGCAACCCTGAAGAACCGAGAGGCTGATACCCAATGGTGGAAATGAACCGTCGACGGCTGTTCGGGCTCAGCGCGATGGCCGCCCTCGCCGCGGCCGGTTGTTCTCGCACCGATGCTGGCAACGGTGCGGCGGTACAGGCAGGAACCGACGAGATTGCCGAGATCGTCGGTCCGGTGTCACCGATTTCGGCATTTCCGACGGCGGACGAGATGAACGCCTTCGTCGATAGATTGGCGGCAGTCGATCCGGGCCGAGTCCTGGTCACCGAGATCGGCCGTTCCCGGGCCGGGCAGGCGATTCGCAACGTGCGCATCGGATCCGGGCCGCGCCCGATACTGGTGCTCGGTAGCCCACACTCCAATGAGCCGATCGGCTTGGCCACCACCCGTCATCTGCTGGGCCGGCTGGCCGCCGACGAGGCGCTGACGTCTTCGCTCGGGGCTACCTGGAATTTCGTCCCGCTGGTGGATCCGGACGCCACCCGGCTGGGCGAAGGCTGGTTCGGTGGCCCGTTCACCCGCACCAATGTGGCGCGTCACTTCTATCGGCCGCCCGGTGACCTGCAAGCGGAGTGGACCTTCCCGATGAATTGGCGGGGCACCCCGATCGGCCGTCCGCTGCCGGAGACCCGGGCACTGATGACACTGATCGATTCCACCCGCCCCGCGCTGGTGGCCTCGCTCCACAACGCGGACTTCAGCGGCGGATTCGCCTACGTCAGCGGCGGCGATAGTGACTACTGGAGGTCGCTGACCGGGCACATCACCGGCAACGGATTGCCGCTGTACCGAGGTGAACCCGATGCCCCCGGCGCGGCGCCGCTGACCGAAGGCATCTTCGGCATGCCGAGCTTCGATCAGATGTGCAGCGCGATCGCGGCCGGCTGCGCGGATCCGCTGGCCCTGTCCGGCGGCAGCAGCGGCCACTACGCCGGACAGTACGGTGGTGCGTACCTGGTCAGCGAATTGCCGCTGTGGAGCGACCCCCGCTTGGCCGATGACTCCCCTGGTTGCGAATCGCCGGACCGCTCGCTCGGCTGCTGCGCGAGGAGGCCGCCCGCAGCGGATCTCCCGAACTCCACTCGGAAAGTAGGCGTTTCGAGGCTGTCTTCGATCGGTGGTGCGGTGAGATCGAACGCGATGCACCCGGGCAGTTGGTTCCACTGGATCGACTGGTTGCTATCCAGGCATCGTCTGTCATCACGGCGGTGACCCGGTTGCGCGATCAACGGCCGGTGTAGCGGGGCCAAAATGTCGGCCGGACCAAACTGTCAGCAGAAACGGCGAGGACACAGATGCGCCTGACCCGGGCGCAAACCCGACAACGAAAACGGGAAGCCTTGATCGATGCCGCTATCGCATGAGTTGATTGAGGCGGTCCCATGCCGGGGATGAGGCTCCGGGCTGGGATCGGGCGGCCAACTGGGCGATGGCCGGGTTGTGGACGGGGCGGGTTTCGGAGCGGCTGTGGTGGTTGGCGAACCAGTTGCGGGTGCGTTCCGCGAGGGCAGGGAGGCGGGGGTCGTCGGGTGACCAGTCGTAGGCGGCGTCGTATTCGAGGTAGAGGGCGCGGACTTCGGGATGGGTGATGAGTTCACGTTTTTCGGCGATCCATCCGGCGGCGTCCTCGGGTGAGGCGGTTTGCATGAGGATCCAGCCGTCGCGTTCCAGGTGGATCCGGTGCTCGCTGACGCCTAGTTCGCGCAAGTCGTCGAGGTAGGCGGCGACTTCGGAGGAGACGAAAAGCCGGTCGCCGCTGCGTAGTTGGGCGAGTTGATCGCGGGTTCGTCGCAGCTGCGCGATGCGGTCGCGGAGGTTGCGGTCGATCTCGGCGATGACTGTCGTGAGCGCGTCCGGGTCGGTGTCGAGGAGGTCTTTGATGCGAGCCAGTGGTACGCCCGCATCGGCCAGGGTTCTGATCTTGATGAGGTCGATGGCGTCTTGCGCGGTGTAGCGCCGGTAGCCGGACGAGTCGCGGTCGGGCTCGGCGAGCAGACCGCGCTCGTGATAGTGGCGGATGGCTTTGATGGTCACTCCGGCGTAGTCCGCGAGCCGGCCGATCGTGATCATGCTGGATATCCTTCCACTTATTCGGAACGGTCAGGCCCGTCGGGTCAGGCGGCCGCCGCCGTTGCGGAAGCGCGCTCGGCCGTCGCGGATGTCGTGGTAGGAGACGAGCAGCAGTCGCAGATATCCGTCGAACGTCTCCAGTGGATATCCGGCGGGTGCGAAAAGGCCGGGGCGGATCGGCACGTAGCGCTGCGGCGGGGCGGAGGTCATGCCGCCAGCGAACTCGGTGAAGATCTGCGCCTGCGATTCGTCTGCCGGTTCGTAGGTCATCCGTTCCTCGAGCTGACCTTCGACAATGCTGACGTCGATGCGGAGCTGGTTGGACCGGTAGGTGCCCACATAGGGGGTGAGGTCGACGTCGGCCTCCAATTCGGTGATCAGAGTGGGGATTTGGCCGCCGAGATGCCCGCTGAGGAGCCATTGCAGGATCTGGTCCTGCAGCATGATCGCCCTGGAGGTATTGCCGAAGGCGGTGAAGACCAGGTCGTATTCGGGCAGGACACACAGGATGGACACGCCGCCGGGCGATGCGCCCGACATGGCGAGGACGGTCGTGTCACCGAACGGATACCGCACCCAACCCAGGCCCATCGGTGGGACATTCGGGGTGGCCATGTCGTGCGAGACCTGTTGCATCAGCGCGGTCGACTCGCTCGACAGGACGCGGGTGCCGGATGGGGATATTCCGCCCGCGAGGTGGGTGCGTCCGAAGGCGAGCAGGTCGGCGATGGTGCCGATCGGTGTGCCGCCCGCTGGCCCCCACGTATCGGGCAGCATGAACATGCGAGTCGGCTTGGCCGCCATGGTCTCGGCGTCCAGGAAGTGGCCGACGGCGGTGCTGCGCAGGATGGCCTGCTCGGCTGAGGTGCTGGAGTTCCGCATGCCGACGGGTGCGTAGATATCGCGCTCGAGCAGGTCGGGGAAGGACAGGCCGGTCACCACTTCCAGCAGGCGGCCCGCGACGATCATGCCGCCGTTGGAGTAGCTGAGCTGCTCGCCGGGTTCGAACAGGGTGCCGCAGCTGTTCGCGAGGCCCTCGACGTAGGTCTGCAGGGCGTCACGGCCCGCGGCGTCGGGGAAGAACAGGTCCGCATCGATGCCATTGGTATGCGAGATCAGGTGCCGGACCAGGATCTTGTCCGCCGCGCCGGGGGCGGTCAGCGCGAATTCCGGGAGGTACTTCACTACGGGCGCGTCGAGGTCCAGGAGTCCGCCCTCGACCTGCCGGAGCACCAGCGTGGTGGTCAGGACCTTGGTAACCGAGCCGAACAGGAATCCGGTGTCCTCGAGCATCGGTGCGCCGGTGGCGACGTTCGCGGTGCCGTGAGCGACGATGATCTGCTCGCCGGCGTGATACACGCCAGCGACGAACCCGGGGACGTTGTCGGACTCGCAGTAGGCGGCGGCCCGCTCGCGGATGTGGGCTTCGACGGTGTGCAATGCGTTGTTGTTCATGCGAACCATCGTCGAACCTTGCCCATGGGGCAAGGTCAAGCCCTGAACAGAGAAACGCTTCCGGACCCATGGAAGTCCGCACGGGCCCGGATGCCTCTGCGGCGATCGGGCCGCCGAACTCCTGTGCAGTGCATCGCAATCGGTGTGCGCAGGGGATCTGGGCATTGCTTTGAGCAGCTCGGTCGATATCGAGATCACCGCCGTACCAGTAACTTTCCGGCATGACCGGTTCGCACGACCTCACCGCCAAGGTGACGTTGCGGCGCTCGGATCGCGGTTGGCGTATCGATCCGATCGAATTCATTTGAGCCACAACCCGGCCTGGGCGAGGATATCGTCGCGGCCATGTGACGCAGGGTTGCCGAGGACAACGGCATCGGGTGACCTACCGCGGGTCGGGGGTCCATGCGCGGCGGCCGCCGTGGTGGAGCCGAACCAAGAAGTCCACCCAGCCTGCCACGCCGACCGAATAGTCGGTCCCCAAGGCGGTCATCGATTCGTCCGGCGCGAGCAGGCGGCCGTCCCGGATTCCGGCTCGGGCGACAAGGGCCGACGCGAAATATTCGGCCCGCCTGCGGAACCGGTCGTCGCCGGTGGCATCGGCGAGGTCGAGCATGAGTTCGCCGCCGCCCGCCAGACCGTGACATTGTGCGGGAACCGGCGTCCAGCGGCGGGCCCACACCCCCTCGGCGGCCTGTTCGGCGTATCGCCATAGGTCTCGGTCGCCGGTCGCGCGCCAGCATTGCAGCAGGAATGTGCCGATACCCGCCGACCCGCTGCACCAGAATTCGGCCAGCGGGCCGTCGGCGTCGGGTCCGGGCGGCCACAGGTATCCGACGCCGGTGTCGATGCCGACGCGGCCCAGTGACGTGGCCGCCTCGGTGGCCAGTTCGACCCACTCCGATACACCGAGACGTACACCCGCGGCCAGTAGGAATGCGGCGATACCCGCGGTGCCGTGCGCGAATCCGTAGTCGACGGCGCCGGCGAGCAGTGAATCGAAATCGTCCGGAATGGGCCAGACCGGCACACCGTCGTGCCGTTCGACACGGTCGGCGAGACGTTCGGCATACTCGCCCGCACGGTCGCGGAAGGTCGACGCGCCGGTCGCCGACCACAGCATCAGCGACGCCATGCCGACCCCGGCGAGGCCGTGTGTGACATCGGGATTGCGCCAGTCCCGCGGCATCCGGTCGAACAGGTCGGCCGCGGCTTTGTCGAGATCGTCGTCGCCGAGCAGGCGTCCGGCGGCATCGAGTGCGACCGCGGTGCCGGAGCGGCCGAAATAGAGGCCGGGCAACGGGTCCTGCGATCCCAGCCGCCGTACGATCCAATCCGCGGTGGTCCGGATCGCGGCGCGGACCTGTTCGTCGGCGGTGATACCGGTGACCCGGATCAGGGTGCCGAGCACGCCCGCGGCGCCGTGGTACACCGCGCACGGATCGCTTCGGCTCGCGGTTCGCGTTCTCGGCCACAATGCTTCGGTGTCGTCGGGTGTCATCGAGGCCAGCAGGTAGTCGATGCCGTCGGCGAGCAGGCGCGCCGATTCCTCCTGCCGGGTGTCCGCGGGTCGCGGTATGTCCGCGGGCCGATCGGCTTCGAGGAAGTCACCGACCCGGTCCAGCGTCCACCGCTGTGCTGGCTCGTCGGCGAGCAGCCCGAGCAGCAGCGGTCGCATCGGGGCGATGTCGTCGGTCACCTCGGCCAGGTCGAGCAGGCTCGCGATGCGGTCCCGGCCGCCACGGCCGGGTGGATCGTCCGGCGCGAGTTCGGGACCGGCGCCGGTGTACAGCAGGAACAGCAGCGCGCCGAGCGCGTACCGGTCGGCGGCGGGATCTGGCACCGCACCTCGAATCTGTTCGGGCGCAGCGTAACCCGGTGTCCAGACCAGTTTTGCGGGCACACCGGCTCGGGCGGCCAGCTCGAGATCGATGAACCGGACCGATCCGTCCGCGCATATCATCACATTCGTCGGCGAGAGATCGCGCAGCACAACGCCTTTCGCGTGCACGGCTGCGATCGACGCGGTCAGCGCGCGTGCGATCACCCGCCGATGCACCGGCCGGTCGGGCCGCTTGCACCAATCCTCCAGCGTCATACCGTCGACCCGTTCGACCACGTGGAACAGGTCGCCGCCCTGCTCGAACAGTGCAAGTGGGCGCGGCGAAATACCCAGTGAAGCCAGCAGATCGAGCATCTCGGCCTCATTGCGGAGCGCGACCCGATAGGTCCAGCCATCGGGGCCGTCACCGACTCCGGCGCGCGCCTGTTTGACGATCAGCGCCGCACCCGTGCCGATATCGGTCGCTTCGAATACGCCGCCCTTATTGGCGTGTTTGATGGCCCGGTGTACCACGTACCGATCCGCCAGCAGCACACCGTCGACGGCGGGCGCGGGTGGCTCGGTGTACCCGAACGGGTCGATGGCCCACGGTGGCGGGGTGAACCAGGCATCGCGCCGATCCTCGATCGTCGTCCCATCGGGCGCGACGAGTACGCGCAGGTAGACGCCATCGTTGCCGAGCACAGGATCGCCGAGGAACTCACCGTATCGGTAGTGGACGAGGCTACCGGGGGCATAGGGGCGATCCGACAAGATCGTCGGCCCCGTCAAGCCGGTTGTCCGCTCGTGCAATCGGGCGGCGAGCTCGCGCAGCTGATCGTCGTCGTCGGGGTAGATCGTGACGAACTTACCGGAGCTGCCGCGCGCGTATCTGCCGGAATTCAGCCTGCTGACATTGTCGAGCGTGGCGGCGAATTTGAAGGGGCATCCCGCGGCGAGGAGTACATCGGCCACGCGGTCGAGCACCTCGGGCGCGGCGGCGACCGTTGCCGACACGTGCAGCTTCCAGCCCTGACGGCGATAGTGGTGTCCTTGCGGGACGATGTAGCACCAGATGTCGTCCAACCGAACGGTCCAGCCGTCCAGCGGCGCCAGCCGTCGTTCGATGTCCTCGACAAGCATGATGGCTCTCCTCACGAATGCTTGCTGTTTCCTTGGACTTTCAACGGCGCGACGGGCGTTGCCCGTCGCGCCGCCACTTGTGTCAGCTCACGCTGATGCCGGTACGCGAACAGGTACAAGACCCGCCGTCGCACTGCCGCGCGCGTTCCCGACCGGGAAGCCGTTGCAGTGCGGCGATATCGGTGGTGAGTTCGATGTGTTCGGTCGCCACTCTCGTTCTCCTTTCATCGAACAGGCGAAGCGGTATTCACCTGTGGAAACGGCAGTTGCCTTTCCAGTCACCGACGTTAGGAACGCGACCTTTCACCCGCCTTTCACACGAATTTCAGCGGCGCAGACGCCGAGATCTACCTGCGGATAGGCCGTGCGGGCCGAGGGTTTCGATGTTTCGGGTGCGCGCGGAGTGCCGGATGCATAGGCTCACGGGGCTGATTTGTCCGAACGCCTGGAGTTATCTCGATGACGATACCGTCGCCAGCACACAGCCGATCCGGTCGCGCTCCACTCACCTCGCCGATCGACACGGATGGGCCCCGGGTGGCGCTGTACACGCCGGAGTTCGCGGCGGATCCGCACAGAGCGTATCGGGAGATGCGGGGGCGGTACGGGGCGCTGGTGCCGGTGGACTTGGCGCCGGGTGTGCCTGCGACATTGGTGGTCGGATATTACGCGGCGTTGCGGATTCTCAATGATCCGGACCATTTTCCGGCGGATCCGCGCACATGGCAGAAGGATGTGCCCGCGGACTGTCCGGTACTGCCGATGATGCAGTGGCGACCGAATGCCCTGCGCAATGCCGGTGATACGCACGCCAGATATCGGCAGAGCAATGTCGCGGGTCTGGAGAAGGTCGATCAGTACGGTCTGCACGATACGGTGGCCAAACTCGCGGTACCGCTGATCAATACGTTCTGTGCGGACAGGTCGGCGGATCTGGTGCGCCAGTATGCCTTTCCGCTCGCCTTCGCGGTGCTGAACGCGATGCTCGGATGTCCGGCCGATATCGCACAGCAGGCCGCCACGGGGATGGCCGCGATCTTCGAGGGCGTCGATGCCGAGCAGGGCAACCAGTTGCTCGTCGGGGCAATGCTGGCGTTGACCCAACTCAAGCGCGCCGAGCCCGGCGACGACATCACCACGCGGATGCTGCGGCATCCGGCGGCGCTGACCGATACCGAAATGGTGCACCAGCTGGGCACGCTGTACGGGGCGGGCATCGAGCCGCAACAGAATCTGATCGTCAACACCCTGCTGTTGATCCTGACCGACGAGCGGTTCGGCGGCAGCGTGCTCGGCGGGACCCTGTCCACCCGGGACGCGCTCGACGAGGTGTTGTTCAACGATCCGCCGATGGCGAATTTCTGCATGAGTTTTCCGCGCCAGCCCATCCTGATCGACAATGTCTGGCTACCCGCGCACCAACCGGTCGTCATCAGCATCGCCGCCTGCAATACCGATCCGGCGATCACCGGCAACCAGTACGCGGGCAATCGGTCCCATCTGGCCTGGGGTGCCGGACCGCATGTGTGCCCCGCGAATTCGATGGCATACCTGATCGCCCAGGAAGCCATCGACCAACTACTCGACGCACTGCCCGAGCTCCGCCTCGCGGTGTCACCCGGCGAACTGACCTGGCGGCCGGGTCCGTTCCACCGCGCACTGACCGCGCTACCGGTCGCTTTCCCGCAATCGCCGCCGCTACCGGTGTCCTAGGACCGACGGTGCCTCCCCGGCGCGCGCTGGTCGTGCCACGCTCGGGGTATGCGACTGAGTATTTCCCTTGCTGACTTCACCTGGCCGGATTCGCCGGAGGCGATCGGCCCGCGGGTCGACCGGATCGTGCGCGCGGCCGATCAGGGCGGGCTCGACTCGGTATTCGTCATGGATCACCTGTTCCAGATCGGTTCGAACGGTCCGGCCGAACACGACATGCTCGAGGCATACGCCGCCCTCGGGTACATCGCGGCCCGGACCGAACGAATTCGGTTCGGCGCCTTGGTCACCGCCGTCACCTATCGGGATCCGGGTCTGCTGGTGAAGAGTGTCACGACCCTCGACGTGCTCTCCGGCGGCCGAGCCTGGCTCGGTATCGGCGCGGCGTGGAATGCCGATGAATCCGCGGGCCTCGGACTGTTCTTTCCGCCGACATCCGAGCGATACGAACGTTTAGAGGAGACCCTGCGGATTGCGAAGCAGATGTGGGAGGGTTCCGAAAAGCCGTTCCACGGTGCGCATTACACGCTCGAACGACCGCTCAATGTGCCCAACTCGCTGACCCGCCCCCATCCGCCCATAATGATCGGCGGCCAGGGCGAGCGCAAGACATTGCGCTTGGTCGCGCAGTACGCCGACGCCTGCAACCTCTTCGGTCCATCCGTCGATACGGTCGCGGCCAAACTCGCAGTCCTGCAAGGGCATTGCGAGGCGGTCGGTCGACCGTACGAAGAGATCGAGAAGACGATGGTCGTGTACTACGATCCCGACAAATCGCTCGCGGAACAGGCGGATTCGTTCGCCCGCTTCGCCGAGGTCGGCATCCAACACATCGTACTCGGCCGCCCGGGCCCGTTCGTGGACGAGGACCTGGAGAAACTCTCGGAATTGGTGCGCATGGTCAGCGACCTCTGAGCATTCGGACCCGGTAGAACCGGCGGCAGATCGGCGGCGGTCAGTTGCCGCATGCTCTTGCTGCGGCGCTGAGCACCATCACCATGGGCGCCACCATCGGCACCCTGGTCGGCGGCGCCGTCGGCTGTGTCCTCGGTGGTATCGCCGGTGCGACGGTCGCCTCGGCCGCCATCGTCGGCCTCTTCGGCGCCTTCATTCCCGCGGCGGCCATCGGCGGCATCGTCGCGATCGGTGCCCTCGGCACCATCGCGGGCCAGCTCCTGGTGACCGCTCCGGTCGCCATCGGCGCCGCCATCCAGTACTTCTCCACGGTCAATTCGCCTGTCCAGGGTCATTGATCTGACCTGGGAAAACAGGAGATTCCGAGTGCCTGAACAGACGTTCTGACAGATGTGTGATTCCAGTCATATCGCGGCCCCTGATGCTGAGCCCAGCTGCCCAGTATCAGGGGCCGTTACCGTCTACCGGACCGCGGTGCCTATCTGGCAAGCCCCGCAGGGGTGCGGCAGCTCGTTCAGGAACCGGTGGCGGTGACGAGTAGCCGATGCCAAGTCGGTGGCACAGTCATCCGCCGCCGATCGGCCGGGTTGGCTCAGGGCGTGGGGTCAGCCGGGCATGCCTGATGGAAGCGCGGTAATGCCGATTCCAGGGTGTTCGGACATCGCGCGCGACTTGAAGGCGGACAACCGAGACTGCGAGGTTGGGCTCCTAGAGTTCAGGCGACATTGAGAACGAGCACGACTGACGTCGCGATCGAGAGCGCAAGGAAGACCACGGCTCCCAGCATGTTCCGGTCGCCGCTGCGGAGGTGGGCGATGATCGCGCCGGTGAAGTAGAGCACCAGCCCGATCGCGGCGGCGATCGCGAAGGGCGGGAACCAGATTCCCCAGAGGAGACCGACCGTCGCGGCGATCTGCAGGCTCCCGAGCGCGGTGAGCTGGGAGGTGGTGAGGTGGACCGCTTCGGCGAATTGGCGTATCCACGCGGGGCGGAAGAACTTCATCATTCCGGACTGGAGCATGGCCAAAGCGAGCAGGACGGACAAGATCAGGGCTGCGATGTGCATGACGGCCACGCTAGGAATCCGATAGGTACCTTTTGGTAACCTTCGGACCGTGAGTCCCCCTGCCGGAATCATGTTCATGTCCGACTGTCCCGCCCGCACAGCAATCGAGATCGTCGCGAACAAGTGGTCCGTAGTCACCCTCTACGCGCTCCAGGATGGCCCCAAGCGGCACAGTGAACTTATCGCTTTGTCGGGCGGTATCTCGCGGAAGGTGCTGACCCAGACCCTGCGCCGCTTGCAGAGCAACGGCCTCATCGATCGACAGCGGTACGCCGAAGTGCCCCCACGGGTGGAATACAGCCTGACCCCGCTCGGCCGGACGCTCCAGGAGCCGATAGCGATGCTGACGGAGTGGGCGCAGACGCATGGAGAAGCACTCCTCGACTTCCAGGAATCGGCAGCCGCGAACCAGACGCACTAGGTTCCAGACAGCCGCACACCGTGTGTCGCTGATCGTTTCCGCGGGGCCGAGATCGCCCACCAATGCACTCACATGCCGCAGAGCGGGCGCGCCATTACGCCGCTCGGCGGCATTTGCTCAGGGCCGGAGTCGGTCTGATCGGCCGTCGTAGTAGACGAGGCCGTGCACCTTGGCCAGGCCCGCAACGAATTCCGAGACCTCTGCCTCTCGACCCCACTGGATATGCACGTCCAGCGAAGATCCGTGCGCATCACCGGTTCCACTGGAGGACCATGGACTGTCTTGCTCGCCATGGCAAATTCAGGCGTGCTGCGGCAGCTTCGAGGCTGGTGATTTCTCCGCATCCGGCCGAGTGTGCAGCATGTCGGTACCGGCAGACACAATGCAGAACATGGAAAACGGTGATGACAAGGACGCGCCCCAGCCCTCCCCGGCTGTGAACAGATGGACGGTGGGTCTGACCTGCGCCGCGATCGTCGCGACCGGCTACCTCATCGCCTGGCTGGTGCACGAGCCGGAGCCGTCGGAGCCCACGGCTCGGGCCGAAAACTCCTATGTCACTCCGCCGGTCACGTTTCCGGTGCAGATCCCGGGTTGTGATGTCGTAGAACCTCCGCGGAAAGGGCAATCGTTCGGGATGGTTTACTCCGACACGGATAGATACGACAATCCGTCCTATCCGTGGTTCTCCGGTCCCAAGGCCGTCGCGATGACGCAGGCGCTGCAGGATGCGCTGCCCGGTGATATCGAGATCGCATTCGACTCGCTGCGCGACTCGCTGGTGTTCCAGCCGATCCTGGGCGATCCCACGCAGAACAAGGGACTCGGCGGTTGGACCAGGGCGAACGCCACGCTGCTGCGCGGTGATCGAGCGGGCGCGCTGTCGGTGACCGTACGCAAAGCCACCAAGCCGATTCCACCGTGCGTCGCCGGCGAACTCGACGAGCGGCGGCACCTCCCCGACGGCACGATCGTCGATACCGATGACACCTGGTCGGAAACGAATGGGGTTCGCACCCTTTCGCGCGACGCCACCGCTTATCTGCCCGACGGATCCGTCGCCTACGCGAACGCCACTGATCAAGCCGCTGACGGCAGCGGCCGTACCCGAGCCGTCCCCTTGGCCATCGACGAGCTCGTCGCGCTCGTGACCGACCCCGAACTACGCATCAGCGCGCCGGTACCGCCCGGAACGCCGAGCCCGCCCGAGCGCTGCCTTCGCTTCTCGAAATCCGGTGCGGTGATCGATCAGGCCCAGGCTCGTCGATGGGACGAGGTGCTGGCGCAGATTCCGCTCGACGGTGTGACCCTGGACCGGCCATTGGGGGCGCTGCTGCCAGGGGAGTTGGGCGGCGGCGTGTGCCAGGCGGTTCGAGTAACCACGCCCGGCCTGCAATCGCGGTTGACCGTCGTGATCAGCACCGACCAACCCCTGCCGCAGGGGCCCGATACTTCCTCATACGACGGCGCGACGCGGCGGCTGCCGGACGGGGCGGTGGTCGAGTCCATGGAGCGGCGAAGCTCGCCGTCGCGCACCGTCACCGTCACTCGCCGGTCCGGGGTGCAGATCCAGGTCAGCTCCACCGATGCCTCCGATGAGCCTCTGCCATTCGCGGTGCTGGAGGAGATCGCCCTGAATCCGGGACTCGAGGTGTCGCGATAAGGGCGATCCCCGGGCTGCGCGATCTCGTGCTCGCCACCGCGAGGGGCGTAATCACCAGCGCACAAGACCGGACCGGCAGCGACCCGCATCGCTTCGACGTCGAGATGCACGCTCTGGGAGCCCGACTCGAAGAGGACGAGTACGGCCCTCTGGGATTCCGCGGATTGTTCTACAAACTCGCCGAGAACCTCGGCGTCGGCATCCCTGAGGAAGACCGCAACCAACGGCCGATCCTCAGCGGCCGACTCCGACCGCCATCCGCATAGCCGCTGCTACTGGTCGAGCAGCCGCGTATCGCGCTGGGGGAGCTCGGCCGGACTGCGGCTCGGCCCCGGCAGTTCAACCAGTAGTGACATGTCCGCTCATGCCGCTGGTCGCGTGGTTCGACGCGGCCAAGCGGCCTAGCTGAAGATCAACGGCCCGAGAGCATGTGGGTTCATGGTGGTGCAACCGTGAACCGTTTCAGGGGTGGGTAATCCGATTCCGGAGATTCCACCCCCGCAACGTCAACGGAGCCTCACTGTTACTCGGACGGACCTCCGCTAGCTTCGAATCGAGCGCACAGAGAGGTCTTGGGACGCTCGCGCCACCAAAGTGCCATCCGCGGTATGAATCTCGGTGGTGTGCGTGGTCACCGAATGACCGTCTGCACGGATCTGATCACGGATCACTTCGACCTCGTCAGCGCGTAGTTGCATTGTCGCGCTGACAGTTCCGCGTCCGGGTGCGAGGAATTCGATGCCGCCGACGATATTCCAGATGCGGTAGCCGCTGCCCAGCTGACCGGCCGCCATTACTGCATAGAAAGGGTCGGTCATGGCGAACAGGGTGCCACCGAAGGCGGAGCGGTTGACATTGCAATTCCACGGACGAACCCGGTGGCTGACCCGGATCGTGGTCCAGTCTTCTGCGACACTTTCTACTCGCACACCTGAGAAGAACAACGGCGGATACAGGCTCATCAGCAGCCGGAACCGCGAGGGTTCGGCCGGCAGTGAGCGGGGTGCACGCGCAGGACCAGTCGATGTGGAGTCCCACGGTTTCATGAACGAACCTTCCTGGCTACCTGGTGATGTGGGGTCATCGCACTGCGGCGTATGTGGGCGGAGCTGCACCGAGGAACCCCGGCACGCAGGGCATCCGATTCCACTGGGGTTGCACGCTTTCGACGGAGGGGCGGTCGCCCCGGATGCCTTCCTCCGAGTCGCCCGGCCCGACGATTACATGAGCATTTGTCCCGATGATGCCGAATGAGCTCACACCGGCAAGCTGGCCGCTGTGTGTGGCTGTCCACGGTTCGGCCTGGTTGGATATCCGAATGTCGGTGCCGTTCAGATCAATTCGCGGATTGAGGGTATCGAAGTGCAGGAGCGGCGGGATCACCCGTTCTCGAACGCACATGAGGGCTTTGATGAGGCCTGCAGCCCCCGACGCTGCCTCGAGATGCCCGAAGTTCGTCTTCAGAGATCCGATATGCAATGGCCTACCGTCGTTTCGAGCGCCCAGCGACGCAACGATAGCGCTCATCTCTATCGGATCCCCCAAAGCGGTTCCGGTGCCGTGTGCTTCGATCAAGCCGAGATCCGCTGGGCTGCATGTGGCATCGGCCAGGGCGGCCTCGATCAGCCGACGCTGGGCGTCAGCATTGGGTGCGGTGAAGCCGGAAGATCGGCCGTCCTGGTTGAGTGCGGCTCCGTGAATGACACCCAGCACTCGGTCATTGTCGCGCCGGGCGTCGGCGAGGCGCTTCAGCACGATCAGCGCGCAGCCCTCACCACGGACGAAGCCGTTGGCCCGCGCGTCGAAGGCCTTGCACAGGCCGTCGGGCGCCAGTGAGCCTGTTCGGCTGATCGCCCGGGTGGAGCCCGGCGCGAGGATCAGATTGACGCCGCCGGCCACCGCGATCTCCGTTTCGCCGCGTCGCAATGACTGCACCGCGTGGGTGATCGCGACCAGTGCGGAGGAGCACGCGGTATCGAAGGCAATGGCGGGCCCGGTGAACCCGAACGTGTAGGCGATTCGCCCGGCCGCGAAGCTGTGCCCGTTGCCGAGCGCCCAGTGCGCGTCGGCGTGCTGGCGTGCCCAGTCGGCATAGTCCTGACGACCGCTGATCCCGATGAACGTGCCTACCGCTTCCCCGCGCAGCCGATCCGGGTTGGCGCCGCTGTGCTGCAAAGCTTCCCAGGCGACCTCCAGCAGCATCCGATGTTGCGGATCGATGGCCTGCGCGGCGCGCGGGCTGATCCCGAAGAAGTCCGGATCGAAATCGAGTGCGTCGTAGATGAAGCTGCCCCGGATCGGCAGTTGCGCCCATTCATCTTCGAACGGCCATCGCCGGTGCATCGGCATGTCACCGATCAGGTCCCGGCCCTGCAGCAGTGCCGCCCAAAATCCGTCGAGGTCGCTGATCCCGCCGGCGAGCCGCAACCCGACGCCGACGACTGCGATGGGTCCGACCTCGGATCGCTGATCCAGCTGTGCGCGTAGCTTTTTGATGGTCTCGGTGGCGCGGCGCAGGGCGATGTTGTCCGGTGCGCCCGCACTCGCGGTATCTATCTCATCCATCCTGTATCTCCTGACGTCACGTTGTTCGCGCGGGTTCGCCGGCCGCGGCGACCAGTTCGCCGTGGAGTGCGACGGCCAGTGCCTCGGCGGTGCCGTGGGTCCATAGCAGGGTCGGGGAGATCCGCAGGGCGAATACGGATTCGAGCCTGTTGCGCATCTCCAGACTCATGAGCGAGTCGAGCCCCATGGCGCGCAAGGGCGTTTGCACGTCGACGCCATCGGTGGCCATCCGGAGAACGCCTGCGGCAACTTCGACGATCTTGTCCAGCACGAGCCGGGGCGCTTCGGCGTCCGTCGCATCGGATAAGACGGAGCGGAACTCGCTCATAGCGAGCCCCGGTGCCGCGGTGTCGACGCTGTGTCGCAATGCTTTCCAGCTCGGCTGCGCGGCACAGTCGGGATACGCGTCGAACCAACGGCGCGAATCGAAGGACAGATACCCGATGATCTGGCGGTCCTCGGCGAGGAATCCGCCGAGCGCCGTCCATGCGTCGGTCTCGGTGATGCCGGCCATGCCATGCGCAGCCAGCCGTTCACCTCGATTCTGTTGTGCCGCAGCCAAACCGATGTCCGCGAAGGGTCCCCACTGGATGCTCAGTCCGGGTCGGCCGTCATAGCGGCGCGCCACCGCGAGCGCATCGAGGTAGGAGTTCGCCGCGGCGTATGCGGACTGGCCAGGGTTACCGACGAGGGCGGCGGCGGAGGAGAACAGCACGAACAAATCCAGCGGATCGTTCGCGGTGAGTGCATCCAGATGGCGCGCGCCGTCGACCTTCGGTCGTAGTACCCGTTCGACCTGTTCGGCGGAGAGTCCGAGCACGGTGGCGTCGTCGAGCACGCCGGCGGCATGGAATACCCCGCGCAGCGGAGGAAGCTCCGTCCGGATCGAATCCAGCACCGCAGCGAGAGCTTCGTGATCAGAGACGTCGGCACGATAGCTGTTCACTGTCGCGCCGGAGCTCGTTCCAGTCTCGAATTCGCCGATCGGCAGCGTTGCCCCGGGCGCGTTGCGCCCGAGCAGCGCGACCGCTCCGGCTCCGTGCGCGAGCAGCCAGCTGGCGAGGCTGCGACCGAGCGCACCGTGGCCGCCGGTGATCAGATATGTCCCGTCCGCCCGGAATCGGCCGTCCGGCATGGGCTCCGGAGCGATCTCGCGCACCGTTTCGGGGCGATTGAGCACGAATTTGCCGATGTGCTCGCCGCGGGCCATATCCCGCAGAACATCCGCGACATCGGCGAGCGCGTGGGTGGTGGTCGGTACCGGTGCGAGGTAACCGTCGAGGACCAGCTGCCACGACTCATACAGTGCGGCCGCGAAGCGCTCGGGTCGACGGGTCATCATCCCGGCCAAGTCGACGGCGAGGAACCCGATGCCTTTGGCGAACGCCCGCAAGCCGAGTCGGCGATCGGCGTAGATATCCTTCTTCCCGACCTCGATGAAACGGCCGTCCTCGGCGAGCACGTCGAGACCGTGATCAATGGCCGCGCCGGACAGCGAATTGAGCACGACATCCACTCCGCGCCCACCGGTCACGGCCTTCACCTCGTCCGCCCAGCTCAGCGCACGCGAGTCGAAGACATGCTCGATACCGTGTGCCTTCCGCAGGAACGCGCGGCGCTCTGCGGAACCGGCAGTAGCGAACACCTGCGCGCCGAGACAGCGGGCCACGCTGATGGCCGCCAGGCCCAATCCACCGGCACCGGAATGGATCAGCACAGTGTCGCCTGGTCCCACGCGCCCGAGTACGGCCAGCGCATACCAGGCGGTTGTCGTCACGATGGGCAGAGCCGCAGCGGTCTCGGCGGTCATGCCGGCGGGGATCGGCGCGGTGTGATCGGCCCGAACAGTGATATGCGAGGCGAATGTCCCCAGTCCACAGGCCACCACCCGATCGCCGACGGCTCGACCGGTCACGCCCGGCCCGATCCGGCGGATCACACCGGCACATTCGACACCGAAATTCTCCGCTCCCGGTGAGGTATCCGGGTAGGTTCCGGCCGCCTTCATCACATCAATGAAATTCACTGCGGCCGACTCGATTTCGACCAGCACCTCACCGTCGTTCGGTGCGCGGGGGTCGAGCGGAACGAACTGCAGCCCGTCCCAGTATCGGTTCGGAGCCGACCGCAGCCGGAAGGGCTGCGGGAGTAGGTGCCACTGGCGCACTACGCTCTCGCTCGGATGCTCACCGCCTTCGAGTCGTCCGATGTAGCGCCGCCCGGCACGAAGCACCACCTGATCTTCTCCGGTCGCCGCCAGGAGTTCGCCTGCGCAGTCGTCGATCCCGTCGGGCAGGGCGATATCGATGATCTCGGTGGACAGCTCGGGATGCTCACGTCGCAGGACGCGGACGAATCCCCAGAACATGGCGGCACCCGGATCTGGTCGATCCGCAACCTCGGCGGCGCAGGCGTTCGCGGTCACCACGACCAGCCGCCGCGGCACGGTTCCGGCACCGACGTGGGTGCGTACCAGCTCGGCGAGCTGCACAAGTCCCCGGCGTTGCGAATCGAGGTCGGCGGTGGGCGCGAGATAGACCACCGTAGTGGTCTGGTCCATGCGGTTGTGATCGGCGGTGCGCACGGACCCGCCGCATCGGCGAAGGGCTTCCGTCAATGCCTCTCGATGCGTTGCCGCACCGTCCAGGACGAAGTGGGTATCGCGCACAACGACATCGTCCGAGCCCTGCTCAGCGGTACCCGCACGCCGCAACACGAAGTGGAATTCCCGATCGAAGCGCCGGGCAGCGGTCCGTTCGCCGTCGATGGCGCTCAGCTCGAGTCCGCGGATGACTGCCAACGGCGCCCGCTGCGCATCGAAGAGATGGATATCCGCCGAATTCGCCGACCTCCGAGCGGCGTACACGCAGGCCGTGTCGATGTAGTCGGCCGGTTCGGCGTACAGCCGAAGCTCCTCGATCGCCGCTGGAACGACAGTTCGTTCCTCGTCGAACAGCACGAGCGCGACCTGCATCGCGCTGTCGAGCAGTGCCGCGTGCAGCTCACCTCGGTGCAGCTGTGCCCGTCCTTGTTCACCGAGTGCGATCCGCGCGAGCGCGGTGTCGCGCGAAATCCGGATCTCGCGCACACCTCGGAATTCGGGGCCGTAGTTCAGTCCTCGCCGTCGACACAGCTCGTAGAACTCCTCGGAGCTCACGGGATCCTCGCCCGGTGATTCGGCCGGGAAGTTCGGCGCATCTGTGCCCTCCACCACGTGCATCACCCGGCCACGAGCATGCGACGTCCATGTCTGCGCCCCGTCGTCGAGCGACCTGATTTCGACGCTCGCACCCGCCGTGATGTCTTCGCGCAGCATCACATCGAGGCGAGTCGGGGTGTCGTTGAGCGTCAGCGCACGGGTGAACCGCAAGTCCCGCAACGCCGCTGGTGAGTGCCCGTATCTGGTACGGCAGACCGCGACAGCCATGGCCATCGTCATGGCCGCTGGCAGCACCACGGCGTCGCCGACGCGATGGTCGGCCAGCCACGCCATGGCGTCGAGTGTGATGGGAACGGTGGCGTGCCATGCCCCGGATTCAACGACACTGGGGTACGCGGGAACTCGCAGCGTACCTGCCGCCGATACACCGGCTCCGCGCGTCGGAAGCCAGAAGGACTGTCGTCGCATCGGATACGCAGGCAGCGGTGTGGAGGCCGGGGCGGCGATATCAGAGAAGGGATGCAGGCCCGAGATGTACGCCCGGGCGCGACTGCGACACATCTCGGCGAGGGGGTCACGGTCCCGGTACAGCGACGGTAGCGCTATGGGCGGGTACGTCCGCGTGGCGGCCAGCTGCTCGCTGGCCGGTGTCAGCACCGGATGCGGACTGATCTCGATCGCGTGGGTGACGCCCGAGTCGAAGAGCGCTGTCATTGTGTCGGCGAATAGCACTGGGCGACAAAGGTTCTCGACCCAGTAGTCGCCGCCGAGATCGTCGGGCCCGACGCGGCGCCCAGTGACAGTCGAATGCATCTCGACACTGCCCGCACGCCCTGTCACCGTGGTGAGCGCCGCCGACAGTTCGGGCCGGAGCTGATTCATCTGCGGGCTGTGCGAGGCGTAGTCCACCTTGACCATTCGGCAGAACACGCCGTCGGCTGTGAGAATCTCGTGCAGCGCTTCGATCGAGTCGGTATCACCGGACAGCACACAGGATCTCGGACCGTTGTCGACTGCCAGTCCAACGGAATTCTCGAAGCCCGCTATGACCAAGGGGATCTCATCCTTGGAAAGATCAACCGCAAGCATTCGGCCCGAGCCCGCCAGCGCTCGGAGCGCGGCGCTGCGACGGGCCACGACGAGCGCACCGTCCGCCAGGCTGATCCCGCCGGCCAGCGTGGCCGCCGCGATTTCGCCTTGACTGTGGCCGACGACCACATCGGGAGCGATGCCCATGTGCCGCCACATGGCGGCGATACCCAGCGACAGCGCCCACAGCACTGGTTGCACCTGATCGACGCGCTCGAGCCAATCCGGTCCTGCCGCACCGGATATCACCGGTAGCGGGCTCCAGTCCACGTGCGGCTCGAGCGCGGCAGCGCATGCATCGACGACGGTGGTGAACGCCTGGTCATTCCCGTAGAGCGCCGCGCCGACACCATGCCACTGCGCGCCCTGACCCGGAAAGACGAAGGCCACCCGACCGACGTCGCGAGCGCGGCCGGACAGCACCTCGGGTTGCTCGGCAGCCGGGTCCGCGGCATAACGACGCAGCGCCGCCGACACGTTATCCGGCGCGAAGCCAAGCACGGCGGCACGCCACGACATCGACGGCGCACGGCGGGCGAGCGTGGCGGCCACTGCATCCAACTGCTGCGGATCAGCGGTCAGCAGGTCCGCGATGTCATTGCACCGCTGGCGTAGCGTTTCGTCGGAATGCGCCGAGACCGGCACGAAACCGAACCGCGATGGGTACGAATCGCTGGCTCTGTCTGCGGATTCCGCGCGCTCGAGGACGGCATGCGCATTGGTGCCACCCCACCCGAAGGAGTTGACGCCGACATAGACCGGCGCATCGGCGGGCAACTCGACGCGATCACGCGCGACCTGCACATTCAGGTCGTCGAAGGCGATCTCCGGATTGAGTTCACCGGAGTGCAGACTCGGCGGCACGATCCCGTGCTCCAAGGACAGCACGCACTTGATCAGACCCGTGAGGCCGGCCGCCGCCTCCAGATGCCCGATATTGGTTTTGATCGAACCGATCAGCAGCGGGCCGCGCTCGGCATTCCTGGGTATTCCGAGGACCTCGCCCAGCGCCCGGGCTTCGATCGGGTCGCCTTTACCGGTGCCGGTTCCGTGCGCTTCGACGTAGGCCAGTCGGTCGAGGTCCAGTCCGCGCTCTCGGTAGGCCAGGTGCAAAAGCTCTCGCTGGCCCTCGATGCTCGGCGTGACGAGGCTTTCGCCGCCGCCGTCATTGTTCACGACGGTGCTGACGATGATCGCTCGCACCCGGTCGCCGTCGCGTCGTGCGGCGTCCAGCGGCTTGAGATATACCGCCGCCACGCCCTCGCCGCGAACGAATCCATCCGCACCCGCACCGAAGGCCGCACACCGTCCGGCACCGGACAGCGCCCCGAAATGGGTGAGTCCGATCGAGATATCCGGCGCCAGAATAAGATTCACGCCGCCGACGAGAGCGGATTCGATATCGCCGGTGCGGATCGCGCGAACCGCCAGATCGAGCGCCACCAGTGCCGAGGAACATCCGGTCTCGACCACGAGGCTGGGTCCGGCCAGGCCGAAAACGTAGGACAGGCGCGAAGCGATCACATCGAGCGCGGCGCCGACGAGGCTGTGCTGGGTGGCGGCGAGACCCCGCTGTGCGCGAAGCGTCTCATAGTCGTGCCAGGAGGCGCCGACGTACACCCCGGTCCGGGTGCTGCGCAGCGTGTGTGCGGGCACACCCGCGTCTTCCAGTGCACGCCAGGCGGTTTCGAGCATGAGCCGCTGCTGCGGGTCGATATCGGCGGCCTCGCGCGGCGAGATGCCGAACAGTGCCGCGTCGAAGCCGTCGATACCGTCGAGAAAGCCGCCGACCGCCTGCACCCGCTTGGATCCGTCCAGTGGAGCGGCGGCGTCCCAGCGGTCGGCGGGGACCGGTCTGATCGCGTCACCGCGCGAGATCAGCAGATCCCAGAGCGCGTCGAGATCCTCGGCCCCAGGGAAACGGCCGGCCATGCCGACGATCGCGATGGGCTCGTTCATGACGTTCCTTCCGGCGGCGGCGAGAATCCGCCGACGATCGCGTCCGCGACCTGCTGTGCGTCGGTGATGGGGGACCAGTGGCCCGAATCGATTTCGGTGAAGGTCAGGTGGTCTGCCGCGCCTTCGATCGCCCGCGTCATGACCGGAATCCCGACATACAGGTCGTGCACCGCAACGATGACGTGCACGTCACGCACGACGAGGTGGCTGTAGGTCGGATCGGTGAGACGCTGAAACACATTGGCCCGATACCGGTTCAGCGACGCGATCCCGTCGGCGGGCGGTACGTGCGGCGCCGGAGCGCCCTCCAATGGGATGAACGCGTCGAGCGTGGCTCCCATGATGCCCGTGTGCCACATGGCCTCGGTGACGACGGGCATATGCCAGAGCGGGATGTACACCGAACGCACGGCTTGGTCGAGCACTGCCGGAAGGTCCGCTGGATTCTGCACGGTGCGCGCGAGCCATCGCCCCCACAGATCGAGGCTCTGCCCGGAGAGAGCGGTGAAGTCGAGGAGTTCGGCGGCGACAGCCGGGGTCGCGGCGGCCTCCCAGCCCTCGCCGGCACCCCAATCCCAGCCCACCAGATGTACTCGGCGGCCGCCGGCGGTAGCGTCGATGACCGTGCCGATATCGGCGGCCAGCACGGGGAGCGCGTAGTCCTCCTGCCGTGCGGGATGATCGCTCTCGCCATTGCCGCGGGTGTCGTAGGTGACCACGTGATAGTTCGGGGCCAGTCGCGCGACAACCTGATCCCAGGCGCGCGAGGTGGACATATAACCGTGAACGAGGACAACGGTCGATGCCGAATCGGCCGGCGGTCCGTACTCGTGCACGCGCAGCCGAACATCGCCGGAACCCAGCACCCAACTGTCCGTCGAGGCAGGCATCAGGAGTGTCGCTGCGCCCCCTGGTTGCGTTGTATCTGCCAGTGCTACCGCGGATTCCGCAAGGACGACAATAGACATCGCGAACAGTGCGAGCGCTGCCCGCGCGACGCCTCTCGGCATGCTCCGGATCATCCGAGACGTCTCCCGGCGACGAATCCGCGTTCCCAGCCGGTCAGCGGCGGCTCGGTCAGCGGCGGCTTGCGCGGGCCGAGGACGGCTCCGGCCAGCACCGCCGGATGTCCCATTGCCAGGGTCGGGCGGGCCAGGAACATCACATCCGACGCCACGGTGGCCACCGCGGGTCGCGACTGCGCAGCGCGGAACACCCGCGCGCCGTATCGAAGCATCCAGCGATCCAGCACGGCCTGTCCGGGGCCTTCGGTATTGCGGAACGCGAGATCCTGGCTGGTCGCCATCTGCCACGGATCAGCAGCCGCCCGGATGATCGAGCGTTGCAGGCGAGGCGCCGAAGCGGCACCGACGCCATTGCGCGCAAATTCCGCACCCAGCGCGCCGGCACAGCGTGTCGCAACCGAAAGTCCCTGGCCGTACACCGGATTCAGTGCCGTCGCGGCATCACCGACGACCACGAATCCGGTGGGCCAGCTTCGGATGCGGTCGAACCGGTACCGCCGATTGCCGGTGCTGCGCGAGCGCATCGTCCCGGTCAACGGCTCGGCTGACGCGAGGATGTCGGCGACCAGCGGATCGGATACGCCGTGCCGGGCGAAGTCGATGAAATCGTCATCCTCGGTGGGCAGCTTGCTGCCTCGGGTGCCGCCGACAGCCGCGATCCACCGGCCGCCTTCGATCGGCAACAAGGTGGCATTGCCACCGGGCTCACCGGAGCGGGATTCGGCTTGGATGAGCACTGCGGGAAAACCCGATTCGGCGCCCGATGCCGCGCGGAAGACCCGGGTGAGATAGGCATGCCCCGAGTCGACGATTTCAGGGGGCGGCACGACGACTCCCAGCGCGTCCAGCCACCGGCCGGCCTGCGATCCGCGGCCGGTGGCATCGATCACCAAGTCGCCGTCGAACTGCTCTGTCGTTCTGGCCGCGGTGTCGCGCAACCGCACACCGTGGACTGCGGTCGCAGATCCCAGCAGCCCCATCGGCTCGCACTCCTGCCGAACGGTGACGGCGTCCTGCTCGACGACCATTGCACGAACGATATGGTCGAGTAGCTGTCTGCTGCAGGTGATCCCGAATCGGCCCGTGTGATTGCGGGCCATCCAGCCGCCCATGTTGGGGCGGAACAGCAAGTCGGCATTGACGCGGATGCGATGCGCGCCGGCCGCGAGGAGCCGGTCGGCGATCCCGGGCAGTAGCCGCTCGAGTCCGAGCACACCGCCGGGCGCGAGAAAGTGTGGATGTCGAGCCTGTGGCAGCCCACGGCGTGGCTCCGGTCGCTCCGGGTATCGGTCTCGCTCGATGACGGTGACAGCACCGGCGTGCCGGGCCGCCGCCGAGGCGGCCAGCAAGCCTGCGAAGCCGCCGCCGAGCACAACCACCCGCGGTCTTGCCGCGTTCATACTCTTCCCTCCCGGTCAGAGTGGGTCAGACGTACCGCGCCGCACCAGAATTGGGAGCGCTCGAGCCTGGCTCCCGGTTCGGTGTCCGGCAGCAGCGCCCATCCGCGCAGTACCAGGGGGGAACGATGCCATCGGGCCGCGGCCCGGAATATCGAGTGCGCCGTCTCGACCGACCAGTCCTGGTAGAAGTTGAGACTGGACGCGAAAGTCCAACGCGCCGAGCCGAGTTCGCGCCCCATCGTGAGATTGACCATTCGCAGCATGGCGGGTGACCAGTGATCCTGGGCCCACCAGCGGATTTCCGGCCGACGCAGGGCGTTGCTCAACATCCGGACCTGCGACGCCTCGAGATACGGCAGTAGCCCTTCGGTGATGACGAGGACAGCGCGTGCACCCTCGCACGCCTCGGCGAGGAACTCCGCGGTCGCGGTCTCGTCGGTGACGTCGACGGTCCTGGTGACCCGTTCGCAGCGAGCTCGCCGGTCGGCCAGCCGCGCGGCTTTGTAGGCGATCAGGTCGGGCAGATCCGCTTCGTACCAGATTGTTTCGGCTGGAATGTCGAGCCGATAGGGACGCGTGTCCAGACCTGCGGCCAGATTGATCACCCGGTCGCATCCCCGTTGCAGGGAGTCGATGACGAGATCGTCGACCAGCCTGGTGCGCACTACCGTCGGCCAGTGGTTTCGCGCGCCGCGCGGCAGCATGCCCGATGCCCCGAGCGTCACGCCCTGCTCGCCGGCCAGCATCGACGCGAGCTCGTCGTGGAACAGCGCGTCGGGTCGTGCCGATTCCAGCGCTCGGTAGACCGCAACCCAGCGCGCGGTATCGGAAACGTGGCCGATCGACGGTGAAGTCATGACGCCTCCTGCTGTTCGGCGGTCCGCTCCTCGCACGCTGTGAACGCGTAGTCCGCGAGCGGGAATCTCCGCATCCGCCACCAGGCTTCGACACTTGTCGACGGCCGGAAGAGGGGTACGTCGCCGAACTGGTCGAAGTAGAAGCTACGGGCCTGCTCGCAGTTCGAGTTGTAGAAGATGGACGCGGCCTGACGGGTGATCATCTCCTCGATGAAGCGCGCATAGGGTTCCGGCTTCACCTCCACCCGGGTGGCGCCGCGCCGCCGCGCTTCGCAGATGCACCGAATCGCATGCGCCACCGCGTTTTCGATGGTCATGAAGAAGGAGCCGGTCATCGAGTAGGGACCGTGGATGATGAAGGCGTTGGGGCAGGGCGGGAGCGTGACGCCCTCGTAGGCGGCGTTGCGATTGCGATCCAAATAGTCGCCCAGATCCACGCCGCCGCTGCCGGTGATCGGGAACCGAGGCAGGCTGGTGCGTTCGAAGACCTCGAAACCTGTTGCCATGACCAGGGTGTCGATGTGGTGATGGCGACCGTCGCCGGTGGTGACACCTGTGGCCGTGATCGCCACGATGTCCGCGGAGATCAGGTCGACATTGTCGCGCGCGAAAGTCTTGTAGTACCTGTTGGACAGGGTCAGGAATTTGCAGCCGAAGCGATACTGCGGTGTCAGCCGATCGCGGAGAGAGCGATCGGGCACCTGCGCGCGCAGGGCGAGCCGGGCCATCCACTCCAGCGCGGTCACCGCGCTGGGCGCTTTGAACCGGAAGATGCCGTTGTACAGCAGTTCCAGCCACACCAGTACGATCCAACGCGGCAGTCTCAGCAGTCCGGGCATGCGGCGGAACACCCAGCGCAGGAACAGCGGAATGGGGAAATCCGGCTTGGGGATCACCCAGATGGGTGTGCGCTGGAATACCGCGAGCCGTTCCGCGCGCTCGGCGGCCTCGGGGATGATCTGGACCGCCGACGACCCGGTGCCGATCACCCCGACCCGGCCTGCGAGCGACACTGTGTGATCCCAGCGCGCACTGTGGATCACCGTTCCGGCGAAGGTGTCCAGACCCGCGATGTCGGGAAGCTTCGGCCGCCCCAGCGCACCGTAGGCGTTGATCACGAATCGAGCGCGCAGCGGACCCCGGCTGGTTTGCAGATCCCAGTGGTGAAGTTCGTCGTCGAATCGGATGCCGGTCACCTCGGTGCCGAGGCGCAGATGCGGGCGCACGCCGTACTTGTCGACGCATCGGTCCGCATAGGACTTCAGCTCGTCGCCCTTGGCATAGGCGTATCGCCAGTCCGGATTCGGCTCGAAGGAGTAGCAGTATCCCCAGATCGGAATATCCACGGCCACATCGGGATAGGTATTGTCACGCCAGATACCGCCGACGTCGTCGGCCTTGTCCACCATGATGAAATCGTGGATTCCGGCCTGCCGCAATCGGATCGCGGCGCAGATGCCGGAGAAGCCGGCGCCCACCACCACGACTTCGAATTCGCGCTGGCCCGCCGGTGTCACCGTTTCCTCCGCAATCTCCGGAGCAGGCCCCGGCGTGGCTGTCGCGCGTCCGAATCGCCGGCCGGTTCCTCCGCCGCCATGAAGAACTCGGTGACGTAGTCGACGAACAGGTCGGCGGTGTCGAAATCCTTGCGCGCCAGCAGTTCTCCCATCACGCCGCTGATCAGTTCCGGTGCCGCGATCTCCGCCAGCCGGCCGACCACCGCAGGGTTCATATAGGGCGCGGCGTCCGCGACGACCACGGGATCGATATTCGACAGCACGGCCAGAGACTTGTCGGTGCGCCCGTCGAGCAGTTCGCCGCCGATCGAGCGTCCCAGCAGCCGGGGCGGCAGCACCCGGGTGGCGAACGGCACCGCCAGCCGCATCGGCACCTGCCGTCCCAGTGCCGAATAGCGCTGGTACTCACCGGGGTAACGCGATCGCAGGTTGTTCACGACCTGCTCGTGCAGCGCCGCCAGATGTTCGCCACCGATCACGCCCAGGTACTCGATGCGCTCGATGGGCACGTGCAGCGCGTCGGCCAGCTTCGTCAACTGAATGCTCGTCGCACGATCGGTCACCGCCGCCTCCTCAGCAGTGCCGCACGCACGATGGATCTGGTTCCCCATGGCAGGCGGGCTATATTGTCCGCGAGCGCGGTCTCGGCAAGGGCGCGGTCACGCCCGGGCGCGCCGTTCAGCAGTGTGAGCAGGTCCGCGCACTGGTCTTCGGACAACAGGTAGAGCGCGGTCAGACCCTCGCCGAGCTCACTCTCGAGTTTTCTTCTCGCGCCGATTGTCTCGGTCATCGTGGCAATATTCCTTTTCGAGCCATTCGCCAGGCCTGACCGGCGGCGCGCCGGCTCAGCGCGCCGACCGATCGCGACGAATCGTCCGGACCTGGCAGGATTTCCCGCAGCAGCGGTTCGGGGAGCCCCCGGCGCCGCCATTCCCGCGGGTAGCCGATGGACACCTCCTCGAACCGCACTCCGTCGAAGTGGTCGGTCCTACGAATGTGCAGGTGCCCGTACACCACGCACCGCACGTTGTAGCGGCGATGCCAATCCGCGGTCAGCTCGGTGCCGCACCACATGGCGAACTCCGACCGGAACAGCCGCTCGGTCGGCCGCCGGAGCAGCGGAAAGTGGTTGATCAGCACCAATGGCACCGCCGGATCCAGTTCGTCGAGCCGGGCACGGGTGTACTGCACCCGCTGCCGGCACCACTCCTCCCGGGAGATGTACGGGTCGTAGGCGAGCAGTTGTTCGTCGGTGGCGACCGATCCGGTGGCCTCCGCGCGCGCCAGACCCTCCTGCTTCGTCTGCACGCCGCGCGGCAGGAAGCTGTAGTCGTACAGCAGGAACAGCGGTGCCAGCACCGCGGGACCGCCCGCACCTTCCCATATCGGGTACGGATCCTCCGGAGTGATCACATCGAGGTCCCGGCAGGTGTCGATCAGATGCCGGTACCGCCCCTCGCCGCGGCGGCGTCGCGGATCCCGTGCAGTGGTCCACATCTCGTGATTGCCGGGCACCCAGATCAGCTTCGCGAAGCGCTCGCGCAGCAGTCCCAGCGCCCAGCGGATCGTATCGGTCTTCTCCGCCACGTCACCCGCGACGATCAGCCAGTCGTCCGGGGAATCGGGCCGAATCTGCTCGACCACTTCCCGATTCCCCGGATGACTGACATGCAGGTCGCTCACCGCGAGCAACTGACTCACGAAACCGCCTCGGTGGCAACGGAACTACCCAGCCTGCGCACCGCCCCAGAGAGCCGGGTGACCAGTTCGTCGGGCACATCGCCGTCCATGTGAATCGCTGTCAGCCGCTCCAACAGCATCTCCACCTCGGCGACGATCGGATCCGCGAGCTCCGCATCCTGCGGAGTCACCTGATCGAGCACATGCCGGGCCAGCAGGTGCACCGTCGGATACTGGAAGATGACCGAGTTCGCCAGCTTCACACCGGTGAGTGCCCGCAGGTGCGCACCGAGCTCGATAGAGCTGAGCGAATCGATACCCATCTCGGTGAACTCCCGATCCGCTTGGACCGCATCGGGAGACGAGTAGCCCAAGACCATCGAGATCGGCGTCTTGAGCAGATCTACGATCACCTCGTGCTGTTCGGACGGGCTCAGTCCGCCCAGCCGCTTGGCCAGCTGAGAGGGATCGCCCATCTGCTGCGTGGCACGCGGCCGAGTGTGTAGCAGCGCGCGGAAGAACGGCGGCAATTCGGTCACCTGAGAGGCCACCCGCAGCAGCGACAGATCCATACCGACAGGCAGCACATGCGGCCGCCCGGTGCGCAACGCCGCGTCGAACAGTTCCAACGCCTCCTGCGTCGGGATCGGCGTCACGCCCATGCGGGTCAGGCGAGAACGATCCTTCTCGTCCATGCCGCCGGTATTGGAAGTATCCTCCGCCCACCAGCCCCACGCCATCGCCGTGGCGGGCAACCCGCGGTGGTAACGGTGTGCGGCCAAACTGTCGAGGAAAACATTGGCCGCACCGTAGTTGGCCTGACCGGCGCTACCGAATGTGCCTGCCGCCGAAGAGAACAGCACGAACATCGACAGATCCAGGTGCTGGGTCAGCTCGTGCAGATGCCAGGCGCCGTGCGCCTTGGCGGGCAGCACCGCGTCCAGATGTTCGGCCGTCAGCGCGGCGAAAGTCGAGTCCGCCAATGCGGCCGCCAGATGGACCACGCCTCCGAGCGGATGCTGCGCGGGCAGGGAGTCGAGCACCGCCGCCAGCGCGTCCCGATCACCGGCATCACACGCGGCGACCGTCACCCTAGCGCCCAAGGCATCCAATTCCCCGACCAGAGCGGCGATTCCGTCGGCCTGCATACCACTGCGACTGGTCAGCAGCAGATGCTTGGCACCGTAGTCGGAGACCAGATGCCGGGCGATGATCCCACCGATCGTGCCGGTGCCGCCGGTGATCAGCACCGTCGATTCCGGATCGAAGGCGGTCGGCCAGGTGAGCACCACCTTGCCGACGTGCCGCGCCTCGGACAGCAGACGCAGCGCCGCGCAGGCGTGCCGCACATCGAAACGGGTCAATGGCAGCGGGGCCAGGACGCCATTCGCGAACAGCTCCGCCAACTCGGCGAGGAGTCCGCCCACCAGGTCCGGAGCCAGTGCACCCAACTCGAACGAGGAGTAGGTGACATCGTGCGCACCGCGTACCTCCGCCGGATCGCGCACCACGTCCCGGGCGATCTCCACGAACCGGCCGCCGGATGCGAGTAGTCCCAGTGAGTCGTTGGTGAAGGTGTCCGGCAGCAGGTTCAGCACGATCCCGATGTCGTGGTTCGCGAACCGGGCGGCAAAGTCCGAGGAACGGGAATCCGCCAGATGATCTTCGGCAAAACCCAGGCCGCGCAAGTCATCCCACTTGGTGCGACTTGCGGTCGCCAATACCTCCAGGCCGAGATGCCGGGACAGGTTCACCGCAGCCGTGCCGACGCCACCGGTGGCGGCGTGCACGAGCACCCGCTCGCCCGCCCGGGCCTCGGCGACCTCGCGGAGGCCGTACAGTGCGGTCAGATAGGCGACCGGTGCGGCGGCAGCCTGAGCGAATGACCATGCCGCCGGAACCGCGGCGAGCAGCCTGTGATCGGCCACCGAGGTAGCGGCGATCTCGTCGAACAGGCCGAATACCCGATCACCGGGCGCGAGACCCGTCACGTCCGACGCGACCGCGACGACGACACCGGCCGCCTCGTGCACCAGCCGGGACGGCGTCCCGGACGACGCGGCCAATCCGGTGAGCGCGACCGGAAAGGACAGACCGGCGGCACGCAGCGCGACCGAGACCGTGCCGGGTGGCAGCGTGTCCGCGGCGGAGTTGTCATCGGCTTCGGACAGCGTGACGTCGTCGAGGTTGCCGGACGCGGGGATCGCCAGCCGCCATGTGCCGGCCAGCCGCGCCCCGACGGTGGCCGCGGCTTCGAGGCCCGCACGCAGTCGGCGCCCGAAGAATTCGCCGGCGCGCAGTACCAGCTCGGGTTCGTCGGTCTGCAGGACCGCGCTGAGCTGATCGAGGGTGATATCAGCCTCATCGAGATCGATCTGCTGGATCCGGTCCTGGAACTCCGACTGAGCGCTTCGCACCAGCGCCCACACCGTCGAGCCGGCCAGGTCGGAAACCTCTTCGGAGATGTCGACCGCCTGTACCCGCCTCGTGAGCACGACCAGCTTCGTCTCGGCGAATCGTTCATCGGCGAACCAGGTTTGGAGCTGGGTCAGCGTCCGCACCAGTTCGTCGCGCATGGTGACCGTCAGGTGCGCGCCCGGCTCGGCGCCCGCGGATCCCGCAAGCCTCGCAAGCAGCACAACCTTCGGAGCCTCGGCACCGGAGTCGATCGCCGCGCTCAACGCGTCGATATCCGTGTAGGTCGTCAGTTCGCTTTCGTCGGACACCCCGAACGGTTCGCTGCCGACGACGGCCCATTCACCCCGCCGTGCCGAATACCGGGCTCGCTGAGCGGGAAGGGCCAGCCAGTCCACGCCGAACAGAGATTCCTGGCGTCCCGACAAGCCGCGGGTCGCGAGTTTGCCCATGGAGATGGACCGCACCTGCAGGGTGCCGACGGCGACAACGCGGCCGGTGTTGTCTGCCAGTACCCAGCGCAGCCGGTCGTCTCCGACCGGAGTCAGCTTGACACGCAGCGCTTTCGCGCCCACCGCACGCAGTTCTACCCGTTCCCAGGCAAAGGGCAGTCGAATCGCGCCCGCCTCCGAAGGCATCAACGCCGCAGCGGCGGCAGCAGATTGCATAGCGGCATCCAGCAGTGCCGGATGCAGGCCGTACTTGTCGGCGTCGCCCACCGTTTCCGGTAGCGCGACCTCGGCGAATACCTCCTCGCCGCGCTTCCACACGGCCTTCATCCCCTGGAAGACAGGACCGTACTGGTAGCCCAGCGCGGCAAGGGTCCGGTACGCGGTTTCGGGATCCATCCCCGGCTCCGCGCCCACCGGTGGCCACAGTTCGAGGCTCTGCCCGTCGGTCTCATCGGTTTTGGCCGCAGCGGTCAGCAATCCGTCGGCGTGCAGGCTCCACTGGCTGGCACCCGGCAGTTCGTCGGTCACCTCCGGACGCGAATAGATCGCTACTTTGCGCCGCCCGCCCTTCTCCGGCTCGCCCACCACCAGTTGCAGGTGGATGGCGCCCTCCGTCGGCAAGGTGACCGGGGTGTACATACTCAGCTTCTCCACCCGCGGGCAGCCGAGCGAGTCACCGGCGTGCAGTGCGAGTTCCAGCAGCATGGCGCCGGGCACCAGTACATTGCCGTGCAGGGCGTGGTCTGCCAGCCAGGGATGGCTGGTCACCGACAGTCGGGTGCTGAACTGGAATCGATCGGCACCGGGCAGCTCGGACACCGCGCCGAGCAGGGGGTGGCCCGCGGCGACCAGGCCCAGGCCGCTCGGCTTCCCGCCACCGGTGTTGGCGACACTCGCCAGCCAGTACTTCTGACGCTGGAAAGCATAGGTGGGCAACGTAACCGGCTGAGCGGTACTGACCGGATAGACCTTCGACCAGTCGGGTGAGACGCCCTTGACGTGCGCCTCGGCCACCGAGGTCAGGAACCGGCGAATACCGGCGTCTTCACGCCTGAGTGAGCCGACGACGAGGCAGGAATCCGCGAAAGATCCAGCGTGGTCCAGGGATTCGTGCATCGCGGAGGTGAGCACCGGGTGCACGCTCATCTCTATGAACGCGTCGAACCCGGACTGGAACGCCGCTTGGAAGCCCCGCTCGAAGTCGACCGGCTCGCGCAGATTACGGAACCAGTAGTCGGGGCCCAGCTGCTCGGCCGGCAATACGTCACCGGTGACGGTGGAGAAGAACACCACGTCGGTACCCGTCGGCGCGATCGGCGCAACAGCCGCCTGCAACTGCTCCCGCACTGGGTCCAGATGCGGAGTGTGTGCGGCATAGTCCACCGGAATGCGCTTGGCACGCACTCCATTTTCTTCGGCAAGCTCGACGATTCGGGTCACCGCCTCCGCGCCACCGGCGACGACGGTGGTGGTCGGGGAATTGATCGCGGCGATGTAGAGGTCGTCGAGGCCGTCCATGAGTTCTCGAACCCGCTCGGCCGCAGCGTTGATGGAGGCCATGCCGCCGGAACCGGGGAGGCTGCGCAGCGGCTTGCTGCGCATGGTCACGATCCGGGCGGCGTCGGACAGCGACAGCGCGCCCGCCACGTAGGCTGCCGCGACTTCGCCCTGCGAATGCCCGATCACGGCGGCTGGCTCGATGCCGTACGAACGCCACAGCGCCGCAAGGGAAACCATGGTTGCGAACAAGGCGGGCTGCACTGCATCGACGCGTTCGATCGACGGCGCGCCGTCCGCTTCGCGCAGAACATCGGTCAGCGACCAATCCACGAATTCGGCGAACGCGTCCGCACATGCGCGGATCTGCTCCGCGAAGAAGGGCGATTCCTCCATCAATTGCGCTGCCATGCCGGCGAATTGCGCGCCTTGACCGGGAAAGACGAATGCCACCCGACGATCCGGATGCGCCTGACCCCGAATCGGCCCGACCGGCTTGCTCTCCGCTACCTCGGCCAGACCGGCGAGCAGATCGACTCGGTTGGTGCCGAGCAGCACGGCACGATGCTCGAATGTCGCCCGCGTGGTCGCCAAGGCGCAACCCACATCACGCAGGGCGAATTCCGGGTGTCGCTTGACATGATCGGCCAGCCGGGCCGCCTGGTCGGCCAGCGCCTCTGGCGTCTTGCCGGAGATCGGCCACACGGCAACGGGCACAACCGATTCCGACAACGGAGCAGACGGTTGCTCAGCAACCGGCGGGGCCTCTTCGAGGATGATGTGCGCATTGGTTCCGGCGATGCCGAACGACGAGACGCCAGCTCTGCGCGGATGGCCATTGTCCGGCCACGGACCGACCTGCGTCACCAATTCCACCGCGCCGTGCGACCAATCCACCGCTTGGGTGGGTTCGCTGACGTTGACTGTGGACGGGAGCACGCCGTGCCGCATCGCCTGGACCATCTTGATGACTCCGGCCGCACCGGCCGCCGCTTGCGTGTGGCCGAAGTTGCCCTTGATGGATCCCAACTTCAGCGGCTGCCCCGCGGCGCGATCCTGACCGTAGGTGTCGAACAGCGCCCGCAATTCGATGGGATCGCCTACCGGAGTACCGGTTCCATGTCCCTCGACGACATCGATGTCAGCGGCCGCCAGTCCGGCGTTCGCCAACGCCGCACAGATCAGCTTCTGCTGCGCCGGCGTACTCGGCACAGTCAAGCCTTTGGTGGCGCCGTCCTGGTTGACGGCCGCGCCACGCATGACGGCCAGCACCCGATGTCCGTTCCGGCGGGCGTCGCAGAGCCGTTCCAATACCAGCATTGCCACGCCCTCGGACATGCAGAAGCCGTCGGCGTCGGCCGAAAAGGGTCTGCTGCGGCCCTCTTTGGAGATAGCGCCGTGCTGGCCCAGTGCGAAGAAGCCGGTGAGGGTGGACATGATCGAGACGCCACCGACCAGCGCCAGCGAGCATTCCTCGGCCTGCAGCGCCTGACCACCCAGGTGCATCGCCACCAGCGAGGACGAGCAGGCGGTGTCGATGCTCATCGTGGGACCTTGCAACCCCAGAACGTAGGACACGCGCCCGGACAGCACACTCTGGCTGACGCCCAATGAGACATATCCCGGGTCCAGGTCCTTCTGACCGGGGATCAAATAGGCGTAGTCACCGCCCATCGCACCGACATAGACGCCGGTGTCGGTGTCGCGCAACGTGGTCGGGTCGATGCCTGCGTCCTCGAGCGCCTGCCAGGTGGTCTCGAGCACCATCCGTTGCTGCGGATCCATCGCCCTGGCCTCGCGGGGGCTGATCCCGAAGAACTCCGGGTCGAATTGTCCTGGCTCGTCGATGAATCCACCCATCGGCGCCATGGCCGCCGCCACTTCAGGCGAGGCCATATCTGCCAGCTCCGTCATGGATCGATCCGGCGGAAATTTGCTGGATATGTGCTTACCTTCAACTAGGAAGCGCCATAACGATTCCGGCGAGTCGATTCCCCCGGGAAAACGGCACGCCATTCCGACGATAGCGACAGCATTCGAAGAGATTTCTTCATTCGCCATGAGGTCCCCTTTTCCTCGGCATGCAGACCAAAATCTGCAGATAGAACACGTTCTAATGATTGGTTGACCGTGAGTGGCCAGAGAAGTCGAGTCCGCTCCGAGCGCTCGGCATCGGTGCGGCGAAAGCTACCGTAACTCAGGCCATCTGTGACTGCAACACATTTCAGAATGAAGGTTTAATGTGACAGTGGGTAACTTGCAAATTCCCGGCGAATCATGAACGCTCACAGCTGAGTTCAAGCCAGTGAGACTCGTGTGGGGTGGGGGAATATCCTCTCGTTAGCAATCGAAGTGCTTCGCGCCCATGAGTTTGCTAGTTAATTACCGAGAAGGGCGAAGCGTGGCCAAGTTCGAAGTCACCAGAGCATTGGAGGTTAGCCCGGTGCAGCTGTACGCACTCATCGCCGACACCTCGACGTGGGGGGACTGGTTCCTGCTGCACGACGGGTTCGCCGAGCAGCCGCCGGAGCGTATCGGCGTGAACACGAAGCTGGTGCAGAACATTCGCATGCTCGGCATGACCCAGAGGCTGGAACTGACCATAGCCGCGTTCAAACCGCCGATGCAGTTGACCCTTTCGGGCAGCAGTCCTGCTGGCGTCACCTGCGAGTTCAGCTTCACCATCGAACGCGGCCCTGGCGGTTGCCAGCTCACCATCGCAGGCGACTTCGCCGGTCCGATTCTGACGGGACAGCTAGCCAAGGTGATCGAGGGCGACGCGCAGGCGCAGCTGACCAAATCCATGGCGAGGCTGTCCAGGATCACAGGATCCGATGCCGGATGATGCTCGAACTCAGCAGGGTGGTCCGGAGCTACCGAATCGGTGGACAATCCGTGCGCGCACTGGATGGAATCGATCTCCGCATCGACGCAGGGCAATTCGTCTCAGTGGTCGGCCCGTCCGGTGCCGGCAAAAGCACCCTGCTGCATCTGCTCGGTGCGCTGGATCTGCCCGACAGCGGATCGATCCGATTCCGTGACCGCGAGATCGGGCATCTCGACGACGATCAGCAGTCCGAGTTCCGCCGTCACCATGTGGGATTCGTGTTCCAGTTCTTCAACCTGCTGCCGACACTGTCCGCGTGGGAGAACGTCGCGGTCCCGAAGCTGTTGGACGGCAACGGGCTTCGCGCCACCAAGACTCGCGCCCTCGAGCTGCTCGGGTTGGTCGGATTGGGCGACCGCGCCGAACATCGACCATCGGAACTCTCCGGTGGACAGATGCAGCGAGTCGCGTTGGCTCGCGCCCTGGTGATGGATCCCCCACTCATCCTCGCGGACGAACCGACAGGGAACCTCGATTCCAAGACCGGCGCCGATATCATGGCATTGCTCGCCCAGATCGCCCACGACGATCAGCGAGAACGCGCGGTCATCATGGTCACCCACAATACCGAGGCCGCGAACACCACGGACCGGATACTCACCTTGGCCGACGGCCGCCTGGTCGGCGACGAATCCTCCTGCGATGCAGTCGTTCTCGACGACCCTGTCGCGGAGGTTCGATGACCGCATTGATCGATCGCTGGCGGCTGTTCAGCCTGCGCGAATTCACGATCCACCGCGGACGGACCATTGCCTCGGTAACGGTGATGGCGGTGTCCGCCGCATTCCTGGTTTCGGTCTTCGGCATCTTCGGCTCACTGACCGGCTCGGTGGACCGGCTGGTCGGAGGCCTCGCCGGTAACGCCGCGCTCGAGGTCACCGGAGTCACCGATTCCGGATTTCCCGCGTCGATCCGCGACGACATCGCCACCGCCCCCGGGGTCGCGGCAGCGGTCCCGATGGTGCGGACCCAGATCGACTCCGATGGCGGGCCATTGCTTCTGCTCGGCGCCGACGCGAGCGCGACCGCGCTGGGCAGCGATCTCCAGCAGGCTGTCGAGGAACAGCTCGCGGCGTTCGTGTCTGCGATGAATGGGGTATTGGTCGGTCCGGGCGTCGGCGCGACAACCGGCGACACCATTCGGCTGGGATCGCATCAGGTCACGGTCGCCGGCGTGATCCACGGCGGCACGGCGGCACGGCTCAACGAAGGCCACTACATCCTGACGTCCCTCGCTGTCGCGCAACAGGTGACCGGGCACGTGGGACGGCTGGATTCGGTGATGATCGTCGCCGCACCGCACACGGATTCGAAGGCACTTCGTGAGGCCGTCGACCGTACGGTGAACGGCCGGGCCCTGGTGGCCGAACCCAGCGTTCGAGCCGTGCAGACCGGCAACGGCGTGCGAATACTGCAGTACATGACGCTGATGGGTGCCGCGCTGGCGTTCATCGTCGCGGCATTCTTGATCTACACCACCATGACGATGGCGATAGCCCAACGGCGACCGACGATTTCGATGCTGCGCGCCATCGGTGGGCGTCGTCGCACCATCGTCGCCGATCTGCTCACCGAGTCCGCGGTGATCGGGCTGATCGGTGGTGCGGTGGGCTCGGTGATCGGAATCGCATTCGGCCGCACTGCCATCGGCACCCTGCCCGTTGCCCTGATGCAGTCGGTAGAGGCGCGAACGGTGTATTCCCTTCCCCTCTATGCGATTCCGCTCGCCATCGGTGCAGCGGTGTGCACCAGTGTTGCCGCATCGGCGGTAGCCGCGTACCAGGTGTACAAGGTGTCGCCGATCGAAGCGCTCGCCCCGGTCGGAGCATCGGTCGCCGATCAGGTGCGCCCCTGGCTGCGCCTGGCCGCGATCTGCGTGACGGTCGGCGGGTTGACGGTTTCCATTGTCCTTGTGGTCCTTCGGCTGGGTAATTTCCTCTGGTCCGGGGTCGCATTGTCGATGTTCTTCGGCGCAGGTATCGCCCTGTGCTTCGCGAGCATCGGGGGTCTGGTCCGCGTGGCCGCGTGGGCGGCGCGGCGTTTCGGCCGGGCGGGCGAGCTCGCCGCAGCGACGCTCGAGCGCGCCCCGCGGCGAGTCTGGGCGACCATGATGACTGTCTTCATGGCCGTGACGGTGACCATCACCATCACGGGCGCGAACAATGACCTGCTGAATTCGGTGCGCAGCTCACTGGGAGCGGTCGGAGATGTCGACGTGTGGGTGGCATCGCATCCGCCGGAACAGTTTCCGACCAGCGCACTGCCATCCGACCTACCCGCCGAAGTCGCAGCGCTGCCCGGCGTCGCGCACGTCACCGAGGGACAGCTCGCCTATGCCACCCTCGGCGACGAGAAGGTCATTCTCTACGGATTGGATCATGGCAGCGTCAGCCCGATGTACCAGGCGCTGGACCCGCAGGTCCGCGCCGATGTGGTCGCCGGGCACGGCATGGTGCTTTCCCGGGACCTCAGCCGCACCCTGGGCGTCGGGGTCGGCGACGAACTGCCGATTCGAACTCCGCGCGGACTCCAACGAATCCGGGTACTGGGAGTGGTCTCATACTTCTCGGCGCTGACGGGTACCGCCGGGATCGGCCTGAATCAGATGCGTGACTGGTTCGATCGCCCGGGGGCCACACTGCTACAGGTCGATGGCGCACCGGGCGTCGACAAGGCACAGCTGCTGGCATCGATCCGACAGGCGAGCCCTTCCGAAGTGCACGTCTACTCTGGGGCGGAATCGCTGGCAGGTGTCGAGGGCGCTATCCGGCAGGGCATGGCGGTGGCGAACGCCGTATGGGTGATCGTCGTGCTGATCGCGGCGATAGCACTGCTGAATACCCTCACGCTCTCGGTATTGGAGCGGCGACGAGAAATCGGGGTGCTGCGGGCCATGGGCGCGAGCCGTCGCGTCACGCTGCGCATGGTGCTCGCCGAAGCCGCCGGCATCGGCGTCGTCGGCGGCGGACTCGGACTGCTGTTCGGCGTGGCCAGCCAGTACTTCTTCGACAGTGTCACCCCGGACATCATGAACATCGATGTCGCATATACACCGAGCGCGATGGTTCTCGTCTTCGCCGCGGCAGCAATAGGACTCAGCCTGCTCGGCTCGATTCCGCCTGCCGTCCGAGCATCGCGACTGAACATCATCGAGGCAGTGAGCATCGAATGACCGAGCAGGAGGTACAGATGAACAGGCATACGGCTACTCGCGGCCGGCTGGCCGCGATCATGCTCGCCATAGTTGTGGCCGCCACCACGGCCGCATGCGGTGGTTCCGACGACCACAGTGCGAAACCTGTTGCACAACACACCACGACAAAGCCTGCCGGTGACCAACCACCGCTGCCGCTGCCCGGTCCGGGTGACCTCAATGCCGGCCTGATGTTGGCGCTGGATCCGAATACGCCGCGGGAGCAGAAGATCGGCGCCGTGCAGGGCGCGGATGCCGATCCGGATCTGATCGACAAGATGACCCAGGCCGGAGCGGCCAACAACGTGACCATGACCGTCACGAAGGTGGAGTACGTCGGTGAGGGCGTAATGCAAGCGAGCGCGACGCTCACTCTCAACGGCAAGCCGGTGGATGGCCAAGCGCAGATCCCCTTCATAGCCGAGGGTGGTCGCTGGAAGCTTCAGAAGGCATGGGCCTGTCAGATGCTCGCCAATGCGCAGCTCGCCTCGTCAGCCTGCAAGTAACGGAGGGGATGGACGCCATGAGCATCGAGATCGCGGGTCTCGAGCCCACACTCGTCGAAGGCATGACCTCCGATGAACTCGCTGCGGCGATGCCGGAGTTGGTGACGACCTTCGTCGGGCGAGCCACAGATCAAGCGATCATGTGGCGTGACTGGTCGATGCGGTGGCTGGACGCGTGGAGCGAGCACGACCTCGAGGGGGTGCTGGCGCTCGTCGCCGACGATGTCGTCTACGAGGACCCTTCGCTGTTCGGCGAGCGGCTCGCCGGCAAAGCCGCCCTCCGGGAAGTCGTGGCGATGACATGGCGTGCGTTCCCCGATGTGCGATTCGAGCTCTCGGGAACTCCCTACCTGGCGGTGCTGGGCACCGGTATGGCAGTGCCATGGCGAATGCGCGCCACATTCGCAGGAGATATGGGCGGTGGCCCGTCGCCACTGGGAATCGCGCCAACCGGTCGGCGATTCGACACCCACGGGGTCGACATCTACGAACTGAGCGACGGATTGCTCTGCCGATGGTCGACCACAACCGATATGTTCGATCTCGCCCAACAGGTCGGCATGCTGCCCGGTCCGCGAACCAGACTGTTCCAGTTCGGGATTCGCATGCAACGCCTGGGCGCACCGCTACTGCGCATGGTCCACCGATTCCGGGAACGTGCACAGCAGTAGTCACGGGCCCGATCCATTGGCTCAACCGCGCGTGGCCCCGTAGAACCGGTACTTCTCCACTACCAACCGGCCACCCTTCCTCCGGCGAAGTAGATAGCGAAGAACGGCGTTCGTTGGGGGACACCCGACTCCGCCCGGCCCTCATCCGCGGGCGGGTCTTCGTTATGTGGTCGAGGTGCGGATGGCGCGGCGGGCGGCGATCGAGCCGAAGGTTTCGCGGTCGGCGAGGAAACCTTCCAGGGCGAAGGTGGCGGCGCCGAGGCTGGAGGGGTTGTGGGGGAGGGTGCAGAGTTGGAGGGTGACGGCGGCGAAGGGGTCGGTCATTGCGTGGTGGGCCGCTACTCGGCGGGTTACTTCTAATAGCCGTTCGCCCAACACATTTGCGACCAGGTCGCCGAAGACCATGGTGCGCGGGTTGAAGAGGTTCACCAGGTTGGCTACGGCGACACCCAGGTAGGTCCCGGTCTTTTCGATGACCTCGCGGGCGATGGGATCCTCGCCCGCGGCGGCGATGGCCGCGATGGTGGCGGCATCGTCGGCGGCGAGTAGTGGACTGGCGGGGGCGAGTTCGCGCAGTGTCTGCGCGATACCGCGTGCGCTCACATAGGCCTCGACGCAGCCGCGGCGTCCGCATCGGCATTCGCGGCCGTCGAGGACGAGGTTGGTGTGGCCCCATTCGCCCGCGCTATTGGTTACGCCGCGATACAGCGTGCCATCGATGACGACACCGATGCCGACACCGGCGCGCAGCGTGACGACGATCAGATCGTCCACATCGCGTCCCGCCCCGAACCAAAGATGCGCTGCCGTACTGGCTTTCAGCGGATTGTCGAGATACAGCGGGTGCGGTACCCGCGGTTGCAGCAGTGACTTCAACGAAACGTCGTGCCAGTGCCAATACGGCGAGAACACCGAGACACCGCCCTCGGGTTCGACCAGGCCCGGCACGCTCAAGCCGACACCGAGCACCGTGTCGGAATCGTCGGCGGTCAGCTCGCGGATGCCGCGGATGATGAGTTCGGTGACGTCGTCGGGCTGGGTGGCTTCGGGGTCAACGGGGATCTCGACCGATCGCAGCACCGTCATGGCCAGGTCGAAAAGGTCGAAGTGGATGCTGGTTTCAGCGATGTCGACGCCGACCAACATCCCGCGCTCCGGATTGATCGCGAGCTGCGCGCGCGGTCGGCCGACGCCGGGCGCGTCGTAGCCGAGTTCGGCGAGCACCCCGACATCCAGCAACTCGGCGATCATATTGCCGACCGTGGCGAACGAGAGCCCGGTGGCCCTGGCGATCTCCTGACGGCTGGTGTGGCCCTCGGCGGCATAGACCGCCTGCAGCACGTAGAACCGATTCCGGCGTCGGATATCGCGCGCGGTCAGCTGGTACACGGTCGGGCCATCTCCTTCCGATTGATATTCGCAGACGCTACCCGAGCACTTCGGCCAACAGTATTTACAACCGTTAGCAGAAGTCCTACTGTAACCCAGGTCACCACCAGACGCCGAGTGCGCGGCAGATCACACAAGGAGCACCCCATGTCCTGGACCCACCAAAGCCGTTGGACCAGAGCCGTTTTCTGCGGGGTATCGCTCGCATTAGCCGTGTCGGCCTGCTCATCAGGCAAGGACGACAACTCGAAGGCGACCGGGCCGCAACACACCAGCGGCTCGATCAGCCTGGTTTACGCCCAGAAGCAGGGCGATCAGGAGTACTTCATCGGCGAGGCCGAGGGAGCCAAGGCGAAGGCCAAGGAACTCGGCATCGATCTGAGGGTGGTGAATCTCCACAATGACGCGAACAGCGCTGTCACCGAGGTGCAGAACGCGGTCAACCAGAAGGCCAGCGGCGTGATCGTGGTAGTGCCCGATCCGTCGGTCGGCCCGCAGGTCGCCCAGCTGGCGAAGGCCGGTGGCGTCGCGCTGCTGACTTCCGACGACCAGGTCTGTACGAACGGTCCGGATCCGACGTCCTGCGCCAAGGACAATCTCGTGCCCCGGGTCGGCTTCAGCGGCACCCAGATGGGCACCGAGGTCGGCACCCGCGCCGGTCAGGACTTCAAGAAGGCCGGATGGAAGCCCGAGGAGACCGCGATCATCGACGCCTGGAAGCAGGACGTGACCGTCTGCACCGACCGGGTCAAGGCCAACCAGAAGGCATTCAAGGACGCCGCTGGCGTGGACGTCAAGGTGATCGAGGTCGGCACCGATAACACTCCGTCGGATGCGCAGAACAAGATCTCGGCAACGGTCTCGGGCAACCGGTCGGTGAAGAACTGGATTGTCATGGGTTGCAACGACGAGAACGTCAGCGGCGGAGTCGCGGCGATCCAGAACGCCGGTTATGCCGCCGACAATGTGCTCGGTGTCGGTCTCGGCGCCTATCTGGCCTGCAAGGAATGGCGCGGCGGCAAGCCGACCGGATTCAAGGCGGCACTGTTCATCAATGGCAAAGACGTTGGCGCGCTGTCGGTTCAGACGATGTACGACTACCTGAAGAACGGCCAGCAGATGCCGCCCGAGGCCTATGCGCCGACCAAGATGGTCGACTCGACCAACTGGCAGCAGGCGGGCGTCACATGCAGCTGACCGGACTGCGGGTATCCGGGCTGAGCAAGAACTTCGCCGGGGTGCCGGCCCTGCGCGAAGTGAGCCTGGATTTTCCCGCTGGTGCGGTGACGGCGCTGATGGGTGAGAACGGGGCGGGTAAATCCACCCTGATCCGCATCCTCGGTGGCGATCACCGCCCGGACGGTGGCCAGCTCGAGTTGGATGGTGTGCGACTCGAACTGGCCACCCCGGCCGCCGCGCGGGCGGCCGGGATCCGGGTGATCGGCCAGGAGCCGGAGATCGTTCCGCATGTTTCGGTCGCCGAGAACGTCTACCTCGGTTCGCTGCCGCGGCGCGCGGGTCGCCTGCTCGACCGGGCGGCACTGCGCGAGCGGATGCGCACCGACCTCGCACGGCTCGGATTCGACCGTGATCTCGATCCCGACACTCTCGGTTCGAAACTTACTGCCGCACAACGGCAATTGGTGGAGATCATGCGGGCGCTGACCACCGACGCCAAGGTGATCGCATTCGACGAGCCGACCTCGTCGCTATCGGACCATGAGACCGAATCGCTGTTCGCGCTGATCGGTCGGCTGCGGGAGCAGGGCCTCGCGGTCATCTACGTATCGCATCGCATGCGGGAGATCTTCCGGCTGGCCGACCGGGTCGCCGTGCTGCGCGATGGCGCGGTCGTCGGCGAACGGGCGACCGGCGAGACCACCGATCGCGAGATCGTCCGGATGATGGTCGGCCGGGATCTGTCGACGTTGTTCGCGCGCAAGCACAATACGCCGGGCCGGGTCGTCCTCGACGCCGATGCGGTCACCACCGACGACGTGCGGGAGGTGAGCCTGCGGGTGCACGCCGGCGAGGTGGTCGCGCTGGCCGGACTGGTCGGCGCGGGTCGCTCGGAACTGGCCGGTGCGCTTGCCGGAGACCTGCCGATCCGGTCGGGTGAAGTGCGGGTGGACGGTAAGAAGCTGCGCCTGCGTCAGCCGCGCGATGCGGTGCGAGCCGGATTGGGTTACGCGCCCGAGGAGCGCAAGGCGCAGGCGCTGCTGCTGCATCGCGGTGTGCGCGACAATATTTCGCTCGCGATGCTGGACCGGTTGCGGCGGCTGCGGTTCGTCCGGCGTGGCGAGGAGCGGCGGCTGGCTCGTCAGTTCGTCGAATCCCTCAGGGTGCGAACGCCTTCGATCGAGCAGGAGGTGCGCAAGCTCTCCGGCGGCAATCAGCAGAAGGTGGTGCTGGCCCGCTGGCTGGCCCGCAAACCCAAGGTGCTGATCCTGGACGAGCCGACCCGCGGCGTCGATGTCGGCGCGAAAATCGAGATCTACCACATTATCGAGGAACTGGCCGAATCCGGTGTCGCGGTGCTGGTGATCTCCTCGGAGCTACCCGAAGTGCTCGGCCTGGCCGACCGGATCGTCGTCATGCAGCACGGCCGGGTCACCGGCGAGCTGGACCGGGGCGAGGCCAGCGAGGAGGCGATTCTCGCGCTGGCCATGGCCGCAGACCTGTCGCATACATCTCGAGGAAACCCATGACAGACCAACAACTCTCCCTCCCGGTGGAGACCGCCGCTACCGCGCCGCCCTCGGTGCTGGCGCGCGGCGCGGCCTCGCTCACACCACGGCGGCTGGTGCAGGCGATCGGCACCGGCAATCTCAGTCTGATCGGGGCGCTCGCGGTGATCGTCGCGATCTTCGGCTGGCTCAACGACGGCTATCTCGATCCGGCGAATCTGGCCGGAATCGGTGAAGCGGTCACGGTTTTCGGCCTGCTGGCCGTGGTGCAGACCGTGGTGATCATCTGTGGCGCGCTGGATATTTCGGTCGGCTCGCAGGCCGGTGTCGCGTCGGTGATCAGCGCGATGGCCTTCACCGCGACCACCGACAACGCCTTCTTGGGCATTCTGGCCGCGATCGGCGTCGGGCTGGTGCTCGGGGCGATCAATGGGCTGATCATCGTCTACGGTCGCGTCAATCCGGTGATCGCGACGTTGGCCACACTGGCCGCGTTCAAGGGCGTCGCGCAGTTGATATCCGGCGGTAAGGCCCAGGGTTTCGTGCTGGGCAATGACGTATTCATCTTCATCGCCCGCGGCAAGATGCTCGGTCTGCCGGTGCCGGTGGTCATCCTCGCGGTGGTCGCGACGGGCATGCATGTGCTGCTCAAATACACCGATATCGGCCGCAATATCTACGCCATCGGCGGAAACGATACGGCCGCACGGCTTTCCGGAATCAATATCAACAAGTACCTGATCGCGGTATTCGTGCTCGCGGGCGCGGTGGCGGCGATCGCGGGGATCATTCTGACCGCCCGTACCGGCTCCGGGCAGCCGGTCTCGGGTAGTGAAGGGCTCGAGCTGAAGGCGATCACCGCGGCGGCATTGGGCGGGTGTGCGTTGAAGGGCGGCAAGGGCACCATCGGCGGCACACTGCTGGCGGTAGTGCTGCTCGGTGCCTTGGACAACGGGCTGAACGTGGTGGGCGTGAATACGTTCTGGCAGAACGTCGCTCAGGGTTCGTTGCTGGTCGCCGCGGTCGTGATCCAGCAGCGGCGCAGTGGGGAGCGCGCGGTCGGGCTACCGACATAGCTCTCGTATCGCCGCCGTTGCCAACTCACACCAGGAGCAAACGATGATCGAACTCGAAGCCGACCGGTGCTCGCCGAGGCCGGGCCGGTTGTGTGAAGGACCGGTCTGGGATGACCGCACCAATGAGGTGCTGTGGGTGGACATTCCGGCCGGGCGCATCCATCGTGCCGCCTTGCGCGACGGCGACCTCGAACACCGGTCCACAGTGGCGGTGGGCAAGCGGGTCAGCGCGGTGGTGCCGTGCGCATCGGGTGGGCTGATCGCGACCGCCGTCGAAACCTTCCTGCGTATCGCTGATGACGGCACGAGCACCGCGGTCGCGGCGCTTGCCCTGCCCGACGACGGTGTTCGGCGACGCATGAACGATGCCAAGGCCGATCCGTGGGGGCGGCTGTTCGCCGGCACCATGTCCGAGGACGAAATCGCCGGCAGCGCCGCGCTCTATCGACTCGACCCGGACGGAACGCTGAGTACCGTGCGCCAGCGGGTGACGATCTCCAACGGCCTCGGCTGGAGCCCGGACGGCACCACGCTGTACTACGCCGACAGCCCGACGCGTCGGGTCGATGCCTTCGATTACGACTCGGCCACCGGCACCTTCAGCGGTGGCCGAACCTTCGCCGAATTCCCGGACGGGCTACCCGATGGATTGACCGTGGACGCACGGGGTTTCGTCTGGGTCGCGGTCTGGGGCGCTGGGCAGGTACGCGCCTTCGACCCAGCGGGCCGACCGCATGCGGTCATCGACGTCGGTCCGCCGCAGGTCTCCAGCTGTGTCTTCGCGGGGCCGGATCTGGATGTCCTGGTAGTCACCACCGCCGCGGAAGGTTCCGCGGCGCCGGGTGCTGGCTGCCTGTTCACCTGTCGGCCCGGTGTGACCGGACTCCCGACGAATACGTACTCCGACGCGAGGTTGGTGCACAACCCATGACCACAGATCACGGTCTGCCCCTGGATACGCCGGTGATCGCGATCCTGCGCGCCCCGGCGGCCACCCGGTTCGCCGAGATAGCCGCCACTCTGCACGAGGCGGGCATCACGGCGGTGGAGTTCACACTCAACACCCCCGGCGCACTGGACGCCTTGCGCGACACCTCCGGATTCGCCCACCCGGTCGGCGCGGGCACGGTACTCACCGCCCTCGATGCCACACGAGCCGTCGATGCGGGCGCGGCATACCTCATCACGCCGACCGTATGCCCCGAAGTGATCGCGGAGGGCCGCCGCATGGGCGTTCCGGTGATCTGCGGCGCGTTCACACCCACCGAGATCCACAGCGCTCGGGCGGCGGGCGCCACCATGGTCAAGGTATTCCCGGCCTCGGTTGGCGGTTCCGGCTATCTGAAGGCGATTCGGGGTCCGCTGCCGGGGATCCCGCTGGTGCCGACGGGTGGTATCGGACTCGCCGACGCCAGGGCGTATCTGGACGCGGGTGCCACGGCGCTCGGGATGGGCACGCCGCTGGTCGGTGACGCGTGTACCGGCGGCGATCTGGACGCGCTGCGTGAGCGCGCGCTCGCGGTACGAAAGGCATTGCTATGAGCGGCAATTCGGAAGCCGCGAGTGAGTCCGCGTCCGCGACCCTGCACAAGCGCCTGCCATGACCGGGTTGGTCACTCTGGGCGAGGCTCTCGGGGTCGTCGCCGCCACCGAACCCGGTCCGTTGGCTCCCGGTACCGCACTGCGCATGGACTTCGCCGGCGCGGAAGCGACGGTAGCCATCGGTGTCCGCAGGCTCGGCCACGACAGCGCATGGGTGGGTAGCGTCGGTGCCGATGCCGTCGGCACCATGGTGCTCGATCGGCTGCGCGCCGAACGCGTCGATACGTCGCGGTGCCGGATCGATCCGGAATTGCCGAGCGGTCTGATGCTGCGCGAGCGCCGCACCGCGGACCACATCCGAGTCACCTACTACCGCAAGGGTTTCGCGGGTTCGCGACTGTCGGCAGCCGATATCGACACCACCCAGATCGCCGCCGCGCGCGTACTGCACCTCACCGGAATCACCCCGGCGCTGAGCCCATCCGCCCGCGACGCCGTGCACACCGCACTCGACGCCGCTGTCGATGCCGGGGTGACGGTCTCGCTGGATATCAACTATCGCCGCGCGCTGTGGTCGCAAGCCGATGCCGCGGTGGAGCTTTCGAAGCTGGTCTCGCGAGCCGACATCGTCTTCGGCGGAACCGACGAAGCAGCCCTGCTGGTCCCGGCGGCGAGTCCAGCCGATATGGCTGAATCCCTTGCCGCACTCGGCCCTGCGCAAGTCGTGATCAAACTCGGATCCGAAGGCGCACTCGCACTGCACGAGGGCGAGCTGATCCGGCAGCCCGCGGTGGCGGTCCGCAGCGTCGACCCGGTCGGGGCCGGTGATGCGTTCGTCGCGGGCTACCTCGCCGGAGTGCTCGACAACGGGTCCGCGAGACACCGCCTGCGATTGGCCGCCACCTGCGGTGCATTCGCCGTATCCGTACCCGGTGATTGGGCTGGTCTGCCGATGCGGCACGAACTCGGCCTGATCACCGGCACCGACATCAACCGATGAGGGGAAGAGCATGAGTCGTCTGGCAGACCGGGTCGCGGTCGTCACCGGGGCCGCATCCGGCATCGGTGCGGCCACCGCCCACCGGCTCGCCGCCGATGGTGCCGCGGTCGTCATCGCCGATATCGCCGAACCGGCGGGGCGCGAGGTCGCCTCGAAGATCCGCGCGGCCGGCCATCGGGCCGAATTCGTCGAGTGCGACGTATCTGTGGAGGAGTCCTGGATCGAGCTCCGGCATCGGGTCAACGAGCTGTTCGGACCCCTGGACTTCTTGTGTAGCAACGCATCCCATCAGGACACCGTCCCGGCGCACGAGCTGACCCGTCGGGCTTGGGACGACGGTCTCGCGGTCAATCTGACCCCGCTGTTCCTCGGCCTGCGCACCTTCATCGACGATCTGCGCGACCGCCGCGGCAATGTGGTTGCGGTCTCCAGCGTGCACGCACAGTTCGGCCTGCCCGGCTATCCGGTCTACGCCGCCGCCAAGGGCGGGCTGACCGCATTGGTTCGGCAACTGGCCGTCGAGTACGGGCGCGCCCGAGTTCGGGTCAATGCCGTACTGCCCGGTCCGATCCTCACCCCGGTATGGGATGACGTCGACGAGGCGGGTCTGCGGCTCTCCGCCGCGGCCACCGCCCTGGACCGGATGGGCGCGCCCGAGGAGGTCGCCGCCGCGGTCGCCTTCCTCGCCTCTGATGACGCCTCCTTCATCACCGGCGCCAACCTGGTCGTCGACGGCGGCTGGAGCGTGCGAAAGGAGTCCCGGTGAAGATCACCGCACTCACCACCTACCTGGTCGCGCCGCGCTGGTGCTTCCTGAAGATCGAGACCGACGAGGGCGTTACCGGCTGGGGTGAGCCGGTCATCGAAGGCCGCGCGCACACGGTCGCCGCCGCCGTCGACGAATTGGCCGACTATCTCATCGGCAAGGACCCGATGAGCATCGAGGCGCACTGGCAGGTCCTCACCAAGGGCGGCTTCTATCGGGGCGGACCGATCCTGTCGAGTGCGGTCGCCGGCATCGACCAGGCGCTGTGGGATATCACCGGAAAGGCGCTCGGCGTACCGGTTTGGCAGTTGCTCGGCGGCGCGGTCCGCGATCGGATCCGGGTGTACAGCTGGATCGGCGGTGACCGTCCCGACGATGTCGCCGAGGCCGCGCTGGAGCGAAAAGCACAGGGCTTCACCGCGATCAAGATGAACGGTTCGGCCGAACTGGAGCTGATCGATACCCCACGCGCGACCAGGGAGATCGTCGACCGGGTGGCCGCCGTACGTGCGGCGACCGGTGACGAGTTCGATATCGCCGTCGATTTCCATGGCCGCCTGTCGATTCCGATGGCGCGGCGGGTGCTGCCGCTGCTCGAACCGTATGTGCCGTTCTTCGTCGAGGAACCACTCGTCCCGGAGTGCAGTACTCAGATCGGTGAGATCACCCGCGCGACAAGCATTCCCATCGCGACCGGCGAAAGACTGTATTCACGGTGGGATTTCAACGTGGTGCTCGATCAGGGCATCGCCGTCGTCCAACCCGATCTATCGCATGCGGGCGGCATCTCCGAGGTGCGCCGCATCGCCGCACTCGCCGAAAGCCGCGATGTCGCCCTGGCCCCGCACTGTCCGCTCGGCCCGATCGCGCTCGCCGCCAGCCTGCAAGTAGGCTTCGCCACCCCGAACCTGCTCATTCAGGAACAAAGCCTCGGCATCCACTACAACACCGGCTCCGATCTCCTCGACTACCTCCTCGACCCGGCCGTTTTCGCCTACCGCGACGGTTACGTCGATCTACTGCAAGCTCCCGGCCTCGGCATCCAGATCGATGAGCAGGCGGTGGTGCGCGCCGCCGCGCAGGGCCATCGATGGCGCAATCCGATCTGGCACCGAAAGGACGGGGCATTCGCCGAATGGTGATGTGTCCCCGGTGCGGACTGGGTGTCGACCGGCCACTAGGGCGGGCGTCGTTATCCGCCTACGGTTTCCCGTAGATTTGCGCGGGTCGGAGATGATCCGGCGCAAACCGGACGAATCTCGCAGGGGAACATAATGACCACGACCGCGGAGCGAACGCGCTCGCCCTTGTCATCCTGGCTATTGCAGGGCGCGACCGACGAACGGTATTCCCAGCATGCGGGACCGATGCGCAAACCGGGTGATGTCGAACACGAGCGGTCCTGGTGGCAGGTGATGTGCCTGACCGGTGTCGACTACTTCTCGACCCTGGGCTATCAGCCCGGTATCGCCGCGGTCGCGGCCGGTGTGCTGTCACCGTTGGCCACGCTGGTGCTGGTCGCGCTGACGTTGTTCGGTGCGCTGCCGGTGTATCGGCGGGTGGCGCGGGAGAGCCCGCACGGCGGGGGCTCGCTGGCCATGTTCACCCAGCACCTGCCGCGCTGGACCGGCAAGATCTTCATCCTGGTGCTGCTCGGGTTCGCGGCGACCGACTTCGTCATCACGATGACATTGTCCGCCGCCGACGGTGCGGCGCATATTGTCGAAAACCCTTATGTCCCTTCGGCTCTGCACAACCATAATCTGCTGATCACACTGGTCCTGCTCGCATTGCTCGCGGCGATCTTCCTGAAGGGCTTCGCGGAGGCCATCAAGATCGCGGTCGCACTGGTCGCGGCGTACCTGTCGCTGAATGTCGTTGTCGCCGTTGTCGGTTTGTATCAGGTACTCATCGCCGGTGATCTGGTGGTGGACTGGACGCATGCGCTGACCGCCGAACACGGCAATATCGCGGTGATGATCGGCGTCTCGCTCTTGGTGTTCCCGAAACTGGCGCTCGGGTTGTCCGGATTCGAGACCGGTGTCGCGGTCATGCCGCAAATCAAGGGCGCGCCAGGGGATTCCGAGGAGAATCCGGTCGCTCGCATCGCCGGCGCGCGCAAACTGCTGACGGCCTCGGCCCTGATCATGAGCACCTTCCTCATCGTGACCAGCTTCATTACGGTCGTGCTGATTCCGGAGCAGGAATTCGAAACCGGCGGATCCGCGAACGGTCGGGCATTGGCCTTTTTGGCGCACAAATATCTCGGCGACGTCTTCGGCACCGTCTACGACGTCAGCACCATCGCGATCCTCTGGTTCGCGGGTGCGTCGGCCATGGCCGGACTGCTGAATCTGGTGCCGCGCTACCTACCCCGGTACGGCATGGCGCCGGAATGGGCGCGCGCGGTGCGGCCCCTGGTACTGGTATTCGCGGTCATCGCCTTCGGTATCACGTGGTACTTCGACGCCGACGTCGACGCGCAGGGTGGTGCGTATGCGACCGGTGTGCTCGTGCTCATCACCTCCGCTGCAGTCGCGGTGACCCTGTCTGCGGCGCGAAAAGGCCAGCGCAACAAGGTGATCGGCTTCGGCGCGATATCGGCGGTCTTCGTCTACACAACCATCACCAATATCTTCGAACGCCCCGAGGGTGTGCAGCTGGCGTCGCTGTTCATCCTCACGATCATCGTGATGTCCTTCATCTCTCGCGCCCGGCGTTCCTTCGAATTGCGCGCCATCGAGGTGACTTTCGACGAAACCGCCGCCGCGATGATCGATCAGGCCGCGGCCGAGGGCATGATCCGCATCGTCACCCACGACATCGACCAGCGTCGGCCGGAGGAGTACCGGGAGAAAGAGGCCGAGCAGCGCCTGGAGAGCCACATTCCGGCGGACGCCCCCATCCTGTTCCTCGAGGTCATCGTGCGCGACGCCTCCGACTTCAGCACCGACCTGCGAGTCACCGGACTCGAATTGGCGGGCTATCGAATCCTCAGCGTCGAAGCCACCGCCGTCCCCAACTCCATCGCTGCGATCCTGCTCGCCATCCGCGACCGCACCGGCCTGGAACCGCACGTGTATTTCGAGTGGACAGAAGGCAATCCACTGGTCAACCTGCTGAAGTTCCTCTTCGTCGGCGAGGGTGAGGTCGCCCCGGTAACCCGCGAGATCATCCGCCGAGCGGTGCCGAATCCGGCCGACCGGCCCCACGTCCACGTCGACAGCTAGTCCCTTTCAGTGCCGTGGCCGAGTCTGATTGGTCCACTGATACCCGTCGAACCAGCGCAATAGCGCGGGATTCGCGTGATCGGGATACCAGCCGGGGGCGACCGACGTGGAAGCCGGGGGCCGTCCTCCCGAGTTCGACCTCGCGATCAACACGATGGGCACCACGATGACCGCGAGGACAACGAGAAGAATGAGGATGTGCCACACATTGATTGCTCCCATGCGGTCAGTATGTAGGACCGCGTGCCCGGCAGCCTGATCACGTGGATATGCAGCGGCATCCCCGCTCACAGCTGTCATGGCAACCCGATCTGCACATCGGCCTTTCGGACAGAGCCACGTCAATTCCGGGGCTGCTCTATCAGTTCAGCGAAACAATCCTGCCCGCTCCACTCGTAAGCGTCACGGGAATCCGGATTCAAACCCCTAGGGGGTGAAAACAGACCGTAATTCGGAAATTGGCTGACCCCATCGACAAAGATCAATTCGGCGGCGCATGATAATAAAGCTATTCGGTACCGTTCGTCGGGGGGGACGTCAAATGGAATCGGTAAGGATTGGAAGTCAAATGGTCATCAGGAAATTGATAGCGACCGCCTTTATGGCTGTCGCTGCGACGAGCATAGCCACGGCCACGGCGCATGGTGAGGCGGGGCTGGCGGATGTCAGCTTCAGCGGTGTGGACGGACCAGTCGCGTACACGACGAGTCTGGCGGCCGATCACACGAGTGCGCTGGTAAGCCTCGCTTCCGGCAGTTTCGCCGTCACGCCCGACGGGGTTAGCGTCCTGGCGAACGACGGTGCGGTAGTCGGCACCATCCCAACGACACTGCGTACGGAGGCCGGACAGGCTCTCGCGGTGTCACCGGCGCTGGACAGCACCAGCACGCAACTGACCCTGACACCGGTCGGCGGGCCGACAACCGAGGCGGTCACGTCACAGACTATGCCCGGCGTACAGCAGGCATTGGGACCGATTTCGATCGCCGTCGGTGCGGCCATCGGCTGCGCGGTCGGCGCTGCGATCGGCATCTGGTTCTTCTGGGTCGGAGCCATCATTGGATGCGTCATCGGTTCAGCCGTTGGTGCGGCCATCGGCTTCTTCACACCGTTCCCGTGACGGGTCGATCAGTGGAGGTAATCGAACACAATGACATGCGGGCCGGGCGCCTATTGGCCGCCCGGCCCGTTTCCGTCTGCACATCGTTGGTTACCAATTACGCGCGGAGTGCGTCGAGAATCATCGGACGCGCAGTCGCGAGCGCTTGCTGCCAATAGGGCCAGGTGTGTGTTCCGTTGACGATATCGATACGGGCGGCAATTCCCAATGCCGCGGTTCGATCACGGAACATTTGGGCGGCGATCACCGTTATGGCTTCCAGGCCGATCGCATTCGCCGTATTACCGACCCCGTACGGCAGGTCGAGTGGACCGGGCAGGGCATTGCCCGCCGAGACGTAAATCGGCAGTCCGCGCAGCAATTCGGCCTGTACGGTGGCATCGTTGCGATTCCAGGCAGGATCCCCGACCGGACCCCACATATCGTCCAGATTGAAGTTGCCTTCGTCCCGCAGGGCAGCGCGCATCGCTTCGTTCCAGAGCGGAAACGTCGGTTGTAAGAATCCCGAAAAGGATCCGGCGAACTTGAACTGGTCGCGATGGTAACCAGCCAGCGTCAGCGCGGCGCCGCCTCCCATGGACGCTCCGGCAATGGCGTTGTTGGTACGCGATACGCCGTATTCCGCCAGGAAGGCGGGGAGGTCCTGGGTAAGGAAGGTCTCCCATTTGTACGTCGTCGCCTGATCATTGGTACTACTCGGTCGGTACCAGTCGGTGTAGAAACTAGAGCGACCACCGACCGGAAACACCAAAGTGACGTTGTCGCCAGCGAACTGGCGCAGCGCATCGGTATCGGTAGTCCACTGATTGTGGTCGGTCGGCGCACGGAGACCGTCGAGCAGGTAGAGAGCCGCGCTCCCGCCGCGCGCCGCCCATTGCACCTGCACTTTGATCGGCCCCATACTGGACGGCACGAATAGCTCCTCTATACCGCCCGCCGATGTGCGCAGTATCCGCGCGTTGATCGGCGCGGCGGTAGCCGCCGCCGCGCCGATCCATGACACCAGCAGAGCTGTCGCCATGACGATGCCGGTCTTGCCCAGCCGACCACGAACTCCCCGCTGATCCCCAGCTCGCGTTGCCTTGCCCATCCCGCACCTCCTACTCGGTTTCCCTGGAAAATTGCCGAACAGACGCCGAATTCGGCTGCCGCCAACACCAAGTCACTTCGTGCGCGCCTGCACTCCCCGCCGCGCCCGGAATCGGGAAGATCATCATAGATTGCCACGCCATCGCTCTCGAGCCTGGGAATATTGATCCCCACTCGGTATCAGTTGTGCAATCGTCGCCGATCGGACCCGCGGCAGACCGACGAAATGGGTCACCGCAGGCGCAGCCGAAACGGCCTCAACGCTGCAGCAGGGTTTCGCGTTGCATATGCGAGAGCTTCTGCGGATTGCGCACGGAGTAGATCCCGCTGATCAGTCCGTCGTCGATGCGCACCGCCATCACGCTGTCGAGCTCGCCGTTGAGCCGGATGATCAGTGCCGGGTGTCCATTGACCTGTGTCGGTTGCAGTGTCGCCGCGGCGCCGATCGAGTCCCAGTAGACGGCGAACCGCCGAGCCACTTGGTCGGCCCCGACGACGGGCCGGGGTAGGGCCTGCTTGATTCCGCCACCGTCGTTCAGGGCGACGACGTCGGGCGCGAGGATCGCGAGCAGGTTGCGTAGGTCGCCGGTTTCGACCGCTCGTTGAAACGCCTCGAGTGCGTCTCGGGTCTGGGCCGAGGAAACAACTCCGCGCGGTCGGCGCGCGGCGACGTGTGCCCGTGCCCGGTGGGCGATCTGGCGGACCGCGGCCTGGGTCTTGTCGACGGCGTCGGCGATCTCGTCATAGGCCAGGTCGAATACCTCGCGCAGCACGAATACCGCCCGCTCGGTCGGGGCAAGGGTCTCGAGCACCAGCAGCATCGCCATCGAGACGCTGTCGGCCAGCTCGATGTCCTCGGCCACATCGGGTGCGGTGAGCAGCGGCTCGGGCAGCCAGGGCCCGACATAGGACTCCTTGCGCCGGTCGAGGGCACGCAGCCGGTCGAGCGCCTGGCGGGTGGTGATCCGGACCAGGTAGGCCCGCCGATCCTGCACGGTCTCGAGGTCGACCCGGACCCATCGCAGCCAGGTTTCCTGCAGGACGTCTTCGGCGTCGGCAGCCGAGCCGAGCATCTCGTAGGCGACGGTGAACAGCAGATTGCGGTGGGCCAGGAACGCTTCGGTGGCGGGATCGGCGCGGTCGTGACGGGGCGGCTCGGCCGTGCCCATTGTCCGCCCGCTGTGCTCGCTCATCGCCGACTCCTGCCCGCTCACTCTGAATGTGCCACACACGAGACGCCCGCCCGGCCCGCTTTGTGACACCCACGATCAGTGGCGCACGTCACGTCGCCGCACCTGTCACAGGGGCACGGCGACGGGCGTCTCGTGTTCGTCCAGGTACTCCGACAGCAGGCAGCGCGGTCACGCCCGAGGAAATGGGCGTCCACAGCGCAGGCGTCTCCAGCTTCCGACGAACACCACCACAGGAGATTCGAACATGATCAGAATCGGCACCATCATCGGCAGCACCCGACCCGGCCGCATCGGCGACCAGGTGGCCCGATGGGTTCGGGACCTGGCGGCCGAACATGCGAGCGACGTAGCGGAATTCGAGCTCGTGGACTTGAAGGACTATCGGCTGCCGCTGCTCGACGAGCCGATCCCGGCGGGCAGTGCGCCGGGCCAGCAGCCGCACACCCGGCGATGGGCCGAGCGGATCTGCTCGTACGACGCCTACATCTTCGTCACGCCCGAGTACAACACCGCTGCGCCCGCCGCTCTGACCAACGCTATCGACTACCTCTACGACGAGTGGGGCGGCAAGCCGGTCGCCTACGTCGGTTACGGCATCTTCGGCGCGGTCATGGCGGTGCACAAGCTGCGCGCGCAGGCGGGCGGGCTGCGGATGGCCGATATCGGGCCGCAGGTGGCGCTGTCGCTGCGCGAAGACTTCGTGAACTTCGTCGACTTCCGGCCGCGCGAGCTGCATACGGCGGAGGTACACGGGCTGGTCGACGAGCTGCTGGCGTGGGCACGAGCACTCGGCCCGCTGCGCGCGGCTGCCCGAGCCGTTCGCCAGCAGGTCCAGTAACCAGGATAAGGACAGTCGTCATGCGTATCACCGTCTTCGGAGCCAATGGGCGCACCGGCCGCCTGCTCACCGGCCAGGCACTCGCCGCAGGACATCAGGTCTCTGCGGTCACCCGGCAGCCGGACTCGTTTCCGCTGCACCATGATCGGCTCGAGGTAGTCGGAGCCGACGTACTCGATCCGGTGGCCGTCGACGCGGCCGTTGCGGAACGGGATGCGGTGTTGTCGGCGCTCGGGGTGCCCGCGGGGAAGGAACCGATCAGCACCTATTCGAGTGGTGTGGCCAATATTGTCGCCGCGATGGACCGGCATCGGGTGCGTCGGCTCGCCGTGGTCAGCTCGAGCGGGGTCGACCCGCACCCGTACTCCGATGGCGGGTTCTTGTTCAACCGAGTCTTGCTGCCGTACGTGACGCGGGTGCTGGGTAAGACGCTGTACGACGACATGCGGCGGATGGAAACGCTGGTGCGCGCCAGCGATCTGGACTGGACGATCGTGCGCCCGAGCGGGCTCTACGACCTGCCGTCGGTCACCGACTACACCATCGTCGAGGGTCACGCCGACGGCAGGTTCACCGCCCGTGCGGGCCTGGCCGCGAGCATGTTGGCCCTGCTGGACGACGATCGCTACCGCCGCACCACCGTCGGTGTCATCACCACCGTCGACAACCCCACCTTGCTCCAGTGGATCCGTCGCGAAGCACTCGCCAGCAGCTGAGCCGATTCGTCGGCACGAAATCGCCCGCGCCGCATCACATCATCGCGTGGGCGGAGAAAATATCCACGCACGGCACGACGCGCTTCGTGGCATACGCGGCCGCATCGGTGGACCCGGTGCGGTAGGCCTTGTCGATACCCGGCTGGCGGTGCTCTGCCATCGCGGTCGGCTGTCGCGCGACCACGCTGACGACATTGTGTCGGTCGAAACCGAATGGGTATCCGCCCAGTGTGCCGACTGGACCAACTCGGCGACGCCAATGAATTCGGTATCGCTGGGCCACGCTAGGAGGTCATCGTGACCAGTGACATGCAGCAGGCCAAACACCCGGTCAGCGCGATGCTGGCGGGCCCGTACGGGCATCCGTTCCACCCGATCCTGGTCACGGTGCCGATCGGGGCATGGGTGGCGAGCCTGGTGTTCGACATCTCTTCGCATGTGGTGGACGACCCGCAGTTCCTCGCCCGCGGTGCGGTGTGGCTCATTGCGGTCGGAGTGCTCGGCGCACTGGCCGCGGCCATGGTCGGTTTCCTGGACTTGTTCGCCATCCCGACCGGCACCTCGGCATTTCGCACCGGTCTGGTGCATATGAGCCTGAATCTGACGGTGACCGTCGCCTTCGCCCTCGACTTCTGGTGGCGGCTATCCCGCGGCGGACCACAGGGCGCCGTACCACCGGGCCCGTTGGCGTTGTCGATTGCCGCACTCGCTGTGCTGACGGTCTCGGGTTACCTCGGCGGCAAACTCGCCTACCGCTACGGCGTACGGGTGGCCGATGAAACCACCCAGGCCACCGGCTACCAACGCTGAACCATTCACCTCGTCGTCAGGAGACATCATGGGCATCGCAGCATTGATCCTCTGGCTGCTCACCGCCGTCGGTGGTTTCGTACTGCTGGGCACCTGGATCACGAAAGGCGGTGGGCGACAAGCGGATAGCTCCCATCTCCCGCCGCCGGTCATATTCGGCCACTTCCTGCTCGCTGTTTCGGGGCTGGTGGTGTGGATCATCTACCTCGCCGTCGACAACGACGCGCTCGGTTGGATCGCGTTCGCATTGCTGATCCCGGTGGCGCTGCTCGGCTTCGTCATGTTTCTGCGCTGGCTGCCCACCTATCGGGCCCGCGCTACGGCCGATACACCCGAGCTCGCCGAAGGCCATTTTCCGGTGGCGGTCGTGGCCGGTCACGGGCTGCTCGCCGTCACCACGGTGGTGCTCGTGCTGCTGACGGCCCTCGGTGTCGGCAGCTAGCGATCGTGTCGCATCCGGGGGTGTCCACAGCGGCTCGAGTGCCCGCGGCTGTTCGGCCACGACGGACCGCTGTCGCGACAAACCGCTCGAGGTGGCGGCAGTCTGAATAGACTTGGGCCCGTGCGGAAGACGGCGAAGGTCAACGATGGTCAGCTGGTGAGCTATATCGATCACGAGGGCCCCGGGCCCGCGGTGTTGCTGCTGCACAGCTATCTGATGGACGCCGACATGTTCGCCCCCCAGGTGCGGGCGCTCGGCGATGCGTTCCGGCTGATCGCGATGGATGAGCGTGGCCACGGCGGCACTCCGGCCGACCGCCCGTTCACCTACTGGGATGTGGCCCGCGACGCGCTCGGCCTCCTCGACGAGCTCGGGGTGGACCGCTGCGCCGTGGTCGGCACGAGTCAGGGCGGTTTCATCGCCCTGCGGATGGCGCTGCTGGCGCCGGACCGCGTGACCGCGCTGGCGCTACTCGGCACGTCGGGCAGCGCGGAGGATCCGGAGGTGGCCGCCGGGTACCGCCAAGCGGCCGCCGCCTGGCGAGAATACGGTCCGACCCAGGAACTGCTCGACCTCAATGCCGCGATCTGCCTCGGTTCGCACGACGCGACCGAGTGGCAGGCCAAGTGGCGGCTGCTCTCCGGTGACCACGTCGACCGCGTACTCACTCCACTGGTCGAGCGGGACAGCGTGCTCGACCGAGTGCCGGAGATAGGCTGCCCGGCTCTGGTACTGCACGGCTCGGCCGACGCCGCCTACTCCGTCGACCGCGCCCGCGAGCTGGCAGCGGCCCTGCCGAACGCCGAACCTCCAGTGATCATCGACGGCGGCGCGCACTTCCTCAGCCTCACCGACGCAGACGCCGTGAACCCACACTTGCGGGCGTTCCTCAGCTGACCGCTTTCTGCACGAGTTCGCCGATCCTCGCCTCACCGGCGGCGGTGTTTGCCACCGCTTGCAGCACATCGTCGGGCTCGATGTCGGCGCGGATCGCACCTGCGGCCGCCAGGGCTGGTGCGGCGCCGACCCACGGACGAGCGCTCCGCCAGCGCGGACATCATTCCCCTTGCGGTGTAGCCACTTTCGAGGCGAAGGGCGACGAGGCGGATCAGTCGAGTAGCCGCCATGTGATGAGGGCGAGTGTGGCTCGTATCAGTCCGGTGGGGTCGGTGAGTTCGATGTCGAGGGTCTTGCCGATCTGTTCGAGTCGGCGGGCGACGCTGCTGTGGTGCAGGTGGAGTACCTGGGCGGCGCGGCGTAGCGAGCCGGTGGCGCAGTAGGCGTCCAGTGTCTCGAGATCGTCTGGGCTGTCGGCCATTCGGGCGATCGCGGCCACATCGGGGTTGTGTTGCGCGTCGTCGCGGGGTACCTGTGCGAGTAGTGCCAGCGCGCCGAGGTGGTCGTAGTGGACGATCGGCTGGCGTGCGGTGGTGAAGCGGAGGGCGGTGCGGGCTTGCTGCCAGGATCGGTCGGGGCTGTCGGTGGCACCGATACCCGCGTGTACGCCTGCCGGAAACCGGGCCGGGTCCACGGTGGTGGCCAGGAGGACGCCGACGTCGGCGAGCGGTGCCGCTTTCACCGGGCGGTTCGGGCAGATCAGGCCGCCGATGCGGTCGAGTGGAAGCGGGGAGCGCACGGCGACGACGTGAACGGGCAGGTCGGGGGCGAAACCCAGCAGGCGTAGGGCTCGGGCTCTGGCGGCTTCGTCGCTGTCGGCGCTGATCACGAGTTCGACCAGGGCGGGGTCGGCCATGGTGGTGCGGGCCGGGCCGTATCGCTCGATGACCGCTGCGGCGGCGATGGCGAGCCGCTCCAGCAGTAGGTCGTCGAGCGAACGGGGCGGGCCGGTGCGTTCCAGCCACACGGTGCCGATCTCCTCCTCATCGAGGGTGATCGGCGATGTAGTGGACGTGGACCGTGGCGGGGTCGATGCCTCCCGGCCGTCGGGCGAGAATCGGATCACTTGTCCCGTGCCGTGCAACCGTATCCCGGCCACGTCTTCGGCCAGGCCCGCCGAGGCGCGGGCGAGCGCCGGGAGATCCACCCGACGGCGCATCAACGTGTCGTAGAACATCACAACGCGCAGCGCGCCCTCGGCTTCGGAATCCAACTGCGACAGCCGAAGGACCAAGGCATCCATGACAGGAGGATATGCGGCGATCGTCGCGGTGTGGGGCCGGAATGTCCGACAGCTGGCGGATGATCTGGCGGTAGCCGATCGCGAGGATAGTTGTCATGGATCCCGAACTCGAACCATTCCTCCCGCTGTTCCCGCCGGCCGACCTGACCGACCCGCCCACCGCGCGTAAGCAGCTCGCCGAGTTGGCCGCCGCGATTCCGGTACCGGCCACCGCGCAGATGGAGATCGAAACTCGCACGGTGCCCGCCGACTTCGATGTACCGGTGCGGATCTACCGGCCGCACGATGCGCAGGGTGCCATCATCTGGCTGCACGGCGGCGGATTCGTGATGGGTGATCTGGACACCGAACATCCGTGGGCCACGCTGCTGGCCAACGGTTCCGGCGCGACGGTGATCTCGGTGGACTACCGCCTGGCCCCCGAAAACCCGTTCCCCGCCGCGCATGATGACATCTACGCGGTGCTGACCTGGACGGCCGAGCACGCGGCCGAACTCGGCATCGACCCGGCTCGGATCGCGATCGGCGGCCACAGCGCGGGTGCGGGGCTCGCGGCCGCGGTGGCATTGCGGGCGCGGGACCAGCAGGGGCCGCCGATCCGCTTCCAACTGCTCAACCAGCCCGGTCTCGACGACCGGCAGCAGACGTGGTCGCAGCGGAACTTCACCGATACGCCCTTTGTGACTCGCGAGAAAGTCGCCCAGATGTGGGGGCACTACCTGGGCTCGCAGCAAGCGACGCCGTATGCCGCGCCGGCACGGGCCGCCGATCTGTCCGGCCTGCCACCGGCCTATATCGCCACCGCGGAGTTCTGCCCGAACCGTGACGAAGACATCGACTATGCGCTGCGGCTGTTGCAGGCGGGCGTGCCGGTCGAACTGCACCAGTGGCCCGGTACGTTCCACGGGTCGCAGGCGATCCTGTCCGCGGAGGTGTCACAGCGGCAGAATGCCGAACTCGCCGCAGCCCTGCGCCGCGCGCTGGCCGAGTGACGGTCTCGCGTCATCGGGGGCTGTCGGTCGGGTCGAGCGGCACTTCGTTTCGCCTGCCAGCCCGCGGCGCGTGCGACGGTGTTCGACGTATCGCGGTGCGGTGTTCGATAGCGTGACCCGCGCCGACATCGCCAGCCACTTCGCCACGGCCGCCCTCTGCGGCGTACACCCGCGGCTGGTTTGTCAGATGTGCGCCGAATGCGTGGTGAAGTAGTTGCCCTCGTCGAAGTCGGCGAGGAGGCCGGGATGGGTCGGTTCCCAGCCGAGGACGCGGCGGGTCGTGCGGGTGGACGTCGGGATGTCGTGAGCGATCACCATCGCGAGGAACCCGCCGAAGTAGGCCTGCAGCCGGTCCGCCGAGATGCTCTCGGTGGGCAGGCCGAGGTGGTCGCCGATGCTCTGTGCGATCTCGCGCAGCGGGATGCCCTCGTCTCCGACCGCGTGCCATCGGGTGCCCGCCGGTGCTTTCTCCAGCGCCAGGCGGAACAGGTGGGCGACGTCGAGTGTGTGCACGGCGGGCCACCGGTTCGCTCCAGCCCCGGGGTACCCGGCGAAGCCCTTCTCCTCGGCGGTGGCGATCAGCATCCGGGCGAAGCCGTGACGGTCCAGCGTGCTGTGGGTGATGGGTGGGATCCGTACGACCGAGGACCGCACGTCCCGCTCCGCGAAGCCGACCACGGCGATCTCCGAGTCGATACGGCTGTGGGGCGTGCCCGCGTCCGCCTCCCCGCTGGGCGTGCCCGCGTCCTCCTCCGTCAACGGTCGGCCCAGCTGCCCGAACGTGCCCGTGCCCGACGCCGTGACCAGCGGTTTGCCGGTTCCAGCGAGCGCATCGCCGAGCGCCTGCACGGTGGCGAGTTCCGCGGCGACCGCGGCGGCGACGTGGCCGGAGAGCATCTGATCGTGTTTGAACGCGACGTGGATGACGCCGTCGTAGTCCGCGGCCGCCGCTTTCAGCCCGTCGAGATCGTCGAGATCGCCTCGTCGCGCGGTCGCGCCGAGCGCGGTGACGGTCGCCGCGGCGGTGTCCGACCGCGCGAGGCCGACGACCTCGTGTCCGGCGGCTACGAGTTCGGACACGACGGCCGAGCCGATATGGCCGGACGCGCCGGTGACGAATACACGCATGGTGGCTCCTGGAGTGAGTGATGAGACTTGGTCCCGTCACTCTACAAGTGATGCGACTCGGTGTCATCACTTAGGATGGAGCCATGGGTCGATGGGAACCGAACGCGCGGGAACGTCTGGAGCGCGCCGCGCTCGCCCTGTTCGTCGAGCACGGGTACGACGCCACCACGGTTGCCGAGATCGCGGACCGTGCCGGACTGACCAAGAGCACGTTCTTTCGTCACTTCGCCGACAAGCGTGAGGTGCTGTTCGGTGGACGGGACGGGATGGCGGAACGCTTCGCCGAGGCGATCCGCACCGCCGCGCCTGAGGTGACGACCGTCGGCTGCCTCGCGGCGGCACTGGAGTCCGTCGCCCACGCATTCACCGCGGACCGCCATGATCTCGCCCGGCAGCGGCGCGCGGTGATCGCGGCCAACAGTGAGTTGCAGGAACGCGAGTTGCTCAAGCAGGCCCGCCTCGGTTCCGCCATGGCCGATGCCCTGCGTGCCCGCGGAGCCGACGATGCGACCGCGCGCCTGGCCGCCGAGATGGGCGTCCTCGCGCTCGCCACCGCCTTCGCGCAGTGGATCGAGCCCACCAATCAGCAGCCGTACACCGAGATCGCGCACGCGGCGTTGCGCGATCTGCAAACCCGCGCAACAACTCTCGGCACAGACGCCGACATCCGCGCCTGACCCGGTCTCCTGAACCCGACGCCACGTACCTGCTCGCAGCGCGGCGGGCGGCGACCCCAGATCGCACCGCCGAGCAGCGAACGAACCAGTGATCCGCAACCTGCCGCTCGGCGGTGGCCGTGACCGCCCCTACCGTGGTCGCGACGAAATGCGTTGCGGCAGGGGCGGAAACGTCAGTTCCAGTTGTCGATCTTGACGTCGTGCGGATCCGGAGCGCCTTTCCCGGTTTCGATCAGCGACTTCAGGCTCATCAGGAACACCGCCCACTTGGTGCTGCAATGGTGCATGAATTCCACCGGCTCTTTCCAGCCTTCGTGCTTGAAGAGAACGACGGCGTAGTCGTCGACTTGATCGAGGTTCCAGTCGACGTGGGTGCCGATCCATTCTTCGGGGCCGTCGACGACCTCCCATCGCACGTGCTTGCCCGGGTCGAGCTCGAGGACCTTCATATCGAATCCGCCTGCCCCGAATCGGAATTGGAGCACGCCGCCGATATCGTTTCCTTTACCTCGGGTGTCGGTTGTCCACCAGCCGGAAAGCCCCTCGGTGGTGGTCAATGCCGAATATGCCTCGGCCACTGACGATTTGATTCCGACCTTGTGCAGGATGTCTACCATTTTCGATTCCTCTTTCCAGTTCCCATATCACAGTGATGAATTCACTGCTGCAGGTCTTTGTTGCGCTGAATGGCCTCGGCGATCCGCTTGATCCGCCGGAGCCGGGCGTCCCACGCTGCCCCCACCGAGGACAACTGCGCGACCGCGCGGGCAAGTTGCTCCTCGTCCACCTGGTACCTCCGTTCTCGCCCGGCGGGCGTGGCATGCACCAAGCCGACACGGTCGAGCACGCCGAGATGTTTCGCGATGGCCTGTCGGGTTACCGGTAGTTGCCCGCTGAGGCTGGTGGCCGTACCACCGCCATCCGCCAGGAGTAGGTCGAGCATCCGCCGACGGGTCGGGTCCCCGACCGCGGACCACAGGTCGTCGTCGACGGCGGCGGTCATGGGGTCGACACCAGCCGCGCGAGGTATTCCCCGAGTCGGGGCACAAAGGTGTCCCAACCGGTGCTGTGGTCGCGGTACTCCTCCTCCAATTTCGCTGCCTCCCAACCCATCTCCCGGAACCCGGTCTCGGTGAGCCGAATCCTGGTGCCGGTGCCCGACGGGGTGAGCTCGAAGGTGACGAGCAGTGTGTTCGCGGAGTCGTCGACCTTGCTGTCGGGATAGCACCAGCGGAACGCGAACAATCGAGGCGGTTCGGCGTTCACCACGGTGATCGGGACAACCTGCGCCCGATCACCCCAGATGAGTTCACCGACCGCGCCGGGCCTCGCTTCGAGCGAGGCGTCGTCGCTCCACCATTCCGAGATGTGCTCAGGGCTGCTGACGACCTCGAAGACCACCTCGGGCGAGGCGTCGACGTGGATCTCTCGTTCGATGCTGCCGTACTCCATATGCTTCCTCCATGTGCAATGTTTGGTTGCGCATGACGGTAGTCCGCAATCTTCGAATGCGCAACCATTGGTTGCGCGTATGTGGGGATCGAGGTGTGCTCGGAGTTTGATCGAAGTCGCCGAGGCGGGCGTTAAACTGCTGATCGAGTGGGCGGTGCCTCGCGTCTTCATCAGTGTCGAGCGTGCCCGGCCAGGTCGGTTTGCTGTCCCGTCGCAGGGAGGTGGTGCCGTGTCCGTTCGTCGAAGTGTGCTGGTAGCAGCGGTTCTATGTGCCTTACCGGTGCTCGGCGCGCCGCAGAGCGAGGCCTACCCGCCGAACGAGGCAAGTGGCGGCTGCCAGCAGGGCAGCGTGATGACCGGCCGGTTGGTGCCCGGCACCGGTAGCGCGGGGCAGAACATCCTGCGGGAGGTCACCCTGCGGGGGTGTGTCAGCTCGCTGCTGCCGGGTATCGACGCCGGACAGTTCGCGGTGACCATTCCGTGGAACGCGCCCGGTGCGACCAGTGCGGCCACATTCGCGTGGTCGGATGGCAGCGTCAGCGCGGCGACCGGATACGGCAATGGCCTGTGGTTGATCACCGACGGTCCGGCGAATGGTCATGGGATCCAGGTGAATGTCGCCGATACCTGGAACGGGTGGTACCTCAGCTATGCCGATGTCGCCGTCACCTCGGCGACCTTCCGATCCTGATCCGGTCGCCGTTGCCCGGGCCCGCTTCTGGTGGGCGGCCACGGTCGGTTGTCGGGAACTGTGAAGAATGTGTATTCCGAATTCGCCCGCCGCGCGCAGCCGCATGGCAGGATCAGCGTGGACGACGGACGGGGATGTGATGACTGAAACTGATTCTACAGCAACGGTATTCACGACGATCGCAGATGCGGCGGCGGGGCTGCGGCGGGGGGAGGTGAGTGCGGCGGAATTGGTGGAGGCCGCACTGGCTGCCGCGGATGCGCACGATGAGACGTTCGGGGTGTTTCTGGCTCGGTTCCAGGATCGGGCTCGGGCGTGCGCCGCCGAGGTGGATCGGAAGATCGCGGCGGGGGAGCGGCTGGCGCCCTTGGATGGGATTCCGTTGGGGGTCAAGGATATTTTCGCGCATTCGGCGGGGCCGACCACGGCGCAGAGCCTGGTGTTGGACCCGGCGTGGGGGAAATCGGTGGGGGATGCCGCGGTCGTGCGACGGCTCGAGCAGGCCGGTGGGATCGTGGTCGGGAAGACCACCACAATGGAGTTCGCGATCGGGGTTCCGGATCCGGAGAAGCCGTTTCCGATACCGCGCAATCCGTGGGATGCGCAGCGGTGGGCGGGCGGATCCAGTTCCGGTTCTGCCAGTGGCCTTGTGACCGGAGCATTTCTGGGTGCGGTCGGCACCGACACCAGCGGCAGCCTCCGAATTCCCGCGGCCTTCTGCGGAATCACCGGCTTCAAGCCGACATTCGGCCGGGTGCCGAAATCCGGTGTGGTGCCACTGGCTTACACCCTTGATCATGCCGGTCCCTTGGCTCGCACGGCCGCCGACTGCGCCTTGCTGCTGCAGGTATTGGCGGGTCACGATGCCGAAGACCCCTACAGTGCGAACGAACCCGTCGCCGACTACCCTGCCGCGCTCACCGGTGACCTGCACGGAATCACCATCGGCGTGGACGATCTCGATCGCTTCGTCGGCGACGGACGGGATCCGCTACAGCCGCAACGGTTCTCGGCGGCCATCGACGCCCTGCGTGCAGCGGGCGCGACCATCGTCCCGATCGAGATACCCATGTACGTGGAGACGACGGCGACCGCCTTGATCGTGCTGGCCGCCGAATCGGCCGCGTACCACCGGCCGACCCTGCGCTCGCGCTACCACGACTACGCCCGCGGCAGTCGCGTCGTCTTCGCCGCTGGCAGCTCGGTCAGCGGCGCGGATTACGTTCAGGCCCAACGCGTTCGGCATGTCGCGCAGCGGCGGATGGCGGAGCTGTTCACCGAGGTCGATCTGGTGGTCACGCCGACCGGCCACCTCGGCGCTCCGCGCATCGACGCCATGGAGCAGCTGAACCCGGTGAGTGTGCTCGCGGGATTGCATACGCCGTACTGGAATTCGCTCGGCAACCCCACCATCGCGATCCCGATCGGAATGACCGCCGATGGCGTTCCCTTGTCGATCTCGATCAGCGGCAAGCACTTCGACGAGGCGACGGTGCTGCGCGCGGGCGACGCCTACCAGCGGCGCACCGATCACCACCGCCTGACGCCCGCGCTGTCCCGAAGCTGAAAGGTATTGCCATGAGCACCGAGCCGACGTGGCCCGCCTCCGACGAGGAGAACGCGGCCATCGCCATGCTGGAGCAGCTCCTGCAGGGGATGGCGGGTCTGCTGCAATCGGTCGAGGACGCCCGATATATCGATCCCAGCGGCGGCTATGCGCCGTACCGGGGAGCGACGCCGAGCTGATTCGGCATCTGTACGCCGCAGGGGTGGGGCGGTGAATTCGGCTCTACCTCCGCGGTATTCGACGTAGGCGGCATGCGCGTCGAATTTGTTCCACCGTTTGGAGTTGGTTTCGTGACTTCCCAGCAGCCCCTGTCCTGTCCTGTTCAGCACGGCTCTCCCATTGACACCGACGGCGAACGCGCTCCGCTCTACACGCCGGAGTTCGCCGCCGATCCGCACCGCGCCTATCGGGAGATGCGCCGCAAATACGGTTCGCTGGTGCCGGTGGATCTGGCCCCCGCCACCCCCGCGACCCTGGTGGTCGGCTATCGCGCCGCGGTGCGCATCCTGCACGATCCCGAGCACTTTCCGCGCGATCCGCGCATCTGGCAGAAGGACGTTCCGCCCGACTGTCCGGTCCTGCCCATGATGGATTGGCGCCCGAGCCTGCTGCACAGCAACGGCGCGGTGCACGCCAGGTATCGGGAAGCGGTGAACGCGGCCATCGAGGCGGTCGACCTGCACGCGCTGCACACCACCGTGGCGCAGATCGCCGTACCGCTGATCAATGCGTTCTGCGAGACCGGGTCGGCGGATTTGATCGGCCAGTACGCACTTCCGCTCGCCTTCACCGCGATCAACGCTGTCCTGGGCTGTCCGCCCGAAATCGGCGGGCGCACCGCGCTCGGATTGGCCGCGATGTTGGATACGGTCAACGCCGCCAAGGGAAATGAACTCGTGCACGAGGCGTTGACCGAACTGATCGCGCTCAAAAAGGCCGAACCGGGCGACGACATCACGACGCGACTGCTACAGCATCGCGTCGGTCTCGACGATCTGGAGGTGCTCGAACATGTCATGCTGCTCTATGGCGCTGGCATCGAACCGGCGCAGAATCTGATCGCCAACACGCTACTGCTGATGCTCACCGATGACCGTGTCGCGGACAGTATTCTCGGCGGCAGTCTGTCGACCCGCGACGCCCTGGACGAGGTGTTGTTCACCGACCCGCCGCTGGCGAACTACTGCATCACCTACCCGCGACAGCCCATCCTGATCGACGAAATATGGCTCCCCGCACACCAACCCGTGCTGATCAGCATGGCCGCCTGCAATAACGACCCGGAAATCGAAGGCGAGCACACCGGGAACCGCTCACATCTGGCATGGAGTGCGGGCCCGCACGCCTGCACCGCAAAATCCATGGCGTACTTGATAGCTCAGGACGCCATCGATGAATTGCTCGACACACTACCGGAATTGCAACTGGCTGCTCCGGCGGCCGAGCTCACCTGGCGGCCCGGTCCGTTCCACCGGGCGCTGGCGGCGCTCCCGGTGACATTCCCCAAGTCGCGAGCGCGGAGCGTGTGAACGGACGAATCACCGCAGCGCCTCGCCCGCGGCCGCGGCGATCGCGGCGGCGACCCCGTTGAGTGCGGGAGAGTCGACCTTCCACTGTTGCCAATACAGCGGAACATCGATGTAGGAATCCCCATCGATGGGTACGAGGTCCCGCCCGGTCCGGCCACCGCGAGTCTGCAGATCCGGCAGCATCCCCCACCCGAGCCCGATCCGAATCGCCTCCGCGAATCCCGCCGAGGACGGCACATAGTGGCGCGGCGGATCGACGGGCTGTTTGCACCGACGTCGCACATGCCGGTCCTGCAGATCGTCCTTGCGATCGAAGAGCACCACCGGTGCGGCGGCATACGCCTCGGCTGTCGGTCCGTCCGCGAACCAGGTGCGCGCGAACCGCGGATTCGCCATGGGCCGATACCGCATCGCACCGAGCTTGTCGACCCGGCACCCCTGCACCGCCGCCGCGGTGGCGGTGATGGCCGCCATCACCGTTCCATCGCGCAGCAGCCGAGTCGTATGCTCCTCATCCTCGCGATGTATCTCGAAACACACACCGGCCGGTGTGCGCCGCAGCGCGGGCATCACCCACGTTTCGAGCGAGTCGGCATTGACCGCGATCGGCACCCGGATCGGCCGATGCACGGGGCGATCGGCATCTCCGAGTTCGCGTGCGGTGTCACCGGAGAGCAGTTCGATCTGCCGTGCCAGCCGCAGCACCGCGAGTCCGGATTCGGTGGGCCGCACCGGTTTTGTGCGCTGCAGCAGAATGCGGCCGGCCGCATCCTCCAGCGCCTTGATGCGCTGACTCACCGCCGACGGTGTCACGCGCAGGCTGCGCGCGGCCGCGTCGAATGTGCCCTCGGTGACTGCCGCGTTGAGCGCACGGAGTTGATCCAGCTGTAGGTCCATATTAAGAAATCGTAAAGGTACTTCAGAATCTTTAGCTGGTCTGGTGCAATGCGCGCGGCTAGCGTCGATGTATGTGACGGCATCATCGGCGGCCCTGGCGGCCATCTCGGGACTCGGCTTCGGACTTTCCTTGATCGTGGCGATAGGCGCCCAGAACGCCTTCGTCCTGCGCCAGGGTTTGCGCGGGCAGCATGTGCTCGCGGTGGTCGCGGTCTGCGCGGTATCCGATATGGTGCTGATCGCGGCCGGAGTCGGCGGGCTGGGCGTCGTCGTCCGGTCGGCCCCCGTGGTGCTGACGGTCATCCGCTACGCCGGTGCTGCCTTCCTGATCGGCTACGGGATTCTCGCGGCGCGACGCGCGTTGTCGGCATCGTCGCTGACCGCCGAATCCACCGGCGCCACCGTCGCACTCGGCGCGACCATCCTCACCTGCCTGGCGCTGACCTGGCTCAACCCGCACGTCTACCTGGACACGGTGTTGCTCCTCGGCTCCTTCGCCAACACCTACGCCAGCCCGGACCGCTGGTTCCTCGGGGCGGGTGCGATGGTCGCCAGCATTGTCTGGTTCACCGCACTCGGCTACGGCGCTCGCAAACTCGGTCCGCTGTTCGCCCGCCCGCGCGCTTGGCAGGTCCTGGATTCGGCGATCGCGGCGGTGATGTTCGCGCTTGCGCTGGGCTTATTGCTCACCAGCTAGTCCCGCCGGCCACGGCTAGGCTTGCTGGAACACTGCAACGCTGCGGGATCGGATCGCGATCAGTACGTGACTGGTTCGGGCTGTGCAGGGTGGGGGTCGCCGCCCGAGGCGTGAGAGGTGGGCAGGCAGTGAGTTATCCGTACGGCTATGGCGAGCAGCCGCCGCGGCAGGATCCGTCGCCATGGGGGCAGCCGGTGGGCTATCCGGTGCAAACAGGCTGGGAGCAGACCGGCTATCCGACGGGATATCCCGGCGCGCCGACGTCGGGCCCGCCGCCGCAGCCCCCGAAGTCCAAGACCGGGGTGATCGTGGCGGTAGTGCTCGGGCTGGTCGCGGTGCTCGCCGTGGTCAGCGTTGCGCTGGTCGTCAGCACCGGCCGTGACAAGGGACAGCCGCAGGCATCCGATACCACCGCCACCGTTGTCCCGGCGACGAGTGCGCCGCGCTCGGGCACTCAGCGACCGACCACGACGACACCACGCCCCGGTCAGCCGTCCTCGGGCAAACTCACCTACAACGACTTCGCCGGTGACTGGAACTTCAAATTCGACAATGTGGAACTGCACGCCGACTGGGTCGAGGGTCGCGACCACACCAGCTGCCGGGATTTCGAGATAGACGGCAAGCTCACCGGATTGGGCTGCCAGTACGCCGCTGAACTGGTATATCGGGCCGAGAGTGGCGGGCTGAAGATCACCCAGTTCCTCATCGCCATGTCGGATGAGGGGCAAGCCGCCGCGGCGCTCGGCAAGTTCAGCGATGCGGATCTGCACCTGCGCTCGGGCACCTATATTGATCGTTTCGTCACGGGCAAATGGCGCGATGGGAATGAGAAGGAGTTCGTCGTGGTCACGGTGGCCACGGCCACCGCCGCCGTCGACGTGGAGACGGTCAAGAAATATCTGCAGTACCGGCATGCCGATACCCTCGGCGCGCTGGCGTTCCGATAGGTATCGCTTCGCTCATGATGTGGCCGCAACCCTATGGCAGTGTCGAAGTCATGCGACTCCGAAACTGGACGACGACCGCCGCCATCTGCGCGTGGGGCCTGCTGCTCGGCGGTTGCGCACCGGGAACACCCGCGCGCACCACGGCGTCGGGAACGACGGCATCGACAGCGATGCCGCGGACGGACGCGGGACCGATATCGACGCCAGCGCCCTTCATCGCCGATGACCGCGTGGTCGTGATCGACCCCGGACACAACGGCGGCAACGCCGCACAGCCCGGGGAGATCAACCGGCCGGTGCCGGCCGGTCGCGGACAAACCAAGGCGTGCAACACCACCGGCACTTCGGCCACCGACGGATACGCCGAGCACGAATTCACCTGGGACGTTGCCAATCGTGTCCGGGACGCATTGGCCGCCCGCGGTATTCGCGTCGTCATGACCCGCGACGACGATGCGGGCGTCGGCCCGTGCGTCGACGAACGCGCCGCCATCGGAAACCGCAGTGGTGCAGCGGCGGTCGTCTCGATCCATGCCGACGGCGCCGCCGCGGGCGCACACGGCTTCCATATCGCCTACTCGTCGCCGGCACTGAATGCAGCACAGGGCGAGCCGTCGCGGCGACTGGCGACAACGTTGCGCGACACCATGATCGGCTCCGGTTTCACCCCGTCGACCTATGTCGGGTCGGACGGTATGAACCCGCGCGCCGATCTGGCAGGTCTGAACCTCTCGGAACGCCCGGTCGCACTGGTGGAATGCGGAAATATGCGCGATCCGGGCGATGCCGCGCTGATCGAATCTCCTGACGGCCGGGCACGTTACGCGGATGCCATCACTACCGCCATCATGGCCTTCCTCGGATAGCGGACAGCTGTGATCGGGATCACCGTCTGCTTGCCGGACGTACCTATACCTCCTGAGGTAACGGCGTTACGCTAACGCTGTTACTTCAGGGTGCAGTCGAACAGGGGAGTCGCTCATGCTCGTACGGATAGCACATCTGGCCACCCGGCATCCACGCACGATCCTGCTCGCTGCCGCACTGTTGGCCGTGCTCTGCGGTGTATTCGGCGCCTCGGTGACCTCGCATATGAAGACCGGTGGCTTCACCTCGAGCGATGCCGAATCGACACAGGTATCCCGGCTCGTCGCCGATAACTTCGGCGGCGCCGAACCCGACCTCATCCTGCTGGTCCACGACGATGCGGGCGCCGACAGCGCGGCCGCCAAGGCCACGGGCGCGCGGCTGGTCGACACCCTGCGGTCGCGCGGCGACGTGATCGGCATCCAGTCCTACTGGAACACGCCGCAGCCGCTGTCCTCGGCATTGCGCAGCACGGACGGCAAGAGTGCGCTGGTGCTCGGGTACATCACCGGTGAGGAGACCGCGGCCCAAAAGGTCGCCGGTGAGATCGCCGAACAAGTAGTCGGCACCCGGGACGGCGTCACCGTCGACGAGGGCGGGGCCAGCTCGGTCTACCACGAGGTGAACGAACAGATCACCCACGATCTCGCGGTCGCGGAGAGTGTGGCGATCCCGCTGTCGTTCATCGTGCTGATCCTGGTGTTCGGCAGCCTGGTTGCGGCCTTCCTGCCGCTGGCCGTCGGCATCTTCGCGATTCTCACCACCTTGGCGATCCTGCGCACCCTGACGGTATTCACCGACGTCTCGATTTTCGCGCTGAATTTGACCACGGCACTCGGCCTCGCGCTCGCCATCGACTACAGCCTGTTCATCGTCAGCCGCTACCGCGAGGAACTCGGCAATGGCCTCGAGGTCGAGGCGGCCGTGGTGCGCGCGGTGCAGACCGCCGGGCGAACGGTGCTCTACTCTGCGCTGACCGTCGCGCTGTCGGTGGCGGCGCTCGGCGTGTTCAACCTGTACTTCCTGAAATCCTTTGCCTACGCGGGCATCGCGGTGGTCGCCGCCGCCGCGGCCGCTTCGATCCTGGTCCTGCCCGCGGCTCTGATGCTGCTCGGCCATCGTGTGAACGCGGGCGATCTGCGAAAGCCATTGGGGCGCTTGCTCGGGCGGACGCCACACGCCGATCTCGCACCCGAGCAGACCTTCTGGTATCGCACGGTACAGCGGGTGATGCGCTATGCCGCACCGGTCGCCATTGCGATTATCGTGCTGCTGCTCGCGGTCGGATCCCCGTTCCTCGGCGTGAAATTCGGCTACCCCGACGACCGGGTGCTCAACGCCAGCGCGTCCGCCACCAGCCGCACCGTCGGCGACGCACTGCGCAGCGACTTCCGATCCAATGCCGCCACCAATGTCATGGTGGTACTCGACGGCTACCACGCAGACCCCGCTGCCGTCGGTGACTACGCCGCCGCGCTATCGAAGGTGCCGGGCGTGGCCGGTGTGCTTTCCGGTGGCGGCGTGTACTCGGGTGGTATGAGGGCGTCCGCCGGGCCGCCGCAGATGACCAATGGCACCGGCGCATTCCTCACTGTCGCGACAACAGTCGATCCCTTCTCCGCTGCCGGCAAGACGCAATTGGCCCAACTGCGCGATGTCCGGAGTCCGGGGCCCGCCCTCTTCGGCGGCGCCGCGGCGATCAACGTCGACGCCCTCGACGCGCTGGGTGCGCGACTGCCCCTGGCCGGAGCGCTGGTCGTGCTGGCCACCTTCGTTGTGCTGTTCCTGTTCACCGGGAGCGTGCTGTTGCCGCTGAAAGCCCTTGTCCTCAACACGCTTTCGCTGACGGCGGCGTTCGGTGCGATGGTCTGGATCTTCCAGGACGGGCATTTGTCCGGTGTGCTCGGCAGTGATGCGACCGGATATCTGGTCCCGACCATGCCGATCCTGATGTTCTGCCTCGCCTTCGGCATGTCCATGGACTACGAGGTATTCCTGCTGTCGCGCATCCGCGAGGAGTGGTTGGCCTCCTCTGGGCGCACGGCGGCCGATAGCAACCGCGCGGTCGCGCTCGGCGTCGCGCGCACCGGCAAGATCTTCACCGCCGCAGCACTGTTGATGGCCATCGTGATGGCCGCCATGGTCACCTCCAAGGTATCGTTCATTCAGATGATGGGGCTCGGCCTGACATTGACGGTGCTCGCGGATGCCACGCTGATCCGCGGCCTCCTCGCGCCGGCACTCATGCGACTGATGGGTACCGCGAACTGGTGGGCGCCTGCGCCACTTGCCAGGCTGCACGCCAAGATCGGATTGCGCGAGGACGAATCCGCGTCCGGCACAGCGGAATCCGGCAAGCATGAACTGGCGGGGCGCACGTGAGTTTCACCCGTCGGCAGCGCTCCGCACGCGGCACAGGTGAGGGGTTGCGCGCCGAAATCATTGATGCCACAAAGGAATTGCTGGCTCACGCAGGTCAGGTGGACGCGGTCTCCATCCGCGCGATCGCCAAAATCGTCGGCGTCACCCCGCCATCGATCTACCGCCATTTCGCGGATAAGGATCAGTTGATCGAAGCGGTGGTGGCCCAGGTATTCGAGGATCTGGACGCGGTGATGTCGGCCGCGACCGATCCGAACGAATCACCGATGGAGCGGCTGCGCCAGCAGGGACAGGCCTACGTGCGCTTCGCCAGAGAACATCCCGAGCACTACCGGTTGGCCACCGCGCCCGGCGAGACCGCTGGCGCGGTCGATCAGGTGTTGACCAGCAGTGCCTTCGCGCATTTCACGGCGACCGTCACCGAGTGCATGAACCTCGGCGTGATCACCCCCGGCGATCCGGTGCCGGTGGTACTGGAACTGTGGTCGAGCGCGCACGGGATCGCCTCACTGCTGATCGCGAAACCCTATCTGCCGTGGGGCGATCCGGAGGTGTTCACCGATCGCGTACTGCGCTCGGTCTGTGTCGGTCGGGCCGTCATCGACAATGTGCTCGGCGACGACGTGACCCCTGATGGCGTCGCGCAGTGGCTACAGGAAAACCGTCGACAGCCTTGATCGCCTGGCAGGTGCCGTGGCAGAAGTCGGTATCGTCAGTCCGCGGCTGCCTCGACCCGTCCCGATGCGATCGCTGCGAGCAACGCGTCGTGGTCGGCATTCGTCTGGTCCGCATAAGCAACGGCGAACTCGCCCATCGCCCGTTCGAAGGTATCGCCGGAACCGAGATAGGCGGCGATCGCGAAACGATCACCGGAACGGGCGTGCGCCCGAGCCAACGTATGCCCGCAGAGCTCGGAGTATTCGCGGAGTCCGGCGCGGTTCAAATCCTCGATGACCACGGACCCCTTCATATCCCGCAGTTGCCGCCAGTAATAGCTGCGCTGATCGGGCCCGCTCGCCCAGCCGAGGAAGATATCGCTCACCGCCTGCATCAGCCGCTGCCCGTTGACAACTCGATGCCCGTGATGCCGAAACCTGCTGCGCTTCAAATGCGGCGCGAGCACCGACTCTTGGGCCTCCTTCACCTGCAGAAACAGCGGACTGCCGGTGTTCTGCCCCGCGAGCAGCACAATGTAGCACCGCGTCCCGACACTGCCGACACCGACGACCTTGCGCGCGATATCGAGTACGCGATGCCGTTCCAGCAGTACCCGCCGGTCCTCGGCGAGCGTCTTGCGGTAGTCGGCGAAGATGTGGTCGATTACCGCCGCGTCCACCTCTTCGATCGGCACCAGTAACGGCGGCCGACTCCGAATACGCGGCGTTCCGTCCACCCCCGGTTCGGTGAGCTTACCGAGCGCCTGCAAACTGGTGCTCGCCCGAGCCTTGCTGATCACATTCTCAACATCCTTGCGCCGCTTCGGCTTTGGCACCAAGGCGGCTACCCGCTCGGCGTCGACCCGCTCGTACCACACGCTCATCTCATCGAGTCCGGCCAGTCGGATCATGGCTTCGCGGTACCTTCGCGCCGCCGCGAGCACCGCCGCCTGCGCATCGGCATCACGGAACCCATTCGCCCGCGCCGCCACCGCGACACTTGCGACCAGGCGCTTCACATCCCATTCGAACGGCCCCGGCAACGTCTCGTCGAAATCGTTCAGATCGAATACCAACGCGCGTTCGGGCGAAGCGAACAACCCGAAATTCGACATATGCGCATCCCCACACAACTGCACTTCCAACCCGGTATTGGGCCCGGCGGCCAAATCGGCCGCCATAATCGCGGGCGCACCACGCAAGAACGCGAACCGCCCCGCTGCCATCCGCCCGTATCGAATCGGTACCAACTCCGGCACCCGACTCGCCGCCTGCCGCTCGAGTACCGCAATCGGATCGCCGCGATCCTCTGGTGCCTCCCACACCCCCAATGCCGACCGGGATACCCGCCGTCGAACTGCCCGCCCAAGCTCGGCCGAAGTCCGCGTGGTCATCGCAAAGCTTGTCTCTGCCATCCGCCCAGTCTCACCCCCGACAAAGGCCACAGCAACCACCTGGCCATCCATCGGCGAGCCCGTTGCCCCGCAAGACCGACCGCTCCCGCCCAGCTGACGTGCGCACGTTTACCTGTGCTAATGGCCCTGTTCAAGGGGGGTCGGCGGTGGTGTAGTGGATGAAAGGGGGGACCCCCCGTACGAGGAGCAGGCAATGGCCAAGCCATTCAGAGGTCTCGTCAATCTCGACATTCGCGACTCGATCCCGGACTGGGGTCCATACGAGCAACCGAAGGCACCGCCGGGGTCGCCGAACGTGCTGTACATCGTGCTCGACGACGTAGGATTCGGGGCCGTGGGCTGCTACGGCGGCCCGATCGACACCCCGAACATCGACCGGATCGCGGCCAGCGGACTGCGCTACAGCCAGTGGCACACCACTGCGCTGTGTTCTCCGACCCGATCCTGCCTGCTGACCGGCCGCAACCACACCACCAACGGCATGGCGTGCATCAGTGAGGCGGCGGTCGGCTTCCCCGGCGCGAACGGGCACATCCCGGCGGAATGCGCCACTCTCGCCGAGGTTTTGGTCGAACAAGGCTTTTCCACCGCGATGGTCGGTAAATGGCATCTGTGTGCCGAGGACGAGATGAATTTGGCGTCCACCAAAAGGAATTGGCCGGTCGGCCGCGGATTCGAACGCTTCTACGGCTTCCTCGGCGCCGAGACGAACCAGTGGTATCCCGACCTGGTCCACGACAACCATCCCGTCGAGCAGCCAGCCACCCCGGAGCAGGGCTACCACTTCAGTGTCGACATCACCGACAGGGCCCTCGATTTCATCGGAGACGTCAAGGCGATCGCCCCCGACCGGCCGGTGTTCCTCTACTACGCGCCGGGCTGCGCCCACGCACCGCACCAGGTGCCACGCGAATGGGCCGACCGCTACCGCGGACGGTTCGACGCCGGCTACGAGGCGATGCGGGAGCAGACCCTGGCCCGGCAGAAGGAGATGGGTCTGGTCCCCGCGAACACCGAGTTGCCGCCGCTGAACCCGATCGGCACCCCCGATACCCGCACCGGCCCGGATGGGCAACCCTTCCCGGAATTGGACTACACCAAACCGTGGGGGTCCCTCTCCGACGACGAGAAGCGTCTGTTCGCCCGGATGGCCGAGGTGTATGCGGGATTCGTCTCGCACTGCGACGATCAGATCGGTCGGCTGCTGGACTATCTCGAGGACATCGAGCAGCTCGACAACACCATCATCGTGGTGGTCTCCGATAACGGCGCCAGCGGCGAAGGCGGTCCTTCCGGGTCGGTCAACGAGAACAAGTTCGCCAACGGTGTACCGGATGATCTGGCCGAAAATCTCGCCAAACTGGACGAGTTGGGTGGTACCAAGACCTACAACCACTACCCGAACGGGTGGGCGATGGCCTTCAACACCCCGTACAAGATGTGGAAGCGCTACTCGTTCAACGGCGGCACCTGCGACCCGTGCATCATCTCGTGGCCCGCGGGGATCGAAGCGCGGGGCGAGACCCGGGACCAGTACCACCACGCGGTCGACGTCGTCCCAACGTTGTTGGACTGCATCGGCATTGAGCTTCCGGACACGGTGAAGGGATACACGCAGCACCCCTTGCAGGGTGTGAGCATGCGCTACAGCTTCGACGCCGCCAACATCCCTACTGCCAAGCGGACCCAGTTCTATTCGATGCTCGGCACTCGGGGTATCTGGCACGACGGCTGGAAGGCCGTCACCACCCATCCCGCCATCAGCGGCTGGGGCCACTTTCCGGAGGACACCTGGGAGCTCTACCACTGCCAGGAGGACCGATCGGAGCTGCGCGATCTCGCTGCCGAAGAACCCGTGCGGCTCGCCGAGCTGGTCGGGTTGTGGTTCCACGAGGCCGGTGCGAACCAGGCGTTGCCGCTCGACGATCGCGCCGCCGTCGAGATCGTCACCACCCCGCGTCCGCAGCTCGCGCCGCCCCGCAACCGGTACGTCTACCGTCCTGGTGGAGCCGAGGTGCCCGAGTCCGTCGCGGTCAATATCCGCAACCGCTCGTACTCGATCGGCGCGCTTGTCGACCTGCCCGAACCGGGTGCGGCCGGGGTGCTGTTCTCCCATGGCGGCCGGTTCGGCGGCCACGCCCTCTACGTCAAGGACAACCGGCTGCACTATGTCTACAACTTCCTCGGCAGTGAGGAGCAGAAGATCAGCGCGTCCGAGGATTTACCGACCGGGGAGAACCTGATCCTGGCGGCCTCGTTCGAGAAGGACGGTGAGGATCCGCCCGGCACCGCGCACGGCGTCGTGAGCCTGTATTACGGTGACCGCAAAGTCGGTTCGGGACGGATCAGAACCCAGGCAGGCAAGTTCAGTCTCGCTGGCGAGGGTCTGCACGCGGGCCGCGACAGTGGGGAATCGGTCACCGACGACTACCCCGGATCCGCTCCGTGGGCGTTCACTGGTGGCACCTTGAACCGGGTGGCCGTGGATGTCAGCGGCGAACCCTACGTCGACCTCGAACGCGAAGCCGTTGCCATGCTCTCCCGCGAATGACCGCTGCCCGACCATGACAGGCACCGTCGACCCGATGTCATCCGCGCTGGCGGTGCCATCGAACCTGTTGTGCGGGTTGGTCTTTCAGAGGTGACAGCAGACGGCCCCGTCGCGACTTCTCGAGTTCGTCGCGCGGGGCCGTCCGGGGCTGGCGTCAGGGTCTCATCGGCGGTGGCATCTGATGATGCCTTGGCCTGCGGCGCTCGTCTCACGCCGCCGCTCTTGGCGGCGATGCCGTAGCCCCTCACGTACGCGGAGAAGGGCAGGTGATCTCCCAGGCCGCCTCGATCATCCGGAAGATCTCGTCCACCGCAGCTTCCGGATCGGACGCCGCACGGGCCAGCGAATGGGCGTCGATCACGAACCTCGCGATCGCACGACAAGCCGTTGTCGTCTGTGGCAGGTCGAGATCGGCGGCGATGGCCGTTGCCAGCGACTCAGCGTGGCGCAGCCTCATCGACTCCTCGTACTTGCGCAGAGCAGGTGATTCATCGATCAAGTTCCAGATTTGCGCGCCGCCCTCCGCCGCGCTGCAGTGGTGCACCTGGGCTTGGATTTCGCGGCGCAGCGCGGGGATGAGCGGCTGATGCGGCGCCCGGCCGGTGACCGCCTGTGTGAGGCGCTGCTCAAAGTTTTCGTCCTGCTCGAACACCAGGGCCTCTTTCGAGGCGAAGTGGGAGAAGACCGTGGTGACGGCCACATCGGCCTCGGCGGCCACATCGCGGATGCCCACCGCGTCATACCCGCGTTCCAGGAACAGTTGCAGGGCGGTGTCGGCGATCTTCTGGCGCGTCACGGCCTTCTTACGCGCACGGCGCCCGGACGGCACAGTCATCTCTTTATGCTACCAGATACAAAAAAGAACCAGTTTCAAAACAAAAACCGTTAGTGTTATGGTCGATTGCATGAAGAGAGTGACTTTCGCCGAATTCGGTGGTCCGGACGTGCTGGAACTCGTAGACGCCGAGGAACCCCACGCAGGCCCCGGCCAGGTGCGCATCGACGTGCGAGCGGCGGGCGTGAACCCTGTCGACTGGCGGGTTCGTGAAGGCCAGGTTCTGGGGGCTCATCCGATCGAGTTGCCCTCCGGTGTCGGGCTGGACGCCGCCGGGGTAGTGGACGAGGTCGGCGAGGGTGTCGACGGGGTCGAGGTCGGCGACCACGTGTTCGGCGAAGGCTCGAGCACCTATGCCGAGTTCGCCGTGCTGTCGGTCTGGGCCCGCATGCCCGAGGGGCTGACGTTCGAAGAGGCGGCAGGGTACCCCTCGGTGGTGGAGACCGCGCTGCGCATCATCGACCAGGTCGGTGTGGAGCCCGGGCAGACGCTGCTGGTCAGCGGTGCGTCCGGGGGTGTCGGATCGGCCGTGCTGCAGATCGCCCGCGACCGAGGCATCGCGGTGATCGGCACGGGCGGGGCCGCCAGCCAGGACTATCTGCGCAGCCTGGGGGCTGTCGCCACGACGTACGGCGAGGGCTGGGTCGAGCGCGTTCGGCAGGTCGGCCGTGTCGACGCGGCTCTCGATCTGGCCGGCTCGGGCGTGATCCGCGAGTTGGTCGAGCTGGCCGGGGGTTCGCAGAAGGTGGTCTCCATCGCCGATCTCGGTGCGCCGGAGTTCGGTGTCCGATTCTCCGGCGTGGCCGGGAGCATGCCGGACGCGCTCGCCGAGGCCGCCGATCTCATCTCGCGAGGAAAGCTCCACATCCCGGTCGAGAAGTCGTACACGCTCGCCGAAGCCGCGGCGGCGCACATCGACAGCCAAGCCGGTCACACCCGCGGACGCCGGGTCATGGTCATCTGAGCAGGTCCCCGGATACTCCTGCCGCGGAACACAACTGGCGAAGATCAACCACCAACTGGCCAGCGAACGAAGCCGAATCTCAGAATCGTGGCCAATCGGCCAAGTCGTGGCCGAACATTCTGAGATTTGGCCACGACTTCTGAGGCTCTTCAGAATGTTTTCTGGCTCAGGCGGGGCGGTTGAACTCTCCGTCCGTGATGCCAGCTGTGAAGGCATCCCATTCACTCGGCGTGAAGATGAGTGCCGGGCCGGTCGGGTTCTTCGAGTCCCGAATGCCGACTTCGCCGCCATCGAGCCATGCCACCTCGACGCAGGAGGTCTGGCCGCTACTGTGGCTGCTCTTGAACCAATTCACCTCGGATAGTTCGGTATTCACGTCGCATAACTCCTTGCTGCTCGCCTGAGCAGGTCTCGCGTTTGCGCCCGGGTCAGGCAGGGCGTTGGAGTTCTCCGGCCATAACGCCAGCTGTGAAGGCATCCCATTCACCCGGCTTGAAGATGAGTGCCGGGCCGGTCGGGTTCTTCGAGTCACGAACGCCGACTTCGCCGCCATCGAGCCACGCCACCTCGACGCAGTCGGTCTGGCCGCTACTGTGGCTGCTCTTGAACCAATTCACTCCGGACAGGTCAGTATTCACTGATGCGACTCCTCGCTGCTCGTCAACTCGTTGGAGCTCATTCTCACTATGACAGCAGGCAGCCCCGTCACGACTTGGCTTGCCGCGCGGGGCCGTCTGGGTGTTCGGTGCTTTTGCCTGGCTCAGGCGGGGCGGTTGAACTCTCCGTCAGTGACGCCAGCTGTGAAGGCATCCCATTCGCCGGGGGTGAAGATCAGTGCCGGGCCGGTCGGGTTCTTCGAGTCACGAACGCCGATCCCGCCACCATCGAGCCACGCCACCTCAACGCATTCGGTCTGGCCGCTGCTGTGGCTGCTCTTGAACCAGTTCACTCCGGATAGGTCGGTATTCACGCTGCGTAACTCCTTGCTGCTCGCCAGAGCGGGTCTCGCGTTTGTGCCTGGCTCAGGCGGAGCGGTTGAACTCTCCGTCAGTGACGCCAGCAGTGAAGGCATCCCATTCGCCTGGGGTAAACGTTAGCGCCGAGCCGGTTGGGTTCTTCGAGTCTCGAACGCCAACCTCGCCACTAGCGAGCCACGCCACCTCGACGCAGTCGGTCTGGCCCCCACTGTGGCTGCTCTTGAACCAATTCACCCTGGATAGGTCAGTGTTCACGCTGTGTAACTCCTTGCTGCCCGCCGGAGCAGGTCTCGCGTATGCGTCTCATCCAGTGCCATACTCCGTATGGCCGAAGCAATGTCATGGTAGCGCCGCACGTCATCGGCATGTTCCAAGTACAGGTCTGGCTTCCCGTTCCCTTCGAAATAGGCCAGCGGCGGCTCGACCGGCTGCCCTTTCGCATCGGTGCCGAATTCCAGGATCACGACCGGGCCATGCAACACACCCCAGGCGCATCCGCTCGCGAAAGGATGTATGCGGAGCGAGATGTTCGGCAGCTTGCTGATCTCGGCCAGATGTCGCAGTTGCACGGCCATGATGCGAGGACTGCCGACGACGCGGTGTAGGGCTGATTCGTGAAGCAACAGTTCGAGTTTCACTGGATCGGACTTGCGGGTGATGACGGCTTGCCGCTTCAGTCGCAGCTCGACCCGTCGTTCGATATCTTCCGGGTCGCTGTCACGGTAGAACGAGCCGATCAGCGCGCGCGCATAGTCTGCGGTCTGCAATAGACCGAGAACGATCTCGTGGTATGCGATCAGTTGGCGCGCAGCGGCTGCCAGCCCAACGTACATATTGAATGTGGAATCGCTGTAGAGCCCGTCGAACGCCGCATGCCAACTCTTGACCTGTGCCTGCTCAGCGAGTTTCAGCACGCGGCTGGTTTCGTCCACCGGCACCCCGAACGTCTCGCACAGAGCTCGGATCTCGCGAATCTTGACCTTCGCCACTTGCGCGGTTTCGATGCGGTGTAGCCCGCTCTTGCTCAGCTCGGCCAGCCTCGCGGCCTGGTCGATGGATAGTCCCTGCCCCTCGCGGGTTTCGCGGAGGAAGCGCCCGAGCTGTCGCCGGGGCAGGGTCGAAGCATCATCTTCGCTGGTCAAAGTTCTTGCACCCCCTGCAGATCTGGGACGATCGCGACTCGAATGTGGAACGCAATGTACGTCCGATTCGGGATACGTCCTGCGGGTTTGGGACGACTTCATTTGGGAGTCCCGGATGGCTCGTCTCAGCATATAGCTCGTGGTGTGCTTGGTTCCGACGTTCGGATGACACCGCAGGTTGGAGCCTCGAGAACACCCCCAAACTGCCGCAACCGCAACAACTTCAGCTGTCCGCATCGCGGCTCGAACCCGATCTGCGCGAGCGAACAGCCGGTCACCCGGACGCGCCCGACACCCACCACACCGACCAGGTTCCGGGGGAACCATGACACACACGCAAACCGCCTCGCCGACGAGCGACAAACCGAAAGCCATTGGCTTCGTACGCGATGACGTATCCGGTTCGGATGCGCCACGCCACGCCGAGGACGTGCGGCGCCATGCGCACACGCTCGGCTATCAGTACGTGTACACCGTGCGGCCACCAGACGATGCCGACGACCCGATCGGGTACGCACTCGGGATGGCGGCCGGCTCGACGTCGAGGTGATCGTCGTCTTCGGCCTCGAGCACGTCGATTGTCGGCCCGCCTTGATCTGCGACGCCGGTTTCGATCTGGAAACCGTGTGCCCGCAAGGCACTTGGGCGCGTTCGGCCTCGCCCACACCCGGCGTCGAACGGGGAGCCGCGTGATGAGCGAAGACATGATCCTCACCAAGCCGACCATCTGCGGCCGCGCCGAGGTGGAGTTGGCGCACCGGCAGATGCGGCGACACCGCGCGTGCCAGATCGAACGGTGCGCGTGGAAGTGGGCGGCCTTCTACACACTCGTGCGGCACGGCCGGATCGCGCCGCAGGAGTTGAGCCCGCGCGAGCGCGCCCACAAACGCGGTATCGACTTCCCAGTCGACACCACCGAGCGCTGTCTCTCCATCGGTACACCCGGACTCCAGACGTTCCAGCAGGTGCTCGACGGACTCGCGCAGCTAGTTCTACCGCGGACCTGTCCGGACAACGGCCACGGGCGGTGAACGACCGTGGACGCATGGCAGGTGGTGCACAGCGTTCTCACGGTCGTCGGGGGTGGCGCGTGCGCGATGGTCGGGGTGGCGTGCGTGTGGCCGGTCGACCAGCGCCGCCGCCACCGGCACGCCGCCCGTCGCTGCCGCCTGCGTCCGGTCGAATGGCCGAAGGCATGGACATGCGGCCCACCCGGCCAACCGTTCACTCTCGCCGACGCCCATCTCGCCATGCAACTGCATCGCGACCACGACTGCGACCGCAAGCACGCCGCATTCGACGCCCTGGTAGCGGCCGGACGAATCCACCCCGATTCCGCACGGCGACACCGACTGTGGGGGAAGCCCAGGTGAGCATTCGCCGTTGGAGTTGTTGTCGCGGACCGCGCATTCCTATGCGAGTCAGCTGGGTGCGGCGGCCGGTGTCATCGCGGCAGTACGCGGTGATGAGCAGACGCCGATCATCTGGCATTGTCCAGTGAGCCGGAGCCGGGCCTCATGGCCGCCACGGCCAGGGTGGCGAAGGCGAGGGTGGCGGCGACGGTGCGCACTGCGTGCGATATTTGCCAATGGTCGCGAACGGTTGCCCAGTCGGCGGGTGGTGTGGCGATGATCCAGTCGCGTTGGTCGGCGTTGATGGGGAGGTTGACGATGATCGTCAGCACAAGCACCCCCGCCAGCAGGGCGAACGCGGTGATCGGCAGCCAGCGGGCGTTTCCGTGCTCGCGCAAGCGCGTCGCGATGATCAGGCCGGTGGCGATGAGTGCCGGCAGCAGGGTGACGGAGGCGAGGACGTCGAGGCCTTCCAGTTCGATCTGGCGAACCTGGGTGTAGGCGGAGGCGGTGGCGTCTCGCATACACAGCTCGAGGACGAGTACGGCGATCAGGAATCCGGCGAAGATGCCGCTGAATATCAAGGCGGCGAAGTGGGCGATTCGGGGAACTGCGCGCATCGTTCGCTCAATTCCGGAAGTCGGCTGCGTGATCGGCGGCCCAGTCGGCGAAAGTTCTTGTGCGGCCGAGGATTTTCTCGAGTTGGGCGGTGACGGGAGCCGGTTGGCCGACGCCGTTCGCGTACCTGGAAAGCAAGGTGTCGACGAAGGCCTCGGGAAAGCCGCGCCCGACCATGCCCTGCCGCACCATCGCGGCGGGAACCTCCTCGTAGTGCAACTGCCTGCCCAAGACGTCGCCGATGATGCGGACCATATCCGTATGGGTAAGTGATTGGGGCCCGGTCAGTTCCAGCCGTTGGCCGAGTAGATCGTCGGTCAGGAAGGCATGCGCCGTGACCGCGGCGACATCGCGTTCGTGCAGCGGGCTCTCGGCGAAGTCCGCGTACGGTCCACGCACCACATCACCGGCTCGAATCTGGGCATTCCATCCGCTCTGCAGGACATTGACCGCAAAACTGCTGGCGCGCAAGCTGACCCACTCTGATCCGCTTGCGATGACAGCCTGCTCCGCCTCCTTGTTCCGGTCGCCACGGTAGCGGGACGGCTGCGCGCTGAGCGGGTCGTCGATATTGATGGCCGAGAGGGCGACGAGTCGCCGCACACCGTGTTCGTGGGCCAGTTTCGCGAAGTCGAATGCCGCATCGCCCACGGCGCGCGGGTGCAGGAACGCCGCCGAGGCGCCGTCCAGTGCATCGGCGAGTGTGTCCGGTCGGGCCGGATCGCCCGCCACCACCTCGACATCCGGGGGCAGCGCTGCACTTTCGGGCGATCGGGTGACGGCTCGAACCCGAACCCCCTGTGCGGCAAGCAGTTCGACGAGTGGACGGCCGATGGTTCCGGTGGCTCCGGTGACAAGGATCATGACGCCTCCATATTTTCGGGTTCATATTGTATGGATCTCATATTAGCTCGCTTAGAGCTTCGTGAAATATGATTTCCATAACATCCCGACTGCTGTCGGTTCGCGATGCCGCGCCAGGGCATGGCAATCCTTGTCGCCAGGCAGGTGGGTCCATATCGCGGACGTTTGCCCTGGCATCGCTCCCGGTGCGGGCCGCTCGCCAGCGGCCCGCAGTAGCGCTCATGCGGCCAGGTTGCGCAGGTCGGTCGGCAGTTCGACGATCCGGCCGACATAGTCGAGGCTGCGCAGTGGATCCAGGATCCGCGGGGAGATTTGCCGCCGCCGACCGATCAGGAGAAGGTCTTGTGTGGGACTCCCACCGTGAGGCCGCCGTCGATGACGAATTCGGCGCCGGTCGAATAGGAGGATTCGTCGCTGGCCAGGTAGGTCACCAGGGCCGAGACCTCGGACGGGTCGGCGGCGCGGCCGAGCGGGATCTGCAGGAAGTCCTCCGGGATGCCCGCTGTCATGGGGGTCCGGATCAGGCCGGGATGGATCGAGTTCACGCGAATTCCGTACTGCGCCAACTCGAGTGCGGTGGATTTGGTGAGGCCGCGGACGGCGAATTTGGTTGCGGTGTAGCCGTGCAGGCCCGGACTGCCGCGCATGCCCTCGACCGAGGAGATATTGATGACCGAACCGCCGCCCGCCTCGATCATCGCGGGTGTCGCGGCCTGCATGCCGAGGAAGGTGCCGGTGAGATTGATATCGACGATCTTCTGCCACTCCGACAATTCGAAGTCGACGAGCAGATTGCCGTTGACGATGCCCGCATTGTTCACCAGGACGTTCAGTGATCCGAACCGCTGCACCGCCTCGGCGACCGCGTCGCGCCACTGCTGCTTTTCGCGCACATCGAGGTGTACGTAGGCGGCGTTGTCGCCGATTTCCTTGGCGAGCGCGGCGCCATCGTCGTCGAGGATGTCGCCGAGTACCACCCGCGCGCCCTCGGCCACCAGCGCCCGCGCGTGTGCGGCGCCCATACCGCGCGCCCCGCCACTGATCAATGCCACTTTGTCGGTCAACCGCCCCATCGCGGCCTCCTCTCCATCCGTCGACTACTGAAACACGTTACAGAGGATTCGCCGATCTGTTGCCGTCTCGGTATCGGCCAGTGGAACGCGGCGCTGGTGTGCGACAGCGGCGCCACGATCGCCGACGGCTACGTCACACCCGCGCTGCTCCCGCCGCTGATGGCGGATCTGATCACCATCAGAGACGCGTCGGCGCGAATCAACAACGGCCTGAACGAGGTTCGCCTCCAGCGCTGGTGCCTGTCGGGTCCCGAATCCGTGGCCCGGCCAACGCTTGTGAGCGTCGACGAGGTCCCTGGCGGCCCGCAGATCGTCATCCGGGCGACCATCGGCCGCGTGGGTGGCGATTAAGTCCGCCTGCATCGCCGAATGCATGGTCCGGGCCCTGGCCTGAGTTCTGCCAGGTCCTGTGGCATCATCGATATAGAACGCGTTCTAGTATTGCCACCGGACCGCACCGAGGAGGCCGACGATGACGAATCCGAATCCAACAGCGGTGGCAATGCGGCGGTTCTCCCGGCGTTCCGGAATTCCTGATATCGCGGAGGTGCCCGGCGGACGACTCGTCGATCTGCCGGGCCGGGGCCGCACGTACGTCGTCGATATCCCAGGGCCCGAGGGCGCGCCGACCCTGATCCTGCTGCATGCCACCGCCTGCACGGGCTATCTCACCTGGTTCCCCGCGCTCGACGCGCTCGCCGAGCGCTATCGGGTGATCGTCTTCGACCAGCGCTGGCACGGCCGCGGTATCCGCTCGGCGCGGTTCTCGGTGCGCGACTGCGCCGACGACGTCGTTGCCGTTGCCGATGCGCTGGGCATCGAGCGGGCCGTGCTGGCCGGATATTCCCTCGGCGGAGTCGTCGCATTGCTTGCCGCACACCGGCATCCGGATCGGGTGAGCGGTCTGGTTTTGTGCGCGACGCCGTATCGATTCCAGGAAAAGCTGCGCGAGCGTATCTTTCACCAGACATTCGGAGTATTTGCCGAAGCCATCGGCCCCTATTCGTTCCGGCGCGCCGAGGAACTTGCCGGGCAGCTGCCCGACCTGCCGGAACACGTCTGGGCGCCGGGAAAGCTGAATCGCTGGGCGCTCAATGAATTTCGCAGCAGCAGCGGCTGGGCCATGGCGCAGGTCATCGCCGAGGTCGGCCGATTCGATGCGACCGCTTGGCTTTGTGCGCTGAGTATGCCGACCGCGGTCGTGATCACGACCCGGGACCGGGCGATTCCGGTCTATCGGCAGTTGGAGATGGCGACCATGATTCCCGGGGCGAGTATTCATCTGGTCAAGGCCGGTCACGCGTCCTGCGTGCTCGAGGCCGACCGCTTCGTGCCGGTACTGCTGGAGGCTTGCGCCGCTGTCGCCGCAAGGCTGACAAAAACTTCGAATGCGGCCCTGTTCGGCGGCGATGGCGAACAGGGTAGCGGTGTGGGTTAGCCCAGATCGCGTGCCGCGGACAGCAATTCATTGACGACGCCGGGGACTGCGTCGGCGAGCGACTGCAGATCGGGGACCAGTTCCTTGCAGGCGATGAAGCCGAAGTCCAGATCACCGTTATTGGACAGGACGGTGACCGTCAGTCCCGCGCCGTGGAAAACCGGCCCGAACGGATGCATGGCCTCGACCTGGTGACCGAGGAAGTACAGCGGCATCGGCGGGCCGGGAACATTGGACACCACCAGGTTGTGCACCACTGGATGGTGCTCGGCCAGTTTCAGCGACGAGTAGACCCGCGCCGCCAGCTGAAAGGTGTTCGGCGGTGCGTACTTCGACCAGTCCATCAGGAAGTCCGCGCCGACGAGGGCGTGTTCCTTCTTGGCGTCGCGGTTGGCCTCGGCCACCTGCCGCAGCCGCTGCACCGGATCGGCGATATCGGTGCCGAGGTGGGAGAACAGCGAGGAGACCTTATTGATGCCCGTGGTGTGCCGTGAGGTGTCGTGCACCGAAACCGGCACCGAGGCGATCAGGGATTTGTCGGGCAGTTCATCGTGCTTTTCCAGGTAGGCGCGCAGTACACCCGCGACGATGGTCAGCACCACGTCGTTGACCTTCACATCGAAGGCGGTCTTGATCTCCTTGATCGCGCCGAGATCGGTCTGGGTGAAGGCCACCGCGCGCTCCGGGCTGATCGCGCCATTGAACGGGGTGCGCGGTGCGGTCAACGGTAATGCCATGCCCGCCTGGTTGTTTCGGCGCCGCTGCGCGAAACCGGCAACCATGCCGAGGGTTTTCGGCACCATCCCGACCAGGCCGAGCCTGTTCGGGAGATTCATCACGGCCTCGGCCGCCAACTGCAAGTCGTTCGGCTGGGGTTCGGGCCGCCATTGCTCCGCCGGTTCGGGCTTGCTCAGGCCGGGTTCCAGATCGCACAGATGCATCATCATGTTGGTGCCGGTAATGCCGTCGACAGCGGCGTGGTGGTACTTGCAGATGACCGCGACCTGGCCGTCCTCGAGGTCCTCGACCACATTCATCTGCCACAGCGGGCGGCCGCGATCCATGGGCACACTCGCGATATCGCCGACCAGGTCCGCCAGTTCCTGGCGGGCGAGCGGGCGCGGCGTTTCGATGCGTCGAATGTGGTGGTCCAGGTCGAAGTCCGGGTCCTCCACCCAGATCGGATGATCGAGGTTGAACGGCACCTCGTGGATTCGCCGCCGCATCTGCGGGATCAGCGGCAGTCGGCGGCCGAGTTCTGCTTTGAATGTTTCGAAGGTGTAGTGCGCGCCCCCTGCGGTGGGATCCAGGATCAGCAGCGCACACACGTGCAGGTGCTGGGTCCCGGTCTCGAGATACAGGAAGCTGGCATCCAATCCGGTTAGTCGTTCCATAGCAAGAGCCTACTAGAACGTGTTCTAATGGGCCGGGCAAACGCAGGGATATCGGTCACAGTGGAGCCCTCTATTGTCAGGTGGGGTTGCGGCGTAGGGCTCGTCCGAGGTGTCGCCGCCGTGATCGATACAGATGTGGGGGATGTGTGCGCCGACACACTTGGGGGCTGTGCGCCGTGTGATGCGACGCTGGGCTGCGATACGAGCATCGTGCGCGGCGCGGACGAATATGTCTGCGCCCAGTTCGCCGCAGGTGGTCTATCGGCGCTCGGTCCGGTTCGATGGCTGCTCGATTTGCTGACGTCAGCGACCGTACCGGTCCATCGCAGCACAACACCGCGTCGGCCAACTCGAACAGCGCATCGGCCCGTCCGGTCGAGCACCGGTAGAAGCCCTGACGGAACACGGACGGGTCCCTGGGTTCGGCACTGCCACAACCGATTCGGCCGTGCCCCATTTCCGTCGCAGCGAGCAGGCCGGGACGGGCGCCACCCGGAAGGCGTGACGGATTCTCACCGATCTGGCGAGGATGGCCCGGGTGCCGATTGTCGGCAGATTTAGCAGCCGGCCCCGGCATTCGTCTGCCGTTCGCTCGGCGAAATCCGTTGTCCGAGAGTAAAGTACCGCCTATCGCGCGGGGGAGATTTTGTGGATTCCGGTCGAGTTTCGATGTATCGCGATCAGGCAGGTGCGATGGTCGTTCGCTACACGGCCGGGGCGCAGGCGGCGGTGCGGATTACCCGCGACGAACTGGCGCTGAAATGGCGGAGACCCGAGGTGTGGCTGATCGCCGCGGGCGTCAGCGCTGTCATCATGGCCTACCGCTTCGTCCGGTATCTGATTTCGCAGGCAGGTTCGCCCGGTCGCTATTACACCTGGACCAGCGGTTTCGCCGTGGTAGTGACAGCCATAGCGATCTATGCGGGGGTGCTCGTGATCCTGGTGGTGTTGTCGCTGTTGGAAGTTCGGCGCGGCTCGCCCCGGGTGCGGCGCTATGCGAATCCTGGTGCGGTACTGCAGATCCGGTACCTGAGCGACGGTCTGGAGTTGACGACCGCAGTCGAGTCTGTGACCTACCCCTACAGTCAGATCAAACGGATTCGGATCCAGGAGCACACCGTGGCGTTGTCCGGTGAGATCGGCCTGCGTGTGCTTCCGTGCGAACTCTTTCCCGCAGACGCGCTCTCGTTTCTCGAGCGTTCGGCGGCGGTCAGGCCCCGCTAGCTTGATTTGTAGCCTTTGCGGCGCGGCCGTGGTCCGGTGGGTTTCGACGCTGCCTGGTTGCTGTCGGTCTTGATGTGCACGTCGTAGCGTGGCGCGGGCCGCTGGTTGCGGTGTCCGGTCGGTCGCCCGGGTCCTGGCCGGGTGGGTTTCGATGCATTGGCCGGGCATGGGGTTGGACGGTGCTGCTCGAGGCTTTGTGGGCGATCGTGGACGAGGCTGGGCGCATTGCCTGGCACGTGAGCGCGGACTCGACCATGGACCGCGCCGATATGCATGCGGCGGGAGCTGGCGGAGACGGGCTACCCCGACGCGATCACGCTACGCAGTAATTGAGCCAACTCGGCAGCCGATGAAACCGGCACGGCACTTTCGACACACGCCTTAGGGCGACCGTCCGGCTTGAACGGTGTTCAAGTTGGTTGTTATGGTGCGGCTATGGAGATCGAAACCGGTCCGACGCACATGTGTGTTACTAGAGGTTTCATATATGTGTATGATCATTGCTACGGCCATGCAGGAAGGTATGCAACGTCGCGGTCGTGGCTCGTTACGGGTTGTGGCGCGGCCGGTGAGATCGAGGAGTATCGATGAAGCTACTTCGTAGGGCACAGCAGCGGGCGGACGTCGATCCCGGCGAGGTCGCCCTCAACGCGCGCAATGTGCGATTCGACTGGGCGGATACCCCGCTGCACTGGATGCCCGCGGAACCCATTGCCTCGCATCTGATCAACGCGCTGAACCTGTTGTTGCCCGAGGGTGAGCGCATGTTCTGCGCCGCATATGCCGAGGCGCTGCCGTATGTGAAGGACGAGAAGCTGCGCGAGGCCATGCTCGGCTTCATCGGCCAGGAGTCCATGCACGCCGAGACGCACGACAAGGTGCTGTACGAGGTGCTCGCCGCCAACGGTATCGATCCGGAGCCCTATGTGCGGCAGGCGGAATACCTGTTCCGCAAGTCGCTGGGGCCCAAGGACGTCGACGGGGTGGCACAGCGGCAGGTGATGGTGGAGCGCCTTGCGTTCATCGCCTGCCTGGAACACTTCTTCGCCTACCTCGGAGACTGGGTGCTCAATGCCGATCTGGAGAAGTTCGGCGCCGACCCGCGGGTGGCGGATCTGTTCCGCTGGCACGGTGCCGAGGAGGTCGAGCACCGGCACGTCGCGCACGATGTGGCCGTGTACTTCGGCGCGGGCTACGTGCGCCGTGCGGCGATCATGATGATCGTCTTCCCGATCTTCATCACGCTGGTGGTGCGTGGCACCAAATTCATGGTGCACCAGGATCCTGCGCTGCCCGATCTCGGCTATCCGCGATTGATCACGCGGGTCTTCGGATCGATGTGGCGCGGTGCGCTGCCCGGCGTGCCATCGCTGCTGTGGAGCGCAATGACGACATTCAAGCCCGGCTACAACCCCGAATCGGTCGGGTCGACGGCACAGGCGGTGGCTTATCTCGCCAAATCTCCTGCGGCGCAGGCGGTTGCGTCTTGAGCTGGCGGCCGATGCCGCAGCAGCCGCCCGGGGACCTGTTCGGTAAGCGTGATCAGGATCGGGCGGTCCGGGTGCTCGACGCGGTCGCCTCGGCGCGGCTGCGCTGGACCACCATCGTCAACCGCCGTGATCTGTCGCCACGGGCCGATGATCACCGGCTTTCGCTGGTGGTGACCGGACGACGTATCGAGGCGCACGATCAGGATGTGGTCAGCCTGCGGCTGGAATCGCCCGACGCGCAGGAACTTCCGCCGTGGCGGCCGGGTGCGCATCTCGATCTGGAGCTGCCCTCGGGTCGGTTGCGGCAGTACTCGCTGTGCGGCGATCCGGCCGACACCCGTGCCTACCGTGTTGCGGTGCGCCGCATTCCGAACGGTGGCGGCGGTTCGGTGGAGGTGCACGACGCGCTGCCGGTCGGCTCGCGGATCGTGGTGCGCGGTCCACGCAATGCCTTCCCGTTCGCCGTGCCTGGCCACGGATCACCTTCCGGCCGTTTACATTTCATCGCGGGCGGGATCGGGATCACACCGATTCTGCCGATGGCGCGGCTGGCGATGCGGCTCGGTATCGAGTGGTCGATGGTGTACACCGGGCGCAGCCGCGACGCGATTCCGTTTCTCGACGAGATCGCGGGATTCGGCGATCGGGTCTCGGTGCGCACCGACGACGAATACGGAGTGCCCGATGCGGCGGCGTTGCTCGTCGGTGTCACCAGCGATACCGCGGTGTACTGCTGCGGACCGGTGCCGATGACCACCGCCGTCGCCGCCGCGGTGCGCGAAATACCCGGTGTGGAGCTGCATTCCGAGCGGTTCTCGCCGCCGCCGATCGTGAACGGTATCGCCTTCGAGATCGAATTCGCCTCCACCGGTGCGGTTGTCGAGGTGCCCACGGACAAGTCCGCGCTGGAGACCATTCTGGAGAGCCGCCCGGATCGGCCGTACTCGTGCCGCCAGGGCTTCTGCCGTACCTGCAAGGTGCGAGTGCTGTCCGGTGAACCCGAGCATCGCGAGACCGTGCTCACCGCGGCCGAGCACGAGGCGGGGGAGATGCTGGTCTGCGTATCACGGGCGCGGGGTGGGCGATTGGTGCTCGACCTGTGAGTTGCCGGAGCAAGCGAACCACGGGCACCGCGCCGGTGCCGGGAAACCTCGAGGAGATACGGCAATGACGACGACCGACCTGGCTTCGACCCGGACGCGGCGGACGGTACGTAGCGGCGAATTCGATATCGCCGTCTTCGAACACGGCGATCCGAGCGCGGAAACCATTGTGCTGGTGCACGGCTGGCCCGACACCCATCACCTCTGGGATGCGGTGGTGCCGCTATTGGCCGGACGCTTCCACGTCGTCACCTACGACACCCGCGGTCACGGGGAGTCCACCCGCACCCGGCACGCCAAGGACTTCCGCTTGGATGCGTTGGCCAGTGACTTCTTCGCCGTCGCCGACGCGGTCAGTCCGGATCGGCCGGTGCATGTGCTCGCGCACGACTGGGGTTCGGTGCAGGTGTGGGAGGCGGTGTGTGAACCGCGGGCCGCGGCGCGAGTCGCCTCGTTCACCTCGGTCTCCGGGCCGAACCTCGACCACCTCGCGAAGTGGCTGCGCGCCAGGCTGACCCGGCCGACACCGCGCAATCTGTGGCAGCCGCTCACCCAGGCGCTGTCGTCGGGATACACGGTCTTCTCCATGACGCCCGGACTCGACCGGGTGTTCCGGGTGGTGGCGCACGAGAAGCGCTGGCAGCGCATCGTATCGATCATGAACGACACCGCGCCGTCGAATATCGTGCTCGGCCCGACCTTCCGCCGCGACGCGGTCGAGGGCCTGCTCATCTACCGGGCGAATATCCTGCCGCGGCTGCTCGCCCCGCGCGAGCGCCGCACCGAGGTGCCCGTGCAGTTGATCGTCGCCGGACGCGATGTCGCGGTGCGGCCCGCGGGCTACGACGATGCGCACAAATGGGTTTCGCGGCTGTGGCGCCGCGATGTGCCCGCCGGGCACTGGATGCCGTTCTCCCATCCGGAACTGCTCGCCACCGCGACGACCGAACTCATCGACGCCGTCAATGGCGGTGCGGCGCCGCGTGGTCTGCGCCGCGCCGAAATCGGGCGCAGTCGACGGCCGTTCGAGGATCAGCTCGTGGTGCTCACCGGCGGCGGCAGCGGTATCGGTCGTGCCACGGCGTTGGCGTTCGCGCGGCTCGGCGCGGAAATCGTGCTCTCGGATATCAATCTGGACGCGGCCGAGCAGACAGTGGAGCTGATCGAGGCCGAAAGCGGTGTGGCGCATGCCTATCGGCTCGATGTCTCCGTCGCGGACGAGGTGAACGCGCATGCGGCGGAGGTGTTCGCCGCGCACGGAGTGCCCGACATTCTGATCAACAATGCCGGAATCGGGCAGGCCGGTGGATTCTTCGATACGCCGTCGGCGGAGTTCGACCGGGTGATGCGGGTCAATCTCGGCGGAGTGGTGAACGGCTGTCGTGCGTTCGGGGCCGCCATGACCGAGCGCGGACTCGGCGGGAATATCGTCAACCTGTCCAGTATGGCCGCCTACAGTCCGCAGCAGGGGTTCAGCGCCTATTCCACCAGCAAGTCGGCGGTATTCATGTTCTCCGACTGTCTGCGTGCGGAATTGGCCGGGCGCGGTGTTTCGGTGCATACCATCTGTCCGGGCATTGTGCACACCAATATCGTTGCCACCACTACGTTTTCGGGTGTCAGCGCGACGGAGGAGAAGCGTAAGCAGGAGCAGTATGACAAGCTGTACCGGGCGCGGCGTTACGGTCCGGAGAAGGTGGCGGCACAGATCGTGCGCGCGGTCGAACGCGATCGCAGCATCGTTCCGGTCACCCCGGAAGCGCGGCTGCAGTACCAGTTCAACAAGTTCGTTCCCGCGATGGTGCGGTTCTTCGCCGCGCGGGTGAAGCTCACCTGAGTCGAATCACGAAGGCGTCCTGGTGAGTTCGGCCTCGATGGCCGCGACTCGCTGGGCGTCGATCCCCCATGGATGCTCGACGCCGACCAGGCTGTCGAGATCCCAGAGCACACACCTCTCGCCGGGCTCGGCAACGATCGACCAGGCCACTACGGTGCGGCCGAGTTGTTCGGCCATGGAGCCGTGCGAATTGCCCTGCGCCGGTACGCCTTCCGGAAAATGATGCAGGAACCGGCCGTAGGCCGCGGTGCAGAATGCGGCATACATCTGCGTGCACAGGATGAAGCCGTGCCACGCCTCGTCGACCGCATGCGACGGCATTCCGACCACCTGACCATCACGCATCGCGGCGCCGCAGCAACGTAACCACTGCCGCAACCCGGCCTCCACCAGCTCGCGTGGTTGCCACGGGCTGGTCTTGAAGACCGCATCGGGGAACTCGAGTGCGGCCACCGCTTTGTCGACATCCCGGAGGTCGACCCGGCGAGTACGGTTTCTAGGACGCAAAAGCACCACGATTCACTGTACGTCGATTTGGGAATACCTTGCCGCCGGATCTGAGCAGCGGCCCCAGTGGGAGATCTGCGTCGAACAATGGACCACTGGGTGATCGGAACGGTGGAGATTTTCGATCGAATGCATTTCAGCGGCTCTGAGTCGGTCGCGGGCGATACGATTCGGGAATGCTGGTCTTTTCCGTTGTGCTGCTCGCCATTCTCGTGATCGGTGGTGGTGTCGCGGTGTTGATCGCGGTCCTGATCACACGGGCGACGAGAAGGCCATTGCCGCCGGGGCGGCGCGGCTACCCGGGTCAGAGCGGGAGTGACGGCTCGCCGTGGACTTACGGGGCCGCGGGATTCGAATCGGGGACTTTCGGTGGCTATGACCTCGGCAGCGGCGGGCACGGCCATGGGCATGGACATGGGCATGGACATGGGCACGACAGCGGCAGCGGGAGCAGTTGCGGCGGGGGCAGCAGTTGTAGTGGTGGTAGCAGTTGCGGGGGTGGCGGCAGCAGCTGTGGTGGCGGGAGTAGTTGCGGCGGGGGAGGTTCCTGAATGATGGCGCTGTTTCTGGTCTTTGTGATCACGGTCGTGATCATGGGCGGTGTCGCGGGCTTCGTAGTGCTGGCATCCAACTGGTCGAGTCGGTCTCGCCGGGGCGCGGGGTGGATCGGTGGCTCCAGTTCGTCATGGTCGGCGGGGGATTCCGATGGCAACGACTCGGGAAGCGGGGGTAGTTGCGGTGGCGGCGATGGGGGCAGCAGTTGCGGCGGCGGTAGCAGTGGCTGTGGGGGTGGTAGCAGCAGTAGTAGCTGCGGGGGCGGAAGCAGCTGCGGCGGAGGCGGTTCCTGACCCGCCCGCTGTCGCACCCCGTGACGGTGCCGGTAGGGCGATCGCCAGAAGAGGCCCGGGTCTGGGGTCACCACCCAGCGCGTGGGGTGTCGGCGGAGCTCGATTCCGGGCGGGAGTATTTCCGCGTTCAGCGTAATCATTCCGTTCGACTTGACCTCAACTCGACTTCAGGTTTCAGGCTGGTTCCTGTCGGGATCGAGCGAGAATGTTGGAGGTTGTCATGCGCGCTGTGCACGCTACGGAATTCGGTGGGCCCGAGGTTCTTTCGGTGCGGGAGGTACCCGAGCCGGTTGCCGGGCCGGGCCAGGCGGTTGTCGATGTCGCGGCGGCCGATGTGATGTTCTTGGACGTCCAACTCCGAAGTGGTTGGGGCACTGAATTCTTCAAGCTCGATCCGCCGTATGTGCCGGGCGGCGCGGTCGCGGGGGTTGTCGCTTCGGTCGGTGCGGACGTCGACCCGAGCTGGATCGGAAAGCGCGTCACCACCCAGACCGCCGCCAGCGGCATCGGCGGTGGGCAGCCGATCGGTGGGTACGCGGAGCAGGCCCTTGCCAAGGCCGAAACCCTGGTTCCGGTGCCCGATGAGTTGAGCCTGTCGCAGGCGGTCGCGCTGGCCCATGACGGCAAGACGGCGCTCGCCATCTTCGATCGTGCCACGATCCAGCCTGGTGATCGGGTGCTGATCACCGCGGCGGGCGGGGGATTGGGCACGTTGCTGATCCAACTCGCCCGTGCGGCCGGGGCGCATGTGGTGGCCGCGGCGCGAGGAAGCGCCAAACTGGAGCTCGCGTCGCGACTCGGCGCGCATGCTGTCCTCGACTACTCCGAACCCGACTGGTCGGCGAGGGCGCATGCCGCAACCGGCGGAAGGGGCGCGAGCGTCGTATTGGACGGTGCGGGAGGCGAATTGGGCGCGGGCGCCATCGAAGCCGCAGCGGACGGCGGGCGGTTCATCGGATATGGCGCTGCCGCAGGACAATTCGCTGATTTCGACCGGGAAGCAGTGGCCGCACGCGGCATCGGTGTACTCGGACTGTTCGACCTGACTGCCACGGATGACATCGATTGGCATGCGTTGGCTGAACGTTCGCTCGCCGAGGCGGTGGCGGGGCGGCTGGAAGTCGTTATCGGCCAATCCTTTCCGCTCGAGCTAGCCGACCGCGCCCACGCCACGATCGAGTCTCGAACGGCCATCGGACGCACAGTTCTTACGGTCTGAACGGCCTTGCGTGACAACTTGTCTCACGCATTGTGCAGGCACCCTGGTTCGGCGCTAGGGTGCCCGCGTGGAAACACTGATTATCGTTGTCGTCATCTTGGTTGTATTGGGTCTCGTCTCCTTCAGCGTTCAGCTGGCCAGCCGCCCGCCGCGCAACGAATCCCGTTGGGACCGTGCTGATGTCGACGACGACTATGACCGCTGGGAGAGCGACTGAACTCAGCCGACCGGCGTCAGCACCACCACCGCGATCGGCCGCTCGGTCATCTTCTGATACTCGCTGTAGCGTCCCTGATTGACCTTGTCGACAATCGCCCAACGCCGAGCGTAGTCCGGATCGTCGGGCAACGTAGCCCGCGCGACAACCGCCAGTTTGCGCCGCCCGACCTGAATCTCACACTCCGGCTCAGCCTTTACATTCGCCAACCAACTCGGTGGCCGCGGCGACCCCCCATTCGACGCGGTCACCAAATAATCCGCCCCATCCCGCCCGTAGGTCAGCGCCGAGGTCCGCCGCTGCCCCGTCTTGCGCCCCACCGTCCGCAACAACAACGTCGGATTCCCGAACAGCAGCCGATGTCCCACCACCCCACCACTGTTCTCATAAACCCACTGATGCACCTTCAGAACATTCGTGAACACACTCGCCACAACCGACCCTCCAGCCTGGTTCCGGGGTTACGCCCCCACCCTAACCGCGCCCCGGCCACCTGGCCGTCACCCCGCAGCTGTGTTCCGCGGTATCCGAGTGGTGCCCGCCCCGCTCCATTCGGTACCATCCCCAACGCTGTCGGTATTCACCGCACACGGGGCGGTAGCTCAGTCGGTTAGAGCCGTGGACTCATAATCCATTGGTCGTGGGTTCGAGCCCCACCCGCCCCACAAACCCCCTCTGAGCAGGGGGTTTTTGTTTTTCGCGAGAGGTTTCGATCTAGAACAGTGCTCTTCCACGAATAGATTATTGCGGTAGCATCGGACGGCATGGGGACCGTTTCGCTGGACGACATCCGCGAGTTACGCGACGACTTCGCGACCGAGCTTCGGCGGAAGAACCGCGCCAAGAAAACGATCGACGTCTACATGGTCCACATCGGCTACTTCGCCGATTACCTGATCTCAGAAGCGCTGCCGACGGACGCGCCCGAGATCACCCGTGACCACATCGGCGGGTACATCGAGACCCTGCTGTCAAGGACGAACCGCCGCACCGGTGAGCCACTGTCCCCGCAGTACGCGCGCAGCCAGTATCGGAGCCTTCAGCAGTTCTTCAAATACCTTGCGGCCGAGGAGATCATCGAGTCCAACCCGTTCGACAAGCTGAGTCTGCCGGACGCTCCGGACAAGCTCGTGCCGGTACCGAGTCTCGAATCCCTGCGCGCCCTGCTCGACCAGTGCGCCGGAACCGACTTCGATTCGCGGCGGGACAACGCCATCGTCCGTCTATTCGCGGACACGGGGTGTCGCTGCGGCGAGGTCGCCAACCTCGGTCTGGACGATCTCGACTTCGAGGAAGACAGCGCGCTGGTCGTCGGCAAGGGCGGCCGGCCACGATCGTCACCGTTCGGCGACAAGACGCGCATCGCACTGCGTCGGTACTTGCGGGCCCGCAACCAACATCCGTTCGCGAAGAAGAGTGACCGGCTGTGGCTCGGTCGGCAAGGTCCGATGACCGACCACGGCATACGGCAGATGCTAGAACGCCGCGCGCAGGCCGCGGGCATCGACCACATCCACCCACACATGCTGCGCCACTGGTTCGCCCACAACTGGCTCGCCAACGGCGGCCAGGAGCAGGACCTCATGATGCTGGCCGGATGGCGCTCGAGGCAGATGCTCGATCGATACGGCAAGTCCGTTGCCGACGAACGCGCAAAAGCAGCCCACCGCCGAGCACGTCTCGGGGACAAACTGTGAGATACCCGTACAGCGGCGGGTGCGAGTTGGGTTTGATGACCGGCCGTCGCCCTCAGAGCGGCTACGGTGGCGACATGGCTGCAGAGCTTCTGGAATGGGCCGAACGGACCGCGCAAGAACTGCTGAGCGACCTCCCGACCCGACTTGCGCATGTCGCGGGCGTCGCGCGTCGTGCTGAGCTTGTTGCAGGCTTGGTCGATGATGGCGACCTGCTTATCGCCGCCGCTTGGCTGCACGATGTCGGTTATTCGCCGCGGTTGGTGCGCACAGGGTTTCATCCTGTTGACGGTGCGGAGTTTCTTCGGGACCAGGGGGTGCCGCCCCGGCTGTGCGCGCTCGTCGCAAATCACTCATGCGCACGAGTCGAGGCGCGGAACCGCAAGGTTCCCTTGCCGTGGCCGGACGAGTGCGGTCCGCTTCGCGATGCCCTTTGGTGGGCTGACATGACCACCACGCCGACTGGCGATACCACCGATATTTCAAGCCGCCTCGCCGAAGTGTGCGAGCGCTATGGACCAGACCACATCGTCTCGCGTTCCGTAACCGAGGCTGCACCGGAATTGTTGGCCGCAGGCGCGCGGACCATGGAGGCCGCCCATCTCTCCGGTCAATGGTCACCCGGCCGCTCGAGGACAGGGGCGGGCAGGACCGTACGTCGGGATTGATGAGATCCTGGAAGTTCGAACTCGATGGAAGGAACGGGTAGAGACGTGATCCGTGCTGTGGTCTTCGATGTGGGCGAAACGCTGGTCGACGAGACCCGAGAATATGGAACTTGGGCTGACTGGTTGGGGGTGCCGCGGCACACGTTCGCTGCAGTATTCGGTGCCGTCATTGCGTCCGGCCTCGACTACCGCGAGACCTTCCAGGTATTTCGGCCTGGGTTCGATCTCGACCTCGAGCGGCAGGCTCGGGCTGAGGCTGGCCAGCCCGAGTGGTTCGGAGAAGACGACCTGTATCCCGACGTGAGGCCTGCACTGTCGAAGCTCCGCGAGATGGGCGTGTGGGTCGGAGTCGTCGGTAATCAGACAGTCCGCGCCGGAGGTCTGTTGCGTGGGCTGGATCTGCCGACCGATTTCATTGCCACGTCGGATGATTGGGGAATCCAGAAGCCGGACCCCGAGTTCTTCCGCAAGGTAATCGAGGCCGCGGGCTGCGCTGCGGCTGAAATTGTCTATGTGGGGGATCGGATCGACAACGACGTAGCACCAGCAAAGCAAGTCGGGATGCGGACTGCGTATCTACAGCGCGGTCCGTGGGGTTGGATCCATCGCGAGAAAGAAGAGGTCACGGAACTCTCCGATTGGAGAATCCGTGACCTCAACGAGCTGCCGGGGATAGTCGGCGTTGAGAACGCGGCGACCTAGCTGTGCTGTCTCATGAGGTTGGTTCGGTTCTGCCGGCCGTGGCGGTAACTCGTCGGTCTCGTGCCCGCGCCAGCGCATGAATGCGACCACGTGCGCGTTCAGGCTCGAATCGACCTGAGCGACTGCGGCTTTAGCTCGTTCGTGTAGATCGCGGGTCCGGCCGGACGGTCATGACCGCACCCGACCAACTCCCGCGACGAGACTCCGAACAGCTCGCACTTGAGCCAACCGCATGAGACACCGCGCCTACTGCTCGACGGCCGTGGTCAACCCCCAGCTGGAGACGGCAGCCTCGAAATGGTCGATCAGTGCCGCTGTGCTGATATCGGTCACCTTTACCTGTGTTCCACGCAGCCCGCTGTAGGCCGGGTAGGCATCGAGCTGGGGCGAGACGACCACTTCCATAGTCGTCGGGTCAATCGCGATCAGCCCCGCATCGAACAGTTTGTGAATATCGGCCCGCAGCGGCAAGCCCTCTTCGGGCAGATGTTTTCCGTGTTCCGCGAACTTGCGCAGGTGCGCGGCTTCCAACGCCGAGGGATGGCAGCGGCCCGTGATCGCACACACCAACCCGTCGCGTTGAAGCACGGCATCCCGAAACTTGTCCTGCCCGTTCCGAACCCGCGACTTCACCATCCGGTGCCCACCCGCGATCGGCTTCGACACTTTGGTCTGCCCGCCGGTCGGTTTTCCGGGTGCCAGGGTGGGGAGGAGGACCGCGGCCCGGTCGAGCAACTGATCAAGCAGCTCTATGTCGAGCGGCCGGATCGAGCTTTGCCGATCGTTGTTCGACCTCGCTGTCATGAGGCGTTCTGTCGACAGCGCACCGTCGATGGCCTGCCAATGGTTGGCGATGTGCGCGGTGTACACGGTTCGCGTCTCGTCGCTCACGACCGGATCGTCGAACTTGTGGCCGCCCCGGTCGCAGCGGAACTTCGTCGGACTGCGCTTGAGCCGGCCGACCGAGGCTCTGCCACACTCCGGGCATCGTTTGATCTGCACCGGCACGTCATGTTCGACCGCGATCGCATCCACGACCGAAACACCATGTACGAGTAGGCGATCGTGTACTACGACTGTGTCGCCCTCAGCCACGCGTAGGCAGTTGCCCACTGTGTTCGTGTAGACGTACTGCACGCCCGGGATATCGGGGTACCCGTCGTTGCTGTGCCAGTCCCGATCCTCGCCCACCGACTTGAAAGCCCACGCTGGCACCGATGCCCCTCCTCAGCTGAATATGTGCAGCCGAGACAACATCGACCACGGCGGCCAGCGTACGCAAGCGCGCCGACAACAACTAGCTGATCAGCGAGTTTACCGTCGTGTGCCAGTCGTACAGACGCTCGTCGAGTGCACGGACCGCGGGCAACGAGTCCCACTGACGAAGTGACTGCCGCACAGCTTTGATTCGATCAAGCGCGGTGGCGTACCAATTTCGGGCGAGGAGATCGAGTGCTTCCTCGAGGAGACTGCACGCGGCCTCTGGGTTCTTCTCCAGAACACATGCAGCTGCGGCATCCGCGAGGTAGATCGGTTTCTGTTTGACCTCTTCCGGCGGCAGATCGCCGATCACGCTTACCAGCGTCTCTCGCGCTTCACGGCCTCTCCCGGCAGTGAGTAGCGTGTTGCCCTTGAAGCCAGCCAGTCGGGTCGGCGAAAACCAGTCCATCCACGACGGAGAAGGATCGGTCTCAGGGCTGTAGGTCTTGTATGCATCTTCGGCGTGGTGAATCAGCGTTAGCGCGCGTCGCGTATCTCCGAACCGTGTTTCGACCTCGGCCTCGACAGCGTCAAGCCATGCCGTGAATTCGGCGTTTGCGCCGCCCCGCCGCGCGAAGGCTCGGGCAGCGCGGAGTCGTTCACGCGCTTCCTCCGCGCGTGCCGGTTCGCCGGAGAAGGCCGGAGCGAATGCCATGTGTGCGAGCGCTGCCGCGCCGAGAAGGGAGTCGGACGCCTCATGCGCGGCCTGGAGGGCAAGAACGAGGCTTGTATGTGCTGACTCTGGCTGCTGCAGGTCAAAGAACTCCAACCTGCCAGCGAGCAGGTTTGATTCTGAAACTGCGCGGGCGAGAACCTCTTTCGCAGCGCCGGGCACCTGTGGCAGGAGGTCGATTCCGAGCTGTGCGTGCTCGGCAACAAGCCGATGAAGTCGCGCCGCGGGGATGGACCAATACATGTGGCGATGCGAGACCGTCACGGTTGCGAAATCCGTTGCAACAGAAGGTGGAAGCTGATGCGACGCCGCATTGTGTAGCCGTTGACTGGCTGAGACTCGAGGCTCAGGCAGCCCACTGCGATCGGTTGCTTGGCGTTCATCTGCCCATGGAGGGGTGAATCCAAGCTCGGTGATCGGGCGTCGAAACAGTGCCTCAAGCGCCGACACGTGATCGTGGTGAGGCCATGGCGGTTCCGCCGATTCCCATCTACGCACGGTCCGGGGAGCGACCTCGGCCCGGAGCCCGATCTCGCGGGCCGTGTCAGTCAGCGCCTTCGCCAGATCGGCTTGAGACCTGATGCCAAGGGCCTGCCTGGCGGCGCGAAGTGCTGCGTTACCTGCGGTTGACATGAGGACAGTCTAGTGCCTTAGAGCGGACGTTGCAGCAAAAGCGGCCGTGATTTGTCCCATCAATGGCCTATATTTTGGCCTTTAATAGGACTTTGTGCCGAGAGAGCCTGTCTTGGAAGAACTTTCCGGATTTCCCAGGAGGACTCTCGATGACAATCAATCTCCCTTCTATCCAGGTCCCCGAGGACCTCATCACTGTCAGGACCGCGGCGTCCCTTGTCGACGTCGACGCCAAAACCATCAAGAACTGGATCAAAGCCGGTGACCTCCAGGGATGGCTGGTCAACGGTCGTCGGTGGCGTGTTCGTCGTGCGGCGGTGCTTGCTCTCGTTCAACCGGTCGACGCGCCTACTTCTGTCGCTGGCGGTGCGGCATGAGCACCCCAGTCGAGAGGACGTTGCAGGCTCGGATCGCCGCGCACGAGTCCTGGGCAAAGACCTCGGATCGAGCCGCTCGGACGGCGAAAGCCCGTGATGCGCTGCTGACTAAATTCGATCGCCTCGTTGATCCCGATGGGCTGCTCAGCCCAGAAGAGCGGGCTTACCGAGCGGCGCAGGCGCGGAAGGCCCATTACACCCGGCTGGCTTTGAAGTCGGCCCAGGCTCGTCGTCGCCGCGGTGGCAGGACCCGCTACGAAGGCGGTGAATCGTAATGCGCGCCCGCACCTTTGGTTTCGCGGTTGCTGCAGTGTCGATCGGCTACCTGGTTCTGGAGCATCCCGCGGTTGTCGGTTTCACCGTGATGCTGTTGGGTGCGTTCGCGTTCTGGGGAGCGTCGCGTCGGTGGGGGGTGCGGCGATGAGCTTGAGCGAACCGTTCCACGATCCGGCCGAGTTGCTCGATGAGTTGGATTCGATCATCCATGAGCAGGAGTTGCTGCGGCTGCGGACGATTGCGTTGCAGGCCCGCTACAAGGCGTTGGAAGCGCACGCCGATCGGTTCGATAAGCCGGGGAAGCACGAGCTGTTTCCCGAGGAATACGGGCGCATCAACGTCGAATACGCCGCAAGGAATCTCGGCGACGCGGCTAGAGATATGGCCGGCACATGGAAATACCACCTCGGGCCTGCGCGGGAGTTGGCGGCGAAGGTCCGCGAGTACCCGCAGCCTGAGCGTGAGCAGGCCGATCGGCCGTTGGTTGATCGGGGGCGGTCGCGGTGAGCGCGCCGTGGCAGCCGGGGCCGGTGCCGCAGGGGTACACGGTCACCCATTTCGACCGCGGGCGCGGTGCTCATAACCCGCTGCAGTCGATGGCCGGTCCAGAGTTCACCGGGGTCGGCGCGGTGTATTCCCCGCTCGGTTTGTTGCCGCCGACAGTGCGGCTGGCCGCGTTCGCGGTGATCCTGCTGGTCGGGATGGCCGGGTGCACGGCGGCGATGGTCGATTACCAGCACTACACGCCCTCGCCGAACGTCTGCCGTTCCGCGAATTCTGGTGTGCCACGGGAGAAGCCAGGTTCGTGTGTGCCCGCGTCGCAGATTCCGGGGGTGCAGCGATGAGCACTTCGGATCGAAGCCAGGAGCAAGCGCGTCTAGGACGTGTTTAAGAAGTAGGTTCGCGTTGGTCGCGCGGGTGTGAAAGCGCTTGTCGGGCATGGTGTGTCGTTTACTGGGAATGGGCGAGGTCTCCGGTAAATGGTTTGTTTACCAAGACGAACCAGAACACCGGAGACCTCGTGATCAGCGTAGCAACGAGGCGGGCGGACTTGACCGAGGAGCAGTGGGTGGCGATCGAGCCGTTGCTGCCCGTCGGGAAGAAGTCCGGTCGCCCGCCGAAGTGGACGAAACGGCAGCTCATTGACGGGATTCGGTGGCGAGTCCGGGTCGGGTCGCCATGGCGGGATGTGCCGGCGTGCTACGGATCGTGGGAATCGGTGTACGGGCTGTTTCGACGGTGGCAGCGCGCCGGGGTGTGGACCCGGATTCTGTCGGCGTTGCAAGCGCTCGCCGACTCCGAAGGCCGGATCGCCTGGGATGTCAGCGTCGATTCCACGATCGCGCGAGCGCACCAGCATGCCGCTGGTGCGCGGAAAAGGGGACCTACAGACCGAACCGCCGTGCACCGGGGATGATCCCGAGCCCGACGATCACGGGTTGGGCCGCTCGCGTGGCGGATGGACCACCAAGACACATCTGGCGTGCGAGCAGGGACGAAAGCCGTTGGCGGTGGTGATCACCGCTGGTCAGCGTGGTGACAGTCCACAGTTCGAGGTCGTGCTCGAGCAGATCAGCGTGCCGCGCGTCGGCTCGGGGCGGGCGCGGACCCGCCCCGACCGGGTCTTGGCGGACAAGGCATACAGCTCCCGTGGCAACCGGGCCTACTTGCGGCGGCGCGGTATCAAGGCGACTATCCCGGTGAAGGTCGACCAGGCCGCCAACCGCCGCAAGAAAGGCTCGGCCGGTGGGCGAGCGCCGGCCTTCGACAAGGACACCTACAAACAGCGCCATGCCGTCGAATGCGGCATCAACCTGCTCAAACAGAACCGTGCCGTCGCAACACGATTCGACAAGCTCGCGGTCCGATACAAAGCAACCGTCGAAATCGCCGCCATCAACATCTGGCTCTCAACTTCTTAAACACGGCCTAGAGGCCGAGTTTGAACGCTTGAACCTTGCGCACGGCGTGCTGTCCGACATCGCGCACGCCGTTGCTGACGTGTCGAAGGCGAAGGGATACCGCGACAACGAGTTCGAGATGTCGAGGAATGAGCTCGCCGCAGACAGCAGCGCGGAAGTGCACGCCGAACGGATGGCAGTGTTCGACCAGCTGCTCGACTTCCGTCACTCTGCGGAGTCGGTCGCGAAGATCCGCACCGTCATCGACGGTGGACGGCGGGTCCGTTCCCGTGGAATCGGGCGGTCGCGATGAGCAAATACCTCGATCCAGATGGCGAACGGTACGGGATTCCTACGTGGCCGTGGCGGATGGCGCCGCAGCATTTGCGGACGTGGCGGCAGTTGGACGCGGAGGACCAGCGGCCGACCGGGGAGTACGAGGCGCAGGTGCGCGGCACGGGCAGGCGCCAGGCGTATCTGTACGACTCGCAGCAGGTGCGGCCGAAGCGGAAACCGTCTGCGGCGCAACTGGAGTCGTTGACGATCGCTCGCTGGGTGCGGTCTGCGGATGCGTGTGAGCGCCACGGTGTCAACGCCGCCGACATGCGTGAGGTGATCGAGCAGGCCCGCGCGGATCTGGCTGCCCGCCGTACCCAGCGGCGGGGCCGGGGGATGGAGCGGTCCCGATGAGCCGTCAACCGGTGACCTGTGCGTGTGGTGGTGTCGGGTACGCGCGCGGCATGTGCCGGCCGTGTTATCAGCGGCACCGTAACCGTCAGATTGCCTACGGCCGATGGGATCCGCAGGAGTTCGTTGCCGCCGACGCCGCGCGGGCACACGTCGAGCGCCTGCAGGGCATGGGGATCAATCTGACCCAGCTGGCTGCGCTTTCCGGTGTCGACCGGTCATCGGTCGACCGGATCACCCGCGACGGCGAGATACGTCTCACGTCGGAGATGGAGGCCGCCATTCTGGCGGTCCAGGTGCCCGAGCGGGCCGCTGATGTTGTGCCGGGCAATGCGTTGGTGCCGATTCATGGTGCGCGGCGCCGGATTCAGGCGTTGGTCGCGTTCGGATATCCGCGCAACCAGCTGGCTCGCGAGCTAGGCATGGTGACCAACAGCGGCGTGATGGAGGGCTTGCTCGGCAAACCCCGCAACGCTGAGTCGTTGGCGCGGACGATCTCGGCTGATCGGGAACGTGCGGTGAAGGCGTTGTTCGACCGGTTGCAGATGACGCCGGGACCGTCAGAGCGGGCGCGGGCCCGCGGCCGGCGCAACGGGTGGGCGCTGCCGTTCGAGTGGGACGAAGCCGCGTTGGACGACCCGCGCGGCAAGCCGGTACGGGCGCGGTGGACCCATGCTTCGGCGACCGCGGAGCGCCGTGAGCAAGTCACCGATCTGACCGAGCGCGGCCTGTCCGCCGAACAGATCGCCCATCGACTCGGTGTCACCTCCCGCACCGTCGTACGCGCCCGCGTCCTTACGAAACCGCAATCGACGCAGCCGGTTTCGGAGATCGAGGTGATGGGGGCGCTCGCGTTGCGGGCACGGGGGCAGATCGAGGCCCAGCGTGCGGGCCGTCCAGGAAGGGAGCGAACCCGATGAACCACAAGGACACGACAGCTGGGCGACCGGATCGGTACGCGGCGTTGGAGTTCGAACACCGCGATCGGATCGTGGCAGGTCTGCGTGACACCGGGATCAGCTATCAGGAGATCGCGCGGAAGTTGGGGATCCGGGCGCGGCAGGTCGAGGAAGTGCTCGGTGAGGTCGCCGCGCTGCGGGCTCGCCAGCTCAGTCAGGCCGAGATCGCGCGCCGGGTCGGGTTGCCGCGAACCACGGTGCAGGATCTGCTGCGCGGTGAGCGGGTTTCCCGGTCGACACCACGGAAAACCACTGTGCTGGCTGCGGTTTCGCATATGCACGGGATGCAGTTGGACGTGTTGGGCTGGTTTCTGGGCATGGAACGCAACCACGTCTACAGCCTGGCCAAGCAACTGTATGCCGAAGGCGCGATCCACGCGTTGGAAGACGTACAGGCCGGAGAGAAGTGGGTTGTTCCGACGAGGGTGACCGCGGCCCGCTATCTGGGGTGGCGTCCGTCGGAGTGGCATCCGCCGTTGGGGCTGGCCGAGCACTACCGGGCCGTCGCACAGGCCCGCGTCATGTTGGTCGGCGCCGACCCGCAGCTGTGGACCTCCGAGCGGGTGCTGCGGCACCGGATCGGCAAGACCGCCGAGGCAACCAACCGCAAGGCCAAGCCCCGCGAGGTGCTGGTTTCGACGGGCCGCACCCCGATCTTGGGACACCCGCACGTGCACGACGGCCGGTTCCTGGGTGTGGTGCAGGGCCGCCACGGCTGGTGGGCGCTGGAGGTCGAGCTGTCCAAGAAAGACCCCGAATACATGGATATCGCGTTGAAAGGCGCGATCCGCGCCGCCCGCGACAGCCGCGACGAGGTGATGGCCGGGGTGCTGTACCTGTGTCGCACCGCAGCGGTGTCCGACAACGTCACCGCCGCCTCACAACGGTTGCCCGACAACGAATTCGGCGACGCGCTGGCGCTGGATCTGGTGATCCGTGACTTCGACCGCGAGTGGGCGAAATTCCTGACCCGCTACGCCGCGATACGCGAAGCCCAGAAGCAGCAGAGCCCGAATCGCCGCCGCCGCACCCTCATTCACCTCACCACTCAGGAAGCAGCATCATGACCAACCAGAACTGCCAGCCGATCCTCACTCCCACCGACTGCGCACCGCTAGGCGCACCGACCACCGCACCTACACCGGATCCGGCGGTGCCGGTCGACCAGGCGCCACTGCCGTCGATCGAGGTACACCCGGTCAAACCGCCGGTCACACAGCTCGACGGTATCGACCTGCCCGACATGGCCGCAGTCGCCCACATCGCGGGCGCCGCGACCCTGTGCGGGGTCGTGGTCGTGGCGATGCTGGTCATGATCGTGGCCGTTGCCTACTACTGGCCGCTGGCGCCGCACCGGCTGCGGAACTTCGCGATCGGATCGCTTCTGCTGCCCGCGACCTCGGCGCTGGCCGGGGGCTCCTGGTCGACACCCGCGGTCCTTTTGTGGTCAGGCGCCTCCCGAGTCGCTGATGGTGATTGGGCCGGGCTGCGGATGATGCTCGCGCTCGGTGTGCCGTTCGCGGCGCTGGTCGGCACGTATGTGTGGGCGAAGTTCGTGCACAAAACCCACACCGTCGGGTTGAAGAGCTTGGGGCGCACCGAACGGGTGAAGGACGCGATGGTCGCCCGCAAGCTGGCCCGCGCCGCCCGCGCGGCGAAACTGGGTGCCCCCTACAGCTGTGGTGAGGGGATCGTGCTGGGTCCGCTCGCGGACCGCACCAGCGCGAAACCGGCCGGGTTGTGGCAGGAGCTGACCGCGAGTCATCACCAGTGGATGGTGTTGCCGCACAAGCAGGCCAAACGTCACTTGGTGCTGACCGGCACGACCGGATCCGGGAAGACCGAGACGATCAAACGCTATTTCGTCGGGATGCTCGACTACGAGTGGCGGGCCTTCCAGCAGTGGAAAGACGTGCCCGGAATGCGGCGCAAGCATCCGCGCCCGCTGCTGGCGGTCGTGTCGTGCAAGGGCGGTGAGGACGACAAGGACCTCGGCATCGAGATCCGCGACTACGCCCTGCGGATGGGCATCGACCCAGCCCGGATCGCGATGGTGATGCCCGGTGCCGACCGCCTCGACATGTTCGACATGCCCGCTCGCGACATGCGCGCGGTCGCGGCCGACCTGCTCAACGCGGGCGAGGCCACCACCAGTGAGGGCCAGCATTTCGACGAGATGCGCCGCCGCATCGTGTCTTTGGTGATCGACGCCCCGGTCGGTCCGCCGCGCTCATCCACAGAGTTCCTGGAGCGGTTGCACGCGGACAAGCTGATCGACATCTGGGGCGGGGCGCCGGATGTGAAACGCATGGTCGCCGCGATGCAGGACGAGAAAGTCCCGCAGATCGACGACGTGCTGATCAAGGCATCGAACCTGTTCGACCTTTTGCGAGATCTCAACGGGCAGTTCGTGTTCGACGGCGGCAAACGGCTCGACGACATCGACGTGCTGTATGTGACGGTACCCGGGCAGGACAAGGACGCCGCTCGCGCTCAGGTCTCGGCGATCCTGCGGATGGTGATGCAGCGCGCCGGACGCACCGCGAAAGAGCAGCGCCGCAGCGTGACCCTGATCATCGACGAGGTCTCGGCGACCACCACCAGCAAGGGATCGATCGGGCTGGTCGATGTGTGCGAACGCGGACGCTCCCAAGGTGTGGCGCTGTTGTTCGCGGCCCAGTCCCAGGAGGGATTGGCCGCGGATGCGTGGTCGCTGAATCGGCTGTTGAAGTCGTGCGCGGGTGGCCTGTTGCTCGGCTACAGCGAAAACGCTGGAGACCTGTGCAAACACCTCGGCTCAGTGCGCGGCATGCTGCCGTCGCGTCATCTGATCAAGGGCCAGCGCCACGGCGACGAGGGGCAAGTCTCGGTCGGGGAAATGTGGCTCGTTGATCCGGACCGGCTGCGTCAGCTCGATACCGGCGAATTCGTCTACGCCCGCGCCCGCCGCGCCCAATGGGGCCGCGTCATCCCCGTCGAGGCCACCGAACTCACCCCGCTGCCAGGCACACCCGCCGCCAAGGACGCTGCGGCCGGCACAGCCGCAGCGACCGGCGACACCGCCGCCGCCTGACCACCTCCCATTTCCCTGATTTCACCGATTCGATTGTGAGGCAACACAAATGCGCATCATCCGCGACAACCAAAACCCCGACGACGACCCGGAAAACAACCGCAAGCCAACTCAGCCGAGCGACCCGAAAGCCCTCGGCGACATCCTGGCCGACGAAGTCGCCGACTTCCTCGCCGCCGTCGCCGAGATAGCCGACAACCCCACACCCCGAAACAACCCCGCCACCGAGCCGGTCAAGCCCACACTCCGATTGGTCACCAGCGACGACACCGCGATCCCGGAAGCGGTCACCGATCCGGCCGCGATCGTGAAAGCCGGGCGAGCGGCACGGCGACGGATGATCCGCGGCGCCGCTGGTGGCTCCTCCGTTGTGGTCGGTCTCGCTGTGCTCGCGGGGTGGGGGCAGCCGTGGCTGGTCACCGGCCCGTTGGCCGCTTACGGGACAGGTTGGTTGGCCTACCTGTGGTGGAACGCCGCCCTGCGCCCTTCTATCCCGCAGGTCCTCGGCTCCGCTGTCACCGGCATCGGGCACGCCGTCGCCGCCGTCTTCACCGCGATCGCCGCACTCGTCCACGGGCTGATCGACCGCGCCGATACCGCCCGCACCCGGCACGAAAACCACCGCACCACCACGACAACCGCCCAGTAACCCACCACAAGGAAGGAAATCCATTGAGCACCAACCGAACCCCCGACGACCCGATCCTGCCGGTCCCGTCCGAACTCTACGAAGACCTCGGCGAAGTTCAGGAGCGCGTCGAGGAGCTGTATCGCGACCTGGCGCGGATCCGACGCAGCTACGAGCAACTGAGCCGGTCACCGGAGTCGCTGCGGGTCGATGACCTCGGAAGCCCAACCACCCCGCTCAGGGCATCCGCGCATGCACAGGAGTGGCTCACCGAAGCGGCATCGAGCCTGCGGCGCACGCACGCCGAGATCGACACAGCTCGCGGCCACGGCAGCCGGTTGGCACTCACCGACGCGGCGTGCGAGCACCGCGACAAACAGCCCGAACGGCAGCGATGCGGCGACCGGTGCCGCACCCGATAACCCGAATCCTCTACCGCTGAAAGGAATACAACAACATGACCGACCGTAGTCCCGAAGACGAGTTGATCGCTGAGGCCCGCAAGTTCGGGTACGCGATGAAGGAAATGCTGCGTTTGCACGCCCAGGCCGGGAACTGGCTGGAGCGTCGCCGCATCCGCAAGCAGATCAACCTGGAATTGCGGCAGCAGCGCCGCAGCGAGCAGGCCGACCGCGAGAACCAGCTGGTGTGGACCCAGCAGATGATCGACCGCTACCGCGCGCATTCGGTCGCGGTCACCGACCGCGGTGGCGATCCGAGTGTGGATCATGAACGCCGCTACCGTGATTCCCAAGCCTTGGCGCGGCATGCGGGGGATCTGCGGGCGCGGATCGTCGCCAACGGGCGGTTGACGAAGGTCGAACAGGGCATCGCGCTTGATGGCTTGGACGCGGCCACGATCTTCCCGCGGTTCGAGCCGGGCCGGTTTTTCACCAATGCGCACAAGGTGCGCGGTGTGGACGCGTTGCGGTACCGCGCCCACGTCGCCCGCACCATCCGCGAATACGCCGCTCCGCAGCACGAACAGCGGCGGCAGGCCCCGACCTATCAGGCCAGGCTGGCGTGGATGAGCGGGACGGGGCAGGACCCGGTCACCGAAACCCGTGGGTTCGACACCGCGCGTGAGGGTTTGGAATGGATGCACCGCGATATCGACCACACGATGTGGGTCGACGGGCAAACCGTGGACGCCAGCCTGCGCGATCCGGCCGGCCGCCAGGTGTATCACCGCCACGGCGCCCCGGAAACGGTGGCCGAACAGCTCGAACAGCCCCTCGGCATCATCCGCGACCCCTATGGTGGGTACCGGCAGAACCCGAGTGCGGGATTCTTCGCCGATGCCGACACTCTCGCTGATCACCAGCGCACCGTCGCCGACGCGCACGCCGAGCAGCTGCATCCGGCCGCCGAGCGTCCGCCCCAGCAGCCGGGGAAACCGTTCGTGGTCAACGTCGGTCCCTCCGATGTGCTGCACCTTGACGACGTCGAGTACGCCAAGGTTCCGCCGCAGGACCGTACGCAGTTGCGCACGTTCGACACTCGTGAGCAGGCATACAACTGGACGTTGCATCAGCTCGACACCTACCGCGACACCAGCAGCCGCGCCGGGGAAGACTTCTCGCTCACCATCCGCGAACAGGGCCGAGTACACGACGCCGAGATCGTCGACGGGCCGCTCGGGATGGTCACCGACGAAGTCCGTGCCCTGCGCGAACAGCACCTCCGTCCCCAACGCGGACAGGCCACCGAGCCGTCGAAAACCCGTCCCGCCGAGCAACAGTCGGCCAAATCGGTGGATCCAGATCGGTTCGCTCAGATCGAACGCCAGTTGAGCGACATCTCCGATGACCGGGACCGGCTGGAGAACCGGGTCGGGATGTTGCAGCGCGGTCTGGACGCGGTCACCGCCGACCGCGACGAGATGAAACGCAAACTCGACGCCGCTGAAGGCCACATCGAGGCGTTGAAGAACCGAAACATCCGTCTCGCCAACGAGATCGGTGAACTGCGCGACCGCCCGACCGTGGATCAGGTCGCCGCCGAACGCGACCGGTACAAGCGCGAACACGACGAAGCCGTGCAGAAACTCGCCCAGGCCACACCCGAACACGAGCGGTATGGCAGCCCGGAACACCGTGCCGCCGAGGAACGTCGCAACGGGCGAGCAGAACAGCGGTCCGGCGGCCCAGACTTCCACGCGTGGCGGGCCTGGAAACAGCAGCAACTCGCCGAGCAAGCCGCCGCGGACGCGCGCAGGCAGGAGATGGCCGAGGCGTACGGGGACTCCCAAGCGTTCGCCGAGCACCTGCGTTCGATCGACCCCGATCAGACCCGGTTCACCACGCTCGGGCAGCGCACGGGTGAGTTCATGCGCTGGTGGGACGAGGACGGCGGCGCCGAGAAATACCAGCGCGAACGCAGCAGCCGCGAGACCACCGACCGGGCAGCGGGCCAACGACTCGACGACACCCAGCCGTGGCGGCCCACCGATGTCGACCCCCACCAGGACATCGAACGAAACGGCCAGCGCCGCAACGGAATCGAAAGGAGCCGCTGAGATGAACCACAACGACAAGAACCCGGTACCCAGCAACGCCGAGATCGATGCGGCGGCACGCGAACTCCGGGCGACGATCGCGATCAAGAGCGCCGAACTCGCCGACCGGCTCCTTGCACGCCCCGCATACGGCACACCGGAGTGGGAGCGGGACTGGGACCAGCGCAATACCCCCGAAGGACAGCGGCAGGAGGCGGACTGGCACCTGACCAAACTCCGCATCGACCGAGCCGCTGATGTCGACCCGCTCGGCAACGCGCTCAACGCCCGCGATTTCGGCGCCACCTGGGAACAGATCGGTGGCGCATACGGAATCACCGCAGCCGATGCCGCCGACCGATGGGACCGCACAGCATCCGCATACATCGAAAGCTACAGCGGCACGTCCACTAGTCCGCGTCGTGAAACCAACACCACCGCAACCGAACCCGAGCAGGCCGAGGATCGGCCGCGCCGCCGGATCGAAAGGAGTCGCTGACATGCAACGCGAACACGAAGAAGCCATGCGCGCCGACTTCACCACCTATGTCGAGCTGGGACGGCAGATGTATCGGCCTTCGACCAGCGAGGCCGAGATCCAGGTCCTCGATATGCAGCAGCAGGTTGTGGCCGACCGGTGGGAGTCCGGTCCGCACGCCGAGCATTGGAACTACCTCGAAGACGCCCGCGAGGACTGGCGACGAGCACCAGACACCATGCGGCGGTTCCTGGAAAACGTCGACCACAACGGCGGAGACGGCCTCACCGATATCCAGCACCGCAGCCACGAACAAGCCCGCGACATCACCGCGCAAGACCGCCCGCGGCCACGGTCGCGGATCGAGCGGGGGCGGTGAAGTCATGAGCAGCGAATTCGAGTTCGAGCCGACGCAGTGGCAGTACTACAACGAGCGCGGCGCGGTACCGATGGAAGACGGTATGCGCGCGGACTTCACTCGCGCATACCAGCTGCGCAAGACCGCCGAATACGCCGAAACCACCACCGACCGGGAGATCTTCCTCGGCCGCGCCGCCGCGATCGCCTACCGCTGGACCAGCACGGGCGTGGAAAGTCATTGGCGACGGCTGCAGAACACGGTCGAGAGCTGGGAGCGCTCACCACAGCGGATGGGCGAACAGTACGACTGGATCGCTGAGGCCGAAGGGGTTTCGCGTGCGGTGATGGCGCCGATCAACTGGCGTCACCAGCAGCAGGCCCGCGAACTCACCGGGCACGGCGCCTGGCTGGGGTCGACCCGCCGCGATCAAGCCCGCCACACCCCGGACACTCCGGTGCCGGTGTTCGGTCGTCGCCGCTCTGGGATCGAACGGAGCCGGTGACATGCACATCGAGCACGAGGAAGCGATGCGGGAGGCGTTCACCGAACTGGATCGCCTTACCCGATTGGCTTTCCGGTCCGACTTCGCGACCCAAGCCGATATCAACCGGCTCTACACCGACGGCGCTGCGATCGATCAGGGCTGGCACTTCGGCCCGCACCAGCAGCAGTGGGAATTCCTGAAACAAGCCCGCTCACAGTGGGAATGCGATCCGGAAGCGATGCGGCAGGCCCTGATCGAGTCGCACCGCGCGCCAGGTGGCCGATTGGACGCGGTGCAGCGCCGCAGCATCGAACAGGGCCGCGTGCTAGCCACAGCCGCGCGGATGCGGTTCGAGCCGCCCGGTCCAGCCCGCGGGCAGTCCGAGCGGGGGCGCTGAAGATGGAACCGCAACCACAGCAAGGTCTTTCGTATCAGGTCGTCACCGACGCGTTGACAAGGACGGTTGGGCCACCACCACATCCGCGTGCCCCTCAGCAGTGGACGAACTACCTGTGCCCGGTACACGAGTCCGACGGCGGGCATCACAACCCGTCGCTGGGGGTGCGGTACGACCCGCAGCAGAGCAAAACGATGGTGCGGTGCTGGGCACGCTGCAACGACGAAGACGTGCTGGACCGAATCGGGTTGCGGGTGCGGGACCTATGGGACCGGCTACCCGAACGCGACCCGAACCGGCGCACCACACCACCGGACCGGCCACAGCGTCCAGTGCAACAGCAGTCGCTCACCCCGGTCGAGCGGGCGATCGCCGCAGCACGGTTCCCGATCCTGAGCAAGCCGGACTTGGGGGTTCAGACCGGGCCACCGGTCAATGTGGACACCTACGTCTACCGGTGGCACACCGGTCAGGTCGAAGGCTGCGTCGTGCGGGTGCACACCCCGCACGAGCACGGACACGCCAAGAGCTTCTTCCAGCGCCATTGGACCGGAACCGAATGGGAGAACACCGGTTTCGCGGCACTGCCGTGGCGGCTCAACGACATCCGGGATGCCCTCGACACCGGCCGCGAGATCTACGTGTGCGAAGGCGAAAAGGACGTTCAGGCCGCGAACCGGGCCGGGCTGATCGCGACCTGCAACGCGATGGGCGCCGGATCCTGGACCGACGAGCACGCGCGCTGGTTGCGCGGAGCGGGGCGGGTGATCGTGGTCGCCGACCGCGACCGCCCTGGATACCGGCACGCCGCCAAGGTCACCGACACCCTGCACGGCCACGTCGGCGAAGTCCGGGTCATGGAGGCCCGCGACGGCAAAGACCTCACCGACCACTTCGCCGCCGGACACCGCATCGAAGAACTCGAACCGGTCCCTTACCTCGATCGACCACAGCAACAGCAGCAGCGGCAGCGGTTTCGACCGGTGAGTCGAACCCGCAGCCGCTGAACAGACCACAACGAAGGAGCTCCCAGTGAACCAGCCGACCCCCGAACACCGCGAAATCCGCGACCGCGCCCAGCAACTCGGACGTGAGGTGTTCAACGCCACCGCCGCGGCGAACAACCCTGACATGGTCTACCCCGACTGGCCCCGAAGACGTGCCGTTGCCCGACCTCGGTCACCGTGTGGTCACCGCCGAGGACGCCTACTACCGCCACCTGACCGAGCATCGCGAGCACCTGGGACGCGACACCGAATTCCGGACCGACTACGAGCTCCTGGACTGGCTCAGCGCCGAGGGCGCCGACCTACGCGACTACCAGACCTGGAGCTGCGACCCGGAAGAGCCACTGCGACGCAGCGACCGCCGCCGCAGCCGCTGAAACACCTTCACCTTCATTCGAATTACATCCCAGGAAGGAACCCCCATCATGACCACCTTTGGACAGCGTTTCCGCCGCGCCGCACGACCGTCTTCGGCGTTCAGCAAGACCAGCAACCCGGGCACCACCGTGTACGGGCGCATCACCGCGATCGTCGAGGAGCCCAAGCTCAAATACGGCGGCGCACCCGACGAAGTCGAACTCGACGACAACGGCCAACCGGTCATGCAGCTGGTGATCACCTTCGATACCAGCAGCGGACCGCGGAATCTGTATGTGTCCTGGCGCATGGAACAAGCCATCGGCCTCGCGCTGGAGAACGCCGGAACCGAGGACTTCGCGGTCGGTGCGCTGCTGTCGGTCACCTACACCGGACCCGACCCCGACTACCCGAAAGCCCGGTTGTTCACCGCCGTCTACAACCCCGCCGCCGGGCAGAGCGGTGCGTGAACCGTGACCGGACACGACTCCGGCGCGGACATGGTGCGCAGCAACGACGCTGCGCACCACCACGCACCAGACAATGCACAACCCGGTGCGCAGGCATCGAGACGGCCGGTGCGGGCGTGGCCAGTGCTGTTGCTGGCGCTGCCCGCGTTCGTGGCGATCTGGTCGGGCTGGGTCGGACTCGGCGAGCTGACTGGCTTCGGTCCGGTGCACCCGCTGCCCGGTATCGCCGACGATTTCGAGATCAATACTGCGATCACGTTGCCGATCGGGATGGAGGCATACGCCTCCTACGCGCTCTCGGTGTGGCTGTCCGGCCGGATCCGTTCGAACCGTACCCGCAGCTACGCGAAATATTCGGCGTTCGGCAGCCTCGCGCTCGGCGCGGTCGGCCAAGTCGCCTACCACCTCATGCAAGCCGCCGGTGTGACCGTGGCGCCGTGGCCGGTCACCGTGCTGGTGGCCTGCCTCCCCGTTGTGGTCCTCGGCATGGGCGCGGCACTTGCGCACATGATTATCCGTGAGCACCATGACGCATCAGGCGTGCGCACCGATCCGGAACTGCGGCATAAGCCCGAAGCGGTACGCACCGTCTCGGTGCGTGAAGTCCACACCGAAACCCGGTCGACAACAAGCGAACTGACCGCCCACCACGGCACCTCAGAGCTGACCAGTGCGCAGCCGATCCAGATCGAAGCCGCTGGGCACCACGAACGCACCGACTCACCGCAGCGCACCGACCGGTGGGCGACGGTAGCCGAAAAGGTTTGCAGCACCGACCCCGCCGGACGGCGTGACCCCAGCACCGTCGCCGCGATCCTGCGGCTGAAGTACGAGGAGGGTTGGTCGCACGCACGGATCGCCGAGTACGTCGAACTCAGCGCCTCATCGGTGACCCGGACACTCGCCGCAGCGCAGGAATACACCAAACCCGGTGTGGCAGGCGATGACTATTGAGAAAGGAATCACACGATGCAGCGTGTGGGACTACGAATACGCGGTGTGGACGTAATGTCAACAAGATTCGGGAGGAGGTGTCATGTCGGACAAGTCGGGCATCGAATGGACTGAGGCGACGTGGAACCCGGTGACGGGCTGCGACCGAGTATCGGCCGGGTGCGACCACTGCTATGCGATGGTCCTGGCGAAACGTCTGAAAGCCATGGGCGCCGACAAGTACCAGCGCGACGGCGATTTACGCACGTCCGGGCCAGGTTTCGGGGTGACCATCCACCCGCAGGCGTTGGATGTGCCGCGGCGGTGGCGCGCACCGCGCGTGGTGTTCGTAAATTCGATGTCGGATCTGTTCCACGCCAAGGTACCGGTCGGGTTCATCCGCGACGTGTTCGACGTGATGCGCGAGACCCCGCAGCACACCTATCAGGTGCTGACGAAGCGGTCGCTGCGGTTGAAGCGCCTTGCCGATGGTTTGGACTGGCCGGCCAATGTGTGGATGGGTGTATCGGTCGAAAACATCGACTACCTCGACCGCATCGATCACCTGCGCGAAGTCCCCGCCGCGGTGCGGTTTCTGTCGTGTGAGCCACTTCTGGGACCACTTGATGGGCTCAAGCTCGACGGCATCGGTTGGGTAATCGCAGGTGGGGAGTCCGGTGTCGGTCATCGGCCGATGGACCCGGCATGGGTTCGCGATATCCGTGATGTCTGCCAAGATGCTGACGTGCCGTTCTTCTTCAAACAGTGGGGTGGCAGGACACCGAAGACGCTGGGCCGTGAGCTGGATGGCCGGTTGTGGGACCAGATGCCGACGAGCTCGGTTCCGGTGGTGGTTTAGCTCGATTCGTGAGCCCGGACGTTGCTGGTGAAACGCAGCGGTCCGGGCTCACTCATTTCGATCGCGCCCTTATCGAGCAGCGCGTTCAGAGCGGGAACGACCTGGCTCTCTTTGAAAACCGTGCGGTAGAGCGCAAATGTGCGCAACTGCATCACCGTGCATCCCGCTGGGCCTTCTGCGCGTAGCGCGTTCAGGAGGAGCCGCTTGAGCGGCTCGACGTTCGGCTCGAAAACGATCTCCAGCGTTTGCTGGCCGGGGTCGCGGGGGTCGCGGTAGCCGACGCCGGAGACATCATCCACTTCCCACATGGCCTCCTTCATCTTTTGGAGCCCTCTGCGATGGTCGGTTCCAAAGACCAGGTACAGGGCTTGACCACGGTTGTCGATGAGCTCGAAGTCCAGGACGAAGCCGAAGCCCGCTTTGCGGATCACGTCCCGGTAGTGTTCGATCACCCATCGAGCTTTCCGGTCAGAAGGTAGCTCGCTCACTTTGCGCCAGGTGGTGCCGCCGAACACCTCATCACCATGTTCGATCGAGTCGACCTCAGCGAACCGGGCAAAATATTGGGGCTGGATAGTGATCAGCACTTCGCTGCTGGGGTTCTTCGCGATCCTGCGAACCAGGTCAAGTGGAACACCGCCGCCCCACGTGTCGAGTACGACCAGCATCGGCCGCCCCCATGCCTTGTACTCGGTCAGCAGTCGTTCGAGCGTAGGAACGCACTGACCTTTGCGGATATCCAGGTCGATACCGTATCTGGCCAGATCGTCGAGGCTGACCGGCTGGGATGCGACCTCGAGCCGTTTCCGCAGGAGGGTCACGCAGCGTTCGTCGTGGTCAACGAACAGCAGCCGCATCTTCTTGTATCGAGTTCGGTTTCGCTCGTCTCCGATGAGCGTCTGGAGCGCTATCACTGGCGACCCTGGTTCGCCTTTGGTGTAGATACCTGGGCCGGAGAAGCCCTCCGCGTAGGTGACGTTGCCGCCCCACCCATTGGTCATGATCGGAAACCACTTACTGAAGTACTGCCGATACACAGCGTGCTTGGCGACCGTGTGAGGCTCGATCGGCCACGGAACCGGATTCGTACTCACCGAGCCTCCCCTCCGGCCACCCCGTCATTCCGCGAAGACAGCCGAGCCTGTCAAACCCCTGCTGCCGCAAGAGTTTACCGGCTTGACTCTGCAGAAGCAGGCGCGTTGAACGCTTGGCTATCGCGAACCCACCCGAACAGCGGGCCGCCAGACAGACTGCAGGCGGGGCCTATTCGTATGCGAGAGACCGATATTCCGCCGGGACAGTGCCGGGACAAAGCCGGGACACCGCCGGGATTTCCAGGTCCCGGCAGAGTCCCGGCACATCTCAGCTCAAACTCCGTTTGAGCTGGGTGTTTGGTGCCGTTTCCTGTCCCTGCCCGGCTGACACTCTCTATGGCTTCGCTGTTCATAGAGAGTGTCAGCCGGGCAGGGACAGGAAACAACACCAAACACAAACAAGGAAAGTCCAGAAGGGAAGGGGGAGAAGAGAAGACCACAAAAGAGAGACCACAAAGGAGGGGTTGGGAGCGGGGTACGTCAGGTGCGGAAGTTACGTCTAGAGCAGCGCCACCTCCGGTGGCGTGTTCGCGCGCTAGGGCGCGCTCAGTGCGGTGGTCGAGTCGGGCTGGCGGGCGGCGGTGCAGGGCACGCGAATTCACCGATAGGGAGGTTTATGTAGCGCGTGCGCAGCGTTGATGGTCTGGGAGGGACCACAAGAGGAGGAATTCGAGGAGGCTGGCATCGCGTGGGTTGATGCGTTTCCATCAAATGAGACTGTCGGCCCCACGAAATACGCCGCCAGCGCCCAGTTCTCTCACGGAAACGTTGCACGTCATCGACACCTAACGTGTGCTGATCTGCGGTTGTGTCGTGTGCAGCAGGGATTTTCGGCCGGAGGTGGCCCATAGCGTTGATGCGAATGGATCAATCCCTCGGCCGGATACGTGCGTCACGTCGCTTGGCGCGAGGAATCCAGGGAGGAAGTTGCTGCGTTGGAGAAGATCGGCAGTCCGTTGATGGATGCCTCGAAACGGTGTGGGTGGCGATTCAAGCCCGTCATCCCGACACTCCCGATGTGGTCGTGACGATGGCCGGTGGTTCCACAGGCAGGAGTGGTGGTGTGCGGCTGGGACGGTTCGGGCCGGACCGGTGGGAACACGGGACCGAGTTGATGCCTGAACTGTTCGTTGGTTGTGAAGGCTTCGCCGCCGGCGCGGACGAGGTGCTCAGCACGGTTCTGCACTACGCCGCGCACGGGATCGCACGCACACGAGCAGTCAAGGACACCAGCCGCGCGGGTGCCTACCACAACGGCCGCTATAAGCAGATCGCCGAGGAAGTCGGCCTCACGGTCGAACGCACATCCGGTCGGGGCTGGGCTACCACCTCCCTCGCGGACAGCACCAGCACCGCATACCGTAACGAACTCCCGGTTCTTACTACGGCATTGGTGGCACACCGTCTCCACGAACCAGGTCAGGCGAGCGGTGTCGACAACACCGATCACGATGACGACGAGACCGACGAGGCCGGGGGCGATCCCAAGGCGCCGCGTGGTGGATGCGCAATGGTCTGCCGATGTGACCCGCCTCGGCGCGTGCGCGCGTTCAAACGCACCGTCGATGCCGGTCCGATCCTCTGCGGGGTCTGTCAGAACGCGTTTCATGTCGACCTGTCGACGAACGTGGGTTGAGGGCAATGCATCAACAACAGGACTCCGCCGAGACCGGGCACGTTGCCGGAGCGCTGTCCACGGCGATCGAGCACGTGTGGAACCAGATCAGGCGACGCCACATCGACATCCCGGAGGTGGTGATAGCCCTCGCGTCGGGATCGACCAGCACACCTGGCCTGCGTACAGCGAAATTCGCGCCGAACCGGTGGCACCGAGATGGTCAGTGGCTTCCCGAGTTGTTCCTCAGCACCGAAACCCTGAGTGCCGGACCTCGCCACATGCTCGGAGTACTGCTCCACGAAGCGGCACATAGCCTGGCCTGGAACCGCGGCATCCGCGACACCAGCCGCGCCCACCAGTACCACAACAAGCGGTACAAGGAGCTTGCCGAAGAACTTGGCCTGACAATCCGCCGGCATTCGACCTGCGGTTGGTCGATCAGCACCGTTTCAGAAGAGACCGTGAACCGCTACCAGGACGAGATCGCAGTTCTGGCAACAGCAATCACAGCACATCGACGGCTCGAACCCTCGGTCATCCGGCCGGGAGACCAGCACATTCCGGCCGGCGAGGACAGCGGCATTCGTGACCGCAACGGCCGTCCGCTGATCTGTGGCTGTTCTCCAGCCCGCCGCATCCGTGCCCACAAAACAACGATCGCGGGCGGACCGATCCTGTGCGGCGTCTGTCGAAAGCCGTTCACCTCACCCGATCACGACTGATGCATCGCCGTCCGTCGCCACACCGAGGTCATACCCCCATGTGAACGCGCTCGAGTGGACCGTGACCCCACCTTCTCGATGAAACCCTCTCTACGCAGCCGAAGCAGCATCGGCCCGAACCTGCGAGGTTCGGACAGCTCGGGCCATCCGTCAGCGCGCATCGCGTTGTGCACGTCCGCGTTGATGAACTCCGTTCTCACCGGCAACGCGAGGATGAGCTTCTCTGCTGCCGCGAGATACTGTTCGGGATCGGAGACGGTTGTCTGCTCTGCTTGCTCAGTCATCCCCGATACCTCGATCCGCTCGATAGCTCTGCTGCGGGAATCGCCAGCAGTCATAGCTGCTCTCAATTACAGTGTGGCGGTCTCCGCACGCTTTCACGCGCGTTTGATCGCTGACAAGTCGTCCACGCTGGACTCCGATCCCCTTGCGAACAACGAGAACTCGTCGTTGCTCAGGGCCATTCGAACGTGTACGGAATCGCCAAGCCACTTCGCCTTGCGAATCACGCACCCCGCGAGATAGGAAGCGGGGCAGTTGGTTTCGATCGCGAGCGTGTCAGAGGGGCTAAACCCTGCGTGGCTGCTGAGGACGGCGGTCCGGAGCGCTTCGACGTGACAGCGCCCGGGCGATAGTCCATTGCCGTGTCTCGACGCGGCCCCGCCCGTTCCGCGCCGGGATCGCGAATGCCACCAGGCCGATCCAGGAGCCGTCAGTGGTTTGCGCCCACGCGTAGAGCAGGCCGGGCACCACGGCTGTGCAGTCGAGTCCGGACGATTTGACGCGCATCGACACCACATCGCGACGGAATGCACCCTGCGGCGGGATCGCGATGCCCAAATTCACATTCACCGGCATCGGCGGGTCGATGACGCGCTTCAGCGGCGCCGTGAAATCATCGTCCCAGTATTCGAACACATGTACGATAATCTCATACCGGTCGTTTGCTCGGGAAAGGCTGGCCATGGTGAATATCGGGGATCATGTGTTGCTGGTGGCGGGCGGCGTCTCGGTGTTCACGGTGACCGAGATCGACGGCGACCACGCGATCGTCGAGTCGACCCAACTCGACTCAACAGGCTGCTATCCGTTCCGCGTACCGGTGGCCGAACTCGTTGCGGCCGATAGCGACTCGGGTGGTGGTGGCTAGAAGTCAAATCGCGCGTGCGATCGATGCCACAACCGCGCGGGTGCGATAAAGGTACGATTCTGGATATGAGCACACGGAAGGTGAGCCTGACCCTCCCCGAGGAGTTGGTAGTGCGGGCCGAGAATGCCGTCAAGACCGGGCAGGCTCGCTCGGTGAGCGCGTACATCGCTGCCGCGGCCGGGTCCGGGGAGACCCGGACGACCGTGGACGAGACGATCGCGCGCTGGCGTGCCGAGCACGGCGAACCGACCGCCGAGCAGATTGCGGCCGCCGAAGCGCGAGCGCGGGCGCTGTTCGACCGCGCCGACGACCGCCTGCGCGGTCACGGTGCCGCGTGAGGCCCACCGCCGCCGGGACCATCCTCGATGCGTCAGCTTTGGTAGCGCTACCTCGCAGCATCTACGCCCAAACGGTGATCGGATTCAGCGTGCGGGAACGACGCCCGCTGGTCATTCCCGCAACGAGCTTGTATGTCGCCACGCTCGCCGGTGCTGACCCGTCCGACTTTGACGCTGACGGTTTCACGGTTACCCCGTTCAGCCAGGCCATCGTTCCGGGCGTGGCGTTAGTTGCTCAAACCGCGACAGCACCGATCACCCCGGATATCGCACATGTCGCGTGGGAAGCGCAGGTCACGGGATACCCAGTACTGACCGGCGATCCAGCGCCCTACGGACAGCTGAATGTTTCAATCGACCTGGAAATCCTATAGCCGTGGGCACGGGTGGGCCGGAGCTACGCCAGCCGACTTTTCGGAGACCACGCTGATGGCAAGAACCTACTTCCACGATCCCGCAGCACCGACGCCAAACAGTGTCACGGTTGCGGTGAAGTGGCTTGCCTGAGTGTACTACCTGTTATCGTAGCGACCATGAGCAGCGCGTCCGCCTCACTCCAGTATGGATTTCGTCTAAGTAAGACATCAGGCATCGCGGAGCTATTCAAACGGGACCGCACTCCCCGGAGCATATCATGGATGTGATTGCCGATTTCGTTTCTCGATATACGAAAGAAATTGACTTCTATGAGAACGTAGCGCGTCGAGCGAGGGACCTGCTGGAGGCAGAACTCAAGAAAGAGGGCGTAAGAGGTGCTGTCTCGCATCGCGCAAAATCAATTGATCGGCTTGAAGAAAAATGTCGACAACGCGACGCCAAGCGCGAGGAATCGTACGTGTCCGTCGAGGAAATATACGACGATATTGTCGACTTGGCCGGAGCGCGCATTGCTCTGTACTTCCCGTCTGACCGCGAAATTGTGGCCTCAACAATTGTTCGGATCTTCGATCTAATCGAAGATCCGAAGGGTTTCCCGGACCCAACAAAGACGAGGCCGGGGAACCCGCGTTTTGCGGGCTACACCGCACAGCATTTTCGCGTTCGGTTTAAGGAGCCTGCGCTAACTGCCTCTGAGAAGCGCTACGCTTCCGCGAAAATCGAAATCCAGGTCGCGTCCGTATTTATGCATGGCTGGTCGGAAGTGGAGCACGACCTGGTGTACAAGCCGCGTGACGGCGACCTTTCCGACGAAGAGTACGCACTCCTAGACCAACTCAACGGATTGGCGATATCGGCAGAAATTGCGCTTGAGACCCTTCAGAAGGCGATAGAACGGCGTATTGCCGAGCGTAATCGAAAGTTCGGAGACCACTACGAATTGGCAACACATCTGCTGGGCAAGTTGGGAATTTCCGACAAAGTTTCCGTTAACAATGCAGGTTTGGGTCGAATGGACTACTTGTTCGATCTAACCTCTCGCCTCGGTTTGAATTCCCCAATAAAGATAGATGCGTACATCGACACATTGCATGACAATTTTGAAAGGCGCCCTCTGGCTGACCAGGTCACTGACGCACTCCTTGCGGAGGACGATAGTCGTTATCGCCTGTATCTTGAGATACAGAATATGCATAAGCTGAATCTGAAAAGTCCAAATGAGACGCTTGGCGCATTTCTGGTAAGCTGGATCAAGATTGAACAGCTCGAACTCAATATCTGGGCGGATATAGAACCCGAAAATCGCCGCCCGCAACCGTTTGGGCGACGTCTCTATAACTCAAACATAGTGAATCCCGAGATTCGGAATGAACTCAGAAGTATTCGAAACATCAGAAACCGCATCGTACACGGGCAAGAAAGTGAATACACGCTTGCCGATCTCGATGGCGCGACGAATCGGCTGAATGAAATTTATAGTCAAATTGTGCAGGCCGCAACGGCGCAAGGTCTATTGAAAGGCTGGGAACCAAGGCTGGATGGACCCGTTCGGCCGCCATCGAGCTAACGGTTTTTTTTGACGGTATTCGCCCTGTCAGCGGCGATACTCACTCAATATTGTGAGGACCGACCTTCTCGCATCCTCGGTGAACCTGCCCAGCGCAGGAACGCGACCATGTGCGTGTCCAGGTGCGAATCATCCTGGGCGACAGCGGTTCGCTCGTTCGTGAAGTTCCGCGTCGACTCGGACACCAAGGTCGCACGCCGATTTAGGCGCAGACACGAACACGACTCGCGAGACCGCATGTGCGGTGTCGGTCCCCGGTGAGACCATCCCGGCATGACGATCAGCATCCCCAGCGGCCAGCCGAGCTACCGATTCATGCGCTACGTGCGACCGCCGGTTAAAAACAACGAAGAGTCGCTGTCGCTGTTCCCCTTGCGTCCTGCCTTGCGGCCTCTTCGTCTGGGGGTTGATGTCACTACGCTGCCGAAGCCCCCAGGCGGTTTCCTGGCGAGATTCCTCGGACGCGACGAGATCGATGTGCAGCTCATGGTTGCGTCCGGCGACGCGGTACCCGCCGCCTGGACGAACGTACTCAGCGATCCGCTGGTGCGCCGAATCGGATTCGTTTCGGTCGAGAATGCCAAGCGTGTCCTCGACACTGTGCAGTTCAGCGTGACTACGGAAGGCGAGCGGGAGCGGTCACGCAGTACAGCCCACTTCTTCGATGACTACCAGCAGCTCGACGCTCAGACCGCGCCGCCAAACTCCGCTCCGCTTACGATCGAGCAGCGCCACCACGCCGCCGCGTACGCCGCTGCCGCCGCTGCGGTCGGTATCGACGCCATCGTGACCACGACGCCGACAGTGGGCCGGTCCGATGTGGCGGACAACGATATCGTCGCCAGCGTCACGCCCGAGGACGCGGTGGCACTCATCGGGCACTACCTGCGGATGACCGCGAACCCGGATATCGATGTACGACGGGGATCGCTTGTCGGCGGCGGAACTTGGGTGAGTACCGAATCCACGGCGACCATCGAGAACTTCTACGACTGGGGCGTGGTGTCGAACATGACGTACTTTGACTGCTTCCCGACTATCGCCGCCAGACAAGGTGATATCGAGACGGTCACCGCGCTCAAGTCGATCCGCGTCAGGCTGGCGCGCGCCGCTCGTGCCCTCGACCACATGCTTGCGGCGTTGTCCAACCCCGTGAACGGCAAGCGCCGAGCCGATGTGATCGAGACTGCCGCTGAGGCATTCGACCGGCAACTGCTCTACCTCGCTGCCGCCTTCGACATCTACGGGCGTCGATATCCGCTGCTCATCGACTCCACCCGGGACCCGATGAGGTTTCGCCAGTCGCTCGACGGCAAGGGCTACGTCAAGGATCACCTGGAGAAGGAGTACGACGCCGATGTCCTAACCGACGTGACGAGGCTCCACGTGTATGCGGGTGTGTGCAAGGTACTGCGCAACCACATCCACGACGGCATCTTGCCCGTCGATCACCACCCCGGGCGCAGCTACGGCAGCTCGGTGAACGTCGCCTTGAACATCGATGCGATGCCCGAACTTGCACCCGGAGCCGACGACAGGATGACCCAGGAGCACTACGACGCGCTCGGCGTATGGCGGGCAGATTCCGCCGAGGTATTCGGTGCCCCCGTGATCGTCGCTGACTTGGCGACTGCCGGGTTCGCGCTCATGGGCGCTGCACTGGCGCTTGTCGAGGCGTTCACCAAGCTCATCCTGCGGAATAAGCCACAGAATGCGGCGGCACCGAGCGTCCTCCTCGGATGTGTCCAAGCACAGCCCGGAGAAACTGAGCCGCCGCAGCCGGAGCGCGCAGCGTTCCACCAGGCGATGTTCGGATGGCATTCCGCCTGAGCCAATGCGGGGACGGTCAACTCGGTCTCCTGCCGGGCGGGGGCGTAGTCTCGAACGGGCTGCGACGCGGTCGAACGAGGAATCGTAAACCAATAGATTATGGTGAAATGCTCCGTGACATGCAGGTTCTTTGCTGGTGCGCACAGCGCCGAGAGTGTTTGATCTCATAATCCATTGGTCGTGGGTTCGAGCCCCACCCGCCCCACAAACTGAACCGCCCCGACTTTCCGGCCGGCTTCATGGTTGAGTTACCACCGGCTGGGATGGCTGTTGTCGAGCGTAATAGGCGGTCTCGTACTCGGCGGGTGGGACGTGCCCGAGCAGGCTGTGCAACCGCCGATTGTTGTACCAGTCGACCCATTCCATCGTCGCGTACTCGACGTCGTCGAGGGACCGCAACGGCCCAGCGAGAAACGGACTATCCCCGGCGACGGCTTCGGTTTTGAACAATCCGATCGTGGACTCGGCCAGGGCATTGTCATAGGCATCGCCTACACTGCCGATCGAGGCCGAGATGCCTTCGGTGACAAGTGTTTCCGCGAAGGCTATCGCAGTATATTGCGACCCGGCGTCGCTGTGATGTATCAACCCTTCGGGCACAGCGTGACCGTCGTGGTCTCGTCGCCACAGCGCCATCTTCAGCGCGGCTGCAACCATCGCGGTGTCCTTGATCGTGGCCGCCTGCCAGCCCACGATGGAGCGGGAGAAGCAGTCGATGACGAACGCCACATATACGAACCCGGTCCAGGTGGGCACGTAAGTAAAATCGGTGACCCACTTGCGATTTGGCTCGGGCGCGGTGAAGTCGCGGTCGAGAAGGTCCGGGGCTCGGCGATGCCCGGCGCCTTTCCCTGCGATTGTGGTGCGGTGTTTGCCACCGCGGACCACGCCCGACAGGCCTTCGTCACGCATGAGCCGGTCGACGGTGCCGATCCCGACCCTGTGGCCCTGACGACGCAGAAACGGGGTCATCTTGCGGCGCCCATACAATCCTTCGGGAGTGCCGACGGTGGCCAGCAGCGCGTCGGTCAGCAGCGCGTCGGTTACCGTCCGCGCCGACGCAGGCGCGGTCTTCCAGTTCCGATAGGTGCGTCCGGCGACCTGCACGCCCTGCTCGGTGAGCACGCGACAGATCGGATCGACCCGGTAACCCACAGCACGCATCTGATCGATGAACTCACAGATCAACGGCGGCGCGGGTCGATCTCCCGCGCGAAGAAAATCGAGGCCGCTTTCAGAATCTCGTTGGCCTCCTTCAGATCTCGGACTTCTCGTTCGAGCTCCTTGATCCGCACCTGCTCGGCGCTCGTCACCCCGGGAGCCTTCCCGGTGTCGATCTGGGCCTGCTTCACCCAGACACGCAGGGTCTCGGCGTGGATGCCGAGCTTCGGAGCGAGCGCCTGGCAGGCGGCATACGCCGACGGATACCCGTCGAGTCGCTCCAGCACCATCTTCACCGCACGCTCACGCTGCTCGATCGGATAACGCTTGGGCATGGCCCACATCCTTCACAAAGAAGGAAGCGGCCAGAAAGTCGGGGCGGTTCAAACCCCCGCTGAGCAGGGGTTTTTGTTTTTCTGGAGAGGTTTCAATCTAGAACAGTGCTCCTCCACGAATAGATTATGGCGGTAGCATCGGGGGATGGGGAGCACTTCGCTGGACGACATCCGGGAGCTGGCCGACGACTTCGCGACCGAGCTCCGGCGCAAGAACCGGGCCAAGAAGACCATCGACGTGTACCTGGTCCACATCGGGTACTTCGCGGAACATTTACTCTCCGAAGCCCTTCCGACCGAGGCGCCCGACATCACCCGCGACCACCCCGGCGGGTACATCGAGACGTTGCTGTCGAGGACGAACCGGCGGACAGGAGAGCCGCTGTCGCCGCAGTACGCGCGGAGCCAGTACTGGAGTCTCCAGCAGTTCTTCAAGTACCTGACGACCGAGGAAATCATCGAGGCCAATCCGTTCGACCAGATGAGGGACCAGGGCACGCAGACCCGGTTGCCCCGCCGAGACCTGTGAGGGTTGTGAGCGGTCGTAGTCATGGATGATCCATGCGTTGATCGGCACTCCTCGCAATGTACGTCGCAAACCGTTGAGGATAGGTTGAATCCCGCCGGGTTTCGTGCGCACCACACCCGGCGGGATTCAGGTTGTCGACCCCGTGCCTAGCCATAGCCGCCAGACGCTACGAATCGAGCAGTTCGTCCGAATACGCGGTAGGTGCCTTGACAACAACCGCGGCCAAAACGTGTTGTGGGCGGCCAGCACCCGAGTCCCGCACCCGCACACCGGGTTTGCGGGTTGCTAAATCGGACGCGGTGTAGCATCTCATGGTTGTCGAGCATCACAAACCGCTATAGGCCAAGACGGTCGAGATCAGGAATCAAATGGGCTACCTGTACGAAAACAGTAATCCAGACCGGTTTCAGCAGTTGTGTCAATCGCTTCTATTAAGAGAATTTCCTGGGCTTCAATGCTTCCCGATTGGGCAACCCGATGGCGGCCGCGATGGCGCAGAGTCGGACACGCAGACAATACTTCAAGTCAAGTTCAAGCGCGCCGATGAGCCCGAAAACGCCGAGTGGGTTATCGATGCGCTAGAAGGAGAATTGCCGAAGATAAATAAACTGATAAAAAAGGGTGCTAAGAAATACATTCTAGCCACGAATGCGCGCGGAACTGCTCATCTCGGTGGAGGGCGTATCGACAAGGTTGACGACTGGTTCAAAAATAATCTAGAGATACCGGCAGTTTGTATGTGGCGCGATGATATCGATCGCCGAATGGATACCGTCGGTAGTCCATTGAAATTGAAATATTCTGAGCTGGTGACGCTTGAAGACGGTATCGAAGTTGTCTATGCCAGCCTTTTGAATGGCCGTAAGGAGCATCATCGTGATGCGATTAGGCAGTTGGTAGCGTATCAGTACAAGGCCGACAAGACACTCAAATTCAAACAGGTGGACCTTAGCAATGACCTGCTAGCTCTATTTGTCGATGTTCCGGCGAGAATTTCTCCAGCTTTGTTTCGGCGTAGTAGATCTGAGAAGTTCTTTACGGTCGATGATGATATAGAAAATTTGGCCTCGGATGAAATTCGCCGAGAGCATAGTTTCGACCGAAAGGTTGTCGTCCATAATTTTTCAGCACCGCGCGGTAATTCTAAGTTTGGGGCTGGCGAAGTACTTTTGAATCTCGGGGCGCAGGACGGAGTGAAGAGAATATTGCTCGAAGGCGCGCCTGGGCAAGGAAAATCTACTCTTGCTCAATATGTGTGTCAGGTTCATCGGGCAAAGTATCTTCGCAAGACTGAACTTTTGGATCGTATCCCCGAATCGCATAATCGAACTGCATTCAGATTGCCGATAAAGGTCGATCTCCGTGATTTGGCCTCCTTTTTGGAGGGCAAGTCGCCATTTGACAACCAACGCCGATCTCTAGTGCGGCCGAAGGCGCTTGAGGGGTTTCTGGCGGAATTAATATGGTTCCGCTCAAGTGGGATTGATCTCGATGCTCAAGAAATTCTCACGATACTGAAATCTGGTCCGATCTTACTGTTCTTGGATGGCCTAGATGAAGTCGCAGACATAAGTCTTCGTGATCGCCTGGTGGTGTCTATTGCCGATACTCTGGATCGACTGGACGAGGTAGGCGCAGATGTGCAGGTTGTCATAACCAGTAGACCATCGATTTTCGGACATTCAGCGAGATTGGAAGACCATGGCTTCTTGACCATCTCTTTGGATAAACTCGATAGTTCGAAGATTCAAGAATACACGTCCAAATGGGTTGTCGCTCGAAAGTTGTCTGCCAGCGAAACGCAGGACGTGAATAACATCCTGTCCGAAAAATTAGAATTGCCTCACATCGTCGAGTTGACGCGAAACCCGATGCAGTTAACTATTCTGCTGGGTCTTATACATCAAGTCGGGCATTCTCTGCCGGATCAGCGAACAGACTTATATCGAAAATATGTTGAACTGTTCTTCATTCGTGAATCGGAAAAGACGGTTGCTGTGCGGGAGAATCGCGCAGTGCTTGTTGGGTTTATAGGCTATCTGGCCTGGTTGCTTCAAAGTCAGGCTGAGTCGGAGCAGGCGTCGGGTAGTGTCTCTCGAGATCAGTTGGTTCAGCTGGCGCGTGAGTATCTTGAATCCGGGTCACATGATTCATCGCTTGCCAGTAGCCTGTTTGGAGGTGGTCTTGAACGAATTTTTGTATTGGTCGCTCGAATAGAAGGCCTATACGAATTTGAGGTACAGCCCCTCCGAGAATATTTTTGTGCAGAGCATCTCTACTCAACAGCCCCAGTCGGTACGTACAGAAGCACCAATCCGCCAGGAGATCGCGCACAACGGTTTGAGGCTATCGCCGCCAATCCATTCTGGTTGAATGTGACCCGCTTCTATGCCGGATTTTACATTGCCGGGGAGGTTGGGAGCTTGGTGATGAGTATAAAGGAGATGATAGCGAGCTCGGACCTTCCACGATCTATTCATGCCAGACGAGTCGGGCTTGCGCTTTTGCAGGACCGAATCTTCACCAACAAGAAATTTGCGCAGACCGAACTGATCGATGCAGTTTTCGACGAACTCGGTGTAGACATTTTCAGCATCTCATTACTCGATGATATCGGCACATTGGAGCCCGAATGTGGACAATCTGATCTGCGGAATATTCTATTTTCAAAACTTATCGCCAACCCGGATGCGCATAGGTCTATCGCTTACGGGCGGATGCTGCGAAGCAATGGCGGAGATCAACTGTCGGTCCCTTTTATCGAGGTACTGAATAATCTGTCTGGGTTGAATCGGACGCGGTGGCTCTCCATCCTGATGTCTAGTGGTGCAGCAGCGAACATTGAACCGGATGTGATCCTGTCTTTGATTCTCGAAGACGAACCATCGGATGTTGTGCAGAGTTCACGTATAGCCAGACTAGCGGTCCATGAGCCGCATATTGTTCTTGGTTCCGAGGAATTGCTGCGAGCATATCTTGATGGCGTTCTAGGCGGTACCATCCATATAAGTATTCGCGCGACCGCATCCTCTGAGCTTTCTTTGTGCGCGTCTCTATTGAAAGTCTCCTCGTCGAGCGGCGCTTTCGGGTACATCTTTCGTCAGATCGAAGCTCTTATCGATGAGAATTCGCGTCACGCGAAAGAAGATCGTACAGCTCGATCTCAGACTATGCCGCCTGAAGTTTTCGATTTCACGGACCAAGTTATTGGCGCCTATGGGACGCGGTACATATCTGGAGATGTGTCATACTTCGATTTCTGGAACGATATTTCAGCCGCTGCAGATAGGTCCTTCGGGCCAACCTGGGCAAGTGCCGCGATTGCGATACGCGCAGCAGGGCACAAGCCAGAAGGTCCTCTCCCCAAGGCTGATTCGTTATTTGACCCGGACGTCCCAGTTTGTGTACGGGTACGTTCTGCTCGTATGCGCCGCGGCGGTAGTTCATGGTGGAAAACACAACTAGGAATGGCTTCTTCTCGGCTTGAAAGGATGATCTGGGTAGGGGTTGTGTCGATGTGGGCGAGCATGTCGAATATTCTTGAACTTGCAGAAGATATAGATGTTATTCTGGATGAGTTGACTGGTCGAGAATTCCATGCGGTTTTCCAAACGGTGCAAGCTGTAGCGTGGTATGGAGAGCTTCGTCGCGATCGGAAAGATTTTCCACTAGCTGAGCTTGTACGGTTTTCGGATAGGGCCCTTTGTATCCTCATTATATGTCTAAAAGCCAAAGTCTCTGAGATTCCGGTCGAATTGAGCTTCAAACGGCACACCAAGCTTGCTGCTTGGGCAGACGCTCAGCGAAGAAGGGAAGAGGTCGAGCTTGAGGTTCCAAATAGTATCGAGGAGATCACAGCGTGGCTTCAAGAAGCGGAATCTATTGGTAACGTATTTTGGATGAAGCAGCGACCTGCTGAAAAATTGCGCGCGAACCGTAGCAAATCTCTACTTGTATACAACGAAGTCGTCAAAGATTCTGTGCGCTACGGCAGTGAAATTCTTTCCGATAGCATCGAGTCGATGGTGACTGAGTATCGACCCAATTCACTTGTGGATATTTCTGTCCGCGAGGGATGGACCTTCGAATGAAGTGATGATGCGTGCGTCATATCGATTTTTAGTCTCGCCGCTACTACGCCAGTCGCCGCGCGAAGTGTTAGGTAGGAAGGACTAGGCTGCTCCAGCCCAACCCGCTATCCCGGCAGGCAGGATAGCGGGTAGCGTGATTTGCTATTGTGTCGCCGACCCAAACTGCCCAGTCCAACCTCTGTAGAGATCGTCGGTGCCCATGACCAATAGAGGGGGCAGCACCGGGCGATGCAGGCGATGCGTTCACGCGTCGCCCGATCGACCTTCTTCGGCCTGCCCCCGCTAACGCTTTTGGAAGGCGAGGAAATATGAATGGAACATCGGCAATGCCACGCCCGCTCTCTTCGTTGGAAGAGTCAATCATTCGGAAATTGTTGTCGGTCGACTTTCCCGGTGCGAGTGAGTTTGTATCACAAATCGCGCACACTCGGGTGGCTGCCAAGTGGAGCGACGGGTCGCCGAGTCTCTATCTGCATGTCTCTTCCGATGCGCCAAAGTCGAGCTTTGAAGATGGCGAGTTGCCGGTATCCGGTGAAGTGACCGATCCGCGCGGGACTGTCACTGGATTCATCACCCTTTGGGCAGAGGATGGGTATCTACACGGGCTCGAGTACGCTTGGCACGCAGACCGGTGCCCAGTGTCGCTACCGAAGCCGGCCGATGTCTTGATCAAGCGGTTCAAGTAACACCACCTGCGAGGCGGGCTGATGAGTGCCACACCGATTCAGCCGCGGGCGCTGACCGAGCTCGAGTCCGGTGTCGTCACCAAGCTGCTGTCGTCCGGTGCCGTCGGTGCGGGTGAGTTCCTGTCGCAGATCCCGTTCGCGCAGGTCGTCGCGACCTGGGGTGTTGGTTCGCCCAGCGTTGACCTGGCGGTGCTGCCCGGTGCGGTGCCGGCGTCCGCATCGACGGACGGGATCTTTGCCAGCGGAGCGGTCACGGACCGCAACGGGGCACCTGTCGGTGAGGTCATCCTGTGGGTCGAGAACGGCAGGCTAAGCGGAATCGAATACGCCTGGTACACCGATGAGCGCCCACGGGCACTGCCCGAGCCCGCGCAGATCGAGGTTCTGTAGAGCTGTCCTCGACTCGTGCAGCACCTAGTGGGCCGTATTTGAAGTTGCTGGACGGCGGGCCTTGGCGAGGATCTGGTCGGCGGTCTTGGTCCAGATGAAGGGTTTGGCGCGGGGGTTCCAGCCGTTGATGAACTCGCGGATCTTGGTGGTCAATTCCCGCACGTTGCGGAAGGTGCCACGGTGGATGGCTTGACGTTCGATGATGCCGAACCAGACCTCGACCAAGTTCATCCACGATGCCGAGGTAGGAGTGAAATGCACTCGGATACGCGGGTTTTCGGCCAGCCAGTCACGCACCTCGGCCTTCTTGTGGGCGGCGTAGTTGTCCATAACCAGATGCAGCTCGCGGCCGGGGTAGGTGCGAGCGACGTGGCGCAGGAAGGCCAGGAATTCCTGGTGACGATGGCGCGGCTTGCACACCCCGGTGACCTTGCCGTAGCGATCTCGAGGGCAGCGAACAGTGTGGTGGTGCCGTGACGGACGTAGTCGTGGGTTTGACGTTCGGGGATGCCGATCTGCATCGGCAACGTCGGCGCGGTCCGGTCCAGGGCCTGGATCTGCGACTTCTCATCGACACACAGCACGATCGCGTTCTCCGGCGGATCCAGGTAGAGCCCGACGATGTCGGTGACCTTGCCTGCCAGCTCCGGATCGGTGGAGAACTTGAACGTCTCACCCCCGCCACGGCTGCACCCCGTACTCACGCCATACCTTCGACACCGTGCCATGCGCGATATCCAGATGACCGGCCAGCAGACGCGAACTCCAGTGTGTGACACCGTATTTCTTCGGTGGCGGTGTCAACGTCGTGGTGATCAGCTTGTCCCGGTTCAGGGTCCGCGGCCGACCCGAACGATCCTCATCGCGCAGTCCGGGGATCCCACACGCTTCGGAGCGGGCCCGCCAGTTGATCACCGTCTGCCGCGAGATATCGAACCGCCGCGCGATCTCGGCATGAGCCACCCCATCGGCAGCCAACACGACAATCCGGGCCCGCAGCACCAGCCCGGACTTCATCGACCTCGACCGGATCCAGCCCTGCAGGATCTCCCGATCACCGTCACGCAACACCAGAGGGGCAGCTCGCACATCCAGATTCAACCAGACAACCTACCGCCCAACTATTTTGGAAGCGACCCACTAGTCGAGTGTCGCCTGGCCTTCGACTGTGCAGCGGGCGCACATGCCTCCATGCCTATCCGTCCCGAATTGGCAATTCCGGAAGTCGGTTTGCGCGGTTACCGAGATGATCTATCTCGGTCCGTTGATCTTTGGGCGTGCCGCACGGCCGCCTCGTACAGCGCCCCATGCGGCGTATACGGACGTTCGTTCATCTCCTAGAAATGACCGGTGGGTCGCAATTGGGCTGAATAAATATAGCTTTCGTCGCCAAATACAACTCGGCAACAGACCAACCAGCTGGCACACTCGATCACCACATCGAGCAACGGCGAGTCCGCGGCTGCGCATACGTTGCCCCAGCTCCCTAGTGACGAGGTAGCAGGGCGCAGCTTGGGCCGAGCATGGTGGGATTGGGTGGTCTCGGAGTCCTTTTCGGGCTCTTCCTCCCACTGGCGCACGACCCCCATTTCGACGTCACCTACTCGCTGATGGAGTCGCGCCAGTTCGGCACGCCAGGAGTTTGGGTGCTGGTCATCGGAGCGGTTCTGCTGCTGCTCGCCGCGTGTCTGATGTTCGAGAGAGTCCAGACCCCGGAAAAGCTTGCAGCACTGCTCATCCTCGCATGCATCGAAGTCGTCGGATCCGTGTTCGCCACCACGGTCGCCTTCATCCTGATATGGACTGACTGACTCCCGCAGCCATATCACCGGAGCCGACTTCAGATACGGCACAGCCGTACTCCTATGGGGTCGGCGGAAATGGAAGGCGAAACCACTGCTGACCAGGACAGGTGCATGCAACGGTGCCGCCAAAATTGTTCGTACACTACAGGATTCGTTGTCCAGCGACGGATGTGCATCTTACAATGCAGTGAGGCCGCCCAGGCGGTCCTGTAAGCACTGGTGTCAGGGGGTTCACGGTGTCACCGCAATCAGATCTGCGCTCGCTGTTCAGCCCGGGACACGACGGTGTGGACGCGCAGGACGTTTTCGCCAATCGCCATGATGAGTGGCGGGCGACGACCGACAGTCTGCTGGCGCACTGGGGCGCGGTGCGAGCGCCGGGCTTCAGTGTGGAGGATTTCGCCACTCCGCGCCGCAATGTGCTCGTCTTCTACGGTGTCGGCGGCATCGGGAAAACCACTCTGTCCAAGCGGCTGGAAACGCACCTGACGACTGGTTTGGAGTCCGTGGGCTCGGAATGGGGGCCGGTCCCTGCGGAGGTCGGCCGCGTGCTGCCGATCCGGATCGATCTGTCGCGCCAAGGCGGAGTCCAGTTCGAAGATGTCATCCTGGCCATGCGGCTGGCGGTGGCGCGAGTTGGGCATCCTATGCGGGCGTTCGATCTTGCATTGCGGCGGTATTGGGAGGTCAATCATCCTGGTGAGCCGTTGGAGGGATATCTGCGCCGCAACGGATTTCTGCGCCGGGCAGGTGATGTGACCGATCTTCGGGAGCAGATGCGTGCGGTCGCTGAGGATGTCGTTCAGGCGTTGACGTTGCCGACCGTGGCCGGGGTGGCCGCGACCACCGCGGTGCGCGAAATCGTGCGGGCGTTGCGGCAGCGACGCAGTGCCGTGCGGGCCTTGGCGCGCTGCACCCGGTTGGCCGACCTGTTGGAAGCCGATCAGGATGCGGAGACGCTGAGCTATTTCCCGCATCTGCTCGCCTGGGATTTGGCGCAGGTGCCGGTCGATCGCTCTGGTGTGCTGGTGGTCCTGTTGGACACGTTCGAAGAGGTCGGGGACCGCAGTCACCGAGACCTCGAGCGGCTGTTCCAACGGATGGTGTGGCTGATGCCCAATGCCCTGTTCATCGTCACCGGCCGCAACCGGCTGCAGTGGGACGACCCCTCGCTGGAGGGGCAACTCGACCAAGCCGGACCGTTCCCGTGGCCGCAGCTCGCACCGGCGGCGTCAGCGGATCCCCGCCAGCATCTGGTCGGTTTCTTGTCCGACGACGACCGGGAGCGCTATCTGCGCACCCGGCTGACCCGCAACGACGAACCGGTTATCCCGCCAGAGGTGCGGTCCGAGATCGCTTGTCGCTCTTACGGTCTGCCGCTGTTCCTCGACCTGGCCGTGATGCGGTTTCTCGACATCCTCAGCCGTACCGGCACTGTGCCGGGACCAGCTGAATTCGATCATGACTTTCCGGCATTGGTTGCCCGGATCGTGCGTGACCTGACCCCGGGAGAACGCACGGTCCTGCGGACCGTCACCCTGCTGGACTCGTTCACCGTCGACCTGGCCACCGCCGCCGCCGGACTCGACAGCGACGCCTCTGCGCTCAACCTCGTCGAAAGACCGTTCGTCGGTAACGATCCCGCCGCGCCGTGGCCGTATCGGCTGCACGATCTGATCAGGTCCGCGGTCCGCGAAGCCGACGCAACCAGCGAAGACCGCTGGTCGCCGAGCGACTGGCGCCGCGGGGCGCAACGCACCCTCGACGCGGTAGGCACCCAGATGCCCGCGCCGGGCGGCTACCAACATCGACGCCAGCTGATGGCCTGTCTGACACAGGGACTACGGATCGCCTGCGACTTCCAACTCGAACCAGGCTGGATCGTCGACGCCGCGTGGCGGTACGTGATCGAGTCGGTCTGGGAGCCCATCGACATCCCAGATCCCCGTAGTCGAACCGACGACGAGCCCGACACCCCTTGCGCCGCAGTCGCGTTGGCTCGGGTCCTGCATTCCGCGTCCCGGGGGCAACGCGCACACCGGCAAGACACTGCCGACGAACTCGAAGCCGTTCTGAGCCTCGGTGTCTTGCCGGAACCTGCCGAAGATATCGCGCACTATTTCCTGGGTGAAAGCCTGCGCCATCTCGGGCGCTACGAAGCCTCGGCCGAGCACATGGGCCATGTCGCGGCCGGGCGCAGCCCAATGGCCGGCGAAGCGCGCCGCGGACTCGCCCACATCGCCCGACACCTCGGAGACTTCCCGACCGCCCTCGACACCATCGAGGCACTCGACCACGACACCCATTACTACCGGGCACTCGGCCACCTGTGGTGGACACAAGGCGATCTCGCGCTGTCATGCTCCACCTACGGCACCGCACGCGAACTGGCACTCGCCGACCACAACCCCGGACATGCTGCGCTCGCCCAAGCCGGGCTCGCGTTCGCCGCGGCACTCGGTGACCGCACCCGTGCCGACCAGCAGATCGAGCTGGCCCGCAGCCTGCTCGAGAACGTCAAGCAGAACTGGTCGGAAACACAGGTTCGTACCGCCGGCCTGCTGCGAGACGCGGGCTTGGACGCGCACGTGCCCGCCCGCGCCAGAGAGCTCGAACGCGACGCCGCCGAGGCCGGTCTCGGGTCCGCGCTCGCATATATCCGGTTCGCCCGCTGCTTCCACCACGCTCTACGCGCAGAAAACGACCAACTCCTCGTAGCCCGCGATCAGCTCCAGCTCAGCGTCGATCACGGCGAATACGCATACCTCGTGGAAATCACCCACTTCTTCGACGGCACCGAACCCGACCCGGACCTGCGGCGCGCGAACTGGATCGACGGACCCGACACCGTGGTAGCCCGATGGCAGAGACTGATCGCCGAACGACGCGCCGCACTCGGCTACGAACCCAATACCCAACCACCCCAACCGAGTTAGACTCGCGCAGATGACCGTCGGCCTCGACGCCCCCTTCTCCGATACCACAGCCCGCCGCGCCCTCGAACTAGCCGGTACCCGCCTCGGTGTAGCCACCGACGACGCACGGCTGATCCGGATGGGCGAGAACGCTATCTACGCGCTCCCGCACGCCGATGTCGTCGCCCGCATCGCCCGCGGCGAGCAACGCCGGGCGCGCGTGGAGAAGGAACTGGCCGTTGCACGGTGGCTCGCCCGACACGACTTCCCAGCCGTCCGGGTAGCCGAACAATTCGAACAGCTCATCCCCGCCGACGGCCGCCTGATCACGTTCTGGCAGCTGGTCGACATCGCCGGCGAGCCGACCGAGGTCGAGCTGGCTGCCCTGCTTCGTGACTTCCACATCCTGCCCGAACCCGGGTTTCCGCTACCGACATTCGACCCGTTCAGCTCCGTGCCGGCTCGGTTGGCTGATCCAGGGAACGCTGATCCCGCCGCGGTCGAGTTCCTCACCGAGCTCTACTACACACTCCGAACTCGTTATGCGGAACTGGAACTCACCACCCCGCACACGGTGATCCACGGAGACGCGCACATAAACAACGTCATTCCCACTCCTTCGGGCCCGATACTGTCGGACTTCGAAGCCGTCGCCCGTGGTCCCCGGGAGTGGGACCTGACCACCGTCGCCATGACCGTCGACCGATTCGGTCTGCCCCGCACCACCTATCAGGCATTCGCCGACACCTACGGCTACGACGTCACCGGCATCCCCGGGTATCCCGTCCTATGCGCTGCCCGAGAACTCACCATGGTCACTTGGCTCATGCAGATCATCGACGTCAGCCCGCGACACGCTCAGGAGTTCGCCCACCGCGTCGACTCTCTGCGCAGCGGCGACCAACAACAGGGATGGCACATCTTCTAAGCCCCCGGCGACCTAGGGAACAGGTTGCAGCCATCGGTGCAACCGGTCACGATTCCGGTGTCCCCGCGCACGCGGGATGATCCCGCCGGGGAACGATCAGCGACGGTGCTGATGCACCCGAAGGCGATCTCGCATCCCACCAAGTCATGAATTGCCGGTGGGGTGAATCCATTGGTCGCGGGTTCGAGCCCCGTCCGCCTCGCAAACCGTTATCTACCAGCTGAAATGCGTTCGCGACCCCCTGCCGTGCGCTTTCGGCGGTGCCGGTCGTTCCGCATGGCCGTCAACCTCGCATGGTCGCGGGGGGAACCTTTTCAGTTGCCGCGGACGCTATCCCACGATCCGCGGATTCGGCTCAATTCGCGGGAGCCACGCGGAGTTTGGGATCGGCGCCGAGTGAGTGGAGCGGGGTGAGCACGGTGTCCGGGTACACGACTTTTGTGCTCGTCCAACGGAAGTCCAGTTCGTCATCGGTGGGGAACCACCAGGTCGCAGCTCGCAAGGGGCTTCCGCCACGAAGGAACAGGTAGTAGGCAGTCGTCGGCTTGTCGTCGTTGTATGGGCCGGGCAAGTTCTGCCAGCACATTCCGGGGGTATTGGCGAGTTCGTTCAGCTTTTCGGCTTTCATGCCCGGCGTAACGACCACCATGGTGTCCCACTCGTCCTGGAGACCGGCGGCTCGGGTGATTTCGACCATCTTGACCGGTACGTCACCGGAAGCCGCATTCCTCGCGGCGGTCAGAAGCGTGAGACCGCCACTTGGCGATGATCCGCCTGACCGCACGTCGAACGAAGCACGACAGTCGCTGCTCGCCGCGCCCCGGTTATCAGCGGGCCGGTCCGGCCCACATCCGGCAGCCAGCAGCACCGGTATCAAACCGGCGGCGAGGGCCAGGGCTTCGATTCTCATCAGATGATCACTTGCTCCCGGGTAGCGGAATACCGACGCCAGCGGGCGATCCGGTCATCGCCTCGGTCACCCGATTGCTCCAGGTGATCTGCGGGGCGGCCAGTTGACTGCCATCGGCATTCGAAGTCTGGATGACTACTGCTTTGCCATCTTTGATCTGCTGTCCGACCAGCGCGGCCAATTCCTCCGGAGTGGCTTTGGGGTTGGATGCCCCGATCGCGCGCCCGATTTCATTGTTGTAGAGGTCCATTGCTTCACGTTGCGGCGTATTGCCGCCGGTCTTTTCGTGGGCCGTGGCGTACGTCTGCGCCCAGTCCTCACCGAATTGTTGCGACATGAGAGCATTCCAGTACATGTGCCGATAGGCATCACCTTGACCATCGGCCACCGAGTCCGGATACTCCGCCAAGGCGGCATTTCTGGCCAGGTCGGGGAGGGTGAGGGCCTTTGCGACCGCGTCGACGCCCTGGTTCTGCAGCAGATTCTCCATGGCCGAGATCTCTTCGGAGGTCATCAGCGAAGGGCTCACGTTTATGCCGTTATCCTTGAGGATGTCGGCTGGCCACCCGACCGGCCAGAGCCTCGGCAGCCCGGTGGAGACATCGGTTTGATAGTCCTCGAGGATTTTCGCGAGCTGCGGATCGTCCGGCTTGACAACAAGACCCTGCTTCACCCGGTCGGACAGCTTCTCGATTTCCTTGATGTAGATCTCCGCGCCTTCCTGATCCGCTCTCTGCACGAGCGTGAAGGCTGCCGAGATGAAGTTGTCCAGACGCCGGGTGACGATTTCCTTCGCAACTACCGCGACATCCCCGAACGGAACATAGTCACGGTAGGTTTCGGCGTTCGATTTGCGGGACTTGACGTGGCCGTCCTCGGTGACGAACAGATCCCATTTCGACTCCTCCGCTTCGGCTTTGCGGCTTCGGATGGTCGAAATATTGGTTTCCAGGGTCGAGACCAGGGAGCCGAGCTTCGACGCCATTTGTTCGATGACGTCCGAGGTCTGAATCGTATCGCCGCGATCCTCCTGGCCGCGCCGTCGTGCCGCGTCACCGGCCGAACTGTCGAAGTAGTCGCCGGACTGCTCTATCGCATTTCCCGCCGCGGTGGCCTCGGTCTCGATGAACTTGTAGGTCTCGTTCATCATGTCGACAACCTGACCGAGATAGCGGAGGTCCCACCCGAGCACTTTAGATATGGTCAGCGAATTGTCATCCGCCATCGTCAGCCCCCAAGCTGCTCGAGTTGGGTAGCCCAGTCGGCATCTGTCTGCTCATATACACCCGCGGCAGTCTCCACGCTGTCGCAAAAGCTGCTCAGGCGGCGATTGTGGTATGCCAGCACGGTGTCCATCGCCTTCAGTGATTCCTCGACTTTGACAGCGAGGTTCGAATCCGCCATCCGCTCGCGGGCCAGATCACGGCTCACCTTCGCGATCGGCGTCTTCGTCGTGATCCTGCCCGCGTTCATGCGCACGGACGTGGCGAGTGCGCGCATCTTCACGGGGTCGACGTTCACCTGGACTCCTCGAACAGTTGCACGGCTTCGGCTTCGGCATTGCCGAGCGCGGCACGGTGACGGTCGATAATCAGGTTGGCCAGGTGCTGAGGGCCGTTGTCCATCGCATAGTCGGCGATGTAGAGATCGGTAATCCGACCACCGGCATCCGTCTCGATGCTCACGCTGCCGTCTCTGGAACGCGCGGAGCCACGCACCGTCGCGAGCCGCTCATTGATCCGCTGGATCTCGAGCATTCGCTCATCGTTATTCATCGCTGTTCCCCCGTCGAGTGGCGCTTCCCGAGAGCCTACCTAGATCGGGCTTCGGCTATTGCCCGGGGCTTCGCTGTGCCTCGCGCGGGCGCGGCAAGGAACATACGGCACCCCGTATTTACTCCGTATTTTCAGGCGAATTCGCCTGAATCCGGTGCGGCGCAGCCTGATTCAGCTCCCGCGGCAGTAGCCGCGTGCGTGCTGGGATCGGTTCCGACGGTAGCGCTGAGTCCGGGCGCTTCGAGGCGCTTGCCACGGACTCGGAAGCCGCCGCTCCATGGTCGGCTTTGACGTATAGGGTTGAAACCCTCGGTCCGGTCAGTAGTGTTGCGTCGTAACGGTTTCGAGCTCCAGCGGAGGAAAGTACTTGTCGGCAACCCCTCGGACCTGCGCGAACGACGAATCTCAGCCCAATCCTCCACAGAAAGCATCCCTTCGTCCTCCTGGCTCGGTTGAAGCCAGGATCAATCGGACAGGGGGTCGAAATTCGGATGCCACGCTGTGATCAGTTTTCAGGATCTGGCACAAATTTGGTGATCGCGGATCCCGGGGTTGTTCACTCGCTCAACAGGATTCGCTTTCGGAGTAGGTCGGTCTTCGCTCGGCCGAACATTTGCCGTTTGAGCATTTTGATGCGGTTGACGTGCCCTTCGACCGTTCCGCTGCTCCATGCCATGGTTAGGCCCGCGGTGACTGCGTCCTGGTCGCGGCGCAGTCCTCGGACGAACGAGTGCAGTGCCGGTTGATCGTCGGAGTCGACGGCGACCATCCACCGCTCGAGATCTCGACCGCGCCGCTCGCCCATGATCTCTGCGAACGCGCGGACGTGGCCGGTGAGAGCGGCAAGTTCCGGACTGATCGCCAGGACCCGATCGAGACTTTCCTGGTGCTCGGGGGCAAGGGCGGCGGGGTTGGTCATGATCCAGCCGACGACCTTCCGGACGGCCGGCGGTTTGCGTGGCGGGGCCGGGACGAGCGCGAGGGCGCGGAAGGGGTGTAGATAGTTGCGTACCATCCTCTCGCTGCCTTGGTAGCCGAGGGCCTTGATCTCTTCGAACAGCTGGGTCGCGTTGGTGCAGCCCTCGTTCCACCGCTGATGTAGATGGGATTTGTGTGCTTCGAGCACACTGATGCGGTATCCGGTGCGGTCGTTGACCAGCAGTTCGTCGGCCGATTCGGCGCGGGCGAAGCGGCGAGCGGTGCCGCGGGCCAGCCCCAGCTCACGACTGATCGCGCGGATGGTCGTGCCCTGGGCCAGCAACGCATGGACCTCGGCCCAGCGCTGGCGGGTGCGGACTGCAGTGCGATCCTTCCGCTGATCGGGTGTGACCGGCCCGCGATGCATTTCGGCGGCAACGTCGGCGATGTCGGGCCGGTTCTGCGGTTCGGGTTCGGCGATCGCGGCGGCGAGGCTGGCGCGGTGGCGTGCCACGGTGCGTTCGACTGCCTCGCCGAGGTTGTGCCAGATGTGCCAGCGGTCGGCGACCTGCACCGCGCCCGGCGCTCCGGCAGCGGTGCCCTCGGCATAGGCGCCGGCCCGGTCACGGCAGACGATCTCGACGCCCGGATGGGTTCGTAGCCAGGCTGCGAGGGTGTCGGCGGTTCGGTCGTCGAGGACCTCGATCGGGCGGCGGGTCTGCATGTCGATCAGGATCGTTCCGTAGTTGTGCCCGCGACGCAGGGCGAAGTCGTCGACACCCAGCACCTGCGGGATCGAGGTCTGAGGATCGGGCAGCGCCCGGATCTGGCGCAGCAACGTCATCCGACTCACCGTCGCGGCCAACTGCCGGGTCAGTCGCGCCCCAGCGCGGCCACCCAACGCCAGCGCGACCGCGCATAACGCCCGTTCCAGGATCAGCGTGCGGCGGGCGTGGCGGACCGCCAGCTGAGGCACTTGCTCAGCGAAAGTTGTTTTGCCGCAATCGGAGTTGCCGCAGAACAACCTGCGGACCTGCAACCTGATCACGACCTCCCGGCCGGTGATCGAGGTATCCGACAACCGCCGCTGATATCGGCTGTGGACACGGCCTGACAGCGTCCCGCACTCGGGGCAGGCGACGGGATCGCCGCCGGTGGCGGCCTCGATCCGCACTGTTGAGCCCGCCGCGCGGATCAACTCGATTCGCAGACCGTCCAAATGCGGAAACAGGACCCCCATCGGTTCAAGATCAGAACACCCGCGACATCATGAGCTATCAACCGCCCCTTCGCATCCCGAACGGGTCAATCACGAAGTCTGTGCCAGATCCACGATTCAACCGGAGTTGACATGAAAGTGCTCATCCAGCGCCGACAGTGCGATGTTCGCCAGCAGTGGGGACAGAATCCGAGGGCGAGCGTAGCGATAAGGCCCTAGCATTCGGTGCCTGGGATTTCGCCTGCACCAGCAGGCGCAGAACGGATGTGGAGTAGATGCGCGCACTCAAGCAGACAGTTAGGCTGGCCCTCACCGCGTCGGCGGTCGTTGCCGGATCAATAGCCGTGGCTGGCCCGGCGAATGCGGCATCATCCCCGATCGAGGCCTGTGGCGGCAGCTACCACGAAGTCGACCACCAGAACATCACCGGCGCAGTCATCCACCTTCTGTACAACGGCTCCAGCAACTGTGTCGTCACATGGAAGACTGACCATATCGGAACAGCAACGCCGGTAGCGGCTGTGCTCCGGATCGCCGGCCAGCCCATCGAGAATGAAGCGAAGGACGCTGACAGTTACAAGTACTATGCCGGGCCCGTGTACAAAAATGCCGCCGGCAAGTGCATCGTTTGGGGAGGCCAGGCCTCCGGGGCCCCGTGGACCTCACCTCCCGAACACTGCGGCTGAGTGACGACCTGAGTGAGCCGGTGAATCGGCCCCGTGACATGAAGTAGGACTTGCTGCCGCTGGTCAGTGGCAGCAAGTCGGGACCGGTAGAAACAGCGCAGGAAAAACGAAGTTCGTCATATTCGCTGGTCAGGAGCCTGCGGGTGGCCCACCGAGTCAGGCAAGCGGTTTGGGGATGGTTGGAGGAGAATCGGCGATGCATATACCTGAACTGCAGGCACTGTGTGCTCACGATCTCCTCGGTACTCACCGCGATGGACATCGTCGTGCACGACAGCGATCTCGAACGCAAGATCGTGCGCGCCGAATTCCGCAGCATGTCGCCCCGCTCATGAGAAGTTCCCTTTCCGACAGGTGAGCCTTCATATCTCGTCACACCCTTTACAGGGTCGGACGCGTTGATGTCGGCAGAACGTGAAACTGGGTCAGGCACAAATTTCGTTATTCGGCCAGTTGGATTGACTAGTTGCTCAACAGGATTCGCTTTCGGAGGAGGTCCGGTTTTGCGCGCCCGAACATCTGTCGTTTGATCATCTTGATTCGGTTGACGTGCCCCTCGACCGGGCCGCTGCTCCTGGGCAGGGTCAGCCCGGCGGTAACCGCATCGAGGTCGCGGCGCAGGCCCCGGACGAACGAGTGCGGGGCCGGGAAGTCTTCGGTGTCGACGGCTTTCATCCACTGCTCGAGTTCACGGCCGCGGAGCTGACGCATGAGCGTAGCGAAAGCACGGACGTGACCGGCCAAGCCGGTGAGTTCGGGGCTCACGGCCAAGACGAGCCGTTGACGATCGTCGGGCTCGAGGCTGGCGGGGTCGGTCATGATCCAGGTGACGGCCCGACGAACCGAGGCTGGTTTGCGGACTGGGCGGGGAACGCGGCCGGTCGTGCGGAATGGCTGTAGATAGTTCATGACGGTCTTGGCTCTTCCTTGGTAGCCGCGGGCTTTGATCTCGTGGAAGAGCTCGGTGGCGTTGGTGCAGCCCTCGTTCCATCGCTGATGCAAGTAGGGCTTGAACTCCTCCAACAGGCTCGGACGCTGTCCGGTGCTGTTGTTGACCAGCAACTCCTCGACACTGGCCGCCCGCGCGAAGCGCCGAACTGTTCCGCGGGCGAGACCGAGCCGGGCGCCGATCGTCAGGCTGCTCACGCCGTCGTCGAGCAGAGCGTGGACCGCGGCATAACGTTCACGGGCTCGCACAGCCCACTTGTCGGTCCTTTCCGCCGGCGACTCGATCCTCGCGCTGGTTACCGGAATTTCCTGCTGGGCCGCGATATCCAGCTCGCTGGCTGACTCCGCATCGGCCCATCGCGTGTTCGGCGATAGCAGTCAGACAGTCGCGGTGTCGGGCGACGACGCGTTCGACCGCTTCGCCGAGGTTGTGCCAGATGTGCCAGCGGTCTGCGACCTGCAATGCTTGGGGTGCTCCGGCGGCGATGCCTTCGGCATAGGCGCCGGCGCGGTCCCGGCAGGCGATCTCGACGCCGGGATGGGTCCGCAGCCAGGCTGCGAGGGTTTCGGCACGGCGGTCTTCGAGCACATCGACCGGGCGTCGGGTCTCGATGTCGATCAGAATTGATCCGCAATGATGATGCCCGCGACGCAGCGCGAAATCGTCGACACCGAGCACCCGTGGAGTCGCCCGGCCCGGATCGGGCAGTGCCCGGATCTGCCGCAACAGCGTCATGCGGCTGACCGTGGCCGCTAGATGTCGGGTCATCCGAGCCCCGGGACGACCGCCCAAAGCCAGCGCGACCGCACACAGCAGCCGTTGCAGGATGCTCGTGCGCCGGGCATACCGCGCCGCTAACCCTGGGACTTGCTCAGCGAAAGTCCTTCTGTCGCAATCGGAGTTGTCGCAGAACAACCGCCTCACCCGCAACCGGATCACTACCTCACGGTCGGTGATCGCGGTGTCAGACAACCGCCGCCGATAACGGCTATGGACCCGGCGGGACAACATTCCGCAGCCCGGAACAGGCGGCCTCCTCGTCGCGAGTCCTCACATCGAGGTTCACTCGAAACCCGACCGCGGTCATGCCGTCGAACTGCAGCCCATCCAGGTGCAGGAACAGGACCTCGATCGGTCCAAGATCAGCACGCCGGCGACATGATCGATCATCAAGCGCCCGTTGGCAATCCAGGACCGGTCAATCACGCAAACCGTGCCAGATCCAGTTTTCACGTTCCGCCGACAGCCTGCTGCCCTCTTCGGTGCGATACTGCTCACCGCAGCCCCGACGGGCGCTACGCCGACGCTCGCGGAAGGCCCCTGCCTGCTTGGGCAGGTAGATCCGACGACCCGAACTCCGGATGCAAGGGCAGCGACTCAGCCGATTGGCCCAGGCCCCAGCCGACGAAAACTGAGAACCGCGGATCTCATGCGGTCCGAACAACGGCGGCCAACGGGTCAGCTGGCGATCCTCGCCGACGATGACGCCGTGCCGACCCAGGAACTGCGCCGGATGGGGCTTGATCCGAAGGCGATCGCCCAACACCTCCTCGCCGCGATTCACTCCGACGGATACCGGACAACTCGGCAGCGCGCGAGTTCGCCGACGGCCGAACCGTCGAGCGATTGCCCGATGGCCGGGTAGTCACCAATTTGGCCAGACGGCCGGCGTGAGGAACGACACGAGGAGTCCTGATACGACGAATAGCCCCTCAGCCCGTGGCTTGGGTTCACGTGGTCGTCGCAATGCTCTCGATGTGAGGGGTTGCGGCGACCGAGTCGTTTGCGGAGGATGTGGTCGCGTTCGGTGACGAGCTGGTCCAGTTGGTCAGCTGTGCGGGAAGCCGCAGCGGTGTTGGGGATTACGCGGCCGCAGTGTTATGCGATCCTGCGGGTGAAGGGCATGGTTCGCAGAATGGACACGCCGCCGATGTCTTGCACGAGGAATCTTGGAATATTCGACGTCGAGTGGGATGCCGGCTTGTATTCGGCTGAACCATATTCAGCCTGTTGTCCGCTCTGGCCCGATTGGGCACGATAGCCTTTCGCTATGAGTCGCATCTACAGATTCCTGGCCGGAACTGCGGCGGTATCGCTGGTCGCGGGGAGCGTTGTCGCCGGGGGCGCGCACGCCGCGCCCGCCGAGCAGCTGTCGTGTGGAGTGTCGTCCGGGCGAGAGCCGGAACGGGCGGCCCCGGAACAGGTTGGACTGGATTCGGGGCTACTCGCGGACGCCGTGGCATTCGCGAGCGCGCGTAATCGGTTGAATGTGCAGGTATTCCGGCACAACTGCCTGATCGGTGAGGGGCCGACGAACGACGCGACCGGAAATGTCGCCTGGAATATCTGGAGTGCGACGAAGAGCGTTGTGTCGTTGCTCGCCGGAATAGCCTGGGATCAGGGGAAACTCGATATAGCAGCGCCGATCGATCGGTATCTGCCGCCCGGCCTCGGTGATGCGCAGCATCGGTCGATCACCGTGGAGAATCTGCTGACCGAATCGTCCGGCATGGCAGTGGGTATACTTTCCGAGGGCATCACCGGGGTGATTCCGATCGATCCGAATAGTGCCGTGCAGGCGCTCGGAGTGCCGTTGGAGAATCCGCCGGGCGCGGCATTCAGTTACAGCGAGCGCGATGTCGATTTGCTCGCCTATGTCATCGAGTTGGCCATGGGTGAGCCATTGCAGCAGTTCGCGCAACGTGAGCTTTTCGATCCGCTCGGCATCGAACGCGGTGATTATTATTGGGCGCGCGATCGCGCCGGTCACACCTACGGATACGCCCATCTGCTGATCCCGCCGAACAATTTCGCGAAGCTCGGCCTGCTGGTGAGCAACAACGGACGCTGGGGCACACGGGAACTCGTCTCCGAGACCTATCTGCGCATGGCACGCCAGCCGTCACCAGCGAACAAGTGCTTCGGCTACCTGTTCTGGATCGGCCTCGGATGCTCTGAGAACTCCGGCTTCCAGCCCGCCGACATGTACTACATGGTCGGACTCGGCATGCAGAACGTCTTCATCGTGCCGAGTCTGGATTTGACGGTGGTGTGGACCGGAGTCTTCGGAAATGTCAGTAACCAGGGCATTACGGGGGCCCTGCAGAACACCACGGAGCTGCCGCACGAATTCTTCCGCCGACTGTTCGCGGCATTCCAAGACCATCCGGTGCCCGATCCCGGTCCGTATGTCGAACCGCCGCCAACCGAGGATCCGGGCGAGTACGTGGATACGAATCTGCTGATCGCCGTCTTCGGTGTCGGGCCCGCGGCATATCCGGGCTGCAATGTCTTCAGCTGCCTGAACTACCCGTTGGCACCACCATTAGCGGATACCCCGCCGGGCTGCGTCGTTCAAGTCTGCCTCGGTCCGGATCCGCGCACGCCCGGCATCCGCTGAATCGGACGCCGAAGAAGGCGCGCCTATCAGCTCGGAAATCCGGCGTTAGCGCTCATGTCGCTACGAGATCCGGGTCGACGGTGTCTTGGCCGGCTTCACCGCGTTCGCGCGCTCCGAGCGCACGATCGCTGGCGGCGGCGACCAGGAGCGTTTCCTTTCTTCGGAATTCGCGCCAGGGCGGAGAACTGCGACTACCCACCACCCGACTCCGATCTCACACTGCGGAGATGATCGAAGCCGCTCTCGGGACTCTGTACGCCCGCGATGACAGCGCGATCCGAGGATGCGCGGCCCGCATTACCGCCGCCAAGCGGTTGGTGTCTGACAGCGTGCTCCGACAGGGTCGGTTTCGCCACTTGCCCTTGCGATCCCGTCCCGCGGGCAGCTGCGAGGTTGATGTGTACATCAAGAGGTTTGATAATACGTATCATCGAAAAGTATTGGGGCGCTGGCGCGTTGATCCATCCTGAGGCGATGAAGGCGATGTCGTCTGGCGAGCCGAGCTCCAGTCCAGTAGCCCATCGCCACGCCAACTGAGTTGATGGCGACATCGATGATCACCCATCTGAGGTCAAGAGTCGTGACCTTGTCCAGTGCGGCAACTGAACGCTTTCAACTCTGCTCAGGCCATCCTCTGCCCTTGCGGCCCCGACGGATTATCGGCGTTCGTTCCACGCGCAGTGCTGACCGGGCTACGGCGTCACCTTCTCGTTCCAGTCGATGACGAAGCGGTGGACCGGGCCGAACATCTTCTCCGGCTCGAGGAACGTCCGGGTCGCGAGGGGCATGATCAGGGCGAACAAGGCTTTCGCGATTGGGCCGGAGGTCTTGCCGTTGTTGGTCTTTGCCGCGTTGTCGGAGATGTCCTGCACGCGCGGCCTGCGTCGACTTACGGTTCGATGCGCCAGGTGATGTCGAACTGCGCGAGTGCGTCGAGGAAGTTCTCCGGGTCGAACGCTTCGGCGGCCGCGAGCGTCCCCGGCTTGGTGGTGCCGTCGGCGAGCCGGACTGCGGCCGCTACTGCCATCAGTGCGGAGTCGCGGTAGGCGTCCGTGCCGCTCAGTACACCGCGCGCCGTCTGACCGTTACTGCCGAACGCGTCGACGACGAAGTCGTAGCTCAGGCCCGAAGTCGGTTCGTTCGGAAGTGATTCGACGATTTCGGCGGTGAGGGCGCCGAGCTGGCTGTGGAATGCGGTCTCGAGCACGCCCTCGACGTAGGAGACGTTCGAGTGGCGCGGAATGGTGAGCACGGGGGGCTGTGGGAACTTCGAGACCGTGGTGGATTCGGTAGCGTCGGGGAAGGTCATTTCGGGGTGCCTGGCCGCCGCGCCGGTGTGGAATTCACCGTCTTGGTAGTGCCACCCACCGGTGCGGAACCAATCGCGGCTCGCCAGTACGGTTTTCGCGCTGCCCTTCGATCCGTTGCCTTCGCTCGTTCCGTGCAGGCTCATGGAGATCTCCACCGGACCGGTGAGGCGTCGGGAGGTCAGGTAGCCGAGCAGGTCACCGGGAAGATTGCTATTGGTGATGCCGGGGACCACCGCGACGCCCGCCGCCTCGGCGCGCGCCGAGTAGTCGTCGAACACCCGCTTGATGAACAGTTGCTCTCCGGACAGGTCGGTGTAATGCGCACCCGCGTCGATCGCCGCCGCGAGCACTGCCTCGCCATGGTCGACGTAGGACGGCAGACTGCTGATCACCACGTCGGCCCCGGCAAATGCCGCGACAAGGGCGGCATGATCGGAGACTTCCGCGACCCGGACCTCGGCCGCACGCACCCCGGCGGCCGTCGCGGCGGCGTGCATCCGATCGGCGTTGCGGCCCACCAGGATCGGGGTGATTCCCCGGCGGTCGAGTTCGATGAGCAGATGGCCGCCGGTAACGCCGGTCGCGCCGTAGACGGTGATCTTCGTGGTGGACTCGGTGGCGTTCGTTGTTGTCATGACTCAAACCGTATGGCGGGAGCGTGAGTGTATGAATGGCTCTATTACTCAAATTGATGTCTTCAACACTCACTGGGCATGGGCGTCGAACCTGATTCTGCTCTCGGCGATGGTCCAAGCACCGCGTGGCACAGTTCTACAGCGCAGGAGTAGAAATCGGACCGACGGCGCCGGTGGAACGTGCTCGCAAAGAGCTCGCGCGGGAGCTGGTCGCCGACGTTCGCGCACTGGATGTCCGTTTGAAGGCCAACAGGCACCGCATGCAGCAGGAGGCCGATGACTCCGGCAGTAGTTTGGTCAACATCATCGGGGTCGGGCCGGTGGTGGCTGCGCGTCTGCTCGGGCGAACCGGGCGCCCTTCGCGGTTCCGGACCTCCGGCGCGTTTGCCGTCCATATCGGCGCCGCGCCAATCGAAATCGCCAGCACGAACCAGTCCCGTCACCGCCTGTCCCGCCAAGGCGACTGCAAACTGAACAATCGTCTGCACACCATCGCCTTGACTAGAGTGCGGATGCCGGGGGCCGTGGACGCCGCTATTACGACGGCAAGATCGGCGAAGGCAAGACATACAAAGAAGCCATACGGCGCCTCAAACACCATCTCGCAGACCATGTTTGGCGTGTCATTATCGCTGATGAAGGGAAACGAACCCGGGCGGCGGGCTCCGGAGGACACGCGGGGGCGACTCTGCAATCCAGCGCGGCCAGCTCAACCCCGTCAGCCAACTCTTCGGACAAGTCACTTCCGGAACCCGCCGCAGCCCAGCCTACGACCAAAACCTTTCCGCAGCTTGACAAACACAGAGGAACCTCCGGTTTGGTTACCCAGCTGCGGATTGGCGATACCTTTTCCGGTGGATGTGGGCGACTTGTGGGGTCGAGCGCCTGCGGCGGGCCGTTAGGGTCGGATTCATGGAGTGGAGTTTTCTTTCGGCCGAACAGCTCACGGCCGCCCTGCGCGCTGGCGAGGTGACCTCGGTGGAACTGACCGACGAGGCGATCTCCCGAATCGAGCGGGACGACAAGGCGATCAACGCAATCTGTGTGCCGGACTTCGATCGTGCGCGGGCCGCCGCGCGCCGGGCCGACGAGGCACGCGCCAGCGGCGAGGACCGGCCGCTGCTCGGCATTCCGATGACGGTCAAGGAGTCCTACAACATTGCCGGACTGCCCACGACCTGGGGGATGCCGCAGTACGCGAACTATCTGCCCGTCGAGGACGCGGCGGCGGTGTCGCGGTTGAAGGCTGCGGGCGCGGTGCTTCTCGGCAAGACCAATGTGCCGTTCATGCTGCAAGATTGGCAGAGCTTCAACGATATCTACGGCACCACCAATAACCCGTGGGATCACGGTCGCACGTCGGGCGGATCCTCCGGCGGATCAGCGGCGGCGCTGGCATCGGGATTCGGCGCGCTGTCCATCGGCTCCGATCTCGCGGGTTCACTGCGCAACCCGGCGCATTTCTGCGGTGTCTACGCACACAAGCCGACATTCGGGCTGGTGGCGACCCGCGGAATGGTGCCGCCGCCGGCACCGGCGTTGCCGGTCGCCGGCGACCTCGCCGTCTGCGGTCCGATGGCGCGCACCGCCCGCGACCTCACTGTGCTGCTGGACGTGATGGCGGGACCGGACCCGCTGACGCTCGGCGTCGCCTACGATTTGACGCTGCCGCCCGCACGGCACCAGCGGCTCTGCGACTTCCGTGTCCTGGTCCTCGACGAGCATCCGCTCATGGCGACCGGGTCGGCTGTGCGGGCCGGGGTGAACCGAGTCGCCGATGCGCTCGTCGACGGCGGGGCCCGCGTCGAGCGGCGCAGTCCGCTGCTGCCGGATCTGACCGAAGCCGCGACGCTCTACGCGCAGTTGATGGGTTCGAACGTCGGCGCGCGTATTCCCGCCGAGGCGTATGAGCAGCTGCGCACCCACGCCGCCGGACTGAGCGCGGACGACCAGAGCCTCGAGGCGGCACGGTTACGCGGCATGGTCCTGAGTCACCGCGATTGGATCGAGGCGGACATCCACCGTGAACTGCACCGCCACGGCTGGCGGCAGCTCTTCGCCGAGTTCGATGCCGTGGTGTGTCCGATCACGTCGATTCCCGCGTTTCCGCACGACCACAACCCCGACCGAGGGGAACGACGGATCGACATCGACGGCGTCGCGTACCCATACATCGATCAGCTCGTTTGGGCCGGTGTGGCCACCATGCCCGGACTCCCAGCCACCGCCATACCGGCGGGCCGGTCCCCCGAGGGGCTGCCGGTGGGAGTGCAGCTCATCGGCCCGATGTTCGAGGACCGCACCCCGCTGCGGCTGGCCGAACTACTCGAGCAGACAATCGGCGGCTTCCAGGCACCCGAAGTAGGGTAAGCCGTTAACGATCGTGTCACCGGGCACATGAAGCCGTGTTCGGCCTGGTAGCGGCCGATCCCACGCGCCGGTCAGTGTGCTGGGCGTGGCCGAGCGCGGTGAACGGAGCTGGTACCCCATCTCCCGAACCAGATGGTTCACCGACCATATCCGCGAAGGCATTCGCGTCTAGGAGAACCAGCGTGAGGACCTGATGCTGTTCCTTCTCTGGGGGTGTCCAGGGGGTGAGGCCCGGATCTGAGAAAGTTTGTGCAGCTCAGCGGCTTTCGCGGAGACAGTGCAGCTCACGACGGATGTGGTGGAAGAACCGGCGTGTGTCGCGTCGATGGTTCCCCGTTCGGGCGGGACCGGCCTCGGCGCATTCGTGATCACTTTGCCGTCTGCTGAGAGTCCGCGATCCCGGTGAGGATGCGGCGCAAGCCGTACGAGAATTGTTCCGCCGGGCTCAGATCGGCGGATTTGGTGATACGCGAGACCCGGGGATATGCGCCGCTCTCGATGACCTTGCGCATGTAGGGGGCGACGGCAGCACGCCACTGGTCCTCGGTCTGACCGGTGCGCCGCTGGGTCTCTTTCTCGGCGAGCTCGCGCATGACCGCGCCGCGCACGTAGTCCCTGATCAGCCCGACGGCCGAGCCCACGTCGGCGATGTCGGAGGTCAGCGGGGCGGCTGCGGTGAGGGCGTGTTCCAGGCCGCGCAGCCAGTTGGGGCCGAGCGACGGCCGGGTGGCCAGCAGCGGGGCGAGCCAGGTGTGCCGCAGCCACAGCTCGCGCTCGTGGTGGGCGTACGCCTCGAGGTCGGCGTGCCAGTCTCCCGTCAGCGGCACGTGGTCGTCCTGTACCGCATCGGCCATGAGGTCGAGCAGGTCGTCGCGGCTGTCCACGTAGCGGTAGAGCGAGGTCGTGCCGGTCGACAGCTCGGCGGCGACGCGGCGCATCGACAGCGCGTCGAGCCCCTCGGCATCGGCGATGGCGATGGACGCGTCCACGATGCGCTCCAGGCTCAGGGCCTGCCTTTTCGACCGGTACGGCTCACGCTCCCAGATAAGTGACATGGACAGAGTCTACAGAATTGGATACAGTGTGCCCATGAATGGGCACACTGTATCCGCTGATGTTTTGATCGCCGGCGGCGGATCCGTCGGGCTGATGCTCGCGGTGCTGTTGCGCCACCACGGCGTCGAGCCCCTCGTCGTCGAGGAGAAGCCGGAGCTGTCGCCCCACCCCAGGGCCACCGGCATCGGGTCGCGGACGGTGGAGATCCTGCGCGAGGTCGGCCTGGATCACGCGGTCAACGAGGCCGCGGTCGACTTGCGGGCGGGGAAGATCAGAGGACGCACACTCGCCGAGGCCGACTTCACCGAAACCTCGGAGTGGAAGGCGAAAACCGCGGCCGAGCTCACCTACACACCGGCCCGGATCCGCGGCACCTGCGCGCAGAATCGGTTCGACCGCGTGCTGATCACCAGGGCGGGCGACGTGGAGTTCGGCGTGGCGCTCGACTCGTTCGAGCAGGACTCCGGCGGCGTCACGGCGACCCTGTCCGACGGGCGTGTCGTGCGGGCGCGCTATCTGGTGGCGGCCGACGGTGTGCGCAGCCGGGTTCGGCAGATCCTCGACATCGGCCTCACCGGTCCCGGTGCGATCGGTCGGGAAACGACGAGCATCCTGTTCGACGCTGATCTGCGTCCGCGCAAGCCGTTCGCAATGTGCAATATCGATCATCCGGACGCCACCGGCCTGCTGGTAACCGTCGACGGCGAACGCGAGTGGGTCTTCCTCAGCACCCTCGACACGGAGCCGACTCCGGAGCTCATCCGCACTGCGCTCGGCGACCCGTCGATCGAGGTGGAGATCCGCAGCGTGCTGACGTTCCGGGGGCGCGGCCAGGTGGCCGATCGCCTCTCCGTCGGTCGGGTCTTCCTGGTGGGCGACGCGGCGCACGCCATCCCCCCACTGGGCGCGTTCGGGCTGAACGCCGGCATCGCCGACGCACACAATCTGGCGTGGAAACTCGCACACGTGCTGCGCGGTGAGGCCGGGCCCGAGCTGCTGGAGACTTATCACGCGGAGCGCCATCCGGTGGCGCTCATGACGATGGAGCAGGCGCGCCTGCGGTTCAACGATCCGTCCCTGCACTGGGGGAAAGACATGGCAGCGGCGCGCAAGGCAGCCGGGGCGATCAACGCGCCTGTGGTGCACATGGGCTACCGGTACGGCGGCGCGGAGCTCCCCTCCACCGAGGACGTCGCCCTCGACCTCGATGGGTCGCCGGGATCCCGCCTGCCGCACATGTGGGTGGCCGACGGGGTGTCCACGCTAGATCTCGTCGGATCGCAGTGGTGCGTACTCACGGCCGATCCCGAGCTCACGGCCGATCCCGAGGTGGAGGCCGACGTTCCGGTGCACGTCGTGGATGGCTGGCCGTACGGGACGGTGCTGGTCCGCCCTGACGGTTTCGTGAGCCGTTCGCACGGCTAGCGCGCCGCCTTCGGACAGGTGGCGAGCACCGGACTTGGTGACGGCTTGTATGGCGGTGGTCCCGGCTGGAACGGTTGGCCCATTGCGCGCAACTCCTTGCTGACACTGCGACTCGAAACAGCCTATGCGACAACGGCAGACCGAGCCCGGCCGATCACGTAAGCGGTTACGTCCGACGAGGCCCCTGGGGCTGGATTCATCGCGATCAGAAAGAAGTCGGCTGACCTGTCGGACCAGCAGATCAGCGACCTTACGGAACTTGCTGGGATCGTTGCCGGTGAGAACGGCTCGGTGTGAACTAGCTGTGTCATCTCATGAGGTCGGTACCACCGGCAGGCCGTTGAGGCAGCTCGTCGGTACGCGGTCGAGTCAGGCGCAGCCTCAGTCAGGTATCGCCTTTGGTGGCCACACCCGTGATCAGCGGTCGAACAATCGGGGGCATTGCCCGCCACGACGCTTCCTGCACATCTTCGAGCTCCAGCCCGCAGGCCCGGATCAGCTCGAGGGTCGCACGGTTGCAGTGGCAGCCCTCCGCGAACCGGCGCCACGGGCCGGCGAGGCGGTCTTGCCAATGGGCGAGTCGCGGCGACTGGGAACGTACGTGCTCGAGAAACAGGAGCTGGCCGCGGGGGCGCAACACGCGCCCGATCTCCCGCAACACCGGATCTGGGTCATCGACGGTGCACAACACGAGCGTTGAGACGACCGTATCCACGGTTTCATCCGCAAACGGCAGTTGTTCCGCCGATGCGTCGAGCACACGCGCCCGACGTCGGCTGTGACGCAGCCTGCGCGCCAACCGCGTACGCATCGCGGCCTCCGGTTCGGTCAAGATCAGCTCGTCGAGGCCGTCAGGGTAGTACCCCAGGTTGAGACCAGTACCGCTGCCGAGTTCGACAGTCCGCCCCCTCGCCCGGCCGAGCAAATCCCGCCGACGAGCGCCCATACCCGCCCTCTCGCCCACCCATAGCAGAGGGTCGTACAGCGCCGCGAACACCCGGGCCCACAGGTCCGAGCCCGCCACCGCTGCCGCCGGGACGGCGCCACTGCTCACAACTCCAACCTACGCCGGCGGGCATCATCGCGTATGCCCAGCTGATCGAGCAGGGCGGTGGCAGTCACCGGCGCGCCTTACTTTGCGGCTCGGGCCATGGACCTCAGCTCGGGCTCTCCCGTGGGTTCAGCCGGACTGAAGCGATTTCGGCGGGAACCCACGGCGTTGCGAAGACAGCGCCCCGGAATAGCGATGGGTTCGTTGTCGGCTGCTAGGAGGTAGCGGCCCCTTCGGAGCTGGTTTTGCCAGAACCTTCACGTTGGCAGGCGACAGTATCCGAATATGGCCATAGGTGGATCATTGATGATCCAGAGATCTGAGTGCCTGCGAACAAACTGATCGCTGGCGCGTAGGGGGCTATGCGTGGGGATGGCCCGCGTGTCGGGCGGGGAGGGGCGGAACCTGCCACGCGCCACCAGGCGTTTCAGCTTCCCCCGCAACGACTCGACCTTCGACCGATCGATACCCAGCTCGGCGGCGACCTGCCCGGCCCGCAACCCGCCACCCGACTCGGCGAGCACCGCGAAGATCTCGCCGCAATCCTCCTACAGCGCCAACGCTTTCATCCCCGCTGCGGCACCAGCGCCAATCCGATCGGCGATCCATCCGGAATCGGCTGCGACGCAATCATTCCCGTTCCACCGGCCGAAACTTCGCTCACCGCAGGCGGGGTCGGTTCGGCGGTCTCGGCGCAGATCTCGCTCATCGTTTCCCGCGTGATCGCCAGTCGGTGCTATTCAGCTGTTCGGTCGGCTCCGCGACCTGGCGACGCAGCTGCTCGACCTGTTCAGCAGTGGCCGCCCCGCGCCGGTCCAGTTCCTCACGTCACGACACCATCGCCCACTCCGCATCGACGATAAACTCTTGGCAATAACCACAACAACAGTGGCCCAAGCGTTTTCGCAGGTCAGCCGACCTGGGCTGCTGAACGATCAGTTTGGCTCACAGGCACCGAGACGCGCACAGGCAGTGCCGCCGATCGTTCGCAGTCGGGACGGTTGCCACGCGCCGCCGCCCGAGATATCGGCGAAGTTGCGCTGAGCAGGAATTTTGTGTGAAGGTGCTTCGGTGTAGAGCGGCCGGCGTACGGCCGGGAGGGGAGATCTGATGTCGGAGACTTTCAAAGTTGATCCAGCCGCTGTGGACACGTTCGCCACGGCTTTGAAGACGCTGGCCGAGGCCAATGCGAATGTCGCGACCTATCTGGACAAGTGGCTGGTCTTGGACAACACCGTGTGGGGCGACGGCGGGCTCATCCGGGTCGGGCTGAGCGCTGTTGCCGAGGCGCACAACAAGCTGAAGCCCAATTACGCCACCCTCGGCACCCTCTCCGAGGCTGCGGCGACCGAATTGACAAAGGTCGCACAGGTTTACCGGACCACCGACCACGCGCGCGCCGACGAGTTGGACCGCACGTACCCCACAGGCAGCAACTGATGACCAAGACGCCGTCCGAGCACCTGGCGGAACCTTCGCTCGAGGACCCGCTCAACGACAGTTTCGAGTTCCTCATCACCTCGAACGCCATTTCGCCGACGTACTGGGCTTGTAAGTGGTGCGAAAACGTCCTCGGGACAGACCCGCTGAAGTGGCTCACCACCAAGATCTCCGGTGATTGGGAGGCCCTGCAGAAGGCGGGCAAGGCGGTGGAAAACCTGGCTTCCTACAGCGCGAGCTTCTCCGAATCGGTCAAGTCCGGCGCGACGACTGTCGACGCGACGTGGGACGGTAACGCGGCGACCAGCGCCCAAGCCTATTTCACGGAGCTCTCGACAGCCATTTCCGCGCAGGTCGAGCCATTGAAGGAGATGGCGACCGAGATCAACCGCTTCGCGTCGACTGCGTACCACCTCTCCACCGCCATGAGTAATGCCTTGCAGACCTTGCTGGACTGGGGCGCCATGGCGGTGATCGAGTGGGCCGCGGCCGAGGCCTCGGCGCTCACTGGCGTCGGAATTTTCGCAACGGCGGCCCTGGTCGCCGCCGCCGCCGCGACCACGGCGAAGGTGATCGCGGAATGGGGCCTGCTGGTGGAGAAGTTCAACGCCGCGTATGTCGCACTCGAGGCCATCGCCGGGGTCGGTTTCGGCGTGGTCGCGGTGGTCGAGTCCGCCGATATGCCGAGCCTGCCCACCGCCACCTACGACCACCCTGGAGCCTGAATGAACGCGCCCGAGCCGATTCATGATCTGGCCCACGGCGATCTCGGGGCCTCACGCCAACTGTCCCGGGCGATTCGGGTGCTGATGGATACCGCCACCGATCCGCAATTGAAGCAGCAGTTGCGCGGTGTCGTCGAAGGTAAAGGCAGCGCACGCGAATTGATGCACAGCGAGGCATTCAATCGGGTGCTCGATCGCACGTTGCCCGCCGCCATGCAGCAATTCGCGGACATGCCGGAGGAGGAACGGCAACGGCTGGCCGCCCAGGGCGAAGCCGAGTTGGTGCGACTCCGGTCTGAACCACTAGAGGACCAGCGGCCGTCGGACCAGCCGACGCCCCCTCCCGCGGATCGGCCGGCGCCCGCCGGGAGCGCCGTCATCCCGGGCACCCGCAAGCCCAACCGCGATCGCATCGTAACCCCGACTGATGACGACGACGAGGACGACGAATACTTCCGGGACCGCCAGCAGCGCGGATGGCTGCAGTGACCAGGGCGCGGGTGGTCTTCGACACTGAGATCAACCCGGATTGGACACCGACTCTCGCGACGGCACCGACGGAGCTCGTTCTCACCGAGCCGATGCCGGGGTTGTGCAGCGAGCACGGTTGCACCGCCAGTGAGACCCGTTCCGTCGCAGTCAATTCCAGTGGCCCACTATCGGAGTTGCCGACACCGCGAGCCATGTTGCGCTCCATGAAACCCGGGCGGCGGGACCCCGTCCTGGCGCGCGTCCGCTTCGACTGCCCGGCCTGCGAGTTCTGTCTTCACGAGGTCCGGCGCTTTCGTCGAATCGCGCTGCTGGCGCTGCTGGCGATACCGCTGACAATCGCGGCCGTCCTCATCGCACGGGCGCTCGAACTCGAATCGCTATATCTACCTTTGGCTTTCGTGAGCGTGCCCGGATGCATGCCGATCGCGTTGCTGGTGGCGATGCTGTCCTGGAGTCGCTCCCGCTATTTCGCTGATGTCTGGATGAACGAAACAGCCGACCAGCTGATCGTTTCCGCGCACCCGGATTTCGTGGCCGCGGTCGAGCGAAATCGGGCCGGGAATCGCTGAACGCCCACTGGAGCCCACCACAACAGGGGCCCAAGCTTTTCCGCAGCTCCGCCCACCGGAGCCATTAAACGATCAGCTTGTTCACAGGCACTGAGGTCCACATTGCCGCAGGGAGAAAGCCGCTCGGTCTCGACTGGTGCGTCGACGAGTTCGGGCCGCTTGACCTGCAGCCTGTCGCTGGCCGGGGCTGGCAGCCGTGACGTAGGCCAAAGCGGTTGTGGCCACGGCTGTTACAGCTCGGGTTCTAGCGGCTGTCCGGGCCTCGTCCCGGGTCGGTCTCCTGGGTGCGGGGGTTGTATTACTTGCGTGCAACGCCCGCGTAGGCGGACGCTTGCGCGTCCATTTTCTTCGGGGGTGCGACACCGTCCGGGTGCCAGCGGTGCGGCACCTCTACACCGGGATCGACCAGCTCTAGTCCCTGGAAGAACCGCATGAATTCGTCTCGGCTTCGGACTTGGCACGGCAAGCCGCTGCGGCGGTAGATGTCGACCACGGTACCTATTGCCGTCGGATCGAAGTCTGGCGTGACGTGTGTCATCACTAGATACGAGCCAGGAACGAGCCTGTCCATCAGCGCATCGACGATTCCGTAGGGATCCTGCTCGTCGGGGACGAAATGCATCAGGGCGTTGAGACTGAGCGCGACCGGCTGGGTCAGGTCCAGTGTCTCGAGCAATCCCGGGGCATTGAGAATCTTTTCGGGTGTCGTGACGTCGGCGGAGACGTAGTTGGTACGCCCCTGCGGTGAGCTGACCATCAATGCCCTGGCGTGGACGAGCACGATCGGATCGTTGTCGACGTAGACGACTCGCGTCTCAGGCGCAATCTGTTGGGCCACCTGATGCAGATTCGGCTCGGTCGGGATACCGGTTCCGACATCGAGGAATTGACGAATGCCCGCGTTTGTGAGGAACCGTGTCACGCGGTGTATGAAGGCCCTGTTCTCCTGCGCGGCGACCCGCACACCTGGCCAGATCGCCACGACCTGTTCAGCCGCTTCCTCGTCTGCGCTGTAATGGTCCTTGCCGCCGAGGTAATAGTCATACATTCGGGCGGTGTGGGGCTGATTCTGCCGTAGGTCGACAGGAGAGCCGGGTTCCACGGGCGGAGTCCTTTCATAGTCGAGACAACATCAAGGTAACAAGCGGGCGGTATGCGGGCGTGTCGTTCAACCTTGTTGGGGGGCGCACTGTGCGGCCCGCTGCCAGCGTGTGAGCGCGCCGAGCAATCGTCTGCGGCGACAGTGGTCGGCGAACAGGACTGATTCCATGCTTGCCACGCTAGTCTACTGGGCGCCTTGGATCCGGCTACCGGTCAGCGCTCTACTACCGAACCCGGGATCGCAAGCGCTGAAACGAGTTTCGAGGCCTTCTGCAGTCACTGCGCCAGCGCTGGCCGGGCGAGAAGTTGTCTGTGATCGTCGATAACGTCTCCCCGCGCAATCCCGTGAGGTGCTCGAAAGTGGTACCCGGGCAACGACGTCGAGCTGTGCCGACTTACTCCGCTGGCAGACTCACCGGTGATGATCCTGCCCGATGGTCATCGATTGGGAGTGCGACGGAAGGGGTTTCGGGAAACACTATGAGGTCGTTGCACGCCGCGCCCTGGGATTGATCGGATAGCAGAGTGATTGCCCGTGTGTGCAGAGCTGGATCGAGGCAACGGTGGATTGAGGCTGCGAGCGAGTGGTCGCTCCACAGTGAACCATCCTCTTCTACCGCATATCGCTTGTCCACCAAAGCATCTCGGGTAGCGGATGGCGGACGAACCCGACGTGCGCTCATGCCGAATATTTGATATGGCTGCAAGGCTGGCGCGGCCGATGCTGGTTCGGCTGCAGGCCGGCGGCTCTAGCGCGCGGGGTTCCAGGCTTTATGCACGAACTCCAGGTGGTTGCCATCGAAATCTGCGACATTGGCGGCGTAGTAGCCGGGTGCGAAATATGTCCGGTCCGCTGGCCCGCCTTCGTCGATGCCACCGGCGTTGATCGCGGCGACGTGGGCGGCGTCAACGGCTTCGTTGGTGTCGCACACGATGCCGAGGTACAGACCTGTCTCGCCGGGCTTGCGCTGCCGCAGCCAGATGCTCGATCCGACTCCGGTGCCGGAGATGTATGTGTCGTCGCCGAGACCGAAGAGATCCGGGACATTGTCAGGTCCAGACGCGGCATCGTATTTCCCGAATTCGCGCCAGCCAAGGGGCTTCAGTGCCTCGACGTAGAAGCCCAGCGACTTCTCGATGTCCGTGACCGAGATGTAGACATGATCGATCATTTCGCGGCATCCTTCCGCACTGCGGTGTTCTTACGGGCAAAGTCGTGAAACGTGCGCCACGGTACGCCGGTGATCTGCGCGACCGTGTAGTTGAGGCGGGCCTGCGCGTAGGCACTATTTTGCCGCATACCGGGGTCGCCGAAGGATCAGCTGTTGTGCATCGGGCTCACGGAGCGGTCTTCGGCGAGGCTTGCGCCGGTGGCGAAGTGCTGGCGGTAGCGCTCGGGGGTGGTGGCGAGGCGGCGGGTGAAGACTCGGTGGAGGGTTTCACCGTGGCGGTAGCCGACCGCGCGGGCGATCGCGGTGATGGTGAGTTCGGTGGATTCCAGGAGGCGGCGGGCCGCTTCGATGCGGAGGTCTTCTACGAATGCGGCTGGGGTGGTTCCGGTTTCGACGCGGAAGGCGCGGGCGAAATGTCGTGCGCTCATGCCGGCGCGCTGAGCCAGAGCGGAGACTGCCAGGTCGTCGTCGAGGTGGTCGGGGAGCCACCGTTGGACGGCGCGGATGGCGGGGGTGCGGGCGGGCTGGGCGCGTAGTTGGGCGCTGACTTGGGCTTGGCCACCGGAGCGGCGGGTGAAGACGACGAAGGCGCGGGCGATCTGCTGGGCCATTTCGCGGCCGTGATCGTCCTCGACGAGGGCCAGGGCGAGGTCGATGCCGGCGGAGACGCCCGCGGAGGTCCAGCGGTTGCGATCGTGGACGTAGATGCGGTCGGGCTCGACGGTGACGCGAGGGTAGGTGCGGGCCAGTCGATCGGTCGTACCCCAGTGGGTGGTGGCTCGGTAGCCGTCGAGCAGGCCGGCGGCGGCGAGCAGCAGCGCGCCGGAGCACACCGAGGTCACTCGGCGGGATTTGCGGGCCAGGGCGGGCAATTCGCGGACCACTTCCGCGGACACCGGCCCGGAGATCCAGCCGCCAACGACCATCAGGGTGTCGATCTCGTCGGCGGAGGTGGCCAGGTCGTGCAGCGAGTGTTCGACCGCGATGGTCAGACCGCCGTCGGCTTTGATCGACCGGCCCTGCGGCGAGGCCGTCACGAGCCGGTACATCGTCTTCTCGGCGACCGCGTTGACGAACCCGAAAACATCCATCGGCCCGGCCAATTCGACCAGCTGCATACCCTCGTAAGCGACGAAAACGATGGTGCGCGGCGCGGGCATTCCGCCATCATCGCAGCCGGGACAGGTGGCCGCCACGATCAGTGCGTGACCGTGACGGCAGTCGGGCTCCCGCATCGACGCCCACAGCGGGAATATCGCCGCGCGCAATGGCGGTCGGGAGGCCCACCCCGGCAGCATCAGCCGACGCGCCCGACCCCGGCGCTCTTGCCGTGCACCGCGTGCTGATCGAGGAACGGGATGATCACTGCGGCAACATGATCCGCGAACTGGGCGTGCGGATAGTGTCCACCGTTGTCGACCATCACGACCCGGCCCGAACCATCCGGCATGGCGGCCACGATCGCGTTCGCCTCGGCCTCGGGATCGGCGAAATCCGGGTCCGCCGAACCCATGATCACCAGCGCGGGGCAGCGGACGTCCGCCAACCGGGCGTGCGCGTCCGCAGGGGTGGTCTGTCCGGTCTTCATGAATTCCGCCCAGCGCTCGGGCTGTCGCAGAATGTTCTCGAGGCCGGCGAGGTATCGGTCGTAGTCGGCGGGCTTGGTCGGATAGGCGATGTCCAGATACCGCCGCCACCAGGGCAGTGAATTCATCATCGAGGTGAGGGCGAGGCGGACCATGCCGCGGCGGTATCGGCGGCTGGTGAGCAGGGCTCCGGCGTGCAGGCGTTGGGTGAGGGTGAAGGGTTCGATCTCAACGATCGCGGTCACCAACTCCGGGGCCTGTGCCGCGGCGATCGTTGCCGACCCGCCGGACAGCGAGTGCCCGACGATCACCGCCGGGCCGCCGAAGGCCCGGATGACCCCCAGCAGGTCCTCCGCTACATCGGTGCGGCTGATAGCGGCTTTCCCGGTCACCGACGGCCAGTCGAGGCTCGATTCGCCGTGCCCGCGCATGTCCACGTTGACCACCCGGTAGCCCGCGGCGGCCAGCGGGCCGACGAGGTGGCGGAAGTCGTGCCGCACGGTACCCATGCCGTGCGACAGCACCACGAGCGGTCCGTCACCGACCACATCGCAGGCGAGCTGTCCGTGTTCGAGCGTCACGTACTCGGTCATTGTCGTTTCCTTCCAGCGGAATCATCCGGTGGCCGCGGCTGCGACCTGCTGGAATTGAACGCCGGGAAATCGGCGCGGCCGATACCGAAGGCCGAAAGGGTCAGCCGTATGGCCGATTTCCTCAGATCCTGACGGTGTCGCCGCGAAAACGACAGTCGCGGACCGCGGTTTCGATCGGGCTTTTCTGCTTTCGTGAACTCGGTCCGCACCGCCCAGAGGTACGCCCGACAAGGCGAGATTCAGTGGCCAGGCTCCTGCTTTTCGCATGGTGGTGGCGACGACGGTGCAGGCCTAATATCAGATGTGTCGGGGAATGTCAATGAACTCGACAATCGGCGGGTCAGTTACGTGCGACGGACTCGCCGGAAGAAGGTAATGATGATGACCAACAAGACGCATCGAACTGCCACATACCAGCTGCTCGCGAAGGTCGCGCTCGTCGGAGCCGCGATCGCGGCTCCGATGACGGCGGCGGCGGTTCCGGCCATGGCTGCGCCGACGTCCGTGCCCGGTGTGGTGCAGGTTGATCGCCCTTGGGGCGGCGGCGGCGGTGACGACGGCGGTGGTCGGGGCGGTGGCTGGGGTAATGGTGGCTGGGGTAACGGCGGCTGGGGCAATGGCGGTTGGGGCAATGGCGGTTGGGGTAACGGTGGCTGGGGCAATGGCGGTTGGGGCAATGGCGGCTGGGGTAACGGTGGCTGGGGCAATGGCGGTTGGGGCAACGGCGGTTGGGGCAACGGTGGCTGGGGCGGCGGCGGCTCGTTCGGCAGTAGCTGACCGAACGGATCTGCGCGGGATAGAGATCGGTGGGCTGGCAGCGGACCGGTTCGACCGCCACACCAATCCGGCCCGAAGCCGGTGGCCGCGGGCTCGGTGCGTGAGTCTGCGCACACGGTTGTTATTGATCAGTATTTTCCCTGGTCAGAAAGGGTGCTGCAGTGCCAAGTCGGCTCGCAGTTCGCGGAAGTACTACTGGTTGGGCCCGATCCGCGGCACTCGCCGCGCTTGCGCGCTGGCTCGATGGTCATTCGGACGAGCCTTGGGTAGCCCTTGCCGGCACGAGGCATGACAAGCGAATGATGTCGGCGCCGCATATGGCAGGCGCCGACATCATTACCGACTACCGCTGGTCAGCCGCCGTGCGATAGCAGGCCAGGTGCTCTCCCTCGGGACCACGGCTCTGGCCTACCAGGTCGAACCCGGCCTTCTCCAATACTCGCGCCGATGCCGGATTCGCCAACTCGACATTGGCGAAGACGGTGTGTACTTCCGGTGCGGCCAAAGCGAATTCGGTCAAGGCCCGAGTCGCCTCCGCGGCATAGCCCCGGCCGCGTCGCGAAGCCACGATGCCGTAACCGATTTCGAGTTGCCCGTCATTGGGCGGCCAGAACAGTCCGATCCCGCCGACCACCAGCCCGGTGGCGCGTTCGATGATCAGCCGTTGCCCATAGGTCCCCAGCCAGGCCGGGTGCTCGGCGAACAGTGCGGCGATCACCTTGTCGCCTTCGGAGGGAAAATCGTCCGCCCAGTCGGCCTGCCGGTGGTCGCCGAGCACGGCGGCGGCTTCTTCGCTGGTCCATGACCGCAGTATGAGGCGGTTGGTGGTCAGCTCGGTGGGATCGGTTGTGAGAATGCGAGACACGTACGGGTCCTTGTCATTCGAAGTTCGACCCGGCCCGCGCGTTTCACCCTCGGGCGGACCGGAAAAAGGCATGCTGAAGACGGCTTGGGACAGCCATATTCATCAACCTCCGGACACTATGAGTGTTTGCGAATCTCGCGCGACCAACCGTAGCGCATGGATGCGCCGATCAGCCGAAGATGCGGGCGGATGCGCTGCCCGAGCTGTCGACGTATTCGGCCTTCAGCATGCGCAACAGCAGTGGACTTGGCGAACCGCAGCTCGTCGGCGCGTGCGCTCGCCAGGTTCGCGCGGACCAGACAGGGCGTGCCGCTGATGCGTGCCGACGGTCTTGCACACCGCATGGGGGTTCTGGAGTCGAGCCCTAACTCCGATGCGGTCGAGCGCCCGCCGCTTATGGCTTGGCGTCGTTGTTGAGCCGGTCGCGCTCGTCGACGGCTGCGGCGAGGACGGAGGAACCTGGTCGTTTGCCGAATTTCCATTCGTTGAAGGCCAGGTTGAGGAGGACGGCGGCGACTGCGGCGGCGCTGATTCCGGAGTTCAGGACCACTGCGATTTTTTCGGGGAGGGCATCCCAGAATTCCGGTGCCGCAACGGGTATGAGGCCGAAGCCGATGCCGACCGCGACGATGATCATGTTGAGGTTGTCCTGGTAGTCCACCCTGGACAGGGTGCGAATCCCGCTCGCCGCAACCGATCCGAAGAGCACGAGTCCGGCGCCGCCGAGTACCGGGTACGGAATTCCGGCGACGATCGCGCCGACCACCGGGAGCAGGCCGAGCAGCACGAGAATCAGGCCGCCGGTTGCCACTACGAACCGGCTTTTGATTCCGGTCAGTGCGACCAGGCCGACGTTTTGTGCGAACGCGCTGCAGGTGAAGGATCCGAAGACCGGCGCGACCGTCGTCGACAGCATGTCGGCTCGCAACCCGTCCGCCACGCGCCTGGCATCGACGTCGGTCCCGACGATTTCACCGATTGTGAGGATGTCGGCCGTGGTTTCGATCAGGGTCACCAGGATCACGATTGTCATCGCGACGATGGCACCGACTTCGAAGGTCGGGGACCCGAAGTGCAGCAATTGTGGCGGCGCGACCAGGCGGGCGTCGCCCACGTCGGAGAAATCGGCCTTGCCTGCGCACGCCGCGATGACGGTACCGAGCACCAGCCCGATAAGAATCGACAGTCGCGACAGCGCGCCCTGGAACAGGCGACTGATCACCAGGATGATCAGCAGCGTCAGGCCGGCGAATCCGATGTTGGCCAGGGAACCGTAGTCGGGTGCGGCGGAGTTGTTGCCCATTGTCCAGTTGAAGGCGACCGGCATCAGTGAAAGGCCGATTACGGTGATGATCGTGCCCGTAACCACCGCGGGGAACAATCGCACCAGTTGCGCGAAGAACGATGACAGCACCAGGCCGATTGCCCCGGCGACGATGATGGAGCCGAATACCGGACGTAACCCGCCGGTGGTGGCAATCGCCACCATGGTCGATACGCCTGCGAAAGAAACCCCCTGCACGATGGGCAATCGGCTGCCGAACGGTCCGATTCCGAGGGTTTGCAGCAGCGTGGCGAGGCCCGAGACAAACAGCGCCGCCGTCACCAGTAATCCGATGTCGGCGGCGGATAGACCCGCCGCGCCGCCGACGATGAGCGGTGGCGCGATCACACCCCCGTACATCGTCAGAATGTGCTGGGCTCCGTAGGCGGCCAACTGTCCCGGTGAGTGTCTTGCATCCTCCGGTCGTCCACTGTCCGCCCGGCCGCGACGCCAAGTCAGCATCCCCATACCTCATCCTCTCCGACCGCGGAAATGATGTTCCGCTACACGGAAATGTGACAGGCATCACTCGAGCGTGGCTACGGTAGGTATGTCCAGTCTTCGGTCCCTCGTCGCTACACCGCATTGTTGGTTCGGCTAGTTGCCTCTGTCTCTGCCTCGCCCCACGCTTATTGCGAGTCGATGTGATGCAACCCTGTGACGCCCATCCACCCCGCTGTTCTGCAGGTCGAGACCTACACTCCTGCGTGACCTGCCGCACTGACGAATGTGCCGCGCTGACGAATATGTCGAAAGGCGAATATGCCGAAAGGCGAAGGCGGCGTCCGGTTTTGGTCCAATACTGAATGTGCACTCGGGCGAGTCGCCGCGGTGGCAGTGTGATAGTCGGGCTTCGGCGGCGCAAGTCTCGGAATGCATTGAACGACAACCGATCAGGGAGCCATGTGCCGACGTCGCTGTTGAGCTGGCAGATGGGTCAGGAGAGTTCGGCCAGAGCCGCGGTGATCATGGCGGTGACCTCGTCGGGATGTGTCTGCATGACCAGGTGGGGGGCGTCGAGTTCGACAACCTTGCGCAGATTGGCGCGACGGTAGCCGAAGCGTTCCACGTCCGGATTGATGGTGTGGTCGGCGGTGGAGACGATTCCCCAGCCGGGCTTGGTCTGCCAAGCCGCCGCCGACGCCGGCTCGGTGAAGGCGAAAGCCGATAGCGGGCGTTGGGATACGGCGAATACCTGGGCTCGAACAGGATCCACACCGGCGGCGAAAACAGCAGGGAACGCGTCGATCTCGACCGATACATCGGTACCGGGCTCGCCGCCCTCGACCGGATACGGGGCATACACCAGGTGGGCCGCGAGATCGGAGTCCGGGAAGCCGCCCTGCAGTTGGCCGAGACTCTCGCCTTCCGCGAGCGCGTATCCGGAGATATAGACCAAGCCGACCACATTGTCGGCCACCCCGGCGACGGTGATGACCGCGCCGCCGTAGGAGTGGCCGGCCAACAACACCGGGCCGTCGATCCGTTCCACGACCGCGCGGATGGCAGCGGCGTCGGCGGAAAGGCTCCGGTTGTAGACCGGCGGAACCAGCACCGGAACATCCTGTGCGAGTAGACGTTCGGTCACCGGGGACCAGCTGGCGGCATCGGCGAACGCGCCGTGGACCAGGACGACAGTTGGCTTGGCAGCGGTGGACATAGGCTTCCCCTTTTCAATTGGGCGCAGTGGACAACGGATGAGTCCGTGCAGCACTGAGTTTCGGCCGTTCGATGCGCGGCGCGCCCCTCGCTGCGGGCCGCGAATCCCGCGGATCAGGACACCGCCACAACGGCATCGTGCTCGAATGCGGCCGACCCGGTGGAGCGGAATCGCTGCTGATACTTCTGTGGCGAGACGCCGAGGCGCGCGATGAATGCCCGGCGCAGGGCCTCGCTGTTACCGAATCCGGCGGACATGGCGGCCTCGGTCACCGAGTGCCCGGCGTGCAGCAGATCGCGTGCGACACAGAAGCGGATGAACCCGACGTACTCCGCCGGTGAGCGTTCCAGCTCGGTGCGGAACAGCCTGGTCAGGTGGCGTGGGCTGACCTGGGCGTGGGCGGCCAGCGTTTGCACGGTGTGCGGGAAGGCCGGATCCGCACAGATCAGATCCACTACTCGCCGTACCAGTGCGCTGCGTGGGACGGGCCCGGTCAGCGACGCCGAGAACTGTGATTGGCCGCCCGCGCGCTGCATGTAGACGACCAGTGACTGTGCCACCCGCCGCGCGGTATCCGAGCCGTGGTCCTGTTCCACCAGAGCGAGCGCGAGATCGACCCCGGCCACGACACCGGCCGAGCTGTACAGGTTCCCGTCGCGCACGAAGATCGCGTCCGGCTGCACGTCGACCTGCGGATAGTTGCGCGCCAAGTCGTGTACGAATTTCCAGTGGGTGGTGGCCCGCCTGCCGTTGAGCAGTCCCAGCTCGGCCAGCACGAACGCACCGCTGCAGATCGAGGTGAGCCGGCGGGTGTTGGCCGAGAGGATGCGGGCGGCGGCCAGCACCTCGTCGGTGACGAATCGTGCGGGCGGCAATTCACTGCCGGGGACCATGACCGTATCGAATCGCCCGGCGTCGCCAGCCGCGCCGCTCACCTCGAGAGGTCCGCCGATCGAGGTCTGCACGCTGGCGCCGTCGGGCGAGACCAGCACCACCTCATAGCCCGGTACCGACTGGTTCGCTTCCACGAAGACCTCTGCCGGACCGACGAAGTCGAGCATCTTGACGCCGTCGAAGACCAGGATGCCGATACGGCGGCGGGACTTTTCCGCGAGTAAGGAGGACACGTCCACCATTATTCTGGAGGGGCCCCTCCAAAACAAGCATTGTGCGCAGTGTCGCATGTTGATTGGTACGGTGAGCCCATGGGACGGCCACGGCAGTTCGACGAATCGAAACTGCTCGACGCCGCGATCGAGCTGTTCTGGTCCAACGGGTTCGACGACACGTCGGTGGAGGACGTCTCACTCGTCGCCGGTGTCGGCAACGGCAGCATCTACGCCGCGTACAGCAGTAAGCGCGGCCTGTTCCTGGCCGCTTTCGAACGCTACTGCGAACGCCGCGCGACCTTCGTGTGCGAGACCGTGCTGGCCGCACCCGGCTCCGCTCGCATGGCGACGCGCACGCTGCTACGCGCCATGGTCGAGGACTGCGTGGCACAGCCGGACCGCCGCGGCTGCCTGATGATCAACAGCATCGCCGCTCTCAGTGGCCGGATTCCGGAGGTCGCCGAGCTCGCGGCACGTACCGGGGCGGCCATGGAGCGCGGCGTCGCCGAGCGACTGAGCAGTTGCGCGCCCGACGGCGCGAGCGCCGAGGTAGCCACGCTCAGCGCCCACATCATCGTCACCGCGCAGGGCCTGATCCTGTGGAGTCGTATGGGCGTTCCCGCTGACCGCCTGCACGAGATCGCCGAGGTATCCGTGGCTACTTTGCCGTCGGCGTGGGCCGACCAGGTCGGCGCCACCGCGGCTGCCCGAAAGGCCTATGCGGGCTAGCCGCCGATTCGCTGGTGTCCTGATTTCAGGGATTTCTGGCCCCACAAGCGGGGTGATCCCGGTACCGCTGCGCGGAAACTGATCGTGTGCACGCCGATGCGCGCATATCGACGCGACGAAAAGGTAGGACAACCATGGTGGGTAATCCGCACGGCATCTCGCTGGAACCGGCGGCGCAGGCGTTCGTGGACGCGACGTCGGAACCGCCGTTCCTCTACCAGCTCTCCCCTGAGGAAGGCCGCAAAACGGTTGACGGCGTTCAGGATTCCCCGATCTTCAAACCCGATGTCGATGAGGAATGGGTTACCGTCGAGGGCGGCCCGACGGGCTCGGTTCGCGCACGTATCGTCAAGCCCCGAGGCGCGACCGGACCGCTGCCGGTGATCGTCTACACCCACGGCGCCGGCTGGGTGTTCGGCGACGCCCACACCCATGACCGGCTCATGCGTGACCTCGCCATCGGAGCGAACGCTGCCGTCGTATTCCCCGAATACGACCGCTCACCCGAGGTCCACTACCCGGTCGCCAACGAACAGTCCTACCGCGTCGCGCAGTGGGTGAGCACCGATGGCGCCGACAAGGGCCTGGACACTTCTCGCATCGCCGTCGCCGGTGACTCCGTGGGCGGAAATATGGCCATCGCACTCACGCTCATGGCCAAGGAACGTGGCGACGTGTCGTTCGTACAGCAGGTCCTGTTCTACCCGGTCACCGACGCCAACTTCGATACCGGTTCGTACCGGGAGTTCGCCACCGGCTACTTCCTGACTAGAGAAGGCATGCAGTGGTTCTGGGACCAGTACACCACCAGCCCCGAGGACCGCGCCCGGATCACCGCGTCCCCACTGCGCGCCACACCCGACCAGCTCACCGGTCTCCCACCCGCCCTGGTCATCACCGCCGAGGCCGACGTCCTGCGCGATGAGGGTGAGGCCTACGCCGCCAAGCTCCGCGCTGCCGGCGTACCGGTCACCCAGGTCCGCTACGGCGCCATCACCCACGACTTCGTCATGCTCAACACCCTGCACGACACCAACGCCGCCAAAGCCGCAGTGGCACAGGCAGCGAGCGTGTTGACCGCCGCCCTGCACGGCTGATCGCGACGGCTCGAAACGAGCGGGCTACTCGGTCGGGCAGCCCGGCCGAGTAGCCCGGCGCTCTTATCAGGAGATGGCCGCGTGGTGGTAGTCCTCGGCCGCGAACGCCTTGCCCAGTTCGATCAGGGATTGGGACCCGGTACAGACCTGGGAGCGGGCCTTGACCATCCTCGAGGCGGACCGGGCGTGAGGCCACGGTCGTCGCGCCGACCGGCGCGAGTCCGTCGAGGAGCATCGGTCTGGAGCCGCCTTGCGGAGTCGAGCCGTTCGAGTTCCGGGTGGTGAAGGCATTGTCCGGTTTGTGATTCGGGCGTATCGCAGGGTGTTGGACCGCGACACATGCGTATGTTCTGACCAGGGTTTTCTTTCAAAATTGGCGGCCGCTGGGCGGTGTGATCCGCGTAGCGTGGCGGTCGGTAACCGCAGCGGTCGAGTACGACGGCTGCACCCCCGATGGCAAGGATGTAACCACCCGAAGGGAGTAGGCATCATGATCAGGAAGACTGTGATCGCGGTATGCGCCCCGGTAGTGGCGTTGTGTATCGGTGCCGGCGTCGCGCAGGCTGCTGACCCCGCGGACGTCGCGGCCAGTATCAAGTCGGAGTGCATGGCGCTCCAAGGCGGCGACTATACGGATTGCGCCCAGACCGTCGCGTCCCGCGAATGCGCTGGCGATCAGGCATGCGTCGACCAATCGATCAGCATGGCTCTTTCTATGTGACCGCACCCGATGTCACGGTCGGCCCCCAGGGATCGGCAACGATTCCGGGGGGCCGAACCACCAGCCGCCGCACCCGGAAGCCGGCTGTGCGGGGGCTCCGGACAGGATGTCGATCTGGCCGGTGAGTAGGCGGCGACCACGGCCATGGTTCCGGTGGAGACCATTGGGGCGAGATCGTTGTTGTCGCGCAACTGTTCTTCGGTCGGTTCGGCTCGTGCACGGCCATCAGTTCGACTGTGTCGCTGCTGTTTTCGCTACAGACTTGATCGTAGGCGAGCCGCAGTGCCTCCGCGATCGTCTACTGGTCGCGGCCCGAGCTCAGCTCATGCGGGCTACGGAGCGAACTCGCCGGTGTATTGACGGCGCAGCCGCTGTACCGCATCGTCCATATGCTCGACCAGCAGCATGCGGGCCCGGCGCACCGGGCCCGACCCGATCGCGTCACGCAACTCGACGTGCTCTTGGGCTTGTTCGCGCAGGTCTGGATACGTTGTCTGTAAGGCGCCCAAGCACATTCGGGTTTCGATGAGCAGGGTGCGGGCGGCTCGGACCAGGCGCGGGCTGCCTGCGCTGTCGACCAGCGCCTCATGGAAGGTTTGGTCGGCGTCGGAAACGCCTGCGGCATTACCGTTTTCGGCGTGGGCGCACATGGCGGTGACGCTGGGTTCGAGGGCGGCGTGGGCGATATCGCGGCGGCCGTCGAGGATGAGGGCGAGGGCGCCGCCTTCGATGGCGGTTCTGGCTCGGTAGATATCGACGACGTCGTCGATGGTGAGTTCGATGACGAAGATCCCGCGGTTGCGGATGCTGTAGAGCAGGCCCTCGGTGAGCAGTCGCTGCATGGCCTCGCGCACCGGACCGCGCGACACTCCGAATCGCGTTGCGAGGTCGGCTTCGCCCAGTTGAGCGCCGGGCGCGAGCGTGCCGCGCATGATCGCCTCGCGGAGCCGGTCGGAGATCATTTCCGCCGTCGACTGCCGGTTCACCGGCTCGAAATCAACGACCGACATGGATATGCCTTTCCGAGAAGAGGGAGCCGAGCGCCGCGGATGCCACCGTGCTGCCGGTCAGCCGCAGGCCCTCCCAGATGGTGACCTGATTGGCCGTCAACACAATCTTGCCCAAGCGCGCCTCGAGTTCCGGCAGCACTGCGAGGGTGTGCATGGCGGTATCCGGAATCAGCAGCGCCTGCGCGTCGGGATGATCGTTGGCGACTGCCAGCTCGCGCACCTGTGCGGCAGTCAAGGTGCCCACTTCCGCGGCGGTATCGATACCGGCGCTGGAGAATGCGACCACCTCGATTCCGGCATCGGCCAGGAACTCCACGAACAGCTGCGCGACCTCATCCGGATAGCTCGCGGCGACCGCGACACGCCGCACGTCGAGCGCATGTGCGGCCGCAACGAAGGCGAGGCTGGTGCTCGATGCCGGTACACCCGCGGCCGAAGCCAGCGCGCGCACCTGATCTCGCACGCCCTGCGGTCCGTATACGAAACTCCCTGAGGTGCAGGCCCAGACAACGGCGTCGGGTCGGTCCGGTGCGAGCAATGAGGCGCCGTGGCGGAGCTTGTCCGGACTGCCCAGATCGAGCAGCTCCGCAATGGCGTGCAGATCGGTGCCGTAGATGTGGGCCACCGGCAGCCGTACGCCGAGGAGCGACGCGGCGAATGGATAGTCGTCCTCGGCCGCGTGGTCGGGGTAGATGAAGCCGACGGTGGGTGCCTGCATGCCTTTTCTTCCAATCAGAAAACGTTGAGTAGCCACTTTCCCGGACCCGTCATCGGCAGCTTCATCCGGCCCAGGCATGCCCACATGGTGAGCTGATTCGCGGTGAGTACGGGTTTGCCGAGGGCCTGTTCGAGCGGCTCGATGACGTCGTAGGTCGGCAGATTGGTACAGCTGACGAAGATGGCCTGGGCGCGCGGGTCGTCCGCGCCGACAATGCGTTCGGCGATGGTGCGGTAGTTGACCTTCCAGATGCCGCCGCCCAATCCCAGGTGGTCCGAACGGATTACGGCGCAGCCGGCCTCGGCGAGGAATTCGTGCAGCTTGTGCGTGAGGATTTCGTCGTAGGGGGTGATCACCGAGACTCGGCTGATGTCCAGATGCCGGATGGCCTCCACGAGCGCACCGGAGGTGGTGACGGCGTCCTGCGCTCCGGCCCGACAAATGGTGTCGCGCAGTGCCTTCTCATAGGCGAGGCCCCTGATGAAACTGCCCGAAGTGCACAGGTAGGCAACGACTTCCGGCTCCACGTGCATGACATCGCGCGTCGCCGCGGTCAGATGTACAGGGTTGGAGACCAGCTCGGCCATCGCCAGTGAGACCGGCACCGGTTCATACGGTGTGCGGGCGAGGTGCAGGCTGACGTCCAAGGGCGCCCAGCGCCAGAGTTCGCGTTCGAGCGCGAGGTCGAACGGTGCGATGATCCCGATACCCCGTTGTGCGACGGGCCCTTCGATATCGGGCAAGCCGAGTTCCAATGCGGCCCCTCTCGCGCTCAGCCGTCAGACCTCCGAGAACGATCGGATTGTTGACAATCATACGATGCGATTTTAGTGTGTCAATGTGGAACAGGGCCCAATTGTCACCGTCCTGCACAGTGACAGTGTGCCCGACGGTGACCTCATGGCCACGGTGGCCGATCGAGCCGAAGTGCGATACACGGAAGCGTCCGGACTCGCCGACGCGCTGCGCGGCGCGGACGCGTTGTTCGTCTACGACTTCCTGACTCGCGCGATCCCCGGTGCCTGGCATGCGGCCGATCGTTTGCGGTGGCTGCATATGGGTTCGACCGGGGTGGATCCGGTGATGTTCCCCGAACTGCGGGAGAGCGAGGTCGTGGTCACCAACACACGTGGCGTATTCGATACGGCCATCGCGGAATACGTCTTGGGCCAGATCCTCGGTTTCGCCAAGGATCTGGCCGGATCGCTGCGCTTGCAGCAGCGGCACGAATGGCGGCACCGTGAATCCGAACGCATTGCGGGAGCCACCGTCCTGGTAGTCGGAACCGGCTCGATCGGCCGCGCCATCGCGCGGTTGTTGCGGGCCGCGGGGATGACCGTGCGGGCGGTGGGCCGCCGCGCGCGTGCTTGCGACCCGGATCTCGGCACCGTCAGCACCGATCTGCTCGCCGAACTTCCCATTGCCGACTACGTCGTCGCGGTCGCACCGCTGACGCCGCAGACCCGGGAAATGTTCGATGCCAGGGCATTTGCCGCAATGAAGCCACATGCCAGGTTTGTCAATGTCGGTCGTGGGGAACTCGTTGTGACCGACGACCTTCTCGCCGCACTCAGCACCGGATCGATATCCGGCGCGGCACTCGATGTGGTGGATCCGGAACCGCTACCGGCGCGGCATCCGCTCTGGGATCTGCCGAATGTGCTTATCACTCCGCACAATTCGGGTGATTTCAGCGGCTGGCGAACCGAGGTCGTTACGGCGTTCACCCGCAATTTCGACAATTGGATCGCCGGCCGGCCTTTGGACAACGTGGTCGATAAAGAGCTGGGGTACGTGCCCGGCTGAAGGAGCCCTGCAATGAGCTACCCGGACATCAACACTCAACCGGCCGCGATGACCGCCGTCGAGTTGGTCTCGGCCTACGCGGCCGGAACCCTGTCGCCGGTCGAGGCGACCGAGGCGATCCTGGAGGCCATCGCGGCGCGTGACGGTGCGGTGAATGCGTACTGCCTTGTCGATCCCGATCGGGCGCTGGTGCAGGCCAAAGATTCGGAGGCGCGCTGGAATTCGGGCTACGCCCGCGGGCTGCTCGACGGTGTGCCGATCTCGATCAAGGACATCTTCCTGACCGAAGGCTGGCCCACCCGGCGCGGCAGCACATCGGTCGACCCGCGCGGGCCCTGGCAGGTGGACAGCCCGGTGGTGGCCCGCCTGCGCGAGGACGGCATGGTGTTCCTCGGGAAGACGACAACGCCCGAAATCGCTTGGAAGGCGGTGACCGACAGCCCACTGACCGGTATCACCCGCAATCCGGCCGATCCGGCGACGACGTCGGGCGGCTCCTCGGGTGGCAGCGCGGCCGCGGTGGCGGCGGGCATGGGCCCGGTATCGGTCGGTACCGACGGCGGCGGCAGTATCCGCATTCCGGCCGCGTTCTGTGGCATCGTCGGCTTCAAGCCGACGCATGGCAGGGTGCCGCTGTATCCGGCGAGCCCGTTCGGTCCGCTGGCGCATGCGGGGCCGATGACCAGGACGGTCGAGGATGCGGCGCTGCTGATGGACATTCTGTCGCTGCCCGATCCGCGCGATCCGACCGCGCTGCCGCCCACGGTGACGACCTTCCGCGGCCAGATGTCGCGCGAGGTGCGCGGACTCACCGTCGCCTACTCGCCGACCCTCGGCTATGCCGAGGTCGATCCGGAGGTCGCCGCGGTCGTGGATGCGGCGGTGCGGCGGTTGGCGGCGGCCGAGCTACGGGTCATCACGACGGATCCGGGCTTCGCGGACCCGCGCGACGCGTTCGAAGTGCTGTGGGCTGCCGGTGCGGCCACCATGCTGGCGAAGTTCCCGGACGGTACGCGCGAACAGATGGACCAGGGTCTACGCGCGGTCTGGGAACGTGGCGAATCCATCAGTGCCGTCGACTATCTCGACGCCCGCGACGTCGCCGCCCGACTCGGCATCGCCATGGGCGCATTCCACACCACCTACGACGTGCTGATCACTCCGACGATGCCGATCACCGCATTCGAGGCGGGCCACGATGTCCCGCCCGGGAGCGGGCTGGCCAGCTGGCCGCAGTGGACCCCGTTCACCTATCCGTTCAATATGACCCAGCAACCCGCGATCAGCATTCCCGCAGGGACCACCGCCGCGGGACTGCCGGTCGGTCTGCAGATCGTCGGGCCGCGCCATTCCGACGATCTGGTACTCGCCATCGCCCGCTACGCCGAGCACGTGCTGGCCTCCTGACCTGCTCGCGTCGGAGCTGTCAGTGGCCGCGGTCGGGCGTCGACCTGCCCGATCGCGGCCTACGCCAGGCGATTCGGACGACTGGATCCGGCCGCCGATGAGCACGGGTCAGGCGCGAGCGAACGCCAACGTTTCGCCCTGAACTCCGTGCAGCCAGAGGGTGTTGCAGGCTGTCGCGAGATCGGTCAGACCATCTTCGATGGTGGCGAAGACATTCCCGGGCACCCAGCCCAGGTCGCCATTGATGAGCAGGTTGTTACGCCCGTAGAACAACGCGAGATCGGTGGCGCCCTGGTCGTGGTGCGCCGCCGTACCCGGCTCATAGCCGTACGCCGGGTTGCCGATCTCCCACGGTTCGAAATCGAACAGGCAGACATCGCCCGGAATGGGGGTGACGGTCGGATTCTCCCGATGTGGCGCCGCCACGATCCGCGGCACCAGTGTGTACACCTCGTTGCGGGCGTACTTGGCGTGGAACGCGTCGCCCTCCTGCGGCAGGGCATCCCACACCGCGGCGCAGGTCCTTGGCGCCTCCGCGTCGAGCAGTCGGGCACGGCAGGTCACGCCCGCCTTGGTCAGCGTGATGGTGATGTAGCGGGTCATCGGTGCTGTCTCCTGGTCATGTGGCGATTTCGGCGAGAACGGTGGACCAGATCGCGAGCGCGTCATCGATCTGGGTATCGGTCACGATCAGCGGCGGGATCATCCGCACCACGTTCATATACGCACCGCAGGTGAGCAGTAGCAGGCCCTTTTCGACCGCGAGCCGCTGCGCCGCCGCGGCCGTGGCGGTATCGGGTTCACCTGTGGCGGTGGTGAATTCGGCGCCGCAGAGGAGTCCGAGGCCGCGCACATCCCCGATCGCCTTGGTGGCGCTGTCGCGCATTCCGGCCAGCAGTTGCGTGCCGCGCACGGCGGCGTTGTCCACCAACCGCTCCGATTCGATCACCTCGAGGGTGGCGATCGCGGCGGCACAGGCCACCGCATTGCCGCCATAGGTTCCGCCCTGGGATCCCGGCCACGCCTTGCTCATCAGTTCGCGTGACGCCGCGATTCCGGATAGCGGGAACCCGCTGGCCAGGCCCTTCGCGATGGTGATGACATCGGGGCGGACGTCGAAGTGCTGATGTCCGAAGAACTTTCCGGTCCGGCCGAAACCGGTCTGGATCTCGTCGAATACGAGCAGGATGCCGTGCCGGTCCGCGCGTTCGCGCAGGCCGCGGAAGAACGTGCTGTTGCCGGGGACGTACCCGCCCTCGCCGAGCATTGGTTCGACCACGAATGCGGCGGTCTCGGCGGGGGAGGTGACGGTGGCGAAGAGGTAGTCCAGTTCGCGCAGCGCGAAGGCGGTGGCCTCGGCCTCGGTCCAGCCGTAGCGGAACGCGGTCGGGAACGGCGCGACGTGCACACCGGACATGAGCGGGCTGAATCCGGCGGAGAAGCGGGTACCCGAGGTCGTCATGGTCGCCGCCGCCACGGTGCGGCCGTGGAATCCGCCGTGGAAGACAACGATATTCGGCCGTCCGGTCGCCTGGCGGGCCAGGCGCAGCGCCGCCTCGATCGCCTCGCTGCCGGAGTTGGCGAAGAACAGCGTATCCAGCCCTTCGGGCAGCACCGTGCCGAGCCGCTCGGTGAGTTCGAGCAGCGGCCGGTGCATGACGGTGGTGTATTGGCCGTGGATCAGGCTGGCGACCTGTGCCTGGGCCGCCGCGACCACATGGGGGTGGCAGTGTCCGGTGCTGGTCACGCCGATACCCGCGGTGAAGTCGAGGTAGCGGCGTCCGTCGGTGCCGTAGAGGTAGCAGCCCGATCCGTGGTCGACGGTTATCGGGGTGGCCTGCTTGAGAACGGGGGATAGCTCGGTCATGGTGATCCGCCTCTCGGGCGTGCATCCGCTGATTATCTATTGTCGGATTGTTGACAATATGCATAACATGGGCGCGGGGGTCGCAGCAATGGCCGGAGGCTGCGTCATGAATGAAAGGGAGCCAGCGCCATGCTCATCGAGACCACCCTGACCACCGCCGAACGCGCCGCGATCGACACTGTGCCGACGGGTTTGTTCATCGGCGGACGGTGGCGCGCCGCGTCCGACACGCTGCCGGTGACCGATCCGGCGACCGGGCAATTGCTCGCTACGGTGGCCGACGCCGATCCGGGCGCCGGGCTGGACGCCCTGGCCGCGGCCGATGCGGCACAGGCGCAGTGGGCGCGGACGCCGCCGAGGCAGCGCAGCGATATCCTCATGCGCGCGCACCGGGCGCTGCTCGCCGATACCGAACGCCTCGCGCTGATCATGACTCTGGAGATGGGTAAGCCGCTGGCCGAGGCTCGCGGCGAGATCGCCTATGCGGCAGAGTTTTTCCGCTGGTTCGCCGAAGAGGCTGTGCGCCTGGACGGCGGGTATATGCCCGCTCCGGCTGGCGGCTCGCGCTTCCTGGTGACCAGACAGCCGGTCGGTCCCAGCCTGCTCATCACGCCGTGGAACTTCCCGCTCGCCATGGGCGCCCGCAAGATCGGTCCGGCACTGGCCGCCGGGTGTACCTGCGTGGTGAAACCCGCTGAGCAGACGCCACTTTCGATGCTTGCACTGGCGGATATCCTGGATCAGGTCGGCGTCCCGGCCGGTGTCGTCAATGTGATCACCACCTCCGATCCGGGTGCGGTCATGACACCGCTGATTCTGGACAGCCGCTCGCGCAAGCTGTCGTTCACCGGTTCCACCGCCGTCGGCAAGCTACTGCTCGAACAGTGCGCGCGGACGGTTATGCGCACGTCGATGGAACTCGGTGGCAACGCGCCGTTCATCGTGTTCGACGACGCGGATCTCGACGCGGCCGTCGAGGGCGCGCTCGCCGCGAAGATGCGCAATATCGGACAGGCATGCACCGCGGCCAACCGAATCTTCGTGCAGCGCAATATCGCTGACGAATTCGCTGCCCGGCTCGCCGACCGGCTGGCGGCGCTGCCGATGGGGCGGGGGACCGAGCCGGGAGTTGTCGTCGGTCCGCTCATCGACGCCGACGCGGTGGCGAAGGTGGTGCGCTTGGTCGCCGATGCCGTCCGTCGCGGCGCCACTGTGCGCACCGGCGGGGTGGCGCTGGACGGACCGGGAAACTTCTATCCCGCGACGGTGTTGACGGGTGTGTCGGATGACGCCGAGATGTGGCGGACCGAGATCTTCGGACCGGTCGCGGCGATGGCCACCTTCGACACCGAGGCCGAGGTGCTCGCGCGGGCCAACAACACGCCGTATGGATTGGTGGGCTATGTCTTCACCGAAAACCTGCGACGCGGACTGCGGGTGTGCGAGGCGCTGGAAACCGGCATGGTCGGGCTGAATCAGGGGGTCGTATCGAATCCGGCCGCGCCGTTCGGCGGCGTGAAGGAGTCCGGGCTGGGCCGGGAGGGTGGACTCACCGGGATCGATGAGTTCCTGGAGACCAAGTACATCGGAGTGCACCTATGAACACAGCATCGCGTAGCGATTCCACCAGGGGTGGCGGTTGGGCGACGGTTGGGCACACAGCATCGCGCGGCGATTCCACCAGGGGTGGCGGCGGGCCTTATCGCATCGCGACCATTCCCGGTGACGGCATCGGCGTCGATGTCACCGCCGAGGCCGTCACGGTGCTCGACGCGGTGCTGCCCGGTATCGAATGGACCGAATTCGACTGGTCCTGTGAGAATTACCTGCGCACCGGAGCGATGATGCCTGCCAACGCGCCTGATCAACTGGCCGGGTTCGACGCGATCCTGCTCGGTGCGGTCGGCTTTCCCGGTGTCCCCGACCATATTTCGCTGTGGGGGTTGCTCATTCCGCTGCGCCGGGCCTTCGGCCAGTACGTCAATCTGCGTCCGGTGCGGCTGCTGCCGGGTACCGAATCCGCGTTGCGTGACCGCAGCGCCGAGGATCTGGACATCTTGATCGTGCGCGAGAACTCGGAGGGTGAATACTCCGCGATCGGTGGCATGCATCATCCGGGCCGTCCGGACGAATTCGTGCGGCAGGAATCAATTTTCACCCGGGTCGGCTGCGAACGGATCATCCGCTACGCCTTCGAGCGGGCGGTCGAACGCGAGGGCCGATTGTGCTCGGCCACCAAATCGAATGGCTTACTGCACTCGATGCCATACTGGGACAGCATATTTGAGCGAACCGCCACCGAGTACCCGCAGGTGGCGACCCGGCAGATTCACGTCGACGCATTGGCCGCCGAAATTGTGCTGCATCCGGATCGGCTCGATGTGATCGTCGCGTCGAATCTGTTCGGCGATATCCTGTCCGACCTCGCCGCCGCGGTGACCGGTGGGCTCGGCCTTGCGCCGTCGGGCAATATCAATCCCGAGCGGACGGCGCCATCGATGTTCGAGGCGGTGCACGGCAGTGCGCCCGATATCGCCGGGCAGGGCATCGCGAATCCGGTCGCGCAGATCCTTGCCGGGGCAATGCTGCTGGAGCATCTGGGCGAGCATACTGCCGCCGCGGCGGTGGATCGCGCGGTCTGCGATGTCTTGCGCGCAGGTCGAATTCGCACACCGGATCTCGGGGGCATCGCGACGACCAGTGAGCTCGGCGGCGTCATCGCGCGCCGTGCGGCCGAATTGGTCGGGACCGGTTCGGTGCTTGCGAAACCATAAATCCCGTCCCACCGCACTTCATCGGATTCGTCATGCGACCGCAAAGAAGTCGACCGGGCGATCGCAACGTTCATTCGCAACCATGAGGCGACTCGCGTGTCTGTGGAAGGACGGGGTCATGAAGATCGAATTCGGGGGTGCGCGCGGTCGGTTGCGTCGCGCCATGGCCGCCGCGGTGGCCGCGGCCAGCCTGGTGGTAGTAGCGGGCTGTGGGTTGGGTGGCGACGATGCGGCGGCGGTGACCTACGAGGACGCGAAATCGTCCGGCAAGATCAAGGTCGGCTTCGCCAATGAAGCGCCGTGGGCCTTCCTCGGTGCGGACGGTCAGCTGACCGGATATGCGCCGGCCGTCGCCCGCGTGGTGCTGCAGAAACTCGGCATCAATGAAATGGAGGGCGTGGTCACCGATTTCGACGGACTCATCGACGGCGTCCGGGCGAAGAACTACGCATTCGTCGCGGCCGGGATGTTCATCAACCCGAAGCGGTGCCAGAGTTCGGCGTTCGCCACGCCCGACTACCAGGTGGGTTCGGCCTTCCTGGTGCCGCAAGGCAACCCGCGCAATATCACTCGCTTCGAGGACATCACGCGGGAGAACGTCCGGATCGCCACCCTTGGTGGTGCGGTCGAGAACGGCTACGCCCAAACCTCGGGTGTGCCATCCCAACTCGTCGAGCCGATGGCCAAACAGGACGACATCCTGCGTGCGGTGCGCAACAAGGACGTCTACGGCGCGGCGGTGCTCGACGTCACCGCCTCTTGGCTGGTGAAGAACAATCCGGACGCCAAATTGGAGGTCGGCCCGTCCTTCCGATTCGGCAGCCGTCCGGACGTCGGCACCTTCAACTTCCGCATCGGCGACGATAAGTTCCGCGAGGACTTCAACCGCGAGCTGCGCGCACTGCACGACAGCGGCGAATGGCTGAAGCTGGTGGAGCCGTTCGGCCTGACCAAGGCGAACGAGGCCGACCCGGCGGCGACGGCCGAGCAGTACTGCGCGGCTTGACCTCGTGTCGTCACATTTCTCGACCTACCTCGAGCGGGTAGTCCAGGGTCTTCCTTTCACGCTGTGGGCGGCGGTCGGCGGCATCGCGCTGACCGTCGTGCTGTCCTTCGCCGCCGGGATCGCGATGCTGTCGCCCGCGCTACCGGTGCGGTTCGTCACGCGCATCTATGTCGAGGGGTTCCGGGGCAGCTCGGAAGTGGTGCAGCTGTTCTTCTTCGCGGTGGCGATACCGATCTTCTTCGGGGTATCGCTGGGGGCGACGGCGAAGGGGCTGCTGGTCATCGGCATCATCGTGCTCGGTCTCAATCACGGTGCCTACGGTGCCGAAATCGTCAGGGGCGCTATTCGATCCGTACCCGAATCGCAGGTCGAGGCCGCGATCGCGCTGAATCTGTCACCGGCACAACGCATGTGGCGGGTGATCCTGCCGCAGGCCGTGGTGGAGATGTTGCCGTCGTTCAACAATCTGTTCATCCAGCTGGTGAAAGCGACTGCGCTGCTGAGCTTCATCGCGGTGCCGGAGGTGTTCAAGAAGGCCGATGAACTGCGTGCGGTGCCCGCGTTCTCCCGCGAACTCGGTCTCATCTACGCGATCCAGCTGGTGGTGTACCTGCTCATCGCGGTGGTCGTCACGCTGATCATGCGGGTGCTGGAGCGACTGGCGGCACGGCGGGTCGGGCGGGGGCCGACGCGGTCGAGCACCGGACTTTCGGCGCGGGTGGGCGTCTGATGGAGAAATGGCGGTGGGACCGCTTTTTCGATGCCTTTCCCTTCATCTGGGACGGGCTGCTCGTCACCATCGAGTACACCCTGCTCGGATCCCTGCTCGCGTATGTGCTGGGTCTGGTCTTCGCCGTGATCCGACGGCTGCGGATTCCGGTGGTCGATCAGCTGTTGTGGGCGTTCATCGAATTCATCCGCAGCACACCACTATTGGTGCAGATCTTCGTGCTCTATTGGGTGGTGCGGCCGGATCTGCTCGGTGGACTGTCCATCGATTCCCAACGTCTGGTCGTCGGTGTGACCGCGCTCGGCGTGCACTATGCCTGCTACACGTCGGAGGTGTTCCGAGCCGGCATCGAGGCGGTGCCCGCGGCGCAATGGGAAGCGGCCACGGCCTTGAATCTGCCGCGAACGCGCACCTGGATCGATGTGATCCTCCCGCAGGCGGTGCCCCGGGTACTGCCCGCGCTCGGCAACTACACGATCGCCATGTTCAAAGAGGTGCCGCTGCTGTCCTCGATCGTCATTCTCGACATGGTCTATCAGGTCAAAACCGAGTACGCCGCCGATACCGGTGGCGCCGGGCCGGAGGCCTGGTTCGCGGCCGGTCTGACCTTCCTCGCACTGAGCTATCCGTGCTCGATCCTGGTACGAAAGTTGGAACGACGTGTCTGAACCGATGATCCGGTTCACCGGTGTGGAAAAGCGCTATGGTGCGACCGTGTGCCTGGACAAACTCGATTTCTCCATTGCGCCAGGCGAATTCGTCACCTTGATCGGGCCGTCCGGCTCCGGGAAAACCACCATTCTGCGCCTGCTGATGGCGCTCGAACGGATAGACGCCGGCACCATCGAGGTCGGCGGAGAGTTCCTGAGCCACCAGCAGCGCGGCGGCAAACCGGTGCCCGCCGGTGCGGCGCACCTACGCCGGATGCGCCGCAAGATCGGCATGGTATTCCAGCAGTTCAATCTCTTCCCGAATATGACGGTATTGCGCAATGTCACCGAGGGGCCGATCCGCGGTCTCGGACAGTCGAAGGACGCTGCCGAGGAGCGGGCGCGGAAATTGCTCGAACTGGTCGGACTCACCGACAAAATCGATGCCCGCCCCGCCCACCTGTCGGGCGGCCAGCAGCAGCGAGTGGCCATCGCCAGGGCGCTGGCCATGGAACCGGAGGTGCTTCTGCTCGATGAGGTGACCTCGGCGCTCGACCCGGAGCTGGTCACCGGCGTACTACACCTGTTGGCCGATATCGCGGGCGATACCGAGATCACTTTCCTCTGTGTAACCCACGAAATGCGGTTCGCGCGTAGGGTTTCCGATCGCGTCATGATGTTCGACGCCGGTCGGGTGCTCGAGGACGGTGACCCGGAAAAGATCTTCACCGATCCCGAGCACGATCGAACTCGTGAATTCTTACAGGCGGTGTTGGATGAAAACTGACATCCGATCTTCCACAATCTGATGCATGACCAAGCCGTGTCTGATCCTGCAATTGCGACCCGAGCGACCCGCCGCGGACGATGAATACCGCGCCATCCTGCGCACCGCTGACCTCGACGTGGGTGATACGGTCCGAGTGCTGATGGATCGGGAATTCCCCGATATCGAACTGGACGATTTCTCGGCGGTCATCGTCGGCGGCGGGCCGAGCAATGTCAGTAGCCCCGAGGCCGAGAAATACGACTATCAGAAGAAATTCGAGCCCAAGCTGAAGAAGCTGATGACCGAGATCATCGGCCGGGATTTCCCCTATCTCGGCGCCTGTTACGGATTGGGCATCCTGGCGGATGTGCTCGGCGGCTCGGTGAGCGAGCAGCAGTACGGTGAGCCGGTCGGCGCGCAAACCATCGATCTGACCGAGCACGGCCGCAACGACCCGCTGCTACCGGGGATCGCACAGTCGTTCCGGGCGTTCGTCGGACATAAGGAAGCCTGTCAGGACGTGCCACCTGGTGCGGTGCTGCTGGCCGGATCGGCCGATTGCCCGGTGCAGATGATCCGCGTCGGGCAGCATGTGTACGCCACCCAATTCCATCCCGAGCTGGACAGTGACGGACTCGCGCTCCGCATCGAAATCTACCGGCACGCAGGCTATTTCGAACCGCATCAGGCCGAGTCCCTGATCGAGCTCGGTCATCGAGAATCGGTCACCGTTCCGAGTGAGATCCTGCGCCGATTCATCGCGCGGTACTGCCGCGGATAGGGCTCACCAGTTCCGCAGTCTCCGCAGTTCACCGGCACGTCCGCCGATCCCGGGCCTCCCGCACATGGCCGGGGGTGGCGTGCGATCCGGTGCAGATAGGTCGATTCGTCCGTATCCAGGCGCAGCGCCGCGCCGATGGCGTGTAAGACCTCGTACGAGACGCTGTCGCCGTTGCCCTGTTCCAGACATGTGTAGTGCGCGATGCTGACACCGGCCAGATGTGCGCGCTACGTACTCCACGTCGTCTGAACAGCGCAAAGAACACCTCAGAATTCCTCACTCAGTTCCACCACCGACTCGGTCAGCCGATCAAGGCTGCGCGCAGGCGGCATTGCAAGTGTCGGAGAGGCTGGCCGGTCGCGCGGTAGGCGGCAGAAGAGGATGTTTCCACCAAATTGCTGAGTCGAAGGCGATGTCCGTCACGGTGAGATCGATCTTTTTGCTGTGAGTCGGCGGGAGTTCCTGGTGCGCAAGCGCTACGACGATGACCGGATCGCCGCACTGGTCTACCTGGTCTCCATGATCAACGCCGCAACCGGCTGCTGGTGATCACCAAGACCACAGGCGGCTATACCAGCTCGGCACATTCGACAACGTGGCGAACTGATCGGCACACCAGTCCCTGCCCTGCCCAGGATCGTTCTATCCCGGGCCGGGCCGCGCCGTATGTGCCATTCCGAACAGCGCGATCAGCGGCATCGGCGAACGTTCGGCCGGTCCGTTCGAGCTGCGCGCAGGTCTGTGGCGTGCACAGTGTCACGCTTGGACGCGAAGGCCGTCGAAGAGGAAGTCCAGCAGTGTGTGGGCTTGCTGGGTTCGGTCCGGATCTCCTTCAGTGGCAAGGGCTATCGCGTTGACGAGTTTCAGTAACTGGGGTGCGGTCAGCCCGGAACGGATCTCGCCCGCGTCCTGAGCGCGCTGCAAAAGGCCGGTTGCCGCGGCGAATATTTCTTTCCGGCACCAAGGTTCGGTCGATGTGCCTATGACTGCGAGCAGCGAAGCCGCGAGGCCGTGGGTGGTGCTGCCCTGTGCGACAACGGTGTCGAGCCACAACCTGAGCGCCTCGGCGGGGGCGTGTGCCGTGGCCAACTCACCGGCTCGGTGGGTCAGTGCCTCTATGTGGTCGTGGTGGACCGCTTCCAGTAGTGCCTGTCTGGTCGGGAAATGGCGGTAGAGCGTGGCATTGCCGACCCCTGCGGCGCGTGCGATGTCGTCCAGCGGCACCTGTGGGCCGTGTTCGGCGAAGGCTTTGGTGGCGGCGGTGATGAGCCGCTCGTAATTGCGCAGCGCGTCGGCGCGGGCCGGTCTGCTCGGGGCTGGTGTCATTACTCTCCGATTGCAAAACGGGGATAGTCCCCGTATCGTAGCCGACGGTTAAACGGGGACAATCCCCACTTATTGTCGATACAGGCGAACAGCGCTACTGAAGGAGGCTGCGATGTCGGACATCGTGTTGGTTACCGGAGCGACGGGCACCCAGGGTGGCGCAACGGCTCGCGCACTGCTGGCGGCGGGTTGGCGGGTGCGTGCCCTCGTGCGTGACCCGGACGCGGCAGGTGCTCGGGTGTTGGCAGGGGCGGGTGCGGAACTGGCGCGTGGCGATATGGGCGATCGAACCACGCTGGATACGGCGGCAGCGGGTGTTCACGGGGTGTTCAGCGTGCAACCGACCGCGGGATACCCTGGCACACCTCCCGGTTTCACCGTCGACGATGAACTGAGGCTGGGCCGCAATGTCGCGGATGCGGCCGCGGCAGCGGGTGTTGCTCACTTCGTTTACGCCTCGGTCGGCGCTGCGGACGCCGATCACGGCATTCGCCGCTGGCAGAGCAAGGCGGAGTTGGAGAGATACTCGACTCGGCTCGGCCTGCCGACCACCGCATTACGCCCGGTGCGCTTCATGGAGAATCAGCTCGACCCACGCTTCGGCTTGCACGAGGGAGTACTCACCGATGTCATCCATCCGGACGTACCCGTGCAGCTGATCGCGGGTACCGACATCGGCGTCTTCGCTGCGCGGGCTTTCACTCACCCGGACGAATACATCGGAGCCGCGGTGGAACTGGCGGGCGACGAGCTGACCATGACCGAGATCGCGGAGGCCATGAGCCGGTCCCTCGGACAATCGATCGAATACCGAGCGATCCCACGAGAAGCGCTGTTGGACAAGGACCCCGACGCCCTCGCCGGCTACCGGTTCGCCAATCAGGGCGGAGGCTGGAATGCCGACATCGTGGCGCTGCGGCGATGCCATCCTGAACTGCTGGATTTCACCACCTGGCTGGAGCGTGAAGGTGCATGGCAGTACTCCGCTGACACCGCCCGACCCTGATGAACATTGCCGAAGACGTGCGCGGGCAACTCGATCGGCGGTACTGCGTAGTACCGGGTCCGCACGCCCCGCCCGAGATATGCACGCTCATCGGCATTTCAGGATGCTCAGACCGACTCGGTGGTAGCGATGTGGTCGAAGACCGATCCGCGGACGGGAGAGGTGACGTTGTCGTCTCCCTCCCCGTGCTCGGGCTTTTGAGGAGTGTGTAACAAACATCTCACCCCCGCCGCCCGAGCCAATTCCTCGCGCCGCAGGCCAGGGACTCGGCGCACTCTCCACCCTGGTCGCTGAGCTCGGTCCGGCCTTGTCACCGAACTCAGCAGCCGCGCCCCACTCCCGGAGTTTTGCGCTGCAGATGCCTGCCGAAGTCGCGTCGCTGGATGTGCGGGGAATCCGGTCAGTCCCGCGAAATCCGTTGTGCCGCGAGCGTGATGACAAGCGGTGCGCTAACGCGCGCCGCCCGGGGTGGGGAACCGAACCGCTACCGCGAGCACCCACATGCACTCTCGCCTGATCAGTGCCCGGCGGCGAGGGTGTCTCCGTACAGCTTGGACACACGAAGCCTGATCACCAGTCGGTTGTCCTCGACCATGTTTGCCAGGAATGTTGCTTCGTCCTCAGGGTTGTCGAATTCGGGGAACATCGAGAGCATTTCGCGGCCGGTGGCGTCTCCGGGAGTAGTGCTGACGGGGGAGATTTCGGCCGCGCCCTCGGCGACCGCGAAAGTGAGCTGGTCAGCGCTGCTCACATAGAGCGCAGCACGCGGATCCCGGGTGAGCTGACGTACTTTGACGCGATCGGCTGTTGAACCGATCGAGATCATGCGCGTGGCCGGATCCCATCTGTAGGCAACCGTCGACAGATGCGGGTGCCCGTCACGCTTGATCGTACCCAGCGCCCCCATCCGATTAGCGCCGAGAAAACGCTCCAACCTCTCTGCGGAGAGTCGTGTCGGCGGCGCTCCGCGGCCCGGCTCGTACGAAGTTTCATGGTTGTCGGTCACGGGCTGTCCTCCGCTGTCATGGTGCACTATTTGTAACTAAGTGCATGATCTGTCACCAACACGTTCAGCGGAAGGAGGCACTTTCATGTCTCAGGGGCACATTGATGTTCCAGCGCAGGTCGAGGCAATCAGAGTTGGCGAAGCTGAGGGCTCATCCATCGACAAGGCGTGTTCGGTGCTGGAAGTGCTCAACCGGATCAGCGGCAAATGGGCTATCGGCGTCTTACTGCTGACCACGCAGCGTCCGATGCGCTTCACGCATCTCGAGCGCGAAATCAAGGGTGTCAGTCGTCGAATGTTGACGCTGACCCTCCGTAACCTCGAGCGCGACGGTCTATTGGTCCGGACGGTCTATCCAACAGTGCCGCCCAGGACCGAATACGAAGCGACACCGATGGCCCGAGAGCTCTATGAGACGCTGCTGGTGTTGACGGGCTGGGCCGATCGTCACCGACACGAGATCGATTCGGCGCGTCGGGTTTACGACGAGCAGTCGACATCCCGGGCAACGTCAACAGGATCACCATGATCAAACGCCGGATGTTGACAGCGTCGAACCCGAACTCCGCCAACGAATCCCACCTGACACCGCGTGTCTGTGCCGCTCTGCCGCAAAGGTGACAGCGAGGGCTGCCGCACCCCTCCGGGCTTGCCATCTGATCAGACTTTTGCCGGAGCTGACATCGGCGCGCAAGGAGTGCGTAACCAACATGTCACCCCCGCCAGCGGGGCCGCCTCAGCACTCTCAAGGCCCGGAGCAGCCCGCGCGATCAGCGGCTACTTAAGACTGGCGGTAGGGCTTGATCCCGGCCAGGATCAGCCCCAGGTACCCGGTGGGCAGCTCCCTGAGCGGCTGCCCACCAGTGTCGTCGGTGTGGCTCTCTAATGGCTTGCGTCCCACCGGGTTACCGTGCGGGTGCGGCTGGAAATGGGTCTGCTCTGGCTCGAAGTAGCGGTGCCTTCCTGCACGGATACTTATCCGTCGATCTGGAAGGATAGCGATGCCGGTCATCATCGGAATGGACCCGCACAAACGCTCGGCTACCGTCGAGATCATCGACCTCGACGCGGAGATTCTCGCGACCGGGCGTTACGGTACCGGCACCGCCGGATACGGTGAAATGCTCTGTGCGGCACAACGATTTCCGCAACGGGTGTGGGCGATCGAGGGCTGCAACGGTGTCGGACGGCATGTGGCGCACCGGCTGGTGGCCGACGGGGAAACCGTCATCGACGTGCCGGCAAAACTGTCGGCGCAGGTGCGGGTGTTCGCTACCGGCAACGGCCGCAAGACCGACCCGGTCGACGCGCATTCGGTCGCGCTGGCGGCGTTGCGGTCGCCGAATCTGCGCCGGGCACAGGCGGATCCGGACCTGGTCGCGTTGGGTCTGCTGGTCGATCGTCGTGACGAGCTCGGCCGTGCCCGCACTGAACTGTTACGGGGCGGCTTGACCTGCAAGATCCACCTTGCCGGTGAGGGCGGACGCCGCCCACTCGCCTTGCTGATCACCCCGGGGCAGTGGGGCGACGCTCCGCAGCTCATCCCGGTCATGGAGCGTGTCCGTGTCGCCCGCCGGGATGGCGGGCGACCGCGGACTCGGCCTGGCCATCTCGAAGGCCTAACTCATCCCGTCGCAACCGCCGCTACCTGCGGCGACGCAAGATCAAGCACACGATCCCCGAACCGAAGAACCAGCGGGCCAACCGACAGCACAAAGGCAGCAGGGGCGGTCGGCCCGTCGACGATCTACAAACGCAGGAACGAGGTGGAGCGGACGATCAATGCCCTCAAGAGCTTCCGGGCTGTGGCGACGAGGTTCGACAAACGCGCCTACGTCTTCTGCGGCACCGTCACCGTTGCCTCGATCCGACTTTGGCTCCGGTCGCGACCCACCGGAGAGGCCTAGTGGTACCCCTTCGCCCCGTCAAGCAGCTCCCTCACGATGTCCGCGTGCCCCGCGTGCCGTCCGGTCTCCTCAACGAGATGGATGAGCGTCCAGCAGATGTTGGCGTTGCCGGAGCGGTAGTCGGGGTGGCGGCCGACGTCGTCCAAAGAGGCCGCGGCCACGATCTCGTTGGCGTACTGGGCCTCGTACGACGCACACGCGCGGCCGGTAGTGCGCCTGATCGCTTCGAGGGAACCGGATGCGCACCACCGGCCGTCGTTTAGGCCCGGGTGTAGCCGCCGTCGGCGAAGAGTTCGGCGCCGGTGACGAACGACGAGGCGTCCGAGGCCAGGAAGAGGGCCGCCTCGGCGATCTCCTCGGCATCGGCCAGCCGCCCCAAGGGCACGACTGCCTCGGCGAACTGATCGACGTCCGGCCCCGCGGCGCCCAGCAGGCCGGGGGTCCGCGTGGGCCCCGGGCTGAGCACGTTGACCCGGAACTGACGCTCCCGCGACTGCCGAGCCCAGTTGTGCACGAGGTTGCTCACCGCCGCCTTCGAGGCGCTGTAGACCTCGAGGTGCTCGTTGGGGCGCACGCTGTTGCTCGAACCGATGACCACGACGGAGGCGCCCTTTGCCAGCAGCGGGAGCGCCTTTTGGACGGTGAACAGGGGGCCCTTGACGTTGACGGCGAGCGTCAGGTCGACGTTCGCCTCGGTGTGGGCGCCGAGCGCCGCGTCCGCGACGATTCCCGCGTTGGCCACCAGCACGTCGATGCACCCGGCCTCCTCGCGGACTTGCGCGTAGAGCGCGTCGAGGTCGGCCAGGACCGAGACGTCGGACCGTACGCCGGTTGCCGCCGGGCCCATCTCCTTCACCGCCGCTTCGAGGCGGTCAGCGTCCCGGCCTGTCACGAAGACCCGTGCGCCCTCCTGGATGAAGCGGTGGGCGATGGCCAGCCCGATCCCGCTGGTCCCTCCGGTGACCACGGCTACCTTCTCCTGCAGTACGCCTGGCATGGACAACCCTTTCAGTTATGGAATGGATCGTCCATAATATAGCCAGTAATGGACGAACGAGTCAAGAATCAGTACGCTGACACCATGCCGAGACCACGCGCATTCGACGAACGCCAAGTCCTGGAGCGGGCACGGGAGCAGTTCTGGGCGACCGGCTTCGCAGGGACACGGATGGACGACATCGCCCAGGCGACCGGCCTGGGCAAGGGCAGCCTGTACGGCGCCTTCGGCGACAAGGGCAAGCTGTTCCACCGTGTGTTTGGCGACTGGTGCACCGCAGTCGTCGAGGTGGCCGAAGGGCGGCTGGCAGGTGGCCCGGACGCAGAGGCCTTGGCCCGGCTTTCGGGATACGTGCACCTAATGGCGGAGAACACCGCTTCCGACACCGAGCGCCGCGGGTGCCTGTTGGCAAAGGGCGCGGCGGAACTGGCCCAGCACGATCCGACGGTCGCCGGGCGGTCGGCCGAGACCATGACGGCGCTGCTGATCCTGCTGCGGACGGAGATCTGCGCCGCCCAGCGCCACGGCGCCATCGACAGCGCCGCGGATCCGGAGCGGTTGGCGGCACTGCTGCTAACGGTGGTCCGCGGTATCGAGGCGGTAGGCAAGGCCGGCCTGGACCCGGAGACGCTGCGGAACATTGCAGACACCGCACTGGCCGTCCTGCCCATGCCCGAGGCGTAGAAACGCCTCACAACCGGCACAGTCCGGCCCGCGAGAACTAACTTGGTGCAAGCACGGTCACGTGATCCGCCGGACAGTTGCTGAACTAGGCCGTGTCCCAGTGCCAGGTTGACGAGTTCATGGGCGGACGGACGGTGCTTAACAAACATCTCACCCCCGCCACCCGGGCCAGCTCCTCACGCCGCAGGCCCGCGACCCGGCGCACACCGCCGTAGTCGCGCAGCCCGACGTCCTGCGGGCGCAGGCGGGCCCGGCGCGATTTGAGGAACCCACTCAGCTCGGTCCGGTCGTCCACTCGACAACCCTACGTCCCGGCGGCCCGGTGTGGCCTTTCACGACGACGGCGGCTACGCGCGGGCAACTCTGGCGCGGTTTCTTGATGACGTAGTCGGACCGGCGCTGCGTGGCTCGTACGACAGTCGCACCGCGCCCGAACTGTTTGCAGTCGCGGCTCGACTGTGCGACCTGAGCGGCTTCATGTGCTTCGATTCAGCTCGGCAAGGACTGGGACAGAAGTACTTTCGACAGGCCCTGCGGCTCGCGAAGGCAAGCGGTAATGCCGCGTTGGCGGCGCATATCCTCACGGACATGTCGATGCAAGCGCACTACCTGAATCGCACGAAGGAGGCGCTGTGGTTCGGCACCGCTGCGGTACGCGCGGCAGAGCAGTCGGGTTCGCCGAGCAGTACCGCGAGGTGCAACGCACTGCTGGCGCGTGCGCATGCGCTGAACGGCGACACAACCGCTGGCGCACAAGCGATGCTGGAGGCAGAGCGGCGGTTGAACCGTGCACGACCGGATGACGAACCGGATTGGATTCGGTTCTTCACCGAGCGGCAATTGTCGGCAGAGTTCATGTATGTCGCACACGATGGACGGCGGGCTGTCGATGTCCAACAACGCGCGCCGCTGGTTTTGGCCGACTCCATTGGCATGGAGCGGCGGCAGGTGCTGGTAGCGGCGACCCTGGCGGCGTCCTACCTGCCCGAACCCGGCGAGGCCACAGCGGGCCACGGTGTCGAGATCGAGCAAGCCTGTCAGGTGCTCCGAGACACGATGCGCGCTGCCCAGGGATTGACCAGCGCTCGCGGAATCGAGTCGATCAACGTTGTTCGTCGTCGCCTCGCACCGTACGCTGACCTACCCGCCGTTCAACACGTCGAGAACGAATTTCGAACAACGGTCGCACTGGTCGGGTAGGGCTGGCATGTCATCAGAAGAGTTCGCGGCACTGTCCCGCGCGTGCGAAGCGTGCGGGCTCGATCCCACTGGCGCGGAGCTCATTCACCATTCGAGCAACGCTGTTTACGTCCTGCGCCGTCACACAGCCGTTGGACGGGTGAGCACTAACGAGGCGGACCCGGACAGGCCGACACGGACGTACGCGGTAACTCAGTGGCTGACCACACGGCACAATTTCGGTGCTACAGCTCCCTTGCCTGGCGTGGAGCCGGTGCGGGTCAACGGGTACACGGTCGGTTTCTGGCAGTACTACCCGCAACTGCCCGACATCCCCGGACCGACATCGAAAGAGCTGGGACGCCTGCTGCGTTCGCTGCATGACCTACCCACGCCGGACATCGAACTCCAACGATGGACACCCCTCGAGTCTCTGCACGAAGCGTTGCTCGAGGACCGCACGACTGGCGCAATAAGCGACGAAGAACGGTCATGGTTGCTGCGGTGCATCGACGAGATTCGCAAGGAACTGAGCGAACTCGACTGGCCGTTGGGAGTCGGGCTTATCCATGGCGATGCCTGGGCGGGAAATCTGCTGTGGGACAACAGAACAAATCCAGTGCGACCGATACTCGGAGACTGGGACTGGGTCAGCATCGGGCCGCGAGAAGTTGACCTGATACCGACATGGCACGCCGCGGTGCGCTACGGCCGCGACGACACGTGGGTTCGGAACTTCATCGAGGAGTATGGCTACGACTTATCGCAGTGGTCTGGATACCGACTGCTACTAGACATGCGCGACCTTGTTCAGATAACCGGCCCACTGCGACGAGCGACGGCGTCAGTAGAACACGCCGACCGGTTACGACAACGAATCGATGACATCCGCGCAGGCAACCGGACAACCTCATGGAGCCACTACGTTCCGCACGGATATTAAGGGCACCAACGACACAAAGGTCGTCCAAAGCACCACCTCTGTGACCGGGCTGTACTTCTGTACCGCTTCAGCCGGGCTCGGTGAATTCGGAGCCGCAGTCCCGCATTCCCTCTGCCCGCAACCGCGCTCGTGGACGACCCAACCTATGCGGGGCGGGGGTGTTGCGTGCCGAGACCGGGAAGTTTGTGTCCGTCCCGATTCTGTACTGGCCTGGTCGCGGTGGTCGATGGCCGGATAGGTGACCACGCGCCGATCATGCCGCGTCCCGAGCGCTGCTCGTGGGTGGGTGTGCGGGTTGTGGACGATCGTGCGGACTTCGTGCCCGGCGCCGTCGGGGTGCTGCGCCGTTGACCGAGATCGGGCCGACGAGACGTGAGATGGCTCCGTCGGTAGCCGCGCTACTCGCTACCTTCCATGCCGAGACCTGGAAGAAGCTCGCGCTGGCTCCGGTTGACGGCGTCGTACTACTGCATACTGCGAGCGGGATAGTCGTCGTCTATGCCGACGGTTGGCTCGAGGACTACGACGACTCGGACGCCGGGGATTCCACTATGTGATCAAGAGCAATTCGACATACTTGCCGGTTGCGGCGGATTCGCGGGGAGTCCGGGGCGATGCCCCGAGCGTTGTCGACGCATTGAGAGCCACATTTTCGTGATGCTGCTAACGTGGGCGGGTCGTCGAGTTCTGGGCGGCTGGTAGGGCGTCCGGTGATTTCACGTCGAAATCGCTTGTCCTGCAGACGCTGTGAGGTGACTCCAGTGACCTGCGGTTGCCCGGCCAGGGTCCGGGTCTCGACGCGGACCTCATGGCCGGGGTCACTTCTGGTCGGCGTCGCAAGGAGGGCTGAACTGAGTGCTGAGGCCGCAGGCTGGGTAATCGCCGCGGTGCTTTCATCGATCCTGGCCCCTTCCTGATTCAACGTCTGGAGTCACGTCTTTGACCAAGCCACAGTCTGTTCACACCACGGCGACCGGCGTCTGCCCCGTCCTACACGGCTCGCCCCTCGATGCCGGCGAACCACGAGTGTTGTTGCATACTCCGGAGTTCGCCGATGATCCGCATCGCGCCTACCGGGATGCGCGCAGTCAGTACGGTTCGCTGGTTCCGATGGAGTTGGCGCCGGGGGTGCCCGCCACCCTGGTGGTCGGATATCAGACCGCACTGCGAATCCTCAACGATCCGGACCACTTTCCGGCCGATCCGCGGAACTGGGAACAGACGATTCCGGATGACTCGCCCGTCAAGCCGATGATGATGTGGTATCCGAACGCACTGCGCAATGCCGGTGCGGCGCATGCACGCTATCGACAGGCATACACCGGAAGCATCGACGGAATCGATCTGCACGCACTGCATTCGACGGTCGAGAAGATCGCCATACCGGTGATCAATACCTTCTGCGAGGCAGGTACGGCCGATCTGGTCACCCAGTACGCGCTGCCGGTGGTCTTCGAGGTGCTCAACCAGATGGTCGGCTGCTCAACGGAACTGGGGCAGCGGGTCGCGACCGGTATGGCAATGCTCTTCGATACCGTCGAGGCCGCCGCCGGTATGGCGATGCTCAGCGAGGCGCTGATGGAGCTGGTGCAGCTGCGGCGGGCCGAGCCCGGTGACGATGTCACCTCCCGGATGGCGCATCACTCGTCCAAGCTCGACGATACCGAAATGCTATGCCAGCTGATCAGTTTCTACGGCGCTGGCATCGAACCGATGCAGAACCTGATTACCAACACGATGCTGCTGATGCTCACCGACGACCGGTTCGGCGGCGATATGCTCGGCGGTAGCCTGCCGACCCGCGACGCGCTCGACGAGGTGTTGTTCAACGACCCGCCGATGGCGAACTTCAGCATCACCTATCCGCGCCAGCCGATCCTGATCGATAACACCTGGCTGCCAGCCCATCAGCCGGTCGTCGTCAGCCTTTCGGGCTGCAATAACGATCCCGCGATCCGCGGCGGGGATCGCACCGGCAACCGCTCGCATCTGGCGTGGGGCGCCGGGCCGCATGCCTGCCCCGCCAAATCCGTTGCCTACCTGGTGGTGCAGGACGCCATCGATCAGCTGCTCGACGCGCTCCCCGAAATGAAACTTGCCGTGCCCATGGACGAGTTGGCCTGGCGGCCCGGTCCATTCCACCGGGCCTTGGCTGCACTGCCGGTCGACTTCCCGAAGTCCCCTCCCTTGCCAGTGTTCTAAAGGAGATAACGATGGAGCATGAACCGATAGCCCTCGACCTGACCGGCGCCGATATCCAAGGTGAGAACGAGCGGATCAGGGCCCGCGGGCCGGTTGCGCTGGTCGCATTGCCCGGCGGCGTGCCCGCCTGGTCGGTGACCGATGCCGCCGTGCTCAAGAGCCTGCTCGCCGACCCCCGGGTGTCGAAAGACCCCCGGCAGCACTGGACTTCCTTCATCAACGGCGAGATCACGCAGGAGTGGCCGCTGTATCCGTGGGTCGCGGTGGACAATATGTTCACCGCGTACGGTCCCGACCACCGACGCCTGCGCAGGTTGGTCTCGCCCGCATTCACCCACCGTCGCACCACCGCGCTGCGCCCGCGCATCGAGGCCATCACCGATGATCTGCTGAACGCGCTCGCGGCCACCCCGAAGGGCGAAGCAGCGGACCTGCGTGAGGGATTCGCGTATCCGGTGCCGATCGAGATCATCACCGAAATGATGGGCGTGCCGGAACATCTCGGCGCCGGTATGCGCATATGTGTCGACGGGTTCTTCGACACCTCGTTCGGGCCCGAGCAGGCACAGGCCAACTACCTCGAGATGTACCGTCTCGTCAGCGAACTCGTTGCCTACCGGCGCGAGACGCCCGGCGACGATGTCACCAGCGTGCTGATCGCCACCCGCGATGAGGACGACGGTTCGCAGCTGAGCGAGAAGGAACTCGTCGACACGCTGATGCTGGTCATCAATGCCGGGCACGAGACCACGGTCAACCTGCTCGACCAAGCGATCTTCGCGCTGCTCACCCATCCGCAGCAGCGTGCCGACCTGCTCGAGGGCCGGGTGCCCTGGTCGGATCTGGTGGAGGAGGCGCTGCGCTACGAGGCGCCGGTCGCGCATCTGCCGCTGCGCTATGCCGTCGACGATATCGAGATCGGCGATATCCGAATCACCAAGGGCGAGGCCATCCTTGCCTCGTACGCCGCCGCGGGCCGCGACCCGAACCTGCACGGCGCCACCGCCGCCGCGTTCGATGTACACCGGGCCAATAAGGAACACCTGGCCTTCGGCCACGGTGCCCACCACTGCATCGGCGCGCCGCTCGCCCGACTCGAGGCGACCATCGCACTCCCGGCCATCTTCGAGCGCTTCCCGAATCTGCGCTTGGCCGTGGATCCGTCCGAATTGGCCCCGGTCGGCAGCTTCGTCTCCAACGGACACCGCACGCTGCCGGCCTTCCTGGACTGATTCAGACGCCGAGGTGGGGTGCCGCCGCATCGGAACCCCACCCGGTAGCACTGAACGGATCGCGTCGAGCTGGGCCGGTGTGCCGAGGACGATCAGAATCGTATTGGCCGTGAGTCTGGTTTCGCCGGTGGGGTTCGCGATGAATCGGCCGGTTGATGTTCGGATGGCCAGTACCAGTGCGCCGGTCGTCTGACGTAATGCCGTGTCCTTCAGGGCACGGCCGGCCAGGGGCGATTCGGGGACGATCCCGACTTCCGCGATGCGGTAGTGGAGTGTGTCGTCGTGCATGACGACATCGAGGAATTCGGCCACATTCGGTGGTAGGGCGAACACGGCCATCCGGCGGCCGCCGATCAGCCGGGGGCCCGGCCCGATTCGCTCCGGCCCGAAGCAGTTTCGACTTCGAGACCTCGGTTCGGGCGCGAGCGATGATGACCAGATTGCCCGCACCGACCAGGATGAGCAGCATGCAGATCTGGCCCGCCGCGTTGAGCGGGTGGACCTCGCGAAAGCCGACGGTCGTTATCGTGGTGACCGTCCGACAGAGCGCATCGAGCAACCCGAAGCCGAGAAGGCCATAGCCGATGGTTCCGGCCACCAGCATCAGCAAGAACGCCAGAGCGCTCGGCTGATCCGTCGCAACGGGCTCACGCGAGGATTGTCCACCCGCGGCAACGGTCATATCCGACAATCGCCGCGCGACGCGCGTTATGAGATTGTCGGTTGCTCCTCGGTTGGTATCGGGGTCACCGCGCCCTCGACAACTCCGACGGCGGCACCGACGGCCGCGCCGACGGCGGCAGCCGGGGCGGCGATCACTATGTAACCGATGGCCGCTCCGAGAATGGGGACGACCACCAGGCCCCCGGGGAGGAATGGGATCCCGGCGATGAAACCCGCGACCGCGCCGACGGCGGCACTGGTGCTGGCGAGCGGGCTCGCCAGGGTGGAGCCCACCGACGCGCCGATGACCGCGTCACCCACGACAGCGCTGGCGATCTGGTTGGAACGAGCGCGTTCGACACCTCCCGACTGCAGGGCTTGGGACAGCGCGGATTCGGTGCTCGCAGAAGCGTCGTTGATCTGGGTGGCCACTTCGGGCGGCAGAAAATCCGGGCGATCGACCTGGAGTTTGCCGATGCGGATGCGATTGTTGGGGGCGGCGAAGGGCGCCTGCGGGCCTTGGTCCGGCGGTGCCGCGTCCGTACCGTCCGGCGCCGCTGAGTCCGGCTCGGCCACCGGTGCGGCGGCGTAGTGCAGCGGGAAGGACGTGAATGCGGCGGGGTCGTCGACCGGAGCCGATGGATCGGCGAGCAGCGCCAGTCCATAGGGCGTCCGCGCGAGCGTCGTGGTGCCGAGTGGTTGCGACTCGGCGCTAGCGGATGTTGTGCTGGTCAGGGCGACGGACAGGGGAAGCGCACTGGTCAAAACCAGTGCGGCTGTACGTCGACAGATGGGACTAACCGGACGTGTGGGTCGATGTTTACCCATAGATGACCTCATTCCGAACATCGATGATTTACTACCTACATTCGGAACCGCCCCTCTTTCGGATGAACCCATTTTTTGGTATGGCGACTCGGCCCTGTGCGGTGACTACCGCACAGGGCCGAGTGTCGGCTGGGATCAGGCCACGGCGACCAAGCGGGCCGCGTTGGCCGTTTCGTCGTCGGCGGCCTTGTTGGCCGCCAGTTCGGCCTCGACTCGCTCGCGGTAGCGGGTGATTTCGCGGTCCGTGGTTGTCGCGTCCCAGTCGAGTCGGCCGCCCATGAGGAAGGCCACCGCGGGCGCCGCGGTCAGACCGCGGTCAGCGGCTTCGATGGAGATGCGGGTGCGGCGGGTCAGGACATCATCGAGGTGCAGTGCGCCCTCATGGGTTACCGCGTAGACGACCTCGGCACCGAGGTACTCCTCGGCACCCGGGAGCGGTTCGGCCAGTTCCGGTTCGGCGGCGATCAGGTCGAATAGTTCGCAGACGCCCGAACCGTAGCGGCCGAGCAGATGTTCGACGGTCGCGACGGACAGGCCCGCGCGCTGCGCGTGGCTGTGTACATCGGCCGCCATTTCCTGATAGCCGACCGCACCGAGTAGCGGTAGATGTTCGGTCACCGACGGGGCGGCGGCGCGGCCGAGGCCCTTGACGGCAGCATCGACCACATCGGCGGCCATCACCCGGTAGGTGGTGTACTTTCCGCCCGCGATCACGAACAGACCCGGAACCGGTTCCGCGACAGCGTGTTCCCGCGACAGCGTCGCGGTATCGCTGGATGCGCCCGAAAGCAGCGGCCGCAGACCGGCGTAGGTGCCGACAATATCGTTGCGGGTCAACGGCTCTCGCAGCACCGCGTTCATATGATCGAGGATGTACTGCACATCGGCGTCGCTGGCGACCGGATGGTTCTTGTCCAACGCCCAATCGGTGTCGGTCGTGCCGATGATCCAGTGCCGGGCCCAGGGGATCACGAACAGCACACTCTTCTCGGTGCGCATGATCAGACCGGTATCCAGGTCGAGCCGTTCGCGCGGGACCAGAATGTGCACGCCCTTCGACATGCGAACGTGGAACGGGAATTCCACGCCGGTCATCTTGTTCATCTCGTCGGTCCAGACGCCGGTCGCGCTGATCACCCGGCGGGCGCGCACGGTGTATTCGCGGCCGGTCTCCAGATCGGTGACGTGCGCGCCGATGACCCGCTCACCGTCGCGCAGCAGTCCGGTGACCTTGGTGCGGGTGAGCACCGCCGCGCCGTGCTGGGCGGCGGTGCGGGCGATGGTCATGGTGTGGCGTGCGTCGTCGACCTGTGCGTCGAAGTAGCGGATCGCGCCGATCATCGCGTCATCACGCAGCGCCGGTGCCAATGCCATTGCGCGCGTGTGGGACAGGTGCCGGTGCATGGGCAGCGCCCTGGCTCCGCCGATGGTGTCGTAGAGCGCGACACCCGCGCCGATGTAGGCGCGCTCCCATACCCGGTGCTGCAGCGGCAGCAGGAACGACACCGGGCGCACCAGATGCGGGGCGAGCCGGTGCAGCAGCAGGCTGCGTTCCTTCAAAGCCTCACGCACCAGCCAGAAGTCGAGCTGCTCGAGATAGCGCAGGCCGCCGTGGATGAGCTTGCTCGAACGGCTCGAGGTGCCCGCCGCGAAGTCCCTTGCCTCGACCAGGGTGACGGTCAGGCCGCGGGCGGCGGCATCGAGGGCGGCACCGGCGCCGACCACGCCGCCGCCGATGACGAGTACGTCGATTTCATTGTCGCCCAGTGCGTTCAGCGCATCGGCGCGGTAGTTCGAGTCCAAACGTGCGGACACGGTATGTCTCCTTGTTTCAGTGCTACTGAGTCTTCGAGATTCGGGCCGAGCCGGTTTCGGGTACCGTTGGCGACTGCTTGCAGATCGCTCGAAAGGGTCAGTCGTCCACGTCGATCCAGTCGAGAGTGCGCGAGACCGCCTTCTTCCAACGGGCATAACCGCGTTCGCGCTGCTCCTCGGTCCCGGTCGGCGTCCAGCGCTTGTCCTCGTGCCAGTTCTGTACGAGTTCGTCGGTGTTGCTCCAGAATCCGACCGCCAGACCCGCCGCGTAGGCGGCGCCGAGCGCGGTGGTCTCGGCGACCACCGGTCGCGAGACCGGCACATCGAGGAAGTCGGCCTGCAACTGCATGCACAGTTCGTTCGCGGTGACGCCACCGTCCACGCGCAAGGTGTCCAGGCGCACCCCGGAGTCGGCCTCCATGGCTTCGACGACATCGCGGGTCTGGTAGCAGATCGATTCCAGTGTGGCCCGCGCGAGATGGGCGTTGGTGCTGTAGCGGGACAGTCCGACGATGACGCCGCGCGCGTCCGAACGCCAATAGGGTGCGAACAGTCCGGAGAACGCGGGCACGAAGTACACCCCGCCGTTGTCCTCGGCCTGTCTGGCCAGCGATTCACTTTGTGCCGCACCGGAAATGACGCCGAGCTGATCGCGCAGCCATTGCACGGCCGAGCCGGTGACCGCGATCGAACCCTCCAGTGCGTACACCGGCTTCTCGTCGCCGAGTTGGTAGGCGACGGTGGTGAGCAGGCCGTGCTGTGAGCGCACGATATCGGTTCCGGTATTGAGCAGCAGGAAGTTCCCGGTGCCGTAGGTGTTCTTGGCCTCGCCGGGACGGAAACACACCTGACCGACGGTGGCGGCCTGCTGATCGCCGAGCACACCGGCCAGCGGCACCTCGCCGCCGAACGGGCCGTCGGCCCTGGTCTTGCCGAACAGGTCCGGATTCGAGGAGGGTGCGATGGTCGGCAGCATCGCGCGCGGAATCCCGAAGAGGGACAACAGTTCGTCGTCCCAGTCGCAGGTTTCCAGATCCATCAGCATGGTGCGGCTGGCATTGGTCGGATCGGTGACGTGCGCGCCGCCGTCGATGCCGCCGGTGAGGTTCCACAACAGCCAGGTGTCGGTGGTGCCGAAGATCGCCTCGCCCTTTTCGGCGTCGGCGGCGACGCCGGGAACGTTGTCCAGGATCCAGCGCAGCTTCCCGCCGGAGAAGTAGGTGGCGGGCGGCAGACCGGCCTTGCGGCGGATGATGTCGCCGTGACCCGCGCGTTCCAGCTCGGCGGCAATCTTATCGGTCCTGGTGTCCTGCCAGACGATGGCGTTGCAGTACGGGCGCCCGGTCCGGCGATTCCACACGACGGTGGTTTCGCGCTGGTTGGTGACGCCGACCGCCGCCAGATCGCTCGCGACGAGATCGGCCTTGTTGAGGGTGGATTGAATGACCGAGCGGGTGCGCTCCCAGATCTCGGTCGGATTGTGCTCCACCCAGCCCGCTCGCGGCAGGATCTGCTCGTGCTCGAGCTGGTGACGGGCGATCTCGTTGCCGCCGTGGTCGAACACCATGAAGCGCGTGCTCGTGGTGCCCTGATCGATGGCGCCTACGTATTGGTTCACCGCTGTCCTTTCGGAAAAATGAACTAAGAGAAGAAGATTCAGAACAGGAACTGCGCGGCGAGTCCGGCGAGCGCGCCGCCGGCCAGCGGGCCGAGTACGGGCACCCAGGCGTAGGACCAGTCGGAGTTCTTGCGACGGGGCTCGATCGGGTGTTCGGGCAGGTGTTCGGCATAGCCCGCACCCGCCGCTACCGGGATTCGCGCGGACCGCACTCGCGTGGGCTCGCCGATCGGCAGCAGCGCGTGCGCGATGCGCGGGCCGAGGTCGCGGGCCGGGTTGATGGCGTAACCGGTCGGGCCGCCGAGCGAGGCGCCGATGCCGACGACGAGCAGTGCCGCGGCGAGCGGACCCAGACCGGTCGGCGTGTGGCCGAACGCGATGACCACCAGGACCAGGACGAAGGTGCCGATCACCTCGGTGGCGAAATTCCAGCGCAGAGCCCGGATCGCGGGCCCGGTTGCGAAGACCGCAAGCTTCTTGTCCTCCTCGGTCTCGGCGTCGAAGTGCCGCTTATAGGCCAGATAGGCCAGATTCGCGCCGAGGAAGGCGCCGACCAGCTGTCCGCCGAGATAGGCGACGGTGTTGCCGACCGAGATGTCGATACCGGGCGCGTACTCCTGCGCGCCGCTGAACAGAATGCCGATGGTGACCGCGGGATTGAGGTGGCCGCCAGTTTTGTAGGCGACGTACACCCCGGCCATGACGCCGAGACCCCATCCCATATTGATCAATAGCCAGCCGCCATCGAATCCCTTGGACTTGGTCAGCAACACATTCGCGACCACGCCGACACCGAGCAGCAACAGGATCCCTGTGCCGAGTGCCTCGCTTACGAAAATCGAGCCGAAGTTCACCGTTGAGCCTCCGTCTGTACATGCTTGCCGCGATTGCGGCCGCCGGAGCAGACGCTACGACCGGATCGGCGAAGCGGACATAGCTCGCGTTCGACAATGCCGAACGGGTGTGGTGGCCATCGCTCTGCATCGCAACTACCGTCCAGCAACCATGGAGGTCACTATGGCGCAGGTCACACCACATCGCGAGGGTGTTGCTCGCGGGTTCCTGCGTGTTCGACATTGTCGAACTCGGAGCTTCCGGATAGGTTTCCGCTTATGCCAGGTCCGATCCAATCTATCGAACGAGCGGCGGCCGTCCTGCAGCTGCTCGCTCGGGGTTCCGGCCGGCTCGGGGTCGGTGAGATCGCGGGTGCGCTCGATCTGGCCAAGCCGACCGCACACGGTATCCTGCGCACGCTGCAGGGTGTCGGGTTCGTGGAACAGGATCCGGCCAGCGGCAAGTACCAGCTCGGTGCGGCCGTACTGCATCTGGGAACCAGCTATCTCGATAACAACGAACTGCGCTCGCGGGCGATCAACTGGGCCGATGCGCTGGCCGCGCGCGCGGGCGAGTCGGTGCGCATCGGAGCGGCGGCGGAAGGAACCGTGGTGGTCGTGCACCATGTCTTCCGCCCGGACAAAACTGAACAGGCGCTCGAGGTCGGGGAACTGCTGCCGTCGCACGCGACCGCACTCGGCAAGGTGCTGCTCGCTTATGACGCCGAGCTGGCCGCCGCGGTGCGCGCCGGTGAGTTGGCGCCGCTCACCCGGCGCACGATCGTCGATCGAGCGGCGCTCACGCGGGCGCTCGCGGCGGTTCGGCAGGCCGGATGGGCCGGGGAGACCGAGGAATTCCGGTCCGGCGTTGCCGGAATCGCGGCGCCGATCCGCGCGCAGGGCGGGCTGGTGGTCGGCGCCATCGGAATCAGCGGGCCGGTCGACCGGCTCTGTGATCCGCAGCTGCGGCATCGGCCGACGCTGGTCGGCCTAGTGCGCGATGCCGCGCACGCGGTATCGCGGGATCTCGCTGCCGGGTACTGAGTTTCGCTGAACTCGATCCGAATCACGCTCCACCGAACCGAATTTCCGATAGGAAGCAGGCGATGTCGCAACGCTATGTACTGGCGATCGACCAGGGCACCACATCCACCAGGTGCATCCTGTTCGATCAGCGCGCCCGCCTGACCGGTGTCGCACAGCGCGAACACCAGCAGCACTATCCACGACCGGGCTGGGTCGAACAGGATGCGATGGAGATCTGGCGCAATGTCGAGCGGATCGTTCCGCAGGCGCTGCGCGATTCCGGGATTTCCGCCGAACAGGTTGTGGCCCTCGGCATCGCCAATCAGCGCGAGACCACCGTGGTGTGGGATCGCCGGACCGGCGTGCCGATCCGCCGGGCGATCGTCTGGCAGGATGTCCGCACCGATGACCTGGTGCGCGAATTCGAGGGCAAGCCGGGTGCGGAACGGATCCGCGAATTGTGTGGACTGCCATTGGCGGGCTATTTCGCCGCGCCGCGGCTGCGCTGGATGCTGGATACCATTCCGGGACTGCGAGATCGCGCCGAGCGCGGCGAAGTGCTGTTCGGCACCATGGAAAGCTGGCTGATCTGGAATCTGACCGGCGGCGCGGACGGCGGCGTGCACCGCACCGACGTCACCAATGCCAGCCGCACCCTATTGATGAACCTCACCACCCTCGCCTGGGATCGGGAATTGCTGGACTTCTTCGGCATTCCCGCCGCGATGCTGCCGAACATCCAGCCATCGACCGCCTCCTACGGGACGACCACCCGGGTGGTGCCCGGCATTCGGATCGCCGCCGCGCTGGGTGACCAGCACGCCGCGCTATTCGGCCAAACCTGTTTCGTTCGTGGGGAAACCAAATGCACCTACGGCACCGGTGGCTTCCTGATGATGAACACCGGGCGTGAACTGGTGCAGTCTTCACATGGTCTGCTCACCACCATCGGCTATCAGATCGAACCGGAACCGGTATACGCGCTGGAGGGTCCGATCGCCGTCGCCGGATCGCTTGTGCAGTGGGTGCGCGACAATATCGGCCTGGTGTCGAGTGCGCCCGAAATCGAAACCCTCGCTCGCACAGTCGACGACAACGGCGGCTGCTATATTGTGCCCGCGTTCTCCGGTCTGTACGCGCCGCATTGGCGCAGCGATGCGCGGGGGCTCGTGATCGGCCTGACCTCCTATATCAACAAAGGCCACCTCGCCCGCGCCGTCCTCGAGGCGACCGCATGGCAGACCCGCGAGGTCGTCGACGCCATGAACGCAGACTCCGGCCTGCACGCCCGCACCTTGCGCGTCGACGGCGGCATGACCTCCGACAATCTGCTCATGCAGATAGTCGCCGACGTCCTCGACATCCCTGTCATGCGCCCCTTCGTATCCGAAACCGTTTCCCTCGGAGCCGCTTACGCTGCCGGACTCGCCGTCGGCTACTGGCCGGACCTGGAAGGTCTGCGCAGCAATTGGCGACTGGCGGGCCAATGGGTCCCCCAGATGGACCCGATCCACCGCGAGGACGAGTACGACAACTGGAAGCGCGCGGTAGCCCTCACCTTCGGCTGGTCGCAGTCGAAACGATCGGCGGGCCCCGCCGGCTGAGTCTCGGGTCTCGTAGCGAACATTCTCCCTGCAGAAACCGTGGTGCCCTTGTCGCCGATCGAGAAGTCCGCGAACACCTCATCAGCGGGTCGGTCACCGAATCCGGCACCCTCATCTTGGTTGCCGATATCGCCGACATCGGCCTGACCCAGCGGTTCATCGCCGCATCGGGCGGCACCTGGAACGCCGCCACCATCCAATACGGTGACCGCGAGTTCGTCGGATAGCCCCGGTCGACACGTGCTGACGCATTCGGCGCAAACCTGAATCCGACTTTAGACTTCGGCGATGCGGAATTCGTTGCGAACGGTCATCTTAGGGCTGATCAGTGCGGTACTCGTGGTGGCTGCCGGGCTGACTCCGGCGGCCGTCGCGCAAGCGGTCGATCCGGCGGTGTGTGGTACGCCGCTGTCGCCGGATGAGGTGGACACCATCGCCCGGCTCTCCGATACCGGCACGCTGGCCGGAGATGCGTTGCAGCGGTTGGAGATCGCGGTAGCCCGACACCATGAGATCACCGAGATCCTTATCGCGCATCGGGATCGGCGCGGACTGTTCTCGCTCGGTCTCGACGGTGTCGAGCAGTTGGCGGTAATGCCGTTGCAGCATGATCCCGGTGCGTTCCTCGATCGGGAGTATGCGCATGCGATCAGCCTCGAGCTACTGGGTCGATTCCTGAACAACGTGCACGCGGCCTTTACCGGCGCGCCCGTCGAGCCGCACTGGGCGCAGTATTTCGAGCTGGCTCGCCGCTGTGCGGTGTCGCCCGCCCGCGTCGCGATGGCGGGCTACAACGCGCATTTGACGGTGGATCTCGCGTATTCGGTGGCTACCGTGGGGAGTAGGCCGGAGAACGCGCCCGACTACTTCAAAATTGTCGATGCCATCGCCACAACCGGTCAGGTGATCGTCGATCGGACCAAGGCGATCTACAACGGCGATCTCGGTCCGCTGTGGCGGTTCTATTTCGTCGGCGAGGGGCTGGATCTGCTGCTCGGTGCGGGCGTCGCGACCGGTCCGCTGTTGCGGGCCGCGGATCTCGGGTACAACGTGGTGATCTACGGTAACGGGCTCGCGCTGGAGGATCCCGGACTGCACGCCGCGACCGCGGTGGAGATCCGGCTGCTCAGCGATTCCGTCGACGTCGCGTTGGATGTGTTGACGCTGCTCAGAGGTTTGTGAGACACCTAGGCTGTACAGGTCTGGTCGGCAGGGCAAGGAGTTCCAGTGGGCACATCACTCGTCAAAGGACAGAACGGCCCGCTGGTGGTGTCGAATGTCGTTGTCTCGGTGCGATCGACGGCCGCGTTCGATGTTTCGGCGCTCTTGGTGAACGAAGCGGGCCGGGTGCGCACCGACGCCGACTTCGTCTTCTTCAATCAGCCGCAGGCGCCCGGTGTCGAGTTGCGGTCGGGAGCCCCTGCGGCGCTGGTTGTTTCCTCGACCGAGGTACCTGTGGAAGTCGCTCGAATACGGGTGGTCATCACGCTGAACGATATTGGGGCAACCTTCGGGCAATTCGCGCCACCGGTTGCGACCGTTGCCGACGGATCCGGAAACACCCTGTACGAGTACGTGATCGATGGACTCGGCAGCGAGTCGGTTGTCATCGCAGTAGAACTCTATCGGCGTAATTCCGACTGGAAGATCCGCGCGGTCGGGCAGGGCTATGCGGGTGGGTTCGCAGCGCTGGTCATCGACCATGGGGTCAGCGTCGAGGACGAACCCTTGTCTGTCGGATCCGCAGGGCAGGTCGCGGGGCAGATGTCCACAGCGTCAGCGCCTGCCGCGGCGTCGGCTGCTCCCGAGGTCCGCGCCGTCCCCGGCGAGGCCGAACTCTCCTACGAGAAGCGCGCCGAACTCGACCTGCGCAAACGTGAAGTCGCCAAGGTCCTGATCACCAAGGACGCCTTCGGGATTCGTGCCCGAGTGGTCCTGGTCATCGACAAAACCCTCAGTATGAGTAGGCAATACAGCAAGCGGGTCGTACACCGGGTGGTGCAGCGAATGATCCCGGTGGCGACCCAACTCGATGAAGACGGCACCTTGGAGGCCTACCTCTACGCCCTGTCCTTCGCGAAACTGCCCGATATCACGGTCGAACACGGCGAGGCATGGGCCCAGACCTTCCTGCACCTCACCGGCATCCACCAGGGCATCGACTACGCCCGAATCGGTGGCCGCAATGACGAACTGCCGATCATGCGCGACATCATCGCCTCACTGCGCCCCGGCGGAACCCCGACACTGGTGCTGTTCTTCACCGACGGCGGCTTCGCGAAGAAGCGCGAAATCGCCGCACTGATGCGCGTCGCGTCGCGCCTACCCGCCTTCTGGCAGTTCGTCGGCCTCGGCAAGGCCAACTACGGCCTGCTGCGCACCCTCGACGAAATGTCGGATCGTGTCGTGGACAACGCGGGGTTCTTCGCCCTCGACGACATCGATCAGGTGGACGACGCGCAGCTCTATGCCCGCCTGCTCGGCGAGTTTCCGGACTGGCTGCGGGCGGCGGCCCGAGCCGGCATCCTCGAATTGCGTTGATCCTCGGCCAGTTTGGGTCAGGTGCCGATGACGGCGTTCATGATGGTGCCCGCGCTGGTGGCGATGACACCGCCGATCATGGCTCCGGCCACCATCTTCGGGGATTCCAGGCCGCCGCCGGTCCACTTCTCCCAAGCGAAGCGGCCACCGGCGTAGATGATGGCGCAGATGCCGGCTAGCAGTACGAACCAGGTCAGATAGCGGACCATCTGGAGGAATTTATCGGACACCGGTGGGGCTTCGGGGGTGGGATTGCCGATCTGCGCCCAAGTGTCGTAAGCGGTGGCGAGGATCATCTCGGATTGCTCATTCTGGATGCGGGACAAGGGGGTAATTCGCTCACCGAGGATGGTAACGGTTTCTCGGTGAACGCGCAGTCACGTCCTTCCGGCCTTGCCGGACCCGATGACGATGGGATGATGGAAAGGGCGTGATGGTCGAGGAGTAAGCGATGAACATCATTCTGATGTCGATCGGCGACGCCTCTGTGACGCTGGCGCAGATCCGGAATCCGCGCCGCAAGCCCCGCCCCTATCGGACAAACTGCTGCAGATGGTGCGCTATCCGACCTGGTTCGCCCTGCTGTCCGGAATAGTCGGCATCAGCTACGCGGGTGGTTGCTTCGCCTGGGAGAAATGGACCCGCGGTGCTTTGTAATCGCCGAAGATGGTGGCCGGAGCCATGATCGGCGGTGCCGTCGCAACCAGTGCGGGCACGATCATGAATTCGATTCTCGGCAGTGGCTGACCGCCGCACCGCACTGTAGCGCCGCCTGCCCGATTTATGGCAAATCTGTGGCTATACTCCGGCTGATCTCTCGAAGTTGTCCGACCTGATCGGGAAATAGGGAGAACGCCATGAGTGATGTGTCGCGGCGATCTTTGCTGCTGGCCGGTGCCGCAACGGGCGCGGGCCTGGTGGCGTGCGGCAAATCGACGAATTCCGAGGGCCCGGGGAGTTCCAGCAGTGTGCCACCCAGTGATACGCGCTCGGTCGCGACCGACGCCTATATCTTCGGCTATCCGCTGCTGCTGATCGATGTCACGCTGCAGTCGAATACCGCGGCCGTGCCCGCGAATCGGATCGCCGCCTTCGGCCCGTTCGATCCAAGGATGAACGCGGTGGTCATGCCGAATGTCGACACCCTTTATGCGACAGCCTGGCTCGATCTGGGCGCCGAACCAGTGGTGCTGCAGGTTCCGGAGATGGACGGCGACCGGTACTGGCTGATGCAGATCATGGACGCCTGGACCAACACGACCCACAATCCGAGCAGTGTGGCACCTCAGGTCAAAGGCGGGCAGAGCCCGCCGTTCAGCTATGTGATCACCGGCCCCGATTGGTCCGGCACGCTGCCGGATAACCTGACTCCGTTGGCGATGCCCACCGCAACCGCATGGTTGATCGGTCGCATCGAACTGCGCGATCAGGCCGATCTCACCGTCGCCGAGGGATTGCAGCATCAGGTGTTCGTGTCGCCGCTGAGCGCCTGGCAGCGCGGTGAAAGACCGACGCCGGCGATCGATCCGAATACCATCGCCCCGATGGCGGCACCGCAGCAGGTCGCTCGGATGGACGGACGTACCTTTTTCGACCGGCTCTGCGAACTGATGCGCACCAATCCGCCCGCCGCCGACGATGCCCCTGCGCTGCAACGCTTTTCGACGATCGGCATTCAGCCGGGCGGCTCGGTGGCGGATGTTTCGGTCGCTGACCTCGATGCCGCGGTGGCCGCGGGCCAACTGCACATCCCGGACTTCGCCAATCCCAAGGCCAAGCGTGTCAACGGTTGGGACTTGGCAACCAATCTGGGCGCTTACGGCACCGACTACCTGCTGCGTGCCTCCACCGCGTGGACTTCGCTCGGCGCAAATCTGCCCAGAGATGTCGTCTATCCAGAGATCAGTGCGAATGCGGGGGAGCAGGGAGCCCCGCGGCGGTACCGGTTGCGCTTCGCGCCGGGGCAGACACCGCCTGCCCGGGCGTTCTGGTCGCTGACGGCTTACACCGCGGAGCGTTTCCTGGTACCGAACGCGGCAGAGATCTACTCGGTCGGCCACCAGCGTCCCGTCGTGGCGTTGCCGGACGGTTCGGTGGAACTCGCCATCCAGGCCGAGGATCCGGGAGGTGAGGTGCCACATGGCAATTGGCTGCCGATTCCGGAATCAGGGACATTCCGGCTCGCGCTGCGCCTCTATGTACCCGAGGGCCGGGTGCTCGACGGCAGCTGGCAACCGCCGAGTTTGACCCGAGTCGGATGAGCGAGGAGATCGATGAATAGCCACCGTGCCATCCGCACCCAGCCGTTGGTCTCGCGCCGGACGGTCATCGGGCTCGCCGCCGCCGGCATCGGACTGGCCGCCTGTGGGAAGTCGGGCAACACATCCGAGTCGACATCGCCGGCCACCTCCGACGGTGTCGAGGCCATCGCCAAGGACGCGTACATCTTCGGCTATCCATTGGTGTTGATGGACGCCACGCGGGTTGCGGCCGAAACGATTGCACCGGCCAACACCTTCATGCATTCCGTAGCGCTGCCGACGCCGGAGCGCCGTGAAGTGGTGCGAGATAACCTCGATACCCTGTATTCGACCGCGTGGCTGGATGTTTCGGCCGATCCGATCGTATTGCAGGTGCCCGCAATGGATCCGGGCCGCTACTGGCTGATGCAGATGCTCGATGCCTGGACCAATACCGTGCACAACCCGAGTAGTATTCGGCCGCAGGTGAACTCGGGCGGCCCGCCTTTTACCTACATCGTTACCGGTCCGAAGTGGTCGGGTACGGTGCCCGATGGTATGACCCGGCTGTCGGTACCGACACCGACCGTGTGGTTGATCGGGCGGATCCAGGTCAACGGTGCCGATGACATTCCGGCCGTGACGGCGCTACAGCAACAGCTGAAAATGGTGCCGCTCGGTGCATGGGCCAAGAGCAAGGACGCGCCGTCGCCGTCGGCCCAGGCGCCAACGGGCGCTTCCGAGGTCGCACCGCCGAAGCAGGTGCTCGATATGGACGCGGCGACATTCTTCACCAGGATGTGTGCGGTCATGGCGGTGAATCCGCCGCCTCCCGAGGACGAACCGGCCATGAAACGCTTCGCCGCCATCGGGATTCGACCGAGCGGCAGTGTCCACGGCGTCTCGACCGAGCAGCAGGCCGCGGCGGCCGATGCGGCGAAGAAGGAGATTGCGACCTACACCGACCCGAAGACGCTGAACGAGAACGGGTGGCGCCATAATCCGGAGGTCGGCACCTACGGCATCAACTATCCGCTGCGGGCCAATGTCGCGTGGTTCGGCCTGGGCATCAACCTGGCGCAGGATGCGATCTACCCGAGCATATTCGGCAATGCCGACCGCAACGGTGTGCCCGCCAAATTCCGGCTGCATTTCCCACCGGGACAACTCCCACCGGTCGACGCGTTCTGGTCGCTGACCGCCTATGACGCCGACAGCTACCTGGTATCGAATCCGGCGAATATCTACGCGATCGGACATCAGGTTCCGGTGGTGGCCGATTCGGACGGTTCGGTCGATCTGGCGGTGCAGAACGAGGATCCGGGTGCGAGCGTGCCAACGGGCAACTGGCTGCCCATTCCGGCATCGGGCCACTTCTCGCTCACCATGCGGCTGTATGCGCCGAAAGATGTTGCCATCGACGGGCGTTGGCGGCCGCCCGTGCTGACGGTAGCGCCGTAGGCGGCGGGATACCATGGGCCGCTTGGCTTTCCCGATTTCGGTCGCCGCCGCGGCGGTGCTGGTGTTTGCCGCGCCGGGTGCTGCGGCGGATGCGATCGATGACGCGGCTTGGGATGTGCCGTCGCGTACCTCGTTCTCGTTCCGTTCGGTGATTCCCGGTATCGAGTGGGGCACCGCGAATGAACGCGAGATGCGCACGGGGTTGTCGCTGGTCAAGCTCTATATGGTCGACTACGCGCTGCGCCGCGGCGATGGTAGCGCGGCGGATCTGGCCTTGGCCGAGCGGATGATCCGCTATTCCGACGACTCCGCGGCCGATGCGATGGCAGCCAAGTATCCACACGCGATCGACGCCATCGCCGCGGAGTACCGCCTGCCCAGCACCAAAGCGGGTGCGGCCTGGGGCATGTCGTACACCAGCACCGCCGACGTCGCCAGCTTCCTGGCGACCAAACAGCTCACCGATCCCGGCTCACCGATCTTCGGGTGGATGTCCGCGGCGGGCGACCGGGCGGCCGACGGCACCTCCCAGGACTGGGGGACCGCACGGCTGCCGGGGGTCGAGGGCACCAAATGGGGCTGGTCCGATAGCGGGCCGCTCGAGGTGGCATCGGCGTCGTACGGAGCGGGTTTCGCCGTCGCGGCGCATACCCGCGGCACACCCGAGGATCAGACGGCCGATCTCGATGCGGTAATGCCGCGGCTGGTGCTGGACCTGGTCATGCGCCTGACCGGGTAGTCAGTCCTGGCCATCCCAGGTCCAGTGTGGCACCGCGCGGATCGGGTGCAGCTCGTCATCGGATTTGGCATGCGAATTCTGTTGTGCCACATGCGCGCCGAATTCGGCGTGTTCGCGCACCGCATCGCGGAAGGCCGGATCGTCGAGCAGGCCGGCCTCCTCGAACGCTTCCAGATACAGCTGGGCGAATCGCTCGCGCTGTTCGTCGGTGATCTCGAGGCCGCGGTGCACGGCGATGATGTAGTCGAAGCCGAGGTCGCGGGTGAAACGGTCCGGTCCGCCGAAGGATTCGGCGGTGAACCAGGTGAGGTGGTCGACGTGGGTCGGGCGGCGCTCGGTGAACTGGGTTTTCAGCACCGGATCGGCGAGCACCTTGTCGTAGAAGGCTGCTTCGATGCGATGCAATGGCTCATCGCCACCGGCGTGCTCGTACAGGCTGGGCATGGGGAAGACCTCCGAACAGGGAGTCGAACCTGGCGAGTCCCATTACAGGCGGTCCGCGGTGCCACGTCCACCGTTTCGCGCTAAGCGATCACGGCAGAAATTATAGCGGATTGCTATTTATATGTGGCGCTAATGGGTGGCAACCGCCATTCAGTTAACAGGTTTTACTAAACACTGTTCACGGACCCCGGTTGTGTGGTTTTATCTCGTTGAACCTGTTCCACACAACGTTGTGAGGTCTGCAGCCCAAGTCAGACCGGTAGGAGATAGCCGTGACCGTGACCACGCCAGCGATTCCCGCAGGATTCGACTTCACCGATCCCGACCTGCTCGCCACCCGCCTGCCCATCCAAGAATTCGCCGAGTTGCGCCGGACCGCGCCGGTCTGGTGGTGCGCACAGTCCGGACGGGCCAGCGGCTTCGACGACGGCGGGTACTGGGTCGTCTCCAAGCTCGAACACATCAAGGAGATCTCGAAGAATCCGGAGGTGTTCTCCTCGCACGAGAACACCGCGATCATCCGGTTCAACGAGGAAACCACCCGCGAGCAGATCGACATGCTCGGCAATATGCTGATGCTGAACCAGGATCCGCCGCAGCACACCAAAACCCGCCGCATCATCTCCAAGGGCTTCACCCCGCGCGCGGTGGAGAGCCTGCGCGCGGCACTCACCGAACGCGCGGCCCGAATCGTGCACGAGGCCAAGCGGACCGGCCGCGGCGACTTCGTCGAACAGGTCGCCTGCGAACTGCCGCTACAGGCCATCGCCGAGCTCATCGGCGTCCCGCAGGACGACCGCAAGAAGCTCTTCGACTGGACCAACCAGATGATCTCCTATGACGATCCGGAATTCGACGGCAACCACCACGCCGCGACCGCCGAGGTCATGGGTTACGCCTGGAATATGGCCGAGGAGCGGCGCTCCTGCCCGGCCGACGATATCGTCACCCAGCTGATCAACGCCGATATCAACGGTGAGAACCTGGGGTCGGACGAATTCGCGTTCTTCGTGATCCTGCTGTCCGTCGCGGGCAACGAGACCACCCGCAACTCGATCACCCACGGTATGAAGGCCTTCGTCGACAATCCGGAGCAGTGGGAGCTCTACAAGGAGCAGCGCCCGCGCACCGCGCCCGACGAGATCGTGCGCTGGGCCACCCCGGTGACCGCCTTCCAGCGCACCACTACCCAGGACACCGAAATCGGCGGCCAGGAGATCAAGAAGGGGCAGCGGGTCGGCCTGTTCTACAGCTCGGCCAATTTCGACGAGGACGGTTTCGAGGACCCGTTCACCTTCAATGTGCTGCGCAACCCCAACCCGCACGTCGGATTCGGCGGTACCGGCACGCACTACTGCGTCGGCGCCAACCTGGCCAGGCTGCAGATCGATCTGATGTTCAACGCCATCGCCGATGTCATGCCGAATCTGCGGCAGGTCTCCGATCCGGTGCGGCTGCGCTCGGGTTGGTTGAACGGCATCAAGCGCTGGGAGGTCGAATACGCTTGAATCCCCTTATGAACAGCTCGAGGCCGCGGGGGCGGGCGCCGGTGGTATCGGATGCGGATATTCGCCGGGTGGCCCGCGCATTGCTGGTCGAACATGGTCCCGACGCGGTCACGCTGCGGGCCATCGCGCGCGAGCTCGGCATCACCGCGCCCGCGCTGTACCGGTACTACAACTCCCACGAGGACCTGCTGGAGAGCCTGCGTCTGGAGTTCTGTGCGGACCTCGCCGCCGAGCTGTCCGAGCAGATCGCGACGCTGCCCGATGACGGTGCGGTGCAATTCTTCGCCATCTGCAAGGGTTTCCGGCGCTGGGCGCTGGCGCACACCAGGGAATTCACCCTGGTGTTCGCCTCGCCCGGTGCGGGCCGCGCGCGAATGCTGCGGCGATTCGACGAACCGTTCGGGCGGATCTTCCTGGCCGCCACCGGTCGGCTGCTGGCTACCTATGATGTCGTGACGCCGCCGACCGATGTGATTCCGGCGGAGCTGCGCGATGATCTGGTGCTGTTCCAAACCGAGCTGCTGGCGGCGCTTTCGGAGTCCGGACAGAAATTTCCGGCCGAAAAACTCGATCTCGGGGTGACATATCTGATGATCCAGATCTGGGCCCGGCTCTACGGGCATGTCACGCTCGAGGTGTTCGGGAATTATCCGATCCCGCTGTCGAAGCCGGAGATTCTGTTCGATGCGATGCTGGCGGATCTGGGGCGGACCGCCGGATTGATCAGCGAGTGAGCCGGGACAGCCATTCGGCGTAGCCGATGCCGATCGCCTCGCCGTGCCCGTCCAGGCAGAGGGCGCCGGAACGCAGCGCCCGCCCGATGCGGCCCGGGATGGGTACCGGCAGCGGAAACAGCTTGCGGCCGGTGTGCTTTCGATAGATATCGGCCAGTTCGGTGATGGTGTGCACGGACGGCCCGGCGATATCGGGGATGCGTCCGGCCGGTCCATTGTCCACCGCGTCGGCCAGCCGAGTGGCGACGGCGGTCACATCGATGGGCTGTACCTTCGCCGATGTGTGCGGGGCGATCCGCCATCGTGCTGGCAGTGCGAGCATTTCGGTGACGAGTTCGTGGAATTGGCTGGCGCGCAACAGCGTCCACGGAATCTCACCGGTGGTGACCACCTGCTCCTGGGCCACTTTCGCCTTGTAGTAGGCGATGGGCACCAGATCGCAACCGACGATGGAGATTTCGACGTGGTGGCCGATGCCGGCCTGCCGCTCGGCCTCGAGTAGCCGACGCACTCCGTCCACCATCACCGACCGGGTCCGGCTACGGGCGCTCACCGCGTCGACGACGGTATCGCACCCGTCCACTGCGGATTCCAGTCCGGATCCGGTGGCGAGATCGGCGGCCCGGTGCTCGGTTACTCGATCTGCGGGAGCGGTCCGGCTCACCACCCGAACCTCATGTCCGCGGGCGCTGAGCTCCCGTACCACTGCGGTCCCGAGCACCCCGGTTCCGCCGACTACCGCAACCCGCATGATCCCACTCCCTCCAAACGGCCCTGTTCGGTATATCGCACGCTACGGCGACACGGTACGCGGCTCAACGTGCTTCATCGCATATGCCTGATTCGCCACACCGGTGTTCCGATGCACGGACGCGTGCGGTATCGGACACGTGACCGGCTGACGATGACCAGGGCGGGAACCTCGTGCAGGTGCGCGGCGAGGTGCTGGCCCGAGGCCAGATCGCCGAGCTGGTCCGGGCGGGTGGGTGGGGTCGAATCCGTCCGGTTGATCCGGGCGCGATGGCGCAATCAGATCCGCGCGCCTTTGGCACGGTTACAGGCGCGGCAGAGGATCTGCAGGTTGGTCGCGCTCGTCGCGCCGCCGCGGCTGAGCGGGATGATGTGGTCGAATTCGAGGTAGTGGCCGTCGCCGCATTCGACGCATTTGCCGCCGTCACGCTGCCACACTTCGGCCTTGACCTCCTGGGGGATGCTGCGAGTGTCGCGCTGTCCCGGGGTGAGGATCAGGCGTTTGGCGACCCGCAGCGCGCCTTCCAGGGCGGCCGCGACGTAATCCGGATCGTCGACATCGAAAGTGGCGCCGCCGCGCGCCGAGGTCGCCGCGATAACCACTGTGCGCTGTTCGACCCGCACCGAAACCACCCGGTTCCACGGCAGTTCGGTACCGATGTCGGTGCCGACGAAGCGTAATTTCTTATTGCTGGCGATCAGCCTGCCGTCGGTGAGCTTGGGGCCCCTGGCGAGCTGGCGGACGTGCACCGCGGGCAGATCGAGATGCACCTTCTCCTCCGGATCCAGGTGCAGGCCGGGTGTGCGGACCACCGGCAGATCGCCGCCGCGCAGCCGGGACAGGGTGCGGCCGCGATACATCCGCCTGCGCAGATCCTCGACCAGCGGCCCGCTGAGCGCCAACTCCTCGATCGCGTACTCGAACGCCTCGAATTCGGCCTGCTCGATCTCCCCATCCGCGAAGGCGAAGGTGACCGACCGCTCCACATAACTGAGTGCGACATCCCGCAACGCCGCCCGCCCCAACTGCTCATCAATCCGCTGATACCGCAGCGACGCCCACAGCCCCGCCCACTCTGCCCCTCGCGGCCCGAATCCGGTGAGCACCCGCCAAGCCTGGGTATGCCAGTGCGTCAGAAACTCCTCGATCTCACGCTCGCAGCGCTCACAGGGCGCAAGCCCGCCGAACAGCTTGCGCCGTCGAGGATTTCCACACCGCTCACAGCCGCGCGGTCCGGCTTGCGGTCGCGCGCGCGTGGCGCTCGTCCATTCGGCGCCATCCCACCAACGCATCCGCGCAGGATCCTCGGGATCCGAATGCCATTGCGCGCGTTCGGGATTCGGCGGTGGCGGCACGGGCGGTTCGACTTCGTGCCGCCTGCGATCGAGGTCGACCAGTCTGCTCGGCCGCGACCAGTCTGCTCGATCGCGAGGCTCGGTGTATTGCTCGGCCTGGTCGTTACCGACTTCGGCGGGCGCCTGCGGTCGGGTAGGTAGGTGGTCGTCAGGGGATTCGGTCGGCCGCAACGGTTGTTCCGCTCGGTCGATGCGGGTGGGTCGGGCCGGAGACGGGTCGCCCTCGTCCCAGGGCACGACGGGGTGACCTTGCCGCGGCTGGGCCGCGCCGAACGATCCGGCCGGTGCTGTGCGGGCCGATCCGGCCGCCGAAACGCGTTGCCGCGCCGAGGAAGTGGATGGTTGCAAGGGTGGCCGGGCGGGCGGGTCGGGTTGGGGTGTGCGCTCGGGTGTTCGCTCGGCGGGATCGCCGACGGTGACGCCGAATTCGGTGACGAGTCCGGCGAGCCCGCTGGCCCAGCCCTGCCCGATCGCGCGGAAGCGCCACTGGCCGTCGCGGCGGTAGAACTCGCCGAACATCATCGCGGCCACCGCATCGGTATCGGCGATGTCGAACCGGGCGATCGGTCCGTTGGCGGCTTCGATCGTGAGGGTCAGACCCGCGATATCGCCGAAGGTTCCGTCGTCGACCGATCCGGCGACGACGATCCGTGCCACATCCGCCTCGGTGCGCGGTAGCGATACGCTCAATCGCGCGGTACCCGGCGCGGGCTCCTGATCGAGCGTCACCGCCTGCGACATATGCCGGGGTGCGTTGAAGAACACCAGATCCCGATCGGTGCGCACCGCACCCGCATCCGCCAGCAATAGCGCATGCGCATCCACCGCATGCTCCGACCGCCATGAAATGACCACGGCAAGAAGGGAAGTCGGTACCGGCGCATTGGCCCCTTTGCTCAGTTTCATCGTGCTCGAACTATGCCACGAAGGTCCGACACGCCGAATCGGCCGGTGGTCCGGTTCGGCGATGCGAGCGAATGCGTCACGCAGTTCACGCGGCCGGACGGGGCTGCGGCGGTCGGCAGTGCGGGTGCGTTCGGTCGGCAGGTGTGTGCTGGTGGCGCGCGGTCGGCGACACAAACCGGTCGGTTGGGGATATCCGGTCGCCAGCACGCGGGGTGCGGCAGAGTGGAGGCATGACTACCCCGAAGGGAGCGGGCCGGAAGGGTTCGACTCCGAAAGCGTCGGGTGGACGGGTGCCGAGTCCCGGCGACATCTTGGCGGCCGCGCAGTCGGCGGTGGAGGCCGCGCAATCGGCGGCGAGTCAAGCATTGGACGCCGCGCAGCTGACGGCCGGTCAGGCCTTCGACGTGGCGGTGCGGCTGCCACCGGCCTCGGCGCACTTGGCGGCCCAACTGCCGGATCTGATCGAAAGCCTCTCGACCGCCATCGACCGGCTCAACTCCACCATCGACCGCCTCGACCGCACCCTGGCGCTGGCCGACCCGGCCTTGGCCGCCTACGACCGATTGCTGCCGCGCCTGGAGGCGATGATCGGCCTCGGCGAAGATGTCTTCGCCGCGCTTGCCAAGCTTCCCGGCGTCTCCCTGCTGGGCCGCTTCACCGGCAGAACGCACGAGCCGCCAGCCGCCCCCGAACCCCCGAAACGCGGCCGTCGCAAATAACCGCCGCGCCTTCTCGGGGGTTCTGCGGGCCGCAGCCGGTCGCAAAGCCCGAGAAGGTGTGCGGATTCGAGTCGGACCATGGCCGCGTGAGTGCTCAGCGGGTGGCCCGTGGGTGTTCAGCGGGTGGCCGCGTGGGTGTTCAGCGAGTGGCGGCTCGAGTGCCCAAGTGGCGGCTCGAGTGTTCAGCGGGTGGCGGCGCGGTAGGTGGCGGCGGCCTTGAGCAGGGTTTCGTGATACTCGTCCTCGGGATCCGAATCGAGGACGATGGCGCCGCCGGCGCCGATGCGCCAGCGTCCGTCGTGGCGCACGGCGGTGCGGATGACGATATTGAGGTCGGCGGTGCCAGCCAGCCCGAGGAAGCCGATGGTGCCCGAATAGATCCCGCGCGCTTCGGTTTCCAGCTCGTCGATGATCTCCATGGTCCGCAGTTTGGGCGCCCCGGTCATCGAGCCGCCGGGAAAACATGCACGCAGACAATCGATGACATCGACATTCGGCCGCAGTGTGCCGCGCACGGTCGAAACCAATTGGTGCATCGTCGTATATGTCTCGGTGGCCATCAATTTCGGCACGTGCACACTGCCGATCTGGCAGACCCGGCCGAGGTCATTGCGCAGCAGGTCGACGATCATCAGGTTCTCGGCCCTGGTCTTCGGGCTGTCGGCCAGCTCGCGGCGCAGCCGCTCGTCCTCGACGGCGGTGGTCCCGCGCGGCGCGGTGCCTTTGATCGGCTTACTTTCCACGGTGCGTGCGCGGTCGACCTTGAGGAAGCGTTCCGGTGAGGAGCAGGCGATTTCGAGATCGTCGAAGCGCAGATACGCCGCGTACGGGGCGGGATTGCAGCGGCGCAGGGTGCGGTAGAAGTCCAGGCCGTCGGATTCGGCGGCCGCCATGGACGCGCTGTCGGTAATGCAGATTTCGTAGGACTCGCCCGCGTGCAGCCGCTCCTGACAGACCGCGATATCGGCGAGATACCGCTCCCGCCCCCGGGTGAAAAGCGGTGCGATGGCGGCAGTATCGGAGAACACCTCCAGTGTCGGCGGATTCGCCCACGTCGGCAGGAATTCCAGGATCTCGCGGGTATCGCGCAACCAATCCGCGCCCGCCCGAAGGGCTTCCGGCGTCGGATCGGTGAGTGCGAGCAAATGGGTCCGCCCGCCGACATGGTCGACGACGACGATCCGGTCGGCGAAGATCCACTGCGCATCCGGCGTCGCTGCGCGATGCGCGGCATTCGCCCCGCAATCGGCCTTCACCTCATAACCCAGGTACCCGACATATCCGCACGCGAAATCGAAAGGGAGTTCCGGTAGTTCGGTGTGCCGCAGATGCAGCTGCCCGGCCAAATAGTCGAGAATTCCGCCGGGTACGGTTCGCCGATTCCCGTCCGAGGATTCGACCGTCACCACATCCTCGCCGACCCGATAGCGGATCACCTCGGCCAGCGGCCCGCTCGCATCACCTAGAAATGAAAACCGATCCAGCCCGGGTTCGACATGTTCGCTGTCGAGCCAGAATGCCGTGGGGGAGTTGCCATATAGCCGGATGAACGCGGCCTCGGTATCGATCGCCCGCTCGATCACCGAATGCCGCAACTGCCAGGAGCGCCGGGATTCCCGATACTCGTGTCTACCGCCCGTCAGCGGCTCCGCATGCTCGAAAGGCGCGATAATACTCGACCGAATACGCTGGCCCGCAGTAAGTTTCGCGAAATTGCCGAGCAATGCCGCGCCGTACTCGCTGGCAATCGACTCGGGATGGAACTGCACCCCCCACTGCGGTCTGCTCCGATGCCGCACGCCCATGATCACCCCATCGGCCGCGACGGCGGTGATCTCGAGACTGTCCGGCAGCGGCCGCTGTGCGGAGAGTGAGTGGTACCGCACCGCGGTGAAACCTTCGGGGAGGCCGGCGAACAGGTCGTTGCCGTCGTGCTCGATGTGATCGAGATACCCGTGCCGTGCGGTGGGCGCGGTCGTCACGATGCCGCCCTCCGCGATGACAAGTGCCTGATGTCCGAGACAGACGCCGAGCAAAGGCAGTTCGGTCTCGCGGATCACCGCCGTCGAGATACCGATATCCCGGGTGACATCCGGGCGGCCCGGACCAGGGGAGATGACGACGTTGTCGAAGCGCTCCAGCCGCAGCCGCCCGATATCGTCGACCTCGTCATTGCGCACGACCGTGGGTTCTTCCCCGTTCACCTCGCTGATCAGCTGATACAGGTTGTAGGTGAACGAGTCGTAATTGTCGATCAAGAGCGTGCGCATCGTGCTCCGAACCCTACGCCGCGCCGGTCGTGGCAAACTGTTGTCATCTGCCTTCAGTTTGGCGGACCGTGTGGTGCACAATGTGGGGCATGTCTGTTGCGCAACCGGTCGATGTGGATCGAGACCTGGTCGACTTCGCGGTCGTCGGTAAATGGATGGATGAGCAGGGTCTGCCAGTCGGTGAATTCGACAATGTGACCTCGCTCGGCGGTGGCACGCAGAACATCATGCTGCGCTTCGCCCGCGGTGGCCGCGACTATGTGTTGCGCCGCGGCCCGCGGCATCTGCGTGCCAAGAGCAATGACGTCATCCGCCGCGAGGCCAGACTGCTCGGCGCGCTCGACGGCACCGGGGTGCGCGCCCCGAAGGTGATCGCCGCCTGCCCGGACGAATCGGTGCTCGGCGCGGTCTTCTACCTGATGGAGCCCATAACCGGGTTCAACCCGCAGAACGAGTTGCCGCAACTGCATGCGGGCGATCCGGAGATCCGGCGGCAGATGGGACTGTCCGCGGTGGAGGCCATCGCCCGTCTCGGCGCACTCGACTATCAGGCGCTCGGCCTGCAGGACTACGGCAAGCCGGAGGGCTTCCTGGAACGTCAGGTGCCGCGCTGGCTCGGCGAACTCGAGTCGTATTCGGCCAACGACGGTTATCCGGGCCCGGAAATTCCCGGTGTGCGGCAGGTCGGGGAGTGGCTGGATCGGAATCGGCCCGCGCAATGGACCCCCGGCATCCTGCACGGGGACTGCCACCTGGCCAACATGATGTTCTCCTACGACGGTCCGGAAGTGGCCGCGATGGTGGACTGGGAGATGTCGACCATCGGCGATCCGCTGCTCGACCTGGGCTGGCAGATCGCGACCCGACCGGAACCCGGCACCACCGGTGCGGCGCTGATCGGCAAGCTCGGCGCCGTCGGCGGTCTGCCCACACCGGAGGAGATGATCGCGCACTACGGCAAGTTCTCCGACCGTGACCTGAGCAACGCCACGTGGTACACGGTGCTGGCCTGCTTCAAGTTGGGAATTGTGTTGGAGGGCACGCACGCTCGCGCATTCGCGGGGAAGGCGCCCAAGCAGGTCGGTGACTTCCTGCACGCCATCACGCTGGAGCTCTTCGAGCGGGCGCAGGGATTGATGGAGTGATCGGACCGGTTCGCCATGGTCACCTGTCGGGATCTTGTCGATGACTGGCTGAATATGTATCGCTGAATATATCCAGCCAATTTAGGGTTGTCGCATGGCAATCGTTCCTGACGTGAAGAACTGGACCTGGGTTCTCGAACGCTCCTGTCCCGAATGCGGATTCGACCCGGAGTCCACTACCTATGTGGCCGTGCCCGGGTTGGCCCGTCAATATGCGGGCCGCCTGTCGGCAACCCTCGCGCGGCCCGACGCCGCCGCGCGCCCGGACGGCTCGACCTGGTCGGCACTCGAATACGCCGCCCATGTCCGCGACGTCTGCCGCATCTTCACCTACCGCACGGCCATTGCGGCGCGCACCGACGCGGTGGATCCGCAGGTCCCCGGCTTCGATGCGAAGGGGCTCGGCGCCACCGAGACCGCCGACGGCATCCCGGTGTTCTCGAACTGGGATCAGGACGTGACGGCCATCGCCGATCGATACGACGAGCAGGATCCGGGCAAGGTCGCCACGGAACTCACCGACGCCGCCGAGGCGGTCGCGCGCGCCTTCGAATCGGTACCCAGCGCCCGCCTCGGCAATCAGGTGCGGCGCAGCGACGGCTCGGTCTTCACCGTCGAATCCCTGGCGGCCTACTTCATCCACGACGTAATCCACCATGTGCATGACGTGCGCGGCTGAAGTCGGGCAATATCGGAACCGAGCGGGCGCGGGACCGGCTGGAACTGGAACTCGTTCGGTGGTCTCACCAATCCTTGTGGACGAATTTTCGATCCGGTACTAGAACGCGTTCCAGTTTTCTCGTACTGTGGGTGCAGTCATATGAAGCCCGTGCATGCGAGAGGTCGGCAGGAATGAAGACGAAAGGCGCGATCCTGTGGGGGATCGACCAGCCGTGGTCGGTGGAGGAGATCGAGGTCGGCGATCCGGTATCCGGTGAGGTCCAGATCCGGATGGAGACCGCCGGTATGTGCCACTCGGATCACCACATCGTGACCGGTGCGACACCGATGCCGGCGTTCCCCGTCATGGGCGGCCACGAGGGCGCGGGCGTGATCACCAAGCTCGGGCCGAACTGCCCCGCCGACCTGCAGGTCGGCGATCACGTGATCCTGTCGTTCATTCCCGCGTGCGGGCGCTGTCCGGCGTGCGTGAGCGGCAATATGGCGCTGTGCGACCTGGGCGCCGGACTGCTGATGGGGCAGGCCATCAGCGACGGCACCTACCGCATCCAGGCGCGTGGTGAGAATGTCATTCCGATGTGCCTGCTCGGCACCTTCGCGCCGTATATGACGGTGCACCACACCTCGGTGGTCAAGATCGACCCGAGCATCCCCTTCGAGGTCGCCTGCCTCGTCGGCTGCGGCGTCCCCACCGGCTTCGGCTCCTCCACGCACGTCGCCGAGGTCAAGCCCGGCGAGACCGTGGTGATCGCGGGCATCGGCGGCGTCGGCATGAGCGCGCTGCAGGGCGCGGTGCTCTCCGGTGCGTCCAAGGTCGTCGCAATCGACCCGAACCCGTGGAAGCGCGAGCAAGCGCAGAAGTTCGGCGCGACGCACACCTACGAGAGCATGGCCGCCGCAATCATGCCGCTGCTGGACGCCACCGAGGGCCGGATGGCGCAGAAGGTCATTCTCACCATGGGTGAGATGCACGGCGAGTACATCGAGGAGGGGCTGATCCTCACCGCGAAGGCGGGCACCCTGGTCGTCACCTCCATGGGGCGGATGGACGAGAGCGACGTCAAGCTGAACAGCTTCCTGCTGTCCATGCTGCAGAAGACGGTCAAGGGCTGCATCTTCGGCGGCGGCAACGCCCGCCAGGACGCACCGCATCTGCTTTCGCTGTACAAGTCGGGCCAGCTGAACCTCGACGATATGGTGACCCGCCAGTACTCGCTGGAGGAGATCAACCAGGGCTACCAGGACATGCTGGACGGCAAGAACATCCGCGGCATCATCAAGTACACCGAGGCCGACTGGTAAACCATCGCGTCACCGCTCGGCGAGCCTGGTCGCGATCCGCGTGATCGGCTCGTACGGAACCGGCTTGCCGAGCGGAACTTTCAACGTCCCCTTGCCCGCCCGGTTGTTTCCGTCGGAACGCGCCGTAGTTGTCGGTGGCGCTGCCGGGTGCGGCTGCGCTGCGGGTGGGCTTGGCCGAACCGACCGCCATCCGCTACGCCACCAACGCCCAGCATCTACTCGATGGCTTTGCGTAGGATCTCTGACCGCGATTGTCCGCAATTTTCGAGGGCGCGGTTGGCCGGGTTGCGTTGACGGGAGCGGGGTCTGGATTTCCGGAGCGTGATCAGGACGAGGTCTGGTCGGTGTTGCGGTCATGTGGGGTTGGCAGCCGGAACAGGCCCGTCAGCCTACGCAGGGCCGTGCTGTCTCCGGATGCCGACGCGTCGCCGATCTCGATTGCATCGGCGAAGGTGAGGTTCTGGCCGGTCACGCGGAGGAATGCGGACGTGCTGATGGTGATGGTCGCGTCGGGGTGCTGGGCAGGTCCGTGTAGTGCCTCGATTGTTTTGTCGTGGATGCGGGCGTGGAAGACCTCGTCGTCGATGTGGAACTCGTAGACGGCGTGCAATCCGGTGGCGGCGTCGGGGTCGAAGCAGGCCCGTAGGCCGAGCACCGCCCAGCCCGGGTGGAATGTCTCGGTCGCACGGGGTTCGCCCATTGCCCACTTCAGGCCCCACCGGGCGAGCGCGAGGATCGCTGGGCCGAGTTCCTCGCCTGCACGGGTGAGGGCGTAGGCGGGCGTACGGGCGGGCGGCGGGAGTGTGATCTTGTGGGCGAGTCCTTCGTGTTCCAGATGTTTCAGGCGGGCTGCGAGTAGGCCGGTGCCGAGGCCGCGCAGGCTGGCCTGCAAGTCGCCGAACCGTTTGGGTCCGGTCAACAGCTCGCGGATCTCCAACGCCACGCGCGACAACATCGACGTGACACTGGTAGTCAACGGCAGCCGACTGTGACGCCCGCTCCGCTCCCCGCGAGGGGAGCGGAGCTCGGCAGCCGATTGGACGACGGACAAAGCTGCTCGGCGACGCTCACTCCACCGAAGGGTCGGGTGGCATGCCCAACCAAGTGCTTACCCTCGAGAATGAGGCAGGTCCTCGAGAAACGCCCGGCAGCCTGGCCGGCAGCACGGCGTCAGGCGGTGCAGCGGAGCATGGCCTCGCGGAGGTTGCGGCTGCGGACGTCGTCGAGGACGGCGAGGCCGAGGCGGTTCATCGCGTAGCCGAAGCCGAGTCCGGTTGTCGGATCGGCGAATCCGAAGGAGCCGCCGAGGCCGGTGGTGCCGTAGGCGCGTTTGTCCGAGCCGAAGCGGAACGAGCCGCGGGATTTGCGGAAGCCGAGGTGGTAGCGGGACTTGGTGTGCAGCACCAGATCATCGGCGGGTACATCGTCGGCGGCGGGGGCGGCGAGCCGATCGAGCACCCAGTCGTCGATCGGGAGCGCGCCGGTGCGACCGGCCGCCGCGCCGTACGCCTTGGCCAGCGACCGGGCATTGCCGACGCCGTTGGAACCCGGCATCTCGAGTTCGAGGAGTTCGCGCCTGCTCGCGCGCACCGGCGCGCCGATGCGCGGATTGGTCAGCGCCGCATGGGAAAGCCCGCGTTTGGCGAAGATCTCGGCGCCGATCCGCATCGGAATATCGCGCTCGTAGCGCAGGATATCCAGGCCCTCGGTGGCGGCCAGGGTGGCGATCCGGTCCATGCTCTGCTCGGCGGGCAGACCGATGAAGAAATCCAGACCGAGCGGTTTCGCGATCTCCTCGGCGAAGATCCGGCCGAGCGTCCGGTGTTCGGGATCGACGCGCCGCACCAACTCGCCCTGGTACAGGCCGAGGGTGATCGCGTGATAACCGTGTCGCGTGCCCGGCCGCCACGCAGGCCGCTGGGCCGCGAGAATCGTTGCGAGACCGTCGAGATCGGCGATCTGCGGCAGTCGTACCACGCTGTCCAGCCCGGACAGTCCGGCCTGATGATCGATCAGCTGACGCACCGTGACCGCGTCCTTGCCGTGCGCGGCGAACTCCGGCCAGTACTTCGCGACCGGCTCCTCGTAGTCCAGTAGCCCCTGCGACACCGCGCGGGCGACCACGAAGGCGGCCATGCCTTTGGTCGAGGAGAAGACCGGAACGATCGTGTTGCGCTGCCAGGGCAGTGTCGCGTGGCGGTCGCGATGGCCTGCCCACAGATCCACCACCGGTCGGTCACCCGCGTAAACGGTCACGGCGGCGCCGATTTCACCGTGCTGGGCGAAGTTGCGGCGGAAGGCGTCGGCGACAGGGCCGAATCCGGCCGCCACCTCGCCGTGGATCGTCGGCTGTGTGCTCATGATCAGTTGATGGTACCGGCGGTACCGAGTTCCGTGCGAGGAAGGTGCGGACCAGCGCGGTGCCGGCGTCTCGTAGGCTCGATTCGTGCGTTCACTCGAGCAGATCAAGGACTGGCCGGTTCGGCATGCCGCGGCGGGTGTCGTCACCCGGGACGGCGCGCAGACGGCGGGCGATGTGCAGCGGGTCTTCCCGCTCGCCTCGGTGACCAAGCCGCTGGTCGCCTACGCGGTGCTGGTCGCGGTGGAGGAGGGCGCGATCGAGCTCGATCAGCCCGCGGGCCCGCCGGGAGCTACCGTCCGGCATCTGCTGGCGCATACCTCTGGCATCGCCTTCGATACCACCGACATCCTCGCCGCCCCTGGTACGCGACGGATCTATTCCAGTGCGGGTTTCGAGCTACTCGCGGCCTTCGTCGCGGAGCAGACGGGTATCGCCTTCCCGGAGTACTTGCGGGAGGCCGTATTCGAGCCGCTGGGCATGACGGCCTCGGTGCTGGCCGGTCCGGCCGGGCATGCGGGCCGGTCCACCGCAGCGGACCTGGTCCGCTTCGTCGCGGAACTGCTGAATCCCCAGTTGATTTCGGCGCCGACGCATGCCGCGGCCACTTCGGTCCAGTTTCCCGGGCTCAACGGTGTGCTGCCCGGTTACGGATCGCAGCGTCCCAACGACTGGGGGCTGGGATTCGAGATTCGGGACGGAAAATCGCCGCATTGGACCGGCGGGGCGAATTCCGCAGGTACCTATGGCCATTTCGGGCAGTCCGGCACATTTCTGTGGGTCGATCCCGAAATAGGGGTGGCGAGTCTCACTTTGAGCGACGAGAATTTCGGCGACTGGGCACGGGAGGCTTGGCCCGTCTTTTCCGATGCGGTGATCGCCGAGGCGATCCTCGCTCGGAACTCTGTTCCGAAGTAACAGATCGGACACGCCTCCGAAGTAACATGTGTAACTCGCGACACTTGAGTACACTCGGGCAACGCCAGGTTCGACGGGTCGTTGGGGAAGACGTTCCTCGTCGAAGCTGGAGGTGTCAGTGGTGCGCGCATCGAGTCAGTTCGCGGACGCGACGGCGGGTGTGGTCTATATCCACTCATCGCCAGCCGCGCTGTGCCCGCATATCGAATGGGCACTCACCTCTGCCCTCGGCTCGCCCGCGAAATTGCGCTGGACCGCCCAACCCGCCGACGGTCAACTCCGTGCGACCACCGACTGGATCGGCCCGGTGGGTACCGCATCGCGAATTGCCCAATCCTTGCGGTCGTGGAATGTTCTGCGCTTCGAGGTCACCGAGGACCCCAGCGACGGTGTGGACGGCGAACGCTACAGCTTCGTCCCCACGCTCGGCCTCTGGCACGGCGCCACCTCCGCCAACGGCGATGTCACCATCGGCGAAATGCGCCTGCGCGCCATGCTGCAGGCCAACCGCGAACTCGGCAATTACACCGGCTACGACCTGGCCGCCGAACTCGACCGCGCCCTTGGCACCCCCTGGGACGAAGACCTCGAAATCTACCGCTACGGCACCGAATCCGGTGCGGAGGTTACCTGGCTGCGCCGCGATGTCGGCTGATCGGCAATAGCGCGGCTAATTGCCGCAATGCCCGCGCTCACCGGAGCGCGGGCATTGTCGTTGTGCGGTTCTGGAACTCGGTCTCGATCAGGCGTCGAGGTCGGTGGCGACGAGTTTCGCCACGAGTTCGAGTGCGTGTGGGTCGTCGCTGGTGACGACGACGTCGGTGCCGTTGGCGGCACCGAGGGTCATGATCATGAGCGCAGATCCGGCATCGACGGGTTCGCCGCCGACGAGTGCCAGCGTCACTTGCGCTCCGGCATCGGTGACCGTATCGGCGATGATATTGGCGGGGCGGGCGTGCAGGCCGATGGTGGAGGCAACGGTGACGGTTGTGCTGGCCATGAGAGCGGTTCTCCTTGGGTACGAACGAGTTTCGGATCAGGCGGTGGCGAGGTCGGTGCGTGGTTCGATGAACTCCTTGGCCGCGGTGACGCAGAGTGCGGCGACGGCGGTGCCCGCGGCGAGTGCGGCGAGGAACCAGACGATGTGGCCGACGGCGAAGAAGACGAAGATGCCGCCGTGCGGTGCTCTGAGCGTGGTTCCGGTCGCCATGATCAGCGCACCGGTGACCGCGCCACCGGCCATCATCGAGGGAATCACCCGCAGTGGATCGGCGGCGGCGAAGGGAATGGCGCCTTCGGAGATGAAGGAGGCACCGAGAAGCCATGCGGCCTTGCCATTTTCGCGTTCGGCGGTGGTGAAAAGGCGGGGGCGCAAGCTCGACGCGAGGGCCATCGCCAGCGGCGGGACCATGCCCGCCGCCATGACGGCGGCCATAATGCGCAATGACGCGGGATCGGTGACCGACAGCCCGGCGACGGCGAAGGAGTAGGCCGCCTTATTGACCGGGCCGCCGAGGTCGAAACACATCATCAGGCCGAGGATGATGCCGAGTGCCAGGGCGGAGGTGCCGGTCAGGCTATTGAGCCAGTTGGTGAGTCCACTGGTGATCGCGGCGAGCGGCTTGCCGAGGACGATGAACATCAGCGCGCCGACAATGAGCGAGGCGAACAGCGGGATGACCACGACCGGCTTGAGTCCACGGGCCCACTGTGGTGCAGGCAGTTTCGCCACCCAGAGCGCGGCGAATCCGGCGACCAGACCGCCGACGAGGCCGCCGAGGAATCCGGCGCCGACGAATACGGCCACCGCACCGGCGGTGAATCCCGGTGCGAGACCGGGGCGGTCGGCGATGGCGAAGGCGATGTAACCGGCGAGCGCCGGTACCAGGAAGCCGAACGCGAGCGAACCCAGCTGGAACAGTACCGCGCCGAGGTAGGTCGGCAGACCGCCGTCGGGCAGGGCGGTCAGCGAGTTGTCGAGCACGATGGTTTTGGCGTGATCGGCGATTTCGTAGCCGCCGAACAGGAAGCCGAGCGCGATGAGCAGACCGCCCGCGGCGACGAACGGGATCATGTAGCTGACGCCGGTGAGCAGGATCTGGCGTAGCCGGGCGCCCCAGCCGAGTGCGGCAGGGGCCGAATCGGCGGCGGAGCGTGCCGATCCCGCGACGGTCGCCGCCGTCGGGTCCAGTGCGGCGCGCAGCGCGTCGGCGACCATGGTGTCGGGTTCGTTGATCGCGCGTTTGACCCCGGACTCGATGACGGGTTTACCCGCGAACCGTTCCCGGCCGCGCACCCCGACATCGGCGGCGAAGATGACCGCGCTCGCGGTGGCGATGATGTCGGGGTGCAGCGGGGTGCTGCCACTGGAGCCCTGCGTCTCGACATGCACCGTGACGCCCGCGCGGTCACCGGCCGCGACGAGTGAATCGGCGGCCATATAGGTGTGGGCGATGCCGGTCGGGCAGGCCGTGACGGCGACGATCGATCGAGCGGCCACCGTATTCGCCTCGTCGTTCGAAACACGTTGGGGTGCAGAGGTTGTCGGGGCGAGGTCGGCTGCGGTGTGGGGCGGGGATTCGTTCGACACCGGTTCCCGCGTGCCGTTCACCGCCGATTCGCGCGCTGGCATACCGTCCGACTGTCCGGATGCGCTGGTCGAAACCGGTTCGGGCGCGGAAGTTTTGGGCGTCATGGCGGGCGGCTGCGCGAGCACATTCGTGACGAGGTCGACGACTGCGTCGGGTGTCGCGGCGGCTCGCAGCGCGCCGACGAACTCCGGTCGGACGAGTGCGCGGGCGAGACCGGAGAGCAGTTTCATATGCTCGGCGCCCGCACTTTCCGGCGCGGCGATGAGGAATACGAGATCGGCAGGTCCATCGGGCGCACCGAAATCCACCGGCGGTTCGAGGCGTGCGAATCCGAGCGAGGCGCTGGTGACGGCCGCATTGCGGCAGTGCGGGATGGCGATGCCGCCGGGAAGTCCCGTCGCGGACTGCGATTCACGCGCCAGTGTGGCATCGCGTAGTGCGTCGACGTCGGTCGCGCGTCCGTTTTCGGTGAGCCGTTGGGCGAGCGTCGCGATGACCGCTTCCTTGGTGGCGCCGAGGTCGGTGTCGAGGCTGATCAGGTCGGTGCTGATGATCGAAACGTGGGGAGTGGTCGGGTGGGCCATCACGGTTGTCCTTCAACGACTGTGCAGAGATGTGGTGGAGACGGCGGTCGGGGTGGGTGCGTACAACGTCGTGACAGCCACGGCGCGGGGGTCGGTGTGATGTGAGCCGGGCAGCCCGGTACCGGGCAGCGCGGCGGCCGCGCTGCCATAGGCGACGGCGCGGCGCAGCCGATCCGGCGCGGCCTGGCCTTCGAGATCGGCGAGGAGATATCCGGCCAGTGCGGAGTCGCCCGCGCCGACGGTGCTGCGGGGGGTGATGGCGGGCGCGGCGGCATGCCAGGCGCCATCCGCGGTGACCAGCACGGCTCCGGCCGCGCCGAGCGTCGCCAGTACGGCATCGACGCCGCGCGCGACCAGCGTGCCCGCCGCGCGCGCGGCGGCGACGGGATCCTCCAGTTCGGCCGGGGCGCTTCGGGTGAGTTGAGCCAGCTCGTCGATATTCGGCTTGAGTAGTTGCGGCGCGGCCGATTCCAGCTCGGCGGCGAGGGCGAGCAGGGGAGCGTCGGAGGTGTCGACGGCGATGCGGGTGCCGCGCAGCCGATGCAGCAGATACGCGTACCAATCGGTGGGGACCGCGGGTGGCAAGGAACCGGACAGCACAACCCAGCTGGCTCGCTCGGAGAGTTCATCCAGTTGATCCGCCAGTGCGGCAAGGCATTCGGCGGACAGTGCGGCGCCGGGCTCATTGATCTTGGTGGTGGTGCCGTCGCGTTCGGCGACGGTGAGATTGGTGCGCGCCGATGCGGCGCACGGCACCGCGCGATGGTCGATGGCGGCGTCGGTGAGCATGCGCAGCAGGGGATCACCATCATTGCCGGGCAGCACCGCGACGGTGTCCATCCCGGCGGCGGCGATCACCCTGGACACATTGATCCCCTTGCCGCCGGGCTGCGACAGCACGGTCTCGGCCCGGTGCACGGCGCCGCGCCGCACTGGCTCGGGCAGGCTGACGGTGCGGTCGATGCTCGGGTTCGCGGTGAGGGTGACGATCATGCGGTCACCACCTCGATGCCGTATTCGGTGAGTTCGTTGTGCACCGAAGGGAGCAGTCCGGTATCGGTGACCAGCACGTCGAAATCGTCGACCGAGCCGAAGCTGAGCAGATCCTCCCGGCCGACCTTGGTGGCGTCGGCGACCACCACGACGCGGTGGGCGCTGGCGATCATCGCGCGCTTCACCGCCGCCTCGTCGGGATCTGGGGTGGACAGTCCGTGGCCGATAGTCAGTGCGTTGGTGCCGATGAAGGCCACATCGACCCGGAGTTCGCCGAGCACACGCAGCGCCTCGGCGCCGACCGAGGCCTGCGTGACCCCGCGCACCCGGCCGCCGATCAGGTGCAGCCGCACTCCGCCGTGCCCACTGAGCCGGGCCGCGATCGGTACGGAATTCGTCACGGCCACGAGTTCCCGGTCGGCGGGCAGGGCGGCGGCTATGCGCGCGGTGGTGGTTCCGGCGTCGAAGAGCGCGCTGCCGCCGGTCGGGGGCAGATAATCCAGGGCCGCCTTGGCGATGCGGTCCTTTTCTGCGGCGTGGGAGTGTTCGCGCTCGGTAGTGCCGAGTTCGATCGCGGTGAGCGCCGCGGCGGGCACCGCGCCGCCGTGCACCCGGCGGATCAACCCCATGCGATCGAGGACGGCCAGGTCGCGGCGCACGGTCTCGGTGGTGACCCCGTATTGCTCGGCAAGATCGGCAACCGATACGCGCCCGCGTTGCCCGACCAGGGCGGCGATGGCTTGCTGGCGCTCCTCTGCGTACATCCGATCCTCCGATGGCAATGTTTGTTTATGTTGTTTTATGCCCGTCTATGTTGTTTTGTCAAGGATTTGAGTAGTCTGGATCACGTCGCGCCGAGGTGAGTAATCGGTCGCACTCACTCGACATCGACGTGGAGGAGGAATCGAATGTCCGGACCGCCGCAGGTCACGCGCATATCTCAGGGGGCATTGACGCTGCGCGGAACCCCGGCGGTGCCCGGAATCGCCGCCGCACCCGCGGTGCGCCCGGCGCCGCGGCTCCGTCCGGATCTCCGGTCGGAGCCCGTCGCCGAGTCCGATCGGGCATCCGAACGCGAAGCCTTCCTGGCCGCGACAGCGGCGGTCGCCGATCGATTGCGCGAGCGCGCCACCCATGCGAGTGGTGCGGCCGCAGAGGTGCTGTCCGCGAATGCCGCAATGGCCGCCGATCGCGGTTGGCTCGGTGTCGCGGAGATATCGATCGCTGCGGGCAGTCCCGCCGCGGCGGCGGCGATCGCCGCGACCGATCAGTTCGCCGAGGTGTTCACCAAGCTCGGTGGGCTGATGGCCGAACGCGTCACCGATCTCCGCGATGTCTGCGACCGCGTGGTGGCCGAGTTGGCCGGGGCGCCCGAACCGGGTATTCCGACACCGCAGCGGCCCTCCATCCTGCTCGCCGACGACCTCGCCCCGGCCGATACCGCCGGACTCGACCCGAATCTCATTGTCGGCCTTGCCACCTCGCGCGGCGGACCCACCAGCCACACCGCGATCATCGCCCGCCAACTCGGCATCCCGTGTGTCGTCGCGATCGCCGGACTCGACGACGTGCCCGCCGGAGTTCAGGTATTGATCGACGGTTCGGCCGGATCGGTCGCCGTCGGCCCGGACCCGGAAACCGCTGCCCGCGCCGTCGCCGAATATCGCAGACGGGAGTCGCGCACGGCGGCCTGGACCGGCCCCGGTGCTACCTCCGATGGCCACCCGGTCGAGATTCTCGTCAATGTCCAGGACGCGGCCGGAGCCCGCGCCGCGCGATCGCACCCGGCCGAGGGCATCGGCCTGTTCCGCACCGAATTGTGTTTCCTGGACCACGAATCCGAGCCGAGCGTCGCCGAACAAGCGGATATCTATCGCGATGTTTTCGACGTCTACGCCGGGTCGAAGGTGGTGATCCGCACCCTCGACGCCGGATCGGATAAGCCACTGCGCTTCGCCGACCATCCGGACGAGGCGAATCCGGCCTTGGGTGTGCGCGGCATCCGCATTGCCGCCCGCGACAGCGGAATCCTGGATCGGCAGCTCGACGCGATCGCCAGCGCCGCTGCGGATCGCATACCCACGCCATGGGTGATGGCCCCGATGATTTCCACTGCGGCCGAAGCGAAGTCGTTCGCCGCCGCGGTGCGGGCGCGTGGACTGGTGCCGGGCGTCATGATCGAGGTGCCCGCGGCCGCGCTACTGGCCGAGGCTATCCTGGAACACGTCGACTTCCTCTCGATCGGCACCAACGACCTCGCGCAATACACCATGGCCGCCGATCGCATGTCCGCCGAACTCGCGGCCCTCACCGATCCGTGGCAGCCCGCGGTGCTTGCGCTGGTCGCGCGCACCGCGACCGCCGGTACCAGCGCGGGTAAGCCGGTCGGTGTCTGCGGTGAAGCCGCGGCCGACCCGCTATTGGCTTGTGTCCTGGCCGGATTCGGCATTCGCTCGCTTTCCGCCGCCGGTGCCGCCGTCGCCGCGGTCGGTGCCGCGCTGTCCGAGGTCACCCTCGACGACTGCCGCCGCGCCGCCGCCGCGGTCCTGGCCACATCCGACCCGGAGCGTGCCCGCGCCGCCGCCCGCGCCGCTCTCGATCCGGTCGGACGCTGATCCGCTCGGCTTCGCCGGGAAGGGCTTACTGCGCCGCCCGGCGCAAGGCGACCTCATCCGGAAACTCGCTCGGCTGGCCGGTGCCGGTGGTGATCAGGTCACGCAGGCTTTCGTTGATGTAGAAGCTCCAGCCGGTCGAACAGGCGTCGAAGCATTCGAATTCGGGGACCAGACCGATATGGGTGAAGCGGAGTTCGGTCTTGCCGTTCTTTTCCGAGATGTCGAAGTGGATCTCGGTGCCGTTCCATTCGGTCTTGTCCTCGACGAATTCGAGGCGATTGTCGACGGCGAGCCAGACCACCTTCTTATTGGGCACGACCTCGGTCAACCTCATCTCGCTCCGGTGGATGCCGGGGACGGTGAAGACGAATTCGTCGCCGGACCGTTCGGTACCACCTTCGACAGCCCGCGACCACCAGCCGCGGACGTCGGTGACGGCGTTGAAGACTTCCTCCGCTGTCCGGTCCACCGAAATCGTGGTGGTGAAGCTCTGACTGGTCATCGTTTTCTCCTGTTTCGCGTGTCGAGAAGACTGATATTCAACCATTAGGTTGAATGTTATGGATCGACGCTAACATGCGCAGTTTCATCATGCAAGCGCCCTCGAGTAGGCTGGTTCGCATGCTGGGCAAGACCTATGACTCCGAGGTGTGCTCGGCCGCGCGCGCCCTCGAGATGGTCGGCGAGCGGTGGAGTCTGCTGATCGTCCGCAACGCCCTGTTCGCGGGCACGACCCGCTACAACGACTTCCGCACGCACCTCGGCATCGCGACGAATATCCTCGGGTCCCGCCTCGACGGCCTGGTCGACGCCGGAATCATGGAGCGCAGCAGATATGCCGAGAATCCGGATCTCTACGAGTACCTACTGACCGCCAAGGGCCGCGAACTGGTCCCGGTCCTCCTGGCGCTCACCGAATGGGGTGACCGATGGATGGCCCCCGACGGCCCCCCGATCAATTACACCCACGCCGCCTGCGGCGGCCCCATCAGCCAGCGCACCATCTGCGCCACCTGCGGCGACGTCCACGACCCGGCCGAAGTGCTGGCCCGTCCCGGTCCGGGCATGCCCCCCGATCGCGCGGCTCGAATGCTGACGCGCGCGACAGAGCAACTGCGTGACAGCTACTCCGCCGACGGCCGGCATCCGGTGTAGCCCTCGGCGAAATAGACTGCGCCGCGGTGGGATCCGGTGCGCATCGCGAGTTCCCCGCGTTGCTGTTCGAGGTCGAACGAGGACGCGCCGTCGATCGAGTGCAGCATGGTCGTCGCCAGCCGGTGGAGGTGGCGGTCTGTACCGGGCGGTCGGCGGCCCAGAGCTGGTTCCTCTATGTGATCCGGGCGGCGCTGGAGAAGCTGCCCGCAGCGTGACGCGGTCGCAGGCCGGATGGAAACCGGGCAGGTCAGCCGAGTCGGGTGATCGGCTTGGCGGCGGTGAGGTCCCGTTCGATGCACTGGGCGGCCATCTGCAGGCGCGGAATCAGCTCGGCCCGAATGGATTCGATGCTGCGGCGGGAGGCGTGCGTCGAAATGTTGATCGCGGCGATCACAGCCGTCCGGTCGCGCACGGGGGCGGCAACCGACCGCAGACCTTCCTCCAACTCCTGATCGACGATGGAATAGCCCTGTGCGCGAACCTTTTCCACGGCGGTGCGCAAGACGTCTTGATCGGTGATGGTGTTCGCGGTGAGCCGGACCAGTGGCGTGCGCGCCAGATAGGCATCGAGTTCGGCCGCCGAGAGTCCGGCCAGCAGCACATGGCCCATGGAGGTGGCGTGGGCGGGGAAACGTGTGCCGATAGTGATGCTGACGGTCATGATCCTGGATGCGGCGACCCGGGCCACGTAGACGACATCCGGACCGTCGAGCACCGATACCGAACTGGATTCGTGCACGTCGGCGGAGAGCTGTTCGAGGTGCGGCTGCGCGACCTCGGACAGGGTCATGCTGGACAGATACGAATAGCCCAGTTCGAGCACCTTGGCGGTGAGCGAGAAGCGTTTGCCGTCGGTGCGGACATAGCCGAGATCGGCGAGGGTCAGTAGGAACCGGCGCGCGGCGGCGCGGGTGAGTCCGGTCAGGCGCGCGACATCGGAGAGCGTCAGGTGCGGATTCTCGGCGTCGAATGCCTTGATGACCGCGAGGCCGCGTTCGAGCGACTGGACGTAATGGGTGCCGCGCTGGCCGTCGTCGTCGTTACCGCCGGTCGTCATCGTCGTCCTCCTCGACAGGGTGCTACAGCGCGGTGTCATCCCCGAGTTCGGCGAGTACCTGCTGCCCGATCGCGAATGCGGCATTGGCCGCGGGCACGCCCGCGTAGGCGCCGGTGTGCAGCAGAACTTCGGCGATCTCGGCGGCGGTGAGACCGTTGGTGATCGCGGCGCGGACATGTATCGCGATTTCCTCGTGCCGCCCGAGGGCGGTGAGCACCGCAAGGGTAACGCAGCTGCGGGTGCGTCGGTCCAGGCCCTCGCGGGTCCAGATCGAACCCCACACCGCCTCGGTGAGGTATTCCTGGAACGGTCTGGTGAATTCGGTGGTCCTGGCGACAGCCCGGTCGACGTGAGCCTCGCCGAGCACTTCACGCCGGACCGCCATACCGTTATCGGCTCGTTCGTTCATGAGTTCTCCTTCGGATGCGTGAGAATCAGATCGTTGATCGCCTCCGGCGCTGGCCAGATGTGCCGGGCAGTGTGGGGATGTTCATGATGTCGCCTCCAGAACAATGGCCAACCCCTGGCCGACGCCGATGCACAAGGCAGCAAGTCCCCACCGGCTGCCGCCGCGCCGCATTTCGCGAGCGAGCTGGTTGATGACGCGGCCCCCGGATGCACCGAGCGGGTGGCCGATCGCGATCGCGCCGCCGTTGACATTGACGATCCCAGGATCCAGCTCCGGCCAATCGGCAAGGCAGGCAAGCGATTGCGCGGCGAAGGCCTCGTTCAACTCGACCGCGCCGAGCTCGTCCCAGCCGATTCCGGCCCGCCGCAGGGCGATTCGCGCGGCCTCGACCGGGCCGATGCCGAAGACGTCCGGATCCACCCCGGCCGCACCGCGTCCCGCGATCCGGGCCAGCGGCGCGCGACCGAGTCGGTCGGCCAGGGATTCGTCGCCGAGCAGCAACGCGCAGGCGCCGTCGTTCAACGGTGAGGCGTTTCCGGCGGTGACGGTGCCGTCCGGACGGAACGACGGCTTCAGCGCTGCCAGGCGCTCGACCGTCGTCTGCGCCCGCAACGACTCGTCGCGGGCCAGTTCGGTGCCGGGGACGGCTACGACATGATCGTCATAGAAACCGTTGTCCCAGGCCTTCGCGGTGAGCTGATGACTGCGGGCGGCGAACTCGTCCTGCGCGGCGCGCTCGATGCCGTAACGGCCCGCGAGGATTTCGGTGCTCTCACCCAAGGACACCGTCCACTGCGCGGGCATCGCCGGATTCACCAGTCGCCAGCCCAAGGTAGTGGAATGCAGTGTTTCGTTGCCGACGGGAAATGCCTTGCCGGGCTTCGGCACAACCATGGGCGCGCGGCTCATCGATTCGACACCGCCGACGACAACCGTTGCGGCATCACCGGTTTCGATCATTCGGGCGGCCTGCATCGTGGCGTCCATGCTCGACCCGCACAGCCGGTTCACGGTCGTGCCGGGCACCGAGGTGGGCCAATCCGCCAGCAGCGCTGCCATGCGTGCCACATTCCGATTATCCTCGCCCGCCTGGTTCGCGGCCCCGAAGACGATCTCGTCCACGGTCGCGGGATCCAGGTCGGCGCGATCGGCGAGTGCACGCAGCACATATGCGGCGAGGTCGTCGGGCCGGATGCCGCTCAGCGCCCCACCGTATCGGCCGAATGGCGTGCGGATGCCGTCGTAGAGATATGCGCCGCTCATGACGCCGCCCGCAGGGCCTGTAGCGTCGCTAGTTCCGTGGCCGACGGCGGCGTACTGACCGCTGGCTCGGGCGCGACTCGCAGCCGCCAGCCGGTGGCGTCACGGACCTGCTCGACGGTGACACCCGGATGGACGGCGACGAGAACCAGTTCGCCGGTGTCATCGGGCCGCATAACCCCGAGATCGGTGATCACCAGGGTCGGGCCCGCCCCGCGCAGTCCGAGCCGCGCGCGATCACCGTTTCCGCAGCCGTGGCCGAACGAGGTGATGAAGTCGACCTGCTCGACGAAGGAGCGCCGCGATTGGCGAACGACGACGAACACCTCGCCGCAGGAGGCCGCGATCTCCGGCGCACCGCCCGCTCCGGGCAGCCGAACCTTCGGATCGGCGTAGTCATCGCCGATAACGGTGGTGTTGATATTGCCGTACCGGTCGAGTTGCGCAGCACCGAGGAAACCGATATCGATGCGGCCCGGCTGCAGCCAGTAGTTGAACACCTCGGGCACGCTGATCACGGCATCGGCCGTCTCGGCGAGCACACCGTCACCAATGGACGCGGGCAGCCGATCGGGCTTGGAACCCAATGTTCCGGATTCGTAGATGAGCACCAGATCGGGGGCGTGGGTATTGCGTGCCAGATTGGCGGCCGTCGACGGCAGTCCGATCCCGACGAAGCACCGCTTGCCCTCACCCAGGGCACGGGCGGCGGCGATTGTCATCATTTCGTCGGCGGTGTACGTCACTTCCATTGGGGTGGTTGGGGTTTCGGTGTCGGTCATAGTGTCTCCGTGGTGGCGGTGTACACGTGCTCGTCGAGCCAGCGGGTGAAGGTGTCGCGATCACGGCTGATGGCGTCCCACGCTTCGTAGTAGGCGTTGTCGCGTTCGGAGTAGCTCTGCGCGTAGGACGGATGCGCGCCGCCGGGCACCTCGGCGACGGTGGTCACCGCCCATGCGGGCAGCACGATCGCACCGGGCATCGGGGTCAGCTCGTCGACGATCTCCTCGACCGTGATCAGGCTGTGTCGCGCGGCGAGCACCGCCTCTTTCTGAACCCCCAGCAGCCCCCACAGCTGCACATTTCCGGCACGGTCGGCGCGCTGTGCGTGGATGACCGTGACATCCGGGTTGATCGCCGGGACGGCGGTCAACTGCTCACCGGTGAACGGACAGGTGATCGGCTTGATGGTGTCGGTGACCGTCGGCAGATCGGTGCCGACGTACCCGCGCAGTACCGCGAACGGCAATCCGGACGCACCAGCGACATAGCGGTTGGCCATACCCGCGTGGCTGTGCTCCTCGATCGCCAACGCCGTCGGCCACGCCTGCTGCACCGCATCGCGGAATCGGTGCAACGATCCGACACCGGGATTGCCGCCCCAGGAAAAGATCAGTTTGCGCGCGCAACCGGCCCCGATCAGCTGGTCGTAGACGATATCCGGCGTCATGCGCACCAACGTCAGATCTCGTCTGCGCTGCCGGATGATCTCCTGTCCGGCGGCCACCGGGATCAGATGCGTGAACCCCTCCAGCGCGACCGTATCGCCGTCGCGGACGAGTTCACCGACCGCATCGGCCAAGGACGCAATCCTGGCCATATCACTCCTCATTCGAAATCGTGGAAAACCGTCTGCTCACCCGAGCATTCGGCTGGTCCGCAGATCTGTTCCGCCAGCTCTTCGACCGCGCGATCCGCTCAGCCGCAACCAGGGCTGGCCGCGAGACACCTCCTTATGTGCGCATTGCGCACAGATGGTTGATATGCGAACAAGCATAGGCTGAGCCCGGCGATGGCTCGAGGCCGGGGGATTGTCGCCGCAAGCGGGCTACACGCCGATGCCCACCGACGCGGACTCGGTGGACATCCGGTGCGGCTTCTCGATTGGCATACAGCCGCCGCGGCATCTGGTGGCAGCACCGCCCGGACCAATCGTTGATGGGCGGTGACAGTCAGCGTGCTCGGGGGCAGGTATCAGTCCGGTACGCCCTGCAGTTCCGCGGCACGGTCGGCGACCTCCGAGCGCAGTGCGGCCAACACCGCCCGAACCGCGTTGCTGCGCAGGGATTCTTCGCGCGCCACCGACCAGTACGAAATTCGGTAATCGAACTCCGTGCGCAGCAGACGCCGCAATTCCGAGCGCCCGTCGCCGAGGTAGGCGGGCAGAATCGCGACGCCCGCGCCCTCGGCGGCGGCCTCGAGATGGGCGAAGACACTGGTGGAGCGCAGGCTGGTGGCCGGTTCCGGCAACTGTTTCGCCGCGCGGTCGAGCTCGTCCACCTGCAGTGACGATTCGATGTAGAAGATCAGCCGATGGTCGGCGAGGTCGGCGAGGTGCCGCGGTGCGCCGTACCGGTCGAGGTAGGTCCGGCTGGCGTACAGGCCGAGGCGGTAGTCGGTCAGGTGCCCGGCGATCGCCCGGTGCACATCGGGTTGGCCGACCACGATCTCCAAATCGACCCCGGACCGGTTCTGCCGGACTCGCTGGGTGGCGCTGATGAGCTCGATCGACAGTCGCGGATGCGCCTGCTGTAGTCGCGCGAGCGCGGGCACCGCGAACCGGGCGACGAAGGCATCCGAGGCGGCGATGCGCACCAGTCCGCCGATACCGTCCGTGCGGGTCTGCATAGGAGTGGCCAGCTGCTGCATCGACTTCTCGATCTCCTCGGCGACCACCAGTGCCCCGCGCCCGAGTTCGGTCAGTTCCCAGCCGCGCGGGCTGCGCACCAGTAACCGGCCGCCGACCGCCTTCTCCAGGGCCGCCACGCGCCGGGACGCGGTGGTCGAATTCACGCCGAGCGCGGCGGCCGCCGCGGAGAACCTGCCGAGGCGGGCGACGGCGAGCAGGACGAGGAGGTCGTCGGGGCTTGGCTGGATTCCTGGTGCGGCACCGCTCTGGGTCATGGACCGATTCCAACACTGAACCTGCAAATATGCAGTGCGTGACTGCGAAATCGGGCGTGTGACTGCATTGATATCGGGTCTACGGGTTTCGTAACGTGGTCCGCATCACATCGAGAAACGGAGCGCGGCTATGGCGACTATCGGGTGGATCGGCCTGGGGCACATGGGAAGTCGAATGACCGCGAATCTCGTCAAGGGCGGGCACACCGTACTCGGATTCGATCTGGACCCCGCGGCCACCGATGCGGCGGCGATGGGCGGCGTCGAACCCGCGGTATCCCTGGCGGAGGCGGTGCGCGATGTCGACGCGGTATTCACCATGCTGCCCAAGGGCGAGCATGTCCGCGCGGTCTATCTCGGCGAGGGCGGCGTTCTCGCGCATGCGGCGCCGACCACGTTGCTGGTGGACAGCTCCACCATCGATATCGACTCCGCCCGCACCCTGCACGAGACGGCGCGCGACCGCGGCTTCCGATTCGTCGACGCGCCCGTCTCCGGTGGCATCAGTGGCGCCGCGTCGGGCACACTCACCTTTATGGTCGGTGGCGAACCGGCCGCGGTCGATGCCGCCGCGACGCTGATCGAGCCCATGAGCGGCAACATCATTCGCACCGGCGGCGCAACGAGCGGCCAGGCCGCCAAGATCTGCAACAACATGATGTTGCTGATCAATCTGGCCGGTTGCGCCGAGGGGGCGGTGCTCGCCGACCGGCTCGGCCTCGACCCGCAGGTGTTCTGGAATGTGGCCTCGGTGTCGTCGGCGGATTCATGGGCGCTGCGCACCTGGTATCCGGTGCCGGGCATTGTCGAAACCGCCGCTGCCAATAACGGATTCGCCGCCACCTTCACCGCCGAACTGGCCAATAAGGACATCGGGCTGGCGCTGGCCGCCGCCGAAGCGACCGAAACCGTACTCCCCGCAGCCCAACTCGTGCGCGACCAGCTGCAACAGCTCGTCGATTCCGGTCGCGGTGACAAGGATTGCTCGCTGATCATCTCCCATATCGACAACGCCATCGGCTGACGCCACCGATCGGGAGACGGTCTACCGGCGCGCCGCCGATCATGGCAAGCGGGTGCATGCACTCGGCCTCGACGTCGCGGACGAGTGGTCAGGCGGCGGTGTCGGTCTTCGGCAGCGCATCGAGGGACGGCAGTGGGCGCTGGCAGATCTCGTGGGCTTCATCGGCAGGTAGGCCGAACATGCGCAGCAGATCCTCGGTGACCTGATCGCTGGCCTCGGCGTCGTCGCGGTCGACCTGGTCGTGCAGTAACTGGCCGAGGCAGATGGCGGCGCCCGCGACGATGGTCATGGCCAATTCGACGTCCTGAACCCGAAATCGGCCCGCGCGGGTCCCGGCCTCGATATCGCGAGCCGCCCGCGGGGCCAGACCCCGGTCCGAGCGGATCAAGGCCAGTCCGTTGCTGAGCAGTACCTTGCTGAGGGTGGGATTGCGGCGGTGCAGCCGACCGGTGAGTCGGAAGCTCTGCGCGAAGATCTGCGCGGGATCGTCCAGGTTCTCGCACAACAGATCCAGCGCGGCGCCGTGCCGGTCGAGCGCCTCCTCGGTCGCGGCCTGGAACAACTCCTCCCGGCTCTGGAAGTGGTTGTAGAACGAACCCATGCCGACGTCGGCCGCCTGGGTGATCTCCAGGATCGGCGCGTTCAGTTTCCCGGCCGCGATGAACGACTGTGCCGCGGCGACCAGCGCGGCGCGGGTCCGTGCCTTGCGGCGTTCCAGGCGGTTGGGTTCTTCGCGAGTCTTGTCGGCCATCTCTCTCCCCAGATCTGCGGACGCCCATCATAGCCCACCGGCTCAGTATTGACGAATTCTTCAAAGTCTATTGACTGACGCAACCCTCTTGAGTGACGATATCGTCAGTAGAAGGGAGTGGCCGATGACGGACCAGCACGACCCGCATGCGGGTCTGCACAGCGCACAGGGCGCCCTGCCCGGTGAGCATCCGGGGCGAGTGCGGAATCCGACCGTGAAGGTGCGCGACCTGGCCTGGCTGGAGTTCGAGAAGCCGGACCTCGATGGCGCCGAAATCTTCGCTCGCGCATTCGGATTCACGACGGCGCTGCGCACCGCCGAGGAGTTGCGGCTGCGCGGTACCGATGCCGGATCGCCCTGCGTGCGCATTCACCGGGGTACCCGCTCGCGGTTCCTCGGTCCGGCGTACCAGGCAGCCGATGCCGCCGATCTGGTGCGCTTGGCCGAAGCGGCCGGTGGCGAGGTGCTGCCGCTGACCGAGAGTCTGGGCGGACTGGTCGTGGATTTGACCGATCCCAGCGGCCTGCGGGTCCGGGTTGTCGCCGAGACGCAGGTACTGGATGCCCTACCCGCGCAGCGGCCGCACATCTTGAACTTCGGGCACAAGCCGGAGCGGGTGAACGGCACGCAGCGGCCGCCGCGCGCGCCCGCCCTGGTGCAGCGGCTCGGACATGTCGTCGTGCAGACGACCAAGTATCGGGAAACACTCGACTGGTACCTGCGACACCTGGGTTTGATCGTCAGCGACTTCCTCTACTACCCGGGGCAGCGGGAGCGCGGGCCGGTAATGAGCTTCATCCGTTGTGATCAGGGCGCGGTTCCGTCCGATCACCACACGCTGGCGCTGACGCTCGGTCCGTCCAACCGGTACGTCCACTCGGCCTACCAGGTGGCCGACCTCGATGTGCTCGCCGCGGGCGGTGAGTATCTGCGCGACCACGGATACCGCCGGTCGTGGGGGATCGGTCGCCATATCCAGGGCAGTCAGATCTTCGACTATTGGCGCGATCCGGATGGGTTCATGGTCGAGCATTTCAGTGACGGCGACATGTTCGACTGCACACTCGAGCCCGGTTGGGCGCCGATGAGCGCCTCGGGGCTGGCCCAGTGGGGGCCGCCCGCGACCAAAGACTTCCTCGGCATCGCTCCCGGCCGGGAATCGGTGCGCGAGCTGCGCGCGGTCGTCGACGCGCTGCGTGCGGACAACGAATTCGATATTCGCCGCCTGCGCGGCCTGTTGAAAGTAGCCAATTCATGAGTGTCTCCGTCCTACGCACCGCCGATGCCTGGTGGGTGTGGACGCCAGCCGGTGCTGCTCGCATCGACACCGCGGCGACCACGACCAGTGCGTTGCTGGCCGACCGTCAGGCCATCGCCGCCGCGGCCGTGAGCTCCGATCTCGTTGCCGTCGACAGTCTTTCGCGCGTCTCGCCGGTCACGGCGCCGTGCCGGGTGGTGGCGCAGATGACGAATTTCGTTTCGCACGTGAAGGATTCGGGCATGGATCCGGAGACCGTGCCGCTGACCTTCTTTCGGAAGGCATCCGGCTCGATCAGTGGTCCGTATGACGACGTGGTGCGGCCCGCGCATGTGCGGTTGCTGGACTACGAGGTGGAGATCGGGCTCGTCTTCGGTCGTGAGATGCCGGTCGGCACCGAGATCACCGCCGACAACCTCGCGGACTATATCGCGGGACTCGTCGTCACCAACGATGTCTCCGCCCGTGATGTGCAGTTGCCGAAAACCCAGTTCTACGAGGCGAAGTCGTATCCGACGTTCACTCCGGTCGGTCCGGCGCTGGTGCTGCTCGACGCCGATGAACTGAAGCGGTTCACCGATCTGCGGCTGCGGCTGTGGGTCAATGGCGATATGCGCCAGGACATGACGGTCGCCGATATGATCTACCGGCCGGTCGAGGCTCTGCGTGAACTGACCCGATTCCAGCGAATGGATGCGGGCGATCTGCTGCTCACCGGAACTCCGGTCGGCACCGCGATCAGCGCGCCACCCAAGGCGGTGCAGTTCATCGCCAACCTGCTGCCAGCGGCGGTCAAGTGGAAGATGTTCTTCCAGGGCCAGGCCAAGAATCCGAAGTATCTGCAGGACGGTGACCTGGTGGAGGCCACGATCGCCACCGATGACAGCGCGATCGATCTGGGCCGCCAGCGCACCGTCGTGAGGTACGCGCGGTGACCGAGCAGGTAGTGACCGGAAATCTGCTGTGGCCGCGCTACGAGTCGCCCGGCGACCTGCTCGATATCGAATCCGTGCCACTGGCCGAGCGCGGCCTGCCGGAATCGACGTACGCCCTGCTGACGCGGGCCGCGACATTGTGGCCGGACCGTACCGCACTCACGATGCTGCCCGAGGCCGCGCGCTGGCGGGAACCGGTGCGGCGCAGCTATTGCGAACTGCTCGCCGACGTCCACCGCTATGCGAATCTGCTGCACGAACTCGGTGTTCGGCGCGGTACCGCGGTCGCGCTCATCGCGCCCAACTGTGCCGAGTTGATTCCGGGGACGCTGGCCGCCGAACTGGCCGGTGTCGCCGCGCCGATCAACGGCGGCCTGTCCCGGCAGCACATCGCCGAATTGCTGCGCCGCTCCGGTGCCAGGATATTGATCACCGCCGGACCCGAACTCGCCACGGACACTTGGGAATCCGCGCGGGAACTGGCGGCCGACGGGCTGGTCGACGCGCTGCTGGTCCTGCGCCCGACCGCATCGGCGCCCGCCGACCCGCTGCCCGCGATCGACGGAGTCCGGATCGGCTATCTGGATGAGCTTGCAGCGCAGCAGGATCCGACATCCTTTGCGGGGCAGCCGCCGACCGCGACGGAGTTGGCGGCACTGTTCCACACCGGCGGCACCACGGGGACGCCGAAGCTGGCCGCGCACACCCATGCGGGCGAAGTCGCCAACGCCTGGATGATCGCCGCCAATTCGCTGATCGACGAGGACGCGGTGGTGTTCGCGGCGCTGCCGCTGTTCCATGTCAACGCACTGGTTGTCACGCTGCTCGCGCCCCTGTTCAAAGGGCAGTCGGTGGTCTGGGCCGGACCGCTCGGCTACCGCGACTTCGCCCTGTACGGCGAGTTCTGGAATATCGTCGAGCACTACCGCATCGCCGCGATGAGCGCGGTGCCCACCGTGTACGCGGTCTTGGCCCAATGCCCGGTCGATGCCGATATCTCCAGCCTGCGCTACGCGATGGTCGGTGCATCGCCGCTGCCGTCCGCGGTGCGGGAGAGCTTCCAAACCCATACCGGAGTCACCCTCGTCGAGGGGTACGGCCTCACCGAGGCGACCTGCGCGAGTGCACGAAGCTTTCCGGGGCAGCCGCGGGCGGGTGCGGTGGGGCAGCGCATGCCGTACCAGCACGTCAAGGTGGTCCGTGTCCGCGCGGATGGTGGCTGGGAGGATCTCGCGCCCGGCGCGGCCGGTGTGCTCACCATCAGCGGCCCAACGGTTTTCGCTGGCTACATCATCGGCCGTACCGACAGCGGCTATGTGCTGGACGGGCTCGGGAAGCTGGTTGACGGCTGGCTCGACACCGGGGATCTGGCCCGCATCGACGCCGACGGATTCATCCAACTGCAGGGCCGCGCCAAGGACCTCATCATCCGAGGCGGCCACAATATTGATCCAGCGATCATCGAAGACGCACTGCTGGCGCACCCGCAGGTAACCTCCGCGGGCGCGGTCGGCCGCCCCGACGTGCATTCCGGCGAAGTACCCGCCGCTTACGTCACCCTCGTCCCCGACGCCACCGCCACCGAGGCAGACCTGGTGGCCTGGGCGAGCGAACAGGTACCCGAGCGGGCCGCCGCGCCGAAATCCGTTGTCGTCCTGGATGCGCTGCCGGTCACCGACGTCGGCAAACCGTACAAACTGGGGTTGCGCGCCGACGCGACTCGGCGTGAACTCGGCGATGCCCTCGCTGAGGTGCCGGGCGTCCACAGTATTGCCGCGGTCGTCGACGATGGTTCGATCCGCGCGACCGTCGAACTGGACGCTGCCGCCGATGCGCGGGCCGTGGAGCAGATTCTCGGTCGGTATGCGATCGCGTCGAAAGTCGTGGTGCACCGATGAGAGTCGCGGCCGTCGGGCCGATGGCGGCTGGCTGGCTGTGCGGAGCGAACTCGTGAACGCCGAACTCGCCCCGGTCGTCATCGTGGGCGCGGGCCCGACGGGTCTCACCGCGGCCACCCTGCTGGCGCGATACGGCATCGAATCAGTGGTGCTGGAACGCTGGGAAGGCGTCTTCCCGCAGCCGCGCGCGGTCCATCTCGACGGCGAAATCCGCCGGATCCTGGCGCGGCTCGGGGTCAGCGCCGATTTCGACGCCATCACCAGACCGGCGCTCGGACTGCGCCTGGTCGACCGGAATATGCGGGTGCTGGCCCAGTTCGATCGCGATCCGGCGGGCGGACGCAACGGTTATCCCGAGGCGAATCTGTTCGATCAGCCGGAACTGGAAGCGATTTTGCGTGCCAACCTGGTCCGGCACCCGCGGGTCACGCTCCGCGGCAATGTCGAGGTTATCGGCATTGCGGAGGAAACCGATGGTGTCCGAGTGGATTTCACCGACCGGATCACCGGCGCACCGGAGGTGGTGCGGGCGCGGTACGTGCTCGGCTGCGACGGCGCCAATAGCCTTGTGCGCGCCGCCATCGGCGCGCAGATGCGGGATCTGGGGTTCGAGCAGCGCTGGCTCGTTGTCGATATCGCCACCACCGCCGAACTCGATCAGTGGGACGGCGTGCACCAGGTGTGCGATCCGGTGCGCGCGGCCACCTATATGCGCATCGGAAAGACCCGCTACCGCTGGGAATTCCGGCTCCGACCGGGTGAAACCGCCGCCGACTACCCGGATATCGCACAGTTGCACCCGCTGATCCGGCCATGGACCGCCGACACCGCGGCCGAGGACCTCGAACTCGTCCGGGTAGCCGAATACACCTTCCGCGCCCAACTCGCCGATCGCTGGCGCCAGCGGCGGATATTCATCCTCGGCGATGCCGCGCACCTCACCCCGCCGTTCATCGGCCAGGGCATGGGTGCGGGGCTGCGCGACGCGGCCAACCTCACCTGGAAGCTGGCCGGTGCACTGCGCGGCGAACTTCCCGACAGCGTGCTCGACACCTACGAGGCCGAGCGAAAACCCCATGCGCGAGCCATGATTCGCCTGGCGAAACTGATGGGTGTGACCATGACCGACGGCGGCGAATTCGGCAATCGCCTGCGCCGCCTGCTCGCACCCCACCTGCACCGGGTGCCCGGCCTCACCGCCCTGGTCGCCAGCGGTGAAACTCCACGGCTGAACCGCTCGGAACTGATTGCACCGCATCGCCTTTCGCGCACCTACGCGGGCCGATTGGTCCCGAATGCCACTCTCGAGAACGGCCGCCGACTCGACGACCACATCGGCGACCGCTTCGCCATCATCACCTCGACAATCCCATCCCCACGGCACCGCGCGCTCATCGAACAACGCGGCGCCGCCCTCCTGATCGCCCACCCGGGCACTGACCTGCACCACTGGCTACGTCGAACCGGTAGCCGGGCCATCCTCATCCGCCCCGACGGCACCGTCTTGCGCGGCGCCCGCACGTTATCTGCCCTCTATGCCGCATTGCCGCATCCGCGCCGCCAGTTGAGAGATAACCACTGAGTTCCGCTGTCCTCTGCAACCGCGCCAGGCCGGGCAAGGTCTAGGACCTGTGCCGAAGCGAGTTGAGGGGTGGGAACCGAGTACGCCGGAAGGGGCAACGACGACACAGGGTTGTTACCTGGGGAAGGCCTGCCCAGCGACGATGCCGTTGCATCAGACGCGAAACCTTCGCCTCCAACGGAAGCAGCATCGGCCGAAGATTGGGGCGCCGTATTGGAATTCGTCGCCTCCGAGTCTTCTGGAACGTCGTCATGTGGAACGACTTCCGGAACGGTCGACGGTTGTATTCACACAGTTCATTCCTGGTCGATAGGCAATGGATCGGTGCCTTACTCCGATGTTCCACTTCCCTGGAAGGGAAACAGTCATACCATGCCCGCAGAGGCGGCAGCAGGCTTCTGGCGTATTCGGGTCTCATCCCAACAGGATTTCGCGCATTGGCCTGTCTCGAACAACAACGCTGAGATACATCGCATCCCCGACGGCGAAGAGAGCTGTTTTCACAGGTGAACAGCGCTATTCCCGGTGGGCGGCAGGGGATTCGGCAGCGAAAGACGGCCCCGCCCGTCGAGTATAGAACCGACCGGGCGGGAATTATTGTTGGAACGGGGAATTGTGCGCGGAATCGGTGTGTGGTGCGGGTGGTGGCGCGTAGGATCTCACTCATGGCCAGGGGGTCGCGGAAGCGAATCCGGTTGGCGCGACAGAGATTCGCCGACAGACCCGCCGAATTATTCGATGTGGCCGGGAACCCGTCATCGGATTCGCTGGCGAAAGGGCTGAGAGGGTGTGTCTCGCAGCGACGCTCGGCTCAGCGACCGGCAGTTCGGGCGCAGTCGGTTCCGCGCATTCGAGTGCGTGCTATCGCCCTGTTCGCTCTGCTGGAGCCGAGGCCGGAGGTAGCGTCGGTCCCAGGCTGCTCGACCCGCGCGCCCGGGGGTAATTGCGAGGATCCGGGGGTGCACGAGGGCCGGGCACTCAATCCGCGGCGGGCCGGCGACCCGACCTTCCACCAGGGCACGTTCCGAGTCGGGGACGGTTCGCCGCATCGAAGGACTGGTGGCCCACAAAAAGGCGGACGCAGCCGTCCGCTTCGGCCGCGACCGCACCGGCGGTGAGACCCGGAGCTCTTCCCGCGTCACAGATTGGAGGACAAGCCCGAAGGACGTGTTCGTACCGAATCGAAGATGATACTTCAGATCCGACATTCAGAAATGGGGAAATCGCAATGGCAAATCTCGAGGAATCCGTGGAAACGCCGTATTATTCGGGATACGACGGCGCGGCATCGAGTGAAGAGTTCGATTCATCCTCGCAGAATCTAGCTCCGGAGCAGCACTCCGGCAAGGTCTTCTTTCGGCAATCGGACTACGAGATTCTTCAGGACTGGCACGACTGGTCGGAAACGTATGAGGGTACGGTCCGGATTCCTCCCTTTGTGGGAGCTGTCGGAACGTTCCTGCTCAAAGAACTGGCGTCGTTCGCTGCCCAGAAGATACTGGGAGCTCTCTATAACAAGCTGTTCCCGAGCGGCAACGAAGCTTTGTTGATGGAGATTCTGAGGGCTACCGAAGCACTGATAGAAGAACGTCTCGAACAGGATGCCGTGCAGCGTGTGCAACAAGAGCTGGTGGGCCTGCAAAGCAATGTGAAAACGTTCCTAGAAGACGTGGAAGACTTCGAAACGCATCACGCCGGTTCGTCGCCCGATGATTCCGAGCAGCCGCTGGAGATCATCGATTCCGTGCATACACTCAATCAACTCTTCATGAACAGAATGCCACAGTTCCGGATCCCGAGATGGAAAGTGCAGCTGCTACCACTATTCGCACAAGCCGCGAACCTCCATCTGCTGTTCATACGTGACGTCCTCCTCAACGCCGAGAAATGGGGGCTGAATCCCGCGCAGATCGAAACGTACAGAACCAGGATGAAGGACTTCACAAAAGAATACTCGAATTACGCGATCACGACCTACAAGGAGGAGTTCGAAAGGAACTTCTCAGGTATACCGGTTCAGCGCAAGGTCGAGTTCAGGAACTACATGGTCCAGTCCGTGTTGGACTATGTTTCCATGTGGTCCGTTCTGCGTTTCAAGGGCTTGGTCATCAATTCCAGCGCTTGTGTCTACAATTTCAATTATTCATCCAACTCCGGCTTCAACCATCGTTTGAGCATTTCGGCGTGGCCAGTTCTCAACAGGCTGTTTCAAGGGCCGACGAATAATACGCTGTGGTGGGCTCGGGTCTACAACACGATAGCCAGCAATCCCATGTTCTATGGACACAATGTGCGCGGGATCTATGTAGGCCAGATCGGGAATATGGAGACTGGGCCTGTCGGCAGCACCCGAGGCCGTCCCCTGAAGGCACCCATCGTGGCGGAGGAACTCGGCGAGCAAACACAAGCGGACTACATAGACGAGTATTGGCACACCAAATACCTGAATTCCCACTCCAGCCCCATATGCCGAGTCGACTTTCAAGCATTCTCCTATACCGGCGGTAGCAAGACGCGTATGGTAGACGGTTATCAGCTTCGAGCTGAAGACAATACCTCCTATCGGTTCATAGCCGAAACGACGGGTGGTGCTGTTCACTATCCGGGTTGGCGGGTGTTGCATATCTCGGGTATGTCGGTCGAAGCAAACTACAATTCTCTTCCCGCAATAAAACTCGGAACATGGCAGAATTTCCCCGTCCCCGGAGACATAGGCACTCTGGTGACAACGTTCCGGCGAACAATCATATCCGAGATGGGTACCGAGACGGGGAACGGTTGGATAAGGCACGTGGTACCCGTCGACGATGATGGAAAACCTCTGGGGTTCGCTATTTCACCCTTGCAGTTCCACGCAATTCTGAAGACCTACGGCGAGGTATCCGAGGAGCAGCACGCGAACTTCGGCGATGCAGTACTCCTGGCCGGGGATAATGTGACCACCCGATGGGTGGACTACGAAATAAAGAACCGGACTTCTTCCTCGGTCACATACGATATCTACCTCAAGGTGGCGGTACAGTCGGGCACCGCCACGCTGGGATTCTCCTGGAACAGCGGAGGCCGCGGGATGGATATATCGGCCGATACCCATGAAGGTATCGCGGACAACAACTACCGAGGTCAATTCGTGAGGACTTTCACCGGAGTGGAACTGAAGCCGAACGAGACAGCAATCTTCGGTATCCTTCAGTCAGGAAAACCCGTGTTGATACAAAACATCCTGTTCGTGAGATCCGATACGGAACTTGTCTATCCGTTCGAAACAGTGGAGATGGCGGAGACAGAAGCAGCGGCCCGTTCGTTCGACACTCTCCGTAGCAAAGTAGCCGACCAGTAGGAGACCATCGAACTACGCTCGTGTCCTGTCTCGGGTTCGGACGCACCCGAGACAGGACACGCGTCGGACCGCGATGCGCGACACCCTGCGCGGTAGCCCTCGCTGGTGCCCGAATTTCGGAGCAGCCGAAGCGCAGCAAGAACGGCCAGAGATCTGCACCCCGTGCTGAGCCAACGCTCACCGCCGCCCGATTCGGCACCACGAGAACGTCAACGCATGAGCCAGGGACACCCCGGCCATCCGCAGTGTGTAGGCGCCGCAGCGCCGCAGGCGCTGATATCGGTGAGACGGCCAGCTCAGTAGCGTCCGAGAACTCTAGTCAGCCGTGGCGGCGTTTTTCGGAGGATTCGGTCGTGCTGGGCTCGGTGGTCGGGTAGCGGGTCTGCAGCGGTGAGCGTCTGACTGCCAGGCACCAGTTACCTGCCCTAGGCCTCGCTGTACTCGGCCAGCTTCGAGTTCAGGTAGTCCCACGGGAAATTGGGGCCGACATCGGTGTGCGTGCCCTCGTGCTCGCCGATGGTGTAGGCGTTGTGGTCGGCGATCCCGGCCTCGTCGTTGCCGAGTTGTTCGGGTGTGATCGTGCGAATCGGGATCCCGTACTTGCGAGCGTCCTGCACGGCGATCCATGCGGCACAGTCGATTCCGGCCTGCATGTTCGAGAACCACTCATCCCGCGTCCAAGCCACGCGCGCGCCCGCGAAGCACAGATTGATCGAGCGTGGATTGCCGCTGAGCACGGCCCACGCGGACTTGTCGGTGTCGACCACGTCGATCACCGTCCCGGAGTTGTCCACGGTGTAGTGGTAGGACACGCCCGAATTGGCATTCTGCAGGTAGTGCGCCAGCGACTGGGCATCGCCGTCGCCTTCCTGGGTGTGCAGCAGGAACCAGATCACCTGCGCGCCCTCGCGCGAGGCGCAGTTGGGACTGACGCCGGTCTGGTCGTCTTGCTTGGTGATAGGTGATGTTGCCATGGTGTTCCCCCTCGGGTTATCGGGTGTCGGTCGCGGCCGACCATTGTCCGTAGTCGGGTTTCAGGACATCGCTGACGTCGATCCCGACGCCGGCGATCGCGCGGTGGTCGATCTCGATCTGGTGCAGGTGCGCGTTGGGGTGATCACCGTTGATGGCGGGATCACCGGACCAGTTGTGCTGCCAGAACCATTGGGCGACACCGTCTTCCAAAGCCCAGTCGATGCAGCGGGCATTGCAGTAGACGCCGGTCCACTCGGCGCCGACCACCGAGGCCCAGCCGCGCAGGAACGGAGCGATGAGGTTGTTCCAGTCGTCGAGGCCCGGGTTGTCGTCGACGGGAGCGTAGAGCGGACGGTAGCCGGGGCCGCCCGCCTCGAAGTGCAGGCGCAATGCCGTCTCGGCATGCCGGGCGCCGCCGTCGTAGCCGCCACGCCAGTCGGCCGTATCCGCTTTGCCGTACTGGTAGTTGGTGACGATCTCGAGGCCCGCGGAGCGCAGCCGGTCGCAGTAGTCGCGCCGCAGTGGTTTGGCGGGGAAATTCGTTCCGGGTCTCGACTCGGAAAAGTATCCGATGACCCCGGCAAACCCCGCAGTCTGGATGTTGTCGGGCTCGATGAGAGCTGCGGAGAAATCGATCAACCGCGTCATGATTGTGCTGTCCTCCTTGACGGCTGGGTATCGCCGGTTGGGCAGGCAAGGACTTCCTCGGCGCAGCACCGCATGCCGATTTGCCGCGCGTGCCCTGGCATCTTGGTTCCACTTGTGTTGCACAACAAGGGATCCCGTCCGCATGCCGCATGACGGCAGTTATGGCGGGAATTCAAAGGCAAGATGCGGCACGTGTCACGAGATCGGTCTGCTCGCAAGATGATTCGGTGCTAAGTCGATATGGTCCTGTGCCCCAGCCCCCCGTAGGCCAATTCGCTTGAGGGGGAATCATACAACTGAAACAGGTTAGTTGAAACCAAAACCGGTTTAAACGTGTTGTTGTGCATACTTTTTCGATGGGCGGTCCCGTAGCGTTCGCCGAAAATCGGGCGGAGGTGGCTTTCCGTCATCGGTATTCATCGGCGGGTCGGTGGGTCTCGGATTCGGCGCGGGTCGGCTTCTGCGGGTTCAGTGGCTCGGCTGCGGCGAGGTGCAAGATCGGATAGCGCAAGCCGGGAAAGCGGTCGCTCAGCTTGTCGGCGATCGACATCCCGGGGGCGGTCCTGTCCAACCGGGGGGTGGAGCGCTGACCTTCGGGGTTGGTCGAGGGCGGCTCCCGGGGCCGGACCTCGCCGGTGATCCTGGGCGGCTTCACCGCCGAGTACGGCTTCCGAGTCGTGGTCACCCTCGGCTCGGCGCTGGCTGGGATCCAGTGGAGCCTGCACGGAAGTTGAACTTGACGTCAGAATTGAATAGCGTGTGGGGCCTACACTGCGGTACATGAGGTGACCCTGACGATGGACACACGCAATCTGCTGGACGAATGGCTGCTGCTCGGCAGCCGCCAGGTCGCGACGAATGGGATCGAGCTGCGCGTCGTCGAATACGGCGACGGCCCCGCCGTGGTGTTCTGCCATGGCTTTCCCGAACTCGGATTCTCCTGGCGCCACCAGGTTTTCGCGCTCGCCGAGGCCGGTTTCCGGACGTTGACTCCGGACATGCGCGGATACGGCGGCAGCTCGCGCCCCGACCGGATCGAGGACTACGACATCACCACACTGTGCGCTGACCTCGTCGGTGTGCTCGACGATGCCGGAGTCGAGGACGCGATCTTCGTCGGCCATGACTGGGGCGCGTCGGTGGTCTGGCAGCTGGCCCTTCATCATCCGGATCGAGTGCGGGCCGTCGCTGGCCTGAGTGTTCCGGCCACCTCGCGATCCGCGGCGCCACCGCTATCGATACTGAGGTCCCGACTGGGCGACGACTTCTACATGTGCTGGTTCCAGGAGCCGGGCCCGGCCGATGCGGCGCTCGCATCGGACGTGCGCCGCACCCTGCTACAGGACGATGTCATCAGTGCCAGCGATCTGCTGGACGGCAACGGTTCGCAGATGGTTGTTCCGGCCTGGCTGAGCGAGGCCGAACTCGGTTACTACATCGAAGCCTTCACCGCCACCGGATTCACCGGCGGGCTCAACTACTACCGCAACCTCGACCGCAACTGGCACCTGACCGGGCACCTGGCCGACGCGAAGATCAACCAGCCGACGCTGTTCATCGCCGGATCGGAAGACGCCGTCATCCGGTTCACCCCGGTCGCCAAGATGACCTCTGTGCTCTCCGACCTGCGCGCCGCCGTTGTGCTGGACGGGGCCGGACATTGGATTCAGCAGGAACGCGCGGCCGAAGTCAGCGCCGCACTGATCGACTTCGCCCGCGGTCTCGACTGAGTCGTCGAGGTTTACCGCGCCTGCGCCCGGATCGCCTGCCGATAGCGTGCGGAGAGCATATGCGGGAATCCGAGGTCGCCTTCGAGCACTCGGATCGCCAACGGCGCAGCGAGGGTACGCAGACGCGCGCACCCGGCTTCGCCGATCGCTTCGTACGGATGGACCGCGAGTTCATCGGTCCGGCTCTCGATCGCGGCGCGCCGCACGGTGCCGTGCTCGCTCAGCGCGAGATCATCGTCCGCCATCCAACCGCGGTCGCGAAGCCGTCGCACCCCCGCGGCCCATTCCGCCTCGCTCCAGGATCGGCTCGCGCGCAACACTTCCGGTGATATCTCACCTGTCGCGCTGTGGGTGATCAATGCCTCGATACCGTCCAGCCCTTCGGTCATCAGCAGGGCGACGTGTCCGTCGCCGCGGTATTCCCGCAGCAGTGTCTGCGCATGCCACAGCACCAGATGCGGTTCGTCGGGCCACGGCAGCGCCGCGTGCGCCGCGAACAACGGACGGCCCTGCGGGCGTTCAGCGGCGCGTTCGGCGGCGCGCCGGGCCAGGTCGGCGGCTGCACGCACCTCCGGGCCGGTGACGTCCGCGCCCCACGCCTGCCGAAGTGACCGGTCGGCGGCACGCAGCCGTGCCCGCAAAATATCTGCGGGAGCGGCGATTTCCCAAGCGGCAGGGATGACGGCGCGCACCGCGGCCGGATCGAAGTTGAAGAATGTGGCGATGGTGACCGCGTCCGGGATCGGGCCGAAGGCCGCGGACCGGGACGCGAAGTACATCATGCGTGGATCCGTGATGCCCAGCTCACGGTATGCATCCGGGCCGTGTGGGGTGAAGTAGATCATCCCGTGTATCGGCTCGAGAGCGCGGAACGTCAGATGGGCGCTGTGCGGTTCGACCATGGTCAAGGGATTTGCTCCGGTATCTCGTTGTGCTCGAGAAGCTGCAGTTCGATCGGCCGCACCGACGTCCGTGCGGCCGATCGAGTCATCGAATCTGCTCGAGGCCCCGCATCACTCGGATGGCTTGTCCTCGAAGTAGCGGCGCGGATTGTGCACCAGGATCGCGTCGATATCGTCCTCGGTCAGTCCCCGGGTGAGCAGCGCCGGAATCACGTCCTCACTGATGTGACGGTAGTTCCACCGCGGCGTCAGTTGGGCCTTGGCATCGGGGTCGAACCAGTCGATGTGGCATGCGGCGTCATGGGCGATAACGATCTTGTCCAGGTAGCCGCGCCGCACCAGTTCGACAATGGTGTTGATCCGATCCTCGAACGGCAGCAGCACATCGAGCCCGAATCGGTCCATGCCGAGCAGTGAACCCGCGTCGGCGAGTTCGGTGAGGTAGTCGAGGTCGGTGGTGTCGCCGGAATGGCCGATCACCACCCGGCTCAGATCCGCGCCTTCCTCGGCCAGCACCCGTTGCGCCACCAGCCCGGATCGGGTGTGCGGGTTGGTGTGCACGGTGATCGGCGCACCTGTTCGCGCCGACGCCTGCCCGACCGCACGCATGACGCGTTCGACGCCGGGTGTCAGTCCGGGTTCCTCGATGGCGCACTTGAGGAATCCGGCACGGACGCCGGTGTCCGCGATGCCCTCGGTGAGATCTTTGACGAACATTTCCACCATCGGCTCGGGCCGGTCGAACAGCAATCCCGGTCCGGTGTAATGGAATTGGAACGGTAGGTCGTTGTAGGTGTAGATACCGGTCGCGACGATGATCCGCAATTCCGTTCTGGCCGCGATCTTCTGGATGCGCGGCAGGTAGCGGCCGAGTCCGAGGACGGTCGGGTCGAGGATGGTGTCGATGCCGAGTGACTTCAACTCGTCGAGCTGTTTCACCGCGTCCTCGACGCGGGCATCCTCATCCCAATCGGCGTAGTTCTGCCGGAATTCCTCGCCGAGTACGAAAACGTGCTCGTGGACCAGGACGCGCCCGAGTTCGCCGGAGTCGACGGTTCCGGTCGCGGTGGGTACTGCGGTCATCGGGATGCCCTATCTGTGAACAGGTTCGGATCGAGTGCGCGTTTGAGGATCTTGCCGGTGGCGCCCTTGGGCAGTTGGTCGGTGAAGGCGAACCGGTGCGGCACCTTATAGGCGGATAGCCGCTGCTTGGCCCAGGACCGCAGTTCCTCCGGTTCGAGTTCGACCCCGGGGGCGGCGGCCACGACCGCGCCGACCTCCTCGCCGTATTGGTCGTCCGGAATACCGATCACCGCCACTTCGACGATGTCGGGATGCTGGTACAGCACTTCCTCGACCTCGCGCGGGTACACGTTGTACCCGCCGCGAATGATGAGATCCTTTGCGCGATCGACGATGTAGACATAGCCGTCGGCATCGACGCGGCCCAGATCGCCGGTCTTCAGCCAGCCGTCGGACAATTCGGCGGCGGTGGCATCGGGCCGATTCCAGTACCCCTTCATGATGCTCGGGCCGCGCAGGAAGATCTCGCCGACGGTTTCGGCGGGCAGTACCGTTCCGTCGGGGTCGCGAACTTCGATCGATGTCCCGGGCAGTGCGGCGCCCACCGATCCCACCCGCTGTTCGCGATCCGCCGGGTTGTACGTGGCCGCACCGGTGGATTCGGTGAGTCCATAACCCTCGAGGATGGTGCAGCCGAAGCGATCCGAGAAGGCCCGGATCACCTCACCGGGCAGTGACGCTCCGCCGGAGGCCGCCAGCCGCAAGCTCGCGAAGTCGGTCGCGCCGTAGTCACCGGCGGCGTGCAGCATGGCGTTCCACATGGTCGGTACTCCGGCGACGTGGGTGAGCTGCTGGTTGCGGATCATCTCGATCATCGCTCGCGGCTCGAAGGGGGTCACCATGGCGAAGGATGCGCCCGCGTGCAGCGCGGTGAGCAGGCACACCGCCTGTCCGAAAACATGGAACAGCGGCAGCCCCGTGCCGAAGCGATCCGCCGAGCCGAGCTGCAGCTGATCGGTGAAGATTCGGGCGGTCTCGGTGAGATTGGCGACGGTGAGTTCGACGCCCTTCGGTTTACCGGTGGTTCCCGAGGTGTAGAGCAGCACCGCGGTGTCGTCGGCGCGGCGGCGCACCGGTTCGGTCACGGGAACGGTCGGCTCGACGTGCGCGCCGGGCTCGAGCACCAGCAAGGGCAGATTCCGTTCGGTGGCCGCCTGCTGCGCGGCATCGCGCGCACTGTGCCATGCGATGGCCATTCGCGCACCGGAATCATCGAGCACGTAAGCGATTTCGGGCACGGTGGCCATGGTGTTCATGGTGATGGCGACGGCCCCGATGAGCTGCGCGCCCAGATACGCGACGACGAATTCGGCGACGGTGGGCGCCACCAGCAGCACCCGATCGCCGCTGGCGATACCGGCTTCGCGCAGCATGCCGCCGTAGGCCGCGCTGCGCCTGGCCAATTCGCCGTAGGAGATGTCGGCGTCCGCGGTGCGCAGCGCCGAGGCATCGGGGCGTTCGGTGGCGTGTTGCCAGAAGCGTTCGGCGACATTGGTCACGGTGTCTTTCTCCAGATTCAGAGATGGGACAGAGCTGATGTGACGCACGCCACCTCAGTGGGTCGGAACGCTACTTGAATGTGGCGTCATGTTCAATAGGAGTTGCGGTTATGCTGGTTGACCAGCCGCGTCGCGTGGTTCGAGCGGTGACGTGCGCTGTTACGATCCACGACGTCAGCGAGCCCGACGACAGCGAGTGAGACGGTGAACACCCAGGAAGTAACCGAGGACCAGTCCGGTCGGGAGCCTCCGCGTAGCAAGCGCGGCATGCGTACCCGGTCCGCGCTGGTGGCCGCGGCGCGTGAGGTGTTCGAGCGCGACGGCTTCCTCGATGCCAGGATCAGTGACATCTCCAAGGCCGCTGGGGTCGCGTCCGGATCGTTCTATACCTACTTCGACAGCAAGGAAGAGATCTTCGCCGCGGTCGTCGAGCAGGTGCGGGAGGAGATGCTGCACCCGCACGTTCGGGAGCGGGTCGGCATCGACGACCCGCGCGAACTGATCGCCGCCGCCAATCGCGAGTATCTGCAGTCGTATCGGCGCAATGCGCGGCTGATGGCCGTGCTCGAACAGGTGTCGAAGATCGACGAGAATTTCCGGGTGCTGCGATTCGAGCGCGCCATGGCCTTCGTCGAGCGCAACGCCGAGATGATACGGAATCTGCAGGAGCGTGGCCTGGTCGATGCCGAGTTGGATCCCGGGATCACGTCGCAGGCATTGTCGAGCATGGTGAGCCGCATGGCTTACTTCGTCTTCGTCGAGGGGCAGAAGATCTCCTTCGAAAAGCTGGTGAAGACGCTCGATCAATTGTGGTTCAACGCTCTTCAGCTGAAGGAAGCTCCCTGAGCGGGAGTTGCCGGATCATTCCTGTGACCCGTATCACGTGATGTGGAGCACCTACTGAACTTGACGTCAGATTCAAATTCGATGACCCTGGGGCACGCACGTCAGCATCAGGAAGGGCTTAGGAAATGGGTCGTTTCGACAGAGAGCCGGCGATCGTCGCCGGAGTCGGCCGCGGCATCGGACCGGCCATCGCGCAACGGCCGAGACTTTCGGTTCGGTCGACTTCCCGGTCGACAACGCCGGTATCAATCCGGTGTACGGGCCGATCGGCCGCGTAGTTTTCGAACCATAAACGGTGAATTCGACAAGGGAGAACCGTGACAAGGGAGAACCGCAATGAGCAGTGAGACAACCCGAACTGCCATCGTGACCGGCGCCGCCCGTGGCATCGGCGCGGCCACCGCACGGCGGCTGGCGGCCGACGGATTCGCCGTCGCCGTCCTGGATCTCGATGAGCAGGCGGGCAAAACCGTCGTCGCCGAGATCGAATCCGGCGGCGGCCGGGCGCTCGCGGTGGGCGCGAATGTCGCCGACGAACAGGCCGTGGCCGCGGCGGTGGAGCGGGTCGCCGCCGAACTGGGCGCGCCGACCGTCTTGGTGAACAACGCGGGCATCATCCGCGACAACATGCTGTACAAGATGACCGTGGACGACTGGGACACGGTCATGAACGTGCACCTGCGCGGGTCCTTCCTGATGAGCCGCGCGGTACAGAAGTACATGACGGAGGCGCGCTGGGGCCGCATCGTCAATCTCTCCAGCACCTCCGCGCTCGGCAACCGTGGCCAGGCCAACTACTCCGCTGCCAAGGCCGGATTGCAGGGATTCACCAAGACGCTCGCGATCGAACTGGGCAAATTCGGGGTGACGGTGAACGCCATCGCGCCGGGTTTCATCGAGACCGAGATGACCGCCGCCACCGCCGAGCGTATGGGTGTCTCCTTCGAGGAGTTCAGCAAGACTCTGGTGGCGCGGATTCCGGTGGGACGTGTCGGCAAGCCCGACGACATCGCGCATACGGTGTCGTTCTTCGTCAGCGAGGGCGCGTCGTACGTCACCGGCCAGGTGCTCTACGTCGCCGGCGCACCGACGGACTGAGGAGCGAACATGAAGGTATTCAATGGAATCGGCGAGCTCGAACAAGCCGTCGGCACCCATCTCGGCTACAGCGAGTGGCACACCGTGACACAGGAGCAGATCGACCTGTTCGCCGAGGCGACCGGTGACCATCAGTGGATCCATGTCGATCCGGAGCGGGCCGCGCAGGGACCGTTCGGCACCACCATCGCCCACGGCTACCTCACCCTGTCGCTATTGCCGCTGCTGGTCTCGCAGGTGTATCGCGTCGACGGGCTGAAGATGGGAATCAACTACGGCTGCAACAAGGTTCGCTTCCCATCGCCGGTACCGTCCGGCAGTCGGGTGCGCGCGAGTGTGGAGCTGGCGGAGATCAAACCGACCGGCGCGGGGTTCCAGGTGATGGCCCGGGTGACCATCGAACGCGACGGCGGCGATAAGCCCGCCTGCGTCGCCGAGGCATTGTCGGTGCTAGTGCCCTGAACCAACATACGAAACGGCCCGTCACCCGGCGATATCACCAGGGGGACGGGCCGTTTCGGGTTCAGATACCGGTCGTGGTGGCGATCCGGTCCGCGGTGTCGATGAGTCCGTCGATCAGGTCCATGGTCGGAGTGCCGGCGGAGGCGCGGTTGCGGGGGTCGTCGAGGGCGCGGCGCAGCACACCCTCGGCGATGATCGCGAGCTTCCACAGGCCGAGGGCATGCCAGAAGCCGAGTGCGCGCCGATCGCGTCCGGTAATGGCGAGATATTCCTCGATCAGTTCGGCGCGTGACGGAAACCCTGGGAGCGTGCACATTTCCGTGCCGGGGATGCCCGCTTCGCCGGGCATGGGCCAGTAGGCGAGCAGGCTGCCGACATCGGCCAGTGGATCGCCGAGAGTGCACAGCTCCCAGTCGAGTACGGCGGCGATCTCACCCGTACCCGGCGCGGTGATCACATTGCGCAGGTTGTAATCGCCGTGCACGAGCGTGAGTTCACGCTGTTGCGGAACGGAGTTCCGGAGTCGCTCCGTCAGGCGGTCCACCAACGGCAGCTCCCGCGTTTTCGACTTCTCCCACTGGGCGGACCACCGTTTGAGCTGGCGTTCGGCATACGGTTTGTGGCTGGCCAGGTCGGTCAGTCCGGTGGCTGCCAGGTCGACGGCATGGATGCGGGCCAGCGTTCGCACCAGCGACAGCCCGGCGGTGTGGCGCAGGTCGGTGGTGAGTGGTTCAGCGGTCGCTACCCCGTCGATGACCAGTCCGTCGACGAATTCCATGAGTACGAGCGCGGTGTCGCCCTCGTGCCGGACATCGTGGACGAGCGGCACCGGGACATCGGTGGGGTATAGGGCCGACAGGACGCGGGCCTCCCGCGCCACATCGTGCGCGGACGCCAACAGGTGGCCCAGCGGGGGACGGCGCAATACCCAACGCCGCCCTTCGGCGTCGGTGATCAGGAAGGTCAGATTGGACTGGCCGATTCCGACCCGCTCGGCCCGCACCGGTGCGGTGCAGACCGAACCGAGTGCGGATACCCAGTCCACGAACGCTGCCGCATCGATATCGAAGCCGCTCGCATCCGCGGTGGGCCGAATGAGCCCGTTGCTTGTCTGCATTCGTTCCTGTCCGTCCTACGCCCCGGCCTGCGCGGTGGCCCTGAACTTACCGAGTTCGGCCTGCGCGATGGTCCGTTTGTGTACTTCGTCCGGTCCGTCGGCGAGACGCAGGGTGCGCAGGTGCGCGTACATGCTGGCGAGCGGGAAATCGTCGGTGACACCGGCGCCGCCGTGCACCTGGATCGCCCGGTCCACGATCCGCAGCGCCATGGTCGGTGCGGCGATCTTGATCGCGGCGATCTCGGTCCGGGCCGCCTTATTGCCCACGGTATCCATCATCCAGGCGGCTTTGAGGGTCAGCAGTCGAGCCTGTTCGATGTCGATGCGGGCCTCGGCGATCCAGTCCTGGATATTGGCGCGCTCACTCAGCTTCTGCCCGAACGTGATTCGTGTTTCGGCGCGGGCGACCATCAGCTCCAGCGCGCGTTCGGCCATACCGATGGCGCGCATGCAGTGGTGGATGCGGCCCGGACCGAGCCGGGCCTGGCTGATGGCGAAACCCTCGCCCTCGCCCTTCAGCACATCGGTGACGGGGACCCGCACATCGGTGAAGTCGATCTCGGCGTGGCCCTCGCGGTCGGCGTAGCCGAAGACCGGCAGATTGCGCATGACCGTGACGCCGGGCGCGTCGATGGGAACGACCATCATCGATTGCTGCCGGTGCTTGGGCGCGTCCGGATCGGTCTTGCCCATCACGATGAGCACCTTGCAGTTCCTGTGCAAAGCGTTGGAGGCGAACCACTTGCGACCGTTGAGCACATAGTGCTCGCCGTCGCGTTCCATACGCAGCTGGATATTGGTGGCGTCAGAGCTGGCCACGGCAGGCTCGGTCATGGCGAACGCCGAGCGGATGGTGCCCGCGAGCAGCGGCTCCAGGTAGCGCTCCCGGTGCTCCTGGGTGCCGAAGAGGGTGAGCACCTCCATATTGCCGGTATCGGGGGCGGAGCAATTGCACGCCTCCGGTGCCAGATGCGCGCTGCGGCCCATGATCTCGGCCAGCGGGGCGTACTCCAGGTTGGTCAGGCCGGGACCCCATTCGGGATGCGGATGGAAGAGGTTCCACAGGCCGCGGGCACGGGCCTCGGTCTTGAGCTCCTCGACAATCTGCGGATGGTGGTGCGGATCGCCGGCCGCGGCCATCTGCTTCTCGTAGACCGGCTCGGCCGGGTAGACGCATTCGTCCATGAAGGCGAGCAGGTCGCGCTGATATTGCTGGGCGCGGTCGGACGGGGTGAACAGATCCATCGAGGCTCCGATCGTCGGTGCGGGCTGTCGAAAGCGACTGCGCCGCAAGGTGGGTGGGTCAGCTGAGGTTTCGCAGGGCGGGCCACAGGCGGGCGGCGGTCGATTCGGCGTCGCGGTGCACAATGCCGCCGAGTCCGAGCAGTTCGGCCGCGGTGATGTTCTGCTCGAGGTCGTCGACCATGATGGTCTGCTCGGGTGCGACGCCGAGTCGTTCACAGCCGATGAGATAAGCCCGGCGGGACGGTTTGCGGACTCCGATGTCCGCGGAAATGGTCACCGCGTCGAACATGGTCGGCAGGTCGAAGCCGGCGTAGCAGTCCTCGCCCAGCGAATTCGACAGCAGCCCAACGCGATAGCCCGCCGCGCGCACATCCGCGACCAGCCGGATCATCTCCGGGTCCGGATGCAGCCGGGACTGGATGCGATCGACCAGACCCGCGGCATCGATATCGGCGCCGTGCGCGCGCAGCCGCCGCGCGAACCCTTCCTCGAACGCACGCTGACCGATGCGACCCTCCTCGTGATCCACCAGCAGCGCACTGCTTTCCGGATCGCGGGTGAGTAGCCGCAGTGGCAGCCGCGGGTCGCCCAGTTCCGTTCCGAACTCGGCGAAGGCGGCGAGCACGGCCGTGGTGAGCACCCCGCCGAAATCGAACAGCACCGCGATGCGCTCGCTCACGACTTCACCTCGCTGACGCTCGGTTCCGTCGTGCGCGAAGGCGCACTGTGCTGATGGTTCACTCGCTGACGCTCGCTCACGACTGCACCTCGCTGACGCTCGGTTCCGTCGTGCGCGAAGGCGCACTGTGCTGATGGTTCACTCGCTGACGCTCGCTCACGAGAGCGACCTCCGGTAGCGCTGCATACCCGCGATCCACCGTTCGTGGTCGGAAACCTTGCGGCGCAGGAATTCTCGGACATCCGCATGCGGCAGTACGAGGAACCGTTCGGCCTCGACCGCCTCGATCACCTGATCGGCCACATCGAGGGGAGCCAGCACGGCTCCGGCTCCGGTGACGGCCCGGGTGGCGAGGTCGCCGACGGATTCGCCGTCGGCTCCGAGCCCGGTGAGCATGGCGGTGTCGACCCCCATCGGGCACAGGCAGCTGACCCGCACACCGCGGTCGCCGTAGGTCACCGCCAGCCATTCGGCGAACCCGACCGCGCCGTGCTTGGAGACCGTGTAGGTGGCCGAACCGATCTGAGTGAGCAGTCCCGCTGCCGACGCGGTGCTCATGAAGTAACCGCTGCCGCGTTCCAGCCAGCCGGGGACCAGCAACCGCGCTGCGCGTACATGGGCCATGACGTTCACCTCGAGTGCCTGTTCCCACTGTGCGTCGGTGGCGTCGAGGTCGGGGCCGCCGCCCACACCCGCGTTGGCGAAGAACATGTCCACGGGGCCGAATTCGCTGGTGGCCGTGTCGATGAGCCCGCGGAGATCGGATTCGGACGCCGCGTCACCGGCCTGCCCGGACACCGCGCCCGGAAACTCGTCGGCCAACCGGCGCGTGGTCGCCGCGAGCCGTTCGGCGTCGCGGTCGGTGATCAGGACCCGGGCCCCGTGCTCGAGCAGACGTTGCGCGATGGCCGCGCCGATGCCGCCAGCGGCTCCGGTGACGATCGCGACCGCATTCTTCACATGCATCAGTTCTCCTCGGCATTCTGCACACTGCCGGGACCGGGGACATCTGTCGTCACGATCCGGAAATCGGCTGATGCGGGTTCCCCAGTGGGGCGGGTAGCCAGGTGCACCTCTCGGCTCTTCACGACCAGAAACCTCCATGTTCATGCGCGATGACCGGGTGTCCGTCAGGAGCGCCGACCTCGGGTCGGGAGCGGACCGAGCCCCCGGACGGCTCCGACACTAATTGAAACTGACGTCGGATTCAATTGTTGGCTCGCGAACTCGTGGGCGGCCATCGAGATAGTCGGTGGGGTCCGTGAACTTGTGTTACCACGCCACGGGCCGACCTACAGCTGATACCCCTCGATTTCGGCGCCGGAATGGTCGCCGCCAGCGGTGCTGAAGGCGGCGAGGGCGCGGATCAGGCCGGAGCGGTCGGCGGCGGGCATGCGCTCCACGACGGCGGCGATCTCACGGCGGCGGCGGGCGGTGACGGCTTCGACGACTTCGCGGCCGCGGTCGGTCAGTTCGACGATCAGTTCCCTGCGCGAATGCGGGTTGGTCTGGCGGTCGAGCAGTCCGGCGGTGACGAGGCGGTCGACCATGCGGGTGGCGGTGGACGGCTGCACGTTCAGCAGCCCTGCCAGCGTCGCGACCTTCGACGGTCCGCGGGTCGACAGGATCACCAGCGTGCGGAATTGCGGGATGGTGATCGTTTCGTCGACGTGGGCGATCGACCGCGCCGACATGGCAACGAGTAGCCGCGATGCGGTCAGCAGGGCGTCGGTGATCTCGTCGACGGATTCCTCGGCGACCGCATCCCTCCGTGTCATGACTTCCTCCGTCGCTGCCTGTGCCAATATCCCTCCATCCTGCCGTCTCCCCGCGACGGTCGCGCATTCGCATCGCCGGTGCGGGATACCGGAATCCGCCATAATTCATGTAGATGACAACTGTTGCAGACTGCTTGAATCCGGTAGTGTCCCGGAACCGTGGCGTCGGGTGCGGTGGTCGAATCCAACAGAGATGTGTTCAGGTGGGGGATGGTCACCGCGCTCGGCGTGGTCGCGGGGTACGCGTCGGTGCTGCTGGCCAACTCTCGCCACTTCTATACCGATGACACCGAATCCCAGTACGGACCGATGTGGGTGATGCTCGGGCGGCATCTGCGCGAGGGCCGTTTCCCGGCGCTGGTGCCGTGGGAGTGGATGTCGGGCAACTATTCGCTGGAAGAAGCCGGGCTGTACAACCCGCCGCAGCTCGTGGTCGATCTGATCGCCCCCTCGGTGGATAACCTCGCGCTGTACGTGACGGTGGTCAAGCTGATCTTCTCGATCATCGCCGCGCTGGGGGTGTTCCGGATCTGCCTCGCCTACGGCGCCCGCGGCTCGTGGGCGGCGCTGGCCGGGGTCGCGTTCCCACTGTCGGGCTGGTTTCTGTTCTTCGACGAGGCCAGCTGGGCGACATCGCTGACCGGCACCGCGTGGATGCTGCACGCGTGGGCGTCGGCGCTGCGCTATGTGCGCGGGCGGAACGGGCCGATCGCCACCTTCGTCTTCCTGTACCTGGCGATTTCGGTCCAATATGTCTTTCCCGCAGTCGAATCCGCGTTGATGATCGGCACGGTCGCCATCGGGGAGATCGTCTATCAGCGCAGCTGGCGGCCGTCGCTGCGACTGCTCGCCGTCGCCGCCTGTGCCGGGCTGGCGGGTCTGGAGACCTATCTGCCCGGCATCCTGTCCTCGCCGGTGACCTGGCGCGGCAACGAACGCATCCTCAATGATCCGTTCCTCGACGTGCCGTGGTCGGAGTCGTTGAATGCGAGTCTGCCGAGTACCGTTCCGGCATTCACCGGCTGGTGGGGCTACATCCAGCCGCTGCCGATGGTCTATATCGCCTGGTTCCTGATTCCCTTGCTGGCCTTCATCGATTGGCGACGGGTCCGGGAATCGGCACGGGAGTTCAGCGGCCCGGCACTGTTCGCGACGGCGGTGCTGATGTGGACGGCCGGGCCGGGGCGGATCGGGCCGCTGCGCTGGCCCGCCCGCGTACTGCCGATGCTCGCGGTGGCGCTGCTGGTGCTGGTGTGCGTGCTGCTCAGCCGCTACGGCGCGTTCGCCGACCGGCGGCGTCGCGGCGTCGCGGCCGCGGTGTTGATCGGACTGCTATTCGTTCGAACATTCTCCGCGGCACCGCATTTGGTCATCCGGCATCTGGTCGCCGTCGCGGTCGTCGCCGCCCTCGTGGTGGCGTTCGTGTGGTTGGCGCGGACCCGGGGTGCCGCGGTGGCGTGTGTGCTGGCGATCGTTGCGATGTTCCCGATCGCCTATGACCAGGTGCGCGCGCAGTCGCCGACGCCGATGTCCTACCACTTCCCGCAGCGGCGCTCGGAGATGACGGCGGCGTTCCCGCATTTCGACGGTGTCACACTGCAATTGGCCGATCGCGCGTTGGTACCGCCGTCGGATCAGAGCGGCACCGGAGCTTGGGGCTCGCTGGTCTTCGGCAATTATGCCAAGAATATGCGCCTGAACTACGTCAACGCCTATACGCCGATCGGCTATGCGACATTCAGTGCGATGTTGTGCATGGGCTGGGACGGCAGCACCTGCCCCGACGCCTACCGCCGTGTGTTCTCCCTCGAATCCGCCACGGGCCGAACCATTGTCGATCTGATGAAGGTCGATCGCGTGGTGTTGCAACGGGCTCAGTATCCGGACGCGCGCGACCGGCCGGCGCCACCGGGCTGGCGCTGGGTCGACCATCCCGGCCATGACCGCTACATCTGGGTCCTCGAACGGGTGGACGGCCCGATCTCGACTCGCAACGGGCTGATCGCCGATACGAAAGATGTCGCGGCTACCTCGGTTTCGAAGGACAGCGTGACCAGCCGCCTCCAGGTGAGCTCGGCGGGTGGCGGCCGGGTGGTGCTGGCGCGCCTGGCCTGGCCCGGCTACCGAGCCACCCTCGACGGCCGCGACGTTCCGATTTCCGCAGTCGCGAAAACCTTTCTCGCCGTCGATATTCCGGCCGGAACCCAGGACGGTGAACTGGTCGTCACCTGGCGGCCGCCCGGGTGGAAGATCGGTATCGCCACAGCCTTGGCGGGACTGCTCGGACTCGGTGCACTGCACTGGCTCTGGATACGGTCACGGCGCCGCGCCGCGGTGACCTCTGATGATCGAGCCCAGGAGGTGCCCGATTCGGAGCCGGAGCGCATGGAGCCCGCGCTCGTCTGATCGGTCAGCGGGTGACGATCGGAACGATGTATTCGCGGGCGAATGCGTCCAGCGCGTGCTCGGATTCGAGGTCGATGGTGCTCACCGGTTGCAGGATCAGCGAGTGCACCACTCGGCAGGCGATCTCGATGCGCGCACCGATATCCGGGATATCGGGTAAGTCAAGCTCTTGCAACGTATTCCGCAGGATCGTCGTACTGGCCACGACCGACATCGTGAAGAACGAGCTGCCCTCGGTCGTGAGCTGGGGCAGGAGGCGGTCGGGCTCGAGGGTGAGCATCCGGTCGATCAGCGGGTGCGTGCGCCACCGGGTGATGACGGTGACGAAGATCGTGGCGACGACGGCGTCGATGGTGTCGTGCCGGGACGGGATGTCCTCGAGGTCGGCCAGTAGTCGCTGTACCTCCCGTGCGGTGACAGCCCGCACGAGGTCATCTCGGGAGCCGATTCGCCGATAGACCGTCACGCGGTCGACCTCGGCTTGTCGAGCGACGTCCTCGATCGTCGTCTTCTTCACGCCCACCCGCTCGAATTGGACAAGGGCGGCGTCGAGGATGCGCCCTTCGATGGTGTCGGTTCGGGCCAGGTCTTTCGAGGTGGGAGTGGCGGCGGGCACCGTTCAACGCTAGCAGCTACCGGGTCATTTGCAACAATCTCAACCGATTTGTGGCTGCAACATTGCAATACAATTTGTTGTCTTGTACGGTCGACGCATGGCAGATTCCGGTGCAACGACGCGCTCGTACCAGGAAGAAGGGCACGCGATCCACGCGCGTGACGTTCATTTCGACTTCTCCTCGGTCCCGATGCACTACATCCCCGGCGAGGTGCTGGCGACCCATGTCACCAACGTGATGCATCTGGTCCTGCCCGAAGGGGAGCGGGCGATGGCGTCCTGCCTGGCCGAGGCGCTGCCGTTGATCGAGGACGAGCGTTTGCGCGAAGAGGTGGCCGGGTTCATCGGTCAGGAGTCGATGCACGCCAGCAGTCACGAAGGTGCGCGGACGCATCTGCAGTCCATTGGTCTCGATGTCGAGTCCTATGTGGCGAAGGTCGGGTGGCTGGTCGATCGGGTGCTCGGCGATCACGGCCTGACCGGCAGGGCCAAACAGGAGTGGCTCAAAGAACGCCTCGGATTATTCGCGGGGATGGAGCATTTCACCGCGGTGATCGGGGAGTGGCTGCTCGAATCGCAGGTCCTCGAAGACCTCGGGATGCATCCCACCATGCTCGATCTGGTGCGCTGGCACGGCGCCGAGGAAGTCGAGCACCGCAGTGTGGTCTTCGACGCCTACCTGCATGTCGACGGCGGATACGCACGCCGGGTGCGCACCGGACTGCTCGCGAGCGGACTCCTGTTGCCGCTGTTCGTGGTTTCGACCGCCTACCTGTACCGCAAGGATCCGAGCCCCGCCAAGGGCAGGTCATGGGCCCGGCAGTTCGTGAGCGCGACCGCCCGGGGCGTGATTCCGAATTTCGTCACGTTCGTCACCGAGATGCCGCGCTACCTGCGTCCGAGTTTCCATCCGTCGCAGCTGGGTCCGATGGACAACGCGCTGCGCTACCTGGCCCATTCACCGGCGGCGCGAGCATGACCGCACAGGCCGACGCCGCCACGATCAGCCTGCGGATGTTCGGCGCCGTCATGGACATCTACAAAAAGGTATTCACCGCGCCCGGAATCTCCCGCCCGAATCCGGTGCGGTGCAATGGCTTCGAGCTGGATGCGGTGGTCGAGTCGGTGTGCGCCGAGGCGCTGGACGTGGTGAGCCTGACGCTGACCCGACTCGGCGGCGAACAGTTGCCGTCGTGGCGGCCCGGCTCGCATCTGGATGTGGTCCTGCCGTCGGGGCGGCAACGGCAATACTCGCTGTGCGGTGACCCACGCGATCGGCGGCGCTACCGCATCGCGGTGCGCCGTATCGCCGACGGCGATGGCGGGTCGGTGGAGATGCACGGCTTGCGCCCGGGCGATGCGGTGCGAATTCGCGGCCCGCGCAACGCATTCACCTTTGTCGAGAACGCACCGGCCTATCTGTTCGTGGCCGCAGGCATCGGGATCACACCGATCCTGCCGATGGTGCACGCGGCCGGTCCGCGTGGGCGGCTGGTGTATCTGGGCCGCTCCCGGGCGAGTATGCCGTTCCTCGACGAATTGCCCGGCGACGCCGACATCCGGCCGGACGATGAAACGGGCGCATCCGATATCGCCGCCATCCTGGCCGAGGCGACTCCCGGCGCGGCGGTGTACGTCTGCGGTCCGCCGCCGGTGCTCGAGGCGGCGCAGCGCAGCATGTTCACGCTGAATCCGACGGGTTCGCTACACACCGAACGCTTTTCGGCGCGACCGGTCCTCGACGGCCGCGAGTTCGATATCACGTTGGCGCGCTCCGGTGTGAGTGTGCGGGTCGGCAGCCAGGAGTCCGCATTGGCGGCGATCCGCCGCGTGCGGCCCGATGCCGTGTACTCGTGCCGACAGGGGTTCTGCGGCACCTGCAAGACAAGTGTGCTCTCGGGTGCCGTCGACCATCGTGACCGCCTGCTCACCCCCGGCGAACGCGACGACCACATGCTGGTCTGCGTCTCTCGCTCCGTCGGCGGACCATTGATTCTCGATCTCTGACAGCGAAAGGCATACGGTCTCATGACCACACGCTTCCGGCTGGCCGCATCCGATGACACATTCCTGGCCACCGCCGCTCGCCGCTACATCCATATCGTCGATATTCCCCGGGTGCCCGACGATGTCTGGGACATGCTGACCGCCGAGGACGCACTGGTGTCCTGGTCGGGTGTGATCACCACGGCGCGGTGGACCTCGCCGCGACCGTTCGGCGTCGGCACCACCCGAGTCGTCACGCTCGGCGGCATCATTCGGCTCGAAGAGCGGTTCTATCGCTGGGATGTGGGCTCGCGCATGACATTCACCGTCGATGCCGCCTCGATTCCGGGGCTGAAACGTTTCGCCGAGGATCTCACCCTGCGGCCCATCCCCACCGGAACACGGCTGACCTGGACCTTTGCTCTCGAGGGCAATTCGCTGCTGCGGCCGATGCTGGCCGCGGCCAGTCCGGTCAACCGCTGGGTCACCAAGACCATCGCCCAGGGCATCCTCAGCCGGGCGCGCCACGAGTCAGAGGAGACGCCTCGATGAGCAACACCGCTGCGAGCACTTCGGCCGAGTCGCCGGTACCTACCGAACACCGGCAGATCGTCATCCTCGGCGCGGGATTCGGCGGGATCGGCCTTGCGATCAAATTGCGCGAGGCCGGATTCGATGACCTCGTGCTACTCGAACGCGCGAACGATCTCGGTGGCACCTGGCAGGCCAACACCTACCCCGGGTGCGCCTGCGATGTGCCGTCGCAGCTGTACAGCTATTCGTTCGCACCCAACCCGGACTGGTCGCGTACCTACGGCCGCCAGCGGGAGATCCTCGACTACATCCGCCGCGTCGCCGCCGAGCACGATGTGGTTCGCCACATCCGGCTGGGCACCGAAATGCTGGACGCGCGCTGGGACGACGAGGAGTCGGTGTGGCGCATCGACACGTCGCAAGGAAAGCTCACCGCCGACTACTTCATCTCGGCCGCAGGGGTTTTCGCCGAGGCGAAGTACCCGACACTGCCCGGACTGGACACCTTCGAGGGCACGACCTTCCATTCATTGCATTGGGATCACTCGCACGACCTGTCCGGTGAACGTGTCGCGGTGATCGGCACCGGGGCGTCCGCGGTGCAGTTCATCCCCGAGATTCAGCCGAAAGTGGCGGCGCTGACCGTTTTTCAGCGCTCCGCGCCGTGGATCGTGCCGCGGCTGGATCGGCCGACGCTCGGCCTCGAACGTCGCTTATTGCGCCGGGTTCCACTGGCGCAGAAGGCAGTTCGCGGTACCTGGTACACGCTGATCGAAGGGTTCGGTCTGGTCGGATTCGTGGACAACCGGTTCCGCCACCCCTACGAACTGCTGGGCCGCATCCAGCTGCGCCGCCAGATCCGCGATCCTCGGCTCCGCGAGCAGGTGACGCCCGACTACATGATCGGCTGCAAGCGCGCCATCTTCTCCGACGCATATCTACCGGCGCTGGACAAGAGCAACGTCGAGGTGGTCACCGACGGGATCGCCGAGGTCCGAGCCCGATCGATCCGCACGCACGCCGGTGCCGAGATCCCGGTCGACACCATCATTTTCGGCACCGGATTCGCGTCGATCCCCACTGCCTTCGAACGCATCGTCGGCCGCGACGATATCTCGATCGCGGACCTCTATCACAAGCAGCCGCAGACCTACCTCGGTGCGGCGGTCGCTGGTTTCCCGAACTTCTTCTGCACTCTGGGCCCCTTCGGCGCGGCGGGCAACCAGTCCGCGGTCTTCATGATCGAGTCGCAGATCGCCTATATCGTCGACGCATTGACGACCGTGCGCGCCCGCGGCGCGCGCCGGGTCGAAGTGCGCGCCGAAGCGCAGGACACCTTCATCGAGGAGATGGCCCGGCGCAGTGCCGCCACCGTATGGCTCACCGGCGGATGCCAGAGCTACTACACCACCCCCGATGGGCAGAACGCGGGTCTGTATCCGAGCTGGAGCTTCGAATATCGCCGTCGCACAAGACGATTCGATGTCGACGCGTACGAGGTGGTCTGATGAACCTCACCGCGTTCAACCCGCTCGGCTGGTTCGCCACCGCGACCTACGACGTATCCGGCAAAGTCGTGCTCATCACCGGAGCCGGGCAGGGCATCGGCCTCGAACTGGCCAGGCTCTTGCACGCCCGTGGCGCCGTGGTGATCATTGTCGATATCGATGAGACAGCCGCGCGCCGAGCCGAATACGAATTCACCACCCGCGTGCACTCGATCAGCGCGAACGTCGCCGACCGCGAACAGATGGCACAGGCCGTCGGCGAGGTGATCGAGCGGTTCGGCCGCCTCGATATCGTCGTTGCCAACGCGGGCGTGACACCGGTGCCCGCGACGGTGCGCACCATGGATCCGCGCGATTTCGACCGGGTCATGAGCATCAACCTGACCGGGGTGTTCAACACCGTGCATCCGGCGCTCGACCACGTCGTGCGCGCGAAAGGCCATGTCGTCGTGGTGTCTTCGTGCGCGTCGTTCGCACCCGGTATGGGCGGCTCCCCGTACATGATCAGCAAGGCCGCGGTCGAACAGTTGGGCCGGGCGCTGCGCGTCGAACTCGCCGCCGCCGGCGCCAGCGCCGGTGTCGCCTACTTCGGCATCGTGGACACCGCGATGACCCACGACATGCTCGACACCGACGAACTGGGCCGCAGAATCGACGGCCTGCTGCCCTGGCCGCTCAATGTGCGGATCACCGCTGCCCAGGCCGCCCGCACCATCGCCGACGGCATCGCCCGCCGTGCCGCGCGCACCATCGCACCCATCGGATGGGAGCCCTACGCGCTGCTGCGCGGTGCGGTCAACGTCGTCCTCGACAGCAAACTCGCCGCCGATTCGACGGTGCACGAACTGATTCGCGCGATCGAGCAGCGCCGATGACCGCGCCACCGACCGCCCGCGCGTCATGGCGTGCCAGAACGGTGCGGCGGTTATCCGCACTGACCGCCCGATACGACGGCGCGCGCCGCGACGGCCTGCTCTCGGTTCCGCTGTCCCGCAGGGCGATCGCACATTTCACCAACGATCCACTCGACCTGCGACCCGAGCACTGGATGCGGTTGCCGCCCGCACTCATCCACACCAGCGATGCCGAATTCTTCGGCGGTGACGCGCTGGCCCTCGCGCAACGGTGGATCGACGTCGGCGCCGCCTGCGAATTGCAGGTGTGGCCGGACCAGATGCACGTCTTCCAGGCGTTGCCCGCCCTCGTCCCCGAATCGCGGTTCGCCTACCGCGCTGCCGGCCGTTTCATATCCGCCGCTCTCGACCCCGCCGCCGCGGTCGATCTCGAAAGGCCCTCCGCGTGAGCACACCTCGCTTCGACACGCTGCCCGCAGCATTCCAGTACACCGCGTCGATCGCTCCCGACGCGGTCGCGCTGCGCACCCCAGGCGACGGGAGGACGCTCACCTGGCGTGAATACGCGGAGCAGGTGGGCCTCATCGCCGCCGGTCTCGCCGGTCTCGGCGTCGCGCGCGGCGACACCGTCGCGTTGATGATGGCCAACCGCATCGATTTCTACCCGCTCGAGGTTGCCGCGCAACACCTCGGCGCGACCTCGTTCTCGGTGTACAACACCCTGCCACCCGAGCAATTGGCCCACGTACTCGGCAACGCTGGCGCGCGGGTGGTGATCTGCGAACCGCAATACCTGGAACGCCTGCGCGCCAGCGGAATCGAGCTCGATCACATCATCTGCCTCGACGACGCTCCGCCCGGCACGCTGTCGGTGACCGAGCTGATCGCCATGGGCGCAATCGATTTCGACTTCGAGGGCACTTGGCGTGCGGTGCGCGCCGATGACGTGGCCACCCTGATCTATACCTCCGGCACCACCGGCAACCCGAAAGGCGTGGAAACCACCCATGCCAACCTCATGTTCCAGGTGTACGGCATCGCCGACGTGCTCGGATTCGAGTTCGGCGACACGATCACCTCGTTCATGCCGACCGCCCATATCGCCGACCGGCTGACCGCCCTGTATGTCCAGGAAGTGCTCGGCACCCAGGTGACCTGCGTCGAGGACGCCAAGCAGATCGCGGCCGCGCTGGCCGACCTGCACCCGACCGTGTGGGGAGCAGTGCCGCGGGTGTGGGAAAAGCTGAAGGCGGCCATCGAATTCAAGGTCGCCAGCGAAGCCGAACCGCAGCGCCGCCAGGCCATGGAGTGGGCGCTCGCGGTCGCTGCCCGGCGCAGTTCCTACCAGTTGGCCGGTGCGCCGGTACCCGCGGATATCGCCGCCGAGTGGGAACGTGCCGATGAGCTGGTACTGCGGGGGTTGCGCTCGGCGCTCGGCTTCGACCGGCTCCGGTGGGCGCTGTCGGGCGCCGCGCCGATCCCGCCACAGACCCTGGCATTCTTCGCCGGACTGGGCGTTCCGATCGCCGAGATCTGGGGCATGTCGGAGCTTTCGTGCATCTGCAGCGTCAGTCATCCGCGCGATGCCAGACTCGGGACGGTCGGAAAACTGTTGCCCGGCATGGAATCACGCCTTGCCCCCGACGGAGAACTGCACGTACGCGGCCCACTCGTCATGCAGGGCTACCGAGACCAGCCCCAGCAAACCGCCGAAGCGATCGACGACAAAGGTTGGCTGCGCACCGGTGACATCGTGACGATCGACAACGACGGCTACCTCACCGTCGTCGACCGCAAGAAAGAGCTGATCATCAACGCGGCCGGTAAGAACATGTCGCCCACCAATATCGAGAACACGATCAAGGCCAGCACACCCCTGATCGGCGCCATGGCCGTCATCGGCGACGGCCGTCCCTACAACACCGCGCTGATCGTCCTCGACGCCGAGACCGCCGGACCCTACGCACGCCAGCACGGACTATCCGACGCTTCCGCCGCCGCGCTGGCCGCCGAACCGGCTGTCGTCGAGGCGATCAAGGCCGGAGTGAGGGCCGGAAACGAGCGGCTCGCCCGCGTCGAACAGATCAAACGCTTGCGCATCCTCCCGGTGTTCTGGGAGGCCGGTGGCGCGGAGATCACCCTCACCATGAAACTCAAACGAAAGATCATCGCGGATAAGTACGCACCACAGATCAACGAGCTCTACCAGGATCAACTCGCCGCGGAAGTGCACGAACCCGGGCTAGGAGGCTTCCTGTCACCGCCGTTCGGCGCGAGCGCCGGATCGCCGACCGGCCACTGAAGCGGTGCGGTCGGCTGCGAGCCGCTGAGATCGGCTCCCGGGTCAGGGGCGGTCTATCCGATGCCCGGTCGAGGCTTTCCGGAGGAAGGGGCGCGGGATGTCGGGAGCCGACTCGGGGTCTGCGCGCAGGGCTTCCAGGATGCGGTGTAATGGTGGGCCCTCGTCGGCCACGAAGCGGATCAGTCCCTGTGCGGCGCACCGCGCGAGTGCCGGTGCCGCGGCGGCGATCGCATCGTCCATTCGGCCGGCCTCGGAAAGGCATGCCGCCCATAGCAGTTCGGCAGCCGTCACGGCGCGGGGTCGGTCGTTGGCGGCGATCTCGCGCACCAGACGCTCGGCGCGGGTGCAGGCCTGTTCCGCCGCGGCGGGGGAGTGCGCGCCGAGTAGTAGCCGAATCGCAGTGTCCTGCCGGAGTTCCGCGGTGAGCGTGTGCAAGCTACTCGGCAGGCGGCGATACGGCGGCAATTGAAGCAGCGCGTCGCGGTCCTGCGGATCGATGGGCAGCCCGATGCGCACCCGTTCGTTCACGATCCGCGCGGCGAGGCGGGGCAGCGTGAGGTTCTTCGCGATCTCGGCCCCCTCCATCAGCCGGGCTTCGGCCGCGTCGAGGTCACCGCACAGTGATTTGACCCGCGCCCCGATACCGTAGGTGGCCATCATGAAATCGACGAGGGAGAATTCCGTTCCCAGCTCCGCACTTTCGTCGAGCAGCGCCTCGGCCTCGGCGATATCGCCGAGGTCGTAGCGAAGCGCGCCGAGCAGAGCCGAAGCCAGCCGGGCGCCATACGAGTGGATTCCGATCGTCTGTGCCAGCGCGAGCCCGGTGCGTAGCTCGGATTCGGCCGCCGCGATGTCGAGTTGCTCACTCGCTGCGGTACCGGACAGGCAGTAGCCGTACACGACACCGAAGGGACCCTCGCGCTTCGGGTGATACGGAGCGGCCCACCGCTGCCACCGGCGCGCCTCGCCGAAGTCGAAGTTGTACAGCGCGCACATGGACGCGACGTCGGCAGCGGCCATCGCGAAGAACGAGTCGAGCTGCCCCTCCGCAGCGCCTTGCCGCAGTCGCTCCTCGACCAGCTCCGGTAAGCCGTCGAAGTCATCGGCGAAGAATCCCGATGTGGTGCGAGCCAGGGCGAGCTCGGTCCGCATATCGGCGATGTCGGTCTCGTCCCCCATGCCCGAGTCCAGCATCGCGTCGACCATATCCAGCGCGGTACGGGCGGGTTGGAGCCGTTGCAGCGCCACGTTGGACCAGGCCACCAGCAGCTGCACCCGCGGGTTCAGGTTCGCGACGGCCGGTGGCAGCTTCGCGACCAGCCCGAGCAGTGTCGCCATCTTCGACCGTTCCAGCAGCTCTCGTCCGTGTTCCTCGATGATCCGTACGGCGCCGAGGGCGTCGTTCGCGGCCAGGGCGTGGTCGACCGCTTCGTTCAACATCGTGTGGTCCGCGAACCAGGTCGAGGCGGCCGCATGCAGCCCTCGCAGCCGCGTCGGATCGTGGCGGGCAAGCCTGCGCCGCAACAGATCCGCGAAGAGCCGGTCGAATCGGAACCACTCCGAGTCGTCATCGACGCGACGCAGGAAAAGGTCCACCTGCTCGGCCTCCTCCAGCATTTCCTGTCCGTAGGACACCCCGGCGAGCGTATCGGCGAGGCTGCCACAGACGGTCTCGGTCACCGAGATCGACAGCAAGAAGTCGAGCAGCGCGGGATCCAGTGTGTCCAGCACATTCGCTGCGACGTATTCGTCGATGGCGTAGCTGTGCCCGGACAGCCGCCCGATGTATTCGGCGGGATTGTCCTTGCCGCGCAGTGACATCGACGCGAGCTGCAGCGCGGCCGCCCAGCCCTCGGTCGACTCCCATAGTTCGGTGATGTCGCGCGAGCCCAGTGGCAGCCGGTTGACGTCGAGTAGGAACGAACTGGTCTCCGCTTCGTCGAATCGCAGATCATCGGAATCGATTTCGACGAGTTCGTCGCGCACCCGCATCCGGCTGATCGGTAGTCCGGCCGGGCTTCGGCTGGTGACGATGATGCGCAGATGGTGGCAGGCATTGTCGAGTAGGAATTCCATCGCCGCGAGCGCATCGCGATCGGTGACCTGATGCCAGTCATCGATGACTACCGCGAATATTTCTCCGCTGGAATGGATTTCATTGATCAGCGTGGTGATGACATAGCGGGTGGCATCGGTCGCGCGTTGCTCCAGGATCTGGTCCAGCTCACGGCCGAGCTCCGGTCGTGTCCGGCGAATCGCCTCGACCAGATGGGCCAGAAACCAGACGGCGTTGTTGTCGTCGCGATCGATGCTGAGCCAGGCAACCTGAACGCCATCGGATTCGAGGGTGCTCGCCCATTGGGCGGCCAGGGTGCTCTTTCCGAAACCGGCCGGTGCGTGGATCACGGTCAGCCGACGTTGCTGGCCGTCCCGCAGTATGTGCAGCAACCGGGAGCGGTCCACCAGCGCGCGCGGCGGCGTCGGCGGCCGGAACTTGGTCAGTGCGGCCGGTGGGACCGTGGGCGCTACCGGACGGGGCGGAACATGCTGCGGCGGTGTGGCCGGTTCGGCGCCGACCGAGCGGGCGGGACCGGCGTCCGGAACGCGGTCACGCAGTGCGTCCCGCAGCAGCCGCTGGTAGGCGGCAGCGGATTCCGGGCGTCCCGTCGGGTCGATCGTCATGGCCGCTTCGATGGCGGCGATGGCATCGGCTGGAATCGATGTCTCGCTCAGGTCCGGGATCGGCTCGGTCGTCATGCGCACGAATTGCGCCATCACGCTCTCGCCGGTCCGGCGTTCGAAGGCCGCGTGCCCGGTCAGCAGGCAGAACAGTGTCGCGCCGAGACTGTAGATATCAGAGGCCGGGCTCGGCTGCTCACCGCTGAGCACCTCGGGTGCGGTGAATGCCGGTGTGCCGGTGATATGTCCGGTCGTCGTCTCGAAGCCGCCGCCGATGCGGGCGATGCCGAAGTCCGCCAATTGCGGTTCGTCGTAGTTGGTGATCAGGATGTTGGCGGGCTTCACATCGCGGTGGATGGTGCCGTCGGCATGTGCGGCGGCCAGCGCCCCGGCGATGCGTTCACCGATGGACAGCACCTCGTCCCACGGTATCGGTCCGGTCGCACGCAACCGGCTCTCCAGCGAACCTCGGGCGTGGAACGGCATGACGATATAGGGCCGACCGGTGGCGGTGATATCGGCCTGCAGGATCTGCACGATGTTCGGATGCCCCGACAGCCGCCCCAGCGCATGCTGTTCGCGGACGAACCGCTCCCGGTCTTCGCCGACGAATTCCGAGGTGAGGACCTTGACTGCCACCAGGCGATCCAGCGACCGTTCGAAGCAGCGGTAGACAACGCCGAATCCGCCTCGCCCGATTTCCACCGCATCGAAGAATCCGGCCGCAGCCAGCTCGGCCGCGAGACCGACCTGCAGATCACGTTGGGTTGTGGTGGGGTCGAATTCTGGCATGGGCCTACTCGCTCACCATGTCGAACCCCGGCGATACGCCGTCGTCGGCCAGCGGTGCTCGGCTTCGCACCGGCTGCGGAGGTAGCAAACCATTCGATCACCTCGCGAGGCAGAACATCAGCCCCGACCATTCGATCATAGCCACGATCACATCGGTAGCCGAGGATTTGCTATCCTGCACTCGTCGGCACGCTTGGGTCATATGAGAACTACTGTGCTGCAAAGATTTACGGGCTCAGTGCCGTGAGGTTCGCAGGCGTGAGATGCCGAAGGTCAGTGCTGCCATTGCGGCGATGGCGGCGGCGATGGGGGCGTAGGTGCGCAGTACGGAGATCTGTCTGCGGGCGTCTTGTGCCTGCACGGCCATTTCGTGGACGGACTGCTCGTCGAAATGCAGGGTGCCGTCGAAGACGGTGATGGCGTCGGGGGCGTCGGTGGCTGTGGCCAGGTAGCGGTTCTGATGCTCGCTCACCATGACGACCGCGCCGGTGACCGGCTCGATCCAGATGTCTCGGGTGGCGGCGTAGTACAACGACAGCAGCACCTCCTCGTCGCCGGTTCGTCCCAGCAACTGCGCGGGAAGTGCGATCCCGCCCCGCATCGGTAGTAAGGGAGCCAAGCTGACCGGCGGTATGTGAGATCGGAAATGCAATAGGCCCATGCCATCTCGCGCGGTGGTGTCGTCGACGTATTGCAGGCGTTCCTCCTGTTGGGAGATGACGTCGAAGTACGGATAGTCGTGTCGACCGGTGTCGAAGGGAAACTTGTACTGGAATCCGGTGCGGACCGTCTCGAGCGGTCGCTGACCCGGCTCGAATACCGTGCGCGCCGGAACGCGCCGAGGTGCGCCGCTCGTCCGGCTCATGCTGACCTGATCGACCAGCGCATCGAGCAGTCCGGATTGTCCCGGGCGATCCAACCTCGATGTTTGCTGCGCGACCCGCAGGGTCATGCTGTCGGAATCCGTCGGCTCGACGCTGGTCACCAGGGAGGACACCTGAACGGGGACCTGCCGTTGGATCTGCACTCTGCCCTGCATCAATAGATCGAGGTCCAGCACTGTGCCGGTGCCGACCGCCATGGTTACCTGCCGTACCGGTGCGGGCACCTTGATCAGCGCATCGGCGGTATGAATCGGCAGCAGTATCGCGACCAGCGTGAATATGGCGGCGCTGGTGATTGCGAGGAATCCGAGGGCGCGGCGGCGCGCACGCGCCTGGTGTCCGCCGCGCATGCCGGTGTGCAGGTGGTGATGGCTGCGCATCGACCACTCCCTTCGATAAACTGACGATATCGGCACTTATGGTGACATAGTCAGCTGAAGGAAATTGAAGAATTCGTCACTTTCGATCGAAGGAGTTGGGTCGGTCCGACGGTGGGGGCCGGGCCCTCGGCACCCTGTCGACCCGGGTATCTCGCTGCCCATCGCCAACAACATCGGCGACATCAGCCACGAACTCACCTACGCCCGAGCGCATTCCGACATTTCGGGACTCGCGCTGGTGCTCGGCATCGAACCATCCGACCCGCACCGCTGAAGGAGCGCACTCGGTGCCGCCGTACAAAGGTCCGCGACGACGCTATCCGGGCGTGCTCGCTCGGAAGTCCGAGTGGTGCTGGACACTGGACACGATGGACGGCGATGTGAGGCGCAGCGAAGTGGGATCAGTGCGTCGGCGACCGGCGGACCGGCGCCAAACGATACTGCGGGCGGCGACGGCGGCGTTCGCGAGGAATGGCTATCACGCCACCTCGATGGCCGATGTCGCTGGTGAGGTCGGGATATCGTCGGCCGCACTGTATCGCCATTTTCGCGGTAAGCAGGAGTTGCTCGGCCAGTCCTTGCTCTCCGGTCTCGAATCCGTGCTGTCCCGATTGGCGATCGCGCAGGTCACCGGTCCGGATGCGGTGCTCGGTGCGCTGACGACGGCATGTTTGGAGCTGCGCGGGCTGCCGCGGTTGTGGCAGCTCGAAGTGCGCAATCTGGCCGCGGCGGATCGCATTGCGGTGCTGGCTCGTGTGGTGCGGCTGAACGGCTTCCTGCGGACGGCGATCAGGGTCCGTCGACCGGATCTGGGCCCCGACGATGTCGAGTTTCTGGGGTGGTGCGTGCTGTCGGTCGCGGTGAGCCCCTCGTACCACCAGGTCCAGCTTCCGGAAGCGACCTTCGCGCGCGTGCTGGACGCCATCGTCGGTGCGGTCGTCGGCGCGGAGCTTCCGGTTGCCGGTGACCAGGTGACTTCCGTATCCGCAGGACCCCGGCGGGGGCGACGGACCGTTGTCGACAACGTCGATCCCACGCTTCGCACGGAGCGGATGATCAGCGCCGCGGCGCGACTGTTCAACACCTACGGATACGGGGCAGTCGGAATCGAAGACATCGGCGCCGCGGTCGGAGTGTCGGGACCGTCGCTGTATCACCATTTCGCCAGCAAAGTAGACCTGCTGAACGAGATCGTAGATCGCAATGAACAGTGGATTCGCCTGTATACCTCCCGTGCGATGGCCGAAGCGGATACCCCCAGTGACGCGCTGCGTGGCCTGCTGCGTTATTTCGTGCGGTTCGCCATCCGTGAACCGGACCTGCTCGGGACCACGCTCAGCGAGGTAGGCCATCTTCCCGGCGAGCAGGCGAGTAGATACCGGCGCGCACACCGTGACGGGATTGTGCAGTGGGTGCGGATGCTGCAGGTCGTGCGGCCCGATGTATCGGCGGATGCGGCGCGGGTGCAGATCCAGGCGATGACCTGCATTGTGATCGACGCCGTCCGTAACCCGCGTCTGACCGGCAGAAACGACCTCGCCACTGTGCTGGTCGAGGTCGGAGACCGTGTGGTATTCGCCGATACTTCACTCGCCATCACCCGAAGGCTTAGTGGTGCGTAACTTATAGTCACTCAAGCTGGCATCTGTGTAGACATCACTTGCGTGATCGTTTAGTGGTGGATAACTTATCCCTCAGTGGAGCGTGCCTGGCTCCGTCGGTTCGGATCGGGATCGACGCAGCTGTCGGCGACTTGCAGAGTGGAAAGGGCACCTGGTGGGGCACTACAAGAGCAACGTGCGTGATCTGGAGTTCAACCTGTTCGAGGTGCTCGGGTTGAACACGATCCTGGGGACGGGCGCCTTCGGCGACCTGGATGGTGACACCGTCCGATCGATGTTGGCCGAGGCGGCGCGGCTGGCCGAAGGCCCGCTGGCGGAATCGTTCGCCGATGCCGACCGCAATCCGCCGACCTTCGATGCGGCGACACATTCGGTGCGGTTGCCGGATTTGCTCGAGCAGTCGATTCGGGCGTGGCGCGACGGCGAGTGGTTTCGGGTCGGGCTCGACGAAGCGATCGGCGGAGTGGCGGCCCCGGCGGTGCTGAAATGGGCGATCAACGAGTTCGTACTCGGCGCGCAACCGGCTGCCTACATGTACCTGTCGGGCCCGACGATGGCGCATATCGTCCATGCGGTCGGAGACGACCAGCAGAAGCGCTGGGCATCGATGGCGGTCGACCTGAACTGGGGAGCGACGATGGTGCTCACCGAGCCGGATGCCGGCTCGGATGTCGGATCTGGCCGCACCAGGGCCATCCAGCAAGATGACGGCTCCTGGCATATCGAGGGTGTGAAGCGGTTCATCACATCCGCCGATTCCGGCGACCTGTTCGGCAACATCATTCATCAGGTGTTGGCTCGTCCGGAAGGTGCGGGACCGGGGACGAAGGGCCTGAGTCTGTTCCTGGTGCCCAAGTACCTATTCGATCCGCAGACCGGCGAGCGCGGTGAACGCAACGGCGTCTTCGTGACGAACGTCGAGCACAAGATGGGCCTGAAAGCCTCTGCGACCTGCGAACTTACCTTTGGCGCCAACGGAACCCCGGCCAAGGGCTGGCTCGTGGGTGGTGTGCACAACGGTATTGCGCAGATGTTCAAGGTGATCGAGGAAGCCCGCATGATGGTGGGCACCAAAGCCATCGCGACGCTGTCGAGCGGCTACCTCAATGCCCTGGACTATGCCAAGCAGCGGGTCCAGGGTGCCGACCTGGCGGCAATGGCCGACAAGAATGCTGCGCGCGTCACCATCACCCATCATCCGGATGTGCGACGCAGCCTGATGACGCAGAAGGCCTATGCCGAAGGTCTGCGTGCGGTCTACCTCTACACCGCGGCGCACCAGGATCTCGAAGTAGCTCATGCGGTTTCCGGCGCCGACGCGGACCTGGCAGCGCGCGTGAACGATCTTCTGCTGCCGATCGTGAAGGGCGTCGGGTCCGAGCGAGCCTACGAGATGCTCACCGAATCCCTGCAGACGCTGGGTGGATCCGGGTACCTGCAGGACTACCCGCTGGAGCAATATATTCGGGACTCCAAGATCGACTCTCTCTACGAGGGCACGACAGCAATTCAGGCGCAGGACTTCTTCTTCCGTAAGATCGCCCGCGATCAGGGAGTCGCCCTCGCTCACCTTTCTGCGCAGATTCAGCAGACGATCGACGCCGAAGCGGGCAATGGTCGTCTGAAAGCCGAGAAGGCGCTGCTCGCGACGGCCCTCGAGGACGTACAGTCCATGGTCGTCAGCCTGACGGAGCACTTGTTCGCCGCGCAGCAGCAGCCCACCGAGCTCTACAAGATCGGTCTGGGTTCAGTGCGGTTCCTGCTCGCGGTCGGCGACCTGCTGATCGCGTGGCGTCTGCTGGTCGGTGCTGAAACAGCCCTGGCGGCAATGGATTCCGGTAGCGCCGATACGGCGTTCTATCAGGGCAAGGTGGCTGTCGCAGCGTTCTTCGCAGCGAATGTACTGCCCCGACTGAGCGCGGACCGGACTGTGATCGCGCGTCTCGATATCGACCTGATGCAACTCGACGAAGCCGCCTTCTGACCTCACGCGGGTGTGGAGAGGTCGGCAGGCGCGGTGGCGTACTGGGTTTCGAGTTCGTCGAATGCGTCTTCGACAGAGCGGGCGATGAACTGGACTCTCGGGAGCGCCCCGGGTGCGAACTGCGAAAGTGCTTCGGGGGGTGGGTGATCGACGAAGGTGGGCCCATGTGAAGTCCTGGCGGGCGGCTGTGGAGTCCGTGTTCGTAGCCGCCCATGTCGAGCGCGGTGATCCGGAGATCGCCCCGGTGGCCGGGTCGACTGGACGCCGTCGCTCGTCGGGCCTGGCGCTATCGGCCGCATCACGGCGGGTTTGCTGACCATTTCTGCGTTTATGAGGAAATCGTCATTTAATGTGTTATCGTACCGGGCGTAGTGCGTGCTCGCTTCGTTGATGTGTCGGTTGGTGTCTCGATGAGAGGACCCGCGTGTCTCGGTATCTGTTCGCCCTTGGTCAGCTCGTAGCGCGTCGCCGCTGGTGGGTGCTGGCGGTGTGGATCGTGCTGTTGGTCGGCGCGATCTGTTTCGCGGCCGGAACCGGTGGGAAGACGAACGACAATTTCACGGTCCCCGGTACCGAGTCGCAGGATGCCGTATCACTGCTACAGCAGCGGATGCCGACGTTCAGTGGCGCGCAGATGCAAGTCGTCTTCGCTACGCCCGGTCTGGCCAAAGTGACCGACCAGCAGGTGCGGGCCGAGATCGAACAGACGATGGCCGGGTTGCAGGGGCTCCCGCAGGTCGCGCAGGTCGTCGACCCGTTCCAGGCGCAGGCGGTGTCGCCGGATCAGCGTGTCGCACTGGGCACCGTGCAGTTCTCGGTGTCGGCCGGGGAGGTCGACGCGGACACCCTCGACGGGGTGGACCGCATCGCGGGCCCCGCGCGGGAGGCCGGACTCGAGGTGCAGTTCTCCGGTGCGGTGTACCCGGGCTTCACGGCCGACATCCCGCATACCCCCGAGATTCTCGGCATCGTCGCGGCATTCGTCATTCTGCTGATCACCTTCGGCGCGGTGGTTGCCGCAGGATTGCCCATCGTGACAGCGTTGGTGGGTGTCGGTATCGGGCTCACCGGAATTCTGGGAGTGGCCGCTTTCGTCGACGTGCCGTCGGCGGCGACATCGCTGGCCCTGATGCTCGGTCTGTCCTGTGGCATCGACTACGCGCTGTTCATCCTGTCGCGGCATCGGCACAACATCGTGCTGGGAATGCCTGCCGCGGAATCGATTCCGCTGGCCGTCGGGACCGCGGGTAGTTCGGTGGTGTTCGCGGCGGTAACGGTGATCATCGCGCTGTGCGGGCTGACGGTGGCAGGCATCCCGTTCCTCACGGTCATGGGTCTGACGGCCGCGGGCGCGGTACTGGTGGCCATGCTCGTCGCGCTGACGCTGCTACCCGCGCTGCTGGGTTTCGCCGGTGACACCGTCGCCAAGTTCATCTCGCCGCCGCTGCATCCGGGCAAGGCGGAGGAGGTGGCGCGGATCGCCGCCTACGAGCCCGAGCGCACGTGCGGGCACGCGTGGGGGCGCTTCGTCACCCGATTCCGGATCCCGCTGCTGGTCCTCGGTATCGCGATTCTCGCTGTGGTGGCCATCCCCGCTACCCGCATGGACCTCGGGCTGCCCAGCGGTGCCACGCAGGCGGAGTCGAGCACCGCCCGCAAGGCCTACGATCTGGTCAGTCGGTCGTTCGGACCGGGTTTCAACGGACCCCTGCTGGTGGTGACCGACCTGTCGCACGCCACCGGCGCGGACGCCGCACAAACACTGATGGGCAGACTGCGACAGGAATCCAACGTCGCCGCCGTACAGCCTGGTGGCTCCGGGAACGGGATGCTGCTGATCCAGGTCTTCCCGAAGACCGGTCCCAACGACTCCGCGACGACCGATCTGGTGAACCGGTTGCGTGACGACCGTGACCGCATCGAAAGCGGCACCGGCGCAACGTATCTGGTCGGTGGTACCACGGCGGCCAACATCGACACGTCGAACCGGCTGGCCGCGGCACTGCCGGTGTTCCTCGCGGTCGTCGTGGGTTTGGCGCTGCTGTTGCTGACAATCGCGTTCCGCACTGTTCTCGTCCCGCTGTCCTCGATCGTCGGCTTCATGCTTTCGGTCTTCGCCGCCCTCGGCGCGCAGGTGGCGGTATTCCAATGGGGCTGGGGCGCAAGTCTTTTCCATGTCGCGAAGGCGCAGACGCTGAGCTTCCTTCCGATCATCACGCTGGCCATCATTTTCGGCCTGTCCAGTGACTATCAGATCTTCGTCGTCTCCCGGATCAAGGAAGAACACACGCGCACTGCCGACGCGATCGCTTCGGTACAGAACGGTGTCGCGCACTCCGCGCGCGTCGTCACCGCTGCGGCACTGATCATGTTCGGGGTGTTCGTCGCCTTCACCGCCGTCGACAACCCGATCGTCAAACCACTGGCGTTCACCCTGGCAGTCGGCGTCCTGTTCGATGCCTTCATCGTCCGGCTGACCCTGGTGCCCGCGGTCATGGCCCTGATCGGAAACCGGATGTGGTACCACCCGCGCTGGTTCGCCCGCTATATCCCGGACCTCGACATCGAGGGCGCCGAACTCGAACGCCGATTCGCCCACGACGCCGAAGTCGAAGTGCCACAGGGCATTACCGGAGTGTCATGACATCCGTTCGCTGACTGCCACGATGCTGCGATCGCGGATCACCGGGGTGTAGGCGTGTGCGGCCGTGAGCGTCAGTGCTCGGTCGCGGATGACGGCCGCTACTCCCAGCGATGCCAGCAGCTCGCCTGAATGGTCGCGTTTGTGCGCTCCGATGGTGAGCGAGCCGTGGAAGCGGCGGTGCGTCGGGTATTACAGCTGCGGCTGCGGCGGCAGCGGGGTGGTGGTCAGTTTCTGGGCCGAACGTTTGTTCATACCGAACATGCGCAGCACATGGCAGGTCATTTCGTCGGCCAGCGTCCCGGCATCGGCGTCCGGGCGCGCATCCAACAGCTGCAGTAGTCCCAGCAGCGCCCCACCCGCCGCCATGATCGCCATATCCGGGTCCATCGGCTCGAACCGTCCCGCCTCCTGCGCGGCGATGATGTCGCGGCGCGCCCGCGGAGCCAGGCCCTCATCACGCAGTAGCACCGACATTCCCGAGTTCAGGAGCACCCGCACCATCTCCGGCACCTGCCGCTGCAACCGCCCGGTCATCCGGAAACTCACCGCGAATACCTCCGCCGGATCGTCGTACAGCGCCACGATCGCATCACGCATCTCGCTGTAGACCTGCAGCACCGACCGCACCGCCTCGTCGAATAGCTGATCCTTCGACTCGAAATGGTTGTAGAACGAACCGAATCCGACATCGGCGGCGTCGGTGATCTCCTGAATGCTCACCGCGGAACGCCCCTCCGACAAGAACTTCCGCGCCGCCCCCAGCAACGCGTTGCGGGTGCGCTCGCGCCGCCGGTCGACTCGGTTTCGCACAACGGGTTCGGCGGTCATCGCATCCTCTTCCATTCGATAACGTCATAAGAATCGTATCTGAGGAAAGAATCAGAGACGATCAAGATCCGGTCCATCCACTGTGCCGTGCACAACACCGACCCTGTTGCGCTCGGCTGACATGCGGACCTCGTTTTCTATGCCGGGGTCCACTGCCCGCGTTCTGCGAGTACATCGCGCAGTGCGGTCGGCCGATCGGTCATGATGCCGTCGACACCGATATCCAGGAGCCCGTGAATCTCCGCCTCCGCGTCGACCGTCCAGGCATGCACCTTGATTCCGCGCCGGTGCGCCGTGCCGATCAGCCGAGCGTTGACGAACGCCAGCCCACCAGGTCGTGCCGGCAGTTGCGCACACGGTGCCACCGGCCGCCCGGCCGGGAAACCGAATGACGACGCACTCAACCGCACCGCTGCCACCGGCCCCATCGAGGTGCAGAGCTGCTCGCCCAGTGCCGCCCGTGCCCGAATTTGGCGACGCTCACGAAACGATCCGATACAGACTCGATCGATGGCGCCGCAGCGGCGGATCGCGTCGATCAGGGGCTCGACGGCGGCATCGCTTTTGGGATCGATATTCACCCGCAGCTCCGGCCAGGTCCCCAAGAGGTCTTCCAGCAGCGGGATCGGCTCCCGACCTGCGACGCGCGCGCGAGCGACGTACTCCCACGGCAGCCTCTCGATCATTCCGCGCGCGTCGGTGACATCGTCGAGGCTGCGGTTGTGGAATGCGACGAGCAGCCCGTCTCGTGTCGCGTGTACGTCGGTCTCCACGTAGCGATAGCCCAGATCCACCGCGGCCTCGAAGGCCAGCATGGTGTTCTCGGGTGCGTGGGTGGCGTCACCGCGATGCGAGAAGGCAATCGGCGTCGGCCAATCGAGGAATGCGTATTCCGGTGCCCGTCCCATCCTCATATTCTTCCAAAGCCAAGAGGATTCACGAGACCATGTCAGCTGTGACGACTCCAGACGCTACCGGACCCAACACCGACCCAGTCCTGCGAGAACAGCTCATAACTCAGGTTCGCGGAGCCCGCAACCGATTCCGGCGCGGAGCCGCGATATGGGCCACCGCCTACCACACCAGCCTGATCGGGGCCGCCGTGCTGAGCGCAACCGCCGCGCTGGTCCTCAAACTCCCCGACCCACCCCTCAATAACCTCGCAACCGTCTGCGCGTCCCTGGCCGCACTCCTGGCCACCCTCAATATCCTCGGCGGCTTCGAGGGAAAATGGCATGCGAATCGAAATGCGTTCTACGACTTGGACGCCCTGCTCATCGATGCCGACGACCCGGAGACCTCCACCCGCGATATTCGCAACGGACTGAAGCGCACAATGCGCAACCAACGCGTGTCCTGGATCGCCCCACCCCGCCAGACCGACCAAACCACCGACAAGTAGCCGTAGGCTCATCATCGTGGGCCAGGTCAGGGTGCGCTTCCCGGGCTGACTGCTGTGGGCGCGGCCATGAGTTCGAATGCACCGCGCAGGGCTGACTGGGCGGCCACCACTAGGGCGATGGTCGGTAGTGGCTCATGCGGGTCGGACACCAGCAGGCTGACGGCCAGGGTGCGGTCGGTGGCGGTGCGGGCCAGGTAGTGCAGGGTGACGACGCCGGGTTCGCTGCCGCCCTTGTACCAGACGGTGGGGAACCGGGAGGTGTCCAGGCCGAGACCGGCATCGTTGCGGGACAGTGCGTGATCGATCTCGGGCTGGTCGAGCCGCAGCAGGCCGACGAAGGCGTGGCAGATATCGATCGGGGAGGCGAACCACTCGATCCGGTCGATCTCACGCGGTGCCGGCCAGATGTCCGGTAGGTCGAGAAGCTGTTGCCGTTCCAGGGATTCCAACAGCGCCCGGCGCTCGTGCACCGGTAGGTCCGGATACCGTTGCGCCAGAGCGGAATCGGGCGATGCCTTGAAACGGAAGAATGCCCGGGTGGTGAGGAAGGGGATATTCGCCTCGGGTGCGCGATGACCGAACAGTCGGAGCTGGTGCTGCACCGCGTCGCGGCCGAGCCGGTGGATCAGATGGTCGGTGGCGGTGTTGTCGCTGAGGCTGATCATCAGCTCGGCGTATTCGGACAGGGGTGCGGTGTGGCCCTGCGGGTGGTCCTGCATGATGCCCGAGGGCAGGCTCTTGTGGACGTCGCGGATCGCCAGCGGCTCGTCCCAGCGTGCGCTGCCCTCGGCGACGGCCTGGCCGAGCGCGCCCAGGACGTACAGCTTGAACGCCGATCCGGTAGGACGCCGGGTCTCGGGCGAGAGACCGTGTACCAGCCGGCACTCGTCCCCGGGCCCGATTTCCATGGCGGCGAAGCAGACTCGCGGGCCCAGGGCCGACAACTGCGCATCGCATTCGTCCCAGGAGGTGGGCGGCGGCGTCGGGACCGCCAGGTCCAGGTCGTCGACGAGTCCGGCCGGGTTCACGTGCAGCGTCAGCAGCAGTTCGGTGGCGGCGCTGCGCACGAGGGCCTGGATGCGCTCGGGCTGGTCGATGCGGATCTCGCCGATGGTGAGCGGGCCGAGTGCGGCCAGGGCGGCGGCGAAGCCTGCGGCGCCGCCGGAGTCCAGCAGTCGGGGGACGAGATGATCACGGATTTCGGTGTCCGGCAGCGTACTTCCGGACGAGGACGCGGCGATCATCCAGTTCAGTTGCGCCGCCGCGTTGCGGGAAGCCGGGCTGGTCACGACGGTCACCTCCCGAGGCGAGCCAGCAGCCGGGACATCGGGCCGCGGCCCGCGCCGGGGGCCAGCCATCCCGCGATGGCGTCCACCACAGCCGGGTCGACATGGTGCGGCGCTTGATAGTCCGCAGGACCCGAGGGCCCGCTGCCAGGGAAGAACATGTGGTCGTCGGCCGCGAAGACCCGGATGCTCACACCGGGCTTTGCGTCGAGTCCTGCCCGCCACCCGGCCAGGTCGTCGGCCTCGGTGACCTGGTAGTCACGACCGCCCTGCAACACCAGGATCGGCCGGTCCAGGGCCGCGGCGGTGGCCACCTGATCGAACTCGCGCAGGTCCAGCCAGTAGGAGGCGGGCCAGCCGAATAGCAGTTCCGCGCTGGGGGTTTCGGGTGACAAGGCCGGATCTTCGGTCCGGGCGATCGCCTCGACGGTGCCCGCGAGGGACGCGGCCATATCCGCGGCAGGGTCCAGGCCAGCGATGTAGCTGAATATGCGCGCCGCGGCGCGCGGCAGCGGGACCGTATCCGCGGCCAGCATCACCACGCCCGCGATCGAGGGTTCGGCCGCGGCGACGCGTACCGCGGCCTTACCGCCACCGCTGTTGCCCGCCACGAAGACCCGGGCGGGATCCACCCCCGACTGCTGCTGCAGCAGCCGCACGGCGGCAATCACATTCGGCAGATACTCCTCGACCATGGTGAAGCCGGGCTCGTGCTGCATGTGGGTGTGCACATGGGTCACCTTGTCGAACCGCACCACCGCGACACCGCGGCTGGCCAGACCCCACGCGAGGTCCTTGAACGGCTTGTTCGGCCCCACGGTCACGTCCCGGTCGTTGGCTCCGGAGGAGATCAGCACCACCCCCGGCCGGCTGCGGCCACCTCGGGGCAGGGTGAGCGTGCCCGGGACCGTGAGCGGTCCGCATTCCAGGGTGATCTCCTGTTCGGTGAACCGGCGCGGCGTGGCGTAACGCGGTGGGGTCCAGCATGATTCGGTCGGCGGCGCGAGCCGCAGGCCGTGCAGCCGGCCCATAGCGTCGACCGCGAGCCTCACCTCGAGCCCTCCGTTCTCGCAGTGCACCGGCACGACCGCTCGGGTGAGCTCGTCATCGAGCGGCGTGATGGTCACCTCGCCCAGCGTGCGGATCTCGCCGGTCTTCGCGGCCTCGCTGAGCCATCCGGTCCGGACGGTGTCAGCGGACACCGCCGCCGCCAACGCGGGTGCGAACAGCTCCTCGAGTTCGTCGAAACGCCCCTCGCGCAGCATCGCCACCACGGTCGTCGCCACCGTTGCCGGGTCGGTCTGTATCGTCATCGCTCACAACCTTTCTCGTTGTATGAGAACGGTAGCAAGATATGAGAACATTGAGAAGTGGATGCTTTGGAACTGGTCGCACACCCGGCGCGGATGCGGATCGTGCACGCGTTGCGCGGTGGTCGTACTCTCACCACGGCCGAACTGTGCGCCCGGCTGCCCGGGGTTTCGAAGGCGATGGTGTACCGGCACGTCGAGGCGCTGGCCGCGGCCGGAATCCTGGAGGTCGCGCAGGAGCAGCGGGTGCGCGGCGCGGTCGAACGGCACTATCGGCTGCGTGCGGACCGGGCGGCGATCAGCGCCGAAGAGGCGGCGACGGCCACGGTCGAGGATCATCGCCGGGTCTTCGTCACGGCGATGGCCGTGCTGATCTCGGAGTTCACGTCCTATCTCGACCACGAGAATGCCGATCCGGCACGTGATCTCGTGGGCTACCGGCAGCACGCGCTGTGGCTGGACCACGAGGAGCTCGAACAGCTCATCCTGGAGCTGCGTCGGGTGATCGTGCCCCGTATGGCCAACGAACCCGCCCCCGGCCGCGGGCGATATCTGCTCAGCCCCATCCTGTTTCCGGTCGAGAAGGCGCCGGGGATGTAGCAGGTGGTGTTGCGTTGCCGGGCTGAGGATTACGCCCCCGAACTACTCGGTGAAGATGTTCTGATCGAACGCGCCGAAATGCGTCGAATCCGATGCGATGGCGGTCGAGGACGCACCCCTCGGTGCGCAGGATGATCTCGACCCGAGACAGGTGTGTTCGCCTGCACTTTCGGTTGCTCAGGTGAAATCAGTTGGCGGGCTTGCCGAACCAGCGGCAGAGGTGGTCGTTCAGGTCCTGCTGGTGCTCGCCGATCCAGGCGACGTGGCCGTCGGGGCGTAGCAGGATGGCCGGAACATCCAGTGCCGCAGTGGTATCCGCGATGAGGTCGACTCGGTCCGACCAGCCCTCGACGGTCAGACGTTCGGTGCGGTCGAGTAGCAGGCCGCGGCCCCGATGTAGTTGGTCGTAGAGGGGGCCCTGTTTCAGGTCGATGTCGCGCAGGCGGCGGCCGAGCAGATCGGGGCTTGCGCCGAAGTCGTAGCGGATGTCGATCGCGGTGATCTTCTCGATCAGGTATCGGTTCACCTCGTCGAAGGCCATCAGTTCGGTGAGCAGTCTGCGCACGGCCTGCGGACCCGGTTCGGTGGACTGCAGTTCCACCTGGGCGCGGGTGTTGTCCAGTACGTCCTCGGCGACCGGATGACGTTCGGTCTGGTAGGTGTCCAGCAATATTTCCGGCGCCCAGCCGCGGATCTGTGCGGCCAGTTTCCAGCCGAGGTTGACTGCGTCTTGAACGCCGAGGTTCAGGCCCTGGCCGCCGGCGGGCGGGTGGATGTGCGCTGCATCGCCGGCCAGCAGCACCCGACCGACCCGATAACGCTCGGCCAGCCGGGTGGCATCGCCGAAGCGGGACAGCCAGCGCGGGGAGTGCACGCCGAAATCAGTTCCGGCGATGGCGCGCAACTGTTGTTCGAAATCCTCGAGGACGGGCGGCTCCGCGCGATCGCTGACTTCCGCGGCGGGAACCACGACGCGGTAGACCCCTTCTCCGAAGGGCACGAGACTGAATCGCTTATTGGTCTCGTAGATTCCGGCCGCCTTGGCGGCGATCTCCTCCTGTGGCACACCCACTTCCATCTCGCCCATCAGCGTGTCGTTCCGCGAGGGCTCTCCGGGGAAGCCGACGCCGAGCAGTTTGCGCACCGTGCTGCGCGCGCCGTCACAGCCGACGAGGTAACGGGACCGCAGCTGCTCCCCGTCGGCCAGCTCGACGGTCACCCCCTCGTCGTCCTGCTCGAAACCGGCTACCGCACAACCGGTCCGGACCTGCGCACCCAGTTCGATCGCACGTTCTTCGAGCAGATGATTGATGACCGGCTGCGGGATGCCCAGCAGATAGGTGTGCGCGGAATCCAGGCCCTCGGGCGCGGGTTTGGGGATGGCGGCGAAGATACCGCCGACCGGACGCTGTCTTCCGCGTTCGAGAATCCGATCCAGCAGTCCGCGCATCGCCATCAGCTCGATACTGCGAATATGCAGACTGACTACGCGAACGAACGATCCGGGCTCGGGTTCCTTCTCCAGAACGAGTACCCGCACATCGTGCAGCCGCAGTTCGGCGGCCAGCATCGCACCGGTCGGCCCGCACCCGGCAATGATCACATCGAACATGAACCACCCATTCGGCTAATTCCCTCCCACCCGGTCGCCGTGCGTCACCGTCGTCGGGCGCGGCCGCGTGTGCACGCGTCTCGCTGATTCCGGATTTCCGCAAGTCCTGGCATCGGCCGCCCATTGTGTGGCACCCCCGGGTCTCGCCGCAAGCGATTTATGTTGACAGGGGAGGGGAGTTTGCCTCCTCATTTTCGAGGGTGTTCAGCGAACCGCGAATTCGGCGATGGCTGCCTCTGACCTGGGCACAGCCTCACGTCCAGGACGCGCGGCGGTCACACCGAATCGTCCGCGCTCATGTCCGGGTCAACGCGGCGCAGCGCTGATGCCAACCATTCAGACCGGCGGCGCTCGGCTGGCATCGCAGCCAGCCCGTGTGTCGCCGCCCCGACCGCTTCGGCCGTGTGCCCCAGCAGCGCCAGAATGCCGCCACGCTGTACAGCCACGAATCCGGTACTCCACCACTACATCGACGCCGGGGGTTCGATACCGTCCGCCGCTTCCGTCGTCGCGTCGGGCAGAGCCAGCGCGCGTTGGGCTTCGCTTGGCTCTCCGTGCGTGGCCGAGAACTCAGCTCGCCTCATTCGCCCGTCGGCCCTGATGATCGGGTGCACGTCCCGTACCGCCAGCGCGGCGTCCGACAGGGCGATGACCTCGCCACAATCCCCGCGCTCAACCTCACGTAGCCGAGGAAGCCCGGGCTGTGTGCAAGCCGGTCCGGGTCGTGGGACTCTTTCGCCAGGCTCACTGCCGTTCTCGACTGTTTGGCCTGCGTAAATCAACTAGTGTGGGGCTACCCGCTCGCGGGCGGGGGTTGGAATGCAAGCAAGTACACCGTTTGCCAGTCGGGTGGTCACGGGACGGCACAATGGATGACACGTCATTGGGTGGCGGGGACGCCACTTGTCCAGCGGACGCGTTCGGACGCTATCGGCTGCTGTCGCTGGTGGGTCAGGGCGGCATGGGCCATGTGTGGCGGGCGCATGATTCGCTGACCAACCGGGTGGTGGCGCTCAAGGTGCTGCCCGAGCGCTTCGCCGATGACAAGCAGCTGCGCGAGCGGTTCCGCCGGGAGTGCCAGGCGGTGGCGCAGTTGACCGAGCCGCATGTGATCCCCATCCATGACTTCGGCGACATCGACGGTCGGCTCTATCTGAACATGCGCTTGATCGAGGGCACCGACCTGCGCAAGGTGATCACGCGAGAAGGGGCCTTGTCGCCGCGGCGGGCAGTGGCGATCATCGCGCAGGTGGCCGGCGCGCTGCAGGCGGCCCACGACGCCGGGCTGGTCCACCGCGATGTCAAACCCTCCAACATCCTGCTAGGGGCCGATGAGTTCGCCTACCTGATCGACTTCGGGATCGCCCACGCCGCCGACGACCGTACGCTGACCACGGTCGGCGAGACCATCGGCACCGTCGCCTACATGGCGCCGGAGGAGATCGGCGCGGCGGTCAAGGCCGATGCCCGAGTGGACGTGTACGCGTTGACGTGCGTGCTGTATGAATGCCTGACCGGCGGGCCGCCGTTTGCGAGCGCGTTGGGGATGCAGGGTGTGATCGCCCATCACCTGCACACCCCGCCCCCGCGACCCAGCACCACTACACCCGATGTGCCGACTGCGTTCGATGCGGTCATCGCCAAGGGCATGGCCAAAAACCCCGACGATCGTTACCAGACCGTGCGCGAGCTGGCCGCGGCGGCCGGCGCCGCGGTGGGCGATTCCACGGTCAGCACCACAGGGGGCGTGGCTGCGCGCCATGGGCGGCGAATCAGATTGTCGCCCAAGGCCGCCGAGCTGCTCGCCGCCGCGGTCGCGGTTACGGTGGTGGCCGCCGTAGCTATCGTCATCGGTGTCCAACGGGAATCAGGCGGCGGTGGCAACTCGCCCACACCTGTCGCCCCGGCCTACTCGTCACCGACTCCGCTGCCTTTCGCCGGCGTCGACCTGCCCACCGGTGTGGCGGTCGACACGGCAAGCAACGTATACGTCACCGACATGGGTAGCGATCGGGTGTTGAAATTGGCGGCGGGCGCGTCGACGCCGACCCCGCTGCCGTTCACCGGCCTGAAGAATCCCCAAGGTGTGGCGGTCGACACGGCGGGCAATATATACGTCACCGACACGAGTAACGATCGGGTGTTGAAATTGGCGGCGGGCGCGTTGACGCCGACCCCGCTGCCGTTCACCGGCCTGAAGAATCCCCAAGGTGTGGCGGTCGACAGGGCGGGCGACGTATACGTCGCCGACCAGGGTGATGATCGGGTGGTGAGGTTGCCGGCGGGCGCGTCGGCGCCGACGACGCTGCCGTTCACGGGCCTCCAAGATCCCCACGGTGTGGCAGTCGACACGGCGGGCAACGTATACGTCACCGAATTGGGTACCGAGCGGGTGGTGAGGTTGGCGGCGGGCGCGTCGGCATCGACCCCGTTGCCGTTCACCGGCCTCAAAGATCCCCAGGGTGTGGCGGTCGACACGGCGGGAGACGTGTACGTCGTCGACTGGGGCAACAAATGGGTGGCGCGGTTGGCGGCGGGCGCGTCGGCGCCGACCCCGTTGCTGTTCACCGGCCTGAAGAATCCCCAGGATGTGGCGGTCGACACGGCGGGCAACGTATACGTCACCGACCTGGGCCCCAATCCGGTGGTGAAACTCCCGGCCGGCTGAACCCCGTTCCGCGTAATTCGGGGGTTCCGGAGATCCTCCAACGCACTGTGCCCCACGTTTGCCCCTTGAATCGAACGGCATTGCCGGGGCTGCCCATGAAAAGCGGGTCTATCCAGCATTCTTCGGTGGGCGCAGAGGGGTTCGAACCCCCGACCGCTGGTGTGTAAAACCAGAGCTCTACCACTGAGCTATACGCCCGGGATCCGTCGGTGGGTGACCGACGGGCCGGTCTAGGACTCTAGCGCGGCGAGCGCTTTCTCCCAAGCCGCCTGGTCACGGGGCTCGCCGGGGCCGTTCATTTCGGCGAAACGGATGACGCCGCCGCGGTCTACGACGAAGGTGCCGCGGTTGGGGTAGCCGGATTTTTCGTTGAAGACGCCGTAGGACTGGGCGACGGCGCCGTGCGGCCAGAAGTCGGACAGCAGCGGGAAGACGTAGCCCTGTTCGGCGGCCCAGATCTTGTGGGTGGGCGGCGGGCCGACCGAGATGGCGAGGATTTCCGCGGCATCGTTCTGGAATTTGGGTAGCTCATCGCGCACCTTGCACAGTTCGCCTTGGCAGATCCCAGTGAAGGCAAGGGGATAGAACACGATCAGCACGTTCTTCTTGCCGTGGTAGTCCGACAGGGTGACTTCCTGGTTGTTCTGGTCCTTGAGCGTGAAATCCGGCGCGGGCGTGCCGACTTCCAGCGGGCCAACATCGAGCGGCATCACTGATCCTCCATCGTGTCGGGCTGCACCGGGCGGTGGGAACACCGCCCGGCGAAACCATAGCGAAAGCGGTCAGCGCTGTTTCGAGGGTGCCTTGGGCTGCACTAGGCGGCTGCCGGACCAGGCACCGAGGCTGATCGCCGAGGTTTGCGTCAGACCCGCAGTGGGCGCCGCTTCGGCGATATCGCTCGGATCGACATGACCAGGTTGCCCGGTTTTGGGGGTGAGTACCCAGATGAAGCCTTCGTCGGCCAGCGGGCTGATGACTTCCATCAGCTCATCCGCCAGATCGCCGTCGTCTTCTCGCCACCACAGCAGTACGGCGTCGACGACCTCATCAGAGTCTTCGTCCACCATCTCCCCACCGCTGGCCTCTTCGACATCGGCCCGCAGGTCGTCGTCGGTGTCCTCGTCCCAGCCCAGCTCCTGGACAACCATGCCGTGTGTAATGCCAAGCTTCTGAGCGTAGTTCTGCGCGTCCGCCGCGGCGACCACGGTGGTGTCCTCCTCAACTCCAGACAATAGGTAGTTGCAAGCGAACATGGTTATCGCCTCGAGCGCAAGCTGATCCGACGAAATACCCATGGAATGTCGCATGACAACCTCGTGTCATTGACCGATTTTCGCTACCCGCTCGATTCATGGGATGAATTTCAGCGTTTCGGGCAGGCGTCCTTGACCGCGTTGCGTGCGTCGTTGACCCGTTTGCTCGCATCGTTGAGCGCGCCGACCGGTGCGGTGTAGGTCATCTTGCGGGTTTCGGCGGCCAGCTGGCGTGCGGCGGCGACGTATTCGGCGAATTTCGCCACCAGCTCGGCCGGTAGTGCGCCGTTGGCGTTGTTCACACCGCTCTCGACCTTGGTCGCGGCGTCCTCGAGCGTCTTGGCGGCGGTATCGCGCTTGGCGTTGTAGTCCGGCGCGTTCGCATCGTGTGCATCTATGAAGTCGTTGTACTTCGAGACGCCGACACCTGTAGTTGTGGGGAATTGACCACAGTTGTCGCTGATCGCCTGTGCCTGTGCCGCGGCCTTGCGCGAAGAGGTGGCGGCTGCGGAGGACGAGGCCGCCTCGGTCTTATAGGCGGCGAGCTCCGAGGCGTTCGGATTGGCAACTCCGTCAACATGTTTCGCGCATCCGGCGACGGTAAGGCCGACCGCGAGCGCCGTTGCCGCACACACCGCCCCGAACCCGCGTGGGTCCAGTACCTTCATCGTCCTGCGCGCTCCCTTTTTGTCGTCGGCGGTACTCGACTCACATTCCCTGCGGAACCGTACTGCAGATGCCCCTGACATGATGACCTGGGCCACATCTTCGGCAAGGATGGAGGTGCGCCCGAACCTAACGTAGACGGGTGGTCCGCCAACCAAGCGTGTCCGCCCGGGGAAACAGACGCCCATCAGCTTGTCCACCCCTGTACGAGGAGCAGATTTGACCGACCTGATCCACTCTTCCGCTCCAGCGAAATCCGCTGGTACCAACTCCGCGCCCGGCGATTCGAACGGATCGAACGTGCCGCCGACGGGCGGGCGGGTGCGGGTGATCCGCGAAGGGGTGGCGTCCTACCTACCGGACATCGACCCGGAGGAAACCTCCGAATGGCTCGAATCGTTCGATGACATGCTCGACCGGGAAGGTCCGGGCCGCGCGCGTTACCTCATGCTCCGGCTGTTGGAACGCGCCGGTGAGCGTAGGGTCGCCATTCCATCCCTGACCTCCACCGACTACGTCAACACCATCCCCACCGAGAACGAGCCGTGGTTCCCCGGCGACGAAGAGGTGGAGCGACGCTTCCGTGCTTGGATCCGCTGGAACGCGGCGATCATGGTGCATCGGGCGCAGCGTCCCGGAATCGGTGTCGGCGGCCACATCTCGACCTATGCGTCCTCCGCGGCGCTCTACGAGGTCGGCTTCAACCACTTCTTCCGCGGTAAGGACCATTCCGGCGGCGGCGATTCGATCTTCATTCAGGGGCACGCCTCGCCGGGCATCTACGCCCGCGCCTTCCTCGAGGGCCGGTTGAGCACCGACCGCATGGACGGCTTCCGGCAGGAGTACAGCCACGGCGGCCCGGGCCACGGCCTGCCGTCGTACCCGCATCCGCGGCTGCTGAACGACTTCTGGGAGTTCCCGACGGTGTCGATGGGCCTCGGCCCGATGAACGCCATCTACCAGGCACGGTTCAACCACTACCTGCACGACCGCGGTATCAAGGACACCTCCGATCAGCACGTCTGGGCCTTCCTCGGCGATGGTGAGATGGACGAGCCGGAGTCGCGCGGCCTGATCCAGGTGGCCGCGAACGAGGGCCTGGACAACCTCACCTTCGTGATCAACTGCAACCTGCAGCGCCTCGACGGCCCGGTGCGCGGCAACGGCAAGATCATCCAGGAACTGGAGTCGTTCTTCCGCGGCGCGGGTTGGAATGTCATCAAGGTCATCTGGGGCCGCGAGTGGGACGCGCTGCTCGGCGCCGACCGCGACGGCGCGCTGGTGAACCTGATGAACAGCACCCCCGACGGCGATTACCAGACCTACAAGGCCAACGACGGTGCCTACGTCCGTGACCACTTCTTCGGCCGTGACCCGCGGACCAAGGCGCTGGTGCAGGACCTCTCGGATCAGGACATCTGGAACCTCAAGCGCGGCGGTCACGACTACCGCAAGGTCTACGCCGCCTATGCGGCCGCGATGGCACACAAGGGTCAGCCGACGGTGATCCTGGCCAAGACCATCAAGGGTTACACCCTCGGCAAGCACTTCGAGGGCCGCAACGCCACGCACCAGATGAAGAAGCTGACCCTGCAGGACCTCAAGGACTTCCGTGACCTGCAGCGGATTCCGATCTCCGACGCCGAGTTGGAGAAGGATCCGTATCTGCCCCCGTACTACCACCCGGGTATGGACGCGCGCGAAATCCAGTACATGCTCGATCGCCGCAAGGCGCTCGGCGGCTTCCTGCCCGAACGGCGCACCGCGGCAAAGCCGCTGCAACTGCCGGGCGATGAGGCGTACAAGTCGGTGCGCAAGGGTTCCGGAAAGCAGAACGTGGCCACCACCATGGCCCTGGTTCGGCTCATGAAGGAGCTGCTGCGGGACAAGGAGATCGGCAAGCGGATCGTGCCGATCATTCCGGACGAGGCCCGCACGTTCGGTATGGACTCGTGGTTCCCTTCGTTGAAGATCTACAACCGCAACGGGCAGTTGTACACCTCCGTCGACGCGGAATTGATGCTTGCCTACAAAGAGAGCGTTGTCGGCCAGATCCTGCACGAGGGCATCAACGAGGCCGGTTCGACCGCGTCGTTCACCGCGGCGGGCACCTCCTACGCCACGCACGGCGAGCCGATGATCCCGCTGTACATCTTCTACTCGATGTTCGGCTTCCAGCGCACCGGCGACGGATTGTGGGCTGCGGCGGATCAGTTGGCGCGCGGTTTCGTACTCGGGGCAACCGCCGGGCGAACCACGCTGACCGGTGAGGGTCTGCAGCACAACGACGGCCATTCGCTACTGCTCGCCTCCACCAACCCTGCCGTTGTCACCTACGATCCCGCGTTCTCCTTCGAGATCGCGCACATCGTGCGCGACGGCCTGCGTCGGATGTACGGCGGCGGCACCCCCGAGCCCGGTCCCGGCGCACTGCCGGGCACCCATCCGCACGGGTCCGCGGGCGCCTTCGGCGGCGAGGACATCTTCTACTACATCACCCTTTACAACGAGCCGTATGTACAGCCCGCCGAGCCCGACGATCTCGATATCGCCGGACTGCTCAAGGGCGTCTATCTGTACAAGCGCGGCGGCGAGGGCAATGTGCGCGCGCAGATCCTGGTCTCGGGCGTCACGGTGCCCGACGGCGTGCGCGCCCAGGCGCTGCTCGCCGAGGAGTGGGGTGTGCAGGCCGATGTCTGGTCGGTGACCTCATGGGGCGAGCTGCGCAAGGAAGCCCTCGACAAGGAGATCGCCCAGCTGCGCAACCCGGGCACCGACGCGGGGGTCCCGTACGTCACCCAGGCACTGGCCCGGGTCGATGGTCCGTACGTGGCCGCGACGGACTGGATGCGTGCGGTGCCGGATCAGGTCCGCAAGTGGGTCCCCGGCGACTTCACCACACTCGGCACCGATGGTTTCGGTTTCTCCGATACCCGCCCCGCGGCGCGCCGGGTCTACAACGTGGATGCGCAATCGATCGTGGTCGCGGCCCTGGCCGCACTGGCACGGACCGGCAAGATCGATCCCGCGAAGGTCACCGAGGCAGCGGCCAGATACCGCATCGATGATGTCGACGCCGCGCCGAAGTCGGCTCCCGGCACCGAAGATGAACTGGCATAGCGGACGATTGGATGGTGGAACGTAAACCGCCGCGGCCGCGTCGGATCTCCGAAGGCTCCTCCGAGCACGAGGTGTATCTGCCGACGGGCGCGCTCTCCCCGAACCGGCAAACCCGTGACCCGCTTCCGGACACGCTGCTCAAACGCGTGAAGCAGTTCTCCGGACGCCTCTCTACCGAGGCGGTCGGGTCGATGCAGGATCGGTTGCCGTTCTTCGCCGATCTGGACGCCGCGCAGCGCGCGGGTGTGCAGATGCTGGTGCAGACCGCGGTGGTGAACTTCCTGGAATGGCTGCAGGATCCGGAAAGCGATATCCGGTTCAGTCTGGATGCCTTCCAGGTCATCCCACAGGATCTGGCGCGGCGGCTGACGCTGCGCCAGACCGTGGATATGGTCCGCGTGGCCATGGAGTTCTTCGAACAATGGCTGCCCGCGCTCGCGCGCAACGACCGGCAGCTGGTCGCGCTCACCGAGGCGGTGCTGCGATACGGGCGTGAGCTCGGCTTCGCGGCCGCCTCGGTGTACGCGAGCGCCGCGGAATCCCGTGGTGCGTGGGATACCCGACTAGAGGCGCTCGTCGTCGATGCCGTGGTGCGCGGCGATTCCGGTCCGGACATGCTCTCGCGGGCCGCGACATTGAACTGGGATGCCACCGCCCCGGCGACGGTGCTGGTCGGCACCCCGCCGGGGGATCAGGGCGTCTCGATGGTCGGTTCGGTGCACACCATCGCCGCGCGGCACGGTCGTGCGGCACTGGCCGTCGTCCAGGGTTCGCGACTGGTGATGGTGGTCAGCGGGAATCTCGGCGATACCTCTTATGCCTCACCGTTTCTCGCGGATCTGCTGGCGGAGGTGTTCTCCGACGGTCCGGTGGTGATCGGCCCGACCATGCGCACCCTCGGTGCGGCGCATGCCAGCGCGGTGGAGGCACTGGCCGGAATGGAGGCGGTGGTCGGCTGGCGTGGGGCCCCGCGACCGGTGCACGCGGCCGAATTGTTACCGGAGCGCGCATTGCTCGGTGATCGAGCTGCGATCGACGCTTTGAACGAGTATCTTGTCCTTCCGTTGGCCGCTGCGGGTTCCTCGCTGGCGGACACACTCGAGGCCTATCTGGATTGCGGCGGCGCTGTCGAGACGTGTGCCCGGCAGCTGTACGTTCATCCAAATACGGTTCGCTACCGCCTCAAACGGATAGCCGAGATCACGGGCCGCGATCCGATGAATCCGAGGGACGCTTATGTGCTCCGGATCGCCGCGACAGTGGGTCGTTTGACACGAACCCGTAACGAACCGTCAACACCTGCCCCAGAAGTCACTCAATACTCGATGGGTCACGAGGGGCTGTAACGGATCCCGCGCACCGGTCGATCGGAACAACCCACGTGGGCTTTTGTGGGACCCCCACAAAAGCGAGCAAAAAGGTTCATTCGCGTCGACATCTCGTCCGGGGCACCTCACAGTGTTTTCTTAGAGGTGTGATCGCGTTGCTCGCCCCTGGACAGGGGTCCCAGACACCCGGCATGCTCGCGCCTTGGCTCGACCTTCCAGGCGCGACCGATCGCCTCGCCCTCTGGTCCAAGGCTTCCGGCCTGGACCTGGTCCGTCTCGGCACGACCGCGACGGCGGAGGAGATCACCGACACAGCCGTGACCCAGCCACTCGTCGTGGCCGCAGCACTGCTGGCATATGCCGAAATCGAGTCGGATTCACTTCCGGCCGATACCATCGTCGCCGGACATTCGGTTGGTGAGCTCGCCGCCGCCGCGGTCGCCGGAGTGATCTCCGCCGACGAGGCGGTGACCTTGGCCGCCATCCGCGGTGCGGAGATGGCCAAGGCGTGCGCGCTGGAACCGACCGGCATGTCCGCGGTGCTCGGTGGCGATGAGGCCGCCGTGCTCGCACGGCTCGAAGAGCTCGACCTCGTCCCGGCCAACCGCAACGCCGCGGGTCAGATCGTGGCCGCCGGACGTTTGACCGCCCTGGCGGAACTGGCGGCGAACCCGCCCGAGAAGGCGCGGGTGCGTGCGCTGCCCGTCGCAGGGGCTTTCCACACCGTGTTCATGGCTCCGGCCCAGGACGCTGTGACCGAAGCCATAGCCAATATCACACCGAACGAGCCGACCCGGACCCTGCTTTCGAACTTCGACGGCAAGCCGGTCGCCTCGGGGGCCGACGCGGTCGCTAAGCTCGCGGCGCAGGTCACCCGGCCCGTCCGGTGGGACCTGTGCACCGAAACCGTGCGACAAGCGGCGGTTTCGGCTGTGGCGGAGCTGCCGCCGGCGGGCACGCTCGTCGGTATTGCAAAACGGGAGCTGAAGGGCACGCCAACGCTGGCCCTGAAGACCCCGGAAGACCTCCCCGCGTTGGCCGGGCTCACCACCTCCGGCTAGCTTTCCCACCGCGACCGTGCAAAAAAACCACGATCGTGACCGAGCAGACGGTAACCATCGGCTCGCTCGATTCGAAAAACAACAGTGAAGCCCTACAAAGTAGATAAGAAGGGAGCCACGAAGTGGCCGCTCTGACCCAGGAACAAATCGTCGAGGAACTCGGCAAGATCATCGAAGAGGTGACGGGTATCGAGCCGTCCGAGGTGACGATCGAGAAGTCCTTTGTCGATGACCTGGACATCGACTCGCTGTCCATGGTCGAGATCGCGGTGCAGACCGAGGACAAGTACGGCGTCAAGATCCCGGACGAGGATCTGGCCAGCCTGAAGACGGTCGGCGACGCTGTCGGCTACATCCAGAAGCTCGAGGCCGAGAACGCTGACGCGGCCGCGGAGCTCAAGGCCAAGTTCGACGCCGAGTAGGGCCGACACTGTGACCACTCCTTCCACCTTGAACGGGAACTTCCCCAACGTCGTCGTTACAAGCCTGGCGGCGACCACGTCGATCGCTGGTGATGTCGATGCGACGTGGAAGGGACTCCTCAACGGCGAGAGCGGAATCGACGTTCTCGAGGATTCCTTCGTCGAGGAGTACGACCTTCCGGTCCGCATCGGCGGTCACCTGAAGGTTCGGCCCGACACCCTGCTGAGCCGTGTCGAATGTCGGCGCATGGCCTACGTCGAGCAGCTCGCGACCATCCTCGGTCGTGAGGTCTGGCAGAACGCGGGCAGCCCCGAGGTCGACCCGGAGCGTCTGGGTGTGGCGATCGGCACCGGGCTGGGCGGCGGCGACGCGCTCATCGACTCGGTCGACAAGCTGAAGAACGGTGGCTATCGCAAGATTTCGCCGCTGGCCGTTCAGATGGTCATGCCGAATGGTCCGTCGGCCGTCGTCGGTCTCGAACTGAAGGCCCGGGCAGGAGTGGTCACTCCGGTCTCGGCATGCTCATCGGGCTCCGAGGCCATCGCCAATGCATGGCGGATGATCGTCATGGGTGACGCCGATATGGTCGTCACTGGTGGCGTGGAGGGTTTCATCGACGCGGTGCCGATCGCGGCATTCACCATGATGCGCGCGATGAGCACCCGCAACGATGACCCGAAGGGCGCCTCGCGTCCGTTCGACAAGGATCGCGACGGCTTCGTCTTCGGTGAGGCCGGTGCGCTGATGGTCATCGAGACCGAGGAGCACGCCAAGGCACGTGGTGCGACGATCCACGCGCGGCTGCTGGGCGCCGGTATCACCTCCGACGGCTTCCACTTGGTCGCACCCGACCCCACGGGCGATGGTGCCGCACGGGCGATGACCAGGGCGATGCAGACCGCCGGTCTGACGCCGAAGGACATCACCCACATCAATGCCCACGCGACCGCGACTCCGATCGGCGATACCGCCGAGGCGAACGCGATCAACAAGGCCGTGGGCAATCACGCTTCGGTGTACGCGCCGAAGTCGGCACTCGGGCACTCGATCGGTGCCGTCGGTGCGCTCGAATCGGTGCTCACGGTGCTCAGCATCCGTGACGGCATCGTCCCGCCGACGCTGAACCTGGAGAACCAGGATCCGGAGATCGATCTGGATGTGGTGCACGGTGAGGCCCGCCGCCAGGAGATCGAGTACGCGATCAATAACTCGTTCGGTTTCGGTGGGCACAATGTCGCGCTCGCCTTCGGTCGGGCATAGCCGCACGGCTACCGATTCAGTCTGTGCGGAGCCCTACGTGGTCAGGCAAGCTGCCGCCTCCGGGCTCGACCGCACAGACGGCTGACTGCACAACGATCCCCGGTGGGGTCGGCCAACCGAAATGGCCGACCTCACCGGAGTTCGACATACGCAGCCGCTGGTAGCGGCGCACTTCCTTGAGGTGAGGAGAAAACGCGATGACAATTGTGGCTCCCGCGTTTCAACCAGAAACTGCGACCGATCCGCGCGATCCGCTCGGTCGACTCCAACGCTTCTTCGATCCCGGAACCGTTCTGCCGCTGCACCCACGCGATAAGTCCGGTGTGCTCGCCGCGATCGGCGAGGTCGACGGTGTCCGTACCGTTGCCTACTGCTCGGATGCGACCGTCATGGGCGGCGCGATGGGTGTGGAGGGCTGCAAGCACATCGTCGACGCGATCGACACCGCCATCGATTCCGCCATCCCGGTAGTCGGCATCTGGCATTCCGGCGGCGCTCGCCTGGCCGAGGGTGTCGAGGCCCTGCACGCGGTCGGCCTGGTCTTCGAGGCTATGGTCCGCGCATCCGGTCTGGTGCCCCAGATTTCGGTGGTGCTCGGCTTCGCGGCCGGTGGCGCCGCCTACGGTCCTGCGCTGACCGACATCGTGATCATGGCGCCCGAGGGCCGGATCTTCGTGACCGGTCCCGATGTGGTGCGCAGTGTGACCGGTGAGCAGGTCGATATGGCGACCCTGGGTGGTCCGGAGACGCACGGTAAGAAGTCCGGCGTCACCCACATCGTGGCCAATGACGAGGCCGACGCGCTGCACCGCGGTCGTCGCCTGGTGTCGATGTTCGCCGAGCAGGGCGAATTCGATCTGGTCGCCGCCGCGCACGGTGATGTCGATCTGAAGGCGATGATGCCGGAGTCGGCCAAGCGCGCCTACGACGTGAAGCCGATCGTCCACGAGCTGCTCGACAACGTCGACGGTGAGTCCTCGTTCGAGGAGCTGCAGGGCGGTTACGCGCGCAGCATCATCACCGGTCTCGGACGGCTCGGTGGGCGCACCGTGGGTGTCCTTGCCAACAACCCGATCCGCCTCGGTGGCTGCCTGAACTCCGAAAGTGCCGAGAAGGCGGCGCGTTTCGTGCGGTTGTGCGACGCGTTCGGTATTCCGCTGGTGGTGCTCACCGATGTGCCCGGGTACCTGCCCGGTGTCAGCATGGAGTGGGAAGGTGTGGTGCGGCGCGGTGCGAAGCTGCTGCACGCGTTCGCCGAGGCGCGCGTCCCGCGCGTCACGCTGGTGACCCGCAAGATCTACGGTGGCGCCTACATCGCGATGAACGCCAGGTCGCTCGGTGCGACCGCGGTGTACGCGTGGCCCGGCTCCGAGGTGGCCGTCATGGGCGCCAAGGCCGCAGTCGGCATCCTGCACAAGAAGGCCCTCGCGGCCGCGCCGGAGGAAGAGCGTGAGGCGCTGCACGAGCGTCTGACGGTCGAGCACGAGCGCATCGCCGGTGGTGTCGAGCGGGCCATCGCGATCGGTGTCGTCGACGAGGTCATCGACCCGGCCAAGACGCGCAGCACCATCGCCGCGGCATTGGCGGCTGCCCCGGTGCGCAAGAGTCACCACAAGAACATTCCGCTGTAAATCGAGTGGCGGAAGCGGGCCTCGGGACTTTTCCGGGGCCCGCTTTTCGTTCGTATCGTTCTCGGCATCGGACCTGGGGCTACGGGTATATATCGATCGGGTTGCCGTGCAGCAATATTGTTGAAACTTTGGCGATACGCGTTGCTCGTACGTTGCGCGAATGAGCGTGACGATCGAATCCACCGCATCGACGGACCCGGTGCGCACACCGCCTTGGTACCGTTCGCTATTCCCGCAACTGCTGATGGCGATCGTGGCCGGAATTCTGGTCGGCAAGCTGTGGCCCGACCTCGGTGCGGATCTCGAACCGCTGGCCGATGGGTTCATCAAACTGATCAAGATGGTGATCGCGCCGATCATCTTCTGCACGGTGGTGCTCGGCATCGCCCATGTCGGGGATATGAAAGCGGTGGGGCGGATCGGGGTCAAGGCGCTGATCTACTTCGAGGTGATCACGACTTTCGCGCTGCTGTTCGGGCTGCTGGTGGGCAATCTGGTCGAGCCGGGGGCGGGATTTCATGTCGACGCGCAGACATTGGCGACCGGTGCGGAGAAGATCGCGAAGACCACGAAGAACGGCGAGCTGCCGCATACCGTCGACTTTTTGCTGAATATCATTCCGGCGTCGGTGATTTCGGCGTTCGCGGAGAATGCGCTGCTGCCGGTGTTGTTCTTCGCGGTGCTGTTCGGGTTGGCGCTGGCCAAGTTCGGCGAACACGGCCCGCCGGTCATTCTCGAGGCTGTCGATCACATCGGGAAGATCTTCTTTACGATCATCGGCTGGATCATGAAATTGGCGCCGGTCGGTGCGTTCGGGGCAATGGCCTACATCGTTGGGCAGTACGGGCTTTCGGCACTGAGTAGTTACGGCAAGCTGATCGCCTGCTGCTACGGAGCTGCGGTGTTGTTCCTGTTGGTGCTGGCGGTGGTGGTGCGGATTTTCGCGCGTGTGAATCCGTGGAAGCTCATCGAATACATCAAGGACGAACTGTTCCTGGCGCTCGGCACCGCGTCGACCGAGGTGGTGCTGCCGCGGATCATGATCAAATTGACCGAAGCCGGATGTTCGCGGGCCACCACCGGGCTGGTGGTGCCGACCGGGTACTCGTTCAATCTCGATGGTGCGACGCTGTATCTATCCATCTGCGTGCTGTTCCTCGCGCAGGCGCTCGGTGTGGATCTGAGTCTCGGGGAGCAGATCACGGCGGTCGGGGTGCTGATGTTGACCTCGAAAGGTATGGCGGGGGTGCCGGGTTCGTCATTCCTGGCGCTGTCGGCGACGATCACCGCCATCGGGCACGGGTCGATTCCGGTGGCAGCGGTCGCGCTCCTGCTCGGGGCCGATCGGCTGATGGATTCGATGCGGGTCACGGTGAATCTGCTCGGCAATTGCGTTGCGACATTTGTGGTGGCGAAGTGGGAGGGGCAGCTGGATTCGGAGCGGATGCGCAAAGTGCTGGATGGCGAGGCCGTGGCGCCGTTGGAGGATGTGGATCCGATGGTCGCGTATTCGCACTAGGTGGCGTGAGCACCCATCCTGCGCCGAATATCGCGGAGGTGGGCGTTCGGTGCATCCGGTCGGAAATCTATCGGCGCGGCCCTGGCGGCTCGGTAGCATCGACAGGTGCGCTACGAGGAACTTGCCGATGAGCCGTGTTCGATCACGCGGCCGCTGGTGATTCTGGGCGAACGCTGGACCCTGGTGATCCTGAAGTACGCGTTCGCGGGCGTCCGACGCTTCAACGCGTTTCAGAGCGCGCTGGGTATCTCCCGGAGTCGGCTACAGGATCGCCTCGACCGCCTGATCGAGCACGGGATCCTGGTCAAGCAGAAGGCGGCCGTCGGTGCGCACGAGGAGTACCGGCTGACGCCGAAGGGGCACGATATCTACCCGATCCTGATGGCGATCCGGGACTGGGGTGATGCGTACATGGCGCCCGACGGGCCGCCGGTCGCGTACCGGCACCGTGAGTGCACCGGCGAGGCGCACGTATCACTCGAATGCGATTGCTGCGGTAGCGAACTCACCGCTCGGGACGTCACACCGGAGCCGGGCCCCGGGTTGGCCGGAGTCTCCGATCAGGTGGGGTGACCGCCGGCGATTCGGCTCGCGCACGTAGGCGCCGGTGTACTGCGCGGGAAATGCGAAATCCGGTTCCGGCGTTGCGGTTGCGACGTGTTCGAGGAGTTCGTTGCGGAAACGGTCGGTGCCCGCGCCCTCGGTGAGGACGACCTGCCAGGGCTGGGTGTTGCACCAGGAGGGGGTGCGCTGGGCCAGTCGCAGTAGGGCTTCGATGGTGTCGCGGGGGATCTGGTCGGTCTTGAACTGTCGGCAGGTCCACCGGTCGTCGAGGATGCGGATCGAGGCCGTGAACTCGTTGGTCTGCAGGCTGGTCGGGCTCATGAGGCGCCCTCTCGAATCTTGTCCTATTTCGAGACTGAATCCAACATCTGCGGTCTCGTTTCGGAACTGCCGATGATGTGACCCGGGTGCGCGTGCGGCGATGATCGGGTGCCATCGCGAAAATGGCTGGCTCGCAGTGGGATACGCGATGGGCCAGACGGTGGAAGTGGGGTCTCGGCCAGCGGGACAATTCGGTGAAAGATGCCATGCGGGTACAGGTCGACTTGTAGTCTCCTGCCTGGACTGAAATGATGCTGCTCCTGATCTCTAGAATGGGGAACGTGTTGAAGGTTTGTCTCGCCACCGTGTTTGCTTGCGGTGCGGTGCTTCTCGGCGCCACCGCATGCAGTAGCGGGACCGAATCGCATGGCGACCACACTCCGACCAACGCGTCGACGAGTGCGGTAGTGCCGACCAGCGCGGCAGCGCCGTCGAGTAGCGCGCCCGAGGCACCGGCGGCGCCCGCTCCGCAAGTAGTACCCGCGCCGGAAGCGACACCGATAGCGCCGCCCGCGCCGGAACCCCGAACGGCACCGGCGCCGCAGGCGCCACCGGCCGCGCAGACCGCACCACAGCCGGAACCGGCCAAACCGGCACCGACCTTGACCGCACCCGGATTCGAACCACGCGCGGGCTACTGACAGCGGAGTGATCACTGTGGGAAGTAAGCTCTCTCGTCGTTGCGCCCGGTGGCTCGGGGTGGTTACGGCGACCGTGGCAGCCGCGGCCGGGGTGCCCGCGGCAGCGCAATCGGCCCCGGCTGCCGCGCCGGGCAGCACCCTGGTGGCGTTCGGAGACTCCTTCGCCGCCAACGGTCTCCGGTGGGAAGTGGATGCGAAGGAGTGTCTGCGCGGACCTACCTCATGGCCGACCCAGCTGAGCCGATTGATGGGTGTCGCGGGTAGCTCCGACTTCGTGGACGCGTCGTGCTCCGGCGCGGCGATCCAGACCGCACGGGGCTATTCGCTGGTTCAGGAGGCGATGAACGCCGACAAGGCAGGAGCGTTCGGTCCCCGAACCAAGCTGATCGCGTTGCAATTCGGGCTCAACGACTCCTGGGGCACGAGCGAGACCACGCTGTGGACCTCGTTGGTGCCCTGTGTATTCAATCTCGCCGACGGGTGCGGGCTGGAGGCGGCGGAGCAGGGCCGGATCACCGACTATCGCGCGGTATCCGGTAGTGAGTATGCCCAGCGCGTCCGCGAGGTGGTCGAATATCTGCGCTATTACGCGCCGCAGGCGAAGATCGTGCTGGTCGGCTATCCCGAATTGTTTCCGTCCGGACAGGACCGCGCGTGTATGAGCGTGCTCGGTGTCGGGCAGTACGTACAGCCGAGGGGCGCGGCGCTGATCCAGTATCTGGATCGCATCGATGCGGCGCAGCGAGAAGCGGCGGCGCAGCTCGGGATCGAATTCTTCGATTCCAGAGCGGTGACCGCCGGGCACGGATTGTGTTCGGCGCAGCCATGGTTGAACGGTGCGCTCGATCCGCGCGCGGATCTGGTCGGGATTCCGTTCCATCCTTCGGCCCACGGTGATTCGGTGATCGCGGGAGCGCTGTACGAGCGGTACGGCAAGTGACGCAGCCGCGACCCGCGCTCCCGTCGCTGACCGGAGCACGATGGTGGGCGGCGTTCGCGGTATTCCTGCTGCACGCCTTGGTATTTCTGCCGGTCTACCCGTTTCAGAAGTCCGAGTTGTTCCGGCACATCCATCAGGTGATGCCGATGCAGTTGGGCGCGGCGGGGGTCACGTTCTTCTTCGTGCTCTCCGGATTCATCATCTATTGGTCGTTCCGGCCGGGGAATTCGGTGCCGCGGTTCTACTGGCGGCGAGTGCTGAAGATCTATCCGACGCATCTGGTGGCGACGGTCGCGTTCATCGTGATCGCGAGTGTGCCGCTGTCCAGGTTGGTGGTGTGGGTGCCGAACGTCTTGCTGATCCACACCTGGGTGCCGAAGTGGACGACGGTCGGCGGTCTCAATGTGCCGTCGTGGTCGCTGGGTGCGGAAATGCTGTTCTACCTGAGCTTTCCGCTCGCGCTGCCGCTGGTGCGGCGCATTCGCGGGGATCGTGTGTGGTGGGTGATGGCGGGGCTGCTCGTGGCAATTCTCGCGCTGCACACCGCATACTTCCTGTGGGTGCCCGGACCAAAAGGTATTGCGAATGCCTTTGCGCCACGGCTGGTTCCGGGGGACGTGTCGCCGTACTTCGAATTACACGCTTCACCGGCGTGGTTCGCGCAGCCGGATATTCCCGTTGCCCCGGCCTATTGGCTCAGTTACACCTTTCCGGTGTCGCGGTTGCCCGAATTCTTCCTCGGGGTGCTGGCCGCGCGGCTGGTGCTGGAGGGGCGTTGGCGCAATACGCGGTTGACCTGGCCGTTGCTGAGTTTGGCCGTCGCCTTCGCCGCCACCTGGGTGGTACCGGTGAACTACAAAATGTCGGCACTGCTGCTGGCGCCGATGACTGCGGTGGTCGCGACGCTGGCCACACGGGATCTGGCCGGTATACGCGGGTTGAACGCCTCGCCGCGAATGGTGTGGCTCGGCAATATTTCCTTCGCATTCTATTTGATCCAGTTTCCGGTGATGGTGCTGATCACCCGGATCTTCATCGGCGGCAGACAGTTCGGTCCGCTCGGCTGGCTCGGGTTCGCCGGATTGAGTTTGATCGTCGCGACGGCAGCGGCCGCGGCGATCTATCGATGGGTGGACGAACCACTCATGCGCCGCTTCTCCGGCCGCCGCACCGCGAGCCCGCCCGCGACGACGCGAGAACCAGTCGACCGCGTTACCGCCGGAGTTGCGCCATGACGAGGCAGAATCCCTGGCATGAATCCCGGGGACCCTGCCGCGCGCGACCGCAAACGGCACGGTAGGCACTACACGCCCCCTGCCCTGGCGGGCTTTCTCGCGCAGCGGCTGGTCGAGCATCTGCCGCGACCCGGAGGTGGTGGGGTGCCCGGCCGGGTGTTGCGGGTGCTCGATCCGGCGTGTGGGGACGGTGAGCTGTTGCTCGCGCTGCATCGGGTGGCGGGTGCGGTGTTGCCCGGGGTGCGGGTGGAGATGGTCGGGTATGACCTGGATGGGGCCGGGGTCGCGGTGGCCCGGGAACGGGCGGAGGCGGCGGAGGTCGCGGCCGAGTGGCATGTCGGGGATTTCCTGACGGCGTCGGTCGGGATCGCGGACCGGTCGTTCGATGCGATCATCACCAATCCGCCGTATGTGCGGACCCAACAGTTGGGTGGGCCGACCGCGCAGCTGATCAGCAAGCAGTTCGGCTTGCGGGGCCGGATCGACCTCACCCACCCGTTCGTCGCGGTCGCGCCCCGGCTGCTGCGGCCGGACGGGGTGCTCGGGTTGTTGTGCGCCAACCGGTTTCTCACCACCAAGGCGGGTGCGAATATTCGCAGCCTGCTGCTCACCGAGCTGTCCCCGGTCGAACTGTACGACCTCGGCGATACCAAGCTTTTCGAGGCGGCGGTGCTCCCCGCCGTCACCATCGCCACCCGCACCCCGTCCCGTGCCGTCTGCCGATACGTCTCGGCCTATGAGGTCGACACCGCCGAAACCATCAGCGGAACAGATCTTTTCGAGGCCCTGACGGCCGAACACAGCCACCTGGTCACCCATGCCGGACGTGCCTTCGCAGTCGAGGTCGGCACTCTGGCAACCGACGATCAGTCTCGCGATCACGCGACAGCAAGAGATCGCTCAGCGAATGATCGGGCCGTTCTCGGCATCGGGAGGACGGCGGTTGATCCGGCGGCGGGTAGTCGAATGCTGCTGGGCGATGTGACGGTCGCAGGTGATCGGCAGGCGGCAGGAAGTCTGGCGGTCGCAGGTCGGGCTGCGTCGGCGTCGTCCGGCGAGCCGTGTGCTCGGCAGGTCGGGGCCGAATCCACCACTGGCCGAGGGGACCTGGGCGGCGCTGTGGATGCGGCGGTGGGCGTGGTGGCGCTCGGCAATGGGCTGGTGGCGGGTGATCGGGCTGCTGCGGATCTTCGAGCGACATCAGGGGATATGGCTGTCCCAGGTGATCGAGCGACGGCAGGGGACCGGGTGGTAGCCGGGCAGGTTATGTCGGCGGGGGCTGGCGCGATGAGCGGGCGGCAGGTGGATTCCGATGTCGCGGCATCGGGGCAGTGGTGTGACGGTGTGGGGGCGTTGGGATCTGGTGGTGCGGACGGTGTTCGGGATCGTGATGGAAGTGCGGGGAAGGGGGCGTGGCGGATGTCGCGGCCGGGGGTGGATGGATGGTTGGGGGAGGTGGAAGCGGGGACTTGGCGGACCTTCGGGGACGTGGGGCGGATTCGGGTGGGGATCAAGACGACTGCGGATCGGGTGTTCATTTCGGATCGGTGGGGGGAGGTGGAGCCACGGCCGGAGGGGGAGCTGCTGTTCGACTTGATAACCCATCATGATGTCGAGCCGTGGCGGATTTCGCGGGAGCGTGCCACCAGGGTGCTGTATCCGTACGACCCGTCCGAACCCGCGCGAACACCGGTTGATCTGCGGGAATTCCCAGGGGCCGCAGCGTATTTGGAGAAGAATCGGGAGACGTTGGCCGGTCGGAAGTATTTGACGGACAGCGGCCGGGAGTGGTTCGAGATCTGGGTGCCGCAGCGGCCACATATGTGGCGGGTGCCGAAGGTGGTTTTTCCCGATATCAGTGAGCGGCCGCGGTTCGCATTGGATCGGTCGGGGGCGGTGGTGAACGGAGACTGCTATTGGATCTCGCTGGCCGATCTCGGGGTGGACGGTGCGGCCGAGCGGCTCGCGTATTTGCTTATGGGCGTGGCGAATTCGGCGCTCGGGCTGCGGTTCTACGATGCGGTGTGCGGGAATCGGCTGTATTCGGGGCGGCGACGGTGGATCACCCAGTACGTGTCGCGGCTGCCGCTGCCGGATCCGACGACGATGCGGGCGGGCGGAGTCGTCGAGCTGGTACGCGATTTCGTCGACGGCGGGCGAGTTCCCGACGCGAATTCGCTGCGGCTGCTCGATGAGTGGGTGGCGTTCGCATTCGGCCCGCGTGTGTACGAAATGCGTTGAGTCCGCTCATGCGGTGGTGCGGACACCGACCATCGGCAGCAGCGTGCGCCGCGCGAATGCACGACCGGCCGTCACATCATCGATCGGAATGAGCCCGTCGGGCGTCAGCGCGAGTGAGAGCGCCAGCCGCGCCATGATTTCGGCGACGAGTTCGAAGTCGAAGTCGTCGTCCGCACCGCTGCGAAGTTCACGCAACTTCTCCGCCAAATAGGTGCGCCCTACCGCGATGATCGGTCCGGCTTCGGTGGTGAGCCGGGGCAGGATGAGGTCGGGTTCGGTCCGCAGCAACCTACGCAACAGTTCGTTGCCGGCGATCTCGGTGATCACCGCGACGAATATCTCGACCAGTTGTTCCTCGACGCCCTCGACCTTCTGTACACGCTTATCGATCTCGGCGACGAAACGCTGTGCCTCCCGCACGCTGACGGCCTCGACCAAGTCGTTCTTCGATTCGAATCGGCGATACAGGGTGGCCGGGCTGATCCCGGCACGTCGGGCGATCTCGCCCATGCTGGTGCGTTTGATGCCGAAATCCAGGAATGCCGACAGCGCGCTCTCCAGCAGTTTTTCGCCGTCGCTGACAGGCTTTTCCAGGATGCGCTGGAGGATGGGCGGGACGGTCGGCATCGAGTCTCCAGTCGTATAGGCTCGGACGCCGATGGTGCCAGGGCGTCGCGACGGTGCGGGTGATCGGCATTCATTATTTCACCGGGTCGCGACGCTTCGGCCGGGGATCGGCACCAGAGATCGACAGGACGGATATCGTTCGGCGGTTCGTGGGGGTTGGCGGGGGACTACTGTCGCGGCAGATCCAGTTCCGCCATCTCTTGTTCGATCGCGTTGGCGGCAAAATCCACCCCGCTGGAGCGCAGTTCGTGAACCCGCCGCTGTAGCGCCTCGATCCCGCCCGGCTGGGCCGCGATATCGGCCAGGCTGATCCGTCCCGACGGCCGGTGCATACTCTGCGGCACATACGCCACCGTGATACCTCCTGCCTGCACGCTACGCAGCCACCACCGCGGCGGGCTCACCCTGCGCGCAACAGGCCACTCGACAGCTGTGTCGGCGAGAGATCCCGGGGCGCCGGGCACGCTGGCGAAATGTTATCAGCGATTCGGACTGGTCATTTGATCAGTGTGGCCTGTCTCACATTTGCTTCGCGGCCCGGTGGTTGGCCATGTTGTGAAGGTACACAGCGCCGTTGAGCCGAATGCCGTCCTGCTCGGCTTCGCTCAATTCCCGACGCACCTTGCCGGGCACGCCCGCAACCAGCGATCCGGGCGGAATCTGGGCGCCTTCCGGAATCAGGGCGTTGGCGGCTATCAGACTGCCCGCGCCGATGACCGCGCCATTGAGCACTGTGGCGCCCATGCCGACGAGCACATCGTCGCCGACCGTGCAGCCGTGCAGGATCGCGTTATGTCCCACCGATACTCCGGTACCGACGGTGAGCGGGAAGCCGGGGTCGGCATGCAGTACGCAGCCGTCCTGAATGTTGGTGCGCGCGCCGACGCTGATCGCCTCGAGATCGCCGCGCAACACCGCGCTGTACCAAATGCTCACCTCGGCGGCGAGTCGAACGCGTCCGATTACGGTCGCGTTCGGTGCGATCCACGCGGTGTCGTCGATCTCCGGCGTATGTCCGCTTACCTCGATCCTCATGCCGAAAACCTAGACGACGAGATCGGCGGCGCCGCCGGCGTCCCCGAGAACAGCGCGCGGTGCGCGGCCGGGCTGGTGCCGAGAATGCGGTGGAAGTGGTGGCGCAGGCTGACCGCGGTGCCGAAGCCGGTTTCGGCGGCGATGCGATCCATGGTGTCGGTGGTTGATTCGAGTAGCAGCCTGGCCCGGTCGGTGCGCTGGTGCAGCAGCCATTGCTGCGGGCTGCTGCCCGTGCGATCGCGGAAACGTCGGGTGAAGGTGCGTCGCGACATGAGGGCGATGCGGGCCAAGCTGTCCAGATCGATCGGTTCGCCGAGATTCGTTCGCGCCCAGACCATTGCGCGTTCGATCGGATCGTCGTCGGCGGCGTCGGGTACGGCCACCGGAATGTACTGGGCCTGAGATCCGCTGCGGTGCGGTGCGGTCACCAGCGATCTGGCCAATTCGGTGGCGGCACGGCTGCCCAGATCGCCGCGCACCAGGTGCAGACAGCAGTCGAGTGCGGCTGCCACACCCGCGGAGGTGATGATGTCGCCGAGATCCGACCAGAGCGTATCGGCGCGGACCCGGACCGCGGGGTAGGCGGCGGCGAGGTCGTCGGCCGCGGCCCAGTGGGTAGTGATCTCCCGGCCGTCCGCCAGGCCACTGGCCGCCACCGCGAAGGCGCCGAGGCATAGGCCGACGATCCGGGCACCCCTGGCGTGGGCGCGATGCAGTGCGTCGCGCAGGTCGTCCGAGATGGCCATATCGCGCCGCCAGCTCGGGATCACCACCAGGTCGGCCCGCTCGAAGGCGTCGAGTCCGGTGCCGACGACAATGTCGAATCCGGCTGGCGTCCGCAGGGTGCCGGGGCGTTCGGCGCACACCTCGACGCGGTATTCGGGGCTGCCCTCGACGCCGACACGGCCGAAGACCAGCGTGGGCACGGACAGATGGAAGGGGATGACGTCATCGAAGGCGAGAACGGCGACGGTGCGCATGGCCCGATCTTATCGCTAGGCGGCTCATGGGCCACTTTTGATCGGATATCGCGGTCAGCAATATTGATCGCATGACCGAGACGATCGAACGCACCACTGTCGAAGCCCTGCATATCGGCGGACCCACCCTGCGCTTGCGGTACGGCAACCTGACCTGGCTCACCGACCCCACCTTCGATGCTCCCGGCGACTACCCGGGTCCGATCACACTGCACAAGCTGACCGGCCCCGCGGTGTCCGCGGACCAGGTGGGGGCGGTGGATGTGGTGCTGCTTTCACATGATCAGCACGCGGACAATCTCGACAATTCGGGTCGCGAATTCCTGAAAACCGTGCCGACCGTGTTCTCGACACCGGATGCGGCCGGCCGCATCAACGGTGTTCGGGGACTGGAGAACTGGGAGACCGTGACGATCGGCGATGTGCGCGTGACGGGTGTGCCGGCACTGCACGGGCCCGAAGGGTGCGAGCCGCTGAGCGGGGCGGTCACCGGATTCGTGCTGCAAGCCGATGATCAACCGACGGTCTACGTCTCCGGGGACAATGCCTCGGTCGCGCTGGTCGAGCAGATCGGGCGGCGGTTCGGGCGGATCGATATCGCCATCCTCAATGTCGGGGGCGCCAATGTCGGGCGGTTCGGCGACGTCGATCTGACGCTGAACGGGCGCACCGCACTCGAGGCCGCCGAATTGCTCGGAGATGCGGTCATCGTCGCCGTGCACGGCGAGGGGTGGCACCACTTCACCGAGCCGCTGGACTACCTCGTCCGCACCTTCGAATACGCCGGACGAGCTGATCAGCTGCGGATTCCGCGTTCCGGGCAGCCGTTCGAGGTCTAGCCGCGCGGCGACGCACTCCCTCGATAGCGCGCGGCGATCATGGCGAAGCTCCGGTCCGTGGTCCACGATGGCGATATGAGGATCGCAGTTCCGCGGGAGGTCAAGGAACAGGAGTTTCGGGTGGCGCTGACCCCGGCCGGTGCCGGGGAACTGGTGCGGCACGGGCACGAGGTGCTGATCCAGACCGGCGCCGGGGTGGGGTCGGGTTTTCCGGACGCGGACTATCTCGCCGCGGGTGCTCGGATGATGCCCGCCGCCGATCAGGTGTGGCGCGAGGGCGAGTTGGTGCTGAAGGTCAAGGAGCCGATCGCCCAGGAGTATCCGCTGATGCGGCGCGAGCAGGTGCTGTTCACCTACCTGCATTTGGCCGCGTCGCGGGAGTGCACCGACGCGGTGCTGCGGTCCGGAATCACCGCGATCGCATATGAGACGGTGCGGGCGGCGGATGGGTCGTTGCCGCTGCTCGCACCGATGAGTGAGGTTGCGGGCAAGCTCGGGACGCAGGTCGGCGCGTATCACCTGATGGCGCCGCTCGGGGGTGCCGGGCTGCTGCTCGGCGGGGTGCCGGGAGTGCGTCCGGCCGATGTGGTGGTGCTCGGCGGTGGTGTCGCCGGGACGAACGCGGCAACCGTCGCGGCCGGGATGGGTGCGAAAGTCACTGTATTGGATACGAATTTGGCGCGCTTGCGGGAGCTCGACGCGCGATTCGACGGGCGGATCTCGACGTTGGCCTCGACTGCGGTCGAGATCGAACGGGCGGTGCTCGCGGCCGATCTGGTGATCGGATCGGTGCTGGTACCTGGTGCGCGGGCGCCGAAATTGGTTTCCCAGGACTTGGTTGCCGGTATGCGGCCGGGCTCGGTGCTGGTGGACATCGCCATCGACCAGGGCGGGTGCTTCGCCGGTTCGCATCCGACCACGCACGCGAATCCCACCTTCCGCGTGGCGAATTCGCTGTTCTACTGCGTGGCCAATATGCCGGGCGCGGTGCCGCACACCGCGACCCTCGCGCTCATCAACGCCACCTTGCCGTATGTGCGCGCCATCGCCGATCACGGATGGCGTCAGGCATGCTCCGCGCATCCTGATCTCGCGCATGGGGTGACCGCGGATAGGGGGCGGTTGTTATCGGCGGAGGTTGCGGCGGCGCACGGATATGCGATACCGAAACCGATGGAGTTGGCAGGCTGACGACGGTGCCGGGGTCGATGTGGACTCGCAGTGTGAAGGGCGATATCGGTGATGGTGGAATATCCGCGGCGGGCCTGTGTCCTGGTGATCAGCTTGCTGCTGGTGCTGTTGCCGTACTCCGGTGCGGCGGTCGCGGCGCCGGTGGGCATCGATCCGGCCGCGGTGGATCGGTATATGTCCGAGTATCTGTCGCGGACACGATTGCCGGGGGCTTCGATCGCCATTACCCACGGGGATCAGGTGGTGTACGTCGCGGGATACGGTCACGATTCCACCGGTTCGGCGATCACCGCGACGACCAGAATGCCGATCGCTTCGGTGAGCAAATCCATGACCGCGATGGCCGTGATGCAGTTGGTCGACGCGGGGCGGATGCGTCTCGATGCGCCGGTGCGTCAGTACCTGACGGACTTTCGGCTGGCCGATCCGCGTGCCGACCGGATCACGGTGCGGCAGTTGCTGAATCAGACGTCGGGCATGTCGGATACCGCATTCCCCGATCTGCGGCGGCCACAGGCGGACTCGCTGGCCGGGGCGGTCGAGCGACTACGGACGGCCGAATTGGCCGCCGATCCGGGAACGCGATTCAACTATCACAATCCGAACTATCAGGTGGCCGCGCGGTTGGTCGAGGTGGTCAGCGGCGAACCGTTCGCGGCCTATCTGCAACGGAATGTGTTCGGGCCCATCGGGATGCGCGACAGTTCGACGGTGGATACGGCGCGCGCGGCCGAGGAGGTGACGCACGGATACATTCGGGCGTACGGGTTCGCGATACCGATGGCGGAGCCCGATTGGTTCGTCGGCGGTAGCCACGGTGTGATCACCACGGCCGCCGATATGGCCGGGTGGCTGATCACTCAGAACAACGGTGGCCTGGCGCCGGACGGGCACCGGGTGGTATCGGCCGCGGCAATGGCCGACATGCACACACCGTCCGGGGTCGCCGACGACGACTACGGAATGGGTTGGCGGCGTGAGCAATCCGATCACGGGGTGCAGATCTCGCACAACGGCGATTGGTTCACCTATACCGCTGAACAGGTTCTGCTGCCCGACACCGGATATGGCATTGCCGTCATCGCCGATACCGGTATGTCGCTCGAGGACGACCCCGGGATCATCGCGCAGGGGTTGGTCGAGCTGACCCAGGGCGAGACGCCGGATGTGCACCGCCCGTGGGGTATCTGGGCGGACTGGGGTATGGCGCTGTTGACGCTCGGGACTCTCGGTCTCGGTGTGCTCTGCCTGGTGCGATCGCGCCGCTGGGCCGACCAGCAGGGCACCCGGCCCGCATGGCTGATCGCGCTGCGGCAGCTGCCGTACCTGGCCCCGATCGTGATCCTGGCCGTGCTACCGCAGCTCGCGGGCCTCGTCTTCCGCGGTCGAGCCGCGACGTTCCTGCAGGTGACCTATGTTTGGCCAGCTCTCGTGGTGTTTCTCGGCATAGCCGCGTTGGCGGGTGTGAGCGTTCTCCTTGCCCGCGGGGTGTGGTTCATTATGTTGCGGCGCAATCGATCTGGGGCAGACGCGCAGCGCGAAGAGCCCGCGGCCCAGGCGCCCGCCTGAGCGTCGGGTTGCGATGCCGCGGGCATCTCGGTGCTGTGCCGGAGACGGCCCGCACCTGGGAAATGTGCGGGCCGCGTCGGGCTATTCGGCGTTCGGGCCGAGGTACCAGTCGGGTGCGCCTTCGGTGGGGAGGTCGTGCAGCTTGTCCGGGTTGCGGACGACATTGATGGCGACAATGCGGCCGTCGTCGATGACGAAGGAGAAGACGCCGGTGTGGGTGCCGTCGAAGACCACCAGACCGGGCGTGCCGTTGACCAGGACCGCGCGGCCCCAGGCGCCCGCCGCGGACGGTGCGTGGTACCAGCCGAGCAGCATCTTCGCGATGAGTTCGGCGCCGCGCACGGGCTGGCGGATCGCGGGGACCTTACCGCCGCCGTCGGCGGTGAGGCTGACGTTGGCGTCGAGTACGCCGAGCAGTGCGCCGAGATCACCGGAGCGCCAGGCGACCGCGAAGGCGGAGACGACCTTCTCCTGTTCGTCGGGCGAAGCCGGGAACCGGGGCGTTCCATCCTCGACGCGTTTGCGGGCGCGCGACGCGAGCTGCCGCACGGCCGCAGGGGTGCGGCCGACGACCTCGGCGACCTCGGGGCCGCTCATGCCGAATACGTCCTGCAGCACGAACGCGGTGCGTTCGGCGGGGGATAGGGATTCCAGCACGACCAGCAGCGCCGTGGTGACGCGCTCGTCCTGGGTGATCCGGTCGGCCGGGTCGTCCCAGCTGGTGACCTCCGGCTCGGGCAGCCATTCGCCGACGTACTGTTCGCGGCGGGCGCGGGCCGAGCCGAGCTGATCGAGGGCGAGGCGGCCGGTGACGGTGGACAGCCAGGCACGCAGGTTCTCGATCTCGCCCGCGGTCCCGGCCTCGTACTGGCGCTGCAGCCGCAGCCATGCATCCTGCACCACATCGTCGGCGTCGGTGAGACTGCCGAGCGTGCTGTAGGCGAGCCTGCGCAGATACGGCCGGTGCTCCTCGAAACGCCGAGCCAACTCGGCCTGGTCGATCGGTCCGGAGGATGGCTGTTCTGCTGTCACTGGTCTCGCCGTTCGGTCGTCCGGCCCCCTCGGGGGGCGAGTTTATGCGTGTCATCGGGATGACGACGCAGGGCTAGCGAGTGTGACATCCCGATCGCGACGGCGCGCTTGCCGGGGCACACGGATGTCCGGACCAGCGAGGATTCGATGGGGTGCGTGCGTCGTCGGGACGTGGGGACCGGCTACCCTCGCCGGGTGCATACGGGGACCTCGACCGCGGCCGGGCTGCTGCTCGGGTTCGCGCTCGATCGCGCGTTCGGTGATCCGCGCCGATGGCATCCGGTGGCCGGGTTCGGTTCGGCGGCAAGTGCGCTGGAGCGTGTGACCTATGCCGATCGGCGATCGGCCGGGGTGGTGCACGAGGCGTTGCTGGTCGGTGCGGCGACTGCGCTGGGGATCGGGCTTCGTCGTGGCGGAGTGGTGGCGACTGCGCTGGCGACCTGGACGGTGCTCGGTGGGCGCAGCCTCGCGCGTACCGGGCGGGAGATGGCCGACCGGCTCGAGTCCGGCGATCTGACGGGCGCGCGGGCCCTGCTGCCATCGCTGTGCGGGCGCGATCCCGAGGTGCTCGATGCGGACGGATTGGCCCGCGCCGCATTGGAATCCATCGCGGAGAACACCTCCGACGCGACGGTCGCGCCGCTGGTGTGGGGTGCGGTCGCCGGGACGCCGGGGCTGCTCGGATACCGCGCGGTCAACACGCTGGACGCGATGATCGGCTACCGCGACGACCGCTACCTCCGCTTCGGCTGGGCTGCCGCCCGCGTGGACGATCTCGCGAATCTGTTGCCCGCCCGCATCACCGGCATGTTCACCGCCGCCTTGGCTCCGGCGGTCGGCGGGCATCCGGCCGACGTGCTGCGCGCCTGGCAACGAGACGCTTCCAAACACCCCAGCCCCAATGCGGGCGTCGTCGAGGCATCCATGGCGGGTGCGCTCGGCGTCCGCCTCGGCGGCCGCACCCAATATCGCTACGGCACCGAACTGCGTCCCACCCTCGGCGACGGCCCAGCACCTCGAGTAGCGGATCTCCGTCGGGCCGTACATATGTCGGAGGCAATCCAGCTGGGCGCCGTGCTGACGGCCGCACTGTGGTCGGTGCTGCGGCTGACGCCCATGCCCGGTCCGAGCGCGTATTTTTCGCACATTCTGGGGCAGAAATCGCCGGATTCGGATTGAAGGTGCACGCTCGTGCCTACGGGTGCAGGCAGGTGGGCGGCGTCGGATAGCGATGGTTCGCAGTGCTGAGCGGTCTCGGCTCTGCTTGATCGCCGAGGTGGCTCAGCGGGTGCCGCCGTAGCGGTCGGCCAGGCGTTGTTCGTTGGTGGAAGTTGGTGCGGGGGTGGGGGTTTCGGTGGGGGTCGGCTTCGGGGCCGCCTGGGTCTTTTCCCTGCGACGTTCGCGGATTTCGGCGTAGACGAAGTAGCCGAGGCCGAGGGGGGCCATGATGCCGAAGGCCAGCCATTGCAGGCCGTAGGAGAGGTAGGGGCCCGCGTCGAGTTGGGGGAGGGGAGTGGGGGTGAAGGCGCCGGGCTGGTTATCACTGAGCTGCAGGTAGCCCCCGCGTTCGCCGGTGGGGATCGCGGTCAGTGGCTCTTGGAGGACGGTCATTTCCTGGGTGGTGTCCACCGAGTACACCTGGCGGTAGCCGTCCTGGACCATCGGGTCCTTGCCAGGGGTGATGCCCTCGGACATCCGGATTCGGGCCTCGATCCGCTGGGGGCCGGTGGGCGGATCCGGAATCTGTGGTGGGCGCGACCCATCGATGGCGGCGACCAGGCCGCGGTCGACGAGCAGGATGCGGCCGTCATCGAGCTTGAAGGTGGTGAGTACCGAGTAGCCGGGTGCGCCGTCGAGGTGGCGCAGGCGGACCAGCGCCGTCGAGTTCGGCATATAGCCGCCGGTCGCGGTGACGCGACGCCATTCGGCATGTGAGTCGGTGCTCTGGTCGTCCAGGACGGTGGTGATATCGATGGGAGCGGCGTCCACCGAATCGGCGATCAGCTGGTTGCGATGTGAGGTGGTGGTGTTCTTACCGAGCTGCCACGGTGCGAGCACGGTGAAGCACAGGTAGGCGAAGGCCGCGACCAGCACGGCCAGAATCAGCCAGCTCGGGCGCAGCAGGAAGGTCAGTCGGCGCATCACGGGCGTCCGTCGGAGGCGGGTTCGTAGGAGACCGGCTGGTCTGGTTTGTGGCCGGCTGGGTCTGCTCCGCGGGTCGTGCTCGGCTCGTCGGCTATCCCGGTCCGCGTGTCGTCCCCGGAAGAGGCAGCTCCATTGTGGGCATCGGCTTCGAGGTCATGGGCGGCGGCGCCGTTGCGGGCGGCCAGGGTGGCTCGGACCCAGTCCAATAGCCCAGGGATGGCGGCAGCGATCTGGTCGTGGACCAGATCGAAGTCGGCAGTGTCGCCGTAGTAGGGGTCGGGGACGTCGAGCGAGTCGGCGTCCGGGTCGAAACTGCGCAGCAGGCGGCGGCGGTCCGACGGGATGCCGAGCATGGCCAGTCGGCGTTCGTGGCCGGAGTCGAGGGCGATTACGAGGTCGGCGTCGCGGTGTCGGCTGCCGAACTTCGCGGCCACATGACCGGTCGGGTAGCCGTGGCGGCGCAGTGTCGCGTCGGTGCGGGCGTCGGCGTCCTGTCCGGCGTGCCAGCCGTCGGTGCCCGCGCTGCTGACCCGCACGCGGTCCGCGAGTCCCTCGCGGTACAGGTGTACCGCGAACATCTTCTCCGCCATCGGCGATCGGCAGATGTTGCCGGTACAGACGAACGACACGTGCAACTCACCCACGACAGCCATTCTGGCCGGTCGCCCCGATGGGCCGCCACGTAGGGTGTTTTCTCGTGTCGGAGGAACGGGTCGATCACGCGAAACTGCGTCACCACGGTGATGTCGACGCGCGCCCCGGCATGCTCGACTTCGCGGTGAACGTGCAGGGCAGTGCGCCGCCGGACTGGCTGCGCAACCGGTTGGCCGCCCGGCTCGACGACCTGGGCCGGTATCCGAGTGCGGCCGATGAACTCGCCGCGCGCAGCGCGGTGGCGGCCCGACACGGCCGCACCGCAGCAGAGGTGCTGTTGCTGGGCGGTGCGGCCGAGGGTTTCGCGATGCTGCCCAGACTCGCACCCGGGCTGGCCGCCGTGCTGCACCCGTCGTTCACCGAACCCGAGTTGGCGCTGCGCGAGGCCGATATCCCGGTCGTCCGCGTCGTACTCGAACCGCCGTACACGCTCGATCCGTCGCGGGTGCCCGCCACGGCCGACTTGGTGGTGCTCGGCAACCCGACCAACCCGACCTCGGTCCTGCACCCCGCCGATACCATCCGCGCGCTGCGCAAGCCCGGCCGGATCATCGTGGTCGACGAGGCCTTCGTCGATGCGGTCTGCGGTGAACCGGAATCGCTGGCCGCTTCGACCGCCCCGGATATCCTCGTCCTGCGCAGCCTCACCAAGACCTGGGCCTTGGCAGGCCTGCGCTGCGGCTACTTTCTCGGCGCACCCGACCTGCTCGCCCGGCTGAATCAGGGGCGCCCGCACTGGCCGCTCGGCACACTGCAACTGGAGGCGATCACCGCGACCGCCGAGCCGAATGCGGTCGCCGCCGCTGAGCAGCGAGCGCAGGCGATCGTGGTCGACCGGGATTCGATGATCGAACGACTGACCGCACTCGGTCTACACGTCCACACGCCCGCCGACGGACCCTTTCTGCTGCTGCGTGTACCCGACGGTGAACTCCTGCGAAAGCATTTGGCGAACCAGGGAATTGCGGTCCGCCGCGCGGACACCTTCCCCGGGCTCGGACCCGACTACATCCGCGTTGCCGTCCGCGGTGCTGCCGAGGTCGATCGGCTGGTCGCCGGTATTCGCGCGGCGGGGGTTTGATGTCGGCCCGAATGGGTGGTTGTTGGGTAGCGAGTATCGGTCGGCCGGCCCGAGGTCGATCAGCTGGTCGGGTATTTGTGCGGCGGAATTTGATGCCGACCGGAAGCGAGGAATTCGTGCGGCGAGCATTGCCCGGCCCGGCGGCTGCGGGGTCCAGTGCCGCCGAATCTGATCGACTGGCGTCCAGTACTGGGTGGTGGGTTTCGGTGTCGGCGGCTGTCCGCGGCCACAGCAGCCACGCTGCCTGTCAGCGGAGGCGGGAAGCGCGGCGGTGTCGAGGGCGCGGCTGTGGCGGGAGGCGCGGTGGGACCGAGCTCGATCGGGGCAGTCCCGAACGGCCCGCCGCCGATCGCTCGAATCGCCAACTTTGCCCGCCCTAGTGCGGACGGGCAAAGTTGTGGCCGTCGTTGGCGCGAAAGATTACGTGGATTCGGCAGACGAGCGGTGCGCCGCGCGATTCACACAGCATCGCCCCGCACGATGGCCGATGTGTGCGGTGCGGTTGGAAGTAGTCGGGGCATGAATGGAGTGGAGGTAGGCGGATCGTGACGACGCTGGCGGAACTTATCGGGGTGCTCGACGCGGCTTATCCGCCGAAGTTGGCGGAGTCGTGGGATTCGGTGGGGCTGGTGTGCGGGGACCCGGCGGATGAGGTGACTCGGGTGTTGTTCGCGGTGGATGCCACCGCGGCGGTGGTGGCTGAGGCGATCGATTGGCGGGCACAGGCTTTGGTGGTGCATCATCCGCTGCTGTTGCGCGGGGTCGATAGCGTCGCGGCCGATACACCCAAGGGTGCCCTGCTGCATCGGCTTATCCGGTCGGGATGCGCGCTGTTCGCGGCGCATACGAATGCGGACTCCGCTGATCCGGGGGTCTCCGACGCGCTGGCGGCGGCGCTCGGGCTCACTGTCACCGGGCCATTGGATTCGAAACCGCGAGCCGCCGTGGACAACTGGGTGGTGCAGGTGCCGCGCTCGCACGCCGATGCGGTGCTGGCGGCGCTGTTCGCGGCCGGTGCCGGTGGTAGCGGTACCTATCGTGACTGTGCTCTTCGGGTGCCGGGAGTCGGGCAGTTCCGCCCGGTCGCCGGAGCGAATCCGGCGGTCGGGGCGATCGGGGAATTGCAGCAGGTCGATGAGGATCGTCTCGAGGTGATCGCGCCACCTTCGGCGCGTACTGCCGTGCTGGCGGCGCTGCGTGCCGCGCATCCCTATGAAGATCCCGCCTACCACGTCACCGAGCGGGCCGCGCTGCCATCGGGGCTCGGCATCGGTCGGGTCGGCACACTGTCCGAGCCGGAGTCCTTGCGCGAGTTCACCTCCCGGGTCGCCGCCGCTTTGCCCGCAACGACCTGGGGCGTCCGCGCGGCCGGTGATCCGGACCGCATGATCCGGACGGTCGCCGTCTGCGGCGGCGCGGGCGACTCCTATCTGGATACCGTGGCGCGCCTCGGCGTCGACGCCTACGTCACCTCCGACCTGCGCCACCATCCGGTCGACGAACATCTGCGCCGCGGTGGCCCGGCCGTGATCGATGCCGCCCATTGGGCAACCGAATTCCCTTGGTGCGCACAGGCGCAGACAGTGGTACAGACCACGCTGCCCGACCTCGAAACCCGCGTCTGCACGCTGCGCACCGATCCCTGGACGGTCAGCGCCATCGGGTGACCCACACTCTCCGATCAGCCGCACACCCATTGTGTGGCTGTACACCTCGTGTACTGAGAGTGCAGCCCACATAATGCGGATGCGGGGTTGCCGACAGCGAGCATCGTTCGGCGAGCCGGGATTCCGCGTGCTACGGGGTGGCTCGGATGTGGCCCAGTGGCGAGCCGGGATGCTGTGGACGGGGGACGGCTCGACGGTGTCACCGCCCGAACTATCCAGTGCGGCGGCGTGTTCGGGGCGTGTCGCGACTGTTGCCGGGAGTGGTGTGTAGTTCGGCTGAGTCGACGCACCGATCCGGGGTACAACTACCGCATGAATTTCCCGGTGGACTTCGGGATCGTGCAGATCGGGCTGATGCTGATCATCCTGGTTGCGGTCGCGTTGCTGATATCGGCGCTCGTGATGGTGCGCAAGGTCGGTTTGCGGGTTTTGATCGGGCGCGGCGCGGGCGGACTAGGGCTGCTGGTCGTCGCCGTGGTGCTGCTGTGGGTGGTGACGCTCATGCAGACGTTCCTCGGGTTGAGCGGGGAGATCAAGGCGGCACATGTGGTGGTGAGTCAGGTTGCGGGCCAAGACCATCGGCTCGAGGTCGATCTCACCCTCTATGGCGACGAAGACCATCCCGATAAGCACGAGAAATATCAGGTCGAGGGTGACCTGTGGGTGTTGCAGGCCAATATCGTCGAATTGAAGCCATGGGTGAACGCCCTCGGCTTCCACTCCGGCTACAAGGTGACCCGCCTCTACGGCCAGCGCCTCGACGGCGTCGCCACCACCCAGAACCAGATCTTCGTCAATGGCGACGATCAAGACTTCTTCAACGATATGCGCACTCACAAATGGTGGACCGACCCCTTCGTCCGCTCCGCCTACGGCAACGCCGTCATCGCCACCCCCGGCACCTACGACGTCTTCATCTCCCGCGACGCCATCAAAACCCGTGCCCCGGGGAGCTGACGGACAGCTGGTTGTCGGGTAGAGCCGTGTGAGGGTCGTGGGCTGGTGCGCCGCCGGACTCGCCCGAACCCGGCCCGCGAAAATCCAGCCACGACGCCGGGTGGAGCATGTTCTCGCGGCTGTTGCAGGAGAAAGCAGCAGACGTTCCACCAGATCGAGCGCTGGTTCCGGCGCAGCGCGATGAAGTAGGACCCCACCCAGAGCGCCAACAGGCGCTGGCACGACTCCCCGGCCTTCAGGCCGAGGAGGACGTCGATAAATGACGCACCAACCGCTGGTTCCAGGCACTTCTCCCGCCGGCTGACGTGGCTCGGACCGAATCACCCACCATTCGGGGTACGGTTGAACACTGGTATCGCCGCCCTCCCGCGGCTCGCGTGCCCCCATCCGTCCATAGCGTCCAGGAGTTTGTCCGCGTTGAATGTCGAACCGCCTGTCCAGGCCAAGCTGCTCCAGCTCGCCGCCATCGACGCCGAACTGACGCGGATCGCGCATCGGCGCACCGTGCTGCCCGAGCAGCAGGAGGTGGCGCGGCTGGAGACCGAGCGGAATGCGCACAAGGATGCGGCGGTGGCGGTCGAGATCATGTTGGACGATCTCGACCGCGATATGCGCAAGCTGGAGGGCGAGGTCGATGCGGTGCGCAAGCGCGAGGAGCGCGACCGCGGCATGTTGACCGCCGGCTCGGTGGGTGCCAAACAGCTTTCGGAGATCCAACACGAGCTGGGCAGTCTGGAGCGGCGCCGTTCGGTGCTCGAGGACGAGTTGCTGGAGGTGATGGAGCGCCGCGAGGCCTCGGCGTCCGATCACGATCACGCGGGTGCGCGGCTCAGCAAGACCGAGCAGGACCTCGCCGACGCGCAACGGCTGCGCGATGAGGCATTGGCGGATCTCGAGGTGGCGCAGGGCCGTTGCGATGGCGACCGCAAAGATTTGGTCGCGCTGTTCCCGGCCGAACTGCTCAGCATCTACGACCGTCAGCGCACCCAGCACGGCGTTGGCGCTGCGTTGCTGCAGGCCCGCCGGTGCGGTGCGTGCCGGATCGAGCTGGACCGCGGCGAGATCGCGCGGATCGCCAAGACCGAGCCGGATGTGATCGTCCGTTGTCCGGAATGCGGTGCGATCCTGGTTCGTACCAAGGAGTCGGGTTTGTGAGGTTTCCGGTGCGGGTATCAGTACTCGCGTCGGTCCGCTCCCAGCGACGGATGTTCGGCTGAAGAGGACAAGGGAAACAATGACCCAGCGTGAGGTGATCGTCGAGGCCGACGGCGGTTCCCGGGGCAATCCGGGGCCGGCCGGTTACGGCGCGGTCGTCTTCGATTCCGATCACACCCGCATCCTCGCCGAACGCAGGGAATATATCGGCATCGCCACCAACAATGTCGCCGAATACCGTGGGCTCATCGCGGGTTTGGAGGCGGCGGCCGAGCTCGGCGCGCGGGTGGTGTCGGTGCGGATGGATTCCAAGTTGGTCGTCGAGCAGATGTCCGGGCGCTGGAAGGTCAAGCACGCGGCCATGATTCCGCTGGCCGACCGAGCCCGCAGGCTGGTCACCGGATTCGATTCGGTCACCTTCACCTGGATTCCGCGCGCCGAGAACTCCCATGCCGACCGGCTCGCGAATGCGGCGATGGATGACGGCACACTCATCGGCGAGGTGAACGCCGCCGAGCGGCAGCTGCTCGATGCCGGGGCGGCCTCCGCCACATTGGCGGAGGAGGTGCGCGAAGCCGAAGAGCAGCTGCTCAGCTGGACCGAAGAACCTTCGATATCCGCGCGCGGCGTCGAAGAGGAGTCGTCGAGCTGGATCGATGAAGTCAGGGACGCGCAGTCGACCGCAGCCGATTCTCGAGCCGCCGAAGGCGAGACACCGCCGACCGCCGCCGAAAGTGCGCCCGGCTGGACCGGCGCGACCGGCCGCCCGACGCGGTTCCTGTTGCTGCGCCACGGCCAAACCGCGCTCTCACTCGAGCGGCGCTACTCCGGCCGCGGCAACCCGCCGCTGACCGACCTCGGCCGCGAACAGGCCGCCCGCGCCGGGAAAATGCTCGCCGCGAAGGGCGGTGTCGCCGTCGTGGTGACCTCCCCGCTGGGCCGTGCCCGGGAGACCGCCGAAGCCGCCGCCACCGCACTGGACGTGCCGATGCGCGTCATCGACGGCCTCACCGAAACCGACTTCGGTGCGTGGGAGGGCCTCACCTTCTTGGAAGCGGCGCAACGAGATCCGCAGCTGCACGCCCGCTGGCTGAGCGATCCCTCGATACCCGCGCCGAACGGCGAGAGCTTCGACCAGGTCCGCGAACGAGTCGAGGCGGCCCGCCGCGATCTGGTCGCGCGGTATCCGGGCCAGAACATCGTGGTGGTCAGTCACGTGACCCCCATCAAGACCCTGCTGCAGCTCGCGCTAGGCGTCGGCCCGTCACTGCTGTATCGCCTGCACCTGGACCTGGCGTCGCTGTCGATCGCGGAGTTCTATTCGGACGGCGGCTCATCGGTTCGCCTGGTCAACGACACGTCCTACCTCTGAGGAACTTGGGCATCCGACCAATCCGTACGTTTCGCGAACCGTGAATTATGGCGTATAGCAACGGATTCGGCCTGTCGAAAGGGCCCCTTTGGGGTGAATCTCACACGGTAACGTTTCAGACACGGTTATAGCGGTAGGCTTCGGGACGGTCAGGCACAGGCATCCCGCCCCGGCCTGTCTGGTCGGGGATGACATCAGTCTTCGAACAGTGCTGCTCGGGGGGATGAGAGCTGGCGAGCAGCGTGGCTCGGTGGTCGCTTCGAAAGGTGAAGGCGTCCTGTGCTGTCGAGTGGTTCGATGGAAGCGCAGGTTCGAATGAGTAGTCCGATCAAGGTTGTCGTGCTCGGTGCGGGGATCGGTGGGCTCACCACGGCCGCCGCATTGCGACAGGCGGGCTTCGCGGTCGAGCTGTATGAGGCGGCTCCCGAACTGCGTGGCCAGGGATTCGGACTTTCTGTGCAGGCCAACGGCATCAACGCGCTGCGCGCGATCGGCCTCGGCATCGAAGAGGAACTGTTCGAGCGCGGCGGCAAGGTCGAGACCTTCCGCTTCAACAACCCGGACGGCACGCCCATTCGCGTGCTCCCGGTGCATCGCCAGGACGATCGCCTCGGCGCGCCGAGCGTCGCACTGCACCGCAAGGATCTGCACGCGGTGCTGTTGCGTGCGATCGGCGACACCCCGACTCATGTTGGCGCACAAGCGACTCGGTTCATCGACGATGGTGACCATGTGCGCGTCGAATTCGCCGATGGCCGCATCGCCGAGGGCGATCTGCTGATCGGCGCCGACGGCATCCGCTCCGTGGTGCGCGCCCAGCTGCACGGCCACGCCGAACCGCGTCCCGGCGACTTCGTCGCCTGGCTGGCCTGCATCCCGTTCGAACATCCGGCCGTGCCCCGCGGTTACTCCGCCCACTACTGGGGTACCGGAATGCGTTTCGGCATTCACGACATCGGCCAGGGCCGGGTCTACTGGTGGGGCACCATGACCATGCCGGGCGACGAGGCCGCCGATTGGCAGGGGACCAAGGAAGATCTGCAGCGGCTCTACGCCGACTGGGCGCCCGAAGTGCGCGCCTGCATCGATCGAACCGAATGGGCCGATGTGCTCGCCGTACCCTGCCAGGACCGTCCGCCGCTCGCGGGCTGGGGCCGCGGCCGGGTGACCCTGCTCGGTGACGCCGCACATCCCATGCTGCCCAGCCTCGGCCAAGGCGCCAACTCGGCCATCGAGGACGCGGTCGTGTTGGCCCATACGCTGAAGACCTCGCTGGATCCCGTTGCGGGCCTGCGTCGTTACGAGCAGGTGCGCGCCGAACGCACCGCCATGTTCGTCAATGGCTCGTGGTCGCTCGGCAAGATCGAGCAGACCACCGATCCCAAGTTGGTGAAGCTGCGCGACACCTACTTCCGGCACGCACCCACGGAATTCTTCCTGCGCGAATTGGCCAAGCCGATGTCGTTCCCACCGCTGGCGGGACCGACCGTGCGGCTGCCGCGTCCGCTGTCCCCCGTGGAACGGTGGCACTGGATCGCCGATCAGCTTGCGCCGCTGCACATTCTGGCCCGGGTTCGGGTGCACGGGGCGATCACCGCCGAACAGGTTCGGACCGGTCTCGATGAGGTGCAGCGCCGACATCCGCTGCTCGGTGTCGCGGTGGCGGCCGAACCCGACTGCACCGCACCGCGTTTCGTACCGGTGTCGACACCGATTCCGCTGCGTGTCGTCGAATCCGCGGATCAGCGGACCTGGCTGACCGAGGTGGACGAGGTCGAACTGCGCGAGCCGTTCGACTGGCACCGCGGCCCGCTCGCGCGCGCCGTGCTGATCACCGATTCGACCGGCGAGACCAGCGATCTGGTCATCACCCTGCACTATGCGATCGCCGACGGCGAGAGCGCGATGTCGGTGGCCAAGCAGGTGCTGCAGGTCGCCGCTGGTGAGAGCGCCGAACTCGAGCCCGCGCCGGTCCGGCCGGGTCCGGAGGCGCTGTTCCCGGCAAAGTTCCAGGGCGTCAAGGGCTTCGGCCGCACCGTGGGGTCGCTGCTGCGTGATCAGAAGTCGCAGCTGAAGCGTCCGCGCCGACTGGAGCCGACCGAATTGGCCCCGCCCGCGCGGCGGCGCAGCCGGGTCGTGCACCGCAGCCTGAACGCCGATCAACTCGACGCGATGACCGCCGGTTGCGAGCGCAACGGCGTCGGGCTGCAGGCGGCGCTGTCCGCGGCGCTGCTCATCGCGGCGGCCCGAGAGTCGGGCACCTACAGGGAATCCTGGTACACCGTCGGCAGTTCGGTGAACTTCCGCGGCCATCTCGACGGTGCGGTCGCCGATACCGAGGTCGGCACCTACCAGGGCATGATCGCGACCCCGGCGAAGTACGCGCCGTGGTCGTCGCTGTGGCAGATCGCCAGCGAGATCGAGCGCGAGTACGGCGCGAGGATGGATCGTCGCGACCACCTCGCGGCGCTGAATCTGTTGCAGGTCGCCGCACCGAAGTCGGTGGCCGTCAGCGCATCGACGGTCAAGCTGATGGACACCCGCGGTCCGGGCCATCTGTGCATGACCTACCTGGGCCGCTACTCGTTCCCGGACAAGATCGGCTCGTGGCAGCTGACGGGTGCGCAATTCGTCTCGGGCATGTCGGTGAGCGGCTTCATCATGGCCACCGCGAATGCCACGCACGGCGAATTGTCGTTCAATCTCGGCTATGTCGAGCCCGCGGTATCTCGCGAGCGCGCAGAGCGTCTCGCCGATGAGAGTGTGCGTGCGCTGCTGTCGGTGATCTGACAATGCGGGCCACACGCGCCCGCCCGTAAACGACCGCGAAGTCCGGCATCGATGACGATGCCGGTGATTCGCGCTATCTGAAAACTGGATACAAGTGGTAACTGCTTTGCGTTCGGCGTCGACAGGGGTGGGTCCTGGACAGGTTTGCGCACGGTATGTGCCGCGACCGTCGCGATAGGAGTGACTGTGACGTCCGAAACCAGCGCAACCCCGGAAAGACCCAACGAGGCATGGCCGGTCAGCGCGTATCAGCGCGATGTACTCGGCCTGGCGTTCAGGTTGGCGCCGGAACCCGTTGCCCAACAGACCTATAGCCTGCGCATCGATGAGCCGCTGGAGATCGAGCGGCTGCAGGCGTGCTGGCAGCGGGCGCTGCTGAGTGATGACGCACTGCGGCTGCGCTTCGCGTTCGAGAACGGCGAATTCCGCCAATGGATTTCCGACGATATTCCGCCGGTCGATGTCATCGACCTGACCGGGGCGCCGGATCCCGAGGCCGCGGCCCAGGAGTGGCTGTGGCGTGAGGTCGGCGCACCGGAGCGGCCGGATCGGCCCGCACGGCTGGCCGCGGTGGTGGACCGGCCGGACCGGTTCTTCCTGTTCATGTCGTTCCATCACGCACTGGCCGACGGCTATGGCATGAATCCGGTCATCGCCACACTCGATACCAGCTACAAGATGAAAGACGTTCCGCTCGACCAGCTCGCGGTGCCCGAGCCCGCCAACGAGCACACCGATCGTTCGGTGGCCACCTACCTGCGGATCATCGAGGACGATGAGGCATACCGGGCCTCCGAGCAGTACCAGGCGGACCGAGACGGACTGCTCGCCGCACTCGACGGCGTCGAGCCCGCGCTGTTCCCCAACCGGACCATCTCGCCGAGAATCGCACGCGGACACTACAACACGATGATTTCGGGGGAGTACCTCGACCGTGTTCGCGCGACCGGCGTCACCGTCTTCGCCTACCTGACCGCCGCGGTGGCAACCTATCTCGCGACGATCCACCGCACCGACCAGGTGGTGATCGGCGTCCCGATGCTGAACCGGCATTCCGCGGAGACGTACCGCACTCAGGGCCACCGCGCCAATGTCGTCCCGCTGCCGGTGCGCGTCGATCGGGACGTGCCGCTCGCTCGGATCGCGGAACAGGTCACCCAGCAGATTCGGAAGCTGAAGAAGCATCAGCGATTCCCGTACGGTGAGCTGACCCGCGCGTTGAATCCGGATCCGGCCGCGCCCCCGCTGTACGACGTCGCCTTCTCCCATACCAAACTGCCCGATGCCGATTATGTCCACGAGCTGATCTCGAAGTGGACGGTGCACAATCCGGGTTCGGTGACCAACGCGCTCACCATCGTCACCGCGGAGAACGGCAGGGACGGCTCGCTCAGCCTTCAGCTGTTCTACGACAAGGACGTTTTCGACGCGAGCTTCCCGATCGAATCGGCGCTGCGCGGCGTCGGCGAACTGGTCACCGCGGCGTTGGATCGTCCGGAGACCCCGGTCGGCGCGCTGCCGCTGCTGTCGGAGCGGATGAGCGCGGAAGTGGCGGCCTTCGAGGCGGGGCCACGTAGCGAGTTCCCCTACACCACCATTGATCGGCTCTTCACCGAACAGGCCGCCGCCCACCCGGAGCGAGTGGCCATTGTGCCCGCCGATTCGGGTGAACCGCGGCTGACATACGCCCAATTGTCCGGTCTGGTAAATGGTTTCGCGGCCCGGCTGCGCGAACTCGGCGCCACCGGCAACGAATGCGTTCCGGTGGTCCTGCCCCGTTCCACGGACATGCTGATCGCGGTGCTCGGAATCCTGCGTGCCGGTTGCGCTTATGTGCCGCTCGATCCGGACTATCCGGCGGCGCGCATCGCGACCGTCCTCGCGGACTGCGATGCGCGGTTCGTGGTCGCCGGACGCGAGCACGCGCTGGTCTACGCCGATCTCGGCGTCACCCGCGTCACGGTGGCCGACACCGTGCCCGGCACCGTCGAAAACGTCTCGCATCCCCACGATCTGAGCTATCTGATCTACACCTCGGGCTCGACCGGCGTGCCCAAGGGCGTGATGATCGAACACCGCTCGGTGGTCAACCGGCTGACCTGGATGCAGCGCCGCTATCCGCTGGCCGCCGACGACGTCATCCTGCAGAAGACGCCCGTCACCTTCGACGTTTCGGTGTGGGAGTTGTTCTGGTGGGCCAGCACCGGGGCCAAGGTCGCACTGCTCGAGGTCGGCGGCGAACGCGATCCGCGCCGCATCGCCGAAGCCATCGAGGCGCATGCGGTGACCGTCATGCATTTCGTGCCGTCCATGCTGGCCGCCTTCGTGGACGAGCTGGCGGCCGATCGCACCATCGTGGCGCGCATCGCCGGTCTGCGCCGGGTGTTCTGCAGCGGTGAGGCGCTGCCGCCAGCACTGGTCCGCCGCTTTCATGCGGCCTTCGCCGCGGTCGGGCAGCAGCCGCCGCAGCTGGTGAACCTCTACGGCCCGACCGAAGCCACCGTCGATGTTTCGTATTTCGACTGCTCGCACGATGATTCGCTCGATCTGGTGCCCATCGGCCGTCCGATCGACAATATCGACCTGCTGGTCCTGGACGAATCCGGACGCCGCATGCCCATCGGGGTGCCCGGTGAACTCAATATCGCCGGTGTCGGCGTCGCACGTGGTTATCGCGGCCGCCCCGATCTGACCGCCGCCGCCTTCGTCGACGATCTGACGGTGTCCGGCCGCCGTCGCTACCGCACCGGAGATCTGGCGCGCTGGCTGGCCGATGGCACCCTGGAGTATCTGGGCCGCTTCGACGATCAGGTGAAGATCCGTGGTAACCGGATCACCCTCGGCGAGGTGCAGAACGCGATCCTCGGCTGCCGCGGTGTGCGCGCCGCAGCCGTGCTGGACGAGCAGTCCGACACCCACGGACTGCATCTGGTCGGCTACTTCGTCGGCGATACCGTGACCGGCGACGAGATCGCCGAACAGATCGCGACCCGCCTGCCCCGCTACATGATTCCCACACGATTGCTGCGGGTGGACCGGATTCCGTTGACCCGCAACGGCAAGGCCGATCGGAAGGCGCTGGCCCGCGAGGCGGTGGCCGCGGAGCATGCGGGCATTGTCGGCGCCGTCGAACCGCGGACACCGGTCGAGGCCGAGCTGGCACAGGTCTGGCGGACCGTGCTCGGAATCGACTCCATCGGCGTACACGACAACTTCTTTACCCACGGCGGCGACTCGATACTCGCGCTATCTGTGCGCACCGCCGCCGAGCGGGCCGGGTTGTACTTCGATGTGGACGCTTTCTACGAGCATCCGACCATCGCCGAGCTGGCCGAGATCGTCTCGGATGGTCCGGACGGCAATCGAATTCGGATCGCCGATGCGCTGGAGACGGTGCCGCTGATCGACCGCGCTGCGCTGCATCGAGCCGAGGACGCCTTCCCGGCCACCGCGCTGCAGCTCGGCATGCTCTTCCACAGCATCGAGCGCACCGATTCGGTGACCTACAAGGACGTATTCCGCTACCGCCTCGATATGCCATGGGACGCCACGCAATTCCGCGCCGCATTCGACCGGCTCGTGCGCCGTCAGCCCGCGCTGCGCTCGTCGTTCGAGCTGAGCAAATACTCGGTGCCGCTACAGGTCGTGCACACCGCGATCGAATACGAGCTGGATATCGTCGATATCTCCGATATCGATCCGGTACTCGCCGATCAAGAGGTCGAGGACTACATCCAGGAGCGCAGGCACGCGCACTACGAGCTCACCCGCGCCCCGCTGCATGCCGTGCGGGTATTCCTGCGTCCGTCCGAAGGTGCGGGCCGGACCGTCGATCTGGTGCTCGGCTTCCACCACGCGATCCTCGACGGGTGGAGCGTCGCGACCTCGGTGCTCGAGCTGTTGCTCGACTACCTGAACACGCTGGGGCTGATCGAAACCGCCATCGATGACACCCCCCATGCGGCCACCGTGCTCGCCGAGTACGCACAGGCCGAAATCACCGCGGTGCACGATGAGTCGGCCCGTGCGTTCTGGCGGGACACGCTGGCGGGTGCCGAACCGACGGCGCTGACCGCATTGGGTGTGCACGAGGGCGCCGTGGTGGAGGAACCGCGGGCCAGCGCGGTGGTGCCGCGCAGGCTCGCGGAGCGCGTGACCGCCTTCGCCGCCCGGCACCAGGTGCCCGAGAAGGCCGTCTACTTGGCGGCGCACTGCCTGACGCTGCGGACGGTGACCGGTCGCGCCGATATCACTACCGGCGTCGTCAGCCACGGCCGTCCCGACCGGGCGGGCGCGGAAAGCATTGCGGGCCTTTTCCTCAACACACTGCCGATGCGACTGGACGATACCGCGACCACTTGGCGCGCGGCCGTCGACCAGATCGCGCGCCGGGAGCACGACGCATATCCGCACCGGCGCTATCCGCTGCGGTCGATGCTGGCCGATGGCGGCCCCGCCTTCGAGACGGCGTTCAATTTCATCAACTATCACCTCTTCGCGCCGATCGTCGGGGCGCAGGGAGTCGAACTGCGCGATTTCGACGTTCGCGAGGACACCAACTTCCAACTCCTGGTGACGGTGGCCAATGATCCGCGCGATGGCCGAATGTGGGTGCGGGTCAACGGCGATCACACGCTGACCAGGGATCAGTGCGAGACCGTCGCGGTCACCCAGCTGCGCATGCTGGCGAGTATCGTCGCGGATCCGGATGCCGCGATCGATCGGAGCACCGGTCCGGCGACCGCCCGGGATGTCGGCACGCTGGTCGCCGATGCGGCCGCACTCCACCCGGACGCGATCGCCGTACAGGGCGACGAGTCGAGCCTCACCTACGACGAACTGATCGAGCGCAGCGATCGACTGGTCGAGCGGCTCAGCGACTTCGGCATTCGGACCGGCGATCGAATCGGCATGCTGATGGGCCGTCGCCCGGAGCTGGTGCTGCTGGTGCTAGCGCTCATGCGGCTGGGTGCGGCCGCTGTGCCACTCGATGTCAGCTATCCGCGGTCCCGGCTGAACCTGATGATCGACCGCGCTCGCCCGCACCGGGTGATCGCCGACGCCGACTACGCCGATATCGTCGACAACGCCACACTCGTACTCGACACCACCGCACTGTTCGACCTGACGGCAGTCGACAGCCGTGCCGAAGTCGCTGTCCCGGAACTCATCTCACCCGATGAGGTCGCCTATGTGCTGTTCACCTCCGGCTCCACCGGCGAACCCAAGGGCGTCGCCATGCCGCACCGTGGGCTGAGCACACTGGTGGACTGGCAGAACCGCAGCGCATCGGGCATGGACCTGGCCAGCACACTGCAATTGGCGCCGTTGAGCTTCGATGTGTCGTTCCAGGAGATCTTCACCACCCTGGCCGCGGGGTCCACGCTGCGGGTGAGTTCGGTGGATCTGCGCGCCAACGTCGAGGAACTGCTGAATACCGTTGTCGCGGAGGGTATCGAGCGGCTGTTCCTGCCCTATGTCGCCCTGCAGGCCTTCGCCGAGGCCGTGGTGGCCCGGCGGATGTTCCCGGTCAACCTCAAGGTGCTGGCGTCTTCCGGTGAGCAGCTGCGCATCACCGACGAGATCCGCGCACTGTGCAAGGTGGTGCCCGGCCTGCTGCTGGAAAATCAGTACGGCCCAACCGAATCCCACGTGGCGACCACCTGCACGCTGACCGGTTCGCCCGACGACTATCCGTCGCTGCCGCCCATCGGCCGCCCGGTCGACGGCGATACCGTCGAATTGCTCGACAGCGCACTGCGTCCCGTCGCGGACGGCGTGATCGGCGAGATCTACCTGGGTGGCCGGTCCCTCGCACGCGGCTACCAGGGCCGTCCGGCACTGACCGCACAGCGGTTCGTGGCCACCCACGGCGGCGCGATCCTCTACCGCACCGGCGATCTCGGTGTGCGGCTGGCCTCCGGCGATCTGGTCTGCCTCGGTCGCAGTGACAGCCAGGTCAAGATCCGCGGCTTCCGAGTGGAGCCCGCCGAGGTGGAGCTGTGCATTCTCGGGTTGGTCGAGAAGTATCCGACCATCACCGAAGCCGCCGTGGTGGCACGGGGTTTCGGCGGTATCGATGGTGCGCTGATCGCATTCCTCGTCGGCGACGCCGACCAGACCGATCTGGCCGCGCTGCGTCACGATCTGCGCGGGGTGCTGCCCGCGCATATGGTGCCGTCCCGGTTCGTCTTCCTCGACGAACTGCCCCGCACGCCGAGCGGTAAGCGCGACGACGGCGCCATGCGCTCGATTGTCGATGTCGTGCCGGAATCGGCTGCCGCACAGCGGGAACCGGCTGATGAATTCGAACGCTGCGCTGTCGAACTCCTGGCCGAATATGCCGGTCTGCGCTCGATCGGACTCGACGACGATTTCTTCGCCTCTGGCGGCACCTCCATCGGCGCCATGCGTGTGGTGATGGGGCTGTCCCGGCGCTTCGGCGTCGATGTACCGCTGGATTCGTTCATCGGTGCGCCGACCGCCGCCGAACTCGCGGCGCTGATCCGGTCGGGCAATACCCAGCGCACCTTCGACCCATTGGTGCCGATCAGCGTCGGCGGCCATAAGCCGCCGTTGTTCCTGGTGCATCCGATCGGCGGAAATGTGCTGTGCTACTTGGCTCTTGCTCGCTACCTCGATCCGGATCGGCCGGTCTACGGCCTGCAGGCGGCGGGGGCGGATCCGGGCAGTACGCCGGAGAAGTCGGTCGTCGCGATGGCGCAGTCCTATCTGGCGGCGGTGCGCCGGGTGCACCTGGAGGGCCCGTACCACTTGGCCGGCTGGTCCTTCGGCGGCAATGTCGCACTCGAAATGGCGCGTCAGCTGCCCGAGCACGAGGTGGCCAGCGTGACGTTGCTGGACACCATGGCGTTGCGTCAGCAGGCCCGCGAACCGATCGCCGAGGAGCAACTCATCCGCTGGTTCTTCCTCGAATTGCTGTGGTACGCCCGCGGAAGTCAGGCCGCGCTCGTCGATTTCGAACCCGACGTTCACGGTTCGGAGGAACTGTTCGAGGTGATGCTCGCCGAGGCGATCAGGTCCGCGATCCTGCCTGCCGACAGCTCACCACAGGCCATCCGCAGGCTCTACGACGTGTTCTACGCCAACTACACGGCACTGCTGGAGTACCAGCTCGAACCCTACGACCGCGACATCACCCTGCTGCGGGCCGAACAAGGCCTGCCGCCCGGCGTCGATATCGCGCATCAGGCCGTGGGCAGCATGTTCGACAGCGAGAACAACGGGTGGCAGCAGTATGCGGGCCGGCGCTTCACGATGGTATCGGTGCCGGGCGATCACCTGCACATGATGACCGAACCGCATGTCGGTGAGGTCGCTGTGCAGCTGGACGCCGCGCTGGCGGCGGCCGATCCGGATCTGGATCGGGAGCTGGGCGCCGAAATGCTCGACGCCTGACCCGTACGACCCGACCGTTGTGCACGGCGATCCGCATAACGGTCGGGCTCGGCACTATGGCGGAGTCGGCGCGGTGCACGTCATGGTGAACTACAGTTTCGAGGTGGCCGCAGCTGTCGGGGGACGGCTCTCCATCGTGTGTGCGGTTGGCCAGCGCCTGAGTCGATTCCGATGTCGGCCAGCGCTTTTCGTGAAGGAGAGTACTTGCCGTGAAGTTCGCAATGATCGTATTGGCCACGGTTGCCGCCGCGGGTTTCCCCGCGGCCGGTACCGCGCAAGCGGCGGGAAATGCTGTGGTCGGCGGTAGTTCCGGCCTGGTCTTCGATACCAACGCGGTGTGCTCGCTGACCGCTGTCGGCCACGACAGCGCAGGGCGACTGGTCGGGCTGACCGCGGGACACTGCGCCCCGACCGGTGCCCGACTCGGCGCCGAGCAATTCCTGGACGCCGGTGTGATCGGCACTGTCGCGTACTCCGACGACGGCGAGGGCCTGGACTTCGCGGTGCTGGAATTCGATCCGGCGAAGGTCACGCCCGTGCGCAATATCGGCCCGACCACCATCGCCGGGCTCGGTGCGGCACCCGCCGCCGGTGAATCGGTGTGCACGAGCGGGCGCAGCAGCGGAATCGACTGCGGTGTCGTGTGGGGCTCGATGGCGGGCAGCGTCATCAACCAATCCTGTTCCAGGCCGGGTGATTCCGGTGGTCCGGTTACGGTGGGTGATCGACTGGTCGGGCTGAATCAGGGGCGGCTGACCGGACTCGGCGGCATCGGATTCAATATTCCGTGCATCGTCGCCGCGAATCCCGTTCACTCACCGGCATTTTTCGCGCCGATCGATCAGATCCTGCAGGCCGTGGATGCCCTCGGTGGTGTCGGCAGCGGATTCCAGCCCGTCTGATCCGATGTGGAGTTCACCGCCGCGAGCCCGCGCAGAGCGTCGGCGGTGAATGCGTCCAGAGGGTAGAACAATTCGATCGCGAGTTCGGAGAGCGTGACATCGGCCGGTGCCCCGAAGGTGGCCATGGTGCTGAACATGCGCAGTTCGCCGAAAGGGGTTCGGACGCGCAACGGGACCTCGAACGGACTCGGTTGTGCCGCATCGTCATCCGGTTCTTCGATGTGGTCCTCCGGCAGGGGATAGGCGGCGACCTCGTCGTACAGTTGCCGCAGCTCGCCGTCGCCGGTCGCATTGACCTGGCGAGATAGTCGCTCCAAGAACAACTCTCGCACCTGAGTCAGGTTGGCGAGTCTGCCCGAGAGGCCATCGGGGTGCAGTACCAGCCGGTAGACATTCGGCAGCGGCACCAGCAGTTCGTCGGGAATGCCGGTCATGAACAGCCCCATGGCGGCATTTTCGCCGACCACATTCCAGAGCCGGTCCACGACGACCGCCGGATAGGGTTGATGCGCGGTCAACATGATCTCGAGCGCGGAGCGGACCGAGGCCAGGCCCGCGTCGTCGAGGCTGCTCTCTCGGTAGGCGGGCGCGTAGTCGGCGGCCAGTAGCAGGGTATTGCGCTCGCGCAGTGGCACCTCCAGCGCATCGCAGAGCCGCAGGATCATGGCCCGGCTCGGTGTTGCCCGTCCGGTCTCCACATAGGAGATGTGCCGTGCGGAACTGTCCGACGACAGCGCCAGATCGAGTTGACTGAGCCTGCGCCGCTGCCGCCAGTCGCGCAGCAGTGCGCCGATGCGCGAATCCGTTCGTGTTGGTGCCACCTGAGCAGGCTAATGAGCGTCGCATGCGTTCGGCCATGACCTCAGAGGTTATTGAGACCTTCACCTCGGACCCGGCATGGTCGGTGCCAGCAGCCGATCGGCTGCCACGGATCGACCTCAGGAGCAGGATATGAGCACGTCGACACTCACCGCCCGGCCCGCGCTGGACGCCGACTACTTGCGGAGCGTGCTGCGCCTGGACGGCTGGGGGACCGGAGTCTTCGGCGTCGTCATGCTCGCCGGGGCGGCGGCGCTGAGCGGGCCGTTGGGGTTGCCGACGGCCTGGTCCATTCCGTTCGGTGTCGCGATGGTGGGTGGCGGGCTCGCACTGCTGCTCATTGCCGGGTATCCGCAACTCGTGCCGGGCCACGCGACTGCGGTCATCGCGGTCAATGTTGTGTCGGCGGTGGCACTGGTGGCGTTGGCATTCTCCGGGGTGCTCGAGCTGACCGGGCTCGGGGTGGTGTTCCTGCTGATCGGGGCGGTGTGGGTTGCGGTATTCGCGGGACTGGAGGCCCGTGGGGTGCGCCGAGCCGGGCTGTGAATGCGGACTACGACGAGGCCGTCGACCCGGTCATGCGGGTGTGGGGCGCGGCGGTTCGGATGCCAGCCCGATGATCATCTCGCGTTCCAGGCGCGGATCATCCTCAGCGCAGCACTGTTTTCGTCCAGTGAAGCCGAAACCGCTTCGCAGGTACAGGCATTCGGCGTGCGCCCAACTGCCACACCCGCATTCGGTGATCCTGCGCCGACTATCTCGGTCGTGCAAGGACCGCCACGGAGATACGGTTCGGAGAGCCATCGGTCCCGGCCGCGGAAGCATGTGGATGAGCGGCAACGGCGGGGACGGTATACCCGCGCTCACTCCGAGTCGTCGGCCGCGCGATACCGGGGCTTGGGCCTGAAACGCGCGGATGCGTTCAGCGCAGTCGTCCGCTCCGGTTCGTCATCCGGCCGTCGTGCGTCGCCTCGGTGTGGGTTTGCTGTGGTGGCTCCGCATGTCGTTCGCGGGCGAGTTCGAGCATGGCCAGTCCGGTTTCGCGGATGAGGCCGTCCAGGTCATCGAGCATTTCGGCGATGGCATCGCTGGTTGTCCGCAATTCCTCGGAGCTCGTATCGCGCCTATCGAAGACGACGCGGAGCTTATGTAGTCGGAGTCCGACATCGAAGAGGCGGCGCACCAGCCGATCGCTGGAATCGGCGAATGTGGTCGCGTTTTCGGAGAGCTCCTTGGCGGGGACAAAGGATCGTCGTGGTTTGCGCCTCGAGCCTCTGCTGACGCCCACGCGGTTGCTGGGCTGTCGGCGGGTGTCGCTCTGCGGGCTCGACCGCGCATTGTCGGGCATACCACTGCTCCTGAGTCATTGATTCGTATCGGTGGCCCCGCTTCGGGACCCGGAGACGTATGTGCTCTTACTCGCACGATAGCGCGGTAATGATCGGTTCCCCGGGAATTCGATACTTCTGTACCACTTTTCGTTGTACTCGTCCGGTAATCGCTTGGCACATAACAGATTCGAGAACCCGTCGCTCCCGCTCTCGTCGCCTCCGAGCTCCGCGCATGGCGTGGTGATCGATCAGGGGGCTGCTTCGCATGGCGAACGGGTGGACAATGGAGGTATGACAGTAAACGGTGTGCGGGAGTCACGCGAACTGTCGGTCGACGCGTCGCTGCATTTGCTCGGCACGATCGGATTCGGGCGTGTCGCGTTCTCGCGCTACGCCTTACCCGCTATTCGGCCGGTCAGCCATGCGATCGTCGAGGACCATCTGGTGCTCTACGCCGACTCCGCAACGACCCGTTCGCTCGATCGTCAGGTCGTCGCCTACGAGGTGGATGCGATCGATCACGAGACCTCCCTCGGCTGGTGCGTGATCGTGACCGGCATTGCCGATACCGTCCGCGACGAACACGAAATCGTGCACTATCAACAGTTCTTGCCGGAGCGCACGGTCGGGGCGGGTGATCGGGTGACCAGGATCCTGCCCGATATCGTCACCGGCATCGAGTTCATCGGGCCCGAGGACGCCGAACGATGATGCCTATCGGTCCGGGATCGGTTCGGGGAGTAGGGGTTCGAGCTTCGCCAGGAAGCGGGCGAAGTGCGGATCGGCGTCGGTGCGGTCGAAGGAATCGATCTCCCACCATCGGGACTCGCCGAATTCGCCTGGGTCCAGGGTGTATTCGCGGGTGCGGTCGCCACGGATGAGGTACCAGAGGCTGACATCCTCGTGCCCGCTGTCGATGCCGACGGTCGTGGTCATGGTGAGGAACAGCGGTTCCGTTCCGACGACGGTGAATTCGGCCTCGATGCCCAACTCCTCCTGTGCCTCCCGTCCGGCGGCGGCCAGCGGATGTTCGCCCGGCGAGATATGCCCGCCGGTCGGCAGCCACAGTCCGGCCAGGAGATGGCGGCCGAGCAGGACGCTGCGGGTTTCCGGGTCGACCAGTACGACATAGGAGACCAGATGCCGGGGCGGGGTATCGGGTTTCACCCGGCGGAATACGTCGTCGGTGGCGGCGAGCCAGGCCAGTGTTTCCGCGATGTGCTGACGCTCGAGTTCGTCGAGCGGATCGATGGTGTCGACGATATCGGCGACGGCGGCGGTCGCGAGGTTCATGGCAGGCGACTGTAACGGCAGGCACCGACAGCTCTGCCCGCCGCGAGACTCAGTCGAGGACGACCGGACGCAACCTGGTGGTGTAGACCCCCGCACGATCGAGCGCATCGGCCGCCGCATCGAGCTCGATCGTGACCTCCTCGAACACTTCCCGAGCCCCCGCGATGCAGTAGGCCGGAGTGGTGAGCGCCCCGATGCCCTCGGTATCGACCAGCATTCCCGAGACGTGCAAAGCCCCGTAACCGGCATTCAACTCGGCCAGGTCCCCACGTAGTTCGCGCAGTCGATCGAACAACTGCTGCCGTCGAATTTCCAATGCATATGGATCGGTCATCGCACGCTCCCCAGTTCGGCCATATTGCGAGTTCATCGCTGCCCGCAATTTACCGCCGATCTATGCCGAGGGTTCGAACTCCAGCAGCACCGGTCCGCCATCTGGGCCGTTCGGGAGCGGGAAGAAGCTGTGATGGGTCTGCGGATCGACGGCGACCGTATGCGCACCGTCGGCAAGGCGATCGGATGCGAGGGCGATGGTGTGCCCCGCGCGCTGGTCGAACAGACTCACCCACCCGCTCTCGGCGGCCACATACAGCCGATGGGCCGAAACATCGTAGACCAGCACGTCGGGCGTCCGGCCGACGTTGTTCTGTTCGATCACGGTGTGATGGGTGAGATCGACGGTGACCACGCGGGCGTTGTCCTCGCACCCGACGAACATCAGCCGGTCGGCCGCATCCAGTGCCTGACCGTGCGGTCCGGCGCAGCCGGGTACCGGAATCCGGTCGGTCACCGTCAGCGTGTCCGGATCGATGACGGCGAGATCGGCCTTGCCCTGCACCGCAACGACCATTCGATCGGAATCGGCGTCGTATACGACATTGCCGACCTCGCCACCCAATGGCACAGTGCCACGGATGGTTCCGGTGTCGGCATCGATAACGGTTTCGGTCCCGGCGCGCTGGTCGGTGGTCCACACCGCGTCGCGTCGCGAATCGTAGGCGAGTCCGTCCGGATAGTCGCCGGTCGGCGAGGTTCGCAGGATCATGCCGCTGTCCGAGTCGATGGTCGCGAGTCGGTTGTGTCCGGTGGCGGTCGCGTAGATTCGATGCCGCTGCGGGACCGCGAGCACGCCGTGCACGTCGGGTAGGTCCGCAATGGTGCGTACCACGCGATGTGCGCGGATATCGATCTCGACGACCGCGCCCGCACCCATATGCGCCACCCACAGCAAGCCCGATTCGGTGTCGAGGCTCATGTAGTCGAATCGAACTGCCGCACCCGGCAAATCGAGCTGCCCGAGCTGATGCAGGGGCAAGGGGCTCGCGGCGGGTGGCGTGGCGGTGCCGCACCCGGCCGTCACAATGACGACCGCGCAGGTCAAGGCCATCGACCACTTCGGTCCCATCGAGCCTCCCGTCGAAGGTGAACCGTGGGTTTCAGGCTAGTCCGGGATCGGATGGGGTCGTGCGTTCGGCTGATCTGGTAGGCACCTCCGCCCGGTCCATGCCGATATGGTCAGGCCGGGAAGGTGAAGCCGACCTTGCGGGTCGCGGGGTCGGCGGCGACCAGGCGCACCTGGACCTTCGAACCCTCGGGCGGTGCGTCCAGGCAGGGGCCGACAACGGGTGGGTCGGCGACGAAGACTTCGGCGGGGCGGCTGCCGTTGGCTTCGCGCACCACCACGGCATCGAAGACCGTGCCGGTGCGTTCGGCGAGCAGGGTGGCCTCGGTCAGGTCGATGCAGGCGCGTTCCACCTTGCCCGCGATGCTGTCGCTGCGTTTCATCGATTCGGCGGTGGGGACCAGTCCAGCGCGAACCCATTGCGGCACTTCGGTTCCAGCGCAACGGGCCAGGCAGATCTCGGTGGCGAACCGATCCGCGAGGCGACGCAGCGGCGCGGTCACGTGCGCGTACGGTGCGCCGATCGCGCTGTGCTGCAAATTGTTCGGCGGCGGCGAATTGCTCCCGGACCGCGCGCCGTCCGTCGATCGCGCGCTGCCGGTCGCCTGTCCGCCCCCGGTGACCTGTCCGCCCCCGGTCGCCGAACCACCCGCCGCCGCGTCGACCACACCGTCCAGCACGGTATAGCCGGCCCCGCGCAACAGCCCCGTAGCTTCCGACATCAGCACCAGCGTCGAGGGCGTATTCGGATCCAACCCGGCCAGCATCCGCCCGACCGACTCGTGCGCGGGCCACTCGACCCCGAGCGCCGCGGCGGTCCTGCGCATCGAATCGATCGCCGATTCCGCGGGCGGCGGCATGGTGCGCAATAGCGCGATGCGCTCACCGGCACCGGGTGCGCCATCAGATCCGCTGCCGTTCAACATGATTCGCGCCGCACACATACCGGTCAGCAGGGATATCTGCTCGTTCCAGTCATCGGCCGCGGTGCGCGGTTCCACCACGAGGCGCCAGTGCCCGTCGGCGTTGTCGTCACGGATAATGCTCTGGGCGGGCAGTCGCAGCCCGATCGCGCCGCGTACCAGCCCGGCCTCGATGCGCCGCGTGCCGAAATCCGGCAGGGCCGCGATCGAGGGATGCAGGCGGTTCGCGTCGGCGTCGGCTTGGACGCCTGCGTAGTCGAGCCGGACCCGGGAGCGCACGGTCGCCCGGACCACCGAGAACCGCAGCGGTTCCGCGTTCTCGTCGCATTCGATGGTCCACAGGGCGGCGGGCCTGGCCTGATCGGGGAGCAGGCTCGCGGAGTCCTCCGACAGGATCGGCGGATGCAGCGGCACAGTGCCGTCGGGAAGATAGAAGGTTTGGCCGCGCGTACCCGCTTCTCTGGCCAACGGACCAGCGGGGTCGATGACGGCGCCGACATCGGCGATCGCATAGTGCACCGTGAAGCCGGATGCGGTGCGTTCGATATGTACTGCCTGGTCCAGATCCATGGCGCCGGGCGGGTCGATCGTCACGAATGGAATATCGGTGCGATCACTGCGCTGGCCCGCGAACGCGTCGATCGCGTCGCGGGCCGCCGCGGTGGCCTCGGCGGGATACGCCGAGGCCAATCCGAATTCGGATCGAATGGCGCCGAAATCGACCGGCGCCGACACGATCCGCTGATGGAGTTCCACGGTCTCGCAGTCGTGCTCTACTGCAGTGCCAACATGGTGCCGTTCAATTCATTGAGCGGGCCGTACACGGTAAAGGTCACCCGTCCACCCGGGACACTGGCGGAGACGTCCGCCGCGGCGTCCAGCGCCTCGCCGAACGATGCCGCCGACGGATGTGGCAGACCGGCGATAGCCTGCCCGATATGACTCTGGTGCACCCAGGCGGTGTCGGCCGAGTTGAGGTCGACCTGGACCCCACCCGCCAGCGGGGTGACCGCGACCGCCGAGGCGGATCCGGTGCCCAGCATGGCGAAAACCGATGCGGCCCCGGCGATCAACGCACCGGCGACCATTGAACGAACAATCCGCATAAAGTTTCAGACCTGCTTCCGTGATCGAAGAATGGGGAGGTTCGTGGCGTCCCGGCAACGGGGCTTACCAACGGCGCCTACTCTATGACGTCGCTCACGTTCTAGGCCAGTCCCGCCGAATCGCCACACCGAACACGCCGCGCCCGGCATGGCAACACCCCGGCTGCTAGGGTTCCCCGGCGTGGCAGGGTCTGCCTTTCCCCGCCCATTCGCAAGTGTCCCGTACGTCGACAATTGGGAGTTATCCACTGATGTCAACGCTTCTTTTCGATTACCTGATGCCGCTGCTCGGTCCGGAGCAGGCGTCATATTGGGCTCAGGTCTTCATGGTGAACCCGCTCTGACCTCACCGTCACCGACGCGGACTTCGTCGCCTTCTGTTAACCACACGGGAGGCGGCGTTTCCCCAGGGCCGCTAGCATCCCGCTCCGTGACCAGAACTACCGCCGCGATCGCGGCCAGCTCCGCCGTCTTCGCCCTGCTCCTCGCCGGTTGCAGCGATGACAAAGCCTCCTCCACCGCTGCCTCTCCATCCGGCGCCGCAACGACGTCGGCCGCCAAGGCGGCGGGCAGCGACACTCTCGATAGTGTCAAGGCGGGGACATTCGTCGTCAGCTACCGCAGCGCCTTCCCCAAGCTCGCCGAGGGCAAAGACGACACCAAGATCAGCAACATCCTGGTCGACACATGCAAGGACATCAAGGGCGGCAAGGGCGAGGACGAGACCGTTCAGAACGTCATCAAGCGCACGAAGGGCACCGCCGAGGCCTCCAAGGAAGAGGCCCAGGCGATTTACCAGATGGCGAAGATGCTCTGCTGATCAGCCTTTCGGGCTGATCAATCCTTCCGCCACGGCAGGTAATTGGGCAGGTATTTCAACACATATCCGACGGTGATCATGACGATGATCGAGATCACGGGAATCAGTATGGACATCGGCCCGGTTTCCTTACGTTGTGCTACCGATGCGGGTCGTACGGCGCTCAACGCTGCCGTACCCGTATCGGTATACGCCCATTGTGTTACGAGCGCATGCCATCTTGGTTCGCCGCTTGCGTGTCGCCCTGACCGAGCGCCGGGGTGGGTTCGGGCGGGGCGATCTCCGGTGCGGTGGATTCCGGTGCGGCCAGGGTGGGCTCGGACGCGGGCGGCGTGGCCCCGACGGTCGGCTCCGGCGGAGTACTGCGCTCCAGGAACCGGAGCAGCTCCACCGGGAACGGCAGCACCAACGTCGAATTCTTCTCGGCCGCAACCTGAACCACCGTCTCCAGCAGGCGCAGCTGCAGTGACGCCGGCGACTCCGCCATCTGAGCGCCCGCCTGCGCCAACATCTTCGACGCCTGCAATTCGCCCTCGGCGGAGATGACCCGCGCCCGCCGTTCCCGCTCCGCCTCGGCCTGCCGTGACATCGAGCGCTTCAGCGAATCCGGTATCGAGACATCCTTGATCTCCACTCGATCGATATGGATACCCCAGGACAGCGCCGGGCTATCGATCATGATCTCCAGTCCCTTGTTCAACTCCTCGCGGTTGGACAACAGGCTGTCCAGATCGCTCTTGCCGATAATCGACCGCAGGGACGTCTGGGCCACCTGCCCGACCGCGAACAGATAGTTCTGCACCTCCACCACCGCGCAGACCGGGTCGACCACCCGGAAATAGACCACCGCATCGACCCGGACCGTCACATTGTCGCGGGTGATGCCGTCCTGGGCCGGCACCGGCATGGTGACGATCTGGGTAGAGATCTTGCGCATCCGGTCGACGAATGGAATCAGCATGCGCAGCCCGGGATCTCGGGTTCCGACCACCCGGCCGAACCGGAACACCAACCCCTTCTCGTATTGGGCGACCACGCGCGCGCTCATCGCGGTGAGCACCCCGCCCGCGATCGCCCCGGCCCCGAAGATGGCCCCGATAATGGCAAGAATATCCATGGTTACACCCCGCACTAAGTGCCTGACCGCACCGAATACCGGCTCAACGGTCCACTTCCATCATGGCACCGGATGCCCCGGTGAGCACCGGATTACGGGGGCGGACGAGTTGACCTGTAAGCCGGATCCTGTCCCCGGTTCACACCGGGTGACGGCCATCCATCTGGACACACCGTTGCCGGGTGCCTCGAGCGGTCCACCCGCAGGCTCGGGCGAGCAGCCCTCGAACACCTGCGCAGCCGCACCGCGAGCGATGCGACCTTCGACCTTGCTCCGGGCGGGGTTTACCTAGCCGCCCCGGTCACCCGGGGCGCTGGTGCGCTCTTACCGCACCGTTTCACCCTCACCGCACGATCCCGGAGGATCGTGGGCGGTCTGTTTTCTGTGGCACTGTCCCGCGGGTCACCCCGGGTTGCCGTTAGCAACCGCCCTGCTCTGTGGAGTCCGGACTTTCCTCGGCGCCGGGCAGCGGCACTCACGTGCCCGTTCCCGTCACCGCGGCCGCCCGGCCAACTCGTCCGCAACGTTTAGCCTACTTTGATCACGGGGTACCTTGTTCACTGGGCTGACCTGGCGACCGGTCGGGGCGCAACAGTTCGGACCAAACAGTACGGTGGGGTTTCATGGAACGTGTCGAGGTCAGTTTTCCCTCGGGTAGTGAGCAATGCGCTGCCTGGCTGTATCCCCCCGACGGCATCCCCAAACCCCGCCCGCTTGTGGTGATGGGGCACGGTCTGGGAGCCAACCGAGAGATGGGTTTGGACCGCTACGCCCGCCGGTTCGCCGCCGCGGGCATGGGCGTGCTGATATTCGACTACCGGCATTTCGGGGCCAGTCAGGGCGCGCCGCGCCAACTACTACATATCGCCCGGCAGCGTGAGGACTGGCGCTCGGCCATCGCGTACGCACGGACGCTGCGTGGCTTCGACGCCACTCGAATCGCCCTGTGGGGCACCTCATTCGGTGGCGGCCACGTGCTGGCGGTCGCGCCCGACGACGATTACATCGCGGCCGTCGTCGCCCAGGTTCCGTTCACCAGCGGCTGGGCCTCGGCCATGGCCAAGGGGCCGACCAGCCTGACCAAGGTCGCGACCATCGCCGCCACCGATCTGCTGATCGGCCCGATTCGGCGCAAGCCCGTTCGTATCCGGTTGGCTGGTCGCAAGCGCGCGGCGGCGCTGATGAGCGCACCGGATGTGCCGGAGGGTTTCGGCAGGCTCGCCGAGGAGAGCGAGACCTACGAACCGAAAGTCGCCGCCCGCGTGGCATTCTCGACGCTATTCGACTCACCCGGCCGCCGGGCCAAGGCATTGAAGATGCCGGTCTTCTACGCGATCGCCGATAACGACTCCATCGCACCGCCCAAACCGACGCTGCGCGCGGCCGAACGCACCAAGCACGCGATCGTAAAGCGTTATCCGGTAGGGCATTTCGACGTCTACTTCGATGACGTCTTCGAGCAGACCGTATACGACCAGACCGAGTTCCTGGTATCGGTGCTGCGGCCCTGACATAGCCGTCGCGGTGATGCGGACGGTATTCTTGGGCCACCCGGTCCGGTCGATCATGACCGGCCATGTCGATGGCTCGGATGCGTCGCGAAGCATCACCGCGATGAGAATCGTTGTCTGCCAATTCTTTCGTTCCCTCGGGAAGGGCATTCCCGTGCTGCCGTGACGGCCGCGCGGGTGCGGACCCGCCCCGAACTGCGTCGCCAGCGTCGTGCGCGTTCGCACGGTTGCTGGAACCATCTGCTCGCGGCGCCGCCTGGTTCCGTCAGATTCCGAGAGACGCGACCATCCAGTTCCGGGCTGCCTCGAGATCATTGCTGGGAATGGCGCGAGTTGCGTAAGTCGGCTTGCTGACCCATCGCCGTGACCGCCACCCGATCATGGGTCGCACTGTCCACCACCCCATCTCGCGAAGCAGCATGTGGCCTAAGGTTCCTTGGCAAGGGTGGCTCGGAGGTCACCGGATGTCCGACTCTCTACGCCACCGACCACGGCTACCTCACACAAGGGTGGATCACCGACCGACCCGAAACCGTTGAGATACCGCACCTTCTACTCGGCTTCTTGGAGCCGGACACGTTCATCGGTGCCGAGCTGACCGATACAGGGCGAGGCACGTTCACCCTTACCGGCCGACCCGTAACCGACGCTGAGACACTGGGGCAGCTAGACCTAGCCGACAACGAAACCGCTATCGAAGTACCGATATCACGGAGGACGTTCTACGGTGCAGTACCTTCGAAATGATTGGTCAACCTGGTTGGACCTCTTCCATGGTTGCAAGGCACACGCGTTTCATTTGGAGGTCAGAGACTCTTACGCCGTTCCACAGGAAAATGAACGCTTCCGCCGATTCCTCAACGGCGAGCCTCCGACAGTTGACGACTACAAGAACGATTGGGTTGCCCTCGTTCAGGACACAACCGCGCGTGGTGTGGAAATTAGCCGCGTGCGCGTTGTAACCGTCCCCCACTCGGATTATCAACGGTGGCTATTGTCGGTCACCAGCGATAACGTCAACGCTGGCGAGGACATTCGTTACGTGCCGCGTCATCTCGCCGGAGAAGTGCCACCTGATGATTGGTGGCTCATCGACAATGAGCGGGTGGTGTTCAATCTGGTTGAGCAGAACGGGGCACCGGCGGAAGGTATTGCAGTAACCACTGATCCCCGGATAGTTGAATATTGCCAGGGAGTGAAACAACGGCTTTGGGGGTTGGCTACTCTATACGCCGAATACGTCGATAGTGCCAACATCCGACAGTGACGGGAGTTGACGAAGCGCGGGAAGCTCTCGGGGCACAGCTTCGGGAGCTTCGCCGCAGATCGGGGCTGACCGGCCGAAGGCTCGCGTACCTCTCCGGCTGGCACCCGTCGAAGGTCTCAAAGATCGAATACGGCAGGATCAAGCCGTCCGACGTCGATATCCGCGCCTATTGTGAACACGCGGACGCAGCCGACCAGCTTGCGGACCTCCTAGCCAGCCTGCACAACATAGATAGTGCATATCTGGAGTGGCGGCGAATCCTTGCTACCGGGGTGAAACGCCGACAGCAGAAATCCGTGAAGCTTGAAGCGGAGGCGAAGAATCTACGCGTCTATACCACTCAGGTAGTTCCCGGACTCCTACAAACCGCCGAATATGCTGAGGCCATATTCAGGCGGCATATCGAGTTCTATCGAGTGCCTGATGACGCGGAAGAAGGCGTGTCAAAGCGGATGGACCGGCAACGCATCCTCTATCAGCGTGACCATCGGTTCCACTTCCTCATAAGCGAGCAATCGCTATACACGACAGTCGGAAATGATGACGTAATGCGAGGGCAACTCGATAGACTATCGTCAATCCTCGGAATGCCGAGGATCACGATAGGGCTTATTCCTGCCATGGCCGAAGCCCTGATAGTTTCGACTGGTTTCGTCATGTTCGACAACCGAATGGTCATGGTTGAGGGCACAGCGGCAGAGCTGACGATTACGCAACCGCGAGAGGTTGCGATCTACGGCCGGGCGTTCGACATCCTTGCCGGTCAATCCGTGACCGGTGAAGCTGCCCGAGGGCTTATCCGCCGAGCGCTCGAGGCCCGGCACAGGGACAGCGATTGAGGCCCCCGGCGGCCACGCCGACCCAGGTTCACCCCTTTGGACCCCTCCCGTTCGGCCCCTCATCGACTTGCATACCCGTACACGATCGCCCCGCCGGCCACGTCTCAGCCGTTCCCGCTCCATACACTCTTGGATGTCGTCGCGAATCCGAATCTCGAATTGCATTGCCCCATCTTCGCCTTTGGCTCGTCCTCGACCCTGGACCTTGAACACGGCAGTGATGCCGGACTTCACCAACAGGTCGGCGTCCGTAGGTGTCCCGAGCGTTCCACGCATCCTCCTACATCTCCCCGCTCGGCCGGTACTTGGTCCGAGCCTCTGATACAGGGAGTTGTTCAAGCTCCTGATGCGGACGGTATTCTGGGGTTACCCGGCCGGGGCGATCATGACCGGCCACGTCGATGGCCCGGATGCGCCGCGAAGCATCACCGCGATGAGAATCGTTGTCTGCCAATTCTTTCGTTCCCTCGGGAAGGGCATTCCCGTGCTGCTGTGACGGCCGCGCGGGTGCGTACCCGCCCCGAACTGCGTCGCCAGCGTCGTGCGCGTTCGCACGGTTGCTGGAACCATCTGCTCGCGGCGCCGCTGTGGCCAAAACACAGCGCCAATCTCGGTACCCTGCTGCGCACCTGCGATGCGGTCGGCGCGTGCATGGCGGTGCCCCGGCGACCATGGGTGCCGGACGCACTGAACCACGGGAATACATTGCGGCACCGGCAATGTGTGCATTGGATCGACGGGCGCGTCGACCGTTGGCTCGAGCGTCAGCGTGCTGGCGGTTCGGCCATCGTCGGTGTGGAACTCACCGACGAATCCATCCGCCTCGCCGCTCTCCCGGTCGCCCGCAAACGCACCGTCATCGTGCTCGGCCATGAATCCACCGGCATCCCACCAGAAGGGCTGGAACTGCTCGATGTCGCCGTCGAGATCCCGATGGTCGGCACCGGCCACAGCCTCAACGTCGCGGTCGCAGGGTCGCTGGTGCTCTACAAGCTCGCGGGACTGTGCTGATCCGCGTCAGTTCACGCAGCAACGCCGTTATCGGCCCCGGAAAGCCTTGTGCCTCACCCGGAAACGAAGGCGGCTGCGGTGGGGTATTTGGCCAGGGCTTCGCCTGCAGCGATCTCTTCGGCGTCGGCCAGTAGTTCGTAAATGGTCGCGTTGACGCCGGTGGCGTGGGTTTCGGTGGCGCGGGCCAGGATCGCGTCGCGGGATTCGACGGCGTCGCGGTGGTCGCCGAGCACGGTTTGTAGACGCTTCGCCTCGGTGCCGAGATCCTTTGCGGCACTGCCGAGTACCTCGACCGCCCCCTCGCACGAGTAGCGAAGGCGTTTGGCGCTCTTGCGGATATCGTGCAGCAGTTCGACGCGGTCATCGGCCGAGACGGCCGGTTCGGCGTAGACCAGTCGCCGTAATCGCTTGCGGTCCTTGCGCAAGATGCGTTCGAAGACCTCGGCGGCCGGGATTCCGGCCCGGTGTGCGTGGAGGGGTGGATGCGTGCGCCATACCGAAAGTTCGTGGCGCAGTGCGTGATATCGCTTGCCGTCGAGGGCGGCCAGGATCTCGGCGTGTGCGCTGGCGTAGCGGGCCTTCTCGGCGTCGACCAGATCGGTTCGGACGTATTCGGTGGCGCCGGGGACGTATCCGTTTCCGACGGTACTCGCTCCGGTCGCGCCTGCCTCGGTCTCAGCCGCCCTGGACTCCGTTGCCAGCCGGGCGAATTCATCCTGCGGCGCATGCGCGGCGAGCAGTGCCACGAACCGTTCCGCGCGCACCTCGGCGTCCCTGGCGACGCCGAGCAGGTCCGCCAGCCACTTCAGCTCCTCCTGCATGGCGGCGATCGGCGCGGGCTCGAAAAGACTGCGGTACGAGCGCAGCACGCTGCGCAGTCTGCGCGTGGCGACCCGCATCTGGTGCACCGAATCCCATTCGTCCGCACGGACTTCCGGTTCGGCGGCCAGCAGCCGGTCGACATCGTCACGCAGCGTCGCGACGATGGCGTTTCCGGCCGTGACCCCCATAACTCAGCTCACTTTCGCGAATCCGTCGGTCGCCTCGACGAGGTGGTGGGTGATGCCGGGTTCGGCCGCGGCGTGTCCGGCGTCGTCGACGATATGCAGTACCGAACCGGGCCAAGCTCGATGCAACTCCCAGGCACTGGTCGCCGGACACACGACGTCGTGGCGGCCCTGCACGATGACGGCCGGGATGTGCGCAATGGTACCGATATCGCGCAGCAGCTGCCCCTCGTCGAGGAATCCGCCATTGACGAAGTAGTGGTTCTCGATCCTGGCGAATGCCAGCGCGAACCGCGGCTCGGCGCTGTCCTGCACTCGATCCGGGTGCGGGAGTAGCGAACTCGTCGCGCCCTCCCAGCTGGACCAGGCGACAGCGGCCGCGAGCGCAACCTGCTCATCGGGGGAGTGCAGCAGCCGGTGATACACCTGCACCAGATCGCCGTCGCGCTCGTCCTCTGGCACCGGTGCCAGGAACTTCTCCCACTCGTCCGGGTAGATGTTGCCCGCCGCACCGTTGTAGTACCAGTCGATTTCCTTGCGCCGCAACAGGAAGATCCCGCGCAACACCAGCTCGGTGACCCGCTGTGGATACCGCTGCGCGTAGGCGAGGGCGAGCGTGGAACCCCAGGAGCCGCCGAATACCTGCCAGCGGTCGATGCCGAGATGGGTTCGCAGCGCCTCGATATCGGCGACCAGGTGTCCGGTGGTGTTGGTTTCCAGACCGGCCCCGTCGGCGATATGCGGGGTCGACCGGCCGCAGCCGCGCTGATCGAGCAGCACGATCTTGTAGGCCGCCGGATCGAAGAACTGCCGGTGGAACGGTTCGGTGCCGCCGCCGGGTCCGCCGTGCAGGAATACCACGGGCTTACCGTCCGGATTGCCGCTGACCTCCCAGTACACCGATTGGCCCGCGTCGACATCGAGCATGCCGGTGTCGTAGGGCTGAATCGGGGGGTAGAAGGTACGCATCAGAAGGCGAGCCCCGAAGCGAGATCGGTCAGTTCCAGCGCCTCGATCGCCTGCTGACGCACATCGGCGCAGCTCTTGGTGGTGATCCGGTCGATCATCGCCTTATCGGCGAGCACATGGCCGTTGATGCCGCCATTGCGCAGCGCCCATTCGTGCACCAGCGCGTTGAACCCGATCCGGCCGAGCGTCGGACCCTGCACCCGCCAGTTCGACAGCTCGGGACGGATCATGTCGCACAGCTGGGTGGCCGAGGCGTCGGAGATCTCCAAGGTCGTCGGGGCCGCGCCGGTGGTTTTGCCCGGTGCGGCGCTGGCCGTCACCGATCCGGTGGCCGAGCTCGAGCTGCCCGTTGGTGTCGGGTTCGAGCTGCTTCCGCAGGCTGTCAGTGCCGCGGCGGCGAAAACGCCCGCCACCACCAGCGTGCTGCGTGAAATCCAACGGGGTTGCGCCATCGGTACCTCTGCTCGTGTCGACATTGTCGGGTTCGAGTCTGCCATTGTTTGCCCCGCGTGGCCCGCGCGAGTTTGCTGGGCACCGCCGCGCCGCGGTGGATCAGCCCTGGTCGCGGTGGTCAGCGCAAGCCTGCGCGCAGGTCGTCCAGTAACCCCTGCAGGAAGCGGGCGAAGCGGGGTGCCGAGGCGTCGATGGTGCGCCACGGATGCAGGGCGACCAGTGGGGCCAATCGGTCGGCGAGTGCGATCTCGGTGTCGGAGACGGTGCCGGACTGGCGCCACCGGTCGAAGTATGCGGTGCGGTGCGGGCCGCGCAGCACGTGCCAGGACAGGAAGGGGTGGGTGAGCACCGCATCGCCCCAGTCGAACAGCATCCCGGTGCCGGCGCTCGAACCGGTGAAGACATTGCCGGGTTGCAGATCGTTGTGTTCGATACTCAGCCTGCCGAATTCGGCGAGTGCCGTCGCGGCTTCGGTGATCGCGGCGCCGAGGCCGGGGAGGCGGGGCTCGAAGTGGCGGTAGACCGTGATCAGTTGCGGCGGTGGCAGATAGGGGGTGCCGGTGGCGCGCAGCTCATCGATATGGTCGGTCATCGCCAGCTGGAGATCGGCGTAGGAACGGACCAGCTGGGTCCACGCGGCCTCGGAATCCCGTGCGGTGGCGCCACCGTCGGGGCTGAGTAGCCAGCCGTGATCGGCTTGGACCGCGAGGGGTTCGAGCACACTGCCGGGCCGCAACCGGGACAATGTCTGCAACAGTGGACCCTCGTGTGCGCAGGCGCGGGAGTTGGCCTTCAACCACACCGGGTCCGCGTCGGTCGGGATACGCACGAGCAACGACCAGGCGCGACGTCGCGTTTCCTCCGGTGCCCCAACGATTTTCACGCCGCGCGCGGTGAGAATTCCGGTGGCCCAATCGAGCATGGGCCGCACGGATTGGCCGAGCAGCGCGGCGGGTGCGCGCACCGCCCGGCCATTCATCGTGAACTCAGAAGCTGTGCTCGGGACCGGGGAAGGTTCCGCGCCGCACCTCGTCGGCGTAAGCGGCTGCGGCGGAGCGCAGTTCATCGCCGATATTGCCGAAACGCTTGACGAACTTGGCGGTCTTGCCGGAGGTGTAGCCCGCCATATCCTGCCAGACCAGCACCTGCGCATCACATTCCACACCAGCGCCGATGCCGACGGTCGGGATGGTCAGCTTGCGGCTCACCTGTCCGGCCAGTTCGGCGGGCACCATCTCCATCACCACGGAGAACGCACCGGCCTCCTGTACCGCGATGGCATCGGCGATGAGCTGTTCGGCGCCGTCGCCGCGGCCCTGCACCCGGAAGCCGCCGAGGGTGTTGACACTCTGCGGGGTGAAGCCGATATGCGCCATGACCGGAATACCGGCCGAAGTGATCAGCGCGATCTGCTCGGCGACCCGCTCACCGCCCTCCAGCTTCACCGCGTGCGCGCCGCCTTCCTTCATGAACCGGGTTGCGGTGGCGAGGGCCTGCTGCGGCGCGGACTCGTAGGTGCCGAACGGCAGATCGGCCACGACCAGCGCGTGCGGTGCGCCGCGGACCACACCGCGCACCAGCGGGATGAGCTCGTCCACGGTGATCGGCACGGTGGTGTCGTAGCCGTAGACGACATTGGCCGCGGAGTCACCGACCAGCAGCACCGGAATTCCGGCCTCTTCGAAGATGCGCGCAGAGGAGTAGTCGTAGGCGGTCAGCATGGACCAGCGCTCGCCTTCGGCCTTCATCTGCTGCAGATGATGCACCCGCGTCTTGCGCTTGCCCGCCTTGGGAGTGGTCGGGGCAGCACCGTACGCAGGGGTTTCCGATTCGGATACGGACATCATCGTCCCTTTCGTGGTTGTCGCCTCGAGGCCCGTTCGGGTCCCCGGGTTTGTATGACGAATCCAGTGTGCACCCCTGACGCCGCCTGTTTAAGGCCACGGTCGATGCAATTGGTCACATCGCAATGTGGCATGGGGAGGCGGGCATGCCAGGATCTTTGACATGTCTTTGGTGCGGAGTTGGCGTGGGTTGCTGGTCGCGGTGGCGTTGACGGTGGTGGCGGCCGGGTGCACCGTCGCCAAGGAGGAGGCGGGCCAGCCGCTGCCGGCACCGCCCGCGGGCCTGGAGAAGTTCTACAGCCAGACCGTGAACTGGGGCTCCTGCGACGACTTCGGCGCCCCGGACGACCGCCCCGCGCCGAATACCGAGTGCGCGCGCATCAATGTGCCCGTCGACTACACCAAGCCCGACGGCGCGACCGCATCGCTGGCACTGGCTCGAATCCCGGCCAGTGGTAAGCGGATCGGCTCGCTGCTGCTGAATCCGGGCGGGCCCGGGGTATCGGGCCTGTCGATGTCGGGTATCGCGGGCAAGACGCCGCTGGCCGAGCGCTTCGACCGGGTCGGCTTCGATCCGCGCGGCGTCGGCTCCTCGACCCCGACCATCGCCTGCCTGACCCCGCAGCAGAACGACGCCGAACGGGCCGAACCGCCGACGGACAATACCCCTGAGGGCATCACTAAGGCCGAGGACGAGAACCGGCAGTTCGTCGGCCACTGTGTGGAGCGCACGGGCACGGACTTCCTGTCCCACGTCGGCACCCGCGAGGTGGTGCAGGACATGGATGTCATCCGGGCCGTGCTCGGCGATCCGAAGCTCAGCTACCTCGGCTACTCCTACGGCACCAAACTCGGCTCGGCCTACGCCGAGAAGTTCCCGAACAACGTGCGTGCGCTGGTGCTCGACGGCGCCGTTGACTCCTCGCAGGATCCGGTGCAGGAATCGCTGCGCCAGGCAGCCGGATTCCAGAAGGCCTTCGACGCCTACGCTGCCGACTGTGCCAAGCAGGCGGAATGCCCGCTCGGCACCGATCCGTCCCAGGCGGTCGCGAAGTTCCGCGCGCTGGTGAATCCGCTGGAGACCAAACCCGCCACGACCACTGATCCGCGCGGGCTGAGCTACGGCGACGCCATCACCGGTGTGCAGCAGGCGCTCTACTCCAACGATTTCTGGCGGGTGCTCACCCTCGGCCTGTCCGAATTGCGGGACGGGCGCGGTGACACGCTGTTGAAGCTCGCCGATCTGTACGACGGCCGCCGCGATGACGGCTCCTACGACAACACGCAGGAGGCCTTCAACGCCATCCGGTGCGTCGATGATCCACGTATCGACGATCGCGCGGTAACGGGCCGACAGGACGCCGAATACCGCAAGGCGGCGCCGTTCCTGGACGACGGCCGCGGGACCGGTGTCGCGCCGCTGGAACTGTGCGCCACCTGGCCGGTGCCGAATACCAGCACACCGCACAAGATTTCGGCACCCGGTCTGCCGAAGACGGTGGTGGTCTCGACCACCGAGGATCCCGCGACGCCCTACCAGGCCGGTGTCAACCTGGCCGACCAGTTGGGTGCGGCGCTGATCACCTACCAGGGCACCAGACACACCGCGGCCTTGGTCGCGGGCAATCAGTGTCTCGACGATGCGGTCATCGCCTACCTCACCGATCTGACGATTCCGGCGGCCGGTCTGACCTGCTGACACTTGTGCACGACTACGCCTGGCGCTCGGCTCCGACGTGCGCGAAAGCGTGCTGTGCCCATGGTTTGCTCGCTCACGGTGCCCATGATTCGCTCGCCGGCGCATGCTCACGCCGCGATCTTGGGCGCGGTGCGATTCATTCCGAATGATGGGATTGCAATCCCTAAGCGTGTATGTAACACGGATTTAACGCCAGGTGCTTACGCTCGGCGACATGGATCGCCAGAAGGAATTCGTGCTGCGGACGCTCGAAGAACGGGATATCCGCTTCGTGCGTCTCTGGTTCACCGATGTTTTGGGCTATTTGAAGTCCGTTGCCATCGCGCCAGCGGAGCTAGAGGGCGCCTTCGAAGAGGGCATCGGCTTCGACGGCTCGGCCATCGAGGGCTTCGCCCGCGTCTCCGAGGCCGATATGGTCGCGCGACCGGATCCGTCGACCTTCCAGGTGCTGCCGTGGTCGACGAGCAAGGGCCACCAGCACTCGGCGCGCATGTTCTGCGATATCACCATGCCCGACGGCTCGCCGTCCTGGGCCGACCCGCGCCACGTGCTGCGGCGTCAGCTCAACAAGGCCGGTGATGTCGGCTTCAGCTGCTACGTGCACCCGGAAATCGAATTCTTCCTGCTGGAGAACGGCCCGCAGGACGGCTCCATGCCGAGACCGGCCGATACCGGCGGGTTCTTCGATCAGGCCGTGCACGATTCCGCGCCCAACTTCCGCCGCCACGCCATCGACGCGCTGGAGTCGATGGGCATCTCGGTGGAGTTCAGCCACCACGAGGGCGCACCGGGTCAGCAGGAGATCGACCTGCGCTACGCCGACGCGCTTTCCATGGCCGATAACGTGATGACCTTCCGCTACCTGATCAAGGAAGTGGCCATCGACGAGGGCGTGCGCGCGACATTCATGCCCAAGCCGTTCGCCCAGTACCCGGGCTCGGCCATGCACACCCATATGAGCCTGTTCGAGGGTGAGGCCAACGCCTTCCACGATCCGGACGACCCGATCAACCTGTCGGAGACCGCGCGGGCGTTCATCGCGGGCATCCTCGAGCACGCCCCGGAGATCAGCGCGATCACCAACCAGTGGGTGAACTCCTACAAGCGGCTCATCCACGGCGGGGAGGCGCCGACCGCCGCCTCGTGGGGCCGGTCCAACCGCTCGGCGCTGGTGCGCCTGCCGATGTACACCCCGAACAAGGCGTCCTCGCGTCGCGTCGAGATCCGCAGCCCAGATTCGGCCTGCAACCCCTACCTGACGTTCGCGGTGCTGCTCGCCGCCGGTCTGCGCGGCATCGAGAAGGGCTACACGCTGCCGCCGGAGGCCGAGGACGACGTGTGGTCGCTGACCGCCGCCGAACGGCGCGCGATGGGCTTCCGCGAGCTGCCCGGCACCCTGGACGAGGCACTGCAGGCGATGGAGCGTTCGGAGTTGGTCGCCGAGACGCTCGGTGAGCACGTCTTCGACTTCTTCCTGCGCAACAAGCGCCGGGAGTGGGCGGACTACCGCAGCCAGGTGACGCCGTATGAACTCAAGGAGTACCTCGGCCTATAGGAGTACCTCTTCCGGTAGGCGGTAAACCGGCTTCGTCGGCTACGTTTGCGACTCTTTCCACCGTGCTGTGTGGAAACCGATGATCGGGCAACTAAGTTGGACGTATGGTCCGGCCGCCGTCTGCTCGTTCAGCTGTCCCCGGTGTCGGTCGGCTCGGCTTGCTCGAGCCGACCGCCGCCGCCTCGTTGCGAGAGTTGGCGTGGGACAACATCGACAGCATTCCGGTGCTGTGGGCGCTGTCCCGCGCGCCGGATGCCGATCTCGCGCTGCTCACCCTGACGCGGCTGCGGGCCGCGCTCGGCGACGAGTGGCCCGAGCTGGATTCCACGCTGCGGGTCGATAATGCGTTGCGCGGCAGGCTTTTCGCGCTCATCGGATCGTCGAGCGCCTTTGCCGATCATCTGGTCGCCGATCCTGCCGCGTGGCGAATTCTGCGGCGGGACAAGCTACCCGCGCGCGAGGAGCTGATCGCGGATCTGCTGGCTTCGGTGCAGGCCGTGCCCGCCCAAAGTCCGAATGCGGACGCGCTGCTGTACCGGGCCGAAGTCTCCGGTCCGGAGGCAATCCCGCTGCTGCGCAAGCGATATCGCGATCAGCTCATGCTGCTGGCCGCGCTGGATCTGGCGGCCACCGTCGAGAACGAGCCGGTGCTGCCGTATCAGGTGGTCGGCCGCCATCTCACCGACCTGGCCGATGCCGCGTTGACCGCCGCCTTGGCGGTGGCGGTGGCGCGGGTCTGCAAGGACGCTCCGGTGCCGGTGCGACTTGCCGTGATCGCCATGGGTAAGAGCGGTGCGCGCGAACTCAACTACGTCAGCGATGTCGACGTCGTCTTCGTCGCCGAGCCCGCCGACGCCACCGCCACCGCCACCCGATTGGCCGCCGAGATGATGAGCGTGGGCAGCGTGGCCTTTTTCGAGGTCGATGCGGCACTGCGGCCCGAGGGCAAGGCGGGTGCGCTGGTGCGGACCCTGGACTCGCATATCGCGTACTACAAGCGGTGGGCCAGGACCTGGGAGTTCCAGGCATTGCTCAAGGCGCGGCCGATGACCGGCGATCTGGCGCTGGGGGAGCAGTACCGCGACGCGCTGATGCCGATGGTGTGGACCGCATCCGAGCGCCCCGACTTCGTCGCCGATGTGCAGGCGATGCGGCGCCGGGTGGAGGATCTGGTGCCCGCCGATCTGCGCGAACGCGAACTCAAACTCGGCCACGGCAGCCTGCGGGATGTCGAATTCGCTGTGCAGCTCTTGCAATTGGTGCACGGCCGGGTGGACGAGACGCTGCATGTGCAGGGCACCGTCGAGGCGCTGACGGCATTGGCCGCGGGCGGCTATATCGGCCGCGACGATGCCGCGAATCTCACGGCCTCATATGAATTCCTGCGGTTGCTCGAACACCGGCTGCAATTGCAGCGGCTCAAGCGCACCCACACGCTACCCGCCGTCGATGACGAGGAGGGCATGCGCTGGCTGGCCCGCGCCGCCCATATCCGACCGGACGGCCGACAGGACGCGGTGGGTGTGCTCGGCAATGAGATTCGGCGTAATGCGGTGCGGGTGCGGCGATTACACGCCAAACTCTTCTATCGGCCGCTGCTCGAATCGGTGGTCAAGATGGAACCCGACGCGTTGCGGCTCAGCCCCGACGCGGCAATCCGGCAGTTGGCTGCGCTCGGCTACGCGGCGCCGGAAAACGCACTGGGACATCTGAAGGCGCTCACCGGCGGGGTATCGCGCAAGGGCCGGATTCAGGCGCTGCTCTTGCCGACACTGCTCGAATGGCTCGGGGACACACCGAATCCCGATGCCGGACTACTCGCCTACCGGCGGGTTTCGGAGGGGCTCGACGATCAGATCTGGTTCCTGCGCGAATTGCGCGACGAAGGCGCGATCGCACAGCGGTTGATGATCGTGCTCGGCTCCTCGGAATATCTGCCGGATCTGCTGATCAACGCACCGGATACGATCCGGATGTATGCCGACGGTCCGGGCGGGCCGCTGTTGCTCAGCCCGCAGCCCGAAGACGTCGCGCGCGGGATACTGACCGCCTCGGCGCGCTACGACGATCCGAAACGTGCTGTGGCGGCGGCTCGTTCGCTGCGCCGACACGAATTGGCGCGGGTCGCCTCGGCTGATCTGCTCGGCATGCTCGACGTGCCGCAGGTCTGTCGGGCGCTGTCCTCGGTCTGGGTCGCGGTGCTGGAAGCCGCACTGCGCGCGGTGATCCGGGCCAGCGAGGTCGAACTCGGCGCACCGGCACCGGCCGATATCGCGGTGATCGGCATGGGCCGCCTCGGCGGTATGGAACTGGGCTACGGTTCCGACGCCGATGTGCTCTTCGTCTGCGATCCGCGGCCCGGTCAGGACGAGACCAGGGCCGTGAAATGGGCGATCGGCATCGCGGAGCGGGTGCAGCGGTTGCTCGGCGCACCGAGCACCGATCCGCCGCTCCAGGTCGACGCCGGACTGCGCCCGGAGGGGCGCAACGGTGCGCTGGTGCGCACACTGGCCGCCTACGCCGCCTATTACCAGCAGTGGGCGCAGCCCTGGGAGGTGCAGGCGCTGCTGCGTGCCCATCAGGTGGCCGGGGACCAGGACCTCGGTGTCCGGTTCCTGCACATCATCGACAAGGTGCGCTATCCGCAAGGCGGGGTATCGGCGGAGTCGGTGCGGGAGATCCGCCGGATCAAGGCCCGGGTGGACGCCGAACGCCTGCCGCGCGGCGCGAATCCGGCGACCCACACCAAACTCGGTCGCGGCGGCCTGGCCGATATCGAATGGACCGTACAGCTGATGCAGCTGCGCTACGCCCACGATGTGCTCGGACTGCACAACACCTCGACGCTGCAATCCCTGGATGTCATCGAGGACACCAAACTGCTGGCGGCCGAGGATGTTTCGCTACTGCGCGATGCCTGGCTCACGGCCACCAAGGCGCGCAACGCCTTGGTGCTGGTGCGCGGTAAGCCAGCCGATCAACTACCCGGCCCGGGGCGTCTACTATCGGCCGTCGCGCGAGTGGCGGGGTGGCCCAACGATGACGGCAGCGAATTCCTCGACAACTACATGCGCGTAACCCGACGCGCGAAGGCGGTGGTGGAGCGCGTCTTCGGCGGCTGAACGCTCGCTCAGGGCAGGGTGATGCCGACGCGGTCGGCACGCTTGCAGCCCCATTCGTAGAGGGCGGTCAGGACCGGGACCAAGCTCCAGCCCTCCTCGGTGAGGTCGTATTCGACCTGGGGTGGGACGGTGTCGAAGACGGTGCGGCGGATGAGACCGTCGGCCTCCAGATCGCGCAGCTGCTGGATGAGCATCTTCTCGCTGGTGCTCGGCATCAGTCGGCGGAGTTCGCCGTAGCGGCGCACGCCCTCTTTGAGATGGGCCAGGATGACCGGCTTCCATTTGCCGTCGATGAGGTCGACGGTCACCTCCACTGCGCAGTAGTAGCGCTTGTCCGGCATTGCTCGCCTCCCGGTACTCACCAAAAAGTGCGTTCTTGTAACACTGTAATCATCGGGCTTTCATGGAACTCGCACCGCGGCGTGGCCGCACCACATTCTGCAGACATGGAGCTCATTTCCCATGAAAGTCATCGTTTTCGACAGCTTCAAGCCCGGCGTGACGATGGAGACCATCACCCCCTACCTCCCCGAGGAGGTCGCCAATGTGTGGCGGCTGTGGAAGGCGGGCATCGTCCGTGAGAACTATGCGCGCGCCGACGAACCGGGTGTGGTGATCGTATTCGAGGTCGACAGTGTCGAGGAGGCCGAGCGCTACGTCGCCGACTTCCCGCTGACCAAGGCCGGTCACCTGGAATGGACCTATGTTCCGGTACAGGCGCCACTGCCGCTCGAGGCGCTGATGGATCCGTCCGTCGATGTCGCCGAGCCCTACGACCGGACGAAGGTGGTGTCGGCCTGATGCACTACGCGTACGGTCTCAGCATTCCGCAGACCCTCGCGGATGCCTGCGACCCGACCAGGATGGCGTTGATCATCTACGACATGCAGGTCGGCATCGTGCGGCAACTGCCGGACGGCGGCAAGATCGTCCAATCCTGCGTGGAACTGCGGGATGCGGCACGGGAGAACGGATTTCGCGTCTTCTATACCCGGCACATGTCACTGCCGCCCGCGGCCTCCGGTGTCTCCCAACTGCGTACGGCCATGGAATGGCAGCAGGTCGACAACCCGAACGAGGTGCACTCCAGCTTCCCGCAGGGCTCGCCCCAGTATCAGCTCGTCCCCGAGCTGACGCCGGGCCCGAACGAGGTGGTCATCGATAAGATCACCATGTCCGCCTTCGCGGCCACCCCGCTGGATATCGCGTTGCGCGACTTGGGAATCGACACCTACGCCATCGCGGGCATCGCCCTGGAGGTCGGCATCGAACCGACGGTCCGGCACAGCCTGGACCTGGGGTACCTGCCCATCCTGGTGACCGACGCGTGTGGCGCGGGCCATCCTGCCGCGGCCGAACGCTCCTTGGCCACATTGGCTTTCGCCGGTGGCTCACTCACCACGGACGCCGCGGTCCTCGTCGAGCAGATGAACCGCCACTGAGCGCGAGCCGCGCCGGAGCGAGCGCGGTCAGCACCTGGAAGCGCCGCACGAATTCGCGCAGCGCGATCCGGTCTTCATCGTCGGGCGGGTGGTACCCCCGCTCGGCGGTGACGGATACGGTGCTCCCGTCCATTACCCGCAACGCGTCCCAGCACACCGGCAGCACAGGCGCGTGCACACTGTGCCCATTGCACGTCACCGTGATCCGTGAAGTGAACCGGCCCGCAGTGTGCGCAAGATCCTCTGCGCCCTCGGCGGTCAGCACCCCCGTTGCTGTGAATTCCTCGACATACATCGCGACCACCTCGACTTCGGCCCGGCATCCCCGGGCCGTCGGACCCAGCTTAGTGACGCTATGACCACACAGGATCTCCACAATCAGCGCACTTGATCTTCATCGGGGGCGGATAGGGTCGGGGGATGCGGATATGGGTGGGACGGTTGCTACACGGGTTGGGATGGTGCGCCCTGGCGGCGGGGATTACCGGGCTGCTGTTGCATTTCGGGTCGTGGGATCGACGGCTGTTCGTACTGCTGGCTTCGGGGGCCACCTATCTGATGCTGGGTGCGGTGGTCGCGGTAGCGCTGTTCCTGATGGCGCGGGGGTGGCGCAGTGCCGCGGTGGCCGGGGTGGTGGCCGCCGCGGTGTTGTGGACGCTGGTGCCGATCTTCGTGCCGGATGGCAAGGCGGCCGCGGGGCCGGAAATTTCGGTGATGCAGTCGAACTTGCTCTTCGGGGAAGCGGATGCGGATGCGGTGGTTCGGGCGGTGCGAGACAACAGGGTCGAGGTGCTCACCGTCGATGAGCTGACACCGCAGGTGGTGCGGCGGCTTGCCGGAGCCGGAATCGAGGAACTGCTCCCGCATCAGTTCTTGCAGGCCGGAGGGGGCGGCGGCGGTACCGGGATCTACAGCCGGTACCCGTTGCGGGACACCGAGAAATACGACGGCTTCGTGCTCAACAATCTGTCCGCGACGGTGGAGCATCCACAGCGCGGGGCGGTGACGGTGTTCGCGTTTCATCCGATTCCGCCGACGGTCGACTTTCCCGGGTGGAGTTCCGAGCTCGGCCGGATTCGCGAAATACTGGACGCGCAGCGGGGTCCCGCGATCGTCGGCGCGGATTTCAATGCCACGCGCGATCATTCGGCGTTCCGTGATCTGCTGCGCGGCCGGTTCGTCGCGGCAGCGGATGAGGCGGGTGCCGGACCACTGCTCACCTTTCCCGCGGACTACCGCTGGGGGCCGGTGATCGGCATCGACCACATTCTGGTCGCCGATGGCACGGCCGCGGACGTGCGCTCACTGACCATTCCTGGATCGGATCATCGCGCGATAGTGGCACGCGTGCAGTTGAACGCCTGACGGTTCGTCCTCGCTATTGCGATCGGACAGATACGCGCGCAGCGGTTTCTGCGATTACCATGTGATCGCTCGACGGGCAGGCGTATGCGGGATGCGTCGCCGACGCCATCGGGTCAGGGGCCGCTGAGGACGGGCCCGCGGTGAGTTCGGGGAGGAAAGACCTGATGAAGACTAGACGGCTGCGGTTCGGGGTGGTCGCCGTATTGCTGCTGGTCGGCGCTGCGCTGGTCGGATGCGACGGCACAGCGGGCCAGCAGGGGGCGGGCGCGGTGACCGCGGACAATCCGTGGGACGTGACCGGCGCGGTCTCCAATAACGGGCCGAGCGGTCCGCGCAAGGGTGTGCCGGATGCTGCGTTGACCGCGGATAACGGTGACGGTGGCGCGGTCGACAAGCTCGCCCTCAACACCATCGCCGACCTGGAGGTTTTCTGGAAGACCGAGTACGGCAAGACCTTTCCCGGCACCTTCAAACCGGTGAGCCGCTATATCTCCTGGGATGCCAAGGCGCCCAAGGAGCAGGCGGTCAAGTTCTGCAAGTCCAGCACCTATCACCTGGTCAACGCCGCTTACTGCAGTCTGGACCACACCATCGGCTGGGATCGCGGCGTACTGCTGCCGCTGCTGCAGCAGAAGTACAGCGAGATGGCGATCGTGATGGTGCTCGCGCACGAGTACGGTCACTCCATTCAGGGACAGGCCAAGATCGCCGGATTCTTCAGCGGGGCGCTGGTGAAGGAACAGCAGGCCGATTGCCTGGCGGGTGTCTTCCTTCGGCATGTGGCGGAAGGGAATTCGGCGCACTTCACGCTCAATATGACCGACGGTCTCAACGCGGTGCTCGGCGCGACCATCGCCGTACGCGATACCGATCCGGATAACCCGAAGAACGTGCACGGCTCCGCCTTCGAGCGGACGACGGCGGTGCAGATCGGCTACACCGACGGCGCGCCGGGCTGCAAGAAGATCAACAAGAAGGAGATCGAGCAGCGTAGGGGGACCCTGCCCACCACCTATGAGGACGGCGAACAGGACGCCCAGCTTCCGGTCGATGCGGCCGCGCTGACCGGCCTGAGCCAGGCGCTGGCAAAGATCTTCCCGCTGCGGCAGGCGCCGCAGTACGACTACAACGGCATCGTCAAGAACTGCGCCCAGGTGACCGCCACCGAGCCGGTCTCCTACTGCCCGAGTTCGAACAAGATCGGTACCGATGTACCCGAACTCGCCAAACGCGGCGGGCCGATGACGGGCGATGACGAACCGCTCTCGGCGGTCGTGGACGGCGATTACAACGCCTTCGCCGTCTTCATCTCCCGCTATGTGCTCGCGGTGCAACAGGAACGCAAGCTCTCGATCACCGGTGCGGAAACCGCCGGACTGCGCACCGCATGCCTCACCGGAGTCGTGACGACCGAGCTGAGCAAACCGGGCAGCGATCTGCGGCTGTCGGCCAACGACCTCGACGAGGCGGTCTCCGGACTGCTCGCCGACGGTCTGGTCGCCAGCGATGTGAACGGCAAGGTGGTGGCGAGCGGCTTCCAGCGGTTGGAGGCGTTCCGCACCGGTGTGCTCGACGGCGAGCAGTCCTGTCTGTCGAACTATCGCTAGTTCACCGGCAGTTCGCGCAGGGAGCTGATGGTGGTCGCGAGCGCGCGGGCCGCCTCGGCTCCCTTCGTCACGAAATGCTCGGTGAAGTAGGTGACGTGCTCGCTGTGCTCGTGGAAGTGATGCGGGGTGAGCACCACCGAGAAGACCGGCACATCGGTGTCGAGCTGCACCCGCATCAGACCGTCGATCACCGCGGACGCGACGAAATCGTGCCGGTAGATGCCGCCGTCGACGACCAGCGCCGCCGCGACGATCGCCGAGTACTTACCGCTGCGCGCCAGCCGCTTGGCATGCAGCGGGATTTCGAATGCGCCGGGCACCTCGAAGACGTCGATGGTGGCGGGGTCGAAGCCGAGCCCGGAGTATTCGGCGGTGAAGCCCTCGTAGGCCTTGCCGACGATCGAGCTGTGCCAGGTTGCGCGGATGAAGGCGACTCTTTCTCCCATGGCCAGAGCTTACTTGCCCGGTAGGGGGTCTACTCGCCCGTCAGGTGCGCCTCCAGCCACTCGACCACATCGGAGAGCACCTTGTCCTGTTCGGGTTCGTTGAAGACCTCGTGGTAGAGGCCCTCGTAGCGGATCACCGTGAGGTCTTTGGAGCCCGCGGATCGCTCGATCTTGTCGGTGCTCGACGGTGCGGCGATGGCGTCGGCGGTGCCGTGCAGCACCAGCAGCGGCACGGTGAGCTTGTCCAGACGGCTCTTGACGAATTCGGTGGCGTTCAGCATTTCCATGCCGGTGCGGGCCGGGAGTTTGCCGCGGAAGACGAGCGGATCGTCGTCGTAGGCGCGGACCACCTCGGGATCGCGGCTGATCATCGACGAATCCAGTTTCAGCACACCGAGATTCGGGGCGAACCGGGACAGCAGCGGGCCCACCAGGCGCTGCAGCGGGTTGCCGACGGCGATATCCAGCGGCGGCGCCGAGACCACGATGCCGTCGACGTCGATCGGTGCGCGAGTGGCCAGATACAGCGTGATCAGGCTGCCCATCGAATGCGCGACCAGGAACCGCGGCACGTCCGGATGTTCGCGGCTGGCGATCTTCAGCATATCCGCGACATTGTCGGCGGAGCCCGCCATGGACCCGATATTCGCGTTATTGCCCGCGGACTTGCCGTGGCCGAGGTGATCGAGTGCGTAGACGGCGAAACCGCTGTCGGCCAGCCGCTTTCCGACATGGGCGTAGCGGCCCGAGTGTTCGGCGACGCCGTGCACGAGCACGATCACCGCACGTGCCTCGGTTTCAGGAAGCCAGGCGCGCCACGCGATCCGGCTGCCGGCGCCGTCGAATTCGCCGGTCTCGATACCCGGTACCGGCTCGGGGGACTCGCTGGCCTTCGGATCGGTTGTCATGCATCGGCTCCTGGGGTCGGTGGCGGCGCCGCGAGCTGATCGATCAGCCGCCGGTTGAACTCGATGAGCCGAGCGTAGTTCACCAGCGAGATGCGCTCGTCGGTTCCATGGATCGTTTCCAGATCGGCCTGGGTCAGCACGATGGGAGCGAAGTTGCAGCGCGTCGCGGCGAGGTCGTCGTAATGCCGGGAGTCGGTGGCCCCGGGGACGATTCCGGTGGTCACCGCGATACCGGGGACGACGGCCGCGGCGAGGTCGGCGATCAGGTCGAACGCCGGGCCGGGCGGTTTGCCGGGGGACGGCTCCGAGGTCATGCCGATGAGTTCGATCCGCACGCCCGCGTCGCGCACCACCTTGCGGCAGTGTGCGAGCACCGCCGCGACCGAATCGCCGGGCAGGATGCGGAAATTCACCAGGGCCTCGGCTTGCTGCGGCAGCACATTGGGTTTGACGCCGCCGCGGATGACCGTCGGCGCGGTCGTCGTGCGCACCAGCGCCTCAGTCTGCGGACGGGCCGCCATCACCCGGGTGATCACAGGTGCGGCCAATCCGGCGAATGCGAGCAGGCGACGGCGATACTCCGGCATGACGCTGCGCAGTCGCGCGAGCATATCGGCCACCACCGGCGTCATCCGCAGCGGCATCGGATGATCTTGGACTCGGCCCACGGCGCGCGCGATCCGGCCGACAGCGGTCTGCGCACCGGGCATGGACGAATGCCCGCCCACCGCCGATACCGAAAGCCGAACGGTCGCATAGCCTTTCTCGCCCACCATGATCGAGGCGACCGGCCGGTCGACGCCGTCCGCGACGCCGTCGAGGATTACTCCGCCCTCATCGAGCAGCAGATCCGCGCGCACACCGGATTCCCGCAGCCGACGCGCAATCCGGACCGCACCCTCATCCCCGAACACCTCCTCGTCGTGCCCGAACGCCAGATAGATGGTGTGCCGCGGTCGAATTCCCGCCGCGAGCGCGGATTCGACCGCCTCCAAGATGGCGATCAGCCGACTCTTGTCATCGATCGCCCCACGGCCCCAAATGAATTCGTCGTCCACCACGCCCGCGAACGGTGGGTGCGTCCACCGTCGTAGATCATCAACCGGCACCACGTCCTGATGCGCGAGCAGAATCGCCGACACCTTATCCGGCTCGACACCGGACCAGCGGTACAGCCTGCTGTGCCCGAACCGCTCCAACTCCAGTTCGGCGTGCACGAGTGGGAACGAGCGCTCGAGGTGCGCGCCCAGACGGACGAACTCGGCGTCGCTGTCGTACACGTCAGCGGCGTCTGCCTTCGGGGTGGGCTCGGTACCGGCCGCGGTGGATCTCGTGGCCGTCTGGTTGGTGGACGCCTCGGCTGATCGGTCGGTGGACCCGGCCTCCGACCGGTCAGTGGCACCTGTGCCCGTCTGCTCGGTGGGTACGGCACCCCGCGGCCCGCCGGGGGCGATATCCGGCGGCTCGTGCGAAATCGTCGCGCATCGCAGGGCGTAGGCGAGGCGTTCGGCGATATGGGCGTCGACCACCACAGCAGTCGGGTGGGTCTGCGCGGCGCTACTTGTCATCGAGAGCCGGAATCGTTCGGCAAGTTCATGGGCATCACTGCATTGTTCAACACATCGGGGCCGAGGGTGCGGACCTTCTGGTCACGCCATTTCGTCCAGGTGTCACTGGTGCCGCCGGTGAGGTCGGGGGTGCGCGGGGTGGTGAGCAGCGGGAGTTCCAGGCGGGCCGCGAGCACGGTGACCTGGCTGTTGGCGGCGGCATGTGACCAGACGTCGTCGACGACGTCGGTGATCCGCACACCGAGGCGGTCCCCGGCGCGCAGCGGCCAGTCCTGGGCCAGCAGTCTGATGTCGGCGGTGTCGGCGACGGGGGCGATGCCGCGGGTGATGACGGTGGCGCGGCCCTCGGGTGCGATATCGAACAGTTCGACCGCGACCGTCGCGGCGGGCGGACCGGACAGGTGCAGCGCGGCCGTCGGGATTCCGGAGATGTGCTGATCGGTGGTCAGTGGTTCGGAGACGGACCAGATTTCTCGATCGGGCCCGGGGAGCAGGCCGCGGTCGGTGTAGACGCCGGTCCGCAGGTCGATCGGGACGCGGCGGGCATCCGCGGGCGGCCAAGCGGTTTCCGAGCGCCAGCCCCCGTCGAACTGGCCGACGGTGATGCGTGGGCCGGGCACTTCGACATCGCGGCCGGCGACGTGCTTGTCGAAGAAGGCGAGCAGTTCGGTATCGAAATCCGGTCTGCCGCATTTGACGTCGCAGTCGCTGTGGCCCCATTCACCGAACCAGGCGCGGTGATCGCCGGGACCGAGCGCGTTCCAGACGTCGAATACGCGATAGGCGCGGGTGTTGTAGTCGAGGAAGCCCTGGCTGACGAACAGTGGAATCGTATTGCCGCGCAACTGTTCCACGAGATCGCGTGCGCGCCAGAACTCGGTGCCGCCATCGTGATTCGTGGTGTTCGCCGCGAATTGCGCATAGCACTCGGGGGATATTTGGACGGCGTTGGACTGGTACTCGGGGGAGTCGTCGGGGCGACCCGGTGTGGAGGCGATCAGCAGATGCTCGATACCGGTCGTATCCGACGGCCGAATGCCCTGCTCGGTCACCGGCTTACCGGAGAACTTCCAGGAAACGCCCTGCATGTACACATACGAATACGGGTCGACGACCGGGCCGAACGATGCGACGGCAGCCAGACCCGCGGGCTTGGTCGCCAAGCCCATCATCCCGGTCCAGCCCTCGTAAGAGGTGCCGACCATGCCCACCCGGCCGGTCGACCACGGTTGCGCTGCCGCCCACTGCACCGCGGTGGCCACATCCGAACGTTCGCCCGGCCCACCGAAATCCGGGCAGCCGGACGAGCCGCCGAAGCCGCGCAGATCGACGATGACGTAGGTGTAGCCCGCATTCAGGAACATCGCCACATGCAGGTCGTCGGTGGACGGACCGCCCTCCAGCCGCGGCACGGTCAGATAGGCGGAATGCGAGCGATACGGACTGACGGTGAGCACCACCGGCGTGCGGATGTCCTCGGCGATGCCCGCCGGCCGCAGAATATCGGCGTGCAGCCGGGTGCCGTCCGCGGCGGTGAGGTAGCTCTGCGACCACTGATACGGCACGCCAACCGGCTCCGCCGCGGTCACCGGCGCCAGCACGCCGAGCATCAGCAGAACCCCGGCCAACCCACGCCACAACACTGAACCCACAATCACTCGAGAACTATCGACCGCTGCTGGTCGTTAGTCCAGCCCCCGGAACGGGGGTATCACCCGACGCTCATCGCTCCGCCGCCGGACCGAGGACCGGCTTCAGATCCAGCACCGGGGTGCCATCGATCGCTTCCAGACCGTGCACGGTGAGGATGCGCCCGTCGCTTTCGGCGATCGTGACCCGATGCAGTCCAATGGGATTCGGCCGATCGGGTGAGCGCGTCGCGAACACTCCGGTCTCCGGCCGCGCCTGGTCCCCGCGCGGATGCACCGCGAGCACCGCCCGATCCGCTTGGTGCAGCCAGGTGAGCACGATGACCTCATCGCCGGGGCGCAGATCCTTTGCCGCCGTCGCCACCTCCGAATTCAGCACGATATCCGCTGGCGGAGCGCCTTCGTCACCTTGTCGGGGCGCATCCGCCCGATTGCTCAGCGGCGAGCGCACCCAGCCGACCGGCCGCACCTGATACTGCTCGAACGAACTCATATCTGCCCCTCGGCTCTGCGCGTCGGCACATGATTTCGCGCGCCCACGCGTCGATCCTCTCCTTCCTACCCTGCTGCGGCGGGGACTTTTCGCAGTCCGTTCGGCCGAACTGTCCGGAACGGCCGATCACCATGCGCTGAGGTCCGCACTCGACGGTTGCCGCCCTGCGTGCACAGTGATCAGCGGTCCAGTTCTGGACTGGGCGGATTACGGCTGGAGCAGGCCGATGACGTTGTTGTCGGTGTCGGTGAGGGTGGCGATCAATTTGCCGCCGCCGACGTCGCGGGGCTCGTCCTGCAGCGTGGCGCCCGCCTCGACCATGGCGGCGATCTGCTCGGTGATGTCTTCGACGTGCCAGTAGCCGACCGGGCCGGTCATGCCCTTCTTCGCGCCATTCGGGTCGAGGCCGATGTCCTGGCCCGCCACCCGGTAGCCGACGTAGTACGGGGTATCGGCGGTCGGCTCCGAGCCGAACAGTGTGCCGTACACGCTCTTCGCCTTGACCAGGTCGGTCACCGGGTACACGATGGTCTGCAGTCCAGCGGTCATGATTCGCTCCTTGTTCGCAGTGCTGGTCGTTCCGGTTCTGGCTTCCGGTTCGTGTACCTGACCAGCACCATCGGGAGAATGTGACAAATGGACGAGAATTTTCTTGCCGAGCGCTTCGAGGAGCACCGCACCCATCTGCTCGCGGTCGCGTATCGCATACTCGGCTCCGGCAGCGAGGCCGATGACGCCGTCCAAGAAGCTTGGCTGCGACTCAGTCGCTCCGATAGCGATGAGATCGAGAATCTGGGTGGCTGGCTGACCACCGTCGTCGCACGCCTCTGCCTGAATATGCTGCAGTCCCGCAAGACGCGGCGCGAGGAACCGCTCGACGATGTCGAACCGCTGCCGGAGGTCGACGGTCCGGAACAGGAAGCGGTGCTCGGCGATTCGATCGGTCTCGCATTGCTCGTCGTACTCGACACCCTGGCACCGCCGGAGCGGCTGTCGTTCGTCTTGCACGATATGTTCGCCGTGCCGTTCGACGAGATCGCCCCGATCGTCGGCAAAACCCCGGCGGCCGCGCGGCAATTGGCCAGCCGGGCGCGGCGGCGGGTGCAGGGTGCCAGGGCCGCCGTCGATCGCGATCGTCAGCGTGAGGTGGTCGACGCGTTCCTCGCCGCGGCACGCGGTGGCGAATTCGCGGCATTGCTGACCCTGCTCGATCCGGATGTGGTGCTGCGCGTCGATGCCGCGGCCCTCGCCACCGGCGCCACGGCAGCCCGCGGTGCGGACGCCGTCGCGCAGACGTTCTCCGGCCGGGCAAAGGGGGCGCAACTCGCGCTCGTCGACGGGCGTGCCGGCATGGTCTGGGCCGTCGGCGGTACACCGCGTGTGGTCTTCGATTTCACGGTCTCCGAGGGACGCATCGTCGCCATCGACTTGCTCGCCGACCCGGAGACCTTGGAGCTCATGGAACTCGAGCTGCGGGCGGGCTGAGCCTTGCCTGTCACATCTCGACCGCCGCACTGGTCAGGGGTGTGACGGCGCGCGGAAGCACGCCGATGGCACGAGGGCAGGAGAGCCGCGATGAGCAAGACACGAACGATCGGATATCGGGTCACCACCGGACTATTGATTTTCGTACTCGCGACGGGCGGTGTCGCCGACCTGACCCAACGCGGCGGCACTGCGGCGGGGATGACGGAATTAGGTTATCCAACCTATGTCATGACCATCCTCGGATTCTGGAAAGTGCTCGGCGCCATGGCCATTGCGGCGCCGCGTTTTCCGCTGGTGAAGGAATGGGCCTATGCCGGTGCGTTTTTCGATCTGACCGGTGGACTCGCATCGCATATCGGACACCATTCCGCTGCGAATCATCTGATCTACACGGGCTTTTTCGCGATATGTGTGGTGGTGTCGTGGGCACTGCGGCCCGCGAGCCGCAAGCTCGGTGTTCCGGTTTTCCGCGGGCTGGGCCGCGTCCCGGAACTGGAAACGCGCCACGACCGGCCGCAGCACCGGACGATGCCTTCGGGATCGGTCCACGCCGCCGCGTGACTCGTGGCCGTGAACGGCCCGTCGTTCGAGTGAACGGCGGGCCATTTGCTTTGGCTATCACCGATGTGAAGTTCGCATTCGGCCAACAAGATTCGACTGGTGTCTCAGGCGGCGCGGCGTAAGATCGGGCCCGTGCGAGTCCCCGGGGGAAATATGAGCGAGCCGGTGACCACGGATTGGGACAAATTCGTGCGGGCGCTGGCGCAATGCCTATCCGAACTACCTTCCCGGGCAACGCTGATCATCGCCGCGCCCGGCAATCGATACGTCCAATTCGTACAATACGACATCAAGTTATCCGTCGAACTGGCGGGCAATTCCTATCTCACCCAACCCATCTCGCCGACCGGTGAGCGCATGCTGCGCGATCTCGGCTGGCGCGAGCCCGTCGCGCGGCGCCAGATCGACAATTGGACCCGCACCCTGCTGTGGCCCCTTTCCCTGGACACCCTGGTCGGACTCGCGAGGTCGGTAGCCATCGGCCTGCGCGACGCGCTCGGTGTCGGCACCCCGGTGGAACTGCGCGCCATGGGCTGGACCGAGACCTCGGGTGATCTGGATCTCACCGTGTTGGGGCCGATCGCCCGCCGCGGCGTGAACTGACGCGGTGGGGAGACCCGCGCGACGTGGCACTATTCTGTGAACCATGGCAGTAGGCAAGGGCGGCACACCGTCGAAGGAAGCGAAGGCCGCGGCTAAGGCGGCGCGCAAGCAGCAGTCGAAAGAACGTCGCCAGCAGCTCTGGCAGGCGTTCCAGATGCAGCGCAAGGAAGACAAGCTGCTGCTGCCTTTGATGATCGGCGCCGTCGTCGGCATCACCGTCGTATTCCTGGTGATCGGCCTGATCTTCGGGCTGCAGTGGTTCCTGCTGCCGCTCGGTCTGCTGCTCGGTGTGCTGGTCGCCTTCATCATCTTCGGTCGGCGGGTGCAGAGGAACGTCTATGCCAAGGCCGAGGGCCAAGCGGGCGCGGCGGCGTGGGTGCTGGAGAATCTGCAGGGCAAATGGCGGGTCAGCAATGGCATCGCCGCGACCACCCAGCTGGATGCGGTGCATCGGGTGATCGGCCTGCCGGGTGTCATCCTGATCGGCGAGGGCTCCCCGCAGCGGCTGAAATCGCTACTGGCCCAGGAGAAGAAGCGCACCGCCCGGCTCATCGGCGACACCCCGATCTACGACATCATCATCGGCAACGACGAGGGCCAGATCCCGCTCAAGGAACTGCAGAAGCACCTCACCAAGCTGCCCCGCAATATCGACGCCAAGCGCATAGACCTCATCGAGGGCCGTCTCTCCGCACTGAGCTCGAAGGGCGGTCCCGCACTGCCCAAGGGCCCGATGCCCGCGGGCGCCAAGATGCGCGGCGTCCAGCGCACCATCCGTCGCCGCTGAGCGGTTTCGAGAGATCCGCGAAGGCCCGCATCCACGAGATGGATGCGGGCCTTCGCGTATCCGTGCCAACTCACGCCCGGGCTGCGCGGCCAGGGAAATGGAGTTGCGATGCGGACTGGTTCGAGGCCGCGCTACGCGGACGGCTGCGTCGTGAGCAGCCAAGTGATCCGGTCGTAGCCGATGGCGTGGTAGATGACCAGGATCACGGTGAGCACCAACGCCCACTTGGGCAGCTCGGCAAACCACAGTGCTACGACGGCGCCGAAGAGCACGGCGAACTCCACCACCAGCCGGACCGGCCCCGACACGGCGACCGGTGCCGCGCCACTTCGGCTCGGGTCGCCGGGAACCGCGAATGTTCCCCAGAGCGTGGCCGCGGCGATCGGCAGCACCACAACCAAGATGTAGCGCCACGGCGAATCGAACGCCCGCCACCCGCAGAGCGCGAAGGCGGAGATAGCGGTGAGTTCGAGGAACAGGCGTAGGGCCAGCATTGCTGGATTCAGAGACACCGCCGGAGCCTAATGGGCAGTGCCCCACCCCGTCGTTCCGATGAAAGTCGGGTCTTTACCGCTGGAAGGTCTGTGTGGCCCGCCTGCTATCGCGAGCGAACGACGGCGGTTCCGGTAGCGCGGTCGTGCATGCCGCGGCCGTCGGCGTCGGTGAACAGCGCGGGGACCACGAAAACCAGCAGCACCTGCCGGGCCAGTGCGCGGACGAAACCGACGGCCGCCGGGGCATCGACCCGGATCACCCGCAGGCGCAGGAAGTACTGGCCGGGGGTGAAACCGAACAATGACACCGCGACGACGCCGATCACGAACCAGACCAGCAGGTTGGGGGTGGTCAGCGCGCTCACGACCACTTCGAAGTTCGAGGGGCGCGGCTTCCCGGCGGGGAGATCGAGCCCGGCGATGATTTTGTCCGGATTGGGCCGGACGATGATCGCGGTGATGCCGAGCGCGATGAACCAATCCACCACCAGTGCCGCGATGCGCCGCGACAGGCCGACGAGCGAACCCGCGCCCGAGCGCGGCAGGCCGAGGTTCTGGCCGGGGAACTCGGGGGTTGCCGGATCGCCCGGATCCGCCGAAGGTCCGGAGAGCCAGGATCCGCTGATGCGTGCCATGACCCCCAGAATAGGCGCCTACGACCGGTCGTAGGACATCGCACTAACCAGAGTTGACCTCGGCGAGTGCTGCCATGGATAGCAGGACTACCATGCAGTTCGAGCCCGGGTGGCCTTCAACACCCGGCCAGCCGCACGTGTAACACTGGCGAAACACAGCCTTGACTACTGGGAAACACCGCGTCCATACCGTCTGGACGCGACGAACCCATGCAATCGACACTGGCTGGGAACCGATCCGTAAGGAGAACAAGTGACGTTCAGCACGGCCGACGAGGTCATCAAGTTCATCAAAGAAGAGGAAGTCGAATACGTCGACATTCGCTTCAGCGATCTTCCGGGTGTCCAGCAGCACTTCTCGATCCCCGCGAAGGCTTTCACCGCTGACCTCGCTGAGGAAGGGCTAGCGTTCGACGGCTCCTCCGTCCGTGGCTTCCAGTCCATCGACGAGTCGGACATGCTGCTGCTGCCCGACTTCAGCACCGCGCGTCTGGACCCGTTCCGCGCCGCCAAGACGCTGAACCTCAACTTCTTCGTGCACGACCCGTTCACCCGCGAGGCCTACAGCCGCGACCCGCGCAACATCGCGCGCAAGGCGGAGGAGTACCTGAAGAGCACCGGCATCGCCGACACCGCCTACTTCGGTGCCGAGGCCGAGTTCTACATCTTCGACTCCATCCGCTACGACTCGGGCATGAACGGCGCCTTCTACGAGATCGAGTCGATCTCCGGCTCCTGGAACACCGGCGCGGAGTTCAACCCGGACGGCACCCGCAACCGCGGCTACAAGGTCCGCAACAAGGGCGGCTACTTCCCCGTCGCCCCGTACGACCACTACGTCGACCTGCGCGACAAGATCTCGACCAACCTGCAGAACGCGGGCTTCGAGCTGGAGCGCGGCCACCACGAGGTCGGCACCGCCGGTCAGGCCGAGATCAACTACCGCTTCAACACTCTGCTGCACGCGGCCGACGACCTGCAGCTGTTCAAGTACATCGTCAAGAACACCGCGTGGGCCGAGGGCAAGACCGTCACCTTCATGCCGAAGCCGCTCTTCGGTGACAACGGCTCGGGCATGCACGTGCACCAGTCGCTGTGGAAGGACGGCAAGCCGCTGTTCCACGACGAGGCCGGTTACGCGGGCCTGTCGGATCTGGCGCGCCACTACATCGGCGGCATCCTGCACCACGCCCCGTCGCTGCTGGCGTTCACCAACCCGACCGTGAACTCCTACCACCGCCTGGTCCCGGGCTACGAGGCCCCGATCAACCTGGTGTACTCGCAGCGCAACCGCTCCGCCGCGGTCCGCATCCCGGTCACCGGCAACAACCCGAAGGCCAAGCGCATCGAGTTCCGCGCCCCCGACTCCTCGGGTAACCCGTACCTGGCCTTCGCCGCCATGATGATGGCCGGTCTGGACGGCATCAAGAAGAAGATCGAGCCGAAGGCCCCGGTCGACAAGGACCTCTACGAGCTCCCGCCGGAGGAGGCCAAGGGTATCCCGCAGGCCCCCACCAGCCTGGCCTCGGTCATCGACCGCCTCGAGCAGGACCACGACTACCTGACCGAAGGCAACGTCTTCACCTCGGACCTCATCGAGACCTGGATCAACCTGAAGCGCGACAACGAAATCGCCCCAGTGAACCTGCGTCCGCACCCGTACGAGTTCGAGCTGTACTTCGACGTGTAATCCTGACCTGCGTATTTACGCCTGATTCGGGCGTTCGGTACGCAGTAGGTACGCAGCAGTAGAACTAGAGTCCACCCGTTGGGCGATCACTCCGGCGATCGCCTGGCGGGTGGACTCGTCTGTATCCGGCCAGCGGTGGCCGTAGGTGTCCAAGATGGTTTTGGTGGTGTCGTGCCGGATCCGGTCCGAGTCCGGACGAGCATGATGATCGCCCCTGCGGGAAGAGCAGCGATGCCTGTTGGCGCCGGAGGTCATGAACCGGTGACGAATCGCCCGCGCGACTACGTCACGACCTCATATTGGCGGGCGATCTTGTCATCAAGGCACCGCCCGCCACCGCTACCGCGAAAGGTGTCGCTCCCGTAGTTCGCGTCGTCCGTCCACAGATCAAGTAGAGATGAAGCGAACAGATCGAGATGGTGCTCAGCTCGACCGCAGTTCTACAGGGGACGTGGACGCTGCCGCTAATGAAGCCCGCTTTACGGGTTCGAATAGTCGGAGACACGATGTGGCGAGCCAGTAACCTTCTGACGCGCCGCTTGCTGTCGATCAGGAGTTCAAACTGGTTGCTGCGATTCCCTCAGCTGTATGCGGTTGCTCCGGGATGCTTCATGCCCATAAGTCGATCCCGGTATGAACAAGAGCTAGTAATTCATCGGGAACAGCTGGACGGAATTTGGCTCGAAACACACATGCTGCCCCTCCTTTGGGGCTGGTGACAGATCACCCTGTTCTAACATCACACTTTCGGTAGCAAGGTCTAGTACGAAAACCCCATCGTCGTATGTCATCGAAACCCGACCGCAGACTGTAACTTTACCGTCCGACATGAATACGCCACCCCGGCGCCTCTGGTTGGACGCGCCACCGTCCCAGCAGCCGGTTTCGTCGATGTCGAGTTAGACGTCGTATTCTGTGCCATTCTCGGCAGGTTCTCTGCCGCGCCATATAGCGAACCATTCTCCGGATTGCGAGCGTATAGTTGTTTGCTCGCCCGGAGCAGCCTCCTTTGGAACGGTAATTCTCATCACCAGATTCCTTTCAGAGGTAGAACCCGAAAGATGCGATTGTCATCATGCCATGAATTCGATGCCGAGTCGAATGTCCAAGCCTGCTGGTGGTAGTGAAATTTTGCGGCTTGCTTCTCATCTCGTGGGGTCCGAAACGAATGCTTCCAGCTGGGCGGATGGCCCGCTGTTTATCTATATGGTCAATCTGTTGCATGTTCTCGAATCGAATCGATGTGCTTCGGCGGCAGATGTTTCGACAGATCGATCGGATCGGGTGCCAACCCCATCGCCCACGCCGCCGCGATAGACCTGAGCCGGTCCTGCGTGTCGGTATCTGCGACCCCGTCAATGAGTTTCAGTGTCTGCGACAGCTGATGCTCGGACAACTTCAGCGACTGCGCCATGTCGTGGTCTGCCTGGATGCTGGACTTCAGCGAGCTCACCTCGTGCGTCAGATGTACCCGCGCACGGTTCGCGTGGACGGCGAACGCACCCGCAGTCGTTGTGATCAGCACACCCGCGAGGGCTGTCACCACTGGAACGTAGCTCCAATCCGGATTCCCGGCATTGACGAGAGCGAGAACGCCCCCTGCCATGACGACCAGCGCACCGGCCAGTGCGACACCGATGCTGATTCGAAACGTCATCCCGTATTGCTTCAACGATTCCCGAAGGAAGTCGAAAAAGAACTCTTGCTGACGCTCTGCAAGATTGGGTGACGTGTTCACTACCTGCGGTTGACTGTGAACGATGACGCCGTAGTTATCGCCACTGATATTGACCTGCTGCGCGCCCCCGAAGGAGGCAGCGGCATGAAGAGCCATCAGGCGGTTGGTTAAATCCGCGTCGACCCCATACACAGCCAGAAGATCGCGCACTTGGAGCTGGTTTCTGGGGAGTCTCGTTCCGTGGATCCAATGGTGAAGAACGTCTCGCTTTATTCCAGTTCGTTCTTCGAGTTCCCGAAGACTCATACCTCGTTCTTGATGAATTCGGCCGAGAGCCGCGCCGAACTCTCGGCGAGCTGAGGCAGTATTGTTTGCGCGTCCGGGATCGTCGTCCCCTGCGACTTGTTCACCTGGCATTGTGCCCCCTTAATTGCCGGGATTTGGGGTGAGCGTACCTTCCGCGACAGGCACGAAACGACCCGACTGGCCGTGGCTTGGCGGGTCTTTCTCGGTGTGGAGGTTGAGGTCGAGACGTGGGACGGCGCCACTCCGGTCTCGACTGGCTCGCGCCCACCGAATTCGAGACCGCCAGCTCGGCACACACAATCGGTTTCTGACCCCCGCAACCAGGCGGCACCAACCACGCACACTCTAAAGCGGTCCAAAGCCGTGACGGAACAGAATCCCGATGCCCATCTGCCCGACCTCGCCGGGAGCCTGAGGCCGCCTCGCTCGTTTCCGCATTGACCGGGTGTCCCTTCAGTTCTCGGAGCGAGGAGGTACAGTCGCGGCCCGGCTGCCGAGCAATCGGTCGCGGCAGTGTACGAGCGACTTTCGAGCGGCTCAACGAACTCGGCTCAGGTGGAGGAGGATTCTGGATGCCAGCGTCCAATTCGATCGGTGTATCTGCTGTGGGTTGAGGTGCTGTCCGGTAGTCGGTTTCGAGTGTCCTGCGTTGGCAGGCGTCGATGGCTGACCGGGTGAGCCGTCTCATCGAACGCGTAGTAGTGCGGCGAGCGAGAGCTGTTGCGGTGCAAAGCTTCTGCTGTGTATGGGTGCACGCAACCGCTACCGCGTCGGCGGGGTGAGGCCGAGGTCCGTGAGGGCGGCGGCGGCGGAGTTGTCGCCCATGAGGCTCAGGGTTCGGGCTCGCTGGTAGGGGCAGTGGGCTGTTTCGAATGCAGTCGCGGTGGCGGGTAGGCGTTCGGGGGCATTGTCGAGCAGGGTGGTGGCTCGGTCGACCATGGCAGTGGCGATCGGGTTGCCGGACACTGCGGTTAGAGCCGTGGTCAGGTAGTTACGGGCATTCGGATGAGCGGCGCGGACGGCTGCTTCGGCACGGAGTGCGAGGTACCAGTGGCGCCAGATCCAGATGACCTGTACGTCCATCTCGTCGGGGTCGGCCGAGAGGCCCGCCAGGGCACAATCGGGTTGTCCGTGGTGGAGCAGGACGATGGCATCGAATACGGCGCTGTAGGCGGCCTTCTGGTCGGGCGCCACACCGAGGTCGTCGACGATGACCAGCCATTCGGCTCGCGCGTCGTCGTCACCGCGCAGGCCGTGGATCATGGCCACCGCGGCCGCCGCCATGCCGAGGTTGGGTGCGTGCAGGTGACCGGAGAGCTGCCACGCGTCGAGGAATCGCCTACTGCCGGTGAGTACGTTGTCGGCATTTCCAGCGAGCGCGTCCGCCACCAACAGCCGCGAGGTGGCGAAGTCACCCCGTTCGGCCAGCAAGGGGAGGTCGCGAAGTTGTTCGGCCCAACGGCGGGCCCCATCCAGGTCGCCAACGCCTATACAGGTATCGGACGCCTCGGCGAGCGCGTTGACCCGTTCGAGTGCGCTGGCCGGTGTCACCGGAATCGCCGCGAGCAACTCGACTCGCCGCTGAGTGGTCGCCGCGGTGGCGAAGGTATCGCCTGCCCAGCACTGGGCCGCGGCGAGTGCGTCGAGGGCCGCGCTCTTGGCCAGCGGATCGCCGGTTCGGTAGGCCAGGTCGACCGCCCGCTCGGCGAGCATAATCGGCTCGGGCACAAGAGATTCCGGCGCAGAATCGGCAGTCTCGGCGAGCACTCCGCACTCGGCCAGGGCGACCGCGGCCAGGGCGGCCGGGTCGTCGTCGGCCAACTCGCGGGCCTCGGCCAGCAGCGCCGCGGCCGCATTCGACGGCGGCGGTTCGGAGAAGGCCTCGGACATTCGATAGACGGTGATCGCGGCCGTGGCCAGGTCGCGGGCGGCCCTGGCGGTGTCCCCGGCGCTGCGTGCGGTGTCCGCGGCGCTGCGGTAGAGGCGGTACATGTCTGCACCGCGCATCCGACAACCGGCGACCTCGGCGGCGTGCCGCAGCGCCGATGCGGCGGCGAGCGGGTCATCGGCAAGCGCTGCCGCCTGCTCGTACCGCTGCTGGGACTCGCCGACCAGATTCCGGGTGAAGGTCAGTCGAGCCAGGGACGAGGCCAGATCGTGTGCGTGGGCACGAAATTCGGATTGTTCGGCCGCCCAGGCCAGGGCTGCCCGGATATCGTCGGCTGCCGCGTCGAATCGGGTGCGCCAGTCGGTGGCGGGCGGCAGGTCCCCGGTCAGCGCCGCGGCGGTCTTCGAGCACCAATGCAGGTGGCGCGCAAGCACTTCGGACAGCTCGCCGGTCTCGAGGAGTTGTTCCGTCTCGTACTGGCGGATCGTCTCCAAGGCCCGGTAGCGGGTGCCGCCCGCGGACCGCGCGGCGGTGAGCAGGCTCTGCTCGGTGAGCCGGGCCAGACCGTCGGCGACCGCGTTCGGTGCCAGCGGCGGATACCCGGCCACCTCGGCGGCGTCGGCGGCGGTGAACGGTGCGACGAAGACCGAGACGCGTCGGAGCAGGCACCGGTCCGAGGTGGTCAGCAGGGCCTGGCTCCAGTCGAGCATGGCCCGCACGGACCGGTGCCGGTCGTCGGCACGGCGTCCACCGACCAGGAGCCGCAGCGGATCGGCGAGACTCGCGGTGAGACCGTCGAGACCGAGGGTGGGCAGCCGGGCAGCCGCGAGCTCGATCGGCAGCGCCAGACCGTCGAGCCGCTGGCAGACCTCGGTGACCTGATCCAATTGCTCCGGCTCGACGGGCCAGCCCAGGGCGGCGGCTCGGTCCAGGAACAACGCGATGGCATCCGCGGTGGCGGCATCGTCGTCGAGAGACAGCGGTGGCACCGCAAAGACCTGCTCGAAGGGCACCATGAGCCGAGCCCGGCTGGTGGCCAGCACGGTCACGTGCGGGCAATGCGCGAGCAGGCGCTCGATGAACGGTGCCGCGCCCTCGCGCAGGTGCTCACAGTTGTCGAGGACGAGCAGGGTGTGGCGATCAGCGAGGGCGGTCAGCACCGAGTCGTCGAGGCTACGACCCTGTTGTTCGCCGAGGCCGAGCGCACGGGCCACCGCGGATCCGGTCATCGCCGGATCGGTCACCGGTACCAGGTCGACGAACCATGCGCCGTCGGCGAATTCACCGGCCAGATCCGCGGCAACGGCCAAGGCCAGCCGAGTTTTGCCGACACCGCCGGGGCCCAGTGCGGTCACGTGGCGCTGCGCTGCGACGGCCTGACGCAATGCGGCACGCTCCCGGGCCCGGCCGACGAACGATGTCAATGGCGAGGGGAGGACGGCCACCGCCTCGCTCCGCTCGGCCCGGGTGAGCTCGGCGGCGCGCTGGGCGAGCGCCCGCCGGTCGGGGACGCCGACCTTGCGCAGCAGCGAGGACACATGGGTCTCCACGGTGCGCACCGAGATGTACAGCTGCGCGCCGAACTCGGCATTGCTGCGATGTTGCCCGATCAGGGTCAGGACTTCGGCCTCGCGGTCAGAGATCCCGGCAGTCACCTTCTGCTTTGACACGTCCCCATTCTCACGTACCGGTCCCGTAGCTCGTGCGGGCATCGCCCCGTGCTCACTCAGTGGTGCTTTCCGTGTTCGGCACGGATGTCGCGCCCGCGAGCGCTGCCTACCGTAATTCTGGTCGCCGCAAGACGATCCGGACCACATCGCAGAAGGAGTGCTCATGACCACCGCCTCGGCCGGGGGAATCAAGACCGTACTGCATCCCGTCTCCGACCTGGCGGCGGCCAAGGAGGTCTACACCGCCCTGATCGGTGCACCACCGCAGATCGACGGAACCTTCTACGTCGGTTTCGACGTCGCGGGCCAGCACATCGGGCTGGTGCCGGGCGGTGGACCGCAGGGCATGACCGCGCCGGTGGCGTACTGGCACGTGTCCGATATCGAGGCGAAGCTGGCCGAGGTCACCGCCGCGGGCGCGACCGTGCAGGAGCCGGTGCGCGATGTCGGTGAAGGTCGCCTGGTCGCCACCGTCACCGATCCCGACGGCAATGTCCTGGGGCTGCTTCAGGACCGGTGAGCGCCCACCAACGCTGACAGCCGAACCGACATCACGATCAACACCACAACGGAGGAACCGCAATGACCACAACCCGCACCACGAAGAGCAAGTCCACGGTGGGATTCTCGGATGAAGAGCGCGCAGCGATGAAGGAGCACGCTCAGGAGCTGAAGACGGCCGCACGCCGCGGCGCTCGCAAAGCCAAGGCGGACGGCGAGTCCGATGTGCTCGCGAAGATCGCGGAAATGGCGGATTCGGATCGCGTCATGGCCGAGCGGATCCACGCCATTGTCAAGGCCAACGCGCCCGAGCTCACCCCGAAGCTCTGGTACGGCATGCCCTCCTACGCCAGGGACGGCAAGGTCGTCTGCTTCTTCCAGACGGCGGAGAAGTTCAAGGCGCGGTACGCCACCTTCGGCTTCAACGACTCGGCGAGCCTCGACGACGGCGCCATGTGGCCGACCGCCTTCGCGCTCACCACATTGACCGCCGCCGATGAGATCCGGATCGGGGAACTCGTCAAGAAAGCGGCGAGCTGAAAACCACCGCCTGCCACCGCATCTGGTGGTAGGCCGTCGGCTTTGCCCCGCGATGGATGGTTCGGCCGCCGAAGCACTGATGCGGTTGACTTCGCAATGGCGGCACCTATCCGTCGACATCGCCAACGCACGCTGAGGAGCACTGCATGGAATGCGAAGCCCGAGGTCGAAAGCCGCCATATTTCAAATGACCTGGTCCGAAGACGAGTACGTGCGAAACCTGCGGGATGCGCGGCGCGACTATGCGTGGTTGATGCGCCGGTATGGCGGGCGCACGCGGGAGGAGGCCGATGCGGACGCGTGGGAGGCGTATCCGTATGAGCCGAGTGATCGACCGTTTCGCGGAATCGAATTCCATGATGACGCTTGGCATTGGGCGATGTTGGCGATTCATGGCGCCATGTACTGGCGCGAGCATCCGGAGCTGTTGGAGCCGTCTGCCGAGTATCTGATGAGCCGAGGGGAGTAGCGGAAGTCTCGGTGGGTGGCATAGCGGTCTCGGTGAGTGGGGTAGTAGCGGCGGGATCGGTGGGAAAGTCAGCAGGGGGTGGGGAGACGGCTCTACTGTCCCGCGCCATGAAGATTTCAGCTGTTGCTCTAATTGGTTCTGTCCTAGCGACATTCGCGTTGACGGCTACCGGGGCGCCTCCGGTGGCGACGGCCGAGCCGACGGTGGAGAGTGTCACCGCACGGATCGAGTTGCAGGGGGCGGTCAATGTTCGGGATATCGGCGGGTATCGGACGTATGACGGGGCGAAGGTCAAGTCCGGGAAGGCTATTCGGGCGGATTCGCTGGAGAAGTTGACCGACTCCGATGTGCAGAAGCTCGGTGGATTGAACCTGAAGGCGGTCATTGATCTGCGGACGCCCGCGGAGGTGCAGTTCGCGGGCGCCGACAAGGTGCCCGCGGGGGTGCAGACGGTGGCGCGGCCGATCGATGACACCGGGTTGTTCCAGCAGATGATGGCGGCCATTCAGTCGCGGGATCCGCAGAAGCAGGAGGACCTGCTGGGGAACGGGAAGGCCGAGGAGATCATGGGTCGCGTTTATTCGAGCTTCCTCAGTGCGGATTCGCGGGCGAAGTTCGGGCAGACGATTCGGGATCTGGCGGCGACCGATCGGGCGACGCTGTATCACTGCACCTCGGGTAAGGATCGGACCGGTTGGCTGACGTATATCGTGTTGCGGGCGGTCGGAGTGCCGGAATCGACTGCGCGGCAGGACTATCTGCTGTCGAATCAGTATCGGGCCGCTGCGGATGCCAAGCTGCGCGAGCAGGTGAAGCAGGCGGGACTGATGCAGAATCCTGATCTGCTCATTCCGCTGCAAGAGGTTCGTGACCAGTATCTGGACACCGCGATCGATGCGATGGAGCAGGCCTACGGCGATTTCGGGAAGTTCCTGACCCAGGGCCTCGGCATTGATGGCGGCACCCTTGTGCAGCTTCGGAAGAACCTGGTCGGCTAGCGAGAACGGCTCGGGCCCATCCCATTTCGCGGGGTGGGCCCGAATCGCGTGTCGCTGAGCCGAAAGTTCCGAGTGCGGTAGCCGAAGTTCAGATCGGGAGCACCATGTGCACGAGCTCCCACAGCGAGACGCCACCGGTGCCGAACGCCGCCACCAAGGTGTAGGCGATCAGCGCATCGTCCAGGGTGGGCTGCCGCACGGGCGTCCGCCCGGTGAACGGCAGCGCCCACACCACATCGATCTGGTGCGTCCTCGTCAGCGTGAATTCGCCCAGCACCTGATCGCCCTGATCTTTTTGCCCGAGCAGCAACGTGCTGGAGTGCAGGTTTGTCGGCACAAGTCGCCAAATCTTGTGATCGACCTCGGCGACCGCTCGGTAAGTCCTGCGGTGGTAGAAATGCCCGCGCCCGACCGTCAATTTGATGGGCCGATCATTGATCGAAGCCCGCAGCCGCTTGGCGTTGCGCGTGCCGATGGGAACGCGCTCGCGAGTGCGCGGGCCGATGCGCTCGATGGTGACCACGGTGGCATCGTCGAATACCGGTGTGGTGACCACCCTTTCGTCGGCCCGCGTGATCACGATCTTGCCGAAATGCTCGGTGTCGACAACGAAACGCTCTGGACTGATCACCAGGCTCCTTCGACGGTAACGAAATATCCTGCGGCGCTGGGTATCAGCCCGTCTTCCCGGCCTGCTCGCGGACCGAACCCGCCAGCGCATGGGGCATCGCCTCGTGCCGGACGTACGAGCGCGTGAAATCGCCGGTGCCGTGCGAGAGCGAGCGCAGATCTATTGCGTAGCGGGTGAGTTCGAGCTCGGGCACCTCGGCGTGGATGCGGGTGCGGCCTATACCGTGCGGTTCGGTGCCCAGCACGCGTCCGCGGCGTCCGGACAGGTCGCTGAGCACCGGACCGACATAATCGTCGGTGACCACCACCCATACTTCGGCGATCGGCTCGAGCAGGTCGACACCCGCGGCGGTCGCGGCCTCGCGCAACGCGAGCGCACCCGCGGTCTGGAAGGCGGCATCGGAGGAGTCGACCGAATGCGCCTTGCCGTCGAAGAGCGTCACGCGCAGATCGACCAGCGGGTACCCGGCCGCCACCCCGCGCGCGGCCTGGGCGCGCACGCCCTTCTCTACCGACGGAATGAATTGCCGCGGTACGACTCCGCCCACCACGCGGTCGACGAATTCGATACCCGACCCGCCGGGCAGCGGTTCCACCTCGATCTCGCAGACCGCGTACTGTCCGTGTCCGCCGGACTGTTTGACGTGCCTGCCCTTGCCGGTTGCCTTGCCCGCGAACGTTTCCCGCAGCGCGACCTTGTGATCGATCACGTCGACCTGCACGCCGAACCTGGTGCGCAACCGCTCCAGCGCGACATCGCGGTGCGCCTCACCCAGGCACCACAGCACGATCTGGTGGGTATCGGGATTCTGTTCCAGCCGTATCGCGGGGTCCTCGGCTGCCAGCCGGGCCAAGCCGCTGGAGAGCTTGTCCTCATCCGCCTTGCTGCGCGCGCGAATGGCAATGGGCAGTAGGGGATCGGGCATCCGCCATGGCTCGATCAGCAGCGGTGTGGCGGTGCCGGACAGGGTGTCGCCGGTCTCCGCGTGACTCAGCTTGGTGACATACGCGATATCACCGGCAATGGCCTGGCCGAGCGGGCGCTGCAGTTTGCCGAACGGCGCGGTGATGGCGCCGATGCGTTCGTCCACGTCGTGGCTTTCATGGCCGCGGTCCTCCAGTCCGTGACCGCAGACATGCACCGTATCGTCGGGGTGCAGGGTGCCGGAGAAGACACGGACCAGCGAGACACGGCCGACGTAGGGATCCGACGCCGTGCGGATCACCTCGGCCGCCAGCGCGCCGTCCGGATCGCAGTGCAACGGGGTCGGTGCGGATCCGTTGGTGGTGGTGATCGCCGAAACCGCATGTTCGGAGGGTGTCGGGAATCCGCCGATGATCAGCTCCAGCAGTTCGACGGTGCCGAGCCCCTGTTTGGCGCCCTCCGGTGCGGGCGCGCCGAACAGCACGGGATGGAAGCTGCCCCGGGCGACGGCCCGTTCGAGATCCTCGACCAGCGCGGCCAGCTCGATTTCCTCGCCGCCGAGGTAGCGCTCCATCAGGGTTTCGTCTTCGCTCTCGGCGATGATGCCCTCGATCAGCCGGTTGCGTGCCTCCTCGAGCGGCGGCAGCTGATCCGAAGACGGCTCGCACTCGACCTCCTCCCCGGAGGAGTAGTCGGCCACGCAGTGCGGCAGCAGCTCGACCAGACCGGTGACCGGGCGGTGACCGTCCGGACTCTTCGGCCCGTACACCGGAAGATGCAGCGGGAGGATATTTTCCGAGGAACCACCGCCGAGTACGACCTGACAGGTCTCGGTCATCTCGTCGAAGTCGGCGCGCGCGGTATCGAGGTGGGTGATGACGATCGCGCGCGGCATCCCGACTGCGGCGCACTCCTCCCACAGTGCGCGCGTCGCACCGCTCACGCCCTCCGCACCCTCCGCCGCCGAGATGATGAACAGTGCCGCATCCGCCGCGCGCAGGCCCGCGCGCAGCTCACCGACGAAATCGGCGTATCCGGGGGTATCCAGCAGATTGACCTTGATCCCGCGCCACGCCATCGGCACCACCGAGAGCTGCACAGATCTGTGCTGGCGATGCTCGATCTCGTCGTAATCCGATAGCGACGTTCCGTCCTCGACCCGGCCCGCGCGATTGACCGCGCCCGCCGTGAGCGCCAACGCCTCCACCAACGTGGTCTTACCCGACCCGCTATGCCCGACCAGCACTACATTCCGGATGTCCTCCGGCCGCTGCGCCGTCACAGCCTTCCCGTTGGTCCCTGCGGACGCACTCGCTTTCTCGACCATGTGTCTCGCTTTCTCGGTCGACACTTACGGTCCTTCGAGCTTCCCACCAGCGGTCGCGTCGCGTGCACAGATCGGGCGATCCGGTGTGTTCAGGTGCGCGTCGAGTGGCGTGCATGTGCGGTTCAGGAGCCGGCCAGACGGGGCGCTGGGCGGTGTAAGTGGGCGCCGGGACGGTGCCGTTGGCTGTTGCGCAATCGAGGATGACGGCGCAGGGCGCGAGTCGTTCTGACCGACCAGTCTGCACAGGACTGGTGAGGTGATGCGCGCGGTGCTGCCGAGGTATGTCGTAAGCGTGCGCGATCACGTGATGCGCGCATGATCCTGGCACCGCTCATGAAAATGCGCAGTGCCACTGCGCACTAGCCGGAAATGTCGATCGGACGTCATCGCGCGTCGCCAGATGGCGAACTGATCTGCCAATTCGATTGAACATCAGACGTTCTCGGATGAAACTGGTCTGGTACCTCTGTCTATAATGACAACTGGCAGGATGGTGTTGAGGGTGTCACGGATCTAGCGTTCTTCGCAACGACCACGTCGGCATAGCAGCCCGCTACCGCGCCGAACGCCTCGCACAGCCCGACGACTGATCATGGCCGCCCCCGCAGCTCGCGGTGACCTCTGCCCGGTTCGGCGGATGTGCGGAATCAGGACCGGTCCCGACGCGATCCTGATTCAATTGATCCTGGAGATTCGCCTTGGAAGACGACTACGAGATCAGCGTGGCGTGACCGGTGATGGACATCCGGTGGCGCCCCGCTCATACAGTGAGGACGCACCCATGGCTGAATTCGATGGCACATATCAGATCGTCACCGCCCGGCGGCGGTTCCGCGCTCAAGCCCCGCAGCTCCAATCCGAACCGTTGTGTGGATGAGGCTGCCCGACGAGACGTGATTCCCCCCGAGAGGTGAATCACGTCTCCTGGGGCTGCTGCTCACACTCTGCACCGTGCGAACAGGAGCTTCTGTGGGCCGAGGCGCGGGTCGCTGCTCTCGGTGACCTGTCGTCCGGATTCCACTCGAACGGCGCGGGCTCCAAGCGGTCTGGCCGGGTCCGCGTCACCGATTCTGCGTGGCCAGCGCAATGAGCTACAGGAGGAGACAATGACCGTAACCGACACCCCGGTCAAACAAGTGACCGTGCCTTTGTCTGGGATTCAGAAGCCTGCCGAGCGAAGCTCGGTCGCCCCGTACACGGTGTACAACGACACCGATTACCACGTCTCGGTCTTCCTGCAAGAGGGGGATGCGGGCAACCCCGTAAGCATCATCACGCTGGCCCCCGGCGAAACCAGCAGCTCGTACGATCGCGGGACCTACGCAGCCGTTATGGACGTAGGGTCCGGCCAGCACCAGCAAATCCTGTGGTGGCCTGATGACCGGTCCGAATTCACCTACTGGTACAACTGGAGTGGAGGCGTGGCGGGGGGCCGGCGGAACAGGGTGAGTGACTTCATCGGTTGATCGGGATGCGGGATCGGCGAGAACCCGTATTCGAGTGTTCGGTATTGTCGTGCCGATCCCGACTCCCCGACCGTCCTGCTCGTCTGAACGGCACGCGAAGTCCGGTGCCGAAGAATCAGTCCCGGCCGCAGCAACGCCACCACCCACTGCCGATCAAGCCATTGTCGTTGTTTTGACACGATCGGCGGTCTACTGTGAGAATAGAAAAGCTCTTGTGAATCATGGGCCACTCTTCTCCGCGACCTGGCAGGCGAGGTTCTCCACCAAACGATGCGGTCATATGCGTTATTCGGCCGGGCTCGCGTCCTCGATTCTCTGTACGCCGAACGCCCCTGACGGGACCCGCGATTCGATCCATCGGGTGTGAGAACCGGTTATCGGTGGATGCAGGTTGCAGCGTATCCGGCCGGGGTCTGGTAGCCCAGCGCGGAATGTCCTCGTCGGTGGTTGTATTCGTTCTTCCAGTCGCTGATCACGACGCGAGCCTGGGTGAGTGACCCGAAGCTGCTGATGTTGAGGTATTTCGTCGCGCAGGCGGCCGTTGAACGATTCGATGGAGCCGTTACGCCAAGCGATCAAGGACCCGAGGAGGATGACAAAATGCACAAGCTCTGCATATCTGAGATGCCTTCCCGTGACGAGCTGCAAAACCCATCCGAGGCCATGAAGAAGTACATCCCAGCCTCTGACGGAGGCCGCGATGACACATCCGGTTTATTCGCATTAGCGGTAATCGGGGCTGCTGGTGAGGCGGAAGAAAAAGGCTCAGGAGACGCGGACAAATGTTACGATATATTCTGTGGCCAGTTACCGACCTACGTGAGTCGATTTGGCTTGAAATTGAATATACACAGCTGTTGTCTCTACTATAGCGGAGACCGTCCCTTGACTGTTGATCATGGAGATACATCTTCGATCTATTGGTCGATGGCGGGGTTCAGCGACAGGCCGCGTACCTACGACGCCATCGCCCTGCCGCCCGATGCGCCTAAGCCCACTAATTCGCGTATCGATCAATACTATCGCTGGACCCAGAATGCTAGTTCGACGGCAGAGCAGCAAACCGGTGACTCGACGCGTTTCTCCGCGTTCGTAAAAGCGATGTCCGACATTTTGAGTACGTCTGGTGAAACGCTTGGTGGAACCTCATTTGCTTACTACAACTCAAACGGCCCAATGATCTCCTCTGTGCAGGAGAAGTGCGAGATGTTGTGGAACATCGCGCCAAGGATTCCTGAAGACGGCCATTACTACGAATGCGTCACCGCGCTTCCGAAATGAGCGAGTCTCCCGGCACGGCTTCCACGAGATAGCAGACGGCTCGCGCCGACACGGATCAGGCAGGCGACGAAGGCTGTGACTGCCCAGGGCGGGCCCACCAGCCGAGCGAATCGGGCGGCCAGCGGTTCGACCGGATCCGGCCCATCAGATCCATCGTCAACCACCCAATTCGGCGAAGCTGAACGGCTGAGCCCGCATGTCTGGTGGACCGAGGTCTGGACTCGCCTGCGCGGCTACCGGTCCGGGATGATCTGTCTCCGCTGCGGACGCGGCCCGTGAATCCGCGTCACCGCTTCACCCCTGTCTCTGTTCGGATGAAACTTCTATTCGACAAGGAGCGGCACATGACTGCACGATCCACGACGAGCAGCGAGGCGACCCTGCAAGACAAGGTCACATTCCAGCTGTCGCTGTACGCGAACTTGATCAACGGCGAGGAAAACGACGGCAACCTGGAGAGCCTGCTCCAGCAGCGGATCCAGGACAATCTCGACATCAACCGGGGGGTCATCGGCGGGTGGGAGATTGTCTGGGGTCCGGGGATCGAGGTGTTCCCCACCGACCTGTACGCGCTCAACGTCCTGTACATGGTGCGAAGCACCGACGACCCCTCCCGGTACGTGATCGCCGTGGCCGGCAGCACAGACGGACCATTCGACTGGCTCGTCGAGAACTTCCTGATCGGCCAGATCCCGTGGCTCGCGCATCCCGCCGCCCGTTACACGACGGGCGCGGCCATCGGGGTGAACATCCTCACGAAGATCACCCCCTCCGGCGACCGCCCCGGTGCCGGTCGCACCCTGCACGCGTTTCTGGGCGCGCTCGATCACACCGATATCGACCTGACCGTCACCGGCCACAGCCTCGCTGGTGCCCTGTCACCCACACTGGCCCTATTGCTGCGCGACACCCAGCAGCTGTGGGACCCATCCGAGAAAGCCAGCGTCAGCGTGCTGTCCACCGCCGGACCGAGTTTCGGCAATCCCGAGTTCGTCGCCTACACCACCCAACGCCTACAGCGGGTGCGGCGCTACGCCAACAGCCTCGACCTCATCCCGAACGTCTGGAACCCGGACGACATCGATCGCGCCAAGACCTTCTACTCCGACAACAACCTGCCCGCTCCTTGGCCCGGACTGTTCGACCAGATCAAGCAGGCGTCCAGCTCGGGCCAGTATGCACACCTCGACTCCACCAACGGCGTATTCCAAGGCACGTTCAACCCCAAGGTGACGGACTACCTGAAACAGGTCGGATACCAGCACATAGGCGGCTACAGACAGTTCTTCGACATCCCAGGCGTGACCTGGCCGGTAGCCATCCCGGCGGACGTCGGCGACACCGGGATAAGTCGCATCGCGGCCTTGGCCGGTGTACCGCTCGGCGACGGTACTGGAAAGGCACCGGCGAATCGTCGGCCGCTAACCGCCCCGATCAACGGACAGTCCGTGCAGCTGCCCACCGACCCCGACAGCCGCGAGGCCGGGAAACTCGTGGACCTCGTCACCGCCGAGATCGACCCCACTGCCGACATGAACTGACGCCCCGGGCCCTGCCACGGTTAGAACCGCGGCTCGTCATCCTGCGGGCCGCTGCCAAAGAGGGAGTCACGGCTCCCTCTTTCTGGTCGGAGCGAGATGTACTCGCGGAGTTTGCCTTTGACGCTGGAGGGAAGTGCGACGATGCCGAGTGGAGGGCCCCTCCGTCGCAGCCCCGCTGGCTTTGTGACACCCTTTTGTCGCCAAAACCCTGCATTTGCGGTGCCTTTCGAATTCTCGCGAGGCGTCCGCGCTGAATACCGTTGGTGGGTCGACTGTGCGGACGAGATGAAGGGTGATCTCGATGCTGATTGTCAACGAACGGGCGGCGGCTACGCGATCCGAGCGGTGTGTGCTCGACTGGATGCGAACGTGGACCGGTCAATATGTCATTGTGGGGCTTGCTATTTCGGGATGTCAGCTGCCCGACCGTAACCCCGGGGAGCAGGCGCGCGAGGCGGGTCTGGTGGTGATCACACCACGCGCGGTGGTCGTGATCGAAGCCGAGGGGACCGCACCCGAGGTGGCTACCGGGGTGCTTTCGGTGCAGGCCGACGGGCGCTCGCGGCTGCTCGGGTTCGAGGGCGGTCCTGTTCATGTCCGCGACGGCGACAGCAGTTCGCTCGACCGGGTGACGAGCCATGTGCTCGATCTGGCGGAGTTGGTGCGCAAGCTGCACCCGGACGCCGCCGTCGACGGATTGGTCGTGGTGGTGCCACCCCGGGACGCGACCATCGCGCTGGATATCGAAGCGCCCGAGCACGCTAACTCGGTGGTCCTCGGGTCGTCGGCCGGGCTGCGGGCTTGGTTCCATCGGACGGCGAATCGGAAGCTGATCTGGACCGCGGAGCAGGCGCATGTGCTACTCGGTGAGCTTCGCCTGTCACATGTGGTCACCGTCGAAGATCTCGAGGCCGAGGGATTTCCGTCACATTCGGGACGACGTAGGCGTACGGGACCGAGGGCGCTGGTCGGCGCTGCCCATGCGTTGTCTCCGCTCGGTGCTATCTCCGATACACCGCCGGTCGGCAATTCGAATGTGGCTGCCGAACAGCCGGATTCGGATGGGCTCTCGGAACAACGGCTCGCGGAGCCGGTCCCGCCGCGGCCTTCCGATGTCAGCGAGCTTCCCGTCGACGATCACATGACATCGACGGCGGGCAACTCGCGGGCGCTCGTCGGAGCGATATCAATATCGAAGCACGATGGGCCGCAGTCTGTTTCGTCCGCGATAGCAGACCAGGGGATCGTGCCAAGCGGACCGCGGTCGCAGCCGTTGTCGGAACCTCCCACGGCTCCGTACCCGCCATGGCTCATGGCCGATATCGCCAGGGCGCAGGCGAGGGGTGCGCAACGCTCGCGGCGCGCGGCCGCCGCGCAGGCGCTACCGCATTCGCACATATCAACGGTGCAGGCAGATCCGCAACCGAGGGCTGCGGCCGACACCGAACAAGTCGACACCGAACAAGTCGACACCGAACAAGTCGGCACCGATCAGGTCGGCACCGATCAGGTCGGCACCGATCAGGTCGGCACCGATCAGGTCGGCACCGATCAGGTCGGCACCGATCAGGTCGGCACCGATCAGGTCGGCACCGATCAGGTCGGCACCGATCAGGTCGGCACCGATCAGGTCGGCACCGATCAGGTCGGCACCGATCAGGTCGGCACCGATCAGGTCGACACCGGACAAGTTGATGCCGAGCAGGCGCAGGCGGATCGGTCGGCACCGCCATTGCCGTCGTCTTTCACCGACCCCCCGCAGTCGTCGTGGGTTGACTCCGACGGACCGTCGGACGACGACAGGTCATTCCGCCAGCACCTGACACCGACTCCACCGCAGGCTGAGCCGGAACCTCTGCCGCTGTTGTGGCCGGCAACCCCGCCCGCCGCCGCCGCGCGGCCGAACCAGGTTTCGTTTTCCCAACGGGTATCCGCAGCACGCACACGTATTTCGACCGTGCAGGCAAAAGGACTTTCGACCGCGCGGGCGAAAGGCCCGGGTCTTATCCTCCACCTCCCGAAACACCTCCCGACAATATTGATCGTCGCGGTCGTCATCGGCACGATCTGGATCCTGGTTTCCTCGAGCAGGGACCCGTACCCTAGCGCCGTCCAGCCTCGCCCCGTGTCGAGCACCGAGACGGTCGCACCACCGGAATCACCGGCTCCGGCTCAGCCCGCTGACCGACAGTGCTTTCCGTTCCAGCCGGTGTGTTGATCGGCGCGTCGATATTCATCGGGCAGTCCCAACCAGAGGTGCCCGGCATCGGGCGCCCTGAAACGGCACGGTCCTCGTACGCCCGGTGGTCAGGGCATACGAGGACCGAGGTGATGCGTAACTTCTCGACTAGCTGCCGAAGCGGGCCAATACGGAGCTGGCTTCCTGGGACGCGGTGCCCTCCTGTGCGAGATGCGCCATGGCGGGGGAGATTTCGCGGCCGTGGTGGGCCATCGCCTGGGCGTAGAGGCGGCCGGCGCGGTAGGACGAGCGGACCAGCGGTCCGGCCATGACGCCAGCGAAGCCGATCTCTTCGGCCATCTTGGAGTGCTCCACGAACTCCTCCGGCTTGACCCAGCGGTCGACCGGGTGGTGGCGGGGGGAGGGGCGCAGGTACTGGGTGATGGTGAGGATGTCGCAGCCCGCTTCGTGTAGGTCGCGCATCGCCTGGGTGACCTCTTCGGGGGTTTCGCCCATGCCGAGGATCAGGTTGGACTTGGTGACCAGGCCGTCTTCGCGGGCTGCGGTGAGTACGGCGAGGGAGCGCTCGTAACGGAAGGCCGGGCGGATGCGCTTGAAAATGCGGGGGACGGTCTCGAGGTTGTGCGCGAGCACCTCGGGGCGTGTGGAGAAGACCTCGGCCAGCTGCTCGGGGATTGCGTTGAAGTCGGGGATGAGCAGTTCGACGCCGGTATTCGGATTCAAAGCCTTGATGGCGCGGACGGTTTCGGCGTAGAGCCAGGCGCCGCCGTCTTCGAGGTCGTCGCGGGCGACGCCGGTGATGGTGGAGTAGCGCAGGCCCATGGCCTGGACGCTCTCGGCGACGCGGCGCGGCTCGTCGCGATCGAGTGCGGCGGGTTTGCCGGTGTCGATCTGGCAGAAGTCGCAGCGTCGGGTGCACTGCTCGCCGCCGATGAGGAAGGTGGCCTCACGGTCCTCCCAGCATTCGAAGATGTTGGGACAGCCCGCCTCCTCGCACACCGTGTGCAGGCCTTCGCGTTTCACGAGGCCCTTGAGTTCGGTGTACTCGGGGCCCATCTTCGCTCGGGTCCGAATCCATTGAGGCTTGCGCTCGATCGGGGTCTCCGCGTTGCGCGCCTCGATGCGTAGCAGTTTGCGTCCTGCCGGTGCTGAAGCTGAGGTCACTCGATCGACCTTACGCCTGCCGTTCGCCGCCGTCGGATGCAGTCCGTCACTGTCCTACACCGGGTGGGCTACGCGCCGGCAGTCGTCTTATTCGGCCGCGGCGGACTCGACGACCGGTGCGGTACGGACGATGTCGTGCGCGGTCACCGGGAGTTCGCCATTGAGCGCGCGGGCGATCGCATCGGCCACGAGCGGCTTCACCTCGGCGACGGTCACCTCGCGGCCGAGCTCGCGGGTCAGCGTGGTGACACCGGCGTCGCGGATACCGCACGGGACGATGGCCTGGAAGCCGTCGAGGGCGGAGTTGCAGTTGAGCGAGATGCCGTGCAGCGCGACGCCCTGCTGTACCCGTACGCCGATTTGGGCGACCTTGCGTTCGGAGTAGAGCTCGGTGGCGGCCAGCCAGACACCGGAACGACCCTCGACCCGGCCGCAGTGCAGCCCGAGATCCGTACACACGGTGATCAGAGCTTCTTCGAGCCTGCGCACGTACTGGACGACATCCACCGGCTCGGCCAGCCGCACGATCGGATAGCCGACGAGCTGGCCCGGCCCGTGCCAGGTGATCTTGCCGCCGCGGTCGACGTGCACCACCGGGCTGCCATCGATCGGCAGATCCTCGGTCTCGGTGCGGCGGCCTGCGGTGTAGACCGACGGATGCTCGAGCAGGAGCAGATGGTCGGCCCCTTCGCCCTGGGCCCGCTGTGCGGCGATCGACCGCTGTAAGTCCCAGGCGCTGTGGTAATCGATGAGTCCGAGATCCTCGACGACGATCGGTGTCGTGTCGAATCTGGCGGACCAGGTGGTGCGCGTGTCGTTCACATCGTTGACGGTACGCCGAGCGCGTCTATTCGATAAACCAACCCGGTGTGGGCGATGCCACAGGGTTGCCCGGTTTGGCATCGGATGCAAGTGTGTGCGCTGGTCCACGAGGTGCGGCCCATGTATAGAGCTGCGGCTCCAGTGGCAGGCCGCAGCCCCGTAGACCGCGTGCAAACTTTCGGCAGGGCGGGTAACCAGGTCCAGGTGCGGCTACCGTCGGTCGGCTCGATCTGCCTCGATCGGCAGGGTCAACTGCATCAGGGTCAGGTCCATCCAGCGATCGAACTTCCGGCCGACCTCCGGCAGTTCTCCGACGGTGTGGAAGTCGAAACGCTTGTGCAGCGCGATCGAACCGGTGTTGCTGGATTCGATGGCGGCGACCATAGCGTGTACGGTGCCCGCCCGGCGTGCCCGCTCGATCAGCTCGGTGAGCAGGGCGGAGGCGACGCCGCGGCGCTGGAAAAGATCGGCGACGTAGACCGAATTCTCCACGGTGAAGCGATAACCCGATCGGGTCCGCCACGGGCCGTAGCTGGCGTACCCGGCGACCTCACCCTCGATATCGGCGACCAGGACGGGCAGATGGGCGGCGGTGCGATCGCGGAACCAGGCCAGACGATCGTCGAGATCGACCTGCTCGTGGTCCCAAATGGCCGTGGAGGTGGCGATATTCGCGTTGTGGATATCGAGGATTTCGGGCAGGTCGCGTTCCTGCGCGTCACGGATGACGGTGGCAGGTCGGGCGTCCAGCTCGGTCATCGGTAACTACCTTCGCGGTTGAGCGTGGCCGACAGCGCGGCACCGATCGTCTGGTGCTGGAACGGGTACCCGGTCTGCTCCAGCACGGTCGGGATCGCACGCGGCCCGCGCAGGATCGCCTCCTCGGCGAATTCGCCGATCAGTGCGCGTAATGCGAACGCGGGCACGACAAATGGGGTCGGCCGGTGCAGGATGCGGCCGAGTGCGCGATTGAATTCGGCATTGGTGACCGGTGCGGGGCCGACCGCGTTGATCGGCCCGGTGATGCTGTCGTTGGTGAGCGCGAAGACGATCGCGCCGATCTCGTCGGCCATCGAGATCCACGGCGTGTACTGCCGGCCGTTGCCCAATCGGCCGCCGAGGCCGAGCGAATACAGCGGCTGCAGCATGCCGAGCAGGCCCCCGCCGTGGGATAGCACCACGGCACTGCGCAGCAGTACCGTGCGCACGCCCGCGTCGGCGGCAGGTTTGGTGGCGGCCTCCCAATCCCGGCAGAGGGTGGCGAGGAAACCCGTTCCCGCCGGGGCGGTTTCGTCGACCACCCGGTTGCCGGTGTCGCCGCCGTAGTAGTGCACGCCGCTGGCATTCACCAGCACCGGCACGCCCGCGGCGGCGACCGCATTGGACAGCACATCGGTCGGGGTGAGTCGGCTGTCGCGCAGCTCCTGTTTGAAGCTGCCGTTCCAGCGGCGTCGCCCGAGGCTCGCGCCGCAGAGGTTCACTACCGCATCGGCGCCCCGCAGGGCCCGCTCGTCCAGATCGGCACGAGCGGGCTCCCAACGGTATTCGTCCGGCGCGTTGGGGGAGCGGCGTACCAATCGGACGACGTCGTGCCCGTCGCGGCGCAGTGCCGCGACGAGTGCCGTTCCGATCAGCCCGGACGAACCGGCGATCACCACCTTCATACGTGACAGCTGACCTTCCGACTACAGGCCGAGATCAGCCTCGAACGCCGCTTCCTCGAGCCGGTGCCGGATCGTGGTCAGGAAGCGACCGGCGTCCGCACCATCGATGAGGCGGTGATCGTAGGTGAGCGGCAGGTAGCACATCGACCGCACGCCGATGGACTCGTTGCCGGTCTCGTCGGTGACCACCACCGGACGCTTGACGATCGCACCCGTGCCGAGCATGCCCGCCTGCGGCGGAACCAGGATCGGGGTGTCGAACAGCGCACCCTGGCTGCCGATATTGGTGATGGTGAAGGTGCCACCGGCCAACTCGTCCGGCTTGAGGCCGCCGTTGCGTGCGCGGTTGGCGATATCGGCGATGGCGCGGGCCAGTCCGGCCAGCGACAGATCGCTGGCGTTGTGGATCACCGGGGAGAGCAGTCCCTGCTCGGTGTCGACGGCGATGCCGAGGTGCACCGAGGCGTGGTAGGTGATCTCCTTGGTGGCCTCGTCGTAGCTGGCGTTCACATTCGGATGCACGCCGAGCGCCTCGACGACCGCCTTGGCGAAGAACGGCAGGAACGTCAGGTTGACGCCCTCGCGATCCTTGAACGCGGCCTTGGTCTGGCTGCGCAGCGCCGCGATCTTGGTGACATCCGCTTCGTGCACCTGGGTGAGCTGCGCGGTGGTCTGCAGCGATTCCCTGGTCTTGGTCGCGGTGATCTGACGGATGCGGCTCGCCTTCTGCACGGTGCCGCGCAGATGCGCGAGCTGCGAGGGGACCGCGGCCGCGGGTGCCTTCGCGACCGGTGCGGCAGCCGCGGCAGGGGCCGGTGCGGCGGCGGGGGCCTGCTTGGCCTCCACGGCGGCGAGTACGTCCTGCTTGCGGATGCGCCCACCGACACCGGATCCGGTGATGGTGGCGAGGTTGACGCCGTTCTCCTCGGCCAGCTTGCGGACCAACGGAGTGACGTACGGGGTCGCGCCGTTACCGGAGGTGTCCGGAGTCGGAGCCGGAGCAGTCGCAACCGGAGCCGGAGCGGGCTTGGGCGCCGGGGCCGGAGCGGCGGGCGCCGGAGCCGGTGCCGCGGCTGCGGGGGCAGGTGCGGCGGGGGCCGGAGCTGGCGCGGGAGCCGGTGCCGGGGCCGGTGCTGCCGGAGCCGGAGCCGCGGGGGCGGGCGCCGGTGCGGCGGCCGCGGGGGCGCCGCTGCCGATCACGCCGAGCTGTCCGCCGACGGCGATCACATCGTCTTCCTGCGCGGAGATCTCCAGCAAGGTGCCCGCGACGGGCGACGGGATCTCGGTGTCGACCTTGTCGGTGGAGACCTCGAGTAGCGGCTCGTCGACGGCGACCTGGTCACCGACCTGCTTGAGCCAGCGGGTGACGGTGCCCTCGGTGACCGACTCACCGAGTTCCGGCATCTTGACCGGGGTGCCCGATGCGGCGGCAGGGGCGGGTGCGGCAGGAGCCGCGGGTGCGGGGGCCGGGGCTGCGGCGGCGACCGGCGCTGGGGCCGGAGCGGGCGCTGGGGCCGGGGCGGGGGCAGGCGCGGCTGCAGGTGCGGGTGCGGCGGCGGGCGCGGGGGCTTCACCGGCTTCGCTGATCACACCGAGCTCACCGCCGACCTCGACGACGTCATCCTCGGCGGCGACGATCTTCGACAACACACCCGCCGCCGGCGACGGGATCTCGGTGTCGACCTTGTCGGTGGAGACCTCGAGCAGTGGCTCGTCGACCTCGACCGTGTCTCCTTCCTGCTTCAGCCACCTGGTCACCGTTCCCTCGGTGACGCTCTCACCAAGAGCCGGCATCTGGACGGAGAAGGCCATGTCCGTTGACTCCTCTGACTGCTCGACGGGTTCTACAACAGTTGATCTCACTGCGGACGCTCACCGCGGGTCGCGGCGAAAGCCCGAAAGCCACCGATCATTGTGCGTGGCACCGGAGATCTGTGTGGTTCTTGTACCGCGATCCATCCTTGCACCCGCCGGCGAGACGTGTAGCACAGGGCAGCGAACTGCACGGGGCTGGCAAGATGGACTGACGGGTGCCGAGCACCCGGTGGTATGTGAAAGGAGGTCGGCGTCGTTGGGTTTGCTGGATCGTTTCCGGAGCGGCGCGGCCCGGGGTGGCAGCGCTTTGCGTGGGGGTATGGCCAGCGGTGAGGATGCCCGCTATCTCGCCGAGTGGGTACGCACCCATATTGGGGTCGAAGGCTATATAGAACCGAAAACGACCGTGACCGATGTCACGGTCGTGCTGATCGCCGCCGACGGCGAATGGACACGTCGCATCGTCGGCGAGCGCGGCGCGCAGCGACTAGCCGGTGATTTGCGGATCCCCGTTTACGACGTCCGCAAGACCGGATATCCACAACGGATGCGCGACTACGACGCCCGCAGGCGGGCCGAGCGCAAACGAGCCCTCGACCGCGATCTGGGCGACCCATAGCACTGTTCGTTTCGTTCAATATGTTCGCGGCACTTCCCCGGTCCGAGGCGCGGTAGCCGTCGACGGTAGTGAAAAGGCGGTTCGAAACGCCCTCGCGAACCACCATTCGACTACCGTCGACAACTCCGCGAATGGCACGGCGCCCGAAGGGCTTCGGGCGCCGTGCACGGTGCAGGTGGCCGGTTACTCGGCGGTGGGGGCGTCGTCGGCGGCGATGTCCTCGAGCACCGAGACGAGCGTGCGAACCGGAACTCCGGTACCGCCCTTGCCGATGTAGCCGAAGGGGCCGCCGGTGTTGTAGGCCGGGCCCGCGACGTCCAGATGCGCCCACTGCACGCCTTCCGGGACGAACTCCTCGAGGAAGATCGCCGCGGAGAGCATGCCGCCCCAACGGTGCGGTGCGACATTCGCGAGGTCGGCGACCTTGGAGTTCAGATCGGCCCGCAGTTCGGTGGGAAGCGGCATGGCCCAACCGTTTTCGCCCGCGAGTCGGGACAGGCGGGCGACGCGGTCGCGGAAATCGTCGGTGCCCATGACGCCGGGGGTGCGGGTACCGAGCGCGACCATCTGGGCGCCGGTCAGGGTGGCGACGTCGATGAGGTAGTCCGGCTCGTCCTCGCTCGCGCGCACGATGGCGTCGGCCAGGATGAGGCGGCCCTCGGCATCGGTGTTCAACACCTCGACGGTTTTACCGCCGTACTGGGTGAGCACATCGCCGGGGCGCTGCGCGGTGGCCGACGGCATATTCTCCGCCATCGGGACGGTCGCGATCACCGTGACCGGCAGCTCCAGCTTGGCCGCGGCGACGGTCGCGGCGATGACCGCGGCGGCGCCCGCCATATCCGAGGTCATATTCTCCATATTCGCGGCGGGCTTGATGGAGATGCCGCCGGTGTCGAAGGTGATGCCCTTGCCGATCAACGCGACCTTCTTATCCCCGCCGCGGTAGGTCAGGCGCACCAGCCGGGGCTGACGTGAGGAGCCCTTGCCGACCCCGAGCACACCGCCGTAGCCGCCGTCGGCGAGCGCCTGTTCGTCGAGCACCTCCACCTTCAGACCGGCGGCTTCGCCGAGAGCCTTTGCGCGGGTGGCGAATTCGGCCGGGTACAGGTGGCTGGGCGGGGTGTTGACGAAATCGCGTGCGGTGGCGATCGATTCGGCGACCACCCAGTCGTGCGCGAAACCCTTGCGATAGGACGCGCTGGGATCGCCGACCAGGAGTTCGACCTTGCGCACCGGTTGTTCATCCGGCTTGCCTTCGGCGCTGTCGGATTTGAACGCGTTGAACGTGTAGGCGCCGAGGAAGAACCCTTCGGCGGTCGGGCCGATACCGCCCTCCAGACCCGACAGTGTCGTCACGGCCACGCCGACACCGGTCAGCGAGCGGGCGGCCACACCGGCCGAGCGGCGGATCTGCTCGGCATCGATCTTGTCCGCGGCGCCGAGTCCGACGGCGAGCACACTCTTCGCGCCGAGACCGGCGGGCGCCGGAATCCGCGTCAGTTCCTCGGCCTTGCCCTTCGCGCCGACGGCGCGCAGCTGTTCCTGAAGCGCGGCGCGGACCTCTGCGCCGAGGATGGTGTCGACGAAGTCGTCCTCCAGAGTGGCGATCGTCGGGCCGTCGTCGCCGGACACCAATCCGATCACCAGTACGTCGGTATCGGGGCCGATAATGTCGACCAGGTCCAGTTCCGGTCCGAGCGAGCGATCTGTAACAGCGGTCATGAGCACAGGCTATTAGGTCGGAGGTAGGCGGCGCACTGCGACATCGTCGCGTCGCGGTCCGGATCTGTGGTTGTGGCGGTATCGGAAGCCCCCATAATATTGCCGAGCGGTAGATCATTTCGCCAACGGAAGGGTTGACCCGATGCAGACAGCGCTCACGGTTCGGCGGGCCGATAACGACCTTCGCGATGGGGTGCTGGCGGCATATGCCGCGGCCAGCGTGGACGAGGCCGTGACGGCGTGGATTCTGGAGGGTTTTCCCGCCGACATGTACGTCGAGGGGTTCGCGCCCGCGATCATCGACCGCGCGCTGAGCGATGACGAGGTGTGGATCGCGGGCACCGATGACGAGATCTGGGCGGTATCGCTGTGGCAGCACGTCACCTCGGCCGCGCGGTTCGAAGCGGAGGCCGAGGTGATGGCCGAACGCGCGGCGGCCATGCCGGAGGTGAGTCCGCTGCGTCGCGCGGCCGCGGCGATGTCCCTGCTGGCCCGCGAGCATCCGCGGGAGTTCCCGCACCGCTACCTCCAGGTGATCGTCACCATGCCAGAGCATCGTGGCAAGGGCGCTGGTGCGGCGCTGATCGGCGATCGCTTGAAAGCCGCTTCGGACGAGGGGGTTCCGGCGTTCCTGGAAGCGAGCACCGCACGCTCCGCGCGGCTGTACACGCGCATGGGCTTCGTATCCGACAGCACAGCCCACACCCTGCCCGAGGACGGTCCGACACTGCTGCCGATGTGGTTCGAGGGCTGACTCACGGCTCGGCTCGGGCGGCGGGGACGCGGCGTTAAGCTCGCCGGGTGACCGATACGAATCTGCTGCAAGGCCCGATCCATGACGTCCACGTCGAGCTGGGGGCGAAGTTCGCGCCGTTCGGCGGTTGGGAGATGCCGGTTTCGTATGCGGGGACGGTCGGTGAGCATCAGGCGGTTCGCACGACCGTCGGGTTGTTCGATGTGAGTCACCTCGGCAAGGCGACCGTGCGTGGACCGGGTGCCGCCGAGTTCGTGAATTCGGCGTTCACCAATGATCTCGGCCGGATCCGGCCGGGCAAGGCCCAGTACACGCTGTGCTGCGCGCCCGACGGCGGCGTGATCGACGATCTGATCGCCTACTACGTCAGCGATGACGAGATCTTCCTGGTACCCAATGCCGCCAACACCGCGGCGGTCGTCGCCGAGCTGCAGAAGGTCGCACCCGAGGGCATCACGGTGACCGATGAGCACCGCGATTACGGGGTGTTCGCCGTGCAGGGACCGCGTTCGACGGAGGTTCTCACCGCACTCGGGCTGCCGACCGATATGGAGTACATGGCCAACACCGATGCCGATTGGGGCGGCCGTCAGGTCCGGGTCTGCCGAACCGGATACACCGGCGAACACGGCTATGAACTGCTGCCGCGTTGGGCCGATGCCGAGCCGTTGTTCCGCGCGCTCGTCGAGCAGGTCCGCGCGCACGATGGCCAGCCAGCTGGTCTCGGTGCACGCGATACCCTGCGCACCGAGATGGGTTACCCGCTGCACGGGCACGAACTGTCCCTGGAGATTTCGCCGGTGCAGGCGCGGTGCGGGTGGGCGGTCGGCTGGAAGAAGCCCGAGTTCTGGGGCAAAGACGCATTGGAACAAGAGAGGTCGGCGGGCCCGCGTCGAATCCTGTTGGGGCTGAAGGCACTCGATCGGGGCGTGCTGCGCCAGGGCCAGTCCGTATTGCGCGAGGGCGAACCCGTCGGCGAAACGACCTCTGGCACCTTCTCGCCCACCTTGCAGATCGGCATCGCCCTCGCCCTGCTCGATACCGAGGCGGGCATCGAACCGGGTGCGGAGGTCGAGGTCGACGTCCGCGGTCGCCGGCTGCGCTGCGAGGTCATCCGCCCGCCGTTCGTCCAGGTCCGCACTTCCTGATCCGGGCTTGTCGAACACGCGCACCGCGGCGGATGGGCGCCGGATAGGATCAGGCGCATGACGGTTGCCGCACAGTTCACCCATGTTCCGCATCCCGCGCCCACGCCGGCGCAGCGGGTACAGGAGATTCTGACGGCGCCGGGTTTCGGGCGCTTCTTCACCGACCACATGGTCTCCATCGACTACACCGAGGGTGCGGGGTGGGGCAATGCCCGTGTCGAGCCGTACGGGCCGTTGCCGCTGGATCCGGCGACAATGGTGTTCCACTACGGCCAGGCCATCTTCGAGGGTCTGAAGGCCTACCGTCAGAACGACGGCAGCGTCTCCTGTTTCCGCATCGACGCGAACGCAACGCGCTTCCGCAAGTCCGCGCGCCGGATGGCGATGGCGGAACTGCCCGAGGAACTATTCGTCGAATCCGTGCGTCAGTTGCTCGAGATCGACAGCGGCTGGGTGCCCGCCGCCGGTGGTGAGGAGTCGCTGTACCTGCGGCCGTTCATGTTCGCCACCGAGGCCGGACTCGGCGTGAAGCCCGCCTCGGCTTACAAGTACCTGCTGCTGGGTTCGCCTGCGGGCGCGTACTTCCCGCGCGGTGTGAAGCCGGTGCGGGTGTGGCTGTCCACCGAATACGTGCGTGCGGCACCGGGCGGCACCGGCGAGGCGAAGGTCGCCGGTAACTACGCGGCCTCGTTGCTCGCCCAGGCGCAGGCCTCCGAGAAGGGCTGCGATCAGGTTGTCTGGCTCGATGCCTGTGAGCGCCGCTACGTCGAGGAGATGGGCACCAACAACCTGTTCTTCGTCTTCGGTTCCGGTTCCGAGGCGCGCCTGGTCACCCCTGAACTGTCCGGCTCGCTGCTGCCCGGCATCACCCGCGACTCGCTGCTCACCCTCGCCGCGGATGCGGGGTATGTGGTCGAGGAGCGCAAGGTTTCGGTCGAGGAGTGGCGCAAGGGTGCCGAATCCGGTGAGATCACCGAGGTTTTCGCGTGCGGGACCGCCGCGGTGATCACTCCCGTCGGCTGGGTTCGTTCCGCCGACGGCGAATTCGCTGTCGGCGGTGGTGAACCCGGCGAGGTCACCATGGCGCTGCGCGACACGTTGACCGGTATCCAGCGCGGCACCTTCGCCGATATCCACGGGTGGATGCGCGGCATGTAGGTCGCCGCGGCCGTTCAGCTGGGCATGAACATGCGCCATTCCTCCAGGGTTTGGGGCCGCATGACGTAGTTGCTGTCCTTGACCGAGGACAAGGTCGCGGAGGGTTCCTGGGAGTACCAGTGGCCCGGGTAGACGACCGGGTCGCTGGATAGGTTCGCGAGATAGCGCAGGCTGCGGAACATTTCGTCGGAGTCGCCGCCGGGAAAGTCGGTGCGGCCGCAGCCGTCGACGAAGAGTGTGTCGCCCGCGATCAGACGATTGTCGAACAGGAAGCACTGGCTGCCCGGCGTGTGGCCGGGGGTGTGCAGCAGTTCGATATCGAATGCGCCGACGCCGACCTTGTCGCCGTGCTCGTGTCCGGTGAGTTCGCTCGGCGCGATACCGGTGACATTGGCGACCCAGGACAGCTCCTGGGCATTGACGTGCACCGGAACGCTGGTCTTCTCGAGCAGTTCCCGTACTCCGCGCAAGGTGAATCCGAGCATGGTGCCGCCGACGTGATCCGGATGGTGATGGGTGGCGAGCACACCGACCAGCCGCAGCCCGTCGCCCTCGGCGATATCGACCAGGTCTCCCGCCGCATACGCCGGATCCACCACCACACACTCGCCGGTGTCGCGGTCGCCGATCAGATACGCGAAGTTCCGCATCTGTGTCGCGATCGGATCGCCCACGGCGAAGTCCCGACCGGATAACAGCTGACGGAAGTACAGGCGCTCGGAAGACATACCGCACACCTTATTGCCCGACCCAGACAATGCGCGCACTACGTCAGCTATCTTCCTGTTCGGAGTGCCGCGCGGGTGCTGAGCGTGCTCGGATGCGCGATCAGTGGACGAACGAAGCTGCCGTTTCTGCGGCCGTCGGACCCAAGCCGTTGTGTTCGTAGCCGCTGGGCCGGAGCTGTCGTCTTTGCGAGCGCGGGACCGAAGCGAGTGATTATCACCGCCGCCCGTCCAGAGGGGGCCATCGCGCAGCCCGATCCGCATACACAGCTTCGCGCTCGAGCGCGAAGCGTGGGATCACCAGGGCCGAAATGTTCAGGGCGGCACGTAACGGGTGGCGGGGCGGCGTCGGTCTGAGTGGGTTGGTCAGGTGCCCAGGGATAGTCCGGCCGCGGTGATGGCGACGGATATCTCGAGTGTCGCGCCGAGGACGTCACCGGAGAGGCCGCCGAAGCGGCGAGTCGAGTGTCTGACCAGTTGGGCCGAAATGCCCAGGGCGACAAGGACAACGAGCGGACCGAGCCAGCGGTGCTCCGGGACGGTGAAGGCACTGGCGACAAGGGCGATTGCCGCCCATAGCGCGATGGTGAACGGGCGCTGGGTTCCGGCGACCAGTGCGCCGAAGCCGGTGTCGGGGGCGGCATCGATGCCGCGGCGACAGACGAGCACCACCGCTACCCGGCCGACGGCCACCGCGACCACCACCGCGGACCAGCGGTCGGCCTGCGCCAGTCCGGCGAACGAAAACGCTTGGATCCCAACGGCGAATACGATCGCGGCCACACCGAACGGACCAGCGCCGCCGCTCTTCATGATCTGCCTGGCCCGCTCGGGCGAACCATAGGACCCCAACCCGTCCATCGTGTCGGCCAGCCCGTCCACATGCATTCCCCGAGTGATCAGCGCCAACCCGGCAACCACCACCAGCCCTGCGAGCGGCGCACTCGCCCCAGCACACACCAGCACCCACAGCACTCCGGCCGCTGCCGCCCCCAACCCGGCCCCCACCAACGGCGCCAACGCAATCGCCCGCCCCGCCACTCCGCGATCGACACTGTCCGGCCCCCGCATCGGCAGTACCGTCAGCCAGGACACCGCAAGCCGCAAACCATTCATGGTCGCCGACCGACCCGAGTGGGCTCGGCCGATTCGGTGATCGCCATTATGGAGCCGCGGGTTCGGGTCATCGCCCGGTGATGACGGTCGTCCGGACCGCAGAAGGCATGCGCGGCCACCTGCCTATTTCCGCAGATCCGGTTGCACCGTTGTGTCAGGGGCGATGCTGGTCCCGGCTTCGGCTTCGGCTTCGGCTTCGGCTTCGGCTTCGGCTTCGGCTTCGGCTTCGGCTTCGGCTTCGGCTTCGGCTTCGGCGTCGGCGTCGGCGTCCGTGTCGGCTGTGCTCACACCGGCCTCCGCGAAGGTCGCCATTTCGGCGAGGGTGGCGACGGCGGCGCGGAGGATGGGGAGGGCGGTGAGGGCGCCGGAGCCTTCGCCGAGGCGCATGTCCAGGTCGAGGAGGGGGTCGAGGCGTAGGTGGCGTAGCGCGAGGGTGTGGGCGGGTTCGGTGGAGCGGTGGCCCGCGAGCCACCAGGCGCTGGCGCCCGCGGCCAGATCCTCGGCGACGAGGGCAGCCGCGGTGACGACCACACCGTCGAGGATGACGGGGGTGCGACGAGTCGCGGCCTGGGCAAGGAAGCCCGCCATGGCGGCGAAGTCGGCGCCAGCGGCCACGCGCAGCAGCTCGACCGGGTCCTTGGCGACCGGGCGGGCACGGCGCATGGCGTCGCGGATCGCGGCTACCTTGCGGACCCAGCCCGCATCGTCGACACCGGTGCCGCGGCCCACTGCGGCGATCGGTTCGGTATCGGTGAGGGTCGCGATGAGTACGGTCGCGGGGGTGGTGTTGCCGATGCCCATATCGCCTGCGATCAGCAGGTCGGCGCCCGCGTCGATCTCCTCGTCGGCGATCGCCGTGCCCGCGGCGAGTGCCGCCTGGATCTCCTCGTCGCTGAGCGCGTCCTCGCGGTCGATCGCCCCGCTGGACCGGCGCACCTTGTGCGCGGCGACCTGCGCGTCGGTATCGGCGTCGACGGAGATATCGACGACGCGGACGGTCGCGCCCGCCACCCCGGCCAGCGTATTCACCGCGGCCCCGCCGCCAAGGAAATTGGCGACCATCTGTGCGGTCACCTCAGTCGGGTACGCCGAAACACCATGGCGCGCAACGCCGTGATCCCCCGCGAACACCACCACCCGCGCCCGCTCGAACTGCTGCGGCGGACATACCCCTTGGCACGCCGACACCCAATTCCCGAGCGCTTCGAGCCGCCCGAGCGCACCACCGGGTTTGGTCAGCTGCGCCTGCCGCTGCTCCGCTGCCGCCCGAATCGCCGCGTCGGGTGGCGCAACCGGTCCGAATCTGTCTGTCACTATCGAGCCTTTCCGGGTCGGGGCAGTTCATTCCTACACCGCGCAGTCCTTATCCGGCCCAATCTTGCCGCCACCCCCGCCGACTCGCTCAACCAACCCCGCCACCCGCGCCGGCGAATGGCCGCGCCAGGATCCGCACTCCCCGTGTGGTGTGGCTATCTCGCGCGGTTACTTCAGGCGCAGCGGCAGGCCCGCGACGATGAGGAAGGCTTCGTCGCAGGTTTGCGCGAGGCGCTGGTTGATGGTGCCGATTTCGTCGCGGAACAGGCGGCCGGACCGGGTAGCCGGGATGACGCCCATACCGACCTCGGGGGTCACGATCACCAGACGGCCCGGATAGCCGGCGACCGCGGTGACCAGGGCGTCGGCATCGGGTGCGATGGTGCCACGCGGGGCGTCCCAGGCGGCGCGGGCATCGATGCGGGCGGTGAGCCAGGTGCCGATATCGTCGATCAGTGTGGTTCCGGTCGGGGCGGCGGCGGTGAGAACCGCTGCCGGATCGGCGCTTTCGAGTACCGTCCAGTCCGCGGGTCTGCGGCTGCGATGGCGGGCAATGCGTTCGGCGAAGTCGAGATCGGCCGGATCGGGAATCGCGGTAGCGAGATAACGCACCGGGCCGTCCTCGGCCGCCAGCACTTCGGCGAATGCGGACTTGCCGGATCGCGCGCCACCGAGCACCAGAATGCGGTGCGCGCGGTTGATAGCAGGTGAGCTGTCCGACATCGCAGCACCGTATCAATCCGGCGGTGACGCGGCCGCGAGCACACCGAAGTTCCGCAACGAGCGGTGGGTGCGCTCAGGCGCGTTGCTCGAACGCCTCGGCGGCACCGAAGCGGCGGCGATACTCGGTCGGCGCAATGCCGACAACCTTCTGGAAGTGGTGCCGCAACAGCGCGCCGGAACCGAAACCGGCTTGTGCGGCAATCTGTTCCAGGCCCTCGTCGGTGTCCTCCAGCAGGTGTTTGGCGTAGAGCACGCGCTGGTTGGTCAGCCATTTCACCGGGGTGGTTCCGGTTTCGGCGGCGAAGCGGCGGGCGAACGTACGGGTGGACATCATCGACCGGGCGGCGAGATCGTCGATGGTGTGCGGCAGGTCGAGGTTTTCGCTCATCCACTGCAGCGTGGCGCTGAGGCTGTCGGAGGTGCATTCGGGGACCGGGCGCTCGATGAACTGGCGCTGTCCGCCGTCGCGCTGCGGCGGCACCACCATGCGCCGGGCGATCGCGTTCGCGACCGAGCTGCCGATCTCTCGGCGCACCAGATGCAGGCAGGCGTCGATGCCCGCCGCCGTGCCGGCGGAGGTGATCAGATTGCCTTCGTCGACGAAGAGCACGTCGGGATCGACGGTCGCCTGCGGAAACTGTGCCGCCAACTGGTCCACATAACGCCAGTGCGTCGTGCATTTGCGGCCGTCGAGCAGTCCGGCCGCCCCGGCCAGGAACGCCCCGGAACATACGGTGAGCACGATCGCCCCGGCATCCGATGCCGCCCGGATCGCGTCCAGTACTCGCGGGTCGAACCCCTTCTCCGAGGCGGAGGCGGGAAAGGCCGGAATCGCCACGAGATCGGCCTTCGCCAACTCCGCCAGCCCGTACTCCGGCGTGACAGTGATACCCGGCGTGGTGGACGGTAGCGGCTTACCTGGCTCGGCTCCGCACACTTTGAAATCGAATCCGGGCAGTCCGTCCGCGGTGCGATCGAGCCCGAAGACCTCGCAGACCACACCGAATTCGAACATGGCCAGGCGCTCGGACAGCACAACGGCGACCTTGGACAGCATGGCTACAGAGTACCTGGCTGGATCTTTACGAACAATGTCAGTACAGCCACTTTCGGCGGTAAATCATCGAGCGCAAAATTACTGCCATGATTACTTTTCTCGTATGCATGGCGGTCGTGGTGGGCTTCGCGGTCCTCGTCGCGCGAGGCGGCGCCCACGCCGGAACATCGAATGTCATCGATCGCGACGCCCAGCGTCTGCAGTCCGATCTGTCCGCGATCCTCGCCCACTCGCACCACCACTGACCCGGAAACGCCGACAGCCGCACACCTCGACGAGAAGGTGTGCGGCTGTCGGGTCGAGAGAGACCTAGACCGCGTCGCCGGGCCCGACCCGCGGCTTCGGGGCTCGCATCTTGCGAATCTGCGAGGCGCGGACGAAGGCATACCAACCCAGCTTGTAGCCGGTATCGGTGCTGTCCGGGTAGCGCTCGCGCACCCGTCCGTTGACGATTCGGCCGAGCAGGAACCCCTCGGCGATCATGAAGACCATCATCACCAGCATGGCCAGCGTCACAATGGTCTGCAGTGCGGGCGCAACGAACATCGACAGGATCAACACCAGCGCCATCGGCATGAAAAGTCCGACCAGGTTGCGCCGGGCGTCGACGATGTCACGCACATACCCCCGCACCGGACCCTGATCGCGGGGCAGCAGGTACTTGTCCTCGCCGGCGAGCATCCTGGCGCGCCGATCCTGGGCGGCCAGACGGCGCTCGGCCGAGGCCGCTTTGCGCTCCTCGCGGTTGCCTCGGGTGGCCTTGCGCCGGGCGCGCGCCTCCTTCGCGGTGAGCGGGGCCGGGGCGACCGGGCCACGCCGCTTGCCTTGGGCGTCACGACGTTTCGGGGTGGGGCGGCCCTTACCTTCGGTGGCGGTGGCCGCTTTCGAGATCGAGACTGCGGTCGAGCCGCCGTCCGAGCTCGCCGTCTGGTCGGCGCTCTCGTCGGTGGTGCTGGACTCGCCGCGACGGAACAATTTCACGCGACCAGGCTATTCGATGCGTTACCCAGCAGGAAATGTGGTCGGTGGGAGGTTGTGTCCACCGTCGAGTCCGGTGGTGGCAAGATGGGGGAATAACAGCCGGCTGAGTGGTGTTGACAGCCACGAGCCGTGCGCTGTTCACGGGTTGAACACAGCTGTCCTGAGGAGAGTTCATGACTGTGCAAGACGAGACGACCACCCACGGTGTGACTCTGACCGACGCCGCCGCCGGCAAGGCGAAGGCGCTGCTCGACCAGGAGGGTCGCGACGACCTCGCCCTGCGTATCGCTGTACAGCCGGGCGGCTGTGCTGGCCTGCGCTACCAGCTCTTCTTCGACGACCGGTCGCTCGACGGTGACCTGACCGTCGATTTCGGCGGCGTCAAGCTGGCCGTCGACCGGATGAGCGCGCCGTACGTGCAGGGCGCCTCGATCGACTTCGTCGACACCATCGAGAAGCAGGGCTTCACGATCGACAACCCGAACGCCACGGGTTCCTGCGCCTGCGGCGACTCGTTCAACTGATCTCCGAAAGTCTGTCGCCGGGTCCATCCGAGACCCGGCGATTTGCTGACCGCGCGTCCACGATGAGAATTGTGCGACACACGCTGATCGGCTGAATATTGGCAGAGGCGGGCAGGCGTATCCGAAGACACGGGAAGGTACGGTTGAGGCGGGACCTGGTTTCCCTAGTCTTCACCGTCTAGCCGCCTACCGAAGGGCTCAGCTTCGTGTCAATCGCCGTGTCCGCGTCCATTGCGACCGACCACCTCATGCGTTTTCCCGGACGGTTTTCCGACGCGCTGCTCGCCGATCAGCTCGATCATGTGTCGGTGAGCTTTCTCGTCGACGATCTGCAGATCCGCAAGGGCGGCGTCGCTGGCAATATCGCCTATGCCATGGGCGTTTTGAACCGCACACCGTTGCTCGTCGGCGCGGTCGGTGCCGATTTCGCCGAGTACCGCGCTTGGCTGGAGAAGCACGGCGTCGACTGCTCCACCGTCAAGATCTCCGATAGTGCGCATACCGCGCGGTTCGTCTGCACGACCGATGACGATATGGCCCAGATCGCCTCGTTCTACCCGGGTGCGATGAGCGAGGCCCGCGATATCTCGATCGGCGAACTCGCCGAGAACCACACCCTCGACCTGGTGCTCGTCGGCGCCAACGATCCCGAGGCGATGCTGCGGCACACCGCCGAATGCCGCGAACTCGGCATCCCGTTCGCCGCCGACCCGTCCCAGCAGTTGGCCCGCCTCGACGGTGATCAGTCCGTGCAGCTGATCGATGGCGCCGCATACCTTTTCACCAATAAGTACGAGTGGGCGCTGCTGCTGCAGAAGACCGGCCTGAGCGAGGAAGAGATCGCGCGCAAGGTCGGCATCCGCGTCACCACTCTCGGCAAGGACGGCGTGCAGATCGTCGACCGCGACGGCACCGAGGTGACCGTCGACGTGGTCCCCGAGGTGAACAAGGTCGAGCCCACCGGCGTCGGCGACGCATTCCGTGCGGGCTTCCTCACCGGCCACACCGCCGGACTCTCCCTGGAGCGCTCCGCCCAATTGGGTTCTCTCATTGCGGTTCTCGTACTCGAGACGATGGGCACTCAGGAGTGGACGCTCAACAAGGACGACGCCCTGGAACGCCTGGTCGCCGCCTACGGCCCCGAAGCCGCCGCCGATATCAAGCCCCTCCTCTGACCTTCCTGGACCCCACGCTCACAAAAACGGCCGCACCTACCAAGTAGGTGCGGCCGTTGACGTTGCGCCGTGCCGATTCGCGCGCGGCAGTGACTACAGCGAAACGGGGTAGACCGGCTCCTGGATGTCGGGGGTGATGCGCTTCTCGACGAAAATGCCGTGCCAGACCATGAAGACCAGCAGGGTCCAGAGGCGGCGGCTGTGGTCGCCGCGGCCCGCGCGATGGTCTTCGAGCATGCCCTTGATCGCGCCCTTGTCGAGCAGGTGATCGGTCTGCGATTCGGCGATCTGCAGGTGCGCCCAGTCGTACAGCTCGGTGCCGCGCAACCAATGCCGTAGCGGGACCGGGAAGCCCAGCTTCGCGCGGTGCAGCACATGCGGTGGGACGATGCCCTCCAGCGCTTGGCGCAGTGCGTATTTCGTGGTCTCCTTGGTGATCTTCTGCTCGTAGGGCAGCTGTTCGGCGACCTTCAGCACCTCGGAATCCAGGAACGGCACCCGCAGCTCGAGCGAGTTCGCCATCGTCATCTTGTCGGCCTTGACCAGGATGTCGCCACGCAGCCAGGTGTAGAGATCCAGATGCTGCATCCGCGCCACCGGATCCCAGCCGCGCGACTGCGCGTAGATCGGCGCGGTGACGTCCTGATGGGTCCACTCCGGTCGGAATTCCCGCAGCACCGCACGCAACTGCGCGTCGCTGAAGCTGCGCGCGTTGCCGTAGTAGCGCTGCTCGAGGGGCAGTGAGCCGCGGTGTAGCAGACTTTTACCGCGCGTGCCGTCGGGAATCCGCTCCGACAGCCTGCCCGCCAGCTTGCGGACCCCGCGCGGCAGATATTCGAAGGGCTTGAGCGACAACGGTTCCCGGTAGATCGTGTACCCACCGAACAGCTCGTCCGCGCCCTCGCCCGACAGCACCACCTTGACGTGCTTGCGCGCCTCCTTGGCCACGAAGTACAGCGGCACCAGTGCCGGGTCGGCCACGGGATCGTCGAGGTACCAGACGATTTCGGGGATCGCGGCGGCGAATTCGGCGGGGGAGACCACCTTCACGATATGCCGTGCGCCGATCGCCTCCGCGCTCTCGGCCGCCACGTCGATCTCGGAGTAGCCCTCGCGCTCGAAGCCGGTGGTGAAGGTGATCAGCTTGGGGTTGTGCCGCATGGCCAGCGCCGCGACCGCGGTGGAGTCGATACCGCCGGACAGGAATGAACCGACGGTCACATCCGCGCGCATATGTTTGGCGACCGAGTCCTCCAGCGCCGCGGCGATCTCGCGGTAGCGGGCGGCCTCCGAGCCGGGCGCGAAGGCGCGCACCTTGAACTGCGGGTTGAAGTAGCGAGTGATCTGCGGCGCCTCGCCCGCCCGCACGGTGGCATAGTGCCCGGATTCGAGGCGGCGGATGTCCTTGTGCAGCGTCTCCGGTTCCGGCACATACTGCAGCACGGTGTAGTGCTCCAGCGCCCGCGGGTCCAGCGCATCGGAGAGCCCGAGCGCGGGTAGCAGCTCGAGCAGGCTCTTCTTCTCGCTGCCGAATGCGGTCCCACCGGGGCCGGTCGCCAGGAACAGGGGCTTGATGCCGAAGGGATCGCGCGCCAGGAACAGCTCCTGGGTCTCGGTATCCCAGATCGCGAACGCGAACATGCCGCGCAGCTTGCGCACCGCCTCGGGGCCCCAGTAGTGGAACGCCGCGACGATCGCCTCGGAATCGCCCTCGGTCTCGAAGATCCTGCCGTCCGGGAACTCCTCGGCATGCGCCTTCGCGAGTTCCTCGCGGATCTCGATGTAGTTGTAGATCTCACCGTTGAACGTCAGTGCGTAGCGTTCCCGGTTCTCCGCCGGACCCCAGCGCAGCGGCTGGTGCGAATGCTCGATATCGATGATCGACAGGCGGTTGAAGCCGTAGATCACATGATCGTCGTGCCAGGTGCCGCGCTCGTCCGGGCCGCGATGGCGCACGCAGTGCAGGGCGTTGTACACCTGCTCCACGACGTCGTCGGTTGCCGCATCAGATGTCAGAAATCCGAGCAGTCCACACACGGCGTCGGCAACCTCGTTTCCTACTTGGTACGGGCGCTGGCCCGATTCAATGGGTGGCTGCGCCCGATAGGTGGGCGCACAGGGCGAAATCTCGTGTCCGAGTATGCCGCACCGGGCGGATTCGTGTGTCGCGCCACCGGATCGTGCGCCATCGCCGGTCCAGGAGTCGTCGTCCCACCCGGCATCCGAAATGTTGTGTCCGCGTACGTCGCACGTGCCGAATCCGGTCGCGGTGCACGCCCTGTACTGGGACGATGTCCAAGTGACCGGACCCACCCCCGCAGACGGTGGAGTGTCGAATACGACCCGACGTCAAACGGGGCGCCGGTTTGGTCTACGCTGCGTAGTACTCAGGACATTCTTAGGTGGATCGTGCGCCGAAGCGAGCGGGCCGACCGGAATGCCCTGAAACGTGCTTAAGACGTACCGTCGGGCGATCGCAACCCGGGCGGTGCACTGTCGGAATGTGTGGCGACCAGGAAGGCGTGAGCGTGGCGCACAAGGCGAGCGAAGAGATCGGGGCACGACCCGTCAGGGGTCGGCGGAGCTCACCCACCCCGCCGACTTCGTCGGCTTACCGTCCCCAAGGCCGCCTCCTTCGGCGGGCCGGCTTGGCGGTGTCCTTGGGGATCACCGCGATGCTCGTCTCGGGCTGCTCGATCGACAATGTTTGGCTGCGATTCGGCTGGCCCTCGGGCATCACGCCGCAGGCAACCCGGATGCGGGAACTGTGGACGTGGTCGGTCATCGCGGCATTGGCGATGGGCGTGCTGGTGTGGGGTCTGACGTTCTGGACCGTCGCCTTCCACCGCAAGAAGAAGGACTCCCCGGAGTTCCCGCGCCAGACCGGTTACAACGTGCCGCTGGAGCTGACCTACACCGCCGTGCCGTTCGTCATCATCGCGGTGCTGTTCTACTTCACCGTGGTCGTGCAGAACTATGTGCACGAGAAGGTCGACAACCCGGACGTGACCGTCGATGTGACCGCCTTCCAGTGGAACTGGAAGTTCGGTTACCGCAATGTCGACTTCAAGGACGGCTTCCGCTTCGACGGCATCGACAAGGCCCGCGAGGACGCCAACCAGGAGCAGCTCGAGGAGTACAAGGAGCGGACCAAGGACGGTCACCCGCAGCCGGGCCCGGTGCACGGCAAGCCGGAGAACGACATCCTGTCCTACCTGCACTACGACAAGGTCGAGACCGTCGGTTCCTCGACCGAGATTCCGGTCCTGGTGCTGCCGACCAACAAGATCATCGAGTTCCAGCTGGCCGCCGCCGATGTGGTGCACGCCTTCTGGGTGCCGGAGTTCCTGTTCAAGCGGGACGTGATGCCGAACCCGAAGGAAAACCATTCCGATAACGTCTTCCAGATCACCAAGATCGAGAAGGAAGGCGCGTTCGTCGGCCGCTGCGCCGAGATGTGCGGCACCTTCCACTCGATGATGAACTTCGAGGTCCGTGCGGTGTCACCGGAGAAGTTCACCAAGTACATCGAGTCGCGCAAGGCGGGTAAGACCAACGCCGAGGCGCTCGAGTCCATCGGTGAATCCCCGGTCGCCACCTCCACCCAGCCGTTCAACACCAAGCGCGACACCAAGAGCGCCGCCGCGGCAGAGAGCAAGTGAGGACTGATCTGATATGAAGATCGAAGCGCGGATTTTCGAACTGCTCACGGTGTTCTTCATCATCGTGGCGATCGTGTACGGCTACTTCACCGGCCAGTCGCGGACCGGTGTCGAGTGGGCGGGCACCACCGCGACGGTGCTGACTGCCGGTCTGTCGCTGATCATCGGCACCTACTTCCGCTTCGTCGCACGTCGCCTCGACCTGCGTCCGGAAGATTACGAGGACGCCGAGATCGTGGACGGCGCAGGCGATCTGGGCTTCTTCTCGCCCGGCAGCTTCTGGCCCATCACCCTGGCCGCGTCGGGCTCCATCACCGCGCTCGGCTTGGCCTTCTTCCAGTTCTGGCTGATCGGCATCGGTGTGGTCTGCATCCTCGGTGCGGCCGCGGGTCTGGTCTTCGAGTACTACCTCGGCCCGGAGAAGCACTGACCGAGTAGCTCTTTCCGATGCGCCCTGCCGATTCCGGTGGGGCGCTTCGGCGTTCCTGGGCGCGGGCGGTCAGCCGGGGAAGTTGTTGATCAGCTCCACCCAGCATGATTCGCGGCCATCAGGTCCGGTCATGCTGTCGATATCCGCCATCGCGGCCAGCACTGCCGCAATATCGACCTCGGTGCGTTCCCACACTTGCTCGCATTGCTCGAGGTACGCCGAGTGGATGGCATCGGCATCCTCGCCTCGTTCGGCCAGTGCGGTGCGGGTTCCCGGGAACGGAGGTTCGGCCTCGACCAACTCGCACATGATCCGGCTGGCGGCTCGCCACCGCCAGGCGACCTCGAGGAATCGGGCGACCGAAGAGTTGAGATAGGTGACGGCGGGGTTGTCGAGGTCCGGGTATTCGGCCTGCATCACCTGTGGCAGATCGGCGGTCGTCAACGGTGCGTCACTCAGCCCGAACACCATCCCGTCACCGGCGAGCGCCCCGATCGCAGGGGCAAGCCGGTGCCGCCCCCACCGACCCAGCCGATAGAGCCGCCGATCCGCGGAGAGCAAACGGCGTTCGTATCGGCTCGTGATGGTCGGGGTCAATTCCGGCTCGACCCCGAGCTGCGGATCGGGCGCCATGGCCATATCGCTGGGCATCCCCCATCCCCGCAGCGCGGCCCGATCGCTCTGCGGCAGGTCCCACATGCTGACGCTGTCCGGCATCCGCACGCGATCGTCGGTAACCAGTGAGTCGACCGGCGCCCGCAGCGCGAGCCCCAATCGCTTCTCGACAGTGTCCACTACACATGTCTACCCCTTGCGATTGTCACTGCTTCCGCGCGGCAGCGATGGGCTACAGGGAGGCGAGGCGGGAGAGGAGGCGGTTGGTGGAGCGGGGCGCGACCCCGGCCAGCCCGCGCAGTGTGCGGGCGAAGCGGGGTTCGAGGCGGGCCGGGCGGGTGCGGATAGCCGTTTCGATGAGTCGAGCGGCGTCGCTGGGATCCAGGGCGGGTTCGGCGATGTAGTGCGCGATGGTGCCGGATTCCGGTTGCACGGCGGGGTAACGCACAGCGGTCACCTGGATGCCGAGGTGCGACAGTTCGGCGTCCGCGCACTGCCCGAAGGTGCTCCAAGCGGCCTGGGAACTGGCGTAGGAGGCGAAATTCGGTGTGGCGCCGCTATTCGGACTCCACGGGCCGACATTGACCACATGGCCCGAACCTGATTCCAGCATCGCGGGCAGCAGGCCGAGGGTCAGCCGCAGGGGGCCGAAGTAGTTGGTGGCCATCATGCGCTGGTAATCGCGGAAACGGTCCAGCGATTGCGATACGGGTCGGCGCAGCGGGCGGCCCGCATTGTTGATCAGCACGTCGACGGTGCCGAATTCGGTCAGCACCCAGTCCACCAGTTGATCGACGTCGCCGAGTGCGGAGATATCGCAGCGGAACCATCCGGCATGGCCGCCCGCATCGACGATCTCATTGCAGGCGGCGACGAGTTGATCTCCGCGTCGAGCGACCAGCAGCAGTTGAGCGCCCTGGTCGGCCAGTAGGTCGGCGGTGGCGCGGCCGATATCGGAACATGCATCGGTCACGAGCACCCGCAGGCCCTCGATGGATTCGGGACGCTGCCGCCTACGGTCGGGCAGCCGGGTCGGGGCGGGGCGGAATTCGAGCATCAGAGCAACCTTCATTCAGATGGGCTGAACCAACGCATCGACACCCCGCCGACAGTGTCGAAGTCGACCGCTGCCGCCAGCAGATAGCTGTGCCGTTGATGGGCGGCGAAGCTATCTGCCGGCGACTATATGCGGCGCGACACAGTCTAATCCGCGGAGTCGTATCGCAGGGCGTGTTCGGAAGCGCAGATCTCATCGATGCCGGTGACGATGTCGCGCAACAGTTCTGAGGGCAACGCCGATGGCCGCAACCGACAGGTGAAGGTGATCAGCCCGTGGTCCTCGATCGACAGCCCGCGCGTTTGTGCCTCCTCACGCAGGTAATTCGAGCGCACGCCGTAGGTCATCGCGGAGATGACGGTGAAGCAGCCGGTCCGTTCCCGGTGTCCGGCAAACAGGTCGTGCAGTTGGTAGAAGACCGAGGTGTAGGTCGACAGCGGCGCGAATATCGCGACCCGGTAGGCCGGGCCGCGTTCCGAGGAGCTGATCACGGTATCGGCGAGGTACTCCGCATCGCGCAGCGTCAGCACTTTCGGGGCGAACATGAGTGCGCCCGCGGCGGCATTGCGCACGGGTGCGCCCGCGCGCCCGCCCGCGGCGGAGGCGATGGCGCCCAGCGACTTCCTGGTCTTGGTGCCGACCTCGCGGCGAGCGCGCAGCGAACGGGTCGGTGTGGTGGGGTACAGGCTCGACCACTGACCGAAGCGCACGGTCCCCAACTGCACATGTCCGGTGCCGACCGGTCGCGACACCTTCAGCGGTGCGGTATCGACCCAGCGACCGACCTGCAGTGCGACATTGCCCGGCCGGGCGATTTCGGCGTAGGCGTGTTCGACGAAGGAGTCGAAGTCCAGGAACCGGTCGGCGTCGGTGGTGAGCCAGGTGTGGTCCTTGTCGATATCGACCACATCCAGCGTGAGCGCGGTGATGATGCCCGCGCGCCCGCCCGCACCGAGGATCCGGTGGAACCGCTCGGTGTGGTGGTTGCGTCCACAGGTGCCGATGCGTCCGTCCGGATCGACGTACTCGAGATCCACGATCTGATCGATGAACATGCCGTACTTGTGCGATGCCGTGCTCACCCCGCCGACAGAGGCGAATCCGCCCGCGGTGATATCGCGGTGGTCGCCGACGATCGGCAGACCGAGCCCATGTGCGCCGAGGCGACGATCGATATCGGACAATTTGGCACCGGCCTGCACGCGCACCGTGCGCCTGCCGAGGTTGATATCGAGTACCGCGTTCATCTTTCGCAGCGACACCACCGTGCGCGGATCGGGTAACGAAAGACCATCGTCGATCGGTTCGCCGCCACGCACCGTGAGGTTTTCCGCTCGACCGCGTGAATTCCGCACAGTACGAACGACATCCGCGGTGTCACGAGGTAGATATTCTTCGGCGGCGACAATGTGCGGCGTGCTCATGGATCGAAAGCTAACCACAGCGCGGGCTCCGATGCTCGTTCGATGTCGACGGTTAGCGAACCGGCGGCGCGAGCCGCTGGCTGAACAGGACAGATCCGGTCGCATCGCAGAGATTGACCGTCAGTTCCCTTGACTTGCCGTCGATCAACACCTCACCGAAATGTTGGAAGCTGTCCAGCGGCGAGGCGTTCTGGACATCGGGGGCGTGCACGAATACCGCCGCCGGACCAAAGGTACCGTCCAGCGGATTCGGGCCGAACGCACCGGCATTCAGCGGTCCGGAGACGAACTCCCAGAATTCGTCGAAGTCGGTGAACGCGGCGCGCTCCGGCGCGTAGTGGTGGGCCGCGGTGTAGTGCACATCGGCGGTCAGCCACACCACGCCGCCGACCTTGTTCGCCTTGTTCGCCGAAAGCACTTGGGCGATCTCGGTTTCCCGGCCGGACGGTGCGCCGTTGTCGCCGTTGGCGGGGCCCTCATAGGCTGTCGCCTTTTGTTCACCGTCCTTGACGACCAGGCCGAGCGGCAGGTCATTGGCGACGATCTTCCAGGTGGCCCTGGAATCGCGCAGACCCTCGATCAGCCATTTCGTCTGTTCCGGACCGAAAATGCGACCGCTCGGTCCGTTGTCGATATCGTTGGTGTCCTTATAGGTCCGCATATCCAGGACGAAGATGTCCAGCAGCGGACCGTAGGAGATCTTGCGGTAGAGACGTCCGTCCACCGCCTCCTTGGGCTCCAACGGCATCCACTCGTGGAAGGCCTGCCAGGAGCGGATCGCCAAGGTGTCCATACTGCGCTCGCTGTAGCCCTTGGTCTCGGCGACCGAGCCGCCGTGATACCAGTTGTTGACGGTTTCATGGTCGTCCCACTGGACCACCTGGGCGACGGCGGAGTTGAAGCGGCGGTAGTTCTGGTCGGTCAGGTTGTAGGCGTAGTTGCCGCGGAACTGCTCGAGAGTCTGGGCGACCGCGCTCTTCGCCTCGGAGACGGTATTGCGCCAGATCCGCCCGTCGGGCAGCGTGACCGAATCCTTCAACGGGACGTCGGCGTAGATCGAATCACCGGAGTGGATGAACAGGTGCGGATCGCGCGCGGCCATGGCGGAGAAGATCTTCATGCCACCGAGTTCGGGATTGATGCCGTAGCCCTGGCCGACCACGTCACCGGACCACTGCAGCTTGATATCGGACGGGCCCGTCGGCACCGTGCGGAATGCGCCCGTGATCGGTTCGGAGGTGGCGCCGTCCTCGCCTTCGAGGGTCACCCGGTAGTGCACCTGCTGGCCCGCGGGCAGGCCGTTGACGCGCACCCGTCCGGTGCCGTCGGCATCCGGGGCCAGCAGCGGGCCGGTGAATCGTTTGGCGTCGGTGAAGGATTCGGTGGCCGCGGTCTCCACGATCAGCGTCGCCGGCTGATCCGAGCGCGCCCAGATCAGCGCGCCGTCGGTGCGCGGGTCGCCGACCGCGACGCCGTGCGTGAGATTCGGGCGCGAACGGACCAGTGCGGGCCCGTCGTTCGAGCAGGCGGCCAGCGCCGGGGCCGCGACGAGACCGAGGGCGGAGGCGCGCAGCAGCGTGCGTCGGGAGATGCCGAAGTCCGAACCAGTCATTCGCCCACCCTGGCGCAGACAGTCCAACACCATGTGAACTCCCATCGTCTGCTCGGCCAACAGGCAATGCGGTCGGTTGCGTTTTCAGCCGCGCGGTCGAAGTTCGATGATCGGGATCAGTCGATCGGTCTTCTTCTGGTAGCCGAGGTAGCGCGGCTGCCCGGCGGTGATCCGCTGCCAGGCCTGCTCGCGCTGCTCGCTGTCCAACTGTTCCGCCGTTACGTGGTACTTCGTACCGGCGACCTCGGCCCACACTTGATCGGGGTGCGCAGCGATGTTGTGGTACCAGCCCGGATGTTGGATCGCCCCACCCATGGAGGCGACGATGAGCCAGCCACCGTCGTCTGCCGGAAATCGGCTGACCGTGACCCGACGTTCCTGACCGCTCTTCGCGCCGACGGTGGTCAGATACACCAGGTCCATGCCGAGGAATCGGTCGTGGCGGAACCGGTGGTATCGCTCCATACCCCGGATGAGGAATCGGAACACCGGATTCGGTGACGGCGGCTTGGACCCTCGGGTCCCCGCCGGAATCTTGTGAAAGCTCATGATCCGCTCCCATGCGGCTCGGAACTGTGTGCACCTACCAGCATGGCACTGCGGTGATCATTCCGAGGCCGACCTCGTCCGATTGCGGCGAAGGCCCCGAACCCGGATGGTTCGAGGCCTTCGGGCCGCGAGCCCCTCAGACGGTGTTGTCGCAGAGGATTTCGTAGGCGCGGACCGCGTCCTCAGGGAAGACGAGCACGCGCTGGTGGCCGGGGCGGCGGATGGCGTGTGCCGCGCCGATGGTGGCCCGGATTCCGTTGTATCGCAACAGGTCACGGACCGCGTGTGCGGTGGCCGCATTGGCCACCGTCGCGGCCGCCACGAGCAGGCCGTAGTCCTCGGTATCCGGCTCATGCGAGCGCTCGAGCCACATCATGGTGCGTGATGCCTTTCACCGTCGGTGGAGATTCGGTCCTGGTACTTCTGTAGCACGGCGAGTTGTTTGCGTTCCTCCGCGTGCTCGACCTCGAAGTGCCGCTCGGATTCCACTGCCGGATCGGGTCGCAGGAAGCTGCCGGTGCCCGGTTTGCCCGCTGACCCGAGTTTATTCATCTTCTTCGGGATCGCCGCACCCTGGTAGGCCAGGGGGACCGGATGGCCGTGCTCGTCGACCGGTCCGAGTGCCTGGTGCACCTCGACGTACGCACCGTGCGGCAGTCGTTTGATGATGCTGGTTTCGATGCCGTGCTCCAGCACTGCCCGGTCGCTGCGCTGCAGGCCGATGCAGAACCGATACGTGATGAAGTACGCGATCGGCGGCGCGATCAACATCCCGATGCGACCCATCCAGGTGGTGGCGTTCAGCGAGATATCGAACTTCAACGCGATGATGTCATTGACGCAGGACAGCGTCAGCACCACATAGAAGGTGATCGCCATCGCGCCGATGCCACTGCGCACTGGCACATCGCGCGGCCGCTGCAAAAGATTATGGGCCGCGTAATCCTTGGTGAGCCGCTTTTCGATCCACGGGTAGGCGGGCAGCACCACCAATACCAGACCCATCACAACGGCCACCCAGAACGCCGCCGGGATGGTGTAGTTGCCGATATAGATCTCCCACGGCGGCATCAGCCGGGTCAGGCCGTCGGTCCACATCATGTAGAAGTCCGGCTGCGAACCCGCCGACACCTGCGCTGGGTTGTAGGGCCCGAGTTCCCAGATCGGATTGATCTGGAACAGACCACCCATGATGGCCACCGTGGCGAGAGTGAACATGAAGAACGCACCCTGGTCCGCGGCGAACACCGGCACGATGCGGGCACCGATCACATTCGTCTCGGTGCGGCCGGGACCGGGGAACTGCGTGTGCTTCTGGTACCAGACCAGCGCGATATGCGCGGCGATCAACGCGAGCATGATGCCGGGGAACAGCAGCACGTGCGTGATGAACAGCCGCGGAATCAGCACCTCACCCGGGAACTCGCCGCCGAAGAGCGCGAAGTGGATCCAGGTTCCGACAATCGGGATGCTCATCGTGATCCCGCCCAGCGGCGCACGCAGGCCGGTGCCCGACAGCAGATCGTCGGGCAGGCTATAGCCGAAATAACCCTCGAACATGGCCAGGATCAACAACGTCGATCCGATCACCCAATTCGCTTCGCGCGGTTTGCGGAACGCGCCGGTGAAGAAGATCCGCAAACAGTGCACGATGATCGCGGCCACGAACATCAGTGCGGCCCAATGGTGTACCTGCCGGACGAACAGACCGCCGCGCACTTCGAACGAAATATCGAGGGCGCTCGCATAAGCCGCCGACATGTGTACACCGCGCAACGGCTGATACGCGCCGTCGTAGACCACCTCGGTCATCGACGGATCGAAGAACAGCGTCAGGTACACACCCGAGATCAGCAGGATGATGAAGCTGTACAGGGCGATCTCGCCGAGTAGGAACGCCCAGTGCGTCGGAAAGACCTTATTGATCGAGCGTTTCACGAAGGCGGCGGCGCGGTACCGCTCGTCGACCGCGTCGGCCTGGTTGGCCACCTTGGAGCTCATCGCGCGATCCCGTACGAGCCCTCGTCCGCCACCTCATAACGAATGAACAACACAGGCATTGTCATCTCCTTCTCGAGCCGAAGCCGTCTACGCATAAGACGCATCAGCGGCCCGAAAAGTGACAGCCGAGGGGAGTGACGCCGATCTCGGCGTCAGGGCTCAGGAGGGGAGTTCGTTCAGCGCGGCGAGGAAGCTGTCCGACGGGTAGATGCAGAGTGCGTCACCGGTGTGCTGGGTGCTGGCAGCCAGGTCGATAGTGCCGTCATGCCACCAGTAGACGTCCTGGCTGACCGGCCACGGGCGCTGGGCGTAGTCGAGCACCGCGACCTGGGCGAGCACCGTGGTGGCCCGAACGACGTCGAGATTCGCTACCGGATGCGCGTAGATCTGACGCTGGGACGGCACCACGAACACCGATCCCACCGGTCCGACCACCGGATACTCGCCCAGCCAGCGGGCGTGCGCGGTGATGTAGTCGGAGATGCCGCACAGCATGGTGATCTCGACGCCCTCGGCCATCGGCACGTCGATCCGATGGGTGATCATCTCCAGCGGACCGTCGGCGCGAGTGTTCTGTTCGGCGAGAGTGAACAAGTCGTATTCGTCGATCGGCCACTGCCGCAGCATCGGATAGGTGACCGGCGCCATGGTGTGCACCTGATCTATCAGCACCCGCTGGATCAGTCCGGGCGCGACCTCACGGCGCACCACATCCGGTGCCCCACCCTGCCCGGAGTACAGCCGAGTCCGGATCAGCCCGCGCATCATTCCGAAATCCCCGGTATCGAGCGGATCGTGATCGACCTCGAGATCGACCAGCCCGGTACTGAGATAGTCCGCCACCAACGCGGGCCACTGATCCGGCGGCTCATCCGCCGCCATCCGCCGCAAATTCGTCAACCCGACCATCACATCCCCCGCGGGCCCCGACAGCAGCACATCATCCGCCGCCACCCGACACGAATACCCCAACTGATGCGCCGCCGCCACGGCGAGAGACAACAACAGATCCGGCGCTACCTCCGACACCGTGACTCCCTCGCTCGTCATGCAGTCCACTAGCTTTCGCCATCGGATGACCGCAGTTACCGCACTCGGAACACGTCCTCCCGTGATTGTGCCCTTCCGGACGGTCGCCCATGGTCGAGTTGCTCAGGTCCGCATACGACCGCGGCGCTCGAAGCGCGGGAGCGCCGGGTCAGGACAGTAGGAACGTGACGACAGGCAGCACGACGGCCGTAAAGATGGCGAAAACCGCTGTGCCGATTCGACCTTTCGGGACTGCCGGGAATCGTGTTGCGACATAGACATGGGTGCTGACAGCTATGAACAGGGTGCCCCAGACAACCAGGGCGCGGCTGCCGATGTCGCCGAGATGATCGGCGAACGCCACCGACATGATCGCGATGGTCAGGCCTGCGGGGCCGCCGATCACGAGCAGTCCCGCTCCCGCGTAGTTGTTCATCACCACCGACCTGCCGCGTGCCGAGATCACATCCTGTGGATCGGCGGGGCTGGCCCCCTCGTCACGGCAGATGAGGTCGAAGACCTTTGCCGGATTGACTCTTTCGTTGAGCGTCTGCCCCAGTTGTGCGAGAGCTTCCACGGCCTGAGTTGTGGCATAGGTGGTGACGAAGCCCTCGCTCGAGGTTCGGAAACCGCCGCGGGTCGTCAGCGTCGGAGCCGTGTCCTGGAGGTCGAGGAGATCTTTCAGCGCTTTGCGAAAGATCGGATCGAAAACCACTCGGTCACCCGCGTACGCCAAGGCAGTGACTGCCCAATGCAACGACACATGCCGCCACGCGTCGGTGACATCACCGCGGCGGACGATCTCTTCCTCTACTCGAGCGCCACCATGTCGAAGGGTGCGGAGTATGTTCTCCCATGCCAACTCCCGGGCGCGCTCGATTCGCTTGCCGCCGAATGCGGTGATCTCGGGTAGCGACAACACGATTGCCGCCTGCGAGGCTGCGTAGAGCGGCTGGAATCGCACATCATCGTCGAGCAGTGCGGAGACGACGAAGTTGGTGCCGCGAGCGACAGCTTCCGCGGCGGCGTTCGGTGTCGCGTTCGTCGAGGCTACGCCAACGAGAGCTCGCAGCGCCTCGGTGGTCGCCGTCACCGATATGGCGCCCGACCGGCTACTCATCCGCCAGCCACCGGTCTCGCGATCCTGTTCGGCAAGGAGCGCGGCTGCACAGGCCGATACGCTCCGATCGGTCGGGCCATGGCCCAGGCACTGTAGTGCCCGAAGTCGCCAGGCCATATCGATCGGTGCCCGAAAGACGCGAGGGCCACGGGTGTCTTCCGCCAGGGAGTCTTGCCTGAGGAGGCGGACGACCTCTGCCCGGTCGGGAATGTCGCGACCGACCTCGGATAGTGCGCACACGACTTCCGCGGTGTCCTGTGGATTCGGCGGCACATCCGGGACCCAACCCTATCCGGCAGCACCGGTGATATCGGTACGGATATTCCGGACCAACCAGTCGACAGCCAGATTGATGCGGTCATCTGCGTTGGACATCGAACGCTCCCCCCGATAGGTGCGAATACAGCACCCAACACCCTAAGCGGAGGAGCTCCCACTGGCCAGTGCGCTGATTGCGAATACCCTTGCGAGGCAATCGAGTTCGGTATGCAATCGACTACCTGGCCGGAACAGAACGAGCCCGGTGCGTTCGGCACCGGGCTCGTGGCGAGCTGGAGGGCTAGCTTGCGGCGGTCTCCGGAATACGGGGGGCTTCGGGGGCGGAGCCGGAGGGGACGCTCTTTTTCAGGCTGGCGGCGTAGACGTCCACGTATTCTTGGCCGCCCAGTTGCATGAGCTCGTACATGACCTCGTCGGTGACGGCGCGTTCGACGAAGCGGTTGCCGCCCATGCCTTCGTAGCGGGAGAAGTCGATGGGGGCACCGAATTTGACGGTGACCTGGTGGCGGCGCCAGCGGAAGGGGCCGGGCGGGCTGACCTCGAAAGTGCCGATGACGGCGACCGGGATAACGGGGACGCCGGTTTCGAGGGCGAGGCGGGCCAGACCGGTCTTGCCCTTGTAGAGGCGGCCGTCGGGGGAGCGGGTGCCCTCGGGGTAGAGGCCGACGAGGTGGCCCTTGTCGAGGAGTTTGCGGGCGGCGGTGAGCGCGTCCTCGGCGGCGCTGGCGCCGCTGCGGTCGATCGGGTACTGGCCGGTGGCGCTGAAGAAGAACTTCTGCAGCCGACCCTTGAAGCCCGGGGTGTTGAAGTACTCGGCCTTGGCCAGATAGCTGATGCGGCGCGGGCTCATCAGTGGCGCGAACAACCAGTCCGAGAAGGACAGGTGGTTCCCGGCCAGGATGGCCGGTCCGTCGGCGGGAATGTGCTCCACGCCTTCAACTGTCGGACGGTTGTAGAGGTGCATGAACGGTCCTGGGAACAGGTACTTCAGCATCCAGTAGAGCATGGCGTCCTAACCCCCGCGGCCGGGATCGTTTACGGGTACAACCGTCAATTGCCGACTTTACCGTCGGTCACAGATCACATCCAAGCGGAGCGGCGTATCTCACCACATGTTCTCGAGTACTGATAACCGACCGATCAGTGGGTGGAACGCGCGACCCACGATCGCCCGCGACCCGTGTCGGCGAGGGTCGCCCTGGCGAGTTCCGCCGCGCCGATCATGCCCGCCGCCTCACCGAGCTGTGTGGTGCGGATACGGGCCAGCGGTCGATGGCCGGCGCCGGTGATCGCCCGCGCATATTCCTCCCGCGCCTCGTCCAGGAACAACGCCGCCGAACTGCTCACCCCACCGGCGATCACGATCAGTCCGGGGTCGAAGATATCGCTGACGAAAGCCAGCCCGAGCCCGAGCCAGCGTGCGAAATCGGCCATGACCGCCGCGGCCAAGGGGTCGCCGTCCTGTGCGGCCCCGGCCACCCGACGTCCGGTCAGCGAACCGGGATCACGGAGTACCTCGCGCGCGAGCACCGTCGAATGCACCGGATCGGTGGCCAGCATTTCGATCGCGGTATCGACCAGAGCCGTTCCGCTGCAATATCTTTCCCAGCAGCCGCGCTTACCGCACGGACAGGCCCGGCCCTGCGGCACCACCTGCAGATGCCCTAGCTCCGGTGCGACGCCGTGCGTGCCCCGATACAGTTCGCCGTCGATGAGCAGCGCCGCGCCGATGCCGGTGCCGATCGCCACCAGCACCGAATTGTGTCCGCCCGCCGCCGCGCCGAACCGGTACTCGGCCCACATGGCGGCATTGGCATCGTGCTCCAGGATCACCGGCAGTTCGAGGCGTTCGGTGAGCCGCTGCGCGACCGGTGCGTCCTGCCAGGGGAGGTGCGGTGCGAACCGCACGGACGAGCGGTCGCCGTTGATGAACCCGGCCACGGCCAAGCCGACCGCGCCGATCGAGTGCCTGCGGCCCAGTTCGCGGACCGCGCGGTCCAGCGCGTTCTCCAGCGCCCGCGCCGAATGCGGCGTCGGCGCAACGACGGTATCGAGCACCTCGCCGTCGCCGTCGACCACCGATGCGCGAATGTTGGTGCCGCCGACGTCGATACCGACGGTCAGCGGTCGCGCACCTGCTACCCGCGCGGTCATGCCTTGATCGTCACGGGGATACCGACGTAGCGAGCACGCTCGCGCCCAACCGAGGTCGACCGCTGTGCGCGGGTATTCGCCGCATCGGATGTCGAGTCCGGTGCGTCCGCATGCTGTTCGAAGAAGGCCGAATGATCGTGCGGTACACCATCTTCGGGCATGACCGGATCGACCGGCACCCCGGCGAGCGCCTCGCGCAGCACCGTGACGATCGCGGTTCCGTGATCGGCCACCACCGCGAGCACGTCGTGGTGCTCACCACGCACCAGCGCCGCCGCCGCGCACACCGGGCACCAACTGCAGCTCAACCAGTCCGGCTGGCTGTCGGCGGCCCGCCGCAACGCCGGCTCGACCCGCTCCAGTACCGCCTCCGCGAGCAGTTTCAACTCCTCGACGAATTCGCCGAGGCCGTCACCGGGATCGCCATCGCCTGGCCAGCCACCCTCCTGGCCTGCTTTCGGATCACTCATACCGGCCATGCCTCCGGGTCCGGACGGAAACGCACGACCAGATAGCCGTGCTCGAGTTCGGCGCCATCGACCGTGCACCGCCGCAACACCGGCGCCAAGCGCACCCGGCGCCGGACCCCGTCCGCTCCCACGATCAAATCGTCCTCCACTCGTCCCAGTCGCAGCGTCGCCGCATCGACGACGGGCAGGTGCATCCGCAACGCGTACACCGAATGCAGGCCGGTGCCCGACTCCAATCGAACCACCGGCACGCCGGAACTTGTGCGAACCTCCGCCGGATTGTCGCGCAGCACTGGGTCGGTGTCTAACCGCTCGCCCGAATCCATCGCGTACGACAGCGCGGACAGGGAGGTGAGCCCTACCGGTTCGGGTCCGGTGTGCTGGGCGATCAGCACCCGTGTTCCGTTCATACCCCGTTGCAGCCGGTTCACCACTTCCAGCTGTTCGGCGCGTCGATTCAGATACCACTGCACTGCCGGATGGGAGGCGACTTCCAACGCGGTCGGCGGCGGCGCGGCGGGCAGCACCTTGTTCACCACCACCGCGTCCAACCGCAGACCGAGCAGGGCCGCGGCCGAAAGCACCCGCTCCGATTCGGCGATGGCCACCTGTTCGGCGACAGTGATCAGCCGTGCCCCGGTGCGTGCGTGATCGGAGAGGAGATCACGCACCTCGGTGACCGACTTGACGATTCGTTCGACCGTGGTGGCCAGCACCGCGCGGCGCAGATCGGTGCCGACCGTGCTCAGCGCCCGTGCGTGCGGCGGCCACACCCGTTCCACATAGCCGAGCAGGGTTTCCGGTGCGGTGATGATGCGCAACATATCCGCCGACGGCGGGCAGTCGACGACGATCACATCCCAGTCGTCCTCCTGGGCGAACTGGGTGATCTCCACCAGCATCAGCAATTCCTGCACACCGGGCAGTCCGGTCAGTTCGGCCGGATCCAGCGCGGCCAAGTCGATGCCGTGCTCGTGGCCGGACCCGGTGGCCAACATTCGCACCACCTCACGGAACCGATCCTCCAACAGCGCAAGGGAATCGACCTCGATCACATCGAGTCCGGGCAGCACGCTGGCGATCCCGGCCACCGTGCCGGGATCGTGCGGAAACCGGAAGCCGAGTGCGTCACCGAGCGAATGCGCCTGATCCAGCGAGGCCACCAGCACGCGCTTGCCGGTCCGGGCGTACGCCATGGCGTTGGCGCAGGCCAATGTCGTCTTGCCGACCCCGCCCTTGCCGATGAAGAGTTCGACCCGGGTGCTGGCAGCCTCGGGCTTGTGCGTGATCAGCCTTCGACCCGTTTCTTCAGTTCCTTGAGCGCGGTATCGGTGATCACCTTCTCCGCCTTGCGTTTGAACATGCCGATCATCGGGATGTTCAGGTCGACGGTCAGCTCGTAGGTCACCTCGGTGGTGCCGTCGGGCTGGTCGATGAGTTCGTAGGTGCCGTCCTGCGCCTTCTGCAGATCGCCGCTGATCAGCGTCCAGCTGACCGACTTGTCGTCGGGCCGCCAAGTGTAGGACAGCACGTAGGTGTCCTTGACGACTCCGGCATCCAGTACGAAGCGTGCGGTGCGCACTCGGCCGTCGGCGCTTTTCTCCAGCACCTCAACGGATTTTGCCGCCGAGACCCACTCCGGATAGGACTCCAGATCGGCGATGACGGACATCACCCGCTGCGACGGTGCATCGATGATGATCGACCTCTGGGTCCTGTCGGCCATGGCGGACAACGATTCCTTTCAGCTGCTCTGCTGTATTCGTGCGCGTCAGCGGACGGTGGTGTGCGCCGGTGCGACACCCGCCGCGCGGCCCGCTTCGAGCCTGGCCTTGATCTCGAACGACATCGTCCTGCCCGCCACCCGGCGGGACCGATTGGCGGCGGCCGGATCGCGAGTCGGTGCCTTCGGTTCGGCGTGCAGGAAGTAGTGCAGGATCACCCCGTCCAGTGCGGGCTCCAGCCATACTTCCATGGTTCCGGTCAGCGCACCGGTGACCGTCCAGCGAATCCCTTTGTCGGCCCGGTCTTCCCGGACCTCGAGGGTCAGGTCGGGCCACCAACGGCGCCAATTGTTCGGGCCCGACAGGATCTCGGCGACCGCGGCCCCCGGCGCGGCGACGAACGTCTGATCTGCGACCTGAATGCTACTCACGGCCGCGCCTCGCTGACGCTCGGCTCCGCCGTGCGCAGGGCGCGCTGGCACATGGTTCGTTCGCTTCGCTCTCTCACAGCCGCGCCCGAGACGGGCTGGCAGATGGTTGGTTCGCTTCGCTCACTCACAGTTCGAGCGTAGTAGATCACAGCGCTGGACCGTGCGCCGCCGTCACCTTATTGCAGCAGCTGACGCAGCCGAGCGCCCAGGCTGTCCCAGCGCCAGTGCTCCTCGACCCACTTGCGCCCCGCCGTGCCCATCTCGGCGGCGACATCGCGATCGGACAGGATATCGACGATGGCGTTGGCGATCTCGGTGGTTTTGCGTCCGTCGACAACGCGTCCGGTCTTGCCTTCCAACACGGTTTCCGGCGCGCCGCCCGAACTTCCGGCCACCACCGGCACCCCGGACGCGGACGCCTCCAGGTACACGATGCCGAGACCTTCGACATCGAGCCCGGCTCCGCGGGTCCGGCTCGGCATCGCGAACACATCGGCCAACGTGTGGTGGGCGGCCAGTTCGCTGGACGGGACCCGGCCGGTGAAGACCACGTCATCGCTGACGCCGATGGCCGCCGCGAGAGCGTGCAGCTTCTCCTCGTACGGTCCGCCGCCCGCGACAACGAGCACGGCGCCAGGTATGCGGTCACGGATCTCGAGCATGGCGACGATCAACGCGTCCTGTCCCTTCCGCGGAACCAGCCGGGATAAGCACAGGATGGTCGGCCGATCGCCGAGGCCGTAGCGCTCGCGCAGTTCCGCGCGCGCGGCCGGATCCGGCCGGAACACTTCGGTATCCACCCCCGGCGGCAGATATTCGAGCCCAGCGTTCGGCCCGAACGCCGAGGCGAACCGTCTACGCGTATACCGACTGACATAGGTGACGACATCGGTGTGCTCGCCGATCACACGCAGCGCCTGCCGCGCACCCGGCAGCATCGACCAGCCGACCTCATGTCCGTGCGTACTGGCCAGAATCCGGGTGGCGCCTGCGCGCCGCAGCATCGGCGACAGCAACGCCAGCGGCGCCGCAGCACCGAACCACACCGTGTCGCAGTTCTCGCTGCGCAGCAGCCGCGCCGCGCGCCGCAGCACCAGCGGCGTCGGCAGCATCAGCGTGGTGGGGTGGCGGACCACCTGGAACTTCTGTTCAGCATCGAATTTCAGATGACTGTCGCCGCGCCACCGCGGTGCGTAGACAACCAGATCATCGGGCGGCAGCTCACCGGCCAGCGCCTGCAGATACGACTGGATACCACCCGGCCGCGGCGGGAAATCATTGGTAACCAGCAGAGTTCGGGCCATGGGGAACAAACTACTGTGTCTGATTGCCGCGCCTTCGGCGCGGCGGGTTCGCGGCCCCCTTGGTCTCGCGTCCGAGCCGTCGAGACTCGCGCCTTCGGCGCATCGCTTCGACGACTCGGACGCGAGACGGGCCGCGAACGGGTCGCTCGTAAGACTCGCTCCGTCGGGGTTGGCGAGGTGCGGATCGTTCGGCACCGGATGTACACCCGCACGGTGGTCGAGACTCGCGCCTGCGGCGCATGCGCTTCGACGGGTCGGACGTGAGATGGGCCGGGAACGGGTCGTTCGTGAGACTCGCTCCGTGGTGGTCACCTTGGGCGGGCAGGTCGGTACCGGATGTATTCGCGCCGGGCGGTCGAGGCTCTGGACTGCGGTGGATGTGCTTCGACGGGTCGGACGTGAGATGGGCCGGGAACGGATCGTTCGTGAGACTCGCTCCGTGGTGGTCACCTTGGGCGGGCAGGTCGGTACCGGATGTATTCGCGCCGGCCGGTCGAGGCTCTGGACTGCGGTGGATGTGCTTCGACGGGTCGGACGCGAGACGGGCCGGGAACGTCGCTCGTGAGACTCGCTCCGTTGGGGTCGCTCTAGAGCGGGCAGTTCGGCATCGGATGTATACCCGCCCAGCGGTCGAGACTCGTGCCTGCGGGAACGGCTCGACTCATGCGGCGCGGGCGGATAGCCAGCTTCGCCAATCGGCGACTAGGTCGCTGCGGCTGGTGCCGAGGACATCGCGCATGATGCGGTCCTCGCTGGCGGGGTCCTGTTTGCCCGCGGCGATGCGGCGGTAGAGCTCGACCAGGTGCGGTTGGTCGAACTTATCGGCGACGAAAGCGCAGACCGACCAGCCCTGTTCATACGCGGTGACGGCGCCGTTCCCGGCGAAGTCGGCATCGGCCGGAAGATCGGGCGGGACATCCCCGGCGCGGACTCGGGCGGCGACCGTCGGCGCGATATCGGCGAAGCGATGTCCGGTGTCGCGGTGGGCGACGAATTCGGCGAAGCCCTCGAGCATCCACTGCGGTGCGCCGTCGACGGTTTGGGCGCGGGTCGCGATGTGGGTGAGTTCGTGACGCAGCAGGGTGCCCAGGCCATCGCTGTCCAGGCGGCGTCCGGCGTCGGCGCTGAAGACGACGCGCTGCCCGGTCGGCTGGGTGCCCGGTACGAACGGGTCGGCGACCGAGGCCGCGGCGACATCGGCGGGCATATTCGTCGACCGAACCAGCGCAGCGAACTCCGACGGGTTCGACGCGACCACCACCGTCGCGGACTGGGCCCAGCCCGAACCCCAGACGCCGGTGACGGCAGTGGTCGCGGTGGCGAGTTCGCCAGCGAGGGTATCGATTTCGGCCCGTTGCGCGGGATGACCGACGACCAGTGACTCCTGGTCGTTCCCGGTCAACACCCGTTCGGTGACGAGCTGCCCGAAGGGTTCCAGGGTCCGGCGGACCGCGGTCAGGCGCGGATCATCATCGGCGGCGGCGCGCAGACTGCCGATCGAAGTCGGCTGGGCCGCATGCAGTTTCGGCAGTACCCAATTCGGCACCATCAGCAGCGCGCCACAGGTGCCGGTCAGCACCATCACCATTGCGACGGTGGCGACGAACTGGAAGCGTCGCCGCACGAACAACCAGGTGCGGACCCGCCGCAAGCTACTCATAGCTGATCAGTATCGCCGAGCCGAATGGTAAGGCGTCGACCCCAGGGGTGCAACGGCCACCGGAACCCCGAATGTGGAGGCGTGCAGCATGAGTCCATTGCCCGCGTAGATGCCGACATGGGAGATATCGGAATAGAAGAACACGACGTCGCCGGGCTGCAGATCGTTCCGGTCCACTGGGGTGCCGTAGGAGGCCTGCTGCGAACTGGTCCGCGGCACATCCTTTCCGACCTGTTTGAAGGCCCACTGCACAAGTCCGGAGCAGTCGAACTGGTGCGGTCCGGTCGCGCCCCAGACATAGGGGTCGCCGATCCGGGTGAGTCCGGCGGCGAGCGCGCTGGTGCCGCTGCCGGGAACCAGGCCGCGCAGCAGGCTGTCGGTATCGAAACCGGGTGGGAAGGGCGATCCGGCCAATGCCGATTTGTCCTTGGTGGACAACTGACCCCACGCCTCGACCACCTGCGCGATCGACCCGGATAGGCCGGCCCGCTTGCGCTCGAGATCGGCGCGCACCTGGTCGGCCTTATCGGAGGCGGCGCGAGCGGTGTCGGCGGCGGTGCGCGCTGTCTTCTCCGCTTCGGTCGCGGCGGCGGTGGCCTGCTTATAGAGATTGAGCTGTTCGGAGTTCTTGGCCGAGATCACGTCGATGGTGGACATCTGGTCGAGCAGATGCTGCGGTGAGTCGCTGAGCAGGACCGCGGAGAGCCGGTTGGTCCGTGCACCCTGATAGGCGGCGATCACGGTGCGATCGATGATCGGCTGGAACTTGCGGACTTCGTCGCGAGCCGCATCGGCGGTCTGCGTGGCCGCGTCGAGGTTGGCGTCCGCGTCGTGCAGGACGGCGAGTTTGGCGTCGAGATCGGCCTGTGCACCGAGTGCCTGTTGATTGAGCTGTTCGGATTCGCGGGACAGGTCGATCATGCGCTGCACGGCCTCGCCGGCCGTGGTCGGCATGGCGGCTGGATCGGCTCCGGCTGTACTGCCGGTGCAGAGTGCCGCGGCCAGAACTGTCGCCGCTAATGCCCCTCCCACCAGACGTTTCGTGCGATGTCTCCGGTGATGTGCAGTCACAGCGCGCCAGGCCCCGTTTCTCTCGTGAAGCGATCTTGTCGCCTCCGTAAGCTGCGGGAACGTCTGCCGCGGACTCCGCAACCCGGGAAGGTCTCGATTAGGTTACGGAACGGCCTAGGTCCGTGTCCAGTGGGCCACGAAACGATCACCTAGGCTATGCCGTCCTGTCGCCCGGCCGGCGGCACGGCCGGGCGGTGATCAGCGAGATCGCTCAGAAGCGGCGAGCACCCGCGATGGGCATCGAGGAGATCGGCGCGAGCTTCACCGGGGTGCCGGAGGTGGACGCGTGGACCACATTGCCGTCGCCGGCGTAGAGGCCGGAGTGCCCGCCACCGTAGAACGAAACCAGGTCGCCCGGCTGCAGGTCGTCGAGCGAGATCGGGGCGCCAGCGGCGAGTTGCTCACCGCTGGTGCGCGGCAATTCCAGGCCGGCCTGCTGGTAGGACCACTTGACCAGACCGGAGCAGTCGAAGGCGTTCGGGCCCGCTGCGCCGTAGACGTACGGGGCGCCGAGTTTGCTCATCGCGGCGTCGAGGGCGATATCGCCGACGGACTTCTTGGGGGCCATGAAGGGCAGCGGCGCCGGGGCGCCGGGCACCTCGATACCGGGGATACCCTGGGGGATCGGGATCTCGTTCGGAACGTCGAATGTGCCGACGCCGGGGATGGTGACCGGCTGGGCGGCCGCGGGCGCGGCGGGCAACAGGAGGACGCCGAGCGTGGCAGCTCCGACGGCTCCGGCCGCGACGGCACGCTTTGCATGTCGCTTGACGGTGTTGGTCGCCATGATGCGGTTCTCCCAATCTGCCCCACGACGTCGCACCCGGTGGTGCGGCGGACTTCTGTTCGGTCACCGTCGGGTGGTGCGCCGGACTCCGTGAGGTCTCGAAAAGGTTACGAACCAATCACGGTGGTTTGTAAAGTCGGAGACATCCGAAATGGCGACGCTCAACAAATTCGCCGTGGATTATGTGCGAGATATGTCACAACAATCACGAAACGATAACAACCGGCGATTATTCGAGAGTGTCAGCGTCTTCACCGAGCCGGCCGTCAAGTGACGGCAGCCTGTCCCAGACGCGGCATTTCTCAACATTTCACCAGGTCGTGAAGGTATATCGGGTTGCTATCGGTCGGGCATGTCGAACCGATCGGTCTCCGACCCCGGATCGACGGCAGCGCGCCTGGGTGTCGACTCCGAACGCCCGGGCATGTCCGGCGGATTGATGCCTTTTTAGAGGCAATGTGACCTGCATCACTTTTTGGTGTTCTAGATCATTTCGTGGGAATCGGAACGAAATCCTCATCGCGTAATTCGGATATTTCCGGGTGAAATCCGAGGTGGTCTTCCGGGGGCGTTCCTGTCGTACCGAGGCCCTACGCTGCACGCCGTGCCCGATCCGACGCCGCGCCAGGCCGCCGCACTGCAGCTGGCCTTCGACGAGCTCGAGACCCCGCTCTACGACACGACCTTCGTGGTCGTCGACCTGGAAACCACGGGCACCAGTCCGGACGGCGACGCGATCACCGAGATCGGCGCGGTGAAGGTGCGCGGCGGCGAGGTGCTGGGGGAGTTCGCGACGCTGGTGAATCCGGGGCGCGCCATCCCGCCCGCGATCGTCCAGATCACCGGCATCACCACCGCGATGGTCTACGAGGCGCCCCGGATCGAGGCGGTGCTGCCCGGTTTTCTCGAGTTCGCCAAGGGCGCGGTGCTCGTCGCGCACAACGCCCGCTTCGATATGGCATTCCTGCGCGCAGCGGCGGCCCGCATGGATACGCCATGGCCGAGCGGACCGGTGGTGTGCACGGTGAAGCTGGCACGGCGTGTGCTCGCCCGCGACGAGGCGCCGTCGGTCCGGCTCGGAGTGCTCGCGCCGCTGCTCGGTGCAAGCACCCAGCCGAACCACCGCGCCCTCGACGACGCGCGAGCCACCGTGGACGTGCTGCACGCCCTCATCGGCCGGGTCGGCAATCTGGGCGTGCACAGCCTGACCGAACTGCTCGACTATCTGCCGAATGTCACACCGCGCCAACGCGCAAAACGGGTCCTCGCCAACGATCTGCCGTCGAGTCCCGGCGTCTATCTCTTCCGCGGGCCCTCCGATGAAGTCCTCTATATAGGGACGGCGGTGAACCTGCGTCGCCGAGTGCGCAACTACTTCACCGGATCCGAGACCAGGGGCCGGATGAAAGAGATGGTGTCGCTTGCCATTCGGGTCGACCACGTGGTGTGCGCGCACGGGCTCGAGGCCGGGGTGCGCGAGCTGCGGCTCATCGTCGCGCATACCCCGCCCTATAACCGGCGCTCGAAGTTTCCCAAACGCGGTTGGTGGATCACGCTGACCGAGGAACCGTTCCCGAGATTCGCGATCGCACGCACGCCGACCGCGGATGCGTTGGGGCCCTTCCCTTCTCGGATGGATGCCAACGATGTCGCGCTCACCATCGCCGAGCACAGCGGCCTGCGCACCTGCACGACGCGACTGCCCCGCGACGGTCGCCACGAGTGCCCGCCCGCCGTGGTCGGCGGGTGTCCGGCGGCCGTCGGCGGCAGTCCTCTATATAGAGAGGAATACGAACCCGCCGCGGCGGCCGTTCGGGCGCTGTGCGCCGGGCACTCGGATGCGCCCCTGCGGGCCATGCTCGATCGCATCGAAACTCATTCGCACGCAGAACATTTCGAGGCTGCCGCTCGGCTGCGCGACCGGACCGTCGCGGTTGTTCGAGCCTTGCGCCGCACACAACGACTGTCCGCGGTGGCGCGGATCGCCGAATTGATCGCGGCGCATCCGGACGGCGCGGGCGGCTGGGAGTACGCGGTGATCCGGTATGGGCGGCTCGCGGGGGCGGGGACCTCGGTGCGGGGTGTGCCACCCATGCCGGTGATCGAACGCATCGTGGCGGCGGCGGAGACCGTGCTGCCGGAGCCATCGCCACCGCTGCGCGGTGCCTCGCCGGAGGAGGTCGCTCTGGTCACGCGGTGGCTGGGGCGGGCGGGGGTTCGGATTGTGCGCACCAGTGACGGATACGGCGAGCCGATCCACGGGGCCGGGCGCTGGGCGGGGTGGGCCGATCTCGCCGATGCGGCCGCGTGCGCCCGACTCCCCGAGCAGGAGGCCGAACTCTGGAAGTACCGGCGCGGCGACCGCCTAGGCTGACAGCCATGATTACCGCGATCGTGATGATCCAGGCCGAGAACGCCCGCATTCCGGAGACCGCGCAGGCGGTCGCCGACACCGAGGGCGTCACCGAGGTCTATTCCTGCGCGGGCGATGTCGACCTGATCGCGATCGTGCGGGTACGCGACCACGAGCAGATCGCCGAGGTCGTCACCGGCCGGATCGACAAAACTCCCGGCGTTGCCGGCACCACCACCCACATCGCCTTCAAGTCCTATTCCAGTGCCGACGTGGAAGCGGGCTTCTCCCTGGGGGAGTGAGTCCGGCCGGACGAGATCGAGATCTCGGTGGGCACCCGTCAGGGTGCGGATCCGGCCTGCCCGCGCGCGGGATGAGGCGGCCCTCAGGAAACCAGGATGGAAGAGCCGGAGAAGGTCCGGGAGGCGCCGGAGGGGAGCACGGCGCTCGATTCACCCTTGCAACCGGCCATGGTGTACACGGTGATGGTGGCATCGGAGTGGTTCTCGATGGCCAAGGGGGATGCGCCGCCGCCGACCTGCATGCAGCCGGACGGGTCGCGGTACACGGTGCCGTTGACGACCAGGCTGCCCTGCGCCGCGTGCGCGGCGGGTCCGCTGGCGATCACCGCCGCGATCGCCAGCACGCCTGGTATCCCGTAAACGCCCCGCTTCATATGTGTGCTCCTCGCCTTTTCGAGCCGGGCGGCGTACGCCCGACGTCGAATGCGGGGCCCACGCCGGATGCCGCCGTCACTGTAACCCCCACGGCCACAACCGGACTGCTGACATGCGGCGCACTTTTGCCTCGCGCCGACACCTTCGCACCCTTTGTGGCGGTACGCACCGCTTGTCGGGCCCGCAGGGGGCGCGAAGGTCTATAGCGGGTGCGGGTCAGTTGTCGCCGAGGGTGTTGGTGAGTTTGGCCCAGCGGTCCAGGAGTGCGGCGGACTTGCCGGTGTCGATGGCCTCGGCGGCGCGCTCGATGCCCGCGGCGAGTGCGTCGTGTATGTCGGCGTCGGGATCGCCGACACCACGGGACAGGTCGTAGGCGATGATCGCGGCGGCGGAGTTGAGCAGTACCGCATCGCGCACCGGGCCCGCGGTGCCCGCGAAGACGCTGCGCGCGACGCCCGCGTTGACCTCGGCGTCGCCGCCGCGCAGCGCGTCCAGATCCACGCGGGCGATGCCGATGCGGGTCGGGTCGATGGTCGTTTCCCGCAGTTTTCCGCCCGACACCACCCAGGCGTCGGTGGTGTCGGAGGTGGTGATCTCGTCCAAGCCGTCGTTACCGCGCACCACGATGGCACTGGCGCCGCGTTCGGCGAAGACCCCGGCGATCACCGGAACCAGATCCGCGAAGGCACAGCCGACCAATCCGGCGCGCGGCTGCGCCGGATTGGTGAGCGGTCCGAGCACATTGAAAACGGTGGGGATGCCTATTTCCTTACGAGCGGGTCCGGCGAAGCGCAGCGCCGGATGGAACAGTGGCGCGAAACAGAAACCGATGCCGACCTCGCGCACACAACGAGCGACCGCCTCGGGGCCGAGGGCCAGTTTCACGCCGAGCGCCTCCAGGACATCGGCGCCACCGCTCTTGGACGAGGCCGCGCGGTTCCCGTGCTTGACCACCGGAACTCCGGCGGATGCCACCACGATCGAGGACATCGTCGAGATGTTCACCGACCCGGATCGATCACCGCCGGTGCCGACGATGTCCACGGCATCGCCGTCGATGCGCACGATGCGCGCGTGGCCGAGCATGCCGGAGGCCATACCGGCCAGTTCCGCGGGGGTGGGTCCCTTGATCTTCATGGCGACACCGAAGGCGGCGATCTGTGCCTGGGTGGCGTTATCGGTGAAGATCTCGTTGATGACCCATGCCGTGTCCTCCGCTGCCAGGTCGCCGCTATCGGCGAGGGTCCCGAGCACCTGGGGCCAGCTCCGCACAGTCATGTCCACTTCTCCCGTCACACTGGTTTTCGCGTACCAGTTTGTCGCGAGAAAGCCTAGTCGGCGAGCCGCTGTTACCGAGGCGTGGTCGCGGAACCCGGTTGCAGCGCATCCCAGCCGTCCGCGACGCCGTCGTGGCGTTGTGCCAGCCCGGCCATCCTGGACCGTTCCTGGGAACAATGCAAGGCGTCCAGCAACTGGACGCGTTGCAGGATCAGCGATTCCAGTTCGTACGGACCGGGATTCTCGGTGCGCGGGGCCGCCGCGTATCCGTCCTGGGCCGCGATGCCGCACACTCGAGCGATCTGTTCGGGTGGCAGCCGCAGATGATGGCGCAGCACTGCGGGTGCATCGGGATCGAGAGCAGACCCGCGCGCGAGTGTCGTCGAACACGCTTCGGAGTCGTCGAAGCACTCCGCGACGACTACTAGATCGGAACGGGTCGGATCGAGCGGTTCGGGTTCGTTCGCGCCGAACAGTCGTTGCCACCACCGCGTCACATCCGCCTCCTGATCTCAGCTTTTACTTACCAACGCCTGTCATGATCGCGGAGGGAGTCGCGCAGGTCGCCCACTTGCCGCGCGCGGGTGCGCCCGATGTCGAACGAACTCGCTGATCCCCTGGGCGAGACCCGCTATGTCCGTGCGTTTTCCGACACGGGAGGACAAGTTTCGCACCCGGGTACCTGTGTCGTACTACGACGAGTCATACTTACCCCCGTGACGACCGCAGTAGGCACCCCAGGCTCGGCCATTACTCAGCGTGTGCATTCGCTGAACCGGCCCAACATGGTCAGCGTCGGTACCATCATCTGGCTGTCGAGCGAGTTGATGTTCTTCGCAGGCCTCTTCGCGATGTATTTCGTCGCCCGTGCGCAGGCCCACGGCAACTGGCCGCCGGAACCGACCGAGCTGAATCTGAAGCTTGCCGTGCCGGTCACCACCGTGCTGGTCGCCTCCTCGTTCACCTGCCAGATGGGTGTGTTCGCGGCGGAGAAGGGCGATGTGTTCGGCCTGCGCCGCTGGTACGTCGTCACCCTGATCATGGGCGCGTTGTTCGTCGCCGGTCAGGGCTACGAGTACACCAACCTGGTCAAGGAAGGCACCTCGATCTCGAGCAGCGCCTACGGCTCGGTGTTCTACATCACCACCGGCTTCCACGGTATGCACGTCATCGGCGGTCTGATCGCCTTCGTGTTCCTGCTGGTCCGCACCAAGGTCAGTAAGTTCACCCCCGCGCAGGCCACCGCCGCGATCGTCGTCTCGTACTACTGGCACTTCGTCGACATCGTCTGGATCGGGCTGTTCGCCACGATCTACTTCGTCCGCTGAGCGGGCCAGTACCCCCGAATCTTTTGCACAAGTCGGTTCCGTCTACTCCAAAGGGACACAGATGAGTTCATCTCCCCCGTCAGCGCCAGAGCCCGCCAGCCCAGGGAGCAGCGTTGTTTCGAGCGACCTGCAAGCAGTCGCTAGCGGCGAGGCCAGCAAGACGCGTAAGCAGCGCCGTATGCGGCGTCGCATCGCGGGTGGGCTTGCGCTGCTGGTGGGCCTCGTCGGAGCCGGATTCCTTGCCACCGCGATCACGCCGGACCCGCAGGTCGCGACCGCGCACGAGGACCAGTCCGCGCTGATCCGCGACGGCAAGCAGCTCTACGAGACCTCCTGCATCACCTGCCACGGCGCCAACCTGCAGGGCGTGACCGATCGCGGTCCGAGCCTGATCGGCGTCGGCGAGGCAGCCGTCTACTTCCAGGTCTCCTCCGGTCGCATGCCGATGGCGCGCAATGAGGCCCAGGCCACGCGCAAGCAGCCGAAGTTCGACGCCCATCAGATCGACGCGCTGAGCGCCTATGTCGCGGCCAACGGCGGCGGCCCGAGCGTGGTGCGCGACGCCAACGGCGAGATCGCCCAGGAATCGCTGCGCGGTCCCGATATCGCCCGCGGTTCGGAGCTGTTCCGGATGAACTGCGCGTCCTGCCACAACTTCACCGGTCGCGGCGGTGCGCTGTCCTCCGGCAAGTTCGCCCCGCCGCTGGAACCGGCGAGCGAGCAGCAGATCTACGACGCGATGCTCACCGGCCCGCAGAGTATGCCGAAGTTCTCCGACCGGCAGCTGAGCCCGGAAGAGAAGCGCGACATCGTCGCCTACGTCAAGAACGCCACCGAGGAGAAGAGTCCTGGCGGCTGGGACCTCGGCGGGTTCGGTCCCGCGACCGAGGGTCTGGCCATGTGGGTGGTCGGCATCACGCTCGTCGTCGGCGCCGCGATGTGGATCGGATCACGTTCATGAGCGAAAACAAGGAGCCAAACGACATGGGTCGGCCGGATGAGGGCCACGACGGCGTGGAGCCGTCGAACGAGCAGGTGAACACCACACCGGCTGAGCCCACCGAGGAAGAACTCGACGCGATGTCGCGCGACGAGCTGGTCAAGCTCGGTACCGAGCGCGACGGCGTCGACGTCGCCTACCGGCGCGAGCGGTTCCCGGTGCCGGGTACCCGCGCCGAGAAGCGCGCCGAACGCCAGGTCTCGTTCTGGTTCGCGGTCTCCGGTATCGCCGCGGCGGTGCTGGTCGGCGTGTTCCTGTTCTGGCCCTGGGAGTTCAAGGGCACTAACGAGGAGGGCCACGCCGCCTACTCGCTGTTCACCCCGCTGGTCGGCCTCAGCTTCGGTATCTCGGTGCTGGTCATCGGCGTCGCAGTGGTGTTGATCCGAAAGAAGTTCATCCCCGCCGAGCTGTCCATCCAGGACCGCCACGACGGCAAGTCGCCGGAGGTCGAGCGCCGCACCCTGGTCGCCGAACTGCAGGACGCCCTGGACACCTCCACGCTGGGTCGCCGCAAGATGATCACCCGGACCGCGGGCGCCGGTGTCGGCGTGCTCGGCATCGGCGCGCTGCTGGTCTTCGTCGGCGGCATGATCAAGAACCCGTGGGCCAAGGGCGATAAGTCGCCGCTGTGGGTCTCGGGCTGGACCCCGGACTTCCCGGGCGAGACGATCTACATCCGTCGCGACACCGGTCGCCCGGAGGACGTCATGCTGGTGCGCCCCGAGGATCTGGACGCGGGCGCCATGGAGACGGTGTTCCCGTGGAAGGAGAAGTGGCGCGGCGATGAGCACGCGACGCTGCAGTCCCTGCGCGGTATCCGCAACGCCGTCATGCTGATCCGGCTGCGTACCCAAGACGCGCAGTCGGCCATCAAGCGTAAGGGCCAGGAGAGCTTCAACTACGGCGACTACTTCGCCTACTCGAAGATCTGCACCCACCTCGGTTGCCCGACGTCGCTGTTCGAGTCGCAGACCAACAAGATCCTGTGCCCCTGCCACCAGTCGCAGTTCCTGGCGACCGAATGGGCCAAGCCGGTCTTCGGTCCCGCCGCTCGCGCACTGCCGCAGCTGCCGATCACCGTTAACTCCGAGGGCTACCTGGTCGCCGCTGGCGACTACATCGAGCCACTCGGCCCGGCCTACTGGGAGCGTCGTTCATGAGTCGTGTGGCAGGTCAGGCCAACGCTGCGGACGAGCGGTATCGCGCCGCTGCGTTCATGAAGCGGTCGATCAACAAGGTCTTCCCGACCCATTGGTCGTTCCTGCTCGGCGAAATCGCGCTCTACAGCTTCGTCATTCTGCTGCTGTCGGGTGTGTATCTGACCCTGTTCTTCGATCCGTCGATGAGCGAGGTCGTCTACAACGGCGCCTACCAGCCGCTGCGTGGTGTGACCATGTCGCGGGCCTACGAGACGGCGCTGAACATCACCTTCGAGGTGCGCGGCGGTCTGTTCGTGCGCCAGGTGCACCACTGGGCCGCCCTGCTTTTCGCGGCGTCGATCATCGTGCACCTGTTCCGCATCTTCTTCACCGGTGCGTTCCGCAAGCCGCGTGAGGCGAACTGGGTCATCGGCTGCCTGCTGCTGATCCTGGCGATGTTCGAGGGCTTCTTCGGTTACTCGCTGCCCGACGATCTGCTCTCGGGTACCGGTCTGCGGGCCGCGTTCGGCGGTATCACGATGAGTATCCCGATCATCGGTACCTGGATGCACTGGCTGATCTTCGGTGGTGACTTCCCGGGCGAGATCATCATCCCGCGTCTGTACATCGCGCACGTGCTGCTGTTCCCCGGTATCTTCCTGGCACTGATCGCCGCGCACGTCGCGCTGGTCTGGTACCAGAAGCACACGCAGTTCCCTGGCCCCGGCCGCACCGAGAACAATGTCGTCGGCGCGCGCATTGTGCCGGTGTTCGCCTCCGACCAGGGCGCGTTCTTCGCTTTCACCCTCGGCATCGTGGCGATCCTGGCCGGTGTGCTGCAGATCAACCCGATCTGGAACCTCGGCCCCTACAACCCCTCGCAGGTGTCGGCGGGTTCGCAGCCCGACTTCTACATGATGTGGACCGACGGTCTGGCGCGTCTGATGCCGCCGTGGGAGCTGTACCTGGGCCGCTACACGGTTCCCGCTGTGTTCTGGGTCGCGCTGATCATGGGCCTGGTGTTCACGGTGCTGATTCTGTACCCGTGGATCGAGCGGCGCCTCACCGGCGACGATGTGCACCACAATCTGCTGCAGCGACCGCGCGACGTGCCGGTGCGCACGGCGATCGGTGCGATGTCGATCGGGTTCTACGTGGTGCTGACGCTGTCCTGCGTCAACGACATCCTGGCGCTGAAGTTCGACATCTCGTTGAACGCCACCACCTGGATGGGCCGCATCGGCCTGCTGGTCGTGCCGCCGGTCGCGTATTTCCTCGCCTACCGGTTCTGCATCGGCCTGCAGCGCAGCGACCGCGCGGTACTCGAGCACGGCATCGAGACCGGTGTGATCAAGCGGTTGCCGCACGGTGAGTACATCGAGGTGCACCAGCCGCTGGGCCCGGTCGACGATCACGGCCACCCGGTGCCCCTGGAGTACCAGGGCGCGACGGTGCCCAAGAAGATGAACAAGCTGGGTTCGGCCGGTCAGCCGGGCACCGGTAGCTTCCTGCGCGCCGATCCCGCGCACGAGATCGAGCAGGCCTTCGAGACCGAGCACGCCGAGGAGCACAAGCAGCTCGCCGTGCTGCAGCGGGCCCAGGAGCAGGCGAACGGTCGCAACGGCAAGTCCGGCCACTGATCGCCTAGCTCGAAAGCAGAAGGCCCCGAGTCGAATTCGACTCGGGGCCTTTCGCTGTTAGAGGGAGACCCGGCGGCGCGCCGCCTCGATGGCCTCGAATTTGGCCAGGTTGTGGCGGGCGTCGGCGAGGGCGTCGTGGGCGTCCGGGGGGACCGGGGGGAGCTCGGGACGGCCATGGGCCTCCCAGTGCTGGCGCAGTTCGTTGGTGTAGCGGGGCAGGGCGTTGGGCAGGTCGACCATGGAGCCCCAGAGTTGGCACAGGGCGACGTGGTCGTAGGCGGCGACCCAGGCCCACAGTTCGGGGGTCACCGACGGCCGGGGTACCAGGAATTTATAGAGGTCGTCGCGGATCTGCACACGACTGCGCCACAACGGTGATGCGGGCGAGGGAAGCTGCGGTAACACGTATTTGCGTACCCAGGGGCCTGCGCGATCGGGGTCGAATTCCGTGGAGACCGCATAATATTCGCGCCCGTCTTCACAAACAACGCCGATTGAAACCAAGTCTATTACTTTGCCATCTTCAATGAATTCTGTGTCATAAAAATACCTCAATCGCTTCCCGCCTTCCTGATAGCTTGAACCCACGTGTTTCGGCGACGTGGGGTGTCATGAACGAGTCTTCTTCGTGTAGCGTGTCCGATTATTCTCGACCGGTGCGGCTTCGGGGATTGCGTAACAAACACTACAACGCTGATCTCGGTCGAAGATATCCGCGATGCTCGGTCGAAAGTTGCTCTCGGCCAGCCATTCTCGGGCATGAGATCGGTAAGGCGCACATGCATGAGTTGCGGCGTTGGGGTTCGGTCGAAGCGACTCCGGGACGTGGCGCACCGGGGCGGCGGCGGAATAGTTCGTACGATGGTCGCCGTATTTCGTAGTGCGGTCACTGGATGCGCCGACCGGCAGCGAGCGGCTGGGAATCGGAGCATCGATTGATAATGGAAGCCCAGCTCGACCGAAAGCTGCGGCCGGGTGAAGACATTCATCACATCAACGGGGCCAAACTCGACAATAGGCCGGAGAATTTCGAGCTCTGGCTCACCCGGCAGCCGACCGGTGCGCATGTGGAAGATCTGGTGAAATGGGCTCGGGAGATTATCGAACAATATGGCGACGACTGTCGATTTCCGTTGGAATCGGGTCCGAGTCGGGGCGTCGTTGCGATCATTCGGTCGCCTTCGAAGTACCCCACGGATGTCAACGATACGTGGCGTACTTCGTGAGTTTTGCAAGGGGCTGTCCGGGGGTAGGGATTAATGACACCTTGGTGTGAGTGATCGACCCCCGCATCCGGGTACCTGCGCGCGCCGGGTTGTCCGTATTCTGTACGAGTGAACTGGACCGTCGACGTACCGATCGATCGCCTGCCGGAGCTCCCGCCATTGCCCGCAGAGCTGCGCAGACGGCTGGACGACGCGTTGGCGCGTCCGGCGCTGCAGCAGCCGTCGTGGGATTCGGAGCAGGCGGCGATGATGCGCACCGTGCTGGAGAGCGTGCCGCCGATCTGCGTGCCCGCCGAGGTGGAGGAACTGCGCGCGCAGCTCGCGGAGGTCGCGCGCGGCGAGGCCTTCCTGATGCAGGGCGGTGACTGCGCGGAGACGTTCGCCGATAACACCGAACCGCATATCCGCGGCAATATCCGGACCCTGCTGCAGATGGCGGTCGTACTCACCTACGGCGCCAGCCTGCCGGTGGTCAAGGTCGCGCGCATAGCGGGCCAGTACGCGAAGCCGCGTTCCTCCGATACCGACGCCCTCGGCCTCAAGTCCTACCGCGGCGACATGGTGAACTCGCTGGTCGCCGATGCCAAGGTGCGTGAGCACGACCCGTCGCGGTTGGTGCGTGCCTACGCGAACGCCAGTGCGGCGATGAACCTGGTGCGCGCGCTGACCGGCGCGGGCATGGCGGATCTACATCGCGTACACGACTGGAACCGCGATTTCGTGGCCAAGTCGCCCGCGGGTGCGCGCTATGAGGCACTGGCCGAGGAGATCGACCGCGGCTTGGCCTTCATGACCGCCTGTCGCGTGAACGATCCCAGCCTGCAGTCGGCCCGCATCTACGCCAGCCACGAGGCGCTGGTGCTCGACTACGAGCGCGCCATGCTGCGCCTCGGCGAGAACCCGGCGGGCGAGCCGGTGCTCTACGACCTGTCCGCGCACTTCCTGTGGATCGGCGAGCGCACCCGTCAACTCGACGGCGCGCATATCGCCTTCGCGGAACTGCTCGCCAACCCGATCGGCCTGAAGATCGGCCCGACCACCACGCCGGATCAGGCCGTGGAGTACGTCGAGCGCCTCGATCCCAATAACGAGCCGGGCCGGTTGACCCTCGTCTCGCGCATGGGCAACAACAAGGTCCGCGAGGTGCTGCCGCCCATTATCGAGAAGGTGCAGGCGACCGGGCATCAGGTGATCTGGCAGTGCGACCCCATGCACGGCAACACCCACGAGGCCTCCACCGGCTACAAGACCCGGCACTTCGACCGGATCATCGACGAGGTGCAGGGCTTCTTCGAAGTGCACCATGCGCTGGGCACGCACCCTGGCGGTCTGCACATCGAGCTGACCGGCGAGGACGTCACCGAATGCCTGGGCGGCGCGCAGGACATCTCCGACCTGGACCTGGCCGGTCGCTACGAGACCGCATGCGACCCGCGGCTGAACACCCAGCAGTCGCTGGAGCTGGCCTTCCTCGTCGCCGAAATGCTTCGCTGAACCACGCTTTTCGACGGAGCGCCGCAAGGAATGTGCGGCGCTCTTGTCGTCTTCGCGCAGTGCCTACTGCGATCAGGGCAGGGCGGTCAGGGCGACGGTTGTGCCCGCCTCGACATTGGTGCCCCCGCCCGGGTTCTGGCCGATCACCACGGAGCTGTCGGACTGAGTGAGCTGGCGCACGGTCACCTGCAGGCCGAGAGCCTGCAGTTTCGAGCGGGCGTCGCCGACGCTCTCGCCGACCAGCATGGGCACCTTCACGGCATTGGAGACGATCAACGTGACACCGTCACCGGACTGGATCGTGGTGCCAGCGGCCGGATCGGTGCTGATCACTTTATCCGCCTCGATACTGCGATCGAACTGAGTTCTGGTCTCGCGCACCGTGATTCCGGCCGCGGTCAGCACCCGATTCGCTTCCTCGGTGGTCTTGCCGCGCAGATCGGGCATTTTGACCGGCTGAGATCCCTTGCTGCGGTACACCTTCACCTGCGCGGCCAGCGGAAGTACCGTCCCCGGAGCCGGATCAACCTTGGCGAAGGTGCCCTTCGGCGCCGAGCTGCCGGTTTCGCCCGCGTCCACCGGTTGCAGTCCGGCATCGCGGATGAGTTGGTTGACCTTCGAAAGCTGATCGCCCGCCTTGAGATCGGGCACGCGCGGCTTGCCACTGGAGATCAGCACGGCCACCGTCGACCCCTTGGTGACCTTGGATCCCGCCGAGGGATCGGTGCCGACCACACCGCCGACCGGGATGGTGTCGGAGGTCTTCTGCCGGATCTCGGTGGCGAAGCCCGCGTTCTCCAGTGCCGTGGTCGCGCTGGTCTGGTCCTTCCCGGCCACCGAAGGAACCGCCGAATAGCGACCGAAGCCCAGCCACCAGCCGCCGATCCCGACGAGCAATGTCAGGACTGCGACGATGGCGACCCACAGCAGCACCGTGCGACGCGATTTGAGGCGGTCGTCGGCGAACGGTGACGGCTGCGGCGAATGCGAGGGTGGGAACTGATCGCCCGGCCCGTAGCTGTTCGGCGGCCCGTAGTCGTTGGGCGGGTAATCGGGAACCCGCGGCCGTGCCGCGGTGACCACCTTGGTGTGCTGCACCGGCGGCGGAATTGGCGGCGCCGCGGCCCGGGCCTGCTGCTGATTCGGCGTCGCTACCTGGTAGCTGGCGCTGAGATGTTCGGCCGACTCCTGCGGCGCGGGCACCCGATACGGCGGCAGATTCAGTGCGACGCCGATCGAATGCAATTCGGCCGCCATCTCGTTCGCATCGGCGAAGCGGTGCGCGGGTTCGCGGTTGGTGGCACGCGCGATCAGCTCGTCGAACTCCGGCGGTACCCCGGCGATGACCTCGCTCGGGCTCGGCACATCGTTCTCGATCCGCTGGTATGCCACCGATAGCGAGTTGTCGCCGGTGAACGGGACCCGTCCGGTGAGCAGTTCGAAGATCAGAATGCCGAAGGAGTAGACATCACTGCGGGAATCGGCGGTCCCGGCGGTCACTTGTTCGGGGGACAGATAGGCGGCAGTGCCGAGGATCACGCTCGCCGAGGTCGTTGTCGCGGCCGCGACGGCGCGCACCAGACCGAAGTCTGCGATCTTGACCTCGCCGGAATCGGAGATCAGCACATTCTCCGGTTTGATATCGCGATGGATCAGCCCCGCCGAATGCGCGACACCGATTGCGGCCAGCACCGGCTCGGCGACCGCGCGCACCGCATGCGGCGGCATCGGACCGCGCTCGCGCAAGAGCTCACGCAGCGTGCCGCCCTCGACCAACTCCATGATCAGAAACGGATGTTCGCCGTCGATGCCCTGGTCGTAGACCGCGACCAGGGACGGGTGCTTGAGCTTGGCGACCGCGCGCGCCTCGAATTCGAACCGGGACAGGAACTGCGGATCGGCGGCGAACTTCGGATCCATCACCTTGATAGCGACCGGGCGGTCCAAGCGGGTATCCACACCTCGGAAGACCATAGACATCCCGCCGCGCGCGATCGGCGCGTCGATGCGATAGCGCCCCTCCAGGATTTGCCCGATCAACTGATGTCCTCCGGCTTTCACAAAGTTCTCACCCCTCGCTCCGAACGCGACAAGCGATCGACCGCGTCGTGCGGCCCGCCCACGATGGTAACTGTGTCGGATGGCTCTATCTTTGGCCGCGCGGGCGCGGCGTGTTCGCGGCCCCCTTGGTCTCGCGTCCGAGCCGTCGAGACTCGCGCCTGCGGCGCATCGCTTCGACGACTCGGACGCGAGACGGGCCGCGAACGGGTCGCTCGTAAGACTCGCTCCGTGGTGGTCGCGGGTGTGCGGATCGTTCAGCACCAGGTGTACGCGGGCCCAGAGGTCGAGACTGGCGCCTGCAGCGCATCGCTTCGACGACTCGGACGCGAGACGGGCCGCGAACGGGTCGCTCGTAAGACTCGCTCCGTGGTGGTTGGGGGAGTTGTGAATACGGTGGCTTTGTCGTATGTGCTTCGACGACTCGAGGCGAGACGGGCCGCGAACGGGTCGTTCGCAGGACTTGCCCCGTGGTGGTTGGTTCGGGTGGGCAAACCGATGGCTCATGGCCACCAGGGCGCCATTGTCCGATCGAATCGTGCGGGAACGGTCCAGGGTGTCTCGAGCCGTGCGGCGTAGGACCGTCTACCGTTATCCGGGTGAGTGCATTTCCTTGCAGTGATGATGTTCTTCCTGAGTCGGTGGCGGTGATTCCGCTGCCCGATGTGGCCGACAGACTCGGGCTCGTGGTGACTCGGGTGCATCAGATGCTGCGTGACCATCAGTTGCTCGCTGTACGCCGGGACGGCGTAGCAGGCGTGCCCGAGCGATTCTTCGACGATACCGGCGCGATCGTGAAGTCGCTGCCGGGCCTGATCACCGTTATGAAAGACGCCAAGTACACCGACGAGGAGATCCTGGAGTGGATCTTCACCGATGACGACAGCCTGCCGGGCAAGCCTGTTGACGCATTGCACGGCCCGCTGGCGCGCGAGGTGCTGCGCCGCGCCGCGGCGGATCCTTTCTGAGTTTTTGGCGGCGCGGCCCCCTTGGTCTCGCGTCCGAGCCGTCGAGACTCGCGCCTTCGGCGCATCGCTTCGACGACTCGGACGTGAGACGGGCCGCGAACGGGTCGCTCGTAAGACTCGCTCCGTTGGGGGCGCTGATGTAGGGATCGTTCGGTACTGGGTGTGTGCCGGCTCGGTGGGGGACTCGCGCCTGTGGTGCATGCGGTTCGGCGGTTTGGATGTGAGATGGGCCGCGAACTCCTCGCTCGTAAGACTCGCTCCGTGGTGGCGTGAGTCGCTGCCTTGCGATCGGACCTCAGATCCGCAGGGCGGCAGAGGTGAATTCTGCGGCGGCGACGCGCAGCCGGCGCTGCCGGGGGACCACGGCGCGGCGGGTGAAGACCTCGTAGTCGGCGCGTTCGATTTCGTCGAGTATGCCGGAGTACAGCGTGCTCGCGGTGCGGATGGCGGGGCGTACGCGGGGGTCCAGCAGATCGATTCCCGGATTCGCGATGCGGTAGAGGTCGCGGTTGATCGCGATCAGATGCGCAAGGGCGCGGCGGACGCGTTGCTCGGTGTGTCCGGTGCGGCGGCAGTGGGTCAGCAGGTCCGCGTCGACATCGAAGGCGGCGAGTTCGTCGGTGGGGAGGTAGATCCGGCCGCGGTCCAGGTCCTCGGCGGTATCGCGCAGGAAGTTGGTGAGTTGGAACGCCTCGCCGAGCGCCGCGGCGGCGGGTTCGGCCTCGGCCACCGGGACCACGGTGCCGAGCACCGGGAGTAGCTGCAAGCCGATCGCGGCCGCCGAGCCCCGCATATAGGCGCGCAGTTCGGTCATGGTGGCGTAGCGGGCTCGGAAGTGCGCGGTTCCCGGCACGTCCATTCGCATGGAGTCCAGGAAGGCCCAGAAATGCTGGGGCGCAATGTCATAGCGTTGGATGGTGTCGGCCAGCGCGGTCAGCACCAGTGTGCGGCGGTCGGCGGGAGCTGCTGACGGCACCCCCTGCTCCAGTGCGACGCGCAGTTGCTTCTCGACCAGATCGAGTTCGCCAGCGGGGCCGTGTTCGGCGTCGAGCGTCGGGTGATCGACTGTGTCATCGACGATCCGCGCGAATGCGTACAGCGCGTGCACGGCGGGTCTTCGTGGCGCGGACAGCAGTCGGGTAGCCAGGAAATAGGTGCGGCCGTGTGTGGCGGCGATCGCCCGGCAGAGGCGATACGCCGCAGCCAGTTCCGTGCTGCGGCCGCCTAGTTCGACCTCGATCATGACCTGGTGGCGGCTACCGGAACGCTCTCCGGCGGGGTGGCGCGCAATCGCAACGGGTCGACCGTCCGCAGTGAGAGTGCCGCGACCACGGCGGCGAAGGTTGCCGCGGCGACGTGCAAGAAGCTGTAGAGCCCGATCGAGCCGTCCGGCTGGAACACCAGCATCAACCAGGTACACAGCCCGACCAGCACCATCAGCGTGGTGGTCGACAGCGCGAACCCGGCGGCCAGGGCCAGCGGCCAGGAGTAATACCAGGGCAGCGCGGCGGGCGACAGGATGACGATGGCGACGAAGGCGATGAGGATGCCGAAGACCGCCTCGCGTTCGCTGTGCCGGAACCGCCACCAGGTCCAGGCCAGTACGGCGACCAGCGCCGCCGCGCATAGCGCACGGGTCACCACGAGCACCGGATCCATCGCGAACGGCGTCACCCAGCGCACCATATGCGCCATGATCGTCGGCAGCGAGAGCCAGTTGATGATCTTCTTCGAGCCCGAGAGTGCGGTCAGCCAGCCGATGCCGACCCCGGCGATGGCCGAGGCGGCGACGAAGACCACTGCGAACACGCTCAACCCGAGTCCGGCGATCTTGGCGAACATCAGGGCCGGATGCGGCACTTCCGCGCTCGGTCGCGCGGGTTCGGCCTCGTTGGCGACGCTCTGCGTCGCACCCGGTGATTGCGCGGCGCGTTGTAGTGCGCGGCGTTCGCGTTCGTGCAGCATCCAGATCCACACCAGGAACGGCAGCGCGACGCCCGCGGTCGCCTTGATGGCGACGCCGATCGCGACGACCACGATGCCCGCCACATGATGGCGCTCCAGCACCAGTGCGATACCCGCGCACATCAGCCCGACCATGAGCATTTCGTTGTGCACGCCGCCGATGAGGTGGATCAGCACCAGCGGATTGAGTACGGCCAGCCACAGCGCGACGGTCGGTTTACCGCCCAGATGTTTGGTCAGATACGGCACCGCCCACATCATCAGTGCCAGACCGGGCAGCATGACCAGTCGCAGCGCGATGGTGCCCGCGATCACGTTATCGCCGGTGATCGCGGTGATGGCGCGGCCGAGCAGCAGGAAGATCGGACCGTAGGGCGCGGTCGTCGCGGTCCAGACCGGGCTCACATTGTCCAGCAGCACACCGGGATTGGCGACCGGTGGGGATACGTAGGGATCGAAACCGTCGCGCAGCAGCGCGCCCTGGGCCAGATATGAATACGCGTCGCGACTGAACATCGGCACGGCGAACAGCAGCGGGAAGATCCAGATACCGACGATCGCGCGCAGTTCGTTCAGCGTGACCCCGGCATCGGGCCGGTCGCCGAACCCGATCGTGGTGCGGCCCAACCGCACCCACGCGGTGATCATCAGCAATACGCCGACCCAGATGACCATGGTCGACAGCACGTAGCCGTGTCCGAACCGCAGCCAGGACAGATGCATCGACTCGAGCAGCGGATCGCGTTTGCGCACGCTGCCCGCGCCGAATCCGCCGAAGGTGATCATCAGCGCGCCGAAGAATCCGAGCAGCGCCGAATGGCCCTCAGGGCTGCGGGCGAAATCGGCGGCGGTCCGCATCCAGGTGCGGAATCCGTGCTCGACGGGCGGGATTTCGCGGCGCGCCGGGGCAACCGATGGGCGTGCCTCGGCTTCGGTCGCGGTGATCGAGTTGTCGGTGGGCGCAGCGGCCGTCGTCTCAGGGGGATGCATGTGGTGTCGGTCCCCCCGGTGTGGTCGGCGGTCGCAACCGCTGGTGAATAGGTCGGCCGTCAGTTTATCGGCTTGCCGGGAACACTATCCCGGTGGTGCTGGAGGATTCATCCCGAGAGGGCCGCACGGCGTCGGTGATCCGGGTTGCCGCCAGTTTTCCGGACAGCAAAGTGGTCGGTACGCCGACCCCCGGAGTGGTGCCACAACCGGCGATAACCACGTTGTCGCTACCGCCGGAAAAGTTGCGTGGCCGGAATGGTCCGGTTTGCCGGAACAGATGTGCGGCGGAGAAGGGTGTGCCCGCCAGCATGCCTTGGTCACGCCAGGTGCCGGGTGTGTCGAGATGGTCGACGGTGAAATGTTCGGCGATGCCGTGATAGCCGCGCGCTTCCAGGACGTCGAGCAGCTCACGCAGGTAGGAGGGGCCGAGTCGGTCCCAGTCCAGCGGTGCGGCGTCGAGGTTCGGGCAGGGGGCGAGCAGTGAGAACGGTTCGTGTCTGCCGTCTGCGCGGTCGATGAAGAGGGTCGGATCGGTGAGCGCGGGCCTGGTGAGCAGCAGCGAAGGGTCGCTCATCAGGCGGCCCCGACCTGGCCGCGCCGCGATCTCGTCGAAGGTGCGATCCCAGGCGTCGCCGAAATCGATGGTGTGGTGGGCCCGGATCGGCCAGGCCTGCGCGATTGCCGCCGGGATGGTGCCGTGTGCGACGACGGCCGATGGGGCGGCGCGCAGTCTACGGCGACGTCGCACGCCGAATCGTTCGAGTGAGCCGAGATCGGCGGTGAGAACCACGGCGTCACAGTCGAAGCAGCGGCCATCGGCGGTGCGGACCTTCTTGGCCCGGTGGTTGTCGTACTCGATTCCGGTGACCTCGGTGTTCAGCTCCAACGTGCCGCCTGCGGCGGTGAAGGCATCGGCGAGAGCCGCGGTGATCGCGCGCATACCGCCTTCGGGGAAATAGACGCCGAGTGAGGTATCCATATGCGGGATCGCGCCGTAGACGGCGAGCGCTTTCGCGGGGGCCATACCCGCATAGAGCGCCTGGAAGGTGAACAGTCGGGCCAGGCGCGGATCCCGCAGGAACCGGGCGACGCGCGGACCGAGCCTGCCGAATCCGCCGAGGCGAACGAGTGCGGTGAGCGCGCGGCGTTTGGCCGGGTAGCGGATCATATCGAGCGGCGAATCGAAGTTCGTATCCATGAACTCGCCGAACTCGGCCTCATAGATCCGCGCCAACCAGGCCCGCAGCCGTCGGTAGCGCAGCGCTTCGTCATCGCCGCAGACGCGGGCCACTTCGATGGCCATCGCCTCGGGATCGGCGAAGACCCGCAGCGTCGAATCGTCGGCGAAGCGGGCGTGATAGCTCGGGGCCAGTTGGTGGATGCGCAGCGGTGGGTTGCAGGTTTCGCGGGTCCTGCCGACGGCGGCGAGTGCGTCGTCGATCAACTCCGGCAAGGTGAGTACTGTTGCACCGGAGTCGATTTCGTAATCCGGACCACGATAGCGGCCGACGCGGCCGCCGGGGTGATCCGCGCGTTCCACCAGGGTTACCCGACGTCCTGCTCCGGTTAGATACAGCGCGGCGGCCAGGCCGGATAGGCCCGCACCCACTACTACGACGCGATCGGTCGATCCCGCAACGGTTTTCATCTGAATCTCCTCGCCGCGAGTGCTGTGCCGCGCGGACCGGTGCCCCGCGCTGCTGAGCGATCGAGCACTGTCTCGATGGTTTTCACGCCGCAGCCGCTAGTGCGTGCGACTCGTCGCGGCCAAAGCCATGGCGCGCAGCTGCTCCTTGGCGCTCGGGGTGGCGGTACTGGTCTCGAGCGCGGCCAAGCCCTGCTCGGTGAGTTCGGTGATGCGGCGCTCGACCTCGTCGACGGCGCCGAGACCGGTGATCACGCCGCGCAGCCGCTCGACCTGGTCCGCGGTCAGATCGGTGCCGATGCTGGTGCGTAGCAGTTGTCCGGCGGCCGGGTCGGTGGTGTCGGCGCGCTGCAACGCTTCGGCGATCAGGACGGTGCGCTTGCCCTCACGCAGGTCGTCGCCGGAGGGCTTGCCGGTGACCGCCGGATCGCCGAAAACGCCGAGCAGATCGTCACGCAACTGGAAGGCGATGCCGATATCGGTACCGAAGGTGCGGTAGGCCTCGATCAGTCGCGGGTCGGCGTCGGCGAGTGCGGCGCCGAGGTGCAGGGGGCGCTCCACGGTGTAGGCCGCCGTCTTGTACCGGTTGATGCGCAGGGCGGCCGCGACGGATTCGTCGCCCGCCGACTCGCCGTGGATGTCGAGCAGTTGACCGCCCAGCACCTCGGTGCGCATCAGCGCCCAGACCGGCGCGAACCGGGCGATTGCGGCGGCGTCCAGTCCGGCGGCATGCACCATGTCATCGGCCCAGGCAAGTGCCAGATCACCGACCAGGATGGCAACGCTGGTGCCGAAGTGTTCCGAATCACCGGTCCAGCCGCGGTCGCGGTGGCGCTGTTCGAAGTCGACGTGCACCGTGGGAAAGCGCCGACGGGTGCGCGACGAGTCGATGATGTCGTCATGGATCAGCGCGCAGGCCTGTACCAATTCCAGTGCGGCACAAGCATTCAGGACCGCGGCCGCATCCGGGCCGGCGGGGTCGCCGCCCGCGCCGAGCCAGCCGGTCCAGGCGAAGGCGGGCCTGGTGCGCTTGCCGCCGCGCAGTACGAAGAGTTCGAGCGCCTCCGCGGCGTCGATGAAGACCGGACCGAGCGGTTCGACAATGGGGCGCCTGGCCAGGAAGAACGCTTTGAGCGCATCCTCGACCGCCGCGACGAACTGGGGCGTGCCCGGTTTCGGCGTGCTCTTACTCGCGGCGCCGCCGTTCGCGGGCGCGGTGTCGTCGTTCGCCGGGAGGTCGGCGGGCGGGGTGGTCTGAGGCGTCTGGATACCGGTTCCGGCGGACAGGGGAGCCTCCAAGGTCGTGCGGGTGGTGGCGCGCGCGGTGGGTACGTGGCGCTATAGGTGCTTCGGTGCCGGGCGGGGGCGGTCGCGCGTGTCGCCCGGCAGTGGCGACCGTGTCGCCTGGTCGCAGAATACGCGTTCGGTCGCGACGACCCGACGGGGCCGTGACCGGCCACCACTACACTGGACCGGTGACTTTCGATAACGTGCGGGGACGTTCGACCCCAGGCCGACCGTCTCCGACGCCACCGATCGTCTCTGGAACACCCTCGGTCGTACAGAGTCTGCGGACCCATTCGGGGGGTTCTGTGCCCTTCTCGGTGGAGTTCAATCCGCCGCGTGACGCCGCGGGCGAGGCGCGGCTGTGGCGGGCCGCGCGCACCTTCGAGCGCATGCATCCGGCCTTCGTCTCGATGACCTACGGTGCTGGCGGCACCACCCGCGACCGCACCGTGCGGATCACCGGAGAACTGGCGCAGGAGACCACCCTGCTGCCGGTCGCGCATCTGACCGCCGTCGAGCACAGCGTCGCCGAACTGCGTTCGCTGGTCGGCGCGTACGCCGATTCGGGTATCCGCAATATCTTGGTGCTGCGTGGCGACCCGCCCGGCGATCCGCTCGGCGAATGGCGCAAACATCCCGAGGGGGTCGCCTATGCCGAGGAGTTGGTCCGCATCGTCCGCGACCTCGGCGACTTCCATGTGGGCGTCGCCTCCTTCCCCGAGGGGCACCACCGCTCACCGGATCTGGACCACGACACCGCGTATCTGGCCGCGAAACTGCGTGCGGGCGCGGAATATTCGATCACCCAGATGTTCTTCGACGTCGACCATTACCTGCGCCTGCGCGACCGCATCGCCGCCTTCGATCCGATCGAGGGCGCGAAGCCGATCATTCCGGAGCTGATGCCCATCACCTCCCTGCGCACCGTCGCGCGCGCCGAGGAACTGTGCGGTCGTCCACTGCCGCGCGCGGTCATGGAGCGCTTGCGCAAGGCCGCAGGCGACGGCGCCGAAGAGAACAACGCCGCGGTCCGCGAGGTCGGCATCGAGATCGCCACCGAGATGGGCCAGCGCCTCATCAATGAGGGCGCCCCCTGCCTGCACTTCATCACCCTGAACTTCGCCAAGGCGACAGGCGAGGTCCTCTCCAACCTCGGCTACGGCGTAACCGCCGCCCCCATCAGCGCCTGAGCGTGCACCGACAGTAGTCAATTGGCCGGCTCCCACAACAGCGGAAGCAACTTTTGACTACCGTCGCCGACCGGACCGCGTTGCCCCTCAGCGCCTGGGAGGGAGTCTCCGAGGGGAGTCGAATGGCGGCTTTGGCGGCTGGGCGGAGGGACCTTTGACTACCGTCGCCAAGCGATCGCGTTGCCCTCAGTGCCTGGGAGGGAGTCTCCGAGGGGAGTCGAATGGCGGCTTTGGCGAGGAGCGAACAACACTCCAGGCGTTGGAAGTACTCACCGACCAGCGGCTCGGCGACCAGCCTGCCCCGACCGGTCGCTACCGGTCGAAGGCTCGCTGATCAACTCCCATTAGGCGGCGTGGGCTGTTCGGAGGTTCCAGGCGTCGGCGAGGAGGCGGTGGGATTCGAGGCGGTCCTTGTGGTGGTGGGCGATGGTGGTGATCAGGAGTTCGTTTGCGCTGGTGACGCGTTGTAGGGCCGCTAGGCGGTCGACGACGGTGTTCGGATCGCCGACGAATTGGGTGGCGAGGCGGTCTTCGACCAGGCGGTGTTGTTCCGGGGTGAGGGAGGTGGCGGTGTCGGGGTCGAGGTAGTCGGCTGCGCCCGCGCCGCTGCGGATGCTGTGCACCCAGTGGCCGTAGGTGGCGGCCAGATGTTGGGCGCGGGCGTCATCGGGGGCGACGAGCACGTCGGCCGAGATCACCACATAGGGCTCGGCGAGGTCGGCCGACGGGCGGAAGGCGGCGCGGTAGGCCGCGACCGCGTCCAGGGCGGTGCCGGGGGAAACGTGGTAGGCGGCGGCGAAGGGGAGGCCGAGTGTGCCTGCCAATTCGGCACTTTCACTGGCCGAGCTGCCGAACAGCCATAGCTCGACCTGTGCTCCTTCGCCTGGAACCGCATGCAGCGCAACACCATCGGCGCCGGTATACGTGCCGTTGAGCAGCGCGCGTATTTCGTCGACCTGGTCCGGAAAGTCCGGTGCCTGCGCGCCCCGCTGTTGCAGCGCGCCGATCGAGGCGATGAATTTCGACCTGTCGGCGATCCGGCCTGGATCGAACGGTGGTGGCACCACCACGCCGTCGCGGACTTCGGTGCGGCCGGTCACCGTGTCGACGACCGGATGACTCTCCTTCGGATGCGACGGTTGCGCGCCGAACTGCGCGCGACGGTGGCCGGATCGGCCGAGGCCCAAGTCGAGTCGCCCCGGGTAGAGCGCGTCGATGGTGCCGAACGCCTCCACGATGGACGCCGAGGTGTGGTGGCCGACCTGGACTGCCCCGGACCCGACTCGAATGCGCGTGGTGGCCGCGGCGACCAAGCCGATGAGCGTGATCGACGATGAACTCGCCACCGAGACGAAGTGATGCTCGGCCAGCCAATAGCGGTGGTAGCCCCACTGTTCGGCGTGCTGGGCCAGATCGATGGTGTTGCGCAGTGCCTGCTGTGCGGTCGATCCGGCACTGATCGGGGCCAGGTCGAGGATGGACAGTGGGATCATCATGCGGACCGGCCTGGGCGCGGATGCTGTTCTCCCGCTTCGATGGCAACGCGCAGCCGGTTCTCGGCGGGCGCCAGCGGGCAGGTGGCGAAATCGGTGAACGCGCACGGCAGATTGGCCGCTCGGTTGAAGTCGAGGCGCACCGTGCCGTCCGCATCGGGTGCTGCCACCGCGAGCGAGCGGGCCGCCGGATAGGTGGTGACGCCGCTGGTGGCGTCGGTGAAGAGCAGTCGCAGGTTGGTCGGCGCACCGAAGGCGATGACGCGCTCGGTGACCTCGCCGATGGTGAATTCGATAGTGCCCGAGGCGGTGTGGTGGTGCTCGAGACCGTCGACGACGGCGCCGGTGGTGATCGTGCGCGGCTCGTCGAACGGTTCGAAGCGCCCCTCGATCCCCCAGCGTGGGTCGGGAGCGTAGGCGGGTATGCCCTCGAAACTCGACAGTGTCGGCGCGGCCGGATCGTGTACGCGCACGGCGTACAAGCCGGTGCGGCGGATCACCTCGAGCACTCGATTCTCGTGCAGCACACTGAGCCCCGGTGCGCCCTCGGCGGGTGTGAGGATCTGCACGCCCGCGATGCCCGTGCCCTCGAACTCCAGCCGATCGGCGGGTTGGGCGGTGACGAACACCTTGTCGTCGGTGACCCACCAGGTGCCGGGGACGTCCGGGAGGCGCTCGGGTTGGTCGGTGAGCCAATGTAATCCGGTCAGGCTCAGGAAGCCGAGCGGATCGCGCAGCTGGTCCTCCCTGGCGGTATGCCAATGCGCCCACTCGGTTTCGAAAAGACTGGTGATGCTGGTCGTCATGACGCTCTGGCTCCTTCGAGTGTGCGGTTGCGATGGGGATGGCGTAGGCCGAGGTGCTCGCGCAGGGTGGCGCCGGTGTACTCGGTCCGGAAGCTGCCGCGCTCCTGCAGTTCCGGGACGACGCGGTCGACGAATTCGTCGAGCCCGCCGGGGGTGAGGTGCGGTACGAGGATGAAGCCGTCGGCGGCGTCGGCCTGCACATAGGTGTCGATCTGCTCGGCGACCGAAGCCGGGGTGCCGACGAACTGCTGTCGCGCGGTCACCTCGATGATCAGCTCGCGAATGCTGAGCTTGCCCGCCTCGGCCCTGGCCCGCCATTCATCGGCGACCGCGCGGGGATCCTTGGCGTGGCGCACCCGGCCGCGGGTGATGTTCACATCGGTCGCCGGTTCGATATCGGGCAGCGGACCGTCCGGGTCGTAGTCGGAAAGGTCACGGCCCCAGACCTGTTCGAGGAAGGCGATGGCAGTCTGCGGGCCCACCTGCTGCAGCCGGATCTGCCTGGCGCACTCCTCGGCCTCGGTTGCGGTATCGCCGAGTACGAAGGTCGCGGCGGGCAGGATCTTCAATTCCTCCGGTGTGCGACCGTATTTCGCGAGTCGGCCCTTGATATCGGCGTAGAAGTGCTGTCCCGCTTCGAGGGAGCCGTGACCGGTGAAGATGGCGTCGGCGGTGGCGGCGCCGAATTCGCGACCGTCATCGGAATCGCCGGCCTGCAACAGCACCGGATGCCCCTGCGGGCCGGGTGGCACGGTGAATCGTGCGCTGATGTCGAATTGGGTATTGCGGTAGCGGGTTTCGGGGATTTCCCGGGCGAAGACGCCCGCCGCGCGGTCGACCACGAGCGAGTCGGTCGGCCAGCTGTCCCAGAGTGCGCGGGTCGCCTCGATGACCTCGGCGGCTCTGCGGTAGCGCTGGCTGTGCTCCAGATAGCCGCCGCGCCGGAAGTTTTCGCCGGTGAACGCATCGGAGGAGGTGACGACATTCCAGGCGGCCCGGCCACCGGAGAGGTGGTCGAGCGAGGCGAATTGTTTGGCCAGTTCGTAGGGTTCGTTGTACGTGCTGTTGATCGTGCCCGCCAAGCCGAGCTTGTCGGTGACCGCGGCCAGTGCGTTGAGCACGGTGAAGGTATCGGGTCTGCCGACCACATCGAGATCGTGGATGCGGCCGCGGTGTTCGCGCAACCGCAACCCCTCGGCCAGGAAGAAGAAATCGAACAGACCGCGTTCGGCGGTTTTCGCCAGGTGCACAAAGGATGCGAAGTCGACCTGGCTCTTGGACGCCGGATCGCTCCATACGGTCGTGTTGTTGACGCCGGGGAAGTGCGCGGCCAAATGGACTGGTTTGCGTGGCTTTTCGGTCATGCCGGAGCTCCATTTCTGGCGGCGTAGCGGCTCGTCGGGCGGGGCAGGCCGAGCCTGGTGCGCAGTGTTGGGAAGGGATCCGCACCCGGTGTCGGGATCCGCACTCTCGGTGGAGTACCGAGAAGGGGTGCGGCGGTGAGCTGCTGGAGGGCGGCGGATGCGGCGAGGGGGCGCAGGACGACGCCGTCGGCGGCACCCGTATCGGTGATGGCGGACAGCAGCTCGCGCAGCGACGCCGCGGTTCCGATATGCCGCAAGCGGGGCGCCGGGCCGGACGTGGTGATCGGGGCCCACCGGTCGAGTTGCGCCAGCTCGGCCTGTGCCGCTTGCGCCGAGTCGGCGAGGTGAATGTCGATGTCCAGCAATACCTGTACCGCATCCGGGTTGCGGTCTGCGGTGTGGATCGCCGTGCGCAGTACGTTGCGTTGGACGTGCGCGCTGTCGAGATCGGCTGCGGCGATGCGGATGAGATCGGCGCGGCGGGCGGCGACGGCGCTGCCCGCGGTGTCGTCGGCGCGGACCGCGACGATCGGCTGGCCCTGTGGGGAGCGCGGGGTGATGGAGGGCCCCTTGACCGAGAAGTGCTCGCCGGTGAAGTCGATGTAGTGCAGCTTGTCCCGATCGATGAAGCGGCCGGTGGGGACGTCGCGGATTTCGGCATCGTCCTCCCAGCTGTCCCACAACCTGGTGACCACCTCGATCGCCTCGTCGGCCTCCCGCCACAGCGAGGCCGGATCCTGGGCCTGCTTGCGGCCGAAGAAGGCCGCCTGTTCGGCGCCCTGGGATACGGTGACCTCCCAGCCTGCACGGCCGAGGCTCGCGTAATCCAGACTCTGGATCGCCTTGGCCAGATGGAATGGTTCGGTGTGGGTTACCGGTGCCTGGGGAATCAGACCGATGCGCCGCGTTGCGGCGGCGACCCGCGCGCTGATCGCGATCGCGTCGAGCACGCCGCGGGTCACCCCGTGGCCGCCGGGCTGCAGGGCGAACGAGTCGGGCAGGAAGACCGCGTCGAGCCCGGCCTTTTCGGCGGCTGTGATCGCATCGACCCAGTAACCGCCGGTGAACAGGTCCTCGGCGCGGGAATCTTCGCGCCGCCACGACGCGGGATGTATGCCGGTCCCGTCCAGCTCGATGGCGAGGAAGAGCTCCGTCATCAGTACCGTCCTTTCCAGTCGATGCGCCGCGGTGCGGCGGTGTCCGGTGCGCACGTCATCAGGCCGCCCCCGATGCGATGGCATGCGGTGTGGGAATCGTCGAGAGCAGTTCGCGGGTGTATTCGTGCTGTGGGTTGTCGAAAATGTCGGCGGTGGAACCGGATTCGACAATCCGGCCGTGACGCATCACCGCGACGCGGTCGCTGATGCGGCGCACCACGGCGAGGTCGTGGGAGATGAACAGGTAGCTCAGTCCGAGTTCGGTTTGCAGACGGTCCAGCAGTTCCAGGATCTGGGCCTGCACCGAGGCGTCGAGCGCGGAGACCGGTTCGTCGAGCACCAGCAGGTCGGGGTGCAGGGCGAGGGCGCGGGCGATCGCGACGCGCTGGCGTTGTCCGCCGGACAATTCCGCGGGGCGACGCTGCGCGAAGTTCTCCGGCAGCGCGACCTGGCCGAGCAGTTCGCGGACCCGCGCCTGCCTGGCCTTGCGGTCGCCGATGGCATAGGCCCGCAGTGGTTCCTCGATGATCGAGCCGACCCGCCAGCGCGGATCCAATGAGCCGTAGGGATTTTGGTAGACGACCTGGAAGCGCTGGCGCAGTGCGCGCAGCCGCCCACCTTTCACGGTGGTCAGGTCATGCCCGTCGAAGGTGACCGCACCGCTGTCGGGGTCGGTGAGCCGCAAAGCGATTCGCGCGGTGGTCGATTTGCCGGAGCCGGATTCGCCGACCAGCGACAGGGTTTCGCCACGACCGAGTTCGAATCCGACGCCGGCAACCGCGGTCACCGAATCACCGGCCTGTGCGCGAAAACTCTTGTGCACATCGCGAACCGTCAGCAGCGGTGGTCCGGCGCTGACGCGCGGTGCGCGGAAACCGTCGAACGGAGCCAGGCTGGGCGAGGCCGCGAGCAGCCGCTTCGTATACGGATGCCGTGGCTCGGCGAGCACCGTCGCCGTCGGGCCGGTTTCGACGATCTCCCCGCCGCTCAGCACCACGAGGCGATCGGCCCGCTCGGCGGCGATCGCGAGGTCGTGGGTGATCAGCAGGACCGCGGTGCCCCTGGCCGCGGTCTGGGCGGCGAGTTTGTCGAGCACCCGCCGCGCCACCGTGGCGTCGAGCGCGCTGGTCGGCTCATCGGCGATGACCAGTTCCGGTCCGGCGATCAGTGCCGCCGCGATCAAAACTCGTTGCCGCTGGCCACCGGACAATTCGTGCGGATACTGCGCGGCCCGCAGTTCCGGTCGGTCCAGTCCGGCGTCGGCGAGCAGTTCGACTGCCCGCGTGGCTGCGTCGCGGCGGTCGGCCAGCCCGTGTACGAGCAGCGTTTCGGCCACCTGATCACCGACGCGGCGTACCGGATTGAGGGACAGCCCGGGATCCTGGGGTACGAATCCGATGCGCGCGCCGCGAATTCGCCGCAGCGCGCGCTCGGATCCGGTATCCACCATCTCCCCGTCGAAAGTGATGGTTCCGCCGGTGATCTCGGCATTCGGTCCGAGCAGGCCGATCACCGATTGCGCGAGAGTGGACTTGCCGGACCCGGATTCGCCCACCAATGCCACGACTTCGCCGCGGGCTACGGTGAGGGAAACGCCTGCCAGTGCGGTCACGGCGGCACTGTCGGAGCGATAGCGAATACGCAGCCCGTCGATGCCGAGCAAGGCCGACCCGGAGTCCGTGTCCGGTTGATCCGTTGGGGCGGCGGTTGTGATGCGCTCACTCATGCGCGGTTACTCCTTCCTGCGGCACGGCCGAGGCGTTGGGCGGAGAGGACGACGGCGATGATCACCAGGCCGGGCAGGGTGGTCAGCCACCAAGCGGTGGCGAGGAAGTTGCGGCCCTCGGAGATCAGCGAGCCCCATTCGGGTGTCGGCGGTTTCGCGCCGTAGCCGAGGAAGCTCAGTGCCGACACCGCCAACACCGCCATGCCGAATTCGACCGCGGCCAAGGCGAGGACGGGCTGATAAGAGTTCGGCAGGATGTGGCGGGCGAGTACCGTGTACCAGCGAACGCCGCAGGCGTGTGCGGCCTCCACATACGGGGCCTGGCGTACGCGCAGCACCTCCGAACGCATCACGCGGGCGAAGTTGGCGATGAGCGAAACGCCCACTGCGATGGCCACATTCCGGGTGCCGAAGCCGAGTGCGGTGACCAGGGCCAGCGATAACAGCAGCGACGGAATCGACAGCAGCACATCGACGAATCGCATGATGACGGTGTCGACGATGCCACCGATCGACCCGGACAGCAGCCCGAGAATCGAACCCACGACCACCGCGATGGCGACCGCCGAGACGGTGGCGGTGAGCGAGAGCCCCGCGCCGTGCACCATCCGGGTGTACAGATCGCGCCCGAGATTGTCGGTGCCGAACCAGTGCTGGGCACTCGGCCCCTGGAACTTCTGTGCGGGTACGCCGGTCAGCGGATCACCGCTGGCGAATACCGAAGGGAACAATGCCCAGCCGAGTGCCAGCGTGGCAACGGCTCCGGATAGCACGACCACGGCATTGCCGCGCACCGACTTCCAGCGCAATACCGGTCGCCGCAGGCCGGGCAGCGTGACGCGCCGCGGCTCATCGAGTACGTCAACCATGATCGGCCACCTGTCGAAGGTCGACGAAGCCGCCGCCGACAACTCCTGGCGTCAGCACCAGTACCGCGTTATCGCGCACCGCGGAGGTTCGGCCGCTCGGCGCCGTACCGATGTGGGGAACGGATGCCTCAGGCATGTACGACCACCTCTTCCGCAGTGTCGATGTCGGCGGTTTCGGAATCGGTTGTCGCACTGCGGGAGCGTCCGGCTATGCGCGGGTCGAGCAGCGGATACAGCAGGTCCACCGCCAGGTTCACGGTGACGAACACGGTCGATGTCAGCAGCACGATGCCCTGCACGACCGGAATGTCCTGGGCGAGTACGGAGGTCTGGGTGAGCCGCCCGACACCCTGGCGGGCGAAGACGGTCTCGACCACCACCGAACCGGCGAGCATATTGCCGACCAGCACTCCGGCAATGGTGAAAGTGGGCACGCTGGCTGGGCGAAGCACATGTTTGCGCAGCACCCAGGTGCGTGAGCCGCCCTTGGCCAGTGCCACATCGACGAAGGGCTGCCGCCAGGTCGATTCGAGTCCGGCCGTCAGCACCTGCGCGATGACCGCGCCGATCGGGATGGCGAGGGTCAGCGCGGGCAGCACCGTGCCCTTGAAGCCGTGACCGCCGAAGGCTGGAGCGAGGTGCCAGCGGAACGAGAACAGCTGCAGCAGTAGCAGTCCCGTCCAGAAGGTCGGCACCGAAACCCCGAGCGATGGGACCGAGCTGAGTGCGTTGCGTAACCACGGACGACGGGCGTAGGTCGCCGCGAAGGCCAGGCCGACCCCGCCGAGTACGGCGAAAAGCAGGGCGAGCCCGGCCAATCCGAGAGTATTGGGCACCGCGTCACCGAGTGCGCGGGTGACCGGCTGGCCGGTGCTGATGGAGCGGCCCAGGTCGCCGGTCGCCGCATTCGTCAGCGCGGTCCAATACTGTTGCCACAGTGGTCGATCCAGTCCGTAACGCGCCTGCAGTTCGGCGATGGCGGCCTTATCGACCGGGGTGCCGACACCGGCACCGTCGGCCGCGATGGCGACCGGATCGGCGGGCAGCAGGTACAGCACAACGAACGAGATGGTGAAGGCCGCCCAAAGCACCCATATCGCCTGCAGGACCCGCACAACCACATACCGCGCCATGACTATCGCCCGCTCGACCAGGTATCGAAGAACTGCAGCCGGGCGGAGGCCTCGAACTTCAGATCCTGCACACTCTGCGCCGCTCCGATGGCCTGGGACAGTTCGACCGTCGGAACCCACAGGCCCGCGTCGAGCACCGCCTGCTGCGCGGTGCGGATCAGTGCGGTGCGCGCGGCGGTATCCGCGGCGCTCAACTGACCGTCGAGAACCTCGTCCAGCGCCGGGATACGGTCGCGGGCATTGAGATTGCGGCCGTCGACGCTGAAGGAGGTGCGCAGGATGTCCCCGTCGGCGCGGGTGGTGTTGTAGTAGGTGGTGTCGAAATCCTTGACGTTCTGTCGGGCGGTGCTCTCGGGGCCCGACACCAGATCCAGCTTCAGCTCGACACCGACCTGGCGCAGCTGCTGCTGCACCAGCTCGAGGATCGCCTGGTTGCCCGCGAATGCCTGACTGAACAGCACCGAGAAGGACAGGCGCTCACCATTTTTCGTGCGAATGCCGTCACCGCCGGGTGTCCAGCCCGCCTGGTCGAGGATGCCGCGCGCTTTGGCCGGGTCGTAGGCCAGCCGTGCCGAAAGATCCTGGTAGCCGGGTGTGCTGCTGGCCAGCGTGCTGGTGGCGGGTTTGAACTGTGGGCCGAGTACGGTGTCCACCAGCTGTTTCCGGTCGATCGCTGGCAGCAGCGCTTGGCGCACCGCGGCATCGCGCAGCGGACCCCGGGTCACATTGGCCTGGAAGCCGAACGGCACACCGGGATTCGCGGTGCTCAGTACCCGCCCGCTCGCGGCCTCGATCTGCGGCGCGTCCTGCGGCAGTGCGTCACTGACCGCGTCGAGCTGGCCGGAGATGAGACTCCCGGTGCGGACACCGGATTCGGGTACGACCGTGAATTCGATCTTGTCGAGGTAGGCCTCGCCCTGATGGGCGAAGACCGCCGAACCCCAGTTGTACCCGGCGCGCTTGGCCACGGTCGCCGAGGCGTCCTGGCGCCAGGACGTATAGGTGAACGGACCGCTGCCGACATTGTCGCCGAGGCAGCGCTGATCGGCGGGTTCGGCCGTGGTGACATCGCCCTGGATGCCGAGCTGCGCGGTCGAGGATGCCTGCAGGAACTGGGCATTGGGCTTGCTGAACTCGACTCGTGCCGTCACTTTGTCGACCGGGGTGGTGCCGACATAGTTGGTGAGATAGCTGGAACCGAGCGGGGCCTTGACCGCGCCGAGCTTTATCACCGAATCGAAGGTGTTCCGCACCGATTCCGCGGTGAGCGGTGTGCCATCGCTGAAGGTGATGCCGTCGGCCAGATGGAAGGTGAATACCTTGGCGTCGGGGGAGATCTCCCAGCTCTTGGCCAGCCATGGCTTGATCTCACCGGTCTTGGGATCCTGATCGGTCAGCGAATCCACGATCTGGCGGGTCACGTATAACGTCTGATTGGTGCCGGCCTGCGCCGGATCCGAGCAGGTCGGGGCCTGCGAGAGGCCGTAACGCAACGTTCCGCCCGGCTTCGGGGGGCCGGCGTCACCGCCGCCCGAGGCCGAATCACTGCCGCAGGCGGCCAGACTCGCGGCCGCGGTGACGGCGGCGGCCACTGCCGCGATTCGGTGGCGAGGACGGATCACTGTGGTACTCCAGATATTTCGGTGCGGATGAGTTCGCCGCGAGAATCGATGTCGTAGTCGGTGCTCGGACGCGCAGTGTCACGGCCTTTTTCGGCGGCGTCGTGGTTGGTGGCCAGCGGCCGACTCGGAATGCGGCGACGCAATTCGGGCGCCACCTCGGCCTGGAAGAGTTCGAGACTGCCGCGATGCTCGGCCTCGGTACGGCCGTCGCGTTCGGCGGACAGATGGACCACCTCATGCCCGAAGGCGTCGTGCTGGCGGCCTACCTTGTCGATTACCTGCTCCGGGCTGCCGACCAATGCCGAGCTGCGTGCGACGAAATCGTCGAGGGTCTCGAAAACGATCGGCAGTCCGAGTCTGCGCGCCAGCGCCAGCCGCGCCTCGAAGATCGGGCGGTACACGTCCAGGGCCTGCTGAGAGGTGCGCGCTACCTGGAATCCGGCCGTACCCGCGCCGACCAACGCGTCGGCCGGGTCATGCCCGTAGTGCTCCCAGCGTTCCCGGTAGTGGCGGACCAGTTCGGCATACGGCTCGATCGGATTGGTGACATTCGCCGAGAACAGCGGATCACCGTGGCGCGCCGCGAGTTCCACCGAATCGCGGCTGGTCGCACTGCCGTGCCAGATCCGGATGCGCGGCTGCCACGGTCGCGGCAGGGCCTTGGCCTCGACCAACTCCGGACGGAACCGACCCGACCAGGTCACGCTATCGCTGGCCCAGAGTGCCCGAAACAGCTCGTAGCCTTCGCGATTGCGATCCCACTGGTCCTCGGTGGTGACGTGGTACAGCTTCGCCTGCGCCGCGCCATTGCCCTTGCCGATGATCAGTTCGAGGCGGCCGCCGGAAAGGTTGTCCAGTGTCGAGTAGTCCTCGAACGCGCGCACCGGATCCAGCAGGCTCAGCGTGGTGACGGCGGTGAACAGGCTGATCCGGGAGGTGACCGCGGCGATATGGGACAGGAGCACCGGCGGCGCGGCCGAGAGGAACGGATCCTCGTGCCGCTCACCGACGGCGAATCCGTCGTAACCGAGTTCCTCGGCGAGGCGGGCCTGGTCGATGACGTTGGTGAGTCGTTCCCTGGTTCCCGGCAGGCGTCCGGTGCTCGGGTCGGGCACCCGGGTGACGAGGGTGAACAGCAGGAGTTTCATGGGCGGGCCCTCACGACTTCTTCGGTAGGCCGGGCGGGTTGATCCGCGAGCTCGGCACGGTTTCGGTCTTCAGTCCCCACCGGTCGATGACCTGCTGATAGGTGCCGGTCTGGATGGCGTTGTTGATGGCCTTGTTGATGGGGCCGATCAGACCGTTGTCCTTTTTGGTCAGCACACCGATCTCGCCCTGCAGCGTGTCACCGGCGCCGGAGAAGGTCGCGACGATCTTGGTCTGGTTCGCGGTGGTGCTGTGGTAGATCGCGGACGGATTGGGGCCGATGTAGCCGTCGAGGCGCTGCGAGGCCAGCGCCAGATAGTAATCGGTGACCTGCTGGAAGTAGGCGATATCGATCGCGGGCAGGCCCTCGGCGATGTTCTGCTCGTTCCACTTCACCAGCAGCTGCTCCTGATTGGTGCCGCTGCCGACGCCGATCCGCTTGCCCGCCAGGCTCTTGCGATCCCGGTAGTCGAGCGTGCTCCGCTCGGGGATCTCCAGCGCGACGGTGTCGTTGCGGTAGGTGGCGAAGTCGTACTTCTCCTTGCGCTCCTCGGTCACTGTGACGTTGGAGATGAACACATCGGCCTCGCCGGAATCGACCCGCACGAAGTTCTGCGACCAATCGGCCACCTGGGCAACGAGTTTCAGCCCGAGGATGTCAGCGATGAGCGCGGCGAAATCGATCTCGGACCCGACGATGGTCTTATCGTCGGTGGCGTAGAACCGCAGCGGCGGGGCTGCGCCACCCGATCCGGTGACCACCAGCGTGCCGCGGTCGCGAATGGCCTGCGGCAGTTCGGCGGCGATGGCATCGACCTCGGGCGCGTGGATCCGGCCGGTCTGGGCGGGGGAGAGGTCGAAGGTGATCGAACCGGCGGGCTGTGCGGAATTTTCCGCATCGGGGTCGGTGCCGCAGCCGGTGGCCAGCAAGGCCACCGTGGCGGCCAGGCCGACCAGGGCGGTGAGCTTCATTGAATACCTGTTCATCGGGGAGCGCGCACCGCGCTCAGCGGACTCGGGATAGAAATGCGCGGGTGCGCGGATGTTCGGGGTTGTCGAGTACGGCGGCGGGCGGGCCCTGTTCGACGATCACGCCGCCGTCGAGGAATACGACGGTGTCGGCCACCTCACGGGCGAAACCGATTTCGTGGGTGACGATCACCAGCGCGGTGCCGCCGTCGGCGAGATCGCGGATCACGTCCAGGACTTCGCCGACGAGTTCCGGATCCAGCGCGGAGGTCGGTTCGTCGAAAAGGATCACCGGTGGCCGCAGCGCCAGCGCCCTGGCAATGGCCACGCGCTGCTGCTGCCCGCCGGACAGCCGCCGCGGATAGGCGTCGGCCAGTTCGCCGATGCCGACCCGGTCGAGCAACTCCTTGGCCTCGCGCTCGATGTCCTGCCGCGGGCGACCCTGGGCGGAAATCGGTGCGAGCGTGACATTGTCGAGCACCGTCAGATGCGGGAAGAGGTTGAACTGCTGGAAGACGAAGCCGATATGCGAGCGCTGCTTGCGCACCTCGCGGTCCGACAGCGCATGTAACTTGTTGCGGCGCAGTCGATATCCGATCAGCTCGCCGTCGATGTGCACGGTGCCCGCGTCCAGTGGCTCCAGGTGGTTGACCACGCGCAGCAGTGTCGACTTGCCGGAGCCGGACGGGCCGATCACGGTGACCACCTCACCCGCATGCACTGTCAGATCGATGCCGCGCAGTACTTCGGTGGCTCCGTAGGACTTTCGCACGCCACGAACTGCTACGGCCGGGGCCCTGTCCCCGTGCGGGATGCCGATCGTGTCGGTGACCGGCGCGCTCATCGGGTGGCTCCGCGCGGTGCGGTGGAACCGCTTTCGGCGATTTCGCGCAGCTTGTGCCATACCTGCTGTATCGGCGTCGGTGGCGATGTGCGGTGCGCGCCCTTGGCGTAGTGCCGTTCGATGTAGTACTGCGCCACCGACAGAATCGTGGTCAGCACGATGTACCAGACCGTCGCGACCATGAGCAGCGGCACCACCCGGCCGTTACGTCCGTAGATGACCTGGACCTGGTAGAAGAGTTCGGCGATCGCCATCACCGAGACGATCGAGGTGCCCTTGAACAGGCTGATCACCTCGTTGGTCGCATTCGGCAGGATCGATCGCATCGCCTGCGGGACGATGACGGTGCGGAATTGCCGCAGCCGCGGAATGCCCAGCGCCGCAGCGGCTTCCAGCTGTCCGGGATCGACCGCGATGAATCCGGCCCGGATGATCTCGGCCGAATACGCGGCCTGATGCAGCGCGAGGCCGACAACCGCCGCGGTGAACCCGCTGATCACCCCGTTCACTTCGAACGTGAGAAATCCAGGGCCGAACGGGATGCCGAGCGAGAGCGTGTTGTACAGGTAGGCGATGTTGAACCAGAACAACAGTTGCACGATCAGCGGAATCGAGCGGAAGGCCCAGATGTAGACCCACGAGATCACCCGCAGCACCGGATTATTCGACAAGCGGGCGATGGCCAGCGCGGTGCCGATCAGGAATCCGAGTGCCGTACCCCACAGGGTCAGCTCCAAGGTGACCTTCAGCGCCGATAACACCGATTTCGCGGTGAAGTACTTGGCGAAGGTCGACCAATCCCAGCCCGGATTGGTGACCAGTCCATGGATGAACTGGGCGAGCAGCACGAGCGCGATGACGCTGACCACCCAGCGCCACGGGTGCCAGGTCCTGGCGATCGCTGGTGCGTCGGTGATGGTTACGGTAGCGCCGGGTGCGTCGGCACTCGGTAGCGGGACATCCGATACCGGGGCATCGGATGCGACGGACGCGCTCATGATTTCGGTTCCTCCATCGTTCCCGGCGGAAGCACCCGCACCCGGTCACCGGGGGGTTGCTGCGACGTCGACGAGCCAGGTCTCTCGGTCGCTCTGGATGGTGTCCGACGCCGAGCGCGGGTCGGTCGATCGGTCTAGCCGAAATATCATGCGAAGCAGGCGAAGTCCGGCACAAGGGTACGAATCAGCGTGAGCGCAGACCTTGTCTGAAAGGTTGTGAGCAGGGATTATTGATCCGGTCGTGCGGTGGATCGCGAGGCTTCGGGTGTGGTCGTGCCGGCGTATTTCGCCTGGAGAGCGCACCCGGTATGTCGTCGCGACCCTCCGGCGGGAAGTGCGACGCGACGGCGTTGCCGGTCGAAATCAGCGCTGTTGTCAGGGTTTGCTGGAGTATTCTCTGACCTCGATCGTGCCCGACGATGAGGAGGTCCACCGTGACCGTGCTGCGCCGTCTGACCACGCTTACCGCCAGCGCGACCGCCGCGGTCGCGCTGACTCTCGCCGTCCCCGCCATAGCCGCCGCGGTACCGGCGCCGACGCCCGTACCCGCGATCCCGGCGGCGACCGCACCGGGTCAACCGTCCGGCCACGCCGCACCCGGCGATTTTCTCGGCGCGTACCGAGCCGCCGTCGATGCGCTGCGCGCCTTCGGCATCGACCCCTTCCTGTACCCGGCGGCCGCGGCGTTCTGCTCCAACAACAGCAGCCTCGGCCTGGTCCCCGCTGTTGCTGGCGCCGTTCCCGGGCCATGGCCCAAGAACACCGTGGCGATCCCGGGACTCGATCTGTCCGCGGTCAAGGCTGGCCAAACCCTGTTCACCTTCGTGCCCTACGGCTTGGCCTCGGACAGTACGAGCGTCTCCGGTATGAACGTCGCCTGGCTGAATCTGGCCAACGGTCGCAGCGGCGTTACCGCCATGGGCCCGCTCTCGGATGTGGTCCGAACGATGGTGCCCGCCGAAGTCCCTACCGAACTACGACCACTCGCCGAACGCGCCATCCAGGACTTCTTCGCCGCATTCCCCACCGGCGGCGTCCGCGCCGTCCCGGTCGACACCGGCTCCGGCACCGTCCTGGCCGCGGTCTTCGGAACCGTCGACAACGGCGGCAAGCCCTGCTTGTTCCTCCCAACAGTCGGCATCACCTCGGTCCGGTGAACTTGCGTCGGGTGGATGCCCAAGGTCGCCGAGCCAGTTCGGGGAGCAGTGGCGCCGGATGTGGACGCCGGCCAGTTCGGTCGCGAAGCTGCCGGATTCCGGGGCGAGTCGAGATCAGGTGGAACTGGAGGCAGGGATCTCCCGGGCGATATCGCCGGAGATTCCACCTGATCTCGATCAGTGGTTGGGTTCGAGGTGGCGGGTCTTCCAGGTCAGGGTGTTAGTGCGACGAGCTCGGCGGGAGCGGGACCAAAGGCAGAGGTAAGCGGCGATGGATACCGGGTGCGCCAGGGCGGCAAGGGCGTCCGTGCGGGTCACGGCGCCACGTTCCAGCGAGCGGGCCAGCAGGCGGCTGGCGACTGCGGCGGTGTAGCCGATGAGTCCGGCGGTGCGCAGTGCGCCCCTGCCACCGATCGCGGCCACCGGCGGTGCCCAATAGGCCAGCGCCGCAACAGCTCCCACGGCCGCACCGCCGACGGTCGTACCGCCGTAGGCCGACCACAGCCAGCGGGTGTAGCCCGCCTCGAGTTCGGTTGCGTCCCGATACATTCGGGTGCGCGCCGCGCGACCCGCCGCGACCAGCGCGGTGCGGTGACCGGAACGGCGCAGGGCGCGAGCGATATCCAGATCCTCGGTGGGGCTGGCGGCCACCGCCGCGTGACCGCCGATGGTGCGGTAGGCGGCGGCATCGAAGACCAGGAATTGGCCGCAGGCGACGGCGGTCGAGGGTCTGCGGCCGCGGTTGGCGATTCCGATCGGCAGGCTCGCCGCCCACGACCAGCACAGCAGGGGCTGTACCAGCGCCTCGATGAGCGATTCGGCCACCTGGTACGGCCAGGGCGACAACAACGCGGACCGGCTCCGACGCAGTTCGACGACCGCCGCGGCGATCGCGCCCTTGTCCACACGCACATCGGCATCGAGGAAGATCAGCACCGGCGCATCCGCCAGCTCGGCCAGCCGGGCACAGGCCGCTGCCTTTCCGGTCCAACCCGGCGCGGGTTCGGCCTCGGATCGGAGCACGGTGAATCGCGGGTCGCCCGCAATCGCTTCCACCGCAGCCGCTTCGGTCCCGTCGCGGGACGCATCATCGAATATCAGCACCCGCAGCCGCGGCACCTCCACCTGAGCGCGAAGATCTGCGATCAGCCCGGGCAGTCGCTGCGCCTCGTCCCGCGCCGGAATACAGATCGTCACGGATTCGAGGACCGCCGTCGGCGCATCCGACAGCGTGCGCATCGTCGCTCGGTTGAACAACGCGATCCCACAACCGATCAGCGCGATTGCCGCACCAGTTCGCGTCGAGACCGCCGCGCCCACCTGCAGAGCCCTCGCTGCCGTCACGGCCGCACCGCCGTGGTGCGCAGCCGGGCGACGTCGTCGTCTTGCACGAACAAATCGGGCGAGACGATCTCAGCGTCGCATCCGCGTACGCCAAAGGCTGTTCAGGGAGAAACTGAATTGGGGGGCGCCCGGGGCTGCGGGGTTGCGGTCCATGTAGGCGATGGCGGCAATGATGGCGGCGCCGGCGAGGGTGATGCCACCGACGATTCCGGCCCAGCCCGCGAAGGAGCGGGTATTCGGGTCGGCGTAGCTGACTTCGGCGCGCAGCGTTGAGACATCGCCGGGCGGGAGTTTCCAGGAGACGGTGGAGTCGTCCTCGCGGTTGCCATTGGTCTTGGCGACGCGGGCCGGGAAGGCCACCGTGAATTGCACGTCCGAGCCGTGTGGCGGAACGGATTTCAAATCGACCCGGCCGTTGAGGCTGACCAGGTCGCCGGTGCGCTGGAACGACAGGTTGAACATGCCCTGGGTCTGCTCGGAGAGTCCGCCGAGCTGGCCGACCTCGCCGAAGGACAGGTCCTCGAAGAACACCTTGCTGCCGACATAGCCGTCCTGGCTGTACGGCTCGACCCGCACCTTCGCGGCCAGCGAATCGGGCGCCTTCAGCTGCGGGCCCTTGTCATTGGCGTCCACGGGCACGACCGCGGCCACGATCCGACCGGAGACCCGGTCATTGGACGACACACCCATCGAAACCTGCACCCGCAGGCAGCCCGCGAGGACGGGCACCAGCAATGCGGCCAGCAGTACTGCCGCCGCTACCCGCACCCCTGGCCGGGGGGAGCGTAGAACCGGGGTGTCGGGCGTCGCGGTGAGAGGACTCGGCTGCACGGCTCACATCGTGCCAGGCCGTCGCCCGGGATTGCCACACGACGGGCGGAACGCGCGTCGACAGAAGTATCGGACAAATAGTGTCCGCGTCTTTCAGTCCCGCCGCGCCCCGGCCAGCCGCACCAAGAGCGGCACGCCGAGCACTCCCAACCCGACACACCCATACCAGGCCGAATACGGTAGATCGAGGAACACCGCATGCGCGAGCGTGGACCCGAGCCACGTCCAGACAAACACCGCCACCGGCACCAGAGCACCGATCGGAATCAGGGATCCGAGCCGCTGCGATTCCCTCGCTGTCGGCACCGCGAACGCGCTGACCGCTCGCGTCCCCGCCATCCGATCCAAGGCGGTCAGTAGCACCGCCATCACCAGCGCCACCGCGAACCAGCCCAGGTAGTTCGTATACGGAATCTCATCGAGTCCGGGCAGGCCCCATCCGGTGGCACACCAGAGCCACTGACCATCCGCCACCATCTGCGGATCCAGGAACAGATCCCAACCCACCGCGCCGACCGCCGTCAGCGCAATCCGCCCGGCAGTCCGCCGAGTCAGCAGTTCGGCCACCACCCGCACGGGGTACAGCCCGCCCGTCCAGGCCAGCGCGACCACTAACGGCACACCTGCCACCGCGGGTCCCGATCTGCCGTCGGCGTAGTCATAACAACCGAACGGGAAGCCCGTCGCGGTACCGACGATCTCGGCGAGTAGTCCGAGTCCGGACACGATCACCAGAAAACCCACGGCATACCGAACCCCGCGCGTCGCCGCCGCGTGCACCAACGCCGTCCCCGCCGAAAGCAGCACCACCGCGATGGTCACCCGATCGCGAGTGACGCCGGACGACAGCGGATAACTGATCTGCACGAGCACCAGCAGCACCGCGAACCCGACAGGCGCGAGGAATCGTGGCGTCCCCGGCGATAAGCCCGTCGAGTGCCGGTCCTGCGGCGCGTCGGGAGGACCGGGCCGGCGTGCTGGTCTCCTGTCGAAGCGGCGCACATCGGAATCCGCCCCGTCGGGTATCTGGTGGGTGACCTCCGGATTCGCCGGACCAGGCGTCCGCACTGTGGGCCCCTCGATCGGCTCCGGCTCGATCATCGCCTGCGTGGCAGCGAAAACCGGCCACGGCGTCGGTCATGCAGCACCAACCGTGCCGCACTGCGCCCACTCGCCCCGCACACGCCACCACCCGGATGCGTCGACGCCCCGGTCAGATACAACCCCGGTGCACCCGGCACCCGCTGCCCGGACAGTTCCGGCAGCGGCCGCCACAGCATCATCTGGTCCAGGGACATCTCCACATGCATCACATTCCCGCCGCGCAACCCCATCTCGCGCTCCAGATCGACAGGGGTCTGCACATGCCGCCGCAGCACACTTGCCGCGAAACCCGGTGCGTAGGTATCGACTTCGGCGATGATCCGATCGGCCTCCGGCTCGGCGTGTGCGGCCCATTCGCTCCCGTCGGCCAGTTCGTACGGATGCCATTGCGCCCATAGGGAGAGCTGATGTTCACCGGCGGGGGCGATGCTCGGGTCCACCGCGCTGAAGCTCATCGCGAGTACCACCGGGCGCGGCGGTAGATCCCCCGCCGACGCCGCACCGTGCGCCCGGCGCAGCTGCCGCCGATCCGAAACGAGAAATTGCAGACCGTTGGCGGATTCGGCCGATGAGCTTCCGAGATACTGCGGCAGTGCGCTGGTCGCGAGCCGCACCACCATGCCGATGCCGGGACCGACCCGGATGCGGCGCTGCCAATCGTCGAGCACCGCACCGTCGAATCCGCCGTCCCGCAGCAGGTCCAGGGTGGTCAGCACGTGGGCGCCCGCGATCACGGTGTCCGCATGCAGATTTCGGCCCGAGGCAGTTGAAACCCGCCAACCCGAACCGACCTGCCGCAGTGCGGTGACCGCATCACCCGCCGACACCGCGCCGCCGTCGGCACGCAACCGCGCGACCAATGCCGTGGTCAGCGCCCCACTTCCGCCCACCGCCCGTCCCGGCGGCAGCGTATGCATCAGCGCGGCGAACCCGACCATCGGCGCGGTACCCGGTTCCGACATCGGCGGCCCGGACTGTGCCCCGAACCAGGCCAGCGATGCCTTGAGTCGCTCGTCGTCGAAGTAGGCGTCGAGCAGCGCATCCCCGGTCTGCAGGAACTCCCGCGACAACGCGCTCCCACCAGCGCGCGCGTCAAGCCCCCAGAACGAACGCAACAGCCTGCCCGGCGTCGGCGTGCCACCGAATGCGCGCATCACCCGCGCCGAACGCGGTCCCCAGACCTCGACAAAGCGTCGATACGCCGCCGCGTCCCGCGCGCCGCAGACCTCCGCGATGCCCGCGCAGGTGCGATCGAGATCGCGATGGAACACGATCGGCGCACCGCCATCGGGTCCAGCGGGCGTAAAACCCCAGGGATCACAGTCGATATAGCGCAGTCCGAAGCGCGAGAGCTCCAATTCCTCGATGATCCCGGTATGGCGCACCATGATGTGCGCCGACGATCCGCGATCGACCAGATGACCGGGAAAGCGTTCGACCGTCGATACCGCGCCGCCGAGCACTTCGTCGCGTTCGAGCACCGTCACCTGCTCACCGGCGCGCGCCAGGTAGCACGCCGCGACGAGTGCGTTGTGGCCCGAGCCGACGACCACGACGCTCACAGGGGCAGCCGCCGCCCGAGGATCGCGAACGGCCTGGTGTCTCCGGCGAAGACGAAATCCCGGATCACATCGGTGAATCCGAGTCGCCGATACAGCTTCCAGGCGCGGTTGGCTTCGCGCTCCACCTCCGGTGTGGACAGCAGCACCGCGGCCTCGGTGCGATCGGCGAGCAGTCGTGTCAGCAGCGCGCCGCCGATGCCGCGGCCCTGTGCCGAGGGATGCACATGCAGCTCGGTCAATTCGAAATAGTCGGAAAGGAGTTCGCGCGCAGAGTGTTCCGGCCATCCCGAGCGCCGCATACCGCTGTGCACCTGCTGATGCCACCACTGGTGGGCGGCGCCGCGATAGCCGTAGGCGATGGCCACGATCGGCGCTGTCCGCAGGTCGATCTGTCCGGAATCATCGGGGATGACGGCGGCGACGGCCTGCCAGCCGGGACGGGTGGTGTGCTCGGTCCACATCGGCGCGCGATGGTGCTCGGTGCCGTGCGGATATTCCATCGCCGCGACGTACACCGCCAGCACATCGTGCAGCCGGGAGCGTAGCGCCGTGATCGTGAGATCGATGACGACGGGTGCGTTGGCGGGGGTGTGTTTGGGCTTGACGGCTGTCATGGCTCTCGTCGGTCCGCGGAAAGTTGTCGGTGGGTGTCCCTATATTCAATCTCAATTCAAACGTTCGAATACCTGTTCGATCCGCGCGGTGCTGGCAAGTCGGCGCTCACGCACAGGATCAGGCCAGGTGAGCGACGTTGAACGACTCTGAACGAACTCGGAGGGACGGCTGATGTCCGGTCGGATCGAACACCCGGGACAACCCGGCAAGGCGGGCAAGCTACTGCAGCGGGCGGACGGCTTGCTGATGCAGGCGGCGGGGGAGCCGGACCCGCGCGAGCGTTTCCGGACCGCGTATCTCGCCGCGTTGCGCGGTGCCGGGGCGGTACTCGCGTATACCGGGGCGGACGCCGCGCCGCGGGCGCGTTCGCGCAATGCCTGGGTGCTGATGCAGCGCGCCGCGCCCGAATTCGTCATGTGGGCCGACTACTTCAGTGCCCGCTCGGAGATCAGGGCGGCGCTGGAGGCGGGGTTGGATCGCAATATCGATGATCAGCAGGCCGACGAGTTCTATTCGCGGGTGGGCGCATTCCTGCACGATGTCGAAGATCTGCTGAACGCCGGTGCTCGTTTGCGCCCCGCGCCGGGGTTGTCGGGCGGCATGACCGCTTAGTTATCGGCGAGTAGGTGGTACGGCACTGATCGAACTCGTATCATTGGTGGCAGATAGCCGACCTTGGCTATCTGTCGCCTACCCGGAGGCGACAGCCACGTCCTAGTGCCGGGGGAGGTACCGTGCCACTCTCCGAGCACGAGCAGCGCATGCTCGAACAGATCGAGAGCGCGCTCTATGCTGAGGATCCGAAGTTCGCGTCGTCCGTCCGCGGCGGACGCCTTCGCTCGACCTCGAGTCGCCGCAGACTCCAGGCCGCGGCCCTGTTCATCCTTGGTCTGTTTCTACTGGTCGCTGGGATCGCCGCTCCGGTGAAGCTCGGTGACTTTCCGATCATCAGCCTGATCGGATTCATCGTCATGTTCGCCGCAGGCGTGCTGTTGCTGCTCGGCAGTTCCAAGGGCATCGCCAAGGGCGACCGGTCGGGCAATACCCAATCCGGTGGCGCGAGCGGCGGATCGAGCGGACGTGGGCGACAGCGCAAGTCCGGTGGTTTCTCCGAACGCATGGAGGATCGGTTCCGGCGCCGCTTCGATCAGGAGTAGCGCGCCCGTAGCCGACATCTACATATCGAACGCGCCGCCGCACCGAATAGGTGCGGCGGCGCGTTCTCATGCGTGAACCACCCGGCTGCTGAGTGATCTCCGCGGGCGGTTCCCCACAACGCCCCACGATCATCCCCCGCCGTGCCCCACGATCCACCCGTGCGGCGGCCCGGCATCAGCTGAAATGAGGCGAACCAGGGCGTTTGCTGGTTGTTGTCGGGCGATCGTTTTGCTGTGCGGTGCGTGTCGCTGGAACACGGAAAAAGTTCTCCACCACAGTGATAGCTGGGATGACCTGCGTAATCGACGACGCGGGGAGCCAGATCACCCTGAGTTTCGATTGAAAGTGGGGGAAAGTGGGGTAATGTGGAGCGCGCACTAGAGGAAGGGCATACATCCGAGGTGATCGTGCTCCCCGCGCGGCGGGGTTCATCCAGGAGGTAGCGGGTTGTTTCTCGGTACCTACACACCTCGGTTGGATGACAAGGGGCGACTGACGTTGCCTGCGAAGTTTCGAGACGATCTGGCGGGAGGGTTGATGGTCACGAAGGGTCAGGACCACAGCCTTGCCGTATATCCCAAAGAAGAGTTCACCGCGCTCGCTCGGCGAGCTGCGGCGGCGTCTCGAAGTAATCCGCAGGCGCGCGCGTTCGTCCGGGCACTCGCGGCCGGTACGGATGAACAGCGTCCGGACGCCCAAGGCCGGATCGTGTTGTCGGCCGATCATCGTCGCTACGCGAACCTCTCGCGGGATTGCGTGGTGATCGGATCGGTCGACTTCCTCGAAATATGGGATAAGCAGGCGTGGGAGTCCTACCTCGCCGAGCACGAGGAGGACTACGCCGAAGCGAGAGACGAGTCGCTGGGCGGCATCTTCTAGCCCTGAGCGAACGAGTGCCACGCGGCCTCTGCCCGGACGCGCGGACCCTGACGTACTTCCCCGACGCCAGGTGCCGAGGCTCCGGTCAGAGACCCCGCGGCATTCGTATTTTCGAAAGTAGCTGTGTAACAAGGCGACCCGTGACCGGGCGTAACGAGTGAACCATTGGCACCGCTCGGTGCGCGACGACGCGAGGCACGATTCCGGGAGGTCGAGGGTGAACCGTGAACAGGACGGTCCTCGCCATGTTCCGGTTCTGCTCCAGCGAGCCGACGCGCTGCTCGGCCCGGCATTGTCCGAACCCGGCGCCGTCTATGTAGACGCGACACTGGGTTTGGGCGGACACGCCGAACACTTCCTACGTACGTACCCGAACATTCATCTCGTCGGACTCGACCGTGACACCCACGCACTGGCACTGGCGAGTGCGCGACTGGCCCCATTCGCGGACCGGATCACCTTGGTACACATCCGATATGACGGAATCGCCGCCGCGCTGAAGCAGGCCGGACTGCCGACCACTGGTTCGGTGAGCGCCATCCTGATGGATCTCGGCGTCTCCTCGATGCAGCTCGACGAGGCCGAGCGCGGCTTCGCCTACTCCGTCGACGCGCCGCTGGATATGCGGATGGACCCGACCACAGGTATCACCGCCGCGGATGTGCTCAATACCTACAGCCACGGCGATTTGGCGCGTGTGCTGAAAACCTATGGCGAGGAACGCTTCGCGGGCAAGATCGCCTCCGAGGTGCTGCGCCGTCGCCAGCAGAAGCCGTTCACCACCAGCGCCGAACTCGTCGAATTGCTCTACGCGACAATCCCCGCCGCGGCCAGGCGGACCGGTGGTCATCCAGCCAAGCGGACCTTTCAGGCGCTGCGGGTGGAGGTCAATGGCGAACTGGATTCGCTGCGGGCCGCACTGCCCGCCGCTCTCGACTCGCTGCGGGTCGGCGGCCGGATCGTGATCATGTCGTATCAGTCGCTCGAGGATCGGGTGGTCAAACAGGAGTTGGCGCCGCGCACCACCTCACGGACGCCGGTCGACCTGCCGGTCGAATTGCCCGGTATGGGACCGGAATTCAGGATGCTGACCCGCGGTGCCGAGAAGGCGACGGAACAAGAGATCGAAGAGAACCCGCGGGCGGCTCCCGTGCGGATGCGGGCGGCGGAGCGAATTCAGGAGGGGACAGCATGAGTGTGCGCACGCGTACCGTCGAGGCGCCGGGCCGGCTCGCCCGCCGGGTTCAGGCCGCCGAGCGGGTGAAATCGGGTGCAGCACAACGGGCCTATGCCAAGCGCCGAATGCGTGCTGAACAGTCGGGGGACCATCAGGACCTGCCGAAGCAGCGCGCATCGGTGATGGCCGCGCGAACTCCGTTCGTGGCGGCCATCATCGCCCTGCTCGGCTGTGGCCTCGCGCTCACCCTGCTGCTCACCACCCGCTCGGCGGAGGACAGCTATCAGCTCGGCGACGCCAGGGCGACCAACCGCAAGCTGGCCGACGAGCGGGCGGGACTGCAGCGGGAGGTGGAGGCCGCCGACTCCGCGCCCGAACTCGCCGCGCGGGCCCGCGAACTCGGGATGATCCCGGCCAAGGATCCGGCGCGTCTCGTGGTCGGACCGGACGGCGCCGTGACGGTGATCGGCAAGCCGACGCCCGCCCAGGGCGCGCCGGTGCCACCGCTGAATCCCTCGCCGGCCGCGCCGACCACCGCACCGCCGAATAATGCGCTGGCCCGCGGTGAGCGGCTGGTTCCGGTGACGACAACGCCGCCTGCGCCCACTCAGCCGAACGCCGGTCAGCCCGCGAATGCCGTTGCCGGACAGGCGAGCCCGCAGCCGAGCTCGACGCCGGCCAGTCCGCTGCCGACGCCGAGTCCGGTCGCGCAGGCTCCGTCGGAAACACTCCAGCCCGAAACCCCGCGGCCGGAAACACCGCAGCCTGTGGCGCCCCAGGCGGAAGCGGCCCAAGCCGAACCACCGGGTACCCCGGACGGGGGCGCCAGATGAGCATGCGCCAGACCCGGCCCGCGTCGCGCCAGCGCCGCGGGCCCGCGGCGTCCGAGACCGGATCGTCGAGGGCGACCGGTGCTGCCAGACCGCGGACGGCCGCCCTCGACCGGCCGCTGCGCTTGCGCTTGGGTGTCGGCCGGGTGATCATGCTGATCGCGCTGGCGGTCGTCGCGCTCCAATTGCTCTGGGTGCAGAGCATTTCCGCGCCGAGCCTGTCCGCGCAGGCTGCGGACCAGCGCACCACCCGCAAGATCGACCCGGCGACCCGCGGCCCGATCACCGACCGCACCGGCAAGACGCTGCTGGCCTTCACCATCAGCGCCCAGGCGCTCACCTTCCAGCCGGTGGCCGTGCGCAAGCAACTCGCCGACGCGAAGGCCAAATCGGCCAAGGCGCCGGATCCGGACGAGCGGCTGAAGGCCATCGCGAAGACCATCCACGACAAACTCGGCAAGGACGCGCCCGCCGAATCCGCTGTGCTGGACAAAATGAAAAGCGACGACACCTTCGTATATCTCGCCCGGAATGTCGATCCACGCGTCGCTTCCGATATTCAAGTGCAGTTTCCGGAGGTCGGTACCGAACGCCAGGATGTGCGCGAATATCCGGGCGGCTCACTGGCGGCCAACGTGCTCGGCACCACCGGCTGGGACGGCCACGGTCAGATCGGGCTGGAGTCGTCGCTGGACTCGCTACTGGCGGGCACCGACGGCTCGCACACCTACGACCGCGGATCCGACGGCGCGGTCATTCCCGGCAGCTGGCGCGATAAACAGTCCGCGGTGAACGGCTACGGTGTCGAGTTGACCCTCGATTCGGATCTGCAGTACTACGTGCAGCAGCAGGTGCAGCAGGCCAAGGAGATGTCCGGGGCCAACGCGGCCTCGGCCGTCGTGCTGGACGCGAAAACCGGCCAGGTGCTGGCGATGTCGAATGACAACACCTTCAATCCCGCATTGGGACCGCAGCATTGGGGCAATGCCGAGATGCAGAACCCCGCGGTGCAGGATCCGTTCGAACCCGGCTCGGTCAACAAGATCGTGACCGCGGCCGCGGCCATCGAATACGGATTGACCAATCCCGATGAGGTGCTGCAGGTTCCGGGTGAGATCCAGATGGCGGGTGTCACCGTGCACGATGCCTGGGAGCACGGCACCGCGTCGTATACCACCACCGGAATATTCGGTAAGTCCTCGAATGTCGGCACACTGATGCTGGCGCAGCGGGTCGGTGAGGATCGGTTCGCCGATATGGTCAACCGGTTCGGTCTCGGTCAGCGCAGCGGTGTCGGGCTGCCGGGGGAGAGCCCGGGGCAGGTACCTGCGCGCGACCAGTGGTCCGGCGGTACCTTCGCGAATCTGCCCATCGGACAGGGCCTTTCGATGACCACCCTGCAGATGACCGGAATGTACCAGGCTATCGCCAATGGCGGCCTGCGGATTCCGCCGCGCATCGTCAAGGCGAAGACCGCGCCCGACGGCACCCGCACCGAGGAGCCGCAGCCCGAGGCGGTGCGGGTGGTGAGCGAGCAAACCGCGGCGACGCTGCGCACCATGTTCCAGGCGGTCGTGCAGCGCGATCCGATGGGCGTGCAGATGGGCACCGGTGCGCCGGCGGCGATCGATGGCTATCAGGTGGCGGGTAAGACCGGCACCGCGCAGAAGGTCGACCCGAGCTGCCGCTGCTACTCGACGTCGTCGTTCTACATCACCTTCGCCGGTATGGCACCTGCGGATAATCCGCGCTATGTCATCGGCCTGATGCTCGACGCACCGATTCGCAGCTCCGACGGGAGCGGCGGCGGGTCGGTGGCGCCCCTGTTCCACAACATCGCCTCCTGGGCGTTGCAGCGTGACCGGATCCCGCCCTCGCCCGAGCCGTCCCGGCGATTCGTTCTGCAGGCTCCATAAGATTGGAGCCGCGTTGTCCGGCCGTGAGCCGACGTCGGTAACCTGACTCGACGTCCCCTGCCTTTCCCATTGATCCACTCGACCCCATCCGTGCCGATACCCGAGAGGAGCCTTGTGCCCGCGCAGTCCAGCCAGCACGCGCTCCGGCCGACCCACCCGCGGTCGACGTCGTTGTCCACTGTGCTGGCGCTGACCGGCGCCAGCTCGTCGCGTGCGGATCTCACCCAGATCCAGGTCACCGGCATCGAGCAGCGCTCGAATGCAGTGCTGCCGGGCGACCTGTTCGCCGCGCTGCCCGGCGCGCAGTCGCACGGAGCCCGGTTCGCGCGCGACGCCGTCGACCGGGGCGCGATGGCGGTGTTCACCGATCCGGCGGGCGCCGAACTTGCCGGTGAACTCGATGTGCCGGTACTGGTGCACGAGCGGCCCAGGTCGGTGCTCGGTGAGCTGTCGGGTGCGCTCTACGGCAACCCGTCGGAGCGGCTGCGCATCGTCGGCATTACCGGCACCTCCGGCAAGACCACCACCGCATATCTGGTGGAGGCCGGACTGGCGGCCGCTGGCCTGTCCACGGCGCTGATCGGCACCATCGAGACCAGGATCGGCGGTCGCCGGGTGCCGAGCGCGTTGACCACGCCCGAGGCGCCGCAGCTGCACGCGATATTCGCGCTGATGGTCGAGCAGGGTGTGGACGCGGTGGTGATGGAGGTCTCCAGCCACGCGCTCGCGCTGGGCCGAGTGGACGGCGTGCGCTTCACGGTTGGCGCCTTCACCAATCTTTCGCAGGACCACCTGGACTTCCACACCGACTTCGAGGACTACTTCGCCGCCAAGCGCAGGCTTTTCGAAGCGGCATCGCCGATCGCCGCGCGGACCGCGGTCATCTGCGTCGACGACGAGTGGGGGCAGCGTCTCGCCGCCGACCTCGTGGATCCGATCACGGTATCGACCGTCGGTTCCGGCGCATGGCGGCTCACCGGTGAGGTATCCGCACACGGCGGCGAACAGGAGTTCAGCGCTGCCGGACCGGAGACGAATGTCGATGTGCGCCTGCGACTTCCGGGCCGCTACAACGTCGCCAACGGACTGCTCGCGGTCGCGGTGTGCGCGGCCGCCGGAGCCGATCCAACCGTCGCGGCGCCCGCTCTGGCCACCGTCGACGTGCCGGGCCGGATGCAGCGGGTCGAGCGAGGCCAGGATTTCCTGGCGATCGTCGACTACGCGCACAAACCTGCCGCGGTGGAGTCGGTGATCGCCACATTGCGCGAACATCTCGCGGCCGATACCGCCGGTCGTTTGGCCGTGGTCGTCGGCGCGGGTGGTGACCGGGATGCAGGCAAGCGACCGCTGATGGGTGCGGCCGGTGCGCGTGGTGCCGATCTGCTGATCATTACCGACGACAATCCGCGCACCGAGGATCCGGCGGCGATCCGCGCTGCACTGCGTGCGGGCGCGCTCGAGGTTCCGGAGGCAGCACGCGGTGTGGTGCGCGAAATCGGGGACCGGGCCGCGGCCATCGCCGCCGCGGTCGACTGGGCTCGTCCCGGTGACGTGGTGTTGGTGGCGGGAAAGGGCCATGAGGCAGGGCAGGAGATCCAGGGTGTGAAGCATCCGTTCGACGACCGCGAGGTGCTCGCGGCGGCGTTGGAACGACGGGAGCGGGGCCTGCGCAGCGACCAGCCGAGGCAGGGCGGCAACACTGAGCACAGTCCGCAGGGGTCGGACGCGGAGGACTTGACGGTTTCATGATCGAGATGACACTGCGGGAGATCGCGGAGGTCGTCGGCGGCACGCTGCACGACGCCCCCGACCCGGAGGTAACGGTAACGGGTTCGGTCGAATTCGATTCGCGCCGAATCGGTTCCGGTGATCTGTTCCTGGCCCTGCCCGGCGAGCATTCGGACGGCCACGACTATGCGAAGGCCGCCATCGACGCCGGTGCGGTCGCGGTGCTCGCGGCCCGCCCGGTGGGCGTGCCCGCGATCGTGGTGACCCCGAGTCCGGGCACCGTGCCCGCGAAATCCGTTGCGCTGGCCGGTGATTCGGATGGGTCGGGGGCCGCGGTGCTGGCCGCCCTGGCTACGCTCGCCCGGGTGAGCGTCGAACGTCTTTCCGCCGCCGCGGGAGCGACGGGCCCGGAGGCGGCCGGCCGTGGGGGGTCGTCGACGCCAGGTGCCGGTGGGGATGCGCGCATCCATGCGGGGTCCCATGAGCGCGGTCGATCGAACACAGCTGGCGGACTCACCGTTGTCGGGGTGACCGGCTCCTCGGGCAAGACCTCGACCAAGGATCTGCTCGCGGCCGTGCTCGCGCCGCTGGGTCCGGTCGTCGCGCCGCCCGGATCGTTCAATAACGAACTCGGACATCCGTGGACCGCGCTGCGGGCCGATGCCGACACCCGTTTCCTGGTGCTGGAACTGTCCGCACGCGGCCCTGGGCATATCGCCGCGCTCGCACGGGTCGCACCGCCGAAGATCGGCGTGGTGCTCAATGTCGGCACCGCTCATCTCGGTGAATTCGGCAGCCGCGACGCGATCGCGCAGACCAAGGGCGAACTCGTCGAGGCGCTGCCTTCGACCGGACTCGCCGTCCTCAACGCCGACGATCCGCAGGTAGCCGCGATGGCCGCGCGCACGAATGCGCGCGTGGTGACGGTCGGCCAGGCGACGAACGCCGAAATCCGTGCTACCGATGTCCAACTCGACGCAGAGGCACGCGCGGGTTTCACCCTGCACACCGACAAGGGCAGTATTCCGGTGCAGCTGGCCGTACACGGCGAACATCAGGTCGGCAATGCGCTGGCCGCGGTCGCGGTCGCGCTCGAATGCGGCGCCGACCTCGACACCATCGCGCAGGCACTATCCGGTGCGCACGCCGCATCGGCGCGCCGCATGGATGTGCGCACCACAGTCGATGGCATCACCGTCGTCAACGACTCCTATAACGCGAATCCGGATTCGGTGCGCGCCGCCCTCAAGGCCCTGGTGACCATGTCCCGCGCGGGCGCCACCCCGCGCCGCAGCTGGGCCGTGCTCGGCGAAATGGGTGAACTGGGCGAGGAATCCGTCATCGAACACGACCGGATCGGCCGCCTCGCGGTGCGCCTGGATGTCTCCCGGCTGATCGTGGTCGGCACCGGAAGGCCATCCCACGCGATGCATCAAGGTGCGGTAATGGAAGGCTCGTGGGGCGAGGAGTCGATCCTCGTGCCCGATATCGGCGCGGCCATCGCGCTGCTCGACGATGCGGTCGAGGCGGGCGATGTGGTGCTGGTCAAAGCGTCCAAATCGGTCGGTCTGTGGGAGGTCGCCGAACATTTGACCGGTACGGAGCGTGCGGGAACTAGCAGGGGTAGCACGGAGGCAGTGGCAGTGAGTGAGCGAAGCGAGCGAGCCATCGACACAGCGGCCGTCGGTCGAACGATGAAGCCGAGCGCTAGTGCGGCGAAGTCCAGCGAGGCGGAGTCGTGAGACAGATTCTGTTCGCGGCCGGGATCGCGCTGGCGGTCTCCATCCTGCTGACGCCACTGTTGATACGGATCTTCGCCAAGCAGGGCTTCGGCCAGGAGATCCGGGTCGACGGCCCGGCCAGTCATCAGGCCAAGCGCGGCACCCCGACCATGGGTGGTGTCGCCATCCTGGTCGGCATGTGGGCGGGCTACCTCGGCTCACACCTCATCGGCATCGGCTACGACGCGGACGGACCGTCGGCCTCGGGCATCCTGGTGCTCGGGCTGACCACCGCACTCGGCGTGGTCGGCTTTCTCGATGACTTCATCAAGCTGCGCAAGCAGCGCAATCTGGGTTTGTCCGCCGCGGGCAAGTACATCGGTCAGATCAGCGCCGCGGTCCTCTTCGGCGTGCTCGCGCTGCAGTTCCACGGTGGCAACGGGCTGACCCCGGCGAGTAAGCATCTGTCCTATGTCCGCGACATCAGCACGGTGTCGATGGGTGTGATCATCTTCCTGTGCTGGGTCTGCCTGCTGGTCGTCGCGTGGTCGAATGCGGTGAACCTGACCGACGGCCTCGACGGTCTGGCGGCGGGTTCGATGAGCCTGGTGCTCGGCGCCTACGTGATCATCACGTTCTGGCAATACCGCAACGCCTGCGCGACGATTCCGGAGGCGGGCTGCTACAACGTGCGCGATCCGCTGGATCTGGCGCTGGTGTGTGCCTCGGCCGCCGCCGCATGCGTCGGCTTCCTGTGGTGGAATGCCGCACCGGCCAAGATCTTCATGGGCGATACCGGCTCGCTGGCCTTGGGCGGCATGCTCGCCGGACTCTCGATCACCACGCGAACCGAGTTGCTGATGGTCGTGATCGGCGCGCTGTTCGTCGCCGAGACCGCCTCGGTGGTGCTGCAGGTCGCGGTGTACCGCACTACCCGCAACCGGCTATTCAAGATGGCGCCGTTCCATCATCACTTCGAACTCAGCAAATGGGCCGAGACTACGGTGATCATCCGGTTCTGGCTATTGGCGGCGATGGCGTCGGCGGTCGGACTCGGCCTGTTCTATAGCGAATATCTCTCAGCGGTCGGGTGAAGTAGCGATGGTCGAACATTCTCCGAGGGCCCTGCGAACACCGGGGCCTATGCTCGAATTCCTGCGTGGCCGTGACGTTCTGGTGGCCGGATGGGGTGTCTCGGGTCGCTCGCTGATCGAACCGCTGCGCGATATCGGCGCGCGCCCGGTGGTCACCGACGGCGGCGCGGCCGCACTGGCCGAGGCGGCCGGGCTCGGCCTCGACATCGCGACCTGCACCGAACTCCAGTCCGCGGACTGGAGCCGGTTCGCCCTGGTCATCACCAGTCCGGGCTGGCGACCGGACTCACCGGTGCTCGCCGCGGCAGTGACCGAGGGCACCCCGGTCTGGGGCGATGTCGAATTCGCCTGGTGGGTCGATCAGGCCAGAATCTACGGTCCGGTCCGCAAATGGCTGGTGGTGACCGGAACCAACGGCAAGACCACCACCACCTCGATGGTGCATTCGATCCTGCGCGCGGCGGGTATCGCCAGCGTCGCCTGCGGCAATATCGGGCTCCCGATTCTGGATGCGCTGCGGCGCAATCCCGGTCCGCAGGTACTCGCGGTCGAACTATCCTCGTTCCAATTGCATTGGGCGCCTTCGGTGCGGCCCGAGGCCGGTGTGGTGCTGAATGTGGCCGAGGACCACCTGGATTGGCACGGCGGCCTCGATGCCTATGCCGCCGCCAAGTCCAGGGCACTGTACGGCCGCGTCGGCGTCGTCGGGCTCGACGATCCGGTGGCCGCCTCGCTGGCCCGGCGCAGTAAGGCGCGCCGGACGGTCGGCTTCCGAATCGGGGTACCCGCCGACGGTGAACTCGGTGTGGTCGACGGCAAACTGCTCGACCGCGCCTTCACCAAGGCCGCGATCCTCGCCGAGGTCGGCGATATCAGCCCCAAGGGTCCCGCCGGTGTCGCCGACGCGCTCGCGGCCGCCGCGCTGACCAGGGCCATCGATGTTGCGCCGCAGTTCGTGCGGGAAGGCCTCATCGAGCACAAGGTCGGTCCGCATCGGGCTGCGTTCGTACGTGAGCTGGCCGGGGTCGAATTCATCGATGACTCCAAGGCCACCAACCCGCATGCCGCGCGCTCATCGATCCTGGGCCACCCGCAGGTGATCTGGCTCGCCGGTGGACAATTGAAGGGTGCGTCGGTCGAGGATCTGGTCGAGGAGATCGCCGATCGGCTCGGCGCCGCTGTGCTGATCGGCGCCGACGCGCCGGTGATCGCGGCCGCATTGGCGCGACACGCGCCCGAGGTCCCGGTCATCGAGGTCCGCGCAGGAGACCATGCAGGGATGGCTGACGCTGGGATCGATGAGGCCGCGAGCGCCGACGCCGTCATGGCGCGTGCCGTTCGCGCCGCGGCCGGGCTCGCCCGTCGCGGTGACACCGTGCTGCTGGCCCCGGCCGCAGCCTCCTTGGATATGTTCGCCGACTACACCCACCGCGGACGCAGCTTCGCCGCCGCGGTCGCCGCGCTGGAAGACGGTGACATCGGGCGGCAACTATGACCGAGACCCCGCGGCGGAGGCAGCGGAGCGCGACCGCGGAGGGATCCGGGAGCGCCGCCGATCACCCACCGCGGCGGAATCGGCTGGCGGCCACCAAATTCGGTGCCTGGCTGGCGCGCCCGCTCGCGTCATTCCATCTCGTCGTCACGATCGCGACGTTGCTCACCGTGCTCGGTCTCGTCATGGTGCTTTCGGCGTCGAGCGTCGAGGCGTATGTCGATGGTGGATCGGCCTATTCGCTGTTCATCCAGCAGGCCATGTTCGCCGCGATCGGTGCGGTGCTGTTCTATCTGGCACTGCGGATTTCGCTGCGGCGGCTGCGGCAGTGGTCGTTTCCGCTCTTCGCGATCTCGGTGCTGGCGCTGGTGCTGGTCCTCATCCCGGGCATCGGCTCAGAGGTGCAGGGCGCGCGACGCTGGTTCTTCCTGGGCCCGATTTCGGTGCAGCCTTCGGAGATCGTGAAGGTGACCCTGGTGGTGTGGGGTGCGCATCTGCTCGCATCGCGCCGCTCCGAACAGGCCAGCCTCAAGGAGATCCTGGTGCCGCTGGTGCCAGCCGGTCTGCTGGTGTGCCTGCTGGTCGTACTCGAGCCGAACCTGTCGACCACGATCGCTCTCGGCATCGTGCTTGCCGCGCTGCTGTGGTTCGGCGGGCTGCCGGTGCGACTGTTCGTCACCATCGCGATCTCGGGCACTATCGCCGCGGGCATCCTCGCGCTGTCCGCGGGTTATCGCTCGGACCGCATGCGCGGATTCTTCAATCCGGGCGACGATCCGCAGGGCATCAATTACCAAGCGCGCCAAGCGTTGTACTCCTTGGCCGACGGCGGCATCTGGGGCCGTGGTCTCGGACAGAGCCGGGCCAAATGGCAATACCTGCCGAACGCGCACAACGACTTCATCTTCGCCATCATCGGCGAGGAACTCGGCTTCCTCGGCTGTGCACTGGTTTTGGGGCTGTTCGCGCTGTTCGTCTATACCGGCCTGCGCATCGCGATCCGCTCGGTCGATCCGTTCCTGCGGCTGCTCACCGCGACCGCGACGACCTGGATCACCGGTCAGGCGCTGATCAATATCGGCTATGTGGTCAACTTGCTGCCGGTGACCGGTCTGCAGCTGCCGCTGGTCTCGGCCGGCGGCTCGTCGCTGGCGATCACGCTGTTCATGTTCGGCATCATCGCCAATGCGGCCAGGCATGAGCCCGAGGCGATTTCGGCGCTGCAGGCCGGACAGGACGGCCGATTCAGCCGACTGCTGCGGCTGCCCAAGCCGGAGGTGTACTCACCGGCCAAGGCGGAAGCGGCGCGGGCGCGCACGGCCGCGGCCAAGGCCGCCGAACAGCGGGCGCGGGCCGAACGGGCCAAGGCCGAGCGGGCAAGAGCGGCACTGCCGCCGGGCCGACGACCGCAATCCGAACCGGGGCGCCGCCGCGTGCCGGAGAGCCGGGGGACGAGTTCCTTGCGGGCGACCAGGGCATGGGAGCCCAGCTATCCGATAAACCATGCGAGAGATCGGGGAAGATCCAAGTGAGTGGCGACCGGTCGCCTCATAGACCACTGTCGGTGATCGTCGCCGGCGGTGGCACCGCGGGGCATATCGAGCCCGCACTGGCTGTCGCCGACGCGTTGCGGCGGCTCGACGATTCGATTCGGGTCACCGCACTCGGCACCGAACGCGGACTCGAGACCAAACTGGTGCCCGAGCGCGGCTATCCGCTCGAGTTGATCCCGCCGGTTCCGTTGCCGCGTAAGCCGACGGCGGATCTGCTGCGCTTGCCGGGCCGGGTGCGTGCCTCGGTGGCCAGCACCCGGGCGATCATCGATGCGGTCGAGGCCGATGTGATCGTCGGCTTCGGCGGCTACGTCGCGCTGCCCGCCTATCTGGCGGCCGGCCGAGGTTTGACGGGGCGCAGGCGCGCGGTGCCAGTGGTGGTGCACGAGGCGAATGCCAAGGCGGGTATCGCGAATAAGGTCGGTGCCAGGCGCGCCACCAGGGTGCTCGCCGCCGTACCCGATTCCGGTCTCGCCCGTGCCGAGGTCATCGGCATTCCGGTGCGCGGCTCCATCACCTCGCTGGATCGGGCGGCGCTGCAGGCCGAGGCCCGCGCGCACTTCGGCCTGCCCGCCGAGGGGCCGGTGCTATTGGTCTTCGGCGGATCCCAGGGCGCGGTGTCGTTGAACAACGCCATCTCCGGCGCCGCGCCGCAGCTGGCCGCGGCGGGCGTCTCGGTGCTGCACGCACACGGACCCAAGAACACCCTCGAGGTCCAGAATTCGGGTGACGCACAATCGCTGTACATCGCGGTGCCGTATCTTTCGCGAATGGACTTGGCCTATGCCGCCGCGGACGCTGTTGTCTGCCGCTCCGGTGCGATGACCGTCGCCGAGGTGTCGGCGGTCGGCCTGCCCGCGTTCTATGTGCCGCTGCCGCACGGCAACGGTGAGCAGGAACTCAATGCCAGGCCGATCGTCCGCCAGGGCGGTGGCAGAATCGTCCCCGATGCCGAGCTGACCCCGAAATACGTAATCGACGAGGTGATACCGCTGCTGACCGACCGTGCACGGCTGATCGAGATGAGCCTGTCCGCCGCAGGCGCCGGGCATCGCGATGCCGCCGACGAGCTGGCGCGCATTGTCGTGGAGGTGAGCGGCCGGTGACTACGGGAGCCGATGCCACCGAATCCGGAGCGGTCGAATCCGGGGCCGCCGACGAGGCGCGCTCGGCCTTGCCGCCCGAATTGGCGCGCGTGCACATGGTCGGGATCGGCGGCGCCGGAATGTCCGGAATCGCCCGCATCCTGCTCTCGCGCGGTGGCTCGGTCTCCGGTTCGGACGCCAAGGAGAGTCGTGGCGTGCTCGCGCTGCGGGCCCGCGGCGCCCAGGTGCGCATCGGTCACGATGCCAGCGCCCTCGATCTGCTGCCCGGCGGCCCGACCGCGGTGGTCACCACCTATGCCGCGATCCCGAAAACCAATCCCGAACTGGTCGAGGCGAATCGGCGCGACATCCCGGTGCTGCTGCGTCCCACCGTGCTCGCATCGCTGATGCAGGGCCATCGCACCCTGCTGGTCTCCGGCACGCACGGCAAGACCTCCACCACCTCGATGTTGATCGTGTCGTTGCAGCATTGCGGATTCGATCCGTCCTTCGCTGTCGGCGGTGAACTCAACGAGGCGGGCACCAATGCCCACCACGGCACCGGTGAGATCTTCGTCGCCGAGGCCGACGAGAGCGATGGCTCACTGCTGCAATACGACCCGGATGTCGCCGTGGTCACCAATATCGAATCCGATCACCTGGACTTCTTCGGATCGGACGAGGCCTACGTCCAGGTCTTCGACGATTTCGCCGACCGCATCGCCGCGGGCGGCCTGCTCGTGGTGTGTCTGGACGATCCCGGTTCGCGTGCGCTGGCCGAGCGGATCGGTCCGCGCTTGGCGCAGAAGAACGTCCGGGTGCTCGGCTACGGATCGGGTGAGCTGCCCGACGCGCCGGTGCCGGTCGGGGTGCGACTGCACAGCTGGGAGCCGCGCGATGTCGGCGGACTTGCCCAATTCCAGCTCGCCGACGAGGCCGCCCCGCGCACCCTGCGACTGTCGGTACCCGGTCGGCATATGGCGCTGAACGCGCTGGCTGCGCTGCTCGCCGCGCGGGCAGCGGGCGCCGAAGTCGACGAAATCGTCCAGGGGCTGGAGGGTTTCGGTGGTGTGCACCGCCGGTTCCAGTTCTCGGGCCGGGAAAACGGCGTGCGGGTCTTCGACGATTACGCTCACCACCCGACCGAGGTCCGGGCCGTACTCGGCGCCGCGGCCGAGTTGGTGCAGCAGGAGGCCCGCGACGGCGCCCGCTCCCGGCAGGGCCGGGTCATCGTGGTGTTCCAGCCGCACCTCTACAGCCGTACCGCCACCTTCGCCCAGGATTTCGGGGCGGCGCTGAGTCTCGCAGACGAGGTCGTCGTGCTCGATGTCTATGGCGCGCGGGAGAAGCCGCTGCCGGGTGTGAACGGCGCATTGGTCGCCCAGGCCGTCACCAAACCTGTGCACTACCAGCCGGATATGTCGCGGGTCGGCCGTCAGGTCGCCGGACTCGCGCTGCCGGGTGATGTCGTGATCACCATGGGCGCTGGCGATGTGACGATGCTGGGCAGCCAGATCCTCGACGGCCTTCGAGCGCGTCCGCAATACGGTCGGTGACCCGCGATGCGAACCGCGGGTGACTGGTTCGGCCGAGAACACCGGGGACGGTTGCGGCTGTGGAGTTTGCTCGGCATCTGCGTTCTTACCGTTCTCGCGGTGCTGGCCTGGTTCACCCCGGTGCTGTCGGTGAGCACCGTCGAGATCGACGGTTTGGTCGCGGTCTCCGAAGATCAGGTGCGCGACAAACTCGAGATCCCTTCCGGGCGCTCGATGTTGCGCATCGATACCAATGCCATGGCAAGGCGGGTGGCGAACATTCCGAAGGTACGCAGCGCGCGGGTGCAACGCGTATTTCCGTCCACCGTCAAGGTGACGGTCGTGGAGCGCACACCCGTATTGTTCTGGGACGGCCCGCAGGGCGCGCATCTGATGGATGCGGAGAGTGTGGAGTTCGCGATCGAGGAACCGCCCATCGGGGTACCGAAGCTCGATACCGAGCATCCCGGCGGTGATGATCCGGTCACTCGCGCGGCGGTTTCGGTATTGTCGGTGCTGCCTGCGGCGTTGGTCATTCAGGTGGACGAGGTTGTCGCGCGGTCGATTTCGAATATTTCGCTGAACCTGCGCGATGGTCGCACGGTACTCTGGGGGGGAACCAATGACGCGGAACGCAAGGCGGCAGTGGTAATGCCGCTGTTGACCCGCGATGGAACGGTGTTCGATGTTTCGAGTCCGAATCTGGTCACGGTAAAGTGATCGATACCCATTGTGCCCAGGGGAATTTCGATGGAACTGTGACCGCAGTGGGAACAGGCCAGCGAGACCAGGGGTTCGGGGGCAACCGTCCACGATACGACGTGTTGCGCGGCGAGACGAGTGGGATCACACAAGATTCTGTCAGTCGTTTCGGCGCGCCTGCGCGTCTATCGCGGCGGCTGCGAATAGCGTTCCGCAGCAGTCGGATACTTGACATAACGCTAACCCTATGGTTGAGGTTTAGGGTTTGCTCGGACAGTGGCGCACTTCGCGATACTGCCGGAGCAAAACAACCGGGGTTCCCATAGGCCGAATGTCGAGAATCCGAAAACGACAGACTTTAGATCGAAGGAAGGCGAGAGCCCATGACGCCCCCGCACAACTACCTTGCTGTGATCAAGGTCGTCGGTATCGGTGGCGGCGGCGTGAATGCCGTCAACCGGATGATCGAGCAGGGACTCAAGGGAGTCGAGTTCATCGCGGTCAACACCGACGCGCAGGCGCTGCTGATGAGCGATGCCGACGTCAAGCTCGACGTCGGCCGTGAGCTCACCCGCGGTCTCGGCGCCGGTGCCGACCCGGAGGTCGGCCGCAAGGCCGCCGAGGATCACAAGGACGAGATCGAAGAGGTGCTCAAGGGCGCCGACATGGTCTTCGTCACCGCGGGCGAGGGCGGTGGCACCGGTACCGGTGGCGCGCCCGTCGTCGCCAGCATCGCGCGCAAGCTCGGCGCTCTCACCATCGGTGTGGTCACGAGGCCGTTTTCCTTCGAGGGCAAGCGGCGTGGCAACCAGGCCGAAGTGGGTATCAACCTGCTGCGCGAATCCTGCGACACGCTCATCGTCATCCCGAACGATCGGCTGCTGCAGCTCGGCGATGCCGCGGTCAGCCTGATGGACGCCTTCCGTTCCGCGGACGAGGTGCTGCTCAACGGTGTGCAGGGCATTACCGACCTGATCACCACGCCGGGTCTGATCAACGTCGACTTCGCCGACGTGAAGAGCGTGATGTCCGGCGCGGGCAGCGCCTTGATGGGCATCGGGTCGGCGCGCGGCGAGGGCCGTTCGGTCAAGGCCGCCGAGTCGGCGATCAACTCACCACTGCTTGAAGCATCGATGGATGGTGCGCACGGCGTACTGCTCTCGATCGCGGGCGGTTCGGATCTGGGTCTGTTCGAAATCAATGAGGCGGCCTCGCTGGTGCAGGAGGCCGCGCATATCGAGGCCAATATCATCTTCGGTACCGTCATCGACGATTCGCTCGGCGATGAGGTTCGCGTCACGGTGATCGCCGCCGGTTTCGACGGCGGCGGTCCGGCCCGGCGCACTTTCGAGGCGGGTCGCGGCGCGATCGGGTCGGGTCGGGCCGGCGACATCGGCCAGAGCAGCAGGACCAGCGAGATCGCCGCGTCCACGCGCGCCGAAACCACTTCCGGCGCAGGTCAACCCAGCTCCACTCGGGGTGCGGTGCCCAGCTACCGCGATACGGAACGGGCCCGCACGCTGGCCGAGCCGACGGTGGCGCACAACTCGCGCACACACATCGAGCCGCCGGACACCGACGATGACGATGACGTCGACGTGCCCTCGTTCATGCGTAGGTAGGAAGGAAGTACCCCCCGAGCGCGATTAGGCTCGGGGGTATGACAGCGCCGACACTGACCGTTCGACGAGTGACCACTACCAGGGCGGGCGGTTTCTCGGCGCCGCCGTACGATTCGTTCAATCTCGGGGATCATGTGGGGGACGACCCGGCGACCGTACAACGGAACCGGGACCGGCTGGCCGAGGGGATCGGCCTCACGCCGGATCGGCTCGTGTGGATGGAACAGATCCACGGGCGCAATGTCGAAATCATCGATGGGCCACAGGATGCGCCGGTGCCGGCCACCGACGCACTGGTGACCACGGTGCCCGGTCTGGCACTGGTGGTACTCACGGCGGACTGCGTACCGATCCTGCTATCCGATGACGAGGCGGGGGTGATCGCGGCCGTGCACGCCGGACGGATAGGGGCGCGTATCGGCATCGTGCCGCGGGTATTGGATGCGATGGTTTCGGTCGGCGCTCGGCTCGACCGGATCGGCGCCTTCCTCGGCCCTGCGGCGTCGGGCCGGCAGTACGAGGTGCCCGCCGCGATGCGCGCCGATGTCGAGGCGCATCTGCCCGGCAGTGCCACCACAACCGTGCGCGGCACACCGGCACTGGACCTGCGCGCCGGAATTCGGCGCCAGCTCACCGAAGCCGGGATCGGCGGGGTCGCCGTCGATCCGCGCTGCACGATCGAGGACAAGACCTTGTTCAGTCATCGCCGCGGTGCGCCGACCGGCCGCAACGCCGGGGTGGTCTGGATTCAGGCGGACGCATGAGTACGGTGCCGGAATCTGTTGCGGCCGAGGCGATGGACGGTCGGACCGCCGAACTCGCGGCGAACCTCGCCGATCTGAACAAGCGGATCGGAGCGGCTTGTCATGCCGCCGGGCGTGATCCGGGTTCGGTACGGCTGCTGCCCGTGACGAAATTCTTCCCGGCCAGCGACGTCGCGATCCTGCACCGGTTGGGCTGCCGGGAATTCGGCGAGTCCAGGGAGCAAGAGGCCAGCGCCAAGGTCGCGGACCTGGCCGCGCTGCCGGATCTGCGCTGGCACATGATCGGCCGACTGCAGCGCAACAAGGCGCGCGTCGTCGCGCGCTGGGCGCACACCGTGCACTCGGTCGACAGCGAACGTCTGGCAACGGCCCTTGACATCGCTGCACGGGCCGCATTGGACGCGGGGGAGCGCACCGAACCGGTTCGGGTACTGGTCCAGGTGAACCTGGACGAGGACCCGGGTCGCGGTGGCGTCGCCCCCGAAGATCTTGTGGCGCTGGCGGATCGGGTGGCCGCTGCGGCGGGACTGCAGCTCGCGGGCCTGATGGCGATCCCCCCGCTCGACGCCACACCGGACGATGCTTTTGCACGCCTGGCACATATGCATGCGCTGGTGCGCGCGGACCATCCCGAGGCGACCGAACTCTCCGCCGGAATGTCGGGCGATCTGGAATCGGCGATCGAACACGGTTCGACCTGTGTGCGTGTCGGTACCGCCTTGATGGGCGCTCGACCGATAACCTCGGCGTAGCAAAGAAACCTCATCAGTCACATTTGACACATATGCTGGGACTGGAGAGGACTGAGCAAGACTTCAACACCCGGCCGCCACCGGGGCCGAAGGAAGGTCGACCGAAATGAGCGAACGCGACAGCGAGGTGCAGTCATGAGCACGCTGCACAAGTTCAAGGCGTACTTCGGCATGGTTCCGCTCGAGGACTACGAAGACGATTATGTCGCCGAGCCCGCCCCTCGCGGCGTGGACGAGCGTGGCTCCCGTCGACCCCGGCCGCCCCGTGACTACTCCGAGCGCGCCGGATACGGTGCGGACCGCTATGCCGATGACCGCTACGACGATGAGCCGGATTACCCTGAGCCCGCGTACAAGTCGCCGTACAAGGCGGGTTATCCGGTGTCCCGGCGCGACGATTACGTCGACGAGCCCTATGCGGACGACCGCTATGATGCGCGGCCGCGTCCCACCAGGATCGATACCGCACCGGCCGCCAGCCGATTCCGTGCGGGCGGTAATGCGCCGATGCTGCGGGGAGCCACCAGAGGTGCGCTCGCCGTCGATCCCGAGGCCGAGGAGCGGCGCATGGAGGAGCGCGTGCGCCCCGAGCCCGCTCCCGCACGTCGGCCGGGGATCTTCGAGGACGGAGGTCCATTGTCCAAGATCACGACGCTGCGCCCGCGCGACTACAGCGAGGCCCGCATCATCGGTGAGCGCTTCCGCGAGGGCAATCCGGTGATCATGGATCTGGTCGATCTGAGCAATGCCGATGCGAAGCGGCTGGTCGACTTCGCCGCTGGCCTGGCCTTCGCGCTGCGCGGTTCATTTGACAAGGTAGCGACCAAAGTGTTCCTGCTCTCACCGGCCGATGTCGACGTCTCGGCCGAAGAACGTCGCAGGATCGCCGAAACCGGCTTCTACAACCAGAAATAGCGCTGCGATCCGGGGGTTCTGTTAGACCCGTTGCGTATGGCCCAGATCTTTTCGAGCGACCTACGAGCAGTCGCCAGCGGTGTGGTCATTTTGCGCGACGCGGATTTTGGGGCAGAGTGAGGCGGTGGCCTTGTTCGCGGTGCTGTACTTCGTACTGTTCATCTTCTGGCTGTTGTTGATCAGCCGGGTGATCGTCGAGTTCATTCGTAGCTTTGCCCGCGACTGGCGCCCTAGCGGCTTCGTCGTCGTGATCCTCGAGGTGATCTTCACGATCACCGACCCTCCGGTGAAACTCCTGAGGCGGTTGATACCACCGGTGTCATTGGGAGGAATTCGGCTCGATCTGTCGATTATGGTCCTGCTTTTCGTCGTCTTCATCTCGATGACGTTTGTGGGCGGCCACGCCGACGGGTAGCCCCGGTGTGACAGAATGAACCGAGAAGATAGCTTGCTAGATCTGCTAGATCTCCAAAAGACGCGTGAAGGGATCCTTCCATGCCGCTGACCCCAGCCGATGTGCACAACGTCGCGTTCAGCAAACCGCCGATCGGGAAGCGTGGCTACAACGAGGATGAAGTAGACGCCTTCCTGGATCTCGTGGAGCAGGAGCTCTCCCGTCTGATCGAGGAGAACGCTGACCTGCGGCAGCGGGTTGCTGAGCTGGATGCGGAACTAGCCGACGCCAAGAAGAATCGCCCTCCGGTGCAATCGAACCCGGTGAAGTCGCCGGTGCAGCAGGCCCCACCGCCGCCGCCCGAGCCGATCAAGCCCCCGGTGCAGCAGGCGCCGCCGCCGCCCCCGATGCCCGTCGCCGCGCCGGTAGCCAAGGATGCGCCGAGCGCCGATGCGAACCTGCAGGCGGCCAAGGTGCTCAGCCTCGCCCAGGAGATGGCGGACCGGCTGACCAGCGATGCGAAGCTCGAAGCGGAGAATCTGCTCTCCAATGCGCGTGCCAATTCCGAACGCCTGGTAGGCGATGCGAGAACCCGCTCGGAAGCGATGATCGCCGATGCTCGCCAGAAGTCGGACGCGATGCTCTCGGATGCGCAGAACCGCTCGGACAACCAGCTACGGCAGGCAAAAGAGAAGGCCGACGCGCTGCAGGCCGACGCCGAGCGCAAGCACACCGAGATCATGGCCACCATCACCCAGCAGCGCAGCGTGCTGGAGAGCCGGATCGAGCAACTCAAGACCTTCGAGCGCGAATACCGCGTGCGGCTGAAGTCGTACCTGGAGTCGCAGCTCGAGGAGCTGGAAAACCGTGGCTCGGCCGTTCCGGTCGACGGTGGCGAGGCCTTCGTCGACGCCAATACTGCGAACAATCTCGCTCCCGCGTCGTTCGCCAAGGGCGGCAAGTAATCTCGTATTAGAGAGACATCTCTCCGCTGTAGTTGCTGTTCGAGTAGCTAGAGGTACCTGCCGAGCCGCCTGGCATGCCTAGGGGGTCATCATGCTCGTCTTGACGCTCGTCCTTGCCGCGATCGGATTTGCCCTGCTAGTGGCCGCGCTGACCACCGGGTCGGTGCTGTGGGCCTGGGGGTGCATCCTGGTCTGTGTCGTTGGCGCTGTGCTGTTGCTGGTTAGTGCGCTCTCCATGCGGAGTTCGGACAGCGACGCCGCGCCGCCACCCGGGCGGCATGCGAAACGGTGAAGTGGCCACAACTAAGTGGTTTGACCGCACTGGTTAGAATCAAACATGTACGCGGCGTAGATCCGGCCATCACCGGGGAGTCTTCGGAAGAACGGCACGCATCGCGCGCTCAGTAGAACCGAACGGGTGAGCCCGTCACAGCTCATAACGAGAGGTCCTGGCGGTTGCGCGGATCGTGCGCGGCTCCCGGGCAAGCGGGGTGGTACCGCGGTTTCGACGCATCCGGCGTCGTCATCGTCCCCGTGCTGACACATACGCGCCACGGCGCGGCGGCACGAGGAGACGTATCCGCGATGGCGGACGAACCTTCCAGCAGCGCATACCCGCGCGTCGATCTGGCAGGCCCTTCCGAGCGATCTGCAAGCAGTCGCTCCGGAACCGGCAGCGGGGCATCCTTCCCTGACCTGGAGCGTCGCGTACTCGACGCCTGGGCCACCGACGACACCTTCCGCGCCAGTATCGAGAACCGCTCGGGTGCGGCGGAGTTCGTCTTCTACGACGGCCCCCCGTTTGCCAACGGATTGCCACATTACGGACATCTGCTCACCGGCTATGTCAAGGATCTCGTCCCACGTTTCCAGACGATGCGCGGCAAGCGGGTCGATCGGCGATTCGGCTGGGACTGTCACGGACTGCCCGCGGAAATCGAAGCGGAAAAGCAGCTCGGTATCACGGACAAATCACAGATCGATGAGATGGGGCTCGCGGAATTCAACGCGGCCTGTAAATCTTCGGTACTGCGTTACACCGGTGAATGGCGTAACTATGTGACACGTCAGGCCCGCTGGGTGGACTTCGACAACGACTACAAGACGTTGGATCTCGACTTCATGGAGTCGGTGATGTGGGTGTTCAAGTCGCTGTACGAGAAGGGGCTGATCTACCAGGGCTTCCGGGTGCTGCCCTACAGCTGGTACGAGCAGACGCCGCTGTCGAACCAGGAAACTCGGCTCGATGACGCCTACAAGATGCGTCAGGACCCGGCCGTCACCGTGGATATGCTGGTGCGCGTACCCGCCGAGCATCCGCTGCGCGACCTCGACGGCGCCAATGCGCTGATCTGGACCACCACGCCGTGGACGCTGCCGTCGAACCTGGCGATCGCGGTGCATCCGGATGTGCGCTATGTGCATATGCGCGCCGCGGACGGCAAGCGCTATCTGCTGGCCGCCGAGCGGGTCTCGCATTACGCGCGCGAATTCGGCGAGGAGCCCGAAGTACTGGGCGAGTACGACGGCGCCGCCCTGACGGATCTGTCATATGTCCCGCCGTTCGACTTCTTCGTCGGCCATCCGAACGCGCACCGCGTACTGGCCGCCGACTATGTGACCACCGACTCCGGCACCGGAATCGTGCACCTCGCACCGGCCTTCGGTGAGGAGGATATGGACGTTGCCACGGCCAACGGGATCGAGCTGGTGCAGCCGCTGGATCCGGGCGGCAAGTTCACCTCGATGGTGCCGCCGTACGAGGGCCTGATGGTCTTCGATGCCAACCCGGTGATCATCAAGGACCTCAAGGCGGCCGGAAAGCTGCTGCGGCACGAGACTGTCGAGCACTCCTACCCGCACAGCTGGCGCTCCGGTCAGCCGCTGATCTATATGGCGGTGCCGTCCTGGTTCGTCGCGGTCACCAAGTTCCGCGACCGGATGGTCGAGTTGAACCAGCAGATCACCTGGGTGCCCGAGCATATGAAGGACGGCCAGTTCGGTAAGTGGCTGGAGGGCGCGCGGGACTGGAACATCAGCCGTAATCGCTACTTCGGCAGCCCGATCCCGGTGTGGGTGTCCGACGATCCGGACTATCCGCGCATAGACGTGTACGGCTCGCTCGATGAACTCGAGCGCGACTTCGGTACCCGCCCGACCGATCTGCACCGACCCATGATCGACGAGCTGACCCGCCCGAATCCCGATGATCCGACCGGCAAGTCGACCATGCGGCGGGTGCCGGAGGTTCTGGACTGCTGGTTCGACTCCGGCTCGATGCCCTATGCCCAGGTGCACTACCCGTTCGAGAACAACGAGTGGTTCGACAGCCACTTTCCCGGTGACTTCATCGTGGAGTACAACGGGCAGACTCGGGGCTGGTTCTACAACCTGCATGTGCTGTCCACCGCACTCTTCGACAGCCCGGCCTTCAAGACCGTTGTCGCGCACGGCATCGTGCTCGGTGATGACGGGCTGAAGATGAGCAAGTCCAAGGGCAACTACCCGGATGTGAACGAGGTGTTCCACCGGGACGGCTCCGATGCGATGCGCTGGTTCCTGATGAGTTCGCCGATCCTGCGCGGCGGCAATCTCATCGTGACCGAGCGCGGCATCCGCGAGGGTGTCGGCCACGCGCTGCGCCCGCTGTGGAACGCATGGACCTTCCTGCAGCTCTACGCCTCGAAACCCGGTGTGTGGCGTACGGATTCGCCGCATGTGCTGGACCGCTACATCCTGGCCAAGCTCGCCGCGACCCGGGATGCGATGACGGATGCGCTCGAGGCCTACGACATCGCCGGCGCGTGCGAGGAGTTGCGCTCGTTCGCCGACGCGCTGACCAATTGGTATGTGCGCCGGTCACGTTCGCGCTTCTGGGAGGAGGACCAGGATGCGGTCGACACGCTGCATACGGTGCTCGAGGTCGTTACCCGGCTGGCCGCGCCGCTGCTGCCGCTGATCTCCGAGGTGATCTGGCGGGGGCTGACCGGCGAGCCGTCGGTGCACCTGACCGATTGGCCGAAAGCGGGTGAGCTGCCAGAGGATCCGGATCTGGTCGCCGCGATGGACGAGGTCCGGGTGGTCTGCTCGACGGTGCTGAGCCTGCGCAAGGCGCAGAACCTGCGGGTGCGCCTGCCGCTGGCCGAGATCACCATCGCCGCGCCCGACGCCGAGCGGATGCGACCTTTCGCCGACATCATCGCCGATGAGGTGAACGTCAAGAAGGTCGACCTGACCACCGATGTCGCCGTGCACGGCCGTTTCGAACTGGTCGTGAACGCCCGCGCCGCTGGCCCGCGCCTCGGCAAGGAGGTGCAGACGGTGATCAAGGCGGTGAAGGCGGGCGAATGGTCCGAAAACGCCGACGGTGTGGTCACCGCGGCGGGCATCGAACTGCTGCCGGAGGAGTACACCCAGCGGCTGGTCGCGGCCGAACCCGAATCCACGGCGGCCCTGCCCGGCAATGCTGGTCTGGTCGTGCTGGATTCGGTGGTGAGCGAGGAACTCGAGGCAGAGGGCTGGGCCCGCGATGTGATCCGCGATCTGCAGGAGACGCGAAAGTCCCTGGGGCTGGAGGTTTCCGATCGCATCACCGTGGTGCTCGAGGTGCCCGCGGATAAGCAGGACTGGGCACAGACCCACCGCGATCTGATCGCGGGCGAAATCCTCGCCACCGCACTCACTTTCGGTGATGCTGGCGCGGACGCCGGTGAGATCGTCGGCGGCGTGAAGGTATCCGTCACCAAAGCGTGAGGGTCCAGCTACGCAAGGGGCGGGGCCATTCGGCCCCGCCCCTTCGCGGTTTCTGGAGCGATGTGGCGCCAGGTCGAGTGTGCCCGTCGGTCTGACTCCGCTGAGCCGGTTCGGCCTCTACTCCATTCGCCGCTTCTGCTGAGTTCGCCTACTCCACAACCAGTTCCACGGGGATGTTGCCGCGTGTGGCCTTCGAATAGGGGCACACCTGGTGGGCGGCCTCGAGCAGGGCCCGGCCCTGGTCGTTGTGCAGCTCCTCGGGCAGCTCGACGCGCAGGACGACGGAGATGGAGAAGCCGGTCTGCTCGCCATTGTGCAGGCTGACCTCGGCGGTGACCGAGGTGTCGCCCAGGTTGACGCCCTGGTTCTTGGCCACCACCTGCAGCGCGCCGGCGAAGCAGGCGGAGTAGCCGACCGCGAACAGCTGTTCAGGGTTGGTGCCGTCACCGCTGCCGCCGACCGCCTTGGGCTGGGCCAGCTTCAGATCGAGGTAACCGTCGGAGCTGACCGAGCGGCCTTCGCGGCCGACAGAGGTGGCGGATGAGGTGAAGAGCGTGGTCATTTCATTCCTCCTGGACAGACTTGTCTGTTCATGTCCGGCCCTCAGGGTAGACAGATCTGTCTGTTATCGTCAATAGCGAGACTCGAACCCGGAAGGAGTGTTGGTCGAGGATGAGCGAAGCTCGCGAGCGTCTACTCGACACCGCCACCCGGCTGTTCTACGCCGAGGGCATCCACACTGTGGGCATCGACCGGATCATTGCCGAGGCCGGCATTGCCAAGGCCACCTTCTATCGGCACTTCAAAACCAAGGACGATCTGGTCGTCGCCTACCTGGTGCGCGAATACGCCCGCCAGCGTGCGGCTTTCCAAGCCGTGCCCGGCGAAGGGGTCGACTCGATCGTCGGAATCTTCGAGCGGCTGGGCGAACTCAGCTGCAAGCCGGGCTTTCGCGGCTGCCCGTTCCTCAATGCGGCCGTCGAGTTCCCGGATTCGAAACATGCGGTGCGCCAAGTGGTTGAGGACTACCGCTCGTGGTTCCGCGAACTCATGACCGACCGGCTGCGCACCGCAGGGTTCGGGGAGGCGGAGGATGCGGCCCGCGCGCTGCTGTTGACGCGCGATGGTGTGGCGGTGAGCGGCGGCGTAGGCGACGGCGAGACGGTCCGGATAGGCGTCCGGACTGCCTTGTCGCATATCGGAAAATAGGGGATCAGGCCGCGACGGCCTCTTCCATCTCCTCGGCGGCATGCGTCCGGTCCGCGGGATCAGCCTGCGCGGCGCGGAAACCATTGCGGCCTAGTGCTTTTCGGCAGCTGCAGCGGCGATCGGGGGCGCGATGGCCGCCGTGAGCCTGCCGGAGACGCGAAAGTCGCCACAGCGTCCTCCTTGATCATCCGCGCGATGCTGATCGCTGCCCGGCTGCGAGTAATTGATGTGATGTAGATCACATGCTGAGAAATAGCCCATTCGCTTGTCTTGGCCGCACAATGCCCGGCACAATCGGGCATGTTGCTGCTGATGCGCAGGTGAACTTCTGTGACGGCAGTGAACGTTCGTGCTTGAACTGCTTCACCTGAAATACCTTGCGCCACAAGCAGATATGTGACGGGCGCGGGTGCTGTGATGTGTGGTTCCTGCCCGACGTCGAGGCCGGTACCGCACGGTAGCCGGGTCGACGGAAGGGGCGAGCACATATGGCACGCGAGTACAAAATGGCATTGCGCCGGATAGCCTGCGGTTTTCTGATATCGACCGTCCTCACGCTCGCGCTGGCCGGACCCGTGCGCGCTGACAGCGGAAGCGCCTCCGGTTCGGGTGGCTCCGGCTCCGCGTCCCTCGGTTCCAGCGGCTCCGCGTCCCTCAGTTCCAGCGGCTCCGCGGCACTGCCGCTGCCGAGTACCAAGGGACTCGGCGCGTTGGCCGCCGCCTTCACCCAGGTCGGCAAGCCCTACGAATGGGGCGGCACCGGGCCGTTCACCTGGGACTGCTCGGGTCTGGTCCAGTGGGCATTCGCTCAGGTGGGGGTACGTCTCCCGCGCACCACGTGGCAACAGGCCAGGGTCGGCGCCGCAGTCCCGTTCTATGCGCTGTCGCCGGGCGATGTCGTCATCTTGAACGAGGACGCCTCCCACGTCGGCATCTATGCCGGCCTCGGCCAGATCCTCGACGCGCACGACTGGGGTGTCCCGGTCGGCCTCCATCCGCTCCGCCAGTTCGACATCTATTCGATCCGTCGTTTCTGATCCGAATCGGCTACGTTTCCACCGACCAGCGCGGTGGCGCGGAGACCGACGATGAGGAACGAGATGGCGATCGGTGTGGGTAGGGGATCGGTAGTGCGCGCAGCGGGGGGCCTCGCCGGGGCGCTACTGCTCGTCGCGGCGGTAACCGGCTGCGGCGGCGATAAGAAGGATGCGGCGGCAGGGGCACCGGGTGTGCTGGACGGCTTTTCGAAGCCGGAGAGTGTGCTGATCGCCGGGGACAAGTGGTTCGTGTCGAATATCGGTGCGGCGCAGGAGCCGATGACCAAGGACGGCGACGGCTTCCTGTCGCGGCTGGACGCGAATGGAAAGGTGCTCGAGCGCAAGGCGATTCCGCGTGCGGGGGATCCGCCGCTGAACGCGCCCAAGGGGATGGCCTACGCGGACAATAAGGTGTTCGTCGCCGATATCGACCGCGTGGTCGGCTATGACGTCGATACGCTGGGGCAGGTCTTCGAGGCCCCGCTCGGCGGTGATGCCGCAGCGCTGCTCAATGACATTGCGGTGCTGGACGATCAGACCCTATTGGTCACCGATACGGTGCGCGGTGCGGTGTACAAGCTCGATATCGAGAGCAAGAAGTTCGGCACGCTGACCACGTCGATCCCCGGCGCCAATGGCATCGTCGTCGACAAGTCGACCGGGACCGCCTATGTCGCCGCACTCGGCGCGCACTTCGAGGGCGGCGATCTGTACAAGTTCGGTGTGGAGCACGCTCCGGCCGCCGTGGGCAAGGTCGGCACGGTGCACGGCAGTTTCGATGGCATCGCGCTGCTGCCCAATGGTGATCTCGCGGTCTCGGATTGGGTGTCCTCGGATAAGCCGGTGCCCGGCACGATCAAGATCTATCACACCGATGGCACCTTGGTCTCGACCGTCGAGCTGCCCCAGGATCTGCACGGCCCAGCCGATATGACCCTCGACGGGACCGGGAAGAAGCTGATCGTGCCCGCGATCGCCGACGACAAGGTCGCCATCGTCGCCTTGCCCTGAGCGACCCGGCCTGGATCGGACCCGGCCGGATTCAGTCGACGAGCTGGCGCAAAAGCGGGCCGTACTGCGGATGGGCCAGGGCCGAGGCGAATTGGGCGACCAGGTAGTCGGCCGGATTGCCGGTGTCGTACCAGCGGCCCTGGATGACCTGGCCGAAGACCGGGCTTTCGGCGGCATGCACGTTGATCGCATCGGTGAGATAGACCTCGCCGGTGCGGTGTTCGTACCACCGCTCGGTCTGTCTGCGCAGCTCACAGATGATGCCGGGGGTGACGACATAGCCGCCGATCGCGGCGAAGTTCGACGGTGCGTCCTCGGGCTTGGGCTTCTCCCGCAGACCGGTGATGCGCAGCAGACCGTTGCCGTGGTCGTCGGCGACGACCGGGACGCCGTAGCGCTGGGATTCGGACGGATCCATCGGCATCAGCGCGAGCACCGGGGCGCCGGTCGCCTCGTAGGCGTCGATCAACTGCTGTGCGCGCGGCACCCCGGCGACGAAGACGTCGTCGGGCCACAGCACCAGCATCGGCTCGTCGCCGAGATTGCGGGCGGCGTTGAGCACCGGGGTTCCGTTGCCGTAGGGACCGTGCTGATCGAGGTAGGTGATGTGACCGAGCCTGGACAAATCGCCGACCTCTTCGACCGCGTCGGCGTATGCGTCCTTGCCGTCGGCGCGTAGCTGGGCGACCAGTGCCGGATTGGGGCGGAAGTGGTCCTGGATCAAGGACTTTCCGCCGCTGACCACGATCGTGATATCGGTGATTCCGGATGCGACCAACTCCCGGACGGTGTGCTCGATGACCGGCTTATCGCCGACCGGCAGCATCTCCTTGGGGATGGCCTTGGTCAGCGGGAGCAAGCGGGAGCCGATTCCGGCGGCCGGGATCACGGCCTTGCGGATCTTCATGGTCCGATCATCACATATCCGGCTGGGTCCGAACCGCTAATCCCCACGCTTCGTCGGTACCGGCCGAGGCGGCAACACATCGGAATCGTGCCAGGTCACGGCTGGTCGGGCAGCGCCGAGCGTCGCGCTCGGTCCGCCGCCGCACTCCCGAGATCGGCCGCAATCTCGCAGTAACTACCCGGCTGACGCACACCCGGCACCCAGGCTGCGCGGCCGCGCGTACAGGTTGGTGCGCCCCGCACGAGTTTGCCCGGTGAATCCCTGCACGGCAGTCGACCGGTCGGCCGTGGCTCGTATGGGTGGGCCGACCTGTCGGTGGGGCGGCGTAGATTTCCGTGCGTGAGCACTGATAACACCGATGGGGAAGGGGCGGGTGCCGCGCCCGCTCGCACGGCCCGGCGGTGGGTGCTGCACATTGATATGGATGCCTTCTTCGCCTCGGTCGAGCAGCTGACCCGGCCGACGCTGCGTGGCCGCCCGGTGCTCGTCGGTGGCACGGGTGGGCGTGGTGTGGTTGCGGGGGCCAGCTACGAGGCGCGGGTGTTCGGTGCGCGCTCGGCGATGCCGATGCATCAGGCGCGGCGGCTGGTCGGGGTGACGGCGGTGGTGGTGCCACCGCGTGGCGCGGTGTACAGCGTGGTGAGTGCGCAGGTTTTCGACGCGCTGCGCAGCCGTATTCCGGTGCTGGAGACGCTGTCGTTCGATGAGGCATTCGGCGAGCCCGCCGAATTGGCGGGGGCGACCGTCGAGCGAGTGCGCGAATTCTGTGAGGAGCTGCGCGCGCTGGTACGGGAGCGAACCGGCCTGGTCGCCTCGGTGGGCGCCGGGACCGGCAAGCAGCTCGCCAAGATCGCATCCGGGATGGCCAAGCCCGACGGGGTGCGGGTGGTTTCACCGGATGAGCAGCGGCAACTACTTGCGGGCCTACCGGTGCGCAAACTGTGGGGGATCGGTCCGGTGGCCGACGGCCGTTTGCGTTCCCTCGGCATCGAGACAGTGGGCGCCTTCGCCGCATTGCCGGAATCGGAGGTGGTCTCGATCCTCGGCGGCAGCGTCGGCGCCGCGCTGCACCGGCTGGCCCGCGGCATCGATGACCGTCCGGTCACCGAGCGTGCCGAGGCCAAACAGATCAGCGCCGAGAACACCTATGAGACCGATATCGTCACCATGGCCCAGCTGCGCCCGGCCATCGAGACGATGGCGGTGACCGCGCACCGTCGTCTGGAAAAGGACGGGCGGGCCGCACGCACGGTGGTGCTGAAGCTGAAAAAATCCGATATGAGCATCGTGACCAGGTCGTTCACCCTGCCGTACGCGACGACCGAGCTGGCCACGCTGACGACGGCCGCGCAGCGTTCGGCCATCGACCCGGCCGAGCTCGGGCCGATTCGGCTGGTCGGAGTGGGCTATGGCGGACTGTCGACCGTGCGGCAGGAGTCGCTGTTCCCGGAGCTGGATCAGGCGCCGGTCGAGGACGGTGGTGTCTGGGAAGGCGATGCGGTGCAGCCCGACGGTTGGGGCGGATCGTCCGAAGCCGAGGGCGGCCCATCGGGCGGCGATGTGGCGCTCGGCACGGAATCGTCGGTCGCATCGGCGGGCGTCGAGGCCGAGCGCACCGCGACAGCATTCGGGTTGGCGTCGGCGCAGCGGATGTCGATGACCACGCAGTCGAGCGTCGGTGCAGCTCAGGGGGATTCGTCACTGCGAAGGCCGACGCTGTGGTATCCAGGGATGGACGTCGCGCATCCCGAATTCGGGCATGGGTGGGTGCAGGGTGCGGGACTCGGCGTGGTTACCGTTCGGTTCGAGACCAGCTCGACAGGGCCCGGTCCGGCGCGTACCTTTGCCGCCGACGACATCAGTCTGTCCCGGGCGGATCCGCTCGGCAGTCTCCGCTGACAGGTAGCCTGAGTCATTCGTGCAGCGTTGCCGGTCGGGTGACGGCTGCCGTTGGTGGAACGACATGTACCTACTCGAACGCAAAGGACGAGCAGTTGAAGCTTCGTAAGACTGGACGCATCGCCATCGCCGCTTTGGCCGTCGTCGCCGCACTCGGCATGACCGCCTGCAGCGATGACAAAGACAGCAAGCCGGCCGCGAAGACGAGCACCAGCGCCAAGGCCTCGGCCAGCGCGAGCACGAACACCAACCTGCCGCCGACCCCGACTTCGGCCGAACTGAACGCCCAGCTGCAGCGGGCGCTCGACCCGTCGGTGCCGAACTCGGAGAAGCTGGATGGCGTGCAGGGCGCGCAGGCCGACCCGGAACTGCCGAACCGCCTGGCCGAGGCCGCCAAGGGCGCCAACATCACTATTACGGTCACTGATGTGAACACCTTCGGCGACAGCGTTAACGCCAAGGCCAAGGTCGTGCTCAACGGCCAGGAGAACGTCATCGACGTGCCGTTCGTCGCCGAGGACGGCAAGTGGAAGATCCAGAAGGCGTGGGCCTGCACCATGCTGACCAACCTCGGCCAGCAGTCGGCGGCCTGCAGCTGACACCGTGGTCGCGGCCGACCTGGGCAGCAGCCCGGCGTCGGCCGCGACAGCTGTGCGCTTGCTGAGAATCAATGCTGGACGCCAGCAAGAACTTTCGTTTGGAATAGTTACCGTTAGGATCAAGCCCCGTGGCTGACACGATGGTGTGGGCGGGGCAGCCGTCCGTCGAGGAATCCGAACCCCGGACGGCACAATCGAATAGACGTGGGGGCTGGTCGGGGCCGATCGCGCTGATCGCTGGCCTGTTGGGCGCACTGTTCGCGGTGGCGGTGCCGCTGCTGCCCGTACGCGTGGACGCGGCGACGCTGACGTGGCCGCAGACCGGTTCGGCGCACAGTATCGAGGCGCCGCTGATCTCCTATGCGCCACTGACTTTCGACGCCACCCTGCCCTGCGCGGCGATCAACCAACTCAGCGCCAAGGGCGGCACACTCGCGGCGACCGGGCCCTATGGTGCTCCGGACCTCGAGCGATACGGATTCGTCGCTCGCGTACAAGCCGCAGCGGACAGCCCGGCGCGGCTGGATGTGGTGCTGCGCAATCAGGCGTTGCTCAGCGTGCCGGTGGCCGAGTTGGTTCCGGGCTGCGAACTCACCGTGCATGCCGACAACACCACGGCCACCGCTACTTTGGTCGGATTCGAGGCGCCGGGATTTCCGGTGGTGCTCAATGGCGACTATCGGCCGCAGATGGTCGGCGTCTTCAGTGATCTGGCCGCGGCCGACGGGACTCGCGTCACCGCTGAACTCGACACCCGCTTCTCGTCCACGCCCACTCCGCTGAAGCGCGCGGCGATCTGGTTGGCGGTGCTGTGCACGATTGTGTCGCTGGTCGCGCTGTACCGGCTCGACCGGCGGGACGGTCGGCAGGTGCACCGCTTCCTGCCGCAGCGCTGGTGGACGTTCTCACTGCTGGACGGCGTGGTGCTCGGCACCATGCTGGTCTGGTATTTCATCGGGTCGACGACCTCCGATGACGGCTACCAGTTCGGTATGGCGCGCGCATCGGGCGTCGCGGGCTACATGGCCAACTACTTCGCCTACTTCGGGGTGCCCGAAAATCCGGTCGGCACACCGTATTACGACCTCATCCGGATCATGACAGAGGTCAGCACCGCCAGCCCGTGGGTGCGGCTGCCCGCGCTGTGCTGTGGTGTGCTGATGTGGCTGCTGCTCAGCCGCGAGGTGGCGCCCCGGCTCGGCGTCGCGGTGCGGCACAACCGCGTCGCGATGTCGACCGGTGCGCTGGGCTTCCTGACCATCTGGCTGGCCTATGACAATGGACTGCGTCCGGAACCGCCGGTGGCGCTCGGACTGTTGCTGACCTGGTGTCTGGTCGAGCGCGCCATCGCGACCCGGCGGTTGTTGCCCGCCGGATTCGCGATCTTGGTCGCAGCCTTCGCCTGTACCGCAGGGCCCTCCGGTGTCATCTGCATCGCGGCGCTGCTCGCCGGATTGCGACCGGTCGCGCGAATCATCATGTCCCGCACCCGCACTCGGGGTTCGATGCGGCGCGCCATCGGTTACGCGATGCTGCTCGCTCCGCTGCTCGCAGCCGGTGCCGTGGCGCTGGCGATCATGTTCGCCGATCAGCCACTGGCGGCGATGTTCGAGATGAAGCGCATCCATCACATCGTCGGCCCGGATGTCGAGTGGTTCAACGACTATCTGCGCTACCAGTACCTATTCCAAGGCGAGACCGATGGCTCCGTCGGTCGCCGGATCGGCGTGCTGGCGATGTTCGCGGGGCTCATCGCTTGTGTACTCGTGTTGCTGCGCAAGGGCGGTCGGATCCCGCTGACCGCGGCGGGCCCGACTCGGCGCATTCTCGGTGTCACCGTCGGTGCGCTGCTGCTGATCATGGTCACGCCCACCAAGTGGACCCATCATTTCGGTGTCTACGCGGGTGTGGCCGGAGCCGTCGCGATGGTGACCGCCATGGCCGTCGCACCGCGGGTGCTACGCGCACCGCGCTACCGCGCTTTGTTCGCCGCGGCGGTCGCGTTCCTGCTCGCGCTGGTGTTCTCCGGGCCCAATAAGTGGTGGTATGTCTCGTCTTACGGCATTCCGTGGTGGGATAAGCCGCCGGTGATCGCCGGGCTCGAGCTCAATAAATTGTTCCTCTTCGCCACCGCCGCATTGCTGGTAGTGGCCGCCTGGTGGCATGTGCACTCGCCGGAACCCGGTACGCCACATAAGGTTTCCCGCTTCGCGTGGCGGGTGTCGGTGCTGCCGCCGTTGACGATCGCCTTGGCGCTGCTCGTCGTCTGGGATGTCGGCTCATTCGCCAAGGCGGCCGTTGCCCAGGGTCCGGCGTTCTCGCTGGCGCGTTCGAATATCGAAGCGCTGACCGGTAAGACGGCCGGCTTGGCCGGTCACGTGTTGGTCGAATCCGATCCGAACGCGGGCATGCTGCGGCCGCTGACCGGCGACGCGGTGAGCACGCTGTCGGGCACCGGAACCGGATTCACCGGTGCGGGCGTTGCGGCCGATCTGCGCCCCGACGACGATTCGAGTCCGACCGGCAGTATCGCCGACGCGTTGAGCAGCAAGTCCGCCTCGGAGAACACCGCGGGAACCGCCACCGCCGCACTGCCTTTCGGACTGAACCCGGCGACCACGCCGGTACTCGGCAGCTACGGCTCCGGTGACGCGGGCCCCGCCGAGCTGACCACCGGCTGGTACCGGCTTCCCGAATCCGCCGACCGTACCGGCATCATCGCGCTGACCGCGGCGGGCCGGATCAGATCGGTCGACGCCGACGGTATCGTCACGCCGGGCCAAACCCTCGAAATCGAGTACGGCGCAACTGATTCCGCGACGACCGCGCAGCCGATGGGTAAGATCACCCCGATCGATATCGGACCGGCGCCGTCCTGGCGCAATCTGCGCGTGCCGTTCACCGAAATCCCCACCGGCGCAGACGTGATCCGCATCGTCGCCATCGACCGCGACCGCAACCCCAAGCAGTGGCTGGCCGTCACTGCGCCCCGCGTCCCGCAGACCAGAACTCTGAATGACGTTGTCGGCTCCAAGGTTCCGGTCCTCACCGACTGGATGGTCGGCCTCCAATTCCCCAACCAACGCCCCTACGACCACCGCGACAATATCGCCGAAGTCCCCGCCTATCGCATCCTGCCGGACCGTCCCGGCGCCGAGATCACCACCCTCTGGCAGAGCCACGACGGCGGCGGCCCCCTCGGCTGGTCCACTATGCTCCTGCGCCCCCGCACCCTCGCCACCTACCTGGACCAGGACTGGCGCCGCGACTGGGGCGAACTGCAACAACTGACCCGCATCGACCCGAAAGCCGATCCGGCCAAACCCGATATCACCCAGCAAGACCACTCCGGCCTGTGGACCCCCGGGCACATCAACACCGCCTACTGACCGGTGTTGTCGATGCTGTTGGTGGCCATGCGGGTGGCGAGGGCGGCCAGGTCGGTGGCGGTGAAACCTGGGTAGCCGTGGAGGATTTCACGCCACGGGGTGGGGATGGCGGTGGCGCCCCAGCGGGCGCCGAGGAGGCCGCCAGCGATGGCGGCGGTGGTGTCGGTGTCGCCGCCCGCGCGGACACAGAGTTCGAGGGCTCGGGGGAGGTGCTCGGGGCCGGAGGCGTCAGCGGTGGTGATGGCCCACCAGGCGGTCTGGAGGGCGTGGACCACCCAGCCGTTATTCGAAAAGTCCTGCGGGGTACCGGATTCGGCTTGGTCGAGCAGATGGGTCCAATAGGCGGCGCTGGGCGAGGCGTCGACGAAGGCGCGGACACCGTCCAAGGTTCCGGCGAGCACCGCGTGCCTGATGGCCGCGGTCCAGATCTTGCAGGCCTCGATCGCCTGCTGGTCGTGATGGGTGAGCGCGCCGATCGCACCGGCCATCCGGACGCATTCCTCCGCGTCGCCGAGATAGGCGAGCGCGACCGGCGCGGTGCGCATGAGCGAACCATTGCCGCCGGTCTTGCCGTGTAACGACATGGCCTGCGTCTGCATCTCCCTGGCCGAGCGCGGCCGCACCGCCAGCACGGCGCGGGTCTGGATGCCGATATCGGGGGGATCGGAATCGAACCACCGGACGAATCCGGCGGCCACCTCGTCGAGATCGATTCCGGACCCCTTATCGGCCGCCAGCGCGATGGCGATCGCCATGGAGGTATCATCGGTCCACTGCCCCGGGGCCCACCGGCACGGCCCGCCGCCGATCATATCGATCGCGACGTGTGTTCCCGGCCACGTGAATTCGTAGCCCGCCCCGAGCGCATCGCCCGCAGCGGTGCCGAGCAGCACGCCCGCCGCCCGATCGAGTTGCGCATCGTCCAGCATCGAAGAAACCTTCCGGTTTTGCGGTGATCGCGGCCAATGTACCCGATGACCAGGGCAATTCCGTCCTGTCGGTATCGACAAGTGACGCCGTACAAATCTGTGCCCTCACCACGAAACCAGGGCTGGGAATAGCAGATCAGTCGCGGTCTGCGAGAGTCGACGGTTCGAGTTCCGCGGCATCGGTGCCCCGCTGCCCACGCCGCCGCCCACGCATGAGCGCGTCGGCGGTGAAGATCGCCAGTGCCGCCCAGATGAGCGCGAACCCGGCCCACCGCGACGCGGGCATCGCCTCATGCGCGACGGCCACGCCCCAGGCCATCTGCAGCGCCGGAGTGAGGTACTGCAGTAGTCCCATGGTCGAGAGCGGAACCCGTTGCGCGGCAACGGCGAACAGCAGCAGCGGTAATAGGGTGACCGGACCGGTCGAGATCATCAATCCGGAATGCCCGATACCGCTGGCGAATTCACTGCGCCCGGTCACCGCGAATACGATCACGAAAGCCAATGCGAATGGTGCGGCGACCAAACCCTCGGCCGCGATACCGTGCAGCGCGTCCAGCGGAATCACCTTCTTCACCAGCCCATAGGTCGCGAAGGAACAGGCCAGTGCCAGCGCGATGAGCGGCGGTCTGCCGTAGTCGACGGTGAGCACCGCGACGGCCAGCGCACCCAGCCCGAGCGCCGCCCACTGCACCCTGGCCAACCGCTCACCGAAGATCAGCACGCCGAACGCCACCGTCACCAGCGGATTGATGAAGTAGCCGAGCGCGCACTCCACCACATGCCCGGAGGTGACGCCGTAGACGTACACGCCCCAGTTGATCGACAGAGCCGTGATCGCCACCGCCGCCATCCGCCAGGTCCGCGCGTCGATCCCACGCAGCCCGCCCAACTGCCCCGTCACCGCGAGCACCACCAGCACCAGCACCAACGTCCACAGGATCCGCTGTGCCACCACCTCGGCCGGATTCGCGAAGGCCAGTAGCCCGAAGTACGCGGGGAACAGTCCCCAGATCAGAAATGCGCCCATACCGAACACAACACCCGGGACCGTCCTGCTTCGCTGCACGCTACCGACCGTAGTTCTCGGTAGCCTGGCGGTCATGTCGATTACCGTGCCTCACACTGCCGTGACCGGGCTGACCGCGGCGGAGGTCGAGCAGCGTCGCCGCGACGGACGCACCAATGACGTCCCGGACCGGGCGAGCCGCTCAGTACGCGACATCGTCCGGGCCAATGTCTTCACGCGGATCAATGCCATCCTCGGCGTGCTGTTCGTCCTGGTGCTGGCGACGGGTTCGATCATCGACGGCATGTTCGGTCTGCTGATCATCGCCAATAGCGCGGTCGGCATCATTCAGGAGGTCCGCGCCAAGCGCACCCTGGACCAGTTGGCCATCGTCAGCCAGGCCAAGCCGACCGTGCGCCGCGACGGCAGGGCACTCGAGGTGCTACCGAAGGAGGTCGTACTCGACGATCTGATCGAGCTCGGTCCGGGCGACCAGATCGTCGTCGACGGCACGGTCGAGGAGTCGGCACTGCTCGAGGTGGACGAGTCGCTGCTCACCGGTGAGGCCGATCCGGTGGACAAGCCGATCGGGGCGGCGGTGATGTCGGGTAGCTACGTCGTGTCCGGTTCCGGCGCCTACCGTGCGACCAAGGTCGGCAAGGACGCCTACGCGGCCAAACTGGCCGAGGAGGCCAGCAAGTTCACGCTGGTGAAGTCCGAGCTGCGCAGCGGTATCGACACCATTCTCAAGGTCATCACCTATCTGCTGATCCCGGCCGGTCTGCTGAGCATCTACAACCAGCTGTTCTCCAGTAAGGAGTCGTGGCGGCCCGCGGTGACCGGTATGGTCGCGGCGCTGGTGCCGATGGTGCCCGAGGGGCTGGTGCTGATGACCTCGGTCGCGTTCGCGGTCGGCGTGGTGCGACTCGGCAGGCGCCAATGTCTGGTGCAGGAACTGCCCGCCATCGAGGGGCTGGCCAGGGTGGATGTGGTCTGCGCGGATAAGACCGGCACGCTCACCGAGAATGGGATGCGGCTCTCGGATATCAAGACTGTCGGCTCATTCGACGACGCCGAGGTGCGCCGGGCCTTGGCCGCCATGGCCGCCGACGATCCGCGTCCGAATGCGAGCGTGCAGGCGATCGGCGAAGAGCTGACCGATAGACCGAATTGGCGGCACACCGCGGTCGCGCCGTTCTCCTCGGCGAAGAAGTGGAGCGGCTTCTCCTATGGCGAACACGGCGACTGGCTGCTCGGTGCGCCCGATGTGCTGCTCGACCCGAGTTCCGAAGATGCCCGCGTCGCAGAGGAACTCGGTTCTTCGGGTCTGCGCATTCTGCTGCTGGCGCGCAGCGACCGTCCCGTCGACGCCGTCGACGCACCCGGCGCCGTTGACCCCGCGGCGCTCGTCGTGCTCGAGCAGAAGGTGCGTCCTGATGCCCGCGAAACCCTCGATTACTTTGCCAGCCAGCAGGTTTCGATCAAGGTGATCTCCGGCGACAATGCCGTCTCGGTCGGTGCGGTGGCGTCCTCGCTGGATCTGCGCGGCGGCGATCACGCGGTCGACGCTCGCGAATTGCCCGAGGACCATCACGCACTCGCCGATGTGCTCGAGCACGAGACCACCTTCGGCCGGGTGCGCCCGGATCAGAAGCGAGCCATGGTGGCGGCCTTGCAATCTCGCGGCCATACCGTCGCCATGACCGGTGATGGTGTGAACGACGTACTGGCGCTGAAGGATTCCGATATCGGTGTGGCGATGGGCTCGGGCAGTCCGGCCACCCGTGCGGTCGCACAGATCGTATTGCTGGACAACAAATTCGCCACGCTGCCGTATGTGGTCGGTGAGGGCCGCCGGGTGATCGGCAATATCGAGCGGGTCTCGAATCTGTTCCTCACCAAGACCGTGTACTCGGTACTGCTCGCCTTCTTGGTCGGTATCGCCGGTGTCGGCTCGCAGATCTTCGGCTACGATCCGATCGGATATCCGTTCCTGCCAAGGCATGTCACGATCGCGGCCTGGTTCACCATCGGCATCCCGGCCTTCATCCTGTCGCTGGCTCCCAACAACGAACGCGCCCGCTCCGGATTCGTCTCGCGCGTCATGCGTTTGGCGATTCCATCCGGTGTGGTGATCGGCGTCGCCACCTTCATCGCCTACCTGATCGCCTACGCGGGGCCGGATGCCAGTTTCGAGCAGAAGGAGCAGGCGGGCACCACGGCGCTCATCACCTTGATCATGATCGCGGTGTGGGTGCTCGCCATCGTCGCCCGGCCGTATGTGTGGTGGAAGGTGGTGCTCATAGGCGCCTCGATCGCCGCTTATGTGCTGTTGTTCACAATCCCGTTCACCAGGCATTTCTTCAAACTCGACCCCTCGAATGTCGAACTCACCACCGCGGCGTTCATCTGCGGCGCAGTCGGCATCGTGCTCGTCGAGGCCGCTTGGTGGATCGCCGCCGCAGTTCAGGGCGAGAAGCACACGCTACTTCCGAGCTCACCGGGCGGGGGCGCCTGAACAACTGGACATGTGACCCGCCGCGCCGCGAGATACCTTGTGCGAAGGGATCATTCAGGGTTGGAGTACCTTCTCGACTATGGAGGTATTGCTGCACCAGATCGACGCGTTCGCCGACGAACCGTTCTCGGGCAACCCGGCCGCGGTCATGCCGCTGCCCACCTGGCTGCCGGACGAGCTGTTGCAACATCTGGCCGCGGAGAACAACCTCGCCGAGACCGCCTTCTACACCTCTCAATTACCCGTCGAGGCGGGCGGGCCACCAGGGGAGTGGCCCGCCTGGCACCTGCGCTGGTTCACCCCGACGATGGAGGTGGACATGTGTGGCCATGCCACCATGGCCACCGCCGCGCAGATCCTCGAGGACATTCACCCGGGCGAGGACCGGGTGAGCTTCTTCACGCGTAGCGGCTGGCTACACGTCGACCGCACCGATGACGACGAATTTGTACTGGACCTACCCGCCCTGGAATCCAGGGAGATCGCTCCCGATCCCGCACTGGTGGAGGCGCTCGGGGTGCGCCCGGTGCGCGCGTACACCGGATTCGACGAGGTGATCGTCCTCGGCTCCGAGCGGGAGGTGCGCGAGGCTCGGCCGAACTTCGCAGCCTTCCCGCCGCTCGCGTTCGACGCCGTGATCACCGCGCCCGGCGATACCGTCGACTTCGTCTCGCGCGTCTTCGGACCGGACCTCGGCGTGGTCGAGGATCCGGTCACGGGATCGGCACATGCCCAACTGGTTCCGCTGTGGAGCCGCGAATTCGGCCGCACCGCACTCAGTGCGCGTCAGTTGTCCCAGCGTGGCGGCAGCCTGCGCTGCGAACTCGCGGGCGACCGGGTGCTGCTCATCGGACGGTGCCGCCGGTATCTGGATGGTGTTGTGACACTGCCGGATTGACCAGCCCGGCCGCATAGCTGAAACCCGCCACGGTGTGGACGGCATCGAGCAGTGCGGCGGGTTCGGTGTCCATCGACGTCCGTTGGACGTGGCACCGGATGAGCCGCAATCGCGGACGGCATCGGAGTTGGACGAGTCGATGCGCATCACCTACTACACCAACAAGTGATGTGGCGACTACTGGTCCGGTACCGCGCCGTCATCCGGGCCGGGCAGGGCGATGTCCTCGTACTCGGGCAGTAGCGGGACGATCGCGAAGCTGAGGGCGACGGCGTCGGCGGGGAGCGCCTGAACGGCACGGATCTCGTTCTGGGCGGCGAGATTTCGGAGTTCGGAGAGTCGGCCGCGAACCACCAGGCCGACGGTGCATGCGCATCCGGCGCGCAGACGAGCCACCGACACTGCGGTGACGCGGCTGGTGCGATCGTCCGCGGGGTGTTCGGCCAGCAGTTGCCAGGCGGCGTTATCGGCCGAGGCGACCGCGACGGTATTGCCCGCGGGGAGTTGGACCGTGACGATCGGGGTGTGCACGCGGGGGATCGACACATGGTGGCTGGCCGCGGCGATCCGCAGACTGCCGCTGTGTGCCGGAATCTGGTCGGGGGTAAGCGGTTCGGTGAAGGAGGCCAGGGCCCAGTGCTCGTTGGTATCCGAGCCGGACAGCGAATCCTGGGCCCGCACAAGATAATCCGCGACCGGCTCGCCCCGTTCGGGGCCGAGCCGGTCGGTGGAGATACCGGACGGACGTGGCGGATTCAGCGCCCCGAGCACCACGACGAGCACGGCGAAACCAACCGCCGCAACGGCAATGGCGATGCGGCGCAAGGGGATCGAGTCAGGCATTGCGCAGCACGTCGAGTGCGTTCTTCAGATCGTCCGGGTATTCGCTGGTGATCTCCATATACCGACCGTCGGCCGGATGGTTGAACCCGAGCGAACGCGCGTGCAGCCATTGACGTTCCAGCCCGAGCCGCTCCGCCAACCGCGGATCCGCACCATAGGTGAGATCACCACAGCACGGATGCCGGATCGCGGAGAAATGCACCCGGATCTGGTGGGTGCGCCCGGTTTCCAGATGAATATCGAGCAGGCTCGCCGCCTGGAACGCCTCGACGGTGTCGTAGTGCGTGATGCTCGGTCGCCCGTCCGCGGTGACCGCGAATTTCCAGGCGTCGCCGCGGGCCCGGCCGATCGGCGCATCGATGGTGCCGCTGCTCGGATCCGGATGTCCCTGCACCAGTGCGTGATACCGCTTATCGATGGTGCGCTGCTTGAACGCCCGCTTGAGCACCGTGTAAGCGTGTTCGGACTGCGCGACCACCATCACCCCGGAGGTGCCGACATCGAGCCGGTGCACGATGCCCTGCCGTTCGTGCGCCCCCGAGGTCGAGATGCGGTAGCCCGCCGCGGCGAGTCCGCCGACCACCGTCGGTCCGGTCCAGCCGACGCCGGTATGCGCCGCGACGCCGACGGGTTTGTCCACGGCGACGATGTCGTCATCGGCGTAGAGGATCTTCATTCCCGCCACCGGGGTGGCCTCGATGGTGAGTTCGCGCTTGGGTTCGGGGAACTCGACCTCGAGCCAGGCGCCAGCGACCAGGCGATCCGATTTGCCCGCGGCGACGCCGTCGAGCTGCACCGACCCCTCCTCGGCCAGGGTGGCCACGGCGGTGCGGGACAGGCCGAGCAGCCGGGACAGTCCGGCGTCGACGCGCATGCCGTCGAGTCCATCGGGTACGGGCATGGTCCGTGTTTCTCTCATGCCTGCACCTCGCTGGTGCTCGGTTCCGGCACGAGCGAAGCTCGCTGTGACATGGTTCGCTCGCTGTGCTCGGTCATGCCGCCGTCCCCTTGCTGCTGGCCGTGCCGTTGGCACCGTTGTCCGACGGTGTGTCGTCCGGCGCTGCGGCGGTATCGGTGGCGGTCTCCTCGGCGCGGCCGTGCCCGGTGCGGGTGCCGTCGGGCTCGAAACCGAAGACCGTGAGCACGACCAACAGGATTGCGCCGCACACGATCGAGGAGTCGGCCAGGTTGAACACCGGCCACCAGCCGACCGCGATGAAGTCCACCACATGTCCCTGCAGCGGTCCCGGCGCACGGAACAACCGGTCGACCAGATTGCCGAGCGCGCCGCCGAGCACCATGCCGAGCCCGATCGCCCACCACAGCGAGCGCAGCGTGCGGCCGATGCGGATCACACCGATCACCACGGCCGCGGCGACCAGCGTGAGCAGCCAGGTCATGCCGGTCGCCATCGAGAACGCCGCGCCCGGGTTGCGCACCAGCGACAGCCGTGCGAAATCGCCGATGATCGGCACCGGATCGCCCGGGGTCAGCTTCGCGACGACGATGGTCTTGGTGAGCAGGTCGAGACCGAGCAGCACCGCGGCGATGATCAGTAGCGTGGGTAGCCGCAGCGCTGCCGCGGGCTTCCCGGAATCGGTGGTTGGCGTCGGGGTTTCTGCGTCGTCGCTGTGCGGCACCGCGTCATCGGCGGTGTTGTCCTCGGGCGGCCGGTCGTCACTCACGCCGACCATCATCTCTCGAGTAACGACATGCCCTGCGCACGCGGTCACCTGCATGTCCCAGCTGACACTCAGGAAGCGGTCGTACTCTGATGCTCGTGACGGTGTTGTCTTCCCCCCACGTACCCCGAATTGCGCGCTCGGGTGTGCTGCTGATGGTGCTGGCGGTCGGACTTTCCGCGTTCGGCGTCGGCTGTAGTGACGGCTCCGACGCGCGTGTCGAAGCCGACAGCACCGAACCGCTCGGCATCGGTAAGGAAGTGACCGTGCCGATCTCGGCTGCGGTCACCACCGTCCTCTCGGCGGGCGAGGAGCCGCGGTCACTGCTGCGTCCCGCCTATCCGGCGGGCACGGAGCAGCAGGTGACGCTGCGCACCGATCATCACATCGAGCAGCAGATCAATGATCAACCGCCGAGCGACTTCTCTTCGCCGCCGCTGACGATTCCGATGACGGCCCAGACCGACGCCGACGGTGTGGAACTGACCCTCGGCACCATCTCCACCCCGGATCCGTCGCTGGCCAAGGCACTCACGGCCGCCGGTGGTTCGCACGCCGGATTCGATATGAGCGACCTCGGTGCGATTACCGCGCTGCGCCTCGCCCCGTCACCGGACACCTCCAATTCCGCCCGCGCTGCCCTGGAGCAGGCCTTCTATCAGGCGGTCTACCGTTCGATCACCTTCCCCGACCAACCCGTCGGCGAGGGTGCGGTGTGGACGGTGCGCCAAGAGGTCGACGGCGGTGTCGCACTCGACCAGGTGACCACCGCGACGCTGACCGAGCGCGACGGCGATCGGCTGACCATCGAACTCGAGGTGATCCAGGCGCCGAAGTCGCAGGTGTGGACGCTGCCCAATAACGCGGGCACGCTCGATATCAAGGACTACGTCATGCAGGGTGCGGGCACGATCACCGTCGACCTCGGATTGCCGCTGCCGGTGGCCGGATCCATTACCGTCGGCGGGCATCAGGCCTACCGTGATCCGCGCAGCGCGAGCATGCTGCAGCAGACGATCAATACGCAGGTCACCTGGACCGAGTGAGGGCTCCCGTCGTCCCGTGGGCAGCCGCAGGTCGTTAGATCAAAGTGCCGATCCAGGTCTTTTTGTCGGTTCCGAGGAATAGGCTCGCACCTATCCGACAAACGCCTCGATCGGAGGTATCCCATGTCCGATGTCAAACCGATCCCCGAGGGATATCCGGTGGTCTCTCCCGGGTTGGCGATCGACGGCGCGGCCGCCGCCATCGACTTCTACAAGAACATCTTCGGCGCATCCGAGCGGATGCGCATGCCGGGACCGGACGGCAAGGTCGCGCACTGCGAACTCATGTTCGGCAACTCGCTCATCATGGTCGGCGATCCGGCTCCCGATATGGATTTCCTGGACCCGAAGACGGTCGGCGGCACTCCCGTCAACCTGTACGTCTATGTCGAGGACGCCGACGCCGCCCACGCCGCGGCCCTCGCCGCGGGCGCCAAGGAACTCACGCCCATGACCACTCAGTTCTACGGTGATCGCAGTGGTGCGTTCGAGGACCCGTGGGGCCACCGGTGGACCGTGGCCACCCATGTCGAGGATGTCCCGCCGGACGAGATGGACCGGCGGATGGCCGAACTGTTCGGCACCTGACCTGTGCTCGGGCGGTAGGCCGCGCGGCAGATATGCCGCGCGGCGCGGACCGATGTGTGCCGGGGACCTATCCGAGCACGATCGAGTCACCCTCGACGTGAACCGCTTTCGCGGCGAGCGGGCGGGTAGCCGGGCCGTTGACCACCGAGCCGTCGAGGCCGAACTTACTGCCGTGGCAGGCGCAGTTGATGGTGCCGCCGGATACCGTGGCAACCTTGCAGCCCGCATGCGTGCAGGTCGAGTCCAAGCCGACGAATGTACCGGCATTCGGCTGGGTCACCACCACATCGCCCTTGATCACACCGCCGCCGACCGGTACCTCGGAGCTCGAGGCGATGGCGTTCGGACTCGGTTGTCCGGCGGCCACATTCGGTCCGGCCGATCCCGCGGCGGGTTTGGGTGCTTCGGCTCGGGCGGTGTCGTCCTTGCCGTAGGTGCTGCACGCGGTCAGCGCGGCCGCGGCGGCGGCCGCACTCGCACTCGCGATCACGACGGTACGGCGGTTGAGAACGAGATCATTGTTGGTCATAGCGGACTCCGATCAGAAGGGTCAGAAGGTAATGCCGTTGTGCTGGAAGAACCACAGGCCCGAGGTGAGCCACAGACCGGTCAGCCCGGTCAGCACCAGACCGCCCGCGACCGGAATAACCCAGCCGGGCAGCCCCTTTCGGGTCAATAGCAGCATTTTGGCGACGAACGCCCCGTAGAAGAAACAGCCGAACAGGGAATGGATCAGCACGCGGTTCTCGTAGTCCTGAAAACCCAGCGCGTACAGGCAGTGCACGGCGACCGGAACGGTAACGAGTACGGCCAGGCGGCCCGACCACACATGGACGGTGCCGATCCACGGCGGGGTCTCGGCGAAAAGCGCGTCGAATTTGCCGTACATGGCCAGCGCCGAGACGAATTGGAACAGCGCGAGTGCGGTGGCGAGGGTGGCCAGCCAGGTTTTCACCGCCACCGGACTGGAGAATCCAGCCACGTTGATCGAAAAGAACCGCGGATCATGCTGTTTCGCGTACACGCCGAGCAATACCGAAACCGCCGCGCCCACGAGCAGCGCAATGACGATGCCCGCCGCCGATGCCCGGCTCGGATTCACCCGGACCGTCGGTGCTTCTCGATCAGCCGACACTGTCACCACCACTTACCTTGTTCGCCGTGACCTTCTTGCCGTTGACGACGGCGGTCGCATCGGATGCGAGGGCGACCGCCGGTGCGGTGGAGCCGTCCGGATTGCGCTGGACGCCGGTGACCCCACCGTTCGCGTCGACGATCCAGCTCTGGCGGGTTCCGGCCGCGCTGTAGATATAGAGTCCGGCGGGCGGTTGTACCGGGGCGGCAGTGTAAGTCCACTGCTTGCCGGCGATCCCGAGGGTGCCCTGCACCGTTGCACCATCGAAGGTGCCGGTCAGTTCGGCGTCGTCCTTGCCGGTGAGCTGCAGGGATCCGTTCGTCGCGCTGCCACGCAGCCAGGATTCGATCGACTTGCCGTCACAGGCGTAGGCGATGGCCTTATCACCCGCGACGGTGATCTCGAGGGTGATGGTGCCGCCCGATGCCAGCGGAATCCTGCCGACGTAGTCGGCCTTGGCCGGGAAGGGTGCGGTCGCGGGAGCAGCGGTGGTCGGTGGTGCCTGCGTCGTGGGCACGGTGGTGGTGGCCACCGTGTTCGTCTTCGCCGCTGGCGGTTCGGTGTCCTTGGACATATTGATGACCAAGAGGACGAGGCCGAGTACAGCCACTGCCGCCAGGGTGAGCCACGGTCCCAGTCGTCTCATAGGGGTCTCCTCGATGTGCGGCCGCCGGGTGCCGCTGTTCGCATTGTCTACGTGGTAGACCCGTCCAACGGTTCAAACCGACATTCGCGACATTCGTCGAGCGGCGTGTCACACATGTGTCGGTTCTTACCGATCAGTCAGTGAGGCAAGCCTTCTAGCAGGGCGAATCGGTCGCCAGGCGACGCTGCCGGAAGCTGCCATCCGCTTTCCGTTGCGGTGCAACCGGTACCGGCGTCGGCGGTCGTTGCATTTCACATGGTCGGCATGATGTTCGAAAGCGCAGGAATGCCATCGGAATTCTTCGCGTCCCGGCGGAACCGGGCCGATGCCCCGCCGTCGCCGGAATCGGGCTCGATCTGCTGCATTACCGACGGAGTTGACCTGCCGCTGGCGGAGTGGTGATCGCAGCGGCGAGGTCACTTGCTTGCGCTGGACCCAGATCGGCACACTTGCGTAGGCGGTGTTGAAGGCTGAATCACCCAGGGCGGCACGAACTTTGGCGATAGGACGGTCGATGTCGTGGCGTTCGGCGCAGAGCAGGGGGATGTCGTTGATGACGCGGATGGCCTCGGCGGTGCCCAAGAGGGTTGCGGTGGTTTCGTATTCGCCCAGTTCGGCGGCCAGCGCGGCGATGGCGAAGGTGGTGTCGCGGGGCGCGGCGATGCGTTGTGCGCCGTCGAGGGCGGATAGATGCAGAGCGAGGGCGGCGGTCGGGTCGCGGTGTTCGAGGAGCGATCCCGACGGTGGCGTGCCGCCGACGCGGCGGGGCGGACCCGGTCCCCCTCATCATTGCGGTGGCCGGGTCCGCCCGGAAGCGTCGCCTAGCCGCGGGCGATGGCCTCGAAGACCTTCGGGTCGACGAGGGTCGACGTATCGCCGAGTTGGCGACCCTCTGCGACATCGCGGAGTAGACGGCGCATGATCTTGCCGCTGCGGGTTTTCGGGAGTTCCGGGACGATGTGGACTTCCCTGGGGCGGGCGATGGGGCTGATCTCCCGGGAGACGGCGGCTTTCAACTCACCGATCAGTGCATCGCCGGAATTGTGCGCACCCGCGGTGAGGATGACGAAGGCGACGATGGCCTGGCCGGTGGTGGCGTCGTTCGCGCCGACCACCGCGGCCTCCGCGACCGACGGATGCCCGACGAGCGCGGATTCGACTTCGGCGGTGGAGATCCGGTGCCCGGAGACATTCATGACATCGTCGACTCGGCCGAGCACCCAGAGGTCGCCGTCGTCGTCGAGCTTGGCGCCGTCACCGGCGAAATACCAACCGCGATCGGCGAATCGGTCCCAATAGGTCTCGCGGAACCGATCCATATCACCCCAGATGCCGCGCAGCATCGAGGGCCACGGCTGATCGAGTACCAGCAGTCCGGAGCGGCCGTGGTCGAGTTCGCCGCCGTCGTCATCGACGATCTTCGCGCTGATGCCGGGCAGCGGGGTCATGGCCGCACCCGGTTTGGCGGCCGTGACACCGGGCAGCGGGGAGATCATGATGGCGCCGGTCTCGGTCTGCCACCAGGTGTCGACGATGGGAGTCCGGTTGCCGCCCAGTACCTCTCGGTACCAGCGCCACGCCTCCGGATTGATCGGTTCGCCGACGCTGCCGAGCAACCGCAGCGAGGACAGCTCGTGCGCGTCCGGGATCTGGCGGCCCCACTTCATGAAGGTCCGCACCAGCGTGGGGGCGGTGTAGTAGATGGTGACGCCGTACTTTTCGATGATGTCGAAATGCCGGTGCTCATCGGGGGAGTTGGGTGTGCCCTCGTAGACGACCTGGGTGGCACGGTTGGCCAGCGGGCCGTAGACGATATAGCTGTGTCCGGTGACCCAGCCGATATCGGCGGTGCACCAGTAAACGTCTTGTCCCGCTTTGTGATCGAAGACGTTGTGGTGGGTGTAGGCGGCCTGGGTGAGGTAGCCGCCGGTGCTGTGCAGGATGCCCTTGGGCTTTCCGGTGGTGCCGGAGGTGTAGAGGATGAACAGCGGATGCTCGGCGTCGAAGGCCTGAGCTCGATGATCGGGGGCGGCGTCGGTGACGGTGTCGTGCCACCACAGATCGCGTCCCTCGGTCCATGGGACCTCGATATTGGTGCGGCGCACCACGAGTACGTGCTCGACGGTGTGCGCACCATCGGCCAGCGCCTCGTCGACAGCGGTCTTGAGCGGCGCCGCCGTACCGCGCCGCCACTGCCCGTCGGTGGTGATCACCAGACGCGCACCGGCGTCATCGACACGCTGACGCAAGGCCGTCGGCGAGAAACCGGCGAATACCACCGAATGTGTGAGCCCGAGCCGGGCGCAGGCCAGCATCGAGACGACGGCCTCGGGAACCATCGGCATGTAGATGGCGACACGATCGCCGGTCCGCAGCCCGAGTTCGGTGAAATAGTTTGCCGCCCTGGAGACTTCGGCCAGCAATTCGCCGTAGGTGATATCTCGGGAGTCGCCCGGTTCGCCTTCCCAATGGATGGCGACCTGATCGCCGTATCCGTCGAGCACATGGCGGTCCACGCAGTTGTAGGCGACATTGAGCTTGCCGTCGACGAACCACTTCGCGACGGGTGCGTCGCTCCAGTCGAGCACCCGCGTCCACGGCTGATGCCAGTGCAACCGCCGAGCCTGCTCGGCCCAGAACTCCAGCCGATCGGTGGCGGCAAGGTCATACAGCGCACCCGAAGCGTTCGCGTTCGCGGCGAACTCCGCATCCGGCGGGTAGGTGGTCGGGTCGGTGGTTGCACTGGTCGACGTCGATCTCTCCTATCGAAACAGCAAGGGCGGCAAGTCAGCCGGATGCGCTCAGTGCACAACTGCCTTCTCGGCGCCGACGCCGGTGAGCGAGCGAACCTCCATCTCGGCGTGCTTCGCCGGATCCTCCGGCATCCGCCCGCCCAGGAAGGTGCCGACCACACCGAGCACGAAAGCCAGTGGGATGGACACGATTCCGGGGTTCGACAACGGGAACCAGTCGAAGTCCGAACCCGGAATCATCGAGGTCTTCGTGCCGGATACCGCCGGGGAGAACACGATCAGCACAATGGTCGAGATCAGACCGCCGTACATGCTGAACAGCGCACCGGTGGTGTTGAATCGCTTCCAGAACAGCGAGAACACGATGGTCGGCAGATTCGCCGCCGCCGCGACCGCGAAGGCGAGCGCCACCAGGAACGCGATGTTCTGGCCGTTGGCCAGGATGCCGAGCCCGATGGCCAGCGCACCGATCACGACCGCGGTGATCCGCGAAACCCTGACTTGCTTGTTCTCGTCGACATTGCCTTTCTTGAGCACGCTGGCGTAGATGTCGTGCGCGAACGACGCCGACGCGGTAATGGTCAGACCCGCGACGACCGCCAGGATGGTGGCGAAGGCAACCGCTGAGATGATGCCGAGCAGGATCACGCCGCCGAGTTCGAAGGCCAGCAGCGGAGCTGCCGAATTCTGGCCGCCCGCCGAGGCGAGGATGCGGTCCGGTCCGACGATGGCGGCCGCGCCGTAGCCGAGCACCAGGGTGAACAGGTAGAACGCGCCGATCAGGCCGATCGCCCAAACCACCGAGCGGCGTGCTTCTTTCGCGGTCGGCACGGTGTAGAAGCGCATCAGCACATGTGGCAGACCCGCGGTGCCGAGCACCAGGGCCAGGCCGAGGGATATGAAGTTCAGCTTGGAGGTCGCGTTGCCGCCGTACTGGGCGCCGGGGGCGAGTACGTCACGGGCGGCCACGCCCTTGGACTTGGATCCGTGCACCGCATCCTGGGCCGAGCCGAGGATATCGGAGAAGTTGAAGCCGAATTTGGCGAACACCATCACGGTCATCAGCGCCGCGCCGGTGATCAGCAGCACCGCCTTGATGATCTGCACCCATGTGGTGCCCTTCATGCCGCCGACCAGCACATAGACGATCATCAGCACGCCGACCACGGCGATTACGATGCTCTGTCCGGTCTTGTCCGAGATGTCGAGCAGCAGCGCGACCAGACCGCCGGCGCCCGCCATCTGCGCCAGCAGATAGAACAGCGAGACCGCGAGGGTGGTCAGCGCGGCGGCGGTGCGGACCGGACCTTCCTTCAGTCGGAAGCTCAGCACATCGGCCATCGTGAATTTACCGGTGTTCCTGAGCATTTCGGCGACCAGCAGCAGCGCGACCAACCACGCCACCAGGAAGCCGATGGAGTACAGGAATCCGTCGTAGCCGTATACCGCGATGGCGCCCGCAATGCCGAGAAAGCTTGCGGCGGAAAGATAGTCGCCCGCGATGGCGATACCGTTCTGCGGTCCGGAGAAGCCGCGGCCGCCGGTGAAGTAGTCGGCGGCGGTGCGGTTGTTGCGGCTGGCCCGGATCACTACGACCATCGTGATCGCCACGAACAGGCCGAAGATGGCGATATTCGCGCCGGGATTGCCGACCGTCGCGGCGGCAAGGTATTGCTCGTTCACGCCTGGCCTCCCTCGAGGTAGTCGCGGATCGACGCGGCGCGCGGATCCAGTTCCTTATTGGCGAACCGGACATAGAGCCAAGTGATCACGAACGTCGATACGAACTGACCGAGGCCGAGCAGCAGGCCGAGGTTGACGTTGCCGATGACCTCGGTGGCCATGAAGTCGTGCGCGTATGCGCCCAGTAGTACGTAGCTGAGGTACCAGACCAGGAACAGCGCTGTCATCGGAAAGACGAAGCGGCGCAACCGACTTCGTAATTCCTGGAATTGGGGACTCGACTGGACGGCGGCGAAATCCTCCGCCGTCGGCGTGCGCCGCGGTGGCGTGCCATCTTTGTCGAGGTCGATACTGGTCATCGCAGGGTCCTAGCGTGTGACGTGGCTTACTACCCGCCGACCATAAAGGGACCTTTGTGAGCGAATCATGATGTGGCGTGGGTCACTCCGTGAAGGCCCTCGATTGTGCGGTGAACGGTCGGCAGGCCGCGACGAACGGTCGGCGGTCAGCTCGACCGCAGCACCCGCTCACGGTCCGCGCCCATACCGAGCCGCTCGGGTGCGTGCATGCGGACGAAGATTCTCCCGATCCGGCGTGCGCTCTGCCCCGGCGTCAGCTTGCTGACCAGGATCATCGCCGCGAATGCCAACGGCACACTGATCGCCGCCGGATAGCCGAGTATCGCGGCCAGCCAGCCGTCCGCAAGCTCATCGGAGATTCCACCGGTCACCGACACCACCGTCGCCGCGCCCGCGGCCGACCCGCCGACGATCAGTCCGGTCGCCGCGCCCTTCGCCGTCAGACCGCGCCACCAGATGCCGAGTACCAGCAGCGGGCACAGCGTCGAGGCGGCCACCGAGAAGGCGAGTGCGACAGTGCGGGACAGATCCAGCGACACCACCGTGAGCGATAGGCCGAGGGGCACGGCACCGGCGAAGAGCGCGGCGGCCCGGAAATCGCGAATCCGCCCGCGCAGCATATCGGTACTGAGCACGCCCGCGATGCTGACCAGCAGTCCGGACGAGGTGGACAGAAATGCCGCGATCGCACCCGCGGCCACCAGTGCCGCCAACAGTTGCCCGGGTAGGCCCGCGAGCACGGACCCGGGTAGCAGCACCACTGCGGCATCGGAGGTGCCGGTGATCAGCAGTTGCGGCACATACAGCCGTGCGAACACCCCGAGCAGGATGGGGAACAGGTAGAACAATCCGACCAGGCCGATCACCGCGAGCGCGGTCGTGCGCGCCGCCCGGCCATCCGGATTCGTGTAGAACCGCACCAGCACATGCGGTAGCCCCATGGTCCCGAGGAAAGTGGCGATGATCAGCGAATAGACCTGGTATGTCGGATGTGTGCCGCCGAATCCGCCACCGGGCGCCAACCAGGCCGCGCCGTCGGTCGGCGCTCCGGCCACCACTGGCACGGCCGAGCCCGCCTCCAGGGTCAGCTCGGTGCCCGCCGCCAGTTCGTGCCCGCCCGGCGTCAGCAGGACCGGACCGTCCACTGCGCGACCGTCGAGCGTGCCGGTGACCGAAACCTGTTGTGGCGCATCGATTCGAACCACGACGCCGGTGCTGACGTCCACCGTGGTGCGCTCGGTGACCACCGGGGGAGCGGGCGTGCCGAGTTCGCGATCCTCGGCCAGGAAATGACCGAGCAGTACCAGCGCCGGGATCGCGACCGCGGTCAGCTTCAACCAGTACTGGAAGGCTTGCACCAGTGTGATCGACCGCATGCCGCCACCAGCGACATTGGCGATGATGATCGCGCCGACGGCCACCGCGCCGACCCATTTCGGCACATTCAGCAGAATGTGCAGCGTCAGCCCCGCGCCCTGGAACTGCGGGATGAGGTACACCCCGCAGACCAGTACCACCACGACCGCCGCCAGCCTGCGCAACCGCAGCGACCCGAGCCGGAACTCCGCGAAGTCCGGCACCGTATACGCCCCGGATCGCCGCAGCGGAGCCGCAACGAACAACAGCAGCCCGAGATATCCCGCAGTGAACCCGACCGGATACCACAGCGCGTCCGCACCGTATTTCGCGATCAGCCCGGCGACGCCGAGAAAGGAAGCGGCCGAAAGGTATTCACCAGAGATTGCCGCGGCATTCCAGCGGGGGCCGACGCTGCGCGAGGCGACCAGGAAATCAGAGGTGGTGCGCGCCAATCGAACACCGTAGATGCCGATCGCGACAGTAGCCAGCGCGGCGAACAGCAGCGCGAGCACCGTCAGCGCTGGCGCCGTCGGGGTGCTCACGGCATGCCTGCGTGCGATCCGCTATCCGGACGACAGCGCGCAGGGGCGGGCCGTGCTGCGGCACGGCCCCTTTCGTCGCTGCCAACCGAACTCCTGCCCATCCGAGCGGTGCGTGGATATTCGGCGGGGCGACGGTGGGCCAGCGGTATTGCGATGGGGGACATCGAGTCAGTCCTCGGCCAATTCCAGGAAGTCCTGTTCGTTGCGTTCGGCCAGGCGGACGTACAGCCGCCCGACGCCGTACAGCACCGGATACACGGCAACGCCGAGCAGCAACCACGGCAGCCGGACCCCGAGCACGATGAACGAACCGACCGAACCGAGGCGGAAGAGCAGGGGGAGCGAACACAATAGGAGGACCATGACCAATCCGACCCGCAGCGCCAGCCCCAGCTGGGCCCGGATCAGCCCACCGATCAACGCTGCACCGATCTCGGTCTGCTCGACCACCTCTGTGCGGGTCCGCGCGCGGCGCGCACCGCGGCGTTCGGCGAGTACGACGCGCTGGCGGGTCGGGCGGTGCTGCGGTGTGGTCACGGATTCGTCCACTGCTGGCGCGGCCCGTGCACCAGGCGCTGCTTCAGCTCGCGCACCTGCCGACGGCTGACCGGCAATTCCACCGCCGCGGCATGACCGTCGCCCCGCAGCCGGACCACCGTCGCGTTGCCGACCGTACGCAGCCCGGTCACCAGCCGCAGCGCCACCAGATACGACCGGTGTACCCGCAGGAACCCGGCGTTCTCCCAGCGGGATTCCAACGCCGACAAGGGAATCCGCACCAGATGTGAACCCGCGTTGGTATGCAGCCTGGCGTAATCGCCGTCCGCCTCCACCCAGCTCACGCTCGACCGGTGCACCAAGGTGGTGACCCCGGCCAACTCCACCGGGATGACCTCGCTGGGATCGGCCTGCGGTTGCGCAATGGCCGGTGCGGCACTGCGCGCTCCCGCGATCCGGCGCACCGCCTCGGCCAGCCGCGCCTCGCGCAGCGGTTTCAACAGATAGTCCACCGCCCCGAGATCGAACGCCGCGATCGCGCGATCGTCGTGCGCCGTCACGAAGACCACGGCGGGCGGGTTGGCGAACTCCGACAGGATCCCCGCCAACTCCATCCCGTCCAACCCGGGCATATTGATATCGAGGAACACCGCATCGATCGGATGGGCGCGCATCAGCCGCAGCGCACTGGTCGCATCACCCGCGCTGTGGATCCCCCCGACGCCCGGTTGCGCGCGCAGCAAATAGACCAGCTCGTCCAGAGCGGGCTTCTCGTCGTCCACGGCGAGCACGCGCAGTGCGGCGGCCTGGTCGGTGGTCCGGGTCACAGTCGTTCCATGGTAAGGGGCGGGCTGGAACCGCCGGTCCGGATGCCCCAGTCGGGGCGAAAACCGTCGACACACCGTTATTCGGGCATGGGCCGCGCATCCCTGTTCGCGACCACACCCGCGCGATCGCACGGGTGACGAACCGGGGTGTGCGGTGCCTGGAGTCAGGCCTGGATGCCCGCGCGGAATTTCGGGACGCGGAGGCTGACCTTGGTGCCCGCGCCGGGGGCGGTCTCCACGATCAGCCCGTAGTCATTGCCGAAGGCGGCGCGCAGCCGGTCGTCGACATTGGCCAGACCCACATGCGCGGATTCGCCGGAACCCGCTGGGCCGGTACCGGTTTCGATGGCATCGAGCGCACCGGACCGCAGCAGATCCGGATCCATGCCGATCCCGTCGTCCTCGACGCTGATCACACAATCGATGCCCGCATCGGCCGCGACAATGGTCACCGTGCCGCCGCGCGTGGCTCCGGCCAAACCGTGTCGAACGGCGTTCTCCACCAGCGGTTGCAGCGCGAGGAACGGCAGCACGACGCCGAGCACCTCGGGTGCGATCTGCAACCGCACCTCCAGCGCGTCACCGAACCGGGCGCGTTCCAACGCCAGATACCGCTCGATATTGCGCAGTTCGTCGGACAGGACCGTGAATTCGCCAGCGGCGCGGAAGGAATACCGGGTGAAGTCCGCGAACTCCAGGATCAGCTCGCGGGCCCGATCCGGATCGGTACGCACGAAGGAGGCAACGGTATTGAGCGCGTTATAGATGAAGTGCGGGCTGATCTGTGCCCGCAGTGCCCGCACCTCGGCCCGATCGAGCCGGGCCCGCGACGCGTCCAGCTCCGCCAATTCCAGCTGCCCGCAGGCATATCGCGCCACCTCCGCGACCGCGCCCAGCCGTCCCGGCTCCGGCTTTCCGGTGGTCACCACCCCCAAAGCCCCCGCCACCCCGCCGTTTTCGATGAGCAGCGGTTGCGCGATCAACGTTCGCCCGGCATGTTCGCCCCGACCGGGCCCCGACACCAGCACCGGCCGCTCGGTCGCCACCGCCCGCCGGGCCGCGTCGGCGAAGGGTTCGGCCAGATCCGAATGCGGCCCGTCCCAAGCCAGCAGCGTGCCGTCCGGATCGGCAACGCCCAACGCGTCGGCTCCGGTGAGCGCCCGCAGATGCGGCGCGGCTTCCTGGGCAGACCGATCGTTCAAACCCTGTCGTAACGGCCGCGCGGCCAGCGACGCCGTATGCAGTGCGGTATATACCGCTCGCTCGGCCGGAGTGGTCACCACCCGCCGGGTACGCGACCAGACCAGCAGTGCGCCGACGATCAATACCGCCCCGGCGACGACAGCGATAGCGGCGGTCGTCATCGCGGACCCACTGAACAGTTCCGCCGCTGCCACCTCATCGCCCGATTATCGTCGTGACCCCATCGCATACGGGGCCGACCGCGTCGAACGGACGTCGGTGCCGGCACGATCCGCACCCGCTCTCGGGATCGGCACTCCTTGTGGGCGCCCGCAAAACAGAGCCGATCCGAGAAAGCTTGCGACCAACAGCCGCCGATCGTCGATTCGCGAGGACGGAGCTCAGGTGCCGAATACAGTCTTCCTCGTGACCGCGGGCTACTCCGGAACTCCTCTGGCCAAGAAGATCGGCATCAAACCCGGTCACCGGGTGGTGCTGCGACATGCGCCGGTGCGCTGGCGGATTCCCGATCTGCCAGCGGATGTCGCGATCGCCACCGACGCTCCCGAGGCCGCGGATATCGTCCTCGCGTTCTACCGCACCCGCGCCGACCTGGCCAATGAGGCACCGGAACTCGCCGCCCGACTGACGCCGGGCGCGATGCTGTGGATCGCCTGGCCGCGCAAGGCGGGCGGGCACGTCAGCGATATCGCCGAAAACGATCTGCGCGAGCTGCTGCTGCCCATCGGCGTCGTCGACATCAAGGTGGCCGCGCTCGACAATGACTGGTCCGGCTTGAAATTCGTCTGGCGCAAGCGCGCTTGAGCGAGGGCTCGCGTAGTGTCGAGCGATCCGCGGACCACCCCACTGTCGCGGAAATCGGACAGCCGTAGCGGGGGTCGCGAGACGCGCCGGTGATCTTCACCACCGACACGCCGGGCACCTGCGCAAGCCCGGCGCGGCAGGCCGAACTCGTCGGTGGGGACCCCTAGAATCGCTACACCAACCCCCGTCGAGACCTTGGGAGGAAGGACCGTCTTGGCCGCCTCGTCCGGATCGTTCGTTCACCTGCACAATCACACCGAGTACTCCATGCTCGATGGTGCGGCCAAAATCTCTCCGCTCTTCGCCGAGGCAAATCGGCTGGGAATGAACGCGGTCGGTATGACCGACCACGGCAATATGTACGGGGCCTCGGAGTTCTACAACTCCGCCAAGAAGGCCGACATCAAGCCGATCATCGGTATCGAGGCCTACATCGCGCCGGCTTCGCGGTTCGACACCAAGCGCGTGCAGTGGGGCGATCCGAGCCAGAAGGGCGACGACGTCTCGGGCTCCGGCGCGTACACGCATATGACCATGGTCGCGGAGAACGCGACCGGTCTGCACAACCTGTTCAAGCTGTCCTCGCTCGCCTCGCTGGAGGGTCAGCTCGGCAAGTGGGCGCGCATGGACGAGGAGATCATCGCCGAACATGCCCAGGGCATCATCGCCACCACCGGCTGCCCGTCGGGCGAGGTGCAGACCCGCCTGCGCCTGGGCCACGACCGCGAGGCATTGGAGGCGGCGGCCAAGTGGCAGGAGATCTTCGGACCGGACAATTTCTTCCTGGAGATCATGGATCATGGCCTGTCCATCGAGCGCCGGGTCCGCGAGGGATTGCTCGAGATCGGCAAGAAGCTCTCGATCCCGCCGCTGGCCACCAACGACTGCCACTACGTCACCAAGGACGCCTCGACCAATCACGAGGCGCTGCTGTGCATCCAGACCGGTAAAACACTCAGCGACCCAACGCGTTTCAAGTTCGACGGCGACGGCTACTACCTGAAGTCCGCGCAGGAGATGCGGGCGATCTGGGATAACGAGGTGCCCGGCGCCTGCGATTCGACCCTCTTGATCGCCGAGCGGGTCCAGCCCTACGACGAGGTGTGGCAGCACCGCGACCGGATGCCGATCTTCCCGGTGCCCGACGGGCACGACCAGGCCAGCTGGCTGCGCCGCGAGGTCGACCTCGGGCTGCGGCGCCGCTTCCCGGACGGCGCGCCCCAGGACTATCTGGACCGGGCCCGATACGAGATCGGCGTCATCCTGGAGATGGGCTTCCCGGCCTACTTCCTCGTGGTCGGCGACCTGATCAATCACGCGCGCGATGTCGGCATCCGCGTCGGTCCCGGCCGTGGTTCGGCGGCCGGTTCGCTGGTCGCCTACGCACTCGGCATCACCAATATCGACCCGATTCCGCACGGTCTGCTCTTCGAGCGTTTCCTCAATCCCGAGCGCGTCTCGATGCCCGATATCGATATCGACTTCGACGATCGCCGCCGCGGTGAGATGGTCCGCTACGCGAGTGAGAAGTGGGGCACCGACCGGGTCGCGCAGGTCATCACCTTCGGCACCATCAAGACCAAGGCCGCCATCAAGGACTCCGCGCGAGTGCTGTTCGGTCAGCCGGGTTTCGCCATCGCCGACCAGATCACCAAGGCGCTGCCACCGCCGATCATGGCCAAGGACATCTCGGTGTCCGGCATCACCGATCCGGAGCATGAGCGGTACAAGGAAGCCGCCGAGGTTCGCGAGCTCATCGCCAGCAATCCCGATGTCGCGAAGATCTACCAGACCGCGCGCGGCCTCGAGGGCCTGATCCGCAACGCGGGCGTACACGCTTGCGCGGTCATCATGTCCTGCGATCCGCTCACCGACGCGATTCCGGTGTGGAAGCGGCCTCAGGACGGTGCGCTCATCACCGGTTGGGACTATCCATCGTGTGAGGCCATCGGCCTGCTGAAGATGGACTTCCTCGGTCTGCGCAACCTGACGGTGATCGGTGACGCGCTGGAGAATATCCAGGCCAACCGCGGCATCGATCTGGATATGGACCGGTTGCCGCTCGACGATTCGCTCACCTACGAATTGCTTTCGCGCGGTGACACTCTCGGCGTATTCCAGCTCGACGGTGGGCCTATGCGTGACCTGCTGCGCCGCATGCAGCCGACCGCGTTCGAGGACATCGTGGCCGTCGGCGCGCTGTACCGCCCCGGCCCGATGGGCATGAACGCGCACAACGACTACGCCGACCGCAAGAACGACCGGCAAGAGGTCAAGCCGATCCATCCGGAGCTGGAGGAGCCGCTCAAGGAAATCCTCGGCGAGACCTATGGCCTGATCGTCTACCAAGAGCAGATCATGCATGTCGCGCAGAAAGTGGCCGGCTACTCGCTCGGTCGAGCAGATATTCTGCGCCGCGCGATGGGTAAGAAGAAGGCCGAGGTGCTGGCCGCGGAGTTCGAGGGCTTCGAGGAGGGCATGCAGGGCAACGGATATTCCAAGGCGGCCATCAAGGCGCTGTGGGACACCATCCTTCCGTTCGCCGGTTACGCGTTCAACAAATCGCACGCCGCCGCCTACGGCCTGATCTCCTATTGGACCGCCTATCTCAAAGCGAACTATCCCGCCGAATACATGGCGGCCCTGCTCACCTCCGTCGGCGACGATAAGGACAAGGCCGCGGTCTACCTGTCGGATTGCCGCCGCCTGGGCATCACCGTGCTGCCGCCGGACGTCAACGAATCCGAGTTGAACTTCGCCTCGGTGGGTAAGGACATCCGGTTCGGTCTCGGCGCGGTGCGCAATGTCGGCGCCAACGTCGTCACCTCGATCATCCAGGCGCGCAAGGAGAAGTCGAAGTTCACCGACTTCTCCGACTATCTGAACAAGATCGACGCCATCGCCTGCACCAAGAAGGTCACCGAATCGCTCATCAAGGCAGGCGGATTCGACTCGCTCGGGCATCCGCGCAAGGGTCTGCTGCTGATCCACTCCGACGCCATCGACGCGGTGATGTCCACCAAGAAGGCCGAGGCGATCGGCCAGTTCGACCTGTTCGGCGGGCTGGACGACGGTGACGATTCGGTGGCCTCGGTTTTCAATGTCAAGGTGCCCGAGGACGAGTGGGAAACCAAGCACAAGCTGGCACTCGAGCGCGAAATGCTCGGCCTGTACGTGTCCGGGCATCCGCTCAACGGTGTCGAACATGTGCTTGCGGCACAGGCGGATACGCCGATTCCCACCATTCTCGAGGGCGATATCAAGGACGGCGCCCAGGTGACCATCGGCGGCATTCTCGCCTCGGTCAACCGCCGCATCAATAAGAACGGGCTCGCCTGGGCCTCGGCCCAGATCGAGGATCTGACCGGTGGTATCGAGGTGCTGTTCTTCCCGCAGGCCTATTCGGTCTACGGCGCGGATGTGGTGGAGGACGCGGTCGTCCTGGTGAAGGCCCGGGTGTCGGTGCGCGACGATCGAATCTCGTTGATCGCCAACGATCTCGCAGTCCCCGACCTCTCCTCGATCGGCGTGGCCAAGCCGCTCGCGGTGGTCATGCCCACCCGCCTGTGCACGCCCGACAAGATCGGCGAACTCAAGCGCATCCTGTCCAGGCATCCGGGTACCGCGGACGTCCACATCCGCCATGTGGGCGCGCGCGACAATACGTCACTGTGGAAATTGGCCGACAGCCTACGGGTTTCGCCGTCCTCGGCCCTGATGGGTGACCTGAAGGCCCTGCTCGGCCCCGGCTGCCTCGCGGGTTAGCCCGCACCTGTTGTCACCGAACAGCCGAATGCCCGGACCCGCATGCAGGTCCGGGCATTCGACATCGAGAGGCGTTGCGGCGGATGCCATAGAGCGTCAGCACCAACGGAATCCAGTTATGGCGAGACCGCGACACCCAACGAGAGTGCGGCGATGAACTTGGGGCCGTCGGCGTAGAACTCGTCGAGGTCGCGGATCTCGAATCCGGCGGTCTCGACGATGCTGCGGATATCCCGGTCGAGATTGCAGCCGCCCGCAACGGCCTTCTCGATCGGATTCAGACGGTGTTGCCACACCTGGACACTCGGATCCGGTGCCAGACCGTGTTCGACGAAGTGCATGGTTCCACCGGGGACGAGCACCCTGCGCATCTCGGCCAGCGCGGCCGCGATATCCGGAATCGTGCACATCGTCCAGGTCGAGAGGGCGGAGTCGAAGCTGTTATCGGCGAAGGGCAGCGACTGCCCGTCGAGTCCGGCGCGTTCGATCGGCACGGTGGCCTTCGCGAGCCGTTTGCCCGCGAGCCGCCACCCGAGGTCGGCGGGTTCGACCGCGCTGACGGACTCGACGGTGGCTGGATAGAACGGGATATTCAGGCCGGATCCGAAGCCGATCTCCACCACGCGCCCGTGCAGTCCGGCGCAGGCGCGCTGGCGCTGCGGATTGTTGAGCTTGGTTCCGCAGGCCAGATTCACCAGCCGCGGTACGACCTGATCGCTGTAGATTCCCACACCTTCACTGTGTCAGGGTGTGCGCGCCGCAGGCAATGGTCAGCTGGTCGACAGGGCGCGTCGGATGTCGGCGGGCCGCACGGTGGACGGCATGCGATGCTGGCTCGGTGACCTTGTTCGAGGTGTGGGCCCCGCGACCGGAACGGGTGCGGGTCGAGGTCGACGGCAGCGCGCACCCGATGACGAGGTCCACGGACGGTTGGTGGCGGGCCGAGGTGCCCGCCGACGTCGGCACGCGCTACGGCTACCTGCTCGACGACGACCCGACCGTCCTGCCCGATCCCCGCTCGGCCAGACAGCCCGACGGTGTGCACGGCCGCTCGGCGGTGCACACCCTCGATCCGGTCGGGTGGACCGATGCGGGCTGGACCGGCCGCCCGCTCGCGGGCGCGATCCTCTACGAAATGCATCTGGGCACCTTCACCCTCGATGGCACCTTCGACGCCGCCATCGAACGCCTGGACCACCTGGTCGACCTCGGCGTCACCATGGTCGAACTGATGCCGGTCAATGCCTTCGACGGCGCCTGTAACTGGGGCTACGACGGCGTCCTCTGGTATGCGGTCCACGAGTCCTACGGTGGCCCCGACGGGCTGCAACGCTTCGTGAATGCCTGCCATGTCCGAGGTTTGGCGGTCGCGCTCGATGTCGTCTACAACCATCTCGGCCCCTCCGGCAACTACCTGCCCCGCTTCGCGCCCTACCTGACCGAGGGCCGCAACACCTGGGGCCAGAGCCTCAATCTGGATGGACCTGCCTCGGATCCGGTGCGCCGGTTCATCATCGACAACGCACTGCGCTGGCTGCGTGACTTTCACATCGACGCTCTGCGGCTGGATGCCGTGCACGCGCTGGTCGACCGCACCGCGACCCACGTACTCGCCGAACTGGCCACCGAGACCGAATGCCTTGCCGCACATGTGCGCAGACCGCTGTCGCTGATCGCGGAGAGCGACCTCAATGATCCGCGGCTCATCACCCCGCGCGCGGCGGGTGGTTACGGTCTGACCGGCCAGTGGAACGACGATCTGCACCACGCCCTGCACACTGCGGTCTCGGGTGAACGTCAGGGCTACTACGCCGATTTCGGCTCGCTGCGCTGTCTGGCACACACACTGACGCACGGATTCTTCCACGCCGAAACGTACTCCAGTTTCCGTGGCCGAATCCACGGCCGCCCCATCGATACTCGACTGAATCCGGCGAGCGCGTTACTGGCCTACACCTGCACCCACGATCAGATCGGCAACCGGGCGATCGGGGACCGCCCGAGCGCCTATCTCACCGACGGACAGCTGGCTATCAAGGCCGCGCTGGTGCTGATCTCGGCTTTTACGCCGATGCTGTTCATGGGGGAGGAGTGGGGCGCGCGCACTTCGTTCCAGTTCTTCACCTCGCATACCGATCCCGTCATCGGGGCCGCCACTGCGACCGGGCGCAAGGCCGAATTCGCCGAACACGGTTGGGACGCCGACGAGATACCGGATCCGCAGGACCCCGAAACGTTCCTGCGTTCGAAGCTCGATTGGTCCGAGCTCGAGCAGAACCGGCATGCAAGGCTACTTTCCTGCTATCAGAGACTGATCGGTTTGCGACGCGCACGGGTCGAGATCACCGACCCGTGGCTCATGCACGTCTCCGTCGACTACGACGAGGATGCTCGCTGGATCGCGGTACGCCGTGGCCCGTTGACATTGGTGTGCAATCTCGCCGAAGAGCAGGTCACCGTACCTATCACTGGCGTTTCCCTACTGTCGTGGGAGTCTGCGACCGAAGGCGTTTCCGCGACGGAGATACCGGGCCACTCCTTCGTGATACTCGAGAGCGGATGACGAAACCCTGCTCCGGTATTGCGATTACCGAAGAATCGCTGAATATAACTGTCCGAGACAGAATATTGCCGAGGGCGATCGGCGCCATTACCGTTGGTATATGAGCAACGTGGCTTCACCCGGGGACCTAGCGGATCTCCCTGATGGGGTTGGTGGCAGCGCCACCGCCGAATTCGCACCATTGGCACGCGCATTCGCGAAGGTCTTCGGGCACCGCCGGGGGGCGGGTGGCGCCTTGGCCGTGCATCTGCACGGCGAGCCATTGGTCGACATCTGGACCGGCAGCGCGGGGGATATGCCCTGGACCCAGGACACCGGGGCGATCGTCTTCTCCGCGACCAAGGGTGTCACCGCGACGGTCATCCACCGACTGGCCGATCGCGGTCTGCTCGACTACGAGGCCCCGGTGGCCGAATACTGGCCGGAGTTCGGCCAGAACGGCAAGGGCGACATCACCATTCGTCAGGTGATGACCCACAGTGCCGGACTCGGTGGTCTCAACCCGATCGCCGCCGGACTCGACGACGTGCTCGACCATCAGCTGATGGAGGAACGCCTCGCCGCGGCGAAACCCGATCACCTGCTCGGCACGCCGGCCTATCACGCGCTCACCTTCGGTTGGCTGCTCGCCGGACTGGCCCGCGCCGTCACCGGCCACGGGATGGGCGAGTTGTTCCGTACCGAGATCGCCGATCCGCTCGGCATCGACGGCATCCACCTCGGCAAACCGCCCGCCGACTCGTCGACGACCTATGCGCCGCTGGCGGGCACCCAGCTGAGTCTGATCGGAAAGCCCATCAGCGCAAAGGTATTGGGTCGCAGTTACGGTTTTCCGGGTGCGCTCGGCGCGGCCGCCCGGTGTCTGTTCCTGCCCGGACTGGAGACCATTCTGGAGGGTGAGCTGCCGCCGATCCTCGACACCGAACTCGGTGCGGGCAACGGTGTCTGCACCGCCCCCGCGCTGGCCACCATGTACGGCGTGCTGGCCAATGACGGTATGGCCGACGGTGTGCAGTATCTGTCACCGCGAACCATCAAGGCGCTGACCCGGATTCGGACCTTCCAACTCGACCGGGCGCTCTTCTACGCGCCGATGCTCTGGCATCTGGGCTACCACTCGCTGCCGATGCCCGGCGCGCACGGTGGCTTCGGTCATATCGGCCTAGGTGGCTCCTTCGGCTGGGCCGAGCCGCGCCTCGGACTCTCGGTGGGGTTCGTGCACAACCGACTCTCGGCGGGGCAGTTGAGTTTCGATATGGCCTCGGCCGCATGGCTGTTGCCGATGGTCATGGCGGGCCTGCGCACGACCCGGCGGGCCGCCGCACCAGTGGAGACGCCCGAGGCCGCGTAATTGTGAAAGAACCTGCCGCGCGGACGATGTCCGCGCGGCAGGTTCGTCGTCGGGGAGTGGGTTGGCGCTCAGGTGAGATAGCGGTAGGCCGGGGAACCCGGATCCAGACGTTCGCACTGGATCGGCGAATCCGCCATCCGCTCCAGCAGCGGGCCGAGTCCGTCCGGTACGCCGAGTTCGATACCGACCAGCGCCGCACCGGTTTCCCGGTTGTTGCGCTTGACGTACTCGAACAGGGTGATGTCGTCATCGGGACCGAGCACCTCGTTGAGGAAACGCCGCAATGCGCCCGGCTCCTGCGGAAAGTCCACCAGGAAATAGTGTTTCAGGCCGCGGTGCACCAGCGAACGCTCGATGATCTCGCCGTAGCGCGACACATCGTTATTGCCACCGGAGACCAGGCACACCACCGTGGATCCCGGTTCGACCGCGATAGCGGCCAGCGCCGCCACCGACAGCGCGCCCGCGGGTTCGGCGATGATGCCCTCGTTCTGGTACATGTCGAGCATGGTGGTGCAGATCGCGCCCTCGTCGACCTGCAACATCTGGAAAGCGCCAGCGCCCCTTTGTGATTCGGAGGCGGTCAGCAACGGCAGCGACCCGTGCGAGACAACGCGGCCGCCGAATCCGGAAATCGCCGCATAGGGCAACTGGCCGATCCGGCGCACCGCGGCGCCGTCGACGAACGGATCGATCTCCGGCAGCGTCACCGGGGCGCCCGCGACCAGCGCGGCGGTCATCGAGGCCGCGCCCGCCGGTTCGACGCCGAGGATGCCCGTACTCGGTGAGCGCTCCCGCAGATAGGTGCCGACGCCGGCCAGGCAGCCGCCGCCGCCCACCGGGACAACCACCAGATCGGGGGTCCGACCGCCGAGCTGCTCCAGGATCTCCGGGGCGATGGTGCCCTGTCCGGCCGCGGTGCGCGGATCGTCGAACGGCGGGACCATGGTGGCGCCGGTGCGCTCGACATCCTCGGCTGCGGCGGCCGCCGCAGCGTCATAGGTTTCCCCGACCGCGATCAGTTCGACGAATTCGCCGCCGTGCACCCGGATGCGGTCGCGCTTCTGCTTCGGTGTGGTGGTCGGTACGTAGATGCGGCCCTTGATGCCCATCGCATTGCAGGCGAAGGCCACGCCCTGGGCGTGGTTGCCGGCACTGGCCGCGACCACGCCCGCGGCCCGCTCGGACTCGGTGAGCTGCACGATCAGGTTGTAGGCGCCGCGCAGCTTGTAGGAACGCACGGCCGTGAGGTCCTCGCGCTTGAGGTAGACCTGCGCCCCGGTCAGTGCGGAAAGTCTGGGACTGTGCTGCAGCGGGGTCGGCTCGATAATGTCGGCAATTCGCTTGGCGGCGGCGTCGATCTCGTCCGCGTTCAGCACGGGACGCGAAGTGGACTGGTCGTCGAGGAGTTCGAGCGGATTGGACACCCGAAACATGCTGCCACCCGCCGCGTCGGCCGAACGCGGCGGGTGGGCCTCGGATGAGGGCAAACGACCGGTTTCCCGGTCGTCGGGGCCGGATCTACCGCGGTGTGAGGACGAAAACCGGGATCTCGCGGGTCGTCTTGGTCTGGTACTGCGCGTAATCGGGCCAGACCTCGGTCGCGCGCTCCCACCACAGCGCCTTCTCCTCGCCGACGACCTCGCGTGCGGTGTAGTCCTTGTTGACTTCGCCGTCGCGCAGTTCGACATGCGGCTCGGCCTTGATATTCCAGTACCAGACGGGATGCTTCGGCGCGCCGCCCAGCGAGGCGACGATCGCGTACTCGCCGTCGTGCTCGATCCGCATCAGCGCGGTCTTGCGCAGGAGACCGGTCTTGGCACCCTTGGTAGTCAGGACGATGACGGGCTTGCCCTGCAACGTCGTGCCCTCGGTGCCGCCGGAGTTCTCGATCTTTTCGGCCTGTTCGCGGGCCCAGTCGGATGTGCTCGGTGCGTACTCACCTGTCAATGGCATGACATCGGCAACACCGCGGCGTCCGCCAGTGTTCCCGGCGTAAATGTTAGGTAGCCCGAACTTCCTCATCCGTGTACCCTGACGCCATGGCAGTGGTTCACCCTTCGACCCGCCCCGCGGCGGTAGAAATCGCGGGCAGCGCGTGGCCGATGTACAAGCTGGAGGCGGTTGGCCTCGGGTTGGTCGTCTGCCTGGTGCTCGCGCTGATCACGGGGTCGCTGCAGATCGCTGTGCTGGCCGCCGCCGCGACCGCCGCCGGCCGCTGGGTACTCGCCCAGCTGGACGCCCGCCGCCAGTCGGACGCCCGCCGCCGAGCGTAGTCGAACGGCGGCTCGAAACGCCGCCGACCTCAACCACCATTTGACTAGGCTCGACGGGACTTTGGACCAGAGGGGCTGGGCTAGGCGATGTCCAGGGTGAGGTCGGGGAGTTCGGTGCGGGACAGGACGCCGAGTTTGGGGTAGGCCTTGTAGAGGTGGTGGCCTACGGTGCGGGGGCTGAGGATAAGTTGGGCCGCGATATCTCGGTTGGACATACCTTGTGCGGCGAGGCGGACGATTTGGAGTTCTTGCGGGGTCAGGCGGGCAAGAATGCCGGTACTCGGGCGGCTCGCGGTGCCGATGCCGAGTGCGGCGAGTTCGGTGCGGGCGCGGTCGGCCCAGGGAGCGGCGTCGAGACGGTCGAAGGTTTCCAGGGCGGGCTGAAGTTGGTTGCGCGCCTCGGTCTTTCGACGATTGCGTCGCAGCCATTCGCCGAAAAGTAGTTGGGTTCTCGCCTGTTCGAAGGGGCGGCCACCGTGCTGCAGGGCGGCATGAAAATGGCTCTCCACCTCGGCTTCCGGCGCGACCAGTGCCGTGCAGCGCTGGACGAGAGCGGCGATCCACTCTTGTTGTGAGCCCGAGGCCCAGATCTGTAGCCGATTCAGCGCGTCGCCCGCTCGTTCCGGGCTGCCGAGGCGCACCGCCGCCTCGATCAGGTCGGGCAGGGCGCGCAGACCGATCACGTGGTGGCGGGCGGGTTCTACGGTCAGTAGTTCCAGTCGCGAGAGTGCGCTGTCGACCTTGCCCTGGCCCAGATCGAGCACGCCGAGCGCGGCCAGCGTCCACGGTGCGCCGGGGGCAGCGGCGCCGCCGAGTTCTTCGGCGAGGGCGCGGTCGACGAACTCTCGACAGTCCTGGTCGCGACCTTCGAGGGCGGCCAGGTAGGCGAGGTAGCTCGACAGTTGGCTGATCCAGTGCCGCTGTCCGATGTCCTGGGCGATCCGCAGGCCCTCGGTCGCGGCGATGCGACCCTCGCGGGGGCGGCCGAGGAACAGTTCGGTCTCGGCGCGGAAGAACAGCAGGGTCGGCAGCAGGGCGATGCGCCCTTGGTCGCGGCATTCGGCGATGAGGGTCGTGGCCAGTTCCGCGGCCTGTTCGTCCTGGCCGACGACCATGCCGATGCCGCACATCTGCACCAGATCGCGCGGGCTGTCCGCGCCGTTGTGCCGGGCCGCGGCGGCCGCTTCGCGCAGGTCGACGGTGAATCTGCCGTCGATGCCAGCGACCGTGTAGCGGGCGATGGGTGCCATCGGCTCGGCTTCGGGCAGGGCCAGTGCGTTGATGTGCTCGGCGACCTCCGCCAATTCCGGGGCGCCGAGGTACCACGCCGTATGCACCGCCTGCATGAGAATGCGGGCGACGCGTGTCGGATCGTCGGCGCGTATCAGGTCGGCGCCCGCCAGCAGCAGCCGGTGTGCCGAGAGTGGTTTGCCCGCACCGAATTCCGCGGTGGCACGGACCAGATCGAGTCGGGCGCAGAGCAGCGGGTCGCTGGTCCGGTTGGCCGCGCGGTCGGCCAAGCGGCCGGCGCGGTCCAATTGCCCGGCCTCACCGGCGGTTTCGGCGGCCGAAACCAGTCGGCGGACGCGGGCGGCGGCGTCGGTGCTCAGGCCCGCCGCGCGCTCGTAGGCGGCGACGGCGCCGGAGTAGCCGCTGCGGCGGCGGGCCCGATCGGCGGTGTCCTCGAGGGCGGCGGCGGTGGTTTCGTCCGGTCCGGTTGCCGCCGAGGCCAGCTGCCAGGCGCGCAGGTCGGCGTTTTCGGGTTCGGTCAGTGTGGCGGCCAGGGCAGCGTGGACGGTGAGACGTTGGGTCAGTGGCGCCCCCTGGTAGACGGCCGAGCGCAACAGGGGATGGCGGAACCGCACGGTCAGTCCGTCGCTGCGGACGAGTCCGGCGTCGGCGGCGGGTTGCAGATCCGGCAGCTGTGCGCCCAGTCCGTCGGCGGCGCGCAGCACGGTGGTGAGATCGTCGGTGCCCGCGGCGGCGGCTACCAGCAGCAGTGTTCGTGTGGCGGTGGGGAGTCTGGTCACTTGGCCGTGGAAGGCGACCTGGAGTCGCTGCGTCAACGGCAGCGGGTTCGGCCCGCTCATCTGGCCCGATCCGGTTGCCTCGGCGGCCAATACGGCGGGCAGCTCTTGCAGGGCGAGTGGATTACCGCCCGCCTCGGCGAGCAGCCGGTACCGAATGGCGGGCGACAGCTCCGGACCGTGGCTGTCCACCAGTGCGGCCGCCGACTCCTGCGTCAAACCGGTCAGCACGAGTTCGGGCAGTCCGGGGGCGGGAAAATCTTGCTCGCCGGGCCGTGTCGCGAAGATGATCACCACCCCCTCGGCTTCGAGCCGCCGTGCCACGAAAAGCAGCGTCTCCGCCGTCGCCCGGTCCAGCCAGTGCGCGTCGTCGATCAGACACAGTAGCGGCCCTTCCTCCTCGGCCAGCAGGGATAACACCGCCAGCCCGATCAGCATCCGATCCGCCGGATCATGGTGTGCCAGCCCGAAGGCCCCGCGCAGTGCATCGCGCTGCGGCGCGGGCAGCCCGTCGACCAGCGCCATGCCCGGCTTGATCAGCAGATGCAGCCCCGCGAACGGTAACTCCGCCTCGCACTCGATGCCGGCACTGCGCACCGACGTGATCCCCTGCGCCGCCGCATAATCCAAGAGCGCCGTCTCCCGATCCCCGGCTCCCCACGCAGCACCAGCGCCCCACTGCGGCCTGCCCGCGCCTGTTCGAGAAGCCGATCGATCTCTGCTTGTTCGGCTTCTCTTCCATGGAGCATCTGCTCACCGTAGCCGTTGGCCACGGCGATGTTCGATCCGATGCGGGGCCGTGTCACAGCCCGTTTCCATAGCCGTGTGCTACTACAGTGCGGTTATGCCCTCGAAGTTGACGGAGATAGCGCTGGTGGGCGGCAGCGTCTTGATCGCCGCAATGTCGCGAATGGCACCCGCACCGGCCGAGGTCGTCTCGATGGCGCCGCATGAGAAGACCATCGCATCGCCGATCGGCGGCAACATCATGGTGGGTAGTAAGGACGAGACCATCAACCGGATCGCGCCGCTGAACCAGGTGGGAACTACCCGGGAGGCGCTGGTCACCACCACTGCCTACGGTCAGATCGATGCGGCGGCGGCAGCGGGCCGGCTGAAGGTTGGCTACCACGTCGGCTGTGCGGTGTCGATCGGTACGGGCACCCTCGGCGCGACACCCGACCTCATCATTCCTATACCCCTGCCCTGGAACAACCAGTCGACCACCACGCCAGAACTGCCGACAACCCTGCCGATCACGCCGACTCTGCCGATCACGCCGACCCTGCCTATCCCGCCGACCCTGCCGGTTGCGCCGAGTGTGCCGGTTGCGCCGAGTGTGCCGGTTGCGCCGAGTGTGCCGGTTGCGCCGAGTGTGCCGGTTGCGCCGAGTGTGCCGAGTGTGCCGGTCGCGCCGAACGTGTCGACTACGCCGATCGTGCCGATCACGCCGATCAAGCAGAACGCGCCGCCCACGCCGGTCGCGCCGCCCACGCCGGTCGCGCCGATCACGCCGGTCGCGCCGATCACGCCGATCACGCCGGTCGCGCCGGTCGCGCCGATCACGCCGGTCGCGCCGGTCGCGCCGGTCGCGCCGATCACGCCGGTCGCGCCGATCACGCCCAACAGGCCGAACGTGCCCAACTGGGCCAACTGGGATGGGAACGGGATCAGTGGGAACGAGATCAGCGGGAACGAGCTCAGCGGGAGCGAGATCGCCGACGGCGGGCTCGACGTCCCCATCTTGGTCAATCCCAACCCGGTGGTCACGTTGAACCTTCAGCCGGGTGAGATCGCGGAGGTTCCGCTGGCGGAGAAGGAGATGGTCCCCGGCAAGCTCATCCAGACGGTGGTCCGGGACTTCCACATCAAGGTCAATTCCTGCACCGGTCCGGTTACCCTGCGGCAATTCGCCTATGTCTATGCCGTCTCACCCGAGGTCGACGATTCGGGTGCGGTCTTCGGCGACCCCACCTGGTTGTAGCCGCACCGGGTACTCGCGCAGATCCCGTCCGGCGCCTGTCGTCCCATTGAAAGGCAACGTTTTCATTAACGTCCACGCTTGGGCCGCCGATGATTCGGGTAGTCGAGTACGCAGGTTTCGACGGTAATCGGGGCGGAGGATCTTTACCTATGAAACGACTGGTGGTCTGCTGCGACGGCACTTGGAAGGCCGAATCGAGCAGCACGGTATCGAATATCATCAAGATCGCGCAGACGATCCGGTACGAGGCGCCGGGACCGTCGGGAGAGCCGATCCAGCAGTGGGTCAGCTACGTTTCCGGGCCGGGCGCCCGCGGCTTCCTGGCCGACCGCCTGATGGGCGGCGCGTTCGGACTCGGACTCGAGGCGAATCTGTCCTCGGCGTACTGGCATCTGGCATTGAACTGGCAGCCGGGCGATGAGATCTACATCTTCGGTTTCAGCCGTGGCGCGTTCACCGCACGTAGCCTGGCCGGTCTGATCGGCCGCATCGGGATCATGACGCCGAATGCCATGATCGAGGGAAAGTACCCGCAGGCCTTGCGGATTCACCATCAGCCAGCGCCGATGCGGACGCCGGAGAACCCGGATCCGAAGGACCCACAGGAGTGGATCGACTTCCGCAAGGAGAACTGCTGGGACGCGCCCGCCAAGATCGACTTCATCGGTGTCTTCGACACCGTCGGCGCGCTCGGCGTGCCCGGACTGACCTCGCTGCGGCACCGATTCCACGATGTGAAGCTGGGACGCAATGTCTACTGTGCGCGCCAGGCCTTGGCTCTCGACGAGCGGCGCCGCAACTTCGAACCGTGCCTCTGGGAGGTGCCGATCGAACCGGATGTGAAGTACTCCCACGACTACGACCGCGTGAAACAGGTGTGGTTCGAGGGCGTGCACAGCGATATCGGCGGCGGCTACGAACAATGCGGGCTCTCCGATATCACGCTGCGCTGGATGGTGGCCGAGGCGGAGGCCGTCGGGCTCGCCTTCGATCGGGAGCGACTGGAGGGGCTCGCCGAACGCTGCCGGGCCGAGGACAACCATATGGAGTTGCACGGTTCGCTGAGCATCGGATACCGAATCCTCAACGTGGTGCGCACCGTTCGCCAGCCGAGGAACCCGCGCTTCTACTGGGATTCCTGGCGGCGGCTGTACACCGACGGGGACCGGGGCGTTCGCCTGTCCTCCACCGTGCACGACGCCACCGACTACCGGCCCGCGAATCTGCGGCGCTGGCTGCACGACCTCGACGGGCTGGTGCCCGAGACGCTGATCGAGAAGACCGGCACGGTCACCGCGGTCGCGTCGGAGGAGCCCTCAGCGCACCAGTAGCGCGACCGGCAATCGGGCGAAGAGCTTCTCCAATCGCGCCCGGCCCTGGAAGGTGTGGCCGGTCAGCCGGTCGGTCCAGCTGCCCTGCGGCAGCTCCAATGTGGTATCGCCCCACCCGGTTTCGGCCAGACCGAGGCTGTGCCGGGTGGCCGCGACGATCACCTCGGATGTCTCACCGACCCGGCCGCGCGCGTAGCCGACCAGCCTGCTCTCCTGTTCGCCGGTGGCGAACAGCGGCAGATAGGTGCCGCCGACGAAGCAGTCCGGACGTTCGCGGCGCAGCCACAGCGCATAGGCGACGATCCACATCTTCGCCGCGCCGGTGGTGTCCAATGCCGGTGTGCCGGTGAGCGATTGCAGCAGTCCGGCGCGGGCCGCGAAGTCGACCGGACGCCGGTTGTCCGGATCGACGAGCGAGTCCTCCCACAGCTCGCAGCCCTGATAGATATCGGGAATCCCGGGCCCGCACAGTTGCAGCAACTTCTGCGACAGCGAATCCGACCAGGCATGCGGCGCGAGTTCGTGTACCAGATCGCCGATTTCGGAGCCGACGGGTCCGTCGATCACCGCGTCCAGCCAGCCGTGGACCTTCGACTCGAACTCGGAATCCGGTTCCTCCCAGGAAGTATGGACTCCGGCCTCGCGGATCGCCTTCTCCGCGAACAGATGCAGTCGCTCGCGCAGCCCGGCCACCGACGAGGCGGGACGGCCGTCGGCGGGCCAGATCCCGAACATGTTCTGCAATAAGAACAGTGTCGTCGCGCCGTCGGGGCCCGGGGTGATGTCCTGCCAGGATTCCACGGCACGCGCCCAGGTCTCCGCGGCCTGGGACAGCACGCCGATCCGGGCTCGCACATCCTCGCCGCGCTTGGTGTCGTGGGTGGACAGGGTGGTCATAGTGGCGGGCCAGCGCTGTGCGCGTTCGCTATTGGAGAGGTGGAATTCGTTGAGCGAGTGACCGAATCGCGCCGGATTGCCGCCGACCTCCTGCAGCGACACCAATCGCGCCGCCTGATAGAACATGGTGTCCTCGACGGCCTTGGCGGTGATCGCGCCGCAGACCTGGCTGAACCGCGCGGCCGCCTCGCCGTCGGTGGCCAGCGCGGCCACCAGCACACTCAGCGGCACCGTGAGTTCGCTGTTGCGCTTCTCCACCTCGGCGACCACCGCGCCGGTCATACCCGCCAGCGGCGCGTAGTCCACCCGGTATACCGGCATGAAGGCCAGCACCTCGATGGTGGCGTTGGTCAATGCCATGGTGTCGAAGCTCTCGGCGTGCGCGTCGCGCTTGATGGCCGCAACCAGCCGACGGATCTCCGGGGCCAGAATGTTCTCCGCCACCGCGCGTTTGATCCGATGTTCGGTTTCGCCGATCCAGGCGCGATCGCTGCCGTGCCCGGCGAGTTTGCGTGACAGTTCGGTCAGCGCCTGTTCGCCATCCGGGTGGATCAGCACGCCGCCGTAGTCGGACAGCGCGTCGTATCCGGTGGTGCCGTCGACCGGCAGGGTGGCGTCCAGTGGTTCGCGGTTGGCGAGGATCTTTTCGATAAGTAGTAGCCGATGAGGGCCGATGAGCCGACGCAGCTTCGCCAGATACGCCGCGGGATAGGACAATCCGTCCGGATGGTCGATCCGGACGCCGTCGATCAGGTCGTGTTCACACCAGGCGGCCAGTTCCCGATGGGTGATCTCGAAGACCTCGGGATCCTCCTGACGGATCGCGGCCAGGCTGCTGACCGCGAAGAATCGTCGATAGGTACACAGTCCGGCCTTCCAGCTGACCAGCCGGTAGTGCTGTTTATCGTGGATCCGCAGCGCGTTGTCGCCGTCGGTGCCCGCCGCGATGGGGAAGCGCAGATCGTGCAGTGCCAGCATCGGTTCCGAACCGGATCGGTCGACCGTCAGCGCGGCCGGATCGTTTTCGCTCTGCAGCACCGGGAGCGCAAGCCGCCCGCCCGCGCCGTTGCCCGCGCTCCAATCGATATCGAAGAAGTGCGCGAACTTCGATTCGCGGCCATTGCGCAGCACATCCCACCACCACGGGTTCTGTCGGGGATCGGCGACGCCGACATGGTTGGGCACCAGGTCGACGATCAAACCCATACCGCGGCTGCGCACTTCGTCCGAGAGCGCCTTGAGTCCGGCCGGGCCGCCGAGGGCCGCCGAGACCGTGGTGGGGTCGGTGACGTCGTAGCCGTGGGTCGATCCGGCCGTCGCGGTGAGGATCGGCGACAGGTACAGATGCGAAATCCCCAACTGCTGTAGGTATTCCGCGATCGCGCGGGCGTCGATGAAGGTCAACGCGTCGGGGCGCAGCTGGAGTCGGTAGGTGCTGCGGATCGTGGTCTGCCGGGCCGGGGTGCGGCCGCGGGAGATGGGATCGGTGTGGTGGGTGTGCGTCTCGATCTTGGGGGTCTCGGTCATCGGCGTTTCGGTTATGCGGGGCAGTGGAGGACGAGCAGACAACGGGCGGGGACGGCGATGACGCTCGCCGCCGGATAGGTGGCCTCGGTTCGGCCGTCGGGCACCGAACAGTCCAGTGCGACAGACCATTCGGCACCGTAATCGGGTCCGGGGAGAGCGAAGTCGAGGCCGGTGTCGTGCGCGTTGAAGCACAGCAGGAACGAGTCGTCGGTAATGCGCTCGCCGCGCGGGCCCGGCTCGTTGATGCCGAGGCCGTTGAGATACACCGTCAACGATTTGCCGAATCCGCTGTCCCAGTCCGCGGGCGTCATCTCCTCACCCGCGGGCGTGAGCCAGGCGATATCGCGGGCGTGGTCTTTGGCGCGGATCGGCCTGCCCGCCAGGAAGCGGCGGCGCCGGAAGATCGGGTGCCGGGTTCGCAGCGCGATGACCCGCTTGGTGAATTCGAGCAGGTCCGAATTCGTCTGCATCAGCGACCAATCCATCCAGGCCAGCGGCGAATCCTGGCAGTAGACATTGTTATTGCCCTGCTGCGTGCGGCCTATCTCGTCGCCGTGCGCGAGCATCGGAGTGCCTTGACTGAGCACCAGCGTGGCGAGCAGATTGCGACTCTGCCCAGTGCGCAAAGCGAGAATCTCCGGATCGTCGGTAGGTCCCTCCACACCACAGTTCCACGAGCGGTTGTAGCTCTCGCCGTCGCGATTGCCCTCGCCATTGGCCTCGTTGTGTTTGTCGTTGTAGGACACCAGATCCCGCAGCGTGAAGCCGTCGTGCGCGGTGATGAAATTGATGCTGGCGCTCGGGCGACGACCGGTGGCCTCGTACAGATCCGAGGATCCGGTGAGCCGGGAGGCGAATTCGCCGAGGGTGGCCGGCTCGCCGCGCCAGTAGTCGCGAACGGTGTCGCGGTACTTGCCGTTCCATTCGGTCCATTGGCCGGGGAAATTGCCGACCTGGTAGCCACCCTCGCCGACGTCCCACGGCTCCGCTATCAGCTTCACTTGGCTGACCACCGGATCCTGTTGCACCAGATCGAAGAATGTCGACAGGCGGTCCACATCGTGCAGTTCCCTGGCCAGGGTGGCGGCCAGGTCGAAACGGAAGCCGTCGACGTGCATATCCAGGATCCAATAGCGCAGCGAGTCCATGATCAGCTGCAGCGTATGCGGGTGGCGCACGTTGAGGCTGTTGCCGGTGCCGGTGTAATCCATGTAGCGCGACGGGTCGTCGTCGACGAGGCGGTAGTAGGCGGCGTTGTCGATACCGCGGAAGGCCAGGGTCGGCCCGAGGTGATTGCCCTCGCCGGTGTGGTTGTAGACGACGTCGAGGATCACCTCGATGCCCTCCGCGTGCAGTGCGCGCACCATGGCCTTGAATTCGGTGACCGCCGCGCCGCCGCGCGGGCTGGCGGCGTATTCGTTGTGCGGGGCGAGATAGCCGAAGCTGTTGTAGCCCCAGTAGTTTCGCAGTCCCTGATCCAAAAGGACACGGTCGTGCAGGAATTGGTGCACCGGCATCAGCTCGATCGCGGTAATGCCGAGGCCCTTCAGATGCTCCACGATCGCCGGATGCGCGATACCCGCGTAGGTGCCGCGCAGTTCCTCCGGAATATCCGGATGCGTCATCGTCATGCCCTTGACGTGCGCCTCGTAGATGACCGTCTCGTGGTAGGGGCGATTCGGCGGGCGGTCGGCCCCCCAGTCGAAGAACGGGTTGATCACCACACCGGTCATGGTGTGCCCCAGCGAATCCTGACCGTAGGTGTAGAGCGAGGAGTCGTTGTCGAAATCGCCGTCGAAGGCTTTGCCATAGGGATCGAGTAGCAATTTGCTTGGATCGCAGCGCAATCCGTGCTCGGGATCGTAGGTCCCGTGTACCCGGAAGCCGTAGCGCTGGCCCGGGCCGATGGTCGGCAGATAGGCATGCCAGACGTAGGTGTCGACCTCTTCCAGCGGCACTCTGGTTTCGGTGCCGTCCCTGGCGATAAGGCACAGTTCGACCGCGTCGGCAACCTCGGAGAACACCGAGAAATTGGTTCCGGCGCCGTCGTAGGTCGCGCCCAAGGGGTAGGCGGTGCCGGGCCATACACCGAGGGGTGTCGCCTCACCGGTCGCTGCATCGGGCTGAACCATGTCAACGACACTAGCGTCAGCCGGACTGCACTCCGTGTGGGTGGTTGCGGCCGGGCGAGTCAGTGCTGGTCGTGGCCGGTAGCCAAGTAGCGCCGACGGTAGCCGATCCGGGTGGCCAGACGCGCGAGACCGCCGAGGATCACGCGTTGCGGCCAGACCGGGATGCCCGCCAGATAGCCGTCCTGGTAATCCCACAGCAATGCCACGGCCAACGGGTTGCGCGGCATTCGGGAACGAACCGTGGTCTTACCCGCAGCGTCCAATCCGTGCCACAGCTGGAACATCTCCCAGTGCCGTAGCGGTGGGCGGATCTCGTGATCGAACACCGTATCGGGTGCCTCGCTCCAGAACTCGTGTACGACGCGCGGCGGCGCGGTGAGCGAGTCACCCGGGCCGACAACGGTTTCCGTGCCGTCGATCTTGAAGCGGAGTCGACCGCGGCGCAGGGTCCACGATTCGCTGAGTTCGGGATGCCAGTGCGGGCCCGCCTGCCGGTCCGCTTCGGGCAGTTGATGTTCCAGGCGCAGGTAGGGGCCGCGTTCGTCTTCGCCGCGCTCGACGAAGGTGACGCGGTGTCCGTTGCGGAAGGTAAGTGTGTCTCCCATGGATCAAGATATAAAGGTAACCTTCATAACGTGTCAATAGTTGATCCGCACGCCACATTGTTGAAGCTGCTCGGTCAGGCGACGCATGCCTTCGAACGGGAGCTGAATCGGGAATTACAGGCCGCGTTGCGCGACGATCTACGCCCGGCGCACTATGCGGTGTTCCGGTATCTGGCCCCGGAAGGCTCGCGGATCAGCGCAATGGCGCAGGAGGCTGGCATGACTCAGCAGTCGATGGGGGAGTTGGTGGCGCATATGGAGCGGTGCGGATATGTAGAACGGAAGGTCGATCCGAGCGATCGGCGGGCGCGGCTGGTGGTGGTGACTCGCGAGGGGCAGGCGGCGCTCGGTGTGGCGGCGGAGCGGATCACGCGGATCGAGCGGACGCTCATGGCGAGTCTGGGGGAGCGCGGGTTGGATGAGCTGCGGGAGTCGCTGGGGCGGGTACGCGAGGCGCTGTCCGAGGAGGGCTGAGTTGCGCTGAGCCGCAGGCGGAATCGCGGACTGCTGGTCGGCGACGGATCGCCCGGTCGGGCAGCGGTCGCCGATGCCGACCTTGCGCTGGGATGGTCGAGCGATCACTCCCGCGTCGGCAACGTCAGTCGCCAGGTCTGGCCGACCAGATCGTGGCCGAAGCTGTGATGCGGATTCGACTCCACCAGTTCGAAACCCGCGCGTTGATAGATGTGTCGCGCCGAGGTGAGGACGTCATTGGTCCACAGCACCATCTCGCGGTAGCCCACTTCGGTGGCGAATCGCAGACAGTGGTCGACCAGTGTCGAGCCGACCCCGAGTCCGCGGGCGGTCGGCTCCACCAGCAGCAGCCGCAGCCGGGCCGTGGTCTCGTTCTCCGCAACGCAGAACACGCAGCCCACCGGTTCGCCATCGTATTCGGCAATCCAGGCGCGCTCACGGTGCGCGTCGTGCTCGTCCAGATAGTCGGCGACGATGCGGGCCACGAGCGCTTCGTAGCCGGCGTCCCACCCGTATTCGGCCGCATAGAGCGCGGCATTGCGCTGGATCACCCACCCGTAGTCGCCCGGTTGCGGTGCGCGGATCACCAACTCGCCCGGTTCTCGACCGTCGAGAATGCGCTGGATGGTGCGCATAGAGGTGATCAGCCTGGTGCGCTCGGCCGGTGAGTGCGCGTTGAGGAGATGGCCGACCTCGCTGCTGGACCTCTGGTTGAGTACCGCGAAAATCTCCTGGCCGCGCGCGGTCAGCCGGACCTCCTGGCGTCGCCCATCGCTTTCGGAACGGTTGCGCTGGACCAGTCCGTCCTTCTCGAAGCGGGTCAGAATGCGGCTCAGGTATCCGGGATCGAGGTCGAGCGTGCGTCGCAGCGTGACGACCTCGGTGGAGCCGGAGTTGGCCAGTTCGAACATGATTCGCGCTTCGGTGAGTGAGTATTCGCTGTCGAGTAGGCCCTCCCGCAGCACGCCGATGACCCGGGTGTAGCGGCGGTTGAATTCACGGACGGCGTCGATATCGGCGGCGGCAATGGTGGTCACGGCGGCTCCCCAATCTTTGACTGAGTCAAAGGATACGCCGGAATATTCGGGTCGGTGCGGAATCCGCCGATGCGGGGATCGTGCGTGCGCAGCTCGAGTGGTAACTTGAACACCGTTCAAGCGTGCCTCGGGGAGGCCGAGGCCGTCGCGCGACCGCAAGGATTGCTGTGGAACTGAGTTCACCCACCCCGCCGGCTCCGCCGGCTGCCGTCCCCTCGAGTTCACCCACCCCGCCGGCTCCGCCGGCTGCCGTCCCCCTGGCCCCTGACGAGATCACCGCCATCGATGCCGAGCATGTCTGGCATCCCTACGGCGGCTTCCCTGCGACGACCGAACCGCTGGTGGTTTCCAGTGCTTCCGGAACTCGGCTCACACTGGCCGATGGACGGGAATTGGTCGACGGGATGAGCTCTTGGTGGGCCGCCATCCACGGCTATCGGCACCCCGTGCTGGACGCCGCGCTGGTGGCACAGTCGCAGCGGATGAGCCACGTGATGTTCGGCGGGCTCACCCACGAACCGGCGGCCCGGCTGACCCAACTACTCGTCGAGCTGACGCCCGCGGGTCTGGACAAGGTGTTCCTGTGCGACTCCGGGTCGGTATCGGTCGAGGTCGCGGTGAAGATGTGCCTCCAGTACTGGCGCGCGGTCGGGCGGCCGGACAAGCGGCGGCTGCTCACCTGGCGCGGCGGGTACCACGGCGACACCTTCACGCCGATGAGTGTGTGCGATCCGCAGGGCGGCATGCATTCGCTGTGGACCGACGTGCTCGCCGAGCAGATCTTCGCCCCGGCACCGCCACGCGAGTACTCGACGCAGTACGTGGCCGAATTCGAGCGGCTGCTCGCCGCGCATGCCGATGAACTCGCGGCCGTGATCGTGGAACCGGTCGTGCAGGGCGCTGGCGGTATGCGCTGGCATGATCCGCGGTATCTGACCGATCTGCGCCGCCTCTGCGACGACTACGGGGTGCTGCTGGTCTTCGATGAGATCGCGACCGGATTCGGCCGCACCGGAACGCTTTTCGCGGCCGACCAGGTCGGGGTGAGCCCGGATGTGATGTGTGTCGGCAAGGCGCTCACCGGCGGCTATCTGACCTTGGCTGCCGCACTGTGTTCCGCGCGGATCGCCGAAACCATCAGTGCCGGACATGGCGGGCTGATGCACGGACCCACCTTCATGGGCAATCCGCTGGCGTGCGCAGTCGCGGTGGCATCGATCGAATTACTGCTGCAACGGGATTGGCGCGCCGAGGTGGCCCGTATCGAGTCGGAGTTGAAAACCGGTCTGGCCCCGGCTCTTTCGCTGCCCGGTGTGCTGGATGTGCGGGTGCTGGGCGCGATCGCGGTGGTCCAACTCGACCATCCGGTGGATATGCGCAAGGCCACCCATGCCGCCGTCGAGGCCGGAGTTTGGCTGCGCCCGTTCCGCGATCTGATCTACGCGATGCCACCGTTCATCAGCACCACCGAGGACGTCGAACGCATCGCCGCCGCGATGGTCGCCGCCGCGCAGGCCTGAGTGTCTGCGGCGCTGGCCGGTGCTGCGCCGGGTTTCGGCGATGTCGGTGTCGGAGACGGCCTGTCGGACGCGGAAAACGCAGTGGTAGTCGTCGGCCCGTCCGCTGGCGATCGGGAGGTAGGTATCGCCGTCGCGGAGCAGGATGCGGCGGCCGGGGACCATTGCCCACCGTGGTGTCCGGCCCTGCCCCCGCTGGCGGAAATGCCGCGTCACCGTTGGGGCGGCGGCGACCTTCGACGAAGGTCCCACGATACCGGCAGCCGCCCCTGGACAGGCGGCCTGAACGGTGTTCAAGTATGCTGCGGAGCTGTGACTACCGATCCATTGGGATGGCTGGATGAACGTGCCGCCGAGCGCGTGAGCGCTGGGTTGCGCCGTGAACTACGGCCCCGCGCGCCGCAGTCGCCGTCGATCGATCTGGCCTCCAACGATTACCTCGGGCTGGTGCGCCACCCCGAGGTGGTCGAGGGCGCGATCGACGCCGTGCGACGCTGGGGTGCCGGGTCGACCGGATCCCGGCTCGTCACCGGTACTACCGCCGAACACGAACAGCTCGAGAGCGAACTCGCCGAATTCGTCGGCGCCGAAGCCGGTTTGGTCTTCGCCTCCGGCTACGCGGCCAATCTCGGTGTGGTGACCGCGCTCGCCGGGCGTGGTGCGCTGATCGTCTCCGATGCGGGCAGCCATGCCTCGCTGGTGGATGCCTGCCGACTCTCGCGGTCACGGGTGGCGATTGCCACGCATCGCGATGTCGAGGTGGTCGAGCGACTGCTCGGTGAGCGCACCGAGGAGCGGGCGCTGGTACTCACCGATTCGGTGTTCAGTGCCGACGGTGATCTGGCTCCGCTGGCCGAATTGCACCGGGTCACCCGAGCCAACGGCGCGGTATTGATCGTGGATGAGGCGCACGGGCTCGGTGTGCGCGGTGTGGGCGGCCGCGGGCTGGTGCACGAGGTCGGCCTGGCCGGGGAGCCGGATCTGGTGATCACCGCGACCCTGTCGAAAGCCCTTGCCGCGCAAGGCGGTGTGGTACTGGCCAGTGCACGGGTGCGGGCGCATTTGATCGATGCGGCGCGCACATTCATCTTCGACACCGGGCTCGCACCCGCCGCGGTCGGCGCGGCCAGGGCGGCGCTGCGGCTGTTGCGCCGAGAGCCCGAGATGGCGGGCCGGGTATTGGCGCGTGCCGCCGAGATCGCGCGCATTGCCGGTGTGGCGGAACCGGATTCGGCGGTTGTCTCGGTCGTGCTCGGGGAGGCGCAGGTCGCGTTCGACGCCGCGCAAGCGTGTCGCGAGCGCGGGCTGGAGGTCGGGTGCTTCCGTCCGCCGTCGGTGCCAGAAGGTACGTCGCGGTTGCGGCTCACCACGCGTGCGAACTTGACTCCCGCCGAACTCGACACCATCGCAACGGTGCTCACCGAGGTACTGGCGCGAGCGCGTGGGCTGGAGGTGGTCGGCGCATGAGCGTGCGTAGCGAGCGAACGATGGATGCAGCCGTGCACTCGCTTGTGTCGGAGTTGAGCGTTAGCGAGGTGCAGGCATGAGTGAGCGTAGGGAGCGAACGATGGATGCAGCCGTGCACTCGCTTGTGTCGGAGTTGGGCGTTAGCGAGGTGCAGGTATGAGCGTGCTGTTCGTGACCGGGACGTCGACGGAGGTCGGCAAGACCGTGGTGACCGCCGCTCTTGCCGCGACCGCCCTTGCCGCTGGACGGACCGTGGCCGTGTGCAAACCGGCCCAAACTGGCGTCGGCCCAGGTGAACCCGGCGATCTCGCGGAAATCGAACGCTTGACCGGGGTCACCCGAACGGTCGAGCTGGCTCGCTATCCCGACCCGCTGGCACCGGATACCGCGGCGCACCGTTGCGGACAGCCGCAGCTGACATTGCGTGAAACCGCCGCCGCCATCGACTCTCTTGCCGATGCCGATCTGACGTTGGTGGAAGGCGCTGGCGGATTGCTGGTCCGTTTGGGTGACTTCACGCTGCTCGACCTGGCGCAGAAGCTCGATGCTCCCGTGCTGGTCGTCGCCGCGGCCGGACTCGGCACGCTCAACCACAGCGAATTGACCACGCGTGCACTGTCCGGCGCCGGAGTCCGCTGTGCGGGTCTGGTGATCGGATCCTGGTCCGCCGAACCGGATCTGGCCGCCGAATGCAATCGCACGGATTTGCCTCGGCTTACCGGCGTCGGCGTGGTCGGTTCGGTACCCGCGGGTGCGGGCGGCTGGGATCGCGATCGCTTCATCGCAGCCGCTCCCGGTTGGTTCACTCCCGGTTGGTCCCCGCTCAGCTGGTAGTTCGCCGCGGGGACTGCGCGGCTCGACCGCTGTCTCGCCGGTTGCGTCGACGGGTAGGTGTTGCTGCGTGGTGAGCGGCACGGGCTGATCGGCGCGTGGCGGGTGTAGTGCGGCCGATGGGACGGATCAGGTCGGGGCGGCTCGACTATCGTGGGGCGGTGGCTTCCACCCGGATCGGCTGGCATGTGAACGCGGCGCGGGCAACCGTCTATCGGCTGCTGCTCGATGCGGACGCGGTCGCGATGTGGCAGGTGCCGACCGGCATGACCAGCCAGGTGCACGAATTCGACCCGCGCGAGGGCGGGGTCTTCCGGATTTCGCTCACCTACGACGAGCCGACCGATACCGGGAAGACCACCGCGCAGACCGATATCTTTCACGGCCGGTTCGTGCGGCTGGTTCCCGATGAGCAGGTGGTCGAGGTCGTCGAATTCGAGACCGACGATCCGGCGGTGACCGGCGAGATGACCATCACCATCGACCTCGCCGACGCCGACGGCGGCACCCGGATCAGTGCCGTGCACGACGGACTGCCCGACGGGGTTCCGCTCGACCAGAACGAACTCGGCTGGAGCATCTCGCTGGGCAAACTCGCCGCACTCGCGGAGACCGGCGAGCTGCCCTGATCACGCGTTGAGCCCTCGCATCACATCGTCGGCGCGCGGCTCAATGATGCAGGCGGGCACCGGTTCCGGCGTTCGAGTCGGATTGCGGATCTGCTCGGCAGCGTCGATATTCCGTGGCCCGCTGGTCCACATCGCACAGGGGAGATCGAGGAACCGGCCCTCGGTGACGGCACGCAGCTGATTGATGCCCGGCTCGGCGCTCAGAAGTTCGACCTTCTGGGTAGAGGTGTGCGGTGTTGCTCGCCAAGGGGCCGAAGATCTCGGTCCCTGATGCGACGATCATCGACCTGCGGCTGCGGTACAACTTCCGCCGCCATCCGACACCCGGGCGGCAGCAGTCGCTATCGCGGGCATTCGGCTGCGCGCGTGTGGTGTTCAACGATGCTCTCGTTGCACGAAAGTGCGCATACAAGTACGGGAAGTACGTCACGGATGTGGAGTTGTCGCAGGCGCTCACCCGAGAGGGAGCCGCAAGGTTTCAGTAGGGATCGCTGGCATTTAGGCCGGGAGGATGCCAAAGTGGGGTAGATGTCGCCGTTGGACGATCGGCACCCGTCCACCGTCTCGGACTGGGATGACGCGCGACGTAGGGCCCGGCTCCGGGAGACTCGTCTCGGGCACGGCTGGCAGACGTTGCGCCGCACCAGGCAGGCGCTGCTGCGGGTCGCTGTGGTATTGCTCGCTGGGCTGATCGTATTCGCCCAGTACTGGCAGCATGACGTGACCCCGGAACGTGATCGGCTCGCCCGCACCGAACCCGCGGTGCTACCGATTGCTACGCCCGCGCACGAGCGCGACTGGGACACCGTCGTCGTCGATATGGTCGGTCTCGGCGGTCTGAACGCCAGCAATACCGCGGCCGCGCTGCCCGCGCTCAGCGAGATGGGTGTGGTCTGGGCGATCAAATACGACAATCAAGGCATCGATACCAAGGTGATCGCCGAGCTCATCATCCGCGCCGCGCAGATGTCGGGCCTGAAGAACATCGTGCTGGTCGGGCACAGTATGGGCGGGGTTATCGCGCTCGAGGTCGCCCGGCATATCCACACCGGCAGCGACCGGCGGCTGGTGGGAGTGCTGCTGGATTGCACACCGGTCGATCTGAACGCGGTGCGGCCGGAGAGCCGCGGCGCGGGCGAGGATATGGTGCGCTGGATGGGCTGGCTCCCCGGGGCGCGGGAAAGCCGGACACTGCGGCTGGCCGTCGAAACCTACGCGCGCCGAGACCGATTCGTCGAGCGCGGGCGCACCGGATTGCCCGGCATCCGGCTCGAGCCGTTACGGGATGTGGTCGAGGAAGTGTTGCGGGAGAAGGTCTTTTCCCGCGATGTGGCCAGCAACGGTCTGATCGAGACGCAGTTCCTGGCGATCGTGGCGGGCGGTGCGATCAACGACCTGCGCGCGCTGTCCCGTCCCGTCGACGGCAAACCACGTCCGGCCATCGTGTTCATTCGCCCGCGTGATCCGGATAGCGACCGGGTGGTCGATGTCGAATATTCCCATCAGGTGCTCATCGAGCGGGTCGGCGGCGTCGACGGCACGTTGCTGGTCGTTATGCCGCGAAATACCGGGCACGCCAATCCGATGCAGCGGCCCGAGGCCTACAACCAGATCATCGATCAGCAGATCCTGCCGTTCATCCAGCGCTATCAGGATCAGGTGCGCGCGTCGGTTTCCGCGGCGGCGCCGCGCTGAGTTGGAATCAGGCTAAGACAAACCGTATGCGTGCCGGTTTCGTCTTGATTCAATTCCGGCATGTTCCGACCACGTACGTTCCTGACCGGCCTGCACGGCCGCACTACCGCCGCTTTGCTCGCTGTGGCAACCGTTGCGAGCCTGGGTTTGACCGGCTGCGCGAGCGACGATAAGCCGGTCGGTAATGTCGACGCCCCGCTGGCCACCGAAATCCCCGCGGGCACCGAGCTGGTACTTGCCGATCAGCAAGAGCGGTTCAAATCGGTGCTCCAGTTCTCCGGCGAACTCGACAAGTTGCCGTTCAAGGTGAAGTTCGCCAATTTCGTTGGTGGACCGGCCATCCTCGAGGCATTCCGGGCGGGCGCCGCGGATGTCGCGACGGTCGGCGATGTTCCGCCGATCCACGCGCTGGCGGCCGGGCAGGATGTGCCGATCATTGCGGCCTACCAATCCAGCCCCAGCTCTCTGAAACTGGCGGTGGCACCGGGTAAGACGGTCACCACGCTGGCCGATCTGAAGGGTAAGAAGATCGCCTACGCGGAAGGTACGGCCCAACAGGCCGCAGTGCTGCGTGCCATCGCCAAGGCCGGGCTGAAACCCGGTGATGTGCAGCTGGTTCGGTTGCAGCTCGCGGAGTTCCTGGATGCGGTGCGCACCGGCCAGGTCGATATCGCGCCGCTGATCGAACCGAACGTAACCCGGCTGCTGCGCACCCCGGGTGCATCGCTGATCCCGGATTCGGAGACCACCGGCATCTACGGCGGCCTCGCCTACCTGTACGCGCGGCGCACCGTGGTAACGGATCCGGCCAAGGCGGCCGCGACACGGGCGCTGGTAGCCGCCTATATTCGCGCCTACCAGTGGGTCAATACGCACCAAGAGGAGTGGGCCCGCAAGTATTACGTCGAGAACCAGAAGGTCAGCGCCGATGATGCCAAGCGCATCGTCGATTCGCTCGGCATCTACACCTTCCCACACCTGGATCAGCAGCTCGTCGATCGTCAGCAGGGCACCATCGACGTGATCGACAACGCGGGTGAACTGCCCAAGAAGGTGCGCGCCGCACACGGTTTCGATCTGCGCTTCGACGCCGTCATCACCCAGGCCGTCACCGAGAGCGGCGCGGCATTCGAGCAGAAGGCGAAGTAGCAATGGCCACCGTAGATGTCGGCGTACTCGGCCGGATCGGGCGAAGTTCGCGCACAGCTTCGGAGCCGGTACTGGCCCGACGCAAGCCGACTCGACCCCGCCTCGGTCCTGGCCGCCCGATCCCGTTCGGGATCGCCATCGGACCCGCACTGCTGATAGGGGCGTGGGTGGTCGGATCCGCCTCGGGCGCACTGGATTCGCAGACGCTACCCGCACCGTGGACGGTCGCCGAGACCGCAGGTGACCTGCTCGCCGACGGCAGGCTCCAGTCGAATCTGCTCACCTCGCTGCAGCGCGCGGGCTGGGGTCTCGGTCTCGGGGTCGTCATCGGTGTGGTTCTCGCCTTGATCGCCGGACTGAGCCGGATCGGAGAAGCCCTGCTGGACGGCCCGATTCAGATCAAACGCTCGATTCCGACGCTGGCGCTGATCCCGCTGTTCATCGTGTGGTTCGGCATCGGTGAGGAGATGAAGCTCATCGTCATCACGACCAGTGTCGCGATTCCGATCTACATCAATACCCACGCGCAACTGCGCGGCGTCGACAGCAGATATGTGGAATTGGCCGCGACGGTGGGACTGTCGCGGTGGGGCTTCATCCGCCGGATCGCGTTGCCCGGTTCGCTGCCCGGATTCTTCACGGGTCTGCGGCTGGCGGTCACCATTTCCTGGCTGGCGCTGGTGGTGGTCGAACAGGTCAATGCCACCAGCGGCATCGGCTATCTGATGACGCAGGCACGCACCTACGGCCAGATCGACGTCATCGTCGTCGGCCTGGTGATCTACGGCCTGCTCGGACTATTGGGCGATATCGCCGTGCGGGCGACGGAACGGAGGGCGCTGTCATGGCGGCAGACGATCGCGGACTGAGCGTGGTCCGAACCCGCGCGCTGCGTCGGGGCTTCGGCGATCGGGTCGTGCTGCACGGTATCGACCTCGATATCGCGCGCGGTGAATTCGTCGCCCTGCTCGGGCGCAGTGGTTCGGGTAAGAGCACGCTGTTGCGTGCGTTGGCCGAACTGGATCGTGACGTGCCCGGCTCCGGTGAGCTGCGGGTGCCCGCGGAACGTGCGGTGGTGTTCCAGGATTCGCGGCTACTGCCGTGGAATCGGGTGCTGGACAACGTGACGCTCGGCTCGAAGGGCGCCGATGCCGCCGAGCGCGGCCGCACCGCGCTGGCCGAGGTCGGCCTGGCCGGGCGGGAAAAGGCCTGGCCCAAGGAGCTTTCCGGCGGTGAGCAACAGCGCGTCGCCCTGGCCCGGTCGCTGGTCAGGGAGCCGGAGCTACTGCTGGCCGACGAACCCTTCGGTGCCCTCGACGCACTGACCCGCATCAAAATGCATGTGCTGCTCCAGGATCTGTGCGCCAGACATAAACCCGCCGTCCTACTGGTGACTCACGATGTCGATGAGGCGGTGCTGCTCGCCGACCGCGTGCTCGTCCTCGACGAGGGACGCATCGCCGTCGATCAGCGCATCGACCTGGCACGTCCACGCCGCCATATCGATCCGGATTTCAATCGCCTGCGCGAACTACTGCTCGGCAGCCTCGGCGTCGATGTCGCGGCTCTACACGATGAGAAGAAAGCCTCATGACTCGCCAACTCAGCCTCAATGCGTTCATCTACCCCTCCGGCCACCACGAGGCGGCCTGGCGGCATCCGCAGAGCCGACCCGATCGGATCTACGATGTCGCCTATTACCAGGAGATCGGGCGCACCGCCGAAGCCGCGAAGTTCGACGCGGTGTTCTTCGCCGACGGACCCGCGCTGCGCACCAACGTCGAGCACAACGCGGCCTCCGGCCTGGAACCGATCACGCTGCTCACGGCGATCGCCACGGCCACAACTCATCTCGGGCTGATCGCCACCGCATCCACCACCTACTACGAGCCCTACAACCTGGCCAGACTGTTCTCCACGCTGGATCACATCTCCGGCGGCCGGGCGGGCTGGAATATCGTCACCACCGGAACCGACCTCGCCGCAGCCAATTTCGGACTCGACAGGCATCCCGATCATGCGACCCGGTACGCGCGGGCCAGGGAGTTCGTCGACGCCGTCGTCGCATTGTGGGACAGCTGGGAAGACGATGCGATTCTGCTGGACCAGCAGGCGGGGGTCTACGCCGATCCCGCCAGGATCCATCCGATCGACTTCGTCGGCGAATACCTCAGCGTGCGTGGGCCGTTCAACGCTCCGCGCACCCCGCAGGGCCATCCGGTGCTCGTGCAGGCGGGCGCGTCCAATGACGGCCGGGCGTTCGCTGGCAAATACGCCGAGGCGATCTTCACCGCGCACCAGCGGCTCGAGGACGCGCAGGCGTTCTACGCCGATATCAAGGCCAAGGCGGCCGAATACGGCCGCGATGCCGATCAGGTCAAAATCCTGCCCGGTATCAGCCCGTTCATCGGCGATACCGAGGCGGCGGCCGAACAACTGGAGCGGGAGTTCAACGAGCTCACGGTGCCCGAGTACGGACTGAAGCAGTTGGAGGGTATCGCGGGTGAGAGTCTGCGGCACCTGGCGCTGGATGAACCCGTTCCGCTCGAATTGTTCAGCGACGCGGGCGATGTCACCGATAACAGCCGCAGCCGTCGGCAGGTGGTCGCCGGGATCGTGCAGCGGGAACGGCCCACCGTGCGCGGGCTACTGCACCGCCTCGCCGGTGCGCGCGGACATCGGGTGTTCGCCGGTACGCCGGAGCAGGTCGCCGACACGATCGAGGAATGGTTCCGCAATGGCGCCGCCGACGGTTTCAACGTGATGCCGCCCTACTATCCGGGCGGGCTGGAGATCTTCGCCGAGCAGGTCGTCCCGATCCTGCAGCGGCGCGGCCTGTTCCGCACCGAATACACCGGCACCACCCTGCGCGACCACTTCGGGCTGGCCCGCCCCGAGAGCCGATTCGCCCGCCGACCGGCGCTCGCCCAGTGAGCGCCGGTATCGGGCTGCCCGACCCCCGAGGGTCAGTTCGCTTGCCGACCGGCGCTCGCGTAATGGGCGCCTGTATCAGCCCGTCGGCGCGGGCGTGGTGAGCGAGCAGGCCTACGCCACAACCGAACCCGTTCGCCTGCGGTCGCTGATATGGACCGTATTCGTGCCGGTGGTGCTCTACGGCATCGGATCCGGTGCGGCGGCACCGATGTACGCGCTGCGTGCTCTGGATCTCGGCGCGTCCGCCGGGGTGGCGGGGATCGTTATCGCATTGAACGGGTTGGGGATGGTGCTGGCGGACCTGCCCGCGGGGCGGATCGTCGCGCGCATAGGGGAGCGCTGGGCGATCGCCCTTGGCTCGGGCCTCGGTCTGGTCGGGGTGCTGTGCGCGATCTTCGCTCCGCACGCCGGGGTGCTCGCGGTGGGCATGCTGCTCAATGGAACCGCCAGCGCGGTATGGGGTTTGGCGCGTCAGTCCTACATCGTGGCCGTGGTGCCGCGCGCCGGGCGGGGCCGCGCGTTCTCGACATTGGCCGGAGCCTCGCGGCTCGGATCCTTCTGCGGGCCGTTCATCGGCGCCGGACTGGTCTACGCAATGGGACCGAGCGGCGCACTGTGGCTGCAGTTCACCACGACTGTGCTATCGGGCGCGGCGATGCTCGCCATACGTTCGGCCGACGACGGCGACGCGGACTCCTCGGACCACACCTTGCGCTCGGTGGTCGTCGAAAACCGCAGGGTGCTGGGCACACTCGGCTCAGCGGCGCTGTTGATGGGCGGTGCGCGGGCGGCCCGCACCGCGCTGCTTCCGCTGTGGGCCGCGCATATCGGCATCAGTGCCGCCGCGACGAGTCTGATATTCGGCATCTCCGGTGCGGTGGACGTCCTGCTGTCCTATCCGGGCGGCATCCTGCTCGATCGCTACGGCAGCCGCGCCACCGGCGTCCCGTCCATGCTGTTGTTCGCGGCGGGCTTCGCCACCCTTCCGCTCACCTCATCGTCGCTCGAACTCGCCGGTGCCGCAGTACTACTCGGCCTGGCGAACGGCGTGAGCAACGGCATCATCATGACCGTCGGTGCCGACGTCGCACCCCCCGGTCAACGCGCCGAATTCCTGGGCGCCTGGCGCCTGACCCACGACATCGGCATGTTCGCCGGTCCCATCGCAGTCGGCTTGATCAGCGCCGCAACTGTTCTCGGCGCCTCAGCGCTGGCCCTGGCCGCAGCGGCATCCGCCGGAGCCATCGCCATGCACCGCTGGTTCCCGAGCGCCCACCGCGCCCCGCTCACGGCCTCGCACCTACCCGACATGGACTGAGATCGGGGTGACGTATACCCGGTGCGCACCTCGCTACGTTGCGCCTGCTGCGAGGCGCTCACCAGGTATGCGAGGCACATCGCACGGTCAGGGAGCTGGTCGGGTGCGGCCGAGGTAGGCGAGTAGCCGGTCGCCCGGTGCGGCGGTCGGAGGTTCGATCGGCGGGCCGAACAGGGGCCATCTGTCCGCGATCGGGACGAGTTCGGGTGCCACCGTGAGCAATTCGCGGGCGAGGCGGTCGGGGATGGGTGGGGCGTCCGGGCCGGTGGCGGTGAGATCCCAGGCGTGCACCGTCAATTCGAGTGCGCCGAGGGTGCCGAGGAGGGCGGCGGGCATCGGTTCGCCGTAGATGACGACCCTGCCGGGATGCTCGTTCGCCCAGTCGCTGAGCAGGCCCATCGCCCGACTCCGGATATGCAGCGTCCCCGCGCAACTCGGCCTCGGCGGGCCCGGTGTGATGCGCACCCGCCCGCCCGCAAGGCCCTCGCGCAATGTGGCGATCGACTCGTCGACGTGCGCGAGCAGCATGCGCAGATTCCAGCCTCGACAGGGCGTGGGTGCGGACAGATCGGGGCCGATGTCGTGCAGGACCGCGAGCAGGTAGGCGACCGCCCGCTCGAGCAGATCATCGGTCATGACCGCACTGGATCCAACGACGTGGGCAGGCCGAACGCCGCGAACAACGCGCTGTCGTGATACGAGACGACATGCGTGATCTCAGTGGCGGTGACCGTGAGGATCTGCAGCGATTGCGCGTGACCACGCAGGTAGAACGCGAAGCCGGGCTGACCGTTCGCCGCGATCGGCACCATCCGCGCCTCGCCCGCCACATAGGGGCACTTCGATCGAATCAGCCCCACGACGGCGGTATTGCCACGGAACCATTCCGCGATGGGCGGCATCTCCCATACCGCGTCCGAACGCAACAGCGTGATGAGCGTATCCATATCGGCGGCCTCGAATGCGGCGGCGTATCTGTCGAGCAACGCACGGATCTCGGGGTCGGCGGGCTCTGCGACAGGAGTGTCGGGCCTCAGTTCCCCGAGAGTCGCGCGTGCGCGCTGCAGGGTGCTGTTCACTGCCGCCACGCTGACACCGATCAACTCGGCGACCTCGGCGGCCTTCCAGTGCAGCACATCTCGCAGAATCAGCACCGCGCGCTGGCGTGGCGGCAGATGCTGCCAGGCGGCGATCAGTGCCAGCCGCATATCGTCGCGGGCCGCGACAATGGCGGCCGGATCCGCGGCCTCGGGCGCGAACAGCACATCCGGCATCGGCTGCAGCCAGGGAACTTCGGGTGCGAAGTGCACCTCCTGGGTGGGATCGCCGGTCGGCCCGGACAATCCGGTCGGCAGTACCCGTCGACTGCTGTGCTCGAGTGCATTGAGGCACGCATTGGTGGCGATGCGGTACAGCCACGTCCGCATCGATGCACGGCCCTCGAAATCCCCGTATCCGCGCCAGGCCCGCAGCATCGTCTCCTGTACCAGATCCTCGGCGTCGTCGACCGAACCGAGCATCCGATAACAATGGGCGAGTAGCTCGCGCCGATACGGCGCGGTTCGTGCGGCGAATTCGTCGCTGTCGATCATGCGCTGTCCTTTCAGGTGCCCCGAATCGTGTCCCTTCGAATACCGACCGATGGGCCGCCCAGAACTCATCGGTCCGCGACGAACCGATGACGAACCGATGCGCTCGGCCGGGCGCCGATGAGTTTCGGTCCGGGGCCGGTCGGTATCTGTGCGGGTCCGAAAACCGCCGGACCCGCCGAAACCACAGGAAGGACCATCGTGAGCACACCGATTGTTTCGGCGGTGACACAGCGCTGGGTGCTCGCACTCGGCGCGGTCGCCTCATTGATGGCGGCATTGGACACCCTGGTCGTCAGCACGGCGCTCAGCACCATTCGCCACGACCTCGGGGCGTCGCTCGAGACGCTCGAATGGACCGTCAACGGATATAACCTCAGCTTCGCCGTCCTCTTGATGACCGCGGCCGTGCTCGGCGACCGCTTCGGACGTAAGCGGATGTTCATGGTCGGACTCGGTATCTTCGTCGCCGCCTCGGCCGCATGCGCGGTATCGACCTCGGTCACCACCCTGATCGCCGCGCGGGTAGCGCAGGGCGTCGGCGCCGCGCTGATCATGAGCCTGGCATTGGCCCTGGTCAGCGCGGTGTTTCCGCCGGAGAGGCGTGGTATGGCCATGGGGCTGCTGCAGGGCATCACCGGCCTCGCGGTGGCATGCGGTCCGCTGGTCGGCGGCGCCGTCGCGGAGGGGTTGTCCTGGCAGTGGATCTTCTGGCTGAACGTGCCGATCGGATTGGTTGCGATTCCGCTGGTCGCCACTCGGGTTCCGGAGGGCTTCGGCCCCGATACCGCGGTGGACGGCACCGGATTGGCCTTGGTCACCGGCGGTGCGTTCGGTGTGGTGTGGGGCCTGGTCCGCGGCAATATCGCGGGCTGGTCCAGTTCGGAGGTGCTGATCGCATTGATCGGCGGACTCGCCCTGCTGATCGCCTTCGCGGTCTGGGAGGCACGAGCGCGCGAGCCGATGTTCCCGATGCGGCTGTTCGTGAATCGGGGTTTCGCGGCGGGCAATACCGCGATCTTCCTGACCTTCGCCGCACTCTTCGGCGAGGTGTTCTTCTACGCGCAGTTCCTGCAGGCGGTGCTGCACTACGGTCCGCTCGGCGCCGGATTGCGGCTGCTGCCATGGACTCTCACGCTGTTCTTCTGCGCCCCGATCGCCGGTGCGCTGGCCGACCGGATCGGGGAACGGCCGCTGATGGTGACCGGGCTGGTATTGATGGCGGGCGGCATGTTGTGGATCGCGACGGTCGCCGATCCGGCGATGGCCTACGGCTCCCTGGTAATTCCGTTCATCGTGTCCGGCGTCGGCACCTCGATGGTGCTGCCGTCGGCGCAGAGTTCGGTCGTCGGCGCGGTCGAACACGCGATGCTCGGCAAGGCGGCCGGTGCCAACAGCATGATGCGCGAGTTGGGTGGCGTTTTCGGAATCGCCGTCGCGGTCGCCGTTTTCGCCGGATCGGGTGGATACGGGTCGGTGGACGAATTCACCGCGGGATTCGGCCCGGCGATCAAAGTCGGTGCGGTACTCGCACTCTTGGGCTCGGTGGTGGCACTCGCGCTGCCCGGGCGTCGGGCAAGCGTCGCGACTGCTGATCTGGAGGCGACGGCGGTATCCGTCTGAGTCCGGACCGGTCGACCTGCGACCGTGGTCTCGGAAGCGATCTGCACATCCCTTGTATCAGCTGCACGCCTGATACAAGGGGTGCAGACGTGTGCGGCCACTGTCGAGCGGAACCGCGTCCGGCGCAGACGTAGGCACCAACGCCGGGCGTAGCGAACTCAGCGCACGCGGGAGCCGAGCACGTGACGCACGCCGCCGACGAACAGCTGCAATCCGAAGTCGAAACGTGCCGTGGCATCCGGGGTTTCGTTGAGCGGCGAGACATCCTCGGTCAGCGCCCCCGCCGAATCCATTTGCATCCTGGACTGTTCGTCCACCGTCTGTCCGAGCACGTAGTACAGCAGCGTATATGCGGCGAGTTCGGCCTCCGGGCGCTGCATTCCGGCGCGGATCGCGGACACCACGAGTCGTTCCCGCCCCTTGCTCGTGGTGAGCCGGGAGGCGTATGTCGCCGAGACCAATTCGGCCCCGTCCCGATATGCGAGCAGGCAGCTGCGCAACCGATGCGCCAATTCGGTGATCTGGTCGGACCATTCCTCGGCCTCGATCGGATCCTCCATCGGCGCGAGGATCCGGTCGGCGACCGCGCCGAGCAGCGCCTGTTTATTGGGGAAGTGCCAGTACAGCGCCCCCGGCTGGACCTGGAGTGACCCGGCGAGCCTGCGCATGGTCAGGTCGGCGAGACCGTACTGGTCGAGAATGGCGATGGCGCCGTCGACCACGTCCGCCCGGTGCAGTTGCACGAGGTTCTCCTCCGCTGTATTCGATTGCGGCATTCCCGGGCCCTTCGTGGTTACGCTCGCTGCCGCCTCCAGGCCCGTCGCTCATGCCGCGCGTGTTTGACTCATTGTTACCGTTACCCTAGCCTGAACACCGTTCAAGTTGCACGGCCACCTCGGCCGGACGAAGGGATTCGTGCAGTGACCCAGGCACCCGTCCACACCGACATTCTGGCGACCGCCCGCGAGCAGGTGCTCGAGCGCGGTGCAGGCCTGTCGCAGGAGCAGACCCTCGAGGTCCTCCGGCTCGGCGACGACCGGCTAGAGGAGCTGTTGGCCCTGGCGCACGAGGTGCGCATGAAGTGGTGCGGTCCCGAGGTCGAGGTCGAGGGCATCATCAGCCTCAAGACCGGCGGTTGCCCCGAGGACTGCCACTTCTGCTCGCAGTCGGGCCTGTTCCAGTCGCCCGTGCGTGCCGCGTGGCTCGATATCCCCAGCCTGGTCGAGGCCGCCAAGCAGACCGCCAAGACCGGCGCCACCGAATTCTGCATCGTCGCGGCCGTGCGCGGTCCGGACGAGCGGCTGATGGCGCAGGTCGCCGCCGGTGTCGAGGCCATCCGCAACGAGGTCGACATCCAGGTCGCCTGTTCGCTCGGCATGCTCACCCAGGAACAGGTCGACCAACTCGCCGCCATGGGCGTGCACCGCTACAACCACAACCTGGAGACCTCGCGCTCACACTTCCCGAACGTGGTCACCACGCACAGCTGGGAAGAGCGCTGGGACACTCTGCGCATGGTTCGCGAGGCAGGTATGGAGGTCTGCTGCGGCGGCATCCTCGGCATGGGCGAAACCCTGGAACAGCGCGCGGAGTTCGCGGCGAACCTGGCCGAGCTCGATCCGCACGAGGTGCCGTTGAACTTCCTCAACCCGCGCCCCGGCACCCCCTTCGGCGACCTCGAGGTGCTGCCCGCCGCCGACGCGCTGCGCGCCGTCGCCGCGTTCCGGCTCGCGCTGCCGCGCACCATGCTGCGCTTCGCGGGCGGTCGCGAGATCACTCTGGGCGACCTCGGCGCCAAGCAAGGCATCCTCGGTGGCATCAATGCTGTTATCGTCGGCAATTACCTGACCACCCTCGGTCGGCCCGCCGAAGCCGACCTGGACCTGCTCGGCGAGCTCAAAATGCCGATCAAGGCGCTCAACGAAACACTCTGATCCGGCTGGCGAATACTGAGTACGCAAGCATCACGAAAGAGGCTGGTGCCGTGAGTACTGTCATGGATATGGACGAGCGCTACAACCCGTTCACCGGCAAACGCATTGTGCCGGGGCTCGACGATCCGGTTCCCGCCGCGGCGGCGCTCGGACTGGAACCGCCGCGCTTCTGCGAGCAGTGCGGCCGCCGCATGATCGTGCAGGTGAGTCCCGACGGCTGGTGGGCGAAGTGCTCGCGGCATGGCGTGCTGGACTCCAAGAATCTGGAACACCGCTAGTGGTGGCCGAATACGGCGATGTCTCGCTGGCGGCACCCAGATCGGTTCAGCGGCTGGGTGTGCGGCGCGAGCTGCGGGCCGCGGCGCTGATCGCGGTCGGGGTATTGCTGGTCAGCATGCTGGGCGGTGTGGTGTGGGCCGTGATTGCGCCCACCGAACAGTTTCTGGTGGTCAAGGCGCGCGCCGGTGCGGTTCCGGCCAAGGGCGCGGCACTGACCGGGGAGAGCGCGCACCAGTTCGATGCGCTGGCGATCTTCGTCTGCATCGGCGCGGTACTCGGTGTGCTCACCGCGATCGGCGTATGGCGTTGGCGTCGCGCGCGCGGACCCTTACTGCAAGTCGGACTGCTGATCGGCTCGGTGGCGGGCGCCTATCTGATGTCGAAGGTCGGCGAGCAGATCATGCAGTGGCAGCACCCGATGCCGCATGACCCGCCGGTCGGACAGATCGTGCGGTTGCCGGTGGAGGTCGGCAGTTGGCTGGCATTGATCGTGCAGCCACTGCTCGCCTCGCTGATCGTGCTGTTCCTGGCGGCCCTGAGCTCGTCGGAGGATCTCGGCACCGGATTCAGCGGGCCGTTCGGCGATTCGCGGCCATTCTTCGGCGCGACAAGAACATTCGAGGCATTCAACCGTGCCGATCCCTATCGCAGTGCTGCGAACGGCGGGCCGGTGCCCTACGGTGTGCCTTACGGCGGCTTCGGATCTCCCGGCGAGGCCGGTTCGGGTCGCGGTCGCTGACGTAGTATCCGAACCGTTGCCCGCGCGGCGGCACAGCCATACCAGAACAGCCTAGAATTATGGGACACGCTGTGCGTTCAGAGAGGAACGGATCGTGGCGTTCGTCGGTAGCGGGCCCGTCGTCGAGGAGCTCGACGCGCAGTTCTGGCGGGTGGTCGAACCGCTCGTCTATCACGGCGCGACACAGGAATTCGTCATCCCCGCGGGCTTCCGCACCGACTTCGCCTCGGTGCCGAGAGCTGTGGTCTGGCTCGTGCCGCGTTACGGCGTCTACACCCGTGCCGCCATTCTGCACGACTACCTGCGCAGCCTGTCGACGGTGAGCACCGCCGACGCCGACGGCATCTTTCGGCGCTGCCTACGTGAATTCGGTGTCTCCATTCCGCGGCGCTACATGATGTGGGCCGCAGTGCGTCTCGGCAGTCGGCTGCGCGGCGCGGGTATCGGCGACATCGCCCTGGTCGCGCTCATCGCTGTACCGTCTGCCGTATTCCTCGTCGCTCCGGTGACCGTCGTAACGGTGTTCCTACTCTTGTTCTGGTTGGTGGAATTGGTGTTCTGGGGCTTCGCGCGGCTCGGCCGCCGAACTGTCGCACCGCCGCCCAAGCCGCAGCTGAAAACGGCGTGAACGTGGCGGCCCGAGCAGGTCGAATGTTCCGGTCCGGAACCCCTTTTCAGCTGTTCTAGCTGCATGTTCGTTATCTTGATCGGCGAAATCTCGCTGCGCGTTCCCGGTCCGTCCTAGTCTCGTTGCACGCCGGGGGGTGTCGCTCCCGCCATCGGAACATGCAGGAGGACAGATGGATTCGAGCCATCGCGAACCGCGTCTGCGACCATCGCCGAGATCCGTTTTCTCGCAACAGTTCGCCGCGCTCTTCGAGGCCGCTGGCAATCCGACATTGCGTCGGGTGGCCGCCGCTGCCGAGGCGTGGATGCGGGCGACGCGGGCGCCGGGGCATAAGGGCGGCGCATCGGTACAGCGCATCAGCGACTGGAAGGCGGGCCGCAATGTGCCCGCCCGATTCGAATCCTTTCTGCCCGTGCTGCTCACGCTGATCGACGAGGCGCGCAAGTCGAGTGAGCCGGTGCCACCCGCGCTGTTGGATGCGCAGGAGTGGCAACGGTTGTGGGCCGCGTCGAACGAGTGGGATCCGGACACCGATGCGACCGAATGTCCGTACCTCGGGTTGACCTCGTACCGCCGCGACGATGCCGAGTTGTTCTTCGGGCGGACCAGGCCGACGGCCGAACTGGCCGAATTGGTCCGTGCCACAGTGGGTCCCGAGGGACACGGCGGCATTGTGATGCTGGTCGGCGCGTCCGGTGCGGGCAAATCCTCGCTGTTGGCAGCAGGTCTGCTTCCGACCTTCGCCGAGCCGGTCGAGGAGTGGGCGATCGCAACCGTGACTCCCGGTGCCACCCCCGTCGCGGCACTGCTCGCCGCGGTTCGCACGGAATCTGGTGGGGAGGCTGCGGATATCGCAGTCGGAGCGGTGTCGACCGATGTTGCCGGGCTCGCGGGGCGTGCGGACAACGGCGGGCACGGAGACGGCTCAGTGGTTGCAAGCGACCTACGGCTCGGTGGCACCACCGATGCCGAGAAGGCCGACGGCTCTGCGGAATCCGTTGCTACTGCGCTCGCTGAATGGGGCGTGGGCCAGCGGCGGCTCCTGATCGTCGACCAGTTCGAAGAACTGTTCACCCTGTGCCGTAACGAAGACGAGCGTGCGGTTTTCCTCGCCAGCCTGGAACACCTCGCGATCCGGGGCGAACGCGAACCAGCCGCCGTCGTCATCGCCGTCCGCGCCGACTTCTACGCCCGATGCCTCGACATCCCCGTACTGGAGGACGCCCTCAAACACCGCAGCTACCTCCTCGGCCCGATGCGCCTGGACGAACTCGCCGAAGCCATCACCCGCCCCGCCGAATTGGCGGGCTACAAACTGGAATCCGGACTCGAAGAACTCGTCATCAGCGAGCTGTGCGGCCTCGGCGGCGACCGCCGAGCCTACGATCCCGGCGCACTGCCTTTGGTATCGCACGTGATGGCAGCCGTATGGCAACGACGTGACGGCACCCGCCTCACCATCGACGGCTATCGCGAGGCGGGCGGCGTCATCGGCTCGGTAGCGGCAACCGCCGAAAAGGCCTGGGGCGAACTGACCGACTTCCAACAGAGCATCGGTAAGCAAGTCCTTCTCGGCTTGGTCGCGGTCGGCGACGACTCCCGCGACACCCGCCGCAAAGTCACCCGCGCCGAACTGATCCAACAGACAGTCGATGCCGCCGAAACCGCCCTGGAAGTCCTGGCCCGCACCAGATTGATCACCCTCGACGCCGAATCCGCCTACCTCACCCACGAAATCGTCCTCGACGCCTGGCCCCGCCTGCGCACCTGGATCGACGAGGACCGCGTCGGATATCTGGAACGCCAACGGTTGCAGGCGGATGCGGCGGATTGGGTAAGCAACGGCCGCGACTCCTCGCTGCTGTACCGCGGTGCTCGCCTCATCACGATGCAGGAGCATGCGGACAGGGGTGCGATCGGCGTTGTGGCCGATGAGTTCCTAGCAGCATCGCAGGTGGCGCGGCTGCGGACTCAGTGGCGATCCTCAGCCAGGATGGTCGTCCTCGCGTTGCTCGTCGTGAGCGCGCTGGTATTGGCCGGTGTGGCCTTTGTGCAGAGTGGCACCGCGAAAACTCAACGCGACAACGCGATCTACGCCAGCGTGCTCGCAGAGGCCGACCGACTACACGATCGAGACCCTTCGCTCTCAGCCCAACTCGACTTGGTGGCCAACAAGCTTCGCCCAGATGACCTCGAAGCCCGAGCGCGCCTGCTCGATACGCAAACGCTGCCGCTGGCGACGCCGCTCGTCGGCCACGAGGGCATCGTGTGGGATTTCGCACTCCGACCGGATGGACGGGTGTTCGCATCTGCGGGCAGCGACAAGACTGTGCGGCTATGGGATTCGTCCGACCCTCGACACCCCGTCGCCCTAGGCCGACCGCTCATCGGGCATGAAGACTCCGTTGTCTCCGTTGCTTTCAGTCCGGACGGCGGTCTGCTGGCATCGGCAAGCTATGACGGAACCGTACGCCTGTGGGATGTGCGGACACCAGGGAACGCGACGGCGATCGGCGAACCGGTGCGGACGGGCGTCGGCGGTTTCGTTGGCTTCAGTCCGGATGGGAGAACACTGGCGACGCCGGGACGCGATCGGGCAGTCGTTTTCTGGGACATTGTGAATCCGGCCGCCCCGAGGTCCATCGATCCGATGTTGTCGGACACCGGTGAGCCACTTCGTGCCGTCACATTGAGCCCGGACTGGCATTTCATGACCGCGGTTGATCGCCACGGGGCCATACAGCTGTGGAACATTGTCGATCCGAGGCAGGCTCGGCCCATGTTCTGGCTGCCCAGTAACGACGACTACGCCACCTTCAGTCCCGATGGTCGGATGGTCGCAGTCGCAAGTGGCGACGACCAGGCCCTGCTGCTCTGGGACCTGTCCGACCCAGCGGCTCCGAGGCAGGTCGGGATGCCGATCGCCCTCGGTTCGTCTCTGAAGGTCGCGCCACGGGCCTTCAGTTCCGACGGCAGGTTATTGGCAATCGGATTCACCGACGCGAAGATATCTGTGCTCTCACTCGATAATCCGGAGCAACCGGTGGTTCTCAGTACTCCGGTAATGAAGGACATGGGTGCCATCCGGGCCCTCGCGTTCGGCCCCGATGGGCGATTGCTGACCGGCGGATTGGAGGGCCCGATCAGGATGTGGTCACTGCCGGAGCCGCATTCTGGTGCACCAGGCTTCGCCGAACACGTTACGGGTCTGAAGTTCGACGCTTCTGGGCAGCTGCTGGCGTTCGGCACGTGGTCCGGCACTGTCGAGATCTTGCGAACCGATGATCCACACACAGTACGCCGGGCGGGTCGAATACAGGTCGATGACGCCTACCCAGATGTAGTCATCAGCCCAGACGGGCGCACTGTATTCGTCCGGGGAATGGCGAAGCGGCCGAGGTTGTTCGACATATCGGATCCGGCGGCGCCAAGACTACTGGCGGAATTTCCCCGGACTCCATACGGTATGAAAGCCGCTGCCTTCACGCCTGATTCGCAATTCTTGCTCAGCTTGGATATGACACCGTCTGTGGACCGGATTCAGGTATGGGACCTGACCGATCGCGCAAATCCGCGTGCTGCCGCCGACTCCATCGAAGTCCCCGGTGGGCGAGATTTGACACTGAGTCGGGATGGTCGAGTGCTTGCCGCGATCGGCGAAAGTGTGACGCTGTGGAACATCTCGAACCCAGCCGAACCGGCGCCACTGGGGCGAATCTCGACGGGGCGAGCAGAGCGGTTGGCGCGCGCGGCGTTCAGTCCGGATGGACGTATCTTGGCGAGTTCGAGCGATGACTGGACCATTCGAGTGTGGGACGTCAGCGATCCGGTCGCTCCGTCACCGATTGACGATCCGTTGGTTGGGAATTCTGTTGAGGTAATGTCATTGGCCTTCAGCCCCGACGGACATCTGCTGGCATCAGTGAACCTCGATTCAGAAATACGCTTGTGGGATTTCAGCAAGCGCGCTTCGGTTGTTCCGGTGCGATATCGACTCGCGACAGCCGTACCGAATGATGGGCGCGTGATGGCATTTCACCCCGCAGGCGGGTTCCTCGTGACCGCCAGCGCTCCGGGCGGTGTTCGGTGGTGGGATCTGGACCCACGCAACGCCGTCACCCGTATCTGCGATACCACCCGGGATGTTCTGACCCCTCGAGTGTGGCGGGACCTACTCCCACAGATGCCGTATCGGCAACTGTGCGATTAGACGGTGGCCCGAGCATTCTGGCTTGGACAGCGGTTGGGCAGGCGGAAAATCAGTGGCCGCGGGTGGCGGCTCGTGGATACCGTTGTCGCGCACGGTTGATCTGCGGAATGGGAAGGAGGTGGCGATGAGCGAGGATATGTTGACCAGGCACGGGCAGGCGGTGCTGATTCCGGAGGCATCCGCGGAGCGGCCGGATCTGGTCGCATGGCGGCGGCGGAATGCGCTGCGGCGGTCCAGCGCCGCGCAGCCGATTCCTAGTAAACGGCGGTATCGGCGGAATGCGAAACATCAGGGGCGGGAGCGGGATTGAGGTCGATCCGCTAGCGCCGACACGTTTATAGCTATTGACCCCGTTTACGCGTGTGGGGCACGCGGAAGCGGGGTTTCTGCTGTGGTTGCGGGGTCCACTGGCGTAGAACCCAGCATCGGAAGACGAACTGTCGCCGCCGGTGGGGGATTACGTGCGACGAGCGCATCCAGCCAGCAATCGGCGTGCTACGACCCTTGCCGAGCAGGTCGGAAAGCCTGCTGCCGAACCCTGATCGCTGGACTTTTCCTCCGGTCCGGAAAGATGAACCCGCTGTCTGCCACCGACCGCTTCCGGTCCGGATAACTCGTATTCGACTGTGACCAGCCGTCTTCAGTGCGCACGAGCAAGGGGCCATTTCATCGTGACCTCCTGATCCCTAACGTCGACATCGTTCGATATCTCGAACAGCGCAGGCGGGCAATCGCACTCGCCTTCGTGGATTCCCGGGGATCCTGGCCGATCAAGGGAGGGACGGCAATGTTCTGGAAATCGGTACTGACGGGAGCGGCTCCGGTGGAGACCCGCTTCCCGTCCAACTGGGTCGTCTGGATCCTGTGCTCCGGGCATCTGGGTGTGCCCGGCGGACTGCCCGAGTAGAAGGGGAGTGCCCCGGTCAACGGCGATCGGGGCACGCTCGGGCGCCGTGGCGCCTATGACAGTCGCCACGGCACCAGTCCATTCATGATCGGATCGGTGACCGGTTCGGGGTTCCGGTAGCCGGATGGGGGCCGATCGCGGGGAGGCGATCGAGTGGGTCAGGTGGGTGGGCGGAACGCGGCGAATTCGTCGGTGACTCGGAGTTCGGAGTCGCTGAATCGATAGACCGCCGCGGGCCGTCCACCTGCCCGGCCGGGGGAGGCGGTCGCGCCGGTCGGTGTTATCACCTTGCGGCGGGTGAGAACTCGCTGCAAATTCGTGGTGTCGACTTCGTAACCGAGTGCGGCGCAATAGATTTCACGCAGCGTCGACATCGTGAACCGTTCCGGGGCCAGTGCGAAGGCGATATTGGTGTAGGACAGCTTCGCCGCGAGCCGGGTGCGTGCGTGCTCGACGACCGTGCCGTGATCGAACGACATGCGCGGCAACTGCGACACCGGATGCCAGGCGGTATCCGAGGGCAGTTGCGGATCCGCGGTGAGCGGGACCAGGCCCAGATAGGCCGAGGCGATTCGGCGCGGCGCGGGCACTCGGTCCGGATTGCTGAATACCGACAGCTGTTCGAGATGGGCCAACTCGCGCACATCGACTTTCTCAGCGAGCTGACGACGGGCCGAGATATTGAGATCCTCGTCGTCGCGCAGGCGGCCGCCGGGTAGCGACCAGGTGCCCTTCTGCGGGTCGAGGGCGCGCTCCCACAGCAACACCGCGAGTTCGCTGCGCTGACCCGGCGGACAGGGGCGAATCAGCTCATCCGTCACCCGCGCAGGGCTGCTACCTGCGCTGACGTCGTCGGGGAAGCGCCGAACCTGGAACACCGCGGTAAGCGTTTCGTGGATGGTGTTACTATGGGGCACGTTTTCGATTATAAGTCGAAAACCTGGTTTGGTGTGAATCGGCTGCCATGTGAATAGGCACAAGCTCCGATCGCACGAGGAGAGGAGCCATCATGGCGACGATGGGTGCGAAGCTGGCGCCCCCGCTGATGGGGCAGGTATTCGACGGTCCGACCGGATTCGCCGGTGTCGAGGCCACGCCGGAGTGGGCGGCCGAGATCAAGCGCCTCGCCAGGGAGCGCAACGCGACGATTCTCGCGCACAACTATCAGCTGCCCGAGATCCAGGATGTCGCCGATCACGTCGGCGATTCGCTGGCGCTGTCCCGCATCGCGGCCGAGGCCCCCGAGGACACCATCGTGTTCTGTGGCGTGCATTTCATGGCCGAGACGGCCAAGATCCTCAGCCCCGAGAAGACGGTGCTCATCCCGGATCAGCGGGCGGGCTGTTCGCTGGCCGATTCCATCACCGCCGACGAATTGCGGGCCTGGAAGGCCGAATTCCCGAATGCGGTGGTCGTCTCGTACGTGAACACCACGGCCGCGGTGAAGGCGCTCACCGATATCTGCTGCACCTCGTCGAACGCCGTCGACGTCGTGGCCTCCATCGATCCCGATCGTGAGGTGCTGTTCCTGCCGGACCAGTTCCTCGGCGCACACGTCAAGCGCGTCACCGGCCGCGAGAATATGCACATCTGGGCGGGCGAATGCCATGTGCACGCCGGGATCAACGGCGATGAGCTGACCGAGCAGGCCCGCACCCACCCCGATGCCGAACTGTTCGTGCACCCCGAATGCGGTTGCGCCACTTCGGCGTTGTACCTCGCGGGCGCGGGCTCGTTCCCGGCCGACCGGGTGCACATCCTGTCCACCGGCGGCATGATCGACGCGGCCAAGGCCGCGAAATCGAACCAGGTCCTGGTCGCCACCGAGGTCGGCATGCTGCACCAGCTGCGAAAGGCTGCTCCCGGCATCGACTTCCAGGCTGTCAACGACCGCGCGTCCTGCAAGTACATGAAGATGATCACTCCCGCGGCGCTGCTGCGCGCACTCGTCGAGAACACCGATGAGGTGCACGTCGATCTGGAAACCGCTGCGCTGGCTCGTAATTCGGTGCAGCGGATGATCGAGATCGGCCACCCCGGCGGTGCGGAATGAACGCCCGTCTCGCCATCGAGATGAGCGCGGCACCCGCGCTCGGCCGGAGCGGCGGTAAGAAATGAGCACCGCGCGCGGCCACGCCGATCGGGCCGGCGGCGCCGCATTCGAGGACATCACCTCGGAGAAGGGGTGGGGCGCATGACCCCCGCGCCGCGGATCGATTGGGAGGCCGAAGCCGATCTGGTCGTACTCGGTGGTGGCGTCGCGGGGCTGACCGCGGCCCGCACCGCGTCACTGCGTGGTCTGCGGGTGCTCATCCTGAGTAAAGGCGGCCCGACCGATACCGCAACCCAGTACGCCCAAGGCGGTATCGCCGTCGTTGCGCCGCACGAGGATTCGGTCGAGTCCCACGTGATCGATACGGTCGAGGCCGGCGCCGGGCTGTGTGACGAGGCAGCGGTGCGATCGATCGTGGAGGGCGGTCAGGCCGCCGTCGCCGCGCTGACCGATCTCGGAGCGGTCTTCGATCTCGCTCGGGACGGCCAGATTTCGCGCACCCGCGAGGGCGGACACAGCACACGCCGGATCATCCATGCCGGAGGCGATGCCACCGGCGCCGAGGTGCAGCGTGCGCTGAACGCGGCCGGACTGCCGGTCCTGTTCGGCGCCGCGGCATTGGAGATCGTCACCGGCCGGACCGGTGTGCAGGGCGTGATCGCGGTGTCCGAGAACGGCTTCGGGGTCGTGCACGCACCGGCCGTGCTATTGGCCACCGGCGGGCTCGGCCAGCTGTACGCGTTGAGCACGAATCCGCCGGGCGCGACCGCCGACGGCATCGCGCTGGCCCTCTGGGCTGGGGCGACGGTGGCCGATCTGGAATTCGTGCAATTCCACCCGACCGTCCTCTACACCCCGGGTGGGCTCGGTCGCAGGCCATTGATCAGCGAGGCCGTGCGCGGCGAGGGCGCGACACTGGTGGATTCGGAAGGGAATTCGGTGACCGCGGGTGTGCACCCCCGTGGCGATCTGGCACCTCGCGACGTGGTGTCGCGTGCCATCGCCGCGCGGATGCGCGCGCTCGGCACCGATCACGTCTACCTCGATGCTCGGGCGATCGACGGCTTCCCACAACGCTTTCCGACGATCACCGCGTCCTGCCTGGCCGCGGGGGTCGATCCGCGCTCCGATCTCATCCCGGTCGCGCCCGCCGCGCACTATCAATGCGGCGGGATCGTCACCGACACCCACGGTCGGACCGCGGTTCCCGGTCTGTACGCCGCGGGTGAGGTGGCGCGTACCGGACTGCACGGTGCCAATCGACTGGCCTCGAACAGCTTGCTGGAGGGTCTGGTGGTCGGCGAACGGGCCGGGGTGGCCGCGGCCGAACGCCTCGGCGAGGACGCCCATGTGACCGAGGTTTCCTTCCATACCGTGCCGCGTGCCGCGCGAGCCCTGGTGCAGCAGTCGATGACATTGCACGCCTCGGTGGTTCGCGATGCCGCCGGGCTCGCGGAGGCGGCGCTGCGATTGCGAGATGCGGTGTCGCACAGTGCCGCAACCCGCTTGCGAGCCGAGTTGACCGGTGCCGCTCATCGAATCGCGGGCGCGACCGGCGCGGCGGCCAGCGATATCTCCGCGCTGCACGGCAAGGCGGACGTGGATGGTACTGCTGCGGCGCAACGCATCACCGCGTTCGAGGATGCCGCGCTCACCCTCACCGCCCAGGTGCTCCTGCTCTCCGCGGCGGCGCGCACCGAAAGCCGGGGGTGCCATACCCGCTCCGATCACCCCGCCCCCGACGAACACCAACGCCACAGCCGCGCGGTACGTCTGGGCCCCGAAGGTCATCCGGTCCCGGCCCCCGACGGTCTCGACCTCACCGACTGGACCCAAGACGCCATCCCGAGCGCCTCATGACATCCGATCCGGCGTGTGGGACATGGCTGTGGCAAAGCAATCGCTCGCCAACGATGCGGGCAGTACGACGAGGAGTGCACTGATGGGACTGGATACCGGCCTGGATCGTGACGAGGTGCTGGCGCTGATTCGCACGGCGCTGGATGAGGATCTGCGCTACGGCCCCGATATCACCACGGCGGCAACGGTTCCCGCCGATGCGGCGGTCAAGGCATCGGTGGTCTCGCGGCAGCCGGGCACGGTCGCCGGGCTCGACGTCGGACTACTCGTTCTCGACGAGGTGATCGGCGCGGACAACTACGAAATCACCGACCGAGTTGCCGACGGCACCCGGGTCGAGCCGGGACGCAGTGTGCTCGGGCTGGTCGCACCGACCCGCGGTCTGCTCACCGCCGAGCGCACCATGCTCAACCTGGTCTGCCACCTCTCCGGTATCGCTACCGCCACCGCGGACTGGGTCGATGCGGTGGCGGGCACCAACTGCCGCATCCGCGACAGCCGCAAAACCCTGCCCGGTCTACGCGCCCTGCAGAAGTACGCGGTCCGCGTCGGCGGCGGCGTCAACCACCGCATGGGCCTCGGCGATGCCGCCCTGATCAAGGACAATCACGTCGTCGCCGCTGGTTCGGTAGTCGCCGCACTGCGCGCCGTCCGCGACCTGGCCCCCGATATCGCCTGTGAGGTCGAAGTCGACAGCCTCGAACAACTGGACGCCGTCCTGGCCGAGAAGGTCGAACTGGTCCTGCTGGACAACTTCCCCCTCTGGCAGACCCAAGCCGCCGTCCAACGCCGCGACAAAATGGCCCCGGAGACCAAGCTCGAGTCCTCGGGCGGACTGAGCCTGGATGTGGCGGCCGACTACGCGCGTACCGGTGTGGACTATTTGGCCGTCGGCGCCCTGACCCACTCCGTCCGCGTCCTGGACCTCGGCCTCGACATGTAGCGCCCGGTATCGGGTCAGGCGGTGAGTTCGCGCTCGAGCGGGGTGCGGAAGCGGGGGATCGCGCGGATATCGCCGTACCACTGGGCGGTGCGTGCGGCCTCGGCCTCGATCATCGCCTCGGCCTCCGAGCCCACATCCTCGAGTAGCCGGTAGGCGATCTCACCGTCCTTGCACTGGCCCCAACCGCCGACGATCCGCCCGTTGCACCAAATGGTCGGTCCCACATTGCCATTGCGATCGAAGAGGGTGGGCCCGTGGGCACCCAGGTACCAGTCGCGCGACTGCCAGCCCATCGGTGTCGGATCGAGGGCGGGCAGTAGGGCGGCCCATGGCTCGGGCTCGGCGACCGGGTCCTGGTCGTCGGCGAGCAGTAGGCCGGTGGTGCCGTCGAGATCGACCTCCACCACATCGAGTCGGGCGAGGGCCTTGCGGACTTCACCGAGCGTCCAGCCGGTCCACCACTTGATATCGGTGATCGGGGCGGGCCCGAAGGTATAGAGCCACTGCCGGACGAGTTCGACGCGGGCCACATCGGCGGGCATGGCCGCAACGCCTTGCGGCAGCCACGTTTCCATCGGCGCCCAGGTGTATTGGCTGCTGGTCCAACTGCCATTCGGACGGCCGCGCACGATGCGGCCCTCGACGCCCAGGATCACCAGCACCCAGGTCGTGATGCTGGTCGGTTTCGAATACGACTTGTCCGGAGCGGGATTCACCTGGGTGCGGAGCCGGGGCACATCCTTGCTCAGCTGTGCGCCGGTGGCCGAGCCGCGGGCGAGTAGCGCCTGGTGTGTCTCCTCTTCGACGTCGGCGAGCCAGGCGCGCACATTCCCATCGACAACATCCGCCTGCTCGATGAACCTGCTATAGGTGCGACGTTGCTTGTCCGCCAACGCATCCGCGCACGACGCCTGCAACACCGGCACCGATTCGACCGGCGCGACGAACATGGTGCGGCGCATCGCCAGCATGCGCAGGAGTACGCGATCGTCGTAGAGCGCCTTCTCGACGTGCGTCGGATCGACGGTATGACTACGTGCGCCGACCGATAGGAATACCGTCGCCGGATCGGTCGCATGCAAGACGACGAGGGATCGGACGATCTCGGCGATATCGTCGGTACGACTCGCGGGCGTCAGCCGATGCCGCTCCGCAAGTCTGGCCCTTCGCTCGGCCGTGGTAATCGAACGCATAAGCGAATACTAGCGGCGGCCCATCGATCCGCTCGGCCGAAACCGCCGACCCATCCGATTCGTCGGCACCGCATCCGATCCGGAGATCTCGAGCGCTCAGAGTCCGAACTGCTGGGGATCCAACCGCAGTACTTGGCACGCCTCACGTACCGCCGCGATCTCACTCCGGTCGAAGTTCCCGTCCGCGTTGCCGATCATGATTCCGATCTGGACCACGGCATTGGCCTCGGTCGGCTTACCCGCCGCCTTGCCGATCTGCTGCATCACATGCGCGCGCCCGAACGCAGGATCACTGACCAGCCGGTCGCAATTGTCCTCGAACAGGTCGCGCAGATCGTCGAGCGGAAAGTTCTGCAGTACCGGATCGGATCCGATGAGCCGGGCCACCAGCATCCGCTCGGCCGGATCCGCGTGCCCCCGAAACGTCTAGGGCCGCCAAGCGCGAACCAAGTCCAGCAGCCCCGGAAAGCGTGCATCCAGATCCTCGATCCGCACTCGGCTGCGCCGCTCCAGCCCGTACTGCCGCTGGCGGGTCACACCGGCTTCGCGTAGCACCCGAAAGTGATGGGTCAGTGTCGATTTCGGCCGATCGATATCGAACCAGCCGCAGGAACGATCGGTATCGGGGGATTCCAGTAGCAATTTCTGCACCATGCTCAGCCGCAACGGATCGCTGAGCACCCCGAGCACCTCCTCGAGCCGCAGGTCGGCGCGTGCGGGCTCGGGCAGTGTCGTGGCGGCGGTCTCGGTCGCGGGCATCGGGTCTCCTGAGGGATCGCGAATTCCTAGTACGACTTCTATCGTACTAGATGCTAAGTTCGACTTCTGTCGTACAAGTACGAGAAATTTCGAACTAGTGGAGGTCGGTATGACAACACTCGCGGCATCGCCGGAAACCACGCAGCGCAAGGGCTCGGTCTGGCTGGCGGCGTGGCCCGTGCTCGCGGTCTTCGTGCTCTCCAACGCGCCGACTCCGCTGTATGTCGTATGGCAGCGCCGGCTCGGCTTCTCCTCGGGCACCCTGACGGCCGTATTCGCCTGCTATATCGTCGGTTTGCTCGGCGCTCTGCTGGTCGCGGGCGTGGTCTCGGATCGCATCGGCCGCAAGCCGGTACTACTGCCCGCGGTGGTCCTCGCCATGCTCGCGTGCGTACTGTTCGCCACCGCGAATTCGGTTGCGGTGCTGGCGATCGCGCGTCTGCTCACCGGGATCGCGGTCGGCGCCGCCGTGTCGGCGGGTATGGCGGCAGTGACCGATATCGGCGGTCCGGAACGCAAACGCCTTGCCGCACTGGCGGCGTCATCGGCCATGGTGCTCGGCGCCGGATTCGGTCCGCTGCTGGCGGGTGTGCTGTCGCAGGCCGTTCCCGGCCCGACCGTAACCATCTTTGTCGTAGAGATCGTCCTGCTCGCTTCGGCTTTCGCGGTAGTCGCTCGGCTCGACCTACCCAAGGGCGCGGGCGGGCGCGGCCCGTGCATCCGTATCCCCGCGGTCGCACCGGGTGGCCGCACTGCGGTACTGCTCGGCATCGCGGCTTTCGCACCGGGCATCACGGCCACGTCGTTTGTGCTCTCGCTCGGACCCTCGCTGCTGTCGAACCTGTTGGGTGCCACCAACCGAGTGCTCGCGGGTGGTCTGGCCTTTGTCATGTTCGTCGGTGCCACCGGGATCCAATTCGCGGTGCGGCGGCTGCGGCTGCCCGCGATCCTGCTCGGCAGCGCCGCGGCCACCCTGCTCAGCATGGTCACCCTGGCCTCAGCGCTGCGACTGTCATCGATCGCGCTATTCGCCGTCGCCGCGCTATTCGCCGGAATCGGCCAGGGCATGGGGCAATTCGGCGGTCTCACCGCCATCGGCGCGAATGTGCCCGCCGATCGGTTGGCCGAGGCCAATGCCGCCCAGAACGTCGGCGGCTATCTGCCCGCCGCCGTGCTCCCACTGTCGGCCGGATTCCTCAGTGACGCAATCGGTCTGCCGGCCGGCGCGACGACCTTCGCGGGTGTGGTCGGTGTCGCGGCCGTGCTCGGCGCGGGATTCGTCGCGACGCGCGCCGCCGCTGCAGCCGGACCGCGATAGCCGCATGACATCATTCCAGGATGAGGTACGGATACCTACTGCTGACGGCCTGCTGTGTGCTGCTCACCGCGGTGTCGACGACGAGTTTTGCCGCACCGCCCGTATCGGCCGAGCCGGAGTGCGCGGTCCAAGTGGACGTCAGGCCGGTGACCCTGACGGTGGACGGCGAGGAGGCCACCGGCCGCGTGTACGAGCCGTACCGGTGTGCGGCGGGCGATCTGACGCCGCATGATCTGGTCGTCGTGGTACACGGCCACGACGGCAGCTCCGCCGACTTCGCCGGATATATGACCTCGATCGCCGGCCGGAACGCGACCCCGATCCTGTCCATGGACGCGCGCAGCGCGACCAGCGTCTGGCGGACCGGCGACTGGAACCTGTGGGCGGGCTGGCGCGATATCGTCACCGCCACCCAGTGGTACAAGAACGAACACCCCGCGATCGGCCGCACCGTGCTGTGGGGCTGGAGTCAGGGCGGCACCATGAGCGGCCTCGCGGCGGCATACGGCGCACCGGGACTGTTCGACTACTGGGTCGACAACTACGGTCCCGCGGACGATTTCACGATATGGCTCAACGCGGCGGGTATCGATCCCGCGCTACCGGCTCAGATCGAACGTGACGCGGGCGGCTGTGTCCCGACGGTGTGCCCGCAGGCCTACGCCGAACGGTCCCCCGCCCTGCTGGGCGCCCGGATGGGCATAAAACGCGCCTTCCTCGTCCACGGCACCAGTGACGATGTGGTGCCGTATTCGGCGACCCTGGAGATGCGCGCCGGACTGCTCGCTGCGGGCAAACCCACCTCGATGTACACCATCGTCAGCGGCCGCGATCTGTACGGCGCGGTGGTGCCCGGTGATCACAGCATCGGTCCCGCGTACTTCGAGGGCGGCTGCGTCGTCGAGAGGCTGCTCATGGGCACAGAACCCGTCGACGGACCCGACCGCGACTATCTGGTCGATGTCGCCCGCGGCATCGACACCACCCCCGCGGCCCCGCCGAACGCCAAATGCGCCGCCTGAATCAGTCCGTGGGAACACTCACCAGGTAGGTGTGGTTCATTCGAGCAGACCGATACGAGGAGAGGTGCGATGTATAAGCCGAACGACCCGGCCTACCACTGGAACGGCGACGAATTGGACCTCGACGCCTACCTCGCCCGCATCGGCTACGACGGCGACCGCACTGCGACACTGGCGACACTGCGAGCCCTGGTCTACGCGCACACCACCACGATCCCGTTCGAGAACCTGGAGACCATCCTCGGCCGCCCGGTGCCACTCGAACTGGAAGCGTTGCAGGACAAGATGATTCGGCAGCGTCGCGGCGGCTACTGCTACGAGAACGTCGGCCTGTTCGCCGCCGCGCTGGAACGGCTCGGCTTCGGCGTCACCGGTCTCAGCGGCCGGGTTACCATGGGCGCGCCCGGCGGCCTGCGTCCCGCCACACATGCCCTGTTGCGCGTCACCACCGGCGACGACGAACGAGTGTGGCTGGTAGATGTCGGCTTCGGCTCCGGCCCGCTCGCACCCTACGAACTGGTCGAGGGCGGCGAATTCGCGCTCGGGGATTGGCGATTCCGACTCGAGCACACCACCGGTGAGCTGGACAGCGACCTTTGGGTGCTGCACCAGTTCGGCCGTGAAGGCTGGATCGACCGCTACACCTTCACGCTGAACCCGCAGTACCGCATCGATTTCGCCATCGGCAACCATTTCGTGTCCACCTCCCCACGGTCACCGTTCACCACGCGGCCGTTCGTGCAGCGCTTCCTCCCGGATGTGCACCACATCCTCGACGGACTCACCCTCATCACCGAACATCCCGACGGCTCCAGCGAAACCCGCGAAGTCGACGCCGCCGAACTGCCCAAGATCCTCGCCGAGGTCTTCGATATCGATCTCAGCGAACCCGACGCGGCGGCCCTCGCCGAGGCCCCTTGGCTCGACTGACCCGGCCAGCGGGTGCGCGAACCCGACGCGGCGGTCCGTGCGGGTTACCCAGGCTGGATGCCATGGGCGGTTAGAGTCGGCCGGGTGCGCGCATACCGGAATCTCCTAGTCCTGTTCGCAGCCCCCGCCCTGGCCCTGACCTGCTGCAGTTCCGGACCGGATCAGCCCGACACCGTCGCCGGGCAGTTCGCCGACGCGCTGAGCCGGGACGATATCGCGGCTGCCGCCGCACTCACCGACGATCCGGCCAAGGCCGCGGATGCGCTGAGCAAGCTCTACGACGGGCTCGGCACAGAGGTCGAATTCGATGTCCGCAGTGCGGACAGGAACTCCATCACCCTCGCCGCCACCTGGAAACTCGGCAAAGACGGCAAGAACGAGTGGAGCTACACCACCAACGCCACGGCCAGCGATACCGGCGACGGCTGGAAGGTCAAGTGGGATCCCGACGCCATCGCGCCCGGCCTCGCCAAAGGTCCTCTGACCTACGCCACCACCTACCCGAAGCCCGCTCGCATCCTCGAGGCATCGGGCGGTGAGTTGATGACCGAGCAGGTGGTGACCGTGGTGAATATCGCCCCGGGTGCCGACACCGCAGCGCTCGCCGCCGTACTCGGACCCGTCGCGGGAGATATCACCGCCCCATCGCTGCAATCGGATCTGGCTGCGGCCCAGGGCAAGTCGGTCACCGCGATCACGCTGCGCGACGCCGATATCGCGCCGATCCAGACGGCGCTCGCCGCGATTCCCGGCGTCACGCTCGCACCGCAGACCCGCCTGCTGGCCACCGACAAATCCCTCGCTTCCCCGGTACTGTCCGACCTGGTCGACCTGTGGCAGAGCTCCGCCGACACAGCCGCTGGCTGGGCGGTGCGGGCGCAGACCGCCGATGGCACCGAACGCATCGCCGGCCAGGATCCGAAACCCAGCGCGGACATCGTGACCACCCTCGACACCGATCTGCTGCGCGCCGCGGAGAGCGCGTTGACGCCGGTCACCCAGCCCGCCGCGATCGTCGCAGTGCAACCGTCCACCGGAAAGGTGCTCGCCGTCGCACAGAGCGCGGCCGCCGACGCACAGGGCCCGATCGCGCTCACCGGTCTGTACCCGCCCGGTTCGACCTTCAAGACGGTCACCGTCTCCGCCGCTCTGCAATCCGGCGCGGTGACCCCAGACACCGTGCTGCCGTGCCCGGCCACCGCGAATATCGAGGGCCGCCGCATTCCCAACGACAACAACTTCGATCTCGGCAATGTGCCGCTGCACACCGCCTTCGCCCAGTCCTGCAACACCACCATGGGCCAGCTCGCGGTGAATCTCCCACCCAACGGCCTGACCGACGCCGCGGCACAACTCGGCCTCGGCATCGACTTCGTCACACCCGGCCTGACCACCGTCACCGGCAAGGTGCCGACCGCCGACACCCCGGTGCTGCGGGTGGAGTCCGGCATCGGCCAGGGCAAGGTGACGGCATCGCCGTTCGGCATGGCACTGGTAGCCGCCGCCATCGCGCGCGGATCGATGCCGCTGCCGATGGTCGTCGACGGAGCGCCCGGCGTCGCCGACCACATACCGCCGCCACTGCCACCGACGATCGATGAACAACTGAAAACGATGATGCGCGAGACCATCACCGGCGGCACGGCGACCGCGCTGCGGGATATCCCCGGCCTGATCGGCAAGACCGGCACCGCCGAGTACATCGATGACAAACATGCGCACGGCTGGTTCGTCGGCATCGACGGTGACCTGGCCTTTGCCGTCTTCGTCAGCGATGCGAACAGCTCGGGTCCGGCGGTGGAGGCCGCGGGTCGTATGCTTCGTGCACGGCGTTGAAATAGCATGGCAGCAGTGCTCGGCGCGGTGTGGGCGGCGAATGTACCCCCGCAGCCGCGTCCCGAGGATTGCGCCCCGCTACACTCGTCGGCGTAACGCGTAGATGGTCAATACGCGTGATGTCACGATCTCGAGAAGGTTCGGAGTAGGCGCCATCGATACCGGTCAATTGATCGCGGAGCACTACCGCCTGGTCGAGCGGATTGGTAGCGGCGGCACAGGCGTGGTTTGGCGTGCCATCGACGAACGCCTGCAGCGCTCGGTCGCGGTCAAGCAGATCCACATCAAAGCGAGCCTGCCCGAGGCCGAGCGCGATGTGATGCGCCAGCGCGCGATTCGCGAGGCCCGCAATGCGGCACGCTTCCAGCATCCGAATGCGATCGTGGTCTTCGATATCACCGAGCACGACGGCGATCCCTGCCTGGTGATGGAGTACCTGAAGTCGAACAGTCTGGCCGGGGTGATCTCGGCGCAGGGCATGCTGCCGCTCACCCAGGTCGCGCGGATCGGTGAGCAGGTCGCCTCGGCGTTGATCGCCGCGCACCATGCCGGGATCGTGCACCGCGACGTCAAACCGGGCAATATCCTGCTCGACGACACCGGCACCGTGAAGATCACCGACTTCGGCATCTCCCGTGCCACCGGTGACGTCACCCTCACCGAGACCGGTCTGATCTGCGGTACCGCCGCCTACCTCGCGCCGGAGGTCGCGCGTGGCGCCGACCCGACGCCCGCCGCCGACGTATTCGCCTTGGGCGCGACGCTTTTCCACGCGCTGGAGGGCGAACCGCCGTATGGTTCCAGCGCCAACCCGCTGGCCGTGCTGTACGCCGCGGCCAATGGTCAGGTGAGCGAGCCGCGACATGCCGGCCCGGCCACCGACTTCCTGCTGGATCTGCTCAGCCCGGAACCCATGGACCGGCCGACCATGCGCGCTGCCCGCGAACACCTGTCCGCGCTCGCCGACTCGGGCTCCGCACCCGCGCACGCCGGATTCGTCCCCGCCAGTGAGGCTTTCGGCCGCCGCGGCGAATCCGCCACCCGTGCCCTGCGCCCGCCTGCGAATCCGACGCCGGAGCACCAGCCGACCGCGCGGCAGCCACGTCCGGTGCCGCCGCCACGAAATTCGGTCCGCCCCAACAACTCCGGTAACGGCTCAGAGCATCCGCGCACCGCGACGCATCCGCGGACGACCACGCAGCCGCGTCCGGTGCCGCGCAAGTCCGGTGGTAAGCGCAAGGCGGTCTTGATCGGCGCGACCGCCGGTGCGGTGGTGGCCGTCGTGGCCATCCTGATCGGTGCGCTGAGCCAGTCGGGTACCAATACGCCGTCGGTGCAAGCGAGTCCGCCGTCATCGTCCGCGAGGTCGTCGGGCGCCAGTTCCACGGCGGCTGCGGGCTCGCTCGGTCAGACGCCGAGCCAGGGCACGGTTGATATCGGGCCGGCGGGCCAGTTGGTGGTCGACTTCTACAGCAACCCTGCCGGATCGTGGTCGATGCTGACGCCAGCGGCACAGAAGGTGTACGGGAGCGAGTCGGCCTTCAAGCAGTACTGGAGTTCGCGCACCATCGATACCTTCTCCGATATCGATGCGCCCTCGCGCAAGAACAATGCCGACGGTTCGATCGATATGCGTCTGGCCAGCCTCACCGTCAACGGTCAGACCAAGCAGTTGATGCTGCGGGTCATCGGGGCGAGCAGCGGAAAACTGCTGATCGACAGCGATACGCGCAGCGGCGACGCCCGCTAGTCACGACCGCGGGTGGCCACGGCGGGACCCATCACCCGAGCAGTGAGTCAGCGGGAGCCGGCCCCGAGGTCCGCGCCCACGTCGCGAGTAACCGCAATGCCGTTGCGCTCGGCGAATCCGGCTCGGTGGTGTGCATGATCAGCGCCTGATCCAGATCATCGGGCAGGCGCAGTGTCTCGAAACCCAGGTCCAGCCTGCCGACCACCGGATGCAGGTACACATAGCGGCCGTGCGTCTTGTCCTTGAGTTCGTGCTGCTCCCATAGCTTGTGGAACTCGGGCTCGGTGCTCAGCTCATCGATGAGGGCCGCGATACCCGCATCGCCGGGATTGCGTGCGATATCCAGTCGGAGATAGGCGACGACGTCGGCGGCCTTCGCCGCCCAATCCTCGTATAGCTCCCGCATCCCCTCGTCGAGGAAGACCAGCCGGGCCAGATTGCGTTCGCGGGGTGGTAGCGCGCCGAAATCGGTGATGAGCGCGGCGGCCAGTGCGTTCCACGCGAGCACAGTGGTGCCTCGGCCCACAATGTAGGCGGGCACATCGGCGGCCGCGTCGAGCAGCGTGCGCAATCCGGGACGAACCTGCTGCTCGGCCGGTGGTTCCGCACCGGACCAGGGGCGTGCCAGCCGATATAGATGCTCGCGTTCCACCGGATTCAATCGCAGCGCCTGCGCGACGGCGTCCAGCACAGATTCCGAAAAGTGCAGGGTACGCCCCTGTTCCAGGCGCACGTAGTGATCGACGCTGACCCCGGCCACCATGGCCAGTTCCTCACGGCGCAGGCCGGGCACTCGTCGGCGGTTGCCGTAATCGGGCAGGCCGACTTCCTCGGGGCTCAGGCGCGCCCGCCGGGAACGGAGGAATTCGCCGAGTTCGGCGCGTCGATCCAGACTCACGACTCCAGTATTACCGGGCAATAGCGCGCCAGGGTGGTCACGGGGTGCCCAGGCTCGCGCGGCGCTGTTTACCGCTGTCACCGGCGCCGAAAGTAGTGATCACCGCCGGAACGGTTCCGGTGACGAGGAGACACACAATGAGTGACACCCGCCCCTTCGGCGACACCGGTATGAATATCACCCCGCTCGGCTTCGGCACCTGGGTCTTCGGCGGGTCGGGTTGGCAGTACTCGTGGGGGGCCACCGACGACGCCGACTCGATCGCCGCCATCCAACACGCGGTCGGCGCCGGCATCAACTGGATCGACACCGCGCCTGCCTACGGTGTCGGACATGCCGAGGAACTGGTCGGTCGCGCGCTCGCCGACATCCCGGCGGCCGAGCGGCCCTACCTGGTCACCAAGACCGGTCTGATCTGGGCGGAAGGCGACGACCGCTCCGGGCCGCCGCGGCGGATCATGCGACCCGATGTGGTGCGCAACGAAATCGAGGATTCGCTGCGTCGACTGCGCGCCGATCAGATCGACCTGTACCTGGTGCATTGGCCCGATACCGGTGCGGTCTTCGTATACGGCGCCGACGGTGAGGCCAATGACCGGGCCACTCCACTCCAGGAGTACTGGCAGGTCATGGCCGATCTGAAGAAGGAGGGCAAGGTACGTGCCATCGGCCTGTCCAACCATGACGCGGCCCAACTGGAGGTCGCCGAATCCATCGCCCACGTCGATGTGATTCAGCCGCCGTTCTCGATGATCAACCGTTCGGCCGCGGCCGATATCGAATGGGCACGTAATAACGGCACCGGTGTGATCGCCTACTCGCCGCTGCAATCGGGCCTGCTCACCGGCACGTTCAGCGAGGAGAGGTTACGGAATCTTTCCGATGAGGACTGGCGCGGCTCACACCCCGACTTCACCACGGGCCTGTCCGCCAACCTCGCCCTCGTCGAGGCACTACGCCCGATCGCGACCCGACACGGAGTCACTGTCGCCGAGGTGGCCCTGGCCTGGGCGACCGCGTGGCCCGGCGTAACCGGCGCGATCGTCGGCGCCCGCACTGCCGCCCAGATCGACGGCTGGCTCGGTGCCAGCGACCTGGTCCTCGCCGCTGACGATCTGGCCGCGATCGAGTCCGCAATCATCGCCACCGGCGCGGGCACCGGCCCCGCCCGCGCATAAGACCCACGCTCACGATCCCGAAGGAACCGATATGACACTGCATGTAGTCGCCGAATTCCGCGCCACCCGAGGCCGCGAAGACCGCCTACGCACCGCACTCGAAGCGATGATCGAACCCTCCCTCGGCGAGCCCGGCTGCCTCGTCTACCAGCCCTATACCGACCCCAACGACCCAACCCGCATGGTGCTGGTGGAGGAATGGACCGGCTCCGAGGCCCTCGACGAGCACTTCACCACCCCGCACTTCTTCCACGTGCGCGATGTGCTCGACGAGATCCTGGCCGAGCCGATGGTGGTCAAGCGGCTCATCGCCGCGTGAATGGCTCGCCCGCCCCGATCCTCGGAGGGGGCGGGCGCACCCGTCGATCGTCGGCACCGGACTTTCGGGCAAACTATGACGCGCTCAGTCAGAAGTCGAGCCCGGTCCACGGAATGCGGATCAGGAACGTTGAGTCGATCGCGATGCCGTCGGCGTCAGCGGGGGCCGCCTGGTAGTCGGGCTGTTCGCGGGCACGCGATGTTTCACCGGCCGGCGTCGTGGACCGACCGCAGCGATAACTGGTGGCAGCGGACCGATAGGCTGGTAGCTGGAGCGGGTCGTACGAAACCGACCGCCTGGCTTCTTAGTAGGAGCCTCGAAGCATCGGCACAGACAGGATCGCAGACCTCATGACATCCCGCATCGAGCTCGCCCGCGTTGATCTTCGCGGCCGTACTCCCTCCGCTGCCGAGCTGCGCACCGCGCTGCCGCGCGGGGGAGTCGACGTGGACTCGGTGCTGCATCAGGTGCGGCCGGTGGTGGAGGCGATCCGGGATCATGGCGTCTCGGCGGCGATGGAATTCAGCGAGAAGTTCGACGGAGTAATCCCGGCGAGTGTGCGGGTGCCCGCCGCTCAGCTGGATGCCGCGTTGGAGGAACTCGATCCGGCCGTTCGTACCGCGCTCGAGGTCGCGATCGAGCGGACCCGCAAGGTGCACGCCGATCAGCGACGCACCGACACCACCACCGAGGTCGTGCCCGGCGGCACGGTCACCGAGCGCTGGGTGCCGGTCGAACGGGTGGGGCTCTATGTGCCCGGTGGCAATGCCGTCTACCCGTCGAGTGTCGTGATGAATGTGGTGCCCGCGCAGGCGGCAGGCGTCGACTCGCTGGTGGTGGCATCGCCGCCGCAGGCGCAGTTCGGCGGGCTACCGCATCCGACCATCCTGGCGGCCGCGAAGTTGCTCGGGGTCGAGGAGGTGTGGGCGGTCGGCGGTGCGCAGGCCGTCGCGCTGCTGTCCTATGGCGGCACCGATACCGATGGCGCCCAGCTCGAGCCGGTCGACCTGATCACCGGTCCCGGCAATATCTACGTGACCGCCGCCAAGCGTCTGTGCCGCGGCCTGGTCGGCATCGATGCCGAGGCGGGCCCCACCGAAATCGCGATCCTCGCCGATGCCACCGCCGATCCGGTCCACGTCGCCGCCGATCTGATCAGCCAGGCCGAGCACGATGTGCTCGCGGCCAGCGTGCTGGTCACCGACAGCGTCGACCTGGCCGATGCCGTCGATGCCGCGCTCGCCACCCAGATGACCGTGGTCAAACACGCGCACCGGGTACGGGAGGCGTTGTGCGGCAAACAATCCGGCACCGTCCTCGTCGACGATATCGACCAGGGCCTGCGGGTCGTCAACGCCTACGCCGCCGAACACCTGGAGATCCAGACCGACGACGCCCCGGCCGTCGCGGCCCGAGTGCGCAGCGCCGGAGCGATCTTCGTCGGCGCGTACGCCCCGGTCAGCCTGGGCGACTACTGTGCGGGCTCCAATCACGTACTTCCGACTGCGGGTTGCGCCCGGCACTCCTCGGGCCTCAGCGTGCAGACCTTCCTGCGCGGCATTCACGTGGTCGAATACACCGAAGCAGCATTGAAAGACGTCGCCGGTCACGTGGTCGCTCTGGCCAATGCGGAGGACCTGCCCGCACACGGCCAGGCCGTGCAAGCGCGATTCGAGGCACTGGCATGACCCCCGAGATCACCGTGCCCGGTGCCGATATCAGCCTGGACGAGCTACCGTTGCGCGATAACCTGCGCGGCAAAAAGCCTTACGGTGCACCACAATTGACGGTGCCGGTGCAGCTGAACACCAACGAGAACCCGCACCCGCCCAGCAAGGCCCTCATCGACGACGTCGCCGAATCCATCCGCGCCGCGGCAACCGATCTGCACCGCTACCCCGACCGCGACGCCGTCGCCCTGCGCACCGATCTGGCCGAATACCTGACCCGCCAGACCGGCGTTGCCGTGAGCACCGCCAATGTGTGGGCGGCCAACGGCTCCAACGAGATCCTGCAGCAGTTGCTGCAGGCCTTCGGCGGACCGGGCCGCAGTGCACTGGGTTTCGTGCCGTCGTACTCGATGCACCCGATCATCTCCGAGGGCATCGATACCGCATGGGTCGAGGCCGAGCGCAACGCCGACTTCTCCCTCGATATCGACTACGCGCTCACCGCCATCGTCGAACGTCACCCCGACGTGGTCTTCGTGACCAGCCCGAACAACCCGACCGGACACAGCATTCCGCAGGCCGACCTGGCTCGGATCCTGGCCGCCGCGCCGGGCATCGTGGTCGTCGACGAGGCCTACGGCGAATTTTCCGCCGAGCCGAGCGCGATCGCCCTGATCGATCGGTATCCGACGAGACTCGTGGTCACCCGGACGATGAGCAAGGCATTCGCCTTCGCGGGCGGCCGCCTCGGCTACCTGGTCGCGGCCCCGGCGGTGATCGACGCCATGCTGCTGGTGCGGCTGCCGTACCACCTGTCGGTGGTCACCCAGGCCGCCGCCCGCGCGGCGCTGCGGCACGCCGACGAAACCCTCGCCAGCGTCGCCGAATTGGCGTCGCAGCGCGACCGCGTCGCGGAGGCGTTGCGCGCCATGGGTTTCGACGTGATCCCCAGCGACGCGAACTTCCTGCTCTTCGGTCGCTTCGCCGACGCGCCCCGCGCCTGGCAGCACTATCTGGACCGCGGCGTACTGATCCGCGACGTCGGCATCCCCGGATATCTGCGTGCCACCATCGGTCTCGCGGCTGAGAACGACGAATTCCTGCGCGTCAGCGGCGCACTCGCCGATACCGACCTCACCATCCGATGAACCCGCCTGTGGAGGAAGCAACGATGAATCGCACCGCGCGGGTGGAGCGCGTCACCAAGGAATCCAATATCGTCGTCGAACTGGACCTCGACGGTACCGGCAAGACCGATATCGCCACCGGTGTCCCGTTCTACGACCACATGCTGACGGCGCTCGGCGCGCACGCCAGCTTCGATCTGACGGTGCGTGCCGAGGGCGATATCGAGATCGAGGCGCACCACACCGTCGAAGACACCGCCATCGTGTTCGGCCAGGCGCTGGGTAAGGCGCTGGGCGATAAGTCCGGCATTCGCCGCTTCGGCGATGCGTTCATTCCGATGGACGAGACCATGGCGCACGCCGCGGTGGATGTCTCCGGTCGCCCGTACTGCGTGCACACCGGTGAACCCGACCACCTGCTGCACGCGGTGATTCCGGGTTCCGGGCCGGGCGCACCGTATTCCACCGTCCTCAACCGCCACGTTTTCGAGTCGATCGCGCTGAACGCCCGCATCGCCCTGCACGTGCGCGTGCTGTACGGCCGCGACCAGCACCACATCACCGAGGCCGAATTCAAGGCAGTGGCACGCGCTTTGCGCGCCGCCGTCGAACTGGACCCGCGGGTGAGCGGTGTGCCGTCGACGAAGGGGACGTTGTGAGCGAGCGTAGCGAGCGAACCAAAGACACAGCACCTGTGGGCGCGGCGGAACCGAACGTCAGCGAGGTGCAGCTGTGACCACGAAATCTGTCGCCCTGCTCGACTACGGCTCCGGCAACCTGCACTCGGCACAGCGCGCGCTGATCCGCGCGGGTGCGAATGTCGAGGTGACCGCCGACGCCGGTATCGCGCTCGCCGCCGACGGACTGGTCGTCCCCGGCGTCGGCGCGTTCGCCGCGTGCATGGCCGGACTGCGTGAGGTGAAGGGTGAGCGCATCATCGGCCAGCGGCTGGCGGGTGCTCGGCCGGTACTCGGAATCTGCGTCGGTATGCAGATCCTGTTCGAGCGCGGTGTCGAGTTCGGTGTCGAAACCGATGGGTGTGCCGAATGGCCGGGTGTGGTCGAGCGCCTTTCGGCCCCCGTGCTGCCGCATATGGGATGGAACACGGTGTCGGCTCCGTCCGACAGTGTCTTGTTCGCGGGGATGGATAGCGATACGCGTTTCTATTTCGTGCACTCCTATGCCGCGCAGACTTGGGATCTGCCGCCGAGCGAGCACTTCGCCTCGCCGAAGCTCACTTGGGCAGAACACGGTGTCCCATTCCTGGCGGCTGTCGAGAACGGTCCGCTGTCGGCGACGCAGTTTCATCCCGAAAAGTCAGGTGATGCGGGCGCGCAGCTGCTCCGCAATTGGGTGAACGCGCTGTAAACACCCGCTGGCCAGGCGATTTGACATCGTGCACGCCGGTAAGTAACTTTATCCAAGTCAGAGCGACACGGACACCGACCCGGAGCCGAAAGGCCTGGGAAACGAGGTAGTACGAGGAGCGCCTGACTATCACATTGGTTCGGACGGGCCCTGATTTTGTATCGGGGATCGGCTGAGCTAAGCTTCACCAAGTTGCCTCACAGAAGCCCCGGATTTAATCCGGAGTGAATGTGTGTGCGTGTGTTCTTTGAGAACTCAATAGTGTGTCGATGAATGTCAGTGCCAATTTTTTATTGGTTCCGGCTCCTCAAACCCCCGTTTGGGTGGGTCGGACATTTAGTCAGCAAATACTTTTGTTGGCGTTTTGTTTTGCCAAGGTTTTCGGACTCTGGTTAATTCTTCTGATTCGCCCTTTTGGGGTTGTTTCAAGAGTCTTCAACGGAGAGTTTGATCCTGGCTCAGGACGAACGCTGGCGGCGTGCTTAACACATGCAAGTCGAGCGGTAAGGCCCTTCGGGGTACACGAGCGGCGAACGGGTGAGTAACACGTGGGTGATCTGCCCTGCACTTCGGGATAAGCCTGGGAAACTGGGTCTAATACCGGATATGACCATGGGATGCATGTCTTGTGGTGGAAAGATTTATCGGTGCAGGATGGGCCCGCGGCCTATCAGCTTGTTGGTGGGGTAATGGCCTACCAAGGCGACGACGGGTAGCCGACCTGAGAGGGTGACCGGCCACACTGGGACTGAGACACGGCCCAGACTCCTACGGGAGGCAGCAGTGGGGAATATTGCACAATGGGCGGAAGCCTGATGCAGCGACGCCGCGTGAGGGATGACGGCCTTCGGGTTGTAAACCTCTTTCGACAGGGACGAAGCGTGAGTGACGGTACCTGTAGAAGAAGCACCGGCCAACTACGTGCCAGCAGCCGCGGTAATACGTAGGGTGCGAGCGTTGTCCGGAATTACTGGGCGTAAAGAGCTTGTAGGCGGTTCGTCGCGTCGATCGTGAAAACTTGCAGCTCAACTGCGAGCTTGCGGTCGATACGGGCGGACTAGAGTACTTCAGGGGAGACTGGAATTCCTGGTGTAGCGGTGAAATGCGCAGATATCAGGAGGAACACCGGTGGCGAAGGCGGGTCTCTGGGAAGTAACTGACGCTGAGAAGCGAAAGCGTGGGTAGCGAACAGGATTAGATACCCTGGTAGTCCACGCCGTAAACGGTGGGTACTAGGTGTGGGTTTCCTTCCACGGGATCCGTGCCGTAGCTAACGCATTAAGTACCCCGCCTGGGGAGTACGGCCGCAAGGCTAAAACTCAAAGGAATTGACGGGGGCCCGCACAAGCGGCGGAGCATGTGGATTAATTCGATGCAACGCGAAGAACCTTACCTGGGTTTGACATACACCGGAAACCTGCAGAGATGTAGGCCCCCTTGTGGTCGGTGTACAGGTGGTGCATGGCTGTCGTCAGCTCGTGTCGTGAGATGTTGGGTTAAGTCCCGCAACGAGCGCAACCCTTATCTTATGTTGCCAGCGCGTAATGGCGGGGACTCGTGAGAGACTGCCGGGGTCAACTCGGAGGAAGGTGGGGACGACGTCAAGTCATCATGCCCCTTATGTCCAGGGCTTCACACATGCTACAATGGCCGGTACAGAGGGCTGCGATACCGTGAGGTGGAGCGAATCCCTTAAAGCCGGTCTCAGTTCGGATCGGGGTCTGCAACTCGACCCCGTGAAGTTGGAGTCGCTAGTAATCGCAGATCAGCAACGCTGCGGTGAATACGTTCCCGGGCCTTGTACACACCGCCCGTCACGTCATGAAAGTCGGTAACACCCGAAGCCGGTGGCCTAACCCTTGTGGAGGGAGCCGTCGAAGGTGGGATTGGCGATTGGGACGAAGTCGTAACAAGGTAGCCGTACCGGAAGGTGCGGCTGGATCACCTCCTTTCTAAGGAGCACTTCTGCATCGCACCCCGAAGAGTCGGGGATGGTAAACGTTGATGCCAGAGACCGTTTAGTTCCCGTATGTGGGACTGCGGACGCTCATGGGTGGAACGCTGACAAGCTTTTCTCGCGTAACGATCCGTTTCATGGCGGGTTGGCGGGTGAATATATCGACACACTGTTGGGTCCTGAAAGAACAGGCGTTCTTTCCAGGCAAGATAACGATCCGATCGGGTTCTCGATCATACCGACTTCAGTTTTTGTGCTGGGGTGCTGGTGTCGGAATTGGATTCTTTCGGGTGTGTTGTTTGAGAACTGCACAGTGGACGCGAGCATCTTTGTTAGTAAGTGTTTAAGAGCGTACGGTGGATGCCTTGGCACCAGGAGCCGATGAAGGACGTAGGAGGCTGCGATAAGCCTCGGGGAGCTGTCAACCGAGCTGAGATCCGAGGATTTCCGAATGGGGAAACCCAGCACGAGTGATGTCGTGTTACCCGCATCTGAATATATAGGGTGTGTGGAGGGAACGTGGGGAAGTGAAACATCTCAGTACCCACAGGAAGAGAAAACAATAGTGATTCCGTGAGTAGTGGCGAGCGAAAGCGGATGAGGCTAAACCATGCACGTGTGATACCCGGCAGGGGTTGCGTGTGTGGGGTAGTGGGGTCATTCTTCTCAGATCTGCCGGTCTGAGCGACAGTCAGAAACCGTTGTGTTAGTTGAAGTGGTCTGGAACGGCCCGCCGTAGACGGTGATAGCCCGGTAAGTGAAAACTCAACGGCTGTTGTGGATGATGCCCGAGTAGCAGCGGGCCCGTGAAATCTGCTGTGAATCTGCCGGGACCACCCGGTAAGCCTGAATACTCCCTGGTGACCGATAGCGGACTAGTACCGTGAGGGAAAGGTGAAAAGTACCCCGGGAGGGGAGTGAAATAGTACCTGAAACCGTGCGCTTACAATCCGTCAGGGCCTGCGCAGTCTTTGGACTGGTGGGTGATGGCGTGCCTTTTGAAGAATGAGCCTGCGAGTTAGTGGCATGTGGCGAGGTTAACCCGTGTGGGGTAGCCGTAGCGAAAGCGAGTCCGAATAGGGCGTTTGAGTCGCATGTTCTAGACCCGAAGCGGAGTGATCTACCCATGGCCAGGGTGAAGCGACGGTAAGACGTCGTGGAGGCCCGAACCCACTTAGGTTGAAAACTGAGGGGATGAGCTGTGGGTAGGGGTGAAAGGCCAATCAAACTCCGTGATAGCTGGTTCTCCCCGAAATGCATTTAGGTGCAGCGTCACGTGTTTCACACCGGAGGTAGAGCTACTGGATGGTCTAGGGGGCCTACAAGCTTACCGAAATCAGCCAAACTCCGAATGCCGGTGTGTGAGAGCGTGGCAGTGAGACTGCGGGGGATAAGCTTCGTAGTCGAGAGGGAAACAGCCCAGATCGCCGGCTAAGGCCCCTAAGCGTGTACTAAGTGGAAAAGGATGTGGAGTCGCGAAGACAACCAGGAGGTTGGCTTAGAAGCAGCCACCCTTGAAAGAGTGCGTAATAGCTCACTGGTCAAGTGATTCTGCGCCGACAATGTAGCGGGGCTCAAGTACACCGCCGAAGCCGCGGCACTCGAACAATACATCCGCCTTGATCTACGGGTCGGGGTGCAGTGGTTCGGGTGGGTAGGGGAGCGTCCTACAGCCATGGAAGCAGCGGAGTGATCCAGTTGTGGAGGCTGTGGGAGTGAGAATGCAGGCATGAGTAGCGAAAGACGAGTGAGAAACTCGTCCGCCGAATGACCAAGGGTTCCTGGGCCAGGTTAATCCGCCCAGGGTGAGTCGGGACCTAAGGCGAGGCCGACAGGCGTAGTCGATGGACAACGGGTTGATATTCCCGTACCCGTGTATCCGCGCCCAATGGCGAATCAGTGGTGCTAAGTATCCAAAAGCGGACCTATCACCTTCGGGTGAAGAGAAGTGGCTGCATACGACCCTTGCTGTAGTAGTCAAGCGATGGGGTGACGCAGGAAGGTAGCTGGGCCAGTCAGTGGTTGTACTGGTGTAAGCCTGTAGGGCGTTGTGTAGGTAAATCCGCACAACATTAAGCCTGAGAGGTGATGCGTAGCCGATTGAGGTGAATTCAGTGATCCTATGCTGCCGAGAAAAGCCTCTAGTGAGTTGGTACACGGCCCGTACCCCAAACCGACACAGGTGGTCAGGTAGAGAATACTAAGGCGATCGAGAGAACTGTGGTTAAGGAACTCGGCAAAATGCCCCCGTAACTTCGGGAGAAGGGGGACCCGGTCTGGTGATGAGATTTACTCTCGGAGCTGGGTTGGGTCGCAGAGACCAGAGAGAAGCGACTGTTTACTAAAAACACAGGTCCGTGCGAAGTCGTAAGACGATGTATACGGACTGACGCCTGCCCGGTGCCGGAAGGTTAAGAGGACCGGTTAGCGCTTCGGCGCGAAGCTGAGAATTTAAGCCCCGGTAAACGGCGGTGGTAACTATAACCATCCTAAGGTAGCGAAATTCCTTGTCGGGTAAGTTCCGACCTGCACGAATGGCGTAACGACTTCTCTGCTGTCTCAACCACAGACTCGGCGAAATTGCATTACGAGTAAAGATGCTCGTTACGCGCGGCAGGACGAAAAGACCCCGGGACCTTCACTATAGCTTGGTATTGGTGTTCGGTACGGTTTGTGTAGGATAGGTGGGAGACTGTGAAGCATGCACGCCAGTGTGTGTGGAGTCATCGTTGAAATACCACTCTGATCGTATTGGACTTCTAACCTCGGACCATGATCTGGTTCAGGGACAGTGCCTGGTGGGTAGTTTAACTGGGGCGGTTGCCTCCTAAAATGTAACGGAGGCGCCCAAAGGTTCCCTCAGCCTGGTTGGCAATCAGGTGTCGAGTGCAAGTGCACAAGGGAGCTTGACTGTGAGAGTGACAGCTCGAGCAGGGACGAAAGTCGGGACTAGTGATCCGGCACCGGCAAGTGGAAGCGGTGTCGCTCAACGGATAAAAGGTACCCCGGGGATAACAGGCTGATCTTCCCCAAGAGTCCATATCGACGGGATGGTTTGGCACCTCGATGTCGGCTCGTCGCATCCTGGGGCTGGAGTAGGTCCCAAGGGTTGGGCTGTTCGCCCATTAAAGCGGCACGCGAGCTGGGTTTAGAACGTCGTGAGACAGTTCGGTCTCTATCCGCCGCGCGCGTCAGAAACTTGAGGAAGGCTGTCCCTAGTACGAGAGGACCGGGACGGACGAACCTCTGGTGTGCCAGTTGTCCTGCCAAGGGCACTGCTGGTTAGCTACGTTCGGAAGGGATAACCGCTGAAAGCATCTAAGCGGGAAGCCTGTTCCAAGATGAGGTTTCTCACCACTTCGAGTGGTTAAGGCCCCCCACAGACCATGGGGTTGATAGGCCAGAACTGGAAGCCCGGTAACGGGTGTAGGTGACTGGTACTAATCGGCCGAGGACTTACCAACAAAGAAGCTACGCGTCCACTGTGCGGTATCTGAAACAACACACAGACACTGCGGCACACAATCCAGGAGAAGGGGATTCCAGAATCTCTTGTTTCGGGTTGTTGCGCTGTCGGTGTGGATAGTTTCATAGAGTTACGGCGGCTATAGCGGTGGGGAAACGCCCGGTCCCATTCCGAACCCGGAAGCTAAGGCCACCAGCGCCGATGGTACTGCACTCGACAGGGTGTGGGAGAGTAGGACACCGCCGGAACATCCTTGCGAAAGGCCCCCAACAACAGTTGGGGGCCTTTTTGCGTATGCGTGGCGACCGCGATATTCGCGGTCGGCGCCACATTGAGCTGTTATCGCATACGAGTTTTCGCCAAAGACGAGCGGTTCGAGCAACTGGCCTGAGACCGTGTCTTACGTGGTTACACCGAGAAGGTCGGTGTCGCAGGCCTGATCGGCCGGCTCAGGCAACGCCGTGCAGTTGGAGCGCGGTTCAGTCCGCAGGGGCGGCGTCTTCGACATCGGCCTTGGTGATCGAGCGGACGACGGGGCGCAGAATCTCGACTACCCGGTCCGGGTCGGCCTCGGCGAGGTGATCGAGCTTGACGAGATGGCGGCACAGGACGATGCCGATCAGCGCGGCGCTGACCACCTCTGCGCGCAGATCGGCTTCCTCACCATGGATGGCGTCGCTGATCCGATCCTTGTAGATGCGTGAGGAGGTGCGGATTTCCTCGGCGGCCTCGGGGTGGGTGAGCATCGACCGCAGCATGGCCAGCGAAGTAACCGGTTCCTCGATCAGTGAGTCGCGCAGTCTGTCGAGCAACTGCTCGGCGACATCCGCGGCGCTGCCCCCGGCGAGCAGTGCCGTTGCGGACCCGATAGCGCTCAGAAACAGCTGCTGTTTGCTGCCGAAATAATGGATGACGAGTCCGGGATCCACGCCCGCGGCGGTGGCGACCGCCCGGATGGTGGTGCGGTCGTAGCCGGATTCGGCGAACAACGTGCGGGCGTGGTTGAGGATCCGCGCCTCGGTATTGCGTCGCTGCTCGGCCCGCGAAGTGGGCGCTGGGGGGTTGCTCACGTGGGTCATTCTACGGGCGTTGACCAGGGCGGCATTTCGTTCTACGCTCGTTGAATCGTTGATACAACGTACGTTGAATGAAAGGTGGTTGCCATGAGTCGACCAGGTGTGGAGAGCCCGCTACAGGTCTTGGAGCAGCGAAACAAGGCGATCCTCGCCAACGACATGCAGGCGTTCGTGGACCTGTTCGCGGAGGACGGCGTGATCGAGATGCCTTTCACCGCTGGCGAACCGCCCGCGCGGCTGGCAGGCAAAGAGGCCATTCGGGCATACGCGACCCACGCCGACCGCGGTGGTTTCCGCCTCGACGAACTGTGGGTGCACCAAACCCACCGCACCGCCGATCCCGAGGTCGTGATCGTCGAACTGACGTCCGTCGGACGCGTCACCTCGACCGACCAGCCGTTCAAGGTGCCCTGTATTCAGGTCTTCCGGATCCGCGACGGGAAAATCGTGTTGTTCCGTGACTATGTCGGCCACGCGTTCCTACCGGACCTGAGCTGAGCCTCGATCCGGGCGACCTCAGGTGTGTGGCGGCGGTTGCATCGGGCAATGTCGGACGAGCTGGGCAGCCAAGGCTTGATCGACTGGTTGCGGGCGGTGATCGACGCGGCGTCGGTGCGAGCCAAAAAGGGGCGACACGACTGGGCGGAGCCCGGTCGATCGGGGCAAGGCAGGCTCGAAGCTGCACGTGTTGTCCGACCGTGCGGGAATCCCTCTGGCCTTAAGGGCGGGTGCCCGTGGACCACTGCGGAGTCGTCTCCACTCGGGATAGTCGCCAGCCCTCGGTGGTGCGCACGGCATCGAAGCGGTAGATCTCGCCGAGGGTGAACTGCGGCTCCGGCGCGGTCCGCGGTTCGGCGGTCACGGCCGGGGTGAAGGTGGCGATGAGATTCGCACGCACCTCGGCTGTATCGCCGCGCAGATCGATCATCACATTGCTGATGAAGTGCTGAACGCGCTTGTCATCGGAGTGATTCCGGCTGGCCTGCGCGATCAGCGCATCGACGCCGTCGGCTCGGCCACCGGGTGTTTTCGCAGTCGCGTCGGCGGTGTATATCGTGCGGAAGTCTTCGAAGCGCCCCTCGTCCAAGGCGCGGCCCAACCGGTCGACCAATGTGGTGATCTCGTTGCGGTCCACCAGTTCTCGGAGCTGGTGTTGGGTCGTTTCGTCCTTGGCGCTGGCGGTCGTGCAGGCGGCGAGCAATGCCAGCGGCAGGGCGGCCAAAGGGAGGATGCGGCGGATTTTGCTCATCGTTCGAACCTTTCGCGGTAAATGTTGGTCACTCCAACGTTGGTGAAGCCAACATAACAGACCGTGGGTGTCACCAACAAGTGTTGCTACATTGACCCCATGGAGATCGCGCACGAGGACACCCCGGGCAGGCTGCGCACCCTGCCCACCCGACTGGTGAACCAGGTGGCCATCCTGGCCAACCGGGAGACCGAGCGCGCCTTCGATGCGACCGGATCACGCCGCTACCACTACGCCCTACTTGCCACGCTCGATGAATTCGGGCCTGCCAGCCAGGCCGAACTGGGCCGACGCACCCGCATCGATCGCAGCGATATCGTCGCCGCCCTGAACGATCTGGCCGAGCGCGGTCTCATCGAACGCAGTCCGGACCCGGACGATCGGCGCCGCAATATCGTCACCATCACCGCGGCGGGCACCCGCCACCTGGTGGAACTGGACCACCGAATCGGAGGTGCCCAGGACGAGCTGCTGGCCGCCCTCTCGGCCGACGAGCGCCGCGAATTCGTCCGGCTGCTCACCCGCATCCTCGATGATCATGCCCGCGGCTGACCACGCCGGTATTTCCGCAGGCCGGGGGTGGGGCGCGCGGAGCGAGCAACTAAACTGCATCCGTGAGTCTTGTGCTGCTACCTGCTGTCGATGTCGCCAATGGAGAGGCCGTGCGCCTGGTTCAGGGGGAGGCGGGCAGCGAAACCAACTACGGCTCCCCGCGCGACGCGGCGCTCGCCTGGCAGGAGGCCGGTGCGGAGTGGGTGCATCTGGTCGATCTCGACGCGGCATTCGGGCGCGGCTCCAACCGGGAGCTGCTCGCCAAGGTCGTCGGTGAACTCGATGTGCGGGTGGAGCTGTCCGGCGGCATTCGCGACGACGAATCCCTGGAGGCGGCGCTGGCCACCGGTTGTGCCCGGGTCAACCTCGGCACTGCCGCGTTGGAGGATCCACAGTGGTGCGCCCGCGCGATTGCCAAGCACGGTGAGCGCATCGCGGTCGGCCTCGACGTGCGGATCGTCGACGGTGAGCACCGGCTGCGCGGCCGCGGCTGGGTCAGCGACGGCGGCGATCTGTGGGAGGTGCTCGAGCGCCTCGAACGTGACGGCTGCTCGCGCTACGTGGTCACCGATGTGACCAAGGACGGCACCCTCACCGGCCCCAATCTGGACCTGCTGCGCGAGGTATGCGCCGCCACCGACGCACCGGTCATCGCCTCCGGCGGCGTCTCCACCATCGAGGATCTGATCGCCATCGCCGAACTCGTCCCCGAGGGCGTCGAGGGTTCGATCGTCGGCAAGGCGCTGTACGCGGGCCGCTTCACGCTGCCCGACGCGCTGGCCGCGGTGCGCTGACCGATTCGATGACCGCCAACCGCCTCGATACCGAACTACCGGCGCTGCTCGACGTCGCGAGTGATGTCCTCGACGCGGCCAGCCCCCGTTTCGTCGAGGGGGTCGGCGCGCCGAGCGCGGTGACCAAGGGCCGCAACGACTTCGCGACCGAACTCGATCTGGAGCTGGAGCGCACCATCTCGGCGCAGCTCGAACAGCGCACCGGAATCGAGGTGCACGGTGAGGAGTTCGGCGGACCGCAGCTCACCTCCGGCACCGCGTGGGTGCTCGATCCGATCGACGGCACCTTCAATTACTCATCGGGACATCCCCTTTCGGGCATGCTGCTTGCGCTGGTGCACGACGGGGAGCCGCTGCTGGGGCTGACCTGGCTGCCATTGCTCGGCCAGCGTTATGCGGCGGCCGCCGCAGGTCCGGTACTGCTCAACGGCGAACCGCTGCCGCGGCTGCCGCGCAGCAAGCTGGGCGAGGCGATGATCGGTTTCGGCGCGTTCAATGTGGATTCCGCGGGACGCATTCCCGGCCGTTTCCGTTTCGATCTGCTCGGTCCGCTGAGCCGGTTGTCCTCGCGGGTGCGCATGCACGGTTCCACCGGTATCGACCTCGCATTCACCGCATCGGGTGTGCTCGGCGGCGCGATCGTCTTCGGGCACCATCCGTGGGACAACGCCGCGGGCGTCGCGCTCGTGCGCGCGGCGGGTGGTGTGGTCACCGATCTGGCGGGTGAGCCGTGGACCATCACCTCGGGTTCGGTGCTGGCCGCCGCACCCGGGGTGCACGAGGAACTGCTGGAAATGATTTGCACGGTCGCCGACGATGCGTGAGGCTGCGCGCGAAGGGACACAGCATGATTCGAGGAAGGGTGAGCCGATGACGTTGGCGGTACGCGTGATTCCGTGCCTGGATGTGGACGCGGGCCGGGTGGTCAAGGGCGTCAACTTCGAAAACCTGCGTGACGCGGGCGATCCCGTCGAACTCGCCGCCGCCTATGATCTTCAGGGCGCCGACGAGCTGACCTTCCTCGACGTCACCGCATCCACCGGCGACCGCGGCACCATGATCGATGTCGTAACCCGCACGGCCGAGCAGATTTTCATCCCGCTCACCGTCGGGGGCGGCGTGCGCACGGTGGACGACGTCGACCGGCTGCTGCGTGCGGGGGCGGACAAGGTGTCGGTGAATACCGCGGCCATCGCGCGCCCCGAGGTGTTGCGCGAAATGTCGGAGCGCTTCGGTTCCCAGTGCATCGTGCTGTCGGTTGATGCCCGCACCGTCCCCGAGGGCCAGCCCGACACCCCCTCCGGCTGGGAGGTCACCACGCACGGCGGCAAGCGCGGTACCGGCATCGATGCCATCGAATGGGCGGTGCGCGGAGCCGAACTCGGCGTCGGTGAGATCCTGCTCAACTCGATGGACGCGGACGGCACCAAGACCGGTTTCGATCTGCCGATGATCAGGGCCGTCCGCGAGGCGGTCTCGGTGCCCGTGATCGCCAGCGGAGGAGCCGGCGCCGTCGCGCATTTCGCGCCCGCCGTCCACGCCGGAGCGGACGCGGTCCTGGCAGCCAGCGTCTTCCATTTCGGCGACCTGACCATCCCCGAGGTAAAGGCCGCCATGCGCGCCGAACAGATCGTGGTGCGATAGCCCTTCGGCAACTTGCAAACTGATTTCGTCGGTAGATGGGCAACTCGCCGAGGACGTCCAGAACTTGGCCAGGTACTCGACCGACGGTCCGCAATGTAGCCCGACCGGCACTTACGACCGGCAGAATAGCCGGAGCAGTGGGGGCAATTGCGCTGTCGCCATTTGCCTTTGACGCCACAGTCGGTGCGGTGGACGCCGAAAGGGCCGGACGTCCTCGCCTCAGAATCGTCGCGATGGTGCCCGGCGTGGTCACCGTCGATATCGACACGGTCCGTGCCGCGGCGACCGAACAAGTGGCCTGCTACAACGAAATACCCTGCTACCAGCGAATGATCGAACTCTCCCGCGCATCCCATGCCGCCGACCCGGCCGCCATCGGCGACGAACAAACTCTCGTCGACCAGATCACCGCCTACTTCGACGCGGGCATTGCCGATGTCGTTGTCGCTCGAACCGATTCGAGCACCGAAGCCGATCGCGAGCGCACCTGGCAGGTGCGCGGCGAGCTGAATCGAACACGCGCAGCCTGAATTCGAGATTCTTCGTCGAGTTCGGACGCCACGCCGCGGCGGTGATTGCTATCTGGCCGATACTTACCCAGGCTTAGCGTCCATGTCCGCCATGTGTCCCGCATGCTCTTGGCCCTCGCCGATGCTGGTGTCGACGCATGGCTCGGTTCGCTATCTGCGCTGTGTCTGCGGCAAGTGGCTGGTCGCGCACCGCGGCGGGGTGAACCTGGTAGCCGGCCGCGCCACCTGCACCAAAAAGGCTGCGGCCGAACATCTCGAACTGATTCCGCTGCCCGAGGAGTGATCTCGTCGGCCAGTTGGGGCAGGCCATCGCGGGCCGAATCCAGTTCGCGCAGTATCTGTTCGGCCGCAGAATTGAATTCGACGCAATTCTCGCACGCCCGCATAGGCCCTGATGAACTCGAGCCGATTGATATTTACCCGAATTCGCACTGCGCCGGGCGTGTGCGGAACGGCAGATGCGGCCCTGTATAACGGGGATATGACTCTCGACCCTGCCATCGCCGCCCGGCTCAAGCGCAATGACGCCGGACTCGTCGCCGCCGTCGCGCAGGAGCGCGGCACCGGCGATGTGCTGATGGTCGCCTGGATGGACGACGAGGCGCTGGCCCGCACGCTGGAAACCCGTAAGGCGACCTACTACTCGCGGTCCCGCCAGCAGTACTGGGTCAAGGGCGAGACCTCCGGCCACACCCAATACGTGCACGAGGTCCGCCTCGACTGCGACGGCGACACCCTCCTGCTCGTCGTCGACCAGGAGGGCGCGGCCTGCCACACCGGCACCCACACCTGCTTCGATTCCGATCTGCTGCTCGCCGACAACCTGCTGCTCGCCGACGACTGAGCCGAAGTCCTCGATCTGGCTCGGTTCCTACGAATTCGGCTGGTCGCCGGGTTCCTCGGCCGCCGCCGACTGTCCGTTCGACTGGTTCAGGGTGTCGGCGAGCCGGGTGGCCAGTAGCTCGCTGAGGTCGGCGAGTTGTGCTGTTTGTCCGGCTTCGAGGCCGTTGAACACCAACTGGCGCACGGCTTCCAGATAACCGGGCGCCGCCTCGACGACCTTCGAGTAGCCGTCGTCGGTGAGCACCGCGTGCACGCCGCGGCGGCCGATGGTTGCTGATCGTTGCGCCAGGCCTATTCGCTCCAACTTCGACACCACATGGGACAGGCGCGATAGCGATGCATTTGCTTTGTGGGCAAGGTCACTCATCTGCAGCTGATGGCCCGGCTCTTCCGATAACAGAGTTAGCACCCAGTATTCGAAATGTGTCACTCCGGATTCGCGCTGCAGATGGGTATCCAAAGCGCCTGGTAGACGTGTCATCAGCGCTACGATCGCGCGCCAAGCTCGTTGTTCGTCCGGGTCGAGCCACTTCGTCACTGGGTGCCTTCTTTCGAGCCAAGTGACGTGTTTTTGTTGGTGAGCCTAGCGATTAGTGAAAAGCATGTTCACAGTCACTCGCGTGATTGAGTTTGCCACGACTTCGCTCGGTCGTCATGAACTTGGTGTGCGACGTGAGGTCACTCACAAAATTCGGGCGGGCGTGTCGGCTACGTTTCCTGGGTAGCTGTCGGTGCACGCGGAGCGGCGGGCGGCGCCGGTGCGGGCGGGGTCGCCGGCTTACCGGGATGTCCGCGCCGCCACCGACGCCAGACGATCAGACACGCCGACGCGAGGAAAACCGTCACCGCCACGATCGCGCCGGCCAGCGATGCACCGCGGAAGGCGGGGGCATCGACATCCAGGATCCGCTGACCGGCGTGTGCGGCACTGCTGCCGCCGAGCACGATCGACAGGGTCATCAGATTCGGAAGTGCGATGATCACCGCGAGCAGTGCGGCGGCGCCCGCGACGAACTTTCCGGCGCGGCGCTTCCAGATCCATGCGCCCAACAGCAATAGGAACAATGGGATCGCGGTGCAGAGTAGGCCGTACGCCAGACCCCAGCCGATGCCCTTACTGAAGCTGCCGCCCACCAGCTCGGCGATGCGCTGCGCCCACCAGCGTGGAATGAACGCCGCCAGAATGAAGTAGACGCCGACCAGAACGGCAATGACCGCCAGTGCACCGATGATCCGCGTGCGCCACGTGGCCAGCGTGGATTTCTGCCCGTCCGGCCGAACCTCGCTCGGAGTCATGAATCCAGCGTATGCCCGGCGACATGGGGATTGATGGCTATGGACCTGGCGTTTTCGCGGCGGCGGCCGCGAAGATGCGGTTACCGGCTACTGCAGAGCGCGTTCGCGCAGGAATTTCAGTGCCTCGTCCGCGTGCGCATTGGCCCGGAGCTCGCCGGTGATCACCTTGGCGATCTTGCGATCCCGGTCGATCACGAACGTCTGCCGCTTGACCGGAGCGAGCTTGCCCAGCAATCCGCGCTTCACGCCGAACGCCGTGGCGACCGTGCCATCGGCATCGGAAAGCAGTGGGTACCCGAGGTTCTGCTTGGCGGCGAATCCGGCCTGGGTGTCGACGCCGTCGGTGCTGATGCCGACACACGATGCACCGACTGCCGCGAATTCGGCGGACAGATCACGGAAGTGACAGGCTTCCGCCGTGCAGATCGTCGTATTCGCAGCGGGGTAGAAGAACAGCACCATCGGACCGTTCGCGAGCAGCGCGTCGAGCGAACGCGGTGTGCCGGATTGATCGAGAAGTTCGAACTCGGGAGCGAGCTGACCTGTCTGCATACGGGGGACAGTACCGGGCGTGAGGTCGGTTTGCCGCCCTCAGCGTCACGTCCCCGTCATTGCCGGAAGCCGGGATGACGGGGACGCTTCGCGCTAGGCGCCGATGAGTGCGGCGACCTCCGGATTCTTGATCTCCATGACATCGAGAATCCCGTGCGCGCGCAGGAACGGCTTCAGTTCCTTGATTCGGTCGCTGTGGATGGCGTATTCGTCCGGAAAGTGGTTCCTGTCCAAGGCTTCTAGTGCTTTCACGTAAGTAACAAAGGATGCTAGGGCGTTCACCTGCGTGTAGCTCGGCGATCCGCCCATCGAATTCAGGCCGACCAATCGCGTGGGCTGACCGGCCAGGCCCGGTACGGCGGCGTGCCGACCCGCCGGCGCACCTGGTTGCGAGGGGTACATCAGTAGTCTCCTGTCGGAGTGGATACCGCATGTGAGATCGAACGGGGCGAGTGTAGTGACGCCCGTCACCGGCCCCTACAGCGCGTCGGAACCGGTCAGTCGGTTCGGAGAGTGGGGCACGCCGTGTCCGATTTGCCGCATCCTCGGCGCGGCGAAGGTCGCTGGTAAGACACGCTCCGTGGTGGTCGCTGCAGGCGGTGTCGGACCGGCCTGGGATGATGGACATATGCCTGGCGCGTCCACTCCCACCACCACGACCCGCGAACAGTTCCACCTACTGGCCGCGGAGCATCGGGTGGTCCCGGTGACCCGAAAGGTGCTGGCGGACTCGGAAACTCCGCTGTCGGCCTACCGCAAGTTGGCCGGAGACCGGGCTGGCACCTTTCTGTTCGAGTCCGCGGAGACCGGGCGGTCCTGGTCGCGCTGGTCGTTCATCGGCGCCGGCAGTCCGTCCGCACTGACCGTTGTGGACGGCGAAGCGGCCTGGCTGGGCAACACCCCGGCAGACGCGCCATCTGGAGGCGATCCGCTGGTCGCGCTGCGCGAAACCCTGCAGTTGCTGCAGACCGAGCGGCTGCCCGGCCTGCCCCCGCTGACCGGCGGCATGGTCGGCTATCTCGGCTACGACGCGGTGCGCCGGATGGAACGGCTGCCCACCCTTGCCATCGACGATCTGCGGCTGCCTGAGATGGTGCTGCTGCTCGCCACCGATCTCGCGGCCTTCGACCACCACGAGGGCGCGATCACGCTCATTGCCAACGCGGTCAACTGGAACGGCACCGCCGAACGAGTCGACGAGGCCTATGACGATGCGGTGGCTCGGCTGGACCGGATGACCGCGGCGCTGGCCGCGCCATCGGAGTCCACCGTATCGGTCTTCGATCAGCCCGACCCGGACTACATCCGCCGCCGCACCACCGATGAGTTCGGTGCCGGGGTGCGTCGCCTGGTCAAGGAGATCGAGGCGGGCGAGGCATTCCAGGTGGTGCTCTCGCAACGCTTCGAAATGGACTACGACGGCGCGCCACTGGACCTCTACCGGATGCTGCGCGCCTCCAACCCGAGCCCGTACATGTACCTGATCCACATCCCGGACGGCGACGGCGGCACCGCATTCTCCATCGTCGGCTCCAGCCCGGAATCGCTGGTGACCGTGAAAGAGGGCGTAGCGACCACACATCCGATCGCGGGCACCCGGTGGCGCGGTGCCACCGAGGAGGACGATCTGTTGCTGGAGAAGGGCCTGCTGGCCGATGAGAAGGAGAACGCCGAGCATTTGATGCTCGTCGATCTCGGCCGCAATGATCTGGGCCGGGTATGCCAGCCGGGCACGGTGCGTGTCACCGAATACCGGCACATCGAGCGCTACAGCCATGTCATGCATCTGGTCTCGACGGTCTCTGGCCGCCTCGCGCCGGGCAAGATCGCGCTGGACGCGGTCCGTGCCTGCTTCCCCGCCGGCACACTGTCCGGCGCGCCGAAGGTGCGCGCGATGGAGCTCATCGAGGAACTCGAGCCGACGCGCCGCGGTGTCTACGGCGGCGTCGTCGGCTACCTCGACTTCGCGGGTGACGCGGATACCGCGATCGCCATCCGCACCGCACTGCTGAAGGACGGCACGGCGTACGTGCAGGCGGGTGCGGGCATTGTCGCGGATTCGGATGCGGACTACGAGGACGTCGAATCCCGCAACAAGGCGATGGCAGTGCTGCGGGCGGTGGCGGCCGCCAAAACCGTTCGGGCGTATGGTGCGCCGATCCCGGCCGACGGCAGCGCAGAATGACCGATTCGGAATCCCGCGATACCGATCCGGCTGCCCCGGCGAGCGCCGAACCACCGAAGCGTAAGTACCCGGTCGGTGCAGTCGTCCTGCTCGCCATCGCCGCGGCGGCGTTATGGGGCTCCTCCCGGATGACCTGGGTAACTGTCTCCTCCACCGACGGCCTCACCGAACCGCGCACCGACAAACTCAACGGCGGCGTCTGGTTCGGTGCGCTCACACCGCTGGCCCTGGTCCTTCTTGCCGCCATCGCCGCGGTGTTGGCCACCCGCGGCTGGCTGCGGCGCATGGTCGGCGTACTGATCGGCTTGGTCGCGGCGGTGACCGCCGTTCCCGCCGTCGCCTTATTGACCAGATCCGGTGCGACCGCGGCGCGTGCGGCCACCCTGGCGGAGCTACCAGGCCGCGCGACCGTCACCGAGGTGGTCACCTCACCGTTCCCTGCCGTGCTTTCGCTGGTGGGGGCGCTGGCGGCCTTTGCGGCCGGTGTCCTGCTCGCCCGCATGCCGCAGGATGCGGCCCGCCTATCCGGCAAGTACGACAATCCGGTGTTCCGGCGCGCCGCTGCGACCGAGCAGGTGGCGCGACAGCGCACCGATGAGGCGAACACGGCACCGGGACAGCTCTCCGAGCGAGTGCTCTGGGATGCATTGGACGCCGGCACCGACCCGACCGAGGAAGCGCCGCCGCCCACCGACACGCCTGATCATGATCAGGGCAAACCCGGGAGTCGAGGTGTCTGAGCAGGTGACTACAAACCCCGGCGCAGTAGCGCCGCAAGCAGCCATTTATTCTTTGTCAGCATCGGTGAGACAGCGCCTGGGGGGATTCTCAGGCAGCAAGTCCGTCTCCCCAGAAAGGATTCGAGCCAGATGACGGTACTCGACTCGATTCTCGACGGGGTCCGCGCGGATGTGGCCGCTCGGGAAGCCCTCCTGGACTTCCAGGCGATCAAGGCGGCCGCGACCGCAGCGCCCGCGCCGCTGGACGCCCGCGCCGCGCTCCTCGAAGACGGCATCGGCGTCATCGCCGAAGTCAAGCGGGCCAGCCCCTCCAAGGGGGAACTCGCGGACATCCCGGACCCGGCGAGCCTGGCCAAGGCCTACGAGGACGGTGGAGCGCGCATCATCAGCGTGCTCACCGAGGGCCGTCGCTTCCACGGGTCGCTCGACGACCTGGACGCGGTCCGCGCCACCGTGAGCATCCCGATCCTGCGCAAGGATTTCGTGGTCGGCCCATATCAGATCCATGAGGCCCGTGCGCACGGCGCGGACGTCATCCTGCTCATCGTGGCCGCCCTGGAACAGGACGTGCTGAGCGCACTGATCGACCGCACCGAATCGCTCGGCATGACCGCCCTGGTCGAGGTGCACACCGAGGAAGAGGCCGACCGTGCGCTCGAGGCGGGCGCCTCTGTGATCGGCGTGAACGCCCGCAACCTCAAGACTCTGGAGGTCGACCGCGACGTGTTCGCACGCATCGCGCCCGGCCTGCCCACCGAGGTCATCCGCATCGCCGAATCCGGTATTCGCGGCACCGCCGACCTGCTGGCCTATGCCGGTGCGGGTGCGGACGCCGTACTCGTGGGCGAAGGCCTGGTCACCAGTGGTGACCCGCGCGCCGCCGTCTCCGAGCTGGTAACGGCGGGCACCCACCCGTCCTGCCCGAAGCCGGCGCGGCGGGGCCGGTGACGACGGTGCCGGCACTCCCCAAGGCCTCTGACGGCGTCCACGAGCGCAGCGGCCATGAGCCGGACGTGGGCGGCCACTTCGGCGTCTACGGCGGCAGGCACGTTCCCGAGGCGCTGATGGCGGTGATCGAGGAGGTCACCGCCGAATACGAGAAGTGTCGCTTCGATCCGGCGTTCCTCGATGAGCTGGACCGGTTGCAGCGCGACTACACCGGTCGCCCGTCGCCGATCTTCGAATGCCGGCGCCTCGCTGAACACGCCGGTGGCGCGCGCATCATCCTCAAGCGCGAGGACCTGAACCACACCGGCTCGCACAAGATCAACAATGTGCTCGGCCAGGCGTTGCTCGCCAACCGCATGGGCAAGACCCGGGTGATCGCGGAAACCGGTGCTGGCCAGCACGGCGTCGCCACCGCGACCGCGTGCGCACTGCTCGGTCTCGACTGCGTCATCTACATGGGCGCGGTGGACACCGCCCGTCAGGCGCTGAACGTGGCCCGCATGCGGCTGCTCGGCGCCGAGGTGATCTCGGTGACCACCGGTTCGCAGACTCTCAAGGATGCGATCAACGAGGCGTTGCGCGACTGGGTCACCAATGCCGACGCCACCTACTACTGCTTCGGCACCGCGGCGGGCCCGCACCCGTTCCCGCTGATGGTGCGCGATCTTCAGCGCATCGTCGGTCTGGAGGCTCGCGCCCAGGTACAGGAGCTCACCGGTCGGCTGCCCGACGCGGTCACCGCCTGCGTCGGCGGCGGCTCCAATGCCATCGGCATCTTCCACCCCTTCATCGACGATGCGGGCGTACGGCTGATCGGTTACGAGGCGGCCGGTGACGGCGTCGAAACCGGAAGGCACGCGGCCACTTTCACCGGCGGTACGCCAGGTGCGTTCCAGGGCGCCTACTCCTACCTGCTGCAGGACGAGGACGGCCAGACCATCGAATCGCATTCGATCTCGGCCGGTCTGGACTACCCGGGCGTCGGTCCCGAACACGCCTACCTCAAGGACATCGGCCGCGCCGAATACCAGCCGATCACCGACGCCGAGGCGATGGACGCGCTGCTGTTGCTGAGCCGCGCCGAGGGCATCATCCCGGCGATCGAATCCGCGCACGCGGTGGCCGGTGCGCTGAAGCTCGGTAAGGAATTGGGCAAGGGTGCGATCATCCTGGTGAACCTGTCCGGGCGTGGCGATAAGGATATGGACACGGCGGCACGGTGGTTCGGCCTGTTCGACCATCACGCCGACAAGGAGAGCCAGTGAGTCAGCAGTCCCGCCTCGCCAACACCTTCGCCGCCTGTCGCGCGGAGGATCGGGCCGCGCTGATCGGCTACCTGCCCGCGGGCTATCCGGATCTGGCCGGTTCGATCGAGGTGTGCCGCACCATGGTCGAATCCGGTTGCGACATTATCGAAGTCGGCGTCGCCTACTCCGATCCGGTCATGGACGGACCGACCATCCAAGCCGCCGCCGAGCAGGCGCTGCGCGGCGGTGTCCGGGTGCGCGATGTGTTCTCGGTGGTCGAGGCGATCACCAAAGCGGGCGGCAAGGCCGTGGTGATGAGCTACTGGAATCCGGTGCTGCAGTACGGCGTCGACCGTTTCGCGCGGGATCTGGCCGCCGCGGGCGGGTCCGGCATCATTACCCCGAACCTGATCCCGGAAGAGGCCGACGACTGGTTCGTCGCCTCGGCCGCACACGATCTGGACCGCATCTTCCTGGTCGCGCCGTCCTCCACGGAGGAGCGCCTGGTCAAGACCCTCGAGGCCAGCCGCGGCTTCGTCTACGCGGCCTCGACCATGGGCGTCACCGGCGCCCGCGATGTGGTTTCCTCCGCGGCCCCCGCGCTGTGCGCGCGCATCCGCGCGCACTCCGATATCCCGATCGGCGTCGGTCTCGGTGTGCGCTCGGGCGCGCAGGCAGCCGAAATCGCCTCCTACGCAGATGGTGTCATCGTGGGTTCGGCACTGGTCACCGCCGCGGCACAGGGACTCGATGCGGTCCGCACGCTCACCGCCGAACTGGCCGAGGGCGTTCGCTCCGCGACCGTTACCTCCTAGCCGGATCCGTCGCCGAGCGGAGGCGCGCCGACCGCGAATCTCGCTGTGCGGCCGTGCTCCGCTACGGTTGGGGCCGTGACCTTACGAGTCCTCGCAGACAGCGTCCTGAGCAACGGTGCCGTCACCGCTGATGTGTTGGCCTACATCCCCAGTCCGTCCCAGGGCGTCTGGCATATCGGCGCATTCCCGCTACGGGCCTATGCCCTGTGCATCATCCTCGGCATCGTCGTCGCCATCTGGTGGGGTGAGCGGCGCTGGCAGCAGCGCGGCGGGCAGCAGGGCGCGATCCTCGACGTCGCGATGTTCGCGGTGCCGTTCGGTCTGGTCGGTGGGCGGCTCTATCACGTGGCCACCGACTGGCAGAAGTATTTCGGCGCGGACGGCCATCCGATCGACGCACTGAAGATCTACCAGGGCGGCCTCGGCATCTGGGGCGCGGTCTTCCTCGGCGGCGTCGGCGCCTGGATCGGCTGCCGGGTCTACCGAATCCCGTTGCCCGCGTTGGGTGATGCGATCGCGCCGCCGATTCTGCTGGCGCAGGCCATCGGCCGCCTCGGCAATTACTTCAACCAGGAGCTCTACGGCCGCAAAACCGATGTGCCGTGGGGCCTGGAGATCTACCTGCGCTTCGATGATCAGGGCAAGCTCGACATGATGAACGGCGTCTCCACCGGCGTCGTCGATAAGGTCGTGCAGCCGACGTTCCTGTACGAGATGATCTGGAACCTGCTGATCGTGGTGCTGCTGGTACAGATCGATAAGCGCTACCGCATCGGCCACGGCCGCCTGTTCGCGCTCTATGTCGCCGGGTACTGCCTGGGCCGCTTCTTCGTCGAGCTGCTGCGCGACGACGAGGCGACCAAGATCGCGGGGATCCGTATCAACTCGTTCACCTCCGCACTCGTATTCCTCGCTGCCGTCGCCTATTTCATCTTCGCGACGAAGGGCAGGGAGACCGCCGATCAGTTGCAACCGTCGACGGTCTCGCGGCCGTGGCCGTGGCAGATCGGCGCGCTGCGCGCGGCGGGGGCGAAATCCGAGGCCGCGTCGAAGGCTGCCGCGGCGGCGGAGGCGGCGCCGAAGCACAGCGCGCAGACGAAGGACGAGATGTCGGTCGCGGCAGCCGAATCGGAGAAATCCGAGATGGCCGAGGCGGAAACCGCCTCCGACAAGGCGGATCTGACAAAACCCGAGAACTCCGGCAACGAATCGGACACCACTGGCGATAACTCAACGGAGTCCGAGACCTCGGGCACCGAGCCGGTCAAGGTCGAAACCTCGAAAAAGGACGACTGATCCCATAGCGACTTGGGTAACTCGTTGGGGGCACTGAGTAGACATGCGACCGCGTGTCCGCGACGATACCTTCGGGTGCCCAATTGCCCGGTAAAACGCGGGGAGACGGGTGAGCGCCCGTCGAAATGCACGAATGATGGAGGACATTAGTGACCGACCCCTACCAGAACCAGCCAGGCTTCGGCGGCCCGCAGTACGGCCCGCCCGGGACGGGGCCGGACCTGAACAAGCAGCCCGAGGTGCCGGGCCAGCAGTACCCGTCGGATCCGTACAACCAGCAGCCGCAGTACGGCCAGCAGCCGCAGTACGGTCAGCAGCCGCCCCAGTACGGTCAGCCCGATCCCTACGGCCAGCAGCCGGGCGGCTACCCGCCCCCGCCGTACCCGGGCGGCGGTTACAACCCGAATGATCCGGAAGCGCCCTACGGCCGCGACCCGTTCGGTGTTCCGTTCTCGGACAAGCAAAAGCTGACCGCGGGCCTGCTGCAGATCTTCCTCGGCGGCTTCGGCATCGGCCGTTTCTACACCGGCCACACCGGCATTGCCATCGCGCAGATCGCGGTCACCTGGCTGACCTGCGGTATCGGCGGTATCTGGCCGCTGATCGACGGCATCATGATGCTGACCGGCAAGGTGCCCGACAGCCTCGGACGGCCATTGCGCGACTGATCGCCGCGCACAGATAACCGACGGGCCCCGTCGCATCGGATGACGATGTGACGGGGCCCGTCGCAATTGCGGCTCACTGTGCGAGGATTCGGCGCACGATGATCGCAATACTGTCGATCAGCAGCTACCTGGCGTAGCCTGAGCCGGGTTTTTGTGTCGTGTGTGGATTGCGGTACCGGTCCGCACACCGAAGAGAGGGACTTTCGTGCGCCGCAAGCTGTTCGCCGCCGCCATGCTCGCCATCATCGCCGCCACCGGGCTCACCGCCTGCGGCACCAGCAGCGATCCGAATGTGCTGAAGGTCGGCACCGAAGGCACCTACTCGCCCTTCAGCTACCAGGGCTCGGACGGCAAGCTCACCGGATACGACATCGAAGTGATCCAGGCGGTCGGCGACAAGATCGGCAAGAAGATCGAGTTCGTGCAGACGCCGTGGGACGCGATTTTCGCTGGGCTCGAGTCCAATCGCTTCGATCTGGTCGCCAACCAGGTCTCGGTCACCGACGAGCGCAAGGCCAAGTACGCCCTGTCGCAGTCCTACACCACCTCCGAGGGGGTGATCCTCACTCGCGCCGACAACACCGGCATCACCGCGCTCGCGGACCTGAGCGGCAAGACCAGCGCGCAGTCGGCGACCAGCAACTGGGCCAAGGTCGCCCAGGGCGCGGGCGCCAAGGTCGAAGCGGTGGAGGGCTTCGTGCAGGCCGTCCAGTTGCTCAAGACCGGCCGCGTGGACGCGACCGTCAACGACAGCCTCGTCGCGCTCGACTACATCAAGAAGAACGGCGACACCAGCGTCAAGATCGCCGCCAAGGCCGGTGAGGTCAGCCATCAGGCCTTCGCCGCCCGCAAGGACGACGCGCTGATCGGTCAGGTGAATACCGCGCTGGATCAGCTGCGCGCCGACGGCACCCTGACCAAGATCGCCGAGAAGTACTTCGGCACCGACGTCAGCAAATAGCCGTCCGTGGATCCCGCAACCAGGGAACTGATCTGGCACAACCTGTGGCCGATGCTGCACGCCACGATCGACAAGACCATCCCGCTGACCGCGATCAGCTTCGTCATCGGTCTGTTCATCGCGTTGTTCGTGGCGCTGGCCCGGATGTCACCGATGTGGTTCCTCTCGGCGCCCGCCCGGTTCTACATCTCGATCATTCGCGGTACGCCGTTGCTGGTGCAGCTGTTCATCGTGTTCTACGCGTTGCCGCAGTTCAATATCGTTATCGATCCGTTCCCGGCTGCGGTGATCGCGTTCAGCCTCAATGTCGGCGGTTACGCCGCCGAGGTCGTGCGCGCCGCCATCCTCAGCGTCGCGCAGGGCCAGTGGGAGGCGGCCAAGGCGCTCGGCATGTCGTATGCCCAGGAGTTGCGGCTGATCATCTTGCCGCAGGCCGCGCGGATCGCGGTGCCACCGCTGTCCAATACGCTCATCTCGCTGGTCAAGGACACCTCACTGGCCTCGACCATCCTGGTGACCGAACTGCTGCGTACCGCGCAGCTGGCGGCGGCCCCGACCTTCGACTTCTTCGCCCTGTACGGCGTCGCCGCGCTGTACTACTGGGCGATCTGCCTCGTGCTCGGCTTCGGACAGACCCGGCTGGAGACCCGCCTTTCCCGCCATGTCGCACGCTGACGAGACCGGTTTGTAGCTTCCGCTAATCGTTCGTACATATTTTTCACCTACCTTTCACCGAGGCCACAGCGGGCTTGGGGTACCACACGGGACTAGGCTCTACCCGTGATGCGACGGACGAAGATTGTGTGCACTCTCGGCCCAGCGACCGCTACCGAGGAACGTATTCGGGAACTCGTCGAGAGCGGCATGGATGTGGCGCGGCTGAATTTCAGCCATGGCGAGCACTCCGACCATGCCGAGAACTACAAGAAGGTGCGGCAGGCCTCGGACCATGTCGGTCGGGCGGTCGGCATTCTCGCCGACCTGCAGGGACCGAAGATCCGGCTGGGCCGCTTCACAGAGGGCAAGACCGTTTGGGCCAGCGGTGAAGAGGTCCGCATAACCGTCGACGAGATCGTTGGCACCCACGATCGCGTCTCCACTACCTACAAAGAGCTGGCCAAGGACGCCAAACCGGGCGACCGCCTGCTCATCGACGACGGCAAGGTCGGCGTCACGGTCACCAGGGTCGAGGGCAACGACGTCGTCTGCCGTGTGACCGAGGGCGGTCCGGTCAGCAATAACAAGGGCGTCTCGCTGCCCGGCATGGATGTTTCCGTGCCCGCGCTCTCCGAGAAGGACATCGAGGATCTGGAATTCGCGCTCAAGCTCGGCGTCGACTTCATCGCGCTGTCCTTCGTGCGCTCGCCGTCGGATGTCGAGCTGGTGCACGATGTGATGGATCGCGTCGGGCGCCGCGTCCCGGTGATCGGCAAGTTGGAGAAGCCAGAGGCCATCGACAACCTCGAGGCCATCGTGCTCGCCTTCGACGCGGTCATGGTCGCCCGCGGTGACCTCGGTGTCGAGCTGCCGCTCGAGCAGGTGCCGATCGTGCAGAAACGCGCCATCCAGATGGCCCGCGAGAACGCGAAGCCGGTCATCGTCGCGACCCAGATGCTGGAGTCGATGATCGAGAACTCCCGCCCGACCCGCGCCGAGGCCTCCGATGTGGCCAACGCGGTGCTCGACGGCGCGGATGCGGTGATGCTCTCCGGTGAGACCTCGGTCGGCGCGTACCCGATCGAAACGGTGCGCACCATGGCCCGCATCGTGCACGCCGTGGAGACCGAATCCACCCGGGTGCCACCGCTGACCCACGTGCCGCGCACCAAGCGCGGTGTCATCTCCTACGCCGCCCGCGATATCGGCGAGCGGCTCAACGCCAAGGCGCTGGTCGCCTTCACCCAGTCCGGCGATACGGTTCGCCGCCTGGCCCGTTTGCACACCCCGCTGCCGTTGCTGGCGTTCACCCCCCTTCCAGAGGTGCGCAGCCAGCTGTCGCTCACTTGGGGCACCGAAACCTTCATCGTCCCGACGGTGGACAGCACCGATGCGATGATCCACCAGGTGGATGTAGCACTTCTGTCCATGGAGCGATACCAAAAAGGTGATCTGGTGGTAATCGTGGCAGGCTCCCCGCCCGGTACTGTCGGCTCCACCAATCTGATCCATGTGCACCGTATCGGTGAGGAGGACCATTAGGTGAGTGCTTCGCTAGGTGGCGCCGTCGGCCTTGGTGCCGCGGCTGCAGGTTCCGACCTGGACGTGCTGCTCGGACTGCTGGATCTGGATCAGGTCGACGAAGACGTCTTCGTCGGCCAGCATCCAGAGAAGGTCTGGAGCCGCACGTTCGGCGGTCAGCTCGTATCGCAGGCGATCATGGCGGCCGGACGGACGGTCGACGGCGACCGGCCGCTGCATGCCGTGAATGCGCATTTCGTGCGCGGCGGCGATGTGAAGAAGCCGATCGAATACCGGGTCGACCGCCACCGCGACGGCCGCTCACTGGCCAACCGCACGGTCACCGCGACCCAGGACGATCAGGAACTGTTCGTCATGCTGGCCGCGTTCCAGGATTGGGGCAAGGGGCTCGAGCATGCGCACGCCCAGCCGGAGGTGCCTGATCCGGAAACGCTGCCGCGCGTCGAGGAGAGCTTCGAAGGCTTGGAGGACAAGCTGGAGATGTTCGTCAAGGCGCCGCACCCGATCGATATGCGCTACACCAACGATCCGGCCTGGATCCTGAAGGGCACGGGGGAGCGGCTCAACCACAACCGCGTATGGATGCGCACCGACGGCAGGCTGCCCGACGATCCGCTGATTCACGTTGCGGCGCTTGGTTATTCATCCGACACCACGGTGCTGGATTCGATCATCACCACCCACGGCCTTTCCTGGGGTCTCGACCGCATCGTGGCCGCGACGATCAACCACTCGATCTGGTTCCACCGCCCGTTCCGCTTCGACGACTGGGCGCTCTACGCCACCGAATCCCCGGTGGCAGCCGGTTCGCGTGGCCTGGCCACCGGCCGATTCTTCTCACGCAGTGGCGAATTGCTCGCCACCACCGTGCAGGAAGGCGTCATTCGCCACTTCCCGTCTCGCGGATGAGTCTGGTGCCCATGTGTATCGCGGACAGCGACAACTGATTTCGCGAGCACATGGGTGACTCATCGGGAGCGCCCGCACTCTTACGACGCGGGGCCTGAACACAACTTTCGCCTGGCTTGCAGGGCCTAGGGCCCGGGTAGGCGGAATCGTTCGCGTTCGGTTTCGAAATCGAAGCTGTCACGCCGCTGCATCCGGATGGTTCGCGGAATCTCCAGATCCGTTGGGCAGCTGGCGGTTTCCAGCATCAGACGCTTTTCCAGCGCCGCTAGGCTCGGCGCGGTCAGATCGCGCGGGGCACCGACCAGGCTGAGTGCGATCTCATAGGTGCGGCGGATAGCGGGCTCCTGGCCGGGATGGTCTACCCGCCACTGGGTTTCGAGCAGGATGTGCTCGGGCGCATCGGGCTCGACGGGGAGCGTGAAGCGCCATGCGAAGACATCGCGGTCCTGGAGGTGGTCGTCCACCACCTCGCGCACCGAATCGACGACGCGATCGAGGGTTTCCGGTGTCACATAAACATGGAGCGAAACATCCGAAATTCGTTTCGGCATGTCTGATTCCTGTCGTGTGTCGAACCATCAACGGCGGAAGCTATTTGTGAAAGCGGGCGCGTGCGCGCAAGGGGGAGTGTAACCCCCTCGGTAGCGATTGGACACTGAGCCCTGCGTGTCACCTGACCCGCTGCGCGGCGAGGAAGGTCGCGAGCGGCGCGGGCGCCGCCCCGGGTTGCACGACGAGACCACCGCGCTCGTCATCGGCGGGCCTGGCCTGCTCGTGTGGTGCCAACGCCAGCAGCAGCGGCACCAGGGCCTCGGCGATCCGGTCACCGACTTCGCAGAACGCGGCCTCCGATAGGCCGACCGGATCGGCGATATTCTCCCGGCCGACCATCGAGAGATCGTGGCGGGCGCGATGCATATCGGCGATCGTCTCGGCCCCGGTGACCTTGGCGATGCGATGCGCTTCCAGCAGTGTGAAAGTCCGTGACGCCGCACCGAAGCCCATCCCCGCCGCCTGATCCCGGATCTGTTCGGTCATGGCGAGTACCAGGTCCGCGCGGTCGATCAGCTCCGGCTTGAGCTTGCGCGCCCGGAAATGATCGGCATTCGCACCGAGTCCCTCGATGGTGCGCGCTGCGAGCGGTTCCACCGGAAATCCCACCAGCGCACGGGTTCCCGCACTTTCCGCGGTAAGCCCGGACAGGTTGTATTCGACGGCCACGGCGCGGGTGAGCCGCTCGGCGATCACCGAACGACAGACATTGCCGTTGCAGACGAACAGGACGTGCATGCGGATACGGTAAGCCGCTCGAGCGTCGACCAGAAGGCCGTCGACATCGAATCACAGCCCGACGGGCACTTATTCATCTGCTGGTCAAGTGCCGTACACGAAGTACGCCCCGATATTCAGAGAGACGCTCGATACGCGTTGCCGGTAGGCGGCCGATCGGTAATCGAGGTCTGGGCGTCCTGCTGAAATTACCCCGGCACAGGCGATTTCAACCATCACGGTATCGCCACGTTTGGGAACCGATTCGACCGAACTCAGTCGGACTCGCCGGGGTAGTAAGTGGATTCGGCGACCACGGGCGCCACCTTGGCGTCTTCGTTGTCGACCCGGCCCCGGGTCGAGAACATTCGGCCACGGGAGGCGACGACGGGCGCGAACCGCGGCAGCCCCGAGTTTCTCGCCATATCGTCGTACATCGCGTCGATGCCGCCGCGCATGAAGTAGGCCTCGTGCCAGAACCCCGTCCCGCCGGAGTCACGCAGAAACTTCTGCCACCAATCCCGGTGCGGCGCAGAGCGTGTCCAGCGTTCCAGCGAATCCAGATCCCGCCAGTACTGTCGCGCTCCCCAATGCGGCGGGAACAGCGACCAGATCACGTCCTCGTGCGATAACAGCCCATCCGGGCGATCCTTGTGCGACCGATACAGTTTCGGGCCGAGACCGAGTAATCGCAGGATCCCGCGCGGCTTGCGCACCCGCATCCCGAGGTAGATGACGACCAGATCCGGATACCCGGACAGATCGACAGTGGTCCTGTTCACCCGCATGCCGCAACCTCCGCAACCAGGGGTCTGCTCGCAAACCCTACGCATGAACTACGACCCAGGCGAACATTCAGTTCGACACCGGCCGCACAAGTTGTGAACCGATAGACCATGAATTCGGTACCGGGGTCAGCGCAGAGGCACTACCCACATGCAGTCGGTGCGGAACACCTTGACGCAACCACCGCTGGGGGTTGGGGGCGAAACCCCGCCGGGCGGGGTCGTGGGACTGCACCCCCAAAAATCACAACCAGCGAGGTCGGCCCATGCTCTCCATGGGCATGGGCCGCCTACGAGTTGGTGCCGATTGTGGGACTCGAACCCACACGTCCTTTCGGACAACGGTTTTTGAGACCGTCGCGTCTGCCAGTTCCGCCAAATCGGCGCACCGGTGGAAAAGCATAGCGGGTGACTGGTGAAAACCACGAATGGGCTGGCTGCGGAGTGATCGTCGCCCCGTTTGCGCAGGGTATATGGGTTGTATGCAGAACTGAAAGGTAGTCTTTACAGCACTCGATAGCGACGGTGGGTCGATGGACCGGTACATGGATCACGGCCACCTTTTCGCGTGTCGGGGACACGGCATCGGAACCAGAGGGGTCTACCTATGAGCAACACAGCAGGGGGCGCCGGCACGAAGCGGGACGCCGGGGCGAAGCGGGTCGTCGTCGCGGAGGACGAAGCGCTCATCCGTATGGATCTGGTGGAGATGCTGACCGAAGAGGGCTATCAGGTCGTCGGCGAGGCGGGCGATGGCCAGCAGGCGGTCGATCTGGCGGTGGAGCATCGGCCGGATCTGGTCATCATGGATGTGAAGATGCCGCGCCGCGACGGTATCGACGCGGCGGCCGAAATCGCGTCGAAACGTGTTGCGCCGGTGGTGATTCTGACCGCGTTCAGTCAGCGCGACCTGGTCGAGCGGGCGCGCGACGCCGGTGCGATGGCCTATCTGGTCAAGCCGTTCACGAAGTCGGATCTGGTGCCCGCCATCGAACTGGCGGCCAGCCGCTTCCACGAGATCACGGCGTTGGAGAGCGAGGTCGCCAATCTGGCCGATCGCCTGGAGACGCGCAAGCTCGTCGAGCGGGCCAAGGGCGTGCTCATGCAGACCCAGGGACTGTCAGAACCGCAGGCATTCAAGTGGATTCAACGCACGGCAATGGACCGCCGCACTACCATGAAGGCCGTAGCCGAGGTGGTGCTGGAAAATCTGGCCCCGAAGTAGGCAGGTCCGTGCGCCCTGGCCCGATCAAGGCCGGAAATTTTACTTTCCGGAAACCGGATCGCGATGAAAAATTCGAAACGAAGTCATTCGGATGATCCGAATGTGATGCGCAGCTAACGTACCAACGCTATGTTCTGACCGGGCTGACGTGGTCGGCCTCCTCGGAGAGAGCCCGGGGGAGCACAGGACGTAGAGGTGAAACGTGCTTAGTTCGACATGGCGCAGTCGTTCGATGCGGGGGGCATTGGCCATCGGTGCCGCCGCCGCGCTCGTGCTGACGGGGTGTAGCGACAAATCGACCGACAGCGGCTCGGGCAGCACCTCCGGTGCGGGTGGTGCCGGTGGTCTGAAGATCCAGCCGGTCATGCAGATCGACGCAAACGGCAAGCAGGTGCCCAAGTCGGATAGCGCCGCTGCCGCTGACCCGGCGGGCGACGGCAAAGCCACCTGCCCGGCGGGCACCTCGATCGCGATGGCGGGCGCACTGACCGGTCCGGACGCGGCCCTCGGCATCAATATCGTCGACGGTGTGAAGCTCGCGCTGGACAAGCACAACAAGGCCAACCCGGGCTGCAAGATCGAGCTCAAGCAGTTCGACACCGAGGGCGACCCGCAGAAGGCCACCCAGGTCATCCCGCAGATCGTCAACGACAAGTCGGTCATCGGTCTGATCGGTCCGGCGTTCTCCGGTGAGACCAAGGCGACCGGCAAGATCCTCAGCGACGCGGGCCTGGTCTCGGCGACCTCCTCGGCCACCAACGAGACGCTGACCCAGAACGGCTGGACCAGCTTCTTCCGCGGTCTGGCCAATGACGGCGTGCAGGGTCCGTCCGTCGGCAAGTACCTGGTCAACACCGCGGGCTACAAGAAGGTCTGCGTCATCCAGGACAACACCGACTACGGCACCGGCCTGGCCAAGTCGATCATCGAGGGCCTCGGCTCCGCGAACGACGCGTCCTGCAACGCCAGCATCAAGAAGGGCGATAAGGACTTCTCCGCCACGGTCACCAAGATCGCGAGCGCAGCGCCCGACGCCGTCTTCTATTCCGGCTACTACTCCGAGGGCGCGCCGCTGGCCCAGCAGCTGAAGTCCGGTGGCGTCAAGGCGGTCTTCGTCTCCGCTGACGGCACCAACGATCCGCAGTTCGTCGCGCAGGCCGGTAGCTCGTCCAAGGGTGCGGTACTGTCCTGCCCGTGTGGCCCGGCGCCGGACAAGTTCGCGGCGGACTACAAGGCCCTCAACGGGCAGGAGCCGGGTGTGTACTCGGTGGAAGGCTACGATCTGACCACGATCCTGGCCAAGGGCATCGACGGCGGCAAGCTGACCCGTCCCGACCTGCTGGAATACGTGCGGTCCTATGACGGCAACGGTCTTGCGCGTCAGTACAAGTGGAACGCGACAGGTGAACTGTCCAACGCACTGATCTGGATCTACGAGGTCAAGTAGCCCCACAACCCGGACAGCGGCACGTGCGAGGGTCGCACGACCCTCGCACGTGCCGCTGTCCGGTGGGCGAATCAAGTGAGGCACAAGACGAATGACATCAACGGCATTGGCTGGCGCTGTACAACTCGCCAGCGGATCGATCGACTTCAACTACCACGGAGTGATCGATAACTTCTGGCGACTGACCGTCGACGGGGTGACCTACGGCTCTATCTACGCCTTGGTCGCCGTGGGCTATACCTTGGTCTACGGCGTATTGCGGCTGATCAATTTCGCCCATTCGGAAATATTCATGCTCGGCATGTTCGGTCAATTGATCGGGCTCATGCTGTTCGGATTCGTGGCGAACCCCGACGTGTACACCCAGGGCATCGTCCTGACCGTCATCTATCTCGCGTTGGCGATGATCATCGGCATGCTGGTATCCGGTGGCGCCGCGGTCGGATTGGAGCGTGTGGCCTATCGGCCGCTGCGCAAACGCGGTGCCAAACCGCTCAGCTTCCTCATCACGGCGATCGGCATGTCGTTCGTCATCCAGGAATTCGTGCACTTCATCCTGCCGAAGATCAATCCCAAACTCGGTGGCACCAACGCACAGCAGCCGGTCAAACTGGTCGAGCCGAGTGTGCAGTTCAGCTTCTTCGGCGCCGATATCGACAACATCAAGGTGCTCATCGTGCTGGCGGCGATCGCGCTCGCGATCGTGACCGAGGTGCTGATCAACCGGACCAAATTCGGGCGTGGCATCCGCGCCGTCGCCCAGGACCCCGATACCGCGACGCTGATGGGCGTCTCGCGAGAGCGGGTCATCATGCTGACCTTCTTCATCGGCGGCGTGCTCGCGGGTGCGGCCGCGCTGCTGTACGCGATCAAGATTCCGCAGGGCATCATCTACTCCGGCGGATTCATCCTCGGCATCAAGGCATTCAGCGCCGCGGTGCTCGGCGGCATCGGCAACCTGCGCGGTGCGCTGCTCGGCGGCATCCTGCTCGGTGTGGTGGAACAGTACGGCCAATCGCTGCTCGGCTCGGAATGGCGTGATGTCGTCGCCTTCGTCGTGCTGGTGCTGGTGCTGATGGTTCGTCCGACCGGCATCCTCGGTGAGAGTCTCGGAAGGGCCCGCGCATGACCGACTCGACCAAGACCCCCGATACGCCCTCGCTCGAGACGCCGAAGGCCCCAGCGCCGAGGCATGGTGTCGGAGATGCGATTCGGACCTGGTGGGACGGCCTGAGCCGCCCCGCGCAATGGGGCGTCGGCGTGCCGATCCTCCTTCTGCTCGCACTGCTTCCGCTGTTCCCGCCGCCGCTGCTGGACACACCCGGCTACAACTTCGGCCTGGTCATGGCACAGGTCGCGATGTACGCGCTGATCGCCATCGGCCTGAATGTCGTTGTCGGACAGGCGGGTCTGCTCGACCTCGGCTACGTCGGCTTCTACGCCATCGGCGCGTATACGGTCGGTCTGCTCACCAGTCCCAATAGTCCGTGGAATCAGACCGATGGCGGCTGGCTGAATCCGACCTGGGCCTGGATGGCCTGTCTGCCGATCGCGGTCGCGGTGACGGCCATCTCCGGCATCATCCTCGGCACTCCGACGCTGCGGCTGCGCGGTGACTATCTGGCCATCGTCACCCTCGGCTTCGGTGAGATCGTTCGGTTGCTCGCCGACAATCTCTCCGATATCACCAACGGCAGCCTGGGTCTGTCCGGCGTCGCATTCCCGCACGTCGGCGAATCCGACAGCAAGCCGGAGGGTGTTTTCTCCGGCGGCAACAGCGGCAATGCCGACAGCGCGAACCTGCTCGACCGGGCCAGCTACGGCACCTGGTGGTACTGGTTCGCGATGGTGCTGGTGATCATGGTGCTGCTGATCGTCGGCAATCTGGAACGCAGCCGGGTCGGCCGCGCCTGGGTGGCCATCCGCGAGGACGAGGACGCCGCCGAGATCATGGGCGTGCCGACCTTCAAATTCAAGCTGTGGGCCTTCACGATCGGCGCTGCCGTCGGCGGCATGTCCGGTGCGATCTACGCCGGTCAGGTGCAGTTCATCAACCCCACCGGGTTCAACATCATCAATTCGATGCTGTTCCTGTGCGCGGTCGTTATCGGCGGTCAGGGCAATAAGCTCGGCGTCATCTTCGGCGCGTTCATCATTGCCTATCTGCCCGCTCGGCTGCAGTCGGTGAAATTGGTGAGCAACGAGGCGACCGGGTACATCCTGTTGGCGATCGACGTGCTGATCTTCGTCGGGTTGATCGTCGTCTGGAAGTACAAGAGCGACGACCTGAGCCCATGGCCGCGGCGCGGCTGTATCGCGGGCATGGTGGTCACCGGTGTCATGGGTGCGCTGCTACTCGGCAGCGTATTGCTGTTCCGCGTCGGCGGTGCGCAGACCCTCGGTGACCTCAAGTACATGTACTTCGGAATCACCTTGGTGGTCATGATGATTCTGCGGCCACAGGGTCTGTTCCCGGTGCGGCAGAAGCTGCTCACCTTCGGTAGGCAGGTGTACCAGGCCGTGCGCAAACCGGCCGAGCGTGAATTGATCGGAGCGCGACAATGACCGGGCCCGGCGCGGGTGACGCCCTGTTCGACAATGAGGATATGGCGGCCGGTTATGCGGCTCCGCCAGAAGTCGAGAGCGCAGGCGAGGTCGATGTCACCGCCGTGATCCCGGTGCTCGCCGATGCCGAGGTCGTCGCGGATGTGGTTGCGCCACACCGCGAAATAGAAACCCCGGTGGGTGAGCCGCTGCTGCGGACCGATGGGCTCACGGTGAAGTTCGGCGGTCTGACCGCATTGGACAAGGTCAGTTTCGAGATCCGCCGCGGCGAAATCCTCGGACTGATCGGACCCAATGGCGCGGGCAAGACGACCTGCTTCAACGCCATCACCGGTGTCTACAAACCGGCCTCGGGTCTGGTGTATTTCGACGGCAAACCACTGACGAAGACCAAGCGCAACGAGATCACCCGGCTCGGCATCGCCCGCACCTTCCAGAACGTGCGGCTCTTCGGTGAGATGACCGCGCTGGAGAATGTGGTGGTCGGCACCGACGCCAGGCATAAGACCTCGGTACCGGGCGCCATCTTCCGCACCCCACGGCACCGCAGTGAGGAGAAAGACGCGATCGAGCGCGGCATGGCCCTGCTCGAATTCGTCGGCATCGCACCGCGTGCGGTGGAGAAGGCGCGCAATCTCTCCTACGGCGATCAGCGCCGATTGGAGATCGCCCGCGCGCTGGCCACCGAGCCGAAACTGCTCTGCCTGGACGAACCCGCCGCTGGGTTCAATCCGAGCGAGAAGTCGGCGCTGATGGATCTGATCCGCAAGATCCGTGACGACGGGTTCACCGTGCTGCTGATCGAGCACGATATGCGCTTGGTCATGGGTGTCACGGATCGGATCGTGGTACTGGAGTTCGGTCGTAAGATCGCCGATGGGCTGCCCGCGCAGATCCGCGACAACCCGGATGTGATCGCGGCGTATCTGGGCGTTCCCGATACCGATGCCGCGGCGACCGAAAGGACCACCGCCGTAACCGAAGTGGTCGAACCGGAACAGCCCGCTGCCGAACCGACCCCGGCCGCGCCTCGTGAGCCGGCGGCCCGTGACTTCAGTGCGGCACCGCCGCTGCTCGAGGTCGACGATATGGTGGTCAACTACGGCAGAATCCAAGCGCTGCACGGGGTTTCGCTCCGGGTCGCCGAGGGTGAGCTGGTCACGTTGCTCGGTGCGAACGGCGCGGGCAAGACCACCACCATGCGTGCGCTGTCGGGCTTGCTGCCGCTCACCCGCGGCAAGATCAAGTTCGAGGGCCGCGACATCACCCAGATGAAGGCGCACGAGCGGGTCACGCACGGGTTGATCCAGGCACCGGAGGGTCGGGGTGTGTTCCCCGGTATGACGGTCCAGGAGAACCTCGATATGGGTTGCTACGGAAGGGCTTTCAAGCAGAAGGCGGAGTACGGTCAGACGCTGGAGTGGGTCTTCGACCTGTTCCCGCGGCTATCGGAGCGGCGCAAGCAGGTCGGCGGCACGCTCTCCGGCGGTGAGCAGCAGATGCTGGCCATCGGCCGCTCGCTCATGGCCCGCCCGCGCCTGCTACTGCTCGACGAACCGTCGATGGGCTTGGCGCCCATGGTGATTCAGCAGATCTTCCGGATCATCAGCGAGATCAATCAGCAGGGCACCACCGTGCTGTTGGTGGAGCAGAACGCGCAACAGGCACTGACCCGCAGCGATCGCGCCTACATCCTGGAGACCGGTGAGGTCACCAAGAGCGGTATCGGCGGGAATCTGCTCACCGATCCCGCGGTGAAGTCGGCCTACCTCGGCGTGGGATAACCGAAAAGTCGGGCCCGTCCATGGGCGCCTCGAGGCATGATTGCGGCCATGGACGGGCATGACGAACTCAGGAATCTGGCCGACCGCTACTGGGACAGCGTGCTGGTGGCGGCGCCGAGCACGGCCACCCTGCTCGGCGACCACCGCTTCGACGATCGCGTCGAGGACCTGTCACCCGAGGCCGAGCAGCGGCTGCTGGCGACCTTTCGCCAGCTGCGCGAGCAGGTCGTCGGCCTCGATGCACAAGGGTTGGGCGCTGCGGACCAGGTCACCCGAAGTCTACTGCGCACCGAATTGGACACGGCCATCGACAATTTGGCGTGGCGGCCGACGGAACTGGCGTCGGACCAGATGGACGGCGTGCACGCCGGAATGCTCATGATGGCCAGCCAGACCAAGGCACTACAGCCCGAATACGCGCTCGCCCTTGTGCAGCGGTATCGCCAGTTCGACAGGCTGTTCGACCAGGCAGTCGAGCAGTTCCGCAACGGTCTGGCCGCGGGCCGCGCCCCCGCGCGCATCACCATCGAGCGCTCGCTCAATCAGCTCGACGGCTACCTCGCCGCCGATCTCGCCACCGACCCGTTCACCACCTTCGCCGGACCGGCGGATTGGGACTGGGAGGCCGCCTGGCGCGCCGAACTCACCGAGGTCGCCCGTGACGTGATTCGCCCTGCCTTCCAACGCTATCGGGATGTGCTGGCCGACGAACTGCGGCCAGCCGCCCGTCCCGACGACAAATGCGGGCTGTGCTGGCTCGGCGCCGACGGCGAGGATATCTACCGGCGCCAGTTGCGCCGCCACACCACCCTGCCCGACCTCGGTGCGGAGCAGATCCACGAACTCGGCCTGTCCGAATTGGCGCTGCTGCGCGAGGAATATGCCGCCGTGGGCACCCGGCTGTTCGGTACCACCGACACCACCGAGATCTTCACCCGCCTGCGCCGAGATCCGGAACTGCGTTACGTCAGTGGCGAGGAGATCATGGCCGATGCCCAACGCGCGCTCGGTGCGGCGGTCGCGGAAATGGGCAACTGGTTCGGTCGCCTGCCCAAGGAATCCTGCGATATCGTCGCGGTACCGGACTTCCTGGCCGCGGATGCGCCTGCGGCGTACTACTTTCCGCCCGCCGCAGACGGTTCCCGGCCCGGCACCTACTTCGTCAACCAGCACGAGCCCAGCGGCCGCAGCCGCTACGAGACGGCGGCGGTGGCCTACCACGAGGCGATTCCGGGACATCACCTGCAGCTCACCATCGCCAATGAGCTCGATCAGCTGCCACGATTCCAGCGGCAGTCGTTCGCGAACACCGCCTTCGTCGAGGGCTGGGCGCTCTACACCGAACGCCTGGCCGACGAAATGGGTTTGTACGCAGACGATTTGGATCGTGTCGGGATGCTCGCCGCCGACTCGTGGCGCTCGTGCCGGCTCGTCGTCGACACCGGCATCCACGCCAAGGGCTGGAGTCGTCAGCAGGCCATCGATTTCATGATCGCCAATGCGCCGGTCGGGTTGGCCGAGATCGAGGTCGAGGTGGACCGCTATATCGCCATTCCGGGGCAGGCCGTCGCGTATAAGGTCGGTCAGCTCGAGATTCGCGGTCAGCGCCGCTCGGCCGCCGAGCGGCTCGGTGCTGATTTCGATATCAAGGCATTTCATGATGTGGTGCTCGGCGCCGGATCGGTCAGCCTGCCGGTGTTGCGTGAACTCGTAGCCACACTGTGACCCGCTGACCCGGTCCTCGAGTTGCGTGCGGGGCCGGGCGGGGTTCCAATGAATGTGCGGTGATCGAGCTCCACAGGGGAATCATGAACAGCACGTTCAGCTCTCGGCTCGCTCGGCTGCGCGGTAGGCGGCTGGTGCTCGCCTGGGCGGTGCTCGGCGTGGTCGGCGCGCTGGCGGCGGCGACTCTCCTGATGGTGAACGGACAGTCCGCCGGCGCGGGCGAAGTGCGTACGGCGCGTGTCGTTTCCGACAATGCGATGACGCCGGGGTTCACCGGTGCCCTGCCCGGATCGGCGAATCCGGTCGGTGACGCCGCGCCGCCGGTTGCCGCGGCACCGCTGGCCGGAGCGGCACCGGACGGGATGCCGGTGGCATCGAGCCGTCCAGTACAGGCGCTGGCCGACCATCCGCTCTTCGCCCAGCACGCTGGGCTCGGCAGGGTCGACTGCAAATTGCCCGCCTGGCGCGACGATCCGGAGGCGGCGCGGGCGTTCTATCGGGCCGCGATCGCCTGCCTCGACGCATCATGGGAACCGACGCTGCGCGGCGCCGGACTGCCATTCCACCCGCCGCGGCTACTGGCCCCCGCGGAATCCCGTGACGTGGCCAGCCAATGCGTGCAGCGGCTGCGCAACGGCCCGACAACCTTCTACTGCGCCCTCGACGAAACGCTCGTCCTGCCGTACGACGCGATGCGGCCACTGTCCGGCGGCTCCCGCCGCGGCGCCCAATTGGCCGTGGTCACCACCGAATACGGCCACCACGTGCAGACCTTGATCGGTGTCATGCAGGCATACACCGAAAAACATTCGACACTCGGCAAGGACACCGCCGCAGGTCAAGAACAAAGCCGCCGCATGGAGTTGCAGGCCCGCTGCTTCTCCGGCATGTTCCTGGGCACCAACTTCGGCCGCGCCGATATCGATCAGCAAACCTGGGCCGAGGCCTCCCACACTGTCCGCAACGACACCGGCAACCCGCGCATGCACGGCACTGAGGAAAACGTCTGGGGCTGGTGGAGATGGGGCTCGGACAAGGGCGACACCTGGGAGTGCAATACCTGGTACAGCTCTCCGGCCCACGTGGAATAGGCGCGGCCGAGTCCGCTACCGCACTGTCCGTCGATCCTCGGCCAGTGCCTCGAGTACGGCCGCGGTATCCAGATAGAACGGTCGGATCTCGACGATCAGGCCGTCGCGGAAGGTCATCAGCTGCATCACCGAGGTCTCCAGCAGGCGACCGGTGGCGCGGGCCAGCATGCGGCCGCGGTTGTAGATGACCACCGTCTCGCCGTCGACCACGAATCGCTGCTCGATGAACTCCAACGATCCCCAGGTCCGGCTCATTGCCACCATGAATTTCTCGATGCCGTCGGGGCCGCGCCATTCGCCGCCATAGGGCAGATGTTCGGCCTGGTACATGACGACATCGGGATCCAGGCATGCGCCCATGGCATCGAAGTTCGTGCCCTCGGTGATGTAGGCGGCTTCGGCGGCGAAGAACTTCTGGAGTGCGGCGAGGGTTGTGGTCACCGGAAAATCATGGCCATCGGGCGCGACCACTTCTGGCGGAAATCGGACGGCTCGCTGGACACTCGTCACTAGAGGGTGCCGCGGCTGTGGATTGTCGGTGGGGCTCCCTAGACTCTTGCAGGTGACCCCAGCGACTACTGATCAGCGTTCCAGCGCCGTGCCCGTAGCAGCCAGCGATGCGGGCGGTGAGCGGCCGACGTTGCTGCTGCTGGATGGGCATTCGGTTGCCTATCGCGCGTTCTTCGCATTGCCCGCGGAGAACTTCAAGACGGTCACGGGGCAGACCACCAATGCGGTCTACGGGTTCACCGCGATGCTGATCAATCTGCTGCGGGATGAGAAGCCGACACATATCGCGGCCGCCTTCGATGTCAGCCGCAAGACGTTCCGCACCGAGGCCTATCCGGAGTACAAGGCAGGGCGCAGCGCCACGCCCGATGAATTCCGCGGCCAGGTCGAACTCACCAAGGACGTGCTCGGCGCCATGGGCATTCCGGTCATGGCCATCGACGGTTTCGAGGCCGACGATCTGATCGCCACCATCGCCACCCAGGCGGTGTCCGAGGGATTCCGCGTCCTCATCGTCTCCGGTGACCGCGACGCTATTCAGCTGGTCAGCGATGACGTCACGCTGCTCTACCCGCGCAAAGGCGTCTCCGATCTGACTCGCTTCACCCCCGACGAGGTGATGGCCAAATATCAGCTCACCCCGGCCCAGTATCCGGATTATGCGGCGCTGCGCGGCGACCCCAGCGATAACCTGCCCGGCATTCCGGGGGTCGGGGAGAAGACCGCCGCCAAGTGGATCCGCGAATACGGCGATCTCACGACCCTCGTCGACAAGGTGGACGAGGTGAAGGGCAAGGTCGGCGACGCACTGCGCGCCAACCTCAGCAGTGTGGTGCTCAACCGCCAGCTCACCGAGATGGTCCGCGACGTCCCGCTGCCCTACACCCCCGAACAGCTGGCCCAGCAGCCGTGGGATCGCAATAAGATCCACCAGCTCTTCGACGACCTGGAGTTCCGGGTGCTGCGCGACCGGCTCTTCGAAACCCTCGCCCCGCCGGAGCCCGAGGCCGAATCCGGCTTCGAGATCAGCGGCGGTGCGCTCGAGGTCGGTGCGGTCGCGGCCTGGCTCGCAGAGCATGCGAAAGTCGGTGTGCGCCACGGTATTTCGGTCGTCGGCAATGGCACACCCGGCAATGGTGACGTGCGTGCGCTCGCCATCGCCGCCGCGGACGGCGAAAGCGGCTATATCGATGTCGCCGTGCTGACCCCGGAAGATGAGGCCGCGCTCGGCAGCTGGCTCGCCGCTGCCGCCGTGCCGAAGGCGCTGCACGAGGCCAAGGTCGCGATGCACGCGCTGCGCGGGCGCGGCTGGGCCCTCACCGGTCTCACCAGCGACACCGCACTGGCCGCCTATCTGGTCCGCCCCGGCCAGCGCAGCTTCAACCTCGACGATCTGTCACTGCGCTACCTGCACCGCGAGTTGCGCGCCGAGACCGATGAAACCCCGCAGCTGTCCCTGCTCGACGATGCGGACACCGTCGACGCCGAAGCGGCGCAGACCGAAATGCTGCGCGCGAGGGCGGTTCTCGACCTCGCCGAGGCGCTCGATGGCGAATTGCGCCAGATCGAGTCCAGCGCACTGCTCGACGATATGGAACTGCCCCTGCTCGGGGTACTCGCCGAACTCGAGAACGCGGGCATCGCGGTCGATATCGACCAGCTCGAAACCCTGCAGCGGCAATTCGCCGATAAGGTCAGTGATGCGGCCAACTCCGCCTATGACGTGATCGGCAAGCAGATCAACCTCGGCTCGCCCAAGCAGCTGCAGGTGGTGCTCTTCGACGAGCTCGATATGCCCAAGACCAAGCGCACCAAGACCGGCTACACCACCGACGCCGACGCGCTGGAATCGCTGTTCGAGAAGACCGAGCACCCGTTCCTGCAGCATCTGCTCGAACACCGCGACGCCACCCGGCTCAAGGTCACCGTGGACGGTCTGCTCAAATCCGTGGGCGACGACGGCCGCATCCACACCACCTTCAACCAGACCATCGCCGCGACGGGGCGACTGTCCTCGACCGAGCCGAATCTGCAGAACATCCCCATCCGCACCGACACCGGCCGCCAGATCCGCGACACCTTCGTCGTCGGCTCCGGCTACCAGTCGCTGATGACCGCGGACTACAGCCAGATCGAAATGCGCATCATGGCCCACCTGTCCGGCGACGAGGGGCTGATCGAGGCGTTCAACTCCGGCGAGGACCTGCACACCTTCGTCGCGTCCAAGGCCTTCGACATTCCGCTCTCCGAGGTCAACCCCGAAATGCGCCGCCGCATCAAGGCGATGTCCTACGGTCTCGCCTATGGCCTGAGCTCCTACGGTCTGTCCACCCAGCTGAAGATCAGTACGCAGGAGGCCAAGGAGCAGATGGACATCTACTTCGACCGCTTCGGTGGCATCCGCGACTACCTCTACGAAGTCGTCGAGCAGGCCCGCAAGGTCGGCTACACCGAAACCCTCTTCGGCCGCCGCCGCTACCTGCCCGACCTGGACTCCAGCAACCGCCAGCGCCGCGAGGCCGCCGAACGCATGGCCCTCAACGCGCCGATTCAGGGCACCGCCGCCGACATCATCAAGGTGGCGATGATCAACGTGCACAAGGCGATTCGGGAAGCCGGCCTGCGCTCGCGGATGCTGCTGCAGATCCACGACGAATTGGTCTTCGAGGTCGCCGAGGGGGAGAAGGACACCCTGGAGGCGCTGGCCCGCGAACAGATGTCCTCGGCGATCACCCTGTCGGTGCCGTTGGACGTATCCGTCGGCACCGGCCGCAGCTGGGACGCCGCCGCGCACTGAGCGCGGTTGTCGGCACATCGGATATCCGGTGTGCCGCACCGCATTTCATGATCTGACGATCACTGCTCGCGTCGCACCAGCTTCGCCGAGCCCGCACCGAGATCGATCTCGTCGCGCGGTGGCGCACCATCGGATTTGTCTTCTCTGTGCATCAACGTCGTCTGCCGTTGCTCGAACTCGTAGTGCTTGGACCCCTGGAAAACCGCTGTCACTTGGTCGAATCCGGTCGCGGCGACCGGCGTGTGCCTGCGGTGTCGGAACCACGGCAGGATCCGACTTCCGGTGAGCCGATTCCACAACACCTCAACGAACGCGAGTCCGATCAGCAGGATTGCCAACCCGGGGATGGTCATGGCGACAAGAGCACCCATGTGACCGAAGGTACCGTCGCGTCGGCCGCCTGCCACCCTGCACCGGGGCGACACCTCTGAGCTGCGACGATGGTACTCGCGAGTAGGCACGACGGTGCAACAAATGTGGTTGCTATTGCGTCAAGATGGACATATTGTGGTCCGCGTGCCGAATCCCGTCGACCGCCACAGCGCCGCGCTGAATGTCGCAGACCGCGACAGCGTCGTGCTCATTCCGCTTACCGCGATGGTGGCAACTCGGCGACTTCTCGTAGTAACCCGCCGTAGCGGGGTCTGATTCGGACCGGCCCCCTCGCTGCGGGCTACTGAATACTTACTGCTGGTCCCCTCTGTCAATGAGAAGACAATCCTCGGGAAGACCTACGCGCAATGACCATGCTGACACTTGATACCCATACGTTCATCGCCGCCGCGCCCAAGGCACTGCGCGCCGAATGCGCCGATCTGACACCGGCGCAGTTCCACGACCGCTATTGCGAACTCAGCGGTCCGATCCGGGTCGGCGACTGGTCGCCCGCGGGCAAGCGGAGCGCGGAGTTCACGGCGACGCTCGAATTCACCGACCATCTGCGCACGGTGATCGCCACCGGCAGCCCGGTCGCCGCGATGACCTCGGCCCTCTACGACGAGGGCTACCCGGTCGAAATCCTGCAATTCCACCAGCGCCGCACCGCGTCGGGCACCGCGACCTTCGTGCAATGCGAATGCAACGGCAGGCGTGGCTGGGGTGCTGCCCTGGCCGAGGACGGCGCCGAATCGACGGTCCGCGCCATGATTGCGGGTGTGAATCTCCTCCGCCTCCCCGGCCCTTCAGCCGATCGGTAACTGCCGCGAGATCCGTGCAGCGCGCCGACGGTTGGGAGCGGGCCGACTCTTGGGCGTACCCGACGAGTTACCCATGTGCAGTCGAAATCAGTTGTCGCGCTGGATATCACAAGGGCCGTTCACCTCGACGAGGTGAACGGCCCTTGCACGTTACGCGCGCCGGCCTACTGCTCGGCCTGCTGCTCCGCGAGCTGCTTGCGCACCTCATCCATATCCAGCGCCTGCACCTGGGTGACCAGATCCTCCAACGCGGCGGGCGGCAGTGCGCCCGGCTGCGCGAAGACCAGCACGCCCTCACGGAACGCCATGATGGTCGGGATGGAGCGGATATTGGCGGCGGCGGCCAAGCCCTGCTCGGCCTCGGTGTCGACCTTGCCGTGTACGACATCCGGATGCTTATCCGAGGATGCCTCGTAGGTCGGTGCGAAGCTCTTGCACGGGCCGCACCAGTCGGCCCAGAAATCGACGAGTACCACGTCGTTTCCGGTGACTACCTCATCGAAATTCTGCTGGTTCAGCGTCTGGGTGGCCATGACGTCCTCTCGTATCGTATGTCGCCTGCTGTAACGCCCGGCGCTGGCCTTATCTTCCCTGGGCGACCGGCCACTCGCGCCGTTGATCGCCGTCCCAGCGCCGGATACCCACTACCGTGGCCGGGAAATCACGGTCCCTGGCGACCGCGTGGATCGCTTCGCCGAGATGTTGCGTCGGCACCCGTCTGGCCAGCGTGATATGGGGTGTCCACTCGTCGGGCTGCAGGTTCGCCGGAACCCCGGGACACGGCGATACCGCGGCGAAGATGCGCCGGTGCAGGGCGAGCAGCTGCTCCGAGGGCACCACCATCCGGACCAGGATCGGATGGCGCGCACCGAAGACCAGCAACCCACCTAGGCGCACCGGGATCGGTCGGAAGGTCAGCTGATCCAGCGCGTGATCGATGCGCGGCCAGATCTGCCTGGCGACCGCGACGGTGATATGCGGCCGGTTGGTCTCAGTATGCTTCCCGGCCAAACTGGGGATGCCCGCATCCGCGAGCAACTGCCACTGCCGCCGGATTTCCGCATCGGCCGCGTCGTCCAACAATAATTCGACCGACTGCACCATGTTCACGAGAGATTAGCCGCCCTTGCGGCACTATGGGCGGCGAACATGCATAGCCGTCGTGGGTCCCAAGTGTCGGTGCACGAATCATGTCGCGGGAGGATGACCGGGTGAACGCTGTGAGGGAACGTGACACGTCGCCCGTGCGACTCGGCCTGATCGATGGTGACGGCATCGGCCCCGAGGTGGTCGGCGCCACCCGCGCCGTGGTCGACGAAGCGCTCGCGGCGGCGGGTGCGGCCGCCGTGGAATGGGTTCCTTTACTGATGGGGCATCGCGCCATCGAAGAATTCGGCGATCCGTTGCCCGAGCAGACTCTCGCGGCTCTCGACGAACTCGACGCCTGGATCCTCGGTCCGCACGACAACGCGTCCTACCCGGCCGAGCACCGCATCGCTCCCGGCGGGGCCATCCGTAAACGCTTCGGTCTCTATGCCAACCTGCGCCCGGCCCGCGCCTTCGCCGGAATCAAGGCGAGCGCCCCTGATATCGACTTGGTGATCGTCCGGGAGAACAGTGAGGGCTTCTACGCCGACCGCAATATGTTCGCCGGATCCGGTGAGTTCCGGCCGACCGCCGATATCGCGATGGCGGTCGGCGTGATCACCCGGCAGGCCTGCGAGCGGATCGCGCACGAAGCCTTCCGGCTCGCCGCCGCGCGCCGCAAGCGGGTGACCATCGTGCACAAGGCCAATGTGCTGCCCATGACCATGGGTCTGTTCCGTGACGTCTGCTATGACGTCGCACACGCCTATCCCGGTGTCGAGGTCGACGATGAGCACGTCGACGCGACGGCCGCCCATCTGGTCCGCGCTGCCCGCGACTATGACGTGCTGGTGACCGAGAACCTCTTCGGCGATATCCTCTCCGATCTCGCGGGGGAATTGAGCGGATCGCTCGGCATGGCCGCATCGCTGAATTGCTCGGCGACCAGGGCGATGGCCCAGGCGGTACACGGCGCCGCACCGACCTTGGCCGGACACAACCGCGCAAACCCCGCGGCGCTCCAACTCTCGGCCGCAATGTTGTTGCACTGGCTGGGAATTCGCGATAACAACCGCGCACTGGTGAGCGCTGGTGAGCGCATCGAACGTGCCGTCGCGGCCACCTTCATTGCCGGAATCGCCACCGCCGACCTGGGCGGTCTCGCCTCGACCAGCGAATTCACCGAGCAGGTCCGCGCCCGGGTGCATCGCCGCTGACGCGCGGGTCCGCGGGCGAGCAGGAGCCCAACTCGTTCGAACACGGAGTCATCCGGTAGGGTCCACCGCCGGTACCTGAGTGTTTGCTGTGCTCGTAGAGTTCCGAACAGAACGGATAATCTTCCGTTACTGTCCAGCACGAAACAGCGCGATCGCTTAGATTGCCAAACGGGTGGTGACACCCGGGTTTCTCGAATCCGAAATGTGGAGGGCTGCTGTGTCTGTTCGATCGGTTCTTGGCAGGCGCGCCCTGCAAGCAATGTGCGTTCTCGCCGGTGGTGCCTTGGTGCTGACGGGCTGTAGTAACTCCGAGGACAACTCGCCCGCGGTCGCGAAGGTTTCCGGTATCGACAAGTTCGATGCGGCCGCCGCGCTGCTCCCGGACAATATCAAGCAGTCGGGCACGCTCATTGTCGGAGTCAATATCCCCTATCAGCCCAATGAGTACAGGGATGCGAATGACAAGATCGTCGGCTTCGATGTCGACATGATGGACGCCGTCGCCGCGACCCTCGGCCTCGAGGCCGACTACCGGGAATCCTCCTTCGAGAAGATCATCCCCGCGATCCAGGCGGGCACCTACGCCGTCGGCATGTCCTCCATTACCGATTCGAAGGAACGCGAACAGAGCGTCGACTTCACCACCTACTTCAACGCGGGCAGCCAGTGGGCGCAGCAGTCGGGTAAGCCGATCGACCCGGACAACGCCTGCGGTAAGCGGGTCGCGGTGCAGGCCACCACGGTTCAGGACACCGACGAGATCCCGGCCCGCAGCAAGAAGTGCGAGGCGGAGGGCAAGCCCGCCATCGATAAGAAGTCGTTCGACGAGCAGAGCGCGGCGACCAACGCCCTGATGCTCGGCCAGGTCGACGCGATGTCGGCGGATTCGCCGGTGACCGCGTACGCGATCAAGAAGAGCGACGGCAAGATCGAGGCGGCCGGTAAGGTCTTCGACTCCGCGCCCTACGGGTGGGCCATCCCCAAGGGATCGGCGCTCGGCAAGGCGCTGCAGGCCGCCGTCCAGCACCTGATCGATAACGGCAAGTACCTGGAGATCACCAAGAACTGGGGTGTACAGGAAGGCGCGATCACCAAGTCGGTCATCAACGGCGCCGCGAGCTGATCGATGTCATCTCCTGAGACCACGTCGGCGCCCGGGGACAACACCGGGCCCGGCGGGCCGATCGACTCGGCAGAACCGGAGCCGATCAAGGCCGTTCCACTGCGCAGGCCGGGCCGCTGGATCGCCGCCGCGATCATCCTCGCCCTGCTCGGGCTCTTCATCTACGGCGCGGCCACCAACCCCGCGTACGGATGGGGCACCTATCGAAAGTACTTGTTCGACAGCCGGATCGCCTCCGGCGCGGTGGTCACCCTCGAGCTGACCGTGCTGGCCATGGCGATCGCCGTCGCACTGGGGACAGTGCTCGCGGTGATGCGCCTATCGCCGAATCCGGTATTGCGCTCGGCGGCCTGGGTGTATCTGTGGATCTTCCGTGGCACACCGGTTTTCGTGCAGTTGGTGTTCTGGGGTCTGTTCCCGTCGCTGTACAAGTCGATCCAGCTCGGTGTGCCGTTCGGGCCCGAATTCGTGCGGATCGATGTGCAGGGGCTGCAGGCGGCGTTCACCTTCGCGGTGATCGGCCTCGGTCTGAACGAGGCCGCGTATATGGCCGAAATCGTCCGTGCCGGAATCAATTCCGTCGGTGAGGGGCAGCGCGAGGCCTCGACGGCACTGGGTATGTCGTGGTCGCAGACCATGCGCAGGACCGTGCTGCCGCAGGCGATGCGGGTGATCATCCCGCCGACCGGCAATGAGCTCATCGGCATGCTGAAGACCACCTCACTGGTGACCGCGATCCCGTTGAGCACCGACCTGTACGGACGCGCTCGCGATATCTACGGCGTGAACTTCCAGCCGATTCCGCTGCTATTGGTCACCGCCACGTGGTATCTCGCGGTCACCAGCGTGCTGATGATCGGGCAGTACTACCTGGAGCGCTATTACTCGCGGGGCGCATCCCGGCAGCTGACCGCCAAGCAACTGCAGGAATTGGCCGACGCTCAGACGATTGTGAAGGCGAAATGAGCCCGACTCTCGACAAGAATGACGCGGCGCCGATGATCGTCGCGGATCGGGTGTGTAAGAACTTCGGTGCGCTGCAGGTGCTCAAGGGTATTTCGCTCGAGGTAGGGCGCGGTGATGTGCTGTGCATGATCGGACCCTCGGGTTCGGGTAAATCGACCTTCCTGCGCTGCATCAACCACCTCGAGCAGGTGAACGCGGGTCGGCTCTATGTCGACGGCGACCTCATCGGCTATCGCGAAAAGGGTGGCAAGCTCTATGAGCTGCATCCGCGCGACGCGGCCAAACAGCGCCGCGATATCGGCATGGTGTTCCAGCACTTCAACCTGTTCCCGCATCGGACGGCGCTGGAGAACATCATCGAGGCGCCTATGCAGGTGAAGGGCATCGGCAAGGCCGACGCGGTGACCCGCGCACATGAACTGCTGGACCGAGTCGGCATGGGGGACAAGGCGAATGCCTATCCGGCCCAGCTCTCCGGCGGCCAGCAGCAGCGGGTCGCCATCGCCCGTGCGCTGGCCATGGATCCCAAGCTGATGCTCTTCGACGAGCCGACCTCGGCGCTGGATCCGGAGTTGGTCGGTGAGGTGCTCGGGGTTATGCGCGAACTCGCCGCCGACGGTATGACGATGGTGGTCGTCACCCATGAAATGGGTTTCGCCCGTGAGGTCGCCGATCAACTGGTGTTCATGGACGGCGGAGTCGTCGTCGAGGCGGGCAATCCGCGTGAGGTCCTGGCGAACCCGAAACACGAACGCACCAAAGCGTTCCTGTCGCGGCTGCTCTGATTCAACGGCCGCCCAAGCCGATGCGGAGTTGTCCGAGCAGGACTTTCGCGGCCGGACTGCCCGGGCGATCCCGTCGCCAGGCCAGGGCGAGCTGTCCGTGCAGCTCCGGCTCGATGATCGGCCGTACCCGTACACCGAACGCCTCGGCTTCCGCCGCCGTCAGCGTGGGCACCACCGCGATGCCGAGGCCGCGGGCGGCGAGCCGGAGCAACAGCGGGGGAGCGGCGGCCTCGAAAGCGACGTCGGGCTCGAATCCCGCTGCGGTACAGGCGCGATCGAGCACACCGCGGATTCCGGTGCCGCGGGGCAGACAGATCAGCGGGTGATCGCGCAACTCGGCCAGCGCCATCGCGCGCTTTCGATCCTGTATGCCCGGTCCGCTCGCCGCGACGGCCGCAACCACTGGCGTATCCAGCACGATGTCGACGCCGATATCGTCTCCGATCTCCGCGCCGGTCAACCCGACCAGCGCGATATCCAGCTCCCCGCTGCGCACCGCCGCCAGCATGCGCTCGGAGGTGTCCTCGGTCAGGCTGATGCCGACCTGCGGGTGATCGTCGTGAAAATCCGCCAGCACCGTGGAGATATCGAAATCCTCATTCGCGGTGCCGGAGATGCAGCCGATGCGGACGTGCCCACGTAGTAGTCCGGTGAATTCGTCGACCGTCGCGGCGACGCGCTCGGTCGCCGCGAGCGCGGCCCTGGCATGCGGCAGTACCGCCGCCCCGACCTCGGTCAGCGTCACCGAACGGCCGCCCCTATCCAGAAGCTGTTGTCCCAGCTCTCGTTCGAGCTGACGGATCTGCGCGCTGAGCCCGGGCTGAGCCAGGTGCAACCGCGCGGCGGCGCGGGTGAAGTTGGCCTCCTCGACCACCGTCACGAAGTAGCGCAATTGCCGTAGCTCCATAACTGATGATTATAGGAGTGAGCAGAACTATCTGTTGTACTTCTTATTGGAATGGCGGCATTGTCTGAGCTATGGGAAACATCGCAGCTCAGATCATCGACACCGACGCCTTCACCGGCCCGATCTTCCGCCCCGGCGACACCGGTTACGACGAGGAGATCGCTGGTTTCCAAGCCGCCTACGCCCATCGTCCGGCGTTGGTCGTGGGCGCGCTGCACGCCGAGGATGTCCGCAGTGCGGTGGAATACGCGGCGCGCCACGGACTTCCGGTGGCGGTCCAGGCCACCGGGCACGGGCTCTCGGTCGCGGCCGACGGTGGCGTGCTGATCAGTACACGCAGGATGACCGATATCCGGATCGACTCGCGGGCTCGGACCGCCCGCGTCGCCGCCGGAGTGCGGGCGGGCGCGCTGGTCGAGGCCGCTGCCCAGTACGGTCTGGCACCACTGAGCGGCTCCTCGCCGTCGGTCGGCGTCGTCGGCTACAGCCTGGGCGGCGGATTGGGCCTGCTGGCACGACAATTCGGCTACGCCGCCGAGCATGTGCGCGTCATCGAACTCGTCACCGCGGACGGTCGCGTCCGCACGCTGACTCCGGGCGATGAACTCTTCGGCGCGGTGCTCGGCAGCGGCGGAAACTTCGGCGTGGTGACCGCGCTGGAACTGGAGTTGGTGCCGGTCGCCACAGTTTACGGCGGCCAGTTGGTCTTCGACACCGCGCTGGTCGAGCAGGCCCTGGAAACGTGGAAGGACTGGACCGCAACGCTTCCCGAGGAGTTGACCTCGACGGTCACCGTGATGACCTTCCCGCCCATCCCGCAGATCCCGGAACCGCTGCGCGGCCGCTACGTCGCATCGATCCGGATCGCCTACAACGGATCGGCCGAGGAGGGGGCGCGTCTGGTCGCTCCGCTGCGCGCCGTCGGTGCTCGCCTGAAGGACGACCTGCGCGTCATGCCGTACACCGAATCGCACACCATCCACAGCGATCCGGACCATCCGCACGCCTACGCCGCCACCAACGCGGTGCTCGGTGAATTCACCGGCGAAACGCTGTCGGCCTTGCTCACCGCCACCGGGCCGGAGTCGCCGATCCAGGCGGTGGTCGATATTCGACACCTCGGTGGCGCGCTGCGCCGGAGTGGGCCTGCGGGAATCGCCGTGGACAATCGCGACGGCGAGTACATCGTCCGGGTCATCACGATGCCTGGACCCGATGCGGGCGATGCGGCTCCCGAGGATCACGCGGTGGTCCGCGCGGCGCTGGCCCCGTGGACCGTCGGCCACAGCCTGAACTTCCTCTACGGTGCCGGTGCCGCCGCCGACGAGGCGCAGACCCGCGGTGGCTACGCGCCGGACACCTATGCCCGGCTGTCCGCTCTGAAAGCACAGTACGACCCGCGCAATATGTTCCGCTTCAACCGCAATATCAAGCCCGCGAACTGATAGCAGCGGCGGGCTCCCCGGCTCCGTCGGATGCAGCCCCGCACGGGTTCCGAATCCGGACCTGTGCGGGGTTTTCGCCATCGTGCGAACGCGCGAAGACGGGAGTGCGAGGCGCGAGTATCGGTGCTATCTTCGTGATATCACTTTGATACTCGGAGGATGTCATGAAGCTTCGGTCGGCGTTCCACGTCAACGGCTTTGTAGTACTGGTGTCGTGGTTTGTGCTCACGCTCCTGATCGGTGGCGCGGCCATCGCTGGCTATGCCGCCGCGGCCAACCACGACAATGTGCCCGCCTTGGTCGGCGCGATCATCGCGACCGTCGCGGTGGTCGTGCTCCTGCTGCTGGTCACCGGACTGACCGTGGTGAACCCCAATGAGGCCAAGGTCGTGCAATTCTTCGGCCGCTACATCGGCTCGCTCAGCGAACCCGGCTTCTTCTCCGTGGTGCCGCTCACGGACCGCCGCAGCATCTCGCTGAAGGTGCGCAACTTCGAGACTCAGAAGCTCAAGGTCAACGATGCCGATGGCAATCCGGTGGAGATCGCCGCCGTCGTGGTCTACCGGGTGGTCGACAGCTTCAAGGCCGCGTTCTCGGTCAACGACTACGAGGAGTATGTGGAGACCCAGTCCGAGGCGGCGGTGCGGCACCTGGCGACCACCCACCCGTACGACGCGCACGACAAGGACACCACCAGCCTGCGTGACGGCACCGAAGTGGCCGAGGAATTGACCATCGAACTGCGTGACCGCACCGATCTGGCGGGCATCGAGGTCATCGAGGCCAGGATCACCCACCTCGCCTACGCGCCGGAGATCGCTCAGGCCATGCTCGTACGTCAGCAGGCGGCGCAGGTGGTCGCCGCGCGCACTCGCATCGTCGAGGGTGCGGTCGGCATGGTCGCTCTCGCGCTGGATCGGCTCGCCGAACAGGGTGTTGTCGAACTCGACGAGGAACGCAAGGCCGCCATGGTCTCCAACCTGCTGGTCGTCCTCTGTGGTGACCGAGCCACCCAGCCCGTCGTCAATACCGGCTCGCTCTACTCCTGAGTCGCTCATGGCCGAGCGCAAGAAGATCCTGCTACGCCTCGATCCGTCGATACACGAGGCCATCGCCCAGTGGGCCGCCGACGACCTGCGCAGCATCAACGCCCAAATCGAATACGCATTGCGCCTCGCGCTGAAACAGGCGGGCCGCGGCCCGAAGGCAAAGCCGGTCGAGGACTAGCCGGGGTCGCGAAATGAGCTCTGCCGCAACGGTGCCGAACGCCCAACGGGTGTTCGGCACCGTTGGCATTCGCATCGGACTGCGCGTCAGCGCGTGAGCTCGCCGAGCAGTTCCAGGCTGTCGGTGTACAGCGCACGTTGCGCATCGCGGTCATAGGACGCCTTCGACGACGGCTTGGCGGTGCGGCCGACGAAATACTGGCCGGTCACCTCGGCGAGTGACGGATCGGTGACGAGCCGCGCCAGATCGCCGCCCGACCGGCGTGGCGTATTAACTCCGGGCAGTAACACCAAACCCCGGGCGACCGTGCGCCACAACAGCTGCGCCGCCGGCCCGGCATCCCTGGCGAGTCCGGTACCCGGCATCAATCCCGGATCGAACGCATTCACCGTGATACCGCGCGCCGCGAGCTGGCGGGCCAATTCGTAGGTGGTCTGCAGGTTGGCCAACTTCGAGGTGCTGTAGCGGCGGCGGCCGTCGCGTTGCGCGGATTCGGTCGGCTCGGGCGGATAGGCCAATTCGTGAACGTTCGTATCCAGTGGATGCGGCATACCGGTGAACTGATCCGGATCATGTGTGCCCGAACTGACGAAAACGATGCGGGCCGGGGCGCTCAGGTCGTCCAGGAGCGCCCGGACCAGTGCGAGGTGTCCGAGATGGTTGACGCCGAAGGTCGCCTCGACGCCGTCCTCGGTGTAGCTGCGCCGGGTGAACTGCAGTCCGGCATTGCACACCAGGGCGCGCAATGGCGGTAGTCCGTCCCGGCGCAATTCGTCGGCGAACTGCGTCACCGAGGTGAGTGCACCCAGGTCGAGTGCGGTTCCGCGCGCGCCGACGGTGGCGGCTTCGGCGCGTGCCCGGTCGGCGTCGCGCCCGGTGACGACAACTGTCCACCGCGGATCGGCGGCGAGCTCCCTGGCGCATTCGCGGCCGAGCCCGCTTGTGCCACCAGTGATCACCACAGTTCTGTCACTTGTTGTCATATGGCAGAGTCTGCCACATGACACGCTGTGCGACAATACTCGGATGTCATTGCGGGATAGGAAGAAGGAGCGGACCAGACGGGCGATCGCCGATGCGGCACTGCGGCTATTCGTCGAACACGGCTATGACGCCGTGACCGTGGCCGATATCGCCGCCGAGGCCGATGTGGGGACGCGTACCCTGCACCGCTACTACCCGAGCAAAGACGAACTGCTGTTCGCCGAGGACGATGAGCATCGCGCGGAGCTGGCTCGGCTGTTGGCCGACCGCCCGGCCGATGAATCCCCGGAGCAAACCATGGCCGCGGTCATCGGTCCGCTGGTCGACCGCTTCGTCGACCGCCGCGCCGACGCGCGGGCACGTGATGCGCTGATCGCGGCAACCCCGGCACTGCAGGCGCGCGAACTCGCCAAGCGAAGCGCGGTGGAATCCCTTGTCGCCGAACACCTTGCGCATCGGATGGGCGTCGAGGTCGGCGCGGATGTGCGGCCGCTGCTCTGGGCCAAGGTCGGCATGGCCTGTTTCTTCGCGGGCTACGAAATCTGGCTGCACACCGGCGGCGACCTGGGATCGCATATCGGCGATGCTCGTGCCGCACTGCTCGCCGAATTCCGATCGGCCGATATCTGATCCGGCGTCGGGAGTAACCCTCCGATGCGCCGGGTAGCGTAATCGGGTGCCAATATCGTTCGACACCAGCGGATTACAGCAGCTCGACACCAACGCCTGGCGCGATCGCGCCACCGGGGACATCGTCCAACTGACCTACTTCGATCTGGCGCCCGACCTGCCCGCACCGCTGACCGATCTGGCTGCGTTGCGGCGCAGGCTCGCCGAAATCCACGCGGAAAGCGGCTGTCTCATCGAGGCTTATATCGTCGGAGTCGACTCGCAGCCCGCCCTGCTGCGGCTGCAGAAGATGCGGCTGCCCGATCAGCCGACCGGTCTGATCTTCGCCGCATCGCTCACCGTGCCGAAGGTGAATTGCAGTGCGGTACTGCAGATCCTGTGCCCGGAGACCGGCACCACCGGAATCCGCGAGGCGGTACTCGCGCTGGAGATCGGCTTCGAGAATATGTACCCGCCGCATCCGTACGCACCCGGCCTCCAAGGCGCGTTGCCCTATAACGTGGCCGATGACCACGGCTGGGACGATCGGTTCCCGGAGCATCCCCTCTCCCGCGCCCGCCGCTGGGTGGCGCAGACCTGCGCCGCCGCCCGCATCGATCCGAACTTCGCGGCCCTGCCCACGTTCGCGGGGTAAGCCTCAGTCGCGCGTCGGTTTGTGGGTGACGAAGATAGCGGTCCCCGGGAACAACTCGCCACGCAACGGACTCCACTGCCCCCACTCGCGCTCGAGCCATTCCGGCCAGTCCGGTTCCACGATGTCATCGAGCACCAATCCGGCGGCAACGATCTCGCGCACCCGGTCACCGATCGTGCGGTGGTGTTCGACGTAGGTCGGCGAACCATCGTCGTCGACCTCGACATATGGAGTGCGGTCGAAATAGGGAATCGAGGCGGTCAGTCCCGCTGGGCCGGGATCGTCGGGGAAGATCCACCGCATCGGATGGTTCACCGAGAACACCCACCGGCCACCGGGCCGCAGCACTCGCGCGACCTCACGCATCACCAATTCGGAATCCGCGACGAACGGCACCGCGCCGAAGGCCGAACAGGCGATATCGAAGGATGCGTCGGCAAAGGGCAGTGCCTCCGCGCCTGCCTGTACCAACGGCACCTGCGGCCCGCCGCGCGCCATCGCCGCCAGCCCACGCTCGAGCATCCCCATCGATACGTCCAGCCCGACCGTCTGCGCCCCCTGCCCGGCCAGCCAGCGCGAACACGGCGCCGACCCGCATCCGATCTCCAGGATCCGTTTGCCCGCGACCTCACCGAGGAAGTGCATATCGCCCTCGTGCAGGCCCTCCGGGCACCAGATGAATTCGCCGTCGGGGGAGTCGACGCCGAGAAAATCGGCGTGCGTTTCGTGATACTCGGTGGCATCGGCGTCCCACCAGCGGCGGCTGGCCTGCTGGCTGGCGTCCGAGCCGATCCGGGTCCGCGCGGTTCCGGTGGTCCCGAGCAGTGCGTTTGCTTGCGCATGGCGATCTTCCGACACGCCGTTAGCCTAATGCGGCGTGGCGTGGTGACCGGTTTGCCCGGCCGGACCAAGGTCGCGTACGCTGAACGCGCGAGTGTCTTGGGTACTGTCGTACCGGTGTCATTGCAGTAACAGTCTGCGAGGGCAACTGTACTGACGTAGCAGAGCGCCCGTGCTGAGTTTCACAAGCGTTTGCGTGCGGTACGTTCATTATGTCCGTCACGTCGCGTCATCGCGGTGAGTTCGCAGCGTACCGAAAGTTCCAATGTCCGCAACCGACCACAATCCGTCCGGAGCAAACCGACATATGCCCACCACCGTCACCTCGCCGCAGGTAGCCGTCAACGACATCGGCTCCGCCGAGGACTTCCTCGCCGCCATCGACGCCACGATCAAGTACTTCAACGACGGCGATATCGTCGAAGGAACCATCGTCAAGGTCGATCGCGACGAGGTCCTGCTCGACATCGGTTACAAGACCGAAGGCGTCATCCCCTCTCGCGAACTTTCCATCAAGCACGATGTCGACCCCAATGAGGTCGTTTCCGTGGGTGATGAGGTCGAGGCTCTTGTTCTCACCAAGGAGGACAAGGAAGGCCGCCTGATCCTGTCGAAGAAGCGGGCGCAGTACGAGCGTGCGTGGGGCACCATCGAGGAGCTCAAGGAGAAGGACGAGGCCGTCAAGGGCACCGTCATCGAGGTCGTCAAGGGCGGCCTGATCCTCGACATCGGCCTGCGCGGCTTCCTGCCCGCCTCGCTCGTCGAGATGCGTCGCGTTCGCGACCTCCAGCCGTACGTCGGCAAGGAGATCGAGGCCAAGATCATCGAGCTGGACAAGAACCGCAACAACGTGGTCCTGTCCCGCCGCGCCTGGCTCGAGCAGACCCAGTCCGAGGTCCGCAGCGAGTTCCTGCACCAGCTGCAGAAGGGCCAGGTCCGCAAGGGTGTGGTCTCCTCGATCGTCAACTTCGGTGCCTTCGTGGACCTGGGCGGCGTCGACGGTCTGGTGCACGTCTCCGAGCTGTCTTGGAAGCACATCGACCACCCGTCCGAGGTTGTCGAGGTCGGCAACGAGGTCACCGTCGAGGTGCTCGACGTCGACCTGGACCGCGAGCGGGTTTCGCTGTCGCTCAAGGCGACTCAGGAAGACCCGTGGCGTCAGTTCGCCCGCACCCACGCGATCGGCCAGATCGTGCCGGGCAAGGTCACCAAGCTGGTTCCGTTCGGTGCGTTCGTGCGCGTCGAAGAGGGCATCGAGGGCCTGGTGCACATCTCCGAGCTGGCCGAGCGCCACGTGGAGGTCCCGGACCAGGTTGTCGCGGTCGGCGACGACGCGATGGTCAAGGTCATCGACATCGACCTGGAGCGTCGCCGGATCTCGCTGTCGCTGAAGCAGGCGAACGAGGACTACCACGCCGAGTTCGACCCGTCGAAGTACGGCATGGCCGACAGCTACGACGACCAGGGCAACTACATCTTCCCCGAGGGCTTCGATCCCGACACCAACGAGTGGCTCGAGGGCTTCGACAAGCAGCGCGAAGAGTGGGAAGGCCGCTACGCCGAGGCGGAGCGTCGCCACAAGATGCACACCGCGCAGATGGAGAAGATGGCGGCCGACGCCGCGGCCGAGGCCGCGAACGGTGGCGGCTCGTCGAACTACTCCTCCGAGAGCGGTTCGCAGGCCTCCTCGTCCAGCCAGGCCGAGCCCGCTGGCGGTTCGCTGGCCAGCGACGCCCAGCTCGCGGCACTGCGGGAGAAGCTCTCCGGCAACGCCTGATTTCGGGTAGAGCATCAACGAAGGCCCCGGTCCATTCGGACCGGGGCCTTCGTGCTGCCGCAGCCGGTAGTGTGCCCGACTATGGGGAGCAATCCGGGCAATGACTATCTCGACCAAGTGGTGGCGCAACAGGCTGCGCTGGAGGGGGATCTGCGCGCGCGCAAGCCTGCTGCCGCACCGGCACCGCTGGCCGCCGCCGGGGCGCCGCCCGCGCCGGGCGGTCCGGTGCGACGCGGTGCGATGGCGAAACGGGCCGACCGGGTCGGGCCGACACTACAGGGCAGCGGCCCCGGCCCGGTCGAGGTCCGGGTCACCGGATTCTGGCGCTGGCAAACAGTTTTGGTGCCGCCCAACGCCTTCGTCGTACATACCCGGCGCGGTCGCGCCGAACCGCTGCACATCGGACTCGGGGTGTCGTTCCGCTTCAACTCCGCGACCGATTCGTATCTCGTTGTGCCGGGCGCGATGCAGACGATCCTCATCAACGCCTACTGCATCTGCAGCGAACTGCAGGGCGTGTTGGTCCAGGGCTATGTGCAGTGGATCATCGAGGATTTCGCGACGGCCTACCGCAAGCTGGACTTCTCCGATGCCGAAGATCCCATGCGGCTGGTCAACATTCAGCTGCGCGAACAGGCCGAGGCGGCGATCAAGGACAAGGTCTCCACGATGGGCGTGCGGGATGTGCTCAGCGATAAGCAGCCCATCATCGAGGAGTTGACCGCACGGCTGCGCGCGGTCGCCGAAGGCAGCGCCGATCGAAATGCCGAGGCGGACAGCGATCGTGGGCTCGGATTGCGCATTGTCACGGTGCAGATCAAGGAGGCGGTGGTCAGCTCGTCGACGCTGTGGGAGAACCTGCAGAAGCCATACCGCAGTGAGCAGAATCAGATCGCCCGGCTCGCGGAACTCGCTGCGCAAGAGGTGCTTTCGGCCCGCGAGACCGAGGCCAACCGTGTCGCCGAGGAGCGGCGGATCGAGGACGAGCGGGAATTGGCCGAACTGCGGGCACGCAACGAGGCGGTGCGATTCGACCGGGAAGCCGCGGAACGGTTGCGGCGCACCACTCGTGAGCACGATGACGAGCGCGCGGTCGCCGATCTCGCTCAGGCGACCGCGCTGCACGCGCTGCGACTGGAGCGCGAGCAGCATGCCGAGCAGGCCGAGAATCTGCGCAGGAAGCTGGAATTGCGACAGCTCGAGCTCGACGGCGAAATCGCCGTCGCGGCAAGGCGTTCGCGGGCGGCGCACGATGACGCGCTGCTGGATCTGGAGCGTGACCGGATTCGGATCGAGAACACCAATCAGCGCTCCGCCTCGGCCACCCAAGCGCAACTGGTCGATTCGCTTCCGCAGATCGTCGCACAGCTGCCGACGCCAGCTGAACTGAAGACGTATCAATTGGGTGGGGATCTGTCCGGGCTCTCCGCGCTCATCGGTCAGTTGACGCGGGTGCTCGAAACCTGGTCGGCGGCACGGCCCGTCCCCGATTCGGGCAGGGCTCAGCTCGACGAGTAGGGCTGCGCCGCATATCGTCTCGATGCTTGCGAGGGTGACCGTCGGTGGTATGGCGCCACGCCGATCGGAATCAATTCGTGCGACGTCGGCTCGCCAAGGCTCCGGCGTCGGCGTACGGAAGTCGCGTCATAGCGACCAGTCGGACAATTGACCAACTTCACTGCGAAGCGTGATCGACTTCGGGGTAGGGTGCAGGCGAACAAGCGGCACCCGGCTCGACCGACCTCGTCGGACCCGGCCACGAGAGAAGGAAACAGCACGGATGTGCGCAGCGAGTCCGTTCAGTGGTCTCAACCGTAGGCAGTTCCTGGCGAAGGCCGCCGCGGCGGGAGCGGTGGGCGCCTTGGCGTCCTGGGCCAACCCGATCATTGATCGCGCCTACGCCGCCGATCCGGCGGGCACCGGCGGCCTCGGCGATATCGAGCACTTCGTCCTGCTCATGCAGGAAAACCGTTCCTTCGACCACTATTTCGGCACCATGTCCGGTGTCCGTGGCTTCGGCGAGGCGTCGAAGGCCTGGCAGCAGTACGGGTGGACGCCCGGCGTCGGGCCGAGCGCGGACGGCTTCGTCAATCCGTTCCGCCTCGACACCACGCGGGGCGCGACCCTGGACGGCGAGTGCATCAACGATCCGGACCACACCTGGGGCGGTATGCACCGAGCGTGGAACGGCGGCGCCAATGACCAGTGGATGCCGATGTCCATCGCCAGCGTCGGCCCGGCCAACGCCCCTGCCGCCATGGGCTACTACCTACGCGAGGACATTCCGATCCACCATGAACTCGCGGATGCGTTCACCATCTGTGATAACTACCACTGTTCGGTCCTCGGCCCCACCGACCCGAACCGCCTGTACTGGATCAGCGCCACCATCGACCCGGACGGTGGCGCGGGCGGACCGCTGCTGGAAACGCCCGCCCTGATCCCGCAGCACGTGTACAGCTGGCGGACCTACCCGGAGAACCTGTCCGAGGCGGGTGTCAGCTGGAAGATCTACAACAACCGTGATGTCGGCCCGCTGTCCACGGTGATCCTGGACGGCATGCTCGGCTGCTTCACCCAATCGGCGGATCCGAATTCCGAACTGGCCCGGCGCGGTCTCGCCCCGGTGTATCCCAACGACTTTCAGGCCGACGTTGCCAACGACACCCTGCCCGCCGTCTCCTGGGTGATTCCGTCGCTGATCAACTGCGAACATCCCGCCCTGCCCGCGGCCTTCGGCGCGTACGGCATCGTGCAGCTGCTCGACATCCTCACCTCCAACCCAAAGGTGTGGGAGAAGACCGCGCTGATCATCAGCTACGACGAGAACGGCGGCTTCTTCGACCACGTCACCCCGCCGACCGCGCCGGTGGGCACACCGGGCGAGTTCGTCACCGTGCCATTGGACCGGGTGAAGGCCTCGAACGGTATCGCTGGCCCGATCGGTTTGGGGTATCGCGTTCCGGGCCTGGTGATTTCGCCGTACAGTCGGGGTGGGCTCGTCGCCTCGGAGACCTTCGACCACACCTCGCAGCTGCGGCTGCTGGAAACCCGGTTCGGCGTCGAAGTGCCGAATCTGACGCAGTGGCGGCGCAGCGTTACCGGCGATATGACCTCGACCTTCGACTTCGGCTCGACGCCGAATCCGACCAAGCCGGTGTTGAGCGATCCGAAGCCGAAGATGGATGCCGCGCTGGCCCAATGCGGGCCGAATCTCGCGCTGGGCACCGCGACCGCGGGCGTCCCGTATCCCGTGCCGCCCAACCAGATGCCGACCCAGCATTCGGGTACGCGCCGCAAGCCGAGCGGCATCGTCCGGGATTAGGCGGTGGTCTCGCCTGCGTTCGTCCGAGCGCAAGGGACTGATGACGGACGAAGTCCGGCTGCGTCGGATCAGGCGGTGGCGGCCCCGCCGCGGGTATTCTTGCCCTGATGTCCGAGTCCGCCGTGGAGTTTCCCTCGACCGCCTGGGAACGCAGGAAAATCGAGGCGATGAGCCGCATCCAGCAGGTGGCGCTGGATCTGTTCGACGAGCACGGGTACCGCAATGTGACGGTTGAGCGGGTTGCGGCGGCGGCCGGTGTGTCGCCCAGTTCGGTCTACCGGTACTTCGGCACCAAGGAAATGCTCATCCTGTACGACGAGGCCGATCCGCGGGTGCTGGATGTGATGCGGACCGCGGGCGGTGGCGATATCGTCGAGCCTGCCGAGTTGGTGCGCATCGCGCGGCTGATCGTGCCCGTGCTGATCGAGTCGTTGCTGACTCCGGAATCCGAGCTTCGGATCCGCAGGCGCTTGCAGTACATGGCGTCGATTCCGGAGATCAGAGACGGTCAAACCCGCCAGATGCGGGATATGGCCGACCAATTCCGACTGCTGTTCGCCGAGCGGACCGGCCGTGGCCCCGACGATCTGGCCATCGGGATCGCGGCGGCGGCCGGGGTGTGGGGTTGCGTTGCGGCCCTGGACCATTGGGCCGCAACGGGTTTCACCGAACGTCTCGAGGATGTCTATACCAGGGCGATCGGCTCGATCGTCGATTCGATCGAGGTCATGTTCCGCTAGTCGCGCTCGCATGCATCGCACGGGAGACCGGACGCCTGCCGATCCGCGGCAGCCACCAGTTCCACCGACCGAACAGCTGCATGAACGCGGGCACCAACACCAGCCGGACCAGCACCGCGTCGATCGCAATGGCCACGGCCAGCGCGAACCCGATCTGCTTCAGCTCCAGCACATTCGCGGTCAGGAAGCTCGCGAAGACCGCGACCATGATGGCGGCCGCCGCGGTAATCGGCCGCGCGGTGCGCTGCAGCCCATCGGCAACCGCGGCGGTATTGTCGCCGGTTTCGTCCCAGCGTTCCTTCATCCGCCGGATCAGGAACACCTCGTAATCCATGGACAATCCGAACAGCACCGCGAATACCAGCATCGGCAGATACACCTGCAGGAATCCGGTGCTGTGGAATCCGAGCGCGGATTCGCCGACCCCGTGCTGGAATACCGCGACGGTGAGGCCGAGCGCGGCGCCGGTGGCGAGCAGATTGAGCAGAATCGCCTTGAGCGCCAACACGATACTGCGGAATGCGACGATCAGAAATGCCAGCGACACCGTCAGCACGAGCGCGATCACCCACGGGAAGCGGGCGGTGATCCGATGCGACACATCGGCGAACGACGCGGAAGTACCGCCGACCCGGACTTCGACACTGTCGAGAGTCGTTGCACGAGAACGGATATCGGAGACCACATCGGTGGCAGCGGTTGAATCGAATGCCGACTTGGGGACCACTACGGCGAGTACTCGACCGTCCGCCTGCTGCGGCAGCACCGTGGCAATGCGCGGATCTTTGGCCAGTTCGGAGACGAATCGGTTGGTGTCGGAACGGGTTTCGTCACTCAGCGGCCCGCCGTCGCGACCGGTGAGGACCACCTCGATCGGCGCGAGCAGACCGGGCCCGAAGTTCTGCTGGACGAGTTCGGTCGCCTGCCCGGTCGGTCGATCGGCCAGCGAGGTGAGACCCATATCGACGCCGTAGCGGATGCCGGTGATCGGGGCCGCCGCGGCAAGCAGCAGACCGACACCGATCGCGCCGAAGAGCACTGGCCGTCCCATCACGGTATGCGCCCACCGTGCCCACGCGCTCGATGCCGCCGCGGCTCGGACCTCGGCGGGCCGCAGCCGGACCGGCAATGCGCCGCGATTCACCGCTGGACCCAGCGTCGCCAGCAGTGCGGGCAGCAGGGTGAAGGCGGCAATAAGGGTGGCGATGACCGCGACCACCACGCCGGTCGCGACGCCGTTGAGCATCGGCAGTCCGACCACCGCCAGCGCGCACAGCGAGATCATCACGATGAAGCCCGACGCCAGAATGGTGCGGCCGGTCGTATCGATGGCGGTGCCGACGGCCGCCGCGATGGCCTCGGTGGATCGTCGGTCGCGCACGCCGCACCGGGTCAGTTCCTCGTTGAATCGGCTCACGATGAACATCGCGTAGTCGATCGCGGTGCCGGTGGCGATCATCGTTGCCACCGAGAGCACCAGCGAGTCGAAGGTGAGGAAGGTGGTCAGACCGAAAAGTGCGCCGACGGCGACCGCGATGCCCGCCGCGGTGACCGTGATGGGCAGGGTGGCCGCGACCACCGCGCCGAGGGCGAGCACCAGCACCGCGGTCGCCACCGGCAGGCCGATGGCTTCGGCGCGTTGCATATCGGCGGTCTCGATCTCGATGAGATCGGCCTGTGCCGGGGCGAATCCGGTGATCATGACCTCGACGCCGGAATCCGAGGCGGCCGCGAGTTCGGTTTGTAGCCGTCTTGCGATCTCGACGCGTTCCGGTGCGCGGCCGTTCACGCCGACGATGCCGAAGGCGGTGTGTCGGTCGGCCGAGATCTGCGCCGCCGCATTGCCTTCGAACGGGCCGATCGCCCCCGCCACACCCGCGATGGCGCGCGTGCTGCCGAGTGCCCGATCGATGACCTCGCGGAACTCCGATGTGTCGACCGTGCGCTGCGCCGAATGGAAGACGATGAGGTCCTGTTCGGTGCCGAAGCGCGCGAAGTGTTCGGCCACAAGGTGATCGACGGCAACCGATTCGGATCCGGGGACCGAGTAGTCGGGGGTGCTGAGGCGGTCGTGCAGGGCCGGATAGGCCGATCCGCAGGCGATGGCGAACAGCAGCCACGCACCGAGCACGATGCGGCGGTGGCGGGCCATCAGGACACCCCAACGGCCCACTAGGCCCAATGTGGCTGGACTATCGGACTCCGCTGGGTCCGGCCTGGTTGCGGTCAGCTGAGTCATTGCCCCTCCAGGGAAAGCAATCTGAGAGTCACTCTCAGATATTTTCAGCAATCGTAAGGAGGGGTGCGTCGAAAGTGCAAGTGACTGTCAGAAAGGCGGGGCCAGCGCTGGCAGCAAAAAGCGACCCAGCCCGATTGGGCTGGGTCACGGGAAGTCTGTGGCCGGATAGGAGGCCGGGCTCAGCTGGCGGTCGCCGGTGCCCAGTACGCCGTCGCCGCGGCAGAGCGTTTTCGCATGGCGGCGAAGCTGTGCCGAGCGGGGCTGATCAGCGCGGTGAACCACGAACGGCGGTGCTCGGCGAGCGCGGCCGCGACGGCGGGGTGCTTGATGCAGTGCATGCCCCCCGCCCTACCCAGGCGGTGGCGACCCGTCTGGTTGATTTTGGTGCCCAATGATGTTCCTTTGCTTGCCGGTGCTGGCCTGGATCGCCACGGCGAAGATTAGCCGAACGAAAGTGCTCGGCAGAGTATTTTGCTCGAGTAATTGCCTCGGCGTGTCGGAAAGTTGTCGCTCGCGAGCCCGATTCGACTGTAAATGTTGCGAGATGGTCTCGGCGAAGTCACGGATCGGGCAAATGGCGTTTCAGATGGTGGAATGCGCGGTGCGAGTGGGTATTAAGGCCGATTGGGTGCGGCGTGCGTGCCAGGGGGTTCGTTCGGCGCGAGATCGCGGATGCGAGACTGGTCGAATGTTGCGGATCGGCCTCACCGGAGGCATGGGAGCGGGCAAGTCTACGGTGGCGCGGATTCTCGCCGATCTCGGCGCGGTGATCGTCGACTCCGACGTGATCGCCAGGGAGGTCGTCGAACCGGGTACCGAGGGCCTTGCGGCGTTGGTCGAGGCGTTCGGGCCCGATATCCTCGCCGTCGACGGCAGTCTGGACCGGCCCGCCCTGGCGGCGAAGGCGTTCGGGAGCGATGACGCGCGCGCGACGTTGAATTCCATTGTCCATCCGTTGGTCGGTAAACGAACCGCGGAATTAATTGCCGCCGCACCATCGGATGCGATTCTCGTCCAAGATATTCCGCTATTGGTCGAGAACGGTCTTGCGCCGCTGATGAATCTCGTATTGATTGTCGACGTGCCCGCGGAAATTCGGATACGGCGATTGGTGGAATTCCGTGGCGTTTCCGAATCGGATGCGCGGGCGCGTATTTCGGCGCAGGCCACCGATGAACAACGGCGCGCCGTCGCGGATGTGCTGTTGGACAATAGCGGCGCGCCGGGAGAAATCGATCCGGTGGTGCGGCAATTGTGGAAAGAACGGCTGGTGCCCTTCGAGGCCGACCTGCGCACCGCGACACCGGCGCGGCGCAAGGAGGTGCGCCTGGTCCCCGCGAATCCGGAGTGGGCGGCGCAGGCGCAGCGGCTCATCGCCCGGCTGTGGGTGGCCTGCGGTTCGGCGGCCTCGCGGATCGATCACATCGGTTCGACCTCGGTGCCCGGATTGCCCGCCAAGGATGTGATCGATCTGCAGATCACCGTCGCGGATCTGACGGCCGCCGACGGGCTGCGGGATGCGTTGGGCGCGGCGGGGTTTCCGGTTCGGCCGGATGTCACCGGCGACAATCCGAAGCCGACGGTGACGGACCCGGAGGGCGCCGATACGGCATTGTGGGCCAAGCGATTTCACCAGAATGCCGATCCGGGGCGGCTGGCCAATGTGCATATTCGGGTCGCGGGTTCGCCGGGTCAGGAGTTCGCGCTGGTGTTCCGGGACTGGCTGCGCGCAGACGAGGCCGTGCGCGCGGAGTACCTGGAGATCAAACGCGCGGGTGCGGCCAAGGCCGCCGGATTGACGAGGGAGGCGGCGACGCTGGCCTACCTCGATGTCAAGGAGCCATGGTTCGACGCCGCCTACGACCGGGCCCTGGCCTGGCGCGACAGCGTCGAACACTGATCTGCGCGAAGGCTTTTCGGGCGTTCAGAACAGCGCGGCCAGTCGGTCCAGGCTCTGCCCCCAACCCCGCTTCGCATCATCCTCGGGACTCAGCGGTCCGGGGGCGAGGAGGTGGAAGGTCATGGTGGTCTTGGCGTCATCGGTTTCGGCGAAGGTCACCGTGATCACCGATTCGCGCTCGGCGCTGCCGTTGCCGGTCGGGTCGCCCCAGGTGAAAACCAGACGCTCGGGTGCGGTGATCTCCCGGAAGACGCCCGCGCTCAGGAAGTTGGTGCCATCGGCGTCGGCGACCATGACCGATTCGTAGCGGCCGCCGACGATCGGCTCTACCACGATGCTGTCGCGCGGTGTCGAAAAGCCTTCCGGCCCAGCCCATTCGACCAGCTGATCGGGATCGAGCCAGGCCTGGAAGACCAGCTCGCGTGGTGCGTCGAAGGCTCGGACAATGGTGAATTCGCGGTCACTCATGACTGTGTCGTCTCCTCGTGTTCGGGGTGGGGTGCGCGGCTGTCGGCGCCGGTCATCCAATCGGGGGCGCCCTCGGGGAATCTGGTACGGAAGTCCATCAGGCCGACCCAGTTGGGCCGCACCACGATTCGCTCCATCCGCGGCGCAAGTTCGGTCAGGAAGCCGAGGTAGTCGTCGACCGCATCCGCGCCGCCCTTGCGCATCGCCGCCGCGTATTCCGGTGCGAGCCCGTCCATTTCGGATACCTCGGCGCGTCCTCTGATCAGGAGCGTCTCCGGCGGTGCGGAATTGGTATCGATGGTGATGGCGACATCGGCTCTGGCCCGCAGCATTCTCGCTTTCTTGGATGGTGCGAAACCGGCCATGACCACCTCGGTGCCGTTCCACCAGAAATTGATCGGCAGCACTCGTGGCGTGCCGTCGGCCGCCGTAAAAGCAAGCCGCGCCGGAATATTCGCCGCAAGCAGACGCTGGGCCAATTCGGTGTCGAGCAGTCGCATATCGCCCTGGGGCAGCGTTGCGAGATCGGCTGGCTTCGAGGTCATGGGGTGTCCTTTTGCTGTACTCGTCGCAGGTGTTCGTCGAGCCGATCGAATCGGCCGTCCCAGAATTTGCGGTACCGGACCAGCCAATCGGTGGCCTCGCCGAGCGGCGCAGCCTCCAGTCGGCACGGGCGCCATTGCGCGTGCTGGCCGCGGGTGATGAGCCCGGCACGTTCGAGCACTTTCAGATGTTTCGAGATCGCGGGCAGGCTCATGGCGAACGGTTCCGCGAGTTCGGTGACGCTCGCTTCGCCCTCGGCGAGCCGGGCGAGGATGGCCCGCCTGGTCGGGTCCGCGAGTGCGGCGAAGGTGCGGCTGAGGTCGTCCGCCTCGGAGTTGTCCGTCATGGTCCGGTCGTCCGTCATGGTTGTATTTAACCAATCGGCTAATTAACTGATTAGTTAAATGGTGTGCCGACCAGCGCCGATCTGTCAAGGGGGCAGCGAAAATTCCGGCTACCGCCTGGTCGGCGGTGTGCTCACTGCCAGGTCAGGGTGATGTCGAGCGTGGCAAGCCAGCGTTCCAGCGAGTAGCCGTTGGCGGCGATGCCGTCGATGGCCATCGACGCGTGTTCGATGGCGGCCGTGGCTTCGGCGAGGGTGATCATGCCCGCGGTGTGCGCGGCGAGCAATTCGTCCACGTCGAGCAGTTCGGTCTCGCGCTCCGAGCGCACCACGATATCGAGGTAGTGGTCCACCGACTTCCACTTCTTCGGCTCGATCCGGGTGAATTGGCCGAGGTCGACGTAGTAGTCCTGATCGCGGCGGTGTGCCGGGTGATAGTGGAAGACCGTCACCCGAATGGAAAGTTCGGGCAGCAGCCACGATTCGATGTAGTGGAACTGCGGATGGTCCGAGGTGCGCGCCATGTACAGGCCCCACGGCTCGGCGCGGTAGCGCTCGACCGGCCGGACGAAGCCCTTCGGGTCCGTGTTGGTCAGGTCCGCGATATTGAAGTATTCGACCTTGGGCCTGTGCACGTCCACTGATGGTGCCTGTGTCATGCACACAGAATCTACCGCCGTTGTGGCCACGTCGAGTGGTATGGCGGCGCTCTGCTCAGCTGATGGGCTACATCCAGGTCAGGGTGATCTCCTGCGTGGCAAGCCAGGACTCCACCTCATGGCCGTGCGCGGCCACTCCCGCCATCGCCTTGGTTGCCTGCTCGAGGGCATGGTGCGCATGCGCCGTATCGATCAGACCGGCGGCATGCGCGGAAAGCAGCTCGTCCACACCATGCAGTTCGGCCTTGCGGCCGTGCCGCACCGCGATCTCGAGGTACTGGTCCATGGACTTCCAGCGCTTCGGCTCGATCCGGGTGTACTCGCCGATATGCAGGCAGTAGTCCAAGTCGCGGTGATGGCCCGGCTGGTAATGCGCGATCGTCACGCGCAACCAGAGCTCGGGCAGCAGCCAGGTCTCCAGGTACTGGATCCGCGGACCGTTGACGGTACGTGCCACATACAGACCCCATGGCTCGACGTGCACCCGGTCGATCGGCCGCACATACCCCTTGGGGTCGGTCATGGTCAGTTCGGCGATATTGAAGTGTTCTACCTGTGGTCTCAGTTGGGTTGTCATCGGTGATCCCGGTGCGACAGTAGAAGTTGGCTGGTTCGCGGGCGCGAGCCCGCGGAAATCTCGCGCGACATAACCGGCGATTCCGGTCACAGCGGGCGCGGCGGCAAGTAATGGAATCAGAGCGCTCATGCCCGCGCCTCGCTGTCGCTAGGCTCCGGCATGACCTTTTTAGCGGCTGTGTCCATCGGTCGCTCGCTGCGCTCGCTCATGGCCTCATCCTCAGTCCGACAACCAAACTAGGCTACACCCGGAACGAGCGGTGTGCGTCTCGCGAATCTCGTTGCGACAACGGACATTTAGGACAGATAACGTATTGTGCAACGTTGCTGGTACGGGGCGGTGCGCAAGATTGCGGAAAGGCTCGTTGATCGTGATCCGGACGCGGTCACGACCGAGTTCGTTGTGGCTGACCAACTTATCTGTCACCGGCTGAAGTTTCCGAACTGCCAGCTTCGCGACATCCCGCTGCGCGGTGAGAGGGTCGATATCGTCATGGTCGCCGAGCTGCTCGGCCACGCTCGCTCGGGACCGTGCGCGTCTACATTCAGGACAGCGACGGGTCCCACCGCCGACGTCACCGCGATCGGCCGGGTGTCCTGTTCGACCGAAACGGCCGCTGGGGTCGTGAACCGGGGCTCATACTTGTTCGGCCGGGTCTTCACAACCAAGCTGGCGCGGCTCCACGTTATCCGGCCAGCGTTCGCGCCGCTGATTCCTTGTTCGAGGGCACTCAACCGTGGGAGGCGCAGGTGACTGAGATCGACTTGGAAGACAAGAAACTGACCGTGCCGTTGTCGGAGATGGGCGGGGAGGAGCCCGCCGAACCAGACGCATCTCGTGGGACGCTGGCCAGGATCTACAACGATTTCCCCGTCGGCATCTCGATCTTCCGGAAGGTCAACGGAAAGCTTCATAGCCTGCACGAAGTGGCTCCCGGCTCCACCAGCATTGATTTCTGGACCACCGACGAGCTTTTCCTGGCGAGCAACTCCGGATCCACGAAGCGGGCCGAGTTCGACTCACAAGGCCGCATCACGTTCTGGTACAGGGTCAAGGTGTATCTGCCGGCCGGTACGAGCAACTACAGCCGCTTATTTACACGTGACTCATCGGCGACTGACGGGGGCGGGCTCGAGCATGCTGGTGATGGCGCGCGAGACCGGTGAGGTTTGAGGTAGCGGTGTAGGTTGTCGGGCTTGCTGTGTTGGGATTCGGCCATCAACTCCAGCGCGCAGGCTGGTTCCGTCTTCGCTGAAGTGGGCAGGCCCGAGTGCCGGGTTTTTGACTTGCTCGCCCGACAGCCACCGCAAGACCGTTCACCGCGTTCGATGACAAATATCGTGATCATCTGACAGATATGGTGGTCGGTCACAGCTCGTCCGCCGCGGATCAGCCGGGCCCGCGAATCTGTCGGTGCCTGGGCCTAGGCTGGTGACCATGGCATTCGCAACCGAAATCCCGGCGGAAGGCTACGAGGACCGGGGCACCCCGCTGGCGCATTCGGAGTTCCGCCCGGTCGGGCAGATCGAGCGGGCCGATGGGCAATTCCAGGTCGTCAGCGAACACAAACCGGCGGGTGACCAGCCTGCGGCCATCCACGAACTCGAGCGCCGCATCAGGGCGGGCGAGCGCGATGTGGTGCTGCTCGGCGCGACCGGTACCGGTAAGTCGGCGACCACCGCGTGGCTCATCGAGCGGCTACAGCGGCCTACGCTGGTGATGGCGCCCAATAAGACCCTTGCCGCGCAGCTGGCCAATGAGCTGCGAGAGATGCTGCCCAACAATGCTGTCGAGTACTTCGTCTCGTACTACGACTACTACCAGCCAGAGGCGTATATCGCGCAGACCGATACCTATATCGAGAAGGACAGCTCGGTCAACGACGATGTCGAGCGGCTGCGGCATTCGGCCACCTCGAGCCTGCTCTCGCGCCGCGATGTCGTTGTCGTCGCGTCGGTGTCGTGCATCTACGGTCTCGGTACGCCGCAGTCGTATCTGGATCGGTCGGTGCAGCTGGAGGTCGGCACCGAGATCGATCGCGATGCATTCCTGCGGCTGCTCGTCGATGTGCAGTACACCCGCAACGACATGTCCTTCACTCGCGGTTCGTTCCGGGTGCGCGGCGACACCGTCGAAATCATCCCGTCCTATGAGGAACTCGCGGTCCGCATCGAATTCTTCGGCGATGAGATCGAGGCGCTGTACTACCTGCATCCGCTCACCGGCGATGTGGTGCGGCAGGTCGATTCCGTCCGGATCTTCCCGGCGACGCACTATGTGGCGGGTCCGGAGCGGATGGAACGCGCGGTCGGCGATATCGAGACCGAACTCGAGGAACGGCTGGCCGAACTGGACCGCCAGGGCAAGCTGTTGGAAGCGCAGCGACTGCGGATGCGCACCCAGTACGACTTGGAGATGATCCGGCAGGTCGGGTTCTGCTCGGGCATCGAGAACTATTCGCGTCATATCGATGGGCGCCCAGCGGGTTCGGCGCCCGCGACGTTGCTGGACTATTTCCCGGAGGACTTCCTGCTCGTCATCGACGAGTCGCATGTCACCGTCCCGCAGATCGGCGGCATGTACGAGGGCGATATGTCGCGCAAGCGCAATCTGGTCGAGTTCGGGTTCCGACTGCCGTCGGCCATCGACAACCGGCCGCTCACCTGGGAGGAGTTCGCCGAGCGGATCGGGCAGGCGGTCTATCTGTCGGCCACCCCGGGCCCGTACGAACTCGGCCAGGCCGGTGGCGAGGTCGTCGAGCAGGTGATCCGGCCGACGGGTCTGGTCGATCCGCAGGTGGTGGTCAAGCCGACCAAGGGGCAGATCGATGATCTGCTCCACGAGATCCGGCTGCGGACCGAGCGTGACGAGCGGGTGCTCGTCACGACGCTGACCAAGAAGATGTCCGAGGACCTCACCGATTACCTGCTCGGCCTCGGCGTCCGGGTGCGGTATCTGCACTCGGAAATCGATACGCTGCGCCGGGTCGAGCTGCTGCGGCAGTTGCGGCTCGGTGAGTACGACGTGCTCGTCGGCATCAACCTGCTCCGCGAAGGCCTCGACCTGCCCGAAGTGTCGTTGGTCGCGATCCTGGACGCGGATAAGGAGGGCTTCCTGCGCAGCAGCACCAGCCTCATCCAGACCATCGGCCGCGCGGCGCGCAACGTCTCCGGTGAAGTGCACATGTACGCCGACAAGATCACCGACTCGATGCACCACGCCATCGACGAGACCGAACGCCGCCGGGCCAAGCAGGTCGCCTACAACGAATCGATGGGCATCGACCCGCAGCCGCTGCGCAAGAAGATCGCCGACATCCTGGATCAGGTGTATCAGGAGGCCGACGACAGCGAGGTGGCCGTCGGCGGATCGGGTCGCAATGTCAGCCGCGGCCGCCGCGCCCAGGGCGAGCCGGGGCGGGCGGTGAGCGCGGGCGTCTACGAGGGGCGCGACGTCAAGTCGATGCCGCGAGCCGAATTGGCCGATCTGGTCAAGGAACTCACCGCGCAGATGATGAATGCGGCACGGGAGCTGCAGTTCGAGTTGGCCGGGCGGCTGCGGGATGAGATCGCGGATCTGAAGAAGGAACTGCGCGGGATGGATGCTGCGGGGTTGAGTTGAGCGGCGGCGTCCTTCGACGCCGCTCGGCTCGGGCTTGTTCGGTTCGGCGCGGCTCAGCTCTGGGTGGCCAGCCATTCGTTGACGCGGCGGTCGGCCTCTTCACGCGAGACGTTCTCGACCTTGGTCAGCACCGCCCAGCGGTGGCCGAACGGGTCGATCACCACGCCGAAGCGATCGCCGGTCACGAAGGTCTGCGGCTCCTCCGCGCTGCGGGCGCCGTTCTCGATGGCGCGCTTGATGACCGCATCGACATCGGGGCAGTAGTGCACGATCGAGGTGTGCACCCATTCGCCATTGGGTGCCAGGACGTTGTTGTCCGGAATGGGCATGCCCACCTGCAGGGTCGAATCGCCGATCTTCAGTTCGGCGTGCGCGGGCTGACCGTCGGGAAGATCGTTGCGGCTGATCACCTCGGCCTCGAAGACGTTGGCGTAGAACTCGATTGCCTTGTTTCCGTCGGGGACGGCCAGGAAGCAGGTGATGGAGTGGTAGCCATCGGCAATGGGGTTGACGGTGTCGGTGTTCACGGTTTCGCTCATGCCGATAAGCCTTGTCGATCACGACTGGATGGTCTTGTAAGAAAGCGACAGCCGTGACCAGGGCCGACGACGCGCCGGTTCCGGTGCCCGCACCCGACAATGTGAAGGGCATCCTGCATCCGGACGAGCAGGCCAGGCATCGGTCGCTGGCGCGGCTGTCCGCTGGACCCGAGATCGGCCGGTTCGTCGAGTGGTATTGGTCGGTGCGCTGGGATCTGACGGGCCGACCGCCCTATTACGCCGAAGTGCTGCCGTTCCCGTGTGTGAACGTCACCTTCGAGCACACCGAAACCCGAACCGGCGGTTTCGTCAACGGCGTCTGTACGACAAAGTACGTTCGCGAGCTCAGCGGCGCGGGAGAGACCTTCGGCGCACGGTTCCGTGCGGGTGGTTTCGGCGCGTTCACCGGTCTGGATGTCGGTGCGTTCCGGGACACCGCGGTGCCGATCACCGAGGTGCTGCCCGAGGCCGAGAGCCTGACCGGCCGCGTGCTGGCCGAGCCATCGGATACCAAGCGCCGCACCATCATCGAGGATTTTCTGATCGGACGACAGGCCGCGGCCGATCCCAACTACCGGCTGGTGCTGCGCATCGTCGCGGCGATGGAACAGGATCAAGAACTGACCCGAGTCGATCAGGTCACCGACCGGTTCGATATCCCGATCCGCACATTGCAGCGGATGTTCCGGCGGTATATCGGAGCCGGACCGAAATGGGTGTTGCGTCGATACCGGCTCCAAGACGGCGCCGATCTATTGGCGCGCGGGCGCACCCAAGACCTGGCAGCGCTGGCCACCGAGTTGGGCTATTTCGATCAAGCACATTTCTCCCGGGAGTTCACCGCGGAGGTCGGAATGGCTCCGCTGGAATATGCCAAGAATTCGCTTCGCTCCCGCAATGAGGTGACTTCGAAGGTCATTCCCGCCAGAATGTAGTGGCAGGACCGATCACGTTCGACCATTCGAGCGACGGGTCGGGAATCGGCTGCCGCATCAGCGAATGAGGAGTTGGCCATGGATGTCTTGGTATTGATCGGGCGGGTGCTCTTCTCGGTGTTGTTCTTGAGTTCGGCGCTGGGGCATTTCACCCAGACCGAGGCGATGGCGGGCTATGCCAAGAGCCGGGGCCTGCCGCAGCCGAAGATCGCGGTGCTGGGTGCTGGCGTGCTGCTCGCCCTCGGTGGCCTCAGTGTGCTGCTCGGCGTATGGGCCGACCTGGGGGCGTTGCTGCTGGTGATCACGCTGCTGCCGATGGCGTTGCTGATGCACCAGTTCTGGAAGGAGACCGATCCGCAGGCCAAACAGGGCGAGATGATCCAGTTCAACAAGGATCTCGCCCTCGCCGGTGCTTCGCTGATGCTGGTGGCATTCTTCGCACATGTCGACGAACTCGGATTGACCATCACCGGCCCGCTTTTCACCTGTCTGTAGATTCGGCGCGACCAGATTTCGTGCCGATCGCGTCGATATTGTGTGCGCTATTGGCGCGGTCGGCATTTTTCGGGCTGGCCGAGACTCGGCACGGTAACTGTGGATCCGCATGGATGGCGTCGGCCCGGATGGGTCGTTCTTCGCGGTCCCGGGCTCGGGCCGACGTTCCCGCCGGATAGCGGACATGTCCGGTATATGTGATGAATATCCCAGGGGCACAAGAACGTTCGCCGCTGGTTGTGATGGATCACAGTTTGCCGACCCGGAAAATAGATCCGCCCAGGTCGCAAAGGCCCTCTCGGCATTCGTCCGGTGAACCGTGTCGGTAAAGCCGGAACACCTCGGAGTGTGATGTGTTGCGATTTCTGCTATTTCCGGCCGATTTGCCGCTAGGGTCGACCCCAGTCGCCGCGCCGGTGCCACGACTCCAGAGTGGCACCGGAGCAGGCACCCGACACCACAGTTGGAGGAGAGAATGACCGCCTACCGGACCATTGTCGTCGGTACCGATGGCTCGGACTCGTCGTTTGTCGCCGTCGATAAGGCCGCGTCGCTGGCCGGGGCCGCGGGTGCGACCCTGGTCGTGGCCTGCGCCTACTACCCGACCGACGATCGCGACGTCGCCGCGGCCGCCGATGTGCTCAAGGACGAGGCCTACCAGGTGCACGGCTCCGCGCCCACCAACGAAATCCTGCGCACCGCCCGGGACCGGGCGGTCGCGGCGGGGGCCGAGGAGATCGTCGAGCGAGCGATCGTCGGCGAGCCCGTCGAGTCGCTGCTCGCGCTCGTCAAGGAGGTCGAGGCCGATTTGCTGGTCGTCGGTAACCGGGGGCTGAACACCCTGGCCGGGCGTCTGCTGGGTTCGGTGCCTTCGGATGTGGCACGCAAGTCGCGTTCGGATGTGCTGATCGTGCACACCGTCAGGTAACGAGACCGCGATAACAGCCGCGCGTCCCCCGGGCAGTCGGGGAACGCGCGGCTGTCGCTTCCGCGGTCGGGCGCGTCAGTCCAGTGCGCTGAGTACTGGTGGTAGCTCCGCGGTGTGCACCACCCCGAGTCGCTGCGTCGCTCGGGTCAGTGCCACGTAGAGGTCGTTGAGCCCGCGCGGTGATTCGTCGAGGATGCCCTGCGGGTCGACGATGTAGACCGCGTCGAATTCCAGCCCCTTGACGTCGTGCACCGTCAGCACTCGGACGGATTCGCCAGCCAGTTCGGCGAAATCCGCAACCAGCGCGTGCGGCGTGATGACCGCGGTGGTGCCGGGTCCGGTCTCCGCCGCGACCAAACGTGCGACCGCGTCGTGCAATTCGCTCGTTTCGACGGCGTGTGCGCGCGGTTTCACGCCCGTCTCCCGCACCGACCGCGGCACCGCCGCACGCGGATCGATCGTGGCGAGCACGTCGGCGGCGACCGCCATGATCTCCGCGGGGGTCCGATAGTTCACGGTCAACTCGGTGAGCTTCCACCGCTGCGCCACATAGGGTTCCAGCATCGCCTGCCAGGACGACGCACCGGCCGGATCGCCGGTCTGGGCGACATCGCCGACCACCGTGACCCATCGGTTCGGAATGCGGCGCATCACCATCCGCCAGGCCATCTCCGAAAGTTCTTGCGCCTCATCGACGATCACGTGGCCATAGGTCCAATTGCGGTCGCCCGCCGCGCGTTCCGCGGTGGTCTGGCGATTGCGCACATCCTGACGTTCGGCCAGCTGGCTGGCGTCGATCAGGTCGTAGGCCATCAGGATCTCCGGATCGAGTTCGTCCTCGAGATCCTGCGGTGCGGAACCGGTCAGGATGTCGAGCGCGTCCTGGGCCTCGGCCAGCTGGGCCCGCCAGCGGCGGCGGGCGCGTTCACGTTCCTCGGTGTCGTCGATGCCGAGCAGTTCGGCGAGCTCGTCGAGCAGCGGTGCGTCGGGTGCGCTGAATTCACCGTTGTCCGAGCGCTCCAGCTCGGCCCGATCAGCCGGGGCCAGACCGCTCGCGACTCGATCGAGTCGCTTCGGATCGGCCAGCAGATCCGCGAGCACCTCCTGCGGTGACAGAATCGGCCACAGCTTGCCGATGGTCGCCTGAATCTCCGAATCGGCCCGCATTTCGTCCCGGATCTCGGCGAGATCGGTTCGGCTGAGCAGACTTTGGCCCCCGGACAGATCCGCGCCCATGGTCTGGGCCAGCTGTTCGGTGAGTGCATCGATGACCGAGGAGGCGAAGATCGGCCGGGCCAGGTTGTGCGGGCGCCGCGATGAGCGCGCACGGCCGCGCGCTTTGGTGGCGATCTTGCGGTCGAGGGTGACCGGGTAGCCGTCGAAGGCGAGCCGGATCGGTTCGGCGGGCACCTCCTGGCGGTCGCGCACCGCCTGTTTGAGTACCTCCAGCATCGCCAGCGAACCCTTGATCTCCCCGGCGCGCAGCGAATCCTCGCGGGTGGCCTTAACACCCGGATACAGATCACCGATGGTGGACAGCAGCACACCGGTCTCACCGAGCGAGGGCAGCACCTGGCCGATGTAGTCGAGGAAGGTGGCGTTGGGACCGATGATCAGCACGCCGCTCTTGGCCAGCTGCTGGCGGTAGGTGTACAGCAGATAGGCCGCGCGATGCAGCGCGACGGCGGTCTTGCCGGTGCCCGGACCGCCTTGAACCACCAGCACGCTCTTGTGCTCGGAGCGAATGATCGCATCCTGTTCGCTCTGGATGGTCTCGACGATGTCGTTCATATGGCCGGTGCGGGCGGCATTGAGTGCCGAGAGCAGCGCGCTCTCGCTGCCGACCCCGCCCTCGTCCTCGGTCACACCCGCGGTGCGGGCGGCATCGAGGTCCAGATATTCGTCATTGACGGCCGTGACCCGCCGATTGCGGGAACGGATATGCCGACGCCGGGTCACCCCGTCCGGGGTGGCGGTCGTCGCGAGATAGAACGGACGGGCAAGGGGCGCACGCCAGTCCAGCAGCAGCGACTCGTAATCGTCCTTCTCGTCAAGGATGCCGAGGCGGCCGATGTAGCGGTACTCGCCGTCCGAGTCGCCGTCGAGGTCGATGCGGCCGAAACAGAGGCCGTGTTCGGCGGCGTCGTATTTGGCCAGATCCTCGGAGTAGAGCTGGCTGAACGATTCGCGTTCGGTGCGAGCCTGCGGGGTGCCACCGGTTTCCAGCAGGACGGTGCGCAGCCGATTCGTAGCGTATTCGCGCATACCGTCGAGTCGTTCATAGAGCACGGACAGGTATGTCTGCTCCTGGTCGATCTCGCGGTTCCGCTCGGACGCGCCATCGGGTACGGCACGGTCCTGAGTGAGGCGGTCGGGCAAACTGAACTCCTTGTCACCGCGATGAGCCGGTGCGCACGTAGGTTACGCGGCACGCAAACGCTCGGAAAACAGAGTTGTCGAGTCTACTGCTGGTTCGGCGTCCTCGCTGTAACCGCAGGTAGAGGGTCTGTAGGTGTGTTGTCGGGGACCGGGGTGAAGTGTTGGACGACGGGGAACGGATCGTAGAAGTGGTGTAGTAGCTGCTTCCAGCGCTGGTATCCCGCGGACCCGCGGAAGCCATCAACATGATCGGTCAACCGTTCCCATCGCACCAGCAGCAAATATGTGTCGGGCGTCTCGATGCACCGCGACAGCGAGAGCGACCGGAAGCCCGGCATACTCGCGATGATCGGTCTGGCCTCGGCGAACGCCGCCTCGAAGGCCGCCGACTGTTCGGGGCGAACGGGAAGCAGGGCGTGTTCGATGATCATGAGAACCTTCAGGATGCGTGGGTGTTGTTCGGCCTGCGGCCCAGGGGATCGGTGCCTTCCCGGTGTCCGGTCGGCTTGGCACGGTACATCGCCAGATCGGCGTCGTGCAGTACCGCCTCGGGCGTGCGGTTATCGCCCTCCTCGAGTTCGGTGACGCCGATCGAGGCGTTCACCTCGAGCCGGTGCCCGCGGGCGATGATCGGTTCGCTCATGGTCGAGCGCAGGCGCAGAATGAGGGCGTCGATATCGACGCGCCGGGTCCGGCCGGCGAGCAGCACCAGGAATTCATCGCCGCCGAGCCGTCCGACCAGATCGGTGCCGCGCAAGGCGCGCTGCAGTCGCTGCGCCACGATCTGCAAGACGGTGTCGCCGATCGCGTGGCCGAGGGCGTCGTTGATCGCCTTGAAGCCGTCCAGGTCGATGAACAGCACCGTCGACACCGGCAGATTCTCGCTGGTGGCCAGCGCGCTGGCGAGCTGGGACAGGATCAGCGAGCGGTTGGCCAGTCCGGTCAGCGAGTCGTGGGTGGCCTGGTATTCCAGTTGCCTTCGGCTGGCACGGAATTCGGTGATATCGGCAAACGATGACACCGCGGGCGAATCCGGGTCGCCCGGATTGAGCAGGCGCGAGCTGCCCGAGAGCCAGCGGCGCTGTCCGTCGTAGCGGTCGATGCCGAAGATATAACCGGTGATCGTCTCGCCGGTCGCCAGGGTCCGCGCGACCGGATGCCGGCTCGGCGGCAGCGGCTGGGCATTGGCATCGAGCAGTACGAGCGGCAGTTCGTCGATGGTGGCGCCGATGAGTTCGCGGCGCTCGTCGGTGCCGAAGATACGCACGGCCGCGGGATTGGCCGATTCGATGCGACCGTCCCGATCGATCACCACCACACCCTCTTCCAACTGTGAGACGACGGTGGTGAAGTACTGTTCGGCCCGGCGCTGGGCGGCCTCGGCGGCGCGCTGGGCGGTGAGATCATGAATGACGACCTGGTAGGCGAGATGGTCGTGCCACGGGGTGAGCACTGACACCGTCTGGACCGGGATGGTCGCGCCGTCGACGCGGATCAGCTCCATTTCGGTGGGGTCGGAGGCGGCGCCAGCAGTGGTCAGCAGGCCGATGCGGGCCAGCATGCCGGGCACCGAATCGGGATGGACGAAGCGGGTCAGCGGCTGTCCGATCACCTGGTCGGCATTCTCTGCGGCCAGCATGCGCGCGGTGGCCTGGTTGGCGTAGACGACGATGCCGTGCTCGTGCACCACGATCCCGTCCGGGGTGTGTTCGACCAGGGATCGGTAGCGCTGCGCTAGCTGCTCGGCGTCGACCCCGACATCGGCTCCCTTGTGCTGTTCCACTCGAACCCCCGATCGTCGACCCGATTATGGCCATTGGAACATGGGATTATTCTGGTCTCGACGTCTGCAAGATCACATCGTCCACGCTATTGCTTCGATCACAGTTCGGCACGTCATCGGGCGTTATCCGATGATCATTACAAACCCGGATCTGCGAGCATTCTCGAGCCGAACGTCGGTCGGCCCGGGGAGCCCGTGAAGGAGCGATGCCATGCCGGGTACGAACCCGAACCGCGAAGACCACCACCAAGATCATATGACGATCGCCGGGATCGGTGCGGTTACCGGGTACGGCTGGGGCCGCGAGGTCCTGTGGCAGGGGTTGCTGAGCGGTAAATCGGCGGCCACGCTACAACCCGGCTACGGCACGGGCCGCGATGAACAGGCCTGGGTATCGCTGATTCCGGACGGCGGCGATCCCCTGGTGAGCACCAGCATCTACGGGCGCGCGCTGCAGGAGTCGGCTCGTGAGGCCATCGCCGACGCGTCCGCGCGCGGCTGGCGGCCGGGACGCACCGTCGGCGTGCTGCATGCCATCGTGCTCGGCGATGTCGGCAACTGGCGCGACTTCTACCTGCTCGATCACGGACACCGGCGCTCTCGTGACTACCTGCGACTATTACCCTCCACCCCGATCTCGGTATTGCAGCAGGAATTCGGCTTCCACGGTCCGGCGATGAACGTCTCGGCCGCATGCAGTTCGGCGAATGTCGCGCTGATCACCGCCAAACTATGGCTGCGCAGCGGTATCGCCGACGATGTGATCTGCGTCGCCACCGATATGTCGGCCACCCCCGAGATGCTCGAGCACTTCGTCCGGCTCGGCGCCGCGGTCGGCGATGCCGAACCGCTGGCCGCCTGCCGCCCCTTCCAGGAGGGCAGCCGCGGTTTCAGCATGGGCGAGGCGTCGGTCGCTTTCGTCCTCAGCCGCTCGGTCGAGCGGCCCTATGCCGCGGTACTCGGTGGCGGTATGACCAACGACGCCTATCACGTGGTGTCGGTCGATCCCGGGCACACCAAGATCTTCGACTGCGCGCGGCTGGCGCTCGACGACGCCGCCATCGCCCCCGCGGACGTGCGGTATTTCAACGCCCACGGCACTGGCACCCAGCAATGTGATGTAGCCGAGCGGGATCTACTCGCGCGGATGTTCCACGATCGGCCGCACGTCTATTCGGTCAAACCGCTGGCGGGACATTGCCAGGGTGCGGCGGCGGGTGTCGAGGTGGCTGCGGCGGCACTGGGCTACGACCGTGGCATTGTGCCCGCCGCACCCATCATCGCGCCCGCGTATGAGCGCCTGCTGGACGGTCCCATGCCGTTCGAGGGTGGGATCACGGTGAAGCTGTCACTCGGCATGGGCGGGAACAATTCGATGGTGGTGCTCGCTCCCGCCGACTGAGGCTCGCCGATGCTCACGGCAGCGGCACCGACCAGGACAACCTCGTTCCGGGCATGTCCTCCAATTCGTGCATATCCGGCACCGCCGGTCCGATGGTGAAATGACCGTCCGACTTCTCGGCCCGCTGTTCCAAATTCCGTAATCCGCTGCGGATCACATGATTCGGGATGCCCCAGCCGTCATCTGTGACCACGATGGTCAGGTCGTCGGCCACGCTGATCTCCACCGCGACGGTCGCCGCGCCGGAATGCCGGACCGCATTGCTGACCGCCTCACGCACCACTGCCTCCGCGTGATCGGCCAGTTCGGCCTCGAGCACCGACAGTGGACCGGTCACCTGCACGGTGGCACGCAGCGGCGCATCGGTGGTCTGCTGGCGCACCGCGTCTTCGATCCGCTGCTGTAGCCGGATGCTGCTGCCGTTGCCGCCGTGCAGATCGAAGATGGAGGTGCGGATCTCCTGCACCACTTCCTGCAGATCGCTGATGACCGTCGAAAGGTGTTGGCGCACTTCGGGACCTTCGGCCCTCGGTACCGCGGCCTGCAGTGTCAGGCCGATGGCGAACAGCCGCTGGATCACATGGTCGTGCAGGTCGCGGGCGATGCGGTCGCGGTCGGCGAGGATATCGAGTTCGCGCATCCTGCGCTGAGTTTCGGCCAGTTGCATGGCGAGTGCGGCCTGATCGGTGAACGCGTTGGTCAGCTCGACCAGTTCATCGGTATAGGGCTGCGAGCCGATCGGCCGCACGGTGACCAGCGTGCCGAGGGTGGCGTCGGGGGTACACAGCGGCAGGATCAGCGCGGGCCCGACGTCGTCGAGTGGTACGCCGAGATCGATCAGCGCGGCATCGTCGAAGCGCAGCGGTGTGCGCCGGGTGAAGGCCTCGCCGAGCGCGGTGCCCTCGGCGTCCACCGTCAGCCCGTCGAATCCGCTGCCGGGGCCGGACCACTGTGTGATGACCAGCTCGGATATCGCGGCGAGCCGCAGTTGCGGGTCGGCGGTGCTGGCGAGGAACGATTGGTGCGATCCGGTGAGGGTGCGTGCGTGATCGACGACATGGGCGAGCACCTGATCGGGTTCGGTGCCCGCGAGGAATTCGGTGGCGATATCGCGGGTGGCCTCGATCCAGGCCTGTCTGGTGCGCGCCGATTCATAGAGCCTGGCGTTGTCGACCGCGATACCGGCGGCGGCCGCCAGCGCCTGTACGAGCACATCGTCGTCCTCGGTGAAGGGCTGGCCGTTGGCCTTCTCGGTCAGGTAGAGGCTGCCGAAGACCTCGTCGCGGATGCGCACGGGCACCCCGAGGAAGGTGTGCATCGGTGGGTGGTGTGCCGGAAAGCCAATGGAGGCAGGGTGATTCGACAGTTCGTCCAGGCGGAGCGGTTTGGGTTGGGAGAACACCTCACCGAGTACGCCGTGTCCGGCGGGCAGTCTGCCGATACTTTCCCTGGTCTTATCGTCCATGCCCTCATCGAGGAATTGCGTGACCTGCTGGTCGTGGCCGCGCACGGCCAGCGCGCCGTAGCGGGCGTCGACCAGGCTGGTCGCGGTATGCACGATGGCGCGTAGGGTTTCGTCGAGATCGAGGCCCGAGGTGACGGTCAGCATCGCCTCGACCAGGCCGTCCATCCGGTCGCGTGAATCGATGATCAGCTCGACGCGTTCCTTGACCTCGGACAGGAGCTCCCGGAGCCGCAGTTGCGAGAGTGTGTCGCGTACCGAATAGGCGCCGCTGCCCGGCTCTTCGGTCATATCGGCATCCTGTTCTGGTGTGCGCGAAACAGCGCCTACGCCAGTCTAGTTGGCCGATCGAGGACTTTTGGCCCTGTTCGCGCCGCCGTAGCGATGATGGCATGGTCGTACCGGCAATAGAAAGTAGGGATGTCCTATGAATTCGCCGTTGCGGTCGTCGGAGTTGTGGGCAACGGCCGCCGATCCCGAACTGGCCGTCACCACCCGGGGCGCGGTACCACCCGCGGATGTGACAAGGGCAGTGCGGGGGATCGGTCGCGTGCTGCGCCGGTATCACCTCGACGCGGCGGCACGGGTCCGGGTGACCGCGCCGGTGGATGCGGACGAACCGACATTGGTACAGGCCAACATTCGCGTTCACGACACTCCGACCCGGGTGCAGGTCACCGGTCCACGCGGCTTCGCGGTGACCTTCGCGGTGGAACGACTGGACCGCCAGATCGCCCGGCTGGCGACCAAACAGTCACGCGAGTGGCCCGATCCGGCGCGTCCGCCCCTGGCCAGGGTGAGCGAGCCGCGCCCGATCGTGCGGAGGAAGCGCTGCGCGTTGCTGACCGGTACGCCCGCCGAGGCGACGGCGGTGCTGGATGCGATGGACTACGACGCGTACCTGTTCATCGATGCCGAGACCGGCGAGGACGCCGTGGTGTGCTGGGCGGATTCGCTGGGCATTCGGATGGCCAGGCAGCGCACCACAACCGAGCCGGAGGCGGTCGCGGATAAGCCGTTCACGGTGAATCCGCTGTCGGTGCTGATGGATTCGGAGCCAGCGCCGACGCTGATCGAAGAGGCGGCGGTGACCAGGCTGTGTCGCATGGGCCTGCCGTTCCTGTTCTTCACCGACGCCGATTCCGGTCGCGGCAGGCTGTTGTACCGCCGCTACGACGGGGATCTCACCGTCGTGGTGCCGGTCGGCTAACCGTCGCGCAGTTTGGACGCCAGCACCGCGGCCTGGGTGCGCCGTTCCATGCCGAGCTTGGCCAGCAAACGGGATACGTAATTCTTGACGGTCTTCTCGGCCAGGAACATTCGCGCCGCGATCTGCCGATTGGTCAACCCTTCGCCGAGCAGTGCGAGCAGTCGGCGTTCTTGTTCGGTGAGTCCGGCGAGCGGTCCGTCGTTTTCGGTGCTGCTGCGCAGCCGGGCTTTGAGTGCGATTGCCGCCCGGTTATCCAGGAGCGAACGACCGGCGCCGACCTGTTTGACGGCCGCGGCCAATTCCATGCCCTTGATGTTCTTCACGACATAGCCGCTCGCGCCCGCCAGGATCGCGTCCAGCATCGCGTGCTCGTCGGTGTAGGACGTCAGAATGAGGCAATGCAAACCGTCGATTTCAGCGAGCAGATCGCGGCACAACTCGATGCCGTTGCCGTCGGGAAGTCGTACGTCCAGTACGGCGACATCGGGTTGCAGTGCGTGAATGCCGGTCATGGCGGTGGCGACATCGCCCGCCTGGCCGATCACGGTGAGTTCCGGATCGCTCTCCAACAGGTCGATGAGGCCGCGCCGGACGATCTCGTGGTCGTCGACGAGGAACACTGTGATCACGCGACCTCCCATGCGGTGCAGGGGATCTCGCGCCCCAGCGGTACCGATTGTCCTACCCGACAAGGTATCTCGTCGCGGGGCGCACCGGTATGGCGGAGACGATAATTTCGAGTAATGTCGACTAAAATTGCCGGCGCACGTTACGAAACTCCGCGAAAAACCGACCGCGGGAATGGCGGTATACGAATCAGATTTCCGGGTATGCTATGGCCGAAAGTCATTCAGAGGGCTTTGGCAGCGCGGCCTGGAGGGCCTCATGCATAGTTATCTCGAACAATGACATATTCAGCGGCTCTTGATTTCGGTAATATTTTCGGTCCGCCGCAGGGCTGTCCGGGTTGTGGTTCAGATGCCATCGGTACCTTGGACGACCATCGGGATACCCTGTTCAGCTGCCGCCTGTGCGGCGCGCAATGGCGGCTCGCGCAGGGGCGAACCATTCTGGAGGTCCCTGCTTTCGCGGAGCCGGCGTCCGAAGAATGGACGTGTCCATGTGAATCGGGGTGATCGTGGCGGTGGCTACATCGTCTTCGTCGGCCGGATGAACCTGGCGCGGGATGTGCACCGGCGGTCCAGGTGGCCAGGTTCGCGCGCCGAAAACTGGTGATGATCACAAAGATCCGCGAATCAGAGCAGTGGCACTACTACACTGAGCGCGTGCGTCCACTGATGGGCTCCGACGATCCCGAACCACACGAGCGGCCGCTGGAGCCTCTGGTGGAGGTGGTGCGGCCGCGGATGGCCCGCGACCATAGATGGCTATATCGACACATCCTGACCGGTGATCGGACTAGCCGGGCCATGCTGCCCACGCCGGTCGCTTGACGAGCCCGTGGGGTGACGGAGCCGACCCTGGCGCGCCACGGGCGGTCGCCGGGGTGACGCTGGTCGAGGGATCGACGTTCTGCATCAGTGAGGACGGTGGGGTCATCAACCCGAATCGTCCCGAAGGACTGTTCGTTCGCGATACCAGGGTGTTGTCGCGGTGGCGGCTGACTGTCGACGGATTGGCGCCGCAGCCGCTGACCGTCCAGCACGCGGAGCCCTACAGTGCGACGCTGCTGGCCAGAACCCCGCCGCGGCCGGGGCGCGCCGACAGCACCGCGCTGGTGAGCGTCGGGCGCCATGTCGGTGACGGGATGCGTGAGGACCTGACGGTGCGCAATCTGTCCGGTGCGGCGATCAGCTGTGTGGTCGCGCTGGAGATCGATGCCGATTTCGCGGATTTGTTCGAGGTGAAGGAGGGGCGGGTCGGCGACAGCGTTGTGGTCACCAAGAGCAAGGCGTCGGCGGGCGCGCTCGAGATCAGCCGGACCGATCTGGCCCTGGCGGTAACGGTGACCGCCGCGGGCGCGACCGCGACGGATCGCGAATTGCGGTGGCAAGTGGATCTGCCCGGGCGCGGTGACTGGTCGGTGTGCATTCAGTACCAGCCGACGCTGGGATCGGTTGTGCGGCCACGGCATCTGTGCGGGAAGCCGGTATCGCACAGCGCGCCGGCGCGGCGGATGCGGGAATGGTACGAGAACTCGCCGCTGGTCCGGACCGAGAACGAAACGTTGGCCGCGGTATTGCGCCGCGCTGTCGTCGATCTCGGTGCGCTGCGCATCTTCGATCCCGGGCATCCGGAGCGCGCTGTGGTCGCCGCCGGTGCGCCGTGGTTCATGGCGCTGTTCGGGCGGGACTCGCTGCTGACGTCCTGGATGGTGTTGCCGCTGGACAGGCGGCTTGCCGTCGGCACACTGCAGAGCCTGGCGGGCTTGCAGGGCAGGGAGATCCACGCGGCGACCGAGGAACAGCCGGGCCGGATCCCGCACGAGGTGCGGTTCGGGCGGGCGGCGACGCTGCTGCTCGGCGGTGACACCGTGTACTACGGAACCGCCGATGCCACACCGCTGTTCGTGATGTTGCTCGGTGAGCTGCACCGGTGGGGATTGGATGCCGAAACCCGCGACGAGTTGCTGCCGCATGCGGATCGGGCGCTGGAATGGATCGAGCGCTTCGGGGACGCGGACGGCGACGGATTCGTCGAGTACGAGCGCGCGGCCGAGCACGGTTTGGCGAATCAGGGCTGGAAGGACTCCTGGGACGGGGTGAATTTCGCCGACGGCCGCTTGCCCGAGGCGCCGATCGCGCTGGCCGAGGTCCAGGGGTATGTGTACGCGGCGTATCTGGCGCGAGCGGCGTTGGCGGTCGATATGGGCGATCACGCGACCGCTGATCGGTTCCGTGCCAAGGCGGCGGAGTTGAAGGCCGCGTTCAATACGGCGTTCTGGCTGCCCGAGCGTGGTTGGTTCGCCATTGGCCTGGATCGGGACAAGCGGCCGATCGATGCGCTGACCTCGAATATCGGGCACTGCCTGTGGACCGGGATCATCGATGAGGACAAGGCGGGTCTGGTCGCGGACCATCTGTTGTCGCCGCAGATGTTCAGCGGATGGGGGATTCGCACGCTGGCCACCGATATGGGTGCCTACAACCCGGTCAGCTATCACAACGGCTCGGTATGGCCGCACGACAACGCGATCTGCGCCGCCGGGCTGATGCGCTACGGCTACACCGAACACGCCACCCGCGTGATCGACGGTGTACTCGACGCGTCGACCCGATTCGGCCATCGACTACCCGAGCTGTTCAGCGGTTTCGACCGCGCCGAATTCGAGGCGCCGGTGCCGTACCCGACCTCGTGCTCGCCGCAGGCCTGGGCGTCCGCGGCGCCGCTGCTGTTCATGCGGAGCATGTTGCGGCTGGAGCCCGGCAGCGGGTCGGCCTCGGTCGCGCCCGCCGTACCGGACCGGTATCTGCCGCTGCGGGTGAGCGGGGTGCGGGTGGGGGCCGATGTGCTCACGGTCACCGTGGACAACGAGGGGTGGCAGCTCAGCGGGTTATCCGGAAAGTTGCGTCGATCGGATACTTGACCTGGGCGGATGTCCGGTGCGCACGGCGCGTGGGAAACTTGTCGGTGGGTCGGCCTAGCATGGCGCTGGGGGTATCACGTCTGTTGGACCGACACGATCGAGAAGGGACCACCTGGTGGCGGAACGCCTCACTGTGCGCGGAGCTCGGGAGCACAATCTCAAGGGGATCGACCTTGATCTCCCCCGCGACAGTCTCATCGTGTTCACCGGTCTATCCGGTTCGGGCAAGTCCAGCCTCGCCTTCGACACGATCTTCGCCGAGGGCCAGCGCCGCTATGTCGAATCGCTGTCGGCCTACGCCCGCCAGTTCCTCGGGCAGATGGACAAGCCGGACGTCGACTTCATCGAGGGCCTCTCGCCCGCGGTCTCGATCGATCAGAAGTCGACCAACCGCAACCCTCGCTCCACCGTCGGCACCATCACCGAGGTCTATGACTACCTGCGTTTGCTGTACGCGCGCGCCGGTACCCCGCACTGCCCGGTCTGCGGTGAGCTCATCGCCAAGCAGAGCCCGCAGCAGATCGTCGACCAGGTGCTCGCCATGGAGGAGGGCATCAAATTCCAGGTGCTCGCGCCGGTGGTGCGCACTCGCAAGGGCGAATTCGTCGATCTCTTCGATCAGCTGAACACCCAAGGGTATTCCCGAGTCCGGGTCGATGGCGTCGTGTATCCGCTGACCGATCCGCCGAAGCTGAAGAAGCAGGAGAAGCACGACGTCGAGGTCGTGGTGGACCGGCTCCAGGTGAAGTCGAGTTCCAAACAGCGCCTGACCGATTCGATCGAGACCGCGCTGCGGCTGGCCGATGGCATCGTGGTGCTGGACTTCGTCGACCGCGACGAACACGCGCACGATCGCGAGCGCCGCTTCTCCGAACGGCTGGCCTGCCCCAACGGGCACCCCCTCGATATCGAGGATCTCGAGCCGCGCTCGTTCTCGTTCAACTCGCCCTATGGCGCGTGCCCCGACTGCACGGGCCTCGGCATCCGCAAAGAGGTCGACCCGGATCTGGTGGTGCCGGATCCCGAGCTCAGCCTTGCCGACGGCGCGATCGCGCCGTGGTCGCGCGGGCAGACCGCCGAATACTTCACCCGGCTGCTGTCGGGTCTGGCCGAATCCATCGGCTTCTCCATGGATACGCCGTGGCAGGACCTGCCGCTAAAGGCACGCAAAGCGGTGCTGGAGGGCAGCTCCGATCAGGTGCACGTCTCCTACACCAACCGGTACGGCCGCAAGCGTTCGTATTACGCCGATTTCGAAGGTGTGATGCCGTTCCTGCAGCGGCGTATGGAGAACACCGAATCCGAGCAGATGAAAGAGCATTACGACGGGTACATGCGCGATGTGCCGTGCCCGGTCTGCAACGGGGCTCGGCTGCGGCCCGAGATTCTGGCCGTCACCATCGCCTCGGGCGGTGAGCAGAAGTCCATCGCCGATGTGAGCGAGTTGTCGATCGGTGATTGCTCGGCGTTCCTGAACGCGCTGACCCTGGGGGAGCGAGAGACCGCGATCGCCGGGCAGGTGCTCAAGGAAGTGCAGGCGCGGCTCGGGTTCCTTTTGGATGTCGGGCTGGAGTATCTGAGTCTGTCGCGGGCCGCGGCGACGCTGTCCGGTGGTGAGGCACAGCGCATCCGGTTGGCGACGCAGATCGGGTCCGGACTGGTCGGGGTGCTGTACGTGCTCGACGAACCGTCGATCGGTCTGCATCAGCGGGACAACCGGCGGCTCATCGAAACCCTTACCCGGCTGCGGAATCTCGGCAATACGTTGATCGTGGTCGAACACGACGAGGACACCATCCGGGCCTCGGACTGGGTGGTCGATATCGGTCCGCTGGCCGGTGAGCACGGCGGTGAAGTGGTGCACAGTGGTCCGTATCAGGAGCTGCTGACCGACCTGAAATCCTTGACCGGCGCCTATCTCTCGGGCCGCGAGCGGATCGAAGTGCCGATGGTGCGGCGGCCGGTCAGCAAGAAGCGTCAACTCACGGTGGTCGGTGCGAATGAGCACAACCTGCGCAATATCGACGTCAGCTTCCCGCTCGGGGTGCTCACCGCCGTCACCGGGGTTTCGGGTTCGGGCAAGTCAACGTTGGTCAATGACATCCTGGCGACCGTGCTGGCGAACAAACTCAACGGTGCGCGGCAGGTGCCCGGTCGGCATATGCGGATCAACGGGCTCGATCATCTGGACAAACTGGTGCAGGTGGATCAGTCTCCGATCGGCCGGACGCCGCGCTCGAATCCGGCCACCTACACCGGTGTGTTCGACAAGATCCGGACCCTGTTCGCGGCCACCACCGAGGCCAAGGTGCGCGGTTACCAGCCCGGTCGGTTCTCGTTCAATGTCAAGGGCGGTCGCTGCGAAGCATGTTCGGGCGATGGCACATTGAAGATCGAGATGAACTTCCTGCCCGATGTGTATGTGCCGTGCGAGGTGTGCCACGGGGCTCGGTACAACCGGGAAACCCTGGAGGTGCATTACAAGGGCAAGACCATCGCCGAGGTGCTGGATATGTCGATCGAGGAGGCGGCGGAATTCTTCGAGCCGGTCACCTCGATCCACCGATACCTCAAGACGCTGGTCGACGTCGGTTTGGGTTACGTCCGCCTCGGCCAGAGCGCACCGACCCTCTCCGGCGGTGAGGCGCAGCGCGTGAAATTGGCGGCGGAACTGCAGAAGCGCTCCACCGGCCGAACCGTCTACATTCTCGACGAGCCGACCACCGGCCTGCACTTCGAGGACATCCGCAAGCTGCTGCTCGTCATCAACGGACTGGTGGACAAGGGCAATACGGTCATCGTCATCGAGCACAACCTGGACGTCATCAAGACCTCCGACTGGGTGATCGATATGGGCCCCGAGGGCGGCTCCGGCGGCGGCACGGTGGTGGCCGAGGGCGCCCCGGAAGATGTTGCGGCAGTGGGCGACAGCTACACCGGCCAGTTCCTGAAGGAGGTACTGGCGCTACCCGCGGCGACCAAGCCGAACGCTCCCGCCAAAAAGGCCGCGAAGAAGGCCCCTGCCAAGAAGACCGCCACCAAAGCAGCGGCAAACAACTCCGCGGCCACAAAGGCAACAGCAACCAAGATTCCCGCACCCAACGCCGCCGCCGCAAAGCGCGCGTCCCGAAAGGCCGCCGCCCTGCGCTGACCAGCTCCCGTCGAGGCGAGTCAAATGGTTATTGCGGGTTGGGTTTCGAGCCACCTTTTGACTCGCCTGGACGGAACCGAATGGGTGGCCGGTGCTTCAGCGGTTCGCGACGGTGTGGATCAGCTCTGCGAGTTCCTTGTATCTGGACCACATCGGCCAATGGCCGGTGGGCAGGTCGATGTATTCGGCGTCGATTTTGGTCAACTCGGCGAACATCGGTTCCTGTCCCACATCGCGGAGTTTTTTGACCAGGTCGGCGGTGATGCTGTTGCAGATCACCGTTGTCGGGATGGCACGGCGTGCGGGTGAATCGCTCAGTCGCAGGGGAGCGGCGGCGACTCCGGCGGGTTCGGAGACGGCGCGTTCGCGGAAGCGGGCCAGAGACATCTCGTCCAAACCGGTGAGGCTGTTGCCGTCGGCCTCCAACTGACCCCAATCCGGTAGTGCGAGTTCGCGAATCGACTCGTCCAGGGCGGAATTGAGGATGAAGCCGTTGGGGAGCGGGGCCGCATCGACATAGATACCGCGGCTGAAGCGTTCCGGGGCGATATCGGTGGCGAGATAGGCGGCCGCCGCGCCGCCGGAGTGCGCGACGACCACCACCGCATCGTCGGGGGCGATGGCGTCGAGGATGGTCTGCGCCTGCATTTCCAGGGTCGCGTCCAGCCGGTCGTCATCGGCCGGATCGAGTCCGGGCAGGGTCAGCGCCAGCACATCGTCACCCCGGCCGCGCAGATCTTCCGCGACGTCGTCCCATGCCCACGCGCCGAGCCAGAATCCGGGAATCAGAAGTATCCGTGCCATCCGGTGAGCATCGCATGCCGAACCCTGCGGAACACAAATCTGCAGCAGTTTGTCTGGGCCACCGAGATATCCACGCACACAGAGCGTTTCGTTGTTCACAAGATGAACTACTTCGGTCGAGTGACATGGCCCGTGAGATCGGTGACGAACGGCTGCGCGAATTGCCCCGCATTGCTGGCGGCCAACCTCAGGAACCCGTCCGTACTGATGCGCCGTGGATCGAGTTCTGCACTGGCTGGGCCACGGATCATTGCATTCGTGGCCGGTCGTCATCGGCTGTGTTCCGCGTTCGGTCGTCGTTGGTATCGGCCCGCCCGCCCGAGCCACATCTCGGTGGAGCCGGGCGGGCCGTATCGCCTGTTAGCGCGAGTCTCGAGCTGAGCCGAACCACCGCGTCAGTGCGTTTCGGAGCCGGTCATCGTCGGTACCGACTTCGCCTGCCCAGGCCACATATCCGTCCGGTCGGATGAGTAGCGCGTCGGCGGGCGCGTCCGGACAGGTTGCGATCACGGTGTCGACGCGGTCGTTCCAGCCGCCCGCGATATCGGCGAACCCGCCATCCTCGGTCAGCTGGATCAGTACACCTCGCGCCGAGTGGAGCAGATCGGCGATACGCGTTGGGCCGTCCGAGGTTTCGAGGGTGAGCTCCGGGACCATGCGTCCGGACAGCGGGTGCGGATCGCCGATGTCGTAGCGGATATCGGATCCGGCGAGCAGATGTGCGATATGCGCTGCGTTTTCCGGTGCCTCGAGTAGTTCGCCCATGAACTCGCGCAGCGCGGTGACCTCCGGACCGGGCGCCATCAGTGCGAGCTGGGTCAGCGAGTGCATCATTACGCGCTCGCCGACCGGGTATCGCTCGCGGTGATAGGTGTCCAGCAGTTCCGCGGGCGCCCAACCGTTCACCTGTGCGGCGAGCTTCCAGCCGAGATTGGCCGCGTCCTGCAACCCCAGGTTGAGGCCGGGCCCGCCCATCGCGGAGTGCACATGCGCGGAATCGCCGAGCAGGAACACATTTCCGTCGCGATAGCGTTCGGCCAGTCGAGTGTTCTGGCCTTCGGTCCGGCGCAAAGTGTGCGGGCCGGATCCGGGCGGTGGCGCGATCGGCAGGTCGACGCCGAGCACTCGCTGCAGACTCGCCCGCAGTTCGTCGAGCGTCATCGGAGTGTCCTCCGGTACCGGATCGCCGTCGAACTCCATGGTCGCGACCAACGGGCGGCCGGGTTCGAGCTCTGCGAAGATGAACATGCCTCGTTCGAGTCGGTTGTGTCCGAAGGGAAGTCGCCCGAGGCCGGGAATCAGGATGCCGCCGTCTCCGGTGCGCAGTTCCGCCGGCACGCTCACATGCGCCATCCGGACCAACTTCGATGCGTTTGTGCTGCCGGGGAATTCGATTCCGGTGTGTTTGCGGACGAAACTCTTGCCGCCGTCGGCCGCGACCAAGTATGTGGTGGTCAGGTCGTACTGGCGGTCGGGACCCGTCACTGTGACGGTCACGCGCCCGTCCTGCTGGACCAGATCGGTCAGCTCATGGCCCCAACGGATTTCGATACCGAGTTCGCGTGCCCTTTTCTCCAACAGGCGAACCAGTTTCGGCTGGGAGATGAGCAGCGCGTACATCGGATTGTTCGCAACTTCGGCGAATGACACCGGCATCCCACTGAACAGATAGCCGGGCATGGGTCGGGGAGCGCCCGGCGCGCCGCCGAATTCGTGGTACAGGCCGCGCATATCCAGCAGCCGAATTACTTGGCCGACAAGGCCGTTCGCCTTCGGCTCGGCGCTGGGCTCGCTCAGTTTCTCCAGCACGATCGGACGCACGCCGGCCAGTGCGAGTTCGCAGGCGAGCAGCAGACCGTTCGGCCCGGCACCGGAAATGACAACGTCGGTAGATATTTCGGGCATGGCAGATATTTCGGGCATGACGAATAGACCCCTTGTTACGTGGTGTCGAATGGATAGAGTTGTGCCGCTCGGTCGGCAGGTGCAGCTGTGCCGCTCAGTCGGCGGATGGATCGGGTAGCCCGGCGGCCACCTGATCGATCGCCTCCCGGACGAGTGTGGTGAGCAGCACCGGTGGGTCCGCCCGGACGTAGGCCTCCGTGGCGGACTGGTAGACGGCCCCGAGCACCCCGGCCACCAGATGTGGATAGATATCGCGCCCCGGATCGGTTCCGGTGCGTTTCGCGATCACCTCGACCCAATCGTCGAAGATGCCCTTGGACACCGCGATTCGAGTCTCCGGTGCCGCGAGCAGTTCGCGGACCATCGACCGCTGCGGGGCGGTCGGCAGCGCGTGCTGCACGCCGTCGGCCTCCAGCGGGTCGAGGACAGCCGCCGTGATGGCGGACCAGAGCGGTTCGGCCGCGGGCCGATTCCGCAGTGCGTCGAGGCTGCGGTGGATCCGCTCGATCTGGCGGTACGCCAACGCCTCGTATTTACCGGTGAAGTAGTTGTTGAAGGTCCGCACCGACACGCCCGCGCGGGCGGCGATGTCGTCACGCGTGATGTTGCTCAGGCCCCGTTCGAGCGCTAATTCGAGCGCCGCGTCGCTCAGCGCCTTGCGGGTATCGAGCTTCTTGCGTTCCCGCAGACCCAGCACCTGTTCTTCCGGCATGGCTCTAGCGTACCGACAAAAGTGCCCGGCGGGCAATATTTCCCGCCGGGCAATTTTTTGCCGAACTCAGTAGACCGGGCCGGTGTACTTCTCGCCTGGACCCTTACCGGGCTCGTCGGGATGCGCCGAGGACTCACGGAAGGCGAGTTGCAGCGACTTCAGACCGTCGCGGTAGGGACCGGCATGCGGCCCGAAGTACTCGATGGACGAGGTGATCAGCCCGGCGAGCGCGGTGATCAGGCGACGTGCCTCGTCCAGATCGCGGCGCGGGCTGTTGTCCGGGTCCTCGTCGGAGAGTCCGAGCTTCTCCGCGGCCGCGCTCATCAACATCATCGCGGCGCGGCTGATGATCTCGACCGCGGGGATATCGGCCAGCTCGCGGACGTCGGTCGCGTCGGATACCTCGTCACTCATGTGCACGAGGATGGCATCGTAGTGGGCGGGCGCGACCGGCGGGGCGGGGTGATTCGGCGATAGCGAGTGGGAATGTTAGACTTTCCGCTGACGACCGCCCCGGGCTTGCTCGGGGCTGATAAGTGGAGCCCGACTCCCACCGTTGCCGACGAGTAATCGTACTGGTTAAACGGTCCGGTCATCCGCCCTTCCGAGGGCGGTTTTCTTGTGCGGAGGGTCCTCACGGATCATTACGGACAAGGTCGACCACGAGCATGTTCGTGGTCGAAGGCCGGTCGACTCGGGCCCCGTTGCGGAATACCGCACCGGGGCTTTTGTGTTGAAAAGGGGTTGCCGTTATTGCGTGCGGTCGTCAGACGACACCGCTTGACCTAGGAGGCCCCATCAGCACTGAGACCCGCATCAACGATCGCATCCGTGTTCCCGAGGTCCGACTTATCGGACCGGGTGGTGAACAGGTTGGGATCGTGCGTGTTGAAGATGCACTACGCGTCGCCCTCGAGGCGGATCTCGACTTGGTCGAGGTCGCGCCGGATGCCCGTCCACCGGTCTGCAAGATCATGGACTACGGCAAGTTCAAGTACGAGACGGCGCAGAAGGCGCGCGAGTCTCGCAAGAACCAGGTGCAGACCGTGATCAAGGAGCAGAAGCTCCGTCCCAAGATCGACGACCACGACTACGAGACCAAGAAGCGCAACGTTGTTCGCTTCCTCGAGGCGGGTTCGAAGGTCAAGGTGACGATCATGTTCCGCGGTCGTGAGCAGTCGCGCCCCGAATTGGGTTTCCGGCTGTTGCAGCGTTTGGCCTCCGACGTCGCCGAGTTGGGTTTCGTCGAGACCTCCGCCAAGCAGGACGGTCGCAATATGACCATGGTCCTCGCGCCGCATAAGGGTGCGAAGACGCGGGTGAAGGCGCAGGAGGATTCGCGGGCACCGCGTCCCACCGCCACCGAAGCTCCGGCTGCTCCCGCACCGGCTGCGGACGCACCGGCCGCCGAGCAGGCGGCGCCGGCCGACCCGCAGTAATACCGATCAGAAAACCGGTGGTCCGCGAGGGCCACCGGCACGAGACAGATAGAGGAATCCATGCCGAAGATGAAGAGCCACAGCGGCGCCTCGAAGCGATTCAAGGTTTCGGGCCGTGGCAAGCTGCTGCGTCAGCAGGCGAACCGTCGCCACCTGCTCGAGCACAAGTCCACTCGCCGGACTCGTCGTCTGGACGGCACGGAGGCCGTCGCGTCCGTTGACGTCCCTCGCGTCAAGCGCCTCCTCGGTCTCTGAGACCGCTCGCGACCGCTGATAGGTCGCTCGATAGGCCAGCACCCGCGCGACCGGGATTCCGGACGCCGACCACCGACCAATTCCGGGGCGCGACGCATGCGCCCCCTAGATCGACAAAGGACTGACCCATGGCACGCGTCAAAAGGGCCGTCAACGCTCAGAAGAAGCGTCGTTCCGTTCTCGAGGCTTCCAAGGGCTACCGTGGCCAGCGCTCGCGGCTGTACCGCAAGGCCAAGGAACAGCAGCTGCACTCGCTCACCTACGCCTACCGGGACCGCCGGGCGCGCAAGGGTGACTTCCGCAAGCTGTGGATCGCCCGTATCAACGCCGCGGCGCGCCTCAACGACATCACCTACAACCGCTTCATCCAGGGCCTGAAGGCCGCCGGTGTCGAGGTGGACCGCAAGATCCTCGCCGAGCTGGCCGTCTCCGACGCCGAGGCGTTCGCCGGTCTGGTCGCCGTCGCCAAGGCCGCCCTTCCGCAGGACGTCAACGCCCCGGCCGCCTGATTCGCGGCTGCGTGACGACACAGCATTCGGAACGACCCGTGGACGCGCTCTCCGAGCGCAATCCGCGGGTCGTTTCCGCTGTCAAGCTCCATCGTTCCGTTGCCCGCCGCAAGACCGGACTGTTCCTCGCCGAAGGGGCGAATTCGGTTGCGGCGGCGCTGGATACGGGACGGGTGCGGGAGCTGTTCTATTCGACCGACGCCGCGGTACGCGAGCACGAATTGGTTGCCTCGGCGGTCGGCATGGGGGTACGGGCCACGCTGGTGAGCGACCGGGCCGCGCAGCACCTCGGTGAAACCGTTACCGCCCCTGGGCTTGTCGCGGTGTGCGAGTTGATCGATGTGCCACTCGACGAGGTACTCGGGGCGGGGCCGCGGATGCTGGCCGTACCGGTCGAGATCGCTGAACCGGGCAACGCGGGCACGCTGATTCGGGTTGTCGACGCGGTCGGTGCCGATGGTGTCGTGCTGGCAGGGGAGACCGTCGACCCGCACAACGGAAAGTGCGTGCGCGCGAGTGCGGGCAGCCTGTTCCATGTGCCGATCGCGCGGAGCCGTGATGTCGCGGAAACCCTGGATGCCATTGCCGCAGCGGGTATCACGATCCTGGCCACCGCCGCTGACGGCGAGGTCGACCTCGACGACGCCGACGATTTGTTCACGCGCCCGGTCGCCTGGCTGTTCGGCAACGAGGCCCACGGCTTGGACCCGGCCGTGGCCGCCCGCGCCGACCACCGCATCCGAATCCCGATCCGCGGCCGCGCCGAGAGCCTGAACCTCGCCACCGCCGCGTCGATCTGCCTCTACGCGAACTCTCGCGTCCGCTTCGCGAGGTAGCTGCCGTCCAAGTCGACTCCGGCTGATTGTGGACTGGTCAGTCGCCGTGGTTGCGGAGGTCTTCGTGGAGGTCTTCGGCCCAGCAGACTTGGACCGCATCGGGTCCAGCACACGAAATAGGCCGGGCGCGAACTCGCAGCGGAACGCCTGGGCCGGGTGAGCCCGTACTCACCGAGCCCGTACGGCCCTCCGCTCGGCTCGGGCCGGTACAGACAGTGGCTGTACGCGGCTGAATGTCACCTCCGCGTCGTTTCTGGCGGTGTCGCTGGGCGGTTGGGTCGCCCTTGACTACGTCAAAGGTGCCCGAACTCTTTCTCGCTAACCGACCCGGACCTTGACCCCGCCCGAGAACATCGAGTCGTGGAACTGCAGCACCGACGGTACCGGCCCCGGTGGCATATCGAAGACGATGGCAGTGGCCGTGCTCAGGCCAGGATTGAGCTCGATAGCCCAGCCGAATCCGTCACGACTACGTTGGTGCGAGTGGCGCCGTTCGCGCTCTGACGAACACGGTCTGACGCTCGATACGGAGGTCAGCTATGCAATCCCCGAAGGCCGGAGTCGGTAGCCTTCACCAGATATCGGCCCAGACGGGCCGTTTGGGAATGTCGAACAATGCGCAATTCTTGCGGACCACAACGGGAACCGAAGAACCGACGCTCAGTCGCTCGACCAGCGCTCGGGCTTTGGCCTCGCGGAATTGAGGGTAGAGGTACTGCTTCTGCACGCGAACCTCCGCACCCGAGTCGGGGTGCGGAAACTGGGCTTCAACGTTCACCCGCCATAGATCGAAATTCAGCGTGCCCGAACGGTACTTGTATCGCAGATCCGACTCGACCACCACTGCGGACATCGAGGACCCGGCCCGCCGCAAGTAATTCCGGCGCAGCCGCCATGCAGCGGCTAGCACAAGCATCCACGCACCCGCACCCACCAATATGCTCACAGGAAGAAACAGCGCCATGGCGAGTTGGGAACCGGTCCACCGAACTATCGCGGCACCCAGGTTCAGCGTGCCCGCCATAAAGGCCACCGCCGCTACCGGGACACTCAGCATCCACACCAGCGACATCGGGCCGATCATCTTCACGGACCGCCCCATACCAACTCCTCGAGTAGCCCACCGGCTGTAACGGCACCTCGGAACGCGAAGTCACGGCTCAATGTATCTCAGCGCCAGCGCCGTTCATCGGGGTGATCCTCGAAGTCGTCCGGCCAGTCGCTGGGGCCGACCACGGCTTCGCCTGGTCGCGGACGACGGATGGGGGTCTGGGTGGGCGACCATGTGGGGGCCGGAGGCGGGGTGGGCGTTTGCGGGGGTTCCGGGGTCCACTTCCAGATGAACAGCGGCGAACTCTTCATCTCGGCGACTTCCGGTGGTACCGGGCGGGCGAGGGTTTCGATGTCGCACCAACGGCATTCACCGTTACCGACGCGTTCGGCGTACGCCTTCAGCGCCGGAGACGCGGTGTCCATACCGGCGACCATCGAGATGAATTCCTCGGTCACCTCGGTGGGGCCGTCGAAGAGTTCGTCAATGTCTATGTTGGACATTCGGATGGTGGCGGTGCGTAGGTTGTCTACCGCGTCCATGACTTTCCGAGCGATCGCCTCCACCTCAGGGTCGAGATCGGGCTCCCGCATGCTGCCCCATTGGGGTTTCGTCATGACGCGTTCTCCCACGGTGCGGTGCCGGACCCGGCGTCATACGACTGTGTGGGGCGGTCCACGGTGTCGCCGTAATGGGAAATTTGTTCGATATCCTTGGCGAGGGCCGCCTTACGGGTCGCGTCGTCAACTTTCTTGGTGACCGGCGCGATGGCCTCGTCCAGCTTCTGTTTCCCCTTCTCCTTCAACTGGCCTACCGGATCCTTGATGATGTCGAGGAGCTTCTTGAAGGCATCGGCAAGCTCTTTGATCTTCAATACCACGTCGAAGGCGGCTTTGATGACAAGGCCGATGTCAACGACCAGCTTGGCGATGCGGGCAGCGCCGAGGCCCGGGACGGCCGCGGACAAGATATTGGCGACCGACTTGAGAGCGCCCTTGATGTCGTCGAAATCGACATACTTGTTGAGCATCCCCCACAGCCCTTCGAGGATGGCTTTGATGCCGTCTCTGATCTCGTCGGCGACCTTGCCCGCACAATCACTGACGATCCGGCCGACGGGGCCTTCCCATTTCATCGCCGCGGCTTGCTTGGTCGCCCACTCGCTGAAGGATACGGAGGCTTTACCGTCCCAATTGGGTTTACCGTCCGTGCTACCGTCGATCCGCTTCACGCCGGATTCGAGATTCTTACCGCATGCCTCCAGCCCGTTGCCGGCTGCCTTGTAAACCTCACCGAGCCTGCGGATCTCGGACCAGTTTCCCGGAATCGGCTCCAAGCATGTTACCAGCGGATCGTATTCGGTTCCCGCCGCGCGAGTGATGCTCTTGATGGACTCGTTCACCCTGCCGAGCACCGGGAAAACGTCGGCGACGAGACCTGCGAGCTCCTCTTTGTTCGCCGCCGGCGCTTCGAGTTTGAAAGACTCCGGCTTCGGGTAGGTGGCGGCACCGTCGTATTGCGCGGTCACGCCGATCTCTTCGACGCTGTCATCTGCCGGAAGATTCGATTCGGTATGTGCGTTCAGCGCGGCGTAGGACTTCTGATCCTGGCTGTGATACATCCAGGCGGCCTTATTGAGCTCGGTACTGGTGCCAAGGGTGGTATTCGCGAGTACCGCGTGGCGCCTGGACATCCAGTCAGCCGCATCATTGATAGGGGCCACAAGTGTGTCGATGATCGGCCCGTGGAGCCAATCCGCCGCCTTCCCCTCCTTCGCCACAAAGCTGGACGCCAACAGGGCATCCCCAGCTATCGAGCTGAAAAGGTTACTCAAACCAGCAATTTCGCTGGGATTCGCCGCGAACGTCTCAGCCATCCGTATAGTGCCCTAACTCTCTACTTTTCCCCGAAGTGGAGCCGAACATCGTTGCCCCACAGCCAGACTCGCCCGCCCGGACTCTAGACGGGCGGGCATCGTCCGTCAACGGGCATGGTCCATCGAATGGAGGTATTAGTTGGTGCCGAGCGATTCGCTGAAGATTTCGGCGATCTGGCGGATCTGGTCACAGGGCGGCGGCACGGTAACCGGACCGGGGGGCACAATCAGGCCAACCGTGAACGTCCCGTCGGATGATTTGATCGACGCCCAGCAAGCGCCGTCGATCAGCGGAGTCCGGTACAGCACGGCCTCGCGTCCGCCGATCGGGTCGGAGTTGAAGATGCTGTTGCCCGTGTTCTTCCGAGCATCGTCAAGAGTCAAGTCGCTCGACGTCACCGACAACCCGCCAGTGGGGTATTTCTCGCCATCGACGAGTACCTCACGCCAGAATTGGCAGCCGATCTTCGTGAAAAGCGTGGAAACGCTTTCGGCTGTGTCTCTTTCGCGAGTCGCTGGGTCGAATCCGGCCCGGGTCACCAGGTCGTCGCCCACACGCACACACGGATCGAACCGAACCTGTTCGGCGCCGGTCTGCACCGGCGCCGGTGGAACACTCACCTGCACGGAGGCGGTCGGCGCGGGCGAGGCCATCGCCGAAACCACCGTTTTCCCGCCCTGATCGGTGGAACTACCAGCACAGGCGACCAGCGTCGCCGCACTCACCACCAGGCAACCAGCGGCGAAGATTCTTCTCATCATCAAACCCTGATCGTTGAGGTCGCCGACCTATCCCAGCGGGACCAGACGGTCACTAGTCATCCGTGATCATTTCAGAACGCAAGCAAGCCGAACCACTCGGTCCGAATGCAGGCGCCGCGGCGTTGTCGACTAACCCGTATCGCGCACCACTGGCAGGACAACGCCCGTGCCTGGCTGATGCCCGGCAGGCCCGACCGCGCCTTGGCCGCGCTCAACAAGGCTCGCGCCGCAGCACCCCAGCTGCACCCGTCGGTTCGCGAGACGCTCTTCGGTATCGCCATGGCCCAGCGTCGGCAGACAGACAGCTTGCTCGGGTTCGCATCCTGGCTCAGGTCGACACTGCAACCGACGAAAGACACTGTCGCCGTACAGAATCGAGCCATCATGCACGGCTCGAGGCCCTACCTTTCGCCGCAGCGCGGCAAGTCATTTGATGCGTTTCACGACTCCGAACGGGCGGCGGAACCGTCGTGGATTCACAACCTTGACAGGGCTGAATTGTCCGGCACGGTCGAATGATCTGCTCGAAATCGGTCGCTAGTACCCGTCATTCGCGGCCGAGCCGCCACGGAGTTGATGAATTCGAGAAGTGGAAGGCCGCGAAATGCCCTGACCCTACGAGATCCTGTCCGTCGCGGTCAGTGTCGACTGCTACATCGATGACACGATTCCAGAACGCCTCTACTTGTCGAACGACGCCGACTTCGACCGTGTCGATCAGGTGCGCACCGAGTCTGACGCGATTCTCATCGGTGCCGAGACCCTGCGCCGAGACAATCCGCGACTGATCATCAAGACCGAAGAACGTCTCGCCGCTCGCGCCGCTGCCGGCAAACCAGCACATCTACAGAAAGTCGTGGTCACAGCATCCGGGGAGCTCGACCCCGCCGCCCGGTCCTGGCATCACGGCGTCGAGGAACGAAAGCCGATCGTATACACCACCGACACGGGCGCGGAGAAGCTCCACCATCAACTGGGTGAGCTCGCCGACATCGCGCCCCTCGGCGATGCCGTCGACTTTGCCGTCCTCCTGGACGATCTAGGAGACCGCGGCATCGGTCAACTGATGATCGAGGGCGGCACCAGCATCCACACCGCGGTCCTGTCCGCCGACCTCGCCGACGAGCTCCACCTCGCTGTCGCTCCGCTGCTGGTCGGACAAGCCGATGCGCCACGCTTCGTGAACCCGGCCGCCTTCCCCGGAGGTTCCCGACGACGGATGCAACTCGTCGACGTCACACAAATCGGTGACGTCGGGCTACTGCGCTATCGCCCCAAGAACGACTCCACACACAGCTGAACTGAGCCTCGATCCACGGACGGAATCGGCGGCTGGATGTGTGTTGAAATAGCGAACATATCGACGGATCGAGGCCTAATCAATATCGCCGCCGACGTCCTCTATGTGTGCTGAGCGGAACGCAACCGACCAAGGTCTCCCACCTCGCTCTCTCGCTACCCCCAACGCGTTTCGGTTAGGATTCGCGTCATGAGTGATGGGGGGACACCAGCCTCTGGCCAGAACCTCTCGGTGGTGCCCGAGAAGGTGCGCGAGGTCGGCAAGTACGTTTACGAGTTGGCCGAGGCACTGCGCACGGCGTTGGATTCCGCCGCGAAGGACGTCGCTTCGCTGACCGATGGCAGCTGGACCGGGGACGCGGCCAACGAATTCTCCGAGGGCTGGACCGACGTCCACGATGGCGGCACCAAAATCATGACCGCCCTGACTGGGATGGCGGAAAAGCTTGGCGTCACTGCAGACACCTATCAGGCACGTGATGAGAGCAACGCTGCGTCCTTGAACACTTCGAGTTTGGATCTGCCATGAACTCTCAGTTTTCGGTCGACCTGGACCATCTCGATGAGATCGTGGTCCGTCTGTCGGGTCTGGCCGGGTTCATTGGCGAGCATCTCGATGAGATCGATGACCGGGTCGCCACCCTGGCCGGCACCGGGTGGGAAGGCGTTGCCGCCCAGGCGTATGCCGATGCCCACGCTCAATGGGTCAACGGGGCAAGGGAATTCGTCGAAGGTGTGAAGGATGTCAGCGACGCTGCCAAGGCGGCCCACGCGCGCTACACCACCGCCCACGACACCAATTACAAAATGTTCTCCCAGGGGTAAGACACATGGGTGTACTGGTTATCGACTGGCAGACCTACTACGACGCCGGCAACAAATGCCACGCCCTGGCCACCGACCTTCGTGCCGCCGACAAACCGGTCCACGATGTGGTCAAAGGTGAATGCGCGGGCATGGCCGGTGACACCGGGGGCTGCGAACCATGGGGCAAGACCTACGACCGCGTCGCCCAGGAAACGATGCAGACCTGCACGAACCTGGCCGACGCCCTCACCAACTTCGGCAATATGCTCTACGCCGCCGGACACAACTGGGCACTGGCCAATAACTCCAACCCGATGCCCGACCCGCCCACCGTGACGGCGATGTCGGAGTACAAGGTGACAATCCCGACTTCGGTCGGCAACAACGGCGACGGTGTCACCGAGGGAAAGGGCAGTATCCCCGGCTTCTACGACGCCCTGGTCGGGAAGATCCAGGACGAATTCGGCAGCAAGCTGCCCAACGGCAACAAAGACAAACTCGCCAAGGCCGCATCGACCTGGAAAACGTTCGCCGAACACAAAACCATCACCGATGCCGCATCCAGGATCACCGAGATCACCAACCTCTTCAGCGACATCCAGGACAAGAAAGGCCTCGACCCCCTCCTCGGCCACCTCACCACCCTCAACGGCGGCGCCACCCAACTTGCCTCCGCATCCCTCAACCTCGCCACCCCCGTCGCGGAATACAGCACCGCCACCTCCGAAACCCGCGACAAATTCCGTGACGCGGTCACCAACGCCTTGATAGCAGCCGGAACCACTGTCTTCATCGGCGTCGCCGCCTCCTGGATCACCGCCGCACTCAGCGACGTCGCCGCCGGCGTCGGCGTCGTAGCGATCGCCGGCAACACCGCCAGAGTGCTCAAAAGCACCTACGACACAAGCAAACTCATCAAAATAATCGGCACGGCGGCGGCAGTCGCGGGAACCACAGCCTTCACGGTCACCGCGTTCGACAATGTCCCCAGCCTCACCGATATCGCCACCAAACTCGGTGCCATCATTGCCATGAAGGTACTCATCGATGATGCCGATTCGGATGACATCAATCCGAACAGCCCTAGTGGCGCGTTTACCACGTCCTCACAGACAACGAAGATCAACAAGATCGCCAGTTACTATGGTGTGCCAGCGAAAGATGTCAGAGAAGCCATCCACAGAATCAAGGCTTACGGGGCGTGGCGCGGGGATGGTGCGAATAAGAATCCAGATGTTGTGGTCGATCTGGAATCCGGTGAGGTATACGTGAAGAAGCCGGACGGCACCGCGTCAGACGATAGTATTGGAAATATCCGCGACGAGCTGGAAAGATGACGAAGGATAGATGTGAACTCGGAGATTAAAGAGTACGACGACAGGTGGATAATACAACCTTTACGTGGAAGCCGTATTGCCAATACGGAATGGCGGCCCGATGGATTCGAATTCCACCTCGATTCCGGATTCAGGATAGCTGCCGGATACGGTACCGAACTCTCGCCACGATCACTTGCCGAAGACGATCCTAACCGTCATGTGATCACGCACTGGCCGAAATCTGAAATCGAAAAGATGCTTACAGGGCCAATCGTATCGCCAGTATTCTTCAAGTCCGGCAGCTTGCGAATCGGCTTCCGAAATGGGTGGAACATGTTTGTGTCCGATCGGCGCCCCGAGATACCAGCTGAGGTTTTCTGGGGCGATATTCTCATTTGGAACCGATCGGGTATCGCAAATCAGTCAGATTATCCGGTTGTGACCGTAGACAAATGGTCAGGAGCCAGAATTCAGGCCCCCCCGTGGCCATCCCGGCCAGCCGACCTCGAAATAAACTACGACTCAGATGATATCAACGATTGACCTGGGGCTCAGTCACCGACCGATAGTTCTCCGGCACCACTACGGTATGCGCGATGCTGTAGCCATCCTGGCACGCTTCAGGGACGCCGATGGATAGCCTGGGGTGGTCGGAGTCTGCAACCATCGACTCAAGTTTTGATCTGGCATCGACCGCCTTTCTGATGCGCCTATCAAGCGGGCGGAGGCGGTCGATGAACCGAAGATCTGGCAGCGGATCGTGTCGGGTGCAAACCTCCTCGATTACTTGTAGGTCACTTAGAAAGTCCTCCGGGTTTGTGGCAAGAGGTAGCTTGATCGTGGATTCTGTGCACTCGACCCGGATCGACTTCTTAGTGCGGAGAGCGATGTTAGAGGTACTTCACTTACCATTCCGCAGATTCGGCGTACGACTGCGCTAAGTCGATCGAATCCAAAGCCGTCGATATGGTCTCCGCGTGCGACAGAATGTTAGTCGACACGGCCGCGCCCGTTCATTAGCTGATTTCTAATGCGAATAATGCCATCTTGATCAAGGCATCTAGTGGAACCTGAGACCAAATTCGTCATCCCGATAGTATGGATCGAGAATATGTTGACCGACTCCGTAGCTGACGGCATAGGTGTCGCATTGAGTGCGAATAATCATTGGTCCAGCTGCCGAGTGGCTTCTCTCGTTTGCGGTTATTCCAGTGATGCGTTCCACCGACTCACGCGACCGTGCACGGGGTGCTGATGCGGTATGTCGGTCCGCTCGACGGGCTGATAGAACGTCCTGATCCGGCGAGCCCCGCACGACTGTATGCGGCAGCCATCGGTGCCTCCGCAACGACACGGACCGCGGTGATCCAGAAGCGGCCCGAAGTCGGCGATGCGGCTCCCGCGCCCGAGTTCACCCGCGGTGATCTCGATCGGGCGGTCCGCCGTGCTCGCGACCTCGCCGACGAGTCCCGTTACGTGCCTGCCATCGGAGGGTTGAAAGACTCTCTCGGCGTTGCCGTGCCACAGCTCGGCGCTCGCGATGTGGACGTCGTCGACGCGCGGGTTCGGCTGGCCGATCTGTGTCTGGAATCCGGTGACTATGTCCAGGCCGGCGCGTTCTACAGCGACCTGATCGACGACCTCACCGCGGAGCGGGGACCCTATGACGACCAGGTCATGTACTGCCAACGGCAGGTGGCCACCTGCCAGGTACACAGCGGTCAGGTGCGGGCCGCGCTGACGCGACTGCGGAAATTGCACGCGCAGCTGGCGGCCTGGCACGGGGAGAGCGATGCACGAGTGGTGCAACTGTCGGAGATGATCGCCCAGATCAGGGCGGGCACACGGTAATTGGATTGCCGATTTCGCGACCGATGACGCCTCCGCGACGCTGATGAATCAATAGCGATCATGGGCGTGGTCGAGGTACGTCTGTAGCGGATGCGCTGGTCGAGCTCGCGAAAGCTGGTGTGCCGCAACCCGAGAGCGACATCTGGTCGCGGGTTGGGCAGCAAGCTCTCGGCACCGGCAAGACCCACACGGCGGCCGCGTTGATCACCCATCACCGTCTCGTGCACAGATATTGCCTGCCGCACCACCACGCGCAACAGACGAAACTCCGGAAACACTGCACCGCCAGCGAGCACCTGGGGCGTGGTCGAACCGGATGCGTCGACGAGGCGCACGTCCGGTTCTGAGGGGGCCTCGGCGCTGCAACGCGCCGGGGCTACCCGACTCCGAATCACTGTTCAAGACCTTGAAATACGGTCCGGAATTCCCCGAATGCTTCGGATCACTCACCGCAGCAAGGCAATTCACGGACTCTTTGCGCAGTGGTACAGACACGAACACCGACACACCGGTATCGGGCTGCGCACCCCGCCGACGTGCACTACGGGCTCGCCGCCGACAAGGCCGCCGATCGGTGCTGGCTGATGCCCGCACCCACGCAGGTCCTACTTCTACGAGGCGCGCACTGGGCATGCGACAGCTGGGGCTGGAACGCTTTGGCGCCACAAGATTGGTAACCGGCGGGCTAGGGGGCGGCCGGTGTGCCGCCGGGGACTACCGGTAGGCCGGCCGCTTGCCAGGCGCGGAAGCCGCCGGTGAGGTCGGTGGCTCGGTGCAGGCCGAGTTCGAGGGCGTCTGCGGCGGCCAGGCTGGAGGCGTACCCCTCGTTGCAGACGAGCACCACCGGCGTGTTCGCGGTGAGACCGGGCAGCCGGTGCGTGCCGGTCGGGTCGAGCCGCCATTCCAGCACTATTCGTTCCACCACGACCGAGCCGGGAATCTCGCCCTCGGCGAGGCGGTTTGCGTGCGGGCGGATATCGACCACCAACGCGCCGTCGGCGAGTAGTGCCGCCGCCTGCTGTGGGTCGACGCGATTCAGCTTGGCTCGTGCCCGGTCGAGCCTGTCCTCGGCGCTCATACGCCCACGAAATCCGTGAGCGCGCGGTACTCGCGGACCGGCCGAAGCGGTGGTGAGTACGCGTGTACTGAGGCGGCCGGGCGAGTGCTGTGATTGCGCAGCCGATGCGCTCGATCCGGTCCGAATGCGACCGTTTCGCCCGCCTGCCGTTGCGCCGTGCGCACCGGGCCGCCGGGGTGGCGGTATTCCTCGCCGAGTTCACCGATGGATACCGTGAACGAGCCGGCGGCGCCGCCGTGATCGTGTGGTTCGGTGCCCTGCCCCGGTGCCCAGGACAGCAGCCACACCTCGACGCCCATGGTCAGCGCCAGCCGGGTCCACCAACGTTGCCGCGTATCGAACCGCACGATGTCCAGTAGCGGTGTCGCCAGGGCATCGGCGACCGACCCGGTCAACTCCCGCAATTCCGCGGGCGACCACAGCGTCCGCTCCGGACACACCAGCTCGCGCATCAGCGGTACGTCGACCGCGGTATGAATATCGTTGGCGTGCTCGAGATCAACTGGCAGTGATGTGGTCAAGCGAAGTACTCCTGACATGGTCGCGGGGACAATCGACTGCGCTGTCAAACTGCGACGAAGCGGTCTCGCGCATTCTCCGGCACCACGACGCCGTTGCCATCGGTCTCGATCACCATGAGCAAAACCCGCACGCCGCGCCGGACAGGACAACTGCCCTAGTCGCCCTCGGCGCGGAGGTTTTCCAGCATGTCGACGGCCCAGCAGGCATCGACCGCGTCGGGGCCCGCGACGCCCATTGCGGTCATGACCGTCAGGAGCATGCCGTTGGCGAGGAAGCGGCACATCTCGTCGACGGAGGCGCCGGTGAGTTCGGCGACCACGGCGTAGATGCGGCCGAAGCGCTCGCGGACGTCGGGGCCGATGGCGGGGTCGGAGGCGGCGGCGAAGCCGTGTAGCAGTACGCGTAGCAGTTCACGTTCGGTCAGGAATGTTTGGAAGCCACGGCCGAGGGCGCGCATCTTCTCTTCCTGCGTCGAGTCGGGGGTGATGCCCTCGGCGGCGGCCGCGCGGAAGGTGTCCTCGATGCGGTCGCAGACGCGGTGGGTGGCGGCGAGGAATAGTTGCTGTTTGGTGCCGAACAGGCGGATGACGTACGGCTGGGAGACGCCCGCTCGGCGCGCGATCTCATCGGTTTTCGTTGCGGCGTAACCGGATTCGGCGAAGGCGTCGACGGCCGCGCGCAGGACTTCCTCGCTGCGTTCGGTGGCGGTCATTCGGGTTCGGGTTGAACTCGCCATCGTGCTCCACTCCGCTCGGTCGGCCGTCTGCTGTTGACATGTTATCAGTCGATGCATACTCTTCCGACAGTTAGTTATCAGTCGATTACAACAAAGGCTGGACATGTCCGAGATCCTCGAAAAAACCGCGGCGAATGCCGAACCGCGCGCCAGCGCTCGCCCGCTGGCCGCCGTACTCGCCGCCGTCGGCATCCCGATGTTCATGGTCACGCTCGACAACCTGGTCGTGACCAATGCGTTGCCGGTGATCCGCACCGAACTCGGCGCATCGCTGGCCGACCTGCAGTGGTTCGTCAACGCCTACACGCTGTCGTTCGCATCGCTGCTGCTCACCGCCACCTCCATCGGTGATCGGCTCGGCCGCCGCCGGGTATTCCTATCCGGTATCGCGCTGTTCACCCTGGCCTCGGCCGCGTGTGCGCTGGCCACTGAACCGTGGATGCTGATCACCGCCAGGGCGGTTCAAGGATTCGGCGCGGCCGCGGTGATGCCGCTATCGCTGACCCTGCTGTCGTCCGCGGTTCCCGAGAAGATGCGCAGCGCCGCGATCGGTATCTGGGGCGGTATCTCCGGACTCGGCGTCGCGCTCGGCCCGCTGATCGGCGGTGCGGTGGTCGAGGGTCTGAGCTGGCAGTGGATCTTCTGGGTGAATGTGCCGATCGGCGTGCTGGTGCTGCCCTTCGCGGCGCGGGTGCTGACCGAATCGCACGGCCGGGCCAAGCGGCTGGATCCGCTCGGGCTGGTGCTGTCCGGGGCCGGTGTGCTCGCGGTGGTGTGGGGCGTGATCCACGGTGCCGACGACGGCTGGACCTCGACCAGCGTGCTGTCCATGCTGATCGGCGGAGCGGTGCTGCTCGGCCTGTTGATCGCCTGGGAGCTGCGTACGCCCGATCCGATGCTGCCGCTGCGGCTGTTCCGGTCCCGCGCCTTCCGGGTGAGCAATGCGACCAGCTTCACCTTCTCGGTCGGCGTATTCGGCTCGATCTTCCTGCTGGCGCAGTACTTCCAGGTGGTGCAGGGTTATGGGCCGCTGCAGTCGGGGATCAGGACCATGCCGTGGACGATGGCCCCGATGGTGGTCGCACCGCTGGCCGGGTTGATCGTGGACCGGGTCGGCGCTCGGAATCTGCTGACGGTGGGGCAGGCGCTGTTGGCGGTGGCGCTGGCCTGGATGGCGGCGGTCTCTTCGGTCGACGCGAGCTATCTGGCTTTCGTCGGGCCGTTCCTGCTCGGCGGCATCGGTATGGGGTTGACCTTCGCCCCCGGTGCCACGGTGGTGATGGCCAGTGCGAGTGCCGAGGATCGGGCGATGGCCTCGGGCACCAACAGCACGATCCGGGAAGTGGGCGTCGCGATGGGTGTGGCGGTGCTGGCCTCGGTCTTCGCCTCGCACGGGTCGTATCTGGACCCGCAGAGCTACGTCGACGGTCTGGTGCCAGCGGTCTGGGTCGGCGCGACGATCGTCGGGGTAGGTGCCGTGGTGTCACGGTTGCTGCCGAGCCACATCACCGCAGTGGACTGATCGTCGCGGCACTACTCGGCGGCTGTGCGCCCGTCCCACGTCGATCGCGTGGGACGGGCGCACAGCCGTGTTTGGTATGGCTGCCGTCGCACTGTGGGCGCCGCTTCCGGACCGGATTACTGTGGGCTCCGGGTGCCGATCACTGGGTCTACGGGACCGTGATCGGCGCGGTCGCGGGGTCATTGGCGGCAGGCGCTTCGTACCCACCGCCCGTCGATGGTTATGGCCGTTCGGTTTGTCTGTGTTGTCCGCCGATCGCCGCTGGCCTGGGGCAACCGCGAAAGTTCGCGCCAGCACACGCCGGGCAAGCAGGCCCACTGGTAATCCGGATGAATCGGCCACCGCGCATCGAATACGATTCGACCAGCAGCAATGTGGGTCGGCAATGACGCGGACCCGCGAACCGATCCCCAGGGGAGAGACGAACGATCGTGGCCGACGACAACGATGGAGTCGAGAACGCAGCGCTGACCGAGGAGGCTTTGGCCGCTGCCGCGGCGGAGGCCGAGAAGGCGTTTGCGGCGGCCGCCGATCTGGATGCGCTCGCGGTCGCGAAGACCGAGCATCTCGGCGGTAAGGCGCCGCTGGCCTTGGCGCAGCGCGCGCTGGGCGGTCTGCCGAAGTCGGAGAAAGCGGATGCGGGCAAGCGTGTGAATGTCGCGCGGGCACGGGTGTCGGAGGCCTTCGAAACGCGCCGCACGGTGCTGCTCGCCGAGCGCGACGCCGCCGTCCTGGTCGCCGAGGCGATCGACGTGACATTGCCCGCGCGCCGGGCCGCCATCGGCGCCAGGCATCCGATCACGGTTATCTCCGAGCAGATCGCCGACGTTTTCGTCGCGATGGGCTGGGAGGTTGCCGAGGGGCCCGAGGTCGAGACCGAGCACTTCAACTTCGACGCGCTGAACTTCCTGCCCGACCATCCGGCTCGCACCATGCAGGACACCTTCCACATCGCGCCGGAGGGCTCGCGGCAGGTGCTGCGCACGCACACCTCCCCGGTTCAGGTGCGTTCGCTGCTCGAACGCGAGCTGCCCATCTACGTGGTGTGCCCCGGTCGCACGTTCCGCACCGATGAGCTCGACGCCACCCACACCCCGGTCTTCTCCCAGGTGGAGGGGCTCGCGGTGGACAAGGGCCTGACCATGGCGCATCTGCGCGGCACCCTGGACGCGTTCGCGCGCGCGCTGTTCGGGCCGGATACGCGGACTCGTATGCGTCCCAACTACTTTCCGTTCACCGAGCCATCGGCCGAGGTCGATGTGTGGTTCCCGGACAAGAAGGGCGGCGCTGGCTGGGTCGAATGGGGCGGCTGCGGCATGGTGAACCCGAAGGTGCTGATCGCCAGCGGGATCGATCCCGAGGTGTACAGCGGGTTCGCGTTCGGCATGGGGCTGGAGCGGACACTGCAGTTCCGCAACGGCATCCCGGACATGCGGGACATCGTCGAGGGCGACGCGCGGTTCACGCTGCCCTTCGGTATCCGGTCCTGACCCTCCATCGATCGAGAGAGCGAAACGTCAAGTGCGAGTAGCGCAGTCCTGGCTGACGGACATCATCCGCCGGACCACCCCCGAGTGGTCGGTGACGCCGGAGGAGCTCGACGCAGGGTTCGTCCGTGTCGGGTTGGAGGTCGAAGAGGTCGACAAGCTCCAGCCGGTGACCGGTGATATCGATAAGCCGCTGGTGGTCGGCCGCGTCGCCGAGATCACCGAGCTGACCGAGTTCAAGAAGCCGATCCGGTTCTGCAAGGTGGATGTCGGCAATCCGGACTTGCAGGAGATCGTCTGCGGCGCAACGAACTTCGCCGTCGGCGATCTGGTGGTCGTGGTCCTGCCGGGTGGTGTGCTCCCGGGGGGATTCCAGATCTCCTCGCGTAAGACCTACGGGCATACCTCGAACGGCATGATCTGCTCGGTCGCCGAACTCGGTATCGGCAAGGACCATTCGGGCATTCTGGTGCTCGAGCCCGGTACCGCCGAACCCGGTACCGACGCCAATGAGCTGCTCGGGCTGGACGATACGGTCATCGAACTGAACATCACGCCGGACCGCGGCTACTGTTTCTCGGCCCGCGGTCTGGCGCGCGAGCTGGCGTGCGGATTCGATCTGGAATACGCCGATCCCGCGGTGCGGACGCTGCCCAATGACGAGCTGAAGGCATGGCCGGTCCAGCTCGAACCGGAGTCCAAGTGCACGCGGTTCGCGGTTCGCCGGGTCACCGGCATCGATCCGAATGCGGTGAGCCCCTGGTGGTTGCAGCGCCGGCTGCTGCTGTCGGGTGTGCGCCCGATCTCGCCCGCGGTCGACGTCACCAACTATGTGATGCTCGAGCTCGGGCAGCCGCTGCACGCCTTCGACGCGGATAAGCTCTCCGGTGGACTTGTCGTGCGGACCGCCGACCAGGGCGAGACGCTGCGCACCCTCGACGAGGTCGAGCGGGTGCTGGACGTCGAGGACGTGGTGATCGCCGACGACTCCGGCGTGATCTCGCTCGCGGGTGTAATGGGCGGCGCGACAACGGAAGTCGGTGCCGCGTCGACCGATATCGTGCTCGAGGCCGCGACCTGGAACCCATTGCTGGTCTACCGGACCGCGCGCAGGCACAAACTGGTCTCCGAGGCGGGGAAGCGCTACGAGCGGGTCGTCGATCCGGAGATCAATGTCGTCGCGCTCGATCGCGCCGCCCAGCTGTTGGCCGAAATCGCCGGTGGCACTGTGGAATCCGCGCTCACCGATGTGCGGGTGCTGGTGCCGGCCGCACCGCCCATCCGGATCGATATCGATCTCGCCGATCGGGTGGCGGGCGTGACCTACCCGACCGGCACCTCGGCGCGTCGCCTCGCGCAGATCGGCTGCACGGTCGAGGTCGGTGTCGACGAAGCCACCGGACACGGTCAGCTGGTCGTCACGCCGCCGAGCTGGCGCCCCGATCTGGCGCAGCCCGCGGACCTTGTCGAGGAGGTGCTGCGGCTGGAAGGGCTCGAGCAGATTCCGTCGGTCATTCCGACCGCCCCGGCCGGGCGCGGTCTGACCGCCGGGCAGCGGCGTCGTCGCGCGGTGAGCCGGGCGCTGGCATTCGCTGGATGTGTCGAGGTGCCGCCGCCGGTGTTCCTCCCGGCCGGGGTGTTCGACACCTGGGGCCTGGATGCCGACGACGCGCGTCGCAACACCACCCGGGTGCTGAACCCGCTCGATACCGAGCGCCCGGAACTGTCGACCACACTGCTGCCCGGTCTGCTGGAAGTGGCCGCGCGCAATATCTCCCGCGGCGCACGTGATCTCGCGATCTTCGGAATCGCGCAGGTGGTGCAGCCCGGCCCGAACGTGCGCGCGGTCGAGGCGTTGCCCGTGGATCGCCGCCCGACCGACGAGCAGATCGCGGAGCTGCTCGATTCGCTGCCCGCACAGCCGGTGCACATCGGCGCTGTTCTCACCGGCCGCCGGGAACCGCGCGGTCCGTGGGGTGCGGGACGCCCGGCCGAAGCCGCCGACGCCTTCGCACTCGCCGATGCCATCGGCGACGCGGCGGGTGTGACGATCGAGCGTCGCGCGACGGCCTACCTGCCGTGGCATCCCGGACGGTGCGCCGAACTGCTGGTCGATGGTGAGATCGTCGGGCACGCGGGCGAATTGCATCCGGCCGTATTAGAGCGTGCCGGTCTGCCGCCGCGCACCTGCGCCGTCGAACTCGATCTCGATGCCTTGCCGCTGCGCGAATCTCGTCCTGTCCCAGTGGTTTCCCCGTTCCCTGCGGTGCTGCAGGACGTTTCGGTGAGTGTGGCGAAGACCGTCCCCGCCGCCTCGGTGGAGTCGGCACTGCGCACCGGCGGCGGTGCGTTGCTCGAAGATATCGCGCTGTTCGATGTGTACGAGGGCGCGCAAGCGGGGGAGGGACGCAAGTCGCTCACCTACGCGCTGCGTTTCCGCGCCACCGACCGGACGCTCACCGAGGACGAGGCCAGTGCGGCGCGCGACTCGGCCGTCGCGGCGGCCGCCGACGCGGTCGGTGCGGTGCTGCGCGGCTGATCAGGCTGATATCGGCCTCCGGACGATACGTCGTCCGGGGGCCGATTTGCGTTGCGGCTCTGGGGATATCAGTGCGTGGGCTCACTGTGGGCGAGGTGAGTGTCAGCGTGATGCGGCGGGTTGTGGTGGCTGTTGATGCGGGCGGTGCGGCTGATCAGCTGTGTCGGTCCCGAACGGTACGTCGTCCGGGGGCCGATTTGCGTTGTGGCTCTGGGCAATCAGTGTGTGGGCTCGCGGTGTTGCGCGGCTTTCAGCTGACTCGAGTGTCGGTCGGTACTTCGTCTGGTGCCGACTCACCTAGTGCCCACCGGTGGGACGATTCGACGCGCGGCGGCCCAGGATACCGTTTGATATGGTAAGGATCTTCGGACGGGTCGAGAGGGTGGGGATGGCGGACCGAGTGACGTTGATGCTGCGATCGATGGGCGGTTGACCTGTGGGATTCGGCATGTTCAGCTGGAGCGCAGGCGATCTCGGCTCCGCGATGCTCGGAAGTCTTACCGACTGGATTGCGGGCGAGGAGCGTCAACCGGGTGTCGATCCGGCCGCGGTGCAGAACAAATACAACCAACAGCGTGACGGTGTTCGCAGCACCGCCAATGGCATCGGCTTCCACGGCGACTACCGACCGCGTTCGGTGAAGGGCCGCGACGACTTCGATGGGCCGTCGACCGGACAGCTGCGCGAGAAGGTCGACAAGATCGATATCACCGCCGTCGACAATCTCGCGACCGCATGGAATGAGATCGGCAAACGCGCAGAGACCTCGTTGAACACCTTCAACACGGCGATGGAACGCGCGACCCACGAAAGCATCTGGAAGGGTGCGTCGCGCGATGCCGTCGCCAAGGCCGTCGGGGATTACAGCACCCAGGCGGTGCAGCTCGCCAATGCCGCAAAACTGACCGGCAGTAAGGTCGCCGAACTCAAGACCGGTTTGGAGCCGACCAAGGCGCTGGTGCCGCACGCTCCCGACCTCCGCTCCAATGTCGAGAATGCCAGGCACTGGATCGCGGGCCGCGGCTGGCGCGATAACGACGAGGCCGAGAGCACCGCACATGCCGAGGCGGTCCGTGTGCTGCGCACCGTGTACGCACCGGTCATCGAGGAGACCGACACCAACGTCCCGGTCATCCCCAAACCCGATAACCCCGTCGCGAAGCCGGGCGAAACCCCCAGTCCGGGACCGGGGTACAACCCTGGTGGCAACCAGCCCGGTTCCACTCCCGGCGGCACCCAGCCGACGGAGACGCCGAAGAGCACCGAGGAGAGTCCGTCCACCGATCCGTCGAGTACCCAGTCCACGGATAGTTCGACGACACCCTCGGCAACCACCAGCGCCGAGCCGACAACGACGAAGCCGGATACCACCGCGACCAATCCGTCGTCGACGACAACGCCGACCACCACGGGTTCGCCGACCCGTTCGGGCAGCCCGAGCGGCACACCCGGTACGACCAACCAGTCGCCGGGCCGAACCGTCACCGGCACACCCACCGGCACCGCTACCGCCGCCGCCGCGGCCACGACCACCGCCGCCACCACGGGCCGCAACGGCACCTCCGGTATGGGTGCACCTGGCAATCGCGGTGGCAAGGACGAGAACGAATCCACCAAGGGCGTTCCGGATTATTTGATCAACCAGCAGAACGGCGCAGAGCTCACCGGGCTCGACAATGCGCCGAAGACGGTCCCGCCGGTCATCGGCGAGTGAGACAGGAAGACCGCATGACAACCGCGCGGCGGTGGCGTTTCACCGCGCTCGAATTTCGGGTGCTCTGGGAATCGACCGGACGCGATGTGCTCCCGTATCCGCTGCGACATCGCTCCACCGAGGTCTTCCAGGAAGATTCGGATCGGCTGCGCCGGGCCGCTGCCGAGGTGGTGATGCCGCAATTGGACGAGGATCTGGTGCGGGCCGTCGAGGTACTGCTGGCACCGGAGGCGCGGGTGGAGGTCGCCGGATTCCACGGTTCGCGCAACGAGCGGAAGATTCGCGCGCACGGTGGTGTGCACTACCAGCACGGCGCGTTGGCGATCCAAGAGCCCGGCTCTGATCCCGAGCACGGCGGGGATGTGGACCTGCTGTTCCTATCGGCCGATGATCTGGTCCCCGCGGTAGTCGATGTGTTGCCGGAATGTCGTGCGGGACAAGGTAAACCGATGCAGGTCCCGATCGAGGAGCTGGAGAAGCCGCCGCCGGTGGTGCGCGACGCGTGGCGTCCGACGGTGCGCGAGGAGTTCGACAAATTCTTCCGTCGGCCGACGACTGCCACTGTGCACGTCGGGGTGTATCCGCTCGGCAGTGTGGATAATCGGCATACCAAGGGCCGCAAGGACTTCCAGATCACCGATTTCGAAAATGACGGCCGCTATGTCAGTTTCGGCAGTCGCACCGTGATCGTGAAGCCGACCGATCGGCAGCGGATCACCGCCACCCTGCGCGAAATGATCAGCCGCACAGTCGAAGAGGTCCGCAACGGCGATCACCTGGCACGCTGAGGCATTCCCCGCGCCCACCGGACGCGGGGAATATCGGACTCAGCCGACCTCGCCCAGAATCCCGAGCACCACATCCGAGGTGTAGAACGGCTCGAGCCGCTCCCGAATCAGCTTGCCCAGCACGCCATTGCGCTTCGCACCCTCGATCACCGCGGGACCGTAGCGCAGGATCTCCCCGGCGATATCGTCGCCGGACAGACCCAGTTCCGGCAGCATCGCGGCCAGTGTGTAATCGCCGTATTTGGTGAAGAAGATATCCACGCACTCGTCGACGAGCAGCCCGAAATACTCCTTCTCCCTGGTGGTGACCGCGATCTCGTAGCAGAGCAGCACCAGTTCGTTCAGATCTTTCTGGGTCAGGTAGTCGCGCAGACCGCTGACCGGTTCGTCGGCGTGCAGATCCCAGAACTCCATGGCGGCGTCGTGCACCGGAGCGTCGCGCAGCATCTCGCGGATGGCATTGTTGGTGCGCTTGAGCGCGAATACCGCGCCCTTGCCCGCCATATCGCCGATGAAGGTGCTCTCGGTGGCCTTCTTGGCCGTCTTCGCCGCCGACTGTCCCATGGAGATCAGCGACGAGACACCCGGAATCTTGCCCGCGATCTGCTTATTCGCCTCCATGAAATCGGAGATGAGCTTGTCCACGAACTTCGAGGCGACGGTGGCGACCAGCGGGCTCTCGGTGAGCCGCTCCAGGATGCGCTCCTGCGCCTGATGCATGCCGAAGATCTTTTCCAGCAGCGCCTCGACCGGTTCACGGTCGACCACCTGGCCGAGGGTGTAGTCGTTGTTCGCGGCGATATTGTCATAGATCGAGTCGGCGAATACCCCCACCATGTCCGCGATGACCGGGCTGCCGCCGATTAGGTCGATGACGGTGCGGACGGTCTCCTTGGCTTGGTCGATCCCCACGACATCGCGGAAGATGAGGGTGTCGGCCACCCCGATCACCGACTCCACGTCCCGGGCGACGACCTCGCTGAAGCGGTCGCCGCTCACCTCGGCCAGCAGGAATTCCACCTGGGCATCGAGTAGCCGTTCGGCGATCTCGCGCGGCTCACTCATCGAATTCCACCATCACATTCGTTATCCGTCGCGCTGGGCCAGCTTACGGATCGTTCGACTCGACGTCGTTGCCGCGCAACGATTTCCGTATCTGTTCCAGACGCTCGCGCGCGGCTTTCTCGCGCGCCTCCCATTGTTCGTCGGCGCTGCGGCCCGCCGGGGTCTGCCGGTCGAGTTCGCCCATCCCCTGTGCGGTGCCGAAGCGCTGCTCGACCTTATCGCGAACTGACTCGAAGGTAGGGACTGAGCCCGAGGAATATCCACCCACCTCGGGTCCGGACGGAATACCGGTCGGCGGTACCGGTACCGCCGGTACCGGGAAAACGCCTCCGACCTGCCCGGATGTCGCGGCATCGGACTGCTGATCATGCGGCTGCGGAGTCGTAGTGGCGGGACTCACAGTCGTATCGGAGCCTGCATGACCGAGGCTCGCGGCCTCGACGACCGCCGTGTGCACCCAGGCGAGCCGAGGTCGCCCGGCGGTGGCCGTGCCGAGCACCGCCAGCAGTTCGTCATCGGACAGCGCCGCCAACCGGGCGGTGATCTCACCCAAATCGCTCATATCGCCAGGCTACGCACGAGCGCCGTCAGGTCGAGAGCAGATCACCAGCCCAGGACTGGATCAGATCGATCCAGGAGACCCCGGACGACATGACCAGATCGTTGTGACCTGCGCCGGGAAAGACCACCAGTCGCTTCGGCTCGGGTGCGGCTGCGTAGAGGCGCTCGGCATGGTGCAGCGGCAGCAGTTCGTCCTGATCGCCGTGCATGATCAGGACGGGGGCGCGCAGCTCGCGGATGCGGCGCAGGCTCGGATAGGCGTCCGGGACGAGTGGGCTGGGCAGGAACGGGTAGACCGAGCGGGCCGCATCGCGCAGGCCGGTGAAGGTGGACATCAGCAGCAGTCCCGTGGGCGGATATTCGGTAGCCAGCTCGAGCAGTACCCCGCCGCCGAGAGATTTCCCCAGGTACAGCACCCGATCCGGATCGACGCCCGGCTGTTCGAGCAGCACCCGGCGGGCCGCGTGGGCATCGCGGTAGGTGCCGTATTCGGTGGGCCGCCCGGTGCTGCGGCCGTAGCCGCGATAGTCGAAAGTGAGTACGTCCAAACCGATTTGGGTGAGCAGCGCATAGATCGGCACCCGGTCGCCGACATTGCCGGCGTTGCCGTGTGCGAAGAGCACGTGCCCGATCGAGCGTTCGGCGGGCAGCCACCAGCCGTGCAGCGTCTCGCCGTCGGTCGTCCGGATGGACAGCTCGGTGTAGTCCATCTCGAGGATCGACGGCGTCTGCATGATCTGCCGATCCGGCGTGAAGATCAGCGCATTGAGGATCGGACTGGCCGGGTGTCGCATGCCATCGTTCTTACTCGGTGCCCGCCGCCTCTGCGCGCCGACTCTCCGAGCGCGTTACGCCTCGGTGACGTCGACGCCCTTCCAGAAGGCGACGCGATCACGCACCTGCTCGGCCTCCGGCTTGGGATCCGGGTAGAACCACGCGGCATCCGGATTCTTCGCGCCCTCGACCTCCACCGTGTAATAGGACGCGAGCCCCTTCCAGCCGCACACGGTATGCGTATCGCTGTCGCGGAAGTACTCCGTATTCAGCGACCCCGCCGGAAAGTAGTGATTGCCCTCGACCACCACGGTGTCATCGCTCTCGGCCAACACCGTGCCGTTCCATACCGCTCGTACGCTCATCGAATCTCCCACCGTCGCACCGGATTCCGCCGCACACAGACCACGGCTACGGTGTGTAACCCAAACCACACGCGCCGTATTCCCCTGCCAACGAGTGCTGCCCCGCTCGCTCTTTGTCACGCTGCGCACCGATTTGCCTGTTCGATCACGGCGCGGCACGCACCGATTTGCCCGGTCGATTACGGCGCGGCGCGCGAAAAGATGCGCGGCGTCGACGCCGCGCCGCCGCGCACTGCCTACCAGCGGATCATCAGGGCTTGCTGACGTGGTCTTATACGCCGAGGCCTGCTTTCAGGGTCGGCCAGGATTTGGGTAGTGCGGCCTTCCAGTACGGCCACGAGTGGACGCCGATGGCGGCGTAGTCGAGGGAAAGGTCGGCGCCGAAGAGTTTCATGAGCGGCGACATGGCGAGGGTGCAGTCATGCGAGACCTGTTCGATCTCGTTCGACCGGAGCGGGTCGTTGGGCCACGACCAGCGATCGTCGAACGGGGCGTCGCCCGGGCCGGGCACGCCGGTGCCCATGTACAGGTGGACCGGTTTGCCGCGCAGCGCGTCGAGGTGTTTGCTCGGATCATGCGCGGCCCACTCCGGGTTGCCCGCGGTACCCCACATGTTGTCCGGGTTCCCGCCCTTTGATTCGACCACGGGGCGCACCGACAACTGCCCGACGCCGTCGGTGGAGTAGCAACCGCTGAAGGCTGCCAGGGCTCGGAACATATCGGGGTGCCGCACGGCCAGAATGGCCGCCGCTCCCGCGCCCATCGAAAGTCCGCCGATGGCGTAGACCCCGTTGCCTTTCAGTTCGCGGTCGATCAGCGGCGGCAGCTCCGAGGTCAGGAAGGTTTCCCACTTCTGGTGTCCGAGTTGGGGATCGTCCTGTAACCAGTCGGTGTAGTAGGTTCCCCCGCCGCCGACCGGCATCACCACGTTGACCGGCTTGTCGGCGAAGAACTCCTTGGCGCCGCCGCGCAGCGTCCAGGTGCTGGCCGGCTGAGATTCCGACGCCCCATTTCCGTCCAGCAGCAACAAGGTCGGCCGAGGCGCGGACTGGTTCGCGGGCACCAGCACGTCGAGGTGAATGGTCCGCTTCATCGCGGGGGAGCGAACGTACATCTGCCATTGTTGCGCGGAGGTGTGCTCGATTCGCTCGACGACGGCATCCGCGTTCGCGTTCGCGTTCGCGATGACGAACAGCGGCGCGACCGCAACCATCACGGACGCGGCGATAGACGCCATCCGCCGGTACCTCGGGCGTCCTCGCAATACCGATATGCGCAAAGCCATGCTGCAAACCCTCATCGACGGTTGGCCCCGGTCGGAGGCCGTGACATTTCGCGTCGACAATGCCATGAAACTGGCATCGTCGGATTCCCACCGTCGGTGAAGGATTCGGGTTTCAGATTGCGGAATCGATGGTTTGCGCAGCGGGCAATGCGGTGTTCCGCAATCAGTCGGCAACGCAAACAGCTAGTGGTGCAATTGAATTCGTCTGATGCCGCGGCGTGCGCTAACGGTGGAGCCTCGGTGCGTTGTATCGGACCGAGGCTGCTGAACCGTATTTCGAGAATGACCGCTAATAGGGCCGATTGAACTCGCCGTCTTGGATGCCAGTGGTGAAGGCATCCCACTCCGTGCGGACGTGCGTTGGCGGTCGGGTTCTTCGAGTCCCGCACGCCGACCATGCCCCGGCGAGATGTGGGACCTCGACGCAGTCGCTACCGCTGGTACTGCGGCTGCGGTTGAACCACTCGGCTTCGGAGAGGTCGATGTTCACGCCTATACCTATGCTTCCGTATGGTCTCAAAAGTCGTGGCCAGCGCCGACTTTGGCCTGCAGATGCCGATGTCGTCTCAAATGGTGGCCATTCCTGAACTGGACTGCGCGCTGCTCCCGGCGGCTCCTTCGCGCATCGCAGTCCGGGCCGCCGTACTGGAACAGGATTCGCGGACCGGATGATCAGGACTCTCGCATGTCGGATGCTGTGGTTGGGCTCCTGGGCGTGCAAAGGGTCCGGCGGATGGCGTTGCGAAGCCAGTGGTGGGCTCCGTCGGCCGTGTGTCGGGGGTGCCAGGCCATGCCGATGGTCAGTGGCGGCAGTGCCAGGGGGATGTCGAGGAGGTGCAGTCCGAGGGCGGTCGCGTCGTCGGTGAGGGGCGACGGGTCGGCACCGGGGAGTGCGGCAGGTACGAGGCAGACGATGTCGCTGCGGGCGGTGAGGGTCATGGCGGCCAGGTGGCTGGGGAGGACGACGCTGACCCGCCGTCGGAGGTTCTGCTCGGCCAGCGCGGTGTCGAGAGGGCCGGTGAACCGGCCACGGCGGCTGACCGCGACGTGTTGGGCGGCAGCGAGCCGGGCCGGGGTCAAGGGTCCTTCGGTGAGGTGGTGGCCGGGCCGGACGGCCGCCACCATGCGCAGACTGACCAGTTCTTCGACCTGGGTTTCGGGATCTACGTGGTCGATGGATCCGATCTCCAGATCGATCCGGCCGTCGCGGAGTGCAGATCCGGCCTCCAGCTCTTCGCCCAGGAGCCGGAACGAGACCCCCGGCGCCTCCTGCTGGGCCAGTTGCAGCAGTCGGGGGGCCAGTGCGGCGCCGACCAGGTCGGCGGCCTGGAGGGTGAAGGTGCTGCTCAGGCCGGCGGGGTCGACGCCCGTGCCGGGGCTGAGCAGTGCGCCGAGGCTGCGCACCACTGCGGCGGCTTCGTCGCGCAGTGCCTGGGCACGCGGGGTGGGGACCATGGTCTGTCCGGCCCGGACCAGGAGCGGGTCTTGGAGGATGCGGCGCAGGCGGGCGAGGGTGCGGCTCATGGCGGCGGGTGACGTGTGTAGGCGGGCGGCGGCGCGGGTGACGCTCTGCTCGGCCAGCAGGGCGTCCAGCGCGATGGCGAGATTGGCGTCGATGACCGGATCTGGGCTGTTCACCAGCATCATTCCATTTCAGTCAATGATTCAGTGCTGAAGTTCCCATTGTGGCAACGCTTGGTTCTCCGCAGGATGACGGGTGTACCGATCCAACACGACCAGTGAGGCTTTCATGATCGTCATTACTGCTCCTACCGGGAACATCGGCCGTCCCCTGCTCGCCCAGCTCCTGGAGTCCGCCCCCGCCGCGGGTGAGGAACTGCGGGTGATCGTGCGCGATCCCGCGCGGCTCCCGGACGCGGCGCGCGGACGCGTCGAGGTGATCACCGGCTCGCACGCAGACGCCATGGTCCTCGACCGGGCCTTCGAGGGCGCGGACGCCGTCTTCTGGCTCGTCCCCCCGGACGCCTCCCAGCTCCCGCAGGACGGCTACAGCGGCTTCACCGGCCCCGCCGCGAAGGCGCTCGCCGCCCACGACGTCGGCCATGTCGTCGGGGTCTCCGCGCTGGGCCGCGGTACCCCGGTCGCCGACCGCGCCGGCCTGGTCACCGCCTCCCTCGCCATGGACGACCTCATCGCCGGCACCGGCGTCGCCTACCGGGCCCTGGCCAACCCGTCCTTCTTCGAGAACCTGTTGGAGGAGGCCGACTCGATCCGCGACAACGGCGTGTTCACCGACGTCGTCGACGCCGACCGCAAAGCCCCCCTCGTCGCTGTCGCCGATATCGCGGCCGTCGCCGCCGGCCTGCTACTGGACCGCTCGTGGTCCGGCACCGACAGCGTCCCCGTCCTCGGGCCGCAGGACCTGTCCCCGAACGACCTGGCCCGCATCATGACCGAACAGCTCGGCCGCCCCGTCCGCTACGAGCGCCAGTCGCTCGACGAGCTGCACACCACCCTCGTCGGCTACGGCCTCAACGAGGCGTTCGTCCAGGGTGTCGTCGACATGAAGCGAGCCAAGGACCAGGGCCTCGACGCCGGAGTCGCCCGCACCCCGGATACCGCGTCCCCCACCAGCTTCGAGCAGTGGTGTGCCCAGACCCTCGCGCCCGCGGTCCGCTCCTGAGGCCCACCACCCGTCGCACGGAACCCATGGTGCCCAGCGCACCGAAACCACCTACAGCTTTGGAGACACCCTGATGCCCGCTGAAAAAGCCGAACCACCGGTCACGGCGTTCATACTCGTCAAGACCACACCCGAGTGGCTCGCTCTGACCGTCCAGGAACGTGTGGACGCCTTCACCACCCAGGTCCTGCCCGCCATCGAGGCCAAGACCACCGGCGTAAGGTCACGCTTCTACGACACCGAGTTCTACTCCGCACGCGTCACCGACGTCTGGGTATGGGAAGCAGAAGACCACCACGCCTACCAGCTCCTCATCGACGCACTGCGCGAAACCCCGTTCTGGGATCGCTATTTCGAGGTCATCGACCTCCTCGTCGGCACCGAGAACGGCTACGCCCGAACCTACGGCCTCGAACCCATCGCCACCATCACCACCTGAACCCCCGCGAGCCCCGCGCGACTGGCCCGATGTCAACCGGCGGGAGGACATCGGCCAAGGGGCTCGGCCACGGCCACGGCATGCGCCGATTCCGCTACGGCGGCCAGGCAAAGCCCACGTGCGGCTCGTCCCGTAACTGGCGACGATCATGCATCAGCGAGGGAGGGCAGGGCGAGGAATCTCAAATCTGTGGCCGAGTGACCATCGAGGCCAAAGCTTCTGAGATTTGGACACGATTTTTGAGACCCGACAATTTCGGAGGATGGCCGCTAACGGGGCCGGTTGAACTCGCTGTCTTGGATGCCAGTGGCGAAGGCATCCCACTCAGTGGGGGCGAAGATGAGCGCTGGACCGGTCGGGTTCTTCGAGTCGCGCACGCCGCCCCTGCCTCCGTCGAGGTGCGCGACCTCGACACAGTCGTCGCTCCTGCTGTGGCTGCTTTTGAACCATCACGCAGCGAACAGGTCGATGTTCATGCCGCTTACTCCTCGCGGCAGAGACCAGTCGCTATGCGGGCCGGTTGAACTCGCCGTCTTGGACGCCAGCGGTGAAGGCATCCCACTCCGACGGAGTGAAGACGAGCGCCGGGCCTGTCGGGTTCTTTGAGTCGCGCATCCCGACCCTGCCTCCGTCGAGGTGTGCAACCTCGACGCAATCGTTACCGCTTCTGCTGCGGCTGCTCTTGAACCATCGGGCGCGGGACAGGTCGATGTTCACTCTGCGTACTCCTTCGCTATCGCCTCGATAAGGCGTCGAGTGTCCTGCTCATCCAACGCTACGCTCTGGATAGCGGAGCACGCCGCCCAATATCGCTCTATCTCACCGGGTTTGTCGAGGTACAGCATGCCGGTGAAGCCCTCCACGTAGACAACGGGCGGCTCGGTGAGGGCCGGATTGGAGTGTTCCGGGAACTCCAGATATACGAAGTCCCTCGTGGCCAGTCCCAGGTGGTTGGGCGCGTTGAACCGAACGACCCGAATCGACACGTTTGGCAGTTTGCCGACCTCGACGAGGTACCTCAACTGGTTGGTCATGACACGAGTGCCGCCGATGTGATGCAGCAAGGCCGACTCGCCCAGTACTGCTTGCAGCGTGAAAGTCTCTGAATCGTGAAGGCGACCTTGACGTTTCGCGATTAGTCCAAGGTCGAGTCCAATATCGACAGGTTGGTTCTCTGCCTCCCAAAGGGCTCGCCGATAGTCAGGCGTCTGGAGCAGACCCGGCAGCAATGTCGACTGCCAGGCAACGATGCGGCTGGCGGATTGCTCGAGCCCGATGAACATTTGGGCGTCCAGCGTTATTGCGTCGGTGTAAGACTGCCACCATCCGTCTTTGCGGGACTCCTGAGCGAGCCACAGCAGTACGCGCCGGTCGTCGTCACTGGCTTGATAAAGGTCGCAGAGCGCGTTGATGACCATCTTCTTGATTTCGCTGCCACGCCCGGATTCCAAGCGCCACAAGGTCTGTGAGCCCATTTCGCACGCCTGGGCGGCGCGTGTCCGGCTCATCTGACGCTCCTCGCGCAGCTCGCGCAGGCGTCGTCCGAGCACGCGACGCGGCAGAGTCGTGTTGTTCGATTCGGTCGACAAAGTAATGCCACCCACCCTTTCGTTAGCGTTACTCACGGTCATGTCAAGCTAGATGGAATAGTCAGCCTGTTTGGAGCGAATTCAATTCGGGCTGAATCGAATTGGAGTGCTCCCACCGTACCCGCTTGGTGTTTTACTGACTATGCGCCAGACGGTCGGGTCGACCAACCATTCGCCTCCGCTCAACCACCCCTCGCGGTGGCGAATTCGCGACGCCGCACCCGATCGTCCGACGTTCCAAAATCGCCACCGTCACAATATCTTTCGGAGGTACTCCAGTGCCCGGCCTGACAGCAATCGACCACAACGTGGTGCCGCCCGGTTCGAGGGCGACCGCGATCCCGTCCGCAAGCGCCGAAGCGAAGGGGGCCGATCCCGAGCGAGAGCGGCCGAAGGCCGTGGGATTCGTGCGCGGCGATGTGTCCGGACTGCATGCGCCACGGCATGCGATCGCCGTACAGCGGCACGCCCGCGCGCTGGGATATCACTACGTGTACACCATTCGGCCGCCGCAGGACACCGACGATGCGATCGGCTACGCGCTCACAATGGCGACCGGCCTGGATGTGGCCGCGATCGTGGTCTACGACCTGGACCAGGTGGACAATCAGCCCGCGCGGGTGTGTGAGAACTTCGACCTCGAAACCGTCTGTCCCGCAACGACATGGGCGCGCGTGGCAGGTCCGGCATCGATCGAGACGGGTGCGGTGTGAACGGCGACACGATACTCACCCCGCCGCGGATCTGCGGCCATGCGGACGTGCGATTGGCACACCAGCTGATGCGGCAACACCGGGCCTGCCAGGTCGGCTTGTGTGCATGGAAGGCGGCGGCGTTCTACACGCTGGTGGCCGCGGGTCGCCTCGCGCCACAAACACTGACGCCGCGCGAGCGGGCCGCGGCCCGCAATATCGACTTCCCGCCGCTGGAAGCACAACCATCGGTGTATGGCGGCCCGCCGCTACGTACGCTGGTGGAGGTACTGGACAAACTGTCGGAGCTGGCGCAGCGAGTGCCCGACTCGAACGGCACAGCCGACCGCAGGAATTGACTCCAACGGGACCGAATATGCGCGAGCGTCGCACCGAGGTCGACGGGTGGCTGGCCATCTGGGAGATCGACCACTGGCATATCCGAATTATGCTCGTGCACAGCCTTATCGATGGTACGCGGCCGTTACTGAAAGCCGATGTTCCGGCGGCTGCGCCCGATCTGGCCGATATGCGTGAGAAATACCCGAACCTGTCCCGATTGTGGGATGCGGTGCGGCACGAGTTCTGGACGGAAGTGATTACGCCTCAGGAGCATTCAGAGGGGACTATTTGAGGGATGACGCGAAAGCGGTGGCGCTATTGCTTATCCGCCCATCGATTCGGTGTTGGTATTGAAATTCACAGAGTTGGTGACATCCTGGCCGGAGATGCGTTTGATGGAGAGGGCCATGATTTGGCCCATATCTTTAACGACCTCAATGTGTTCGCGAATGATCGTTTCTATTGAATTGTTCTCTCCGCTGGCTTGAGCCTTGAACATCTTGGCCAGGTCGTCGGCCATGTGGAAATCGCCAAAGCCGGAGACGTTTTGGGCGCGCTGAGCGAAGACGAGCATGTCCTCCAGGGCTGTGATCCGCTGATCACATGCGGTCATGCAGGCTTGAGCTGCCTGCTCGTCGTCCAAGTACAGTTCGCCGCTGCGTGCCTGGTCCGCGAATTTGCGCCACTGCGCGATGTCGTCGCCACTCATGCTGATGCCCCTCCCTGTTCACTCACTGCGGTAGTACTGGAACTATCTCGGCACCGAATCGGCTGAGCAGCACACACGGATTCTCGGGATTGTCCAGTGCGGCTCTGTTGCTGAGTTCTATCTGCAGAACCCCCTGCTTGGCTGGAAAAGCCACATCGCAAAGGAGGTCCTTGGATCCGCCCTCCACCCGGAACTGTCTGCCCTGACGACCACCGATCGTGACGTCACGGAACTCGACATTCCCGGATTTGGTCTCGAAGTCCGAGACCGCGCGGGCAGTGGAGTACACGGTGATGTAGTACTTCGACCCCCTCCAGCCGCAGATTTCCCAACCGGACTGGTGCACTCCTGCGACGCCGCTATCTTTGGTGGCTGGATCGACTCCGGCGGCTTTCAAGACATCATCGGGGATCTGTGTACACGGATTGAACAGCTTGACCTGCGCCGCACTCGTCTCACTACTCGCGCTCGGATTACCGCTCTTCGAACTCCCACACGCGACCAACCCCGGCAGAACAGCCGCCGCGAGCAGCATCAACTTCCATCGGTGCGCCATCCCCGCCCTCTCAAGCTGCGACTATCTGGAGATCTTGACCCTATCAAACGATATGGAGGTCATTGCTGGTCGAGATGGGAAGCGCGCGCCGAGGATTCGGCGCAGAAGATCAGCGCTGATCGTGGGGGGCGAACATTGCGATGTCATCCAGTGCGTCTCCCGCTCGACCAGCGGTTTTCGGATCGCTCAGCAGTGCACGTAGAGCTGGGACCACGTTTTCCCTATCGATGCTTCGATGGAGTCGGGCGATGTGCCCGAGTGCGGTTGCCGCGACCGCGCGAACATCCGCATCGGCGCTATCGAGGAGTCCGAGCGCGCGATCGGTCACCCGATCACCGTCCGGATCGTGGAGCGCCAGACGCAGTATCGCCGCCGAAGCGGCACGCGAATCGCCCGAGTCGATCATTGTCTGCGCATCGTCGCGCTCGACCGGATCCAACCGTTGGTAAGTGCTCACAGGGGTTGCCCTTTCGGTTGACCACGCCAGCCTTCAACCAGAGCATTCCGCCTGTCCTTGCTGAGTTCGTCCCAAATCCGGTGGTGCCCTTGGTGGCTGCCCGGGTCCTTGTATGTCACGGCGCTGGTCCTTGCTGTGCTTCGGAGACTTCTCGTACTTCAGCTCTTCCGGAGGCGAATTCTCCTCCGACTGCGGCGATGCCGAGAGTGTCGAGTGCGAGCGTCGGCTTGGGTGAAGGCGTCGACCGCTTCGAATATCCGGGTTCCGTTGGTCGGCAGCGGGAGTAGTGAGTTGAGGGGTGATGTCGGCGTCGATAGCCAGCGCGGCGGTCTCGATCGTGCCCGCAGCGGCGAGTTCTCCTGCTGTCGGCAGCGGCTGGCGAACGTTTCTCAGGCGCCACGGACGGTATCGAATCGGCTGGCTTCGGTAGTTCTGCGGTGCGTTGGCGAAGCCGGCAAAACTGCGGACGAAGTCCTGGGCCGACTGTTGTAGGGGGCGGTCCATTTCTCCACGCCCAGTTGCCCGTCATGTCGTCGTCGGCTTCAACGCGCTGAATTGCTCGCGATGGGGCGCGGTCCGAAGATTCGGTGCAAAATCATGCACGCCGAAACACTCGACCGATCCGCCTGCGACGGCCGTCACGTCACACCGTTCCGTAGCGGGGTGTGAGCGGATCGACACCGCGGAAACGTTGGATTACCAGCGTGTATACAAATGCGTCCGATGTCCGTTTTGTCCGGTTTTCGCATTGACAGTGCCATACCCCTGGAGCAGGCTGCTGCGTGACTTTCCGTGCGCTCGCGGGTGGAGCTGTCACGGCTTGGCAATCGGAGGAGCAGGGTGGTGCGTTTACGTCAACGGTCGGAAAAATCCGGTGGCACACCGGATATAACTGCCGACCCCGGAAGTGAACGCCAGGTTGCCGGGAACAGAATAGTGCGACCGCGCACAATTCGGGGGCAATTGGCCCGAATCCTGATCGTCTCATTGGTTTTGGTGCTGGCGCTGCTCGGCGTGACGGTCGCCCGGGAGGTCAAGGCGTTCCGCGAGAGCGGTGACACCGTGCACGCGGTCTCGCTCGCGCTGGCCGTACAGGATCTGGTGCAGGAGGCGCAGCGCGAACGCGGGCTCAGCAATGGCCTGCTCGGCGGCGATATCCGCCTGGTGCAGACCGTAGCCGACCAGCGGGTCCATACAGATCAGGCGATGCGGGCACTCGAGGAGGCGGCGGCCGGGAATGCGCCGGGCGCGGCCCAAGTGCGTTCGGCAATTGGGCAATTCGACGCGCTCGATGCGACCCGTGCACAGATCGACGCTCGCCGGACCAGTAGGCAAGCCGCCTTTCAGTTCTATACCGACGGCATTTCCGCGCTGAATCGGCTGACGCTCGGGCTCGATCAGGCGCGCGACGCCGAGGTTCGGCACGGGCTGGAGGCACTGTATGCGCTCGGAGAGGCCAAGGAACAGACGGCCAAAGAGCGCGGATTCCTCAATGGCGTCTTCGCCGCCGATGAGTTCCGCAATGGCGAGTATGTCGAGTTCCTCGATATCCGCGCCGCCAAGATGGCCGGTCTGACCGCCTTCGCGCGCGATGCGACCGCATCACAGCAGGCCCAGCTCGATGCGGTGCTGCGCAGCGAAAATGCGGTCAAGGCAGCTGAATCCGAGCGGATCGCGATCGCGTCCAGCACCGGTCCGCTACTGCGTTCGGTGGATCCGAGCACCTGGTGGGTGCAGATGACCGCGGTCATCGATGAGCAGCGCAAGGTGCAGCAGGCGGTGGGTGCCGATATTCAGCGGCGCGCTGAGGCGCTGCGCAGGGATGCGTTCCTCACACTCGGTGGCTTCCTGCTCGCGGCGCTGATCGCCATCGCCGCCGAGGTGGCGCTGGTCGTCGCCAGTGTGCGCGCCATCGTGCGTCCGCTCGCCGAGTTGGCGGCGGAGGCGGACGATGTCGCCAATCACCGGTTGCCGGAGGTGATCGCGGCCTGGCAGGCAGCCGATGACACCCAACCCGACCCGCCAGCGCCGGTGCGCACACCGCGCGGCGCGAGTGTCGAAATCGCCGCCGTGGCAGGGGCATTGGACGGTGTGCAGACCACCGCCTTCGTCTTGGCATCGGAGCAGGCGCTGGTCCGCCGCAATACCACCGAATCGATGGCGAATCTGGCGCGGCGCAACCAGAATCTGGTTCGGCGTCAACTCGGCCTGATCAGTGAATTCGAACGTGAGGAACTCGATCCCAAGGCGCTGTCCAATCTGTTCGAACTCGATCACCTCGCGACCCGTATGCGGCGCAATGCCGAAAGTCTGCTGGTGCTGGTCGGTGCGGCGAGCCCGCGGCGCTGGGCCGAGCCGATCGCGCTCACCGATGTGATCCGCGCCGGGTTGTCGGAGGTCGACGACTATCGCCGGGTGGTACTGCGGCGGGTGGACGATATCGCGATCACCGGCGCGGTGGTCAGCGATCTCGCGCATATGCTCGCCGAGCTGATCGAGAACGGATTGGCCTTCTCCCCACCGGATCTGGAGGTGGAGATCTACGGGCGCAAACTGCCGACCGGATATCTGCTCGCGGTGGTGGACCACGGTGTCGGCATGGCGATGGAGCAGTTGGACGAGGCGAATGCGCGGCTGCGCGGCGAGACCGACTTCGTTGTCGCGCCCACGCGGTATCTGGGGCATTACGTGGTCGGCCGGTTGGCGCGGCGGCTCGGGATCGACGTCGAGTTGAATGTGTCGCCGGTGAGCGGGATCGTCGCGCGGCTGCTGTTGCCCGCGGGAATCATCGCGGGAGACAAGGATCGGCGCGGACCCGGGGCCGGGGAGCGGAGTGCGGCGGGTCCGGGGCCTGCTGACGCGGCGCCGGGTGCGCAAGGGCATACCGACGCGGCGGCCGGTACAGTCGGTGCTGCCGGGGGATCCCTTGCGGGCGAAGCTGTTTCAGCGAGACCGGTGCTCGGCACACCGAGGCTCGGCGCTCCGGGCAACGGCGCTCTTGTCAATGGTGCTTTCACCAAAGGTGCTCCGATGGACGGTGCTCCAGTTGGTGGTGCTCTGGACAACGGTGTTCCGGTTGACGGTGGTCGGGTTCCTGTCGGTGATGCTCCAGTCGAGAGGGGCCCGGTCGACGGCACTCGGGTTGGCGGTGCCCCAGTAGATAGCGTTCGGACCGATGGCGCTCTCGTCGACGGTGCTCCGCTCGACAGGGGCCCGTTCGATAGCGCTCGGGTTGGAGGTGCCCCAGTCGATAGCGGTCGGATCGATGGCTCACTGGTCGACGGTGCTCGAGTCGATGGCGCTCGGGTCAATGGCTCGCCGGTACCTGGCGGACCGATGCACGATGTGCGAATGACCGGCGGGTCCGATCCCGACGACGGCGGGCCTCGGCGACCGAGGCCCGGTGGACCGGCGCATTCACGACCGGGATTCGCGTCACCGACACCAGCACCTGCGCCGTTCGCCCATTTCCTTTCCGCGCCGGACGATTCCGATGACGGTGCCGTATCCAGGACCGGGGTCGATGGAGCCGTACCCAGTGGCGACAGCGCCGTGTCCTGGGGCACTGGATCGCTGACGGGTCCGGCAAGGGTTGATGGAACAGGGAGCGATGGTGCCAGCGGATCCCTGATGGGCTTGTCCGCGGTAATCGGATCCGGGTCGGATCACCCTACTGACGGCGTACCCGCGACCGGGGAGCCGCGGGCCGCCGTGCCGTCTCCAGCGAGCGGTTCACTGTGGCAGATACCCGAAACAGCCACAGCGGCAGCGGAATCCGATGCCACACCCGCCGCAGCGCAGCGAACCCGGAACGGATTGGTCAAGCGCAACAAGCGAGCACGGACAGCAGTCACCGGAAGCGACAGCGCACCGAGGATTCTCACCCCGGATCCGCCCAGCGCCCCGGTCGCGGAACGCTCACCGGCCGAAATCCGCAGCATGCTCTCGTCGTTCCGCGCCGGGCACGAGCGCGGTGGTCCCACCCAGCCGCGAGCGAAGACATCTGAAAACATGCCGCGCGCCACGGATTTGGCGCAAACCTCGGCTTCACCCACCACTGCAGAGGAGATCCGGTGACGACCCACATACAGACCGCGGACCCGCATACCTTCAACTGGATGCTGGCCAACTTCGTCCGCAATACCGACGGCGTCCGCGACACCGTCGCCGTCTCCTCCGACGGACTGCTCATCGCCATGTCGGAGGGGCTGGACCGCACCGGCGCGGATCGACTGGCCGCCATGGTCTCCGGCCTGTCCAGCCTGGCCCGAAGCGCTTCGCGCAGTTACGCATTCGACGGTCTGAAGCTGATCATGATCGAGATGAAGCGCGGCTTCCTCTTGGTCTCCGCACTCGGTGACGGCAGCTGCCTCGGCGTCATCGCCGACGGCGGGTGCGATGTCGGTCTGGTCGGCTACGAGATGGCGGTGCTGGCCGAACGCGCCGGTGCGCTGCTCGACCCGGCGCTCATCTCGGAATTACGAGAGTCGTTGCGCAGATGAGACATCCAGACCGGCCGCGGTTGCCGGACCCGCGGATGATCCCGGTGAACCAATCCTTCGGCTGGCTCGGAGCCAACCGGCCGCCGAAGGACAGTCCGGATGAGCAGGTCGCCGATGACCGATTCGTGCGCCCCTTCGTCGTCACGGCGGGACGCACCACACCGCTGATCGACGGGCTGCGCATCGAAACACTGGTGCAGGCACCGCCTGCCGCGCTGTCCGCGCCACTGCACTTCGAACAGCGCACCGTCGTTCGGCTGTGCCAGCAGCCGCATTCCATCGCCGAAATCGGGACGGCGCTACACGTTCCGGTCGGCGTCGCGAAGGTGATCGTCAGTGATCTCGCGACCGCCGGGCATGTTTCGGTCCGGGACGCTCCCGAACTTTCCACCGCAGCCATCGAGAGGATCAGGGACCTTGTACGGGCACTCTGAATATCGGACACCACCGGTCGAGCGGGCCATGCCCTCCTCGGTCAAGATCGTCATCAGCGGCGGATTCGGTGTCGGTAAAACAACATTCATCGGCGCGATCTCCGAAATCGAACCGCTGGTGACCGAGGCGGCGATGACCGAGGTCGCGATCGGCGTCGACGATCCGGGTCGACGCGCGGACAAGACCCAGACCACCGTCGCCCTCGATTTCGGCCGCATCACCCTCGACAGCTCGCTGATCCTCTACCTGTTCGGCACTCCCGGCCAGGACCGCTTCGTCTTTCTATGGGACGACCTGGTCGACGGCGCGCTCGGCGCGGTGATCGTGGTGGACACCGGCCGCGTCGAGGACTGCTACCCGGTGCTGGACTATTTCGAAGAGCACAACACGCCATTCGTGGTGGTGGTCAACCGTTTCGAACAGGGCGAACACTTCGAACTCGACGAGGTCCGCGAAGCGCTCGAGCTCGACGAGTGGATCCCGATCCTGGAATGCGATGCGCGAGCACGGGAATCGGTGAAAGAGGTGCTCGTAGCACTGCTCGAACAGGTGCTCGTGCACCGCCTGTCCACACCCCGACTGCACGCCCGCGAGGTCGGCTGAGCCCGTAGCCCGTAGCCCGTAGCCTGGCGCTCGTGGGTGAGCAGAAGGAGCGGATGCTGCGCGGGGAGTTGTATCGCGACAGCGATCCGGAGCTGGTGGCCGAACGCATCCGGGCACAGCGGTTGTGCGATGAGTTCAACCGCACCGGGCCCGAGGAGACCGAGCGGCGGGGCCGCAGCGGTAAAGAATCGTGTCGAGATCACCGATGAATTCACGATGCGCTCGGCGTCATTCCTGTGTACCGCTCGAACCAAGGGAGATCGCAATGAGCAACGGCAAGGATTTCGCATTGACCCACGTCGCCATCCTGGTCGCCGACCAGGACAAGGCGCTGGAGTTCTACCGGGATGTCATCGGCTTCGAGGTCCGCCAGGATATGCCGTTTCCGGGCGGTCGCTGGCTGACCGTCGGACCGGCGGCACAGCCCGGTATCGAATTCATCCTGGAGAACCCGGAGATGAACCCGAACGAGGCCGCGCGCGAGGCCGCCAAGGGTCGGCTGGCCAGCGGTGCCCAGGGCACCCTGATCTTCACCACCGAGGCCGTCGACGACACCTTCGCCCGGTTGCGCGACGCGGGCGTCGATGTGGATCAGGAGCCGATCACCCAGCCGTATGGCGTCCGGGACTGTGGGTTCCGCGATCCGTGGGGCAACCACCTGCGGTTCTCTGAATTGCTCGGCTGATTCGCCGAACTCGCCGATGCCGAGGCGAATCGGCATCGGCGGGGACCGACGCCCGGCTCGGCCACCACCCGGATGCGTGTGGTCCACCTGGACGAATGTCACCGGTGTCACCGCGAAGGTCTGGGAACTGCGCAGTAGGGTCGAATCATGAGCGCGCGCAGCGAGCGAATCGTGTCACAGCATGTATTGCGCATGTCGGAGCCGAGCGTGAGCGAGGCGCGGGCATGAGCGAGGCGCGGATCGAGACGGAAGTGGACGCGACCCGGCCACTGCGCGATGACATCCGATTTCTCGGTGGCGTCCTCGGCGACACCATTCGCGATCACGAGGGCCCCGAGGTCTTCGACCTGATCGAGCGGGTCCGGATCGAAGCATTCCGGGTACGGCGCGAAGAGGTCGAGCGCAGCGCGGTGGCGGAGATGCTGGACGGCGTCGATATCGCGGTGGCGCTGCCGTTGATCCGGGCGTTCAGCTATTTCGTGCTGCTGGCGAATCTGGCCGAGGATATTCAGCGCGATCGACGGCGTGCGGCGCACGAGGCGGCGGGGGAGCCGCCGCAGGATTCGTCGCTGGCGGCGACCTTTCGCAAGCTCGACGCGGCGGCACTGGACGGGGCAGCGGTGGCGGATCTACTGGCCGACGCCTTGGTGTCACCGGTGATCACCGCGCATCCGACCGAAACCCGACGTCGGACCGTCTTCGATGTGCAGACGCGGATCACCGAATTGATGCGATTGCGTCAGCGCTTCACCGAAACCGAACGTGAGCGCGCCGATTTCGACCTGCGGATCCGTCGTCAGGTGCTCTCGCTGTGGCGCACCGCGCTGATCCGGTTGCAGCGCTTGCGGATTCAGGATGAGATCGCGGTCGGCCTGCGCTATTACGAGATCACCCTGTTCGATGTGATTCCCGCGATCAATGCGGAGCTGCGGGCGGAACTGCGCTCGCGCTGGCCCGGTGTCGAGCTGCTGCCGCGGCCGATGCTGCGACCCGGATCGTGGATCGGCGGCGACCGGGACGGAAATCCCTACGTCACCGCCGATGTGGTGCGTACCGCGGCACAGCAGGCCGCGGCCGTCGCGTTCGGCCGGTATCTGCACGAGCTGGTGGAGCTGGAGAAGTCGCTGTCGCAGTCGGCGCGACTGGTACGGGTCACGCCCGAGGTGGCGGCACTCGCCGAGATCGGATACCCGGATTCGGCCACGCATGCCGATGAGCCGTATCGGCGTGCGCTGCACGGTATCTGGTCGCGTCTATCGGCCACCGCCGAACGCGCGCTCGGCACGGTGCCCGGCCGACCGGGCGAGCAGGGTGCGCGGTCACAGGCACCGGACGGAGCCGTGCCGGATGCGGCGCGGCCGGTAGGTGTTGCCGCGCAACCGTATCCGTCACCGCAGGCGGTACTCGACGATCTGGACGCGATCGATGCCTCGATGCGGGCCAGCGGTGACGAACTGATCGCCGACGACCGGCTGGCCGCGCTGCGATATGCCATCGAAACCTTCGGATTTCATCTCCAGGGTCTGGATATGCGGCAGAACTCGGAGGTGCACGAACAGGTCGTCGCCGAGCTATTCGCTTGGGCGGGTGTGCATTCGGACTATCCGAGCCTGTCCGAACCGGAACGGGTCGAACTGCTCGCCGCCGAACTTCGTACCCGTCGCCCGTTGCTCGGCCCGCACGCGCGACTGAGCGAACTCGCCGCCAAGGAACTCGATATCGTCCGTGCCGCACGGGATGTCGTGGACATCTTCGGTACCGAGGCGGTGCCGAACTACATCATCAGCATGTGCACCTCGGTGAGCGACATGCTGGAAGCGGCACTGCTGCTGAAGGAGGGCGGGCTGCTCGATCCGGGCGAGCCCGACGGGCCGTCGAGCTGCCCGGTGAATATCGTGCCCCTCTTCGAGACCATCGAGGATCTGGGCGCCGGGGCGGATACACTGGCCGCCGCGCTGGATGTTCCGGTGTACCGCGAGTTGGTGTCCGCCAAGGGGATGCGGCAGGAGGTCATGCTCGGCTACTCCGACTCCAATAAGGACGGCGGGTATCTGGCCGCCAACTGGGCGCTGTATCGGGCGGAGTTGGATCTGGTCGAGGTGGCGCGTAAGACCGGAATTCGGTTGCGGCTCTTCCACGGTCGCGGCGGGACCGTAGGCCGTGGTGGCGGGCGCAGCTATGACGCCATTCTCGCCCAGCCCGCCGGAGCGGTGCAGGGGTCGCTGCGGTTGACCGAACAGGGCGAGGTTATCGCCGCCAAGTACGCGGAATCCCGTGCGGCGCACCGCAATCTGGAGTCATTGATCGCAGGCACCTTGGAATCGACGCTGCTCGATGTCGAGGGGCTCGGTCCCGACGCCGAACCGTCCTATGAACTCATGGACGATCTGGCGGCGCGTGCGCGGGCGGCGTATGCGCGTCTGGTGCACGAAACACCGGGATTCGTACAGTATTTCCGGCAGTCCACCCCGGTCGCCGAGGTCGGCGATCTCAATATCGGCAGCAGGCCCGCCTCCCGCAAACCGACGAATTCGGTCTACGATCTGCGGGCCATCCCCTGGGTGATGTCGTGGAGTCAGGCCCGGGTCATGCTGCCGGGCTGGTACGGGACCGGCGCGGCACTACAGGAGTGGGTCGGCGGTGATCCGGAGCGTCTGGCCACGCTGTCCGACCTCTACCAGCGGTGGCCGTTCTTCCGCACCGTGCTCTCGAACCTGGCCCAGGTCATGGCCAAAAGCGATCTGGCTATCGCCGCCCGATACGCCGAACTCGTCGACGATGTGGCCCTGCGCGAGCAGATCTTCGGGATGATCCGCGACGAGCACGCCCGCACCATCCGCATGCACGCCGCGATCACCGGCAACGACCACCTGCTGGCCGATAACCCGTCCCTGGCGGAGTCGATCCACAACCGTTTCCCGTACCTGGAGCCGTTGAACCAGATGCAGGTGGAATTGCTGCGACGGCTGCGCGTGGGCGACGATTCCGAACTCGTCAAACGCGGCATCCTGCTGACGATGAACGGACTCGCCACCGCGCTGCGCAACTCCGGCTAGCGCCTATTCCGAGATGATCGCGAGCGCGTCGATTTCGACCAGCATTTCGGCGCGGGGCAGGCCGGTGAAAACGGTGGTGCGGCTGGGCAGTACCTCGCCGGTGGTATTGGCGGTGACGAATTCGCCGTAGGCGTCGTTCATGATGGCGAAGTCTTCGCGCTTGGTCAGGTAGACGCGCAGCATCACCACATCATCGAAGGTCGCGCCGCTCGCCTCGACGATGGCCTTGACGTTCTGCAGGGTCCGAATCGTCTGGGCGGCGACGTCATCCGGGAACAGGTATGCGTTGGTCGCCGGATCGACCGGCCCCTGACCCGACACCTGGACGAACGGGCCCTTGCGCACGCCCTGGGAGAAGGTGTGGGCGGGTGCGGGGGCATCGGTGGTGCGGACCGCGATCTTCACACTCATGATCGGCCTTTCGTTGTGGTCGGATGTGCGGTGCGGCCGGGAGTCCAGCCGAGTTCGGAGGAGATGGCATCGGCTGCCGCACGGACCCGCGGCAGTTCGGCAAGCACTTGGTCGTGGTCGAGCAGCATGTCCGGTACCGACATGGAGACCGCGGCGACCACCGTCCCCGTGCCGTTGCGCACCGGGACGCCGATGCAGTTGACGAAGCTTTCGTGCTCCTCGTGATCTTCGGCATAGCCCTGTGCGGCAACGAGTTCCAGTTCCGCTAGATAGCCCTCGGGGGTGCCGATGGTGCGGTCGGTGAACTTGCGGTAGTCGATGCGCTCCGCGACCACCCGCCACTCCGCGCGCGGCTGCGCGGCGACGAGCACCTTGCCGACCGCCGTGCAGTGCAGTGGGGCGGGCCGACCGATCCGTGAGTACATTCGCACGCTTTGGATCGCATCGAATTTGTCGATGTAGATCGCCTCGCCGGATTCGTAGGTGGCGAGGTGGATCGTCTGGCCGGTAGCGGAATTCAGCGCGCTGAGATGTGGGCGCGCGAGTGTGCGGACGTCACGTTGTTCCAGTGCGCGGTTGGCGAGTTCGAAAAGCCGTGAACCCAGCACGTATTGGTGCTGGCTGTCGTGGGTGACGAAGCGCTGTGACTCCATGGTCTGCAGCAGCCGCAGCACCGTCGACTTGTGCACGCCGAGTTCGGCCGCGAGCTGATCCAATGACCGGGCGTCCTCCCCGAGCGATAGCAGGATGGTCAACGCACGCAACAAACTCTGACTCATGACCGTGCCTCGCCGGCGCTCGGCCCGGTTCTCGTCATGGACGCTGTGTCTTCGCTACGCTCGCTCATGACGTCACATTCTCGGCTAGCACGTCTCTGCGGTAATGCACACGCCCCCAGGCGGACTCGTCGAGCTCGGCCAAGGCTTCCAGCGTCCTCGGCGAAGGCAGTTCCGCGACATCACCGGTGCCGGTCAGCGCGGCGGCGGCGCACAGATGGCCGAAACGCAGCCGCTGTGTCAGCGGACGTCCGTGCAGCAGGGCGGCGAGATAGCCGCCCGCGAAGGCATCGCCGGCACCGATCCGCTCGGTGATCTCCAATGCGAGTGCGGGCACTTCGACCCGCTGTGTGCCGGAGAATCCGGTGACCGAATGCTCATCGTTCTTGACCACCAGATGGTGCGGCTCCGGGAACAGCGCGCGCAATCGGTCGGCGTCGTCGACGCCGAAGACCGCACCGGCTTCATCGGCGCCGAGAAAGACCACATCGCTGCCGCGCACATGGCGGGCGAGTACCTCCGCGGCCTGCGCCAGGCGTCCGGCCCACAGTGCCGGACGGTAATTCAGGTCGAAACCGACCAGCCTGCCCCGGCGCGGCAGTGCGATAAGGGCTTCGGTGAGTCCGGTCGCGGATTCCGAGAGTGCGGTGGTGATTCCGGTGAAATGCACGGCATCGCAGCGTTCGAGCAGTCCGGCCGCCGCGGTCGCCGCGAGATCGGCGGTGGACAGTGCGCTGGCGGCCGAACCGGTGCGGTAGTACAGCATGCGACTGGCCCGCTCGGCCAGATCCGTCGCCTTGCCCGAGCCGCTGCCGCGCTCCTTGACATAGACCGCGGTGGGGCGCGCTGGATCGGTGACGACCGCGGACACATCCACTCCGCGTGCCGCGAGATGTCCGGTCAGGTACCGGCCGAATCCGTCGTCGCCGACCCGTGAGATCCATGCGGCGTCCACCTCGAGCTGGGTGAGCACGGTGGCCACATTCGCCTCGGCGCCGCCCGCGGTTCGCTCGAAGTTCTCCGAGTCCTCCAGCGGACCGGGGCGCGCCACCAGAACGGCGAGCCCCTCACCGATGGTCACCGCCCGTCGGCGGGGTGGCGTTGTAGGCCACGTCACATCGATCTCCCTTCTGCTCTTGCGGCCACCGGCCATCCAGTGCAGAATAACCACGCAAAACGCGATGCGCAACAAGCGTTGCAAAATATGCAATGCACGGAGGATATGGCTCAGCGGACGCGATTCCGCGGGAAGGAGCGACATGGCGATCGATGAGAAAGCCGTTGCCGCACTGGCGGATCGGACGCTCGGCCCCGAACACAAGGGTCTGCCACCCGCGGCGTGGGGCCGCACGGTCCGGGAATACCTGGACACCGCGCCGCACCTCGACGAGTTCGAGACACCGGTGTTGACCGTCGATCGCGCCGCCGTCGCGGCCAATGTCGCGGTGATGGCCGATTGGGCGGCGGCCGCGGGCGTGCGCCTGGCACCACACGGGAAGACGACAATGGCGCCGCAGCTGTGGGCCCAGCAGTTGGCGGCCGGTAGCTGGGGCATCACCTTCGCCACCGTGTGGCAAGTGCAGGTGGCCCGTTCGTTCGGCGTCGGCCGGATCGTGCTCGCCAACGCGCTGGTCGATCCCGTCGGATTGCGCTGGGTCGCCGAGGAATTGGCGCGTGATCCGGAGTTCGAGTTCGTCTGCTGGGTCGACAGCGTCGAGTCGGTTGCACTGATGGACGAGCACCTGTCCGGTGATGTGCGCATCCGGGTGATCGTCGAACTCGGTGGGCCGCACGGGCGTACGGGTGCGCGCACGGTCGAACAGGGTCACGCCATCGCCGAGGCGGTCGGTAAGTCCGAGGGGCTGACACTGGCCGGAGTCGGCGGTTACGAGGGTGCGCTCGCCCACGACCGCACCCCGGACGGCATCTCCGGCGTCCGGCACTACCTGGACGAAATCGCCCGCCTGCACCGCGAACTCGCCGCGACCGGACGCTATCCGGATCGGGCGATCGTCACCGCGGGCGGCAGCGCCTACCCGGACCTGGTCGTCGAATGTCTGTCCGGACTCGCCGACGAGCAAGGCGCACAGGGTGTTCCGACCACAGTGGTGCTGCGCTCGGGCGCCTACATCATCCACGACGACGGTTTCTATGCGGGCATCTCACCGCTGGCCGCCCCGCGCAGCGAACGCCCGCTGCGCTCGGCGATGCACGGGTGGGCGCGCACCGTCTCGCGCCCCGAGGCGGAGCTCGCGCTGCTGGACGCGGGGAAGCGCGATCTTCCCTTCGATGAGGGGCTTCCGGTCCCGCAATTCGTTGCGGGACCGGAAGGTTCGCTGAATCCGGGGGCGCATGTCAGCGCACTCAATGATCAGCACGCCTACCTGCGGCTACCGGGCGGTGCGCCCACCGACCTGCCCGTCGGCAGCGTGGTGCGGCTCGGTCTATCGCATCCGTGCACGGCCTTCGACAAGTGGCGGCTGATCCCGGTCATCGACGATGCCGACGCCGAACGGCCACGCATCGTCGACCTGGTCCACACCTTCTTCTGACGAGTGGCCATGACGGACTTGGTGTTTCGCAATATCGACGTCATAGACGGCACCGGAGCGCCGCGTTTCCGCGCCGATGTTGCCATCGACCGGGGACGGATCACCACGCTCGCCGAACCGGGCACGATCACCGCGGCGGCGCGGTTCATCGATGCCGCGCCCGGCGCGGTGCTCGCACCGGGCTTCATCGATATGCACGCGCACTCCGATCTGCATCTGCTCACCGATCCCGGCCATTTCCCGAAGATCAGCCAGGGCGTCACGACCGAGGTCATCGGACAGGACGGGCTGTCCTATGCCCCGATCGATGACGCGGCCCTGTCGGTGCTGCGGCGTCAGATCGCCGGGTGGAACGGCAATCCCACCGAACTCGACTTCTCCTGGCGCACGGTCGCGGAATACCTGGACCGTCTGGATCAGGGCATCACCCCCAACGCCGCCTACCTCGTGCCGCAGGGGACCCTGCGACTGCTGGTCGTCGGCAGTGAACAGCGTCCGGCGACCGTCGACGAGGTCCGGCGCATGCGCGAACTGCTCGCTCAGGGGCTGCGCGAGGGTGCGGTCGGGATGTCGAGCGGGCTCACCTATACGCCCGGAATGTATGCCGACACCGGGGAATTGGCGGCACTGTGCGCGGTCGTCGCCGAGTACGGCGGGTTCTACGCGCCGCACACCCGCTCCTACGGCAAGGGGGCGTTGGCGGCCTACGCCGAGATGATCGGCCTCGCTCGGAGTACCGGATGCGCAGTGCATCTCACGCACGCGACCATGAACTTCGGGGTGAACCGTGGGCGCGCGCCGGAATTCCTGGCGTTGATCGATGCCGCCAGGGCCGAGGGGTGCGATATCACCCTCGACACCTATCCGTATCTGCCCGGCTCGACGACGCTGTCGGCGCTGCTGCCGAGTTGGGCGATGTCGGGTGGTCCGGATGCGGCGCTGGCCCGCATCGATGATCCCGAGATGCGTGCGCGAATCGCCCTGGACGTCAATGTGAATGGTTCCGACGGCTGTCACGGTGTGACGGTCGAATGGGAGACCATTCAGATCAGCGGTGTTGCCGACCCGGAGTTGGCGCAATGCGTCGGTAGGACGATCGCGGAGCTCGCGGCCGAGCGTGGTAGCGCGCCGGTCGAGGTGTTCTTCGAGCTGTTGCGCCGAGATCAGTTGGCCACCACCATCCTGCAGCACGTCGGGCACGAGGAGAACGTGCGCGCGATCATGGTGCATCCGGGGCATATGGGCGGCAGTGACGCGCTGCTCGTCGGTGATCGGCCGCATCCGCGCGCATGGGGCACCTTCCCGCGCTATCTGGGCCATTACGTCCGCGAACTCGGAGTGCTCGGGCTCGAGGAGTGCGTGCACCATCTCACCGGACGACCCGCCGAGCGGCTGCGGCTGAGCGACCGCGGACAGGTATTCACCGGATACGCCGCCGATCTCGTGCTCTTCGATCCGGCGACGATCACCGATACCGCGACCTTCGACAACCCCAAACAGCAGGCGCGCGGGATCGAGCATGTGCTGGTCAATGGCGAGTTCGCCATCGAAAGCGGCATGCCGACCGGCGCACTCGCCGGGCGTGCGCTGCGGATGGATACCTCGCGGAAGGAGACATATTGAACGCCGAAGGCTCTCTCGACGCCATGGACGTCATTCGCGCCGACCGGGTGCTGAGTGTGGTTCGCGCGCCGGAGATTCCGGATCCGTCCGCGCTGGCGGATGCCCTGGCGCGCTCCGGGATTCGCACGCTGGAGCTCACCTTCACGACCCCCGGTGTGCTCGACTACCTGCGGGTCGCCGCCGCGACCCAGGGTGCGGTCGTCGGTGTCGGGACCGTGCTGCACGCCGACCAGGCCGCGGCCGCGATCGATAACGGGGCACGGTTCCTCGTCACCCCCGGCGTGCGCGCCGACGTCGCGGCCGTCGCGGCACAGCGTGACATCCCAGTCGTCATGGGTGCTTTCACGCCCACCGAGATTCTCACCGCACTGGATCTCGGTGCCGCCGCGGTGAAGATCTTCCCGGCCAGGGCACTCGGCCCCGGCTACTTGAAGGACCTGCGCGGCCCCTTTCCCGACGTGGCGCTGATCCCCTCCGGGGGCGTCAATGCGGGCAATGCCGCCGAATTCCTCGCCAACGGAGCCGTGGCAGTGACCGCGGGTACCGATGTCGTGGCCCCATCCGACGTCGCCGCGGGCCGATGGTCCGACATCGCCTCGCGTGCGGCGTCATTCGTTCGATCCATGAATTGAGGTTCCCCATGGGCGCCACTGTCGACTGGCTGCGCACTACCACCCCTGGGTTGCTGGTGCTGTGCGGACTCGCGATTGCCGTACTGCTGTTCGCCATTATCAAGGTCAAGCTGGAGCCGTTCATCGCGCTGCTGCTCACCGGACTCGGTCTGGCGCTCGCCGCCGGACTACCGGTGTCGAAGATCGTCGGCACCGCGATCAAGTCCGGTGATTCGCTGCTGGAGACCGGTTTCGGCGGCATACTCGGGCATATCGCGGTCATCATCGGCCTCGGCACGGTGCTCGGCGCGATCCTCGAACGCTCCGGTGGCGCGGACGTTCTGACCGGCAAGCTATTGGGCATCTTCGGCGAGAAGGGCGCACCGGTCGCCATGGGTCTGCTCGGGCTCATCTTCGGGATCCCGGTCTTCTTCGATATCGGCATCTTCGTGCTCGCGCCGCTGATCTATGTGGCCGCCAAGCGCGGTGGGCGGTCACTGGTGCTGTATGCGATGCCGATGCTGGCCGGACTGTCGATGACCCACGCCTTCCTCCCACCCCATCCCGGACCGGTGGCACTCGGTGGCCTGCTCGGGGTGAGTCTGGGTTGGCTGATCATCATGGGATTCGTCTGCGGCATACCGGGATTCATCGCCGCGGGCATTGTGTGGGGCAGCTACATCGGCAAGCGGGTGCAGGTGGAGGTGCCCGCCGAATTCCTGGTTCGGCCGGAGACCGATCAGCCGGTTGGAGCGAAGAGCGCAGGTCCTGGCACCGCAACGGATCCCGGTTCGACCCGAACCGCGACCCGCGCGCCCTCGGTCGGGCTCATCGTCGGCATCATCGCGATTCCGCTGGTGCTCATCCTCGGCGCCACCTTCGGCACTCAATGGCTGGCCAAGGATTCGCAACTGCTGCAGGTGCTGACCTTCCTCGGCACGCCCGCGGTGGCCCTGCTGATCGCCGTACTGGTCGCCTTCTATCTCCTCGGCGTGCGGCGCGGCTCCAGCGTGCAGGAACTCAGCACGCTCACCGCGGAATCGCTCAAGCCGGTCGGCATGTTGCTGCTGGTGGTCGGTGCGGGCGCGTTCTTCGGAAAGGTCATCTCCGCCACCGGAATCGGCACCGCGCTTGCCGACACCATGTCGGCCGCCGGGCTGCCGGTGATCGTGCTCGCCTACATCATCAGCTGCGGTCTGCGCATCGCCCAGGGCTCGGCCACCGTCGCCATCGTGACCACCGGCGGCATCGTCGCACCCCTGGTCACCGGGCACGGCTACTCACAGATGGCCATCGCACTCATCGCCATGGCCATCGCCGCGGGCTCGATCATCCTCAGCCATGTGAACGACGGCGGCTTCTGGATCATCTCGAAGTACTTCAACCTGACCGTGAAGCAAACCCTGCAGACCTGGACGGTGCTCGAGACCGTGCTCTCGGTGGTGAGTTTCGCGGTCGCCGCGGTGCTGTTCGCCATCGTCAGCTGAGCGATCGCCTGCACAGTTCACACCAGCCCGGCACGGGGATCGAACCCCGTTGCCGGGCTGCCAATCCCATGCGCTAGCGGGTCGCCGCACTCTCCTCCGGTACTCGGCGCTCTGCTATTGCGTTGGCTCGAGTCGAGGGTAGTCATACGGTGGCTCCCACTGTGTCTCGCATCAGCCCTTTGACTCCTCTCGGCGGCGCGCTGGGAGGAGGGAGCGGGTTACTGGAAGTTGCGGAGGGCGGTTGTGCAGCGGTCGGCTTGGGCTCGGATGGCGGTGACGAGTTCGGGCGGACCGCTGAGCAGCGTGAAGTCGATATCGGTGGAGGTGATCATCCAGACCAGTGCCTCCGGAGTGTCCGCACCGACGTGGAGTTGGCAGCTGTGGTCGTCCACAGCCTCGATGACGCCCATACCGGGCCAGACGTTCGCCGTGGCATCCTCGGCGGACTTGTGCAGCAGGGCAATTGCTTGAAATGGCCAGGCTCGGGACGACAGTCGCAGCGAAAGGTGGGCCGCGACATCGCCTTCCGGGAGTTCGCGCGGGGTGAAGCGCGGGCCGGTGGGAGTGCGCGGTGTCACCCGGTCTGCTCGGAAGGTGCGCCAATCGCCGCGGTCGATATCCCAGGCCACCAGGTACCAGCGCCTGCTGAAGTGCACCAGGCTGTGCGGCTCCACCGAGCGGCGGGTGGTGGTACCGCTGTGCGCCCGATAGTCGAAGCGCAGCCGCTCGTGCCGTTGGCAGGCCTCGGCGACGGCCATCAAGGTATCCGGTTCGACCGTCGAATCCGGTGTGCCGACCCGGACCGTCGCACCGCGCAGCGTGCGGACCCGGTGCCGCAGCCGCGGCGGCAGCACCTGCTCGAGTTTGGTGAGCGCGCGCAGCGATGCCTCCTCGATGCCCGCCACGGTGCCGTCCGACGCGCTGCGCAATCCGACCGCCACTGCCACGGCCTCCTCGTCATCGAGCAGCAGCGGCGGCAGCGCGGCCCCGGCGCCGAGCCGATAGCCCGCGGTGCCCTGGGTGGCGTGCACCGGGTAGCCGAGCTCACGCAGTCGTTCCACATCGCGACGGACCGTGCGCGCGGTGACGCCGAGCCGTTCGGCGAGTTCGGTCCCGGTCCAGTCGCGGTGGGTCTGCAGCAGGGCGAGCAGTTCGAGCAGTCGCGCCGAGGTCTTCAACACGAAATCCAGAATGCCAGCAACTTAGGAACGGCTCTGTCCTAAGCGGGTCATAGCGTCGTCTTCATGAGCACCGAACAGGACATCCGCCCCTTCCACATCGACATCCCGCAGGCGCGGATCGACGATCTGCACGCCCGGCTGGCGAATACCCGGTGGCCGGATGAAATCCCCGGCGCCGGTTGGGATAAGGGCGCGTCGATTTCGTATATGAAGGACCTCGCCGAGTATTGGCGGTCCGAATACGACTGGCGGGCAGTCGAAGCGCGGCTGAACGAGCTGCCGCAGTTCGTCACCGATATCGACGGGCAGCACGTGCATTTCCTACACGTCCGTTCGCCCGAACCTGATGCCGTGCCGCTGGTACTGAGCCACGGCTGGCCCGGCTCGTTCGTCGAATTCCTCGATGTGATCGGACCTTTGAGCGATCCACGGGCATACGGCGGTGATCCGGCCGACGCATTCCACCTGGTCATCCCGTCACTGCCCGGATTCGCGTTCTCGGAGGCCGGGCCGAAGGTCGGGGATGGTTCGACCGAGCGATTCGCGCAGGTGGTCGCGAAGCTGATGGCGCGGCTCGGCTATGGCCGGTACGGGGCGCAGGGCGGCGACGCGGGCTTCTTCGTCTCGACCGAACTGGGACGGATCGCCACCGACCATATGCTGGGCATCCATGTGAACGGGCCGATCACGCTGCCAACCTGGAGTGACAGCGATGGTGATGAACAGTCTTGGGCCGCAACGGAACCGGAGTACAGCACCGAGGATCAGGCGAAGCTGGACAAACTCACCGGCAGCGAGAGCTACACCCGATACGGCTATGCGATGGTGCAGGCCGGTCGCCCGCAAACCTTGGCGATCGGCATGCACGATTCACCTGCCGGGCTGCTGGCCTGGATCGTCGATATCTTCCAGCGCTGGACCAATCCGTCGATCGAACTGCCCGACGAGGCGGTGGATCGCGACGCGCTGCTGACCAATATCAGCCTGTATTGGTTCACCCAGACCTTCGTCTCCTCGATCAGGCTGTACGGGGAGGGGGACTCGTGGGGGATGGCATTGCGCAATTCCGGTGTGCCGACGGCGGCGGCGGTATTCGCCGGTGACAATTCCATTCGCGTGATCGCCGAGCAGCAGCACAATATCGTGCGCTGGACCGAATATGACCGCGGTGGTCATTTCGCGGCGATGGAAGCACCGGATCTGCTGACCGACGATGTGCGCGCTTTCTTCCGCCCGCTGCGCTGAGATCTCGCCCGTCGTAACGGTGCGCACCCGTAGTTGTAAGGGGTGCGCAGGCTCAGGATGGGGGCGGGCGTCGGTAGCGCTCGGCCATGGCGAACGCCGTTGCGGCGAGCCGGTCACGGAGTTCGGGCGGGTCGAGGACCTCGCAGAATTCGCCGAGCGGCAGGATCGCGCTCGCCAGGACCTCATAGGACTCCGAGGGGATCGTCACCTCGACCCACCCCTCGGCGTCGGGTGCCGTCGCCGAGGCCATTGCCTCGGCGACCGCGGCGGGTTCGTGCATAATCCGCAGCAGCCGCAGCTGCGACGCCGCGATCCGGCACCGTGCCCGCACCCGCAGCATGGAGCGCGCGAAATCATCGGCCGACTCCGACCAATGTGCGGCAAGGTCGAAACCTTCTGGGCGCGTGAATGATTCGCCGGTCTGCTCGGCGGAGGCGATCCGACCGACGCGATAGGAACGTACGGCCGACCCGTCGCGCGCGATGAGGTACCAAGTCCCGGCCTTCAATACCAGGCCGAGCGGATCCAGTCGGCGTTCGACCGCGCGATCCTTGCGCTGGTAACCGATGTTCAGTCGCCGATCGTGCCACAGCGCGTCGGCAACCGTTGTCAGCGTGGGTGTTTCGTCGGCCCGATGGAACCAGCCCGCAGCGTCGACATGGACGCGCTCCGCGATTCGCGTTGCCCGGCCACGCAATTCGGGCGGCAGTGCGGCGAGCACCTTGAGCTGCGCAGTCGCCAGCACCGTGCCGAGTCCGAGATCCGCTGCTGCGGCGGGCTGTCCGGCGAGCAATACCGCATCGGCTTCCTCGGTGGTGAGACCGGTCAACCGGGTCCGGTACCCGTCGACCAACCGCACGCCGCCCGCCCGTCCCGGTTCGCTGTAGATCGGCACGCCCGCCGCGGACAGCGCCTCGATATCGCGATAGACCGTGCGCACCGACACCTCGAGCTCGCGCGCGAGCTCCGGTCCTGTGCTCCGCCCGCGGGTCTGTAGCAGCAACAACAGCTGCACGAGTCTGCTCGCTCGCATGATTCGAGATTAGTCATAAAACCTGACAGAAGATGTCAGGTTTGTCTCGTACCGTCGACCGCATGACCACATGGAGCCAGTTCACCGAAGAAGCGCCACACATCGCCACCGTGTTCACCCGTCGGCACAAGGCCACCGGCAATCTCTGCATGCTCGGTACCCTGCGCTCCGACGGCTTCCCGCGCATCAGCCCGGTCGAACCACGGATTTTCGAGGGGATGCTGGTGATCGTGGGCATGCCGAACACCACCAAGTTCAACGACCTCGCCCGCGACCCGCGGTTCTGCCTGCACACCGCCACGGTCGACACCCAGGTCGGCGACGGTGACGCGAAGCTGTTCGGCACCGTCGTCGACCTTCCGGACAAGCAGGTGCACGCCCGGTTCGCGCAGCAGCTGTTCGACGAGACCGAATTCGATATCCGCGACCAAACATTCGACCACTTCTACATCGCGGACCTGACCAGCGCCTCCACCGTCGAGGTCAACAATGATCACCTGGACATCACCATCTGGAAGCCGGGGCGGGGGGAGCGAGTGGTGCGCAAGCACTGAGCGGTGTGCAAGCAGACGGGACTCCTCGTGCGCGAGCACGTTAACGCGCCTGCTTCGAACTCTGTCGCCGCCGTCGTCGGACTGCCGTGGTAGTAGCGGAGGCTGGTCCGGGCGGTGTGTCACCGCGAGGTGAGCTGGGCTGCGATCGATGTCGGAACCGGGAGGCTCGATGCCGCCAGTTCGGCGAGGGCGTCGGCACTCGACAGTTCGGTCAATGCGAGCTGGATACCCGGGTGACGCCGATGCCAGGTACGCAGGACCGGTGCCAGCAGTCCCCGCGGTCATGCTCTCCGCGCAGCCGATGCGCAGTTGTCCCTCGGCGCCCGCGGCGACGGCCCGGCCGGTCGTGACGACACGCTCCTCTCCCCGATCCCCTTCGCCCCGTTGATATCTCGACGCCCGAACGCCGCAATATCTCGTCACGAGCCCTGTTACCGTCTGACAGAATCCAGGCAGTGCTCGATGCGAGGGGGAACGCAAAGATGGTGTTGGCCGCGCGATTTCAGCCGGGGGCCACTCGGCGTCCATTCGTGGATCGGGAAACTGTACTGGCGGCCTTCGACGAGTTGCTCGTCGAGTCCACGGGCCAGCCCCGGGTGCTGCTGCTGAGCGGCGTCGGAGGTATCGGCAAATCGCGTCTGGTGACGGAATTGCGTTCGCGGGTCGCAAAGCGGCATCCGGCGGCGGTGCTGGATCTACAGGTGCCGAGTCAGCGTCAGGCAGCCGACGGGTTGGCAGTGCTGCGGACGCAGTTCGGGGCCCAGAAGATCAAGTTCCATCGGTTCGATATCGCATGCGCGGTGCTGTGGCAGCGTCTACATCCCCATTTGCGACTGACCCGTGAGTCGCTGGCATTGGCCGAACACAGTGAGGTCCTTACCGAAATCCTCAACGACGCCACCGGGATTCCCGTTTTCGGCACGGCGTCGCGGCTATTGGAATTGGGTGCTCGGCGCGCGGTTCGTACGCACCGGATCCGACACGATCCGATCCTGCAGGAGCTCGATCAACTGAGCCTCGGCAATCTGGAAGCCGCAGTGTCGTATCTCTTCGCGGAGGATCTGAAGGCCGCGACGGCGGGTAAGAAGCCGTATGTCGTATTCCTCGATGCCTATGAGGCACTGATGGGAGGCGTCGATCGCGAGGGCCGGGTCGCGGCCTCGGATGCCTGGCTGCGAGATGTCGTGGCCCAGTTGAACACCGGGCTTATCGTCATCGCGAGTCGGGAGCCGCTCGGCTGGGAGCGATACGATCCCGAATGGGCCGCACGGGTGCATTCCGTACGGGTCGACGACCTGCCGATGGCGGCGCGATACGAACTGTTGGACTCCTCCGGTGTCGATGATGCGGACGAGCGCGAGGCGATCGCGGTGTCGAGCGCCGGGGTTCCGTTCTATCTCCACTTGGCGATCGATGCTCGGAGTCGGATCGAGGGCACGTCGGTAGCGGCTCTGGTCTCACCCGAAGCAATCTTGGAACGGTTTCTTCAGCACGTGCGGCCGGACGAGGTCCGGACGTTGGAACTGCTCAGCCTGCCGCGCACGTTCGACGTCGAGATATTCACCGTCATCGCAGGCCAATTCGGGCTTCCTGGCCATCTCACGGCGTGGAAGTCGTTGATCGCGTACTCCTTCGTCTATGCGGCGGACGAGGGCGGTGACGGAGAACGGTATCAACTGCACCAGTTGATGGTCACGGCGTTGCGTCATCGGCTGGACGCCGACGTGCGGTCGGTGTTGCACGCAACGCTGCACGACCTGTGGCGGGCGCGCGCGGAAAGGCCGAGCGGGTGGCTGTCGGCACTACGCGAGGCGGGCTATCACGGCGTTCGAGCCGGGATCCTCGATGCCGCCGCCCTGCTGGAGTACGTCGACCGGATCGAAGCCGCGGGCGGAATCCAGGGGATCGAGGGCGTACTCAGCGATTTGGACAGCTTTCTACGCCAGCCGCGTGACACCCTGGCAGATATGGCGGAGCTATCCGAACTCACCCGGTGCCTGGAGGCCGAGGCGGCAGTCCTGCTCGGCGATGCACAGCAAGCCGACCGCTTGACCCGCCATGTCGACCTGGCCCGAACCGGTCCGGTCGCGGAACGTCTCGCACTCGCGGCGGCGAATGCGCGACGCATACTGGGTGCTACGGATGAAGCACTGTCGATCTATTCGACCGTGTGGGCGCGCGGCGCGGGTCGAACGCGATTGAATGCCGGGCAGTGGGCGGCGGATCTGCATATGTGCCAGGGACGTTTCGCGCAAGCGCTCGAATTGTGCGACGAACTGGTCGCATCGGCCGATCGTGATGATCGCGACTTTCTGGGAGATGTGGCCCGGTTGCGGCATCTGACCTACCGTTTGTCATTCGACACCGAAACGGCCGCACGGTATTTGGCCGAGGCGGATGCGCATTATCGGGCGGCCGGAAGTGTGGTCGGACAGGCCAATATCGCAACCAACCTGGCCGAACTGTTGGCTTTGACCGATCCCGCGCGTGCCGTTGCCGCCGCCGGAACGGCGATCTCCATGCAGCGCGAGCTCGGCGCGCTGCACGAACTCGGAAAGGCTTACACCGCACTCGGTGTGGCCGAGCTTTCACTCGGCGATCTGGACGCTGCGGACCGCGCGCTGACCGACGCCTGCGAGATTTTGCAGCGGGCTGGTTATCGCTCCGGTCGGGCCAGGGCGGAGTTGTTCCGCGCCGGTGTGTTCGCGCGGCGAGGTATGCGTGTCGACGCCGTCGAGAGCGTCCGGTGGGCAGTGGCCGAACTGGAAGCGGCGAATGTGTATCCGGGATTGGTTCTCCTCGCGCGTGCGGTGCTCGCGCTATTCGGTTGGATCGAGCCCGATATCGCGCTGGCGGCCGCACAAGCCCGCCCGCGAATGCGGCCGCCGACACCGGATCGGAATCTGGACCTGGGCGCCCAGCAGTTGATTGCGCGGGTACTGGGCGTCGATGGCGATGGTTACTACCGCGAAGCGGGTGCGCGAACCGATTTGTCGGCGGGGTATTACAACCACAATGTTCGCGTCGGCGGCGCCATGGGAGTGGTCAACGTACGGATCCCGGTCGACGGGGCCGACGTGATGGATCTGCGGATATGGCCCGAGGCGGCGGTATTGCGCACCATCGAGCCGTTCGTGACCGCCGCGCCGCGCCTGCGCTGGGAGTCCGCGGAACCCACGTATCAAATCCACGAATACGTCGAGGGGGAGGTGCTGGACCGGATCGCGCCACGCGGTGCGCCCGTTCCCGTGCATGTGCCGGGCGATGTCGCGGTGCTGTTCGCGGAGCTGCGCCGAATACCGCCCGAGCTGCTGCCGCCGAGTTCGGTAGGGCGAGCCGAGGATCCGGTGGCTTTCGCGCGGCGACTGTCGGACATCACCGACCGTGTCCATCGTGAGAGCAGTGCGGCGTTCGGTGAGTTGTATGCGCGTCTCGCAGTGCCGGCACGACCGCTCGACGACGTCGTCGATGCGTGGAACACACTCGAGCCGAGGCCGTTTCGACTGCTGCATGCCGATGTGCATCGGAAGAACATGATCATTCGCGACCACGCGGTCGTATTCATAGATTGGGAGCTCGCGCTCTTCGGCGACCCGCTTTACGACGTGGCCACCCATCTACACAAAATGACCTACCTGCTGCACGAACGCGAGGCGTTCCTGACCGCGTGGACCGCCGCCGAGCCGGTGGCCACGCGAGGTTCGTGGCAGCGTGACCTGCAGACGTACTTGAATCATGAGCGGGTCAAATCCGTTCTTGTCGACTCGGTGCGCTATGCCAAGGTGCTGGCTGAAGGGCACGTGACAGCGGAGGCGGCGGGGGCGCTGGTTGCCAGTCTGGTTGGCAAACTGCAAGCGGCGCGGGCGATCTGGGGGCAGGATGAAGCGGTCGATCCTGCGCTGGTCGAGATGGTGTTGAGGTCCTGGCGCTGAGGTGTCTCGCTGGCAGCGGTCGTCGAGCCGATCAACTGCTGCTGGCTCCGCTAGTTCGCTGAGGCGAGTTCATCGCGTCGGTGTCGGAGGAAAGTCTTTTCGGCGGTGTTCTCGGTACCGGTGATGGCGGTGTCGTAGGCGGTTATCGCCTCTGTGTTGCGGCCGAGTCGGCGTAGCAGGTCGGCGCGGATCGCGTGGTACAGATGGTGATTCGGCAGATCGATGGTGTCGAGGAGGGCGAGTGCCGCCGCTGGCCCCTCGACTTCGCCGACTGCTACGGCCCGGTTCAGTGCCACCACCGGGCTCGGTGCCACGGCGGCCAACTGGTCGTATAGACGTAGGATCTGTTGCCAGTCGGTGGATTGCGCGTTCGGGGCGTCCGCGTGTACCGCGTTGATTGCCGCTTGGATCTGATAGGGGCCGGGTTGGTTGCGGCGCAAGCACTCTCGAACCAGTGCGTGGCCCTCGGCGATGAGGGTGCGATCCCAGCGGTGACGATCTTGTTCCGCCAGCGGCACGAGTGAACCGTCCGGGGCGGTGCGGGCGGCACGGCGCGATTGGGTGAGCAACATCAGCGCGAGCAGTCCGGGTACCTCGGGCTCATCGGGCATCAGCTCGATGAGTAAGCGCCCCAAGCGGATTGCCTCGACGCACAGGTCGGTACGCACGAGCCGATCACCGGAGCTGGCCGTGTGGCCCTCGGTGAAAATGAGATAGATGACGGCCAGTACGGCGTGCAGCCGGGCGGGCAGGTCCGCATCGCGGGGGACCCGGTAGGGAATTCGTGCGTCGCGGATCTTGCCCTTGGCTCGGACGAGTCGTTGGGCCATCGTCGACTCGGAAGTAAGGAAGGTGTGGGCGATTTCGGGGGTGGTCAACCCGCCGAGCAGTCGTAGTGTGAGCGCGACCTGAGCGTTGCGGGACAGGGCGGGATGGCAGCAGGTGAAGATCAGTCGGAGCCGATCATCCTGTACCGCACCGGAATCGGGCGGTTCGTCGCCGGTGTGCAGGAGGGCGGCCTCGGCATGCCGGTCGTCCCGCGATGCCTCACGGCGCAAGCGATCGATGGCCCGATTGCGAGCCGTGGTGATGATCCAGCCGGGCGGACTCGGCGGCAGTCCGTCCGACGGCCAGCGCTGCACCGCGGTCGTAAAGGCATCCTGCACCGCGTCTTCGGCGACGGTGATATCGCCGAAGACGCGGATCAGGCTGGCGACCGCGCGGCCGTAATGTTCGGTGAACACGTCCTCGATCACCGCCGGGGTGACTTCAGCCATCGGTGAGTGGCCGGATCTCGATCGGCAGGGTCACCACCGTCGCCACCTTGCGCCCCCATTCGAGTGCCTCATCGAGATCAGCCGCCTGGATCACGGTGAATCCGCCTATGTGTTCTTTACCTTCGACGTACGGCCCGTCGGTGATGAGCACATCGTTGGCGCTGGCACGCAATACGGTGGCGGTGCTCGGCGGATGCAGTCCAGCGGCGAAAACCCATGCGCCCGCCGCCCGCATCTCGTCGTTGACGGCCTGCAGATCGCGCATGATCTCGTCGAGATTGTCCGGCGGCGCGACGTCGTCGGGCTGGTAGATGCTGAGCAGATACTGCTTCATCGCTTCTCCTCATCCCGCTGGTAGGTGGCGATCACCACGCCGGTGGTGGTCGCGACGCTGCCGACGAGCCGCAGTTCGCCGACGTCGACGCCGTCGAACAGTCGCCGTCCGCCGCCGACCACGATCGGGTGGATCAGCAATAGATACTTGTCGACGAGATCGTGACGCATCAATGTTTGCAGCAGATCGCCGCTGCCGAGCACCACGAGATCCTGCTCCAGCTCGGTCACCGCGGCGACAATATCGTCGCCGAGCAGGGTGGAGTTCTGCCAGGGCAGCGGCGCTGTCAGCGTCCGGGATGCGACGAACTTCTCGGTCTTGTTCAGCACCTCGGTGAACGGATTGTCGGTCTGATGTGGCCAGAAGCCGTAGAAGTCCTCGTACGTCCGCCGTCCGAATAACAGTGCACCGTGGTGGGTCGCCATATGTTCGCCCATCACCCTGGCCTGCACGGGATCGTGATAGCGATGCGCCCAGCCGCCGTGGCGGAAACCGTCCCGGCTGTCCTCATCGGCCCCGCCGGGTGCCTGCATGACGCCGTCCAGGGTGATGTTCTCGACCGCGGTGATCTTGCTCATAACGAAGTCCTTCCTGTCGCTGGCCGGTCCGTTACCGGCTTCACCCCCTACACGAACGGCTTCCCGCCGAATCGACATCGTCGACAGAACTTCTTCGGACGAATTACTCCGAGCCCGTGATGGCCTGGATTTCGCGGTAGGTGGGGATTCCGGACGGGATGGCCCCGCCGTCGCGGACCGCGCGCGCGACATCGACGATCCCGGCCAGCGCCGCCCGATACAGCAGCGATCCTGTGCTGATCCGTCGCACGCCCAATGCCGCGAGTTCTGCGATCGATGGCCCGGTTACCGAGTACAACATGTTGATCGGCAACGGCACCGCCGCGACGATCCGGCCGATCTCCGCCGGATCGGTCACTCCCGGCACGAAAACCCCATCGGCACCGGCCTGCGCGTACTCCTCGGCACGAGCCAGCGTCGAATCCGGTTCCAGCTGTAGCCAATACGTATCGACCCGGGCATTGACGAACAACTCGGGCGCACGGGACTTGATCGCGGCGATCAATTCCGCTTGGTGCCCGCGATCTGCCAGTGCTGTATCAGCCCGCCCATCCTCGAGATTCACCCCGGCGATACCCAAACCGGCAAGCTGCGCGACGTATTCGGCGACGGCCGCGGGATCTTCGCTGAATCCGCCCTCGATATCGACGGTGACCGGTACCGGCAACCGCGCGAGTCTCGTTGCCAGCGTGAGTGTTTCATCGCGTGTGACACCGGCTCCGTCGGCGAGCCCCGCAGCCACCGCGACGCCGAGGCTGGTGGTGCCGACGGCTGCGAACCCCTCGGCGGCGAGTACCGCCGCCGAGCCGAAGTCCCAGGCATTGGGCAGCACCAGCGGCTCGGCGCGGTGATGCAGTTCGTGAAAAGCCTTCGTCTTGTTCATCAGGACCTCTCGATAATTCCGGCGGCCATGGCGAGGGCGTGGTCGCGACCGGGGCAGATATGCGGCCCCGCACCGAATCCCAGGCCCGTGAGGTCGACTTCGACCGGTGCCCCTTCGACAACACGCCGAGTGCGGCGCACCGGTGGATCCTCGACCATCGTGCGCGCGATGATCTCGTCCGCGGTACCCGTGCCCTCGAATCGACGCGCGTTGTCCACGAGCGCACCGGTCGCCTGACAGGCCTGGATAAGCAGACTGATCCGCGCGGCCGTGCGCTCATCGGCCACTGCGCCACAGGCGGCGACCAACTCGGCGACGGCCCGATCCGCCTCGGCGCTGTCGGGCTCATGGGGTTGGTAGTGCGCGGCGGCAACAGCGACCGCCGATACCGAGATGTCCTGAATCCCAAGGGCTTGCGCCAGCACCCGGACATGGGGAAGTTCACCCTCGACAGTCCGGACCCGTTCGCGCAGCACCTCCGGTGACAGTCGCGCCAATTCCGCGACGACCAGCGCCCGCCGCCGCTCATGGTCGAGGCCATCGCAAAATCGAGCGACCGTGGCACGCAGCCAACCGATGCCGACAGATTGCGCGGTCCGCGGTACCGCGGGCATCGGCGCACTGGTCAAAACCTCCCGCACCCGATCGGGCTCGGTGATCAGATTCATGTCGCGACCGTATCCCGCGGACGTTTCGGTGGCCGCCGAAACAACCCGGCGCGATCATGGTGTGGTGCACACCCGAGGAGCCGAACTGGCCGGACTGGCCACCCTGCTGGCCGACCGCACCCGAGCCGATATGTGCCTGGCCCTGGTGGACGGCCGTGCCTGGACGGCCGGTGAGCTGGCCCGGCATGCCGGAGTCGCGCCATCCACCGCGACCGAACACCTGAACCGGCTGCTCGACGGCGGCCTGCTCGTGGAACGCCGGCAGGGCAGGCACCGCTACGTCCAGTTGGCGAGTCCGCAGGTGGCCGAGTTGCTGGAAACCATGGTCACGCACCTGCAGCCGTCGCAACCCGAGGTGACGAATCTGCGCGCGTCCGCCGCCGCCGTTGCCCTCGCCCGCGGCCGAACCTGCTACGACCACCTCGCGGGCCGACTCGGCGTCGCGATCACCGATGCGATGATCGAACGCGACCTACTCGACGACGAAGGCGGCTTCGCCCTTACCGAGGCCGGGGCGGCGTGGCTCACCGGGCCGATGGGCATAGACGCGACGGCACTGCACGCGACTCGCCGCCCGGTCGTGCGCCCCTGTCTCGACTGGACCGAACGCCGCACCCACCTCGGCGGCGCCGCAGGAGCACAGCTGTGCCGCCGTTTGCAGGGCCTGGATTGGCTGCGGCGCGTCGGATCCGGCCGCGCCGTCCGACTCACCCCGAAGGGCGAAACCGGCCTGCGGGAGGCGCTCGGCATCGATCCCGCAACGGTCGCCTGACGGCTGAGCGGACGCTTCGTCCCGCACGGAGCGAACCTGCCCTCGGCCCGGGAGCGTGCCCAACTCGGGCTCTACGCCCTGGCCGGACTGCCGATCACCGTGGCCGTAACCCTGGTCGCGACGAGCACCGGTCTGATGGTGCTGGAGCTGGCCCGACCGTGGTCGCCACCACGGTGTTGGGATTGCGGCCCATCGCCCGCTGGGGCAGAGCCGAATCTGATCAAACCCGATTGAGATGGATTGTTCCTGGGTATTACTGCCCGGGCGGTAATGGAACGGCCTGGTCACCGGGGTCCAGCCGGGTGATGGGGTACCCCATTGATGAATGAGCTTGCATAATCGTGCATAATCATCACATGGTTGATTCGTCGGGCAACCCGGTTTTGCGGGTTGCGGTGGCCGGTGCGAGTGGATACGCCGGTGGTGAGGTGCTGCGTCTGTTGCTGGGCCACCCGGCCTACCGCGACGGGCGCCTCGTCATCGGTGCGCTGACCGCGGGGTCGAATGCGGGCAGCACGCTGGGGGAGCTCCAGCCGCATCTGCTACCGCTCGCCGATCGAGTGCTCGCGCCGACCACGGTCGACGAGCTGGTCGGTCACGACATCGTCTTCCTCGGCCTGCCACATGGACAGTCTGCCGCCATCGCACAGCAACTGCCGGAATCCACGGTGATCATCGACTGCGGCGCCGACTTCCGGCTGACCGATGCGTCGGCGTGGGAGAAGTACTACGGCAGCGCCCACGCGGGCAGCTGGCCGTACGGGCTGCCGGAACTGCCCGGCGGACGCGAACAGCTCCGCGGCGCGCGCCGGATCGCCGTTCCCGGTTGCTATCCCACGGTCGCCAGCCTCGCGCTGGCGCCGGCGATCGCGGCCGGAATCATCGAGCCGACGGTGAATGTGGTTGCGGTGAGCGGCACTTCGGGCGCGGGCCGCAAACTCGACGTCGGCCTGCTCGGCTCGGAGGTGATGGGTTCGGTGCGGGCTTACGGCATCGCCGGCGCGCATCGGCACACCCCGGAGATCGCGCAGAACCTGAAGGCCGCCGGTGGCACCGACGTCGCCGTATCGTTCACCCCGGTTTTGGCGCCGATGCCGCGGGGCATTCTCGCGACGTGCACCGCCCCGACCCGAGTCGATGCCGAGCAGGCGCGCGCGGTCTATGAAAAGGCTTACGCCGATGAACCATTCGTGCACCTGCTACCGGAAGGCACACTGCCGCAGACGGGTTCGGTACTCGGCTCCAACGCCGTCGCCCTGCAGGTCGCGGTGGATGCCGATGCGGGGCAGCTCGTGGTGATCGGCGCGATCGACAACCTGACCAAGGGCACCGCGGGCGCCGCGGTGCAATCCATGAATCTGGCCGTCGGATTCGACGAGACCGCAGGACTTTCCACCGTAGGAGTGGCACCGTGACGACGATCGAAACCCTGGCTGGCAAGCTGGTCCGGAATCAGGGCGTGACCGCACCGCTCGGCTTCCGGGCGGCGGGGATCGCCGCGGGCATCAAGGCCAGCGGAAAGCCCGATCTGGCACTGGTATTCAACGAGGGCCCCGAGTACGCGGCCGCGGGCGTGTTCACCCGCAACCAGGTGAAGGCCGCACCGGTGCTGTGGTCGCAGCAGGTGCTCACCGGCGGCCGGTTGCGCGCGGTGATCCTGAATTCCGGTGGGGCCAATGCCTGTACCGGTCCCGGCGGCTTCCAGGACACCCACCAGACCGCCGAGGAATTGGCCAAGGCCTTGAGCAATTGGGGTACCGAAACCGGCGCGGGCGAAATCGCGGTCTGCTCAACCGGTTTGATCGGCGACCGGCTGCCGATGGACAAGGTGATCCCGGCCGTCACCGAAATCGTGCACGAGATGGGCGGTGGCCTGTCCGGCGGTCTCGATGCGGCATACGCGATCATGACCACGGACACCGTGCCCAAGGAAGCAGCCTTCCATCACCGCGACAAATGGAATGTCGGCGGCATGGCCAAGGGTGCTGGCATGCTCGCGCCCGCACTGGCGACCATGCTGGTGGTGCTCACCACCGACGCCACCGCGAGCGTCGAACAGTTGGATCGCGCGCTGCGCAACGCGACTCGGCTCACCTTCGACCGGCTCGACGTCGACGGCTCCTGCTCCACCAACGACACCGTGCTGTTGCTGGCCAACGGTGCCAGCGCGGTCACACCCTCCCAGGAGGAACTGGACGCGGCCGTCCTCGCGGTCTGCGACGATCTGGCCGCACAGCTGATGGCCGATGCGGAGGGCGTGACCAAGCGGGTGCTGATCACCGTCGCCGGTGCGGTCTCCGAGGACGAGGCCCTGATCGCAGCGCGCGCCGTCGCCCGCGACAGCCTGGTCAAGACCGCGCTTTTCGGTTCCGACCCGAACTGGGGCCGGGTGCTCGCCGCCGTCGGCATCGCCCCGATCACCCTGGATCCGAACCGGATCTCGGTGTCGTTCAACGGCAATCCGGTCTGCGTCGACAGCGTGGGCGCGCCGGGCGCGCGCGAGGTCGATCTGTCCGGCGCCGATATCGAGGTGCGGATCGAACTGAATGTCGGTGACGGCACCGCCACTGTGCGGACCACCGACCTCTCACACGGCTACGTCGAAGAGAATTCGGCCTACAGCTCATGACCAGCGAAGCGGTGCAGGAACTTTCGGCGTTGGACAAGGCACACGTCCTCGCCGACGCACTGCCGTGGCTGCAGAAGTTCCGCGACAAGATCGTGGTCGTCAAATACGGCGGCAACGCGATGATCGACGCGGACCTCAAACAGGCCTTCGCCGCCGATATGGCGTTCCTGCGCACTGTCGGCGTGCATCCGGTGGTGGTGCACGGCGGCGGACCGCAGATCAGCGCGATGCTGAAAAAGCTCGGCATGGCAGGCGAATTCCGCGGCGGTTTCCGCGTCACCACGCCCGAGGTGATGGATGTGGTGCGGATGGTGCTGTTCGGTCAGGTCGGCCGGGAGCTGGTCGGGTTGATCAACGCGCACGGCCCGTACGCGGTCGGCATCTCCGGTGAGGACGCGCGGCTGTTCACCGCGACCCGGCGCACCGTCGATGTCGACGGTGAGGCGACCGATATCGGTCTGGTCGGCGACGTCACCGAAGTGAATGCCGACGCGGTACTCGACCTCATCGACGCGGGCCGCATTCCGGTGGTATCGACCATCGCCCCGGACGCCGACGGTGTGGTGCACAACATCAATGCCGACACCGCCGCCGCCGCACTCGCCGAGGGCATCGGCGCGGAGAAGCTGGTGATATTGACCGATGTCGAGGGCCTGTACACGAACTGGCCGGACCGTTCGTCGCTCACCTCGCACATCGACGCGGCCGAATTGGCCGAGTTGCTCCCGCGCCTGGATGCGGGCATGGTGCCCAAGATGGAAGCCTGCCTGCGCGCCGTGCAGGGCGGGGTGCCGACTGCACATGTCATCGACGGTCGGGTCCCGCATTCGGTGCTGTTGGAACTGTTCACCGGAGAAGGAATCGGAACGATGGTGACGCCCGCCCCGCTCCCCATGAGCGCGGTGGACACACTGAACGGAACGAAATGATGAGCGAGCGCAGCGAGCGAACAATGAACACAGCCGACCTGTCGGTCGTGACGGAGCCGAGCGCCAGCGAGGCGGAGTCATGAGCGAGACAGCGGAATTGCAACAGCGGTGGTCCGCCGCGCTGATGAAGAACTATGCGACGCCCAAGGTCGCGCTGGTGCGCGGCGCGGGTGCGGTGGTCTACGACGCGGACGGCAAGCGCTACGTCGACTTCCTCGGCGGCATCGCGGTCAATAGCCTCGGCCATGCCCATCCGGCGATTCTGGAAGCGGTCACCCAGCAGCTCGGCACGCTGGGGCACACCTCGAATATCTATGCCAACGAGCCGGTCATCGAACTGGCCGAGCGGCTGCTCGCGCACTTCGGCGACGGCGAATTCGGCGACGGCCACGGTCGCGCGTTCTTCTGCAACTCCGGCACCGAGGCCATCGAGGCGGCGTTCAAGATGGCGCGGCTGACCGGGCGGTCCAAGATCATCGCGACCGAGGAGGCCTTCCACGGGCGGACCATGGGCGCGCTCGCGCTCACCGGGCAGTCCGCCAAGCGCACGCCGTTCGAGCCGATGCCGCCCGGTGTCGTGCATGTGCCCTACGGCGATGCGGCGGCATTGGAAGCGGTCGTCGACGCGGATACCGCGGCGGTATTCCTCGAACCGATCATGGGCGAGAGCGGCGTTGTCGTGCCGCCCATCGACTACCTGGTGCGGGCGCGCGAGATCACCGCACGTCACGGTGCGCTGCTGGTGCTCGACGAGGTGCAGACCGGGATCGGTCGGTGCGGAAAGTTCTACGCGCACCAGGCATTCGGCATCGTGCCCGATGTGATCACCCTCGCCAAGGGGCTCGGTGGCGGGCTGCCGATCGGTGCGGTGCTGGCCACCGGACCGGCCGCCGACCTGCTGACCCCGGGCCTGCACGGCACCACATTCGGCGGCAATGCCGTATGTGCCGCAGCGGCTTTGGCGGTCTTGCGGACCATCGATGAGACCGATCTGCTCGCGCACGTCGAATCCGTCGGCAAGCGGCTCAGCGATGGCATCGAACTGCTCGAGCATCCGCTCATCGATCATGTGCGGGGCGCCGGACTGCTGCTCGGTATCGTGCTGACCGACGATATTTCGGCCGAGGTCGAGAATCGGGCGCGGGAGGCGGGCTATCTGGTGAATGCGCCCAAGCCCAACATCATTCGGCTCGCGCCACCACTGGTGCTCACCGAGACCCAGTCCGACAACTTCGTCGGCGATCTGCCCGAGATACTCGACGGTGCGATCGCGGACGTCAAGGGGGCCAAATGAGTACAGCATCGCGCAGCGATTACATGAGCGGTGGCGGCCGGGAGACGGGTGGGCGTATCCGCCACTTTCTGCGGGACGACGATGTCACACCCGCCGAGCAGGCCGAAATCCTCACGCTCGCAGCGGAACTGAAGAAGGATCCGTTCGCGCACAAGCCGCTGGCAGGGCCGCGCGGGGTCGGAGTGATCTTCGAGAAGAATTCCACCCGCACGCGGTTTTCCTTCGAAATGGGCATCGCTCAGCTCGGCGGCCACGCGGTGGTGGTCGACGGCCGCGACACCCAGCTCGGCCGCGAGGAGACACTGGGCGATACCGGCAGGGTGCTCTCGCGCTACGTCGATGCGATCGTGTGGCGGACCTTCGAACAGGTGCGCCTGGACGAAATGGCCATCACCGCAACGGTTCCCGTGGTGAACGCGTTGTCCAATGAGTTCCATCCGTGCCAGGTGCTCGCCGATCTGCAGACTCTGGCAGAGCGTAAGGGCAGCCTCGTGGGCCGCAACCTCACCTACTTCGGTGACGGCGCCAACAATATGGCGCATTCGCTGCTGCTCGGCGGCGTGACCGCCGGTTTGAACGTAACCATCGCCGCCCCAGCGGGTTTCGAGCCGCTGCCGTGGATTCTGGAGGCCGCACGCAAGCGCGCCGCCGAGACCGGTGCGACCATCACGCTCACCGGCGATCCGGTCGCGGCGGCGGCGGGCGCGGACGCCCTCGTCACCGACACCTGGACCTCCATGGGGCAGGAAAACGACGGCCTCGACCGTGTCGGCCCCTTCCGTCCCTTCCAGCTCAACGCCGACCTGCTGGCCAAGGCGCAGCCGGATGTCGTTGTGCTGCACTGCCTTCCGGCGCACCGCGGCGAGGAGATCACCGACGACGTTATCGACGGACCGCACAGTGTGGTGTGGGACGAGGCGGAGAATCGACTGCATGCGCAGAAGGCGCTGCTGGTGTGGTTGCTGGCCAAACGAGGTGGGACGCAGTGAGCGACTGTGCGCGAACCTGCGCCGCGATCGCGGCCGGATACACCGACGAGGCGCGCTCATGACCGTCCAACCCGACGCGGGCAAATCCGCCCCGGCCATCGCCCGCACCCGAGCGGGCCGTCAGTCCCGCATCATCGAACTGCTCACGGCGCACGCGGTCCGCAGCCAGACGGAACTGGCCGCCCTGCTCGCTGCCGAAGGCATCGAAACCACCCAGGCGACGTTGTCGCGTGATCTCGATGAGCTCGGCGCGGTGAAATTGCGCGCCGCCGACGGCGGTGCCGGCGTCTACGTGGTGCCCGAGGACGGCAGCCCGGTCCGAGGCGTCACCGGCGGCACCGACCGCCTCTCCAAACTCCTCGGCGACCTCTTGGTGTCCACCGACGCCAGCGGGAACATCGCCGTCTTGCGCACTCCACCGGGCGCCGCCCACTACCTGGCGAGTGCGCTCGACCGCGCAGCCCTACCCTTCATCGTCGGCACCATCGCAGGCGACGACACCATCGCCGTCATCGCCCGCGAACCCTTCACCGGCGCCGAACTGGCCGCCAAGATCGAGGCCCTCGCCTGAGCCGTCGGCGTTCGGCCGCCGTCATGACCAGCCTTGGTGACCCAGATCCAACGTCTGCCTCGCATACGGCATGCCGCATGCGAGGCAGATATTGGATATGCGCCATTGCATGGGGCGAGTTGGGTTAGCCGAAGGGGTATTGGGCGCCGCTGTGGGGGGTGGCGCCTGGGGTGCCGATGTCGAGGATGTCTTGGATGAGATCGACTATGGCGCGGCCGATGTCGAGGACGCCGTTGCCGAGAGTGCTGAATTCTCCTGCTATGAGGTGCAGCATGGGGTCCGTCCTTTGCCCGCTCCGATAGTTACCGGATCAAGCGTGACATAGGTGGAAGGGGGTGCCAAGAGGCGGAATTCGGTGGTGAGCAGTGGTTCCCGGCAGGAGAGGAATGGGGCTTGCCGGATGGGTGGCACAGAGATGAGTCATGTGCTGGCTCGGGCACGCGCAATATGACTAGGCTCGGCGCGGGTCCAGTGGGGCGGGGGTGCTACCGGCAAGGTGGAACTCGGACCCGGGTGTGAATGGGCTTGCATCGTCGTGCATAATCATTTGCATACTGGCGCGGTCCGCCTGACGTGCGTAATCGGCGCGTGCAGGGTGGGGCCGCGTCGGCCGCTCGCGGAGGCGGGCACGGTAGATATACAGACATCGCGGATACGCACGAAACCGAGGAGCACAAAGACATGTCCGAGCGCGTCGTACTCGCCTACTCCGGTGGGCTCGATACCTCCGTTGCGATCAGCTGGATCGGCAAGGAGACCGGCGCCGAGGTCGTGGCGGTCGCCATCGATCTGGGCCAGGGCGGCGAGGACATGAATGTGGTGCGCCAGCGCGCGCTGGACTGCGGCGCCGTCGAGGCGATCGTGGTCGACGCTCGGGACGAGTTCGCCAACGAGTACTGCCTGCCGACCATCCAGGCCAACGCGATGTATATGGGCCAGTACCCGCTGGTGTCGGCGATCAGCCGCCCACTCATCGTCAAGCATCTGGTCGAGGCCGCCAAGTTCCACGGCGCGAGCACTGTCGCGCACGGCTGCACCGGCAAGGGCAACGACCAGGTGCGTTTCGAGGTCGGCATCGGCGCGCTCGCGCCCGATCTGAATGTGATCGCGCCGGTTCGCGACTACGCCTGGACCAGGGAGAAGGCCATCGCCTTCGCCGAGGAGAACAAGCTCCCGATCAATGTCACCAAGAAGTCGCCGTTCTCGATCGACCAGAACGTGTGGGGTCGCGCGGTGGAGACCGGCTTCCTGGAGGACCTCTGGAACGCGCCGACCAAGGACGTCTACGACTACACCTCGGATCCGACGGTCAACTTCGAAGCGCCGGACGAGCTCATCGTCACCTTCGACAAGGGTGTGCCGGTCGCCATCGACGGTCGCCCGGTCAGCGTGCTCGACGCCATTGTCGAACTGAACCACCGTGCCGGCCGCCAGGGTGTCGGACGTCTCGATATGGTCGAGGACCGACTCGTCGGCATCAAGAGCCGCGAGATCTACGAGGCACCCGGCGCCATCGCGCTGATCACCGCGCACCAGGCACTCGAGAACGTCACCATCGAGCGCGAGCTGGGCCGCTACAAGCGGCAGGTCGAGCAGCGCTGGGGCGAGCTGGCCTACGACGGCCTGTGGTTCTCCCCGCTCAAGCGTGCGCTGGACGCGTTCGTCGCCGAAACCCAGGAGCACGTCACCGGCGAGATCCGGATGGTGCTGCACGGCGGTTCCGTCGTCGTCAACGGCCGCCGCTCCGAGCAGTCGCTCTACGACTTCAACCTGGCCACCTACGACGAGGGCGACACCTTCGACCAGTCCCTCGCGAAGGGTTTCGTGCAGATCCACGGCCTGTCCTCCAAGGTCGCTGCGCGGCGCGACCTGAACCAGAAGTAGACGAGCCTCGCCTGCGCGCGGGCTGAGTACGGACGACGTCCGGCAGTGGCCATTAGGCTCGAACGGGTCGGCGCAGAGGTAGCCGACCCGAAGGGAGCGCGATGCGGACCGACGACGACAGCTGGGATATCGAATCGAGCGTGGGCGCCACGGCCCTCGGCGTCGCGGCAATGCGAGCCGCCGAAAGCCTCCGCCCGGATGCACTGTTCCATGACCCGTATGCCGAAGTGCTGGTAACCGCGGTCGGTTCGGAATTCTGGACGCGCATCGTGCGCGGCGACGTCCCGGCTCTCGAAGAGGCCGCGATGGCGGCGATGGGGCCCATCATCTCCGCCCTGATCGCGCGCACCTGCTACTTCGACGACTACTTCCAGGACGCGGCCGCCGACGGCATCCGGCAGATCGTCATCCTGGCCGCGGGCCTCGATGCCAGGGCCTACCGGCTCGAATGGCCGATCGGGACTACGGTTTTCGAGCTGGATCTGCCGAAGGTGGTGGAGTTCAAGGAGATCGCGCTGGCGGATTGCACGCCTGCGGCAGAGCGCCGCGCGATCGCAGTGGATCTGCGCCAGGATTGGCCAGCGGCGTTGCGGGACAACGGGTTCGACCCCGCTGCGCCGACTGCGTGGCTCGCCGAAGGGCTGCTGCGCTACCTCCCGGCGGACGTCCAGGACCGGCTGTTCGACAACATCGTGGCGTCGAGCGCACCGGGCAGCCGCATCGCGATCTACCGCTCATCTGGTTCCGCACCGGATGTGAAGGCGTTGCAGGAGACGCGATCCGCTGGGGTCGACGTCACGGTCGATGTCGGTGAACTGTGGTACTCCGACGAGGGCCGCAGTGATCCGATCGACTGGTTCACCGCACACGGATGGACGGTGTTCCGCGCCGCCCCGGCCGAGGTGCTGCGCAGCCGCGGCCGGGACGTACCCGAAGCGGCCGCCGCCCGCCTGAACACCGACATTCTATTCACCGCCCGACGACCCTGAGGAGACAGCACACGATGACGCAGAGCGGCAGCACCAACGAAGGGGCGCTCTGGGGCGGACGTTTCGCGTCCGGACCGGCCGCGGCGATGGCCGCGCTGAGCAAGTCGACCCATTTCGACTGGGCGCTGGCTCCCTACGACATTCGCGCGTCGAAGGCGCATACGCGCGTGCTGCACAAGGCCGGGCTGCTGTCGGAGACCGACCTCGCCGCCATGCTGGCCGGACTGGATCGGCTTGCGGCGGACGTGGATTCGGGTGCGTTCGCCCCGGCCGAGGCCGATGAGGATGTACACGGTGCACTGGAGCGCGGTCTGATCGATCGGGTCGGCGCCGAACTCGGCGGGCGCCTGCGGGCGGGACGTTCGCGCAATGACCAGGTGGCCACGCTTTTTCGGATGTGGCTGCGCGATGCGGCCCGCCGGATCGCTGCCGGACTCCTCGATATCGTCGACGCGCTGGTCGCCCAGGCCGCCGCGCATCCGGATGCGGTGATGCCGGGCAAGACACATCTGCAGGCCGCGCAGCCGGTGCTGCTCGCGCACCATCTGCTCGCGCACGCACATCCGCTGCTGCGCGATATCGACCGGTTGCGGGACTTCGACAAGCGGGCGGCGGTATCGCCCTACGGTTCCGGCGCACTGGCCGGTTCCTCGCTCGGACTGGATCCGGAAGCCATTGCGGCCGAACTGGATTTCGATGCGTCCGCGGCCAATTCGATCGACGCCACCTCCTCCCGTGATTTCGCGGCCGAGGCGGCGTTCGTGTTCGCCATGATCGGGGTCGATCTCAGCCGGATGGCCGAAGAGGTGATCATCTGGAGCACACCGGAATTCGGCTACCTCACCCTCGCCGACGCCTGGTCCACCGGCTCGTCGATCATGCCGCAGAAGAAGAACCCGGACGTCTCCGAGCTCACCCGCGGCAAGGCCGGTCGCCTCATCGGCAACCTGACCGGACTGCTGGCGACCCTGAAAGCCCAACCGCTGGCCTACAACCGGGACCTCCAGGAGGATAAGGAACCCCTGTTCGACTCGGTCGCCCAACTGGAACTGCTGCTCCCGGCGATCGCGGGCCTGGTCTCGACACTGACCTTCCACACCGACCGCATGGCCGAACTCGCGCCCGCCGGTTTCACCCTCGCTACCGATATCGCCGAATGGCTTGTTCGGCAGGGTGTTCCGTTCCGCGTCGCGCACGAGGCGGCAGGTGCGTGCGTGCGCGCGGCCGAGGCGCGTGGCGTCGGGCTGGACGAGCTGACCGACGAAGAGTTCGCCGCCGTCGACCCCGCGCTGACTTCGCGGGTCCGCGATGTGCTGACGGTGCAGGGTTCGATCGCCTCTCGCAATGCCCGCGGCGGGACCGCAGGGGTGCAGGTCGCAGCGCAACTCGAGGAGATCCGCAACACGGTCGCCGAGCTGCGCACCTTGTTCGCTCAGCCGGTTCGCTGACCCTCTCCGCGACGCACGCTGAGCCGCTGGTGGTTTCACTGTGCGATGTGCAGCGAGCCGCGGCGGCGATCAAGATCAGGCGGAAGCCATAGCGGCATCGGTCCGAGCAGCCGTCAGCTCCACCTGATCTTGATCCAGCTCCGCCGCCCCGGCGGCTGTTTCGCTGGGTCGACGGGCCGAGGATGGCTGGTGCATCGAGTGCGTGGATCAACGACCCAGCAGGTCGGCCACCTGGTTGAGCGGACCCGCCAGCGCCGGGATCGCTCTCGGATCACGCAGTTGGCCAGGGGTATACATCAGCAGCTCCTGCCCGGCCAGGCTCCAGTCGGGGACTGCCCCGGCGAGATGCGCATCCCGCAATGGCTTGCCCACCAGCCACCGGGCATAGTCGGGATCGGCCGCGGTGATCCGGAATCGCGAATCGAAGAACTCATAGCCCGTCGCGGTCGGCTTGTCGCCGAAGAGTGACCGGCCGAGCTTGGAGATGGCACCGCGGCTGCGTACCGAGGCCGCGGGCAGCGGGCGATCCAGCAGCACCACGACCGCGATGAAGCGGTGCGTATGGGGCGTCGTGTGGGTGGAATCCCCGCTGGTCGATGTCGACGTCGTCTCGTACGAATAGTCCGCCACGGTCACCCAGCGCCCACCGATTTGCCCGGTCAGGGTCACGCCGAGGCGTTGGCGGCGGTGTCCGGGCAGGCGTGACATCCACGGGGGCCGCGAGCTCTCCGCGAACGTCCACCCATGCTGAGTCGCCCACTGCCACAGGCCCGCCCGGCGGGCGCGCTCGGCGCGAATCGACAACGGAATCAGCACGGCCAACAGCACGACAACCAGCGCAATCGGCCCGGCGATCAGCGCGATCGCGATCGACGCTCCGTTCATAGCTCCTCCTCGCCCCTACTATCGCCGCGGTGTTGCGACACCGCGCCTGTGCCAGAACCGTCACTGCCGCTCGGTATGCGGCGATCGGAGTCTGCGCGATCGAGCTTGTCATCGAGGCACCCAAAACCTTGCGACCGCATGCCATCGCCACACCGGGCCCCGTTTACGCTGCGCCGATGACCCTGCTGTTGCTCGCGCTTGCCATCACCTCCGAGATCACCGCGACCGTATCCCTCAAGCTCTCTGAAGGTTTCAGCAAACTGGTGCCCTCGATCATCGTGGTCATCGGCTACGGTTCGGCGTTCTTCTTCCTGTCCCAAGCACTGAAGCGCGGGATGCCGATCGGCGTCGCCTACGGCATCTGGTCAGCGGTCGGCGTCGCGGCCATCACGGTGATCGGCGTCCTGTTTCTCGACGAACGACTCTCATTGATCCAGGTCGGCGGCATCGCATTGGTGATCCTCGGCGTCCTGGCGCTGGAACTCGGTGCCGCGCAATGACATCCGCTCGGAAATTTGTCGGTGGGTAGTTGTTGAATGACGATCCATGAAGAGACATTTCGGCGCGGGAACCTTCACCCCGGATCGGCAGGCAGAGCCAGCGACAACGCCCTTCGCGGGCAATGATCCGGTGGCTGCGTTGGCGGCGTACGGGATCGAACTCCCGGCGGCGTCGGTGGTCGAGCGAACGGTGTCCGGGGCGCCGGTATGGGTGGTGTCGATCGAGCCCGAGTATGCGGCGGCCGGGTTGTGGGAACAGGTGCGGGAGGTACATCCGAAGACCGGATTGTGGCCGGTGCTGACCAAGACCGATACCTGGTACCGGACCGGACCCGAGAGCGGCTGGGAGCGCTCGCGTGAGCTGCCGGTTCCGGAGTTCGTCGAGAAGACCGACGGTGCGCAGTGGCTGCTCGAGAAATATCAAGAGCAGTTGGCCGAGGACTACCCGATTCCACGAGGCGGACCGGACTGGGCAGATCTGGACCTCGAGCTCTACGACTACGAAGGTTTCGACTGGACCGACATCTGGAGTATTCGCGGCGATTGCGAGGAGTTCGATCAGCTCGCCCTGGTGCCCGCCGCGAACTCCTGGCTGGTCCCGTACGAACTGGCCTGGTCGGGTGCACTCAACCACGACATGGACGGTGCCGACCACGCCGTGGTGCTCCGGCGCTGGGCGGCGTCGAATCGCCGGTGCGAGCTCGTCGCGCTGGAATCGGACACGCTGTGGCTCGGCGTCGCACACGAGCCGGAGCTGACCGAAGGGGCCGCGCTGGCACAGGCACTCGAGGGGTACCTGTACTGCTCGGACGCGGCCGAACAGGATCGCGATTCACTCGACGAACTGGCCGAGTCCATGCTGCGACAGCTCTGGCGCTTCTGGTGGGACTGATCGGTCTCGTTGCGCCCTCTGCATTTTGCCGAATTCGTCCCATGGGAGGTTGCGGCGAACGTAGCATCGGCCGATGGATTGGACGTTTGCTCAGCTGAGTCGACGTGGGTGACGGTATGGCATCGGATGCGGACAATGTGGTCCTCGAAGCGCAGGCCCTGGTGAAACGCTATGGCGGCGTCGAGGCGTTGCGGGAAGCCAACTTTCAGGTCCGCGCCGGTGAGGTCGTCGCATTGATCGGGGATAATGGCGCGGGCAAGTCCACGCTGGTGAAATGCCTTTCCGGGGCCGAACAACCGGATTCGGGAACGATCCTGCTCGACGGCTCGGAAACCGTGCTCAGTACGCCGACCGCCGCCCGCAAACTCGGCGTCGAAACGGTGTACCAGGATCTCGCCGTCGCACCCGATCTGGATCCGGCCGCGAATCTGTTCCTCGGCCGGGAACTGGTCCGCCGCGGATTGGCGGGCAAACTCGGCATGCTCGATAAGAGCGCGATGCGAACCCAGGCCATCGAACACTTCCGGCGGCTCGGAGTCACCTTGCAGCGCACCGATGTGCCGATCGGCGCGCTGTCGGGCGGCCAGCGCCAGAGTGTGGCCGTGGCGCGCGCGGTGATGTGGGCCAGCAAGGTCGTCTTCATGGACGAGCCGACCGCGGCCCTCGGCGTGGTGCAGCGCGAGCGGGTGCTCGAGGTGATCCGCAAGGTGCGTGACCAGGGCATCGCGGTCGTGCTGATCAGCCACAATATGCCGGAGGTGCTGGCCGTCGCCGACCGGATCGAAGTGCTGCGTCTCGGTAAGCGAGTAGCTCGGTTCGTCGCCGCCGATGCGACGCTGGAGCAGTTGGTCGGCGCGATGACCGGAGCGCTATCACCTGAGGACGCCGCATGACCGAAACAACTGCCGCTGAGGCCAATGGCGGCCCCGACCTGCCGGAACGCACTGTCCTGCAACGGCTGCTCGGTGCGAGCACGCTGTGGATCGGTGTGGTGCTCGTGGTGCTGTGCGTGGTCTTCAGCATCATCCGCCCCGACGCCTTCCCGACCCGCTTCACCCTGCAGACGCTGCTGATCGAAACCTCGGTGCTGCTGGTTCTTTCGGTCGGGATGACCTTCGTGATCATCACCGCCGGCATCGACCTATCGGTCGGTATGGTGCTCATCTTCGCCGGGGTGCTCGGCGCGAAGACGATGGAATGGCTGAGCCCCGACGAGAACGCCACCGCGGCGGGCTGGGGGATCATCGGTCTCGGCTTCCTCATATCCGTTGTCGGTGGCGGCATGTGGGGCCTGCTCAATGGAATCCTGGTGGCCAAGGCCAAGATTCCGCCGCTGATCGTCACCCTCGGTTCCTTCGGTGCCGCACTCGGTGCGGCGCAACTGATCACCGGCGGCGTCGACACCCGGACGGTCCCCGACAAACTCCGCAATTCCCTGGGCTTCGGAACATCGCTCGGTGGGGTGCCGAATCTGGTGCTGGTCGCCGCAGCGGTGACGCTGCTCGCCGCCTGGGTGCTGCACACCACTCGATTCGGCCGCTACACCTACGCGATCGGTTCCAATGAAGAGGCCGCACGGCGCTCGGGCATCGCGGTCACCCGCCACCTCGTGCTGGTCTATTCGATGACCGGATTACTGGCCGGACTGGCCGGATTCATGAATCTGGCCTACTTCGGCACCACGACCATCGGTGGGCACGGCACCGACAATCTGGATGCCATCGCCGGTGTAGTCATCGGCGGTACAAGCCTTTTCGGTGGTCTCGGCACGATTGTCGGCACAGTCATCGGCGTCTTCATTCCGTCGGTGCTGCGCAAGGGTTTCGTCATCGCGGGAGTGCCGGTGTTCTGGCAGCCGATCGCGGTGAGCGCGGTTCTGGTCGGGGCGGTGTGGTTCGACCAACTGCGCCGCCGGGCACGGGACCGCAAGTAGAGGTATGCAGTTACAACACTGCGCGATAGGAAAATAAGGCGGAGGTAGCCAAATGAGGGTGGCGAAGCGGACCGCGGTGGTGATCGGCGCGATGGCGGCGGTCGGCGCGCTGGTGGTGGGATGTGGTGGGTCGGTGAGCAATTCCGGCGGAACGGATGCCAAGAAATTGGTGTTGATTCCGGGTGTCGCCGACGAACCCTTCTACATCTCCATGCAATGCGGCGCACAGGACGAGGCGAGCAAACTCGGATACAAGCTGGACACGCAGGCGCCGACGAAATTCGATGCGGGCGCGCAGACTCCGGTGCTGACCGGTGTGGTGGCGAATAAACCGGGCGGCATCCTGATCGCCCCGACTCATGCGACGGCTATGGCGAATCCGATCAAACAGGCCAAAGATGCCGGGATCAAAATCATCGAGGTCGATACCGCACTGGACGACACCACCATCGCACTGTCGTCGATCGCGTCCGATAACAAAAAGGGCGGCGAACTCGCGGCGCAGACGCTGGCCAAGCTGATCGGCGACAAGGGACCGGTGCTGGTGATCAACACCAAGGCCGGCACCTCCACCACCGACGCGCGTGCACAGGGTTTCGAAGATGCGGTGAAGGCCTATCCGGGCATCACCTCGCTCGGTGTGCAGTACAACAATAACGAAGCGGCACAGGCGGCTTCGATCGTCACGGCGACCCTGGCCGCTCATCCCGACCTTGCTGGCATCTTCGCCACCAACCTGAGCTCGGCCGAGGGTGCGGCCACCGGGCTGCGCAATGCGAACAAACTCGGCCAGGTCAAACTGGTCGGCTTCGATGCGAGCCCGAAACAGGTCGAGGATCTGAAGGCCGGTACGGTGCAGGCACTTATCGCCCAGGATCCGGGCGGAATCGGCGCCAAGGGTGTCGACCAGGCCGCGGCGGCGCTGGAAGGTAAGCCGGTCACCCGGAATATCCAGACCGATATGGTGGCGATCACCCAGGCCGATATGGATGCGAATTCGAAGTACTTCTACAAGCGGAAGTGCTGACGGTTGGCGTATCAGAGCGTGTCGCCCATTGGCTCGAGCCATTCGACGGCAAGTGCCATGACAAGGTTGGCGCGGAAGACGATGGCACGTTTGTCGTAGCGGGGTGGCGATACCACGCCACGTCCATCCAAGACGAGTCGAGCTTCTTCACAACAATGTGGCGCTCGTCGACCGTACTCACGGGAATCGCTTCGCGATCGCCGCCGCGATCGCGTCCGGTGCGTGTTCCTGAATGAAGTGCCGCGCGCGCGGCAGCTCGACTACGTCGAGATCGGTGAAGGCGGCACGCATTCGCGGGATACAGGCGTTCGGACGGAACACCATGTCCCGCATTCCCCACACCAATAGGGCTGGCTTGTCGCCGAGCAGGACAGGCACGTCTCGGGCGAGTCGGTCCAGCAGCGGGCGCGCGGCACGAATTTCCTTGGGCATCATGGCAAGTCCGCGCCGGGCTTCCGCAGTGGGCTGCACCGCGCGATAGTGGTCGGCCTCGGCCGCGGTGAGCGTGCGCCCCAGCTCGGCGAGCAGGACGCGGTCAACGAGAAAATTCTGTTCGAGTATCCGCCGCTGCATCGGAGGGCTGCCCATGACCACGCTGAAAGCCCGATTCGCCATCGCTTCGATCGGCCAGAACAAGGTGTTGCCCAGCACGATCCCCCGCACCCGATCCGCGCGCGCAGTGACCGCGCCCAGACCGATGGGTCCGCCCCAATCCTGTCCCATCAGAACGAAGCCGTCGAGCTGCAGGTGATCGATCAGCTCGCCGAGGACCGCGGTGTGCTCAGCGATCGTGTAGCCGAAACCCGCGGGACGTTCGGACAATCCGAAACCCAGATAGTCGACAGCGACACACCGGTACCGGTCGCGCAGATCCTTCACGACGTGACGGTATAGGAAACTCCACGTCGGAGAGCCATGGCAAAACAGGAGCGGCGGCCCGGCCCCTTCATCGATGTAGTGAACCCGGCCGACGGACGAGTCGAACCAGCGCGACTCGAAAGGGTACAGACTCCCGTCGGGAACGAAGTCGATCAGCATTGGGCCCTCCCTCCCTCGGAGACAGACTACCTCTGGTGCACCCGGGCACTAGCCTCCACCGAAATGGCCGTCTCCGGATCGGAGCCCCCGCCGTGCTGCCGCATGGTCAAGGTGCTCGACGGGAGACACGGGCGAGTCCTCCACCCGCACGGCGTAGCCCGAATTCTCCAGTGCGGCAAGCACATCGTCACGATGTGTCGGACCACGTGTCTCCAAGGTCAGCGATACCTCGACCTCATCGACGGCGAGCCAGCCGCCGGTCCGCGAATGCACCACGTCGACGACGCTCGCGCTGGTCTTGCCGACCACCGCGAGTAGTCCGCTCAGCGCACCCGGGCGATCCGAAATCGTCACGCGCACAGCGAGATAGCGGCCCGCCGCACCCAGACCGTGCCCGATGATCCTGGTCAGCATCATCGGGTCGATATTGCCGCCGGACAGGATCGCGCATACCGGACCCTGCAGCCCGAGTTCCTCGGGCGTGCAGCTCATCAGGGCCGCCACGGCCGCGGCGCCCGCTGGCTCGACGATCAGCTTCGCCCGTTCCAGACACAGCAGCAGCGCCTTGGACAGCGCGTCCTCATCGACCGTCAGCACCGCGGGCACATGCGCGGCGACGTGCGCGAACGGCACCTCACCCGGCAGCCCGACCGCGATACCGTCGGCCATGGTCGACATGCGCGCCACCCGCACCGGCTTACCCGCTGCCAGCGAATCCGGCCATGCGGCCGCCTGCGCCGCCTGCACCCCTATCACCCGCACATGCGGTGCGACATGATGCAACGCGATGGCTACCCCGGCCAATAGCCCACCACCGCCGGTGGGCACGAGCACCGTCCCGACATCGGGCATCTGCTCGATGATCTCCAAGGCCACCGTCGCCTGTCCGGCCACGATGTCGGGGTGGTCGAACGGATGGATCAGCGTCGCGCCGGTCCGCTCGGCGAAATCCAGTGCGGCGTCCAGTGAGTCGTCGATGGTCTCACCCACCTGCCGCACCTCGGCCCCATATGCCTTGGTGGCCACCAACTTCGGCAGCGACGCGCCCACCGGCATGAACACCGTCGAGCGAATCCCCAGTGACGCGGCGGCCCACGCCACCCCCTGCGCATGATTTCCGGCACTCGCCGCGACCACGCCCCGTGCCCGATCCGCCGCCGGAAGATTCGCGATCCGGAAATACGCTCCCCGTGGCTTGAACGATCCGGTCCGCTGCAAATTCTCGCACTTCAGCCACACCTCGGTCCCGGCACGCTCGGACAACACCCGTGACGTCACCACTGGTGTCCGCCTGATCACCGGCGCCAATGCCGCCGCGGCCGCGTGTATCCGCTCCAGTCCCAGCAACTCCATGCGCCCATGCTGCCAGCACCTACGGGGCGACATATCGGAATCGTTCGATGATTGCGCGCAGCGGGGTTTCATTCGCTCCCCCTCCTGCGCCGATTCCGCGGGTTCCCGCAGAATCAGCGCAAGGATGAGCGCTGAGGCCAATACTCCGCCTTGGTTGCCGAGCCCGATGGCCCCCGCCTTCGGGGTTGCCGCATCCGGTGACCGGGTCTACGGGAGTTTGTGCTGAGCCAACGGCCCCGCCTATCTCCCCGCCTTGGCGAGATTGTGTGCGATGGTACCGAGACGGGCCAACCGGGCATCGCCCAGCGGTGTGAGCTTCCCACCGAGACGGTTGGTGACGAAGGCCAGCGACATACCGGTGGCCGGATCGGCGAACGCACCGGAGCCGCCGAGGCCGAAATGGCCGAAGGCGGAGACGGGTTCGGCCTTCGAGGGCTTCATCGGGACGCCGTGGTAGCCGAGCGCCCACGGAATGCGGAAGGCGAGAACGTAGTCGGGGGTGAAGACCTGGCGTTGGGTGATGTGCTCGATGGTTTCCGGGCGCAGCAGTTGGAAGTCGCCGAGTCGACCATCGGTTGCGAGCGCGCTGTACATCCTGGCCAGGGCACGCGCGGAGAAGACGCCATTGACGCCCGGCATGACCGAATCGTGTAGGCGCGGATCGGAAACCAAATCGGCGAACCCGCGGGGCGTGGTTTCGGCGGCGGCCGCGAAACGGGTCCGGCTCATCAGCCGGGTACCACTGTCCCAACTCATTCCGGCGACGGTGAGCCGGGGAAAGTTGGTGGCGATACGGCCGCGCTCGGCTTCCGGTACTCGGAACCAGAGTTCTTGCGCAGCAAGCGGTTCCGCGATTTCGGTGCGCAGAACTTCGGAGAAGTCCGAGTCGGTGACCCGGCGGATGAGTTCGGCGGCCAAGTGTCCGAAGGATATGCCGTGATAACCGCTGGTGTACACGTGCCGCGGATCGGGGGAGCAGGCCGCGAGGGCGGCGGTGACCTCGGCATCGTCGAAGAACCGCTGCACCGGTCCTGGCAGCAGTTCGCGTAACCGATGCAGGCCCGCCCGGTGCGTGAGCATCTCCCGCACGGTGATGCGCTCCTTACCCGCCGCCGCGAATTCGGGCCAATAGGTGGCGACCGGCTCGTCGTAATCGAACAGTCCGCGCTCGGCCAGTCGGTGGGCCAGCGTCGAGACCACACCCTTGCCGGTGGAATAGGCCATGGCCACGGTATCGGCGCTCCACGGCACGCCCGGATGCGCGAACCCGGCCCACACATCCACCACCGGTTCGCCGTGCTGGTAGACCACGAGTGCGCCGCCGCCATCGCTCGGGCGCCGGAACAGCCTGTCGAATTCGGCGACCAGGCGCACATAGCGACGATCCACCGACTGCGTTGTCGTAAGTGTCATCGGAAATACCCCTGTCATTCGACCAACCAACAGCATGGCACGGTGGTGATGCGGCCCCCTATGGGGGCGATATCCGCAGCAATCCGAGCATGCGACCGGTCGGTTCGGTGAACGTTTCCTGACCGTCACATCCGCGACCGCGATAGCAACACGGCTCGCATAGCGTGTCCACATGCCACCGAGACGACGATCGGCGCTGCTCGCGAGGCTGGTTGTCGATGAACCAGGCCGACCGCAAGTGATCCTCGGCGAACTCCGCCGGGTGATCCTCGACGGGGCCGTGCCGCCGTGCACCATCATCCCGCTGCGCGAGGTCGCCGAATTATTCGGCGTCAGCCATATCCCGGTGCGGGAGGCGCTCAAAACACTGATCGGGGAGGGGTTGGTCACGCATCGGCCGCACGGCGGGTACGCGGTGGCCCAGCTGACTCCCCATGAGCTGCGCGAAATGTACATTGTGCGCGAGACCCTGGAAACCGCCTCACTCGCGGCGGCCGCCCGCAATGCCACCGATGCCGATCTCGCACACCTGCTCGAGGTGAATTCGCTACTGGAACAGGCGATTCGGGACGACGACCCGGTCGCCTATCACCGCCGATCGCGCCACTTCCACGTCGCACTGACCAAGCCGTCGCGCATGTTCCGGCTACTGCACATGCTGGAGTCGGCGTGGAATGTCACCGAGCCGGTGCAGTCGATGGTGCATATCGGCCGCGCAGACCGGGTGCGTCTGCATACCGATCATGCGCTGATGCTCGACGCGTTCATGGCACGCGATGTGGATCGCCTGCTGCAGGTGGCCGAACGGCATCACCGCAGGTTGGAGACGGTCATCGCGACGCTGCCCACCGATACCGGCCTGCTGGCGCCGGAAGATATATCTGCCGCGCAATAGCCGGGCAATAACTGCGCAATGGCGGGGCAATGCGCGGTTTCTACCGTCGTTTCGATCGGCCGCTAGCGACTGCTTGCAGGTCGCTCGAAATGGTCCGCTTCGCCCTCGGATGGGACACACCATGACCGAAACGCTCACCACACCGGAAGCGCCCGCACCAGCTGCGGCCCCCGCCTACGACCCACGACTGACCAACGCGGACTTGGCGCCGCTGCGCAAGCAGACCTGGGGTTCCTACAACATCTTCGCGTTCTGGATGTCGGACGTGCACAGCGTCGGCGGCTACGTCACCGCGGGCAGCCTGTTCGCGCTCGGACTGGCCAGCTGGCAGGTGCTCGCGGCGCTGCTGATCGGGATCACGATCGTCTATTTCTTCTGCAATCTGGTCGCCAAGCCGAGCCAGGTCACCGGCGTGCCATATCTGGTCATGTGCCGCAGTGCGTTCGGGGTGCTCGGCGCGAATATCCCGGCCATCATCCGGGGTTTGATCGCCGTCGCCTGGTACGGAATTCAGACCTTCCTCGCCTCGGCGGCGCTGGATGTCGTACTGGTGAAGCTGTTTCCGGGATTGGCGCCCTATGCGGTCGTGGATGATTACGGCTTCCTGGGACTTTCGCTGCTCGGCTGGGGCAGTTATCTGCTGCTGTGGGTGGTGCAGGCCGGTGTGTTCTGGCGCGGTATGGAATCGATTCGGAAGTTCATCGACTTCTGCGGTCCCGCTGTGTATGTCGTGATGTTCCTGCTCTGCGGCTATCTGATCGCCAGGGCGGGCTGGAGTGCCATCGACCTGAACCTCGGTGCGGTGAAATACACCGGTTGGGCCTCGGTGCCGGTCATGCTCGGCGCGATCGCACTGGTGGTCTCCTACTTCTCCGGTCCGATGCTGAACTTCGGCGACTTCTCCCGCTACGGAAAGAGTTTCGCCGCGGTGCGGCGCGGCAATCTGCTCGGGCTGCCGGTCAACTTCCTGTTGTTCTCGCTGCTGGTCGTGATCACCGCATCGCTGACCGTCCCGGTCTACGGTGAGCTGATCACCGATCCCGTTGCGACGGTGGCACGTATCGACAGCACCTTCGCGATCGTCTTGGGCGCGTTGACCTTCACCATCGCCACCATCGGCATCAATATCGTCGCCAACTTCATCTCCCCGGCCTTCGACTTCTCCCATGTCAGCCCACAGCGGATCAGCTGGCGCGCAGGCGGCATGACCGCCGCGGTCGGCTCCATCCTGATCACGCCGTGGAACCTCTACAACAATCCGGAGGTCATCCACTACACCCTCGAGGTGCTCGGCGCGTTCATCGGCCCGCTGTTCGGCGTGCTCATCGCCGACTACTACCTGGTGCGCAAGCAGCAGGTGCTCGTCGACGACCTGTTCACCCTGTCGGAGACCGGAACCTATTGGTACGTCAAGGGTTACAACCCGGCCGCGATCATCGCAACGGCTGTCGCCGCGATCGTCGCGGTCATCCCGGTGCTGGCCAAGGATGTCACCGGTATGTACACCGCCGCGCAGTACAGCTGGTTCATCGGCTGCGGCGTCGGCTTCGTCACCTACTACCTGCTGGCTACGCGAACCCGACTGGCGATCGAGGGGGTTGCTGCCTGATGCGCATCCGGGTCGTCAACCCGAACACCACGCGGGCGATGACCGACACGATCGAGCGGTGTGCCGAGGCCGTAGTGGGTCAGGGCACACTGCTCGATGCGGTCACCGCCGAGATGGGGCCGGCCTCGATCGAGAGTCACTATGACGAAGCCCTCAGCGTTCCAGGCGTGCTGGCGGCCATTCGGCGCGGTGAGCAGGAGGGTGTCGACGGCTATGTGATCGCCTGTTTCGGCGATCCGGGCCTGGACGCGGCCCGCGAACTGGCCAGTGGCCCGGTCATCGGCATCGCGGAGGCGGCCATGCATACGGCCAGCCATCTCGGCCGCGGTTTCAGCGTCGTCACCACATTGAGCCGTACCATCGGCCGCGCCACCGATCTGGTGGAACGCTATGGCATGCAACGCCGCTGCCGCGGTATCCACGCCTGTGAAATTCCCGTGCTCGCACTGGAGACCGATCCGGATGCCCGCAAAATTGTCACCGAGGCCTGCCGCGATGCCGTGGATGTCAACGGTTCCGACGCGGTCGTCCTCGGCTGTGCGGGTATGGCGGACCTGTGCGACCACATTCGCGACGAGATCGGTTTTCCGGTGATCGACGGCGTCGCCGCCGCCACGCTGACCGTCCAGTCGCTGATCACCCTGGGTCTGCGCACATCGAGTCGGGGAGAGTTCGCCAGCCCACCGCCGAAGCCGTACACCGGGGTACTGCGGTCCTTCGGCGCGAATCCCTGAGTGAGGGAGCGGATTCCGGTCAGGCAGCGACGGCCGCGGTGATGGCTTGCATGGCGGCGTCGGGATCGTCGACGTCGACGACGAGGCGGGTGAAACCGGGGCCAGCGAGGTCGATGAGAATGGCGTGGCCGTCGAATCTGGTGTCCCAGAACTCTTTTCGGCGCCTACCTCGGTAGGTGCCCGCCGCGATCACGCCGGGAAAGAAGGTGCCGGGCGCGCGGACCCACGGTGGGCGCAGGTCGACCGGTGCGGTGGTGACCTCGGTGATATCGGCCAGATCGAAGGTCACATGCTCGCGTAGCGCCAGCAGTCGGTGCCCGCCGAGTACGTGAACCGTCACCTTGTCGTCTGTGACTTCGAATTCGACCATCGTGCACCTCACTAATTTCACAAGCTCGTATGCGATCAAGGATCCAAGTCGCTCCTGGCCGGAGGCTGTGCCATTCCTGTGAGTTCTCGAAGGTTTGTGCAGTGTGACAAGCGCCCCACTGTCGGGCCGAATACTTGCTGAAACGTAGATATGCGCATCAAAACATGAAACCGAGAGTGGTCGTCGAGTACCGCCCCGCACATACCGAACCAAACAACAGCAGGGGAGGTGGACCGAGGCAGCCGCCCGCGGATCAGCGCCGACTACAAGATGGCGCCGGAGATGATCAGTGGCTGCCTCGGCCCCGGCCTGCGCACCGGCATCGGCCGGGTCGGCGGGCCTTATCTTCGCTAGATGACCCGGGCCGCTTCGTCCGCGATGTCGAGCACACCCAGCAGCCACGGCGTGTAGGTCTCGGGGTGGTCGGCGATCGCGTCACGTAACGCATCCGGCTGGATCCACGCGTAGTCGGCGACCTCGGCCGGATCGGGCCGCGGTACCGCGGTCTGCAAGAACTCCGTATCCAACCGGCCGATGAGCACATGATCCCATTCGTGCTCCACGCGACCGGTCGCCGAATCCTGCGCGTGATACCGGAAGATACCGACCTCGGTGAGCGTCGTGGCCAACCCCAACTCCTCGGCCAACCGGACCGCGGCGGCCGCCGCCACCGGCTCATCCGGGGCCGGATGCCCACAACAGGTATTGGCCCACAGCAGCGGGAACCGCGTCTTCACCGCGGCACGCTGCTGTAGCAGCACCCGCCCCGCCTCGTCGAAGAGCAGCACCGAGAACGCGCGGTGCAGCAGTCCCGGCGCGGTATGAGCCTGTGCCACCGGGCACGCGCCGACCGCGCGCCCGGCCTCGTCGACGAGTTCGACGGGCAGGGTCTCGCGGTCGGTGATCGGTTCGGCCAGCGTTTCGCTCACCGGCCCACCTTATCGGCGGCGATCAGCAGGTATTGGAAGCTACCCTCCTTATAGGCGGTCAGGAACGGCTTCTCCACACCGGTCGCCAGTTCGGATCGGGTGCGCAGTTCCCAGTAGGGGATCGTCGCGGCAGTCAGATCGATGACATCGACCGGCACCAGATTGTGGTCGGCCATGGCACGGAAGTACTCGCTGCGCGGATGGATCATGCAGCCGTAATGGGCGTCGATCCAGCTGACCGAGGCCGAGCGCCCGCCGGTGACATCGTTGGAGCAGCCGGTGATGCAGACGTAGCGACCACCTGGTTCGAGCAGCCGGGAGAACTCGCCGAACAGGTCGGCGAGATCGACGTACATGGTGGTTTCGTTGGTCCAGATACCGCGCATCGATCCGGTGTCGAAGCCGGTATCCAGCATGTTCCGGAAGTGGAAACGCACCTTGTCCGCCACGCTGCGGTGCGCGGCCTGACCATTGGCGAAGCCGACCTGATATTCGGAGATGGTGACGCCGTCGACCTGACAGCCGAACCGCTGATTGGCCATGAAACTGGTGCCGCCGCGGCCGGATCCGCCGTCCAGCAGTCGATCGCCCGGCCGGATATCGCCGAGGTGATCCAGCAGCAGCGTGGCCTGCGCGGACTCGAGCCGGTGCAGTTCCTTGACGATCCGTTCCTCGCGGGTGTCCTCCGTCCCGGCCAGCGCCGCCTGATCGGGTTCGCCGATGCCGTAGTGGTGGTGGAAGAGTCCGTCGACCTCACCGAGTCTGGTATTCACCCGGTCGTCGTTCGGGTTGTTGTTCCAGTACTCGGCAACGGCCTTCTGGTAGTTGGTGCGCAGGACGGACCCGGTGTCGGGATTGAGCATGGTCATGCCTGATCATCCTCTCGTGTTGCGTTACTACGGATTTCGTTGCGGTACTGGCTAATTCGACTCGTTGTAGCGCTTACTCGCGGCATGCCAGGCCCGGTTTCCGCCCATCCAGGCCCACAGTCCGCCGAGGAATCGACGCAGTTCGGCCGACCCGACGGCAGCCAGCGGCCCCGCCTCCTGTTCGAACCGGTGCACGAGTTCGTCATGGATGGCGGCTGTGCGCACCACTGCCTCGCGCCGGGAGCACCGCTCCTGCGCCGCCAATACCGTCGGCAGGTTGAATTCCCTACCGTCCGAGCGGTCTTCGCGCGCCATCGAGTACAGGTCGTTCACCATCTGACTGGCCAGCGCGGCCGTGGTGACCACCCGGCGTACCCGCGGATCGGTGTACTCGGCGGCCTGGAGCTCATACCCGCCGACCACATCGATCGGCGCCATACACGGCAGGAAACTGTGCGGTTGCCGGTTGGTGAGGTACTCCCACACCGGTGGCATCCGGTGCGAGGCCCGCCAACCGGCCTCCGCGCCGAGCGCGATGAACCATCCGGCGATCTCCGTGCGCAATCGGGCGAGCTGAGCCGGGGTCGCATATCGGGACAGATGCTCGAAGGATGTACGGAACGCTCGCAGGATCGGATCGGCCCGCATGGCCCGTTCCAGCTGTGGCGCATAGCGCGCCGGCAGATGGACGGGATCTATTGCGGCGGCCGCCAGTTCGAGCCGTGGACCGAGTTCGGTCTCGGCATTGGACGGCGTGCCGTCGGGTGCGGTGTCATCGGCTCCCTCACAGTAGTAGTCGTCGACCGACCATTCGGAGACCGCGCATTTCGCGGCGGCGAGCAGCCGGTCGGGATCATTGCTGTCCGGATGGGCGAGCATGATCAGGCGGCCGAAGTCGGCATCGCGCAATTCATCCAGTCGCCCTTCGTAGAGGCCGATATCCCGTGCCCAAGCGATGAGCCCGTCGTTGACCAGTTCGGCCAATGCCGGGTCGTCGCGCAGCGGCGGTGGACAGTACAGCGGTGGAATCGGTGCCGCGGTGCCGTGCAGGTAGGCCGACGCGGCACCCAATCCGGTAGGGCCGAGTGGAATTCGACTCTGTGCGGATTGCTGTTGGGTTGGGACCGATCCGGTCGGCGCGGCCCCCTGCGCCGCGCCGACACAGATCGATGTGGCATCGGGCGCCACCGATGGCGGCCGGAAACCAGCCGCCGGGATAGTAGGTGTGCGTGCGGGGTCGGGTATCTCAGTAGTAGGTAGTCCCGTTTCGGTAGGCGCGGACGCCCGGAGTAAGAGCGCAGTCGCGCCGAGTCCGCTGGGTCCGAGGAGACCGCGCGGAGCAGGTGTCGTAGGTTCGGTGGGCCGGTCGAGTTCGTGCGAATCAGCGTCCACCACCGGGGCTTCGGATGATTCCTTCGATTCGGGTATCGCTGTGCATTCGGGTGTATTCGTGCTTTCGAGTGTTTCCGTGTTTTCAGGTGTTGCCGAGGCGTCCGATGGTTCCGGAGCCTCTAGCGGTAGCGTCGGCGGAGCGGTGGCATCGAGGTTCGACAACAGCGCGGCGACCGCGGCGGCCACATCATTGATGGCCGCCGGTGCCGAGGCACGCGAGAGCACCGACATCGGTCATCACCCCGGTCAGTCCGCCTGCCGGGCGACCAGGACGTTGTCGAGCACGCCCAGCGCGTCCGGCACCAGTACGGCCGCCGAGTAGTAACAGCTGATCAGGTAGGAGATGATCGACTGGTCGTCGATGCCCTTGAAACGGACGTTCAGGCTGGGTTCGTATTCGTCGGGAATACCGGTCTGATGCAGTCCGATAACGCCCTGATCCTTCTCGCCGGTACGCATGGCCAGGATCGAGGTGGTCTGGGTATCGCTGACCGGAATCTTGCTACACGGGAAGATCGGAACGCCGCGCCAGGCGAAGACGCGGTGTCCGTCCACCTCGACCGGATCGGGATAGAGCCCGCGTCTGCTGCATTCGCGACCGAAGGCGGCAACCGCTTTCGGATGTGCCAGAAAGAGTTTCGTACTGCGCCGCATGCTGAGCAGTTCATCCATATCATCCGGTGTCGGGGCACCGGATTCGCTGTAGATGCGCTGCTTCAGGTCGCAGTTGTGCAGCAGCCCGAAGTCGGCATTGTTGACCAGGTCGTTCTCGCGACGCTCGTAGAGCGCCTCGATGGTGAGTCGCAGTTGCTGCTCGACCTGGTTCATCGGGTCGTTGAACAGGTCGGCGACCCTGGTGTGCACGCGCAGAACGCTCTGCCCCAGGCTGAGTTCGTATTCGCGCGGGGCGGCGTCGAGGTCGACGAAGGTGCCTTCGAGCAGCGGCTCGCCCGAGTGGCCCGAGGAGATCTCGATATTCGCCTCGCCCTTGTGATTTTGCGGCCGGGCCGGTGCGTCGGCCACCCGGGATAATTGCTCGCGCAGTGCCGGAGTGTATTCCAGCATTTCGTCGAGCGTTTGCCGGGGCAGTATCAGCATCGTGGTCTGGGTGACAGTTTTGACGGTCACCGGCCAAATAGCGGACTGGTCGACAAGTGTGTCGTCACCGAAGAAATCCCCTCCGGCCAGCATGCCCAACATGGTTTGCTCGCCGTATTCTCCGGTGCCGATCTTGCTGAGTTTTCCGTGCACGATCAGCATGACCTGATTCATCGGGTTGCCGAATTCGGCGACCACGGTGCCGGGCGCGAGGTCGCGTTGTTCGAATCGCTGGGCGAGTGCGCGCAGTGTCTCCTCGTCGTCGAAGTCCCGCAATTGCGGAAGTTCGGTGAGTTCCATCGGAATCACCCTGGCCTGCGAGCCGTCGATGACGAACTCGACCTCGCCATTGCCGACGGTATGGGACAGGCGTCGGTTGACTCGGTAGATACCGCCGTTGACCTGTGTCCACGGCAGCATGCGGGTGAGCCAGCGCGAGGTGATGCCCTGCATCTGCGGCTCGGATTTGGTGGTGTGCGCGAGCTGGTGGGCGGCACCCGTGCTGAGGCTCTTGCGAACGTTGTTTTCCGTTTGGACTGGCATTTCGATGGTCATGCGTTGTCCTCACCTGAGATGGTCACCGAGACGGGCGATTGTGCAGTACTGGTAGTCGACGGCTCTTCAGATTCGGTGGTGCTCACAACAATTCGACAGGCGGTATGCCTGTTGGGCTGAGACGACGTGGTTGCCGAGAGATAGGGCGGACCGGGGCATGGAAACGCGAACCGACTCTCTCGTGCGAATTGGCTTACGCGACATTGCGTTCCGAACGGCATCGATCCTAAACCGCGAAAGATACTGTGCGCACCGAATTTTCGAAGAACAAGCCACGAGTATGCCGGTCTGTTTTCTGGATGGTAACGACATGAACTCGATGTGGACAACCGCAGATAACGTCCTGGGATGAATCGGAACTCGAGGGCGTGTGGCGGTACGGTCGGTATTTTTCTGCGGGCCGTCACGGCGGACATCCGGACGATCGACCCACCTGGCATGGAACCCGTCACAGCGGACTCATAATGGAGACACGGTGTGGGAAGCTCGTCTGACCACATCGGGGTATGTGATACGGGTCACTTTGCAGGGTAGGGCCAGGAGCGATCGTGAAGTTCAATGCGAAGAGTGTGGTGGGGTCGGTGCAGCGGTTGATGGCAACTGCTCAGAACGGCCTCGAGGTCATCCGCTTCGGTGGGTTGACCACCGATGTCGAGGCGTCGCCGTTCGAGATCGTCGAACGGCGCAGAATGTATCGGCTGCGCCACTACTTCCCCGACGATACGACGCCGGGGCGCCCGGTCGCGGTCTTGGTGCCGCCGCTGATGGTGAATGCCGATATCTGGGATGTGAACGCCGAAGACGGTGCGGTCGGTATCCTGCATCGCGGCGGAATCGACTGCTGGGTGGTCGATTTCGGCTCGCCCGCCAGTGAGGAGGGCGGCTGGGAACGGGATCTGGCCGATCACGTCCTCGCCGTCAACAGCGCCATCGACACGGTCTGCGATGCGACCGGCAGCAGCGTGCACCTGATGGGGTACTCGCAGGGCGGCATGTTCGCCTACCAGAGCACCGCGTACCGGTTCGGCAAGGGCGTCGAGAGCATCGTGACCTTCGGCAGCCCGGTCGATGTCGTCGCGGGGATGCCGTTCGGCCTGCCGTACGACATGGTCTCCGACGTCGCGGAATTCCTGGCCGACCATGTGGTCACCCGGCTGCCGATCACCGACTCCATGGTCCGGCTCGGCTTCCAGATGCTCGATCCGGTGAAGACCGCCAAATCGCGCATCGACTTCCTGCGCCAGCTGCACGACCGGGAGGCGCTGCTGCCCAAGGAACGCCAGCGCCGATTCCTCAATAGCGACGGCTGGGTCGGCTACGCCGGTCCGGCGGCTGCCGATCTGCTCAAGCAGTTCGTCGCGCACAATCGAATGATGCTGGGCGGCTTCGTGATCCGGGACCAGCCGATCTCGCTGGCCGAGTTGAAGTGCCCGATTCTGGCCTTCGTCGGCGAGGTCGACGATATCGGTCAGCCGGCCGCGGTGCGTGGCATCGTCCGGGCCGCGCCCAATGCCGAGGTCTACGAAGCCAGTTTGGTCGCAGGGCATTTCGGCCTGGTCGCGGGCAGTATGGCGACCAAGCACACCTGGCCGCTGGTGCGTCAGTGGATCGATTGGATGGACGGCGATCAGCCGCTACCACCGGAGATCGCGCCGATGGCCGAGCATGTCGCGCCCAACCGGCCGAATTCGGCGGCCACCCGCGTCGTGCACACCGCGGCCACCCTGGCCGAGGCGGGCGCCGGTGTCGGCAAGGCACTGGAAGGGATCGCCAACAATACCGTGCGCGGTTCGATCGAACTCGCCGGTGAGGCCGCGCGGGCGCTGCCGCGACTGACCCGGCTCGGCATGATCCAGCCGCACACCCGAATCTCCTTGGGCCGCTTGGTCGCCGAACAGGCGCGCCGCGCCCCGCTGCGCGATCTGTTCCTATTCGACGATCGCGTGCACACCAACGCGGCCGTCAACGCGCGCATCGATAATGTGGTGCGCGGTCTCATCTCCGTCGGCATTCGCCCGGCCATGCGCATCGGTCTGGTGATGGAGACCCGGCCGAGCGCGCTGGCTACCGTCGCCGCGCTCTCGCGCCTCGGCGCGGTAGCCGTCCTACTTGCCCCCGGCAGCGAACTGGACCGGGCCATCGAGCTCACCGGCATCAAGACCCTGGTCTCCGATCCGGAGAACCTGCGTGCCGCGGCGGCCACCGGCACCCGGGTGCTGGTCCTGGGCGGCGGCAATACCCGCGCCCTCGATCTACCCGTGGGGGAGAACCTGATCGACCTCGAGCAGATCGATCCCACTGAGGTTCAACTGCCCGCCTGGTACCGCCCGGATCCGGGTTTGGCGCGCGAATTGGCATTCGTGCTCGTCACCGGTACCGGCGACCGGCTGGAGACCAAGTACATCACCAACTACCGCTGGGCCCTGTCTGCATTCGGGACAGCCACCACCGCGGATCTGGATCGCAAGGACACCGTCCTGTGCCTTGCGCCGCTGCATCATTCGTCCGGTCTGCTGGTGAGCCTCGGCGGTGCGATTGCGGGTGGCAGCCGGATCGCGCTGGCCAGATCGCTGGATCCGACCCGGTTCGGCGAGGAGGTGCACCGCTACGGCGTCACGGTGGTCACCTACACCTGGACCATGTTGCGCGACATCCTCGACGCCGAGGTCTTCCCGTCCGGGCACCAACATCCGATCCGCCTGTTCATCGGCTCGGGCATGCCGGCCGGGCTGTGGCGGCGCACCACCGAACAGTTCGCGCCTGCGCGGGTGCTGGAGTTCTACGCGTCCATCGAGGGCGATGTGGTGCTGGCCAATGTGACCGGTGTGAAGGCGGGCTGCAAGGGCCGCCCGGTACCGGGCACCGCCAAGGTGGAACTGGTCGCCTTCGACCCGGTCACCGAGCAGATCCGGACCGACGCGTCCGGCTTCGCGCGTCGCTGCGCCGATAACGAGGTCGGTCTGTTGATCGGCAAGGCGATCGAGGGCGTCGACCTCTCCGACGGCGGACTGCGCGGAGTGTTCACCGCGGGCGATGCGTGGATGCCGACGGAGAACCTGTTCCGCCGCGATGGCGATGGCGACTACTGGCTGGTCGATCGCGCGGACACGGTGATCCGCACCGCACGCGGACCGGTATTCACCCAGCCCATCGTCGATACCCTCAACGACATCACCGCGGTCGATATGGAGGTCGCCTATGGGCTGCCCGTCGGCGAGCACGCGCTGGCGGTGGCGGCGGTCAGCATCCGCAGGGGCCTGCGGCTGGAACCCAAAGACGTGACCGAAGCGGTGCGAGCCCTCGATCCGGACCAACGGCCCGACATCGTGTACGTGGTCGAAGAGATCCCGCGCAGCTCGTCCTACCGCCCGTCCACCCGCGCGGTGCAGGCCGCGGGCCGCCCGCAGCCGGGACCCGATACCTGGTGGTACAACCGGGAAGCGGACTCCTACGAGGTGCTCACCGAGGCCGAAGCAGGCGCGATTCTCGGAACCGACTGACCACGGTTCGGCGTCCCGGCGAAAGCCGGGACGCACTGCGGAAGCTACCCGTCGATACGGCCGTTCACCGCAGCGACAAACCGGGCCCGAGTGCCGCTGTCGACGCGCACAAGTGCGTAGCGTGGATACCAAATCCTCGACGACGACGGAGGTTCGAAATGTCGTGGAAAGTTCGGCTCGGCTTCGCCGTCCTGGCGCTGCTGGGCGCGCTGATGGTTCTCGGCTTCGTGAAGAGCCTGATCTTCGAGCTGGTCCCGTTGGTGATTCTGCTGTTGCTCGGCTACGGCGCATTCCGGCTATATATGGCCAGCCGGGGTAAAGCCGAAACGCCGCCGCAGCTGCCGAACACGACGCCGCCCGCGGTCCAGGCCCGACCGCCGAAGGATGCGGCGACCAGACTCCGCGAGATCCGCGAGGATGCCGCCCGTCAGCAGAGCCAGCAGCAGTAGGGACCGGGCTACGAGCTGTAAGCGGTAACGGCCTCGAGCACGCGACCGAGCTGAGCCTCGGTCAGCATCGGCCACAGCGGCAGCCGCAGAATCGTCGAGGAGAACCGCGCGCTGCGCGTGCACGGCACCGGCGTCCGCCCGTACTTCAGTCCGGCCGGGCTGGAATCCAGTGGGATGTAGTGGAACGGCGCGACGATGCCCTGCGCCGCGAGGTGCCGGATGAGCCCGTCGCGGGACTCCTCACTCGGCATCTGCAGGAAGAACATGTGCGCGGTGTGTTCCCGATCCGCCGGCACCGGCATCAGTCGCGCGCCGGTGCGCTCGGCCCAGTCCGGCAGTTGCGCGGCATAGGTGTCCCACACGCGGTGGCGCTGCGCCTGGATCGCGTCGAATTCGTCGAGTTGCGCGTCGAGTACGGCCGCGTTCAGTTCGCTGGGCAAATAGCTGGAGCCGATATCCTGCCAGGAGTACTTGTCGACCTGGCCGCGCAGGAAGCGGGCCCGGTTGGTGCCCTTCTCCCGCATGATCTCCGCGCGGCCCATCAGGATCTCGTCGGATAGCAGCAGCGCGCCACCCTCACCGCAGTGCACGTTCTTGGTGTCGTGGAAGCTCTGCGTGCCGAGGGCGCCGATGGTGCCGAGTTTGCGACCGCGCCAGGTGCCGCCGAGGCCGTGCGCATTGTCCTCGATGAGGGCGATGCCGTGGTGTTCGGTGAGCGCGAGCAGCCGTTCCATATCGGCGGCGACACCGCCGTAGTGCATGACCACGACCGCTTTGGTGCGATCGGTGATGGCGTCGGCGACCGAATCCGGGTCGATATTGCCGCTCGCCTCATCGATATCGACGAAAACGCACGTCGCACCGCGCAGCGCCATCGAGGTGGCCGCCGAGGTGAACGCGAAGCTCGGCACGATCACTTCGTCGTCGGGTCCGAGTTCGAGCAGCAGCGCGGCCAACTCGAGTGCATGCGTGCACGAGGTGGTCAGCAGCGCGTGCGGGGTGCCGGTGATGTCCTTGAGCTTGGCCGTCGCGGAGGCGGTGAATTTGCCGTCGCCGTGGCTGTGGTCGGAGCCGAGTACGGCCTCGATATTCGCCAGCTCGCGGCTCGCGCGGAACGGCCTGCTGAAGATGATGCGCTCTGTCACGCCCCGTTGCCCTTCTCGCCCGCGGCTGCCGGTACCGCGGCGGTGACTCGATGGGTCGTGTCCGGCGCCTCGATGGTAGCCGGGCGCGGAGTGGGGGAGTCTACGGTCAGATAGAGCGGTTTACCGACCAGAATATGCAGCGCCACACCGAGATACTCGGCGATCAGGCCGAGTGAGAACAGGATCGCGCCCGAGCACAGCAGCATCACGACGATCATCGAGGTCCACCCCTCGGGATCGTTGTTATGGCCCGCCAGCTTCTGGACGATGATCACCGCCGCCAGGATCCCGCCCGCGAGCGCCAGCGTGCCGCCGAGCAGGCTCACCAGCCGCAGGCCGCGGGTTCCGCTGCACAGCACCATCTTCCAGAACAGCGAGAACAGCCGCCGATAGTTGTAACCGGATTCCTCACGCCCCTCGGCGCGCAGCACCACCGGTACCGAGATGGCATTGCCGACCACCCAGGTCAGGGCCACGTCGAGGTAGGCGCCGTTGGCGGCGACCTCGGCGAGCTGACGGCCGATATCGCCACGGATCAGCCGGAAGCTCTCGAACCGTGTCGAATCCGGGAAGGCGAAGACGGTGGCCAGCACGATCTTGGCGCCGCGCGAGGTGAGGTTGCGCAGGAAGCCGTGCGGGCGGGTATTGGTCGGTTTGGAGTAGACCAGATCGGCGCGTTCGGCCAGCGCTGCGTCGAGGAAGGCCGAGATGAAAGCGGGATCGTGCTGACCGTCCTCGTCCATCGTGACGATCCACTCGCCGCGCGCGACCGCCATACCGGCGATGGTCGCGGCGTCCTGGCCGAAGTTGCGGCTCAGCCACACCGCCCTGACCTGCCCGTAGGCATCCTCCAGCTGCTGCATGACGACGTCGGAGCGATCCGGGCCGTTGTCGTGGACCAGGATGATCTCGTCGACGACGAAGGTGGTGCCGCCGGGTGTCGTGGTCGGCTCGGCGAATTTGTCGAGTTCGGCGACGAGCGCGGAGATGGTGTCCTCGCCCCGGTAGACGGGTACGACGACGGAGACCGAGTGCCGCTGGCCGCGCTGGGACCGGACAAACGGACGCTCGCTCGATGTCCCCGGAACCGGCCGGGGCGTACGTGCGGTGGGAATCGGCATTGGCGAGATCGACTTTCGATGACGGTGCGTGCCGGTACTCGTCGCTGGTGGCTGAGCCCGAGCCGTCGTGAACTCTAACACGGTGCCGATCACGCCCCGCCGGCCCGCCGATCATGTTCGGAGCCGATCGGATTGAGGCCACGAGCCAGCGGGCGATGCGAGCGAACGGTGTTGCCCTGTAGGGTCTGGAACTCGTGGTGGAAAGTAGCGTCCCAGCCCCTCGGGACGTGTACAAATGGGGCATCATTACCGCGCTCGGGGTGATCGCGGGATATGTTGCGGTACTGCTGGCCAACGTCCGGCATTTCTACACCGACGACACGGAATCGCAATACGCCCCGCTATGGGTGATGCTCGGGCGGCAGTTGCGCGACGGGCGGCTTCCCGCGCTGGTCCCCGAGCATTGGATGGCGGGCAATTACGCGATCGAAGAGGCGGGTCTGCTCAACCCGCCGCAGCTGCTGATCGATCTGATCGCGCCCTCGGTCGACAACCTCGCGCTATATACCACCGTGGTCAAGGTGATCTTCGCGATCATCCTCGGCCTCGGCGTGTACCGGATCTGTCTCGTCTATGGGGCGAAGCCGGCGTGGGCGGCGGTCGCCGGCGTCTCGATTCCGTTCACCGGGTGGCTGCTGTTCTTCGACGAGGCCAGTTGGTTCACCGCGTTCACCGGCACCGCGTGGATGGTGCACGCCTGGGCCTCCGGTGTGCGGTACGCGCGTGGTCGCAGCGGTCCGATTCCGACCTTTGTCTTTCTGTACCTGGCCATTTCGGTGCAGTACATCTTCCCGGCCGTCGAGGCCGGGCTGATGATCGGCGCGGTGGCCGTCGGCGAGCTCGTCTATCAGAAGAAGTGGCAGCCCGCGCTGCGGCTGCTGACGGTGGCCGGTTTCGCGGCGCTCGCCGGGCTCGCGACCTATCTGCCGAGCATGCTCTCGGCGAAGGTGACCTGGCGCGGGACCTCCCAGATCAATAACGACCAGTTCCTGACGGTGCCGTGGTCGGAGTCGCTGAACGCCAGCCTGCCGACCACCATGCCCGCCTACAGTTCCTGGTGGGGCTACATCCAACCGTTGCCGGTGGTGTACATCGCCTGGTTCCTGATTCCGGCGCTGGCATTCGTCGATTGGGGTAAGGCGCGAGCGAGCGCGCGCGAGCTGACCGCGCCCGCGCTCGTCGCGATCATGGCGCTGATGTGGACCGCCGGACCCGGCACCATCGGCCCGCTGCGCTGGCCCGCCCGAGTACTGCCGATGCTGGCGCTCGGACTGCTGGTGCTGGTGTGTGTGCTGCTCGGGCGTTACGCCACCTTCGCGGACTGGCGTCGGCGCGGTATCGCCGGTGCGCTGCTGATCGGGCTGCTGCTCGCGCGGACCTTCTCCGCGGATCCGCACCGCATCGGCTGGCATCTGGTCTCCGCCGCCGCCGTCGCGGCGCTCGGAGCCGCTGTCGTGTGGCTCGGCCGCAACCGGGGGACGGCCGCGGCCTGCGCGCTGGCCATCGTCGCGGTATTCCCGATCGCGTTTCTCCAGGTGAATATGGTGCAGCCGACACCGATGAGCTGGAACCTGCCGGAGAACCGCCCCGAGATGAAGGCCGCCTTCCCCAAATTTCCCGGCACCACACTGCAACTCGCCGATCGCGGGCTGATCCAGCCCAACGAGCGCACACTGCAGGGCGCATACGGATCGCTGGTATTCGGTAACTACGCCAAGGACCTGGAGAAGACCTACGTCAGCGGCTACACCCCGAACGGGCACTACTGGTTCGGCGACATGCTCTGCATGCGCTGGGATACCAGCGTCTGCCCGGATGCCTATCGCCGAGCGTTCGCGACCGAACCGACCACCGGTCGGACCATCGTCGATCTGATGAAGGTCGACCGGGTGGTGCTGCAGCGTGCGCTGTACCCGGACGCGCGCAACCAGCCCGCGCCGCCCGGCTGGAAGTGGGTCGACTACCCGGGCCATGAGCGCTACATCTCGGTGCTCGAGCGCGAGAGCGGGCTGGTCTCCACACAGAACGGTCGGGTCGCCGACGCGACGGGCGTGACCGCCACCTCGGTCTCGGAATCCGATATGACCAGCCGGGTGCGGGTGAATTCGGAGAACGGCGGGCAGATCGTCTTCGCGCGGCTCGGCTGGCCGGGCTACCGGGTGACGCTGGACGGTAAAGATATTCCGTTCCGGGTGGTCGCGAAAATCTTTGTGACCGTTGATGTTCCGGCCGGGACCAAGAATGGCGACCTGGCGTTGAGTTGGCGTCCGCCGGGCTGGAAGATCGGTGGCGCGACCGCGGTGCTCGGCCTGGCCGGATTGGGTGTGCTGCAGTGGCTGTATCTGCGGAGCCGGCGGCGTGGTGACCAGCCCGCCGATATCGGGACCGCGGATACGGCGGCGGCGGAACCGACTGCGCTCCAACCCGATCTGGCGGATGCGATCCGGTGACCACGGGTGCGGCGAATTCGGTGAATGCGGGCGCGGAAGATCCGGTGAGTTCGGACGCCGGTCAGGCGGTCGTGCCGAGGGCCGACGAGGTCGAGGACCCGGGGCCGCTGCTGCGCATCGTCAAGCGGCAGGAGATCGCATTCGCCGCCGTCGGTGTCCTGAACACCGCCCTGGGGATGGGGCTGACCGTCATGTGGTTGGCGATCCTCGGCACGAGCGTGCCGCCCGCCGTCGCAGTGGTCTTGGCCTACGCCATCAGCATTCTGATCGCGTTCGTATTGCACCGGACATTGGTATTCCGGGTGCGGGGCCACCTGCTCCGCGATTTCCTCCGGTTCGTCGGCGTGAATTCCGGTGGCCTGCTGATGAATATGGCGTTGCTGTCGCTGGCCGTCTCGGTGCTGCATCTGCCGAGTAAGCCGTCGGCGGTGGTGGTGATGGGACTGGTCGCGATCGCCAGCTACTTCGGTCATCGCTACATCTCGTTCCGCCGGGAGCCGGTGCCGTCATCCGGCGGTTCCGATGCGGAGCAGTTCTAGCCGCCGGGTAAGTTATCGATCATGCCGGAGGAAACCGCCTTGGACGCCACATTGTTGAGCCTGCTCGCCTGCCCGCAGGACAAGGGTCCGCTGCTGTTGGTCCGCGATGACAAGGGCGCCACCGCGCTCTACAACCCGCGCCTGCGCCGCGCCTACCCGATCGAGAACGGCATCCCGGTGCTGCTGATCGATGAGGCCCGCGATGTCACCGACGCCGAGCACACCGCGTTCACCAGTCAGCACGCCGACGCCTGAGTAGGGATGCGCCCGGTGGCGCACCATCGCTGGTGCCACCGGGTGCGACCTATGCCCTGCTGGTCCTCGCTGATCATGGTGCGGCGGTATCGATTTCACCGGTGAGATAGCGCTGAAGGGTAGGGCCGACAGCGGCGACGAGATCAGGCATCGGCATCGAGGCCAAGGGCTCCACCTCGAGAATCTTGCGCGCGACCAGCACGCCGATCATCTGCGTGGCGACCAACGCGACCCGGGCTCGGCCGTCATCGTCCGGTGTCGCGATCCGCGCCCGGACCCGCTCGAGGATGACGTCCAGGATAAACGTCCTGGCCAGCGAGCTATCACCGCCCGCGAGGATGCTGCGCACCACCGCGACGACCCCGGGGCCGGCGGGGGAGTCCCATACCGCGACCACCGAGCCGATGATGGTCTCACCGAGCTCGTCCAGCGGTGCGGCCTCGATCCGGCGCAGCGTGGCCTCGGGATCGACCGGCAGATCCACGACCGCGGCAAATAGCTGCTGTTTGGTCCCGAAGTAGTGGTGGACCAATGCCGGATCGACCCCGGCGTCGGCGGCGACGGCACGGATCGAGGTCTTGTCGAAACCGCCCTCGGCGAAGCGGGTGCGGGCGGCGGACAAGATCGCCTCGCGGGCGCCGGATTGCCCCGGCCGACGTCCGGAGCGGGCGCCACGATCGCCGTTGGTCGCCTCGGTCGTCACGCGGTCCGCCGCCGTAGGGTGGCGGCGCCGAGGCACAGGGCGACAATGGCGAATCCGGCGACGACCAACAGATCCCAGAACATCCGTCCGGTGACGTTCGGATATGTCGAAACCTGTTGCAGCGCATCGACCGCGTAACTCAACGGCATCACATTGCTGATTGCCTCCAGCCAGCCCGGCAGCTGCCCGCGCGGAACGAGTAAGCCGCACAGGAAGATCTGCGGTGCGACCACTACCGGCATGAACTGCACGGCCTGGAATTCGGTGCGCGCGAAGGCACTTGCCAATAGACCGAGCGCCACCCCGCAGATCGCGTCGACCATCGCGATCACCACCACCCAGGCCGGACTGCCCGCCGAATCGAGACCGAGCAGACCGAAGGAGACCAGACAGGCGACCGCTGCTTGTGCGGCCGCGGCCACCGAGAAGGCGGTGCCGTAACCGGCGAGCAGATCGAGCTTGGACAGCGGTGTGGTGAGCAGCCGCTCCAATGTGCCCGAGGTGCGTTCACGCTGCATGGCGATTGCGGTGATCAGGAACATCACGATGAACGGCAGGATGCCGAGCATGCTCATGCCGACCCGGTCGAAGATCGGCACCGGGTTCAACGGGTTGGGCGGGGTGTCTTTGTAGATGAAGTACAGCAGCGTCATCAGCACGGCCGGAACCACGAGAATCATTGCGACGGTGCGGTGGTCGTTGCGCAGCTGGCGCAGGATGCGTCCGGTCGTCGCGATGTACGGGCGCAGCGTCGGCGTGCGGCGGTTGGGTACGAGGGTGATAGTCATGCCGCACGTCCCATCGTGATCAGGGTGAGGAAGGCTTGTTCGAGGTTCTGTTCACCGGTTTCGGTGCGCAGTTCGTCCGGGCTCAATTGGGCGAGGAGGTCGCCCTCACGCAGCAACAGCAGTTTGTCGCAGTGCTCGGCCTCGTCCATTACATGGCTCGAGACCAGCAGCGTTGTCCCGTTCGCGGCCAATTCGTGGAACTGCTTCCACAGGTCGACGCGCAGCACCGGATCCAGGCCGACCGTCGGTTCGTCCAGGATCAGTACCTCGGGCTGCGCGACCAATGCGCAGGCCAGCGACGCGCGGGTCTCCTGGCCGCCGGAGAGTTCGTCGCCACGCTGGCGGGCGTGGTCGAGTAGTCCGACCGCGGCGATGGCCGTGTCGATGTCGTCGCGATCGCGGCCGTAGAGGGCGGCGTAGTAGGCGACATTCTCCCGCACGCTGATGTCGCGGTAGATGCTCGGTGCCTGCGTTACGTAACCGATCCGGTGTCGCAGTTCCGCCGCGCCCGCCGGTAGTCCGAGCGCGAAGATCTCGCCGGACGACACGATCTGGGTGCCGACGATGCTGCGCATGAGCGTGGTCTTACCGCATCCGGACGGTCCGAGCAGTCCGGTGATGGAGCCGCGCGGGATGGTCAGCGAAATATCGTGCAGAACCTCGCGGCCACCGCGGCGCACGGTGAGGTTGCGTACCTCTACGGCGGGAGATGAGTGCAGGTCCGTCATGGGACGCCTCAATTCATCGAGTGTTGAATTCACTGTGTGATGAATTTACCGCGCTGAGGTCGCGACGACAAGAGTTGACGGCGCTGGCCCGGCCTGTCGCCAGCTTTTCCAGGTGTCGGCCAGCTAGTGGTGGCCTTCGTGATGTGCCGGAGTTCCGGCCGACTGTCCCGGTTCGACCACGGCAAACTGGCCCATCATGCCCTGGTCCTCATGCCACAGCAGATGGCAGTGATACATGTACGGCGAGTTCGGATCGGCGGGCCCGTCGAACCGCATGGCGATCTTCGCCCTGGCATCGGGCGGCAGGAAGATGGTGTCCTTCGGTCCGGTCAACGCATCCGGCGGCGGCGCGCCGTTCAGTTCGAGGACCCGGAACTGCACGTCATGGATGTGGAAGTTGTGTGGCATCCCGTCGTTGTTGTGCACCACCCAGGTCTCGGCCGTACCCCGGATGACGCTGAAATCGATGCGATCCATTGCCATCGGCCGGCCGTTGATTCCGCTCAACTGCAGTTCGAAGTCGCGCGCGGTCACCGAGTCGGAACCGTCGGGAGTCGACGGATGTGCCAATGCCACCGGCAGGTCGGGCGATGGTCGCAGTGTCGATGCCGCGCGCAACTCCAGAATGTCGAAGCTGTCGTCACCGCCCGCGAATCGCTGCGTCCAGAAGTCCAGTCCCGCATCGAGTTTCGTGCTGCGCAGCACCGTCCGCTCACCAGGTCGCACCCGGACCACGATCTCGGCGCGCTCGCCCGGCGACAACCGCGCCCGGTCCAGTGCGACCGGGCGTTCCAGCAGGCCGCCGTCGGTGGCGACCAGGGAGAACCGGCGATCGTCGGCGAAGCCGAAGGTGTAGACCCGCGCGGTCGACGCATTCAGCAACCGCAACCGCACGAGTTCGTCGCTGACATGCCGATACGGCGTCAGGGTGCCGTTCACCATGGTCCGATCGCCGAGGAAGCCGACGTCGCGGAACATGCCATGGGACGAATCGAGCTGGTTCCCACGGAATTTCACGTCCTGCACAAGGACGGGCAGATCGTCGACGCCATAGTTCTTCGGCAGCGAAAGTCCTTCGGACACCTCGTCATCCAGCAGGAACATGCCCGCGAGCCCACGCCGGACATGCTGTTCGGTCGCGCCGTGCGGATGTGGGTGGTACCAGAGCGTCGCGGCGGGCTGATCCACGGTCCACCGCGGTGTCCACGTGCCACCGGCCTGCACCATCTGGTGCGGTCCGCCATCCATCGCGGCCGGCAGATGCATACCGTGCCAGTGCACGGTCGATGGCTCCGAAAGACTGTTCCTGACTTCGACTTCCACCCGTTCACCACGCCGGGCCCGTAATGTCGGCCCGAGATAGTCGCCGTTGAACCCCCATGTCTCGGTGGCCTGTCCGGGGCGGAATTCCCTTCGCCCCGCACGCATATCGAGTTCGAAAACGCGGGTGCCATCCGCTGCGATCCGGGACTGGGCCAGCGGCGGAATCGCGAGTTCATTGCTGAAATCGCTACTGCCGACAGTGGATACGGCCGCGTCGCTGTACACCCACGTGACGCAGCCGCCGACCGAGAGCAGCAATACCGTCGCGAACGCCGCGACAATCAGGAGCAACCGCCGCAACCAGCGCGGCCGGGAAACCGAAGACATGCGACGACGGTAGGGATCGGCGGTACCCGGCCACATCCGGGAGCGTCCCCATATCGCCCCTGATTCCGGCCGATCAGTCGTCGGTGAGTTCGGCGGTAGCTTCGTGCCCGGCCGCGGCGGTGCGCCGCAGGAAAACCGCGACCAGATCCAGTTCGGCCTCGGAGTCGCGATCGCACAGATCGTCCATGCGGTTGTTCATGCCGGAGAGCATGCGGTACAGCTCCGGGTGGCGCGGACGGTGACGGCGCGGCGGTCGGTGGCCTCTGCGGCTTGCCGAGGAGGACCGGTTCGCGCGCAAGATCGTCAGCGTGGTCACCACGACCGATAACCCGAGCCTGTTCCAGTTGATCCGCACGAAGGCACTCGGAAAGCATTGATCCATTCGGATGTTCCAGCTGGTAGAGGCCAGATTTCGGCGCCATCAACGGTGCGTGACCCGCATCACACTGCGTGACTGTCACGTCCATTGGGGGTGGTTTGTCCGATGGTCGTCACCAACCAAGAAACCTGCCCCGGTGACATCGACCATGGGAGCAAGCCATGACCACCACGCATCGGATCGTCATACTCGGCGCGGGCTACACCGGCATGATGGCCGCCGTCCGGCTGGCCCGGCGGACCCGCAAACTCGATGTGAAGATCACCCTCGTCAACCCGTCGTCGCGCTTCACCGAGCGGCTGCGCATGCACCAGATCGCCGCGGGCCAGGAACTGGCCGACAATCAGATTCCGGAGATCCTGGCGGGTTCGGGCGTCGAATTCGTCCAGGGCTGGGCGAGTTCCATCGATCCCGAGGCGCAGCGGGTCTACCTCGACGGCACCGCCACACTGCACTACGACGAACTCATCTACGCCCTGGGCAGCAACACCGACACCAGCATTGTGCCCGGCGCCGCCGATCACGCCTGGACCCTGAACGATCCGCGCACCGCGCACCGCTGCTCCGAACACCTCGCGCTGATCGCGGCCAACGGCGGCACCGTCGCGGTCTGCGGCGGCGGTCTGACCGGCATCGAGGCGGCGGCCGAAATCGCCGAAAGCTACCCGGACGCGAAGGTCACGCTGATCAGCAGCAGCGAACCGGGCGCGATGATGGGTGCTGAGGCCCGCGCCTATTTGAACAAGGCGCTCGACCGGCTCGGTGTCGCCCGCGAAGTCGGCCAAGCGGTCACCAAGGTAATGCCCGACGCGGTCGAACTCGCCGATGGCGAACTGATCTCGGCCGATCTGACCCTGTGGACCACGGGCGTCCGCGTCTCACCACTGGCCGCGCGGGCTGGTATCGAAACCGACGCGCGCGGGCTGATCGTTGTCGACTCGACCCTGCGCTCGGTCTCGCACCCCAATATCCACGCCATCGGCGATGCCGCCGCCGTGCGCCAGGCCTGGGGCCAGATCCACGGCACCTGTCAGTCCGGCATGCCGACCGCCGCCTACACCGCCGACACCATCGCGCGGCAGCTGAAAGGTAAGACGGTCAAGCCGTTCCGGTTCGGCTACTTCCACCAGCCGGTCAGCCTCGGGCGCAAGGACGCGGTCATCCAGTTCACCAAGGCCGACGACACCCCGGCCCGGTTCTACCTCACCGGACGCGCCGCGGTGCTGTACAAGGAGAGCGTGAGCAGCAGCCCGGTACCCAGCTTCAAGCTCAGCAAGAAGGTGACGGTCTCGGTCCAGCTGTCCAAGGGTGGCAAGGCGACTCGTGTCGCCGCATGACGCGAACAGATCCTGCCGCCTGCCGCCGAAATCGTCGGCGGGCGGTAAGTTTTTGACTTGACCAGTGATTTCGGGAGGCGAACGAGCCCAATGGTTGACGCTACGCCCGCACAGGATCCCTTCATCGAACACCGGCGGCTGCTGTTTTCCACCGCCTACCGGATGCTGGGCACCGTCACCGATGCCGAGGACATCCTCCAGGACACCTGGCTGAAGTGGAACGAAACCGATCAGTCGACAGTCCGGCATCCCAAGTCGTATCTCGTTCGCACGGTCACCAACCTCTCATTGAACCGACTCACTTCCGCCAAGGCCAAGCGCGAAACCTATGTCGGCCCGTGGCTTCCCGAACCCTTGTTGACATCACCGAATATCGCCGAGGAGACCGAGTTGGCCGACACCGTCTCCACCGCGATGCTGGTGGTGCTGGAAACCCTGAATCCCGTGGAGCGCGCGGTCTTCCTGCTGCGCGAGGTCTTCGGCTACAGCCACGCCGAAATCGCCGACACCCTCGACAAACCCGAGGCCACCGTCCGCCAGATCGCGCACCGGGCCCGCTCGCACGTGCAATCGCGCCGCCCGCGTTTCGATACCGATAAGGCCGAGCGCGCGCACATCACCGAACAGTTCATGTCGGCCTGCGCCGGTGGCGATCTCAACGCCCTGATGGGTCTGCTCGCCCCCGACGTGACCTCGTGGTCCGACGGCGGCGGTGTGGTCACCGCGGCCCGGCGCCCGCTGTTCGGTCCGGACCATGTGGCCCGCTGGGTCCTCGGCGTACTGGCCAAACCGACGGTCGCCGGCGTCGTGCTCGAATCCGCGCACATCAATGGCGAACTGGGTGCGCTGGCGCTCATCGACGGAAACCCGGTGGCGGCGTTCACCTACGACATCATCGATGGCCACATCCACAACCTGCGTTTCCAGGTGAACCCGAGCAAGCTCAAGGGGCTGTACATGGGTACGGATGTGCTCGGCTGATATTGCCTGAACGGTCGACCGGCTCGCCTCGGCAAACCCGCGCGCACTCGGCGCGCCGCACTCGCCGCACCGTTCTACGCTCTTGCCGTGAACAGCCAGACCACGCCAACGGCCGTGGACGGAGGACAGGTCCGGGTTTCCACCCTGGAGCTCTTCTTCGACCTCGTCTTCGTCTTCACCATCACCCAGTTGACCCATGTCTTCACCCACCATCCGGGCTGGGGGGCGTTGGCGCAGGTGGTGGTCTTGTTCGGGGTCATCTGGTGGATGTACAGCGGATTTGTCTGGCTCACCAACGAAGTGGCGCCGAACAGTTCGCAGCGCCGCACCCTGCTGTTGATCGGCATGTTCGGATTCTTCGTCCTGGCGCTGGCCATCCCGGACGCCTTCCACGGCACCGGTCTGGCATTCGGTCTCGGCTACGTCCTGGTCAACACCGTGCACACCGCGCTGTTCTGGGTCAGCGGCGGCCCGTCGGCGACGCAGGCGATCAAACGCATCGCGCCGTTGAACGCGCTTGCGGCGGTGCTCGTACTGACGGGCGGTTTCGTGCACGGATGGTGGCAGTACCTGTGCTGGACCGCGGCGCTCGCGGTGCAGGTGCTCAGCCCCTACCTGGTCGACACCCGCGATTTCGTGGTGCGGGCCAGCCATTTCTGCGAGCGGAACGGGTTGGTGATCATCGTCGCCATCGGCGAGTCGGTGGTCGCGATCGGCGTCGGTCTGGCGGGGGAGAAGCTGACCGTGCCGTTGATCGCCACCGTCGCGCTCGGCCTCTGCCTGGCCTATGTGCTGTGGTGGGCGTACTTCGGTATCGATGACGACCGCGGCGAGCAGGCGCTGGCTGCCGTCCCGGACCGGGAACGTTCACGTCCTGCGGTGCTCGCCTACGGCTACTCGCTCTATCCGCTGCTGATCGGCATCACTGTCACTGCGGCTGGCATCAATATGACCATCGCGCACGGCAACGAATCCGCGTCCATCGGCGCTGCCTCGGCACTCTCCGGTGGTGTCGCCCTGTATTTCTTCGGCCAATTCTGTTTCCGGCTCGCACTCGGTCTGCCGCGTCCGTGGTCGCGGCTCATCGCCGCCGCCGCGGTGGCGGCAACCATCCCGATCGGTATCGCGTCGGTGGCTTGGTTACAGCTCGCGGTGCTGGTCGCGGTCGGTTACGCCGCGGTGATCATCGACGACCTCATCACCCTGCGCTCCGGCCAGCACAGCCGCTACGTTTGACGTCGGGAACAATGGTGAGTCGTGCGTAGTGAGGAACTCGCGGTCGAACCGCCCGCCGCGGCCCGACGACTGCTGGGCTCGACGATGTGGGCCGGACCGGTGGGTGTGCGGATCGTCGAGGTCGAGGCATACGGCGGCGACCCGGCCGGACCGTGGCCGGATCCGGCATCGCATTCCGGTCGCGGGCGGACCAAGCGCAATGCGGTGATGTTCGGGCCTGCCGGGGTGCTGTACGTCTATCTCAGCTACGGAATGCACATGTGCGTGAATGTGACCAGTGGACCGGACGGCACGGCGAGCGCGGTGCTCATCCGGTCGGGCGAGGTGGTCGCGGGCCTGGAGACGGTACGGGCGCGGCGGCCCGCGGCCCGGACGGACGCCGATTTGGCAAGGGGCCCAGGCAATCTCGGCAGCGCTCTGGGAATCACGCTGAGTGACTACGGAACTCCGCTATTCGATCCGGCGTCGCCGATCCAGCTGGAACTCAACGGTGCGATCGACTCCGCCGAGATCGCCAGCGGGCCGCGTGTCGGGGTCAGCAGTGCGGCGGATGTGCCGTGGCGATTCTGGCTCGCATCGCCCGCTGTCTCGGTCTACCGGCGTAGCCCACGCGCACCGATCAAAGCGATATAACGCCTGGTGGCAGCGATTTTCTGGGCGAACGATGAGTTTTTGCCGCGATGTCCGTCCTATCTGTTGAACGCGCTCCACCCGGCGCGACCGACCCGAAGGAAAGACATCATGACCGCCATCGCCGCCGCCGCACCGCTCACCACCGCCGCCCACCGCCCCGGCAAGAAGATGAATACCGCGCTCTGGACCGTGCAGATCCTGCTGGCGCTGTTCTTCGTGGTCGCCTCCGCCGCCCCGAAGCTGCTCGGCGCGCACGCGGCGGTCGAATCCTTCGACACCATCGGCTGGGGACAGTGGTTCCGCTACTTCACCGGCGTCGTCGAACTCTCCGGCGGCATCGGCCTGCTGATGCCCCGCCTGACCGCCCCCGCGGCCGTCGGCCTGACCATCACCATGGTGTGCGCGGCGCTGACCCAGATGTTCCTGCTCGGTGCGCCCGCCCTGGCACCTTTCCCGCTGGTGTTGGGCGTGGTGTTCGTCTGGATCGCCTGGCAGCGTCGCGACAGCATCATCGCGGTGCGGGAGTTGCTGTCTCGCTGAACATCTGAACAACGCACACGATCGGCAGACCTCGGTCCGCCGATCGTTGTCGTATTCCGGGCCGACGCCCGCTTCACCCAGATCCTCAGCGATGGGCTCGCCGCCACTGAGTAGCCCCGGAATATCGTTCGACCTGCGCGGCAGCGCGCGGCGAGACCCGAGGGGCATGCCGGTCGCGGGGACCGGTGCGGAAAGATAGGTCAGCGTGAGCGAACGAAGTGAGCGAACCATGTGCCAGCGCGCCTCGCGCACGCCGAAGCCGAGCGCCAGCGAGGCGCAGGCGTGAGCGGCGACATCATTGACGAACTGACCTGGCGCGGACTGATCGCGCAGTCCACCGACCTGGACGCCCTGCGCGCGGCAGCGGCCGCAGGCCCGCTGGCGCTCTATGCAGGTTTCGACCCCACCGCGGCGAGTTTGCACGCCGGACACCTGGTCCCGCTGCTCGCGCTGCGCCGGTTCCAGCGTGCGGGTCACCGCCCGATCGTGCTGGCCGGCGGCGCCACCGGCCTCATCGGCGACCCACGTGATGTCGGCGAGCGCACCATGAACTCGACCGACACCGTCGCTGAGTGGGCCGGCCGGATCCGCTCCCAGTTGGAGCGCTTCGTCGACCTCGACGATTCACCCACCGGCGCGATCATCGCCAACAACATGGACTGGACCGGCCAGCTGTCGACCATCGACTTCCTGCGCGATATCGGCAAGCACTTCTCGGTCAATGTCATGCTGTCCCGCGACACCATCAAGCGCCGCCTCGATGGCGAGGGCATCTCCTACACCGAGTTCAGCTACATGCTGTTGCAGGCCAACGACTACCTGCAGCTGCGCCGCAAGTACGGCTGCGCGCTGCAGGTCGGCGGCTCGGATCAGTGGGGCAACATCATCGCGGGTGTCGAGCTGAACCGCCGCGTGGACGGCGCGTCGGTCCATGCGCTGACCCTTCCGCTGGTCACATCGGCCGATGGCAAGAAGTTTGGCAAATCGACCGGCGGCGGCAGCCTGTGGCTCGACCCGGAGATGACCAGCCCCTACGCCTGGTACCAGTACTTCGTGAATACGGCCGACGCCGATGTTGCGCGCTACCTGCGCTGGTTCACCTTCCTGTCCCGCGAAGAGTTGACCGAGCTGGAACTGGCCACCGTCGAGCGCCCGCATGCGCGGGAAGCGCAGCGCAAGTTGGCCGAGGAGATGACGAACCTCGTGCACGGCGAGGCGAACACCCGCGCCGTGCAGTTGGCGAGTCAGGCGTTGTTCGGTCGCGCGGATCTGCGTGAACTGGATGAAGCGACGCTGGCAGCGGCGCTGCGGGAAGCCGCCGTCGACGGCACGCTCGCCGAGGTCGGACCGGGAGCGCACAGCACCATCGTCGACCTGCTGGTGGCGACGGGTCTGTCGGAAAGCCGTGGTGCGGCACGGCGCGCGGTGAACGAGGGCGGGGCGTCGGTGAACAACGAGCGGATCTCCGACCTCGAATGGACCCCCGCCGATGCCGACTACCTGCACGGTCGATGGCTGGTGCTGCGCCGGGGCAAGCGGAACTTCGCCGGCGTACTGCGGGCGGGCGCATAAAGATCACGTGGCTCGGGTCACATTCGAGTGGCCCGAGCCTGCTTTTCGGGGGGTTGGATGGCCTCTGACCTGCGAAATGACATGCGTGTAGTGCGGATTTGACTCGGCGTTCCCCGCCGCGTAACTTTATCCAAGTCAGAGCGACACGGACACCGACCCGGAGCCGAAAGGCCTGGGAAACGAGGTAGTACGAGGAGCGCCTGACGGTCAGCAAGACCGGATCGGACGAGTGGCTTGACTCTGCTCGAACGATTGGCTAGGCTGGAAAAGTTGCCTCAGCAAGCCCCCCGAGAGAATCTGGGGTCGAACTGCGTGCGTGTGTTCTTTGAGAACTCAATAGTGTGTCGATGAATGTCAGTGCCAATTTTTTATTGGTTCCGGCTCCTCAAACCCCCGTTTGGGTGGGTCGGACATTTAGTCAGCAAATACTTTTGTTGGCGTTTTGTTTTGCCAAGGTTTTCGGACTCTGGTTAATTCTTCTGATTCGCCCTTTTGGGGTTGTTTCAAGAGTCTTCAACGGAGAGTTTGATCCTGGCTCAGGACGAACGCTGGCGGCGTGCTTAACACATGCAAGTCGAGCGGTAAGGCCCTTCGGGGTACACGAGCGGCGAACGGGTGAGTAACACGTGGGTGATCTGCCCTGCACTTCGGGATAAGCCTGGGAAACTGGGTCTAATACCGGATATGACCATGGGATGCATGTCTTGTGGTGGAAAGATTTATCGGTGCAGGATGGGCCCGCGGCCTATCAGCTTGTTGGTGGGGTAATGGCCTACCAAGGCGACGACGGGTAGCCGACCTGAGAGGGTGACCGGCCACACTGGGACTGAGACACGGCCCAGACTCCTACGGGAGGCAGCAGTGGGGAATATTGCACAATGGGCGGAAGCCTGATGCAGCGACGCCGCGTGAGGGATGACGGCCTTCGGGTTGTAAACCTCTTTCGACAGGGACGAAGCGTGAGTGACGGTACCTGTAGAAGAAGCACCGGCCAACTACGTGCCAGCAGCCGCGGTAATACGTAGGGTGCGAGCGTTGTCCGGAATTACTGGGCGTAAAGAGCTTGTAGGCGGTTCGTCGCGTCGATCGTGAAAACTTGCAGCTCAACTGCGAGCTTGCGGTCGATACGGGCGGACTAGAGTACTTCAGGGGAGACTGGAATTCCTGGTGTAGCGGTGAAATGCGCAGATATCAGGAGGAACACCGGTGGCGAAGGCGGGTCTCTGGGAAGTAACTGACGCTGAGAAGCGAAAGCGTGGGTAGCGAACAGGATTAGATACCCTGGTAGTCCACGCCGTAAACGGTGGGTACTAGGTGTGGGTTTCCTTCCACGGGATCCGTGCCGTAGCTAACGCATTAAGTACCCCGCCTGGGGAGTACGGCCGCAAGGCTAAAACTCAAAGGAATTGACGGGGGCCCGCACAAGCGGCGGAGCATGTGGATTAATTCGATGCAACGCGAAGAACCTTACCTGGGTTTGACATACACCGGAAACCTGCAGAGATGTAGGCCCCCTTGTGGTCGGTGTACAGGTGGTGCATGGCTGTCGTCAGCTCGTGTCGTGAGATGTTGGGTTAAGTCCCGCAACGAGCGCAACCCTTATCTTATGTTGCCAGCGCGTAATGGCGGGGACTCGTGAGAGACTGCCGGGGTCAACTCGGAGGAAGGTGGGGACGACGTCAAGTCATCATGCCCCTTATGTCCAGGGCTTCACACATGCTACAATGGCCGGTACAGAGGGCTGCGATACCGTGAGGTGGAGCGAATCCCTTAAAGCCGGTCTCAGTTCGGATCGGGGTCTGCAACTCGACCCCGTGAAGTTGGAGTCGCTAGTAATCGCAGATCAGCAACGCTGCGGTGAATACGTTCCCGGGCCTTGTACACACCGCCCGTCACGTCATGAAAGTCGGTAACACCCGAAGCCGGTGGCCTAACCCTTGTGGAGGGAGCCGTCGAAGGTGGGATTGGCGATTGGGACGAAGTCGTAACAAGGTAGCCGTACCGGAAGGTGCGGCTGGATCACCTCCTTTCTAAGGAGCACTTCTGCATCGCACCCCGAAGAGTCGGGGATGGTAAACGTTGATGCCAGAGACCGTTTAGTTCCCGTATGTGGGACTGCGGACGCTCATGGGTGGAACGCTGACAAGCTTTTCTCGCGTAACGATCCGTTTCATGGCGGGTTGGCGGGTGAATATATCGACACACTGTTGGGTCCTGAAAGAACAGGCGTTCTTTCCAGGCAAGATAACGATCCGATCGGGTTCTCGATCATACCGACTTCAGTTTTTGTGCTGGGGTGCTGGTGTCGGAATTGGATTCTTTCGGGTGTGTTGTTTGAGAACTGCACAGTGGACGCGAGCATCTTTGTTAGTAAGTGTTTAAGAGCGTACGGTGGATGCCTTGGCACCAGGAGCCGATGAAGGACGTAGGAGGCTGCGATAAGCCTCGGGGAGCTGTCAACCGAGCTGAGATCCGAGGATTTCCGAATGGGGAAACCCAGCACGAGTGATGTCGTGTTACCCGCATCTGAATATATAGGGTGTGTGGAGGGAACGTGGGGAAGTGAAACATCTCAGTACCCACAGGAAGAGAAAACAATAGTGATTCCGTGAGTAGTGGCGAGCGAAAGCGGATGAGGCTAAACCATGCACGTGTGATACCCGGCAGGGGTTGCGTGTGTGGGGTAGTGGGGTCATTCTTCTCAGATCTGCCGGTCTGAGCGACAGTCAGAAACCGTTGTGTTAGTTGAAGTGGTCTGGAACGGCCCGCCGTAGACGGTGATAGCCCGGTAAGTGAAAACTCAACGGCTGTTGTGGATGATGCCCGAGTAGCAGCGGGCCCGTGAAATCTGCTGTGAATCTGCCGGGACCACCCGGTAAGCCTGAATACTCCCTGGTGACCGATAGCGGACTAGTACCGTGAGGGAAAGGTGAAAAGTACCCCGGGAGGGGAGTGAAATAGTACCTGAAACCGTGCGCTTACAATCCGTCAGGGCCTGCGCAGTCTTTGGACTGGTGGGTGATGGCGTGCCTTTTGAAGAATGAGCCTGCGAGTTAGTGGCATGTGGCGAGGTTAACCCGTGTGGGGTAGCCGTAGCGAAAGCGAGTCCGAATAGGGCGTTTGAGTCGCATGTTCTAGACCCGAAGCGGAGTGATCTACCCATGGCCAGGGTGAAGCGACGGTAAGACGTCGTGGAGGCCCGAACCCACTTAGGTTGAAAACTGAGGGGATGAGCTGTGGGTAGGGGTGAAAGGCCAATCAAACTCCGTGATAGCTGGTTCTCCCCGAAATGCATTTAGGTGCAGCGTCACGTGTTTCACACCGGAGGTAGAGCTACTGGATGGTCTAGGGGGCCTACAAGCTTACCGAAATCAGCCAAACTCCGAATGCCGGTGTGTGAGAGCGTGGCAGTGAGACTGCGGGGGATAAGCTTCGTAGTCGAGAGGGAAACAGCCCAGATCGCCGGCTAAGGCCCCTAAGCGTGTACTAAGTGGAAAAGGATGTGGAGTCGCGAAGACAACCAGGAGGTTGGCTTAGAAGCAGCCACCCTTGAAAGAGTGCGTAATAGCTCACTGGTCAAGTGATTCTGCGCCGACAATGTAGCGGGGCTCAAGTACACCGCCGAAGCCGCGGCACTCGAACAATACATCCGCCTTGATCTACGGGTCGGGGTGCAGTGGTTCGGGTGGGTAGGGGAGCGTCCTACAGCCATGGAAGCAGCGGAGTGATCCAGTTGTGGAGGCTGTGGGAGTGAGAATGCAGGCATGAGTAGCGAAAGACGAGTGAGAAACTCGTCCGCCGAATGACCAAGGGTTCCTGGGCCAGGTTAATCCGCCCAGGGTGAGTCGGGACCTAAGGCGAGGCCGACAGGCGTAGTCGATGGACAACGGGTTGATATTCCCGTACCCGTGTATCCGCGCCCAATGGCGAATCAGTGGTGCTAAGTATCCAAAAGCGGACCTATCACCTTCGGGTGAAGAGAAGTGGCTGCATACGACCCTTGCTGTAGTAGTCAAGCGATGGGGTGACGCAGGAAGGTAGCTGGGCCAGTCAGTGGTTGTACTGGTGTAAGCCTGTAGGGCGTTGTGTAGGTAAATCCGCACAACATTAAGCCTGAGAGGTGATGCGTAGCCGATTGAGGTGAATTCAGTGATCCTATGCTGCCGAGAAAAGCCTCTAGTGAGTTGGTACACGGCCCGTACCCCAAACCGACACAGGTGGTCAGGTAGAGAATACTAAGGCGATCGAGAGAACTGTGGTTAAGGAACTCGGCAAAATGCCCCCGTAACTTCGGGAGAAGGGGGACCCGGTCTGGTGATGAGATTTACTCTCGGAGCTGGGTTGGGTCGCAGAGACCAGAGAGAAGCGACTGTTTACTAAAAACACAGGTCCGTGCGAAGTCGTAAGACGATGTATACGGACTGACGCCTGCCCGGTGCCGGAAGGTTAAGAGGACCGGTTAGCGCTTCGGCGCGAAGCTGAGAATTTAAGCCCCGGTAAACGGCGGTGGTAACTATAACCATCCTAAGGTAGCGAAATTCCTTGTCGGGTAAGTTCCGACCTGCACGAATGGCGTAACGACTTCTCTGCTGTCTCAACCACAGACTCGGCGAAATTGCATTACGAGTAAAGATGCTCGTTACGCGCGGCAGGACGAAAAGACCCCGGGACCTTCACTATAGCTTGGTATTGGTGTTCGGTACGGTTTGTGTAGGATAGGTGGGAGACTGTGAAGCATGCACGCCAGTGTGTGTGGAGTCATCGTTGAAATACCACTCTGATCGTATTGGACTTCTAACCTCGGACCATGATCTGGTTCAGGGACAGTGCCTGGTGGGTAGTTTAACTGGGGCGGTTGCCTCCTAAAATGTAACGGAGGCGCCCAAAGGTTCCCTCAGCCTGGTTGGCAATCAGGTGTCGAGTGCAAGTGCACAAGGGAGCTTGACTGTGAGAGTGACAGCTCGAGCAGGGACGAAAGTCGGGACTAGTGATCCGGCACCGGCAAGTGGAAGCGGTGTCGCTCAACGGATAAAAGGTACCCCGGGGATAACAGGCTGATCTTCCCCAAGAGTCCATATCGACGGGATGGTTTGGCACCTCGATGTCGGCTCGTCGCATCCTGGGGCTGGAGTAGGTCCCAAGGGTTGGGCTGTTCGCCCATTAAAGCGGCACGCGAGCTGGGTTTAGAACGTCGTGAGACAGTTCGGTCTCTATCCGCCGCGCGCGTCAGAAACTTGAGGAAGGCTGTCCCTAGTACGAGAGGACCGGGACGGACGAACCTCTGGTGTGCCAGTTGTCCTGCCAAGGGCACTGCTGGTTAGCTACGTTCGGAAGGGATAACCGCTGAAAGCATCTAAGCGGGAAGCCTGTTCCAAGATGAGGTTTCTCACCACTTCGAGTGGTTAAGGCCCCCCACAGACCATGGGGTTGATAGGCCAGAACTGGAAGCCCGGTAACGGGTGTAGGTGACTGGTACTAATCGGCCGAGGACTTACCAACAAAGAAGCTACGCGTCCACTGTGCGGTATCTGAAACAACACACAGACACTGCGGCACACAATCCGGGAGAAGGGGATTCCAGAATCTCTTTTGTTTCGGGTTGTTGCGCTGTCGGTGTGGATAGTTTCATAGAGTTACGGCGGCTATAGCGGTGGGGAAACGCCCGGTCCCATTCCGAACCCGGAAGCTAAGGCCACCAGCGCCGATGGTACTGCACTCGACAGGGTGTGGGAGAGTAGGACACCGCCGGAACATCCTTCACGATAGGGGACCCAAACTTTGGGTCCCCTATCGTCGTTTGTGCACCTAAATCTTTGCCGTGCTCGGGCCCGACCGCCGAGACGTGATTGAATTCAGAGGTTCGACAACCTCTGGCGGAACCTAGAAAGGGGCCACCGTGTCGGAACAGAACGACGGCCGGAAGTCTTTCCGGCGGGGTGGTCCCGAGCGCGGCTTCGGCCAGCGCAATGAGGGCCCCGACCGCGATCGAGGCAGTGCCTCTCGCGGCGACTCCACCGACCGAGGTAGCTCCAGCGAACGCGGTGGCTTCAAACGCAGCGGCGACTCGAGCGATCGAAGCAGCTCTGGTGACCGTGGCGGTTTCAACCGCAGTGGCTCTGGCGAGCGTGGCAGCTCAGATCGTCGCGACTCCGGCTCCCGTGGCAATTCCGGTGATCGTGGCGGTTTCAACCGTGGTGATTCCGGCAGCCGGTCCGAGTCCAGTGACCGCGGCGGCTTCAAACGTGGCGGCACCGGTGGCCGCGCTGGCTTCAATCGCGGTGACTCCGACCAGCGCGGTGATTCCGGTGACCGAGGCGGCTCCGGTGAGCGGGGGGGCTTCAAGCGCTCCGGCGAATCTGGTGACCGCGGCGGTTTCAACCGAGGTGGCTCAGATCGCGGTGGCTTCAAACGAAGTGGCGATTCTGGTGATCGTGGCGGGTTCAGCCGCAATGATGCGGGTGGCCGCGGTGGGTCCCAGGACAGTGGCGGCTTCAAGCGCCGTGAAGACTCGGATCGGCGTGGCAGCGATAGCCGCGGCGGTGATTCAGGCGAGCGCGGTGGCTTCAAACGCGGTGGCGATGCAGGTCAGCGGAGCGACTCCGGTGACCGTGGCTACAACCGTGGCGGCTCTGGGGATCGTGGTGGCAACCGTGGTGATTCAGGTGATCGTGGTAGCTACGGCCGCAGTAGCTCCGGGAATCGCGGTGATTCCGGCGAGCGCGGTGGTTTCAACCGTGGTGGCTCCGGTGACCGTGGTGGCTTCAAGCGCGGCGGCGATTCGGGTCAACGGGGTGACGCCAGCGACCGCGGCGGGTTCAAGCGGCGTGAAGATGCTGGTCCGCGTGGCGGTTTCAACCGTGGTGGTGACTCCGGTGGGCGGGGTGATTCGGGCCAGCGTGGCGGCTGGAGTCAGCGCGGCGATGACGCGCAGGACCGCCGTCGGGGCGGCGAAGGCGCACGCGCCGGGGGTGGTTCAGCGGAGCGCCGCGCGCCGCGCCCGGAAGAGCCGGATTTGCCCGATGACGTTCAGGCCACCGATCTCGAACTCGCAGTGCGCCGCGATCTGCTGAGCCTGGATAAGAGCAATGCCGAAGCAGTCGCCCGCCACCTCGTGATGGCGGCTCGACTGATCGATGACGACCCGCGTCTTGCTCTGGCCCATGCGCGGGCGGCCCGCCATCGCGCCGGTCGCATTGCCGTGGTCCGCGAAACCGCTGGCGTCACCGCTTACCATGCGGGCGAATGGGCCGAGGCCCTTTCCGAACTGCGCACGGCCCGGCGGATGTCGGGCGGTTCCGGTCTGCTCGCCGTGATGGCCGACTGTGAGCGCGGCCTCGGCCGCCCCGAACGCGCCATCGAATTGGGTCGTAGCGACGAGGCCCGCTCCCTGACCGGTGACGAGGCCACCGAACTCCGCATTGTGGTAGCGGGCGCTCGCATGGACCTCGGCCAATACGACCAGGCCGTGGTCACCTTACAAACCTCGGATCTGGACCCGTCTCGCACGGGCTCCGCCGCCGCGCGTCTGTTCTACGCCTACGCCGACGCTCTGGTCGCCGCAGGCCGCACCGCCGAGGGCCTCACCTGGTTCCTCAACGCCGCCTCCGCCGACCTCGATGGCGAAACCGATGCAGAGGAACGCGCCGAAGAACTAACCGGCGACACCGACCTCTAGCGGCGAGTGGGCGGTGCCGCGAAGCGCGACAACAGGAAGCGGAGTCAGGGCTCGTCGGTGAAGAGTTCGTCGACTCGGGTGATGGTGTAGGCGCGGTCGGCCCAGTCGGCCAATGTGTCGCGGTTCGGGCAGGTAGAGATTCGCAGACGGGCTGCCTCGGGGACTTCCACTTCGCGGTGGGCCAGGGTTCGTAGAATCGCCGCGACTCGTTCCTCGACCACACCTGCTTCGTGACCTTGTTCGCGGCCTTGTTCGCGCCCCTGTTCACGGCCTTCTGCGCGCAGGCGGTTCGACGTCTCGGAGCGGTAGAACGCGAGATCCAGGGCCATCAGTTTCCTCCAGATATCAGCGGCGGCCGGGTTGTCGCCGAGGCCCATTTCGGTGAGTTCGGCGAAGATGTTGTGTTCTTGGGTTCCTCCGAGGCTCCGCAATGCTGCGGCCAGTGTCTCCAGTATCGCACTGGCGCACTGGTCTTTGGCGTGCGTGATCGCGGACAAGGTGGCTAGTGGGATGTCGGATTCGGCAATGGCAACGTCGGTTACCGCGGGCACATTGTGTGGTCCGAGAACGAGGGGATGAACGGACAGGCTGGTCCATTGGGGCATGCCGATCGGCAGGGGACCTCGGGCCCAGCTGGCGGTTATCCGGTCTTGGCACACCACGAGCAGAACGATCGGCAGGACGTATTTGGCATAGAGGAAGGCAATGTAGTAGGCCCAAGCCGCTGGTCTGGTCGGGTCATGTTTGCTCTGTGCTTCGACGAGAAGCAGGAACGGGCCTCTGGCGGAGGTGACGCGTAGGACGGTGTCGGCTCGGCGCTCGACCGGTGCGGGTTCGGTCAGGTCTGTGGACAGCAGGACCACCTCGAGCGGCTCGGGGAAGGGCAGGCCGAGGGCGCGGAACGCGCGGGCGAATGTGCCCGGGTCGTGCTGAAAGAGGCGGTGCATAGCCTCGTGCTGGGAGCTGACCATGGCGACCAACGTACGCTGGGAAATCGAAAATATGTTCGATGAAGGTTGGCGTGCAAGGTCGGCGACGGCGAGTTGCTCGGACACGGTTGGCGGTGTCGCACAACGCGCTGGCGATCTGGGCGAGTGTTCGGGAAAGTGCTTGGGGTGCACCGCCGGTCGACGCCGTTATTTTCCTGTCGACGGGCTGGCGTAGTGTTCGAATGTCTCGGTCGCTGCCGAGGAACTGCAGGCTGAGCGTTCGAGGGTGCCCCGGGAACAACGGCAAGGTGCCCGGTCGGTGACATGGAGTGAGAGTGGTGTGAAGCGGCTACGGGATCGGTACGAGGCTCTGCTGCTGGATTTGGATGGCACGCTGTATCGCGGGCCCGAGGTGATCGAGGGTGCGCCGGAGGCGTTAGCGGATTCCGCTGTGTCGCAGCGACTTGTGTATGTCACCAATAACGCGAGTCGTGGTCCGGACGCGGTCGCCCGGCATTTGGCCGAACTGGGATTCGTGGTGGAGACCGATGACGTTGTGACGAGTGCGCAGGCGGCGGCGCGGTTGCTGGCGGAGCGGCTCGACCCCGGCGCGACAGTCTTGATCGTCGGCACCGACGACTTGGCCAAAGAAGTGGATGCGGTCGGACTGCGCTCGATCCGGCGTTTCAACGGCGCCGCGCCCGACGCTGTCGTACAAGGACATTCGCCCGACACCGCCTGGCCGGACCTTGCCGAGGCGGCTTACGCGCTGAGCGCGGACGCACTGTGGGTCGCCGCGAACACTGATAAGACGTTGCCGAACGAGCGCGGCCTCGCACCTGGCAATGGCGCCATGGTCGCTGCCCTGCGTGCCGCCTCCGGCAGAGAGCCGCTGGTGGCGGGCAAACCCTATGCGCCACTACTGGAGGACGCCTTGGTGCGTGCCGGAACGCGCAGTGCGCTGGTGGTGGGCGACCGCCTGGACACCGACATCGAGGGCGCCAACCTCGTCGGCCTCGAATCCCTGCTTGTCCTGACCGGTGTGAGCACCCTCGACGAACTGGGCGACGCTCCTGCGGACCGGATCCCCACCTACATCTCGGCGTCCTTGGATGCACTGAATCATCCGCCGGTCGGCAACGACCCGGCCGACCCTGCCGCCGACTTGGCAGAACGCTTACGGCGTAACCCGGGACGAGCCGTGATGGTGCGCGCGTCCGGTTCGGAAATCCGATAGCGTTGACCCTACGATGACTACTTCGATGCCTCGCCCGAACGGACCCGGTACGCCCCAGCCCCATGGCCCCGGTACCTACGGCCACGGCTCGAACGGACCCCGCCCCGGGACTCCACTGCCGGGCCAGCATCTGCCGGGCGCGCAGGGACGTCCGGAGCCTGCCGACCCCGCGAAGATCCGCGCCGAGATCGACGGCCTACTGGCCGAACTCGACGCGCGTCCGGCCTGGACCGGGCTGGCGGCTACCCCGCCGACGACCGATTCCGATTCCGGCGTCGATATCACTCGGCGCGCTCGCATCCTGGAGCAGGCACATGAGGTGCTCGTCCAGGCCCTGGCCACGGTGGACAAGATCTGAGGTGGCCAGGCGCGCGCGGGTGGACGCCGAACTGGTTCGCCGCGGATTGGCGCGATCGCGAGAACACGCGGTCGAGCTGATCGGTGCGGGCCGCGTCCTGATTGCTGGAACGGTCGCCGTGAAACCGGCGACCGCCGTCGAAGCGGGCACGCCATTGATCGTGCGCGAGGAGCCCGACGAAGTGTCGTGGGCATCGCGGGGAGCGCACAAACTGCTCGGGGCGCTGGCGGCGTTCGAACCGCAGGGCTTGACCGTCGCAGGTAAACGTTGCCTGGATGCCGGTGCGTCGACCGGCGGCTTCACCGATGTGCTGCTCTCGAAGCAGGCCCGCGAGGTCGTGGCCGTCGATGTCGGCTATGGCCAACTGATCTGGCGCCTGCAGAACGATGACCGCGTGCGGGTCTTCGACCGCACCAATGTCCGCGCCGTTACTCCCGAATCCATCGGCGGCACCGTCGAACTGGTGGTCGGTGATCTGTCGTTCATCTCGCTGAATCTGGTGCTACCCGCGCTCGCGGCCTGTTGTGCACCGGGTGCGGACCTGCTGCCCATGGTGAAGCCGCAGTTCGAGGTGGGTAAGGAGCGGGTAGGCTCCGGCGGTGTGGTGCGCGATCCGGCATTGCGCGCGGAAGTGGTGCGCGATGTCGCCGCGGCCGCCGCCGAGTTGGGGTTGCGTACCGCCGGGGTGGCGGCCAGCCCGCTGCCCGGTCCGTCGGGCAATGTCGAGTATTTTCTGTGGCTGCGCAAGGATGGGCAGTTCGAGTACGACGACGAGCAGGTCGCGGCCCTCGTCGAGCGGGCGGTTGAGGAGGGTCCACAGTGAACGCGCTGACACCGGCCGAATCCAGGGAGATTCTGCTGGTTTCGCATCCGGGCCGGGCGGAGATCATTGATACCGCCCATCGTGTGGCGAAAATCTTCGCCGATGCGGGCATCGGATTGCGCGTGCTCTCGGACGAAGCGGACAGCACCCGGTTCGATATCGACTGTGAGCCCAGCGCATCGGGCGGGACCGCGATTGCGGAGCCGGGTGGATATCCCGCGCGCGTTGTCGAGCACTGCCCGGACGCGGCGGTCGGTTGTGAGATGGTGCTGTCGCTCGGTGGTGACGGCACCTTCCTGCGCGCGGCCGAATTGGCCAGGCCTGCTGGGGTGCCGGTGCTGGGAATCAACTTGGGCCGCATCGGATTTCTGACCGAGGCCGAGGCCGAACACCTTGATGAGGCATTGGCGAGCGTGGTCCGCGGCGACTATCGCCTCGAACGCCGGATGACCATCGATGTCACCGTCCGGGTGGACGACGAGATCGTCGAAACCGGTTGGGCACTCAACGAAGCCAGCATCGAGAACGCGTCGCGGATGGGCGTGCTCGAGGTAGTCTTGGAGGTCGACGGACGTCCGGTCTCGCAGTTCGGTTGTGATGGCATCCTCATCTCCACGCCGACCGGCTCGACCGCATACGCGTTCTCCGCGGGCGGCCCGGTGGTGTGGCCGGAACTCGAAGCGCTGCTGGTGATTCCGAGCAATGCGCATGCCCTGTTCGCGCGGCCGCTGGTGACCAGTCCGGAGTCCAGGATCGCCGTCGAATCCGTTGCGGCGGGCCATGATGCGATAGTTTTCCTGGACGGCAGGCGGACTCTCGCACTGCCGAAGGGCGGGCGGCTCGAGGCGGTCCGCGGCGCCGAACCGGTGCGCTGGGTGCGGTTGGATTCCGCGCCCTTCGCGGACCGGATGGTGCGCAAGTTCCAATTGCCCGTGACAGGCTGGCGTGGGCGACGGCGAACGGAGAGCACACGTGCTGACAGAGATCAGGATTGACGGCCTTGGTGTCATATCCGCGGCCACCGCGCAATTCCATGCGGGTCTGACGGTTCTCACCGGTGAGACCGGCGCCGGTAAGACCATGGTGGTGACCAGCCTGCACCTGCTCAGCGGGGCGCGCGCCGACGCCGGCCGCGTCCGATTGGGTGCGGCGCGTGCCGTGGTCGAGGGCCGGTTCACCGTCGACGAGGTGAATACGACCGCGCAGAAGGAAGTTCAAGTAGTGCTGGAATCGGCTGCGGCCGAACGCGATGACGACGGCAGCATCATCGCGATCCGCACTGTCGGCAGTGACGGACGCTCTCGCGCGCATCTGGGTGGGCGCGGCGTACCCGCCTCGGTCCTCGCCGATTTCACCGCTCCGCTGCTGACCGTGCACGGCCAGAACGACCAGTTGCGGCTGCAGCGTCCGGATCAGCAGTTGTCCGCGCTGGACCAGTTCGCGGCCGATTCGGTCGGCCCGCTGCTGCGTAAGTACCAGGTGCAGCGGCGATCCTGGCTCGATGCCCGCACCGAATTGCTCGAACGCACCGCGCACAGTAGGGAACTCGCGCTGGAGGCCGACCGGCTCAAGCATTCGCTGTCCGAAATCGATGCCATCGCACCGGAACCCGGCGAGGACACGCGCATTGTCGACGAGGTACGCAGGCTCAGCGATCTGGATTCGCTGCGCGAGGCCGCCGCGGTCGCACACGACGCATTGGCCGGTCCCGCCGATTCGCCCGAGGATGGTTCGGGTGCACTGGAATTGCTCGGCGCCGCGCGTGCCCGCATCGAATCGGCCGATGATCCGGCGCTGACCGCACTAGGGCCGCGCCTCGGTGAGGCTATTGCGGTGGTCGTCGATCTGACCACCGAACTCAGCGGCTATCTCGCGGATCTGCCTTCGGACCCCGGCGCTTTGGATTCGCTGCTCACCCGGCAGGCCGAATTGAAATCGCTGACCCGCAAGTACGCACCGGATATCGATGGGGTGATCGCGTGGGCGGATGAGGCGCGCACGCGGCTCGGCTCGCTCGATGTTTCCGAAGAGGCCTTGGCCGCATTGGCGGCGGAGATGGATATCGCCGCGGAACGGGTCCGCGAGGCGGCCCGCAAATTGACTGCCGCACGGACGAAGTCGGCGGGCAAGCTCGCCTCCGCGGTGAGCGCCGAACTGGGCGGCCTGGCGATGGGCAAGGCGAAGCTCGAGGTCGTGGTGCGGCCGATGCCCGCGAGCCCGCAGGACTCGGCGCCGCTGACGGTGGACGGGACGGAACTGCATGCGGGTTCGACCGGCGTCGACGAAGTGGAGTTCCGGCTCTCGGCGCACTCGGGCGCGCAGTCATTGCCCTTGAGCAAGAGCGCATCCGGCGGTGAGCTCTCGCGCGTGATGCTGGCACTGGAAGTGGTGCTCGCGAGTTCGGATCACGGCGCGACCATGGTCTTCGACGAGGTCGACGCCGGTGTCGGCGGTCGGGCCGCGGTCGAGATCGGCCGCAGACTGGCCCGGCTGGCCCGCACCCATCAGGTGATCGTGGTGACCCACCTACCGCAGGTCGCCGCCTTCGCGGACACTCATCTGGTGGTGGACAAATCCGACGATGGCAAGGGCAAGGTCAACAGCGGCGTCCGGGCATTGACCAAGGATGAGCGCGTCATCGAACTCGCCCGCATGCTGGCCGGTCTCGACGACACCGAAACCGGCCGCGCACACGCCGAAGAACTTCTCGAAACGGCCCGCGCCGAACGCGCTCTCGCCTGACGGCGGTTCAGCGCAGGGCTTTTTGTGCGCCCTTGATGAACTGGTTGATGAGGTTCTTGAGGCCGAGTTCGACGACCTTGGCGGGGACGGGGAGGCTGGGCTCGGACTCCATCGTGTAGGAGACCAAGGTGCCGTTATCGGCGTCGGTGAAGGTGATGGTGCCGACGTGGCGCTTTACCGGCGCGCCCTTGATGATCTTGTATTCCATCAGCTCGCCGGGGACCAGCTTGGTGGTCTCCTCGACGATGCCGACTCCTGCCTTGCCGATCAGGTACTGCGCGCCGACGCCCGCCGGGGCGGGCGTGCCGGGTGTCTTCAACGTGAAGTCCACCGGGATGTACGGGTTGATGCCGTCCCGCTCGGTGAAGAACTTGTAGACGACATCGCGCGGTGCCGCGATGATGGCGTCGACGGTGCTGCTGGCCATAGTGTCTCCTCTTCGAGATATCTGTGACCGGCAGCATACGGGTACTGTCCGGTTTCGTCGTGAGCCGTGTCACTGGGATCACAGTGCGCCCGGTTCCTGTCGACTTCGAATCACGGTGTCACCCAATCCTGGTCGGACGTGCCCATGGATCGAGCAGGCCCGCATTGCTACGCGCTATCCAACTGCCCGCGGTGGCACCGGCCGTGGTGAACGGTGGGCTCGGTTCGGCGAACGGCTGGCCCTTTCCTGGTGGCCCGGGTGTTCATCGAATGGGTTGGGTTTTGCTGTTCGATAGCTAGATCGGGGGGCGTACCGACATCATATTGCTGGCGATGGCGCTGCTCGGGAAGGTCGGCGATTCCGTCTTCGCCGTCGTGGAGCGTGGATTAGTCGACAGCCGCTTCTGATCAGGGCGCGAGTGGGTAGCCGAATGCGCGTCGCCTGTTATCACAGTGACGAATGTGACAGATGGTTCGGCGCGCCTCCATCAATGGTTGAGAGTTTGCCGCCAGGATCGGGCCCATGAAGATGTTGGCGTTGTTGTCGAAGAACACCGAATCGCTGGCCGGGCTGACCGGGATAGCCCGGGTCGACCGCAACACCAGGCGTTTGCTGAAGCGGGTCGGGCCCGGCGATGTCGTCATACTCGATGAGATGGATCTGGATCGGCTCACCGCCGATCGGCTGGTCGAGGCGGGCGTGCTCGCCGTGGTGAATACCTCGCCATCGATTTCGGGCCGCTATCCCAATCTGGGACCGGAAGTGTTGGTCGCCAACGGGATTCTGCTGCTGGACACCGTGAGTTCGGATGCGTTCAAGATCAAGGACGGCACCAAGGTCCGCATCGACGAGGGTGTCGTCTACGCCGACAAGTTGGTCAAGAAGGAGCCCGAGGTCCTGGTCACGGGCATCGAGCTGACCGAATCCGATATCGCCGAGCGGATGATCGAAGCCCGCAACGGGCTCGCCGATCATCTGGAGGCGTTCGCTGGCAATACGATCGAGTTCATCCGCACCGAGAGTGCGCTACTCATCGACGGCATCGGTGTGCCGGAACTCGAGCTCACCATGAAAGATCGACATGTGGTCGTGGTGGCCGACGGCCCGGACCATGCAGACGATCTCAAGCGACTCAAGCCGTTCATCAAGGAATACGCGCCGATCATGGTCGGGGTCGGTCGTGGCGCGGATACGTTGATGAAGCAGGGATACCGCCCCGATCTGATCGTCGGCGACCCGGACGAAATCACCACCGGCACTTTGAAATCCGGCGCCGAGATGATTCTGCCCGCCGATACCGACGGCCACGCCAAGGGGCTGGAACGCATCCAAGATATCGGCATCGGCGCGACGACGTTCCCGTCCTCCGGCGCCCCCTCCGACCTGGCCCTGCTGCTGGCCGACCACCACGGCGCAGCGCTGATCGTGACCGCGGGCGCCGCCGCATCCCTGGACGATTTCTTCGACCGCGGCCGTCGCGACAGCAATCCGGCGACGTTCCTGACCCGACTGAAGGTGGGCGCCAAACTCATGGATGCCAAGGCCGTTGCCACGCTCTACCGAAACCGGGTCTCCGGCACTGCCATCGCGATGGTCGTGCTCGCCGCCCTCATCGCGGTGATCGTGGCCATGCTGGCCTCGAATATGGGTTCCGAGGCGCTGGACTGGGCCACCGACGCCTGGAATCGCTGCGCGCTGTGGGCCCAGGGCCTAGTCCGCGGGGGAGGAAACTGATGATTTCGATTCGGCAGCACGCGGTTTCGATCGTCGCGATCTTCCTGGCCCTCGCCATCGGTGTGGTGCTCGGCTCGCAGACCGTGGCGGCGGACCTGCTGTCCGGACTGCGTGCGGATAAGTCGGATCTGCGTAAGCAACTCGATGTCGCCACCGATCAGAACGAGCGGCTGTCCGACGAAATGAACGCCGCGGACCGGTTCATCGCCGGATCGGCGGGCCGAATCCTCGGGGGCACCCTCACCGACCGCAGCGTCGTGGTCTTCACGACTCCCGACGCCGAACCCGCCGATGTCGAGGCGGTGGCGAAGGGCCTGGAAACCTCCGGCGCCACCGTGACCGGCCGCATCGCACTCACCGATGCCTTCGTCGATGCCTCCGAGGGGGATCGGATGCGTACCGCGGTCACCAATGTCATTCCGGCGGGCGCGCAACTGCGCACCGGACAGGTCGATCAGGGCAGTATGGCGGGCGATCTACTCGGTCTCGTGCTGCTACTCGACCCAGCGAACGCGCAACCGCGCAGCACCCCGCAGGAGCTGAGTCTGGTGCTGGAGACGTTGCGCGGCGGTGGCTTCCTCGCCTATGGCGACACTCCGGCGCACCCCGCTGATCTTGCGGTCGTCGTCACCGGTAACGGCGCGAAGTCCAATGACAACAGCGAGGGCAGCAATATTGCCCGATTCACCGGCGCCCTGCGTGGCCGCGGCGCGGGTGCAGTACTCGCTGGCCGATCCGGTGCGGCTGACAATCCGGGACCGATCGCGATCATCCGCTCCGACGCCGCGTTGGCCACCGACGTCACCACCGTCGACAACCTCGATCGCGAGATCGGCCGCGTCACCACCGTGCTGGGCCTCAGCGAACAGCTCACTGGCGGCGCGGGCCGATACGGAACCGGTGCCAAGGCGACCTCCCTCACAATCATCGGCGTGCCGCGCAGCTGATCCGCGGTCTGGTTAGCTCGAAGGGGACCCGGAATCGGCCGATTCGAATACCGCACGCGAGGTCGTCCAGCATCGTTCACGGTCCGGCTCGTGTGCGAGTGGCCGCAGCGCATGCGAGGTAGTCGTGAGTCTCGGCCGCTCGGAACGAGGCATCAACGGGCCGAGAACATGCCGCGCCCGAGCCGACGCAGCGACTCAGTGGCAAACGTGCGTGGCGGGTGATCGGACCGGCTTTTTCGTGTTACCGTGAAGACCCGTGGGTCATACACGGAATCAGGCGCGAACGGCCACGAAGCACATCTTCGTCAGCGGTGGCGTCGCCTCCTCATTGGGTAAGGGTCTTACCGCCTCCAGCCTCGGTCAGCTGCTGACCGCGCGCGGACTGCGGGTGACCATGCAGAAACTCGACCCGTACTTGAACGTCGATCCGGGCACCATGAATCCGTTCCAGCACGGAGAAGTGTTCGTCACCGAAGATGGCGCCGAGACCGATCTCGATGTCGGTCACTACGAACGGTTCCTCGATCGGGACCTGTCCCGGGACGCGAATGTGACTACCGGGCAAATCTATTCATCGGTGATCGCCAAGGAGCGGCGCGGCGAATACCTCGGTGACACGGTGCAGGTAATCCCGCACATTACCGACGAGATCAAGAGTCGCATACTCGCGATGCAAGGCCCGGATCTACAGGGGCAGGTGCCCGATGTGGTGATCACCGAAATCGGTGGCACCGTCGGCGATATCGAATCGCAGCCCTTCCTCGAGGCGGCTCGGCAGATCCGCCACGACGTCGGCCGGGACAATGTCTTCTTCCTGCACGTATCGCTGGTGCCCTACCTCGCGCCGTCTGGTGAGCTCAAGACCAAGCCGACCCAGCATTCGGTGGCCGCGCTGCGCAATATCGGTATCCAGCCCGACGCGCTGATCCTGCGCTGCGATCGCGAGGTGCCCCAAGCGCTCAAGAGCAAGATCGCGCTGATGTGCGACGTCGATGTCGACGCCTGCATATCCACCCCGGATGCGCCGTCGATCTACGACATTCCCAAGGTGCTGCACCGTGAGGGTCTGGACGCTTATGTGGTGCGCAGGCTGGGACTGCCGTTCCGGGACGTGGACTGGACGGTGTGGGGCGATCTGCTCGAACGGGTGCATCAGCCGCGGGAGACGGTCGAGGTCGCGTTGGTCGGAAAGTACGTCGATCTGCCCGATGCCTACCTGTCGGTCACCGAGGCCTTGCGCGCGGGCGGGTTCGCCTCGCGGGCCAAGGTGAATATCCGCTGGGTGCAGTCCGACGAGTGCGAGACCCCGGCGGGCGCGCAGGCCGCTCTGCGCGATGCGGACGCGGTGCTCATCCCCGGTGGATTCGGTATTCGCGGCATCGAGGGCAAGGTCGGCGCCATCACCTACGCCCGCACCCGTGGGCTGCCCTTGCTCGGCCTCTGTCTCGGCTTGCAGTGTGTGGTCATCGAGGCGGCGCGCTCGGTCGGTCTCGCCGAGGCCAATTCGGCCGAATTCGAACCGGACACACCGCATCCGGTGATCTCCACCATGGCCGACCAGGAGGAGATCGTGGCCGGTGAGGCCGATCTCGGTGGCACCATGCGCCTCGGCGCCTACCCGGCGACGCTGACGAAGGGTTCGGTGGTCGCGCAGGCCTATGGCACCGAGCACGTCTCCGAGCGGCACCGGCATCGCTATGAGGTGAACAATGCCTACCGCGACAAGATCGCCACCAGCGGTCTGAAGTTCAGCGGCACCTCGCCCGACGGGCATCTCGTCGAATTCGTGGAGTTGCCCGCGGATAAGCACCCGTTCTTCGTGGCCACCCAGGCGCATCCGGAGCTCAAGAGCCGCCCGACCCGGCCGCATCCGCTGTTCGCCGCGCTGATCTCGGCGGCGCTGAAATATAAACTGGCCGAGCGGCTTCCGGTCGATATCCCGGATGAAGAGTTCGCGAACGCAGATCAGGCGTCGTAGATGAGTGATAACGGGGGAGCCCGGCCGGGCAGCCACGATTTCGAGACGGTGGCGAGTAAGACCGTGTACAGCGGCGCCATCCTCGCGTTGCGGCTCGACCAGGTGGCGATGCCGGGCGGGCGGGTGGTCGAACGCGAGGTGATCGAGCATCATGCGGCGGTCGCGGTCGCGGCTATCGATGACGCCGACAACGTGGTGCTGATCAGGCAGTATCGGCACCCGATCGGCGGGCGATTGCTCGAACTGCCCGCTGGTCTGCTCGATGTTCCCGGTGAGGATCCGCTGGAAGCGGCCAAGCGTGAGTTGGCCGAGGAGACCGGATTGGCCGCCAGGGAATGGGCGGTACTGGTGGATGTCGCTCTCTCGCCCGGCTTCACCGACGAGGCGCTGCGGGTGTACGCCGCGCGGGGTCTCTACGAAACCGACCGGCCCGACCCGGAATTGGAGGAGGCGGACCTCGAAATGGTCCGCATGCCGGTCAACGAGGCCGTGCGGGCCGCGCTGGCCGGTGAGATCGTCAATGCCACGGCGGTCGCCGGTGTATTCGCCCTCGCGGCTGCCAGGGCGGGCGGGACCGAACTGCGTCCCGCCGACGCGCCGTGGCCGGGACAGCCGACCGCGTTTCTCCGCCATAAGGCGGCGCAGCGACAGTCCGAAGACTGACGAGGGTGCTCGCGCGGGAATTGGATGCCTATCTCGACCATCTCGCGGTCGAGCGCGGCGCCGCGCGCAACACCCTGGGCGCCTATCGCCGCGACCTCGACCGATATCGGAATTTCCTGACCGGACACGGTATTACGGCGCTCGACCAGGTCGGCGAATCCGATGTCGCGGAATTCACCATGGTGCTGCGGGCGGGTGGGGCCACCCATCCGCCGCTGGCCGCCAGTTCGGTGGCCCGTGCGCTGATCGCGGTGCGTGGGTTACATCGGTTCGCCGCCGCCGAGGGGATGACGAGTACCGATGTCGCGCATGCCGTGAAACCGCCGGCGCCGGGACGCAGGTTGCCGAAAGCCCTACCGTACGACCAGGTTCTACGGTTGCTGGAGGCCGCGGGTGGCGGGCCGAGCGACGATGCCGAAGCGAACGGGGCCGGATCCGACGGCGGGCCACGCGGTTTGCGCGACCGCGCGCTGCTCGAGCTGCTGTATTCGACCGGGGCGCGGATCTCGGAAATGGTCGGACTCGATGTGGACGACCTCGACACCGAGGAGCGCGCCGTGGTGCTGCACGGTAAGGGCGGCAAGCAGCGCATGGTCCCGATCGGCCGGCCCGCACTCGCCGCGGTCGACGCGTACCTGGTGCGCGGCAGGCCGGTGCTCGCCGCGAACGGGAAAGGCGCTGCGGGTGCGCTGTTTCTGAACGCCCGCGGCGGACGCCTGTCGAGGCAGAGCGCCTGGCAGGTCTTGCAGACCGCCGCTGAGCGTGCTGGCATCGGCGCCACCGTCTCTCCGCACACCCTGCGCCATTCGTTCGCAACACATCTCCTCGACGGCGGCGCCGATGTGCGTGTGGTCCAAGAACTTCTGGGCCACGCGTCGGTCACGACCACCCAGATCTACACCCTCGTCACTGTGAATACCCTGCGCGAGGTCTGGGCCACCGCCCACCCTCGCGCGCGCTAGTCCGCCGGTGTTCGCGGCGCCGCGCACGATTTTGCCCGATGAATCCGTGCGCGGCGGACGAGAAGACGCGCGGGGTGGACAAGAAGACGCGCGGGGTGGATCCGCGCACAACGGGTATCGTCCGGTTCGATGTCGATGTCGACGGCGAGCCGTATCGGCGTCAGGGGAGTGAACGCTTACGCAGGTAAACGCGGGTGTCGCGTGTCCGAGCGTGGGTCTTGCGGTGTCAAGCGGTAGCGTCTATCGAGAGCTGGACCGTACGAAAGCGAGGTCGGGCCTGATCGGCCTCGCTACGCTCGGGCAGATAATGCCGGAGTCGAGCGAAGGCAACGGGCAGGAACGTATAAGGAGCAGCGGATCGTGACGACAGCCAGTGCGGCAGAGCCGCCGATGAGTGCTGGGGCGCAGCCGCTTACGGGTCCCAGGTCGGGTCCGTACTCGGAGGCCGCGGCGGAGACGCTGTGGGGCAACGGCGCCGAACCCGTCCCCGAGGACGCGGCACTCGGTCCTACCGGGCGCCCGCTGCGTGTCGTACCCGACCCGCCGCCGGTCGAGCGGCACGGCGATGCGCTGATCGTGGCCATGTGCAATCAGAAGGGTGGCGTCGGCAAGACCACTTCGACGATCAACCTGGGCGCCGCGCTCGCGGAGTTCGGCCGCCGGGTGCTGCTGGTCGACCTGGATCCGCAGGGCGCGCTGTCGGCGGGTTTGGGTGTTGCGCACCACGATCTCGACCTGACCGTGCACAACCTGCTGATCGGGTCCAAGGTCTCCATCGACGAGGTCCTCATGGAGACGCGCGTCGAGAATTTGGACCTGCTGCCGAGCAATATCGATCTGTCGGCCGCGGAGATCCAGTTGGTCAACGAGGTCGGCAGGGAGCAGACACTGGGCCGCGCGCTGGAACCGGTGCGCGAGCGCTACGACTACATCCTGATCGACTGCCAGCCCTCGCTGGGGCTGCTGACGGTCAACGCGCTGGCCTGTTCCGATGGTGTGATCATTCCGATGGAATGCGAATACTTTTCGCTGCGCGGGCTGGCGCTGCTCAATGACACCGTGGAGAAGGTCCGCGATCGGCTCAACCCGCGCCTGAGCCTGTACGGCATCGTGGTGACCATGTTCGATGCCCGGCTACTACATTCACGCCAGGTCATGGCGCGCGTCGTCGAGGTCTTCGGCGACTTGGTGTACGACACGGCGATCTCGCGGACCGTACGCTTTCCCGATGCCAGCGTCGCGGGTGAACCGATCACCACGTGGGCGCCGAAATCCGGTGGGGCCGAAGCATATCGGTCGATGGCGCGGGAAGTCATCCACCGGTCCGGCCGGTGATCGGCGGTACCGAACCGGCGCCATCGACGAACACGGATACGCTCGGCTCGGAGTCTGGTGAGTTCGCCGATCAGGGCTCCGATGCCGGGCGTGCTGTCTCGGCCGACTCTGCGGCTGCGCATGAATCCGCTGACGTACAAGATGATCCCCCTGGTAGACCTGGAAGTGAGGGGGAGTCGGCGGTGCCAGGAGGTACTGGACCAGTCGACCCGGCTGTTAGCCATTCCGATCCTGCGTCGGCGCAGAAGTCGGGGTTTCAGCTGCGGCTGAGCAATTTTCAAGGGCCGTTCGATCTGCTGTTGAATCTGATCAGTTCGCGCAAACTCGATGTCACCGAGATCGCGCTGCATAAGGTGACCGACGAATTCATCGCCTACACCAAGGCTTTGACCGCGAGCATCGGGCAGCAAGACACGTTGCGCGCCGACAAGATCCTGGATCAGACCACCGAATTCCTGGTTGTCGCCGCCACGTTGCTCGATCTCAAGGCGGCGCGGTTGCTGCCATCCGGTGAGGTGACCGACGCCGAAGATCTCGAACTCCTCGAGGCGCGGGACCTGCTCTTCGCCCGGCTGCTGCAATACCGCGCGTTCAAGCAGGTCGCCGAACTGCTCGGCGAATTGGAAGCGGTCGCGCTGCGCCGCTACCCGCGCGCGGTCGGTCTGGAGGAGCGCTTCGCCGAACTGCTGCCCGAGGTTACGCTGGGAGTGGACGCACATGAATTCGCCGCGATCGCCGCGGCGGCCTTCCGGCCCCGACCGGCGCCCAAGGTGGGACTCGATCATCTGCACCAGCACGCCTTCTCGGTCGCCGAACAGGCCGCGCTCGTGCTCGAACAGCTCAAACTGCGCGGACCGGGCGGCTGGACGACCTTCGGCGAACTGGTCGCCGACTGCGATGTGCCGATCCAGATCGTCGCGCGCTTCCTGGCTCTGCTGGAGCTGTACCGAGGCAAGACGATCGAGTTCGATCAGCCCGACCCGCTCGGGCCGCTCTCGGTGAGCTGGACCGGCGACCCGAAGGACGAGACCGCCGACACCGTGACCATCGAGGAGGACTACGGGTGAGCGAGCGCACCATGTCACAGCGCACGACGCAACCGCGCGCTAGCGGCGCGGTGGTGAGCGAGCGTCAGCGGGTGAGCCATCAGCACAGTGCGTCTTCGCGTACGGCGGAGTTGAGCGTCAGCGAGGTGGAGTCGTGAGCGAGGAGTTCAGCGAGCGCACCACAGACACCCCGGCACCGGCGAAGCACAACGGTGTCGTCGTTGGCGAGGGTGCGCGATCGAGTGGGACGGACGTCGAGGACAGCACAGCGATCGTGCCGGGCGAACGCGGCGAGCGGACCGAGGACGCCGCTGCCGTCGGTGTGGCGGCGGCGTCGAGTGAACGTGGCGAGAGCGTGGCTGGCGCAGCGCCCTCCGATGTGGCGGGGACGAGTGCGGACGAGCCGTCGCCGCGTGGCTCCGGCAGACGAACCGACGGCGCCGCACGGTCCACCGCGCCCGGTGATGAGCCCTCCGGCGAAGGTGTCGAAGGTATGACACCTGCCGTCGCGGCGCGATCGCGCGAGGATGAACCGGCTTCGGATCAGACAGTGGCGGACGTCACGCCCGAGCCCTTGGACGACGACGAATTCCGATCGGCGCTGGAGGCGATGCTGCTCATTGTGGACGCTCCGGCCCCGGTAGAACTGCTGGCCGACGCCTTGCGGGACAACCCGGCGCGGGTGGAGCAGGCACTGCTGGCGATGTCGGCGGAACTATCCGCGCGGGCCAGTGGCATCGACCTGCGTTTCGTGGGTGACGGCTGGCGCTTCTATACTCGCAGCGAGTACGCGCCGTATGTGGAACGGATGCTGCTCGACGGCGCCCGGTCGAAATTGACCCGGGCGGCATTGGAAACACTGGCGGTGGTGGCATACCGCCAACCGGTGACCCGGACCAGGGTCAGCGCGGTGCGTGGCGTGAACGTCGACGGTGTGATGCGAACCCTGCTGGCTCGCGGACTGATCGCCGAGGCCGGGGTCGACCCGGAGACGAACGGCACGCAATACCGCACGACCGAACTGTTCCTGGAACGGATCGGACTCGCATCGCTGACCGATCTGCCGCCACTGGCGCCCCTACTGCCGGGCGTCGACCTGATCGACGAGATCAACGAGAGCCTGGAGACGGACCCCCGTTACACCAGGCTGAAGAAATCCGCCGAGACCAATTTGGATCTCGGTACCGAAGAAGACTGACAGGACAATATGAATACGCCCGCTCGCCGAGATGGCACACCGGATCGTAGGAACAGAAGCGACCAGCCCGGAAGGGGCGGCGCAGGCCGAAGCGCACGCGACGCGCGTTCGGCACAAAGGGGAGGTACGCAGAGGGGAAGTACGCAGCGCGGGGCCGCATGGGGTGGCTCCGAGCGCGGCTCCTCGCAAGGCGGCGGTGGCTACCGCGGGAATGAGCACAGTGGCGGCGACCGCGGGGGCTATCGGGGATCCGCGCAGGGCGAGGGTGGCTATCGCGGATCGTCGCGTGACTCGGACTACCGTGGCTCGTCGCAGAGTGACCAGCGTGGTGGCGGTTATCGTGGGGCCGCACAGGGTGGCAGCGGATACCGCGGTTCCGCCCAGGGTGGCTCCGATCGCCGTGGTTCGTCGCAGGGCGGCGGCTACCGCGGCTCGGCAGAGGGGGACAACCGCTATCGCGGTTCTTCCCAGGGTGACAGCGGTTATCGTGGCTCATCGCAGGGCGGTTCCGGTAATCGCGGCTCATCGCAGGGCGGCGGCTCGGATCAGCGTGGTTCGCGTGGCGACGCCTATCGCGGTGCCGCGCAAGGCGGTTCGGCCTCGCGTGCCGCCGGTTCGCGCGGTTACCCAGCGGGAGGTGCTGCGCAGCAAGGCAATCCGTCGCGTCGCCCGGGATCGGCCGCGATGTCCGCGCCCGTCGGCAAGAGAGCCAAGACCCCGAAGCCGCAGAAGAAGGTTGTCGCCGCCCCGCTGCTGAGCAATGCCAAGCCAGCCAAGCATCAGCATGTCGAGCAGCCCGCCGAGGGCGGCCACGAGAAGATGCCGTGGGGCGAGGGCGAGCGGCTGCAGAAGGTGCTGGCCAAGGCCGGTGTCGCCTCACGCCGCGCGGCCGAGGAGATGATCGCCCAGGGCCGCGTCGAGGTCGATGGCGCCATCGTCACCGAACAGGGCCTGCGGATCGATCCGCAACACGCCGTGGTCCGCGTCGACGGCACTCGCGTGATGGTGCGCGAGGAACTGGTCCACATCGCGTTGAACAAGCCAAAGGGCTGGCAGTCCACCATGTCCGACGATCTCGGCCGCCCCTGCGTCGGCGATATCGTCGCCGAACGCATCGCGGCCGGTCAGCGCCTGTTCCACGTCGGCAGGCTGGACGCCGATACCGAGGGGCTGCTGCTGCTCACCAACGACGGCGACCTCGCGCACCGGCTCATGCACCCGTCCTTCCAGGTGGAGAAGACCTATCTGGCGACGGTCAATGGTGAGGTCCACAAGGGGATCGGCAAGCGCCTCAGGGACGGTGTCGAGCTCGAGGACGGTCCGGCCAAGGTGGACAAGTTCCAGGTGCTAGAGATCAATGAGGGACGTTCGCTAGTCAAGATCGTGTTGCACGAAGGGCGCAAGCACATCGTGCGCCGACTGCTGGACGCGGTCGGCCATCCGGTGACCCGGCTGGTGCGCACCAATATCGGTCCGGTCGCACTCGGCGATCAACGGCCTGGCACGCTGCGCGTGATCGGTCGCGATGAAGTCGGCAAACTTTACGAGGCGGTGTCGTTGTGAACGGTGTAGAGATTCCCGTGGAGGTCCCTGCGATGGTTGATGGCACCACGCCGCTGGTCGTTGCCATGGACGGGCCTTCGGGCACCGGCAAATCCAGCGTCTCGCGGCGACTGGCCACCCGGCTCGGCGCCAGCTATCTGGATACCGGCGCGATGTACCGCGTCGCGACTCTGCGCGTGCTGCGTGCCGGTGTCGAGCTGACCGATGCGGCCGCGATCAGTGCCGCGGTCAAGGAGCTGCCGCTGACCATCGGCACCGATCCCAGCCGCGAGGTAATTCTGCTCGATGGTGAAGACGTCTCCTCGGAGATTCGCGGCAATGCCGTCACCAAGGCGGTTTCCGCGGTGTCCGCGGTGGCCGAGGTGCGCGATCTGCTGGTCGCCTTGCAGCGTGAGATCGCTTTCGCCGCAGCGCGAATCGTGGTCGAGGGGCGCGATATCGGCACCGTCGTGCTGCCGGACGCGGACGCCAAGATCTACCTCACCGCCTCCGCCGAGGCCCGCGCCCAGCGGCGCAACCAGCAGAACATCGCCGAAGGCCGCGGCGACGACTACGAGGGCGTGCTCGCCGACGTGCAGCGGCGCGACACCCTCGACTCCACTCGCACGGTGTCCCCACTGCGTCCGGCCGACGACGCGGTGCTGGTCGACACCAGCGAACTGAATATGGATGAGGTCATCGACGAGCTGTATCGCGTTGTGGTGCGACAGGTTTCGATGGGCCGGACGGGAAGTGCACAGTGAGTGAGGACGTACTCGCGGGCGATGGCGTCTGGAGTGACGAATCCGATTGGGAGACGGCCGATCTCGAGGGTGAATTCGGTGATGAAGAACACCTCGCCATGCCGACCGTCGCCGTCGTCGGCCGACCGAATGTCGGGAAGTCGACGCTGGTGAACCGGATCATCGGCCGCCGTGAAGCCGTCGTCGAGGACATTCCCGGAGTGACCCGTGACCGCATCTCCTATGAGGCGAGCTGGGCCGGTCGTCGTTTCCTCGTGCAGGACACCGGTGGCTGGGAGCCCGATGCCAAGGGGCTGCAGCAATCGGTCGCCCGCCAGGCCGAACTGGCCATGGAGACCGCCGACGCGATCCTGCTCGTTGTCGATGCCGTGGTCGGCGCGACCGCGACCGATGAGGCCGCGGTGAAGAAGCTGCGCCGCTCCAAGATCCCGGTAATCCTGGTCGCCAATAAGGTCGACGACGAACGCGTCGAAGCCGAGGCCGCCGCGCTGTGGTCGCTCGGCCTCGGTGAGCCGCGCATGGTCAGCGCCTCGCACGGGCGCGGTACCGGCGACCTACTCGACGATGTCCTGGAAGTGCTGCCGGAGACGCCGCGTGAGGGCACCGGCGGCACCGGCCCGCGCCGGGTCGCGCTCGTCGGCAAGCCGAACGTCGGCAAGTCCAGCCTGCTCAACAAGCTCTCCGGCGATGAGCGCTCGGTGGTGCACGATGTCGCGGGTACGACCGTCGACCCGGTGGATTCGCTGGTCGAGTTGGGCGGCAAGATCTGGAAGTTCGTCGATACCGCGGGACTGCGCCGCAAGGTCTCCCATGCCAGCGGTATGGAGTTCTACGCATCGCTGCGCACCAAGGCGGCATTGGAGGCCTCCGAGGTCGCGATCATGCTGATCGACGCCTCCGAGACGATCACCGAACAGGATCTGCGGGTGATCAGCATGGTCGCCGACTCCGGTCGCGCGCTCGTGCTGGCCTTCAATAAATGGGATCTGGTCGACGAGGACCGTCGCCTACAGCTGGACAAGGAAGTGGACCGCGACCTGGTCCGGGTGCCGTGGGCGCAGCGCGTCAATATCTCCGCACACACCGGCCGCGCTGTCCAAAAGCTGGTTCCGGCCATGGAAACCGCACTGGAATCCTGGGATAAGCGCATCCCCACCGGCCGCCTGAACAACTGGCTCAAGGAAGTCATCGCGGCGACACCACCGCCGATGCGCGGCGGCCGCCTGCCCCGTGTCCTGTTCGCCACCCAGGCGACCACCCGCCCGCCGACCTTCGTGCTCTTCACGACGGGCTTCCTGGAGGCCGGATACCGCCGCTTCCTGGAGCGACGTCTGCGCGAGGAATTCGGCTTCGACGGATCCCCGGTCCGTATCTCGGTCCGGGTCCGCGAGAAGCGCGACCGCAAGAAGTAGCACCGCACCCAGCCCACACAACGGACGCCGCTGCCGAGCAGCGGCGTCCGTTCTGGTCTGCTGGGCGATCTCGCTGGCACCGAGCATCTGGCTGTGGCAAACATCGGGCGAATCTCTCCTGTCGGGATTAGTTTGGTATTCGACCAATCCGGTTCGCGAAGCGATGCGAACTCCGTTGTTCGAATGCCAAGGCCTGCCCTGGACCGTTCGACCAGCAGGCCGCATCTCCGATATGGCCCCGACCTGGTCAGGAGTCGAGTTCATCGTGTTGCCGCAGTCGATCTATCCGGTATCCGCAGTGCCCCACCCAGTACTAGGTAGGAGGTGCCCATGACCCGCGATTCGGAGTTCATCGTCATCCCCCTGCGCACCGATGCCGCCGCCGGCGATTCGCCAGTCGGCTACTGCCCATCACGCCGGAGTGCCGAGCACGCCGAGCACACCCGAAACTTGATCGATCAACTCGGGGCGGTGGCGGCGGGGGACCGCGACGCCTTCACCGAGTTCTATCGCGCGACCAGTAACCGCGTCTTCGGGATGGCGGTGCGCGTCCTGCGCAGCCACGCCGAGGCCGAGGAAGTCGTACAAGAGGTATATCTGCAGGTGTGGTCGCAGGCCGACCGCTACGACCGCACCCTGTCCAGCCCGATGGGATGGCTGATGACGCTGGCGCATCGGCGCGCGGTGGACAGGGTTCGCCGCGAGCGTGCCGCGTCGACCCGCGATATCGTCTATGGCCATACGCATCTGGGGCGTGATCATGATGTCGTCGCCGAAGCGGTCGATCAGCACCTCGATGCCGAGGCCGTGCTCGGCTGCTTGGAGACCTTGACCGAGATGCAGCGGGAGGCGCTGGCTCTGGCCTACTACAGCGGACGAACCTATCCCGAGGTGGCCGAACATCTGGCGGTCCCGCTGCCCACCATCAAGAGCCGGATTCGCGACGGGCTCAAACGTCTCGCACACTGTCTGTCCGGAGGTGACAATTGATGAGCGACCACGACCGACCGGCCGCGGACTTGCTCGACTTGGCTTACCCGTACGCACTGGATTCGCTCGACGAGATCGAGTGTCTTCGCATCGAACGTCAACTGGAGGATGAGGACCAGCCCATCGCCGCCGAGTTCGCCGCCACGGTGTACGACCTGCGGGAAGTTCTGGCCTCACTCACCGTTGTCGACGCGATGGCGCCGCCGCCCGAGCTGGAGAATGCACTGTTGCGGGCGCTCGACGAATCTCTTGGAACTGAGCGCAACCCCGTCCGCCGCCGTTGGAGCGGGCGGTTGAGCTGGCTGACGGCGGCCGTCGCGGTGGTCATCGCGATCGGTGCGGGCATCGCGATCATCACGCTCCGCTCCGGACCGGCCGCTCCGCGAGGTATGAGCGCCGAGTCGGTGCTCGCGCAGCCCGATTTGCGGACGCGGTTGGTCCCGGTTTCCTCCGGCGGCTCACTCACCGTGCGGACCTCTGCCGGGATCGCCACGGCGATGGTGAGTTTCGACGATATTCCAGCACCACCGGATGGGCGCACGTACCAGCTCTGGCTTGTGTCCGCGGACGGGGTGCCGCGTTCGATCGCGGTGGTCGTGTCGGCCGCCACTCCGTCGGTGGTGATTCGCTTCGATACCGTCGATACCCTGGCCGTCACGGTGGAACCCGCAGGTGGTTCGACCAATCCGACCTCCACACCGATCGCCAGCCTCGGACTCGCCTGAACTCAGCGGGTCGGGGTGATGCGTCGAGCGGTCAGCGGAAGTCGGCGCGGTGGTCGGATACCCATTCGGCCAGGGAATGCGCCGGGCGGCCGGTGAGGTCGGCGACGGTGGAGGTGGTCTGCGGTCGGGGTGCGGCCATCATTGTGTCGTAGCCGTCGAGCAGGACGTCGATGAACGAGTCGGGGAAGGATTCATCGGCGAGCAGGCGCTGTTCGGCGTGTTCGCGGGTCAGTTCGGCCCAGCGCAATTGGCGGCCGAGCACTTCGCCGATGATCCGCACCTGTTCGGCCCGGGTGAGCACTTCGGGTCCGGTCACTGTGTAAGTGGCTCCGGCATGGCCGTTTTCGGTGAGTGCCAGGGCCGCTACGGCCGCCATATCGGCCTCGTGGATCAGACTCATCGGCAACTCGCCATGGCTGCCGTGCACGATATCGCCGGTGCGGATCTGATCGGCCCACCAGAGTGTGTTGACGGCGAAGGTGCTCGGCCGGATCACCACCGATTCGATACCGCAGCCGTGTACCAGGTTTTCCTGCTCCTCGAAGCTCAGGTCCGGGATGCCGTCGGTGCCGAGGAACACCACGCGGCGGGCGCATCCGGCGATGATGCCGAGCGCTTTCGGTAGTTGTGCGCCGGTATGCAGCGGCCATAACAGGAAGGCCGCGTCGATGTCGTCGAGGCAGTCGATGAGGGTTTCGGGTCGGGACAGTTCGGTGCGCACTACCTGCACGTCGGCCGGGAGTTCGGCGGTCGCGGGGTTGCGCGTGCCAGCGCGCACGCTGTGACCGGCCGCCTGGAGTTGGTGGACGAGTTGGCTGCCGACGTTTCCGGTTGCGGCGAGTACGAGGATGTTCTTGCTCATGCCACGATCGTGGCGACGGGGAGCGGTTTCTACCAGCACTGAGGCTAATATTGCTGGAAACCGTCAGAGATGGAGATCTGATGATGGATACCGTCGATCGAGGCATTATCCACGCGCTGCAGATCGACGGCCGGGCGTCTTTCCGAACTGTTGCCGAAGTCCTCGACGTCTCCGAGAACACCGTCGCCCGGCGCTACCGTCAGCTCCGAAATGCCCACGCGCTCAGAGTGATCGGCCTGGTCAACGGCCGCCGCCTCGGCTACGTCCAATGGACGATCCGACTGCGCTGCACTCCGGATGCCGCCGGATCGGTCGCGAAAGCCCTTGCGGCCCGCGATGATACGTCCTTCGTCTATCTGCTCTCCGCAGGTACCGAGGTGTCCTGCACGGTACAGACCCGCAGCACCGAGGAGCAGGAAACCCTACTGCTGCACAAACTTCCGCGCACCAGTCGAATTGTCGCCATGTCCGCCCACCTGCTGTTGCGCGGTTTCATGCTGCCCGACGGCTGGCAAGGCCTCACCGCCCTGACCCCGAACCAGGTCGACCATCTGCGCCCCGCTCCGGTAGACCCCGAAGACGGCCCGCTCCACCTCGACGAAGGCGACAAATCCCTCCTGCGCGCCCTCAACCACGACGGCCGCACCCCGTACTCCGACCTCGCCACCGCCACCCAATGGTCCGAAACCAAGGTCCGCCGCCGTATGGACACCATGCGGCGCAATGGAATCCTGCACTATCAACTCGACATCCCGCCCGCCGCACTCGATTTCGGTACCGAAGCCCGCCTCTGGATCGCCACCCGACCCGCCGCTACCGTGACAGTCGGCGAAGCCATGGCCCGCCACCCCGAAGTTTCCTTCGCCGCTGTCACCACCGGCGCCACCAATCTGGTGGCGGCCGTCAACTGCCGCGACCCGCACGACCTCGGCCGCTACCTCACTGAACGCATCGCAGAGCTGCCGGGCATCGCCACTGTCGAAACGGCTCCGGTCATTCGGACCGTCAAACGCGCGGGAGCGCTGGTCCTCTGACGCCCAGCATGCTCTGTGTCACGGTGCCGAGCCGCCGTGCGCGGCGTATGTTCGTTAATTAGCGAAATATCGAAGGAAGGTGGATGTGCTCGACGAGTGCAAGGCGTTGGCGAACGAGACTCGGCTGCGCATCTTGGCGTGGCTCAAGGATCCCGAAGCGAACTTCCCGGAACGAGGGCAGGACACGGCAGAACTCGGTGTGTGCGTCGGCCTTATCCAGCAGAAGGCGGGGACCTCGGCGTCGACCATCTCGGCGCATCTGGCGATCCTGCAGCGCGCCGGATTCCTCAGCGCCACCCGGCGCGGCCAGTGGACGTACTACCGCCGCGACGACGCCCGCATCAGGGCCTTCACCGAAGAACTCCACCGCGTTCTCTGACTTCCGAAAGGCAGCGTCTTATGCCCACCGCACTGTCGATCCTCGACTTGGCGTCGATCGCACCCGGCCGCACCGCGCGCGACAGTTTCGATAACAGCGTCGCACTGGCCCGGGTCGCCGAACACAGCGGCTACCGACGTGTCTGGTACGCCGAACACCACAACATGCGCTCGATCGCATCCAGCGCCACCAGCGTTCTCATCGGCCACGTCGCGGCCCATACCGACACCATTCGGCTCGGGGCGGGCGGCATCATGCTGCCCAACCATTCGCCACTGGTGATCGCGGAGCAGTTCGGCACCCTGGAGACGCTGTATCCAGGACGGATCGACCTCGGACTCGGCCGTGCGCCCGGTAGTGACCAGAAGACGATGTACGCGCTGCGCCGTGACCCGGCATCGGCGGACTCCTTTCCCAAGGATGTGCTGGAGTTGCAGGGGTACCTAACCGGGCAGTCGCGGGTGCCGGGAGTGCAGGCCGTGCCACGGGCGGAAGGCGCTGTGCCGCTTTATATTTTGGGTTCGTCACTGTTCGGTGCGCAGCTCGCCGCGCAGCTCGGTCTGCCGTACGCCTTCGCATCGCACTTCGCGCCCGATGCGCTGCACCAGGCGGTGGCCGTCTATCGTGACGGGTTCCGTCCGTCCGAGCAGCTCGCTGAGCCGTACGTGATGGCAGGAGTCAATGTGTTCGCCGCCGAGGACCACGATGCGGCCGCGGAGCAGAAGGCGATCGCCTACCGTGCGCGCGCACGAGCCATGATCCGGCGGGGTGCCGCGGGCGCCGACTTCACCGACGAGGAGATCGACGCATTCCTCGCCTCGCCGAACGGCAGTCAACTCAGCGCGATGACCCGGTACACCGCAGTCGGCACACCCGCCGAAGTGCATGCGTACCTGGAGGATTTCGCGGGCTCCATAGGCGCGGACGAACTCATCGTCGCCCACCACGCCACGGAAATCGGCGACCGACTCCGGTCTGTCGAACTCACGGGCGGGGTGATCGCCGCAGACGAGCCGGTAGCTCGCTGACCGCGGTTCACAGTTCGGTGCCGACGATCAGGTTCGCGGTGATAGAGCCGTCGGCTTCCTTATTGCCGTGCACGACGACCGCGGCACCGACCTTCACATTCGACATACTCGTCCCGCTGAGGACGAACACCTGGGTATCGGCATTGACGTGCACTTTGGTTGTCGCTCCCAATAGCCCGGCCACCGTCAGTGTCTTACCGTCGTTCGCGGTGACCTCACCGATGGTCAGCCCGCGGTTGACCTGGACCGCGTTCGCTGCCAGGGCGGTGGGGGCGTTGGTGCCCGCGGCCACCCTGGCCGGTGTCGAATCTCCGGATCGGCCCGCCAGCAGGAAGCCGACCACCAACACCAGCACAACTGCGATGGTGGTTCCGGTGAGCATGCCGAGATCGGGGTGGTTGCGCCGCAGCCGATTCGACGGGATCGTGACGGCGGTGAGTATTACCCGGTCGACTGCCAGCTCGGTGCCGCTGGACTCCTTGGCGGGTAGGCCCTTGGGCTGGCTCGACCACGGGGTGGCCGGTGGACTCATACCTTCAACGTTAGGTAGTCGAGTACGACCGGCTATCACCACTGACGGGAGCACCTCCCTGGTGATTGCGTCGCGACGGCGGGTCGGCGCGCACCCGGACGGCAATCACCTGGCATTATCCGTTCATGGTCATTCCCAGCGTGCTGCCGGAACGCCCTACCACCGGAACCCCGTTCGAAACAGGCTGGCCGGTCCGCCTCGCCGACACCAACCGGGACCGATGCGTGCGCCTCGACGCCATCGCCCGCTATCTCCAGGACATCGGTTTCGAACATCTGGACGCCGTCGAGGACGGTGACCTGCACCGCGGTTGGGTGGTCCGCCGCACCGTCATCGACGTCCTCAAGCCCATCGAATTCGGCGAACACGTCACCCTGCGTCGCTGGTGCTCGGCCCTGTCCAACCGCTGGTGCAACATGCGCGTCCAAATCTGCGGCAGCAAGGGCGGATTGGTCGAAACCGAGGGCTTCCTCATCCATTTCGGCACCGAGTCCGGCGTTCCCGCACGCATGAGCGACCGCTTCATGGCACCCATGCTCGCCATCACCACCGAACACCGGCTGCACTGGAAAGCCGCCCTCACCGACCCACTACCCACCGGCCCTTCCGTCCAGGAACTGCCCTTCCCCTTGCGCGTCACCGATATCGACTGGCTCGACCACGTCAACAACGCCGTCTACCTCAGCGCGTTGGAAGAAATCCTGGCCACCCACACCGACCTCATGTCCGGCCCGCACCGCACCATCATCGAATACACGAAACCGCTGCGGGCCGGTGAGCAGGTCCGCATCGTCGGCCGCCGCGATGGCAGCGCCCTCGACGTCTGGTTCGCCGTCGACGACGACTCCCGAGCCGCCGCCCGCGTCACCCCGCGCTGACCCTCACACCCCACCCGCCACACCGATAACCAGGCGATTCGGCGTCTGGCCTGCTCCTGAGGTAATCTTTTCGAGCGCCCACAACCGGGCGTGAACGGGCTGTGGCGCAGCTTGGTAGCGCACCTGACTGGGGGTCAGGTGGTCGCAGGTTCAAATCCTGTCAGCCCGACCAGGTCAGAGGCGGTTTCTCCGCCTCTGGTCGGCGTTTTGAAACCCTCCAGCTTGCCTAGAGGTAGGCGATGAGCCCTCTTCGCTTGAAGGGCTATTGCGTCTGTCGCCGTGAAGAAGTCGCCAGCGTTTTCCCTGTTTTCCGGAGGCATTGGTTGACAATTGGTGATCGGCTGCCGCCCTGCCGGGAACCCGGGCGGGTCCGCCCTGATCGACGGCGAGTTATATGTGTTGAGGTCTGCTGACCGAGGCCGGAAACGACACCGACGGGATTACCCGCGAAGAACAGGACGCCTTCGCCGTCACGCTCCCACCGGCTGCCCGTAAAGGCATGGGACAAAGAGGTTTTCGACGATGAGGTGGTGGCGATCGACGTGCCGGGCAAGGGTGGCAGCACCAGCCGGATCCTGCGTGACGAGAGCATCCGGCCCGATACCACCGTGGACACCCTCGCGCGGCTGCGCCCGGCGTTCCGTGACGGTGGAACTATCACTGCGGGCAACGCCTTTACCATCAACGATGGTGCCTGCGCGGTCGTGCTGATGAGCCGGGAACGCGCTGAGGCCGAGGTGATCTCGTGGATCGCGGAGATCGGTGAGCACGGTATGGTCGCGGGCCCGGACTCCAGCCCGCAACTGCAGCCCGCCATGTGATCACCCCAGGAGTGTGACCGTGCCGGGGATCTCGCCCACCGACTTGGTCTGGTGGAGATCAACGAGGCGTTCGCCGCGGTGGACTGTCCACCTGGCTCCCCGAGCTCGGCTGCAGCCAAATGCGTTGCGGTTCGGGGACGGCGTGAACCCATGAACGGGATCCGCCAGCGCAGATAACTCTATGGCAGTCTTGCCTGTTCCACACCTCTCGTTGGCCGTCTAACAGTTTCATCGCCAGATCGCAGAGGTCACCGCACTTGGTCGTCCTGGTTCAATCACACAGTGTCCGAACGGCGTTTGGTATGGGCCGTGAGGCTCGCACGGCGTCGAAGTGTGGTCGCGGACGCCCGACGTCGCGGTCCGGCGCAAGGGTCGTAGGTCGCGTCGGTCGGTTTCCTTGTCGACGGTCGAGTCCAACCCGCGCAACGGGCGATTGCTGAGGTGTGATCATGGACTCGGGGGCTGCGATTGATCGACGAACCAGGCGGCGATCTGCGCGCGTGAGGTGAATCCGAGCTTGGTCAGTATGTGCTCCACGTGCCCCTCCGCAGTGCGTGGTGCGACTACCAGCTTTGTTGCGATCGCCTTGTTGGTCAGTCCGCCAGCGACGAGTTCGGCGACTTGCCTCTCGCGCCGAGTCAGGTTCGCAAGGGCAGCTGATTGCGCGGGTGTCTCACTGTCCTGCCGGCGGCCGAATGCGTATTCGGCCGCTTCTTTAAGGCTCATCGCATTGCCACGGTGGAACTGTTTTGCGAACTCACGGTCGCCGAGTGTTTGTTGGGCGTGCCGTTCGCATTCTGTGTGATCGGACAGCTTGTTGAGGAAGTTGGCTGTGGGACCGCCGACTGCACGCCACACACTGTCTGCTGCGCCTAGCAGCACAGCGGCTCGCTGCTCATGGTGCTGGTCGGCTTCGATCCAAGCGAGTGTTTGCAGGCATCGCGCGACGCCGACAGGGTCGTCGACATCGCTCGAGAGCCGTAGACCTTCAGCAAGTGCCGCCGTGGCGTGCTTGAGGTCTCCGTTCCGCCAGAGGGCCCATCCTCCGGTCACCGAGGACCGGCCCCGGTAGACGAACTCTCGGCATCCGGCGGTATCTGCAAGTATCTGTTCGTGGGAGTCGAGAGCCTTGGGCGCATCACCTAGCTGCATGTATGCGAGACCCAGTCCCAGTAGGCTTCCTATCGGGAGAACAAGCAAGCGACCTTCCTTCGATGATGTGAGGGCCTCCTCCAGGTGGGCGATGGCGCGCAACGGGGCAGAGTTGTAAAGCGCCATGTATCCGGCGGCGAACTCCGCATACGCGGTGGTCGCAGTGCTCACGCTCTGATCTCTGGTTGCGTCTCCAGTCGTCAGAAGCGCCATTCCTGTGGGAAGGTCTCCTTGTAAACCAGCGAGCACACAAGCCAGGTAGGTCGCTTTGACCCAGTCCTCGGTGTTGTGGTCGCCAGGCTGCCCGGTCATACGGGCTAGCCACAGTCTGCCTTCGGTGAGCAGCCCACGGGAGAGCCAGAACGGAAAGAGAGCTGCCGCGATTCGCGTGCCTGCCTCGGTCTCGACTGGCTCGTCCAGGCAGAACTGGAGAGCTTCACGGATGTTTGGCTGCTCCTGTTCGAGGCGGAGGATCCAATCCAGCTGGCGTGGGCTGATCCAATCTGTCTCAGCTCTCAGCACCAACTGCTCATACCAAAGTTGGTGCCGCCCTTGAAGGACTGCCAACTCAACGTACTTCTCCAGCTTTTCCTGCCCATACTCGCGCAGGGTGTCGAGTAACCGGTAGCGCACCACCGCGCCCGGTTCCTCTCGAATCAGGATCGACTTGTCGACCAACGACGCCACCACATCGACCAGATCTTCAGGTTCGATCTGTTCGGCGCTGATAGCCTGCGCGGCATCCAACTCGAAGCTGCCGGCGAACACCGAAAGCAGCGACCATAGATGTTGTTCGTCCGGAGTGCACAGCTCGTAGCTCCAGTCGATACAGAACCGGAGGGTCTGTTGTCGTGTGTGTGCGCTACGGCTGCCGAGAGCCAGGAGTCGAAAACGGTCGGTTAGTCGATCGAGGATCTGTTGCGTGGACATTGCCCTCAACCGTGCCGCCGCCAGTTCAATTGCCAGCGGCAATCCGTCTAGCTGCTGACAGATATGTGCCACCGCGGCCTGATTGTCGTCGGTGAGTTCGAATTCTGGGACAGCGGCGGCCGCGCGCTCCGCGAACAGGCTTACCGATTCGTATTGGGGCAACCCACGAAGGGATGGAGTCCAGCTTGTGTTCGGTATAGGCAGCGGCGGCACCCGGATCGCCATCTCTCCATTGACACGCAGGGGTTCGCGGCTCGTTGCCAACACCCGCAGTCCTGCGCAGGCGTGCAGAAGAGTTGCCGCTAGTGGAGCGATCGTTTCGACTAGATGCTCGCAGTTGTCGAGTACGAGTAGTGTCTGGTGTTCGGCGAGATGATTCATCAGGATCGTCAGAGGCGGATCGCCTGAATCTTGACGGATCCCGAGGGCGGTCGAGACAGCGCTTGCAACAAGGGCTGGGTCGCGGAGCTCGCCCAGCTCGACCAGCCAAGTACCATCCGCAAATGCCCGCCGTGATTCCGTCGCGATGCGCAACGCGAGCCTCGTTTTGCCGACGCCGCCCATCCCTGTGAGAGTGACGAGCCGGCAGGCTGATAGCGCCTTCTTGGCTTGAGCTAGTTCGTGCCTGCGTCCGACGAAACTGGTCAGCTCGAGGGGAAGGTTCCCGGGCCTGCTGTTTTGCCGCGCCGGCATCGGGGGATCGTGCTCGGGCGCAGAATTCCGTCCTGTTGAAGTCGGCGTGGTGGATACAGCTGCCAGGGCAGGCTCGGTCGCTGTCCCCGTAGAACTTGTGGAGACGACTTCGTCGCTGTTGTCGGTATTGCCTCTTCTGCTCTCGGCCGAGCTGTCGGGGGTAGCTACTGCCATGTCGACGACCTGGAGCTTGTGTCTCCGTTCTGCTGCGCGCAACCGTTCTCCGAAGTCCGCCGCGGTGGCAGGACGCTCTCCCCGGTCCCGGGCCATTGCCTGTTCGACGGTGTCGTAGATGTCGTCAGGTATGCCGTGCCCGCGTACGTCGGGCAGCGGATCGGCTGTGATCCGCAGGAATTGGGCCACTACCTGTTCACCCGCCTGGCGTTCGAATGGCGCGTGCCCGGTAAGAGCGCAGAAGAGGGTCGCGCCGAGGCTATAGACGTCTGCGGCCGGGCTGGGGGAGCCTCCAGTGAGTACCTCCGGCGCAGTGAACGCCGGTGATCCCGTAATCGCGCCCGCGGTGGTTTCGAAGGCTCCGGCCACATGAGCAATGCCGAAGTCGGTCAACTGCGGGTCGCCGTACTCGGTCAACAGGATGTTTGCTGGTTTGATGTCGCGATGGAGAACGGCGAGGCGGTGTGCGGTTTCCAAGGCGCCCGCTATCTTCACGCCCAAACTCAGCGTTTCCGCCCATTCCAGTGGACCGTCGCGCCGGATACGAACCTCGAGTGATCCTCGGGGCTGATACTGCATCACGATGTAGGGAAACCCACCGCGGGTCGCGCCGGCTTCGAACACATTGACGATATTCGGATGCCCAGATAGTCGACTCATCGCCTGTTGCTCACGCAAGAAACGATCGAGATTGTCGGTATCAAGCCCGGTTGTCAAAACCTTCACGGCCACCAGACGGTCGAGGGAACGCTGGCGGCATCGAAACACCACACCGAATCCGCCATGCCCGATCGCTTGGGCATCCTCGAACCCGGCAGTATTCAGATCCTCGGGAAGCGCCGCAAGGACATCACGGCGTGGGTCCTCAGAGTCTCGATCGGCCATCTACAGCCTCGATCCTCAGCCAATCTGGACGGCAACGTGAACTCGCGCAGCGCAACCGCCGCCATCGAGGTCAGCCTATCATTCGGCCGCATCGTCTGTCGGGCTCCGCTCGCCTGACCAGTGACAATCGTCTGCCGCCTGAGGACGACGGCATCCCCGCCGGTCGCTCCGAAACCGACGATGCGCCCAGGGTTGATGAGGCTGCTCGGGCTGCGGCTCAGATGTTCAGGCCGCAGGGTGGAGCGCTCGTAGTCCAGTGACATGACAATCCCCGACAGTCGCGACCCTCAGGCTTGCGGGCACTACACCGAAGGCCGCTCCGGTCTGAGAGAAGGAACGGACACGCAGATCGAAAGCGGCCGCTACCTCGGAGTCGACGCGACCCACTCCTTGTCTCGCCGGTGACCGGCACGCCCTGATACGCGGATCGCCGCTGCGGCGCTTGACTATGGTGCACGCCACTCTTAAGGTAAAAGTGATATCACTTTCACTATTGGAGGAAGCCATGCAGCCGACGCAGCCCGTATGGATCGTCGACGGGACTCGAACCCCGTTCGGCAAGTTCGGTGGCAGCCTGCGGGAACTGTCCGTGATCGACATGGCAAAGCAGACGCTCGAGTCGCTGTTGGCTCGAACCCGGTGGCGGACCGACGGCATCGATGAATTGATCGTCGGTATGGCGATGATCGAGGGAGGGCTGATGGTGCCGGCCCGCCAACTGGCCTACGCCGCGGGTCTTCCGGAGACTCTGCCCACCCTGACGATCGACCGGGCATGTTGCTCGGGCATGGCTGCGGTCGGGCTTGGTGTCCGCGCGATCGGCGCCGGCGCGCGGTCCGCGCTCGCGATCGGCGCCGAATCGATGAGCCAGACACCACGGCTGTTGCACGAGACCCGCTGGGGATCCAAACGTGGCGACTTGACCGTGGAGGACCTGCTGATGTTGCGTAACCCACTCGAAGGTGGAGTTTCCATCGCACGATCTGTCGGAGTCGAGGCACAAGCGCGCGGGATAGGGCGCGAGGAACAGGACAACTGGGCACTGCAAAGTCACGAACGCTACTTCAAGGCCCTGGCCGAGGGATACTTTCAAGACGAGGTGAGCGCTGTCGCGACTCCGAATGGAATCGTCGAGGTCGACGAGCAACCACGAGCCGATACCAGCATCGAGAAGCTCTCGCGCCTCACTCCGGTCTACGGCGGCCCGACGGTCACCGCGGGCAACGCCCCGGGTCTCAACGACGGTGCTGTCGCGCTAATGCTGGCGGGGGAGCAGGCACTGTCGGACCATGCCGCAACTCCGCTGGCGAAGGTGCACTCGTATCTGCAGACCGCGTCGACCCCGACATCGTCGGTGTACCTTCCCGGAGTCGCGATCGGACGCCTGATCGAGGAGGCAGGTCTCAGCGCGGCCGATGTCTCTGTCATCGAGATCAACGAGGCCTTTGCCGCGACCGCGGTCGTGAGCACGAAGGCTTTGGCCGGCGGCGACTTCGCGTTGGAACGAGAGCTGGCCTCGCGCACCAATGTCAACGGTGGAGCGGTGGCTCTGGGCCATCCGACCGGCGCGAGCGGCGCGCGGCTGGTGCTCACCGCCGCCCGGCAATTGCGACGGTCGGGCGGTCGCTGGGCGGTCGCCGCGATCTGCGGCGGATTCGGTCAGACCGACGCCGTGCTGATCGAGGCCGCACAGTGACACAATCGTTAACGAGGAATGCCATGAAGCACACGATGCAGGATGTGCCGCTCACGGTTGATCAACTCTTCCGCCGCGTCGAGCGGTACTCCGCACACAGGACGATCACCGAGGCCCACAACGATACGTTCGTGGAGACCTCGATCAGGCACTGGGCCCAGCGCACTCGCCGACTCGCCGGTGCGCTCGCGGGCATGGCGCTACCTAACGGCACTCCAGTCGCGACGTTCGCCGCGAACACTATCCGCCACGTGGAGTTGAGCTACGCCGTGCCGGGGTCGGGACTGGTACTGCATCCGATCAACGTGCGGCTGCCCGCGGATCAACTGACCTATATCCTCAACCACGCGCAGGACGCCGTCGTGTTCGTCGATCGGTCGCTACTCGACCGGCTGAACCCGGTCCTGGCGAACACACCGAGCGTGCGCCGGATCGTGGTGATGGACGACGGGGACCCGACGGCGGACATCGATCCCGTCTCGGCGTCGCCGGTGCCCGTCGACAACTATGAGGAACTCATCGCCACAGCAGACCTGGTCGACCTGCAGGTGAGCGACGAGACGTTGCCAGCGACCATCTGCTACACGAGTGGCACCACGGGCAACCCCAAAGCGGTCGTCAATTCGCACCGAACTCTCTGGTTGCACACGATGTCGCTGCTGCAGGCCGATACCGCAGGGATCTGTGAGCGTGACACCGTGCTACCGCTGGTGCCCATTTTTCATGCGAGCGCGTGGGGCCTGTGCTATGCCGCGTTGACCGCGGGCGCGAATCTCGTTCTGCCCGGCGCGGACCTGAGCGGGCCCGCGGTCGCGCGGCTGATCGAGCAGTGCCGGGTCACCTTCGCCACCGCCGTACCGACGGTGTGGTCGCGGATTTTGCCCGAGCTCCGAGATCGCGATACCTCCGCCGTTCGGATGTTCTGTGCAGGCGGATCCGCAGTGCCTGCGCGGCTTTCGGGCCTGTGCCGTGAACTTACCGGCAGCCCACTCGTACAGGTGTGGGGAATGACCGAGACGAATGCGTTCGCGGCCATGACACGGGTCCGTGCCCATCTCGACCCGACCGATCTTGCCGCCGTGCAGGCGGTCTCGGAAACCCAGGGGATCGCAAGTCCCGGAGTCGAATTCCGTATCGTCGGCGAGGACAGCGACCACGAACTCGAGTGGGACGGGGTCGCCGTCGGCGAACTGCAGTGCCGAGGGCCTTGGGTGACAGCCCGCTATCACGGCGACACCGCGCCGCATGCGTCCACACCTGACGGCTGGTTCCGTACCGGTGACACCGCGGTAATCGATCCCGACGGGTACGTCCGGTTGCGCGACCGGCTCAAGGACCTGATCAAATCCGGCGGCGAATGGATCTCTTCACTCGAACTCGAAGTCGCGATCCAACGGTATCCGGGGGTCGAATCCGTCGCCGTCATCGGAGTGCCCTCCGAACGCTGGGACGAAAGACCCATCGCCTGTGTGGTCCCGGTGGCCGGCGGCAGCGTCGAAGCTCACGAACTCCTCGCGTGGCTGCGTTCGCAGGTAGCGAAGTTCTGCGTCCCCGACGAGATTCATCTGTTGGTCGAACTCCCCATGACCAGCGTCGGGAAGATCGATAAGAAGGCGCTGCGCGCGCTGTACGCATCAGAGATTCGCCAGTAGCACCGGCGTGGAACGCCGCTGCATTCATCTCCGATTCCCTGGGAGTCAAGCATGATCAAATTCGACAAGCACGGCCGTATTGCAGTGATAACACTGGATCGGCCAGACGTCCGCAACGCCATCGATTACACCGATGCCGAAGCGATCGAAGAGATGATCGATGCCATCGAGCTCGACGACACCATCTGGGTGTCGATTATCACCGGCACCGGCCCAGTGTTCTGCTCCGGTGCAAACTTGAAAGCGATCGCCGACGGCGGCAGCCCCGCGAAAACGATGCGCGGCGGTTTCGCCGGACTCGTCGCCCGGGCGCGAGCCAAACCGCTGATCGCCGCAGTGAACGGACCGGCAATCGCTGGCGGCTGTGAAATCGTGCTGGCATGTGACTTGGTGGTTTCCACTACGACCGCCTCGTTCGGTCTTTCCGAGGTCAAGCGCTCCATGGTCGCAGCCGGCGGCGGCCTTTACCACCTGCCGCAGGTGCTGCCGCGCAACGTCGCCATGGAACTCGCGCTGACCGGCGACCCGATCACCGCTCACCGTGCCTACCAGCTGGGGCTGGTCAACGATCTCGTCGAACCGGAAGACCTGATGGACGCGGCGTTCGATATGGCCGACCGAATCACGGCCAACGCTCCGCTGGCGGTCCGACACGCCCGAACCGTCCTGCGGGAAGGGATGAACCTCGACGCCGCTGAAGCCATGGCGCTGGGCGAGCAGACCATGGCGATGATTCGGAAGACCGAAGATTTCAGCGAAGGCGCTCGCGCCTTCCTCGAAAAGCGACCGCCGCAGTGGGTCGCACGCTAACCGATCGACCCGGCCCTCAGCGCCACCGATAGATTCCGCGGCCGGATCAAGGGCCGCGCATGCCACCCGACAAACCAGGGTTCCATTGTTGTGCCCGAAAAAGGACGCGAAATGCCTTCCCCGCAAACACCTTTCGACCTATTCGGTATCGACGGGGTGATCTCCGAAACCGACGCCGCAGTACAAGATGCAGTCCGCAAGTTCGCCGAAGCCAAGCTGCGTCCCCGCGTCGCCGAGTGGTACGAGTCCGGTGAGGTCCCGGTCCGGGAGCTCGCCGCCCAACTCGGTGAACTCGGTGTACTCGGCATGCACCTGGACGGTTACGGCTGCCAGGGTGCAAGCGCCACCGCCTACGGTCTGGCCTGTCTCGAACTCGAGGCTGTCGACTCGGGCCTGCGCACGCTGGTATCGGTGCAGGGTTCGCTGGCCATGTACGCGATCTGGAAGTGGGGTTCGTCGGAACAGAAATCCACCTGGCTGCCACCGATGGCGCGCGGTACGGCGATCGGGTGTTTCGGACTGACCGAACCCGAATTCGGTTCCGACCCCGCTGGTATGCGCACTTTCGCGCGTCGCGACAATGGTGACTGGGTGCTCAACGGAACGAAGAAATGGATCACCAACGGGTCGGTCGCCGACGTCGCCATTGTGTGGGCGCACACCGACGACGCCATCCGCGGCTTCGTCGTCCCCACCGACACCCCAGGATTCTCGGCCGTATCGATCCCCGGCAAGCTCTCGCTCCGTGCGTCGGTCACCAGCGAGTTCGTGCTCGACGACGTCCGGCTGCCCGACTCTGCGGTTCTGCCGACGGCAATCGGACTCGGCGGTCCGCTCGCCTGTCTCAACGAGGCGCGGTTCGGGATCGTCTTCGGTGTGATCGGCGCCGCACGTGACAGTTTGGAAACGACTATCGCTTACACGATGGCGCGCGAGATTTTCGGAAAACCGCTTGCCGCCTATCAAGCCACGCAATTGAAGCTGAGCAACATGACCCTGAAATTGGGAACTGCGATGCTTTTGGCGCTGCAATTGGGCAGGCTCAAAGATTCGGGGAAATTGCGCCCCGAACAGATCAGCCTCGGCAAGCTGAACAGCGTCCGCGAGGCCATCGACATCGTCCGCGAATGTCGGCCGATCTTGGGCGCCAACGGCATCACACTCGACTATTCCGCCCTGCGTCATGCGTGCAACCTTGAATCGGTCATGACCTACGAAGGCACCGCGGAGATACATCAGTTGACCATCGGCCGAGCCCTCACCGGCCAGCAAGCATTTCGCTGACCTTCACCTCTGAAACTCTCGCACCACCCCCTTCTTTCTTGGAGATTGCAATGCCGGAATATCCAAAATTCGAAGTCAGTGACGAACAGATGTCGTCATTCCAATGGACAGCGATCGGGGTGTGCGTCGTGCTGAACATGCTCGACGGCTTCGACATACTCGTGATGGCATTCACAGCGAATTCGGTCAAGGCCGAATGGGATCTGTCCGCCGCACAGTTGGGTGTCCTGCTGAGCGCGGGCCTGCTCGGCATGGCGATCGGTGCGCTATTCATCGCTCCGTGGGGTGATCGGATCGGGCGACGGAAGCTCGTCATGTCCTGCGTCGGCATCGCCACTATCGGCATGATCGGCGCGGCCCTGGCGCAGAACGAGGTCCAGCTGGGGCTGATGCGGATCCTCACCGGGCTCGGTGTCGGCGGCCTGCTGTCCTGCACCAACGTGCTCGCCAGCGAGTACTCGTCGCCGCGCTGGCGAGGGCTCGCGGTGAGCCTGCAGACCACCGGATTCACCGTCGGCGCCACCGTCGGCGGTTTGGCGGCGGTCTTCATGATCGACAGCTGGGGCTGGCGATCGGTGTTCGTCGTCGGCGCCGGGCTCTCGCTCGCCTCGCTGGTCGTGGTGACGTGGCGACTGCCCGAATCGGTGGACTTCCTCATCGATAGCGGCGCTCCCGACGCGCTCGACCGCATCAACCGGATCGCTCGCCGCGCAGGCATGCGGCCGCTGGCCGCGTTGCCCGTCCGGCCAACCGAGCTCATGGCGACAACCCGGGCCCGCTTCCCGGCCCTGCTGGCTCCCGCGCTGCGTCGCGAGACCCTCACTCTGTGGCTGCTGTTCCTGATCATGCTGTTCACCTACTACTTCGTCACCAGTTGGAGCCCTCAGCTGCTCGTCACCGCCGGGATGTCACCCAGCCGCGGCCTCACCGGTGGCGTGCTGCTGAACATCGGCGGAGTGATCGGCACGCTGCTGTTCGGATTCCTCTCGGCCCGGATTCCGGTCGGTCGCGTCCTGGCCGCGGCGATGTTCGTGACCGTCGCGCTGCTGGCGCTGTTTCCCGCGACGCTGTCGAGTCTGGGCATCGCGTTGCTGAGTGGACTGCTGATGGGTATGTGCATCAGCGGCTGCATCGCCGGTCTGCTCGCCACCGCCGCGCTGGCCTACCCGACGCACATTCGCGCCACCGGCGTCGGGAGCGCCATCGGGATCGGACGTACCGGAGCGATCGCTTCACCGTTGATCGTCGGCGCACTGATCGATGCTGGATGGACTCCGGCCCATCTCTATGTCGCCGCCGCAGTCCTCGTGCTGGTCGCGGCCGGAGCCGCGCTGAGCTTGCGGACCAGTTCCGCTCCCGAGCCGCCTGCGGTGCCCGCGAATGCAGTCGTGCCGACGACCCCCTGACCGAGCGAGATTCCCCAACGCAAGCCATACACACCCAGCAGACAGGAAACCCCATGATCTCCAAGAAATTCGCCGCTGCCGCGGGGATCGCGCTGTCGGTGGCCGGCGCCGCCACGACGGTGTCGGCCGAACCCGCCTCCGCGCCCCCGCTGACCGTCGATATCGCGCCCGGAGTCGAATACACCGCCTACAAAGACGGGCATGCGGCGGTGATCTCGGTGGCCGACGGAACCCTGATTGTCGAGAACGGACAGTTCCAGATCCGCGACCGCTCCGGTCGGGTGCTCGCCGGAGTCCCTCTGGAATTCACCATCGACGACATCGCCTTTCCGATCGACACCACGATCGATGGCAATACCGCCAGGCTGACGCCGTCGCTGGATACCGCACGCGCCCACTACAAGCCGGTCGCACTGCCCTTCGAGGAACAGGCGCCGTGGAAGTCCGCATACGACCGTGAAGTTGCCGCGTGGAGCCGAATGACCTCAACCGTCAGCCTGGGCGCCGGGATCGGCGCGATCGTGGGCGCAGTGGCGGCCGGGACGTTGGGGTGCCTGCTCGGTGGCGCCGCTGGGACCGTGTTGACCGGACCGTTGGCGACACTGTTCGGAGCCGGCCCGATGGCAGGCTGCCTGATCGGCGTTGCCGCCCTCGCCCCGATCGGCGTCCTCGTCGGCGCGATCTTCGTTGCCGCTCCGGTGGCGATCGCCGCGTTCATCCAGTACTCGGCGACGGTGAACGCGCCTTTCACGCCGGTGAAGTAGGTCGTCGCGCCTGGCCAGGTCGGGACTGTCGCCACAAGCCGCCCAGACGCCCGTTACGCGGGCGGTACGGGCGGCTTTGTGTACCCTGCGTGGGCTGTGGCCGGGTTGCGCCATGAGGGTAGGCCTCCGGTCGTGACGGGTTGCGCACCACCTGGTTTCGGTGGCCGCTGATAGACTGGGCTTCGATTCTGATGTCTTTTCAACGGTGGGAGGGTGAGAATGGCGGCGTTCGTGGCCGTATCGAATCCGAGGACTCGCTCCGCGCCGACGAAGAAGGGGCAGGAGACCAGGGCGCGTATTCTCGCCGTCGCTCGTGAGGTCCTGAGCGAACGTGGCTATTTCGGTGCGACCGTCGCGGAGATCGCGGAGAAGAGTTCGCTGTCGCTGGGCGCTATCTACCGCTATTTCGCCAACAAAGACCTGATCTTCTTGGAGATTCTCGAAGAAGTGACCGAGGAGCTGTACACCGCGGTCAGCGGCAGTTGGATCAAGGGCAGTGAATTGGAGTCGCTGCGCGAATCTTCGCGGCGATATCTCACGACCTACTATGAGAATCGGCGCCTTATCGCCGGACTGATCGAAATGTCCGCGGCAGTTCCGGAATGCGCGGAACGGTGGTGGAATCTGAAGCGGCGGACCTTTCGGCGCAAAGAGCTCTACCTCCGTCGGCACCTGCCTGCCGGTGACCTGAACCCCGAGTACGCGTCGGTTGCGCTGGCAACCATGGTCGATCAACTGGCTTTTCACTGGTACGTGGAGTCCGAGAGGTACGGGGGAGAAGCCCCGACCATCGAAGAAGCAGCCGAGACGGTGAGCCTGATCTGGTACCGGAGCATCTACGCCGACGGCACGGGTACCGATGCCGATCCCCACTGACTGTCGTTGCCATCGAAAACGGTGGTGGACCCGGGCGCGGCCCGAATCCACCACCGCGGGCAGGGCATCAGGGCAGGAAGAACGGCGCCACTGGTTCGTTCAGGAGGGTGACCGACTTCAGGTGGGTGTACATGTTGAGCGTTTCGGCGCAGTATTCGCTACCGAACCCGCTGTCCTTGTAGCCACCGAACGGTGAGCCGTCGATCATGTTGAAGTAGCCGTTGATCCACACCGATCCGGCCTCGAGTGCATCGGCGGTCTTCATCGCGTTCGCGATGTCGTTGGTGTATAGGCCGGCCGCCAGCCCGTAGCGAATTCCGTTGGCTTCGGCAATCATCGTGTCGTAGTCGTTCCAGCGGATCACCGACAGAACGGGTCCGAAGATCTCCTCCTGCGCGATGCGTGCTGAGTTCTCGGTGGCGAAGAGCGCCGGACGCACGAAATGCCCGAACTCGTTGCCCGGCACGTCGATTCGGTCGCCACCGGCCAGCAGATCGGCGCCCTCCTTCTTTCCGATGTCGATGTAGTCCAGAACGCGCTCGCCTTGTTCCGACGACACCAGGCAGCTGACGACGGTCGTGGGATCGAGGGGAGATCCCACGACGATTCGTTCGAATCCGGCCACCAGCTTCGGCATGAAGGTGTCGTAGATGTCGTCGTGGACGAACAGCCGGGTACCGGCAAGACACGACTGGCCGTTGCAGTGGGCGACAGCGAACGCGGCGTTGTCGACGATCGCGTCGACATCCGTCACGTCGGGGAACACGATGTTGGGGCTTTTGCCGCCCAATTCGAGCGACACCGGGACCAGTCGATCGGCTCCTGCGTGCGCGATCAGCCGCCCGACCTCGGTGCTTCCGGTGAACGCCAGCTTCTGCACATCCGGATGCGCGGTCAACGCGGCCCCGGCCTCCTCGCCGAGGCCGGGGACGATGTTCACCACGCCGGGCGGGAAGATCTCGCTGATGTACTTGCCCAGTTCCAGCGTCGACAACGAGGCGTTCTCGTCGGGCTTGAGCACCACCGTGTTTCCCGCGGCAAGCGCGGGCGCCATCTTGAACGCCGCCATGATCGCCGGGACGTTCCATGGAATGATCTGTCCCACTACGCCGATCGGTTCACGCTTGGCGATGGCGATGCCGCCGGCGATCGACCGGTTCCACCCAGCATGCGTCACCGCAGCCGCCGCGAAGAACCGGTACTGATCCGCCGCCCTTGCGTGGTCGATGGTCGTCTCGCTCACGCGGCGCCCGATGTCGAGAGCATCGATGAGCGCGAGCCGGTCGATGTTGGCGTCGATCACCCGCGCGAGTTCGACCAGCATCGCCGACCGTTGCTCGACCGGCGTCGCCGCCCATCCCGGAAACGCGGACTTCGCGGCGGCGACCGCGTCCGTGATGTCTGCCTGCGATCCGCGGGTGATGTCGGCGAGGTGCGCGCCGGTGGCGGGGTTGATCGCGGCGAACGTCTCGGTGGTCGGGGACGCGAAGCGGCCTCCGATCAGCGGTTGATAACGCTCGGAGAGTCCTGCCTGAGCAGCTGGGGCCGGGGTCTGTGTCGTCATAAGCATTGTCCTCTGGGAGAAGCGGCCTGACGGCCGATGTGTCGCATCCCTGCTGTCAGGCAGGGACAGCAATCAGCACGAATGTAAAACTGATGTCACATTTCTATTCGTGAGATTCGAAGTAGTCAAGGAACTTTCCGTAACCTTTCCACCCTTGACTGGAGATGGGCAAGCAAGCTAGAAAAGTGACGTCACTTTCACAACTGGAGGCAGTTCACGTGTTCCTGACCATCACCGATGCCGCGGCGGCTCTCCGCGCAGGCGAAACCACCTCGGTCGAGCTGGTCCGCGCCGCATTCGACGCCACCGACGCGCACGACGAACGCGTCGGTGCGTACATCACCCGCTTCGACGAGGCGGCGCTGGCCGCCGCCGCGACAGCCGACGCCGAACTGGCCGCCGGTGTCGACCGGGGCCCGCTCCACGGAATCCCAATCGGAGTCAAGGACGTCATCGCCACCGACGAAGCCACGACCACGGCGCAAAGCCTGGTACTGGATCGCTCGTGGGGTGACCGGGGTGACGCGCCTGTCGTCGCCCGGTTGCGCGCCGCCGGCGCGGTGATCACCGGTAAGACCAGCACCAACGAGTTCGCGCTCGGCTTCCCCGACCCGGACAAGCCGTTCCCGATTCCCCGGAACCCGTGGGATCTCGAGTGCTACCCCGGTGGTTCCAGTTCCGGAACCGGAGCGGGCGTCGCGGCGGGCATGTTCCTCGGCGGTCTGGGCACCGATACCGGTGGCAGCATGCGGTCGCCAGCGACCAACTGCGGCATCACCGCACTCAAGCCAACCTATGGCCGGGTGCCCAAGTCCGGGTCCGTGCCTTTGGCCTACAGCTATGACCACATCGGGCCGATGGCACGCTCGGCAGCCGACTGCGCGGCCATGACCGCGGTCTTGGCCGGACACGACGCCTCGGACCCGACATCGGTAGATCGTCCTGTCGAGGACTACCTGACGGCCCTGACCGGCACACTCGACGGCGTGCGGATCGGGCTGGATCCTCTGCTCGACCGCTCGGCGTTCGTCGTCCCCGAACTGTCCGATGTGCTGACCGCGGCCGTCGATGTGCTGCGCTCCGCGGGAGCGACAGTCGTTCCAGTCCGGCTGCCGCTCTACGAAGAGCTGACCGCCGCGACCATAATCGGCATGGCCGCCGAGCCCTACGCCTACCACCGCCCGGATCTGCAGACCCGCTGGGCGGACTACTGCATCGGTACCCGGCTCGCGGTGTCGGCCGGTGCTCTCGTTCCGGCCGGTGATTACGTGCAGGCGCAACGCGTACGCCGGGTCGGTCAGCACAAGGTCGCCGAATTGTTCACCGACGTGGACCTAATCATCACCCCGACCAGCGCCTGCGGCGCGATGAAGTGGGAAACCTTGTCCTTCGCCGACATCTTCAACTCCCTCTACACCCCGTACTGGAACGCTGTCGGCAACCCCGTCATGTCAGTACCTATGGGATTCACCGTCGACGGGCTGCCTCTCGGGCTGCAGATCATCGGCAAGCCCTTCGACGAAGCCGGCGTGCTCGGTGCGGGCCACGCATATCAGCAGCGCACAGACTGGCACCTGTGCGTACCCGAACTCGTCTCCACGACCTACAACCGATGACATCCCGCCCACCGCAAGGAGTTCCACAACCATGCAAGCCGATTACACCGTGCTGGTCCCCGCGCTGCTGCAGGCGGCGGGAATCACCGTCACCCCCGACGAACTGGCGATCATGATCGCGACGTCGCCCGGTCGCGCCGCAGCCATCGAATCGTTGTACCGCGTGCCCGAGGCCAGGTACGAAGAACCGGCTCTGGTCTTCCGCGCGGCGCCGTGACATTCATCCGCGCAACAGCTTCCGCTCGTCTGCGTCCCCAGTTGGTCGACGAACTGGGGTCGGTCAGCCCGCTCGAGTTGTTCTTCGACCTCGTCTTCGTCTTCGCCTTCATCCGGGTCACCGATCTGATGGCCGAACACCCCACCGGTGAGAATCTGCTCCGCGGTGCCCTGGTAATCGCCGTTCTGTGGTGGAGCTGGGTGGGCTACGTCTGGCTGTGCAATCTCGTGCGCGCGGACGAGGGAATCCTGCGGGTGGCGATGTTCGGGGCTATGGCGGCAATGTTCGTCACGGCGCTGACGAGCACGGAAGCGTTCGACGACCTGCCCGGCGGCCTGTTCGGCCCAGTCGTCTTCGCCGTCGCCTATTTCGCCGTCCGTCTGCTGCACGTGCTGACGTTCTGGGTGGTCAGCCGAGAGGATCCACAGCTACGGGGGCAGGTTCACCGATTCGTTCCCGGTATGCTGATCGGCACCACGTTTTTGCTGATCGCGTCGCAATTGACCGGAACCGCACAGACTGTACTGTGGATCCTCGCCTTGGTCGGTGACTCCGTGGGGACACTGGTCGGCGGGACCGGGTGGCGACTGCGTTCGATCGGTCAGTTCACCGAGCGGCACGGCCTCATCGTCATCATCGCGTTGGGCGAGTCGATCGTCTCGATCGGTATCGATTTCACGAGTTCGCCCATCTCCTGGGCCAGCGTTGTTGCCGCACTGCTCGGGCTCATAGTGGCCGGATTGCTGTGGTGGTTGTACTTCGACGTGACATCACTGGCTGTGGAACAGGTATTCGCGGATTCGACCGGCCGGCGGCGAATCCGGATTGCCCGCAACTGCTATAGCTTTCTTCATCTCCCGATGGTCGTCGGCATCGTCATGCTGTCGCTGGGCCTTAAGAAGATCGTGTCCTCTGTGGGCCACGCCGACCGGGACCCGCTGACCGACTCACTCCAGGGCTGGCCGCTGATCGCGCTGCTCGGCGGTGCCGCGCTCTATCTGCTGGCGCTGGTGGCGTTCAAGGCGTATGCCACCGGGTCCGTCGCGCAGACGCGGGTGGTGGCGGCACTCGTGCTGATGGCCTCTACTCCACTCATCTCGCACATCGCGGCGCTCGCGGCGCTCGGTTGCCTAGCTGTGTTTCTCCTGGCGATGACGAGCTACGAGACTGTCCGGTACAACCAGCCGCGTAACGCAATCCGCCACGGTCATTGACTGTGTTGGAGCGTGGGCCGCCGCATGAGCAGATGACGGTCGCCGGAGGCGACGGGTTCGATGATCTTGGTCAGATGTGCTCGCCGGAGATCGTTCGCCTGGCCCATGACGGTGCACCGCACACCAGTCGGCGGGCACTGTTCGTCCTCGCGGGCCCTATCTGCCCTGGCTGCGACGGCGCCTGCATGCGCCGTCGCCGCGCCACGCTCCGGTGTCGTGGTCGACCTCGCCCACACCTTGACGCCGCTGCTGCCGGGCAACCCGCCGATTATCAGGTGGATCGCCGACGTCGAACGTAGTAGCGGTGAGCTTCATCTGATCTGGGAGAGCACCATGACCTGCGCGCAACGCGCTTGGGCCGTCCACGACGAGTGGGTCGCCGGCCTTGACGAAATGCAGGAGAACTTCCCGCCGCGTGCCAGGCACCAGAGCGGACAACGCGCGGATCCGGTGGCGGGAACGGGGTGTGTAGAGACTGCGCCGGATCGGTTGTAGTGCTCGCAGATTCGAATGTAGTCGGTGTGGTCGTCGGTGCCGTCCCGTCATCTGTGACATCGCGCTCGTTCACGAGTTCAGACAGCAACGGAGCTGGCGCAGGTGTCTGGTTTGTTCGCGAATTCAGGCGCCGTTGGCCCGGCAGTCCCGCCGCAACCTTATGGATCAACCCTCGCGGCGGTGCGGTCGTTGACGCGAATGTACATGCTTTGGAGATGGGAGTGGCTCTTTCGTAGGGAGCGTTTGAACTGCGGTAACGGGTTTGGGGCTGTTGCGGTCTTCGGGTGGGGGCCTATCGTCGGAACCGGGGTTTGGAGGCGGCGATGGGCTCGTGGCTGGAGGAGTTGCAGCGGCGGGAAGCTGGTGCGCAGAAGCGTGCCGGTGAGCTGCGTGAGCGGATCGCGGAGCTGGGTGAGCAGTTGGCCGCCGAGGATCGGTTGCTGTCGCGGTTGCAGGTCACGCGGGAAACCATGATCGAGATCCTCGGTGCGACAAGCGATCTTGCCGAACCAGCGGGTTCTGACGGGGCCGGTGCAGAGTCGAATCAGGCCGAGCCGGAGCCTGGGGGCGGGTCACCGATCGGAGTGGTGTTGGTGCCACAGCGTGCTCCGGGGATGGAGGTATCGGTGCTGCCGGAGGACTATCAGGATGTCCTCGAAGTGATCACCGATGCCGGGCGGCCGTTGCGGGCCGGGCATATCGCCGCCGCGCTCGGGCTCGAGGTCGCACCGGCGAAGGTTGAAGGGCTGCGATCCACGCTCAAGCGCCTGGTGGCGCGTGGCTGGTTGAACGAGCAGACGCCGGGAATGTTCGCGATCATCGAATAAGACTGGTGCATAGCCTGATTGACGGGCTCTTCCGCCTAGATTCGAAGATGCCACTCAACCGAACCACTGGAAGAAGAGCCCGGTCACACGCTACGACACGGGCACGATTGCTGACCCCTTTGACGAATCGAGAAAATCATTCGAGTTCTTGGTCGCCGACCTCACCGGACCGGCAACCGCGACGATTCCGCACCACCAGCTCGAGGACTTCGTGGCCCAGCGAGGCCGAAACATGCTGCGGCAGTTGCTGCAAGACCATCTCGACCTGCGCGCAATGCGGGAGGAGTCCGAATTCTCCGACCGGCACGCCCAAAGCCCGGTTGCCGGGCGAAACCGACTCGAACGCGGCCATGTCCGGCAGCTGGCGACCGTGCTCGGCCCGGTGACAGTGCGCCGGGTCGCCTTGCGCGCACCGGGAAAGCGCAACATCTATCCCGCCGATGTGGTGTTGTCGCTGCCCGCGGGGCGTCACAGTCACGGTCTGCGCCGGCTGGCGGTGCTCGAGGCGGTCCGATCGTCCTATGACGCCACGAAATCGGCGATCGAGTCTCGGTGCGGGCCGGTGGCGGGCAAGCGGCAACTCGAAGAGCTCGTGGCCTCCGCGGCGGTCGATATCGACGACTTCTACGCCGCGAAGATCCCCGCCCCGGCGGGGCCGACGACGTTGCTGGTGATCTCGGCCGATGGCAAGGGCATCGTGATGCGTTCCGAAGCGCTGCGCGAACCGACCCGCCGCGCCGCCCGCACCGCACCGTTGTTTCGGACTCGGTTGGCCTCGGGCGAGAAACCCAACCGCAAGCGCATGGCCACTCTCGCAGCGGTTTACGACACCGATCCCGCGCCACGGCGCGCTCACGACGTGATCGCCATCCCGGGCGGACGAACCGGTGAACGCCGACCACGGCCGGGCCCGCGCGCAACAAACACCTGGCTGACCGGCTCGGTCGCGAAAGACCCCGGCGAGGTCATTGCCGATGCGTTCGATCAGGCCGAGGCCCGCGACCCGACCCACGAACGCCCCTGGATCGCCCTGGTCGACGGCGATCTGCACCAGATCGGGCTCCTGCGCGCCGAAGCGACCCGCCGCCGCGTCAGCGTTCACATCGTCTGCGATCTGGTTCACGTCCGGCAGTATTTATGGCGCTGCGCGTGGTGTTTCCACGCCCAAGGTGATCCCGCTGCCGAGGACTGGGTCGCCGAACACGCCCTGGGAATCCTGGCCGGCCATGTCCGCCACGTCGCCGACCTCATCGAATCCGACGCCGCGGACCTGCCGATGGACCGCCGAGAAAGTGTCGCCGCAGCTGTCGGATACCTACGCCGTCACGCCGAATACCTCTGCTACGACACCGCTTTGACCCGCGGCTGGCCCATCGCCACCGGAGTCATCGAAGGCGCAGCCCGCCACCTCGTCCGCGACAGACTCGAAATCGCCAGCAGCAGATGGGGACTCGACGGCGCCGAAGCCATCTTGCGGCTACGCGCCCTCGTCGGGAACGGTCACTTCGACGAGTACTGGAAGCAGCACCTTCTCCGCGAACACCAGCGCGTCCACCTCGCAGATCGGCAAATCGCCGCCTGACCAGCACGACTCAACGCGCACCAGATACGGCCTGCCGCTTCGGCATCGCGCCCAGTTCGGCTGACTGTCGAGCAGCGGCATTCAGCGCTTGGCCGAACGCCGACCGCACACCGCCCCGCTCGAGTTCCCCGACCGCGGCCGCAGTCGTGCCTGCGGGGGAGGTCACCTCCGCGCGCAACTCCTCGGCGAGCCGACCCGACTCCTTCAGCAGCACAGCCGAACCGGCCATCGTCTGCTGCACCAGCCTCACGGCGACACCCCGGGACAGACCCCAGCCCCACCGCTGCGTCGATCATGGCCTCGACGACCAGAAAGAAGTACGCCGGCCCAGAACCCGACACTGCGGTTACCGCGTCCAGCTGCGATTCGACCATGGTCGCGACTTCCCCGACTGCCTCCATCACCTCGCACACCAGCTGCAGCTGCTCCTTGTCGGCGAATCGGCCGGGCGCGACGACACTCATGCCCTGGCCCACCAGCATCGCGATGCTCGGCATCACCTGCACCACCGGGAAACCGGTGGGCAGCCTGGATTCCAGCTGCGCTATCGACACACCCGCAGCCAGCGACACCACACACAGCACCTGACCCCGCGCCCGGCTCGGCAGCGACCCGGCCAGCTCGGTCAGGACCACGTCCACATTCTGGGGCTTCACCGCGATCACGACCAGATCGGCATTTTCAGCGACCTCCGCGACGCTGGTGGTCACCCTGATCCCCAACCGCTGCCCCAACAACTCGACCCGCGCCGACGACCGCCCGACAACCGTCAGATCATCACTCACCCAACCGGATTCGAGAAGCCCAGCAATCAACGCCTCCCCAATCCGACCTCCACCGATCACCACAATCCTCGACACACCCAGAAGGCTAACGGGACAGCAAGACCGACCTGCCAACAGCCTGATCAACAGTCACTCAGGACGAGCCACTCCCGTTTGCGTTCCGCTCATGGACAATTCACGTCCGCCTACGGGCAGGAGTCAATGTCCCTTGACGTCTAGACAGCGTGCTGCGCGATCCAATGCGCAGATGGATCGGACGCGACCCATGGGCGTGACGATCGAGGCAGAGGCTTCCGCACTTTGACCTTCGACCCGGAGATCCATCACAAGACTGGTGGCCTTCGCCCAGCACACCGGATGCGTCACACGGCCCCGGCGCGGGCGTGGCCGCCAAGGGCATGAAGCCGAGCCGCCAAGTAGCTCCATGGATCACAGAGATTGCCGAAGGCGTATGGGGCCGAACCTGGTCGATGGTTGAATGCCCGTTCGGCACGCGGGTCTTGACCGTGAGCTGTATCACACGTATAAAAGTGACATCACTTTTACTTTACTTGAAGCTCGAAGCGCCGGGCGTTGCCGACATATGTCCGGGCCCAGTGTCTTCGGGAATACCCGATCCGTACCCGCCCGGGCGCATCGGCCCATCCCCAACCGGCTGGTCCTGGTTGCTCACCGACCTACGCGCGCATTGCAGGACCCTTCGCTGCCCCGATCCAAGGAGCTGAGAACGTGAGAAACACCGATCTGTTCGATCTGACCGGCGCAGCCGCAGTCGTCACCGGTGCTGGCAGCGGCCTCGGCGTCGAATTCGCCGCTGTCCTCGCCGAGGCGGGAGCGGATATCGTCTGCGTCGACATCAACATCGGCGCGGCCCGCGCTACGGTCCGAACGGTCGAAGATCTCGGGCGCAGGGGCCTCGCTCTTGCCTGTGACGTGACGAGCGAAGACCAAGTGCGGGCGACGATCGCGCACGCCCACAGCCATTTCGGGCACGTCGACATCCTGGTCAACAACGCAGGGATCGCCGAGACCGACCCCGCCCCGGTGGGTTACTACGACTCCATCAATTGGCACCGTGTCATCGACGTCGACCTGCACGGAGTGTTCTACTGCTGCAACGAAATTCTCCCCCTCATGGAGGCCCAGGGCGGCGGCAAGATCATCAACGTTGCGTCGATGTGGGGTCTGGTCGGCGCAGCCAACGTGTTCCCGATACCCGCCTACGCCGCGGCCAAGGGTGCAGTCGTCAACCTCACTCGCGAGATCGGCCTCGAATACGCCACCAAAAACATCCAGGTCAACGCGCTCTGCCCTGGCTTCTACCGCACGCGGCTCGCCGACGGCGTCTACGACGACCCTGCCTCCGTCGCCGCGTTCACCGCAATCACCCCGATGGGTCGCATCGCCGAGGCCGAAGAGATCCGCGGACCTGCTCTGTTCCTTGCCTCGCCGGCCTCGAACTTCATGACCGGGCAGACACTGGTCACCGACGGCGGCGCCCTCGCCCAGTAGTCCACAGGTCAGGCACCAACCCGGAACGAGATCGCAATGAGGGTTAGCAGGAAATATGGCCTGATCATCGGGGTAGCCGGTGGCCTCTGTTGCGCCGCTGTCGTGGTGTTCGGGAGTGAAGGTGCCTAGGTCGTCGCCGCCGACCTGGAACAGATGCCCGCGCAACACCCTTGAGTCCGTCACCCTGGCCGAGCAGGCCGGTGGGAAGGCCATGTTCGTCCCTGTCGACATCGCCGATGCCCCGCAGTGGCGCACCTGAGCGACGCCACTATCACCCAGCTGGCAACAACAAGCTTCCCGACAACCGCGCATCGGACGCGACCGGTATCAAAACAATTTCCTCAAGGAGGATACGCATGAAAACAAAGGCTGCAGTGCTTCTCGAAGCCGGGACGCCGTTCGAGATCATGGAACTCGATCTTGACGGTCCGGGTCCGGGTGAGGTGCTCATCAAATACACCGCCGCGGGACTATGTCACTCGGACCTGCATCTGAGCGGCGGCGGCCTGCGGCCGCGCTTCCCGATAGTCGGCGGGCACGAAGGCGCGGGAATCATCGAAGAGGTTGGCGCGGGCGTCACCAAAGTCCAGCCCGGCGACCATGTCGTGTGCAGCTTTGTCCCGAACTGCGGCACATGCCGCTACTGCGCCACCGGCCGCCAGAGCTTGTGCGACATGGGTGCCACGATCATGGAGGGCTGCATGCCCGACGGTTCCTTCAAGTTCCATTCCGGCGGTACGGACTTCGGTGCCGTTTGCATGCTCGGCACCTTCGCGGAACGGGCCACCATCTCCCAGTACTCGGTGGTCAAGGTGGACAACTGGCTGCCGCTCGAGACCGCGGCTCTCGTCGGCTGCGGAGTACCAACAGGCTGGGGCACCGCTGTCTATACCGGCGGCGTCCGCGCCGCTGACACGGTCGTGATCTACGGTATCGGCGGACTCGGCATCAATGCCGTACAAGGCGCTGTGAGCGCCGGAGCGAAGTACATCGTCGTGGTGGACCCCGTCGCGTTCAAACGCGAAACGGCCCTGAAATTCGGCGCCACGCATGCCTTCGCCGACGCACCGAGCGCCGCCGAGAAAGTCAACGAACTGACCTGGGGACAGGGCGCCGACCAAGCGCTGATCCTCGTGAGTGAGGTGGACGAGGAGGTCGTCACTGCCGCAACCGCAGTGATCGGCAAGGGCGGCACCGTTGTCATCACTGGGCTGGCCAACCCGGACAAGTTCACAGTCCACCTGTCGGGCTGGGATCTGACGTTGCACGAAAAGACCATCAAGGGATCACTGTTCGGCTCGGCGAATCCACAATACGACATCGTCAAGCTGCTGCGACTCTATAATGCCGGCCAACTCAAACTCGACGAGCTGATCACAACGAAATATCGGCTCGAGGACATCAACCAGGGCTATCAGGACATGCTGGACGGCAAGAATATTCGCGGCCTTATCGTGCACGACGTGGACTAGCTGTCGATGGCCCTGCAATCTGCGATCGGCTGCGTTCGCAGTGGCGACGTCGACGGTTGATCGCGGCACACCGCGGTGGCGGGGCTGAAATTCACTGGCACGTTCCGGATCCTGTTCGGTTTCGTCAATGGTAATGAGTGTGATGAACGCCCAACACTGGACAGCCTCGCTCACGAATTTCCAGGCGCTCCTCGTTGATCGGCGCATCCCTGGCCCGGCATCGCCCAGCATGTGGCGCCGACGCTTCCCACGGGCATTCTCCGCCTCGCGTCCGCCCGTCGGCCTGGCGTAGTCGGCGATCCGCCCATGGTATTGCCCGACACGAACACAGCGATGGTGTCTTCTACGGCACCGTCGAAGTGGCGGTCCTCACCGGCCTACTCACCGATAGATGGCCGCCCCTGGAGTGTGCTGGGAACCGCGGCCAGCTCGCGCTTGCGGCCACTGTCCGAAACACACTCCTCGGGATCGCCCTGTGCCTCGGGCGGCGCCCGTTCGTCTCGCTGCTACTCGGAGCTGACAATGCCGCAGCACTCGGAGTCGACCCGTCGAATCGATCCCGCCCAGACCGGCGGGTGCTGGGTGTTCTGGATGACTGTCTGAAGCTGCTGCTTCGCCAACATGCCCACCCGCCGGTCAAACCTCATCAACGCTCTACCGGCCGATATGGCTGATAGCCGAAGGGACACAAGTACATGACAGGTCGCGTTGCAGGCAAGGTTGCATTCATTACCGGAGCCGGCCGCGGGCAAGGCCGCAGCCACGCGATAAGGCTTGCGGAGGAGGGAGCGGATGTCATTCTTGTCGACGTCTGTTGCGACATCCCCTCTGTGGGCTACCCCATGGCGACCGGTGACGATCTCAGCCTGACAGCCAGGGAAGTCGTCGCGCTCGGGCGAAGGGCCTTCGCGAAGATCGTGGACGTGCGTGACCGCGGCGGGCTACGGCAGGCAGTCGAGGAAGGGGTCGACGAACTCGGCCGACTCGACGTGGTCTGCGCCAACGCCGGGATTGCGACGATTCAGTCGTGGGACAACGTGTCTGACGCCATCTGGAAGGATACGATCGACATCAACCTGACCGGAGTGTGGAACAGCGTCACAGCGGCACTTCCACACCTGGTGGCGCGAAATCAGGGGTCGATCATCCTGACCAGTTCCACCTCCGGAATCAAAGGGCACCCCTTCCTCACTCCGTATGTCGCCGCCAAGCACGGAGTCGTCGGCATCGCAAAGTCCTTGGCAAACGAGCTGGGACAGAAGAACATCCGCGTCAACACCGTCCACCCCGCAGGCGTCAATACGCCCATGCTCGACGGGCTCGGAGGAATGGACGGTTTGATCGCCCGAGATCCCTCCACGGCGGGAATCTTCCACAACACTTTGCCGGTGGAGGTCGTCGAACCCCGCGACATCAGCGACGCCGTCCTATTCCTCGCATCTGACGAGTCCAGATACGTCACCGGACTGGAGTTCACGATCGACGCCGGTGCGACGAACCGGTAGGCAACATAGAGTGGACTACGGCACGTGCCGCGACCTTTCGCGGCGTTGGCGTTGACCCAGCGCCCTCGGCTGGGTATACCGATCGCCACCTACCGGTTGGTGGGTGCGGCAGACAGCTCACGCAGCGGGCTGTCTGCCGGGCTCTGCGGGCCGGTTGGTGGTCTCCATGGTTGCAGGGAAGGCATTCTGGCTGATTGCCAGGTAGGTGGCGGGGCTGAGTAGATCAGTTCAGGGCCTTTCGGCCAGATGGACACGGCGAGGGTCGCATCGCGGCATGCTGCCTTGATCGAAACCGAACGTGCTGCAAGCCGTGCTCCTGCGGCCCTCCCAACAGCAGCGCACTGGCGGCAGCGCTTCTGGCGATGATGTGGCGTGCCGGTTACGAGTACGCCACCGACGAACCCGACGCCGCAAGAAACCGAACGCTGAATCGCTGCTCTCAATGCTGTATTCGTGCGCACGTGTCGACAACGTGCACATCAGGGTGGCTGGTGTCGAACGGGCCTGTTTGAGCGGTGAGGTGGCCCGGTTGGTGGGGCTGGGCGTGTCTGTCGGCATCCGGTTGTCGTGTCGGTAATCGATCGTGTCTTGTTGTGCTCGTTGGTATTTGGTGTGTCGGCGATGAGCTGTGTCCGGAGTCTTCAGGCGGGAGCTGCGGTCCAGCCGCCTGTGGTGTGGGTGATGCCGAGAACGGCGAGGCGAGCGAGGTTGTGCGCGGCGGCCAGCAGCCCGAAATCGGCGGCGATCTTGGCTTGTCCGCGCATGCGGGCGCGGCGACCGCCGTGGCGGCGGCGCATCAGGTGCCCGATCTTGCGTTCCACCTTGGGCCGGGTCGCGCGGTAGTCGGCCTTCCAGGCCGGATCGTGCCGGCGTTCACGGCCTGCGGCCAGGTATTTCTCGAAGGCGCCGATGGTGATCGTGCGCCCACCGGCCGCGGTGGTGCACTGCGCACGCAACGTGCAGCCGCCGAGATCGGGGTATCGACGGCGACGTTGTACAACTGGCGCCGCCAGTACGGCGGCGTGGACACCGACGCGGCCAAGGAACTCAAGGAACTGCGCGAGCAGAACGCCCGGCTCAAGCGGCTGCTGGCCGATGCCGAGTTGGAGAAGGACGCGCTGCGGGAGATCGCTCGGGGAAAATTCTGAGCCCAGCGGCCAAGCGCCGCGCTGTGGACATGCTTCGCCAGGTGAAGAGCATGTCGGAACGGTTCGCGTGCAAGACCTCCGATGATCCTAGATGTCAAGCTGCAGCTTCCTTGGAGGGTGGTGCGGTTGGGTTGCCGAAGGCTTTGACGGGATCGAATGGCTCGCGGGATTGGAGGCAGTGGTGCAGCTGTCCGAGCATCTTGTTGAACAGGTGAGAGCAGTGCCGCCGCGTGCCGGTCTCCATGTGCTCGACGGCGTTGGTAGTGCTCGCGGGCCGGGCCGTATCGACCGGCGGCGGTGAATGCCCAGACCCAGCCGGCGGCGGCCAGACGGTCGTTCTTGACCCGGCGGTGGGTGATGGAGATCGTCTTGCCGGATGCGCGGGTGACCGGTGCAGATCCGGCGTAGGCCTTCAGCGCGCGGTCGGTGGCGAATTTGGTTCTGTCGTCGCCGATCTCGGCGAGCACGCGGGCGCCGGTGAGGTCGGCCAGGCCTGGAAAGCTGGTGATGATGGCGTGGTCGGGGTGTTTGCGGAATTCCTCGGCCGCAGCCTGTTCGAGGTCGGCAGCACCGGCGCAAGCGACATCGAGAACGGCTAGCAGCGCCATGGCCTGCCGACCGAAAGCCCTTTCAACAAGCTCCGATTGGCGCAGCTGGGGTCGCCGCAGGCCCTCGAGGAGCTCGCCGGCGAGTGCGTCGATGTTGCGCTGGCGTCCGGCGCGGCGCAGAGCATTCGCGATGCGGGCCTTGGTGAGCTTGGCGACGTGGGCGGGGGTGGGGGCGATAGCCAGGACAGCACGGGCCTCGGGTTTGGCGAGGTTGGTGGCGGACTTACCAGCGAACACGGCCAGGAATGCCGGATAGTATTCGCGCAGCAGCGATCTGAGCTCGTTGCTGGCCTTGGTGCGCCGCCAGACCGCATCTTGCTGGGCGCGGGCGAGCACCGTGATGGCTTGGGCACGCTCGCTGTCGGCGGGCAGCCGCCGGTGCAGGTGCGCGTCGACACGCAGGATGTTGGCCAGGGTCATCGCGTCGGCGTGGTCGGACTTGGCCCGCGCCATGGAATGCCGTTCACGGTAGCGGGCCACCGCCATCGGATTGATCGCGAATACCGGCCGACCCGACGCCCGCAGCGCGGCGACCAGCAGTCCGCGCGGGGTCTCGATCGCGATCGGGATCGGGTCCTCGACGGTGTCACCGGCGTCGGCCAGCAGCTGCGTGAGCTCAGCGAATCCGGTGGGATCGTCGCCGATGCGTTTCTTCGCGACCAGTGTGCCGCCGGAATCAACGATGGCGATGTCGTGATGGCCTTCGGCCCAGTCCACGCCACAGTAGTTGCTCAATCCAGTCCTCCATCAGGCATTTTCCGGTGGTCGATAACCCTGGCGAGAACGCGCAGCGCCCTACTTACGAGCCTCTGTGGGCTGGCCTCCGATGAGCTGTTCGGGATCCCAGCTCACCCGCACGGCGCCGGTCTTCCTCAGAGCTCGAAGCTCACGAATCACGGGGCGTCTGGTCGTGCGGGAGGGCTCGAACCACGAGCTATCCCAATCGATTACGACGGCCGGACAGGGCCGACACACCGTGTCGATGCCCAGCCCGACCGATCCCGCCGCCACCTCGCCCGCGGCCTTGCACGAGAGCTCCAAGCCCCGGTTTGTTGGTAGGGGTCGAGGTAGCGACGATCACCGCCCACCGCTGCAGCCCTTACAGAAGGACTTCTCGCCCAAGGCGATTCGCAGTAGTCGGTGGCCGGCAAGTAAACCGGTCCGGCCGTGGCGCTCGCTGCCATGCAGGAGGACTCACGGTCCCGGGAGTAGCCAGGAGTCACCGCAGCCGTACCAACACAACGATCACCCAGCGACCCCACGCCAGCCTGGCTCAAGACCTCGATGATCTGGAAGGAGCAAGGCGTCGGTGCCACTGGACCAATCGTTACGAAATAAGTAGGTTGTTGGGCTTCATCGGTCGACCTACCGGCGCCTGCCGGTCAAGGACACCCCGGTCGACCCGGACGCAGGTTTACGGGCCTGGCTGCGTTCGTACGCGGTCAAGCATCAGGGCCACGGGTTCCGGCGTGCCTGGGCGCGGCTGCGGTTCGACGAGGGCGCAGGCGTCAACATCAAGAAGGTCCACCGGCTCTGGCGCGAGGAGGGCCTGCAGGTCCGCGAACACCACCCGCGCAAACGAGCTGGGGTTTCCTCGGTGCCACCAGTGGAAGCCGATGCCCCGAAAGTGGTGTGGGCGTTGGATTTCCAGTTCGACTCCACCGTGGATGGTCGGGCGGTGAAGATCGCGTCGATGATCGATGAACACACCCGAGAATCCCTGCTGCACATCGTGGAACGCTCGATCACCGCCGACCGACTGGTCGCCGAACTGGAGAAAGTGTTCACCGCGGCCGGTGGCCCGCCGCGGGTGCTGCGGATGGACAACGGGCCGGAGATGATTTCGGCTGCCCTGCAACAGTTCTGCGCCGACAGGGTCGGGATCTCCTACATTCCGCCGGGCACACCTTGGAACAACGGCTTTGTCGAATCGTTCAACCGGCGGTTGCGGACCGAGTGCTTGAACCGCAACCACTGGACGAGCCTGCTGGAGGCGCGGGTGGTGATCGGCGATTTCAAGGTCGACCATAACCGGCGTCATCGGCATTCGGCGCTGGGCTACCTGACACCGGCCGAGTACGCTGCGGCCTGCACCTGCACCCACCACCCGGTGGCCTGCGGGACCAACTGAACACGGAACGAAATCACCTGGGCTCAATTCCGGGTTCTCGTCATCGGGGACCGCTCATACGCCAAGTTCCTCGGGAGTGGCCAGCCGGGGTGTGGACGTTGGAGCGACATCCAAAAGAAGCTTCACTGTCTACGGTCGGGCCAGTACCGCTTGGATTGGAAGTATTGTGTGGCTTCGGGGGAGTCGTTGTAGTCGAGGAGGTTGCCTACTTTTTTCGCCAGGACTCGGCGTACTTCTTCCGGTGTGGCGAAGAAGAATTCCCGGCGAGTGTTCGCGTGGTTCAGTCGTGCCGCGCCGAACTCTTTGTGGAGTTGGTTTTCGAGTGTGACTGCGTCATCGGAGAAGTAGACGGCGTGGACGTCGAAGGGGAAGGGGACAGACGCGCCGCCGAGTTCGCGGACGCGGTCGAGTGGTTCGAGTCGGCGGGTCAGTCCGATCTTGACGACGTTGGGTCCGAAGGCGCCGATGTTGGAGATGACGTAGACGTAGCCTGCGCGGATGTTGGCTGCGCGGTAGTCGTTCTGCGTGATCGCCTCGGTGATGCGGGTGAGTTGTTCTTCGATGTCTTGGGTGTCTTGTCCGGTGGCGGTGAGTCGTTGCAGCACGGCTCGGTAGTGTGCTTGTTCTTTTTCGAGTCGCTCGCGTTCGGCGGCGAGTTCTTGTTCGACTTTGCGTTCCTCCCGCAGCCGTTCGCGCTCCTCACGGGCTGCTTCTCGTTCTTGCTGCACCTTCATCATGTAGTCAGCGGTGAGTTCGAGTTCGGTGATCCGTAGCGCGTGATAGGCCGGTGCCACGTGCATCTGCATTGCCGCGCCGAGCTTTTCGATGTCTTTGGCGGCTTTGTCGAGCCGTCGTTTGGCGGTGTCGAGGTTGCCGGCGCGTATGGTTCGGACACAGTTTTCGGCTTCGGCGTTGTATGCCCGCAGCATGAGCTTGGACAGATCTGCGGTCAACCGCCGGCCTTCGGCGAGGGAGTTGTTGAAGCTGAACTTGTTGGCCACCACGATGGCCTCGCTGGTCTTCACTGCTTCGCGTATGTCGGCGCGCAGTTCGGCGAGGGTTTGTTTGTAGCTGTCTGCGTTCTCCAACGGATGGTGATATTCGTAGATTCCCACCTCCTGAAGCACCAGGGCGTCGTCCACGGTGATGAGCTGGGGATGGATCTGTGGCGGTGTGGCGGCCGGGGCCGGGCGGCTCTGCAGCTGTGCGGTGAGTTCTTGGACACGATCTTGCAGGTCGGCGGCCTCGCGTTCCTTGACGACCAGCATCTTTCGCAGTCCGACGATCACGGCTTGGGGGTCGTTCATCCGCGCACTCCCTGGTTTGCCAAGGGCGCCAGCCCGTAGGGGTTTTTCGATACCGCGGCGGCGAGGTGAGCCAATGTGGCTGGCGGCTGCGCCCGTGCGAGGTCGATCGGCAGGAAATCCGCGCGGTCGGTGGCCAGCCGGACGAGGTCGATGCGGGTGTCGTGGCCGGTCGCGCCGTCGACGGTGTCGACGGCGACGGTGAGTGCGATGCTGTCGATGATTTCTTCCCGATCGGCTTCGAACACTTCATGCGCTGTCCGCAACGCGGTCTGCGCGATCGCCGATGCGTAGCGGCGTTTGACCTCGGCCGCCGCCACAGTGGTTGCGGTGATTTCGTCGGTAGTTTTGTTGTAGCGGAACGCTTTCGTTGTCGGGAAGGTGTCGGGATGCGGAGCCAAGACCGTGATGTGTAGTTCGTGGTCGCTCGCGTCGAAGCAGTGTTCGTAGGACACCTCGAAGGTTTCGGGGTAGATCGAGTTGGCCAGTACGACGCCGACGTATTCGTCCATCGCGGCGGGCTGGCGGTCGCGTAAACCGGCGATGAGCCGGTCCAATCGTGCATTCGATTCTTCGACCTGTCGGCGATGGTCGGCGTTTGCTTGCTTGAGTCGGCGACGGGCGTCGCCAAGCTCCGCTGCACGCGCGGTTTCCTGCTGTCGCCAACCGGCGCGAAGCTCTGCGTTCGCAGCGCACGTCCGCGCGAGTGTCAGCAGCCACTGCTGCACGACGTTCAGGTATTCCCGCTGCGCTGCCTCCAGTTGTGCAGTGTGCCTGCGGTTTCCGCCCAGAGCGCTGCTCAGGCCTGATGGCGGCGCGGGTGGTACGAAGCTCGGGTGATCCGGCAGTGGGTGGTAACGGGGGGCTGGTGATGGTGTGAGCAATTCGGGACGATCGAACGGAATGTCTGTGGCCGATTCGCGCAGCGACTCGAGGTCGACCCAGTCATCGACCTCCAGCGTGGCGTTGAGGAGATTGTCGATCTCGTCGTAGGCGACGGCGAGCTGTGCGTTCTTCGCCTGGACCTCTGCCTCTCGGGCAGCAATGTGGGCGAGCTTGGCGGCCTTCTCCGCTGCCGCGCGTTCGGCGGCCGAGGCGCGCATGGCTGTTGCCACTGCTCGTTGCTGCTCCCGCGCGCAGCGTTGTGCCTCCCGCACCGCCATGTTGTGCGCCTGTATCGCTGCCCGCTGCTGCTGCGCCTGCCGTTGCTGTGCCAGCCTGTGCTGGTGCTGCAATTCAGCGAAGAACCGCCTGCGCCGCGCCACCCCGCTTCACCCCTCTTCCGATACTTCGACATAATCCGGCCGCAGAACTGCGGCCGCAGTTACTGTCGCGACAGAGCCAGTGCCGTTACATGCACCACACACGAGCCTGTCCGGCTATCAACGCTGGGCTGCGTCGTTGCGGCGGGCGAGTGTCGGTGTTCCAAGTCCTGGAACTGGAAGACGACACTCACGCGCTCGTCGAGGCTGTTCTCGACGCGCCGCGGCGCCTCGCGTTCAGTGTCCGCATCGACTCCGTCGGGCCCGCAGCGGATGCGTAGCGCGCCGTTCGGCGCCGTGCGTTCCGCGTGACGGTGTCGCCGAACACTCGGCTCTAGAATGCTCTCACCCACCGACTCCGAGCAGTCACTGAAAGCCGCCCCTGAAGCAAGCTAACCTGCGCACTTTTTTCGGGTGAACCCCACCTGTGCCCGCGGTCCTTAGTCTACTCGAGCAGCAGATGGCGACCACCCAACGCGACTTGCATCCACGTTGCCTCCGAGCCGCGAAAGACTTTGTGGTGGTGCTCTGCCCTGACGTCAGCCCTGCAACGCCGCGGGGAGGCTTGCCGAAATCAGTCTTCCGGCGTGTCATCGACAGGTTCGTGTGATTTGTGTCGCTGCGGTGTCCTGTTGAGCGATTCGCGGTGGATTAGTTCCGTATCGATCGGTTAGCCATGGGGGCCAGCGTCATTCTGAACGCCTCTTTCAGCAGATCGCAGTCCGGTATACGACGTTCGACCAAACAGGTTGCGCGGCATTGATATTCATACCGACCGGCCTCGTCGGTAGGAGCCCTGCCGGGCAATCTGTCCGAGAGTTGCTGCGAAGAAGTCTGTTTCGGCTTGCGAGATAGGTGGTTGGTGGCACGATCGATGAAAGCCTGGGTGGCCGTGTCGTGGGGAGAGTGGAAGTTCGGATGAGTGCTGTGGGCGAGGAGTTCGGGTCGCCATCTCGCCCCGGCACCGGATCGGCATGTGACATCGATCGTTGTTCGCCGGCGACGTCGGCGCCCGAAACCATTGGGAGAAGCGGATGCGGGTCGTGGCGGTTATGAATTACAAGGGTGGTGTGGGAAAGACGACGCTTACCGCGAATCTCGGTGCGGTTGCCGCCAGCCGAGGGCTACGCGTGTTACTTATCGATCTCGATCCACAAACCAATCTGACCTTCTCGTTCTTCTCGATCGACGACTGGCACGATCGGCTCAAGGACGACCGCACGATCAGACAGTGGTATCAGGGCGAAATGCCCGGGAGGGAGCTCTCCCTGGCTGACCTCGTCGTCACGCCGGAGCGGGTCAACAGAGCGCTGGAAAACCCCGTCGGACAGCTCGACCTGATCTCGTCGCATCTCGGCCTGATCGATATCGATCTCGAGCTGGCCGCCCTGCTGGGCGGGACCACCACCCTCGACGGATCGAAGCGGAGGTTTCTGGACCTGCACGGTTGTCTGCGACAAGCGTTGGCGGACAGTCACTTCAGCAACGCCTACGATCTGATGCTCATCGACTGCGCACCGAATTTCGGCCTCGTCACCAAGACCGCGATCGTGGCCAGCGAACTCATTCTCGTGCCGGCCAAGGCGGACTATCTTTCTACCTTGGGATTGGACTATCTGGTCGGCAACTGTGCCGGACTGGTGAAGGAGTTCAACGACTACGTCAACCACAAAGGGGGTGGCGGTGGATACACGCCGATCGATCCCAGTTTCCTGGGGGTCGTCTTCACCATGGTGCAGATCTATTCGCAACAGGTGACACTCGCCCAGCACCGCTATATCGAAGAGGTGCGCGAGAGTTCGCGAGTTCCCGTGTTGAAGAGCATGATTCGCAACAGTCCCAAGCACTTCGGCAATGCCGGCGAGAGCGGTGTACCGGCGATGCTGCACAATACTGGCAAGGACGAGGTCGTCAAGGAGTTCGACCAGCTGGCTGATGAGGTACTGGGTGCGCTCGCATCGTCGACGGGTGCTCACCAGTGAACGACCTGAAAAGTTTCGTCGCTCTGCAAACCCGGCTGTTCGAGTTCCTGGAACGACAAGACGAGGTCACACTGCGGGGGATTATCGACGGAACGGTAGAATTGGCGGTCGTGCCCGCCGACCATGCGGCACCGGTTGGTTCCGTTCCTCGTGAGCGCGGTATTTCCCGGTCTTTGGCGGACGACCCGATCGGGGCACCGTCATCGAGTCCCTTCCAAGTGGTGCAGGACCTTTCGCGATTGCCCTCTGGACAACAACGGAGCTTCTACCTGAACGGAGCGGACCTGCCCCTGAAGGGCCTGCATCAGGTGGCCAAGCTGCTGGGCATCCGCGGCTACACGCAACGCAGGAAGGCAGAACTCGTCGATATACTGGTTCGCCATAGCTTCGCCCGGAACGACGCTACCGCAGACGAATCCCGGACTCCAGCATCGGCTCTCGATACGCGCGACGGCAAGACAGGGGCCGAGAACACCAAGGCCCATGATGCGCTGGCTGACAACGCTAGGGCCGACCAAACCGACACCGGTAGCACCGCATCGCAGCCCACCACCCACGAGTCCGGCCGTGTGCTGGCAGCGACGCCGACCACAGTCACAAGCTCGAATGCCGATGCGGCCCGGATCGCTGCGCAGCTGCGCGCGACCGAGACCGAGGACGAGGGGGCCGCGTATCTACATGAACAGCATCTCGACCGTGCGAGTCTGCTGGCCGTGGCTGCGCAGTTGCAGCTCACCCGGGTGGATCGCCTGAGCCGCCCCGAACTCGAGAAGCGGGTGCTCAAGCAGGCGATCGGTGCCCGGCGCAAGTTTGCCGGCTTGCGGAAATGGTGAGTACCCGTGCGGAGCGGAGTGACAGCAGAGCGAGCCGACCAGCCCGGCGGTCGCTCGACGTATCTGATCGGCGGGCGCCGGGTTACGGTTCCAGATTTATTGGACGCCGGTCTTATTCAGCCTGGCGCGAAGCTCAGGTTCAAGCGCAACCGGATCGGCGTGACCTACGACGCGACAATCACCGACAAGGGACGCATCCGGCTCGAGCCCGACGGCGAGGAATTCCGCTCACCGTCCCGGGCGGCGATGGTGGCCGCCGGGATGGGAGCCGTCGACGGGTGGCGGGCGTGGTTTGTGGTCGAGCAGGATCGGATGTTGGACGCCGTACGTCAGGAGTTGCTCGACCGAGTGATCTCGAATGTTGCGGCCGCTGCGCACCGGCACAATGAGGATGTGGTGGGTCGGCGTATCCACGAGCGCCTGAGGCAGGCCCGCAGGCATGCAGACGAGCATGAGCCCGAACGCATTTCGGTCCGTGAACTGCTGTCGCTGTGGGGAGCATCGGACCGCGGAGATCAAGTCAGCCGGATCGAGGCGGATCTGGCCAACCACGGACTGGTGACCTCACCCAGCTTCCGAGCGGTAACTCTGGACACGATGGTGTCACTGACCACGCCGCCCAGCGAGGCGGAGGGGAACACGGTGGCGGGTCCGTCCGTCCTCGACGACGTCCCGGTCGCCGAGGACGACGAGGGGGAGCGTGATCTCGATGTCCGCCTGACGGTCGGGAATCTGTCACCCCTGCTCGGGGTCGAGTCCGTCGGGCCGAACAGCACGCTCGAAGAAGCGATCACCAAGATGCTTTTGAATGATTTCTCCCAGCTCGCCGTCCTTAGCGGCCCTCGTAATCTGCGCGGAGCGGTCACATGGCGCTCGATCGTCCAAGCGATGCACCAGAAGCCCGATGCGAGTCTCGCCGATGCGATCGACCCGCATGTGGAGGTCGTCGACTACGAACGCGATCTCTCCGATGTCCTACCCACGCTGCAACAGTGCGAATTCGTGTTCGTCCGGGACGAGAACAAGGTCATTAAAGGCATCGTCACGACGGCCGACGTGGCTCAGCGCTACGGCGAGATGGCGACCCCGTTCTTCCAGTTGGGGGAGCTGGATCAGACACTGCGCTGGATCCTGAACCGCACCTTGGATATTCGGACCGTCCAACGACTCTGTGACCGGAAGATCACCAGTTTCGACCAGCTCTCGGTGGGTGACTACCGCCGTATGCTGGAGAACAGAGAGGTCTGGGAGAAACTGGGCTGGCCGTTGGACCGCTCCGCATTCATCTCCCGGCTGGAAGAGATCCGGCTCATCCGCAACAAGGTTATGCACTTCCATCCCGACCCGGTGCCCGAGGTCGCCGTCGACAAGCTACGGAGGTTCAACAATTTGCTGCACCGGTATCGTGATCCGGAGTAATCGGACGGTGACTTACCGTCGGCCGGTGAGAGATTGCCGGAACATATGAATTCGTGTTGTGTTCGGAGCCCGTATCGATGCCCTGCTGGGCGACAAGCAGAAGGTGGCCGCGGCTTCGCTTAGTACCAAAGCGATGGGGACGGTCAGCCACGTCCTGCCCACGCCGTTTCCGAGGACGGAGGTCCGTTGGTGCTGGAACGTGCGGTGGTCCGATTGTTACGCCGAGCGGCACGGTGACGAATCGGCCGATCCAAAGGTGAACTGCACCCCCGTGATCGGAGTGGATGTTAGGCAGCGCCAGCGCTACCGAAGAGATAGCGGGTGCCGTGGAAAGCACGACTGGATTGGTCGCGAGCGCCCGGTGGCCGACGGCGGAGACCGCAGTAATTCGCAGGTGAGAGACGATATCCAGCGTGCCTAGAACTTGCCAAGACAGGCCGATACAAGGCGGACCAGGCAATACGAGCCGGACGTTGAAAGGCCTCTGACCTGGACGGGAGAACACCAGCCGGAGACCCCAGGATGAATTCCAGTTCCCTGGGGGTCAGGTGGTCGCAGGTTCAAATCCTGTCAGCCCGACAGTGAAAACCCCTTCTGACCTGGTCAGAAGGGGTTTTCTGTTGTAGATGCCACTGGTGGGATTCGAGGCTACTCCACAGAAACGTCACACTTTGGCCTCCTTACCGGTCAGTGGCCCATCGTTCGAGCACGTCCCGGTTGTCGGGCGCCGTCTCAGGGATGTCGATGTAGTGCTTCTTGGCCACCGTCTCGGTGTTGCTACAAGACCCTGGCCGAGGAGATCGGGCTGACCGTCGCCCGCCATCAACGCTACGGGTGGTCGCTGACCACCCTCCCACGCGGAACAGCCCGCCAATACCACGGCGAGATCACCCTGCTCGCTAACGCGATCGTGGCCCACCGGCGACCCGAGCACGGCGCACCCGACACCAACGATATAGCCGCCGCAGATCTCGACCGCGACGCTGCCGCCGCAGCGGTCGCCAGCAGCGAGACGAACTCGCGCCAGATCCGCCGCGACCGCAACGGCCAATCGCTGGAGTGCCGGTGCCGACCACCACGGCGACTGCGCGGATACCCGCGCGCCGAACAGCGTTGGATTTTCGGCGGAAACTACGGGGACCCGAAGGGATGGCGTGTTGAGCGCCTGGTCGTGGACCGGGGTCAGGCGGGGACGCCGGTGTACAGGTCGTAGGTGCCGTCGGCCTGCAGCTCGCAGACGTAGTGGGTGCCTCCGGTGCTGGGTGCCTGGCCGTCGGCCTCGCAGGCGGACAGGGTGGCGTAGTTGCCGATGTAGGTGCCGCCGGGGTTGGCCGCGGCGATGCCGGTGACGAGGGCGGCGGTGGCGCCGACCGCGAGGAGGCAGGTGGCGAGGGTGGTGGCGATCTTGTTCATGGCTGTCCCTTTCGGTCGTTGTATCGAGCATCAGATACGGAACAGTCTGTTTGTGGAGATTCGGAGCCGCTAGGGTAGTGATCTACTCGATCGTGGTGGCGGCGCGATGACGGTGCGCGATGTCGGAGCCCACCGGGAAGGCTCGGGTCGATCTCGACTGATCGAGCTGTGGTGTTGCAGGTTCGAGCCGTCGACCTCGTCGAACTCGATGATGTAGAGCTCGATGATGTAGAGGGTGTCGACGCAGCTGCCAGAGGTTGTCGGCGTAGGGCGGAGGTTGTTGATGCGGTCAAGAACGACCACCGAGAAATAGGCGCACAGGCGCTGTGACACGAACGAAAACGGCCACGCCGTGATGGCGCCGCCCAGTTGGCGATTTACGCCCAACACGTAACTACGCAGCGCGCCCGACCGCAGTCTGACCGCCGATAACCGCGCGCTAATCATCAGCATCCATTGGTATTCTGCTCTTCATGCCGAAGCGGTCGAATATCTTTCAAGAAGTCATAGCCATAATTCATGCTCATATCAGCGATGAGAAGGCTACTGTGACCGAGTCGAAAGAGCTAGTCGATCGCGTTGCGGGTCAACTACGTGAAGTCGATATCTGTATCGAGCAGGAAATGTCGGGTCAGAATATCGTAATCGGGATCGAATGTAGGGATCACGGTCGGAAACCGACTATTGAATGGGTAGAGCAGATGTACGGAAAGCATGCTCTTCTGACCGATAAGCTAGTTCTCATCTCGAGAACGGGATTCACAGCGCCAGCGCTGGTAAAGGCCAAGGCCTTGCGTATCAGCACGATCCGCCTGGAGGCAGAGGTTCCGAGAGCTTGCAAGGGCAGCTGACTAACTTGCTCGATGCGGTATGGGCAAAGACCTTTAAGCTCACTGCGCGCAAGGTGAAGTACTCCCTTCTGCTACCCGATGGTAGCTTCGTGGAGTATCAAAGCTACGAAGATGGACCGTCTCCGATAGATATCTACCTCGAGAATGGCGATATTATTGATGGTAGCGAATTCATGCGACTCGTACTGGAGAGTGTACCGCCAGATCATCCTGTCTATCGTGATGCATTAGGTCATGAGAAGAACTTTGTGATCAATCTTCAGAGTGGCGGTATTCTAATTGCCGAGACTGGAGAAGTTGTCGATATTTACGTCCGGGAGTCCAGCGGGGCGTTTATGGCGAAGGTTGTGCACATCGAAGTCTCCGGTTCGTTCGATGTGCACGTTCAGGAGGTCCTGATGACACATTCTGACTTCGATGGGGTCGCCTACTCTGCAGGTTCAGCAAAGATCGGCGATGACGACGTCCTGATCGTGACTACCCAGATGCCGGATGGTGAACAAAAGGCCAAGCTCCGCGTCAAATGGGGCACGCTGCCAACGACGTGACCTCCGGCCCGGTGTCTCGACGGCCATTCAGCGACCATCAGCGCCGGGTCGGTTCACAATGTGCGAACGGCGGTGGGCTGCAGAACATCCGGGGAAGCGAGATTGCAATGCCAGAAGTGCGCGGGATTGCCCTGGGTTTCGAGCAGGGTGATCTGGTCCAGGATCTGCTGAACTTCGGAGGTTTGCTGGTTGCCGATCGCGTCGCGGGTGGGCTGGAAGTTCAGATGGGTGTTCAGCTGCTCGGCGCACCAACTCCACCCGGTCCCGGCATCAGCCAGGGTGTCGGTTTTGGCGTTGGGCCACACCTCGCCCTCGACGTAGTCGACGATCTTGTCCCACCACGATGGTGTCCCCGAATCCCGCCATACAGGTTGGGGATCTCGGGACGTTTCATCCACTCCAAAGAGCCCGGTGGAAACGCGATGTCATCGGGGGCGTCACCGAGAGCTGGTTGGCGTTGGTCGAGCCATCCAGCCGGTAGCAGAATCACCCGTATTGAGCGGGGTCCCAGGTACGGGTCGGCTTGTTGGTGATGATGAACCGCAATGCCTTGATCATGATGTCACCTCCTTCCTGGGGCTCGGTCGGGCGCGGACAGGGCTTGTGGGGTACGCCGCAGGGTGAACGGCCTGGGGGTCGCGGCATTGGTCACGATCGGGCGGGTATCACCGCCGCCAATGACGCGCAGAGAGGTGTTCTCGATGAGGGTGGTGGCTGCATCGGTGACCAGATCGTGGGCGACCGCGGCGCCGGCGCAGGTGAAGGGGCCGGAACTGAAGGGCACAAATGGGCCGTGTTCGCTCGGTCGAATCCAGCGGTCGGGTTGGAATGCCCCTGGTCTGGTCCAGTGTTTATTGTCGTGATGGAGCAGATAGGGGCTGACGGACAGCAGGTCGCCGGTCTGGAAGGCGATCCCCCCGAACTCGGCGGGATAGGGGACTGGACGGCTGACCATCCAGGAGACCGGCCGGTGCCGCAGGGCCTCACGTACCACCCAGTCGACGGGCCAAGGCCATGGTGAGCCAGGAGAGTGGAGACTGCCCAGCAGCACCGACCACGCGAGCGAGTAGCCCAGCGGTCCCACAATGGACCGGAACATCAGCACATACAGCTGCGCCACCGTTGTATCGGCAACGCCGTCGGGACAGGCACCGATCACGGCATCGAGCAGATCCCGTGGTTCGGCTTCCGCAGTGCGGCCGGTGGCACTGCGCCGGTCCCGGATCTGCTCGTTCAGCGCGGTGGACAGCTTGGCGCGCAGCAGCTGCGCCCGCGCCCGCTGCGCCATTCGGGCCGGGCGAAGCGCGCCCACGCGTGCATTTCGCTCCAGTAACTGCCGCAACTCGGGAGAACCATCGGGGTGCAGCAACACGTCCGCGGTGCACCGATACACCAGCTCGACCCCCGCTGCGGGCCAGCGGGTGACGGAGGGCATTTCGATCACCGCCGCCGCCAGGGACTCGCGATACTCGGGCGTATGCGTCCGCAGAATCGCGCGCACCGCGCGGCCGAAATCGACCTGAGCAGACCGCGAAGGCAGCATAGAACCGAAGAATCCGGACTTCCCCGCATTGAAAGCGCGGTCACTCAACACCGTCAGCGCCAGACCCGTATCGCCGACACACCACCCGCCCCACGGCAGCCCGAACACCTCTACCGGGCTGGTCCGGCGCAGATTCTCGAGGAAACCCAACGGATCACGCCGGAATCGGCGCATCTCTGCAAAACCCATCGGACGGTCCTCTCATAGAGAGGGTGAGCGATTCATCAGATGTTTTCGAGCGGATTTATCCACTGGCTGTGCGTACAAACGCAGATCAAGCATAGTCTCGACTAATTTTACAAGCGAGGCCATGGAGGTCGACCACGAGGCGAGTACCCCGGCACCGCCGGGGCCTATCGAACACTGTGCCAGCAGTGATATCGGTTCACGATCACCCGCGACCGCCGGCAACCGGTCATTGAGGTCTAACCGGTGCAAACCTGATCCGCCTCGGCGAGGGTTCCCGTTGCCAGGCGCGCGTACATGAACATGTCGCGGCGTCGATTGCCGACCTTCTGCCACGATCTGAGGAGCCCTTCGCATTCGAAACCGGCTCTCTCCGCAGTGCGGATCGAAGCGCGGTTCCAAGGTTCCACATAGAGCTGGAGCCGTGGGATATGCAGCTCTTCCAGTGCCCAGGTAGCCATTGCCGCCAGAGCATGCGCGGCGACGCCATGGCCGCGGGCCGAGCGGACCACCCAGTAGCCGAGCGATGCGCGGCCTTCGTCGATGTCCTTCAACCACAGGTCGATACTTCCCAGTGGGGTGTTGTCCCGTCGCCGGACGATCACCATCGGGTATCCGGTTCGATCGGTCGCTCGTTGCCACTGGCGTTCGATAAACCGCGTTGCGGCCTCGCGCGAGAAGGTCGCCGGCGCCGTGGTTATAGGAATCAGGTCGTCGGCAGAGGCTTCCCTAACAAGCTCGAGATCTGCCGCAGACAACGACCACGGGCGGAGTTCCAAGTCTGCGGTGGCTCTCAGATGCGGTATTTGCAGAGCATCGTCCATGGTCAGCCTCCCCACAATAGGCACAGGATATCGGCCCGGCGGACGCGTTTGTCGTCGACGAGCATGCCTTGAATCGCGCGAAGCGCGGGCTGGGTCGGCGTGTTGGCGAGGATACCGCCGTCGACCGCGAAACGGGACAGATTCGCTGTCTTGCCCTCTGCCCAGTCTGCGAATTCCGCCATATCAGGTCGGCCAGCAACGACGGTGTCAACTGGGATAACGTGGGCTCGAAGGCGACCGGGAAGGACGCGGTGGCTCGAACGGCCAGCGCAAGCGCTTCGACAGTGGCGGGCACATTCATCTCGCAGAAATGGTGGCCTCCCTCGGCGGGAGGGACATCGATGCGTCGCCGTGGTCTGACGTCCGAGTAGGTTGATGAGGCGTCCATCTCTATGGGCTGGGTTCCACCGCCTGGATCTGGCGACCGGCACCCTGGCCCGCCACCGCCACTCTGACAGAAGTGACGAACTGAGCGGCGTCCAGAACCACTGAAGCCGGACTCAGGAGGGGCGAGCTCCCCTCTCTGGCCATAGCGAGGGCACGTGATTGCTGGCTGATGCCGATTATGTGGTGTCGGGGTTCGACTCTCGGAGGAGGGCTGGGCTCTGACGCGATGGGTTCAGTGTGGCGGTGGCCCGGTCTCGGTCGGGAGGGCGGCGTCGAGTAGTGCCCGTGCTGCTGCGTGCGCATAGTCGTAGCAGCCGGTGTCGTTGAGAACCATCGAGCGACTTGCGGCGCCGTCGGCCAGGAGTGCGAGTTGCTCGCCCAGGGTTCGAGGGTCGGTGACGCCGAGTGTGGCCAGGAGTTCGGTGAGGCGGGTGAGCATGCGGAGTTTTTGCGTGGCCGCGTATTGATGGGCGGGGCTGTGGGGGTCGGGGAATTCGGCTGCGGCGTCGATGAAAGGGCAGCCGCGGATCGGGGCGTCGGCCTCGACCGGAAAGCAGAACAGGGCCAGCAGGCGGTCCCGGGGAGGCAGATCGTCACGGTCCAGAATGGCTTCGATCGTGCGGCCGGATTCGGCCATGTGCCGCAGATAGCTGACGACCAGGTCATCTTTGGTCGGGAAGTGTTGGTACAGAGTGCGTTTGGAGACAGGGGCGGCGGCGGCGACCTGTTCCATACTCGTCGCGGTGAGGCCCTGCGTCTCGAAAAGTGCTGTGGCCGCGGCAATGACGCGTTCGCGACCGCCGCGGCCGTGGCGGCGCTGGACCGTCGGTCGCTCACTCATTTCTGAAGTGTACACAACCGTTTACTTAACATGTTTGCGCGTGATAGTCTCGCTGCGCCATGTAAACGAATCCGTTTACATAAGAGCCGGACCGCGAAGAGGAGATCATGATTGATCAGGGTGTGACCAGGCGAAAAGATCTGTCCCGCTACGCCGAAGAGCTGATCCGTGGTCGGCGAGCCGTCCGGTCCTTCCGCCCGGATCCCGTGCCGGAAGACACGATGCGCGCCGTGTTCGCCTTGGCGGGTGCCGCGCCGTCGAATTCCAATACTCAGCCCTGGACCGTCGAGGTGGTCAGCGGCCCGGCGCGCGACCGGTTGAGCGAGGCGTTGCTGGCGGCGCACACACAGCAGCGTCTGTCCGTGGATTTCCCTTTCCGGGAGGATCTCTACACCGAGCTACATCGCCGGCGCCGCGAGGACTTCGGCGAGACCGTCTACGGGGCGCTCGGTATCGCCCGTGACGATAGCCAGGCACGCGAGGCGCACAACGCGGAAAGCCTCCACTTCTACGGAGCCCCGCACGTCGCGCTGATCTTCGCCCCACCCGTCGCCGACGAGCGAATGGCGGCCGACATCGGCATGTACAGACAAACCCTGCTGCTGGCCATGACCGCCTATGGAATTGCCAGCTGCCCACAGGGTTTGCTCGGATTCTACGGGGACACGATTCGCCGCCAACTGGGAATCGTCGACGGCAAGGTGCTGTTCGGAGTGTCTTTCGGATACGCGAACACCGCGGCCCCGGTCAACCGGGCCAGGACCGCCCGCGCGAAACTTTGCGAGACCACCAGGTTCCACCGCTAGATCTCCTCCGGCCCTTCGCTTTTCGCGCCGAGCCGAATGCCAGCTCAGATGCGAACCTCCGCTCGTGCGGTCGGCGGTGATGACGTCGCCACCATGCTGCTAGGGATGTTGCAGGCTCAGGGTTCCGAGCGGGCGTACTCGGCGGGTGTGAGGCCGTAGGCCTTCTTGAAGGCGCGGATGAAGTGGCTGCTGTCCGCGAACTGCCAGTAGGCGGCGAGCTCCGAGTTGCTCGGTCGGTTGCGTGAGGCGGTGAGCGCGAGCCTGGCCTCTTCCAGCCGCCGGCGGCGGATGTAGGCGGTCACCGACTCGCCCGATGAGGCGAACGCCCGTTGCAGGGTGCGGACGGAGACGTTGAGTTGGCGTGCCAGCACTGCCGGAGAGAGTTCGGGGTGGGAGAGGTGGCGGTCCGCGAGGTCCCTCGCCGCCTGGGTGAGTGCGGGTGTCAGCCGGGGTTCAACGTCGTCGAATCGCCTCAGTGGCACGGCCTTGATCAGTTCGTGCAGGGCGGCGAGGGCGGCCTGTTCACCGGCGGGGCCGAGGTCGGGCAGTGTTGTGCGGATCATGTTCGCGTGGGCCACCAGCAACCGGATCTCGGCCGAGTCCGCCGATCCCGTAATGATCCGGTCCTGTAGCAGCGGTTGAAGCGTGGGCGACGGCATGGCGACGATGACCTTCGCCGCTGTGTTCGGCGCCATCTCGAAATGTGTCGGCTTCCTGAGACGCTGGAGCAGGAACTGCCCGCCCTGCACGGTGTGCTCACCGCGATCGGACCGGCCGTCCAGGGCGTAAGCGCCGCGCGCCACGATGTACAGCTGGGTTTCTCCTTCGACGCTGTCGGCCGGGCGGACTGTCCGGATGCCCGAGGCGCCGTGGATGTCGACCATCGTCAGGTCGTGCATGCTGACGGCATGGGCCCTGACCCGGAAGTCGTCGGTTGTGTCCGGGCTGAAGGTGGGCAGCGGCGACTCGGCGCCGAACTGTGCGTGCCACCCGCGCCGGTAAGTGTCGAATTCCCCCGCCGCGGTGCTCGGGGGAGTGGAGTCCATGGAAAACTCATTCTGGCGCAAATATTCCCTCCATATGACGCTGTGGTTCACGCGCGGGCGGTGCCGATCTTCCTACACTGCGACAGTAGCCCGACCGGGAGTCGACCTCGCGGGAGGGCGAAAAGAACTGTGCACCAACAGGCTTCGTGAGGTGGGTTTTGTGGCCGCAGTCGAGGTCCGGCATGTGATGGCCGGTGACCGGCAGAAGGTGTATGACCTGATCGCCGACGTGACTCGGATGAGTGAGTGGAGTCCGGAGTCGGCGGGAGCGCAGTGGCTCACCGGTGCGCCGGGCGCCGTCGGATCCACCTTCCGGGGGGACAATCGGCGCCCGTGGGTGAAGTGGAGCACGATCTGCACGGTGACGGTGGCCGACCCGGGAAAACGCTTCGCTTTCGCCGTGCGCGCGGCGGGCCGTCCGGTGTCGACGTGGGAGTACGAGATCGCCCCGCGCCCGCAGGGATGCGAGGTCATCGAGCGCGTCTTCGACCAGCGCTCCCTGTTCTACAAGGTGACCTCGGTGGTCACCACCGGTCTGGGACGACGCTCAGTGCGCAACCGGCGGACGATGGAGCAGACCCTGGCCGCGTTGGCGCGCTTCGTGGAACGTTGATGAGCCACGCAAGCCTCGACCACCGGGATTGCGGTTCGTAGCGCCCGCCCGGGCGCTCTCGTGATCGCAATCGATTGCGGCGGTTCGGTATTCGTTGTGACGCCGATTCCCGACCATGAGCCTGATGCGCGGAGCGATCGTGGAACTGGCCGGTGCGGCGCTCGCCCTGATGTTCGGCGAATCAACCGGAACCGCGATGGCTTCGGCTGCGCGGACCGCGCGCCGGTCTCCTGACCCCTAGCGCGTGCAGCTGTCGGTCAACCACATAGCCGCGAATCCGGAGTATAGGAGGAAGCGAAGTGGTATTTATAGCCCGACTACGGGCCGTAGTGGGTGCCGTCGGGATCACTCGGGGCGGCTCCGCATCGCCGAGCTGCGCGGCGGTGCCGGTATCCGAGGCATGGGTTCGCGAGCTTCGGCAGGGGCTGGAAGAGCGCCATGCCACCGAGGCCGGTGCGGCCCGGGCAACCTCGCCGGTGCTCGAGGCCGCCGCGCTGGCGATGGATGCCATCGACGCTCTGGTGTGGCTCAGCGACGCTCCGTCCGGCGAAGCGCAAGGCCCCGTGTGGGATTCAGTCCTCCAAGCCCTCGCGCGTGCCTACTACCTCGCCGAAGGAGCAAGTCTTCAAGGAAACCGTTACGTCGGTACCTACCCTTGGCACCGGGCAACCGGCACGACCGCATCAGACGGCACCGCCGCTGACTTCGCCGCCGGTCGATCCTCGGCCGATACGGCGTTGTGGCAGCGCGCACTGCGGCATTGCCGCAGGTGACTAGTCGATCGTTCCGCAGCCTGACGACCAGGAAGTAGTTGTGAAGGTGAGCAAGCATGTCGTGATCTCGGTGTCGGCCGTGGTGGCGCTTGCCGCCGCTGCCGGCACGGTGAACGCGGCACCGCTTGCCCGACACTGCGGTGGCCACCAGCACCACGCGCGCCACCGTCGGCACTCTGTTGGAAAAATCGGCGGCGTCGGAGGCTGCGTCGTTGGCGGTCTCGCGGGCGCGGCCGTTGCTGGTCACCGTGCCTGCCGCAATCCTGGCCGCGGCCTGTACTCCGCCCCCGTGGAACGGCCATTCGGTCCGGCGCAGGCAAATAGACATCCGGAGCAGGTCACGCGCCGCGGACGCTCAGTCCGACGTCACCGATGCTGCCCGGTGTGAGGTATCGGGATGGGCTCGACGCCGTGGCTGAAGCGATGGTGCGACGGCGCGCCGCGCAGCACGACTCCGCTTTCGTCGGTCATGCCTTCTGTTGGTGACCTCGAATCCGTCGGAGTGGCAGCAGGACCGCCGGTTTCCAGGTTCGTGCGACTGGTCGGCATTCCCGAATGCTGTTCGGGGCCGGGGATGCCGATGTGTCGGCTCGCTTGCGTCACCGTGTCCAGAATCGGTGCTGCCTCGGCGGCACGGCCGACGGCGGTCAGCGCGCGCGCATACACCTGCATCGCCTGTAGGCGTCGCACCGCAGCGGAGACCTCGGTGAGTGCCTGCACGGCCTCCTCAGCGATCTGCATCGCGGTGTCGGCATCGCCGCTACCGAGGGCGACCTCGGCCAGTCGGGTCAGTGCGCATCCCTCCTGGTGTCGGCTGCCGTGTCGGCGGGCCACGTCGAGCGCCTGCGCGCACAGCTTGCGGGCGTGGACGGAGTCCCCGCGCTGCAGTATCGCGAATCCCAACTCGTGCAACGCCATCGACTCGATCCGCAGACTGCCGACCTGCAGCGCGATGAGCAGGGCCTGCTCGGCGGCCTCGGCGGCCTCGGCCCAGCACCCGGCGTCGCAGCACGCCCGAGCGATCGCCGCCCAGCTCACCCCCTCACCGAACCGGGTCCCGGCCTCGGCGCCCAGTTCGATGGCGCGGCGGTGATGTTCGATGGCGGCATCCGTCTTGCCCCGGTAGTCCATGACTGTGCCGAGCGCCTGCTCGGCGAGAATGGCGCTGGTCAGGTCTCCCCCTTCTTGCAGAACCGCCCCGGCGTGGCGGAGTGCGTGTTCGGCGCTCAGATCGCCCGTGCCGATCAGCCGCGCGGTGGCGGCGGCCAGCTCGGCCCTGGCCATGGTCCGGTGGTCCCCGGCCGCTCGGCTCAGCGCTTCGAGCGCCTGCGCCACCTGGGGTAGATGCTCGCCCGCATCCCCACCTACCGCGAGCAACAGCGCGAGATCGACTGCGAGCGTACGGGTCTGGGCATCAGGATGCTCGGCCACCTGCCGGTAGAGTGTGACCAGCCCGAACCGCTCGGCGAACGCCCATGCGGTGCAGTGTCGTTCGTCGGTGTACCGTTGCCCCGCTGCCCTGGTGGCGGCGTAGAAATCTGCGCCCAGACCCGGATCGCGCAGTTCCGCAATGTTTTTCGCGCTCGCGAGATAGAAATCGACCAGCCGGTGCAGGGCCTGCGGCCATTCGAGCTGCTGCGCTGGCTCCGCCACGCTGCGTGCGTAGAGGCGCAGTAGATCGTGATAGCGGTAGCGGCAGAACTCCGGTGTCTGCAGCATGCCCAGGTCGACGAGGGTTTCGCAGAGGCGTTCGGCCTCGGCCATCTCTCGGTCGAGCAGTGCGGCGATGGCGGCGATGGGCAAATGGGGCGCATCGCAGAACGCGACGAGGACGAACGCGCGCGACAACTCGGGGTCGAGCCGACGGTAACTGGCCCGGAACGCGAGCTCCACACTGGTGTTGCCGACCGCGAGTTCGGCCAGCCGGACGTGCTCGTCGGCCAGGCGCTCGGCGAGAGCGGCGAGCTGCCGGCCGGGCCGACTGGCGAGCCGCGCTCCGATGATGCGCAGCGGCAGGGGGAGGTGGCCGCAGGCGCGCAGGATCGCCTGTGCCGCTTCCGGTTCGGCGGACAACCGTGGCGCGGACACCATGCGCTCCAGTAGCGTCCATGCCTGGTCCGGGGTGAGGACGTCCAGGGGGACCAGCCGCGCATCGAATAATTCCGCCAGGCTCGAACGGCTGGTGACCAGCACCGCCGCCGCGCCCGGGCCCGGCAGCAACGCAGTGAGGTGAGCGGCGTCGCGGGCGTTGTCGAGCACCAGCAGGATGCGCTTACACGCTACGGTGGTGCGCCACAGCTCCGTTCGCTCCGCGAGCCCGTGCGGTAGCTCGCCGGGGTCGACGCCGATCGAGCGCAATGCGCCCGCGAGCAGCGTGTCCATCGATCGCGGACGCTCGTCCAGCCCGCCGAGGTCGAGATAGGTCACGCCGTCCGGGTAGTGGTCCCGTACGCGGTGCGCGAGATGCACTGCGAGCGTGGTCTTTCCGACACCGGCCATTCCGGTGATCGCCACGACCGCACGGCGGTCGGAGGTCTCGCCCAGCACGTCGGCCAGTTCGTGGACCAGATGTTCGCGTCCGACGAAGTCTGCGATGTCGAGGGGTAACTGCGTCGGGGTCCCGAGTTCTCCTTCGGCAGGCCGCAAGTCACGCACGGTGACCAGATGCGTGGCGCTGGGGATCGGTGGCTCTGTCTGCAGGAACTCCTGATGCAACCGGATCAGCCGCGGGCCGGGCTCCACGCCGAGTTCGTCGGCGAGCAGTCGACGTGCATTGTGAAAGACGTCGAGCGCCTCGGCCCGCCGCCCACTCCGGTACAGCGCGATCATCAGCAGTTCGTGCCATCGCTCGCCGTGTGGTTCGGCTTCGACGCGCGCCTCCAGCTCCGCGAGTGCGGCCGAATACCGATCCAGGTCCACCGCGACAACTATCGCGGCCTCGTGCAGGGTCGACCGCAGCCGGCGCAGGCGGGCCCGCTCCTCCTCCACCCACGGTCCGGGCAGGCCGACCAGTGGATCGCCGCGCCACAGTTGTTGTGCGGCAGTCAGTTTCTCGTTCGCCTCACCGGCCGCGCCGGAGTCGCGGTCGGATTCGGCGGCCGCGAGCAGCGCCTCGACTGCGGAGGCATCGGACTCGACCGGCAGTCCGAGCCGGTAGCCACCGCGAATCGAGTCGAGCCATTTCGTCCCGGCGCCCGGGTGGCCGTGGTGCTCGAATTGGCGGCGCAGGGCGTGCATATGGTTGCGCAGCACACCGAAGGCCGACGACGGAGGCCAATCGCCCCACAGACGTTCGGCCAGCTGCGTCGTCGACAGGGTTCGTCCCGGCTCGGCCGCGAGGATGGCAAGCACGGCCAGCTGCTGCGGTGCCGTGATATCCAGCTGACGGCCCTCCAGTCGCACCTCCACCGGTCCCAACAGGTTCAGCCGAAGCTCCCCGGGCTTGGCATCGCCGATACCTGGGCTCTGCTGCGCTGCCATACAAGTTCCTCACATTCGATTCACTCTGACGAGGCACTCCCTGGCATGCCGGACGAAGGCGGCCGACACCGCCCACCAGCGGAGCGACCTTCGGGTCGATATCGCGCAGCGGCCGTTTCACCTCGTCGGTCGGTGACCGGGTCCGGTATCGGTACGGAGTCGACCCGTGTTGTCTGCGTGGCGCAGCGTGCAGCAACATCTGCGTACGGGAGGTCGCTACCGTTCGGTCGAGCTACCGCCAAGTCTAGGAAGATCGGTGCCACCCGCGCGTGAACCACAGCGTCACCCGGACTGAACGTAAGCGTCACGAACCGGCGTCGGCACTACGTGTTATCCCGGGAACGGGTTGACTGTCGGTATGTGTATCGGCATCGAAGCATTCATCACCGACGAGAGCATGCGACCCGACACACTGGCAGAGGCCGCCGAGGAACGGGGCATCTCGGGCTCGAGCCGAGGATCTGCTCGGGCTCGAGGTCGTGCTCGGCACCGCAGAGATTATGACCACCGGCGGTCGACGCCGCCGAAGCCCGCGTGTTCGACGGGGTACCCGATTGGCAACGAAAACTTGTACTGAGCATGCTGGCACGAGTTGCCGAGCGTGACCTGGCCGGAGGCTAGCCGCTCCGCCTGTTCAGGCATCCGGCTCTGCCTCCACGGCCAAGCGCGGCTGTACGGGGTATGCGACGTTCTGCGCCGGGACGTCCATTCGCGGGAAGTGGGTGGTTGGTCGCAGTTCTGTTGGGGCCGAGTGGGATTCGTGTGATGTGTCTTGCGGGGACTCTACGACGCCCTCTGTGCTCGGTGCCGTATCGGGTATCGCGGCGGCCTCGGAGATACGCATGGAGAAGGGTTTGAGCCGGGGCGCGGAGTCGTGTGAAGGGTCGCTGCCGGGCAGGGAGCTGCGCAATGCCGGTCGCGATGGAATGTCGCTTCGGGCGTGGGCGATGGGTGCGTTGCGTTGTTCGTTGGGTTGGTAGGTGTCGCGGTTCTGCCGGGTGGGGGCGATGGGTGCGTTGCGTTGTCGGTAGGTGTCGCGGTTTTGCGGGGTGGGGGCGATGGGTGCGTTGCGTTGTCGGTAGGTGTCGCGGTTTTGCGGGGTGCGGGCGATGGACGCGCGGCGTTCGTTCTCCTCGTACATGGTCGCCGTATCCCGGAGGTTCGTCGCGTTCTGCCGGAAGACTTCGACGACCTTGGACAAGGATTCGACGGTATTGTCGCGGTTCTTCTTGTACCCCTTCTCACCGTCGGCGAACTTGCGACCGGCTTTGTCGCCGCCCCACGGCTCGCCCTTGCTCTCGGAGGCGGACTTCAGCGTTTCCAGCAGCCGTTTGGTGGTGTCGGCGACGTCGTCGAATTCGTGTGCGGCGCGGCGTATCCCGTCCGGCTTGACCTCTACGGGCTTCTTACTCATCGTGTCCTCCGGTATTGGTGTCGTCGGCCAGGTGCCGAATCTCGGTGAGGCTGGGTGCCTCTCGTTCCGCGGCGTCGGTGCCGACGACTCCGGAGAGCCGGTCGGCGGGGAACTCGCGGCAGCGGGTCAGTGCGGCGGTGGCCGGTAGTCCGGCGCGGTAGGCGTCGCTGAACCGCAGTTGCCAGAGCCCTGCGGCGGTCTCCCCGGCTTGTCCGGCTCGGGCGCGTGGTAGATAGCCGCCCGCCTCGCCGGTGGTTGCGGCCCAAAGGTAGCCGACCACAGTGGATTCCATCCGGACCGGGAGGTATCGGACGGGGGAGTCGGTTTCGGTGGGGTAGGTCTGTAGCGGGACGCTCACCAGTGGTCCCCAGCCATGGCGGCGGTCGACCGGCGTGCCGTCGGGATAGGTGTCGTCCTGGACCAGCGGCCCTCACCCAGGGGCGGGCCGTCGGGATCGAGGCGGTCCCACAGCTCGGCGAGGCTCGGGGCGCGGCCGAACCGGATCCCGGGCGGAATCGTACCGGCGACCGGGTCTTCGGGTTCGCCGATCCATTCTTGGATGGCTTCCCTCGGTGTCAGGCCACGCCGGGCCGCGTCGTCGAGGCGGCGTTCCCAGGCGAGCAGGCAGTCGAGATCGTCTCCGGCCGTGGCGAGTTGGCGTTCGAAACCGGCTGCGTGGTGGTCTTCGGAGGCCCAGAGATACCCGATGAGCCGACCCTGCCGGTGCACCGGCAGGTAGGTCAGGGGGCGGCGGGTCCAGTGGCTGTAGGTGGTCGGGGTGTTTGTCATCGGCGCTCCGGTGAAGGGCTGGGCATGGTCGCTCGGGGTGGTTGCGGTGCAGCGGGCGAGTCGTCACCGCGGCGGTGCCCGGATTCCTCGGATTCCGAAGGAAGTTCAGCGAACAGGTGATCGATGTAGTCCGCTTGGTCCGGTAGCGCGGCGTGCAGGTCCCTGGCCAAATCACGTCCCCTTTTCTGCGACCGGTACTCGGCCTGCACCGCCCACAGTGTGTGCCGGTCCAGCTGCGCCACCAACGCCAGCGCGATCTGCGGCGTGGCCGCGGATAGCAAGCCCTGTACGCAGTCGTGCACTTCCTGCGAACCGGCAGCGGGCGGAGCCGAGGGCCACGCCGCGCCGGCGTCGCGGGTGCGTGCGGGGTGGGCACCGGTCGAATCCCCGGCCAGGTCGGCCATCGGCTCACGGGCGGCGGGGTGGACATCGGCAAAGGAGTGGGCGTCGCCGAGGGGTGGGGTAGCCCGCGCCGACGGCTCCAGGATGGCGCGCAGGACGGTGATGCCGTCGGGTCCCCGGTTCTCGATCTCGACGATCCGGTAGCGCGCACCGCGAGCCAGCACGAGTTCGTGCTGTTCCGGATGCATACCGTCCGCGCCGATATAGACGCCACGGGCGCCGGGCGGCACGACCAGCTCGAGGCGGAATACCGAACCGCCGGCCAGCGAAACCACACTGGGGCCGACCGTGGCCGACATGTAGCCGCTCTCCCGCTGGACAACGTTCCGCAGCCGTTCGAGGCTCCGGTCCCCGAGGGCGAGGTCATCGAGTGTGGTGCCGTTTTCGTCGACCGAGAGGAAGCCGATGTCCTTCAGGCCCCGGACGACGAGAATCGGCTCGGTGAGCCGCAGCGGGTGTTCGGTGGCCCGGTCGAGCAGGGCAATCTCGTGCCGGACGGCGGCCCGATCGAACCCGCGTCCGTAGCGGAATTCGTAGTGGGCGCGCAGGACACGATCTAGCCTGGTGTCGGCGACGAGCGCCTCCCACCTGGCCGCGGGTCGCGGGCCGGAGAGGAGTTCGGTCAGCGCCCGCAGTTGCTCGTCGTCGTCTGCGGTGCGGTTCTCCGTGGTGGTCAGCGCATCGCACCGATCGGCCAGCGCGGTGAACTTCGCGATCGCGACGCGCGGGCGACTCAGCACGCGCACGAGTTCGCGGTTCAGCTGGAGCCGCTCGATCCACGCGTCGAGGTCGTCGTCCGTGGCGGCGTTGCGCAGCGCGTAGTTGATCGCCTGCGTCTCCTCGTACGCGTGCAGCGCGTCGCGTACATCCTCGGGGTGTTCGTTCCAGGTGCGCAGCTGATGGCGGCCGAAGTAGTCGGCGGCATCATCGGTGTCGAATTGACGGCCGAGTCCGTCTCTCCACAGGTGCAGCTCCTCGGTCGCAGGCGGGAAGCCGTACGGCTGCGCCACCGAATGGTCCGTCGCCGCTGCATAGTTCGGCAGCGGGTCGAGCGCGGCATCGACCGCTCGAGCCATCGACATCCGGCCGGGTGCTACCGACCGCCTCGCGGGGTCGAGGATAACCAGGTCGGTGATGCGGCGCTCGGCCATTCGCCGCTCCAGTGTCGCCGTATTCACTCGCCCGGCCGCACTACCGAGACTGGAATCGTCGAGATCGTAGATGCGGAATTCATTCGTATCTCCGATGCGCTGCACCGCGAGCGTACGGAAATCGTGGTCGTCGACCATATTGTGCGGATTGGCCATCCACACGCGCGCATCGGCCGGCAGGTCCCGGACATCGGTGGACTCCCGCAGCAGGTGTACCGCGCCCTCGCCAAGACTCAGTTGCGCCCACCGGACCCATCGGGCCGATGTCTGTTCCGCGCTACCGGCATGCAGGCCGGCGATCACGTCGATCGCGTCCTGACGCTGCGCCGTGGTGAGCGTGTTGTAGTCGAATCTGCGTCCCCCGGCCGACTCGTAGAGCAGCCAATGCATCCCCAGCCAGCCACCGAACCGGCCCACCACATAACCGGGGAGCCTGCTCACCCGATGCGCGGGGCGGACCCACGGGTCCCAACTGTTGCCGTGGCTGGTCAAATGCAGATAGGGATTGCGCATGGTCGAAAGCTCGTGCCATGTCTCACTCAACACGTTCCGTCGGCGGCCATTGACCATCACCGCCGGGACATCGCGCGTGATCCCCCGGAACAGTCGGCCTATCCCGGATCCCGAACCGTCGGAGCGCTGCCGTGGCTCGACCCGGGACAAGGACGCCGGAAGTACACGAGGCTCCTGCTCCTGCCGCTGTTGCGGGGCGATCGAAGGGCCGGCCTTGTCAGGGGCGGGCTGCACGGTACTGCCATCGGTTCCCGGGGTGCCCCGGCGTCCGGTCGGGTGGGGTGTCGTGTCACCTGTCCGGCTGGGGCCTGCCACGGGACCGGCGGCTCCCACGCCTGGGCCGCTGTCCGCGACGGCTTGTTCGTGGGTGATGCTTTCCGGCCCGGCGGGGAGGTGGTCGATTCGGATGCCGGAATTACCGGTGGCGGTGTGGGCCAGGTTCAGGATGCTGGGACGGGAGGTGCCGCCATGTCCGTCGTCTGTCTGCCGCGGTTCGGCGATTGGCGGCGGTGTGTTGTGACCGCTCCGCGTAGGCGTAGTGGCGGAGGGTGCGCCGATGCGGATGTCTCGTGGGAACTCCGGGAATTCGCCGCGCAGGCGGAGTGGGCGGGCCGGTGTGCCCGCCGGGGTGTAGAGGACGGCGTGGACGCTGACCGCGCTGCCTTGCCCGGGGACTGTGCGTTTCGGATCACCGCCGTCGCGGACGAGGATGGCGCCGCGGTCGTTGACCATCCGGTAGGCGTCTGCGCCGATGCCGTTCGCGTTGTCGGCGGCGTGCACGCCGATGACCAGAGCCTGCGCTCCCGGACCGAGGATCTGTAGCTGCCGGGCGATGTGGTGCTCGTCGGCGTATCCGCGGAGCTTGCCACCGGCGGCCTTTTCGGCCTCCCGCCGTGAGCGGCCGGGCAGACCTCGGCTCCGGCGGCCGCGCAACGGCCCGGACCGGTACTGCGGCCGTATTGCGGTGCTGCCGTTGTCTTCCTGGATATCGGTCAGCGCGCGGACGAGGCAATCGTCGGCCGTTTCAGGACCGCGCGCGGTGATCTGCGGTCGATCGGTAACGGCCGCGTGGGTGGCGGTGCCGTCACCGTGGGTGCGGTCCGGGGTCGAGCGGGCGGTGGGAGTTGTTGTGCCGCTGGTTGTTCGATGCACGAACCGCTGGAAGAAGGCTTGGGCGCTACGGCGTGAGGCAGGTTCGGTCGACGAAGGTTGCGCGTGTCCTGCCGCCGGTGATATCGCCGCGTCGACGGTGGTGTGATGGCCGGTGAGACGGGAGACGAAGCCCCGCAGGCGTTCTCGTGTGCGTGATCTGCGTGCGGGTTGCTCGTGCGGGGTGTCGCCGGTGCGGACGTGCGTGCTGCCGTCTGTCCCCTGGGTGAGGGGACCCCGGCCTCCGGTCGTGGATGTTGTTGTGCCGTAGCGAGACTGGTGGCCGTCACCGGTGTCCGGGGTGTCGCCGATGTGGTCGTCGGGTGCCGCGGGTTCGGTACCCGGCGCATCGTAGACAAGGTCGGGGAAGTCCTCGAACGGTCCGGGGTCTCGGATCATGCGGGCCATCCCGCGTGGACGGGTCATCTCGGTCGAGCCCAATCGAGAGCCTGCCTGCGATGTTTCGCCGGGCTGTTCGTGTGTCTCGGAGTCGGGCGTGATCCCCGGTCGACGCCCAGCGCGCGGTGGCCCGCGCGTTTCCTCGATGCCGGACGAGTACATCGGTGGGAATTGTTGCGTTTCCCGGATCGATCCCGACTGCTCGAGAATATCGGGCAGGCCGGTATGCAGAAGTTTGCCGTCCTGGTCGTGGGTGGTCCGAATGGCGAACCGGTTCGGCCTGAAGGGATCAGCCCGCTGCTCGAGCGGTACCACGGATCTGTACCGGCCCGGAATCTCAATGGTCGTGTGCACCGGGGGAAGCCGGGTCTGCCTGTCGGAAGTGCGCTCGTCCCGGGGGGTTCCGGAATCATCGGGCGTGGTGCCGTGTGTGCGTTCGGTCTGCTGGGATGGGTCCTCATCGTGTGTGCCGTGGACGGAGTCGTCGTCGAAACGAGGTGCGGACCGACTGTGCTCCAGGCCGAGAGGGATCGCCGGGCCGATCGGCGAGGTGTCGGTTTCAGCCGCTCGCCCGTGCTGGAGGGAACTGGTCCGGGGCGGAATCTCGGGGGGAACGAGCCCACCGCGACGCCGGTCCTGGTCGTGGGTGCCGTGGTCGGAATCGTCGTCGTCGAAACGCAAGGCGGACCGGATGTGCTCGAGGCTGAGGGGGATCGCCGGGCCGATCGGTGAGGTGTGTTCGATCCTGGTCTGCTCGGGTTCGTCCCGGGAGGATTCGTGGGATTGTGCGGGGTGGTCCGGGCCGGTGCTGTAGACGGACTCGTCGTCGGACCGGTCGGCGTGGTCGATCGGTTTGTCGTCGGTGCTGTAAATCGACTCCCCGTCGTAGGCGTCGTGATCGGGTTCGTGCAGCGGGGATTCGTGGGATTGTGCAGGACGATCCGAATCGGCGCTGGCGACCGAGTGGTCGTCGGTGCCGTGCACCGACTCGTCGTCATCGATACGCAGTGCAGCCCGGATGTTCTCCAGGCGGAGGGGATTCCTCGATCCGATGGGAGATATGCGCTCGGCCTCGATCTGCTCGGGCTTGTGCAGAGGAGGTTCGCCGGGGCGTGCGGAGCGGTCCGAATGGGTGCTGGCGACCGACCCGTCGGAACGGGATAGGGGCGGGAAGTAGCCGGATGGCTCCTGCTCGGGCAGCGGTGCATACCGGACGGTGCCGGTGGACTCGGCGTAGCTCGTAGGCGAGGAAGCTCGGACAATGTCTTCCGGTGGCGCCCGCAGTTCGTCCACCCGATCGTGCTCATCCGTGGTGTCGTCGTGCGATGTCGGGTTGTGCTGCTCGCGCGCCAGGGCATCGAGCATTTCTTGCTGCAATTGCTCCACCCGGTCTCTGTCGGAAGAGTCATCCTGCCGTGGTTCGCTGTGGTCCGAGGTGGAGGACTGTTCGACTGGCGGCTTCTGCGTGCCCGGCGCCTCGGCCGTCTCGGCATCGGTCGCCAGGTAGTAGTGCTGGCCGGTGACGAGAACCGCACTGGTCGGATGGCGGTTGGTCAGCGCCTCGAACTCGGATTCAACAATCCCGTCACGCGTTATGGAATATACCGTGAGTGGCCGGTCGAACAGCCCTGTCGCTATATACATGACAAAATCGGCTGCCGAGTTGCGTTCGTATACTCCGAGGTTCCGGAGGCCGTCGATGTCCTCGCTCGTTACACCGTTGTTCGACATAGTGTCGAATTGCTCGTGCATTCTGTCGGTGATTCCGATCCGGAGTCCCTGAATTCGGCGGGCCAGTTCCGCACCCGCATAGTGCCTGCCGGGGAACAGGATGGCGTGCAGGACGTGGAACATACAGTCCGAGTCGGGCGGCGCGGACAGCCACGTCCGGTCGTCGATGTCTGGACGACCCGTTTCGAGCTGGGTCTCGGAGAACGGTGCGCCGTACTCGGAGTAGTCCTTGATGGTTTTCCCGTCGGAGAGCGTGTCGTGTCCGGGGCCGATCCTGAGCTCGTCGGCTCGGATCATCCAATAGTCCAGTGCCGCATCGAGTTCGGTGATCGGTTCGGGCAGCGCCGGGACCGGGCGCTCGGGCTCGGGCAGCGCATCTTCCGGAGTGTGCTGTTCACCGGCAGGCGCCTCAGCCCGCACTGGCTGGTGTGTCTGCTCGACCGAGTTATCAAGTGAGACATCATGGTCGGTGCCGGTATCTGCTGAATCTCTGCTGACGCCTGTGGGTTTCACCAGCGGGTCGGTGGTGCGTGCGAGGGCGAGGGGGATCGCTGGGCCGATCGGTGAGGTGTGCTCGATCCTGGTCTGCTCGGGTTCGTCCAGGGAGGATTCGTGGGATTGTGCGGGGTGGTTCGAGTCGGTGCTGTATACGGACTCGCTGTCGGACCGGTCCGCGTGGTCGAGCGGTGTCTGCGACCGCGGTGAGGGTTGAGGTTCCCGGTGTCCGGCCGGGTCGGCTGGATCCGGTTCGGGCAGCGGTGCGTATCGGACGGTACCGGTGGATCCGACGGTGTCGGTTGGGGAGGGGGGCCGGATATTGCCCGTGGGCGGGGCGGATTCGTTTACCGGGTCGCTCGGGTGTTCCGCGTCGTCGTGCGATGATCGGTCGAGTTGCTCTCGCACCAAGGCATCGAGCATTTCTTGCCGCAGTTCTTCCTCTCGGGAGGCGTCGGCGGGCTTCGGCTGCGGTCCGGGCTGTTCGCTCGGATCGGTGGTGTGGGTTTGCTCCTGGGGTGCGGAAGGGCTTGTGCCGGTGGACGATTCCTCGGTGGTGGCCGGGGTGCGTTCGATGGGTGCGTACCGGACGGTGTCCGTGGACCGCACGCTGCCGGTAGGCGAGGGGCTCCTGGCGGGTGCGGGAATCTCGGTGGAACTCGGCGTGACGGGCCGGTCCACGGAGTCCTCGGCAGGGGGCTCGCTCTGTGTCTCGTCCTGCCGCTCGGCCGCCGCATGGGCAGGCGAGTCGTCGAATGTGTGCCGGTCACCCGACGGCAGCTCGGTGGTGTTCGTCGGCTCGGGTTCGGTCTCCGCCGGCGTGATTTCGGACCCCGGTCGATTGTCGGGCGCCGTGGGGACCTGCGGTGGAACCGACGGGATATCGATCGGCGGCACGGTGCGGATCGGCACGGGCGCAGCAGGTTTGGGGCTCGAACCGTCCGCGCGAGGGTCCGAGTACGACGGTCCCGTCTCCGAGTCCGTGCGTGTGTGCCCGCTCCGGACCCGTTGCCGCAGCGGTCCTCTGGTCCGGGCCAGCACCGCGGGTGCGGGTCGGGCGGGCAGATTGGCCGAGGTGTCCTGCTCGGCCGGTTCGTCCTGCTCGGGAATTGTGTCCAGTGGGGTGCGGGACGTGGAAGTCTGCGGGGCGGTGGAGTCGGTGGTCTGTTCAACCTGCCGCGTGTTGTATGCGTCCAGGTTGTCGGTGGTGCGCCCGATAGCGTCCCCGGAGACGAAGAGTTTGCCTCTCCGGCCGCCGATTTCGATCTTGGCGAACCCGGCGAAGCGGTGATTCTCCGCGCCCTCGCCGGATTCCGTCACCGCGCCGGTGCCGATCTTGAGGATGTCGCGGCTCTCGCCGATGACGGCGCCGGACTGGCCCTGGGTCGCGCTGTTGCCGCCGATCGGCAGCCCGGACGGGTTGCCCCGGTTGGTGGAGTCCGCCGTGAAGGAGTTGGTGAGGCCGAATGTCAGGCCGACGGCGATCTCGTTGTCGGCCGTGCTGCTGGCGCTGGTCTTCGCGGTCCGGAAGTGGTCTATGGCGGTGTTTTTGCTGGTCAGATCGATGCGGGGGGCGTACAAGCTGACTTTGACGTAGGTGCCGGTGACCGTCTCGCCGTCGGCGTGCGCGGCCGGGGGTGGCACATGGTCACCCGAGCCCACGACGCCGAGGAAGGGGGCGGTGGATTCGGGCCCGAGCAGGGTGAGCCGATTCGAGGCGGCCAGGTCCCGCAGCCGGGTGAGCACGCTCGTCGTGGAGTAGGTCTGTTCGCCGATGCCGAGGGCGGAGCTGTCCAGGGACGGGTCGACGGCGCGGAGCGCGTCGGCCAGTTGCTTTGCGCCGCCGAAGTATTCGAGCGTGAACGGCCCGTCGGGTACCCAGGGCTCATCGAACAGGGCGCGCAGCTCGGCAGGGACCTCCATCTCGAGGGCGACGCCGTCGGCGGGGGCAGGCGGGCGGGGCACGGCCGGATCGGAACTGTAGATGCCGGGCGCGGTGCGGTGTGCGACGGCGCCGTTCTCGGTGTCGGAGGTGTAGAACCGGACCAGGTTGTCGGCGTCCACGGTGCCGCTGACCGTGCGGTCCGGCGGCGGGAGTTCGGCTTCGTTCAGCGGCGGGAGAATCCCGGTCGCTCGCCCGAAGGTCATGGTCGCTCGCCCCACGAAATTGACGAGATCGATCCCCTTGGACACCAGGTAGGTCTTCAAGTCCTCGGTCGCCAAGCGCGAGCTGACCGTCACCTCGTACACGTAGGGGATGGGAAATTCGGTGGTGCCCTGGACGACGGCGGCACCTCGGCCCTTCGTGGTGCTTGGGCCGGTGCGCTGCCACGACGCGGTACCGGGATCGTCGGTCCGGGTGCGGGCCCGGGTGCTCTTCCAGCCGAGGGTCAGGGCGCCCGCGGGCCGCACCGTGTTGGTCACCCCGCTGGGATTGAAGCCGATCTGGTAGCTCCTGGAACGTTTCGTGCCGACGGCGGTGGCGCCCGGGACGGGAAGCGCGCTGCCGTCGCCGCTAGAGGCGCCGATCACGGTGTCCATGGCGGAGGTGGGGGTGACCTGTTTGCCCAGCAGCGCGTCGAGATTGGTGCCGGGTGCGGGGAAGGCGGCGTACGAGATCGTCACCACGCGCGGCAGGATCGAGTAGGGCCACGAGCGATCGAGGAAACTGACGGAGACGCGGTTGCCGGGGAGGGTGCGCAGGCCGAGGCTCGTCGTCTGCCCGTTGATCAGGGGCAGGAGGGCGGAAAGGAAGTTGCTCGAGTCGACTTTGGTGATGCCGGGCGCGACCTGCTCCACGAGTGCTACCGCAAGGTTGTAGTAGGCCGCGCGCCCGCCCCTGAGGATGGCGCTCGTTACGGCGCCGCCGCCGAGGCTGCCGCCGCCGGTCTGCCGGAAGGTGATCGGCGGGAGCCGGTCGGGCCGCGGCGCGCGGGGGATCTCGTAATCGCTGTTCGCGCGGACGATTTCGGCCAGCTCGGGGTGATTCTGCAAGTCGTTGTCGACGAGGGAGAACTCCATATCCGGTACATCGATCATGCGGGTTGCCGTGCGGGGCGCGCCCGGAATCTGGTTGACGAGCCAGTTGCGGGTTCCCTTGGTGACCTGGAGCTCGAAGTGAGCGTCGGCGAAGAACCCGTGACCGACGCCTCCGACGTAGCTCGGGACACGGGACGCGTACGTGCTGTCGGCGGCCGAGTCGTTGTTTTCGGCGGAAGTGCTGTACTGGAAGTTGCCCGCCGGTGCGAAACTGCTGTCGACGGTCTCGCCGTAGCGGCCGCGCGGGGAGAGGCCCCAGCGGTGGCCCCGTTGGCGGGCCGCGGTGCGATGGTATTTGTTCTCGTGCCGGAGCCAGTGTTCGAGGTCCTTCTTTTCCGGCCCCAGATATCTGACTCTGTCCAGGTAGGCGGTGAGCGTCCACGTGTAGCCGCCGCCTCCCATAGCGCCTTCCTCGCTCGCGGCCTCGCCGATCAGGACATCCTGGAAGATCGGCAGTGCGTAGGCACTGAGATGGTGCGGCGAGAGGGCGGTGTGGGTGACCTCTGCGGTCATCGACCAGGGATTGGTGGCGGGCTCGCCGACCGCGTTTCGCCACATCCACCGGCCCGCGCCGGTTGCCTGATCGACCACCCAGTGCACCGCGCCGCGGAGGGCGCCGCCCACTTCGTGCCAATTCACCGTTGTGAGCGGGTCGACGTCGACATCATCAGAGGGGTCGCCCGGCATCTCGTCGGGTGACTGTCGCTCATCCGCCGAATCCGCAGGGAGGGCCTCCGGCGTCGGCGGGTCGGCGGGCGGGGCGGAGTTGCGGAGTTCCGCGATGGCGCCGGCGAGGGCTTTCCGGAGCGCCTTGCTGCCGACGACCTGCTCGATGACGGCGCCGTCGGGGATTCGCAGAACCCCGTCTTCGAGGGTGCGTCCCGCGGACGGCAGTGCGAGCCGCCGAGTGTCCCCGGGGGTCGGATTCCGGATAGTGAACGAGGGGCGTGGCGCGTCGGCATGCCTCTCGGAGAGGGTGCGGTTGGTGGGGACCGCCACGCTGAGGCTGCCGTTCCTGGTGACCGCCCGGGTGGATGCGCTGCCGGGGCGCCAGTGGGTGAATGTCATCGTGTAGCTGGCGGGAAGGGTGAAGATCTCGAGATCCGGGCTGCTGACGGTGTAGTTCTGTTCGCCGAATCCGGAGCTGGACCCTCGGCTCTTCGTGTTCTTCCGGGAGTGTTCGTAGACGCCGGTCACGCCCCCGAACGGCTGGTCGCGGGGGGCGCTCAACGGATTGGTCACCCCGGCGTTGATGCCGGCGCGCCAATTCCGCCACGGCACCGCCGCCGAGGACTCGTGGCCGCCGGAGGTCGCGGAGACGGTGTAGTTCTGCGTTTGCCATCCGGGCATCCTCCAGTCGTGGTCGACGCCGTCGTACGGGTCGTCCGAGAGATACTGCCGCGCGGTCTCGAGTGTGATCGACAAGCGCTCGGGGCCGGTCGGACCCGCCCGTTCGAACCATTCGACGAGGCCACCGTCGACCGCCTCGACCTGTCCCGAACGCCGGCCGAGCCGGCCGCGCATCCGATCGAAGTGGGTGACGTTCTCCAGCAGCTGGTTGGCGGTGATGTCCTGGGTGAGCCGATCCGCCAGTCCGGGGGAGTCGTGCTCGGACGGGGAGAAGCCGAGGTCGGACAGGATCTGTTCGGCTTCGTCGAACAGGTCCTCGGTGCCGTCGACGCTGAGCACCGTCGTGCTCGTTCCGAGCCTCAGATGCACGACATGCGGGCGCGGATACCGGGTTTCGTTGTCGGCGGGAGCGTGGCCGAGATCCCGCAGCGACGGCACCAGGGCACGGATCGGGTAGTCCTTCCCGCCGTGCAACGGGGTTCCGGGGGCGGGCTCGAGGGGTGGGCCGTACGGGCGGACCAGGTCGACGTAGAGGGTCATCTGCGGCGTCACGTTCAGGTAATCCCCCGCGAACCGCAGCGATTGCGCCGTGCTGGCCGAGTTCGCGTAGGTCAGTTCTTGGCTGAATTCGTCGAATACCCCGCCCCGGCCGGTGATTCGGCCGCCGATGGGTGCGAAGCCGGTCTCGTCGTCGGCGGCGCTGGAGCCCAGCTGGAACGTCAGCGCCAGGGAGAGGCCGAGTTCGTTCTTGATCGTCGAAGTCTCCTGAAGGCCCAGCTGCCGTGCCACGTAGAGCTCGACGCGGCTGTTCTTCGCGGTCGGCCCGGTGATCTCCGTACCGCCGTGCAGGACGGCGCGGAACCGCAGCTGCCCGATCGTGTCACCGGATGTGGTGTCCAGGGGCCGGGTCGACACCGAACCGCCTGCCATCAAAGGGATTGCGGCAGCGAACTTGCGCTCGTCGAAGAACCGCAGCAGCTCTGTGATGGAGCCGTCGGATATGTCGCGCAGAGCGGTCCCGAACGAGGCCATCAGATCGGCGCTGATCTGGTCGATATTCGGAACACCGAGGATGCCGTGCAGCGGGAACTCCTCCACCAGCTGCTCGATCGGCGCGGGAATCGTGGCGGGGTCTTCCGGATCGATTGTCGGCAGTTCGCCGCCCTCGGTCAGGTATCGAGGGAAGTAGCCCTGCAGCGGCGCGGCGTCGACGATGGTCTGCCAGCCGTCGGTCAGCTGGTGCGGAGCGAGCATGTCGGCCCGGCCGTTACCGGGGCGGAACTGCCACTCCCCGAGGAGTTCGTAGAGATCCGACGGGCCCAGGCTGCGCGGCTTCACGATCGACACCACGTCGGAATCCGCCTGCGTGCCGCCGGTGAATTCGTTGTAGGTGGCGAGAGGCTGCCAGGTGAAGGCGATACGGCGGAGCACACCGAGATCGACAAGCCAACGATGGACGAAGGAATACATACCCGATCGCTCGTTGGTATTGCTGTGCCGGTTACGGTGCTCGGCGGTGGCGAAATCTGCCCTCTGGTTGCCCACCGGAGGAACACCGCCGACCGGTGGCCGCTGGTTGTCCGACCGGCCGACGACCCGCCACGCAAGACGCAGGTGACCCGGATAGGGATTGCCCCGATACTCCGCCTCCACCGGCGTGCCCGACACGGTCATGAGCTGGTGGATATTCTGGGCGGCCGCCTTCACGGCGGGCCGCAGCAATGCCTCGAACGCCGGATCCGGGCCGTCGTCTCCCTCGATCAGCCCGATGATCCGCTCGCTCAGGCGCTCGATCTGATCGGGGGGAACGGGAAGCGGGTGGACCATGTCCTGGAGACCGTCGCGCCTCGTACCGATCTCCCGGAGCACCGGACTCAAACCGTCCGGCGGCGCAAGGGAATCGGCGGTACCGAAGAGGCGAGCCAGGCCGAAATCGGTGTCACCGTCCGGCGGCTCGCTCACCGGCGCGACGTGCCCGGGCCCATCGAACAGGTTGCCCAGCACATGATCTTCCGGACCGTCGAACAACGACCCACCCCGGCGCGCGACCCTGTCGTAGTCGACGGCCGCCAACTTCCTGTCAAAATCCGGACCGAAATAGGTCTCACCGTCCGGCGGCTCGAGCATCGATCCGGGACGACCGGGCCTCCGGTCGCTCGCGCCGATCCCGGTGTCGCCGGGAACCTCGGCACTATCGGCACTCGGCCCGGTGTCCGGTGCCCGTGATGCGGAATCCGTTGGCGGCTGGGCGAATAGGCGATCGATGTAGTCCTGCTCCTCCGGTAGCCCGGAGCGCAGATCCGCGGCCAGGTCACGCCCGCCGGTCTCCAGCTCGTACGCTGCGTGCAATGCCCGTAGCGCGCGTGGATCCTGCTCTGGCGTGGGCGCGGTAAGTACCGCTTGTAGGTAGTCCTCCACTCCCGGTAGTTCTTCCGGAGTTCGGTCCGGCCGGCCGGTCGGTTCGTCATCGCGGCTGCCCGCGCCGATGCGGATATCACCGAGGGCGCCGGCCCCGGTGCTGGGGTAGCCGGGGACCGTGAATGCTCCACCGTGTGCGTCGGCGGTCGGCGGGCTGAAGAATACGGCGGCGGTAGCGCGGACGTCGGCAGGGGGTTGGTAGATCTTGACTGGATTCGGGTCGCGCTTGATCCGCTTGTTGGTGCGCCTGATCGGCCCGTCGTTGCGCTCGATCGGCTCATCGTCCTCGGTCATCGGGTTGTAAGCCCGGACCTGCACCCCCGCTGCTTTGTCCTTGGGACCCACCGTATCGTCCGCGGGGTGTATCGGCCGGGTATAGAACTCGACGGTGTGTGCGCCGATGTTGTGCTGGGTGTCGCGGGTCCGGTAACCGTAGACGACGCTGGCCATGTACCCCCTCCCATACTTGCGCAGCACATCGGCGACCACGGTGTAGTCATCGAACTGTTGCAGTGGATGACCGGCCCCTTCCTCGAATTCGCCGGTACTCATGCCTTTCAGGCCGACCGGGGCCTCGGGAGGCCGGACCGGGTTGACCGAGTCGACGACCGAGCGATTGAGAGTGCGGATCGCGATGCGCCGCAGCACCAGTTGTCCGCAATCGTTGGTGTGCGGTTTGGGCTCCGGGGCGACCGGTCTGGTCCAATCCGACCCGCCACGTGGAACTTCGGGTTGTTCGACACTGACGGTCGGCGCACCACGGTAAATTGCCAGATCGCGCAGCGCACGGGCCTTCAGGTTGTAGAACTCTATGGGACCGGATCCGTCGTTTCTCTGGTCCCTGACGTCGAAGGTCTCATCACGCGCAACGGTAGCGATGGTCCTATAGCTGTCACCCCTGAATGTGAATGTCGTTCCGGGTGGAATGTGAGCCCATGCGAAATTATTGGGCATGCCGTCGATTGGATATATCCGCATCGCACTTCTCGCGCTCCTGGGCGGCTGAAGCGGCTTATTCTCGCGACGGGCCTCCGCAATGGATGCTGCGATAGCTTTTGCGCGGTCGACGGTATCGCGGCGTATCCACGCCGCCATCTCCTTCGGACGCTTCACCATTCCGCGTAGTGTAAAGACAAACCGCTCGAAGTCCGGTGGAAGCTTCAGTCCTCGGGTTTCCAGGAAGGCGAACGCGAGGTCATTCATATAGGCATCGGGCATGTAGTGCCCGCTGTGGTCGACGAATACCTTGATTACGCCACCCTCGACGACGATATCACCTGCGGCGCAGACGGTACGGCCGCCCAGGAACGACGTATGATGTATCGTGCCGACGACTTTCTCGGCAGCGTACATATTGCCGAATTCGTCCATGACGAACGCGGTTTCCTTGCCCCGTGGCGCCTCGAAAGCACGTCCGTCGCGCGCGTTGTACAGCTTGCCGTCATCTGGATTGAGGAATATGCGGTAGGATTCACGTTCCGCAGCGTCCATATAATGAACCGGTGTGGTGAACCGCGGCGGCTGATGGGTGAGGACTTCTTTGATATCAGACTTCACGGAAATGGGAGGCATATTGATTCTCGCGCCGATCGGCCGCAAATCGGTCGTATATGTCGGCCGACGGGCTGCGCCGATGAGGAAAGGCTTGGCTCGGCTGGCGATCATTTCGGTGAGTGGTGGTGGTATCTTGTCCCTCGGGACAACGACCGGCGTATCGAGGATGGGGGGTGGGGCGGGTCTACCCGTCGAAAACATCCTGCCGTCTTCGGTGACCCCGATCTCGTAGCCGCCGTTCGCCGAGTGTCGCAGGACAATGAACGAGCCCTGCGGAGAATTCGAGAAGACACCGTTGGAACGACCGCGGATAATGAAATTCATCCGCCTCCAATGGAACGCCGCCGCGACGACGAACGCCGTGCCGCTGGTTCCCATCATTCGGTTCCCGGAGAACTCACCACGTTCCACCGCTGCAATTTCCTCATCCAGCAGTATTGTGCGTTGGTTCCGAATATATTGCTGGAATTCGGGGCTCGTGGGAGCCGTTGCGTGCCGGACCTCGTCGTCCAATCGGTCGTTCGTGATTTCCCTCGAATATAATGCCTTGTTCGCTTCGAGTTGATCGGCCAGATCCTCGTAGAATTCCGATCTTTTCTCGTAATAGAAAATTCTGGCCAGCAGGGGGAACGGGGAATTGAGATCGTTCCTGGCTCGGTACCAATAAGGAGGAGGAGGAGCGATGGTCCGGGCAGATTTCACCGTATGTTCAGTGAGAATAACGTCGAGATTAGATTTATCGACGATACGGATGTCCTCGTTTCTGATTTCGAGCTTGCCATCGTCTCGGACGACTGCCGTCCTGGGGCCGTCGGCGGTACGGAAACGGAACTTCGTTCCAGTGAGGGCGCGAATATTTCGGTGCAGTTCCTCTTTGATGCGCTTCTTGTCCCAGGCGCCATTGAAGACCCGTGGCCGGACAACCCGTACCTCCTCGTTTGCCACGTGCCCGTCGAGAAGATCGTAAAAATCCGATCTTGCGACGGCGCGGGTATCTTCGTTGCGAACTTCGAGCTTGCCATCTCTGCGGACGACTGCAGACAAGGGCCCGATGGTGGTATCCAATCCGATGATGGTTCCAATATGGTAATGATCTTGGCGAAGCTTTTTTCTGATGTCCAACATTTCCCACGGCGGAGCGGCGACCCGTACTTCCCGAATCCCCGATGCGTATCGGGCGTGCTCCCAGAAATCCGCGAGGGTGTGCGAGCCGATCTCGATGGGCGAGTCGCCCTTCCGCGCTACCTCGACGTGGCCGTTCTCGAAGTTTGCACGGATATCCCCGCGCGTGGTCTGTATGTATATCGTCGTCCCGTCGCGGAGCCCGGTGCCGTGGAACCTGGAGACGAAATCGGACATGGCGAACGCATTGTGCGGCCGGACCACTCGAACATCTTCGATCTTCGCGGCGCGACCGGATCCGGCGCGATGCCAGAAACCGTCGACGGGGTGCGTCCCGATCGGGATGGGCGAGACGCGGCGCGTCCTGGAAGCGGCCTGCGGTGCATTCGATGGCCCGGCGGCGTCCGTGCGCTGACGCCTGGGCGCAGGCGGCCCGCTTTCGTTCCACTTCACATCGACACTGTCGTTTCCGAGGGTGGCAACGAGTTCTCCGTGCCGGGTCTGTATGTACAGCCTTGTCCCGTCCGGGAACTCGGCATCGGGGGACCTCGAGACGAGTTCGGCCATGGTGAACGTGTCGTGCGGCGGGACAACCCGTACTTCCTGGAATTCCTGCGCCACGTGCTCGGATCCGGCGTAGCCCCAGAACTCGGCGGCCGGGTGACGCCCGACCGGGATGGGGTCGTTGCGCATCACCTCGACGCCGTCGGTTCCGAAGGTGACAACGAGTTCCCCACGCTCGGTCTGCATATACAGCCGCGCACCCTCTGGGAATTCGGCACCGTGGAACCTGGAGAGGAAGACAGCCATGCTGTACGTCTCGGGCGGCCGGACCGGGGCAGGCGTGAGAGCGGGGCCCGGGGCATCCTCCAGGGTGGTTTGTGGTTCGGCGCCGCCGCGGAGTGGTTCGGTGGATTGGGTAGTGGTGTCCGGGGTGGTGGTGTGGGTGGTGACGGGTTGGCCGTCGGCGTGGATGGCGACGTGGTAGTGGCCACCGCCGATGTTGTCGCGGAAGAAGCTGTAGGTGGGGGTGTCCGGGGTGCCGTGGTGGAGATGGTGGGTTGTGCCGTCCGGGTGGTGGATGTCGAGGTTGAGTCCGAGCGTGCGCGCTGTTGCGGGGAGCAGGAATTCGGCGGCAGGGTCGGTGTATCGGGCATCGAGAAGGAGATTCTCGAGCTGGCCGGCGAAAGCGTCCCGGCGGAGCCGCTCGTATGTGTCCCGGCGGTGCTGCTGATATGCGTCGCGGCGTTCGGTATCGGAGCCACCCGGCAGGAATTCGGCGGGCGGGTTCCCGGGCATGAAATGGCGGGGTGCGGCGGGAGGCATGAAGTCGTCGAGGCTGCCGGTCCGGCCGAGGTAGGCGGCTTCCACGGCGTGGGCACGCAAGTCCAGATGTGCATCGGGGTCGTTCATGTCGAGTACGCGAGCGACGGCATGGAACATGCAGTTACCGTCGCCCGGTTGTGATTCCCATACTCCGCCGCCGGGTGCGGGAATGTTGTCGGTGTGTGGGCGAAGTGCAGGGTCGTTGGCGTGCTGGGTGGCGCCGCCCCTGAGGGGCTGGTGTTGGGCGGTGGGGTCAATCGTGGGGTCGGTGATGTAGCTGCCGTCGGTGTCGTGGATCCCGGACTCCCAGGTACTCGTCGGGTTGTCCCACAGTGTCGGGTTGTCCTGCAGTGTCGGGTCGTCCCACAGTGTCGGGTCGTCCCACGGTGTTGGGTTGTCCTGCAGTGTTGGGTTGTCCCACAGTGTTGGGTTGTCCTGCAGTGTCGGGTTGTCCCACAGTGTCGGGTTGTCCCACAGTGTCGGGTTGTCCTGCAGTGTCGGGTTGTCCTGCAGCGTTGGGTTGTCCTGCAGCGTTGGGTTGTCCCACAGTGTCGGGTTGTCCCACAGTGTCGGGTTGTCCTGCAGCGTCGGGTCGTCCCACAGCGTCGGATCGTCCAGCAGCGTCGGGTTGTCCCACGATTGATTTGTGATATCTGTCTGTGTGGTGGGGTCGGTGGTGTAGTTGCCGTCGGTGATCGGGGGGGCGCTGGGGAGGTCTGCCGTACCCGATCCCTGCAAGGTCTGGGGGTGTTGCCGTGCTTCTTGCGCGATCTGCTCGACATCGACCCCCTGGCCGAGGGCCTCGCGCTGCCATTGCACAGCCTGAGCCACGTCCGTCGCCCCGAGCCTGCCTACCGCGGCGATCACGGTGCGCCGCAACGAGCTCCGGTCAGAGTCGAGTCGTGTTGCGGTTACTTGGTAGTTCTCGTAGATGGTGTACTGCTCGAGCGCGTTTCTTTGCGGGTCTGTCAGTGGCCGGACCGATCCCTGCAAGGTCTGGGGGTGTTGCCGTGCTTCTTGCGCGATCTGCTCGACATCGACCCCCTGGCCGACGGCCTCGCGCTGCCATTGCACAGCCTGAGCCACGTTCGTCGCCCGGAGCCTGTCTACAGCGGCGGCCACGGCCTGCCACACTGTGGGCGGCCTGATGCCGAGTCTCCGTGCGGCTACTTGGTAGCTCTCGTAGATGGTGTACTGCTCGAGCGCGTTTCTTTGCGGGTCTGTCAGTGGCCGGACCGATCCCTGCAAGGTCTGGGGGTGTTGCCGTGCTTCTTGCGCGATCTGCTCGACATCGACCCCCCGGTCGAGGGCCTCGCGCTGCCATTGCACAGCCTGAGCCACGTCCGTCGCCCCGAGCCTGCCTACCGCGGCGATCACGGTGCGCCGCACCGAGCCGCGGTCAGTGTCGAGTCGTGTTGCGGTTACTTGGTAGTTCTCGTAGATGGTGTACTGCTCGAGCGCGTTTCTTTGCGGGTCTGTCAGTGGCCGGACCGATCCCTGCAAGGTCTGGGGGTGTTGCCGTGCTTCTTGCGCGATCTGCTCGACATCGACCCCCTGGCCGACGGCCTCGCGCTGCCATTGCACAGCCTGAGCCACGTTCGTCGCCCGGAGCCTGTCTACAGCGGCGGCCACGGCCTGCCACACTGTGGGCGGCCTGATGCCGAGTCTCCGTGCGGCTGCTTCGTAGCTCTCGTAGATGGTGTACTGCTCGAGCGCGTTTCTTTGCGGGTCTGTCAGTGGCCGGACCGATCCCTGCAAGGTCTGGGGGTGTTGCCGTGCTTCTTGCGCGATCTGCTCGACATCGACCCCCTGGCCGACGGCCTCGCGCTGCCATTGCACAGCCTGAGCCACGTCCGTCGCCCCGAGCCTGCCTACCGCGGCGATCACGGCGCGCCGCACCGAGCCGCGGTCAGTGTCGAGTCGTGTTGCGGCTACTTGGTAGCTCTCGTAGATGGTGTACTGCTCGAGCGCGTTCCTTTGCGGGTCTGTCAGTGGCCGGACTGCTTGTGTGTGGCCCGAGTCGGTGCCGGTGTCCCCCGCCACCGCCGCGTCGCCCACTGCGGGCTGCACAATCCTGACCACACCCCCGGCGCTCAGCGCCGAGGACCCCTGCTGCACAGCCGCCCAGAACTCATCCGCACTCAGTTCCCTCGTCAGACCATGACCAGCACCAACCACCCGCACACCCACAGGCTCCACCGACGCGGTCATCACAACACGATTGCCGGCACTGAACTCCAACCGCGTCCCCACCGGAAAATCAACCCCCGAGAACCTCTCCCTGAACACCCGCCAATCGAGCACATCAACCCGATCGCCCCATTGCACGTTCGTGGTATCGCTGCTGTTGCCGTGTTCGGGGCCGAGGCCGATGCGTGGTTCGTTGGTGGTGGGTGTGTGGCGGGGACCGGTTGTGCCGGTGTGTGTTCGGGCTGCCGGAGCGGTGTTGTCGTTGTTCTGGCTGGGCCAGGCGAGATTGTCGTCGCGAGTGTTGCCATGTTCGGGACCGGGGCCAGCGCGCGGTCCGGGGGTGGTCGGTGGTGTCGTGCCGAGGTTCGCGTCGGCGGTGGTCTCGGGTCCGTAGAGGCCGTGCGCGCCGGGACCACTTACCCGAATGCGGCCGAACTTCGACAGGTGTTTGAGGGGAACGGCGACGATGCCCGGGCGAGGGGTGGTGTTGTCCGGCGGGTCGATGCGGTCCGGATCGGGAACCCATGTCCTGTCTCCGGGGGCTCTGCGCATCTTGGCACCGGTGGACGCCGAGGTCCAGAACCGCTGTCTGTCGGCGGTTTGCCAGTGCCTGCCGTGGACCGGAGAGAACCATTCCGAGGTGCCGTCCGGGGATCGGCGGGTGCGGGTGCCGTTCGCGTCGACGGTGTACACCGACCGGTCCGGGGCCTGGAGGTATTCGATATCGCCCTTCGAGACGAGGTTGCCGCTGTTGCGGTTGCCGTGTGGGTCTTGGAGTACGAGCCCGACCGGTCGTCCCTTGTCGTCGCGTTCGACCCCGAGGAACTCGTATGCGTGTTGGCCGACCAAACCGGGCACGGCGGTCCTGTTTTCGTGGTCCGATCCGAAGTTGTACGTCGCGATGGTGACCGTAGTGCCGCGCTCTTGCCGCAGCGCCCAGTCGATGCGGTCGGCGATCGCTTGCTCGAGGAACTCGTGGCCGGTGGGGAACACCCGGTGCTGGGGCGGTCCGCTGTAGACAGCGCGGTGATATTCGGCCAGGATGTGCTTCTCGGTGGGCCATTCCTCCGGGAACTGTTCGTCGAGGTATTTGCGGAAGCCTTCGGGCGAGCGGAGGTCGTCGGTCTCCAGGAACCGGTTGTAGGCGATGGTGCGGTCGGCCTCGTTGACGTCGCGGATGTCGGGATGATCGTTGGGGTTGTCCGGATACGCGGCGACGATGGCGTCCCATCGGATATCGCGCCGAGCCCCGATCTCCCGCTGGAGGTCCTCGACGTACCCGGAGACATGGTCCGCGAATTCGGGGTCTCCGTGGCCCGCCGACATCAGTTGCCGCAGCGTGTCGGTGTCGAAACGGAACGGGTGCAGGAAGTCTTTGTCCTCGACGACCCGGCTGGGCTGTGTCAGCGCCCCGCCGTCGGCGCGGTAGAAACCCTTGTCGAGGTAGGGCTGGGCATTGATCCCTTCGAGTCCCCGATAGCCGTCGATCCCGCCGATGCGTTGCGCGAAGGCCTTCTCGATCACGCTGGGCCACAAGGGCTCTCCGGGTTCGTGGCCGGCGAAATGCCCGCTCTCACTGCCTGCGGTTACATAGATTTCGTCCAGTTCGACCGGCTCCCAGACGAATTCGCCGTCGATAACCAGTCGGACGCTGGCCCAGCCGTTTTCGTGGTCGTGCAGCAGTTCGCGGATCAGCTGTGGGTCGCGGTCGGCCCTCGCCTGGAGCAGGGCGATCAGGTCGCAATCGCCGGTGCGGCCCTGACGTGCGTCTCGTGACCGCGGATCGTGCGGGAACAGCTGCCCGCCAGGCCGTTCGACCAGTGTCGGCATGTCGGGCAGGACCTGGCGGGGAATGTTGTGGGCGAGCCAGTGGTCGTCTCCGGGGTACTTGATCGACAGGCCATGCGGTCGGGGCAATGCCACGAGTTCGGTTTCGTACGGTATCGATCCGATGCCGAAGATTCGGATCTCCCCCGATACGTCCAAGCTGAGGGTGCCGTGATCGCTGCCCGTTCCGGGCTGGAACGCGAACTCGGGCACCATATCCACCGGAAGGACGGCGTCCTGTCCGTTCGGGCCCGCGTTCGGCAGGCTGAAGTAGGGACGACCCACCCGCGGGACGACCAGGTCGGCCTCGACATCGCCGCGGGAGGGCAGCAGCAGAACGTGCCCGGCGTGGTTGACGACGGTGAGGGCGGCACCGCCTTCGGGATGCTCGATGCGGTCGGCCGTGACCGGGACCGCAATTGGTTCCCGGGGGAGTTTCGTCTGCTGTTCGGCCCATGTGGGCGGCTGCGGTCCGGAGTCGTCGAGATGGGTTCGTGACGGGTGTTCAGTGGTGGGCTCGGGCCATTCGGATCCGAGTGCGTCCCGCAGGTGGTCGCCGAAGTAAGTGTCGTCGCCCACGGGTTCGAACGCCTGTATGGGACGTACAGGGCCGACGATCTGGTCTGCCGGTGTGCGGCCCGCGCTTGTTTCCACGGGATCTGCGGGCACCAGCGCCAGTTTCTCCGCGGCCGAGAGGTTTTCCAGGCGCTCATGGTCGGGGAGCGGGGGAGGTTTCTCGAGCCCGTGCTCGTCGTACTCGACTTCGGTCTCGTCGGAATGTGCTCGGGAACTGTCGGCCGAGCTGGAAGGTTTTGCTTCTTCCGGCCGCTGCAGCAGGTGCTCTTCGTCTTTTCGCAACTGCTCCAGCAGGTGCGAGCCGAAGTAGGTGTCGTGGGTGCCGGGCTCGAACGCGGTCACCGCTGCGGTCTCGGCATCGGCGGTGATTCCGAGGGTGACAGGTCCTCGGGGGGTGCTGCCGTCCGACCTATGGCCGATCGTGCGATCGGCGAGCCGTTCCCGCTCGCCGCCGACGGCTGCCCGCGGCGCGGGGGTGTCGTCTCTGGGCGCGGGGGCCTGGGTGGTGTGGCTGGTAAAGCGGTGTGGTGCTGGACCGCCGGCGGGGTGGGTGCTGCCGTCGGTGGGACTCGTAGCAACACCGCTCCCCGCCACCGCGGGCAGCAACCCCCACTCACGCGCTACCCGTCCCAAATCCTCGGCATCCGCATCATCCCCCAATCCCAACTTGCCGGACAGTGCCCGCACACGCATCCTGGCGGCAGGTTGCCTGATTCCGAGGGAATGTTGCAGCGCGTATAGATTGACATATCCATCGCGGACGATCCGGTACAGCAGGCTCAATTCATCATCCGTTAGCGACACACGAGCACCCGACTGCGGATCGGAACCGTAATACTCGAAATCCAGATCACCCGGCATCGGATTACGATCCAATACCTCCCAGGCGCGGGCCGCTCGCACCGCACCCAGATAATTACGGTCAGCACCCACCAATAGCAGCTTGTTGTATATAGATTTGAGGCGATCCTTGACTCTGCTCACTGCGTTGGGGATATTCGAGACCTCGACCGCCTCGACCGCCTCGAGCTCTGCGGCCACATCCGGATGACGCTTGGGCTCCATGTTGGGTTTACGCACCGAGATCCAGGAAAGCAGCTCCACCTGACTGGACTCGAACCTCACTTGCGCACCGGTGACCGGATTGCGCCCGTAGAACTCGTAATCCCGGTCACCGGGTTCCGGCTTCCGACTCAGGAGCCCCCACTCGCGAGCCGCCTGCACGGCGGCGAGCTCATTTCTGTGGATTCCCTCCAATCCCAGCCCGGTGAAAACCGACTGCAGCCGCGGTTGGAGCTCGGGCACGGCATTGCTGAGCTCACTGCTCGACTTGCGCCGCGCGACCCGGACAAGCAGGTCCACCTCGTCGGGCTGGAACGGCATCGGCTCGCCGGACCTCGGCTGCCGCCCGAAATACCGAAAATCGATGTCGCCGGGCAACGGATCCGGCCGCAACCAGCCACGCTGCCGACCCGACGCCACTGCGACCAACCCGTCGCGACGGTCGCCCTCCAACCCCAAGCGGTCGAACACGCCCGCCATGAGCTGATCGGTCTCGGGATCGGATGTGCCCCGGGCAATCAGTTCCAGCGCCCGCAGTTGTTCATCCGTCGGCGCCTCGACGGGAGGCAGATCCCGCCGGATGGCCACCACCTCCACCGACCCCACACCCCGCAAACGCTGCATCAAATCCACGACCGACAGCGTCGAGGTCCCCGTACCGGCCTCATCGACATCGAACCCGCGATCACCCCGCACGATCGCCGACACGGTCCGCTCCCCATGGTCGGTCGCCTCGCGCCAGGACGCTCGCGTCCCCGCGCCGAAACCGTTGTCACCCAACGCATGCAGGAACCGGCCCGCGTCCCACACCCGGGCAACCCCATCGGCCACCGCGGGCTGCACGACCCGCACCACACCTCCCGGCCTCAGCCTCGGCCAACCTGACCGCAATCCCTCCCGGAACACCGCCAACCCCACCACCACACGACCACCCACCCCATCGCCGTCCCCCGCACCAGCCATCCGTACCTGCCGGCCATCCGCCGACTCCTCTACCGTCCCCACATACCCGCCCCCGCTGCGATCGGTGAACTCCAACCGCGTCCCCGCCGGGAAATCGACGTCCGAGAACTTGTCTCTGAAAACGCCCCAACCGAACACATCAACCCGATCGTCGCGATTCACATCCGTGGGGTTGAGGGTGGCGCCTGGTTCGTCGCGTCCGAGGCGGACGAGTTGGTTCTGCTCGGTGCCGGATTTTGCCCGGTCGCCCAGCGGATCGGGATGCTCGATCGGATGGCCGCCGTCGAGTGTGATCAGTGATGCGTAAACCGTCTTCAGTTCCCGGAGGGGCTTCGGCAGATTCGGGTGAAATCTGCCGAGTTCATGGTCTTCGGTGTGGATGTTGCCGTGCGTATCGCTTCTGGCGAAGTACAGGTGGCCGCCGATGTCGTGCCGGCCGGAAGGAGTCGTGTAGATGTCGATGGTGACCGCGAGGGCCGGTGCATACGCGCGGAGGAAGCTTTCCAGACGAGCATGATTGCCGAATTCGGGGACCGGTGTGCCGATGTAACGCACAGTCGCCGAGAAGGTTTCCCCTCCCGGCCCGGTGGACGCGGGAACGGTGATGTAGCGGCTGCCGACGAGATCACGGACAGCGGTCAGGTTGGTCCGGACACACTGATTGGGGGGAGCGACCGGACGCTGGAGGGGTCCCAGGGTCGGGCGTTCACCGATACCGGAGTTGGTGGGGTGGTGGTACGTGCTGCTGCCGGCGGCGGCGGGTGCCGGGGCTGCGGGTTGGGGGCGGAGTGTGGTGATCAGGGTGCGTGGCTTGCTGTAGAGCAGGCCTTCCTGTATCCGGCTGTTGGCTTCTTCTACTGCTCTTCTGCAACGATCATCCGGAGATTCACCGTCGATAGCCTCGATTCCGAGGTTTATGAACAGTGCGGGCCTTGCGTCTTTTATCTTGGTTAGATCGGTATGGTATCCTCGCGATTGTATGTAGCGGAGGACGTCGTTATTTTTGAAATATCCTGCCTGATAGCTCTCGAGCATCTTCAGCTGAATTTCCGGCAGTGTGACCTTCCGCTTTCCCGGTGCGAGGCCGGCTTCGAGTTCTAGACGCGCTCGGCGGGCTTTGTCTACGGCGGTTCGGTCGAGGAGATGCCACCGGTGAACTTCGGTCATGGCGGAGTCGAGATCGGAAACTCCGAATTTGGTGTTCAGGGTGGAGGGCGTCAGCATGTCCCGGGCTGCATTCGGTTTGACATCAGGAAATTCGGTTTCTCTGATGTGCTGCGTGATATAGACGTGCCTTCTCCAGCCGGCGGCGCGGTGTTCGTAGACCACCCTTTGCCGGTCCGTGAGCGTCGGGCCGAAAATTATCGTGGTGTAGGGGACGGATGAGGCAGACGGGGTATCGGTGGGGTAGGTGGCGTGCCGGTAGGTGTTGTTTCGGGGGTGTTGTCGGATGTGGTGGATACTTTGTCCGGGGGTGGGGTTGGTGACGAGGGTTTGTCGGGTAATTCCGGTTCGGGTGAGGTCGATGTTGATTTTGGTGTGGTCGATGGCAGGGTGGAATGCGAAGGGGAGTCCGGGGTGTGTGGTGGATCGATTGTGGGTGGGGTGACCTTCGCGGAGTGCGATGATTTCGTGGGCGAGTGCTTCGAGGCGCGTTCGGTTTATGCTTCGGTCGAATTCGGCGCGGCGGGTGTTTTCCGCGCGGCGCAGGTCCGGGTCGTCGTAGAGGGGGTCGTTGTCGACTTGGTGCCGGTAGTGGTTTTCTTGGGCTTGCAGGGTGTCGATGTAGTCGTTGGTGATCAGGCCGACGTATTCGTCCCGGCGGTCCTCCAGGCGGTCAGCGATGCTGGTGTGTAGTTGTTGTATTCGTTGGGCGTTGTTTTCGCGGAGTGCGCGGGCGATGGCTGTGACGGGTGAGTCGTGTTCATCGCTCCATCTGGTGGGTGTGGGGGTGTGTATGGTGACGCGGCTACGGGGGTCGAGGGTGGTGGCGAGGTTGTCAAAGAATTGTTTCGCATTGATGGTTTGTTTTTCGGCCGAGAGAGTGTGGTGCTCGATTCTTCCGTTGGCGAGGAAGGTGGCGGTGCTGTTGTCGGCGAGTTCGATTCGGGTACCGATGGTCAAGGTGGGGTAATGGTCCCGGCCGGTGAGTTCGGCGACGGTGGCGTGGGAGATGGGTCCGGAGGTGTCGGGTGTGGGGTGGTGGACGACGGTGGCGGTGATGGTGCGGTCGGTGGCGGTGATGTGGTTGCGGATGACGTCGAGGGCGTGGTCCCCGCGGTAGACGGGTTCGTCGTTGTCGGCGGTGGGGCCGGCGGTGTGGCTGTAGTAGTCGAGTTGTACGCCGCTGTCGTGGGTGATTGTGAGTCGGAGTGTCTTCTTGTGCTGGTCGTTGAGGTAGATCCGGGTGCCGGGCGGGTAGTTGCTGGTGCCGGTTTGCAGGGGAAGGGCGAGAGTGAGGTCATCCAGCAACTCGTGGGGGTCGTCGAATACGGGGTTGCCGACAAGGGGGAGCATGACGCCGGGATCCTCGGGGCCGAGGCTGATGCGTGGCTCGCTCGGTGTTGTCGGTGGCTGGATGTGAGGGGTGATAGGTGCTGGGGTTGGGCTGCTGCTCGGGCGTTCACCGATGCCTGCGGCGGGACCCGCAGGGGCTGGACCGGCGGGACGCTGAAAGGCACCGCTGCCGTCGCCGGGCGCCGCAGCCGTCTGCGAGTTTACGAGCGTTCGTATCGGGAGGCCGTTCTGGTCGAGAAGCGCACCTGCGGCGATCATCCTTTCGGCTTGTATCACCGCCCTTTTCACCCTGGTTTCCGGAGAATGCCCGCTGATCTCGGCAATTCCGAGTTTCTTTACGAATAGATTGCTTCTCTCTTTGGTTATTTTCGACGTCGTGACATATGTCCCTCGAGCGCGCAGATGGCGGGTAATGTCCTGCGTGTCCGTGCGACCTTGCTTGAAACTGGTGAGTAGCGCCAGATGTGTGTGCGAAATCTTGACGGGCGTATCGGGTATATCGGGCAGCGGGTATCTGGTGATATCCGCTTCATCGAACCCGAGACGCGCTCGACGAGCCATTTCGACGGAGTTTTCGTCGAGTATGCGCCACCGGCGTACTTCGAGCCTGGCGGACTGGAGATCGTGCACCCCGAGCCTGCGATATGCGCTCCCATTGCTGCTGCCTATCGTGAAGTTGGTCTCCCAGGGGTCATCGGTAGAAAATACGCCGACGCTGCGAAGGTAGCGTGCGATGGCATCGGTGCCGGTCCAGCCGCCCTCGTAGTGTTCGAATACGGTCTGTTGCTTGGGCGCGAGTTTGGGGCCGAAAATCGTTGTGGTGTAAAGGTTGTTGCGAGGTGTTCGTGCGTGCCGGTAGGTGTGGGCGTCGGGCTGTTGCTGGAGATAATGAACCTTCTGGCCGGGTGCGGGGTTGGTGATGAGGGCGTGCCAGGTGGCGCCCTGTTGGATGATGACGTTTTCTCCGGCGTGGCCGATGGCGGGGTGGAAGGCGAACGGGAGGCCCGGGTGTGTGGTGGACCGGTTGCCGGTGGTGGTGCCGTTGCCGATTGCCGAGATCTCGTCGTCGATCGCTCGATGGCGTCGGCGGACGATATCTTCCCGGAATTCGGCGGCGCGGGTGTTCTCGGCGGCGAGCGCGGCAGGGTCGGTGTGCCGGGCGGGGTCGGTGAGGAACTGCAGCTGACGCCGATCTTCCTGGGCCAATGCGGTATCGATGTCGTCATCGGTGATGAGGCGGGCGAATTCGTCACGACGAGCCGACAGGAATGCGGCGATCGCTCCGCGCAGTTCCGGCAACATCCCACGGCTGATCTTGTCGAGGATGTGGGCGACGGCGGCGACGGGTGTGTGGTGGTGGTCGCTCCAGTCGGTGGGGCCGGGAGTGTGGACGGCGACGGGGGTGATATTTCGCGTTCCGTCGGAAGTACGGACATGCTCCCTGACGAACTCGACGGGGGTCATGTTCAGCGATCCATCGGGGGTCCGGACCTCGGCCGTGTTGTCGGCGAGGATGGTGGCGGTGGCGTTGCCAGGGAGATCGATCCGGGTACCGGTGAACAGGGTCGGGTAATGGTCGTGGTCGGCGAACGCGGCGACAGTGGCGGGTCCGGAGGTAACGGGCGCATCCGGTGCGGGAAGGTGGACGACGGTGGCGGTGATAATCCGGCCGGGGAAGCCGATATGGGTACGGATGAGATCACGAGCAGCCTGACCGGGATAGGCAGGCCCATCTTCGTCGGCGACCTCCGCGGCCGCTTGATGGTAGTGGTGATGCGGCCGCACCCCTCCGTCCTCGGTAACAGTCAGACTCAGAGTCAGGTGCGGGTCGGTGATATAGAGGACGGTCCCGGGCCGGAAAGCACCCCCGGTCGGTGAGGCCGGAAAGTCCACCAGCACATCCGGATTCGGGAACATCAGTATCCGACCCGGATCACCGTCGGACCCGAGACCGATCCTCGGCTCGATGCGGGTCTGGATGGCGGGTACAACGCTGGGATCGCGTTCGGGGCCCGCGCGTGGTCCGGGGGCGGTCAATGGTGTCGTGCCGGGGTCCGAGCCGGCGGTGGCTTCGGGTCTGTAGAGGCCGTGTGCGCCGGGGCCACTTATCCGGAGGGTGTAGAACTTCGGGATGTGCCGGAGGGCGACGGCGATGATGCCGCGGCGGGGAGTGGTGTTTTCCGGCGGATCGATGCGGCCGGGGTCGGGAAGCCATGTCGGGTCTTCCGGGGCTTTGCGCCTTTTGGCGCCGTCGATCGTGGTCCAGAAGATCACTCGGTCGGCGGATTGCCAGATCCTGCCGCGGATCGGGGAATACATTTCCGACGTGCCGTCCGGGGACTCGCGGAAGCGGGTGCCGTTTCCGTCGGTGGTGTATACGGATTCGTCCACGGAATCGCGGTATTCGATGCCCTCCGCCGGGGTGGGGTATCTGCCGTGATTGTGCGGGTTTTGGAGTAGGAGTCCGACCGGTTTCCCCTTGTCGCGTTCGACCCCGAGGACCTGGTATGCGTGATTGGATTCCAACCCCCGTACCGCGTCGGCTTCTCCGAACTTCCTCGTCCCGAGCACCACCGTGGTGCCGCGCTCGGGTCGCAGTGCCCAGTCGATGCGGTCGGCGATCGCCTGCTCGAGGAATTCGTGGCCGGTGGGGAACTCCCGGAGTTCGGGCGGTCCGCTGTATATCGCGCGGTGGTAGTCGGCCAGGATGTTCTTCTCGGTGGTCCACTCCTCCGGGAACTGCTCGTCGAGGTACTTACGAAAGCTCCGGGGATCGCGCAGACGCTGGGGATGAACGTATTGCTCGTGCGTGGCTTCGCGGGTGGCCCTGGTGGCGGCGCGGACGTCGCGAGGGGCTGTGGGGTCGTCCGGATAGAGGTCGTTCACGGCTTTCCACACGTCAGCGGACAGAGCCTCGAGCTGCTGCTCGCGGAGGTGGATACGGTCGGTCAGGTGGCGGGCGAATTCGGGGTCGCCGCGGCCTGCCGCCATCAGTTGCCGCAGGGTGTCGGTGTCGAGACGGAACGGGTGCAGGAAGTCTTTGTCGTCGATGACCCGGCTGGGCTGAGTCAGCGCGCCGTTGGGGGCGCGGTGGAAACCCTTGTCGAGGTAGGGCTGGGTCTTCAGTCCGCGGAGCCCGTGGTACCCGTCGATACCACCGAGGCGTTGCGCGAAGGCTTTCTCGATCACGCTGGGCCACAAAGGTTCTCCGGGTTCGTGGCGGGCGAAGTGTCCGCTCTCGGTGCCCGCTGTCACGTAGATTTCGTTCAGATTGACGGGTTCCCAATGGAATTCGCCGTCGATGACGAGCCGGACACTGGCCCAGCCGTTTTCGTGGTCGTGGAGTAGTTCGCGAATCAGCTGTGGGTCGCGGTCCGCTTTCGCATTGAGCACGGCGATCAGATCGCAATCTGCGGCGCGGCCCTGGCGTGCGTCGCCTGATCGTGGGTCGTGCGGGAACAGTTCCCCGTCGGGTCGGTCCAGCGTCGGCATGTCCGGCAGGACCTGGCGGGGGATGTTGTGGGCGAGCCAGGTCGCGGTCCCGGGGTATTTGATCGACAGGCCTCGAGGCTGGGGCATTGCGACGAGTTCGGTTCCGTACGACATTGTTCCGACGTCGAAGATGCGGATCTCGCCCGGTACGTCCCAGGTGACGGTGCCGTGGGTGTCGTCGGCGCCGGGGTGGAAAGTGAACTCGGGCACCATGTCCTCGGGAACAACGGCGTCCGGTTTGTCCGGGTCCGGGTCCGGCAGGATGTAGGCGGGGCGACCGGACGGCAGTACGCCCAGGTTGGCTTTCATGTCGCCGCGGGCCGGTAGGAGAACGAGGTCGCCGTCGTGGTTGACGATGGCGAGGGCGGCGCCGCCGTCGGGGTGGTCGATGCGGTGGGCGGTGACCGGAACGGCGGGCGGCGTCCGGGGCAGCTTCGTCTGCTGCTCGTCCCAGGTGGGCGGTTGGAGTGCGGCGTCGTCGAATCGGGTTCGCCGCGGGTGTTCGGTGGTGGGTCCGGGCCATTCCGACCGGAGGATGTCGTCGAGGTGGTCGCCGGAGTAGGTGTCCTCGCCCTCCGGTTCGAAAGGCGGTGTGGCCCTGGGGAACAGGGCGTTGTCGTGTTCGGGACCGAGACCGATGACTGGTTCGGGGGAGGTGCGCTCGCCGCGGGTGTCGAGACTGTCCGGCGGTTGTGCCATGGACTCGTGTTGGGGCGCGGGTGGCGGGGTAGGCAGGCCCATGCCCGGTGGGGCGAGGTCGAGGTTGTCGAGCGCGGTTGTCGCGGGATCGGCCGTCGGTTGCGGTGGCAGTGCGGGTTGCGCGTCGCCGTGCCCGATGTGGGGGGCGAGGAGCTGTTCTTCGACGCGTTGTTGCAGCCTCGGTGTTGTTTCTTCCCGCAGTACCCGTACGGCTTCGTCGACGCGCTGATCGGCTTCTTCGAGGGTGTTCTTTTTGCCTGCGGTGGGGTCGGTTTCGTAGCTGTGGGCGGCTTGGTCGCGTTCGTCGACGGCGTCGAGATACCGGGTGATTTCCCGGATGGCCTGTGCGTCTTCGATCTCCGTGCGGAAGTCCTCCGGTGAGGTGTAAATCCTATAGGATCCGGGCGTGCCGCCGTTGACGCGATCCTCGCCGGACCCGCCGCGGGCGGACCGCCAGATCGCCTGCAGCAGTACGCGTTTCGAGTATGCCGGGCCGCCACTGATGCTGGTGATCACGCCGCCGAGCGCCTTCGCCTCCGCCGTAGGTTTGGGGTCGGTGCCGCGGGCGCCGGATTTGTTGATGAACATGATGCTGCCCGGTTTCCCGAATTTCTTGACCAGGTCGGCGGCCTTGCGTTCGGCGGCGTCCCCGCCGCCGTTCTCCTTGTGCCAGCGGGCGTCGATCGCCGTGTAGTCGAGTTTCACTCCGTCGGCGATCGTCAGGTTGTGTTCCCGCGCATAGTCTTTCATTCGCTGGTCGACGATCGCGTCGACCCAGTCGATTACCCCGCGCTCGGAAAGTTCCTTGTCCCGCCAGTGATTCAGCTCGATCCTGGTCTCCTCGACCATTCGCCCGCCGCCCGGCTTGTCGACCACGGTCTCCACCCGGCGCTCGTCGGCTCCGCGGATCTCGGCGTTGTCGAGCGAAATGTTCCACCGCGGCCGGCCCTTCTGCTCGATCCCCACGATCTCGCCGTCCCGCACCGTGAACGAGATTTTCGCGGCGTCTATGGCATCGGTCGCTTGGCCCTTCAGCTTCGCCTCGCGGTTCTTGAACTCCGCCAGGGCTTCCTCGAACAATTTGTTCTGGTAGAACCGCTCGATTTCCGGCACGCCGAAATAGTCGCCCCGCTCGTCACGGGACCCGCCCCACGCGTCGTACATGGCGTTTTCCACTTCTTTCGCCGTGCCCGACACGCCCTTCGGGTCCTGCAGGAAGCGGCTGCCGATCCACTGCTTCAACGACATCGTCAGCGAATCGGCCGGGTTATTGCCGCGCACGGTCACGCCTTCGACGATGTCGAGGTACTGCCCGAGCTCCTGCAGTCGTGTCTCGCTGGCCTTGTCGCGATCCCACGACAGCTTGTCGGTGGTCTTCGCATTGATCAGCATTACCTTGTCGTGTTCACGGGAGGTGATGAAGTCGGAGCCGCGGTGCAGCCCCCACCGGCCCAGCGCGAACTGCGCGTAATGCCGGGCGTCGGCGTGTACGGCATCCCGGTCGCCGATCACCGCAGCCAGTTTGTCGGCCGCCTCGTCGCTCATACGCGAATGCCAGAGCCCTCGCGTATTTTCCGGCCTGCCGAAGTCCTTGTCGGTCAGTCCGTGTTCGAGCATCGCGAGCCGGAAATTCTCGTACACGTCGCTCAGATGCTGCACTGTCGCCGGGTCCGCGTCTCCGCGCGCACCAGGCGACAAGATAGCTCGGACCACCCCGTCGAAGGCGGTATCGACCTCGTCGAAATTCCCCACCCCCTCCGGCAGCGGCCGGAACCGCCGGGTCACCCCGTGCTCCTCGGCCACCGCGTTCAAGCGATCGGTCAGCGCATCCACCTGCGGCTCGGTGCGCAGCCAGTCCCGCAGCTCGGTCACCACGTCGTCGGACGCACCGGCGCGCTTGATCTCGTCCACCATCGCCTGTATTTCGTGCAGCCCGGCGAACAGCACCCCCTCCTTGGTCCCCACCACCAGCAGACTGCGCCCGTCCTCCAAGGCTTTCCAGGCCGACTGCGGGAACGGCTCGTTCTCGCGCAGCTGCACGATATCCACCCCGGAATCCGGGTGGTGTTCCCCCAGATACGTCCGCACCTCGTCGATCATGTCGACCACCAGTGGATCGCTGCTGGTCAAGTTGGTCGATACGCCGTGCTCGCGGGCATCGCGATACCCGGACATGATCATCACCAGGGTCTTGCCCTCCCCGCCCTTCATATCCGCCGGGCCGAACTCGGTCAGCACGTACGCCAGCATCTGCGTCTCCCGCGGCGTGCGTCCCTGCGGATCACGGCGCGTCATCCATTCCGGCATCGCCGCCACCCGCTCCCAGCGAGAACCGTCGCGCACCAGGCGGTCTACCTCGTCGTCGGACGCCCTTCGCCCGACTACCGGGTCCGTCTCACTGGTACGGCGCAATACCTCGTCCCGGAATACGAACGCCGCCTTCTGTACTGCGTCCGCAGCCTCGAGGGCCTTGAACGAGGCCGCCCGCATCGCCTGCCGCCGATCCGCGAGCCCCGCCTCGTAGGCGTCTCGGTCCGGTGCCTTCGCGCGTCCCACACTCGCCAGACGATCCTCGATCACCCCCCGCATCACGTTCTTGAAATCCGCTACCGCCTGCGGATACGCCTGCTCCTTCGCCTGCAGATCCCGGTGCAGCTCGTTCACCTGCGACTCCGCCGCAGCGTCGCGCTCACGCCGGTTCAACGCCTCGCCCCAGTCGGCGGCCCGCCGCCCGACCTTCCAGTCGAACGGCCACCGTCCCCGCCAACCCGGCACGAGCTCGGCGCGTCTGTCTCGCGCCGCAGCCAACTCCTCGGTGTGATTCTTCGCGGCCGTAAGCAGCGCCTCGTGTTCGATCAGCTCGCTCCGCAGGTCACTATGACGCTGTTTGATTTCCCGGCGCAGCTGGTCGAGGTATTCCCGCCGCGGCTCGTTGCCCGCACGTGCCTGTTCGTACTCGTTCCGGCTGTCCCGCAACGCATTCCCCGCCGACTCGACCCGCTGCTCCGAGGCCGCGATATTGTCGTCGAGCCTGCCCTTCAGACCTGCGTCGAGCTCCGCCTTCGCCGTCTCGTACCTGTGTCGGGCGTCCTTCACAGTGTCGGTTGCCGTACGCAGATGCTCGCGGGCGGTGTTCATCTGCTCGTCGGTGGTGGCACGCATGTGCAGCGCATCCTGTTCGGCGGCAGCGACTCTGGCCTCCGACTCGGCCCGCAACTCCTCGTAGCGCTCCTGCACAGCACGCTGCACGGCCGCATCGTGCTCAGCCCGCGCGGCATCGTGCTCGGCCCGTGCGGAATTGTGGGCGGCCTGCGCGGCATCGTGTTCGGCCCGTGCCGACTCGCGCCGCGCCTCGGCGTCTTCGGTCCTGCTCCGCGCCTCGGCACGTGGGTCCGGCGTCTCCCGTGCCCGATCATGTTCTGCCGAAGCGGATTCCAGTGCTCGACGGGTCTCACGCACCTCGGCCGCAGCGGTGTCCAATCGCTCGCGGGCAGCTATGACACTCGGATTATCGGATTCGACCTCCGCCCGCAATCGCTCACGGAGCTGCACCTCGTGCCGGTCCATCGGTTCTCCGGCACCCGCGGTCTTACGCTGCGGGTCGGTACGTTGCTGACCACCGGGAGGCTCGGGACGAGGCGTAGTCGTCCCGGCCGGAGCCTCGCGGGAGCCGTCATCGCTTCGCTCGTGGACGGAATGTGTGTCGCTGCCGTCGTGTTCGGGGCCGAGACCCGCGCGTGGCTCGCGGTCAGGGGTTGTGCCGATCTCGTAGCGGCCGTCGGATGTGTAGCGCAGGTACGCATTCGGCCGATCCTGCGCGAAGAAGTGTTCGGTCGTCCCGGAGCCGTTCGGGTGCTCGACGACGAGGTTCGTCTCGAACGCGCTCGCGGCGAGGCGGACGTCCCGGTCCACGACCTCGCGCTGTGGCGTCGCCCGCGTCGTGCCGGAATCCGGCGCCGCCGCTCGGCGCCACTCGTTCATCCGGGTGTCGAATTCCCGGCGCCAGTCCTGTTCGCTGCGCCACCGCGCAGTGTCGATCCGGCCCTGCTGCCGCTCTGTATCGATATCGGTGCGCCGCTGAGTTTCCTGCTGCTGCAAGCGGTTCAGGTGGTCGGTGATTCCTGTGCGCACATGATCGGCACCGGGGAGGTCGAGGATGTGGGCGATGCTCGCGAAGAGCGGATCATCCCCGGCGGGCGGGGGCTCCCAGCGTGTCGGACCGGGTTCCTGCTCGGTGTGCCTGGAGCCCGTCGGCTCGGTGGGCGGTGGCGGATTCGAATCAGGCGTGAACGACTCGGCGCCGCGGCGATGCTCCGGGATTCGCTCGGCGACGTGGTAGTGGCCGTTGGCCTCGTCGACCCGGACGAGAACCGCTTCCGGGGCGTCGCGCGGACCGAAGTACTCCATTCTGCCGTCTTGGGTCACGACCACCAGGCGCCGGTTGAAATGGTCGGCACCAACCGTATTGAGGAAATCGCCGAGCTCGTTGTTATAGGCACCGGGCCGGAGCAGGTCCTCGAGTTGCCGGTCGAACTCCCTCGAGCGTTCTTGGTCGTAATGATTCTGAAGGTCGTCCCGTAGCACGACCCAGTCGGCGTGCTCCGGGTCGTCCGGATGGTCGCGGATGGAGATATCGAGATTGGTTATCCCCTCCGACATCTCCCGGAACTGCTCGGACTGGGGGGCGAAAAAGGGGAGCAGTTCCCCCTTGCGCTCTCCCAGGGCCTGGACGATCGGAGCCCGGAGCGTCTCGTGCCCGAACCCGATTTTTCCTTCGGTCACGTGATCTATCGCTGCGAACCAGCAGTCGCCGTCCGCGTCGATGCGGTGCAGGCGATACCCGGGCAGCGCGGCCGCCTGCTCCGGCGTCGGGTCGAAGCGATCCTGTGGTTCGAATTCCAGTACGGTGCGCCGGTTCTCGGTGGTCTGCTCCTCGCGTGCCGGGACAAGGGGCGGGGGCTGCTGGAGGTCCGGATGAACCTTCGATGTGATGTGATCGCCCGGCGGTGAGGTCTGCGTGCGATGCTCGCCGACGGGAGTCTGCGTGCGATGCTCGCCGACGGGGCGGGTCGATTCGGTGGTGAGTCGCGTGTGGGAGCCGTCGCCCAGAGACGAGACGGTCGGGCGTGGCGACTGAGGTGCCGATGCCCTGTCGGTGAGAGCGAGCCCGTCGCTTCGCGGCGGTGCCACGGACTGCGTGCCGCCTGGCATGAGGCCGGTGTTCCGGATGGGCGACTGTGCCGACGGCGTCTCCGGACGAGTTCCGGTATTAGATTGGGGCGCAAGTGAGTTCGTGGAATCGTCGATGTGCGACACGGGTGGGCGCCACCCACCGTCGACCGACGACGACCAGGACGTCGGTGGTTCCCCGCCCTTCCACTCGTCCGGCCGCGGTGTCGTGTGCTGCGAACCCGTCTCGGTGGAACGGGTCGACGAATCCGGCTGGGACTCGGCTGTGTGGAACGGCTGATCCGATTTCGCCGTGTGGAACGACTGATCGGAATCCGCCGTGCGGAGCGACCGATCAGAATCTGCTGAGACGGACGAGTTGTTCCCGCTGCTTTCGTGATTCGACGCGGTGTCGCCATGGGGTTGCGTGGTCGACTGTGGCACAACCGAATCCGTGGAATTCGCGGTGATCGAGTGCTGCGAGGGGGCGGTGTTCGAATCGGTTCCGCCGCGCGCGCCGTTGTTCGCCGTCGAGGCGTTGTTCGTCGTGGAGCCGTTGTTTCCGCCCGCTTCGGTGCGGCCGTTCGTCTGCGGGGTCGTCTGCGGTCCGTGCTGGGGCGCTGTCGAATTGCGGTCGGAAGCGGAATCCGCTGGTGGCGTGCGGGATTCGTTGGTTCGCGCCGGAGGTGTGTCCGAGTTCCCGGACGGTGTCGAATGTGTCGACGCTGCATTGGAGTTCGGGCTGTCGCCGTTGTCACGCGAGGAGTGAGTGGAGGAACCGTCGTGATCGAGGATCTTCGGATCGGGCCGGTCGCGGCTGCCGTCGGTGCTCGGCGGTGGTACGGCGTCGCCGTTCATGTAGCCCTTCTCGCCAAGAGCTTTGAACTGCGCGTGGCCCGCCACGCCGTGGATACCACCGACCAGACCGCCGCCCACGCCGCCGAGGATCGCGGCGGGTTCGAATTCCCACTGGCCGGTGATGGCGCCGTAGGCGACGATGCCCGCTCCGGCGCCGACGACACCGGCGGGTACACCCGCGCCGATCGCGTTGGCTCCCGCCATCCACCACGTCATCTCCTTGGGGACGACCAACTTGCCCCCCAGCAGCTCCTTTCCGCCGAACTTGGTCAGCGCCTGGTTGGTCCACTTGCCCAGCTGCTTTCCGATGACACTGCCGACCGGGGCGGCCACCACTCCGGAGATTCCGGACACCGCGGTCATGGTGGCCAGCTGTTTGCCGTCGATTCCGTCGCGGTGACCTTTGCCGATCTGGATGGACTGGGCCAGCAGGTCGGTGCCGAAGCCGATCGCCGCCTGCTCCGCCCCGACGATCGCGGCCAGCTTCCACATCGGCAGCTCCGCCATCCATTTGGCGTGCCTGGCCAGGGCGGTGGTCAGGGTGCGGCCGATGCCCTGGATGACACCGACGGCTTCGACCTGCATCGCCGGGATCGCGAACGCGCCCCACATGGTGGCCAGGGCGTAGGCGATCTCCGCGGCCAGGATCGCCAGGGTGATGATGATCTGCAGCTTGGCGTACTCGACCTGGGTGCCGCAGTCGCGGCACGACTTACCCAGCTGCTCCAGCTGTCCGGCCAGCTTCTCGATGGACTGATCACCGGTGAAGAACTTGTCGAACTGGTTCTTCATCTTGTCTTCGCCGTCGCCGGAATAGCTCGCGAGCGCGGTATTGCAGGCGGTGTGCAGAGCATCGATGATGTCGTGCACGCCCTTCGACGCGGTCTGCCAGTCGTCGCCGAGGGCGAACATCGCATCTTCGTCGCCCTCGGGCCACTCAGCGCCAGCGAGGTAGCTGAGCCACTGCAGCCCCTCGGGCATCTGGATGCTCATCGATCAGAACTTCCGGCGTCGAATTGCTTGGGGGTCCGCTGGTTTCAGTTGTCGGCGAGAGGGGATCGCCGGGTCCCGAAACCGTTGTCGCCGGTGTGATCTCGCTCGGACGGCGGATCGAACGAGGCTCGCTGCGGTTCCGGCGCGCGGGCGGTCAGGTCGGGCAGTCCGCCGGCGATCTCGGAGAGACTGGGCAGCCGCGACCGGGTTTGCTGGATGGGGGCGATCAACTCGTCGGCGCGGCGGGCGACCTCGGCCGCGGCCTCCTGGGTGGCGTCGGTGACGGCGTCGGCGATCTCGTCGTAGTCCAGTTCGTCGATGTCGTCGGCGAAGTGGGTCTCGATGACGACACCATCGGCGTTGACGGTGATGCGCACGCGCCCCTTGCCCGCGGTGGCGGTGGCGGTGAGTTCGACGCGCTTCTGCTGTGCCTCGGCGATCGCGCGGATCTGCCCGTTGACCGTGTCGAGTAGGTCGGCGAGGTCGCCTTTGGTGCGTTCGTTGTTCACGTCGAATTCTCCTGCTGCCCGAAGAGATTCGGAACCGCGACAGGTTCCGTATCGATTCCCAGCCGAACGTACCGCACCTCATCGTGCAAAAACACGTTCTGACGTATTTATGACGGAATTATGAGGCACAAATTATCTGGTGCGGTTTCGAGTGATGAGCAAATGATCCGCGTCGTGTTCAATCCTGTTGTGTGACCACGGTTTCCGGCGTGGCATCGCGGAACCGGCTCGACCTGAGATGCGGAGGCTTCTGGTGGCGAATGAATGGCTGCGGGCCGACGCCGCGATGATGATGGAAGCATTGTCGGAACAAATGCAGGGCATCGCCAAAATTCAACGGGATCGGTCCCGGCTCATCGCTTCCGCCACCGCGTGTGAGAAACGAATCACGGTGACGGTCAATGCCGATGGCATTCTCATCGAGACCCGGTTCGCCGACGATATCGGCGAACTTTCCTATGCGGAGATCGCGGGGGCGATGACCGAGGCGGTGCAGGCTGCCGCCCGGAAGGCGAGCGAGGAGTGCCGCCGGCTGATGGAACCGTTGCGGGAGCGCAAGTCTCGGTTACCGCGCCTGTCCGATCTCATCGAGGGTGCGCCGGATCTGGGGTCTGCCATGCCGGTGGCGCCGCCCGCCTCGGTGGCGCCGCCGAACTCGCCGGAGCGGCGGCACGACAACGAGGACACGCGTTTCCGTGACGCCGAGAAGCTCGGTCGTCGGTCGATGGTCAGCGACCTCGACGAGTGAGGCCGTAGCGTCATGGGACTGTATCTTCCGCCGGAGCTGGCCTGGTTGGGCTGGGTTGCGGGCGGGGCGTGGCCGGAGGGCGACGAGACCGACGTCTGGCATGTCTCGGACGCCTACAAGACCGCGAGCGGTGCGCTTCGGAAACAGATCCCGGATATCGAGGACGTCAAACGCGTAGCGAGTTCCGCCTACCCCGAAGGCGTGGGCGGCGACAGGATCGGTGCGCTGTTCGATCAGATGCTCACCGGCGACCAGTCGGTGGAGTCGCTGGCGAAGTACATGGAACAGATCTCCGACGCGGTATTCGACTACGGTACGCAGATCGAGGCCGCGAAATTGATGACGATCGTCTCGCTGATCGCGCTGGCCATCGAGATCGCCTGGGCCTGGATGTTTCCGCCGACCGCCGCCGCCGTCGAGGCCGCCGAGACCGCGGCCACCCAAATCGTTCTGCGAAGACTGGAATTGTGGTTGCAGGAACGGATTCTGGCGAAGGTGCTGTCCGTATTCGGGGAGAAGTTCGCCAACCTCAGCAAGGGGTGGGTGATGAAGATCCTGGAGGGCTCGTTCATTGCCGGCGGGCTCGATGCGGCCGTGCAGGTCGGCCAGATCGCGTCCGGGCACCGGAAGCACTTCGACTGGACAGAGTTCGGGGCCGCGGCATCCGCGGGCTTCGGTGCACCGTTCGGCCGATCAGCCGCCAACTCGCTGAACAAATTCACGACGAAGTCTTTCGGAAACAAACTCGAGAATCCGTGGGTTCGAGCCGGGAACGGCGCGCTCGTGGGTATCGGGTCCAGCCCCGTGTTCGGCGCCTTCGGCGGTCTCGGTGCCGCCTTGGTCACCGGTGACTGGGCCGGCACGCTCGGCAATCCCGCCGGCTGGGTCGGCGGTGCGGCCCAGGGTGGGATCGTCGGTGGCGTCCGGGGGTACCGCGGCGGCGGCCGGTTCGACAACAGTAGCTTCGAGGTCAACTGGAAGATGCCCGGGGACGGGTCGGTGAATGTCCCTGTCCGGGGCGGACACTCGTTCGACCCGGGCGGGCTCGGACCGCACGGCTCCCGAGACGGCTTCGGCGGCGAGCACATCATGCCCCAGAACGAGCCGGGCGGAACGAACGGGCCGCGCGGTGGTAACGGGAACACCTCCGACAATTCCTATTCGCCCGGCGGCAGGTCGGGATCGTCTGGCGGCCAGCAGGATTCGTTGGCGACGCACCCGGCCTCGTTCACCGGTGACAATTATTCCGAGGGGTCGGCCGCGCCGCCACCCAGCAAGATTCCGCAGCACGAGGCGGGAAGCGGCCCGGACTCGAGCAGTTCGAGCACGAGCAATTCGGGCAAGAATGACTCCGGGTCGAACAACTCGAGTGCGAGTAACTCGGGCAAGAATGACTCCGGGTCGAACAACTCGAGTGCGAGTAACTCGGGCAAGAATGACTCCGGGTCGAACAACTCGAGTGCGAGTAACTCGGGCAAGAACGACACCGGGTCGAACAACTCGAGCACGAACAACTCGGGCAAGAACGACACCGGGTCGAACAACTCCGGTTCGAGCAAGCAGTCGCCCCCGGTTGCGGCGAACAACGCCAACGGAAGTCAGTCGGGTGGTTCGTCCAATTCCGGACAGCACGGGTCGCTGTCGGGCAATGAGTCGAAATCCGGTGGCTCCGTCGGTGGTTCGAACGGTGGCTCGCACTCGTCGAGTGGGTCGTCAACGGCTGGGGGAGGCCGGAGTGAGTCCCCGGCATCCTCGAATCCGTCCGAGAACGGCGGAAGTTCGTCCAACTCGAACGGAGCGTCGCGAACGTCGCCCTCGACGAACCTGCCCGGAGACGGCCGCAATTCGTCGACGATCAGCGGTCCGAGCGACCGGCCTACGGGCGGCCCGGCCGTCATGCGTCCGTCCACGGGAGGCGACGGCTCGGTGCAGCTGGACCGATCGCCGACGTCGCAACCGCCGAAGGGCGGTATCCAGATGCCGTCGCGCCCGTCCACACCCGACACGAATATCGTTGCGGGACAATCGCAGCGCGGACCGGCGTCGGCGTCCGACGCCAATTCGGCCGGTTCGAGCCAGCCGCGGCGTTCGTCGGTGGTGTCGGATGTGAGTTCGTCGGGTTCGGGTCAGCCGCGGCGTTCGTCGGTGGTGTCGGATGTGAGTTCGTCGGGTTCGGGTCAGCCGCGGCGTTGGTCGGTGGTGTCGGATGTGAGTTCCTCGGGTTCGGGTCAGCCGCCACGCCGACCCGTCGACTTGAATCCCAGTGGGGCGCCATCACAGCGTCCGCCGGTTTCGGATTCGGGTTCGAACAGCCCGAATCCGCCACGGTCCGCGGTCCCGAATCCGAACTCCGGCGACGAGACGCCGTCGGGACGACGCCCACAGATGCCCACACCGGATTCGGGCCACACCTCGTCGCCGAGGCAGCGTCCGCCGGAGTCGACTTCGGGCGGGCTGCCGCCGCTGCGCCCGAGGCCCGAGGGGGATCTGCCTCCGTCGCGCGGATCGGTTCCGCAGGAACATCATTCGGACCCGGGCAAGCAGCGCGGACACGACGACGCCGAGCCGGGCGGCGCCCGGACCTTCGAGGGCGATCGGGAACATCGCAACTGGACGCGCACCGAGTCGGGCGACATTCTGATCACCTCGCCCGACGGCACCGAGCATTGGGTGGACAAGCACCGGAACATCTTCATCGGGCGCCCCGACGATCCGACGCTGCTCAGGATCGGCCCGGACCGCTCGGTCGAATTCTTGCCCAACAATGGCAATCGCCCTGTGGCAGAACCAGGTCCGCAGGCCGGACCGGGGCGCGACGGCGAGTTCGGCTTCGGCCGGGACGACGGTACCCGGCACACGGTGCTGGACGACGGCTCGGTGCGGACCGAATCCCCGGACGGGTCGACGACGATCGTCGGGCGGGACGGTGGAGCGGATCTGCGTTCACCGAGGGACGAACGGACCCGATTCGACCCGGACGGCACCGCCGTCCACACCCGGCCGGGCGACCCGACGACCGTCACCACGCCCGACAACACGGTGCACGTCGTCCCGAACGACAAGGCCGGGCGTGCACGCGACGAGGACGGCAACCTGGTCGTCACCTCCCCGGACGGCACCAGGCATGTGATCGGCGACGACGGGACCATAGTGGTGGGCCGTCCCGGTGATCCGCAGTTGATGAAGGTCGGTCCCGAATATTCGATCGTGTTCGTCGGCCCGGACGGCGCCGGCCCGGCCGCCCGCTCCGAGGCGACCGCGGGCAAGGGCAGTGGTGTGCAGTCGCCGGCGTTCACCCGTCCGGATCGGGTCTCGCATACGGTGCTGGGCGACGGTTCGGTGCGGACGAAGTCTCCGGACGACTGGACCACGACCGTAAGACTCAACGGGGCAACGGAATTCACCTCGCCCACCGGCGACAAGATCGTGTACAAGGCCGACGACACGGTGGTCGAGTCCGGGCCGGGGAAGCCCACCGTGATCACCGGTCCCGACCAGACCAAGCAGACCACCGAGCCCAATGGCGCGGTCACCGTCGAGAATCCCGACGGCACCGAGCATGTCGTATTCGATTCCACGGATCTCCAGGGCGGCGGACGGACTCGGCATCCCGATCAGACTGTGATCCATCACGACCTGAACGACACCCTGAACGTCGGGTCGCGTGACCGGCTCGGCGGCCTCGGTCAGGATGGTCCGCGCAAACCCGGTGTCGTCCAGATGGATCGGCCCGACGGCACCGGGTTCGAGTCGTCGCCCAAGGGCATCAAGGTGTTCGACGACGACGGCACAGTTTACGAGCGGGGTTCGCGTGGGTCCGTGCGTATCACCGCGCCGAACGGACACACCGAGTCCCGGTCGATGAAAGAGCCGATCGAGCTGTCCAACGGTGCGCAGCTGGAGCGGACGCGCGACGGCTTCCGAGTCGTGCACGAGGACGATTCGGTCTCCGAGATCGGTCCGCGCGGCGTGCGTTTCACCGATGGCGACGGTGTGGTGCGCGGGACCCGCACGGACGGAACGGCTTTCGTCAACCAACCCGATGACGGCCCCGTCCGCGAGGTCCGCGGCGACGGTGCCGTGCGGGTCACCGCAGGGGACAAGACCTCGTGGGGCACCAGGGGGGACGGCACCACCTGGACGGTCGACGGCAAGAACAAGGTGCACGTCTCCGATCCCGACGGGACCGTCGCGCCGCCGGCCGACCCCAAGAATCCCTATGTCGACGGTGCCGACCTGACCGCCAAGATCAAGCCACGCCACCTGAGCGACAACGATCCGCTACCCGGTGGGTATCGGGCGCCGACCGCGCCCGAAACCGATATCTGGATTCCACCGGGGTACGAGAAGGTCCCGCCGGAGCACTTCCTACAGGATCCATCGGATCACGATCCGGAGTACTGGGGCCCGCCGGACTACTGGGGCCCGCCGGACTACGACCCGGAGGATTGGGACCCGCAGGATAAGGCCGACTGGGGCCCGCCGGATCGTGACCAGGACGATTGGGATCCACAAGATCGATATGACCGGGATCGGCCGAATCGCGACCCCTACGACAACGATCAGGGTCCCGAGGACTTGGGGCGGTATGGCGGCTCCCGCCGCGGCGGCGGCTCCGATGACGGTGGCGGTGGTTCCGGTCACGATGGTGGTTCCGGAAGCTCCCCGAATTCGCGTGGCGGACCGCGTGATTCGAGTTCCGGTCCCTCGGGTGAGGGCGGCTCGTCCAGTAGTGAGCGGAACTCTCCGCCCGAAAACCGGCAGCCCCCGCCCGCTCCGCGGCTGGACCCGGCGATGCTCGAGCGGATGCTCCAAAACTTGCATGCCGCGGATGGGATGGCGCCGCCGCCGGGCGAGTCCGACCGGGTCACGCCGGGTGGTGGGAGTGACCGGGAGGGCGAGCTGTCGCCGGACTTCTCGAGCTTCGGCCTCGGCGACGGTTTGCGGCCGCCGACTTCGGAGCAGACCGGAGGCGCGGGACGGGGTTCACAGAATGGTGTGTCAGGCCCACCGCCGAAACTCACGCCGCCCGGCGGCGAGGGCGGTCCCCGCAGGCCTGACCTGTCCGCGCTGCGCGGGGCCCTCGACAAACTCGCAAGCGACCGACTCGCAGGCCCCGGGGACGGTGGTTCGGGGCAGCAGGGAGCCCCCGATCAGCCCGGCTCGCCGAAGCATCCCGGTGCGGGGGAGCGCCCGGGCGCATCGCACGATCCGGCCGCCCAGGACAGGTCGGGTACGCCGGAGCAGCCGGGAACACCCGGTCGAGGAGGTCAGTCGGATCGTCCGGACGCGTCGAACAACTCGAACCGGCAGCAGTTGCCGGGCCAGCCCGGCGACTCGAGAGCCCCTGGTGGCGAGAGCAATTCAGGTGCGCCGGGCGGTGGTGACCACTCGGGAGCGCCGAAGTCCGGCGATCCTTCGCACTCACCGGTGTCCGAGGACGATCCGGGTGCGCCGGCAGCCGGGGACCAGCGGGATGCGCCGGGAGTCGGGGAACAACGTGATCCGTCGGGGACTGGGGAACACCAGGGCGAGCCCGGCGTCGGCCGTCCTCCGGATGCCCCCGGCGCAGGGGCACACCCCGGCATTCCGGGCGACGGAAACCGCCAGGATGGGTCCGGAACCGGAAGCCATTCGGGTGCACCCGGGAACCTGGATCATTCGTCCGAGCCCGGGCAACCGAAAGCTACGGAGCAGCCGGGGAACTCGTCGCAGCCGGGTGGATCCGGGACGCAGCATCCGTCCATGCCGGGAAAGCCGCCTGCGGCACCGATGCCGGACGGGCACCAACCCACCGGGTCGTCCTCGCCCGGCGGGGCGCCGCCACCCGGCGCCTCGCCACCCGCCGCGCCGCCGGGGGCGGCTACCGGACCGAAGAAGCCACCGCGCCGGGACCGCAAGAAGGACGACAAGCCCCGAAAGAAGCCGAAATCGATGCTGATGCCCTCGCCGTTCGAGGCGCCCGCGCAGCGGGCCGGACCCGACGACTCCGCCGCCGATGTCCCGTTCGCGTTGGAAGCTGCGAACGCCGAATCCGAACCGGACAGCACCGCGAGATCGTCCACGAAGACCACGAGGAGTGCCACCGATGGCTGACGAGAAAAAAGACGACAAACCGAAGATCGACGATACGACCAAGATCGATCGCGACGACTGGGGCGATCTGCGCAAGAAGGCGGATACGCACAATTTGCAGGCCAATCTGCTGAAGGCCGATACGAAGGCTTTCGCAGCGTGTGCGCAGGCATGCCACGACATGATCGGAAAACTGGATTGGTACAAGGGTCATATCAACAGCCATGGTATGACGCGCATGAAGGAATTTTCTGATGAAATGGGCGGCAAAGAGCTGACGAACCGTTTCAACCGTAAAGCCGTAAGCGTGCTCGAGGCGATGGATACGTTGAAGCTCATTATGGAGGATATGGGCGACACATTCATCAGTGCGTGTAAACAATATCTGAAGACCGATGATGATGCGGCGAAAGATTTCGCAAAGGTCGGCGACCTGAACAAGGTGGATTCCATCGCGCCGAAGGGGTATGTGCCGAATGATCGGAAGGATTACACCCCCTCGAACACGGGAGACCACCCCAACGCGCCGACGCCACCGCCGAGCCCCGACAATGGCAATCCGATCTGGGTTTCGGATGCCAGTGGTTGGGGTTTCGAACGATTCAAAGAATTCGGTCAATCGCTGCAGAACAGCGATTGGGTAGCGATGGAATCCGGTGTCCAGTACAAGTGGATCGCCGAGAAGCTCAGGGGTGATCTCGACGAACTGAATGGCACGCTGAAAAGGGTCACCGCCGAAATGTGGACCGGCGACGGGGCGGACAAAGCCAGTAATGCGATAAAGCGCTTCACCGAAAATTCGCGTACCTTCGCCACCAGTCTGGATAATTTGGGTGTCGATCTGATTTATTGCGCAAAGTGGATTTATGCCATGTTCAATGACACGCCTACGGCCAGCGTTCACAGTAATAATGGTACCGATTGTCAAAAGCGAAGTTGGGTCGACGGCTATCGTGCGACCTACAAGGCAGTCTATGAGCCGGGTATCGCTGGCGCCGTCAATGCTATGCCTGCGGTGACCGTGACTGGTTCCGTCACTCAACCGGCGCCCCCGCCTCCACCGCCGCCCCCGCCGCCGGACAACAAGGGTGACGGCGAAAAGAACAAGGGCAACGGGAACGGGAACGGGAACGGGAACGGGAACGGGAACGGGAACGGGAACGGGAACGGGAACGGGAACGGGAACAACGACAAGAACAACAACAACAACGACAAGAACAACAACAACAACGACAAGAACAACAACAACAACGACAAGAACAACAACAACAACGACAAGAACAACAATGGTAATGGTAATGGTAATAACAACGGAAATATTGACAAGAACAGCCCGGATTACAAGGCCGGCTATCAGGACGGCTACAACCAAGGCCTGAAGGAGGGCGGCGGCAAGAACGGCGGTAACAACCAAGGCGGCAATCAAGGTGGCGGCGGCAATGGTCCCGGTGGTCAGGGTAATGGTCCGGGCGACGGTACCGGTAAGGGTAATGGACCCGGTGACGGTGCGGGTAAGGGCGGCGGTCCGGGTGACGGCAGCGGTAAGGGCGACGGCAGCGGTATCGACAAGAACAGCCCGGAGTACAAGGGCGGTTACGAGGACGGCTACAAGAAGGGCCTCGGGGATGTCGGTGGCAAAAATGGTAACGGCGACTCGAACCCGTACACCAATGGCAACTCGAACGGACCCGGCGGTAACCAGGGCGACGACAGCAAGAATAAGTCTGACCGGCCGAACAACCCTGTCCTCAAGAACCCTCCGCCTCCCGGATCGTCGAAAGCGCCGAAATCGCCGCAGGATCTGCTCAACGATCTGCTCCAGGGCAAGAACCCGCTGAAGGACCTGAACCCCGAGACACTGCAGAAGATCGGGGCCGATCTGCTCGGCGGCCTGAACCCGGAACTGCTGAAGCAGATGACCCCGGAGGCGCTGCAGAAGCTGGGCTCCGACCTGCTGCAGAGTATGGACCCGCAGGAGCTGCAGAAGTTCGGCAACGACCTGCTCGGGGGCCTCGGGCCCGAGGCACTGAAGAACCTGAACCCGGAGGCGCTGCGCAACCTGAGCCCGGAAACGCTGCAGAACCTGGGGCACACCCTGGGCGGCGGGGGCCAGGGCGGTGCGGAGCTGCTCAGGACGTTGACCGACGGGATCAAGGGGGTCGTGGAAGCCGTCACGAAGGCAGGCACGGAAGTGATCGCCGGTCTCGCGAATTCCGGCATGGTCGGGATTCCGGGCATCGCCGAACCGCAACATCTCGGTAGCTTGGCAGGCGCGCTCCCCACCGAGCTGGCGTCCGCTCTCGGGGGTGGGGGCGGTGGCGCCGGACTTGCTGGCGGTGGCGACGGTGGTGTGCATTCGCAGGTCAACGCCGCGCATCCGGCCGATTCGTCGAAGTTGTTCCCGCGGGCGGCGATTCAGAACGGGAATGAGGTGATACCCGCCACGCCGGCCTCGTCGCGAGGAGGGAGTCCCGCGAGCGGGATGACGCCGCCGATGGGCGGTATGGGCGGCGGCATGGGCGGACAGAACGGCGGCCAGGGCCACAAGCGCGCCAAGTTCCTCGACACCGTGAGCAATTTCGATGAGATCGTCGGGCCCGATGTGGATCGGGTGAGGCCGGTGATCGAGCCGTGACCCAGCAGTGGAAGTTCACCTGCCTCGAGTTTCTCGTGCTGTGCGACCGCTATCGTGCCGGGTCGCTGCCGCAGCCGCTGTGGTTCGAAAGCACCGAGGACGTCATGGTGCACGAGATGGAGGCGCGCAGGCGCGTGGTGTGGGAGGACCTGCAGCGTCGCCTGGACGGCTCGTTCGACGGGGTGATCGAGGTGCTGCGCGCGCCCGAACTGTATGTACGCGTCCGCGGCTGGGACGAGCAGAGCCGGGACGATATGGACAAGAGGCTCCACGTGCACGTCGCACGGTCGGGTGCGCTCGGATATGCGTTTGCACAGGTGCCGGGAAATCTCACCTACGACTCGCCGATGGTCGCCGTCACCGAATGCGATCCGAACACATTGGCCGCGACGGTGGTGAAGGCCCTTCCGACGGTGGAAGCCGGGCAGATGCCCGACATTCCGATCGTCACCGACCCGGCCGAGCACGTCACGCCGGCCTGGAGAGACAGCCTCATCTGGGACAACGTCGACGACAGGCCGGTAGCTCAGACGCAGCGGTTCTTCCGGCAGCGTGCCGATCTCACCGGATCGATCATGGTGGTGCAGGGCCGGTCGAAGTACGGCCCACGCGGGATTCACGAGACGAAGATGCTGTGGCGCGACATGCCAGGCGACGGCCGGTACGTGATGTCGTTGGATGAGGCGCCGGTCGCGGTCGGAACCAGCCGGCGACAGCTCGCCGCGCGGATCGACAGAGATATCGCCCAATTGCTGGAGCGTCTCGAAACCCATTGGGAATCAGGGCGTTCCGAGGACCGGTACTGATCCCGAACCACGACAGGAACTGACATGGCAGAACAACGCAGGGTCCGGGTGGATACCACGCGTTTGCGGCAGGCCGCGGGGAAGATGGACGAGGTCGGCCGGAAGACGGCGGAGATCATGTCCACGCTGCGGAATACGTTGCAGAGCAAGAGCTATCCGTGGGGCCACGACGATTACGGCGACAAGTTCGTCACGGGTGACAAGGGTTACGGGAACTCCTCGAAGAACCTGCTCGACGGCGGCGACAACATGGCCCGTTCGGGAAAGAAGTTCGGCGACGGCATGTCCGGTGCTGCGGACAAGATGGACAAAATGGATTCGGGGGCGTGATCCGATGACCGAATCGCAGCACAACACCCCTGCGGAGGGTAGTGGGCCGGACATCGCCTTCGCGATGGGCACCGGACCGTCGCAGCCTACGCCGTCGGCTACCCCGCAGTTATCGGATCCGACTGCGCCCGAAGAAGATTCGCCTTCCCCGCACGCAGATTCATCTTCCCGGGAAGCGGATGCGCCTGACTCGGAGGCAGCTTCACCCGCCCTGGAGTCCCCCGAACCGGCTACCGCAGATGCGCCGGATTCGGCTGCGCCGGAGGAAGATTCGGCCGAGGCCACGCCATCGATCGAGGACCGGGCGAACGAGCTGACACAGCAGGTCGCGCGTGAGCTGGCGGCGGCTGGTCCGGAGGGCTGGAGTCGTCTGGAGGCGGTGTTCGCGCTCACTGTCGCCGGCGGGGTCCGCACCGTCCTCTATTACGACGCCGCCGATCAGGTCGCCCAGGTCGAGCCGTCGGCGGAGATCCTGGAACTGGTCGAGCGGCAGCGCGAGGTGTCGGCGGGGCTCGGCGACGGTCCTTGGTGGCGAATGATGATCGACGTCGATCGCGACGGCGAGCTGGAGGTCGACTACGACTACGGCGACGATCCGTTCCCGGGCGAGCACATGTTGGCGCCGGAGGCGTATCGGGCCGATCTCGAGGCGTTTCCGCGGCAATGGTTGCCGGTGTGGCTGGCCGCCTATATCGGGCATGACAATCGGCAGTGGCGGTCGCCGCAGCAGGCCGCCGCGCAGGCCCGTGCCGACCGGGAGACCGGTGTCATGGCGGTGCGGTCCATGGACGACTTCCCGGTGCTACCGGTGTTGTGGGCGCGCTGGGCGGTGATCGCGGCGGCGTTCGTGGCGGTGGGCTCGGAATGGGGTCCGCGAATTCTGCCCTCGCTCGGTCTATTCGAGGGTGCGGCACGTAGCGGGTCCACATTGTACGTGCTGCCGGGTGGCCGGGCGGTGCTGTCGGGTGGGATGTGGGACGCGCCGGCACTGGACGCGGCCTACAACGAGGGCGCACCGCTGCCGGACCTGTACGCGGGCGCCCCGGAGTGGATGGCCCATCAGGTGCTCAATCCTCGTGTGACACGCGGGCTGCTGTCGTTCTGCTACTGGTGGGAGGGCGGCAGTTGGCATCGCGGTGAGTCGCCCACTTCGGACCTCCTCGCCCCGGCGGTGCCCGGTATCTGGACCGCCGACACCGCGATCGACGTGGTGTGCGGTGTGCTCAGTGACGCGCCGGACGACGAATTGCGGACTGCGGCAGCGACTTTGGTTGCGGCCGCGGAGGCGGGCGTGGTTACTCGCGATACCATGGCCGCGCTGTTCACCGATCCCGGCGACGATATCGATGGCGCGTTGCATCAGCTGTCGATGGCAGGGTTGGTGACGACGGTCCCCGAGGACCTGCCGCAGGATCGGGCGATCGCGCTGGTCCGTGCGTACATCGACGGTCTTGGCCTCGACACCACCGATTATCCGCTCGACGAGCTGGTCGCCGAGCGTCTCAGCGTGGGCTGGATGGTGTTCGTTCCCACTCGGCCAGGGGAGATCGCCATCGGCCGCGCCATCTTCTACATCGCCGACGACGGGGTGATCGAACAGTCGTCGTCCTCGGTCGCGCCGTCGATCTATACCGAAGAGTTCGAACAACGATTCCGGCTGCGGCACAACCGCGCCGCAGCCGGTTTCGCGGTCTGATCCTGGATGGTGACTGATGGATATTGCCGACCTCGGATGCCGAACATTCTGTCATGCAGACGATTACGGCGCTATCGGACAACATGCGCGGGGGAGGGGGCCGCCGCAGTAGCTCCGTTTCGGACCCCGTATCGGAGATCATCGCGATCTCCGAATCAAGATCATCTGTAACGAAAGGCTTTGAGAAATGGCAATGTTCGATGGAAACGCTGTGGGCGTCCAGACGGCTGGTATCGACAAGGTTGTCGGTGACATGGAGACGTCGATCCAGAACCTGCGTCAGTCGGTAAATGCCGTCGACGCCGCGTGCGACCAGGTTCGGGCCGGCTGGAAGGGCAGCGCGCAGGACGCGTTCAAGAAGACCATGGACGACTGGAACGACGAGTCGGCCCAGCTCAACCAGCGGCTCGATGCATTGTCGCAGGCCGTCACCTCGGGCAAGTCGACCCTCGTGAAGATGGACGACACCTCCTTCTGAACCAGTAATAGTCCCGTATTTCATTCGACCACAGAGGAATTGAGAACATGAGCGAAATTCTGTACGACCCCAAGGCGATGGACGAGCTGTTCGATCAGTTGCAGACCAACGGCAGCAAGATCAACGGCGAGATCGACGCGCTGCAGTCCGCTGCCAAAGCATTCCACGACAACCTGGGTGGTTCGGAGGCCCAGTTGGCCTTCGATCAGTCGAGCAAAGCAATGGACGAGGCGCTGCAGGACACCCGCCAGAAGCTGAACACCCTGGCCGGAAAGGTCGAGAACGCTAAGCATGCCGCGCTCGACGCCGACCGCCGTGTCGGCGACGGCTTCGCCGGCCTCTGAGTCCGCGCGAGCGGTTCTGATGAGGGAATACCGACGGTCGGCCGGAAATGCCGGTCGGCCGTCGGTATTCGGTTCGAGTTCGATAGTTCGAATTGTCGTGTGGCAACCAGTGATCGGCCGATGAATGGGAAATGTAATCGTGAGCGGTAACCGTCAGGCGCAGCGCGCATTCGACGCTGGAGCGTTATCTCTGGGTCTGCCTATCGAGGGGCAGGAGTCGGTGCCGGATCCGGAGTACGCGAGGCTGGCGTTCCAGCGCGCGACCGAGTGGGATCCGACGATGTGTGATGCCTGGCTGGGCCGGGCGGCGGCGGGCGAGGTTACCAAGGAGGTGTTGTTCAATCTCCACAAGACCAGTGCGGGCACGCTGTATCGCGAGCAGCGCCGGGTCGGGCTGCCGCCGCGGGTGCTGGCGGGCCGGTTTCCGCTGGGGTTGTATGTCGACTATCCGCTGTCGAGTTACGCGGACATCTGGCTGGCGTGGGCCGCGCATCTGATCGGTGAGAAGGAGTACGACGAGGCCGAGCGGGTGCTCGACGAACTCGAGGCCCACCGCAAGGCGCGGCTCGGTGATCCGGATCGTCTAGGGGACAAGGGTTTCGGGACGCAAACGGGCGGGGAGGTGGACAGGCATGTTGCGGCGTATGTGCGGGGGGTGCTGCACTACAACACGCAACGCTGGCCGGACGTGATGGCGGTGCTGGCGGGGTCGGCGGACTGGGATGATCCGTTTCTCGCGACCGGCGCGCATGTGATGGTGGGTTCGGCGTGTGCGCAGTTGGGGTTGTTCGGTGAGGCGATGCGGCGGATGGCGCGGGCCGAGGTGGGGCCGATTCCGGCGGCGCGTACTGCCGCGATGTTCTGCCGGGGGTTGTGCCTGCGGGAGACGGGCGGGCAGGACGAGGCGCAGGCGTTGTTCGAGAAGGTGTATTCGCAGGTACCGGATTTCGCGGCCAACACCGCCGCGATGCGGGATCGGGGTTACCGGATCACGGTCACCAGCAGTGAGTCGATCGAGGCGCGTACCGATCGCTGGGATCCGGCGTCGGCGCCGTCGATGGCGTCGATGCAGCAAGCGGAGGCCGAGGGCCGGGCCAAGGAGGTGCTGGCCGAGGCGCGGGCGGAGCTGGAGCGTCAGATCGGTTTGGGGGCAGTGAAGAACCAGGTCGCCAAGCTGCAGTCGACCGCGCAGCTGGCGAAGATCCGCGCCGAGAAGGGCCTTTCCGCCGCTCCCCGCGGCCAGCATCTGGCGTTCACCGGCCCACCCGGTACCGGCAAGACGACCATCGCCCGGGTGGTCGCGAAAATCTATTGCGGCGTAGGGATTTTGCGGACCGATAAGGTGGTGGAGGCCAAGCGCGGTGACTTCGTCGGCCAGCACCTGGGCTCCACCGCGATCAAGACCGACAAGCTGATCGATACCGCGATGGACGGGGTGCTGTTCATCGACGAGGCCTATACGCTGATCCAGACCGGGCTCTCGGGTGGTGACGCGTTCGGTCGTGAGGCTGTCGATACGTTGCTGGCGCGGATGGAGAACGACCGCGACCGTCTGGTGGTGATCATCGCCGGGTACGACGGGGAGATCGATCGGCTGCTGCAGGCCAACGACGGTCTGTCGTCGCGATTCTCCAAGCGCATCCAATTCCCTTCGTACACACCGGAAGAACTCGGCCGCATCGGCACGCTGATCGCCGGCTCCCGGGATTCGGAGTTGTCGGAGGACGCGCAGAAAATCCTGGTGCGGGCGTGTGAGCAGCTGTACAGCCTGGAGAGCACCGACCAGAGTGGAGCACCACGGCGCGGGGTCGACCTGGCCGGTAACGGCCGCTTCGTCCGCAATGTGGTCGAAGCCGCCGAGGAGGAACGCGAATTCCGCCTCGCCAACGACGATTCCCTCGACCTGGCGGCCGCCGACGAATCCCTGCTGATGCGGATCGAGGCCGAGGACATGCACACAGCCCTCACCACCCTCCTGGCCTCACTCAATATCGGCTTCACCGACTTCTGACGTGCCCGAACAACACGATGAGCCGTGCCCGAGCGAAAGATAGCGCTGAGTCGGACCCGGCCGGCGGGCGCGGTCGCCTGGTGGCGCGAATGTTCTGTCGCGATGGCACGGTGGTTCACGCGCGTGGGCGCCTGAATTCTTACGCTTCGACTGTAGTTCGATTGTCCCCGGCAGGAGCTGCTATGACGACCAGCGTACGAGGCGCCGACGAGGTACTCGATTCCCCTTCGACGGATTCAGGCATTCATGAATGGCGCGCCGGCTCATTCGGCGCCGCGGCGCGCGAATATGTGCAATACCGACCGACCTATCCGGCGGCGGCAATTTGCTGGGGGATGACCGGATCGCCGGGAGCACCACAGGGATGCGACCCCGGCTCGGATCCCGTCGCCATGTCGGTGCCGCAGGTCGTGGATCTGGGCGCCGGCACCGGAAAACTGACCGGCGGACTACTGCTGTTCGGTGCCCAGGTCGTCGCGGTAGAACCCGATGAACGGATGCGAGCGGAAACAGCGCGCCTGTTCCCGCCCGTCCGAACTCTGGACGGGCGAGCCGAACGGATACCGCTGCCGGACGGCAGCGCCGACGCGGTATTCATCGGGCAAGCGCTGCACTGCTTCGACTTCGACAAGTCACTGTGGGAGATACACCGCGTCCTTCACCGGGCCGGTGTGGTCACCGCGTTGTGGAACCATAACGACGATTCGGTCGACTGGGTTGCTGAATTTTCCCGTGTGGCCGAGACGACGACCGCGAGTCGCCGGTGGGCCGACGCATCGGTCGATCTTCCCGGCCATTCCGGCTTCACCGCGTTCGAGCGCCGGTATTTCCCCAATCCGCAGCGTCACACCGCGCAGACCCTGGTCCGTTCGGTGTGTACCCAGTCGCATCTGCTGCTGGCCGCGGCGGAGGAACGCCGGTACAGGGTCGAGGCGATGCACGAACTTCTGGCCTCCGACGACCGGACGGCGCGAGGAGAGTTCGATCTGCCGATGGTGACTACCGTGATCCGGGCCGTGCGGCGCTGAGCAGTATCGATATCCGGAATCCGGGGAGAGCAGGGACATGGTCTCCGGTCCGCCGTTGGTGCCGGCAACTGGCCGCCTGCCGCCCCGGCCGGGTCTTCGAGTCACGGACGCCGGCCATGCCCTCACCGAGGAAGGCCGCCTCGACGCATTCCTTCGTTGATCCACTACGGCTGGACTTGAATCACTTCGCCCCGGACAGGTCGATGTTCACCGGTTGTCTGGCATCGTTGCGGCTCCTGGTCGATGGGGCGTAGTGGCGGGAATATCGTTCGATCGGCGGTGGTGCCGACCGGATTCATCGGTCTCCCACCGTGAGTCGGCAGGCCGGGGCGTGACGAGCGCGGCCGAAACCACAGCGCCATCCGTATGGAAACTCGGCGACAGCGGCCCGCTCGGCCTGGTTCCGGCCCACTTTTCGTGATTGGGACGTCGGAACGTCGTAGACGGGACGTCCGCGCCACGGTGTGGTTAGGATTCGACATCAATCCTGTGATGTTAGGTAGTAGCCGAACGTGACAACCTCTGACTTGGGTCAGCCCACAACCGGGAGCCGCGACACGGGTTCGAGCGCGTCGCTTTTCGTGGACTTCACGGTCTCGGATGAGGCAACGCGTGGATTCGACGCGTACAGCCGCGATTGGGGGGCGCGGTTCGGCGCTGACCAACCGATGCCTACCTTCAGCCCGGACACGGTCGGCGACTTCCGGGTGAGGACCCATGCTGCCCGGATGCGTGACTTGACAATGATCGACATGCACAGCGTATTGCCCCTCCGGACGGGACGCCCGGCCGACGGCGGCGCCGACGGGGCGATCCAGTTGTATGTGGTGTCGCGCGGTGCCTGGACATGGGGTGACCGGTCCGGTCTCAGCGAGCACTCCGTGTCGGCCGGGCAGTTCCTGCTCCAGCAGCTCAGGCAACCGAAGCATTTCGACACGCAGCCACACACGACGGCGAAGATCATTCTCGGCATGCCGCAGTCCGTCATCGAACCGCTGCTCCGGAACCGGATCATCACCGGACCGGCGGACTCTGCCGAGATGCGGTTGCTGGTGGCCCACGCGAACATGGTCCGCGAAACGATGGCCGACCTCAGCGAGGCAGGTGAACGTGCCGCGCAAAACGCCCTGGTCGAGCTCGTCAAGGCGGTGGTCCTGGGCCGGTTCGACGACATGGAACCCCAGTTGGCTGCCGCGCTCACCCAGGCGGCGAAGGAGCTCGCGGACCGCCGACTCGCTGATCCCGACCTTTCTTCGGCGATGCTGGCGCGTGAGCTCAATGTCTCCCTCCGTACCCTGCAACGGGCGTTCGCCTCGCTGGGGGAGTCGGCTACCGCCTACATCCGGCATCGGCGGCTCGAAGAGGCCAAGCTCGCTCTCACCATGTCACCCAACCGGCTGAGCATCGGCGAAATCGCAGCCTATTGGCAGTTCTCGGACAGCAGCCACCTCATCCGGACCTTCAAGAAGACTTACGGCCTGACACCCGCCGAATACGCTCGCTCGGCACCCTGATCCTCGACGGCCGGGAAGCGCGCGCTGCGCGAAACCCCGTTCTGGGATCGCTATTTCGAGGTCGTCGACCTCCTCGTCGGCACCGAGAACGGCTACACCCGAACCTACGGCCTGGAACCCATCGCCACCATCACCACCTGACCTCCGTCAGCCTGGTGCGTCCTGGGCAACGTCAACCAGCCGGAAGACATCGGCCCGGCGCCTTCGGTCGTGGCCCCCGAGCGTGACGCCCGGGCGGGCCGGCGTGTGGCGTGGATGTCCCACTTGGATGACGCCCTGGTTCACGCGTACGTCGTGCCGAACTTCCTACACTTTGATCCGGTTGCCCGATCAGACGGTCCCGACCACCCCCGGGTCCGTCTGATCCGGCGCCGGTCACCATCGACGGGGCGCACCGTGGTGGTCTATGGCCGAACGAAACACCATGGGGTGTTTCGGGATTGGATGAGGGTCATGAATCATGTGCAGGTAGTGCCGGATGCGCTGCGCCGATACGGCGACACGTCGGCCCTGATGGCTGCCGATATCGCCGCGGCGGGATCGGTCGATCAGGCCGTGACCATGGCGGCGGCCGTGCCGGTGTTCGGCCTTATCGGTCAGGAGTTCCTACTGGCCTACGCATTCGCGCAGGCCAACCACCTGACATCGGTGGCACAGCTGGCTGCGGTGCACGCGGGTACGGCATTGACCTCGCACCAGGCGGCTGCCACTTACGAGACCTGCGATGCGGCGTCCGGCGTGGACATCGGGTCGGTCGGCACGCAGCCATGAGCCTGCCGGGCGCGAGTCCGCCGCCGGAGGCGGGATTGCCGGATCCCGCCGTGCTGGAGTTGTTGCGCGGCAGTGCGCTGGCGCCCATGCTGGACCACCCGGTGGACCACATCCTGCGGAGCCTGGGGTTGCCCGGCCTGCCCGATCTGCAGGGAATCCCGCCATTGCCGGGCCTGCCGCCGCTGCCGGTGATCGACCTCGGTGCGCTGATGCGTCCGCTGACGGACCTCGTCTCGGCCTTCGGCGCCGGTCGGTTTGCGCCGCCGCCAGAGGCCGCACCGGCTCCGGCGCCCGTGCCGGAAGGCACTGTGCCGCAGGGGAATCCCGAAGCACATCCTGCCCCGGCCGGTCAGCCCGCGGCGGCTCCACTCCCGCCGGGGATGGACCCGGTCCAGATGCTGTCGAACCTGTCCGGCGTGCTGCAGTCGGCGATGCCGCTGGCTAGCTCGGCGCTGTCGCTGCTGATGTCCCAGTCGCAGGGACAGGGCGCCGAGGAGGTCGCCCGGAAGGCAGCGGCCGCGAGCGCTGACTCGGCGGCCCTCGAAGTCCAGAATGCGGGTGAGCAGCAGTCGCTGCTGGGTGCCGCCGCTAGCGTAGCCGTCGGCTCTGCGCAGCTGGCCGGTGTGGTGGCAAAGCAGTCCGCTGTGATGGCCATGGCGCCGCTGTTCATCGTCAGCGGTGTCGGTCAGGTGTTCTTGGTGCAGCAGACGATCGAGTCGATCACCGAGGCCCTGGGTATTACGGCGAAGACCAAGGGCGAGCTGGGGGTGCACAGCGTCGACATGGCGAAGACCGGCGTCAAGATCCCGGTCACCGGCGCCCCCGACGGCGTCAAGTCCTCGCAGGACGTGTCGCAGATGTTGAGCATGCTGACGTCGCTGATGAGCATGGGACCGCAGGCGATAGGCCAACCGGCGAAGTCGAATTCGTCGACGTCGGCGGCGGTCTCCGTCGCAGAGCCGGATGCTGTGGCGAATGGCGGAGCCGGTGGCGCCGTCGCCGTCAGCGGTGCTGGTGGCCGCGTGGTCGGCGGCGGTGCTGTCGGGACTGCCGGCGGCGGGGTGGCTGCGGGGCGGCCCGCCCAGCCGCTGACTCCTTGGCAGGGCACCCGCGCCGCCGGTGGTGGCAGTGCGGCGGCGGCCCCAGCCGGATCGGAGATGTCAAGTGGTGCGAGCCAGAAGTCGACCACCGGCCCCGGCGGCAGTAGCCCGTACATGCCGTTGGGCGGCGCCGGAGCGGCGCGGGGCGGAGCGGCGTCCGGAGACGAGGCGGTGCGGGCCGACCTCGTGACCGGTGAGCACGGCGACGAGGTCGTCGGAAGGATCGACAGGGTCTCGCTGCCGGTGGTAGGCGCGACCGACGTTACGGCGGCCCCAGGACCGGACAAGGAGTTCACCCTCTGACGTGGGTGCCGATTACAACAAGGAGGACGCACTATGAGCGAGGGCGTGCAGTTCGATAGTGCCGCGACCGGAAGGGCGGCCACAGGATTGGACGCGCTGGCCGATCGGCTGGCCGCCGACCTGTCGGCCGCCGAACCCGCGCTGACCGTCGAACCGGCCGGCGCCGACGAGGTATCGGTCCGCGCGGCACAGACCGGGAACGACGTCGCGACTTCCTATCTGGCCGGCGCGCAGGCCAGCGTGCACGAGATGCGCAAGCTGGCGGCGACGCTGCGGCTGAATGCGCACCAGATCGGCCGTATGGAGGCCCACAACGCCGCCGATCTGGGCTCGGTCGACGGTTCTGCCTGAAAGGTATTGCGCAGCAGATGATCGAGGTGCCACCGTCGGGGTTCACGGGCGTGGTGTGGGAAGCGCGCGAGCCGCAGAAGCTCGCGCAGGACCTCACCAGGGGGCCGGGCGCTGTGCCGATGGCCGAGGCCGCGGTCGCATGGGCGCGGCTGGCTACCGGATTCGGCGCCGCGGTCGTCGAATACGAGCAGATCCTCGCTGCGCTGCGCGGTGCCTGGCAATCCGGTAGCAGTGACGCTGTTATCCAACGAGTTTCGACGCTGCGGGACTGGCTGGCGGAGGCCGCGGGCGCGGCGGCGCAGAATGCCGCGCGGATGCAGGCGCAGGTGGTCGCCTACGAGGTAGCGCGACTGGCGATGCCGAACACCGCCGACCTCGAATCCATTCAGCAGGTGCAGCGGATGCTGGAATCGATCGGCGGCATGCTCGGAGCGCCCTTGAAAGCCGTTGCTGCGCAGACGGATACGGACGCCGATCTCGCGAAGGCGGTGGCCTCGCGGGTGATGCGCAGCTACGAGTCGGCCACCGAACCGCTGGCCACGTCGTGGCAGCAGGCGCAGCCGCCGCGGATAGCTCCGGACGAGGCGTTGATGGCCGAGCAGTCGGCCCGGCAGTCGGCGACGGTGGATACCTCGCCCGGTGCCCTGCCGATGGGCGCGATGTCGATGCCGATGCCCGGAGCCGTCCCTCGGGTGCGGACTTCCTATCGGGCCCCGGTGTATTCGCAGCGCGAGCCGACTACGGAGGTCACGGCGCGGCCGGTGCCCGTACACGGCGCGGCCTCGGACTCGAGCACGGTCCCGTTCAGCCCGGCCGCATCGGGCGGCGGCGTGGCGTCGCGGGACGTGTCACGGTTCCCGCGTGCCAGCCTGGCCGGTGACGCGGGCGACCACCTCGATGGGAAGATCCACGCCGCCCCCTCGGTGCTCGGTGCGGCAGAGACCGCCGGTCGTCCGGAGCAGTCGCGCGAGCACCACTGATGGCGGTGGCGGGTTCGGCTGCGCCACAACGGTTTCCCCACATTTCGTCTGAATTGCCATGTAGACAAGGTGTTTTGCTGCCTCGGAGGGAAACCTTGGCCACCGGCGACGTACCGTTGTGTCCGGGTTTCCTTGTCGGGCAGGGTGTTCGCCGATGGCATTCGGTGCCCCGGAAACCACTGTTCCGAGGACGCATCACTGTGCCCGGTCGAGACGAAGTCCCAACCCCGCGCCGCGGGAACCGCCACACGGGCACTGCCTGACACCCCCAAGACGGGTTGAACGGCTTCCCGCATCGAGATGCCGAGTTGCGGACGCTTCCGGATAGCGGGGGCCCTGACTCGGAAGTCGCCGACCTCGTCCAGGCTGAAGGTGGGCAGTGGCGATTCGACGCCGAGCTGTGCGTGTCACCCGCGCCGGTACGCGTCGAATCCACTTGCTGGGGCGCTCGGGGCGTTGCGCACCGGCAACTCATCTTGGCGCGAATATTCTCCCCATGTGGCGCTGTGGTTCACGTGCGTGCCGTGCTGATCTTCCTACACTCCGACAGTAGCCCGACCGGTAGCGGACTCCGCCGGAATGAGAAGAAGGGCTGTGAACCAACAGGATTCGCACAAGGGAGGTATGTTTCGTGGCCACCGTTGAGGTCCGGTATGTGATTGCCGGTGATCCACAGCAAATGTACGGGTTGCGGGCATCTCGGCTGTCGTCGATCAGGACCTCCGACGTCGAATTGCTGAGCGGTCGCCGGCTCGGTCGTCGAGAACGGCGGAGGGCCAGGGCCTGACGTCGTCGTAGCAGGTTCGGTCCTGGGATCTACGGGACACCTCCGGGCTGGCCCGGTGACGGAGTCGGCGATTTCGTGACCCGAATCGTCCATGTCGTCGCCGAAGTGGGTTTCGGTGACGACACAGTCGGCATTGACAGTGATGCGCACCTGGCTTTGCCGTGCGGTGGCGGTGCGTTCGACGCGCTGCCGCTGTGCCTCGGCGATCGATCGAATGTGCTGATCGACCGTACCGAGCAAATCGGCGAGTTCGGCCTTGGTCCGGTCGTCGGTCACGTCGAGTTCTTCTGCGGTAGTTCGGATCTGGAGCGCTGAATCATGGTTACCGAAGGTTTCGTCCGTCGCCCCCGTGTCGCGCCGCCGCGGGCGCCCGGCGGCGAGGTGATGCTGGCGGCCCCGCCTGAGGTGTCGCGCAATGTGCCGGCGCCACTGTTGACGAAGTTGATGCCGGTCGTCATGGTGATCGCGGTCGTCGGCATGATGGCCATGATGGCCATGATGGGCCGCAGCCTGTTGCAGAACCCGTTCATGCTGATGTTCCCGATGATGATGCTCATGTCGATGGTCGGCATGATGGCCGGCTTCCGCGGCGGTACGGGTAAGCGGGCGGTCGAACTCAACGAGGAGCGCAAGGACTACTACCGCTATCTGGACCAGCTCCGCAAGGACGTCCGCCGCACCGGTAACCAGCAGCTGAGCGCGCTGCTCTGGAGTCATCCCGACCCCGTCGACCTGGCCTCGCTGATCGGCAGCCGTCGGATGTGGGAGCGCCGGCCCAACGACCCCGACTTCGGGCATGTGCGGGTGGGTGTCGGCAGCCATCGGCTGGCGACGAAGCTGGCGCGCCCGGAGACCGGTCCGCTGGAGGATCTGGATCCGGTGTCGACGGTGGCGTTGCGGCGCTTCGCCCGCACGCACGCGGTCGTGCACCAGTTGCCGACCGCGGTGTCGATGCGGGCTTTCCCGGCCATCAATATCGGCGGCTCCAGCGAGGATTCGCGGATGCTGGCGCGCGCCATGGTGATGGAGATGGTCACCTTCCACGGCCCCGACTACCTGGCCGTCGCGATCGTCTGCGCGGATCCGGACGCGCCGCAGTGGGCGTGGGCGAAATGGATTCCGCATCTGCAGCATCCGACTCAGCGCGACGGGATGGGTTCGGCCCGCATGATTTACACGTCGCTGGGCGAACTGGAGAGCGCGCTGTCGGCGGAACTGCTGGAGCGTGGCCGCTTTGTGCGCAATCCGCAGCCGACGCAGGGCCGGCTGCACCTGGTCGTGATCATCGATGACGGCTACGTCAATGGTAGCGAGCGGCTGGTCAGCGAGTCCGGGCTGGATTCGGTGACAGTGCTGGACCTCACCGCGCCGGAGACGGGTCTGGCCGCTCGCCGCGGCCTGCAGTTGGTCGCTGCCGATGGCGGGGTCTCCGCGAAAAGCGCTGCGGGCGTGGAGAAGTTCGCCACTCTCGATCAGGTCAGTGTCGCCGAGGCCGAGGCATTCGGGCGAGCGCTGGCCCGGTTCCGGCTGGCTACGGCCGCGCAGATGGTGAGCCTCGGCGATGGGGCTTCGACAGATCCGGGGCTGATGGCGCTGTTGAACATTCCCGATGCGGCGCAGATCGATCCGATCAAGGTCTGGCGGCCGCGCACCGCGCGGGAGCGGCTGCGCGTCCCGATCGGCATCACACCGGACGGCACGCCGGTGGAGATCGATATCAAGGAGTCGGCCGAGAACGGCATGGGCCCGCATGGTCTGTGCATCGGCGCCACCGGTTCGGGTAAGTCGGAATTCCTTCGCACCCTGGTGCTTTCGCTGGTGACATCGCACTCGCCCGATGCGCTGAACCTGGTGCTGGTCGATTTCAAGGGTGGTGCGACCTTCCTCGGCTTGGACACGCTGCCGCATGTGTCCGCGGTGATCACCAATCTGGAGGAGGAACTCTCGCTGGTCGACCGCATGAAGGACGCGCTCGCGGGTGAGATGAATCGCCGTCAGGAGCTGTTGCGTTCGGCGGGTAATTACGCCAATGTCACCGATTACGAGAAGGCTCGTGCCGCGGGCGTGCCGCTGGATCCGCTGCCCGCGTTGTTCATCGTGGTCGACGAGTTCTCCGAGTTGTTGTCGCAGAAGCCGGATTTCGCGGAGCTGTTCGTGATGATCGGCCGCCTGGGCCGGTCGCTGCACGTGCACCTGCTGCTGGCTTCGCAGCGCCTGGAGGAGAACAAGCTGCGCGGTCTCGAGTCGCACCTGTCCTACCGGATCGGCCTGCGCACCTTCTCAGCCAACGAATCGCGTGCGGTGCTCGGTATCACCGATGCCTACCACCTGCCGAGTGTGCCCGGCTCGGGCTACCTGAAGAATGACGCGTCGGATCCGTTGCGGTTCAACGCAAGCTACGTGTCGGGGCCCTACGAGTCGCCGGTCGGCAGCATCGTGACGGAGAACGGTGGTTCGGCGGCACGGCAGCGCCCGGTTCTGTTCACCGCCGCGCCCGTTGAGCTATCCGAGTCCGAGGAGGTCGCGGCGGCCGAAGATCCGCTGGAACTGCCTCCGCCACCGTCGAATCCGCTGCCGCAACCGCCGCCCTCGGCCGTCGGTGCGGTGCCGGGCGCCGAGGACCGCGTGCCGGCCACTCTGCTGGACGTGGTCGTACGCCGCCTCAGCGAGCACGGCAGGCCCGCGCACGAGGTGTGGCTGCCGCCGCTGGACGAGTCGCCGAGCGTGGATATGCTACTGCCAGAGGCAGATTGGCGCTCACAGGTGAACAGGCACGGCCAGCTGTGGATGCCCATCGGCGTCATCGACAAGCCGTACCAGCAGCGCCGGGACGTGCTCACTATCAATCTCGCCGGCGCGCAGGGCAACGTCGCCGTCGTGGGCGGTCCGCAATCGGGCAAGTCTACGACGCTGCGCACCATCATCGTGGCGGCGGCCGCAACCCACACGCCGGAACAGGTGCAGTTCTACTGCTTGGATTTCGGTGGCGGCAGCATGGCGGGCCTGGCCGGAGTGCCACACGTCGGCTCGGTCGCCGGACGCCTCGACGTCGATCGGGTGCGGCGCACCATCGCCGAGCTGACCACGCTGTTGCGGCAGCGCGAGGAACGCTTCGCGGCCCTCGGTATCGAGTCGATGGCCGAGTTTCGGCGTCGCAAGTTCGCTTCGTCCCCAGCGCCTGGCGCCGATCCTCTGGCCGAGGACCTTTTCGGCGACGTGTTTCTGGTGATCGACGGCTGGGCGGTCGTCCGCGAGGAGTTCGAGACCCTTGAGCCGCAGATCAATGCCATTGCGGCACAAGGGCTCTCGTATGGCGTGCATCTGGTGATCGCCGCGTCGCGGTGGGCCGAGATCCGTCCCGCGGTCAAGGATCAGATCGGCACCAAGCTGGAGCTGCGCCTGGGCGACCCCTCCGATTCGGAGATGGGCCGTCGCACCGCGCACCAAGTGCCGCAGGGTAGGCCGGGTCGCGGCATCACCCCGCAGGAGTTGCACATGCTGATCGCGCTGCCGCGACTGGACTCCGGCACGGATCCGAATACTCTCGCCGAAGGGGTGGCCGCATCCCGGCAGGGGCTCGAGCAGTTGTATCCCGATCGTCGCGCACCCGAGGTGCGGATGCTGCCGTTGCGGATCAGCCGTACGGAGGTCCTCGACGCTGCTCGGTCCGCGAACATCGAGCTCGGGCCCACCAAGATCGTGATCGGGCTCGGGGAATCCGAATTGCAGCCGCTGGTACTGGATTTCGCGACCGATCCGCACTTCATGGCTTTCGCCGATGTGGAATGCGGAAAGACAACGCTGCTGCGCAACATCGTCATGGGCATTGTCGAGCAGTCGACCTCGGATGAGGCCCGGGTCGTCCTGATCGACTATCGCCGCACCATGCTGGGCATGATCGAGGGCGAGCATCTCGCCGGGTACTCGAGCTCGTCGCAGACCTGCGGGCCGATGGTCCAGCAGGTGGCCGCCTATCTGGGCGAACGTATCCCGGACTCCGACATCACCCCGCAGCAACTACGCGAGCGCAGTTGGTGGACCGGGCCGGAACTTTACATCGTCGTCGACGACTATGACATGGTTGCAACCAGCAGCACGGGCAATCCATTGACTCCGCTGATCGAATTCCTGCCGCAGGCACGCGATGTCGGCGTGCACATGATCGTGACTCGGCGCACCGGCGGCGTGTCCCGCGCGCTGTACGATCCGATCCTGGGCGGCTTGAAGAACCTGTCGGTGGACGCGCTGATCATGAGTGGTCCGCGGGACGAGGGCAAGCTGTTCGGCGATGTCCGGCCGAGCAAGCTCCCCCCTGGCCGTGGCGTGCTGGTCTCCCGCAGCCGTGGCGAGGAGATGGTGCACGTGGCCCATCTGCCGCCGCTATGAACCGGGCACGCGCGGGTTGCTCGGTACGCTGGATCCGGGGCCTGTCCCGGGTCAGCGCGGGCGCGCCGACCGGTCAGCACAATCGCCGATCACACGACATTTCCGCCGGCACTCATCGACACCGGGGGTCGTGCAGTTATGTAGGCGCGTACTCGGCACTCTGATCACCACCAGGAGCGCGGGCGCACGCGATTTGCCAGGTCGACCAGGGCGTACCGGTGTACTCGGCGGGGCGAGATTCGGGCGATGCTCCGCAACGTCGACTCGAGTGCTGCGCTCAACCCCTCCTCGGTTACCCGGAATCCCAGGATCGTGGCGTCCTGTGGCTCGGGTCGGCCACCGGCGCGCAGCCAAGCCATCGCTGCGCCGAACAAAGCAGCCTGGATCTGTAGCCGGCGGGGGTCATCACCGAGCGTCTGCAGCCAGACCGCTGCCTCGGACAGGTCCGTCTGGTCCAACTCGCCGGGCGAGCTGGTGACCAGCAGACAGGCAGTCAGTCGTGCGGCGTTGTAATGCCGCGAACCGTCCGGCACCTGTTGCAGCGTCATGACGGCGGCCGCGCGGTTACCGTCGGCGAACTGTCGCCGAGCCAATCCGAAGGCCGCGCTTGCCATACCGCGATCGACGCGCCATACCGCGCGGTAATGCTCGGTCGCCTTGCGGCTCCATTGGGTGATGTCGTCGATCTCGTCGCTCGCTTGGAGTATCAGTTCGGCCGTCGCGGCCAATGCCAGTTGTGGCGCCACCTCGCCCGGCACCCTGTCGAGCACCCGGTCGAAATGCGTGTATGCGCCCTCGAATTCGCGGTCGCTGAGATCGGCGAGGCCGGTGTACCAGTCGATGCGCCAGTCCCGGTGGTGCTCGGATCGCAGGCGTCCCAGTTCGGCGCGGGCACGATCGGCCGCGCCCAGATCGAGATCTGCGCGGATCGCCGTCAAAGCCCCTTCCAGCTCGAAGGATTCCGGTTCCGGAACGACTCCCGCGGCCATGTTGTCCCGGTGCAGCCGCAGGGTTTCCAACGCCTGGGTCGGATTACCGTGCAGCAGCGGCGATACCAGTTCTGCGCTGGGGTCCAGACTGTCGACCAGCGGAATCGGCAGCGCAGCAATCACACTCGTCGCATCGAGAGTGGGTGGACGATGTCGGCCGTCGATGAGCCCGTCGGTCTGCCGCAGCAGCGTGGTAACCCCGAAATAGCCTCGTGGCGTGCCGAATACGGTGGAAGCCATCGGATATCCGCGGTCATGGTCCTCGGCGAGGACGGCCCGCAGTACGCCGTCGAGCTGTCGATGCAGCACAAGGATCGACGGAAACCGCTGTGCGGGATCGGGATCGGTTGCCCGGCGCAGGAACCGTTCGAATGTGGGATAGCGGCGCAGCACCAGGTTCTGCCCCGACGGTAGCCCCGGCAGCTTGCGTCCCTCCGCGTCGGTGGGTATGTCCAGGGTGAGCGCGGCCAGGGTCCGGCCCACGGTATAGATGTCGGACGCAATGGTCGGACCGGTCTCGGCGTACTCGGGTGCCTGATATCCGCGTGTGCCATACAGGCTTCCGCCGGATTGCAAGGCCGCCACCGCACCGAGGTCGATGAGCTTGACCTCGTCGGTGGTCACCATGATGTTGTCGGGCTTCAGATCGTTGTAGGCCAGGCCGTACGAGTGCAGATAGTCCAGTGCCGGCAGTACCTCCATCACGTAGGCGATCGCTTCGGCGACCGGAAGGCGCTGCGGCGCACGCTGGTCGAGCATCGTTTTCAGGGAGCGGCCGCCGACGTACTCCATCACGATGTAGCCGCTCGCGATGTTGTCAACGGTGCGGTGGGTGACGAAATTGAAGATCTTCACGATCGCCGGATACGCCGTGTCCGAGAGGAATTGGCGTTCGGCGAGCGCGACCACGCTGGCTTCGAAATCCAGGGGATTCTGCAGGCCTTTGAGCACCACCCAGCGGCGGCTGACCTTGTAATCGTGGGCGAGGTAGATCCAGCCCAGGCCGCCGTAGGCGAGGCACCCCTGTACCTCGTACTGGTCGGCTACCACCTCGCCCGGGCCGAGCAGGGGGCGAAAGTTGAACGACGCCCCGCAGTACCCGCAGGTGCCGGCCGGACGGGCCGGGCCCGTGGAGTCGGAGCGACCGACCGGCTTCGAGCACTTCCAGCAGAATCGCTTGTTCTCCGGCACCTCGGGATCAGGCAGTACGGCCGCGGCAGGGTCGGTCGGCGTCGACTCCGGAAGCGCGACCAGACCCGCACCGAGCGGTCGTACGCTGGGCCGGGAACGAACCCACGCCCGGCCCGAATCCGGTTCGGAATTTGTTGCGGCGGAGTCCATATCGCCTTCGCCCGCGTGATCCCGCGGCAATCGGCTCGTTTCGGTCGCCTCGCCTGCGCGGGTAGACCCCGCAGGCGTCGCAACGGTGTCCAGCGCAGGCTGGAGCGTCCCCGCAGACGGCCCGTCATGGCCGGATGCGGTGACATCTTCCGGCATTCGATCTCTCCCTCGCGCCGCGGCCATCCGGCCGGGCCACTGTCGTAGTCTAGGGAGACTGGTGCCACAGACGCTTGAACGACTGCGCCATCCGGATAGAAGGTCTGTGACACGACCTGGCACTTTCGCGTCGAACCGCTCGGCAGCTGGGATCGCCAGCTGCCGAGCGGTGCAAGCCGGTCTCGGGGGCGTCACTTGTTGGTGTCGAGACCGGCTTGCGTCAACGGGTTCCTGTGTTGTCGTCGTCGGAACCCGCCTGTTTTTGCTCGCCCAGCGCCATCGGGCGTTCGGCGAGTACGGGGAACTGGCCGGTGTATCCCTGGCGGGCGGCCGCGATCTGTGTGACCCGGCGTCGGGCGAGGTACCAGCCGCCGACCATCAGCGGCAGCACGACCACGACCATGGCGATGACGGCACCGCGCTGAATCGGGTCACGGCCGAACCCCATCAAGCCGACCACCGATGCCAGGAAAAGTAGAGCAGCGATGTTGGTGTAGGGCGCGCCGATCAACCGGAAGGCAGGCCGTTCCATGCGACCTTCCCTGGACCATTGCCACAGTTTCAGCTGGCAGATCAGGATCGCCGCCCACGCCGCGATGGTGCCCAGCGCCGACATGTTCAACACGATCTCGAACGCCTTCTGCGGGACTACCGCATTGAGACCGACACCGGCCAGCGCGATCACGCCGGTCGCCAGGATGCCCACATAGGGAACACCACCCTTGGTCATCCGCGTGGCTACGCTGGGTGCGCTGCCGTTCATCGCCATCGACCGTACGATGCGTCCGGTCGAATACAGTCCGGCGTTCAGGCTCGAGAACGCGGCCGTGAGCACGATCAGGTTCATCACCGAACCCGCACCACCGATGCCGAGCTTGTCGAAGAACGTAACGAACGGACTGGTCCCCGCCTTGAACGCGGTGTACGGCAACAGCAGCGACAGCAGCACCAACGACCCGACATAGAACAGCGCGATCCGCGCGATCACCGAATTGATCGCCCGCGGCATGATCTTCTCCGGATTCTCCGCCTCACCGGCCGCCGTTCCGACCAGTTCCACTGCGGCATAAGCGAACACGACCCCCGTGGTGGACAAGACCAGCGGCAGCAAGCCGTGTGGGAACAGACCGCCCTGCGTGCTGATCACACTGAATCCGGTGTCGACACCCTCGATCTGGAACCGGCCGGCGAGGAACACCAGCCCGATGACGAGGAAACCCACCAGCGCCACCACTTTGATCAGCGCCGCCCAGAACTCCATTTCACCGAACCAGCGCACCGACACCATGTTGATCGCGACCACGATCACCAGGGCGACCAACGCGATCGTCCATTGCGGAATCACCTTCGTCGCACCCCAGTAGTGCACATACGTGGCGATCGCGGTGATGTCGACGATGCCGGTCATGCACCAGTGGAAGAAATACATCCAACCCACGCCGAATGCCAGCTTCTCCCCGTAGAACTCCCGCGCATACGACACGAACGAGCCCGAGGAGGGACGATGCAGCACCAACTCGCCGAGGGCCCGCAGGATGAAGAACACGAAGATGCCGCAGATGGCATACCCGATGAACAGCCCGGCACCCGCCTCCTTCAAACGGCCACCCGCGCCCAGGAACAGCCCCGTGCCGATCGCACCGCCGATCGCGATCATCTGCAGCTGGCGGGGGCGGAGCGCTTTGTGATAGCCGGCGTCCTCATCGGCTAGTCCGTGTTCTGCGGCTTCCGAGCCCGCCGGGGGTCGAACGGTGGTCATGGAGGTTCCTCCTGTGACGTAGACCATGTCATTGATTGATGTAATATAACGGCAATTGATGTCACATACAAGGAGGAGGTACTGCCCGCCGAGTGCTCGGTGTGGTTGTCTTGGAGGTATGGCGGCAGAGGCGGAGTTCACGATCAGTTCGCTGGCGGACGAGTCCGGTGTGACGGTGCGAACGCTGCGTGACTACAGCGTTCGTGGCCTGCTGCCACCTCCGGAGATGAGGGGCCGCACCGGGTTCTACGGCGAAGAACATCTCAACCGGGTGCGGATCATCGGCCGGCTGCTCGAGCGCGGGATCACGCTCAACGGTGTCCGTAGCCTGCTCGAGGCCTGGGATCGAGGCGACGATCTGGCCGACGTCCTCGGCGTCGCCGCGCCCGCACCGTCGGCGTCATCGCAGCCGACCGACCTGATTTCCGAGAAGTTCATTGCCGCAACCGATCTCGCGCGGCGTTTGCACGATGCTCCCGACGGCCTGCGCCGAGTGGTCACCGCAGGGATATACGAACCGAGTGACGCCACGACCTATCGAGTCGCCAACAGCGAATTGGCGCAGCTGCTCGAGGAACTCGTCGCCGACGGCATACCGGCAGCCGAAGCGCTCGACGAGGTCGAGCAACTGCGCGCCGACTGCGATCACATCGCCCGGAAGTTCGTCGATCTGTTCGAACAAACCAGTGTGCGGACCTTCCGGCGGTCGGCGCACGCGCCGGAGGATATCGACCGCCTCGCCGAGCGTATGTCCACCGCTCGTTCCCGGCCCGGCCGGGTCGCGACCGCGTTGATCGACGAGTTCGTCGCCCGTCACCTGGCCTATCTCGTCGCACGCGACCTGGACAACATGCCTCCCGGCCGGGGCTGACACGCTCGCAACCGCAGTGGCGACGGCTTGCCTGTCGCACGGGGAGCCGCGGCCCGGAACCGAGCGCCGGGTCGGGCTTCTAGTCGGCCGAGATCATGCGTGGGTGTGCGACGCTTTCCGGCCGCAACAGCCGTTCGAGCTCGTCGGCCGGTAGCAGTCCTTGTTCGAGTGCGAGTTCGGCGACCCCGCGGCCGGATGCCAACGCCTCCTTGGCGATTCGGGTCGCGGCGTGGTATCCGATGACCGGATTGAGCGCGGTCACCAGGCCGATCGAATTGTCGACATACCCGCGCATGACCTGCGGGTTGGCGGTGATCCCGGCAATGCACCGGCGCGCCAGCACCAGGCACCCCGCCCGCAGCTGGGTGATGCTTTCGCCGAGCGAATGCAGAATGACCGGCTCGAAGGCGTTGAGCTGCAACTGACCCGCCTCCGCAGCCATCGTGACGGTGAGATCGTTGCCGATCACCCGGAACGCGATCTGATTGACTACCTCGGGGATCACCGGATTGATCTTGCCGGGCATGATCGACGATCCCGCCTGCACCGGAGGCAGATTGATCTCGTTGAATCCCGCTCGCGGGCCGGAGGACAGCAACCGAAGATCGTTGCAGCCCTTGGACAATTTCACCGCGATCCGCTTGAGCACGCCGGACAGGTGCACGAAGGCTCCGCAGTCCTGCGTGGCTTCCACCAGATCGGCGGAGGTTTGCAACGGCAGATCCGTGATCTCTCGCAAGTGTCGGCAGACGGCCTCGGTATAGCCGGGTGCCGCGTTCAGGCCGGTGCCGATGGCGGTGGCGCCGAGGTTGATCTCGTGCAGCAGGGTCGCCGCCTCGTCCAGACGTTGCCGGTCCTCGCCGAGCATGACCGCGTAGGTGCCGAACTCCTGCCCCAGGGTCATCGGCACCGCATCTTGCAGCTGGGTGCGGCCCATCTTCAGAAGATTACCGAATTCCGTTGCCTTGCGCAGATATTCGGCGCGCAGGACCTCCATCGCCGCCGACAGGTCGCCCAGTGCGCGGATGGTCGCCAGCCGCACCGCACTCGGATAGGCGTCGTTGGTGGACTGCCCCAGATTGACGTGCTCGTTCGGGTGGATGCGGGTGTAGTCGCCCTTGTCGCGGCCGAGCAGTTCCAGAGCGCGATTGGCGATCACCTCGTTGGCATTCATGTTCGTCGAGGTGCCCGCGCCGCCCTGAATTACATCGACGACGAACTGGTCGTGCAGTGCGCCGGACCGGATGTCGGCGCACGCGGCGGCGATCGCACCCGCGATATCGGGCGCCAGTAGGCCCAGCTCGGCGTTGGCGCGCGCGGCCGCCTCCTTCACTGCCGCCAAGGCCACGATCATGTGCGGGTTCGCCGCGATCGTCGTACCGGTGATCGGGAAGTTCTCCCGGGCCCGGGCGGTATGGATGCCCCAATAGGCACCGGCCGGGATCTTCTTCTCACCCAACAAGTCCTGTTCGGTGCGGTAGCTCATGGGGCGTGTCCTTCGCGTTGCCGGTGCGGCACCAGAGTCAATTTGACATTGTTCAACGTATTATAACATCAAATGACGACACATAAGACGTGGCGGAGTCGCCTTGCGGCCGGGCCTCCCCCCTGACCAGATGGCGGGCGCTCAGGTCCTGCTGGGACGTTGTCGGCGTCGATGAGCACCGCGAGCACCGGGGCGCGGCCGACCTGCTGCTCTGACACGAACCTTTCGCTGCACCGATTCGCTGTGCGATGTAAGCCGGTGGGAGCCCAATTCGCTGGGTCGCTTCGATGGCCACCCCCCGCCGGCGCGATGTCAGCCCAGAACCGGGAAGTTGGCGCGAATGACGTTGTGTGGATCGCGGTTTCGCTTGATCTCCTGCAGTCGCACCAGTGTGTCCGAATCGAATGCCGCGGCGGCGGACTCACCGGGAGCGAGGAACGTGTAGGGCTTGGCGCCGGTGATGCTCGCCCCGAGTGCGCCGATGATCTCCTCGAAGCGGTCACCGATGGCGACGAGCAGGTCGGGCAACCCGAGCCCGAGCAGGTACAGCGCATACGGTTCGGTGAGCGCTGCGCGGGCACCGCCGTCGGGCCGGTCTTGGGCGAGCGCGCCACCCAAACCGCGGATCTGCACATTGAGCAGCGGTGCGACGGGTGCGTCGATGAGAGTCTTCACCACCGCGTCGCCGAGATCGGTGAGCAGTTCGCCCCGCGAGAGCGACGGGCTGGGATCGGTGGGTTCGGCAGTGATCCTGCCGATCTCGGCCGGGCTGAGTTCGCCTCGGGTATCGGCCATGATGCCGTCGATCGTGTCGAGCCGACGGGTCAGGTGCCGTCCCTCGGCGGGATCGCCGAGGTAGGCGAAGTCGATGGCGACGGTCGGCGCCGCGCCGGGAATCTGGTAGCGCTGCAACCACACCGAAAGCTCGGCGGGTGCGCGGGTGGTGATCTCGGTGAACAGGTCGAAGACCTCGCGGGTGCGATCGGCCGGCCACATCATCCGCCCGCCGTAGAGCCGGGGCAGCGCGAACAATTCGAATTCGAGACCGGTGACGATCGCGAAGTCGCCACCGCCGCCGCGCAAGGCCCAGAACAGGTCCGGATCGGAGTCGGCGGTGACTCGCTGCGGACGCCCGGAGGCGTCGACGATCTCGACGGCGCGCACAGCGTTCGCGGCCCATCCGTATTTCCGGGCGAACCAACCGAAACCGCCGCCCAGGGTGTATCCGGTCACACCCACGACCGGGTTGCTCCCGGCCAGCCCCGTCAGCCCGCGGCCTGCACCTGACCCCACTGCACGCCGCTGCCGACCCGCGCCACGCGCTGCTCGGCGTCGATGTCGATGCTGTTGAAGCATGTAGTGCGTACTAGGATCGCGCCGTCGATATCGCCGGTCGCACCGTGCCCGGTCGGCTGCGTCACCACTGCACGACCCGCCCGCCGGGCGTACTCGAGCACCGCCGCCACATCCAGCGCATCGGCCGCCTCGACCACGGCGGCCACGGATTGCGCGACTGCGGTGTTCCACGGCTGCGCCGCCCGATCGAAATCGGCGTCGCCCGGCAGGAGCACACCGCCACGGACCGCGGTGCGCAAGTTCTCGATAGACATTCTCAATCCTCGTTCATCATTGTCGTGCCGGGTTGTCTATTGGTCGACGACATAGGGTCCGCCGGTGTGACACGAGCTCCTCGACAGCGACTCACCGGCGGGCCCTGGCGAGGGCCGCGCTGCACGGGTGTCGAGGACGAATCGGAGCTCCCTTTCGCCGGCTGCAAGAGTTGTTGATGGCGGCCGGAGTCCACGTCGACGCGCTGCCGCAGGATGCGCTGCCGCAGCCGCAGGCCGAGACTTGGTGGCATCGAAGAGGATGCGGTCGCGGTCGCCGCGCAGCACCTCGTCATCGCCGGGGCGAGTGCAGGCTGATCAGCTCGGGGCCCAGCGTGGCGAGGGCCTTGTCGGACGCGTCGACCCAAGCGCCGCCGCGCATATCGGTGGCCCCGAATTGTCCACCGCATTGGCGGCGCTCGCCGCCACCGACCCCCGCGACAGTCCCGCCCAGGCACACGGCAGCGGCGCTGGATCCCGCCGGCGCAGGTGCGGTATGAGGCCCGTGCGCTCGACGACATCCATTGCCACACTGTGGATATCGACTTTGTGGCCGCCTGCACGCAGTGTCTGCGACTGCTCGACGATGGTGACGGTGACGCCGTCATGGGTCAGCCAGCAGGCGAGGGCCGGACCGGCGATGCTCGCGCCGGAGGTTTTGGTGAACTGCTGTGTCTCGGTCATGGAAAGCAGCTTCATGGGGGTCGCTCGCCATGCCCTCACCATCGGCTCACCGTCACTCACCGACGGACAGTTCGGCGGCGCGTTCGTGGGCGGCGCGGGCAGCGTCGGGGTCGCTGCCGGCCAAGATGTCACCGCAGCGGTTGAGCAGATCGGCGGTGTCGTCGGCGGTGCCGAGCTCCACAGCCTCATCGATCAAGGTCAAGGCGACCGGTCGATCGCCGCGCCAGTCGGCAACCGCCGCACGTTTGTCCAGCGTCGTGGCGATTGCTCAGCGGTCGCCGGTTGCGCGGAAACCGTCCAGGGCACCGTGGAATTCAGCCTTGGAGTCGAGAATGCGCCCGGACATGAGCAGCCGCAGCCCATCACCTAATCGGAGGAAGGCTCGCGACCACGAGTCAGGCCCGAAGAGTAGTCGCGAGCGATCCGGATCGACGGTTGCCACACCACCCGCGATGGCGAGCAGAAACACCAGATGCGGTCGCCGCAAAGGGGTTCGGGATTCCGATACCGCCGCAGCCGCGCGTTCGATCGCCGCTCGCGAATCGCCGCCGGCCCGCGCCGCCACCGCCGCGGACAGCGCGTACTCCTCGATGGACGCCGAACCAAGTTGGGGCAGTCCATGTTCGGCCATTTCGACGCGTCGCCGGGCCGACCCCTTAACCAGCAGTACCACGCCAGGGCAGCGATGAGCCGCTGCGCCAGCGGCGGATCGGTACGCACCGCCCAGTGCAGCGCCGCTTGCGGGTGCCGGCGCGATCCGGGGCAACTACGCCTACTCGATGCCGAAGTCCTTGATCCTGCGGTAGATGGTCGCCCGCGACATCCCTAGTGCCGCGGCGGCTTCGGCCTTGTTGCCGCTGTTCTCCTGCAGGCTGCGCACGATCGCGTCGCGTTCCAGTGCCTCGATCCGGCTCAGCCTGCGCCGGGTCAGCGAACGGCATTGTGGTGGCAGGTTGTCGATGTGGATCAGACCGGATCGTTGCTGTGAAATGGATTCGGCTAGCACCCGGCGTAGTTGGGCGACGTTGCCTGGCCACGATAGCTTGTTGAGCTGGCGCATGGCGTCCGGGGCAAGCCGGACTTCGGCGCCCTTGGTCAGCTCACCCAGCAGGAAGGGGACCAGATCTTCGAGATCCTCGATGCGGTGCCGGAGTGCGGGCACGCCGACGGTCTGGCTGAACAGTGGCAGTAGCGAATCGAGAGCCGTAGCGGGCGTGGCCGAATGTATTGTTGCCGCGATCCATCCGCGACCGGCGCAGGTCTGGAGTATGTCCGCGATCGGCTCGACCGCCTCGGTCGGCAGGCGGTCCATATCTGTGATGACAACGTTGAAATTGCTATTGCCGGTTTCGGTGCGCAGCGCCGCCAGCAGGCCCTCGGTGTCGGCGAAGTCGGCCGTCCGCAGCACCCGGGCCATCTTGCCGGGGCTGACGTGCGCGACGACAGATTTCGCGAGTTTTGTTCGTCCGGAACCCTTTTCGCCATCGATGATCACCCATTCGCGATCCCGGCAGCAGCGTTCGACCTGCTGGCAGCTGCGCCGCCACGAGCTGCTCCTACCGGCGATGCCGGGCAATGCGAGCGTGCCGTGTGCGATCGGCTGGTGCACGGCGCGGTCAATGACCAGCTGAACATGCAGGACCATGTTGAAGCTGCTGCCACGTATCGAAATACGTTCGACTGCCGTCACTCTTGCGGTCTGACCGCTCGGCAGCGGGGCCAGGAGGGTGTCGACGGCCCCGGGATGAACCAGGTCGGTCGAATATTGCAGCAACGCCCCTTGGTCGAGCGGGTCAAGAGCCTGGCGCAGGTAGTGGTTCATCAGCACCACGTCGCCACCGATCGCGAGCACGCCGAGCGGATACTGGCGGCATTGGCGCAGATAAGTCTCCAGCAGCGCGGTCTCGGTTTCGCTGGCGAGCGCGCGGAGCCGGTCCTGGATCTGGCTGCTCGCGCTGTTGGCGAGGGCGAGCAGCAGCGGATCAGATCTGCTGGCCGAGCAGGTGAGATCGATGACGCCGAGCATCGAGCGCGTCAGCGGGTGGCGAATGGGCGAGCCTGCACACGCGAGCCCGCCGAGGGTGCCGAGATAGTGTTCGCCGCCGCGAATGAACGTCGGGGTGGCTGTTTCCAGGGTGGTGCCGATTCCGTTGGTGCCGACGAAGTCCTCGGCATAGCTGTAGCCGGGAGCGAGTTGCACACCGTCGAGTGTGCGCATGATTGTGGCATCGGCGGCATAGCGCTCGAGCAAGAGCCCATCCGACGAGGTCAGGATGACGCTGACAGCCTGGTCGGCCAGGTCGCTCGCGAGCCGCCGCAGCACTGGCTCAGCGGCGCTCACCAGCGGGGAGTCGAGATTCGGTTCCCGCACATAAGGCAGCTCCACCCGGTCGGGATGGATCTGCAGCGCGCGCGATCGGCACCATGAATCGAGCACAGTGCCGCGCACCGGCGGGAAATCGAGCGAACCCACGGTGAGGAATTGTTCGCGCGCCTTCTCTGGGCTCACGGCGACGTCGGCTCGAGGATCCGGCATCTGCTCATACCTCGGTGCTTGTTGCTCAACCCATGGTGGCGCCCGTCTCAATGGACGCGTCTCAGATTGAGACCGTCAGTCTATCGCTTCCGTTATGTCATGGACACAAGGAGATGCGCTGCGCCCAGCAAAACCAGGAGGAAGACGTTTGAGCCGCCAGAGCCTCAGCAAGGCCCATCGAAGGATCACCGACCTATCGGTGGAGCCGACCTTCGCGCAGGTCCGATCCCGCGCCGAGCTGCCGGATGAGTTCTTCGCACTGTTCCTCGACCCGACCCTTACCCACAGTTGCGCGTTCTGGCCCCACCCGGACGACGCCTTGGAACGAGCCCAGTTGGCGAAGATCGACCTCGCTCTGGCCCAGTGCGATCTGCGGCCGGGGATGACCTTGTTGGATGTCGGTTGTGGCTGGGGTTCGACCATGTTGCGTGCCATGGACACCTACGGGGTGAATGTGATCGGGCTGACTCCCAGCCGTAACCAGTACCGGCATGTGCGGAATCTGCTGGTCGACCGGGTGATCCGAGGGCGCCCCTATGGTGGGGTGCGGCTGCAAGGCTGGCAGGAATTCGACCGCCGCGCAGACCGGATCGTGTGTATCGGCGCGTTCGAACCCTTCGAACGAGACCGCTACAGCGAGTTCTTCGAATTCGCCTACCGCACAATGCCCGCCGATGGAGTGCTGCTGCTGCAGGCCGTCGTCGGCGACAACCGCGACCAACTGCGTGGACACGGAATTCAGCACACCAGCATCGATGACGCGTTCACACGGTTTCTCACCGAAACCATCTTCGGCGGCGGCCCGCTGCTGCCCCCAAGCGGACGCGACCCCAAAGGTGTCACCGCACACGCCGAAGACGCCGGATTCACCGTTACCGGCATGCAGTCGATGGGACCGCACTACGCCACCGCCCTCGACCATTGGGCCGATGCATTGCACGAGCACCGCGACCGCGCCATCGAGCTGGCCGGACCCGATACCTACAACGCCTACATCCGGTACCTGACCGGATGCGCCGACTACGCTCGCTGTGGCCGCATCGACGTCATGCAATTCACCTGCACCAAACCCAGTACACCGCAGTGAACCCGGGGCACGTGGCAACGAGCTCGTCGAGGAGAGTGCGCCGTTCCACGGGTAGATCAACCGGGCGGGTCGTGATCCAGCTGGTCAGCCGCCGCGGCGACGGCACCAGCCGGTCACCGACGTGACGGCCCTGGTTGACGTATTTGTAGAGCAGGTCGAGGCTGCGGGTGTAGCCGAGGGCCTTCAGCTCCCCGAACAGGCGCTATGGGCGACAACGACTTTCTGGACCACCCCGTACGAGCCCGTGCCAAAGGTGCCAGCGGTCCGACACCTGAACCGCATCAGGCAGGGCCCGCCGGACTCCGTCGGCGGAGGAGGCGAATCCGTCACGCACGATGACCCCGACACTGGGATGATCACCCAGCCAGGTCCGCAGCGCACCAGCGGCCATAAGCCCGAGAATGCCACGGCGGCAGGCACATTCACATCGCCCACCGACGCATCGTGGCGTCATTGGTTCAACGTCACGACCGAAAGTGCGACAGAGCCGGTGGATGGGTGGGACTGTGGTGAAGTCGTCTGCCACGGTGGTAGTGCGGCGCTTGTCGAGTGGATCGTGCCGCTGGGCGCTGCGGACTAGTAGTCGGGGTCGCGTTGGCAGGTGAGGTCGGCAGCGGGGAGGGTGCCGTCACGGAAGTAGGTGTTGACGATGTCGTTCACACAGTGGCTCAGGTCGGCGCGGAGGATGCCGTGAACGCGGGTGTCTGCCAATGTGACCATTCGTGACGCTGTCAGGTCCTGGTGCAGTGCAAGGCCTTGCTGGTAGGCGGTGCGGGTGTCGCGGGTTGCCTGCAGGATCAGGGCTGGAGTCGAGTTGTGCACGGCGGTGGGTTGCTCGATCGGGTCCGGCCAAAACGCGCAAGCGGTGATGTTGTTGGCGAACGCGCCGAACACCGGTTGGGTCGCCCGGACGCTTTCGATGTTGCGGCGATACCAGGCCGGATCTCGGGGTGCGGCCTTGTCGCCGCACATGACTGCGGCCATGCCCGAGGCATCCAGCGCAACGGGGCCGCTGATCTTCGTTTTCAGCTGCTCCATGTCGACGGGCAGCCCGGACACTGCGTCGGCTACGACCCGCACGACGTCGGCGAGATTGGTGTTCTTCCGCGGATTCGACAGCATCGCCATCAGCATCACCGGCACGGTATGTTCATCGATGAGATAGCCGTTGCCGATGACCGGATGCGTGCCGGCACGTCGGATCATGTCCTCGACAAAGGCTCGGACCTGCGGTCCACTGCTACCGAAGTGGTAGTCGGCGTCGTGGCGGGCCGCCCAGATCGCCCAGTCGTCGAGCCCGGCCTCGTTGACGGCACCCATGTCCTGGTACGTGCCGATCCAGTAGCGGTCGGGGTCGATGGCGCTGTCCAGCACGATCCGGTCAGTGTGCTGAGGGAACATCTGTGTGTACACCGCGCCCAGGTAGGTGCCGTAGGAGCCGCCGTAATAGTTGAGCTCGCGTTCACCGAATGCGCTGCGGATGACATCCATGTCCCGGGCGGTATTGCGGGTGGTGATGTGGCGGGCCTTCTCGGGATCGGGTGCTACGCAGGAAGCCGCGAACGCGGCGGCCAGGGTGGCGTCGCGCGCATAGCCGAAGGCGTCGAAGCCGGCCGAGAACATTATGGTGGGCAGCGGCAGCGCGCAATTCACCCGGTCCGATCGGCCGATACCACGGGGGTCCATGCCGATCAGGTCGTACCGGGCACGGACATCCGGTGTGAGCTGATCCTGGAGGTCGGCCATCATGCTCAGGCCCGGACCGCCCGGCCCGCCGGGGTTGGACAGCATGATCCCGCGCCTGCGGGCCGCGTCGGTGGCCGGGATACGCGAGATCGCTACGGTCAGCGTGCGTGAGTCCGGCCGGTTGTAGTCGAGCGGTACGACAACGCCCGCGCATTGAGCGCCCGCGCCGTCGAGCGCCGCGTCGTTACACGGCTTCCAGTCCAGCTGCTGGTGATAGAACGACTCCAGCCCACCCGGGATGTCATCGACCGGGTCGGCGCTTGCCGGCCCCACCGGCAATGTGGCGAATGCAGCTGCCGATATGACTCCCAGTACGAGCCATCGAACCCAAGTTATCGGCATGTGATCTCCTGCCCGCGACCTCCGTGTACGCACCTCTGATTCCGCCGCACAGCCATTTCCGGGGTCTCGACCCAGCACCATACTGCCATTTGCTGAAACCGGCTCGGCGAAGCAGAGATTTCCAGGAGCCTCACCCATGCTTTCCCCGGTCACAACGGGATTGTGCCTCCGACATCCTGTTTTGCGGAAAGCGCAGACGTGCGCGAAGCACGGGCTGGCGCGGTTGCATCGTGTGCCAAGCAATTGCCCGCCAATCGAGGCCGGGCACCCGCGTTGGTATTGGCTGACCCAGCGAGCGTTTTCATCCCCATTGGACGGAACAAATAGTTGTCGGAAAATTTTCAGCTGTAAATATGGTTTCGTTATGTTATCGTGACCTCGACCCCCAGTGGTGTAACCGGTTGGTGCGGGCCCAGAGTGCCTGCGCGTCGGATAGTTGGACGCGGGAGGCGTGATGGAATCCCGAAATATGTTGTCGACGTATCGGAAAAATGCTTGCCGCACAGCGTGTTCGGCTGCCGATATGCCTGGTCTGCCGGTCGGCGGAGCGCCCTGGCAACCAGTGATGTGGTGGCGGATCGGCCGGCTATGGCTCGCGACCCTCACGCTCGCCATGATCATGCTGCCGGCAGCATTGTCGATGCCGGTCGCGCGAGCTGCAGTGCTGTCCCCTGGTGAGGATCCCTTCTATGCCGCACCCACCGATCTCGCGTCACATCCCAATGGCGCGGTGCTCGGGGCGCGGACGATCCCACTGCTCGGTCTGCCGATACCGGTGGCGGCGTGGCAATTACGGTATCGCACAACCGATTCCGAAGAGCATCCGCAGCTGGACGTGACCACGGTGCTGGTGCCACCGGTGCCCTGGAGCGGGCCGCGGCCGGTGTTGTCGTACCAGGTACCCGAGAACAGTCTCGACACCCGGTGCGCGCCGTCGTCGACGCTGCGCGGCAGAAGCGACAGCGATATGGCCAGCACCATGCAGGATGTGCCGTTCATCGCGGACGCACTGCGGCGGGGATGGGCCGTCGTGGTCAGCGACTACGAAGGGCCGCAGTCCCGACTCTTCGACGGCGTGACATCCGGGCGTGGAGTCCTGGACGGAATCCGGGCCGCCCGGTCCTTCCCGCCAGCCGGCATCGATGCCTCGAGCCCGATCGGCGCCTTTGGATATTCGAGCGGAGCCTTCGCCACGCTGTGGGCCACCCAGTTGCGTCGGGAATACGCACCAGACGTGCGATTCGTCGGCACCAGCGCCGGCGGAATCCCCACCGATATCCCGGCCGTGGCACAACGCGCCGACGGCGACGCGGGGGCGATACTGATCCTGCTCGGGCTCGCCCGCAATGAACCCGACTCCCGGTTGGCCGACTTGCTGAACGACCGGGGCCGCCGCGCGCTGCTCGCCGCGGACACCTCCGCCTGCGGTGCGGATCTGGCTCAGAAATACTCCGACATCCACGTCGACGACCTCGCCGTCGTCCCGAACCTGTTGGCGCAGCCCGCTTTCCGCAACGCCGCCACGCCCAATGAACTCGGGCGCACCACCCCCGACACCCCGCTGTACCTGTACCACAGCGTCGCCGACGAGAAGATCCCCGTCGCCGGCTACACCGCCCTCGTCGATGCCTACTGCGCTCAGGGCGCCACCCTCACCGCGATCCACTCGCTGTTCCCAACGCACATCGGAGCCGCGGCGGGCGAAGCCTTCGGCGGCATGAACTTCCTCGCCGACCGCTTCGCCGGCACCCCACAAGCCCCGGGGTGTGTGGCGCAGTAAGGCTTGGCATCTCATCGATGAAATCCTCAGCGACCACCAATCGCAGAGCCGAGGAAATGGCGGCAACCGATCCGCGGATCGCTACTGCACACCACGCGCTGCTGCGTTCGATCTTCCAGTCAGAGATGGGCGATCGGCGCGCGGACCAGCGCACGGAGTACTTCGAGAATCTGTACTGGTGCGCGTTTCTGCTCTGGCAGGTGCAGCGGCGTAAGGCATCGACGCCGCTCGGATCGTCTCCGCCCAGGCCACGGTTCTCTAGCGCTTTGGCAGCTGTTGCGCGGGAGAGGGCCTGATGGGCACCCGGGTGCCCGGTCAGGTGGCCTCGACCGAAATGCCTACCCAGCTGGTCCAGCCCGCCGCGATCAGGCCCCTATGGGGCCAACTTTCGAGAATCGTCGCGGTAGTGGGCAGATGCGCGGGTAAGGGCTTATCTGCGATGAATCCTTGGCGCCGATTTCGGGCGAATGGGGTTCACCGTAGAACTCGCCGACACGATCGGCGCCGGCTCGCTGAACATCTTCTGTGACTGGACCATGTGCCGCCGGCACGGTCGGCGGCTCCCAGGCCCGGGCCCGATACCGCAGCAGTCCTTCGGCCGGATACGGGGCGTATGCGGTTACTCCTGTGCCCTTGTTTCCGAGGGCTGTGACAGATGGACCTGAACTTGCGATGGTTGTGTCATGACGTCACTTCGCTTGTGTATCAGGATGCCTGACGCTCCGGAGTCGCTCCGCTCGTTACTCGAGTGGCTACGCGCTGAGGATGAACTGCGTGGTCGAGTGAGCCTCGAGTCCGTTTTCGACCAGACCGGTCACGAGATGGGCGGGGTAGTCGACATGCTCGCTGTCGCGCTCAGCTCGGGCGGGGCGGGGGCGGCACTTGCCGGATCCTTGTCCACCTGGCTCACTCATCGCCGCTCGGACGTAAAAATCACTGTCACTGGTACCAATGGGCGCAGCATCGAACTGGACGCGCGTCGAGTTCCGGATGTGTCCGCTTTGGTGCGTGATATCGACCGGTTGGTCGATACGGCGGAGCGCAGCGGTGAAGAGATTCCCTGATCCGGTTCGATCCCGTGCTGTCTTGATCGGCGTCAGCGACTTTCCTGAATCACCCGATCTTTCCGGCCTGTCCGCTGTTCGAGAGAACCTGGTGGGGCTATGGCATCGGCTGACCGATCCGGACACCGGCGTTCTAGAGAGTCAGAATTGCATAGTCGCCGATCCGATGTCGTCGGTGGCCGAGCTCGGCCGTCTCTTTGGCAAAGCGGCGGGAGAAGCGTCGGATATGCTGTTGATCTACTATGCCGGACACGGCCTTCTCGACGATCGGGGGCGGTTGTATTTGGCGACGAGCCAGACGCAGGCTCGCGCACCGAAATACAGCGCGCTGGCGGTGGATCTGCTGCGCGAGGATGTCGGCAACAGTGCGGCCGGGGCCAGGGTACTGATTCTGGACTGCTGTTTCTCGGGACGGGCCATCGAGACGATGAGTGATCAACAGGGGTTGTTCAGGGAACAGGTCACGATCGCGGGTACGTATACGATGACGTCGACTACCGCCAATTCCCCTGCCTACTCGCTCGCCGGGCACAAATATACGGCGTTCACTGGAGCGCTGCTGACTGCTTTGGACCGCCCGGAACCACTGCCGCTCAACGATATCTATCTCGCCGTCGCCGAGGATTTGCAATCCCGTGGCTTGCCCCGCCCCCAGCAACGGGCAACCGACACCGCCGGTGCCTTGGCGTTGTCCCGAGGGCGTGTGGATCCCTTTCCGCCCCCCGATCCCTTACTTGACGAGGTGCGCTTCGGTCCTGCGCAAGCGGCAGCAATACGGGAAAAAGGACTGCAGGTAATGCGCCGCGCTGCTGCGTTTGCATGTGCGGTGACCGCTGGTTTATATGCGCTATTTGCCGTCGCCAACCATGACCCGGGCGAGATTTGGGGAGGAGTAGTGCTAGCGCTGGTGGTCTATTTCATCCTTACGTTTTTCGTACACGCAATGAGGCGGGCCTCGGCCAAAGATCCAACGTTGATTGTCGACGGTACCGGCCTCACTATGACTTGGAGTAAGAGCGCACTCTGGCCCGAGGGGCGCTTGTTCTATCCTTGGAAGGATATTTCTCACGTGGGTGTCGTTCGGCCGCTGCCAGGTACTGTCAACTCGAAACTTAAGGAAATCTACGATGCCAACCACGCCTTGATTGTGCGATTGCGCCCCGAGGTTCCCGATCCTCCGGGGGAAAGTCATTTCCATCTCTCGAACGAATTGAATAAACTCGGCTACCATGCGATAATCTCCCGAATCGGAGGATTCGGCGCTACCAAAAAAGAGCTTTTGGCCGCACTCGACCGATTCGCCGGAGAACGGGTGGTACATAGCGAGAAGGAATTTCTAGCGCGAGATCCCAGACTTCGCCCGGACATGCTCTGACGCGCCCACGACGTGAACGGGCCCGGAGCTACCGCGCCATCGGCAACGGCGAGTGCCGGTCGCGCCCCGATCAGCGGGATCAACAACTCCGAGCCGCGGGCGAGGGCTCGAGACACCGCGACCGGCACTCGAACGGTCTCGACCACACCCACCAGCGCATGTTCGCAGCCAAGGGCTCACCCTCGACCATCCGGCATCCACATTTCATCGCGTGAAAACAACGACAATGGTTGGACCAGCGGTGCTGGTGTGTTGTCGGTGTGGTCCACGATGAAGTCGCGGGGGCCCGCTCCGCAGTCGACGACGCAAGGGAATTCGTGAGGTTCCAGGCGTCCTGGATGCCGGTGTTGGCGCCGAACCCGAACGGGCGGGGTTACGTGTGCCGCGTCGCCGAGCAGGAAGATCCGGCCCGTGCGGTGGAGTCGGCTACCCAGCCGCCCATGTGTCACGGCCGAGTGGTCTCCGACTTCGGCTCGAAACAACTTCAAGCCGTGGACAACACAACTCTGCCCTAAAAGATGCAAACCATCGTGCCCCGCCGTGTCATGCCATGAACCGGCTTCGGAACAAGCTGTGGTTCCGGATGCCTGCGCGTACCCACGGCCGCTGTGTCATCGATGTCCGCCTCGGACGCGACGGATGCTCTGCCGTCGATCATGAGCACCACCCGTGCAGAAGCGACTGCTGCGAACCGCGTGGTTACGGAGTTCGCCAGCCTACTCGGCGACAGATCGTGTCTACAGCGTACACGTCGATGTGTACGCTGTAGACATGACTGAATCCGGTACGGCGGAACGGCTGGCGGCTGTTGCGCAGACGATTCTCTTGGAGGAAGGTGCGGCGGCGGTGACCATGCGTCGGGTAGCGGCGGCGGTCGGCGTCACGCCGATGGCTACCTACCGGCACTTTCCGAATCGGGAGGCACTGCTGCGTCAGGTCGTCGACACGATGTTCGCGGAGCTGGGGAAGACGTGGGGGCAGCGCCCGGCGGCAACCTTCGCTCAGCGGGTCGCTGGGCTGCTCGACGACTTCCTCGACTTCGCTTTGGGGAAGCCGAATCTCTATCAGTACCTGATCACCGACCGGCGTGCGGGCGTCCGGCAGTTTCCGCAGGACTTCCGTGACGCGGCATCGCCGGCGTTCAGCCCGGTGGTCGCCGCCGTCGAGCAGGCCATGGCCGACGGTGAACTCCGAGAGGACGACCCGCTCGAGGTGTCGCTGGCGCTCACCATGCCTGCGGTCGGCATGGTGCAGCTCTATCTCGGTGGCCGAATGGCGATGGGGGAGACCGACTTCCGTGCCCTCTGCCGCCGCACCATGGAAAGGGCTCTCGATGGGCTGCGTGCGTGAGCCGGTGGGCGCCGTCGTGGCGACGGTGTCCTCGGGCGTCCTGTTCTATTTCGGCACGGGCCTCGCGCCGGTCGCCGCGCTGACCTGGCTGGCGCCGCTGCCGGTGTTGCTCCTCGCGACGCGGGCGCGTGCCCGGATAGCGCTTCCCACCGCATTCCTCGCCTATCTCGGTGGGACGGCGAACATCTGGGCGTGGTCGCTACGTTCGCACGACCTACCGTTCTTGCCGTGGGGGTTGGTGGTCAGCACCTGCCTGTCCGCGACGTTCGTGCTCGCGGTGGCGCTGTTCCGACGTCTGGTCCTGCGCGGGCACGCGTGGCTGGGTGCGCTCGCCGCGCCGGCGGTCTGGACCGGTGTGCTCTACCTGGTCACCTTGCTCAACCCCAAGGGCCTCACCGACACCTTCGCGACCGCCCAGGCCGACGTGCCGGTGGTGGTCCAGACCGCTTCGGTCACCGGGTCGTGGGGCCTGGAGTTCCTCGTGCTGCTGGTGCCTGCGGCGGTCGCGGCCGTCCTTGCGCCGACGGTGCGCCGGGCGGCACGAATCCGCACCGGCGCGTTCACCGTCGGCGTGACCGCTCTCGTGCTTGTCGGTGGTGCGGTGCGCTTGACGTCGGAATCCGGTGCGCCGCAACGGATGGCGGTCGTGGCAGCAAACGTGGACGGGTGGGCCGCGGACGTCGGAACGCCGACTGGGCAAGTGCTGGTCGACAGCTATGCCGACCGCATTGCCGCCCTGCCGTCCGGCGTGCGGACGGTCGTTCTGCCCGAGGGCACGTTCGGTGCGAACGAGCCGAGCCCGGCAGTCCTCGTCGACCGGTTCCGTGCGCTCGCGCGAGACCGGCAAGCGGTGCTCGTCGTCGGGTACGCGTATTGGGCGACGAACGCGAAGTACAACTACGCGTTGGTCTTCCCGGCCGACGGGGGCGCGCCGGTGCGGTACCTCAAGCACCATGACGCGGTCAGTCCGCCCAGCCACGATCTGCTGGTTCACGACGGCACCGGGTTCGAGATCTGCCTGGATGTCAACTTCGCCGATCCGAGCCGTGACTACGCAGCGGCCGGGGCGAGGTGGCTGGCGGTGCCCGCGTCCGACGAAGGCGACGACGGTCGGCTGCACAGCCGTACCGCGTTGCTGCGCGGCGCGGAGAACGGGCTCCCGGTGGTGTGGGGCGGCCGGCGGACTCATCAGATGGTCTCGGACGGCTGGGGCCGGGTTGTCGCAGACATCCCGAGCGGCGCGGATCCGGCGGGCTTCACCACGCTCGTCGCCGACGTCGGGCCGGGCCCGGGACCGACCTGGTACACCCGACTCGGTGACTGGTTCGCCTGGCTGTGCCTGCTGGTCTCGGCGGCCGGGCTGGCGGTGGCAGCGCAGGTACGGCGCTGAAACCGGTTCGTGTGTGGGGTGTTCCGGGTCGGCCCAGCCTCGGCGATTCACCGATGTAGTTGGCGTGGATATGACGAAAGGTGCTCCGACCTTCGATAATCGCGGCCGGTCATCTGCTGCACGCCGTCGCTGACGGCGTGCTCATCGGCACCTGGCCCTGCCCGGTTGGACGAGCCAACCTCAGATGGATCCGCAGCGGCCGCACCCGGCCCACGCCCTGTGATCGGTACCGCTGTGATGCAAGCGGGGCGGACGGTACCGGACAGACCAATACCGGCGGACATCGAACGCCAAGTCAGGCGATAGTCCCGAACAACCGAGTACCGCGGAACCCCGGCTGAGTCTGCCTCCGGAGCAGACTCTCGATAAGGTAGTTGCGGACGTTCCAGAGGTGTTGGCGACGAACCGATCAACGGTTCGCTGTGGTGTCTGCCGACCGGGCGCCTTGCGGCGATATGTATACGGCGGTCAGGCCGTCTCTTTCATCCCGGCAGCGTGGAACAGACGGTCGTAGATCTCGTGGATCATGTGCTGTTTGCGTGCGTTGTAGTCCATGACGTGGCCACCCCCGGGGACCGCGGCTCGTTTGGCGTTCTCATAGACGGCGCGGTCGTCAGGGTGGGTGCGAAGCCAGTCGCGAAACATTCGGAGCCGGATGGTCTCCGGGCAGTCCGGGGCGAAGACATGCAGGTTGACGCGAGGAACTGCGAGCCTGAGACACCGATGCCCATGAAACGACGGCTCTCGGACAGTGAGGTGATAGCCGAGGCCTTCGAGCGGAGGGACGTAGCTGGTCTCCTCTCGCGGGTCGGCGACGGTAAGGGCAATATCGATGACGTCCTTCGCGGCCAGTCCAGGGACCGAGGTGGAACCTATGTGCTCGATATCGAGGACCATGGCTTGTGTCAGCCGGTTCTCTCACGACTCGCCGGTAGATGTCGGCGATTGTGTTGTTAGCGGGTTTCCAGCCGGAAAAGGTGATCGTGTCCACGTGGGCTGCGTATTCACTTGGCCGGTCGTTCATCGACGAGTTCAAACGTGATCCCAGCCTTGACCAAGCGGTCGATCAGTGCGTCGCCCATAGCGGCGGCCGGCGTAACCGGACCGGCCGTCTGTGGCAGGTCATCGAATGCAAGGCTCATGGCGGCTTCGCCGAGTATTTTGGTCGTTTCGGTATAGCCGGGGTCGCCGCCGGACACTCGGCAGACCACGTGTCGGTCGCCACCAGTGCCGTGGAAGGTGACGGTGAACGTGCTCTTCGCGCGGGCCTTCTCACTCGGCCCCTTACCCGGATCCTTCAACTCGAGCAGTACCGACCGCAGCGGTTTTAGTTGCGCACCGACCAGCAACGTGCTGACCAAGCCGATGATCCCGGCCGCAGCCGCAAAGTGGCGGGTTCCGATCCAGTGGCGGTACATGAAGTCCGGTCCATACCGGTCGAGCAGCCGACCCGAGTAAGCGACGTTTTGACCGTCGACACCGGGAAACGGAACAAGCCAGAATCCGAACCGGCGGGTCGGCCGTGCGCTGGGGTTCTGCGAGACGCGCCCCGCCGGCTGCCCTTCAATGGAGGCACGGGCACGGGCCGCGGCACGCCACTGGCGCAGACGCGAAAGGTAATTGACGACGGTGTGGTAGGTGCCGCCCGAGATACCCGCGGAGACCTGGACCACCCCGTCGACGCTGATCGGTACGTCCTCAGGAAGGTACTTGACGGTGAAGTAGGTGCCGAGGTCATGCGGTACTGAATCGAAGCCTGCCGAGTGCACGATCCGGGCCCCGCTGGCGGTGGCGGTGTCGCGGTACTTCACAAACATGGTGTCGACGAACTCCTGCTCGCCTGCGAGATCGAGGTAGTCGGTGCCGGCTTCCGCACAGGCCTTCACAAGTTCCTCGCCGTACATCAGGTAGGGGCCTACGGTCGTGATCAGGACCCGAGTAGACGCAGCGACCTTCGCGAGCGCAACCGGATCGGACGAGTCGGCGACGAGGATCGGCAAGTCGGGCCGACCCAGACCGTCGCGGACGCCTTCCAGTTTCCGTGCACTTCGGCCTGCAATGGCCCAGCTGGCGTCGGCTGGCAGACGTTCAGCCAAGTATTCAACAGCGAGCCGGCCGGTGAAGCCGGTCGCTCCGAAGACGACGATGTCGTAGTTACGCATGGCCAAGACTCTTGGCCATTGCCCAGCCGCAGGGCAGGTGCCAGTCGGCGCAAGACTTGTGAATTTCGGCGGCCGTCAGTCCGGCCCCAGCAGGGCGGTCCGGTACGCGCGAGGTCCCATCCCCTTCCAGCGACGAAATGCCTGCGAGAAGCTTGACACTTCTTGATAGCCGAGCCGTTCAGCAGCTTGGGCGACCGTGAGGCCTGCTACAACCATCTCCTCGGCGAGACGCTCCCGGATCTCGTCCAGCAGCTCACGGTAGGAAGTCCGCTCGGCAGCTAGGCGTTCACGCAGAGTACGGGAACTCATCATCAATTCGCGGGCGACGCGTTCGGCCGTCGGAGGGTCGACCGGTCGCGCCAGCAGCAGGTCGCGCACGCGGCCTGCTACACCGGTGCGGGCGCTACTGCGTTCGAGCAACTCCCGGCATTGCTCCTGCGCGAGCGCTTGGGTGTGAGCGTTGGCCTGTGGCATCGGAAGGTCGAGCAGGGCGGCATCCACGGCAAGGACTGTCTCGTCGCCGGCGAACTTCGGTGTGATTCCCAGGATCTGTTCGTAGCGCTCCGGGTCCGCGGGCGGAAATGCGAGCACCAGCCGCTGGGCCAGGATCTGGTCAGCAAAAAGCTCGCGTTGAAGCGTGGCGATGACCGCGAGATCACGTTCGATGGCGAAGCGCCTCAATGGCTCCGGCACATCCGGAGCATCGAGTACCAACTGGACCTCGTCACCGATGCGACGGAGCTCGAAGTGGGACCACGCATACGTAAGGTCAAGGAACTGAAGTGCGACATCGAGCGCGCCACCGAGCGTTGGGCTACTCAGCAGGGCAAAACCCCAGAAGCCGAAGGACGTGAGGTGGAACCGGCTGCCGACCTCCAGCCCGAGAAGGTCCCGACCATCCGTCGCTGCCAACAAGTTGCCGACCACCGACTGTTCCTGTCGCGCAGTCACCTCGGTACCACCTTCACGCAGCGCCGCTTCAGTGAGTCCGGTGCCGGCCAAGCATGCAGCTGTGGGCACACCGAGATCAACGCCCAGGTCAACCAGCGCCGAGACACTGGTCGGTGGTCGAGGAATCTCCCACTGAACCATCGACGCCTCCGTTCAAGCTCCCGCCGAATCTAACAACTCTGGCGCCGACAGACCACTACAGAGTTAGCGGTCAGGGCCAGCAGATCGTCGGATATCGCTGTCAACCAGATGTGCGCGAGGGCGAGTGATCGCAGCCCGGACAGGCGGGTGACGGCCATTGGGAACTCGACAATGTGGTTGTATCCCCCCGGCTGCAACGAAGACAGATCCAGTTCACGGAGTCCGTCCAGCCGCTCGAGTCCTCGTGTATGGCACATGTTGTTGTGCCACAGTAGAGGCTCCGCATAGTCAGGTGTGGAACAGAAGAGCCTTAACGGCTCGCAGCAATCGTGCCCGGAGAGTCGTTGCAACAGTCGGGAAACGGCGCGCAGCACTGCACCCAGGTGTCGATCGAGGTGATCACGACCTGCCGGGTCCTCGACATCAGGAATCAATCTGTCTGGTTTGCTCCCCAGGTTGTCGGCTCCGGCCCTCGTGTTCCGCCGCCCCGGCTGTTTTGCTGGGGCGGTGCGGATACGTTCATGCCACAGTGGCAAGGTCGCCGTGATCGCCTTGCTAGGGGCGATAGCGGCGGGGAGGCAGTCGGCTGCCGTCAGCAGGCGTGGCGCGCACAGGGAGGTGAGCCTCGATGGAATCGGCTGGGCGCCAATAGCATTCGATCGATCTGCACCGACGGGTTCCGATGCGTGAGGTGCTGGTGACCAGCGGCGACGGTACGCATATCGCCGCGCAGGAGTACGGTCTGGCCTTACCAGCCGTCCCGGCCTGTTCGACATTCTGAACCAAATGCTGCGTATCCCAGAGTTCTGGGCCTACACACTTCCATTGTCGGTCATGGAGGTCCGCGCCCTCACCGGTATCGGCGTGGAGAAGGCCGTTTCACACTGAGCGTGTGACCCGTTGTCCCCCAGCACATCAGAGAAGGAGCTTTTCGAAGTGACCAGCACTGTACCCGAGACCGGTGATGCTGTCACCGCCCGGCAGACGGCCCGCGCGCCGAGTGAATCCTTTGTGGCGCAGGCCAATACGGGGGCTTCGCTCTATGATCGGGCATCCTCGGATCTGGAGGTGTTCTGGGTCGAGCAGGCCGCGCGGCTGCACTGGGATCAGCCCTGGACCAAGGTCCTGGACTGGGACGACGCACCCTTCGCCCGCTGGTTCGTGGACGGCAAGCTGAACGTCGCCTACAACTGCGTGGACCGGCATGTGCTGGACGGGCACGGCGAGCAGGTCGCCATCCACTGGGAGGGCGAGCCCGGCGATTCCCGCGACATCACCTACGCCGATCTGCTGGCCGAGGTGTCCCGCGCCGCCAACTACCTCACCGAACTGGGCCTGGTGGCCGGTGACCGCGTCGCCATCTACATGCCGATGGTCCCCGAGGCCATCGTGTCCATGCTGGCCTGCGCCCGCCTGGGCCTGACCCATTCGGTGGTCTTCGCCGGCTTCTCGGCCACCGCTTTGCGCCAGCGGGTCGACGACGCCGCCGCGCGCCTGGTGATCACCACGGACGGCCAGTGGCGGCGTGGTAAGGCCGCCCCGCTCAAGGCGGCCGTGGACGAGGCTCTCGCCGAAGGTGATTCGACGGTCGAGCACGTACTCGTGGTGCGGCGCACCGGAATCGAGACGCCGTGGACCGAGGGTCGCGACCTGTGGTGGGACGAGAGCGTCGCGAACGCGTCGCCGGAGCACGAGGCGCAGGCCTTCGACACCGAGCACCCGCTGTTCATCCTCTACACCTCCGGCACCACGGGTAAGCCGAGGGCATCCTGCACACAACCGGCGGATACCTGACCCAGACCTCGTACACGCACCACTACGTGTTCGATCACAAGGCGGGACAGGACGTGTACTGGTGCACCGCCGACATCGGCTGGGTCACCGGACACTCCTACATCGTCTACGGACCCCTCTCCAACCGCGCCACACAGGTCGTTTACGAGGGCACCCCGAACTTCCCCGACGAGCACCGCCACTGGCAGATCGTCGAGAAGTACGGCGTCTCGATCTACTACACCGCCCCCACCCTGGTGCGCACCTTCATGAAGTGGGGCCGGGAAATCCCCGAGTCCCACGACCTGTCGAGCCTGCGCCTGCTCGGCTCGGTCGGTGAGCCGATCAACCCCGAAGCCTGGCGCTGGTACCGAGAAGTGGTGGGCGCCAACAAGACCCCCATCGTGGACACCTGGTGGCAGACCGAGACCGGCGCGATCATGATCTCCCCGCTACCGGGCGTCACCGCGACCAAGCCCGGCGCGGCCATGACCCCGCTGCCCGGCATCTCCGCCCGCATCGTCAATGACGACGGCACCGATCTGGGCAGCACCGATGCCGACGGTCTCCTGGTCCTGGATCAGCCCTGGCCCGCTATGGCGCGCGGCATCTGGAACGATCCGGACCGCTTCCGCAGCACCTACTGGGACCGATTCGCCTCGGACGGCTGGTATTTCGCGGGCGACGGCGCGAGATTCGATGCCGACGGCGATCTCTGGGTCATGGGCCGCGTGGACGACGTAATGAATGTCTCCGGCCATCGAATCTCCACTGCCGAAGTGGAATCCGCGCTGGTGGGTCATTCGGGTGTCGCCGAGGCGGCGGTCGTCGGTGCCAGCGACGAGACTACCGGTCAGGGCGTCGTGGCGTTCGTCATCCTCACCGCCGAAGCGACCGATACGGGTGAGCAACTCGTCAACGAATTGAAGGCCGAGGTGTCCCGGGAGATCAGCCCGATCGTCCGGCCGCGCGAGATCCATGTGGTCCCGGAGCTTCCGAAGACGCGCTCCGGCAAGATCATGCGCCGTCTGCTGCGTGATGTGGCCGAAGGCCGCGAACTCGGCGATACCTCCACCCTGGTGGACCCCACTGTGTTCGAGTCGATCGCACGCCGCTGACTTCTGTCGGGAGGTCGTTGTGCTCGGCCGCCGCGCCGGCATGCATGGCGCCTTCAACAATCCCGAGCTGGAGGAGCTGGGCCGGGAAGAAACAGGTCTGGTGCTGCGGTCGATCGGATACTTCGGCATCCCTCTGCCCGGCCTTCCGTTCGACGAGAAGCACAGTGTCGTACCCAACACCGACGGGCGCGTGATGAACGGAGAAGCCGTGATTCCGGGCACCTACGTCACAGGGTGGGCCAAACAGCAGGTTGACTTGCCGTGGAGGCCGAACGTGGGATGCTATCGGCAGGCAAAGCAATTGTCGGCGGTGCCCTCGATATCTACGACGGCAGCGCCGATTACGAGGTGGTCCGCAAGTCGTCGAGGGTGGGGAAACCTTCGCTGATGCGATCGCTGGTGAATTCGCCAATCCAGCCGTCTTCTTCCTCGAAGAGACGGATGGCGATGAAGTCCGGCCTGGTGCCCATATCGAACCAGTGCAGGGTGCCGGCGGGCACCGAAATCAGGTCACCACCCTCACAGACCACGGCCACGACCTCGTCGCCGAGGTGCAGGTAGAAGCAGCCGCTCCCGGCGGCGAAAAAGCGTACCTCGTCCTCGGCATGGCGGTGTTCGTTCCGGAATTTCGCCCGGGCGCCCGCGGCGATCTAGCGGTCACCCGCGATCTTCGATTCCGTCAAATGACGTACTTCCACCGGCCATCCCTGCACCTCCATGCCACGTCGCCGACTCGCCACGGAACAGCCGATTGCGGAATCGCATCTGTCACAACTCATCTGGCGTTTTTTCACCTGTATCGGAGACGCCACGGCCGCCGAACCCGGACTCTGACGCGAGGTAGCGCCTTGGGCCCGTATCCGGAGCTTGGGTCGTCGGACCACCCAAGCTCGGTTGTGAAGGGCCACGATGCCGCAGATCCGTTGGACATTGGCAACCGGAGCAAGTGTTCTGCGGTTTTACTTAAGTGTCGACTTCTCCGCACGCTGCTCGAGTGTGGGTTGCGGTCGAGGCTATGGGGAACCGAGCGTGATTCCGTTCCGTCGTGGGTACTTCTGTAAGCCCGATTGCGCCGCTCGTTCCAACAGTGGTCGAATGTGTTGCAGCACACCGGGTGTTATTCCGACGATTTTCACCAGCCAGCCATCATGGCGGGGCACACATTTCTCGAGGCGGGGTCGATCGAGGTTGGCGACGACGGCGTTGGCGATTGTCTCTGGTTTCAGCGGTTCGCTCAGGAAGTTGAGGGCCGAACCACCGTGGGTGGCTTCATGTCTGAGCATCGGGGTGTCGACCGCACCCGGGTGCACGAGGCTGATACGCACTCCGGTTTCCTTCTCCCACAACGACATCGAGAGCATGAAGGCACGCAGACCAGCTTTCGAGGCGCAATAGACAGGGCTCTCGGCCAGTGGCAGCATCGATGCGAGCGAGGCGACGGAGATGATCTGACCGCGACTCTGCCGTAGCAATGGGAGTAACGCGTGCGTGAGCAGGATCGGTGCGTGCAGATTGATCAGCTGTTCCCGACGAATCACGGCCGGATCAGCGAGTTCGATCGAACCGACGGTCACGATGCCGGCGTTGTTGACCAGCAGGTCACAGCTGCCGCCCGCGTCATCGACCGCGGTCAGCACGTGCTGGTAGAAGTCGGGAGCGCTCAGGTCGGTAAGCACGCCGGTGACCCCAGCAGGCAGTCGCTCGAGTCCCGCGATGTCCACGTCGACTGCGAGCACGTAATAGCCGCGTGCGACCAATTGCGTGCAAATGGCGGTGCCGATGGCTCCGGCCCCGCCGGTCACTACCGCGACTTTCATGCGTTCGCGGATTCCACGGACTGCTCACATCGCAGATCACCGAACAGGCCGGGCGTAAGGTCCTGCCAACCCATGCGTTTGCGGACCTTGGCCAGATAGCGGCGGTAGGTGCGGGCGTCCACATAGGATCGGTGCCGAGCCGAGTCCAGAAAGTGGAGGCCACCGCTGAGTTCGGGGCGGTCCTCGGCGATCAGGCGGTCGAAGGCGGCGGCACGGGCCGGGAGGTGGTACTGGTCGTGCAGGTACTGAGCAACGAGATTGCTGACGTGGTCGAACACGGTGTAGGCACTCGAATTGATCTCGAGATAGCCCAGACCGATCAGGTTGTAGTGGTCACGGTTGAATGCCGACAGGTACAGGTCGGGACGTCCGTCACGCCACTGGAAGTATTCCTCGGGCACGTATGGAATCGACCAGTTGTAGCCCGTCGCGTAGAGGACCAGATCGATCTCTTCGGTGCTGCCGTCGACGAAGCGGATTCGGTCGCCGTCCAGGCCGGCGATGTCGGGGCGAATCGCGACATCGCCGTGCTGAAGGTAGTGCAGGAGTTGGCTGTTGAGCAGCGGATGTGATTCGAACAGTTTGTGATCCGGCTTCGGCAGGCCGTACTTGGTGAGGTCGCCCTGGATCACGCGTAACAGCGTTTGCATCAGCGGCCGCTCGAGTTTGACGGGCAGGTCCGGGCCATGGCTGCCGAACTCGTCGGAGGGAATTCCGAAAACGTGCTTGGGGATTATGTGATAACCCCGGCGCACACTGACGAACGCGGCCTCGGCATGGGCAGCCGCGTCGCAGGCGATATCGGCACCCGAGTTGCCCAGACCGACGATGAGGACACGCTTACCCCAGAACTCCTCTGGATTCCGGTAGGACGAGGAATGTCGAATCTCGCCGTTGAAAGTGCCCGGGTGCTCGGGGCTGCGCGGGGCCCAGGTGACACCGGTCGCGCAGATCACGGCGCGGTACTGCTTGACGGTGCCGTCGGGCACGGTGACGTTCCAGATATCGCCGACCTGTTCGACATGCTGGACTGCACAGTTGAACCGGATCGCGTCGCGCAGACCGTAGGCTGCGGCGAAACCCCTTGTGTACCGGAGAATATCGCGGTTGCTCGGATAGTCCGCGTAGGTGTCGGGCATCGGGAAGTCGAAGAAGCCGGACGTACTGCGAGACGAAATGAAGTGGGCCGACTTGTACATCGGGGTACCCGGATTATCGAGATCCCAGATTCCGCCGACGTCGGAATGCCGCTCGTACTGGTCATAGGGGATGCCCAGCCGTTTCAGGGCGCGGGCCGCCGACAGTCCGGCGGGTCCGGCCCCGACGATACAAACACGCCCGCCAGTGACATCGGTGGTGTCGGTCATCAATCCTCCTGATGGTCAATACCTGTGAGGTCAAATTCAACGCTCAGGGAGCCAGCAACGGGAGGGGTGCTCCCGCAAATATGGGGCGCAAACCGGACAGAATCGTTCTGTTGCTACGGACCGGTCGGTTTTGCAATATGTTTGCTTCGACCACCGTGATGGCAGAACGAGCCCTGTCTCGGGGCGGATCGGTCTCGGTGGCCCAAGTGAATCCGGCTTGGCGGCGCTTCAATGCATGGGTCCGCAGCGAGCAGTTCTCGAACAGCGTGATCGGCTTCAACCCCGTTACGCCGTCCTGACAACCTGCGCCCCAACGCCATCACGTATCAGGCTATGGCCGAAGCGATCTATCCAGCGGTCTTCCCAACGGCTTTCGATACAAGACAACGGACGGGTTGAACGCTCAGAATCGCCTGCCCACCGAGAAATATTCGCCGAACCCCGACGGCAGCTGGATCTGCTCGGCAGCCGTCTCGAGACTGTGTGCACCGGCACCTAAATCCGATGCCGCGATGTGAAACATGTTGTAGCGGTATGGTGTTCGAAACTCCATGGCAAACGGCGCGCGGGAACCGTAGGCAATCAACGTTCCGGGTGCCAGGAGACTCGACCGGGGTGCTCGGTTGTGAGTGCCCTCGCCCTCGATCAGAAGTCCGACGATGTATCGGCTGTCGGCGGCAATACTGCACGGCGTGACCCATGACGGCACGTCGTGCGACACCGTACAACCGCCGATTCGGCCTGCGGACCACGGCTCGAAACTCCCGCAGAACAGTTCACTCGCCGCCGACGCGATCAGCACACTATCGTCCTCGTGGACCGGGAGCCTCGCGAGATAGTTCGACACGATCGAACCACCCACGACTTCTCTCACCAACACCGCTGCCTCCACCATTCCGGATACTGCCGGTATGGGCGAACTTAAGTGTGTGCCTTCTCCAGAGGGCTGCTACCAGCGGGTTTGTCCGGATATGCCCTTGCGAGGCGGGTTCGGCCCCGGCATCTCGAGGGTCAGCGTCCGGCCGAAGCACGCTCGGCGCTGGGGGTCTTTCCAGTCCAGCGTTGGTACGCGCGGCGGAACTGGCGGCTGTCGCTGAATCCAACCTCAGTGGCGACAACGGCGACCGGGATGTTGGACTCACGCAACAGAACCGTCGCACGGTGCATACGGACCCGGTCACGAATCTCACCGAACTTCAGACCGGCGTCGGTAAGCCGTCGGTGCAAAGTGCGGTCACTGATCGCCAGCCGGTCGGCGATCTGCGCCATTGTCACCGGGTGTCGCAGATTCTCCCGTAGTACGCCTACGACAGCGGCCACCGTGTCGGGGCGATGGCCTTCCGCATCGGCCAACTGACGTGCCGCCTCGACGGCGATCGCCAATTGGGCGGGGTTGGCGGTCGGAATCGGGCGGTCCAGTAATTCGGTGTCGAACCAGATGCGGACATGTTGTGCGCCGAACTGAATCGGGCATTGGAAGAACCGACGGTAGACATCGGCGTATGCGGGCGCTGGATAGGAGAATTCGATCCGCTTCGGTGTGATTTGGCCGCCGAATGCCGCACGCACCAACGCGACGATCGACGCGCATGCCTCTTCGGACAAGAAGGGCAGTAGCTCGGCATCTGGGCTACGCTCCAGCAGTCTCAATTCGAATTCGTCTGTCCCGTAGTTTATTTCGCAGTTCAGCAGACTCCCGGCCGCCTGGTGCAGGCTTGTGCCGATCGCGATCGCCTCCGCGCCGGAGCGGGAGGAGCGAATAGCGAAGCCGACCAGGCCCCAGGACAACAGCACGTCACGGCCGCCCATGCGCATTCCGACGGGACCTGCGGGCAAGGTGTGCAGGGCTCGCCGCAGAATGGTCGTCGCCTGACGGAACGACAATCGCGTCCCGGGCAGGTCGATCTGGCCACGGGTCAAGCCGGTGCCGACCAGCAAAGGCTCGGTGTTGGTGCCGCGTTGCTCGACGATGTCCAAGACGCCCGCGACGATGTTCGGAGGGATCCGCGCGTCTTGGAGTGGATCATCGGCAAGACGGTGCGTCGGCTCGTTCATCATCGGTCGAGATGGGTAAGGCGGCACGTGTGCGCGGCTCGGCCACACGTCGGCTGCCCAACGCACGATGGACGGCGGCTTGGGTAAATTGCTGGGCTGCAACACCTTCAGGAGCAGCGGTGGATTCCCCGCGCGGGCGCTCGTCGCTGCCCGGGGCTGCGGATCTGTCAAGTCTGACATCGGAGGGGTTGCTCCCTTCACACGTGTTCTGGCGATCGCGAAACGGATTCCGCGGGCGCCACCAGTGATCGCGACGGCCCAGCCGTCCAGGTCATGGCCGCGGGCATAGCCACCTACTCCTACTGGTCAGCGTATGCGGACGTCGATTGTTGCGGTGCTGCGAAGGAATTCACTTGCTCAGCTCGCGTCGATCGGCGGTTCTCACGAACCCGTCGATGAGGTCAACCCAGGTCTGTGGCGGAAGGTCGTGGCCCATGCTGGGTATCAGGAACAACTCAGCGCCTGGGATTGCCGCGGCCGTTGCGCGCCCGCCTGACACATGGATCAATGGATCTGACAAGCCATGCACGACGAATGCCGGGATAGTCAACCGGCCAAGGTCTTTGGTGCGATCCGACGCCGCGAAGACGGCGGCGGCCTGTCGAAGTGCGCCATCTGGACTGGTACCGCGGGCGACGCTGCGGGCGGCGAACGTGTGGAGGGTGCTCTCATTGAAGAGAAAGCCGGGGCCGGACAATGTGCAGAGCATCTTCGTCAAGTAGGCGATATTGGCGTCGCGATTCGCGGGGAATCGGTTGACAATATAGGAAACGGCGGCCGGTTTCCTGGGATAGCCTACGCGCAGGTTGCCGGTGGTCGACATGATGGAGGTGAGCGATCGGACCCGGCCCGGGTATTCGATCGCGATCGTTTGGGCGATCATGCCGCCCATAGACATTCCCATCACGTGCGCCGCCGAGACGTTGAGATGGTCTAGGAGTCCGACCGCGTCGGCGGCAAGGTCCCGTAATAGGTAGGCGGGCCGTTGCAGCCGAAGGGCGACTCGGACCGGACTGTTGGGTTCGGTGAACTTCGTGGAACGTCCGCTATCACGGTTGTCGAACCTGATGACATAGAATCCGCGACCGGCGAGCTGTTTGCAGAGTGTCTCGTTCCACGAGATCATTTGGCCATGGATGCCGTGTATGAGCAACAACGGCTGGCTGTTCGCGTCGCCGAACGTCTCGTAGCAGATGTCGATTTCGTTTACATGGGCAATATGTTCCACCATCGGTGGCCTTCTTTCTTTCGAGTCGGTGACGGAGTGGTTGCTCCAGGGCATTCGGTGATGAATCCGCCGTCATGTCGAGACTGGCGCCGATGAACTACCGCGTGTTGAGGCGATGCGGCATCGATCGCTTACCAGGTGCAGGTGAACGGCGATCGGCCCAAAGGCGATCTCAGCCCTCTTGGCCCGGAGTTCGCTGACCGGAATCCCGGACAGCTTCTTCGAGCTGTTCCAGCGCCGCGAGGGTATAGACCGCAACATCCTGGACACGAGGCAGAGAAGTACGGCAAGCAGTAAAGCTGAAGTTCAGATTTCCGTCGTAGGAAACGACCGTGATATTGAGAGCTTCGTTCTTGAACAAACAGGGACATCGGGAAAAACGACTCCATGCGGGCGGCGCCGGCGTAGAGCGGCTGTTCAGGTCCGGGAACATTGGAGATCACGATGCTCTTGCGCGACGCGAGCGCCTCGTCGTACCAACTCGCGTGGACGGGGGGCTCACCGATGCCGCCCCGAGGGCTCGATGAAGGCATCGACCTGGCCTTTTCTGTCACAAATCCGCCGAAGCAACGACATGTCCTCTCCTCCGGACGCCAGCCACAACGGTAAAGAGAGCCGAGTCGGTAGCACAGGTGGTCGTTGGCGAAAGATTTACTAGATTCGGCAATCCGCAATCGCGGCAACTGTCAGCGGGCGAGCTGCAGTGACCGGTAAGCCCGAGGGCTGACCCCCTTCCAGCGCTGGAAGGCTTGGGAGAAGCTCGACACGTCTACGTACCCGAGTCGGTACGCGACCTCGGCCACGGGCAACCCCCGACGACGAGCAGTTCCTCGGCGATGCGCTCGCGCACCTCATCCAAGAGGCCTCGGAACGATGTTCCCTCGGCAGCCAGATTGTGGCGTAGCGTTCGGTCGCTCATGTGAAGGGCCCCAGCGATCTCGAGGCGAACAGCTCTTGCTGGATGGTCTGGATCCCCGTGCGGCGTCTTTCTCGACAACAAAACGCTTCAGCGCCACCGGGATTCCGGTGTCTCGAGTACCAGCTGGGTCTCGTTGGCCACCTGACGCGCCTGGATCAGCGAGAAGGCAAATGTGAGATCGACGAACCGGAGTCCGATCTCCAACGCGTCGCGAAGCGTCGGGCTACTCAAAATTGCGAAGCCCCAGATGCAATACGACGTCAAGTGGAAGCAGGGGCCGGACTCGAGGCCCAAATTGCCGAATCTAGTAAATCGTCCGCCGAGAGTCACCTGTTCCCGCGGATTGCCGACTCCTAGGTTTAACCAAACCTGACCAGAACGGAAGAAGAACCATGGGACATAGCAAACCGCCTGTCGGTCCTTCAGTGACGATCATCGGCTCCGGCTTCGCTGGCCTCGGCATGGCCATCAAGCTCAAAGAGGCCGGGTACCACGACATCACGATTTTCGAGAAGGCCGACGGCGTGGGGGGCTGTTGGCGAGACAACACCTACCCCGGCGCCGCCTGCGACGTGCCTTCGCACCTGTACTCGTTCTCGTTCGAGCCGAAAACCAACTGGTCGCGCCGGTTCGCTCCGCAGTCAGAAATACTCGAGTACCTCCGGCACTGCGCTCGCAAGTACGACGTACTGCGCCACATCCGCTTCAACACCGAGGTCGTCGGAGCCACCTTCGATGAGCTGTCGAGCCAGTGGACCGTCGAGTTGTCCGATGGTAGGACACACACGTCAATGCTGCTCATCCCAGCTACGGGTCAACTGAACCGCCCGGCTTACCCTCGGATTCCCGGCATCGATACGTTCGCCGGGGAAATGTTTCACTCGGCCAGGTGGAACCACGACTACGATCTGACCGGCAAGAGCGTTGCAGTGGTCGGCACCGGTGCGTCAGCCATTCAGTTCGTGCCGCAGATCGCTCCCCGGGTCGCCGAACTCACTCTCTTCCAACGCGCCGCCCCACATGTTCTCCCCAAGCCGGATTACAGCTACCCCAGCCTGATTCGTGCGGCCTTCACTCGCATCCCCGCGCTACAGCGACTCTCGCGCTTGGCAACCTACTGGCAGCTGGAGCCGCGCGCTCTGGCGTTCACCAAATTTCCCCAGCTGATGGCACCAGTGAACTACCAGTTCCGTAAGCGCCTTCGCCGCCAGGTCACCGATCAGGCGCTGCGGGAAAAGCTCACCCCCGCAGACCCGATCGGCTGCAAGCGCATTCTGATCTCCAACGAATTCTACGAGGCGACAGTCCGCGCGAATGTCGAGGTGGTCACCTCGGCGATCACCGAGATCCGCCCGGGGGGAGTGGTCACAGCTGAGGGACGGGTCCACGAGGTCGACGCCATAATCTTGGGTACCGGCTTCCAAGCGACAGACATGCTCGCGCCCATGCACATCACCGGCCGCGGTGGCCGCGCACTGCACGACGAGTGGGCCGAGGGTGCCGAAGCCTATCTCGGCATCTCGGTTGCCCATTTCCCGAATCTTTTTATTCTCTATGGACCCAATACGGGTTTGGGGCACAGCTCGGTCATATTGATGCATGAAGCGCAGATCAACTATGTGATGCAGGCCGTCGCATTACTCGCAGAAGGCGAAGTCGGTGCGCTCGAGGTGCGGGGCGATGTTCAGCAGCGTTTCAATGAGAAGCTCCAGGAGCGTATCCAGGAGACTGTCTGGGACCAGGGCTGCACGAGCTGGTTCAAAACCGAGTCCGGTAAGAACCCCACGAGCTGGCCCGGCTTCACCTTTACCTACTTCGCCCGTACTCGTCGCTTGAATTTGGATGACTACATCATCGAGTCCACCGACGACCGCGTCGTTGTCGGTGCGGGCGATCCGGCATGACTTTGTCGTTGAACCACATGAGGCCTTTGCAACCCTGATCGGCCTCTGTGCCAGAAACCGCCCGATTCGAAAGAAAGAAAAGAACGACCTATGAGCCAAGCCACCAGCCGGACCCTGACCCGACTGCGGAAGATCGAACGGGCAATCGTTTTGGCGATCCCGCACACAGCTTTCCGGTTGCTCGGTCAGAAAGCGCCCGTCAATGTCAACGGTGACCGACTTGTGCCCGAGGCGGCAGTGATGCTGCGTTTCATGAACAGGCTCCCTGGCTCCGACTTCTCCGACAAGCCCGTCGAGCAGGCCCGTGTGCAGGCAGAAGAAGAGGCAATCGTCTACGCCGACACCTTCGAGCCGTTCGTCATCGAAGAAGACCTCCATATTCCCAGTCCCGCCGGACCCATCCCCGCCACGCGCTACCGCGCGCACGCCGGGGCACCCCGCGGACTCATCGTCTACTTCCACGGTGGCGGTTGGGTCCTCGGAAGCCGCGCTTATATCGACTCCGCGGTCCGCTTCCTGGCGGTGCACACCGGGGCGGATGTGCTCTCGGTCGACTACCGCCTGGCCCCCGAGCACCCGTTCCCCGCCGCGATCGACGACGGACTGGCTGCCTGGGACTTCGCGGTCGCGCATGCCTCCAGCTGGGGAATCGACCCCGACCGTATCGTCGTTGCCGGAGACAGTGCGGGTGGCAACATCAGCGCGGCTCTCAGCCAATTGCTTCGCGGTCACGCCCACCCGCCCCGGATGCAGGCACTTCTCTTCCCAGTACTGGACCTGTCGACGGAGCACCCCTCGTATGAGGAGTTCGCCGACGGTTACTACCTCACTCGTAAGAAGATGCGCTGGTTCAAGGGCCACTACCTCACCAAGCCGGACGACGCCCTCGACCACCGGGCATCCCCCCTTCTCGGCGAGGACCTCGCCGGCCTTCCACCCGCCTATATCGCCGTCGCGGGATTCGACCCGTTGCATGACGAAGCCATTGCCTACGCCGCGCGACTCGAAGAGGCCGGTGTGCCCGTCACCCTGCATCGCGCCACCGGGCTCATCCACGCCTACATCTATGTCACCGCAGTCAGCCCCGGCGCTCGAGCATCAACACTTCATGCGGCCGCAGCGATCGTTGCGGCACTCGACGCTCCGTAGGCCGGGGAGAACGTCTCACATCCATCGATCCGTGAGGAAGGAACTTCAATGCGTTATCTTCCGTCGCTGACACGCCGACGGCTCCTCGTTGGAACCACCGGTGCGCTGGCCGTGTTCCTTGCAGTTCGTGTTGGGTCGAGCGCTTCGGCAGTTCCGAGCGACAACCGGACTCCCTGGGAGCCGATTCAGTTCGACCGGGCAAGTCCTCCGGTTCCGGTAGTCGAACACATCGTGAAGAGTGCGGACGGGACTCCGATCGCGGTGCAGGAATACGGTCGAGCGCGCGGGACGGCACCGACGTTGGTCATGCTGCACGGGTACCCCAACAGTCACGCGGTGTGGTTCCCGATCCTGCCGTTGCTCGTTGACGAGTTTCGTGTGCTCACCTACGACATGCGTGGTGTGGGTAATTCTGGAAAACCAGATGATGTGGACTCGTATGTTCTCGACCGGCTCGACGAAGATTTCAGCGCGGTGGTCGACAACTTTGCCCCTGATGAGCTGGTCCACTACATCGGGCATGATTTCGGTGGCGTCATCGGGTGGGACCTGCTGACGAAGCCAGAATTGGCGTCGCGGATAGCATCCTTCACCACATTCGGGGCTCCGTCGTTCGACATGTTCGGTGCCTGGTTCAGGAAGCATGTAGCGTTCGGAGATCAGCCGTTCGGATTGCTGGATATCCTCAATCAGATGATACGGATCCCAGAGTTCTGGGGGTTCGCAGCCAAGTCGATCGTCGCCGCAACGTGGGCTCGTATACCGCGCTCTACGAGCGTCTTCGACCAAGCCGTCAGATGGCTTCACAAAATGTCGAACGAGCCGCGTGAATCCAATCACCCCAACGATGACGGCTATCACGCGGGACTTGCGTACACCGCCAACTTCTCAGATCGTGTGATGAACCCGCGGTACGCCAGCCTCCCGGAGGGAACCCCTCCCTTGCAGACATTGGAAGGCGTTTACGATCGGTTCTTCTCCAACGAGTTTCAAGCATCGATGGATTCATTTGGAATTCCCATCGAGAGACGTCTCTACAACGCCGGCCATTGGGGGATCGCAACTACAGCCAACGGCCAGATTGCAGACCTGATTAGATCATGGGTCCGGATTAATTCAGGCAGTTGACCTCGATTTTTCTCGCTTCTGCCGTGCCGGCCCCATCGGTTTCGGATTTGGTTGGAATCCGCTGATCAGTGGATTTCGATCTCGCTGTGCAGCATATTTCGCGCCCGCCCAGGAACTCGGAGTTTCGACAGCTTCTCGTGGCGGCTCAGCTAGAAGGGCACCTGCTCGTTCGAGTGGGCGGAGGAACGTAGTCGCTTGGCCAGCTCGTGGATGACGAGTAGCACACGGATTCCAGGTTCGCGCCGGTCAGGTCTGCCCCGGTCAGGTCGGCGCCGGTCAGGTCGGCGCCGGTCAGGTTCGCGCCGGTTAGGTTCGCGCCGAACAGACCCGTGCCGGTCAGGTGCGCGTAGGTCAGGTTCGCGCCGATCAGCTGCGCTCTGGTCAGGTTCGCGCCGATCACGTGTGCGCCGATCAGGTGCGCGCCCGACAGGTCCGCGCCGTTCAGGTGTGCGCCGTTCAGATACGCGCCCGACAGGTCCGCGCTGGTCTGGTGCGCGTCAGCCAGGTTCGCGCCGGTTAGGTTTGCGCCGTTCAGGTGCGCGCCGGTCAGATACGCACCGAACAGGTCCGCGAAGGTCAGGTGCGCGCGGTACAGATACGCGCCCGACAGGTTCGCGCCTCTTAGGTGTGCCTCATCGAGCCAGGCCGCCGCCAGATCAGTACCTGCGAGACACGACGTTCTGAGGTCGATCGGATTGAGGCCGTCATAGCTGGTATCGCGACGGCCGACGACAGCGACCGCAGCCTGTACATCGACCGCTAACGCCGATCCGGACAGGGTCCCGAACTCGGGCGCGACACATGGTGTGATGGGCGAATGAGTGCGAACGAAGGCGGTCAGCACTTCGTATACAGTTGGATGGTCTGCGGGTGAATCGTGGGCCACGTGTTCCAATGAGTAGATGCCGCCGAGGCGTATGTCGATTGTGTTCGAACCGAGGTGCTCGATTGCTTTGCCGAACCGGTCGGCTATCTGGCCTTGTTCGGACAAAGCATATTGATTTTGGGTAGCGCGCAATGACTGACCTGTAAACCACAGTGCAGTCACGGCCGTGAATGCAGTGGCGAATGCCGCCACCTTTGCCCAGCCGTCCCAACCGATCAGCTTCGCCAGGAAATGGCCGAGTTTCTGTCGCCACCGTCGGATTAGTGTTGATTCGATGGGTGGAGTTAATCGGAGCGTGCTGTACCGGCGGCCCGCTATTTTGTGATGCAAGCGATTGGAAGGGCGGCCACGCTGCCGGTCAGTCGGACGACTCACCACACCTCCCAACCAGATTCGCTCGATCCGTTTGGCGAACCACGCCGCTAGGTTTGGTTTGGGAAAACTCTACCCCGATCACTTGTCGATATCACGAAGGCCCGCGGCAGATGTGCATGTGGCGTTCGATGATCGAGCCTTTGGCGATCAGGGTTGGTTTGCTCACGACTGTGGCCTCAGGTTCTGGCGCCTCGACTTCCTCGTCGCCGGCGTCGTATTCCATAACAAGTCGAGCTTCCCGTTCGCCCGCAGCTCGACTGCAAGAGTATGCATCGTCGGCCGAGGAGATCCAGAACTCCTACTGGTCTATCAATCAGTCGAGAGTGGCGGCCTGGCCCGGGCAAAGGTAACTGCAGGTGCGAGCCGTAGAGGCTATTCGGCGCCGGAGCCCGAGGCGCGTGGCGGGTGATACCGTCTGCACGGCCGCGCGGTGGTCCGCCACGGCCGCGATGATCAGATTGCGCAGGTGTGGGACCGCGCGGCGTGCACTGGTCCCATACCGAAAACGTCGGGATCCGCACCGCCCGCTCACGCATTCGACCGCAAAGCAACCAGATCACCAGGGTCACTTGTGCGCTGACTGTCCCAGCATCGCAGCGCTGCGTCGCAAATGGTCATTGCCGGGAGATCGGTTCGGTGGGATCGGCCGAGTCCATCGGTTGTGGAAAGTTGCCGATGAATCGGCCGCGTGTGATCAGTGCGCGAGTGTCTTCGCCGGGTATCGGTGGCGAGAATAGGAAACCTTGTCCGCGAAAACAGCCCAGCTCGACCAGTATTCGGGCGGCCTCCAGTGTTTCGATTCCCGCGGCCGAGACCACTAGTCCGAAGCTTGCGGCCAGCCCGATGATGGCCCGCACCACCATCGCGTCCTGGTTGTCGGCCTTCAGTTGGAGCACAAACGAGTGGTGTATCTCGAGATAGTCGACCGGTAGCTGGCGCAGCATCGCCAATGAGCCGTTGTACGTACCGAATCCACCGATACCCACTTTGATTCCGAGCCGTTTCAGACCGCGGACGACAGCGACGGCTGACTCGAAGTCGGTGTCGGCGTCTTCGGCGAGTTCGATCGATACCGATGCGACTTCGATGCCGGTGCGGCGGATAACCGCATCGAGGGTGTTGACGAACTCCGGTTCCGCGAGCAGTAGAGGCGAAATGTTGATCCGCAGCATCATGTCTTGCGCGAGTCCCTGTGCACGCCAACCGACGAACTCGGTGCAGGCGGTGCGGATGACCCACCAGCCGAGTTCGGCTGCGAGACCGGTCTTTTCGACGGCACGGATAAAGGCCGACGGCAAGAGCAGTCCACGGTCGGGATGATTCCATCGCACCAGGGCCTCGACGGCCACGAGTGCTCCCGTGCACAGGTCGACCTCAGGCAGATAGTGCAGCACCAGTTGCCCGGACCGGATGGCGTGCAGCAGTTGCACCTCGAGTGGCGGACCGCCCGATCGGGACCGATTGCGAATCAACCCGAGTTGGTCGAGCAGGGGGTTGAGGTCGGCCTGCGGTTGACGCAGCCCCACCGCTGTTAGTTCATGGCAGAGTTGCCGGTGCAGAGCGGGCAACGTCAATAGTTCACGCCCGCCGGGCATGCCTTCACTCAACAGGCGGATGAGACGACCCGTGTAGGCAGGGTAGGTCTCGGCGTCGAGCTTTTTCGAGATCCCGTTGGGTGGTGCGGATGTCAGGATGGCCGTGCCTTCGGTGACGATCTCGTTCAATAGGCCCTGGCCGTCTGCGGACTGGTTGACGCCGAGTGCGCGTCCGGAGTAGCAGCAGTCCAGGATCACGACCCTGGCCGCTGCGGGGCTGTCCACGTAGAGGTCGCGGAACGCCTCGAATGGAACGCCACCGATTCCGGGGCGGTCAGGATGCGTGTCTGCCACCGCCAGATGCAGTTCACCACGCCGAGGACCGAGCACTCCGTGCCCGGCGAAGTAGATCAGCAGCAGATCGCGGGCCCGCGCAGCCGCCGCTGCGACGGCGTGGCCGATCACCGACGGCGACGCGGTTTCTGGAAGAAGCGTGCAGTTGTCGGCAAGCAGCGATCCGTGTATCGGATCGCTGAGCACATCACGCAGCTCGGCCGCGCCTGCGTGCACGCCCGGTAGATCGGGCAGATGCTCATAGCAGTCGATCCCGATAAGAACCGCCTGCGACGTCATTTGATCCGGTAACCGCATCTCGGCATTCCCTTGCGCCGCTTCAGATCACCCGTCGGTGTCGAAGACCACTTTCAACAAAGCGGCCACGTCAGCCACACGCTCAGCATCGACAATCACCGACTGCCCACGGACGTTGCGGACCTCGATGTGGATGTCGGAATGCCGGGGCTGTGCAAGCCAGGTCTTCAGCGATGTTGCCAGCACCGATAACACCCCGCCGCTGCCGACCGCGATGGTGGCCAACTCCACCAACGAACCCATGTCGCCAGGATTCGGAACCGCATCGGCCGCGGTGACTTTTCCGCGCAGTTCCGGCTCTGCACGCAACCAGCGGACTAGTTCGCCCATGTGCCAACCGGTGTCGGCACCGGCGATCGACAGTGTCAGGTCCGTGTCCATGACTGCCCCCGTTTCGCCCTCGTGGTCTGAGCCATTGTGGACGATACCGCGATCATCGAAATCCCTGGCCCAGAGCTGATTTCGAACCTACCGGAACCCCAGACTTGCAACGTGCGTTCGGAAGATCCCGTTGGTCGGCCACTTGCGCTGATTGCGTCAGACGGCTAACTGGACAGACCCCGGGCACCCTAGGGAGCGCCCTCAAAGCCATAGGTGCAGGGTGGCCAGGTCGAGCATGCCTCGGTATGAGGTGGCGGTCTTGTCGTATCTGGTAGCGATGGCCCGATACTGCTCGAGCCGGTTGAAGCGGCGTTCGACCACATTGCGGCGCCAGTAGGGTGAGCGGGGTTTCGGATTCGATGTGGGTCAGTTTGTGCGGGTCGCAGACGAAGCGGAGGCCGGCGATGCGGGCATCTTCGACACTTATACTGCGGAATGTGTTGAAGGACACGGTATTACGGAGGCTGGTGGGATGGATTCGAATTTCACTTGCGGCCGCGTAGGACCAAGAATGCCATATAGGCCGCGCCGGTGACGGCGAGTAGGGCCCCGATCCCGATTACGGTCAGCAGTGCGTCCATCCTCTGAGTGTAGGGCGGCGAGATGTGTTGTGGGGCAGTTCGGGTCGCGTGCGGTTTCGGACGGGTGTGGCGTCGCCTAATTGACGCAGGGTATCGAGCGTGCGGCCGCTGCCGGGCGAAGCGCTCGGCCAGCAGCGGCAGATACAGGTTCACCGACGCCCGCGACCCGATCTCCTGGTAGGAGTCGTAGAGGAAATGGTGAATCATGTTGGCATCGAACAAGATTGTGAATTCGCGGTGCAGCCGCCGCTCGGCATGGGGCGAGTGCCGTGGTGTGCACGATATCGAGGAGTCGGTAGGCCGGGGTGATCTCGGCGTATCCGGCCCGGTTCGTCCGCTCGGGCGTACACACGTTAGCCTCGATATTTCGCGGGGCTGACGTGGTTGCTTGAGCGGCTTCGGATTGCTGCTTCGATCGTAGTTTCCCGGACCTGGGCAGGGCAGTCGGCCCGCGCAGCGGGCTGACTGCCAGGTTCCACGAGCCCGGGAGGGATGGCTTCCTTGGTTGTAGGGACAATGTTCTTACTGGTCAGCCGGGTTGCAGGCGAGCCGCGGCGGTGGTGATCAGGTCGGTGAAGGGCGCGTGTCGGGCCAGGTGTAGCCGGGTCTTGCGGGCGTGGCGGGCGATCCGCCCCGCAGCGGAAAACACCCGTAGCCGAAGGGTTTTCGGCTCCCACCGGCGTCCGTCGTGATCGTGCAGGGCGATGGTTTGCAGCCACGCGGTCAGGTCCAACGCGAGCGCGACCAACGCGAGCCAGATGCGGTTGGCGTCGAACCCGTGGAACGGAAGATTCCGTAGACCGGTGTCTTTCGCGTTTCTGATCCGGTCTTCGCAGCGGGCCCGCCGCCGGTGGCGCAACTCTAAATCGGGGAGTTGACCTCGGGTGGTGTTGGTGACGAACGCGGTCAACCGCAATCCGTCATGGTCGGTGAACCGCAGTTGAGCACCGGGGTGCGGGCGTTCTTTCCTGACGATCAGGCGCATGCCGGGTGGCCAGCCGGTCAAGTCGGTGATGCCGGTGACTTCGACGACCCATGCGCCGGGCCGGACTCGGCCCTCGGCGTCGTATGCCGGTGTCCAGTCGCGGTCGGTGAGGTGGGTGTCCATGGCGGTGACGATGTCGTCGGTGAGGGTGAACCCGATCGAGTACTGCAGCCTGCGCCGGTGGCAGTAGTCGAGGAACTCATGGGTGCCGCCCCCGGAATCGGTGCGCACCAATACTTTCCGTCCGACCCGCCATAACGGCTGCCACGGCAGCTGGGCGAGGGCATCGGACAGGACCCGTTTGTGGTCGGCGGCAGTATTACTACCGGCGTTGCCCGGGCGCAGCATCGGCGCGGCGGGTTCGCCGGTCCCGGCCGGGCCGTGGTCGATGAACGACCACAGTGAGTGAAATCCGAAGCCACGCTTGAATGTTGGTGCCGCGTGTTGCTTTTCCGAGTGCGCGTCGGTGAGGGTGGCGTCGAGATCGATGATCAGCGGATCGTTGATGCTGATCCGGTGATCGGGGGCGTTGGATCCAGCCAGGATCCATGCCTGGGCGCGGGCGTCGGCGCGGGCAGAAGCGATGGCGGCCAACACTTTCGGTGCGTCAGCGGCCAGAGCGGTGATCGTGCGCGACACGGTCGGGTCCGAGGCCACCGAACCGAACACACCCGGTTCGGCCCGCAACAACGCCAGGTCCGCGGCGCAGTCACCACCGATCGCGAGGGTGACCGCCAGATCGAGCACGATCTTGCCGGGGTCGTGGATGGCCATCGGTTTGCGCCACGGCCTCAACTTTTCCGATAAACCGCTGGTCAACCCAGTCTTCTCGGCAGTGCGCAGTAGTAGCGCCGCGCCTGTGTGTGACGCCACGCCCGAGCCGTCACCGTCGATGTCGAGCCGCGGATACGCAGAGATAGACTTGCCCACCAGAAGGGTGCTCCACTACTTCGATCAATTCTTCCTTCGCAAGTCGAATTGTCGCAGGTCGGGGCACCTTTCGCCATTTCTATCGCAGGTCAGAGACTATTTCCATGACTGGGCGAGGTTAGTCAGCGTGACACCGTCGTTCCGACGCGCCCATACCATCGCCACGGGCACTCGGCCCATCGCGACCGCTCTACCTGACCGAGCCTGCGAATACCCGTGGTGGTCCAGTCCGTCTGCGCCGTGCCGTGAATACGAAAAGGGTTGCCGCCGTGTCTGATCGGCGGAGCACCCGCAGTGGATCGGCCAAGCCGACCCGGTCAGGTGTCGTAGGTCACGTTCTCAGCGGGTCCTCAGCGGCCGGATGTCACGCTGGCGCGCATGACAAGCCAGACGGGTGTCGACGCCCCGCCAGTTAGACCGTTGTCCGCGAAGGTTCCCGAGATCACCATGCTGTTCTGGGTGATCAAAATTCTGACCACCGGGATGGGAGAGACGTTCTCGGACTTTCTGGTCACCCATTTTGTGCCCGAGATCGCCGTCGGTCTAGCCGGATTGGTGCTGGTCATCAGCTTGGTCGCCCAATTTCGTGCCAGTTGCTACCGCGTGTGGACCTACTGGTCGGCGGTGGTTATGGTGAGCATCTTCGGAACCATGGTTGCCGACATCACCAGCTTCATCATCGGAATCCCACTGCTGGCAGCAACTTTGGTGTTCGCGGTCATCCTCGCGGCGATCTTCGCACTGTGGTACGCCAGCGAGAAGACGCTGTCCGTGCACAGCATCACCACCCGGCGCAGGGAAGGGTTCTACTGGGCGACGGTCATGGCCACCTTCGCACTGGGCACCGTCGCGGGCGACCTGACCGCCGAACGACTACACCTGGGCTACCTGACCTCGGCCGTCGTGTTCGCCATCGCCATCGCCATCCCCGCGGTCGCCCACCGATGGGGCGGGCTCGGTGTGGTCACTGCATTCTGGTCCGCCTACGTCGTCACCCGCCCACTCGGTGCGTCGATCACCGACTGGCTCGCATCCTCCCGAGCCGACGGCCTCGGCCTGGGCACCGGATGGGTAACCCTCGGCGCGACCATCGCCATCCTCGCCCTACTCGCCATCCTCGCCACACGGACCACGCCTGGCGCCGATCTCGCGCCAGCAGACTGACCGACGCCCCACCCAGGCGCGAAGATTCCCGACGGAGACGTCGCGCGGCGGTCACCGGTCAGTTCGGCCTCATCCGAAAGCGAAACCTCAACAGATTCGGGCACGTTCACCCTGGTTACGGCCATCGACGGGGGATAGCGTTGTACACGTCTGGCAGCAAGTGTTCTCCAAAACAAGATCGCGATTCCACACGTTGTTCGAAGGGAGGTGCGCGATGTCAGGCCTGGCTCGCGGAGTTGTTGCCGCGCTCGCAACGGTAGCGATAGTCGTCTTCGCGGATTTCTGGCCTGCCTCGGCTGGTGCGGCGGTCGCCACCCTTTTCGCCTCCGGCTCTGCAGTCAAAGCGACAGTCACCGACGTCAAGGGAGGCGAAACCTGCAAACTCCGGGTCGATGGTGTGGTGAGGCAGGAGGCCACGCCCCTGGTGCCGATGACGTTGACGTTCAGTTTCGACTTCACCGGGATGCCCGATGGGAAATATGGGGCCGACGTCGTCTGCAACTCCGGGCTCGGAGAGCCCGCGTCCGTAGTCGGCTCGACCACGGTGACATGGCAGGGCGGCAAGAGCAGTGTCGCGCTCTTCTACCCATCGATGAGGGTTGAGACCGTCGATCCGAGCACGGGTGGCGTCGGCGCCAGCAATGGCGGTTGACTCGTACCGCCATCATTTGAGGATTCACGCCCGGTGAGCTTTCCGTGATGGCTTCCGTTCCACTCAGCCGCCTGCCAGGCACCCGAGAACGGGTGAACGCGCTTCGCGGTGGATGATCTCGGCGTCGCGCGCCGTGCTGCCGGATGGGTTGATGGGATCTTTCATAGCCGTCGATCAACTGTCTGAACGAACAGCGCCGCACCCGGAGCAGGAGAGCGATATGTGGCGGCGGATCCTCGACGCTGAGCCCCTTCTCGACTCCGGCCGCCGCCGAAGGCGCGCGGGACGGTTGCGAATTCTGGCCCGCCGCACCGACTCTCGGCTCCCCGTATGGCATCGAGGGGCTTCCGCCGACATAACGATTTCGATCACCGGCGACCCGACCGCGCCGTACCAGGGCGGTATCCCCTTGGCCGACACCCGCGGCCGCGGCGCACTGCCCACCGTCCGCCCCGCGGCGCTCGCCGAGCACCAGCCGAGCGAGCAACGCGGATGATCCGCTCCAGAGGCCACTACATTCCGACCACATCAATGATCGGCGCCGGATAGTCCTGCGGATCGACCTTTTCCCGCCACGGTCGGTGGATGCGCGCATCGGGCAGCTGTGCCAGTTCGGGAACCCAGCGTCGCACGTACGCGCCGTCCGGGTCGTAGCGCTCGGCTTGGCGCAGCGGGTTGAGCACCCGGTTCGGCCGCGTATCCGTCCCGCTACCCGCGACCCACTGCCAGTTGAGCTGGTTGTTCGCCAGGTCGGCGTCGACCAGCCAGCGCAGGAAGTGTTCCGCGCCGACCCGCCAGTCCACGCGCAGCGATTTGGTCAGGAAGCTGGCGGTGATCAGCCGGGCCCGGTTGTGCATCCAGCCCTCCGCACGCAGCTGCCGCATCCCGGCGTCGACGATCGGGTGCCCGGTACGCCCGTCCCGCCAGGCATCGACGGCCTGCGGGTCGTCGCGCCAGCGGATCGAACGGTCGCGGTAGTCCGACCACGCCGCGGAGGGTCGGGCGGCCAGGCATTGGTGATGGAAGTCGCGCCAGGCCAACTGCCGGGCGAAGGCGAGCCCGCCCTCGGTGGACGTGTCCACGCGGTGCACCAGCTCCACCGGCGATACGCAGCCGAAGTGCAGATACGGCGACAGTCGTGAGGTGGCGTCGGCGGCGAGATCGTCGTTGTCGCGCGCGTAGTGCTCGATCGGCCCGGATAGCCAGTCGCGCACGATCTTCCGTCCCGTGGTCTCGCCACCCACGGACAGCTGTGGCGAGGTCGGGCCAGAGCACAGCTCACCCGCGTCCGGCAGCCGCAGGCTCCGCACCTGGGGGACTGTGAGGTTGCGTGGCTTGCCGAGCGGCTTGCGCAGCGGGGCTTCGGACCAGCGTCGGAAATACGGGGTGAAAACCGCGAAGTGGTCACGGCCTGTCGAAGGCAGGAGCGTCTCCGGACAGGCGGCGGTGACGGTGGCGGGGTGCGTGTGCAGCGAACAGTTGCGCCGCGAAAGACGCTCACGCAGTGCGCGTTCCCGGTAGTGGCTGTACCCGCTGACGTCGGCGGCGACGTGCACGCTGTCGGCGCGCACCTGCGCGACCACCCGGTCGACCTCCGCGGCCACGTCGCCGCGGCGCAGGACCAGACGGCCGCCGATGTCGCGCAGTTCGTCGTCCAGTTCGGCGAGGGCGGCGGCCAGGAACCGTGCGCGGTTCGGCGCGGCGAAGCGGCCGGAGAGAATGGCGTCGTCGAGCACGAACAGCGGCACGACCGCGGCGCCCTCACGGTGCGCGGCGGTCAGCACGGGATTGTCACGCACCCGCAGGTCGCGGGTGAACAGCGCGACGGTGACCGTCATCGGACTCGATCCCGCTGTGCGGCAGGGGTTTTCATAGTTGTGGCTCCCTATCGAACGATGCGGCGGTCCTGCTCGGCGCCCGGGAGGGCCGCGTCGGCGGCGCATCGGGCGGCTCAGCCATACCGCCGCCGACGCAACCCTCGCGAGCGCCGAGCATGCCTGTCACGCCACGCAGAGCGGGACGATGCGCGACTCACCGCCCGTCGTCGGCGAGGTCAGGTACAAGCACGGGTTCTGGCCTGCCGCCGTGATCGCTGCGCGTACCTGTTGCCAGGCGTCCGCGTCCAGCGACACGGCGCGGGCCAGGACGAACCCGGATATCCGGCTCGGGTCGGTGACCACCGCCCACGAGTATTCCGGGCCGAGCGCGGTGACGATGTAGTTGGTCGGTCCGTCCAGACTGTCCTGGGTCGGTACGCCTGGGAAGCTGACGTGCAGCTGTGCCCCGGTCTCCCGATCGTTGACCGTCGCGGTGCCGTTGATCTGGTCGATCGTGTTCGACCATGTGGTGCAGGTGTTGCGCACCGCGATGTTGTCCTGCGGGTCCAGCGAGTAGTTCGCCTGCGTGTCCCGCGCGCAGGCCAGGTTGAAGTATTGCGGGACGGCGGCGAGTTGGCGCCACGTGCCCAGGTAGCGATCCAAGTCGAGGCGCGGCACCGGGGTGGGCCCTGCAACGGGTGCGGCGGTGGCACCGCCTGCCGCCCACGCCGTCACGGCCAGCGCCGACACCATTCCGGCGAGCAGGCGGGTAGGCGTACGCAGCAGGTTGCGACGGTTCACGCTGACTCCTCGGAAAGTGGCGACGTGAACCACGTTAGCATAGAACGATGCATAATCGATGCATGCCACCGTTTCGGAGGAGGGACAGATGGCGCGGATGACAGCGCCCCGGCTCGCGGGTGTCGTGACCGCCGGAAACGGGCTCCCGGTGGCGCTGCGCCCGCCGTACTGCTCGGGCCGTACCGCGGGACGGACGACGACGCCGCCCGCCGTGCCGTGGCGCACATTGCCGGAATGCGGGACGTGGCTTCCGGTTCGGCGCTGGCGTGCGCCCCGACCCGGGAGGCGATGCTTCTTGCGATCGCGGTCCGTGTCGGCTCGGATCTCAGCGACACCTTTGTGCTCGAGCGCGCATCGCGTGGACGACAACGGCGCGGCAAGGCCATCGCGGTCACGGCCTGCTGGGGGCTGTTGTGTGCCGCGACCCGGCGGAGTTGACGCGGTGCCCACCGCTCAGCGGACCCACCGCACAGTACGAGCGCCCGGGTGGGGCGGATCCCGTCGGCGGCGACGGGCAGAATAGGACGATGCCCGCCGGTTCCGTCCCCGTGTCCGACGCTGCCGGATATACGGTGCGCGCGGTCGCCGAGCGTCTCGGTATTCCGACCGCGACGCTGCGCAGTTGGAACCGTCGCTACAACATCGGGCCGCCGCAGGATCGTCCGGGCAAGCACCGGCTGTACACCGAAGCCGACATTTCCATGCTGCAGCGGATGCTCACGCTGATCCGGGCCGGCGCGAGCCCGGCGGGGGCGGCGGCGACGGTACGCGGGCCCGCGCCCACGCTCGGTGAACGCGAGTCGCTGCTGGCGGCGGCCTTCGCGCTGGATACGAGCGCCGTGTCGAGTCGGCTCGAGGCGCATGTCCGTGCGTTCGGTGTCGTGGACACCTGGGATCTGCTGTGCCGCCCCGCCTTTGCCGACATCGTCGATCGGCAGCTCGGCGGTGAGGGATGTATCGATGTCGAGCATCTGCTTTCGTGGTGCGTCATCTCGGTGTTGCAGCGGACGAATCCGCCCTCGGTGCCCGACGCCGCGACACCGATAGTGCTCGCCTGCACCAGCGGAGAGACGCATTCGCTTCCGCTGGAGGTGCTGCGCGCGGCCCTTGCCGAACGCGGCGCCGGAGCACGGATGTTGGGCGCCGATGTCCCCGCGGCCGCGCTCGCCGACACGCTGGCGCGGTCCGACCGTCCCGCCGCCATATTGCTGTGGTCACAGCAAGAGTCCACCGCGCTGACCTCCGCAGTGCGTGCCGGCCTGGACGCGGGCGCGCGGGTGTTGGTCGGCGGCCCGGGCTGGGAGGCGGTCCTCCTTCCCGAAGGCGTGGAGCGGATCGACAGCCTGCTCGATGCCGCCGATCGGCTCGCCTGAGCGCACCGTCCCTCGATGCGGCGGATATCGCCGCCGGACCCATCCGCGCCCGGGGCGGCGCGAATCCTTCCCTGTCGCGCTCGCCCTGCCCGGCGTCTATAGCCTCGGTTTCCATCTCGCACAAAACGATGCATAATTGATGCATCACTACTCCGCGGGCGGATGGCAGTAGTCGCAGTGTGAAGGAGCACGATGGTCGAGCACACCCGATCTGGAACTACGGACCTCCGCCGCGTGGCGGTCATCGGCAGCGGCGTCGCCGGTCTAACCGCCGCCTGGGTGCTGTCCGGATCTGCCGAGGTGACGCTGTACGAGGCCGACGCTCGGCTCGGCGGCCACGCCGACACCCACCGCGTGACCGCGGACACCGGCGAAAACCTCGGCTTGGATACCGGATTTATCGTGCACAACGACCGCGCATACCCGACGCTGCTGCGTCTGTTCGATGAGCTGGGCATCGCCACCCAGGACTCCGAGATGAGCATGTCGATCCAATGCGACGGTTGCGGCCTCGAGTACGCGGGCGCACGCGGCCTCGGCGGACTGTTCGCCGCCCCCCGCCCCCCGCTCCCTGGTCCGCGGCCGCTACCTACGCCTGCTCGCCGAGGTGCCGCGTTTTCACCGGCTGGCGCGTGCGGAACTCGTCTCTGACGTCGAAAATCTCTGCATACTGGGCGAATTCGTTCGATCGGCCGGATTCTCCGCCTACTTCGTCACGCATTTCCTCACGCCACTGGTGGCGGCGGTCTGGTCCTGCGACCCGGCCACCGCGCTGCGCTACCCGGCCCGGTATCTGTTCGCCTTCCTCGATCACCACGGCATGCTGACGGTGTTCGGCTCCCCCACCTGGCGCACCGTCACCGGCGGCTCGGCGAGCTACGTCCGTGCGGTCGCCGAGCGGCTGGACCACGTGCTGGTCTCGACCCCGGTGCGCGCCGTGGATCGGCTGCCGGACGCGATCGTGGTCCACGACGACGCCGGCGAGGTGCAGGTGTTCGACGCCGCCGTAATCGCCACCCATCCTGCTCAGGCGCTGGGTATGTTGGCCGTGCCGAGCGATGCCGAACGCGAAATCCTCGGCGCCATACCGTATTCGGTGAACGACGCGATCCTGCACACGGACAGTTCGGTGCTGCCGCAGGCGCCGCGCGCCTGCGCTTCGTGGAACTACCGGTTGCCCTCGTGCACCGCGGCGGCGGACCGGGTGCTGGTCAGCTACGACCTGACCCGGCTGCAGCGGCTCGAGCACACCGGCGAGTGCCGGTTCCTGGTTACGCTCGGCGATCACGAGCGGGTGGACCCGGGAGCCGTGCTGGACCGGATGGTCTACGAGCACCCCGTGTACACGCCGGAGTCCGTGGCGGCGCAACGCCGCCTCGGCGAAATCGGTGGTCCGCGTGTGGTATTCGCCGGGGCATATCACGGATGGGGTTTCCACGAGGACGGGGCGTTGTCGGGTCTGCGCGCCGCCGAACGACTCGGTGCGCGCTGGTCCACGCGGGTCGCCGCACCGGTGCGGGCGACGTGACCGCGCAGATCGTTCGCACCAGGATCCGCCACGTCCGGCTGATACCGGTGCGCCACGAATTCCGCTATCGCAGCTACGGCTGGCTGGTGGACCTCGACGACCTGCCGCGGCTGCCGCATTGGCTACGGCCGTTCGCCTGGTTCCACGCCGCGGACCACCGCGGCTCGCACTGCGCGAGAACGTCGACGACGCGCGCTTTCCCGCGACCACACCGCCGCGGTGGACCGATCTGGTCGGGGCGCAGCGCGCGAAGATCGACCGGATGCTGTATCTCGCCCACGCCGAGGCCGGATTCCGCAGCGGCTACCTCGACGTGCATCAGATCCTGCTCACCAAGAGCGCTGACTGACAGCGCAATTCACCCGGCAGACCTGCCGAGCAGATGCCGCAGCGCCGGGTCCAGGTCCGGCTCGCGGAACCGGTGACCGGCCTGGGCCAGCCGCGCGGGAACGACGCGCTGGCTGGCAGCGGCCAGTTCCCGGTTGCCTTCACGGCCGAGCAGCAGCGCGGGACCGAATCCGGGGACCGGCAGCAGTGCAGGGCGGTGCAGTACCTCCGCGAGAATCTTCGTGTACTCGGCATTGCGAACTGGTTGCGGCGCAACGGCATTGACCGCACTGGACAGCCCCGTATCCCAGAGCGCCCGATGGTAGACATCGACCAGGTCGTCTATCTCGATCCACGACAGCCACTGACGCCCGTCGCCGACGCGCCCGCCCAGCCCCGCAGTGAACAGCGGGCGCAATAGACGCAGTGTGCCGCCGCGCGGGGATTGCACGATCCCGGTGCGCACGCGCACCACACGGACACCGGATTCGGCGGCGGGATCCGTGGCGGCCTCCCAGCCGTCCACCACGTCGGCGAGGAAGCCGTCACCGCGGGTCGACTGCTCGGTCAGCGTCTCGTCGCCGCGATCGGCGCCGTAGTAGCCGATCGCCGAAGCGCTCACAAAGACCGGCACCGCCGCCCGCGCCGCGACCTCCGCGAGCCGGCGGGTCGGCCCGATCCGGCTGTCGGCGATCGCGCGCTTGTGGCTCTCGGTGAAGCGGCCCGCGATGGAGGCCCCCGCCAGATGCACCACCGCGTCCACACCGTCGAGCAGGTCCGGCGCGGGATCGGCAGTGTCCCATTGCCTTTCGTTCGCACGCCGAGGCGCGTGTCTGACCAGCCGGACCACCCGGTGCCCGCCAGTGGTCAAGAACGCGGCCAGCGCCGAACCGACCATGCCGGACGCGCCGGTCACCGCCACGGTCTCGGCGGCGAAACCCGCCTGCAGCGCCCGCGCATGCGCCGCGAGATCGTCGGTGAGCTGCCGGTGCCGGTAGGCGAACATGGGTCGCAGCACCCCGGCGGGCACCGGCGCGTCGACCCGGTCGATCACACGGGTGTGCGTCTCGTCGACGACTTCGAAATCGTGCGTGTGCCGCCAGGGCAGCAGTCCGGCGGGCAGCGAGCCGAGTCCGTCGACGGTGACCGCGTCGACGAATCGGCGCGGCGGGTCGTACTCCCGGGGATCGTGCCGCGCCACCCAACACAGGCCACCGGGCAGCCCGAGCACCGCCTGTCCGTCGGAGAGCGAGTCCGATTCGGTCCGCGGCGACACCGGTTGCCAGGGCGGTGCGAGGCGAGTCAGCGCGCCGGGGCGGGCGTGCCAGGCGAAAACCTCGGACCGAGGAACAGCGATGACGCTCGCGTACTCGATGCCCATGACCCGACTGTAGCCCGAAATCGGCTCTATGCAGCGTTTCCGCATCGCTTATTGGCACACTATCGGCGAAACCGCAACAATTGGTTGTATGAATGGTTCGTTCGATGCGGAACGGTGGCTCGATTTCGTTCTCGATCGGACAATCGGGCCCGGCTACAGCCGGGTCGGTTTCGTCCTGCGCCCCCGCGGCTGGCCCGATGACGACCCCCGTTCTTGGTCCGACTCGCCCTCGCCGATCACCTGAAACCCGGCTACCTGCGCCGCCACATCACACCGGGACGACAGGGAATGGCCGGGGCCGCGATCGTGGTGCGTTTGGCCCGCCCGCGCACCGCACCACGCAACCCGGCCCGACGCATGAGCCGTTCGACGGTGCAGCGTGCCACCGCGATGCCGTCCCGATTCAACCGACATCCGGGCAGCGCGAGCGAATCGACCCAATCCTGTTGAGCAACAGTTGAATCCATGTCAGCTCTCACCTCAACCAGCGATTGCACCCCGCTGCGGCCTTTCCGGGGTGTTCGGTTCCGACCCGCTCGAGAGCCAGATCCGCTCTCCGGCAAAGCCTTCGATTTCGCGCGCTGGGCGCGAGGGGTGTCGGAGGCGCGAGCTTGTGGGGGTGTGCTCGCAAGATATCGGACAGCTCGAGAGAGAGCCGTTGAAGGACATCCTTGCTCGTCGTAACCAAACCCTTTCGAGAGCAAGGAAAACCGATGTGCTGGCTGCGAGCGACGACCCACACCTGCGCATGCCCACGCGCCGCTACCCCTACGTGTGACCCACCCCCGAGGGAGTGGGCTTCTAGGGGGGTGTCGGTAGACTCGCTGTCCGCCACAGTTGTCCACGCTGTCACCGGCCCCGCACGTGCCGCATCAAAATTGGCCGATACCAACATCTTCCGCGTGATCGTGGTGTCAAATTGCCGTTGATCGGCGGTGTTGTATGTAACCAGTCAGGAGTGCCTGCGTGCCACGTGAAATCGATTCGGCTGTCTTCCCGCATCTGGAGGCGGATTTGGACCGCGTCCGTGACGTTCTCGGACCCGTTCGACCGGAGGGCAGGCCCGAACTGGCCGCACTCACCGACGCAGGGCCCGACACCGCACGCCGCCTAGTGCGTCCCACTTTGACCTTGTTGTCGTACTACTTACTCACCGATCCCGCGGTCCCAGCCGAGGACCGGGTGGTGCGCGCCGCCGCTGCCGTCGAGTTGCTGCATCTGGGCTCGCTCTACCACGACGACGTCGTCGATCACGCGTATGAGCGTCGAGGCCGTCCCAGTGCGAACGTGGTGTGGGGTTCGCATATGGCCGTATTGGGTGGGGACTCCGTGATGCTCACGAGCGTGCGGATGCTGGCCGAACTCGGCGGTCGCGAAGTTCTCGCGGGGGCGATCGCGGGGGAGCAGATGTGTGCGGGCATGGTGATCGAGGCCGCCGACCTCTACGTGGCCTCGCGCAGCGAGCAGTCCTATCTGGACGCGATCGACGGCAAGACGGCGGCGGTGCTCTCGCTGGCATGCCGGGTGGGCGCGATGCAGGCCGGCCGTCACGAGGTGGAGGAAGAGGCGTTGGCCCTGTTCGGTCGACACTTCGGGCTGGCCTACCAGCTGTACGACGACATCCTCGATCTGACCTCGACAGCTGAAGAGATGGGCAAGCCCGTCAACGCGGATCTGCCCGACGGGATCTACACACTTCCCGTGATCCGCGCGGTGGCCCGCGACGGGGACCTTGCCCGCCTGCTGCGCAGAGCGATGACGGGTGAGGAAGCCGCACGTGCCCGTGAGCTCGTCATCGCCTCCGACGCCGTGGACGAAGCACGGGCGAGAGCCGATGAATTCCTGGACCAGGCTGAGGGTCAGCTCGCCGCTGTGCCCGTTGACCCGCGCGCTCGCCACGCGATGACCGCCTACGCCCGGTCCATACTCGACCGGCGAACTCCTGCTCCGGCGGTACTCCGGCAGCCGACGCGACCGTCCCTAGCCCACGGTGACGCGCTTCCGCCGCAGCTCGCGCAATGGTTGCGGAGCTGGCTGGTAGACACCGGCCTTGCCAGCTCTCCGGCCGAGGCCGACTACCACCGGTGGACAGGAGCGATCCGGATCCCGGCACACACTTTGGCCCCGGCAGCAGACGCGGCCCGTGAGCAGACCGCCTACGCCATGGCCGTGCTGGTCCTTGCGTGGGACGACCTCTTCGAGGATCCGCAGCTGAGGGACCCCGAAGCCGTCAGCGCGCTGAGGCGTGGCATGGTGGCAACGCTGCGCCAGGACCCGGAGACACCGTGGCGGTCCGGTGCGATCCCGACGGCATGGGCGAGTTTATGGCCGCGCCTGCGCGAGGGCCGGAGCACCCGCTGGCAGGAGCGGTTCCTCGACAGCATCGAGGAGTGGTTCGAAGCCGCCGAACGCGAAGCGCACCATCGCATCAACGGCTACATCCCCGCCACGGCCGACTATCTGCCGCTGCGGATGTCGACCAGCGGGATCGAAACAGCCCTCGCCTGCATGGAGGTGTACCAGGACCGGGAACTGCCGTCGAAGCTGCGCAACCACCCGGTGATCCGCCGTCTCGAGGAACTGGCCTTCTGGGTGACCTTTGTGGAGAACGATCTGGTGGGGTTGGACCAGGACGAGGCAGACCACGTCCCCTACAACCTGGTGCGGGCGGTCCGTCACGAAACCGGCTGCACCCGAGGCGAAGCCGTGGAGCAGGTGCAGCGCCAGGTGGCGGATCAGCGTGCCCAGCTCGAGGCGGTGATCCACTACGTCCCCGCGCTTCTCCGCGTGCTTCCCGGCCTGTCGGGCCGGGGGAAGGACTACGCGGAGATGTACGTGAACATCACGAGCGTGGGGCTCTGGGGGCGTGAGAGCGATCGGTACGAGCCAACCTCCGCTTCGGCAGCGCCGGACTTGGAACGCTTGCGTCGTGAGATCTACCTCCCGGCCGCCGAACCGGCTGCTACTGCGCCGTAAGCCGCCGCAGCCGGCGGAGCAGGATGTGTCCCGTGCTGTCCACCGTGGTGGTCGCGCGGGACACCCTATGAATGCTTCGCCGGCTGTCCGGGCCTCGTCGATCCGGGGAGGCGGATCCACATCGCGGGTCGTAGAGACGAGCGGGTGCGCAGATGGAAAGCGACCAGTCCGCCCAGGGCGCTCACAATGAACCAGGCCAGTTGCATAGCGAAACCCGTGAATGGTGTGGTGTCGGAGAAACTGGCCGCGGTCGCAGCCTGCATGGCCCCGTAGGAGGGCAGCCAGCGCACGAATTCGCTGTCCGCCCCAGCGCTGGCGATGGGGTTCTGCACGGCCATGTCGAAGCAGCTGATCATCGCGATGGCGAACATGCCCTCCACGTCGCGGCGCAGCAGCGCGCCGAGGGCGACGCCCAGCGCCCCGTAGGTCATCGCCGCGCCGAACAGTGCCGCAGTGAGCAGGGCAGGCTGCCGGGGCGACCAGTAGCAGCAGATGACAGCGGTGGCGTATGCGCTGACCGCCACCGAGGCCACAATCAGGCAGGCGATCTTCGCCAGACCCAGCGCAACCCGGGGATATCCGGCCATCGACAGTCGCCGGTCGAATGCTCCACTGCTGAAAGTCGCCGCGAACATCATGAACCCGATGATCAGTGAGACCGCCATCAGGGCGCCGCTGATCTGAGCGAGCTCATTGCCGTTGGCGCGCAACACCAGACCGGTGTCCCGAAGCCGGAACGGCACCTCGATGTCGGTGACGGCCACGCGCACCAGAGTGATCAATATGGGGAGGAAGACCGCCACCAACAGCATGGCGAACCGGTTTCGAGCATGCTCGATGAGGCCGTAGCGCGTGGCGATCACGAACAGTCGCACACCCTCGCTCATCCGGCCTGCTCCTGTCTGCCTTGTAGAGCGCCGTTGTGCAACCGCCACACCTGATCCAGCTTGTCGGTGTCGTGGGCCAGATGGGAGACGACCAGGACCGAGCGGCCGGTGTCACGGAACTCGGCGACCAGATCCCAGAAACGCAGATAGGTCTCCCAGTCGAAACCCTGGTACGGCTCGTCGAGCAGCAGAACCTGCGGATCATGCATCACCGCCAGCGTCAGGTTGAGCTTCTGTCGCGTGCCGCCACTCAGCGTCGCGACCCGCTCACCGGCATAGTCGGAGAAACGCAAGACCTCCATGGTCTGCTCGGCCCGCCGCAAGTCCGGGATCGCATACGCCGCGGCGAAGAAATCCAGGTGCTGACGAACCGTGAACGCGTCGTTCAACACCACCTGCTGGGGGCAGTAACCGAACCGCCCGCTGTGCCGGACCACCCCCCGGTCCGGTCGCAGCCCTCCGGAGAGGACCTTCAACAACGTCGACTTGCCCACTCCGTTCTCACCGACGATGCCCACCAGCGCTCCCGCGGGCAACACGAAATCGACACCACGCAGCACCGACCGCCTGCCATAGGAATGGTGGACGTCCTGCACTTCCATCAAACGCCCCTAACCCGCCACCGACATAGTGGCCGACAACCGTCCGAATGCTACCAACTAACGACGAAAACCCGTGCCAGGACGGCCAATTCGCGACACGCGCGGCTCCGGCAGCTCACGACTGCCGCACTGCCGGGGTGCCCGGTCTCGCGTAACCAGCCAGGGCTTTTGTCGAGGCACCCATACGACGAGAACCGACCATCAGACGCACGCCCGCCATCCGCCCGTCGTGATAGGGGCGGCAGATGATGGCATCGGGCGCGCCGCATGAGATGCCAGGAAGGATTTCCTGCGCGATGCCACGACGAATCCGCTGTCGCCGCTTTTGGTGGCGGGTGAGTTAGCGCTGCTCGGTGAGTTCCCTGAGGCGTCGCGTTCCCGGGCCGTGCTGGAGGCGATCGGCAGCGGTGAACGCACCGACAGCGCCATCGCCGCCGCGTCGGGTGGCACAGGCGCATTGGCGGCCGGAACGCTTACGTCGCTGCTGAATACCTTGCAGGGCAAGCGGATTGTGGCAGCGGATCTGCCGCTGTCCACGAAGCCGGACAGCAGCCGGCGGGCCACGGTGTTTTCAGGCGGTGAATACAGGCAGTGGTTTGATCAGCGGTGCGAGGAGCTTCGCCGACTCCTGCGTGGTCAGCACCTCCGAGGGGTCCAGCTTGATGATCTCGCGCTTGGACTCATCGATCTCCCACACATCTTCACCGATCAGTCTCCCCTGGTCGTCATAGGGCCAGATCATGTGTTCGATGTTCTTGACCAGGTAGGTCGCATCCGGGTCGACGTCCGCGCCGCCAGCGGCAAGGATAGCGCCGGGCGTCTGCTGGTAAATCGCTGAGGTGGAGCAGATCATGTTGTCGCCGACGGCGAGCCTCTCGTCGTCGGCGTAGAAGATGCACTGGCTGGTATCGGCCCACTGGCTGTAGACGGCCTTGACAGCATCGGCGCCGTCAAGAGTGGTTTGGATGCCGAAGACGTTGAAGTGGTAGACGGGATGTTCGACGGTCATCTCCGGTGCGAAGATCTCTTCCCAGCGTCCGGCCATTTCCAGGTAACGGTGCCGGTTGTAGGTGTGAAGCAGGTACAGGTGCCTGGGATTCTGGGTTGTTTCGATCAGCCGCTCCACGGCAATGTTTGTCTTGGTGATGTCGAACCGATTCATCTTTGGCTACTCCCTGGCGATCCGGTGAGTGCTCTCGCGTGTGGATTGCGAGTGCGGTGTGGGGGCCGTTGCGGGCCCATTTCAGGACCGCCGGTCAATCGAGTGTCGGAGCTCGCTGTCGGCCGGTCAGCCACTGATTGACCACCGTATGAGGCCCAGCTCACAGTGTCTCGGCGCTGCGCGACAATCTTGTGGTCCGTAATTGTGTCGACGCGACAGTGGCCGCAGCAGGACCGAGCCAGCCAGGGCAGGGCTGGAAGCAATGCGGGGGCAACCTGCAAGGTCGAGGGTGCTGGTGTCGACGCTGCAACCGAGGATCTGCCCCGGGACATCTGTAGCAGCCGGCCCTGTGTAGCGCCGTGACAACGAGCTACGTGCACGTTGTCGCTCGAGTACAGGCGCAGCTCCGCAGCACACGCCTACGGTCCCACCCATGCCTACACCCAGAATCAAGATCGCTGATCCACCGATGATGACCGCCACCGGCGTGCAAGCGGAACTCCTCCGGCCACAAGCGCCTCAACGGCAAATGTTCTCGAATTCGTTTCACCTCGAGGAGGGGTGTTGTGGTTAGTAGCACATTGAGAGTTCGTCGGAGCAGCAGGGCCGCAGCGGCGCTCGTGGCGGCAGTTCTCATGCTGGCTTCGGCCGCCGCGTGCTCGAATGGTCCCTCACCCTCTTCCGATACGGATGAGAACGCCGCGGTGAACGCGTACGCCTACACCTATCCGCTGGTGTCGTTGGAGGTGACGCGACGCCAGATGACCAACGTTGCGCGACCGGATGGGCGGGGCGCTGCTCCGATGAATCAGTTCGCCAATCTTGCGTTCATGCCGGATGCCTCGTTCACCGGTGTGGTGCGGCCGAACGTGGATACGTTGTATTCCTCGATGTTCTTCGACGTGTCGAAGGAGCCGCTGGTCATCGGCGTGCCGGACATGGGTACCCGCTTTCACCAGTTCCCGCTGCTGGACATGTGGACAAACGTCGACGCCTCGCCTGGTCCGCGCACACTGGGTGCACTACCTGGCTATCAGTTCGCAATCACCGGTCCGAACTGGCAGGGCACGCTTCCGGCGGGGGTGCGCGAATACCGGATGCCGACCGACGGCGGATGGCTCCTCGGCCGGATCCAGCTCAACGGGCGCGACGACATCCCAGCTGTCGCCGCGATTCAGCAGCAGCTGACCGCGGTCCCGCTCAGCGCCTACGGCACGCAGTATGTTCCGCCGGAAAACACCGACCTGCATGCGGACTGGCCCAAGAAGCAGGAGGTCGCCGCATATATTCACAACCTCACCCCGCAGCAGTACTGGGACCTGTACTACGACAGCCTCTCGCATGCCCAGACTCGACCCGAAGACAAGGACCTGCTCACACAGCTGGCGAAGGTCAGGTGGTCGCCGGACAAGAAACTCGACTTGAGCCAACTGTCCGACTCCGATCGCAGGATGTGGGAGAACGCCCGGACGAAGGCTCTGCAGAAGATCGAGGTGATTTCCGGAGCCACGGCAGTGAACGGCTGGCGAATATCGCGGTCGGATATCGGCTCCTACGGCACCAACTGGCTCGCCCGCGCCACTGTGGCTTACGCCGGGCTCGGCGCGAATCTGCCCGATGATGCGGTCTATCCGGCAACCACTGTCGACGGGAAGGGGGATCCGCTAGGGGCCGATCACAACTATGTTCTGCACTTCGGCAAGGACGAGATCCCCCCGGTGGACGCATTCTGGTCGCTGACGATGTACAACGACAAGGGATTCTTCATCGACAACCCGGTCAAGCGATACGCGCTGCGCGGGGAGGCTCTGCAGAAGAATCCCGACGGCTCGGTCGACATCTACATTCAACCCAAGTCGCCGGGTGCCGAGCACGAATCCAACTGGCTGCCCGCGCCCGCCTCGGGCAACTTCAACCTGTTGCTGCGCCTCTACCGGCCCGACAAGAAGGTTGTCGACGGCACCTGGAACCCTCCCGGCGTGACGAAGATCAGCTGACTCCCGCGGCCTGAACAGGTGGAATGCCCGTCACATCGCTCTGCGACTCGGTATCCGCCGCCAGCTCCACAGGACAAGATCCGATTCACAAGCTCCCACCGTGGAGATCATCATGTATGCCCAGCACGCCGTCTATGCCGCGTGTCTTCTGATCGGTGAACCAGTTCCGGCGAGCTCCCCGAAGAGCTCGCCGGCTGGTCATCGCAACTGACGTATGCGACGTCGGATGGTTCCCCGGCCATGTGGTGGGGCGATCTGCTGAATCACTTGGCGACTTCGGCCAGTTTCATTGCCACCCATCGGGCCGCGGGCGGGACGGCGCGGGAGAGCACGTACGAGAGGTGGGCTTCGGCGGCGATCGGTGCAACGGCGCGGTCGCGGTGAACTGCGCGGAGGATGTTGCGGGCCACGCGTTCGGGGGTGTAGCCGCGCTTTTTGTAGGTTGCTGAGAGATTTTCACGGCGCTCGTCGAGGTTGCCTGCCCCGCGGATGCGGCTGTTCTTGGTGATCGCGGTGTTGATGACGCCGGGACAGATCGCTGTCACTCCGATGCCGTGGGGCTTCAGTTCCATGCGCAGCGACTCGGACAGGCCGAGCACGGCGAACTTGGTCGCGCTGTAGGCGGACAGCTGAGGGTTGGCCAGCAGGCCGGCGGCCGAGGCGAGGTTCACGACATGACCGCCACGGTCACGCTCGATCATGGCGGGGAGGAAGGCGTCGCAGCCGTGGACGACACCCATCAGGTTGATCGATACCAGCCACTGCCAGTCCTGGAGGCTGGTGTCGAGGAAGCCGCCGACGAGTCCGACTCCGGCGTTGTTGACGACCATGTCCACGTCGCCGAAGTGACCGTGCGTGGCGTCGGCGAACTCGGCCATCTGGTTGGCGTCGGACACGTCGACTCGATGGGTGAGGACCTCGCGCCCGGCGGCCCGAACCTCTTGTGCGATGTGGGCAAGTCCGGTTTCATCGATGTCGCACAGTGCGAGGTCGGCACCGCGGCCCGCGCACATGAGTGCGAGCTCTCGACCGATGCCGCTGCCTGCGCCGGTGATGGCCACTACGCGGCCGGTGAGGTCAGAAGTATTGAGGGATCTGGGCATGCTCGCACGTTATGGGTGCAGGGCCGCCGTGCGCTCATGTGCCAGCGCCAAGATATGGGCCGTTCGTTGTCGCGGCGCGACAACGGTGAGTAGATTCGGCCGTCATGGAGGTCGAGTGGCCATCGGTGCGTGAGCCCGCGGCGCAGCGGGTCTGGCGGAAGGTGCTGCGGCCGGTCGCGGCCGAGATGCAGGCATCTGCGGGTGATCTCGCGAAGCGCGCGGTGGCACGGATGCAGACCGAGTTGCCGGGGTTGTTTCCGGATGCGCAGACCGTCGAGGAGAATCTCGTCAGCACGGAGGCGAGCCTGCGACAGCTGGCTCAGATCATCGAGCTGGCCTGGGACCCGCGTCGGCTCGACCTGCCGCCGTCGACCTTGGCCATTGCCCGGTCCGGGGTGCAGCGGCAGGTCGCGCTGACTGATCTGATGCGGTTCTATCGGCTGGCTCAGGAACAGGTCTGGCAGTGGATGTTCACGCGCATCACCGCCACCGCCCGAGACGCCAGCGATCAGGCGACGGCATTAGAGCTGGCCACGAACTGGCTGTTCGCCTACGCCGACGGGGCAATGGTCCGGGCCGAACAGGCATACGAAGTCGAGCTGGACGTCTGGTTGCGTGGCACCGCCGCGACCCGGGCGGCGGCGATCGGGGAGATCCTGGCCGGCCGCGAGCGTGACGCGCAGCGGGCATCGACGCGGTTGCGCTACGAGGTGAACCGGCACCATATCGGCGCCATCGCCTGGGTGGAGCAAGCCCCGGAAAACGGCGACGTCCAGTCGATTCTCGGTGACGCTTTTACGGGGCTCGCCCGCGTGCTCGAGGCCGAAAGCACCCTGGTCCATCCGCTGGGCTCACTCGCTGTCGCCGGATGGGTGAGTCGCCGTCGTGTACTCGCGGTCGGCGACCTCGACGCGGTGATGGGAGTGCGTACGCAGGCCGTGCCGCCCGGCGTGAGGATGGCGCTCGGCGACCCCGGGCGGGGACTGGAGGGGCTGCGCCGCACCCACGTGGAGGCGAATCACGCGCGGCGGGTGGCATCGTTGGTGGGTTTGCGCGGGGGAGTTCTCATCCGCTATCGGGACGTCGCTGTCGCCGCGCTGGCCACCACCGACCGCGATCACGCGCAGTCGTTCATTACTCGAGTGTTGGGCCGTTTGGCCGCGGACGACGAAACCACCTACCGACTGGCCACGACACTGTCGGTGTACCTGGAGGAGAACCGCAGCCGCATCCGCACGGCCGAGCGCCTGACCGTCCACCCCAACACTGTCAGCTACCGAGTCCGCCAGGCCGAGGAGGTTCTCGGTCGCAGCGTCGACACCGAAACCCTCGACCTCCAGGTTGCCTTGGCGATGCTGCCGGCACTGCCCGGTCTCGCGCACGCACGGGTGGAGGAACTGTGACGCGGGCACAACTGGCGTATCGAGCGTTGTCACGCAGCGCTGAGAGAATGTGACCTGGGTCTCCTACCGTTGCCTGGCAGTGGCCATTCGGCTCGCAGTCACCAACGGAGGAATCCTGATGCAGTCCCTGTCTGAGCTTCGATGTCAATCAACTGGCTGGTCGACCGGATTGCACAGAACATGCGGCTGGCCATCTCCGGCGGCGCAGCCCTGCCGGTAGAGATCCGCATCCAATTCGATCGACGCTTCGGGATCCAGATCCGTGATATGGGGGAGTGCGACCATGCAACTTCAGGACACGGTCGCGGTGATCACCGGTGCAGCTCAAAGTCTGGGCAAGACCATCGCCTGCGGCGCTGTCCTGCACCTCCCGTCGAGGAGATCTCGACGCGACCGATGAGCCGAAAGACTGCCTCTCCCAGGTGATTCCGCTCGGCCGCCTCGGCAAACCCGAAGATCCCTTGCCGTCTACCTGGTCGGAGACGCCCACTACCTCGTCGGTCACGTCCTCGATATGAACGGCGGCGTCATCATCTGAGTGCGCCCGACAAGGTGCAGCAGAGAACAACGGCAACTCACCGACCCTCGGTTGTCCTGAATCCGGCCCACCGTCGAGCACGAAGACATCTTCTTCGAGATACGCCGCGGCGGATTCCGGTTCCCTCCGAAAGATTCAACCCTCCGAAAGATGGGGAGTCCCATGATATTTCGACGTTGACCCGGCGCGGCCGCGCTGACCGGATTCCACGGCGGAGATTACGCGGAACCTGGTCGGCATCGGCGCACGACCGTCGACCCGCACCACCTATTCTCCTGCAATCTTTCGTCGAACGTGTTCGGAGAACACGACTGGCGAAGCTGTCCATCAGTCCCGATGAGGATTCACTCCATGAAATTCAAGAAGTTCGCGACGACTACCGCGCTGGTCACGACCGCACTCAGCATCACAACAGGCACCGTCAATGCCACGCCCACCCACGACACGGGCGATATCGACTTCACCACGTCGGTCACCGAGAAATCCACGATTGTCGAGATCGACGCCGGCTCGATGGCCGTCGAGGACGGTGTGTTCAAGATCAAGGCCGGGAACGGCACCGTGCTCGCAGGCACCGAACTGAAGTTCCGCGTCGACGAATTCGAGTTCCCGATCGCGGCGCAGATCCAGGACCACACCGCGACCCTGACCCCGCAATTCGACCTCCAGCACGCCGTATACAAGCCAGTTGCGCTCCCGTACGAGGACAAGGCGCCATGGCGGAACGAGTACGAGCGTGAGCAGGTCGCTTGGGCCCGCTTGACCAGCACCATCCTCACCGGCGCGCAACTCGGCGCGATCATCGGTGGCATCGGTGGCGGCGCCGTCGGCTGTGTCCTCGGCGGTATCGCGGGTGCGACGGTAGCCTCGGCCACCATCGTCGGGCTGTTCGGTGCGTTCATCCCGGCCGCCGCCATCGGCTGCCTCGGCGGCGTCGTCGCCCTGGGCGCCCTCGGCACCCTGGCCGGTCAGCTACTGGTGGCCGCCCCCATTGCGATCATGGCCGCTGTCCAGTACTTCACGACCATCAACTCGCCGATGCCGAACCAGCCACAGCCGCCCAAGTGAGTAGGTGAACAAACACTTCGCCGCCATTCTCGGCCCCGCCCGGTCCCTCTCCGGGCGGGGCCGCTCGCGCAGTGCGCGAGACTCGCGAGGAGACGGGAGCTGATATCCAACCGATCGGACTTGTCGGTATCCCGCACGTGCCGCTGATCGGTTGTCGTGCAATGTAATACGCCCAGGTCAACCTGAACGTGCGCTATGCCGATGTGCGATTGGTCTTGGAGCTTGCCGACGCCGACGCCCCCATCGGATGGGTACCACAGATCGGTCAGCCGACTGCCCGGACACGAACATCATTGCAAGACATACCCTTTCGCTGGCACAGAACATTGATCCGCCGCTAGGCCCTGAGCCTCAGACTCACTTGCTCGACATTCCTGCATACCGCTGATCGCGCTGTCCGAACCGGCCACGTGTGAGTGTCCGCGATTCTGGATGGCGCACAAGGGTTTCGGCGATACCGGAGGCGCTGATTCGCTGGTCGAGCCGATGCCCGAGCCTGGCTATGACTGTGTCGAACCGACCGTCGACGGCCTGTTAGGCTCGGGGCCCCGTCACTGGGGCTGAAGACACTTCACTTGAGAGGGTTTGATGAATTCGCTTACCTACTCCCGCTTTTCGAGCATCGCCGCGATCTCGTGCCTGGGCGCGGCAGCACTCCTCGGCGCACCCGCAGCTCTTGCCGCGCCGAGCTCGTCACCCGAAAAACTGTGCACCATCACCTACCCGACGCCGGACGACTTTTCCATCGAGGCATCGAGTGAGGTATCCGTCGAGGCCGACAACAACGGGTCGATCACGCTGACCATGCACACCGATGCGAAATCCGAGACTCCCTACGACCAGACGTTCCGCGTTACCTGGTCGAATCTCGATACCGGCAAGAACGGTCAAGCCGAAACCACCGCGCGAGTCCAGGGCTCCGACAACGTGCTGACCATTCCGAATGTGAAAACCGAACCAGGCCGAATCCCGCTGGTACTCGCAGCCGCCAACCACGGAACGGGCCAGAACTACACCAACGGCGACTGCTCCGTCGAATACAAGGTCAGCTAGTCCGACTCAAACCTGTTCCTGCCAAGGCTATTCGGTGGAAATCCATTGCACTGGATGGTTGGTCGAATCGGCTAGGAGTGTGCGTTGACGAACGCTTGTATCCGGTCGACGAGAACGGAATTATCACGAATCCAGTCATAGTGTGATTTCGATGTATTGCGCTGTCCAGGAACAGGTTCCAGTGGATCCTTGGTGGATGCCGAGCAGTTGGTATTTGGTCGCGTTCTTTTCGGTCATCGACCATGAATGGATCCGGTTACGTGGTGACGCCACCGGAGTCGTCTGGCGCACAGTCGATTTCGATGACAGAACGCTGTGGCCGAGAGATGATGGAGTCTCGCGATAGATAGGCGGCTATAGCCGAGGGCCTTGCCGCCCGCCGCACCGCGCCATACAGCATGCTGTTGGCATTCGGTGTTCCATCGGTCGTCGCGTCTATGACCTCGAGCGGCCGGCCGTCGTCGAGATGTCGAGCGACGGTCGGCCGACGGTGACATCGACGAGGGGTCGCCAGGGCGCGACTCCGATGGAGAACTTGTGACCACGGGCGGCTGACGGTGCAGTCGTACGAAATCGACTGCTCGGTGAGGAATACGGGGCGGCTCAGTGCCGGGACTTCGTCCGATGCTCAGCCTTGCCAGCGTCGATTTCGACCCAAAGACGTTGTGGCACAACCACCTCTATTTCATCGCTAGGGTTCTGCCCGTGCCGACGACCACGCCGTCATGTCCTTACACAGCGATCGAATCGCATCTCTCAATCAGCGGTCACAGCCGTCGCGGACGCCGGGCGGCGTCGTGAAAAGCCATCGAGCGGCGGAATGATGAAAGCCATATTCGGCGTCTCCGGGTGGCCGAACCCTACGTCTGAGCACCGTGTAGGAACAGTAAGGAATGACGACAGCAGGGTTGCAGGCAACGTGCTCGGCAGGTGGTGTTTCCTAGACCAACTCAACCTCGTCGAATGCGACGGTCAGGACATACCGCCGACAAAGACCACACCATCGTGCCAGGACGTTGGCGCTCCAGCCCTCGACGCCACAGGTATGACGTGTGTGGGCTCCAGCCGGCACGGCCGAACCGAGTGCGGCGGGCACTTGTTGTTGCCTGGCTGTCTGCGGAGGAGCAGTGTGAATGACACCGGTGGCGCCACCGGGGCGCTGCCTCCGAGCCGAGAGGGGGTGGGGTCGTGTACGCACGCTCCACCACAATTCAGGCGCGACCCTCCGCTATTGATGCCGGGATTGCGTATGTGCGCGACGACGTGATGCCGGCGTTGGCCGACATCAGGGGCTGTGTCGGGTTGTCCATGCTGGTCGATCGGAAGTCCGGCCGGTGCATCGCCACGAGCGCGTGGGAATCGGAGGAGGCGATGCGCGACAGCGCGGACCGGGTTCGCCCGATTCACGATCGCGTCGCCGAGATGTTCGGCGGCGGCGCCCAGGTCGAGGAATGGGAGATCGCGGTCCTGCATCGCGATCACCGTTCGCAGCAGGGTGCCTGTGTCCGCGCTGTCTGGGTCAAAACCGACCCCGAACGGCTCGACGCGGCCGTCGAGGCCTACAGGTCCCAGTTCCTGTCGGAAATGGAGACGCTCGAGGGGTTCTGCAGTGCGAGCCTCATGATCAACAGGGCGTCCGGGCGTGCCGTCTCCTGTGCCACGTATGACGACGCCGAGGCGATGATTCGCAACCGTGACCAGGCTGCCTCGCTGCGGGCCGACGCCAGCCGCCGATCCGGTGCCGATGTGATCGACAGCGGTGAGTTCGAGTTGGCGCTCGCGCATCTGCGGGTACCCGAATCGGTGTGAGTGCAACCGTGTGCGTTGTCGGATAGACGGTCTGTACAGCAGATGGTCATTGCGCCTCTAGGAGCGACCAGATGGTGCTGTCGTGGAAATGGGCGTCGTCTTCGAATGAGTACTCACGCAGCACGGCGTCGCGGTGGAAGCCCAGCCGTGTCAGGAGCCGGATCGACTGTTCGTTGGTGGCGATCGTGTGGGCCTCGATGCGGTGCAGGCGCATCTGATCGAAGCCGAATCTCACAATGGCCGTGAGGGCTTCGGCGGCAATGCCTTGTCCCCAGTGTGGCCGTGCGAGGTCGTAGCCGACCTCGGCGCGGCGGTGGAAGCGTTGCCAGGAGTTGAACCCGAACAGACCGATGGGGCGGTCATCGCGCCTGGTGACGGCCCACTGGATTTGCTCCTCGGCGGCATAGGCAGTGCGCAGCGTGGCGATCAGCGCCACTGCGTCGGAAACGTCGCGATGGGGGCGGGAGTTGTACCGCTGCGCGACGGGGTCGCTACGGAAGGCGAACATATCGATCGCGTCGCTGGGATGCCATTCACGAAGCACCAGTCGTTCGGTCTCGAGGACCGGGAAGGTGGAGAAGTAGAAGTCCACGCACCGAGAATGCCTCGACGGTGCAACCGTGTCGACCGAATTGCTTGTCAGGTGGGGCAAAGCGTCGAGGGATGGCGTGGGCGCTGGCATATTCGTGCGCCTAGGTGGCGGTCTCGGCGCCATCGTGTTCGGAGGCGTGCAGGAGGTGGCCGAGGGAGTTCGGCCTTGTCGAGTCGGTCTCATTCATGGCGGACGGGTCGGCGTCGACAAGGAACCGGGGGCGCGGAACCGTGCCGCGCAGCGGCCCGGCCGGTTGTACAACCGCGGTGAAATCGGCGTCGACCAGCGGTGCTGTGCCGCCACCCAGGGCGGCAGATGTTGCCCCAGGGGGTGAAAACGATCGCCACCTATGGTGGCTATTCGGGACGAGCGCCGGCGACGAAGATTCTCGTGAAGGCTGCGATCAACGAAGCGGCAGACCTCACCCATCGCGCGCCGATACCCGAACCAGCTTCCCAGGAGTTCACGAATGCCGTCCACCTTTGTCGCGGATGTTCGCGACCGAGCCGATGCCTATCGCGCTACACCTCGCTCCGCGAGGAGGGCCGCGAACTGGTCGCGGAGGCGGTGAGCTACCGTGCACTCGACCCCGACACACGGGCGGTGGCGGTCCGGCCACCGTGCCGTCCGGAGGCCGATCGGGGCGTTGCCGTTACCGCCCGGACGCGAGTTGCGGTGGGCGTTCTTCGATTGCCCGTACGCCGGAGCGATCGCAGTACCGGCCGCGTGCCGCACGCTGCGCGCTGCGTGCAGCGAACCAAATCCTCCAAACAAGTCCGTGGCACGAGACGGTGCCGCCATCAGCAGTGAGTCACCAGCATTCGCTGGATGTGTCGGCGCGAGAGCCTGTCGATACCCGAGCAGTCGTAGCAGGCCAGCCAACACCGTTGGACTGCCACGCGAAGGGGCATAGATCGTGTGGCAGTGGGGTCGCACTTTCGCCGAAGGGGTCGAAGCCGGGTCGTCGCCCGGCTGGCAAGTCGACAATGCTCGAGCGCCGATTCTCGATTCTGAGCAACCTGCGCAGATTGCCCACCACGTAGGCAAGGCAGTCGTGAACGACCTACGGCAGCCACTGAGGCCAGGGTCGACGTTCGGGAAGTATCGCCTGCGGCGCCTGATCGGTTCCGGCGGGATGGGCAGGGTATTCGAGGCACTCGACACCACCAAGGGCCGGGTGGTCGCGGTGAAAGTGCTGCCCGAACAGCTGGCTGACGACCCGGTCTATCGGGCCCGGTTCCGGCGTGAATCCCACATCGCCGCGCTGCTGCAGGAGCCCCACGTCATCCCGATCCACGACTACGGCGAGATCGACGGGTTGCTCTACATCGACATGCGACTCGTGCACGGCGAAAGTCTCCGCACCGTGGTGAGAACCCACGGCCCGCTGCCGCCCGAGCAAGCTGTTTCGGTGATCAGCCAGATCGCAGCCGGACTCGACGCCGCACATCACGACGGCCTGATCCATCGTGACGTCAAGCCGGACAATATCCTGCTCACCCACGACGGGTTCGCCTACCTGGCCGACTTCGGCCTGGCCAATACGAACACCGACGAACGCCTGACCCAGACCGGATCGGCGATCGGCTCGTTCAACTACATGGCACCCGAACGTTTCCGAGCCGGCCCGGCCACCCCGGCTGTCGACGTCTATGCCCTGGCGTGTGTGTTGCACGAATGCCTGACCGGCACCCGCCCTTACTCGACCGACGGCGGCGACGCGGCCATCATGCGGGCCCACATGATCGAACTTCCGCCGCGAACGAGCAGCTACGCACCGGGGATCCCGGTCTCGATCGACGCTGTCGTCGCGCGCGGCATGGCGAAGTCGGCCGATGAACGCTACGCCAGCGCCGGCGAACTGGCCGCCGCCGCCCACGCCGCACTTGCATCGTCTACCGGCGACGCCGAAGACGATGGTCCCCTCGCCGCATTCCAAAACGATCCCACCGTGGCGGCGCATCCCACACCCCGGGCGACCTCCACACCCGAGGCGAGGTCCGTCCCGGCGCCCAGGCGCCGGCCACACCGCCTCTGGATCGCCGCTGCCGCGGCCGTCGCGGCCGTCGCGGCCGTCGGAGCCTGGCCGCTGCTCCACAAGCCCAAGCCCGCACCACCGACCCCAGTGTCGGCAAAATCCGAATTCACCGACGACGACGTCACCCTGCTGAAGATCCTGCAAGACCCGTATAACCGCAGCATCTGTCACCACGTGAAGCCAGAGGCGATTCTGGGGGAGAAAGCCCATCTCATCTGCGACGAGATTCCCGAAATCCGCGTACCCAGCGGGGAGTTCTACCTGTTTCCCAACGCCGATGCACTGGACAAGGCCTATCACGGGATAGTGCTGCAGACCAGCAGCTGTCCGGGCTATCCACCCGGCCCCGACGGCCCCGCGACGAGGGCCGGCAGGCAGGTCGGGCGAATGGCCTGCTTCACGAATGCGACGACGGCACCACCGACCTCGGGGGTGATCCAAACCGACGACGCGGCCATGAGCATGGCGGTTTTCTCCTTCACCGAAGCTGTGGGCGGTAGCGCCGGCTTGTCCTACTGGACACTGCACGACACGGGAGACGGGAATTCGCAATTCCAGACCACCCCGAGGGATCCGGACTTCTACACTCAGGCCGACCGCGATCTGCTCGCCAAACTGCCCAAAGCCTACGACCCACGATACTGTCGGCACGAGGCACCCGAGAGCGATGCGACCGCCGTCCTTCTATGCTTGGGCAACGAATCCGGTGCGCCGACAGCAACGTTTTTTCAATTTCCCAACCATCCGATCGCGACCCAATTTTTCGATGGTGTCATGAGGAAGTCCGGCGGGCGCGCGTGCGACGGTGCAACGGTTCCCGAGCAACCGTCGATTCGAAATGGCACGACCGTCGGCCGGTTCACCTGTATCAACGATCCCTTGCCGACGCTCGTTGCGTTGGATCAGAGCAGCGACATCGCCATCCGAGTCGTATCTGTCCGTCCCGATTCCCCCTCCAACCGTCCCAAGACCGATCAGGGATTGTCTGATTGGATCAGAAAGAACCTGCTGTAGAAAGAACCTGCTGCAGACGCCGATGTCTCCGCCGCGTCGGCAAACCAGCGTCGACCATACGTCGATAACTCGCGTCATGCGGACTGACGAAGTCAACCAATCATCGATGGCGATGCGATGTGCGAACTCGGCAGTCCGGGCGGTGGCTGCTGTCCGTTGCGATCCGCACCAACACCCGTTGAGACAGGGCTGTGGCTCTGGCCATGGATCCTTGGGCTTCGGGTGCTCGCTGGGGCAACCGTGTCCGGCCTCGAAGCCGCTGCGCTCGTGTCGCAGGTGGGCAGCCTGGGATGCCGCAGCCAGTCCGCCCTGGTCTGGGGGACTGGGGCCGGGACACCCCGGATAGACCTAGCAGGAGCCTGCGCCCCTCCGCGACCTGGAGAACCCCCCGCCGCTCGGTAGGGAGGAACTGAGTTAGCAGTCGAAGCGAGGGCACCGAAGCATCGGCGGATGCCCGTGGCTTTGCGGGGCGACAGCGAACGACGACGTGGAGGCCGCCGGTAGTGCCGGTAGCGACAGCGACCCCGACATCCCCAAGACGCTGGGGGCGAACAGCATGAGTCCAAGGGTCATCGACAACAGGATGCGGCGCCGGGCACGCGAGTACATTCGCCTGCCGGGCGTCCGAGGGATCGATTCGTGGCTCGAGTCCGAACTCTGCGGAGGTGACTCGGTTCCGGGACGAGAAGACAGAAACTGAACAGCAAGAGGCATCTGCATCACTTCCCTGGGCGCGGTATCGATCACGACGTGCACAGGGTCAATCCTCGTCTGTGAACGGATCGCATAACACCCACCCCAGGGTGAAACCCGCACCCTCCCTGACCGACTGGCCGAGCGGATTTCGATCAAAAGGGCCACTCCTGCTGTGGCCGATCGTGAGAAGCTCCTCCTGACCAGGTCAGGCGCAGTTTCTTCGTTGTACTCCGCGACTGAGGGGACGGTTTATGGTCCGTACGCGATCGCTTCGACCGGGATGCCGCATGGTTCGTCGCCGCACCCGCGATCCGGACGAGGCATGGAAACGGGACCCCAGGCACGCGTAGGACCTTGTTCCGCGCTGAAGTAGTTGAATTGTCGTGCGATTAGCGGAGAGATAGCGCATTCTGTGTGATAGGGATCGGTACCCGAGGCATAAAGTACTTCGGATTGGGAACGATGCATTATGTCCACGTCACGCGGACGACAGGCGCTGCGTAACGGATCGCGCTCAGCAACAGGCGAGGTTGCGCGGCGGCAGTCAGCCAGTAGTGGCACTTTGTCCCACCGGATCGGCGGAAGTTGGCGCGAGATTCCACTCGATCACGGCGCGTCCAGTGTGACGATCGGGCGGTCCGAGGCAGCCGACATAACCGTGTCAGACGACGCGACCGTATCGCGTTTGCACGCCATCATCGAGCGCGCGGGCGGCTGCTGGGTCGTCATCGACAATGGGCTTTCGACAAATGGGACTTTCGTCAACGGCGAGCGCATCGGCGGTTTTCGGAAGCTCGAGTCCGGCGATTCGATTCGCCTCGGGGAATCGGTGTTCGTCTTCACGGACGGCCATCCATCCGAGGATGAAAAAACGATTGTTCAGGTCAGCCTGCCAACCCGGGATGCGCTGACCGACGCCCAGTATCTGATTCTGGAGGCACTGTGTCGCCCGTGCAACGCGCACACCACGTTCACCTACCCGGCGTCGAACTGGCAGATCGCACGCGAGCTGTACCTCAGCGTCGCCACGGTTAAGACGCACCTGCGAGCATTGTTCAAAATATTCGACGTCGAAGCCTTGCCACAGAATCAGAAACGCGTGTTCCTGGTTGAACGTGCCATCGAGAGCGGCGTGATCGCCAACCGCGATTGGTTGGACTCCGACGGAAGAATGCGGTGATGCTGGTTCGCGGCCCCATCCCATCGGTGCCGAGCGGCAAATCCACTCGGTCGGTTCGGTGTTCGGCTAGATCGGGTGGAAGCCCGCTCCGGTGTCACCGCGCGCGTTGATGTCTTCGATGATGGCGGCCATGTTCCCGCCGAGCATCGGTCCGAGGCACGGCACGGTGAGGTAACCGTTGACCATGCCGACCAGCGTCGTTCCGACCACGATCGGCCCGCCGGAGTCACCAGGAAGGACACATATCTGTGTCCAGGCCCAGTTGGTGGACTGGAACACATCTCCGTAGCCCAGCCCGCAGGTCTGGCCCGTGGTGTAGCCCTGCTTGCAAGCGATATCCGGAAACTGCACTGGACCGCCCAACCCGGTAATCGTCGTATTACCCACGCGGTTCACGGGTACGACCTTTCCCGGATCGAACACAATGACGGCGTAATCCATATCGCTGTTCGTGTAGGCGAAGGTGCCGACGACACCGGCCTCATGGTTGGCCTCGGCAACGACCGTGGTACCCGGCTCACCGCAGTGAGCTGCGGTCAGGCCGACCAGTCGGCCTGCGGCATCGTGCCCGATCGTGGTGAGCGTGCATATGCCCTCGTCGTTGACAATGATGCCGGAGCCACCGCCCAGCATCGACGGATCTGTGGCATGCACAGTGCCTACCTGCACCCCGACCAGCGTTGCGCCTGCTGCGAGTGCAGCCGCAGCTCCCGCAAGTTTCCTGAACATATCCAATCCAATCGCTGGAGCCGCGACCGTTCCGTGCGGCGCGAATAGCGTCGACATGTCTGCTGGCGAGGCCTATCGGCATGGCGGCGTCAAGCCTCGTCGCTGTGGGTTCTTTGGCGTGGCGTCCGGTCGGAGGTGCGTTGACCGGTCACAACGCGCTGGTGTGTGACGTTGTCGCGAAGCGGTCGTCATACCAGACAGATGCCCGTACCGAAGGGGAAGATCGGCGGGACGAAGCAGACCCACCACAGGAGCGGGTTCCAGAACAGCACGGCAGGTTCGACCTGCACGGGTGCTTGTTCGGAGGCGGGCGCCACCTGGACGGGGGCAGGTTGTTCGGCCGGGGCCGACGTAGCAACGCCGGAACCGAGGGCGATCATTGGTGCGAGCGCTGCAGCTGCCACGGCTGCGCGAATCGAGTTCTTGTTCATGATCTTCCTTCAACTAAGTGTTTTCGGGACAGCCTCGTCCGTTGAAGGCCTCCCGCATGTGAACATCACCAACTCTCCTCGTCGAGTGCGCAGAAGATCATCATCCCTCGGGTTGGAAACAGCTATACCTCGGGTTGGATGTGGCTATCGAAGCCGATTTCACACTGTCCGACAATTGGCGCGACCGATTGATGGAGCTCGCCGGTAATTTGTCGAGTGCAGATCACTCGTACGCGAATTTGCATCGAAAATGAAGTAGATCTGTGCCAGATATCCCTTCGCAAATGGATTCGCAACAAACCTGTTGAATACCTGTGCTGCATGCTCGATTGTACTTGCAGACGAGTATGGCCGGTGATTCTATGTGCTGACCTGCGCTGTTATATGGCATATCTGGGCATTTCAAATGCGTGGTGTAACGGAGTGATTGCTGTGCGACTCTGTGGTGCGCCGAACTCGACCGGTGCACTCCGGCGTGCGGGGATCCGAGAGCAGGCCGAATTCGACTATCTCGCTGGGGCTTACCGCGATCGATGGCAACGCGAGGGCGTCGAAGAGGGCCTGTTGATGCCTCGAGCGCGGGTCAGTGGGCAGATTGCAGTGGACCGACGTGGGTGCCGGGATGCGTTGCGCCGTCCTGGCGCAGTACCCGCAGCTCCGAGTTCCACGGAACCTGCAGTTGCGTTGTGTTGTCCGGTGGAGTCACCGAGACCGTGTCCGGCCGCCAGCCGTCGGCGCCACCGGTGACGTAGGCGAGGTCGCTGCCGACGGAACCGCCCGGCGCGATCGTGAGCGGTTCCGGATTCTCGGACCTTCGAGGGACGCTATAGGTCGGACCGTAAGTGGGGTCGTTCGGTCCGACGAGATCGACGCCCGGGAAACCCTGCAGCGTGCACTCCTGCGACGACGTATTCGTCAGCACCAGCGTCAGATGATTTTGACCGCTCGGGTTGTCCGGGTAACGCTGAATGTTCAACCCCAGCATGGACGTCTGGCACATCGGCAGATTCTCCGCGCTCGCCGTCGCGGGAATCGTCACCGCGGCGAGCACGCCCGTGATGAGGGCTGTGCGTCGTAGGTAAGCCTTGATCTGCATGGTTCCCTTCCGAAATCAGGTCGTGTACATCAGTGACGCGGGACCGTCGCGCCGGTCCGCAACCGCGAGGGCGGTGGCGTGAGTTTGCTGCGCGAGTGCGCCGGTACCGTCTGATCGGGCTGTCGTCCAAGCATAGGAAGATCGGCGCAGCATGCGCTTGAATCACAGTGTCATGCAGGACATCCGCGCCACGGCCAGGCTATCGACATGGTGACGTCGACGGCAAATGTCCTGTTGGTCTCGACCTGTTCGTCGTGGTCACGGCCGTCTCGCTTCCGTTGTGGCGCTGATGTTTCTGCCCGGGTCGGCGCTGCGGTTCAAGCGTATGCGGTGCTGGTGTCCTTAGCGTGGTGAAGCCGGACAGGACACGAGCTTCTGCGGGGGCACCTCAGCTTTCGAGTTCCCAGTGAGAGGTGAACAGCGGCGAGTGGTGAGCCCGCCGGGCCCGACAAGCGGTGCGTCGGGGCCGTGCGGTCAGGCGGGGCAGTTGCTCGGCGCCTGCTTGCCCGCGAAGCGGTCGGCTGCCCACGCCGGGAAGCCCTCGGCGCCGCGAGCGACGACGCCTTCGTGGTCGAGGCCGGGGTATTCGTTGTACTCGACCGCCGAACCGGCCTTGCACAGCGCGGTGCGCTCACGGGCGGTGAGTTCGACGGGGGTGGTGATGTCCTCGGCGCCCTGGTAGATCGTGAACGGCATGGTGCCGGCGGGACGGAAGTTGTCGGCCTCGGCCATCGCGTTCGACCAGGGAGCGCCCGGCGCCATCGCCTCGGGCTTGTAGTAGTCGCGCAGCGGCTTGGCCGCGGTCCACATGTCGAAGCAGCCGTCGGCGAGTACCGGCAGCATCTCCATCGCATTGGGGTTGAGGAAGTCGGCGTAGCGCAGGCCCGGGTTGGCGGCCTTGATGCCGGGCAGGGTCGCGATGACATAGCCCGCGTTCTCGGGGCCTTTCATCGAGTTCAGGGTCAGGTCGCGAATTCGAACCGCGGGGGCGATGAGCCCAGCGCCCATTCCTTCGAATTCCGGCGCGTAGCTGCGGGCGATCGACTCGACGTGCATGGTGGTACCGCCGCCCTGCGACCAGCCGTACTCGACGTAGCGATGCGAGGTGTTCAGTTCGGGCAGCGTGCGGACCGCGCGCAGCATGTCCAAGGAGGCGCGGGCGTTCACATCGCCGACCATGTAGTACGCCGGCCCGGGCAGGCCTTGGCCCGGGTAGTCGCTCATCGCGACCACATTGCCCTGTGCGAGTAGCGCTTCGATGCCGGGCACCCTGGACTCCTCGCCCGCGCCCAGGCTGCGTCGCGACGGAGCGCAGTTGTCGGCCAGTCCGGTGGTCTCGTGGTTCCACAGGACCAGGTCGCGCGGGCCGTCGGAGCTGCCGACCGGTGCGTAGATCTCGCCGGAGACGTATGCCTTGACACCGGGGCTGATCTCGGAGACGTAGACGACGTTCCAGCCCTGGGCGCCTGCCGGTGCATCGGATCGTGGTTGTGCCCAGTAGATCTCGCCCGGCTTGGCATCGGCAGGTGGCTGGTCGGCGATATCCCAGAACGTCGTGCCTGCCGGGCCTGCCTTCGCCGTCAGCTGGACCGGGGTCGCGTCGTCGTTCGAGCTGCCGCATGCGGTGAGGGTGAGGGCGGCGGCGATGGCGAGCGCGGTGCTCGCAATCCGAAACGCGCCGCGTCGGTGGCCGGTCATCTGATTCTCCTACTGGTGCGGGAATGGTGTGGGTCACAGCACATCATCGGTGTGCGGTGCGGCGGCGCCCGGTTTTCATTGAATGGAAGACCGCATGGTGTCGCGGCTGGTGGCGGGGACATTCTGGGCCCACCTACCAGCTCAGATGAGGAGTTCGAACCATCATGCGAACCCGAGTCGCGATCATCGGATCCGGTCCGGCCGGGCTGCTGCTGGCGCAGCTGCTCGACCTGTCAGGCATCGATTCGGTGATCGTGGAACGACAGACCGCCGATCATGTGAGTTCCCGCGTCCGCGCGGGGATCCTCGAGTCGGGCACCGTCGACGTGCTCAGGAAAGCGGGTGTGGGCGAACGGCTCTCGGCCGAGGCCATCGAGCACCGCGGAATCTATCTGCAGTGGCCGGGGGAGCGCAGGCATCTGGACTTCGTCGAGTCGGCTAATCGCGCCGTCTACGTCTACGGGCAGACCGAGGTCACCAAGGATCTGCTCGCTGCACGCGAAAAGGCAGGTCAGCGGGCATTTTACCAAGCCGGTGAGGTCGCGCTGCACGATCTGACGACCGACCGGCCCTACGTCACCTTCCGTGACGCCGACGGTGTCGCGCAGCGGATCGACGCGGACGTGGTCGTCGGCTGCGACGGCTACCACGGGCCGAGCAAGCAGGCCATGCCGCAGCGCCGCAGCTGGGAGCGTGCCTACCCGTTCGCGTGGCTCGGCGTACTCGCCGAGGTCGCGCCCTCGACCGACGAGCTGATCTATGCCTGGCACGAGGACGGTTTCGCGCTGCACAGCATGCGTTCCGACACCGTCAGCCGGTTCTACCTGCAGGTCGACCCGGCCGAGCGGATCGAGGATTGGTCCGACGACCGGATCTGGGAGCAGCTGGCAACCCGGCTGCACCTCGACGGCTGGGACCTGAAAACCGGTCCGGTGCTGGAGAAGAGCGTGTTACCGATGCGCAGCTTCGTCACCACGCCGATGCGGCACGGCAGGCTGTTCCTGGCCGGCGATGCGGCCCACATCGTGCCGCCGACCGGGGCGAAGGGACTCAATCTCGCGGTCGCCGATGTGGCAGTGCTGGCCGAGGCGCTGGTCGCGCTGCTCGCCGACGGCTCGTCCGAACTCGCGGATGCCTACTCCGACACCGCATTACGCCGGGTCTGGCGCTGCACGCACTTCTCCTGGTGGATGACCAGCATGCTGCACCGCCACGGCGACGACTTCGACGCGCAACTACAGCTCGCACAACTGCGCCGGGTCGCGGACTCCTGCGCGGCGGCCAGGGAACTGGCCGAGAACTACGCGGGCCTGCCGATCGCGGGGGGCATCCATGGCTGAGATCATGTCGCTGGCCGATGCCGTGCGCACGCTGGTGCACGACGGCGCCACCGTCGCGCTGGAGGGTTTCACCCATCTCATTCCGATGGCGGCGGGTCAGGAGATCATCCGGCAGGGCCGTCGCGATCTGACGCTGGTGCGGATGACCCCGGATCTGGTGTACGACCAGCTGATCGGGGCCGGCTGCGTGCGCAAACTCGTCTTCTCGTGGGGCGGGAATCCGGGTGTCGGCTCGCTGCACCGGTTCCGGGAAGCGGTGCAGCAGCAGTGGCCGCGCGCGCTCGAGATCGAGGAGCACAGCCATGCGGGCATGGCGAACCGCTATGTCGCCGGCGCATCCGGGCTGCCGTTTGCGGTGCTGCGCGGTTACGCGGGAACCGATCTCGCGCGGGTCACCTCGACCGTCGCGTTCGTCGACTGCCCGTTCACCGGGGAGCGGCTGGCCGCGGTGCCCGCGCTGAACCCCGACGTCACGATCATCCACGCGCAACGGGCCGATCGCAACGGCAACGTGCAGCTGTGGGGGTTGCTCGGCGTGCAGAAGGAAGCGGTGCTGGCCGCGCGCACCGCCCTGGTGACCGTCGAGGAACTGGTCGACGAGCTGACCCCGATGCCCGGTGCGATCGTGTTGCCGCACTGGGTCATCGGTGCGGTGGCCGTCGTCCCCGGCGGCGCGCGGCCTTCGTACGCGCAGGGCTACTACGAACGAGACAACGACGCGTATACCGAGTGGGACCCGATCGGACGCGACCGAGAAGCGTTCCAGCGGTGGCTGAACGACCTGACCGATGCGGAGGCGACGGCATGACAACGCTAGAACACACTGCAGATGAAATGATGTCGATCGCCGCGGCCCGTGCGCTCGGTGGTGGTCAGCGTGTCTTCGTCGGCATCGGCTTGCCCTCTACCGCAGCCAATCTGGCGCGGCGCATGCACGCACCCGACCTCGTCCTGATCTACGAATCCGGCGCGATCGGCGCGAAGCCGGACCGATTGCCCGCCTCCATCGGTGACGGGGTTCTCGCCGACACCGCCGATACCGTGGTCGGCGTGCCGGAGATGTTCAACTACTGGCTCCAGGCCGGGCGCATCGACATCGGCTTTCTCGGTGCGGCGCAACTGGATCGGTACGGCAATATCAACACCACGGTGATCGGGGACTACGCCGATCCGGCCGTCCGCCTGCCCGGCGCCGGTGGCGCACCCGAAATCGCGGCCTCATGCGGCGAGGTGTTCGTGGTGACCCGCCAGAGCAAGCGCAGTTTCGTCGACCGGGTCGACTTCATCACCTCGGTCGGACACGGTCGCGGTCTCGGCGACCGTGCGAAACTCGGCCTTCGCGGTGCCGGCCCGACCACCGTGATCACCGATCTCGGTGTCCTGCGGCCTGATCCGGAGACCGGTGAGCTCATCCTGACCGCGTTGCACCCCGGCGTGACTGTGGATCAGGTGGTCGCTGCGACCGGATGGGAACTCCGCGTGGCGCCAGAGCTGTCGGTCACCACACCGCCTACCGCAGCCGAGCTCTCGGCCCTGCGGGCGCTGCAGGAGGCGTGATGTCCGACGTATTCCTCATCGACGGTGCCCGCACGCCGTTCGGTCGCTACGGTGGCGCGCTCGCCCAGGCCAGGCCGGACGACCTGGCCGCGCATGTGGCGTTGGTGCTGGAAGCATGAGAGGAACTCACGTGGTCAACCGACCGGATTCGCCGGACAGCATCGCCTACCGTCCCGATCCGCCGGGCACGCACCCGGCGCTGGACGAGCGGGCCTACCGCTCCACCGCGCTGCGGCATCCCACCCGGCCGCTGGTCTTGCTGCCGCACCTGCTCACCGAGGTGAGCGCCCCCGCGCTCGGCGAGGACCGGCTCGGCCCGAACGACGCCGACCTCACCCGGCAGCACGCGGGTGAGGCGCTGGGGCAGCGCATCATCGTCACGGGCAGGCTGCTCGATGGCGACGGCAAGCCGATCCCGCACTCGCTCGTCGAGATCTGGCAGGCCAATGCCGCGGGCCGCTACCGGCACGCCGGTGACCGCTGGCCCGCTCCGCTCGATCCGAACTTCAGCGGCGCGGGGCGAACCCTCACCGACGACCAGGGCCGCTATTCGTTCACCACGATCAAGCCGGGCGCCTACCCGTGGCGAAATCACGACAATGCCTGGCGGCCCGCGCACATCCACTTCTCGGTGTTCGGCCGCGCGTTCACCCAGCGGCTGGTGACCCAGATGTACTTCCCCGACGATCCGCTGTTCGCCCAGGACCCCATCTTCAACGCGGTGCCGGAAGCGGCAAGGCCCCGCCTGGTGTCCAAGTTCAGTCTCGCAGGGACACAGCCGGAATGGGCGATGAACTTCGAGTTCGACATCGTCCTGCGTGGGCGCGATGCCACCCCGTTCGAGGAGCCGCACGATGACTGAACACCTGCTCTCGACCCCGTCCCAAACGGTCGGGCCCTATCTGCACATCGGATTGACCTGGCCCGACGGCGCATTCGCGGCGCCCGTGGGCACCGCGGGCGCGGTGTGGATCCGCGGTGAGGTCTTCGACGGCGCGGGCGAGCTGATCACGGACGCACTGGTGGAGACCTGGCAGGTCGACCACACCGCGTTCGCCGAGCCCGATCGATCCCGTTCGGTGCGTGCCGGTTTCGGGCGCAGTGACACTCGCGACGGCGGGTACGCCATTCATACCGTTGTCCCGCTGGAACTTCCGGCTCGGGGCACAGCGGTGCAAGCGCCGCATCTGGACGTGTCGATCTTCGCCCGTGGACTCCTGCACCGCGTGGTCACCCGGATCTACTTTCCGGAGTTCGACTCCGCCAATGCCGCCGACCCCGTGCTGAATTCGATCGAATCGGCCCGCCGGGAGCGGTTGCTCGCGCGGCGGGTCGGCGATGGCTATGTCTTCGACATCCACCTCCAAGGTGAGCTCGAGACGGTGTTCTTCGATGTCTGAGCTGTTCGGGCCGCTGCGTGCCGCCGGCCCGGTGGCCGCCGAGACCGGCGATGCCGCCTGGCTGACCGCCCTGCTCGAGGCCGAGGCGGCCCTGGCGGGAGCGCTCGCCGACGCGGGTGTGATCGCGCCGGAGCACGCCGAGGCGATCGCCGCCGCCTGCAGGCCGGAACTCTACGACGCCGCCGAGATCGGCGCGGCGGCAACCGGCGTCGGCAACCCGGCGGCGCCGGTGGTGCGGGCATTGACCGCGCGGGTCGCCGATCCGGCCGCGGCCGGCGGAGTCCATCTGGGCGCGACCAGCCAGGACATCATGGACACCGCGGCGATGGTGATCGCCGCACGCTCCATCGACGCCTTGCTCGTGGATCTCGCCGCCTGTACCGAGCTGCTGGCGCGGCTGACCGAACAGCACGCCGCGACCCCCGCTGTCGGCCGGAGCCTGCTACAGCAAGCCCTGCCGATCACCTTCGGGCTCACCACCGCGGGATGGTTGTCGGCACTCGGCGCCGCGGCCGACCGGATGACCCAGGTGCGGGAAGAACAGCTGGCCGTCCAATTAGGCGGTGCGGTAGGCACTCTGGCGTCCCTCGGCGCGGACGGTCCGGCGACGTCGGCCGCCTTCGCGCGGCGCCTGAACCTCGCCGAACCCGAACTGCCGTGGCACACCGACCGCACCCGGATCACCGAAACCGCCGGTGCGCTGGGCACTCTCGCCGCCGCCGTGGCCAAGATCGGCCGCGACCTCACGCTGCTGTCGCAAACCGAGGTCGGCGAGGTGTCCGAACACGCGCCGGGCCACGGTGGTTCGTCGACCATGCCGCACAAACGGAACCCGATCGCCGCGGTCTGCGCCGTCGCCGCTGCCGCGCAGGCCCCCGGCCTCGTCGCCACCCTGTTGGCCGCCGCTCCCGACCTGCAACGCGGTGCAGGGTCATGGCATGCCGAATGGCAGCCCTTCACCGAACTGCTCCGCAGCACCGGATCGGCGGTGTCGTGGCTGCGGACCAGCCTGTCCCGCTTGCGGATACACCCGGCGCAGATGCGCCGCAATCTGGCTGCCACCGGCGGTGCGTTACTGGCCGAACGGGTGAGCACCGCGCTGATACCCCAGCTGGGCAGGCTGACAGCACACGAGGTGGTGGGGGAATGCGTGGCCCGCGCCGATGGCCGGCTCACCTTCGCCGATGCGTTGCAGGCGCACCCGAGACTGGTCGGGCTACTCGATCGCGCCGAGATCGATGCACTCGTCGAACCGTCTACATACCTCGGCAGCACGCAATTCTTCCTCGACCGCGCTCTGGCCGAACACGCGGGCCGACAGCGCCCTGGCGCCGGGAACCGGAGCCGCCTCGACACGGGCCTGTCGTGTCCTGGTGCCGCGAACCGGGCCGGCCACGGACGTGCTGAGCCGGTCGTCACCGCTCGAGGTGGTGTCCGCGCCGGACCGCGCACAACCGGGCCGGTCGACCTGCGGAGCGAGAGCTACGGGGACGGCTCGGGCGAGGCGGTATTGCTCGTCAACGCACTCGGAAGCGACCTGTCGATCTGGGACGACTACGTGCGGCCGTTGGCCGACAACGGGTTTCGGGTAATCCGGTGTGACACCAGGGGCCACGGCGATTCGCCCGTCCCGCTCGGGCCGTACTCACTCGCCGATCTCGGCGGTGACCTCGAAGCGGTTCTCGATCGGCACGGGGTGGAGTCGGCGCACGTCATCGGGATCTCGCTCGGTGCGATGACCGGGTTGTGGCTGGCGCGGCATCGACCCCAGCGGGTGCGGCGGCTGGTGGCCTGCTGCACGTCGGCTCGGCCAGGGAACCCGCAGCTGTGGCGCGCTCGGGCCGCGCAGGCGCGGGCCGGGGGGATGGCCGCCATCGCCACCGCCAGTGTGGACCGGTGGTTCACGCCGGAGTTCGCCGCAGCGCACCCGATGTTCGTCGCCGGGAAACGACTGCTCACCGCGGATACGCCCGCCGAAGGCTATGCCGCCTGCTGCGATGCGCTCGCCGATATCGACCTGCTCGACGAACTGCCCGCGATCACGGTGCCGACTCTCGTGTTGTCGACGGCGCAGGACCCGGCGTTCACGCCGGACGACGGCAAGGCGATCGCTGATCGAATCCCGGGTGCCCGGTTCCGGATCATCGACAATGCGGCGCACCTGGGCACTGTCGAACAGCCCGGCTCGTTCCTGACCGCCATTGCCGACCATCTCCAGGAGTTCTCGTGACCAGTGATCCGAACACCGACGCCGCCATGGCCGTGCGACGGGCCGTCCTCGGGGACGCGCACGTCGACCGGGCGCAGGCCAAAACCACCGAATTCACTCGGCCGTTCCAGGAATACCTGACCGCGGCCGCGTGGGGCGGTGTGTGGACTCGCGACGGCCTCGACCGCCGTACCCGCAGCGCGATAACGCTGTCGGTGCTCACCGCACTCGGCTGTCATGACGAGCTCGCCATGCATGTGCGGGCCGCGCTGCGCAACGGCCTCACCGAAGCCGAGATCGGCGAGGTGCTCCTGCACACCGCCCCCTACTCGGGAATTCCCAAGGCCAACAGTGCTTTCGCCATCGCCGACCAGGTGTTGCGCGAATCCGCCGCCGAATAGGGCAGGCACACAGACGAAAGCCCGGCTCCCACGAGGAGCCGGGCTTTTCGCGCGCCGCCGACCGGTCGACGACAAGGCCGGACCACCCGGGCGAACGGGTGATCCGGCCGGACCGAGCTCAGCCGGGGAACGGCAGCTGCTCGGTGGCCAGGGTGACCCAGCGCGTGTTGGAGAACGCGTCGATGCCCCAGCGGCCACCGAAGCGGCCGTAACCGGAGTTGCGGACGCCGCCGAACGGCGCCTGCGGCTCATCGCCGACGGACTGGTCGTTGATGTGCACGATGCCGGTGCGCAGGCCGGCCGCGACACGCAGGCCGTGGGTGGCGTTCTCGGTGATGATGCCCGCCGACAGGCCGTGCTCGGTGTCGTTGGCCATGGCGACTGCCTCGGCGTCGGTGGCGAAGGTGTCGACGACGCACAGCGGGCCGAAGGCCTCGTCGTGGTGCAGGTTCGCCGCGGGGGTGACACCGGTCAGCACGGTCGCGCGGTGCAGCGCCCGCTCCGGCTCGCCGCCACCGGCCAGGACCGTCGCGCCCTTGGCGACCGCGTCGGCCACCAGGCCCGCGATGCGCTGGGCGGCAGCGGGATTCACCATCGGACCGATGACGGTCTGCGGATCCGACGGATCACCGGTCGGCAGTCCGGCCACCGCGCCGGCGAACTTCGCGGTGAACTCCGCGGCCAGCGACTCGTGCACCAGCACCCGGTCGGCCGACATACAGATCTGGCCCGAGTTGGCGAAGGCGCCGAATACCGCGGCGCCGACCGCGTAGTCCACGTCGGCGTCGTCGAGCACGATGATCGAGTTCTTGCCGCCCAGCTCCAGTACGGCGGGCTTGAGGTGCTCGGCCGCGAGGGTGCCGATGATCCGGCCGACCCCGGTCGAACCGGTGAAGTTCACCGCGCGCACCCGCTCGTCGGTGATCAGCGTGCGCGCGATCTCGGGTGCGTCCGCGGGATCGTTGGTGACCACATTGAGGACACCGGCGGGCAGCCCCGCCTCGTGCAGCACGTCGGCAACGAGCAGCCCGCTCGAGATCGGTGCGGCCTCGCTGGGCCGCAGCACCACGGTGTTGCCCGCGGCCAGCGGTGCGGCGACGGCTCGCGCCGACAGGATGATCGGCGCGTTCCACGGCGCGAACGCCGCGACGACACCCAGCGGTTCGCGCACGGCCATGCTCAGCACACCGGGTGCGCCCGAGGTCAGTACGTCACCGCGGGGTGCGGTGATCGCCGCGGCGGCCTCGCGAAAGACGTTCGCGGCGAGCATGACATTGAAGCCGGCCCATGGTGCCGCGCCGCCGACCTCGCCCGCCATATGCCCGATGGCCTGCTCGGCGCGCGCGTCCAGCAGATCGGCGGCGCGCAGGAAGATCGCGCGACGCTCGAATGGGGGTATGGCGGCCCACGCGGTGAACGCCGAGTCGGCGGCGTCGACGGCGGCGGTGACATCGGCGGGCGTGGCGGCCGCGACCGTGGCGTAGACGGTGGCCGACCAGGGATCGGTCACGGTCGTGGTCCGCGCCGACGTGGCCGGAACCTCGTTGCCGCCGATCAGAAGAGCACGAGAAATGGGCATTGTGCCACGATGGGCTTTCTGTGGCCGGGGCCACTACGGCACTTTCATTGAATGGAAGCCCGCGGTGCGGACGCGCTGCCGGACGGTCGTGCGGTGTAAAGATGGCCCGGTGACCGATCGGCCGAAACTCGAAGCACCATCGACGCTCTACCTGATCAAGCAACTGGAACTGGCGGTGCGCGCGCTGATGGACGACGCGCTGCGCCCGCTGGGCCTGACCACCTTGCAATACACCGCGCTGACCGTGCTGGAGCGCCGCAGTGGCCTGTCCTCGGCGCAGCTGGCGCGCCGGTCGTTCCTGCGTCCGCAGACCATGAATGTCATGGTGCAGACGATGGAGGAACGTGGCCTGATCCTCCGCGACCGCGACCCGGCCAACCGGCGGGTCCTGGTGGCCACGCTGACCGACCACGGGCGCGAGGTCCTGCGCGAAGCCGGGCCGCTGGTCGCCGCGATCGAAGGCAAGCTTCTCGACGGTCTGAGCCCGCGCCGTCGCGCGGAATTCCGCACGGTGCTCGCCCACGGCACCGCGACCCTCGCCGCCGAGGCAGGCGCTCGCGATCTGGGTGAAATGCCCACCGACTGAACGATTCCGGCGGCGATACCGGGAGTGGAAACCGGTATTGACGGACCGGATCCGGTGCGGTACATCTTTCCCCGAAATCATCAGCAATACTGATAAAGGATGTGTGCGATGGACACTACCGCCGAACCCTGGGGCAACACCGTCGACGTGCAGTTCGACGACGGCATCGCGTGGGTAACGCTCAACCGGCCCGAGAAGCGCAATGCGATGAACCCGACCCTCAACGACGAGATGTGCGCGACCCTCGACGTGCTCGAGTACGACGACCGCTGCCGCGTGCTCGTACTCACCGGTGCGGGTGAATCCTTCTCCGCCGGAATGGATCTCAAGGAATACTTCCGCCACGTCGAGGCCGCCGGCACAGTGGCGGCGCAGAACCGCGCGCGCCGGGCCAGCACCGAATGGCAGTGGCGGCGGCTGTCCTACTTCGCCAAGCCCACCATCGCGATGGTCAACGGCTGGTGCTTCGGCGGCGCCTTCAGCCCGCTGGTGGCCTGCGACCTCGCCATCGCCGACGAGCAGGCGCAGTTCGGCCTGTCCGAGGTGAATTGGGGTATCCCGCCGGGGTCGGTGGTCACCAAGGCCATGGCCGCCACCGTGAACCAGCGCGACTCGCTGTACTACATCATGACCGGCGAGCCCTTCAACGGTGCGCGCGCCGCCGAGATGCGGTTGGTCAACGAGGCCGTGCCCGCCGATCAGCTGCGCGGCCGGACCCGCGAGCTGGCGCTGAAGCTGGCCGGCCTCAATCAGGTGGTGCTGCACACCGCCAAGGTCGGCTACAAGTTCGCCGCCGAGATGACCTGGGCGCAGTCCGAGGACTACCTGTACGCCAAGCTGGACCAGTCGCGGACGCTCGATGTCGAAGGCGGCCGGGAGAAGGGTCTGAGTCAGTTCCTCGACGACAAGACCTACCGTCCCGGTCTCGGCGCCTTCGACCGTTCCAAATAACCGCAAGGAGAGGATGAACGTGCGGAATCGGGGACTCGGCTCATGGCCTGCGCGCCGCGCCCGGATGACACCGACGGCCGTCGCCGTCACCGCGGATGATCGGGAGATCACCTACGCGCAGCTGCACGAGCGGGTCGACCGCGCTGCGCAGGCCCTGCGCGCCCTCGGCGTCGGTGCGGGGGACCGGGTTGCGTACCTCGGCCCGAATCATCCCGTCTACCTGGAGATACTCTTCGCCGCCGGCCGACTCGGCGCGGTCTTCGTGCCGCTGAACAACCGGTCGGCCGTGGCGGAGATCGAGTACGCCCTCACCGATTCCGGTGCGCGCGTGCTCGTGCACGACGGCGAGCACGATGCCGCGGTGGCGGCCCTGCCCGGCACTGCCGGCCTCGGCATCGTGCGCGTCGGCGGCGTCGGCGGCTACGACGACCTGCTGGCCGCCGCATCGGCCGAACCGATCGACGTCGAGGTCGGCCTCGACGACGACTGCCTGATCATGTACACCTCCGGCAGTACCGGGCGGCCCAAGGGCGCCGTGCTCACCCACGGCAACCTCACCTGGAACTCGCTCAATGTGCTCGTCGAGAGCGATGTCGCCGGTGACGAGGTGTCGCTGGTGGCCGCGCCGCTGTTCCACGCGGCCGCGCTCGGCATGATCTGCCTGCCGACCCTGCTCAAGGGCGGGCGGGTGGTGCTGCTGGCCAAGTTCGATCCGGCGAGAGTGCTCGCGCTGATCGAGCAGGAGCGCGTCACTTGGATATTCGGCGTGCCGACGATGTTCGACGCGCTCGCCGCGCAGTCGGGCTGGGCCGGCGCCGATCTGTCCACCCTGCGGATTCTGTTGTGCGGTGGCGCCCCGGTGCCGCATGCCACCATCGCCCGCTACGTCGAACGCGGCCTCGGCTTCGTCCAGGGCTACGGGATGACCGAGGCCGCGCCGGGCGTGCTCGTCCTGGATCGGGCGCACGCCGAAGCCAAGCTCGGCTCGGCCGGCGTGCCGTCGTTCTTCACCGATGTGTGCGTCGTCGACGCCGACGGCGCGCAGGTGGCGCCGGGGCAGCGCGGCGAGGTCCTCGTCAGCGGGCCCAATGTGATGCGCGGCTACTGGAACCGGCCCGACGCCACCGCGGATGCGTTGCGCGACGGCTGGTTCCACTCGGGCGATGTGGCCACCATCGATGCCGATGGCTACGCCTACATCGTGGACCGGGTCAAGGACGTGATCATCTCCGGCGGGGAGAACATCTACCCCGCTGAGGTGGAGAACGAGATCGCCCATCACCCGCAGGTCGCGGCCTGCGCGGTGATCGGGGTCCCGGACGAGAAGTGGGGCGAGGTGGGCCGGGCGGTCGTCGTCGCAAGGGCGGGGACACAGCCCGACGCCGACGAACTGCTCGCCTTCCTGCGGGAACGCTTGGCCGGGTTCAAGATTCCCCGCTCTGTCGTCTTCGTGGACGAATTGCCGACCACCGGCTCGGGCAAGATCCGCAAGGCGGAGGTCAAGCGGCAATACGGCTGAGAGTCACCCGCTCGACGCCGCACCAACGGCCCCTCGATCCTCATCCGGGATCGAGGGGCCGTTTTGCGTTGTCCGGCACCGGTATTGGCATCAGCTCTAGCGGTACTGGCCGTTGACACCGCCGATCGCATCGAGCCCTGCCACCGGATGTGCCTTCGGAGACGACGAGACCGCCCCGGGATACGATGGCATCCGGGGCGGTCTCGGGTCGGTACTGTCGTGGGATCCGGACTCAGCCGAGGCTGAAGGGCTGCCCCCACAAGGTCACCCAGCTGGTGACACTCTCGGTGACGACCTCGACATTCACGAAAGCCCGTGCCTGCGCATACCCGCCACAACCGGACAGGCCGATCGTCTGGTCCGCCCAGGTGACCGAGCCGCTGGCGCCGGCGAAAACGTTGTAGGGCTTGTGGGACTCGGCGCCGAAATCGTCGGCCTTCTCCCGATCGAGAATGTAGAACGAGGTGGCCTGGCCCGGGCCCAGCGACAGTTCGCCGCCGGTATTCGCGCCCGCGGCCCCTTGGCCTGCACTGCTCACCGAACCGTCGACGCCACCCGATACGCTGCCGCCGGCGATATCGACCTGGCAACCGACCACATACCCGGCCGTGATGAGCCCACCGTCGGCGCCCTCGCCGGCCACCTCGACCTGCGCGCTGCCGGACACCCAAGCATTACGGTGCACCGGCGTGGAACCGAGCGAGGGACTGATGGTCGCTGACTCGCCGGTCAAGTGCACCGTGACAACGGTGCCGTCGGAGAGGGTCTTTACCAATTCCCCGCCGGAGAGCGGAACGAACGTGTCGGCATTCGCCGCACCGGTTGCGAGCAGGCCGAGCGTGACCGCCGTGGCCACACTGCTCAGGCAAAGCAGATTCTTACGGTTGAACATCACAAATACCTTCGATCGATGTCGAATTCACCTATGCGAGAGGTGAATTCAGGACGGTGTGTCGACATCTCGGCCGATGCTGAACCGCGCGCCGTCCACCGAGTACACCCCCCGGCTTCAGGAGCAGCCCCGCGGCGACCGCGGCGACGATTTCCCCGGCAGCGCCCGCCTCGGCCGCTTCTCGCGGCGCGATCTCACGAATTGACCGGTGCCGAAGCAACTTCGGTCTCGGCTTCGGGCTCGCGTGCCTGCAGCGCCGGCAGGTGTGCGATCGCGATCGCGATGCCCGACACCACGGTGAGGACCGCCAGATACACGCCGATCAGCAGCGAACTGCCGGTACCGGTGAAGATGGCGGTCGCGATGATCGGCGAGAGCGAGCCGCCGAGGATGGCGCCGAACTGGTAGCCGATCGAGGAACCGCTGTAGCGCACTCTGGTCGGGAACAGGTCGGCGATCAGCGCGGGCAGCGGCGCGTACTGCGTCGTCTGGGCGATCAATGCGATCGAACAGGCCAGAATCGCGAGCGCGACGACGCCGGTGTCGAAGATCGGGAAGAAGATCAGCGCGGCGATGGCCTGGAACACCGAACCGACCACCATCAACTTGTTCCGGCCCCAGCGATCGGCCATGGCCGACAGCACCAGCATCGCGACGAACTGCACGATGCTCACCACGATCACCACGATCAGCAGCGAATTACGGGAGTAGCCGATCTCTTTCGTGCCGTAGGACAGGATGAACGTCAGCACGATGTAGCCGACGGCAGGACTGGCGGCGGCGGCGAAGATCGCGACGAGCACGCCGAGCGGATAGCGGCGCAGCACCTCGATGATCGGTGCGCGCGCGGTCTTGCCGTGCACGGATTCCTGGGCGAACAGCGGGCTTTCGGCCAGTTTGCGGCGCAGCCGCAAACCGTAGAGGACGAGCGCGATGCTGGCCACGAAGGCGATCCGCCAGCCCCAGTCGTTGAACGCGTCACCGGTGACCGCCGAGAGCAGCAGCATCATCGAGTAGGCGATGATCGCGCCGGCGGGCACACCGAGCTGGGTGGCCGCGCCGTAGAACGTTTTGCGTCCGGCGGGGGCGTTCTCGACCGACATGAGCGCGGCCCCACCCCATTCCGCGCCGACCGCCAGACCCTGCAGCAGGCGCAGGGTGAACAGCAGGATCGGTGCGGCCATACCGATCTGAGCGTAGTTGGGCAGCAGGCCGACCAGCACCGTCGAGCCGCCCATCAGCAGCAGCGACGTCAACAGCACGCGCTTGCGGCCGATCCGGTCACCGAAATGGCCCGCGATGACACCGCCGAGCGGGCGGGTCAGGAAGCCGACCGCGAAACTGGCGAACGCGCCCAGCTGGCTGATCGCCGGATTGCTCGACGGGAAGAACTGCGGCCCGAAAATCAGCGCCGCCGCGGCTCCGTAGAGAAAGAAGTCGTACCACTCGATCGCGGTGCCGATGAAACTCGCGGTGGCGGCCTGTTTGGCTGCGGCCGGAGTGATCGGCTTGCTGATTTCTGTGGGCTGGTTGTGCATCAACCCGCTCCTGTTCGAAAAGTGACTGAATGCCGATCAGGAAAGGCGACAGCGGGAGCACGCTCAACGGATCTTTTCATTCAATGAGAACTGGGTCACAGCGCACTGTGGTGGCTGTGAACCCGCGGTCAACGCAGGCGAAGCGCTCGGATCGCGTTGTCTTTCATGATGTCCGGCAGCAGGGCCGGATCGATCTCGAGCTGGGCGAAGTCGCGGATCCAGCGCTCGGGGGTGATCATCGGGAAGTCGGAACCGAACAGCACCTTGCGTGCGAGCTGACCGCGGATCGCGCGCACCAGCTGCGCCGGGAAGTACTTCGGCGACCAGCCGGACAGGTCGATGTAGACATTGGCCTTGTGGGTCGCGACCGAGATGGCCGCGTCCTGCCACGGCACCGACGGGTGGGCCATGATGACGGTGAGGCCGGGGAAATCGGCGGCGACGTCATCGAGCAGCATCGGGTCGGAATAACGCAGTTTGATCCCGCGCCCACCCGGTAATCCCGCGCCGATGCCGGTCTGGCCGGTATGGAAAAGAGCTGGGACGCCGAGGCTTTCGATTTCGGCAAATAGCGGATAGGCGCTGCGGTCGTTGGGTGCGAAGCCCTGCAGGCTCGGATGGAATTTGAATCCGCGCACCCCGAATTCGGTGACCAGCCTGCGGGCCGCGCGCACCCCGGCGACCCCGCGCGCGGGGTCGATCGAGGCGAACGGAATCAGCACGTCGCGGTGGGCGGCGGCGGCCGCGGCGAGTTCCTCGTTCGGCAGCGCCGGGTGCCCGGTCGCGGCCTCGGCGTCGACGGTGAAGACGACGGCGGCCATGCGCGCCGCGCGGTAGCGGGTGGCGAGCTCATCGACCGTCGGTCGCGGCGGGGTGTCGGTCTTGAAGTACGCCTCGGCCGCGGTCATCAGTTCGGTGTCGAGGGCGAGGTTGCCGCAGTCGTCGGCGTGGATGTGCGTGTGGACATCGATGGCGGTGATCGCGTCGAGGTCGATGGCGGTTGTCACAGGATTGACCTCGGTCGTCTCGGAGTGGTACACATCTCATCTATATCAGCAAAGCTGATGATTGATTGAATGGAGGCGGCAGCGTGGCCCGATCCTCGAGCGGCGAATCCTTACTATCGCGTGTGGTGCGTATCTACGAGGCGTTCGGCCCCGATCATCGGGCCGTGACCCTGTCCGAACTGGCCCAGCGCAGTGATCTGCCGCTGGCGACCGCCTCACGCCTGGTCAACGAGCTGATCGAGTACGGCTGGCTGCGCCGGGATGCGCAGCGGCAGGTGTGCGTCGGCGTGCGGATGTGGGAACTCGCCTCCCGCGCCGCGCCGACCCTCGGCCTGCACGACGCGGCCTATCCGGTCATGGTTGATCTGCATGGCGTTATCGGGCACAACGTGCAACTGGGCGTGCTGCAGGACCGTGAGGTGCTCTACATCGAACGGCTCTCCGCGCCGCGTGCCGTCCGCAACCGGGTCCGCGTCGCCGGGCGGCTCCCGCTCCACGCGACCTCGAGCGGGTTGATTCTGCTCGCGCACGGCTCTCGTGAGCTGCAGGAATCGGTGCTGTCGAGTCCGCTGCGGGCGCTGACACCACACACGATCACCAGCCCCGATCTGCTGCGCACGACGCTCGGCGAGATACGGCGCACCGGCCTGGCCTATTGCCCCGGGTTCGTCGACGAGTGCGCCACCGGTATCGCGGTGCCGGTCCGCGCGGCGGGCGGGCGGATCGTGGCGGCGCTGTCGGTCGTCGTCCCCAACGACGCGTCGGCCCGTACCGCAGTTCCGGCTCTGCATGCGGCAGGTCGGGGGATCTCCCGCATGTTCGGCACCATGGCTCAGACACGCGTGACTGTTTGACAGAACGCATCAGCGGACACTGCACTCTCGCGCCTGCGCATCGTGGGTCGCCCTCCGCCTGGCCACATTCGGCCCTCGAGGGATCAAGGGTGCCTATAGCCGCAGCTGGTCGGTACAGTCGCGCTCAAGCCGCCGGCTGGCATCAATGCCACAGTTCTGTGTCCGGAGGGGGTATCGACCAGTACGCCAACCTGCTGCGACACCGAAAACTGCTGGTCATCGGCAAATAGCGGTGGCGTGACGATTCTGGTCCGTTTGCCGTAGGTTCGTGCCCTCGGCGGCGCGTGTCGAACATGGGAACGGGGGCGACCTGTGGTTTTCGGCTGGTCAACTGGTGGCGGGGCAACGGGATCGATGTGTCCCTGGCGTCGGGCGGCCTCGGCAGGAGAGCCACACCCAACTCGTTCCGGCCGCCATCGTTGAAGACCCAAATCAGAGCGTGGAACCTACAACAGTGGTGTTCCGCTGCGCATCCGGCGGCGTAGGTCCCAGAGATAGAGATTGAGGGGGAACATGCGAATCTGTTTGGGCGACTGTGACAGTGCGAAACCCAGCAGGCGTAGGACAAGGTCGTATCGGCGTCGATCACGCGCGATCCAGGGCATCTGCATTTGACCTCGCAGGGGCCTGGCAGTGCGCCAGCGACGAACTCTCCGACGGCGAACAACGCCTGCCCCTCATCACGCAACCGCAGGCAAGCGTCGAGATGGCCGGTGTCACAGATCTCGAGCTCGGGCTTGACACCGTGTTCGCGCATGCGGAACGCGAGGCGACGCACGTCCCTGGGCGGATTGCTGAACTCTCTCCCCGAAGCTCATGCTGGGGCGCCCGCGTCGCGGAACGTCACCGGCAGCGTGGCCAATGCCCGGTGGAACGGCCCTGGGCGCCAGGCGGGTTCGACGCCGGGGAGTGCCGGACGAATGTTCGGCAGCCTGTCAAGGAGTTGATCGATGGCGTCCTGGGCGACCATATATGCCAGTGATCGGGCGGGGCAGGCGTGCTGGCCGATCCCGAATGCCAGATGTGAACGGTTTCCTGTGCGGTCTTCGGTTCGGATCGAGGGGTCGTTGTTGCACGCGGCCATGCTGATCACGACGGGCTGGTGGGCGGGTAGCCAGAAGTCGTCGATCAGGATCGGCTGTCTGGGGTAAGTGATGCAGTAGTTCGCCAGGGGTGGGTCGTTGAACAGCACCTCGTCGAGTGCGTCGCGCGTCGACAGGCTGCCGCCGAGCACGTTGTCGCCGAATCGATCGTCGGTGATGATCAGCAGCAACGTGTTGACGATCAAGTTGAGCTGCAACTCGATTCCCGCACCGTAGAAGGTAACCAGTTGGTGGACCAGTTCCTCCTCATCGAGGTCGGCAGGGTGTTGCAGCAGCAGTGATGCGATGTCATTGCCCGGCTCGGACCGCTTCAGTGCCACGAGTTCGCGCATAGCGTCGTACACCATCTGGTTGCCCTTGTCGGCGTCAGTGCCCTCGAACATCGCGGCCATGCCCGCGGCAACCCGCTGCCCGATCTCGTCCGGGCAGCCGACCAGGGCGCAGCAGACCTGGAATGTCAGCGGAAATGCGTACTGGCTCAACAGATCTGCTGTCCCGTCGGGTTGGAAGCCGTCGATCAGCGTGACCGCGATCTGCTGCACGACGGCGTGTAGACCGTACAGGTCGATGCCGTCGATACTCGCGGTGGTGGCTTGCCGATATCGCGCGAAATCCATTCCCGCACTGCGGCTTCCGGTGGGCCGCCACTCCATGATCGGCAATACCGGGCAGTCAGCGGGAACATTTCGCTGCCAGTGTCGCGGGTCGGCCCGAAAATGATCGGGATCGTTGAGAATGCGCAATGCGGCCCGGTAGCCGATCACCAACGTGGCAGGCACCCCCGGCGCCAGTTCCACCGCCACCAGCGAACCGAACCGCTGGCGCATCTCACGGTATGCCCGATGCGGATCGACAGCGAATTCCGGTGAGTGCAACGGCACTGGCGGCCCCTCCGAGTTCAGCGGTGAACCGTGAGCCACCGGGCAGGCCGGTGCATGAGACAAGGGTTCTTGTGCGCTCAAGGAGATTCCCATTTCACTCGTATGTCGATCTCTCCGGCACGGCGCCGAGAGGTCGTTCTCTTCCAAGGTGGCTGGTGACCCGGATCCGTTACGTCCGTCACAATTCGTTCGAGCGCCCGCACTCGCCGTCCGTCGGAGATCTGTCGGACCGTACAACGACACCGACACCGACACCGACACCGACACCGACACCGGCAGCGGCAGCGGCAGCGGCAGCGGCAGCGGCAGCGGCAGCGGCAGCGGCAGCGGCAGCAAGGAAACTCATCATCTCCGGGGGATACAGCCTCGGTCCATGAAAGACGCTGGCAGCGCCGACCTCGCCTGCCGGAGCCCCGCCGTTCCAGCTCACGGTGGCGATTTACGTTTCGCGTTCGCGAAGCGACGGGGGCAGGCAGACCGACTGCGACGACTACCCCGTCGCGTCGAGCGCAACCTCATCTGCGGCACCTGACCGCAGCCGTGGCGGGTCGTTGGACGACCCGGCAAGACGCCGCTGCCGGAACTCGCGCGGTGCCTCGCCGTAGCGGGCCTTGAATGCCGAAGAGAACCAGTTCGGCGTGAAACCGGTGCGTTCGGCGATTTCGGTGATCCTCATGCCCTGGGCCCCTTCACTTTCCAGCAAGTCCCGGGCCACGCGCAGTGCTTCGTCTCGGCGCACATCGCGATAGGTGGTGCCCGCTTGGTGCAGAGCGACCCGTAGTTGCCGAGGTGACCAGCCGAGTGCGTGTGCGACCGCGGGTAGCCGCACATCCGCGACCCCAACGGAGTCGCGCACGTACCGTCGCACGGCCTCCACCGTCTCGTCGAGGTGCCCGCGCTGCGGGCTCGTGTCGCCCAGTGCGAGCATGCACAGCAGCTCGCTGATTCGATCACACACCGCATTGAACTCACGGTCGCTGAAGTCCGCCTGCTCGGCATGCACGTTGTGGATCAAGGTCCGGGTGACCCGGCCCAGACCGGAATCCATATCCAATGGGGTGCACCGCGAGCCGTCCACCGAGATTGCGTGGTCGATCTCGGTGCGCGGTAGCTGCAGGGCCAGCGCGCGGGGACCGGGCCGCATCCAGCACACCTGGTCGAGACCAAACAGCATGGCGTGACCCCGGGGTGCTGTGATCACGCCCTCTTCTCGGCCCACGACGAAGGAGGTGTGCTGGGGGAGCACCAGCCAGTAGAATCCGTCAGCAGCTTCACGCCGGACATGACCTGGGGTGCGATAGCCAACCCGCCCGTCAGGTTCGTCCCAGCGCAGCAGGCTGTACACCGTACTCTGCTGCACGGTCAGGGTGGAGGTCCACTCGCCGAGGTGCTGTATCCGATGCCCCATCGGCACAAAGCCGTTGGTGAGTTCGGCCCATTCCTGGGCATCGTTGACGACCAACCGGTCGTATCTCATGTGACACCCTCCTCCTGGATCAAACGGTGATGACTGCCCCGCTGAACAGCAGTTCGTTCGGCGCGTGACCGGGGCGAGCGAGTTGGCCATCGCCAACACCGCAGCACGGTGAGGAGTCCTGGCGGCATGCGCAAGACTGTCCGACGAACCCTGAACTCCGCTGTTGCCGACCGGTGGAATGTCGCCGACTCCAGCAACTCCCGGACGTCGTCGTAAACACCACACCCGACGGAGGTCACTGCCGTGCAGACGCATCTGGTCGGCCCACCTATACGGAAACCCGACGTCAACTCGATTGCCTCCAGGCTCTGGCCTGACAACATGTTATCCCCGCCTCGGCATGTTATCCCCGCATCGGCTACCCCGTCGTGCCGTGCGGTTGAGACTTACGGTTTGCGCGCCTGAATGTACGGTTACGGGTATCGTCGCGGCCCTGCTGTTCGAATCCGCAACGCGCGGTACCGGTTCCACGGCCACCGAGCCCGCCGACGCCGTCGCAGACTGACCGCACACCCGCCGACACGTCAACCGTCAGTTGCGCCCGCATGGCATCCGCACCCGTGGCGTGAGGCGCCGGTCCGGCCGACGCAACGACGACCAGGCCGGGGAACTGTCGAGCTGGATATCGGTGATCTGCCTGGGCCACTGCCCATCGAACAACTCGACGCGCTGGACGTTGTTCCAGCCGAACGGCATCAGATGGACCAACTCGCCGCGTTCCTCCAGCCGTTCGGTCAGCTCCGCCAACACGTCCAGCGCGTCGGCGAGTCCGGCCAGCACGTCGAATTCCGGTGCCGACCCAAGCTGTTCGGTGACCTCGGCCCAGTGTGCGAACCCATCGATCACGATGTAGACCGAACCGGTTTGCGCCACAATGCTTTTGACGATTTCCACCGCTGCGGCAGTGATTACCCGATCGCCGCGCTGCACCCCGACCCCCAGCAGCAGGCAGTCGAAGAACGGTTTGGTCACTCCGATCTCGGACGGCGCGAGGTCGACCGCGCACGGGCTCGCCCGAGTGACCCGGTATTCGAATGTACGGCAGCGACTACTGGAAATTTTCAACGTAAACCTCGGCCGCGCAGTTGTTCCGGCGGCTGATCAGCGCCAAGTGGATGGTGGCCCAGCAGGTGGTGATGCCGGTCTGGGCAGCGAGCTCGGGGCCGCCGGATCCGAGCACAGATGCGAATCGGACTCCCCAGAGGTGGGCAGCTGAATTAATGACTCCGTCATAGAGTATCTCCCAGACAGGCTTCCGACGACGCTCAGCAGTCTGTACCGATCGCCAGGGGGAGCGGTAGACGCCGGGGGTTCTCGTGCCCGCAACCGCAAGATTCGGGTGCCCAAACCGTAAGTCGTTGTGGCACAGCACGACAGCAACGGTCGAGGGATAGATCCAGCACCAGGGGAAACCCCGATCGCCCTCGAAACACTCGACGGCTTCGTCGTAGGGCTTCCCCACCGAGGCCATGCGCGTCCGTAGCGCGCGGGCCGAATGCATCGAGGTCCGCCTGTCGCCGATGCAGGAGTACTCGCTGCTGGGCGTGGAGTTCGAGGTAGGCCGGGGTCAGAAGGGTCCGCCGGCCCAGGACGTCCGCGCTATCTGATTCAACGTGACTTGCAGAGGCTCCGCACCGTCGAGATGCGGGGCCCTTCTCGTTCGTGTGGCGGCGGCCTCGATACGAAACCTACGCTTCCGTGTCGGCGACTATCGGAATCGGGCAGGAGATGACGCTGCGGTTGTGCCGCCCGAGGTACGCATCGGACACTGGCTCGGTTCTTGCCGCGAATGCCTTGGGAGACAGATAGCCGAAAATTAGCACTGCACCGTTCTGTCCACAAGAATTCTGACACTCTCGGCCGATGATGAGGGGGATTGCCTGCTATGGGGCAGTCGTTGCACGTCGATCTGGACCGGATGCGGGCACTGGCTCCGGACCTGCTGTCCATCGCCGACGCCGCGCGGGATCGGCTGAAACAGCTGAAGTCCACGCTGGCCGACAAAGGCGAGTGCTGGGGCAATGACGAGCCCGGGCGGATCTTCGGTGACAGTTACGAGCCGGAAGCAACCGAGGGAGTCGCCGGATTCGAGCGCCTGGTCGACCGGATGCACAGGTTGGGGCAAAATGTCGGCGGCACAGCCGACGTATTCGATGTCCAGGATCAGGATCTCGGCCGTTCGCTCCCCGATGCGGACCTGACGCGGTTCGATAGCCCGGGGCAGGTCGTTTTCGGTGGCGATCAGCCGGTCGGCCAACCTGTGAAACAACCGGAATCACAACAACCCGAGCCGATTCCGTCCGCACTGGCCCGAGGAGCCGTGCCACAGGACATCGGCCCCACGCCACCCGATCCGACCGGGACTCCCAATTTCCCTTATCAAGCGCAATATCCGGCCGACCAGCCGAGTGGGTATCTCCATGCGCCCGATCAACCGGAATACGCCGATCTGGATCGGCTGGACAGCCCCGGGCTGCGCGATCCGCAACGACCACAGGAGGTGCCCGACTCCGTCCTGCCGCCGATCGCCGGAAATTCGTCCCCACCCGCGGCTGCTGCCACGCCCTGGTCCGGCGAACCCGACCGTCCGCGGACCGCGGCGAACAAGACCGCGGACACACCGTGGTCGAAGCCCGGTACGCCGTGGGCTCGAAATCCGCTCAATACTCCGCCGCCGAAGAACGGGCCGAGCGCCCTCCCGCCCGGACAGGTATTTCCGCCCCGGCGCCCGCAGCCGGTCGCACCGAAGGCGACACAGCCCCGCCGCACCACCAAGCCGCGAGGTTCCAAGCGCGATCGCGCGCTGGCGAAACGGTCACGCGCACAGAGTGTTCCGGCGGCCGCAGCAAAAGCGCGGGAACTTGCTGCCCGGCACGGTCTGTGGGTAGCCGGGTTCGATACTCCGGGCGTTACCGAATCCCTGGTCGATGAGATCGCGGCTGCCGTCGGCGACATGTTCGGCAAGTATCCGTTCCTCACTCTCGACGGGATCGAGATCGTGGACCTGGCTGGTGTGGTGTCACAGGTGCGACACGATCCGGCGACCGTGATCGCGCTCGACCGCACCGCCGTCATCGAGCCTGCCACGCTCAGCGAAATTGTCTGCGCGGCAACACACTCCGGACATATGGTGGCCGAATCCGAAACGCGGCCACTGTATTCGGTCATGATCGGTTGCTTCGGCCGGGTAATGGCGGCGCAGGCGGGCCCTCGGGCTTGGCAGCAGGTGCAGCGGACGTTGATCACCGAATACCACCGAATCAATGGGCCGTGGGGGTACGACGACAGCCTCGCCGGTGTGCTCGAGGGCTACCGGGGATGGCGTGCCGAATTGACCGGGAGCTTCCCGCGCGGCCGTTTCGAACCTCGTGCGGCGCTGGCCTCCGCATTCGCCGAGGTCGAGTTACGCGCACAACAGGCCGGCGGCCCCGCGAAAGCACTTCATCGGCTGGTCGTCGCGATCGCGTGTGAGCGATCGAAGGCCCGCTGATGGTGCAGATTCCGGACGAATTTCCGAGCTGGCTCGTCGACATCGTGCTCGGACACTGTCCGAAGGCCGACCCCGGCTCGATGCGGCAGTGCGCCGATGAGGGGTGGTCGGCCTCGGCGAAGGAGCTGGCCGCACTGGCAGTTCGGCTCGAGCAGGTGCTGACCGATGACCTGGCGACGTTCGAGGGTGTTGCCGCCGACGCTATGCGAACCAGCTACCGGGAGCTGATCGCAGACGCGCGCAAGATGAGCGAGTTCGGCCGCAGTATCGCCGAACAGCTGCATGAGGCCGCTACATCCTTCGAACTCCAGCAATATGTGGTGGTCGGAATCGCCGCAATTCTGCTGGCTCAGCTGGTGGCGTCCGCGGTGGCGGCCACCACCGGTGTCGGCCTGGTGCAGGGGATGGTGTACCGGCTGGAAGCCGAGGCGGCGATGCAGGTCGCATGGCGTGAGCTCCTGTTACGGCTGCTGCAGCTGGTGGCACGATTCGCCGCCGAACATCCGCGATTGGCGATGAACTCCGGCGCTGTGCTCTTCGGGATGGTCGCGGGCGGCGGAGTGCAGTGGGGGGCCCAGGAGATACAGATCGCGCAGGGACACCGCGATTCGGTGGATTTCGGTGTGGTCGGGGTGGCGACCGCGGTCGGCGCGGTCAGTGGGCTGGTGGGGGCCGAGGTCGGCCGCCTCGTCGCGCCCGCGGTAACCGCGATGGCCGCACCGGTGGCATCGACAGTCGCTACCCATGTGATGGCGACGGTGGCCGCGGGCACGCTGGGCGGCGTCGCGGGCGCTGGCGCGGGCGCTGTCACGGCGTGGTCGCTGACCGGCGAGCCGATGCATCTGGCCGACATGTTGTTGACGGGATTCGGGGCCGGCTTCGTGGGAGCGGCGGGTTCGGCGCTACGAGCCGGCCGTAGCGCTGCCCAGGTAGGTGTATCTCCCGGTGGCCCGGTCCACCGGGTCGCACCACAGATCGAACCCGGCCACGCCCAGAACTTCCCGCATGTCGGTAATGATCTGCCGACGGCTCGCAAACCGATGCCGGCAGCCGGTGACGGGCATGCGGCTCAGCCCGAGATCGGTCCGGAACTGCTGAAGATGGGAGCCGAACTCGACCGCAAACTCGCGGGCACACTGCGTGCCGAGGATTTCGAAGCGGGCCCGGCACGCGATGCCGTCAAGGAGTTTCTCGACAGTCAGCGTGTTCGGGCTGAACGGGGTGACAGCGACGGCACCGGTCGGCACCCGAATGCCGGCGACGAGCGACCGGGGTTGTCACACAAACCGCAATCCGGTGGTACTCCCCCTACTCAGGGGGGTAACCCCGACAGGCCGCTAGTGGAAGCCGGGCAATCGGCGTCGAGCAGGACGGCGGTGGCGCCCAGACCGCACGAAGATGCGAATGTTTCCGCTGGAGCGACACACATGTCGAGGCCCGGCGAGCTCGTACACGAAGGGGCGGCCGTCACGCACGGACCTGCCGGGCAACGAGGTGGCGCGACGCCGGAGCTTGCCCCCGGCGATCTCGACGGGGCCGGAGCCGCGAGCGGCGGCGGAGTCCCCGGCCACGAGACCGGAACCGGTCATCAACCACCGCATTCGACGGAAATGGTTGATGTACACGGTGATTCGACGCATCACGGTGGCGGCTCGGGCACCGGAGCCGGGAGTGGAGCAGGCGAACCGCAGTCGGCTTCCTCCGCAGGTGATGGTGGTGCGCAGTATGTGGCGGCGCCCCAGATGGGCGCGGGTCTGCGAAATTGCGTGCAGGAGGTGGTGTCCTACATCCAGTCCATGGTGGGCGACGGGCACATCGACGCGTCACTGCTCAGCGGCCGGCAGATCGGATTGCAAGGGGTGGGACACGAGCTGCTGGCGCGGATGTTGCGTGCCGATTGGCGGCCCGGCGGTTTCGGCACGCTGGATGCGGTTATCGAGCATGTGCAGCACAACGGGGGTTTCGTCGCCACCGGTGTGCAGTTGAAGAATGGGCTGGGTGCGCACGCGTTCGTGGTGAGCAAAAACAGTCTCGGCCATGTCGAGGTGCGCGAGCGGGTCGGCAACCAGGTGCGCGAGATCGCCGGGGATGTCGTCACCGAGTGGAAGGTCGACGCACAGGGGCGCAGGGTCGGTCCCGTTCGGGTACGGCTCGAGGACAACGCCCTGCACAACTGGAAGCAGGACCTACTACCGCATATCGAGAAACGCCCCAACGGTACCGACGAGAAGGTCTTCGGCGCGGTCTTCACAGATGAGGGTGCGGAATTGCCGTTGGCGCCGGGACAAATGCCGAAGGGGCAGGCCGGCCACGACGCCCCGGAAGATCCGATGGGGTTTTCGCCCGTCGGCGGCGACACCCTCGAAAAGGGATCGCCCCGTCAGGGGATTCGTATCGACGAACCGGTAAGCGAGACCGCATTCAAAGCAGCGTTCGAACGTGACTTGGCGCAGCTGCTGGGAAACCCGTCCACCGACCACCCGAATCCTGCGAGACCATCCTCGGATTCATTGCCTTCGACGACGGGCGCAATCCCGAATGAGCGCTCGCTGCGGGGTGGGGCCGTCTCGACCGCCCCCGCGGCGGAACCGGTCAGCCCGACCGGACAAGGGGATACCCCGATAACTGCTCCCGACGCAGCGTTTCCGGGCGGGAATGACGTTGCCTCGCAAGGCGGTCCGGAGGACACGGTCGCCGGGCCAGACGTGGAAACGAATGGTTTTGCTGCACAGGCAAACCCGGTCGGCTCGGTTCTCGAAGGGACGCCGGGCGCTGACCACGTTGCGGCGCAGGGCAGCACACTGAAGCCGGACTATCTCACGCCCGATACGAATGGCGCAGGTGCACAGGCCGTTTCGTCGAGGCCGGTTGGTGAAGCGGCATCCGAGCCGGACGCCAACGGATCGAACGCGCATGCGCGTTCACCGAAGTCCGCGACCGACAATGCTGCGCAAGGGCACTCACTCCATACCGCGCCGCTGGGCGCGTCGCACGGAATTGCTGCGCAGACGGCCGACATTTCCCCCGACGTCACGACGAAACCGCTCGGCGCACAGCGAACGCAGCGCGACGATGCGGACCCCGATGTGCCGCCGGCGGAGTTCGAGCTGCCACCGGGCGAGATCATCTCCACATCACGGCCGGGCATGGTGCCCTACGATCCGCACGAGAAGCCGGTCGTCGAGTTTCCGAATAAACAGCCCGACGAGCACCGGGACTGGTGGGCACAGCGGGACTACACCGCCTACCCCGGCCAGCAGCTGCCGGAGCCGCAGAGGCCGCGCGAAACCGTACTGCCACGTACCTCCGACACGCTCCCCCGGCTGCCCGCCACACCACCGCGCTTCACCCTCGACCCGATTGAACGCGACGAGCAGGATCCGAACAAGACGAGCCGCCCGACACCCCCTCCCGAGGCCGCGCCCACACCGCCGTTGACGGCCGAACCGCCGCTGCAGCTGCCCATTTCATCGGACGAGCAACCCCAATCGCCGTTGCCCGAGCAGTTCTCCGGTCCACTGGACCGCGCCGCGCCCGGCGCACCCATCGCACCCTCTCCGCCCGGCCTGAACCCCGACGACCTCGGTCGGGATAACAGCCTCGACTACATCCCGGGAATCGGCGTCCCGTCCTCCCATCGTGCGACCCCGCCCGAACGCAAGACGATGCTGAAGCGCCCCGCCCTACGGGCTCAGGCAGCTTTCGGCAACGATTTCACCCCGCCCGGCAAGCGTAGGAACAAGCCACTCCCGCCCGATCCACAGGCGGCGAATCCGATTGTGCCGGAAAAGACCGTTCAGCAGGCAAAAGAGTACCCGGCTGCGGCGGCGCCCGGTTCGCCGGATCCGGGTGTTCCCGGTGCCCCTGGCCACGGAGCGTTGTCGCCGGAACAGTCGCCACAGGGGCCCGGCGCCGCACCGCAGCCCGATCCATACGAGTGGGAGCCGCGCCGAGACTGGGATGCGACAGAGCACGTCACCGTGTTGGGTGTTGTCCACGCGTTCGAGCAGTTGAATCCCGCTACAAGGGTGTCGTTCCGGCCGGGGGTCGACCTGAGGAGGGCCCAGGCGGCCCTGCAGACGATTCACGATCGGCTCACGGATTATCCGATGGTTGTCATTCGCGAATTGGCAATTACCGGTTTTGAGGACGGCCGGATTTACGACGGGTTTCCGCATGTTTCCGACGGGCAGGTTGTTACCGGCCGACTACAGTTGGATGTCGATTGTGCTGTCCGCGAAAAAGGAAAAGAAGACCGCAGCCTCACCATTGAAGAAGTGTGCCAATATGCTACCGAAATATTCGCAGACGCGCTGATATTCGCCACGTGCTGGCGAGCGGAAGCGCAGGCGGAAACCGCATTGCGAAAGACCCACGAGAGGCGTGCTGCTACCGAGAGCCCGGTCGACTTCGACAAATGGCTCCAGACCCAGTTCACCAAGGCATGCTTCTTCAACAAGAAACCTCTGCGTGACCTGGATATTCGACAAGCGTTTCGGCAATCATTCGCAGCCAAAGAATACTGGTTCAACCCGAGCCCCGGCGAGTATGCGTTATATTCGCTGCTGACTACGCTGGCTCGACAACTGCATGGCATGACGCTGCCACCCGAGCGAGTGCTGACGGCCGCGGAACTGGCGTCGATGGAGGAGGGAGCAGAGATCGCGCGCGGTCTGGAACACGACTTAGGCGTGAAGGCTGTCGGGCTCGCAGGCCCGGATCTCGACCTCGACGCCCTCCGGCAGTTCGCCCAGGCAATGCGGGAGCTTCTCACCAAGAACCCCGGCCTACTTGCTCCAGACCCTGAGCACCATCGCCCTGTAATCGGAGTCGATATGCCTTCGAGGTACACGAGCATGATTTGGACCAGGTCGCAGGAAATCGATGGTCGGCGCCAGGTAACCGGTTTTTGGCTCAGTGAGCGCTATGCGATGAGCCTGTCCTTGTTTCAGCAGGCTGTGCAGAGGTCGGTGGATTCTCAATGGCTTTCGGCGGACAGTAAACAGGCGTTCAAAAGTCTCGCATTCCACGAAGAAGGCCACTTGTTTCATAACCTGAGCGGGTTGAAATATATCCCGGAAGCGGACTATCAAAACATCATGAGCGCACTTGTCGCTCTTTTTGTTCGGACGTCGCTGTCTACCACGATGGATACATTCCCGGCTTGGCTCCGGCGAGAACTCAGCGGATATAGCTTTCAAAGGCGCGAGACCAAGCATAAGGCCTCCGAAACTCCGAAAGAGCAAGAAGGCGCCGACGCGGTCGCGCTACGCGAGTTGTACGCGGAAGCGAACATGGCAGTGAATATGCACGGTTCACGGGCAACGGACGCCCAAAAGCTGGTGCACTCGCATCTGATGGCTGCTTACGAGCGGCAGAAGCAGTCGGAACATGACGCTGGTGGTGTTCGATCGGAAGGGGGCGAGGATGGATTGACGGCTGCCCCCCACAAGCCATCTGAGCGGTCCGTGACGCCATGGAGCGGTGCTGGCTCGGTGACCGCCGAGAATCGACCGGCCGATCGTCATTCTGCGACGGACGGTGACGTGCGCGCCACGCAACAGGCCGGGCGCGATGCCGGTGGCACGGCGTTGGCACCGACCGATGGCCAATCGAAGCCAGGGCGGGCGGGCGACACTCCGGTTGCTTCGCCCGCTGCCCCACGCGGCCGGGGAGCGATGCCATTCGACCCGGTGCAGATGGCCGGTGACAACGGCAGGGACGTGGAGATCGATCACGCAGTCGCCCGCCGGCGCAATGGACGCAACGACGGAGCGTGGGCGGTATTCAATCGCTTCGCAGGTGAGAACGCAGGGCAGCACGACGGGAGGAAGAGGCCGGACAAGGGCGCGGCCGCCGAGGCCGCACCGACACCGTGGAGCCGTCGATCCGCCGACACCGCCGCCGTTCCCGCGCGGCCGCAAACGGTGCAGGTTCTGTCCCAGACTCCCGACGATCTCGAGATGCAGATCAGGTGGCAGCGGGCGCTGCGCGACGACGCCGCCACCGAACGCGGCCTCGACCCGGCCATGCTGACCCCGAACTCGCTGGCGCTGGAATGGCTGCGCATTCGCGCAGAGGCGGCACGTGACGAACTGGCCGAATCGCTCGGGGTGGACAGGGGGGAACTGCATCCGCGTCTGGTGCGTCATGCCCTCGATGAGCTACAGGCTGGGCTGAACTACTTGCACGACGAGGGCTGGCTTCGAGTGAGCCGGGAACGTCCCGCCACCGAGGTCATGGCATGGATCGGGCGCTTCGTGCGGCAGATAGCCGCAGAGCAGGAAGCAACTACCCGGCAACAGAAAAACCATCTGAAACTGATCCGCGACGAGTTGCATTCGAATCTGCACGAAATATTGGGAACAAGATGGGAGCTGGGACGGGCCTCCATATTTGCCATCGACTGGAAATTTGATGTCGGTAAGGTGAATGACAAACGCGAGCTGCTGCTCGGGCAATCGTGGAGACCGTTCGAGAACAACCCGATGGGAAATCTGAGGCGCTACGGTCATGTCGCCGGTATTCCTGAGATCTTACACCTGGCCGATGCGGTCGAGTGCTTTGAAGCGGCCACCCTCGTGCAGCACGCGGATGAATTCAATCGTTTATCGGCGATGGCCGAGGCGGGCACGGGAATGTCACGCACCGTAGCTCGGTTCGATTCTTCCACTCGACAGGAATTCGTCGCGCCGGTGCCGATGCGCGACGAATTCCTCCGCAACTTCCCGAGAATCCCGGTGGAACAGGCTTTCTCCAGCATAGCGGATATCGGCCGGTCTTTTTCGTTGGATCCCTACGGATTGCGATTGACGGCCCAGGCCTATGATGTCGCGTCCGAATTCATTGCTCCGTTTCATAAGTGGGTCGGCGAGAGCATGCTGCGCCGACTGCGTCCACGCGCGGCTGAGAATCCGCTGTGGCGGTGCATGTTCGCCGCCCGAGACGGGCATATAATAGCGGCTGCCATACGAAATATAGATCCCGTTTTTTTCGCAAAGTTCTGCCGTGAGGTCGGCTATTCGTCCAAGGTGATCGAGATGGTGGCACGCGATTTCGAACGTCTCACCGGAAAGAAGCTGCCGTTGCCCAAGACTTTCCGATCCGGTTTGAGCGAAGAGGCGGAGGCGCTGGTCCCCGGCACGTATCGAAATTTCGTAAAACATATGAGGTCGGAGGGGATTGATCTCGAACTTCCCGGCAGTGCATACACCATCGTGGACGACGCGCTCCGCGGCAGGATGGAAGAAGTGGTGAAACACGTATTCACCGAACCCGAAATAACGGGGGAATACACAATTCTCACCATTCATCCCGACGACCCGCATCCGAACAGCAAGAGGGGTCATCTCTTCCATCTACCGGCAAGTCATTGGCAGGGGGGTTCCGGGTTGACTCGCTACGTGCCCGCGGAAGAGAGGCTGACATTTCTCGCCAACCCGGCGGTCTGGATATTCGAGGAACTCGGCCAAGGACCGGCGCACACGGTCGAAAACATCACCGAGAACGGACCGGACCAGCGCCGGGCGCCCAAGACGCGGTTTTCGCGTGACAGATTCCCACCCGACCTCGATGAGATGGCTCGCGAGCCGCGGGTTGTCCAAGCGATGAAAACCGCAGTCTTGCTGGCTACGGCGCACTATGCGCGGGATGGCGGCCAGGGGGATGTGCGACCGTTCCTCCGGCAGTCACGATCGTGGGTCCTGCAGGACGGCAACACGGATCCGCGGTTCTTCGCGCTGGCCTCGGCCTTGGTGCCCCGGTTTCAGGGCGTCCAGGAAGGCTGGCTCGTCCCCGACGCGCGCCCGACCCGGCCGAAGCTGCCGACTGGCGGCAATGCAGGCGAGACGTTTGCGCCGACACGAACAAGAAAGGCTGCACCATGACCGAGATGTCGATCGATACCACCATTGATCAGCGACTTGTCGACGAGTTGACGGCGCACGGCCCCACGGGTTGGCGTCGGCTGGACGCGGTATTCGCGATGACGGTCGTGACCGAAGCTGCCGACCTCGTGTATTCTGTTGCCTCGCAAAGAATGTCGGTGCGCGCCCCGGAGACAGTGCTCACTCTCGTGCGGCGGTCGCGGACCGGGGCGGCGGCGATGCCACAGGGCCCGTGGTGGCGAATGTTATTGATAATGAACAACTCCGGTGAGATGGATGTCACCTACGACTACGGCGCGGAGCCGTTCCCACCTGAGCAGCTGTTCGCGCCGGAGGCCTACCGGGCCGATCTGGCGGCGTTTCCGCGCGACAAGCTGCCGGTATGGCTGGGCGCCTATCTCGGACACGACGACCGTCAGCAGCGGACCGTGCAGCAAGCCGCGGCGGGTGCCCGCGCCGATTGGGACGGGCAGGTGTGGGCAACTCTCGCCGAGCATGAATTTCCCCCGCTCCCAATGCTGTTGGCGCGCTGGACGACCATCGCCGCGGCATTCGTTGCCGCCCGATCGGATTGGGGACCACGGATGCTCCCGTCGGCAGGTGTTTTCGAGGGTGACGCGCGTAGTGGTTCGACGGTGCACGTGCTGCCGGGCGACCGGGCCGTGCTGTCGGGTGGGGTGTGGAACGCACCGAGCTTGGATGCGGTGTACAACGGTGGCGAGCCCATGCCGAAACTCTTCGCGGGCGCGCCGGATTGGGTGGCGAACCCGGTGTTGAATCCGCGGGCTGCCGCGGGTCTGCTGTCGTTCTGCTATTGGTGGGAGGCCGGGCATTGGTACCGGGGTCAATCGCCGTCGGCGCGAGAGTGCGCCGAGGCTGTGCCCGGGGTGTGGAGCGCCGACTCCGTGAGCGCGATCATCGCCGGTCTCGCTGCCGCACCGGGCAGTGATATCTCTACCGCGGCAACGGCTCTGGTTTCCTCGGCGGAAGCGGGCAGGGTGACTCGCGAGGACCTGGCCGCGGTTTTCGGTGACAACGAGCGGCACGATATCGATGGCGCGCTCTACCAGTATTCGATCATGGGGCTGGCCCCGGCACCACCTCGCCGGATGCCGGAGCGGCTGGCGATCGCACGGGTCGGCGACTACATCATCGGGAACCGGTACGACACCACCGGATATCCATTATCGGAGTTGGTCGCTCACCGGATCAGTGCCGGATGGATGGTTCATGTGCCGGTGCCGGAGGGCGAGATCTCGATCGGCCGGGCGATCTTCTATATCGCCGACGATGGCGTGGTCGAGCAGTCGTCGTCCTCGGTCCCGCCGGCAAAATTTGTGGTGGGGTTCGAGGAACGCTTTTCCGAGCGCCGGCAATCGGCACTCTGAGAACCGAAGGAGAACAGCAACCGATGGAGCAATGGGAGAGCGACGGACCGTGTTCGGCCGGTGAGGGGATGCGCAATCAGATCAACCACATCCTCGACACCCTCGCCGAACAACGCGCGCACGTCACCGCGGTGCGCGAGAAGCTGGCCGCTGTGCGATCCACCACGAATTCAGCCGATGGTCTGGTCGAGGTCACAGTCGACGGTTCGGGTGTGTTGGTGGATGTAAAGTTCGCGCCGAAAGCCTTCGGTACCAGTCGCTGGGAACTCGCACGTTCGGTCACCGAGGCGGGACAGGGAGCCGCGCGACTGGCGCGCGTTCGCAATGAGGAGATCATCGCCCCGATCACGGCTGCCGCGGCAGCAATGCCCGATCTACCCGATCTGCTGCCCGGCGCGCCGAGCCTGCGTGAACTGCGTGGGCCTCGGCGGCACGCCCGCTGAATACGCTCGCTCCGCGAGTACTTCGGCGCAGAGATGAGTTGCAGCTCGCCGAACCAATGGGAACGGCCCCGGAACGCTTCCGAGGCGAACGCCCGACCCGATCGCTCAGGACCAACTCGAACTTCGTCTGATCGCCTTGATCTCGCTGCTGGCGCACTACGCTGCCGATACCGGCAGTGCCGACGAACCCCGGCTCCAAGCCCAGCTGCTGCTGACCGAAGAGCAGAGCAGGCCAGGGGTGCCGTTCGTGCCCGCGATCATCTGCCAGCCCATCGGTGGCCCTCTCGACGACTACATGACACCTCTCGGGTATAGGCATCTTCGCCATTGCGCAGCGCCTGACAGTCGACGAGATCCTGTGCCCTCGGCTCACGACCGCAAGCGCAATTCGCATCGGTCGGGTGCTGCCTGGTCCAAGAGTGCTGTCCGGGCGATCCTCGGCAATCCCCGCTACGATGCTCAACCCGATGCGACGGCGACATCGGACCCACTACGCCGATCGATCGCCGAATGCGACCGCAAACTTGCCAGACATCGCGCCGCTCTGGAAGCCGGTGCGGACCCCGCTATGGTCGCGCGTGGAGCAGCGACATACACCGCGAACGCGCGCTCCTGGCCGCTCAACTCACAGCCGCGACGAATCACGCCGTCCATTGCCCAACGAATGAGCCGCGACGAAATCCGTCAACTGGTGGATGCACTCGGTGGAATCCTGGCGATTCTGCAGGCTGCCGACCCCGGCGACAAGCTGGAGGTATACCGAGAACTGGGACTGAAACTAACCTACAACCACGACGACCACGCGGTTACGGCCGAGACGAACCCACGGCCACGTGTTGGCGTACTGTCTGTGTCCGGAGGGGGACACATGCGCTAAGGCACAGATCGACCTGCGGAAACAGTGAAGTAAACCGCCCGGTGACCGGACTCGCCGAAGTCGGGACGCCCGCCCAGAAACCGTGCACCGCAGTCCATTACGTGCCTGGCGAATGATGATCCACCCGTAACGGGGACGAGGCAGGGCGAGGCAGTTGCCGCAGCGGCCTGAGAATGGGGGATAGCGAATATTCCGGCCAGGCGGGTGTAGGGCGCTGGACGGCGATGAGCACGATGATGATCAGGCCGCGCGCCCGGAAGATCACTGGGGCGTGCTGCATGACTTCGGGGTCGGGGTGCGGGGTGGCCAGCGAGCGCGCCCAGGGGAAAGAGGTTCGGCGGAAATCCCCCGGACCACTAGCTGTCTCGGGTTCCGACTATCCCCAGTATCAGGGGCAGGCATGCCAACGTGTGAGTACAACGAACTGGGAAGCCGGCCCGGTTCGAAGGCTTGGATGATTTACCGGAAAGCTGGTCAGCGGTCGCCTTGCGAATACCTTGTCCCAAAAGCCTACCGCGACAACCGTTCCCCGCAACCATGCCCCGCAACGTTCGACCATCGAAGCTCGGGTAACGAAAAGTGTATCGCTCGGGCGGGCGGATCCCCTGTGCGGATCATGGCCTCCGACATTGCGTTCCGGCCAATATATCGATGGACTGTGTAACTATTTCGCCAGAAAGCAAGAACGCGAGCAACTTCTGGGTACCCCCTGACACAAGCCGGGCTGGACCCGGAGGCACGATAAACGAAGAAGTACGACCATGCGTAGAGCAACGGCGCTCTTCGCCGCATTACTGTTGGCAATCATCCTTTCCTTCACAAACGAGATGGGCCCGAAGGCTCACGCCGACAACTGCATTGGCGACTGGGCCATCGGTATCGGCGGTCTCGGCGACAACACCTCGTCGGTGTTCATCCCCTTTGTGGATCAACCTGTCGGCTACAATTCGCTCGACCCGATGTCGGGACTGAACGAACTCGACCGATTGTTCTGGCTGCATCGCAGCGAATGTCCGGACGACCACATCAGGCTGATCGGACACAGCGAGGGCGCGGGCATCGTCCACGCCTGGGTCACCGCCCACCAGGATGTCGGCAATGCCAACGCTATTCTCCTGTCGGATCCCAAGCGGGCCCCCGGGCCTGGTTGGGGTGGCCTGTCGTCGTCTCCCGGGAGTGGGATCGTCGGTTATCCACTGGCCGGTGTCGACGACTGGTTCGGCGACTTCCCGGTGCTGACGGTGTGCAACCACGACGACCAGATCTGCGACACCTCCGCCGGATGGTGGGGCTATCTGTTCGGGGGTGCGCATGGTCGCTACGATTTCAACGTATGGGACTACGGTGCTTGGGATTCCGGTATCTGGTATCGGTAGCCAGTGATTCGTGGGGATCAGTAGCCTTGCGGCACTGGTCCCCATTGGCTGAACCCGTGCCCCATTGATGTGCACACTGCCGCACCTTGATAGGTGATCTGGCAATTCGCTCCGGCATATGTGATCGAATACTGTGGGTCGCGGTTATTCGCGGGTGCGATGCGAGGCAGCGGCGGATTTCCGCCTGGCACAGTGTGACTGCCGTTGGAGTTCCACTGAGGATGTGCCGGCGACATGGTCGAGTCGATGATGATGGCCGGCACATTCGGCACCGACACCTGCATTCCGGCATACAGCACATTCATGGACGGGGCCGGGACTGTGAGGTCGCAGCCCACTGTGCCGTCCGCACCGATCGAGCAGTTCCAACTGCCCATAGCGAAATACGCTGTGTCACCGACCAGTAACGGGCCGGGTCCATCATCGGCGTGCGCGGTGCTCACCCCGACCAGACACGCGAGAGTACCGAGAATTCCCCCGCAAACCCTTGCAGCGGTGACGTTTCCGGCCCTTGACACGACATCTCCCTCGATACGCAGCGGGTATGAGATCTAGCCGACCATACAGAAAAACTATCACCAAACAGTGCAATGGCAAGGGGACCTGTCAAGGAGGCTTCCGCGGCAATCGCGGCGCCGCTCACGCTCATCGGTATGTGGTGCCTTGCGGTCCAGCCGGTTGCCCCGGTCGGACAAGCGATCAGGAGCAGCCAGCCGACCGCGCGCCCAGCGGCACAGAATGCGCGAGAGGGACTTGAACCGTCAGTTCGCACGGGCTTTGCACGCCGAGATTCGCACCGGGGTGCGGTGGTGGGGGTGTGGTGTCGGAGTTCGGATTACGTTGTGTTCGAGCGGGATTGGAGGCTTCCCGAGGATTCTGGTGTGGACTCGGTCCGTGGGTGCCCGGTGAGGGGCCGTCCGCCCCGCAGCTGTAGCTCGGACGAGGGCCCCGCTGCCCGGCGCGGCGACCGATTCCTGGTGGGCGCGATTTGAGGCAAACGCCTCATGCGACCACGGAGGCGGCGGACCGATGATCAGGGCATGACAAATCGAGTTCAGGAATCACAGAGATCACCGGTCATGACCGAATCGACATTCGAACCACCGATCGTCGAGCAGTTCGGTACACGCACTTCAGATCATGCACCTGCAGTGCCGGGCGGCGGGCGGGTCGATGCAGTCGACGTAAGCCGGCATATCGGGGTGCGGCAGATTCTCCAGGAGCTGTCGTTATCGGTCGAACCAGGCGAGTTGGTCGCCATTGCCGGCGGCAGTGGAGCAGGAAAGACTACATTGCTGGAGATCCTCGCGGGACTGCAACCACCGTCTGCCGGGGAGGTTCGACATGACGGCATCGTTCGCGGTGCCCGAGTCAGCGCCGATTCCCGTATCGGCTACGTGCCCCAGGAGGACATCATCCACGTCGAGATGTCCCTGCGCCGCACGCTGCGCTACGCGGCGCGGCTACGGCTGCCCGCAGGCACATCGGCGGCCGAGGCGGACCGGGTAGTCGAAGAGACCATGCACGACCTCGACCTGGCTGATCGGGCCGAGGTGCCGGTCCGTGCGCTCTCCGGCGGCCAGCGCAAGCGGGCCAGTATCGCCGTGGAGCTACTGACCCGGCCACACCTTTTCTTCCTCGACGAACCCACCTCCGGGCTCGATCCGTCGACCGCAGCCGATGTGATGCGCCTGCTGCGCCGACTCAGCCGGCGCGGGGTCACAGTCGTCCTCACGACGCATGAGCCGGCCGGTATCGACCGGTGTGACCGTGTGGTATTCCTGGCGCGCGACGGCCACCTGGCCTTCACCGGCAGCCCGACCGAGGCTCGGCGCTACTTCGGCGTGCAGGATCTCGAGGAGGTGTACGACCGGCTGGCCCGTGAGTACACCCCGCAGATCTGGGCGGAGCGATTCGCGGACAGTGGTGGGACGTCGAAAGCCCGGCCTGGCTCGGCTCTACTGCCCATCCCTGCCACCCGTTCAGACGTCCAGCGCACGGGCCCGGTCCGGCAATGGTGGCTTCTTACACGACGCAATGTCGATGTTCTCCTTCGCAACCGGCTGACCCTGGCGGTCCTGCTCGGCTCACCGGTGCTGGTCACCGCGATGATGGCGACGCTGTTCAAGCGCGGCGCGTTCGATCCGCGTAGCGGAGCCGACCTCGGCCCGGCCCAGATCGTGTTCTGGATCGCATTCGCAGGCTTCTTCTTCGGCCTTACCTACGGCCTGCTCCAGATCGTCGGCGAGATGGCCGTCTTCCGGCGGGAGCGCCTGGCCGGGCTGAGCGTGGGCGCCTACGTGGCATCCAAGGTGACAGCGCTGCTTCCGGTGCTGGCTGGGGTGAGCGCGGTGCTCCTCGGTGTGCTGCGGGCGCTCGGTCGGCTCCCCGCCGTTGGATGGGACGTGTCCGCCTTCCTGTTCGTGACGATTGTGATCGAGGCGACCTCGGCACTGGCCCTCGGATTGCTCGCCTCGGCCGCGGTCTCCAACGCCGCGCAGGCCGCCCTCGCCCTGCCGATGCTCTGCTTCCCTCAGGTTCTGTTCGGTGGCGCCATAGTCCCCGTTGACGAGATGGCCCTCCCGGGACGACTGATGAGTCTCGGCCTATCCAACCGCCACGCATTCGAAGCGCTCGGTCGCGACCTGGATCTCGACCGGTACACCGCCACGCTGCCCGCCATGTCCGCCTACGGCGACACCTTCCACGGCGGCACCGGCGCCAGTCTCATCGCGCTCGCCTCGTTTGCCGTTGGCCTCATGCTGGCCACGGTGTGGGTCTTGGACCGGCGGTCCCGGCCCGGCGCATCCCGGCGATGAAGGCCTCGCGCTGTCGGTCCCGCCAGATGTCTGAACAGATGTCGGCGGGACCCGGGCGTGCGGCACCAACGATGTTCCGTACTCCGAGTGCACAGCCTGACGTCCGGACCGGCCTGTCAGTACGAGTGCCGGGGGGCCGAAACGGCACCGGGATTGACCGGGAAGCCCGCCAGACCCCGATCGATCGCGGCGAGACTGGCCTGCGTGCGGTTGTTGACGCCGAGCTTGGCGTAGACACGTTCAACGTGGTTGCGTGCCGTTTTCTCGGCGATGAACAGTTCGGCGGCGATTTCTCGGTTCGACCGGCCCTGCGCGACGAGTCGCAGGATCTCCACCTCGCGGTCGGTCAGCCCGGCCGGCCATGGCGTCCGCCGCGATATCCGCGGACCGGCCACCGCAAGCACGGCCGCAGCCGACTCGGCGTCGAAGCGTCCGGCGCGCGCCTGCTTTCGTAACTGGTCGGCAGCGCCGCGAGGATCGAGCGGCGGCCGGTCGGGACGCGGCTCGAGCAGTCGCTGATAAGCCTCCGCCGTGGCAAGCAGCCGGTCCTGCGCGGTCAACTCCGCGCCGGCGATCCCCCGGGGAAAGCCGGACCCGTCGATCCGTTCCCGGTGCTTCATCGCGACGGGCACCACCGACTCCAAGCCGTTGACTCGGCTCAGTATCCGGCCGGTCAGATCCGGATACATCCGTACCCGTTCCCATTCAGCCGTAGTGAGCGGCCCCTTCTTCTCCCAGATCTGGTTGGACACTCCCATTTTGCCGAGGCCGTGCACTAGGCCGGCACGGTAGAGCTGCGTGATGTCCGACGGCGACATGCCCAGGTGTCGGGCTGCCCCGGCCACCAGATTCGCGACGCCACGTGAATGCCCCAGAGTGAACGGAGATTTGAGATCGACGAAATCAGCCATGGCCTCGAGCAACTCGTCGCTCTCCTCGGCCGTCAGGGTTCGGTCACGATCCGGTGCTTGGGCCAACGCAGTTGTCCAGACGTCGATTTCGAGCAACCCGTCCACGATCGCCGCCGCGTCACGATCGAACACCGCCGCCACGGCTGGGCTGAACTGACTGCCGCGCCGAGCACGGAGAACATCCTTCGCGTGCTCGAGCCCACCCGTCCGCAGGTGCACCTCTACGACGTCTGCGACGTGAGCGATGTGGATCTCGACCGGGATGTCCTCTCCGCGAGAACCGTTGGGCAACCCCCGGCCGTCCCAGCGCTCGAAGGCGTAGGCCAGCGCCTTTCCGACCTGCCCGTCCAAGCCCATCCGATCGGAGAGAATCCCGGCGGAACTGCAATGCGACTGGATCAGTGTGGCGACCTGGCTGCGAGCCGTGACCAGAAAGGCAGTGGCACGGATGCCGCGCTGCCAGCCTGGCAATCCGCGTCCAACATGACTCATCATCAGCCGCAGATACGGCAGGCCGGTCATGTCCACCGCGTAGGTGTCGGCCCGGAAGGCGATGTCGTCACCGAAGAGCGCCGAGAGTTCGTGGGAGTCGGCGTGACAACCGATCCACCCGACCAGATTGGCGTAGTACACGGTCGCTCGCTGTTGCAGGTCGAGCCCCATCCGCTCGGCGATCCGTGTCGCGATCAAGGACGACCGAAGCATGTGCTCCATCGGCTGACCCAGACCGAGGTCGATCGCAAGCGATATCGCGGCCAGCAGTTCGGCTCTGCTCAGACCCTTTCCCGAGCCGGGCAGCATCCCGTGCGGGTGCATCCTCCCATTGTCCACCCGGACAACGGCCATCTCGGCGCGAAAGACGAGACACCGGCCTCATGACCCCGGAATACGTCTGCGCCCCACCACACGCTCTGCCGCCGCACTGGTGGTAGCTGGTGGATCCATGTCGAAAGGCCGAGACTGGTTACTGTCTGCCCGCGCTATTACGGCACGCGATCGGCGGGTGGGGCCTTCCTCGGAACCGCCGGATCGGGCGAAGTGCGTGGGTTTCCGCCCATCGACATGAAGGAGGCTGGAAATGAATCACTCAGACATGGACCCGACCTTCTATCGGAGCGCAGCGGATGCGGCTGCCGCGCCAACGGAGCGGCTCCGTAACGGTCAGCGGGTCTACCTCACCAACTCGCTCTACAGCACGTGGGACGACCAGTTCTACCCGGAAGGGGTTGGCGCCTGGATGGCCGTGATGCACACCGATCCCGACGGCGGAATGACCATTGATGAGTCGTTCTTCCCGCACGACGAGGACTTTCGAGGTCTGCGGGTGCACCAGGTGCGCCTCCAGGGCGGCGACGCCTCCTCCGACTCCTACTGCTACCGGTAGTCGGGTCGAGCGGGGACCGCTGGATCTCGACCGCGTACGCCCGGCCGGCGAAGTGTCGGTACACCTTCGGAAGCTGATCGCCACACCACACGAACAGCCATGGGACCGAGCCGAGCCCGGTGGACCGCGGCAAGACCGGCTCGAAGATCCACGTGCTGTCCGAACGTGCGGGAATCCCTCTGTCCGTGGGGATTTCGGCGGCATCGCGTCCGCATCGCCCGCAAGAGAATCGAATCGTCCGAACGTCTCGGCCGCCACAGGTGGTCATAGAGCGAACGATTTCCTGGTTGACCGGCTACCACCGGCTCAACATCCGCTACGACCGCAAGGCCACACACTTCCTCGGCTTCTTCACTCTTGCTGCAGCATTGACCTGCTACAAGAAACTGACGAAATCAACGACATGAGCCATGGTCTAAGCTGGCGGAGTGCGATACCTGTCAGTGCGCGGGACGGGCGCTTCGTGACCACGACATCTCTTGCTTCGAGAATGCGGATTGGTGAACTGGCTCGGCGGACAGGGGTCAGCGCCCGCTCGCTGCGATACTACGAGCAGCAGGGTCTGCTGCACAGCTCTCGATCCGTCGGTGGACAGCGGCTCTACATGATGGCGGAGGTAGCGCGAGTCCGAGTCGTCCGGCAGTTGTTCAACGCGGGCCTGAGCAGCAAGGTGATCGCCCGGTTGCTGCCGTGCGTGGACAGCGACGATGTGGACGTCGCCGAGGATGCTTTCACCACGATGGTCGGGGAACGCAACCGGCTGACCGCCGACATCACCCGGCTCGTCGAGGCCAGAGACGCCCTCGACGAGCTGATCGAGGTGAACACCCGGCACCGGCTCAGCGTGCGCCAGGGTGACTCCGACCGGAACGCGGTCAGAGACTCATGTCGATGACGAGCTTGCCTGTGGCGCCGCGGGATTCGACGACTGCCAGTGCCTCCTGCGCCCGCGCGAGCGGGTAGGTCTGGGTGATGTGCGGATCGAGCCGCTGGGTGGCCATCAGCTCGGCAACACGTTCGAGGCTTGCTCTGTCGAGGCGGCGGTGGACCATCAACCCCCCGAGCTCGGTCACCGACGGGTCCCCGACGGCGACGAGCGTGTCCGGCTTCTTCGCCAGTGGCGCGATGTCGCGCAGGGACTCGCCGCCGACGTTGTCGACCACGGCATCGAACCCGTCCGGGGCGTGCGCGCGGAGCCGTTCCACAACGTCACCTGCGGTGTAGTCGACGAAGGTCGCACCGGTCGCCATAGCGAGATCCCGTTTGGCCGTGCTGCCCGTGCCGACCACGGCCAGGTCCCGGTCCTGCGCGAGCTGGGCCAGCGCAATGCCGACTCCACCGCCGATCCCGTTCACCAGCAGCGTGGCCCCGGCGGGCAGGGCGAGCTGGTCGAGCACGTCCAGCGCGGTGGTGCCGGCGACGGGGATGGTCGCCGCCCAGGTCCACGGCAGCGTGTCGGGGATACGCGCCGTGGACTCGCCGAGCAGCAGCGTCGTTCCCGCATACGTGCCCGCCCCGGTCAGCGCGAACCCGGTGACCCGGTCACCGACGGCCAAGCCGGTCACGTCGTCCCCCACCGCGAGCACCGTCCCTGCCGCCTCCATCCCCATGACCCGAGGAAAGGGCACGTGGCCATTCAAGTCGCGAATCTGCCCCGACCGCAGCAGGTGATCGAGCGGGTTCACTCCCGCGGCCGCGACGCGGATCAGGACCTCGGTGGGACCGGGCGACGGATCCGGCCGCTCGAAGAACTCCTGGACGTCGGCCGCACCGAAATTCCGGTATCCCAAGACTGTGCTCATCGTGGATTCCTCCTTCACGTCCTCGTCCGGCGGTCGGCTCGAGGACGATCCGAAGCTATTCGATGACATCGGTGTCAAGTTCAAGTCGGTGTGACCCGAACAACACCGCCCGCCGTCCGACACACACCGGACGAATCACAACCATGAGCTCACGTGCCAGCAGCAAGACCGCCTATTTCGATGGCGAGGTCAGTGCGAATGAACCTGCGAGTGAGCCTCTTCGAGAGAACATCCCGCCAGGAGCGCCTCGACCCCGCTGGTGAAGTTGGGGCACTCGACGATGTCCTTGTGCGGGCAGGCCAGACCATGGGCGATGGCGGTGCGTGCCGCCAGTGCCTGGGCAATCCGTTGGTCCAGCTCGGTGAGCTTGCGTTGATACAGCCGCCGCCAACCGTCGTCAGTCAGCGAGCGAGACGCGATGAACGCTTTGACCTCCCGCAACGTGAAACCGACATTCCGCAGCGCCAAGATCACACCGACCAGCCCGACCGCCGATGGCGGATAACGCCGTTGACCCGAGATCCGGGCCGGTGCCGGTAGCAGGCCGAGCTCCTCCCAGTAGCGCAGCGCAGAGGTGGCGACACCGGTGCGGCTCGCCAGCTCGCCGATCGTCAACTGCTCACTCATTTGACTTCAAGCATACTTGAAGCCGTTGACTGGCGATTATGCAGACAACAGCTACAGCTCTCGAGCAACGCGCGATCAGATATTTGGTGCGCCAGGCCCATCACCCTCGGGGCGTCGTCGGGTGGGCGAACGGCTGGATGTTCGCTCTTCGGCCCTCCAACCGTCGGCGCAACATCTGGGCGGTGTCGTTGCTGGAGGTGCAGCCCACCGACCGGGTACTCGAGATCGGCTTCGGTCCCGGCGTCGCCATCGCCGAGTTCGCCGGCCGCGCCACCCAGGGGCACATCTTCGGCATCGACCACTCCCAAGCCATGGTCCGACATGCCTCCCGCCGCAATGCCGCCGCCGTCCGTGTCGGCCGCGTGCATCTCACGCACGCCTCGGTGGAGCAGTTGCCGAGTTTCGGCGATCCGCTCGATGCCATCCTCGCCGTCAACTCCGTGGGGTTCTGGCCCGACCCGGTGGAGCGGCTTCGCGAGCTGCGCGGCCTGCTCCGTCCCGCAGGACGCATCGCGCTCGTCAGCCAGCCCCGCTGCCCCGGCGCTACCCGGGAGACCACAGTCCGAGCTGCCGAAGAGCTCCAGGACATGCTCACCCACGCCGGCTTCACCCAGCTCCGGGTCAAAACCCTCGACCTCGACCCGCCCGTTGCCTGTGTGCTCGCCATCAACCCGACCGACATGACCTCATGACCGCCGACAGCACACCGACCAGCCCTAGTAGTGCCGACTGCATGATAGAGAAGCTGGGGCCCGAATCATCCTCGACGGGCTACCACCCGCCCGCGCCAATCGCATCACTCTCGCCACCGCCCGAGTGAAGCTACTTTTCGTCTGGATCGAACGACGACTACGACGCGCGGGCCGGTGGTTGGACTACGTCACGATGCGCAGGGGATGTTCGAGGAGTTCCTTCAGCTGCGACAGGAACTGTGCCGCGACCGCGCCGTCGATGGCGCGGTGGTCGGCCGACAAGGTGACTCTGAGGACCTGTCGTGCGGTGACGTGATCTTCGTTGAGACGTAGTTCTTCCCTGGCGGCACCGACGGCGAGGATGGCGGATTCGGGTGGATTGATGACCGCGGTGAATTGTTCTATGCCGAACATGCCCAGGTTGGAGATGGTGAAGGTGCCGCCCGACATCTCGTCGGCGCGGAGCTTCCTATCGCGGGCGCGCACCGCCTTATCGCGACTGTCGGCTGCGATTTCGGAGACGCTCTTGCGGTCGGCGTCGCGGATGACCGGGACCAGCAGGCCAGCCGGGGTCGCGACGGCGATGCCGAGGTGAATACCGTTGTGGCGCAGGAGTTTGTCTCCGGCGAAACTCACGTTGACCGATGGGTCTCTGCGCAGCGTGGTAGCGACGGCCTTGACCAGCAGGTCGTTGATGCTGACCTTGCCCTCTCCCGCCGCTTCCAGGCTCTGGTTGATCTGTGTGCGGAATGCGAACAGATCGGTCACATCGATCGCGCTGGTGAGGTAAATGTGCGGGGCCTGCTGCTTGCTTTCCGTCAGACGTGTGGCCGAGACTCGCTGAATGCTGGTGAGCGGTACTTCCTCGTAGTCACCTGAAACCGGTCCTGCGGTAGCGGGAGTGGAGGTCACGGCCGCCGCGGAACCGGCCACCTCGGATGACGCGCCGAAGGTGTGGGGGGTTTCGGCGTTCCTGTGCGCCGCTTCGACGTCATGGCGAGTGATTCTGCCGCCGGGGCCAGTGCCGATGACTGCGGTGATGTCGACGCCGATCTCGCGGGCGATCTTACGGGCCAGCGGCGAGGACTTCTTCCGGTCGCCGGATTGCTGAACGCTCGTCGTTGTCGTGGATCCCGACTTGTTGGACGCTTCATTGGTTTCGCGGGGCGGTAGGGCTGTCGCCGGTGTTGTCGTTTCGACGGCAGTGGTTGTGGGCGCAGTAGTTGGCTGTGCGGCGGCCTGGGCTGCCGTACCGGTCCCGTCACCGACGATCGCGATCAACTCGCCGATCGGGATGCGGGCACCCGGTTCGGCGATGATCTGCTCGAGGATGCCGTCGTCGTAGGCCTCGAGTTCCATGAGCGCCTTGTCGGTCTCGATCTCGGCGAGCACCTCGCCGCGGGTGACCTTATCGCCGACCTGTTTGAGCCAGGCCGAGACGACGCCGTCCTCCATGGTGTCCGAGAGCCTGGGCATGATGATATCTGGCAATGTTCTGTCCTCTGGGTTCCCGGGTCTCAGCGCCGTCGGCCAACGGCCGCAAGGGTTTCCACGGCGGCGGTGTACAAGGAGTCGGCGGACGGCAGGGCGAGTGCTTCCAACGGTTTGGCGTAGGGGAGTGGCACCTCGGCCATGGCGACGCGGCGCACGGGAGCGTCGAGGTAGTCGAACGCGCCGTCGGAGATGGACGCGGCCACCTCGGCGCCGATGCCGTAGGTGAGCCAGTCGTCCTCGCCGATGACCGCACACCCGGTCTTCTCGACCGACTTGATCAGGGTGTCGCGATCCAGCGGACGCAGGCTGCGCAGGTCGATCACCTCTGCGGAAATGCCCTCGGCGGCCAGCTTTTCGGCGACCTGGGTGCATATCGTGGCCATGCGGGAATAGCCGATCAGCGTGATGTCGGTGCCCTCCCGGGTGACCGCGGCCTTACCGATCTGTGCGGCCGGAAGATCTTCGGGCACTTCGCCCTTGGTGTTGTACAGCGACAGATTCTCCAGGAACAGCACCGGGTCGTCATCCTCGATCGCCGCTTTGAGCAGCGCCCGAGCGTCGGCCGGGGTGCTCGGGGCGACCACTTTCAATCCGGGGACGAACGCGTAGTACAGCTCGATGTTCTGCGAATGCGTCGCGCCCAGCTGCTGACCGCCGCCGCCTGGGGTGCGGATGACCATGGGCACGCTGGTCTGCCCGCCGAACATGCCATAGATCTTGGCGGCATGATTGACGATCTGATCCAGCGCCAGCAGCGAGAAGTTGATGGTCATGATCTCCACCACCGGGCGTAGGCCGAGCATGGCCGCACCGATGGCCGCACCGACGAATCCCTCTTCGGCAATGGGGGTGTCGCGCACCCGCTTCTCACCGAATTCGGCCAGCAGGCCAGCGGTGATTTTGTAGGAGCCTTCGAAGACGCCGATCTCTTCCCCGATCAGGAAGACATCGTCGTCGCGCCGCATCTCCTGGCGGAGGGTTTCGCGCAGCGCTTCGCGATAGGTCATGACAGGCACAGTGAGTCCTCAGGCGGTGAAGAGCGGATCGGCGGGCAGGCGTCGGGAGTCACCGGGCACCGGGGTGGCGTAGTTGTAGTCGAACAGGCTCGACGGCTCCGGATGCGGGCTGGAGTCGGCGAATTCGACAGCGGCGGCGACAGTTTCGGCTACCTCGTGTTCGATGGCGGCGGCCGACTCTTCGGTCAGCACGCCCGCCTCGACCAATCTGGCATGCCACAGCACGATCGGATCGTGCTCACGGGCCGTCGCTACCGCGTCATTGCTGCGGTACTTCGCCGGGTCGACCACCGAATGGCCCTTGAGCCGGTAGCTGACCGCCTCCAGCAGAGCCGGTTTCCCTTCGCGCCGTGCGGCTTCGATGAGTTCGCTCGCCATATCCCGCACGGCCAGCACATCGGTGCCGTCCACCCGCTCGCCGCGCATGCGGTAGGCGGCGGCGCGCTTCCACAGATCCGGTTCGGCCGAGGACTTTTCGACGGTGGTGCCCATGCCGGTCTGGTTGTTGATCACCAGAAAAAGCACCGGCAGCCGCCACAGCGTCGCGATATTGAGCGACTCGTGAAACGCGCCGATATTGGTGGTGCCCTCACCCATCTGGCAGACCACTACGTCGTCTCCGCCACGGTAGTCGATGGCCAGTGCCGCGCCGATCGCGAGCGGAACCTGGCCGCCCACAATGGCGTAACCACCCAGCAGCCGGGTGGCGGTGTCGTACATGTGCATCGAACCGCCCCAGCCCTTGGAGGTGCCGGTGGAGCGGCCGTACAGCTCGGCCATGACCCGGCCGGGCTCGATGCCCTTGGCCAGGGCGTAGCCGTGCTCGCGGTAGTTGGTGAACAGATAATCGGTGGGACGCATGGCCGCGCCGAGGCCGACGACGGTGGCCTCCTCGCCGAGATTGAGGTGGCAGTAGCCGCCGATTTTGGCCTGCTGGTAGCTCTGAGCGGTGCGCTCCTCGAAGCGCCGCACGAACAGCATGTCGCGGTAGAAGCCGCGCAGTGTCCGGGGATCCTCGGTGGAGAAGCGGTTCTCGGCGGTTCGGTCGGGCTCGGTGGCCTTGGTCGACTTCCGGGTGGTCTTGCGCGGTGCGGTGGTTGTGGTCATGTTCGGACTCCTCAACGCTTGCGCGGCGCGATGTGTACCGGCAGTCCGAGCCCGGCCAAGGCCGTCTCCATGCCGATCTCGCCGAGGGTGGGGTGGGCGTGGATGGTGTCGGCGAGCTCGTCGAGCGTCGCCTCCAGCGAAATCGCCAGTGCGCCTTCGGCGATCAGGTCGCTGGCCGAAGGGCCGATGATGTGCACGCCGAGCACTTCCTGATGCCGTTGCCCGGCAACGATCTTCACGAAGCCCTCGCTATCGCCGTAGGTCTTGGCCCGGCCCAGCGCGGCGAACGGGAACTTGGCGGTGATCACCTCGTGCCCGGTGGCACGGGCGGCATCCTCGGTGAGGCCGACGCTCGCGATCTCCGGATGGGTGAAGGTCGCGGCCGGAATCACCGTGTAGTCGATATGCGCGTCGTGCCCGGCGATCACATCGGCGGCGACCAGGCCCTGATGTGAGGCGACGTGGGCGAGCAGCGCCCGGCCGGTGACATCACCGATGGCGTACACATGCTCCACGTCGGTGCGCAACTGATCATCGACAGTAATGAAACCTCGTGCGTCCGTGGTGATCCCGGCGGTCTCCAGCCCGAGGTCGGCGGTATTGGGCCGACGGCCCACCCCGACCAGCACGACGTCGGCATCCAGATCGCACGCCTGCGGCCCGCCGACCGTGACACGCAGCCGATCACCCGCCGCGATGGAAGTGACCGTCGCACCGGTCAGCACCGCGATACCGTGGTTGCGGAAGGAGCGACCCAGCGCCGCACCGATCTCCTTGTCCTCCAACGGAACCAGGCGATCCTGCATCTCGACGACAGTGACCTCACTGCCGAATGCGGCGAACAGGCTGGCCCATTCGGCCCCGACCGCGCTGCCGCCGATGACGACCAGCCGCCCGGGTACCTCGCTCAGCCCGAACGCGCCGTCGGAGGTGACCACGCCGGGCAACTCCGCACCCGGAATCGGCAGCCGCGCAGGCACCGAACCGGTCGCGATGATGACCTCCCCGGCGCTGACCTGCCGGACCGCCGCGGCTGGTGCGGCTGCGTACCGCGGGCCGCCGGGGAAGATCGGCGACGGGCCGACCTCGTGCACCTCGACGGTGTTGGGTCCGGTGAACCGCGCATGCCCTTCGATCACAGTCACGCCGTTGGCCTTCAGTAGGCCTGCGACACCATCGGTGAGTTCCTTGACGATGCCGTCCTTACGCTGCCGCACCGCGGCGAAGTCGAAGCGCACATTGTCGGCGTACACACCGAAATCAGCTGCGGCGGTGACGGTCTGGAAGACCTCCGCCGAACGCAGCATCGCCTTGGTCGGGATACAACCCCAGTTCAGGCACACCCCACCCGGGCGCTCCTTCTCCACCAAACCGACCCGCAGGCCGCGCTGTGCCGCACGGATGGCGGCCACATAGCCGCCAGGACCGCCCCCGATAACCAACAGATCGAAATCCGGCACTCGTGGTGCTCCTCAACTCGACGAATTCGACCCGGCTCTGTTTCAGCGTGGGTCGTCACAATCGAGTCTCGGCGTACTGGATTTCACAAACAATCATCTCGAAGCCCAGAGATCCGGCTGCGAGAATGTGCGCTCAGCCCAACGGGCCCTAAAGATGAGCTCATCTACCCAATGGTGAGGTCATCTGATGGGCTCAATCGCGTGGTTTTCGCAGCCTGAGCGCAGCCAGTGCCAAGGACAGCTCCACGTAAGAACGCTGTCCTTCCAGGGAGCGATCGAGCAGGGTCGAGATGCGCTGGAGCCGATTGATCACAGTGTTGCGGTGACAGTTCAGCAGTGGTGCCGCATTGGCAGCCGACCGGTTCTGGGCGAGCCAGATCGTGAGAGTCTGCAGCAGTATGTCGCGTTCGTTGGCGTGCAGATCCAGTACCGGGCCGAGTGTGTCACTCACGAGCATCTCGGTCAGGTCGGGTGAGCGCACCAGTAGTGCCTCCGGGTAACGCTCGTCCAGCGACACCAATCCTTGGGTATCGGTAGGTAGCGTTTCGAGTGCGACGAGCGCCAGCGCATGGGCGGTATCGACCTGTGCCAGTCCTTGCACCGGGGGTGACGCGGCGGCCGGCCCGCAAACCTGTTGCCGAAGATGTTGCAGGACAGTGGTGATGCGCTGTTTTCCGATAGATACCAGCCCGACGGTCGTGTTGACCCGGTCGTGCCATACGGATCGAATCCCCAAGGCCGCCAACGCTGTATCGGTACCGATACGCAGTGTTGGCGTGTTGCCGTGTGCGGTGACGACGACGTAGGTGCCCTCAACCGGGAGATTCAACTCACGTGCGGCGCGGGCGGCGAAGTTGGTGTCGTGTGCCCGGCCCGTCAGCAGATCCTCGATCAAGGCATGGCGGTGGCGTTCGTCGCGACGGACCTGTTCGAGTTCTGTTCTGCGATAAGAGGTGACCAGCGATGATGACAGTCCGTCGATCACGGCCCACAGCGCTGGTCCGACTTCGCGGAACTCTGCAGGGCCGATGTCGTCGGCGTTGCTCAGCAAGGCGTCCCACAGAATCCGACCACCGAGCCGGAATGTCCGAAGCATCACCTCCAGTGGCACGCCCTGCTGTGCGCGCTGGATGCCGATACTCGCGGCGACGTCGTCGCTTTCCGGCAGAGCGCTGTTGCTGCCGAGCAGATCCAGGACCCGGGTCAGGTAGCGCCGACAGCCTTCCTGCAAGTCGGCGCGCGTCACCGGGGAATAGTCCGTCCATTCCGGGTTATCGGTGAAAATCGCGACCATCAACCGGCTGGTGAGTGCTGGGATTTCAGCTCGGCATGCCGCCAGCAAATTCTGGGTGTTCGTGGAGGAAGTCATACGTTTCGATGGATCCAACCTGAGCGGACTTGGCTGACGTCGTCGCCATCTTCTCCTGCTCAGGCTAGCTGACGCCCGGCTCGACATTCAGTCGCGTCCTGGATACCGGAACGCGATGGACGTGCCGCCGAGGGGGAGGCTCTGCATCGCCCCGGCATATCGGGAGACCCGGCAGGGTCCACTATCGTATTTCTCCCACGCCTTTGGCGGCGTCCGTCAATAGTCGAGGGCGTGTTCCGGTTGACAGACCTGCATGGGAGACGGCAGATACCGGACTATGGCGTCCAGGAGCGGGGCTATGTCACTCCATGGCGTCACATCGCACAGGATGGGCGCAGCGTCGCCGATTCGCGTGAGGCAGCGGACGCGGTCGTGCAACTGTTCGGGTGGGATCTCTCGCAGACCGAGGATGTCGTCCGAATCTGCGGCAACCTGTTCCATCACCGTGGCCACGAGCTTGCGGTACCACTCCTCGGCGACTTTCCAATGGCTCCCGTAGAACTCGACGGCCATCGGTTCGAGTGCCCACATCGGTACCAGATCGATGACACCTTCGAACTCGGTGCCGATGCCGTGAGGAATCTGCAGCGTCAACGGCACGGCCCCGTGCGTGTCGGCGATCGTGCGGACGCAGCGGTCGAAGTCGGCGGCGGGATGATCGAGTCCGGTCACCAGGCACAGCCGTGCGACCTGGTGGTCGTCGGCAACCCGCAGTATCGTCTCGAGTCGCGGGGCGCTCTGCACGGCAGCGTTCACGACCGCGATTACCCCATCGGCTACTCGGATGGACCGCTCCAGGGCTGCGATGGGCGCGTGGCTCGATAGTTCGGCGATACGAATCGTGTGATCGACGTGGCCCGTCACCCAATGGACCGTGGCCGCCGTGCCGGACCCGGTCTCGGCGAAACGGCGGAACAGGCCGTGGACAACTCGTGTCGTGTCATCGGGGTCCCCGATGATCGTGACGTTGCGGATCGACTGCGGTTCAATGGCTTTGGTGCCCATCGTGTTGTGGTACTCCAGATCGACTCGAGGAAGTCATCGCATCCTCAATCCGCACTCACCGTACCTGCGCCCGCGCACCGGTGGAGCGGATTTCCGCCCCAAAGTAGAACGTGTTCCTATACCGTCGGGCTTGTGCAGAAAGAACAACGCCCCGCCGTGGCTGGCTGGTTCACTGCGGACGACGGCACGGTGCGTCTGAAGGGAAGCAGCTGTACTGTCTGCGGCACGCCGTATTTCCCGCGGAACACGCTGGCCTGTCGGAACCCGCAGTGCACAGGTCCGAAAGACGGCTCCGAGCTGGTCGAGTACCTGTTTTCCACCCGTGGCCGGATCTGGTCGTATGCGGACGCCCGGTACAAGCCGCCCCCGCCCTATGTCTCGCCCGATCCGTTCGAGCCGTATGTCGTTGCGGCGGTGGAGCTCGAGGTCGAGCAGATGGTGATCCTCGGGCAGGTGGTGCGCGGCCTCACGGTGGATGACCTGGCCGTCGGCATGCCGGTCGAGCTGACCCTCGGCGTGCTGTACGAAGACGAGGAAGCGGAGCACACGGTGTGGATGTGGAGGCCGGTCGATGACCGACACGAATAATCGCGATGTCGCCGTCCTCGGTGCGGGCATGCACCAGTGGGGCAAGTGGGGGCGCAATTTCGTCGAATACGGGCTGGTCGCGGCGCGCGCGGCGCTGGCCGATGCCGGGGTGGACCACCGCGACGTCGGCTATATCGCCGGCGCGGACACGATCCGCAACGGATACCCCGGTTTCGTCTCGGGCGCGACGTTCGCCCAGGCGCTGGGCTGGTCGGGTGCGCAGATCTCGAGCAGCTACGCCGCCTGCGCCTCCGGTGCCCAGGCCATCGCCAACGCACGTGCCCAGATTCTGGCCGGATTGTGTGACGTGGCGCTGGTGGTCGGCGCGGACACCACCCCGAAGGGCTTCTTCCAACCGGTCGGCGGTGAGCGCCGCGACGATCCGGATTGGTTGCGTTTCCACCTGCTCGGCGCTACGAACCCCATCTATTTCGCGCTGTATGCCCGCCGGCGGATGGCGCTGCACGGTGCCACGCTCGACGATTTCGCCGCGGTCAAGGTGAAGAATGCCAGGCACGGCCTGAACAACCCGTATGCCCGCTATCGCAAGGAGGTTTCGGTCGAGGAGGTCGCCGCCTCGGCGATCGTCTCGGACCCGCTGCGCCTGCTGGACATCTGCGCGACCAGTGACGGCGGTGCCGCACTGGTGCTGACATCGGTGGAGTACGCCCGCCGCCACGGCATCACCGACCCGGTCCGCATCCGGGCCCTGTCGACGGTCACGCCGACTTTCCCGAAAACCGTCCTCGACCTGCCGGATTTCGCGACGGACTCCGCCATGGCCGTCGAGGCTCCGCCGCGCGCGTTCCGTTCCGCCGTTGCGTACGCCGCGTACGAAGAGGCCGGGCTCGGGCCGGCCGACCTGTCCTTCGCGGAAGTCTATGACCTCTCCACCGCGCTGGAGTTGGACTGGTACGAGGATATCGGGCTTTGCGAGACAGGCGGCGCGGAAGAACTATTGCGCAGCGGCGCAACGACATTGGGCGGACGTGTGCCGGTGAACCCCAGTGGTGGTCTGGCCTGTTTCGGTGAGGCGATACCCGCACAGGCAATCGCCCAGGTCTGCGAGCTCACGTGGCAGTTGCGCGGCCGGGCCGAGGGCCGCCAAGTGGACAACGCCCGCGCAGGTATTGCGGTGAATCAAGGCCTCTTCGGTCATGGCTCGGCAATCATCGCCACCTGCTGACCCCGCGGGCCACCCAGGTCGACTCTCCGAAAGCCCGGGCGGTTTCGAAGCGGCTGAAACGTCCGCTGGGCGGGAATGTGCGAACGTCCTCGATTCGCCCGTATCCGTCGGTTTCGTCGCTACCGGCTGAGCGACCTGATTGCTTGGGAAGCAGCGCAGCTCGGGCAAGGTCGTGGACAACGCCCGCCAGCGCAGTGGTGCGCGGTGCCGCAGCGGGCGTTATGTTGCCCTCGCCGTGTGCGGTGCGGTTCCGGAGGCCAACTCGCTCGCCTCACAGACCCGCACCGAAGCACCGTCGAGGGTGAGCCGGTCGGCGAGCGCACATCCGATCATGCCGCTGCCGATGATCAGCACGTCGGTTCCTACCGGGGACGCCGCACCGGACGAGTCGAGAGTCATTGCGCGCGTGCCCTGTTCACCGATCACGGCACGCCGAGCGGGTTGTCGGTGCGCAACTGCGGCGGCAGCAGCTCCTCGGGCACCGACTGGAACGCCACCGGACGCAGGAAGCGCATGATGGCCGCGGTCCCCACCGACGTCGTCGCCGGTGCGGTGGTGGCCGGATAGGGTCCGCCGTGTTGTTGCGCGTTGGTCACCGAAAGCCCGGTGGGCCATGAGTTCCAGAGCACCCGACCGGCTGCCCCCGCTGCGGCGGCAAGCAGTGCGCGGGTGGTGTCATCGGCGTGATCGCCGAAGACGGTGGGATTACCGGTGGCCCTTGGCGAGCACATCGCGGGTATCGGCGGTGATCTTCGCGACCAACTCGGGCGCCAGCGGGACCCGTGGCGGGCGGCATGCACCGCCACGACGTCCGGCCAGATCCATCGACAGCTTGATCGCGTGCACGAATTCGGTCTTCGAATCCCAGCGCAGCAACTTGTGCAACTCGCGATACAGCGGCAGCGCCTTGTCCAAGTCCCGGTTCACCGACGCGTTGTACAGCTCCATCGTCGCCTGCGGAATCGCATTCGGATAACCGGCCACCCAGCCGACCGCGCCGGCGATACCGAGCTCGAGCACCACATCGTCGGAGCCGATGAGCACATCAAGTTCGGGGGCGAGTTCCTTGATTTCGTAGAAACGGCGCACATCGCCGGTGAACTCCTTGACACCGACGATGAGGCCCTCGGCATGCAGGTCGGCCAGGATGTCCGGGGTCAGGTCGATGCGGGTATCGATCGGGTTGTTGTACGCCACGATCGGCAGCCCCACCTGCGCCACGGTGCGATAGTGATCAAGAATCGAATCCCGACCGCCGCGATAGGTGTTGGGCGGCAACAGCATTACCGCATGCGCCCCGGCCTCGGCGGCCTGCTCGGCCCACCTGCGCGCCTGCAGCGCCCCGTAGGCCGCGATGCCGGGCATCACCGTGAATCCCGCAGGGGCGGCGGCGATGGCCGTGGTCACGACCTTGGCCCGCTCCTCGTCACCGAGGGTCTGATATTCGCCGAGCGAGCCGTTCGGGCTCACGCCGTGGCAACCGTTGGCCGCCAGCCACGCCACATGTTCGGCATAGGCGTCGTAGTCGACCGAGAGGTCCTCGGTGAACGGCAAGGTCGTCGCAACCAACACCCCGTGCCAGGGCTTGTCTACTGCCGACGTAGTCGTTTCGGGCATGAGAGCCTCCATCTGCTCGAGTCCGGGTAGCGCCCGGCCGCCCCTGCCACTCAGTGCCGTGTGACATTGCACTGAAGCTAGCGGATGTGGCGGCGCCCACGCAACCACTTGCGTGAGCGCCATCACTTCCCTATAGTGCAATGTCACACGGCACAGTGTGCGGGTTTTTCGCCTTCCGTATCCACAACTCGGAGGCGCCGACACGGCGTGCTCGGTTCACCCGACACGCCATTCGATCTCCGACGAAGGTGAACACCATGACCGCTGTCGACGACATCGCGACGACGCAACACCTTGCCAAGCCCCCGGCCGGGCTGCGCCGCGTCGTGGCTGCGGCCATGGCAGGCGCGGTCGCCGAGTGGTACGAGTTCTTCCTGTACGGCACCGCTTCGGCACTCGTATTCGGCGAGGTCTTCTTCCGGTCCAGCGGCAACGCCGTCGACGGGATCATCGCCGCATTCGCGCTGTACGCGGTCGGATTTCTCGCTCGTCCCTTCGGTGGACTGCTCTTCGGGCACTTCGGCGACCGCATCGGACGTAAGGCGTTGCTGCAGCTCAGCCTGGTCGTCGTCGGCATCACCACTTTCCTCATGGGTTGTCTGCCGACCTTCGATGCCATCGGATACTTGGCGCCGATCCTGCTGGTGACGTTGCGCTTGATCCAAGGTTTCGCCTTCGGTGGCGAATGGGGCGGGGCGGTGCTACTGGTCAGTGAGCACAGTCCGGATCATCGCCGCGGATTCTGGGCCAGTTGGCCGCAGGCGGGCGTGCCGCTCGGGAATGTGCTCGCGACCGTCGTGCTGCTGGTGCTGTCGGCGAATCTGTCCGACGAGCAGTTCCTGTCGTGGGGTTGGCGCATCGGCTTCTGGCTGTCGGCCGTCGTTGTGATCGTCGGCTATTGGGTGCGGTCCAGCGTCGATGACGCGCCGATCTTCGTCGAGGCGCAGGCGGAGATCGAGGCGGATCAGCGTCGCTCGCTCGGCATCGTCGAGGTGCTGCGCTTCCATCGACGCGAAGTGCTGATCGGCATCGGAGCCCGGTTCGCCGAGAACATCCTCTACTACATCGTGGTGACCTTCTCGATCACCTATCTCAAGCTCGTCGTGAAAGTGGACACCGCGCCGATCCTGGCGTTGATGCTGGCAGCGCACCTACTGCACTTCTTTCTGATCCCGGCCGCCGGACTGCTGTCGGATCTGATCGGCCGCAGGCCGGTCTATCTCACCGGCGCCGTACTCACGGCCGGATGGGGATTCGTCGCCTTCCCGATGATGGACACTGGCAACTACGCGGTGATCATCGCCGCGATCACGCTGGGGCTGGCCATCGAATCACTCACCTACGCACCGTATTCCGCGCTCATGACCGAGATGTTTCCGACCCGCATCCGGTATACGGCGCTGTCGTTCTGCTATCAGGTCGCACCGATTCTGGCAGGCTCACTGGCGCCGCTGATCGCCATCAGCTTGCTCAACCGATTCCACAGCTCGGTCCCGATCTCCCTGTATCTGGTTGCGGCGGCAACGATCTCGGTCATTGCGGTGGGCTTTGCGAAGGAGACCTCTGGCAAGTCGCTGCGGGCGGTCGACGCGGAGGCGGCCGAGCGGTGAGGTGCTCTATGCAACGTGACATGGCATAGAATGCTTCGACCGATCAACTCAGCGGACGTTGGGCAGGGGAACGATCAACCCCACTCCGACACAGAACCTAGGCGGACACATCCGGAACGAGAACAGGTCCGGAGCCCTTCGCGAGCGATTCCGCGCCCGCCACGCCGACCAGTGATGCCGCGACGGCGGGACGCACCGGGATGAGCGGGGGTATGCCGCGTTCCACGGTGGCACGGAACCCTTCGAGCACTGCGACGGTGCCCTCGGCCATACGGTCGATCGGTTCGTCGTTCACAAGGTAAGGAACCGGTACGCGGATCTCCTCGCGCAGCTGCCCGTCGGCCTGTGCCCAGCCTTCCTTGCGCACTCGCACCGACCAAGCATCTTCGCCTGTGGCACGGATAGATTCGGCCAGGCCGTGAGCGCCGCGCACAGAGAACCAGCTCCAGTGACTGCCCGTTTCCCCGGCGAGGAAACCGTGGCGGGCCAGGGCCAGGGTGCCGTCGGAGAGCCGGATCGCCAGCACCACGGCGGCGGGGCGGTCGCCACCTGGACCGACCGGGAAGGCGCTGACCTCGACCGGCCATGCTCCGGTGAGCTCCAGCAGCGGCGAGACGGTATGCGTACAGTAGGCGGTCGGCGCGATGCGGCCACGCCAGTGGGCTGGATCGCCGATGAGCGCGGCGGTGTCCTCGGGTGACAGACTGTGCAGGTAGTCGGCCTCCACCAACGCAATACCGCCCAGCTCCCCGGAATCCACCGACTCTCGGAGCAGCCGAGTGTGTGGATGGAAGGCGTAATTCTCCGCGAACGAATAGGTCGCCGTCGACCGCTCGGCCGCGGCGATGAGTCGACGCCCCTCCTCCTCGGACACACAGGCCGCCGTCTCCGACAGTACATGGATCCCGCGATCGAGGAACGCGATGGCCAACACTGCGTGTGCGTCGAAATCATTGGCGAGCACAACACCATCGAGACCGGCGTCGAACAATTCCGGCCAGTCCTCGGCCGCCCGGGCCGCCCGAAATTCCGCGCGCGCGGCGGCCAGGCGTTCCGAATCACGGTCACAGATCGCGACCACCTCGATCCCGATCCGCTGTGCCCACTCGGCCATGTACAGACCCCGCAACAAGCCCACGATTCCTATATGCATTCCACTGGTATACGTGCGGCGTACAGCTAATAAAAGCGGTTTTCGCATCCGCCTGTACAAACGTCGGACCCGGGTGTCCCGTCTTCCTGCGCTCGGGGTGGAACGGTCTCCCGAGATCCTGGGCACCGTCAAACCGCCCGCGACAACTTACACCGGTCACAGGGTCGCGAGCCGGACTCTGCCGCGGCGATATCACCCCAAGTCACTTCGGCACAGGTCCTAGATGTCATGTCTTGCGTCGGATGGTGGGTTATCTGCTCGCCGCCACCCAGGTGCAGCCCCGACGTGAACGACGCCACGGGCGATGGGGCACCGGCGGATCGAAAAGTGGCGGACCACGCCGTACAGTTCCCGGGTTCCGGCGAGAATTCGAGAATCGCGATGCGAAGATAATGCGTTAACGAACCTGGGTAAATTATGCTGATTTGTGAAATTCGAGAACGCGATTCGGTCGACTATATACAAGACAAAAGTCACTGACATATGCGTATTCAGTCGGCGAAACGAGGGGCGAAGGTTCCTGCGTGACACCGGTTTTCATTCGGCATCTGATACGCCACGGCGGGATCCCGCGATAGTCAAGGTATGCCGCCAATTGCCTTGATGAATTCTGTGATTATTTCGCCGTCGAATTCCGGACGCCGGGTACAAACACGCAATCCATTCGACTTGGACTGGCTGTGGTCGGGGCTGGAGGAGGCCAAATGACCGCTTCGCGACCACAGTTTCATCCCGACCAGGGGTTGAGCGGAGATGCCGAGCCGGACGCGCCAGCGACAGGGTTGGTGCCGTTGTCTGCTGGGCAGCGGGGGTTGTGGTTGGCGCAGAAGTTGAGTCCGGATGTGCCGATTTCTGAGGCGCAGTACATCGAGTTGTGTGGGGATCTCGATGTCGATGTGTTGCGTGAGGTGTCGGTTCGGGCTGGTCTGGAGTTCCAGTCGGGTTATCTGCGGTTGGTCGAGGTTGATGGTGAGCCGTTTCAGGTGTTCGATCCCTCGCTCGAGGACATGGCGCCGGTGATTGATGTGCGTGGTGAGCCCGATCCGGTTGCGGCGGGTGTGGAGTGGATGCGTCGGGAGTACACCAGGCCGCTGGAGATGACGGTGGATCGGTTGGTGGGTACGGCGATCGTGTGGGTCGGGGATCAGCATTTTCTGCTGTACACCAGGATTCATCATGTCGCGTTGGATGGTTACGCGGGGATGATGATCGTGAACCGGATCGCGGCGTTGTACACGGCGGCGGTCGGGGGTACGGCGGTGGAGCCGAATCATGCGGCGGATGTGCGTGCGCTGTACGAGGCCGATCGTGATTATCGGGAGTCGAAGCGGTTCGCGGTGGATCGGGAGTATTGGCTGAACAAGTTGTCTGGTGTCGGGGAGGAGTCGGGTCTGGTTGTTGGGCATGCGCCTGCGTGTGCGGACAGTAGGGTCGCCAAGGCTGAGTTGTCGTCGGTGACGGTGGCGCGGATCGAGCGTTGCGCGAAGGTGGTGGATGCGAGTCCGGCTGCGGTGGTGATGGCGGCGTTCGGTTGTTATCTGGCGCGGATGACCGGTCGAGACGAGGTCGTGGTCAATATTCCTGTGTCGGGTCGCACGAACGCGGTGTTGCGGCGCTCGGGTGGGATGTTCGTCAATGTTGTACCGCTTCGGGTTGTGTTGGATCGGGGTGATACCGCGGCGATGTTGACGCGGCGGGTGCAGTCGGATCTGGTGGGTGCGTTGCGGCATCAACGGTGTGGGTTGACCGATATTCGTGCTGCTGCAGGATTTCACGGTGGGCAGCGGCGTTTCGCGGGTCCGGTGGTGAATGTGATGTTCTTCCATCAGGAGATCCGGTTCGGATCGATACTGGGGGAGTTTCATATCCTGAGTTCGGGGCCGGTCGATGATGTGTTGATCGACTTGTATCAGACGGGGGAGCCGGCGCGGACGATTCTGCATTTTCTGGCCAATCCCAACCTCTATAGCGATGCTGAACTGTCGGCGCATTGCGTCAGGTTCGGGGAGTTCCTCGACGCGTTCGCCGCCGCACCCGACGTTGCTATCGAGCGGGTTCACCCCGACAGTGTCGGTGAGGGCGCTCGGATTCGTCGTCGCCGTGAGGATCTGGCGTTCTGGCGGGCTACGTTGGCGGATCTGCCCGAGAACCTTGCGTTGCCGTTCGACCGGCCGCGGCCGGTGGTGTCGTCGAATCGAACGGCCACGGCGAGCTACGCGCTGCATGCGGAGTTGGTTCGGAGGGTGGAACGGTTTGCGCGGCAGCGTAATTCGTCACTGTTCACCGCGGTCCATGCCACGTTGGCGGTCCTGCTCGCCCGGTTGAGCGGCACCACCGACATTCCGATCGGCACACCGGTCACCGGGGACGGTGCCGCGGCGCGCGTGGTGTTGCGCACCGACATCGATCCCGCTGAATCGTTCACCGAACTGCTCGGCCGGATCGCACAAGCCGATCTGGACGCGTTCGAGCACGCCGACGTGCCGTTCGAGCAGGTGGTGGACCAGTTGGTGCCGCAGCGGTCCCAGTCCAGGCATCCGCTGTTTCAGGTGCTGTTGGCGTTGCGGAATCAGGAGTCGGTGGGGTCGGCCCTGTCCGATCTCGAGCGGCCGATGGTCGACCCGAGCGACGAAACGCCTGGATTCGACCTGCAATTCATCCTGTCGGAGGATCATGACAGTGGCGATATGACCGTTGCGGTCACCTATGCCACGGATCTGTTCGATGCCGCGACGATTGATTCGGTCGCGCATCGGTGGATTCGGATTCTGGAGTCGATCGCCGCCGATCCCACTGTTGCGGTCAGGACGATCGATGTGCTCGAGCCCGCCGAGCGAGCCGATCTGTTGACCCGCTCCGGTGCTCCCGCGGCCGCACCGACCACGCTGCCCGCCCTGATGAGCGCGGCGGCCGCGCTCGACCCCGACGCCACCGCGATCGTGTTCGACGGACAGGCGTTGAGTTACCGGGAGTTGGACGAACGCTCCAACCGATTGGCACGACAGCTGATTCGACGCGGCATCGGACCCGAAGACGTTGTCGCGATCGGCATTCCACGCTCGGCGGACTCCGTGCTCGCGGTCTGGGCAGTCGCCAAAACGGGAGCCGCGTTCCTGCCGATCGACCCGACCCACCCCACCGAACGCATCACCCACATGATGACCGATTCCAAGGCAGCGGTCGGTTTGACCGTGACATCCGTACGCGCACAACTACCCGACAGCACCGACTGGCTTATTTCGGACGACCTCGACTCAGCCGACGACACCTTGGACACAGGCGGCGACCGGTCTGTCCTCGACAGCGACCGGGTACGTCCACTGCATATCGACGATATCGCCTATGTCATCTACACCTCCGGATCGACCGGGCTGCCCAAGGGCGTGGCGGTCACCCACCGCGGACTCGGCAACTTCGCCGCGGCACACCGCGTCTCCATGGGCATCGAATCTCGCTCCCGCACACTGCATTTGGCTTCACCCAGCTTCGATGTCTCGGTATTGGAAACGGTCTTGCCACTGCTCGGCGGCGCGGCCATGGTCATCGCACCCACTGATGTCTACGGCGGCGACGAGCTCGCCGCACTACTCGACCGCGAACATGTCAGCCACGTCCTGATCACCCCCTCGGCGTTGTCCACCATCGACCACACGCGTTGGCCGCTACCGGATCTGAAGTATCTGATGGTCGGCGGCGAGGACTACGGCACCGAACTGGTCCAACGCTGGGGCGTCGATCGCGTCGTGCTCAACGAGTACGGTCCAACCGAAACCACCATTGCCGCGACACTGACCTCGCCCATGACCGCAGACGAACTGGTGACCATCGGGCGCCCGATCTGCGGAGCCTCGATCTGGATACTCGACCAGCGGCTGCAGCCCGTTCCGACGGGTGTAGCCGGTGAGTTGTATGTCGCGGGTGATCTGCTCGCGCGCGGATACAATCGTCGGGCGACTACGACGGCGGAGCGTTTCGTCGCGTGTCCGTGGATGCCCGGCCAGCGTATGTATCGCACCGGAGACATCGTCCGCTGGACCACCAACCGAACAATCCAACACCTCGGCCGATCCGACTTCCAAGTCAAGATCCGTGGTCTGCGTATCGAACTCGGTGAGATCGATACTGCTTTGGCTACCCATGAAACCGTCGCTTACGCGGTCACGATCGGTCATCGCAACGACGCGGGTGCCCAGTCGTTGGTTTCTTATGTTGTCGCCGCTTCGGGGCAAACGATCGATACCGGATTGTTGGCCGATTACCTGAGCGACCGGTTGCCGTCTTATATGGTGCCGTCCTCGATCATGGTGTTGGACCGTATCCCACTCACACCGGTAGGCAAACTGGATCGAAAGGCATTGCCGAAGCCAGTTTTCACCGATATCAAACCGTTCCGGGCACCGCACACTCCAACCGAACACGTCATTGCTCGGGCGTTCATCGATGTTTTGGGGATCGACACGATCGGTCTCGATGATTCGTTCTTCGCGCTGGGCGGGGACAGTTTGGTCGCGACTCGGGTCGCGGCGCGACTGGGGTCCGCGTTGGATGCCGAGGTTCCGGTGCGGCTGTTGTTCGAGGCGTCCACGGTCGCCGAACTCGCCACCCGCATCGATCAGCATGCCGGCACGCGACGACGCCGCCCACCACTGATCGCTAGGCCGCGTCCTGATCTCGTGCCGTTGGCGCCGGCCCAGCAACGGATGTGGTTCTTCAATCAGTACGACACCGCATCAGGGGCATACAACATGCCGATCGCTATTCGGCTGCGCGGGGAGTTGAACATCGAGGCCCTGCACTCGGCGGTCATCGACGTGCTCGCTAGACACGAAGTGTTGCGAACCCGGTACCCCGATCACGATGGCATGTTGATCCAACAGGTCGAGCCGGTCGAGAACGTGGACCGCGAGCTGATCGTGGTACCGGTCGCACCGAACCAGTTGGTGGAGACGGTCACCGAATTCGTGACCGAAGGTTTCGATGTGAGTATCCAAGCGCCCGCGCGTGCCCGATTGTTCCGTGTCGGCGGTGAGGACCCGGAATACGTTCTTGCTGTCGTGGTGCACCATATCGCCGCGGATGGTTTCTCGATGACACCGTTGGCTCGTGATGTGGCGACTGCTTATGCCGCCCGGATCCATGGTGCGGCCCCGGCGTGGACACCGCTACCGGTCCAGTACGCCGACTACGCACTGTGGCAACAAGCTGCTCTCGGCGCACCCGAGGATCCGCAATCGCTGAGCGCCGAACAGATCCGATACTGGACCGACACACTGCACGGTGTTACCGAGGAACTACCTCTACCGTTCGACCGGCCGCGACCGGTGGTGATGTCGAACCAAGGCGCCACAGTCAACTACTCGATACCCGCCGAACTCGTGCGCACGCTGCAACAGTACGCGCGGCAACATAATTCGTCGTTGTTCATGGCGATCCACGCCGCATTGGCGGTCCTACTCGCCCGGTTGAGCGGCACCACCGACATTGCGATCGGCACACCGATCGCCGGACGCGGTGTGGCCGCTCTCGACGACATGATCGGCATGTTCGTCAACACACTGGTGTTGCGCACCGACATCGATCCCGCGCAATCGTTCACCGACCTCCTCGCCCGGACCAAACAAACTGATCTCGACGCCTTCGAACACGCCGACGTCCCCTTCGAACAGGTCGTGGACAAACTCGGTGTGCAACGCTCCCAAGCACGACACCCCCTGTTCCAAGTGATGCTGGCGTTCCAAAACCTGGAACCGGTAACACTGCAACTGCCCGACCTCGAACTGTCGGTACTCGATCTACCCACCGAGGTCTCCCGGTTCGACCTGCAATTCATCCTCTCGCAAGACCACGACAGCGGCGAGATGACCATCGCGGTCACCTACGCCACCGACCTATTCGACGCCACAACCATCGAATCGGTTACGCATCGATGGATTCGGATACTGGAATCGGTCGCCACCGACCCCACCAACGCGGTCGGGGCGATCGACGTACTCGAACCCACCGAACGAACCGATCTGCTGACCCGCTCCGGCGCTCCCGCAGCCACACCCACCACGCTGCCCGCCCTGATGAGCGCGGCGGCCGCGCTCGATCCCGACGCCACCGCGCTCGTGTTCAACGGACAGGCGTTGACCTACCGAGAGGTCGACGAACGCTCCAACCGACTGGCACGACAGCTGATTCGACGTGGCATCGGCCCGGAAGATGTTGTCGCGATCGGTATTCCACGTTCGGTGGATTCGGTGCTCGCGGTCTGGGCGGTCGCCAAAACGGGGGCGGCGTTCCTGCCGATCGACCCGACCCACCCGGCCGAACGCATCACCCACATGATGACCGATGCCAAAGCAACGACCGGTCTGACTGTGACATCCGTACGCGCACAACTACCCGATACCGATTGGCTGCTACTCGACGAGCTCGACGTGGCGGACAGCGGTCCGATCACCGACAGCGACCGGGTACGTCCACTGCATATCGACGATATCGCCTACGTCATCTACACCTCCGGATCAACCGGAATACCCAAAGGCGTCGCGGTCACCCACCGCGGACTCGGCAACTGCGCCGCGGCCCACCGGGATGCGATGGATATCGAATCCAGCTCCCGCACCTTGCATTTGGCTTCACCCAGCTTCGATGTGTCGGTACTGGAGTTGCTGTGCGCGCTCAGCGCGGCCGCGACCATGGTCATCGCACCCACCGATGTCTACGGCGGCGACGAACTCGCCGCACTACTCGACCGTGAACACATCAGCCACGCCTTCATCACCCCTTCGACACTGTCCACCATCGACCACACCCGTTGGCCGCTACCGGATCTGAAGTATCTGATGGTCGGTGGTGAGGACTACGGCACCGACTTGGTCGAACGCTGGGGCGGCGACCGGAAGCTGTTCAACGAGTACGGGCCAACCGAAACCACCATTGCCGCGACACTGACCTCCCCGATAGCGGTGGGTGAGTTGGTCACCATCGGAAAGCCATTTCCCGGTGCCTCCGTATGGGTGTTGGATCAGCGGCTGCAGCCTGTTCCGGCAGGTGTGGCGGGTGAGTTGTATGTCGCGGGTGATCTGCTCGCGCGCGGATACCATCATCGGGCGACTACGACGGCGGAGCGTTTCGTCGCCTGCCCGTGGATGCCCGGCAAGCGCATGTATCGCACCGGAGACATCGTCCGCTGGACCAACGACCGTGCGATCCAGCATCTGGGTCGGTCCGATTTCCAGGTCAAGATCCGTGGTCTACGTATCGAACTCGGTGAGATCGACACCGCTCTGGCTACCCACGAAACCGTCGCCTATGCCGTCACTGTCGGTCATCGTAACGACGCAGGTACCCAATCACTGGTCTCCTATGTCGTTGCCGCACCAGGGCAAACGATCGATACCGCATCGTTGGCCGACTACCTGACCGACCGGCTGCCGTCCTACATGGTGCCGTCCTCGATCATGGTCCTGGACCGCATCCCACTCACACCAGTTGGCAAACTCGACCGAAAGGCACTGCCGGATCCGGTCTTCCTTGCCGACAAACCCTTCCGAGCACCGCACACACCGATCGAACACCTCATCGCGCAAGCGTTCGCCGACATACTCGGCACCGAGGCGATCGGTTTGGATGATTCGTTCTTCGCCCTGGGCGGCGACAGCATCATGTCGATCCAGTTGGTGACTCGGGCCAGGGCAGCCGGTGTGACGTTCTCCGCACGCGATGTGTTCGAACGCAAGACCGTCGCCGGACTCGCCCAGGTCGCCGCGCACGACAGCACTGCGGCCGCCTTGCCTGAGGAACTGCCCGGCGGGGGTGTGGGACCGGTACCGCTGACGCCGATCATGCATTGGATGCTCGAGCGGTCCGCGTCGGGTTTCGGTCGTTTCTCGCAGGCGATGCTGCTGGGTCTGCCTGCCGGGATCGACCAGTCGCGGATGGCGAGCACGGTGCAGGCGGTGCTCGATCGGCATGACATGCTGCGCGCGCGACTGTCTCGCGACGACGACGGGCGCTGGACGTGGGAAGCGCTGCCGATCGGCATGATTCGCGCCGACGACCTGATCCATCGGGTGCCGATGGACGCGTCGCCGGAAAGCAGCGAGTTCCGGATGTTGGCGGCGGCGGAGTTGACGGCGGCGGCGGATCGGCTCGATCCGGGTGCCGGGATCGTGATGCAGCTGGTCTGGTTCGATCCGGTGGACACGGCGGAACCGGGCCGGGTCCTGATGCTGGTGCATCATTCCGCGATCGACGGGGTTTCCTGGCGAGTGCTGGTACCGGACCTCGTGCTCGCGGGGGCGCGGATCGAGTCCGGCGAGCCTGCCGAACTCGCGCCGGTCGGGACATCCATGCGCAGATGGGTGCACGGGCTGGTCGAGGCCGCCCACAGCCCGCAGCGGGCAGCGGAGTTGGAGCTGTGGCGCGCGATGGCCGCCGGCCCCGATCCGATGATCGGGTCCCGACCCCTCGACCCCGCGATCGACGTGGCCGCCACCGCCCGCACGGTCGAGGTCGAGCTGTCCCCCGAGGTGACCGAGGCGCTATTGACTAAGGTGCCCGCCATATTCCACGGCGGGGTGGGCGACGGGCTGCTGGCCGCGCTAGCGGTGGCGGTGACGAAGTGGCGGCGCGACCGCCAGCCGGAGACCACCGAGCTCAGCGATGTGCTGATCGGTCTCGAAGGACACGGTAGGGAGGAAGGCGTCGTTCCGGGCGCGGACCTGACCCGGACGGTCGGCTGGTTCGCCACGGGTTTCCCGGTGCGTTTGGATCTGTCGGGCATCGATCTCGACGACGCGTACGCGGGTGGGCCCGCCATGGGCGCGGCGGTCAAGTCCGTCAAGGAACAGCATCGCGCTATCCCCGACCACGGGATCGGCTACGGCCTGCTGCGCTACCTCAACCAGGACACCGGCCCGACACTCGCCGCGCTGCCGCAGCCGCAGATCGCCTTCAACTACCTGGGCCGCATCTCGACAGGGGTTCCCGAAGGGATGTCGGCGGTCGGCTGGCTGCCGGTCGCAGGCAGCGGCGACCTGGGTGGCGGCGAGCTCTCCGGTGCGCAGAATCCGGATATGCCGGTGTCGGCGGTGCTCGACGTCAATGCCTGCACCCGCGATGACGGAGACGGGCAGCGGTTGCGGGCGACGTGGTCGTATCCCGACGGCGTGCTCACCGCCGACGAGGTTTCCGCGGTGGCGGAGTCGTGGTGCCGGGCGTTGACCGCGTTGGCGACTCATGCCCGCCATGCCGGTAGCGGTGGACGGACGCCGTCGGATCTGGATCTGGTCCGGCTCGGGCAGGCCGAAATCGAGCGGCTCGAGGACCGGTATCCGAGGTTGAGCGATGTCTGGCCGTTGACGCCGTTGCAGGAGGGGTTGCTGTTCCACGCGATGGTGTCCGAGGAGTCGGTGGACGCCTACCTGACCCAACTGGTCCTCGAGCTGCGCGGACGCGTCGATCTGGAGCGGCTGCGCCGAGCCGGACAAATGCTGCTGGACCGACACCCGAATCTGCGCACCGCCTTCGACGCCATCGGTGCCGGGCCGGTGCAAGTGGTCCTGGAAGATGTCGAGGCGTCCTGGTCGGAGGTTGACCTGTCCGGGCTCGATGACAGTGCACGCGAGCACGAGTGGGAGGTGCTGCTTGCTGCGGACCGGGCAACCCGCTTCGATCCGGCTCGTGCGCCGCTGCTGCGCTGGATGCTGGTCGGCACGGGGCCGGAGAGCTACCGGCTGGTGCTGACCAATCATCACCTGCTGCTCGATGGCTGGTCGACACCGCTGCTCCTCAAGGAGCTGCTGGTGCTATACGCCACCGACGGCGATGCCACGCTGCTGCCCGAAGTCCGCCCCTACCGAGACTTCCTGGCCTGGATCGCGGGGCAGGACCTGCCTGCGGCGCTCGATGCCTGGGCCGATGCGTTCGACGGCGCCGAGGAGCCGACCCTGGTGGCGCAAGCCGATCCCGGTCGCCGCTACACCGAATCACGCCATGTGCTCGGCGAGTTGACCGAGGAGCAGACCGCGGCGCTGAACCACCTTGCCAGGACCCGTGGGGTCACCCTCAACACCGTGATCCAGCTGTCCTGGGCAATTGTGTTGGGGTCGTTGACTTCCCGCGACGATGTGACCTTCGGTGCCGCGGTGTCCGGGCGGTCTCCGCAGCTCGCGGGCATCGAATCGATGATCGGACTGTTCATCAACACGCTGCCGGTGCGTGTGCGTCTCGATGCCGCTGAGAGCCTGGGACAGCTGCTCGACCGGATCCAGACGGCACAGGCGGCTCTGCTCGATCACCAGTTCGTCGGTCTCACCGAAATCGAGCGGGTCGCCGGGCCAGCAGCGGTGTTCGACACGATGACGGTGTTCGAGTCGTACCCGGTCGATCGTTTCGGGCTGACCGCGGATACCGATATCGCGGGCATGCGAGTCGTCGACGTCACGGGCGTGGACGGCGCGCACTATCCACTGGGATTGGTCGCACACGTCGACACCCGGCTACATCTGAAGGTCAAGTATCTGCCCGAGCTGTTCGACCACGACACGGTCGAGGCGACCTTGCAGCGGGTGCTGCGCGTGCTCGACATCATGGCCGCCGACCCGGATCTACCGCTGGCTCGGCTCAACCTGCTCACTCCCGCGGAATACCAGGAGTTGACACCGGTTTCGGGCAACCCGCCGGTGCCAGGTCGCGCGCTTGCGGAACTGTTGGCGGCGACTGTGGAGCGGGATCCGGGGGCGGTCGCGGTGGTGTACGAGGATCGGCAGTGGACTTACGGCGAGCTCGATGTGGAGTCGAATCGGTTGGCGCGGTTGCTGATCGATCGGGGTGTGGGGCCGGAGACCAATGTCGCGGTGGGGTTGGCGCGGTCGGTCGAGTCGGTGCTTGCGGTGTGGGCGGTGGCGAAGTCGGGGGCGGCATTCGTTCCGGTGGACCCGCAGTATCCGACCGGCCGCATCGAGCACATGCTCACCGATTCCGGTGTGGCGGTGGGGATCACGCTGTCACAGTGGCGGGATCGATTCCCCGGATCGGTGCGCTGGTTGGTCCTCGACGATGCAGCCGACGCGGGGGAGTTGTCGGCGGCGGCGGTGACCGATGCGGAGCGAACGCGGCCGGTCCGGCTCGACCAGGCGGCATACGTGATCTACACCTCCGGTTCGACGGGCGTGCCCAAGGGCGTGGTCGTCACGCACCAGGGCCTGGCGAACCTGGTGACCGAACAATGTTCGCGGTTCGACATCGGGCCGGACGCGGGTGTCCTGCATGTCGCGTCGCCCAGTTTCGATGCGGCGGTGCTGGAACTGTTGTGGGCGTTCGCCTCGGGTGGTCGGCTGGTCATCGCGCCGCCGACCGTCTACGGCGGGAACGAGCTGGCGCAGATCCTGTCGAGCCAGCACGTCACCCATGCCGCGCTCACGCCAACGGCCTTGGCGACGGTCGATCCGGTCGGGCTGGAGCACCTCGAGACCGTTGTGGTCGGCGGTGAAGCGCCCTCGACCGAACTGGTTTCGCGTTGGGCGCCGGACCGCAGACTCTTCAACACCTATGGTCCGGCGGAGGCAACGATCCAGACCGACGCCAGTGCGCCGCTGGTGGCGGGTGAGCCGGTGACGGTCGGCGAGCCGATCCGCGGGGTGGGGCAGGTCGTGCTCGATGCCCGGTTGCGGCCGGTGCCCGTCGGAGTTGTGGGCGAGCTGTATCTCACCGGTCCCGGTCTGGCTCGTGGTTACCGCAACCGGATGGGTTTGACGGCGGCGCGGTTCGTTGCCGATCCGTTCGCCGAGCCCGGGCAGCGTATGTACCGGACCGGTGATCTGGTGCGGTGGCTGCGGCAACCGCAGGGGAATCTGGCCCTGGACTATGTGGGCCGCGCCGACTTCCAGGTCAAACTGCGTGGTTTCCGCATCGAACTCGGCGAGGTCGAAACGGGCCTGCTGGCCTGTCCCGATGTCGCCCGTGCCGTGGCGACCGTGCACCATGGCACCGCTGTCGGTGACCGGTTGGTCGGGTACGTGGTGCCGGAACCGGGCGTCGACCTCGACCCCTCCGCGGTCCTCACGTTCGTCGAACAGCGGTTGGTCCCGCACATGGTGCCCGCGACGGTGCTGGTGCTGGACACGCTGCCGGTGACCGAGAGCGGCAAACTCGACCGCGCCGCGCTACCGGTGCCGGATTTCAGTTCGGCTCGCGCCGAGTTCCGGGCACCGGTCACCGATGTGGAGAAGACGCTGGCTGGGCTGTTCGCTGAGGTGTTGGGTATCGACACGGTCGGTCTCGATGATTCGTTCTTCGCCCTGGGTGGGGACAGCATCATGTCGATCCAGTTGGTTACCCGGGCCAGGGCGGCCGGTGTGGTGTTCTCCACACGGGAGGTGTTCGAACGCAAAACCGTCGCCGGACTGGCCCAGATCGCTGTCCGCGACAGTGCCGCGGCGATCGCCCTACCGACCGAGCTCCCCGGCGGCGGCGTCGGAGCGGTGCCGCTGACGCCGATCATGTGTTGGATGTTCGAACGCGGCGGATACGACCGGTTCAGCCAGTGGGTGACGCTCACCCTACCGACCGGCATCGACAGGTCCGGAATCGAAGCCACCGTGCAAGCGGTGATCGACCACCACGACATGCTGCGCGCCCAACTCCACCCCGACCCCACCCACCCGACCGGATGGGCGCTACAGGTGCAGCCGACCGAGGCGAGCACCGCCGGGGTGAGCGCCGCTGGGCTGATTCGGCGTGTGCCGGTGGCAGTGGAGCCGGACAGTGCCGACTTCGCGGCGATCGTCGACGCGGAGGCGAACGCTGCGGCCGAGCGCCTCGACCCCGCAGCCGGGGTCATGATGCAGCTGGTCTGGTTCGACTGGGCCGACCGGCCGGGTCGGCTGCTCGTTTTGGTACATCACCTGGTTGTGGATGGGGTGTCGTGGCGGATCCTGGTTCCCGACTTCGCGACCGCGTGGGCCCAGATCGGTGCCGGGCAACCACCGCAGCTCGCGCCCGTGGGTACCTCGATGCGACGCTGGGCCCACGGCCTGAGCACCGCGGCCGAACACCTCGATGAACTCGACTGGTGGCAATCCACCCTCGATACCGCTGATCCACCGATCGGCGCCCGCCCGCTCGACCCGGACGTGGACGTGCAGGCCAGCGTCGCCACCGTCGAGGTGACACTGCCGACCGCGGTGACCCGTGCGGTGCTCACCACGCTGCCCCAAGCCTTCCACGGCAATGTCGACGATGCCCTGATCGCCGGGCTCGCACTGGCACTGACCCGATGGCGTCACCGCCACGGCGAGGACAGCACCGAGGCGCTACTCACTCTCGAAAGCCACGGCCGTCACGACGCGGTGCTGCCCGGCGCGGACCTCACCCGCACGGTCGGCTGGTTCACCACCACCTACCCGGTGCGCCTGGACCTGTCCGGCATCGACATCGACGACGCGTTCGCCGCCGGTGCTGCCGCGGCAGTGGTGATCAAGTCGGTCAAGGAACAACTGCGCGAGGTCCCAGGTCGCGGAATCGGCTACGGGCTGCTGCGCTACCTCAACACCGATACCGCCCCTATCCTGGGTGGGCTACCCGAGCCGCAGGTCAGCTTCAACTACCTCGGTCGTTTCGACACCATCCCCGCGCAAATGCGCGATATCGGATGGCTGCCCGCCGGCGGCGACAGCGACGGCGGCGGCATCCAGAACCCCGACGCGGCCGCGGCAGCCGTGCTCGGCATCAACGCGGCAACCACCGACACCCCCGACGGGCCCGCCCTGACCGCCTCCTGGGACTACCCGACCGGCCTGCTCACCAACACCGAAGTCACCGAGATCGCCGAACTGTGGCGCGAGGCAGTGACAGCGCTGGCCACCCACGCGTCCCGACCCGGTGTCGGCGGGCTGACACCCTCCGATGTCGGCCTCGTCGACCTCGATCAGCCCGCGATCGACCGGCTCGAGACTCGGTATCCGGCGCTGGACGATATCTGGTCGCTCACACCACTGCAGGCCGGACTGCTGTTCCACGCCCAACTCGCCACCGACGCCATCGACGCCTACATCGTGCAACTGTGCGTGGAACTCGGCGGAGTCGTCGACGCGGACCGACTGCGCCGCGCCGCCCAAACCCTGCTCCAACGACACCCGAACTTACGCACCGCCTTCGTACGCGACGGCGCCCGCGAACCGGTCCAGGTAGTGCCTCACGCCGTCGATGTTCCGTTCACGGAGATCGACCTGACCGGACACGAGGACACCGCGGCCGCACTCGAACAGATCATGACCGCCGATCGCCGATTCGACATGACCGCAGCGCCACTGCTGCGACTGACGCTGATCGGCATCGCTCCCCAGCAGTACCGGCTGCTGTTGAGCATGCATCACATCCTGATCGACGGCTGGTCCACACCGCTGCTGGTCCGAGAGTTGCTGGTGCTCTACGCCACCGACGGTGACGCCACCGCACTGCCCTCGGTCCGTCCCTACCGCGACTACCTGATGTGGCTGAAGGCCCAGGATCAGGCCGCGGGGGAGGCCGCATGGACGCGGGCACTCGACGGCATCACTGCGCCGACGCTGCTCGCTCCTGCCGACCGCGCCCGCCGCAACACCACCGCCCCGCGCGAGGTCCAGGTGCAGCTGAGCGAAAGTCACACCGCGGCGCTGGTCACGGTGGCCCAGCAGCAGGAAACCACGCTCAACACCGTCATCCAAGCCGCCTGGGCGATCGTGCTCGCCGGCGCGACCGCCCGCGAAGACGTGGTCTTCGGTACTACGGTCTCCGGACGTCCAGCACATATCTCCGGTATCGAATCGATGGTCGGGCTGTTCGTCAACACCGTGCCCGTCCGGGTCCGGCTCGATCACCGCGAAAGCCTGGCCGAACTGCTGCGGCGGATCCAAACCGAACAGGTCGCGCTGCTCGACCATCACCACCTCGGACTGGCCCAAATCCAACAGCTGACCGGTGCCGGCGCGATGTTCGACACCGTGACCGTCTTCGAGTCCTACCCGGTCGACTCGGCCGGGCTGTCCGAAGACACCGATATCGCCGGAATGCACGTCCTCGACGTCCAGGGACGAGACGCCGCGCACTATCCACTCGGCCTGATCGTCCATCACGACACGCATTTGAAGTTGACCTTCAAATACCTGCCGGAGCTCTTCGGCCAACACCAGATCGACGCCCTCGCCGACCGGGTGCTGCGGGTGCTCGACACCGTCGCCGCGCGGATCGACCTCCCGCTCACCGAACTGGAACTGCTGTCGCCCGTCGAGCGAGCCACGCTGGTGCCCGTCCGCGGTCGCCCCGGCGCGGAGAAGTTGGTATTGCCGGAGGTGTTGGCGAACGCGGCCGCGACTTCGCCGGACGCAGCGGCGCTGGTCTGTGCCAGGGCGACGCTGTCCTACCGCGAGCTCGACGAAACCTCGAACCGGTGGGCGCGGGTACTGATCGCCGCGGGAGTAGGACCGGAATCGGTGGTGGCCGTGGCCCTACCGCGCTCCATCGACGCCATGATCGCCGTATGGGCGGTCGCCAAGACCGGTGCCGCGTTCGTGCAAGTCGACCTCATCCATCCGCACGACCGGATCACCGGCATTCTCACCGATTCCGGCGCCGCCATCGGGCTGACCCACGGAACCTACCGAGACCAGCTACCGGGCGAGATCAGCTGGATCGACCTCGACGATCCCACCTTCGCCGCGACGACGGAGGCGGCGACGCCGAGCGCGATCGACGACCACGAGCGCACCACCGCGCTACGGCCGGAGCATCCTGCCTACCTGATCTACACCTCCGGTTCCACCGGCACTCCCAAGGGAGTCGTGGTCACCCACGCCGGAATAGCGAATCTGGCCGCCGAAACACGGGAACGGTTCGGTGTCACACCGATGAGCCGCATACTCGGTGCCGCTTCGCCGAGCTTCGACGTCTCGATCCTCGAATGGCTCACGGCCGCTGCGGCCGGTGCAACTCTGGTCCTCACCGCGACACCGGTGGCCGCCGGCGCGGAACTGGCCGAGGTCATCGAGGCCGAACACGTCACCCATGCCGCGCTCACCCCGACTGTGCTCGGATCGCTGCCCACCGATGGGCTCGACACCCTCCGGACGCTGATCCTCGGCGGCGAGACCTGCCCGCCCGACCTCGCCGCTCGATGGGCACCGGGCCACACGGTGATCAACACCTACGGCGCCACCGAGAACACGATCATGAGCTGCGCCGATGCTCCCCTGACCGCGCACGCGGACGGTCCGATGACAATTGGTGGCCCGGTGCGCGGCTTCACCGCCGTGGTACTCGACCGCAGACTGCGTCCCGTCCCACCCGGCGTCCCCGGCGAGCTGTACCTGTCCGGACCGGGCCTGGCCCGCGGTTACCACCGGCAACCTGCAACCACCGCGGCCCGATTCGTCCCCGACCCCTACGGGCCGCCCGGGACACGCATGTATCGCACCGGTGACCTCGTCGCCTGGACCGCCGACCACACGCTGCGGTTCATCGGACGCAGCGATCTGCAGTTGACGATGCACGGACATCGCATCGAACCCGGCGAAATCGAAACGGTGCTGCGTACCCGGCGCGATATAGCTAATGCAGCGGTCACCGTCCACACCAGACCCAACGGCGCCCGCCAGCTCATCGGCTATGTCGTACCCGCCCCCGACACCACACCGGATATCACCACATTGACCACTGAACTCGCGACCCGTCTGCCCACGCATATGATTCCCACCGCCATCATCACCCTCGACCGGATGCCGCGCACCGCAACCGGCAAACTCGACTACAAGGCGCTGCCGAGCCCCGACCTGCGGCACTCCCCGTACCGGGCGCCGTCGACCGAACTCGAGGCCACCGTCTGCGACGCCTTCGCCGAGACCCTCGACATCGAACGAGTCGGCGTCGACGACGGCTTCTTCTCCATCGGAGGCAACTCGCTGGCCGCCGCCCGATTGGTGGCGCGGCTGGTGGAGTCGACCGGTGCGACCGTGCCGGTTCAGTGGATCTTCACCGATCCGACTCCGGCGACGCTCGCCGTCCGCATCGACGCCCGCCTGCGCGGCCTCGACGAACAGGACACCGGCGACGTACTCGCCGTCGTGCTCCCGCTACGTGCCGCCGGTACCGAGGCGCCGCTGTTCTGCGTCCACCCGGCCGTCGGATTGGCTTGGGGTTTCAGCGGACTCGTGCAGCACCTCGATCCGGACCGCCCGGTGTACGGTCTGCAATCCCCGGCATTCAGCGATGCCACCGCGGAGTTCGAGACGCTCGACGAACTCGCCGCGCGCTACGTCCAAGAGATCCGGACTGTCCAGCCGCACGGCCCGTACCACCTGCTCGGCTACTCGCTCGGCGGCACCATCGCACACGCGATCGCGGCCCGACTCCGGCGCGACGGCGAGTCCGTCGCCACCCTGGCCATGATGGACACCCGTGTTGTCACCGCCAGCACCGTCCGCGTTTCCACCCCGACGCTCACGCAGATGCTTGCCGAGTTCGGCGGAATCGCGATGCCGACGGACGCCGCCGATTTCAACGCCGAGGCCGCGGCCGATCTGCTGCATCAGCAAGGTGGACTCTTCACCGCCGTCACCCCCGAGCATCTGGTGACCCTGCGCGACGACTACACCCGGCTCGTCGACCTCACCCGGCATCATCGTCCGACGCGCTTCGACGGTGATCTGATTTATTTCCGCGCCGCCGACGATACGGACGGCGGCCCTGATCCGGCCCTCGCATGGAACGACCTCATCACCGGCCGGATCACCGAACACCCCATTCCGGTCCGGCACGAACGGATGATCGAACCCGAGTCGCTTCGCGCGATCGGATTCGTCCTCACCGAGCACTTCCGCTCTGCCCGCAGCATGCAACCGGGGTCCACCACATCCGGAAGGACAGGCCGATCATGACCACCTCCCAAATCGTCGGGACCCGCTCCGGCGTCGAACCAGTGAACCTATTCGCTACCGATGAGGCGACCCGCAGCGCTATGCATCCCTGCGCCGCCGAACTACAGCGGTGGACGGTCGAATATCTGTGCCGACCGCACCCCGAACTCGGCCGAACCGGGGCCGTCTGTCCTTACACCAACCGTGCCGTCCGGAACCAGTTCATCTGGGCCGCCTTCGACAGTCGTTCCATCGATGCCGACCGCATAGCCGCGATCATCGACGATCTGTACGACTTGTTCCCCGCCCTGCCACCCCAGGGCGAACCCGATGCCAAATCGAAGGCGGTCCTCGCGGTATTCCCCAACCTCACCGAATACTCCGACATCGACGATATTCAACAGGACCAGAAGTCTCGGTTCGTCGAAAAGGGTCTGATGCTCGGTCAGTTCTATCCGGGGTGCACCACCCCGGGGCTGCACAACCCGGACTTCCCGGCACTCGACGCGCCACTACCCATGCTCGCCGTCCGCTATATGGCCCCCACCGACTTCCCATTCCTCAACACCCGCCACGACTGGATGGACTCCTACCTCAAACTCTTCGCCCCCACGATCCCCAAGTTCATCACGTCCACCATGGCCGACAGACTCGTACAGGAACCCGAGGCGTCGGACCGAGCTTCCTGAGGGCGGCAACCACCGGGAACCTTCTGGTTCGGTTAGTGCCGCAGTGTCGACGATCCAGCCGAATTCGTGCTTGTCGAGGCGCCTGTTTCGCCCTGGGAACATCAGCGTCTCGGTTCGCAATAGCAGTGAGCTTCACTGCCGAGCGATCGTTGTGTGGTCACGAGTGGGGTGGCAGTGTGTCGATCACCGCCGGGGTGCGCAGGCCCCCCGAATCCGTACTCCGGCGGTGTCGCTCGCTCGAGCCCTCGGATCCGTCGCATATCGCCAACCCGGTCGAGTGCAACAGGTCGAGCCTTGCGCCGCCCTTCACAAGCGGCAAGCTCCCGGCACAGATTCGTCAACGGGTCAGTGCGATGTTGCGGTGTGACCACTCCTCGGCGGTGACCGCGCGAAGCATGAAGTCGGCGACGTCGGCGCGGCTGATTCGGCTGCCGGTCTTACCGCTGGAGGGTAGATCGACTGTCTTGTAGGAGCCGGTGCGTGGGCCGTCGGTGAGGATCATGGGGTAGACCAGGGTCCAGTCCACGTCGCTGGAGCGCAGCAGGTCATCGGCGACGGCCTTGTCGGCGAACAACTTGCTCATCAACAGCTTGACGCCGAGGTTGACCAGGGCCGGAGTCTGCTGGGCGGTGTCGCCGGAACCCAGGGCGGACAGCCAGACCACCCGGCGCACGCCGGTGGCGTCGGCCGCGGGGATGAACGCTCGGGTGGCGCGGGTGGCAATATCGGATTTGAAATTCTTACCGGCACCGAGGGCCGAGATCACCGCGTCGTTCCCGGACAGGGCGTGCTTCAGGTCTTCGGTGTTGGTGGCGTCTCCGGTTATCACCGTGACCCGACTGTCGCCGACCTGCGGGAGGCGGCCCGGATCTCGAACCAGGACGGTCACCTGGTGGCCGGTCTTCAAGGCCTGGTCGAGGACTTGCTGTCCGGAGGGTCCGGTGGCGCCCAGCAGAGCGATTCGCATCATGTCTCCTTCGATGTCGTTGGTGCGGCGCGGCGGTGGCTCGCAGCGACGATCCATAGCTATCTTGCGGTTATCTTCATTGAGATTGCGGAGATTCGACCGAATATCGGGTGTACGCATCGAACAGGATGCGGGTGATTCTGTCGCGGAGTTCGGCCTCGGAATAGTCGAATCTGGTCGGGGTCTGATCGTCGAAGATCAAGCTTTGTTGCATCAGGGCCAGCGCGGTGCGCACCGCGAAGTCGAGATCGCGCTCGGCATCGGCGCGCTGGTGCTCGGGGATCCGCGGGGAAAGCTGTCCGCCGATCGCGGTTGCCACGGATCGTCCTAATTCTGTTGCGTGCGTGTACATCTGGGAATTGTTGGACAGTAGGACGCTGCGCAGTAGCCGATGATTGTCCCGGAAGAGGGCGATCAGTTCCCCTGCGACATAGCTCACGAATTCCTCGGGTGGCAGTTCGGCGAGACCGGGCTCGGTGATCGCCGCCACGATCTTGTCGGCCGTTCGTTCCCGGAACCGTTCGTGCACACCCAGCAGCAAGGCGGTCTTGTCGGAGAAGCGTGCATAGATCGCGGTCGGAGCACTGGCCGACCGAGCCGAGATCTCGGCGATGGTGATTTGCTCGAACGGCTTCTCGGCGAGCAGGTCTTCGACCGTCGACAGGATGCGTTCCATGGTGGCTCGGCTACGCGCCTGGCGCGGCTGGGTGACCTTTAGTCGGCTGCGTGCGCTGTTCGCATCCTGATCCATGGGCAACTCCTGGCTACTTGTGGCTTCGCCATTGACTGTAACAGTAGTACCGTTACCATTTTGCTGTGAGCTCGATCTCGAATCCTGTGTTGGTGCTCGGCGGTGGTCTGTCAGCCTCGCAGCGATGACGCGTTTCGCCGGCTTGGCACACCCGCGCGGTGCTACTGCGGTCGGGGGCCGTGCGCACAATGTTCCTCGGCACGAGCAGCGTCCTCGTCCGGGGTGGCATTACCACTGTCACGTTGCTGCATCATTGCTGCGTCGCTGCTCCTGTGGTGCCGCCTGGCGGTCCGCGAGACCGTATGGTCGGTCTCGCCAAGATCGTTCTGCGAGAAGGAGGCGACTGGAATGGCGAAGTACCTGTGGCGGGTCGGCTACTCACCGGAGGGGGCGCGCGGTCTGCTCGCGCAGGGTGGCAGCGCCCGCCGAGCGGCCATCACGGAAATGGTCGAGAGTGTGGGCGGCCATGTGGACGTCTGCTATTTCGCTTTTGGTGAGGACGATCTGTTCGTGATCGGTGATGTCCCGGACGAGGTTTCGGCCGCGGCACTCGCCATCCGCACCGCTGCTTCCGGTGCGGCGATATCGCATACCGTGGTGCTGCTGACCCCTGAGCAGGTCGACGAAGCCGTCGCTCGGGAGGTCACGTATCAGCCACCGGCGGAGCCGGCCTGACAACAGGCGAGTTTGTGCATCGCCGGCGAACAGCTTCGGAAATTCAGCAGTGCGGGGTTGACGACCTCGGGGTGGGTCCGGGCGATGTTGTGCGGGCCTCCCTCGACGGCGACCACGGTCAGGTCCTTGATCGGGCCGGGTAGCCGGGCCGCGGTCGCGGAGTAGGGCTGGATCGTGTCCGGGATACGACCGCAGGTGCTGACCAGAAGCGGAGTTTCAGCAGTGCTTGCCGTCGTACATCACCCGTCGGCGAGGCGTTGGATGGTGGCGCTCAGCCAGGCCTGCAGATCAGCGGGGGCGCCGAGTTCGGAACGCAGGACCCGGCGGCGGGTCGAGACGCCGAGCACGAAGGCGTCGATCGCTGCCGCTCGACTGCGGGCGTCCGCGTCGTCCAGGCCGCTGTCGCGCAGGTAGCGGTGCAGTGGCTCCAGCGAGTTCGTGTCGAGGAAGCCGGCCAGCGCCTCGGCCGCCTCTGGGCGTTCGCCGGACGTGCGTTGCAGCACGAGCAGTGGATCCTCCCCGGGTGCACCGAACCAGCGCGCGACGATGCTCGCCGCGAGGCGTGAACCCAGCGCGGAACGGGCGCCGTCGAGGGAGTTCGAGACCGGGATCTGCACCTGGGTTGCGGCCAGGAAAAGGCCATCCTTGCCGCCGAAATAGCGCGTGATGAGGTTGGGCGACACGCCGGCCGCGTCGGCCACGCCTTTGACCGTGATCGCCGCGTACCCGCGCTGGGCGAACTGGCGTTGCGCGTGCTCCAGGATTCGCTGTTTGGTGGCGGCCGCATTGCGCAAGGTCATGTGTATCAGCATACACATTATGTGTATGCTGATACACATGAACGGCGAGATGCGGGAACGGCTCCAGCGGACGCGGCGTGTGACGACCCCGTGGAATGACGACGGGACGCGCGGCATCAGCGGCACCCACCTCGACGAACTGCTCGAACGCTGGACGAACGGGTACGACTGGGGCGTGCACGAGCGCCGCATCGGCGAGTTTCCCTGGGTGACGGTGCGGGCAGGCGACACCGAACTGCGTGTGATCCACCAGCGGTCCGCGAATCCCGGCGCCCCGGTTGTCGTGCTGCTGCACGGCTGGCCGGACTCGGTGTTGCGGTTCGAGCGCGTCCTGCCGTTACTCGCGGACCTGCACGTGGTGGTTCCCGCCCTGCCTGGCTTCCCGTTCGCGGCTCCGCTCACCATGCCCGGTATGTCGGTCAATCGGATCGCTGGGATCGTCGCCGACGCTCTCGATGAGCTCGGTTACGCGCGGTACACGGTGTCCGGCGGCGACGTGGGTGGCACCGTCGCGGAAATCCTCGCGGCCGAACACCCGGACCGGGTGGCTGCCCTGCACCTGACGAACATTGCCCCGCGTCGTGCGCTCACGGCGGACCCGGCGAAGCTCGCACCCGATGCGGCCGCCTACCTCGACCGGTCAGCGCAGTGGTTCCGGACCGAGGGCGGGTACATCGCTGAGCAGTCGACGCGGCCGAACACGCTCGCCGTCGCCCTCGGCGACTCACCCGCAGGCCTCGCGGCATGGATCGTCGAGAAACTGGAGTCCTGGTCCGACGAGTCGGCCTTCACTCCGGACGAGCTTCTCACCTGGGTCACCGCTTACTGGGTCACCGGCACGATCGGCACCTCTTTCGCCACCTATGTCGAACCGGTCACCCTCCCTGACCGGATCGACACGCCGACCGTGCTCTCCGTGTTCCCGCGCGATATCAAACCGGAGCCGCGAAGCTACGCCGAGGCGTTCCTGAACGTTTGCGAATATGTGAAACACCCTGCCGGCGGCCACTTCGCAGCCTGGGAACAGCCCGAAGCTTATGTCGGCGACGTACACCGTGCGGTCGAGCTGGGCGGCTGAAACGAAGCCTGCGAATGCTCCACGGCCGCAACGCCGTGCGCCCGGCACCGCCCATGACGCGTCAGCCGACACCGTGCCGAGTTGAAGCGCGCGGTCATCGGGTGCGGGGTCGGGCGGTCAGCGATGCCGCCTCCTGCTTCAACGCATGACTCGATCCCCAACGCAGCCAAAGACTTTGTGCCAGAGCCGGTTCGACTCGCCGAAATCGAGCTGGGTAGTCTGACCGGACCAGATCAACCTTGCCCCTGTGAACGGGACAGGTCCGTTGGCTGGTCCCGACGGCCGAACCTGGATGTGGGGCCCCGAAGATGCCGTGCAACGGGTTCAGGGCAGTGCCCTCGACTTCTGCCTTCGGGCACCCAACGTAGGTCCCGAGCCGAGACTGACCTCACGGCGGTCCTCGGGGCGACAGCGTAATCCATTGGTATCTGCATTCGCGACGATGAGTGTCGTGGTGTCTGTGTGGGTCTGCCGATCGTGGATCCGGTATTGCCGCGAGATGCGCTTTCGCCGCCCGTGACACATGCGGATGGCCGCACGCATTGCCGACTTCACGTCAAGCCCTGCCTTACGGAACCGGTTCGGAGATAAGAGATTTCAGGGTCGCCGCTAATGACGTCCTCGACGTGGCCACAGCGAAAGGGTGTTCCTCGATCTCCGGACCGGCAGGAGCCACGCCCGCGGTTGACGCCTGCACCTGGCGCAGCCGGTCCGCACCGCGCCGAGGCGGTCGTTGCGAGATAGAATGTAGCTGCACGGTTTCCGGCTCCGGTGATCGTTGTTCAGTAAAGGGAGTCCGAGCGGATGGATCGCCGGAACACGGGGATCAGCCGGCGCAGTGTGCTATTGGCGGCCGGAGCCTCGGTGGCACTCACCGCAATGGCGCAGCCGACGCAGGCGGTGACGATCACGCAGAACGTGTCCGCCGACCCCGAGGAGCCCGGGAAGCGGGCGGACCTGGCGGAACAGGCGATTGTGCAGCGGCACGTGCGCACGCTCTGGGGCCAGCCGGGGACGCAGCTGGGCATGCTCGTTTGGCCGGCGTCCTTGCCGGACCAGTCGTTCGTGCGATGGTGTTACTGGTGGCAAGCCCACCTTCTCGACTGTGCGGTGGACGCCGCGTACCGCGCCCGCACTCCCGAACGTATCGACCGGGTCGTCGCCCTCGCACGCGGTATCCGGACCCGCAATCTCACCGGCTGGACCAACCGGTACTACGACGATATGTCGTGGCTGGTGCTGGCGCTCGAACGCGCCGACCGGCTGCTCGGTGTCCGATTCGGCGACGCCATCGGGGACCTGCGGGCCGACTTGATCGACGGCTGTAACCCGGTCGTCGGTGCGGTGCCATGGCGGTCCGGCGACGATTTCTACAACACCCCCGCGATCGGTCCGACCGGTATCGCGATGGCGCGTTCGGGCGAATTGCCCCGCGCCCGACAGCTTGCCGATTTCTTGCACACCCGATTACGCGACACCGACAGCGGCCTGATCCTCGACGGTGTCCATGAGCCCGGCGGACGAGTGGACCGGACTGTCCGCACCTACAGCCAGGGCGTGACCATCGGGCTGGAAACCGAGCTGGCAGTGCGCACCGGCGAATCGAGCCATCACAGCCGTGTGGCAGCACTCGTTGCCGCAACCGAGGACCGGCTCACGGACGCCGGGGTGATCGCCGCGGCCTCCGGGGGCGACTCCGGGCTGTTCATGGGTATCCTCGCCAGGTATCTCGCCGAAGCCGCACTGTCCTTGGGCGACACCACCGCGGCGAATATCGTGCACGCTTCCGCGCGGGCGGCCTGGGAACACCGCGCCGAGGTGGACGGGCTACCGCTGTTCGGTGTGGACTGGACCCGCCCGGTCACGGTGGCGGAGCATCCGGGAACGCTTCCCCAGCTCACGCAATCGTCCGCCGCTTCGTCGAACCTGAGCCGCGATCTCTCGGTACAGCTGAGCGGGTGGATGCTGCTCGAAGCGGAATACCAGCTCACCGCCGCGGGACGCTGAGTCCGCACCGGTGCGCATGGTGCCCGGTGGTTTGCGGGCGACCGATGGTCGGTGAGGCTCCGCTGCGGACCAGCCGCGACATGAACATGTCCGTTGCGGTGGCGTTGGGTGCGTCGGGTTTCGAGGATGCCGAGGAGATCGGGCACGGTGGTTTCGGTGTGGTGTATCGCTGTACGCGGGTGGTGCTGGACCGGACGGTGGCGGTGAAGGTGACGACGAGGTCCGCGACGACATGCCGCCCCTGACATGCGAACGGCTCTGGTCGTGATCGCTTTCACCACAGCCGTTCTCGTGTCGTTCGCGCTCGGGTTCACGCTGGGCTGTCGCCGCACCACACCCCCGCACGCTAGCCACAGCGTTGACTACCTCCGTGCCGGGTATCCGGCGTACTTTGGTAGAGCAGGAGGGCAGCGGGTCGCATACGTCATCGCATTGTCTTCGAGGAGGGTCGTATATGGGCGCGATCACCACCATTGACGGCATAGAGATCATTTACAAAAACTGGGGCACGGGTCAGCCCAGCGTGTTCGGTCACGGCTGGCGGCTGATGACCGGGATACACAGATCGTTCCGTACCAGGCCTCCGGCCCCTGGTCCGCGCAGCTTCTCGAGAACAGTGCGCTGAAGACCTACATAGGCTTCCGGCGCGGCATGCCAACCACCCAGGCGGAGACCGTCGAGCCGACCTGCTCGCCTTTCTGAATGCCTGACACCGGGCCGACGTCCGCGGCGCTGCGGCATGGTTGCAGAATCCGCGCCGCGACCGGCATCGAAACCGACGGACGGACCTAGGAAGTCTGATGGCCGAGACCGCTCGCACACAGATCGCGACGTCACAACGCTGGCCGCGGTTGCGGGTCGAGGAGTGGACCGCTACCCGCGACACACTGCACATGTGGACCCAGATCATCGGCAAGATTCGACTCGCTCATGCGCCGATGATCAACCACTGGTGGCAGGTCACTTTCTACGTCAGCCCGCGGGGTTTGACCACCTCCGCGATGCCCTATGAGGCCGGTGTATTCGACATCGAGTTCGATTTCAACGAGCATCGGTTGCACATACGAACCAGTGACGGCGACGCCCGTCAGGTCGCGCTGGAACCCAAGCCGGTTGCAGATTTCTATGCCGAAACGATGGGGGCGCTCGACGAGCTCGGCATTGCGGTACACATTCAGGCGATGCCCAACGAGGTCGATCCTGCGATCCCGTTCGCCGACGACTACGAGCATGCTTCCTATGATCGCGACGCCGTGCATCTGTTCTGGCGCCAACTCGTCGCGACCCATCGAGTAATGAGCGAGTTTCGCTCGTATTTCATCGGCAAGGTGAGCCCGGTGCACTTCTTCTGGGGAGCCATGGATCTGGCCTGCACCAGGTTCTCCGGCCGGACCGCGCCGAAACATCCGGGCGGCGCACCCAACTGCGGTGACTGGGTGATGGTGGAGGGCTACTCCCACGAGTTGAGCAGCTGCGGTTTCTGGCCGGGTGGCGGCGATGAAGGCGCCTTCTACGCCTACGCCTATCCCGAACCCGACGGCTTCGCCGACTATCCGGTCGGTCCTCGGCACGCCTTCTACAGCGCCGACAACGGCCAGTTTCTGCTGCCCTACGAGGCGGTACGCACCGCCGCAGATCCGGAAGGAACCCTGCTGGAATTCCTGCACACCACCTATCAAGCGGCCGCCGAACTCGGCAAGTGGGACCGAGCAGCACTCGAATGCGATCCGCGCCGGTGGGACCAGAAACAGCGAACACTGAACCGACGGAGGGAATCGTGACCAATCGGACCGATCTACCGTATCCCGAACAGGGACTGTTCCTGACGCATTTCTTGAGCGTGCGTGACGTCGCGCGTTCCCGAGATTTCTACGCCGAAATCTTCGGCGGCCGGGTCGTGCTGGAGGAGAATCCGGCCATCGTCCAGGTCGCCAACAGCTGGATCATCATGAACCCGGGTGGCGGCCCGACCCCGGACAAGCCCGATATCATTCTGACTCCCCCTGAACCAGGTGATCCGATCTCGTCATTCTTGAACGTGCGGGTCGCCGACATCGCCGCGTTCTACACCGACGCCAAATCCAAAGGGGCACAATTCCTCACCGAACCACTCGACCGCAAAGCCGAGATCCGGTGTTATCTCCGCGACCCAGACGGCTACCTCATCGAGATCGGCCAGGCCACCGGCATGCTCCGCGGCATCTACGCCGACCGGCATGCGGGGAGCGCTGAAAGCGGACAAAGTTAAGTGATGCGGGCGGAGTTCAGGTGCCCAACGCAGCGGTTGGAGCTGACGTCGTCGGTGAGGATGTGGTCGTCCGCCGAGCCGATCCATTGGGGGCCGGACGGACTGAATGGCGTTGGATCCACTCAGGACTATTCGACATGAGCAGTACCTTCACTGTCGAACTACAGCGCTTGCCCATATGGAAGGACTCGCCATGACCAGTTCCCCTGCCGACCTCATGCGACGCAACCTTCTCGACGTCTTCAACGAACCCGACCCGGCGCGCCGGGCTGCGGCCATCGCCGACACCTATACCGAAGATGTGGTGTGGCACGAACAGGACCGAATTGTGCACGGGCGCAAGGACCTCGAACGCCGCGCCGAAGAGTTGCGTGCCGAAAACCCGGATTGGGTCTTCCGACCCGTTGGCTCCGCGTCGGAGCTCGACGACATCGGCCACCTCGGCTTCCAATACGGCCCTGCCGACCAACCGCCGGTGGTCAGCGGCATGGACATCGCTCGTACCGAAGACGGCGTCATCATCGAGCTCTACACAATCGTCACCGAGATCCGTCAGCCGTCCTAGGGTCCGGCCGCAAAGTTGTTGTATCGGCGGCCCGAGCACTGCGAGCCGGCAGGTACACCTGTCGGCTCGCAGTGTGTTCTCAGTGGCTGGTGAATTCGACTCCGGGTGTAGTGGATTCGGGTGTGGGATCTGTTTTCCGGAGGGGTCGGGTGAGTATCAGAACGACTGCGCCCCCGAGGAGGCCGACGGTGCCGCTGACGGCGAGTGTGTTCTGGACGCCGGCCGCGGCTGCGGTATGCAGGGTGGCACGCACGATGGGCTGCATCTGGGTCGGAGTGTGGGCCAGTACCAGCGGCGTTTGGCCGCCGGCCACGGCGCGGGCTGTGCCGGCGGGGTCGGTTGCGGAATGGGTCATGAGCACATCCCGGGCTCGCGCGGTGAACACGCTGCCCAGCGCAGCAATCGCAACCGCCATGCCGAGCTGCTGTGCGGTATTGATCGCACCGGCCGCCATACCAGCCCGTTGTGGCGGAACCGCCGACAACGCAGCGGAGTTCAGGGTTGCGGTCGCCAGCCCGACTCCGGTTCCGACCACCAGGAAACCGGGGATCAACGCAGGCCAACCGGCATCGCCGTGCACCAGTAGCGCGCCTACTGTCCCACCCGTGCCGACGATGAGCAGCCCGAGGCCGATGATGCGTCCGGAATTCGGGCCGTGTAGGTATCGGCCGAGCCCACCGGAGACCACGAATGCCATCGCGGACAGGGGAAGTCCCACCAGTCCGGCACCGATGGGACTCATCTCGAGTACCGACTGCATCCAGATCTGGGTGTACATGAGCGCCCCGAATGCTGCGAAGAACAACGCGGCGCCGGCGATCAGCACGCCGACGAAGGAACGGTCGCGCAACAGCCCGAGATCCAGCATCGGCTGTGCCGAGTGCCGTTCGACGACAAGGAACGCCGCCAATGCCAGGGCCGCGACCAGCAGCGTCCACCGGATCCCGACATCCGACCAGCCGTGCTCGTTGGCGCGGATCAGCGCGTATGTCGCGGCCCCGGCGGCGCCGGCGAACGTGACGATGCCGGGCACATCGACCCGGGCGTGGTGCGCCGCACCGGAATCCGCAATCACCCAGGCGCACAAGACTATTGCCATGATGCCGACGGGGAGGTTGACGAGGAAGATCCACCGCCACGACGCCCAATTCGTCAGCACGCCACCGATGATCGGCCCCACGGCGGCGGCAGCGCCTGCGATAGCTCCCCATACTCCGTATGCGACGCCCCGGTCGCGGTCGGCATAGGAACTGTTCAACAGGGCCAAGGTGGTCGAGGCCATCGCGGTCGCTCCGATGCCCTGCACGATGCGGGCCGCGATGAGAATCGCGGAATTCGGTGCGATCCCGCAGACCAGCGACGATGCCGAGAACAGCGCCATGCCCGCCAGGTAGGTGCTTCGATGCCCGACCAGATCACCGATCGAGCCGGCGCCGAGCATCAACGCCGCCATGGCCAGTGCGTAGCCGTCGACCACCCATTGCAATGCGCTGAACGATGCGCCGAGGTCGCGCTGCATGTCCGGCAACGCGACGTTCACAATCGTCACGTCGACCAGCAGCATGAAGGTGCCGAGACAGACCGTCAGCAGTGGTAGCCATTTCCGCAATTCCGTTGTCCTCTCCCATGTTTGGATATGCGGCGACGAGTATCTGTTTCGAGATCGGACGAAGTCGCCCTGGTCGACCTGCAGCGTAGATTCTGTGCAGTGAGCAACTCTGTGCTGCATGAAAACTCCGTGCTGGATCCAATTGATCAGCGAATTGTGCGTGCGCTGCAACTCGATCCGCGACTCCCGTTCAGCGTCGTGGCGGCCGAGCTGGGTGTGGCGGAGCAGACGATCGCGCGTCGGTATCGGCGGCTGCGTCGCGATGGGTTGGCCCGGGTGATCGGGGCGGTCGATGCCCGCGCAATCGGCGAAACCGAGTGGATCGTCAGGGTGCGTTGCCGCCCCGAGGGAGCGTTGCAGGTGGCCGAGGCGATTGCGCTCCGCGAGGACGCGGCGTGGGTCAGCCTCGGCAGCGGCGGCGCCGAGGTCGTATTTTCTCTACATCCGCGCACCCAGCACGCGCGCGAAGACTTACTGGCGCAACGGCTGCAGCGCAGTGCACCGGTCCTCGATGTCTCGGCGTCGATGATTCTGCACCGTTTCGTCGGCACGAATACTGTCGATTCGCGTGGGCGGCGGCTCGCCGATCCGGCCGCCGCGGACATCGCTGCGGGTGCTACCCGAATCGAGGATGCCGACCGTCCGCTGCTGGACCTGCTTGCCCGCGACGGTCGGACGAGCTATGCGGTGCTGGCCCGCTCGACTGGCATAAGTCCGGGACGAATCATGCGCCGGATCCACGCGTTGCAGGCCGCGGGCCTGCTCTACTTCGATCTCGACATCGCTCCTGCCGTATCGGGAGCGAGGTTGGCGGTGGCACTGTGGCTCAGTGTCGCTCCGGCACATCTGGAATCGGCCGGGCGAGCCATTGCCGAACACGACAAGACGACCTACGTTGCCGCGATCACCGGAGGGTTCAACCTGATGGCGACGCTGTCCCTCGACAGCGCCGAGGACCTCTACCGGCACATGACCACCCACCTGGCCGACCTGCCCGGCATTCACATCGTCGAAGTGTCGCCGGTACTGCGCCAGCTCAAGCAAGCGGGTGCGCTCATTGTCGGCGAGCGATTGGCTCGACCCGCTCCCGCCCCGGCGCGCCGGCACAGACGCTGACCATCGCGCGGTCTCGGTCAAAGCCACAGATTCGGTCGCAACCTGTTCCGCTGACGCGGCATTCACCTCACGTGGCGCTCCGTTCGCGCACCGCGCTCGGCAGCCGGTGAGGCGAACGTGGGATCGGCTGTGGCCATTGCCTCCGCGATCGGCATACCCGTCCGTTCGGCGAGAATCAGCCGCTCCCGAACCTCGCGCGGCGTACGGGGCCGATAGCCCGGACCGGTGCCACAGCAGCCGCGGTAGAAGTTCAGCCGGGCGCGGTGTCGCATCAACCGGACGGATCGAGCAGCCCGTCGGCGGCGCTGCACCCGCCGCCGCGGCCCCCACCTGCGACAACGCCGACGACCCGGTACACGGCTACCAGTACTTCGCGACCAAGTACCCCAACAACGGCCACAAGGCCAACATCCTCGACCGCAAGCTCACCGAGCTCGGTGTAGGTGTCCGTGCCGGCGCCGCCCGCCCCGGCTTCGACACCACCGACCCCGCGGGCATCTTCGTCCAGCAATTCGTCTCCTGCAGCTGACTTCCCGGGCCTTCCTGCGATTCAGCCAGCGCACTACACGGCGACGAGCGGACGTAGTTCGGCGGTGGCCTACCGAAGCGTCGTCCCTCTCGACACGTTATATGACGCCTACGGCTTGGCCGAGGAGGTGATCGGCGGTCCGGCCGGGGCTCCGGAGTCCGGCACCCCCGCGTAGTCGGGCAGTTCGACGCCGTTGATCGCGCACTCGATCAGCTCGGCGAACCACTCTCCGGTGAAATCGGGGCCCGGCTCGGCGTCCGGCCCGGGGACGTCGCGGCTGCGTGCGTTCAACCGGCCGATCTCCTGGTTGGCCTCGACGAACGAGCGCATCCGTGCCTCGTAGCCGGCGAACCCGGCCTGCGGGTCCCACCCGGCGGCGGCCAGCTCTCCGGCCAGCAGGTAGGCGCCGACCAGGGCCAGCCCGGTGCCCTGCCCAGACATCGGTGACGAGCTGAACGCCGCGTCCCCGAGCAGCCCCACCCGTCCGCTCGACCAGCGGTCCATCACCACCTGGGCGACCTGGTCGAGGTAGAAGTCCGGGGTGTCGTCCAGGTGCGCGAGGATGCGCGGGGTCAACCAGCCCATGCCGGCCATCCGCTCGCCCAGCAGGCGCTTCTGGGCAGCGACGTCGCGATAGTCGACGTCGAAGTCCCCCGAGGGGAAGGAGAACATGGCCATCGCCCGGGTGGCGTCCTGGATGGGCCGCAGCCCGGCGGAACGCCCGGACTCCTGGTAATCGATCAGCCAGCGGTCCAGCCCGAACTCGTTGGGCACACTGTAGAAGGCCAGCACATGCCCGAGATGGCGGACGAACCGCTCGCGCGGCCCGAAGACCATCGCTCGCAGCGCCGAGTGCAGCCCGTCCGCCCCGACCACCAGGTCGAAGCGCCGCCGGTCGCCGCCCGCGAAGGCCACATCGACCCCGTCCGCGTCCTGGGTGAGCTCGGCGATCCGGTCGCCGAAAATGTATTCGACACCGTCGCGGGTGTCGTCGTGGAGCACCCGGGACAGGTCCCCGCGCAGGATCTCGATCTCCGAGATGAACCCGTCGCCGCCGTCGTCGTCCGCGCGATAGGTCTCCAGCACTTTCCCGTCCACGTCCACGGTGTACGCGCCAGCGGTCTCAGTGCGGGCCGCGCGCACCGCCGCGTCCAGCCCCATCCGCCGGATGACCTCCTTGGTCACTCCGCGTGCGTCCACCGCCTGCCCACCGGGACGCAGCTCGGGGGCCCGCTCCACCACGGTCACCACGGCCCCCCGCCGGCGCAACCAGTGAGCTAGCGCGGGCCCCGCGATGCTCGCCCCCGCCACTAACACCCTGGGACCGCTCACTGCGCCCTCCTGCTCACCCGTCCGGACCGTTTGCTCGTGCGCAGGGTTTTCGACGCTCATCATTGCCTCCATGTGTTTCTTCCCGTGCTGGAACGGTCCCAGCACAGGCCCACCGCTGTCGGTGTATCCAGCGGTATCGACGACGGATCCACACAAAATTCATCGGTGCAGCCGAGATCGTGTCCACGCTCCGGCGAAACACCCTGAACTCGGCAAGGTAGTGCACGGTTGATGTCATGTGCCGCAGGCCATGTAGGCGGCCGAAATGTAGTTCGGGTGCCGGTCGAGATTCGTTTGGGCTCGGTCGTAGCGCATGGTCGTGCGCGGGTCGGTATGACGGGGTGGTGCTGACCGGTCTCAGCGCTACTGGCGATAGAGGTCAGGCCTTGAATTCGGCGCTGTCGGTCCACAGTTTCTGGGCTGACCGGTCGCTGCGGGTCAGCCGCGCACTGCGGCCAGGCACTCGTCGTACAGGTCCATGATGTCGCCCTTGCCGTCGTTATCGACCCACGTCATCGATGCGGCATCCAGGCACGCGAACACCGTCGCGATCACGGCGCGGGCCCTCGGATCCGTCCTGCCGGCAGCAGTATTCGACGAGCGGCACCGACTACTGGAAGTTGGGCCGCACATGTCCGGCAAATGCATCGCGCTGCGCGCACCCGAATGCCGAAGCAGCCTGGTCAAGGCGGTATTTCAGCCATAATAGGTGACTCGATTACCGATCGATTCATACTTGCTTCGAGAACGGACCAGCGTCTGTTACTACCTCTGGTCACTATTTGCGTGGCTTGTACAACCGGGTCTTCATTGCGAACCGGCGCGGGCTTTCATCGCTATCTGGCCGGGTTCGCGCCACCGGATTCCTTGCGTGACGAGCGCACAACCGAAGGAGGCGCACATGACTGCAGTCAAAACGGACGTCGACTTGGAACTCAAGACGGAGACCGTGTCTTTTTCGTCGATGATCCAGGAGACCGTCGAGCCAGAATTCGTTACCAAGTACCGGCTGCACAACAACACCAATATCGACTTCTCGATCTGCCGGTACGTCGGCAGTCGCCCTAAAGATCTGATCCTGTTGGCCGCCGGCGCCACCAGCGACGAGTTCCTGATCCCGACGTTCGGCGCGAGCCCGGTGTACATCCTGGTCGCGGGAGCAGGCCAGAAGAAGCAGATCCAGTGGAGATCAGGGGGCTTCACCATCTACTACCAGGCCAGCGGGACGCCGACACCGGGCCAAACGACCAATATCAGCAGCTTCTTATAAGTGGCGGAAATCGAAGCGGCAATTATGCCGGTGCATTGGCTGCAGCCCGTGCATCACATGAGCAATAGGCCGGGAGAGCCCGGGCACTTCGATGTCTGACGCATCCGGCCCGGGCAACGCACCCGCGATCCCGTGTGGCGGGATCAGTCCAGATGGGCCGACAGTAGCCAGGCCGGAACCGACTTGCGGCCACTGGGCTCGTCGCGCAAACCCTCGAACTGGAAACCCGCGTCCGCCGGCAACGCCGCAGGCAGATCGCCATGGATTCGCGCCGGCCTGATCTCATCGATCACCCAGTACTTCGACACCACCTCGCGAAGCTCGTCGGCGGTGACCGGCGATGGCCCCGGTTCAGGCACTTGGGGTAGGGCAGCCCGGTCGAACACCAGCACGAAATATGCTGCGCCCGGCGCGGCGGCGCGCACAATCGACTGCTGATAGCCCTGCCGCGACTCGACCGGGATCGAATGGAACAACGTGCTGTCGACGATGGTGCCGAAACGGCCGTCGTAGCCGGTGAAGGAGGCGATGTCGGCGACCTCGAAGGAGGCATTGACCAGGCCACGCCTGGCGGCTTCGGCGCGGGCCAACTCGACCGCGGTCGGCGACAGATCCAGGCCAACGGTGGTGAAACCCCGCTCGGCCAGATACAGCGAGATCGCCGCCTCTCCGCATCCGACATCGAGGACATCGCCATGGAATCTGCCCTGTTCGATCAGGGCGGCGAGTTCCGGCTGGGGTTCGCCGATACTCCACGGCGGCTTGACGCCAGGCCCGAACGGGCCCCCTGTACCTCGGTAGATTTCTTCGAATTCGAAATCATGAGGGGTAGTCATAGCCCATGAATATCAGGTAACCCGATACATGTTCGGGAGGTGGTCCGCGACGCGCTCGGACGGCTCAGGAACCGGTGCGCCGGTGTGGCCGAGTTGCGTGCCCAGGACTATCCGGTGCATGACGCGGACGCCGCGCGCTGGTCGGCGTTCATGCGCCGACATGTGCGCCTGGACGGGCACCACAGTTTCTACCTGCGCGATCTCGGTGGCGGTCACGGCCGCGGCGCGATCCGGACACTCCCGCCGCCGACTGATCTCGTGGTTCCGGTAGGGCTTCCGGTCCCCGCCGCACCACCTCGCGCTCAACCACCAAAGACCGCGCTGACCGACGATCCATCAGGCCCTGTTGACGAAACAACCAGCTCCCCATTCGCGGGCCGCCGCCGATCGCACCACCTTCGGTAAGTCCACCCAACGATGCCGCGCAGGTCAATGCGACCCGGGCGAGCGCCACACTGGCTGCGCGGTATCTTCCGACCGAACGGAAGGAGCTGGGCCGAGGCCATCGGATAGCGTACGGAAGCACGAGCTTTCGTTTCCGTGAGGAAGACAGATGACGCTGGACCCACATATCCTCCAACTCGCGAAACACTGGCTGATATCCGCCGAGAGCGCATTCATCCAGGTCCGCGCGCACAACAAGCTCAACCCGCATGAGAGCTTCAGCGAGACCGCGCAGCGCCTGTTGAAGCAACCTCCGCCAGCTCTCCAGTGAATGTTCACGCACCGAACTGCGACATCCTGCAACGCGTCTTCTCGCGTAGGCCGATCAGCACTGCCGCAGTGCTGGCTGCGGACCAGCCTCGCCGCCCGAGCAGGAATCAGCCACTGCCGCAACGCTTCCCGAGTGTCGGCAGGTTGCGTATGCGTTGCGAAAAGGCTTGTCGCGTCGGTATTCCGCAGCTTCGAATGGCGGCGCTCATTTTTGTCGATGGTGCGCTCGACCAGAGTAAGCGGATTCTGCGCATCACGATTCCCTCGGAGAGTTGGCCGGTCGCGTCGACCTGGACCATCCGAAAAGTGTTGTATCGGCGGCAGAATCGCTGCATGCCCGGGTGAGTAGTGGTGACGTTGCGTGTTGCCAAGGTCATGGGTTGGTGCGGCGCTGGTGATTGGTTCGGTAGCGGCCCGGGGTGGTGCCGACAATGTTGGTGAAGGCTGCGATGAAGCTGCTGGGGTTCGCCCATCCGCAGGCGTGGGCGACGTGGGTGGTGTCGTGGCCGTCGGCGAGCAGGATCAGTGCGTGATAGATGCGTAGCTGGGTGCGCCACTCATAGAAGGTCATGCCGAGTTCGTTGTGGAACAGTCGGCTCAGCGTGCGGGCGCTGGCTCCGATCCGGTGCCCGAGTCCGGCCAATGAGGTGTTGTCCGCAGGCTGCGCGTACAGCATCTGCGCAATGGCTTGCAACCGATCATCGCGTGGTTCCGGCAGTTGCAGTGGCTGCTCGGGTGCTCGGTGGAGTTCATCGACGAGGACTCGACGAAGGCGAGCGCGCGCGGCGCGGTCGCAGTCGCGTGGGACGTGATCGTAATTGCCTGGGCTCGTGAGGGTGAGCAGGATTTCGCGGGCGAGGTCGGAGACCATGAACACGGCGGGACGGCCTGGTACGAGCCGGGCCAGGGATGCCGGTAGGAAGAGGATCCGCATATCGGTGTGGCTGTGCGCGCGGTGGTAGTGCATGAACCCGGCGGGGGTCCATGCGACTCGATTGGCGGGAGCGATCGATGTGCCCTCTTCGGTGTGCACCGATAGGACGCCACGGGCTGCGTACACCAGGTGTCCACGTGGATGGGAATGCGCCGAGCTTGTTCCGCCCGACGGCCATAGATGCGCCCCTCCGGACGGCCACAAACGTGACGCAGGACCGGGCCGAGGAGGTTGGCGGCCAACGGGCATAAGTTGGCATTCTATCGGTAGCCGGCCAAACCGCTTTCCGGCGACAGTGAACGCATGTACGAGAAGACGATGCGAGCGGCGGTCTGTGCCAGGGCGGGCGATCCGGCGGCACTGGAGATCCGAGAGTTGCCGATCCCGGCGGTTCGGGAGGGCTGGAGCCTGGTGCAAGTAAAAGGCGCGGGCTTGAACCGGTCGGAATTGCGGACCCGTCAGGGGCACTCCCCGAACGTGACGTTCCCGCGTGTGCTGGGGATCGAATGCGTGGGAATCCTGGCAGCCTCGACCCATCCCACGTTGCCGGAGGGGACGACGGTCGCGGCGGTGATGGGTGAGATGGGACGGGAGTTCGACGGCGGGTACGCAGAGTACGCGTTGTTGCCGAATGCGCTGCTGATGCCGGTCAGCACCACGTTGCCCTGGGATGTCCTGGCCGCACTACCGGAGACGTACCTGACCGCGCAGGGAGCGCTGGACGCGTTGGGGATCGTGCCGGATACCAAGGCGCGGTTGCTGATCCGTGGTGGGACCTCGTCGGTGGGGATGGCGGCCGCGTCGATCGCGTCCGGATACGGTCTCGAGACCGCGGCAACGACTCGGCGGCACAGCAAGATCGACGCGTTGGCTGCGGCCGGCGTCGACTGTGTACTCGCGGACAACGGTGGGTCGCTGGCGGCGAGCGTGCACGCGGTGTGGCCCGAAGGGCCGGACTATGTTCTGGATCTCGTCGGGGCGAGCACGATTCTGGACTCGCTGCGCCTGGTGTGTCGTGGCGGAACGGTGTGCATGTCGGGCTCGCTGAGTGGGTGGGTGATCCCGGACTTCGAACCGATCGCGATGATCCCGTCCGGAACCAAGCTCACGGCTTTCCACAGCGACGACTACAAGGGCAGCGCGGGCACGACCGTGTTGCAGCGGGTCGTCCACCAGGTCGAAGCCGGCGTCTATCGACCTAACGTCGACCATGTCTTCGGCTTGGACGACATCGTTGCGGCGCACCGGTACATGGAGAACAACCAAGCCACCGGAAAGCTTGTCGTGGTGCCCTAGCCACTCGTGGATGCGGTCGTCCACCACAGGCGGCCACGGCAGGTTCCGCACGTCCGGCAAGCCCAGATGATCTCGGCCAGTGGGTCTTTGGCTGCCCGCGCTGGCCGGTTCGGACAGCGCCATGAGCGGGCGATGGGGTGCCCACTCCACCGCGGGCCAGCAGCGGCGCCCTGCTCGCAGGGTGCCGGGCGGCCGCGCTGTCTGGGCTGAGGCTGTTTCGGGTCAGCCCGAGCGCTCGACCCGCGCGAGCCACTCGGTCAGGAGGGCGCGCAGGAGATCCGGTTGCTCGTGGGGTAAGGCGTGTCCCGCGTCGTCGACTACGGCGAGCGAGGCGTGGGGGTAGTGGTGGATGAGGTCGGTAGCGGCGGCATACCCGACCGTCGAGTCCAACCGCCCCGCCACGACCACTGTCGGACCCGCGTAAGCCGGCGCGTGATCGGGGGTGAGCGCCCACCGTTCGCTGATTCGCTCGAGCGCTGCCCGGTCGACGAGCGCGGCCGCTGGGGCGACGTAACTTTCGTACCGTTCGAGCATTCCCGGGGTTTGGATCACGAAGTAGCTCCGGAAGACGTCGTCACCGATCTCACCCGATCCGGCGATGACGCGGTGCGCTGGGACGTCGCGCAGTCCCGGCAACAACGGACAGACGAGCGCCAGACCAGCGACCTGCGCCGGGCGTCTCGCGGCCATCGCCTGCGCGTAATACGCGCCCGCCGAGTGACCGATCAGGAGGTGCCCGGTCCCGCCGACGACCTCGTCGGCGAACTCGAGCAGCGTGTCGAGGACGTCGTCGGCGCTGCGCAGTGTTTCGGGAGCGATTGTCCGGCCCATTCCAGGGAGGTCGGGATAGATCCGCCGCAGCCCCGCAACGCCGTCGAAAACCGGCTCGAAGCAGGCCTCGGCCTCGCGGTGGTCGACGCCGGCGCCGTGGAGTACCAGGACGGGTCGACCGGTCCCGTGCGCCACGTAGTGGACCACCATTTGGCCCACTCGGATCTCCATCCCCGCAAGCTACCGCGCAGGGAGCGTCGCGACAACGCGGCCTCGACCGGGGCAGCTGATGTCGGCCCGCCTCGAGTGGGGTCCGGTCATACGGCGCACGGCAGGTTCGAACGTCGAGTTCCACATCTCACCCGCCAGCGATGCGCTCGACTCCGCAGAGCGGATGTTGAGATGCCGTGTGGCCGAGGCTACTTCGCTGTTCCTTCGGTGTTCGGACTTGCGGCAGTGAGGTTCTGGGCGGCGAAACGGGCGATAGTACATGCCTGGCGGATATGGGCCTCCGGGTGTGCGGTGCGTTGTTCCAGCACGGCGCGGATGCGATCCAGCGACGCGGCGGCATCGCTGGTCGCGCGGCGGAGCACGGTGTGCTGGTAGTCGAGTTCGCGGTAAGCGAGGTCGATGTCGCAGTAGCGGCTTCGTAGGTCGGCAATGTGGTTGAGCAGGTCTGCTACTTCGCGTGTGGTCAGGGTGAGGGTTGGGTGCTCTTCTCCCGAGAGGATCGCCTCGCCCGCGACCTCAGCGCAGCGCGCGTGCAGAACATCGAGAATGTCGACCACACAGATCACCTCCCAGAAAGCGGCGGAGCGTTTCAGAACTACTCGGTGCCCCCGCCGATCGGATATGGCTTCGTCGCACGGCCCGAAATACATGAGAAGCGTTGCAGGTAAACGCATCTGGTAGTTGCTGGTCGCGAATCGACGCCCCGCTCTCGTTCGAATACGTTTATCGTCCTGCTCAACTGTGATCCGATCACAGGTACGGTACTGGAAGCCGGCCGCTGGCCGAGGAACTCCGCCACCGCCATCATGGCCTCATATGAGGCATTGTCCAAGATACGTGCGAGTAACACCCGCTCGCTGTGCACATACCGGGAGTAAGGGTGCACACTACGCAGAGCCGGGAGTCGCAAACTCCTCGCCCGACCGGGCCAGAGCTGTGGAGTGGAAGGAGTGGGCGAGTGTTCAGCCGCATCGCCATCGTGAACCGGGGTGAGGCCGCCATGCGCCTCATCAACGCCGTCCGAGATTTGGCCGCGGAGACCGGGCTACCGATCGAAACCGTTGCTCTGCACACCGATGTCGATCGGAACGCGACGTTCGTGCGAGAGGCCGATATCGCCTATGACCTCGGTCCGGCATCTGCACGCCCGTACTTGGATCTGAAGGCGCTCGAGCGTGCGCTGGTGGCGACCGGAGCCGATTCCGCTTGGGTGGGGTGGGGTTTCGTCGCGGAAGACCCGGCGTTCGCGGAGCTGTGCGAACAGATCGGAGTCACCTTCATCGGCCCCAGCCCGGAGGCCATGCGCAAACTCGGTGACAAGATCGGCGCGAAGCTGATCGCCGAGGAGGTCGGCGTGCCGGTGGCGCCTTGGAGCCGCGGTGCGGTCGAGTCCGTGGAGGCCGCGTCGGCCGCCGCGGCCGAGATCGGCTACCCGTTGATGCTGAAGGCGACCGCGGGCGGTGGTGGCCGCGGCATCCGGGTGATCACGAACGAGGCCGAACTCGTCGATGCCTACGAGCGCACCCGTCAGGAGGCCGCGCGGGCGTTCGGCAGTGGTGTGGTGTTCCTGGAGCGGCTGGTGACCGGCGCCCGGCACGTCGAGGTGCAGGTGATCGCGGATGGCCAGGGGACCGCGTGGGCGCTCGGTGTCCGCGACTGCTCGGTGCAGCGGCGCAACCAGAAGGTCATCGAGGAGTCGGCGTCACCCGTGCTGCTCCCCGAGCAGGTAGCCGAGCTCAAGGCGTCGGCCGAGCGGCTGGCGATCGCGGTCGGGTATTGCGGTGCCGCGACCGTCGAGTTCCTCTATCACCCCGGTGAGAAGCTGTTCGCATTCCTCGAGGTCAATACGCGTCTGCAGGTCGAGCATCCGATCACCGAATACACGACCGGTTTCGACCTGGTTCGGGCGCAGTTGCTGGTGGCATCGGGCGGCCGACTCGAGGGCGAGCCCCCGGCCGAGCGTGGGCACGCGATCGAGGCCCGGCTCAACGCCGAAGACCCCGACCGCGATTTCTCGCCCGCCCCTGGTCGCATCGCGCGGCTGGACCTGCCGGCCGGCCCGGGCATTCGCGTCGATACCGGTGTCAGCGAGGGCGATACGATTCCGGCCGACTTCGACTCGATGATCGCCAAGATCATCGCCTACGGCAGTAACCGTGACGAGGCGCTGGGCCGGCTGCGCCGGGCAGTGGCGCAGACCAGGGTGGTCATCGAGGGCGGCGCGACGAACAAGAGCTTCGTACTCGACCTGCTCGACCAGCCCGAGGTGATCGACGCCAGTGCGGACACCGGCTGGATCGACCGCGTTCGCGGTGAGGGCCGTCTGGTATCGCACCGCCACTCCGCCATCGCGCTGGCTGCCGCCGCCATCGATGCCTATGAAGAGGAAGAGCGAGTCGAGCGGCACAGGCTGCTGTCCACGGCATCCGGCGGACGTCCGCAGGTGCAGCACGAGAGCGGTCGGCCGCTCGACCTCAAGTTGCGCGGCGTCGGCTATCGCGTACGCGTCGCACGCATCGGCGCACATCGGTTCCGTATCGGTATCGAGGCAAGTGGCGATATTCGCACCGCCGACGTCGATCTCGAGCGCTTCGATCGCCACACCGGGCAGATCGTGGTCAACGGCACCCGGTACCGCTTGATCACCGGCACGCACGGGCCGATCCACCTCGTCGATGTCGACGGCGTGACGCATCGGATCAGCCGTGACGAAGGCGGTGTCGTCCGCGCGCCCGCGCCCGCGCTGGTTGTCGCCACGCCGCTGGAGGTCGGCGCCGAGGTCGAGGCGGGCGCGCCGATACTGGTGCTGGAGAGCATGAAGATGGAAACGGTGCTGCGCGCACCGTTCAGGGCTCGGTTGAAGGAATGCACCGTTTCCGTCGGTACCCAGGTGGAAACGGGTGCGCCGATGCTGCGGCTGGAGCCGCTCGCCGAGGACGACGAGGTCGTCGAGACCGCGGCGGTCGGGACGGTCGAGCTGGACCTGCCCGGTGCGTCCACACCGGTCCAGCCGCACGACCGGCTGTCCCGCGGCCTGCAGGACCTGCGCAGCCTGCTGCTGGGCTTCGATGTCGACCCGCACGACGAGCGCCGGGTGGTCGAGGACTATCTCACCGCGCGCGGGGCAGCCATCGAAGGCAACCACCGGCCCCTGGCCGAGGAACTCGACCTCGTGCAGGTGTTCGCCGACCTCGCCGAACTGAGCCACAACCGGTCGGGGGACGAGGACGGCGGCCACGGTCATGTGCACAGCGCCCGTGAGTACTTCCACACGTATTTGCAGAGCCTCGATGTCGAGCGGGCCGGGCTGCCGGAGTCGTACCGGGCCAAGCTCGCCAAGGCGCTCGGGCACTACGGGGTCACCGATCTGGAACGCTCACCCGACCTCGAAGCCGCTGTCTTCCGGATCTTCCTGGCCCAGCAGCGTCCGTCCGACACCGTCACGGTCATCACGACGCTGCTGCGCGAGTGGCTGCAGGAGCCGGTGCCGGATCGGGCGCTGCGCGAGCCCGTCGGTCTGGCGTTGGAGCGGCTGGTGGCGGCGACGCAGGTTCGCTTCCCCGTGGTCGCGGACCTCACGCGCGGTCTGGTGTTCGCCTGGTACGGCCAGCCGTTGCTGCGGCGCAACCGCGCCCGCGTGTACACCAACGTCCGCAGGCATCTGCGTCACCTGGATGCGCAGTCGGACACCGTCGATCGCGCCGAACGCATCTCCGATATGGTGCGCAGCACCGAGCCGCTGGTGCGGCTGCTCGGCCAGCGGTTGGTGCGCGGCAGCAGGGACAACACGGTCATGCTGGAGGTGTTGACCAGGCGTTACTACGGCAACAAGGGGCTTACCGGCGTTCGCAACCACGCGGGTGATGGCTGCACATTCGTGATCGCCGAGCGTCGGGGCTTGACCCTCGTGTCCGCCGCGGTGAGTTTCGATGCGCTCGACACTGCGCTGCGCGGGCTCACCGAGTTCGCGAGCGGCGCTGTATCCATCGAGGCCGACATCTACCTCGGATGGGAGAAGCAGCCCGAGGACTTCGACGCGATGGCCGCGGCCTTGCAGGAGGTGCTCAGCGCGCAACCGTTGCCGAACCAGGTGCACCGGATCACCGTCACTGTCGCGGGTAGCGGCGGCGCGGTGATGCACCATCACTTCACCTTCCGTCCCTCTGCCACCGGCATGGCCGAGGAGCGCCTGATCCGCGGCCTGCACCCGTACATCGCGGAGCGGATGCAGATGAAGCGGCTGCGCAAGTTCGACCTCACCCGGCTGCCGTCCTCGGACAACGACGAGGTGTACCTGTTCGAATGCGTCGCCAAGGACAATCCGTCGGACGAGCGGCTCGCCGTCTTCGCGCAGGTGCGTGACCTGGCCGCATTGCGCGAGCACGACGGGCGGCTGCTGGCGCTGCCGACGGCCGAGAGCACCATCGCCACCTGCCTCGACTCGATCCGCCGGGCGCAGTCGCGGCGACCGTCGGCCAAACGCTTCAACACCAACCGCATCGTGATGTACATCTGGCCGCCGATCGACATCACCCGGCCCGAGTTCGAATCCATCGTCGAGCGCGTGGTGCCGACGACCGCGGGTGCCGGGCTGGAGGAAATCCTGATCATCGCGCGGCAGCGCGACCCGAAGACCGATGAGTTGATCAAGGTCGCCGTGCGTATCTCCTTCGACGCGACCGGCGGTACCACGGTGTCGGTCAGCCAGCGGACCGACGAGCCGGTCGAGCCGCTCGACGAGTACCGGCAGAAGGTGTTGCGGGCCAGCAGCCGCAACACCGTGTATCCCTACGAGCTGACCGGTCGCCTCGGTGATTTCGCCGAGTACGACCTCGACGCCGATCACGCGCTGGTGCCGGTCGACCGGCCCAAGGGCCACAACACCGCGGCAATCGTCGCGGGCGTGATCACCACGCCGACCGAGCGGCATCCGCAGGGTGTCACCCGGGTCGTCCTGCTCGGTGATCCGACGAAATCGCTTGGCGCACTGTCGGAACCGGAGTGCCGCCGGGTGATCGCCGCACTGGATCTGGCCGAACGGATGCAGGTACCGCTGGAGTGGTACGCGCTGTCCTCCGGCGCCCGGATCTCGATGAAGTCCGGCACGGAGAACATGGACTGGGTGGCCGCGGCGCTCAAGCGGATCGTCGAATTCACCCAGGACGGCGGCGAAATCAACATCGTGGTCGCGGGCATCAACGTCGGTGCTCAGCCGTACTGGAACGCCGAGGCCACCATGCTCATGCACACCAAGGGCATCCTGGTCATGACGCCGGACTCCGCGATGGTGCTCACCGGCAAGCAGTCACTGGACTTCTCCGGTGGCGTATCGGCCGAAGACAACTTCGGGATCGGCGGCTACGACCGGGTGATGGGCCCCAACGGACAGGCGCAGTACTGGGCGCCGAACCTGACCGCCGCGCGGGACATCGTGATGTCGCACTACGACCACACCTACATTGCCCCCGGGGAGCATGCACCGCGACGATCGCAGACCGGCGACCCCGTCGATCGCGACGTCTCCAGCTTCCCGCACGTCGTGGCGGACAGCGACTTCACCACCGTCGGCGAAATCTTCTCCGCCACCACCAACCCGGACCGCAAGAAGCCCTTCGACATCCGGTCCGTGATGCGGGCGCTGTCCGACCAGGACCACCCGGTGCTGGAACGCTGGGCCGGGATGGCCGACGCCGAAACGGCAGTGGTGCAGGACGCGCATCTCGGCGGCATCCCGGTGTGTCTGCTCGGCATCGAGTCACGGGGCGTGCCCCGACGCGGCTTCCCGTCCACCGACGGCCCGGACACCTACACCGCGGGCACACTGTTCCCGCGGTCGTCGAAGAAAGCCGCACGGGCAATCAACACCGCCAGCGGCAATCGGCCGCTCGTGGTACTGGCAAATCTGTCGGGCTTCGACGGCTCACCCGAGTCGATGCGCAAGCTGCAGCTCGAGTACGGCGCCGAGATCGGCCGCGCGATCGTGAACTTCCAAGGCCCCATTGTGTTCTGCGTGATCTCGCGGTATCACGGCGGCGCGTTCGTGGTGTTCTCGAAGGCGCTGAACCCGAATATGACCGTGCTGGCGCTGGAAGGTTCGTTCGCCTCGGTACTCGGCGGAGCCCCCGCGGCTGCAGTGGTGTTCTCCGGTGAGGTCAACACACGCACCGCGACCGATCCGAGAGTGCGGGAGCTGGAGGCGCGCGCCGCGAACGCGTCCGGCACCGACCGTGCGGCCCTGATCGCCGAACTCGACGAGATCCGGACGTCGGTCCGTGCGGAGAAACTCGGCAATGTCGCCGCAGAGTTCGACCGCGTGCACAATATTCAGCGCGCTGTCGAGGTCGGCTCGGTCGACGCCATCATCCGCGCCAGCGAACTGCGCCCGCGCATCATCGAGGCAATCGAGGCCCGTCTGCCTGGCTGATTCACGCGAAGGTGTCGTCGCGAGCGGTACGCCCGATCCGGCCGACCGTCGAACTTCACCGGGCATGCTGGCGCTGTCATCCCCAGAGACAGCGCCAGCATGGCCGCACGCTGCGCCAGCCTTGCCGCCTGCGACCACTGCGTGGTGCTTCTCAGTCGACGACGTTCGCACCGCGGAGCAGCGATCAGACGGGGAACGTGACTCCGGTCAATTGCTCCGATGTCGTCCACAAGCGTTGCTGAATCGTGGTGTCATGCGATTGCGGACTCGATTCGACGATTTTCGGGTAGCCGCGGGTCTCCATGAATCCGCCCGGCCCGTAGTACTGGCCGCCGAGCACATTGGGGTCGGTGGCCGCGCGGAGTATCGGCAAGGCACCCATCGCTGGGCTCTGGGTAACGATGGGTGCGATAACAGGCACCAACGCCCGCAACGCAGCAGGCATATTGCGCATCAGGTCGGTGTTGGCAGCACCCGGGTGCGCCGCGACCGCGATCGTGTCGCCGGTGCCGGACAGGCGACGTTGCAGCTCGTAGGTGAACATCAGATTCGCCAGCTTGGACTGGCCGTACGCCGCCACCCGGTTGTAGGACCGCTCCCCCTGGAGATCGTCGAAGTCGATCCGCGCCCGGATACGGTGGCCCATGCTGCTGACTGTGACCACCCGCGAGCCCGGTACCGGCAACATTCTGTCGAGCAACAGACCGGTGAGCGCGAAGTGTCCCAAATGGTTCGTGCCGAATTGCAGCTCGAAGCCGTCGCTGGTGGTCTGCCTCGGCGTGTACATCACCCCGGCGTTGTTGATCAGCAGATCGATGGTGGAGTATGCGGACCTGAGCTGTTCGGCGGCATTGCGTACGGATTCCAGCGAGGTCAGATCGAGCTGTTGGACGGTGGTGTCCGCGCCGGGGACAGCATCGGCGATACGGCCCGCGGCATCTTTGCCTTTGTCCACATCCCGCACCGCCAACACCACCGACGCACCGTGCGCCGCGAGGGCCCGGGCGGTCTCGAACCCGAGTCCGCTGTTGGCGCCGGTGACGATCGCCAGTCGGCCCTTCTGAGCTGGTATGTCTTGTTCCATCCACCTGTTCGCCATATTTCCTCCCAAGAATCGGTCGGTCCGTCGGTTCGTCCGACGAGCCCGGCGGGTGAGACTGACAGTCACACCGTCGCGCTCGCGGCGCGGTTGCGCAAGGGGCGCAGCTCGGCGCGCCCTCGGTGCCGATCCTGTTGAAGACCGACGACACCGCACCGCTTCTCGGCGAATACGGGCATCAGCGCCGCCGTCGCCAACCTCTACCGCCGCGCCGCGACACCATCGCCGTGATTCCGTGGCGGCTTCTCCGAGGGAATGATGCCTCGTGGAGTCGAGACGGGTGCCCGACATCGGCTAGTTCCCGCCGCGCTCGCTGCGATCTCACGTTGTGAAGCCGAGCCGTGAGCACGCTGGCCTGGCTTGGTCTTGTGGATGGGCATCCGGGCTGATCGGTTTCGAGCGTGCGTTCAACGATGGGCGCCCGATTGTGCGTTTGAGCGGTGGCGATGGCAGGTGGCCGGCATCAGAGGGTGGTACGGGCAGGCACGCTCGTCGACTTTTTGTCGGAGGCGCGCATCGTGGAGTGCCCATCCCAGGTTTCGCCTAACGCGATGGGGGAGTGGGGAATCCGGGTCTCGATCATCCAGCGGCGAGCGGGATCGTGGCGGTCAAGGTCGTTCCGTCTCCGGTCGGGCTCATGATGTGTAGGTGGCCGCCGAGAGCCTCGACGCGGTCGGTCAGGCCGATGAGTCCGGATCCTTCGGCTTCGTCGGCGCCGCCGACTCCGTCGTCTCGAATCATGAGTTGGAGGCTTGCGCCGTCGGTGGTGACATGCACTTGCACCTCGGATGCGTGTGCGTGTTTGGCGGTATTGGTGAGCGCCTCTGCCACAACGTAGTACGCGGCTACTCCTACGGAGTCCGGCACTGAACCGGGCAGGTCCACGTGGAGGTCGATCGGGACAGTGGAGCGGCGGGCGAGTGCTTTGAGTGCCGGGCCGAGTCCCCCTTTCGACAGGATCGCCGGATGAATTCCGCGGGAGATCTCGCGGAGATCTGCTGAGATGTCTGCCAATCCCTGCACGATGTCGGAGATCTGCTTCTTGAGGTCGGGCTGTTCGGATGGCACCGAGGCTTCCGTCATGCGGAGCGTGAGTCCGAGCGAGACGAGCCGCTGCTGTGCGCCGTCGTGTAGATCGCGTTCGATCCGGCGTCGTGCTTCGTCGGCGGCGGTGACGATCCGGGCGCGCGATGCGGTGAGTTTGGCGTGGCTGTCGGCGTTCGAGATCGCGGTCGCGACGAGGTCCGCGAACTCCGCGAGCCGCGCCTCTGTGTCGGGCGGGAACGGCTCGCGGCGGGACGAGCCGACGATGATCGCACCCCACAGATGGCCGTCGACGACGACTGGTGCGCCGACTCCCGCGGGTAGCCCCAACTCACGGATGCGCGTGGCAGCGGAACCGACAGCGTTGTCGTGGCTGTCCATCCGGGCAGTGGCGCCCGTGTGGAGCACCATCGCGGCAATGTTGTCGCCTTCGAGGGTGAGATGCTCGCCGACCGGCAGCCTCGTGTGTCCTGGCTCGTCGCTGGCGGCGACTACCGTGCCCGAACCATCCGGTTCGTAGCGAAACAGCGTCGCGTTGAGCACCCCCATCCGGCGCGCCGACTCGTCGGCCACTGCCGAGAACACCTCCGAGGACGTGCCGCCACGGGCGACGAGGGTGGCCACCCGGCGCAGCGCGGCTTGTTGCTCGGCCACGTGGTCGGCTTCCCCGCGCCGTTGTTCGGCCTCGGCGGCGCGCGCTCTGGTCAGACTGGCCAGGGTGTTGGCCAGCAGGGCGACGGCCAGGAAGACCGCGATGGCCACGAAGTCCTGGGCCGCCGACGGAACGAGGTCCGCGGGCTGGTGGCGGAAGTAATGAAAGGCGACGGCGCTGGCCACCGATGTGGCCACCGCCAGTCCGAGTCCCCAAACGGTCGAGACCACCAGGACGCCCAGCAGGTAGACCACACCGAAGGCTTCGCCCGGGGCGAGCTGCTTCAGCCACAGGATCAGAAACGACTCCGCGGCAATGAGACTTGCGGCGACGGCGACCCCCAGGAGGAGGGAAGGAGGTGTCGGTCGCATGGAAGAGGCGAGCAACCGTGCGTGAACCGAGGGTGGTTGCGGATCAACGTGGCGGCGTGCGCTCTCGGGACCTGGCGTCATAGCCGGCCAGCCGCGCACCTGAGACCGTTTCCGCCTCATGATTCAGAGCTCATATCGATGGTCGACGAGCGTGGAGGAGACCTCGATTCCGATCGTAACCGGTCGGCTACCAGTCGGTCCGGCGTCCAAAGCCTCCGTCGCAGGGTGGTCACGGCCGAGGCGAGGTCGTTTTGCTCATCGCCTACTCCGACACCAACGGCCCGCCCGCGACGGCATTCAGCAACTGCTGTGGGTCGATGCCGAAGGCCGCACTGAGAGTGAGGGTTTCGGCTATTCCCTCGATCATGAGACTCAGCCGGCTGCGGAGCGCGATGCCGAGCCCGCTGGCGTCGCCGATACGTTCGAGCCAGAGTGTTCGTTGGCCGATGGCACGGAAGATCGGCTCGACCAGCGGCCGGACCGGAGGGGCGCCAGCGGCGGGGATGAGCAGCTCTCCCGCTCCGGCGGGTCCGGATCTGCCGATTACCGGGGCATCGATGAACAGGATGTTGTTCCGGATGGCGAGGGCGGCGAGACGAGCGCAGTATTCGAGCCCGACAGTGCTCATCTGGATCCAGATCGCTCCGGGAGCAAGTGCGGACAGCGCACCGCCGGGCCGGGTCATCGCCTGTTCGACGGCGGCGCCGTCGGCGAGCACGGTGATCAACACATCGGCGGCGGAGGCGGCGGCTGCGATGCTGGAGACCTGGAGTGCTCCGGCGGCGATCAACGCCGCCTTGACCGGGGTCCGGTTCCACACCAGCACGTCGAACCCGGCGCGTAGCAGATTCCGCGCGATCGGTGCGCCCATCGTGCCGGTGCCCAGTACCGCGACGGTGCACATCGAAGAGGTCATCACACCGTCTCCGGGGACGGTCCGGCAACTGGCACAGCACTATCCATGATCTTGTCGAAACCGTAGGCCTGTGCGGTGTCGAAAAAGTTGACGCCCTGCTCGCGGGCGTGGCGGATCGTGGTGTCTTCGTCGAACGGACCCCATTCGCCGCCCAGTTGCCATGTACCGAACGCGATGCGGGAGACACGCAGTCCGCTTCTTCCCGATGTTGTGGTCTTCATACCGGCTACTTTTGCGCCGCATGGCATACCTTGTCGCCACCGCTGGCGCCAATCAGTCGTTCCCGCCAGCCGGAATCGCGCCGGTCCCGGTCGTCGCAATCACACTGCTGAGCAGCTTTTTCCCGCTAGCCGGAATGCGCGTCGCCACCCCGCTCGAGCAGACTGACCTCATGATGTCGCCGGTCACGCCGTTGCGCTGTCTCATCGTCGACGACAGCCAGGCTTTCCTTACCGCGGCCCGCGACCTCCTCGAGCAGCAGGGGGTCATGGTCGTCGCCGTGTCGTCCACCACTGCCGATGCAATGAGACGCGTCGAAGAATTGCGACCCGACGTGACTCTCGTCGATATCGATCTCGCTGGGGAGAGCGGCTTCGATCTCGCCGAGCTGCTGCATCGAATGCTCCGCTCGGCACCGGTGATACTGATCTCCACCCACGCGCAGCAGGACTTCGCCGACATGATCGCGGCGAGCCCGGCGGCGGGATTCCTGTCCAAGTCCGCCTTGTCCTCCGGCGCCATCCGAGCCCTGCTCCACGGCGGAGACGCGGGGGCGGGGCAGGTCCGCGCGAGTCGAGGAAGGTGACAGCGATTGTGCGCCGGTCCCGACGGTATCGAAGTCATCGAACATGGCGTCCGCGCCCCAGTCACAGGGAGAATCCTCATGGCCGAATTCATCGCAGGCATCGCCGTGCCCGACAGCCGTCTGGTTGCCGAAGCCACTGAACTGGTCCGCGACAGCTCCCCGCCACTGCTGTTCCATCATTCGCGCCGCGTCTACCTGTTCGGGATGCTGCAGGGGCAATTGCGCGGGCTGAAACCCGATCCCGAACTGCTCTACGTCGGCGCCATGTTCCATGACCTGGGACTCACCGATACCTACCGCAGCACTACTCGGCGCTTCGAAGTCGACGGCGCCGACGAAGCCCGTCGCTTCCTGACCGCCCACGGCATCGATGACGAAGCCGCACAACGGGTCTGGACCGCGATTGCGTTGCACACCACCCCGGGAATCCCCGAGCATATGGCCCCCGAGATCGCACTGGTGACAGCCGGCGTAGAAACCGATGTCCTCGGTATCGGCTACCACGATCTGGACCCCGCCGACATCCGTGCCGTGACCACCGCTCATCCGCGTCCCGACTTCAAACGACAGATCCTCGCCGCGTTCACCCACGGTTTCGCCGACCGCCCCGAGACTACATTCGGCACCGTCAACGCCGACGTCTTGGCCCATTTTCTACCCGGCTTCACCCGAAGCGACTTCGTCGAAGTGATCGAAACCAATCCCTGGCCCGAATAACCCACCATCCGAACGAGGTAAACGCTCCGAAGGAACGACCACTACGGCGGCCCGAGTGATCGGCGCGCGAATTCCGTTCAGGTGCGTCGTGATAGAAAGTCCACCGCGAATTTCAGGTCAGCGCTGTCCCGCGGCGTACCGGTCGAACAAGCAGCGGGCCGGCATTCGGTTCGCATCCGTGAACCCGCCGCCGGGCGAATGGCGCGCCGGCGGCGGGTCGAGTTCTGGTGACTAGATCTTGCGGTTCTCCGACTTGATCATCCAGGCGAGTTTCTCCAGCGAGTCGATGATCTCGTGCAGCAGATCGCTGGTGCTCGGGTCCTCGGCGTCGACTGCGTCGTGCACGCTGCGGAGGGTGTCGGTCGCCGCGTAGGTGCGTGTCGTGATCAACTCGACGACATGGCCCGTATCCAATTCATCGGCCGGAAAAGGCGGCACGCTGGTCGTGGCTGCGACGGTGTCGGATCGTCCATCCGGTACGGCGTCGAGGGCCCGCATGCGCTCGGCGATGGTGTCGCTGGCTTCGCGGGCAGCGTCAACGAGTTCGTCGAGCTGCAGGTGCAGGTCGCGGAAGTTGGTTCCGACGACGTTCCAGTGGGCCTGTTTGCCTTGCAGGTGCAATTCGATGAGATCGACCAGTACGCACTGAAGATTGGCCGTCAACTCTGCGGAGGCCGTGAAATTCCGGATATCGTCGGCGAGACGACGGTTGACGCGTTGATGGTTCCGACGCGCTGTAGTCATTGCTGCTTCCTTTCTGAGGTGCGTTCCTTGGAAAAACAACCGCTGGTTCATCGGAACGATTTCAGATCATGGTTTGTCGGATCGGGCATGCCCTCGGGGTGAAATGCGAATTCCGGGATTCCGTGCGGTCGTTCGTTGTGATTCACGTACCGGCACGCTATTTGCATCCGCGCGGCGGAATCCCTTGGATTCTTTCTGTTCTTTGCGGCTGTATACATATACTTGCGCGGATCTGCGGCGGCGTCATTACGGCTACCATCAATTCCGCGCCTCAGGTCAACGGGTAACCCGGGGTGGGGCAGCGGTATCGAGGGACGCAGTTGGGAGTGGATCGGGCCGGGGCAGCGATCACAGCAGACCGAGCAGGTGCAGGTCGGTCGCGTACTTCAGGATGATCGCCGTCGAAATGTGGGGGATGTCTTTGTCCGGGCCGATTTTCGCCTCCTGAACTGCTGCGTGGAACCGCTCCGTGGCTGCGAGGGACCCGCGGGTCGGTTTCTGCGGTCGTCGATAGCTGTGCAACAGCGGAAGCAGCGAGTATTTGCGTTGTCGATCGGGCAGGGCACGCATCGCGGTCTCCAACCGCCGCAACCACGTGTTGTACTCGGGAATGCGCTCGATGGGGTATCCGGCGTCGATCAGCCAGTCGACGAACTCGTCGAGCCCGATACCGTCGTCGTAGGGGTTCATCACGTGGTAGGTCGCGAATCCGTCCACCGGCCACACTCCGAGCGTGGTTATCGCTTCGGCAATGAAGCCGACGGGTAGCCCGTCGTAGTGTGCCCGTTGTCGGTGGCCGTCGCGATCGAGCTCGTAGAACGAGCCGGGGGCGATGCCGGTGGCGAGGAGACTCAGCATCAACCGGGTGAACATGTCCGGCACGTTGAGCTGGCCCGCGTAGGTGGTGTCGGCCAGAATCATGTCGCAGCGGAACACCGCGACCGGTAGTCCGCACAGGTCGTTGGCCTCGCGTAGCAGTACCTCGCCGGCCCACTTGCTATTGCCGTAGCCGTTGGCGTAGCTGTCGTCGATCTCGCGGGTGGGGCTGATCACCCGGATGTCGGCGTCCTCAGTGAACGCGGATGGTTCGATCTGGTCGGCCACGCCGATGGTCGACACGTAGGTGAACGGCTTCGGCTTCGTGGTGAGCGCGATCCGGATCAACTCTGCGGTGCCAGCGACGTTGGGGCCGAACAACTGGCTGTAGGGGAGCACGTGGTTGACGAGTGCCGCGCAGTCCACGATGAGGTCGACGGTGTCGGCCAAACGTTGCCAGGTCTGCTGATCCAGACCGAGCCGAGGTTGTTCCTTATCACCGGCGAGGACCTCTAGATGTTCGGAAGCCAGCGCGCGGTAGTGGCGCATCAGCTCCGGATCGCCGCTGTCGAAGGTCGTGTCCAGCCGTTCCCGAGCCCCGGCGCCGTCCTTGGCCCGGACCAGGCAGATCAGCGTCCCGCCGACGAGCGACAGCTGCTCGAGCCATTGGAGCGCCAGGAAACGGCCGAGGAAACCCGACGCCCCCGTCAACAGCACCGTGCGGACTGCCGCACTCGGCTCGGCCAGCGTGGGTGCGGCGGCCAGCGTTGCGGCATCGATGAACTTGTCCAAGGTCAGGTCAGCGGCGCGCACCTCGGTCGCGTCACGACCGTGCACCGAGTCGAAGGTGGCGCGATCGACGCCCGACTGTTGCCGTGCGGCGATGTATTCGGCGAGTGCCTGCAGATCGGTGGCGGGGCTGACGATGATGCCCACCGGCACGTCGATCCCGAAGATCTCGCGCAGCAGATTGGCGAATGACAACGCGGACAACGAATCTCCCCCTAGATCTGCGAAGTGCGCATCCGGCCGCAGGTCGCCGGACCCCGCGCCGAGCAGCGCACCCGCGGCCCGGCTGATCGTCTCCAGCACCGGCCGGTCCTCGCCGCTTCGGCGCAGCGTGCGCAGCTCGTCGGCCTGTCCCTCGGCCAGCTCGGTGTAGAGCTGCTCCAAGCGGTCGCCGTAGCGCTGCTTCAGTTTCGGCCGCGCCAGCTTGCGGATGCCGGTGAGCAGACCATTCTCTACCGTGAACGGTGTTGTCTCGACGATGAAGTCGCGGGGGATCTCGTAGGCCTGCAGTTCGGCGGCCCGTGCGACGTTCTGCAGAGACTCGCTGATCAATGGCTTCAGCGCGGCCACATCGTGGCTCGACAGCGCGGCCGGTGTGGGGACGACGACCGCAAGCAGGTAGGAGCGGGCGCTGTTGCCGTAAACGTAGATCTGGCGGACCAGCGGGCTGTCGGCGAACACGGCCTCCAGCTTCGAGACCGCTACGAACTCGCCCTGCGCGAGTTTGAGCACGTTGTTGCGGCGGTCCAGGTAGACGAGTTGATCGGGGCCGACTTCCGCCACGATGTCACCGGTGCGGTAGTACCCGTCGTCGTCGAACACCTCGGCGGAGATCTCGGGCCGTTTGTAGTAGCCGGGGAACAGGTCCTGAGTCACGACGAGCAGCTCGCCGCGCGGATGGGGCCGATCGGTGTGGAAGTAGCCGAGAGAGGGGACGTCTACCAGCTTGTAGTCGATCACTTGTGGGCGCCGCACAAGTCCGTCGACGAACACCACGCCGCACTCGGTGGAGCCGTAACCATCCATCAGATGCAGATCGAGGAGGGTCTCGACCCACGTTCGCATCTCGTCGGAGATCGGCGCCGAGCCCGTCGCCGCCGAGGCGAACCGTCCGCCGAGCAGGTTCTGCCGCAGGTCGGCCATCACTTCGGCGTCGATGGCGGCATGATCGGAGTCCTCGGTGTGTCGCCGGTCCACCTCTGCCCGAAATTCCTGAAACAGCATGTCCCAGATACGGGGTACGAAAGTCAGCCGGGTCGGCCGCACCAGCGCGAGGTCGTCCATCAGCGTGGACAGATCGCTCGTGGCCGCGAAATGCGCCGTGCCGCCGTTGCTGAGTGTCGCGTAGAGGATGCTGCGTCCCATCTCGTGACTCATCGGCAGGAAATTCAGCGTGATCCACGGCAGCGCGCTCGTCTGGTCCGCCCAGATCGCTGCGGCCGACCCACGCCAGGTACTGGCGACCCGGTGCTCCAGATACATCGCACCCTTCGGCGTACCGGTGCTACCCGAGGTGTAGATCAGCACTGTCAGCGGGTCGTCTTCGTCGGAGTACAACGGCTGGACGTCCGACGGTGCGGGTGCGCGCTGCAGAACGTCGGGCAAGGTTTCGACAACCACCGGGCTGCCGGCATCTTCCAACCGAGACCTCGCGGATTCGAGCGCCTCGCGCTGATCGTCCACCTCGGAGTGGAAATCGAACACAATCAGTCGCACAGGAGCGTGTCCGGTGAGCACCAATTCCACCGCGTTATCGAGGCGGTCGACGCTGGAAGCGATCACGGTCGGCCCGGTCTCTACGACGATGGGGCGTAGCTGGGCGAGCGGCGCGCTGGTTTGCAGTGGCACCGAAACCGCGCCGAGCTGTATCAACGCCATGTCGATGACCGTGTAGTCGACACTGGTGAAGCCCAGAATGCACACACGCTCACCCGGCCGAACCGGATCGTAGGCCAGGGCACCGGCGAATGCGCGGACGCGATCCCACAATTCGCGGTAGCTGATGGTCTCGAAGCTGGGCAGTAGTCGAAGCGACGTCCGGCCGGTGCCCTGCTCGGTGACGAACCGCACCGCTCGCTGTCCCAGGGCGGGGCGGTCGGCGTATCCCTCCATGACGGTGCGCACGATCTGCGGTACCCGCGCAGGCTGGTCGACCGCGGCGGTGATCGCCTCATCGGGCCAGGCCGCGGCGAACTCCGGATCGTTTGCGGACAAATCGGCGATGCGGCGGGCAAGGCGCATTTCGCGGGTGTCCATAGCGGTTCGGTTGTCTGTCTCGCTGTTCATACCGACTCCTCAACGAGTTCCTGACGGGCGGGGGTCGCGGCGGCGAGGGTGGCCGGAATGCCGGGCATCGTGCCGGCGATCTCCCGTCGTCCGCGGGATGGATGGTGGCGAAGCGGGTTCCTGCCCGCCGCCTCCGCGAGCTGCCGGTTGTCCTGTGATCTTCGTGCGGCGCTCCAGACCTCGGAAAACGTCGTCCTTGGAACTGTGGCTCTTCAGCGAGGGGTTTGTCGCCACCGCTGCCGTCCATCACCACTTCCTGCCAGCTGGAATCTGCGTCGCCAGACAACGGGTGGACGAGAGGCGGCCGTGGGGCACGCTGGTCGATGTCAGGAGGTCAGCGAGCCTCGAGGAATGTGACGACCGCGAGGACTCGGCGATGGTCCTCGGCGGTCTCCGGCAGATTCAGCTTGGTGAGAATGCTGCGAACGTGCTTCTCCACGGTACCCTCGGTGACCCATAGCCGGTGGGCGATGCCGGCGTTGGAACGCCCCTCCGCCATCAATGCGAGTACCTCGCGCTCCCGCGCGCTGAGCGCGGCAAGAGGATCATTGCGTCGCTGAGCGGACACAAGCTCTCGAACGAGGGCGGGGTCGACGACCGAGGCCCCTTTGGCGATCCGTCGGAGAGTGTCGATGAACTCCTCCACGTCGGTGACCCGGCTCTTGAGTAGGTAGCCGATCCCACGACCGGTGGCCAATAGCTCCATCGCATGTTCGACGTCGGTGTACGCCGAGAGCACGAGGATGCCGATTTCGGGGAGCTCGTCGCGGATTACCCGCGCCGCATCGAGGCCCTCGGTGGTGTGTGTCGGCGGCATCCGAACGTCGATTACTACCAGGTCCGGCACTCGGTCCCGGACCAGTGTCAGGAGTTGGGATGCGTCGCCGGCTTGTCCTTCGACGTCGAATCCGGAGCGTGTGAGCAGGCTCGCTACACCTTCGCGCAGTAGCACGTCGTCTTCGGCCAGCATCACCCGTAACCGCGTCGGCACCGGGTTGTTCCTCTCCATCAGCGGGGTCTCGCCCCGGTCGCGGACATGCACTGATTCAGCCATCCTCGACCCGAAATCTCCGGCAGGACTTCAACATACCCATCCCAACACCCCGGGGCTGACTGTTCTCCAGCATACCGACAGCACACAGCGTCGCTACGTGGCAGCAGCGGGTGAACGTCGGCATCCACCGCGCTTGCCATGGATCTCCAGTGGGATTGATCAGCGGTGACAAGTGATCGAATCCGGCTCGGCGCGATCACCGCGCTGGAACCGGCGGGGCGTCCTACCGCCGTTCTGAGGTAGCGGGTCATATGCTGTCAAGCGCTGTGGCCCAGCTGTTCACCCTGTCTGCGTTGCGAACGGAGGCGCATGTCAAGCGATGCCGAATCCGAAACGACGGGAGTCAACCGGCGCGCGGCGCTCGGTACCGGCGCCGCCGCGCTGGGTGGTGCCGCGCTGGGCGCGGGATTGACGGCGGCTGCAGCCTGCGCCGATACCGTGGCGAGTCAACTGCCGAACACCGGTGAGGTCGTCGAGAACCTCCAGAACTCCTCGCACCTGTTCCATCTCACCCGCGCGGATCCGCAACGCTACGATGGCGGCACGCTCCAGGGCGCCCATGAGGGCAGCTTCCCGGTGCTGGCCGGGCAGAACGGATCGGCCTACTTCGTGCGTTTGGAGCCGGGCGGCATCCGCGAGCCGCACTGGCACCCGAGCGCCTGGGAGATGAACTACCACATCTCCGGAACCGCGAAATGGACCATCCTCGGTACCCACTCCGACGGCAGCTACCACACCGAGGCTTTCGAGGCACACCCGGGCGATCTCGTGTTCGCGCCACAGGGCTTCTTCCACTACTTCGAAAACGCCCGTACCGACACACCCCTCGAGGTCCTCATCGTCTTCAACACCAGCGCCGCGGAGACCAACGACGACATCGGCATCCTCGCCGCGATCAACTCCATCCCACGCTCGGTACTGGCCACCGTGCTCAACATCCCGGAGTCCGCCCTGGCGGGCATACCTACCGAGGTCGAACCGGTTGTGGTCACCAAACGGCACTGACGGTGATCGGTCCCGGCAGCCGATGCAGTGCCACACCTCCAGGTGCGCAGGGGATTTCGATATCGGGCCGCGATGATCAGGACTTGCCGGCGTGGACACCTTTGTGTGCGTAGACGCCCTGTTCGACCCGGTCACCCAGATCGGTGTCGACGTTGCGCAGGTATTCGAAGGCGCGTTTCAGGACCGGCTCGGTCACACCGGCCAGCAGGTGGCTCACGATGTTGCCGACAAGGCGATCGCGGGCGGCGTTGTCCATCACCGTACGCACTAAGGTGCCCGCCTGGCCCCAATCGTCGTCTTCACGGTGCCGGAGGTAGGCGGTGCGCATGATCTCGCCGTCGGCATACCAGCTGGCCGGCTCGTAGTGCGCACTGTCGGCGCGTGGGCCGCCCTTGGAGTTGGGGGCGTAGACCGGGTCGATGTGGTTCTGGATCCGCATCACTCCGTCCTTGCTATAGGTATGTACCGGCACGACCGGCGCGTTGACCGGGATTTGTTCGTAATTGACTCCGAGCCGGGCTCGGTGCGCGTCGGCGTAGGAGAACAGGCGCGCCAGCAGCATCCGGTCCGGGCTCGGCCCGATACCGGGGACCAGATTGTTGGGCTGGAAGGCGAGCTGCTCGATTTGAGTGTGGTTGTCGACCGGGTTGCGGTCCAGGGTCAACCGTCCGACCTCGATGAGCGGGTAGTCGCCGTGCGGCCACACCTTGGTCAGGTCGAACGGGTTGAACCGATAGCCGGTGGCGTCGTTGAACGGCATGATCTGCACAGACAGCGTCCAGCTCGGGTGCTCGCCGTGCTCGATCGCTTCGAACAGATCACGGGTGTGATAGTCGGGGTCGGTCCCGGCGAGGAGGTCGGCATCGGCCTGGGCGAAGAACTGAATGCCCTGATCGGTCTCGAAGTGGTATTTCACCCAGAACCGATCGCCCGTGGCGTTGATCCACATGTACGCGTGGGAGCTGTAGCCGTTCATATGCCGCCACGTCCGCGGGATGCCGCGGTCGCCCATCAGCCAGATCACCTGGTGCGCGGATTCCGGTAGCAGTGTCCAGAAGTCCCACTGCATGTCGTTGTCGCGCAGGTTGTTGTCGGCGCGGCGCTTCTGGGAACGGATGAACTGCTGGAAATGCAGCGGGTCCTTGACGAAGAAGATCGGCGTGGCATTGCCGACCATGTCGTAGTTGCCTTCGCTGGTGTAGCACTTCAGCGCGAACCCCCGCAGGTCCCGGACGGTGTCGGGGTACCCGCGTTCGCCGGCCACGGCCGAGAACCTGGCTACCAGCCGGGTCGAGGTGCCCGGCTGAAACACTGCGGCCTTGGTATAGGCGCTGACATCACGGGTGACCTCGAACCGGCCGAATGCGCCGCTGCCCTTGGCATGCGGCTGACGCTCGGTGATGCGTTCCCGGTTGAATCGAGCCATTTGTTCGATCAGATAGGCGTCCTGCAGCAGAATCGGGCCGCCGGGACCGATGGTCAGCGAATACTCATCGCTTTCGACTGGAATGCCCGAATCGGTAGTCAATTTGGACTGTGAGGTGGTCATGTCCCTACCTCTCGCTTGTTCAGAAATCCCGGACAGTGCGATCGCGGCGGTCCATGGCCCATACGTCGACCCACCGTCGCGACATGCAGCCGAACAACGCGCCGCAGCGCGACCCCCGATCACCTCTTACCGCCAGGGCCTCGAGCGCCGAATACGCACCACCGCACCCTCACCACCCTGCGGGAAAGATCGTACTCTTCCTCGATAGCCGTCACGGCCCGCGCATGCGAGCAGGCGGTCGTCCACTCGGTACCGAGTTCACTTCGTTGGCGTTCAGTCGGCGCGTCACCGAGGTGGGTCCGGTCGTTCGATGGGCGCCATCAGTGCCGGATACGACTATCTATCGGGTGATGTTCCGACGGTAGGTTCGGTCGGCGTCGCCGCGATGATGGACTTCGCCGGTCTGGCAACGGGTTTGGACCGTCTGGAGCTGGTCGGCTGACCGCGGCTGCTGGAACGTGCCGCGATGGTGCCAGCCGATCGGATCAGCTGGCGCTGTGTGGAACTTGCCGTGGACGCGTGCGGATATTTCGGTCCGGCGCGGCGGATGTTCTCGGTGTGTGGCTGCCATAGCGTTCGGGATGCCGAGGATCCGTTCGGGCGCAGCGCTCGAAGACCGCCGAAAAGAGGTGTCCTCCAGTGACGTCCGGTGGCTTTACTTCCCGCCCGCAGCTGGGCCGGGGTGTCAGCGCGAACGTATCGGAGTCCAACGTGCCGTCAGTTAGCGGTACATTCATTGTCGATCCATTGTCTCGTGATAGCAAATTCCCAGAGCGGGGAATAGTGCGGCGCGCCCAGCTGTATCTCGTCGGCCACACTTGGCGGCAATGGCCGCACTGACGAAGGTGTCATTTCCGTCTATCTGAGTTGGGCGCAGGAGCATCTATCCGGCGGCTCACGACAAATATCTACTCTCGAAGATCTGGAGGTTATCGAGACTTCAGCAACTATTCATCAAATCATCTGCGTGTGGTGCTCAACGAGCGCTGTATGCGATAGCTTGCTGCGCAAGTGTATATCGCGGTGTTCGGCCACGGGTATCGTTGGTTTCCGGTCGGATGGTAAATCAATCGCGCGCCAGATCGGGATCGACTGCTATTAATTCTGCTGTTGAGCTGGGTATATGCTGATCTAACCCGCGATTCAGCGTGCCTTGGAAATCAATCTCCTCCGCGTTTCGGAGCGCCTCCACTGCGGCCCTCTTGACGGCTCGTGTTATGCCTAAATCGCATAATATCGCGTCCTCTAGTGGGGCCAATCTCAAGCGTTTAGTCATATCTCTGTGGCTTCAGCAAATCTTAAGATAACTGTCAAGTAACGATATTTAACAACTTGTGAGATTTGCGTTAATGTTTCCTCCTCCGGTGGAGGCGCCTTCGCCACATGCGTAACGTCCGTTCCCGGAGAGCCCTTCAAAAGTCAGGATCTCTGAATTGTTCCATCGCTACCAGCGATGATCCTGCGTACATTTCTTGGAGCAGCAAATGGACACTGATACCAGATCGGCATCGGCCCTACCCGGAGTCACGGCTGTGCTCGGCTCGGGTCGGCGACCGGAGAGCCCGGCGGATATCCGGGCTCGCTTCGAACGGGCCAGTGCGAAGGTCGAGCAGGCGTCGCGCCGGGCGTGGGCCGACCGCAGGTTCAACCGGGAGCTGTGGGATGCGATCGTGGCCGAGGGCATTCTCGGCCTGATCGATGCCGGCGATCAGGCCGGTACGGTCGCGAATTTCGGTGCGGCACTGGAAGGTATCGCGGCGGGCAGCGGTGATCCCGGTTTCACGATCGTGCCGATTACGCACGGTCTGCTCGGTATGGGAGTGATCGCGCAGGCGGCGGCGCCCGAGGTGGGTGAGCAGTGGTTGCGTCGGTTGTCGACCGGTCGGGAGATCCTGGCCTTCGCGCTGAGCGAGGAACACGGCGGCACCGACGCGCTGCGCCCACGCACGACCATCACCCGCGATGGTGAGGATTACCGCCTCGACGGTGTCAAATGGCATATCACCAGTGCTCCGGTCGCGGACGTGGCACTGGTGTGGGCCAAGGACGTGGAGAACGGCGATCTGGTCGGTGTCCTGGTGGAGACGGCATCGCCAGGGGTGTCGGTGACCTCGTTGGAGCCTGCGGGCACTCGGTCGGCGCCGGTTGGTCGCTATGCGTTCGAGGGTGTTCACATCCCCCATCGGAATGTCCTCGGCCGGGGCCGGGGTAAAGAACTGCTGAATGCGGCGCTGCGCCGGGAGCGCATCATGGCCGGTTTCGTCGGCACCGGTGCGATGGATCGAATGTTGCAGCACGCCGTGCGCTTTGCCGCGACGCGCGAGGCGGGCGGCAAGGTCATCGCCTACCACCAGCATATTCAGCGCCGTCTGTGCGATATCAAGCTGCGCCTGGACACTATCCGCATGCTCACCGCCGACGCGGTGGCGAAAATGGCGGCCGGGCAGCGCTATACGCTCGAGGCCTCGCAGGTGAAGATGTCCTCGATGCGGGCCTGTATGGATGCGGTGACCGACACCATCCAGGTATGCGGGAGCTACGGCGTGCAGGAGGAAGCCGGGCTCTATCAGATGTGGCTGGACGCGGTGTGCGTCAGCATCGCCGGTGGTACCGAGGAAGCGCATCGCCTGGTGATCATGCAGGAGCTGGTCCGGGACTTTGCCCTCCGGGCGGCCGCGGAATCCGGCCCCGCGGATGCGGCTGCCTGAATGAGCGCGCACGACAACGTTGTCGAGGCCACGCTCCGGCCGCGCGGTCTGGTGATCGCGGCCCTGTGTGGCACGAGTTTCCTGGTCGGGATGGACAATACGATCCTCAATGTCGCGTTGCCGACGCTGTCGCGTGAACTCGGCGCCTCGACCAGCGTATTGCAGTGGATCGTCGACGCCTACACCCTGGCCTTCGCGGTGCTGCTGCTGACCGGCGGCACGCTGGCGGATCGGTTGGGGCGCAAGCGGGTACTAGTGGGCGGATATCTGCTGTTCCTGCTCGGCGGCATTGTCGCGACGGTGGCCGCGGACAGTGCGACACTGATCGCGGCGCGTCTGATCATGGGAGTCGGTGCGGCGGTGATGGTTCCGGCCACCCTGTCGACCATTGCGACCATCTGCGAGACCGCCGCCGCTCGTGCGACGACCTTCACCCTCTGGGCGGCGCTGAACGGGGCAGGCGTTGTGGTGGGTCCACCGCTGGGTGGGCTGCTGCTCGGCCACTACTGGTGGGGTTCGATCTTCGTGGTCTTCTCCGCCGCCGTGGTGCTCGGGTTGATCGCGGTGCTCGCGCTGGTTCCGGTCACCCGGGCCGATCAGGTCCGCGCCATCGACTGGCTCGGCACCGTGACGGCCGCATTGGGCTGCGGTGCACTGGTTTTCGGACTCATCGAGGGGCCGGACCGGGGCTGGACCGCGCCGGGCACGCTGGCGGCGCTCATCGGTGCGGCGATGATCCTGGCGGTGTTCGCCGTCGTCCAGATTCGTGGCCGACAGCCGATGCTGGACCGGCAGTTGCTCGGTGGCCGGGATGTGCCGATCGCGATGTTCAGCCTCGGCGCGGTATTTCTCGCGATGTTCGGGGTGCTGTTCCTGGTCACGCAGTATCTGCAGTCGGTGCGGGGCTATTCGCCACTCACCGCGGGTCTGACGTTCCTGCCCGGTGCGCCGGCGATCGCTATCGGGGCCAAGCTGGGGCCGATGCTGCGGCGTTCGCTCGGATTCGGTGGTGTGCTCGGCACGGGACTGACGATCATGCTGGTCGGGCTGCTGTTCGGACTCACCGTCGGTGTCGAGTCGTCGGTGGCTCCGACGCTGGTGGTGCTGGTGATCGGCGGGGTCGGCTACGGCATGGTGCTGAGTGTTGGGCAGGACGCGGTCATGAGCGCGCTGCCGCCGCGGCGGGCCGGCATCGGTGGTGCCGCGAACACCACGGTGATGCAGGTGGGTGGGGCGATCGGGGTCGCCGTCATCGGGAGCTTGGCCGATATGCGCTATCGCGCGAATCTCGCACTGCCGCAGTCACTTCCGTCTCCATTGGCCGATGCGGCAGGTGATTCGGTGGGACAGGGCGTGGCGGTGGCCGACCGCGTCGGCGGCGCGGCCGGGGCGCTGATGACGCACGAGGTGCACGTCGCGTTCATCGACGGCTACCGGCTGGGGCTCATCGCTGCCACGGTCGTCGTGCTCGTCACGTTGCTCGCGGTGCTCGCCCGAACTGCCCGCGCCAAGATGCGCGGCCCGCTCGATCGGCAGCTCGGCGCAGCGGAACTCGACCAGGGAGCCGAGGTGCCGCACTGACGGGCCGGATGACAACCCGAACCAATTCCGAGCCGAGGTGCTCGTTGCTCAACTATGCGGAGGAAGTACATGTCTGAAACGATGGAATACCGGGGAGCATCTCAGGATGCCATCCAGCATCACTACGACTTCGGGAATTCGTTCTACGAACTGTGGCTGGATGAAGGTCTGAACTATTCATGCGCACTGTGGGAGGACGGCGACACCCTGGAGCAGGCCCAGGTACGCAAGATCGATTACCTGCTGGAATCGGGTGGAGCGCGCGAATCGCAGCGCGTCCTCGATATCGGTTGCGGTTGGGGCAGTCTCATGCGTGCGGCGCTCGACCGGTACGGAGTCACGCACGCCACCGGAATCACCTTGAGCAGTCAGCAATACGACTACATCAAGGGCCGACCGGATGACCGCATCGACGTTCGGCTCGAGAGTTGGGTCGATCATCACCCGGACCAGCCCTACGACGCCATTTTCTGTGTCGGCGCGATGGAGCACTTTATTCGGTTCGGGTCGTCTCGACAGGAGAAGACCGCGGCATATCGGCGGTTCTTCGAGCACTGCTACAAGATTCTGAAGCCGGGCGGGCGGCTTGTCGTGCAGACGATCGCGAAGGGCAACCGGCCGATCGACCAGGCCGTCATCGCCGACAATGCGTTCCTTTGGGCCGAGATCTTCCCGGAATCCGATATGCCCCGGTTCGCGGAGGTGGCGCATGCGGCCGAGAAGCTGTTCGAGGTGCGCTCGGTCGTCAACGGACGCGAGGACTACGCCAAGACCTGCCGGGAATGGCTCGAACGACTTCGCGCGAATCGCGATAAGGCGATCGAAGTCGTCGGCGAAAGGTCCGTGCACACCTACGAGCGCTACCTCGATGTATCCGCGGGCCAATTCGACAATGAGCATCTGGTGCTGCTCCGGTTCGCGTTCCGGAGAGTGCCCGAATAGTCGGGGACCGTCTTCGGTCCACATCGGGGTCGGCGCTATCGGGCGCCCGACCTGTCGATGGAAATCTGTTGTCCGCTCCAACGATATCTGGGATTGCTGAATGGGAAATATTGCCAAGGCTGCGCGAGTGGTTGCCGCAGCCGACGTCGCGGAGGTTGTGGGACCGCAGGAGCAACATATGCTGCCCTGCATAACCAGGGATACCTGTGGTGCCGACGGGATTTCGGCGGCCATAGTGAATATGGCGCCCGGGAAGGTGGCGCGGGCACATTACCACGCACATAGTGAAACCATCGTGTACTGCGTCACCGGACGGGCGGTCACGCTGATCGGTCCGGAATTGGAGCCCTACGTGCACGGTCCGGGCGAACTTCTGTACATCCCGGAGGGGGTGGTGCATGTGGCGGTGAATCTCAGCGATACCGAGGGGGTGGTGGCGCTGGATATCCGCACCGATCCGCTGTTCAGCCATGATCTGGTGTTGACGCCGGAATTCGATGCCGCGGCAGTGGAGGTTGCCGCGCGACTGCGGCAGGAGTTGGCTCGGGTATGAGCACGGATGTCGCGCTCGGCCGGGAATCGGCCATGCGCAGCGGGCCGATCGACGACGCGTTCGCGACCTTGGCGCGCCGACCGGACGTGATTTCATTCGCGGTCGGCGCGCCGGATCCGGCACTGCTGCCGGGGGACCTGGTGGCGTCGCTGACCGCGGCCGCGATCGCGAAGCACGGGAATACCGCACTGCAGTACGGACTCACGCAGGGCTTCCCGCCGCTGCTGGAGCAGGCGCGAATTCTATTGGGCGGCCGTGGTATCGGATGTTCGCCCGAGCGGGTGCATATCTCCACAGGCGGATCCGGCGCACTGCACAACCTTTGTATGGCACAGCTGTACCCCGGCGGGGTGGTGCTGGTGGAGACGCCGACCTACGGTCCCGCCGTGAAGGTGTTCCGCAGCCACGGTGCGCTGGTGGTCGAGGTCGCTTCCGATGCGGACGGCATGCTGCCGGAGGCATTGGACAACGCACTGGCACAACATGATCCGGCGTTCGTCTATTTGCTGCCGACCTTCCAGAACCCGACCGGACGGACCATGCCCGCGGTCCGGCGCGCGCAGGTGGCCGAGGTGATCACCCGGCGCGGGGCATTGGTCGTGGAGGACGATGTGTACGCCGACCTGCGGTATCGGGGTGAGCCACTGCCGACAATGTGGTCTTTCGCGCCGGACCGTACCGTCTACATAACCTCGCTGTCGAAAACTCTCGCGCCGGCATTGCGGATCGGCATCGCGGTGCTGCCGGACGACCTGCTCGAGCCGGTACTCGCCCTCAAACAGGGCATCGATATGCAGACCTCCGCCTTCAATCAGGCGATCGCCGCCGAATTCCTCGGTACAGAGGTAGGGGCGGCGCATCTGAGTGTGCTCGTGAAATCCTATGCGGCCAAACTGCATACGGTGGTAGCGGCGTTGGACGAGTACTTTCCGGCCGGATTCACCTGGACCGAACCCGACGGCGGAATGTTCGTATGGGTAGCGGGCCCAACCGGTTTCGACGCCGACGCGTTGGTTGTTCCGGCGTTGAACAGGGGAGTGGCATTTCTGCCCGGATCCGCGTTCTTCGCGGCTCCCGATGCGCCACGCAATGCGATTCGGCTGAGCTTTGCCAGCGTGCCCGAGCATCGGATCGAACCCGGCATCGAACTGCTGGGCGGTCTGTGCGCATGAGTATCGTCGGCGTCTGGGAAGTGGTGGCCGATGGCGCGCCGTTCGGGTACCACGTCATGACCTTCCATGCGGACGGCACCATGCTCCAATCGAATCCGGATCACGGCAACCGGGCCACCAGCGACAGCAACGGCATGGGCACCTGGCGGTCCGACGGGGCGAAGGTGTCGGGCGCCTTCCTGGAATTCACCGTCGACCGCACGGATTCGGGGTTGGTGCAGCGGGGAATCGTACGATTCGACCTGACCGTGCGCGGTGACGAGTTCACCGGATCGGCAAGTGCGACCTTCTACGATCTGTCCGGCACCCCGCGCCGCGGCCCCCTCACCGCCAGCCTCGGTGGACGTCGGTTCGGCGGGGATTACGGCGAATCGGGTTCGCCGTGAGCCCCGGGTAGGTCGCCGGTCGCGACGTGCGCTCGGGTGGTCGACCATTCGATTTGCGCCGCATCTGCGTGTATCCAAATCTCATTGATATACAGCTCTGATCGGCATTCTTGCCGACGGGCCTATCTCCAAGGATGGGAATAATATGTTTGGCAATGCCGGTATGAGGTTGCTCACTGAAGGGCAATCGGTCGACTGACCAGATGTTTTTCCGCCCCGCTGCCGCTTGTTAGCGGATGTGTTACTCGGTCTTAATTTTCGCCATTACATTTCAACTCGGTCGGTCCGGCTTCGAGTGGAGGAATCTGTGCAATCACACGTTACGGTCATACATAGAGTGCGCGGTGTCGATGTCCCGTACCTCGAATGTATCGATCACGTTTCCAATGCAGTTACCTACGTTTGCTCGCGCAGTGTGCTGGATGGTATACCGGTGCATGCCGCGGCAGCCGTCACTGTTCTCGATGACATGGCTCTCGCGGCCGCTGCGGTGCGTGATCTCGCGGCTCGATTCGGTACGCCGGAGCGCATAGTCGCACTGCATGAATTCGACCTGCTGACGGCCGCGGAACTGCGTGCGGAATTCGACCTGCCGGGCGATCGGCCGGAATATGCGGTACGGTTTCGCGATAAGCTGTCGATGGGCGAATCGGTTCGTGCGCACGGCGTTTCGGTACCCACATTCCGTGCCGCTTCCGATGTGGTCGCCGTCCGAGAATTCGCTGCGGAGCACGGCTTTCCGCTGATCGTCAAGCCACGGCTCGGCGGCGGGAGCCGGGACGTGGTCAAGCTGGATTCCGCCGAAGAATTATCCTTCTTACCCGACCTGAGTGTCGAACCCTTTCTCGTGCAAGAATTCTGCCCCGACGAGGTGGGCGCGATCGACGGCGTGTGGAACGGCAGCGGGCTCGGCCCGTGGCGGGCGTCGAAATATCTTGGTACCTGTCTCGAGTTCGCCGACAACGGGACCAGTCTGGGCTATATCGAGATCGACGACCCAACGCTTATCGACCCGATGGCCAGGTTTGCGGAATCCGTACTCTCCGCGCTCAGTGCCGGTGTCCCCACCGTCTTTCATCTCGAATTCTTCCTCGGATATGTCGACGGTTTGCCGCACATCCGGTTCCTCGAGGTGGCGGCACGCGCGGCCGGCGGTGAAACCACCCATATGTGGCGGGAAGTACACGGCTACGACCTCCTCGGAGCCGCAGTCGATATTCAGCTCGGTCGCACGCCGACCGCGGTATCGCTCGCCGATTCGGAGGTGGTCGCCGAATTGCTGATTCACCCGCCGGTAACTCCACCCTGCACGGTGCTCGATGTGCGGTTGGAGATTCCGCGCGCTTACGCCCCGTATCACTATTCGGTACCGCCGGTGGGGGCGATGATCACCGAGACATTCGGCTACGCCGAGATCGGCGCGGCCTTCCGCTTCCGCGGACGTTCGAATAAGGAAGTGGTGGAGGCGGTGCGGCGCACCATGGCCGGATTCCGGATGGACTGCGTCGCTCTCGATTCCCCCGCCGACGTGGCCGTCGCCTGAATCGTGCGGACTGTTCTCGTGTCTTGGGTATCCACTTCGCTGCCGCCGGCGGGACCGCGGCGCATGTTGACGCTGATCACGGTTGCGGCCGCCGTTTCCAGCGGAATCTATTTGTCCACCGTGGTCCTCTACTTCACCAGGATCGTGCAGATCTCGCCGATGCAGGTCGGCGTGGGACTCAGTGTCGCCGGGGCCGCCTGCGTGGTCAGCAATGTTCTGGTCGGCAAAATCTCGGATCGACGTGGCCCGCTCGGTGTCCTCCGTGGCAGTCTGCTGGTCGGGGCCGCCGCGACCATCGGTTTTCTCGCGGTCGACGGATTCGCGATATATCTTGTCGTGATTCCGGCTGCCGCCGCGGCGCAGGCATGCGTGCAGCTGTTGATCTCAGCGATGATCCCGCGGGTTGTCACCAATCGCGCCAACGAGTTTCGCGCATATATCCGCTCGGTGCTGAACGTCGGTCTCGCCATCGGCATCGGCCTGGCCGCGGTGGCGGTGCAATTGGATTCCGCGCTGCTCTATCGGGCGGCCATCGTCATCGCCGCAGTTTTCCTCACCGCGGCGATACCGCTCGTCGGCAGACTGCCCGAGTTGGGGCCCGCGACGGCGACCGCCGATCACCACGGTGACCGCTGGCTCGCCCTGCGGGACCGGCCATATCTGGCACTGACCGCGGTGGATGGTGTGTTGTCCCTGCAATACCGAATCCAATCGGTGGCCATACCGCTGTGGATCATCGGGGCCACGGCCGCACCGCGCTGGTCTATCGCGGCCATAGACATGCTGAACATCGCCATCGTGGTGCTGTTCCAGGTCCGGGCCAGCCGACGGATCGTCGACGCCGCGGCCGCGGGCATCGCGTTGCGCCGCGGTGGTTGGGCATTTCTCGTCGCATGCGTGCTGCTGGCTACCGCACATGGGCACGGCGGCTGGGTTGCCGTACTCATCCTCGGCGCAGGTGCCGCCGTCCTGAGCGTCGGCGAATTATGGCAGACGGCAGGCGGTTTCGAGGCGTCCAACGTGCTGGCGCCACCCCAGGACATCGGTCAGTATCTCGGGGTTTTCGGTATCGGATTACGTATGGCCGATGCGGTCGGCCCGGCATTGCTGACGTGGCTCTGCATCAGCGTCGGCGTCATCGGCTGGTACGTGGCGGGGTGCATCCTGCTGGCAGCCGGACTGCTCGCACCGGCAGTCATCAGGTGGGCCGAATCGACACGCGAACGGTACGCGCTCACCCCGGCGCTATGAAATACGAGAAGATGATCCGGCGTCAGCGACCAAACCGGCCCCCGCCTACCGGCCGCCGCTCCGGAGTGCATGCTCGGATCCTTAGTGCTGGAACGAGCGGCGGTGATCCGGCGCAGGATCAACCGTCGTATGTCCTTGGAACCATGTTGATTCGTTCGGCCGTCATGTCGCCGCCGGATCGACGCGCTTGTTCTTCAGGAATATGTAGTCATGCAGCAGACAGGTGGATATCATCGCGAAAATTGAGGTGGGCGAGGCAAATTGATATAGCCCGACTTGCAACGGCATGAAATCTGAGGAATTTACGGAACTCGGTGTGCCAGGCGAATAGATCGAGGGACGAATCGGGGAAAATTGGGCTCGATCTCTCGTCTGGCGGTCGTGTCGGCCTGATCGGGTTCGGACTGCGGATTCGACCGTGATTTCCTTCGTCTGGTCGGGTGGTCCGTTGAGCCGATTGCGGCCGAGTTCCATGGGCTCGGATGCGATTGCTGCTCTGCTCACTGGTTCAGTTTGCACTGGTAGGTCCGATTGCAGACGGTTTGCTCAACGTTGGGGGCGGGCGGACGGCGCGGCGGGATCGTGCGGTGGTCAACCATTGCGGCGGCGGTGCGGCACAGTCGTATACTCACTTCATGGCGGATGAACCGTCCTCCACGGAATTTCCCGAGGCGCCGGTTCTTGTGGTGCAGACGAGGGAACGTGTCTATCGGCTACGCGCCGGGGCCGCATATAATGTCGGTCGCGATCCTGCAGCCGACATTGTTGTGAGCGATCCGCGCGCATCTTCGTTGCACGCCGTTCTGGAGCGTGGTGCCCACGGTTGGGAAATCGAGGACGCCGGCAGTCTGAACGGCACTTTTTTCGCCGGCCGTCGCGTCGAGCGGATGGTGATCGACCGAGACGAGACGTTCCAGCTCGGGCATGCCGTAGACGGCGAGCAACTGGCCTGCTCGGTGGAAGCATCACCCGGCGACGAGACCGGTGGCGATATCGGGGGAGACACGATGATCGTCCCCGATCCCGGCTACAACCTCGAGGATGAAGCGACGGTCACGAAGTTCCACACCGCTCTGCCCCGGCAAGTTTCGCGATCCTCACCTCCGGCGGCCCGCCCCAGCACGGTCGTCCGGATCACATCGCCCACGCTTCGGATCGGACGCGCGGCCGACAACGACATTGTCGCGAATGACCTCATGCTCTCGCGCCACCACGCCGAGCTGCACACGGTCGGCGACGGCAGGTACCGGATCGTCGACCTCGACAGCCACAACGGCACTTACGTCAACGGCCACCGGATCGACGACGCAACAGACCTTTCCGAATCCGACTTGATCGGCATGGGGCACACCACGTTCCGGCTCGTCGGCGACGAGCTGCGCGAGTTCGTCGACACCGGTGACGTGTCGGTCTCGGTGCAGGGCCTCACCGTGCGGACACCGGAGGGCAAGGTGCTCCTCGACGCGGTGGGCTTCCCCATCTCGCAGCGCTCGCTCGTCGGGGTCATCGGGCCCAGCGGAGCGGGCAAGTCGACGCTGCTCGGTGCGGTCACCGGGTTGCGGCCGGCGACGGAGGGGACGGTTCGCTACGACGGACGCGACCTGTACGCCAATTACGACGAACTCCGGCACCGGATCGGGCTGGTCCCGCAGGAGGACATCCTGCACAACCAGCTTCCGACGCGACGCGCGCTGCTCTATGCGGCCGAGCTGCGCTTCCCCGGTGATACGCGCAGCGAGGAGCGCGAGCAGCGGGTCGACGAGGTCCTCGACGAGCTCGGCTTGGCGCGGCATGCCGATACCCGCATCGATAGGCTCTCGGGCGGGCAGCGCAAACGCGTGAGTGTCGCAGTGGAGCTGCTGACCAAACCGTCTCTGTTATTTCTCGACGAACCGACCTCCGGCCTGGACCCGGGCCTGGACAAGACGGTCATGGAAATGCTGTCCGAACTGGCGCACGACGGGCGGACGGTCATCGTCGTTACGCACAGCGTGGCGAATCTCGATTCCTGTGACCGCCTGCTGGTCCTGGTGCCAGGCGGTCGGCTGGCCTATTACGGGCCGCCGGCGGAGGGGTTGCAGCAGTTCGCGCAGCGCACCTGGGCCGAGGTGTTCCAGGCATTCGATCGCGAGGACGAGCGCGACTGGGCCGGTGAGTTCCGGGCTTCGCCACGCTTCGAGAACTACGTGGCGGTCGGACTGACCGACGATGTCGGCCCAGCGGAAGTGCACGCGCCGGCGCCGCCGCCCGCGCAGCAGTCCAAGCTTGCCCAGCTCAGTACCTTGTGCCGGCGATATCTGGCGGTGATCGCCTCGGACCGGAGCTATATGGCGCTCCTCGGCGTGATGCCACTGCTTCTCGGTGGCTTGATCGCCGCAGTGCCGTCGGGCGAGGGATTCGCCGGGTCGCCGGGATCCAACACCGATGCCCCGACCAAGCTCATGGTTTTGGCATTCGCGGCATGCTTCGTCGGCACCGGCAACTCGATTCGCGAGATCGTCAAGGAACAGACGATCTATCGCAGAGAACGCGCGGCAGGCCTGTCGGCGGGGGTCTATCTGCTGTCGAAACTGCTGGTCCTGGGCGTGATCACCACCCTTCAGGCGGCGGTGTTGGTCTTGGTCGGCACCATCGGTGTGGATATGCCGCCCAAGGGGCTTTTCACGTCGGTCGAGCTGGAGCTGATCCTGGCGATGGCGCTGCTCGGCATCTCATCGCTGGCATTGGGCCTGCTGGTGTCGGTGTCGGTGGACACCTCGGAGAAGACACTGCCGCTGCTGATCGTGCTGTCGATGGCACAACTGGTGCTCACAGGTGGGCTGGTGCGGCTCCCCGGCACATTCGGCCTGGAGCAACTGGCCTACATATCGCCGTCCCGGTGGGGGTTCGGCGCTGGAGCCGCCACCCTCGACCTCGACACCCTCTCGCCGCACACGGGCGCACCCGACCCGATGTGGAAACACACCATCGGCACGTGGCTGGTCGACATGGGAGTCGTCGCCGGACTAGGGGCGATCTTCCTCGCGTTGGCCTGGTATCGGCTGTACCAGCTGCGTCCACGGCGCCGCGGTGCCCGGCGCGCGAGGATTTGACGCCCAGCGATGCGAGCCGGCCGCTTGGTTCCGCAGGCGCTCGGGTCGGGCTCGATGCAAGCGCTGGACCGCATGAACGGCGATGACGCCGGCGCCCCGACTCCGGGATTGCTATAGAATTGCTGGATATTCGACGTTCGAGCCTGATCGAAGGCGATTTTGCACCCGTTGTGTCGAGGGTGCGGTAAGCAGTGCGCGCGGCCGCACGGCCTTGCGCGGAACTTCAACCCGAGGGCGGCGTTCCATGACAGACGTCGACTACTGCGTAGTTGGTGGGGGATTTGCCGGATTGACGGCGGCGCTGCGGCTGAAACAGGCGGGTCGATCGGTGGCGCTGCTGGAAGCTCGCGACCGGCTCGGCGGGCGCACGTTCACCGAAATGCGCGCGGACGGGTCCTGGATCGATCGTGGTGGTGCCTGGATCGGGCCGGGGCAGGACCGGATCTATGCGTTGATGAACGAGTTCGGGGTATCGAGTTACCAGCAGTACACCGACGGCGAGGCCATGATGATGGTCGACGGCAAGCAACATCGCTACACGGGCACGATCCCATGGACGATGAGCCCCTGGGCGGCGATGAACCTCGGTGCGGTGTTTCTCGAGCTGGGACATATGTGCAATTCGATTCCCCTCGAAGCTCCGTGGACTGCGAAGAATGCCGACAAGTGGGATCGGATCAGCCTGGCGCAGTGGCTGGATGGCAACACCCTGTCCAGGCCCGCCCATGAGCTCCTCGAGACCGCGATCGCCGGCTGCTATACCTCCGACGCCTCGGAAGTGTCGCTACTCTTTGTGCTGTACCAGATGGCGTCAGGGGGTGGGCCCGGCTTCGTCTTGGGCGTCAAGGACAGCGCCCAAGACGCTCGACCGGTCGGGGGCATGGGTGCCATCTCCCGTCCGATGGCGGCCGAGATCGGCGATTCGATCCACCTCTCGCAGCCGGTCCGGCGCATCTGTCAGGACGCCGACGGAGTGACGGTGCGCTCCGATGAGTTGACCGTGCGCGCGCGCCGGGCAATTGTGGCGGTTCCCCTGGCGATCGCGAGCCAGATTTTCTATGAGCCGATGCTGTCGGTCGATCGATCGTTCTTGCATCAGCGGATGCCGAGCGGCTCGATCGTCAAGATTGCCGTCGTGTACGACGAACCGTTTTGGCGTCGTGACGGGTTGTCGGGACAGTCGGCCGCCCCGGGTTCGCCGGCAACCATCACTATCGATGCCTGCACGGACACCAGCCGACCCGGGATCCTGTGTGTCATCACCGAGGGACCGATAGCGCGGCAGATCGGAGAACTCGATGAGGCCGAGCGAAGGACGGCGATACTCGCTGCACTCGTCGAGCGGTTCGGCGACAAGGCCGGCTCCCCCGTCGACTACATCGAGCAGAACTGGAGTGTGGAGCGCTACTCCGGTGGCGGAATGCTCAGTCACGCACCAACCGGCGTGCTGACACAGTTCGGACATGCTCTGCGCAAACCTTGCGGCCGCATCCACTGGGCTGGAACCGAGAGCTCTGCCGTCATGTGTGGTTGGGTCGATGGAGCCATTCGCTCGGGTGAGCGGGCGGCGACCGAAGTAATGGAACACGAAACCGTGGCCGTCGCCGGAGGAAGCTCGACTGATCGTTGAAGCCTTGTGCGACACGACCACGCGTTCCGATGGAGGGGGTGTGCCGGCCGGGAGCCGACCGGCCGAATTGTTTTCCGAAACCCACATCCGAAAGCTGATTCCACGGGGTTTCGTTTGCATTTCGGACAACGGTGGGCGCCTTGTTGTCGTCCGATCAATTGTCGTGCAAGATCGGTATTTTCGGACTCTTCGATCGAAAGCAGGTAATGGGGGTCGTAAATGGTGATGACGGGTGCCGTCACTGATCTTTCGCGCGCCTGAAATCTGAAGCCCGCACACGGGGCAACCGCTGTTGTCCGGCACTGGCGTAGTGATCTGACACCACGCACCATCTGCGCGGGGAGGCTGGCGTAGCTGACCTCGACAGCCGCCCGGACGGCAAGAAAGCCCCCGCGATGCGGAGGCTTTCTCTAATGACGACTATCGACCGCGGCCAGCTGTCAGTCTTCGGGGACGTCGGTGAAGCGCTGGAGATACAGGGGCTCGCCGAGCTTTTCCACGAGGGCTAGTTCGGTCTCCAAGTAGTCGACATGCTGCTCTTCGTCTTCGAGGATCTGTTCGAAGATACGGGCGGAGGTCACATCGCCGTTCGAGCGCATGAGGTCGATGCCACGGCGCAACCGGTCGACCGCCTCCATCTCGATCTGCAGGTCCGCCTGCAGTTGCTCGGGCACTGTCTGTCCGATGCGCAGTGGGTTGAGCTTCTGGTAGTTGGGGAGGCCTTCGAGGAACAGGATGCGGTCGGTGAGGATTTCGGCGTGTTTCATCTCGTCGATGGACTCGTGACGAGTGTGTCGTGCCAGCTTGGTGAAGCCCCAGTTCTCCTGCATTTTGGCGTGCAGAAAGTATTGGTTGATCGCGGTGAGTTCGGCTGTCAGTTGTTCGTTCAGCACCGCGATGATGTCCTGGTTGCCGTCCATGCGTGTGATCGTGGCACACATCGTCTGCGGCAGCGGATCGACACGTCAGGTGTGTCGGATCAGGCTGCCGTGGACTCCGCGCTGGCCGATACGCGGGACCGGCCGATCGCCTCGGCCAGTCGCGCCGTGCAGCTGCCACAGCCGGGTTTCCAGCCGCAGGCGTTCTTCACCTGTTTGAGGGTGTCGGCGCCTGCCGAAACGCAGCGGTGTACGTCGCCTTCGGACACCGCGTTACAGATACAGACGTACATGACAGCCTTCAGCAAGAGTGGACGTGCGCAGAGGTTAGCCTCCGCTTACGAGGTTAGCCTCCCCTAATGTAGCAGTATGTCCGGCGTATGTGAACCTCTGGGCGGGCAGCCGATAGCCGCGCCTGTTGTTCGGCTAAGGAGACGGTGGGCAACCGGGAGCGACCGTGCATTCACCGGAATCGTGCACGGTCGGCGATGGCTGTGCTCGGTTGTCCTGCAATCCACTGATGAGGGTATGGACAGTGCGGGAGATGACCGCGTGGACCGGTCGCTCGTCGATCCTGTCGCCGGTGACGATCATCGCGAGTCCGTGCACGGTGGCCAGGACCGCCATTGCGGCCAGATCGGGGTCATCGACGATGGCGCCATCGTCGATGGCTTCGTCGATGAGTGCCGATGCCGCCGCGAACGCGTGGTGGCCGGCCATTCGAATTTCCGGTTTGGTGCGGTCGTGTTTGCGGGCGAATATCAGCGCGAGTAGCGCGGGATGGCGGGTGGCGAACCGGATGTAGATCCGCGCGAGCACGGTCAGGCGTTCGTGCAGGCTGTCGGTCTCTCCGGCAACGCCGGCGTCGAGTTCGGCACCGAGCCGCTGCAGGCCCCGGATCGCGAGCGCGTCGAGCAGCGCTTCCTTGTCGGCGAAGTGTCGGCGCGGCGCCGCGTGACTGACGCTCAATTCGCGAGCGAGGCCCCGCAAGGACAGTCCGTCCGGTCCGACCTGCTCGAGTCTGTGCTCGGCCCGCGCCAGTAGTTCTACCCGGAGGTTGCCGTGATGGTACGGCGTCGGGCTCCCGCTCATGCCGCCGAATGTAGTCGATGACTAGATTGCGGACGAGAGTAGTGCGAAGGAGGGAGCGGGGGGGCGACTCGCAGGTGATTTCAACAAACGCGCCGTTACTGGGTCGACCGTCTAGTTTGAATAAAGGCTCGGTGCAGCAGTTCGCAGCAGTACTCATTTCGTCGCTCCGACTCGACAGTAACCAGCGGGCGCTGCAACAGTTTTACCTCGCATCGACGCGCCAAATCCGCCTCCCCGTCGTGCATTGGAGGGACCGATGTTCACCCGCATCGCCATAGTCAACCGCGGTGAAGCCGCTCGCCGACTCATTCGCGCCGCTCGCGAGATCGGGGCCGAGGTGGTCGCGCTGTACACCGATGGCGAGCGCCATGCGACCTTCGTCCGCGAGGCAGATCACAGCTATTGCCTCGGCCCGGCCGCGGCGCGGCCCTACCTCGACCTACCCCTGCTGGCGCGCGCGCTGCGGGAGACCGGCGCCGACGCGGCCTGGGTCGGTTGGGGGTTTGTCGCCGAGGATCCCGCATTCGCCGAACTCTGCGACAACATCGGCGTGACCTTCATCGGACCCAGCGCGTCGGCGATGCGTCGGTTGGGCGACAAAATCGGGGCCAAGCTGCTCGCCGAGGAGGTCGGTGTTCCGGTCGCGCCCTGGAGTGGGGGTGCGGTCGAAACCCTCGATGCCGCAATCGAATCCGCGGACCGCATCGGCTACCCGCTGATGTTGAAGGCGACCGCGGGCGGCGGTGGTCGTGGGATCCGGATGGTGAGCTCGGCGGCCGAACTGCGCGAGGCATATCTGCGCACCAGCGAGGAGGCGGCGCGCGCGTTCGGTAGCGGGATCGTATTCCTGGAGCGGCAGGTCACCGGCGCCCGGCACGTCGAGGTGCAGGTGATCGCCGATGGCCAGGGCGAGGCGTGGGCGCTCGGTGTGCGCGACTGCTCGGTACAGCGGCGCAATCAGAAGATCATCGAGGAGTCCGCGTCACCGGTGCTCAGCGCCGAACAGGCAGCCGAACTGAAGGCGGCGGCGCGGCGGTTGTCGCTGGCCGTCGGTTACCGCGGTGCGTGCACCGTGGAATTTCTATATCACCCGGGCGAGCGGTTCTTCGCGTTTCTCGAGGTCAATACGCGCCTGCAGGTCGAGCATCCGATTACCGAGGCCACCACCGGCGTCGATCTGGTCAAGGCACAGCTCGAGGTGGCGGCGGGCATTGCGCTGAGCGGTGTGCAGCCCGAGGAACGCGGGCATGCGGTGGAGGCTCGCCTCAATGCCGAGGACCCGGACCGTGACTTCGCGCCATCGCCGGGCCGAATCGCATTGCTGCGCTTGCCGACCGGGCCCGGCATCCGGGTCGACACCGGCGTCACCGAGGGCGATGTGATTCCGGCCGATTTCGATTCGATGATCGCCAAGATCATCGCCTACGGCCGCGACCGCGACGAGGCACTGGCCCGACTGCGCCGCGCCGTCGCCGAGACCACCGTGGTGATCGAGGGCGGCGCCACCAATAAGAGCTTCCTGCTCGCGCTGCTGGACGCGCCCGAGGTCATCGATGGCTCCGCCGATACCCGCTGGGTGGACCGGGTCCGCGCCGACGGCGGACTGACCGCGGATCGACACCTGGGCATCGCCCTGATGGCGGCGGCCATCGACGGTTACGAGGACACCGAGCGTGGTGAGCGAAACCGGCTGTGGGACAGCGGACGTGGGCGTCGGCCGCATGTGCAGCACGAGGTCGGGCGCGCAATCGAGCTGCGGCTGCGCGAACGCGCATTCCGGGTAACCGTCGTGAAGACGGGGTCGGGCAGCTACCGCGTCGGTGTCGACGCTGGCGACAGTGCTGAGCATCCTGTCGCCTACGCGGTCGATGTGGAGCGAATCGATACGCACCTGGCCCGCCTGCGCACCGGTGGTCGGGACTATCGTCTGGTGACCGCGACGCATGGCACCGTGCACTCGGTCGAGGTCGACGGTATCGCGCACCGGGTCACCCGAGATGAGGGCGGCGTATTGCGGGCGCCCGCACCGGCACTGGTGGTCGCGACACCGGTCGAAATCGGCGCCGAGTTGGCTGCGGGCGCCCCGGTGCTGGTGGTCGAGAGCATGAAGATGGAGACCGTTCTGCGCGCGCCGGTCGACGGTCGGCTGCGCGAACTGCTGGTCGCGGTGGGCAGCCAGGTCGAAGCCGGTGCCCCCCTGGCCCGGTTGGAGCCGACCGGGGCCGACGCCGCCGGTTCCGGATCCGAAAGCGCAGCGGCCGCCGTCGATCTCATGATCCCGGTGGCCGACGCGGCGTCATCGCCCGCGGCCCGCGCGCAACGTGCCCTCGACGATGTGCGTGCGATGCTGCTCGGCTTCGACGCGACCGCGATCGGCGCCGCGATCTACAACGGCGCCGCAACGACATTCGGTGCGCGGACCACCGCATTCGCCCGCTACCTCGCCGAGCGGGACGCGTTGTCGGCGACCGTCGCCGATCGGTCGCCGGACGGTTGGGACATCACTGTGCCGCTGGCCGCCGAGGTCGAGTTGGCGGCCGTCTTCGCCGACCTCACCGAGTTGTCGTCGACCGAAGTGCCCGCCTCGACCGGCCGCGGTGCGCACAGTCCACGCGAGCATTTGCACCTGTATCTGCAGAGCCTCGATGTGGCGCGGTCCGGATTGCCGGACGCGTTCGGCAATACGCTCGGTAGGGTGCTCGCGCACTACGGCGTCGACGAATTGGAGCGCACGGATGCTTTGGAGGCGGCGGTATTCCGCATCTTCATCGCGACCAAACGGACGTCGGAGGGCGTCGAGGTGATCACCGCGCTGCTGAAGATCTGGCTCGGCGAGCAGCCGCCGGTGGCTGCCTTGCGGCCGCGCGCCCGCGAGGTGTTGGCTCGGGTGATCCGGGTGGCCCAGTCCAGATTCCCGGTGGTCGCCGATCTGGCCCGCAGCGTCGCCTTCGCCTGGTTCCTGCGCCCGGAGACCGAGGCTGCGCGCGCCACCATGCTGGCCGGTGTATCCGCTGAACTCGCGGCGCTGGCCGCCATTGCGGATTCGGACGAGCGCGCGCGCCGGATCACCGCACTGGTCGACATTCCGGAACCGATGTACGAATTCCTCGCCGATCGGCTCGCCGACGGTGCCTACGCACCCCGCGAACCGATGCTCGAGGTGCTGGCCCGGTGGCACTACGGCGAGCAGCATTTCCGTGGGCTGCGCGCCTTCGATATCGCGGGCAGGCCGGTCGTGGTCTGCGACTACGTGCTCGAACTGCATCCGACGCATGCGGTGCCGACGACATCGGTGTCGACCGTCGGTACCTTCGCCGAATTGCCAACGGGGACAGGGCAAACCACGGTGTCCGGCAATGGTGCGTGGATCTCGGAGAGTGCGCCGATCGACGCCGCAACCGATCTGGTCTCGGTACTGCGCGGACAACTGCTCGCCGCCCCCGACGGCAATGTCGTGGTCGTCGACCTCCATCTGCTCTGGCCCGACGCCCCGGCGTCGGCTCCCGAGCGCGCCGATGCGCTCCGCCGCGGCCTCACCGCCGCCGGTCTGCACGAATATGCCCGTCGCATTGTGGTCGCGGTCGTCGGCCCGCACGGCGGCCCGGTCGAATTCTTCACCTTCCGCCGATCCGAATCCGGTTTCGCCGAGGACCAATTGGTGCGCGGTGTGCACCCCCTTGTCGGCCGCCGCCTGTCGCTGTGGCGACTGCGCCACTTCCACCTGACCCGGGTCGAGACTCCCGAGCCGATCCTGCTGTACCACTGCGTCGCTCGCGAAAATCCGGATGACCAGCGTCTGGTCGCCCTCGCCCAGGTGCCGCGCTTCGAGGTGGTCCGTGACGAGCGTGGCTCGGTCGTCACCGTCGGCGATGTCGATACCGTGCTGTCGGGCTGTGTCGAAGCCATCGGCCGGGCCCGCCACTATCTCGATCCGGCCGGTGCATGGCTGGATATGAACCACATCTGGCTCGACATCCGCCCGACCACCGATGTCGACCTGGAGGAGTTCGCCGCCTGGCAGCGCAAGGTCGCACCGCAGGTCGCCGAAGCGGGTGTGCAGGAAGTGCTCGTCCAGGGCAGGCTCGTGTCGACCGACGTCGCCGCCGAACGCGACACCACCGCACAGCGCGGCAGCGTGCGCGAAGCGGTCACCCGCTTCCGCTACGAAGCCGGTTCCAGTGCAACGGTATCGGTCGAGGAACCACCGACCACCCCGCTCGAACCACTCGACGACTACGACCAGAAAGTACTGCGCGCCCGCCGCCGCGGCACCGTCTATCCCTACGAGCTGATCACGCTGCTCACCGGATCCGATGGCGTCTTCACCGAATTCGATCTCGACGCGGACGGCTGGCTCGCCGCGGTGGACCGGCCACGCGGCGGGAACTCCGCGGGCATCGTGGTCGGGTTGGTCTCCACACCGACGCCACTGCATCCGGAGGGCATCTGCCGGGTCGCGCTGTTCGGTGACCCGACCAAGGCGCTCGGCGCGGTCTCCGAGGCCGAATGCGCCCGCATCATCGCCGCATTGGATCTCGCCGAGCGCCTGTCGATTCCGGTGGAATGGTTCGCGCTCTCGGCCGGCGCGCGGATCTCGATGGACTCCGGGACCGAGAATATGGACTGGGTGGCCCGGGCATTGCGCCGGATCGTGTCCTTTACCCAGGACGGCGGCGAGATCAATGTGGTGGTCGCGGGCATCAATGTCGGTGCGCAGCCCTACTGGAACGCCGAGGCCACCATGCTCATGCACACCAAGGGCATCCTGGTGATGACCCCTGATGGCGCGATGGTGCTGACCGGTAAACAGTCCCTGGACTTCTCCGGCGGCGTATCGGCGGAGGACAACTTCGGCATCGGCGGCTACGCGCGCGTGATGGGCCCCAACGGCCAGGCCCAGTACTGGGCGGCGAATCTGGCCCAGGCCCGTGACATCCTGCTGGGGCACTACGCACACACCTATACCGCGCCGGGGGAGGCCACGCCCCGTCGCGCCGACAGCACCGATCCGGTCCAGCGCGATATCACCGGATTCCCGCACCCCGGCCCGGACTTCGCGACCCTCGGCGAGGTCTTCTCCGCCACCGTCAATCCGGATCGCAAGAAGCCCTTCGATATTCGCACCGTGCTGCACGCGGTCGCCGATCAGGATCATCCGCCGCTGGAGCGCTGGGCCGATATGGCCGAGGCCGATACGGCGGTGGTCACCGACGCCCGGATCGGCGGCTGGCCGGTATGCCTGATCGGCATCGAATCCAAGCCCGTTGTCCGGCACGGCTTCCCGCCCGCCGACGGGCCCGATACCTACACCGCGGGCACGTTGTTCCCGCGCTCGTCGAAGAAGGTCGCCCGGGCCATCAACGCGGCCAGCGGGAATCGACCGTTGGTGGTGCTGGCGAATCTGTCCGGTTTCGATGGTTCCCCGGAATCCATGCGTACGCTGCAGCTCGAATACGGCGCCGAGATCGGCCGCGCGATCGTGAATTTCACCGGCAAGATCGTGTTCTGCGTGATCTCCCGGTACCACGGCGGCGCCTTCGTAGTGTTTTCCAAGGCGCTCAATCCGAACATGACCGTACTCGCGATCGAAGGTTCGTTCGCGTCGGTAATCGGTGGCGCACCGGCCGCCGCCGTCGTCTTCGCGCGCGCCGTCGACGCCCGCACCCTGGCCGACCCGCGCGTCCGGGATCTGGAACATCGGCTGGCCGGCGCCGATATCGCCGAACAGCCGAAGCTGGCCACCGAACTCGTCGATGTGCGGGCCGCCGTGCGAGCCGAGCAGTTGGCCAGTCAAGCCGCCGAATTCGACGGCGTGCACAGCATCGAACGCGCGGTCCGGGTCGGCTCGGTCGACGCAGTGATCGCCGCGAGTGAGTTGCGCCCGCGGATTGCCGAGTCCGTCGCGGAATGGATGAACGGAGCGGAAACACCGGCGAATTAGCCGTGATGTGAATCACAAGTGGGCATTGGCGGGGCCTGTGGGGGTGCGGTACCGTCTGAGCCAGGTGGGAAATCTGGACAATGCGCGGCCGGAAGCAAGGGGTTCCAGGAAAGCGAGATGCTTATTTGCCGGGCGATGTCGTGGACCTGCCGGTGCTCCGGTCGGCACCGAGATGTTCACGACAAGGTAGCAGAAATTCACCACAAAAAATGCGGAGGGGCGTAATCGAGCTATCCGTGAATGCGAACATGTTCTGCGGAACAAGCATTCGAAATACTGTCGTGCTTCTCGCGTGGGCAGACGCGTGAGCACGCCAGCCCGACGACCAACAGCGTCAAACCGGTGTGAGCGACGACAGGACAAATGGCGGCGATCACCGGGGGTGTGGAGCCGTCCACATCCGTATCTGTCAGCGAGGGGACCGGGCAGGCCCGGTCGGGTGACTGGAGATCGACAAGCATGAATCCTGATGTGGTGGACTCGGCGATCCAAGAAGATCTCGGGCAGCGAAGACAACTGATCCTGGACCGCTACCGGACCGAGTTACAGTCGATCGACAGTGCGTTGGTCGCCGATGAGGCGAGCTGGCAAGAATGTCTGATCCAGGCGAATCTGATCGTCGACGACTGCATCGAGGCGTTGGCCTCCGGCCGCGTCGATATCGCGGCGCGACATCTGCATTCGATCCCGGAGATGGCCAAACGCCGTGGCGCCCGTGGCATTCGGCCGGACAGCTCGGTGCGGGCGGCGATGATCCTGTTCGAATTGATTATGTGCCAGACGCGCGAGGTCGTCGCGGAGCTGCCGGACTCGACGCGGCGGCTCGCGGTTGCCGCGGTCACACTGAGCCGCAGTCTGAATTCCCGGCTGGAGGCCGGCGCGAAGGGCTACGACTCGTTCCTGCTGAATCAGGTGCGCACGGTCACCGAGGCCGAACGGCGAATGCTGGCCCGCGATATCCATGATCGGCTCGGCAACAGCATCAGCGTGGCGATGCGCCGCCTGGAAATGTGCGCGGCCGCACTCCCGCAGGAGGACACCACAATTCCCGATGCGATTGCCGCGCTCACGGACACGATGCAGGAATTGTCGGCCATCACCACGGGCCTGCGCACCGATGAGGGGACCGGCAGTCTGCGCGATGCGCTGGCCGCGTTCGTCGCGTCGATGGGGCTGCCGACGCCGCGGGTCGAGATCCGGGTCAATGGTGTGCAGTCCTGGGTCACCGCGCACGTATTGGACGAGATGTTCCTGATCCTGCGCGAATGTCTGCGCAACGCCTACGCGCACGCGAATGCGGAACGGGTGGTGGTGGACGTCGATATCGCGCCGCATGAGATCTGCGCGGTAGTGGTCGACGACGGCGTCGGCTTCGACCCGCGCGTCGAGCGCCGTACCAACGGCCTGGACTCGATGCGCGAGCGCGCCGAACTGATGTCCGGATCGCTCACCGTCGCATCCTGGAAGCAGGCGGGAACCAAAGTAGCCGTATGGATTCCGGTGCTGGCCGACTATTCGTGATCGAGGGCTCTTCGGCGAATGGCTGGCGGATATGACCGATAGACCGATTTCCGTGCTGGTCGTCGACGACCACACGATGCTGCGCGGCGCGCTGTGCGATATGTTGCGCACCGAACCCGATATCGATGTGATCGCCGATGCCGCGAGCGGGTCCTCCGGGGTCGTCTACGCCGCGAAGATGGACCCGGATGTAGTGATACTCGACGTCGAGATTCCCGGCGACGATGTCACCGTCACACTGCGGCTGCTGAACGAGGCGAGCCCGCGCTCACAGGTGCTGATCGTCAGCATGTACGAGGATATGACCCTGATCCGCGAACTCGTCGGCCTCGGCATCGCGGGCTATCTGCACAAGAGCGCCAGCCGCGACGCGCTGTTGTCGACGATCCGCTCGATCGGTGAAAACCCCGGCGAGAATACCGAAGTCGTGATCTATGTGTCGTGGCAAGAGGAGCGTTCGGCGGGGGAGCGGGCGTCGGGTGAGCGCGGGGCCGAATATGGCCTGACCGTCCGCGAACTGGAGGTGCTCGAGGGTGTCGCGGTCGCGATGAGTAATCGACAGCTCGCCGTGGCCCTCGGGATCACCGAGGGCACGGTCAAGCGGCATCTGCGCAATATCTTCGAAAAGCTCGGCGCGGTATCGCGATTGGATGCGGTGAACCGGGCGGTGTCGGCGAACCTGATCAACGCCCGGCCCGGCCGGTCCGGCCGCGGCTGAGGCCGCCGCGCCGGTCAAATGGCCAGCGCGCCAACGCCCATAGCGGCATTGGCCGCGAACTGCGTGGCCATGAAGGCGTGGTACGGACGACGGCTGAGGCGGCGCGGATCGCGGTAGCGGGTGGTGAGAGTGAAGTAGCCGACCGTGGCCGCGCCGACGAGCAGGCAGGCGCACGCCGGACCCAAACCGGGAATATGACCGGCCGCCAACAGCATTCCGAGCGCGATCAGTGCGGCGATCACGGTGATCAGGCGCCGCAACGGCGCTTCCGCCAGCAGGACGATCAGTGTCCTGGTGCGTGAGTCGCGATCGCCCTCCACATCGGAGAAGTCCTTGACGACCGCGCCGATCAGGCCCATCCACAACGACATGGCCACGCCGAAGGCGATCACGGGCGCGGTCGGGCGTACGCCCGCCGCCGCGACACCTGCGGTGTAGGTGAGCAATCCGCCTGCGACGACCACTGCGGTAGACCCCGCCCAGGTGCGATTGAGGTAGAACGGCGGCATCGAATACAGATACCCGAAGCCGAGAAATGCGCAAACCAGCAGCGCCGAGGCGATGCCGACGTGTGCGCCCGCCATGATGGCCACCGTCGCGGCGGCCACCGCGATCGGCGCCGCCTCGGCGGGGCTGAGTTCGCCGCGTCCGATGGGGCGCCCGACGCCGTTGACCCGGTCGTTCTCGCTGTCGGCGATGCCGTTGATCAGATAGACGCAGACCGTAGCGAGGAACCAGGCCAGCACCGCGAAGGCGTAGCCGCGGTAGGAAATCGCCGCGCCGTCCCCGCCGTAGCGCACGCCGACGGCCGATGCGGCAAGGAAACGCAATACGAACATGATTTGAACGCCCGGCCGGGATTCGGCGAAACACATTCGAATTCGGCGGATGAATGCGGCGATTTCTACCATGACAACACGTAACGGATATTCTCGCGACCGCGTGACTGTGGACATGTGGAAAACGCTAGTGAAGCGGTCCGAGTGCGGTCCACTCGACTTTGGAAACATCTGCCCAACCGGCCGCTAACAGTTGGCACTGAATTAACCGGACGTTCGATGCCGAATTTCGGCAATGCGCACGGCCAGATCGAAAAGGCCTGGTAACCAGCCTTTTCGGATGGAGGAATACCTCTTTCGATACATGCGGCGATGCTCCCTTGGTCCCCCTTCGGATCCACATAACGAACATATATCGTCGAATTCAGACCCCGAGTCATCGGCGCCTCGGGGTCAAAATTGAACTGATGTCCAGAAGTAAATTGAACCGATGTCCAGAAAAGAGGGACGGCATGGCTGAGGTGGCTGTGATCGGTGGTGGAATAGCCGGAATCTCCGCGGCGTACCACCTACGTGGACGCGCGGACGTCACCCTGTTCGAGAAGGAATCCAACGCCGGTGGCCATGCCAACGCGATCGAGGTCGCCGACGATGGTCGGATCCTCGGTCTCGACACCGCCTTCATCGTGTACAACGAGCCGCACTACCCGCGGCTCACCCAGTTCTTCGCCGACCTCGGTGTGGCCTGTCAGTCCCATCCGGGAACCTTCGGTTTCTGGAACGCCGATACCGAAACCGGTTACGTCTCCGACGATTTCGACCTCACCGAGGATGAGATCCGGGCCAAGTACCCGGCCGAATTCGTGGAGCTGTGGGCCGAGGCCGAACGCTTCTACCAGGAATCGCCCAAGCACTTCATCCGCAAGCAGGCCGAGATGCCGATGGGCGAGTATCTCGACGCCAACGGCTACAGCGAATCCTTCCGCTACGGCTTCATCGTGCTGATCGCCACCGCTGCCTGGTCGGTGCCCGCGGACAAGATCTGGGAAATGCCCGCCGCCACCATCATCGCCTTCTTCCTCGGCCACGGTCGCGAGGGACTCGGCGGGCGCACCGCGCCGTGGAACACCGTCACCGGCGGCAGCATCAACTACGTGCGGGCGGCGCTGGCCAGCCTGCGTGCGGCGGGGCAGACCGTCCGGCTCGAAGCGCCCGTGCGACGGGTTTCCGAGGACGGCGACGGCGTCACCGTCTACACCGCCGCGGGGCCGCAGCGCTTCGACGAAGTGATCATCGCGGCGCACGCCGACGACGCGCTGGCCATGCTCGACGTCCCCACCGCAGCACAGCGGATGCTGGAGGCATTGGCCTACAACAACACCCGCGCGGTGCTGCACACCGACCCGGCCTGCATGCCCGCCGACCGCGAATTGTGGCGCAGCTGGAACTACCTGCGCGCGGGCGATATCGGCGATATGCGGACCTGGGTTGTCTACTACCTCAACGAACTGCAGTGCTTCCAGAGCGCGACCGACTACTTCCTGACCCTGGACTGCGGCGTCGACATCGACCCGGACCGGGTGATCCGCAGCTTCGACTACCGGCATCCGATCTTCACCGCCGCGGCCCGGCAATTGCGTCCGGTGTTGCACACGATCAACGAGGCAGATAGCCGGATCAAGTTCGCCGGATCGTATTTCCACTCCCGGAAAATGGGCATCGATATTGTCGGAAACCACGAGTCGGCATTCGATTCCGGCTCCGCCGCGGCGGATGCCGTATTGCGCAGTCTTTCGGCCGAGCCCATTCACTAGTCGACGCCGGGCGATTTACCCGAAAACAACTGGAAACGACCTCAGGAGTATTTGTCATGTCCGAAAACGTCGCCACCTCGCTCACGGCCGAGGAAGTGGAGCGCTGGCTCCAGGAGAAGATCGCCTACAAGCTGTCCGCCGAAGCGTCCGAAATCTCGGTCGACGATTTCTTCGACACCTTCGGGCTCGACTCCACCGAGGCGCTGGTGCTGGCGGGTGAGCTGGAGTCCTGGCTGGGTTTCGAGCTGGAGACCACCGCGCTCTGGTACCACCCGACCATCGCTGAACTGGCCAAATACATCGTCGCCGAGAAGGACCGCCTCGCGGCCTGAGGTTAGGAACTGTCATGGAATCACAGTCGACCGCGACCCCCGATCTCGGGGTCTCGCCCACCTCCCGGCTCTGCGACACCCCCATCGCGATCATCGGCCTCGGCGCGCTCTACCCGCGTTCGACCGACCTCACCGAATATTGGTCGAATATCGTCGCGGCCGCGGACTGCATCGAAGACGTGCCGGAAACGCATTGGAAGATCGAGGATTACTGGGATCCCGATCCCAGCGCACCGGATAAGACCTACGCCAAGCGCGGCGGTTTCATCCCCACCATCGACTTCAATCCGCTGGAATTCGGCTTGCCGCCCAACCAGCTCGAGGTCACCGATGTATTGCAGCTGCTGAGCCTGGTGGTGGCCAAGCAGACCCTCGCCGACGCGGGCGCCACCGGGTCGCAGTGGTACGACCCCAGCCGCACCGGCGTGATCCTCGGCATCACCGGCGCCAATTCGCTGACCCAGCCACTGGCCACCCGCCTGCAGACCCCGGTGCTCAAGGAGGTGGTGCGCAGCTGCGGGCTGTCCGATCAGGACGCCGAGGAGATCGCCGCCAAATTCGCCAAGGCCTTCGCGCCGTGGGAGGAGAACTCGTTCCCGGGCATGCTCGGCAATGTGGTGGCCGGGCGCATCGCGAACCGGTTCGACCTGGGTGGCACCAACTGCACGGTGGACGCGGCGTGCGCGAGTTCGCTTGCGGCCGTACATATGGCGGCGGCGGAGCTGGTGTCGGGCCGTGCGGATCTGATGATCAGCGGTGGCTGTGACGCCGAGAACACCATCCTGATGTACCTGTGCTTCAGCAAGACTCCCGCGCTGTCCAAGAGCGGGATCATCCGGCCGTTCGACGAGAATTCCGACGGCACCATGATCGGCGAGGGCATGGGCATGCTGGCGCTCAAGCGCCTGGCCGACGCCGAACGCGACGGCGACCGGATCTATTCGGTGCTCCGTGGCATCGGCACCTCGAGCGACGGCCGGTTCAAGAGCATCTATGCCCCCCGCAAGGAGGGCCAGATCGTGGCGCTGCAGCGCGCCTACACCGACGCCGGGTTCGGTCCGGAGCAGGTCGGACTGGTGGAATGCCACGGCACCGGCACGGCGGTCGGCGACTACACCGAATTGTCCGCGCTGCGTGAGGTTTTCGCCGAGGCCAGCGACGAGAAGCAGTTCTGTGCCGTCGGCAGCGTCAAATCGCAGATCGGGCACACCAAGGCGGCGGCCGGGGCGGCCGGGCTGATCAAGCTCTCGCTCGCGCTGCACCAGAAGGTGCTGCCGCCGACCATCAACGTCGAAACCCCCAAGGAATCGGTCGATTTCCCGAATTCACCGTTCTGGGTCAACTCCGAGACCCGTCCGTGGGTGCTCGAGCCCGGTCGGGAACGCCGCCGGGCGGCAAGTTCGTCCTTCGGCTTCGGCGGCACGAACTTCCACTGCGTGCTCGAGGAGCACGATTCCAGCGGCTCGGATCTGCGTGCGCTGCATCGGAACTACCGGGTGCACATGTGGCATGCGGAATCGCCGCAGGCACTGCTCGGTGTCCTCGCGGACAGCCCGGCCGGTATCGAGCTGGACGCACCGATCCCGGCCGACCACGCCCGATTGGCTGTGGTGGCGCGTACCGCCGATGAGCTGGAATCCTTGCGCGACAAGGCGGTCGAGCGATTGCGGGCCGAACTGGCCACCGGCGCCGAGGCAGCTCGGAACAATGGCTCGCGGGTTCACGGTGCCGATTCCTTCGAGCTGCCCGGTGGTGCCTACTACCGGCGCAGCGCCGGTGCGGTCGGCAAGATCGCCGCACTGTTTGCCGGTCAGGGCAGTCAGTACGTCGGCATGGGTGCGCAGACCGCCATCTCGGTGCCGCCGGTGCGGGCCGCGTTCGACGCCGCGAGCAAGCTCTCCGACGCCGCGGATCCGTTGAGCCGCGCGATCTTTCCGCCACCCGCATTCGCCCGCGAGGTCGCCCAGCAGCAGGAAGAAGCATTGCGCCGCACCGATTTCGCGCAGCCCGCGATCGGCGCGCTGTCGGCGGGGCAGTACCGGTTCCTGGACGAGCTCGGCTTCGTGCCCGACGGCGCACTCGGCCACAGCTTCGGTGAGCTCACCGCGCTGTGGGCGGCCGGTGCACTGGACGACGACCAGTTGCACCGGTTGGCCAGGGCGCGCGGCGCGGCGATGGCGCAACTGCCCGAGGGCGCGGCGGACCGCGGCACCATGGCCGCCTTGCGGTGCGGCCCGGAACAATTGACCGAACTGCTCGTCGCGCACCCCGATGTGATCGTGTGCAACCTGAACGCGCCCGAGCAGACCGTCGTCGGCGGCGGCACCGCAGCGGTACAGGCCTTCGCGGCCGCCGCGAAGGAGCAGGGCATGGACGCCCAGTTGCTGCCGGTCGCCGCGGCCTTCCACACCTCCTACGTGGGCCATGCGGTCGACGCCTTCCGCACTGCCGTGGCCGCCGAGCAGATCGGGGTCCCGGCCATCCCGGTCTTCGCGAATTCGGCGGATGCGGAGTACGGCGCGGACGCCGAGGTGAACCGCGATGTCCTGGTGGAGCAGTTGTCCAAGCCGGTCGCGTTCGCGCCCCGGATTCGTCAGATGTACGACGCGGGCTATCGCGTCTTCATCGAGTTCGGCCCCAAATCCGTACTCTCCGGCCTGGTTCGCAAGATCCTCGCCGACGAGCCGGACGTTGTCGTGGTCGCCGCCGACGCGGGCCAGGGCAACGACGGTGACCGCGCCATCAAACAGCTCGCGGCGCGGCTTGCCGTGCTCGGTCTGCCGCTGACCGGACTCAACCGGTACAGCGCCGAGGTGCCCGAAGTAGTCGAGACCAAAGGAATGAGGATCCCCTTGAACGGCATCAATTACGTCTCGGAGGAGCGTCGCAGCTCCTACCAGGACGCACTCGAGAACGGGTACCAGGTGTCCCAGCCCGCGCCCGCCGCCCCCGCCAATGGAAATGGCAACGGCCACCACGCTGTTGAGCCGGTCGCCAACGGCAACCACGCGCCCGCGCCGGTCGCCGACACCGCCGCCCCCGCCGAGTGGCAGACCCGCGGCGATCTCGCCGGTGACCACCTGTCCCTGCACCGCGAATACCTCAGCAGCCAGCTGCGGGTCGCCGAACGCCTCAGCGGCATTCTGGAGCACGACGCCCGCACCGGCGGCCCGAATGAGCGGACCGTCGCCGGTCTGGCGTCGGTGAGCGACCACAGCGTCGCCATCGGCCAGGCACACAGCCACGCCAGCGAGGTCATGCTCGGCTTCGCGTATCTGGAAGCGGGCCAGGGCATTTCCGCCCCCGCGATCCGCCGCCCGATCGAACGGCTGCCTCGTCCGGAGCTGGAGTTGGGTGCGCAGGCCGAGCTGACCGCCGCCCCGCAGGCCTACGCGCCCGCACCGTCGTATGCGCCCGCGCCGCAGGCGGTTGCTTCGGCGCCGCAGGCGGTTGCTCCGGCGCCCGCTGCCCCTGCTGCTGCCCCGACCCCTGCGCCGCAACCGGTTCCGGCCGCCCAGCCCGCGCCTGCTGCTGCGGCTCCCGCCGCTGCCCCGCAGGACCCTGCCGAGGTCACCGAGGTCGTGCAGGAGGCGCTGCTGTCGATCGTCTCGGAGAAGACCGGCTACCCGACCGACATGCTCGAGGTCGATATGGATGTCGAGGCCGACCTCGGTATCGACTCCATCAAGCGGGTCGAGATCATGGGTGCCCTGCAGGAGCGTTTCCCGGACAGCCCACAGGCCGCTCCGGAGCAGATGGGTGAACTGCGCACCCTCGGTGGCATTGTCGCCTTCATCAGCGTCGCCATCGGCGGCTCGGCCGTCGCGAGCACTGGGGCGGAGGCGGTTCACCCAAAAGCTGATGGCGCGTCCCGCATCGCGAGGATGCAGGCGCGCCTTTCCGCACTGCCCGTTGCCGCCCCGCTGGTCGGAGCGTATGCCGCCGAGCCGGTCGCGCTGATCGCGGGACCCGGCGGGGTGCTGGCCGAACCGCTCGCCGCCGCGCTCGCGGCGGCGGGCTGGTCGGTCGCCCGCGGTTCCGAAATCCCGCAGGGCCGACTGGATCTGGTGCTGTTCCTGGCGCCGGACGCACCCGCCCAGTGGTCGGAATCCATTGCCACACTGGAAGATGCGCTGGCCCTGGCCGGTGCGTCGCAGCGAGCGCTCGAACGGGCCGCGGTGCAGCACCGGGCGGGATTCCTCACCGTCAGCAGGATCGACGGGATCCTCGGGCTCTCCGGCAGCACCGATGCCGCGGCGCTGCTCGGTGGTCTGCCGGGCCTGGTCAAGACCCTGGCCATCGAGGCGCCCGAACTGTACTGCCGGGCCGTGGATCTGAGTCCGGAGCTCACCGTCGAACAGGCGGTGGTGCGGTTGCTCGATGAGATCGACGATGCCGATACCGGCGTCGCCGAGGTCGGCGTTGCGGCGGACGGCACCCGCCGCACGCTGCTCGCCTCGACCGACGACGGTAACGATCCACTACTGCCGCACAAGGATTCGGTACCCGAGCCGACGGCGGCGGATCTGCTCGTGGTCACCGGCGGCGGCCGCGGTGTCACCGCGGCCTGCGCCATCGGTCTCGCCGAGCGCTACGGCTGTGGTCTGCTGCTGCTCGGCCGCAGCGCACTCGCGGCCGAACCGGACTGGGCCGCAGGGATACCCGAGAACGAGCTCAAGGGTGTCATCGTCGGTGAGCTGCGGGCCAGCGGTGCGAAGCCAACGCCACGGGATGTGGAACGCAGCTTCCGCGGCCTTGTCGCGGGCCGCGAGATCCGCGCCACTCTGACCGCCATCCGGGCCACCGACGCCACCGCCGAATACCTCGCGGTCGACGTCACCGACCCGGCGGCGACCGCGGCGGCGCTGGCACCGTACCGAGACCGGATCACCGGCATTGTGCACGGTGCGGGTGTGCTGGCCGATAAGGCCATCGTCGATCAACGCCGCGACGATGTCGCACCGGTGCTGACCACGAAGCTGGCCGGACTCGCCTCGGTACTCGATGCCGTTGACGAGGCCGGACTGCGCCACGTCGTGCTGTTCTCCTCGATCGCCGGATTCTTCGGCAACCGTGGACAATCCAGCTACGCCTGCGCCAACGAGGCACTCAACCGGATCGCCGCGACCGTGGGTCGACGGCTGCCGCACAGCCAGGTGACCTCGGTGAACTGGGGTGCTTGGGCGGGCGGCATGGTCACTGCGCAACTGGAGCGGATGTTCGCCGAGCGTGGCGTCACCCTGATTCCGCTCGAGACCGGCGTCGAATTCTTCACCGAAGAATTCAGCACCGCGCGCTCCACCGACGTGGTGTGCGTGGTCGGCCCGAATGCTCCGCTGTCGGTGCGCGCGCCGCGCCGGATGGCATCCGGACCGACGATGGTGCGCCGACAGTTGGCCGCGGCCGACCCGGTGCTCGCCGACCATGCCGTCGGCGGTATTCCGGTGCTGCCCGCGACCGCGGCCATCGGCACCGTTCTCGGTACGGCACAACGTCTTACCGGGCAGTCGAAGCATCTGCTGCGCGGGTTCTCGGTGCTCAAGGGCGTGGTCTTCGATCAGGACGGGCCCACCCACCTGAACCTGACCTACAACCCGGGTGCCGACTCGACCGTGGTGCTGGTGACCGATCCGAACGGTCGGCCCCGGTTCCGTGCCCAGGTGCTCGACAGGGTGCCGGTCGCGGGGACACTCACCGGCTTGCCGGATCCGGTCGAGCCGGTGACCGCCTACACCGACGGGGTGCTGTTCCACGGCCCCGCGTTGCAGGGACTCAGGGCCATGGTCGCCGGATCCGACGGCCGCTTGGTGCTGGGGTGCCGACTGACCGACCGACCGCTGCAAGGTGGCGGATTCGGAACCGCCGACTACAGCCCGGTACTGGCCGATCTGCTCTTGCAGGCGGCGCTCGTACAAGTGCATCGCACGCTGGGGCTCAACAGTCTGCCCACCGCTGTCGGCACCGTCGAGGTGCACGACGTCCTGCCCTCGGATGCGGACTTCCGCATCGTGGTCGAGGCCGTCTCGACCAGCGGATCGGTGGCCCGCACCACGGTGACGGCCATCGACCGGGACGGGCGGGTGCTGCTGCGGTTCGGCGATGTCGAGCTGGTGGCCAGCGATGCGCTCGGCACGAAATTCGCGATGGACCACACGGATCGGACTGCGTGAAGAAAATGTCAGACACGGACAACGGCAGCACCGCGGCGGCGGTAGCGATCGTCGGGATCGGCTGCCTGCTACCCGGCGCGCATACGCCGGAACAGTTCTGGGACCAACTGCTCGCCGGTGCCGACCTGCGCAGTGCGGGCGGCGCGGAGGTTTTCGGCGCCGACCCCGCCACCCGCGGCGGCTGGGGTGACCCGGAGCACGGCATCGCCTCGGCGCGTGGCGGCTTCGTCACCGAGCCGGATATCGATCCGACCGGCCTGCGGGTCGATGCCGAGCGCATCGACGGCCTCGGCCGGGTGGTGCGGTGGCCGTTGTACGTGGTCCGGCAGGCCTTGGCCGATGCCGGAATCACCGAGGACGACCCGGTGCTGGCCCGTACCGGGCTCGTCCTGGGCAACTACTCGTTCCCCACCGAACGCTCGGTCGACCTGTGCGTCCCGCTGACCAGGCGCGCGGTCGACCAAGGGCTGCGTGCTGCGGGACTTCCCTTGCCGCACAACGACACCGGCGCCTGGTCGCCGGCGGTTCCGGTCGAATCGCTGTGGCCATCCGGGCTGCCGACCACCGTCGTCGGTGATGCACTCGGCCTCGGCGGCCCGCGCCTGGCGCTGGACGCGGCCTGCTCGTCGGCGCTCTACAGCATCAGCCTCGGCCGCGACTACCTCAGCACCGGCGCCGCCGATATCGTGCTGGCGGGCGCGGTGTGCGCCCCTGACCCGCTGCTCATCCACCTGTCCTTTTCCGATCTGCGCGCCTTTCCCGACAATGGCATCAGCCAGCCCTTCCGCGCCGACTCGACCGGCATCGTCACCGGCCAAGGTGCGGGCGTCGTCGTCCTCAAGCGCCTCGCCGACGCCGAGCGCGACGGTGACACCATCTATGCCGTTATCGAATCGATCGGGATCGGCAACGATGGCGCGGGCGCACACCTGCTGGCCCCCAACGTCGAGGGACAGTTGGCGGCCTACCGTCAGGCCTACGGCGGCGGCATCGATCCAACCGCGGTGGACTACATCGAATGTCACGCCACCGGAACTCCGGTCGGCGACCCGATCGAATTGCGCGGACTCACCGAGTTTTTCGGCGATGACGTGCCGCTGTTGGGTTCGGTGAAGGGCAATATCGGCCATCTGCTCACCGTTGCGGGGTTCACGAGCGTGCTGAAGGCGACGTTGGCGATGCGCCACGGGGTCATCCCCGCTACCCCGGCCGTCGCCGATCCGATCCGACCGGCGGGTGCCGAGAGCGCCGCGGCCAGGATCGTGACGACCAATCGTCAATGGCCGGAACGTGATTCGGCGGATGACCCGCACATCCGTCGGGCCGGAGTGTCGGCCTTCGGTTTCGGCGGCACCAACGCCCACATTGTGCTCGCACAGGCCGCCGATGCTCCCGCTGCCACGGCAGCCGAATCCGAGGTTGCGGCGGGCGGCAATGCGCCCACCGAGACTGGTTCCGATGATGTCGTGGCGAGCGACACGATGCTCGATACCGACGGTTCGGGTTCGCGGCGGCAGGCGAATTCGGTGCAACCGGTGCGAATGGCCTTGTCCGGCATGGGTGTTCGAGTCGGTGGCATCGCCGGAGTCGATGCCATGCGGCAGGTGGTGCGCACCGGCCGTCCGGCACTGGTGCCCAGGCCCGAACCGCGTTGGTACGGGGCCGAGCAGCTCGGCATCGCGGAACTGGAGGAGCAACGCGACGCCGGCTATGTGGACAGCGTCGAGGTCGACGTGCGCGCCTACCGCATGCCGCCCGCCGAACTGGCGCAGGTGAATCCGCAGCATCTGCTGTTCTTCCAGGCGGCAGAGGAAGCGCTGGCCGAGGCCGGACTGACCACCTCGGGCCGGGATCAGGCGGGCCGCCGGGTCGGCGTCGTGGTCGCCATGGAGATGGAGCCGCGTTCGCACGCCCACCGTGCCCGCTTCGATATCGGCGCGCACGTGCGCGCCGAATGTGCCAGGGCCGCGATCTCGCTGTCCGATGACGAACTCGATCGTCTGGAAACCGCGGTCCGCGCCGGGGTACACGACCCCATCGGCGCGAACGAGGTGCTCAGCTACATCGGCAACATCATGGCCAGCCGCATCGCCTCGGCCCATAACCTCACCGGCCCCGCCTTCACGGTTTCCGCCGACGCCACCGGAGGCGCCCGCGCCCTCGAGGTCGCCGGGCTGCTCCTGCTGGACCCGACGGTGGAAGCCGTGCTGGTCGGCGGCGTGGAACTCGCTGCGGGCGTGGAGAACACCTTGGTGCGCACCGCCCTGGCCCAGGGGCGACGACCGATCCTCGGCGACGGTGCCGCGGCTCTGGTGCTCACCCGGTCCGATGGCACCGAGCCCCTCACCATCGACTCGGTGGTGGTGCACCAGGACATCGGGTCCGCGGACGCGACCGATGAACTCACGCCCGGGGCCGACCTTCGTGCGCGCCTGGAAAAGGGTTATGCGGCCACGGGATTCGCGCTCGACGAGGTAGCGCACCTGGAGGTGGCATCGGCAGTGGCCGACACCGACCTCACGACCCTGGCGCGGCTGTTTCCTGCCCGTGCTCCCGAGGTGCCGAGTTGTGCGGTGACCAGCCACATTTCGCTGGCCGGTGACGCACAGCAGGCCGGTGTTCTCGCCGGGATTATCAGTGCGGCACTGTGCCTGCGCCACCGGGAACTTCCGCCCGCCCCGGCCGCGCTGCGCGAGAGCAGCGACGCGATCGGCGCATTCGACGACTCCGCCTTACACCTGCTCGACGCACCCGCACCGTGGCTCGGCCTGGAGCGCGACCGTCGCCGAGTCGCGGCGGTACATGCGGTGAGTGGCTCGAGCACCGCCCACATCGTCCTGTCGGCAGCACCGGCCACCGATCCGGTCGAGACCACCGACTGGTCCGGGGGTGGTGCCCCACTGTTGATTCCGCTGCACGGCGATGACGGGACCGCGCTGGCGGCCCGGGCGGCCGACTGCCTTGCCGCGCTGGATTCCGGCCGCACTGCCATGGAACTGGCCCGCGAATACATTGCCGCGCCCCGAACCGGCCGCTACACCGCGGTGCTGGTAGCGGCCGACGCCGCCGCACTGCGGCGTGAACTCGACGCCGCCACCCGCCACCTGCCGGATCTCACGGCGACCGGCGGGGAATGGGCCACCCCCGCGGGCAGCTACTGCACCACCAGCCCGGTCGGCCGGGACGCCCGCGTCGCCTTCGTCTACCCCGGTGCGTTCACCGCTTATCCGGGCGCGGGCCGCGAACTGTTTTCGCTGTTCCCCGGTCTGCAGACCGAATTCGAGCGCGACGCGACGCAACCATGGGCCGAATTCAAGCATGCGTCCCTGTATCCCAGCGGTCCGCGCGGCATCGAACGTTCTGCCCTGATGCGGCACGAGGGCGAGTTGATCGAGTCCATCCCGACCATGCTCGCCATCGGTACGAACGCGGCCGTACTCAATACCCGGCTGCTGCGCGACGGGCTCGGCATTCACCCGGACGGCGGCTTCGGCTACAGCCTGGGGGAGAGCAGCATGCTCTTCGCCATGGACGTGTGGGACGCGTCCGTCCGCGACGATGCCCCGCTGGTGAACTCCCCGCTGTTCGTCGATCAATTGCGCGGCCCCAAGCGTCTGATCCGCGCCGCCTGGGGGTTGCCGGACGACCTCCCGGACAAGCAGGTGTGGACCACCCAGGTGCTGCTGGCCGGTGCCGCACAGGTCCGCACGGCCATGACCGGACTGGACCGCGTTTTCCTCACCCACATCAACACCCCCGTCGAGGTCGTGGTCGCGGGCTTCCCCGAGGCCGTCAAGGAACTCATCGCGCGCTTGGGCTGCAAGTCGGCGAAGGCACCGGCCAATCATGTAATGCACTGTGCGGCAGTCGAATCCGAACGTGCCGCCTTCGCGGGACTCAACAACCATCCGTTGGGCCACCCCGCCGCGGATCTCGAACTGTTGTCGAGCTTCGACTACGGCCTGGTCGATCCGACCGACCGCACCGTGATCGCCGACCGTATCGCGGAAACACTTTGCAGCACAGTCGATTTCAGCAAGCTGATCGAAGGCGCATATGACCGCGGCTTCCGCGTCTTCATCGAGGTCGGCCCCGGCGCGAGCTGCACCCGCTGGGTAGCCGAAACGCTGTCCGGCCGCGAACACGTTGCCGTCCCGGTCGATCGCCGTGGCGCGAAGGCCGGAACCGCGCTGGCACAAGCCCTTGCCCGGCTGGTGAGTCACGGTGTCGGCGTCCGGCTCGACCGGTTGTTCCCGGCATCGGACGCGGCGACACAACGGTCCCGTTTCAGCATCGCCGTCACCTGCGGCGGGGAATCGGTGGTCGACCGCGTCACCCAGCGCACAGCGCCCATCATCGCCGCAGCACTGCGCACCGATACCAGCACGGTCGCAATGACATCGGCGGCCGACATCACCGCTATCGCAGCCGAAACCACGATCCTCACCGTGGAACCGGACCTGATCATCATCGAGGGAGAACCGTTCGTGTATCTGCCCCGCCGACAACCCGCTCTGCAACCGGCGCCCTACCAGCCGTCCGCCGATCGGCCCGCCCCCCGGCCGGTCGATCCGCAGCCGCAGCAATCGGCTCCGCTCGTTGCCGCTCTCACCCAGCCAGCGCTGGCCGCACCGGCGAGCGGGCGACTGGAAACCGCCCGCACCCGCGTCCTGCGCCCGATGAGCACCACGGTGTCCTCCGCGCACCAGTCCTTCCTCCGGGCCCAGAGCGCGCTGCTGCACCGTGACCTGGACGCCTTGGAGGCTGGCCGCGGCAGCTTCCCGCCACCACCGCACACCCCGGAACCCGCTGCGCCGCATCGCACTGTGGTCTGGGACGAGGACGACCTCCTCGAATTCGCGGTCGGCAAGGTGGCCAATGTATTCGGTCCCGAATTCGCCGAAATCGACGAGTACCCGGTTCGCGTCCGCCTTCCCGAACTGCCATACCACTTCGTCACGCGTGTCACCGAATTACACGCCACTACCCGACAGTTCGAGCCCTGCTCGATCACCACCGAATACGACGTCCCCAAGGGCGCCTGGTATTCGGTCGACGGCCTCGTGCCCTGCGCGGTCACCATCGAGGCAGGCCAGTGCGATCTACTGCTGGTCAGCTACCTCGGCATCGACTTCCGCAACAAGGGCGAGCGCGTCTACCGCCTGCTCGACAGCGAACTGGTCTTCCACGGCGGCCTGCCCCGCGAGGGCCAAACCCTGCGCTATGAAATCAAAATCGACCGCTTCGTCTGGAACGGCGACAGCCTGCTGTTCTTCTTCAACTATCGCTGCTTCGCCGACGGCGTCCTGATCCTGGAACTCCTCGACGCCTGCGCGGGCTTCTTCTCCGCACTGGAACTCGAGGACTCCCTCGGCGTCGTCTTCAATGCCGCGGATCGCAAGCGGCGCGAGGCGATGACCAAGACCTGGTTCAAACCCCTGGCACGTACGAACCGCACCTCGCTCACCGCCCAGGATCTGCAACTGCTGGCCGAGGGCCGCCCCGCCGACGTCTTCGGCCCCGCATGGGATCAGACGAGCGACGGCTGCAATCGCTCGCTGCGCCTGCCGGATTCGATGCTGCGGATGGTCGACGAAATCACCACCATCGACCGCCTGGGCGGCCCGCGGGCACTCGGCGAGATCAGCGCGGTCAAATACCTCGATGCCGACGGCTGGTACTTCCGCTGCCACTTCACCGGCGACCCGGTGTTGGCCGGTTCCCTGGTCGCGGAGGGCGGTGTGCAACTGCTGCAGACCTACGCGCTCTACCTCGGCCTGCACCTGGTGCTGCCCGACGCCGAATTCCAGTCCGTCCCAGGGCTGAAGACCCAGGTGAAGGTGCGCGGCCAAATAACCCCGAAGCAGTCGAGCATCCGCTACCACGTGGAGATCACCGAGATCACCATGCTGCCGCGCCCGACGGTGATCGCCGACATCATTGTCTACGACGGTGATAAGGCCATGATCAGCATGCGCAATTTCGGTGTGCAGGTTCGCGAGAAGCCGGGCACCCCGTATCGTCCCGAAATCGGCGGCGTCCCAGCCTTCCTCGGCCGCCGCAATCAGGCCGGTGAGGCCGCGTTCATCAATGAACTGCATCTGGCGCACGCCGCCAAGGGCGATCTGGCCACCGCGATGGGCCGGGAGTTCGAGATCTACGCCGACCGCAAGGCGCCCTATATCCCCAACGGCGACTTCCGTTTCGTCGACCGCATCATGAAATTCAATGGCGTCCGCGGCGAACTGAAGGCCGGGGCCACCATGGAGACCGAATACGATTGCCCACCCGAGGCGTGGTACTTCCACGAGAACGCGTTTCCGGGCATGCCGAACTGCGTCTATATGGAGTCCTCGCTCCAGGCCGCCATCCTGCTCGGCTACTACCTCGGCGCCAGCCTGGCCACCCCGGAGCAGGAACTCAATATCCGCAACCTGGATGGCAAGGCCACCGTGGTCAAGCAGGTCGACCTGCGCGGCAAGACGATTCGCCAGCACACCACCATGCTGTTCAACCAGATCATGCCCGGCACTTCGCTGCAGAAGTTCCGCTACGAACTCTTCGCCGACGGCGAGCTGTTCTACCGGGGCGAGTCGATGTTCGGCTACCACACGGCCGAGGCGTTGAGCGCCCAGGTCGGTCTCGACAACAGCGCTTATGTCGCACCCTGGTTCGAGCAGCAGCTGGAAAGCATGGCACCCCAGCAGATTCGCACCCTCGCCGTCCGATCCGAGGACAGCTGGTTCGACCGCGATGGCCTGCGCTTGGCCGACGGTCACCTGCGGCTGATCGACGAGGTCGATATCGTCTCCGGTGGCGGCAAGTACGACCAGGGATACCTGCGCGGTCTGCGTCATATCGACCACGACGACTGGTACTTCTTCTGCCACTTCTATCGCGACCCGGTGATGCCGGGATCGCTCGGCGTCGAGGCGCTCATCCAGGCGCTGCAGGTCTACGCCATCGACATCGGCGCGGGGGCGGAGTTCGCCGATCCCGTCTTCGCCATGCCCCTCGATGTCGAAATGGTCTGGAAATACCGGGGACAGATTCTGCGCACCGAGGGCCCGATGACCTTCGACCTGCACATCAAGGAAGTACGGCACCTTCCCGACGAGGGAGCGGGAGCTCGGGTGTTGGTGATCGCCGACGCCAATGTCTGGAAGCCGGGCTTGCGCATCTATGAACTCGCGAACGTCGCAGTCGAGGTTCACGAACGCCGAGAGGACGAACGATGACCACCACCTTCGGAAGCGGTACCGCCCAGCCCGCCAACGGTATTCGGCCCGACGAACACGACGGACCGGTAGTCCAGACCAGTCTGCAGGGCTTCTACGACACCCTGACCGCGCTCGACGCCCCCTGCTACGTCGTGCGCACCCGCTCGGGTACCGGCCTGACCACCATCCGCCCCGATGACGACGCCACCGTCGTCGCGGCGGTCGGCCCACTGCCCGCCGAACAGCTCGGCTCCTCGACTTTCCGTGCCTGCCACGGTGTTCGCTACGCCTACATGGGTGGCGCGATGGCTGGCGGCATTGCCTCCGAGGACTACGTCATCGCGCTGGCCAAGGCGGGCTGCCTCGGTTCGTTCGGCGCGGCCGGACTGCTGCCGGAACGGGTGGAGGCCGCACTGCAACGGTTTCAGGCCGAGATTCCCGGACTGCCCTTCGCCGCCAACCTGATCCACAGCCCGAGCGAGGAGGAGTTGGAGCGCGCCGCGGTCGAGCTGTTCCTGAAATACGGTGTGCGCTGCGTCGAGGCGTCGGCATTCATGGATGTGACCGCGCACATCGTCCGCTACCGAGTGGCCGGGCTCGCCCGCACTGAAGACGGCCGGGTGCTGATCGGAAATCGGGTGATCGCCAAGGTTTCTCGGGCCGAGGTTGCCGAGAAGTTCATCCGTCCCGCGCCCGCCGCCATTGTCTCCGACCTGCTGGCTCGCGGCCTGATCACCCACGATCAGGCCGAGCTCGCGAAGTTCGTGCCGCTGGCCGACGACATCACCGCCGAGGCCGATTCCGGTGGTCACACCGATCGCCGCCCACTGACCACGCTGTTCCCGTCGATCGTGCGTCGTCGTGACCAGTTGCAGGCCGAACTCGGCTATCCGGTGCCGGTCCGGGTCGGCGCGGCCGGTGGTATCGGCACCCCGACCGCCGCGGCGGCCGCCTTCGCGATGGGCGCGGACTATGTGGTGACCGGTTCGGTGAACCAATCGTGCTTGGAGGCAGGCACTTCCGATGAGGTGCGGCACCTGCTGGCGTCGGCGGGCGTCGCCGATGTCGATATGGCCCCGGCCGCGGATATGTTCGAGCTCGGCGTCGAACTGCAGGTCCTGAAGAAGGGCAGCATGTTCGCGATGCGGGCCAAGCGTCTCTACGAGCTGTACCGCGCCTACGACGGAATCGACGCGCTGCCCGCCGATGAGCGAGCCCGTCTCGAACAGCAGATCCTGCGCCGTTCGGTCGATGAGGTCTGGCAGGAGGTCGTCGCGTACTTCACCCGTCGCGACCCGGCTCAGCTCACCCGTGCCGCCGACGAGCCGAAGCGCAAGATGGCTCTGGTCTTCCGCTGGTATCTCGGCATGGCCTCGCGCTGGGCGGTCGTCGGCGAGGCGGATCGCACACTGGACTACCAGATCTGGTGCGGCCCCGCGATGGGCAGTTTCAACGAGTGGGTGCGCGGCTCGTACCTGGCCGCGGCCGAGAACCGTCGGGTCGCCGATGTGGCCATGAACCTGATGTACGGCGCCGCCTTCACCACGCGCATCCAGCAGCTCGCCCTGGTCGGTGTCCGGGTTCCGCGCACCTGTGCCGACTACCGGCCCGCCCCGGCCGACGGTTCGGACGGTGAGTTGTGACGGTACTCGAGGACCGTGTGCCGGAAGTCGCCTCGCACACCGCGGCTTCGGCTTTGGAGGCCGCGCTCGGCGACCCGACGGCATCGGAGAACCCCTACGGCTTCGCCGCCATGGTCCGGCGGGCCGAACAGGAGGCATTCCCCAGCGCTCTGACCGAAATAGCCGGTCCCGCACTGCGATTGGCCTACATTCCCGCAGATGAGGGCGGCGATCTGGTGCACTACGACCAGACCCTGACCCTGGTTCGCATCGCCGCCCGCCGCGACCTGACGATCATGCCCGCGACGATGATCGACATCACCGCGACACTGTGCGTGCTGCTCGCGGGCGATGCCGACCAACGGGAACGTGTTGTGCGGCTGCTCCGTTCGGGTGGCTCGATCGGTTTCGCCTTTTCCGAACCCGAGCACGGCAGCGACCTGCTCGCCAACACCTGCGCCATGACACCCGACAGGGCCGCTGGCGGCTGGCGCCTCAACGGTGAGAAGTGGCTGGTCGGATTCGGTCGAATCGCCGAGGCGATGCTCGTGATCGCGCACAGCGGCGGACGTGGTCCGGCCGCCTACTCGATGGTACTGGTGGACAATCCACTCGCCCTCGGGTCGGCCGGGCGTCGCGCGGCCGAGGCTACCGGCGGCACCGCGAAGATCCGCCTCCAGCGCCCAACGGGTATGCGCGGCACCGACTTCGCGCACTTCGAATTCGACGGTGTGCCGGTCGGCGATGAGGCCGTCGTCGGCAGACTCGGCCGTGGCATGGAAACCGCTATGCGCGCCATGCAGGTCGTGCGTGCGACCAGCACCGGTGCGAACCTCGCGGCCATGGACTCGGCATTGCGCCTGACCATGGACTTCGCCCACGAGCACAATGCCGCGGGGCGCCCGGTCGCGCAGCACCCGCACAACCGGCGCGAACTCGGTACGGCCGCCGCCGCCCTCATCGCCTGCGATGTCGTCGCCACCGCCTGCGCCCGCTCGATCCACACCTTCCCGGCCGCGCAGAGTCTGTGGTCGGGGCTGGTCAAAACCGTTCTCACCGACTTGTCCGCGGAGGTCTTCGATCGCTGCGCCGACGTCCTCGGCACTCGCAGCGTGCTCCGGGAAGGTCCCGAGGCCGCCTTCGATGTGTTGCGCGCCGATAACGCGGTGGTCCGCTACTTCGACACCAGCCCGATGGCCAACCTGAGGTTGGTCTCGGTGCAGCTCGGCCGCTTCACCGAGGACGGTTTCTCGGCCAAGCAAGCCGGTGATCGCGAGCTGCTGGCCACCACCTTCGACGTGGACGCCGCACTGCCCCCGGTGGATTTCGCCGACTTGGCTCTGTCCGCCCGCGGACTCGAGGTGGTCACCGGTGCACTGCCGCGCGAGATGCGCGCCATCTTCGCCGCCGCCCGGCCCTGCACCGCGCAAACTCTCGCGCTGCTGGATCGCCTCGACCTCGCCATGCACGCGGTGCGCACCCGCATCCGCGGCCTCACCGAGCTGTCTTCGGCCGAACGGGCGACGACCGCACTGGATCTGGCCACCGAGGTCGGCTACCTGCACGCCGCGGCGGCCTGTACCCAACTGTGGTGGTTCAACCGCGCCCGCTCGCTCTACGGCACTACCCCGGGCTCGCTCGACTGGCTACTGCCCGCCCTCGCACTACTGCTCGACCGCGCCGAGTACCGCCGGACTCGGCTGCCGATGCCCTTGGCGGACAGCGCATTCGACGTCGTGGCCCGATTGCGCACCCAGCAGTGCCTGTTCGCCGCGCAACCGGTGCCGCTGGCGCCCGAGAAAGGAATGGATCAGTCATGACCGTGCGGCAGGTAAGGCAGCTGGCCGAGGAACTCGAGCGACACCTCGGTGACCCGCACGACCCGGCCAACCTGTGCTCGTTCCAGCGCATTCTGCGCTACGACGAGCAGGAGGAATTCCCGTACGAACTGCTCGGGGTCCTGCAGCGCTGGGGCGTGCACGAATACTGCCTCCCCGCGGCGTGGGGCGGCCGGGCCGGTGATGTCGAGGCGGGATACGCGCTGTTGCGTTTGGTCGCCCGCCGCGATCCGACCACCGCAGCGGCCCTGATGCTGACCGATCTGGCCTTCATGCCGACCTGGATCGCGGGCACCGACGAGCAGCGCACCTACTTCGTCTCCGCGATCAACAACGGCGCGAAAATGGCGTGGGGCCTGTCCGAGCGCGAACACGGCAGCGATGTCCTGTCGAACGACATGTACGCCGAGAAGGTGGACGGCGGCTACCTGCTGACGGGGGAGAAGTACCTCATCGGCAATGCCACCATCGCCGACGTGGTCACCGTGCACGCCCGCACCGGCGAGCGCGGCGGACCGGGCGACTGGTCGATCTTCGCGGTCGAAAAGCGGCTCGGCCGAGCGGGTTCGGTGATCGAGGTGCCCAACGAGCGGCTGCATGGTCTGCGCGCACTCGATCTCAGCGGCATCCGCCTCGACAAATTCTTCGTCCCCGACAGCCACCTCATCGGCCGCCAGGGCCAGGGCCTCGAACTGGTCCTCAAGAGCGCCCAGGTCGCGCGCACCACCATCAGCGGTTTGGCGCTCGGCGCCGCCGACACCGCGCTGCGGGTCACCCTCGACTTCATCGTCGAGCGCGAGATCTTCGACCAGAAGGTCGTCGAAATCCCGTACACCCGCCGCCAGGTCGCCGAGAGTTTCGCCGATGTGCTGCTGGCCGAGGCGGTCGCCACCGGCGCGGTGCGCGGCCTGCAGGCCGCGCCGCAAGAGACCGCCGTCTGCTCCGCTATCGTCAAGTACTTCGTGCCGACTTCGTTGGAGCGCACGCTGTCTCAGCTGTCGCTGGTCCTCGGCGCCCGCCTGTACCTGCGCGAGCACCCGCACTACGGCATCTACCAGAAGATGCTGCGCGATATCCTGGTCTCGGTCTTCGCCGACGGCAATACTGTCGTGAATCTGAAAAGTGTTGGCGCCCAACTGGAACCAATCGTGACCAGGGCTGCCACCGCCACCTCGGAGCAGCGCGCCGCTGCCCAGGCGAGGGTGGCCGTCATGTATGACATCGACGCCGAACTGCCCGAATGGCAGCCCGAACTGCAGCAGCTGTTCAGCCGCGACGGCGACGCCGCAGTACTCGCGCTGCCGCAGGCGATCATCGCCCTGCGCGAACTCGCCCGCACCCGAGAAGGTGTGCAGCGCAAGTGGTTCGAGCAATCCGCCGATCTGGCCGACCGCCTGCTGCTCGAACTGGACCGGTTGACCGTCGCCCAACAGGAGACCAAGCAGGCGCTCGGTCGCGAATACGGAGCCTCGGCGGAAATCTACCGGCTGGCAGAACAGTACTGCGGCATCCACGCCGCCGCGGCGGTGATCCACCTCGTGGTCAACTCCGAACCCATACTCGAGCAACCCTTCCCGGACGGCGCGGTGCTGCTGTTGTGCCTGGAACGGGTCTGGCGCATGTTCGCACCCGCGGCGCCCGTCACCGATGTCGCGGTGATCGAGCGCGTCATGACCGTTCTACTCGACCTGCACCGCGACCGGAAACTCTTCTCCCACTGGCAATTCCAGGTCCAGGCGAGTGGCGAGCGCCGACCGACCGCGTAAACGCGACAACTTTTACGGAAGGACAACCTCATGTACTCAATGAATTCGCGTCACAGAACCAGCGCGCCCACCGACGTGTGGGACATCCTGCTGGACTGTGAGTCCTACCCGGACTACATGGGCGGGGTCAACGAGGTGGAGATCATCGACACCGAGGGCCCGCGCCGGACCAGCAGTTGGGTGGTCGAACTCAAGGGTTCGGAAATGGAATGGGAGCAGGAGGATCTCATCGATCCCGACCGTCAGCGCATCGAATTCCACCAGGTCGACGGCGATCTGAACGTCTATCAGGGCTACTGGCAGATCCACCGGGACGCCGAGGGCGGCGAACTCGAGCTGAATGTCGAATTCGATATCGGCCTCCCGCTGGTCGCCGAAATGATCCACCCCGCCATCGCCAAGGCCCTCGAGGGGTATGCGGGCTCGATCGTCACCCAGGCCGCGCAGTAAGGACATATGAGATGAGCACGGCGAAGACCACTTTCAAGCAGGTGAAGCGGCACTTCTCCCCGTCGATGGCGCTGGCGGGCAAGTTCACCGGCCAGGGCGCCGTCGAGGCCTCGGCCAGCGGCTGCCGGGTCACCCTCTCCGACGACCGCACGGTCCTGGACTTCGGCTCCTATGCCGTCGCCCTGCTGGGACACCGCAATACCGCGGTGGTCGACGCGATCCGCACTCAGCTCGACCTGATGCCGACCTCCACCCGTTCGGTGCTCAACCCGGTACCCGCCCAGGCTGCTGAGACGGTGGTCGAATACCTGGCCGCAGCAGAATTCGGCGGAACCACAGCGCCTGCGCTGTCGAAGGTCTACTTCGGCGGCAGCGGCGCCGACGTCGTGGAGGCCGCGACCAAACTGGCGCGCCTGGCCACCGGCCGCTCCACCGTGGTCGCGGTCGCGGGCGGCTACCACGGAAAGACCCTTGGCGCACTGGCATTGACCCACCATGAGCGGTTCAAGGGCAATCTCGGCGCGCTGCTGGCGGGGGCCGTGCACATCGATCCGACCGATCCCGAAGCCGTCGAGAAGGTCGCCGCCGAACACGATATCGCCGCGCTCATCTTCGAACCGGTGCAGGGCGAAAACGGTGTCACGCCACTGGATCCGGCGATTCTGGCGCGCTGGTGCGCGGATGCGCACGAGCACGGCGCCTTCGTCATCGCCGACGAGATCCAGGTCGGCCTGCGCCGGTGCGGTGATCGCTCGGTTGCACTCGCGCACGGACTTCCGGTCGATGCCGTACTGCTCGGCAAGGCGCTCGGCGGTGGCGTCGTCCCGGTCTCGGCGATGGTGTGCACCGAGCAGCTGTACGCACCCCTGACCGTGGATCCGGTGCTGCATACCGCGACCTTCAGCGGCCACCCGCTCGCCACCTCGGCCGTCGCCCCGGCGCTGCGCGCCATCGAGGAGCACGCCGAGGACGGCAACCGAATCGCGGCGGAAATGGCCGAAGGGCTGGCCGGTATCGCCGCCGAGCACGCCGGTGCGGTGACCGCGGTGCGCGGCCGTGGCCTGCTGTGGGGCCTGGACTTCCGGTCCACGGAGTTTGCCGGTGAGGTCCAGGTGGGTCTGGCCCAGCGCGGGCTGGTCGTCTCGACCTGCTTGAGCCGGCCCGAGGTGCTGCGTCTGATCCCACCGATCATCGCGCGCACCGAGGACGTGAAGGAGGCGCTCGTCGCGCTGCACGGTGCCATCGAACAGGCCACTGCCGCAACGGCATAACGACGCACAAGGATGGGAAGCACTGCCATGACATCGCTCGAAATCGAGGGCGCCGCCGAGCAGATCGCGGCGGATACCGAATTGGCCGCCGACATTCAGGGATTCACCCCTGGCACGCCCGCGGGTTCGGTCTCGGATGTATTCCTCACCGGCGCGACCGGGTTCCTGGGCGTGTTCCTCCTGGAGGAACTGCTCGACCGCGGCCTCACGGTGCACTGCCTGGTGCGTGCGGCCGACGTCGATTCGGCTCGGGACCGGCTGCACGCCAACCTCGAAACCTATGATCTGAGTGAATCGACCGCCACCGACCGCATTCGGGTGGTCCCCGGCGATGTGACCCTGCCCAAGTTCGGCCTATCCGACGACGATTACGCGGAGCTGGCCGGGCGGATCGAGGCGATCTACCACACCGCGGCCAAGGTGAACTTCCTGACGCCCTACAAGTGGCTGCGCAAGCAGACCATCAGCGGCACCCACGAGGTCCTCCGGCTGGCCTGCGCCGCGACCGCGCCGCTGCATCATGTATCGACATTGGGTGTCTTCGGCACCACCGAAAACACCGATCCGCGTGGTGAATTGGATACCACCGGTCCGGCCGCCGATATGCCGCTCGGCTACACCAAGAGCAAATGGGTCGCCGAACAGTTGGTACTGGAAGCCGACAACCGGGGAGTGCCGATCACCATGCACCGCCCCGCACAGGTGTGGGGCGACTCCAAAACCGGTGCCTGCCAGAAGAACGACTTCGTCTGGCGTTTCATCACCGGTTCGATCCAGGCCGGGGTCTACCCGCGCAATTTCCGGCTGAAGATGAATCTCGTTCCGGTGGACTATGTCTGCGCCACCATTGCCGCGGTCGCGGCGCAGGAGGCCGCGCTCGGCGGCATCTACCACCAGATCGGGCCCGCCGCGATCGACTCCGACACCATCCGCGACTTCATCCGCTCGGCCGGTTTCGAGATCAAGGAAGTCAGCATCATCAAGTGGCTCAAGGCCATTTCGGCCGATGTCGACAACGCGATGTTCCCGCTGATCCGCACCACGATGTTGATGGAGCAGGAGGAGCCCCTGCTGTTCACCGACCATCTCACCCGCCGGTTCCTGGACGGCACCGGCATCGAGTGCCCGAGCATCGACGAAAAGCTCTTCGGCACCTACGCCTCGTTCTTCGTCCGGCACGGGCACCTGCCCGCGCCGGCGCAGTCGGCCTGACGATTGCGACGCACTGACAGGAGTACTGCGATGACCGCGACCACCACCTACCTCTCGACGCCCGACCGGTGCCCGCACTACCCGGCGCCCCATCCGAGACACAGCGATTCGCGGCTCACCCGGCGGGAGTGCGCGATCGCGGCGCTGGCGGCGGACGGCATGTCCAATCGCGAGATCGCTGTGCTCCTGTTCATCTCGGTGCGCACCGTGGAGAACCACCTGCAGCGGATCTACACCAAGCTGGGCATCCACAGCAGGCTCGACCTGCGCGGTGCGGCCGGGGCGGTGCTGCGCACCGCGGGCTGACCGAACCGGGCATCGACTCGTTTGTGATTGATCACTTGCCCAGTCGGCAAGTCTCGCGACATCAGGAAATTGGAGGTTTCCGCCATGGCCGCGGAACAATCCCCGCTCGCAGAGCTGCTCGGTCCGATTCGCGGCAGAGTGCGTACAGCCATTGCCGCTCAGGCCCTTTCGTCCGTCGCCGCGGTCGTCCCGTTCATCACCATCGCCGAACTCGGGCGGGTGCTGCTCGACAACGGCCCGGATCGCACCCGCGATGCCTGGACATTGACCGCCATCGCGGCGGCCGCGCTGCTGGTGCGGCTGGTCTGCCTGCTCGCCGCGGGCGCCATCACCCATTTCGCCGACGGTGAGCTGGCGCTGCACATCCGGCGCGGACTGGTGCGCCGACTCGGCGAGGTGCCGCTGGGCTGGTTCTCCGGCCGCAATTCCGGCTCGGTGAAGAAGATCGTCCAGGACGATGTCGCCGCCATGCACCACCTGATCGCCCATTCGATGCTGGAGCTGACCAGCGCGGTGGTGCTGCCGGTCACCGCGCTGATCTACCTGTTCTGGGTGGACTGGCGGATGTCACTGGTGACCATCGCCCCACTGCTGATCGGCCTCACGCTCTACAGCGCCACCATGGCGGGTATGGGCAAGCACCTGCCCGAATACGACAGGGCCATGGGCCGGATCAACGGCAACGCGGTCGAATTCGTGCAGGGCATCGCCGTGGTCAAGACCTTCGGCCAGGCCAATCGGGCGCATCGGCGCTACGCCGATGCCGCCGACGATTTCGCCGCGTTCTTCCTGACCTGGGTGCGCTCGACCCTCAACTCCAAAACCGCCGCGGAAATCGTGCTGTCGCCCATCGCGGTTCTTGCCGCGGTGCTCGGCGGCGGCGCGTGGTTCGTGACCAGGGGCTGGCTGGCCCCGGTGGATCTGCTGCCGTTCGCACTGCTCGGCATCGGCCTCACCGCGCCGATTCTTGCGCTGTTCTACGCGAGCTACGAGCTGCGATTCGCCAAGGAGGCGGCCGCGCGAGTCGTCGAAGTCCTTGCTACCGAGGTACTTCCGGTATCGGACGCGCCGAAGTCCCCCAGCGAAAACACTGTTCGCTACCGCGATGTCGCCTGCTCCTATGACGGTTCCACCGAGGTGCTGACCGGCGTCGAGCTGGAACTCGCACCCGGTACGGTCACCGCGCTGGTCGGTCCGTCCGGATCGGGTAAGAGCACCCTGGCCACGCTGCTGCCACGCTTCCAGGACGTAACCGGCGGTGCCATCACCATCGGCGGCATCGACATTCGTGAGATGGCGCCCGCCGATCTGTATCGACGGGTCGCCTTTGTATTCCAGGACGTCCGCCTCGCGCAGGACTCCATAGTGGGCAATATTCGGATGGCTCGGCCGGACGCTTCGATGGACGAGGTGATCGACGCGGCGCAGGCGGCGGGTATCCACGCCGAAATCGAGGCGCTGCCCCGCGGCTATCACTCGGTGATCGGTGCGGATGCGCGCTTGTCCGGCGGTCAGACGCAACGGGTTTCGATCGCGCGGGCGCTGCTCGCCGACACACCGATCATCGTGCTCGACGAGGCGGCGGCCTATGTCGATCCGCAGTCCGAGGCCGCGGTACAGGATGCGCTCTCGGCGCTGACCAAGGGCAAGATCGTGCTGATGATCGCGCACCGGCTGTCCACTGTGGTCGGCGCGGACCAGATCGTGGTGCTCGATGACGGGGTGATCGCCGAACGGGGACGGCACGCGGAACTCGTTGCCGCGCAGGGTAGATACGCCCGCATGTGGGACGCATACCAAGGAGCCGAGGGCTGGCGCTCTCGGGTGGTCGAGAGGACCGGCGCATGATTCGGAAACTGCTCGCGGTGGTCGGCCCGGAACAGGGTGCGTCACTTCGCAAAATGCTCGTCGTACTGGGAATCGGTGCCGTGCTACAGGGCATCGCGTTCGCGCTGCTGGCGCCGATTCTGAAGGCGCTGTTCGGATCCGATCCGGACTCGGTGTGGCCGTGGCTGTATCCGCTGTTCGCGGTGGCCGCGCTGTACGCGGTGGCCTACTACATCAGCATGGGCATCGGGGCGCAGGTCGGCGCGACGCTGTCGAAGACGTTGCACGCCCGCATCGGTGACAAGGTCGCTACCCTGCCACTCGGCTGGTTCGGCGCCGAACGGGTCGGTCAGCTCGGTCAGTTGGCCACCAAGAGCGTCATGGACATCATGGGTGTGCCCGCACATCTGCTGCGGCCCATGGTGACCACCTTCCTCACGCCGGTCACCGTGGTAGTGCTGATGTACTTCTTCGACTGGCGGCTGGCCCTGGCCGCGACACTCACGATTCCGGTGATCATCGCGGTCTACCGGTGGAGCATCTCGCTGAGCCGCGCGGCCGACGAGGTGCGCAGCGCCGCGAACGCCGAAACCGGTGGGCGTGTAGTCGAATTCGCGCAACTGCAGCCTGTGCTGCGGGTTTTCGGTCGCGGATCCGACAATTTCGACGCCGCACTGCATACCCAGTACGAGGCCGCGCGCCGGGTGCTCGTCACCGGAGTCCCCGGCTTGATCAGCTTCACCGTGGTGGTACAGGCGGCGTTCACCGTAATCCTCGTCTACGGTACCTATCTCGCGCTCGACGGCGGACTCGCGGTGCCCACACTGCTCGCGGTGTTGGTGCTCGCCGTCCGCTTCACCGAGCCGATCGCCGAATTCGCGATCCTCGGATCCACCTTGCGCACTGCCGAATCCGCGTTGGATCAGGTGTCGGAACTGCTCGCCGAGCGTACGTTGACCGAATCGCTGCAGCCGCAGATCCCCGAGGGCAATGCTATCGATTTCCGCGCGGTCGGCTTCGGCTACGGGGAATCCGCTGTGCTGCGCGATGTCTGGTTCTGCGTACCCGAGGGCACCATGACCGCGCTGGTGGGCCCATCGGGTTCCGGCAAGACCACGGTCAGCCGCCTGATCGCCCGATTCTGGGACGTCGACTCCGGATCCGTCCAGGTCGGTGGGGTGGACGTGCGGCAGGTGGACTCGGCCGAACTGATGTCCAGGATTTCGATCGTGTTCCAGGACGTCTACCTGTTCGAGGACACCATCGAGGCGAATATCCGGCTCGGCCGCCCCGATGCGACCGATGCCGAGGTGCGCGATGCGGCCCGCGCGGCCCGCGTCGACGACATCGTCGACCGTCTCCCCGACGGCTGGGCCACCATGGTGGGGGAGGGCGGCGCCCTGCTCTCCGGCGGTGAGCGCCAACGAGTTTCGATCGCCCGCGCCATCCTCAAGGACGCGCCGATCGTGCTGCTCGACGAGGCCACCGCTTCCTTGGACCCGGAAAACGAGCGGGCCGTGCAGGAAGCGCTCAGCGCACTCACCGCCGATCGCACCCTCCTGGTCATCGCCCACCGCCTGCCCACCGTCGCCGCGGCCGATCAGATCCTGTTCCTCGACTCCGGCACCATCGTCGAACGCGGCACGCACGACGAACTCCTCGCCGCCGATGGCCGCTACGCTGAATTCTGGTTCCAGCGCCAGCGTGCCAGCGGGTGGCAGTTGACCGCCGCGCACTGAGTGAGCGTCGATAGACCGGCATAGTGGGACGTCCCGCGCTCGAGGTTCGAGTGAACTCCTGGTAGGTCAGTGATCACCACGTCGCTGACCACCAGGAGTTCGCGTGTCATCACCTGGTATGGGCCGTGCAGCGGACGTTCGGCAACCGCCGAGGTTCGTGGCCGGGCGTGATCCGGCCGCTGATCATTCGGACGGGCGCCAAACGGCGAGTTCGCTGCCGCCGGGCTCCCGAAAGTGGAAGCGGCTGCCGCCGGGGAAGTCGAACGGCTCGACGGTTACGACACCGCCCGCGGCCTCCACGGCCCGGCGGGCTTCGGTCAGGTCGTCGGCGCGGATGGTGACCAGGGGAGCGCTGGGCTTTTCGTCGGCGTCGGCCTGAAAGCCGAGGGTAATGCCCGCGCCTTGGATGTCGACGTAATCAGGTCCGTAGGGTGTCGGTGACCATCCGAAGGCGTTGGCGAAGAACCGGGCCGAGTCGGCTGCGGAGTCGGAAGGGAACTCGACGAAGTCGATGGTGTACATGGACTTCGACGATAATTGCTCTGAGAGCGCCGACAGGAGTTGTCACCACTTACCAAGTGCTCGCAGTGGACACAGCTGCTGGGCGCGGTTGAACCCCGACTGAATCGGCGGCCGCCGCCTGGGCAGGGAGCAGTCTGTCGTACCGTCGCATGACGCGAGCCCTGTCTGCTCGGTTCGCGCGCCTGCCGCCGATGTATCGGCGCCCCCCACGCAGGAGCGCAACGAGCACGGTCCGCGCCGGTTTCGTGGCGCGGACCAGATCGAACACAGTAGGAACTCGATACGAGGCCTATCCAGCGTCGGGTGACATTTGCTCGGTCAGGTAGCGGGCGATGTCGGTGATGGTCGGGTAGTTCCAGAGCAGGGTCGCGGGGAGGGGAATGCCGAGGTGGCGTTCGAGATTCGCGCGCAGTGCGGTGGCCAGTAGTGAGTCGATACCGGTTTCGGTGAGCGGGCGGTACGGGCTGAGGGCGTCGGGGTCGGTGCCCAGAGTCGATGCGGCACGGGTGTGGACCAGATCGAACAGGTAGCTCGCCAGTTCGTCGCCGGTCAACTCGGCCCACTCCGATCCGGCTGTATCGGTCTGATCCGTGCCGAAGTCGAGTGCGGACAGTAGCGCCGGGCGCAGACCGGGATGCTGCCGGAGCACCGTAAGTGCCACCGCCACCGGGGAATCCGCGTGCGCAACGATGTCGTCGAAGACGCGCAGCGCCTGCTCGGCGGTGAGGTCGGCGGTGCCACGGGCGGCGAGCTCGAGGTCGGTCGCGGCAGCCGAGGTGGACATGCCGAGTCCGCGCCAGCTGGTCCAGGCGATGCTGACGGTCTCGCGGTGACCGGATGCACGACGTTGTGCGGCGAGGGTATCCAGGAACGAATTGGCGGCGGCATAGGAGCCCTGGCCGGGCAGGCCGAGCAGCGGCCCGGCCGAGGAGAACAGCACGAAGAAGTCCGTGCTGCCGGGTGGGAAGAGTTCGTGCAGCACCAGAGCGCCGTCGACCTTGGGCGACATGACCTTTCGCAGCGTCTCCGGGTCGAGATCGTGCAGCATCGCACTGTCCACCGTGCCCGCCGCGTGCACGACACCGCGGATCGGTGGCAGATCGAGTGCGGCGAGCGCGGATTCAGTGGCGGCGCGGTCGGTGATATCGGCAGCGACCGTCCGCACAGTCACGCCCACTTCCTCCAACCGGCGGATGGTTACCGTCCGTTCGTCGGTGTCGGACCAGAGCGAGCGCGTGGGCAGTGCGCGCCGGCCCAGCAGCACGATCCTGCGGGCGCCGCGTTCGGCGAGATGTTCGGCCAGCAGCAGACCGAGGGCGCCGAGACCGCCGGTGATCAGATATGTCCCGTCGGGACGGCAGGCGAATGGGATGGCGGTCCGCTCGGCCGGAACCAGGCGTTGGGCGAAGACCTTGCCATCTCTGATGGAAACGACCGGATCGGTGCGGCTGGCTCGAATGACGCTGTGCGCCACTGTGTCCGGATCGTTCGGCAGCAGATCGATGACCCCGCCGAAGAAGTCGGGATGTTCGCTCGCGGCCACGCGGCCCATGCCCCACAGTGGTGCGAGTGCAGTCGCTCCTTCGCGGACACCACGCGTCGACACCCAGAGGGTGGGACGGCGGTCGGCGGGCAGTGCGGCGATCCGTCCTACCAGCGCGGCGAATTCGGCTGCGCCGTCGAAGGGGCGTACGGCCGTCGGCGCGAACACCACGTGCGCACCGGCGCCCGGCAAAGTGCTTTCGGCGGTGTTGGTGATGGTTGACCGAACGGTGTCGTGCGCGACCGGAATCTCCACCGGCAACCACTCGAGGTGATATCGAATTGCGCTCAGCGTGTCCGTGCCCGCGTCCGATTCCAGTTCGGCATAGCGCAACCCGGTCAATGTCGCGATCGAATCCCCATCCGTCACAGTGACATCCACCGTCGTCGATCGATCCGACCGAAGTCGAACCGAAATGGTGGCCTGCCGCGGCGCGGGTCCGTCGATGGCCGCGCTGTCGATATGCGCGGGCATACGCAGGATCGCCGGACCCGGGAATATCACCGATGCCATCGACAGCGCGGCATCCAGCATCGCCGCCCAACTCCGGTCGAGTTCGGCCGTGGCGGCGGCGAGCAACATATTGTCGAGCCGCCGCAGCGAATCGATCCGCCACGGATAGCCCATTTCCGCGACGCCCAGTTCGGCCAGCCGGTCGACTACGAAGTCGGGATCGAGCGAATCATTGTCCGCCGGCATCGCGGTCGCGCCGGGTGTGCTGTCGTCGGTATCCGAATTCCGGCGGGTGAGTGCGGAATCCGTGCCGATCCGGGCGAGGGTATGTGTCGACCAGGCCGCATCGTCTCCGCCGAACCGGCGCGAGACGATCCGCAGCACGGAGCCGTCGCGCACCACCTGCAACTCTCTGATCTGCTCCGGCTCCGGCACGACGACGGGCAGTTTCAGCTGCACATCGGCCAATTCGGTGGTGTCCCCGGCGGCGAACAAGGTGTTGAGCAGTACTGCGGCCGGAGTGATTTCGGTGCCGAGTACCGGATGTCGCTGTGGGTAGGGCCGGGTGCGGAAATCGAGTGTCGTCGGCCAGACCTGCACCGAGGTGCCCTGCACGGCTGCCTGCGCACCGAGCAAGGTATCGACCGGGGTTTCGCGGCCCGCTGGCCCGTCCACCCAATGCCGTTGGTGCTGCCAGGAATTCGTCGGCAGGTCGACAAGTTGTCCGCCGGATGCGGCCGCTGTCCAATCGATGGCGAGACCTCGGCAGTGCAGCGCCGCAACCGATCCCAGCAATGTCGGCCGCTCGGGTTTGTTGCGCCGCAGGCTCGGCAGTACCAGGGCATCGTCGATGCCGTTGGCGGACAGCGTCTCCAGGATCGAATGGCTGACCACCGGATGGGCCGCCACCTCGAGGAATACCCGATGTCCGTCGGCAATGGCCGCCTCGGTCGCCTGGTGGAAGCGCACGGCATTGCGCAGGTTCTGCGCCCAGTACTGTGCACCTTGCCGCGGTGCGGAGCGCGGGTCGGGGACCGCTGTCACATACAGCGGAACGGTCGCCGGTGCGGGTTCCAACTCCGCGACCGCGACCGCGAGATCCGCGGCCAAGGGTTCCATTTGGGCGCTGTGGAACGCGATATCCGAATCCACCCGCCGAACCGTCCAACCGAGCTCGGGCAACTCGATGGACAACGTGTCGATCGCATCGACCGCACCGGCGATCACCGTCGAGGACGGCGCCGCGCAGATCGCCGCTTCCGCATCCCGGCGCGCTCCCAACTGGGCGACGACCTGTTCGAAAGGGCGGTCGACCATGATCATGGCGCCGTCGCCGGCGACCTTGCGCAGCAGGTTCGAGCGGCGGCACGCCAGCATCGCGCCCTCGGCTTCGGTGAGCACACCGGCCGTGACCGCCGCCGCGATCTCACCGACCGAATGCCCGATCACCGCGCCCGGCCGCACCCCATAGTGCCGCCACAGCGCCGCGAGCCCGAGTTGAACCGCGACGAGCATCGCCTGGATCACGTCGACCGATTCGAGCTTGCCGGACTCCAACACCCGACGCGGCGTCAGGCCCATTTCCTCGCGATAGATCGGTCCGATCCGGTCGATCACCTCGGCGAAGACCGGTTCGGCACGCAGCAGCTCTTGCCCCATACCCGCCCACTGCGCACCGTGTCCAGAGAAGACCCACACCGGATCACCGACCGCGCCGAGGGAGTCCCCGCTCACTACACCGGATTCGGTCCGAGCTTCTGACAGTGCACGCAACCCCGCGATCAGATCGGTCCGATCGGCGGCGACCACGGCCGCCCGAGCATTCAGATGACTCCGGCGCAGCGCCAGCGTATGGCCCATGTCGGCGATGTCGACGGTTTCGGCTGCCTCGAGCAATGCGGCCGCATGAGCGGCCAAGCCGACCCTGGTCGCCGAGGACACGGGATAGATTCGCACATCGGGCGCCGCATCCGCGCGCGCTCTCGTGCCGATCGAATTCGACTCGGCGCCAGTGACTTTCGTCGTGGCCGGGGCTTGTTCCAGAACGATATGCGCGATCGTGCCGCCGTACCCGTAGCTGGCGACACCAGCCGATCTCGGCCGATCAGATGGAGGCCAGGGCGTCGCCTCGGTGACGACCCGCAAACCCGATTCCGCCCAGGGGATCTCGGTGCGCGACCCGGCGACCCGGACCGTCGGCGGGATGACACCGCGACAGATGGCCAGCACCGTTTTGATCACACCGGCGATACCGGCCGCGGCCTCGGTGTGCCCGACATTGCCCTTGACCGAGCCGATGAGGCACGGCTCGGCACCTTCGGGACGCCGCCCGACGACCGCGGCGAGAGCGCCCGCCTCGATCGGATCGCCCACCTTCGTTCCGGTGCCGTGTGCCTCGATGTAGTCGACCTCGTGCGGATGCACACCGGCCACGGCATACGCGCGGCGCAGCAGATGTTCCTGCGCGGTGCGGCTCGGCGCCATAATGCCGTCGGTGCGGCCGTCCTGGTTTACGGCACTGCCGCGGATCACCGCCAGCACCCGGTCGCCGTCACGTTCGGCGTCCGAAAGTCGTTTGAGTACCGCGATTCCGCAGCCCTCACCGCGCCCGTAGCCGTCGGCGGCCGCGTCGAACGGCTTGGATCGACCGTCCTTCGAGATGGCACCGGCCTGGTCCAGTACGGTGGTCAACCCCGGCCCGGCCATCAGCATCACCCCGCCCGCCAACGCGAGCGGCGTCTCGTGCCGCAGCAGTGCCGTCACGGCCTGATGCAACGCCACCAGCGACGATGAGCATGCGGTGTCCACGGCCAGGCTCGGCCCACGCAGGTCGAGGGTGTAGGAGATGCGGTTGGCCACCGCGCACGGCGAGGCGCCGATACCGGTCCACGCCTGTACTTCCGGCAGATTCTCCAGCAGCCTGCGCCCGTAGTCGTCGGCGCCGACACCCATGAACACTCCGGCGTCGGTGCCGGCCAACGAGTGTGGCGGGATCCCGGCGTGTTCGAGTGCCTCCCAGGCGACTTCGAGCGCGATCCGCTGCTGCGGATCGAGCTGTCCGGCCTCGGTCGCGGAGATGCCGAAGAAGGTGGCGTCGAATCCGCTGATCTCGCTGCGGAAGGCACCGCGGGGTGTGACCCTGGTCAGCACGGCGGCGTGCTCGCGGGAGTGGGCGCGGTGCGCGGCCCACCGGTCGTCGGGGATGGTGCCGACCGCGGTCTGCTTATCGAGCAGGAATTCCCAGAGCGCGTCGGGGGAGTCGAGGTCACCCGCGAATCGGCAGCCGAGGCCGACGATGGCGATGCGGTCCTCGGTACGGGAGGTGGGGGAAATGGACACGGGAATCCTCACCAGTCGGGCGATTTCGATGCGGCGGTAGGGAAAATCACTGGTACATCAGGGCTTTGTCCCACGACTCGTCCGGCCCGAAGAGGTAGCGGGCCTTGAGGATGTCGCGTTGGGCGGTCAATGCCTCGGTGGGCACCAGAGTGCCCGGCGGCAACGGTGTGATCACGTGCCTGACACCGAGGGTGTGTTCGATGGCCGCGCCCAATTCCGCTGCGGCGCGGCGCTGTACGGCCGAGGGGGCCTCGAATTCCAGCAGGAGTGCGTCGGGCTCGGCCTTGGCGCGCCAGAAGTTGACCTCGTAGTCGAGCGGCAGTCCGAAGACCAACTCCTCCAACTGATTCTGCACAACGGTCTGCCCGTCGACCGGATATCCGAAGGCGGTGCGACCGTAGACGCGCACCGTCGGCAGCAACCAGCCGCACGGGCACGGGTCGTAACTCACTTCGACATCGTCGGCAAGGTTGTAGCGCAGCAGTGGCATTGCCTCGCGATAGAGCGGAGTGACTACCAGTTGGCCGCAACCCGACGATGACAGTCGGCCGGTTTCGGGCGAATACACCTCGAAGATGGCGCGATCCGCCCACAGGTGCAGTCGGCCGTGCTGGCATTCGCCCGCGATGGTGCCGGTTTCGGTGGAGCCGTATTCCTCGACGATGTGCACCCCACCCCAGATCTCGCTCAGTCGGCGCTTGCGGGTCGCGGTCATCGGTTCCGCGGCCACGAACATCGCTCGCAGCGCCGGAAAGTCGCGATCGGGGCGCAGTCCGGCCGCGCGCGCCGCTGCGGCGATCATCATGGCTTCGGTGGGATTGCACCAGGTGAGCGATACGTCGAGGGTGTGCAGTAAGCGCACGATCCGGGCCAGCGGCAGTGCGAGTGAGCGGGCATCCCCTGGCACGACCGTCGCACCGCGCAGCCGCCCGGCCGCCTGCGCGAGGTGGCCGGTGATCACCAGTGCGTACGGGGTGCGGACCAGGAAGGTGTCGGCCGGGGTGATGCCGACCCATTTGCGGGCATAGCGTTCAGCGAGGTCGACCCAGTCGGCGTCGGTGTAGTACGACGCGGTCGGCTCACCCGAGGTTCCGCTGGATTCGTGATAGGTCGCCAATTCCGTGCGCGGCACCGCGAGCAGCCCGAACGGATAGCACCCGCGCAAATCCTGTTTACTCGTGATTTCGACGTCGTGGAAATCGTCGGCAACTATTGGCGCGCCACCATTTTCATACCGTGCGGCATAGAACGGGGACCGCAGGGCCTGGGCGAATATTCGCGGTAGCTGGTCACGTTGCAATTGCGCGAGTTCGTCGAAGTCGGACCAGTCACCGATTTCCGGTCCGGTCCGGGTCGCGTCGGTTCTGCCAGCCACAGTGATGCGGTTCATCCATCCTCCTGAGCGCTCGGACCAAGGACAACATCCGGGCGCGCCGCGGGCCAGCGGGGCAGCTACTCAATTGCTACTCAATCGGTCGGAAGTGCTCGGATCGGTTCGAAAATTGAGTACCGACTACTCATGTTTCGCGGCCGTGAAACATGGTCCGATGCCTTCAGGCAATTGTTCGGCGCGGACTCCGCACGTCAGAAAGTAAGGGCCGCATGCAAACCCAGGATATCTATCTGGCCGGTGTCGGAAGTTATGTGCCAGACCTGATTTCGACCGCTGCGGCGGTCGAGGCGGGCTGGTACGACGAGGAGGCCCTCGCGGCATCGGGTATGCGCTCGGCCGCGGTGAGCGAGTCGACACCGGCACCCGATATGGCGATCACCGCCGCGCGCAGGGCGCTGGCGGCCTCCGGGCACGGACCCGACGATCTGGGCGCGTTGCTGCACAGCTACACCCACCATCAGGGGCCCGACGGCTGGTCTGCGGTGCACTACATCCTGAACAACACCGTGGACCGGCCGATCCCGGCGCTGGAGATCAAGCAGGGCTGCCTCGGCATGCTCGCCGGTCTCGAGGCCGCGGCCTACCGGTTGATCGCCAACCCGGCCCATGACGCCGTACTGCTCACCACCGGCGACAACTTCTCCACCCCGCTGGTCGACCGGTGGCGCGGTTCCGGGCTGTTCCTACTGGCCGACGCGGGCGCTGCCGCGGTGGTATCGCGCCGCGACGGATTCGCCGAAGTGCTTGCGGTCGGGTCGCTTTCGGATTCTTCGATGGAGATCTTGCACCGCGCGGGCGAGGAGCTGTTCCCGCCGGGTATCACCCGTGGTCGTGGCCTGAACTTCAATGAGCGGGCCGCCAAGGTGCGCGAGCAGTGGGCCGAAGGACAGGCCCCGCCGATCCGCAACTTCGGGCAGCGGGTCGTGGAGATCGCCGCGCGCACCCTGGAAGAGGCCGGTGTATCGATGGACAAGATCGTCAAGGTCTGCCATATCGGATTCGGGCGCCTGTCCCTCGAAGCGATGTTCCTGCAGCCGCTGGGTGTCGAGGAGCACCAGGAGGTGTGGGAGTTCACCAACACCATCGGTCACACCGGCGCGGCGGATATGTTCCTGGGTCTGGAACATGTGTGGACCACCGGTCAGGTGGGTCCCGGCGACCATGTGCTGCTGATCGGCGCGAGCACCGGTATGGAGGCCGGTGCGGCCGTCGTGCAGATCCGCAACCCCGCCGTGAAGCGGTAGTCGCCGTGTTGGATGGATGCACGCCCTGGCCCGAGCCCATCGCGGAACGCTATCGGACCCAAGGCTTCTGGCGTGGTGTCACCCTCGGTGCGCTGCTGCGCGAATGCGCCGAACGGTATACCGACACCATTGCGCTGGTGCACGGCGGGCGCCGGATCAGCTACGCCGAACTCGATGTCTGGGCCGACCGACTGGCGATCGGCTTTCGGCAGCACGGTATCGCACGTGACGAACGTGTGCTGGTGCAGTTGCCGAATGTGCCGGAGTTCGTGGCGATCACGTTCGCACTGCTGCGGATCGGTGCGAAACCGGTCTTCTCGCTGGTCGCGCACCGGCACACCGAAATCGGTCACCTTGTCGCGCTCAGCGGCGCAAGCCATTACGTGCTGCCGGATACGCATCGGGACTTCGATCACCGGGAATTGGCGCTGCGCATCCGATCCGAGCACGACGGACTGCGCACACTGTTCGTGGTCGGTGCGGGTGGCGACGGCTTCACCACGCTTGCCGAGGTCGAGTCGGCAAATGCGCCAACCGAACTGCCCGATCCGGACCCGAGCGACGTCGCGTTTTTCCTGCTCTCCGGCGGCACGACCGCCCTGCCGAAACTGATTCCCCGCACCCACGACGACTACGTCTATCAATCGCTGCGCGCCGCGGAAGTCTGCGAACTCGGCACCTCCGATGTCTATCTCGCCGCGCTGCCCATCGAATTCAACTTCGCCTGGGGCTGTCCGGGCGTGATCGGCACCTTCCAGACCGGCGGCACGGTGGTCCTCGCCGACACCCCGAACCCCCTCGACTGCTTTCCGCTCATCGAGCGCGAGCGCGTGACGGTCACTGCCCTGGTACCGTCCCTGGTCGCGATCTGGATGGAGATCGCCGAGTGGACCGATGCCGACCTGAGCAGCCTGCGCTTGCTCCAGGTCGGCGGCGCCAGGATGACAAGGGATTTCACCGAACGCATCGGTGTGAGTCTGGGCTGCGCGCTGCAACAGGTATTCGGCATGGCCGAGGGGTTGCTCTGCTTCAGCCGTCCGGACGATCCGGCCGAGTCGGTGCTCACCACGCAGGGCAAACCGATCTCCGACGCCGACGAGCTGTTGATCGTCGACGTCGACGGCGTCGCACTGCCGTCCGGGGAGGTCGGCGAGCTGATCACCCGTGGGCCGTACACCCTGCGCGGGTATTACCGTGCGCCGCAACATAATGCGCTGGCCTTCACCGAAGACGGCTTCTACCGCACCGGCGACCTCGCGAGCCGCACCGCGGACGGTGATCTCGTGATCGAGGGCCGCATCAAGGATCTCATCATCCGCGGCGGGGACAAGATCAACGCGGGTGAGGTCGAGCAGCATCTGCTCGCGCATCCGGCCGTCGCCGCGACGGCGGTGATCGGTATGCCGGACGAATTCCTGGGGGAGCGGATCCACGCGTTCGTTGTGCCGTCCGGAACACCACCCGAACTCGCCGAACTCAAACAGGCCATGGACGCCCGCGGGGTGGCCTCCTACAAGCTGCCCGACGAGCTGACCATCGTCGCGGAGTTGCCGCTCACCCCGCTCGGCAAGGTCGACAAGAAAGCCCTGCGTGCCCACCGGGCCGTCGCGATCGAGGAAGTGACAGCGTGACAACCGTTTCCATGCCCACCGAAGCGGACCTGCGGGCAACGCTCGCCCCGGTGCTCGGCATCGCCGACCCGGCCGCCATCGATCCGGACGCGAATCTCGTTGTGCTGGGCCTGAGTTCGCTCGAGCTCATGCGAATGGTCGGCCGCTGGAACAAGGCGAAGATTCCGGCCGACTTCGAGCAGTTGGTCGCCACGCCCACCCTGACCGCCTGGTTGCGGCATTTCGCGACACTCGGAAAGGCCGAGTCATGAGCTCCCTGTTGATCCGAAACGGCGTTGTCTACACCGCCGATGCGGCCGAAACGGTGCACCAGCGCGGCTCGATTCTCGTGGTGGACGGCAAAATTGCCGCGATCGGCACCGCGGACGAGGTGTCCGCTGCGCTGGACGAGGTGACCCGCGCCGAGCTGAAGACCATCGACGCCAGCTCGATGATGGTGCTGCCCGGCCTGATCAACGCGCACTGGCACGATATGTTCGCCATGGGCTTCCCGCTGCGCGGCGCCCTGCGTCCGGTCTCCGACCGCCACGACGAGCTGGCGATGTTCGGTGGCGGTGGCGATATGCACAAGATCTCGGGCATGTTCGACTCCTTCGACGGTCTGATCGAGGGCCTCACCCCGGACGAGGCGTACGCGATCGCCGAATATTCGATGTGGACCCAAATGCGCGGCGGCGTAACCACAATCGGCGATGTCGGCTCCCTCAACCGCCCGACCGCGCTGGTGCGAGCCGCCCGCGATCTGGGCATCCGGTTCGTCGCCACCACCTGGGCCGCCGACGCCATCTGCGCGCCCGGTGCCGACAAGTTCGTCCGCACCCGGGATGCCGACGGCGTGCTGTCCCAGGTCGAGGAACTGCTGAAGGCGTGCGAGCAGGACGACTCCGGCCGTATTCGCTGCCGTCCCTCGATCGCCTATGTCACCAATATGACCGACGAGCTCGGTCGCGGTTTCGCCGATCTGGTGGCCCGCCACGATGTCGGTTTCGCCACCCACGTCGGCGCCGTCCGCAACGAACCCGAACTGCTGCGAAAGTTCTATGGGGCCACCGGTGTCCGCCGCCTGCACGAACTCGGCCTGGTCACCGACCGGCTGATGGCCGCACACTGCGCCTTCGTCGACGACGAGGAACAGGAACTGCTGCGCAATGCGGGCGCGCACATCAGCCATTCACCCGGGAAGTACGGTCCCTCCGGCGAATCCACACTGACCGAGACCGGTGTCGTGCCCCGACTGCGCCGCGCCGGTCTGGACGTATCGCTGTCGACCGACGGCGCCTCGCTGCCGAATGCGGGAATGGTCGAGACCATGCGCGCGGCCTGGCAGATGTACAACGAGCTGGTCGCCGACCACACCGACGTGCTGCCCAGCGATGCGCTGGCCATGTCCACCCGGATCGCCGCCAGGGGCCTGCGCTGGGCCGATGAGATCGGCAGCCTCGAGGTCGGAAAATGTGCCGATATCGTGCTCGTTCGCACCGACGACTGGCGGTACCTGTTGAATCCGCGTCCACTGGAAAGCTTGCTGTGGCTCGGCGGATCGCACGATATCGACACCGTGATCGTCGGCGGCGAGGTGCTGCTGTCCGGCGGCGAGACGGTCGGCGTGGATATCGTCGATGTACGCGAACGGTATCTGGACGCGCTCGGCTCCTTCACGAAGCGCTGCCTGCGGGTGCCCGCCGAGGTGGTCGACGGCGTGCTGAACGGAGCGCTGCGATGAGTGTCGCGATCATTACCGGCGCGGCCGGTGGTATCGGCAGCGAAATCGCCGGTGCCCTGGCCGATTCCGACATCGCGGTGGCACTACTCGATCGCGATATCGCCCAATTGTGGGATCTGGCGGACAAACTCACCGCTACGGGTAGTCGGGTGCTCGCGCTCCCGGTGGACGTGACCGTTGCCGCGGAAGTGGAGGTGGCCGTCGAGCGGGCCGAGACCGAACTCGGTCCCATCGACTATCTGGTCAACGCGGCAGGCATCCTGCAGAGCGGCCGCGTCGAAGAGATGACCGAATCTGACTGGAGTACAACACTTTCGGTGAATGCCGGTGGCGTCTTCTTGGCCAGCCGGGCCGTTGCCCGCCGGATGATGCCGCGTCGGCGCGGCGCCATCGTCACGATCTCCTCGAATGCCGGATCTACGCCGCGCATCGGCATGTCGGCCTACGCGGCATCGAAGGCGGCGGCCACCATGCTCACCCGCTGCCTCGGGCTCGAACTGGCCCAACACGGCATCCGCTGCAATGTGGTCGCCCCCGGCTCCACCGACACCCCCATGCTGACCGCGCTGTTCCGCGACGACGACGCCGAACGCGCCACCATCGATGGTGTGCCACAGGCCTTCCGGCTCGGCATCCCGCTCGGGCGCATCGCCCGCCCGTGCGATATCGCGGATGCGGTCATGTTCCTGCTGTCGGACGAGGCGCGCCACATCACGATGCAAGAACTCACCGTCGACGGCGGCGCGACCCTCGGCGTGCGCTGACTAGGAGATATCGATGGCCATCGCACCGATCGCCCCGTACTCGATGCCGGTCCGCCGGGATCTGCCCGACAACACCGTGCGGTGGACACTCGATCCGCGCCGCAGTGTGTTGCTAATCCACGATATGCAGCACTACTTCCTGGCCCCGTTCGGGTCGGATCCGCTGACCACCCTGTTGCGCAATGTCGTTGCGCTGCGCGATATGTGCGCGCACCTCGGGGTCCCGGTGACCTACACCGCACAACCCGGCGATATGACCGACGAGCAGCGCGGACTGCTCAAGGATTTCTGGGGCAGGGGCATGTCTTCCGCACCGGAGCACCGTGGCATTGCCGACGAATTGATACCGACCCCAGAGGATCTGGTATTCACCAAGTGGCGGGCCAGCGCCTTCCATCGCACCGAACTGCTCGAGTTCATGCGGCGCAGCGGCCGCGACCAGTTGGTGGTGTGCGGCGTCTACGCCCATGTCGGGGTGTTGCTGACCGCATGTGACGCCTTCGCCCATGACCTGCAGGCATTCGTGGTGTCCGACGCGATCGCCGATTTCACCGCGGACTACCACCGAATGGCCCTGACCTATGTCGCGACCCGCTGCGGCCGGGTGGTCTCGATGGCGCAGGCGCTCGCCGAACTCGGCGTACCGAGCGAGGTGGCGGTCGGTGAACGGTGATTTCACCGGCTCGGTAACCAGCATGGCCGAATTGATCTGGAGTGACACCTCTTTCGCGCTGCTGCATCGACCGGAGTCCGCACCGGCGGACCGGGTCGAACTGCTGATCGGCACGGTATCGGAGGTCGCGACCACCGCCGACCTGCCCGCACTGTCGGGCGCCGGCGATATCCCCGACGGCGCCCATGAACTGCTGGCCATCCTGCCGTTCCGCACCATCGGCGAGCGTGGCTTCGCCCATCACGACGACGGCGAACCGGTGCTGTGCCTGAGCATCGATCGACAGGGCACGCTCCCGATCACCCGGCTGCACCAAGCCGTCGCGGACTGGCCCATCGAGGTCGGTTCGGGTGAATTCGACCTCGACGATATCGAATACGCGGACCTGGTGCGGCGCGTGCTCGCCGAGGAGATCGGCCACGGCGCGGGCGCGAACTTCGTGCTGCGGCGCACCTGGCGCTGTGAGATATCGAACTGGAGCGTGCGCACCGCCTTGGCGTTCTACGCTCGGCTGCTGGCCAGCGAGACCGGCGCGTACTGGACCTTCCTGGTCCGCGCGGGCGACCGGATGTTCATCGGTGCCAGTCCGGAACGTCAGGTCAGCGTCGAAAACGGCACGGCGGCAATGACTCCCATCAGCGGCACCTTTCGCTATCCGCCGCAGGGCCCGACCATCGCGGGCCTGCTCGGTTTCCTCGCCGACGGGAAGGAGACCAACGAGCTCTATATGGTCCTCGACGAGGAACTCAAAATGATGTGTCGGATCTGCGACGAGCCGTATGTGCACGGCCCGCGGCTCAAGGAGATGGCCCATCTGGCGCATACCGAATACCGCATAGCGGGCCGCTGCGATCGCGACTATCGCGATGTCCTGCGCGAGACGCTGCTGGCACCGACGGTGACCGGCAGTCCATTGGAAAATGCCTGCCGAGTGATCGAGCGGTACGAGCCCACCGGCCGCGGCTACTACGCGGGCGTGCTCGCGCTCATCGGCCGTGACGAACTGGGGCAGCAGCGCATCGATTCGGCGATCATGATCCGCACCGCGGATGTGGACGGCGCTGGCAATGTCCGCATCGGAGTGGGTGCGACGCTGGTGCGCGATTCCGATCCGTTGGCCGAGGCTCGCGAGACGCGGGTCAAGGCCGCCGGTCTCTTGAATGCCCTGCACGGCCGCGGCCGCGGCGCGTCGGCTCCGGGCCTGTCCGCGGATCCCATGGTGTGCCGGGCACTTTCGGATCGCAACCGCCCGCTGTCGCCGCTGTGGCTGACGCCCGCGCCCTTCGCGCCGTCGCATGTGGGTCGCCGCGCGCTGATCGTCGACGCCGAGGACACCTTCACCGCGATGGGGGCCCGCCTCATGCGCGCCCTCGGATTCGATGTCACCGTCCACGAATTCGACCGGCCGTTCCTGCCGAACGCCTACGACCTCATCGTCATGGGGCCGGGACCGGGAGATCCACGCGACCGCGCGGATCGTAAGATCAGCCGCCTGTACGAACTCACCGAAACTCTACTGGCGGGCCATATTCCGTTCCTCTCGGTCTGTCTGAGTCACCAGGTGCTGAGCGGCATCCTCGGTCTCGAACTCGTCCGGCGTGCGGTGCCCAACCAGGGCGTACTGCGCGCCATCGACTGGTTCGGCACGCCGGAGCCGGTGTACTTCTACAACACCTTCGAGGCCAGGCACGACGGTGAGACCTTCTGGAGTCCGCGCTGTCCGGATCCGATCGCGGTCTGCCGTGATGCGCGTACCGGCGCGGTATATGGCCTGCGCGGCACTGGGTTTGCCTCGGTACAGTTTCATCCGGCCTCGGTAATGACCACGAACGGTTCGAGCATCGTGGATCGGATGGTTTCCGGACTGCTCGCGCGGTCGGTGGCGGCCGCCCCGATCTGAGTAGCGAGGCGCATTGACCGGTTTGTTAGCAGTCACTAACCTGGGAACCGTGAGCACACCAGCGAAAGTGCGGATGTCCGCCGACGAGCGGCGCGAGCAGCTCGTCACCGCGGCCATTGCCGAATTCGCGGTGGGTGGATACACGGCGACGTCAACGGAGTCGATCGCGCGTCGAGTGGGCGTTTCGCAGCCCTACCTGTTCCGACTGTTCCCGACCAAGAAGGCGATCTTCCTCGCGGCGGCCAATCGCGCCTTCGATATCGTCGAACAGAACTTCCGATCCAATGCCGCGGGCGAGACCGAACAGGAACGCCTGGACGCGATGGGGGACGCCTACATCGCGTTGCTCGCCGACCGACAACTGCTGACGTTCCAGCTGCATACCTACGCGGCCGCGTGTCTCGACCCGGAGATCCGCGAGTTGAGCCGGGCGCGCTATCGCCGCCTGTTCGAGCTGGTGCACGAACTCACCGGAACCGATCCCGAGGGCCAGGCCACCTTCATGGCATCCGGAATGCTGCTCAATGTCGCGACGGCCCTGGAGCTGGAGCTGCCCGAATAACGGCCTCGGTTCACCCCGGGCTCTGTCTCAGGGCACAGCCCTATTTTTTTCATGTCGAAACTAAGTGACCACTAACTAACTTAGAAGGAAATAACCGATGACAACCACGGACAAGCGCCACGTGGTGTGGACCTTTGTGGTCAGTGGCCTCGCGGTATTCATGGTGTCGCTGGACAACCTGGTGGTGTTCAACGCACTGCCGACCATTCGGACCGAACTGCACAGCGGCCTCGACGGTCTGCAGTGGATCGTCAACTCCTACACCCTCACCGAGGCCGTGCTGCTGCTTGCGGGCGCCTCGCTCGGCGACCGGTTCGGCCGCAAGCGCGTCTTCATCATCGGGATGACGCTGTTCACCGCAGCCTCGGCGGCGTGCGCGCTCTCCACGTCGATCGAATTCCTGGTGGGTGCCAGGGCGATTCAGGGCATCGGTGCTGCGATCATCATTCCGCTCACCCTCACATTGCTCGCCGATGCCGTGCCGCCCGCCAAACGCGGTGCGGCCATCGGCATCTGGAGCGCGATGAGCGGTCTGGCCGTTGGTCTTGGGCCGGTCGTGGGCGGTGCGATCACCGATGCCGCGTCCTGGCAATGGATCTTCTGGCTGAATGTGCCGATCGGTGTGGTGCTGGTGCCGATCGCGGTGCTCATGCTGAGCGAAAGTTTCGGCGCGCACGGACGTTTGGATGTGGTCGGCAATGTGCTGGTCGCCGTCGGGCTGTTCGGCGTGGTGTTCGGCGTGATCCGGGGCAATGAGCACGGTTGGACCAGTGCCGCGGTGCTCGGATCGCTGATCGCGGGCGCGGTGGTGCTGGTGGCGTTCGTCGCCTGGATCCTGCGCGCATCCGAGCCGATGGTGCCGCCCGTACTGTTCGCCAGCCGGGGCTTCACGCTGACCATCCTGGCCGGATTCGCCATGGCCGTCGGCATGTTCGGCGCGATCTTCCTGCTGGTGCAGTTCCTGCAAGTGGTGCAGCACTATTCGGCGCTGAAGGCGGGCGTGTACACCCTCGCCTGGACCGCGATGCCCACCTTCACCGCGCCGATCGCCGGGATTCTGATCGACAAGATCGGCGGAAAGCCGGTGCTGGTGGTCGGTTTGGTACTGCAGAGCATCGGGCTCGGGTGGCTGGCCGCCATTACCGATCCCACCGTGTCGTATGTGGCGCTGGTGCCCGCCTTTGTCATCAGCGGTGCTGGGATGGGCTTGTTCTTCCCGCCGATCGCGCGACTGGCGCTGGAATATGTTGCGCCGCAATACGAGGGCGTGGCATCGGGGGTTTCGAATACGGTCCGCAATCTGGGCACTGTGATCGGCATCGCGGCGCTGGGTGCGGTCTTCACCGCCTACGGCAGTTACACGACCGGCTGGACCTTCACCGACGGCTACCGACCCGCGGTATGGACCGGCGCGGCAATCCTGGCCGCCGCCACGCTGTTCGCGGTCCTGCTGCCCAGGCGAGTTCGGGTCGCCTCCGATGCCCCGGTGGCCGACGCCCCGGCCGCCCCGGCCGCAGCGGCCGTCACTGGATAACACGGTTCGCCAATCTAGTTGGGAGGCAGTGATGTTCGAAAGGCTCGGATACTTCGTCCACCGACGACGCAAGGCCGTGCTCGCGCTGACCGCGCTGTTCGCGGTGGTGGCCGGAATCTACGGCGTCGGGGTCTTCGGCGATATGGTGCCGAATGGCTTCGAGGCGCGCGGCTCGGAAAGTAAACAGGCGGCCGATATCGCGGATAAGGCGTTCCCGCAGCGGGCGCCGGACGCGGTGATCGTCTACCGGAGCAAGGATAAGACCGTCGAGGATCCGGCCTTTCGGCAGGCGGTCCAGAATCGGCTCGCGGCCTTGCCCGGTGGCGTTGTCACCGGATCGGTCGACTTCTGGACCACGCAGGCACCGGATCTGGTGAGCCGGGACAAGCACGCGACCTACGTCGGATTGAATCTGGCGGGCGCGGACGACAATGCCAAACAGGACAGCTACCTGAAGATCAAGGACCGGCTGGGTGCGGACGGGCTGGAGACCATCCGCGGCGGCAATGTCCCGGCCGGGTACGAGGCGGGCGATCAGGTCGGCAAGGACCTGGGCATGGCCGAGGGATTGTCGTTCCCGGTGCTGTTCATCCTGCTGGTGATCGTCTTCGGCGGTCTGGTCGCCGCCGGTCTGCCCTTGGTGGTCGGCGGCTTGTCGATCATCGGATCGATGGCGGTACTGCGGGTTTTCGCGCAATTCACCGATATCTCGGTATTCGCGATGAGTCTGGTGACCATTCTCGGTCTTGCCGTCGCGATCGACTATGGACTGTTCATCGTCAGTCGGTACCGCGAGGAGACCGAGCGCGGCCGCACCGGCGCCGACGCGCTCGCGCGCACCCTGGCCACCGCCGGACGCACGGTCGCGGTCTCCGGCATCACCGTCGCCGTGGCGCTGGCGTCGATGAGCTTGTTCCCGTTCGTCTTCCTGAAATCCATGTCCTACGGCGGAATTGCCGCGGTGCTGCTGTCGATGCTGTTCTCACTCGTCGCGCTGCCCGCCGCGCTGGCGGTGCTCGGGCCGCGGGTGAACGCGCTGGCGCTGTGGAAGCAGCGTTCGGTGATTCCGGGTCATGGCGGCTTCTGGTACCGGCTCGCGCATGCGGTGATGCACCGGCCCATCGCCGTGGCGGCGATCGCCACCGGCCTGCTGCTGGTTGTGGCCGCACCGCTGCTGAATATCGAGTTCGGTGCGAATGACGCACGGCAGCTGCCGAATTCGGCGCAGGGGCGTCAGGTGTACACGATCATGGAGCGAGACTTCGACGGCGACGGCGCCAAAACCATCGACGCCGTGCTGACTCTGCGGGGGCAGGCCGAGATGCCCGAGCAGCAGCGCGAATTGGCCGCCTACGCCGACCGATTGCGTGGCGTATCCGGGGTGCGCAACGCGCAGGTGAGCGGTGCGGTGGGCGATCACGCCAGGGTGTCGGTGTCCTATGACGGTGCGGCGGTATCGAAGTCGAGCCGCGACCTGCTGGACCGGTTGCGGCACCAGCCGACCCCGCCGGGCGCGAAGGCCTATTTCGGCGGTGAGACAGCGGCTTACGATGACGCCCTGACCAAACTGGGCGGCGTGCTGCCGTGGATGCTGATCTACATCGCGGTCGCGACCTACCTCCTGCTGTTCCTGGCGTTCGGCTCGGTCGTGCTGCCGCTCAAGGCGATCGTGATGAATCTCCTCTCGCTGTCGGCGACCTTCGGCATCCTGGTGTGGGTATTCCAGGAGGGGCACCTGTCCGGGCTGCTCGGTTTCGACCCGACCGGCAATATCGAACCGAATATGCCGATCATGCTGTTCGCCTTGATCTTCGGCCTGTCCATGGACTACGAAGTGTTCCTGCTGTCACGGGTCCGCGAGCAGTACGACAACCTGGGCGATCCGACCGCCGCGGTAGCGACCGGTGTGCAGCGCACCGGCCGACTGATCACCAGCGCGGCACTGCTGATGTGTGTGCCATTGGCGGCCATGGCATTCAGTCAGGTTCTCACCATGAAACTGTTCGGCGTCGGCATGGTGGCCGCGATCGTGCTCGACGCCACCATCGTCCGCATCCTGCTGGTCCCCGCGATCATGAAGCTGCTGGGCAACGCCGGATGGTGGGCTCCAGGACCGCTGCGCGCACTCTACGCGCGCATCGGCATCAAGGAATCCGACGGTGCCGACGAGGCCGATGATCCGAAGCCGGTCGAGCGGACGGACGCACCGGCACTCACCTGATCGCCACTCCGGTGGCGCCACACCCACCACTGGCTGCACGGTGGGCGTCGCCGGAGTCGGTGAGGTCATGCTGCACCAGGGGAACCGCACTGTAGGGCTCGTTCCGCAATGCCCAGCCACGTTGAGGTATCAATCAGCATCCGCCGATGGATTCGGTGGCTGGTCGGTCTGACCAGGCATTTCCATCCTGAACCAACGGCGGCGCAGCCGTCCTTCTCCTGGACAGCAACGCGAAACCTGCTGTTCGTCAGGGGGTGCCAGACTCGCCGCCGCGCGGCGGCGACGAGTTTCTCGTCTCGCCGCGCGACGGATTCAATTGTGCGAAGAAGAAGCAGGACTCAAAGTTGCGATACCGCTCGTTTACACGCCGTGCAGCAATGGTGACAGCGGTGGGTGTTATATGTACGGCACTGGCAGCGACGCCGTCGTCACCTTCGGCGGCTGAGCCGGGCATCGGTCCATCTGATGTGCGGCCCACTTCGTCGGTCGCGCCGGACGGTTCGCGGATCGTGGATATCCGCGTGATCGATGATCGGCATCTTGTTCTCACTGTTTTCTCGGCGGCGATGAACCGCCAATTGGCAGTGGAGGTGCACCGCCCTGCCGATACCTCTGCTCCCCGGCCGGTGCTGTATCTGCTGAGCGGCGGCAACGGTGGGAACGGACAGGCGTCGTGGGATCGGCAAACCGGCGCGACCGACTTCCTGACCACGAGGAATGTCAATGTGGTGCAGCCACTCGGTGGTGCCGGGTCCTATTACGCGGACTGGCGAGCGCCGGATCCTCGGCTGGGCGTCGTGAAATGGAAGACGTATCTGACCGAGGAGTTGCCTCCGCTGATCGATAGTGCACTGGGCACCAACGGGGTCAATGCGATTGCGGGGGTATCGATGTCGGGTACCTCCGTGCTGCAATTGCCGATCGCGAAGCCCGGCCTGTACCGGGCGGTGGCGTCCTACAGTGGATGCGCGCAGATCGCCGATTCCGTCGGTCAATCCTATGTTCGGCTCACAGTGGCCTATGGCGGTGGCGATGCCGCGAATATGTACGGTCCACCCGACGATCCGATGTGGGTCGCCAATGATCCGTATGCGAATGCCGCCGGGCTGCGCGGGATCGACCTCTACCTGTCGAGCGGGAACGGGCTTCCCGGTCCCTACGACAAGGTCGGGGACCGGCACCTCGTCGGCGGTGGGGACGCTCTGGTCAACCAGATACTCGTCGGCGGCGTCCTCGAGGTCGCGGTCGATCAGTGCACGCGCAACATGGCGAGCCGGTTGGCGGAGCTGGCTATTCCCGCGACCGTCGAGCTGCGTCCTTATGGCACCCACTCCTGGGGCTACTGGGGTGATGAGTTGGCGGCATCCTGGCCGGTGTTGGCGCACGGTCTCGGCGTGTAGACAACTCGTCCTCGGCTCGCTATGTCACCGTGCGATGGGTGCTCCGGCAGCCGCTTGTCCGCACTCGCCACACGATGTACCGGGCGCGGCCGCCGCTCGGCCCGATGTTCGCCGTCGCACCCGCCGGTCGGGATAGCTGTGAGCCGACGGCGAAAAGCGTGAGCCTCGGGCTGCCGCTATTTGTGCAGGTCAGCGCGAAATACCCGGAGGTTTCAGTGCCTCTCCGGCGGGTAGCCAATGATTCCCTGGCGGGCCGCCGGATGTTCTCGCAGACCTGCGGTCGACGACACGTCGGATCGGGTTCGGAAGGAGAACCGATATGCACTTCGCTGCGATTCTTGCCGACATCACGAACCTCGACCCGGAAATTCCACCGCTGTCGGAGCGGTTGATCACGCTGCTCGGGCTCGTCACCTGGCTGCATATGCTGGCCACCCTCACCGGCGTGGTCTGCGTCTGCGCTCAAGTCGCCTGGCAACGACGCAACAGCAACCCCATCAGATACACCACCGTGCTGCTGCGCGCTGGGCTCGCCGCTGCCGTTGTGGTAGGCGCTGGCGTGTTGCTGGAGTCCACACTCCAGTAACCGCCGCACAGTGGGGTACCTATCTTCATGAGCCTATGCTGGAACCTTCACATGGATGTGATGGTCATACCTGGGTCCGTATGAGGTGGAACACATATGCGCATCGGAGAGCTGTCCGAGCGAACCGGAACCTCCCGCCGGCTGCTGCGCTACTACGAGGAGCAGGGCCTGATCGTCTCGCAGCGCTGCCAGAACGGCTACCGCAGCTACGACGAGCGCCTCGTGGACCGCGTCATCCAGATCCGAGGACTGCTCGATGCCGGCCTGCCGACCCGCATCATCAAACAGATCCTGCCCTGCATCGATAAGTCGCGCTCTATCGTGTTCGACGACGCCACACCGGAGATGCTGGCACTGCTGGAAGACGAACTCACCCGCATGTCCCGGCGCATCGACTGCCTCACCCGCAACCGGAATGCCATCGCCGAATACCTCGACGCCGTACGCGCTCACATATAGCCCCATCCGATCGCGCAGATTCAAACCCTCCTGCGGGTCGGGCTCCGGTGCTGAAGTGGAAGGGACGCGCACGGTGCGCACCTTCCAGGCGATAGCCGGGTTCCCCGACACCGAATGGAGCACGTATGACCACAGAGCAGATCGCCGATCAGATCCGATTCGCCTGTGGGCATCGATGACCGCGATCGCCGCCGACCGCATCGAATCCGCCGTACAGGCATATTCGGTTGCGGCACAATTGGCTTCGGACTTCGTCCGGGAGGCCGCGGCGCGTGATCGCGGGCGGGAGTTGCCATTCGCCGAGGTGGATCGACTCGCGGCGAGTGGGTTGCTCGCGATCACGGTGCCCGCGGCGTTCGGGGGAGCCGATCTCCCGCCGAGCGTGGTGGCCGAGGTGGTGCGCATACTGGCGGCCGCCGACCCGAATATCGCGCAGATTCCGCACAGCCATTTCGTTTATCTGAACCTGCTGCGGCTGGCGGGTTCCAGGGATCAGCAGCAGCGTTACTTCGGTCAGGTGCTGGCCGGTGCCCGGATCGCCAATGCGCAGTCCGAGCGCGGCAGTGCGACCGTCGTCGATATCGCCACGACGGTCCGGCCGGTCGGCGACCGCTGCCGCATCGACGGCATCAAGTTCTACTGCACGGGTTCGCTTTTCGCGGATCTGCTCGCGGTGCTCACCCGGCTCGACGATCCCGAGCAGCGCAGTGGCCTGGCACCGGGGGAGTACATCGCTTATCTACCGGCCGATACGCCCGGCGTGCGAATCATCGATGACTGGCACGGTATCGGACAGCGCACGACCGGCAGCGGAACCATCGAGTTCGAGGGTGTCGTCGTCGAGCGGGATCAGTTGATCGCCCGCTCGGGGGCCGTGCACGCACCGACCGGATACGGTGCCTACGCGCAATTGCTGCACGCCGCGATCGACACCGGTATTGCCCGTGGCGCGCTCACCGCGGCAACGGAATTCGTGCGCACGTCGAGTCGGCCATGGTTCGAATCGGGCGTCACAAGGGCTGTCGACGACCCGCTGCTGATCCAACGCTTCGGTGAGTTGTCCGTAGAGGTGAGCGCCGCCGAGGCCACGCTCACCACCGCCGGTGTTGCCGTCGACGCCGCCGTCGGTGCGGCAGAATTCGCCGCCCCCGCATCATTGGCCGTCGCCACCGCGAAGGTACTCGCCGATCGCGCGGCCAACGAGGTCTCGGCCGCACTATTCGAAGTCGGCGGAACACGCAGTGCCGCTGCGGATCTGAACCTGCATCACTACTGGCGCAATGCCCGCACACACACGCTGCACGATCCCGTTCGGTGGAAGTATCAACACATCGGCAGGGCGCTGCTGCACGACACCGCGCCACCGCTGCACGGCGTGATCTGATCTGAGTGAGAAGAGGATACGGAAGTGACAGTGACGGTCGTCGTCGGCAATCCGAAGCCCGCCTCCCGCACGCTGACCGCGGCAACGCTGGTCGCCGATGGATTGCGTCCGGATGTGGCACCCGAGGTGATCGATCTGGTCTCCTTCGGCGCTGGTCTGCTGTCCTGGGGTGATCCGGATGTTGCGGCCGCCGTGCGCACGGTGGCCGCATCGGATGTGGTGGTCTTCGCCAGCCCGACCTTCAAGGCCACCTACACCGGTCTTTTGAAGCTGTTCCTCGAACAGTTCGAAGGCGGTACCGGCTTGGCCGATGTCGTGGCGGTGCCACTCATGCTCGGCGCGGGCCCGGCGCACGCACTCGCGCCGGACCTGCTGCTCAAGCCGGTGCTGGTCGAACTCGGCGCGACGGCCGCATTGCCCGGTCTCTACCTGTCGGACCGGACATTTCAGGAAGACGGCGCCATCGAGCGCTATACCACTCGCTGGCGCCCCGTCGCCGCGGCACTGAGTTCGAAGGCGGCCGATCATGGATGAACTATTGGAATTTCCATCCGATGGTGCCGGACTGCGTCGCGTATTCGCTAGCTTCCCCAGCGGTGTTGTCGCGGTATGCGCCGAAATCGAAGGCACACCACACGGTTTGGCGGTAAGTACGTTCGTTCCGGTCTCGCTGGATCCGCCCCTGGTGTCGTTCTGCGTGCAGAACAGTTCGGCCACCTGGCCCAAGCTGGACACCGCGACGAACCTCGGTCTGAGTCTGCTCGGCATCGACCAGGAAGATGCGGCTCGGGCGTTGAGCACTCGCAACGGCAACCGGTTTCGCGATGTGGACGTGCACCGCGGCGCGGCCGACGCGATCTTCATCGACGGTGCGACGGCGTGGATCGAAGGCGCGGTCGAGGCTCGAATCCCCGCGGGCGACCACACGGTTGTCATCCTGCGGGTCAACCGGCTGGCCGCTCGCGCCGATGCCGAACCATTGATCTTCCACGGCAGCAAGTTCCGCAGCCTGCATCCACACCGGGCGATCAGCGAGATCGCCAGCTGAACAGGTCCGAATCAGGCGCCTGGTGCATTGCGCAGTGCGTAGGCAATAGACGCGAACTCGGTCGCGGCCGCATTCACCACACGCTGCGTCAATCTTCGGCCATGGCCGCTGATATGGGCCCGTTGTCCCGGGAGGTTAAATCTTCCCGGGTGGAACCAATCCCGGCAAAGGTAGGATCGGGCTCTGCTGCGGGGCTATCGTCCACGGCGGCGGATCCGTCGACGGAGGCTGTGTCGCCAGCGGTGGCGGGATCGACGGAACTACCGGGACGTCAGGCGGAAAGTGTGGCGGCGTCTCACCCGGTTCAACGGTAATCGGCCCGTCGAGGCCGAGTTCGTGCTCCGCATCCGAATATGCTTGCTGCACCGCGTGTGCGGCATCGTCGAGGTCCATGGCCAGCTGGTACTCGACGTTCGCCGGAAGTCCGGGTCGGGCGGGCGATCCGTTCGTCGAATAGGACGCTTCCTGTATACCCATAAACGCTCGCAGCTTCGTCTCGAGGTGCTCGACCGTCCACAGCATTCGTGCGCGCGTTTGTTCGCCGACTGTGGCGACGTTGGACAGGGTCTCGCCGAGAAGTCGGTCGGCCTCGTGCCATGACGCGGCGCGAGACGACAACGTGGCGGTGGCCATCGTATAACCCCTTGCACCGCTACCGTTTCCGCTGACTGGCAACGACGGGGATGGGGAGGCCGGCGGAGGTGTAGGCGGCGGAACCGCGAATGACTGGTCTCCGGTGCTGTTCACCAACTGCTGTATCACATCTTGGATTTGCCTGATGAATCCGGCAAGTGCGGGTGAAGCCGCGGGCGGGACATCGAGCACTACTGGCCAGCTCGGCCCATCCGGCGGCGGCCTCACGACGTCCTCGTAACGACCTGGGACATCCGTCGTTCGGTCGGGTGAGCCGCGGTGAAAACCGCAGTGCCGTTGATCATTCGAATTTCCTCGTAGTCAGACGCCGACGCATGTTCGCAGCCTTCCGATGGCCTCGGTATGGACGTCGCGTTACCGCCAATCGACGGTCGTATTGCGCGGCCGCCCTTCCAATATAATACCAAACTGACATATTATGAAACCCGAAGAATGAGAGGCGTCGTGAATCTTGGGACCGGAGCCACTGGAACCATCGGCCGCCCGCTAGTGCGCAGCGCCACTGTTGAGATCATCGTGTCCGACGTCGAGCGTGCGGTGCTTGTGCGCAGGGCGGAGTCGCCGGATCGGCGCGAAGCCGAACGGCCTCGGATCGTGCTGGCTTGTGCTGAGGGGTATGCCGCATACTCCGCGACGTTCCTGTCCACCCCTCAGCCATCCATTCGTGGGGGGTGCTGGCAGGACGACCTCCACGCCGTCCGGCCCAGCTTCGCCGCCTCCCTCGACGTCCCCGCCACCGGTCCCGAGTAGCCGATTCGAGGGACGCTTATCGTTGTAATCCTGTGCCGCACAAGGCCAACCGTTTGCCGTTGTCCTGCTTTCGAAGGTGATCCGGTGAGATTCGGGAACCGTACGAGAGAAGTGCAGTTGAATGACACATGCCTGGGTTATGAGAAAGGTGCGGCACGGTATCGTCCGTCGACGGGCTAGGTGAAAAACCGGCCCCATATATAACTACCCGTTCCGGAATTCGCACCCGCGAAAACCTCATTTCGACATGGCCCGGGCGCTGACCGACCGCACTGAGCCGATATCGATGGCAGATCGGCCACCTATAGGCTGAACCGAATGGTCCGACAGGGTTTTGGCAGTTGATCACGACCGCTCCTCCGGTGTGATGTAGACCATGTCCGGTTGCGTATGAGTCTTCGGACTCACCACCCGGGCGTCAGGCACTGAGGAGAGCAATTATGGTGACTTCCGTCCGATCGGCAGATGTCGGCGGTGGGCCGGAGACGGTCCGGCAAACATCGGCCAAAGCGTGGGGACTGGTGCTATTCCTGTTCCTGTTCTTTACATTGAATTTCGCCGACAAGGCATTGATCGGGTTGGCGTCCTCGCGGATCCGGCACGATCTGCATCTGTCGGCCGGCCAGTACGGACTACTCAGCAGCGCGTTCTTCTGGCTGTTCGCGTTGGGCGCGGTGGTGCTGGCGGTCGGGCTGCGCAGAATTTCTTACACCTGGGGTGCCACGCTGCTGATGGCGTCCTGGGTGCTGACCATGCTGCCTTTGACCGTGCCGACCACCTTCGGTGTCCTGCTGGTCTCGCGCATAATCCTGGGATTCTTCGAGGGTCCGGCGCACGCGTTCTGCCAGTCCGTGGTCGCCGACCGGTTCCCGCCGGAGCGGCGGGCATTCGCCGGGGCGTTGGTCAACGCGGGCTCGTCGGTCGGTCCGCTGCTGGCGGCGCCGACGTTGACCTGGGTGATTCTCACCTGGTCGTGGCACGGTGCGTTCGGCGTGCTGGTCGCCATCGGCGTGCTGTGGATTCTCGGGTGGGTCTGGTATACCGACCGTTTGCCCTTCCGAGCCTCGTCTACTACGGAGAGTTCGGCCGCGCCCGATCCCTACGCCCATATCGTCGTGCCCTTCCACCGGCTGTTGATGTTGCGTAGCTTCTGGGGATTGGTCCTGCTCTCGTTCGCTTCGTACATGATCTCGTCATTGAAGGTCTCGTGGTTGCCCGCCTATCTGGCCGATGGTCTCGGCTATTCGGAGACCGTGGTCGGCGCCCTGTCGTCGATTCCGTACGCGGCCGCTGTCGTGGTCCTGCTGTCGGCGGGTTTGCTGTCGGGGCGGTTGCTGCGCCGCGGACGGAGTTCACGCATCGCACGCGGCGGTCTCACCGGCCTATATCTGGTCGGCGGTGGCGCGGCGATGATCGCGTTCACCCAGGTTGGTGCCGGTCTGCCGCAGTTGGTGCTGGTGGTGCTGGCGTTCTCGGTGAACAGTGTCGCCTTCTCGGTTGCGTTCGCCGGTGCGTCCGACTTCCTGCCGGCTCGCCAGCGGGTGGCCTTCTTCGGCTGCATCATCGCCGCCTACAGCGTGGCGGGCATCGTCGCTCCGTACGGACTCGGACTGCTGGTCGATAACGCGTCGACCCCCGCGGACGGCTACGCGACCGGATTCCTGGTCGTCGGCATCGCGGTCTGCGTGCTGGGTGTACTCGGTGCGCTGATGCTCAATCCGGAGCGCGCCCGGTCCGATCTGGAGCGATACAGCGCCGCAGCGGCCGGGGAGGGACGGTGACACCGATGCGCGGACCGTTGCACGGGATCCGGGTCGTGGATTTCGGCCAGTACATCGCCGGTCCCAGCGCCGGGCAGACGCTGTCGGATCTGGGTGCCGACGTCGTGAAGGTGGAGAACCTGCGGGGCGATCAGGCCCGCGGTGTCGGTATCTTCGGGCAGGCGATGGTGCAGGCCTACAACCGCGACAAGCGCAGTCTCGCCGTCGACCTGACCCGGTCGGAGGGAAAGGCGGTGCTGTATCGCCTGCTCGCCGGTGCCGACGTGCTGATCCAGAATTTCCGGGCCGGCTCGGCCGACCGGCTGGGCCTCGGGGTGCAGCGACTGCGCGCGCGGTATCCGCGGCTGATCTACGCCAACATCACCGGATTCGGTGCGCACGGCCCGTCGCGGGAGCGGCCGGGCCTGGACATCGCGGCACAAGCCGAATTCGGACTGATGCACACCACAGGCCCCGCGGACGGCGGCCCGCAGCGCGTAGGTTTCGCGGTCGCCGACGTCTCGGCGGCGAACGCGCTGGCCACGGGTATCCTGGCCGCGCTGTACGAGCGTCGCGAGACCGGCCGCGGGGCGCACGTGGAGACCTCACTCATGGAAGCGGTGCTGTCGCTGCAGGCCGCCACCTGGGGCGAGTACCAGCTCACCGGAGTGCCCCTGCGGCGCAACGGTAACGGGCAACCGAACGCCGCACCGGCGGCCGATCTCATCGAGGTCATCGACGGCGCCATCGTCGTGTCGGCGTACACCACCGAGAAGTGGGCGACGCTGTGCCGCCTGGTCGGGCGGCCCGATATGATCGACGATCCGCGCTTCTGCGACAACGGATCTCGGGTCCGTCATCGGGGGCAGCTGCTCGACGCGTTGAACGCGGCTTTCGCCGGCATGACCCGGGCGCAGGCAACGGGCCTGCTGCAGTCGGCGGGCATCGTGTGCGGAGCGGTTCGCGACTTCGACGAGATCGCCGCCGACGCGGATGTGCGGGCCGCATCGATTCTGGTCGACGTCACCGGTGCGGGGGGCGCCGAAATGACCTTTCCCGGAAGCGCATTCACCATCGACGGGCACCGCCGCACCGAATCCGCCGCAGCCCCCGCGGCGGGTGCGGACAGCGTGGGGATCCTGCGCGAGCTCGGCTACAGCGACGACGACATCACCGATCTGGCCGCGCGCGGCGTATTCGCGGTGCCGGCCCAGGAACTATCGGAAAGGCAGCACACATGATCGACCCCGCCATTCGGGCACTGGATTTCGACGCCTATCTCGGGCGGATCGCGGAATTCACCGACTCCGAACTGATTTCCGGCGAATCGGAAATGGTCTCGAAAGGTGCTGTGCCGCAGCATATTCTGAGCCGCATGGCCGAACTCGGCCTGTTCGGTATCTCGATCCCGCGGCGGTACGGCGGACTGGAATGGTCGATGAGCCAGCAGGTGCGGCTGACCTTCGAATTCACCCGCGCGTCCTGCGTATATCGCTCGCGGTTCTCGACGGTGATCGGCCTGTGCTCGCAGGCGGTACTCGACCACGGCACCGAGGAGCAGCGTCAGCGGCTGCTGCCGGCGATGGCGGCCGGGGAACTGGTCACGGCCTTCGCGCTCACCGAGGAGCACGCCGGGTCGGACGCGGCGCACCTGCGCACGACCGCCATCCGGCGCGGCGACCACTACGAGATCGATGGCAGCAAGCGCTACATCACCAACGCCGCCTGGGCCGACATTTTCCTGGTGTTCGCCCGGACGGATCCGAACGAGCCCGGCGCCGAAGGGATTTCGGCGCTCCTCGTCGACGCCGACGCGCCCGGTGTGCGTACCGCGCTGCCGGAGATCATGAACGGCCACGCCGAGGCACCGGTGGGCGAGATCGTCTTCCGGTCGACGCCGACCTCCGCCGGCAACCTGCTCGGTGGCGTACCGGGCCGCGGTCTGGTCCAGGCCCTGCGCGGCATCAACCACGCCCGGCTGCACGTGGCCGCCACCTGCGTCGGCCAGGCCACCCGCATGCTCGAGGAGACCACCCGCTACCTCAACGAGCGGCACCAGTTCGGTGGGCCGCTGTCGGATCTGGGCGCGGTCCAGGCCGACCTGGGCCGCAGCTTCGCGGAACTGGAGGCGGGACGATCGATGACCCTCGAATGCGCGCAGGCCTTCGACGCGGGCACGGTGCCGCGGTATCGCATCGCCGCCGCCAAGCTGTACTGCTCGGAGATGGCGAGCCAGGTCGCCGACCGCTGCGTCCAGCTGCTCGGTGGCGCGGGTGTCGTCGGTCCGCATCCGGTGCCCCGGATGTGGCGCGATGTGCGCGCCCTGCGGATCTACGAGGGCTCCTCCCCGGTGCACGAGCGCAACCTCGCCAAAGCCATGATCAAACAGGTCGCGGCCGACGGCACGCTGCCCGACACCTTCCGGGTGACGCGCCGGGACACGGCATGACGGGACGAGGACGGTAATGGAGATTCGGCAGCTGGAGTACTTCCTGGCGGTAGTCGAGCACCACGGGGTCAACCGCGCGGCCCAGCATCTGCACATCGCGCAGGCATCGCTGTCGCAGAGCATTCGGCAGCTCGAACGGGAACTCGGGCTGTCGCTGTTCCACCGCACCGGTCGCAATCTGGTCCTCAGTCCCGCCGGGGAGCTGCTGGTCGAGCCCGCCCGCACCGTGCTCACGGATGTCCTGGCCGCCCGCGACATCATGCGCGCGGCGCACGAGCTGCAGGTCGGGGCCATCACGATCGGGACGATGCCGGAGATGTCGAGCGAAGCGGTCGCGGCGTGGAGCCGGTCGTTCACCCGCCTGCATCCAGGCATCCGGCTCGACCTGGCGGAGTATGGCAGCGCCGCGCAGCTGTGCGAGGAGGTCCTGGCGGGGAACTGTGAGCTGGGCTTCACGACTTTTCCGGTCCCGAACGACAGCGTGTCCGAGGTCGAATTGGCCGTGCAGCGGCTGCTGCTGGTGCTACCCCCGGGCACCGATGTCGCGCGGGCCGAGTCGTTCCCGCTGGGCCGGCTGGACGACGTCCCGCTGATCGCGAGCAGCTCGGCGTTGCGGGAGAACAGCATGGTCGCGACGACGCTGCGCCGGGAGGCGGCGGTACCGCGCATCGTGGCCCAGGTGCCGAACCGGCACGCCCAGCTGACATTGGTCCTCAACGGCGTCGGGGGCGCGTTCCTGCCGTTGCGGATGGCGACCGGCGCGGCGCGTTCGGGTGCGGTCGTCCTCGAGACCCGGCCCGAGGTGCGCACCCCGTTCGGCATCGTGCACCGGCCCGACGCCCTGACGACCGCCGCGCAGAGTTTTGTCATCGAGACCAAGGCGACTCTCGATCGGTGGAACAACCGCATCGCCGCCCTGCGCAAGACCGGGGCGTCACTGCTGGACGCGGCGCTGCGCGCCGACGACGAACTGCACGATCACCAGGTATCCGCCGCGGGAATCGTGCCCACGAGTACGGAGTAGTAAGTGCCCGACCAGGAACCCGACTACCGTTTCACACTCGCCAACGAACGCACCTTCCTGGCGTGGATCCGCACTGCGCTGGCGCTGCTCGCCGGCGGCGTCGCACTCGGACAGCTTTTCGTCGGCGGCTTCGGCGAATCAGCACGCCGGGCGCTCGCGTCGATGTGCGTCGTCTTGGCGGTAGTCATCGCGGTAGGCGCCTTTGCACGCTGGCGGCAGATACAGGCGGCGATGCGACGAGACGCGCCACTGCCGAATCCGCCGCTGGTCCCCGTGATGGTCGGCGGTGTCGTCGCGGCTGCCCTGATCTGCGCGATATCCGGCGTGGTATGACCGACGCGATCCCACGCGAACCAGGCCTGCAGCCGGAACGCACCATCCTCGCCTGGCGCCGCACCATGTCGACAACCGTTGTGGTCGCACTGGCGTTCGTCAAAACGCTGCCCGGCGGCGGGCATCCGTGGCTGATGGGAGGTCTCGTCGCGCTCGGCGGTGTCGCCGTGGTCACTGTCGCGGGACTGTCGTTACGCCACACCCGGTATCGCAACAACCCGGCGCACGCCGGCACCGTGCCGACGCTGCTCGCCGGTCTGCTGTGTCTCGGGGTGGTGGTCGGCGCGATCTGCTGTGGTGTCGATCTGCTGACCGTTCGCGTCGGCTAACTGGCTAGGTGCGGCTGGGGGCGGTTCCGCCGGGGAAGGTGGCTCCGCGGGCGGCGGCGTATTCGGCCTGGACCTTGTAGTAGCGGGTGTCCGGGCCGTAGGCGGCGTAGAAGACGAAGCCCCGCGTGTCGGGGTCGGCGAATGGTGCGCCGTCGACGAAGCGGTTCAGGACCGGATCGAGGTGGGTCGGGAAGCTCGACGGCTCGCAGCGGACCGGGAAGCAGATGCGCTGCATGCGCGGTGACGTCCAGGAGAAGGTGCGGTAGAGGTTGAAGGTGCGGCCGAGCAGTGCCAGTTCGGTGTCCGCGGCCGGGGTGAAGTCGAGTTCGGCCAGGATTGCGGCGATATCCGCGGGAGCAAGGGTGCCCGGCGCGAAGACGTTCGAGTAGAGATTCAACGTGCGGGCGTCGAAATCGACTGCCAGTATGCCGATTTGGCCGCCATAGCGGGAAAGGTGCTCGGCGTTGGCCCGTACCGACTCGGGAATCGCGGCGAAGCCGAGAATCCGCTCCACGCTGAGCAATTCGGGGAAGACGAGCCAGATCTTCTGCACCCCACCGGCCAGTGCGAGATCGACACCCGAGCGGACCGGCACGGCGGCCGAGATCTCGGCGAGCAGCTGCTCCATCGGATGACCGGTGTAGGTGAGAAGTCCAGCACCGCGCAGTCTTTCGATCAGGTCGGTGGGATCACCCGGATGCATCACCCGAGCATTGACCTCGCGCTCGGGCACCGGATGCGTGGTCGTGCGCACACCGACGACGGAGTTGGTCCATAGATCGGCGAGCGTGTCCAGCACGGGATCCACGACCGCCGGGTCATAGCGAACCTCGGCTAGGCGCGCATACTCCTGCAGGTCCCTCCGGAGTCGATCGAGTGTGAGTGTGGCGGATGCGGTCATGAGCTCCATGGTCCCGCAGATGGCTGGCAGACTGCAGTACTTCTCGCGATTGCACGATCAGGGTGTGGCGAGTCTGTCCCATTGCATGCGCGGGTCCTCGTTGCCGAAGTCGTTGCGAATGGTGACATAGGACGTCCCGGCGGCATAGGGCACGCTCAGTTTCCGGTCATCGACCTGGGCCCGATAGATCTCGCTGCCGGTGTGGTCCGGGAAGATGATGTATTCGATGGTGAAGGACTGGCGGTAGTTCGCTTGATCGCAGATCCCGAGGAAGGCCAGACCCCAACCGCCCGAAGCATTTTCGATGCACCGATGTTGACCCCGCGAGTTCACTTCATAGGTGCTGTAAGCGATCGTGTCCTGGCCGGTGGTGGCGCGCAGCCACCACTGGCGTCGATCGCTGGCGTTGCATGCGGCGAATCGGGCGGTGCCGCTGATTCCGTTGTTGGGATCGTCCTGGGTCGTCGCGCACATGCCGACACCCCGGTTGTACAGCAGCCAATAGCCGAACTCGGCGTGCGCGGAACCGGCCGCGCCGACCGTGGTGGTGACGGCCGTGGCGGCCAATGCCATGACGGCCATCCGGACGGCGGAAAGAGTCGTGATCGAGCGCTTCATTTGTATGTCCTTCGGATAGATATCGGATTCGATCAGTCGGCGAGCATCCACGCACGATGGCCGCTGCGGAGTCGAAGCAGGAATTCGACGGTCCGCACTGTCCATTCCGCTCGCTCGCGCACTCGGGCCTCGATCCGCTCGACCAAAGGACTGATCCCATAAGGTCATCGAATGCGCCGCCGTGGCGCGCGGTTGTCTAGTTCTGGACACTTACCCGGGTGTTGCAGGTGTAACGAAGCTGCGCTGGATCGGTCCTGGCATTCAGTTCCGGAAGCCGTTGCAGCGCAGCGATATCGGTGGTAAGTGGCGCGTCGCCAGCACCGATTTCCGTTGTGCTCGTGGTCATTTCGCTTCCTCTCATCGATATGAATATGCGATCAAGTGGACGATGTCCGAGAGCGCCCCTTTCCGCCCGCCTGCCGGTTATCGCCGCTGGCGTCCGCCGGAGCAGGCGAAGTGAATCCTTTCCCGCGGGAGTTTCACGGCGATTTCAATGGCGTCTCACCGGATCCGGAGATGACTGGCCGACACAGCGGCTTGACCCTGACGCTACGTAAGGCTCCACGATGTCGTGGTGAGCGAAACCTACTCCGCATTCGATATCAGTCCGGTGCCCGTGCCCGCCCTCGACGCGGTGGCGCCGGAGCTTTTCCGCGGCCTCTACGGGATGCCGATGTTCGTTACGGTGCCGACGCCCGATCTGCCCGCGTCCGTTGACTTCTGGATTCGCGGACTCGGCTTCTTCGACCTGTTCACCATTCCCGGGCGGCTCACGCACCTGCGGCGTTGGGCGTTCCAGGATGTCTTGCTCGTATCGGACGACCGTCCGGCCGAGGCGACGGCGCTGAGCGTGAGCTTCGCATGCGTGCTGAGTCAGCTCGAGGAGATCGCGGCCGCGTGTGAGGAAATGCTGCCCGGTTGCACGACGGGGCCGCGGATGATGCCGTGGAACTCGGTCGAGCTGGAGGTCCGCACGCCGGACAACACTCGGGTGATCATGACGGCGGCACGCCCGTACGACCCGAACAGCGTCGAGGCCGAGTATCTGCGATCCATAGGAATCGAAGCGCCGGGCGCATGAGGCCGTCGGTGGCATCGCATGGCGTGACTGTCAGAGTGGAGGGTGTGAATCTCGATGACGCCGCTGGCCTTACCGTCGGCGCCGCGGCATCCCGGGTGGGCGTTACGATCCGGGCACTGCACCATTGGGATGCGATCGGGCTGGTCCGCCCGTCCGACCGCACGGACGCCGGGTACCGGCTCTACACGGCCGCGGATCTCGCGCGGATCCAGCGCGTGCTCACCTATCGCGAGCTGGGCGTACCTCTCGATGACATCAAGTCGCTGTTGGACGATCCGGCCATCGCTACGGCATCGCTGCAAGAGCAGCGCGACTCGCTTCGTGCGCGTGCGGCCCGCCTGCACCAGATGGCGGATGCCATGGACCGTGTGATCGAAGCCAGAAAGTCCGGGATCCTGCTGGCGGCCGACGAGCAGGTCGAGATCTTCGGTCGGCACTGGCAACCGACCTGGGCCGCGCAAGCACACGACCGCTGGGGTGACACCGACCAGTGGGCCCAGTACGCCGAACGCGCCGCGGGCAGAACCGCTGAACACTGGCAACAGATCGCCGATGGCGTCGAGGCACTGAACGCGGATCTGGCTGCGGCCCACCGCGCCGGAGTGCTCCCCGGAAGCGATCGGGCCAACGCCCTGGCCGAGCGGCACCGCGCATCGATCGATATCTACTTCGACTGCACCCACTCGATGCACGTCTGCATAGGCCGGAAGTACAGCGCCGACCCAGAATTCGCCGCTTTCTACGATGCCATCGAGCCCGGACTCACCACCTGGCTTCGCGACATCATCGATGCCAACGCTCGCGCCAACGGGATCGCCCCGGAATCAGCGACCTGGGTCTGAGGCCGCCTCGGTTCGCTGGCTGACCATGCACAGCCCCTACCCTCGGCCGATCGCGCCATAGCGCCCGGCTCTTGTGCATCGGCGTGTCATGCTGAGGTAGCCGGACCAGCTGTAGGGAGGTGGCGAAGTTGTCGGAGCGATCGGGAACCTCCGCCGAGGATCCGTTCCGTGGTCGGCAGCCGACCGGTCACGAACGGATGACGGGGCTGCCCTGGGATGCGTCGTACCACGATGGCCCTGCGCCCTGGGATATCGGCGAGCCGCAGCCGGCGATAGTGCGGCTGGCATCCGAAGGCGGATTCGCCGGAGCGGTGCTCGACGCGGGCTGCGGGACGGGCGAGAACGCTTTGCGCATCGCCGCGCTGGGATTGTCGGTGCTAGGGGTCGACGTGGCCGAGACGGCACTGGCGATCGCCCGGGACAAGGCTGCCGCTCGGGGGATCGAGGCCGAGTTCGCCGTGGCCGACGCGTTCCAGTTGGAGCGTTTGGGGCGCAGGTTCGACACGGTGCTGGACTGCGGACTGTTCCACGCCTTCGACGAGGATGAGCGACCCGGATATGTGGCGAGTCTGGCGTCGGTGACCGAGCACGATGGAACCGTGTATGTGCTGTGCTTCAGTGACGACGGTCCCGATACCGGCCCGCACCCCGTCCGTCGAGAAGAGCTGACAGCGGCGTTCAGCCCCGGCAACGGATGGCATGTCGCCGCCATCGAGCCGGACCGGATTCGGACGAGATACCACGACGACGGTGCACCTGCCTGGTTCGCGACCATCAAACGGATCTAGTGCGCTGACCACGACCGTTTGCCGGGTTGGTGACATGCCGACGGAAGTCGGTGATGTGGGGCGGTGCGAGTTGATCGAACGGCGCGCCGCAGACCGGATGGGATAGACCCGGACCGGTCAGCGGCCCCGGTTCGCCAACGCCGTGAAGGCCAGCTTCGGTTCCCAGGTCTTGACCGCGCCATCGACGCTCTCGAAGACTTTCACGAGGCCGCCGCTGGCCAGGTCGAGGTCCAGGGTCGGGTCGTCGCGGTGGATCAGGTCGGGGCGGGAGAAGCAGTACCAGAAAGCGGTGTCGATGCCCGCTTCGTCGAGGATGTCCAGCATTTCGAGCAGGTGGGCGGCCTGAGCTTTCTCGTCGCGCTCGTAGGCACCGTCCAGGCGCAGGGGAGTGGCGGTGTCGGCGTCCCAGTGCAGGATGTCCGCGCCGCGATCGGCCTTGTCGGCCGCGCCGCGGTAGGTGACGCAGCCGAATTCGGTTACCGATACCGGTTTTCCGAGTTTCGCGCCCTCGGTGACGTAGGTGCGCATGAGGTTCGGATAGCGGTCTGCCAGTGCGGCCGAACGGTATCCGGCATCGGTGGCGAGGATGTCGAACAGTTCCCAGTTCACCCGTTCGAAGGGCAGACAGCAGTAGGTGAGCCTGCCGCGGAAGCGGGCTCGCGCGATTTCGGCCGCGCGGCCGAGGAATTCGTTGAAACGGGCCGGCACTTCCGCCATCGCCGCCTGGCCTGCGGGGGTGGGCAGAGCGGCCGCTCGCTGCTCGAAATCGTCGCCGGGAAAGAAGCCGTCCACGAACAGGCTGAGCTCGGAGCCGACAGCCAGCACCACATTCGCGCCTTGAATCCGCAGGCGCTCGGCAAATTCCGCGATATCGGCGACCAGCTCGAGCAGTTCATCCTGGGTGACATCGTTGACGAACGGACAGATCCACACTTCCAGGCCGACGTCCGCGGCCAGCGCGGCCGCCTGTTTCAACCGCTCCACGTAGCCGCCGGTGATACGGACGGCGTCGCAGTGCAGGTCGTCGTGGATGGCTCGCATATCCCGCAGCACAGCGTCCGGATCGAACGGTTCGTGCGTGCTGTTGCCGCGATTGACGAAACCGGTGTCGTAGCATACGCCGATGGCGCGCATCGGTACCTCCTTGGCCGTTAAGGTACGTTAAGTACCTTAACGGCGACCATAACGGACTTACTGCACGGTCGCAAGGTACGTTCAGTACCGTTATGATCGAGATGACGCGACCGACCCGCCACTGCCCTCGACCTTCCCGACACCGGCGATCTGCGCACGGACGCGCTGGAGTTGTTGCGGCGCGCCAACTCTCGCCTGGCCTCTCCGCTCGCCGAGATCCTGCGCAGCCTGCTCGCCGAACTCGCGCACGAACCGGGGCTGCTCGCCCAACTACGCGAACAATCCGGGGACGCCGCAGTGTGGAGCCTTGGCTCACCATCCGGGCCATCGCACGCGGACAGGCGCCCGCAGCGGCACGTCATCCGCGCGCCGCCGCGGTTCCGATCGACCTGCTGCGCAATGGATTCGTCACGCGCGGCGGGCCCACCGTGCTTCTCGAGGTCCTGGCAGGCATCGTGGACTTGGTGGAAGAACAGTCGACCGCGCGCCGCCGAAATGGTTTGCGTCGACATTGCTAGAGGGCCTCGCGGTTATCCGGCAAACTTCGACGAAACAGTCGGCGGCACTGAGGCGATCTGCTGAATATGACCACCGACACCATGAACCTCGCCGAACGGCGTCAAGCAATCCGAAGACTCGTCGCGGTCTGTGACGTAGTGAATCGGCTGGTGGAGCTAGCCGAGAACGAATCGTCCGAAGCTCTGATCGCGCAGGCTCACACAACGCGCCGGGTCCTTCAGGATCTGGTGCTCGATATGGTCGCCGTCGATCGGCGGCCCGAGGCCTGAGCCGGAATCGTCAGCGCCGCAGTGGAAACCGGCCATCGCGTGCTGCCGCTCGGTAGTGACTCAGGCCCTCGGGGGATAGATATCGGATGAATCACACTGAGTTCCACGACGTTCCGTGACCGGGAACCGGGCAGGCGTCGGCGGCCTCGGCGACGACCTGTGGTTCGGCGGACACCGCCGGACGCTTCCCCCTTTCCCAGCCCTGTCCGGTCACGGGTTCGATCGCGGCCAGCGCAACCAGCTCGGAGTTCTCGAAAACTCTTCCGCGACTCAGGAATCGAAAGCCCTCGGGCGATTCCAGGCTGAACCCGGAGCCGCGCCCCGGCACCACATCGAGAACCAGCTGGGTGTGCTGCCAGGCGGCGAACTGCGGACCGGAAATCCACACCGGCGCACAGTCGTCCGGCTCCGGCTCGGTCGTGGGTATTTCATCGGCCCGCAACCGCAGATCGAGCAGTCCGAGCAGCACATCGCGATCACCGACCATGAATTCGCCTGCGGGATAACACATCGGCGCCGAACCATCGCAGCAGCCGCCGGATTGGTGCAGCATCAGCGGCCCGTGTTGCCCGCGGAGGCGACGGAGCAGATCCATCGCCGCCGCGGTGGCGCGCACGCGCCGGGGGACCTCGGCCATCAGAAGAAGCCTTGCGCCTTCGACGCGTAACCGACCAGCAGGTTCTTCGTCTGCTGGTAGTGGTCGAGCATCATGCGGTGGTTCTCGCGTCCGATGCCGGACTGCTTGTAGCCGCCGAATGCGGCGTGCGCGGGGTACTGGTGATAGGTGTTGGTCCACACCCGCCCGGCCTGGATATCGCGCCCGGCCCGGTAGGCGACCGCACCGTCGCGCGACCACACACCAGCTCCGAGTCCGTAGAGCGTGTCGTTGGCGATCTTGATGGCATCGTCGTAGTCCGAGAACGAGGTCACCGAGACGACCGGCCCGAAGATCTCCTCCTGGAAGATCCGCATCGAGTTGCTTCCGGCGAAGACCGTCGGCTGCACGTAGTAGCCGCCCGCCAGGTCGCCGCCGAGGTCGGCGCGCTCGCCGCCGGTGAGCAGCGTGGCGCCCTCGCCCTTGCCGATCTCGATGTAGGACAGGATCTTTTCGAACTGATCGTTGCTGGCCTGTGCGCCGATCATGGTGTCGGTATCGAGCGGATCGCCCTGCCGCACGGCCTTGGTCCGCACCACCGCCGCGGCCAGGAATTCGTCATAGATATCGGCCTGGATGAGCGCGCGCGACGGGCAGGTGCAGACCTCGCCCTGGTTGAGTGCGAACATGGTGAAGCCTTCCAGGGCCTTGTCCTGGTAGTCGTCGTTCGCGGCGAGGACGTCGGAGAAGAAGATATTGGGGCTCTTACCACCGAGTTCCAGGGTGACCGGAATCAGATTCTGCGAGGCGTACTGCATGATCAGGCGGCCGGTGGTGGTCTCGCCGGTGAACGCGATCTTCTTGATCCGCGGGCTGGACGCCAGCGGCTTGCCCGCTTCGACGCCGAAACCGTTGACGATATTGACCACACCGGGTGGCAGCAGATCGCCGATCAGACCGATCAGGAACAGGATCGAGGCGGGAGTCTGCTCGGCGGGCTTGAGTACCACGGCATTACCGGCGGCGAGCGCGGGCGCGAGCTTCCAGGTGGCCATCAGTATCGGGAAGTTCCACGGAATGATCTGGCCGACAACACCGAGCGGCTCATGGAAGTGGTAGGCGACGGTGTCGACGTCGATCTGCGACAGCGAACCCTCCTGGGCGCGGATCGCACCGGCGAAGTAGCGGAAGTGATCGATGGCCAGGGGGATGTCGGCGGCGAGGGTTTCGCGGATCGGCTTGCCGTTGTCCCAGGTCTCCGCGAGGGCGAGCGCGTCGAGATGTTCCGCCATCCGGTCGGCGATCTTGTTGAGGATGACGGCGCGCTCGGCGACGGAGGTCTTACCCCAGGCGGGTGCGGCGGCATGCGCGGCATCGAGGGCGAGTTCGATGTCCTCGGCGGTGCCGCGAGCGACCTCGCAGAACGTTCGACCCGTTACCGGGGTTGGGTTTTCGAAGTACTGCCCCTTGACGGGCGCGACCCATTCGCCGCCGATCCAGTTGTCGTAGCGAGCCTGGAACGACATGGCGGCGTCGGGGGTTCCTGGGCGTGCGAAGACGGTCATCGAATGCTCCTCGATCTGCTGACGGTTCCTGCATGAGGTGTGATCTGGAACACTAGAAGTGTGCATGTTGCAGCACAGTTGCAACAAACTGGTCAGACGCCCAATTTGTCATCGAGTAGCCGCAACTGCGCCTTGACCTGGGCATACATCGAGGACTGTCGGTCGAGCGAGGCGAGATAGGCGGTCCATGCCGCAACGTCGTCGCGCCCGTCGACCGAACCGGTCCAGCGGGCGAGCAGGCGTCGATCGCCCGCCGTCAACAGGGCGGCGCGCAGGCGGCCGCGCAACTCGACGCGCAGTTCATCGACGCCGGGTGCGAGCGAGCGGGGCAGGATCGGCCCCGGGTAGGCGCGCACCGCCGTCGACGTGTCGCCGCGGGCGAGTGCGCGTCGAACCTCGGCGACGTCGGTATCGAGATCCATCAGCAGCCGATACGGCCGGGAGCCGAGACCATTGGCGCCCAACATCTTTCGTACCCGCGACATTTCCGCTCGCACCGTCACCGGATCCAGTTCCGATTCGTCGAGCAGCATGGCGAGGTGGTCGGCACTCAGGCCCTCGGGATATTCGGCCAGCAGCAACAGGATCTCGGCATGCCGCTGCGACAGGTGGATGCTCTCGCCGTCGCGGGTGAGAGTCGGCCGTCCCGAACCGAGCACCTGTAGCCGTGCGGTCGTGGGGTCGAGCGGTTTCGGCGAGTCGAGCAGATGCAATTGCAGGTCGGATTCCGCCGCCAGCACCGTCGCCCGGATCAGCGATAACACCTCCGGTACGGCGACTCGCGGGCCGCCGGTGATATCGATGGCGCCGATGATCCGTCCGCTCAGCGGATCGTGGACGGGTGCGGCGGTACAACTCCACTCGTGCACTACGCGGCTGAAGTGTTCGGCCCCGAAGATCTGCACGTGATGATCGAGGGCAAGGGCGGTGCCCGGCGCATTCGTGCCGACGCGATCCTCGCTCCAATCCGCGCCCTCGACGAAATTCATTGCCAGCGCCCGGTTCTTGACCTTCGCATCGCCCTCGACCCAGAGCAGTCGTCCCTTGGCATCGCTGATCGCGACCAGCAATCCGGCGTCGGTGGCATCTTCGACCAGCAATTTCTGCACAACGGGTCGGATCAGCGCGGTGGGGTGGGTGGCCCGATAGCGCTGCAGCGCAAGGCCGTCGAGGTCGATGCCGTCGCCGAAGCCGTCCGGGTCAATGCCATTGTCGCGGCTGCGCCGCCAGGAATCCAGGACTACTGGACGGATCGAATCACCGTCGGGTCGGACGGTCGGCAGGCGGTCGACGCCTTCGAGGAAGGAGCGGTGCGCGGACGACACACGCCGTGCCAATTGCGTGAGGTCGTCATCCGGTCGAACGGCGACCCAGGGGTTGCCGTGCGCTGCTGTGCTCAATCGGTGTCCTTCGTATCTGCCTGTGTCCACTGTAATGCCGGTCACATAGGCATTACCAAGAGTGGCGACTACAACGGGCGCCGCACTGGCGGCCCACGTACCCTGACTGTTGCTCTGAGCGGGCGGCACCGACGCACGCCCGCTCACCGTTTCTGCTCATCGACTGGAGTTTCGTCACTTGACCACGCCAGAGTCGGCAACGCACCCTCGTTCCTACCCGGTCGCACACGGTTCACCGATCGATACCGACGGTCCCCGAATCGCGCTGTACTCAGAGGAATTCGCCGCGGATCCACATGCCGCGTACCGCGAGATGCGCAGTAGATACGGTTCTCTGGTGCCGGTGGAGCTGTCGCCCGGCGTGCCGGCCACCCTGGTGATCGGCTATTACACCGCGCTGCGAATCCTCAATGATCCCGACCATTTTCCGGCCGATTCACGGACCTGGCAGAAGGGCATCCCCGAGGACTGCCCGGTTCGACCGATGCTCGAATGGCGTCCGGCCGCGATTCGCAGCACCGGCCTCGAGCACACCCGCTACCGGGAGGCGACCGTTGCCGGTATTGGTGTAATCGATCTGTTCGCTTTGCATTCCACCGTGGAGCAGATCGCCATTCCGCTGATCAACACCTTCTGTGCGGACGGTACGGCGGATCTGGTCGGGCAGTATGCATTGCCGCTGTCCTTCGCGGTGATCAACGCCATGCTCGGCTGCCCGCAGGAAATCGGCCAGCGCGCCGCGGCCGGTATGGCCGCCCTCATGGAAGGTGCGGATGCCGCCGTCGAGGGCAATAAGATGGTTGCCGATGCGATGTTCGATCTGGTCCGCCTCAAGCGCGACCAGCCGGGCGACGATATCGTCTCCGGTCTGCTCGCCCATCCGGCGCAACTCGACGACGCCGAGATGATCCACCAGGTGCTCAGCCTGTACGGCGCCGGGATGGAACCGACCCAGAATCTGATCATCAATACGCTGCGACCGATGTTGACCGACACCCGGTTCGGTGGCGGCATTCTCGGCGGCACCCTGTCCACGCGCGATGCGTTGGACGAGGTGTTGTTCACCGATCCACCGCTATCCAACTACTGCATCACCTTCCCGAAGCAGCCGATCCTGATCGATGACGCGTGGCTGCCCGCGCACCAGCCGGTAGTCATCAGCATGGCCGGCTGCAATAACGATCCCGCGATCAACACCGGCGAGTACACCGACAACAGGTCCCACCTGGCATGGAGCGCCGGGCCGCACGCCTGCCCCGCCCGTTCGGTCGCAACCCTGGTCGCACAGGACGCGATCGATCAACTGCTGGACGCCTTACCGGAAATGCAACTCGCCGTTCCCCCCGAAGAACTGCAATGGCGACCGGGAGCGTTCCACCGCGCCTTGGTCGCCCTGCCCGTCACCTTCCCCAAGTCCCCTCCGCTGCAAGTCTTCTGAGGACATCCCGGCGGCCGATCGCGGACAGCGGTATTCCGATCGGGGACATGTGCAGCGTGGCCCAGCGCGCCGAGCACACATTGCCGCCGATCGGATACCTGCTCGCGGCGCAGAATCCGGTTTGCCGATCAATGCCGCAGGGGAGCCCGGCCCTCAGATGCCCAGTTCCGCGGCGGCCAGGTTGGTGCCTTCGCGGGCGCGGATCTTCGCGAAACTCGGTTGATCGGTCAAACTGAAAGCCCCGAATCGATTGCCCCGGTTCGATATCGCGCATTCCGCTGGCGCGAGTCAGGGGTCGGATGCTTCGATCGGACCATGACCGACGACACCGAAGTCCCACGCATCGTCTCCGCCAGCCGCGATATCGCCGCCGGGGCGGAGCAGATCTTCGAGTTGATCGCCGACCCGTTGCAACAGCCGCGCTGGGATGGCAATGACAACCTCGCACAGGCAGCAGCGGGTCAACGCGTGCGCGAGGTGGGGGCTATGTTCCTCATGACGACCACCAAGGGGTCGGTCCGAGAGAACCATGTGGTGGAGTTCGAAGAGGCTCGCCGCATCGCCTGGCTGCCCGCGGAACCGGAGCAGCAACCCCCGGGTCACCTGTGGCGCTGGGAGCTCGAACCCCTGGACCCGGCACATACCCGGGTCACGCACACCTACGACTGGTCGCGTTTGACCGACGAGGACCGGTTCCCCCGTGCCCGGGCGACCACCGCTGACAAACTCCGAGCCTCCGTCGACCGACTCGCCGAGCTCGCCGAACAGTAGGCAGGCAAAGCCCTGGGCCGGGCGATCATTCGCAATCCGTGGCGGGGGTGCCGCGGGTCGTCGATATCGACATGCGTCGTCCCGCTAGCCCTCCGATCGCATCAGCTCGGCCAAGGTGGCGCGGGATCCATTGGTATGCAGTGAACTCAGGGCCGCGGTATAGGCTTCGACGAAGCGTGGCTCGTCGATCAGATCGCCGAATACCGAGCGATCGCTCAGGAACGCGGTGGGATCATCGCGCTGGCGACGGGCCAGGGGTACCAGGCGCTCGCGCAGCCCATCGATCACCTCGATCGGTGCACCGGATTCGTCAACCCCCTCGGCATAGCGCGCCCAGCTTGCGACTACCGTTGCGGCACAAGTGATCTCGCCACCCGTGGCGAGTTGCCGACGGACCACCGGTAGCAGCCATTTGGGGATCCGATCCGAGGATTCGGCACACAGCCTGGCGATGGTGTCGCCGATCGCGGGGTTGGCGAAGCGCTCGATCAGGGTGCGCTTGTATCGATCCAGGTCGACTCCGGGTACCGGGCGCAGGGTCGGCGTCGCCTCGCGGTCCATGTAGCGCATCAGGAACCGGTGGAAGAGGCGATCCTGCGCCGCCTCGTGGACGAGCCGGTAGCCGCTCAGATATCCGAGGTAGGCCAGCGCCTGGTGGCTCGCGTTCAGCAGGCGCAGTTTCATCAGCTCGTAGGGTGCGACATCGCCGACGAATTGCACGCCGACCTCGTCGAGCGCTGGTCGGCCGAGCGAGAACGAATCCTCGATCACCCATTGGGTGAATGGCTCGGTCACCACTGGCCAGCGATCGCGCACGCCGTGGCGCCGCGCGAGTTCCGCCGACGTCCCCGGCGGGGTCACCGGCGTGATCCGGTCCACCATCGAATTCGGGAATCGCACCGTGCGCTCGACCCAGTCGCCCAGTTCCGGATCGCGCAGCCAGGCGAAGGCGCCGAACGTGCGGCGCGCGACGTCGCCGTTGCCCTCGATATTGTCGCAGGACAGGACGGTGAACGGCGCGATGTCGCGCGCACGACGTCGCCTCAGCCCCTCGGTGATGAGCCCGAATACGGTGGTGGGTAACGCATTCGGGGCAAGATCGGCGCGGATGTCCGGATTGTCGGCGTCGAATTCGCCGGTGGTCGCGGCGAAGTTGTAGCCGCCCTCGGTGATGGTGAGCGAGACGATCCGGGTCGCCGGGGCGGCGAGTTTCTCGATGACGGTCTCGGGATCGTCCGGCGCGTATAGATATTCGATGATCGAGCCGATCACCCGGGTCGTCCGGGTGCCGTCGGAGCCGACGACCGACAGTGTGTACAGGCCGTCCTGCGCCGCGAGCGCATCACGCATGCGCCGATCTTCCTGACGCACCCCGACCCCGCAGATTCCCCAGTCGCGAGACCCGCCGCGCCGCAGCAACTCGTCGAGGTAGTTCGCCTGATGTGCGCGATGGAATCCGCCGACGCCGAAATGCACTATGCCGCTGCTGATTCGAGTGCGGTCGTAGGTCGGTGCGGACAGGTCGGGAGGTAGGTCGCCGACGGTCGCGGCACGCAATGTGATGTATGTGGCCTCACTCATGACAACCCCTTGACTGTTGTGTACGTCACATTCCGATGGTAACCTCTGTGAGCAATAGATCAGCTGCTGAGCAGATGATCAGCGTCAATGAGGAGCTCGTGTGGCCACCGAACCATCCCGGCCGAGCGCGCCGGACGATGTCCGGCTCGCATTGCGGGCCGCGCAGCTCTATCACCTGGAAGGCGCGACGCAGGCGGAAATCGCGGCCAAGCTGGGTGTTTCGCGGCCGACCGCCGGTCGGCTGATCGCCCGTGCGCGGGCACAGGGACTGGTGCGCATCGAGATCAGCGTCCCCGACGATCTGCGCTCATCGGTACACACCGATATCGAAAGCGAGGTCGAGGCGGCATTCGGGCTCACCGAGGCGGTGGTGCTGGGGGATATCCCCGATGGCTCCTCATCGGGCCTACTGCCCCTGGCCCGCGCCGCGGTCGGCGTACTGACCCGTCGGCTGCAGCCGACGCACACCCTCGGATTCACCTGGGGCCCAGAGACGATCGCCGTCGCGCACGAACTGCGCACCAAATCGGCGCACTGCGCGAATGTCGTCCAGCTCGACGGATCGATGACCTCGTTCGACTACCAGACCGGCGTGGACTACACGCTGGGCCGATGCGCGACGCAACTACAGGCGACGCCGGTTCGCCTGCACGCACCGCTGTACGCCGATCCGGCGACGGTTACCGCGCTGGAACAGGATTCGGTGCTCGGGCGCGCGATATCGCTGGGCCGCGGTGCCGATGTGATGATGTTCGGCGTCGGCCCGGTCTCCACGGCCACCACCCTGTTCGAGGGCAGCTATCTCGATACCGCGATCCTCGACGAACTGCGTGGGCTCGGTGCGGTCGGCGAAATCGGCGGCCGGTTCTTCCACGCCGACGGCAGCGATGTCGCGGGATCGCTTGCACAGCGGACCGTTTCGGTCGGCCTCGACGCCATCCGGCGATGCCCCGCCGCGGTGCTGATCTCCGGCGGGCCGATGAAACACGAAGCCGTTCTCGGTGCGTTGCGCGGGGGACTGGCCAAGATCCTCGTCACCGATATCGAGTGTGCGCGGTGGTTGCTGGAAAGGAAGGAGGGCCCGTCCGATGCGTAGACCGAGCCCCAGGAGCAGGCCGACCCGATTTGCGAAACCCGCAGTGGCGCTGGCTATTGCGGCCCTATTGGCGGTGTCCGGTTGCGCGGGGGCCGGTTCGTTCACCTCCGGCGGCGGGGACACCGTGACCATCGCCATGGTCTCCAACTCACAGATGCGGGATGCCATCGCGCTCTCCGGTGAGTTCGAGCGCGAAAATCCGGGCACCAAACTCAAATTCGTCTCCCTGTCGGAGAACGAGGCCCGCGCCAAGATCACCGCATCGGTCGCGACCGGCGGCGGCGAATTCGATGTCGTCATGATCAGCAATTACGAGACGCCGCAATGGGCCGCGAACGGGTGGTTGGTCGATCTGTCGACCTACGCGCGACAGACCCCGGGCTACGACGAACAGGATTTCATCCCGTCGCTGCGAAAGTCGCTGTCCTACAACGGCGATATGTACTCGGTGCCGTTCTATGGCGAATCGTCGTTCCTGATGTACCGCAAGGATCTGCTCGAGCAGGCCGGGCTGACCATGCCCGCCGAACCCACCTGGGATCAGGTCGCGCAGGCCGCGGCGAAACTCGACGATCCGGCCAGCGGTCGCTCCGGCATCTGCCTGCGCGGCAAACCGGGCTGGGGTGAATCGCTCGCCCCGCTGAATACGGTGATCAATACCTTCGGTGGCCGCTGGTTCGACGAGAACTGGCACGCCCAACTCACCAGCCCGGAGGTGGTCGCGGCCGTCGAGTTCTATATCGGCTTGGTCCGCGCGCACGGCGAGCCCGGTGCGGCCACCAGCGGATTCGGTGAATGCGCGACACAGCTTTCCCAGGGCAATACCGCGATGTGGTACGACGCGACCTCGGCCGTCGGTGTGCTCGAGGATCCCGCATCGAGCAAGGTGGTCGGCAAGATCGGCTACGTGCTCGCGCCGACAATGCGCAAACCCAACTCCGGCTGGCTCTATACCTGGTCGCTCGGCATTCCCAAATCCAGCGATAAACCGGACGCCGCATGGAAATTCATCTCCTGGATGACCGGCAAGCCCTACATCGAGATGGTCGGTCAGCGGCTCGGCTGGTCACATGTGCCACCCGGCAGTCGCCAGTCCACTTACGAGATTCCCGAGTACAAGGAGGCCTCGAAGGCCTATGGGCCGCTCACGCTGGCCGCAATGTCGGGCGTCGACCCGGAACATCCCACCGTGCAACCGGTTCCGTACACCGGCATCCAGTTCATCACCATTCCGGAGTTCCAGGATCTCGGAACTCGGGTGAGTCAGCAGATCAGCGCCGCGGTCGCGGGCCGGATCAGCGTGCGGGCCGCACTCGAGCAAGCACAGCAGTATGCCGAGACCGTCGGCAGGTCGTATCGAGGGAATCAGTAGTCATGTCCGAAACAATCACTGCCCCTGCGGTATCGGCGCCCGCTGGATCACCGGCCGCCGCGGAGCTATCCCATCGGCTTTCGCGCGCCGAGGCCTGGCGACGCCGTGGACCGCTGTTGCCCGCGCTGATCTTCATGATCGTCGTCACCCAGGTGCCGTTCGTCTTCACGCTGTATTACTCGACGCAATCCTGGAACCTGGTCCGGCCCGGATCCCGGCACTTCACCGGACTGCAGAACTACGTGGACGTATTCCGCGACAGCCAATTCCGTCAGGTCGCGCTCAATACCGTGATCCTGATCGTCGGGACCGTCATCGTCTCGGTGATCCTCGGGTTGCTGTTGGCGTTGCTACTGGATCGGGCCTTCTTCGGCCGCGGCGTGGTGCGCACCCTGCTGATCACACCGTTCCTCGTGACACCCGTGGCGGCTGCGCTGATCTGGAAGACGACGATGCTGGATCCGGTCTTCGGGCTGGTCAACTTCGTATTGAAACCGTTCGGCGCCGGTCGGACCGATTGGGTGAGCAAATACCCGCTGCCCGCGGTGATGGCGGATCTGGTCTGGCAGTGGACGCCGTTCATGATGCTGCTGATCCTGGCCGGGCTGCAATCGATGCCCCGCGACATCGTGGAGGCCGCCAAGGTCGACGGTGCGAGTTCCTTCGCGGTGTTCCGGGAACTCACGCTGCCACATCTGCGCCGGTTCATCGAACTCGGTGCGGTACTGGGTGCGATCTATCTGGTCAACACCTTCGACGCGGTGTACATGATGACCTCGGGCGGACCCGGCATCGCCAGTTCCAATCTGCCCTTCTACATCTACCAGCGCGCATTCCTGGGCTTCGATATCGGCCAAGCCGCCGCGATGGGTGTGGTCACCGTTATCGCCACCACCGTGGTCGCCACCTTTGCGCTGCGACTGCTGTTCAAGACATTCAGCGGAAAGGAAGCGGCGGCATGAACGCACGCAAACGGTCCGGCCTGATCTGGAGCCTGCTCGCCTGGGTCGTCGGCATCGGCATGTTCTTCCCGGTGCTGTGGATGGTGCTGACGGCGTTCAAACAGGAGGGCGATGCCTACACCGATCCGCCGAAGCTGTTTTTCACCCCGACACTGGACCAGTTCTCCGCGGTCCTCGATAGCGGTATCGGCACCAGCCTGTTGAACTCCACCTTCGCGACCGTGGTCTCCACGGCTCTGGTATTGGCACTGGGCATTCCGGCCGCCTTCGCGCTGTCGCTGCGGCCGGTGCGCAAGACCCGCGACGCGCTGTTCTTCTTCATCGGCACCAAGATGCTGCCGGTCGTCGCGGCGATCGTGCCGCTGTATGTGATCGTCGGCGATATCGGACTGCTCGACAATATCTGGGCGCTCGTCATCCTCTACACGGCAATGAATCTGCCGATCGCGGTGTGGATGATGCGCTCGTTCTTCCTGGAGGTGCCCGGCGAACTGCTCGAGGCCGCGAGCATGGACGGCGCCGGCCTCGTGACCTCGGTGCGCGAGGTGATCCTGCCGCTGGTCTCACCAGGTATCGCGGCCACCGCGCTGATCTGCGTCATCTTCTCCTGGAACGAATTCTTCTTCGCCGTGAATCTCACCGCGGTGCAGGCCCAGACCATGCCGGTGTTCCTGGTCGGTTTCATTACCGGTGAGGGCCTGTACTGGGCGCGGTTGTCCGCGGCCGCCGTACTCGCCGCCCTGCCCGTCGTACTCGCCGGTTGGCTCGCGCAGAACAAGCTTGTGCGCGGGCTGTCCTTCGGCGCCATCAAGTAAGGAAAAGTCAATGGCCACAATCCGTTACGAGGCGGCATCCTGCGCCTATCCGGGCGCCGATGCGCTCGCGGTCGATGCGCTGGATCTGGATATCGCCGACGGCGAATTCATTGTCCTGGTCGGACCTTCGGGCTCGGGCAAGTCGACCGCCTTACGCATGCTCGCCGGGCTGGAGGAGATCGACGCCGGATCGATCCGGATCGACGGCACCGATATGGTCGGTGTGCCGTCCAAGGACCGCGATATCGCCATGGTGTTCCAGAACTACGCGCTCTACCCGAACAAGACCGTCGGGGAGAATATGGGTTTCGCTCTGAAGATGATGAAGGTGCCGTTGGCCGAACGCAAGAAGCGCGTCGCCGATGCCGCCGAATTGCTGGGCCTGACTCCATATCTCGACCGCAAGCCCGCCAAGCTGTCCGGCGGACAACGTCAGCGGGTCGCGATGGGCCGCGCCATCGTGCGTGAGCCGCGCGTGTTCTGTATGGACGAGCCGCTGAGCAATCTCGACGCCAAGCTGCGCGTACAGACCCGCACCCAGATCGCCGCCCTGCAGCGCCGCCTCGGCACCACCACTGTCTACGTCACCCACGACCAGGTCGAGGCCATGACCATGGGCGATCGCGTTGCCGTGCTGCGCGATGGCAAGCTGCAACAGTTCAGCACCCCCGCCGAACTCTACGATCGGCCCGCCAACGCGTTCGTCGCCGGATTTATCGGCTCGCCGTCGATGAATCTGTGCACGGTGCCCATCGTGGCAGGTGGTGTCCGGGTCGCCGACGCCACCGTGGAATTGCCGCGCGAGCAGCTGGCCCACCTCGCCGCGGCCGGACTCGACACCGTGACCATCGGCATCCGGCCCGAGCAGCTCGAACTCCGTCGCGACGGAACCGGTTTCGGTGTCGGCGTCGAGCTGATCGAGGAGCTCGGCAGCGAATCGTATATCTACGCCCGCGTTCCCGGCGCCCTGCTCACCGGTCTCGATGGGGAACCACTCACCTTCGTGGCCCGCTCCGCCAGCCGCGCGCCCGCCGAGCTGGGCGAGGCGGTGACGATGCGGGTGCACGACACCGCTTCGGTGCACCTGTTCCACCCCGTGCATGGAACCCGGATCGCGGGCTGAGGTGTTGTTCGCCCACGAATAGCCTCGATCGCCGGGCGCGAATGTTTCGGCGCCGAGACATTCCGCTGTCTGGATCGCCTGCACCGCAGTGAATTGCGACGCCATCTCGGGCGAGCGCGCGCACAATCGTGGCGACGGGAATATGCTCGAGGTAACTGGTTGATTGTTGTATCGAGGTCGTCGTGGCGCAAATCGATCCGCTTTCCACGCAGCGCGACCTGACCTCAGGGTTCGCGGCGGAATTGGGCGCTGCCGGGTTCACCGAGGCCGTCGAGATCGGACGTGGCGGTTTCGGGGTGGTGTATCGATGCGTCCAGCCCGCACTCGATCGCACGGTGGCCATCAAGGTGCTCACCGCGGATCTGGAGTCGGAGAATCTCGAACGATTCGTTCGTGAACAGCTTGCCATGGGCAAGCTTTCCAATCATCCGAATATCGTCAGCGTCTTCGAGGTGGGATCGACCGCGACCGGACGGCCCTACATCGTGATGCCCTATCACTCGCACGGCTCACTGGACGCCCGCGTCCAGGAGCACGGCCCGATCGGTTGGCAGGACGCGCTGCATATCGGGGTGAAGATCGCGGGTGCGCTGGAAACCGCGCACCGGCGCGGCATGCTGCACCGCGATGTGAAACCCGGCAACATCCTGCTGACCGAATACGGTGAGCCGCAGCTCGCCGATTTCGGCATCGCCCGGCTGGCCGGTGGTTTCGAGACGACCGCGGGCACCATCACCGGCTCACCCGCGTTCACCGCACCCGAGGTGCTGCAGGGACATGTCCCGGACGTGACCGCCGACATCTACAGCCTGGCCTCGACCCTGTTCTGCGCGAGCACCGGCCATGCGGTCTTCGAACGGCGCAGCGGCGAACAGTTGGTCGCCCAGTTCCTGCGCATCACCAGGCAGCCGATACCGGACCTCGGCGACGCGGGGCTACCCGCCGACGTGACCGCCGCGATCGAAGGCGCGATGTCCCGCGAACGCGGCGAACGACCCACCAGCGCAGCCGAATTCGGTGAACAACTGCGCGAGATCCAGCAACATCACGGTCTGCCGCTCGACGATATGCCGATCCCGCTGCCCGCCGCCGAACCCGTCGGGCACCGCCCGATACCGACACCGACCGCAACCGGCCGTCGCCGCCGCACCACCGCGGCGACGATCACTCCGCCCGTGCCCGCCACTCGTCTGCGGCCTCCGGTGGCCAACCGCCCACTGGTCGAGCGCCAGCGGCTCATCGCACTGCTGCGCCAGGGACGCAACCGCAGACTTGCGGTCATCCACGGCCCCACCGGATTCGGCAAGACCACCCTCGCCGCCCAATGGTGCGAGGCGCTGAGCGCCGAGGCGGTGGCGGTCGCCTGGCTGACCGTCGACAATGACGACAACAACGCGGTCTGGTTCCTGTCGCATCTGATCGAAGCCATTCGCGCCGAACGACCGTCGCTGGCACGTGAACTCGGCGAACTGCTCGAGGAGCACGGCGACGAATCCGAACGCTACGTGCTGACCTCGCTGATCAACGATATCGACCGGCGCGGTGAACAACTCGTCGTCGTCATCGACGACTGGCACCGCGCCACCGATCCCGCGACCACCCGCGCCCTGCGCTTCCTGATCGAAGGCTGCAGTCCGACACTGCATCTGGTGATCACCAGCCGCAGTCAGACCGGGCTGCCGATGAGTTCGATGCGGGCGCGTGACGAGTTGGTCGAAATCGGTCCTGCCGCATTGCGTTTCGATGTCGAGGAGGCGCACACCTTTTTGGTCGAACTGGGCGGGCTGGAGCTGGACCGCGGCGATGTCGAAGACCTCACCGAATCCACCGAGGGCTGGGTCGCGGCACTGCAACTGGCGGCACTGTCGCTGCGCGGCAGCGACGATCCCGGTGAGCTGATCAGCCATCTGACCGGACGTCACCACGCCATCAGTGAATTCCTCGTCGAGAACGTCCTGGACACCCTGGAACCCGGGATGCTCGACTTCATGGTGGCGACCTCGATCACGCCGCGGATCTGCGGCGAACTCGCCTCGGTGCTCACCGGTGTTCCGGATGGGCAGGCCATGTTGGAGCAGATCCAACTGCAGGATCTGTTCCTGCGCAAGCTCGATGACGGCAACTGGTTCCGATATCACCACCTGTTCCAGGATTTCCTGCAACAGCGGCTGGAACGCGATCGGCCCGAACGGATCACCGAACTGCACCGGGTGGCCTCGCGGTGGTTGGCCGAGCACCGCCACGTCAGCGAGGCGGTCGATCACGCCCTGCTCGCCGGAGATGAGCAGCGGGCCATCGAGATCGTCGAGCAGGACGGTATGTCGCTGCTCGAGTACGGACAGTTCGCCAGCCTCATCGGCCTGGTCAATAAATTGCCCGCCACGATCATCGAAACCCATCCTCGGCTGCAGTTGGATCTGGCGTGGGCGAATATCCTGCTGCACCGTGCCGGTCCGGCCGAACGCGCACTGCGGCTCGCCGAGTCGAACCTGGATCGCGGCGAATTCGACGAGTCAACGACCGCGCGGCTGCGTGCCGAAGCCGGTGTGGTGCATGCGGTGGTGCGGGTGCGCGCGGATGTGCTCGACGGTGTCGACGATATGCTTGCGCCCTGCTTCTTCCGGGCCGAGGAGCTGTCACCGTATGTGGTGGCGATCGGTGCGAATGTCGCGACCTTCACCGCTGGCTATCGCTACGACTTCGACGAGGCATTGCGCCTTCAGGAATGGTCCGCACCGTATATGCGGCAGAACAAGGGTTATTACAACAACGTTCACGGTTTGTGCTTTCTCGGGCTCGCCGCGAGTCTGCAGCTCGACATCACCAGGGCGGAGCAGTACTTCCGCAGGGCGATGAAGGTGGCCAAACAATCCGGCGGCAGTCACTCCTACGGCGCGCGGCTGGCCGGATCCCTACTCGGTGAATTGCTCTACGAGCGTGGTGAAATCGCGGAGGCGGAACGGCTGCTCGACGAGGGGTACAAATTGGGGCCCGAGGCGGGGGTCGTGGATTTCAAGTTGGCGCGCTATGTCGTCGGAGCTCGCATCAAAGCGCTGCGCGGGGACCGCGCCGCCGCCATTCGCAGGTTGAACGAGGGTGCCCGCGTTGCCCGTTCGATGTCGTTGCCGCGATTGGGCGCGGAGGTGGAGAACGAGCGGCTGCGGCTCGGTTTACCGCCGCATCCGGAATTCGGCCCGCTGCCCATCGTCGACTATGACAAGCGCCGCAAGCCGGTGGACCCGATCGACGAATTCACCGTACTGTACGAGGAATTCACCGCGATTCGGCTGCTGCTCGCTGCGGTATCGCCGGATAAGACCGAACTCGCCTGCACCTGGGCGCGGGATTGGGTTGATCTGCTCGAATCCGTCAAGCGTCCGAGGGAACTGTTGAAGGCGCGCAGACTATTGATCGCCTGTCTCGCGGCCGCGGGCCGCATCGATGCGGCCAAGACCCTGCTGGCAACGGTGACCGCCCAGTGTGCCGAACTCGGATCGGTCCGCTATCTGCTCGACGGGGGACCATATGTCGTGGCCACGCTCGCCGCGGTGCGCGAAGATCAGCTCGCTGGCCGCTGGCGTCCCGAATGGCCGGAAGTACCCGCCGAATTCCTGCTCGCATTGGTCAATGCCGATGCGGCCCAAACAATCTGACGCGCTAGATCGCAGGCCCGAGGCAGGTTGTTCACCCATGGTGATAGTGGTCGGGGTAGAAGCCGGGTGACCTGATGGCCGGGCTGCAGTCGTCCCCGGCCGCTACCTCGCTATCAATGCCACCTCTGACGGACAACAATCCGGTGTCGCCGGCAAGATCTGACCCGAGTAGGACGAACGGTGGGTCAGTCGAGGCATCGACGCAGCGCCCGCACCACGAAAGACCATGCGGCGGAATCGGGATCGATGAGTTCGAAGTGCCCGGTGTCCGGCAGTTCGACGAGTTCGGCGCCGGATTTCGCACAGTATTCGCGAGCCATCTCGATCGGCAGGCGCTGGTCCTGATCGCCGTGCACGACGACGACCGGGATGTCGGCGACACCGAGCACCGCTGGATCGGTCGCGGCATAGCGCTCGGGTAACTCGTCGGGCCCGCCACCGAGCAATTCGGCCACCGCACCCGCGCCGTTGCCCCGGTGATAGGCGTCGACCAGGTCGGCCGCCGGGGCCAAGGCGACGACACCGGTGACTCGCGGCGCGACCTCGGTGCGCCAAGCCGCGCCGGTCGGCAGCCGATGCCGCAATGCCGCCCACAGGGCCAGGTGGCCGCCCGCCGAATGTCCGATGTACCCGATGCGGTCCTGATCGATTCGGCCCGGCCGGGCATCCTCGATCAATCCGGGCAGTACGTCGAGCGCCCGCGCCACATCATCGAATGTCGTCGGCCAGCCACCGCCGTCGCCGACCCGCCGGTACTCGATATTCGCGACCACATATCCGAGCGCGGCGAGCGCCTGCGCCTGCGGCCGGGCATGCTTCCGGTCGAACGCCGCTCGCCAGAATCCGCCGTGCAGGACGAACACCAGGGGTGCCGGATCGTTCGTGGTGGGCAGGTACAGGTCTGCCACGTGGTCGCGGTGGGAGCCGTAGGCGATGGTCGTGTCGATGGTCATAGATCCATCAAACGCCTCGGCGGCCGAGGCTACCGGCTGACGGCCGCTACAGGCTGAAGGCGATGGCGCGCAGGACGAGGGCGACGATGAAAACCACGGTGAAGGCCAGGTCGATCGACAGCCCGCCCAGACGGATCGGCTGCAGGTACCGGCGGACCGGCGCGATGACCGGTTCGGTCCAGGAGTGGCTCAGGTCGCGGACGCGGTTCACCCACAGGGGGTGGCTGCCATTGGCGAGCACCCCGACCCAATCCAGTACCAGCCGGGCGAGTAGCAGCACGATGAACACCGTCAGGGCCAGCCCGATCAAGGTTCCGATGAAAGCCATGTCCAACTCCTTCGTGGGTGGCCGTCTACCAGTATCAACGCTCGGCACCGACTGGGAAGTGTCCCGTTCGTCGGGTTCTCAGCCGACTATCAGGTCGGTTAGCCTGTCCCGATGCGCCGACCGCTCCGATACCTGCCGATCGCCATGCTGTTGATGGTGAGCTGGCTGCTCGCCACCGGGCCGACCGCGACGGCGCAGGAGGTGTCCCGGTTGTTCACCGTGCAACAGTCGGGTGTGCTGCGGGTGTGCACGACCGGCGACTACCCGCCCTACACCCTGCGCGAGGACGACGGCACCTACCGCGGCGTCGACATCACACTCGCCACCGACCTCGCCGCCACCCTTCATGTTGTCCCGCAATGGATTCCGACGACCTGGTCCACCCTGACCGACGATTTCCTCGCACACTGCGATATCGCCGTCGGCGGCATCTCCGATACCGCGGCCCGCCGCCGCGTCGCCGACTTCTCCATTCCCACCTCCATCGACGGCAAGACCCCGGTCACCCGGCGCACCGATGCCGATTCCTACGCGACCATCGAGCAGATCAACCGTCCCGAGGTTCGCGTGATCGTCAACAGCGGCGGCACGAACGAGGCCTTCGCGCGCGCCAACTTCCCCGCGGCCCAACTCGCCATCTGGCCCGATAACCTCACCATTTACGACCAGATCGAACAGCGCAACGCCGATGTGTTCGTCACCGATTCGGTCGAGGGTCGCTACCGCCAACGCACCCACCCCACCCTCCAAGTCCTACACCCCGACGCCCCCTTCGACTCGGCCCCGAAGGCGTACCTCCTACCGAAGGGCGACACCCTCTTCAACACCGTCGTCGACACCTGGCTCGAGTCCGAAATCCGCAGTGGCAGAAGCAATCAGCTGCTGACCGACTGGATCGGCTGACACCGGGCTAGGCCGTGTTTAAGAAGTTGAGAGCCAGATGTTGATGGCGGCGATTTCGACGGTTGCTTTGTATCGGACCGCGAGCTTGTCGAATCGTGTTGCGACGGCACGGTTCTGTTTGAGCAGGTTGATGCCGCATTCGACGGCATGGCGCTGTTTGTAGGTGTCCTTGTCGAAGGCCGGCGCTCGCCCACCGGCCGAGCCTTTCTTGCGGCGGTTGGCGGCCTGGTCGACCTTCACCGGGATAGTCGCCTTGATACCGCGCCGCCGCAAGTAGGCCCGGTTGCCACGGGAGCTGTATGCCTTGTCCGCCAAGACCCGGTCGGGGCGGGTCCGCGCCCGCCCCGAGCCGACGCGCGGCACGCTGATCTGCTCGAGCACGACCTCGAACTGTGGACTGTCACCACGCTGACCAGCGGTGATCACCACCGCCAACGGCTTTCGTCCCTGCTCGCACGCCAGATGTGTCTTGGTGGTCCATCCGCCACGCGAGCGGCCCAACCCGTGATCGTCGGGCTCGGGATCATCCCCGGTGCACGGCGGTTCGGTCTGTAGGTCCCCCTTTTCCGCGCACCAGCGGCATGCTGGTGCGCTCGCGCGATCGTGGAATCGACGCTGACATCCCAGGCGATCCGGCCTTCGGAGTCGGCGAGCGCTTGCAACGCCGACAGAATCCGGGTCCACACCCCGGCGCGCTGCCACCGTCGAAACAGCCCGTACACCGATTCCCACGATCCGTAGCACGCCGGCACATCCCGCCATGGCGACCCGACCCGGACTCGCCACCGAATCCCGTCAATGAGCTGCCGTTTCGTCCACTTCGGCGGGCGACCGGACTTCTTCCCGACGGGCAGCAACGGCTCGATCGCCACCCACTGCTCCTCGGTCAAGTCCGCCCGCCTCGTTGCTACGCTGATCACGAGGTCTCCGGTGTTCTGGTTCGTCTTGGTAAACAAACCATTTACCGGAGACCTCGCCCATTCCCAGTAAACGACACACCATGCCCGACAAGCGCTTTCACACCCGCGCGACCAACGCGAACCTACTTCTTAAACACGTCCTAGGCGTGCGCGGGCGGTATCGGCCCTTGCGTACGCACCCGCAGCTTTTCACCCCGCGGTCCGAAGAGATGCAGGATCTCGACCGTCCGGTCATCGGCGGGCCCGAACCAGTGCGGCTCATTGGTGTCGAACTCGGCGACCTCACCCGGTCGCAGCACCATGTCGCTATCGCCGAGGATCAGCCGCAATTCGCCAGCGAGCACATAGAGCCATTCGTATCCGGCATGGGTGACGAGCTTCGGTGGTCGTGGTGCGATGACCTGTTTGAAAACCTGTACGCGGCCGGGATATCGGGTCAGCGGCACGACGATGCTGCCGCTGCGGCGATGTCGGCGCGGCGCTAGATGGACGCGCGGATCGCCGGTGGCCGGTGCGGCGATGAGCTGGTCGAGTGCGACGCGGTGTGCCTCGGCGAGTGGCAGCAGTAGCTCGAGGGTCGGGCGTCGTTTGCCGGATTCGAGGCGAGACAGCGTGGTCACCGAAATGCCGGTCACGGCGGACAGCGCGTCGAGAGTCATGCCGCGATCGCGGCGCAGCGTGCGCAGCCGCGGGCCGATGGCGTCGAGTAGCTGAGCCAGGTCATCGTCCACTCGACCATTTTGCGGTTTCCGCAAAATAACTGCCAGTTCGACGATTGCTGCCGCGATCATCGGGTGCCCGATTCGGAAATCGTCGACCGGAGATGACCATGTGTGCGAACCCGTCACGCCAGCCCAGCAGCGCGCGCAGGCGCTGGACCGTGCTGGCCGTATGCTGCCTCAGCCTGTTCCTGGTCGGGCTCGATACGACGATCGTCAATATCGCGCTGCCCTCGATCGGATCCGGATTGCGCGTGGGGACACGCGATCTGGAGTGGACGGTGGATGCCTACACCCTCGTGCTGGCGGGTCTGCTGATCTCATCGGGGGCGATCGCCGATCGTTTCGGACGACGACGGGTGTTCCGATTCGGACTGGTCGTCTTCGGTGCGGCCTCGGTTGCGTGCGCGATGGCATCGTCCATCGGTGTGCTCATCGCGGCCCGCGTTGTCCAAGGCATCGGAGGTTCGATGCTCAGCCCGGTGGCGCTCGCGATCGTGGTCAATGCGATCACCGAGCCCAAGGAACGCGCGCGGGCGATCGGGGTATGGGCGGCGATCTTCGGCCTGAGCATGGCCGTCGGGCCCACGCTGGGTGGTGCGCTCATCGCGGCTCTCGGTTGGCGATCCGTATTCTGGATCAATGTGCCGGTCGTCCTGGTGACCCTGGTGCTGACGATGGTATTCGTGCCGGAATCTCGTGCGGTGCACGCGCGTCGGCTCGACGGTCCCGGCCAGGTGCTGCTGATCACCGTTGTCGGCGGGGCGGTGGCGGTGCTCATCGAGGGGCCGCGACTCGGGTGGGGGTCCAGTGCGGCGATGGTTGGATACAGCTGTGTGGTGGCGGCGACGGTCGGTTTCGTGTGGACCGAGTCGCGGCGGCACGAGCCGCTGATGGATCTACAGCTGTTTCGGCGGGTCCACTTCGCTGCGGCTGTGGTGGGCGCGGTGGTGGTGTTCGTCGCGTTCAGTGCCACGCTACTGCTGAATACCCTCTATCTGCAGCATGCGCGAGGCATGAGCGCGGTCGCCGCCGGTGCGGTCACCTTGCCGCTGGCAGTTGCCGCCACTGTCTGCGCGCCGTTGTCGGGAGTTCTCGTCGGTCGGGTCGGTCCGCGGCTGCCGCTGCTGCTGGCGGGTGGCTTCATCACCGTTGGCGGTCTCTGTCTCGTGCGCCTCGACGACCACACTGGTCTTGCGCTACTACTGCTGGCCTATTTGCTGATCGGTGTCGGCTTCGGCTTCGCGAATGCGCCGATCACCAATACCGCGGTGAGTGGTCTGCCCGCCGACCAGGCGGGTGTCGCGGGTGGGATCACTTCCTCCGCAAGGCAATTCGGTGCGGCACTCGGTATCGCTATCGCAGGCGCCATTGTCACCGGCGCGGCGGATACCGCGCTCGCGCACGCGTCTCGACCAGGGTGGATTGTTGTCGCGGTGTGTGGGCTGGTCGTGGTCGGTGTCGGGAGAGTGTCTGCTTCGCGCGCCGATGTGCGAATGCCGCGGAAGGTCTCGGTCGCCGGGACCGCGGATTGACAGCACTTGGTCGAGCTGCCAACGTATCGGAGGACAATGGGGTTCTGATCCGGCTCGGTGCCTCGGTGTCGGCGAATCGGAGAGTGCTTGATGGGGTTTCTCGAACCCGACCTGCCCGTGGTCGATATGGCGGAGTGGAGCAAGGGCACTCGCAGCGAGCGGATCCGCCCGATGGCCCGACACTGGGCCGAGGTGGGTTTCGGGACGCCGGTGGTGCTGCACCTGTTCTACGTCGGCAAGGTGTGCCTCTATATCCTCGGTGGCTGGCTGATCGCGCTGTGCACCACGGGGATCGACGGATTCGCGAATGTCGGCGACTGGTGGTCCGAGCCGATCGTCTTCGAAAAGGTGGTGCTGTACACGCTGCTGTTCGAAGTGGTCGGGCTCGGTTGCGGCTTCGGTCCGCTGAACAACAAGTACTTTCCGCCACTGGGATCGATACTGTATTGGTTGCGGCCCAAGACCATTCGGCTTCCACCGTGGCCCTCGGTGGTTCCGCTGACGAAGGGGACCAGCCGTACTCCGGTGGATATCGCGCTCTACGCGGCGTTACTGGTCGCTGTCGTGGTCGCGCTGTTCTCCGATGGCACCGGTCCGTTACCGGAGTTGGACACGGCCGTCGGGTTGCTGCCGGTATGGCAGATCGCGGTCGTTCTCGGTCTGCTGGCGGTGATCGGGTTACGCGACAAAGTTATTTTCCTGGCGGCGCGCGGCGAGGTCTATGCGACGTTGACGGTCACCTTTCTCTTCGCCGCCGATATGGTCGTCGCGGCGAAGCTGATCTTCGTGGTGATCTGGCTGGGCGCGGCGACATCGAAGCTGAACAAGCACTTTCCGTTCGTGATTTCCACGATGATGTCGAACAGTCCGGTGTTCCGGCGAAAGTCGCTCAAGCGCAAGTTCTTCGAGAACTTTCCCGACGACCTGCGCCCGGGTCGCCTATCGCGCGTCTTCGCCCACGGCGGCACGGCCGTCGAGATGGGTATTCCGCTGGTGCTGTTCCTCTCGCACGGTGGCTGGTTGACCGCGGTCGCCGCATTCGTCATGGTGTGCTTCCACCTGGCGATCCTGACGGCCATTCCGATGGGTGTGCCGCTGGAGTGGAATGTCTTCATGATCTTCGGCGTACTGGTGTTGTTCGTCGCGCATGCCGATCTCGGTCTCGCCAGTGTGCAGCACCCGGTTCCGGTGGTACTGCTCTTCCTCGTGATCGCTGGCATCGTGATCGCCGGAAACCTCTTCCCACACCGGATTTCGTTCCTGCCCGGAATGCGCTACTACGCGGGCAACTGGGATACCACGATGTGGTGCATCAAACCCTCGGCCGCCGAGAAGATCAACCGGGGCATCGTCGCGATCGCCAGCATGCCGCAGGCTCAGCTGGAACGGTTCTACGGCAAGGATCGAGCGCAGATCCCGATATACATGGGATACGCCTTCCGCGCCATGAACACCCACGGCCGCGCCCTGTTCACCCTGGTCCACCGTGCCATGCCACCCGGCCGCGAGGACGAATACACCATCACCGACGGCGAACGCATCTGCAGCACCGCGGTCGGCTGGAACTTCGGCGACGGCCATATGCACAATGAACAACTCATCGCCGCCATGCATCAGCGCTGTCACTTCGCCCCCGGCGAAGTCCGCGTCGTCCTGCTCGACGCCCAACCCATCCACAAACGTACCCAGTCCTACCGGTTGGTCGACGCCGCCACCGGCGAATTCGAGCGCGGCACAGTCGAAGTCGCGGATATGGTGACCCGCCAACCCTGGGCCGATGACGTCCCGGTCCAGGTGCTCGAGGCCGCCGATGAGCGGTGAGCCGCTGGTGTTGTTGCACGGTGTGGCGATGTCGGGGCGGGTGTGGGATCCGTTGATCCCGGCGCTGTCTGCCCGGTACCGCGTCCTCGCGCCGACCGCGTTGGGACATCGCGGTGGGGCGTCGGTATCGCGGCGACCGGCGCGGATCGCCGACTTTGTCGATGAGGTCGAACAGCTGCTCGATGAACATGGTTGGAGCACAGCGCATCTGGTCGGGAACTCGCTCGGCGGGTGGACTGCCGTCGAGCTTGCCCGCCGCGGCCGGGCCCGCACCGTCTGTGCGTTCTCACCGGCCGGATTCTGGCATGCGGGCGGAACCGGGCATGCCGATTCCTCCGCCGAAATCGCACGCAACGTCACCTTTGCGCGCCTGACCCGGCCGCTCGCACCGCTGACACTGCGTGCCCCGCTGCTGCGGCGGATGGCGTTTCGGGTCATCGCCGAGCACGGTGACCGGCTCGGCCCGGCCGCGGCCGAGGGGATCGTCGCGGATCTGCTTGCCTGCACCGTCACCGATGATCTGCTCGGTACCGGGGACCAGATCGCCGACTTCGCGCCGCTACCGTGCCCGATCACCGTGGCCTGGTCGCAGGCCGACCGAATATTTCCGGTGGCGGTCAACGGTGCGATCGCGCGACAGCGGCTACCGGATGCCACGTTCGAGATACTTCCCGGTGTCGGGCACGTCCCCATGATCGACAACCCCGATTTGGTCCTGCACACCATCTTGACCTGCACCGGAGCCGCCCCCGAGCCGGGACACCAGGCTCCGACGAGTTGAGCTCACGACCCCGGTGCCCGTGGAATGGGTGGCATGGTCCGCGATACGCCGGGTGACCGCCGTGCGAAGTTCTCTGTGTGATCCGGTGGAGATCGGCGGGCGCGGCCCGCCGCATCGGATCTCGGTCTGGGGGTAGTTCGGATGATGAAGAAACGGGTGGGGATCGCGGCGTTGGCGGCGGCGTCCGGGGCGATGCCGGCCTGTGGTGTCGCGGGGGCGCAGTCGCCGGATGTGTCGAACGGATTCCGCGCGCCGAGTGGCAATATGACCTGCGTCGTGGCCGATAAGGGGGTAACTCCGTTGGCCGACCCGGTCATGCCGTGCCGTCACGCCGCGACCGAGCGGTGATACGGTCGGCGGCCGTCCGCGGCATGGCACGGCGCATATATGTTCGTAGGTAACCGTTCGGCGAGAGAAGGCGAGGTGCGATGCACTGGGATCAGATGAGCGCCACGCCCGATGACCTGCATGAGCGGGCGACGCGGGGTCGGCGCAGTGCCGGGCAGCTCGGGGTGCTCGCATCGATCATCGAGGCGGCGGAGGGTCCGTGGCTCGGTGCGCTGGATGCCGATGGGCGGGGTGCCGCGGAGCTGAGGATGCATCTCGCCGGGCGGTATCGGCTCACGGCGGTGGTGACGAGTGCTGGGAAGTTCGATCTCGTGCAGATGAACTCCGGACAGGGCGTGGAGCGGGTGCTTTCGTCGAAGACGTCGGTCCGGCGCGGATGGGATTCCGATGAGCCCATGCCGAAGCAGCCCCAGTGGCTCGATTACGTCGTGGAGTGGGTCGGCTACGCGAGTTCGGAGGTTGATCGTCGCGCAGTGGTCGAGTGGCGTCTGCAGGGCGCCGACCGGAAGCTGGCGGCGATGAACGATACGGTCGAGAGTCTGCGCGCCAGCCTGCGCGAACGGGAACAACTTCGCGACGAACTGGCCGCCGAGGTTGCGGAATTGCGCGCCGAGCTCGAATCGCGCACCGCGAGTTCGTGATCGTTCCCATCGGTGGAAGATGACCGCACGCCCGGACATGCTCGACGCTTGATGCGACAACGTCGCTGAAAGGCGTGCGGGCATGACCATCACTGCCCACATCGGTACTGCTGGCCGCTGGGCTGCTCTTCCTGACGGCACTGGGCCTCGGAGTATGGAAATGGCTGGCGATAGGGGTGCGCCCGACGGCTCGGCGCACCCCTACCTCGACATCGCCATCAGATGCGCAACCCGCCACCGGCCATGCGATGGGTGCCGGTCGCGCTGATTGTCGGCGGATTCTGCGTACTACTAACGGGATTCGCGTCCACGCGCGTTCGGTAGGACGCGCGCCGACCTACTGAGCGGTGCTCTCCCGCTTCGGCAGCTTCCAACCCCGCCGCGGGAAGTGACAGGTGTAACCGTCCGGGTAGCGCAGCAGGTAGTCCTGGTGCTCGGGCTCGGCCTCCCAGAACTCACTCGCCGCGGTCACCTCGGTGACCACCGAGCCCGGCCACAGGCCCGAGGCGTCGACATCGGCGATGGTTTCCAGCGCGACGCGTTTCTGCTCGTCGTCGAGGAAGAAGATCGCCGATCGGTAGCTGGTACCGATGTCATTGCCCTGACGGTCCTTCGTCGTCGGATCGTGGATCTGGAAAAAGAACTCCAGCAGCGCCCGGTAGTCGGTCCGAGCCGGGTCGTAGACGATCTCGACGGCCTCGGCATGGCCCGGGTGATTGCGGTAGGTGGGGTGGTCGTTGCGGCCGCCGGTGTAGCCGACACGCGTCGACAACACACCCGGCTGCCTACGAATCAAGTCCTCCATACCCCAGAAGCATCCGCCCGCCAGAATCGCCTTGCGCGTGTCGGTCACGCCTCCTCCTTTGTGAACAGGGTCTTGTACTCACCGTAGCCCTCCGCCTCGAGGTCATCGAGGTGGATGAACCGCAGCGCCGCCGAGTTGATGCAGTACCGCAGGCCGCCGGCCGCGCGCGGCCCGTCGGTGAACATATGCCCGAGATGGCTGTTACCGTGCGCCGAACGCACCTCGGTGCGGATCATCAGATGACTGAAGTCCCGCTTCTCGATGACGTTCTGGGCATCGATCGGCTTGGTGAAACTCGGCCACCCGCTGCCACTGTCGAACTTGTCGACCGAGGCGAACAATGGCTCACCGGACACCACATCCACATAGATACCCGGCTCGTGATTGTCCCAGTACTCACCCGTGAACGCCCGCTCGGTCCCGTTCTGCTGGGTGACGTGATACTGCTCCGGCGACAGCCCATCCACCGCCGCGGGATTCCGGTTGTATTCCTGTGCCACCTGACCTCCTCATATCGGCCCCCCGTACAACCAGCCTCGAGGCTGCGAAAGTCCCCATCAAGCCGCGCGTCACACTTCGGTCACTTTTACCGGGACAGGACCTCGCGCAAGGGCGGCGATGGCCCCGGACCGAGCCGCGGTCCATCCGCGACCAACGGGGCTGATGTCGTCGGGGGATACACCGGGGCGCGCGCAGGGTGGTGTCCGTGTGCACTGCGTTCGGGTGCACTCGCCGAGGAACGGGTAGTTCACTACTCGCGATCATCGTTGGTGTTGGTCGGATGATTCGTGTACCAGCCACGCAACGTCCGATCGAGATGGAAACGGTGGCAGCGTCCGATGGTGCTGACTCCGGCTCGACACGCTCATGGCCCACGAGAAGCCACGCTCCGAAATGTGGGTGCGGTGACAGCTGAGGAGGCCGGGCATGACCACCACACTGAAGGTGTATGCCAATGACGATGACGCGCTGCTGTATTGGCGGCCGTCGCAGCCGATCACCGCCTGCCGCGGGTTCGCGATCGAACGACGGAAACGAACCGCCGCTGGAACCGAGGTGTCGTTTCTGCCCAACCGGATGGGCTTCGCCAACGAGCCCGTGATCGCTCTCGTCGACACCGAGACCGATCGACGCCCGGCGTCGAAACCGTCGACGCAGTGGCCGTTTCAACGTTTTTCGTGGACCGACCATGACGCCGATAGCGGCGACGCCGTGTCCTATCGAGTGATACCGGTGGTGCGAGACCCCGACCACAGCCTGCGGCTACTGGATGGCGAGGCCAGCGACTGGAGTCCGGAGCGGACCCTGGGCGCCGCGCCGACCGGGACGTATCGCCCGTTCTTCAACCGGGCATTCGTCATCTCGCAGTTCATGGCTCGATTCCTTGCTGAGAATCACCTGACGCTGAAACAGTTCAAACAGCGGATCACCGACCGCATCGATGATTCGATTCGGCTGTTCCTTTCGGGTGGGCTGCGCCGGGCCATGCTGGAGATGATGGACGGCGATGACGACGACTTCCAGGTGTTCGCGGCGCTGTTCGAACTCGGTGACGCCGAACTGGTCGCGAAGCTGACCGCGCTGGGACCACGAGCTCACGTCGTGCTGGCCAACGGGTCCATCACGAAGGCAGACGGCGAGACAACCGCACAAGCGCGTACCCGCGACGAGAACGACGATGCCCGCGCTCTGCTGATCGGCGCCGGTGCAGATGTGGAGAAGACGAACCGATTCACGTCCCCGGGCCCGTTGGGGCACAACAAGTTTCTTGTTCGCACGACCAGTGGCGGCCAGCCGGTACGGGTGTGGACGGGCAGTACGAACTGGACGCCGACCGGTCTGTGCACCCAGATCAACAACGGTCTATTGATCGACGATCCCGCGACCGCGGCGATCTTCCTGCAGCAATGGCACCGGCTGCGCGATGCCGGCAGTGCGTTCCCGCCGTCGTTGGTATCGAGCAATACTGTCCCGCATCCGCTGCCCGGCAACGGGCAGGGCACCGTGTGGTTCACCCGCGCCGCGCATCACGCCGACCTCGACGCGCTGCGCCAGGAGATCGCGGCGGCCCGCGAGGGCATCCTGTTCCTGATGTTCATGCCCGGCGCGACCGGGCTGTTCGCCGACGTGCTCGCCCGCGTAGGGGAGCCCGATCTCTATGTTCGCGGTGTGGTCAGCGAACTGCCCCGCGGCCGGGGCGATGAAAGCCGAGCAGATGTCAGCCTGATCGACGGCCGCACCCATCACCGCCTCAGCCTCGACATCGTCGAGCCCGAGGGCGTGGCGCACCCGTTCGCCCAATTCGCCGCCGAAGTAACCCATAAACAATTCCTGAGCCAAGTCGGCCACGCGATCGTGCACAGCAAGGTTCTGGTGATCGACCCGTTCTCCGACAACGCGACCGTCATCACCGGCAGCCACAACTTCTCGACCTCGGCGTCGACGCGCAACGACGAGAACTTCGTCATCATCAAGGGCGACCGCGCCCTCGCCGAGGCGTACGCCGTCAACGTCTATGCCGTCCACGCCCACTACCGCTGGCGGTCGTTCCTCGGCCGGACCGACCACCCCTTCAACGGGCTCGAAGACAACGACACCTGGATGAAGCCGAAACTCGAAAGCAACGCCCGCGACTTGAAATTCTGGGGCGCCTAGACACGGAGACGATCGGTAGTCCGGGACGGACAGCGTGGGCAGTCGGCTCATGGCACCATTCCGGTGGGCATCGAATGTCCAACGGCGCCAGTCTGTCACAGGCGTGGTGGGTAGCATCGGCTATGAGTCCGAAGGTAATTCGCTGTCGGAAGGCTCGATTCCGCCTCGCCGCAGCCTCGTTATCCGGCAGTCTCCCCTGCTTCCTCGGCCAGGGCAATGCCGAGAGCCTGGATCTGCTGCTTCACCTTGGGGCCCGCCTCTTCGTACGCCTTGGCCGCCGCGAGCCGTTCCTCCTCGCTGTCGTACATCCAGCCGGAGATAACAGCGGTACCGCCATCGCAGTAGGCCGACCTACCCAAGACATGTCGGACCCTTTCGCGCACTACCTCATTGGGCGTTCCGCGGACTTCCAAGTCCGGATCCAGTAGCGGTGAAATCTTCCTGCGCAACCTCCACAGCAGCCCTCCTGGGGCGACCAGAAATGCACCGAGATCGAGATTGATCATCTAATACCTCCTCCATTGAATGCTGCAGCTATCTAGCTACGAGCGCCATCCTCAGTCTGGACATATAGCGTGATGTACGACTGGTATACATGCCGATAGCAAGTGCTAGATGGATCGTGCACGAGAAGAGGATCAGCACCCAGGGGGCATCTTTCAATACGATGTCGGGGTGCACTATCCACGGAAGAGCATGCGGTTCACGCAAATTGAACGTGTAGATCGTAGCACCGCCTTGAATCAATGCGGCATACGCTACGACCGCAATCGAGTTGGTGACGGCCCAGGCGATCATTGCGGCAGTGATCAGCGAGGATCGGGCCGCGTTGCCGCCGACGAACCGAGACACGACCCATGCCGAGATGATTGCCGGTGTGCCAAAAATAATGACCGACCAGGGGTTGGGTCCAGTGATCTTGGTGAGGACGGTGTCGTGAATTCGGCTGATCGTCCACGCCATGCCGGCGATGTAGAGAGATAACAGCGTAACGATTGCGATGTTGCCTGGTGGACGTTCTCGAACTCCAACTTCGCTACTGGGACGATGAACCCGGAGCGGACCGTGTCATAGCGGAGTGTCAGTGAGCTGATTTGACGAGCGTAGACGTGGACAAAATTACATCCGAGGCCATTTGATATGAGCATCGGAGACGCACCTTTACTGGTTACTCCGAGCTTGACGCTCCCATTGAGGCCGTTCGAACTGATGGCGAGGGCAATCAAGCGGCGTTCGATCCCGCGCTTCCACCCGCCGGTGCCGCCGCGGTGTTGGTCACGCTTTTCGAGGGCAGTCAACGTTTCCCGGTAGGTACGACGTTTGCCCTTGCGTGCGGCCTTCATTTTATCTTTGATGTCCGCCGAGTTGACGAGCGCCAATTTGACGTTGTACAAGTACATTCCAGGTGGCGCCGACAGATCCAAGTGATAGCTCTGTGTCTCCAGTGCGAGCGGCATCACCAGGGTGAGGTTACGATGTTGCAGACCGAGCCGTGTTCGCAGCCTTTCGTACACGTTGGAAGTTCGGTCGTGGGCGATAATTCTGTGCTCGACAATGAGATGCTGCCATTCTGATCCGCTGTGGTCGGGTGCGATAACCCAGATGACCCAGTCCTCGCAGAGCTCTTCCACTAGACGTATGAACTGATCGATTTCCTCGGAGGTCGCCTTCTTGCTATCGACCATCTGCTCTTGCAGTGCGTCGAGATAGTGGTGCAGCCGGAACTCGGGCCCGCGATCGGAGTTGCTGCTTCGGTACTTCGGATATTCCGAAATTACAGCACTGAGGATGCTGAGCCAGACCGTATCATTTGTATCGATGGCATTACCGACCAGTGCGGTCAACTTCCGGGTGAGCGCGTAGGCGACCAGACCCTGCCCGCTGTCGAACGGAAGAGCGGAAGTCCGCTTGTCACTGAATTTGAAAACCAGATCGTTGACCGGCGCTCCCTTGCGTAATCGTACGGCGGGGATGATTCGCTCGCTGCCTTTCAGGGTTGACGGCAACTCGACCCGCTTCAGAATCTTGTGTCTGTAGTAGTCGCCGTTCTCCATCTCGATGGCGTGGCCGACGCGACGGTTGAAAGAATGTGGTGATACCAGATGGTCGATTGCCGAAGAAAGCGCCTTATCGGGTAGTTTTGTGGCAGTAGTGAGATAGGTGTGGATTTTTCGCTTGCCCTGGCACTCTGTCGGCAGCATGATGCCCCACTGGCCGAAAAATCGAGCCTCGCGGCCGTAGAAATTCCGTGCCCACCGCCGAACCGAGCGTTCATCGGCGATAATGCGAACGATAGCGCCGATCAATGCTGCGAAAGTAAGCGTCCAAATATATGCCGCATAGGACGAGTGCGCTTCGAAGAGCGCGGGGAAGAGGAGTAGGTAAATGAATATCTGCGGAATGGTAGCCGCCAGTACCACGAGGCTCGCCTGTTCGAGCAGATGGGTAATGCGGCGCGGCCAGATGCCGGCCGATATGCCGCCGACGGGATCGGTACCCAATCGAGGCTCGCGTGGCCTATCGAATGATTCGAAAGGCAGCGTACTGCCACCGGGGGGTGTTGCTGCCGTCGGAATCGCTGTTGTTTTGCTGTTCATGCATAACCCGGCTCTGACACCACGTGATCGCCGTGCCGACAAAGTCAACCGCGGACGGAATATCGCAATTCCGCCACGGCGATGCCGCAACCGGGCCTCCTCCCATATGCCGTTCACGTTGCGCCGTCCCGATCCGGCGGGCCTTGACTTTGCTGCCGTTCGACAGGACCTTCACTGTACGTCCCTGGACGGCGACACGCGCAGAACATGATGAAGAATCTACATATTGGTAACGCATGAAAATGCCTACCAGTAGGTAATGCATTACGTCACAAGACTCGGAAGATCCGATACTTTTTATAACTAACATGTGAATTCGGGGGCGTAGGACAACGTGAACAGTGATCTTCGGCCTGGGGGCCTGCGCCGGGGACCGCACTGATCCGGCGATCGTGGAACGCTCGGTAGCTGAACGGTTCTCTGCATCCGAACAGGTTCCCGGCATAGGGTTTGATCTATGACGAGCAACCCGTTCTTCGAGCGCAGTGCCCTGCCGTATGAACTTCCGCCGTTCGCTGAGATCGGTGAGCAGCACTATCTGCCCGCATTCTGGCGGGGGATGGCGGAGCAATTGGCTGAGGTCGCCGCTGTCACCTCGGTCGATGAGGTGCCGACTTTCGCGAATACGATTGTGGCACTGGAACGTTCGGGGGCCGTGCTGACTCGGGTGGCCAATGTGTTCTTCAATATCACGAGCTCCGATTCCACGGCGGGGACCGATGCGATCGAGGCCGAGGTGTCGCCGCGGTTGGCGGCGCATCGGGACGCGATCTATCTCGATCCCGCGCTCTTCGGGCGCGTTGACGACCTGTATCGGCGCAAGGACGAGCTGGGGCTGGATGCGGAGGAAGCCAGGCTTTTGGAGCGGTACCACATTCGTTTCGTGCGGGCGGGAGCTCGGCTGGATGTGGCGGGACAGGCGCGGCTGCGTGAGCTGAATGCGGAACTTGCCACGGCGGCAACGGAATTCGGCCAGAACATCCTGGCGGCCACCAATGCGGCGACGGTGGTCCTCGAGCAGGCGCAGGAGTTGGCGGGACTGGGACCGGCGGCGGTTGCGGCTGCTGCGGAAAGCGCTCGGTCCTCGGGGCACGACGGGGCGTGGGCGCTGCGTCTGCAGAACGTTTCCAATCAACCCGTTTTGGCCGAGTTGGCCGATCGGGATGTGCGGCGGCGGGTGATGGCGGCTTCGCTGGGACGCGGGCTCGAAGACAACGGCCCACTCGCCGTTCGGATAGCGGCGCTGCGGGCCGAGCGGGCGGTATTGCTCGGGTATACCGACCACGCGGCCTATGTGGTGGCGGATCAAACCGCGAAAACCGCTGCCGCGGTGGAGGAGATGTTAGGGCGGCTGGTGGCGCCCGCGGTGGCCAATGCGGAGCGGGAGGCGGCCGAACTGGCCGAAACCATGAAGGCGAGCGGACACGATGGCGAGCTCGAATCCTGGGATTGGCAGTTCTGGTCGGAAAAGGTTCGGGCCGAGCGGTTTTCGGTGGACGCGGAGGCATTGCGTCCCTATTTCGAGCTCGAGCGGGTGTTGCGGGATGGGGTGTTCTTCGCCGCCGAGCAGGTATACGGGATCACCTTCCGCGAGCGCGAGGACTTGGTCGGATACCATCCGGAGGTCCGGATCTTCGAGGTGTTCGACGCGGACGGCACTGCACTGGGGCTGTTCCTCGGCGACTTCTTCGCGCGGCCGTCGAAGCGTGGCGGGGCGTGGATGAACGAATTCGTCAGTCAGTCACGGCTTTTGGGGACGCGACCGGTAGTGGTCAACAACCTCAATATCGTGAAGCCACCCGCGGGCGAGCCCGCGTTGCTCACCTGGGATAACGTCCGGACGCTGTTCCACGAGTTCGGGCATGCGCTGCACGGTCTGTTCTCGAATGTGGTGTTTGCGTACTTCGCCGGAACCGAAGTGCCGCGAGACTTCGTCGAATTCCCCTCGCAGGTGAACGAGATGTGGATGTCGCGACCGGAAGTGCTGGCCAACTATGCCAAGCATGTCGAAACCGGCGAGTCGATGCCCACCGAACTGGTCGAGCGGATGGAGGCCGCCGAGCGATTCGGCAAAGGCTTCAAAACCGTCGAATATCTGGGCGCGACGCTGCTGGACTGGGCATGGCACCGCATACCCGCACCCGAGGCACTGACCGGGACCGACGCCGAGACGTTCGAGGAGCAGGCACTGCGCAAGGCCGGCCTGGCCATCGACGCGATCCCACCGCGATACCGCACCGGCTACTTCGCGCACATCTTCTCCGGCGGCTACGCGGCAGGCTACTACTCCTACATCTGGAGCGAGGTCCTCGACGCCGACACCGTCGAATGGTTCAACGAAGCCGACGTATCGATCCGCGAAAAGGGTGAATTGTTCCGCCGCGAATTGCTCTCCCGCGGTGGCTCGGTAGACCCCCTCGAGGCGTTCGAATCCTTCCGCGGCCGCGCCCCCGACATCGCTCCGCTCCTGATCCGGCGGGGCTTGCTGAACTGATCCGGGGCGCTGGAACCGGCGGTGGTGCGGTCGGTTCCAGCGCCGGTCGGTTATCCGAACAACCCGCCGAGGACGCCACCGCTTTGACCGGCCTCCTGGCCGCCGCCGGTGCCGCCGATGAGACCGCCGGGGGGCAGTTCGGAGGGCTGGACGATGACGAAGCCGCGGCCGGAGAAGGACAGGGTCAGGCCCTCGCCGGTGCTGCGGCCGATCAGGCGGCCGAGGCCGAAGGAGTCATTGCGTTTGATGCCGGTGGACAGGCTGGACGACCAGGCGACGGCGGCTTGTGGGTCGGCGTAGGTGGGCTGGTCCACGTTGAGCACGACGGGCGTGCCGTGGGTGGTGATGGCGATGCGGCCGCGACCGGTGAAGACGCAGTTGAAGAAACCCGCGTTGCTGGCGAAACCTGCTGCGCCCTGGACCCTTTGGATGTTGTAGGACAGGGACGTATCGAAGGCCAGCACATTCGCGCCATTGATGGTGAGACCGTCGGTGCCGTCGAGGTCGACGGTGTGCACGTCGGCTGCGGCATTGGCGAGGAACAGATCGCCGCGGCCGGACACCTGCATCAGCGGCACGCCCTCACCGGTGAGGCGCTGCTGGATGGCGCGGCCGATGCCGCCCGAGCCGAGCGCCTTGAAATGCAGGTCGCCCTGGTAGGCGACCATCGACCCGGCGCGCGCCATGGTTTCCCCATTGACGGCGACCTTGATCATCTTGCCGCCCTGTTTCTGGATGCCGATGCCGTTGACTTCGGCGTGGCTCGCGTTGAACAGTTCGCTCTGCATCGGCAGTGCTCCTTGCTGAGGTGAAGACATCGGTGGGGGCGGCGGCACCGCGCCGGGCGGGGGATAAGTAGGCGGCGCGGGATACCCGACCGTCGGCTGAGCCGGAGCGGGCGGCGGGGGCGCCTCGGGTTCATCGTCGATATTCACACCGAACGCCGTCGCGATCCCGGCGAGCCCATTGTCATAGCCCTGCCCGACTGCGCGCACCTTCCACCCACCACCGCGCCGGTAGATCTCCACGCACACCACGGCGGTCTCGGTGCTGAGCCCGGTCATCGGAAAGGTCAGTGTCCCGGAGTCGGATCCGATCGTCGCGGTCAGCGAACTCGCGCCCGCGAAGGTCGGCGGCCCGCTGCCGTCGAGGCTGGCGGTGACCACGACCTTGTCGACATCCGCGGGCAGCGCGGGGGTCACCACATCCACCATGTCGCCCGCGCCGCGCCCGTGCCGGTAGGTGACACCGGGGCCGACCGGCTGATTGAAGAAGACGAAGTCGGCATCGGAGCGGACCCGTCCGTCGGTCCCGAGCAGCAGCGCCGACACATCGACCGGTGCGGCACAGGTGACGGTCACGGTCATCCGATCGCCGGGCGCGGGCCGATTTTCCCCGCGAGCGAGTGCGGTCACGGCGGACCGCCCAGGTCGATATGTCCGAGTGGCATGCGATTCACGGGATCAAGTGTGTCCCGAGTCCGGTCCGCGCGCCACTATCCGGGGCGCGTCCCGGGATGTCGTGGTTCACCGCTGCCGCCGTACGGCAAGTCTGTCGCCGGACAGATCGGGCCAGGGCGGCCTGCGCAGCACCGCGAGCGTGGCAATGACCACCGCCAGCAGGCCGATCAGCTCACCTAGCAGCGCTATTCGCGTCACATCTACCGCGGGCGCCCACGCGGCCTGCCCGTCATGGACGACGAACACGCCGATCGGCCGCGAGCCGCGTAGGAGGCCGCCGGTGCGGGCTACGGTGATGACGGTGGCGCCGTCGGTGGTCTCATGTGGTCGGCCGTAGACCAGCGAATCATCCTCGACCGGACCTCGGCTCAGCTGATTTCGAAGCATCTGTCCCACCCCTTGTGTTCTGGAACCGGCTGTCGCGCAGTCCCCTTGGAGTATCGACGGGGCGGCGAGATGTGACAAGGGTGCGCCAAGACGTATGTCCAACTGTGGGGCCAGGGGACGTGGTCGGGTGTGGTAGGAAGTTGCGGGATCGAGGGCGAGAGGAGCGGGTTTGTCGGCGAGGCTATTGCGGTGGTTGGTGCTGGTAGCGGTCGGGGCCGCACTGATCACTGTGCCGGGGGCGCAGGTCGACCCGGCCCTGCGGTTCGCGCACCAGCGGCTGCATTGGAAGCCTTGCGGTATCGAGGATCTGGACAAGGCGGGTGCCGAATGTGCCGATGTGCTCGTGCCCCTCGACTATCTCCGGCCCTACGATCGCACACTGAAGGTGGCGATTTCCCGGGTCAAGGCGACCGATCCGGCCCAGCGCCATGGGATCCTGCTCGCCAATCCGGGCGGCCCCGGCGCATCGGGTTTGGACAGTGTGGATTTGCTCGGTGACGTGCTCACACCGCAGGTGCGGGCCCGATTCGATGTGATCGGTATGGATCCGCGCGGCGTCGGCGAGTCCGGTCGAACTCCGCGCTGCGGGTGGCCCATCGGCGAAATGATCCGTTCGGCGGGTCTGGATCCCACGGGCTTCGCCCGCGAAACCGCATTGGCGGCGGATATGGCCGCCAGTTGTGTGACCGATGATCCGGTGAAGGTGCGCCAGCTCACCACCCGCAATACCGCCCGCGATATGGATATCATCCGGGCCGCGTTGGGCGAATCGAAGATCAGCTACTTCGGCGTCTCCTACGGCACCTATCTCGGTGCGGTGTTCACCCAGATGTTCCCCGAGCGCAGCGATCGGATCGTATTGGACAGCGCGATCGATCCGGACCGGTATTGGGAAGGCCTCGTTCGGGATTGGGGGCCATCGGATGAACGAGCGATCGATGAATGGTCGAATTGGGTTGCAGGACAAGATGATACGTACCACTTAGGCACCACCCCGGCCGACGTGCGTGCCACCGTGGTGGAGCTCATCGCCGCGGCAGCGCGTCAGCCGATCGTGATCGACGACTTCCCGATCGACGATCATTGGCTGCCATTTCTGTTGCACAACATGGTGACCGACTTCCGGCGCAACCAAGCGCTGGCCGAGTCGATACGGGAAATCGCGGATGCGGCGGGTGGTCCACCCGTGGCGGCGCGGGAGCCGCGGCTGCACATCACGCTGCAGGCGTTGCGATCCGAGGAGAACTCCGTGCTGGCCCAGATCGCCTGCGGCGATGCCGCGGCGCCAACCGATCCGGCGTGGTACTCGAGAAATATTGACGCCACCCGCGCCAGCGAACCGGTGTTCGGGGCGCTCGCCAACAATATCCAGCCGTGCGCATACTGGCCACGACCCGTCGAACCTGCGACCACCGTTCGGAATTCGGTCCCCGTGCTCATCCTGCAAGCGACCGGGGACGCCAGAACCCCGTATGCCCACGGTGTTCGACTGCATCAGGACCTGGCCGGATCTCGCCTGGTCACACTGCAAGATGTCCGGATCCATATGACATTCCGGCCCGATCTGAGTGCCTGCGTGAACAATGCGATCAACACCTACTACGCCGAGGGTGTCCTGCCCGCCACCGATATCACCTGCTACGCCGATCGAGCAGTCCAGTAGGAATCAACCGGGCACCACCGCCCACGAGTGATACCGCGACGCCGCATTCCACAGGAAGAAGCTATTGGTCCCCGCGGCCGCCGCGGCATCGATCTGTGCCTTGACCTCGCCGTCGCCATAGTTCACCCCGAGGCTGAAATCCTGCAACCACGGAATGACCTGGGCCCCGGTGCCTTCGGTCTGCGCGAAGAAGTCGGCCAGGGACCGGAACACGATGTCATACGGTTGCGAGTTGGGATTCGCTACACCGTATTCGCCGGGATTCCAATGCGAGGGATAGAGCATCGGCGCCACATAGTCGACGTACCGAGCGATCAAGGGAATGTCCTGTGCAATCTCATCCGGCCGGGTCGCGGCGATACCGAAGACCGCAGCGCCGAGGTTGGCGCCCTTATCGCGCACCGGATCCCGGCTCTCGTGCAGGAATTCCGCGATGGATACGCTCGGGGTCTCGGTCAATCCGGGGAACTGCATCTGCGACAGCGGACCGTCCGGTCGCCGGACATAGTCGTATATGACGCCGTCGAATCCCAGCTCGGCCGCCTCGGTCGCGAGATCGATGTTGTATTTCCGGATTTCCGGGTTGGCGAAGTTGGTGAACGCGATCGCACCGTACTTACTGGCGTACGGCTGGCCGGACGGGTTCTGGATAACCCAGTCCGGATGGCCTTCGCGCCACGCCCATTCGGCCATCGTCGGGTCACGGAACGCCACGATCCGCCCGACCACCCGTACATTCATCTCGTGCAGTTGCCGCAGCGCGGCGCGCACATCGTAGATCCCGGCGGCGGCGCCGGTTTGCCGTGCCAGCGGCACCTGCGAGTCATAACCGATCACCCCGTCCTCGTCCTTGATATCGAGCTGAACGGTGTCGATGCGCCCCTCCCGCGCCATATCCAGCACCGGCTCGCGCAGGCCGTCGTAGGCCCACCCGTACGCGGTCATATGCACGGCCTTGACCCTGGGCATATCGACCGAGGTCGTAATCGCCTGTATCGCCTTATTTCCCGCGGCGTCGACCGCGACCACCGCACCGCCGACCGGCGTGCGCGGCAGCGTGATCTCGAACGACCCGTCCGCGGCCGGCGTCACCGACTGTGTGCCGATGGACACGTGCACGGCGCCGGATTCCTTGCCGCGCAACGTGATCGGCTGACGATAGGATCCGGCCGTATCCGGCTGGGTCACTTCGAGTTTCGGCGCTTCGGTATCCACGGTGAAGGTCGCGGTAGCCCCCGGGCCGGTGCTCAGCAGTCCGAGTATGCCCCCGCGTGGGATCTCGGCGGTGAACTTGTGGTCGCCGTCGGTGAGGTGTCCGGGGCGGTACAGCACCGTGTCACCCTCGACTGTGCCGGTCACCGCGTTGCCGTCGAGTTCGAGTCGCATGGCGCTGGGGTCGTGGCCGTGCGCGTCCACCCGCAACACCAGACCGGCCAGCGTGGCCGCGCCCACCACCCCGTCCGGGAGTCCGGACAGCGCCAAACCCGCGGGCTCGGCCCGGTTGGCGCCGATGATCACAGATGCGATGAGAATTGATAAAGCCGCGATAACCGCTATTGCCACCAGCCGCCACCGTCCGGTGATCCGGACCAATTTATCCAACGCGCGCACCAACTTTCGTCCGTAGCTATCGCCTAACTATCTACCTCGGACAGCGCTCGTGGACGCAGTTATTCCGATTCGCAACCGAGATTCCTTGCCGCCGAGTACCGTTCGAACGGTGGTGCGGCGCACGACTATCGGAGCTCGGTTTGTCCTGTCTGCCTTGATGTTCGCGACCGTCGCCGCATGTGACCGGGCGGCGGATCCCATCCCAGCGGTCGCCGAAATCGCCTCTTCTCCGGCGACGACACCGGTACCCGATCCGGCCGCGGTGGGTGCCAACGAGCTCGGACTCGTGCCCATCCTGATGTATCACCAGGTGACACCGGCACCGGCTGGCGAATACGACCAGACGCCGGAGAAGTTCCGCGCCGAACTCGAACGGCTGCACCGCGAGAACTATCGACCGGTGACCGTCGCCGACTACACAGCCGGTCGCATCAATATTCCCGCGGGCACCCACCCGGTGGTGCTCACCTTCGACGATTCCACCGTCACGCAGCTCCGCTTCGCCGAAGACGGAAAGGTGGCCCCCGACACCGCGGTCGGGATTCTCGAAGAGTTCGGTGCGCGCAATCCGGACTTCGCACCCACCGCGACCTTCTATGTCAACAACGACCCGTTCGCCGATGACGTGCGGGCACTGCCTTGGCTGGTCGCACACGGATACGAGATCGGCGCCCACACCGCGAGCCATGCCAACCTCGCCGGTCTGGACAGCACCGGCGTCCAACATGAACTGGTCGCGAACGTGCGCGCGATCGAGTCCGCGGTGCCCGGCTACCGCGTGCGCACGATGGCATTACCGCTCGGCATCTTCCCGCGCGAGCGCGGACTCGCCACCGCGGGCAGCTGGGACGGCACGCCCTACACCTTCGAGGCCGTGTTGCTGGTGGGCGCCGAGCCAGCGCCGTCTCCATTCGGCCGGGTCGATCCCGCCGGTGTCCCGCGCATCCGATCCGGCAGGAACGAGGTCGATTTCGCTTCGGCCTACTGGCTCGATCGCCTCGACCGGCATCCGGATCAGCGCTATACCTCCGACGGCAACCCGAACAAGATCTCGGTCCCCGAACAGCTTGCCGACGAACTGAATCCGCGCTGGCGTGACCAGTTCAATCCCTACTGACCAGCCGGTCGTCGAGAACCTGGCGATGTTCAGCGATGTGCTCGGCCGCTGAGGCAGTCGATGTCGGATGATCCCACCAGGCCGTTTCGGCTCGGATGGCCGTATGTATATTAGCCACCGCAACTAGTTACCAGGGATCAGCGAGTGGGGGCAGATCGCTTGTGGCGCAGTGTGCCAACTCGCTCGACCGGCTCGACTCAGGTTTCGAGAGATCTTCCACCACGAATAGCCGATCAGAACTTAGGGCTCAAAATATGACGAATTCGACCACCCAGGCACCGGCAACGTCGCCGGACCTGGATGCCGGTGAGGGTACGTCACTGTCGCACCGGCAGATCCTGACCATCCTGTCCGGTCTGCTGCTCGGCATGTTCCTCGCCGCGCTCGATCAGAACATCGTGAGCGTCGCCATCGTGCGGATCGCCAACAGCCTGGACGGATTCGACGAACAGGCCTGGGCGACCACGGCGTATCTGATCACCGCGACGATCACCACGCCGCTCTACGGCAAGCTGGCCGATATCTACGGTCGAAAGCCGTTCTACCTCACCGCGATCGGGCTGTTCGTCATCGGTTCGGTGGCCTGCACCTTCGCCACCTCGATGTATGAACTCGCCGGATTCCGTGCCTTCCAGGGGCTGGGTGCGGGTGGGCTGATGTCGCTGGCCTTCACCATCATCGGCGATATCGTGCCGGCCCGGGAGCGGGTGCGTTACCAGGGCTATTTCATGATGGTGTTCGGTACCGCCACTGTGCTCGGACCGGTGCTCGGCGGCTTCTTCTCCAACTACGACCAACTCTGGGGTGTCGAGGGCTGGCGCTGGGTGTTCCTGGTCAACGTGCCGATCGGTGCGCTCGCGCTCGGCGTGGTCGCGAAGGTGCTCAATGTGCCGCATCAGCGCCAGAATCACCGCATCGACTGGTTCGGCGCGGTCGCGTTGACGATCTGTGTGGTGCCGCTGCTGATCGTCGCCGAACAGGGCCGGGATTGGGGCTGGGGTTCCCAGCGCGCGCTCATCTGCTACGGGATCGGTGCGGGCGGGTTGCTGTTGTTCCTGCTCGTCGAATTCCTGATGAAGGACGCGGCGCTGATTCCGTTGCGGCTGTTCAAGAATTCGACCTTCAGCGTGACCATCGCGGGCGGCTTCATCGTCGGCATCGCGATGTTCGGCGCGATCGTCATGGTGCCGCAGTACTTCCAGGTGGTGCGTGGGTATTCGCCGACCAAGTCGGGTCTGCTGATGCTGCCGCTGGTGATGGGAATCATGTTCGGCTCGCAGATCGCCGGGCAGATCACCAAATTGACCGGGCGGTACAAGATCCTGCCGGTGTTCGGAACATTCGTCATCGCGGTCGGATCGGCGCTGTACGGGCAGGTGCACTACGACAGCCCGCTCTGGCAGCCGCTGTTCTACGGTGGTGTCATCGGCTTCGGCCTCGGTTCCTGCATGCAGACGCTGATCATCGCGGCGCAGAATGCGGGCCCGCGTTCGGATATGGGTGTCTCGACCGCATCGGCCACCTTCTTCCGTCAGATGGGCGGCACGCTCGGTGTCGCGGTATTCCTGACGATCCTGTTCAACCTGCTGCCGCACCGCATCATCGACGCGTTCGGCGGAGCGCTGCCCGTCGGGTTCGACGCCACCCAACTGAGCACTATGCAGAGCAATACCAGCGGGATCGCGGCGCTACCGGACGAACTGCGGGTGCCCATCCTGATCGGGTTCACCGATGCCATGCACGGTGTCTTCTATGTCGCCGCCGGTGTGGCGCTACTGGCCTGTCTGGTGCTGATGTTCATGAAGGAGATTCCGCTGCAGGATGCTCCGGTGCCCGCGCCGGAGCCGATCACGTTGAATGCCGAATCCAGCTGGGACGAGGCGCAGGTCTGGGAGGGTGCCGCGGCGGTGATCTCCGAGCCCGAACCGGTGCTGGCGGGTGCGGTCAGCAGACATGTCTCGGTCGATCACGACGGCAACGGTGTGTACGTGGCCGCGGTTGTGCCGCAGTCGTATTCGAGCGACGAGTACGAAGGCCGATCGATCGGTGGGCGGATCGAGCGTGAGGACGGCAGACCGGTGCCCGGGGCGGTGCTGACCCTGATCGACCAGCGCGGCCACCAGGTTTCGCGGGCGACCGGCGGCGCCGACGGTGGCTACCGCATCGGTGCGCCCGCGGCGGGTAACTATGTACTGATCGCCTCGGCGACCGGACATCGACCCGAGGCGGTCAGTGTGGCCGTCGGACAACGATCACAACTGCTCGACCTGACTCTCACCGGTTCCGGCGAATTGTCCGGCGTCGTCCGCTCGGCCGGTCGCGGCATCCCACTACCGGGCGCCACTGTCACTCTGACCGATTCGCACGGCGAGGTCGTCGGAGCCGCGATCACCGCTGGCGACGGCGCATACGTCTGCCACGGTGTCGTCTCGGGCACCTACACCCTGGTGGCCGTCGCCGAGCATATGCGCCCGAGCGCGACCACACTCACCGTGCCCGACAGCGGCCTGCTACACCACGATATCGACATGGCATCGATGGCCGTACTCGCCGGATCGGCCTGGGCCGATGGCGACCGCGCGGTATCCGATATCCAGATCACCGTCCTGGACGCGGCGGGAGATCCGACCGCGACGGCACGCACCGACGCCAACGGCCGCTACTTGGTGACCGACCTGGCCGAGGGCCAGTACACGATCGTCGCCCGCGGCTACCCGCCGGTGCGTAGCCGAGTTACGGTATCCGGCGGCGAGGTGACCCACGACGTACACCTCGGCTACGAGTCCGAGGATGCGGTGGATCGGCACTGACGCAACAGATCGGCCATGGGTGGCGCGAGATAGCAGTCCAGCCCGGCCTGCTCGCCCTCCGCGTGGGCGGCGTTGCCCACGTGAAGGTGACGGTCGGCCCGGCACACCGGTGCTGCGCAGCCGTCGATCTCGTTGACGCGCAACATGTCCCGCAGCCCCGGCAGGCTCCGAGTCGAGCCGCGGGCCGGCATCGAGGGGACAGACCGGGCGATCCGACGGACCGGCTTACGTTATCGCCGCATCGATGTCGGATCGCCTGCCTCACCACTTTTCGGGTCCAGCGCCACGAACCCCCTCTCGTTGGATCCCAGATCACCTGGCGCACATAGTATTTCGCTGATACCGATCGTATTCGTCCGGTCTACCGCGCCTTGTCGGCCAATGGCATCAGATGCACCAGACGGCGCTGCCGAGGGGGATGCAAATCACGGCTGAGCCGAAGATGATGGGATCCGCCGACACTGCGGGTGTGGTGACCGTGGCGGGACTCGCCTCGGCCGACGCCAGAGGCGCTGCGACGAAGAGCAGGGGCACGGCCGTAGCGGTCGCGGCGACTATTTTGAACATTCTGGTGGACATCTCTTCATCCTTCGATCGAATCAAATTTGTCAATGAACGTCCTCGACCGGCTGACATGCGCGATGTCCGGCTCCAGGGCGTTGTTTGTGTCGAAAGCCCGGCTGCGCTCGTCGTGCCGGACTGACGCGCCGCCTGTGGTTCGGCGGCCTCGGTCTGCTGGTCGGCGGGGTATGGCCCGGTCAGCGGACCGTGATCGCGTGCAGGTCGTCGCCGATGACGACCTCTGCCTGAAAGCCCTGCTGAGCTCAGGTGTGCCATTGGTCGGGATCGAGGTGAGTGCCGCGAAATCGGCGATGTGGGACAGGGCGGAGGTGATGAGGCTCGCGCGCTCGGCGACGTCGGTCGACATGCACCTGAAGTCGACATCGGCGACGCCGCGCCGAATGGCGTTTCTCGATTCGCTGAGTTGTGAGACGCACATGAAGTGCCGCCCTCGACCCCGACCCGGATTCACGGTTGTGCAGAGTGGCCAACAGTAGGGCCACGCGGTTTCGGCCACGCGGCGACATTGCCGCGTCAGCAGACAACTAACCGCGCCGATCATCAGGTGTAGTGGAGAGTCTACCGCCGGATCCCATTGAAACTGGAATAAACCGGGAAGACTTACTCACATTGCGAAGAATGTTCGGACCGGTGCACGCGACTTGGGCCCGCGCTCTGATCTCGGTCCACTCGATACTTGACACTGTGCTCACAAACCCCGCCAGACCTATGTGGCCGCGTCCGGGTTGCGAGAAGCAACCAGGCGGGCATGGCCGACCTGATTCAGGACTGCGCGGTTTCCAACCGCGCAACACTGTGCAATAGGTCGAGGTTGTCGACGGCGGCGAGGTGGGTACGGGGTAGGCGGGTTCGGTGTTGTCGAAGGTCGTCAGTCCACGTGCAGCAGCACCTCGGCGGCGAGGCGCTCCATGTGGGCGGCCTCGTCGAAAAGCGGGTTCACCAGAATCATTTCGGCTCCGGCTGCCGCAACCTCACGCAGGCCCTGTATGCAGTCCTGCGGTGTGCCGTGGACGGCGACCGGCAGCAGGGTTTTGCCGAAATCGCCGTAGAAGTCGATCAGGGTGGCGGCCATGCGCTGTTCGGCGCGCTCCGGATCGTCGTCGACGGCGATGTAGACGCGCTTGGCGATGCGGAAATCGGTTGGGGCGCCGGCGGTTTCGGTGAGGGTTTCGCGGACGAAGCGGACCTGCTCGGCGAACTTCGCGGTTGTCGTCGATCCGGCGCCGAAGAAGCCGTTGCCGTTGCGGACCGCGCGTCGCAGCGCGGCGGGGGTGCTGCCGCCGAACCACAGTGGCGGATAAGGTTTTTGGAACGGCTTCGGCTCCATGGTCGCGCCGGCCAGCTGCCAGAACCGGCCGTCGATATCGATGCGCGGCTGGGTCCAGAGCGCCTTCATGACCTGTAGGCTCTCGTTGAAGCGGGTCACCAGGTTATCGGCGGGGTCGACGTCGAATGCGGAGAACATCCGGTTGCGTCCGCCGATGCCGACGCCGATCTCCAGCCGTCCGCGGGTGAGCTGGTCGAGGGTGCTGATGCGTTTGGCCAGGTGGACCGGATTGTGCAGCGGCGTTACGAATACCGCGCAACCGAAGCGCAGGCGTTCATTGCAAGCGGCGGCGAAGGTCAACAGTTCGATCGGACTCAGATTGGGCGCCGAGCCGAGCAGTTGCTCGGTCGTCCAGGCGCTTTCGAAGCCGAGGGTTTCGGCCCGGTCGAGATAGGTCCGCAGGTCGGCCGGCTGGAACGACCCGTCGGGGATGAGCTGCGGAACCGAAATGGCATATCGCATCATCCGAGCGTAGCTCGCGCCGCGATACGGCACTCCGGGCGATCTTGATAGAGACCTGAACATGTCGGTAACTCGGCTGTAACCGCCCGCCGAGCCGCCACGCTGCCCGCAGGGATACATTGTCCGAAAGTCATTATCCCAGAGAGGAAATCACCAAAGTGGGGCAGTTCTGCAGAGCCGTCTTCCTGGACGCCGACCACAAGCTGATCGGGTACTTGGAGCCCAAGGTCCGGTTCTTGAGACGGGCCTGGATCGGCGACGACTTCGTCCAGGGCGTGGAGCGCCTGCTGACGGTGCCGACTCGCGTGGTGTGGGCCGGGCCGCTGCCGCGTCCGCACGGCGTGCGGGCCGACGAGAGCCTGTACGACAAGGCCGCCTCCGTCGCCCCGCTGGTGGCGCCGCAACACGGCTTCATCGGCCGCTACATCCTCAACCACGACAAACGCACCTATGTCGACAAGGCGACGGTGCTCGGAAGCGACGACCGTGAGCGCATCCACCCGCTACCGATGCTGACCGCCGATGGCTCGGGCTGCGACGGCGGCCGCACCGGCGGTGATGTCGCGCTGGTCGGTGCCTGGGCGGGGGACCGGATTTCGATGAGCGCCATCGTGCCCACCGGATTCGAGCTACTGAAGTACGACCTCGTGCCGAACTAGTCGATGGTCGACTTCGGTCGACCATCCAGCGGAGCTGATCAGAGCCGCGGATCGAAAACCAGCCGAAACCCGGTGAGCCCGTGTTCATCACCCGAGGCCCAGAACTCCCGTCCCGGCAACTCGTTCTGCGGCAGCCCGGCCTGCTCGGCAATCTCGGCCGCCGAAACCCACATGGGCGAATGGGCCGGATGCCATGGCGTCTGTACCTGCGCCCGATCGCCGAACAGCAGGATCACCCGCACCCGCACTGGTTCAGGATCCATAGATCCATGATGCGCGCTCGGAACCGCCGTCGGCCACGTTGCCGAGCTCGCACGCATCAATCGAAACGTACTTCCCACCGTTTGATTCCGTTGAGCCATCCGGAGCGCAGATGCTCGGGTTCGCTGATCTGGCGGAGGTTGGGCATGGTGTCGGCGATCGCGTTGAACATCAGGTCGATCTCGAGACGAGCCAAATTCGCGCCGAGACAGTAGTGGGTACCGGCACCACCGAATCCGACGTGCGGGTTGGGGTCGCGCATAATGTCGAAGTCGAAGGGATTCTCGAAGGCGTCCTCGTCGAAATTGGCGGAGCTGTAGAACAATCCGACGCGTTGGCCCTTGCGGATCAACTGCCCGCCGAGTTCGACATCGCGGGTCGTGGTCCGCTGGAATACCGAGACGGGCGTGGCCCAGCGGACGATCTCATCCGGCGCGGTGCGCGGGCGCAGCTCTTTGTAGAGCTCCCATTGGTCCGGATGATCGACGAAAGCCTTCATGCCGTGCGTGATCGAGTTGCGGGTGGTTTCGTTCCCCGCCACCGACAGCAGAATCACGAAGAACGCGAACTCGTCCGACCCCAGATGTTCGCCGTCGATATCGGCGTTCACCAGTTTCGTCACGATGTCGTCGGCCGGACAAGCCCGTCGCTGCTCGGCCATGGTCCACGCGTATCCGGTCAATTCGAGCTGAGCGGTCGTGGCATCGCTGGCGTACTCCGGGTCATCGGCGCCGATCATCTGATTCGACCAGGTGAACAGCTTCTTGCGGTCCTGCTGCGGCACTCCGAGCAGTTCGGCGATGGCCTGCAATGGCAACTCGCAGGCGACCTGCTCCACGAAATCACCGCTACCGGACTTCTTGGCCTCGTGCACAATCCGGTCGGCGCGCTCGGTGAGTGCCGCACGCAGGCTCTCCACGGCGCGCGGCGTGAACCCCTTGGAGACGATGCGCCGATTCTTGGTGTGCGCCGGCGGGTCCATATTGAGCAGGATCAGCCGCTGCATGTCGATCTGTGCGCGGGTGATGTCGGACTGAAAGCGGATGATCGCGCTGTTCTCGCTCGAGGAGAAGATCTCGGGATGTTTCGAAATCTCTCTGATGTCTTCGAGTTTCGTAACCGCCCAGTAGCCGCCGTCATCGAATCCGCTGGACCGGTCGGATTGGGCGCACCACCAGACCGGCGCGGTCCTGCGCAGTTCCGCGAATTCCTCGGTCGGCCTGCGTTTCGCCCACAGATCCGGATCGGTGAGATCGAATCCGGTGGGAATCGACGGCGTGGCCATGGCCACCTCCCAGAGCTAGAACGCGTTCCATGTTCGATTGAAGCACAGTAGGCAGCTCTGAAAAGGTGAAACGCCTACGCGTCCCCGGGGTGACGTGAGGCCGTCGAAGTCCCGTTCGTTGTAGCGCGTGAAGAATCGGCCGGTCAGCCGCAGCAGTGGAGCAACTGTGGATCGGGTTGTGGCAGTTCGGGACGGTATCGGTCGTCAGTGCTCGAGCTTGCGCAGGAGGCCGTGCAGGGCCCGCAGGTCCTCGGAAGAGAGGGCGGCGACCGCTGGCGGCGCGGGGTCGGGGGTGGCCATGGCCTGGGCGAGGACGGCCCGACCGGCGAGGGTGATGGAGACCTGTTTGCGCCTGCGGTTGGTCGGGTCGATCTCACGCACCACCAGTCCGAGTTCGTCGAGGTTATTGACCGCGACCGTGGTCGCCGGCGCGTCCATGCCCGTGGCCTGCGCGATCTGATTGAGCGTGAGCGGTCCCGGGCGCAGGCGGCGCAGGATGCGAATCCGGCTGAACGGCAAGCCCGTTCGTTCGGTGACGGCGCGCTTCCACGAGTCGCGGGTATCCATCACCACGTGGGTGAGTTGTGCCCACACCACATCGGCGGTGGGTGCGTCATCCGGCATGCGCGGGAACCCTTTCTTCCAACATCGGGGCGACGCGAGCACGGGACCGGGCGGCCCACTGGGTATTCGCGACTATGCCGAGTATGGCGATCCCCGCGGTGAACACCGCGATCAGCCACCACAGACCGGCCCCGGTCAGCGCACCGCACAGCGCGACACCGATGCTCACACCCACCTGTCTGCTGGTCGAGGCGACCGCCGCCGCGGCGCCCGCGCGATCCAGCGGCATTCCGCTGACCGCCGCCGTCGTGATCGGCGCGTTGACCATGCCGAATCCGATTCCGAAGATCGCGAAGAGGGTGACGAGCTGCCAGACCGGTGTGGTCGCGTCCAACTGGGTGAGTAGTACGGCGGCAATGGTCATCGCGGTGCCCGCCGCGAGCAGCGAGGGTTTGGTCCCATAGCGCCCGACCAGACGTCCGGACAGTGGTGAGAAGATCAGCGTCGCGACCGCCATCGCCAGGTACAGCAATCCGGTGTGCACCGCCGAATAGCCGCGTACCCCTTGCAGATACAGCGAACAGGTGAAGAGGAATGCGCCCAGTGCCGCGAATGCGAAGATCGCGGTCACCGTCGCCGACGTGAACGGCACACTGCGGAAGAATCGCAGATCGATGAACGGATCTGTGCGCCGCGATTCCTGCCACAGGAAGGCCGCGAGGGCCACCGCCGACACCGCGAACACCACCGGCAGCCGCTCGATCAACCCGAAGACCAACGTGAACAGAAATGCGATCGCCAGCAGCTGTCCGATCGGATCGAGTCCGCGCACCGTGGCGGACTTCGATTCCGGCACGAACAGCGTCGTCAGCACCAGCGCGAGCGCACAGATCGGCAGATTGATCCAGAACACCGACTGCCATCCGAGCGAATCGATCAGCACGCCGCCGACAATCGGACCGAGCGCCATCGAAATGCCGACCACGGCACCCCAAATGCCCACCGCGCGAGCACGTTCCACCCTCCCGGTGAATACCTGCGTAATGATCGACATCGCCACCGGATTGAGCATCGATCCGCCTACAGCCTGCAAAAACCTTGCCCCGATCAGGGTTTCGATGGTCGGCGCGAGGCTGCACGCCAGCGATCCGAGCGCGAAAGCCACCAGCCCGATCCGGAAAACCCGCCGCCGCCCGAACCGATCGGCCGTCGCTCCCGCGAGCATCAGCAGGCTGGCGAGGGTGAGTGTGTAGATATCGATGATCCACTGCAATCGAGCCAGTGGCGCATCCAGATCCGCCCGAATCGCGGGCACCGCCACATTCACGATGGTCGAGTCCATCGACACGATCAGCAGGCTCAGACAGCACGTCGCCAGCACCAGCACCTTCCGGCGCGGCGTCAGCTCACCAACAGTTGTGTTCACACAATGATTGTGTCGTTACAACTGTTCCGAATGCAAGGAAGTGGCCATGGATGTGATCCGCGGAACACGAGCGTTCGCCGTGGTCGGGAGCCGGGCGGTCATCCAGCCCGGGCGGTGCGGGCTCTGGGCTATTCGAGGATGAGCGGGAGTTTCGCGGCCAGCTCGGGCATTTCGGCCTGGTCCGCGTCGGTCTGGGCACGCCGTCCGGTGGCGACCAGCAGCACGTCCTTATCGGAGAACGATGCGGGGAACTCGGCCCAAATACGCGAGAAGAGATCCACGGCCGCAAGCCAACGGCGCCCGGCCGCCGCGGCGGCCGATTTCGCCCACCCCGCGAACGGTGTACCGCGCACCACTGGGTTCGGCTGCGGGCAGGCGTGGTTCAGATCCAGACGAAGTCCCAGGATTGTTTGATCCAGCTGACGATTTGGAGTGCGAAGAGCGTGAGACCGCCGCACCAGGCGAGCCAGTACCAAGCCGGATGCAGATATGGGATCGACCAGATCAGGCCCACAGCGGGGATCATGGGAACGATGAGGGTGAATGCGGCGCGCATGGGGAGTCGGCTGGCCGAGTCTTGGTACAGCCTCGTACGCATGTGCTGTTCCCAGCCGAACAGCCGATTGTCTCCGGCTTTCTCGACAATGATCGGCCGGAGGTGCTCGTTGATGTAGTCGCCCATGTAGCGGGCATGATTGGCGTAGGTCTGGTACAGCATGCCCAGCGCCACCGACAGGTACGGGATCACCAGGAGCAACTGCGGTGCCACCCGCTGCGACAGCACGAACGCGGCGACCGCCGTGTTCGCAGAGATGTTCAGACTCATGACAGTGCGCTGACCGCGCCCGATTTCGTCCAGTTCGCCGCGCAGCGCGCTGAATTCCGCGAGCGCGCAATCGATGACACGGCTCGGCTGCTCCGGGCCCGGTGGCTGTTCGTTCATGTCTTCCCCCTGCCGCGCCGGGCAGTGCCAAACCCCATGGCGGCGGAACCAGCATACCCGGAAGCGGTGCCCGGCACCGTCCCGATCGCAGTGGATTCATTGTGCCGCAACCGATCTGGACCATCGAGCCGATCAGCCGGATAGGCGAGCGCACACGTGACGGTCTTCGGCGTTGTTCGACTCGGATGTGCTCACCAGCAGCTCGATTACGTCGAGTGTCCAACGGGATATTGCCCTGTGAACGGCTGGTCCAACGCTCGACTACCGGCCCGGCGGCGGAATACGTTGTGTGTCAGATATTCCGGCTACGCGGGCGCGGGGGTCTCTGCGAGCCGGTTCAGGGTAGTCATCGCATCCGGTCCCAGCCGCATGTGCCCCGCGGCGATATTCTCGTCGAGGTGCCTGATGCTGGTCGTGCCGGGGATCAGCAAGGTATGGGCGTAGTGGGCCAGGTGCCAGGCGAGGACGACCTGCGCCGGTGTGGCGTGCAGCCCCGCGGCGATCGCCCCGACCTCCGGATGGTCGCCCACCTTCGGCAGGCCGGGAAAGGCCGAACCCAGTGGGAAGTACGGCACCCACGCGATGTCGTGCTCGCGGCAGGCGTCGAGAACGGATTCGGTGCTGCGGTCCAGTGGGTTGTGCATGTTCTGGACACAGGCGATTCCGGCGGGCACGGCCCCGCGCAGTTGCTCCGCGGAGACATTGCTGAGCCCGATCGCGCCGATCTTGCCCTGGTCGCGCAGGGCCAGCAGGACGGCGAGCTGGCTGTCGAGATCGACGAGCTGCGCACCCTCGGCGAGGATGCCCGGCGGGGCGTCCAGGCGGCGCAGGTTGACGACCGGAATCCGATCGATCCCCAAGGTTGCGAGATTCTCCTCCACCTGCTCGCGCAGCTGCTCGGGCCGTTGCGCGGCGACGAGGCCGCCGTCCGCGTCGTTGTCCGCGCCGATCTTGCTGACGATCACGTGGTCGTCCGGGTACGGCCGTAGTGCGGCACGAATCAACTCGTTGCAGGCACCACTGCCGTAGAACTGCGCGGTATCGATGTGGTTGACGCCGCGGTCGGTCGCGTGGCGCAGCACCTCGATCGCCACCTCGCGGTCGACGGCGGACTCTCCGGGCCGATGTGCGACCAATTGCATTGCGCCGTATCCGATCCTGCCGACCGGACGATCGGCCAGGGAGGCCGTTCCGCCGGGCCGATCGAATGCTGTGCCGCTGGTCCCCATGAGCGTGGTCCTCTCTCTCGAGTGGCATAGTCGACAGCAAATGCGGAGGAACCTCCGCTTAACCGACCCTAGCAGAAACGGAGGGACCTCCGCTTGTCGAGAGAAGGCGGCGGGCGCGTGGATGCCCAGCGCAACCGACAACGGCTGATCGAGACGGCCCGGCACATGCTGGCCGACGAGGGCGGCAAGGTCGCCCTGGAGGCGATCGCGCGCGAGGCGGGCGTGGGCATCGGCACGCTCTACCGCCACTTCCCGACCCGGGAGGCGCTGGTCGAGGCGGTGTATCGCGCGGAGCTGAATACGGTGTGCGAGAGCGCGGCGGGCCTGCTCGCCGAGCTGCCCGCCCGGAAGGCGCTGCGGGCCTGGATGGATCGGTTCGCCGACTACGTGGCGGCCAAGCGCGAGATCGCCGACGCGCTGCGCGCGGTGATCGCCTCCGGAGCGGTCACGTCCGCGCAGGCCCGCACGGCCCTGGGGGGCGCGGTCCGGACGCTGCTCGAGGCCGGTGCCGCCGAGGGCACCCTCCGCACCGATGTGCGCGCCGAGGACGTGGTGGTCAGCCTGCTGGGGATTTTCCTGGCATGCAACACGCCCGACCAGCGGGAGCAGGCCGGGCGCATGATGGATCTACTCATGGACGGGCTGTCGGCCAGGACCACTTGACCGACAGGGATGCCGTTGCAGTACTCGGGTCGGGTCGACGCCCATGCGGATAGGTGTCGCGGTGGTTAGGCTGCGGCCTTGTGCGTGGGCTGTCGGCGGTGGCGAGATTGTGGTTGGTGTGGGCGGTTACGCGGATATTGATGGTGGTGTTCACCGGGGTGACGGTGCTGCCGCACAGCGTTTGGGACGCCTCGGCCGCGGACTTGACGTTGTACCGCGGATGGGCCGAGTTGATCGTGCACCACGGTGTTTTCCCGCGGTATGACGAGCAGTGGCAGTACCCGCCCGGTGCGGGCGCGTTGCTGGTGGTGCCCTGGGTGCTCGGCGGCGGGTACGGCTACAACTGGTTGTTCTTCGGGCTGGTCGCCATGGCGGACGCGGGCGTGCTGGGCATGTTGATTCGGGCCGCGCGGCGTGACGGTGCGGAAACCGCATGGACGGGGCCGTGGGTGTGGACGGTTGGGGTGGCATTGCTGGGCCGGGTTTGTTACGGCCGATTCGATTCGATCGTGGCTGCGACGGCGGTTGTGGCATTGCTGTGGACGACGCGTCGACCGGCGGCGGCGGGCGCGGCTGTTGCCGCGGGTGTGTTGCTGAAGTTGTGGCCGGTGGTTGTTGTGCTGGGGTTGCGCTGGCGGACACTGCGGCGGATGAGTGCGGCGGCGGTCGGTGTCGGCGTGGTGACGGCTGCGGGACTGACGGCGTGGGGTCCGGGGGTATGGTCGTTTCTGCGGTTCCAGTCGGAGCGTGGGTTGCAGATCGAATCTGTCGCTGCCACACCATTGTTGATTACTCGGCTGGTGGGCGGCGGCTGGAGCATCGTGCACCGCTATGGGGCCGAGGAATTGTCGGGGCCGTGGGTGTCCGCCGTGGCGCGGGGATGCTTGACGGCCACCGTCATCGGCGGTGTGGTGCTGCTGGTCGCCTGGTGGCGTGTGCAGCCTCCGGCAGCGGATCTGGCATTGGCCGCGGTGCTGATCGCGTTGGCGACCAGCCGGGTACTGAGCCCCCAGTACCTGGTGTGGGTGGTGGCGGTGGCCTCGGTCTGCGCGCTCGACTCGCGCACCACGCAGCGGCCCGTCCTGATGCTGGTGTTGGCGACGGCGCTGGTAACCCAGGTGGAATTTCCATTCGTCTACGACCGGGTCGCCACCGGAAGCTGGTGGGGAGTGCTGGTACTGACACTGCGCAACGGCCTGCTGCTCGGTGCGGCCGTGTGGTCGGTTGTGCGGCTGTGCCGCAGCAGGTTTCGATCATCTCACGAATACGCGGAAACGCCGATGAGTCTGCAGATCGGGTCTGACGAAAGGCGAGGCGCGACAGCGGTATCGGCGACCGGCTGATGGCCGGTCGCCGATACCCCGTCACGTTGGGCGGTGACGTGGCGATGTTCGATCGGCTGGTCAGGAGGGCTGATCGATGGTGGGCACGGTCGTATTCCGGGGCGCGCCGAACCAGCGGGAGAGCGCTTCTCGCAGCGCGAGCGCGGCGGTGTCGGCAGGTTCGTCGATCGTTGCGGCCCAGGCGATGTGGGCGTCCGGACGGATCAGGATGCCATCGGCAGGTCGATCATCGGTTTTAGCGCTCACGACGTCGATGCGATGCCCCCAGTCTCGGGCGATCTCGCGCAGGTCCGGGCGGTCGGCGAGGTCGAGGAGGATGGGCCGTGCGGTATGCATCAGTTCCGCGACGCTGGTTGTGCCCTGGTCGGTGTGCAGGGTGAGGTCGGGTGCGAAAGTGCCGGTCGACGCGTGTTGGTCGGGGGCAGGTAGCGGGTAGCGGATGTCGCTGCCTGCGATGAAGGCTCCCATGCGGCGCAATGGCTTTTCGTCGGCGACCAACTCTTGGAAGACAGCCCGAAGTGCTTCGGCGGCCGGGTCTTGCCCGCGACGCAGTGCCACCTGAGCGCGGGTATGCAGCTGTGTCCGTGCGCCCGCGGGGTGGCGTTCGTCGTGGTAGGTGTCCAGCAGGCCGGGCGGCGCCCAGCCGTGGATATCGGCGGCCAGCTTCCAAGCGAGGTTGACCGTATCGGTCATGCCCGCATTGATCGCGACGCCGGTGGCGGGGAACAGATGGGCCGCGTCACCGGCCAGCAGGATCCTCCCGTCGCGGTACCGTTCGGCCAGCCGATCCTTGAAGGTGAACCGCGACAGCCGAAGCGGTTCTCCCAGAGGTAGATCCGCGCCGAGCACACGGCGGACGCTGTCCTGGAACTCGGTCAGCGTCATCGCAACGTCGTCGTCGTATTCGGCGGACTCGTCTTCGATGGTGGACAGCATCAGAACTCCGGGGGTGAGCGACCCGAACGCGAACACACCGCGGTCTGTCCGGGTGAAACCCGCACGGATCCTGCCCAGTTCGGGGACATCGATATCGCCGTTGTCGAGCACGGTCACCGAATCGGGCACCGTAACCGATGCGAGCCGGTTGACCTCCGGATATGTGGTGCCGGGGAACGGGATACCGGCCAGCTCGCGGACTCGGCTACGCGCGCCGTCGCAGCCCACCAGGTATCGGGCCCGCACCTGGTACGGCCCGTCCGGCCCACGCACATCCACGGTCACCGCATCGTCGTCCTGGCTCACCGCGGCCACCTCGTGTCCGCGGCGAATGTCGGCGCCGAGTTCGCGGGCCCGTTCGTCGAGCACGCGCTCGAGTCGATGTTGTGGGAGCGGCAGCGCGTGTAGCGGAGCATCGGCCAGCTGTGTGAAGTCCAACTGCACACCGCCGAACGGGAATCGGGGAGCCGGGATGGGATCGGTGTTGACTGCTTCCAATCGTTCCAGCAGACCTCGATAGCGCAGCAGTTGCAGGATCTGCCCGCCGATGCCGTGGGCTTTCGGCGTGTCCCGGGGCCGCGGCTGCCGTTCCAGTACCAGTGGTCGCACTCCGGCCAAGTGCAGTTCGGCGGCCAGCATCAGGCCGGTCGGGCCTGCGCCCACGATGATCACGTCGGTATCCGTCATTCGTAACTCCCATTTCCGCAGCTTCTGGCCTTCGGCCGACGATTCTGCGGTATGACCCGGGTCTTGCGGCAAGCCCCCCGGTGCGCTATATCTTGAGAAGGGAAAGGAGTAAAGTGCTCTTCTTTCTCTTTTATCGTCCGCTCTGGACGAGCAACCTTCTCGCGAAGCCGCGCCGCGTACGCCGGTACAGTCGGCTCGGGGTCTCCCGTGGCCTGCGGATATTGATCGGCATCGCCCTCGAGTCAGGACCTCGCTGCGGGTTGGGGCTTCATCGAGGTTTCCCGCCCGCTTTGCGGGCGTCGTAGCAGGAAATCTGATGAACCGCAGCAGCTTCGCTATACCCCGGACGGCAGCGCTGCGCCGCGGTGCCCGTCGCTGATCAGCACGGCGATCAGTCGTCGAGCACCTTGGTCAAGAAGGCTTGCGGGACTTTCGGCCATTCGTCGCGCCAATTGCCTTCGCGCAGATCATGGTCGAGTGTGCGGAGCAGAGATCGGAGCCACGGGCCTTCATCACGCAGTGGCCGGATCAGGCCGGTGTCGGCGCAAGTGGCCAGCAGCGGCACGAGGGTGTCTCGCGCTCGGTCGGTCTGTTCGGTCGCCGCGAGGCAGGAGGCGAGCAGCAGTTGTGCGTCGAGTGCCGCGCGCGGTCTGCGGGTGGGGTCGATGGAATCGCGCAACGCTTGGGCGCGGGCGCAGGCGGCGGCGATCTGGGTGGGGGATCCGGCATGCAGCAGTGTCCGGATCGCGGAGTTCTCGTCCAGTTCGGCGGTCACAATCGCGATGGCGCTATCGCTTGTGGTGGCAGCCCTGGCGGCCATCGGCGCGGTGGTGAGGCCGAGGCGGACCTGTTCGTTGGTGATGCGGGCGGCCAGTCGCGGCACGGACAACGTCTTCGCGGTCCGCGCGCCGTCCGCCAGGCGCTTCGCCGCGCCGTCGAGGTCGCCGCGCAACGCTTTGATCCGGGCGCCGGTCGCGTAGGTCGCCATCATGAAGTCCACTGGGCCGCCCCCGATTCCGAGTTCGAGGGCCTGATCGAGCAACTGCTCGGCGGCGTCGAGCTCATCGCGTTCGTAGAGCAGCTGACCGAGCATCGAACTCGCCAGTCCCGCGGTGTAGGACCGCGTGCCGGAGGTGTCGACGGCGATCCGGAGGGCGGTGCGGAAGCTGCGTTCGGCCGCGGTCATATCGAGTTGTTCGCGGTCGGCGAGGCCGACCAAGCAGTGGCTGTAGACCAGGCTGAATGTCCCGCTGACCTGCTGATGGTAGCGCGCGGCCCAGTGGTGCCAGGCCCGCGCTCGGTCGAAGTCGAAGCGGTCGCTCGCCAGAAACGCCGCGAAAGCCCCCACCGTGGTCAGTTCCCAAGGTGTCAGCGTGTCGGTTCGGTTCAGACAGTCGGTCACCACGGCGTCGATACCCTCGACGCGGTCGGCCAGTGCGCGTTCGGAACACTCGATGAGGGCTGCTTCGGCCGCGAGCACAGGGTCGGGTGCCGCGTCGAGCGCTGCCCGGGCCAGGCTCAGCGCGGTATGCAGTTCGGTCGGACGACGTAGCAACGCATATGTCCAGCCGAGGGCGATCTGAAGTCGAGGGCATGCCGAAGTGAGTATCGGCGGTAGTTTGGCGACCAGCCCGATCAATGTCGCCAGCTGGCCATGTTCGAGAAATTCCATGGATCGGGATTCGACGAGAACTACCGCGTACTCGTCGTCGCCGCAAGCCAGCGCGTGATCGACTGCCTCACTGAGCATCTCGTGCTCGGCGAACCATGCGGCGGCGGCGCGGTGCAGTTCGTCCACGCGGTCGGGGCGATCACGGGCAAGTCGTTGGCGCAGGAATTCGAGGAACAGGTGGTCGTAGTGGAACCATTCGCCGTCCTCATCGATGCGATGTAGGAACAGATTTCGCCGTTCGATACTTTCCAGCAGTGCCTGTCCGTGTCGCTGTCCGGTCAGCGCGGCGGCGAGGTCGCCGCAGATACGCTCGGGCAGTGCGGTTTCCAGTAGGGCATCGAGCAGCTCCGGATCCACCGTGTCGAGCACATTCTCCGCCAAGTATTCGGCGATGGCATGATGTCGTCCCGACAGGTGGCTGATCAGCGCGGCGGGGTCGCGGTGTTCGTGCAGCGACATTGACGCCAGTTGCAGTGCCGCAACCCATCCTTCGGTGCAGCTGCGCAGCGCGGCGACCTCGTCGTCGTCCAGGGTGAAACCGCCGAGCCCGACCAGTAACGAGCTCACCTCGGAGTCATCGAAACGCAGTGCGGTGGAATCTATTTCGATGAGCTCATTGCGAACCCGCATGGTGGCCAGCGGTAGTCCCGCGGGTGACCTGCTCGTGACGATGAGCTGCAGGTGATGGCTACCGTTCTCGAGTAGGAAGCGCAGGGCCGCCACGGCGGCGGGGTCGGTGACTCGATCCCAATCGTCGATCACCACGGCCACCCGTTCACCTTGCTCGTGGATATCGTTGATCAGCGTGGTGAGGACGTAGCGGGTGGCCTGCTCGCCCTGTTCCTCGAGTATCCGGCCCAGTTCGGGCGCCAGCTTCGGCCGCAACCGGTGGATCGCCTCGATCAGATGGCTGAGGAACCATACGACGTTATTGTCGTCATCGGCGGCGTTCAACCAGGCGACCGCCACCTGCTGATCCTCGTGGAGGTAGCTGGCCCACTGTGCGGCAAGGGTGCTCTTGCCGAATCCGGGGGGCCCGTGGATGACGGTCAGGCGCCGCAGACTGCCGGTCCGCAGCGCGTCGATCAGCCGGTCTCGCTGGATCATTCGGCGCCCGGACATGGTCGGGCTGAATTTGGTTTCGGGAGCGGCGGGTGTCGGTGTCGGCCGCGACGACAACGACCGGCTCTGCGTAACCGATGGTCCGGCGGTGGCCTCCAGCGGGCGGCCCGCGCCGCTGGCGATACTCGGCAGCGTCATGTCCTGTACGGGCAGACCGTTGGCGCGCTGGATCTCCCGCAGCGACTCACCGAATGCCTCGGCGGAATGCGGGCGGTCCGCCGGGTTGCGCGACATGCTGGCCTCGATGGCGGCGCATACGTCATCGGGGATGCCCTCCGGGCGCAGATTCGGCAGCGGTTCGGCGGCGATGCGCAGGAATTGCGCGACCACCTGCTCGCCGGAGTGGCGTTCGTATGCGGCGTGGCCGGTGATCATGCAGAACAGGGTCGCGCCGAGTCCGTAGACGTCCGAAGCCACCGACGGGTTGCCCGATTGCAGGACCTCTGGAGCGGTGAATGCCGGGGAACCGGTGACCACGCCGGTGGCGGTTTCGAAGCCGCCCGCGATGCGGGCGATGCCGAAATCGGTGAGCTGGGGTTCGTCGTACTCGGTGAGCAGGACATTGCCCGGCTTGATATCGCGGTGCAGTATCCCGGCCCGGTGTGCCGTTTCGAGGGCGCCCGCCAGTTTGATCCCGATCCGCAATGCCTCCGCCAGCGGGAGCGGCCCCGCATCGTGGATACGGTTCTCCAGCGAACCACGGGCGTGATACGGCATCACCAGGTAGGGGCGTCCGCCGCGGGTGGCGCCGACCTGCAGGATGTGCACGATATTGGGATGACCGGACAGTGCGCCCATCGCCTGCTGCTCGCGCAGGAATCGTTCGGAGCTTTCCGGCTCGAACTCGGCGGAGGTGAGGACTTTGACCGCGACGTCGCGATGTAAGGCCTGTTGCCGACAGCGATAGACCACCCCGAACCCGCCGCGACCGACCACCTGCGGATCATCGAGACCTGTGCCTGCCAGCTCCTCGTCGATATCCGGCGGCCGGTTGCTCTGTGTTGCTATGGGATCGCGGTCGGACATGTGTTGCTCGGTGTCGTTGGTCCGCGGTACTACCGCGCTTGGTCTCCTAGTTTATGCCCAGCGAACGGCGCGGACACTCCCAGCGGGCCCCGGACCGACCACGCGATCTGGCAGCGTTTCCGCCCCGAAACCGCGAACTAGCTGTGCACGGGTCGGGTGTCCGACCCGTTCGCTCATTCGACGTGGGCAAATCCGCTGGCAAGGCCGCGGAGTGCGCGATCGAGTGCGGCGGGTAGATCGGTGCCGGGGATGGCGAGCCAATTGTCGTAGGCGGCGATGGCGACGCCGAGCGCCGAATAGCCGAGCGCCCGCGGAATGAGGTCCTGTGGTGACACCCCGAGCCGGGTGGCGGCGAATTCGGCGACGACATCGCGCCATTCCCGGTATCGCAATGTCGAATGCGCCTGCAGTGCCGGGACGGTGAGGATGAGGCGCATGCGCTGTCGGTGTCGGGGCAGTTCGTCGGCGTCGAAGCGGTTGAAGTCGACCACCACGGTGCGAACCGCGTCCATGATCGGCTGGTCGGCGGGACAACGGGCGAACCGCTCGCGCATCACCCGCAGGTGTTCGCTGAAATCACCCCAGACGATGTCGTTCTTGGAATCGAAATAGCGGAAGAACGTCCGCTTGGTGATGCCGACCGCGGCGGCGATGTCCTCGACCGTGGTCGCATCGAATCCGTTGCGCTCGAAGAGTGCGAAAGCGGCGTGCTCCAACTCGATCGCACTGGTCGAGGGGCGTCTGCCACGCCGGTTGTGCTGCCCTGCCGCCCGCTGAGCGGTCATGGCCCTTCCATTTTGACACTCGGTGACATTATGCTCCTGATCACAGATCCACCTTCGATATCGAGGAGCATGTCATGCGCCAAGTGCATACCGAGCCGACCGCCACCCACACCGACGACGACACCGTCGAAGCGGACCTGCTGGTGGAGGATGTCTCGATCGACGGCATGTGCGGTGTCTACTGAGACCACGCCCTTCGATCCGGCCCGGCCGTACGCACTGGCGGCGTCGGTGTCGTTGCGGCCCGAAAAGTTCGGCGCCCTCCTTTATGACTTCGGGACGCGCCGACTTTCCTTCCTCAAGTCTCCCTTGTTGGTATCGGTCGTGCGGGAGCTGGCACACCAGCCCGATGTGACCGCCGCGCTCGCGACGGCCGGGGTCCCGGCCGCGGAGCACGACCGCTATCTGCGCGCACTTGCCGGATTGTCCGAGGCGGGCACCATCCGGCTCCGGGCGGTCGAACGTGGACAGGAACGATCATGAAACTGGTAGAGCATTTCGAACACGGCCTGGACGCGCCGATCTGTCTGACCTGGGAGCTGACCTATGCCTGCAACCTGGCATGTGAGCACTGCCTGTCCTCATCGGGGCGGCGTGATCCACGCGAGCTGAGCACTGCCGAATGCAAGGCGGTGATCGATGAGTTGCAGCGTATGCAGGTGTTCTACGTCAATATCGGCGGCGGCGAACCGACCATTCGGCCGGACTTCTGGGAACTGCTCGACTACGCGATCGACCACCAGGTCGGAGTCAAGTTTTCCACCAATGGAGTTCGGATCACCCCGGAGCGCGCGCGACGGCTCGCGGCCACCGACTATGTGGACGTACAGATCTCCATCGACGGCGCCACCGCCGAGGTCAATGACGCGGTCCGGGGTCCCGGTTCGTTCGCCATGGCCTACCGGGCCATGCAGAACCTCGCCGACGCGGGCTTCGAGAACTTCAAGATCTCGGTGGTCATGACCCGCCACAACGTGGCCCAACTGGATGAATTCAAGGCCATCGCGGACACCTTCGGCGCCCAACTGCGCATTACCCGGCTGCGCCCGTCCGGTCGAGGCGCGGATGTCTGGAACGACCTGCACCCCACGACGGACCAGCAACTGCGGATCTACGACTGGCTGATCGCCAACGGTGAGCAGGTGCTGACCGGCGACTCGTTCTTCCATCTCAACGCCCTCGGCTCGACACCGCTGCCGGGGTTGAATCTGTGCGGTGCGGGCCGGGTGGTCTGCCTTATCGACCCCGTCGGCGATGTCTACGCCTGCCCGTTCGCCATCCACGACGAATTCCTCGCGGGCAATGTCCGCGATCCGGGTGGCTTCGAAACCGTCTGGCGCACTTCGGAACTGTTCACCGAACTGCGCAAGCCGCAGACCGGTGGCGCCTGCATGTCGTGTTCGGCGTACGACTCGTGCAAGGGCGGCTGTATGGCGGCGAAGTTCTTCACCGGGCTGCCGCTGGACGGCCCGGATCCCGAATGTGTGCGCGGCAATGCCGAATTGGCGCTCGCCGCGGCGGGCGCACCGCCGCACCCGGATAAGGATCATTCCCGCACCGGCAGGCGACCGGTGACACTCGGGCTGCCGTCCGTCGCCCGCATCCCGGATCGTGCCTGCGATACCAGTCCCGTGGCGGGCCTGCACTGACCGACAGGAGTGAGTTCGGTGTCATGACGGTCCGGCTGCGCCTGGACGCGCGGGCCCGCCGGTTTCAGGGCGGGCGGATCCTATTGGGTGGCGCACCGCTGCGGCTGCTGCGCCTTGGTCCGGCGGGTGTCGAGCGCGTCGACGCGTGGTTGGCGGGTGCGCCGGTTGGTGAGCGGCCGCATGAGCAGGCGCTGGCCCGGCGGATGCTGGATGCCGGAATCATGCACCCCATCCCGGTCGGGGGAGCGCCTACCCGCGATGATGTGACCCTGGTCGTGCCGGTGAAGAACAATCGGGTCGGCCTGCAGCGGTTGCTCGCCGCGACGCCGGATCTGCGCCACCGCGTCGTCGTCGATGACGGATCGTCCGTACCGCTGTCGGAAGCGACTGTCCGCCACCGTGCTTCGCGTGGCCCAGCGGCTGCGCGCAACGCCGGTTGGCGGACTGCCCGCACCCCGTTGATCGCCTTTCTGGACTCGGACACCATCCCTGATCCGGGCTGGTTGGACGCGGTGCTCCCGCTGTTCGGTGACTCGTCGGTGGCCGCCGTCGCGCCCCGGATCCGGGCGTTGCCCGCGGGGCCGGTCGGGCGATACGAGGTGCACCGTTCGAGCCTGGACATGGGACCGGATCCGGCCACCGTGCGCCACGACGGCCGGGTCCGCTATGTGCCGACCGCCGCGCTCGTGGTCCGCCGCTCGGCGTTGGAGTCCATCGACGGATTCGATGAAAGTCTGCGCTTCGGCGAGGACGTCGACCTGGTGTGGCGACTGCTTGCGACCGGAAAAACCGTGCGCTATCAACCTTTTTCGATTGTCCGCCACGAACCTCGGCCCACCGTGCGCGCATGGCTGCGCCAGCAATACGACTACGGCACGTCGGCGGCGCCGCTCGCGGCCCGGCATCCGGGGCGACTCGGTTGCGCCCACCTGCCGAAGGTATTCGCCGCACAATGCGCGTTGGTGCTCACCGGGCATCCAGCGGTGGCCGCGGCTGCGGGAATCCTGGACGCCGGACGGTCGGCGCACCGCCTGCATCGGCACGGCATCCCGGCGCGGGCGGCACTCGGCATCGCGGGCACCGGACAATTCGCCCTGATCCGTCAGGCCGCCGATGCGCTGCGCCGGGTGTGGTGGCCACCGGCATTGCTGAGCCGCCGTGGCCGAACAGTACTGGCCGCGGCCCTGCTCTCGGCGGCCGCCGCAGATCTCGCACGCGGCCGAAACCCGTGTCCGGGTATCGCAGCGGACCTCGCCTACGGCGTCGGCGTGTGGGCGGGATGTCTCCGGCATCGCACTGCTGAACCGCTACTGCCGCAACGCAATCGATCCCGGGACGTACCGCACTGATACCTTACGTCGATTCTCGGCCCAGTTCGGTGCGCAGGGCTCGCAGTGTGCCCAGGCCCGTTCCGCCCAGTTTCAGGGCGCGGGTGTGAAAGTCCGCGAGGTCGAAGAATTCGCCCGCTCGCTCGCGGGCTTCTTCGCGCGCAGGAACCCGGCGAACTCGGCGTAGGCATCCTGGGCAGCGTGCGCGGCGCGCCGCAGCTCGTCGATCGGCGCGCTGTCGTCGTTATCCGCGGCGGCGGTGAAGAAGCCTATTCTGCCGTACTGCCCTACCCAGGTTTCGGCCTGCTCGGCGGTCTTGCTGATCTGCCGCAGTGCGGAGATCCGGCCGCGCTACTGGTGATAAGGCCGGAACAGGTCCGCTCATGGAAGGGAACATGGTTGCGGGAGAAGGACTTTCGTTGCGGCTGCCGAGGTGTCAACGGTTCCGGGGTGCCTGGCGCGATCGACGCATGAGACGAAAGGTATTTGGGGAGAAGGGGTTCGGGCCGGGGGGCCGCTGCGAGGTTGCTGGTGTGCGTCATGCGAGACTTGTGACGATGCTCACCTACTTTCAAGCGACGATCATCGGTGCGGTGCAGGGGGTCACCGAACTGTTTCCCATCTCGAGCCTCGGGCACACTGTGCTCCTGGTCGCATGGCTCGGCGGTGATTGGATGAAGTTGGCCGGCCAGGGCGGCGAGTCTGCCACGCACACACCGTATCTGGCGTTCGTCGTCGCATTGCATGTGGCGACCGCCGTGGCGCTGCTGGGCTATTACTGGCGTGATTGGTGCGCCATTGTCATCGGTTTCCTCACTACATTGCGGACCAGGCGCCTCGATACCATTCCGCAGCGGCTGGCTTGGCTGATCGTGATCGCCACCGTCCCGGTCGGTGTGCTCGGACCGTTGCTGGACCATCCGCTACACGCCCTGTTCGCGGCGCCGATCTACGCCAGCATCTTTCTGACCCTGAACGGCGTCGTGCTGATCGTCGGCGAGGGACTGCGCCGACGCAATGAACCGACACTGGCGGAATACGGGCGTCGATTCGCTCTGCGGGTGCAGCACGGTGGTGTTCTCACCGCCGAAGTGGAAACTCGCCGCCAATCCGATCGGCCACTGGCCGCACTCGGGCTCCGGGATGCCGTCGGCATCGGCTTCGCCCAAGTCGGCGCGCTACTGAGCGGGTTCAGCCGAGCGGGTCTGACAATGGTCGGCGGTTTGTGGCGTGGTCTCGAACATGAGCACGCGGCGAAATTCGCTTTCCTGCTTGCCACTCCGGCGATCCTGGGCGCGGGGTTGTTGGAAGTACCGGAACTGTTCGGGCCACAGACCGTCGGCATCCGAGGACCAGTGTTGGTCGGCGCCATGGTGTCGGGAGTGTCGTCGTGGCTGGCGGTGCGGTTCCTGGAGCGGTACTTCCAAACCCACAGGCTGCTGCCGTTCGCGGTGTACTGCATTGTCATCGGTGGACTCTCGATGATCCGATTCAGCTGAGGTCTCTTCCCGCACCGGACGCTGGCGGTGGTTCGCCGTCGGGCAGCTGCTTTCGAGGTGAAGGTACCTACGAGCTGACCCTTGTCCTGCGCGGCCTTACCGAGCTGAACATCGAATTCACCCCTGCGCCTTGATATTCGGGGGCCGTCAGTGCAGTGCCGGGCCCACCCGTCGGTGCGGCGCACGCAGGAACCCAGTGCGTGCACCGGGTCCGACGTGCGCCGGGATGACGAGCGCGTAAGCCGGCGCTATCTCAGATCAGCGTCCCGACATCCTGTGCGACGATATTGTCGAGTGCCCGCTCCGCGACGGCGGCGATGGTCATCGATGGGTTGCAGGCGGCCGTATTGCCGGGCATGAGCGCGCCGTCGAGCACATACAGTCCGCGCTGGCCGTGTACCCGGCCCTCGAGATCGCAGACGGTGCCCATACTGGCGCCGCCCAGTGGATGCCAGGTGGACGGGAACAGCGCGTTGGTGTCCACGAGGGTGCCTGCCGGTCCGGCGATGCTGTGCGCGGCGGGGCCGATGTGGTTGTCCTGGATGGCGGAGTCACCGTCCGTGGGCCAGTGCAGGATCGCATCGTCGCGGGCCGAGTCGTAGACGAATCCGCCGCGTCCCTCGCTCACGCCGTACCCGACCATCATCGTGCTCTTCGCATCCAGTTGCAGCGGCGGCATGGCGGCCTGGATGACGGTGAACGCGGCGTGCGGATCGTCCCAGTTCTTGCTGCCGTAGACCACCGGACCGCCTTGTTCGGAGCCGAAATCCTCCTGCGGATTCATCCACACATAGATCCGGTCGGCGTTGGTACCCCACCCCTGACCGAGCGCGTCGGGCATATCCGGGATCTGCCCCTTGGCGGCGGCCCGCATCAGCAGCCTGGTGGTGTTGAGGCTGCCCGCTGCCATCACCAAGGCGTTGGTGGTGAGGATCTTGTTCTCCAACACCTGCCCGGAGGTGTCGAGCCGCTCGACGTACACGACCCAGCGTCCATCCGCGGCGCGTTCGATATCGGTGACCTGGTGCAGCGTCTGGATCATGACCCGACCGGTCGCTTCCGCCGCGGCGATATAGGTGACGTCGACCGAATGCTTGCCGCCGTTGTTCACGCCCATGGCCCCGTCGCCGTTGGTGTACGACGGCTTCATCTCGCCGCGCAGCTCGGCCAGCGCGAAGTTCCAGTCGATCGGCATCGGGATCTTCGACAGTGGGAGCCCGGCCTTGCGCACGTGGTCGGCGAATATGCGCGAGGAGGTGTAGTTCGAGCTCGCGACCAACTCGTCGGGCGCAACCGCGAGGCCGAGCATGCGCGCGACGCGCGGGTAGTGCACGCGATCCATGGTTGCCCAGTCGAGTTCCTGCGGAAGGTTCGCATTGAACACCGCTTCGGTGGGTTGCAGCGACATCCCCTGGTAGATCAGCGATCCACCGCCAAGGCCCGCGGCGCAGAGGGCGGTCATATTCGTCCCGGGAACCGCCTCGACCAATCCGGTGTACGGCTCGAAAAGCAGTGGCCGACCGAACAATTGGGGACTGGATTTGTACCAGAGCACGCGCTTGTCCAGCGCCGAGGCCCGCGGAAAGGTTTCCGAGTTCGGACCGGTCGGCCAGCGCATCCCGCGTTCGAGCACCACGACCGGAACCCCGGCCTGGGCCAGGCGCAGCGCGGTCACGCCCCCGCCGAATCCGGATCCGATCACGACCACACGGTGTTCCTCACGGGTGAGTGCGACGCTGTTGACCCGTGCCGCGATTCCGGTCGCCGGACCGGTGGTTCGCGAGGCGGTCAGCAACACTGCGGCCGCGGCAGCCCCGGTCAACAGTGATCGGCGCGTGATTGATGGCATACCAAAACCTTTGACGGTAGTCGGATCAGCTACCGGACAGTAATGTCCGGTAGGTTGGGTAGTCTGCGTGAAACGCCGTTGGGCGTCAAGGGGGTGGCCACCGGTATGCCGCTTCGCGCCGTCGAACTGCGGTCGATGAGCGGGTTCCGCAGGCTGTACGCGGCGGACAACCATCGGGATCCGGGTTTGCCGGAGGCATCGGCCGCTGTGCTATATCTGCACAACAGGTCCGGTCGCGGCCTGCTGCGAATCGGTGGAAGGGTCGGGATGGATAAGCCAATCGACGAAATCGAGCTGGAGACCATGCTGCTCGGACGGCGAATGAACCCGGGCACTTCCCGCAGGCGCGAGGGCGCCCACATCGACCGCTACAGCTCGTATGTACTACTGAGCCGCATCGCGGTCGAGGGCCCGATGTCGGTCGGCCAGCTCAGCGACGCCTTCGGTCTCGACTCGTCGACCGTGCACCGCCAGACGAACGCCATGCTCAGCGATGGGCTCGTCGAACGCATTCCGGATCCCGAGGGCGGTATGGCCCGAAAATTCCGGATCACCGACGAGGGACGGCAGCGGCTGGAACTCGAACGCACCTCCAATATCGAGGGCCTCGGAGTCGTTCTGGCCGATTGGACCCCCGAAGAGGTCGCCACCTTCGCGGCCTACCTCCGCCGCTTCAATGCCGATATCGAGCGACTCGAAGGTCGAGTGTGGCCGCGCTCCGCGATCTCCGAACGGTGACGGCGAACAAACGCCCCGGCATGTTCATCGCTGTGTCCCTGTGTCGGTCTGGCCGATAAGGGCGCGGAGTCCGATGGGCTCTGGCAGACCTATGCGAGCTGCGCTGGACCGAGCTGTCCGATCCCGCGGAAGTCGTATTTCCAAGGCGGGCGTCGTCGGGTCGAGTGAGGTGGCCGGGTGCGACCGTATCCGCCGTCGGCGTGGTGAACCGAGTGCCGATCTCGGTCGGATCGCTGCAGCCCCGTTCGGTGCTGCTGTGTGGGTCAGGCAGGTTCCGGGGCGACGGTGATGACCGAGGCGGCTCGGTCGAGTGCCCTGGGGATGATCCCGCCGAGGTGGTTCACGTGGGGTGTGATCACCACGTCGGCATCGGCGTTGCGGACCGTGGTGATGAGCTGGGCCATCGGATCGTCCGTCCTGCCATTGCAGGTCACGGTTTTGGCCAGGGTGTAGCCCAGGCGTCCCGCCAGACTGCGGATCTGGATCTCGTCCCAGGTCTGGCGGCTACCGGATACATCGCTGCGCAGGTACCCGATCGCGGTGCGGAAGAGTTTCATGGTCGGATTGCCCTTGATCACGCGTAGTGATTTGTCGGTCTTCTTGTTCGTAGCAGGAATCCGGGTGCACTTCAGTAGTTGTTTCTGCTCAGTGGGACAACTGCGTCAACCGGAGTGCCGCGCCTTGCGTGCGGATCCGGCCTCCACCTCGCGGGTAAGTTCCCTCGCGCTGCTGAGTAGTCCGTCGGACGGGCACGAGACCCGCGTCATCTGAGCAGAAGACCCACGTACCCGGTCAGGTCATATCCGCGACCTGCCGCTGCCGATCGGTCGCGGCCAGGGGCGTCCGTCGATTCGCTCGATGCCGCTGTTGAGGCGCCGAAGGTATCCGGCGAACGCGGCCACATCCTCGGCTGTCCAGTCGTGCATGACGCGTTCGAGGCCGGTGATGCTGGCAGCGCGCTCGGCTTCCAGACGCCGCTCGCCCTCCGCGGTGGCATGGAACTTGCGCGCCATACCGCCTTGGGGGTCGGGAATGCGTTCGACCAGGCCATCGCGCAGGAGTGTGGCGATCTGGCGGCTGAGGGTGGACGCGTCCAGGTGCAGGGCGTCGCTGAGCTGCCGGATGGACAGCGGGCCGTCGATCGCCAGTCGACTCAGCAGCAGGTAGGCGCTGCGCTCGAGCAGTCCGTGCGCGCGGCGACGGTGCGAGCTGAGCTGGTACCTGCTCAGCAGCATGGTTTCGAATTCGACCAGGTCTACGGGCTTGTCCATGCCGTCCTTCCATCGAGTCGCGGCGCTGCCGGATGTGCGGGCCTGGATTGCACCAGAGATATGCATCACACATACTCTTTGTACTATGCAATTAGCATGCATCGTACATATAGATTGCATAATACAATTCGATACGAGACTGAGGGAGATTCGCGTGGACAAGTCCGGCTCCGCCCGCTCGGGCGGCATCCTGGCGGTGTTGGCGACCGCCGGTATCGTCGCGTCACTGACGCAGACGCTGGTGGTGCCACTGCTCGGGCAGCTGCCGCAACTGCTGCACACCACGGCGTCGAATGCGACCTGGGTGGTCACCGTCACCCTGCTCGTCGGCGCCGTGACCACGCCCGTCGCCGGGCGCCTGGGCGATATGTACGGCAAGCGCCGCGTTCTGCTGGCCTCGACGGTTCCGCTCATTGCCGGTTCGGTGGTGTGTGCCACCGCGTCCTCGCTCGTACCGATGATCATCGGCCGCGGACTGCAGGGCATGGGCGTCGGTATTGTGCCGCTCGGCATCAGCGCGCTGCGGGACCTCCTGCCGCCGGAGCGGCTCGGTTCGGCCATCGCGTTGATCAGTTCGTCGCTGGGGATCGGCGCGGCGCTCGGTCTGCCGGTGTCGGCCGCGGTTGTCGAGTACAGCAATTGGCATGTGCTGTTCTGGGGTACTGCCGTACTGGCCGCGGTGGTCGGCGCACTGATCTTCGTGATGATTCCCGGCACCCCGTCCGCTGCCGCGGGTCGTTTCGATGTCCTCGGTGCGGTCGGCCTCGGTACCGGGTTGGTCTGCCTACTGCTCGCCGTGTCGAAAGGGGCGACATGGGGCTGGACCAGCGGCAGCATCCTCGGACTTTTCGCGGCGGCGATCGTCGTGCTCGCGCTCTGGGGCTGGTGGGAGCTGCGTAGCTCCGAGCCGCTGGTTGATCTGCGCGTGACGGGGCGCCCGCAAGTTCTGCTGACCAATGCCGCCTCGGTCGTCGTCGCGATGGCCATGTACGCGCAGGCGCTGCTCGTGCCCCAGTTGCTGCAGCTGCCCGAGTCCACCGGCTACGGTCTCGGCCAGTCGATGATGGCGATGGGTCTGTGGATGGCCCCGTCCGGTCTGACGATGATGGTGGTCTCACCGGTGGGCGCGAAGTTGTCGGCCGCCCGCGGCCCCAAGGTCACCCTGATCACGGGCAGCCTGATCATCGCGGTCGGCTATGCGATCTCGATGGCGCTGATGGGTTCCCCCTGGGGTCTGCTGGTGGTGACCCTGGTGATCAGCACCGGCGTCGGATTCGCCTACGGCGCCATGCCCGCTCTGATCATGGGTGCGGTGCCGGTGTCGGAGACCGCGGCGGCCAATAGTTTCAACACGCTGATGCGTTCGGTCGGCACTTCGGTGGCCGCGGCCGTCATCGGTGCGGTGCTGGCGCAGCTGACCGTCACCATGGGCACGCACGCCATTCCGACCGAGAACGGTTTCCGGGTGGGCCTGCTGATCGGATGCGGTGTCGCCGCGCTGGGCGCGGCGATCGCGCTGACCATTCCGGTCCGTCGCGCGGCCGTTGCGGACCGGATCGTCGACGAACCGAAGGTCGCTTCCCGGGTCTGAGACCCGACCCCCCGATTGCCAACTTCGGGAGACCGGTCAGGAAAGGATGCACGGCGCGGTGGCGCGGCGCGCCAGGTCCTCGAGCAGCGCCCGTCGGTCCCGCCGCGCAACCGCGCTGACGGCCGACAGTTCTCACGATCGCGACAGCAGCAGACCCATCAGTCCGACTTCCCGGCTCTGGGTGTCGAGCATATCGCGCGCGGCCTGTTCGACTATGCCGCTGGACAATTGGCGGTCGGCGGCCTGGGCCATCTGGATGCCACCGAGGTGATGGCGCCGCATCAATTTCAGGAACAGCGATTCCGCGTCGGCACCGCGCGCCGCGGCCAGGGCGTCGAGTTCGGCTCGGGTCGCCATGCCGGGCATCGCGGTGCTCGTCGTGGCGGCCGCGCTCGTTGTCGGGGCGGTGTGGTGATGGTCTGCGGTCCCAGGTTGACCGGTGTGCATCCATGCCATCGGCCGCGGATTGATCGTGACCGCCGCGGCCATGCGCAGCCAGCCGAGCAGCATCCCGATCTCGGTGTGCTGGGTATCCGAAATCTGTTGTGCCAGTGCCCGTACCGTCGGGTCGACCCCGGTGTCGAGCCGCTGCACCATGAGCAGGGCTTGATTGTGATGGGCGACCATGTCCTGGACGAAGCCGATTTCGGTGCTGGTGAGCACTGGCGGTGCGGGTCGGTCGTCGGCCGTCACCCATGGCCGCAGCGCAGCGCCGAGAGCCAGCAGCAATACTGCCAGGCAGCCGAGCGCGGCGGTCTCGACCCGAGTTCGGCGGGTCATGAACCCATGGTCGATCGCTGATCGGCCGGAGGCGTGTAGACACTCGAATCCAGTTGCAGCGCAAGGAATCCGTTGTCGGCACAGGTGGTCCACAATTGGTTGCCCCGCCATTCCGGAGCCGAGAAGCACCAGTCCGTGGAGATGTCGCCGAAGGCGAGCATGCCGGATCTGGGACCGGTGGCCTGGGACATATCGAACTGTCCCTGCAGCATCGTTTGGACCACCGTCGGCGCGGCGAGCACCGGTGGGCCGATGATCGAGGCGAGGGCGTGCGGGGAGTTCGTCAGCTCGGTGTTGTGGCCGGTGCGGGCGGGTGGGTTGTAGTACGCGATCTCCCGAATCGCGAACGGGTCGCGCACGTCGAATACCCGGATGCCGGATGAGGTCCAGCTACAGGCCAATGCGGTGGGATCGGTCGGCCGATCGGCGGCGCAGTAGTGCGCGTCGTAGCCGAACAGCGAACCGCCCGCGGCGGAAGCCATGGCGACATCCTCGTTTTCGGGCAGATCGATCTCGAGTTTGATGGTGTTGACGATCCGCGGGTCGGCGCCGTTGGATACGTCGATGAGCTTCACGCCACCGGATCCGGCCTCGTTGGTGGCGAAGATGTAGGGCTTGCCGTCATAGCTGACCGGAACGTTGTGTTGGGTGGCCCAGCCATCGGTCCAGGTGATGTGGGCCAGGTGGCGCACTTGCGGATTCGGGTCGCGGCGCTGTACGGCGCTGATATCCATGACCATGAGCCCTCCGAAGTTGTTCGCCAGGTACATGGTGTTGCCGTCGGGGCTGAATCCGAAGCCGTGCATGGACAATCCGGGCAGGTTCTGCCAGATGACGCGCGGGTCGGCGGGATCGGTGAGGTCGACTGCGCTGACGAGTCCGGGTGCGACGCCGGAACTCCAGTAGGTGTTGCCGTCGGGGGAGAACCCGCCCTCGTGCGCGGTGATCGGCAGCGGCATATTCAGGCTGGTCCCCGGGCCGGGGTTGAGCAGGCGCGGATGGGCGCAGTCGGAGATGTCGTAGACCGACAGCAGACCCGCACCGGTCAGCACCGGCGCACCGGCGCCGACGAGTAGCTTTCGTTCGGCGTTGACCTTCAGGCTTTCCCAGGTACCGGCCAGCATCGCCGGTTCGTTCAGTGTCGCGGTGTGTACCGGCGCGGTGGGGTCGGAGATATCGAGGACCTGTACGCCCTGCTCGGGGCCGAGCAGGTTGCCGGGGAAGAAGGTGCCGACATAGACGCAGTTCTCGAAGCTCACCGAGGAGATTCCGCCGCCGCGGCCGGAGTAGCCACCGATCCGGTGCATATTGCAGCGGTATCCCTGGCCGCTGCGACCGCTGTTGCGGTCATCGGCCGGGACATCACCCTGCAGACCGGGTTCGGGGGACGCCTCGGGTCCGCATTCGGCGCGCGCCGCGGCGATATCGGTGAGGCCAGCGATTTCTTCGACGTGGCCGGATGCGTTTGGTTGGGCGGCCAGGGTTCCGGTCGGCAGCAGCAGCGCCGCGGCCGCCGCGGTCACCAGTGAACGTCGGGCCCAGGGGTGCAGCGATGATTTCATGGGAGCCCTCATCGATGAGGGTTGCCTTTCCTGTGGTCGATACCGGCCCGGCCGCGGTGCTCGTGATCGGTGCTTCTGCGCGGAGGTCTGTTCGGGGTGCGACCGCGATGGTGGTGGCGGCCTGCGGCGATATAGCCGGACTGTGTTGTCCGGTTACGCGTCAGTAGTGTGCGTCAGGACATATTTGGGAGTCAAGGAGGCGGGGCGTCACGCCCCCTCGCGGCGGCCGCTGGCTACCTGGGAGCATCGCCGTCGTCGCGCGAGCGGCACCGGTCGGTGCGGTAACGTTGCGGCAATGACAGCCTCGGGTCGCGCGAACAGGGGGCCGAAGGCCGCGGCGGGCAATCGGGCAGCTCTCATCCGGGCGGCGCGGGAAGTGTTCGCCGAGAACGGTTTCGATGCCACGCTGAGTTCCATCGCGCGCACCGCGGGAGTTGGCCAGGGAGTGCTGTACCGGCACTTTCCCACGCGCGAGAGCCTGGCGCTCGCGGTATTCGAGGAGAACATCGCCGAGGTCGAAGAGCTCGCGGCGGATCCGTCGAGCACTGTCGACGATGTCCTCGCTGTCATCGTCGAGCAGATCACCACCTCGGCCGCGTTCGTCGCGATGATCAATCCCACCGGCACCGACGATCCGCGGGTGGGCGAGGTGGCCGGCCGTCTGATGAGTCTCGTCGCCGGCAAACTGGAGGATCCGAGCCAGCGTGGTTCGTTGCGCGCGGACGTCACGGCCTCGGACGTATTCATGGCGGTGGCGATGCTGGCCGCGATTCTGCTGAAGACCGACGGGCGGTCGAAACGGCAAATGGCGCAACAGGCGTGGGCCTTGTTGGAGCGCGGGCTGACTCGGTGAACAGCTTTGGCCAAACTGTGACTTGGGTCACAGTTTGGTAGCGGTTGGCTCCATTGGCGCAATGTAGCTTTACATGCGCTTTGCGAAGTCTTTACTATTGCGCCTGATCTTCGCGTCACCGGGTCGCTGCTCGACGAAGTAGCTCCACCAGCTTCGCCCGCCGCTCGCCTTCGATGCCAGTACATGTTCGACCGATGAACCGATCGGCTCCGCGCCGTTTCGGCGAAGGAGAATTATGTCCACCGACACCGATTCCGCACCACGGACGTCGCCGCTTCGCGCAAGTCTTCCAGCAAGTCTCGCCGCCGTCGGCCGCCACGATATCCCCGCCTCGGTCGTGGTTTTTCTTGTCGCACTACCACTTTCGCTAGGGATCGCGGTCGCCTCCGGCGCTCCCGTCGCCGCGGGTCTCATTGCCGCGGTCGTCGGCGGTGTCGTCGCCGGGCTATTGGGTGGCTCGGTCGTACAGGTCAGTGGGCCGACGGCGAGTCTCACCGTCGTCGTCGCCGAGAGCGTGCACCAATTCGGCTGGGCCGCTACCTGTTTCATCACCGTCGGCGCGGGCGTACTGCAGATTCTGTTCGGGCTCAGTCGCGTTGCCCGCGGCGCGCTCGCCATCGCACCGGTGGTGGTGCATGCGATGCTCGCCGGTATCGGCGTCATCATCGCCTTGCAGCAGGTCCACATTCTGCTCGGCGGCAACTCGCTGAGTTCGTCGTTCGCCAGCCTCACCCAACTGCCGCACCAGTTGATGTCGGTGCATCGCGGTGATCTGTTCATCGGCGTGGTGGTGATCGTCATCCTGATCGCCTGGAAGTTCGTCCCGCGCCCGATCTGCGTGGTGCCGGGGCCGCTCGTCGCGGTCGTGGTCGCCACGATGCTGTCGCTGGTGCTGCCGACCCATGTCGAGCGCATCGTGCTGAGCGGATCGCTGCTCGACTCCATCGGTCTGCCCGAAATCCCTTCCGGCAGTTGGTTCGCCGTGGCGATAGCCATGGTGACGATCGCGCTCATCGCCAGCGTGGAAACCCTGCTCTCAGCGGTGGCGGTGGACAAGTCCCGACCCGGCAATCGAACCAATTTCGATCGCGAACTGATCGGGCAGGGGTCGGCGAATGTGGTGTCGGGCCTGCTCGGCGGTCTGCCGATCGCGGCCGTGATCGTCCGCAGCATCACCAATGCCCATGCGGGTGCGCAGAGCCGGGCCGCGACGGTGCTGCACGGCGTGTGGATCCTGCTCTTCGCGGTCGCGCTGGCGGGGCTGGTGCAGCAGATTCCCAAGGCGGCGCTGGCGGGGCTGCTCATCCTGATCGGCGTGCAGTTGGTGAAGCTGGCCCATATCCGGTTGGCCCGGCGCACCGGCGACCTGTTCGTGTACGTGGCCACGGTGCTCGGCGTCGTATTCCTGAATCTGCTGGAAGGCATGGTGATCGGACTGGTGCTGGCCTTCGCCCTGCTGCTGTGGCGGGTGGTGCGGGTGACGATCATCGCCGAACCGGCGGCCAGCGCCCGCCGCTGGGTGGTCACTATCGACGGGACCTGTACCTTCCTGGCGCTGCCCAAGCTGACCGCGGAACTCGCGAAGGTCCCCGCCGGCGTGGATGTGACCGTCGAGATGACCGTCGACTTCCTCGACCACGCCTCCTACGAGCTGATCACCGACTGGGCCGGTCAGCGTGAAGTTGCGGGCGGCGCAGTCGATTTCGTCGAGATCGGCAGCGCGCGGATGGCGACCGCGGTGGCGGGCCCGCCGGAGCGTGGGCGATCGCGTCAGGTCCTCGACGAGGTCATCGGTCCGTGGCGGCGCACGGGCAATCGGGAGGATCCGATCGCGGCGGGGATCGCCGCCTATCACCGCGGCCACGCCCATCTGATGCGTCCGCATCTCGACGGGTTGCGCAATCGGCCCGACGCCGACACCTTCTTTCTGACGTGCGCCGATGCCCGCATCGTGCCGAATGTCATCACCAATAGCGGACCGGGCGATCTGTTCACCGTCCGCAATGTGGGCAACTTGGTCCCGGTCGGGGGCAGCGATGTCTCGGTGGAGGCCGCGCTGATCTACGCGTTGGAGAAGTTGGACGTGCGGGCGGTGGTGGTCTGCGGGCACTCCGGTTGTGGGGCGATGGACGCACTGCACCGCGAGGTCCGCACCGGGTCCGGACTCGGCGATTGGCTCGCCTACGCACGACCCAGCCTGGACCGGTTCCGGCTCGGCCATCCGGTCGCCGACGCCGCGGCATTCGCCGGATTCGGGCCGGTCGACCAGCTCGGCATGGTGAATGTGGCGCTGCAATTGGAGCGGCTCCATGCCCATCCCGCGGTGCGGCGCGGGATCCAGGACCGGGGTGTCGCGGTGTCCGGACTGTTCTTCGATCTCGCGACCGCCCGGGTCATCGAGGTGACCATGGACGGTATCGCCGAATTCGACGATGAGGTGGCGGTCGAAGTCTTCGACGAGTTGGCCGATGTGCACGGTATCGCCGCGGAGCCCGTCTAGCCGCGGACGAGCGGTGGTGCCGGGCCGAATGATCCTGCCCGGCAGTCGAACTCGGCATCAGCGTGTCCCGTATCACACCGATTCGGGGATCTGGATTCGGGCACTTTCCGGCACATTCTCAGGCTTTGCTAAGTCTTTACTAATAATCTTGACTCGATTTACCTCTCGACCCGTTGCCGTGTCGGGAACTGCTTCACCGCGAGATGCCGGTTCGCGGTCTGTGCCCTGCTGGACATGTTGATCGTCAACCGACCTCGGCGTTCGCGCGCCGAGTCGGCGAAGGAGAAGTCAATGGCTATTGATAGCGCTGTAGCCGCACCACCGACACCGCCCACCGAACTGGGCGGGGGCCATCGCAGTTCCGAACCTCTACCGGATCGTCTGACATCGATCCTGCGCCACGATCTGCCCGCCTCGATCGTGGTCTTCCTGGTCGCGTTGCCGCTGTCCCTCGGCATCGCCGTCGCCTCCGGCGCCCCTGTCGCCGCCGGACTCATCGCCGCCGTTATCGGTGGCATCGTCGCTGGTACGCTCGGTGGCTCGGTGCTGCAGGTCAGCGGCCCGGCGGCGGGTCTCACCGTCGTCGTCGCCGAATCCATCAGCCAATTCGGTTGGCGGATCACCACTTTCATTGTCGTCGCGGCCGGTGTGCTGCAAATTCTGTTCGGGCTCAGCCGGATTGCGCGGGCCGCGTTGGCCGTGACACCGGTAGTGGTGCACGCGATGCTCGCCGGTATCGGCATCACCATTGCGTTGCAACAGATTCATGTGCTGCTCGGCGGGTCTTCGCACAGTTCGGCCTGGAACAACATCACCCAGTTGCCGTCGCAGCTGATATCGCTGCACGGCGATGACGCGATCATCGGCGCGTTGGTCATCGCGATCATGCTCGGCTGGCGCCGGGTGCCCGCCAAGCTGCGGGTCGTTCCCGGGCCACTGGTCGCGGTCTTGATCGGCACGGTGTTGTCACTGGTACTGCCGTTCGATGCCGAGCGGATCGTATTGAACGGCTCGCTGTTCGACGCGATCGGATTGCCGCAGATCCCCAGTGGCAACTGGTCCGCCGTGGCGATCACCGTGCTCACCGTCGCGCTGATCGCCAGCGTCGAGAGCCTGCTTTCGGCGGTGGCCGTGGACAAGATGCATACCGGTAAGCGCACCAATTTCGACCGGGAGCTGATCGGTCAGGGCTCGGCCAATGTGCTCTCGGGTCTGCTCGGTGGTCTGCCGGTCACCGGCGTGATCGTGCGCAGCGCGACCAATGTGCAGGCGGGTGCGCGTAGCCGCGCTTCGGCGGTGCTGCACGGCTGCTGGATTCTGGTCTTCTCGGTCGCGCTGGCCGGGCTGGTGCAGCAGATTCCGAAGTCCGCGCTCGCCGGTCTGCTCATCGTCATCGGCATCCAGCTGGTCAAACTGGCCCACATCAGGTTGGCCACGCGTACCGGCGATCTGCTCATCTACGCCGTCACCGTGGTCGGCGTGGTCTTCCTGAATCTGCTGGAAGGTGTGATCATCGGTCTGGCATTGGCTTTCGGGCTGCTGCTGTGGCGCGTCGTCCGAGTTGCGGTGGCGGCCGAGCAGATTCCCGGTTCGCAACGCTGGCTGTTGACCATCGACGGCTCCTGCACCTTCCTCGCGCTACCCAGGCTGTCCGCCGAGTTCGCGAAAGTGCCTGCGGGCGTTGATGTCACCGTCGAGATGACGGTCGACTTCCTCGACCACGCCGCCTTCGAGGCCATCGAGGACTGGGTGCGGCAGCAGGAAAGCGGCGGCGGCACAGTCGATTTCGTGGAAATCGGCAGCGCGCGGATGGCGCACGCGACCGCGGGTCCGCCCGCCCGCGGATTCGGGCGCGCGGTGCTGGACGAGATCCTCGGCCCATGGCGCGGCGACGACAAGAACGCCGACCCGGTGACCTCGGGTGTCGCCGCCTATCACCGCAGCCACGCCCACGTCGTGCGTCCGCACCTGGACGAGTTGCGTGACCGCCAGGATCCCGACACCTTCTTCCTGACATGTGCGGACTCCCGAGTGGTGCCCAACATCATCACCAACAGCGGTCCCGGTGACATGTTCACGGTCCGCAATGTGGGCAATCTGGTGCCAGACCGCGGCGACGCGTCGGTGGAAGCCGCGCTCGTCTTCGCGCTCAACGAGTTGAATGTGCGGTCCATCGTGGTGTGCGGGCATTCGTCCTGCGGTGCGATGAAGGCGCTGCACGCCGGGACCGACGGCGGTCCGGGAATCGGACCCTGGCTTGCCCATGCCCACCCGAGCCTGGAGCGGTTCCAGCTCGGGCATCCGGTGGCGCGGGCGGCCACGGCCGCCGGATTCGGTGCGGTCGACCAGCTGAGCATGGTCAATGTGGCCGTGCAGTTGGAAACCCTGTACCGGCATCCCGCCGTGCGCGCGGCGATCGCCGCGCGCGGTGTGACGGTATCGGGCCTGTTCTTCGATATCGCCAGCGCGCGCGTCATCGAGGTGACCGTGCACGGGCTGGCCCACATCGACGACACCGGTGTACGCAGCGCGCCGGAACTGGTCTGAGTCGATGACACCGGGCCCGCTCGACATCGCTGGGGCGGGTCCGGTCATATCCCTCGGGCTGGTCCGGCCGGGAGGCCGCCCCCGTCGAAACCAGCGGGCCGCGTCCTGCGGAACTGCTGTCGGACCGCTCGTAGGCTGGTTGGGATGAGTGTTGAGCTGGAATCCGAACCGACCGAGCGCACCGGATGGCGCGCCTTGCGCACCCGACTGGCCGAGCGACCTACGCTGAATCTCGCCTATCGGGTCGGGGTCGCGGTGGTCGGGATCGCGGTGCTGGTCGTCGGAATTCTGGCGATTCCCTATCCCGGACCCGGCTGGGCGATCGTATTCGCCGGACTTGGCATCCTCGCCACCGAATTCGCCTGGGCCCGTCGGGCGCTCGGCTGGCTGCGCGACAAGTACCGGCAGGGTATGGCGTGGTACTCCGCACGGGGTCCGGTCATGCGGGTGTTCGCGGCGGTCGCTACCTTGGCGCTGGTCATCGCGACGCTATGGGCATTGGGAACATTCGGGTTGGTCGGTGGCTGGATCGGAGTCGAATGGCAGTGGTTGCGCAGTCCCCTGACGTGGTGAATACCGTCCCCGGCCGGAACCTGACCGAGCCGGAATGGCTGTCCGCGCGCATCGCGGAAATGGGTCGCTCGTGGGGCACCGCCGAACCGCGCGTCTCGGGCACGCTGTGGTGGTGCATGGTCGCGTCCGCCCTGGTCGAACAGCTGGCACGCGCGTACGCGACCGGGTCGGGCGCATCGGAGCCGATTGTGGACCGGTTGGACTGTGAAGTCCGCCCCGACGGCGGGATAGAGCGAGTGCGCATCCTGTCCACCGCCGATATCGAGGCAGTCGCCGGGACGCCCGCGGAAGATTCCGCGGCCGTGGGGATCGACGTGCCGCACGGCGTGGAGGCCGTGATTGCCGGTCCGCAGGACGAGACGGACTCCGCCGCGCTGAGCCGCGCGTGCGCGAAGGCGCTGCGGGAGACCTTGGCCGCGGTGATCGGGCCCGTCGCGGCGGTATCCGGTGCGGGGGTGCCGTCGCTGTGGGCGATTGCCGCTGACGCGATCGGCAACCGGGCGCTGGATGCGGGGAATCCGGAGGCGGGGGCCCGGCTTGCGAGTGAGGTCGGCGGGAAGCTGCCCGTGCCGCGGTTCGTCGAGATCGGTGGGCGCAGCTTTGTGCGCCGCATCTCGTGCTGTCTGGTCTTCGAGGTGCCCGGGTGTGAGATGTGCACCAGCTGCCCGAAAAGGCCCGCCGCCGAACGCACGGCGCTGCTTGCCGAGCTTGCCGCCGAAAGCTGATCGCCCGCAACGTATTCGACATCCGGTGCATGTCGCGATGGTCGGCACGCCAGTCCGGCGTATCGCCGTCGAGGGGCCGCCCAGAGGTACGACGTGGTGCCGGTGCTGCAACTCGCCGGATTCGGCGGGGAAGCGCATGGCGGCGCAATGCGCCGGCCCACAGCGACGAACCGTGGCGTTCAACCCGCCGGGCCATGCGATACCCCCTCCGGTCGGTGTCCGGATTGCGGGCGTATCGCATCGAAGCCGCGGCCGCGGTGCCGGCGCCGGGACCGGTCGGCGAACGTCACGTTCGGGTCTCGCCGATCCGGACCGGCCGACCCACGACGCGGCGAGTCCGGTCCATCGACGCGGGGCCGCCAGGGTGCCGATAGCATGGTCGCGCCGGAGGAAATCGCCTCCGACGATGACCCGTGGGCAACCGCCCGCACCAGTGCGGGAACCCGCCCGCCAGCGAACGCCAAGGAGTCTCTCGCCGTGACCACCTCAGCACCTATCAGCCCTGTCGCCCTCGTCCGGGTGCCAGCAGGGACGACGGCGGGTGCCGCGGTGCGCGAGGCGGGGCTGCCGACGAAGGGGCCCGACACCATCGTCGTCGTGCGCGACGGCGAGGGACTGAAGGATCTGTCCTGGATCCCGGAGACCGACGTCGAGGTCGAGGCGGTCGCCGCGAATACCGAGGACGGCCGCAGTGTGATCCGGCATTCGGCCGCACATGTGCTGGCCCAGGCCGTGCAGCAGGAATTTCCGGAGGCCAAGCTCGGCATCGGCCCGCCGATCAAGGACGGCTTCTACTACGACTTCCAGGTGGACCGGCCGTTCACTCCCGAGGATCTGGCCAAGCTGGAATCCCGGATGAAGAAGATCGTCAAAGGCGCGCAGCGCTTTTCGCGCCGCGTGGTCGAGGTCGAGGACGCGCGTGTCGAACTGGCCAAGGAGCCGTTCAAGCTCGAGCTGATCAGCGATAAGTCGGGCATCGACGATCCGGAGGTCATGGAGGTCGGCGGCAAAGAGCTGACCATCTACGACAATCTGGATCCGCGCACCGGCGAGAAGGTCTGGGGCGATCTGTGCCGCGGCCCGCACATTCCGACCACCAAGTTCATCCCCGCGTTCAAGCTGACCCGCAGCTCCGCCGCCTACTGGCGCGGCGATCAGAACCGCGAGGATCTGCAACGCGTCTACGGCACCGCATGGGAGTCGCAGGAGGCCCTCGACGAGCACGTGCACCTGCTCGAGGAGGCCGAACGCCGCGACCACCGCAAGCTCGGCCTGGAGCTGGACCTGTTCAGCTTCCCCGACGAGCTCGGCTCCGGTCTGCCGGTGTTCCACCCCAAGGGCGGCATCATCCGCAAGGAGTTGGAGGAGTACTCGCGCCGCCGCCATGTGGCCGCGGGCTACGAGTTCGTCAACACCCCGCACATCACCAAGGGGCATCTGTTCGAGGTCTCCGGTCACCTCGATTGGTATCGGGACGGCATGTTCCCGGCCATGCACCTGGACGCCGAACTCAACGACGACGGCACCGTACGCAAGCCCGGCCAGGACTACTACGTCAAGCCGATGAACTGCCCGATGCACAACCTGATCTTCCGGTCCCGCGGCCGGTCGTACCGGGAGCTGCCGCTGCGGATGTTCGAATTCGGCTCGGTCTACCGCTACGAGAAGTCCGGCGTCGTCCACGGCCTGACTCGGGTGCGCGGGATGACCCAGGACGACGCGCACATCTACTGCACCAAAGAGCAGATGCATGCCGAGTTGACCAGCACACTGCAATTCGTGCTCGGGCTGCTCGCCGACTACGGCCTCGACGACTTCTACCTCGAACTGTCCACCAAGGACCCGAAGAAGTTCGTCGGCTCCGAGGAGATGTGGGAGGAGGCCACCGAGACCCTGCGCACAGTGGCCACCGACTCCGGACTCGAACTGGTTCCGGATCCGGGCGGCGCCGCCTTCTACGGCCCGAAGATCTCCGTACAGGCCAAGGACGCGCTGGGCCGCACCTGGCAGATGTCGACCATCCAGCTCGACTTCAACCTGCCCGAGCGCTTCGACCTCGAATACACCGCCTCCGACGGCACCAAGCAGCGGCCGGTAATGATCCACCGCGCGCTGTTCGGTTCGATCGAACGCTTCTTCGGTGTGCTCACCGAGCACTACGCGGGCGCCTTCCCCGCCTGGCTCTCGCCGGTTCAGGTAGTTGGCATCCCGGTCGCGGAAGCCTTTGCACCGCACCTGGATTCGGTGATCGAGCAGCTGCGGGACGCGGGCATCCGCGCGCAGGTGGACCGCAGCGACGACCGCATGCAGAAGAAGATCTTCAACAACACCGCGCAGAAGATTCCGTTCATGCTGCTCGCCGGTGAGCGCGATGTGAACGCGGGCGCGGTCAGCTTCCGCTTCCGCGACGGCACCCAGGTCAATGGGGTACCGGTCGACGCGGCGGTGGCCACCATTGTCGAGTGGATCACGAACCGGGAGAACGCCTCGCCGACCGCCGAGGGTTTTGTGGTGAAGGGCTCGGTATGAGCGGTCAGGGCCCGGAGGAGGAAGCTTGCGTAACCCACGGAGGGTCCCTGCTCAAACCAGATCGGACAGAGCATGAGTGAGCGCACGGTGCACGGGTTCGCGGATTTGAACGCGGACTCGGCCGAGCAGGGGAGCATCGTGGATACCGGGGCCGGTGAGCCGGATCGGCTGCAGCGCTTGTGGACTCCGTACCGGATGTCCTACATTGCCGAGGCCGCCATCTCCACTCCGAAAGACTCTACGGGCCATCCGTTCACGGATATCCCGAAGATGTCGGATGAGGACGGTCTGGTCATTGCGCGCGGCGAGCACGTCTACGCGGTGCTCAACCTATATCCGTACAACCCCGGGCACATGATGGTGGTGCCCTACCGCAAGGTGGCCAACCTCGAGGACCTCACGCTGGCGGAAAGCGCCGAGCTGATGGCCTTCACCCAGCAGGCGATCCGGGTGATGAAGCGGGTCTCGCGGCCACACGGTTTCAATGTCGGGCTGAATCTCGGTGGGGTGGCCGGTGGTTCGCTCGCCGACCACCTCCATCAGCACATCGTGCCGCGCTGGGGCGGGGACGCGAATTTCATCACCGTTATCGGCGATGTGAAGGTCATGCCGCAGTTGTTGCGGGAAACTCGGGCGCTGCTCTCGGCGGCGTGGAAGGAAGTCGAGTAGGGTGCTCAGCTTCTTCGGCCGCGAGACGTTCTCCAAAGCGACTGCGCCGCTGGGCAAAGCGCTTGTCAGTACCGGGCTCACCCCCGACGTGATGACGGTGATCGGCACTGTCGCCACGGTCACGGCCGCGGTCACCTTGTTCCCGACCGGACATCTGTTCTGGGGAACCATCGTGATCTGGCTGTTCGTCATGTTCGACATGCTCGACGGCGCGATGGCCAGAGCTCGCGGCGGCGGCACGAAATACGGTGCGGTGCTCGACGCCACCTGCGATCGGGTCGCCGACGGCGCGATCTTCGCCGGGCTGGCCTGGTGGGCGGTGTACCACGAGAACAGTAAGCCGCTGTTCTTCGCGACCCTGGTGGTACTGGTTACCTCCCAGGTGATTTCGTATGCGAAGGCGCGCGCCGAGGCGAGTGGACTCTCCGCGGACGGCGGGCTGATCGAGCGGCCGGATCGGCTGATCATCGTCTTGGTCGGCGCCGGATTGACCGGTATCGGCGGCTATTGGGGGATCGAATGGCTGACCTGGGCCGTCCACGTGGCGATGTGGATTCTGGCGGTGCTGAGCATCATCACGGTGTTCCAGCGGGTGCTCGCGGTCCGGAACTCGCCGGGCGCGCGGGACGTCATCCCGCCCGCGCAACCGCAGAACCCGGCGGGCGCGACGGAGTTGCCGTCGTGAGCTCGCAGGTCCCCGGTTCGCCGGGTAAGTCCGCGCCGTCAGACGACGAGTCCGCGAAGGACCTCGGATCGCGGATCAAGGACAGGGCGACGGATCTGGCGTATGCCGCTGGCTGGCGTGTGGTGCGCGCCCTGCCGGAATCGACCGCGCGACGGGCGTTCGACTGGGGCGGTAGCCGCGCTGCCGACAAGGCGAATCGGGCATTCCGCGCGGGCGGCGAACCGAATCAGTTGCGGCGCAATCTCGCTCGCGTTATCGGCGGTACGCCCGAGCAGGTCCCCGATGAGCTGATCCGGGCGAGTATGCGCTCCTACGCCCGCTATTGGCGCGAAGCCTTCCGACTGCCGACGATGGACCATGCGGCGCTGACCAATTCGCCCCTGGACGGGGTGGAGAATCTGGAAGCGGCGCTCGCGCGGGGGCGCGGTGCGGTCCTGGCGCTACCGCACTCCGGAAACTGGGATGCCGCTGGTGTCTGGCTGGTCGCCAACCACGGCGGGCTCTCGACCGTCACGGAACGGCTGAAGCCGGAGTCGCTGTTCGAGCGTTTCGTCGCCTACCGCGAGAGCCTCGGCTTCGAGGTGTTCCCACTGACCGGCGGTGAGCAGCCGCCGTTCCCCGTGCTGGCCGCCCGCCTGCGCGAGAACAAAGCCGTCTGCCTGATGGGGGAGCGGGACCTGACCGGTAAGGGCGTCCCGGTGACCATGTACGGCGAGCGCACCTGGCTGCCCGCAGGCGCGGCGAAGCTGGCCATCGAGACCGGCGCCGCGCTGATCCCGGCGCACCTCTGGTTCACCGTCGGCGCGGACGGCCGCGAGGGCTGGGGGATGAAGACCGAAGCGCCGCTGGATGTTTCGGGCGGTGTCGCGGCGGCCACCCAGGCATTGGCCGACCGGTTCGCGGCCAATATCGCCGAGCATCCCGCCGATTGGCATATGTTGCAGCCACAATGGGAGCAGGACCTTTCGGCGCAGCGGCGTGCCAGGATCGAGGCGGCCCAGGCCGGGATCAACAGCGCCACCGGGGAGAAGACACCATGAAAATCGGCATGGTCTGCCCCTATTCCTTCGATGTCCCCGGCGGGGTGCAGGCCCATGTCGTGGAATTGGCGCGAGTGTTCATCGAACGCGGCCACAAGGTGAGCGTGCTCGCGCCCGCGTCGGAGGACACGCCGCTGCCGGATTTCGTGGTGTCCGCCGGTCGCGCGGTGGCGATTCCGTACAACGGTTCGGTGGCCCGGCTCTCGTTCGGGCCCATGGCCTACACCAGGATTCGCCGCTGGATCGACGGTAACGACTTCGACGTTCTGCACATCCACGAACCGAATGCGCCGAGCCTGTCCATGCTCGCGCTGAAGATCGCCGAGGGGCCGATCGTGGCCACCTTCCACACTTCGACCACTAAATCGTTGGTGCTCAGCACCTTTCAGGGTGTGCTGCGGCCCTATCACGAGAAGATCAGCGGCCGGATCGCCGTCTCCGAGCTGGCCCGGCGCTGGCAGGTGGAGGCCTTGGGCTCGGATGCGGTGGAGATTCCCAACGGCGTCGACGTGCCCGCCTTCGCACGCGCCCCGATGCTGCCCGGTTATCCGCGCGCGGGTGGGACCGTACTGTTCCTGGGCCGCTACGACGAACCGCGCAAGGGTATGGACGTGCTGCTGGGTGCGCTGCCCGAACTGGTGCGCAAGCATCCGCGTATCGAGATCCTGATCGTCGGCCGTGGTGACGAGGACCGGCTGCGCCGCGAGGCCGGGCCGCTCGCCTCGCATCTGCGCTTCCTCGGCCAGGTTTCGGACGAGGACAAAGCCTCGGCGATGCGCAGCGCGGATGTCTACGTCGCGCCCAATCTCGGCGGTGAGAGTTTCGGCATCATCCTGATCGAGGCGATGGCCGCCGGAACCGCCGTGGTGGCAAGCGAATTGGACGCCTTTCGTCGGGTACTGCGTGATGGCACCGCGGGAATGCTCATTCCGGTGGGTGATTCGGCCCGTCTCGCCGAGGCGCTGGACACTCTGCTCACCGACGACGTGCGCCGTGAGGCGCTGGTCCATACCGCTGATCAGGTGGTCGGCGAATACGACTGGCCGGTGGTTGCCGAACAGATCCTGCGGGTGTACGAGACGGTCACCATCGGGGACACTCGGGTCCGGGCTGCCGGATGACAACCGCGGTTTGCGGCGGACCCTGGTCGGACAGGGGAGATCGTCTGCGTCGGCCGGACGCGGTGTGGTTCGCGGTAGCGAATCTCGGCTGGGGCTGACGGGACGGTCGATATGAGTGACGGCACGGTGAGGGCTCCGAGATGATTACTTTCTCCGCGACAGCGGTTCTCGTTCTCGCGCTGATCGCGGCGGTGATCATCGCGATCGGTCTATGGGCGGCCTCGACCGCCAACCGGCTCGACCGGCTGCACGTGCGCTCGGACCAGTCGTGGCAGGCATTGGACTCGGCGCTGGCCCGGCGCGCGGTGGTGGCCAGGTCGGTCGCCGTCGCGATCGCCGGGCCGACCGCTGATGCGGCGCGGTCCGAACAGGCCAAACGCCTTGCCGCGCTGGCCGATCGCGCGGAGCGGGCGGGGCGTGCCGATCGCGAGACCGTGGAAAACCAACTCTCCGCCGCGCTTTCCGCGATCGATATCGCCGGGTTGCGTCCGCAGCAGGTCGCCGAGCTCGCCGACGCCGAGGCCCGCGTCTTGATCGCGCGTCGCTTTCACAACGACGCCGTGCGCGACACCCTCGCCCTGCGCACCCGTCGTCCGGTCCGCATCCTGCACCTCGGTGGTACCGCGCCGCTGCCGACCTACTTCGAGATCAGTGAGCGCGCCACCCCCGCCGCTTCGACCGGTCTCGCGGTCGACACCGTCCGCACCTCCGCGCGCGTCGTGCTGCTCGACGAACAGGATCGGGTGTTGCTGATGCGCGGCAACGACCCCAAGACCCCGGACGTCTCCTTCTGGTTCACCATCGGCGGCGGCGTCGAACCGGGGGAGACGCTGCGCAGCGCCGCGGTGCGGGAACTGTGGGAGGAAACCGGCTATACCGCCGATCCGGCGAACCTGCGCGGGCCGATCTGGCGACGGGTCGCGGTATTCCCGTTCGACGGCGAGCTCATCCGCGCCGAGGAGTTGTTCTTCGCGCTGCGGGTACCGGCCTACGACCCGAAGCCGGGCAATCCGACCGCGGTTGAGCGCCGCAGCATCACCGCCAACAAGTGGTGCTCCGGTTCGGATATCGTCGCGCTGGACCATACCGGCGAAACCGTCTACCCGTACCATCTGGACCAGTTGCTCCTCGAGGCAGCCGCCGCCGCATCCGGCGACTCGGACCCCGAGGTCCGCTCCATCCGCTGAGCGCGGCATCTACGCTGCGATCCACCTGCGTGCCTGGACCTTTCATCTGTGATGTGTTTCACGATCGTGATAGCGTCGCGACTGGATTGATGCCGCCTGGGTAGTGCTTACGGGAAAGTGCTGCTCGGAATCCGGTGGTGATTCCATTGCAGTGAGATGTCCGTTGGTGCGTGGAGGTAAGCAGTACATGTCCTACCTGTTGTACGATTTTCTGTTGCCGTTGCTGGGCTCCGGCGCTGCCGAGTATTGGTCGCAGCTGCTGGTGGTCGGCCCGCTCTAGAACGAAAAATCCGGTATTCGCCGGGGCGGCGCAGTAAGGCGTCGGCCCGGCGGATCCATTTCCGCACCGGCCCGCGTTCGCGCCGCGGATGCCGCCTCCCGAGTGCTGCCCGATCGGTCCAGTCGTCGCTGAGCCCGCGCAGACTCGCTGGTCGGGGCAAGGCCAGTGCTGCGCAACTGGCTATCAAGTGGCCTGATCGGCCCGCCTAGAATCGGTGACGTTAGTTCCAAGCGACCCGATTGGCGCACATGACCCAGGAGTTTGCCGTGACCACGCCCGAGACCACCAACACCATCGGCACCGCCCGCGTGAAGCGCGGGATGGCCGAGATGCTGAAGGGCGGGGTGATCATGGATGTTGTCACCCCCGAGCAGGCCAAGATCGCCGAGGACGCCGGTGCGGTCGCGGTGATGGCGCTGGAGCGTGTTCCGGCCGATATCCGCGCACAGGGTGGCGTCTCCCGGATGAGTGATCCGGACATGATCGACGGCATCATCGCCGCCGTCTCCATTCCGGTCATGGCCAAGGCCCGCATCGGCCACTTCGTGGAGGCCCAGATTCTGCAGAGCCTCGGCGTCGACTACATCGACGAGTCCGAGGTGCTGACCCCCGCCGACTACGCCAATCACATCGACAAATGGAACTTCACCGTGCCGTTCGTGTGTGGCGCCACCAACCTGGGTGAGGCGCTGCGCCGGATCACCGAGGGTGCGGCCATGATTCGCTCGAAGGGCGAGGCTGGCACCGGCGATGTCTCCAACGCCACCACCCACATGCGCAAGATCCGCGCCGAGATCCGCAAGCTGTCCTCGCTGCCCGAGGACGAGCTCTTCGTCGCGGCCAAGGAGCTGCAGGCGCCATATGAGCTGGTGAAAGAGGTCGCGCAGACCGGAAAGCTGCCGGTCGTGCTGTTCACCGCGGGCGGCATCGCCACCCCCGCCGACGCGGCGATGATGATGCAGCTCGGCGCCGAGGGCGTCTTCGTCGGCTCGGGCATCTTCAAGTCCGGCAACCCGGCCGAGCGCGCCGCCGCCATCGTCAAGGCCACCACCTTCTACGACGACCCGGATGTGCTGGCGAAGGTTTCGCGCGGACTGGGCGAGGCGATGGTCGGCATCAATGTCGAGGAGCTGCCGGTCGATCACCGACTGGCCGAGCGCGGCTGGTGATTCGGCGCTGTCGCTGAACTGAATCGACGCCCGCGGCAACGGATTCCATGATCTGCTGCCGCGGGCGTCGTTCGGCTTCCGGATGTCGAGCGAATCCAGCCCTCAGATCAGTCCGCGGTCGCGGGCGTATATCGCGGCTTGCGTGCGGTCGCGTAACCCGAGACGGCTGAGGATGTTCGATATGTGGTTCTTCACGGTGCCCTCGCTGAGATACATCGCGCGCGCGATTTCCCGATTGGCAGCGCCGCTTGCGACCAGTCGCAGCACCTCGAGTTCGCGCGGCGTCAACTCGATGGTGGGGGCGGCCAGGGGCGGGCGCACCATTGCGGCGATTCGGCCGGAGACCGTCGCCGAATACTGGTCGACACCCGCGTGGACCAGGCGCACGGCTTGCGCGAGTTCAGCGGCGGGTAGGTCTTTGAGCAGATATCCGGATGCTCCGGCTCGCAGGGCACGCACGATGTAGTCGTCATCGTCGAAGGTCGTGAGCATCAGCACCTTCGCCCGCGCTCGCAGGATTCCCGCCGCTTCGACCCCATCCATACCCGGCATCCGCACATCCATCAGCACCACGTCGGGGTTCGGATCCCGCGCGTCTATTGCGTCGGAGCCATTCTCGGCGACCCCGATCACCTCGATACCCGGCTGCAGGGCGAGCAGCGCCGCAATTCCCTCCCGCACCAGACGCTCGTCGTCGACGATCAGCACTCGGACCGCGCGGGTGCCGTCCATCGCATCGGATTCGTCGGTCTCGCACGGTGGCGAGTAGTCGCTCGATGTCTGTTTCGGTACCAGGTTCACCGCGCCGACTCCAGGTGCGTTCCTGCGGGCACCATGGCGACCAACCGCGTACCCGTTGGCCCGGAGGTGATTTCGACATTGCCGCCGACAAGATCGAGTCGCTCGCGCATACCGGCCAGCCCGTGACCGGTGGTCGACCCGGGGTCGAAACCACCTCCGTTGTCGGTGATTTCGAGTGTCGCGGTCGGGTTGGCGAGCTCGGCGCGCACCGTGACGACGGTGGCGCCGGAGTGGCGGCGGGCGTTGGTCAGTGCTTCCTGCGCAGCGAAATACAGTGCGAGACGGGCGGGCTCGCGGATGTGCTGCTCGGCGCCGATCAGGTCGAGGTGCACCGTGAATTCGGGATCGTCGAGGCGGTCGACCAGGGCGGTGAGGGCGGTGTGCAGGGCGAATTCCGGGTCGTTGCGTTGCGTTTCCAGAGCGCGGCGAACCTCCTGGAGTGCGAGCCGGGCCGAATCTCTGCCGTCGGTGAGCGCCTGATCGGCGACGGCCGGGTCGAGCGGTCGGTAGGCGGCGGACTTCTCCAACTGGATAGCGGTCACCACCAGGTGATGGCCTACGGTGTCGTGGATATCGCGCGCCATTCGTCGGCGCTCGGCGACGGCCGCCACAGACGACGCCTGGTCGGCGTATTCGCGCAGCCGCGCATGAGCGTCCGATAGTTCGGTGAGCAGCATCTCAGCGCGGCGGCGGGCTGCTTCCTCGCGTTCGGCGATCACCGCGATGGCCAGCGCGAACACCACGCCGATAGCGAACATCAGCAGGTCCGAAATGCTTTCCGGATCGTGCCGCAGCGGTGGCCGGACGAGCACCGAGGCGCCGAGGGCGATGAGCCCCAGCGCAGCGAGGCCGAACGCGATCCGGCGGCCGAGCGTGAAGTACGCCATGAGGGGCAGCAATGCGAAGAGGACCTTGGCATTACCTTGACAATCCAGCGCGGTGGCGAGCGCGAACAGCACGGCACGGGCGACGAGCCCGGCGAATGCCGTGACTCTGGTTGTGGTTCTTCGGCTTTCGGCGAATTCGAGGCCGCACAGCACCGCGAACACGCCGACGAACCCGAGCAGCCCGGCGTCGATCGGGCAGACGCCCATCCCCGCCATGGCCAGCCCGGCGAGCAAGACCGATACATAGAGGAAGCACGCCACCCAGGTCAGTGCGCGTGGACGGATCATGCCCCGAGCGTAGGGCCGGGTCGTTCACCCCGACCAGCCGCATGCCGACAGTGTGGCCGAAAGTCATGGGTCGTCCGGCACTTACCCACATGACCACCGGATTCCTAGCGTCGGCGGCACCTGGAGAAAGGATCCGATATGGACACTCGAGCACTGCTTCGCCTCGGCGCCGCCGCGGGCCTGATCTGCGGCGGCGCCATCGCCCTCGCTGGCGCCACCGAACTCGTCCTCGGCCACAAAACCACGCTCACCCAACTGCTCAATGGCGGCGCCGTCCCCTTCGGCATCGGCCTGCTGGTGGTGATGTACGCACTGCTGCACCGGCAACTGGGCCGTTTCGGTGCCACCGCCTTCGTTGTTCAGTTCCTCGGCTTCGGTTACTTCGCTGGCGTCGCTTATGCGAAGAACTTCGTGCTGGTCTATTTGGACCGCCCGGTCGTCGACGAACTACTGAAGAGTCCGGCGAGATTCGCCTTCCTCGCGACCGCGATCATCGCCCTCACCGGTACCGTTCTCTTCGGCATCGCCCTACTGCGCACCGATACCGTGCCGCGGATCGCCAGTGCGATGTACACGGTTGGGCTGTCGGTCCTCTGCCTGACCTTCCTGCTCCCCGCCCCCGTCGTGCGCACCGGCCACATCGCCGCCGGTGTCGCCATGATCTGGTTGGCGTCGATCGTGTGGTCGAGGGCAGTGCCGACCGAACCCGTTGCGCATCCCACACAGTTGTCTTACTCCCACCACAGAGTTGATGGCTAACTTCGAGATTCGGTGCACGTCGGTGACCGCGCGAGCAGTTCGCGCGGCACCGTCGTGGTCACGGACCTGTCCGAATGGCAAAGGAGGATCAGTTGAAGCTTCATAAGTCCGGGCGTGTCGCCATCGCGGGTCTGGCCGCCGTGGCCGCACTCAGCCTGTCGGCGTGTGGCAGTGATGACTCGACCCCGACCAAGCCGGCCAAGACCACTACCTCGGCGGTGGCCAACCCGAACCTGCCTCCGGTTCCGACCGTGGCGGACTTGAACGCCGCGCTGGGCCGCGCTCTGGATCCGTCGGTGCCCGCTTCCGAGAAATTGGAATCTGTACAGGGTGCGCAGGCCGATCCGGATCTGCCCAACCGCCTGGCGGAGGCCGCCAAGGGCGCCAATGCGCAGATGACGGTCACCGAGGTCACCTCATTCGGTGACAGCGTGACCGCCAAGGCGAAGTTCGTCGTCAACGGCCAGGAGAACATGGTCGACGTGCCCTTCGTCGCCGAGGACGGCAAGTGGAAGATCGAGAAGTCCTGGGCCTGCACCATGCTGACCAACCTCGGCCAGCAGTCGCCGGCCTGCGGTTAGTTCCCGGCCGCGGTGGGTTCGGCCGGGAGCAGTTCATCGTCGGGTGGCGGCGCATACGGCGCTCGCCACCCGCGGTGTTTTGCGGAGGTGGGTCCCGTGTCGGAATGGGGGAGTGGTAGTGCTCGACTTACGTTCGGCGAGAACCGGATTGGGTTTCGACCCGGCCTGCGAGGACTCGGTCGGCGAGTTCGGCCCGTGCGGCAGGTGGGTGCATGCTGGGAGGTTCGGGGTGAATCTGTTGGTCGCGAACTATCGGCAACAAATCATGCACTTACTTGGATATGCGCATTTGCGCATGTAATACCATGGAACCGCACATCAAAATGCCGCCGGGAGGGGCGGGGAGGGGTCCGTCGAGTTCGGCAGCCGTTCAGCTCCTGGCGTCGTCGTCGATCCGTAGCGCGGGCCGATCGGGATGCTCCCAGCGGATGAAAAAGGTTGGGGCGTAGGGGTTGTCGCGGTCATGGCGGAGGATGGCGGGAATGGTCCACTGCGCCTCGGGTGCGGTACGGCGGCGCAAGGCGGCTTCGGACATATCGAGTCGTACCGTCAGATCGAAGCTCAGGTCGCGGCCGAAAAGCATGGGCCCCGCGATGAACAGGACAGTGTCGGGTGCCGCGCTGCGGATGGGGGAGCGGGCCGAGCGGTCACGGTCTTCGTCCCAGAGCGCCGGAAGCCAGCGCGCGTCCTCGCGCAGCGCGCGAATGACCTCGCGGTTCAGCGCCGCGTAGTCGAACCAGGCGGCGCGATAAGACATTTCGTCGGTGCGCCCAAATTCCATCCGGAGCGAGGCCGGCCGGATGTAGTCGTGCAGCGAGACCACCTCGGCGGCACGTCCGGTGTCGCGTAGGGCGGTGGCGATGCGGTCCGCGATCGCCACGGGTTCGGCGGCGTCGGCCCCGTCGATCGCGATCACCACGCGGCCGCTGAGCTCGAGGATGCGGTCCGCCAGGAGTTCGACAAGTCCGGCACGGGTGATCGGATCGAAATGTGGCACCGGCCCATCCCATCAAACCGGACTATCGCACCCCATTCTGGGCGGCGGGAGCGGCCGTTGCCGAGGGATCACCGGCCCTCCGAGGGAAGTCCGCGTCGGTGCGCCGGTTAATCTCGGCCTCATGGCAACAATCGAAGAGGCGCTGGAGATCGAGCGGCTCGAGCGGGACATCTTCCGTGGCGCGTCCACCAAGACCCAGCTCCCGCGCACATTCGGTGGACAGGTTGCCGGTCAGGCGCTGGTTTCGGCGGTACGGACAGTGGAGCCGCGGTTCCAGGTGCATTCACTGCACGGGTACTTCCTGCGCCCGGGCAATCCGGAGGAGCGGACCGTCTATCTGGTGGAGCGGATCCGTGACGGCCGGTCCTTCTGCACCCGCCGGGTGACCGGCGTGCAGGACGGCGCCGCGATCTTCACCATGTCGGCGTCGTTCCACATCGGTGACGCGGGTCCCGAGCATCAGGATGTGATGCCGCCGGTCCAGGCACCGGACGAACTGCCGAACGCCAGTACCACGATGAGTCCCGAACGGCTGTGGGCGATGCGCGAGTGGGAGCACTGGGATATCCGCACCGTGCCCCAGGATGTGGTGGCCCGCCGCGACGGCGTGGTCTCCCAGCAGCAGGTGTGGTTCCGCTACCGGCACCCGCTGCCCGACGATCCGGTAGTGCACGTCTGCACCCTCGCCTACATGAGTGATATGACCCTGCTCGGCTCCTCCAAGGTCATCCACCCCGACGAGCCGACCCAGAACGCCTCCCTCGACCACGCCATGTGGTTCCTGCGCCCGTTCCGCGCCGATGACTGGCTGCTCTACGACCAGTCGTCCCCATCCGCTGGCTTCGGCCGCGCACTGACCGGCGGCAAGATTTTCAACCGTCAGGGCGAGTTGGTCGCGGCGGTTGTGCAAGAAGGCTTGATCCGCGCATTGCGCGAGGACTGAGCGCCAGCGGGCCCGCTATTCCCAAAATTGGGAAATTCCGATCGGTCTGTATTCAGCTCGCATGCTCGTAGACTGCCGCGCAAAGAAGTCGCCGACCAGGAACGACGGTTTCACAGCGTCAAGAATGGAGGCAGGAATGTGGCTGTCGGGAGCTTTTCCTACCAGAACGCATCGGGCTACTCGGACCGGATCGATAACCCGGACGAGTACCGGACATACAACGTAGCCATCGGGAAGGGTGCGGCGGACAACCAGACCAATGCCACGGTCTGGCTGTACACGCGGCCCGAGGGGCAGGGCAGTTCGGACTACCTGGACCCGGGTAACAGCACCTATGTGAGCAGCGGCTATCAGAGTTGCAAATTCACCCGCTGACCGAGCGTCCGCGGTGGTGCGAGTGTGGCCGACGCGCACCACCGCGAACTATCCGTGAGCCCTCCTGAGGCTCATACCACCTGCACGCGTAGGTGGCAGACCACGGTGTCGGTCATCCGACGGAGTTCGCGTTCGAGTTCATCGCTGCGGTGGCTGGGCAGTACGCGATCCCAGCCGGTCGGCGGATCGATCTCGGCGATGACGACGACCTTGCGTCGTCCGGGGAAGTTTTCGCGTACGTAGCGCGCGACGGGGCCGCCGACGGTGGCGTCGCTGTCCTCGAGCAGCACCAGCCTGACCTCGGGATGCCATGCCTCCCAGGCCTTGGCGAATGCCTTTGCCGATTCGCCGGGCAGACAAACATGTACGGCGACAATATCTTTGCCGATGGACATGGCGGCCGAGAGCGCTTCGCGGCTCAATTCCGAGACCTCGGAGATCGGCACCACGATCGCCGTACCGGTGGCCTGCGGCTGGTCCGGAATCGCGCCATTGCCCCGGCGGCCGCCGATCCGGGTATAGGCGCTACGGATGCGTTCCATGCCGAACACCAGGACGGGCAGCACCAGCACGATCAACCACGCGCCCGCGGTGAATTTCATTGCGGTGGTGACGATCGCGGCGACGAAGGTGAGTAGCGCGCCGAAGCCATTGAGCGCGATCCGCCAGCGCCAGCCCTGGGCCCGGGTCTGCCACCAGTGCCGGACCATACCGGTCTGCGCAATGGTGAAGCCGACGAAGACACCGATCGCGAACAATGGAACGAGCACATTCATATTGCCGCGCGCCGCGATCAACAGCACACCTGCGGTCACGCCGAGCGTCAGCACGCCGTAGCGGTACACCTGACGCGGTGAGCTGACCGCGAACCGGTGCGGTAGGCAGTTGTCGTCGGCCAGGATTCGGGTCAGTGTCGGCAGTCCGCCGTAGGAGGTATTGGCGGCCAGTGCGAGCAGTACCACGGTCGCGAATTGCACAATGTAGTAACCGATTCCGTGACCGAGCGCCGCCTCGGTGAGCTGGGAGAGCACCGTCGTCCCCTCGATCGGCCGCAGTTCGAACTTCTCGATGAGCACCGCGAGCCCGATCAGCATGACGCCGAGCAGCGCGCCGAGCGCGACCTCCGCCCGTTGTGCGCGTTTGACCTTCGGCGCGTCGAAGCTGGGCACCGCATTCGCGATCGCCTCGACACCGGTGAGGGCGGCGCAGCCGCTGGAGAACGCCTTCAGTAGTAATAGGACTCCGACGGTATGGATATCGCTGACGGCCGCGGTTCCGGTGGTGACGCTGGCCGGTTCCGAGCGCACCAACCCGCCGATGATCACCGCGAAGATGCCCGCGACGAACATGATGGTCGGAATCATGAAGGCGCGCGCACTTTCTCGGATGCCGAGCAGATTCAGTGCGGTGACTCCGACCAGGATGGCCGTGCAGATCCACACCGTATACCCGTGCAATGCGGGGAATGCCGAGGTCAGTGCCGCCACACCCGCGGCGATGGAGACCGCGACGTTGAGAACGTAGTCGACGATCAACGAGGCCGCGGCGACCAGGCTGGTGCGGTGGCCGAGATGCCGCTTGGCCACGGCGTACGCGCCGCCGCCGTCGGGGAACGTCGCGATCACCTGCCGATAGGAGGCGACCAGGACGGCCAGCAGTGCAGCGATCGCGATGGTCACCGGCAAGGTCATGCCGAGTCCGACGCCACCGGCGGTGGCCAGCACCAGCACGATTGCTTCGGGCCCGTAGGAGACCGAAGCCATGGCATCGAGAGACAGTCCGGCCAAGCCGGTCGAAACCGTCAACCCCCGGTGCCTCGTGACAGTATTCGGTTCTCCATCGGGAGGGGGCGTCTTGCGTGGCAACACTGCAATCACATGTGTGAGTGTCGACCGATTTCGGCGGTATGCACCCGCTCTTGATGCAATGTTGACGGCCACCGTGAGCAGGACCACAGCGCCGCGCCTCGTAAGCTCATGGCGTGAACGCATCGGTCGCCTCGCCCGTTCCTGGCGCGCAGCAGATTCCCGCCCGGCCTACCATCGGCGTGCTGGCCCTGCAGGGTGATGTACGCGAACATGTCGCGGCGCTGGCGGAATGCGGGGCCGAACCGGTGCTGGTGCGGCGTGCGTCCGAGCTGGCCACGGTGGACGCGCTGGTGCTGCCGGGCGGTGAATCGACCACTATCAGCAAACTGCTGGAGGTCTTCGAACTCCTCGAACCGCTGCGCGCGCGGCTGCGGGAAGGTATGCCCGCGTTCGGATCCTGCGCCGGAATGATTCTGCTCGCCTCCGAGGTGCTCGACACCCGCCCCGATGCCGAGCATCTGTCCGGTATCGATATGACGGTGCGCCGCAACGCTTTCGGCCGTCAGGTCGACTCGTTCGAGACCGATCTGGAATTCGCGGGCCTGACCGGGGGCCCGATGCGCGCGGTGTTCATCAGGGCGCCGTGGGTGGAGCGGGCCGGTGCGGGCGTCGAAGTGCTGGCCACCGTCCCGAGTGGCCCGTTCGCCGGGCGCATTGTCGCGGTGCGGCAGGGCAGGGTGGTCGCGACGTCGTTCCACCCGGAAGTCACCGGTGATCTGCGGGTGCACCAGATGTTCGTCGATCTGGTTCGCGACGCCCAGTAGTCGCCCTGGAAAAGCCGTCGTAACCGGACGAGTAGGCTGAGAGAGTTGTCTACCCGGCCGGTGCGGGTACCGTGCGCACGATCAGACGTGCTGTCGACTGGAGGAAGCAGGGAATGAGCGGCCACTCCAAATGGGCCACCACCAAGCACAAGAAGGCGGGGATCGACGCGAAGCGCGGCAAGCTCTTCGCCAAGTTGATCAAGAATATCGAGGTGGCGGCCCGCACTGGTGGCAGTGACCCGGCGGGCAATCCGACGCTGTACGACGCCATCCAGAAGGCGAAGAAGTCGTCGGTTCCGAACGACAATATCGAGCGTGCTCGCAAGCGCGGTGGCGGCGAAGAGGCGGGCGGCGCCGACTGGCAGACCATCATGTACGAGGGCTACGGCCCCAATGGTGTCGCGGTGCTGATCGAATGCCTCACCGATAACCGAAACCGCGCCGCGGGCGAGGTGCGTGTTGCGATGACCCGCAACGGCGGCAATATGGCCGATCCGGGTTCGGTCTCCTACTTGTTCCATCGCAAGGGCATCGTGACCCTGGACAAGAACGGCCTCTCCGAGGACGACGTGCTGATGGCCGTGCTCGACGCGGGCGCCGAAGAAGTCAACGATCTCGGGGAATCCTTCGAGGTGATCAGCGAACCGTCCGACCTCATCCCGGTGCGCAAGGCGCTGCAGGACGCCGGAATCGACTACGACTCCGCCGAATCCGGCTTCCAGCCGTCGGTGTCGGTGGCGGTCGACCTCGACGGCGCGCGCAAGGTGTTCAAGCTGGTCGACGCGCTCGAGGACAGCGACGACGTGCAGAACGTCTACACCAATGTCGACATTCCCGACGAGGTCGGCGCGCAGCTCGAAGAAGACTGACGCCAGCCCATCGGGTAACTCGGGGCGGTTCGCAGACCTGCGGACCGCCCCGAGTCCGTTCCGGGGGCGAGCGCATGGCGCCGCCGCCACGTCGTTCGAACTTCGCCTATTCCGCGATTCTGGTGCGGTCGGACCACTCGTAGACCGGCAGCCGGCCCTCGGGCGTATCGGCCTCCCGGTTGGTGACCTTGAAGTGTTCGTATCCGCCGCGGAATTCGACCTTGAGCTCGACGCCGGGTGGCGTGATCGGAACGATGCGAGCTGGCAAGTCTTTCGGCCCACCTTCGAGGACAGCCTTCACAACATTGCTCATCCTTCGGATGGTAGATCTCGGATGTGATGCACGCCACAAACGTGGCCGCGAAGGGGCGGAGGGAATGATCGCAGCCGCCGATCTCGGCACCGTTAACGATTGTGGCTCGATTGCTGATACAAGATTCGAGTGCCGCGACAACCGCCGCGGCGACCCGATCAGGCTCCAGAACACCGAGAACTTGTTTCCCCCGGAAAGAGACGAACTATGAGTCGATCCCTTGCCGACGAGCAGTCCGGCCATTCGACCGACCTGAAGGTCACCCTCGCTCCGCTCGCCGTCGCGATGGGACTGATCCTGTTCATCGCCGCGTTGGCGACGGTGAACAGGATGCCCGGCTGGGCCGATGACTACGGCGCGAGCCTGGTGTACTTCGCGATCTTCCTGTACATAGCGATCGCCGGGCGCTTGACCTGGTGGGGCGCCGACATCCTGATCAGCTCCGCGAAGAAGCGCTGACCAGGCCTGATTACGGCACCGTGAGGACCAATTTGCCAACGGTGCGGCCGGTTTCACCGAGTGCGTGCGCCTTTGCGGCCTGCGCCAGCGGGAAGATTCCGGCGACGGTCGGGCGCAGTGTCCCCGATTCGGCGAGCAGCGCGAGTGCGCTCATCCCGGCATGGTCGTGCTCCACCAGCATGCGCACCGCCCGGACGCCCGATTGCTGTGCCTCGGCGGCCAATTCGGTCACACCGAATGCGCGCAGCGAGATCAGCAGACCGCCGGGGCGAAGCGTACGCATCGACCGCACGCTGTTCTCGTCGTCGATCGAATCGAGCACGACATCGACATCGCGGACCGCTTCGGCGAAATCGGTTGTGCGGTAATCGATCGTCTCGTCCGCGCCGAGTTCGTGCAGGAATGCGTGGTTGGCCGCGCTCGCGGTACCGATCACCTGGGCGCCTCGTGCCTTCGCGATCTGTACCGCGAAATGTCCGACGCCACCGGCGGCGGCGTGGATCAGAATGCGCTGTCCGGCTCGAAGTTTCGCGGTATCGACGAGGGCTTGCCAGGCGGTGAGGGCGGCCAGGGGGATCGCGGCGGCCTGAATGTGGCCCAGGTTCAACGGCTTCGGCGCGAAGGCGCGGGCGGGACCGACGACGTATTCGGCGAGCGAGCCGTGGCCGTTGGGGTAGGGGAGCATGCCGAAGACTTCGTCGCCGGGCTCGAACAGGGTGACCCCGATGCCCGTCCGCACCACTTCACCCGACACATCCCAACCGAGGACGAACGGCGGCTCGCCGAGGAACAGCCCGGCGACGCCGCGATGGCGCCAATCGGTCGGATTGAGGCCGGCGGCCCGCACCCGGACCAGGATCTGGCCGGGACCGGGCGTCGGAATCGGCAGCTCGACCTCGGTCAGGACCTCGGGTCCGCCGATTATGTGCTGGCTGATCGCGCGCATGGTGGTGTCGTTCATGTCATTCAGCTTGCCGAGGGCGGCGACTGCGGGAAATGGCACGATTGCCAATATTCGATATGATCGCGCCATGGTCGGAGCTTCGGATGCGCAGCGGCATCGCGTGGTCGTGCTCGCGCTGGACGGGGTGTATCCGTTCGAACTCGGCATCCCGAGCCGGGTATTCGGCACCGCCCCGGACCGCTACGAGGTGAGCACCTGCTCGGTCGACGGCGCACCGGTGCCGAGCCAATCCGATTTCGCCATCGCCGTCCAGCACGACAGCCGCGCGCTGGCATCCGCCGACACCGTGGTCGTTCCGGCCTGCGATATCGACATGACGCTCGGCGGCACGCTGCCGCCGCCGCTGGCAGAGGCTTTCGCGCGGATCCGGCCCGGCGCACGCATCGTCTCGATCTGCACCGGGGGGTTCGTGACCGCCGCCGCCGGACTGCTCGACGGCCGTCCCGCGACAACGCATTGGAATGTGGCCGAACTGTTCCGGCGCACCTTTCCCCGGGTCCGGCTGGATACCGATGTCCTGTATGTCGATGACGATGACGTGCTCACCTCGGCGGGCGCGGCCGCCGGTATCGATCTGTGCCTGCATCTGGTGCGCCGCGATCACGGCAGTGCGGTCGCCAATGCGGTGGCGCGGCGCTGTGTCGTGCCGCCGTGGCGCGACGGCGGCCAGGCCCAATACATCGAACAGCCGGTGCCGCCGTCGACCTCGGCGGGCACCGCCACCGCGCGGCACTGGGCCCTGGAGAACCTCCAATTGCCTTTGACCATGGACGAACTCGCGGTGCGGGCCCGCATGAGCAAGCGCACCTTCGCCCGCCGCTTCCGGGACGAGGTCGGTATGAGCCCGGGCCGCTGGCTCATCCAGCAGCGCGTCTTCCGTGCCCGCCAACTCCTCGAATCGACCGACCTGACCGTGGACCGGATCGCGGGTGAAGTCGGCTTCGCGACCGGCAGCTCATTGCGCCAGCACCTGCACGATTCGATCGGCGTCTCACCGCTGGCGTATCGCCGCACCTTCCGCGCCGAATCGGTACCGCCACCCGATGCCGCGGGCTGAGCCGCGGCTCAATTCAGCAACCGCGCAATCGGTTTCAGGTCGCGTCCGGCACCGGAAGTCCGACCCGGGCGACGATCCAGGGGAACGACGAAGTGAAGGCGGCCGCGGCGAACTGCCAGGTGTGGCCGCCCTGGGTGGTGTGGATGGTGCAGTCGATGCCCACCTCATGCCCTGCAGCGCACAACTTTTCGGCGGCGCCGATCTCGCCGGTGTCGATGACGCCGTCGTGGCCGCCCATTCCGACGGTGTCGTCGTCGACTGCGGCGGACTGGCGTGCGCCATGGGATCCCGGACCGGATTTGGGTGGGGTGAGATCGTCGAACAGCCCAGCCATATCGGGGTACGGGCCGTGTTTCGCCATGACGGTGAGCGGGTCGAAGGCGGCCCAGCGGTCGGCGTCACCGCCGAAAAGGCGTTTGATCGTCTGCTCTTTGGTGCCCGACGTCGGTCCGAGATCGCCCGCGATATCGACGAAGGTACGCACCAACTCGGGGTGCATAACGGCCAGGTCGACCGCGCAGGTGCCGCCCATCGACCAGCCGACCACAGCCCAGTTCGCCGGATCCGCCGAGGCGCCGAAGCGCGATTCGAGGTAGCCGGGCACATCTGCGGTCAGATGGTCGGCGGCGTCGCCACGCGGACCGTTCACACATTCGGTGTCGTTATTGAAGCTGCCGCTGGAATCGACGAAGACCAGGATGGGGGCGCGGCCGCCGTTGGCGGCGGTGAACTTGTCCACCTCGGGCATGATCTGTCCACTGCGAATCCAGTCGGCGGGGGTGTTGAATTCGCCGCCGATCATCATGACGACCGGCAGCGTTGGCGGTGTCGGACCGGCGAACCAGGCCGGTGGCAGGTACACGTACTCGGTGCGATGCGGAAATCCGCTGCCCGTGTCGGGAATTCGCACCGGGACGATCTTGCCGGTGGTGACGGTCGTATTGCGCAGTGCAGGTAAGGCGTCGATATCGGTCTGGTTCGGCAGCGGGCCCGCGGTCAGCGCGTTCCACGCGGACTGCACGGTGGGGTAGTAGCCGACCCACTGATCGAGCACGATGCCGGTGCTCAGCAGTGCGAGGGGTACGGCGAGGACCGAGACGCCACGCCGCCACCAGCGCGCGCTGCGCCAGCCCAGCGCGGCGACGGCGATCGCCGCGACCGCCACACCGGCGCAGGCCCACAACTCGATCGGCGCCGGATCCGACGCCAACCCCTGATCGTTGACATACGCCCACGCGGCGACCGCACCCGCCGCACCGAGGACCACACAGATCGGCAGTAGTACCAGCCGCCAGCGCCGGGTCCGCCAGCCGATCGCCAGGATCAGCGCGGCCACCGCGACCAACTCGACGGTCAACGGCAACCAGCCGTGCAGCAGCGATATCCCGTGATGCGAGCCGTACTGGTAGTTCGGATTCAGATTCGCCGACGGCAGCCGAGGTGGCGGCGGCGGTGTCACTGGGGTCGCGGGCGTGGCGAGTGGAGCACGGACAACGGGCACCTACGGCATTGTCGAGACCATTCCTCGAGAAACCCTGTGAATCCGCTCCAGGGAAACTGTGGCCGGTACCGGCCCGGTGATCCGCGCTGAAACGCAGTTCGGTCCATGGGCGATTCAGTGCACAGGTGACCGGGACTCCGAACGGCCTTGTCCGGTAAGGTCCTATCGCCGGTTGTGCAGGATTCAGGAGGGGTGCACATGAGCTATCAGCCACCACCGCAGTATCCGGGTTATCCGGGGCAGGGGTATCCGGGCTACCCGGGCTACCCACCGCAGCCACCCAAGGGAAAGCCGGTGTGGCCGTGGGTATTGGGCGGTGTCTTCCTGGCGATCGTGCTCACCGTCGGCGGGTGCGTCGCGGTATTCGGATCCATCGCCTATCGGCTGGACAAGGAGTCGAAGAAGGAAGTCGGGGTGACCTATGAGGTCTCCGGCACCGGCACCGCCGATATCACCTACACCAGCGGCGATTTCGACAGCTCCAGCGACAATGACGCGCCGCTGCCTTGGACCAAGGCTGTGACCCTCACCGGATTCGTTCGCTCGGGCCGGGTGTCGGCCACCGTCAGCGGGTCGAGCGGTGCCACGGTGAGTTGCCGGATCCTGCGCGACGGCAAGGTGGTCGTCGAAGAGTCGGATTCCGGGTCGTACGCGTACGTCAGCTGCTACCACTCGTTCGACTGAACCGGTCCGACGCCGAATCCCGGACCGGCGCCGTGTCGTTGGCAAACGGCGACGGCGCCGTCCACTAGACTCTCGAACAGTTGTTCGTGTCTTCGAGAGGGGATCGTGTGCGGGTGATGGGCGTCGACCCGGGACTCACCCGGTGCGGCCTCAGCATCGTCGAGGGCGGGCTGGGGCGGAAGGTGACGGCGCTCGATGTCGACGTGGTGCGCACCCCCGCGGATATGGATCTCGCACACCGACTCATGGGCGTCGCCGACGTCGCCGAATACTGGATGGACACACACAAGCCCGACGCGGTCGCGATCGAGCGGGTATTCGCACAGCACAATGTGCGCACCGCGATGGGCACCGCGCAGGCGGGCGGGGTGATCGCGCTGGCGGCGGCGCGGCGGGGGATACCCGTCGCCTTCCATACGCCGAGCGAGGTGAAGGCGGCCGTCACAGGCAACGGCACCGCGGACAAGGCTCAGGTGACCGCGATGGTGACGCGCATCCTCGGCCTCCAGGTCGCGCCGAAACCGGCGGATGCCGCCGATGCGCTGGCCCTGGCGATCTGTCATTGTTGGCGGGCGCCGCTGATGGCGCGAATGGCCGAGGCCGAGGCGCGGGCCGCCGAGGCACAGCGGCGGTACACACAGCGGCTTGCCGAACAACGGAAGGTGGTGCGCCCGTGATCGCGTCGGTACGCGGCGAGGTGCTCGAGATCGCGCTCGATCATGTGGTGCTCGAGGCGGCGGGCGTCGGCTACCGGCTCAATGTCACCCCGGCGACGCTGTCGACGCTCACTCGCGGCGAGGAATCCCGACTGTTCACCGCGATGATCGTGCGCGAGGATTCGATGACGCTGTACGGGTTCGCCGATACCGAATCCCGTGACTTGTTCGGTCTTTTGCAGACCGTCTCCGGCGTCGGTCCGCGGCTGGCCATGGCGGTGCTCGCGGTGCTGGAGCCCGAGGCGCTGCGCAAGGCGCTCGCGGAGAGCAATGTCGCGGCGCTGACCCGGGTGCCCGGCATCGGTAAGCGCGGCGCGGAGCGCATGGTGGTCGAATTGCGCGATAAGGTGAATCTCGTTCCGGTGCAGGCGGGTCCGCTGGGTAGCACGCCGACACCGGTGATCACGCCGGTGCGCGAGCAGGTTGTCGAAGCTTTGGTCGGACTCGGCTTTCCCACCAAACAGGCCGAACCTGCGGTCGATGCCGTGCTTGCGGACCAGCCCGCCGCCGACACCTCGGCCGCATTGCGTGCCGCACTCGGCTCGCTCGCCAAGAATCGGTAAGACGTCATGGATTACGACGACACCACCGAGCCCGAATCCCAGGTCAGCGCAAGCTATCTCAGATCCGACGGGGAGGTCGAGGCCAGCCTGCGCCCGAAATCCCTTGACGACTTCATCGGCCAGCCTCGGGTGCGCGAACAGTTGGCGCTGGTGCTGCGCGGCGCCAAACAGCGTGGCGGCACCCCGGATCATGTGCTGCTGTCCGGCCCGCCCGGCCTCGGCAAGACCAGTATGGCGATGATCATCGCCGCGGAACTCGGTACGGCACTGCGCATTACCTCGGGTCCGGCACTGGAACGCGCGGGCGATCTCGCCGCCATGCTGAGCAACCTGGTCGAGGGCGATGTGCTGTTCATCGATGAGATCCACCGGATCGCCCGGCCCGCCGAGGAAATGCTCTACCTCGCGATGGAGGACTTCCGCGTCGACGTGGTCGTCGGCAAAGGCCCCGGGGCAACGTCGATTCCGCTCGATATCGCGCCCTTCACCCTGGTCGGCGCGACCACCCGCTCGGGTGCGCTCACCGGTCCGCTGCGTGACCGCTTCGGCTTCACCGGCCACATGGACTTCTACGATCCCGACGAAATCCTGCGCATTCTGCAGCGCTCGGCCCATATCCTCGGCGTCACCATCGACCGCGACGCCGCCGCCGAAATCGCCGGACGCTCCCGCGGCACGCCGCGTATCGCCAACCGTCTGCTACGCCGCGTCCGCGACTATGCCGAGGTCCGTGCCGATGGCCTGATCACCCGTCCCATCGCCCAGGCGGCATTGGAGGTCTACGACGTCGACGTGCTCGGCCTGGACCGCCTGGACCGCGCCGTCCTCGGCGCGCTGGTCCGCAGTTTCGGCGGTGGGCCCGTTGGCGTGTCGACCCTGGCCGTCGCCGTCGGCGAGGAAGCCGCCACCGTCGAAGAGGTCTGCGAACCCTTCCTCGTCCGCGCGGGCATGGTCGCGCGCACCCCGCGCGGTCGCGTCGCAACCGCCGCCGCCTGGGAACACCTCGGGCTCGTCCCACCCCCGGACCTGGTCTTCGGCTCCATCGAAGTCCGCGGCCGCGAACCCCATCCGACCCTCGACCTCTTCGAGTGACCTGCCCCGGCGCGCGCCCGGCTAGCGGTGGTTGGCCCCACATTCGAGGGCGGTGACGACGAGGTCGAGGAAGGCGTCCACTTCGTCGCGGGTGTAGCCGCGGGTACCGAGGCGGGCCTCGGTGAAGCGGACGTTGCGGACACCGGTGACGGTGAGGCTGCCGGGGCCGCCGTGCGCCAGGGTGGCGGCGACCAGGTCCAGGAACGCGTCGACCTCGTCGGTGTCGTAGCCGCGGCGGCCGATCGCGGCCTGGGTGAACTGCATGCGGTGCACGTCGTCGGGGGTGAGCAGGGCGGCGGGGCCGGAGCCATTGCTGCCCGCGGGGACCGGGCGGGCGCCGCGTTGGCGGAACTCCAGTTCGATGCGGACCCGGTCGAGGAATTCGTCGACCTGGTCGGCCTGATAGCCGCGGCCACCGAAGCGTGGGGCGTCGAAGGCGACGTGTCGGATATCGTCGGCGGTCAGCACACCCTGCCCATCGAGCGTTGCGGATACGAGTTCGAGGAAGGCGTCGACCTCGTCGGCGTGGTAGCCGCGGTGTCCCATCGGCGGCATGGCGAAATGGATTCGGCTCACGTCTTCGGGGGTCACCCGCGACATTGTGTCAGGGGCGGTGCCCTGCTCTAGTCGAATATGCGTTTTTCGAACTCGGCGGTCTCTACCGAACACGTGCTGCCCCCGTTTGGCCACAGTCGATCTGGCTACACCCTAGCGCTGATCGCCGCAGCAAACCGGTGGAGAATTGCCGTTTTCGCCGGAGTCGATTCAGTCCTTGCGCACGCCGTCGATGAGCAGTCGCCGGATCGCTTCGTTCAGTTCGTTGACCGCGGTCTCGTCCGGATTGCGCAACCCCTGCACGATGCCCGCGATCAGCATGCCGGTGACGGCCTTGGCGGTGTTCTTGGTGTCGAGGTCCGCACGCAGGTAGCCGAGTTCGACGCCGTGCGAGAGGTAACCGGCGGTAAGCGCGTCGGCCATATCGAGTAGGCCGTAGAGCCGGGCGGTGAGTTCGTCATCGATACCGGTGGCGTGGAACAGCAGCAGCTGGGCGACCCGGCGGTCCGCCACCAGAATCCGGGTGAGCGCGGCGCCGATGCGGTCGATCTGGGCGCGGTATTCGTCAAGGGAGGTGGCTGCGTCGGGGGCGTTATCGGTGCCGAGCGCAGCGATGATCCGTGCCGCCAGATCGTCGATGACCACGTCGATGATCTCGCGCTTATTGCTGAAATACCGGTAGAACGTGCCGTGCCCGATGCCCAGCTCATTGGCGATATCGGCGATGCCGGTGGCGTGATAGCCCTTCTCGGCGAAGCACCCGAAGGCGGTGTCGATGATCTCCTGACGCAGTTCGGCTTTGCGTCGCTGGATCGCATTGCCGGCTGCTGGTCGGGGCGCACGCGTGGATGGCTTCGTCACCCACCCGATGATACGGTGTTCATAAACGGAATGAGATGTCATTCTGTGAGAGATGGTTCCTACATTCCCGTTGGAATGTATCTAGCAGGAGGTTCGACGTGGCGCCTCAGTACGACGCGGTCGTGGTCGGTGCGGGGTTCGGCGGAATGGGTGCGGGTATCGAACTCGACCGGCTCGGCCTGGGCAATTTCGTGATCCTGGAGCGCGAGGAGGACCTCGGCGGCACCTGGCACGTCAATCACTATCCGGGCCTCGCGGTCGATATCGCCTCGGTGACCTATTCGTATTCCTTTGAGCCCAACCCGTATTGGACGCGGCTGTTCGCACCGGGCAAGGAGCTCAAGAGGTACGCCGAGCACGTCGCGGACAAATACGGCCTGCGTCGTCGGATGCGCTTCGGCGCGGTGGTGGACGGCGCTCGCTGGGATGAGGAGCACCAGCACTGGGTTGTATCCGTCGCGGGTGGTGAAACCATTACCGGCCGCTACCTGTTGACCGCGACCGGGTTCCTGTCGCAGCCGTACACCCCGCCGTTCCCCGGTATCGAGTCCTTCGCGGGCAAGATCATCCATACCACCGCGTGGGAGGACGATTTCGACCTCACCGGGCGCAAGGCCGCCATCATCGGCACCGGCGCCACCGCCGTGCAGCTGGTACCGGAGGCGGCCGAGAAAGCCGAGGAACTCACTGTCTTCCAGCGCACGCCTATCTGGGTGGTGCCCAAGATCGACACCGCGATTCCGGCCCCGGTGCAGCAGTTGTTCGCCCGCGTGCCCGCCACCCAGAAGGCCGCGCGGTTGGTCAATACCAGCCTGCTCGAGGCGCTGATGGTGCTCGGCGTACTGCACTTCAAGCAGGCCAAGCCGCTGAACAAGGCCGCGGGGATGCTGGCCAAGGCGCATCTGCGAGCGCAGGTGCGCGATAAGGAGATTCGCAAGCAGCTCACCCCGCACTACGACTTCGGCTGCAAGCGCCCCACCTTCTCCAACACTTACTTCAAGACGTTCAACCAGCCCAATGTGCGGCTGGAGACCAACTCCATCGATCACATCGAGCCCGATGGCATCGTCACCGCCGACGGCCACAAGACCGAGATCGACACCCTGATCCTGGCCACCGGCTTCAACCTATGGGATGTGAACTTCCCGGCCATCGAGATCATCGGCCGCGACGGCGTCGATCTCGGAAAGTTCTGGCGCGACAACCGTTTCCAGGCCTATGAGGGCATCACGGTGCCGAAGTTCCCGAACTTCCTCAGCCTCAACAGCCCGTACTCCTACAGCGGCCTGTCGTACTTCACCACCATCGAGGCCCAGATGAAGCATATGGGCCGCCTGCTGAAGGAGACCTTCCGTCGCGGCGAGACCACTTTCGAGGTGACCGAGCAGGCGAACCGGCAGTTCCTGGATCGGGTCACCGACAAGCTGGGTTCCTCGGTCTTCTACGGCGGCGACTGCTCGACCGCGCGCAGCTACTACTTCAACCAGCACGGCGAAGCCGCCCTGCTGCGCCCGACCAGCACCATCAACGCGCACCGCGAAGCCGTCGCCTTCCCGCTCGACGACTACAGCTACGGCAAAAGCGCCTAGAACGCCCCGTTGCGCAGCCCCGTGACCACACCGCGGTCGCGGGGCTCGGCGTATCGGCCTGTATCCGCCGACGGCGCCGAGCGGTGCGATTCGGCCCGAATACCTGGCGCGACCGGTCCGCTGCCGGAGTCCTGATATCCGCCGGATCGGGTGTTCTGGGACGTCAGGGGGTGTGCCGGTGTGGTGGCGACGACGCGAACTGGCAGACTGTTGGTGTACTTGTCCATCCCACCCACAGACTAGGGACTGACTTCGACGATGGAACTTCTGTTTCCGCTGCTGCTGGTAGCCCTGCTCGTGCCCATGTTCCTCGGTGTGCGCCGCCAGAAGCGCGAGGCCGAGAAGGTCACCTCCTTGCAGGAAAGCCTGAAGGTCGGCGATCAGGTAACCACCACGTCGGGGCTCTACGGCACCGTCGTCGATTTCGACGACGATACGGTCGATCTCGAGATCGCCGAGGACGTCATCACCACCTGGCTGCGTCAGGCCATCCGCGATGTGCGCACCACGGACCAGACCACGGATGAGACCGTGACCGACGAGACCGTGGCCGACGAGATCGAGGCCGGTCCCGTCGAGGAGTCTGCGCAGCAGACCGAGACCCGGCTGACCAAGGACTGACTACCGTAGCGACTCGCACGTTGCTCGAAACGGTCGGCTCCACCGGCTACCGTTGCGATTGCTTGCAGGTCGCTCGAAAGGCCAGCCCGTGTGCTGACGATCGCCGCGGGCGGTCCGTCCGGGCCCCGGCTGTGCGTGCCCGCTTGTTCCACCCTCGACTTCCGCCTAGGAGATGACGAACTGTGCCACCTTCTCAGGGATCGGCGCATCCGCTCCGGTTGCTCGGCGTCTACGCCGTGCTGCTGGCCGTGATCTATGCGCTGGTGTTCTTCGCCGGTGACCATTCCCCGACCCCCAAACTGGGCATCGACCTGCAGGGTGGTACCCGGGTTACGTTGACCGCCCGCACCCCCGACGGCAGTAAGCCGAGCCAGGACAGCCTGCGCAGGGCCCAGACGATCATCGAGAACCGTGTCAACGGCCTCGGTGTGTCGGGTTCCGAGGTCGTCATCGACGGCGACAACCTGGTGATCACGGTTCCGGGTGACGACGGTGGCCAGGCCAAGGCGCTGGCGACGACCGCCAAGCTCTACATCCGTCCGGTGCTGCAGGCCGTACCCGCGGTCGGCGGCAAGGGCACGCCACAGGCGCCGGGTACGGCGGGGACGACACCGGGCACCGTTCCGGACACGACGCAGCTCAACCCCGACGGGACCGTGCCGACCCAGCCGGCCACCACCGGGGCTGCGCCGACCACCGAATCCGCACCCGCGGCGGAGTCGACCCCGCAGCCGCGCGTATTCCCCGCACAGGCCCCGACCTCGCCCCCGGCCCCGCCCGGCGGTCTGACGCCGCAGGAGCAGGCGAAGAAGGAGATCGCGGACGCCAGGGCGACCAGGCAGAGCACCGATCCCACGGTGCAGCAGGCGGCGATGACCGCGATGGACTGCACCAAGGCCGACCCGCTCGCCGGTAACGACGATCCGAATCTGCCGCTGGTCACCTGCGCTACCGACGGCAAGGAGATCTTCCTGCTCGACAAGAGCCGCATCGACGGCCAGGAGATCAACAACGCCACCTCGGGACTGAACCAGCAGCAGGCCCGCCACGAGGTGAACCTCGAGTTCAAATCCGGTGGTAGCGACGCGTGGGCATCGCTGACCGGCGAATACATCAATAAGCGGGTCGCGTTCGTGCTCGACTCGAAGGTGGTCAGCGCGCCGGTCGTGCAGTCGGGTCCGCAGCAGGGTGGTCGCACCACGATCTCCGGCAACTTCACCGCCGCCAGTGCCAAGGAACTCGCGAACACGCTGAAGTACGGTTCGCTGCCGCTGTCGTTCCAGACCTCGGAGGCCGAAACGGTATCGGCGACACTGGGTCTGTCCTCGCTGCGCGCCGGTCTGCTCGCCGGTGCGATCGGACTCGCGGTGGTGCTGCTGTACTGCCTGCTCTACTACCGGATGCTCGGCTTCCTCGCGGGATTCTCACTGATCGCCTCGGGTGTCGCGGTGTACGGCATCATCGTGCTGCTCGGCCGGTGGATCGGGTTCACCCTCGACCTGGCCGGTATCGCCGGTCTGATCATCGGTATCGGTCTGACCGCCGACTCCTTCGTGGTGTTCTTCGAACGCATCAAGGACGAAATGCGCGAGGGGCGCAGCTTCCGCTCGGCGGTGCCGCGCGGTTGGCAGCGGGCCCAGCGCACCAACCTCTCCGGTAAGACCGTCAGCCTGATCGCCTCGGTCGTGCTCTACATTCTGGCCGCCGGTCAGGTGAAGGGCTTCGCGTTCACCCTCGGTATCACCACCGTCCTCGACGTGATCGTGCTCTACCTGGTGACCGCGCCGCTGATGATGCTGGCGTCGCGCTCGTCGTTCTGGGCCAAGCCGTCGGTCAACGGGCTCGGCGCGATTCAGGAAGTAGCCAGGGAACGCAGGGCTGGCGAGGCTCTGGTGAAGGAGACGTCACGATGAGGACAGCATCGCGCAGCGATTCCGTGGGGGGCGGCGGTCGCGAGACGGGTGGGCACTCTTCGACTCTGGAGCCGTTCACCGACGAGGTGAACGAATTCGATGCCGCGCCCAAGCACAGCATCTTCGAGCGCCTCTACACCGGCACCGGCGGTTTCAAGATCGTCAGTCGGCGCCGCTTCTACTACGCGCTGACCGCGGCCTTCGTGCTGATCTCGTTGCTGAGCATCGGAATTCGCGGATTCACCCTCGGCATCGACTTCGCTGGTGGCTCACGCATCCAATTGCCCGCGGCGGGGACCGCGACCACGCAGAAGGTCGAGGACGTCTACTCCCAGACCATCGGCCACGCCCCGGTGACGGTGCAGAAGGTCGGGTCCGGTTCGGCGGAGACCATCCAGGTCCGCTCCGATACGCTGAGCGCCTCCCAGACCGACGCGCTGCAAACCGCGCTGTTCAACGCCTTCCAGCCGAAGGACAAGGACGGCAATGTCTCTCGCAACGCGATCAGTGTCGCGGAGATCAGCGAGACCTGGGGTAGTCAGATCACCAAGAAGGCCTTGATCGCGCTGGTGGTGTTCATTGCCCTGACCATGGTCTACATCGCGATCCGGTTCGAGCGGGATATGTCGATTGCGGCGATCGCCTCGCTGTTCTTCAACATGATCATCACCGCGGGCATCTACTCGCTGGTCGGCTTCGAGGTGACACCCGCCGCGGTGATCGGTCTGCTGACCATCCTCGGATATGTGCTCTACGACAATGTCGTCGTCTTCGACAAGGTCGAGGAGAATACCCGCGGTGTGGTGAATACGTCCCGGCGCACCTATGGCGAACAGGCGAATCTCGCGGCGAACCAGACGCTGATGCGTTCGATCAACACGACCGTCATCGGCATTCTGCCGATCGTTGGCATGCTGGTGATCGCGGTGTGGCTGCTCGGCGTCGGCACGCTGAAGGATCTGGCGCTGGTGCAGCTGGTCGGCATGATCGTCGGCGCGTACTCGTCGATCTTCTTCGCGGTGCCGCTGCTGGTGTCGATCAAGGAGCGGTGGGGTCCGGTCGCGGCGCACACCAAGAAGGTGCTCAACAAGCGGGCCGGGCTGGCCTCGGCGCGTGCGGGAGTCGAGGCCGAGCGGCGCGCGGTCGCGGCGACCGGCCGGGATCTCGATCCTCGCCCCGCACGTGAACCAGGGCAGACGCCGCGTCCCGGCGCTCGCCCGAGCGGAAAGCGGAACAAGCGCAGGCACTGACAGCCGACGGCAGGGGTTTTCCTTGATGAAGCAGTCGCTAGCGGCACGTTTGATCGGAGCGGTGGCTGTGGGCACCGTGGCTGCCACGGTGGTGGCCGGGTGCTCGAGCCAGAACCAGGTGCCCTCCATCGGCTATGCCGTCGACGCAGTGATCGCCAGTTACAACGGGGGGACCACCCTCGGCACGAGCAGTGGGTCGGACGTGGTATTCGCACGCGTGCTGACCGGGTTCTTCTACACCGGCCCCGACGGCCAGCAGGTCGCCGATACCGATGTGGGCACTGCGAAAGAGGTGCCGGGCGAGGCACAGACCGTGCAGTACCGGCTCAACGCGGACGGGGTGTACTCCGATGGCGTGCCGACCTCCTGCGACGATCTGGTGCTGGCCTGGGCCGCCCGCAGCGGCCGGTACACCAAACCCGGTGACCGCGGCCAGGTTCCGTTGTTCGACGCCGCGAGTACCGCCGGATACGCCGATATCGAGCGGGTGGACTGCCAGCCCGGCTCCAAGGACGCCACCGTGGTGTTCCGCGGGGACCGGCATTATCTGCCGTGGCGCAATCTGTTCGCCGCGGGGGAGTTGATGCCCGCGCATGTGGCGGCGCGAGTGGCGAATGTGCCCAATGTCGTGACGGCTGTGCAGGCCGGTGATCAGGCCTCGTTGCAGCGGATCGCCGACTTCTGGAACAACGGGTGGACGTTGGGCGCGGACAAGCTGGATCTGAGCCGGTTCCCGTCGTCGGGGCCGTATCGGATCGATTCCTACTCGGCCGAGGACGGGTTGGTCCTGGTAGCCAACGAACGCTGGTGGGGCAATAAGCCCGAGACCGGGCGGATCGTGGTGTATCCGAAGACCGCCGATCTGAAGTCGAAGGTCGGCGACAATGCGGTCGGCGTTGTCGATATCGGTGCCGGATCGGTCAAAGACATCAATCTGGACGGGTTTTCGGTGCGGACCGTACCGGGACGCGGTGCCGAACAGTTGGTGCTCGGGACCGGTGGCGTCTTCGGTTCGACCGAGGCGCGGCGCGCCTTCGCGTTGTGTGTGCCGCGGCAGGCGCTGTTCGACAAGCTCGGTAAGGCCAAGGATGCACCGAAGACCGGGCTCGGCACCGGAGTGCTGAACTCTCGTATCACACAGCAGGACTCGCTGAACTACCCGGCCGTCATCGGTGCGGCCGACAAGTATCAAGGCGCGAATGTCCCCGGCGCCACGGCGGCCGTCGCGGCCTCGAGTGCGCCGAATCCGACCATCCGGGTCGGGTATCTGAAGCCGGACGAGCGGCGCACACAGACCGTGCAGATGATCGCGGAGGCATGCAAACCGGCGGGTATCAATGTGGTGGACACCGGATCCGCCGATTTCACACCTTCCCAGCTGACCGAGGGCAAAGTCGACGCCGTCCTCGGCAGTACCGCATCGGCGCCGGGTCCGGCCGGATCCGAGACCACTGTGGCCGCTACCAGCGCGTTGCGCACCGGTAGCGGGCTCAATTTCGGTAGGTTCGGTAACGGCCGCTACGATTCGATCACCGATCAGCTTGCGGGCGACGACAACTCGACCACAGCGCTGAATCTGCGCACCGAGGCCGAGAACCTGCTGTGGGCGGAGATGCCGAGCATTCCCTTGTTCGCCACACCCCGCACCATCGCATTCGGCAGCGGTCTGCAGAACGGTATAGCCGGGCCCACCCAGGCGGGAACCGGCTGGAACATGGACCGCTGGGTGCTGAAGCGGTGACAGGTGTTGGTGGGTGAGTGATCATGGAGAGGTGTCGATGAGCAAGCATGCGGCGGTGGAATCGGAGGACGTCCTAGCCGAGCGGACGGGCAAGGCGGCCGAGTTGGTCGACCGCCTGACCCGTTGGTGCGACGATTTCCCCTCGCCCGGCGTCCGGTTTGCCGATCTGACGCCGGTCTTCGCCGACCCGGAGGGTTTCCGGGCGGTCATCGACTGCCTCGCCGCCTGTGCTCCCGATGCCGATCTGGTGGCGGGCGTCGATGCACGCGGGTTCATTATCGCTGCGGGTGTGGCCGCGACATTGGGCACCGGCGTCATGGCGGTGCGCAAGGCCGGTAAGCTGCCGCCGCCGGTGATCTCCCGCGAGTACAGCCTCGAGTACGGTACGGCCGCACTGGAGATTCCCGCCGATGGTGTCGAGCTGAAGGGCCGTCGCATCCTGCTCCTCGACGACGTGCTGGCCACCGGTGGGACGCTGGCCGCGGCGGCGGATTTGTTCCGGGCCGCCGGTGCCGAAATCATCGCGGCCGCAGTTGTTCTGGAGCTCGGATTCCTCAACGGGCGCGATCGCCAAGGAGACTACCCGTTGACAGCGGTAGTACGGATCTAGCCCACAATCCCCCGAAACCTGTTTGCCGATTGAGGTTCGGACCGCAAAGTTCGCCGAGCGGTTGCTCCCCCCTCCAATCCGGTAGCGTCGCATAACGAGTCGGACTGGTCGACGGTAGTCGAATGGTCGTTGCTGGTCTGCATGTTGGGCCACCTCTTCGCTACCCTCGATCGCGTGTAGCGGTCGGAGCTGCGGCGTATTGGAGATAGCGTGTGATCCAAATATCACTGGCGCGATGTCTGCGGGTGTGTTTAATCTAGAGTGGTCTTATTGCCGTTGATCGGAGTTATGCCGTTGCTCTCATGAGGTAGCACCTCGGGCGGTCCGCAATTCGCGCGCCGCGTATCCGTGCAACCTCTGGGGACCGCATGACCAATCTTTCTCTTTCCGATCTCACTTTTTCCTGGCCCGATGGCACACCCGTATTCAGTGGGCTCGATGCTGTACTCGGGCCCGGCCACCTCGGCTTGGTCGGCGGCAACGGCGCGGGCAAATCGACACTTCTGCGGCTGCTCGTCGGTGAGCTGACACCTGCCCGCGGTTCGGTCTCGCTGACCGGGCGACTCGGCTATCTGCGCCAGGATCTCGGGCTCGGCGATGGTCAGCGCGTCGACGAGGTGCTCGGTATCGCCGAAACACGGAAGGCATTGCACAGTATCGAATCCGGTATCGGCGCCGAGTCGGACTTCGACACCGTCGGCGGGCAGTGGGATGTCGAAGAGAGCGCCATCGCGCTGCTCGGTCGACTGGGCCTGCACTACCTCGCCGACACGACCGAACAGCTGGACCGCCGCCTCGAGACGCTCTCCGGCGGTGAAACGGTCCTGCTCGGCTTGGTCGCGCAGTTGCTGCGCGAGCCCGACGTGCTGCTGCTCGACGAGCCGACCAACAACCTGGATCACGTTGCCAGACAACGCCTCTATGAGGTCGTCGCGCAATTCTCCGGCACTGTGCTCACGGTCAGCCACGACCGCGAGCTATTGGATCGGATGACGACTATCGTCGAGCTCCGGCAGGGCGAATTGCGGTTGTTCGGCGGCAACTTCAGCGAGTACGAGCGCACTATCGCGGCCGAACAAGAGGTCGCGCGGGCCGCGATTCGCGACGCGCGCAGCGATGTCCGCAAACAGGCGCGCGAGCTGGTCGAGACCCGAATCAAGCTGGATCGCCGAGCGCGCTACGGGCAGAAGATGTTCGAGAACAAACGCGAGCCGAAGATCGTGATGGGCGCACGTAAGCGGGCCGCCCAGGTCTCGGCGGGCAAACTGCGCAACAATCACATCGAAAAGCTGGACACCGCAAAGGGACAGCTGCAGCAGGCCGAGGAATTACTACGTGATGATCGGCAGATCCGGATCGACCTGCCCGACACCCGGCTCTACCCGGGCCAGGACGTGATCGATCTCGACCGGATCGAGCTGGCCTGTGGGCCGACCGTGACCTTGCGCGTGTCCGGTCCCGAGCGGATCGCACTGACCGGCCGCAACGGCGCGGGTAAAACCACACTGCTGCACCGCATCGCCGCGGAACCGCCGAAGGTTACCTGGCGCATGCTGCCACAACGCCTCGACATCTTCGACGAGCGGCAATCGGTGTTCGACAACGTCGCCTCGACCGCACCGCACGCCTCCGGCGAACAGATCCGAGCGCAACTGGCACGCTTCTTGTTCCGCGGTACCGACGCCGACGTGCTGGCCGCGGCGTTGTCCGGTGGCGAGCGCCTGCGCGCGGCGCTGGCGATGCTGTTGCTCGCCGATCCCGCACCGAAGTTATTGCTGCTCGACGAGCCGACCAACAATCTCGACCTGCCGAGTCTGGAACACCTGACGCAGGCCTTGGCGGGCTTCGAGGGCGCACTCATCGTGGTCAGCCACGATGCGCGGTTCCTGGACGATATCGGGGTGACCCGTCGGTTGGAGCTGACCGCGGATGGGCTGACGGAGGAATCGGCCCGGTAGCTCCTTCATCGGTTCGGGTTGCCGCGCAAGGTGATCATTATCGGGCGGCGCGTCGCATGATCCCTGGGTAACGGAGCAGGCGCGGCCCCAGTTTCACCGCGAGGAAAGTGAGGGCCGGCCAAGGGCGAATGTGGGGCGCGAGGCGGCGGATGTGGCCGTCCTCGGCGACCTCCAAGACCAGGGCTTCGGTCATTCGCAACGGTCCTACCGTCGCCTCGGCCAGCAGGACCTGACGTGCGCCATCGCCGATATGTTCGGTCCAGCGCAGGCGGGAGAGGCTGCCGTAGGCGGCGGTCAGCAGGATGCGCAGATCGTCGTGACCGCGGAAGACCAGGCGGCCCGAGAGGGGAGAGGTCAACTCGGCATCGGGGGTGAGGGTGGTCATCAGTGTGTCGATATCGAAGGGCTGCGTCGCCTCGCGGAATTGTGCCACTGCATCCGACATTGTCTCGATCACCCTTCGCATGTGGTCATTCGATCGTTTCGAAACGTATCGGAGTAACTTGCAAAAAGCAATGGACTACGATGGGCAGGTGCCCAAAGCTGCCATGTCCGACATTGTGTGCTCGATCGCGCGAACGCTCGACGTGGTCGGGGAGCGGTGGACGCCGCTGATCCTGCGTGATCTGTTCGTCGGGGTGAACCGGTTCGAGGACATCCGTCGCGATCTGGGGATCGCCTCGAATGTCCTGACCGCGCGTCTGGATGCGTTGCGGCAGTACGGGATTGTCGAGGCCAGGGCGTATCAGTCGAATCCGGTGCGTCACGAATATGTGCTCACCGAACAGGGGCGCGATCTGTATCCGGTGCTCACGATGCTCATTTCGTGGGGCGATAAATGGCTCGCCGGGTCCGCGGGCCCGCCCGCGCTGGTCGTGCATCGCGATTGCGGACAACCGACGTCGGGGGTGGTGGTCTGTCGTAGCTGCGGAGCGCCGCTGACCGCCGACAATGTGTACTGGCGTCACGGCCCCGGCGCGTGGCGCGGGCCGGGGACCATGCTCATCGGAGACCATCTGGAACCCGCTCCGTAGGCCTGTGCGCCGTCAACGATTTCGCTCGAGTTGAGCGACGTGCTCGGCTGCAGCATGATCAATGCGATGGACCTGGTGCTGCGAGCAATAGCCGACGTCGATTGGGACGAGCTGGAACATGCTTATGGCCCAGCGGCGGATGCTCCGGCGCATCTGCGGGCACTGATCGACGGTGATGCGGAGGCCTGTGTCGACGCGGTCGGCTATCTCGATGCCGCACTACTGCATCAGGGGAGTGTGTACTCCGCGACCGCGCCGTTCGTCGCGATCATGGCCCAGCTGCTGCCGCGCCCGCATACCGCGATGACGATCGAGGACATCCTGCCGTGGGATCCGGAGCCACGGTCGCTGCGGGTCGCGCTGCTGGACTACCTCGAGGTCTTCGCGCAGGGCTGTTGTTCCGGAATCTCCGACGCGCAGCTGTATGCCGAGGCCTATCCGCCCGGTCGCGCCGAGGAGGACCTGCAGCGGGTCAAAGCGAATCGGCGCGCGGGATTGCTGGAACTCGGTCCCGATCCTGCGAAAGCTCTACTGGTGGAGCATGTTCCGACACCGCCGGGGCTACTTGCGGCGATCGATGACAACGAATTCCGCACAGCGATGCGGGCGCGGGACGAGATCGCCTGTCGCGCGGTGATTCCCGGAGTGATCGAGGCGATCGAACCCCTGGTGGACGATTCGGATGCCGCGGTGCGCATCGCCGCGCTGCGCGCGCTGATCGAGCTCACTGCGCAGCCCGCCTTTACCGCGAAACGGTCCACCTTGCTCGACCGGCTCGACACCATCGCGCCGACCATGCCGGATCCGGTCGAACGCGCCACTGCCGCAAGGATTTCGGGTCTCAACGGCGGCCGTCCGGAACAGCTGCTCGCCGACACCCATCCCGGTGTCCGTGCCTGCGCCGCCCTGGCGCCCGCATTCGCCACCGAGCAGCGCGCCATCGACGAACTCCTGGCCGCGCTGGAGCGTCCCGAGATCATCGACGAATGGTTCAACCGCCAACTGCCCGGGCAGGATGGCTGGCTTCGCCACGATGTCATCCGCGAACTCGTCAGCCGGGTCTACGATTTCGAGATACTGCTGCCCGCGGCGATCGAAGCAGCCTGGGCCGCCAACGACCATACCGTGCACTACGACTGTATTTCGTTCCTGCACAGAGCCTTTCCCGACCGGATCAGCGATGAATCGGAGCTATCCGCCGCCCAACTGTCCTATCTGGCGGTGCTGGCGGAGATCGAGACCCTATGGCAGACCGGTCAACTCGACCGCTGGTTCAGTGTGGCGGGTCTGCCGGGTGGCCGGGACAGCTGCCGTCGGCTCGTCGAACGGTAGCCGAATCAATCCAACTGGGCCGCAAGCTTTTTCGGTGCGACGATGCGGTAGGCATCATGAATGATCTCGGTGATCTCATCCCAGTCGGGATCCACCTCCAGCCGGACGCCGATCCAGCCGCGATGGCCGACATACGGTGGCACGAAGAAGCGTTCGGGCTCGGCGTCGACGAGTTCGGCCTGCGCCCCCTGCGGCGCCGGACACCAGATCGTCGCCCCCGGTTCGCGGTGCTGGTCCGCCATGAACATCGTGAACGCCCGCTTCGCCCGCACGAAGAAGTTCGGCGAGCCGTGGCTGAGTCGCTCGCTGGTCTCGGGCAGCGCCAGGCATATCGCCCGGATCCGCGTCAACGGGTCCACGTCCGCAGTGTAGGTGTAGGGTCCTGACTTTCGCCGCCGGACCGCGGACACAAGGATGTCTATCCATGGGAATCGAGTTGAATGTGGCGGGGGTGTGCCGCGCGCCCACCGAGGACTTCCTCGATCAGGTCGGGGCGTGGTTGCGGACCGGTCCGGCCGGTGCGCGGGTCGGCTGGACCGCCACGTCGGCTCCGTTCCGGAAATCGGTGGAGGTCTCCGGTGATCGCCTGCTTGCCGTCTTGCATCCGGCGGCGGAACCGGTCGATCTGCGCGCGGCGCACGGTCAGGTGGTGGTGAGTGCGGGCTGTGCCCCGGCCGGGCCGGGCTATCACCGGCACGTCGCCGCGGTGCTGCACGAAATGGGCAGGCGATTCGACATCGTATGGGACGAGGGGACCGAGGATCCGCTCGGACTTGCCGATAACCGCGCCGAGGTCGAGCAGGACTACCTGGTGTGGATCCGCACTCTGGCGGAGACGGTGTTGACCGAGGTGCCTGCCGAGGGCGCCTGGGTGTCGATCGGATTGTCGACGGGTAGTGACCGTTTCGACTATGACGGGCTGGCCGCGAGCTGGTTGGGACCGCGCGACCGCGACTGGTTCCACGCCGTCGCCGATGGTGACGAAGCGGCGGCACGAGCGTTCTTCCCGTGGTGGGAGGACGGCTGGACCGCGCCGACGATTCGCAATACCGCGATGGGCATCATCTGGAACGACGTGCGGTGGCGCGCACCGTCGGATGCCGACGACAGTCCTGCGCTGCATCAGGCCGATGCGCTGCTCGCCGAGGCGTACCGGCTCGACCCGGCGCTGGCCCTGCCGTGGGCGGCCTGGCACGAATTGCGGCTGCTCCTGGCGGATTCGGCACCCATCGCGGCCGGTGCGCCCGGCGATCTGCCCGCGCGGGCCGCTGCGGAAATGCCCCCGGTGCTCGGCTACCGTCGCCGCTCGGTCCGCACGACGCCGGTATCGGGTTGGAGTCTGCGGATTCCGGGCGAGTTCACCTACGGCTGGGACGGCGATCGCTGGTGGGCCTGGGACGGCACCCGCCAAATCGAGATCACCATTCTGCGGGTCGGTGACGCGAAGACCGGCCCGCCTCCGGCCGCAATGCTGCAATACGGTGCCAATGCGACCGCGGGTCATCGCGGCGAGCCGGTCGTCGGCGGGCCCGGTGACGGATGGTGGTTGCCGTCGGAGGACGGCGAGGAGGTCGGTGTGCAGGGGATCGCCAGCCGCCGCAACGGCGAACTGCTCCTGGTCACCATCAGCGTTCCGGGACCGCAACTTGATTGGGCGATCGAGGCCTGGCGCTCGCTGCGCTACGGCGGGGACTGATCGCACGTTTGTGGAAGCGGATATGCGCACCGCTCGATCATGCTGGCCTTCCGACTCGATCAGGAGGTTCCCTTGGCAACTGTCATCGATATCGTCATCGGCCTGTTCTTCCTCGCGATGGGTGGATATGCCCTGGCCGCACCCGCCGCGCTGATACGTCCCTTCGGCATGCGCCCCGAGCATGCCGCGGCGCGCTATGAGATTCGTGCCGTCTACGGCGGATTCGGCCTGGCGATGGCGGCCATGCTGGCGATCGCGGCCACGCACGACGGATCCCTACGCACCGGAATCATGCTCACGATCGGTGTCGCCTTGGGCGGAATGGCGTTGGGCCGCATCTTTTCCGCCGCGCTCGATGACCGAACCTCGTTCTACCCCAACTGGTTCTACTGCGTGATCGAGGCCGCCGCGGCGGCCGCCCTGGTGCTGGCCGCCTGAGCCGAACGGGTTGCCGAATCGAGTTCTGATCTACCGCTCGGTTCGATTTGAACAATTGTTCAACAACGACGGCTCGCTGCGGACTCGGGCGATCAGTGCAGGTGCGGCGGGTGGCGAGTTCTGCTCGTCGACCAGGCCTGATCCGCTTCGCGCGATACATATCGGCCTGTCTGCGCGATTAGTTAGTGGTAAGCGGTTCAAAACCCGCCGGGTGAATTCGGCCTCAGGGATTTCGACACCGCGCCAATCGGGGCACTCTGGATGGGAGCCTCTGATCCGATGACAGGAACCCGATCGTGACACGTACCTTGACTCAGCTGGAGTTGCTGACCGAACTAGAACCCATTGCCGAACAAAACCTCAACCGCCACCTATCGATTGCCAAGGACTGGCACCCACACGACTATGTGCCATGGGACCAAGGCCGCAATTTCGCCGAGATGGGCGGAATCGAGTGGGAGCCAGGACAATCCACTTTGAGCGAGCTGGCCAAGGCTGCGATGGTCACCAATCTGCTGACCGAGGACAACTTGCCGTCCTATCACCGACTGATCGCCGAATCCTTCTCTCAGGACGGCGCCTGGGGCACCTGGGTGGGGCGCTGGACCGCCGAGGAGAACCGGCACGGGATCGTCATGCGCGACTATCTCGTCGTCACCCGGGGCGTGGACCCGGTGGCGCTGGAACACGCGCGGATGGTCTGTATGACGACCGGGGTGCAGCACCCGACCGGCGTGGACGACAACGGATTCCTGCCCGGTATCGCGTACGTGACGTTTCAAGAGCTGGCGACCCGGGTCAGTCACCGCAACACCGGCCGGGCCTGCGATGACGCGGTCGCCGACCGCATGCTGCAGCGCATCGCCGCCGATGAGAACCTGCACATGATCTTCTATCGCAACCTGTGCGGTGCGGCGATCGATCTGGCGCCCGACCAGGCGCTGGCGGCGATTTCAGCGATCATCCGCAACTTCCAGATGCCGGGCGCGGGTATGCCGAACTGGCGTCGCAACAGCGTGCTGATGGCCAAGCACGGCATCTACGATCTGCGCCAGCACCTCGAGGACGTCATCAATCCGGTGCTGCGCATCTGGAATGTCTTCGAGCGCGACGACTTCACCGCCCGCGGTGAACAGACCCGCGAAGAACTCGGGTTGTTCCTCGAGCAACTCGGCAAGGATGTGATCAAGTTCGAGGAGCAGCGCGACCGGGCCCTGGCGCGTGAGGCGGAAAAGCGCGAGCGGCAGGGCGCCTGAGCGGGGTTCCGTCCGTCCGCGAAGATCAACTCGCGGTACCGATCCCGACCAGCGGACTCTTGACAGGCTTAGTTTTAGTCTCATACACTAAAACTAGATTCACGAAAGGAAGTGACGATATGGGATACGGACACTGGGACGACACCGCCTACCGCGCGGGCAAGACCTTCCGTGCCAGCCGGGGTCTGGACGACTTCGGATATACCGCCGAGATGCAGGGGCAACCGCATACGAGTTGGCAGGCGCACCCGGCGCTCGATCCGCTCGGCGTCACGGTGCGGGAATGCCGGGATTCCGACGAGCACGGGAACTCGCTGCCGATCGCGGTGCTGTTCGACGTCACTGGATCGATGGGGCGGGTGCCGCGGATCATGCAGGACAAACTCGGTAGGTTGCACGGCCTGTTGCGGCGCAAGGGGTATGCGCAGGATCCGCAGATCATGTTCGGGGCCATCGGCGATGCGGATGCCGATCGGGTGCCGCTGCAGGTGGGGCAGTTCGAATCCGACAACCGGATGGACGAACAGTTGCGCAATATCCTGCTGGAAGGCGGCGGTGGCGGGCAGAAGTCCGAAAGTTATGAACTGGCGGCGTATTTCATGGCCACCCATATCGCAACCGACGCATGGGAGCGGCACGGCAAGCGCGGCTATCTGTTCATCATCGGCGACGAGCTGAACAAGGCCAAGCTGGCGGGTCGGCATATCCGCGCGGTCATCGGCGACCATGTGCGCACCGATATCGAGGTGGCCTCGATCTATCGGGAACTGGCCGAGCGGTGGCACGTGTACTACATCCTGCCGAACCAGTCGAGCTACTTCGACGATCCGGAGATCGCCGAGCACTGGCGGGGATTGCTCGGCCAGAACTTCATGAAGCTCGACGATCCGGCCGCGGTATGTGAGCTCATCGCGCTCACCATCGGGCTCGCGGAGGACCGTATCGACGTGGATACCGGACTGGCGGACCTGCGCGATGTGGGGTCGGTGGCCGAGGCTGATTCCGTCGGAAAAGCGTTGGGCGCCAAGGCGGGACCGAGTATGCGCGCGCTTTCCCGGGGGCGGAGCTGAAGTCGGCTCGGTCGGTGATCCGTCGTGCTCGCAGCGCGGATGTGTGCCGGCGGTATGAGTGATTCCGACTGTGTGACAGCGAAGTCGGCGAACCGGGATTTGCCCGTGGGGGCCGGGCATGCCGCTATCGGTGATCTCGGGTGCCGGGTTCCGCGCGTCGGGTCGGTGCAAATCCCATCGATGGGAAAGGCAAGGGGTGCACGGTGATTCAGTCGCACATCATAGTGCTCGACCTCGGGTTCGGGGATGCGGGGAAGGGGGCGACCGTCGATTGGCTGTGCTCGCCGGCGGCGGGGCTGGGCGTATCGGCGGTCGTGCGATTCAACGGCGGCGCGCAGGCGGCGCACAATGTGATCGCCGACGGACGGCATCACACCTTCGCACAGTTCGGATCCGGAACCTTCTCGGGCATTCCGACACTGCTCACGCGGCACATGCTGGTCGAGCCGATCGCGCTGGCGAGTGAATCGCTGCGGCTGGCCGCACTGGGTGTGCCGGATCCGCTATCGCTGCTGCGGATCGACGGGCGTGCGTTGCTCACCACGCCGATTCACATCGCCGCCAACCGTGCCCGCGAGGACGCGCGGGGTTCCTCGCGGCACGGTTCGTGTGGCCGCGGCATCGGCGAAACAGCCAGGTATGCACTCGAATACGATGCACCGACCGTGTCGGATTGCCTGCGCCCGAACATCTTGTTCACCAAGCTCCGAGCAATGGCGGCACACTACGGCCCGCTGATCGCGCCCAGCGCGCACCGCTACGAACCGATTCGCGATCTGGTCGAGATGTACCGAGAATTCGCCGCCGCCATCCGCATCGTCGACGGCGCCGAACTCGCGCGCCTGGCGCACCGCGGCCGCCTGATCTTCGAAGGCGCACAAGGCGTTCTCCTCGACGAATGGCGCGGCTTCCACCCGCATACCACCTGGTCCACCGTAGAACCTCGCAACGCCCGCGCTCTACTCGCCGAAATCGACGCTCCCGCATACACACTCGGCGTCACCCGCACCTACCTGACCCGCCACGGCGCAGGCCCGTTCCCCACCGAAGACCACACCATCACCATCCCCGAACCACACAACACCACCCGCCACTACCAGGGCCCCTTCCGTCGCGGGCACCTCGACCCGATCCTGCTGCGCTACGCCATCGAGGTCTGCGGCGGTATCGACGGCCTCGCCGTCACCCACCTGGACACCCCCGGAACCGGCTGCGCCGCAACCGGATACGCGACCCCGACCGGCATTGTCGACCACCTCGAAGCGGGCACCTGGCAAGACCTCGACCACCAACGCCACCTCACCGCACTGCTGACCACAGCCGACCCGATCCTGACAGCCATACCAGCCGACCCAGCCCCGTGGCTGGAACACCAACTCGGCACCCCGATAATTCTGACGGCCGATGGCCCGGACCGTCATGACCGGACCCCGACCCACCCGGCGGCCGCAGTCGCCTAGCGCTCGAACGGTGCACTCGGGCCTCGAGCTGTGGCAGGGACGGATTGCGTGGCCCAAGGCGGCGAAGGTCGGCTGTCCGCTTGTTGGTCGTGCCACTCGGCGCAGGGTGTCGGGGGTGGGGCAGGATGTGGTGGCGTGGAGCAATCCGTTGTTTCGGTTGATGTGGTGGCATTGCGGTTCTGGGGCGATGACGCCGGGGTGACCGTGGGTATCGCGCCGCGAGAGCTGGAGCCGTTCACCGGGCGGTTGGCGTTGCCGGGAGTGCTGCTCGGGCGCGGCGAGCGGCTGGTCGCGGCCGCGCGGCGGGCCGTGCACACCAAGCTCGGGGTGCCGGAGGCGGCGATCGGCGCGGTCGGGCAGCTGGTGACTTTCGATGAACCGAACCGCGACCCGCGCGGGCCGACGTTATCCATTGCGATGTGGGCGGTGGCCGGGCCACACGAGGGGCCCGCCGAATGGGCTTCCTTCGACGAGGTACCCGAGCTGGCCTTCGACCACAATCGGATCGTCGATGCTGCCCGCGGCCTGCTGGCCCGATTGCTCTGGAAAGATATGGCTTTCACCCGAGCGCTGACCGGCGACGAATTTCCCGCCACCCGTGCGGTCGAACTCAGCGCCTCCGTCCACGGCACCCGTCCCGACCCGGCGAACCTGAACCGCATCCTCGCCGCCATCCCCGGCCTCGCCCGCACCACCGAACGCCGCCGCGTCAAGGCCACCGGCCGCCCCGCCGCCGTCTGGGCCTTCACCCCCGACGAATAACCCACCGAGACAACGCCTTCCACACAGCCCACCCCGATGTCGCTGTCGTTCGCGAGGCAGCCTCGGCATGCCCATGGAGTCCAACCGGACGCCAGTATGGCCTCGATGTCGGTTGTGGAAGACGTCGCACAACCTGTTGACAGCTCACAGCGGGACGCGCCGGTCGCCACACCGACTGCTCATTGCGAAGGTTTGCGTATGCGGCATGGCGTCATGCCGAGGGGCCAGTGGGGTTCAGCCGCGGGGCCCGTACATGATGACGGCGACGCCGATCAGGCAGAGGGTGGCGCCGATGTAGTCCCAGCGGTCGGGGTGGAATTTGTCGACGATCATGCCCCAGGCGAGCGAGCCAGCGACAAAGACGCCACCGTAGGCGGCCAGGATGCGGCCGAAGTTCGGGTCCGGTTGGAAGGTGGCGACGAAGCCGTAGGCGCCGAGCGCGAGCACACCCGCCGCGATCCAGACCAGCCCGCGATGTTCGCGCCAGCCCTGCCAGACGAGCCAGGCCCCGCCGATCTCGGCGAGTGCGGCAAAGGCGAACAGCAGCAGCGACCGGGCGATCGTCATGGGGTAGAACGTACCGCGCCGCCGCCTACACCTCGTAGACCGCACAGGTGCGGCCGAGCACCGGATACGACACATTCCGCACCGGCACCCCACCCGCGGTACGCCCGACTTCGGTACCCCCGTGCGCATGTCCGTGAATGGCCAGTACCGCACCGCCCGCATCCACGGCCTCGCCCAGGTCGTGACACCCCAGACCCGGGTAGATTTTCGGTGGCTCACCCGCCAACGTGTCGGTGATCGGCGCGAAATGCATGAGAGCGATACGGGTTTCGCACTCCAATGAGTCCAGTGCCCGACGCAGTCGCAATGCGTCCAACGGCCCGCGGCGCATCCGAGCGCGGTGTTCGGTGCTGGCTTGATCGGGTCGGCCCGGATGGTCCGGAAATCCACCTCTGCCGCCCATCACACCGGCGATACCCAACAACCGCCCGCGCACGTCGAGGGTGATCGCATCGCCGTCGAGTAGGTGCACCCCGAGATCGGTGAGCATGCTGGCGATGCGGTATCCGATTCGCCGGTCGTGATCGTGATTGCCGAGTACCGCGACCACCGGTACCGGCAGCCGGGCGATCTCGGCGCACAGCAGGTCCGCCTCGTACAGCCCGCCACCCTCGGTGAGATCGCCGCCGAGCAGCAGTACATCGGCGTTCAGCCGCAGGAAGTCCGGACGGAAGCGCCCCGCGACGGCATCGCGCATATGCAGGTCCGCGACGGCGGCAATCCGGAGGGGTGCGGTGGTTGTGCCGTCGGCAGCGGGGGACATGGCGGTCAGCCAGCCACACGTTCGGCGACGTGTCAACCGGTGTCTGCTGTTCACCTCACCGATACGCCCCCGTGAGCAGTAGGAATAGCTATTGGCTATCGCAAGTTCAGTGGTTGTTCAGCGAGGCGACCAGCGATGGCGAGACCGATGAAACGTCCATGAACACTCACTCGGTGAACTATCCGAAAGGCACAGGCGTACCGGATCGTTCGGTACATGAGCGAGCGAACTGTAGCTGGCACGTCCCTCGCCCGCAGGCAGCTGTTCTCCAGTGCCGTTGCCGTAGCGGCCGTTTCGACCGTCCTCGCCACCGGCCGTGCACAGGCCGCCGCCCAAGCCGACAAGGTCGTCCTCATCGGACTCGACGGCCTGATGTACCGCAAGATCGAGGAAGTCCGCGCCCCGAACCTGTTGCGGTTGAGCGCCGAAGGCACGCTCGGCCGCACCTCCATCGCCCCGCACGTCACCATCTCCGGTCCGTCCTGGGCCACCGTGCTCACGGGTGTCTGGGGCAGTAAGCACGGCATTACCGACAACAACTTCGACGCCACGCCGTTCGCGAAGTATCCGACGGTCTTCACCCGGCTCGAACGCTCCGATCCGACCCTGAAGACCCAGTCCATCGCCACCTGGGATCAGATCGCCACCATGACCGGCAGCGGTAACCCCAGCGCCGACGTCGTCATCTCCACCCCGCCCGTCCCCGGTGACGACGACGAAATCGAGACCGATGCCGCCACCGCCGACAGCGTCGTCACCGCCATCACCAAATACGCCCCCGACTTCCTCTTCACCCACCTCGACCAGGTCGATCGCGCCGGCCACCAGCATGGTGGCGCATCGCGCGCATACCGCGATGCCGTCACCCGCATCGACGCCCTGGTGGGCCGCATCGTCGCCGCCGTGGACGCCCGCGCCCGCGCCAACCCCGCCGAACGCTGGACCATCCTGGTCACCACCGACCACGGTCACCGGCCCAAGGGCGGCCACGGCGGCCAAACCCCCGACGAAACAACCAGTTTCGTGATCGCCCGCGGCCCGAACTTCATCGCGGGTGCGACCAGCTCCAGCTTCTCGCTGGTCGATATCACCCCGACGGTGCTCGATATCTTCCACGCCCCGCTCGACCCGGACTTCGACGGCCAGTCCCGCATCCGTCAGCCGATCGAACCCTTCACCAGCCGTTGAGCGTCCTTTTTCGCACCTCACACGTTGACGTTTCCGCCGGTTGTCGCCGACTCGGCAACCTCGGATCCGACGCGTGACCTGCGCTCGGACTAAAGTTGTGTTCTGGGCGGTTGCAGCGGTCGGATAGGGTGTTCCGATCGCGGCGTGGAGAGGTGGTGGCATGACTCAGCATCTTGGCGAGGCGAATGTCGAGCAATCGGCAGGCGCCCCGCAGTCGAATGGTGCGGCCGCCCCGGATGCATCGACGCCGAAACCGCAGGTGAGCGGTAATTCGGCGGCGGCGCGCCAGCCCGGGACCGCGGCCGCCGTGCCGACCTCCGCGTCCCGGCGGGTGCGCGCCCGTCTGGCCCGGCGCATGACCGGTCAACGTGGTATCGCGGCGGTCAAACCGGTGCTCGAACCATTGGCCAGCGTGCACCGCGAGCTGTACCCGAAGGCGAATCTCACCCTGCTGCAGCGCGCCTTCGACGTCGCCGACGAGCGCCATGCCCACCAGTTCCGCAAATCCGGTGACCCCTACATCACGCACCCGCTCGCGGTCGCCAATATCCTGGCCGAACTCGGCATGGATACCACCACGCTGGTCGCAGCGCTGCTGCACGACACCGTGGAGGACACCGGTTACTCGCTCGAGCAGCTGACCCAGGATTTCGGCGCCGAGGTCGCGCATCTGGTCGACGGTGTCACCAAGTTGGACAAGGTCAACCTGGGCGCCGCCGCCGAGGCCGAGACCATCCGCAAGATGATCATCGCGATGGCCCGCGACCCGCGCGTGTTGGTGATCAAGGTGGCCGACCGCCTGCACAACATGCGCACCATGCGTTTCCTGCCGCCGGAGAAGCAGGCGAAGAAGGCCAAGGAAACCCTCGAGGTGATCGCGCCACTGGCGCACCGCCTGGGTATGGCCACGGTCAAATGGGAACTCGAGGACCTCGCGTTCGCGATCCTGCACCCGAAGAAGTACGACGAGATCGTGCGGCTGGTCGCCGACCGCGCGCCATCGCGCGATACCTACCTGGCGCGGGTGCGCGCGGAGATCGTCAACACCCTTGCGGCGTCGCGGATCACCGCGATCGTCGAGGGCCGCCCCAAGCACTACTGGTCGATCTACCAGAAGATGATCGTCAAGGGTAAGGACTTCGACGATATCCACGACCTGGTCGGCATCCGCATCCTGTGCGACGAGGTTCGCGACTGCTATGCGGCGGTCGGTGTCGTGCATTCGCTGTGGCAGCCGATGGCGGGCCGATTCAAGGACTACATCGCCCAGCCGCGCTACGGCGTCTACCAGTCGCTGCACACCACGGTCGTCGGCCCGGACGGCAAGCCTCTGGAAGTGCAGATCCGCACCCAGGACATGCACCGCACCGCCGAATTCGGCATCGCCGCGCACTGGCGCTACAAGGAGACCCGCGGCAAACACACCAACGACTCCACCGAAGTCGACGATATGGCGTGGATGCGTCAACTCCTCGACTGGCAGCGCGAGGCCGCGGACCCGGCGGAGTTCCTGGAATCGCTGCGCTTCGATCTGAAGTCGCCGGAGATCTTCGTCTTCACTCCGAAGGGTGACGTGATCACGTTGCCGCAGAAGTCGACTCCGGTCGACTTCGCTTATGCGGTGCACACCGAGGTCGGGCACCGCTGCATCGGTGCGCGGGTCAACGGCCGCCTGGTCGCACTGGAACGTCAGCTCGAAAACGGTGAAGTCGTCGAGGTATTCACCTCGAAGGCGCAGAACGCCGGACCCAGTCGCGACTGGCAGAACTTCGTGGTCTCCCCGCGCGCCAAGGCCAAGATCCGGCAGTGGTTCGCCAAGGAGCGCCGCGAGGAGGCCCTGGAGAGCGGTAAGGAGCAGATCTCCAAGGAGGTTCGCCGCGTCGGGCTGCCGCTGCAGCGGTTGATGAGCGTGGACGCGATGACCGCGGTCGCGCACGAACTGCACTACACCGACATCTCCACGCTCTACACCGCCGTCGGCGAACACCAGGTCTCCGCCCATCACGTCGTACAGCGGTTGATGGCGCAACTCGGCGGCATCGGCGATGTCGAGAACGAACTCGCCGAGCGCTCCACCCCGTCGACCACCCCGGCCCGCCAGCGCGTCACCGGCGATGCGGGCGTGCTGATCCCTGGCGCGCCCGGCACGGTCGCCAAGCTGGCCAAGTGCTGCACCCCGGTGCCCGGCGACGAGATCATGGGCTTCGTGACCCGCGGTGGCGCGGTCAGCGTGCACCGCACCGACTGCACCAACGCCGGTTCGCTGCGCGAACAGGCCGAACGCATCATCGACGTGGAGTGGGCGCCGTCGCCGTCCTCGGTGTTCCTGGTGGCCATCCAGATCGAGGCACTGGACCGCACCAGGCTGCTCTCGGATGTGACCAAGGTGCTCGCCGATGAGAAGGTCAATATCCTGTCCGCCTCGGTGGCCACGCACGGCGACCGGGTTGCGATCAGCAAGTTCACCTTCGAGATGGGCGATCCGAAACACCTGGGCCACTTGCTGAATGTGGTGCGCAACGTGGAGGGCGTCTACGACGTCTACCGTGTGACCTCGGCCACCTGATCGCCCTGGTCGAGCTCGCTGAACATCGGCGCCGGGCAAATCCGGCGTACCCGTCGGAAGCGTTGCGGTGGCGGCTGTGTGCGCTCCGACGTTTGCCGGAATGCGAAGTCCACGTTGATGATTCGAATCGCCGACGGATCGCCCGCCGCCTGCCCACCGATTTCCATGGTCGGAAACTTGTCGGAAGATCCATGACGGCACGCCGGGAACCATCATCTGCCCCATGGTGGTTCGCGCAAACATTTCGTCGAAGCCGCAGTAAGAGTCGGAATCTGTTACGGTTTATTGCGTTTCATGGCGTTTAGGTTGGTTGCGGCAACACGAATTGATTGCGGATCGCTATGACGAACTACACGGCACGGATCTCGGGAATGCTGGTCGCATTCGCCGTTGCTGTGGCGACCGCAGGCGCCGCTGCGGCGGAACCATCCGATCCCGCTGGCCCGACGACGAACCTCACCATCGGTACCTGTCCGGCACTGTACGCGTTGGGAATTCAGGGCACCGGCGAATCGTCGCCGGATGCCGCGCCGACCACCGATACCGGCATGCTCTCCACGGTCTTCATGCCGATGCTGGCCAAGGCATCCCAACCCGGACTCGTCGATCGGGCCTATGTCCCTTACGAATCCGGCTTCGGCGGCGCGACCGCCGGTGGCGCGGTGTCGTACGCGGAATCGGTGACCGGCGGATTGGCGCGGCTGCGTGCGATGGCCGAGGATGTCGCGGACCGCTGCGCCGAGACCCGCTTCGCGATCGTCGGCTATTCGCAAGGCGCGCACGTGGCCTCGATGTTCGCCCAGGAGGTCGGCCAGGGCCATGGCGTGATCCCGCCCGAGAAGGTCGCGGCGGTCGCCTTGTTCGCCGATCCGACCCGCAATCCCGGTGCGCCGCTGTTTCCCGGTTCGCCGGGCAAGGCGACACCGGATCCCGCGCCGGGCACCTCGGGCGATCAGATCGCGTCCATCGCGGCACTGCCGCAGGAACCCGTCAGTGGCGGCGGTATCGGGCCCGAACGCGATAAGGCCGCGAATTTCGCCGCGCTGACCGGTCGCGTCGCCAGTTTCTGTGCCGCAGGCGATCTCGCGTGCGATGCACCGGAGGGTGCGCCGATTCTGCGGGCGGTGGCCAGTATCGCGGGCCAGACCAAGTTGAGTGGCGGCGACCCGATCGCCTCGTTGGTTTCGATCGCCCAGGCGCTGGCGTACACGTCGATCAAGACCGCGACCAAGGTCGTCAACGAGGATATGCAAGGCAACTCGCTGGCGAATCTGTCGATCTCACCGAAGAAGTCGATTTCCCAGCGCCTCGCCGATGCCGCCGACCCGCGGACCCCGCTCGATGCCCCCGCGGCGCTGCGGGCGCTGCTGAAGGTCGGCATGATCGGTCTGAACGCGGTCGTGACGGTGGTCAAGACGGTCATCAACCCAGCGACCATCACCCAACTCGCCACCGCAGGCCTGTCCGACCCGGTCTCGGGAATCGTGCTGCTCGGCACGAAATTGCTGGGCGCGGTGACTCAACTGGTGCCGCCGACGACCGGTGTCCGGCTGGTCACCCAGGCCTTCGACGCGGTCGTACAGAACATCACCGATAACAGCGAACTGCTCAATGTGACGACCTGGGTGCGGTATTGGGACACCGTGCAGCGCCATGGCGCCTACGGCACCGCGGCCGTCACCGCCACCGGTGCGGCGCCCACCCGATTCGTCGCCGACTGGTTCGCCGCGGTGGCGCACGATCTGGCCGCCGAATTCGGCCGCGGCGCGATTCCGCTGGGCGGTAGCACCAAGCCGAGTACCGGATTCTTCGGACAAACTTCCGGCGCGTCGACTACGCCGAATACCTTCGGTACGGGACAATTTCCGTTCGGGACAGGAGCCGATGGCGCCTCATCCGGCGGCGCGACGTCGACTCCGCCCACCGTAGTACCCGGCTCCGTAAACAACACCTACCCGTTCTCCACGAACTGATCGCCGAGAGGGTCCGATGATGCATCACGTGCCTCGCTCTGCGGGAATGGGGGAATGTTGAAGTCGTACAAACAGCTATCGCGCTGGTATGGCGCGCTGGAGCCGGAGGCGGATGTCTCCACCCCGCCGCATCGCGACGACACGGAGTTGCGGAATCCGAGCGACGAGGACGGCCCGGCCAGGTATCCGGACTACATTCGCGAAGAGGATCCCGACGAAATGCGTGCGCGCAATGAGGTTCCGGCCGATCTGGCCTCCAATCGCAGCGAATTCACCGGCGGCTGGTCGGATTGGGTGGCCGCGCACGCCCCCGGCCCCGACGACGACTACACCGAGCCGCACGATGGCGAACTTGTACAGTTCCCATGGCCGCAGGACGAACACGACGATGGTCGGTACGCGCGGTCGGTGCGCGCGACGCGGGCCCTGCGCCATGAGGCACGCGATCACCCGTCCGCGCGCCGGGCCCGGGTGGTCGTGGTGCTCGTCGTGGCGGTGTTGCTGCTGGCCGGTGCCGCCGCGGGCGCGATTTATCTCCTGCGTTCCTCCGGTCATCACGGCGCCGCCGCGCCGGTCGTGCCCTCGATGCAGTTCACCGCGGGCAGTGTCCAATCCCGGGGTATTTCGGATTGCCCCACCGAACGCGCCGACCGCATCGTGCGCAGTGCCGAACCCGGTGGCACCGATTCCGGACCGGAGGCGATTCTGGCATTTCAGTACGCCTACTACGTGGAGCGTTCCGGCGAGCGCGTCCGGGAGGTTGTCGCACCGGATTCGAATATCTCGCCCGCCGCGGTGATCCAGCACGGTATCGACACCATTCCGGTGGGGACCACGCACTGTGTGCGGATCCAGACGATCACCGAGAACAGGTATTCGGTCGAGGTCACCGAGTACCGGCCCGGCGGCGCGCCCGCCACGTACAACAAGCAGACCGTCACTACGGCGGTGGTCGGCGGCCGCACGCTCATCATGGGCATCGCGGCCGGATAGTAGAGAGAGCTGATAGCGATGGGAGACGACTGGAGCCGCTGGCTCGACGAGAGTGATTCGTCGAACCGGCACGCGCCGTCGAAGGCTCCGGTGGTGCGATTGCGACGTGGCAAGCGCGGGGAGACCGAATCCGCGGAACCGGCGCAGCGTTCGATTCTGGTGGTCGGTGGCTGTGGTGGTGCGGGGACTACAACCACGGTCTTGGGCTTGGCGGGTGAACTGGGCATGGCGGGTACGCCCACGGTCGCGGTGGACGCGACCGCGGCGGGCAGCGATCTGGCGCTACGCGGAGCCGATGAGCACCTGCATCCGATCAGCCTGCAGTCGTGGCTGTACGGTCGCGGCAACGATGAACCCGCACCGTTGAAGGAGTGTCTGTCGCAGGCGAGTTCGGGCATCGGACTGCTGTGGCGTGACGCCGCGCCGCTGCGTCGGCGTGCCACATATCTCACAGTCGCGCGGGCGATCTATGACGCCGGATACACCGCGGTCTACGACGGCGGCCACCCGATTGCCGGACGGCAGCTGCGTCCACTGCTCGATGACGCGGATGTTGCTCTGGTACTGGCCATTCCAGCCCGCGCCGATGCGGCGAACCGGCTGCGGGTCACCCTGGAATGGCTCGACGACCAGTTCGGCGACTCGACCGAGGGGCAGGGCGGCGGCATCGTCGGCGATACCACAATCGTTATCTCGCACCAGATGTCGGGTGCCGACTCGCATGTTGCCGACCATTTGCGCGAACATCTGTCCGGCTGGGTCCGCGACATCAGGGAGATTCCCTACGATCCGCATTTGGCGCGCGGTGAACTCGTGCGCCACGCATCACTGTCCGCCGAGACGCGCCGGGCTTATGGGCGGCTGCTCGCCGGAGTGGCATCATGACGGCCGCCATGAAACTTCGTCGTCAATCCGAAGCCGCCCAAGCCGGTGTGGTCGCCCCACCGGAGTCTCGTCGCGCGCCCATCTGGGACCGTCCCGTACCCGGCGTCGGCCGGGCACCGCTGTGGTGGCTGCTAGGTGTGCACGGCGGTGCGGGAGCCAGTAGCCTCGCGCATGTGCTTGCGCCCGCGGCGGATTCGGGCCGCCGCTGGCCCGGCGTCTTCGACCGCGAATCACCCTTCGTCGTCCTGGTGGCCAGGGAAACCATCACCGGACTCACCCGCGCGCACGACCTACTGCGCCAACATCATTCGGGCTTCGCCGGATCGTGTGAGGTGCTCGGGCTGATCACCGTCGCCGCCCGCCCCGGTCGCATGCCCGCCGAAATCCGCCGCTACCGCGATGTGGTCGGCTCGCTCGCAGGTCAGGTCTGGCAGATCCCGTGGTATGAGGAATGGACCCTGGTCGAACCGGAGAAACTGCCCATCTGGACCCCCGGCGACGAGATTCCGCCGAAGAAGAAGAGGATCGACCCGCTCGAGGAAGTTCCGCTCGAGGTCCGCGAACTCGGTGCCGATATTGTTGCGGTGGTACGCGAAAACCTGGACAGCAGTACGTCTTTCGAGGAGGGGCACCGATGAGCACCGCACTGACCTCCAGACCGGACCGTTGATCACAACTCCTACCCAGAAAGGCAGCCGATGAGCATGATTCTCCTCGCCGTGCAGGACACGTACGGCACTGTCCTGGCTCAGGTCGGTAACCCGACACCAGAGGCGCCTCCCGGCTCGGAGAAGATCCTGCAGCTGGTCCGGTATCTCACCTGGTTCGTATTGCTCTCCGGTATCTGCGGAATCACCTACGCGGGCGGCAAGTTCGCGTGGGAGAAGTGGACCGGCGGCGGGCTCGAATCGCCGAAGATGGTGGCCGGAGCCATGATCGGCGGAGTGGTCGCCACCAGCGCGGGCACCATCATGAACGCCGTCATCGGAACCTGATGTCCACGATGTCGACCGTGCGAATGTCGGCGGCGGAACTGCTTGCCTATAAGCAGATGCCCGCCGAAGTACTGCAACCGCTGATGCAGCTGCTGAACTGGTTGCTCTGGTTCGTGCTGCTGGTGTGCCTGGCGTGGATGATCGTCTCCGCGGGCCGCCTGTGGATCGCGTTCCGGAGCGATCTGGCGATGAACGACGCCTCGCACGGCGTTTTGATGAGTCTGCTCGGGGCAGCGGTGGCGAGCACGGCCTCGGGGATCGCGTTGGCGTTCCTGCCGACGTGAACCGAGATGGGGACGGCCCTGGGATGAATTCCACACCGCTGGCGACCGCTTGCAGGTCGCGCGAAACAGCAGAGCCGCTGGAGCACCCGCGAAACCACCTCATTGCGCGGCGTCGGCGTATCCGCACGCCCGCGGCCGGTGCGTTCGGTGCTGCCCTACTGCTGGCAGCGGTCGGCTGCGGCGGTGACGGCGATTCCGGCCCGAACCTGTCGGCCGCGCCGAGCCAGGTCCGGTGGCAGCCGTTCCAGGGCGTCGCACTTCCGACCACCGCGCAGGGGCCCAAGAAGGTCGCCGACGGCGCCGCAACGGGTTTCGAACATTCGCCGGCCGGTGCGGCCTTGGCGGCGATCGTCCACACGGTGCGATTGTCGGTAGCCGCCGACAGTCAGTGGGCCGATATCGTGCGCCTCGAGGTGGTGCCGGACAAGGCGAGAGACGAGTGGTCGGTGAACCGGCTGCAGCTCACCATCACCGGTCCGGCATCGCCCGATTACGCGCCGAGACTGCTGGGTTACCGGATCACCGGCTACACCGATGCGGCATCGGCCGTCGACGTCTATACCGAATATTCGGACAACTCCAAGGCGGTGAACCACACCACCGTCGAGTGGTTCGGCAACGACTGGAGGTTACGGCTGCCCGACCCCGATTCGACCGCCCGCCCCCTTGAGTCGGTCGATGAATTACCCACGGACATAGTGAAATTGGAGGCACCGGCATGAGGGAGCGCAGTGAGCGAATCATGTCGCGGCGCGCTTCGCTCATGACGGAGCCGTGCGTCGGCGAGGCGGAGTCATGAGCGAGAAGGAGTCCTACCCGCGCGATCGTGTCTCCTTCGGTGTCATCGCATCGGCTGCCGTGGTGGTGCTCATCGTTGTGGTGGGCATATTCGTCTACCTCGGGCGGGACGACTCGGGTTCGGGTGGCGATAAGGCCACCGCCGCGGTGGGTTCCGGTGCGGACGGCTTCGCGACCCCCGAGGTGGATATCCTCGGTAGGCGCGTCGACATTCCGAACAACCCTGCCGGACAACCACTTCCGCAGGATCCGACCCGCCAGCGCAAACCGTCCGATGCTGACTGGCTGACCGCGGCCCCGGAGGGCACCACCGCACCGCGCGGCTGGCAGCGGGTCTACGGCGCCTCGGTCCCGTTCTCCACCTCCGACGGACCCACCCGCATCGAAGACGGTCTGGCTGTCGGCTATTCGCACACCCCGCAGGGTGCGGTGCTCGCGGCGGCCCAGATCACCTACCGTCTCAACGCCCGCCCCGCCGACCGCGACCTCTACGTCCGCCAGGTGCGCGTCTCGGCCCAGCAGATCGCCGCCTACGACAAGGCCCTGTCCCAGGACAAGCTGCCCGAACAGCAGCCGGAGAAGGTGACTCGGTATTTCGTCGCGTCGGATGCGTTCAAGGTCGAGAACTATGCGGATGATCTGGCGATCATTCAGCTGGCCACCCGCGGTCCCGTGGTCGACGGCAAGCAGCTGTGGGCGGCTCTGCGATTGGTGATGATCTGGGATGCGGGGGACTGGCGGCTCAAGCCGGCTACCTCCAATAACGCGCAGACCGAATATGTCGAATCGCTCAACGGGTGGACCAAATGGTGACCATGGGCCCCGGATCCGGTCCGGCACACAACCGTTCGCCGATCGCGGTGCTGGGCGTCGGCGCAGTGCTCGCGGTGGTCGTCGCGGTCGCAGTGACCGTGGTCGCGATGCGCGATAATGCCGCCGGGGGCGACCAGGTATCGAAGACCGGAACGAGCTCGGAGAGTGTGCCCGTCAGCGCCTCGTCGACCGCCGGAGCGGCCGGATTCAGCGGCTCCGATGTGGATTCGTTCGGTCATCGCTTCGATGTCCCGAACAACCCCGCCGGACAACCGCTTTCGGAGTCCGTCATGCCGCGCAAACCCACCGACGCCGATTGGCAGTCGGGCGCTCCGGGCGGCACGGGTCAGCAAGGCGGATGGCAGCGGGTGTACGGCGGTCCGGTGATCCCGTTCTCGACCACGGACGGCCCCACCCGAATCGAGAACGATATTCCGCTCGGATTCACCCAGACCCCGCAGGGTGCCGCACTTGCGGCCGAACAGATCTATTGGCGCACCGTGGCGCGGCCGACCGATCGCGCCCTGTGGCAGCAGTTGGTGATCCTGTCCGCACAAGAGCAGGCCGATCGCGACCGAAAGATCGCCGACGGCAAGATTCCGAACGAACTACCCGACAACATCAAACCGTTGTTGTTCGCCTCTGACGCATTCCGAATCGAAAGCTATGGTGACGATTTCGCTGTGGTACGTATCGCCCGCAAGACCCGTGATTTCCTGCACGGCGGGCGCAGTTGGGTGGCCATGAGACTGAATGTGCTCTGGCGTGATGCTGGTTGGAAACTCAAGTCGTCCACGAGTGATGCACAACCGCTCGAGACGATCGACTCGATCGATGGGTGGACAAAATGGTGAGGCGAGTTGTCACGATTCTCGCGGTCATCTTCACTGTCATGATCGCGACACCGACGGTGGCCTACGGTCAGGGTTACGGATTCGATGAGACGTGCAACGAGTTGCACGACACCCTCGATAACGTTGGTCTGCCGGGCTTCTCCCTGGGTGACGCCGCGTCGGCCGCGTGCAAGGCGGGTAACGTCGCCTCGCATCCGGGCAGCGCCGCGAACGCGGTCAAGGACAAGGCCTGGGATTCGACCTTCGGCAAGGTCGTCGATTCGCTGATGAACGGTCTCGGCCAGGCCATCATCCTTGCGCTGACCTTCTGGATGAAGGTCCCCAATGAGGCGACCAGCGATAACGGTTCGTTGTTCGTGAAGATCAACGATTACACCTATCAGGCGCAGATATTGCTGCTGATAGCCTCGGTGATCCTGTCCGGCGCCAGACTGGCCGAGGCCAGACGCGGCGCCGCGATGAACGAGGCGGCCGAATCGTTCCGCATGTTCGCCCGTGTGGTTTTCAGCTCCTGGATGCTCGGCGCTGTGATTGTCGCGGGCACCCAGGCCTCGGATCGCTTCTCCGAGTGGATCATCAACGATTCGACCAATGGCAATGCCAAGGACCTGGCCGAGCTGATGGTGAAAACCAGTAAACTGCAGGCGTTTTCGCCTGGTCTGGTGCTGATCATCGCGATTGTCGGATTGCTGGGCGCGCTCGCGCAGATCGTGCTCGCCATCGTCCGTCAGGGTCTGCTGCTCATCGCGGCGGGTGTACTGCCGTTGGCGGCGGCCGCATCCGGGATGAATGTCGGCAAGTCGTCCTATCAGAAGCTGATCGGTTGGATCATCGCGTTCATGCTCTGGAAGCCGGTGGCCGCCATCGTCTACATGATCGCGTTCACCACTGCGGGCCATGTGGATTCGCTCACCGATACCGGCGGACTGCCCGAAGGTGAACAGGCACAACGGATGCTGGTCGCGATCGTGCTGCTGTGCAGTGTCGCGTTCGTACTGCCCGCGCTGATGCGGCTGGTCACCCCCGCGGTGGCGATCGTGGGTAGCGGTGGTTCGGGTCTTACCGCGACCGGTGGAACCTTGCTCGCGGTAGGCGCTTTGGGTGCGATGGGCACCAAGGCCGTCTCCGTCAAGGGGGCCGCACCGGGTTCGGCGGGTTACGTCAGCGGCTCCTCCACCGGTCCGCGGCCGCCGGGCGGTGCGGGCGGTGCCCGCGGTGGCGGTGGCGCTCCGCGTCCAGCTCCGCCGCGCGGTGGCGGTGGTGGCGGCGGCGGTGCTCCGGCGGGCGGACCTCCGCGCGCCTCCGTCCCGTCGGGCGGGTCGGGAGTACCGTCCGGAGCGTCCAGGGCGGTGGGCGCGATCGGCGCGGCGCGCGCCGCGTCCGCGCCGCTGACCCGGGCCGATGAGGCCATGGGTGATGTGGCCGGTGATCGCTGGGCGAATCGTTCGCCCGACCTCGGGAGGAGCACCATTCCGCGATGACGATGACGACGAGCGATACCTACGAGCGCCGCTCGTACGGACTGTGGCAGAAGCCGCGCAGCGCAGGCCTTTTCGGTCTGCGCTGGGAAGAGACCGTCATCGGCTTCGTCGTCGTGATCACGGCCCTGATCTGCGCCATGGTTGGCGGGTTCCAGTGGGGTCTGATCGTGGGCGGCACCGGCGTTGTCGTGATGGTTCCACTGGTGTGGCGGACCGGGGGCCGCTCCGGATACGAGAACGGATTGATGATGTTCAACTGGATGCGCTCACGCAGCCGCGGTGAGCATGTGTACCGAGGTGGCCGGTTCTCGCGGATTCCCGGCGGCGTCACTCGGCTACCGGGTCTGCTGGCGCCTTCGAAGCTCTATGAGGGCATCGATGCGGGCGGCTACAGCTTCGGCATGATCCACCTACCGCAATTCGCCCAGTACACAGTGGTTTTGCGGGCGTGGCCGCAGGGCCATGAGGCGGTCGACCAGCCGGTCATCGATCGCTGGGTCTCGGCGTGGGGTACCTTCCTCGCCTCGGTCGGCCAGACCAGTGACATCGTCGCGGTGGTCCCGGTGATCGATACCGTGCCCGAAACCGGCAACCGGCTGCTCACCGAGGTCGCCACCATCACCAGGCCGGAGGCGCCGGAACTGGCGCAGCAGGTGATGTACGAGCTCGCGACCGAACTACCGCAGGAACGGGTGCAACTGCTGCCACGGGTCGCGATCACCTTCAAAGCGACTACCGCGGAGCGTCGCAAGAACCCGGCCGAGGAGGCCGTCGAGATCGGACGCAGGCTGCCCGGTATCTGCGCCGCGCTCGCCGAGGCGGGCGTACGCGCCCAGCCGATGTCGGCCGATGAGGTCATCTCGTTCATCCGGCGCAGCTATGACCCGGCCTCACAGGCCGATCTCGAGGTTGCCGCGGGCGAACCCGAAGGGCACGGACTGGATTGGGCCGATGCCGGACCGGTCTCGCACGACGAGAAGTGGGATCACCTGGTGCACGACGGCGGCCGGTCGGTCACCTGGGAGATGGACGCCGCACCCGAGGGCGCGGTGGACGAGCGGGTGCTGCAGCGGCTGCTGGCGCCGAATCCTGAAGTGCCGCGCAAGCGCATCGCCATCGTGTACCGTCCGCATTCGGCCGCCGACGCCGCCGAAATCGTCGATGACGACTTCAAGAACGCGTTGGTGGCACAGCAGAGCGAACGCGGCGTCGTCTCGGCAGCCGCGACCCTGCGAGTGGGGGCCACTCAGCAGGCCCGTGAGGAGCAAGCCCGGGGTCACGGTGTGACCCGCTTCGGGGCGCTGGTAACCATTACCGAGCCCCTGCGCGGCGATCTGCCGCGTATCGAAGCCATAACCCGCGACCTGTCCACACAGGCGCGGTTGAAGATCCGGCGGTGCTACCGCTACCAGGCGGCGGCCTTCGCGGCCTCGCTCGGTTGTGGGGTGATCCTGCCGGAACACGCGACAATTCCGAAAGCCTTGGCGGGGTGAACGATCCATGGCACGTGAGCACGAGCCACCGGTCCGCGAACGGGACGAGATGCCGGTGCGCCGCAAGCGGCGTCCCGAGGATACGACGCTGGGGCCTGGCGGTGACGATCAGCCCCGCTCCGCGGAGGAACGCGCGCAGCGGCCCACCAGCGGCCGGATCGAGCGTTCGGGCATCGAGGAGATGCCCGACCGGGATCGGCGGTCCGCGCGGGTGAGCGGCGGCGAGCGGACCAGGGTGGGCGAGGCGTCCGATCGGGAGCGGCGACCGTCGCGCGATGCGGCCGAGCGTCGGGCGCGTCCCGGCGCTGGAACCGCGGACGGTGGCCGTGCCGATCGGCCGCAGCTCGGCTCCGATCGCGGGCGAACCAGGTCCGAAAACAGACGCGGTGACGGTATTTCCGCCGAGCGCGGCCGTATCGACGGCTCCAGGACCGCCCGCCCCACGCGTGACGGCACACCGCAACGATCGGCACGGGGGGAACGTGTGGCACGACCGGAACGCAACGGAGCCAGGACGAGTCGCGAGGCACAGCGCGCGGCCAAGGTCGACTACACCGCCGACCGTGCGATGGGTACCCCGCAGACGGATAAGTCCGCCCGCCGCGCAAAGGCCAAGTCCGACAGGCGCAAACAGTCCGGTCCGCCCCTGCTCGACGATGTGACCAGGGCCAGACTCGAACAGATCAGCCGCGAGGGCACCGGCCTGCGGGCGGCCTTCGCCACCTTCCGCGTCCGCACCGACGATATCCGCCGCCGCAACTACGCGGCCCGCACCGAACAGGTCTTCGAGGACGGATTCGACCGCAGCACAGCCCAACTCACCGATCGCGGCTATATGGGTCCCGGCGGCGGCCGGATGAATGTCGTCGGCCGCCCGGTCGAATACCGGGCCACCACCGCTCAGGTGGCCGGTCTGTGGCCGTGGTCGGTCGGGGCTGGCGCACCGTTGATCGGCACCCCGCTCGGTTCGCATCTGCACACCGGTGCACCGGTCTGCTTCGACCCGATGAACTGGTTCCTGCGCGGCAGCTTCATCACCGCGCCGAGCCTTTTCGTGTTGGGGCTCAATGGTTTCGGTAAGTCGTCGCTGGTGCGCCGGATCGTGCTCGGCGGTATTGCACAGGGCATCACCCCGCTGATCCTGGCCGACGTGAAACCCGACTACCGCAAGATGGTCGAGCTGGTCGGCGGTCAGGTGATCGACCTCGGCTACGGCCACGGCAAGCTCAACCCGCTCGCCGCGGGTGTGCTCGGTTCGGTCGTGCCGATGCTGGACGAGCTTCCCGCACTGCAAGTTCAGGTACTGCAGGATATGCGCGCCCGCCAGGTCACGCTCATCGCCGGTCTGGTGGAACTGGTGCGCGGCGCGCGCGTGCGCGACTACGAGGAGACGCTGATCTCGACCGCGCTGCGCATCCTCTACCGTCCAGGTAGCGGCTACACTCCGGACCAGCCGCCCATTATGGAGAACCTGCTCGAGGTGATCGTCGGCGGCGGTGAAGAATTGATGCTCGACGCCGGTGCCGACAACCCGGACGAATACCAGGTCGCCATCAAGGGTCTGCGCCGCTCGCTGCGCGCGCTGACTCAGGGCCCGTTCGGCGCGATCTTCAACGGGCAGACCACCGTTCCGATCGATACCGGCGCGGTCGCCGTCTGCATCGACGTCTCGCACATCCCGACCGGTGATAAGAAGCTCAAGGCCGCTGTGATGCTGGCCTGCTGGGCCGACGGATTCGCCTCGGTGGAGGCCGCACATGTGCTCGCCGACGCGAATCTCGGCCCGCAGCGCTATTTCCAGGTGGTGATGGACGAGCTGTGGCAGGTGCTCGGCCTCGGCGACTTCATGGTCGACCGGGTCGATGAGCTGACCCGCCTGCAGCGCACCATCGCCACCGCGCTGATCATGATCAGCCACACCATCAAGGACCTGCAAGCACTGGGATCGGAAGCCGCGATCGCGAAGGCGCTCGGCTTTCTCGAACGCGCGCGTGCCAAGATATTCGGCGCGCTACCCGGCGAGGAGATCAAGCGCCTGGACAGCGTGGTTCCGTTCACATCCGCCGAGGAGGAGATGGTGACCGGATGGTCCGCACCGCAAGCATTGACAGGTGAGGCACTCAAGCCCGGCCAGCAACGTCCATCGCCGCCGGGCACCGGCAAATTCCTACTGAAGATCGGTGAGGATCGCCGCCCTGGCATCCCGTTCCACATGGAATTCACGTTGTCCGAGAAGGAGAGTGGTATCCACGAAACCAACCAGCGTTTCTCCGAGTTCACCGAATCCACTACGCGCGGTAGCGATTCCCCCACTGGGAGCGTGGCATGAGAAAACTCGCGGTGTGGTGGAGACCGGATGTCTGTGTGAGGTGGGGCGCATGATGCCGCACCGGTCCTATCGGAGAGTGTCGCCGGAGGTGCGCAAGGCCGCGGTCGAACAGGCCATCGCGCTCACCGGCAAACTACGCAGCGAATCGGAGGCGTGCCGGTTGGTGGCCGAACAGATCGGCGTGCATACCAATTCGGTCCGCAACTGGGTGCGCGCGGCCGAGGGGCCGAGTCTGGAGCGCCTCGACGCGACGGCGTTGCGCCGCAAAGTCGCACTGCTACAACAACAATTGGCCGCCGCGGCGGAAATGAACCGCACTCTCGCCGACACCCTCAACGAGTCTAGGCGGCAAAGGTGACTCACCCGGATTCGACCCGCGGTCGATCGGTTCCGCCGGGGATGCGGTGACCGGGCGGACCGTCCTGTACCTGGCGTTGGCGAGCGTGCTCGGGTTGATGACCCTGGTGCTGGTCGTCGTGATGCCCGCCGTGGATGACGGGTGCGAGGGCTCCTCGGTACTCGGGTCGTCGAGTGTGCTGCCGCCGCTGGGTGGCTACGCGCCGGGTAATTCCCGTGTCGCTGCCACGACCAGCGCTGCGAGTACCACTGGCAATCCCTCTGCCACACAGGCCAATCCAACAGCCACCGGCGCGCCGTCGCTGGCCGCCGGTATCGGCCCGATTCGCCGGACGCTGCCACTGGCCGCGGGCACCTTCACCGTGTCCGATGTCTTCGGCGCCCGCGGTGGCACGCACCTGGGCGTCGACCTCGCCGCCACGGACGGCACCACCATCTACTCGGTGTCCGACGGACGCGTCGTCGCGGCCGGTCCCGCTTCGGGTTTCGGCAATTGGATCGTCGTCGACTCCGTCGATACCAACGGCCGCGCCTATTCGGCGGTCTACGGGCATATGTGGGACAGCGGTGTGCACGTGCGCGTCGGCGATACCGTCATCGCCGGTCAGCCCATCGCTCAGGTGGGGTCGGCGGGCCAATCCAGCGGCCCGCACTTGCATTTCGAGATCGTGCCCGGCGGGCGTTTCACCGGTGGCCGCCAGATCGACCCGCTGCCTTGGCTCGACGGTGCCCCGACACCGGATGTCGGTGGCGCGCAGGCCTTCTCGTCCGATCCGCGCTGCAATCGTGGCTTCGGCACGGCGGGCGGCGCGCTGGCGGGGGGCAAGGTACCGCAGGAACTCGAAATCTGGTATCGCCGTGCGGGTTCCATCTGTCCGCAGATCACCCCGTCGCTGCTGGCCGCACAGGGCAGGCAGGAGTCCGGATTCCGGCGCGGCGCATCCTCACCCGCTGGCGCGCAGGGGCTGGCCCAGTTCCTGCCGGGCACCGCGGCCAGTATCGATCCCGACGACGGTCAGCCCTATGTCATCGATGCCGACGGCAACGGCGTGGCCAGCGTATGGGACGACGGCGACGCGATCATGGGTCAGGGCCGCTACATGTGCGCCATCGCGCGCAAGATCGTCGCGTGGGAGGCCGGGGGCCGGGTGCAGGGTGATGTCGTCGCGCTGACCCTGGCCGCCTACAACGCCGGTGAGGGTGCGGTACTCGCCTCCGGCGGCATGCCGAACCAGGTGGCTGCGCACTATGCGGAGACCCAGCCCTATGTCGCGAATATCCTTGCGATGGAACCGCAGTACCGCGCACAGGGCTCCAACGGTCGCTTCACCCCGCAGGAGGGTGCGGGCGGCGGGCAGGTCGTCCAGGCGGCGCAGCAGTGGCTCGGCACCCCGTACGTATGGGGCGGTGGCGGTCCGCAGGGCCCGAGCGGTGGCGGCTTGGACGGGCCGGGGCTCACCTCGGCCGCTGTGTTCGCGGCCTCGTCGGGCACGGTTACGCTGCCGCGGACCGCCGAACAGCAGTGGGAGGCGGGCGTCGAGGTGTCGATGAGCAAGCTGCAACCCGGTGATCTGGTGTTCAGCTCGTTCGGCCCGCGCGGCCCCGCCGAGGTCGGAATCTATTCCGGCAATGGACGAATGATCAAATCCGTGCCCGCCGCATATGGGCATTCCAGTGGCGTGACCGAGGTCGCGGTGCCGGGTGACGGCCGTGGGAGGAGGGTGCTGTGACGACAACCGCGACCACGCCGAGGACGACAATCGCGCGGGCGGCGAGCGAACACGCCGACGCGCGTGCGGCGATCGGACCGCCCAAGTGTCGGTCCTGGCGGCTAGCCTTGAATGACACACGCGCGAAACTGGTGGTGATGCTGGTGGTGAGCGTTGCGATGCTCGGTGCAGGGTGCGGCAGCAAGGACAAGGATTCGAGTTCCGGTGCGCCGCATCCGCCCACGTCCACGACCCGGTTGCTGGAGGAGGTGCCCGCACCCGATCCGGTGACGCCCGATGGCGTCGCGGTGGCCGCGTTGAAGGAGATCTACTCCTGGCAGCCCGCCACCGAGACCCAGGGCGCCTCGCTGTCGCGTGCGCGGAAATGGTTGGGGCCCAGCCTGATCCGCATACTGGACGGCACACCGACCGCAGTGGAGACGCCGAAGGCGACGCTGCAGTGGGCGGACTGGGCCAAGGCGCAGGCGCATATCGAGGCCTTCACATTCGCATCTGGGGAGCGCCCGCCCGCGAGCACGGATCCGAATATCGAGCAGTTCAAGATCGGGATCGAGCAGACGGCCGTTTATCCGAACGGGCGCAAGGAATCTCTGCCGCCCACGACGGTCATCGCGACCGTAGTGCGCACGCCTGCGGGCTGGCGACTCGACGCGTACCGCTGAACCCGCACCAGCGACAACCGCATAGCTAGGTCCCAACAGGAGGCAGACATGGCGAAAAAGAAGAAGGTGCAGGATCCGGCCGTGGTCGGACCCGATGTCAGCCTGATCATGATCTACGCTGGTTTCGCGCTGCTCGGAACCCTGTGGCTCGCACTGCATCTCGGCAACGCGATGGCGGTCACCCCGCAGCATATTCCGATCAACCCGATCGCGATTGTCGCCGATCTCGCCAAGGGCAAACTGCACTGGCCGCGCGCCTCCACCGTGATCGTGTTGCTGGTCGTCGCGGCGCTCATCGGCTATCTCGTCGTACGGAAAAGGCTCGCGGCGCGACGGGCGGTCGGCAGACTCGCTGTCGACGACAAAGCCGATGTGATGGGCAGCGGCAGTGCCATCAAGTCGCTCACCGAGGCCGGGGTGCGGGCCAAGGCCGATCTGCTCGGTGTGCGGCTCGGCTACAACGACAGCCCGGGTGTGCCGATCGGCATCGGCGTCGCCGACGGGGTGATGCTCTACGGCTCCTATGAGGATCTGCACCTGGACATCTGGGGCCCGCGGCAGGGCAAGTCGACCTCGCGGGTGATCCCGGCGATCCTGACCGCGATCGGCCCGGTGCTGTCCACCTCGAATAAGCGCGATGTGGTCGACGCGACCCGAGATGTGCGCGAGTCCAAGGGAAGTCGCACCTTCGTCTTCGATCCGCAGGGCGTCGCGGGGGAGGAGCCCTCCTGGTTCTGGGATCCGCTGGACTGGGTGGACGCCTACCACGACGGTGCGGAGATGCGGGCCGCGCGGCTGGCCGGCCACTTCGCCGATGCCGACAACGGCTCCGACGCCAAGGGCGACGTCTTCTTCGACCCGGAGGCCGAGGATCTGCTCGCCGGGCTGTTTCTGGCCGCCGCGCTGGGCGGTCGCCCGATCGTCCAGGTCTGGGACTGGGTGACCAACCCCAACGACGCCGAGCCCATCGAACTGCTGCGCAACGCGAGCAAGCACTACACGGCCTCGGGTCTCGCGATGCAGTACAACGCCGATCCGCGCACCAAGAGCGGCATTTTCGGCACCGCGAAGAAGATGATCCGCTGCCTGCAGCTGTCGAACGTGCATCCGTGGATCCTGCCCGGCGACAACCGCATGCAGTTCGACGAACTCGAATTCATCGAGAACAACGGCACCCTCTACAGCCTGTCGCTGGAGGGCCGTGGTTCGGCGGCGCCGCTGGTGAGCGCGCTCACCGAGGCCGTGGTCGATGTGGCCATGCGCAAGGCCTCGCAGTCGCCCGGCGGACGGCTGCCGATTCCGATGCTCGCCGTGCTCGACGAGGCGGCGAATGTGGTGCGCTGGAAGGATCTGCCCAAGCAGTACAGCCACTTCGGCTCGCGCGGCATCGTGGTGATGACGGTGCTGCAATCCTGGGCTCAGGGTGCGCGCTGCTGGGGTGATGACGGCATGCTCGCGCTGTGGTCGGCGGCCAATATCAAGGTGCTCGGTCCCGGCGTCGACGATATGAACTTCCTGCGCGACCGCTCCGAGGCGATCGGCGAATACGACGCGATCTCCTCCTCGGTCTCGGAATCCAAAGGCGGCAAGAGCTATTCGCGGTCACTGGGCTCGTCCAAGACCTTCACCGTGAATGCGCTGGCAACCCTGCCGCAGGGACGCGCGATCGTCTTCACCTCCGGCCAGCCCGCGGTGCTCGTGCGGACCGTACCGTGGTGGGAGGGCGACTACGCTGACGATGTGAAGAAGTCGATCTCGCACCATCTTCCGGGGCGTAAGACCGAGATCGCCGACCTGTTCGGCTCGCCCAACCTGACCAAGGCTGCTCCGCCACCCGAGTACGGCCAAATCGAGGAGGTCCGGCCGCTGTGAGCGCGCGAACCATGAGCACTGCACCATCGGTTACAGCGAAGCCGAGCGTCAGCGAGGTACAGCTGTGACCGAACAGCAGCAACAGCCCATGATCTACACCAATGTGGTGGAGTTCGTCGAGAACTACCTCAGCCTGGTGTATCGGCGTCAGGTCACCGATATCAGTGAAACCGTGTGGTGCCCGGAGTGGTGGAAGCATGCCGAGGCGGTGGCGCGACTGGATGCGCTCTGGCGTGCCTGGGAGCACTATCGGCTGGAACCGAGCACCGGATTGAGCATCTGGTTCCTCGACCACGCCGATCCGCATATGACCAAGCTGTTCGATCCGCGCGGCCCCTTCAAGTACTGCAGTGTGCGCAACGGCCATAAGGACATGCTCAGTCCCCTACCGCTGAAATCCCCCGCACAGGGGCTTTTCGGTGATCCGACCATCGGCGATTTCCGCGTGTGAGAACCCCGAGAACGTCGAAACGCCCGCTGATTTCAGCGGGCGTTTTCGGTTTGCGGTGTGCGCCTTACTGTCTGACGCGTTCCAGACCGCGGGCTTCCTGTTCCCGGCCCCGTGCCGCGGCGGCTCGGGCCGCTTCGTCACGGATACGAACCGCTTCTTCGGGCGGTTGGCCCTGGCCCACTTCGATGAGCATCCGCACCGCTGCCAGCTCCGGTGCGATACCGATGCGAGCCAGGTGCGCCGCGATCGCCATCCGGCGCTCCGCGGAGTCATAGCGTACGAGTGGTTTTGTTTGAGCGGAGGCCGTCGCGGCCATCCGACTGGCCTCGGCCTGTGCGGAGAAACGATCCTTCTCCAGCGAAATACCCTGGGCCGGTACCGATTTCTCGACCATGCGGGCCAGTTCGAGATTGCGTGGGTCCTTGGCCTTGGCGTCGCGGGCTTCACGGATCTGAAGTTCCCGGGCCTCCTTGACACGGGCCTCGGTGACCTTGACGCGGGCTTCGGCTTCTTTCTGACCACGCTCCCGGGTCCGCAGCGCGACCAGGGTCGCAAGCTGCAACATAGTCCTCATCATGGCCGCGGTTTCCCGGCCGATGTCGTCCAGTTCCTCGGACATGGCTGCTCCCCGATGCTGCAGTGATCACTATGGATGTTGTGGTGCATTCGTCACGGACACCGCCACGCCGAACTGTAATCCGTCGCGCCGGTGCCCCGCCTGCAAACGCGGACACCCAGAGGACTCGTCGCGTGGCATTCCCGGTGGGGATCGCCCGATCAGGGGATGACTACGCTACGCGTTCTCCTTCATTCGAGATTACCCGAGAAAACTCGGCACCAACCGCGCGGTCGTGCCGCTTAACAGCATATATCGCACAATTCCGGCGGGTGGGCGAAAGCTCAGGAGTATCTCCGGTTTTAGCGCACCCTTACCGAATGATTAGGGTCGCCTACCCTAGGCTCGCCTCGGAAACCAGTTCGGGCCCGCTGCCCATTCTGCGCAGCGGGCCCGAATGAAGCGAGCACCCGGGTCGGGCGTGTCACTAGTCGATGCGAACCGACTGGATGGTCACGGGGAGATTCGGCTTGCCGTCGCCCTGGCCATTGGAGTTGTCCTGACCGCCCGCGGCGATCTTGTCCAGCGTGGCCATGCTGTCCGAGTCGACCGTGCCGAAGATGGTGTAGTTCGGCGGCAGCTGCGAATCGCCGTAGACGATGAAGAACTGGCTGCCGTTGGTGCCGCCGCCGTCGGTGGGATCCGGTCCCGCGTTGGCCATGGCGAGTGTGCCGCGCTTGTAATCCATGGGCTTCTGCAGCGCGGGGTCGGCGGGGTTGTACCGATTGGTCGGGTATTCGTTGTCGAACTGGTAGCCGGGACCGCCCGTACCGGTGCCGGTCGGGTCGCCGCACTGCAGCACCTTCAGGCCCTCGTCCGCGGTCATACGGTGGCAGATGGTGTTGTCGAAGAAGCCCTGACCGGCCAAACTCGCGAAGCTGTTGACGGTGCAGGGCGCCTTGGCATTGTCCAGGGTCAGACCGATGGGGCCCTGGGTGGTCTCCATGCTGACGCTGAGCGTGGCGTTATCGCCGGTGTTCTGGATGCCGCTGGTGCGCGGCTTGTTCACCTGCTTATCGGCGGGCTTCTGGCTATTGCGGTAGTCGCAACTGACGGCGGCGGCCTTGTTGTCATCGCCCTTGGTCAGGAAGTACACGCCGACGGCGGCCGCTGCCACGACGACCACGCCGACTGCGGACCCGGCGATCATGAGTCGCTTGCGCTTGCGCGCCCGATCGGCCCGGTTGGCCAGCTGGCGCTCCAGCTTGCGTTTCGCCACGGCTCGTCGCTGTTCGTTGCTCGGCACTACCACGTTCCTCCCGTATCCGTTACGTACGGCACAGGATTGTGCCATCTATTCCTGAGACTGCTCAGCAAGCTATTTACCGCGTGGGCAAACCGGTTGGACTTGACGGGCGGTGGTGGTGGAAACTTGACCATCGTGACCAAGACCAGCAGCTTCTCCGCCCCGAAGGGGGTCCCCGATTACGTGCCACCCGGTTCGGCCGAGTTCGTCGCGGTGCGCGACGGCTTGATCCGCGCCGCCCGACTGGCCGGATACGGGCATGTGGAGCTGCCGATCTTCGAGGACACCGCGCTGTTCGCCCGCGGTGTCGGCGAGTCCACCGATGTGGTGACCAAGGAGATGTACACCTTCGCCGACCGCGGCGACCGCAGCGTCACGCTGCGGCCCGAGGGTACCGCCGGTGTCATGCGGGCAGTGATCGAACACGGACTCGACCGCGGCCAGTTGCCGGTGAAGCTCGTGTACTCGGGTCCGTTCTTCCGCTACGAGCGGCCGCAGGCCGGTCGGTACCGGCAGTTGCAGCAGGTCGGCGTCGAGGCCATCGGTGTCGATGATCCGGCACTGGACGCCGAGGTGATCGCGATCGCCGACGCCGGATATCGCGGGCTCGAACTGGAAGGATTCCGGCTGGAGGTCACCTCGCTCGGTGACGAGACCTGCCGCCCGCAGTATCGAGAGCTATTGCAGGAGTTCCTGTTCGGCCTGCCGCTGGACGAGGAGACCAAGCGACGGGCGCAGCTGAATCCGCTGCGCGTGCTCGACGATAAGCGACCCGAGGTGCGGGAGATGACCGCGAACGCGCCATTGATGATCGATCACTTGTCGGAGTCGGCGAAGACACACTTCGAGCAGGTGCTCGGGTATCTGGATGCGCTCGGCGTGCCGTATGTGGTCAATCCGCGCATGGTGCGCGGCCTGGACTACTACACGAAGACGACCTTCGAATTCGTGCACGACGGACTCGGAGCGCAGTCGGGGATCGGCGGCGGCGGTCGCTACGACGGGCTGATGGCCGAACTGGGCGGACAACCGTTGTCCGGCATCGGTTTCGGGCTCGGCGTCGACCGCACCATCCTGGCGTTGCGGGCCGAGGGCAAGTCGGCGGGCGATCCCACGCGATGCGAGGTCTACGGTGTGTCGCTGGGCGATGCGGCCAAGCAGCGCTTGGTCGTGCTGGCGGCGCAGTTGCGGGCGGCCGGGATTCGGGTCGACCTGGCCTACGGTGGCCGTGGCGTCAAGGGCTCGTTGAAGGCCGCCGACAAGTCCGGTGCGAAATTCACCCTGGTCCTCGGTGATCGTGACCTGGCGGAGAACACCATCGGCCTGAAGGATATGGCTACCGGTGAGCAGCGCCAGATCCCACTGGACGAGACGGTCACCGCTGTCGCGACCGCGCTGCGTCCGGCCGGGTAGTACGGTGCCGCGAGATATCCGCACTCGGACGAATGCGCAGCCGTGCCCGTAGAACCCATGAATTCCGGTGCAGCCGAACCGGTTCCGACGGTCGGACTCGACCTCGTCGCACCCGAAACCTATGCACCCATGCTGCGGCGACTCGCCCTCGCCGCGGTAGGGGTGGGTTTCGGCGCCGCACTGCTCGCGGCTCTGCTGGTACCGTGGCCGATCGCGCTCGCGATCGGCCTGGTCGTCGGCGCACCGACCGTCGCCTATGCCATCGCGCTGCGGCGGCGCCGGATGTGGTTGGCCGGGACCACGATTCACGCCAGGCACACCTTCGGTGAACGCCGGGTCGATCTCGCCGCCGCGAACGGCGTCGAGATCCTCGTCTACCCCGCCCGTTTGAGTCGAATCGTCCTACGAGTGACCGCTGGTGCGGAATCACAGGTCGTTCCGCTGGCGATGTACACCGACGCGGGCAGCGGCCGCGAACTACATCTGCTCGGCCTCCGCAAACTCGCCGACGCCCTGTCCGCCAGCGAACTCGCCGCGGCCGTATCGGTTTCGACAATGCTCGTCCACCAGTTGCGCGCCGAAGCCCGCGATGCGGGTCTGGAAGAACGTCCCCTGTACCGCGCGGTGCGACTCGCCAGGGCGAAGGACTATGTGTCGCCGATCGTGTTGACCGATAAGGAAGTCGCGGAGTTGTGTTGAGCGGGTTGGATGGGTCTGCCGAGGTGATTGTCGCGTAGCTCACCACCAGGGTTCGCGGGCAGTGAGAATCGTTAGGGTGGGAATCGAGTGTCCGCCTATCGCAAGGAGATTGTCGTGAGCACCGCCGCTCGGACCGCGCCCGTGACTGTTGCCGTCACCGGGGGAGCGGGACAGATCGCGTACGGTCTGCTGTTCCGTATCGCGTCCGGGGCGATGCTCGGGTCCGAGACGCCGGTGCGGCTGCGACTGCTCGAGATCCCGGCGGCGGTCGCGTCGTTGGAAGGTGTGGCGATGGAGCTCGAGGACGGCGCCTTCCCGCTGCTGGAGTCGATTGATATCAGCGACGATCCGTGGGTCGGGTTCGCGGGGGCCAATGTCGCGCTGCTGGTCGGTGCACGGCCGCGCACCGCGGGTATGGAGCGCGCGGATCTGCTGGCCGCCAACGGCCCGATCTTCACCGATCAGGGTCAGGCCATCAATGCCAGCGCCGCCGACGACGTCAAGGTGCTCGTGGTCGGCAATCCGGCCAACACCAACGCTTTCATCGCGATGAGCAATGCCCCGGACGTGCCCGCGGAACGCTTCACCGCGATGACCCGCCTCGACCACAACCGCGCCATCGCCCAACTCGCCAAGAAGACCGGCACACCCGCCGCCGATATCGCCCGGGTCGGCATCTGGGGTAACCACTCCGCGACCCAGTACCCGGACATCACGCACGCCACCATCGCGGGCCGCCCCGCCCTCGACCACGTCGACCAGACCTGGCTGCGTACAGACTTCATCCCCACCGTCCAGCAGCGCGGTACCGCCATCATCCAAGCCCGCGGCGCATCCTCGGCAGCGAGCGCGGCCAGCGCCGCCATCGACCATATCCACGACTGGTCCCTGGGCACCCATGCCAACGACTGGACCTCCATGGCCGTCCCGTCCGACGGCTCCTATGGCATCCCCGAAGGCCTCATCGCCTCATTCCCCGTCACCTGCGTGGATGGCGAATACGCGATCGTCCAGGGCCTCGACATCGACGATTTCTCCCGAGCCCGCATCGACGCCAGCGTCGCCGAACTCGAACAGGAATGTGATGCGGTCGTCGACCTGGGGTTCGCCAAGCGCCTCTGATCGTCGGAAACCGGTTGGGACGCTGCCCCGCGGCGAGGCGACCCGGCTTCCTGCCCTCGATTCGCTCATCGCTGGCTCAGGCGGTGGCTGCGGCGTCGCGACTCCGGGAGATGGCCAGCTGGCCAGCGGTGGCGAGATGGATGAGCGCGAGCACGGTGCCGCCGACCAGCATGCCGGGAATCCCCTGGGTGGCGCCAATGGCGACATCGCCGAGTTGGACCGCTCCGGAAACGGTGAGCAGCGGGAGCAGCCCCCGCTTGCGGCGGCTGGCCAGGCTGAACAGTAGGGCGGCGCCCAGTGGGATGGCGCGGGCGGCGTAGGCCTGCGCGTACAGATCGACGCCAGGGGAGTCCGCGCCGCCGGTGATCACGAGTGTGGGATCGACGAGCGCCGCGGCGCTGAATGCCATGGCGACACTTGCGCCGATTGCGTTGACGATGATCGCGGACTTGGTGAGCTTCTCGGTCTGCATCTTTCACTCCTATAATCGTTCAGTGTCTGAATGATTTCAGGCCAGTATTATGCGGTCCATGAAGAACGTCAAGGCGGAAAATCTGCCGGAGACCGTCACCTTCCGGCTCGGGCTGCTCGGTGCGTTCCTGACCGACCGCTTCAGTGCCCGCGTTGCCGATCTCGGGCTCAAGCCGAAGCATGCCGGAATGCTGAATGTCCTGGCGGCCAACGGTCCTGCATCGCAGATGGAGATGGCGCAGGTATTGCGAGTCGCGCCGAGCCTGGTCGTCACGCTGGCCGACCACTTGGAGTCCCTCGGCGCCATCGATCGATTGCGCGACCCGGACGATCGCCGCCGTCAGATTCTGAGCCTGACCTCCCATGGCCGCGCGCTGCTACGCAAATGCCTCGAAGCGGCACATGCGATCGACGCCGAGACGACCGCGGACCTCAGTACCGCCGAGCGCGCCGCATTGCATCGCACGCTCGGCGCGCTGGCGGATCGGCTGGGATTGCCGTACTAGTCGCCGCTAACCGATGGTCCAGGTTTCCTGGCCGTTGAGCAGGGCTTGCAGTGAATCCTGCTGTACCGGTTCGCGTTCCCGCGCCGCAGCGGTCTGGGTGCGGACCGCGTCGTCGTAGGTGGGCCGGGTGACATTGCGGAAAATGCCGGTCACCACATGGCCGAGGTCCTGGTCGGAGAGGCGGGACAGGGCGTAGGCGTACTCGGGATTGTCGGCGTAGGCGTCGTGCACGATGATCTCGGACTCCTCGACCTCGTCGGCGCGGGCCACCGCGAGCCCGAAACCGTCTCGAACCACGGCGAATTCACCGTCGGCGCCGAAGCGGATCGGTTGGCCGTCGTGCAGCGGGATGAGCCGGGATTCGGCGTCGCCTTTGCGCAGCACGTCGAAGGAGCCGTCGTTGAAGATCGGGCAGTCCTGCAGGATCTCCACGAATGCGGTGCCGCGGTGTTCAGCGGCGGCGCGCAGCACCTCGGTGAGGCCAGCGCGATCGGAATCCAGTGCACGGGCCGCGAAGCTGGCCTCGGCGCCGAGCGCGACCGACAGGGTGTTGAACGGGTGGTCGACCGAGCCCATCGGCGTCGATTTGGTGACCTTGCCCGGTTCCGAGGTCGGCGAGTACTGGCCCTTGGTGAGTCCGTAGATCCGATTGTTGAACAACAGGATCGTCATATTGACGTTGCGGCGCAATGCGTGGATCAGGTGGTTGCCGCCGATCGACAGCGCGTCGCCGTCACCGGTCACCACCCACACCGACAGGTCGGGCCGGGTCACCGCGATTCCGGTCGCGATGGCGGGCGCGCGGCCGTGGATCGAGTGGATGCCGTAAGCCTCGAGGTAGTACGGGAATCGGCTCGAACAACCGATTCCGGAGACGAACATCAGGTTCTCCCTGCGCAATCCGAGTTCGGCGAGGAAGCCGCGCACGGTCGCCAGGATCACGTAGTCACCACAGCCGGGGCACCAGCGCACCTCCTGATCGGAGGTGAAGTCCTTGACCTTCTGCGGACCGTCGGCGGCAGGGACTCCAGAGAACCCTGTGAGGCCCAGATCGGTTCCGACGAGCGAGGTTTCGACGATCGTCATCAGTTACCCCCAGTCGAGTACGTGGCCCGTGCCCGCGCCGCGAAGGCTTTACCGTTTTCCATCTCCTCGATCGATCCGTCCAGCGCGGCATCGATCACCCCGACGAGTTCCTGCGCGGAGAACGCCGTGCCCGCGATCTTCGTCCACGGCTGCACATCCACCAGGTATTTCGCCCGCAACAGCATGGCCAGCTGGCCGCCGTTCATTTCGGGTGCCACCACGGTGCGGTAGCGCCGGAGCACGGCACCGAGGTTGGCGGGCAACGGATTCAGATATCGCAGGTGCGCCTGGGCGACCGGGACACCGCGGCGGCGGGCGCGGCGACAGGCCTCGCCGATCGGTCCGAAGGAGCTGCCCCAGCCGATCAGCAGCAGTTCGGCGCGCTCATCCGGATCCTCGACCTCGAGCTCGGGAACGGCGATGCCATCGATCTTGGCCTGCCGCAGGCGAACCATCAGCTCGTGGTTGGCGGGCTCGTAGGAGATATTGCCGCTGCCGTCGGCCTTCTCCAAGCCGCCGATCCGATGCGCGCGACCCGCGGTGCCCGGCACCGCGAGCGGCCTGGCGAGGGTGTCCGGATCACGGGCGTAGGGCTGGAACGGTGTGCCTTCCGCGGCGTCGGGCTCGAAGCGCGGATCGATCGGCGCCAAGTCGGTGACACGCGGAATCGACCATGGCTCAGAACCATTGGCGATCGAGCCATCCGACAGCAGCAGCACCGGCGTGCGGTAGGTGAGCGCGATGCGGGCCGCCTCCACCGCGGTGGCGAAGCAGTCGGCGGGGGAGCGTGGCGCGAGCACCGCGACCGGCGATTCCCCATTGCGGCCATAGAGTGCCTGCAGCAGATCGGCCTGTTCGGTCTTGGTCGGCAGTCCGGTGGACGGACCGCCGCGCTGCACATCGACGATCACCAGCGGCAGCTCCGTCATCACCGCGAGCCCGATGGTCTCGCTCTTGAGCGCGAGCCCGGGACCGGAGGTGCTGGTGACCCCCAGGGCACCGCCGAGCGATGCGCCCAGCGCCGCGCCGATACCCGCGATCTCGTCCTCGGCCTGGAAGGTGGTGACGCCGAAGTTCTTGTGCTTACTCAACTCGTGCAGGATGTCCGAGGCGGGCGTGATCGGGTAGGTGCCGAGAAAGACCGGCAACCCGGACAATTGTCCCGCGGTGACGAGGCCGTAGGCGAGCGCGGTATTGCCGGTGATCTGACGGTAGGTGCCCGGCGGCAGCTTGGCGGGGGACACCTCGAAGGTGGTTGCGAAGCTTTCGGTGGTCTCGCCGTAGTTCCAGCCCGCGCGGAAGGCGAGTAGATTCGCCTCGGCGATATCGGGTTTGGCGGCGAACTTCTCGCGCAGGAAGCGCTCGGTGCCGCCGATCGGGCGGCCGTACATCCAGGACAGCAGGCCGAGCGCGAACATATTCTTGGCGCGCTGACCGTCTTTCTTGCCGACACCGGTCGGTTCGGTCGCGCCGAGGGTCAGCGAGGTCATCGGGACGCGATGGACCACGAAATCGCTCAGCGTGTCATCGTCGAGCGGATCCGTCGCGTAGCCGACCTTGCCGAGATTGCGCTTGGTGAATTCATCGGTGTTCACGATGAGGGTGGCGCCACGCGGCAGATCCTCCAGATTCGACTTCAGCGCGGCCGGGTTCATCGCCACCAGCACGTCGGGCTGGTCACCGGCGGTGAGGATGTCGTAGTCGGCGATCTGGATCTGGAAGGACGAGACGCCGGGTAGCGTGCCCTGGGGCGCCCGGATTTCGGCCGGAAAATTGGGCTGGGTGGCGAGGTCGTTGCCGAATGCGGCCGCTTCGTGGGTGAAGCGGTCACCGGTGAGCTGCATTCCGTCCCCGGAGTCACCGGCGAACCGAATTACGACCCTTTCCAATTTCACTGTGCCGACATCATTTTGGGGCGCTGCGTCATCATGATGCGCCGCGTCGATCCGCTGCGAGGGCATGTGCCTGCTTCACTCCTCGTCCGATGGGAGGTGCCATTGGCCAACGTACTCCGCCGCGCGGAAATTGCTTGTGAAATGCTCAGTTGAACAGTGCCAGCTGCGTGTCGTTCGGAAGCGTCGTCGCGGGCACGGTCGCGGGCTCCGGCGGGTGGTCGCGGGTCAGGCCGTGGTGTTCCAGTAGCGGTCCGATCCGGCCGCGTAGCCACTCGGTGTATTCCGGTGTCACGTATGCGCCCCGGCCGTACAACTGGCGGTAGCGGCGCAGCAGCGCGGGATGTTCCTCGGCCAACCAGCTCATGAACCAGCCACGGGTGGCCCCGCGTAGATGCATCGGGAATGCGACCACTGAAACCGCCCCGGCCTCGGCGATCGCGCCGAAGAGGGCGTCGAGATGGGCGCGGCTGTCGGTGAGATAGGGAATCACCGGCGCGACCATGACATTCACCTCGAACCCGGCATCGGCAAGCGTCCGCACCAGCTCCAGCCGTGCCTTCGGCGACGGTGTGCCCGATTCCAGGCTCCGGTGCAGATCGGTGTCCAGGATCGCGATGGAGACCGCGATGCTCACCCTGACCTGCCGGGCCGCTGCGGTGAGCAGTGGTAGATCCCGGCGCAGCAGGGTGCCCTTGGTGAGAATGGAGAACGGCGTCCCGGAATCGGTCAACGCGCGAATGATGCCGGGCATCAACCGATATCGCCCCTCCGCCCGTTGATACGGATCGGTATTGGTGCCGAGTGCGACGGGTTCCCGATGCCAGGAGCGGCGGCCGAGTTCCTTGCGCAGTACCGCGGCGATGTTGGTCTTCACCACGATCTGCGAATCGAAATCCCGGCCCGCGTCCAGATCCAGATACTCGTGGGTGGGGCGCGCGAAACAGTAGCGGCAGGCGTGCGAACAACCGCGCATCGGATTGATCGTCCAATGGAACGGCAGATTCGACGCCTCCGGCATCTTGTTCAGCGCGCTCTTGCACAGCACCTCGTGGAACGTGATGCCCTCGAATTCGGGGGTCTGTACGGTGCGCACGAAACCCGCCCGGCCGAGGCCGGGTAGGGCGCCGTCGTCGGCATCCAGGGTTTGGCTTTGCCACCGCACCCCATCAGTCGAACATGTGTTCTAAACGGTGTCAAGCGATCTGTTGGCGTCGGATGTCGAGTCGCTTCGGGTCGGTGAAGAAGGTCACCAGATCGCGCACCGTCTCTTCGATGGGGCGTGGCTGATAACCGATTTCGCGTTCGGCCTTGCCGTGGTCGACGATGGGGGCGGAGACCAGCGCACCGAGCGCGGCCTTGGAGAGAATATCGGTCTTGAGGAGTTTGCCGAACGGCTGGAGCGCTGGAATCAGGCCGGTGACGACCTTGGGGGGGATCGAGAACTTCGGCCCTTTCTTGCCGCCGAAGCTCGCCGCCGTGCGGCACAGGTCGAGCATGGAGATCATCGAACCGCCGAGCAGGTAGTTCTCGCCGGTCCGCCCGCGCTCCCCGGCCAGGATCAGGCCCTTGGCGACATCGCGCACATCGACCAGATCGAAGCCGCCGCCGATCATCGCGGGCACCCGCCCGCGGGCCGCGTCCCTGAGGGTGCGGTTGATCCTGGACAGCGGGGTGCTGTAGTCGAGCGGGCCGAAGACTCCGGTGGGATTGCAGATCACCGCGTCGAGACCCTTTTCGATCACCTTGCGCAATTCGACCTCGCCCGCCCACTTGGAGCGGTCGTAGACGGGCAGGCTCGGATCGGTCGAGCGCATCGAGGACTCATCGATGCGGCCGCCGCAGGTGTACTGGTTGAAGGCGTGAATGGAGCTGGCGTGCACCATTCGGCGCACGCCGAGGTCGAGTGCGGCCTCGGCGACGACGCGGACACCCTCGGTATTGACCTTCCAGGCGAGGTCGTGCTGGTCGGCCAGGGTGATCACGGCAACGAGGTGGTAGACGATCTCCGCGCCCGCGAGGACGGTGCGCATGGATTCGGGGTCGAGCACGTTGCCGGTGACCCACGTGACGTGCGGGTCGGTCCGCTGCTCCGGAACGATGCGATCAATTGCTGTGACCTCGTGTCCTCGTTCGACCAGCAGGCTGAGCAGATTCGTGCCAAGGTAGCCGGCTGCGCCGGTCACTGCGACCTTCATGTGATCGAGAATATAGAACTTGTTCTAATTTGCAACACGTTCTAGTTCCTTTCCGGTGGCCGCGTTGGGCTCGAAAGTTGCCGGTGGGGTCCGCTATATTGGGCGCAACCGCAGCGGCGCTGGTATCGACTCGTAGTTGCGTAGGGGCCCGAACAGCAGCTGAGCTGCCGGTGAGGGCAGGGAGTGGACGTTGATCGACGCGATGAGTACTGAACTGCAGTTCAACAGGATATGGGGGGTGCAACTCGATGGCTGATCTATCGGTGGAGACCGATGCAGTCCGAGCATTCGCTACCACGAACGCCGGAGTCGCTGGCGAGATCGCGGGGGCGGGCAATTTCGACGCCGTGCAGAACGTTGCCGCGCTCACGCCGGTATTCGGACTGATCGGCGCCGACTATCTACTGGCTTTCGCCGCAGCACAGGTACTGCAGGCCAAGGACATCAACGATCTCTCGGCCAAGTACGACAAGCTGTCGAAGTCGGCGTTCACCGCGGCCGCCGCGTTCGACACCACCGACTCCAGCAACGCCGGCGTGTTGAGCGCGATCACGAACCAGATCGGGGGCGCGGTATGAAGCCGATGGATACCGGCGCGACCGGCGTGATAGCCCCCGACGTCCAGAGCGTGGCAATCGAAGAGGCCGTGATCGCGACACAGAACACTGCTGTCGACGCACTGCAGAACGTGGCGCAGGGGTTGAGCGATCTGTCGCTGCCGCAGTTGCCCGCGGATCTGCCACCGATCGAGGCGCCCGAATTCGTGCTGGCGCACAAGATCACCGAGGAATCGCCCCAGCTGGGCACCATCCCCTCGGGATTGTCCGGGCTGAACGGCAATGCGACACCGGACGCCAGCGCGATCTTGTCGGGCGTGGTGTCGCCGGACGTGTCGCAGGCACTCACCGATGCGCATACCGCGATCAGCCATGCGGCGGCGCCGGTGGTCCAAGCGGCGCAGAGCATGGCGCAGCAGGCGCAGAGCGCGGTGAGCAGCGCGCTCGGCGGAGCGAGCACGCAGGGGGCGGCGGCGAGTGACATTCCGACCGATCCGGTCGCAGCGCTGATGCAGGGGCTGTCGATTCCGGGGATTCCCGGCATCGACACCTTGTTCCAGCCGATTCTCCAGCTGCTCAGTAGCTTCGGCACCGGCGTCATCGGCGCCTTCGACCCGACCGCGATTCTCAGTCAGTCCTCGAAGATCATCGAGGCCGCCGTGAGCGTGGGCAAGGGTGGTCTGCAGACCGTCGAGCAGCTGTGGGAGGGCCAGTCGTCCCACGAGGCGCAGGCCGCGAGCAAAACGGCGCAGACGCAGGGGCAGGACACCAGTCAGCGCGGTATCGATATCTCCGAACTCACCCAGCGGGCCGCCGCGGTGGTGCAGCAGGGCAATGCGCAGTTGCTCGGGATCGCGAGCGAATTCGCCACGCAGGCCACCGCGCTCGTACCGGTGGCGCTGACCCCGCCCGGTCAGGCCGCGCTGATCGCGACGGCGACCGAACATCTGGGGACGGCCGTCGCGGTCGCCAATGCCACCCGCGGTGATCTGGCCGGGAAGACGGCCGAGCTGACCGGCGTGGTGAACCAACTGCTCGGGACCAGCGGTCTGCCCGCACCGCAGGAGGTCGCGCAGGCGGTCATGCAGAACATCGGCGAGCCGATCATGGAGCAGGCGCAGTCCGCCGCGTCCGATGCCTCGACCAACGCCGCCAGCGTGTTGGACGGATCGAGCACCTCCGGGTCACCGAGCACGGCCACCACCGCCGCATCGATGAACACCGGGCACACCACAACGGGAAGCCCCGGTGTCACCGGCCTCGGATCGTCGGGCCGATCGGGATCGCCGGGCACAACGAGTTCGACGCCGAAGGTGACCAGCGGTACGCCGGGCTCGACGGTGTCGCCGATCAGCCGAGTCGCGGGCCTATCGGGCACATCTCTCGGCACCGGGACGTCGACCTCCGCCGCGAGCAGCGGCAATTCCTTCATGGGCGGCAGCCCCGGGGCTGCCGGCCAGCGCGGTGCCAACGACGACGAGCACTCGCGCAACGTCGAGCCGTACCAGAGCCGCACCGGCAATGACGACCTCACCGGTCCACTCGGTGAATCCACGCCGGACGTCATCGGTGCGACCCACCCGGACGAGCTGGTCAGCTCGGACTACGAACAGGACCAGTTCTAAGCAGCCGCAGGCGGTCTCGCGGTTTCGCCGACCACCGGTTCTCATCGAACTGTCGCAGTGCCCCGCCTCTCGGGCGGGGCACTGTCAGTTGGCCGCCGCGTACAGGCTCAGTGGTCCTGGACGAAGGCGTCGAGGAGTTTGCGGTAGAGGTCGGTGAATCGTTTGCGGTTGGCCTGTTGGTCGGAGGTCAGGCCTTCGCTGGATTCGGGGGCGTAGAGGAGTACGTGGACGTCCTGTTCGGGTGGAGTGGGCATGAGGTCGATGATCTGGCTGCCCTGGTCGGTGTCGGTCGGCATGCCCAGGTCGAGGGTGGCGAGTGATTTCGTTTCGGCCAATGCGGCATTCAGAACATCGGTGGGGATGGTGCCGTTGAGTCGCTGTGGTGCGACATCCGCGGCGCGGGTGGTAGCGGCGGCGTCGGGCTGTTCGACCGCCCGGCCATCGGCGTAGATCTGGAGCATCGGGCGCAGGTCGACGCGCTCCGACCAGCCCGTGGGCATGGTGGTGAGCGTCAGCAGTGCGGGTAGGGGTGCCTGGACGGGCTCTGGCGTGTCGGTCGTCGGTTGGGCCGAGGCGATGCCCCAGCTACCGGCGAGTGCTACGACGAGAACCAGCAGTGCCGACTTCGTACTTCGCATGAATTCCCCATCTACGGTGTGCCACAGGTCAACTGCTCTCGATGCTCGAATCGAGTGGCCTTGATCATCGCAGCGCGCGGACCCGAATCCGTGCCAGCGCGCTGTGGTGTCGCTCAATTTCCTTCGATCTGCCTTCGCTGGTCCGACCAGCTCCGTCGAGCCACCCGGTCGGCCCTTGGTGATCAGCGCAGTCCCGACGGGTTGTTCAGGTCGGCGGCCGAGTACGTGTCGCACGCTTGCACTTGGCCGGTCTTGTAACCGGTGAGGAACCACTTCTGGCGCTCGTCCGACGAGCCGTGGGTCCAGGCTTCCGGGTTGACTCGGCCCTGGGCCGCGCGCTGGATGCGGTCGTCGCCGACAGCCGAGGCGGCCGATAGCGCATCCTTGATGTCGTTGTCCGACAACGGCTTCAGGAACGGCTGGGTGCCGCCCGGCGCGTTCTGCTTATCCGCGAAGTGGGCCCAGATGCCCGCGTAGCAGTCGGCCTGCAGTTCGGTCCGCACCGCGCCCGATTCGGGTCCGCGCGGATCCCGCTGGGACCGGCCGATATCGCCGAGCAGGTTCTGGATGTGGTGGCCGATCTCGTGCGCCACTACATACTCCTGGGCAAGCGGGCCGCCGCTCGACCCGAACCGGTCGACCAGTTCCTGGAAGAAGCTGGTGTCGAAGTAGGCGGTGCGGTCGGAGGGGCAGTAGAACGGGCCGACCGCCTTGGTCGCATTGCCGCATCCAGTCGCGACGGCGCCGGAGAACAGCACCAGCTTCGGCTTCGCATACTTCTTGCCGGTCTGCTGCGGCAGTTGGGCCGCCCATACCGCGTCGAGGCTCTGCGCCGTGAGCACTACTCGGCAGTCGACGTACCTATTCGCATCCGCACCGGTCTTGCAGTGCTCAGGGGTCCCCGCGATGCCGGGCTGCACCTGGCTGTTCTCGGTGCCGTTCAACTGCCCGAGCAGCGACCCGGGATCACCTCCCAACAACAATCCGAGCACCAGCAGGATCAGACCGCCCGCGCCGCCCCCGAGGGCGAGTTTGCCGCCCATCCCGGGGCCACCGCCGGAGGAAGCTCGATCCGGGTCGATCTGGAGGCCTTCATTGAAGGTCATCGTCGTCGCTTTCTGTGTTGGATTTGCAGCGCTTGCGGCGCTGCGTGTTCGCGCCCCCCGATTGTCTCGCGACCGAGCGGCCGAGACGCGCGACCGCACTGCATGCGCTTCGGCCACTCGGCTGCGAGACGGCCGCGAACGGCGTTCGTAAGACTCGCACCTTGGTGGTCACTAACGTGGTAGCGCCCAGATTCGGCCCAGAAACGCGCGGACCGACGACCTGTTGCCTACAGCTTGGCATGGGCTCGGCCATATCGGTTTCCACTCGGGGAATGTGTCTCACTACGATGGACGCGCACCGGGTCGCCCTTCCGGTGTCACATTCGTCGAAAGGAATCCCGTGCTGCGCACCCACTTGGCTGGTTCGCTGCGAAGCAAGCACGCCGGTCAGACCGTCACCCTCACCGGCTGGGTGGCCCGGCGTCGTGACCACGGTGGCGTGATCTTCATCGATCTGCGCGATGCGTCGGGTGTGGCGCAGGCGGTGTTCCGCGAAGGTGAGCCCGCCGAGCAGGCGCATAAGCTGCGCGCCGAATATTGCGTGCTGGTCACCGGTGTCGTCGAGCAGCGGCCCGAGGGCAACGAGAACCCGGAGCTGCCGACCGGCTCGATCGAGGTCAACGTCACGAAGCTCGAGGTACTCAACGAGGCCGCGCCGCTGCCGTTCCAGCTCGACGAGCAGCCCGGTGACGAGGCCCGCCTCAAGTACCGCTACCTCGATCTGCGCCGTGAGGCACCGGGTAAGGCCATTCGGCTCCGGTCCAAGGTCAACGCCGCAGCCCGCGCGGTGCTGGCCCACCACGAATTCGTCGAGGTCGAGACCCCGACGATGACCCGCTCGACACCAGAGGGCGCCCGCGACTTCCTGGTTCCCGCCCGCTTGCAGCCGGGCAGCTTCTACGCACTGCCACAGAGCCCGCAGCTGTTCAAGCAACTGCTGATGGTCGCGGGAATCGAGCGGTACTACCAGATCGCGCGCTGCTACCGTGACGAAGACTTCCGCGCCGACCGCCAGCCCGAATTCACCCAGCTCGACCTCGAGATGAGCTTCGTGCGCCAGGAGGACGTGATCCTCGTCGCCGAGGAAGTCCTGGAGGCGCTGTGGAAGCTGGTCGGCTATGAGATCCCCTTCCCGATTCCGCATATGACCTATGCCGAGGCAATGCGTCGCTTCGGTAGCGATAAGCCCGACCTGCGTTTCGGCGTCGAGATCACCGAATGCGCCGAGTATTTCAAGGACACCCCGTTCCGGGTGTTCCAGGCGGAGTATGTGGGTGCGGTCGTGATGCCGGGTGGTGCGAGCCAGCCGCGGCGTCAGCTCGACGCCTGGCAGGAGTGGGCCAAGCAGCGCGGGGCCAAGGGTTTGGCGTATGTGCTGGTACAGGAGGACGGTACGCTCGGCGGTCCGGTCGCCAAGAATCTCAGCGAATCCGAGCGCGAGGGCTTGGCCAAGCATGTCGGCGCGGTGCCCGGTGACTGTGTGTTCTTCGCCGCTGGTCCGGCCAAGGCGCAACGCGCGCTGCTCGGTGCGGCGCGCGGCGAGATCGCGCGCAAATGTGGCTTGATCGATGAGAACGCTTGGGCGTTCGTGTGGATCGTGGACGCGCCGATGTTCGAGCCCACCGCCGACGCGACCGCGAGTGGTGATGTGGCACTTGGTTATTCGGCGTGGACGGCGGTGCATCATGCGTTCACCTCGCCCAAGCCGGAATCGCTCGACACCTTCGATACCGACCCGGGTTCTGCCCTGGCCTACGCCTACGACATCGTCTGCAACGGCAATGAGATCGGTGGCGGCAGCATCCGTATCCATCGCCGCGATGTGCAGGAGCGAGTTTTCAAGGTGATGGGCATCGGGCACGACGAGGCCCAGGAGAAGTTCGGCTTCCTGCTCGACGCGTTCTCCTACGGTGCGCCGCCGCACGGCGGTATCGCATTCGGCTGGGACCGGATTACCGCACTGCTGGCCGGGATGGATTCGATCCGCGAGGTAATCGCCTTCCCGAAGACCGGTGGAGGTGTCGATCCACTGACAGACGCTCCCGCGCCGATCACCGCGCAGCAGCGCAAAGAAGCGGGTCTGGACTTCAAGCCGGAGAAGAAGAAGGACGGCGACGCGAAGGGTGCGGCCGCCGCCGAGTAGTGGCTGTGGATGCGGTCGCTGCCCTCGAAGTGACCGCCAATTCTGTTGTGGGGCCGAGGTCCCGGTGCGCTGGACGCAGGTGCGCCCAGCGGCACCGGGACTAGGACACGGACACGGTGCCGCCGGTGAGTGCCCGGTAGGCGTAGGTCACCGCGATCGTGCACACCGGTCCGGCGACCAGCAGACCGAACCCGCACAGCAGCGTGGCGACGAAGGTGATCACCAGGACCGCGATGGCGAGCAACAGCACCTGCCCGATATTGGCGATGACCAGCGTGGCGCTGGACTTGATCGCGGCGAACGGCCCCTGTTCCTGATCGACGACGAAATGCAGTGCGAACATGCACAGGAACCCAGCGATCAGGCCGGGCACCAAGCACAGTGCCGCGCCGATCCAGGTGAGCGCGAAGGCGAGCAGAGCTGTCAAGAGGACATTGCCCGCATTCACGAAATGGAAGTAGGACGCGAAAGTCGGTTTGTTGCCGTCGGTTTCGTAGAGCGCGCCGCGGATCATGGCGGCCTGCAGCAGCCAGATCGCGGCCATCACCACCAAGAAGATCAGCAACAGGCTGAACAGCGAATTCGGTTGGACGACCTGGACGATGAGCACGAAGGCGAGATAGATGATCACGCCGAGCGCGGTGATCGCGAGCCAGGGGCCGGCATTCGCGCGGAACTTCTCCCAGCCGTAGCTCAGCGCGTTGCCGACGTCGAGGCTGGTCGGTACGCCGGGGGCGGACTGGTAGCCGTAGGTCGGTGTGTCGGGTTGGGAGCCGGGGGGCATTGTGCCCGGGGGCGGCATGGTTCCGGGCGGCATGGTGCCGGGCGGCGGCATTGCGCCGGGCTGCATCGCACCAGGCTGCATCGCACCGGGAGGCATGGCGCCAGGAGGTACCGTGCCGGTCGATGCGGCGCCGGGCGGCATGGTGCTGGGCTTCTGCAGGCCAGGCGGTGTACCGGTCGGTGCACCGCCGGGTGGCATTGCGTCGGAGTGTCCAACGCCAGGTTGTGCCGTACCGGTCGGAACGGCACCGGCAGGTGCGCCGGATTGCATGGCGCCGGGTGACGTCGTCGCGGGCTGTGTCGACCCGGGCGCTGCCGCGGGATCGGTTGCCGGCGGTTCGTAACTCGGCTGTCCCGATTGCCCGGGCGTGCCGACGGGCGGCGCCGGCTCCAACGGTTCACTGCCGTATTGCGCCGCGCCCGGACCCTCGAACTGTGGGTATCCGGCGGGCCCCGCCATCTCGTGCCTGCTGTGTCCGGCGCTCGGTTCCATCGGTTGCGGGGCCGCGCTTTCGTGCTGTCCCGGTCGCGCGGCGAACTGTTCGCCAGCACTGTCCTCGGGCGCGCCGCCACTCTGCTCGGGCGAGCCGGCTGGCTCGTTCGGCGTGGGCGACGGTGTGTCGGTCATTATCTGAAGACCTTTCGACGCAACTGGTTTGCGGTGTGGCGCACGGCAGTTGACGATGAGAAAACCGGACAGCCGCAATGGTGTCAAGCAAGCAGTGCCCGTTCCGCAACCTTGACGCAGACACGCCGAGCGACGCGGAAAGGTTGTGTAACCGCTCGCTAGAAGTGACCCGGTGCGAGTAGCTTGAGTAGCGATGACCGCACTATTGGCCGAACGCGCCGCCGAAGTCGTGTCCGCAGCACAGCAGTTGCTCACAAAGCGAATGGGTGCTCCGGTAAAGCTGAGCGATCCGATGGAACTCAGCGGTAGTGGTAGGACGACTGTCCTACGCGTGCGTGTTTCGGAGAACTCGTATTCCCTGCCCCGGACGCTCATCGTCAAGCAGGTTCGCGGATCCGCGGAGGACCGCAGGACAGGTGGTCTGGCACCCGGCGTCGCCAGCATCGATTCCGCGTTTCTGCGCGAGGCCGTGTCGTATCAGTTCACCACCGCACTCAGCCGCGAACAGCGGCCCGGCGCGTACGTGATAGCGCACAGCCTGCCGGACCGGCTGCTCGTCCTGAGCGATCTCGGTGAGAACTTCCGGATGACGCAGGTGCTGCAATCCGGAGCGGAACCCGCGACGCGCAATGGGTTGATGGCGTTCGCGCAGGCCCTGGGGCGAATGCATGCGGCGACCGTGGGGCGGGAGGCAGATTTCGTCGCACTGCTGCGCCGGGTGGATGTGGTACACCGGGTCGACGGCATCGCACAGCAGGCCGGTGCCGCGATCTCAGAGGTGCCCGGCATGCTGCAGCGTGAACTCGGCATCGAGGTGCCCGGTGAAATCGCCGAGCGGATCGTGCGCGGCAACCGGCTGTTCTCGGCCGGACGCTTCCGCGCGTTCAGCCCGTCCGATCTGTGCCCCGATAACGTGATCCTCAATGAGGAGGGCGCGCGCTTCCTGGACTACGAATGGGGCGGCTACCGCGATGCCACCCTGGATATCGCCTACGCGCTCGTATCGTGCCCCGGCTGCCTCTGCGACTTCGAACTGTCCCGGGAACGCGCCAAGCAGATGGTGGAGGCGTGGCGCTCGGAGGTCGTCGGCGTCTGGCCCGCACTGGCCGACGACGGCGTCCTCGCCGAACGAATCCTGGAGGCCCGCCTCATCTGGGTCTGGCTGACCACCTATTGGTTCCTGCCCGCCGACCACACCCGCATCGCCGCCGCCCGCGAACACGGTCTCTCCGTCCCGCGCTCGGAAGCCCTCATCAACCGCTGGGCTGCATTGGCCGAGGATGCGCGCTGCACCGGCGATGACGCGGTCGGTGATTTCGCCGAAGATGTGTCGGCAATGCTCGAAGAGCGTTGGGCGGAATAGGGTTTCACATCTGCTTGCGCCGGTTGGAGCGGACGGTAGCTGACCAACTCCGGTGCTGATGCGGACGGGGGCATGGAGCCAGCACGTACTCGCAGTGCGTCGGCGGCACCGCCGAGCGTGAAATGGTGGCTCGACACGACCGACTCGGCCACCTTTTGACTCCCCTCGGTGAGAAGTCCGTTGTGGGCTGGTGGTGCCGAGCCTGCGCGACCACCGACGGTGAAATGGTGGGTCGACAGGGCGATGGCAACGACCTTTTGACTACCGTCGACGGGATTCCGAGAGTGGGGTTAGCGGGTGAGGTCGGTGAGGCGGGCCTCGAGATGGGCTCGCTCGATGGTGTTTTCGGTGAGTAGGAGGGCGGATTCGTAGGCTCGGGCGGCTTCGGCGGTGCGGCCGAGTTGGGTGAGGAAGGCGGCGCGGGAGGCTTCCAGGTAGCCGTAAGTGGCTAGGGATGGTTCGCTCGCGAGGGCATCGAGGAGGGCGAGGCCGTGGGCTGGGTTGCCGGAAAGGCCGACAGCCACTGCATGATTGAGGCGCACTACCGGGGACGGCCAGACTCGGAGCAAGAGTGCGTACAAACCGGTGATTTCGCGCCAGTCGGTTTGCTCCCACGAGGGGGCCTCGTCGTGGACGGCGGCGATGGCGGCCTGCAGGGTGTATCGATCGGTATGTGGCAGAGCGCTTTTCACCAAGACGATGCCCTCGGCTATGGCTTTCCGGTCCCAGCGGGAGCGATCTTGGTGTTCGAGGGTGCAGAGTCGGCCGTCGGCGTCCAGCCGCGCGGCGCGCCGCGCGTCGGTCAGCAGGATCAATGCGAGTAGTCCGGTGACGGACGGGTCGTCGGGAACCAGCGCGTGCATCATTCGCGCAACCTGAAGTGCTCGTACGACGAGATCGTGACGGACCAGCGTATCGCCCGATGGGGCGGTGTGACCGGTGGTGAACAGCAGGTGGATGACCGCGCAGATGGCGTCGAGCCGGTCGGGCAGTTCGCGTACCGAGGGCACCCGGTAGGGGATGCGCGCCACCGCGATCTTCTTCTTGGCGCGGGTGATTCGGGCCGCCATGGTCGATTCGCTGGTCAGGAAGGCACGGGCGACCTCGGCGGTGGTAACGCCGCAGACGAGACGCAGCGTGAGCGCCACTTGGGCTTCGCGGGCAAGGGCGGGGTGGCAGCAGGTGCTGATCAAACGCAACCGGTCGTCGGGGATGGCGGCGGCCGAATCCAGTTCGGCGAGTGCGAGGTCGGCGGTGTCGTCGTCGGTCCGGTCGGTGATCAGCTTCGGCAGGGTGCGTTGCATGGTCGAGTCGCGGCGCAGCAGATCCAGGCCGCGCCGCCGCGCGACGGTGGTGAGCCAGCCGCCGGGCTTGGCGGGGACGCCGTGCTGGGCCCAGTCGGTGAGTGCTCGCGCGTAGGCGTCCTGGACGCATTCCTCGGCGAGGTCGAAGTCGCGGACGAGCCGCACCGTCGCGGCGAGCACGAAGGCCCATTCGCGACGGTGCGCCTGCTCGACGGCCGCGGCGGCATGGTCGGCCGCATCGGTGTCGATCGACATCGAATCAGTCGAACGTCATGATCGGGCGCACCTCGACACCGCCGAATCGGGCGGGTACCTGCTCGGCCAGTGCGATGGCGGCGTCCAGATCCGCGGCCTCGACCAGGTAGTAGCCGCCGAGGGCCTCTTTGGCCTCGGCGAACGGCGCGTCGGTCACGGTGAAATCGCCGTCGTCCTTCTGACGGATCGAGGTGGCGGTGGGGGTGGGTTGCAGTGCGTTGCCGCCCTTGACCGCGTCGCCGGCGATCTCCTGGAAAGCCACGTGCGCCTGGTAGACCTCGCCCATGACCTGCTCCGATGCGCTCGCGTACGCGCTCTCGTCCTCGTAAATCAGCACCAAATACTGGCCCATGATCTCGCTCCTTCGGGTTCCGGCGACCCGCCGATCGGGCCGTCGTATTCGTTCCGACGAGCGAGCTCGACGGAAATCGACAACCTGTCGCGAGAAAATTCTGCTCCCGAAATGCGTCGGGCGCATCGAAAGACCTGATGCAGGTCCGAGTGCGGCTCAGACCGTGCGCTCGGCCTTGCACCGGCCCGGCGAGCGCCACATCGCTGCCTCGGCAGACACTGCTGAGCCAGCGCTCTGGCTTGAGGATGCATATCTGCCAACCTTCGCCACTTTCGCGCGGAATTGCCCACCGAAGGCGAGCGGCCGAGGCCAGCGCTACCGGGACACCGGCCCCGGGCGCGGCTCGACTCGGCCACCGGACCGCACAGCGAACGAAGCGCCATGGTGGACACCGGAATTCGGATCGGCGACATCCGCGACGTAGAACCAGTCCATTTGGGCCTGGTCCGGAGTGACCTCGAGGACGCCGTAGCCGTGCGATTCCATCTCGATGTAGCGCAGATGGTGATTGACGCCCTTGACGGATTCCTCGACCGGCACTGCGACCGTGCGCGGGGGTGCCTTCAGCAATTCGCCGAGGCTCGACGAGGTGACCGACGGAACGACGAATTCCGCGCCGGCGGTCGGTCCGGCCGGATAGTTCGCCGGATCGATGGGCAGGTCGGCGGCCCAGGAGGAGTGGATATCACCGGTCAAGAAGACGACGTCGCCGACCTGCTGCTCGACGATCGACTGGAACAATGTGCGGCGGTCGGCGGTGTAGCCGTCCCACTGGTCGCCGTTGGCCGGAATGCCGGATTGGGGCACACCCATCATGGTCGTGATGGCCTGGGTAGTGGCCGGTTCCAGCGGCGGGAACACCAGCGGTGCGATCATCACCGAATTGCCGACGAGTTTCCACTGCACCGGTGCTGACGCCAAACCGGCGGTGAGCCAATCCATTTGGGCCTTGCCGGTGATGGTGCGCGCCGGGTTGTCGACGTCCCGCCAGCCCGCGACCGGCTTGACTTCCTGGTCGCGGTAGCTGCGCAGGTCGAGCATGGACAGCTCGGCCAGCGTGCCGAAACGCAGTCGCCGGTAGATCTGGACGTCGGCGCCCGAGCTGGTCGCGCGGACCGGCATCCATTCGAGATAGGCGCGGGCGGAGGCGGCGCGGCGGGGTTGCCAGTCGCCCTCGGTGGCCGGATCGTGGTTATTGGCGCCGCCGGACCAGGCGTTATCGGCGAACTCGTGGTCGTCCCAGGTGCAGATGAACGGCACTCGCGCGTGCAGCGCGAGTAGGTCGGGATCGGTTTTGTACTGCGCGTGCCGAATTCGATAGTCGGTCAGCGTGACGATCTCGTTGGCGGGTTCGTGCGGGCGGACCGCACCGCTGCGCCCACCGTATTTGCCCCGGCCGTATTCGTAGATGTAGTCACCCAGGTGCACGATCGCGTCCAGGTCGGCGCGGTTCGCGAGATGCCGGTAGGCGCCGAAGTACCCGGCCTCCCAGTTCGCGCATGACACCACGCCGAAGCGCAGGCGGTCGACCGGTGCCGTGGTGGCCGGGGCGGTGCGGGTCCGGCCGATGGGGGAATGCACGCCGAATGCGGTGAAGCGGTAGAAGTATCCGCTGCCGGGCTGCAGGTCGGTGACGTCGATTTTGACGGTGTGATCGGATTCGGCTGTGGTCGTGGCGATTCCGGATGCGGTGACCGAGGTGAAGCGCTCGTCGGAGGCGACCTCCCAGCGCACCGGTGCCGATTCGCCGCTGCCGGAGCCCGGCGTCGCGTCGTCGGAGACCGTGACCCGGGTCCAGATGATCACGCCGTTCGGCAACGGATCGCCGGAAGCGACACCGTGGCGGAATACCGGCCCCTCCGCTCGCGCGGGTGCGGTGGTCAAGAGTGCGGTGGCGGTCGCCGCGGCCCCACCCGTCAGCAGGGTGCGTCGAGCGAACGACCCGAGGGGCTCAGAATCTGGAACGTCGACGTTTTCGGCCACGAGTGTCGATCACAGCTGATCCATGAGCGGCAGGCAAATCGTGACCGTTCCCGTACCGCCCGGTCTCGGTTTGCCTGCGACAACGGCGCAGCACCACCTCTCGCGCACGCAGCGTGGGAGGTGTCGGTCCCTCTCGGTAACGTGCTCGGTGTGAGCGACGGCTTATTCGACATGCCCGGTGACGATGCGCCGACGGGGCACTCCATCGACAGTGTCGTGCGCCGCGATGCCGGTGCGCCGCTTGCGGTGCGGATGCGGCCGGCGACATTGGACGAGGTGGTCGGGCAACAGCATCTGCTCGGGCCCGGATCTCCGCTGCGGCGGTTGATCGAGGGTTCGGGCGCGGCGTCGGTGTTGTTGTACGGACCGCCGGGAACCGGGAAGACAACGCTGGCCTCGCTGATCTCACAGGCCACCGGCCGCCGCTTCGAGGCGCTGTCGGCATTGTCGGCGGGTGTCAAGGAGGTGCGCGCGGTCATCGATGTGGCCCGTCGTCGTCTCAGCGTGGGCGAACAGACCGTGTTGTTCATCGATGAGGTGCACCGCTTCTCCAAAACCCAGCAGGACGCGCTGCTCGCCGCGGTGGAGAACCGGATCGTGCTGTTGGTCGGCGCGACGACCGAGAATCCGTCGTTCTCGGTGGTGTCGCCGCTGCTGTCGCGGTCGCTGGTATTGCAACTGCAGTCGCTCACCGAGGCCGATATCCGGACCGTACTCGACCGTGCGCTGGCGGATCCGCGTGGTTACGCCGGGGCGTACACGGTGACCGACGCCGCGCTGGACCACATTGTGCGGATCGCGGGCGGTGACGCGCGCCGGGCATTGACCGCTCTGGAGGCGTCGGCGGAGTCCTCATTGGACGGCATCGTCGACGTGGATCTCGTCGAGGCCAGTGTGGACAAGGCCGCGGTCCGCTACGACCGTGCAGGCGATCAGCATTACGACGTGGTGAGCGCGTTCATCAAATCCATTCGCGGCTCGGATGTCGATGCGGCCCTGCACTATCTGGCCCGGATGCTCAGTGCGGGCGAGGATCCCCGCTTCATTGCCCGCCGCCTGGTGATCTCGGCCAGCGAGGATATCGGTATGGCCGATCCGATTGCGCTGCAGACGGCGGTCGCGGCCGCGCACGTCGTCCAACTCATCGGTATGCCCGAGGCCCAACTCACCCTGACCCACGCGACGATTCACCTGGCCACGGCCCCGAAATCCGGTGCGGTCCCCGCCGCGCTCGGCGCCGCTCTCGCCGATATCTCGGCAGGCAAGGCGGGCGCGGTGCCCCCGCACCTGCGCGACGGCCACTACGCGGGCGCCGCCGCACTCGGCAATGCCCAGGGCTACAAATACCCGCACGACGACCCGGACGGCGTGCTGGCCCAACAGTATCCACCCGACGAAATCGTCGGCCGTGACTACTACAGGCCGACCGACCACGGCGTCGAACGCGATATCCAACGCCGAGTCGAGAAGCTGCGCCGAATCGTCCGCGGACGATAACCACGGCGTCGTGCCGCCGGACAGGAAGACGGTGGTGGGCGCGCTTGCCGCTGCGGGCCGCGCGTGCGCAGGCCGGGACAGGTCGACCGGTGGGTGCCACCACCCCGGTCGCTGAAAAAAGGGATGCGGCACACCGGTAGGCTGGATATCTGTGCAGACCCACGAGATCCGACGGCGATTCCTGGACCATTTTGTCCGTGCCGGACACACCGAGGTGCCCAGTGCCTCGCTGATCCTGGCCGACCCGACCCTGCTGTTCGTCAATGCGGGCATGGTTCAGTTCAAGCCGTACTTCTTGGGGCAGGAGGCGCCGCCGTTCCCGCGTGCGACCAGTGTGCAGAAATGCGTCCGCACCGGCGATATCGAAGAGGTCGGTGTCACCACGCGGCACAACACCTTCTTCCAGATGGCGGGCAATTTCTCCTTCGGTGACTACTTCAAGGAGAAGGCCATCACCCTCGCCTGGGAGTTGATCACCACATCGCAGGAGGACGGTGGCTACGGCTTCGATCCCGAGCGGATCTGGGTGACCGCCTACGAATCCGATCCGGAGGCCGCCGAGATCTGGCATCGGGTTGCGGGCATCCCCGAGGAGCGGATCCAGTTCCGCGACGGCAAGGACAACTACTGGGATATGGGCGTACCCGGCCCGGGTGGACCGTGTTCGGAGATCTACTACGACCGCGGCCCCGAATACGGTAAAGACGGTGGTCCGGTCGCCGATGAGGACCGCTATCTGGAGATCTGGAACCTGGTCTTCATGCAGGACATCCGCGGTGAACAGAGCCCCAAGCTGGGCCATCCGCCGATCGGATCGCTGCCCAAGAAGAATATCGACACCGGTATGGGCGTCGAGCGCATCGCGCTGCTGCTGCAGGGTGTCGACAACGTCTACGAGACCGACCTGCTGCGCCCGATCATCGATAAGGCCGAGGAGTTGACCGGCCGGTCCTACGGCGTCGACCACGAGGACGACCGGCGCTTCCGTGTCATCGCCGACCATGCGCGCACCTCGGCCATGCTCATCGCCGACGGCGTCAATCCTGGCAATGAGGGCCGCGGCTATGTGCTGCGCCGCCTGTTGCGCCGGATCGTGCGTTCGGCTCGGCTGCTCGGCGCCGAGAAGCCGGTTGTCGGCGAGTTCATGAAGGTCGTCAGCGAGTTGATGGCGCCGTCGTATCCGGAACTGTCCACCGACTTCGCGCGCATCGAGAATGTCGCGGTCGGTGAGGAGGCGGCGTTCCTCAAGACCCTCAACACCGGCTCCCGGTTGTTTGCCGAGGCCGTCGACGAGGTCGCGGCCAAGGGCGGCAAGACAATTCCGGGTTCGGATGCCTTCAAACTGCACGACACCTATGGCTTCCCGATCGAGCTGACCCTGGAGATGGCGGCCGAGGCGGGACTGTCGGTCGCCGAGGACGGGTTCCGCTCCCTCATGGCCGAGCAGCGGAAGATGGCCAAGGAGGATGCGCAGGCGCGCAAGCACGGACATGCCGACCTGACCATCTACAAGGAACTGGTCGATCGTGGCGCGACGGAATTCACCGGCTTCGACGAGCTGACCTCCGAGGCGCATGTACTCGCGCTGATCGCCGACGGCGTCCGGGTGCCGACCGCCACCGTTGGCCAGGATGTCGAGGTCATCCTGGACCGCAGCCCGCTGTACGCGGAGTCCGGCGGTCAGATCGCCGATCGCGGCACCATTACCGCGCAGGGGCTCAAGCTGCGCGTCAACGATGTGCAGAAGATCGCCAAGAAGCTGTGGGTGCACAAGACCACCGTCGAGCAGGGGCAGATCACCGAGGGTGATGTCGTACTCGCGCAGGCGGATCCGGCGTGGCGTCGGGGTGCCACCCAGGGCCACTCCGGCACGCATATGGTGCACGCCGCGCTGCGGCAGGTGCTCGGCCCGAATGCCGTACAGGCCGGTTCGCTGAACAAGCCGGGCTATCTGCGTTTCGACTTCAACTGGCAGGGTCAGCTCTCCGAACAGCAGAAGGCCGATATCGAGGCCGTCTCCAATGATGCGGTGGGCGCGGACTTCCCGGTGAACACCTTCGTCACCGATCTGCCCAAGGCCAAGCAGATGGGCGCACTGGCGCTGTTCGGCGAGAACTACGGCGACGAGGTGCGCGTCGTGGAGATCGGCGGACCGTTCTCGATGGAGCTGTGCGGCGGTACGCACGTACAGCATTCCTCGCAGATCGGCCCGATCACGGTGCTCGGCGAGTCGGCCATCGGTTCCGGCAAGCGACGGGTGGAGGCCTTCGTCGGCCTGGACTCCTACCAATACCTCGCCAAGGAGCGCGCGCTGCTGGCCGGTGTCGCATCCTCGCTGAAGGTGCCCTCGGAGGAGGTGCCCGCGCGCGTCGAGCAGCTGGTGGAGCGGCTGAAGGTGGCCGAGAAGGAACTGGAGCGCACCAAGGTCGCCGCGGTGCTCGCCTCGGCCGGCACGTTCGTCGACGAGGCCGAGCGAGTCGGCGCTGTGCTGTTGGTAGCCGCCGCCGCGCCCGCGGGTGTCGCTGCCGGTGACCTGCGCACCCTGGCCACCGATATCCGCGGCCGGTTCGGCAGCAACCCGGCGGTGGTGGTGCTGCTCGGCGATGCCGACGGCAAGGTGCCGTTCGTGGTGACGGTCAACAAGAGCGCGCAGGACCTCGGCTTCAAGGCCGGTGATCTGGTCGCCAGCTTCGGCCCGAGCATTGCGGGTCGCGGTGGCGGCAAGCCGGAGATGGCGCAGGGCGCTGGTTCGGATCCCGCGGGTATCGAAGTCGGCCTGGCCGCGGTCCGTGCTCGGGTGGCCGAACTGGCCGGGTGATGGGGGACTCGGAGAGTCATCATTCGTCGGATGCGCGCTCTGCTGATCCGGAGGGCGCTTCGCGTAGGGGCGCCGACCGCCCCTCGCCCGTGACCGACCCTGGTCGTGGCAGGCGGATCGGCATCGATGTCGGCAGTGTTCGGATCGGGGTCGCCTCCAGCGACCCTGATGGCATGCTCGCCACTCCCGTGGAGACGGTGCCTCGGGCGAAGCCAGCCAGGCGCGCGTCCGGTCCGGCAAGCGATATTTTCAGAATTGCCGAAATTGTGCGGGAGTACGAGGCTGTCGAGGTTATCGTCGGCCTGCCCCGGACATTGCGCGGGGAAAAGGGCGCCGCGGCCGGGCTGGCGATCGCATTCGCGGAACATTTGCGCGCAGTCATAGCACCCGTGCCTATCCGACTTTCCGACGAACGTTTGACTACGGTGTCAGCTGCACGTGCATTGCGGGACAGTGGAGTTCGCGCGCGTGGCCAGCGGCAGGTGATCGATCAGGCGGCGGCCGTGGCGATCCTGCAGGGATGGTTGGACGAACGGAGTGCGGTGTTGAGGTCGGCCGAAGCAACGTCTGAGTCCGGAGACGGTGCATGACGGATCGATGGGCGCGAGCCGAGGAACGGTTCCGACAGCGTGAGGCTGATCGGCGTTACCAGCGAAACGACCAGGCCTGGGAGGACTACGACGACGACACCACGGTCATCCCGCGCTACACCGACGAGGATCCGGACGAGCCGCTCCCGACCGGGCGTTCGCGTCGCGCGGCGCCGCAGCGCGCCGAGCAGGGGGAACCGCGGCGGGGCCGCCCTTCGAGCGCTCAGCGTGCTGAGGACGCGGAGCCCCGGCGCTCGCGCGGCGACGGGGTGGGCGGCGGCCGGGCCGGTGGCGGTCCATCGCGGTCCGGGCGGACCCGGTCCGAGCGTGGCGGGAGTCGTGCCGAGGAACCCCGGTCGGAGTCCCGGTCAGAACGTCAGCGCAGCGCGCCATCGCGGGGCAGGCGTTCCCGGGCGGCCTCACGCAAGGCCGCCGAGCGGAAAAAGCGCCGCCGGAATCTGTGGCTCATCGGTGCGATGTTCGTGGTGCTGTTCGTCGGTGCCGCGGTCTTCGCCGGGATGAAACTGGTCAAAATGTTCGGCGCACCCGAGGATTTCGCGGGTCCGGTCGGACCGCTGGTTGTGGTGCAGGTGCATCCCGGCGACACCTCGAACCAGATCGCGGACGCAATGCAGAAGAAGGGCGTTGTCGCGAGCAGTGAGGCATTCTTCCAAGCGGCCGTGCGTAATTCGAATATGAACTCCGTGCAGCCCGGGTACTACGCAATCCCGAGTCACAGCCCGTCCGTGCAGGCGGTGACGGCGCTGCTCGGCAAGGATTCGCGGGTCGGCAATCTGGTGGTCGCCGAGGGACGGCTGCTGCACGACCAGCAGGACGTGAACACCGGCAACCGCAAGGACGGCATCTACCGCAAGATCGCCGATGCCAGTTGCGTCGGCACCGGCACGAATAAGAAGTGCATCACCTATGAACAACTCGACGCCGCCGGAGCGAGCGCGGATCTGAACGTCCTCGGCGTGCCGAGCTGGGCCGAACAGCGGGTGCGTGACGTGCCCGACCGCACCAGGCAGCTCGAGGGTTTGATCGCCGCGGGCACCTGGGATTTCGATCCGAGTGGGACACCGGAACAGATCCTGCAACAACTGGTGAGCGCGAGCGCGCGCAGTTACGAGTCGACCGGACTGCTGCAGTCGGGCGCTGAAACGAAGCTGAATCCGTATCAGACCCTCATCGCCGCCTCATTGGTGGAACGCGAGGCGCTGCCGCAGGATATGGGCAAGGTGGCGCGGGTGATCGTGAACCGGCTCGAGGTCAACCAGCCACTGCAGTTCGACTCGACGGTGAACTACGCGCTGGACCGCACCGAGGTCGCGACCACCGATGCCGACCGCGCCAAGCGGACCCCGTGGAACACCTACGCCATGCCGGGGCTACCGGCTACGCCGATCTCGGCGCCGTCGCTGAATGCGTTGCGGGCGGTGGAGAATCCGGAGGCGGGGACCTGGTTGTACTTCGTGACCGTCGACAAGCAGGGGACCACATTGTTTACCGAGAGCTACAGCGAACATCTGCGCAATATCGAAAAGGCCAGGCAGAGCGGGATCCTCGACAGTGGACGGTAAAGGGATCCGGCCGCGCAAGGCGGCGGTGCTGGGGAAGCCGATCGCGCATTCGCGCTCGCCGCAGTTGCATTTGGCCGCATACCGTGCGCTCGGTCTCGACTGGACCTATGAACGCATCGAATGTTCGGCCGAAGAGCTGCCCGGGTTGGTCGACGGGCTCGGTCCCGAGTGGGTCGGGCTGTCGGTGACCATGCCGGGTAAAGAGGCGGCGCTCGCCTACGCGAGTGAGCGGACCGAACGGGCCGTGCTGGTCGGGTCGGCGAATACGCTGGTTCGGATCGATACCGGTTCGAGCGATGCTGGCGGGGCGGTGTCGGCCGACGCGCCGGCCACCAGCGGCTGGCGTGCCGATTGCACCGACGTAGACGGGGTGCTCGGCGCGTTGCGCGGTGGCGGTGTCGGCGAACTCGCGCAGGCCGTGGTGCTCGGCGCGGGCGGCACTGCACGCCCGGCGCTGCTCGCGTTGTCCGAACTCGGCGCGGAGGCGGTGACCGTTGTCGCGCGGGATGCCGGGCGGGCGCGCGGGGCAGTGGATCTCGCGGAACATCTCGGTATGACCGCCACCGTGATCGCTTTCGACCCCCACCCATTGCGCGCGGCATGTGCGAACGCGGGTGCCGTGGTGAGCACGATTCCGGCGGAGGCCGCCGCCGTTGTCGCCGAGGCGGTGGCCACGGCCCCGGTGGTGCTCGATGCGATCTACAACCCGTGGCCTACTCCACTGGCCGTCGCGGTCGCACGGGCTGGGCATACCGTGGTGAGTGGGCTGGAAATGCTGCTGAATCAGGCCTACGGGCAGGTCGAGCAGTTCACCGGCCGCCCCGCTCCGCGCGCGGAAATGGCCGCGGCGGTAAATCTGTAACCGGTTCTCATTTGGATCCGGCCGACTCGAGGCTATGGTGTTGACCATGAATGGTTGGGTGTTGCGGGCCATAGTGCTCGGTGCGCTGGTCGTTGGCCTGCGTGCCGCGCTGGGATTCGCGATGGTGTACTGGCCGACCCAGGGCAGCTGGATGCGGCCGCTGTGCTTGGTCGTGCTGCTCGTGGCAATCGTGTTCTGGGGTCTGCTGGACGGACGCAAGGACCGCGAAGTCCATCCGGATCCGGAGCACGGCTCGGACCTGACCATCTCGTGGCTCGAGACGGCGGCCGCCGCAGGCCTGGGCAGTGGCGCGGTCTCCTGGCTGCTCGACTGGCTGCCCAAGTTCGATCTCGGCGATAACGGCCTGCTCTTCGAGCTGACCGCGGGCGCATCTTTCATCGTCCTGCTGGTCTTCATCCCGGGCCTCATCGGCGTCGGCCTCGGGCGCATCATCGCCGACCGCCAGCTCAACAAGTCCGCGAAGCGGCCCGCACCGCAGGTGCCGGAGTCGACCGCGACCCCCGCGTAGCCGCGCGCGAATTCGACTGGAGGCGACCTTCAACGGCCGATATGGCCGGAAGGTCGCCTTCGCTGTGCCTAGAGGAGGACGGCGCCGCTGCTCGAGCTGTCCTCGCGGGCGATCGCCGAGTAGGCGGCGGCCAGCAGGGTGGGGTCCGGACCCTCGAGGCGGCCGGGTTTGGCGAGACCGTCGAGGACGACGAAGCGCAGGACGCCGGAACGGGTCTTCTTATCGGTCTGCATGGCGTCGAGCAGTTGGGGGAGAGCATCGGCGTCGTAGCTGGTGGGCAGGCCGACGCTGGCCAGGATGGTGCGGTGGCGGCCGGCGGTCGCATCATCGAGACGACCGGCGAGGCGACCGAGTTCGGCGGCGAAAACCAGACCGACCGAAACGGCCGCGCCGTGGCGCCAGCGGTAGCGCTCGCGGCGCTCGATGGCGTGCCCGAGGGTGTGGCCGTAGTTGAGGATCTCGCGCAGACTGGCTTCCTTGAGATCGGACGCGACGACATCGGCCTTCACCTGGATCGCGCGGCGGATCAGCTCGGGCAGCACAGCACCGGTCGGATCGAGCGCCGCCTCCGGATCGCGCTCCACCAATTCCAGGATCACCGGGTCGGCGATGAAACCGGCCTTGATGATCTCGGCCATGCCCGCGACGATCTCATTGCGCGGCACCGTCTCCAGGGTCGCGAGATCGACCAGCACCGCCGCCGGTTCGTGGAAGCTGCCGACGAGATTCTTGCCCGCCTCGGTATTGATGCCGGTCTTACCGCCGACGGCCGCGTCGACCATGGCCAGCAGCGTGGTGGGCACATGCACGATCTGCACCCCGCGCATCCAGGTGGCGGCCACGAATCCGGCGAGATCGGTCGCCGCGCCGCCGCCGAGGCTCACCACGACATCGTTGCGGGTCAGGCCGATGCGGCCGAGCACCTCCCAGCAGAAGCCCGCGACGGCCAGATCCTTACCCGCCTCGGCGTCCGGGATCTCGACGCGATGCGCGTCGATACCCTTGTCGGCCAGCGCCTTCCGCACTACCTCGGCGGTCTCGGCCAGCGGCGGCTGATGGAAGATCGCGACGGTGCGCACGCCGGTGGTCGCGCCAGCAACCGAGTCGACGAGTTCGGCGAGCAGGCCGCGGCCGATGATCACCGGATACGGGTCGGCGGTGCGGACTTCGATGCGAGTCGGCTCGGTTGGGCTTTCACTCACGGGTACTCGGCTCCGATTCTGTGCGTGCTGGTTGGTTGAGGGCTCGCGCGCGAGCGCGGCGGGCCCTGGTGCGCCGGGACCGGCTGCCGGGGGTCGGCGTGTCACCGGATCCTTCGGAGCCGGCGGGGCCGTTGGAGATTTTGCCGGTGGGCTTGGTTCGTTCCGCGGCCGTTGGTTCATTGCCATCGGCCTGCGCGGCGGCCCGGCGGCGGGCGGCGGCGCGGGCTCTTGCGGCCCGCCGGGCCCGTGACCTACTGCTGCCCTGGGCTTTCGGGGTTTGGGTCGGTGCTGCCGCGGCATGCTGACCTGTGTCCGGCGTGGTCTCGGTCGAATCGGGCTCCGCATCTTGCGGCAGCACCGATTCCATGCCCAGCTTCGCCATGATCATCCGCACCACCCGGCCCGGACTGCGGCCGTCGGTACGCACCCGCACCGTTGCGACCTCGCGGTAGAGCGGCCTGCGCTTGCGCATCAGCTCGCGATACTTCGCACCTGGATCCGCCCCGTTGAGCAGTGGCCGCTGGGTGCTCGCGCCGGTGCGGCGAAGTCCTTCGGCCACACTGATTTCCAGATACACCACGGTGCGATTGCGCAGCAGCGCCCTGGTGTCGGTGGACAGCACGGCCCCGCCGCCGAGCGAGACCACACCGCGTTCGGCGAGGATGGCGCGGCGCACCACCCGCTCCTCGATCCTGCGGAATTCGGGCTCGCCGTCCTCGGCGAAGATCTCCGGGATGGTGCGCCCGGTCTCGCGTTCGATTCCGGCATCGGTGTCGTACAGCTCGACACCGAGTTCCCTCGCGAGCTTGCGGCCGATCGTCGATTTTCCCGCCCCCGGCGGTCCGACCAGCACCACGCGCGGTGCGCGCGGATCGGACTGCACGATCATTGCGGCACGTGTGGTCGGGTGCTGACGCGCTTGACGTAGCTGGTGATGTTGTCGAGGGTCTCGACCAGCGAATCGCCGCCGAACTTCTCCAGCGCCGCCTGCGCCACGACCAGCGCGACCATCGACTCGGCGACCACACCCGCGGCGGGCACGGCACAGACATCGGAGCGCTGATGGATGGCCACAGCCTCCTCACCGGTGCTCATATCGACCGTGGACAGCGCGCGCGGCACCGTCGAGATGGGCTTCATCGCGGCGCGCACACGCAGCGGTTCGCCATTGGTCATGCCGCCCTCGAGACCGCCCGCGCGGTTGGTCGAGCGCAGCACACCGTCCGGTCCCGGCTTCATCTCGTCGTGCGCCTGGCTGCCGCGGCGGCGCGCGGTTTCGAAGCCGTCGCCGACCTCGACGCCCTTGATCGCCTGAATGCCCATGAGCGCGCCCGCGAGTCGCGAGTCGAGCCGGTCCGCACCGCTGATGAAGGAACCGAGTCCGACGGGCAGCCCGTCCACGATCACCTCGACGACGCCACCGAGGGTGTCGCCGTCCTTTTTGGCGGCCTCGATCTCGGCGATCATTGCGGCCTCTGCGTCCTTGTCGAACGCGCGCACCGGACTTTCATCGATCGCGGCCAGGTCGGCGGGGGTCGGCACGATGCCGGTGGTGTTGGCGGCGGTCCCGATCGAGACAACGTGCGAGACGACCTCCACACCGAGGGCCTGCCGCAGGAAGTTCCTGGCGACGGTGCCCGCCGCGACACGCGCGGCGGTCTCGCGAGCGCTGGCCCGCTCCAACACATTGCGGGCATCGTCGAAGTTGTACTTGAGCATGCCGGAGTAGTCGGCGTGGCCGGGCCGGGGTCGGGTCAGCGGTGCGTTGCGGGCCATATCGGCGAGTTCGCTCTCGTCGACCGGGTCCGCGGACATGACCGTCGTCCACTTCGGCCATTCGGAGTTTGCGATCTCGATGGCCACCGGTCCGCCCATGGTGCGTCCGTGGCGCACCCCGCCGACCACGGTGACCTTGTCGGCCTCGAACTTCATCCGGGCGCCACGCCCGTATCCGAGCCGACGGCGGGCCAACTGTGCGGAGATCTCGTCGGATGTCACCGCGACACCTGCCACCATCCCCTCGAGGATGGTGACGAGAGCGGGACCATGGGATTCTCCGGCAGTTATCCAGCGCAGCACGTCCTCCATCTTCCCATGTCGGCGCGGGTGCTCCGGCACGCGGCCCGCCGTGATGACGGGCACGGTCGCGTGGCCAGCGCCATGGGTATCGGCTAGCTGGACGCCGCCGCCAGGCTCAGCACGGTCGCGAGACACATGGCCGGACCGTGGGGCAGCGCCTGCGGTCCGGCGCGATCGTCGCCGGACCGAATCCGCCGCCGGGCCAGCACGACCAGTCCGAATGCCGCGGTCAGGACCGGGGCCGTCAGTGCCGCCCTGACCCACACCTGCGCGCCGCCGAGTGCAGCGACTGCGCCGAGTCCGACGGCGAGCTTCACATCGCCCGCCCCGAGCGCGGCGGGTGCGATCAAGTGCACCAATAGATATGGCATCGCGAGCAGTAATGCACCGACTGCCGCCGCTGTGAATTGTGTTGTGAACAGCGCGTATCCGAAGATGATCACGGCACCGGAGGCGGTGAGCGCATTGGGCAGTCGGCGATGCCGGAGATCGAATGTGGTGAGGGCCGCGCACCAGGCCATCAGCAGGGCAAAGGCGATGGGAGACATGGTTTTCAGCCTCGTCTGCCGTGCCCGCGGATACAGCCCCGAATGTCGAATTGGGGATAGCCGATCGATATGTGAACACCGATCGAGTCGCTCGAGCGACTATTGATAGGCCGTAGGGAGCGGACGACCCTTCTCCTCGAGCACTTGTCGCATCACGTCCGGATAATCGGTGATGACACCGTCGACGCCGGTATCGATCTGGGCCGCGATCGTGGCCTTATCGTTCACCGTCCAGGGAATCACCCGCAGACCGAGGCGGTGGGCGTTGTCGACATAAGTCCGGTCGGCGATGAGGGCGAATCCGGGCTCGCCTGCCTTCTTGCCGTACGGAACCGAATATCCGGGCGAGACGATATCCGCGCCGAGAGCTTTCACCGCGGCGAGCGGATCCGCTGGGTGATCCTCGTAGCGGATCGGTCCGAGCCAGCGCGAGCCAGCAACGAAGGTGGTGTCGTCATAGAGCGCGACGACCGGCACCGAGGGTGCGGCTTTGCGGACCAACGGCAGCGTGCGCCAGTCGAAGCTCTGGATTTCCACCGCACCGGCCTTTCCCGCCTGCTGGACCACACCGAGGATGGTGTCGACGAACTCCTGTGGCGTTGCGGACTGTTCGGGCTTTTCGGCCTCGACTTTGGTTTCGATATTGAAGCGCACCCCGCCCGCGCCGATCGTGGTGACCAGGTCGAACAGCTGGGGCAACGTGGCGATCCGGTTGCCGGGAACCGCTTGCTGGCGCGGGAAATTCGCCAATGTTCGGCTGCCGCAGTCCAGCGTCTGTGTCTGGGCGTAGGTGAGGTCGTGAATCACCTTGCCCACGTAGGGGAATTGCGGGTCGCCGGGAAAGGCGGGGGCGGTGTCGGTGCATTTCTCCGCGAGCACCAGGGGGTCGTGCCAGATGAGTGGCGTCCCGTCGGCGGCGAGCACGATATCGAGTTCGAGGGTGGTCACGCCGAGCCGCAGCGCCTTGGCGAAGCCGTCGAGCGATTCTTCGATGGTGAGGCCGCGCCCGCCGCGGTGCGCTTGCAGGTCGATCGTGGTGGGTGTGTCGTGCTCGGTGGTTCGCGAGGGCGTGTCGCAGGACGCGACTGCGCTGATCGCGAGCACGGCCACGATGCTGGAAAGTAGGCCGTGTCGCATCCGCGTGGTCGTCGACATGGGCCGAACGTAGCAATCGGAACCGTCGGAGCGGCTTCGGCAACGCGACATTGTGCCGAATACGACGGGTACGGCACGGTTTGTGCCGGTGTTTCATGCGGAGCTACGGCGTGTCGGCGGTAGCTTTGACACATGTCTGCTGATCATGCGGGCCGTGGGCCCGACTACGCGGCACGCCGTGGTGCGCTGCGGAGTCTGCTGGTGGAGAACGAGGTCGACGCGCTGTTGGTCACCGATCTGGTGAACATCAGGTACCTGACCGGCTTCACCGGGTCCAATGCCACCCTCCTGGTGACCTCATGGGATATGCGTAATGCCGAGGAGCGCACGGTAATCGGGACGGACGGGCGTTACCTGAGCCAGGTGGCCGAGCAGGTGCCGGACCTGCGCGCCGAAATCGCCAGGGCCACCGCCCGGCGCATCGTGGAGCTCGCGGGGGAGTGGCAGCTGGGACGGGTCGGCTATGAGAGCCACGTCGTCACGGTCGACGAGCATCGAGGATTCATCGAGCAGAAGACCGGTTTGGAGTTCGTGGCCACGCCGAGGCTGGTCGAACAGCTGCGCATGGTCAAGGACGCTTACGAGGTCGAGCAGTTGCGCGCTGCCTGCGCCGCAGGTGACGCCGGGTTGGCCACTCTGCTGGAACGTGGCGGTCTGCGCCCCGGCCGCACCGAACGTCAGGTCGCCAGGGATCTCGAGTGGGCGATGTTCGAACACGGCGCCGACGCGATCGCCTTCGAGACCATTGTGGCGACGGGTGCGAACTCCGCCATTCCGCATCATCGGCCCACCGGCGCGGTGCTCGCCACCGGTGACTTCGTCAAAATCGACTTCGGCGCCGTGGTCGGCGGCTACCACTCCGATATGACCCGCACCTTCGTGCTCGGCGCCGCATCCGACTGGCATCGCGAGGTGTACGCGCTGGTCGAGGCGGCACAGCGGGCCGGACGCGAGGCGCTGAAGCCGGGCGCGCAGGTGACCGACGTGGACGCTGCGGCGCGGGCGGTGATCGAGGCGGCCGGACACGGGAAGCTGTTCGTGCACGGTCTCGGGCACGGTGTCGGACTGCAGATCCACGAAGCGCCGGGAATCGCCAAAACCGGAACCGGTACACTTCTCTCTGGCGTGGCGGTGACCGTCGAACCAGGTGTGTACTTCCCCGGCCGCGGCGGCGTCCGGATCGAGGACACGCTCGTGGTGCGCGAGGGGGGCCCGGATCTGCTCACCAACACCAGCAAAGACCTGACCGTCGTCGACTGACGCCGGTTGCCCGAACATTCATGAACTAGGAGATCCGAGAACAGTGGCGGACACCAGCGACTTCAAGAACGGCCTCGTGCTGAAGATCGACGGTCAGCTCCAGCAGATCATCGAATTCCAGCACGTCAAGCCGGGTAAAGGCCCTGCCTTCGTGCGGACCAAGCTGAAGAACGTGCTGTCCGGCAAGGTCGTCGACAAGACCTTCAACGCGGGCGTCAAGGTGGAGACCGCCACCGTCGACCGTCGCGATATGACCTACCTGTACCACGACGGCACGGACTACGTGTTCATGGACGGCGACACGTTCGACCAGATCTCCATCGCCGAAGAGACCATCGGCCCCGGCGCGCGCTTCCTGCTGGAGAACATGACCGTGCAGGTCGCCACCCACGAGGGCGCGCCGCTCTACGTCGAGCTGCCCGTCACGGTCGAGCTCGAGGTGCAGCACACCGATATCGGCCTGCAGGGCGACCGTTCCACCGGCGGCACCAAGCCCGCCACCCTGGAGACCGGCGCCGAGGTGCAGGTCCCGCTGTTCATCAACACCGGCGACAAGCTGCGCATCGACTCGCGCGACGGCAGCTACCTCGGCCGAGTCAACGCCTGATCGCCGGACCTGGCGAACAGGGATAATAACGACTGTGGCGGAACAGCCCTTGGATAAGAAGTCCACTTTCAAGAAGCTCGGCGCGCGCCACAAGGCCCGCCGCCGGGCGGTCGATCTGCTCTTCGAGGCGGAGGCCCGCGACGTGGACGCAGCCGACCTGCTCACCGAGCGGGCCGAGCTGGCCACCCAGGATCAGGCGGTTGCCCCGGTGCACGCCTATACCCGCACCCTGGTCGAGGGCGTCGCCGACGATCTGGATCGGGTGGATGGCACCATCGAGTCCTATCTCAAGGACTGGGAGCTGTCCCGGCTGCCCGCCGTCGATCGGGCCATTCTGCGCATCGCGGTGTGGGAGTTGTTCCACGCCAACGATGTTCCGCCGGTCGTCGCCGTCGATGAGGCCGTGGAGTTGGCCAAGGAGCTGTCGACCGACGATTCGCCCGGATTCGTCAACGGTGTGCTCGGCCAGGTCGTACTGGTGGCCCCGCAGGTGCGTGCCGCCGCCGCGGCAACCAGAGCGCCGCGTCCGGAGTCGCAGGGGTGACCAATAAGTACCTGGTCATGGCGATGCGCAAGCCGTCGTTCGACCCGGCCACCATCGAACCGCACAGGCAGTTCCTGAACGAGCTGTTGGAGCGTGGGCAGTTGGTGGAGAGCGGACGCTTCACCGACGGCACCGGCGGCGCCTACGTGATCCATGCCGAAAGCCTCGAGGCCGCCCGCGAGATCGCGTTCACCGACCCGGTGCACACCACCGGTTCATCGGAACTCACCGTGTACGAGTGGGAGATCGCCGTCTCCGCTTGATTGATTGCCGTCCACCCAGCCGCGCACCGAAATGGTGCGCGGCTGTTGACGTTTCAGGACATACCGCGATCCGGTGCACTAGCCGATAGGACGGGCCCACCTGCGCTCCCGCTGGTGGGTGTACTGGTCCAGCGGGAGCGAACCGCGAGCCGTCGACCGACTCGCGGAATCGGGTGTGCCGGGGCGTGCGGTGGCGCACCGACGGATGGTGTGCGCCGCATTCGACGAACCTGGGCACGGGTCGATCCTGGTTCCTCAACCGCACTCGAGGTCAAGGATTTGTGGTGTGGCCTGGGTCACTAACGGTGAGCACGATCTTCCCGGTGGTTCGGCCCTGTTCGATCAGGCGGTGTGCCTCGGCGGCCTGCTCCAGCGGCAGCACCGTTTCGACGTGTGGACGCAGCTGGTTCTTTTCGACCAGGTCGGTCAATGATTCGAGGTCGGCGCGGTCGGGTTCGACCAGGTAGGCACTGGCGCGCACGCCGAGTTCGGCCGCGCGCTCGTACATTCCGGGTGTCCAAGACGCCTGTCCGTTGACGAGAATGCCGCCGGGACGCAAGGTTTCGAGCATGCGCAGCGCCGGTTCGCCGCCGTACATCTGGATCACGATATCGAGATCGCGGACCGTCGCGGCGATATCGGTCGTCGTGTAGTCGATGGTTTCGTCGGCGCCGAGTGCGGTGAGGAATTCGTGCTTGGCCGAGCGTGCGGTGCCGATCACATACGCCCCGAACGCCTTTGCGATCTGCACGGCGAGATGGCCGACCCCGCCTGCCGCGGCGGATACCAGAACACGTTGTCCAGGAGCGACTTTCCCGATATCGACGAGCATCTGCCAGGCCGTGAGGGCGGCCAATGGTAGCGCCGCCGCCTCGGTGAAGCTCGAACCCGTTGGCATGGGCGCGAATTGGTGCGACGGCGCGGTCACATATTCCGCATAGGCGCCAGCCGCGCGCGGAAACCATGGCATGCCGTACACCCGATCGCCGGGTCGGAAGCGAGTCACCCCGTAGCCGACCTGCTCGACGACTCCGGCGACATCCCAGCCGTTGACGAAGGGCAGCGTCAACGCCTGGACGTATGCCCGCCCTTCTCTGCTGAAGTAGTCGATCGGATTGACCCCCGCCGCAACGACTTTCACCAGCACCTCGGTATACAGCGGTGTCGGCCGCTCGATCTCGACGAGTCGCATGGTTTCGGGCCCACCCCAGTGCTCCTGCTGAATAGCTCGCATGATCTGTCCTCTCACCTGAAGAATATGGACGCTCGTCCGAGTTGTTTGAGCGGCCGGTGCGTCCACAGGTCCGCCGTATGCGCTGACTCGCATCGCCATTCGCCTGCCCGATGCCCGTTGGGTTGCGGATGGTGGTGCGAGTCAGCGGCAGCTGCAGGCAAAGTAAGTGGACAGTCGTACTATTACTTGTCTACAATCTTCTGTCAACACCGCCGGATGAATGGGCAAGCCAGCTAATTCGATGCGAAACAATCAGGACGATCGTCCGTCGACTATGCTCGACGTCGGACGAAAGGCAGGTATCGGTGACCGTCGAAGCCAAGGTCGACAAGCGTCTGCAACGCGGTGAGCGATCGCGCCGCGTCATCCTCGACCGCGCCATGGACATCGCCTCGGTCGAGGGCCTGGAAAGCCTGTCCGTGCGGCGTCTGGCGACCGAACTCGACCTCAGCAAGAGCGGCGTTTTCGCGCACTTCGGCTCCAAGGAAGAACTTCAGCTCGCGACCGTCCGTGCGGCCGTGGAGGTGTTCGTCGCACATGTGGTGAAGCCCGCGCGACGTGCGCCCGCCGGCATCCGCCGCGTCCGAGCACTCGCCGACTCATGGCTGGACTATGCCGCGAAGCCGTACTTCAGTGGTGGCTGCTTCTTCCTGTCCGCCGTCGCCGAATTCGACGCCCGCCCCGGCCGCGTACGCGACGCCGTCGCCGCATCGCGCCGAGACTGGTTGCGGCTCTATGAAACCACCGTCGCCGAGGCCATCGACCTCGGCGAGATCGCCCCCGATAACGAGCCCGCCGACCTCGCGTTCGAACTCGACGCCATCGCACGCACCGCGGCTCAGGACGCGCTGCTGTTCGGCGAATCGGCCCCCTATGACCGAGCCCGCCGAATCCTTTCCGCGCGACTGGCCGCCGTGTCGACGCACCGGCCCGCCAGTGGGACTTGACGGTTCGCTCGCTGCGTCGACGCCGGTGCACCTATCCTGGGTGGAAACCCCAGGGGAGGCCGAAACATATGGCACGGGTGCTGATCTGGCTGCGGAACAATATCGACGGTCTCGTCGCTTTGGTTCTCGCGGTCATCTTCGGTGTGATCTCACTGATCGATATCGGTTTTTTCGATGCGGATCTGATCAACGCGGTCATCCTGCTGGTGCTCGGTTTGCTGGCCACCACACTGCTGCGTGATCGGCATCTGTCGGCCAAGGCCATTCGGGATTCGAATTCGGTGCAGCTGCTGTACGGTCCGGAGATCGGGCATGCGCATACGCTCGCGCGGCGCGGCACCGAGCAGTGGCTGTTCAAGGGCGGCACCGGAACCTATCTGCGGGCCGTCACACTGCGCGAATGCGTGGAAAACGCGCGCCGCGAGCAGCGTCCGCTGCGAATTCAGGTCGAGGTCCTCGACCCGAGCAACGAGCAGCTGTGCAAGACCTATGCGCAATTCCGCTCGTCGCTGGTGCCGGAGGCCGACCGCACCGGCGAACTGTGGACCACCGAACGCACCCGCAAGGAATCCTTCGCGACGGTACTCGCCGCCTGCTGGTATCGGCAGCGCTTTACCTTCCTGACCATCGATGTCGGCCTCTCGACGGTGATGACGACCTTCCGCTGGGACCTGTCGTCGAGTTGCGTCATTGTCACCCAGGACAATCCGAACACCCCGGCCCTGATGTTCGAACGGGACAAGCCCTACTACCGGGACTTCAACCGGGAACTGGTGGCCAGTTTCAAACAGGCCAGGCAGGTGCCGCTCAGCCGAAGCGAGGAGCTGTCGCTGGCCGACGAGCCGTCCGTCGATCAGACCCGCGGACTGTTCGACGCGCTCGGTCTCGCACTACCGGCCTCCTACACCGATCGCGACGTCGCCGATATCGTGCGTCGCGCGCTACAGCCGAGGAATCCGTACTGAATGAACGATTACGACCGTCTCCTAACGCTGATCGGCTCCGATGCGGCGGGGCGCGTCACGTCGAGCGAGCGGCGCGCGGTCGCCGGCGATATCGTGCGCCGCTGGACCCATGACCTGATGACCGGTGTGTTGGACGGTCGCGTCGAGGTCATCCCGGTCCTGCATCCCCTGGGGTTCGTGTGTTTCCCCACCTGGCGTGGCGGTGGTCGTGGCATCTGCGTGCACGTCTGGACCGCGGGTCTGCGCGCCCAGCCGACGACCTCGCCGATGCACGCACACAGTTGGGATCTGCTGAGCGCGGTGCTGTACGGCCGGGTCGGCAATCAAATCCTGGACGTGGCAGGCGCTACCGATCGGCCGACGCACCGGATCTTCGAAATCCACAGTGCCGCCGACGGTGACGTGGTGCGCGCGACCGCGCAACTGGTCACCTGCCGCACCCGATCGGCCGAGCATTTCCACTCGGGCGAGGTATACACGTTGCCGCACGGGGTATTTCACGTCTCCGACGTGCAGGGCGAGGCTGCCACCGTGGTGCTCGGCGAGGCGCGACACGGCCGACCAGACCGATCGCTCGGCGGCCTCGCCACCGCCGACCACTGGGTGCACCGCACCGCGTGCACCACATCCGAAACCCGGCAGGCCGCCGAGACCGTGCTGGATCACCTGAATACCCTGCCGGAACAGCTGGAGGACCGATGCGAACGAGCGACGTGATGAATCTGGCTGTTCCCCAGGCGAACCGGGCCGATTCGGTCCGGATCGGGGCGCTGCACGAAAAGCCGCCGGACGCGACCGTCGCGCTCGCTCGGTCGGTGGCGGTCGAGGCGGCGGTCGAGGCGGGTCGCGCGATTCGTGCGGGGCTGGCCGGATCGCTGACCGTGCGGATCAAGGATGCGGCCGGTGACCTGGTCACCGATCTGGATCTGCGGGCCGAACATCTCATCGTCGGCCGTATTCGTCGCGCCTTTCCTGACCACCGCATCCTCGCCGAGGAATCCGGTCTCGACGGGGTGGACGATACCTGGTGCTGGGTCGTCGATCCGCTGGACGGTACCAATAACATCGCCATCGGACTGCCCGTCTGCACTGTTGGTATAGCCCTGTGCCACAACGGAATCCCGGTGCTCGGCGTCATCCATGAGCCGGTATCGGACCGCACCTGGTCGGCCGTGCGCGGCGGAGGCGCGAACGGACCCGGCGGCCCACTGCGCCACCCGCCACATCGGCCCAGCGAATCCGCGCCGACCCTGGCCTGGTTACAGGGTTATCCGGTGGGTCGCACCGACCCGGCTGCCAGGGCCCTGCGTCTGTCCCTCGAATCCGGCTCGCGCCGCCTGATCCAGCTCTGGTCCCCGCTGCTGTGCTGGGTGATGCTTGCGCGTGGCGATATCGACGGCTTCGTAGGTTATCGAGCCGGTCTCGTCGACCTCCCGGCGGGAACCTTGCTCGCTCGGGAATCCGGCTTGCACCTCACCGATTTCGACGGCGCACCGCTCGATGATCGCCTCGATCTGCCCACCGGTGAGGTCGACTTCATCGCCGCGAGCGCCGAAATGCTCCCGGACCTGACCCTACTGGTGAAGTCGGCCGCGGATGTCACGGTCACCGGTTTGCCGGGCTGAACCGAGGTGCAGCTATCCGCTCACGAGTAGCGCCGCGACCGCCCCCGCCGTCGCGACCACCGCAAGTCCCAGCCCCGTGAGCACGAACCGCCGCATCGGCACCCGCACCCCGTGCGTGCGGCAGAACTCTAAGCACAGCAGCGTCGCCAGCGATGCCCATGGCGTCACGATCGGGCCGATATTGGTGCCGATCAGCAAGGCCAGCAACTGGTTCCGATGATATTCGGGAATGACCGCCTCGCCCGCCGTATAGGCCGGAAGATTATTGGCGATATTGGACAAACCCGCCCCGGCCCCGGCCGCACGGAAGGCCCCGACCGGCCCGGAGTCGTCGCCGATCAGCGCGTGCATCACATCGGCGAGACCGAATCGGCTCAGCGTCGGCACCAGCAGGAAGAGTCCGACCACGAAAACCAGGAGCTGCCAGGGGATCAGCGACCAGCGCAGCGCGGATCGGTCGACGATCGCGAAGGCCGCAACCGCGATGGCGGCGGCGACCGTGGCGGCGATGCCGATCCGGTCACCCACGAACGGGATGGCAAAAATGAACAGCAGACATGCGCCCGCAGTTGTGTAGAGCAGCGTGCGCTCCCTGGCGTTCTTCGGGCGGATCGGCTCCGGCGGTATGTACCGGTCGGTGTCGCGTTGACCGCGCCGCCAGTACCAGATCCATAGGCACACCATCGTCGCGGCAATCGATAGCAACTGCGGTGCCCACATCCGCGCGGCGAAATCGGTGGCACGCAAGGCAACTCGATCGGCGGCAAGGAGATTGGTGAGGTTGGAGACCGGTAGCAGCAGACTCGCCGTATTGGCCAGCCACAGTGTGGTCATCGCCAACGGCAGTGGCGGAATGCGGGCCGGTATCGCCAGTGCGAGCATGACCGGGGTGAGCAAGACGGCAGTCGTATCGAGATTGAGCAGAATGGTGGTCGCCGACGCGAAGAGCACACAGAGCAGGAACAGCGCCGGATAGTAGCCCCGGCCCAGAATGGCCAGCCGGTGCGCGATCACGTCGAAGACCTTCGCCTGTCGTGTCAGCTCCGCGAGAATGATCACACTGCACAGGAACAGCAGCAGTGGCCCGATCCGTCGCATATTGTCGGCGGCCTCGGCGCGCGGCAGCAATCCGGTTGCCACACAGAGCAGGCCGGCCGCGAGCAGTCCGAGCCGGACCCAGTCCAGCGTGCTCAGCCCCCGTCTGGGTGGTGGCGCGGACGTCAGGGCACTCGACGGCGGGTTCTCCGCAGCGGTATCGACCTGTTCGGGCACATGCCCCATCATGCAGCATATCGGCTGGGGCACTTCCGTATTCGCCGCGCGTCGCAATGATCTGCTTTCGTTTGGGGTTACCACCTCTCGGGGCATACTGATGCTGTGACTTCGGGCGGGCGGCGGGACTTCTTCATCAGCTATTCACCGGCCGACGAGCGATGGGCCACCTGGTTGGCCTGGCAGTTGGAGACCGCTGGCTACACCACCCTCATCCAGGCCTGGGATTTCGTACCGGGTACGAACTTCATCGATTTCATGGATCGCGGCGTGCGCGATTCGGCAGTGGTGCTGGTCGTACTGTCGGAGAACTATCTCGGTTCGTACTACGGAACCATGGAATGGCAGGCGGCCTACCGGACCGATCCGGGCAAGCTCATGCCGGTGCGTATCGCCGAATGCGCATTGGAGGGCCTGCTCGCCACCATCACCTACCTCGATCTGGTGCGGGTGCCCAGCGCGGATGAGGCGCGCCGAATCCTGCTGGAGCGGGTCGGGCATCTGCTCGCGGGGCGGGCGAAGCCGCCGTCGGAACCGGGCTTCCCGCATGACGCACCCGGCCCGGCGCCAGACCGGTTCGCCGCCGAAACCATGTCGGACAGTGTCGAATCCATGCTGAGCCGCCGCACACCGGTGACGGCTCCGGCCTTTCCCGGCGCCGCACCGCGCGACGAGCAGCGCACCGGCGTTTCGGTACTGCATGTGGCGGGGCCGCGGTTCGGTCGCGGCCTGCTCGGGCCGGACGAGCCGAGCACCGCGGCCGAATTGCAGGCTCGCATCCACGCCAATGTCACTCATCTGGTCGATCAGGGTGTGGCCAAACCGGATTTGATCGTGGTGTCCGGCGATATGACCGAATCCGGCCGTCCGCGTGAGGTCGACGAGGCGCTGACCTTTCTGAGCGGACTGCGCACGCTACTCGGTCTCGGTCCGGATCGGTTGATCGTGGTGCCCGGCAATCACGATGTGTCCAAACCCGCCTGCCACGCGTACTTCCTGGGCTGCGAGGCCCGCGATCGCAAACCGCAGCCACCGTACTTCCCGAAGCTCGAGCAGTACGCGCGGATGTTCTCCGCGCTGTATCAGGGCCTGGATCACCTCGTTTTCGATATCGGTCAGCCGTGGACACTGTTCCCGATTCCCGAATTGCGTGTCGTGGTAGCCGGATTGAACTCGACCATGGCCGCAACCCATCTGCCCGAGGACGATTACGGCCGGATCGGGGAACCCCAGGCGGCGTGGTTCGCCGAGCGGCTGCGCCCGTTCGAGGAGAACGGATGGCTGCGCCTCGGCGTCGTCCGGCACGACCCACTGCCCGGTGCTGGCACGCCCGCCCATGATCCGGACCTGCTGCGCGATGTCGATACCTTGTCGAGGCTGCTCGGCGGCCGGTTGAATTTGCTGATGCACGGCCCAGGACCCGGTGGGCCGCATCTGGATCGGCTCGATGGCACGCTACCCGTGTTGCCCGCGGCCGCGCCGGGTCGGGATGAGATCATCCAGCTGACCGCCGCGGGTCTGGCCCGGTTCGCCGGACGGGGTGATGCGACCGCGCAACTCGAGCTCGACTGGCTGAAAACGGCGGCCGCGCTGCCCACGGCCAAACAGCCCGAACTTCTCGGTCCGGACGAGCCCGAACTTCCCGAACCGCCCGTCGAGACCCCGGCGGTCGACCCGCACGGGCGGCTGCTGGAGCGCGTCGCCGAGGTGTGTGAAACCCGTTATCCCGGTGCGAAAATCCGCCGCGTCGAGGTGCAGCCGCCGCATCTGTTGATCACCACGGAATACGACGAGGTCATCGCCCAGTGGCGCATCGGAGTGCACGTCGGCGATATGACCCGGCAGGTGGTCGAGGACTTCCTCGGCCACGACCCGGAATACGGTTCCGAACTCGTCTATCGCGGTGCGGCGCCGCCGCGTTCACTGCGCGAGGAGGCGGCCAGCCACGGTCTGCGGGTACGCAGCTTCACCGAATTCCAGGGCCTGCTCGATCTGGACGACTATCTCACCCGCCAGGCCGCGCGATTGCGTTCGGATCGCACCTATCCACCGGATCTGTATGTGCCGCAACGCTTCCGGATCCTCGAACACGGTGACCAGTCGATCCGTGACGATCTGGTCGGTGAACTCATGCAGGTGGTCGCCGCCGACCACGGCCGATTCATCCTCATCCTCGGCGATTTCGGCCGCGGCAAAACCTTCGCGCTGCGCGAGTTGGCCCGCCGCATCACCGATACCATGCCCGCGTTGATCCCGATCCTCATCGACCTGCGTGCACTGGACAAGACCCATTCGGTGGACGGTCTGGTCGCCGCACATCTGGCCAACCACGGTGAGGACCGGATCGATCTCAAGGCGCTGCACTACATGCTGCGCGAGGGCCGGGTGGTGCTGCTGTTCGACGGTTTCGACGAACTCGTCACCCGGATCAGCTACGACTTCGCCGCCGACCATCTGGAGACGCTGCTCCAAGCCGCGGTCGGCAAGGCGAAGATCATTGTGGCGAGCCGGACCCAGCACTTCGAATCCCGCGCCCAGGTGCTCACCGCACTCGGCGAAAGGGTGGGGCTGCTCCAGGATCGACGCATCGTCAACATCGAGGACTTCGCGCCCGCGCAGATCCACGCCTTTTTGACCAATCGCTACGACGGCGACGGGCGTCGCGCGGATGCCAGGATGGGGTTGATCACCGGCATCGAAGATCTGCTGGGGCTCGCACAGAACCCGAGAATGCTCGGCTTCATCGCCGATCTGGACGAGCGGCGGCTGCGGGCGGCTGCGGGCGCCAAGCAGGCGGTGGGTCCGGCCGGGCTGTACCGGGAAATCCTCGAATCCTGGCTGACCTATGAGGCCGACCGGACCGCGGGTGTCGCTGGCGCGTTGCCCGGGCTGCGCCTGCACGAATTGTGGCTGGGGGTAACCGCATTCGCACTGCGCATCTGGGAGACCGGCGAACCGTACCTGCGGCTGTCGGAATTGACCGAGGTGGCATCGGGTTTGGCCGAACTGACCGGGTCGAGCCGGATGTCGGTGCAGCAGTCCGCGCATGCCATCGGCTCCGGCAGTCTGTTGGTGCGCACCGAGGACAACCTGTTCGGCTTTATCCACTCCTCGGTGATGGAGTGGTTGATTGCCAACCACATCTCCGAACAGTTCGAGGTCGGAACCGTTGCGCCCGCACAACTCGCCCAGGCGCCGCTGTCGCCACTGTCGATCGACTTCCTCTGCGATCTCGCCGACAACCGGGCGCTGCGCACCTGGGCCGAAGCGGCACTCGCGGACCAGGCGGCCGACGATATCTCGCGCACCAATGCCATTCGGGTGACGACCCGGCTGCGCACCGCGCCGACCGCGGACCTGCGCGGCGCGAGCCTGGTGGGGGAGGATCTGTCGTATCGGGATCTGCGCGATGTCGATCTCACCGGAGCCGATCTGACCGGCGCCCGGCTGGTCGGCACCAACCTGGACCGGGCCGTATTGCACGGCGCGCGGCTGGTCGGCGCCCGGCTCGACGAGGCCAGTCTGGTCGGCACGGATCTGGGTGAGGCAGATCTGACCCGCGCGCGACTGGTGCACACCGATCTGACCGGATCGCGGGCGAGCGGTAGCCGCTGGACCCGCGCCGCACTGATCGATGTCACCGGCACCCCCACCGGCACCGACCTGCGCGGCGCGGCGTGGGTGCCCGGAGTCGCGGCGCAGACCGAATTCGCCCCGGCCGCAATCGGAGTCCGGCACGGCTTCCACGCCAGACACGGCAGGTTGCCACAGCCGGTCGCCTACAACCCGGACGGCGGCACTCTTGCCATCGGCAGCGACGACGGCGGTGTGCTCATCTGCGATAGCGAGACCGGACGGCCGCTGCGCACGCTGCAGACACATCGGGCCAGAGCCTTCGCCGTGGCCTTCACCGATACGGTGCTGATCACCGGATCCGGTGACGGAACCGTCGCCATCTGGGACGCCGCCACCGGTGAACTGCGCCGAATTCTGCAGGGGCACAGGAACTGGCCATGGCCCGTTGTGCTGAGCCCCGCCGGTGATCTGCTGGCCACCGGCGACGCGGACGGGGTGCTGCGCCTCTGGACGCTGCCCAGCGGTGAACTCCGCCACGAATGCCGCCCCGCCGAGAGCGACCGAGAACTGATCTACAGCTTGGCGATTCACGGTCCACTGGTCGCGGCCTCGTACCGAAGCGGGACGGTCCGGCTGTGGGATATCGAAACCGGCAGGGAGAGTGGCGAATTCAGCGGCGCGTCCGGATCGGTATTCCGGGTCGCGTTCAACCCGACCGGCGAGCTGCTCGCGGTCGGCGGCGTCGACGGCACCCTGGCGCTGTGGGATCCGCTGAGCTGCCGCAAGATTCGTGATCTGCTCGGCCACACCGGGCGGGTGTACACCGTGACCTTCCATCCGAATCTGCCGATCGTCGCGAGCGGGGATACCGATGGCGGATTGCGGCTGTGGGATGCCGAGACCGGTGCCGAACGACAGGCTCTTGCCGACCACGCTGCGGCCATCTACTGGCTGGCCTTCGATCCGTCCGGCGACCTGCTTGCCTCGGGTGACAGCGCCGGGCTGGTGTGCCTGCGCGATAGCGCGACCGGGGATCTGCGGCACCGGCTCACCGCACATACCGGCTCGATCTGGCCGTTCGCTTTCCGTCCGGACGGCGCCCAATTGGCCATTACCGACGACCAATTCACCACCCGGCTCTGGGATCCCGTCACCGGCACCTGCAAACACACCCTGACCGGTCACGGCCGCCAGGTCCGTACCGTCACCTTCAATGCCGACGGCACGCTGCTCGCCGGGGTAGGCAACGACGGTATGGTGCGGCTCTGGGATCCGGTGACCGGGCGGCTGGTCCGCAGACTGATCGGCAGCGAGGATCGCCTGCTCACCTTCGAATCGGCGGTATTCAGCGCGATACGGCCGCAGCAGCTCGGCATGGTCGGCAACGACGGGCGGCTCAGCCTGTTCGATCTCGGTGCCAACCTGTACGAGCGACACATCAATGTCGAATCCGCGCCGATCTGGGCCATCGCCTTCGACCCAACCGGCGACTTCGTGGCCACCGCCAACGACGACGACACGGTGATCGTCTGGGTCCGCACCACCGGTGCGCTGCACGCCGTCTGCGCCGAACATCGCGGCCGGGTGCGCTCGATCGCATTCAGTGCCGACGGCACGCTGATGGCCACCGGCTGTGACGACTCCGTCGTGCGGCTGTGGGATGTGGGCTCCGGCCGGTTCCTGCGGGCGCTGCGCGGACATCGGGACCGGGTGTACACGGTCGCCTTCCACGGCGGTCGCGTCGCCAGCGCCTCCTGGGACACCACAGTCCGGATCTGGGATGTCGAATCCGGCGATGAACTGCACACCCTGACCCGACATACCGGCAGGCTCTGGACGGCCGCCGTAGACCCGCACACCGGCACGCTGGCCACCGGGGGTGACGATCTGGTTGTCCGGCTGTGGGATATGGCGTCCGGACGTCATCTGCATACGCTCGAAGGCCATAAGCGCCGGGTCTGGTCGCTGAGCTTCGACCCGTCCGGCCGGGTATTGGCCAGCGGTGGCGATGACGGCAACATCATCCTGTGGTCGCTTCCGGACGATGATGTCGCCGGCGCGCCGTCGATCCGGGCCATCCTGCTCGGTCTGTCCGAGGGTTGGGCGGCGCTCGCGCCGGACGGTCGCTACAAGTTCGAAGGCAATACCGCCGGGCAGTTCTGGCATGTCATCGGCATGTCACGCTTCGAATCCGGGGAGCTCGACCCCTATCTGCCCGAGGTGGGGCAGCTCGCCGCCGATGCGCCCTTCTGAGGCGGGACACCAGCTGAGCTGCCGGGTAGGGATTCGGTCCGCGGTGGGCGGCTGCGTCGAAATTTGAGAGACCGATAGGATTTCTCTTGCAATGTTGCTTTCGGTGCGGAGGTTGGCGATGGTCGAGGACGGGCGCACGGAGTCGGACGCTGCCGAGCTGGCAGAGCTGCTCGGTGGTGGATGCACCGCGAAACAAGCGTGGGACCTGTTCGATCGGTTGCCCGCGGCCAGGGTTGCGGAGGTCACGGTCGGGCGCTGGCGGGGCGCGGAACTCGATACCGGACATCCGTTTGCCGGAGTGCTCGTCGCATCGGGCTGGTACGGCAAACAATTCGACGACCCGGAATCGGTGCATCCGCTGCTGTTCGCCGACGCATCGGGAAATATCTTCGCGGTCGATCCGCGCCGGGTACCGCTCGGTCTCGCCGGTAAGGTGCCGGTCGCGGGCGTCCAGGCCGTGCGGAAGCTGCTGCCGGTCATCGGTCCGGTGATCCGAACCCGCGAGCCCGCAGCGCGTTTGCGCGATATCGAGTATCGCGGTGTGGTGAGTGCCGCGATGAGCTACGACCACCTGCCGATCATCGACCACTTCCGTCGCATCGATGCCGATACACTGCTCGGCGTCATGGATATGCGGGGTATGGACGAGCCGTACTTCTTCATCCTGCGCCGCTGACCAGCTGTTATCGGTGGGGTTTCGGTTGGCGCGGTGCCGATTTCCGGGCCCGCCATCGGCTTGGCGGCATACCATTGAGCTGAGCCAAGGAAACCGATACATCCGCGCCCGCGGAATGTCCGTCCGGCGCGTACGCACGCAGGGAGGCAGGGCGATGGAGCGGACGTCGTGTCTGGTGGTCGGTGGCGGACCGGCCGGAATGGTGCTCGGACTCCTGCTCGCCCGCGCCGGTATCGACGTGACCGTCCTGGAGAAACACAAGGACTTCCTGCGCGACTTCCGCGGCGACACAGTACATCCGACAACCCTGGACCTCCTGGATGAGCTGGGGCTGGCGGAGGAATTCGCGAAACTCCCGGCGCGCAAGCTGGATAGGATCCAGCTGCCGATCCGCGGTTCGGTGCAGACGGTGTTCACCCTGGAGCATCTGCCCGGCACACATAAATACATCGCGATGGTGCCGCAGTGGGATCTGCTGGACCTGCTGGCGCGGGCGGCCGATCGCGAGCCGAACTTCCGGCTGCGCATGAATACCGAAGCGACAGCGGTGATCCGGGACGGTAGTCGGATCGCCGGCGTCGCCTACCGGACCGGTGACGGCGATATCGGCGAGATCCGTGCCGACGTGACGGTGGCCTGCGATGGCCGCGACTCGGTGCTGCGGGCCGAGGTCGGGCTCGGCTCGCGCAGTTGGCCGACGCCGATGGACGTATGGTGGTTCCGCCTGCCACGCACTGATATCGACCCGGCCGGAGTGATCGCGCTGCTCAGTGCCAACCGCGCCGCGGTCATGTTCGACCGCGGCGACTACTGGCAGGTCGCCACCCTTATCGCGAAGGGTGGTGATGCGGCGGCCCGTCGCGGTCCGGTCTCCGAGATCGTGCGCAGCATGGCCGATGCCGCGCCGTGGCTGCGCGATCGGGAGAATGCGCTGCGGGGCTGGGACGAGGTGAAGTTGCTCGACGTGAAGTTGGACCGCCTGGACAAGTGGTACACCGACGGCTTGCTCTGCATCGGCGACGCCGCCCACGCGATGTCCCCGGCCGGGGGCGTTGGTATCAACCTCGCTGTCCAGGACGCCGTCGCCACCGCGAGAATTCTTGCCACACCACTGGCTTCGGGTACGTTGACAACCCACGACCTGGCCAAGGTGCAGCGTCGCCGTAGCATCCCCACCGCCATCACCCAAGGCATGCAACGATTCCTGCACACCGTCGCGATCGGCCCCGCACTATCCGGCCGAGTCGATATCGCCAACGCCGCCAGCACTCCGTTGCCGTTGCGCGTGCTGCGTCGAATCCCCGTGCTGCGCACCGTCCCTGCGTTCCTGGTCGCCAGAGGTGTACTGCCCGAGCATGCGCCCGCCTTCGCCCGGCGGCCCTGACACACATACCTACCGGCGGATGCATGCAGTGCAACAATGCATATTGTGTATCCCGCGATTCACGGGAAACGTCAATGGCCACAGGTGATTTCATCCACGTTTGACTCGGCCGACGAGATGACCGCGCCGCCGCCCGGACTCAGGGGCGCAGGACGATTTTGCCGATGGGGGAGCGCTCCTCGATGAGCTGATGTGCCTTTGCGGCCTCGTCGAGTGGCAGTACGGAATCGACAAGCGGTGTCAGGGTTCCGGTGGCGGCTCGATTGAGGGCTGCTGACCGGGCTGCCGCTACTTCGGCGAGCCAGTTCGGTCCGGCGCAGCCGGTGAGGGTGAGGCCTCGGGTGATCAGGTCCATTGCCGAGACCTGGGCGGGGGCGCCGGAAAGCCAGCCGTAGCTGAGCATTCGGCCGCGCAGCGGGGTCATGGTATCGAGCAGGGTGCCGGCACTGGTACCGCCGATCGAATCGAAGACGACATCGAGCGTTGTGGCGCCGAGGATTTCGGGTAGCCGGGCGGGCCAGTTCGCGGCGTTGTGGTCGATGACCTCATCCGCGCCCGATTCCAGTGCCCGCGCACACTTTTCGGGTCCGCCCGCGGTCGCGATCACGCGCGCCGCGCCGAATTCCTTGGCGAGCTGGATCAGTGCACTGCCGACTCCCGTTGCGGCGGCTTCGATCAGCACTGTTTCGGTGCCGGTGAGTGCCGCCGTCTCGAGTAGCGGCAGCGCCACCGAGCCGTTCATGAGGATCGCGACCGCATCGGTCGACGACAGGCCGTTGGGGATCGGGGTCGCCGAAGAGGTAGGCGCGGAGACGAATTCGGCGTAGGAGCCGAAGCCGACGGTGTCCACCGCGACGCGTCGGCCGATCCAGGTTGTGTCGACGTCGGCTCCGGCCTCGGTGACCACGCCGGCGGCCTGGAAGCCGAACACTATCGGTGGCTCGACGGGCATCGGAAACTCGCCCGAGCGCAGTTTGGTTTCCGGGAACAGCACCGGGATCGCCTCGGTGCGGATCACCAGTTCGCCGGGGCCGGGTTGCGGTGCCGGGACGTCGCGGGAGACCAGGACCTCGGGTCCGCCGACGCCCGTCATTACGATTGCCTTCATTGATAACTCCATAACTTGACTGTCGGTCCAGATATTCTCGAAGAATATGGACCGACGGTCAACTTGTCAATGAAGGTGGTGGAATGACGGACGAACGCCCAAGGGAACGGGCGGATGCGGCACGGAACCGGCAGGCGATACTGGCCGCGACCGCCGCGCTGCTCGCCGAACACGGCGCCGACGCGCTCACCATGGACCGGGTCGCGGCCGCGGCCGGAGTCGGCAAGGGCACGATCTTCCATCGCTTCGGCAATCGCGCCGGACTGCTGCACGAGATGATCGCCGAGACCACATTCGCGCTGATGGACGCCGTCCGCGCCGGACCGCCGCCACTGGGGCCCGGGGCGCCGGCCGGGGAGCGTCTGGTGGCGTTCTTCGACGCATTCGTGCGATTGATGACCGACAATATCGAGGTGACGGTCGCCTACCTCCAGGGCCCGCCGCATCCACAGGCCGCCGAGATCCATGAATTCTGGGATGCGCACATCGTCGCGCTGCTGCGGGAGGCCCGCCCGGATCTGGATGCCGAGGTGGTCGGCAGGCTGCTGCTCGGCGCATTGGGCGGTGAACAGGTGCCGCGGCTGGCGCGTGCGGGGGAGACCGAACGCCTGCTCGCGTCGGTTCGTCAGCTGGTGGAATCGGTGCTGCGAGCGTAGCGACTGCTGGTAAGTCGCTCGAAATGGTCAGCCGTGATCCCGCTCGAGGATCGCGTCGAAGCGCTCGTCGGCGCTATCGAGTTGGTGCAGGATACGGCGTTTGACGTGCTCGGCCAGCGGAGTGTCCTGGCGCGTGACGAGTTCGCGATAGATATCGGTGAGCGGACGGTATTTGACGGCGAGGTTGCGCATTGCCGTTCCGTCGGCATACAGGATGCCGACACCATTGTCGGTGAAGTCGGAGAGTTTGACGATGCGAGCCCACGGCGCGCGATCCAGCTCGGCCGCGACGTGTTCGCGATATTGTGCGTGCCGATCGACGGTCGGATCCGGTTCGGGATTGGTGACGGCGGCGACGAGTTCGGCGACGCGGGCACCGAATCGGGCAGAAAGTTCGGCGAGTGCGGCATCGGTCGGCGAGCCGGGGCGGGCACCGGCCAGTTCGGCGCAATGATCCTCGACCGAATCGTGGAGCAGCCCGGCCGCGACGACGTCCGGGTCGCGTACCTCGTAGTGGCTGATGATCCGAATCGCGACGCGAAGTAGGTGGCTGAGATACGGTTCGCGACCGTAGCGATCGTCGCGATGCAGTTCGGTGGCCAGGTCCAATGCCGCGGTGAGACGCTCGGCGTCGGATAATTCGGCAATTTCGAGAAGAAGTCGTTCGCGCAGTCCGGATTCGCCGTAAACCTCGCTGATCGTATGTAGCGGCATTACGGCCAAAACCCCCGCCCCAGGATTGCTCATATTGTCAATCTATCGGGGACCGGTCGGTCGGCGCTGTGCTCTGGAGCACTGTTCACCTCGACCGGCGCGCGAAATAATCCGTTGCCGCTCGCAGGCGGCCGTGGTCTCCTGGAACACACGCGAGGCGGAACTGGAGGTGAACGTGGCCGCGCACGACAAACGGCCGCGCCCCGGTTCGGCCAACGACAACATGCTGAAACTGCATCGGCGCACCATGGTGCTCGATGGGCGGGTGTATACGGTGCTGAGCCTGCGCCCGGGCAGTGATTTCCGCTTCGCCACCAACCGTTTTCACGACACCTGGCATGTGCTCTCCGATTGGCGCGGTGCGCGGGTGCTTGCTCGGCTGCTGTGGGGTCTGGCCTATCAGCGGCGGCCGGGCACGCTCGTGGTGATCGATCCGGCGCATCTGGACCCGAATCCATTCGACGCCGCGCCGTCGGATCCGATCGTGCTGGTGCCCGCCGATCTGACCGTATTCACCCGCGCCGCGGCCATCGGTCTGCGCAGGCGACTGCCGTTCCGCGATGGTTCGCGGGGAACCGTGCGCTGGCAGACGTTCGGCCTGGACGCCGCGGTCGCCGAACTGCGGGAATGGCGGGCCGCGGAACCGGGGGAACGGGACTGGAACTTCATCGATATCCCGACCGGATGGGAACGCGTCGAGCGAATCGGCGGCCTGGTGACGATATTCGGTGCGGCCGACCAGTTGCGTTCCTGGGGGACCACGCTCGCGACGCTGGGCACCTATGCCTACGACGGCATGGATTACGAATACCTGGACGAAGACAGGAACGGTGAGGTGCAGATCTTCCGGCACTACCGCCGGAAGGTGAACGTCGCACGTCAGGCCCGCGCCGAGGTGCTGGCCCGGCTCGGCGGGCACGCGCCGACGGAGGATGTCCAGCGGGCTATCTGGTCGCACGCCGCGACCGTTCGCCGACGTCGTTTTCCGACGCCCGAGCAACCGCGAGCTGCCTCGGAACCGCTCGCACCGAACTGATCCCGCACCGGCAGCACCGCATCCGTTGCGGTGCTGCCCGTTGCCCGAGGTCATTTCGCCTGTGGAACCAGCGTGTTCTGCCTGGCCGCGGTCCACCACCGGCCGTTCTCCTTGACCAGGACGTACAACGCGATCATGGCGTGATCGATATCGATCAGTGCGCCCTCGGCCGTCGTCGCCCGCGCGAGCTTGTGCGCGATCGCTATATCGGGCCGCAGGAAGACGATGTCGGCCACGTCGTAGCGGACATACTGATCCTTCAGGAATCCCGCCAGTCCCTGCCGATTCGCCTCGAGTAGCGCGTCCTTCCCGACCATGAGCGCGCCGACCGCATTGACCACAGCCGCGTTGGCGGTGAAGTCGGCGGTCATCAGTTCGGCATCATTGGTGTTGTACGCGGTCTGGACATTGGCGATGATCTGCTGGATCGCCGCGATGTCGTCGGTGTGGTCGACCGTGGTGTCCTCGACCAGGGGCTGAATTGTCGTTGCGTTCATGGAGATCAGCTTGTTATCTCAACCATGGTTGAGGTCAACTGATCGTCGGACGTGTCACTCAGCGGACGCCGCGCGGCCGGAATTGAATGCTGATCCGAGGGCCGGTCGGCTTGCGCGTCTTCGGTACCGCATGCTCCCAGGTGCGTTGGCACGAGCCGCCCATCACCAGCAGATCACCATGGCCGACCTGATATCGAATGCTCGCGCCGCCTCCGCGTGGGCGCAGCAGTAGCGCCCGCGGCGCACCGATCGACACGATGGCGACCATGGTGTCGTCGGTTGCTCCGCGCCCGGAGGTGTCGCCATGCCAGGCGACGCTGTCGCGCCCGTCGCGGTAGTAGCACAATCCGGCCGTGCGGTACGGCTCGCCGAGTTCCTCGCGGTAGTGCCCGCTCAACGCCGCCCGCGCCTCGTCCAGCGATGGATCCGGCAGCAGCGCGCCCTCCTCGTAGAAGCAGAGCAGCCGCGGCACATCCACCACCCGGTCGTACATCGGCCGCCGCTCCGCCTGCCAGGGCACCTGATCGACCAGGCGCTCGAACAGCACGTCAGCCCCCGACATCCACCCGGGCAGCACATCCACCCAAGCCCCATGACTCAATGTCGTCCGTCGAATGCCTTGGAGCCCTCCGACCTCGATCTCTCCGAATCCGTCGAGCAGCGATCCCTGCAGCGGTGTCGACATGCCGCCGAATCTACGCCAACTCGAACATATGTGCTAGCGAGAAACGGCCATCGAATGACGGACTCGGTCTTGGTAAGAATGACGGGCAGCACGTTGACAATGGGGAGGCGGCAATGACCGAAATGCATCCGAAGGCGCCGATGGCAGGTGTCGCGTTGACCGCGATCGGAGTGTGACGCTGGCGCGACACCTGCGAGCGGCTCGGACATCGATGCCGGAGAATGGCTCGACCGGCACGGCTGGCGCACCGAGTTCCGAGCATGGGACGACATGGTCGCCGACTTCGACAGGGCGGTCGCGTTGCACAACCCCAACGTCGGAGTCGTCGTCGCGCGAGTCGTAGTCGCTGTCCGGAATGCCCGGCGTATCCGAAACTCGCCGCGTGGTCCGGCTCACAGCGGTTTCGTGGCACCGCTCACAGCGGGATATGCCTGGTGAAAGCGGTGCGAACGGCGCTGCTAGGCTGCATGCCGTAAGACATCCTTTAACGGACCGTCCGGTGAGGCGGGGAAGGAGGTCGGCATGGCCGTGCCCGAGGAACGGGCCGCCAAGTCCGGCGCTGCCGAAACGTCGCAGCGACACACCCCGGAGTGGGTGAGCGCGGGACGCGAGCTGTTGTCTCCTTCCGACGTCGGCCGGACCATCGCGCGCATCGCGCATCAGATCATCGAGAAGACCGCCCTGGATGCGGGCGAGCCGGGCGCACCGCGCGTGGTGCTGATCGGCATTCCCACTCGCGGTACGACTCTCGCCGCGCGACTTACCGACAAGATCGAGGAATTCTCCGGCGTGCGCCCGGCCCTCGGCTCACTCGACATCACCCTCTACCGCGACGATCTGCGCAGCCGCCCGCACCGCCCGCTCGAGCGCACCTCCGTCCCGGAAGGCGGAATCGAAGACGCACTGGTGGTACTCGTCGATGACGTGCTGTTCTCCGGCCGGACCGTCCGCTCCGCCCTCGACGGTCTGCGCGACCTGGGCCGCCCCCGCGCCGTCCAACTCGCGGTACTCATCGACCGCGGCCATCGCGAACTCCCGATCCGCGCGGATTTCGTCGGCAAGAACGTGCCGACCTCCCGCAGCGAGGACATCTCCGTACTGCTCACCGAACATGACGGCCACGACGGCGTCTACTTGCACCAGGAGGAAGCGCAGTGAACCGGCTCGCCGGACCCGCCCCTTGCCTCGACCAGCGCATCCGTGGTGGTCGCGTGGCCCGGGAGGTGGCGGCGTGAAGCATCTGCTGACGGTGACCGACCTGAGCCGCGCCACCGCCACGGAATTGCTCGACGAGGCCGAACGCTTCGAGCAGGCGCTGCTCGGTCGCGAGGTGAAGAAGCTGCCGACGCTGCGCGGCCGCACGGTGATGACGGTCTTCTACGAGAACTCGACACGCACCCGGGTGTCCTTCGAGGTCGCGGGCAAGTGGATGAGCGCCGACGTGATCAACGTCAGCGCGAGCAGTTCGTCGGTCTCCAAGGGCGAATCGCTACGCGACACCGCGCTCACCTTGCATGCCGCCGGTGCCGATGCGCTGATCGTCCGGCATCCGGCTTCCGGTGCGGCACACCAGATCGCGCGTTGGATGGATGCCTGGGGATCGGCCGAGGGCCGCACCGGTCCGGCGATCATCAACGCTGGCGACGGCACCCACCAGCACCCGACGCAGGCACTGCTCGACGCGCTGACTCTGCGTCAGCGTCTCGGCGATATCGAGGGCAAGCGTGTCGTCATTGTCGGCGATATTCTGCACAGCCGGGTCGCCCGCTCGAATGTCTTCCTGCTGAACACCCTCGGCGCCGAGGTGGTGCTGGTCGCGCCGCGCACGCTGCTGCCGGTCGGTGCGGAAGCCTGGCCCGCTCGGATCTCGCACAGCCTCGACGCCGAATTGCCCGGCGCGGACGCGGTGCTCATGTTGCGGGTGCAGCAGGAGCGGATGAACGGCGGATTCTTTCCGTCGGCCCGCGAATATTCGGTCAACTACGGGCTTTCCGAGCGCAGGCTCGCGCTGCTCGACGCGGACGCGGTGGTGCTGCATCCGGGTCCGATGCTGCGCGGTATGGAAATCGCCTCGCCCGTGGCGGATTCATCGCAGGCGGCAATCCTGCAACAGGTGACGAACGGAGTACATATGCGGATGGCCGTGCTGTTCCGGCTGCTGGTCGGTACCCAGGAGGCTGCCGCATGAGTCTGCTGCTGAAGGGTGTTCGGCCGTACGGCGAGGGCGAGCCGGTCGATGTACTCGTGCGCGATGGCGTCATTGCCGCCATCGGGACGGATCTCGACACCAGCGATGACACCGAGATCATCGACGCACCGGGCCAGATCCTGTTGCCCGGCTTCGTCGACCTGCACACCCATTTGCGCGAACCCGGCCGCGAGGATACCGAAACCATCGAAACCGGTTCCGCCGCAGCGGCACTCGGCGGCTATACCGCGGTCTTCGCCATGGCCAACACCAGTCCGGTCGCCGACTCGGTGGTCGTCACCGACCATGTGTGGCGCCGTGGCCAGGACATCGGCCTGGTCGATGTGTATCCGGTGGGTGCGGTCACCGTCGGTCTCGAAGGTAAGCAACTCGCCGAAATGGGCACCATGGCCGCCGGAATCGGCGCGGTGCGCATGTTCTCCGATGACGGCCACTGCGTCTACGACCCGCTGCTCATGCGCCGCGCACTGGAGTATTCGAACTCCCTGGGCGTATTGATCGCCCAGCATGCCGAGGAGCCGCGCCTGACCAAGGGCGCTGTCGCACACGAGGGGCCGACCGCGGCCCGTCTCGGCCTGGCCGGTTGGCCGCGCGCCGCGGAGGAGTCGATCGTCGCGCGCGACGCACTGCTGGCCCGCGATGCCGGCGCCCGCGTTCACATCTGCCACGCCTCCACCGCCGGCACCGTCGAACTGCTGAAATGGGCCAAAGCGCAAGGTATTTCGATCACCGCCGAGGTCACCCCACACCACCTGCTGCTCGACGATTCGCGCCTGGAGACCTACGACGCGGTCAACAAGGTGAACCCGCCGCTGCGCGAGGTCTCCGACACCGTCGCGCTGCGACAGGCACTGGCCGATGGCATCCTCGACTGCGTCGCCACCGACCACGCCCCGCACGCCGAACAGGACAAGTGCTGCGAATTCGCCGCCGCCCGCCCCGGCATGCTCGGCCTGGAGACCGCGCTGTCGATCATCGCGCAGACCATGGTCGCGCCCGGCCTGCTGGATTGGCGCGGTGTCGCCAGGGTGATGAGCGAGCGTCCGGCCGAGATCGTCGGACTCGATGGACACGGCCGCCCGATCGAGGTCGGCGAACCGGCCAATCTCACGCTGGTCGATCCGGATGCGACCTGGACTGTGCGGGCCAGCGAGCTCGCCAGCATTTCGAACAACACACCGTTCGACGACATGACGTTCCCGGCTCGGGTGACAACGACGTTGCTGCGAGGCCGGGTAACCGCCCGTGAGGGCAAGGCGGTGGGAGGTCCGTAAGTGGAAAGAACGCTGTGGGTGGTCGGGCTGCTCGTACTGTTCGCCCTGTGCATCTGGCTGATGTATCGAGGCTGGCAGAACCGCGCCGCGCGCCAAGCGGCACGTATCGGCGAACTACCGCATGTGCCAGGTGATCTCGGCGCTCAGGTGCTCGAGCCGACCACCGGACTGTATCTCGGCAGCACCATCGCGCCCAGCTGGCAGGACCGGATCACCGTGGGCGACTTGGGTTTCCGGGCTACAGCGGAACTCACGCGGTTCGAACGGGGGATTCTGCTAGAGCGCGACGGTGCGACGATGCTCTGGATTCCGCAGGAATCCATTACCGCCGTGCGGACCGAACGCGGACATGCGGGCAAGGTGATGACCGAAGATGGAGTGCTGGTAATTCGCTGGAAGCTGCCGACCGGAACCGAGATAGATACCGGTTTCCGAGGTGACGACAAGACGGTGTACCCGGCGTGGGCCAGGGCGATGACGGGAGACGACGAGGGATGAAAGAAGTAGCAGCGGCTCTAGTACTGGAGGACGGGCGGGTTTTCCGCGGCACGGCCTTCGGCGCGGTCGGTGAAACGCTCGGTGAGGCGGTGTTCTGCACCGCGATGACCGGGTATCAGGAGACCCTCACCGACCCGAGCTACCACCGCCAGATCGTGGTGGCCACAGCCCCGCAGATCGGCAATACCGGCTGGAACGACGAGGACGACGAATCCGGCAAGATCTGGGTCGCCGGATACGCGGTCCGCGACGCCACGCGCGTCGCGTCGAACTGGCGCTCCACCGGCACCCTGCAAGACCAACTGGACCGCCAGCAGGTCGTCGGCATCGCAGGCATCGACACCCGCGCGCTGGTGCGCCACCTGCGCACCCGCGGTTCGATGAAGGCGGGCATCTTCTCCGGTACGGCGCTGGCCGACGCCGACGAATTGCTGGCCCGCGTCAACGGACAGCCCTCGATGCTGGGCGCCGACCTGGCCGAAGAGGTCAGCACCGAAGCGCTGTACACGATCGAACCGAACGGCGACCCGCGCTTCACCGTCGTCGCGGTCGACCTCGGCATCAAGACCAATACACCGCGCATGTTCGCCCAGCGCGGTATGCGAGTGCACGTGGTGCCGTCGACTGTCTCGCTGGACCAGATCCGGGAACTGAAGCCGGACGGTGTTTTCCTGTCCAACGGTCCCGGCGACCCGGCCACCCAGGACGGTGCGGTCGCGATCACCCAGGGTGTGCTGGAGCAGGGCCTGCCGCTGTTCGGAATCTGCTTCGGCAACCAGATCCTCGGCCGCGCCTTGGGCCGCAAGACCTACAAGATGAAGTTCGGCCACCGCGGCATCAATATCCCGGTCGTCGAGCACGAGACCGGGCGGATCTCGATCACCGCGCAGAACCACGGCTTCGCGCTCGAGGGCGAGCAGGGCGAGCAGTTCGACACCCCGTTCGGCAAGGCCGAGGTCAGCCACGTCTGCGCCAATGACGGCACCGTCGAGGGCGTGCGGCTGGTGAACGGCCGCGCGTTCTCGGTGCAGTACCACCCGGAGGCCGCCGCCGGACCCCATGACGCCGCCTATCTCTTCGACCGTTTCGCCGGTCTCATGGAAGGAGCCTGATGCCTCGCCGCGAGGATCTGAAGCACATCCTGGTGATCGGCTCTGGTCCGATCGTCATCGGCCAGGCGTGCGAATTCGACTATTCCGGCACCCAGGCGTGCAGGGTGCTGCGGGCCGAGGGCCTGCGGGTTTCGCTGGTGAACTCGAACCCGGCGACCATCATGACCGACCCGGAATTCGCTGATTCCACCTATGTGGAGCCGATTACGCCGGAGTTCGTCGAGAAGGTCATCGAAAAGGAGCGCCCCGACGCCATTCTCGCCACTCTCGGTGGGCAGACCGCGCTGAACACCGCTGTCGCCCTACACGAACGCGGGGTGCTGCAGAAGTACAACGTCGAGCTGATCGGCGCCGACTTCGAGGCCATCCAGCGCGGTGAGGACCGGCAGAAGTTCAAGGACATCGTCGCCAAGGTCGGCGGCGAGAGCGCGCGCTCGCGGGTCTGCCACACCATGGACGAGGTCCGCGCAACCGTCGTGGAACTGGGCTTTCCGGTGGTCGTGCGGCCGTCGTTCACCATGGGCGGCCTCGGCTCGGGTATGGCCTACAACGACGAGGATCTCGATCGCATCGCGGGCGGCGGTCTGGCCGCCTCGCCCACCGCGAACGTGCTCATCGAGGAATCCATCCTGGGCTGGAAGGAATACGAACTCGAGTTGATGCGCGACGGCCGCGACAATGTCGTGGTGGTCTGCTCGATCGAGAACGTGGACCCGATGGGCGTGCACACCGGTGATTCGGTCACCGTGGCGCCCGCCATGACGCTCACCGACCGCGAATACCAGAAGCTGCGCGACCTCGGCATCGACATCCTGCGCGAGGTCGGCGTCGACACCGGCGGCTGCAATATCCAGTTCGCGGTGAACCCGGCCGACGGGCGCCTGATCGTCATCGAGATGAACCCGCGCGTCTCGCGCTCGTCCGCACTGGCTTCCAAGGCAACGGGTTTCCCGATCGCCAAGATCGCCGCCAAGCTGGCCATCGGCTACACCCTGGACGAGATCGTCAATGACATCACCAAGGAGACCCCGGCCTGTTTCGAGCCGACCCTGGACTACGTGGTCGTCAAGGCGCCGCGGTTCGCGTTCGAGAAGTTTCCCGGCGCCGACGCCACGCTGACCACCACCATGAAGTCGGTCGGCGAGGCAATGTCGCTGGGGCGCAATTTCGCCGAGGCGCTCGGCAAGGTGCTGCGCTCGCTGGAGACCAAGGCCGCGGGCTTCTGGACCCAGGAAGACGGCAAGTGGACCGATATCGAAGCCATCCTGGAAGATCTGCGCACCCCGACCGAGGGGCGTATCTACCAGGTCGAGCGTGCGCTGCGGCTTGGCGCCGGCATCGACGACGTCGCCAAGGCCTCCGGCATCGACCCGTGGTTCGTCGCCGAGGTGGCCGGGCTCGTCGAGCTGCGTCGGGAGATCATCGACGCACCGGTGCTCGATGAGCCGCTGCTGCGTCGCGCCAAGCACTACGGTCTCTCCGATCGTCAGATCGCCGCGCTGCGACCGGAATTGGCGGGCGAGACCGGTGTGCGCGCACTGCGCCACCGGCTCGATATCCGTCCGGTCTTCAAGACTGTCGACACCTGCGCCGCCGAATTCGAGGCCAAGACGCCGTACCACTACTCGACCTATGAACTCGACCCCGCCGCCGAGTCCGAGGTCGCGGCGCAGCGCGAGCGCGACAAGGTGATCATCCTGGGTTCGGGCCCGAACCGCATCGGTCAGGGCATCGAATTCGACTACTCCTGTGTCCATGCGGCGCAGACGCTGTCGCAGGCCGGGTACGAGACGGTGATGGTCAACTGCAATCCGGAGACCGTCTCCACCGACTACGACACCGCGGATCGGCTCTACTTCGAGCCGCTGACCTTCGAGGATGTGCTCGAGGTCTTCCACGCCGAATCCGAATCCGGCACCGTCGCTGGTGTGATCGTGCAGCTGGGCGGGCAGACCCCGCTGGGCCTCGCGCAGCGCCTCACCGATGCCGGTGTGCCAGTGGTCGGCACGAGTGCCGCCGCCATCGACCTGGCCGAGGACCGTGGCGAATTCGGTGATGTGCTGGTCGCCGCGGGCCTGCCCGCGCCGAAATACGGCACCGCGACCACCTTCGCGCAGGCCAAGAAGATCGCCGCGGGCATCGGCTACCCGGTGCTGGTGCGCCCGTCCTACGTGCTCGGCGGGCGTGGCATGGAGATCGTCTACGACGAGGACTCGCTGGAGGGCTACATCTCCCGGGCGACCGAACTCAGTCCGGAACATCCGGTCCTGGTCGACCGCTTCCTGGAAGACGCCATCGAAATCGACGTCGACGCGCTCTGCGACGGCGAGGAGGTCTACCTCGGCGGTGTGATGGAGCACATCGAAGAGGCGGGCATCCACTCCGGCGACTCCGCCTGCGCACTTCCGCCGATCACCCTGGGCCGCAGTGATATCGAGGCGGTGCGCCGCTCGACGATCGCGCTGGCCAAGGGCATCGGGGTCAAGGGCCTGCTCAATGTGCAGTACGCGCTGAAGGATGACGTGCTCTACGTACTCGAGGCGAATCCGCGGGCGAGCCGGACGGTTCCGTTCGTCTCCAAGGCCACGGCGGTGCCGCTGGCCAAGGCGGCCGCGCGCATCACCATGGGCGCCACCATCGCCGAACTCCGCAAGGAGGGCATGCTGCCCGCCGAGGGCGACGGCGGCCACGTGCCGCTCGACGCCCCGGTCGCGGTCAAGGAAGCGGTACTGCCGTTCCACCGGTTCCGCAAGGCCGACGGTAGCGGCGTCGATTCGCTGCTCTCGCCCGAGATGAAGTCCACCGGTGAGGTCATGGGCATCGACGCCGATTTCGGTACCGCCTTCGCCAAGAGCCAGGCCGCGGCCTACGGTTCGCTGCCGACCGAGGGCACCGTATTCGTCTCGATCGCCAACCGGGACAAGCGCGCGATGGTGTTCCCGGTCAAGCGCCTCAACGACCTCGGCTTCCGCATCCTGGCCACCGAGGGCACCGCGGAAATGCTGCGCCGCAACGGAATTCCCTGCGAACAGGTGCGCAAGCACTCGGACCCGGCGCCTGCGCAGGGGCTAGAGGGCGCGGACATCCCGGTTCCGACCATCGTGGAGCAGATCCGCGACGGCGAGGTCGACATGGTGTTCAACACCCCGTACGGCAACTCCGGGCCGCGCGTGGACGGCTACGAGATCCGTACCGCGGCGGTGGGCGTGAACATCCCGTGTATCACCACGGTGCAGGGTGCGGCCGCGGCGGTGCAGGGCATCGAGGCCAGCATCAACGGCGGTATCGGGGTGCGCTCGCTACAGGAGCTGCATTCGGTGCTGCGTGGCTGACGGGGCGACGGACGAAGGAGGCGGTGCGATGAAGACATTCGGTGCCCGATTGCAGCACGCCATGCGGCATTTCGGCGCACTGTGCGTCGGCATCGACCCGCATCCGGGTCTACTCGAATCCTGGGGCCTCACCGACGATGTCGACGGCGTCGAGAAATTCGCCGAGATCTGCGTCGAGGCCTTCGACGGTGAGGTCGCGCTGATCAAGCCGCAGGTCGCCTTCTTCGAGGCCTACGGTTCCGGCGGAATCGCGGTATTGGAGCGCACCATCGAGGTGCTGCGCGCCTCGGGCACCCTGGTGCTCGCCGACGCCAAACGCGGCGATATCGGCTCCACCATGGATGCCTACGCGCGGACCTGGCTGGCCGACGGCCCGCTCGGATCGGATGCGGTGACGGTCTCGCCGTATCTCGGATTCGGTTCCCTCGCACCGGCTTTGACGCTCGCGGAGGCGAACGGCCGGGGTGTCTTCGTGCTCGCCGCCACGTCGAATCCCGAAGGTGCGCAAGTGCAGCGGGCGCTGGCGGCGGATGGTCGCACGGTCGCGCAGATGGTGGTCGACGCGGCGGCTCAGTGCAATGCGGGCCAGGAGTTCGGTTCGGTCGGCATTGTGCTCGGGGCGACACTCACCGAGCCGCTGGATCTCGCCGCGCTCAACGGCCCGATCCTGATGCCGGGCGTCGGCGCGCAGGGCGGTGGGCCGGAAACCGTGCGCGAGCTGGTCTCGGATCATCTGCTGCCTGCGGTCGTGCCTAATGCCTCGCGCGAGGTGTTGCGCCACGGCCCATCCGTCTCGGCACTGCGTGCCAAGCTGAGGGCTGTGCAGGACGAGTTCGCCTTCCTGCGGCGCTGACGCGGCGATGATTGCGGTGGACCGGCGCTTCGGCGTCGGTCCATTGTGCGTTTCGGGGTGCGGGAGTACCGGTTGAGCGGGGATGACGTGTCATATCGAACAGCTGTGCGCCCCGCTGCGCCGTTTTCCCCATCATTCGGCATACCGGTGGCCGATGCGGCGTCCTGATCGATTACGGAGCGCGCTGGCCCGGCACAGAGTGCCGTCCATGCTCACCTCGCCGCGATCGTGGCGACCGCCGGGGCCGCCCGAAGGCTCGAAATCTGTCGTTTCACGCCTCCGACACGCGCAAGAACAATGCGACACGCGGAAAAATCCGAGAAACTTCCAGGTCGGACGAGCGACCGGTTGCTGGCGCGATGCGGGTTACCGCCGCAACCGCTCCGCTAACCCGCTGAATGTATGAATACCCCCAGCTCGCGGGGCATTTCGAGATTTCGGCGGTAGGATCTCCGCAGCGATCGACGCGCTGTGCGCATCCCGCCGGGACCACCCCTACGATATCGGCGAATCATGCGCTGACCTGGGGGGTGGGTTCGCAATCGGAGAACGTCGTGGGTACGGTCGCTGAGACTGCTGGGTTACCGGCAGGAGTTGATGCAATGAACGATGAGACGGAGGAACCGTGGCCCTTCCCCAGCTGACTGACGAGCAGCGCGCCGCTGCTTTGGAGAAGGCGGCTGCCGCTCGCCGTGCTCGGGCGGAGCTCAAGGAGCGCCTGAAGCGTGGCGGCACCGACCTGAAGCAGGTCCTCACCGATGCCGAATCCGACGAGATCCTCGGCAAGATGAAGGTGTCGGCTCTGCTGGAGGCCCTGCCCAAGGTGGGCAAGGTCAAGGCGGCGGAGATCATGAGCGAGCTGGAGATCGCCCCCACCCGGCGTCTGCGCGGACTGGGTGATCGGCAGCGCAAGGCGCTGCTCGCCCGATTCGACTTCGCCTGACCACCAAGGTGGTCGAACACACGCGGAAGGGTCGACTGGTTGTACTGGTCGGCCCCTCGGCCGTGGGTAAGTCGACCGTGGTCCGTTGCGTCCGCGAGCGACTTCCCCAACTGGTCTTCAGCGTGTCGGCGACAACCCGGGCCCCCCGGCCCGGGGAGGTCGACGGCCGCGACTACCGGTTCGTGTCCCGGGAAGAGTTCGACGCCATGATCGCGGCGGGTGAACTCCTCGAGTGGGCCGATATCCACGGGGGATTACAGCGCTCCGGCACCCCGGCCAAACCGGTGCGTGACGGATTGGCTGCCGGACTGCCGGTGCTCGTCGAGGTGGACCTCGAGGGCGCGCGGTCGGTACGCAAGGCCATCCCGGAGGCGCTGCTGGTATTCCTCGCCCCGCCCAGCTGGGACGAATTGGTATCACGGCTCACCTCGCGCGGTACCGAATCGCCCGAGGTGATCGCACGCAGGTTGGATACCGCCAGGACCGAATTGGCGGCCTGTGACGAGTTCGACATCGTCATAGTGAACGACGAGGTGACCAGCGCCTGTGAGCAGTTGGTATCGTTGTTTGTTAGCACAAATTCGAGTTCGTGACACGCACACGCTCGAAATAACCCAGCCCGAAGAACCGATCCCCGCAGGAGCCCACACAAGTGAGCAGTACGGACATCAAGCCCGCGCCCGCATACGACACTCCGGTCGGCCTCACCAACCCGCCGATCGACGAGCTGCTGGAGCGCACCTCGTCCAAGTACGCGCTGGTCATCTACGCGGCCAAGCGGGCCCGTCAGATCAACGACTACTACAACCAGCTCGGCGACGGCATCCTCGAATATGTCGGTCCGCTGGTCGAGCCGGGTCTGCAGGAGAAGCCGCTCTCGGTCGCGATGCGGGAGATCCACTCCGACCTGCTCGAGCACTCCGAAGGCGAATAGCAGACTCGTCGAACTCCCCGCGTAGGCGGGGATCAGCCCACCGGAGGGGTAGTGACCACACGGATCGTCGTCGGCGTCGGCGGCGGAATCGCCGCTTATAAGGCTTGCTCGATCGTGCGCCGGTTCACCGAGACCGGGCATCAGGTTCGGGTGATCCCCACCGAGTCGGCGCTACAGTTCGTCGGCAAGGCAACTTTCGAAGCGCTGTCCGGGAACCCGGTGCACACCGATGTGTTCACCGATGTGCCCGAGGTGCCGCATGTGCGGTTGGGCCAGGAGGCGGACCTGGTGGTCATCGCCCCGGCGACCGCCGATCTGATGGCGCGCGCCGCACAGGGCCGCGCCGACGATCTACTCACCGCCACGCTGCTGACGGCCCGATGTCCGGTGTTGTTCGCGCCCGCGATGCATACCGAGATGTGGGAGCATCCGGCCACCATCACCAATGTCGCGACGCTGCGTGCGCACGGTGCGATCGTCATGGAACCCGCGTCGGGCCGGTTGACCGGTGCCGATACCGGTCCCGGCCGGTTGCCCGAGCCCGAGGAGATCTTCGGGCTCGCGACGCTGCTGCTGGAACGCGCCGACGCCATCCCGCGTGATCTGGCGGGCCGCCGCGTGGTGATCACCGCGGGCGGCACCAGGGAACCGCTGGATCCGGTGCGTTTCCTGGGTAATCGCAGCTCCGGCAAGCAGGGCTACGCGTTGGCTCGGGTGGCCGCGCAGCGCGGTGCCCACGTGACGTTGATCGCGGGCAATACGATCGAGATGGCCGCACCCGCCGCTGTCGACCTGGTGCACATCACCACCGCCGAACAGCTCAAGACCGCCGTCGAGAAGCATGCGCTCGGTGCGGACGCGGTGATCATGGCCGCCGCCGTCGCCGACTTCCGGCCGACAACGGTTGCTGCGGCCAAGATCAAAAAGGGCGCGCACGAGCCCGACGTGATCCCGCTGACCAAGACCGACGATATTCTCGCCGGGCTGGTCCAGGCGCGACGCGACGGTCAACTGCCCGGTACCGCGATCGTCGGCTTCGCCGCCGAGACCGGTGACGAGCAGGGCGATGTGCTCACGCACGCGCGGGCCAAACTGGCACGCAAGGGCTGTGATCTGCTGGTCGTCAACGCGGTCGGCGAGGGCAAGGCGTTCGAGGTCGATACCAACGACGGCTGGCTACTCGGTGCCGACGGCACCGAACAGGCGCTCGACCACGGGTCGAAGGCGTTGCTCGCGAGCCGGGTGCTGGACGCACTCGGTCCGCTGTTGCGCTGAGACCCGTTGCGTCGCTTGGAATGACGCGAACCGTGCACTTTGGGTGGATACTGCGCCGATGCGTGGTTAGGCTGGTTGTCGACCGCAACCCGGACTGGTCGACGTGTTGGAGGCTGGAGCCCCGGCCCGACACGTTGACGGAATCAATAGTCTGAGACAGTTGCCTGTCGTCAGCTCCATCGCGTCGGTGGTTTGGAATAGTCTGAGATGAAGGATTGTGAGGTTAACGCATCGCGTTGCCGTCGCAATTCGATATGAGTAACCCGTTGAGGGAGAGGGAAGAACTGTGCCCACGTCTGGCAGCCGCCTTTTCACCAGTGAGTCCGTGACCGAAGGTCATCCGGACAAGATCTGTGACGCCATCAGCGATTCCATCCTCGACGCGCTGCTCGCGGAAGATCCGCGCAGCCGGGTCGCGGTGGAAACACTCGTGACCACCGGTCAGGTTCATGTCGCGGGGGAGGTCACCACCTCGGCCTACGCGGATATTCCGAAGATCGTCCGCGAAAAGGTCCTGGAAATCGGATATGACTCGTCCGCAAAGGGATTCGACGGCAATTCCTGTGGTGTGAATATCGCGATCGGCGCGCAGTCGCCGGATATCGCGCAGGGCGTGGACACCTCGCACGAGGCGCGCACGGCCGGATCTCATGACGAGATCGAGCGCCAAGGCGCGGGTGACCAGGGCCTGATGTTCGGCTATGCGAACACCGACACGCCCGAGTTGATGCCGCTGCCGATCTCGCTGGCGCACCGGCTGTCGCGTCGGTTGACCGAGGTCCGCAAGTCCGGTGTGCTGCCGTACCTGCGTCCCGACGGCAAGACCCAGGTCACCATCGAATACGACGGCGACCGTCCGGTCCGCCTCGATACGATCGTCATCTCCACCCAGCACGCCGCCGATATCGACCTGGACAACCTGCTCGCCCCCGATATCCGCGAGAAGGTCGTCGACGTGGTCTTGGGCGACTTGGATGTGCCCACCCTTGATGTGTCCGATATTCGGCTGCTGGTGAACCCGACCGGCAAGTTCGTGCTCGGCGGCCCGATGGGCGACGCGGGCCTGACCGGCCGCAAGATCATCGTCGACACCTACGGCGGCATGGCCCGCCACGGCGGCGGCGCGTTCTCCGGTAAGGATCCGTCGAAGGTGGACCGCTCGGCCGCCTACGCCATGCGCTGGGTCGCGAAGAATGTCGTCGCGGCCGGACTCGCCGACCGCGTCGAGGTTCAGGTCGCCTACGCCATCGGTAAGGCCGCACCGGTCGGTCTGTTCGTCGAGACCTTCGGCACCGAGAAGGTCGACCCGACGCGCATTGCCACAGCCATCACCGAAGTCTTCGACCTGCGGCCCGGCGCGATCATCCGCGACCTCGACCTGCTGCGGCCGATCTACGCGCCGACCGCCGCGTACGGCCACTTCGGCCGCACCGATATCGACCTCCCCTGGGAACACACCGACCGGGCGGACAAGCTGCGCGCGGCCGTCGGCCTGTAGGTACATCGGGGCCCGCGTGCACCAACCCACAGCGGACCTCTCCGCCATGGCTCCCGCCGGCGCCGGAGCCATGGCGACGCACGATTCGACAGCAGCGGGACACCCGATCGCACGGGTGCTCCCGCTGTTGTCGCCTGCGCACCTGGACCGTGACTTCGACTACGTCGTGCCTCCGGAGTTGGACGAAATCGCCCAGCCCGGCGTCCGAGTCCGGGTCCGCTTCGCGGGCCGCCTCGTCGACGGCTATATCCTGGCCCGCCTGTCCCACAGCGACCACACCGGCAAGATGGTCGAACTCGAGCGCGTGGTTTCGTCCGAACGCGTCCTGACCCCGGAAATCCTGAAGCTGGCCACTGCCGTAGCCGCCCGCTACGCGGGCACCCGCGCGGACGTCCTGCGCCTGGCCATCCCGCCCCGGCACGCCCGCACCGAGAACGGCGGCTCGAAGAAATCGGCTGAATCCGAAGAGCCACCGGATGATTCGACCGAGTCGGCCGACGGCGGTGCGGGCACGTCTGTGAGTCGAACAGCCCAAGCGCCCACACCTTCGCGCGGTCGAGCTGTCACATCCGGCACCTGGCGCGCCCCGCTCGATAGCGATCTCGCCGACAATTCCGCGGCGGAACGGGTTGCATTCGTGGCTGATGCACCATCCGCCGCTGCCCGACCCGATGCTCCGGTAGTTGGCGATCCGCATAGGGCATCGTTTGTGTCGGGATCGCTGGATATGCCGAATGACTCGGCAGCGGCGCCCGCCGATTCCGTCGATCCTGCCCGAACTCCGAATGTCACTGCGGCGGTGGCTGATTCGCCTGACGTGCGGACGGCAGGCGCTTCCGTGGTGCGGGCCGACTCTGTCGAATCCGCTGCATCCGTGGATGCGGCGGGGGTGGTCGACGTCGCTGGCGATCGGCCCGATACCGCTCCGGCGGCATCGCGATACACCGATCACGCGACGGCTGCCGGTGCCGGATCGGTGTCGCCGCCAACGGATTCCGTCGGATCGGTGGCGAACTCGGATGTCGCGACGTCGCGTATGCAGGCCGGTGCCGACTCTGTCGCTACCACTGGTGCAAGCGGGGATGCGGAGCCGGAGGGCGGGGGCCTACCAGCGGGTTTGCCTGGTGCCGTTGCGGCCGAATCCGCGAGGTCGGTGAATGTCGCTGCGGCGTTGACTGATTCGGGTGACATGCCGGACGGGGTGGATGTCGGTCCGTGGGAGCGGTATGTCCATGGGGCGGCGTTCGTATCAGCATTGGGGCAGGGAAAGGGGGTGCGGGCGGGTTGGCAGGCGGTGCCGGGGGAGGATTGGGCGCGGCGGTTGGCGGAGTTGGCCGCGGTGGTGGCGGGGCAGGGGCGCAGTGCGATTCTGATGGTGCCGGATCAGCGGGATCTGGATCGGGTGCTGGCGGAATGTGTTCGGCTGGTGGGGGATTCGGCGGTCGGGTTGGCTGCGGGGTTGGGTCCTGCCGCGCGGTATCGGCGGTGGTTGGCCGCGTTGCGAGGGACGGCGCGGGTGATCGTGGGGACGCGCAGTGCGGTGTTCGCGCCCGCCGCTGATCTCGGGTTGATCGCGATCTGGGATGACGGGGACGACACCTATGCCGAGCCGCGGGCGCCGTATCCGCATGCGCGCGAGGTCGCGATGCTGCGGGCGCACGAGAACGGGGCGGCGTTCGTGGCGGCCGGATTCGCGCGGACGGCGGAGATCCAGGCGGTGGTCGATTCGGGGTGGGCGCATGATCTGGTCGCCGATCGGGCTGTGGTGCGCAAGGTTTCCCCGCGCATCAGTGCTCCGGGTGACTCCGATATCGCGATGGAACGCGATCCCGTCGCGCGGGCGGTGCGCATCCCCGCTGTGGGATATGCCGCCGCGCGATCGGCACTCAAAGAGGGGGCTGCGGTATTGGTGCAGGTGCCGCGGCGCGGGTACATTCCGGCGCTCGCCTGCGCGAAATGCCGAACGCCAGCACGATGTCGGCATTGCAACGGCCCACTTGCCCTGCCGGATGGGCGAGCCGGGCACCGCGGCGAGACCGCGCACAGTCCTGCGTGCCGGTGGTGTGGTATCACCGAGGCCGCATTCCGTTGTCCCGCTTGTGCTTCCAGGGCGCTGCGCGCAGTGGTGATCGGTGCGGCCCGCACCGCGGAGGAACTCGGCCGCGCATTTCCCGGTGTGCCCATCCGCGGGTCGAGCGGCGGCGCGATCCTCGATACGGTGGAACCCGGCCCCCAGGTGATCGTCGCGACCGTCGGCGCCGAACCGGTGCTGCCCGGCGGCTACGGTGTCGCCCTGCTGCTCGACGGTTGGGCGCTGCTCAGCCGCGCCGACCTGCGGGCCGCCGAGGACACGCTGCGCCGCTGGATGTCGGCCGCCACCCTGGTCCGCACCCACGGCCAGGTCATCGTGATGGCCGAACCTTCGCTGCCGACCGTTCAGGCATTGCTGCGCTGGGATCCGGTCGGCCATGCCCGCGCCGAGGTGGCCGGCCGCGCCGAAGTCGGCTTTCCGCCTGCCGTCCGCATCGCCGCCATCGATGGCACATCCGATTCCATCGCCGAATTGCTCTCCGCGGCAAAGCTTCCGGAGAACGTCGACCTCCTGGGCCCAGTACCGCTCCCGCCCGGGGCCCGCAAACCCTTCGACAGCGGCGATACGCCTGCCGACGTCGAACGTATGCTCCTGCGCGTGCACCGTACTTCCGGCGCCGCCCTGGCCCGCGCCCTCACCGCCGCCCAGGCCATCCGCAGCACCCACCGCTCCGACGCCCCCCTCCGCGTCCAAATCGATCCAGTCGATATCGGCTGACGCTCGGCCCGCTGTTCACAGCGCAAATAATCGCGCCGTGCCGACTTGTGGTGGTCGATCGTGGTGGGGTGCGTGCTGTGGTTGAGTGGGACGAATGATCAGCAACTCGCTTCGTACCATCGCGACCATCTGCCTTGCGCTTGCCGCCGCCGGACTATCGCCGGCACCCGCCGGCGCGGATCCTGGGCTGTCCGAGTTATCGCTGAGCGTCAGTAAGGGGGAGGCGCAGAGTCCTGGCGCAGAGCAGGTCACGCTGACTTGTGATCCGGCGGCCGGCAGTCACCCAGCGGCGAGCGAGGCGTGCGCGGCGCTGGCGACCGCGGGCGGCACTTTCGACAAGCTCGTCGGTGATCCCGGCGTCCGCTGCATGAAGATCTACGCCCCGGTGACCGCGACCGCCGCCGGGACGTGGCGCGGCCGAAACTTCCAGTGGCAGAAGACCTTCGGCAACAGCTGTGAGTTGCGTGCCGCCACCACCCCGGTCTTCGATTTCGTCACCGGCTGACCGACCTTCGGCGGGCCGCGCTCCCTCACGGCAGTCCCAGCCTCGCTTGACGGGGCTGGCCCGCGCTCGCGGTAATTCTTTAACTGGCTGATTAATTAATGATAGACTCGAAGCATGGCCCGCACCGTCGATCCGCAGCGCGTCGCCGAAAGGCGCACCGCCATAACGCATGCCGCGGCCGGGCTGTTCGCGACGCAGGGGTACGAGCGCACCACGGCCGCGCAGATCGCCCGCAAGGCGGGACTCACCTCGGGCAGCGTGTTCTATTACTTCCAGGACAAGGCCGCGGTCTTCCGATCGATCTTCGAACTGTCGATTCCCGAGCACACCGAACTCATTTCCCGGCATATCGATCGCACCGATTGCCTCGCCGCGATCCTCGATATCGTCGACGCGCTCGCCGGTGAGGTGCTCGATCCGGCCGCACCGGGGCTCATGGTGGAACTGTTGCGACGGATCGAGCACGACGAAGAACTCCTCGCGGTCGCCATGGAGGATGCGCGCCTCAGTGCGGCGGGGCTCACGACGCTGCTCGAGCGCGGCATCGACCAGGGCCGCATTGATTCCGGATTCGATCCCGAGGAGACCGCGCGCTGGATCCTGTCGATCATCGATGCGGCCTTCCTCAATGCCGATCCGGATCGTCCGCACGATCCGCGACCGCTGGTGCGCGCCACCGTCTCCCGCCTCTTACGCCCTATCGGATCGGATGACCGATGACCACCACATCCGCACCCACGGTGCTGCGTTTCTCCACCGTCTGGCTCTGGCTGTTCGGCCTCGGCGGGCTCGCCCTGGGTTGCGGGATCGGATTCGCCGTCCCGTTCGTCGGCCAGTGGCTGGTGGATACCGTGCACGAGATTCCCGGCCCGCTGCGCATCGCCATGACGGTGCCGCGCATCTGGCTGGTTCCGATCACCACAGTGATCGGTGCGCTTGCTGGGCTGGCCCTGTTCGGCACCGCGAGAAACGAGAGCTTGGCCCTCACCGTTGCCGGCGATCACGTCGAACTCGCCCAGAACGGGCGCGAACAGTATGTATCGCGCGCCGAGATCGCCGCCGTCTTCCGCGAGCACGGGGACTTGGTCGTCACCGATCGAAATCGACTGCGGCTGGCCCGTTTTCGCGCAACCGACCTGCGCGCCCGCGCCATCGAACAAGCCTTCCGCGACCACGGCTACCCCTGGCTCGAGCAGAACGACCCGTATGGTGCGGACTTCACCCGCTGGGTCGATGGACTGCCGGAAACCGGCGCCGATATCGATACCCTGATGCGGTCCAGGCGGCGGGCAATCGCCGACAAGAAGTCGCTCGAAGTCGAGGACCTCGACGATAAGCTGCTCGCCCTCGGCGTCGACGTACGAGATCGCAAGGGCGAGCAGCAGATCCGGATCGGCGGACAGTCGAGCAGGGGCTAGCCGAAGACCGCCCGGTTGCGTCGCGCCCATTCGGCATACGACGTCGCGGGTCGCCCGAGCACAGCTTCGATATCGCCGCTGACCTGCTGCTCGGCCGGCGTCGGTGTGCCGAGGATGTCGAGCGTGCCGTCGGCCACGTCGGCGGGCATGAACCGCAACATGCCGGAACGCGCCTGCTCGCGGGTCAATTCGACGAACCGCAGCGAGGTACCGAGCGCGGCCTCGACGGCCTGGGCCTGTTCGCGCGGGCTGATGGCGGCGGGTCCGGTCAGTTCGTAGACACGGCCGGAATGATCGGTACGCAATACGGTCGCCGCGACCTCGGCGATATCGACGGGGTCGATCGCGGGCAGGGCGATATCGGCGAAGGGTGCGGCGATCAGCTGCTCGGCCCGGATCGACTCGATCCACGCGTAGGTATTGGAGAAGAATCCGGTGGGCCGCAGAATCGTCCAGTCCAGGTCGGACTGCTGCAGCGCCGACTCGAAGGCATGCAGTCGGGCGTGCGAGGCGAGTCCGGGCCGGGTGCCGGTTGCCTGGGACGACAGCAGCACCAACTTCTTGATTCCGCCGGCCGCGGCGACCTCGACGAACCGCGCCGGATCAGGTCCGGTTACCAGTTGCGGTCCGGTGAGGAGCAGGAAGAGCGCATCGGCGTTTTCGATTGCGGGGGAGAGACTTTCAGGGTCGGCGAGATCGGCTTGCCGATGCTGGACGCCGTCCGGCAATGCGATGTCCTGATTTCCGCGGGATACGGCGATCACCTGTTCGTCCGCGGTGACGAGGTGCTGCACGAGGGTGCGTCCGATATTGCCGGTCGCTCCGGTCACTACGATCACGTTCACTCCTGAGTTAGTTGGCTGACTTAAATGACCGTAGCCGATGAGCTACCGGATTGTCTATAGTTAGTTGTATGACTAACTCAGTCGAAGGACGGCGCACGCTGCCCAAGGCGGGCAAGCGGGAACGCCTCGCCGGAGCGGCCGCCCAGGTGTTCCATGAACAGGGCGTCGAGAAGACGACGATCGCCGATATAGCGCGCGCGGCCGAGGTCCCCGTCGGCAACGTGTATTACTACTTCAAGACCAAGGATCAGCTGGTCGAGGCGGCACTGGGCGCGCACGGGCAGACGCTGCAGGTGTTGATCGCCGCGCTCGAGCAGTACGACGAGCCGCGGGAGCGCCTGAAGGCGCTGGTGCGCGGTTGGGTCGACCAGCGTGACCGTGCCGCGCAATTCGGTTGCCCCACTGGCAGTTTGGCCTCGGAACTGGGTAAACGTGGTGACGGGCTGGAGCGGGCTTCAGCGGCGAGTATCCGCAGCTTGCTCGACTGGATCGAACAGCAGTTCACGGCAATGGGGCGTGCGGATGCGGGAGAGCTCGCCGTTGCGCTGTTCGCGGCATATCAGGGGATCTCGTTGCTCACCAATGCCTTCCGCGATCCGGAGCTCATGGTGGCCGAGGGGCTCCGGTTGGAGCGCTGGATCGATTCGCTGGCGCAATAACGGTTTCCATCGGTGTGCGCATGGTGGGTCCGATCTCGTTGGTGACTTGCTCCATGGCTACGCCTCGCTCAGGTGACAAGTCACTACCGACGCCTTCCGATCGGGCCGCGCATCGACTGATGTGCGGCCCGATCACATTGGAGCGACTAGTTGGTTCGTGTCACCCATCACTCTTGCGCGCGATGCATTGCCGATATATCGTCGATAATGTGAGATACACGCGAGAGCCCAAGGAGGCTGACATGGAAAACATCGAATACGGAGAATTCAGAGGTCGTGGCCGCTGGCGGAAGCCGGGTCATGACGAGGGCGACGCGAGTCGTCGGCAGCATCGCCGCGGCGGGCGGCACGGTTTCGGGCCCGAGTTCGGACCGGGCCTCGGCCCTGGTTTCGGACCCGGCTTCGGTCCCGGTTTCGGACGTGGGCGCGGTCGCGGCGGCCGGGGCAGGCGCGGTGACGTGCGTGCGGCGGTGCTGTTGCTGCTCACCGAGCGTCCGATGCACGGCTACGAACTGATCCAGCAGATCAGGGAGCGAAGCGACGATGTTTGGCGCCCTAGTCCGGGATCCATCTACCCGGCGCTCGCACAGCTCGAGGACGAGGGTTTGGTGCTCATCGAGAAGGTCGCCGGTCGCAAGACCGCGAAGCTCACCGACGCGGGCGCGGCCTACGTGACCGAGCATCGTGACGACCTCGGCGATCCCTGGGCGGATGTCAAGGAGGACGTCGGTACTCAGGCGATGGATCTGCGTGGGCTCATCGGACAGTTGATGGGTGCGGCCGCTCAGGTCGCCGCGGCGGGTACGCCGCAGCAGGCGACCCGGGCCGCGGAGGTGCTCACCGAGGCGCGCAAATCGCTATACCGCATTCTCGCCGAGGATGACGCCCCCGAAAAGTAATGGCGGTGTGAAACACCGCGTGAGCGTGCACTTTTCGAGTCGATCGGGTACATCATTGTGATATGGAACAGCCGATTGGTTCGTGGGGTTGGGGTACATCACAGTTCCGGCGTGTGGTGGCGGCCGGTATCTTGGCCGGAGCCGTCGTTTTCGGCTCCGGCGCCGCGCCGATCGTGAGCGCGGAACCGGTCGGAACCGCGCCGGTGAGTGCGGAAATCGTCGGATACCGTCCGCCGGATATACCAACCCGACCCGGCCCCGCCCAACCGGACCATCTGGCCGCCGCGACCTATCAGAAGACGCACAAGAACGCGGTCCCGGTCGGTGTCAACAACTTCGACTGCAAGCCGACCGCTGAACATCCCCGTCCGGTCGTCCTGGCGCACGGCACCGATTCCACTGCCTACTCCGACTGGTCGGCCATCGGGCCGCAGATTTCGGCGCTCGGCTTCTGCGTCTTCGCCCTCAACTATGGCGGCGCGCCCGGCAAGGACACCTACGGCACGGAGGACATCGTGATGAGCGCCTACCAGGTCGGTGCGTTCGTCGACCAGGTGCTGGCCGCCGCCGGTGCCACACAGGTCGATATCGTCGGATTCTCCCAGGGCGCCAATGTCACTCGCTACTACGTCAACAGGCTCGGCGGTGCGCCGAAGATCGGTCAGTGGATCGGTCTGGCGTCCCCGAGCTACGGCGGGGTGATGTACGGACTGGTGCCGGCGGCGGAGGCGATTCCGGGTGCGCTGCAGGCATTCTCGATGGTGACCTCGCTCGCGGCGGTGCAGCAGGCGCAGGGGTCGCCGGTGATGGTCGAACTCAATGCGGGCGGTGACACCGTGCCCGGCCCGCATTACGTGACCGTCGGCAGCCGGGTCGACGAGATGATCCAGCCGTTCAGCAATATCGCGCTGCACGGCTCGAGCGTGCAGAACATCGCGCTGCAGGATCTGTGCGCGGTCGACCAGACCGGTCACTTCCACATGGTCTACGACCCGTTCGTGCAGGAGTTGCTGCTGCAGACGCTGGATCCTGTGCATGCGCCCGCACCGACGTGCCGCGCGGTGCCGCTGGGCACCGGCATTCCCGAGGTGATCATCGCCGGACATTCCTGACCCCGCGGTTCGGGACGGCCGGGCGGAGGTATCGACGCTCCGCCCGGCTCCCGGGCGTAGAAGCGAAAATCGCAGGCCTGCACTTCCATTGAGGTGCCTCTGTGTAGGTGGAGCGCTGCTCTAGCGAATCAAACCTAGTTGGCGCGCCCGGGCGACAGCCTCGGTGCGGTTGACGGCACCGAGCTTGCCGAAGATGTGGGTTATGTGTTTCTTGACGGTGTCGACACTGACTACCAACTCGTCGGCGATCCGCCGGTTCGATCTGCCTGCGACCAGCAGACCCAGTACGTCGCGCTCACGGGCGGTCAGTTGCTCGACCAGGCCCGGCGCCATTGCCGCGGCACTCGACCCGGAATCTTGGACGAGGTGCTCCTGGCTGAGCGCTTGCAACACCCGGGCCAGGTATCCGAGGGGCACGCCGCGGGCGGCGTGTTCTGCCCGCTGGGCCGCGATCAGTCGGCGGAGTAGCACACCCATTGGGGCACCCTCGTCGGCGAAAACCCGAACATAGCTGTGGGGGTAGGCGAGTGTGAGCGCATTGGCCAGTGCGTCCACAGCGTTGTTCTCCGCACCCCGAGCGGCGAGGGCCAGCGCCTGTAGCGCCTGGATCTCGATGATGCTCCCGACACGGCCTCGGGTGGCCGCCGCCGCGAGCATTTTCTCCAAGAGTGCAAGTGCCGGGCCGGGCAAGTCTTGCGCGAGCAGCAACCGGGCCAGCACCAGATACTCGGGCTCCCGGGAATAGTCCGGCTCGTCCTCCGCGCTCAGGTCGCGTTCCTTCGTCCAATGGGCCGCCGCGACGATATCGCCCTGTGCGAGGTGCAACCGCGCCCGTTGCGCTGGAACAGGATTGAACTGGTCGGCCATGGCTGTACCCGATGTGAGCTGCTCGGCCTCGCCGATCGCTGCCATGGCCCCGGTCGGGTCACCCTTGGCCCGCCGGATCCACGCCAGTGTCGCCAGCCCTGCGGCCAGCGGCTGAGTGTAGGTCAGCTGCCGGCAGTGTGCGATGCCCTCGGTTACGTCCCGGAGGGCGGCATCGAGTTCGCCTCGCTGGTAGGCCACCTCCGCCATGCCCACGTACCCCATGCCAGCAGTCGACAGAGTCGGCACACCGGGTGGTGCGGTGATCTCGACTGCCTGCTGGTAGGCGCCCAGTGCTGCGTCCAGGCGGCCTTGGGCGCGCCGCACTTGGCCGAGGTGGTAGTAACCCCGAACAGCCAGGGAACGCTCGTCCGCCGCCTGCCACTGGGTGATGCTCGAGGTGAATGCCTGCTCGGCTTCTTCGAGCCTGCCGCGCAGCCATTCGGCCAAGCCCAGTTGCCACCAGGTTACGGACTCCAGCATCCACTCGTCCTCGCCGAGTTCGGCCAGTGCCCGTGCGGCGAACGCGGCCGTTGCCTCGGCATCGCCGTGCAGATAGGCGAGCCAGGCATGAGCGAGTGCGATCGCTGCGGGGACGTTCGCCAGCCAGCTCGCGGCCCTGCCGACCGACGGCTCGAACGGCTCTTCACCAGCGTCTGCAGGCGTCCGCTGGACAGCGTCGAGCCGCGGCCCAGCCGCGTCCGAGTTGCTGCCCACGAGTGCCATCCACGCCTGTGCCAGGCACAGACGGGGCCTTGACTGGATGAGCTCGGCGGGCAGTTCGGAAAGCCAACGATGCACCGTTGCCTGCTCGCCCTGACGGAAGATCCCGTCGAAGTACCGTTCGATCATCCGCGCAGCCCAGGCTGTGTCGTCCGCACGTAATGCGTGGTGTACGGCCTCGTCGGCGAGCCCATGCGCCGCACACCAGGCTGCCGCGTTTCGGTGCAGTGCTGAGGCCTGTCCGGGCTGTTCGTGCTGCAATCGGGCGCGGAGCAACTCGGCAAACAGATGGTGATAGCGCCACCAGCCGCGTACCTCATCCAGCGGCACGAGGAACAGGCCAGCCAGCTCAATCCCTTCCAGCATCTCCTGGCCATCCGCCCGGCCGGTGACGGCATCACAGAGCTCCCCGCTGAGGCGCTCGAGCACGGAGGTCTGCAGCAGGAACCCGCGTACCTGCTCGCTCAGTTGCTCGAGTACCTCCCCTGCCAGGTAGTCCAGGATGTAGCGGTGGCTGCCGCTGAACGCCGCTGCGAACTGGGCGGGATCCGCCTGGCTTCGCAGCGAGAGGCCGGCCAACTGCAGGCCGGCTGCCCATCCCTCGGTGCGGGTGGTAAGCATCGTTACTGCCGCGTCGGGCAAGCCGCCGCCAGTCGCTCCACGCAGCAGCGCTGCCGCTTCGTCCGGTGCGAAGCGGAGCTCGTCGGCGCGCAGCTCAGCCAGCTGACCTCGGGCCCGCAACCGCGCCAGCGGCAGCGGCGGGTCGGACCGGCTGGCCAGTACCAGCCGCAGACCTGTCGGCAGGTGCTCCAGCAGAAACGTCAGCGCGGCGTGAACCGCCTGCGCATCAATCAGGTGGTAGTCGTCGAGGACCAGCAGTACCTCTTCCTCACCAGACCGGGCGTCCAGCGCATTGATCAGCGCCGTCACCAGTCCTTCGAACGAGGTCGGGGCGGGCGGGCCCGGCAGCGGGCCGACCCGCTCGCCGATTCCCGGGCGCGCCCGATCGAGCGCCGCAACCACGTGCCGCCAAAACCGCGCCGGGTCATTGTCTGCCGCATCAAGCGACAGCCAGGCAACCGGTCGTGGGCCATTTCGAGCCCATTCGGCCAGCATGCCCGTCTTGCCGAACCCTGCCGGGGCGCAGACCAGAACCAGCCCCTGTTTCAGATCTGCGTCGAGCCGACCGACGAGCCGCGGGCGGGGCACGAAGCCCAGGCGTAGCCCGGGCACACGCAATTTGGTGGCTAGCAGCGCATCCTGCTCGGACATGACACCTCGGAACGGGTAAGCCGCGGGCGGCTCAGCCGTCGACAACCTACCGCTCAGCACGTCCAGCGATGGTTAGCTCGGTTGCTGGCTGGGCCCATTGTAATGGCGGGCGAATCAGGCGCTCCGGCTGCGAGATCGCCTGGCATATGCGGCAACCAGAGAATACTGCGCTGCCCTGGTACCACTTTCGGGCCGGACGCGTCTGCGGAGATTCCACCTGCATATCCACCTTTGGGTGACGCGCCGGTCCGGGGGGCGTTCGTAGCGTATTCGGTGACTGAAATGCCCATCAGCAGAAGGAATCGGCAATGGATGCGCTCAGGCTCGAGCAGTACACGACCTGTCCCGCAGGTATCGGAGAAACGCTCATTACGCGTAACGCCTTGCCCCTTGGCATGGCCGCCGTCCTCGGGCTCTTCGAGCAGCAGCGCCGTTGCGGCCGGGCACTGGTTCTCCGCCAGGACCGTGAGCGGGTGTGAAGGGCTCGGGATGGCCGGCGCATTACGAGATCCGCGTCGATGGCGTCCTCGACGACCGGTGGGCCGACTGGTTCGGCGGACTGCAGGTCAACGCCGAGGTCACTCAGACCGCCATCTTTGGCCTGATTGCTGATCAACCCGCGTTGCACGGTGTTCTGACCAAAGTCCGCGACCTCGGGCTGTGTCTGGTCTCGGTGCGTCGGCTGAGCCCCGACGAAGCCAGGGATGGTGCGTAGCAATCTTGGGGCAACGCCAAGGCCCATGCCCTCGACCAGCCCGACACGATCGGCCATCCCGTCGCCAGCCAATAGCCATACCGATCAGCACCCAACAATCAGAACAGGACAGCCTCAAATGACCGAACAAGACACGTCCGAGTCCGTCGAACGGGAGAAGGTTCGATTCGTCAGCGGCGACACTATATGTGCCGCCTGGCACTATCCGGGAACCAACGGCGCTTGCGTGATCATGGCAGGCGGGTTCGGGGTACCCAAGGAGCCGGCCACCGACCAGTTCGCGAAGCGATTCAACGATGCGGGGTTTGCGGTACTCGCCTTCGACTACCGCTGCGTCGGTGAGAGCGAAGGGCAGCCGCGCCTCGCGTTTTCGGCCAGAAACCAGCTCAACGATTGGCAGGCCGCGATCGACTTCGCCCGGACTCTGCCGGGAGTCGATCCGACCAAACTCGCAATCTGGGGGTTCTCCGCCACCGGCGGTCACATCTTTCGGGTCGCGGCGCGCAACCCGCAGCTCGGCGCGGCAATCGCACAGACACCGAACCCCGACGGTCCGGCCCTGAGCCGCAACGCCATGCGCCACCAGAAGCCACTGGCGATGCTACGTTTCACCGGCCTGGGCGTTCTCGACGCCCTCGGTAGTCTCGTGGGGCGTCCACCGCGATTGGTGCCGCTCGTCGGAAAGCCCGGGACCGTCGCGATGCTCACGACGCCGGACGGAATCGACACCGGACTCGCACTGCGTTCGCACATGTATCCGGACTGGCAGCAGATGATCGCTGCCCGTACCGCGCTTCGCTTCACTCTCTATCAGCCTGGCCGTGCCGCCTCCCAGGTGCAGTCGCCGCTACTTGTCATGGTCTGTGACCACGATCAGACGTCGCTCGTCAAGCCATCTGTGAAGGCGGCGAGCCGCGCTCCACGCGGGGAGGTCGTCGAAATATCCGGTCCCCACTACGCCCCGTTCTTGGATAAGCACGAGCAGGCCGTCGAAGCGCAGTTGTCCTTCCTGCACCGGCACCTGTTCGATCATCCGGCAGCGGATCACTCCGGCATCTCCCATGCCTCGCAGGGGCGAAAGGTATGAAGCAGATCGAGCTGTCCGCGGGGACTATCGACTACCGAGACACCGGCGGTGACGGCCCCACGATTGTGCTGCTGCACGGATTGATGATGGACGCTTCGCTGTGGGACGGACCAATTGCCGAACTGTCCGCCGACCACCGATGCGTGGCGCCGACATTGCCGCTCGGCGCGCATCGGCACGGGATGCACGCCGACGCCGACCTGTCTTTGCCTGCGATAGCCCAGCTGGTCGCGGAATTCCTCGACCGCCTCGACCTGTATGACGTGACCCTCGTCGGCAATGACACCGGCGGCGCGCTTGTCCAGCTACTGATGGGCGATGGCACCGCCCTTGCGGGACAACGCGTGGGGCGGGTCGTACTCGTCTCGTGCGAGGCGTTCGACAACTTCCCGCCCGGGCTGACCGGCAAGCTGCTCATGCTCACCGGCAAGCTCTCGCCAGCGTTGTTCGGGCTATTCATGCAGCAAATGCGGTTCCGGATACTCCGGCACAGCCCGCTCGCGTTCGGGTGGCTGACCAAACGCGGAGACGCGACGGTCGCCGGTTGGATGGAGCCGATCTTGACTCAGCCGGAGATCCGCCGCGACGCAGTGCGAATGCTGCGAGCCGCGGCGGCAGATACGAGCTTCTTGCTCGCCTCGGCCGAGTATCTGCCGAGCTTCGACCGCCCGGCCCTCGTGGTTTGGGCGGAGGACGACCGCGTAATGCCACCCGAACATGGCAGACGCCTCGCCGAATTCCTCCCGCGCGCACAGTTGATCGAGATAGCAGATAGTTACACTCTCATCCCACTCGACCAACCAGCAAGACTCGCCCGGGTCATCCGGGAGTTCGCTGACCCATCCCGCACAACCGAGCCGTCGCGCGGACCATCCCGGTCAGCGTGACTCGCCATGCCGGTCGGGACAATGTGGACAGGTTTCGGGTATTCACTCGTTCGACGTGGTTCGGTATCCCGATCTCGTTGGGACACAACGGTTTGGGCGCAGTGCGTGAGCGAAACAGCCATGGGTCGAGCTCTATCTCGATGCGGCGATGGCGGCAGAGGTGATGACGCTGGTTCGCGGTGAACGTGTCGTCGACGCCGGGGCTCGGCGGGGCCATTTGCCGCCCAAAATACTATCAGACGCATATAATATTGAATTCACATTATTTGACCGCTCTCCCGCATCGGTTGAGCATCAACGAATCTGAAGGGAAGACCGCAGTGCGGAAATCCGTTATGCGAAAGAAAGTTCACTTTCACAGCCGTGGTGTCGAATGCGCCGCGTGGTATTACCCGAGCCAGAACGGGACATGCGTCATCATGGCCGGAGGGCTGGGCGTCACCAAAGAACCCGCTGCGGACCGGTTCGCGGATCGGCTCCACAAAGCCGGTCATGGCGTGCTGACTTTCGATTACCGCAATTTCGGCGAAAGCGGCGGCACACAACGCCAACTCGCCCGTTTCCGTGAGCAAGTCGCCGACTGGCAGGCTGTGATCGAATTCGCCCCCACTCTGCCCGGTGTAGACCCGGACAAGCTCGCAGCGTGGGGATACTCGTCCTCTGGCGGCCATATGTTCACCGTTGCGGCGCGCAATCCGCAACTTGCCGCCGCGATCGCCCATGCTCCGCTTACTGACGGTCCGAATGGGGCGCCGAACGCATTCCGGCACATGACACCGATCGCACTCACCCGGATCACCGCGCGAGCCATTGCCGACGCGATCGGCGGTGCCCTCGGCCGCGACCCGTTACTTGTGCCGCTGGCCGGCGAGCGCGGCTCTGTCGCTCTCCTGACCATTCCCGACGCTGGCAATAGCGCACCCGCGCTCAATCCGGGGAACAAATACCCGGATTGGCAACAGGAGGCAAGCGCGAGCGCATGGCTGCGCTTGGGCTCCTACCGCCCTGGGCGACACGCATCCGCCATTCGATGCCCGCTGCTGGTCATCGTGCACGATGAGGATGATGTGGCCCCCGCGGAACCAGCGGCCCGCGCGGCGCAGCAAGCTCCTCGCGGTGAAGTTGTCCGCCTCCCCGGCGGACACTACGGATCGTATTTGGATGCTTACGAGCAGGCCGTCGAAACCTTGCTTTCTTTCCTGGATCGACGTGTAGCCCACCCGTGACGACGCGGAAGGGTCGAATCCGCGGCCCAACCGGGCTGCGGGTCGCACCAGACTTCCTGATCGGGACCGTCTGCATGACGACCTTTGCGCGAGACGTGATAGCCGTTCTGGGGCAGTAGGAATACTTTGTCGGCGCGAGAAGTCCGCCTGCATTCGGTTTCGAGGTACGGGGCTTATGCATTCACCGAGTCGAACTATTGCCGCTGCATCGAGGTCCCTCTCGGTCGAGACCGGAGCGATGCCCCAAGCGATCTGGCGCATATATTATGAAATAGGTAAATTATGACCATAGGTGGAGAGTGTAGGGGGCCGGATCGCGGATCCGAACACCGGGCTGTCCGAAGTGATCGCCGTCGGTGTGATGACGCCGGCCTACTTCGGCGGCGAATATGGCTCCCACCCCGGCCGAGATCCGGAACGCCGGGGTTGCCCAGTAAGGAGTATCGGCATCATGGGTCCTGCCGCCAGGTTTGCTCGGTTCGCCGGGCCAGTGTTCACCGGTCTCTATGCAGGTTCTCTGCTCACCCTGCTGGTCCTCGAATTGGAGTTGCGGCGCTTCGACGGCTCGGTGTACACGCAGGTAGCGCAGATCAATCTCATCGGGATCCCGTGGCTTTCCGGTGCAACGTTGATTCCCGCGATGCTGTGCGCGGCGCTGTCGGTGGTCGTCACGATCCGGCGGCCGGGTACGGCCAAGTGGTGGGCGCTGTCCGCGTTGATGCTGTTGTTGACCGTGTTCGTTATCTCCTCGGCGATCAACGTTCAGATCACCGCGGCAGAAGGTAGATGGACCGTCGCGGCGCCGCCAGCGGACTGGGCCGTTCAACGAGATCACTGGCAGGTCGCACACGCGATCCGCACCATCGCCGCCACCGTCGCATTCGTATGTCTGAATGTTCTCGCGGTCTCGGGCCGTCGACAAACCGGTAAGGCGTGACCGGCTACGCCCATATTGGAGGCGCGAATCCGCATATGCGGCTCCCATATCTGGAACGTGTAGATGGCGAACGCAAAGTCGAACATCGTGCGAGCGGGCGAGGTGCGGTCCGCGACAGCATGATTCGCGCCCTCGCGACCGGGTGAGTGTGCAACTCGGAAGCATCGCCGAGATCGGTGATTCCCCGAGCCGCGACAGCCGAGAGGGTGATCTACGGATCCGATGTTCTTCCCACTGGGCCGTGTCTGATGCGGCCTTGTAGTGCCGTCATGTCCTCTGTTCGGACCCGCACCATGCGTCGACTAAGCCCGGGCGATCTATGCCGCACCGGCAGAGCAGCAGGGCCGGAATCGGCAGTGGGAGCACCTGTAGGCCGATCGTCCAGTGGCGAGCATCACTCCATAAAATACGTAAATCATATAGTCCCCATTTCAAAATAATTGATATGATTCTCGTGTCTTACGGTTCCCGGTGGTGACTCGTGTGAGCGATTCGCCGGGCGGAGGAGTCGCGATGACCGTTGCCATCCCGGTGGCCGGGCAATCGGTCGCTCAGGTGCGTCCATGCTGCTGGATCCGGGTGTCGGCGGTAACCGATTTCGAACGGCGACCTGCCCCACGGCGTTCGTCCCGTCGGAGCCGAAGAAGACGAATCTGCCCTGCGGTACTCGAAAGGTCTGTTATGCCCATTGATTTCGCCGTCATGTACGCGACGCACGATGCCTTCCGCCGCGACCTGAGCCGACTGGCCGCGGCCGCGGAGTCCGGTCTCGCCGACTCGCCTGGTGTCCGGGCCGGATGGGCGAATTTCAACCGTCAACTGCATGTTCATCACAGCGTCGAGGACGCCGCGCTATGGCCGCGCGTACTCGACGCGCTGCCCGGTCGCCCGCACGACCGGGCACTGATGGCGGATATGGAAGCCGAGCACGCGGCACTGGACCCAGCCCTGGCCGCAGTCGAGAAGGCGATGCGCCGACAGTCCGCCGATCTGCCGGAGAGCATCCACAAGCTGTCGGAGATTCTGGGCCAGCACATGGCACATGAGGAAAGCAGTGCATTGCCACTCATCCAGGAAGTCTTGACTCCGAAGGACTGGGATGCCTTCCGAGGCGCGATGGCCAGAAAACAGGGTCCATCGGGCGCCGCGGTCTATATCCCGTGGGTTCTCGATGACACAACGCCTGAACAGCGGCGTCGTTTCCTGGCCGCGATGCCGGGGCCGGTCGCCCTGATCAACCGGTTGCTGTGGGAACGCCGCTATCGCAACCAGCGATGGTGGCACTGACCCGGGAAAGCGACGTAGCCGACGGAAGACATTGGTTCCACTCTCGTAGGTCGGCGTTGGGCCGCCTACGGACGTTACGGAAGGACATTGATGAAGGGCTCGATTGCAGCGTTGCTGTCTGTATCGGTCGCCACGATATTCGGCACTTGCGCCACTGCTTCGGCGGATCCGATCGCGGACAAATCTCGCGCTGTCGGCACTGTGGACGGCTGGGAGCTGCAGATCACGAAAGTTGCGGAAAGTGTGGACAGGCAGCCGAATCTGGCTGATTCGCCGTTTACGCACGAGGGTTTCGTCAGCCTAACGGCGGCCGCTGATATCACCGGATCCGGGCGAACAGCGGTGAATTCCGGGACAGTACAGTTGGGGTATCAGTTGGGCTGTCAGGCCGATGTCACCAACGGTCTCACTGCCGGATTGGCCGCCATGGCAGGACCGAATGTGATGGTGACCGTCGCGCCCGCGCCGGGGGTCGCGGTCGGTGCCGGCGCACAGCTCATGCCGAGTTTGGCTGTGAATATCAAGCCCGGCACCATCACCTCTATTCCGCTCGGCACGAAGATGCTTGCTGGAGCGCACGGCTCGATCTCTGTCGATCAGGTGGAGATCAAGATCGACGGATGTCTCGGTCAGGTCAGTTTGCGTTCCTTCGCGATCGTCACGATATCCACGGCTACTGCCGATAGTTCGACAGCCGTTTACGGCGACCCGATGTGGTTGTGATGCGTACTCCGCGATTCTGGCAGGGCTGGATCCTGGCCTGGTGCGTTTCGGCATCGATGGTAGCGGCGTCCGGACATGCAGCTCCGATCGTCCCCGCGCCCCCGAACGTGACATGTGAGACCTCGGACTCGGCTACCGGATGCGACGCTCCTCTCACCGAGCAGCACGGTGATCCGGGCCCACGGTTGGATCCTGCGCCTGTTCCGCCCCCGGCGGTGCCAGCGCCGGGTCCCGGCGCCCCGGCCAGTCCGCCTGCCGCAGCACTGGTTCCGCTGTCGCCTGGACCCGGTGGCGACGTGCCGATCGTGCCGGCAAACGGCAACTGACCACGGTCGCGCCCCCGGACTCGACCGGGGGCGCGGCCAAGGCTGGAGCACCGTCGAGCGGATCGACCGGATGATCGAGATCAAGATCACTGCAAGCCGTCATGTTCTATGATGTTCATATAATATTATAAATGTATTAGATGTCATAGGGCATTGGCCGTATGACAGTGAGGAGCCTGACGATGGTCAACGCAATAGTTCGCGTGGGTGCTGCACGGACGATGTCGGTATTGCGTACGCCGGAATCACGATTCGAAGGCTTACCGGGCTATCCGTTTGCGCCGCACTACACCGAGATCGACGCGGGGGATGGCGTAGGCACGCGGCTGCGGGTCCACTATCTCGACGAACGCCCCGCTGACCCGGCACGAGAGTCTGGGGAGACAGTTCTGCTGCTACACGGCGAGCCGTCGTGGAGCTTCCTGTACCGGCACGTGATACCGCCACTGGTCAAGGCCGGGCATCGCTGCGTCGCGCCTGATCTCGTCGGGTTCGGCAAGTCGGACAAGCCCGCCGACCGTTTCGAGTACACGTATCAGAGCCACGTCGACTGGCTGGCCGAAACGGTCTTCGATCGCCTCGACCTCCGCGACATCACGATGGTGTGTCAAGACTGGGGCGGCCTGCTGGGGCTGCGCCTGGTGGGGGAGCATCAGGATCGGTTTCGACGCGTGGTTGCGACGAACACCTCATTTCCGACAGGCGACCAGGACCTCGGAGGCTCCTTCGCCCTGTGGCTGCAGCTCAGTCAGCGCTCGAATCCCTTCGATATCGGCCAAGTCGTCGACCGGGGAACCGTGAGTGATCTCGATCCGGCGGTCCTGGCGGCGTATAACGCTCCGTTTCCCGATGAGTCGTATCTGGCAGGCGCTCGCCAGTTTCCTCTACTGGTGCCCATTGCACCGTTCGACGAGGCGGCTCCGGCGAACCGCCTGGCGTGGGACGCGTTGGGAACCCTGCAGATCCCGTTCCTGTGCGCGTTCAGCGATAAGGATTACGGAGTCGGCGGTGGTGACCGGGTGTTTCGTGAGCACGTTCCTGGTGCGGCCGGGCAACCGCACGTGACCATCGCAAACGCCGGTCACTTTGTGCAGGAAGATCAGGGGGCCGCTCTGGCCGTTATCGTCGACGAATTCATTCGATCGACTCGCTGAATCGGTCGCGGGGTGCGCCGTCGTGGCCGTGGCGGAATCCGCCGGTCGATCGAGGCGTTCGGCGGTGACATGGCGGCGCATACACCGAATTGTGGTCTTGACATGGCGCCCGTTGACGATGTGAATTCGCCCGCCGTTCGGTCGGTTCTGCGCCCCGTTTCTATGTTTGTGCCAGGTCTGCGTATGATATGTAAGCCGTATAAACGTGGGCGAGGTGGCGCAAGATGAGTTCAGTAGCGGGTCGTGCTTCGACGCCGAGTAAGCGGAGGTTGACCGCTGACGTGCGGGAAGCGTTGCGTGACTTGAATATTCAGTTGTCGCTGCTCAATCGGAGGTTCGGTGGCCGGGTTGAGCTCAAGGATGTCGATTGGACGTGCCTGGATCTGATCAACCGATATGGCCCGCTGTCACCGACGGCGCTGGGGCGTCGCGCTGGGCTGCATCCTGCGACGATGACAGGGATCTTGGATCGATTGCAGAAGGGCGGGTGGATCGTGCGTGAGCGTGATCCAGAGTCCGCGGATCGTCGTGCGGTCACGTTGCATGCTGTGCGTGAGCGGAATGCCGAATTGTTCGAGTTGTTCTCCGGGATGAACAACCGCATGGATAAGTTGTGTGCTCGTTATTCGGTGGCCGAGCTCGAAGTGATCGCCGACTTCCTGCAGCGGACCGGCGCAGCGGGTCACGAGGCAGCCGAGGAGTTGGCTGAAGGCTGAGTGCAGCGGGTAATAGCTCTGCGGACGTCGCTGCGACGCGCTGAAGGGCGTGCTGTTTCGGCTGATGCCAGCTTCGTTTGTCGGCTTTCCCGGCCGTTCGGGCTGAATCTTCGGTTGAGTAGCGAGAGTCGAATGTCCAAGCGGTGCAATGCTTCTCGCGCGGGGTCGTGTAGCGCTACTTCTCTACCTCTATTTGTATGGCTTCCGCATCAGATGCGGCCGACGGCGGCGGGGGGTAGGGCACTTCTGCAAGTGGCAGAGGTGTCCACTCACGTTCGATCAGGCATGCTCGACCCGGAACGCTGCGATCCGAGTTGCCGCCGCGGCCACTCCGTCCGGAGTCGGGGTATCGGACAGCCCAGTGATCACGAAGCGCTTGCCGACGCTCTTCGGGCTCGTTGCAACCAGTTCGCGCAGCAGGGGCTGGCGTTGGGCAACTGGAATCTCGACAAGGCGAGCCTTTCGTCCTCGTGTGAGGGTGACAGTCTGCGGTCGTTACCGGGCAGCCCGGCGGAGGTATCGACACTCCGCCCGGCTCCGCTATCCATTGCGGACTGGACTTACGCTGTATGGGGAGAAGTCCGGAGAAAGGGTTTGCACAGGTGGCTGCCGAAGTCGAGTCTCGAATCCCGTTGAGCCGGATGCGAGTACTTTCGACGGCGATCGGCGTCGCCGACGAGCGTGGTATCGAATCGCTGACGATGCGTCGGTTGGCGGAATTGCTCGGCGTCGAGGCGATGTCGCTGTATCACCACGTGGCCAACAAAGAAGATGTGCTCGATGGCGTGGTCGACGTCATCGTGGGGGAGATCAACCAGATCGTGGCCAGCATTGATGCGCCCGCTGCCGGGGCCGCGTGGCAGCCGGCCGTGCGGCAGCGGATTCTGTCCGCCCGCGAGGTGCTGGTGCGACATCCGTGGGCGCCCGGTGTCTTCCAGACGCGGACCAATACGAGCCAGGCGGTCCTGCGCTACTACGACGGCCTGGTGGGGCTGATGCGCGAAGGCGGCTTCTCGCACGACCAGATCCACCACGCAATGCACGTGCTCGGCAGTCGGGCGCTGGGTTTCACCCAGGAGTTATTCGATCCCGGTGACGGACCCGTCGATGCGGAAGCCATGGCCGCGCTCGACGGATTGGCCGAGGCGCTCCCGAATCTGGTCGGGATGCTGCGGGAGGTCGCCCACGACGATCCGGACTCGACCTTGGGCTGGTGTGATGACCAGTTCGAATTCGAGTTCGCACTCGATCTGATTCTCGACGGCCTCGACCGTTTGCGTGAAACTGCCTGACCCGTAGCGACTTCACTCGGCATGGAGGTGCTCGCGCCGGCTATTGACCAGCCTTACGTCGTAAGGGTACCTTACGACGTAAGGCTCATGAGCGCCGGAGGTGGCTCGGTGCCGAGATCTGAGGAGAACATCATGAAGGCCTATGTCCTTCGCTCATTCGGTCCACCGGAGCGGCTGACTCTCATGGACATCGACCAGCCGGTACCCGCCGACGACGAAGTGTTGGTCCGGGTGCGTGCCACCTCGGTGCAGCCCTATGACTGGCATTTCATGCGCGGTGAGCCGTATATCGCGCGGCTGATGGGTGGTGGTGTCGGCTTACGCAAGCCGTCCATCGCCATCCTGGGCGCCGATGTGGCGGGGGTGGTCGAAGGTGTGGGCAGGGCGGTGACCGGATTCCGACCCGGCGACGAGGTATTCGCGATGGTCAAAGGGGGTGGCTTCGCCGAATACGTGCGTGTCCGGGAAAGCGAACTGGCGCCCAAGCCGAAGAACCTGTCGTTCGCGGCGGCGGCCGCGGTGCCGCTGGCGGCGAATACCGCGCTGGTGGCCCTGCGTGACGAGGGACGGATCCAACCTGGGCAGCGGGTACTGGTCAACGGCGCATCGGGAGGTGTCGGCACATTCGCGGTACAGCTCGCGCGCGCGTTCGGCGCGACGGTCACCGCTGTCTGTGGCACGAGGAATACGGAGTTGGTCCGCGCACTCGGCGCGGATGCGGTAATCGACTACACCGCAGCGGATTTCACGCGGAACGGGCAGCGTTACGAGCTATTGGTGGATATCGCGGGAAGTCGCTCGGTGTCGGCATGCCGGCGCGTGCTGACCCCCGATGGCACCTATGTCGCGGTCGGCGGGCCAGCGGGGCGCTGGCTGCAACCCGCGGGTCGGATGTTCGCCGCGTTGGCGGTGGCGCCGCTCATCTCGCAACGAGTCGCGATGGCGGAGGTGACCCGATGTACGCGGAACAAGGAAAACCTCATGGCGCTGACCGAACTCATCGAGGACGGAATGATCACCCCGGTCATCGACCGGACTTATCCGTTCGCCGAGATCCCGTCGGCGGTGCGGTACCAGGAGGAAGGCCACGCCACGGGAAAGGTGGTCGTAGTCGACGACTAGGTCGTGCGGATCTTTCGCCGCCTCCGTTCAGCCGCGCCTACCGCGTAGATAGTCACTGACCACGGCGGCGCCGAGACCGTCCAGATCCGGCGCCACCACGCGGCCACCGCTGCGGCGGGCCACCAGGTCGACGAATGCGGCCAGGCTCGGGTCCTCGCCGAGCATGAATACGGTGACCGACGCGCCCAGCTTGGCCAAGGCGTCGACCTGAGCCATCGTCGCGGCGAGAGTGCGCGGCTCCGGCGGCCAGTTGAAGTACGCCGCACCGTCCGGTTCCAGATGCGCCGTCGGCTCGCCATCTGTCACAACGAGTACGACGGGTACGGCGTCCGGATGCCTGCGCAGGTGCCGTCCGGCCAGCAACAGCGCGTGGTGCAGGTTGGTGCCCTGTTCCCACACGCCTTCCAGCGCAGTCAGTTCGCCGATGTCGACCGTCGTGGCGTGTCGGCCGAACGTGATCAGGCTCAGCGCGTCGGAGCGGAATCGGGTGCTGATCAACTGATGCACCGCGAGGGCAGTGCGCTTCATCGGCAGCCACCTGCCCTCCTGCACCATCGACCACGACGTATCGACGCAGAGCGCCACGGCTGCCCGCGACCGCTGCTCGGTCTGCATGATCTCGACGTCGGACACATCGAGCGTGACAACGCGACTACCCACCGACGCCGACCGCAACACCGCGTTGCGTACCGTTCTCGGCACGTCCCACGGTTCGGTGTCGCCGAACTGCCACGGCCGGGTGGCGCCCGTCGGCTCGCCAGCCGCGCCGGCCAAGGCCGTATCCCGATCACCGCGACGGGACCGCAACTGGCCGATGACAGCACGCAGCGCGGTCTCGCCGAGCCGTCGTAAAGCCTTGGGCGTCAACCGAAGCGAGCCGTCCGGTGCCCGTTCGAAGACGCCCTGTGCGCGCAGTTCGCGCTCCAGTTCGGCCAATCGAGCGGCGTCTACGCTGGCGTCGTCGCCGAGTTGGCGGGCCAGCGCATCCAGATCGATGTCTTCGAGCCGGGCGCCCGGATAGGACTGGCCGAGCTGTTCAGCGAGCGCGTCCAGTTCGGCGAGGTCCTGTAGGGCTTGCGCGCCCGCGCCAAGGCCCAACGGGTCGTCACCGCGGAACCGCTGGGCGGAGTCCCAGTCCTCGCCCGGCCGCAGCGCACGCAGGGCGGCATCCAGTGCGGCGACCTGCTGGGCAATGCGCGGATCGCCGAATGCCTGGCCGATCAACTCGGACAGCTCCGACCGTTGCTGGGCCGACATCGAGTTCAGCATGCGTTGCGCGGCCGCGGCCCTGGCGGCGAGTGCGTCGATCAGCTCGTCGGTATTGCTCGGGTTCTCCGGGAAGAATTCGCCGTGCTCGGCCATGAATTCGGCGAACCGCTGGTCGGTATTCTCGCCCCGCGCATGGGCTGCGAGCAGGTCGTTCAGGTCGGACAACATCCGTCCGATGCGTTCGACGTCGTCCGGTGTGGTGTGCTGCAGCGCCTGTTTCATGCCCTGGAACCGGGATTCCAGTAGTTCCTGACCGAGTAGGTCGCGGATCTGCTGGTAGTTCTGCCTGCCGGTTTCGGATCGCCAGTGGTAGTCGGCCAGCTCATTGACGGCGGCCGCGGTGCTCGGTGGCAGTGCGTCCAGCTGTGCCTCGGCGAACCTGGCGTCGTCGGATGGATCGGGGAACAGTGCGCGGCGCTCGGCATCCAGTGCCTGCTCCAGCAGTTCGCGGACCTGTTGCAGCGTGCCGTCCAGCCGGTGTCGACCGGCGATCTCGGCGCGGCGCTGCCGCAGCTGCAGGGTCAGCTCATCCAGCCCGCGCATATCGCGCATGCCGCGTCGCAGCAGCTCCTCCAGTGCGGTGCGGGGCGAGCTGCCCTCCATCACGTCGCGTCCGATATGGTCCAGCGCTTCCCGCAGATCGAGCGGGGGTGCCAGTGGATCGGGTCCGTCGTGATAGGGGCCGTAGGCGTAGCGGTCGGGAATCGTCATGACGGCTCACCTCGACCAAGTGCTTCGGCGGTCACGAGCCGTACACCGCGACGCCATCGTCGGAGTCCTTGGCTACCTGCCGGGCAAGATAGAGGGCTTCCAAGGCGAATTCGACCGCCGACGCGATCCGGGTCGGCGGTTCGGAGGCGCCGACGCCGAGGCGCTGAGCCACCTCGTGCAGGATGGGCAGTTCCGGCAACGCCGAGAGGACATCTCGGCCGGGGACGCGCTCGCCGGTGGTGACCAGATGGCCGTCGCCGACCGCCTCCGCCAAGGGCCGCAGGTTCAGCCCGCCGAGCCGTGCACTGGCCGTCTCGGCGAATGAGCGCCGCAGCAGGTGCGCGAGATGTTCCTGCTCACGGCCTTCCTCACCGGATTCGAACTCCAGCTTGCCGCGCAGTACCGCGGGCACGGATTCGAGGTCGACGGGCCGCGCGACGGCGGGGCGCTCGCCGGTGAGCGCCGATCTGCGGAGCGCGGCAGCGGCCACCGTTTCGGCGGCGGCGACCGCGAAGCGCGCGGACACACCGGAGCGCTGGTCGATCGCGGACGATTCGCGCAGGTGCCGGACGAACCGGGCGAGTACTTCGATCAGCGGGTCGCCCACCTCGGCCACCAGTTCGGCCTCCTGCCGGACCAGCGTCACCTCGGCCGGAACGCTCAGCGGGTAATGGGTGCGGATCTCCGCGCCGAACCGGTCCTTCAGCGGCGTGATGATCCGGCCGCGGTTGGTGTAGTCCTCGGGGTTGGCGGTGGCGACGAGCAGCACGTCGAGGGGCAGGCGCAGGGTATAACCACGGACCTGGATGTCGCGCTCCTCCATCACGTTCAGCAACGCGACCTGGATCCGTTCGGCGAGGTCGGGCAGCTCGTTGATCGCGACGATGCCGCGGTGGGCGCGCGGCACCAGTCCGAAATGGATGGTCTCGGGATCGCCGAGGCTGCGGCCCTCGGCCACCTTCACCGGATCGACGTCACCGATCAAGTCGCCGACGGAGGTGTCCGGCGTGGCGAGCTTCTCCGCATAACGCTGCGAGCGGTGCCACCACGTGACCGGCAGATCGTCGCCCAACTCCTCGGCCAGTCGTCGGCCGGCCGGGCTGATCGGGTCCAGCGGGTGCTCACCCAGTTCGGTGCCGACGATGACGGGTGTCCACTCGTCGAGGAGGCCGACCATAGTGCGCAGCAGCCGGGTCTTACCCTGGCCGCGCTCACCGAGCAGAACGATGTCGTGGCCGGCCAGCAGCGCGCGTTCCAACTGCGGCAGGACGGTCCGATCGAAGCCGACGATGCCCGGCCAGGGATCATCACCGGAACTCAAGCGCGACAGCAGGTTCTCGCGCATCTCGGTCTTCACACTGCGCGGCAGATGGCCGCCCGCGCGCAACTCGCCCACGGTCGTTGGCAGGTGCTCTGGAACAATCACCCCTTCGACGCTACGTCGGTTCGGCGATGGGGTCGAGACGGAGCAGTGCAAGGAAACACGCCGGAAATAAGCTTGACAGGCGAGATCCATCGGTGTTCGAGTTCAGTGGCGAGGCAGTGGCCGACGGATCGGCGTCGGCGTTCAGGGGCGGGCGATGATGATCGGGCAGTCGGTGGCATGTAGGACGGCTTGGCTGACCGAGCCGAGGGTCATGCCCGCGAAGCCGCCGCGGCCATGGCTGCCGACGACGATCAATTGGGTATCCGCGGATTCATCGAGTAGGCGTCTGGCCGGTCGATCCTCGACGACCACCCGCTGTACTTCGAGGTCCGGATACTTCTCCGCGTAACCGGCCAGGCTTTCCGATAGCAGCCCCTCGGCCTCCTGCTGCATATCGGCGCGAGAGATGTAGCGGTTGAATTCGGACCAGGTGAGTACCGCGCGCACCGCGACATCGCGATGGGCGGCCTCGTCGAAGGCGACCTCGATGGCGCGGGTGCTGCACGGGGAGCCGTCGACACCGACCAGCACCGGGCCGAGCAGCCGATCCGGTGTGTAGTTCTCGGGTTCGGGGATGACGGCGACCGGACAGTGCGCGTGCCGGGCCACCGCGGTGCTCACCGAGCCGAGCAGGCCGCGGCGGAAGGCGCCGAGGCCGCGGGTGCCGACAACAAGCAGGCGCGCATCCTTGGAGCGGTCGAGCAGGACGGGGATCGGCGGGGCCTCGACGACGAATGTGGTGATGTCCAGCTCGCCGATGGGTGCGGCTGCCGCCGTGGCGAATTCGTGTGCGGCGGTGACGGCCGCGGCCCCGGCCGCTCGGTACGCGTCGTAATCGATCTGGTTGAAGGCGATCCCGGGTCCGAAGTCCATCGGGGCGCCGATGCCGTACACGATGTGCAGGGGTGCGCGGTGGTGGACGGCGTCGACGGCGGCCCAGCGTACGGCCTCGGCGGCATCGTCGGAGCCGTCGATACCGACGAGCACGGGGGGATTGATAGCGTTGGCGGACATATGATTTCGTAGCCCTTCTGCGACGGGGGTGGGTGCTCTACTGCGGGTGGACGACCATAACCGGGCAATGCGCGGTCTGCACCAGCGCATTGCTGGTGGAGCCGAGCAGCAGTCCGCGGAATCCGCCGCGGCCCCGGCTGCCGACCACCAGCAACTGCGCGGACCGCGACCATTCGAGCAGCGCCAGCCGCGGACCGGACAGATACACCTTGCGAATGACCTGGACATTCGGGTACTTCTCCTGCCAGCCCGCGAGCTGCTCGGACAGGATCGCCTGCCCGGCGGTCTCGGCGTCGCGATCGCAGATGGTGTACGGGAGGCCGGCGAACCGGTCGTAGTACAGATCGCTCCACGCGTGCACGGCGACAAGTTGGGTGTTGCGCTCGCTGGCTTCGGCGAACCCGGCCCCGACAGCGGCCGCGCTGACCGGCCCACCGTCCGCGCCGACCACGACCGGGCCGATGCGCCGAGTCTGCTGTTCGGTGCCGGTATCACGGACGACCACGATCGCGCCGTGGCCATGAGCGGCCACGGCGAGCAACGTCGACCCGAGATGGCCGGGGGTGTTGCCCGACCCCGCCGCACCGATCGCGACCAGATGCGCCGATTCGGACAGCTCGATCAGCAGATGCGCTGGATCGGCTTCGGACACTTCGGCTTCCACGGTCAGCGTCGGATCCACCTCGTGCGCCAGTCGGCGCGCGGTGCGTACCAGATCTGTGCCTTCGCGACGGATCGCATCGATCACCGGCGGTGTGATCACGTCGTAGATCCCGTAGACGGCCCCGGCCGCCGCGAGATCGAGGCCGTGCACGACGCGCAGTCGGCGGCCGCGCTGTGACGCGGTCTCGGCTGCCCATCGGACGGCGAGGTCGGCGGCCGCCGACCCATCGATTCCGACCACTATTTCGGCCGATGCCAGCCGGTGCGGATCATCGTGGTGCTGGGTGGTCATGCGCGGTGTCCCTTCGAGTAGATCGGCTACCCGTAGGTTAAGAATCCGAGGCCCTCCGGCACGCCGGGCGTTGGTCACGAACCGTAGGGTCCAAAGGCCGCTCACACCAGGCGCGTTGGTACCGGGAATCACCCGCTTGTGCCCCGGTGCTCGCACTCAGGGCAATGGTGCCGACCAGTGCAACACCGTGCCCCCGCCCTCGCCCTTCGTCACGCTGAAGCTGCCGCCCGATCGCTCCGCACGGGCGGCCAGGTTCGCCAATCCGCTCAGCCGCTCGACGTCATCGGGTACGCCAATGCCGTCGTCACTCACCTCGATGGTGACGTCGTCGCGCACCCGGAGCTGGACCGATACTGTCGTCGCGGACGCATGCTGCACCGCGTTGCTCACTGCCTCGCGCAGTACCGCCTCGACGTCCTCGGACAGCGGTGGCGTCAATACCGATACCGGTCCGGCCAATCGGATGGTGGTGCGCAGCCCGCTTTCTCCGATCATGTCCGCGATGACGCCGTGCAGGCGCTTGCGCAGGGTCGGGGCGTCGGCGGTGCTGCTGCTGTGCAAGTCGAAGATCGAGTGCCGGATGTCCTGCACGATCGACTGAACGTCCTGAATGGTTTCGGTGAGCCGAGCTTTGACCTCGGGGGCGCGGGCCCGCTGTGCGGTGCTCTGTAGCGAGAGGCCGACCGCGAACAGCCGTTGGATCACATGGTCGTGTAGGTCGCGGGCGATCCGGTCGCGGTCGGAGAGCACGTCGAGTTCGCGCATCCGGCGTTGAGCGTGGGCCTGCTGCAGGGCCAGCGCGGCTTGGTCTGAGAAGGCGGTCATCATCGACTGTTCGGCGGCGTCGAATGGCTGTGCGTCCGAGGGCCGCACGGTGGCGAGTACCCCGATGACCGAATCCTTGGCCCGCAGCGGGAGGATCAGCGCGGGGCCGAATTTCGACGGCACGTCGAAGATGGGGGAGAAGTGCAATTCGTCGATGGTGACGACGCGTCCGTTCCGGAACGCTTCGCCGGAATGCGATCCGCTCATCAGGATGCGCTCGTCGATGAGCTCTTCGGCACCGACGCCAGCGGCGGCGACCACCACCAGTTCGGTGACATCCTCGACTGGGACTTCGGGATCTTCGGGGAGCGCGAGGAAGGTGCACGCCGAATGGGTGAGTCGCAGCGCGCGGTCGGCAACGAGTGCGAGGGCGCTGCCGGGTTCGCCGCCCGCGAGCAGTTCGGTGGCGACGTCGCTGTTTGCCTCGAGCCACTGCTGGCGGATGCGGGACTGCTCGTAGAGGCGGGCGTTGGCGATGGCGATGCCCGCGGCGGCGGCCAGGGCCTGCACCACGACCTCGTCGTCCTCGGTGAATTCCCGGCCGCCGGATTTCTCGGTGAGGTACAGGTTGCCGAAGATCTCGTCGCGGACCTTGACCGGGACGCCCAGGAAGGTGTGCATCGGCGGATGGTGGGCTGGGAAGCCCACCGATGAGGGATGAGTCGAAAGGTCGCGCAGCCGAATGGGTTTCGGTTGTTCGAAAAGCAGCCCGAGCACACCGTGACCGCGCGGCAGATCACCGATCATGACCCGGGTCCGGTCGTCGATGCCCTCGTAGACGAACTCGGCGAGCAGGTCGCTCGTCTCATCGGTTTCGCGCACGCCGAGTGCACCGTATTCGGCGTCGACCAGCTCGATGGCGCTGTGCACGATCGAGCGCAGCGTGTTGTCGAGGTCGAGTCCGGCGGTGACGACCAGCATCGCCTCGATCAGGCGGTCCATCCGGTCGCGGACGCCGACGATCTGCGCGATCCGGTCCTGGACCTCGCCGAGTAGCTCACGCAAACGCAGCTGCGATAAGGTTTCGGTCACCGGTGTCTGGCCGGGTATGGCCGACTCGCGATCCATATCTTGCATTTTCGCACGAATCAACTACCCAAGGCTGCGCTGCGCGACACCCTGACTCATGTTCATTCATTCCATCTTTATGGGCGCGCTGAGTTTCGAAGCCAGCACCGCGGCCTGCGTGCGCCGCTCGACCCCCAGTTTGGTCAGCAGCCGCGAGACGTAGTTCTTCACGGTCTTCTCCGCCAGGAACATCCGGCCCGCGATCTGCCGATTCGTCAGCCCTTCACCCAGCAGATCGAGCAGGGTCCGTTCCTGTTCGGAGAGCGTGGCCAGTGGCCCGGTCTTGGCTCCGGCCTCCTCGCGCAGTTTCGCCATGAGGGCGGCGGCCGCACGATTGTCGAGCAGCGACTTGCCGGCGCCGACCTCGCGAATGGCCTCGACCAGCTCCAGTGTGCTGATGTCCTTGACCACATAGCCGCTGGCCCCGGCCAGAATCGCGTCGAGCATGGCCTGCTCGTCAGTGAACGAGGTGAGGATCAGGCAACGGAACTCAGGGTGCTGGCTCAGCAGTTCACGGCACAGTTCGATGCCGTTGCCGTCGGGTAGTCGCACATCCAGGACCACGACGTCCGGGCGTAACGCGGGAATGCGCGCCAAGGACTGCGATACGGAACCCGCTTCGCCGACCACATCGAGGTCGGGTTCGGCGTCGATCAGATCCTTCACGCCTCGTCGCACGATCTGGTGGTCATCGACCAGGAACACGCGGATCATCGGGAACACCTCCCTCGAGTACTACTTCAGCCTACTGAGCGATCCAGGTCGGCATATCGGAGATCGGCCCCGGTTCGGTGACGAAGGTCCCTTGATTCCGGCTCGCCCCGATGCCAGGCACGTACGGCCGCAGCTACGGTGTGGTCCAGCGGCAGGGCCGTATCGAAAGCTGTCGCACCGGGCCATGGAGACGCCGCGGCCGCCATGGCGTTGGCGATATCCGGCGTCGCATCGGATTCGCGGGCCGTGCGCTGTCGGATCCGGCTATTCGCGAGTGCGCGCGGGCAGACGCACTGCAGCGCCACCAGGTCGGCGGATGTTTCTTCGGCGAGCGCGGCCGCGCGACGCCGGTCGGTCGCGTCGATCCAGCTCGCGTCGAGAATGACCGAGACGCCGGCAGCCAGCAATGTCCGAGCCCTGGCCAGTAGTTCGGTGTAGACGCGGACCTTGCCCGCCGGGGCGTACGCGCCCGCGCTGTAGGTGCCGATCGCACCGGTCACCTCGTGCCCGGCCAGCAGTTGTTTGCGCACATCGTCGCTGGAGATGACGACCGCGCCGGTGGTCGCCGCGAGTTCGGTGGCCACTGTCGATTTTCCGGTGCCCGGTAGACCGCCGACGAGCACCAACCGCACCGCCGCCTGCTCCAAGTGGCGCTCGGCGATCTGCAGATGCCGTCGTGCGCGTTCGCGCGCCGCCGTTTCGCCCTGCCCGGCACAGATGACGTCGACCTTCGCGCGGACCAATGCGCGATATGCGACATAGTGATCGCGCAGCGATCTCGGTGCCGGGTCCGCGGTGGCCCGCAGGTATTCGTCGAGCAGTCGATCGCCGAGTTCGCGATGGCCGAGAGACTCGAGATCCATTGCCAGAAAGGCGATGTCGTCGAGGCAGTCGACATAGCGGAGCCGATCGTCGAAGTCGAGACAATCCAGAACCCGGAAGCCGTCGGCGAGATCGAAGATATCCTCGGCGAGCAGGTCACCGTGCCCATCGACGATGCGGCCGTCAGCGATCCTGTTCGCCAGTAATGGATAGCGACCGTCGATATAACGCATCGAGAGCTCATCGATGCGCGCGAGCCGTTCCTGGTCGACGAGGTCTGCCGATTGCCCGGTGAGGCTGTGCAACAACTTCCGCCAACGGCCGCGCAGTTCCTGCGGCGTCGCGGCGCGATCGATCTCCGGGCCGCGTCGCGCCGTATGGTGGAACAGAGTCAGCACCTGGATCAGCGCGGACAGCTCCGAACCACGCACTATGGGGTCGGCCAGGACGTTGGAAAGTCGCCGGTCCTCCGGCATGCGCCGCATGACGACCACCGGTTCATCGGGTCCGCCCGCCGGATCGGTGAGGTGCGCGATGCCGAGATACACATCCGGCGCGAGCCGACGGTTCAACTCGACTTCCCGCGCACAGGCGTGCTCGCGCAGCGGTGCGGTGCTGAAGTCCAGGAAGTCGGTGGCGATCGGTTTCTTCGTTTTGTACGCGCGGTCTCCGTAGAGCATCACGACGCCGGTATGGGTTTCCCGCAGCTGAGCCGCGTTCATAGCCGTGCTCCGTGCGCTTGGGCGGATGCGGCCAATGCCATGCCCGCGGTGGCGCCGCCATCGATGACGAATTCCGACCCGGTGGAGTAGGTGGCTTCGTTGACGATGAATCCGACCATTGCGGCAACCTCTGCTGGCTCGCCGAATCGCGGCAGTGGTTGTCCCGCAGTGATTCTCATGTCGAAACCAGCCGTCATCGGGGTGTCGATCGGGCCGGGGTGCACCGAGCAGACCCGGATGCCGGCACCGCCGAGTTCGAGCGCGGCGGCCTTGGTCAATCCGCGCAGGCCCCACTTGCTGGCCACGTAGCCGGCGATCCCGGAATAGCCCATCAACCCCGCGGTCGAGGAGATGTTGACGATGACGCCGTCGCCATTGGCGCGCAGCCGCGAGGCCCCCAGATGCATCCCGAGCCAGGCGCCGAACAGGTTGACGTCGACGACGTGCCGGAACATCGCCGGTGATTCGGACTCGACACCGCCGACGTCGAGGACGCCGGCATTGTTCACCAGGACCGCGAGCGGCCCGAAGTTCGCCTCGGCGTCGTCGAGCACCCGCTGCCAGCCGTGCTCGTCGGTGACGTCGAGGTGCCGAAATATCGCTGTCGTGCCGAGGGATGCGGCGGTCGTGGTGCCTTCGGAATCGAGCAGGTCGGCCACGACGACGCCGAGGCCGGACTTGACGAGGGTCTGCGCGATGGCTGCGCCGATGCCGCGGGCGCCGCCGGTCACAACGGCGCTTCGGCCATGTAATTCGAGCCCGTGGAGTTCAGGCATGATGCCACCCTTTCGCTGCTGATGCACTCAGGATTTCGCAATCGGCGGCGCGTTGTGATGGCCGAAGGTCATCGATTCGGCGGGACTTCCGGACTGTCCTCGTCGGTGGCGTCCGAAGTCCCGGTAGAAGGGGCCGTCGTGCTCTTATCTGCGGCCTCGCTTCGGTGGAAGCGTGAATCGAGACGAGAAAGGATGGCGACAATGGATCACGGACTGCCCGATGATCAGACCGTGAAGGCGGCGCTGGCGCTTGGGGTGCGGGCGCCGTCGGTGCACAACACTCAACCGTGGCGGTGGCGGATCGGTGATAGCGCCGTACACCTGCACTTGGATCCGACGCGGGCACTGACCTCGACCGATCCCGAGCAACGCGACCTCGTAGTGAGTTGTGGTGCGGCGCTGCACCATCTCCGTATCGCGTTGGCGGCGCTCGGCTGGTCGGCCGTGGTAGATCGGCTGCCGAATCCGGCCGCACCGAACCATCTGGCATCGATCGAACTGGTGCGGCATCGGCCGACTCCCTTCGATGTCGAGCTGAGTGCCGCGATCACCCGCAGACGGACCGATCGACGCCAGTTCAGCTCATGGCCGGTGACGCCCGGATACCTCGGGCTGGTCACCGAGCGCGCCGCGACACTCGGGGCAATCGTGCGGCAGGCGACCGATGGGTCGCGCGACAGTTTGGTCCAAGCCATATGTATGGCGGCCGAGCGGCACGCCGGGGATCCGGGCGATCGATTCGAACTGGCCGAATGGGGCGGCAGGCACGAACCCGACTACGCTGAACTGCTGGTACTCAGCACCTCGGCCGATGACCGGTGCGCTCGACTGTGCGCGGGTGAGGCGTTGAGCGCCGTGCTGCTGACCGCGACGAATGTCGGCTTGGCCACCTGTGTGCTGACCGAACCGCTCGAGATTCCGGCAATGCGCCAACGGGTCCGCGTCGGTGTCCTCGACGACGGTAGCTATCCGCAGGCCGTGATCAGGATCGGCTGGGCGCCGACCAGCGCCGAGCCGTTGCCGCCTACGCCGCGTCGGGCGGTCGATGATGTGTTGGATACCTGCGACACCCCCCAGGCGACGGCCTGCTGAACGACTTTCGCCGAGCGTAGTCATACGGTGGCTCGCGCTCGGGCGGCGAGCCACCGTATGACTACGCTCGACGCGGCGGAGGTGCTGGGCGGATGTCGAGTACGTCGTCGAGGGGGCGGCGGTGGGGTGGGGTGGGGGTGTTGTCTTCGGGGGCGGTGCCGATTCGGATCAGGACCTGGGGGATGTCCGGGTGGGGGACCAGTTCGGCGACTACTGAGCGGCTGGTGGGGAGTTCTGTGATGTGGGTGAGGGCGCAGGTGGATAGGCCGCGGGCGGTGCATTCGAGGAGTACCTCCGAGAGTGCTTCGCCGGTGTGCAGCCACTGGGAGGGGGATTCGCCGAGGGTGCTGAGGGCCACCAGGCGGGCCTGGTCCACGAGATCGGCGCGGCGCGCCGAATAGGGCGCGGACGGGAAGGCGCGGCCGATATCGACTCTGGCCGCCTCGGCATCGGAGACCAGTGCGGCCACGGGGATGCCCTCTTGGACATCCGAATGTCCGGTCCACCAATGCAATTCGGTTTGGTACCGCATATCGTACCGGCGCAACGCGGTGGCGTGCTCGGTCGCTGCGGCCAGCCGATGCCGGCTGCTGTCGGGGATTTCATCGATCGCCACATGATGCGGCCGGGCGAGTTCACGGACGGCGCTGAGCGCGTCGAGCCAGCCGTCCGGCGCCTGCATCGGCAGTCGGTCGGTGTGGCGCTGATGGATGGCGCGCACGCGGGCGGCGGTGGTGTTCAGCGCACCGGGCCACGGCCAGAACTCGAGGGTGGCCAAGTGCTCCGGCAGATTCGGATCCGGGAAGCGGGTGACCTCGGCGAACCAGCCCATCGACAGGAAGGCCAGGCGCGCGTGGTCGAGTACCGCGCCACAGCTGATCACCAACTGCCTGCCGAGTGGGTCGGCCGACGACAGCAGCCGGTCGGTGTCGCTGCGCAGTTGCAGTCGCGTGCCGTCGAACACCCAGCGCCACGGCTGGGTGTTGTGCACCGACGGGGCCCGGCCGGCGAGCATAAGCGCCAACCGCACGGTCTGCAGATCTGGTCTGGTCACATGATCGCTCGAGTTCATATTTCGAGTGTCGACCGCGATAACAGCGACCGCGATGGGCATTGCGCACCTGATCCAGGGTCCATCGTCACTACTGGTGCGAGTCGGCGGCGATATCGGCCCCGAGCCTGTTCGCATGGCGAGTTTCCGGGCCGTTGGTACCTGCCGTATGAGGCGATCGATTCTGGTGGCGGCGGGTGGGCGCATAGTCGGGGTGAACCGTAAGCGGAGTACCGCGACAGCCCGGAGGAGCAGCGTGACCGACCGCTGGATCGGAGACTCGCCGCCACATTATTGGCAGCGGATCGTGGTGACCTTTCGGCAGTGGGTGGGTCGTCTGTCGTCCTACTCGTGATTCATCGTGAGGATGTCGGTGAGCGGGCGGCGCGGCGTGGGCGGGGCCTGCGGTTCATCCTCGGGGGCGGTGCCGACGCGGATCACGACTTGGGGGATACCGAGATGCGCGAGCATGCCCGCGACAACCCTTCGGCCCGAGGGTATCTCGGTGATGTGGGTCAGCGCACAGGTCGCCAACCCCGCCGCCGTGCATTCCAGCAGCACCGCGGAGAGCGCCTCGCCGGCGTGCAGCCATGCGGTGACGGAATCGCTGGGTGAGCTGAGCGTCAGCAGCCGCGCTCGGTCCTCCTGGGTGCCCCGGCGGGCCGAATGCGGTGCGGACGGGAAGGCGCGTCCGACGCCGACCCGGGCGAATTCCGCGTCGGCGACCAAGGCTTCCCGTGGAACGCCCTCTCGATCGCCGGAATGTCCGGCCCACCAGCGCAATTCGGCTTGATACTCCATATCGTAGCGGCGGGTCGCGGCGGCGTGTTCGGAGGCCACCGCGAGTTTGTGGCGCGCAGTCTCGTCGAGCACGTCGAGTTCGAGGTCATGGGGCGTGACCAGCATCCGCGCGGTGTGCACGAGTTGCGACCAGCCCGTGGGTGCGAACATCGGCAGCCGGTCGGTGCGCCGGTGATCGATGGCGCGGGCGCGGGCCAGCACGCCGAACGGGGGATCCGGCCACGGTCGGAACTCGATGACCGCAAGGTAATCGGAGCGCTCGGAATCGGGCAGTCGCGTGGTGTCGGTGTGCCAGCCCTGTGCGGCGAAGGCGGTGCGCACATGATGCAGCATCGCACCGCAGCTGATCACCAATTGTCTGCCGAGCGGGTCCGCGGAGGTCAGCAACCGGTCGTTGTCGCGATACAGGTGCAGCCGGTCGCCGTCGAATACCCAGCGCCACGGCTGGGTATTGTGCACCGACGGTGCCCGGCTGGCCAGACGTATGGCAGCCAACACCATTCGATGGTCGGGCACGGAACGTACAGGGGAGGGGCTGGTCTCGGTCATATTTCGAGTGTTGTCCGGTGCGTTGCCGGTCGATACGGGCCTTACGCCCGTTCTCGAAGGTCCATCGTCACACCCGGACTCGTGTGGCGGTCATCGTGACGGAGGGCGTCGTCGGTTCGGCCGGGCTGCGCTCGACGCGCTGCTCGATGCCGAGGAGCGTCGTGCCATGACATTCCACCGAAATTCATATCGGGTACAGGGGCGTTCGGCAGCGGGTGCGGACGACCTCTATCCGCCGTGATCGCTTGCGGCACGCGCCGCGCCCCATAGCCATGATCGTCATGTCATCGGCATTTCCGGGCCAGAGACCGATGGCTTCGCGCCGAGGGCCGGACCGGCGCTATCGATGTGGGGTTCCACGGAATTCAGCGGCACTTCCCATATCTCGCCGGCGGAGAGAGTTTTCTCGATGTCCTCGATACATACCCGGATGGGGGCCGCCGTGCTCGGTAACAGCCGCACGACGGCCCGGGTACGGGTCAGCGTGATGCTGAGCGGCTGCCCACGATAGCTGAGGGTGAATTCGGTTCGGGACAGTTCGGCGGGCAGCACCGGGTGCAGCCGCAGCACGTCGTGGCGGGTCTCGACGCCGCCGTAGCAGCGGATCACCATATCCGCGGTGCCCGCCATCGCGCCGATATGGACGCCCTCGCGGGTGGTCCCGCCTTGGGTATCGGCCAGGTCGGTGTCGAGGGCTTCGGTGAACAGCGACCAGGAACGGGCGCGGTCGGTGCGGGCGAGGACCCAGGCGTGGGCCAGCCGGCTCAGCGTCGAACCGTGGCTGGTGCGCGCGAGGTAGTACTCGACGGTGCGGGGGATGAGTTCCGGGGGCAGTTCGTAGCCGAGCCGGTCGAACAGTGTGCGCAACTCCTCGGCCGAGAACAGGTAGAACAGCATGAGTACATCGGCCTGTTTGGAGAGCTTGAACCGATTGGTGGTGTCGCCCTCGGCCTGCAGGATCAGATCCAGGCGGCCGATTTCGCCGTACTTGGATCGGTAAGCGTCCCAGTCGAATTCGGCCAGCTTCTCGTAACCTTCGAACTGGCTGATGATGCCGTCGTGGAACGGGATACGCAAGCGTGCGCTGATCCGGTCCCACAGCGCCGGTTCTTGCGGCGTGAGCCGCAGCCGATCCCACAGCGGATCGCAGTCGGTACCGGTGAGCAGCGCGACCGCATCGTGGGCACGCATGAGTACCCAGGCGGTCAGTACATTCGTGTACGCGTTATTGCGCACGCCGCGTCCCGGCGCGTCCGGATAGCCGTCGTGGTATTCGTCCGGACCCATCACCCCGGTGATATCGAATCGGTCCTCGACCGGATCGTGCACAGCCAGATTCGCGAACAGGCGAGCCACTTCGACCAGGATCTCCGCGCCGCAGTCGATGAGAAAACCCAGATCCGCGGTGGCCTGGAAGTACTGCCACACACTGTAGGCGAGCGCGAGGCCGACGTGGCGCTGGCGGTGCGAATTGTCCGACATCCATTGGCCGTCGCGGATATTGAACAAACGGTCCGGAGTCTCCTCGCGCCCGTCGCTACCGCTCTGCCAGGGAAACAGGGCTCCGGCCAGCCCCTCGGCGCTGGCGGCGGCCCGTGCTCTCGGCAACCGCCGGTGCCGGTAGCGCAGGAAGGCGCGGGTCAGCTCGGGCCGCCGCAGCGTCAGCACCGGGTAGACGAACAACTCGTCCCAAAAGATATGTCCGCGATAGCCTTCGCCGTGCAGCCCGCGCGCGGGCAGACCGACATCGGCGTCCGGACCGACCGCAACGGTCGCCTGCAACATGTGAAAGATATGCAGATTCAACGCAAGTCGGCGATTGCGACCGTCCTCGAGGCGAATGCCGAACCGGTCCCACAGCCGCGCCCAGGCGTCGACGTGCGCGGCGAGCAGGTCCGCGAACGCGGGCGCCCGCGCGATACGGTACTCGACATCCAGTGCGGCCGTGGACAAACCGCGGTCTCGCGAAGTCGCCACCACCGCGACCTTCTCGATCGTGACCGGGTTGCCCGGTCGCACCGCGACGGTGAATTCGTGTCCGGGACAAGACGTGTCGGCCAGCAGTTCGCGAGCTGACACCTCGGCGTCGGTGTGCGTGCGGGCGGCCAGGGCGATGGTGATGTCCGATTGATCGGTGATCGCCTCGTACAGCACAGTGTCGGAATCCAATTCCCGATATCCGAGCGGCGCCAGATGAGCGTGTGCCAATGCGCGATCGGCCGCAACATTGCGATTGGCCACGCGCCCGTTGATCGTCGAGGTGATGACGACAGCTCCGGTCCAATCCTCGGCTTCGATGGTGAACTGCAGTGCCGCGAGGCGCGGATCGGATAACGACTGGAATTGCCGGGTGATGACCCGTGTGGTTCGTCCGGCGTCGTCGCGGTACCGGTCGACCCGCGTGAGGACCCCCGCCCGCAGGTTCAGATCCTGGTGATGGCCGAGCATTTCGGGTGTGCCGGGGCGCAGCGTCGGGCCGTCGACCGGACGGATGGTCAGGAAGGTCCAGTCGGGAGCATTGACCAGATGTTCGGATTCGACTGTGCCGCTATGTAGTTCGGAGCTGTGGCGATTGTAGATACCGGCGAGATAGGTGCCCGGATAGTGCACCGAGTCGGCTGTGCTGCCCGGCGTCGCCGCCCGCGTACCCCAGTATCCATTTCCCAATGCGCACAAGGCTTCCCGAGTCCCCTCCCGGGCCGGATCGAATCCGTCGTAGACCAGATTCCAGCCGCCGGGGCCCGCGATGGTCGCGCCGGCGCACCACCGTGCGCTCGGATATTCGATCGCGGTCGCGCCGTCGCCCGGTATGAGGTGCAGGTCGGCGAGATCGGTGACGATGACGTCCGCGCCCGCATCGGTCAGCTGTGTACCGGTCCCGGTGTGGTCGACACCGACGACGAGTCCGAATCCGCCGGCGGCCGCGGCCCGGACCCCGGCGGCGGCGTCCTCCATGACGACGGCGTCGATGGGCTCGATGCGCAGGCGGTGGGCGGCCGCGACGAACATGGCCGGATCGGGCTTGCCGGGCAGTTTCATGCGCAGCGCGTCGGTGCCGTCGACGCGGACCGTGAACAGTTCCGTGATGCCCGCGGCGTCGAGTATCGCGGCGCTGTTGCGGCTCGCGGTCACCAAAGCCGTCGGCACCCGCACCGCGCGCAGTTGTTCGAGCAGCTTGCGCGCGTCGGGGAACACGCGCACACCTACCCGTGCCAGTGCGTCGGTGAACAGCTGTTGTTTGCGGGCGGTCAGTCCCGCGACAGTCAATTGTTCAGCGTCGTCGGTGATTTCGCCTTCCGGCAGGGTGAGGGCGCGCGATGCCAGAAAGGCCCGCACGCCATCCGCACGGCTGCGGCCGTCGACCCACTTGCGGTAGTCGAGGTCGGTGTCGAAGGGCGGCTGGGACGGACCACCGAGCTTGGGCAGCACCTGATCGAACAGGGACTTCCACGCCGCGGCATGGACCGCCGCGGTATCGGTGACCACGCCGTCCATATCGAAGATGACCGCACCGTAGTCGTTGGCGGTGCGTCCCGGGGCCGACGGAAGGTTGTCCAGCCGCATCGTCGAATCCATCCCCTGGTCGTCGAGCGGGTCGGGGGCCGGCACATCGTGCACATCCCCGATGGTCCGCGTCCGGCACGTGATGGACAAGTGCCCTTTGTCCCGGTGGCATGGGCTTTAGGCGCGCTCTCGCGAGCCGATCCCCGCGCGCTGATGCGCAGATCCGGACCGATCGGCGCCTCGAGCAGGCCTTTCGGCCCTTCCCCGCGCGAGGGCGCGCTGCGAGCGTGGCTATCGGATGGCACAACCAGATCAGGAGGACCATGATGTCCAGCGAAACCCGTTCGGGTGCCACGCCGGTCAACGCACCGATTGTGGTCGCGGTCGACGGTTCGACGATTTCCCAGCACGCGGTGGCCTGGGCTGCGGTCGACGCCGCAGTGCATCGATGCCGCCTGGAGATAGTGACGTCCTTCGCGATCCCGTTCGGCTTCGGGCCGTCGGTGACCCTCACCCAGGACGATATCGACCAGCTGCGCATCGATGCCGAACGCGTGCTCGACGAAGCTACAAAAGTAGCGCGGGCAGCGGCGCCCGACGCGGTACTGGCCATCTCCACCGAAGCCATCGACGAGCCGATCATTCCGACGCTGCTGGCCCGATCCGAGCAGGCCAGCATGCTGGTCGTCGGTGGCCGTGGGCTCGGGGCCGTGCGGCGCGCGCTGCTCGGCTCGGTCAGTGCCGCCGTTACCCGCCATGCGAAGTGCCCGGTCACCGTGGTGCACACCACCTCGGCCACCGACGCGATCTCGGTGTGCCTGCCGGTACTGGTCGGCGTCGATCGCACCGTGAACAGCACGGCTGCCGTCGAATTGGCCTTCGAGGAGGCATCCCGGCGCAAGGTGGGTATCGTCGCGCTGCACGCCTGGAGCGACACCACCGGACTCGCGCTACCCGAGATCTCCTGGCCGGGGGTAAAGGAGGCGCAGGACACACTGTTCGCCGAAAGCCTGGCGGGCTGGGCCGAACGGTATCCGGATGTCTCGGTGTGCCGGGTCCTGGTGTGCGACAGGCCTGTTCACGCCCTGCTGGAGGAGTCGGCACACGCCCAACTCGTGGTGGTCGGCAGCCATGGTCGTGGCGGATTCGCCGGGATGCTGCTCGGTTCGACGAGTACGGCTCTCCTGCATTCGGTGGAGTGCCCGATCACCGTCGTGCGGGGTGCTTGATCGCGGTCGGATGACCGCGCCGAAATCCGTGGACATCGGTGCCGATGGTCGTGTGAGCCAGGGTCTTTCGGCCCTCCCGTGCTCGATACCGCGAATGTTGCCATCAATGTTCGGTTCTCGAAGTCACGATCGAAGAGCGAGGTCGTCATGAGTCCGTCCGGGCGGTGGTCGAACTCGGCTTTCCCCGACATTGTCGTGTTCCCGCGCGGACGGATCGCGGAGTTGGAACTCGAGCGCGTGGCCGGCGCGGTCGGTCGACTGCTCGCCCGCTACGGGGTCGAGGGCGGCGCGCGGATTCGGGTTGTCGGCGCGAATTGTGCGAACGGGCCGCAGTTGGTGCAGGTGAATCTGCGGGTGGACGACATTGCGGCGCGGGTGCAGATGATTACGCCCGGTGCCGGGGTGGTGTTGCCGGTCGTGCTGCGGCTGGAGCGGCTGATCAAACGGTTGACAACGAATCCGCGGTTGCCGCTGGAACCGGATCCGACTCGGCGGCCGTTGGCGGGCCCCGGCCGGGGCGAGATCACGCGTCGCAAGAATTGCACATTGCTGGTCGGCATGCCGGATGCGGCGGTGGCGGTCATGGACGCGATGGACTATGACGCGCATCTGTTCACCGATGCCGAGATCGGTGCCGATGCGATCGTCTACCGCGACCGCACGGGGATCGGATGTGTCCGTTCGCGAAGGGGCACACCGTCGGACCGGGGGCAACCGCCGCCCGCTCCGGAGTTGTCGGAGCCTGTGGCCGTCGACCTGCTCTGCGGTGATGGTATGCCGTATTTGTTCTTCGTCGATCCCGTGAGCCGTCGCGGACGGCTGCTGTATCGGCGTTACGACGCCGATCTCGGGCTGGTCGCACCCACATCTCTACGACCGGCACACCAACAAGGGGCAGGTGGTGTGACGGAGTCGACGTCCCCGATTCATGGGCCTTTCGGCCCTGTTCGGCATCCACGGGCCCCGACCAAACTGCCAGCGTTGCGTGCGCTATCGGCTGAGAAGGGATTTCGCGTGAGTACATCCGAGTTATCGTCGACCAGGACTGCTATGGAAGAGGTGTGCACCACCCAGGGCGCCGTGGACCCCGTCCAGGGTGCCCGTGCGATGCGGGCGATCGACCGGGTGCTGCGCTGCCACCATATCGGTGCACCGGCGCGGGTGCGGCTCACCACAGCGCCGTGCGCGGACGGCCCGATGCTGGCACAGGCCAATGTGGTATTCCGGGATACCGCTGTGCGAGTACAGGTTCCGGGCCCCAGCGGCTTCGTCGTGGCCTTCCTCGCCGACCGGCTCGACCGGCAGCTGGCGCGACTGACCTCCGACGATCTGCCGAGGCACTGGCCCGATCCGGCCCGCCCGCCGTTGGCGGTGGGCACCGAGGAGCAGCCGATCGTGCGCCGCAAGCACTGCGCATTGCTGACCGGAACACCGGCCGATGCGGTACGCGCGATGGATGCGATGGACTACTACGCGTACCTGTACACCGACGCGGAGACCGGCGAGGACGCCGCGGTCTACTGGGCGGGCCCGCTCGGGGTCCGGTTGGCGCGCCAGCATCGGCGGCAGCTACCCGAATTGCCCTCCGGACTGTCGCTGACCATGAATCCGCATGCCACGCCGCTGCTGACCGAAGCCGAGGCCGCGGCCCGGCTGTGCCGATACGGCCTGCCGTTCCTGTTCTTCACCGATCCTCGCAGTGGGCGGGGGCGATTGCTGTATCGCCGCTACGACGGTGCGCTGGCGCTCGTGCTGCCCGTGACGCAGAACGGTCGATCATGACCGAGCTGGCGAACGACTGCCCAGGGCGCGCGGTTGTCGAACTCGATCGCGCGACGGCGTTGGAACTGCTCGCAACCGTCCCGGTCGGTCGAGTGGTCTTCAGCCGCAACGCATTACCGGCGATCCGACCGGTCAATCACATAGTCGAGGAGGACGGCCTCGTCATCGTGCGCACCCGCCTCGCCTCCAGGCTCACCTCGGCTGTGCATGCCAACTCCGGTGTGGTGGTCGCCTACCAGGCCGACGAGATCGACCCGCACCTGCGCACCGGTTGGTCGGTCGTGGTGACCGGCCTCGCCCGCACCATCACCGACCCGACTCGCATCGCCCGCTACGAGCGCTTACTTCACTCCTGGGCCGACGGGATCATGGACACCGTCATCGAGATCGAGCCCGCCTTGGTCTCCGGCATCCGCCTCGTCGACAAGGTCGCATAGCCAACTGGAGCGTGCGATTCATAGCGTGGAAGTACATTTGGCGACCAACGTCCCCGGGATAGAGGGTATCTCGGCTCTGTCGACGACGATGGCGACCCGGGCATGGTGGGATCGGAACCGGCCACCGATGGCCGGGCGGGAAGCAAGGCGGCAGGATCGGCCGACCGCGAGGTCGGATCATGGGGCGGACGAATCGACTCGCCGGTTCCGTGTCGGCGACCGACGAGTTACATATGGCGATTGACGACCACGCCGTGATCCGACAACCGGATATCCGGGCCGTGCCCGCCGAAACGCATCCGCCCATCGCCACGGTGGCCGGTTCCGCATCCCTGCGCACACCAGCTATCACACGCCGGTCGGCTACCAAGTCTCAGACGCCCTCTGACAGGGTGCTGGTGCCGCCACTGTTGGGGCTGCTACCGAGTGAACCGGGCGATGTCTTCAGCAACAAGCGCTGGTGCTTCGAAGGGGAACGCGTGACCGAGCCCGGGGTAGATCCGCAATTGCGAACCGTTGATGTAGTGATGAAGCAGGGTGGAGTTGGCAGCGGGTTCTTGTTCGTCGTTTTCGGCGCCCAGGATGAGGATGGGCAGCCGCAGGGTGGGCAGGCTGCTGACGACGTTGGCGGTGGGGTTGATGAGCCAGTCGGTCATTGCGGCGCGTTGACGGTTGAGGCCGGTCAGGTTTTCTTCGACCCTGTTGGGGCGCAGAGCTGTTCGTTGACGCCATGCAGCCAGGTCGTCGGGGTGGTCGCTGAAGTACAGCGGAATGACCTGGTCGGCAGGCGCGAGTGGGTCGAACGCTGGCCCGCCGGCGATCAGATCCGGCAGATCGGGCAGCACCTGCTGTGATCCGCCGGGGCCGGTACCCATCAGGATCAGGGCGCCAACGTCATCGGGGCGATCTACGACCAAGCGTTGCGCGACGAATCCTCCAAGGGAGTAACCCACGACGGTGGGCCGGTTCAGATGGAGGGCCTGGATCAAGCCAGCGGTCTGATCGGAGAGTTGTGCGACAGTCAAGATGGCCGAGGAGCTGGCCGGGGTCCGTCCCACGCCGTCGGCGTCGAAAATGACGACGCGGTTGGTCGTGGCCAGGCGGTCGAGTAATGCCGGGTCCCAGTCGTCCATGGTGAATCCGAGGCACGGGGTCAATAGCAGGGTTGGTCCGTGTCCGAAGCTGCGGTACGCCACCGGCAGCCCCGCGACGGTGACGATGTGGGTGGGTGCTGTCAACGACGGTGACTGGTCGAAGCCGTCAGACGCGATGTCGCTGGTGGGGGCGAGCTGAGGGGCCGTGGTGTCGGCGTTAGCGGCGCTGGGTGCGATCAACAGCATGCTGGTGGCCAGTGCTGCGGTGACGGCCAGGGCAGGCGTCCGGCGTCGCGAGACGGGCCGGCGAGGGCGGGGCAACGGCCCGCTGTCGGGCGTCGCCGGGGCTGCTGGTTGCGGCGGGTCGAGAGCGGTCATGTGGGCTCCTCGAGGTTGCGCGATGGACCGGAATCGCGGCTGTGATGCGCTGGGTGCCGCTGGATCATCGGCATGCCGACCCGATTCGGGGATCGATGTCCTTCGGTCTGAATGGTTGTCCACGCGTATCAAGAGACGCCGGGGGCCCGAAAGGATTCACCTGGCTGGGTCAACAGGACACTGCTGACCTTCTGCAGAGCAGGCTCGGCGCGGTCAAGACTCCGAAGTCGGTGAAGATCTGCCCCCTACCACGATCATCCGTTGGCAAGGTCCTTCGCCGTGAACTGCGCGACGAGTACTGGATTCACGCCGACCGACGAGTGTGATCGCGTGTCATCGCAGCTGAACTCCGGCTCCAAGTCGCTGACCGGGTCGCTCCGGGCGGCCGGGCGGAGGGATCGACACCCCGCCCGGACCGCACTGGAGTTCTACCAGCTTTTCCCCCATCGGTCGGGGAGATCCGTGTGAACGGCGTCGCTCTCTAGAATGAATCGACCGTATTCATCGTTTCTCGGGAGTCGCCGCCGTGACCATTCAGCCCGTTCGCCTCTTCGGCGATCCCATTCTGCGTTCGCGTGCGGCGGAGATCACCGAATTCGATCGTGAGCTGCGGCAACTGGTCACCGATCTGACCGACACCATGCACGACGACGGCGGAGTCGGGATGGCGGCGCCGCAGATCGGCATTGGTTTGCGGGTTTTCGTCTACGACACCGAGGACGCCAGGGGACATCTGATCAATCCGACCTATGAAGTGGTCGGTGCGGAGGAGCAGGTCGGGCCCGAGGGCTGCCTGTCGATTCCCGGGGTGCGTTACGACACGCGGCGCGCGCTGCGGGTGCGGGCCGCCGGTGTCGACGTGGACGGTAAGCCGGTCGAATTTGCCGCCGAGGGGCTGCTGGCCCGCTGCGTTCAGCACGAGACCGATCATTTGGACGGTGTGCTGTTCATCGATCGGCTCGATCCCGCGCAACGCAAAGAGGCGATGCGCACCGTTCGCGAATCCGATTGGTTCAGTGCGGGGATCACGGTGCGCAGTTCGCGTGCGTTCGGGTCCAGCCAGGCCGGACCGTTCGGACGGGGTCGCTGATGCGCATCGTTTTCGCGGGCACACCGGATCCCGCGGTGCCGTCGCTGCAGCGCTTCATCGAGTCGGAGCGGCATGAGGTGGTTGCCGTGCTGACTCGGCCCGATGCGATCGCCGGGCGCGGACGCAAGGTGCAACGGTCGCCGGTCGGGCAACTCGCCGATGAGCACGGTATTCCGGTCCTGATGCCCCGGCGTCCCGCCGAACCCGAATTCATCGAACAGCTCACCGAATTGGCGCCCGACTGCTGTCCGGTGGTGGCCTACGGTGCGCTGCTGCCGCAGCCCGTGCTCGACATTCCGCGCTTCGGCTGGATCAACCTGCACTTCTCGCTGCTGCCCGCGTGGCGCGGCGCCGCGCCGGTGCAGGCGGCGATCGATGCGGGTGACGAGATCACCGGCGCGTCCACCTTCCAGATCGAGGCGGGTTTGGACACCGGGCCGGTCTTCGGCGTGGTCACCGAGAAGATCGCGGTGACCGATACGGCGGGCGCACTGCTCGACCGGCTCGCCGACACCGGGGCGGTACTACTGGAGAAAACTCTCGACGGCGTGGAAGACGGGACGCTGCACGCGGTGGCGCAGTCCCCTGACGGCGTTTCCTACGCGCCCAAGGTGGCGGTCGAGGCCGGGCATATCCGCTGGGACCAGCCCGCACTGGCGATCAACCGCCGCATCCGCGCGGTCACTCCGGCACCCGGTGCATGGACCGAGGTCAACGGCACTCGCCTCAAGCTCGGCCCCGTCGAGATGGTCGAGGAAGTACTGCCGGAACGGACGATCGAGGTCCGCAAATCCGGAGTTTTCGTCGGCACCGCCACCACCGCGGTCCGCCTCGATCAGGTTCAGCCGCAAGGTAAGCGCATGATGGCCGCCCTCGACTGGGCCCGCGGCGCCCGCCTGCAGCCCGGCATGGTGGTCGTATGACAACGCCTGAGCGCCGCCCTCGTACCGCGGGACCATTCGGCCGCGCCGGTGTCGAGTCGGGCCGTGGAAAGTCCACATCCGTCGACTCGGGTTGGCTCGCGCGCGCTACCTCGGCGAAAAAGGGCGCACAGCAGAAGAATTCGCAATCCGCACGGTGGAACCAGGACCACGACGATACCGGCGCGCGGCATAGCGCGCGTGCCGGGAACAATCCGGCGCACCGGGACGTCACGCGCGAGCGCGATGACGAGGCACGACCGTGGCGCACCGACCAGAGCCGCGGCGATGCGCCACGGACCCGACCAGAGCGGCGGAACATGAACGAACAGGGTAAATCCGCATCATCGGGGGGCGGTTCGCAGCGCAAGAGGCCGCCCTCGACGCAGGGCAAGGGCGCGGCCCGCACCGGGTGGAACGGCGACACCGCGCGGGCCGATCGAGGCGGTCGCGTGGACAGCGGGCCGGGAAGTCCGGCCGGGCGCGGTGGCGCGCCGCGACGGTCCGTGGACCGTGGCGGCAGTCCACAGACCGAGGACGCGAGGCAGTCCGTCGATGATCGGCGCGAAAATCGCTCGGGAACTGGATATTCCGGTGGCTCGTCGAGTTGGCGGGATCGCCGCGCGAAGGGTGCGGAGCCCGCGAATGGTGGGCGGAGCCGTTCGGACACATCGAGATCCGCGTCATCGGGTCGGGAAGACACGGGGGCGCCGTCGAGCGATGCGCGGTGGGGGAATGCGGCCGCCCCGGCTGGCCGGAGTGATCGTTCGAAGGGAAAGGGCGGTGCGGCGTCGAGCGAACAGCGGCGTGGGAACCGTTCGGACGCGGCGAAAGCCGGTCCATCGGGCCGGAACGAGGGTCGGCAGGGCAAGCGAGCCGCGAGTGGTGATGAGCCCGGCTCGAATCGCGCGGGCGCTGGGGGCTCAGCCGCATCGGCAGGCGGGCGCGGCAGGTCCGGCGCAGGTGGCTCGAGTCGGCCCGTGGGCGGGCGTAGCGACTCTTCGAAAGGCCATGGGCGACACAAGGATTCCGCTGGGTCCGGGGATCCGGTACGGCTGGTCGCGCGGGATGTGCTGCGGGCGGTGCGGGAGCGGGAGGCTTACGCGAATCTCGTATTGCCCGGATTGCTCCGGGAGCGGCGGATCTCGGGACGGGATGCGGCGTTGGCGACCGAATTGACCTACGGCGCTTGCCGTTCACTCGGATTGCTCGATGCGGTGATCGCCGCGGGGGCGGGGCGGTCGGTCGAGGAGATCGATGGGCCGCTGCTGGATGTGTTGCGGCTGGGGGTGTATCAGTTGCTGCGCACCCGGATCGGGGCGCACGCGGCGGTGGATACCTCGGTGGCATTGGCGCGCGCGGAATTCGGGGCGGGTAAGGCGGGCTTCGTGAATGCCGTGCTGCGGCGGGCCGGAGAGAAGTCCGCCGACGAGTGGGTGGCCGAACTCGCGCCGCGAGATCCGGTGGGGCGGTTGGCCTTCGAGTTCGCGCACCCGGTATGGATCGCGCAGGCGTTCGCGGACGCGCTCGGCGCACGGGCCGGGGAATTGCGGGATGTGCTCGAAGCCGATGACGCGCGTCCGATCGTGCATCTGGTCGCCCGTCCCGGCGATATCACCGCCGAGGAATTGGCCTTGGTGACCGGTGGCGAAGAGGGCAAATGGTCGCCGTACGCGGTCTACCTCGATGGTGGCGGCGATCCCGGAAAGCTGGAACCCGTCCGCGAAGGCATGGCGGCCGTGCAGGACGAGGGCAGTCAACTCGTCGCGCTCGCCCTTACTCGTGCGGAACTGGACGGTCCGGATAACGGCCGCTGGCTCGATCTGTGCGCCGGGCCCGGTGGTAAAGCAGCCCTGCTCGGCGCGATCGCCGCGATCGACGGTCACCGCGTCGACGCGGTGGAACCGGCCGAACATCGCGCCGAACTCGTCCGCAAGGCGGTACACGACCTTCCCGTCGACGTCCACGTCACCGACGGCCGCGCCAGCGGACTCACTCCCGGCTACGACCGCATCCTGGTCGATGCCCCCTGTACCGGCCTCGGCGCGTTGCGCCGCCGTCCGGAAGCCCGCTGGCGCCGCACACCAGCCGATGTCGCCGAACTGGTCGTCCTGCAGCGCGAACTCCTCGCCGCCGCATGGGATCTCCTGCGCCCCGGCGGCGTAGTCCTCTACTCGACCTGCTCGCCCCACCTCCCGGAGACCGTCGCGGTAGTCGCGGACGCCGTCCGTCGCACCGGCGCCATCCAACTCGACACCCGCGAACTGCTCCCCGGCGTCACCGATATCGGCGATGGCCCGGGCGCGCAACTCTGGCCGAATCGTCACGGCACCGACGCCATGTTCCTCGCGGCCCTGCACAAACCGGTCGGATAGCACCGGCCCTGGCGTTGCTCGAGACCGGGTGGTGTTGGGTGTTTCTACCCTCCCGGTTGCATGGCGGCCTTGCGTGAGCGGGTCGAAAGGCGCTGGTTCCCGGGATTGCCCGACACCGGGTGGTGTTGGGCGTTTCCATCCTGCGGTTGCATGGCGGCCCTGTGTGAGCGGGTCGAAGGCGCTGGTTCCGGCGTTGCTCGAGACCGGGTGGTGTTGGGTGTTTCCACCCTCCCGGTTGCATGGCGGCCCTGTGTGAGCGGGTCGAAGGCGCTGGTCCCGGCATGGTGCGAGGCTGGGTAGGGCCGGGTGATTCCCCGCCGGGTTCCCGGGTGGTGGCACCCGGCGTCACGCGGCCCGCACCTCCGCCTGCCGGAGTGTCGAGCAGTTGCTCGCAAGGAATTGCGCGAACCGTTCGGCAGTGCACCCGCAATCCGAGGCGACATTCGTCCAAGACGTCGGCGGGTCGACGGCCCACACTGACCGCATGGCGATGACGTGGGAGCAGGTGGTGGCCTTGGCGACCGAACTTCCCGAGGTGGTGGAATCGACGTGGTGGCGCAGCCCCGCGCTGAAGGTGGGCGGTAAGGGGTTCGCGCGGCTGCGGTCGGAGGCCGAGGGCGGGCTGGTGCTGCTGTGCGAGATGGCGGAGAAGCAAGCCCTGGTGGCTTCGGACGATCCGGCCTTCTACACCACCCCGCACTACAACGGATCTCCCTACGTCCTCATCGATCTCGACCGGATCGAGCCCGATCAACTGCGCGAGATGCTCGATGCCGCATGGTGGCTGTCGGCACCGGCGCGCCTGCGAAAACAGCGGGCGCGCTAGTTCGCTGGTCACCGGCTCCGACGGGTGCGGAAGCTGCTGCTCGGTGCGGCGAACCGAGCATTTCAGTCGCGGGCCGACTGCTCGCGCAGGCGGGCAAGGGTTTTCGCGAGGATACGCGAGACGTGCATCTGCGAGATACCCATGCGCTGGGCGATCTGGGTCTGGGTCATCGACTCGAAGAAGCGCATGGTGAGGATGCGGCGTTCGCGCTCAGGGAGTCCGTCGAGTAGCGGACGGATCGCGACATACTCCTCCACCCGGTCGAATTGGGATTCCTCCTCGCCCAGCGTGTCCAGCAGCGATGCCTCGGTGTCGCGACCGAGGGAAGCGGCGTCGATCGAACTCGGCTGGTAGGCGTTGCCCGCGATAACGGCCTGGGTCACCTCGTCGGGATCCACATCGAGTTCGGCGGCGATCTCTTTCGCAGTCGGGGAGCGGCCCAAGGATTGCGAAAGCGAGTCGATGGCGGAGCCGATACGCAGATGCGTTTCCTTCACCCGTCTCGGCACCCGCATGGCCCAGGTGTTGTCGCGGAAGTAGCGACGCACTTCGCCCATAATGGTCGGCACCGCGAAGGACAGGAAGTTCGAGCCGCGCGAAATATCGAAACGGTCGACCGCGTGCACCAATCCGACCCGCGCCACCTGGGTGAGGTCGTCGAACGGCTCACCGCGACCGCTGAATTTGCGGGCGATGTGATCGGCGAGCGGGATGCAGCGGCTGATCAGCTCGGCGCGCAGCGCGTTATGCCGTGCCGTGCCCGGTTTGGCGGCGGCGAGTCGCTCGAACAGCCCACCGACATCGTCGTAGCCCGCGCCCGACGCCTGGAGGGTTTCGACTTCCTCAGCGGCCTCGTCGGTCAGCACTGGTTCGACGTCATCGTCCTTCTCGGCATCGGACACGGTGTTCTCGTCCGCCACTACGCTTTCCCCCGGACCCGACGGAACTCCACCGTCGTCGGATATCCGGAAACGGCCGCGTCGTGCGGATCCTGTGTCGCTTGCACGTCATCGGTGAGAGTGCGCAGCACATGCCAACCGAAGCTGCGCTGATCCGGCAGTCCCTCGGTGGCGGCGACCCCGGTGACTCGAACGAGTAGTTCGGTGTCGCCGACGGTGAACCGGCAGTGCAAGCTGGTTTCCGGCGCCGCGACCGCGATCAGCGTCGAGCACACCTCGTCGACGGCCAGCCGAATATCGGCCACCTCGTCCAGGGTGAAATCGCTGAGCAGCACCAGTGTTTCGGCAAGCCCGCGCACGATCGGCAGCTGCGTCACCGACGCCGCCACCCGAATCTCCACCGGGGTGCTGTAGAGCCCCTGTTCCGCCGAAATGTTGATCACCTTATGCAGGCTACCCACTCACGGCCGGAGCAACCCTAGGTACCGGTAAGCTCCCGCGATGTGTCCCCTTCGACGTTTACCCGCCCGACCACGCCGATGATCGCCCCGTCTATCCTGTCCGCCGACTTCGCCCACCTCGCTGACGAGGCGAAAGCAGTGCATGGCGCCGACTGGTTGCACGTCGATGTGATGGACGCACACTTCGTGCCGAATCTCACTCTCGGACTTCCGGTGGTCGAAAGTCTGTTGAAAGCCACCGACATTCCGCTCGACTGCCACCTGATGATCGATGATCCGGGCCGCTGGGCTCCGCCTTATGCGGAGGCGGGAGCGTACAACGTCACTTTCCACGCCGAGGCGACCGACGATCCGATCGCGGTGGCCCGCGATATTCGCGCGGCCGGTGCCAAGGCGGGCCTTTCGGTGAAGCCGAATACGCCGATCGAGCCGTATCTGGAAATCCTGCGCGATTTCGACACGCTGCTGGTGATGAGCGTGGAACCCGGCTTCGGCGGGCAGTCGTTCATTTCGCACGTGCTGGAGAAGGCACGTATCGTGCGTCGGCTGGTGGACGCCGGTGAACTGCGTTTGATCGTGGAGATCGACGGCGGCATCAACGCCGATACGATCGAGGCGGCTGCGGAGGCGGGTATCGATTGTTTCGTCGCCGGATCCGCGGTCTACAACACCGACGATCCGGGGGCGACCGTGGAAAAGCTGCGGCAACAGGCCGCGGCACTGCGCGCGGTCTGAAAACTCGAACGGGCCGAATCTTCTAGCGGGAGGGCGCTTTCCGGGTGCCGAGCGCACGCGTCGCCTCGATCACCGCGCTGAGTGGTGGCAGGGTTGTCGCGTTCTCCGGCGGCTGGATCCAGGTGCGATAGCCGGTGCGCTCGTCATCGGGTGACGGGAGCACGACCTGGCTGCCGGTGCAGGCGACGGTCGCGTAGAGCCGGAACAGCTCTGCGGAGATGGCCGGGCTGAGGGTGTCGGGCCGGGTCGGGCCGGTGATGAAGGTCCAGCGTCGTGCCCTGGGGTGGTGGACCACCGGCGCGGCGATCTGCGCCTGCGTCAGCTGCCGCTGCACCTGTTCGCCGAGATCGGCGGGCATGGTGATGGCGCCGTAATGGGTACCGATCCGGAGCAGGATGCGGCGTGACGTCGGGTCGATCGATGCTGGCATATGAAATTCGCGCCGGTACTGCACACAGCGAACTTCCAGCGTCGAATCGACAAGAGTGGTCACGCAACACCCCCATTGGTGTCGAACTTGATTTGACCCACGGTGCTGTTCCCTGGCTTCCTCGAGTGGTGGATTTCCTGGTCGAACTCGCCGGACCGGTCACGGCCCGGGGTGAACCGTTCCGCACTGAACTGCTCGGGTCGAAGTTGAACGAAAGGAATCAGCTGCGTAACAATCTTGCGGCCATTTTTTCGCCCGCGCAAGGTTTCGGTGTAAGTGCGTGTCCAGTGGGTACAACGTCGTGTTCGACACTATGCGCGACGGGTGAAATCGCCCCGCGCAGTTTTGGAAATAGGAATGAACAATTATTGCCGGCGAGTAAACGGCAATATTTTCCGCACGGCCGTACACTATTTCGCTTCAAAGAATAATTGACGTTGGTTCAGTGTCCGCCGGGGCGCCCTGCGGTCTGCTTACAGCGCGAGTTGCCGAGCCGCGGTTTCGACCAGCCGCTGGTCGGAACCGCGCTGTCGTCTACGACCCGGCGTCGTTACGCTGAGCTGGGACCGGTGTGCCGACGGGAATAGTCGCCGGATCCCGACTGTTCGGCAACCGTAGAAACGACGCGACAGGGAGTCAAGGCATGTTCACAGGCATTGTCGAGGAACTCGGCGAGATCGTCGCCACCGAGGAGCTGGCCGACGCCGCTCGTTTGACGATCCGGGGCAAGCTGGTGACCTCCGATGCCGGGCACGGCGATTCGATCGCCGTCAATGGCGTATGCCTGACCGTGGTCGACGTGGTCGACGGCGATTCGTTCACCGTCGACGTGATGCAGGAGACGTTGAACCGCTCCAGCATCGGCGGGCTCGGCGCGGGTTCGCGGGTCAATCTCGAACGCGCGGCCGCATTGAACAGCAGGCTGGGCGGTCACCTGGTGCAGGGACATGTCGACGGCACCGGCACCGTGCTCGCGCGCACCCCCTCGCAGAACTGGGAGGTCGTGCGGATCTCGCTGCCGGACGCGATCGCCCGATATGTAGTGGAGAAGGGTTCGATCACCGTCGACGGTATCTCGCTGACCGTCTCGGGCCTCGGCATCGCCGACGCGCCCGCCGCCGACGGCAACCGCGACTGGTTCGAGGTCTCCCTGATCCCGACCACCCTGTCCATGACGAACCTCGGCACCGCCGTCGTCGGTACCACGGTGAATCTCGAAGTCGACGTGATCGCCAAGTACGTAGAGCGCCTGCAGCAACGCGGCTCTGTGTGATCGCCGCGCCTGCGGCGCATCGACCGCTCGGCTGAGTTCGATGGCCGAGCCTTCGACTCGGACGCGAGATGGGCCACGAACGGGTCAATCGTCAGACTCGCTCCGTGGTGGCTGGTCGGGCGGCTCAAAGTCGGCTTATGGCCAGTCGACTAGTGTATGTGAGGCACCTATTTCGAGATGGAGCACAACAGACGTGACCAGGTTCGACACTATCGAGCGCGCAGTCGCCGATATCGCTGCCGGTAAGGCGGTCGTCGTCGTCGACGACGAGGACCGCGAGAACGAGGGCGACCTCATCTTCGCGGCGGAAAAGGCGACCCCCGAGCTGGTTGCCTTCATGATTCGCTACACCTCCGGTTACATCTGCGTGCCACTCACGGGTGAGGACTGCGACCGCCTCGGCCTGCCGCCGATGTACGCGCAGAACCAGGACAAGCACGGCACCGCCTACACCGTCTCGGTCGATGCCAGGGAGGGCGTCACCACCGGTATCTCCGGCGCTGACCGCGCGACCACCATGCGACTGCTCGCCGACCCGAATGCGAAGGCCGACGATCTGACCCGGCCCGGTCACGTGGTTCCGTTGCGCGCCAAGGACGGTGGTGTGCTGCGCCGCCCCGGTCACACCGAGGCCGCGGTCGATCTGGCCAGGATGGCCGGACTACATCCCGCGGGTGTCATCTGCGAGATCGTCAGCCAGAAGGACGAGGGCCATATGGCCCGCACCGAGGAACTGCGCGTCTTCGCCGACGAGCACAACCTCGCCCTGATCTCCATCGCCGAAATGATCGCCTGGCGGCGCAAGCACGAGAAGCAGGTCATCCGGGTCGCCGAGGCCAGAATCCCCACGGCGCACGGCGAATTCATGGCCGTCGGCTATCAGAGCATCTACGACGATGTCGAACATGTCGCCCTGGTCCGCGGCGATATCGAAGACGGCGACGATGTGCTGGTCCGGGTGCACTCCGAATGCCTGACCGGCGATGTCTTCGGCTCGCTGCGCTGTGACTGTGGTCCGCAGCTCGACGCCGCGCTGGAGATGGTGGCGCAAGAGGGTCGCGGTGTGGTGCTCTACATGCGCGGGCACGAGGGCCGCGGCATCGGGCTGATGCACAAGTTGCAGGCCTACCAGCTGCAGGATTCCGGCCACGACACCGTCGATGCGAATCTCGAGCTCGGTCTGCCCGCCGACGCCCGCGACTACGGCACCGGTGCGCAGATTCTGGTGGATCTCGGCATCCGGTCCATGCGCCTGCTCACCAATAATCCGGCCAAGCGGGTCGGACTGGACGGCTACGGGCTCAAGATCACCGATCGGGTGCCGATGCCGTTGCGCGCCAATGCCGAGAACCTGCGGTACCTGCGCACCAAGCGGGACCGGATGGGCCATGACCTGATCGGGCTGGACGAACTCGACCTGGGCGAGACGGCACAGTGATTTCACACCCCGAGATTTCGGACCTCGACGCAGCCTGGAAAGGCGGTATTCGATGAGCGGCACCGGCGTACCCAGCTTCGAGCTGTCGGATGCCAAGGACCTGAAGCTCGGCATCGTCGCCTCGCGCTGGCACACCCAGATCTGCGACACGCTGGTCGCGAATGCGGAAAGGGTGGCCAAGGACGCGGGCGTCGAGCACATCACCGTGGTGCGGTGCGCGGGCGCGATGGAACTGCCGGTGGTGGCCCAGGAACTGGCTCGCTCACATGACGCGGTGGTCGCGCTCGGGGTGGTGATCCGCGGTGGCACACCGCATTTCGAATACGTCTGTGACGCGGTGACCGCCGGTCTGACCCGGGTATCGCTGGATGCCGGCACGCCGGTCGCGAATGGTGTGCTCACCACCAATAACGAGCAGGAGGCGCTGGATCGGGCCGGATTGCCCGGTTCCGCCGAGAACAAGGGCGAACAGGCCGCCGCGGCAGCGCTCGACGCCGCGTTGACGCTGCGCGCGCTGCGGCCTTAGGTCATGCCGGTCGTCCGCATTTGGCGTAGGCGCCCCGGCGACGGGGCGGGTTCGGCTGCCGCATCGGGACAAGATGATTGGGAGCTCGAGGTGCGGCCGCATCGCGCGGTACGGACCGCGTGGATCGTGGCGGTGCTGCTCGTGGCCGGTTTCACGGCAGGCGGTATCTGGTTGCGCCACGGTTCGACGGGGGTGAACTTCCGGCTGGCCGATCAGTTGGCGATGATCGGCATCGGTCTGCTCGGCGCGGCCGCAGTGTTGCTGTTGACCCGGCCGCGGGTGCGCGTCGGCAAGCGCGGCGTTTCGGTACGCAACATCCTGGGCGACACCGAATTCCCCTGGCAATACATTCGAGGCGTCTCGTTCCCGGACCGGAAGTCCTGGGCCCGTCTCGAACTGGTCGACGACGATTACGTGCCACTGATGGCGATCCGCTCCAACGATAAGGAGCGCGCCGCCGAGGCGCTCGACAAGCTGCGCGAGCTGGGCGCGAAATACACTGCCGCGCAGGAGTGAGCGCTGCTCTATCCGATATTGCGTACCGGATAGAGCAGCCGCAGGTCAGCGGGTGTCGCCGAGGACGGCACCTTCACGCCTCGGGTCCGCACCGCCGATCCAGCCGTCGGTCCCGTCGCGCTGCAATGCGCTCAGGCCACTGGACTGCGGAGCGACCGAGACCTGATGGCCCAGTTGGCGAAGCCGTAGGACCAGCGGGTCGTGATCGCCGTTATCGGTGGCGTTGATGGCGGGATGCTCGCCGCCGACGCCGGTCGCCGGACCGTTCCCGGCGCCGAAGGCGACTGCGGAGACCGCCTGCTGCGGGTCCAGGCCCCAATCCAGTACGCCGATCAGGGCTTTCACGACGAACTGGATGATCACCGAGCCGCCGGGCGAACCGGCGACCTGAGTGAGATCGCCGCGGGAGCCGTCGGCATTGCGGTCGAAGACCAGGGTCGGGCTCATCGAGCTGCGCGGCCGCTTACCCGGCTGTACGCGGTTCGCGACGGGGGCGCCATCGGTGCCGAGCGGGTCCGCGGAGAAATCGGTGAGCTGGTTGTTCAGCACGAATCCGTCGACCAGATGGAATGATCCGAAGGCCGATTCGACCGTGGTGGTCATCGAGGCGGCATTGCCGTACTTGTCGACGATCGAAATATGGCTGGTGCCGTGCTCGGGCGGCTGCGGCCCGATGCCGAGCGGAACCGGGCCGAAATCGCCGGGTTGGGCGGTGCCCATGCTGTGGTTGGGGTCGATGAGGCCGGAACGTTGCTTCAGGTAGTCCCTATTGAGCAGGGTCTGCGGCGAATTGCCCGGCAGCGGAATGAAATCCGTATCGGCGACGTACTTGTTGCGGTCGGCGTAGGCGAGCCGCTCGGCCTCGGAGATGAGGTGCACCGCATCGGCTTTCGGCGTGCCGCCATTGCGGTCGATATTGTCCGGGCGCAGTGCGGCGAGGTCGAAGTTCTCCAGGATGCCGAGGGTGGCGGCGACGGTGATCCCGCCTGAAGACGGACTCGGCATACCGCAGATCTCGTGCGTGCGATAGCTGGTGCACAATGCGGTTCGCTTCTTGGCCTGGTATCCGGCGAGGTCATTGGCGGTGATCAGGCTGGGAGTGCGTCCGCCCGCGGTGGAGGCGGCCTCGTCGACGATGTCACGGGCGAGTGCGCCGGTATAGAAGGCGTTCGCGCCGTCGCTGGCGATGGCGTTGAGGGTTTTGGACATTGCCGGATTGGTCAGGACGGTGTCGGCCCGCTTGGGGCTGCCGTCCGGATTGAGGAAGTACGCCTTCGCGGCCTCGTCCACGGCAAGATCCTTCGCCGATTCGGCGATCTGGCCCGCCAGCCGCGGACTGATCGCGAATCCCTGGTCGGCGAGGCCGATGGCCGGGTTGAACAAGTCCCGCCACGTGGTCTTGCCGTGGTCGCGATGTGCCATTTCCAGCATGCGCAAGACACCGGGGACGCCGATCGAGCGCCCGCTGGCGCGTGTACTCGGCTTCGGCTCGGTGCGATCGGTATCGCTGACCCAGCGCAGATAATTCTCGGTCGCGGCGGCGGGCGCGACCTCCCTGCCGTCGTATGCCTCCACGCTCTTGCTGGCCGCGTCGTAGTAGAGCAGGAACGCGCCGCCGCCGATGCCGGAGGCCTGCGGTTCCACCAACCCGAGCACCGTCTGCGCCGCGATCAGCGCATCCGCGGCCGTGCCGCCATTGCTCAGCACCTCGCATGCGGCCTTGGTGGACAGCGGGTTGGCCGTCGAGACCGCATACGTTTTGGTGCGCACCGCTGTCATCCCGGACCGGTAGCCGGTCGCGATCTCCGGATTGGTGCTCAGATCCTTGGTCGCGCCCGGCGTCGCACCCGCTGAGGTCGCGACCACCGGGGTGCCGTTGGGCGTTGCCGTACATGCCGCGTTCGCGGATTTGTCTTCGGATGAACATCCGCTGACAACGCCGACGATGAGCGTGAGCGCCGCCGCGGCGCTGACCCAGGTTCCTCGCGTGCGACTCATGGACGGCACTGTATCGCCGATCGCCGACCCCCGCGGGAATTCCGGCGCTGCGGGCTCCCAGCGGTGGCAAGCCGGATTCAGCTGTGCCGAAATTGTCTCGCGGACAAGCACTCTCCGCAGGTGATCGCTCGCCGAGGTTCATCGAAGGTCATGGTCGGTACGCTGGATCGAGTGGTGATCGAGGCGGTGTTGTTCGACTTCTCCGGCACGCTGTTCCGGCTGGAGCCCGATGAAACCTGGGACGCGATGGTCGCACCCGATGGCGAGCACTTGGATCAGGCCGCGATCCTGGACCGAATAACGAGGCCGGTCGGTTACGGCGCGCGGTTCGACGCCGCGGGCCGGATCGTGTGGGAGCGGCGGGATCTGGATCCGGCGATGCATCGCAGCGCCTATCTCGAGGTGCTGCGGCAGGCCGGGGTGCCGACGCGGACGGTAATCGAGCGGATCTACGACTGGATGGTCGACCCGCTGGCGTGGACGCCTTATCCCGACACCGGTGCCGTTCTGGAAACCTTGGCGGCGCACGATATTCCGGTTGCAGTGGTGAGCAATATCGCCTTCGATATCCGCCCGGCGTTCGCCGCCAACGGCTGGGATCGGCTCGTCGCCGCACACACGCTCTCGTTCGAGGTCGGCGCGGTGAAGCCGGATCCGCGGATCTTCCTGGCTGCGCTGGACCAACTCGGGGTGCGCCCGGAGTCGGCACTGATGGTCGGTGACAGTGCCGAGGCCGACGGTGGTGCGGCGGTCGCGGGCTGCGGTTTCGCGCTGGTCGATCCGTTGCCGACCGCGGATCGTGCCGAAGGGCTGCTCGACGTCCTGCGCGAGCACGTACTCGCCTAACGGCCACTATGTGACCTGCATCACACTCTTTGGGTCCTGAATGTCGATGTCCCCGAACTGAATTAGCTTGCGGTGACGCCCATCACATCGGGGTGCGTAAGCTCGACCGGGGAGTGGCCATGGATGCCGAGGCACATTTCGAATCATCGGCCGTGCGCACGGCGCGGCCCGTCGGCCTGCCCGAATCGGTCCGCGAGGCCAGAGAGGCGGCATCGGGTCTGGCCGGCTTCGGCCTCGCGTATCCGGTCATCATGGGCCTGATCTCCGGCGATGCGGCGGCCAGATCCGCGGCCGTGCAATTCAGCTGTAGCTGGGTAGTCGGCCTGGCGCTGTTGGCCATCGGCTGTGGAGCGATGGTGCGTCGGGCGGCGATCGGCCTGGCCGTCGTGCAGGCCGTCGCCGTGCTGCGGGTGCACGTCGATGCTGTCCCGGATGTGGCCGGGCTGGTCGTCATCGTGTTCACGCTCGGCGCATCGACAACGATCGTGTACCAGCTGTGGCGGCCGGAAGCCAAGGCCTGGTTCGACATTCGAGTCGCCGACGCCGAGTAGCGCAGCCGATCAGGCTGGCTGTGCCGACGGCTCGGCCACCGCGAGATCGGGCCGGGCATCGGCGGCGGATCGCGCATAGCGCTGGGCGAGGACCGTGCAGGTGAACAGCTGGATCTGATGGAAGAGCATGAGCGGCAGCACGATCAGACCGACCGGATGTCCCGCGAACAGCACCGAGGCCATGGGCAGGCCGGTGGCCAGGCTCTTTTTCGAGCCGCAGAAGATCGCGACGATCTGGTCGGGGCGCGCGAAACCGAGAAGTCGGCTGCCGAACGTCGTGACCGTGAGAACGACGGCGAGAATGCCAGCACACACAGCGGCGGTGGCCAGTAGCGCCCACGGCGAGATGCCGCTCCAGATGTGTTCGGTCATGCCCGCGCTGAATGCGGCGTAGACGATGAGATAGACCGAGCCGCGATCGACGGTCCTGGTCACTGTGGCATGCCGCAGCAGCCGGGTCATCCTTTGCCGCAGCAGCTGACCTGCCAGGAACGGCAGCAGCAGTTGGACGACGATCGCGAGGATCGCGACGGGGGAGACGGTCGCATTACCGGTGGTGTCCATCAACAGCATCACCAGCAGCGGGGTCGCGAAGACGCCGATCAGGTTGGACAGCGACGCACTGACCACCGCACCCGCCACATTGCCCTTGGCAATCGAGGTGAAGGCGATCGATGACTGAACGGTCGAGGGCACCAAGCACAGGAACAGCACGCCTGTGTAGAGGTCATCGGTCAGCACCGAAGGCGCCAGGAAACGCAGTGCCAGACCGATCAGGGGAAAGATCAGATAGGTCACTGCCAGCACCGACGAATGCAGGCGCCAATGCCGCAACCCGGCCCATGCCTCGCGCGGCGCGAGGCGAGCGCCGTACAGAAAGAAGAGCACGCCGATCGCGATCTTGGTGATCCAGTCGAGCGCATCGGCCGCGACACCATGCGCGGGCAGCAGTGCGGCCACCGCCACGCTGACCAGGATGCCGAGCATGAACGCGTCGATACGTAGTTTGGCGAAGAACTTCACAAGTCGACGGTATGGCGCTGGCGACTGATCGCGATAGGCGTTGGGATCGATATCTGTAAACGTATTCGGTGATAATTGGAGCGTGTTCGAACCCGAGCTGCTGCGGACCTTCCTCGCCGTCGAACGCGCGGGTGGTTTCACCGCGGCCGGTCGCATTCTCGGCCTGCGTCAGTCCACCGTCAGCGGTCACATCGCCCGCTTGGAGAAGGCTGTCGGTCGCGAACTGCTCCGCCGCGACACCCGTAACCTCGCGCTGACCGCCGACGGTGCGGCCATGGTCGGGTTCGCCCGCACCATCCTCGACGCGCAGGGTCGGGCCGAGCGCTACTTCTCCGGCTCCACCCTCACCGGGCTGATCCGCCTCGGCGCCTCCGATGACGTGATGGCCCGTGAACTCCCCGACGTACTCCTGGAATTTCAGCGCACCCATCCCGGCATCGATCTGGAACTCACCGTCGGCCTGAGTGAAAACCTGAAAACCCGGATGGAGACCGGCGAACTCGACCTCGTCGTCGGCAAACGCCTACCGGGTGAACGGCACGGCGAACTGCTCTGGCGCGACCGCCTGGTGTGGGCGGGTCGCTCGGCCGCAACGGAATTCGACGATCCGGTACCGCTGGTCACCTACCCGCCGCCCAGCCTCACCCGCCGCATCGCGCTGCAGGCCCTCGAACGCGATGCCCGCACCTGGCGGGTGACCTGCACCAGCGACAGCCAACTCGGCCTGCGCGCCGCCGTCCTTGCCGGGCTCGGCGTCATCGTGCACGCCGAAACCCTGCTCCCGGACGGCCTCGTCGTGCTGCCCGGGCGTCAACTGCCGGAGCTCGGCGAACTCGAGTTCGTCCTGATGCGCCGTCGCACCCGACTGTCACCACCGCAACAGGCGCTGTGCGAGGCCATCATCGCCAGTGCGCGCCGATTCTCCTGAGCCGAGCCCGGCGACGACCGCACCCGTGCGGATGTGTCGGGGGCGGTCGATAGGCTTGGATTCGTGGCAGATCCCGCGACCTACCGGCCGAAGCCGGGCACGATTCCCGTTGAACCCGGTGTCTACAAATTCCGGGACGCGCACGGGCGTGTGATCTATGTCGGCAAAGCGAAGAGTCTGCGGAGCAGGCTGAATTCGTACTTCGCCGATGTGGCGTCGCTGCATCCGCGTACCAGGCAGATGGTCACGACGGCGGCGAGTGTCGAGTGGACCGTGGTCTCCACCGAGGTGGAAGCCCTTCAGCTGGAATACAACTGGATCAAGGAGTTCGATCCGCGTTTCAACGTACGGTATCGGGACGACAAGTCGTACCCGGTGCTCGCAGTGACGTTGAACGAGGAGTACCCGCGGCTGTTCGTCTATCGTGGCGCGCGCAAGAAGGGGGTGCGGTACTTCGGGCCGTATGCACATGCCTGGGCCATTCGGGAGACCCTCGATCTGCTGCTGCGGGTATTCCCCGCGCGCACCTGCTCCAACGGAGTCTTCAAGCGGCACAACCAGATCGGGCGGCCATGCCTGCTCGGCTACATCGACAAATGTTCGGCGCCGTGCATCGGCAGGGTCGATGCCGAGCAGCATCGGCGGATCGTCGAGGACTTCTGCGACTTCCTGGCCGGGCGCACCGATCGCATGGTGCGCGACCTGGAGCGCCGGATGCACGACGCCGCCGAGGAGTTGGATTTCGAAACCGCCGCCCGGCTGCGCGACGATGTCCAGGCGCTGCGCCGGGCACTGGAGAAGCAGGCCGTGGTCCTCGGGACCGGCACCGACGCCGATGTGATCGCCTTCGCCATCGACGAGTTGGAGGTCGCGGTGCAGATCTTCCACGTCCGCGACGGCCGGGTACGCGGCCAGCGTGGGTGGGTGGTCGACAAATCCGGTGACGCCATCGACGGCCACGAGGCCGGTGGCGAGGTCGCCGCGCTGGTCGAGCAGTTCCTCACCCAGTTCTACGGCGAGCAGGTGACCCAGGCCGAACAGGGTGAGGACGAACAACCGGCCACCGTGGTGCCACGCGAGGTGCTGGTGCCGGAGCTGCCCGCCGACGCCGAACAGATCCAGGAGTGGCTGAGCGAACTGCGCGGGTCGGCGGTGCAGCTGCGGGTGCCCCAGCGCGGTGACAAGAAGGCGCTCGCCGAAACCGTGCAGCGCAACGCGATGGAGGCGCTGGCCCAGCACAAGCTCAAGCGGGCGGGCGATCTGACCTCGAGATCTGCTGCGCTGCAGGACATTCAAGATGCCCTCGATCTGGATAGCGCGCCGCTACGAATCGAATGTGTGGATATCAGCCACGTGCAGGGCACCGATGTGGTGGCCTCGCTGGTGGTGTTCGAGGACGGCCTGCCGCGCAAGTCCGAGTATCGCCACTACACCATCAAGGAGGCGGCGGGCGACGGCCGCTCCGACGATGTCGGCAGCATCGCGGAGGTGACCAGGCGGCGGTTCTACCGATTGCGCCGCGAACGCGACGAGATCGAGGCCGAGGACATCGTGTCCGAGGGCATCGCCGCCGACGGCGAGGATCTCGAACTCGCCTCCCGCCCCGGCATCGACCCACGCACCGGCCGCCCGCGGAAGTTCGCCTACCCGCCCAATCTGTATGTCGTGGACGGCGGCGCACCCCAGGTCGCGGCCGCCGCGGAGGTTCTCGACGAACTCGGCATCACCGATGTCGCGGTGATCGGCCTGGCCAAACGACTCGAGGAGGTGTGGGTGCCGGGTGAGGGCGATCCGGTGATCATGCCGCGCAATAGCGAGTCGCTATATCTGCTGCAACGGGTGCGCGACGAGGCGCATCGCTTCGCCATCACCTTCCATCGCAGCAAACGCTCCCGCCGGATGACCGCGTCCGCACTGGACTCGGTGCGTGGCCTCGGTGAGTCCCGCCGGACCGCGCTGGTGACCCACTTCGGGTCGGTTGCCAAACTCAAGGAGGCTACGGTCGAGCAGATCACCGAGGTTCCCGGCATCGGTGTGGCAACCGCGAAGGCCGTTTTGGCCGCGTTGCGGGAGGAATAAGACACCTACGTTGTGTGTCTGCGCCCGATACCGGAACCGGTGCGGGATGATCGACAGGCACCCTGACACAGATCCGGTAGGACATGACACGCGTCGAATCGAACAACAGTGCGGGCAGCCCGCGGTCGACCGCTGGGCGAACCGGCCCCGCGGGCACCCTCGGCGCACCTGTCGAACGTGGCGACGGCAATCCACCCCAGCCGCGGGTCGAAGTGGTGATCGTGACGGGTCTATCCGGCGCGGGCCGTGGTACCGCGGCCCGCGTACTCGAGGATCTCGGGTGGTATGTCACCGATAATCTGCCGCCCGAGCTGATTGGGCGGATGGTCGAACTCGGTGCCTCCGCCGATCCGCCGATCCGCCGGCTCGCCTTGGTCATGGATGTGCGTAGTCGCTTCTTCACCGGCGATCTCTCGGCCGTCACCGAACAGCTGCGATCCTCGGGCGTGCGGACCAGGATCCTGTTCCTGGAGGCCTCCGATGATGTGCTGATCCGGCGTTTCGGCTTCGCCCGCCGCCGTCACCCGCTGCAGAGCGAGAGTGCCGACGGTACGCTCTCGGCGGGCATCGCCGCCGAACGGATTCGCCTTTCCGCCGTGAAAACGGCGGCCGACCTGGTCATCGACACCACCGAGTTGTCGATCCACCAGCTGCACCGCAAGTTGGAGGAGGCCTACGGTGGTGGCGCGCCCACCGCACTGCAGCTGACAGTGCAGTCGTTCGGATTCAAGTACGGGGTACCACTTGATGCGGACATGGTGTTGGATGTGCGTTTTCTACCCAATCCGCATTGGATACCGGAACTTCGGGAACATTCGGGACAGGAGACCGTGGTCAGCGAGTATGTGTTGTCGCGTCCCGGCGCGGCCGATTACCTGAGCACCTGCCACCACCTGGTCGACTTGACGACGAATGGTTACCGCCAAGAGGGGAAGCGATACATGACGGTGGCAGTGGGCTGCACCGGAGGCAAACACCGCAGCGTGGCGATAGCCGAAGCGCTGGGCGAACTCATCGGATCACAGACCGCGGAATCCGGTCCCGCCGATGTCGTGCGGGTCGTGCATCGGGATCTGGGGCGCGAATGACGGGGTGGGAATCGGATCCCGCCATCGTTGCGTTGGGTGGCGGGCACGGCCTGTATGCGACGCTCACCGCGGTGCGGCGGCTGACCAGGAAGATCAGCGCCGTGGTTACCGTCGCTGACGACGGCGGATCATCGGGCAGGCTCCGGTCCGAACTCGGTGTGCCACCGCCCGGCGATCTGCGCATGGCCCTGGCTGCGCTGGCCGCCGACGGCGACGACGTCTGGACGCGCACCGTGCAGCATCGCTTCGGCGGCACGGGTGCGCTGGCCGGACATTCGGTCGGCAATCTGATCCTCGCGGGCCTGACCGAGGTGCTCGGCGATCCGGTCGCCGCGCTCGACGAGGTCGCCAAGATGTTGCGTATCACCGGTCGGGTGCTACCCATGTCGCCCATTGCGCTGGATATCGAAGCGGATGTTTCTGGGTTGGAAGCGGATCCGCGGGTGAGTCGCTGCATTCGTGGCCAGGTCGCCGTCGCGACGACACCGGGTAAGGTGCGGCGCGTGCGGCTGATTCCGTCCGATCCGCCCGCCAGTCCGGAAGCCACCTCGGCCATCGAACACGCCGATGTCGTTGTGCTCGGCCCGGGTTCCTGGTTCACCAGCGTGATTCCGCATGTACTGGTGCCCGAATTGCGTGATGCGCTGGTGTATACCAGGGCGCGCAAGGTACTGGTGCTGAATCTCGCCGCTGAGCCCGGAGAAACGGCGGGTTTCTCCGCGGAGCGCCATCTGCATGTATTGTCCCAGCACGCACCGGAATTCGTGGTCGATGAGGTACTGGTCGATTCGGGGTCGGTGCCGGAGGGTCGCGAAAGAGAACATGTGGCCAGGGCTGCCGAACAATTGCGGGCACGAGTAACCTTTTCCGATGTCGCCGAAGCGGGCACCGACCGGCATCACCCCGGAAAGCTTGCCGCCGCACTGGATCAGCTGATCCAGCAACCTCGGCCACATATGGCAGGGCTTCGAGTCGAGGGACGGCACATGGGTCAGGATGTGCGTTCCGGGTTGGGTGGAAAGGAGCGCGTCTCGTGGCGATGACAGCCGAAGTGAAGGACGAGCTGAGCAGGCTCACGGTCTCGCAGGTGAGTTCTCGCAAGGCGGAACTGTCTGCGCTGCTGCGGTTTGCGGGCGGCCTGCACATCGTCGGCGGGCGGGTGATCGTCGAGGCCGAGGTGGATATGGGCTCCATCGCGCGCCGACTGCGCCGGGAGATCTTCGAGTTATACGGGTACGGCTCCGATGTGCACGTGCTCGGAGCCGGCGGCCTGCGCAAGACCTCGCGCTATGTCGTGCGGGTGTCCAAGGAGGGTGAGGCGCTGGCCAGACAGACCGGTCTGCTCGACGTGCGTGGCCGACCGGTGCGCGGACTGCCCGCGCAGGTGGTCGGCGGCAGCATCGGCGATGCCGAAGCCGCTTGGCGCGGAGCCTTTCTCGCGCACGGCTCGCTCACCGAACCGGGTCGCTCATCGGCGCTCGAGGTCAGCTGCCCCGGTCCGGAGGCGGCGCTCGCGCTCGTCGGTGCGGCACGGCGGCTCGGCATCACCGCCAAGGCGCGTGAGGTGCGCGGCACCGATCGGGTCGTGGTGCGCGACGGCGAGGCGATCGGCGCACTGCTGACCCGGATGGGCGCGCAGGACACCCGGATCGTCTGGGAGGAGCGAAGGCTGCGCCGCGAGGTGCGAGCCACCGCGAACCGCCTCGCCAATTTCGACGATGCGAATCTGCGCCGTTCGGCTCGTGCCGCGGTCGCCGCGGCCGCGAGAGTCGAACGCGCACTGGAGATCCTGGGCGATGAAGTGCCCGACCATTTGGCCGCGGCGGGCAAGCTGCGCGTGCAGCACCGCCAGGCGTCGCTGGAGGAGTTGGGCCAGCTCGCCGATCCGCCGATGACGAAAGATGCTGTGGCAGGCCGGATTCGGCGATTACTGTCGATGGCGGACCGCCGGGCCAAGGAGTTGGGGGTACCCGATACCGAATCGGCCGTCACCGCCGAACTGCTCGACGAAGCGTGAGTCGAATCGCCGCCCCCACGGGGCGGCGATTCGTTTTCCCGGCGCCGAGCTGTCTACCCGGCTTACGGTCCGAAGTCCGGCGCACTCGCCGCCGCCGCGGCGTATCCCACCCGCTCGGGCCGCACGTGGCGGGGGTGAGCACCGGAATTCCATGGTGAGCCGAAACAAGGCCGAGGACGCCGGAATTGTGCCCCGAAACCACCCGCGCGGGCGTCTGCGCAGGTCCCGCGTGCTCACGAATGACAGGTGCGTGTCGGAGAGACTACAGCCGGGCACTACTGTGGTTATGGCATCGGAATGAATCCGCTTGAAAGCTGAGGAGCGATAACGTGACTGTCCGGGTAGGCATCAACGGCTTCGGTCGTATCGGACGTAACTTCTTCCGGGCGGTGGAGGCGCAGAAGGCGCTCGGCACCACCGACATCGAGATCGTCGCGGTCAACGACCTCACCGACAACGCGACGCTCGCAACCCTGCTCAAGTACGACTCGATCCTGGGCCGCTTGCCCCAGGATGTCTCGCTCGACGGCGACGACACCATCGTGGTCGGTGAGCAGCGGATCAAGGCACTGGCCATCAAGGAGGGCCCCGCCGCGCTGCCGTGGGGTGACCTCGGGGTCGACGTGGTCGTCGAATCCACCGGCATCTTCACCGACGCGACCAAGGCGAAGGGCCACATCGCCGCTGGTGCCAAGAAGGTCATCATCTCCGCGCCCGCCAAGGGTGAGGACCTGACCGTCGTCATGGGCGTCAACGACGACAAGTACGACGGCAGCCAGAACATCATCTCCAACGCCTCGTGCACCACCAACTGCCTCGGCCCGCTGGCCAAGGTGCTCAACGACAGCTTCGGCATCGAGCGTGGTCTGATGACCACCATCCACGCCTACACCCAGGACCAGAACCTGCAGGACGGTCCGCACAGCGACCTGCGCCGCGCCCGCGCCGCCGCGCTGAACATCGTGCCCACCGGCACCGGCGCCGCGAAGGCCATCGGCCTGGTGCTCCCGGAGCTCAACGGCAAGCTCGACGGCTACGCGCTGCGCGTCCCGGTCCCGACGGGCTCGGTCACCGACCTCACCGTGACCCTGAGCAAGTCGGCCTCGATCGACGACATCAATGCCGCCTACAAGGCCGCCGCCGAAGGTGCGCTGAAGGGCATCCTGAAGTACAACGTGGACCCGATCGTCTCCAGCGACATCGTCACCGACCCGCACTCGTGCATCTACGACGCGCCGCTGATCAAGACCATCGATGATCAGGTGAAGGTTGTCGGCTGGTACGACAACGAGTGGGGCTACTCCAACCGCTTGGCCGATCTCATCGGCCTCGTCGGCAAGTCGCTCTGACGCGCATGGCAGTCAAGACACTCCAGGATCTCCTGAACGAGGGTGTCGAGGGTCGGGGCGTGCTGGTGCGCTCCGACCTGAACGTCCCCCTCGACGACAACGGCCAGATCACCGACCCGGGTCGCATCATCGCCTCGGTGCCGACGCTGCGAGCGCTGGTCGAGGCCGGTGCCAAGGTGGTCGTCATGGCGCATTTGGGCCGCCCGAAGGGTGAGCCGGATCCGAAATTCTCCCTCGCCCCGGTCGCAGTGCAGCTGGCCGAGCTGTTGGGCCGCAATGTTCAGCTCGCCGGTGACGTCGTCGGCTACGATGCGCTGTCGCGCTCGGAGGGCCTCACCGACGGCGATGTGCTGCTGCTGGAGAACGTGCGCTTCGATCCGCGTGAGACCAGCAAGGACGATGCGGAGCGGGCCAAGCTGGCCGCGGCGCTGGTCGAACTCGTCGGCGACGACGGTGCATTCGTCTCCGACGGCTTCGGTGTCGTGCACCGCAAGCAGGCCTCGGTCTACGACGTGGCCGAGCTGCTGCCGCACTATGCGGGCACGCTGGTTGCCGCCGAGGTCGAGGTGCTGGCCAAGCTGACCGAGGACCCGCAGCGACCGTATGCGGTCGTGCTCGGTGGTTCCAAGGTCTCCGACAAGCTGGCCGTCATCGAGGCACTCGCCCCCAAGGTCGACACCCTGGTGATCGGCGGCGGCATGTGCTTCACCTTCCTTGCCGCACAGGGCCTTTCGGTGGGCAACTCGTTGCTGCAGGCGGAGATGATCGAAACCTGCAAGGGCCTGCTGGAGCGCTATGCGGACGTCATCCACCTGCCGCGCGATATCGTCGTCGCGGATAAGTTCGCGGCCGACGCGGATTCGAAGGTGGTGCCCGCCAACGAGATTCCGGACGGCTGGCTGGGTCTGGACATCGGTCCCGAGTCGGTGGACCGGTTCGCGGCGCTGCTGACCGAGGCCAAGACGGTGTTCTGGAACGGCCCGATGGGTGTGTTCGAGTTCGAGAACTTCGCCGCCGGAACCCGCGGGGTCGCCGAGGCGATCGTGACCGCGACGGGTAAGGGTGCCTTCACCGTTGTCGGCGGTGGCGATTCGGCCGCGGCCGTGCGCGCGCTCGGCCTGCCCGAAGACGGCTTCTCGCATATCTCGACCGGTGGCGGCGCATCCCTGGAATACCTCGAGGGCAAGGAACTGCCCGGTATCGCGGTACTGGAGGACTGAACCATGGCACGCAAACCGCTCATCGCGGGCAACTGGAAGATGAACCTCAATCACCTCGAGGCCATCGCTCTGGTGCAGAAGATCGCATTCGCACTGCCGGAGAAGTACTTCGCGAAGGTCGACGTCGCGGTCATCCCGCCGTTCACCGATATCCGCAGCGTGCAGACCCTCGTCGAGGGTGACAAACTGCTGCTCACCTATGGTGCGCAGGATGTTTCGACACACGACGAGGGTGCGTACACCGGTGAGATCAGCGGCGCCATGTTGGCCAAGCTGGGTTGCACCTTCGCGGTCGTCGGCCACTCCGAGCGGCGGCAGTACCACTCCGAGGACGACGCCACCGTGCTGGCCAAGGCCAAGCAGGCGCTGAAGTACGGGATCACCCCGATCGTGTGCATCGGTGAGGGTCTCAATGTCCGTGAGGCGAAGACGCACGTCGAGTACAACCTCGAGCGGCTGCGCGGTTCGCTCAAAGGTCTGACGGCAGCGGAGATTTCGAAGATCGTCATCGCCTACGAGCCGGTCTGGGCCATCGGCACCGGCAAAGTCGCCACCCCCGCCGACGCGCAGGAGGTGTGCGGTGCGATTCGCGCGGAGCTGGTCGAACTGGCCTCGCCCGAGGTCGCGGCGGGTGTGCGGGTGCTCTACGGCGGCTCGGTGAATGCCAAGAACGTCGGCGAGTTGGTCGCGCAGACCGATATCGACGGCGCGCTGGTCGGCGGTGCGTCGCTCAAGGGCGACGAATTCGCGACACTGTCCGCAATTGCCGCGGGTGGTCCGCTGCCCTGACGGGCGAATGCTCGAATCAGCCCGGTACCACACCTGATCGCGTGGTACCGGGCTGATTTGCGTCGGTCCGGACTTCCCGCTCGGAGCCAGCCGTTCCAACGCCGGGATGCGATGCTGGTCGGGTCGCTGATCAGCAAGGCCGACAAGGATCGGCTCACCGCACCGTGAAGCCGGTGGCGGTCAGTGCCAGCTCGAACGGTTCGTCACGCGGGTCCATCGAGACTTCGGCGGTCCGCACATCGGGGTAGTGCACATGTAATCGGTACAGGGTGCCGCGCAGGAGGTGGGCGAGTTCGGCGGGCTGCTCGGTGGCGTGCACGATGTACAGCCTGGCTGTCGTATCGAAGATACCGACCGAGCATTCGGCCAGGAGTGCCCCATCGGGGTCGATAAAGCCCAAAGAGAAGGTGGTATGCAGGAATTCGTCTCGCTCGGCGAGTAGCGCCGCGATGGTGTCCGCATCCCATCGGCCGGTTTCGTCACGGCGGGCGAGTCCAGCGGCGGTGTAGAGCTCGGCGTAGCGGATCAACGTTACCTCTGACGGCGGCGCGGGCAGCTTCTCGATGTGGGCCGATGGAAGGTCCGGCCACGGGCCGATTTCGACATACCAGGTGCGGCTGACCGGATGGCGGAAACCCGGTGTGCGGGAGTTGTTTCGGTGCTCCGCCACGGCTATGCCGCGTGTAGCGTCAGGCCGGAGCCGTTGGTATTGCGCAGGATCAGGATGTCCGCGTCGATGGTGGCCGTTGTCTTGCCGTCGAGGGCCTTCAGCACGGCCTGCTCGACTTCCATGATCTCCGGGGCGCACATCATCTTGGTGGTGCCGATCTGGAAGGTGACATCCGGCCCGTTGACGGTGGGCGACGGTGTGGCGTGTCCGGTCATGCGGTTGCATCCGGCGCCGCCGGATACCGCACCGTCCGGTGCGATGGTGAGTGTCGGTTTCATATCGTCCAGGGTCCGTGACCGGATCTGGGCGTTGGGCGTCATCAGAGCGGTGACGATCCAGGCGGTTCCGATCAGCGGTTTATCGGGCTGAGCGACCTTTTTGTCCAGCAAGGTAACGGTTGTTTCCTTCCCGGTCAGCGTCAGTGTCGCATCGTCGAGTCGCCATTTCGGCAGTGCGGTCAACACCTTGTCCTGCCAGCTATCGGCCTGGCCGCGCTCATCCGGGCAAGCCATCAGGGTGCTGGAGAGGGTGCCGACATGCAGGATGCCGTCGGCCAGGTCGACCGTGCCGTTCGCGGTATTGCAGCCGGAACTGGCCGAGATCTTGCCATCGGCGAAGGTGAGCGTCATCGGTCCGCCGCCCGGAATCTGCTGCCCTTCGACGGCGGTCGAGACGAAGGTGCGGCCCATCGGCGTGGCCACCGGTTTGGTCTCCTTGTGATCGCCGCTGGAGCAACCGGCCAGCAGTCCCGCCGCCATCGCCAGGAGGATTCCGACGCGCACCGTCGTAGCCGTCATGTAGCCGATGGTACGGCCGCCGCCGGTGGAAACGCCTCAACTCGGACCGGTATGCCCAGTGCGGAGGCGATCGTTTGCCCGGCGGCTTTGGTGAGCGGGCGGGCCCCCAGGACTTCGCGTGCCACAAATGCCGCGGATGCAACTGCGAACCCTGCGGGCCTTCGAAGTCGTTGTCGCATTGCGCGCCCAAGGGGTACCACCAGCCCGACTAGGAGCGGGATAACGTGAACTGGCGGCCGGCATATCGGTCTCTGGCGATCGAGATAGCACGCCGCGGCATCGCTTGTGATGGTCCACTCGCGGGGGACTGCGGCGCAGACATGGTTCTTCCCGCTGCCGTGTGGCCGGAGCAGGTGTTTTCTTGCGGGCATAGCCGTCGAAACAGGTAGTGGGTTACTCGTGTCGGTGTGGTGGGGCGGGCACAGACTCGGTTCCGGAGCACGGATCGATGCTCGGCGGTCCGCGTTTCGGAAAGGCAGCTATGAGAAGCGGGGCGCGAGCCTTCCTTGTCGCCGTGGCCGCAGCGGGGGTGCTCGGCGCGGTGTGGGTGCCGATCGCAGTGTCGGCGCCGACGACGACCACACCGGTCACACCGACTGGCGGGGGAGGGTGCTGCGGTACATCCCCTGTCCCGCCGGTGACTTCCAGCGAGGTTCCCGATCCTGTGCTCAATGTGCCCCCCACCGTCGAACGTGACACGGAGATTCGCGTGCGCGGCAATTACTGGCCCTGCACCGAGGTGATGGTCTACCCGAGCTGGTCCGATTCGGTACACAGCGCAACCGTGAGCCGGGGTTCGTTCGATGCTCGTGTCGCCGTATCCGACCGGGCCGGACTCGGCTCGCAGTCGATTCTCGTCGAGTGCAGCCGGAACCCGGATGTCAATCGGAAGGCGACGCTCAGGATCGACCCGGCGAAGGACATCTCGACCACCACGACCACTGAGCCGTCGTCCACGACCACCACAGAATCACTCGTCTCGGAACCATCCGACACGCCGACCGCAGCGCCGGTGGCTGCGGATCCTCAGCGGGACAACCATTTCGGCGATGTGCTCGGCATCGGCGCGGTCCTGCTCGCCGTCGGTGTGGCGACACTCGTACTGCACGGGCGGCGTAAGCGCGCGGCCGATCCGTTGCGCGCTCACCGCCGTGATCCGCACCTCCCGCAGGTACGTGTGCAGGTGCTCGGGGACCTGAACCCGTCGATCCACGTTCGCGAGTTCACTCGCTCCACTGTTCCGGCTGTTCGGGTTCGAGTGAGTGTCGGTGATCCGCGGGTGCAAGTGAGGGAGGTTCCGCGATGACGAGTCCACTATTGATCACGGCTCGGGCGGTGCTGTTCGGGCGTGCGGCGCGTGAGGTCGTCGAGGGTGAGTTGGCCGAACGCCTGCGCGAGCGCGGGGTCGAGCAGCTGGCGCTGCGGCATGCGTCGGTCGTTACCGAGGTCCTGCGGTCGACAGCGCTGCGTGAGATGGCCAGGGCGGTCGACGGGCTGCTCGGGGTCGATCTCGGCGGGGTCGCGGTCGCGGGTTGGCGCCGCTACCACCGGCTTCGCGATGCGGCGACGCGTACCCGCTCGGGCGGAGTCGAGCAGGTCGAGTTGTTGGAACACGAAATCACGCGCACCTGCTGTCCGTGCCTCGAGGTCACCGTCGACGGAAGCCAGGCAGGCGAGTTCGAGCTCGGACTCTGCGTCGCGGCGCTGCTTCGGCCGCTCTCGGCAACCGTTCGCGATGGCATGCTGGCGGCGTTGGGCCCTGGTGACTGTACTGTGACGGTCTCGATCCGCGCACCGGAAGTCGGGCCGATCATGGAGCGTGCACACACAATTCCGGTGGCGACCATGGTCGATCTGCGGCAACCGATCCCACTGGTCGGCCACCAGTCGACCCGGCCGCACACATCACCGCCCCAAGGCGTGCCAGGGCCCGGGCCACCACAGCCGCACCATTGAGCGAAAACAGCGGCCGCGCGGAGGAGTTTCGCCGCCCTTCTGCGCGGCAGCTGAATTCTCTCGGTTCCCAGTCGGGGTACATCGTGGGCGGCACGTATCTCCCCCCGTAGCTATGCTCGGGCCCGTGACCACTGCCGATGCGACGACACCTTTATCCACCTGGGCGCCGTTACGGTCGCGGATCTATCGGGCGCTGTGGGTTGCGCAGTTGGTTTCGAATCTGGGCACTTGGATGCAAACCGTTGGGGCGCAATGGATCTTGGTTGATCAGCCCAATGCAGCGACGCTGGTCGCGTTTGTGCAGACGGCGACCACATTGCCGGTGATGTTGTTGTCCATTCCGTCGGGGGTGTTGGCGGATCTGTTGGATCGGCGCCGGCTGTTACTCGGCGCGCAGACGGCGATGGCGGTATTGGCCGCGGTGCTCGCGGTATCGACGGCGACCGGGCATACCACCCCTGGTGTGCTGTTGACGTTGCTGTTCCTGCTCGGGTGCGGGCAGGCGCTGACCGCGCCAGCGTGGCAGGCGATTCAGCCCGAACTCGTTGCGCGCGAGCAGATTCCGTCCGCGGCGGCGCTGGGCAGCATGAATATCAATATCGGGCGCGCCGTCGGGCCCGCGATCGCGGGCGTGCTGGTCTCGCTGTCGGGGCCGACCCTGGTGTTCGCGCTGAACGCGGTGTCGTTCGTCGGCATCGTCACAGTGCTGCTCAGCTGGCGCAGGCCGATGAAGGAACCGAAGTTGCCCAGTGAGCGGCCGCTGGCGGCGTTGCAGGCGGGTACTCGATTCATTCGCGCCGCGCCCGCGATCCGCCGGGTGCTGCTGCGCTCGATCCTGTTCATCGCTCCGGCGAGCGCGGTGTGGGCGCTGCTTCCGGTGATCGCCCGTGACGACCTCGGACTGTCCTCATCGGGCTACGGTCTGCTGCTCGGTGCGCTCGGACTCGGCGCGGTGCTGGGTGCGCTCGGTCTGTCGCGGGTCCGCGCCCTGCTGACACCCACGCAGCGGTTGACCGCAGCCGCGATTTTGTTCGGCATCGCTTCGGCGGGTGCCGCTGTGCTGCACAGCGTGCCGGTGGTGCTGGTGCTGCTGGTCGGGGCCGGATTCGCGTGGCTGCTCGCGATGTCGACGATGAATTCGACCATGCAGTTGCTGCTACCTGCGTGGGTGCGGGCGCGCGGACTGTCGGTGTACATGCTGGTGTTCATGGGCGGCCAAGCGCTCGGATCGCTGGTGTGGGGTCTGGTCGCGGGCGCGGTGGGGCCGGTGGCGGCGCTGCTCGCCGCCGCGGTTCTCTTGGCCGGTTCCGCGGTGAGCTCTGTCCGGCTGCCGATCCGCCACAACGCGGAGGAACTGGACCTGAGCCCGAGCGCCTTCTGGCCCGAACCGCAGCTCGTGGTCGAACCGGATCCCGAGGACGGACCGGTGCTGGTGCTGCGCACCTACGATGTCCCGCCGGAGAAGGTCGAGGAATTTCTGGCCGCGATGGTGTTCGTCGGACGGTCCATGCAGCGCACCGGCGCCATGGAATGGCGGCTGTACCGCGATGTCGGCGTGGTCGACCGCTATGTGGAGGCGTTCGTCGTGCGCTCCTGGTCCGAGCATATGCACCAGCATCAGGTGCGGCTCACCGCCCAAGATCAACTGCGCGAACACGCCGTCGCGGAGTTCATGATCGGCGAGGACACCACCACGCACCTCGTCGCGGTGGACGCACCATAGGCCGTATCCGGCCGGGGTGATTATGCAGGTACGGACGCACACCCATAGACTGTCCGGCATGCGGATGTTCCTGGATATCCTCCTGATCATCACCAGCGTGCTGCTGGTGCTGTTGGTGCTGCTGCACCGCGCCAAGGGTGGAGGTCTGTCCAGCTTGTTTGGTGGCGGTGTGCAGTCCAGCCTGTCGGGTTCGACCGTCGTCGAGAAGAACCTCGACCGCATCACCATCTTCACCGGCCTGGTCTGGCTCATCGCCATTCTCGGCATCGGCCTGGAGATCAAGTTCGCTTGAGTTGCCGTGCGGTGTCGCTTCGCGCGAGCCGCAGGCAAACGATGACGGCCGCTACCGTCGCCACCGCCAGCACGGCGGTCGCGATCGCGAACGCCATCGCATAGCCGTCGCCGATCACCGGCGCGACCACGAGTGGACCCAACATCTGCCCCGCGCCATAGCCTGCGGTAAGGATGGCCGCGGCCCGGTGACCGGTCAGTTCGGTGCCGAGCCGGATCGCGAGCATCGTGATGCCCATGAACGTGCCACCGAACAGTGCTGCCGCGATAATCGCGGTCCATGTGGTCCTCGACCCAGCGAGCAGCGCCGCCGCCGCGCATTGCGCGAGTAGCGCGAGGACCAAGGCGGTCGCCGGCGACCAGCGGCGGGCGACCAAACCCCAGAGCACCGCCGGTGCCGCGGCCGCGCCGACGATCACCCACATCGCCGAGCCGACCGCCGCGTTGTGCGCGCCGACGGCGGCGACCAGGAATGTGCCGATCACGATATAGCCGACGCCCTCGAGGCAGTAGGCGACGAACAGCGCGCGCCAGGCCCTGCTCGGGCGATCGGCGCGGACCACCTCGGTGGTCCGAATGCCGTGGATATCGAGTCGGAGTGCGGGGAGCAGCAGTACGGCGGTCAGTTCGGCCGCGCCGAGCCACAGGCCCTGCCAGGTGAGCATCGGTCGCGCGGCCAGCGCCAGCAGGCCGGTGAGGGCGATACCGAAGCCGACCCCACCGAAGGCGATACCCGCCCCGTGCCCGCCGAGTCGGGCGATCGCACCCGCGCAGCCGACGAAGATCACCGCGCTGGCTACACCCGCGATCAGTCGCAGTATCGCGGGGATCAGGGTCGGACCGGGCAGCGCGACCAGCGCCTCGCTGGCCACGAGCGCACCGGCCGAAACGCGAAAAGACATGCGGCTGTTGAGATTCGGGCGACGCGCGAGCAGTACCGCGCCCGCGAGATAGCCCGCGTAGTTGGCGGCGGCGATGAGCGCGCCGTCATGGGCATCGATGCGGTTCGCGTCCACCATCGCGGGCAGCAGTGGCGTGTAGGCGAAGCGGCCGACACCAACGGCGGCGGCCAGACCGGCACCGGCGGCGAGCGCCGGTCCGAGGGTGCGGCGCGGGGTGTCGAGCAGAGCTGAAGCGGTCACAACCTCCGACGGTATGGTCCGCTGGCATGGCTGTGAAATACTTTCTGTGCACGATGTATACGCTCGACGCATGGATATCGAGCTGCGGCACCTGCGGGCGTATCTCGCACTCTGCGAGGAATCGAACTACACCCGCGCCGCCGCCCGGCTCCACCTCAGCCAGCCCGCGCTGACCCGAACCATCCAGCAGTTGGAGCGCCTCGTCGAATGTCGGTTGATCGAACGCACGTCGCGGCGCTTCGAGCTGACCGAAGAGGGGGTGGAGCTGCTGGAGCACAGCCGGCGGATCATCGGTGATATCGACACTGTCCAGGCGGATCTGCGCAGGCGCGCCACGATCGAGGTCGGGTTCTCCTGGCTGCTGCCCGATGCCTGGTTCGCCGCGACCCGCACCCGATACGAGGCGCTCGGGGGCCGGATTTCGCTACGTCGTGTCGAGGATCCGATGGCGGCACTGGACGACCGGTCGATCGATATCGCCATCCACCGCAACGATATCTGGCTGCCGCACCACCTGGAATCCCGCGAAATCGGTTCCGAGCAGCGGGTATTGGCGGTTTCGGTGCACTCGCCGCTGGTGCATGCGGGCGAGGTGCACTGGGCCGAACTCGCGCACTATCCCTTGGTGGCCAATACCGTCTCCGGCACCACCAACGCCGAATCCTGGGATCCACCCGATCCGAACCGGACCGTCATTACCTGCACGAATTTCGACGAGTGGATCGAACTCGTCGCGGCCGAGCGCGGTATCGGGATCGTGCCCGTGCTGGCCCGTACCCGCGCGCCGCATCCTGGCGTGGTCTATATCGACATTGTGGATGCACCACGGTCGCATATCTACCTGACCTGGCGGGTGAAGCCGACCCCGTTGCGATCGGTACAGCGCTTTCTAGGCGCCGCGTGAGCGGAGTCAGTCGCTGCGCGGGACGCGGCCATCGATATCGGTGAATCCGTATTCGTCGGCCAGATCCGCTATGCGCCAGGCTGATCCGGAGCGATTGCCGCGATTCGGATCGGCGGCCAGTGCGACGACGGCGCGGCCGGGAAAGCGCGGGGATTCGGCGGCATCGAGGTCGTATGTGCCCTCGCCGGGGAGGGTGACGATGCGGCGGCCGTCCGCATTGGGCGGAACCAGTTGCAGCAGTTCGGTATCGACAATGCCGGGCCAGAGCGATACCACCGTGACGCCGGTGTCGGCGAGATCGTCGGCCATATCCGAGGTGAGGCGGTCCACCGCAGCTTTGGCGACGCCGTACACCGCGTTGTGCATGTACCGCTCCGCGCCCGGGGATGAGATATTGGCGATGAGTCCGGCCGATTCGATCAGCAGGGGAGCCGCGAAAAAGCTTGCCGCGTAATGCGATCGGACGCCGATGTCGAAGGTTTCGTCCCAGGCGGTCGGCGGCACCTCCCAGAACGGTTTGCCGAGCCAGCGTGCGGCGGCGGGGGAGTTGTAGACGTTGTTCACCAGCACGTCCAGTCGGCCGTGTTCGGCGCGGATCCGCTCGAACAGGCGCTCGACCGCATCGTCGTCGCGGTGATCGCAGACGACCGGGATGCCCGTGCCGCCGAGCGCATCGATCTCCGCGGCGGTCCCGTGTACGGTCCCCGGCAGGCGGCCGGGTGTGGCCGACCGTCCGGTGACGTACACCGTCGCGCCCGCCGCACCCAACTCCAGCGCGATGCCCTTGCCGATGCCGCGGCTCGCGCCGGTCACTACCGCGACGCGGCCGCTGAGAACCTGAGGTATTCCGTCCACGATCCTGGGACACTACCGTGAAACAAGAACGCGTTCTAGGTCTTGGAGGTCGTTGTGGCGTTGATCCATCGGTTCGTGACGGGTGGCGGCGTTCGCATGCATGTCGCCGAACAGGGAGAGGGGCATCCGGTGATCTTCTGTCACGGCTTCCCACACACCTGGTTCATGTGGCATCGCCAGCTCGAGGCGGTCGCCGCGGCCGGTTACCGGGCCATCGCACCGGATTTGCGCGGGTATGGGCGTACCGAGGTGCCCGCCGATATCGAGGACTACACCAATCGCGCCGTCATCGGCGACCTGCTCGGCCTGCTCGATGACATCGGCGCCGAGCAAGCGGTCTTCGTCGGCCTGGACTTCGGGGCGGCCCTGGTGTGGGAGCTGGCGCTGCGCGCACCGGAACGGGTCAGCGGCGTCATCGTGCTCAACAATCCGTACGCCCCACGTCCGCCGCGCGCACCCTCGCAGCTGTGGGCCAAGGCCGCCGAACGCCACTTCCTGCATCTGGACTATTTCCAGAAGCCCGGCCTCGCCGACGCCGAACTCGGCGGCCGCGCAAGGGAATTCCTGGCCCGCGTCTACTTTTCCCTCAGTGCCGACTACCACTATCTCGACACGTGGCGCTTCCCTGCCGAAGGGACCGGCTACCTCGACGTCCTCCCCGAAGCCCCACTGCTGCCGTGGCGTTGGCTCTCGATTACCGAATTCGACACCCTGGCACAGGATTTCGAGCACACCGGCTTCTCCGGCGGTCTCAACTGGTACCGAGCCCTCGACCGGAACTGGGAACTGACCGCCGAATTCGCCGACGCCGAGATCACCGTCCCCACCTATTTCCTCTACGGTGACCGAGATCCGGATATGGAGGGTTTCAGCGGGCGTGACCCGCTCGCCACCCTCCGCGCCAACGTCACCGATCTTCGCGCTGTCACCAAGGTCGCGGACGCGGGACATCTCGTTCAGTTGGAACGCACCGAGGAGGTCAATACATTGATCACCGACCACCTGCGCGATCTCGTCCCGAACTCCGCAGTCATCGCCTAGCCGTCGATCGCGCATCGACGCCACCGGCTGCACGCGGACCACCTACTTCCGTCCGAGTGCGCGCGGGCCGCAAGTCAGCGGTATTCGTTGGTGAGTTCGGGGTAGTCGGCCCAGGTGGGCAAGGGGCGGCGCTCGAGGTATGCGGTGAGGCGGTCCAGGAGGTATTGCCAGCGAGGGCCGACCGAGCATGCGTCGGCTGGGCAGACGTGGCGGCGGATCAGTTCCACATTGGTGATCACGCCGACCTGGGTCATATGCACTTCGAGGATGCCGCCGTCGATGTGGATGACCAGATCGTGCGGTGCGCGGCAGTCGTCGACGCGGATCGCGATGGGGCCGGGGACCGGACCGTCGGTCGGTTCGATGGTCAGGTTGCCATTGCCGCCGGATACCGCGCCGAACCAGCGATCGAGTTGGCGGCGTTCGGCGCAGGCGGACCATACGTCGAGTACGGGCATTCGGAAGGATCGGAGAAAGTGCAGAAGCACGAGATCTCCGTCGATTGCCCGATCGTGTTCGGGTCGTACTTCGCCGAGCATGGACGTCGTGGTCATTGCCGTGCCCTTCCGCCGCTGGTCACCGTACGTTCCACTGTATTTCCCCGTGGGTGCCGCCGAATCCGATTCACCGCAAGTTGGGCTTCCGCGTGTCGGATCTCCTCGGCACATCGTGAGTCGATCGCAGCGGGCTACTTGCGCTGCGTCCACGCGGCGCCGAAGTGCAGGCTCGAGGTGGGGTCAGCGGTCGGTCAGGAGTTTGGTGGCGGCGGATTCGATGTGGGATTCGTTGAGCAGGACTGTTTCCGCGGCGGGGCCCAGGGGGATAAAGGTGTCTCGGCTGGTTACGCGGGTGATGGGACCGGTGAAGCCCGCGTCTATGAGGGCGGTGCAGACGGATTCGGAGATGCCGCCGGTGTGGCGGGTTTCGTCGGCGATCAGGACGCGGCCGGTGGCGCGGGCGTGGTGCAGGAGGTCGTCGAGGGGGAGGGGCGCCAGCCAGCGGAGGTCGAGGACGCGGGCGTCGATGCCTTGGGTCGAGAGGCGCTGTGCCACACGCAGACTCATGGCGACGCCGTTGGCGAAGGTGACGATGGTGAGGTCGCGGCCGTCGCCGTAGACGCGGGCCCGGCCGATGGCAATGTGGTTGGTGTCGGAAATAGGTGCGAGCCAGGCGTTATCGCCGGGGACGTGCAGGTCGCGGGTGTGGTACAGGGCGATGGGCTCGAGGTAGACGCAGACCCGGCCGTCGACACGGGCGGCGGAGACGCAGGTGCGGAGCATGGCGGCGGCGTCATCGGCGCGCGCGGGAGAGGCGATGATGAGACCCGGAATATCGCGCAGTGCCGCAATGGAATTGTCGTTGTGGAAGTGGCCGCCGAACCCCTTCTGGTAGGCATATCCGGCGACGCGTACGACCATCGGATTTCGGTATCGCCCCTGCGAAAAGTACGACAGTGTCGCGGCTTCCCCGCGCAGTTGGTCGGCGGCATTGTGCACATAGGCGAGATATTGGATCTCCGGAATCGGCACGAATCCGGCGAGCCCGGTCCCCAACGCCGTGCCGAGCACACTCTGTTCGTCGAGCAGCGTATCGAATACCCGCCGCGCCCCGAACTGCTTCTGCAGCCCCTTGGTGACGCCGTACACGCCGCCCTTGCGCCCGACATCCTCGCCGAACACCAGCACATCGGAGTCCCGCGCCAGCAGATCCGCAAGTGTCTGATTGACCGCCTGTGCGAAGGTCACCGCGTCGTTGGCCACTGCGTGTTCCACCGTGTCATGGGCGGACGGGTTGCTGACCGCGGTGTGGTGGGCGGACGGGTTGTCGACATCGGCGCGCACGAGGTCCGGATGTAACGGTGCCAACGGTTCCATGACGGCTGATGCGGATGTCAATTTCGGTTCGCGCCAGACCGATTCGGCCATGGTGGTGACCTGCGCGCCGATATCGTCGTAGCGTTCGAGGATTTCGGCTGGGGTGGCGATGCCGGAGGAGACCAGTAGGCGGGCGGTCGCGGTGACGGGGTCGCGGCGGAGGTCGGCGGCGATATCAGTGGGGCGGCGGTACGCGGATTCGACATCGGATCCGGCATGACCCATCAGGCGGACGGTGCGCAGGTGGAGGAAGGCGGGCCTGCGGTTTTCGCGAACCCAGTCGGCCGCCTCGGCGGCGGTCAGCGCGGCGTCGAGCAGATCGCAGCCGTCGGCGTCGAAGTACTGCAGGCCGACGCGTATTCCGTAGGCCTGTTCGATCCAATCGGGCGGGGTCGGGACGCTGATGCCGATTCCGTTGTCCTCGCAGACGAACAGCAGCGGCAGCGCAACCCCTTGGTGCGCAGTATGAATTGCGGCATTGATGGCCCCGGTGGCCGTGGAGTGATTGGCGGACGCATCACCGAAACTGCAGAGCACCACCGAATCCGACGGCCATTCGCAGGCGACGCCGAGCCGGGCCGCGCGTTCGATCGCGAAGGCGAGTCCGACGGCGCGCGGCAGATGGGAGGCGATGGTGGAGGTCTGCGGGATCACCGACGCCGGTTTGCTGCCGAAAACCTTATGCCGGCCGCCGGAGATCGGATCGGCGGCCGCGGCAACCACACCGAGCAGCACATCTCGGATCGGGTCGAGGCCCGGCACCTGACTGGCCCGGTGCACGAAGAACGCCCCGGAGCGATAGTGCAGCAACGCCGGATCGGTGGGACGCAGGGCCGCCGCCACTGCCGCATTGCCCTCGTGTCCGGAGGACCCGATGCTGTAGTAGCCGCGTTTCGCACTGCCCAACCGGCGCGCCGCGAGGTCGAGATGCCTACTCGTCGCCTGTGATTCGAACAGGTCCAGGCACTGGGTTCCGGTCAGCCCAGCACCCACCTCGAGCGGCTGCTCGACGGGACGGCTCGGACGCGGAGTCAGCGCCGATACCTCGGCCCGAAACCGCTCATCAAGGTCGACTCGCTGTTCGCTCACCGTGCGATCATCTCCGACGAACGCCGCTCCGGGTACCGCATTTCGATCGGATTTCTGAAAATATTTTGACTACTGCCGCAACCATGAGGAATTTCTCCGCGAACGCCCGGCTGCGAATCGGGGATTTATCGGCGATGGTCGATGCAGCTGGTCAAGCGAGGGGAGTGTCCGGAGGCCTCAGCGCATCCGCTCCGTCTCCATGATCGTGCGGCGCAGCACATCGCGGGCAGCATCCAATTCGGCCGCCCGACGATCCAACTCCGCCAGACGCTCCTGTAGCGCGGGCAGCACCCCTGGGCAAGCGCGGACCGCACCGCCGTTGCCGGTACAAGGCAGCACCTGCCCGATCATCCGGGTCGAGAGCCCCGCGGCGAGCAACGCGCGAATCCGCACGACCTGCTCCTCGGCGTCGGCGTCGTATTCGCGATACCCGTTATGGCGGCGTTCGGCGGAGAGCAATCCGACGCGCTCGTAATACCGCAGCAGCCGTTCGCTGGTTCGTGTACGGCTGGCCAGCTCACCGATCAGCACGACTTGACCTTCTCATGGTGTCAGGGATCAACACTGAGCGCCGCAACTCGATTCCTGAGGAGAACCGTTGATCATCGACGCACACAGCCACGTGCACGACCCGCTCACCGATCACATTGCGCTACTCGACGAGGCGGGCGTGGACAAGACCGTGCTCTTCATGACCAGACCGCATCCCGAACGCGCCCGAAATCTCACCGAACTACGCCAGGAGATGGACCGGTTGCGCCAAGCGCTCGCTGGCGGCGGAAGCCTCGGCCGGGAAAACGCCCAGCGCGAACTCGACGCGGCACTGACCGCGTACCCGGACCGCTTCATCGGCTTCGCCTCGGTACCTCTCGACGCAGCCGACGTCGAGGGCATCGTCGACCGCGATGTGGTCGGCCGCGGACTACGCGGCATCGGTGAGCTGACCCCGCCACCCGACCAGGCTGCCCTGATCGAGCCGGTACTTCGTGCCGCAACCGATCACCATGGACTCCCCGTCGTCGTCCACGGCGCCGCGCCAACCACCGCCGCCGACCTGCGCACCCTGACCGACCTGGCGCGACGCTACCCGCGCGTGCCCCTGGTGGTATCCCAACTCGGCGGAGCGCACTGGATGGACGCGATCGAACTGGTCCGCGACACTCCGAATATGTACCTCGAACTATCCACTGCCAGTATCGTTTTCGCGGTCCGCCTGGCCATCGCCGAAATTCCCGAGCGCACCCTCTTCGGCTCGGACGCCCCCTACGGCGACCCGGTCATCGCGCGCACCACTGCCGAACGCGCCACCAACTCGCGACAGGTCCGCGAACTCGTCCTCGGCGGAACAGCACAGCGGCTGCTCAACTAGCCTGTCGCATCGGCCACTGGGGTACTGCGCCTACGGCAGCGCGGCGGCGGCGTCCCGATCCAACAGCCACGTAGTGGATTCCGAGCCGGTAGCACCCGCAGCGGGGATTTCGACCGGATCGGCACCAGCGAGCACCGCGGCGACGGCTTCGGCCTTCGCCGCTCCGCCGACAACCAATACGACGTGCCGCGAATGCCGCACCGCGGGCAGCGTCAGCGTGACCCGCACCGGTGGTGGCTTCGGCGAATTCGACACCGCCACAACGAGTTCGTGCTGTTCGCGCACCGCATCGGTATGCGGGAACAGCGAATTCACATGCCCCTCGCCGCCCATACCGAGCAGATGCAGATCGAACGCACCGTGCTCGGCGAGATGCGCGTGCACCGCCGCCGAGTACTCCGCGGCAGCCTCGACCGGATCGGGATACTCGCCATCGGAGGTGGCGACCGGATGTACCCGAGACGGATCGACCGGCACATGATCGAGCAGCGCCTGCCGCGCCTGCAGATCATTGCGCTCCGAATCGCCCGCGGGCACGAATCGTTCGTCACCCCAGAACACGTCGAGCCGCGACCAGTCGATATCCCCTGGCGACTTGCGAACCAGCTCCAACAGTCCGACCCCGGTCCCGCCGCCGGTCAATACGACCGATGCGGATCCACGGGCGGCCTGCGCGGCCACCACGACCTCGACGAATCGCGTCGCCGCGGCGGCGACCAACGCCTCGGTATCCTCGTGCACCTCGACTGTATTCGCGGGGAAGTCTGCGCGCTCACTCATAGGTCACCTTCTCGATTCCGGCGAGCGCCTCGGCGTAGAATTCGTCGGCATCGAGCCGTCGCAGTTCTTCAGCGAGGCAGTCGCGAGTTTCCCGGCGCGCCAAGGCGATTCGCTGATCCGGATCGCCCGTGCGGGTGAGCGTCGCGGTCCGGCCGGTCTGCGGCCGTTCGATCGCGATCGACACCGTCGGGCGATGCACCTCCACCCGCAACGCACCGGAGCGGCGCCGCACCGGGCATCCGAGCCGGGCGGCCAACCATCCGGCGAGAATATCCAGCGCCGGTTCGTCGCGCAGTCCGGACACGATTACCGAATCCACCGGCTCGAACGGCGGTTCGTCCATGGCGGCCGCCAGCAGCGCCCGCCAGTAGGTGATGCGACTCCATGCCAGATCGGTATCCCCGGAGGCATAGGTGCCGAGCCGCTTCTTGATCGTCGCCTGCGGATCGGCCGCGAAGGTGGCATCGGTGATGCGTCGAGTCGCCAAGCGCCCCACCGAATCCTTGGACGGGAACTCCGGGGCCCCGCGCGGCCACCAGGCGACTACCGGGGTGTCCGGCAGCAGGAACGGGATGACGACGCTGCTCTCGTGGTTGATCAGTTCGCCTTGCAGCCGCAGCACTATCACCTCGGCCGCACCCGCATCGCCGCCGACGCGGATCTGGGCGTCCAGCCTGGTCTCGGCCGCACGATCCCCACGGGCCAAAACGACCACCCGACAGGGATGTTCGCGACTGGCGTCATTGGCCGCGTCGATGGCGTCCTCGGCCTCGGAGCTGTCCAGTGTGCATACGACCAGGGTCAGCACCCGGCCCATGGTGATCACGCCGTTGCTCTCGCGAAGGCGAACCAGCCGCTTGGTGACGTCGCCGGTGGTGGTTTCCGGCATATCGACGATCATGGCCGCCGCCATTCGCGCCCAGTGCGGGCGAGCATCTCCTCGGCCGAGGCCGGACCCCAGGTCCCCGCCTCGTACTGTTCGGGTTTACCTTCGGCGGCCCATTGCTCGAGCACCGGATCCAGGATGCGCCAGGACAATTCGACCTCCGCGTTCACCGGGAACAGTGACGGCACCCCGAGCAGCACATCGAGGATCAGGCGTTCGTAGGCCTCGGGGGAGGATTCGGTGAACGCCTCGCCGTAGCTGAAATCCATATTGACGTCGCGCACTTCCATGCTCGACTCTGGCACCTTCGAGCCGAACCGTGTGGTGATTCCCTCATCGGGCTGCACACGGATCACCAGGGCGTTCTGCCCGAGATCCTCGGTCATGGTCTGGTCGAACGGCAGATGCGGCGCGCGCTTGAACACCACGGCGATCTCGGTCACCCTGCGGCCCAAGCGCTTTCCGGTGCGCAGGTAGAACGGGACGCCCGCCCAGCGCCGGGTGTCGACCTCGAGGGTGATCGCCGCGTAGGTCTCGGTGCGCGACTGCGGGTCGAAGCCCTCCTCATCGAGCAGCCCGACCACATGCTCACTGCCCTGCCAGCCCTCCGCGTACTGGCCGCGGGCGGTCGTTTCATCAAGAGGTTCAACGAGTTTGGTCGCCGAGAGCACCTTGATCTTCTCGGTCTGCAGCTGTTTGGGCTCGAAGCTGATCGGCTCCTCCATCGCGGTCAGCGCGAGCAGCTGCAGCAGATGGTTCTGGATGACGTCGCGGGCTGCGCCGATGCCATCGTAATAGCCTGCGCGCCCGCCCAATCCGATGTCCTCGGCCATGGTGATCTGGACGTGGTCGACGTAGTTGGCGTTCCAGATCGGATCGTAGAGCTGGTTGGCGAAGCGCAGCGCCAGGATATTCTGCACCGTCTCCTTGCCGAGATAGTGATCGATCCGGAACACCGTCTCCTCCGGGAATACCCGGTTGACCAGAGCATTCAGCTCCTGGGCACTGTCCAGATCGTGCCCGAACGGCTTCTCGATCACCACCCGGCGCCACGGCTTGCGACCCTCGGCATCGGTCGTCGCCGGTTGCGCGAGTTTGTGTTCGGAGAGCTGATCGAGTACCACCGGGAACATATTCGGCGGAATCGACAGGTAGAAGGCGTGATTGCCGCCGGTGCCGCGCTCCTTGTCCAACTTCGCCAGGGTGTCGGCGAGTTTGGCGAAGGCGGCGTCGTCGTCGAAGGAGCCCCGCACGAAGCGAATGCCCTCGGCCAGATGGTCCCAGACCTCCTGACGGAAGGGCGTGCGCGCATGTGCCTTCACCGCGTCCAGCACGACCCTCGCGAAATCCTCGTCCGCGTAGTCCCGGCGGGCGAAGCCGACCAGTGCGAAGCCCGGGGGCAGCAGCCCCCGGTTCGCCAGGTCGTAGATGGCTGGCATCAGCTTCTTCCGGGACAGATCGCCGGTGACGCCGAAGATCACCATGCTGCACGGCCCCGCGATGCGGGGTACCCGTTTATCCCGCTCGTCGCGGAGCGGGTTCTTCCAGGTATTCGTCTGTGTGCCAGCCATCGGGTCAGTTTTCCCCGGACCCGGCAGGATCGGCAGGCCCGGAGGCGGTAGCTTGCGTGGCCACGGAGGGACCCGATCCTGCCGAATTGACAGCAGCGAGTTCGCCGGCCGTCGCGGTGAGCAGCTCCTCCCACGACTTCTCGAACTTCTCCACGCCCTCGCGTTCGAGCACGTCGAACACGTCGTCCAAGTCGATGCCGACGGCGGTGAGCTTGTCGAAGACCTCCTGCGCGGCCGCGCCGGTACCGCTGATGGTGTCGCCGCGGATCTCGCCGTGATCGGCGACGGCCTCGAGGGTCTTCTCCGGCAGGGTGTTCACCGTATTCGTCGCCACCAGCTCGGTGACATACATGGTGTCCGAGTATTCCGGATTCTTCACACCCGTCGAAGCCCACAGCGGCCGTTGCCGATTCGCGCCCGACGCGTTCAAGTGCGCGTAGGTCGAGGTATGCGCGCCACCGTCGAAGACGTCCTGGTACTCGGCGTAGGCCAGACGCGCGTTGGCGACGCCCGCCTGCCCGCGCAGGGCCAGCGCGTCCGGCGTGCCGATGGCCTCGAGCCGCTTATCGATTTCGGTGTCCACCCGGGAGACGAAGAACGAAGCGACCGAATGGATCTTGGCCAGATCGTGGCTGGCGCCCTTGGCGTTGCGCAGACCGTCCAGATACGCGCCCATCACCTGGCGGTAGCGCTTGACCGAGAAGATCAGTGTGACATTCACGCTGATGCCCTCCGAGATCACCCGGGTGATCGCGGGCAGGCCTGCCTCGGTGGCCGGAATCTTGATGAACAGGTTGGGCCGGTCCACCGTCTTCCACAGATCGATGGCCTGGGCGACGGTCCGGTCGGCGTCGAATGCCAGGCGCGGGTCGACCTCGATGGAGACCCGGCCGTCGACGCCATTGGAGGCCTCGTAGACCCCGGCCAGCACGTCGCAGGCCGCACGCACATCGTCGGTGGTGATGGTGCGGATCGCGGAATCCACGTCCGCGCCTTGGGCGGCAAGCTCTTTCACCTGTCCGTCATAGGCGTGGCCCTGACTCAGGGCGCCCTGGAAGATGGTCGGATTGGTGGTGACGCCGACGACGCTGCGGGTTTCGATGAGCTCGGCGAGGTTGCCGGATTGGATCCGGTCCCGCGACAGATCATCGAGCCACACCGATACTCCGGCGGCCGAGAGGGCGGCGAGATTTTCGTTCTGTGCCATGCGCTCTTATCCCTTCACGTTTTCCAGCGTGCGCTGCGCGGCAGCCACTACGGCTTCCGCGGTGATTCCGAACTCGCGGAACAGGGTCTTGAAATCGGCCGAGGCGCCGAAATGCTCGATCGACACGATCTCGCCCGCATCGCCGGTGAACCGGTACCACGGCATCGCGATACCGGCCTCGACGGCCACTCGGGCGGCGATCGCGGGGGGCAGCACCTCGTCCCGGTAAGCCTTGTCCTGTGCGTCGAACCACTCCACGCACGGCATCGAGACCACCCGGGTGCCGATGCCCTGCGCCTCCAGCGTAGTGCGGGCGGCCACGGCGAGCTGGAGCTCGGAACCGGTCGCGATCAGGATTACCTGCGGGATGCCGGTGGACGCCTCGGCCAGCACGTAGCCGCCCTTCTTGACACCCTCGTAGCTGGTGCCCTCGACGATCGGCAGATCCTGGCGGGTCAGCGCGAGCGCGGAAGGTCCGTCCTGGTGAGCGGGCTCGGAGACCGAGAAGTGCGAGGTGTGCTCGCTGCTGTCGCGCTCGAGGATGGTGCGCCAGGCGTAGGTGGTCTCATTGGCGTCGCCGGGGCGGACCACGTTCAGACCCGGGATGGCGCGCAGCGCGGCCAGATGCTCGATCGGCTGATGGGTGGGGCCGTCCTCGCCCAGGCCGATGGAGTCGTGGGTCCAGACGTAGATCGCGGGCACCCGCATCAGTGCAGCCAAGCGGACGGCCGGGCGCATGTAGTCGGAGAACACCAGGAAGGTGCCGCCATAGGGACGGGTCGGTCCGTGCAGCGCGATGCCGTTGAGGATTGCGCCCATGGCGTGCTCGCGCACACCGAAATGCAGGGTGCGGCCATAGGGGTTGGCCTTCCACATACCGGTCGAGATCGACTCCGGACCGAAGCTCGGCGCGTCGGGCATGGTGGTGTTGTTGGATTCGGCGAGGTCGGCCGAACCGCCCCACAGCTCGGGCAGCACCGGCGCGAGTGCGGCGAGCACCTTGCCGGAGGCCTTGCGGGTGGCCATACCCTTCGGATCCGCCTCGTAGGTTGGCAGATTCGCGGCCCAGCCCGCGGGCAGGTCACGCTTGACGAGCCGATCGAACAGCGCCTTGCGCTCCGGGTTGGTGGCAGCCCACGCGTCGAACTGCTGCTGCCAGGCCGCATGCGCCTGCTGTCCGCGCTCGACCACCTGGCGGGTGTGCGCGATGACATCGGCGTCGACCTGGAAGCTCTGCTCCGGGTCGAAGCCGAGGATCTTCTTGGTGGCGGCCACCTCGTCGGCGCCGAGTGCGGCGCCGTGCGCGGCGCCGGTGTTCATCTTGTTCGGGGCCGGGTAGCCGATGATGGTGCGCAGCACGATGATCGACGGCTTGCTGGTCTCCGCCTTGGCCGCGGCCAGCGCCGCCTCGATGGCGACGACATCCTCGCCGCCCTCGACCACCTGCACATGCCAGCCGTAGGCCGCGTAGCGCTCGGCGACATCCTCGGTGAAGGCGATGGTGGTGTCGTCTTCGATGGAGATCTTGTTGTCGTCGTAGATCACGACCAGGTTGCCCAGCTGCTGGGTGCCCGCGAGCGAGGACGCCTCGGAGGTGACGCCTTCCTCCATATCACCGTCGGAGGCGATCGCGTATATGAAGTGGTCGAACGGGCTGGCGCCGGGCGCGGCGTCCGGATCGAACAGACCGCGCTCGCGTCGCGCCGCCATCGCCATACCGACCGCGGAGGCCAGCCCCTGACCCAGCGGGCCGGTGGTGATCTCGACGCCGTCGGTGTGGCGGAATTCGGGGTGGCCCGGGGTGAGGGAGCCCCACTTGCGCAGATGCTGCAGATCGGCCAGCTCCAGACCGTAACCGGCCAGGTAGAGCTGGATGTACTGGGTCACGCTCGAGTGACCGCAGGACAATACGAAACGGTCCCGGCCGACCCAGCTCGGATCACTCGGGTCCAGGCGCATGGTGCGCTGGTAGAGCGTGTAGGCCAGCGGTGCGAGGCTCATCGCGGTGCCGGGGTGCCCGTTCCCGGCGTTCTGCACCGCGTCGGCGGCCAGAACCCGAACGGTGTCGACGGCCTTGGTGTCCAGATCCGTCCAGTCGTCCGGGTGGTTCGGCTGAGTAAGGGCGCGGATGTCGTCTGTGACTGACACGACCGGGGTTCTCCTGACATTGGTTTCGTCGACAGGTGGCGGGAGGGTGCACGCACGGCGGCGTGGATGCGATCCGGGTTTACCCCAACCACCCTAGATGTGCCCGGTGACCGGCATGTGAGGAACCCGGCTTAGTCCGGTTACGTGTCGTATTTCGTTTCCCGTCGCAGACCATGGGGTTATCCATTCGTGGCCGGGTACCGACCGGTCGTGGCGGTGATGTCGAATCGCTCCGGCACCGCAGCGGAGCAAGGGGCTATGGAAAGAACACTGGGGGGCTGGGTCTACCATCGTCTGTAGTAGTAGCCGCGCCGCACCAGCACGAGCAGGGAAGAGCGGGCTGCTGTTCCATGCCGGATGCGATGCACAGCGTGCGAGGAGAGACAGTGCGGATTGGGCAACAGCCGGGTGGCGATGGCGCACACGGCTCCTCCGCGACGGCGCTGGCCGACCGGTTGACCGGCGATGGCCTGCTGTCCCGACTACTGCGGCGACCGCTCGCCTATATCGCGCTGACCAAGCCGCGCGTCATCGAACTGTTGCTCGTCGCGACCATTCCGACGATGCTGCTGGCCGACCGCGGCCACGTCGATATCCGACTGATCCTGGCGACGCTGTTCGGTGGCTGGATGGGCGCCGCGAGCGCGAACACCCTCAACTGCGTCGCCGACGCCGATATCGACAAGGTGATGAAGCGGACCGCGAAACGGCCGCTGGCCAGGGATGCCGTGCCCACCTCGCACGCCTTCGTCTTCGGCGTGGTGCTCGGCATCGGCTCGTTCGCCTGGCTGTGGTGGCAGGCGAATCTGCTCAGCGGTGTGCTGGTCGTCGCGACCATCCTTTTCTATGTCTTCGTCTACACGCTCGGGCTCAAGCGCCGCACCTCCCAGAATGTGGTGTGGGGCGGTGCGGCCGGATGTATGCCCGCCCTCGTCGGCTGGTCGGCGGTGACCGGAACGATCGGCTGGCCCGCGGTCGCGCTGTTCGGCGTCATCTTCTTCTGGACACCGCCGCATACCTGGGCGCTGGCCATGCGCTACAAGGAGGACTACCGCGCGGCCGGGGTACCGATGCTGCCGGTGGTGGCCACCGAGCAGGCCGTCACCAAGCAGATCGTCATCTACACCTGGCTCACTGTGCTCACCACCCTCGCGCTGGCCCCCGCGACCGGCGTGGTCTACGCCGCCGTGGCGCTGGTGGCCGGAGCGTGGTTCCTGCTCATGGCGCACCAGTTGTATTCCGGTGTGCGGCGTGGTGAATCGGTGAAGCCACTGCGACTGTTCCTGCAGTCCAACAACTATCTTGCGGTGGTGTTCTGCGGACTCGCCGTGGATTCGGTGCTCGGGTGGGACACGATCGGCAGTTTCTTCAGCTGATCGCCGGACCGGTTCGCGCTGGAGCGAGTGCGTTGGCCATGACGCACGGGCAATCGTAGGGGTGTCATGGCCAAAACGCGGGTACGCGGTGTTGAATTTGTCGTATCAGCGGTGCGCGAGGTAGCCGTCGGGGCGGATTCGGATCACCGTGCCAGCTACCGCCTGATAGGCGTCGAACGCGTGGCCGTCGACGTCTACGACGTGGCGGCCGGCGGCCTTATCGCCCGGACGGATCACGGTGTACGACTCGACGCCCGGTTCTGCTGTCGGCGCGTTGCTGTCGCCGAAGGTGAGCAGCGTCGAATGCGGTCCACGAAACAGGTCGAAGAGGCGGATCGGCTGTCCGGCAACATCTTTCACCGGGGCGTCGGGAGCGCGATCGCCCGCGATGAGTGCGCCACGATCGGCGGGATCGCGGTAGCTGATATCCAACTGACGCGTCTCCTCGCCGCGTTGCAGCGCGTCCTCGGCGCCGTCGACCAGCTTGTCCAGCAGTTCGGTGCTGATGCCGAGTACCCGGGCGGCCACTGTCCTGCGCTCGGATTCGTAACTGTCCAGCAGTGATTCGTCCCCGGCGAGGGCGGCGGCGAGCTTCCAGCCGAGGTTGTAGGCGTCCTGGATGCCGGTGTTCATACCCTGGCCGCCGGTAGGAGGATGCACGTGTGCTGCGTCACCGGCAAGGAATACGCGTCCCGCCCGGAATCGCTGTGCCAGGCGGATATTCGGCCGCCACACCGTGGCCCAGGTGAGATCGCTGAGGACGATATCCGGATTCCCGGCGTACCGGTCGATGAGCTCCTGCAGCACCTCGAGCGAGGGTTCGACGTCCTCGCGCAGCGGTGCACCGAACTGGAACTGGCCGCCACCGGGCAACGGGGACAACGCGATTCCCTCCATGGGGCGGGCGGCCCCTGCGAACCAGTAGCCGTAGTCGTGGTCGAGCGCATCCGCGCTGACATCGCCGAGCAGCATCCGTATCGAATCGTCGGTATTGCCCTCGAACGGGATGCCGAGCGTCTTGCGGACCGTACTGCGGCCGCCGTCCGCGCCGACCAAATAGGCGACACGCACCGTCTCGGTGCCGCCGTCGTGCGCCAATTCAGCGGTGACGCCCGTGTCGTCCTGTTGGAAGGACACCAGCGCCGTGGCCAGTTCGACCCGCACGCCGAACTCCGCGAGCCGGTCTCGCAGGATCGCCTCGGTCCGTGACTGGCCGAGTACCCAGATATTCGGGTAGGGGACCGCGGGCGTTGGCTCGACCGGTTCGGCCGCGCGATGTTCGCCCGCGAATTCACCGCCGAAGTACGCCCGCATCACCGGTGCCGGTGCTCCGGCAGCGTGCACCGCGTCCAGCACGCCGAGGTCGTCGAAGACCTCGAGGGTGCGCGGCTGGATGCCATCGCCGCGCGAGCCGGCGAAGAATGCGGTGGCCTGGTCGATGATGCGCACCGGGATATTGCGGCGGGCCAGGTCGATGGCAAGGGCCAGACCGGTGGGGCCGGCACCCGTGATGAGTACTCGGGTGTGGTCGAGAGTGTGGTCGTGCACGATATCTCCGAACTGAATTGACGTGACGGGCTGCGGAATTGCGGCCCACCCGAACTGTCGATCGGTGTCGCGGACTAGTCCGGGACCACCACGACGCGAGTGGCGCCGAACCGTGCCCCCGCCCATGCGTCCTCGATCTTCGACAGCGGGAACTCCTGTACGGCGATGTCGACTCGGCCGTCGGCGATGAACTGCATGTATTCCGGAATCGCGGCCAGGATCGACTGCACCGACGCGGATCCGGCGCCACTGCCGGAGATGGTGATGTGTCGGCTGCGCAACAGTGCGGCCGGGACCGCCGCCTCCGCGCCCGCCATGGCGCCGATCTGGACGTAGGAGATATTCGCATCGTCCTCGGTCATGCCTTGGCGCCCCAGCGCCGCAAAAGCCGCTTCGGCCGGTGCGCCCCACACATAGTCGAGTACGAGACTCGGCGCCTCGGAGCCGATCGCCTCGGCCAGCACCGCCGCGGTGGCGTCCTTATCGTCCTGGAGGGTGACCGTGGTCGCGCCGTATCCGGCCGCGCGCTCGAGTGCCTGTGGATTGCGTCCCGCCGCGATCACCCGATTCGCACCGAGCAGAAGTGCGTTCTGCACGGCCAGCAGTCCCGCGGCCCCGGTGGCGCCCAGGATCAGCACGGTGCCCAGCGATTGCTCGCCATCCGCGGCGCGCAATGCGTCGCGCCGCTCACGCAGGGTCAGCCAGGAGGATAACCCGGGGTTGAGACCACCGGCGATCCGCGCCGGATCGGCCCCAGCCGGGAGCGGAATCCGCATCCGCGTCGGCACCGCCATGCGTTCGGCCAGTGTGCCGTAGGGGGCCTGCAGGAAGCCGGTGTAGACGAGCGCGCCGTCGGCGGTGCGGGCGACCGCGTCGATGCCGGGGATCAGGGGATAGGTGTCGGTGCTGCCGTAGTGCGTGCCCGCCGCCAGCGATCGCACGATCGGGTGAATTCCGGCCGCCACCAACTCGACGAGTTCCCGGCCTTCTGTTACCTGCGGCTCGTCGAAGTCGGCGTACACCGGAACGTCGCCGGTGCTGCGCAGGACTGCTGCCTTCATGATCTCCACCATTCTGAATTGAAATTCACTGAATCTGAATTCAGTATGGAGGTTGATAGGTTTTCGTGTCAAGGAGGTGGTGCGGGTGACGTCGAGTCGCCGGGAGAAGTCCGCAGAGACCGAACAGGCACTGAAGGACGCGGCGCGGCGGGTGTTCGCCGAACGCGGCTATTTGAACACCAAGATCACCGACATCACCGCCGCGGCAGGGCGTGCGGCCGGGTCGTTCTACAACCACTTCGCGAGCAAGGAGGAGTTACTCCAGGCCCTGCTCGACGATCTGGCGTCGGCCGGGGATGAGCGCGCGGAGCAGCCCGAGCACAATCCCGACTTCAGTGATCCAGCGGCGGTGCGCTACCACATCGCCGGGTACTGGACTTTCGCCCGGGAACATGCGGCCGTGCTGCGCGCGATGGGTCAGGCGGCGATTGTCAGTGCGGATTTCGCCCGCGTCCTCGGGCAGTTCGGCGTCGAGCAGCGCGCGGATATCGCCGACCATCTGGATGGCCTGGCCGACAAGGGATTACAGCTGCCGAGCAGTATCGACGCCAGCCTGGCGATGATGTTCCAGGTGGCTCACGGCATGGTGACAGCGGTCGAGGACGGGACCGTCGAGTTGACCGATGAGCAGGCGATCGAGGGACTGACGCGGTTCATCTACCGCGGGCTGACCGGACAGGACTACCGGTAGCGGCCCGGATCGGTCTGCCGGGCAGTGGATTCGAGACCCGACGGCCGCGCAGGTGCGCGACCGCCGGACACGCGGTCAGGGCAGCAGGACGATCGAGCCGGTGGTCTTGCGGCCCTCGAGATCGCGGTGCGCCTGTGCGGCCTCGGCCAGCCGATAGCTGGCGCCGATCCGAACATGCAGCGTGCCATTGGCGATCGCGGTGAGGATATCGGTTGCGCGCCAGAGTAATTCGGCACGATCGCGGGTGTAGTGCACAAGTGTCGGGCGGGTGACGAACAGCGAGCCCGCGGGGTTCAGGCGCTGCAGGTCGAATGGCGGCACCGGGCCGCTGGCTGCCCCGAAGAGTGCGAGCATGCCGCGGATGCGCAACGATGCGAGGCTGGCCTCGAAGGTGGCCGCGCCGACGCCGTCGTACACGGCGGCGACACCCACGCCATCGGTCAACGCGCGGACCTGCTCGGCGAGGTCGTCGCTGTAGCGCAGTACCTCGGTGGCGCCCGCCTCGCGAGACAGTTTTTCCTTCGCGTCCGAGGAGACGGTGGCGATCACCCGGACGCCGCGCGCCGCGGCGAGTTGGGTGAGCAACAGGCCGACGCCGCCCGCGCCGGCGTGCACGAGCACGGTTTCGCCGGGTTCGGGCTTGTAGATCGATTCGATGAGGTAATGCGCGGTCATACCCTGCAGCAGCGCCGAAGCGGCAACCGGCGCGTCGACACCATCGGGCACCTTGATCGCGACCGCGGCCGGTACCGCGACACGCTGGGCGTAGCTGCTGGGCGCCGCGGCCCAGGCCACCCGATCACCGACCGCGAATTCGGTCACATCCGCGCCGATCTCGGCCACCACACCTGTGCCCTCGGCACCCGGAACATAGGGGACCGACTGTGGGTAGCGGCCGGTGCGGATATAGGTATCGATGAAGTTGATGCCGATCGCCTCGGTGTCGACGAGCAGCTGACCCGGACCGATCTGCGGATCCGGCACTTCGACGTAGTTCAGGACTTCGGGACCGCCGTGCTCGGAAACCTGAATAGCGCGCATGAGATCCGTTCTACACCCACGCGGGGTGGACCCGAACGTACCGGCCAGTAAACTAACCGCCATGACTGCTGATGCCGCCTTGGCCCCAGAGAAGCTATCGGGTTCCCTCGTGGACTCGGTCAAGGGATTCGTCGCCGAGCACGGCGGTTCCGCCACCGCCGTCCTGCAGCCGATCGGCCGCCTCGGCGTGCGCGTCACGCTGGTCGGTTCCGACGGTATTCTCGGTGACCGCGTCGTCGCCGACTTGGAGACGGCCAAGGAGTTGGTGGCGACCGTCGACGGACTCACCGAGGCCGACGAATGGGATCGCGAGCTCACCTCGATCGTCACCCCGCGCGTCGGGCACTGGGCCAAGATGGCCGGTTGGGTCGCTCGCCAGACTCGTTTCCCCAAGGCGCGCAACGAGAACTGAGCCTTTCAGGGTCCCGTGATCGCACCGCCGAATCGGCGAGTCCGGCGCGGGGGCAGCCGCCGGATCAGCCGCACCACCGGTCCCGCGAAGATGCCCGCGAGCCGGGTGTAGGGCCAGATCCCGATGATCAGCAGCAGGATCAAGCCGCGCCCCTGGTGGATGAGCGGGGCGTGCACCATGGCCTCCGGATACGGATCGATCGTGAACAGCGAGCGGAACCAGGCGAAAAGTGTTTCGCCGGTTCGATATTCGCGTGCGGAGGCCGGATCGAATTCGAGGAGCACCCCGGACAGCAGCGCGGCCGCCAGGGCCGGGAAGGTGATGCGATCGAGCGGGGTGATCAGGGGGTGCGCCGGGCCGGAGATCAGGTCGGGTAGGAAAAGCAGCACCGCGCCGACCACCGCCGCCGCGACGCCGATGATCTGCACGATCATGATGACGACGTGGATCGCACCGGTCGGACGGGTGTGCGGTTGCGAGGCGATCATATTGGTGACGCGCGCGACGACGATGAGGCACACCCCGGACCGGAACGCTGTCCTCCCGAATCGCTGTTCGCGGTCCATCTCCGGGTCGCGGGTGTAACTGCGGAAGCCGTCGCGCCGGTAGCGCCACACATGACCGAGGATGAACGAGATAAACGCGCCGTAGGGCAGGGCGATCCATAACAGCGATGTCACGGCGAGTTCGCTTTCGGCTTGCCGACAATCAGACGTATCAGATTCGCAGAGCCGCGGATGCCGAACAAGGGACCAACGGCCCTTACCGCGAGGTACTTGGGCGGTCGGCGGCGAGCCGGGGGAGGCTCGCCGCCGACTCACTGTCTACTTCGGCAGTTCGACCTCTCCGTTCTGCTGCCCGTTCGTGCTGAGATTCATTGCGGGAAGTAGGGATTCGCGTGCAATCGAGGTGAGGGCACCGGCCTGCTGGATGATCTCGGCGAGCGCCGACGTCACGCCCTGTGCGCCGTTGAGCACCGTGAATTGGTCGACGTGTTCGAACGGAGCCGCTGCCGCGGCGACGATCTGGGGGAGTTTCTCGGCGATCTGCTGCGCGATGACGGCCTCCTGGTTCTGGCTCATCGCCTCGGCCCGCTGCTGGATGCCCGCCGCTTCGGCTGCCATATGGGCACGCACCGCATCGGCCTCGGCCAGACCCCTGGCCTTGATGGCGTCGGCGTCGGCCTGACCGGTGAGCCGGGTGGCCTCCGCCTCCGCGGCGGCGCGCAGTTTGATCGCCTCGGCCTCGGCCAGCGCCTGCATCTTCGTCTGTGCCGCAGCGGCTTCCGCGCGCAGGCGGGTCTCCTGGGCGTCGGCCTCGGCCTGGCTGATCCGGGCGTCGCGGCCCGCGGCGGCCAGGGTGGTCTGGCGATAGGCCTCGGCGTCGGCGGGCTTGCGGATCTCGACCTGCAGCTGTTGTTCCTTCTGCTGCGCCTCGAGTTGTGCTACTCGCGTTGCCATTTCGACCACGGCCTGTCGCGCGGTCGCATCGGCGAGCGGGCCCTGCTGGGCGGCCTCTTGACTCGCGCTGTCGACCTCGGCCTGATATCCGGCCTTCTTGATCTGGGTGTCGCGCACCGCGAGTGCGATCTGCGCCTGCGCGGCCTGTTCCTGTTCGATGGCCTCGCGCTCGGCATTGGCGCGGGCGATGCGCGCCTTCTGTTCTACCGCCGCCTGATGCGGAATCGCAAGGTTGGCAATGTAATTCGAACCGCTGGCAATGGACTGGATCTGGAAGCTGTCGATCACCAGCCCGAAGGATTCCATTTCCTGGGAACAGCGGTCGCGGACCTGCTCGGAGAATTTGTCCTGGTCGCTGATCATATCCTCGACGGTCATCGAGCCCGCGATCGCGCGCAGATGGCCGACGAAAACGTTCTGCACTTTGGTTTCCAGCTCTTCGGCCGGACGGTCCAGGAAGCGGCGCGCCGCGTTCGCGATGGACCGGTAGTCGTCACCGACCTTGTAGACCACCACACCCGCCAGTTGCAGGCTGATCTTCTGCTGACTCACACAGGGCACAGTGATCTGACTCTCATGCGCCTCCAGGGAGATTCGGCGCACCTTGGTCAATCCCGGCGCGACCAGACTGCCGCGTCCGGTGACGATCCGGAAGCCCATGCTCTCGCCGAAGGACTGTCCCTCACCCGCCCGGAAGCCGGAAATGATCAGCGCCTCATCGGGTTCGGCGACTCGCCAGGAGAGCCGGAACACGATGGCGGCCAAGAACAGCACAACAACGGCGATACCGACGACGACCACGATCACGGCGTCCATGATGAACCTTCATTTCAAGGGAGTGACTTCAACCGTTCGCCCACCCAGGCTCCCGACCACGAGTACCTGGGTATGCCTCGGAATGGTTGTCTCCCCGTCGGCAGAGCGCGCGAGGAATCGTTCTGTCCCCGCCCGCACCTCGATCAAAACCTCGCCGAGATGGTCCGGCCTGATCGTCGCGGTCACCCGGGCGATCTTGCCGATCACGTCTGTCGCCACCGACACCTCCCTGCCGCGGTTCGACCACTCCACGGTAGACCTCGCGAAATTCGAGAGATGTTCGCGCAAGCGATCTTTACGAATCCCTTATGCCTTCCAGTCTCGCGCCCTTGACGACGGTTTGCATGCTGGGCAGTTGTTCATCGAAATACCTATGGGATGATGAGGGCAAGACATCGGAATAATGATGGGTGCCTAGTAGCGGGTGCGGACCGGGTTCGGCTCGTAGAGTAGGTGACGATGAACGCGGATAAGGCGAGTGAGCTGGCGGCTCGGCGGGTCGGCGCCGCGCATGCTGACGCACGCCAGCGCGTCGCGCTGGCCGAGAGCTGCTACCCACCGGCGCTGCGCGGCTACGGCCGCGCCGAAATCGCGTTCCTGCGCTGGGAACTCGCGCGCGGCGTACTCGATCCGGAGACCGGCAGCCCGTGGTGGCGGGCCATCAACGACCGCCTGCTGCACGACAAACTCGAGGCCGCACTGCTGCATCAGGACGGTGTTCGCGACGGGTCGACACCTGGTGCCCGGCTGTGGCTCGAATTCCTCACCGCCCCTTCCCCCGCGGCGTGGTATCGGGCGCACAATCGCAGCGTCGTCTCGGGATATTTGGAGCATCAGGAGCTGGCCGAGGCCGAGCTGCCCGCCGAGCGATTGATGATCAATGTGACGCTCATGCGGGTGCTGTTCACCCATGCGCTGGTCGCGCGGCCGATGCTCGCGCTCGGAAGGTTCGGCCGCTTGGGCGGCTGGTCGGCCGATCCGCGGCGCAGCTCGGTGCGACTATTCCTCGACCTGCGTAATGTATTTCCCGAGGTGTATCCACTGACGGAAATGTCGGTCGACGCGGTGCTCGCGCTGGAAGGCCGCGTCGCGCGGGCCCTCGACTACGGACTGATCGTCCCCAAGCTGGAGCACGTATACGCGTTCGCCGCAGAACATTTGGATGAGCCGATGATCGTCGGCCTCGTCGAGAACGGTGATCCGTGCTACGCGGGATTGCGCATCCAGCGTGGGCGGCTGGCATCGGATGCGCTGATCAGAACGCTCGCGCGGGCGACTCGGCCGCGGCTCTGATTCGTCGGAGTCGGTCCGTCGCATCGAAATCGGCACCCCTTCAACCTTCGGCGCCGCCGAAGCGGGCCAGGGCCTCGAGGATCGCGTGCGCCATGGCAGGACTGCCGGTATGGCCGGAGTCGTCGATCACGCGCAGTTCGGCGCTCGGCCATGCCCGCGCCAATTGCCACGCGGTATAGAGGGGGCCGGACAGGTCGAGGCGGCCGTGAATCAGCACGGCCGGGATTCCCGCGAGCTTGTGCGCATCGCGCAGCAGGACGCCGTCATCGAGCCACGCGGCGTTGGCGAAGTAGTGCGTGCAGATCCGCACGAACGCCATCATCGCATTGTCGGCCTTGGCGCTGTATTGCCCAGGAGTGCCGAGGTTTTCATGCGCTATGACCGCATCCTCCCAGGTGCACCAGTCCTGCGCGGCCTTGGCGCGGACCGCGGGGTCCACGCTGTTCATGAGCCGGTTGTACGCCGCGACCAGATTCCCGTCGCGTTCGGCCGCGGGTACTCCGTCCCGAAACGCCTCCCATGGGCCCGGCAGCAACCGCGCGACACCGTGGTATAGCCAGTCGATCTCTTCAGGCCGAGTCATCGTGACGCCGACGAGCACAACCGCACTGACCCGTTCCGGATAACGCTGCGCGTACGCCAGGATCAAGGTCGATCCCCATGATCCGCCGTACAGCAGCCACCGATCGATACCGAGATGTTCGCGCAGCCGCTCCATATCCGCGATCAAATGCGCAGTGGTGTTGTGCGCCATATCGACAGCGGGATCAGTGGCGTGTGGCACACTCTCCCCGGATCCGCGCTGATCGAACAATACGATCCGATACACGCTGGGGTCGAACAACTTTCGCGACCCGCGTCGTCCACCGCCGCCCGGGCCGCCGTGCACGACAAGTGCGGGTTTGCCGTTCGGGTTCCCGCTGGTCTCCCAATAGATCTGGTTCCCATCGCCCACGTCGAGGAGTCCGTGCTCATATGGCTCGATTTCCGGAAAGGGCTGGGCCGCTTGGGCACTCGCCTCCGCTGGATTCGGTGCCGCTGCAGTACTCGACTCGGCTGCACTCATGACCGCTCCTGTCGTCGTCGTCGACTGCTTTGTCGCTCCGGATGCCCTGGGCAACGCCCTGTGGCTCAATGCCAGCTTGCCTGGCGAATGGGATCGAAGCGTCGGCTGCCCGCCTTTGCGCACCGAGTTGCGGATCCATCCGGTGCGCCGGGTGCATCCCCGTGGCGATCAGAGCGCCTACGGGTTCGAGCCGACTATGCCGATTGTTCGGCGGTGTTGGGGATCAGGGCCGAGATGTGTTCGCGGGTTCGCATTGATGCCCAGAGGGCTGCGGTGGCGGCGGTGCAGGCGGCCGCGCCGCCGACGTGGGTGGCGACCAAGGCGGCCGGGACGTCGGTGAAGTACTGCACGACACCGACCAGGGACTGGGCGCAAACCAGACCGAGCAGTACGAACAGGCGAGTGCGTACGGCGGGAGTGATACCGACGGCGAACAGGCCGAAGGCCAAGCCGATGAGCAGCGCCAGATAGCCGACCAGCAGTTGCGAGTGCAGGTGGACCAGGGTGACGATCTCGACCTGCAAGCGCTCGACGGGGCGCTCTATGCTCTTATCGCCCGCATGCGGTCCGGCGCCGGTGACCAGTGTGCCCGCGATGAGGACGGCGGCGAGTGCGATACCGCTGAGCCCGGTGAGCCAGCGCAGCGGTGCGGGCGCCTGGATCACTTCGATACCGTCATCGGGTTGGGCGACCTTCGCGAACATGACGACCGAGACCCACACCATCAGCATCGACGCCAGCAGATGCACCGAAACCGTCCACCACAGCAGGCCGGTGCGCACGGTGATGCCGCCGATGATCGCCTGCAGTACGGTGCCCCCCGGCATCAGCCACGCGTACACCAGCACCTCGCGGCGGCGCCGGGCCCGGGTGACGGCGAGCACGATGAGTGCCGCGCACAGGGTCACTGCGAAGGTCAGCATGCGATTGCTGAACTCGACGGTCTGGTGCAGTACCGGAACCTCGGCGACTCCGGTGGGGGTGAAACTGCCGGGGAAGCACTGCGGCCAGGTCGGGCAGCCGAGCCCGGAGGCCGTGACGCGCACGATCGCGCCGGTGACGGCGATCCCGGCCTGGGAGACGATGACCGCGAGGGCGATCAATCGCTGCACCCGCAACGAGGGCAGCGGGAGCAGATCGACGAGTCGCAGGAATGCGCGATACAGCACGCAACGATCGTAGCCGGGTCGGTTGGACCGCCTGCAAGCGGTCTACTACATATCGTCGTTGCGGGTCTGAACCGCATTCAGCTTGCGCCTTTCGAGGGCGATCGCCGGATGCGGCAGGAAACCTCGGCGCATTCCGACCTCAGTCGAAACGGAAGAAGCGGGTCGCGAGGAAACCACTGACCGCGCCCCAAGCGGCGAGTACGGCGATACCGAACCAGTCCACGCTGTTGCGCATGGCGTCTTCGAGAGCGACTGCCAGCGCCCCCGATGGCACCAGCCGCACAAGCACATTCACCACCAACGGCAGATCGTCGGAAGCGAACACCACGCTGGCGATGCCGAGCATCACGAACCACAGGATATTCGCCAGCGCCAGCACGATCTCCGCCTTGAGCGTGCCACCGAGCAGCAGCCCCATCGCCGCGAAAGTGGCAGTGCCGAGCGCGATCACCAGCGCACCGAGCGCGAGCCCCGCGGGGTCGGGTCGCCAACCGAGCGCGAATCCGATGGCTCCCAACAGGATCGCCTGCAATACCACCACGATCAGCACCGCGGCACTCTTGCCCGCCACGATGCCCCAGCGGGGGAGCGGGGTGGCGCCGAGGCGCTTGAGCGCGCCGTAACGCCGGTCGAATCCGACCGCGATGGCCTGCCCGGTGAAGGCGGTCGACATGACCGCGACCATCATCACCGCGGGCACGATCTTGTCGACCCGGTCGGTACCGAGGTCGCCGAACGGCAGCAGGCTGAGCCCGACCAGCAGTGTGATCGGAATGAACATGGTGAGCAGCAGCTGTTCACCGTTGCGCAGCAACAGGATCAGCTCGAGCCGAGTCTGTGCGGTCATCATCGCGACGCGGCCGCTCGGGCGCGGATCGGGGGTGAAGGTGCCCGGCGCGAAGCGGTTCTCGACGCGATCCGACTGGTTCATCCGCGTAGGTCCCGTCCGGTGAGTTCCAGGAAGACATCTTCGAGACGGCGCTGATCGATCCGGATATCGGTCGCCAGCACATTCTGCTGTGCGCACCACGCGGTCACCGTCGCGAGCACCTGCGGGTCGATCTCGCCCTCGACCAGATATGCGCCCGGGGTCGTCTCGCGCGGCGAGAAGCCTTCCGGCAGTGCGGTTTTCAATAGCTGTAGATCGAGTTTCGGTGGGGCGGTGAAGCGTAGCTGCCCGGCCGCGCCGTGTGCGGTCACTTCGGCGGGTGTCCCGGAGGCGACGATCTGCCCGTGATCGATGATCACCAGTTGGTCGGCGAGTTGCTCGGCCTCGTCCATCATGTGTGTGGTGAGCAGCACGGTCACCCCGTCGCGGCGCAGCGCGTCGATCAGCTCCCAAACCATGAGTCGGGCCTGCGCGTCCAGACCCGCGGTCGGCTCGTCGAGGAAGACGATCTCCGGCTTCCCGACCAGCGCGCAGGCCAAGGCGAGCCGTTGCTGCTGACCGCCGGAAAGGCGTCGGTACGGTGTGCGCCGGTTGTCCTGCAGGCCAAGGGTTTTCAGCAGCCAGTCGGGATCGAGCGGATGCGCCGAATAGGCGGCGACCAGATCGAGCATCTCGCCCGCCCGCGCGCCGGGGTACGCGCCGCCGCCCTGCAGCATGGCACCGATGCGCGGGCGCAGCCGGTCGGAGTCGGCGATCGGATCGAGTCCGAGCACCCGTACCGAACCTGCGTCCGGAGCGTTGAACCCCTCGCACATTTCCACGGTCGTGGTCTTGCCTGCCCCGTTCGGTCCGAGCAGGGCCAGCACCTGCGCCCGTTCGACAGCGAAGCTGATCCCGTCGACCGCAGTGGTCTCGCCGTATCGCTTGACGACGCCGTCGATGCAGACGGCGGGTTCCGAGGCTGCGGTCACCATCGCGCCTCGGTGCTCGGCTCCGTCGCGTCCAACGGTGCTGTGCCCATTGTTCGCTCGCTTCGCTCCCTCACGGTGTCACACCGTAAGCGTTGGACCGATGTGACCCGGACGACACCCCTGCCTCGTCAGCTCTGTGGTCCGGAAGAACCGGCCGCGGTGGGCGCGGAGTCGGCGCCGGAGTGTAGCCGCCATGGCAGCGACTTGCGGGTGGCCAGGATCATCAACGTACACGTGAGGACCGTGATGCAGGCCGCGTAGATAAGGACGAACGGAGGGATTTCGCTGCCCGACGGCATGAGCATGACGCTGATCGCCGCCGAGGCGATCGTCGCGGGGACCCGGAAGGCGGGTCGGCTGGCCCAGGCCGCCAGCGGCACGATCCCCCAGAGCAGATACCAGGGCTGCACCACCGGAAACAGCAGCACGACCGCGCCGAAGGCGACACCGAGCGCACCGACCGGATGCAGCCGACCCCGCCAGGTGGCCACCATCAGCCGCACCACGACGAGAGTGGCCGCGGCGGCCGCGATCGGCCGGGTGATGCTGAGCAGGGCAGTGGTGTGGTCGCCCAATCCCAGCAGAACGCCCCCGAATCCGGTGGCGACGCCGAGCGCGGTGGGTAGCGACATCCAGCTGCGCACCGAGTTGGCCATGGTCAGAGTGTCTATCCAGCCGAATCCGAGACCGCTGCCGAGACAGACCGCAAGCATGACGGCGCCGGTGACACACCCCAGCAGCAGCGCCGAGCTGCACACGGCGCGCCAATCGCCGCCCCATTTTCGGCTCAATGCCATCCATACGAACGCCAGCGCCAGCATCGATGGAATCTTGACGGTGGTGGACAGCGCTATCAGGGTGGTGCCCGATAAGAGCAACACGAGTGCGTGTCCGCGCATCGGGCCGATATTGCTCAAGGCGGCCAGGCAATATTCCAACCCGACCAGCATCAGGCCGAGCATCATCGCCTCGTTGTGCACACCGGACACCAGATGGAATATCACCAATGGGTTCACCGCGCCGAGCCACAATGCGGCGACGGGCGAGACTCGGCACCGCTGTGCCAATCGTGGCAATGCCCAGACGATGCAGGCGACACCGATGAGCGCCAGCATGCGGTGCAGCAGTACTCCGGCGAGCATATTGTCACCGACGATTTCGGCGATGCCCTTGCCCAGCCAGATCGATAGCGGCCCGTACGGTGCGGGCGAGTTCTGCCAGATATTGGGGACGCTGCGCGTCAGAATATGGTCCTGGCCGAGGCCCTGTACCGGACCGACGTCGTAGGGGTCGAGCCCGTTCGCCGCGATCTCCCCCTGGGCCAGGTAGGAGTAGACGTCCTGGCTGAACATCGGCGGCGCGACCGACAGTGGGATGATCCAGAGCAGCAGAGTGCGGTCCAACTGCGATCGGCTGATGCGGCGAATGCGATTGGATTGCAGGCCGAGTGCGAAGCGTCCGAGTAGCAGCCAGGCCAACATCACGATGACCGTGCCGACCATCGTGGTCGCCAGCCCGGAATTGTGCACACGCGCGGGCAGTCCGAGAATGGCCCGGCCGTAGGTCGGATTCTGCAGTGTGGGCTGGGCGCCGAGTCCGAGGGCGCCGATGGCCATCATGACCGAACCGGTCGCGCCGAGCAGCCGGACTCGGCGCAGTTGCGCTGTCTCCTGCGGGTTGAGTTCGGCTGCTTCGGGCTCGTTGACGTGAAAGGTGTCGCCGACGGTGTGGTCCGGCGCTACATCGAGTCCGATGATGCGACGACCCAGCGCAATGGCGGTGCTGATCGGTGTGGTCCGGCGCAGTCGAATCAGGGTGCTCGCGGTGCTCGACCGGCGTTCGACACCCGCTTCGCCGTGTTCGCCTGACATCACGCGGTCAGCGTAGCCGATGCCAGCGGCACCACCGATGTCCTGCGGGGACGGACCGCGGCGCACGTTCTCACGACGGTCGGATCCAATGTGGCCGCCCTGGTCACCACGGTGACCGCCGATCGGGACGACGCTGTCGACGCACTGCTCGCGACCCCGATGAAGCTGGTCGCGGTCCGCCTGACAACGCCAGGGGATTTTCAGCACCGAGGTGTGTCCTAAATCGCACTCGCAATTCTGTCGAGTACGCGGGCCCGCCGCGGCGCGAGAGGCGCAGGTGGTGAACCCGTTACGGTCTCTCGCCGGTCGCGGCGGTACTCCCGCGCAGGTCATCGGCATGGCAACTCAGGGCACCCTTATTAGATTCCGGGAAATAATTCCGTCACACTGGTGTTGTGAAAACCGTGGGTTTGCCGCATGACGAGGATCGAGGCACCGGTCGCCGTACCGTTGCCGCATCTTCTGCTGCGCCCGCGGCCCTGGTCACGAGCGGTGAGGGACATACCAGAGCCGCCGTCGTCCAACTGCTGCTCGAAGAGGGGCCGATCACCGCGACCGCGATCGGCAGCAAGCTCGGCCTGACGCCAGCGGGTGTCCGTCGGCACCTGGACGCGCTGATCGAATCCGGTCAGGCGCGGGCGAGCCGCTCGGCGCCGTGGCAGCAGAAGGGTCGCGGCCGCCCGGCCAAGCAATACCAGCTCACGGCCGATGGTCGGGGACGGCTCGGCCACGCCTACGACGATCTGGCCGGGGCGGCCATTCGGCAACTCGGTGAGATCGGCGGCGAGCAGGCCATTACCGAATTCGCGCGCAGCCGGGCCAGGACCATCGTCAAGGGCATCGAACCGGTCACCGAGCACACCGCGGAAACCACCACCGCCAAGGCGGAGGAGATCGCGGAGGCCTTCACCGACGCCGGATTCGCCGCGTCCACCCGCAAGGTCGGCGCGGGCGTCCAGATCTGCCAGCACCACTGCCCGGTGGCCCACGTCGCCGAGGAATTCCCGCAGTTGTGCGAGGCCGAACTCGAGGCTTTCCGGGACCTGCTCGGAACCCATGTACAGCGACTTGCGACGATCGCCAACGGCGATTGCGCGTGCACGACCCATGTGCCGCTGCTCGCTCTGCCTATTACCGATACGAAGAACGCTTCCCATGAAGCCGCTGCACAGCCCGCAGCGGTACGTACGAACGACTCCGGAAGGAGTGCCGAATGACGACGACCACCGACCAGGTGCAACCGCTCACTCAGGAAGAAGCCATCGCTTCGCTGGGCAAATACGGTTACGGCTGGGCCGATTCGGATGTGGCCGGTGCGAGTGCGCAACGAGGCCTGTCCGAGGCTGTCGTCCGCGACATCTCGGCCAAGAAGAACGAGACCGAGTGGATGCTCGAGCACCGGCTCAAGGCATTGCGCATCTTCGATCGCAAGCCGATGCCGAGCTGGGGCTCCAACCTCGACGGTATCGACTTCGACAACATCAAGTACTTCGTGCGTTCCAGCGAGAAGCAGGCCGAGAGCTGGGAAGACCTGCCCGAGGACATCAAGAACACCTACGACAGGCTCGGCATCCCGGAGGCGGAGAAGCAGCGCTTGGTCGCCGGTGTCGCCGCGCAGTACGAGTCCGAGGTCGTCTACCACTCCATCCGTGAGGATCTGGAGAAGCAGGGCGTCATCTTCCTCGACACCGACACCGGTCTGCGCGAGCACCCGGAGATCTTCGAGAAGTACTTCGGCTCGGTGATCCCGGCCGGTGACAACAAGTTCTCCGCGCTGAACACCGCCGTGTGGTCGGGTGGTTCGTTCATCTACGTGCCGCCGGGCGTGCACGTCGACATTCCGCTGCAGGCCTACTTCCGGATCAATACCGAGAACATGGGCCAGTTCGAGCGGACCTTGATCATCGTCGACGAGGGCGCCTATGTGCACTACGTCGAGGGCTGCACCGCACCGATCTACAAGTCCGACTCGCTGCACTCCGCGGTAGTCGAGATCATCGTGAAGAAGGGCGGCCGCTGCCGCTATACCACCATCCAGAACTGGTCGAACAACGTCTACAACCTGGTCACCAAGCGGGCCAAGGCGGAGGCGGGCGCGACCATGGAGTGGATCGACGGCAATATCGGCTCCAAGGTCACCATGAAGTACCCGTCCGTGTGGATGATGGGTGAGCACGCCAAGGGCGAGGTGCTCTCGGTCGCGTTCGCTGGCGAGGGTCAGCATCAGGACACCGGCGCGAAGATGCTGCACCTGGCGCCGCACACCTCCTCGACCATCGTGTCGAAGTCGGTGGCGCGCGGCGGCGGCCGGGCCTCCTACCGCGGTCTGGTCCAGGTGAACAAGGGTGCGCACGGCTCCAAGTCGACCGTGAAATGCGATGCGCTGCTCGTCGATACGATCAGCCGCTCCGACACCTACCCCTACGTCGATATCCGCGAGGACGACGTGACCATGGGCCATGAGGCCACCGTCTCGAAGGTGTCCGAGGACCAGCTGTTCTACCTGATGAGCCGCGGCCTCACCGAGGACGAGGCGATGGCGATGGTTGTGCGCGGCTTCGTCGAGCCGATCGCCAAGGAACTCCCGATGGAGTACGCACTGGAATTGAACCGGCTCATCGAGCTGCAGATGGAAGGGGCCGTTGGCTGATGGCGACTGGTGTAATTGGAGCGGTCGAGGGCGAGAACCCCACGGCTAAGCCGATTCAGAACCCGGGCGCAGGGGCCGCGACCAACAAGGGGGAGGTCTTCACCTCCTACGACGTGAACGCCTTCGAGGTGCCGTCGGGCAAGGACGAGGCGTGGCGGTTCACCCCGCTGCGTCGACTGCGCGGTCTACACGACGGCTCCGCGGTCCGCGACGGCAAGGCCACGGTCGAGGTCTCCTCGGTCGCGGGTGTGCACGTGGAGACGGTGGCGCGCACCGATTCTCGTCTCGGTGCGGCCGGTGTGCCGTCGGATCGTGTTGCCGCCCAGGCGTACTCGGGCTTCGAGTCGGCGACGGTCGTGTCGGTCGGCGCGGAGACCGAGGTCGCCGAGGCAGTGGTCGTCACGGTCACCGGTCCCGGCGAGGGCAAGACCGCCTACGGGCACCTGCAGATTCGCCTCGGCAATTTCGCCGTCGCCACCGTGGTCATCGACCAGCGCGGCAGCGGAACCTACGCCGAGAACGTCGAATTCGTGCTGGGTGACAGTGCGAAGCTGACCGTCGTCGCGGTCCAGGACTGGGCCGACGATGCCGTGAACACCACCGCGCACCACGCCGAGCTCGGTCGCGACGCGACCCTGCGGCATATCGCGGTGACACTGGGCGGCGATCTGGTGCGTCTCACCGCGAACGTTCGCTACGACGGTCCTGGCGGCGATGCCGAACTGCTCGGCCTCTACTTCGCCGATGCCGGTCAGCACTTCGAACAGCGCCTGCTCATCGACCACGCGGTCCCGCACTGCAAGTCGAATGTGCTGTACAAGGGTGCGCTGCAGGGCGATCCGCATTCGCCCAAGGGCGATGCCCGCACGGTGTGGGTCGGTGACGTGCTCATCCGCGCCGCCGCCGAGGGCACCGATACCTTCGAGGTGAACCGCAACCTGGTGCTCACCGATGGTGCGCGCGCCGATTCGGTGCCGAACCTGGAGATCGAGACCGGCGAGATCGTCGGCGCCGGACACGCCTCCGCGACCGGTCGTTTCGACGACGAGCAGCTGTTCTACCTGCGTGCTCGCGGTATTCCGGAGGATGCGGCCCGCCGTCTTGTGGTGCGCGGTTTCTTCCACGAAATCATCCAGAAGATCGCGGTCCCCGAGATCCGGGAGCGGCTGGAGGCGGCCATCGAGGCCGAACTCGCCGCGATCGGCGTCTAACCGACTGAAACCTACTCCCCACAAAGGAACTCGAATTCGATGACCACCCTGGAAATCAAGGACCTGCACGTCGAGGTCGCCAACCCGGACGAGACCGGCGAGCCCATCAAGATCCTCAAAGGCGTGAACCTCACCATCTCCTCCGGTGAGACGCACGCGATCATGGGCCCGAACGGCTCTGGCAAGTCGACCCTGTCCTACGCGATCGCCGGACACCCCAAGTACACGGTGACTTCCGGCTCGATCACCCTCGACGGCGAGGATGTCCTCGCGATGTCCGTCGACGAGCGGGCGCGCGCTGGTCTGTTCCTGGCCATGCAGTACCCGGTCGAGGTTCCCGGCGTCTCGATGTCGAACTTCCTGCGCACCGCCGCCACCGCGGTCCGCGGCGAGGCCCCCAAGCTGCGTACCTGGGTCAAGGAGGTGAAGGAGTCGATGAGCGAGCTGGAGATCGACGCCGCCTTCGCCGACCGCAGTGTGAACGAGGGCTTCTCCGGCGGTGAGAAGAAGCGCCACGAGATCCTGCAGCTGGGACTGCTCAAGCCGAAGATCGCGATCCTGGACGAGACCGACTCCGGCCTGGACGTCGACGCGCTGCGCATCGTTTCCGAGGGCGTCAACCGCTACAAGGAGCGCGAAAACGGTGGCGTGCTGCTGATCACGCACTACACCCGCATTCTGCGCTACATCCAGCCCGAATTCGTACACGTATTCGTCGGCGGCCGCATCGTCGCCGAGGGCGGCGCGGAGCTGGCCGAGGAACTCGATGCCAATGGCTACGTCCGCTTTACCCAGGGCTCACCCACCCCGTCGGCTTCGCCGACTGCCGTTCCCGAATCCGCTACCGCTGGAGCCTGATATGACCGCCGTGTCGGAATCACGGGCGCAAGCGCCCGGGGCCAACACCCTCGACGTCGCCCGGATCCGGGCCGACTTCCCGATCCTGAGCCGGACGGTTCGGGACGGGAAACCGTTGGTGTACCTGGACTCCGGCGCGACCTCGCAGCGCCCGCTCGCGGTACTGGACGCGGAACGGCAGTTCCTGACCGAGCGCAATTCGGCGGTGCACCGCGGTGCGCACCAATTGGCCGAGGAGGCGACCGACGCGTACGAGGGCGCGCGCGCCGATATCGGCCGGTTCGTCGGCGTGGACGCCGATGAGATCGTGTTCACCAAGAATGCGACCGAATCACTGAATCTGGTGACCTACGCGTTCGCCGACGATCGCTTCCCGTACCACGTGGGTCCGGGCGACGAGATCGTCATCACCGAACTCGAGCACCACGCGAATCTCGTGCCGTGGCAGGAACTCGCGCGTCGCACCGGGGCGACCCTGAAGTGGTACGGCATTACCGATGACGGCCGGATCGATCTCGATTCTCTCGAATTGTCGCCTGCCACCAAGGTGGTGGCGTTCACGCACCAGTCGAATGTGACCGGTGCCGTGAGCGATGTCGCCGAATTGGTCCGCCGGGCAAAGGAAGTCGGCGCGCTGACAGTGCTCGACGCCTGCCAGTCGGTGCCGCATATGCCGGTGAACTTCCGGGAACTCGGCGTCGACTTCGCCGCGTTCTCCGGGCACAAGATGCTCGGACCATCCGGTGTCGGCGTGCTCTACGGGCGGCGTGCGCTGCTCGAAGAGACTCCGCCGTTCATCACCGGCGGCTCGATGATCGAGACCGTCACCATGGAGGGCAGCACCTACGCGCCGCCGCCGCAGCGATTCGAGGCCGGTGTGCCGATGACCTCGCAGGTGGTCGGATTGGGTGCGGCCGTACGGTATCTGGAAACGATCGGCATGGACGCCGTTGCGGCACATGAACATGCGCTCACCGATGCGGCACTGGAGGGACTCGCCGCGATCGCGGGCGTGCGGATCATCGGCCCGACCGAGAATATCGACCGCGGCGGCGCGGTGTCGTTCGTGGTCGATGGTATCCACGCCCATGACGTCGGTCAGATTCTCGACGACGAGGGCGTCGCGGTGCGCGTGGGACACCACTGCGCGTGGCCGCTGATGCGCCGCCTCGGCGTGCCAGCGACGGCCCGTGCGTCGTTCGCGGTTTACAACACCCTGGATGAGATAGACCAGCTGGTAGCCGCTGTGCGGAAGGCTCAGCGCTTCTTCGGAGTTGCATAAGACATGCGCATGGAGCAGATGTACCAGGAAGTGATCCTGGATCACTACAAGCACCCGCACCACCGCGGGCTGCGGGAGCCGTTCGGTGCCGAGGTGCACCACGTCAACCCGACCTGCGGTGACGAGGTGACCTTGCGCGTGCAGCTCGACGGCAACGGTGATGTCGCCGATGTGTCCTATGACGGCCAGGGGTGCTCGATCAGCCAGGCCGCCACCTCGATCCTCACCGACCAGGTGATCGGACTGCCGGTGCAGCAGGCGCTGAAGGTCGTCGACTCGTACAACGAGATGATCTCCAGCCGCGGCACCGTCGAAGGTGACGAGGACATGATCGGTGACGGCATCGCGCTCAGTGGCGTATCCAAGTATCCGGCGCGGGTCAAATGCGCCTTGCTGGGTTGGCTGGCGTTCAAGGATGCGGTGATTCGGATAACCTCCGCGGAAGAGGCCAAGCGGATTATGGGCAGCGACATCTCCACGAATGGAAAACCGTCATGAGTGAGACACCAGCCATCGAAACGACCGAGCAGGCCGAACTTTCGGTCGAGGACATCAAGCAGCTCGAGGACATCGAGGAGGCGATGCGTGACGTCGTCGACCCCGAACTCGGCATCAATGTCGTCGACCTCGGCCTGGTCTACGGTGTGAGTGTCGACCAGGACAATATCGTCACCCTCGATATGACCCTCACCTCGGCGGCCTGCCCGCTGACCGATGTCATCGAGGATCAGTCCCGCAACGCCCTCGTCCGTTCCGGATTGGCCGAAGACCTCAAGATCAACTGGGTCTGGATGCCCCCGTGGGGCCCGGACAAGATCACCGAAGACGGCCGCGAACAGCTGCGTGCCCTCGGCTTCACCGTCTAGAACCCGCGAATCCGGCTGCGGCCGAATACGTTCGAAGCGACCCCGGCCACCTGGCCGGGGTCGCTTCGTGTCGCGTACTCATCGCCCACCGGCCAGATCGATGAAGGTTCCGGTGACGTAGGAAGCTTGATCGGACCGGAGCCAGGCGATGGCCTCGGCTAACTCTTGTGGGCGGCCGCCACGTTGCACCGGGAGACTGGGGGCCATGCGGCGGCACCGATGCCGCGGCTGCCACCGGTGACGATGATTGCTCCCTGATCCGGCTCTCGCATAGTCGGGAGGGTAGCGCCGCGGCGGCTCGACCTCGCTCAGCGACTCCACCAGCCGGGGCTGTCACATTCTCCGGGCGGGTCCGGTCATAGCGGTGACGGGAAGGTGTCCGTCGCCGCCGCGCTGGGTCGCGGTGGATGACCTGCTGAAGAGGGAACAATGTCGCAACGTTCGCGGTCGGCTCGGGTACGTGCCGGGCTGTACTGGTTTCTCGGATTCGAGTTCTTCGTCGGCTTCGCCACCAAGTTCTGGCCCGGATCTACGTTTTTCGGGCCCGCGTATTCGGAGAAGTTCGCAGACTGGGGATTTCATCCGAATATGCGGTTCGTGGTGGGTGCACTCGAGTTGATCGCCGCTGTGCTGCTGGTGATTCCGCGCCGGGAGAGCAGATTCCTGGGCGCGGCGATGCTGGTGCTGGTGCTGACCGGGGCGGTGACCACTCATCTGATCGATGACGCGCCGTTCTGGCAGGGCACATCGGCGCCGATTCATCTGGTGATCATGATGGTTGTCGCGCTGGCGAATTGGCCCGCCGATTGGCGAGATGTGGTTCACCCGTGGGACCGGGTCGCACCCGCGACGAGAGGTGCGGTGGCGCTGCAGGATCGCTGATTCCCGCTTTGTCGGATCCCAGTGCTACAAAGATTTGGACAATTCGGATCGGGCCGACCAGGATCTCGATCCGAACCTATTTTCTGAACTGGGGAGACATCACATGTCACTGTCGTCCAAGGCTGCCATGGGTCTGGTAGCCGCGTCCGCTGGTGCCTGCATCGCCGCTGGCGCCGGCGCCGCGCAGGCAGATGAGAGCCTCTATGGCTCGCTGGCGATTTCGGTCTCGTCGCGGGGCGATGCCACCCTCGGATGGGCGTACAACCACTCGAACTGGGCGGATTCGGATCGCGCCGCAGTGCAGCAGTGCGGCCTGCCCAGCTGTCACGTCATCGTGCAGTTCGCCAATGCGTGCGCGGCCGTGGCCCGCAACGGCGATGACCACCTGGGCTGGGCCTGGGCGTCGACCCGGGCCGAGGCCGAACAGCAGGCGATCGCCAATGCCGGGCCGACCGCACCGCCGCCGCTGCTGAACTTCGGCAGCTCGGTGCCGCGCGGACCGCGCATCGTCGATTCCCAGTGCACCGCGAACGCGAGCTGACGTCCCGACAGAGCCGGTGCGCTCTCGACGCAAGCCGCGTCGAGAGCGCACTGTTTTTGCCGACCGCGCCGAAGACTCAGCGGCGCAGCACCTTTCGGGCGACGAAGTTGCCGAGGAACTGAATCCCCTGCACGCCGACGATAATGATCAGCGTGGCGACCAGCGTCACCTGCCAGTCGAAGCGCTGATACCCGTAGACCAGCGCGAAATCGCCGAGTCCACCGCCGCCGACCGTACCCGCCATGGCGGACATGTCGACGATGGCGATCACTACGAATGTATAGCCGAGGACCAAGGGCCCCAACGCCTCCGGGATCAGCAGCGTCAGAATGATCCGCAGCGGCCCGGCCCCGACGGCCCTGGCCGCCTCGATGACGCCGGGATCCACCGTGACCAGATTCTGTTCCACGATGCGGGCGATGCCGAAGGATGCCGCCACGATCATGACGAAGGCCGCTGCCTCGGTGCCGATCGTCGTCCCGACCACTTCGAGGGTGACCGGGCCGAGTGCCGCGAGCAGGATGATGAACGGGATCGGCCGGACCACATTCACCAGTACATTGAGCAGCAGGTTGATCGGTGCGTTCGCGAGCAGTCCACCCTTGCGGGTGGTGTAGAGGGCAGTGCCGAGGAACAGCCCGATCAATCCGCCCACCACGAAAGTGAGCAGCACCAGGTAGATGGTGGTACCGATGGCCTCGGTCAGTACCGGCCGGAGTTTGTCCCAATCCGTATGCATGGGTGCCCCTTTCAGCCGACGCAGGTCATGTCGAGCGACCTGCGAGCAGTCGCTAGCGGCGATCGAGTGCGTCGATCACCTTGTCCACGTCGTCATCCGAACCGTGCAAGGACAGTGTCACGCTGCCGAAGGTCTTGTCCTGCACCGTGCTCACCCCGCCGTACACCACCTCGAATTCGACACCCGCATGCGCGGCGGTGGCCAGCGCCGCACCGATCCCGCGCTGGTCATCGATATCCACCGTGACCAACCGGCCGCCGTGCAGCTCGCCGAGCCGCCGCAGTTCCTCGACGTCGGGCCGATTGTGCAGCACGGTCTCCACGAACGACTGTGTCGGTGGCGCCTGCGGGGTCGCGAAAACCTCGAAGGTGCTGGCGAGTTCGATGATCTTGCCCTCGGCGAGCACCGCGACCCGGTCGGCCACCGCGCGGATGACATCCATCTCGTGCGTGATCACCACAATGGTGACGCCGAGTTCGCGGTTGATCTTCTTCAGCAGCCGCAGCACCTCACCGGTGGTCTCCGGATCCAGTGCCGAGGTCGATTCGTCCGCGAGCAGCAGCGACGGTGAGGTCGCCAGTGCACGCGCGATGCCGACCCGCTGTTTCTGACCGCCCGAGAGCTGATCCGGATAGCTGCGGGCCTTATCGGCGAGCCCGACGAACTCGAGCAGTTCCTTGACCCGTGCCTTGCGTTCGGCGCGCTTCCAGCCCGCGACCTTCAGCGGATATTCGATATTGCCTGCGGCCGTGCGCGATCGGAACAGGTTGAACTGCTGGAAGACCATGCCGATATCGCGGCGGATGCGCCGCACCTCGGCCTCCCGCACACCCGTGATCGGTGTGCCGGAAACCTCGATGGTGCCGGTGGTCGGCTTCTCCAGCGCGTTGATCAGTCGGACCAGCGTGCTCTTGCCCGCGCCGGAATAGCCGATCACACCGAAGATCTCGCCCTGTTCGATGCGCAGGTCGATAGCGTCCAGCGCGATATGCCTATCCGCACCCTTGCCGAAAACCTTGGTGACCGAACGGAATTCGACCGCAGGAACCGCCGACTCGCTCACTTGCCGTCTTTGATGCTCTGCTGCACCCTGGCCAAGATCTGCTCCAGCTCGGGACCGGTGCGTTCGACCTCGACCGCCGTGTTCTTGGTGACCTGGGCATGCGCCTGTTGTACGTCGGTGTCGTGCCAGAGCTGGGCTACCTTCTGGTAGAGCTCGTTGTTCTTGTCCTCGGCCCTGGACACTACGACATTGATATACGGCTCGGCTGCCGGATTCTTCGGATCATCCTTGTAGAGCGCCGAATTGGGGTCGATCCCGGAACGGTCGAGGAAGGTGTTGTTGATGATCGACCCGTCGACCGAGGCGAGCGAGAGCGCGGTCTGCGCCGCGTCGACCGGGGTCACTCTGACCTTGGACGCACCCTTATCGATATCGGCGGGTGTCGGCGCTTTGCTGTCACCGGAGAGCTTCAGCACACCGGCAGCCTGCAGCACGAACAGCGCCCGCGCCTGGTTGGTCGGATCGTTCGGGATCGCGATCTCGGCGCCCTGCGGCAGGTCCGCGAGCGACTTATGTTTCTTGGAGTAGAGCCCGAGCGGCACGATATAGGTCGAGGCGATGGGGGTCAGGGTGTCGTTATTGGCGACGTTGTAGGCGCCGAGGAACTGCAGATGCTGAAACAGGTTGAGATCGATCTGCCTTTGCGACAGTGCGAGATTCGGCTGCTTGTAGTCGGAGAAGTTGGTGATCCGCAGGGTGATGCCCTGCGATTTCGCCTTCTCCTCGAAGACGTCCCAGGCGTGATCCTTGTCGGTGGTGCCGATGCGCACTACGTTGTCGGAGGAAGCCTTGTCGTCGCTGCCGCACGCCGTCAGGGTGAGGGCCGCGGTGGCTACCAGGACCGGGATCGCCAGTACCCGATGGAATTTCACTCGTGCTCCCGAAATGCTTGTCGCAGTATGAACCCGGTAATCCAAGCGATGTCCCTGGCTATCGGACAACGGTTTGGATTGAGCTGAGCGAAACTCTGGCAACTAGTTGGACGAGCGTCTAGGTTGCCTGCAATGCGATTGCTGCGCCGTGTTCTGGTGATTCCCCTACTTCTTGCCCTGACCGCTGGCGGAGTCGCGTGTGGCAGGGAGCACCACGACGACGTCGTGCGCATCGGCGTGAACGACATCTCGCTGCCGCATTGGGATGTCTACCGGAAGAAGGCCGCCGAACAGGGCATCGCCGTGGAGTTCGTCAACTTCACCGACTACAACCAGCCGAATCCGGCGCTGGCCCAAAAGCGGATCGACCTCAATAAGTTCCAGCACGTGCGGTACCTGGCCAATTACAACGTCCGCAATAACGACACCCTGGTGCCGATCGGGGCTACCGAGATCTTCCCGCTGACCCTGTACTCGCGTAAACACAAGTCGGTGACCGAGATCCCCAAGGGCGGCCAGATCACCCTGAGCAACAATCCGGCCAATCAGGTCCGCCCGCTACTCGGCTTGGCCGCCGCCGGGTTGATCGTGCTCGAGGGCGGCGCGAGCTGGGATTCCAAGATCGAGGATGTGGACACCGACGCCTCGAAGGTGAGTCTGAGGACCATCGATCCGACGCTGACCGCGCAATCCCTGGAGAGCGTCGATGCCGCATTTGTCGACGACACCTTCGCGCGCCCGGCCGGTCTCACCAAGAACGAGACCATCTTCACCGACGATCCCGAACGCTCGGAGCTGAAGCAGTACATCAACGTCTTCGCCGCCCGTGCCGAAGATAAGGACAACCCGAAACTGCTCGCGTTGGCGCGGCTTTACCACGATCCGGAGGTCGAGGCTGCCGTGCGGGCCGAGTCCGGGTATCAGGGCATCTTCAAGACGAATGATCCGGTGGATCTGCAGGCCACGCTCGCCGAGTTGCAGACCAAGTTCCGCAAATAGCGGGCACGGTCACTCCGGTATGCGTTCGGCGTATTCGGCAGCGAGCTGCGCGAACTTGGGCCAGAACGGTTCCGGTGTGCGGTTCGCCAGCCGGGCGGCGAGCAGGTCGAGGTGGCTGTGCCAACCGCCGGAGACATTCAACGTCCGAGAGCGGTCGGGGAGTTTGCGGTGGGTGAGCTCGAGACGCACCATGTCCCCGACACTGGCCAGTTCGAAGGTCACTTCGGAACCGTCGGCCCAGGTGAAGGTGAGCAGTTTCGGCGGATCGCAGGCGAGTATGACACCGGGTTCACGGTGCTCTCCGGCGTACTCGGCGGGTGCCGGATCGTCGGCGCCGGTGAGCTCGGAATTGCGGAATATCAGTTCGACATCACCGCCCTCGCGCAGCTCCATATCGCCCGCGGCGAGCCAGGTTCGGCGCAATTCGGCATCGGTGATATAGCGCCACACCCGTTCGATCGGTCCGGGCAGCAGCCGCTCCAGCCGCACTGTCCCCGGTTCCACCAGCGTCCCGTAATCGGCTTCCCGCATCGTCATGATCGGTCCTCCCGTCGCAGAATTTCTTCGAGTCGATCCAGTTGGTCAGTCCAGAAGCGCTCGTAGAAGCGCATCCACTCGACACCACCGCGAATCGGCCGCGCGTCGAGGCGGCAGAGATGAACCCGCCCGCGCACCATGCGCTCGACCAGTCCGGCCCGCTCCAACACCTGAATGTGTTTCGAGGCTCCCGCCAGCGACATCGCGTACGGCTCGGCCAACTCGCCGACACTGTGCTCACCATCGGCCAGCTGCCGCAGCATCGCGCGCCGCGTGGGGTGCGATAGCGCATGGAACAACGTATCCAACTCGGCTTCATGCTCAACCACATGGTTGAGTCTGCCGCTTCGACCCTCAATAGTCAACCGAATGGTTGAATGAGTTGGAGGGTTCTGGCGATGCGGGCGGCGTGGGCGAAGGAGGCCTCTACTGCGGGCTACTCCCTCTTCGACATCCTGATGATAAGCGACAGCAATCGCGATGAATCGAGCCTGACGGTGCTGGTATCGGGGAATATCTGGTGGGGTATGGCGCGGGCGGCGTGTGGCGGCCATGATTTCGGGGTGGACGACACAACGTATCGGGATACCCGGCTCGCCCTGCATGCGGCGGGGGAGTTGTTGATCGCGGGACCGCAGTTCCGGCGGTTCGGGACCATCCGAATGCGCGTCGTACTGGGTGGCTTCGGCGGTGCGCAATGGCCGGTATCGGTGGTGGGCGCCGATCTGGTGTGGCCGGAGGGGCGCGCGCCGCTGGCGGGGACCTACGACAAGGTGGCGGCCAGCGCGGGATTCGAAGCCGAAGCCCCGGACGGTGTCTACGCCGATACCACCGGAACCGATCCCGGCGATGCGATCCGGGTCGATCCGGAGGCGGCAACACTGATCGCGGACTGGTTCGCCCTCGGCGATGCCGCACTGCGCTGCTCGGCCCCCGATGTCATTCCGGTGCTCTGGCCGGAGCATTTCGACCTGTCCAGCACGCTGCACGAGGTCAATTACGGTGTGTCGCCGGGCGACACCGCGCATCCGGGGCCGTATGCCTATGTCGGTCCTTGGAAACCCCGTACCGGCGACTTCTGGAACGCCCCGTTCGGCGCACTGCGCCCCCGCGAAGAGGTCGACACGGTCGCGAGTCTGCTCGACTTCTTCGAAGAGGGAAAGGCGCGGGCCGCAGCGGACTGAACGCCGCAGCTGCTGGCTGGGGTTACCCGGCGAGAGAGTGGAGGTAGGCGGCGGTGCTGGGGTCGGCGGGAAAATAGGACTCGATCGCGATCTCGTCGAGCGTCACATCGAACGCTGCGCCGAACCGCATGATCGTGTTGAACAGCGATAACTCTGTGCCGCGATGATGGAGGCGGATGGGCAGTGCGATGTCGGCCGGATCGATCCGTGGGGGACCGTCTTCCGGTGCGAAGGCACTCAATTCCCTATGCAGCGCAGCCAATTCGGGATCCCCAGTCTGTGCCGCCTGCCGTGCGAGGCGCGGCAGCAGAAACCCGCGGACCTGGTCGATGTTGCGCACACGTGGCGCGAAACCCTTGGGGTGCAGCCCGACTCGCATCATATTGATCGGCGGTGCGAGCAGCGCCGGATCGACCCCGTCGAAGAACACCTCGACCGCCGCGTTGGCGAACAGCAGATTCCATCGGCTATCGATGGCCAAGGCCGGAAACGGCTCATGGGCGCGCAGCACCCGCCGCACCGCGGCCCTTGCCTCGGTCAGATCCGGATCCTCCAGGGTCCGATGTCGATAGGTCGGCGCGTGTCCGGCCGCCACCAGCAGTCGGTTGCGCTCCCGTAGTGGAATATTCAGCTGCTCGGCGAATCGCTCGATCATCCCCGGACTCGGCACGGTCCGCCCGGTTTCGACGAAACTGATATGCCGCGTGGAAATTCCGGATTGCGCCGACAGTTCGAGTTGACTGAGCCTGCGCCGACTCCGCCACTCGCGCAACAGCACACCCGCGTGTCGATCTCGGTCCACGCACACCAGTATCGCCGCACCACCGACCCACGCCATTACATGCCTGGTAATCGACAGGCTTACCGCACTGCTGCGACGGTTACCCGCATGACGAACAATGTGGCAACCCGCAACAAGGAACTTCTCCTGCGCAGCCTCGCCGAGTTCACCAACGGCAATATCGAGGTGCTACGAAACCTGCTGCACGAGAACTTCATCGAGCACAGTCCCGGGAACCCGTCCGGTCGTGACGCCTTCATCGAATTCATCGCGAATTCGCCGGTGGCCAAGGCTCGATTGGAGATCAAACGGGTCATCACCGACGACGATTACGCCGTCGTGCACTATCACATGATTCCGGCCGACGACGTGCGCGGCATCGCGGTGGTGGACATCTGGCGACTGGTCGACGGTGTGATCACCGAACACTGGGACGTCGTACAACCGATACCCGACGACGACCAGATCCCGCACGGGATGTTCTGATCCGGCTATCGGGCGGTGCGCCCCTCACCGGCCAGTCGGCCGCGGCGGATGAGCGCCCGCTTGGTCCCCGGCGGCACCGCGGGCAGGATCGCGTCAGCCGAATCCAGTTCGGGCTCATTCGGATTCGGGCGGACGAACAGCGTCACGGTGACCGCGGGCAGGAAGCCGTTACGCGTCATCAGTGTCGCGGAGGCGGTATTGCGCTCCTCGACATCGGTCACGATGCGCCGCGCGCCGCGCGCGAACAGCGCCCCGGAGCAGACGTCGACGAGGCGGCGGGCGATGCCGAGGCCCTGCCGATCGGGGGCGACGGCGATCCATTCGAGATAGGCCCAGTCGTCGCGGTGTTCGAATTCCATCGAGCCGAGCACGAATCCGACGACCCGATCGAAGTCGAGAGCAACCCAGCACGCGTTATCCGGACTGTCCATATGCTCGGCCACCGAGGTCAACGACCACGAGGTGTACGGCTTGATGGTGGTGTCGAATACCTCGTACCCCAGATCGAGCACCTGGCGCAGATGGTCGAGGCCCATCGGGACGATCGCAATGGCGGGGTCCATGCCGCCCAGTTTGCCAGGGGTGTGCGGGTAGCCGGGGTCACGCGCCCTTGCGGGCGGCGGCTTTCTTCGCGGTCTTCTTGGCTGGTTTGGCGGCGGTCTTCTTCGCCGCCGCCTTGGTTGCCTTCTTCGCCGGTGCCGCCTTGGCCTTGGGCTCGGCGGTCGCGCTGGCGGAGCTTTCCGCTGCCCGCCGCCCGCTGGCCTCCAGGCTGCGTTGCAATGCCGCCACCAGATCGACGACCTCGGCATCCATCTCGGCGGGCGCGGCCTCGGGCTGGCTGGCGATCTTTCCGGTGCCGCTGGCGATCGCCTCGTCGAGCACCTTCTTCAGCTCGATCTGGTATTCGTCGGTGTACTGGTCGGGATCGAAATCGTCGGACATGGTTTCGACCAGCGTCTCGGCCATCTTGATCTCCTGCGGCTTCGGCTCGGCGACGCCGTCGAGGGATTCGAAGTCGACCGCGCGTACCTCATCGGGCCACAGCAGCGTCTGCAATACCAGCACGCCGTCGCGCACGCGCAGCGCGGAGAGTCGGGTCTTCTGGCGGAGCGTGAAGTGCACCAGGGCGGTTCGGTCGATGCGCTCCAGTGTGGTCGCCAGCAGCACATAGGCCTTGGGGGTATTCGAATCGGGCTCCAGGTAGTAGCTCTTCTCGAACAGGATCGGGTCGATCTGGTCGGATGGCACGAACTGCAGCACGGGAATCTCGTGCTTCTCCGCCGCTGGCAGTTTGGCGAAGTCCTCGTCGGTCAGGATGACCTTGTCGCCTTCGGGGGATTCATAGGCCTTATCGATATCGGCAAACTGCACGGAGTTGCCGCAGACCGTGCAGACCCGGTCGTACTTGATCCGCCCGCCGTCCTTGGCATGCACCTGGTGGAACCGGATATCGTGATCCTCGGTGGCGGTGTACACCTTGACAGGGACGTTTACCAGCCCGAATGCGATCGAGCCCTTCCAGATAGCTCGTGCCATCACTCCATGATGGACGAACCCATTCGAATACGCGAGCGAATCGGAATCCCGAGTGTCGCGGCGGCGACACGCCGACGCAGGGGGGTGGGCAGGGCGGTGAAGAGGGTGCGCATGGCGGCGGCGGTGCCGCCGAGGTCGGCGCGGCCCGACAGGTATGCCCGTTGCAGCTGCGGCGGCATAGTGAAGAAGGCATCGAAGAAGACCGGTAGGTCGGCGGGCGGCAGTGCGAGCAGCGCCCGCAGACCGGCCGCCCGCAATGCATGTACTGCGCGCGCCCGCACCGGCCATGCCGTGGCTCCGAGCGCGACCGCCTCGGCGGCGGCGAACGCGGCGGTGACGCTGTAACCCGTTGCGGGATGAGTGAATGCGCCCGCCGCGCCGAACCTGGCCCGCCCCGGCCGACCGCCCTGCACCGGGAACCGCACGCGCTCGGTCGGTTCGGATCCGGTGAGTTCGATTCCGCGAGTACGCAACCGGTGCTGCAGCCGGTCGCGCAACAGCGTCGTGTCGAGGGCGGGACGTCCGGCGAGGCAGGTCTCCTCCAGGAGCATGGTCCGCGCACCCAACGGCACCGCATACAGAAACGACGGGGGCGCATCGGGTTCCGCGCCGTTGTCCGAGCGCCAGTCCATGAACAGCGGTTCGATCTCGGTATCCCGTTGGACGACAACGCCGTACGCGGTTTGCTCGGCCAGCCGGGGCGAGCGGGCAATTCCTCGTGCGTCGATAACACGATTCGCGGTATATATTGTGCCCGAAGCCAAAGTCACTGTGTTGTGCCGAATTTCGACAACGCGATCCGCCGATATCCGGGCGCCGTCGAGATTCAGCGAATCGCGCAGCCGCTCGGAATCGAAGACGGCATAGGTTCGGTCGAGTCGATGAATCCGGGTGCCCCAGGCTGTGGGGTGATCGATGACGGCGGCGACGACCGTCGGATCCAGCCACCGCGGCAACTCGTCGTACCACCCCGCGTACGTCGCTGACCAGCGTCGATCCGGTAGCGGATCGACTGCGGTGACCGACATTCCGTGCGCGAGGCAGCGGTGCGCGAGCGCCCGACCAGCGGGGCCGAGGCCGCAGACGATGATGTCGGCGGTCATCGCGCATCCGCTGCGGAATGCGGATGCTGGTGTGGCGCAGCGTGTTCGGCGGTGTGCAGGGCGGATCCCTCCGTTCGCGGATCGGTTCGTCGGCCGCGTCGAGCTTACTGCCGGGTGCTTCGGCCACCGTTGCGTGGTGATAGTTCACATATATCGACGGTGACATTCTTCATAATGCGATCATGATAGATCTGGATTTTCCAGCAACGATGTGACTCGCCAGTAGCTCGGCGCGGTCATCCGGCTGGTCACTTTGTGCTGTGCGTCGTATGCTCGGCGTTGTCGGATGGATTGCCCAGGGTCGGGCAATCCGGACGTGGTTGCCGAAATCAGCGTAGATTTCGTCGCTCGCTGTTCCCCAATCGTGTGGAACGGAATTCCTGCACTGTCTGCCCGAGGCCATTGTCGTGCCACGGGGAGTTCGTGCTGCCTGTCTCTGTCGAAAGGACCGCTACGGTGAATTCTTCCCGATTACGCGCCCTTGGAGCCGCCCTTCCGGCCGGCGAATACACCACCTCCGAAGTACTCGGTCGGATGACGAGCGGCGGTGAGTTCGACGTCGAGCGAATTACCGGCATCAATCACCGCTATATGGTGGATCGCACCGTCGAGGACACCCTGACCCTCGGTGTGAAGGCGGCGCGGGACGCGCTGGCCAAATCCGGTCTGGACGCCGCCGACCTGGATATCATCATCTGTGGTGGCACCACGGTGCACGACGGATTCCATATGGTCTTCGAACCGTCGGCGTCACAGGAGATCGCCCGGCGTATCGGCGCGGTCAATGCCTCCGGTTATGACGTGGCGAATGCCTGCGGCGGCACCATGACCGGAATCTATCTGCTCGACAACATGATTCGCGCCGGTGTCGTGCGCAATGGCATGGTCGTCACGCCCGAGGTGATCTCGCCGGTGACCGAGGGCGCGCTCGCCGAGGCGCTCGATGTGCGCGATCCACAGTTCGCCGCGCTCACCCTCGCGGACGCGGCGGTGGCGGTCATTCTGGACCCGGCGGTCGACGAAGACGATGTGCTGCACTACGTCGATCTGACGACCTGTGCCGAGTACTCGCCGTTGTGTATCGCAAAACCGAGCGACGCCAGCCAGAACATGATCATGTTGACCGACAATCTCACCATGCAGGCCGCGCCGCGCCGCGAAACCTGGGCGAAATTCCACCGCGATATTCTCGCCAAACGGGGCACCGTATTCGCCGACGAGAAGTTCGACTACATCGTGTTCCATCAGCTCGGCGTCGGCTTCACCGAGAAGCTCGCCGAATCCGGCAGCAAAATTCACGGCACGGAGATGCCGCCGCGCCTGGCGACTGTCGAGAAATACGGCAACACCGGGGCAAGCACGCATTTCCTGGTGCTGCACGACTACATTTCTCGTGGCGAGATCCCGAAGGGTGCGAAGATTTGTTTCGTACCGACGGCTTCGGGAATGGTCTTCGGCGTCTTGTCGGCAACTATCAGCGCATTGGTGGGATGAAATGACGTTCATAATTGGCCGGTCCGCCATCAGTGCCGACCCCACCCTCGGTTCCATCGATCACGCTGTGCGGGCGGCCGGGGAGTGCCTCTCGGGGGCGGGTGTAGCGCCGAACGATATCGACGTGCTGATCAATGTGGGCGTCTACCGGGACAGCAATATCGTCGAGCCGTCGAATGCGGCGCTGATCCAGCAGGAACTGGGGATGCACCTGGACTACCAGGTCGGCTCCTCGCGGGCGGGCTTCTCACTCGATCTGCGCAACGGGTCCTGCGGCGTGCTCAACGCATTGCAGGCGGCGGGGGCCTTGCTGGAGAACGGCACCGTCGAGCGGGTGCTGATCGTCGCCAGTGACGCCCATCCGGGTGGAGTGGGGCACGCACCGGCCGACTTCCGCTATGCCGCGGTCGGCGCGGCGCTGCTGGTGACCAAGGGCATCGACGAGGGGACCGGTTTCGATCGCGTGCACATCCCGGCGCCGCTGCCGCGCGCGGTCGGCACCCATCCGGGTGTCGCCGGATACCTCGATCTCGAGGCGATGGGCAACGACGGACAGCGTTCGATCACCGTCGATGTCGCCGATGATTACGCCGAATTGGTCACCGGCGCGGCCTTTGCCGCGATCCGCCCCTACCTCGCGGAGCGGCCGCAGGCGCAGCGCGTGCTGGTCACCAACAACCCCGTGCCCGACTTCGCGGTCACCCTGGCGGGCGAATTCGGTTTCGGCCGAACACATCAGGCCGCGACCGGCGATCTGGACGCGGGCAGTTCGGGTCTGATCATCGGCTACCACCAGCTGCTGGAAAGCGGTGCGCTGTCGGCCGGTGACGAATTGTTGTTGGTGGCCGCGGGATCCGGTCCGATCGCCGGATGCGTGAGCTACACGGTCCCTGCCGGCGGTGCCGGGTGAGCCGAGAGCTGGCTGACCTGAGCGAGCTGCTGGATGATCAGATCCGGCAGCGCGCCGACTCGGCCGCCATCAGCTATCCGACCATCGCCCATCCCGAGCGCGCCGAGCGCGCGGCGGATCTCGGGTTCGCGGTGCTCACCTTCGCCGAACTCGGCGAGCGGGTCGCCGCCTATGCGGCGGCGTTCGAACGGATCGGGATCACCAAGGGCGTCAAGACCATTGTCATGGTCAAGCCGGATCCCGATCTGTTCGCGGTGATCTTCGCGCTGTTCCGGGTCGGCGCGGTGCCCGTGGTGGTGGATCCGGGTATGGGGGTGCGCCGCATGCTGCACTGCTTCCGCAGTGTCGGTGCGGAGGCGTTCATCGGCATCCCGCTGGCGCATCTGGTACGGCTCGCGGCACGGCGGACCTTCCGTTCGGTACGTCTGCATGTGACCGCCGGACGGTCGTATTGGGGCGGGCACACGCTGCTCGCCATGCGGCAGACGCCGGGTGCGGTCGCACCCGAGATCGCCCATGCGCCCGAGGATCTGCTGATGATCGCCTTCACCACCGGTAGTACCGGACCGGCGAAGGGCGTCGAGTTCACCAGAGCCGGATTCGCCGCCTCACTGCGGGTGATCGAGCGGTTGCACGGTCGCCCAACGGGTTTCGTCTCGCTGACCTCGGTACCGCTGTTCGGCATCTTCGATCTGCTGCAGGGCGCGCATGTGGTGCTCGGGCCGGTAGACCCGGTGCGGGTGTCGAAGGCGGATCCGGCGTTGCTCGCCGATGTAGTGCGGTCCTTCGATGCCACCGATGTCACCGCATCGCCGGCATTGCTGGGTCCGCTCGGCGAATATCTGATGCGGACCGGTACCGAACTGCCGAGCCTGGTCCGGGTCATCTCGATGGGCGCGCCCGCGAATCTGGATGCGCTGGCGAGTGTTCGGGCCGCCCTCGGCGAGACGGCGCACGTCTTCACCACCTACGGCGCGACCGAGGCGCTGCCGCTGACCACCCTCGAATGGTCCGAACTCGACGAGACTCGTAAGCAGACCGCCGAAGGAGCGGGCACCTGTGTCGGGCGGCCGATCGCGGAATCCGAGAGTGATACCCGGGTTCGGATCATCGCCATCTCCGACGACGAAATCCCCGCCTGGCATGACGATCTGGTGCTGGCGCAAGGCCAGATCGGCGAAATCGTCGCCACCGGCGCGCACGTCAGCACCGCATATCACCGCAATCCGGCCGCGGACGCCCGCAACAAGATCGACGAGATCCGCCCGGACGGCACCGTGCACCGCTGGCACCGCGTCGGAGATCTCGCCTGGCAGGACGAATCCGGACGGTTGTGGTTCTGCGGCCGCTCGGCCCAGCGGGTTCGCACCGCGGCCGGTGACCTGTTCACCGTCCAGTGCGAGCAGATCTTCAACACCCATCCGGATGTGCACCGCACCGCGCTGGTCGGAGTGGGTGAGCCGGGTGCGCAGATCCCGGTGCTGTGCTTCGAATTGCGCTCCGGCGTCGCGGAATCCGAGATCGCACGGGTGCAGCGGGAGCTGTGGTCCATCGCGCGTGAACGCGAATTCACCAGGCCCATCAGGGTATTCCGCGCCCATCCCGGGTTCCCGGTCGACATCCGGCACAACGCCAAGATCGGGCGCGAGGAATTGGCCGAATGGGCCGGAAAGGGTATGACGCCATGAAGGCATTGGTCACCGGGGCAACCGGATTCCTCGGCAGCCATATCGTCGACGCCGCGGTAGCCGCGGGCGATGAGGTGCGCGCCATCGTGCGGCCGTCGAGTGATCTCGGGTACCTGTCGACGGTGCCCGAACTCGAAACGGTGGCAGGCGATCTCGGCGACTACGAATCGTTGATCACGGCCTGCAAGGACGTCGATGTGGTCTATCACAGCGCCGGGCTGGTCGCCGAGGTCGGCAGCCGTGCCCAGTTCTGGGAGGCCAATGTCGAAGGCACCCGGCGGCTGATGCGGGCCGCGCGGGAGGCCGGAGTCGGCCGGTTCGTCTTCGTCAGCAGCCCCTCGGTCGCGACCTCCTATGACACCGATCGCTTCGGTATCGACGAGTCCGAGCCGTATGTGACCGATCCGAAGAGCCTGTACGTGGCGACCAAGGCCGCCGCCGAACAGCTCGTCCTGGCCTCGAACACCCCTGATTTCGTGACCTGTGCGCTGCGGCCGCGCATGATCTGGGGGCCGCGCTCCTCGGGCTGGATGACGCTGCTGCTGCGAAAGCTGAAGTCCGGCAGGCTGCCCGACCTTTCCGGCGGCAAGAACGTCCTGGTGTCGATCACCTATTGCGAACATGCCGCCCAGGCCTGCCTGCAGGCGGCGCGCTCGGATCAGGTCGCGGGCAATGCCTACTTCCTCGCCGATCCCGAGGATGTCGACCTGTGGAAGTTCGTCAAGGACCTCGCCGTCGCCCTGGATCTGACGCCGCCGACCCGCACCATTCCGAAACCGATATTCGACGCCGCCATCGCGGTTTTCGACACCATCTGGCGGGTGCCAGCGATCAAGGAACGCTACGCGCCGCCGCTGTCGAGTTGGACCACCGCGGCACTGACCGTTTCCAACACCTACGACACCAATGCCGCCGCACGGGATTTCGGCTACGCGCCCACGGTATCGCTGGCCGACGGGCTGGCCGCCTATGTCGACTGGGTCGGACAGGTCGGCGGTGTCGATGCCGTGATCGCCCGCGGATGACCGATGGTCGCCGCCCCGCACTGGAGCGAAAGTCGATCCACGCCTAGGAGACTCGCATGATGACCACCCGGCTGACCAGCCACCCGACCGGCATCGCCGAGGTGCCGACCGCACCGGGCGCCCTACCCCTCATCGGACATTCGCACCGGCTGGCCCGCAGGCCCTACCGCTTCCTGCAGACACTGTCGCGGCTCGGCCCAGTGGTGCGGGTGAAGATTCCGGGTTATGACACCTACGTCGTCACCGAACCGGATTTGATCCGGGAGGCCTTCGTCGGCCTCTCCGATCAGGGTTCGATGATCGATCGGGCTGAGGCTCTGCTCGGCGCTGGCGTCACGGTGCTGTCCGGCCCGCAGCACAAGCGGGAACGCCGAATGATCGCTCCGGCCTTCGCGCGCGGCCGCATCGCGCAGTACGCCACCGTGATGACGCGTCTCGGCGCGGAGCAGGCCGAGGCCTGGCGCGACGGCCAAATGGTCGTCGTCAATGCGGAGATGCACGACCTCGCGTTGCGCACCGTCGCGGGGGCGCTGTTCTCCGGGGATCTCGGCGCGGAGACCGGTGCGGAAATCCACGAGATGCTGACGCCGGTCATGACGCTGCTCGCCCGCCGCGTCACCCGCCCGGCCTGGATCGACACGTTGCCGCTGCCGAGCAACCGCCGCTTCGAAGGTCTTGTCGCGGGGATGAAGTCGGCCACCAGCAAGATCATCGCGGCATACCGCGCCGACCTCGCCGTCGATCCGACGCTGGATCACGGTGACCTGCTCGACACCCTGATCAAGGCCCGCGACGAGGACGGTGTCGCGCTCACCGACGCCCAGGTACACGACGAGCTGATCAACTTCCTGGTCGGCGGCACCGAAGCCACCGGTATGACGCTGTCCTGGGTCTTCCACGAGCTTGGCAGAAATCCCGAGCTGGAGGCGGCTTTCCACGCGGAGATCGATGCCGTGCTCGGCGGTCGCCCTGCCGAATTCGCCGATCTGGGCCAGCTCGATCTGACCAAGCGCATCGTCATGGAGACGCTGCGCGTGTACTCGCCATGGCTGACCGTGCGCGATGTGCCAGCGAACTATGAACTCGGCGGCAAGGCGCTACCGAAGGGGTCCATGCTGCTGGTGTGTCCCGTCGCGGTGCACCGGGATCCGGCGGTCTTCCCGGATCCGGATAAGTTCGACCCGGACCGCTGGCTGCCTGCGGCGATGGAGGCCCGGCCCAAGGGCGCCTACCTGCCCTTCGGCATGGGCACCCGCCAGTGTCCGGGAAACGTGTTCTCGCTCACCGAGGTTGCGCTGCAGGTTGCTACGATCGGCGGGCGCTGGCGGCTGCGCCCGATGCCCGGTATCGCGGTGCAAGAGACGGTGATCGGCGCCCTGGTACACCCGAAGTATCTGCCGATGCGGGTGGTGGCCAGGCAGGTGGTAGCCGGGCACGTCGCGGATTCGTCAGGGAGCGAACGCGGCGCGGCTTAACGAGTGATGAGGGTGTGGCGGTGTTCGAACTGACCAAGCGGCGCAGTAGGTGGATTCTCGGCGTATTCGTCGTGCTCGCGCTGGCGATGGGGATGCTCAGCTCGACGTTATTCGACAAGGTTCAAGGCGGTGGCTACAGCGATCCCGGCGGTGAATCCAGCCGGGCCACCGAGATTTTGCGCGATACGTTCGGTCAGGCGCCACCGAACTTCGTCCTGCTGGTGCACAGCGACACTTCCGTCGACGAGCCGGAATCGGCCACCGCCGCGGTCAAATTGGCGTTGAAGCTGAAGGACGAACCGGGCGTCGCGGGTGTCATGTCCTACTGGATGGACAAGTCGCCCGCCCTGCGCGGCAACGACGGCAAATCGGGGCTGATCGTCGCCAGCATCCTCGGCGAGGAGGGCGAGGTCGACCAGAAGGTCGGCGGGCTCGTGGATCGCTACGGCGGTGCGCACGGTCCGGTCGAGGTGCGCGTCGGCGGCTACGCGATGTTGTTGCACGAGACCGTGAAACAGAGCGAGAAGGACGCCGTCCTCGGCGAATCCATCGCCTTCCCGATCACCCTGCTGGCACTGCTGTTCGTCTTCGGCGGTTTGGTGGCAGCCAGCCTGCCGCTGGTCGTGGCGGCGGTGACCGTGATGATCACCATGGGCGCGCTCTGGCTCATCACACTGGTCACCGATCTCGCTGCGACCGCGACCAATGTCGCCACGCTGCTCGGCCTCGGCTTGGCGATCGATTACAGCCTGCTGATCATCAGCCGTTACCGCGACGAACTGGCCGCCGGTGCACAGACCGGACCGGCGGTCGCCGCGACCATGCGGTCGGCCGGACGCACCGTCGCCTTCTCGGCCGTCACCGTCGCGGTCGCGCTGTCGGGTCTGCTGTTCTTCCCGCTGTTGGCCGTACGTTCGATGGGTTACGCGGGTCTGGCGGTCGCGGCGATCGCCGCGACGGTCTCGTTGACGGTGCTGCCCGCTATCCTGCTGCTGCTCGGCAGCCGCATCGATCGCGGCCAGCTCGGCTGGTTCTTCCGACCGCAGCGGCCCGCACCGGGCGAGGGTTTCTGGCATCGGCTCGCGGTTTTCGTGATGCGCAAGCCGATGCCCATCGGACTGGCGGTCGCGGCCTTCCTCCTGCTGCTCGGAACCCCGTTCCTCGGGGTGAAACTCGGCTTCCCGGATCAGCGGGCACTGCCGGAGTCGATGAACAACCGGCAGGTCACCGAGATCATCCAGCGCGATTTCACGGCGACCGACACCAATGGACTGTTCGTCGTATTGCCCGACGGCAAGTCCGGCTTGGATGCCTACGCGCGCAAACTCTCCGAGGTCGACAATGTCCGCCGCGTCGATGCCGCCACCGGTAGCTACGAGCACGGCGGGCAGCTCGTCCCGGGCATGGCGCAGCACGCGCATTTCGAGACCAAGGACGCCGCATACCTTGCGGTGACGCCGGATACCAGCGATCCGGGCCTGCTGGACCGGGTGGCGAAGGATCTGCGCGCGGTGCCGGCACCGTCGCAGCGCTTGGTCGGCGGTATCGCGGCCGCGAGCGCCGATTCACTCGACGCGGTGACCTCGGCGCTCCCAATTGCCCTGGCCTACGTCGTGATTATCATGCTGATCGTGCTGTTCCTGCTGACCGGCAGTGTGGTGCTGCCGCTGGTGGCGATCGTGCTCAGCGCACTCAGCCTCACCGCGACCTTCGGCGCGCTGGTCTGGATCTTCCAGGACGGACACCTGTCCGGCCTGCTCGATTTCACCGTGACCGGCGATCTGCCGCCGACCGTTCCGGTCATGCTCTTCGGTGTCGCCTTCGGGTTGGCCATGGACTACCAGGTGTTCCTGCTGTCCCGGATCCTCGAAGAGTACGAACGCACCGGCAAGAACGAATCCGCGGTCGCGCACGGACTGGAGAAGATCGGCCGGATCGTCACCGCCGCCGCGGTCCTGATCTCCTTGGTGTTCTTGGGATTCCTGGCCTCCGACATCACCTTCATGAAGTCCTTCGGCATCGGCCTGCCCCTGGCCGTACTGGTCGACGCGACCCTGGTCCGCGGTTTCCTGCTGCCCGCGGTCATGAAACTGCTCGGCGACTGGAACTGGTGGGCGCCCGGCCCGCTCGAAAAGCTCCATGAGCGTTTCGGATTCGACGAGGGATCGTCCGCGCCGTCCCTGCCCGATCCGGACAATCTGCGCCAGCCCGCGCGGGTGTAGATCAACGACGCTGATCGTTTCGAGCGACCCCGCAAGCGGTCGCCAGTGGTGGCCGTGCGGGATTCACCGCACGGCCACCATTGTTGTCGCGACGTCGGGTATTCCGCCGTTGATCAGCGGATTGCCTCGGGGCGTCTCAAATTCCGCCGGTCGACAGCAAGCCGCCGTCGACGCGAATCGTCTCGCCGGTGATCCACTTGGCCTCGTCGGAGACCAGGAATCCGATCAGCTGCGCCACATCCTCCGGTGCGCCGAGGCGCTTCATCGGATACACGCTCGCGGCCCGCTCCTCATCGGCCGAATACAGCGCATCGGCGAACTTCGTCTTGATCACGCCGGGCGCCACCGCGTTGACCCGGATATTCGGGCCCAACTGCCAGGCCAGTTCGTCGGTGAGCCGGATCAGCGCGGCTTTGGACGCGCCGTACGCCGCGATCACACCGGTCGAACGCAGGCCGGCCACACTGGCCACATTCACCACCGCGCCGCCGTGATCACGCATCCACGCCTTGTACGCCTCCTGCACATAGCCGAGGGCGGCGACGACATTGACATCGAAGATCTTGCGCACCGCCTCCAGATCGGCATCCATGAGCGAGCCGTAGACCGGATTGATGCCGGTGTTGTTGATCAGGATGTCCAGCGAACCGAACTCCGAGACCACCCGGCTCACCGCCGCGGCCCGGCTGTCCGCATCACCCGAATTGCCCGCCAGCGCGCTGACCTCGCCCTGGTGGCCGAGCGCCCGCAGCTCCGCGGCCGCCTCCTCGAGCGGCTCCGGCTTACGCGCGGTGATCAGCACATTGGCGCCACGGCGCAGCAGTTCCGCCGCGACGGCCTTGCCGATGCCACGGCTGGCTCCGGAAACAAGTGCGCTCTTGCCCAACAGATCGGTCGTCATGTGATGGCACGCTACCGCTGTTGAAATCCGTCGAGTGGACCCGGTCGGGTTTGCGCGATCTCGACCGAGAACCCCTGTTCCCACCGGCGGGAACCCGATGGTCAGAGCATGGCTCCTAGCTGCGATTAAGCTGCCGAATAGGTATCGGCGGAAGGTGAGATATGGCTGTCGACACATCGCTGCCGTCACGCCCGGATGCACCCATCCTCAACGCCTACGTCCGCCATATAGAGGCGGTGCTGGCGAAGTTGGTGAAGCCGGTAGGCGACGGTTCGGCGAAGTCGATTACGGTCGAGGGTCTGGATGGCCTCGGGGAGTCGCAGCTGAAGGAAGGCGATCTCGTCTCGAAGTACCACGCCAAGCAGAGCGAGGCCACGCGGTACCGGACCGATTTGAACTCGCTGGACAGCAGTATCGCCGACATCGCATCGAAGTCGGCCGATGTGTCCAACACAGTGACCACCGAGGTCGAGAATCTGGTTCGCGCCATCAAGGACATTCTGGCCAAGGATGTGCCGCAGAACCCCAGCATCGAGTTGCAGCTGAACGTCATCGACAGCATCGACAAGGCCGTCGACAAAACGGCGCAAACGGTGTCGGACGCGTACAACGCATTGGACGAACACGCCGGAAAAATCACCGACCCGGAATCCGACCACAGCGGAAGTGCCCCGAATTCGATCGGTAGCGGCAACAGTTTTCCCGCCTATACCGGCAACGGTGGAAACCGTCGCAACAGCACCGGACCGACAGGTCTCGGCAATTCCGCCAATGCCGAACCCATCAGCGGAGGTCAGAAGGCGAAGGCCAGCGAGATCTATAAGTACCTCCTCAGTAAGGGCTTCACACCGGAGCAAGCAGCAGGCATCTTGGGCAATATGCAGGTCGAATCGGGCTTCGATACCGGTGCTTACAACCCCAATGAAGGGGCCATCGGCCTCTGCCAGTGGGAAGGCGGTCGGCGTGCGAATCTCGAGGCATTCGCCGCTGCCCAGGGCAAGTCGGTCACCGACTGGCATGTCCAAGTCGATTTCATGATGCACGAGCTGCAGGGCGGTGAATCGAACGCGTACGGACACCTGAAGTCCGCGAACTCGGCCGGTGCCGCGGCGGCGGCCTTCGATCAGTACTACGAACGAAGCTCCGGCGAGGCTCGCGGCCAGCGCGTCGCGAATGCGACCAGCATCGCGTCATCCATGAGCAGCATGGCGCTCTAGCGCCGATCCGCGGAGTTAGTGCGGTCACACCTGGATCGGGGGTGTCGGAAGGCACCCCTGGGGCCAGGTAAAATCGGTGGTTCTTGTGTGTGTTCACGTCGCACAATCGAGCAGCAACCGACTAGCACCTGATCAGCGAGGAGAAGCCTGTGATCACCGCGACGGACCTGGAGGTCCGGGCCGGAGTCCGCACCCTGCTGTCGGCCCCGGGGCCGGCACTGCGGGTGCAGGCCGGAGACCGGATCGGACTGGTCGGGCGCAATGGCGCGGGCAAGACCACCACACTGCGCATCCTGGCGGGGGAGGGCGAGCCCTACGCCGGAAAGATCTTGCGCTCCACTGATATCGGCTATCTCCCACAGGATCCGCGTGAGGGCAACCTGGACGTGCTCGCCCGCGATCGCGTGCTCTCCGCGCGCGGTTTGGACACCTTGCTGCGCGATATGGAGAAGCAGCAGGCGCTGATGGCCGAGGTGGCCGATGACGCCGAACGCGACAAGGCGGTGCGTAAGTACGGTCGCCTCGAAGAGCGCTTCTCGGCGCTGGGCGGCTATGTCGCGGAGAGCGAGGCGGCCCGCATCTGCAACAGTCTCGGTCTGCCCGATCGGGTGCTGGGCCAGGCGTTGCGCACCCTCTCCGGTGGTCAGCGTCGCCGAATCGAGTTGGCGCGCATCCTGTTCGCCGCCTCCGACGGCAGCGGCGGGCGTTCGGACACCATCCTGCTGCTCGACGAGCCGACCAACCACCTCGACGCCGACTCCATCACCTGGTTGCGCGGCTTCCTGCAGAACCACGACGGCGGTCTGATCGTGATCAGCCACGATGTCGAACTGCTCGGGGATGTGGTGAACAAGGTCTGGTTCCTGGACGCGGTGCGCGGTGAGGCCGATGTCTACAACATGGGCTGGCAGAAGTATCTGGACGCCCGCGCCACCGATGAACAGCGCCGCCGCCGGGAACGCGCCAATGCCGAGAAGAAGGCCAGCGCACTGCGCGCCCAGGCCGCCAAACTCGGCGCCAAGGCCACAAAAGCCACCGCGGCACAGAATATGGCCAAGCGCGCGGACCGTTTGATGGCCGAACTGGACGAGGTGCGGGTGGCCGACAAGGTCGCACGGATCAAATTCCCCGAACCCGCCGCCTGCGGTAAGACGCCGCTGATGGCGGAGAACTTGACCAAGGTCTACGGCTCGCTGGAGATCTTCACCGGCGTCGATCTGGCCATCGACCGTGGCAGTCGCGTCGTGGTGCTCGGCCTCAACGGCGCGGGCAAGACCACGCTGTTGCGCCTGCTGGCCGGGGTGGAGACGCCGACGGCAGGTGGCCTCGTCCCCGGGCACGGGCTCAAGATCGGCTACTTCGCCCAGGAGCACGACACCCTCGACGACCAGGCCACGGTGTGGGAGAACATCCGCTACGCGGCACCGGATGCGGGGGAACAGGAGCTGCGCGGCCTGCTCGGCGCGTTCATGTTCTCCGGACCGCAGCTGGAACAGCCCGCGGGCACCCTCTCCGGCGGTGAGAAGACCCGTCTCGCGCTGGCGGGTCTGGTCTCCTCGGCCGCCAATGTGCTGCTGCTCGACGAGCCGACCAATAACCTCGACCCGATCTCGCGTGAACAGGTCCTCGACGCGTTGCGCACCTACGCGGGCGCCGTCGTGCTGGTCACCCACGATCCGGGCGCGGCCGAGGCGCTGTCCCCGGAACGGGTGATCTTGCTGCCCGACGGCCAGGAAGATCACTGGTCAGCGGAGTATTTGGAGCTGATTCAGCTGGCCTGATCGGGGCGATCTCAACGGAGTTCCGTTGTGGGCGGTAGGTTTTCACTTCCTCTGATCGGATATTCGGTGATATTCATCACAAATACCCGTTGATCACAGCTTGCTGAGTGTCTAGCCTGGAATCACGCGGCTCGGCGACTCGGAGGAAGCCATGAGCGACAGGCCCACACAAGTCAAGGCCCCACTGGGTAGGGGCACACGCGTCACGGGGAAATCGCGAGACCGTTTGCAAACCCAGCTGAAGAAGCAGTACGAGGCGGGTGCCAGCATTCGATCGCTGGCTCGGTCGACCGGCCGCTCCTACGGTTTCATCCACAACGTTCTGGTGGAGTCGCACGTGCAGCTCCGCAGCCGCGGCGGTGCGAACCGCCGCAAGGGCCAGTAGCGTTTCGGATCTGAATCCCGATGTCGGCGAGTGGATTTCGCCGACACCGGGCACAGTCGAGCGCGCTAGTAGCCCGGCACCGCGCCGTCGCCGTTGACCAGCAGGTTGGCGAGGCTGCGGAACATCGGCAGGCCCGTCTTGATCTCCAGATATGCGAACTGGCCCTGTGGGTTGACCTCGAGGAAGTAGTACTCGCCGTCGAGGCCGAGGCGTAGATCGAGCACGCCGAAGCTCAGGCCCAGTGCCCCCATGAGCGTGGCGAGCGACTTGCTGACCGACGCGGGCAGATGTTCGGGAGCGAACTCGACGGTGGTATCCAGCCGTGAGTCGACCCGGCCGACGCCGGATTGCGAGTCGATGCGGACCGTCCATTCGACGCCGTCCATCCACACCACGCGCAGATCGCATGTGGCATCGATATAGTCCTGGAAGGTGGTCGGCGCGGACCGGATGCCCGCGAGTCGGCCGAAATCGGCCCTGGTGATGATTCTGGTCTCGGCGAATTCGGCGCGCCCGGTGCCGGTGCGCTTGTAAACGACCGCCCCCGAACGTGATTCGACGAAGCTGCGTGCCTCGTCCGGATCGTTGGTGATCAGCGTCTCCGGGACCGCGAATCCCGCGCGCCGCGCGGTCTCCAACTGCACGATCTTACGGCTCGCAGTCCGATCGGCGCCGGGATCGTTGACCCAGTACGCGGGTATCGACCACAGCATCCCCTGGATGAAGCCGTCGCATTCGGCTTGGCGGTAGGCGTCATCGGAGGCGCGCACGCCGCCGGGAACCTGTGCCGGATGCGGTCTTCGCCACCAGACCGACTGGACGTCGTCGAGTCCGATCACATGCGAGAGCGACCGTGCCGTGCCGTGTCGATCGAGCCGGAAACTTCCGGATTCGCGCGGAAAGTCGCGCAGGTCGAGGTGAATCGGGCTGAGCCCGTGGTGTTCTCGCAACGTCGCCGCCATCGCGGTGCCGTGCAGATCATCGGATTCGGAGACGATGAGGACCGAACCTGTCCGGCGCGCCGCCATACGCAGTCCCGCTCAGTCGAGACTGTCGCAGTTTATGCCGTCGTCGCTGGTCGCGAGCGATTTGGTTTGGCAGTAGGTGAAGGTCGCTCCGCTGGTGCCGGGGTAGTCGACGAGCTGGAGGCTGTCGGCCCACGATGCGGTGAGTTGTTGCAGCGCTTCATCTCCCAGCGCGGCGGAGGGTTCGGTGGCCAATGTCATCGGCCGGTCGACGAGGTCGATGCGCAGGCGCCGGGTGAAGTCGGCGGTGGCGCCGGGACGGATATCCATCAGCACCGGGCGGCCGTCGCGCTCGGTGGCCGCACCATCGTTCCAGTCCACTACTCGAAGTACGTCATCTCGGCGAAAGGTCCACGTACCTTCGTTCACTCTGACCGTGAAATCGCGTTCCGACTCGGCCACCAACAGACCCTGCAACGCGGGGACGCGGTCACCCGTCGGCGCGATACCGGGGAGGTGGATTGCGTCGGTCATTGTTAACGCTCCGATCTGCTAACGATTTGCCAGGACCCCCGAGCGGGAACTGGATCATAACGCGCAAGGGGTCCCGCACGGTTCGGATCGCGAGATTTCACCACCGCTGGCAAACTGGATTTGTGCTCGGGATGCGCTAGCGCCGAAAGATTTTCGGTGCGAGGGCAGATAGGTTCCCGCAATCATTGAGCTACATTTGAACGGTGCCGTCCGGTCTGTATTGCCCGGGGTTGGCGGCTGTGCATCCGCCATTGCGGATACGACGGTTGTGGTTCAAAGTCCGAGCAGGTCCGGTCGTTCGGCGAGGGTGCGCAGGCGTTCGCCGGGATCGGCGACGAGCTTGCGTGCGGTGAGATCGAGAACGCCCCCGACGATTGTGACCTTCGCTGCGACAGTACCGTCGAGTTTGCGGGTCTCCTGGTGGATTCGGAAGATCTTGCCGCTGTCCCACTCGAATTCGCAGTTGATCGTGACCTCATCGCCGCCGCGCAGTTCGTGCAGGTATTTGATCGTGCTTTCCAGCACGACCGGTCCGAAACCGCTGGCGATCAACTTGTCCTGGCCGATTCCGGCCGCCCGCAGCAGTTCCGAGCGGGCGTGCTCGGCGTGCTGCAGATACACGGCCTGATCGAGGTGGCCCAGGGTATCGAGCTCATAACCGCGGACGACGAGGGAAACGCTGAAGCTCACAGTCGGTCGAACCCTCGCGCGCGCGAGGGCTGTTCCCGATCACCCCTGATGTGTTCGTCACATTCGGTGACCGCGGTACATAATCCGCCGTCGGGTCTTTCTGATCACGCGCGCCGATTCGCATTGCGCTCGGCCCACCACTCCGGAGAATCCACGAACCAATTGTCGAACTCCTCCTGGGATGCCGCCAGATCCTCGAAGGTGGCCTCGCCCTTGACGAGACGGTCGAGCACGCGGAAGTAGCCGAAGCGTTCTACGGCGGGCGTGAGGGCGATGAGGATGCGGGCCGAGCTGTCCGGGGTCGCGCCGAAGGCGTGCGGCATGAGCTTGGGCACGACGATCGATCCGCCCGCGGCGACGGTGACGATCTCGTCCCCGGCCAGGACCTGCAGTTCGCCGTCGGCGACGTAGAACAGTTCGTCGGACTTGGTGTGGTAGTGCGGCGCCGCGCCGTCGGCCCCGCGGTCCATATCGACCTCCAGGTGACTGACCGCGCCGCCCGCCTCGTTCGAGTCGATGAGCAGGCGCATGGTGACCGACGGGGTCACCAGGGTCTCGGCGTCCTGCGGCTGGCGGATGGCGAACTTGCGGTCGGTGGTGGCGCTCATGGTGTTCTCCAGATGATTCGGTCGTTGATAATTCGATACCGAACTATATCCCATCGAATAGAATCTTGTCCATGGGTGAGACAGAACAAGATCCGGTGGACGCGATCGTGGGGCAGTGGAGTCGGGAGCGGCCGGATCTCGAACTGGAGGCGATGGCCGTGATCGGACGGCTCGGCAGGCTGCTCGTGGTCGCGCAGCGGGAGATCGAGGAGGTCTTCACCGCGCACGGGCTGCAGCGCGGGGAGTTCGATGTGCTTGCCGCGCTGCGTCGTTCGGGCACGCCGTTCGAGTTGAATCCGTCGGTGCTCGCCGACACGCTGATGATGTCGCGTGCTGGAATGACCGGACGGCTCGATCGCCTGGAGTCGGCGGGTGTGGTCCGGCGCATTGCCGACGCGGCCGATCGGCGCGCCGTCCGGGTCGCCCTGACCGATGCCGGACGCACGCTGATCGACGAGGTCGTCACCGCGCATACCGAGAATGAAACCCGCATGTTGTCGGTGCTTTCGGCACAGGATCGCCAAGACTTGGACCGCATCGCGCGGGTACTGCTCGGCAGTCTCGAACCCGGCGCGAAATGAGGTAGTTCGCTACTCGGGTACCAGCCGAATTGTCGGTTCAACCTGGAGTCATCGCACCGACGTGCGGTGCAGAAGGAGGTTCGCGATGATCGACATCATCACCCTGCGCGGCACGGGCGAGCCGCGCAATGCCAACGGGACGCCGACCGGCATGCTCCGCGATGTCACCAAACTGCTCGATACCGCCCGCTTCACCACGTTCGAACCGGACTGGCCCGCCTCGGTCGGACCGAGCCCGGATCTGTGGGGCCCATCGCTGGACACCTCCATCCGCCTCGGTGTCGCCGCCGGTGTCAAGGCGATTCAGGATTCGCCGAATGTGTGTGGACTGCTGAGCTATTCGCTCGGCGGCATCTGCGCCAGCAAGATTCTGGAAGGGGTGCGGTCCGGGAAATACAAGAACAGCGATGGCTCGCCGCTCGAGATCGCGTTCGCCGTCAACTTCGCCAACCCGCTGCGCAAGCGCGGCCAGTCGGTCGGCAATCTGTGCCCGGCAGCCACTTACGGACTGCATGGCGAACACGCAGCGTGGCCCGCGCTCGACGTCAAGGAGTACGCGAATCCTGGAGATATCATCACCGCGTCACCCGGTGACTCCCCACTGCGGGTGATCGACGTCGGCATTTCGCCGTTTTCCTTTGTGGAGGGCGCTCGCATCGGCAATGTGGCTCCGCTGATCTTCGCCGAACTGCTCCGCTTCCTGATGTCCGACCCGATCGCCAATCTCAACCGGTATGCCGCCGCGGTCGATGGCGTGATCGGCTATCTGACGCCGTGGCCGGACGGTCAGCACGTCCGCTATTCCGGGCACAACATGCCCGGCACGAATGTGCTGTGGACGACCCATGCCGCCGACTATCTGAATGCCACCTACTGAACACCGTATGTCGGGGTGGTTTCGTACCGGAAGTCGGTGAATACCCGAGTGCGCGGCGGAATTCGGTGATCACCAGCACTGATGCGCGGAGTTGCGTGCATCACAGTCCCTATTTCGCGGAAAGGCTGCTATGCGGCGGGTGGTCGCGTCGTAGAGTCTGAATTCGCTGACGCGTCATTGGGTTTCGATCGAGGGTCACGGAGGCGTCTGTGACTTCCAGATGGCGTGGCGGCGGCAGGCCAATCCCTTCGGCCTGTACCCGCGCCGTCGGCCAGCGAGGGCGCGGTCTCGGATAGTCGGCGCCGCCGGGGAGGGATCCACCCTCAACCCCACTCTTCCCGGCGGTGTCGCGTTCCGATATCGCTCAATCCCCCTGTGCCGCGGCGGAGACCGGCTGCCACTCGCGCCAGAGTTCCAGGCGGGATTCGTAATCCGCGGTCGCGATCGCCAGCGGGACTTCGCCGAGGAAGATGCGCAGCGGCGGCTCCGGTGCGTCGACCATGGTCAGGATGGCGGTTCGAGTGGCGGCCGGATCGCCACTGCGCACCGCGGAACGCTGCGTCGCCCTGGCTGCCCTGGCCGCATCGTAGGCCGGAATCGGCGTCGCGTGGCGCGCGGACGGGCCAGCCCAGTCGGTACCGAAACCGCCCGGCTCGATCAGGGTGACGTGGATACCGAACGGTGCGACTTCCTGTGCGAGGGACTGGGAGAATCCCTCCAGCGCCCACTTCGACGCGTGGTACGCCCCGAGGTTCTGGAAGGCCGAGATGCCGCCGATGCTGGATACCTGGATGATGTGGCCGCTGCCCTGGGCGCGCAGGATCGGCAGCGCCGCCTGCGTGACCCACAGCGCGCCGAAGACATTGGTCTCCAACTGCGCGCGCAGTTCGTCCTCGCTGAGTTCCTCGATCATGCCGAACTGTCCGTAGCCCGCATTGTTGATCACGATATCGAGCCGACCGAACCGCTCCGCGGCCTGCTGGACGGCGGCGAAGTCGTCGGCCCGATCGGTGACGTCCAAGCGCAGCGGCAGGAAGGCATCCGGATATTTGGCGACGAGATCGTCCACTGTGCTCAGGTCGCGGGCCGTACCGGCCACCTGGTCGCCTCGCTCGAGTGCGGCCAGCGCCCATTCACGGCCGAATCCACGTGAGACTCCGGTGATGAACCAAACTTTGCTCATACGATCACGGTAGTCACCTGGAGTGCACTCCAAGCAAGTGGTCAGCGCGGGCGCAGGGTGACCGGCAGTGCCGACGGAGACAGGACGAAGTCCCGATTCGATGCGCGCACGACATACTTCGGATCGGGGATCGGCCGCCAGCGGGCGAGCAGAGCCGCCGCGGCGAGGCCGATTTCGATCATGGCGAAATGGTCGCCCAGGCAGCGGCGACGGCCGACGCCGAACGACAGATTGGCCTTCTTATCGATATCGGCGGCGCGCTCGGGTGACCAGCGGTCCGGGTCGAAGGACTCCGGATCGGTGAAGTACCGCTTGTTGTGCTGAACCAGATAGGGGCTGAACATGATCGCCGTACCGTCCGGCACGGTGAGTCCGCCGACAGTGACATCGCCGTCGGCGGTACCCGCGCTGATCCACGGGCCCCAGAAGCGAAGTGTCTCCGCCACGACCTGTTTCAGGTAGGGGAGTGTGCCGAGATGTTCGGGCCGGACCGGGTCCGATCCGACAACGGCATCGAGTTCGGCGTACAACTGCTCGGCGATATGCGGGCGGCGTATCACCTCGTGCCAGAGCCACCCGGTCAGCGACGCCATCGAGCCGACGCCACCGGCCAGCATGAGAATCGCCTCGTCGATGATGTGCTCGTCGGACAGTGTCGCACCGGTCTCGCTGTCGGTATGCCGGATGAGCGCGGACACCACATCATTGAAATCCTCATCGCGGCGGCGGTATTCGGCGATGACGTCTCCGATGGCGGAACGCAGGTGATGTGCCTTCGTGCGCCAGCGCCAGTTCGCGATGAGCCGCAGGCGGCGCACCTGCGGCGGCAATGCGGTCCGCAGGATGACCTGACTGAGCAGCCATGGCACGTTGTCCCGGATCTCACGGCGTGCGTCGTCGCTGAAGTCGGCCGTGAACAGGGTCGAGGAGACGGTGTCGAGGATCAGGCCGTGTGCCTCGTCCATCAGATTCACCCGACCGCCCGAAGACAGTCCCGCCGACCAGGTTTCGGCGATATCGGCGGCCGAGCTGGTGTATTCGGCGAGACGGCTCTGGCGCAGCGCGGGCGCGATCATCCTGCGCCGCAGTTTGTGTTCATCGCCGCGCAGGACGTTCACCGATCCGCCCGCGACGTCCTTGATCGCCTCACGCAGGTCATCGCGATTGAGTTCGGCATCGCCGAGTCCGACCTCACGGACGAGATCCGGTGTGGTGAGCAGATATCCGGTCTTCTGGCCGAAGTGGATACGCACGATCGGTCCGAGGTCGGCCAGTGATGTGACGAATCCGGGGGCGTCGCGCAGGGCCCGCAGACTATGTCCTACCAGCGGCAGCGCGCCCGGAGCTGTGGGGACCTCCGAAAGAGATTGTGGCATGACCAATTCTGGACTCCGCGCGGATTCTTCGCGGGCTCGGCGATAGATTTCGAGCACCGTCCCGGTCTGCTGTGATTGCCGCACGCCATCGCGGTACGCGCCGAGGACCTCGCGCATCTGCTCGAATGCGGTGCGATCGGCGTTGAGTTTGGCAATGGTATCCGCCATCGCGACGGTCGACGGGTCGGCAGTGCGCACGCCACCACCTGCTGGCACCGATTCGCCCAGATCGGGATCGCAGTAGATGATCGGCAGGCCCACCGCTACCGCTTCCAACAGGACCATGCCCTGGGTGTCGAAACCGTGCGAAGGAAAGAGCAGTGCGTCACCGCCCGACATGGCCGCGAGGCATTCGGCTCGAGTAGCCCTGCCGTGCAAGCGGATTCGGTCCTGGAGGCGGTATTCGGCGATGGCGGCTTCCGCCGGGCCGCGCAGGTCACCCTCACCGTAGATATCGAGGGTGCAATCGTCGACGAGCCGCACGGCGTCGATCGATTCGAGCAGCCGCTTCTCGGCGGACAACCGCCCGCACCAGATGAGGCGCAGCGGTGCGTCGGCGGCGCGATCGGCACCCTGCGTACTGCCGCTGCTTTCGATCAGGTCATCGTCGACGCCATTGGATACCACGCGAATCGGGCGGGTCAGGCCGTGCGCGAGCAGCAGGTCAGCGAAATGCCGCGTCGGCGCGATCACCCGATCCGCCGCCTGCGCCTGCCCGACGATCGTCCACCAGGCATGGCGTGCCGCACGGCTTTCGGCGCGGTGCGGCATGTGCTGGCGGTGCGGTACGAACCGGCCGTGCAGTGCGCGCAGCGCCAGGGCCGCCGGATACGGTGCGGGCGAGGTGTTCTCGATGAAGGCGTCGTCGCGGCTCTGGGCGGTGTGGATCAGCGGAATCCGGTGTCGCCGTGCCGCTTTCATACCAGCGATGGCGACGCCGTAGGTGGTGTGGGTGTGCACAAGGTCGATCGGGCCGCGCGCGGCGAAGGCCGCGTCGATCAGTTCGGCATTGTGCTCGGTCGGCAGCACAACCGGGAAACCGTTCACCTCGAGACCGCCGACGGCACGCAGCTCGACCACATGTGGGCCCGCGTCCGCACCCGACTGCGGCGCGACGAAGAGAGTGACGCGGTGACCTGCGCGTTCGAGTCCGCGGCACAACGAGTCGACCGCGGTCTGGATCCCTCCGAGCGTGGTCGGGTGGTAGTCCATGAACATCGCGATGTGCACAATGGCACTGTACTGATACATGCCCGTCGTCGAGAGCCCCTAGTTCTGTGGACTACCCGCTCGAGTTGGGCAAGGTGCCCGATACCCGAAAGAGCCGCCGTGAAAATAGCGATTCCGCTGACCGGAACTCGTGGAGACGTCCAGCCGGTAGTGGCGTTGGGACTGGAGTTGCGCCGTCGCGGCCACGATGTGCTGCTCGGGGCGCCGCCGAACCTCGTCGAATTCGCCACGGCCACCGGTCTCGCCGCCGTCGCCTGCGGGCCCGATGTGCAGCAGCTCTACAGCTCGACCGCCGGACAGCGGGCACTCGCGGCGGGAAATACGCTGCGGCTGATGCAATTGGTGGCTCGTCAGATGGCCGAGTACGCCCAGCAGATGAATCGCGAGGTCATCGATGTTTGCGCGAAGGCCGATCTGATCGTGGCCAGCACGGTTACCGAGGATCGGGCCGGTTCGGTCGCTGAAGCGATGGGGGTTCCGCTGGTCAGCCTGCATTACTTCCCCTGCAGGAGCAATCGCGCCTATCCGTTTCCAGGTGCGCTACCGCCGCATTGGAATCCGCCCGCGATGGTAAATCGGTCGACCTGGATGATCGCGGAGAATCTGCGCCGCGTGGTGTTCATGCGCTACCTCAATGATCTGCGGGTGACGCTCGGGCTGCCGAAATCGCGGGCGAGTACGGCCGCCGTCCTGGCCCGCGCGCACGTCCCCGAGGTGCAGATCTACGATCCGGCGCTGGTTCCCGGACTGCCGGAGGAATGGGATGAGCGCAGGCCGTTCACCGGATTTCTGACCCTCGATCACGCCGCCCGCGAGGCCGTCGGCGATCTCGCCGGCGACCATGCGGGCATCCTGTCCTGGATCGAGACGGGTGAGCCGCCGGTATTCTTCGGTTTCGGCAGTATGCCGATCCGGGATACCGCGACGGTGCTGGCGATGGTGTGCGAGGTGTCGACTCGGCTGGGGGTGCGTGCGCTGGTAAGCGCAGGATGGAGTGATCTGGACATCGCTGCTGCGCAGGCGGGCCCGAACGTCAAGGTCGTCGGCCCGTTCGCGCACGATCTGGTCTTTCCGCACTGTGCCGCCGCGGTGCATCACGGTGGTATCGGGACGTTGTTCGAGAGTCTGCGTGCCGGATTGCCGACGCTCGTATGCTCGGTGTCGTTCGAGCAGCCGATGTGGGGTGGGCAGGTCGAGCGGCTCGGCGTCGGTGCACATCTGCCGTTCACGCGACTCACCGAGGCGCGGCTCGAACAGGGTGTCGCGTCATTGTTGACGCCCGAACGGCGCACCCGCGCAGCGGAATTCGCGAAAACATTGAGCACTGACGACGCCGCGGCGCGCACCGCCGATATCGTAGAGGCCGCCGCCCGGTGACGACCGACGTCTTCGCCGATACCTACGTCATGTTCCGTCGCTGCGTCCGCCATACGCTGCGCAGCCGGGACACTCTGATCATCTCGCTGCTCATGCCGATTCTGGTCATGCTGCTGTTCACCTATGTCTTCGGCGGAGCCATCGATGTCGGCGGACCGTATCTCGACTATGTGGTGCCCGGAATCATGTTGCTGTGCACGGGTTTCGGCTCATCCATCACGGCCACGGCGGTCTCCACCGATATGACCAGGGGTAGTATCGACCGGTTCCGCACCTTGCCGATGTTCCGGCAGGCCGTGCTGGCCGGGCACGTCGCCGAGGGGGTGATGCGCAATCTCACGGCCATCACGATCGCGGTTTCGGTGGCGATCACGCTCGGCTACCGTCCCCAGGCCGGTCCGCTCGGCTGGGTGGCGGCCCTAGCGGTGATCACCCTTTTCGTCACGGCCATCTCCTGGATCGCCGTGGCGCTCGGCTTGGTCGCGAAGAATCCGGAAGCCGCCGGTGGTCTCACCTACGCCATCATGTTCATCCCTTACATCAGCAGCGCCTTCGTCCAAACCACCACCATGCCGCACTGGCTGCGCGGCTTCGCCGACTACCAACCCGCCACTCCCGTCATCGAAACGATCCGCGGCCTGCTCAACTCCACCGACACCGGGCACCACGCCCCCCTCGCCATCCTCTGGTGCGTCATCCTCGCGACCCTCGGCTTCGCCGGCGCCAGCATCGTATTCAGCCGCCTGTCCCATCGCTGACCTATCCCGGTGACCGGCTTTGTGGACCGCAAATAATTCGTCGAAGCGGCTGGCGGAGCTTGCCTCGGATATCGAGGACCGGCTTGTATCGGATGTATGACCGCAACTTTCGGATCTCGGTGCGCGTCGAATACACCGGTCTTCAATGGTGGCTATTACCGGGGGACGCGGACGAGCGGAAGCGGCTGCGCTGGTGCGCAACTCGCGCGCACGGACGCGCTTGGCGTCGTGGAGCAATCAGCTCACCGCCTGACCAACCACAGAACGGAAGAGAACACCGCAGTGTCCGAACGTGCCAGCAAGAAGCGCTCGCGCCGGCAGTACGGGTGCCCAACCACGGCCACAAGCCGGGCCAGCGCTGAGTAGCACGTAGGGCAGGAACGCCGCGGCGCCCGAAGCGGGTGTCGCGGCGTTCCCGGTGCCAGGTCGCGAGTGGGCGGGTGGTGCGTTGTTCGATGTGGCGGCCGACGCCGCCGACGAGGATCGAGGCGAACGCGCAATCGGCGGTCTTATCGACGGCCCGAGCTCAGCGCGTGTTGCGTTGACCGGCGGCCAGTTCGGTCATGAGTTTGTCGGCACCGAAGAGGTGCTGGACGCGGGCTGAGAGGTTGGGGGCGATCAGGGCGAAGGTTGCGCCGAGGCGGACCGGGAGGGGGGCTACGTCGGTTTCGGCGATGTTGCGTTCGATCGCTCGGAACACGGCGTTTGCCACGTCTTCTGGGCTTCGGGTGCCGACGCCCGGTGGTAGGGCCGCGCCGGATTTGACGAACATGCCCGCATCCCTGACGAATCCGGGGTAGATCGATGAGACACCGACGCCGCGGCTTTGCAGGTCGTCGCGCAAGGCCAAGGCGAAGCCGCGCAGTCCGAATTTGGTCGCGTTGTACATCGCCGCCTTACCGGATGCGGCCTTGCCGGACAGGGAGTTGATGAAGACCAGGTGGCCCTTGCCGCGTTCGGCCATCTGCGCACCGGCGAGGCGGGCCAGCACGATGGGGGTGCGCAGATTGACCTCCAGCGCCCGATCGATCTCGGTCAGCGAATAGTCGAGCAAATCGCCCGAACCGGGCAGTGCGGCGTTGGCGATGACGACATCGAGGTCACCGGACTCCTCGAGCAGCTTCTCGGCAGCGCCCGGCACGGCGAGATCTGCGACCACCGCCCGCGCGCCGAATCGGGTCGCGACCTGGTCGAGTTCTTCGGCTCGGCGTCCGGAAACCACCACGTTCGCGCCCCGTGCGGTGGCTGCGGCGGCGATCGCGACCCCGATTCCACCCGTCGCACCGGTGATCAGTACGCGTGCTCCGTTCAGTTCCATGTCGACGATTATTGTCGCGATTGCGCATTTCGCGAGATATCCGCCGTCACGCGGCGTTGTCATGAGCGGCGGCTGCCTTCAGTTCCATGCCGTGGTATGCCGGGGACGGTACCTGGCGCCCGAAGACCGCGACCGCATCCTGCGAGATGTTGAAACGGCCGCGCAACAGGTGAATTCCGCGCCGATGCCGGATGGTCTGCGCGGAGGATGCTGCGCCTGACTTCACCCCTTGCGGCGCACCGACGCTTCGACCAGATCCAGTACCGCGGAAAGGTTTTCGTTGGTGTGCCCGGAGGCGATGCGGGCGATGAGCCCGTCGAGCACCAGATCCAGATACCCGAGCAGGACGTCAGTGGGCACGTCGTCGCGCAAGGCGCCCGCGGCCTTGCGGCGTTCCAAGCGCGCGAGGGTCGCGGCGGTCAGTTCGGCCGAGCGCTGCGTCCAGCCCGCGCGGAACTCCGGATCGGTGCGCAGCCGGCGCGCGATCTCCAAACGCGTTCCGAGCCAATTGAATTGCTCGGGGTGGGCCAGCATATCGCGCATGACCTGCACGAGGCCCTGGTTGGCCGCGACGTCGGCCATGCGGTTGGCGTCTTCTTGGGCGAGTGCGAAGAACAGGGCGTCCTTGTCCCGGAAGTGATGGAAGATCGCGCCGCGGGACAGGCCGATGGCCTCCTCCAGGCGGCGCACGGTGGCGCCGTCGTACCCGTATTCGGCGAAACAGGCCCGCGCCCCGTCGAGTATCTGACTACGCCGGGCGGCGAGGTGATCGTCACTGACTTTGGGCATCTGGCGGGCTCCTCCGAGCGAAGCGGGCAATGCAATGTGAACGGGTCCGCGCACCGCACGGATGCGGTGCGCGGACCCACGACAGCACAGTCGATCAGCCGCGAATCATATTGCGCAGCACGTACTGCAGGATGCCGCCGTTGCGGTAGTAGTCGGCCTCACCGGGGGTGTCGATCCGGACCACCGCGTCGAAGGTGATCACATCACCGTTCTCCTTGGTGGCGGTGACCTTCAGGGTCTTCGGAGTCGCACCCTCGTTCAGCTTGGTGATGCCCTCGATATCAAAGGTTTCGGTGCCGTCCAGCTTCAGCGACGCGGCCGACTCACCGGCCGGGAACTGCAGCGGAATGACGCCCATACCGATGAGGTTCGAGCGGTGGATGCGCTCGAAGGACTCGGTGATGACGGCCTTCACGCCGAGCAGCGAGGTGCCCTTGGCGGCCCAGTCACGCGAGGAACCCGAGCCGTACTCCTTACCGCCGAGCACGACCAGCGGGATGCCCGCGGCCTGGTAGTTCTGCGAGGCGTCGTAGATGAACGCCTGCGGCCCACCGTCCTGGGTGAAGTCGCGGGTGTAACCGCCCGAGACGTCGTCCAGCAGCTGGTTGCGCAGCCGGATGTTGGCGAAGGTGCCGCGGATCATCACCTCGTGGTTACCGCGGCGCGAGCCGTAGGAGTTGTAGTCCTTGTGCTCGACGCCGTTGGCCTCCAGGTACTGCGCGGCCGGGGTACCGGGCTTGATATTGCCCGCCGGGGAGATGTGGTCGGTGGTGACCGAATCGCCGAGCAGTGCGAGCACGCGGGCACCCTTGATATCGGTGACCGGCGCCGGGGTCTGCGGCATGCCCTCGAAGTACGGAGGCTTGCGGACATAGGTGGACTTCGCGTCCCACTCGAAGGTCTTGCCCTCCGGGGTGGGCAGCGAACGCCAGCGCTCATCGCCCTTGAACACATCGGCGTAGGACTTGACGAACATGTCCTGGCTGATCGCCGAGTTGATGGTGTCCTGGATCTCCTTGGGGGAGGGCCAGATGTCCTTCAGGAAGACATCGTTGCCGTCGGCATCCGTGCCGAGGGCGTCGGTCTCGAAGTCGAAGTCCATGGTGCCCGCGAGCGCGTAGGCGATGACCAGCGGCGGCGAGGCCAGGTAGTTCATCTTCACGTCGGGGGAGATGCGGCCTTCGAAGTTGCGGTTACCGGAGAGCACCGCGGTGACCGACAGGTCGTTGTCGTTGATCGCCTTGGACACGGCGTCCGGCAGCGGGCCGGTGTTGCCGATGCAGGTGGCGCAGCCGTAGCCGACCAGGAAGAAGCCCAGCTTCTCCAGGTAGGGCCACAGTCCGGCTTTGTTGTAGTAGTCGTTGACGACCTGTGAACCCGGCGCCATCGAGGTCTTCACCCACGGCTTGGAGGTCAGGCCCTTCTCGACGGCGTTGCGGGCGAGCAGCGCGGCGCCGAGCATGACCGACGGGTTGGAGGTGTTGGTGCAGGAGGTGATCGAGGCGACCACCACCGCGCCGTGGTCGAGCACGAAGTCGCCGTACTCCTGCGAGGAGACCTTGACCGGCTTGCTCGGGCGGCCGACCGCCCCGTTGGCGGCCGAGGGCAGGATCGCGTCGTCGTCGGCGAAGGACAGCACAGCCGGATCGCTGGCCGGGAAGGACTCCTCGACGGCCTCGTCCAGGTGCGAATGCGGGGTGACGGCAGCGGGGCCGCTCTCCGCGTCGCTGGTGTAGTTGTGGATGTCCTTGCGGAACGCGGTCTTGCTGTCCGACAGCAGGATTCGGTCCTGCGGACGCTTCGGGCCCGCGATGGAGGGCACCACATCGCCGAGGTCGAGCTCGAGGTACTCCGAGTACGCGGGCTCGTGCTCGGCGTCGTGCCACATGCCCTGTTCCTTGGCGTAGGCCTCGACCAGCGCGAGCTGGTCATCGGTACGGCCGGTCAGGCGCAGGTAATCGATGGTGACCCCATCGATCGGGAAGATCGCTGCGGTGGAACCGAATTCGGGGCTCATATTGCCCAGGGTGGCGCGGTTGGCGAGCGGAACCTCGGCCACACCCTTACCGTAGAACTCGACGAACTTGCCGACCACACCGTGCTTGCGCAGCATGTCGGTGACAGTGAGCACGACGTCGGTGGCGGTGACGCCGGGCTTGATCTCACCGGTCAGCTTGAAGCCGACGACGCGCGGAATCAGCATCGAGACGGGCTGGCCGAGCATGGCCGCCTCGGCCTCGATACCGCCGACGCCCCAGCCCAGGACGCCGAGGCCGTTGACCATGGTGGTGTGCGAGTCGGTGCCGACACAGGTGTCCGGGTAGGCCTGGCCGTTGCGGACCATGACGGTGCGGGCGAGGTGCTCGATGTTCACCTGGTGCACGATGCCGGTGCCCGGGGGGACGACCTTGAAGTCGTCGAACGCGCCCTGGCCCCAACGCAGGAACTGGTAGCGCTCGCCGTTGCGGGAGTATTCGATGTCGACGTTGCGCTCGAAGGCGTCGGCGCGGCCGAAGACGTCGATGATGACGGAGTGGTCGATGACCATCTCGGCGGGGGCGAGCGGGTTGACCTTGTTCGGGTCGCCGCCGAGGGTGGCGACGGCCTCACGCATGGTCGCGAGGTCGACGATGCAGGGCACACCGGTGAAGTCCTGCATGATCACCCGCGCCGGGGTGAACTGGATCTCGATGCTCGGCTGCGCCGAGGGATCCCAGTTCGCGATGGCGCGAATGTGATCGGCGGTGATGTTGGCGCCGTCCTCGGTGCGGAGCAGATTCTCCGCGAGGACCTTCAGTGCGTAGGGGAGTTTTTCGGTGCCCGGCACGGCCGAGAGACGGAAGATCTCGTAGGAGTTGCTTCCGACCTCGAGGGTGCCCTTGGCGCCGAAAGTATCGATACTTGTCGTCACGTCAGCTCCACTCGTCTGTGAGGGTGGCCATCGGCGGGGCTGTGCCGATGGCCGGTCTGTTCGAGCGACCTGAAAGGGGTCGCTGGATTACGTCTTTGGAGGGCTCCAGCGCTGGAAGGTGCTGGCTCCTCGCGCCTTCGAGCCTAACAGTACGCTTGTCCTGTGAAACGCGCGGGTGCCGTTCGGTGCGCCGTCCGGCGGTGGTGCGACACTCCGTCGCGTACTGTGCTTTCGAGTTAGTCGGGGTGACCGGTGGGCATGTACCGGTCGGCCCGGCAGTGTTGTATGCCCGTCGCCTCGCGTCCCGATGCGGCTCGACAGACCGGATGGAAGATGACCGTCTCGCACACCTCGGTTTTCACGCCCATGCGTGCCGAACTGCCGCCTGGTATCGACGACAAAACCTTGACCCAGATCAAAGAGGATGTGGTCGACAACCACGTCGCCACTCCGAAGGATAAGGATCAGGACGCGCTGGAGGCGGTTGTCGCCGACGCTCGGGCCCATGGCATCGAGCTCAGCATCGTGGTGATTCCCGGCAATCCAGGCCACGACTCCAATCTACGTGACCTGGCCACCGAGGTCGGCAAGACCGAGCGCGGAACCGTGGTGGTGCTCAGCGACGACTGGGTCGGCACCTACAGCGATTCGATCAGCCGGGTGAAGCTGGAACGCGCCGAGGACTTTTCCAAGAGCACGCAGGGGCATTCCGCGCAAGCGGCGCAGCTTTTTGTCGATCAGCTGGAGCGGCCGGAGACATTCTCCTGGACCGCGATCACCAGTGTGTTGCTGGTCGGTGCAGTGGTTGTGGCCGGCGGACTCTATTGGGTGAAATCCCGTCGGCCTGTCGAGGAGTCTGTGCCGGTAGGAGCTTCGCGGCGCGACGACGACCGAGACTTCCCTTCATAGCGGGTATCCGTTCAGCAATTTTTCCTGTCGGTCGGTTTGTTTTGCTCGACCCAATCCTCGAACCTGCCCGGCAATCTCAGGGCAACGGGTAAATTACGCGGCTGTAGTTCTGTTGCTGGAGTTTCTTTGGTGAAAGATGTGACGTACGGTTCGAATGATGTCTAATGGGGAAGAAGTGTTGAGAGAGCTATCTGTCAACCACTGAGTTGGATGGTTCGCAGGGGGCTCGTGAGGTCACGCCGTAGTCGGGTCCTTGGGAGGTGCGATGCTCAACATCGGCAAAGCCGGTTCTCGGCGTCCGCTGTGGATCGCTGTGGGCTTGCTGGTCACCGCGGCAGTGCTCGTCACGGCCGGACCCGTTGTCGCGGTGCCGCCTGCCCCACCGAACCCGAGCGACAGTCAGATCGCCGATGCCGGGGCGCAAGTCGACGCCAGAGTGAGCGAGATCGGCGCGCTGATCAACCAGGTCGCCGCCGCGGATCAGAAGCTGCAGGAGCTCGATGCCGCGGTCGCCCAGAAGCGCGAGGAGGTCAATAAGGCCCTCGTCGATCTGCAGGACGCGCGCGATGCCGCCGATGTGGCCGCCGCCGCGGTCACGGACACCCAGCGTGAACTCAGCGAGGCCGGGACCCAGGTCGAGCAGGCCCGGCGTAACTTCGATCAGTTCGCGGTGCAGGCCTACATCCGGCCCGCCGCGACCTCGATGGTTACCTATCTGTCCTCGGCCACTTCGGACGTCGCTCTGGACCGCGCCCAGGTATTCACCCTGGTATCGAAGAACCAGCAGTCGGTACTCGACTCGTTGCGCCGCGCCCAGATCGCTCAGGGCAATAGGAATTCCACTGCGCGCCAAGCCAAGTCGGCCGCCGACGCGGCCGCCGCAGCGGCCGAGCAGAAGAGGGCCGACGCCGAGCACGCCGTCGCCGCGGTGAAGGCCGAACAGGATCAGCAGGCCGGACAACGCGAGGGGCTACTACGCGAGCGGACGGTGGCGCAGGGACGTTTGGATCTCGCGCGCACGAATGTGGCTGGGCTACAAGGACAACGCGAGGCATACCTGGCCTGGGACGAGCAGCGCAAGGCCGAGGAGGCTGCCGTGCGCGCGGCCGCCGCGGCCGCCGCCGCGCGGGCCGCGCAGGACCAGGCCGCGAAGGATCGCGCGGCACAAGCCGGCGCGGGTAAGCGGCCGCATATCCAATTGCAGAATTCCCCGCCGCCGCGTCAGACGCGGCCGCGGGTCACCACGCCGAGCATGCCGTCCATCGGCGGCTCCGATGCCATCGAAACCGTTGTCGACCGCGCCATGTCGCAGCTGGGCGTCGACTATTCCTGGGGCGGCGGCGACGAGGACGGGCCGACCCTTGGCATCCACGACGGCGGCGTCGCCGACAGCTACGGCGACTACAACAAGGTCGGCTTCGACTGCTCGGGTCTGATGATCTACGCCTTCGCCGGAATCGGCGTCTCACTGCCGCACTACAGCGGCTACCAGTACAACGCGGGCACCCGGGTGCCCGTCGGCGAGCGCACCCGCGGCGACATGCTGTTCTGGGGGCCGAACGGCAGTGAACACGTTGCGCTCTACCTCGGAAACGGGAAGATGGTGGAGGCGCCACAGTCCGGCGAAGTCGTGCGGGTATCTCCGGTGCGCGAGGGCGGCATCATGCCGTACGCGGTGCGGATCGTCTCGTAACCCTAGGCTGGGGCCGTACGCCGCGAACCCGACCACACGAATCTGTTGATTTGCCGTGATCTCGGGTCCGGTTGCGGCGTATGCGGCCATCACCTGGAATAGTTGTGGCAGCACGCACAGGACCAAGGCGAAAGCGGGGATGTTGGTGACTTCGACGGACGGTGTGAGCGGGGCAAGTTTGGCGAAAGAGGCCGCTGCTCCCGCATCGAGCACCCTGGCGCGTGACGTCCAGACCCTGGAAAAGGCGATATACGAGGTCAAGCGCGTTATCGTGGGTCAGGACCGGCTCGTCGAACGACTGCTCGTCGGGGTGCTCGCGCGCGGTCACGTACTGCTCGAGGGTGTGCCCGGTATCGCCAAAACCCTTGCGGTGGAGACCTTCGCCAGGGTCGTCGGCGGTTCCTTCTCCCGCGTCCAGTTCACCCCCGACCTGGTGCCTACCGATCTCATCGGTACCCGGATCTACCGTCAGGGCCGCGAGGAATTCGATACCGAACTCGGCCCGGTCGTCGCGAACTTCGTGCTGGCCGACGAGATCAACCGCGCGCCTGCCAAAGTGCAGTCCGCGCTGCTCGAGGTGATGGCCGAGCGGCATGTGTCGATCGGCGGCAAGACCTACCCGATGCCCGATCCGTTCCTCGTCATGGCCACACAGAACCCGATCGAGAGCGAGGGCGTGTACCCGCTGCCCGAGGCGCAGCGCGACCGCTTCCTGTTCAAGGTCGTCGTCGACTACCCGTCGGTGGAGGAAGAGCGCGAGATCATCTACCGGATGGGTGTCACCCCGCCGGAGGCCAAGCCGATTCTGGCACCCGACGAACTGATCCGGTTGCAGCAGGTCGCCGCCAGTACGTTTGTGCACCACGCGCTGGTCGACTACGTGGTCCGGGTGATCGCGGCGACCCGCAAGCCCGCCGACTTCGGCATGCAGGATGTGGCGAGCTGGATCGCCTACGGCGCCTCGCCGCGCGCCAGCCTCGGCATCATCGCCGCGGCCCGGGCCGTCGCGCTGATTCGCGGCCGCGACTATGTGGTGCCGCAGGACGTCGTCGAGGTGATTCCGGATGTGCTGCGCCACCGTCTGGTGCTGTCCTACGACGCACTCGCCGACGAGATCAGCCCCGACGATGTGATCAAGCGGGTGCTGCAGACGGTCGGGCTGCCGCAGGTCGCGCCGCAGGCGGTCGCACCGGGTGCGCCGGCTCCGGCTGCCGTGGGGCCGCACGGTGCGCCGACTCCGCAGCCGCCGGCACCTCAGGATGCGGTGCCGCAGCCGCCGGTGGCGCAGATGTCTCCGGCCGCCAGCAATAACCAGCCGAAGTGACCTCAGCGTCGGATCCGGTTCCATCAGTGCCGATGTCATCGCACGCACCGCCGTCCTTCCGATCGGGTGAACTCGCCGATCCGAAACTGACGGCGGCGCTGAAAACGCTGGAACTGACCGTGCGGCGCAGGCTCGACGGTGTGCTGCACGGCGATCATCTCGGACTGATCCCCGGCCCCGGCTCGGAACCAGGCGAGGCAAGGACCTACCAGCCGGGCGACGATGTCCGGCAGATGGATTGGTCGGTCACCGCCCGCACCACCCATCCGCATGTGCGGCAGATGATCGCGGACCGGGAACTCGAGACCTGGATGGTGGTCGACCTGTCGGCCAGCCTCGACTTCGGCACCGCGCTGTGCGAGAAGCGCGATCTGGCGATCGCGGCCGCCGCGGCGATCACCCACCTCACCAGCGGTGGCGGCAATCGGATCGGCGCGGTCGTCGCGACCGGTGAGCAATTGACGCGCATTCCGGCGCGCAGCGGCCGGGTACACGCCCAGTCGATGCTGCGCGAGATCGCGACGACGCCGCACGCCCGCGACGGTGTGCGTGGAGATCTGCGCGAGGCGATCGAATCGCTGCGCCGCCCGCAGCGCAAGCGTGGACTCGCGGTGATCATCAGCGACTTCCTCGGTGATATCAACTGGCAACGCTCACTGCGCGCCATTTCTGCGCGCCATGATCTGCTCGCGGTCGAAGTGCTCGATCCGCGCGACCTGTCGCTGCCCGATGTGGGCGATGTGGTGCTGCACGATCCGGAGACCGGGCGCACCCGCGAATTCAGCGTGACACCGTCGCTGCGCGCCGATTTCGCGGCGGCCGCCCAGCGCCATCGCGGCCAGGTCGAACAGGCGCTGCGCAGTTGCGGTGCACCGGTGCTCACTCTGCAGACCGATCGGGACTGGATCTCGGATGTGGTCCGGTTCGTCTCCACCCGGCGCCACGCATTCGGCGCCCCGAGCGGACGGGCGCCGCGCCAGTGAGTATTTCGCATTTCACCGCGTTGGTCTGGCTGGGCTTTCTCGCCGTCGTCGTGCTGATCGCGTTGGGTTACATCCTTGTGCAACGCAGCCGCCACCGGCACATGCTGCAGTTCAGCAATATGGAACTGCTGGAGAAGGTCGCCCCGTCGCGGCCGAGTCCGATCCGGCATGTGCCGATCGCGCTGATGTTGGTCGGTCTGGTGTTCCTCACTATCGCGGCCGCCGGGCCGACAGCGGTCAAGAAGGTGGCGCGCAATCGCGCGACAGTCGTTCTGGTGATGGACGTTTCGCTGTCCATGGAGGCCACCGACGTGCCGCCCTCGCGACTGAAGGTGGCGCAGAAGGCGGGTAAGGAATTCGTCGACGGACTGCCGCCCGGCATCAATCTCGGCTTCGTCACCTTCGCGGGCACCGCCTCGGTGATGGTGCCGCCGACGACGAATCGCGAGGCCGTCAAGGCGGCGATCGACAACATCAAACTCGCCGAGCGCACCGCCACCGGTGAGGGCATTCTCACCGCGTTGCAGTCGATCGACACCATCGCCACGGTGCTCGGCGGCGCGGAAACACCGCCGCCGGCGCGCATCGTGCTGATGTCGGACGGTAAGCAGACCGTGCCCGACGATAAGGATGTCGACAATCCGCGGCACGGCTTCACCGCGGCCCGCCTGGCGAAGAACAAGGGCGTTCCGGTGTCGACGATTTCGTTCGGCACCTCATGGGGCACGGTGGAGATCCCGGACCAGGACGGTAAGGGCGCACAGCGCGTCAAGGTGCCTGTCGACGACGATGCGCTGCGCGAGATCGCGAAGCTCTCCGGCGGCGACTTCTATACCGCCTCCAGCCTGACCGAGCTGACCGCCGTCTACGACACCCTCGAAGAGCAGATCGGCTACGAGCTGACCAGGGGCGATGCCAGTCGACCATGGCTTTTGTTCGGCATGTTGCTCGTCGCTGCCGGTGTGGTTACCGGCTTGCTCTATCGTCAACGCCTGCCGTAGTCGTCAACGTCCGCCGTCGCGACGCGCCCGGCCCGGCACAGCGCACTATGCGTGGCCCGGGCGTGGCGCGCGAACCCGAACAGATAGGTTGGTCTTCATGTCGAACATCACATCCCGGTCGGTCCTGGTGACCGGCGGCAACCGCGGTATCGGACTCGCGGTCGCACAGCGTCTGCTTGCCGACGGGCACAAGGTGGCCGTTACGCATCGTGGGTCGGGGGTTCCGGACGGTCTGTTCGGTGTGAAATGCGATGTGACGGACGGTGATTCGGTCGATGCCGCCTTCAAAGAGGTGGAACAGCATCAGGGACCGGTCGAGGTGCTGGTCGCCAATGCGGGCATCACCGACGACACGCTCCTGATGCGGATGTCGGAGGAGCAGTTCACCAAGGTTATCGATGCGAATCTGACCGGTGCGTTCCGCTGCGCCAAGCGCGCCAACCGGGCCATGCTGCGGGCGCGCTGGGGGCGGATGATCTTCCTCGGCTCCGTGGTGGGCCTCGCCGGTCAAGCGGGACAGATCAATTACGCCGCGTCCAAGGCCGGAGTCATCGGTCTGGCCCGCTCGATCACTCGTGAGCTCGGCTCGCGCTCGATCACCGCGAATGTCGTCGCGCCCGGCTTCATCGAGACCGATATGACGGCCGAGCTGCCCGATGATCTGCGCGACATGGCGAAGAAGTTCATTCCGTTGCAGCGTCTCGGCCAGCCCGAAGATGTCGCGGCAGTGGTCAGCTTCCTCGCTTCCGAGGATTCGCGCTATGTATCCGGCGCGGTGATCCCGGTCGACGGCGGCATGGGCATGGGCCACTGAGCTAACCGGAACGCCGCGCCGCCTAGGCGGTCGCAACCCCACGAACTTCGACTGAGGAGAACCGAAAACCCATGGGCGGATTGCTCGAAGGCAAGACCATCCTGATCACCGGCATCATCACCGATTCGTCGATCGCCTTCCACGCGGCCGCGGTCGCGCAGGAGCAGGGCGCGAAGGTGATCATCACCGGCATTCCGGAGCGGCTGCGGCTGATCGATCGGATCGCCAAGCGGCTGCCGCAAGAGGTCGGCCCGGCCATCGCGCTCGATGTCACCAGCGAGGACGATCTCGCCGCGCTGGCCGATAGGGTGCGGGAGTTCGCGCCCGAGGGTGTCGACGGCGTGCTGCACTCGATCGCCTTCGCGCCGCGCACGCTGATGGGCCCGGAGGCGCGTCCGTTCCTGGACGGTCCCGGTCCGGATGCGGCCAAGGCCTTCGAGATCTCGGCCTGGAGCTACGCCTCACTGGCCCGCGCGGTGCTGCCGATCATGAACGAGGGCGGTTCGATCGTCGGCATGGACTTCGATCCGCGCACCGCGATGCCGTACTACAACTGGATGGGTGTGGCGAAGGCGGCGCTGGAGTCGGTGAACCGGTATGTGGCGCGTGAGGTCGGTACCGCCAAGCGGATTCGCTCGAACCTGATCGCCGCCGGGCCGATCAAGACCCTCGCGGCCAAGGCCATCGCGGGCACCGCGACCGATGACGCGGCCAAGCTCAACCAGCTCAACACCTACTGGGACGGCGCGTCGCCGATCGGCTGGGATGTCGACGACCCGACCGTGGTGGCGAAGTCGATCGTCACGCTGCTCTCGGACTGGCTCCCCGGTACCACCGGTTCGATCATCTATGTCGACGGCGGCGCCAGCCACAACACCTGGTTCCCGGAGAACATGTCGATCAACTGAGGTATTTCGAAGGGAGACACCGTGGTTCGGGCCGCCGACGCCCTGCTGCTGTTGTCGTTCGGCGGTCCCGAGCGGCCCGAGGACGTTATGCCGTTCCTGGAGAACGTCACTCGGGGCCGGGGAGTGCCGCGCGAACGCCTCGATGAGGTCGCCCAGCATTACCTGCATTTCGGGGGTGTCTCGCCGATCAATGCGCTCAACCGCGACATCATCGCCGCGGTGCAGCGCGAATTGGCCGGTGCCGGTATCGAATTACCGGTCTACTTCGGCAATCGCAACTGGGATCCGATGGTCGAGGACACCGTCGCGCGGATGGCCGCCGACGGTGTGCGGTCGGCGTTTGTGTTCCCGACCTCGGCGTGGGGCGGGTACTCCGGCTGTCTGCAGTACGACGAGGACATCAGCAGGGCGCGTGCGGCCTTCGGGCCGGATGCGCCGGAACTGGTGAAGTTGCGGCAGTACTTCGACCACCCGCTGTTGATCGAGGCATTCGCCGAGGCGATTCGTGCCGCGGTGGGTTCTCTTCCCGCGGAGTGCCGCGATGGTGCTCGTCTGGTGTTCACCGCGCACTCGATTCCGGTATCGGCCGATATTTCCGCGGGGCCGCCCGGTGACGGTGGTCGTCTGTACAGTCGTCAGGTCGCCGAGGCCGCCAGATTGTGTGCCGCCGCAACCGGATTCACCGACTACGACCTGGTGTGGCAGTCCCGCTCCGGTCCACCGCAGATCCCTTGGCTCGATCCGGATATCGTCGACCATCTCGAGGATCTGTCCGGCAAGGGCGTAGACGCGGTCGTGGTGTGCCCGGTCGGGTTCGTATCCGATCACCTCGAGGTCATCTGGGATCTGGACAACGAAGCCAAAGACAAGGCCGCTGACCTGGGTATGGCGTTCGCCCGCGCCGCCACTCCCGGCACCGACCCTCGCTTCGCCGAGTTGGTCGTCGAACTGATCAACGAGCACCTGACCGGTACTTCGCCCCGCCGCCTCGGTGACATCCCGGGCTACGGCTGCACCGTGAACGGCGCCCCCTGCGCAATCGGCTGCTGCACCCCGCCCCGCCGCCCCGCCTCGACCCACTGAGACCTCGCCCAAGAGCAGAGTCGGCCTGTGCGCCACGGTTTGTATCCGCGCGGATTCGCGTCTCACGTGCGTTGTCGCCGCGCGATGTCGTGCGATGCGTGATGGGCGGTGCGTCGCGATCGGCGATGCATGGCGGACTGGAGGCACGGCCGGATTTTGGCGGTGCGCCGCATGATCCGGGGGCGTGTGTGCCCGCGGCGTTGTCAGAAGGTCAGGGTGGTGATGCGGGTGTAGACGCCGGGGAAGCCGGGGCGGGCGCTGCCTTTGCCCCACGAGGTGAGGCCGAGCAGGCGGCCCGCGACGAGGAGTGGGCCGCCGCTGTCGAATTCGGCGGTGTCGGCGTCGGTAGATCCGGCGCAGAGCATGTCGGCGGGGTCGAAGGCTGAGCCGTAGGCGGCGGCGCAGGTGCTGTCCGGGACCACAGGGACCGTTGCGGATCGCAAGAGAGCGTTCGATAGGTCGTCCTCGCTGGTGGCGCCCCATCCGAGGACGGTGCCGGTGGTCCCGGGTGCCCCAGCATCGCTCGGCGACGCGGTATTGCTTTGTGGCGCGGCGACTTCCAGATAGGGCCCTGGTCTGGGCTCATCGAGGATGAGGATCGCGAGGTTATCGTGGTGCACGGTTTCGCCGTCGAATTCGGTATCCCGGAAATCCGGGTGGACGCGAATCTCCTTGACTCCCACGGTGACTCCATCGTGCGAGCGCAGGTCGGCGCGGCCGAAGGTGACGGTCAGCGCCTGTGGCAGCAGCCGGGCCGACGCGACGCAATGTGCCGCTGTCAGAACCCGGTCCGGCGCGATGAGCGCACCACCGCAGAACTGCCCGGACGGCCGGGGGAAGAACAACGGGGTGCCGATGGCGGCAAGCCACGGGTAGCCGGTCGCCTCGGTGGTGTTACCACCGACGATCGCCGCAGCGGGAACGGCGGGCGCGCCGAGACCGATGAGTGCGGCGGTCACAACCGCGGCGATGCGAGGTATGCGGGGCATACCGCCTCCCGGATTACATAGGCGATCGGTGGGCCTATTCAACCAGAGGATGCGGTGTTCGCGCGCCTTCGGGGATCGCTGGTCGTCTCGTGCGTCGGAAGCCGACGCCTTTACGAGTTGCCTCGGGCCGCGGCATGCACCGCCACCAGCCGCGCCGCGCGGATCGCGTCCCACAGTGGGCGTAGGAGGTCCTCCTGGGCGCCGATGGCGGTGGCGGAGGTGGGGGAGGAGGCGGGTTCGCGTTGGGCGACCGTGAGGATGGCGGCGACGTGGTCGGCGGTGTCGAGGATTCGCCTGGCGCGCAACGGGATCGATTCCGGATAGTCGTGGCGGGAGTAGTCCGCGAGTTCGGCCTCGATGAGTTCGCGGGGGTCGGCGTCGACGGCCGCGCCGGCGGCGGTGGTGTGCAGTCGCATCAGGGCATCGGCCGCATCGCGCACCGCCTCGCGCATCGTGTACTCGGCCTCGCCGAGCGACATATCCGATCCCGGCCCGGTGGGGATCGGTGTGCTGTAGACGGTCCACTGCAGGGTGTCGTCATCGGCCCACTGCGGGATCAGTCCGGTGCCGTCAGTGCCCGGCACGCCGAACAGCATGCCCTCGCCCGTCTCGATGGCATCGGCGGCGAAGGCCGTTCCGGTCGGCAGACCGCGTACATCGCCGGGCACCGGCAGCACCAGTCGCAGTTGCGCACCTGGCTGCGCCATCGCCTCGCGAATCACCTTGAGCAGCGCCATGACTCCGGTGCCGGGCAGGTTGCCGCGGGAGGACCAGGGCAGGTCGTCGCGGCCGCCCGTGATCGGGTCGCCCGCGGCGATCGTGTGCCGCGGTGCCCAGGCGTGCAACGCCTCCAGAATGTCGTCGGGCGCGCTGCGACCGGCCAGCCATGAGCCGGCCCACACCGTCAGCGTGGCACTAGGAGAGCACATAATTATCGAGCATAAAGGAGGGTTGCGACTAGGGGGCATCCATGCCGGATACCCCGGTGAGCTGCACGCATCGATCGGACTGCCGGTACCGCGGGTACCTGGAATGCCGCACCGCCGCTGCCGCTGCCGCGTTGTACCGACCAGGGCCGAATTCCGCGTAGTGAGACATGATTTCAGCGATTGGACCCAATTGCGATCGCGCTGGTCGGGTCACTCCGGTTCGGTGACGAAGTCGATGAGCCGCTCCACCGCGCCGATCAGCGGGGATTCCAGATCGCGGAACGATTCGACGGCGTTGTAGACCCGCCGCCAACCCTGCTGCGGAGTGCCCCACCCGAGGCGACGGCAGATACCGGTCTTCCAGTCCTCACCGCGCGGCACCTGCGGCCATGCCGCGATGCCGACCGCCGCCGGGCGCACGGCCTGCCACACATCGATATACGGATGCCCGGTGACCAGCACATACTTGCCGAGGCCGGTGGTCAGCTGAGTTTCTTTCGAACCGGTGACCAGATGGTCGACCAGCACACCGACCCGCCGACCGGGCCCCGGCGCGAATTCGGTCAGCCGCTCGGCCAGATTGTCCAAACCCTCGAGATGTTCGACCACCACGCCCTCGACTCGCAGATCGTGCCCCCAGACCCGCTCCACCAGCGCGGCATCGTGTACCCCCTCAACCCAGATCCGGCTGGTCTTGGCGACCTGCGCGCGCAGCCCCTCCACGCGTGTCGAGCCCGACGCCGACCGGGTTTGCTTCGTCGGCGCCGCGGCTTTGGGGCGGACCAGCGTCACCGGCTTACCGTCGATCAGGAACGCGGCCTCGCGCAACGCGAACAACCGCACCGCGCCGCGCGCATCCTCCAGTTCGACGAATTCGCCGTCGTAGCTGCGATCGAATCCGACCACGGCGCCGCAGAATCCGCTCGCCGCATCCTCTACGACGAGGTCGCGTTCCGCCGTCACCGTCGGTACGGTTCGCTTCTTCGCCCGCGAATGTCCGGAGAAGATGTCGCCGCCATACATGTCACGCCCGCTCACCCGCCTGAAACTAGCACCGCCACATCGGTTGATGGGTTTGTCGCGCCACAGAACTGCCTCGGACAACTACAGTGGGCATGTGGCCGCAATCGTTTGGCTGGTCGCGGGTTTACTGCTCGCGGCGGCGGAGATGCTCACCGGGGACCTCACACTGCTCATGTTGGGCGTCGCCGCGCTCGGCACCGCGGGCGTGAGCGCGGTGACGGGTACCGGTCTGGTCGTCGACGCGGTGATCTTCGCGGTGCTTGCGCTCGTTCTGCTGCTCGGTGTGCGGCCGGTTCTGCGGCGGCGCTTCGGAACTCCGCCGCCGATCCCGACGAATGTGGACGCGCTGATGGGCAAGCAGGCGCTGGTGCTCGAACAGGTGGCCGAGCATAGTGGTCTGGTCAAAATCGGCGGCGAGGAATGGACCGCACGGCCGTTCGATACAACGGTCGAGTATCCGAAGGGAACCACGGTGTACGTCATGAAGATCGATGGCGCGACCGCGGTCGTCTGGAAGGGGCCGTAATGGCTGTACTGATCGTTGCCGCCGTCTTGGTGCTGCTGGTCGTGGTGGTGGTCTTCAAGTCGATCGCCCTCGTCCCGCAGGCGGAGGCGGCAGTCATCGAGCGACTGGGCCGATATTCGCGCACCGTCTCCGGTCAGCTGACGTTTCTGGTGCCGTTCGCGGACCGGATCCGGGCAAAGGTGGACCTGCGCGAGCGGGTGGTGTCCTTCCCGCCGCAGCCGGTGATCACCGAGGACAACCTGACCCTGCATATCGACACCGTCGTGTACTTCCAGGTGACGAGCCCGCAAGCGGCGGTGTACGAGATCAGCAACTACATCGCCGCCGTCGAGCAGCTCACCGTGACCACACTGCGCAATGTGGTCGGCGGTATGACCCTGGAGCAAACGCTGACCTCGCGCGATCAGATCAACGGCCAGCTGCGTGGTGTACTCGACGAGGCCACCGGCCGCTGGGGTCTGCGCGTCGCGCGGGTCGAGCTCAAGAGCATCGATCCGCCGCCATCGATCCAGGAGTCGATGGAGAAGCAGATGAAGGCCGACCGCGAGAAGCGCGCCATGATCCTCACCGCGGAGGGCACCCGGGAGTCGCAGATCAAGACGGCCGAGGGTTCCAAACAGGCGCAGATCCTTTCCGCCGAGGGTGCGAAGCAGTCCGCGATCCTGGCGGCCGAAGGTGAACGGCAGAGCCGGATCCTGCGCGCCCAGGGTGAACGTGCCGCGTCCTACCTGCAGGCCCAGGGGCAGGCAAAGGCCATCGAAAAGGTCTTCGCCGCAATCAAATCCGGTAAGCCGACGCCGGAACTGCTTGCCTACCAATACATGCAGACCCTGCCGCTGGTCGCCCGCGGTGATGCGAACAAGGTCTGGCTGGTGCCGAGCGATTTCGGCAAGGCGCTCGAAGGGTTCGCCCAGAACTTCGCGACCAAGGGCGAGGACGGTGTTTTCCGTTACGAGCCAGCCCCGGCCGACGATGTGGAGAGCAAGCCGGAGGACGATTCCGATGTGGCGGGCTGGTTCGATACGGCCCGCGACCCGGCCATCGAACAGGCGGTCCGTGCCGCAGAGGCCGATGCACGTGCGCCGGTGGAGGGCATGGTTACTCCGGTGACCCGCCAGCCCGCGCCGCAACCGGTCGTTCCACCGCAGCAGGCGGCCCCGCCGCAGCAGATCCCGCCGCAGCAACCGCCGTACCACCCGGACGGGCCGCAGGGCCGCCCCTGGCAGCCGCCGTCACGCTAGGAAGCGATATGCACCGCCCCGGATCTCGCAGAGGTCCGGGGCGGTTCGGTGTTGCGACGGCGATGTTCGCGCCGATCCAGGGGGCGGTTCTATGGCGCGAGGTCGATGGTCAGCGTTGCCAATTGGAGCGCTATCGCGCATGGATCCGGTGCGGTGGTGTGCGAGTTGTTCTGGACCCGCCAGACGATGGTGCCGTTATCGGCGGCGGCGACCGCGCAGTCACCCGGGTCGTGCGGATTGCGAATGTAGAAGCCGGTCGCGGTGACCGTGGTGCCGAAAATCTGCCTGGTGATGGTCAGGTGTTCGTTCTGGAAGCCGTCGTCCTCGGCCCGCTGCCACGTCTGCTGCAGTGATTCACGGTCGGTGTAGGTGAAGGTCAGGTCGGATTCGCCATCGCCGCGCTGCGCCTGCCAGACGCAGACCGGCGGACGATGATGCGTGGTAAGGGTGTCGGCCTGCGCGGCGCGGCCGATCTGCTCGTCGGTCAGCGGCGTGCAGTTGGTCAGGGAATTGGCGGCCGGGGCGGAGGTCGGACCGGCGTCGGGTGCGCCATGGTCCGCACAGCCGGTCAGCAGTCCGGCGACCGCGAGAACGGCCAGCCCGACGCCGCGTATCCGGAATACGGTCACATCCGCTCCCTTCCCTGAACCAGCCCAGCGAGTACGTGCCAAGGTTACCGGCGCTCCATTCGTCGGACAGTGCGTGCGGGTCCTCGGATCATCGACCGTCGTCGACGACGGGCACCAGGAAAATCATTCGGCGCGATACGGGCGCGCTGGAATACTCACGGCCCATACCGATGGGAGGACCGCGCGTGGGTGATTCCGGAGTGCTGCCGTTGCTCGACCAGGTCGCTGCCGCTGTGTCGGCGGCGATCGGGCGATTCCGCCCCGAGATGGCGGGCGCGGATCCGGTGGTGCGACGCTCCGAGCGCGCGGACTTCCAGTCGAATGTGGCGCTCGCGGTTGCCGAGCGGGTCGGGATGCGGCCCGCCGATTTCGCCGCGGAGTTGGCCCAGGCGTTGGATCAGTGGGGCGACGGACTGTTGGTGGCGACGGTGTCGGGGCCCGGATTCCTGAATATTGCGGTGGCGGATCATGCAGTCTGGCAACAGGTTTCGGCGCGCCTGCGCGATGATCGGTTAGGGGTAGCGGCAGCCGAGGCCGGACGCCGGACAGTGGTCGACTACTCGGCGCCCAATATCGCCAAGGAGATGCACGTCGGTCATCTGCGCACGACGATCATCGGCGACAGCATCGCCCGTGTGCTGGACTTCCTCGGCGCCACGGTGTTTCGACAGAATCATCTGGGAGACTGGGGAACTCAGTTCGGCATGCTCATCCAGTATCTGGACGAGCATCCCGACCTGCGGTGGCGCCACGACGAGCTGAGCAGTGGCGCCTCGGCGGTATCGGCACTGGATGGTTTGTACAAGGCGGCGCGCACGGAATTCGACGGCGATCCGACATTCGCGGACCGTGCTCGCGCCCGGGTGGTCGCGCTGCAATCCGGCGACCCGGCCACTACGCGGCGGTGGCGGGAGATCGTCGCCGAATCGGAGTTGGCGTTCGGTGATATCTACGATCGCCTCGGCGTACTGCTCACCCCGGACGACTATGTCGGCGAGTCGTTCTACAACCCACTGCTGCCCGATACCATCGCCGAATTGGTCGATAAGGGCATCGCCGTCGACAGCGATGACGCCCTTGTTGTGTTCTCCGAGGAGGTCACCGGGCCCGATGACCGGCCGGTCCCGCTGATGGTGCGCAAGCGCGACGGCGGATACGGCTATGACACAACGGATTTGGCGACCATTCGCTACCGCGTGCACACCCTGCGCGCCGAGCGGCTGCTCTATGTCACCGATTCCCGTCAGGCCCTGCACTTCCGGCTCGTCTTCGAAGCCGCGCGGCGGGCCGGATGGTTGACCGACGATATCGATGCCGTACATATCGCCTATGGCACGGTACTCGGCCCGGACGGACGGCCCTTCAAAACCCGTGCGGGTGGCACCGTGCGGTTGACAGACCTACTCGACGAGGCTGTCGCCAAGGCCAGAGCCGTTGTCGCGGAACGGAACCCGGACCTGCCCGCGGCCGAACTGGACGCGATCGCCGAACCCACCGGCATCGGCGCGGTCAAATACGCCGACCTGTCCACCTCCCGGGTCAAGGACTACACCTTCGACCTGGACCGCATGGTCGCGTTGCATGGCAACACCAGCGTCTACCTCCAATACGCGCACGCGCGAATCCGGTCCATCCTGCGCAAGGCCGAAGGCCGCACCGCACGCATCGATCCGAGCGTCGCGCCCGAACCCGCCGAACGGGCCCTTGCCCTGGAACTCGACGCTTACGGCACGATCGTCGGCGAGGTCGCCGCAACCCTGGAACCCCATCGGCTGTGCGGCTATCTCTACGACCTCGCCCGCGATTTCACCGGCTTCTACGAGAGCTGCCCGGTGCTCACCGCCGCCGAACCCGTCTGCGGTAACCGCCTCGCACTCTGCGATTCGACCGCGAAAACGCTCGCGCACGGACTCGGTCTCTTGGGCATTGCCGCCCCCGAACGCCTGTGAACGACACCTGCGCGGGGTCGGCCGATCAGCCCGTCGCCGCCCGAGACGCCCGCTCGGTCGGCCGTCGCGCCCGCTCGACGCGAGGGCCGGCCGAGTTCAGGCGCAGAGTTCGCGCACGCGCGGCACGACATCCGCGACCCATCTGCGCAACTGCGTCTCATCCGGTGATTCGGGCCAGTAGACGAACGTGTCGAATCCGGTCTCGAGAGCGAGATCGGCCAGGATCTGCGCCCACCCGGCGGCATCGCTGCGAATCGGCTCCTCGCCGCGCAGGGGCACCGCACCAGGCGCCTCGGTGATTTCGCCGACCAACTGCGCCATCCGCATGATGTCGCCGGGGTTCCGTCCGGCATCGACAGCGCTCGCCGAGATGATCTGTTGCGCGCCTCGCCATTTCTCGTAGGGCAGGTAATGCGGGATCGGTGCCGCCCACCCGTCGGCGATCCGCCCGGTCAGTGCATTGGCTTTCGGACCAACGCTGCCGAACCAGATGCCGACCGGATGTACCGGCGCCGGACCGGACTGCACACCGCGCACGGAGTAGTGCGCACCCGCCACCGTGGCCTTCGCACCCGGCACCCACATCGCCCGGATGATCTCGGTCGCCTCCGTGAGTGCCTGCAGCGCTTCGGGATTCGTCCGCGCCGGACCACCCATCGCACTGATGGCGGGCCAGAAAGCTCCGGCGCCCAACGCCAATTCGAACCGCCCGCCGCTGAGCAGATCGAGCGTCGCCGCCTGTTTGCCGAGTAGTGCCGGACCGCGCAACGGCAGGCTGGCCACATCGGGGAATACCCGCAGCTGCTCGGTTTCGGCGAGTACCGTCGCGACGACCGCAAACGTATCAGCGAGCCCACCCGCGTACGGGTGGTCCTGAATTCCCAACAGATCCAGCCTTTCCCGATCCGCGAGGCGGGCCAGCGCGCGAACACGGGGGAGCTCGTCGGCGGTAGGCGCCAGCTGGATTCCGAAACGAAGGTTCACAGAGCGCATGATGCCAGCCCGCCACGCGCATCCGCCGCTCGGCGGTCCGCCGCGCATCCGGTGGCGGCGGAATGTGTGAACCAGAGCGGATTGCGCATACTTGCGCAACTGATTGACGGACCGCTCTGGCAGGTTTCTAATGATTGATGGCGCAATTCGAGCGCCGAGATCAACCAAACGAAGCGGGGTGCCCCGCCAATGGCGCTCGTCTGTGCATCGTGGCGAGCGCGGCCACTGCACGAACGGACGTATTGGAGCCCACCATGGCGACGCTGTTCAACAAGGTCGAATCTGCGCACCGCACACCGAATCTCGAGCGACAGGCGATCTGGTTCACCATCGGTCTGTATCTGTTGATCAGCGCGGGACTGCTGACGATGCACTATGCGCATCCACAGCAGCCGGTCGGATCGTCGTCGGTATCGCCAGCACATTCGTCGTACGGGCAGTAGCCGATGACGACGATCACCGCCGCCCCGATCGACCGCTTCGATACCGAAGTCCTACAACAGCACTGGATTTCGCTCTCGGTGACCGATGCCGACACCGCCGCGGCGCTGCGCGAACGCTTCGGTGTGGATTTCGCCACCGCACGAAATCGGGTCTTCGAGACCGATACGTTCATCTATTTGCCCGTCGTCCTCAGCTATAAACGCGGCGCCGCCATCGAACGCGACACCATCGTCTTCGCGCTGGGCAGCGATTTCCTGATCACCTTGCAACCGGACGAGCATTTCACCCCATTCGACAAGGCCGTCGCCAAAATGCGCCGCAATCCGAGTCTCACCGGATCCTCGCACGGCGTCATGTACGCGCTGCTCTGGGCGCTGAACGAGGCATCGGAACGGGTCATCCACTGCGCCAGCGACGCGTTGGAGGCGATGAACGACGATATCGAAATGGCCACCAACGGCTATGACCATCGCGGCCGCGAAATCGGTGTTGCGGATATGCGCGGGACCATGTCGCGGATGAACGCGGCGGAGGAGATCGTCTCCCGCGTGCAGGAGACCCAGCTCCAATTGGCCCGCGCGGCACGACATTTGATGGCAGATACGCCCGCGGGCGACGTGGAGGGCCTGATCGCCATCCTGATCGCCGATATCGATGGCGTGAAACAGCACGCGGGTTTCGAACACGACAAGGTTCGTTATCTGCAACAGTCGGTGATGACCTGGCTCGACGTGAAACAGAACCAGATCGTAAAGGTCTTCACCATCATCACCGCCGTCTTCCTGCCCCCGACTCTGATCGCGACCTTCTACGGTATGAACTTCACCTGGATGCCGGAATTGGAGTGGCAGCAGGGCTTTCTCGCCACCACCCTGATGACCCTGGTGGCGGCGGTGATTCCGCTGGTCTACATCAAACGTAAGGGCTGGTTGCGCTGAGCCTGTGACGGCGGTCTCGGTTATGGGGTCCGGTACCGCAATGTGACCAGCAGCCGACCAACGCCCGATCGCTACCGGAAAACCGCCGTGACGGATTACCGTGCGGCCATGACGACTGCCGACACAGCCGCCCGCCATCTGCGGCCACGGGCCTGGATCGCCCCGATCGCCGTGGTCACCTTGCTCATGTCGCTACTGGCCACGATGTACCTGGCGTATGTGGTCAATCCGACGAAGAATCTGCACGATTTCCGTGTCGCGCTGGTCAACCAGGACGACGGCGATACCCTCGGCGGCAAGCCGACCAATGTCGGAGATCAGATCACCGAGGCGCTCGTCGCGGGCCTGCCCGCCGACAAGATCGATCTGCAGGTCGTCGGTTTCGCCGAGGCGCAGCGGCAACTGCGCCAAGGCCGGGCCTACGGCGCGATCGTGATCCCCAGTGACTTCACCAAGCGGCTGGCCATTCTCGGCGCGGCCGGGGTGGTGCCGGGCAAGGTGGAACAGCCGATCATTACGGTGCATACGAACCCGCGCGCGGGCAGTTTCGCCACCGGGGTGATGCAGCGCATCGCCGAGCAAGCGCTGAGTCGTGTCGACGAGACCGTCGGCAAACAACTCACCGATACCGTCGAGTCCCAGCTGCGGCCCGCCGCGGGTGGCGCGGCTCCCGAATTGGCCGGAGCCAGCCAATTGATGCTGGCCCATCCGATCCAGGTGGTGGTCGCACCGTATCGGCCGCTGCCCGATGGGACCGGACAGGGGCTGTCGGCCTTCTTCTATACGATCATGGTGCTGCTGGCCGGTTTCACCGGCGCGATGATCATTCATTCGATGACCGATTCCGCGCTCGGGTTCGCACCGACCGAATACGGCCCGTGGTACGTGCACTACCCACCCGCGCCGATCTCCCGGTTTCGCACCCTGCTGCTGAAGTGGGCGATTCTGATCGTCACCGCACCGATCGTGTCCGCGGTATTCCTCGGCATCGCAGCGGCATTGGATGTACCGCTCGATCATCCCCTCACGCTGTTCCTCTACTGCGTGCTCGCGATCATCGCGGTCGGGGTGACTGCGCTGTCCGTGCTCGCCGCCCTCGGCACCGCGGGTCTGCTGGTCAATCTGATTCTGTTCATCGTGCTCGGTTTGCCCTCCTCGGGCGGTAGCGTGCCGATCGAAGCGACACCGAACTACTTCGCATGGCTGGCCACCTTCGAACCGATGCACCAGGTCTATCTCGGTGTGCGCGCGATCCTGTACTTCAATGCCAACGGAGACGCCGGTCTCGCGCGCGGCAGCTGGATGGCGGTGCTCGGTGTTGGCATCGGTCTGGTCGTCGGCGCCGCGGTGACCCTGTACTACGACCGAAAGGGACTGCACCGCAAGCCCGCCGAACAAGCAGCCGCGGCGGAGTGAGCGTTGGGGATATCGGAGTGAGCGATCCGGCCATTGGAACACTCACATCCAATGCCTAACGTGGTGCTCATGACCTTGGAAATCGGCGTTATCCTCCCGACCTCGACACCCGATCCCACGCGGCCGATCCTCGGCGATGTGCGGGCCAGCGCCCGGCTCGCCGAACAACTCGGCCTCGAATCGGTCTGGTCCACAGACCATCTCGTGGCGAGTGCGCCCATGTTGGACAGTACCGTGACGCTCGCGACCGCGGCGGCCGTCACCGACCGGATTCGGATCGGGTACAACGTCATGCTGCTGGCGCTGCGCCCGGTGGCTTGGGCGGCCAAGCAGATCAGCACGCTGCAGTACGTGTCGGGGAGTCGGTTGCTGCTCGGCGTCGGCACCGGGAATCCGGCGCACGGCGATATCGGCTGGCGCGCGGCCGGTATGGCCTTCGAGGATCGCGGCCGCCGCACCGACGAGGCACTGCGGGTGCTGCCCGATCTCGTGACGGGGTCGACCGCCGCGGTCAACGGTGTGGACGTGACCTTGGCGCCCGGATCGGCAATGCCACCGGTCCTGGTGGCGGGCAATGGGACTCGGGCCCGGCGCCGGGCCGCCGAGTACGCCGACGGCTGGATCACCTTGCAGCCCGGCCTCGAACAGTTGGCGGCCGATATCGGCGAATTGCGGACGCTCGCAGCGCAATTCGATCGGCCGGTGCCCGCGGTCACCGTCGTCGCGCCAGCGTTACCCGCAGATCACGCGGCGGCCGTCGAACTGCTCGCCGCCCACGGGGATGCCGGAGTCGAACGCGTCATTCTCGCCCCGACCGGCCCGAATTGGGAGCGCGACTACGAAAATGCCGCGAAAATCCGTGCGGCACTCTAGATCTGCTGCCGCTGCTTCATCGCGTCGGTGATCAACGCCCGGGCGGCATCGCCATACCGCGCTTGCCGGTGCAGCGCCGCCCAGGTCTTCTCGTAGTACGCGAGCTCGCGGGGCTGGGTGATGGTCAGACCCGCCGAAATCGTCTCGACCTCGGCGATGCGTTTGTCGAGCAGCACGAAACACGTTGTGGTGTAGAGGAAATCCGCCGTCCGCGGAATGATGCCGAGGCCGAGCCGCGGCAGCGGCATCACGTCGATGAGCTGTTCGAGCTGACCGGTCATCACATCGTTGTCGCCGACCGTGGTGTAAAGCGCCTGTTCGGCGAGCAGGATGCTGATGCGATGGGTGCCGTGGCGCAGAATCCGTTGGCGCGCAATACGTGCCGCCACCGCGCGGTCGATATCGTCGATGCCGCCGACGAAGTCGATGCAGCTCTCCAGGACCGCCCTGGCATACGGTTCGGTCTGCAGCAGACCCGGGACGACCGCGTTCTCGTAGTTGCGGATCGTGCTGGCGCGCGACTCCAATTCGATGCGGCGGCGCTGCTGCTGGGCATGTCCGGTCGCGGCGATGCGTCGCCACTCCTGCCAGAGCGCCTCGATATTCGCCAGCGCCGCACGCAGATCCGGCAGCAGCAGCTCGGCACCGCACAACCGGCACCACTCGGCCAGGTCATTATCGCTCGGCGTCTGCTTGCCGTGCTCGATGCGCGACACCTTCGCCGAATGCCAGCCGGCAGCAGCGGCGAGCTGCACACCGGTCAGGTGTGCGGCTTTGCGCAGTTCACGTAATCGCGCCCCGAAGGCTTGCCGGGACTGCTCGACACCGGTCATCCACTCCGCCCGCTGGGCATATAGTCGTGGTGCGGAATTGCTTTGTTCCACAGCGTATCTCGTACTGTCGTGCATCGTGCGACCAGGACCGGGTCGGTGGTTACCGCGGCACCGGCCAGATCGCCGGACTTGGTGAAAATCGTAAAGGCGAGCGTCTCGTCGAGCAGCCACCATTCGTCGTCGGTGTACTCCGACGGATCGGCGAGATGCCGTGGCAGCCAGCGAATGTCCTCGCCGTACCGTTGATTTCGGTCGGTGAGTGCGTGCAGGAATCGAACGTAGTCGGTGAGCGGCTCCGAGACCACCCGGACGCGCCGGATCGGGACGCCGCGTCCGGCGACCTCGCTGGTGAGCTCCTCCCAGGCCCGCCACGACGGCGGATAGCACTGCTCCTCGAATGGCGGTAGCCCCGCCAGGACCCGGCGCATCGGCTCGGTCTCGTCGGCGACCTGAGAGTGATCATCGGACACCTCCAGATGGAAAGCGTCGCTGCGAGTCTCGCGAATGAGATCGTTCGTTTCCTCGACGGTGAAGTAGAGCATTTCATTACCATTCCCACGGGCTCTGTCCGACCGGGACCGCGATCGCGGTTTCGTGATCGGGAATCCGCATGTGCGCCAAGGCATCCGGATCGGTGACCGGTTGCCCGGCGAGAGTGAAGGATCCATGCCCGGAGTCGTGCAGGGGAGCGCCGATGTAGGTGCCGGGTTGTAGCCAGCCCAGCAGCATATGGGGTATTTCGACATGGTTGGCGTGATGGGCCACCCGGTAGCCCTGGACGAGATACAGATGTCGATCCTCATCGATCCAGAGCCGCGGTGAGCCGGTGTTATTGGTGGGTCCGCCGAGCAGTTGTATACGCATGAGAGTGGCCTCGTCTCGCGTGGAGAATTGCGCTGGCTGTGCCTAATCGTCGCCGGTCAGCGCCGTGAGGGTCAACAGCTTCCGCAAATCCCCGCAAAACCATGGTGCCGACCGCGTCCGGTTTCCTACCGTTGCGCTAGGTGCTGGCAGACAGGGTGTGCGCGATGAACGGGTCCGGATCATGGGAGGTTGTCGAGCATTTGCAAAGCGAAATGGGGGTACTTGGCAACGGGGTGGTGGCGAAACCATGGGCGATCGGGTTCGTACGGTGGGATATTTCCGGATCCATGGTGGATTACGATGTGCGGGGCATCCGCACCTGTTCGGCTCGGCTCGGCTACGAGCTGGTCTCGATGACAGTGGGTCCGCAGGGTGACCCGGTCGCGCGGCTGCTCACGGCGATCGCGCGCTGTGGTGCGCGTGCGGTGCTGGTGCCGAGCCGGGAGCATATCTGGGCTTCGCGGCGTGCGGTCACCGAGATGTGCGATCTGGTCGTGGTCTCCGGGGGCATGGTGTGGGAGCGCGGCTATCAGTGGCCGCGCTGGTTCGCCCGGTAATCCTTACCTCGCGCGTAATCGACTCGGTGATCGCCAGCGGGCAAGGTTGAGGTATCCGCTTCGGAACTCCGACGGATGACCGAAATACCTTTCAGCAGAGGATGATTCACTATGTCGCAGTATGACGAAGCGGTCGGCCGGTACTTCACGGCGTGGAATGCCACCGATGATGACGTGCGCGCACGGGCGGTGGCGGCGGCCTGGCACGAGGACGGTTTCTACACCGATCCGCTCGCCGACGTCGCCGGGCACGAGCAGTTGACCGCCGCCATCGGGGGAGTGCACCAGCAGTTCCCCGGCTTCGAATTCCGTCAGCTCGGCACGGTCGACGGGCACCACGACACCGCCCGCTTCTCATGGGAGCTGGTGTCGGTGACCGACGGAAGTGCGCCCGTCGCCGGGACCGATGTGATCACCCTGGCCGCGGACGGCCGCATCCTCGGTGTGCACGGCTTCCTGGATCGGGTGCCTGGGGCGTAGTCAACCCGAAACCAGCACCGGATCGGTGATCTGGCCGGAGACCCGCCGCACCGATCGGATGAAGGACTCCTCGCCGGGTGGAAAGGCCGAGGACAACAGGGCGATCAGATGACTCATCACGATGTCGTCCTGGACATAGTGTTTGCGCATCGGGGCCCGATCGCCGAAGCGGAACCGCATGCGGCGCACCTTCGGATAGGCGCCATTGGATTTCGCGCTGGTGGTCAGGTGAATCTCCGTTGATTCAAGGGGTATTCGGTTGTTACTTCAGGTGATCGACGAGCGCGCTGTCCGCGCGTCGAATGGTTCCTTCTGCCAGCGCCGCAACAGTTCCCGGGTATCGATATCGTCCTGGTGGAAGCAGGGGCGCAGGTACACCGCCAGTTCTCGGCCGATGCCTTGGAAAACCGTGACGCGGAACGGCGAGTACGCCTCGGGGGCCAGTGTCAGCGGGTGCTGTCCGGTGTGCGGGTCGCGTCCGAGTGACGGGCTCACCGTTGGGCTCCGGCTCACCGAAACGGAACGCGATTCGTCTGGCCTTGGGATGTCCAGGGGTGGTGCGGCTCTTTGCTCGCACAGTCTGCTCCGCCATGGCGCACCTCGTTGGGACCGCGGGTATGCGGTACTGGTAGTACGATACCGTCTCAGACGGTTGAAACCAGGCCTCCGCGTGGATTGGTTATGAACCCGCTGTGTCGAACGCGAGCGGCCATGTCGGTATCGGGTCGTCGGCGTCGGATGAATCCGGTTGCGCCTGTGGCGAACACGATGCGCGGGCGGTGGCGGCGGGGCATGCTGGAGAGGGCGCCCTCGAATCGAGTGTGCGCCCGATGAGCAGGATGGTGGTCAGCGTGGACGACGAGTCGGTCCCGTTGTCGGGCCAGGAAGGCGCCGCACGACAACACAACCTCGACGAGTCCGCGATGGACGCGTATTCGCGCACTGTCATCGCGGTCGCGGCGTCGGTCACCCCGCATGTGGCCAGCGTGCGGACCCGGCGGGGGAGCGGATCCGCGGTGGTGTTCACCGACGACGGTTTCCTCTTGACCAACGCGCATGTGGTCGGCTCGGCGAGCAGCGGCGATATCGTCTTCGCCGACGGCGTGGAGTCACGCATCGATGTCGTCGGCATCGACCCGCTGTCGGACCTCGCGGTGCTGCGGGCGCGCGGCGGCGCACCTGGTGCGGTTGTCCTCGGCGACGCGGACAAGTTGGTGGTCGGCCAGTTGGTGGTCGCGGTCGGGAGCCCGCTGGGGTTGGCGGGCTCGGTGACCGCGGGCGTGGTGAGCGCGCTCGGCCGTGCGGTCCCGGTCGCCTCCCGTCGCGCCGGACGGGTGATCGAGGACGTGATCCAAACCGACGCCGCGCTGAACCCCGGCAATTCCGGTGGCGCGCTTGCGGATTCGGCGGGCCGAGTGGTCGGCGTCAATACCGCGGTCGCGGGAGTCGGTCTGGGCCTAGCGATCCCGATCAACGCGACAACCCGGCGCATCATCAGCACTTTGCTGAAAGACGGCCGAGTCCGCCGCGCCTATCTCGGCCTCGTCGGCGTCCCCGCCCCGCTCCCCGCATCCGTCGCCGCCCGCACCGGCCAACACGCCGGTGTCCGCATCGTCGAGGTAGTCCGCGGTGGCCCCGCCGACCACGCTGGCCTGCGCCGCGGTGACCTCGTCCTCAGTGTGGCCCGCTCCGAAGTTGCCGACGCCCAGGGCATCCAACGCCAACTCTTCGGTGATGCCATCGGCGTCTCCATGCCCGTGACGGTCCTGCGCAACGGCGCGATGGTGGATGTCTTCGCCATCCCGATCGAACTGACCGTCGACTGACTATCGCGCGTCGTTCAGTCGGCGATCGAGGCGCGTGCCGCGGTGGTGGGTTCCTGGGTCGGCTGGTGGGTTTGCGACCAGCGAGCATCGACCACCAGCCCGATGATGCCGATGGCGATCAGCGCGCCGGAGACCACGAGCATCCCCGGATGGGTACCGCCGGTGAGGGCATCGCCGAGGATCACGGTCCCGATGGTGCCGGGGAGGATGCCGATGATGGTGGCGATCATGTAGGGCCAGAACCGGATCGAGGAGAGGCCGCAGCAGTAGTTGATGACCGAGAAGGGGGCGAAGGCGATCAGGCGCAGCGAGCCAACGGCCAGCCAGCCGCGCCGTTCGAGGCGTTCATCGATGGAGTGCACCGCCGGGTGGGTGAGGTGAGCGGCGACGCGGTCTCGGTCGAGGGCGCGCACGAGCAGGATGGCCAGCGCGGCACTCACGGTGGTCGCGGAGGCGGCGAGCGCGATGCCGAGGGCCGGGCCGAACAGGACGCCCGCGCTCACCGTCAGCACCGTTCGCGGTATCGGCGCGACCGTGACCAGCGCGTGGACCACGAAGAACAGCAGCGGGAAGATCGGGCCGACCGAGGTGGCCCAATCCTGCATCTGCTGTGGGGTCGGTAGCGGGACCAGCATCGCCGCGATGAACAGCGCCGCGCCACCGAGGAGCAGGGCGACGATGCGTGGGTCACGGATCAGCCTTGTCACCCGGGCAAGGTTACCGGTTGGTAGTGGCGGCCACGGTCAACCGGCTGCGGCGCTGCCGCTAGCATCAGAAGAAACGGGACGAATGCTCGTTAACTGATGTGCTCGCTGAGCTGGGCGAATGCAACGGTTTCGGGCGCACACGAGGCGTGCGTCGAGGAGAAGAGGAACAGCAGCTATGCCGATTGCTTCAGAGCCGGTGGCCGGAGCGGAGCCCGCGGAGCGCCCAGACGTTCCCGACTACGCCGCATGGCGCAAGGGCGTGGCCGCAGTGCTGGCGAAGGCCAGCCGGGTCGGGATCCCCGAGCTTCCCGAGGAGCCCGAGAAGCTGCTCGAGGAAAAGACCTACGACGGGCTGACCATCGCCCCGCTGTACACCCGCCGGGATGAGCGGGCCGAACTGCCGCTGCCGGGCGAATATCCGTTCGTGCGTGGCCGCGACGCCACCCGTGACGTGCATCGCGGCTGGTACGTGAGCGCTTTCATCAGTGCACGCGATGGCGCCGCGGCGAATCGCGAGATCTTGGCGGGTCTGGAGAACGGGATCAGCGCGCTGTGGCTCGCCGTCGGCGAGCGCGGTCTGCCGGTCGCCGAACTGCCCGCCGCGCTGTCGGGGCTGCTGTTCGAAATGGCACCGCTGACCCTCGATGCCGGAACCGCGGTTTCCGATGCGGCGCAACAGGTTTTCGCAGTGCTCGACGGCTACCAGGTAGCCGATCGGTCCGGTATCCAGGTGGCGCTCGGCGCGGCCCCGCTCACCAGTCGCTTCGCCGGATCCGCCGACGTCGAGCTGGCGGCGGCGGTCGCACTGGCCGGACAGGCGGCGGCGCGGTCGGAAACCGTGCGCGCGATCACGGTGGACGGCACCGTCTTTCACAATGCGGGTGCTTCGGATGCACAGGAACTGGGTGCCGCGGTGGCCGCGGGCCTGGCCTATCTGCGCGCGCTCACCGATGAGCACGATATCGCTGATGCCTTCGACCAGTTGGTGTTCCGTTTCGCCGCGACCGACGACCAGTTCGCCACCATCGCGAAATTCCGTGCGGCCCGCCAACTCTGGGCCCGCGTCGCGCATGTGTGCGGAGCCCCGGCATTCGGTGACGCACCACAGCACGCGGTGACCTCCGCGGCCATGATGACCCAGCGCGACCCATGGGTGAATATGCTGCGCACTACCCTCGCCGCGTTCGGCGCTGGTGTCGGTGGCGCGGATACGGTGACCGTGCTGTCCTTCGACTCGGCATTGCCGCCGGGCGAACTCGGTGTCTCGAAGTCGTTCGCGGACCGCATGGCTCGCAATACGCAGCTGCTGCTACTCGAGGAGTCGCACCTCGGGCATGTGCAGGATCCGGGTGCGGGCTCCTGGTACATCGAGGATCTCACCGCGGCGCTCGCCGCCAAGGCGTGGGAGTTCATGCAGGAGATCGAGGCCGCGGGCGGATATTCGACCGCGCTGGACTCCGGATTGCTCGCCGAGCGGATCGCCGCGACGCGGTCGGCCCGGGATACCGATGTGGCACACCGCAAGACGGCTGTCACCGGTGTGAACGAATTCCCCAATCTGGCCGAGCAGCCGCTGTCGGAAGCCGCACGACAGGCCGGACAGGTCGCTCGCTACGGCGCAGCCTTCGAGGCGCTGCGCAACCGCTCGGATGCCTACCTCGCGGCCAACGGTGCGCGCCCACGTGCGCTGCTGGTGCCACTCGGCACGGTGGCCGAGCACAATGTGCGGGTGACGTTCATCGCGAACCTGCTGGCCTCCGGCGGTATCGAGACGCTGCATCCGGGCCCATTGGAGGTGGCTGGAATCGGTGCGGCCGCAACGGAATCCGGTGCTGCCATCGCGGTGCTGTGTGGTTCGGACAAACGCTATGCCGAACAGGCGGGTGTGGCTGTCGAGCAGTTGCGCGCCGCCGGAATCGAGACGGTGCTGCTGGCCGGTGCGGAAAAGGCCGTTGGCGAACTGAGCGGTGCGCAACGCCCGGACGGCTATCTCGCGGCTCGCATAGATGCCGTCGCCGCACTGTCCGACCTGCTGGAGAAGGTGGGAGCCTGATGACACTGAGTCATATCGAGCATCTGATCGGCAGTTTCGCCGAGGTGCCGCTGTCCGAACGTCCGGCCGACCCCGCCGAGGTGGACGCCGCACAGGTCGACGCCTACGTGCGCGCGGCCGCCGAGGCGAACAACTACACCCCCGAACAGCTGGTGTGGGCGACCCCCGAGGGCATCAATGTGCCACCGGTTTTCACCAAGGCCGACCGTGACGCCGTTGCGGCCGAGGGGTATCCGCTCGACAGCGTGCCCGGTATCGCGCCGTTCGTGCGCGGTCCGTACCCGACCATGTACGTCAACCAGCCGTGGACCATCCGCCAGTACGCGGGCTTCTCCACCGCCGCGGACTCGAATGCCTTCTACCGCCGCAATCTGCAGGCGGGCCAGAAGGGTCTGTCGGTCGCCTTCGACCTGGCGACGCACCGCGGCTACGACTCCGATCATCCGCGTGTACAGGGTGATGTCGGCATGGCCGGTGTCGCCATCGATTCGATCCTCGACATGCGTCAGCTCTTCGACCACATCCCGCTGGATCAGGTCAGTGTGTCGATGACCATGAACGGCGCGGTGCTGCCGATCCTGGCGCTGTATGTCGTCGCGGCCGAGGAACAGGGTGTCGCACCGGAACAGCTCGCCGGAACCATTCAGAACGACATTCTGAAGGAGTTCATGGTCCGCAACACCTACATCTATCCGCCCAAGCCCTCGATGCGGATCATCTCCGATATCTTTGCCTACACCAGCGCGAAGATGCCGAAGTTCAACTCGATCTCCATCTCCGGCTACCACATTCAGGAGGCCGGAGCGACGGCCGATCTGGAGTTGGCCTACACCCTCGCCGACGGTGTCGAGTACATCCGCGCCGGTATCGACGCCGGCATGGAGGTCGACAAGTTCGCGCCGCGGCTGTCGTTCTTCTGGGCCATCGGCATGAACTTCTTCATGGAGGTCGCCAAACTCCGTGCGGGACGACTGCTCTGGAGCGAACTGGTCGCGAAGTTCGAACCGAAGAGTGCGAAATCGCTATCGCTGCGCACCCATTCGCAGACCTCGGGTTGGTCGCTGACCGCGCAGGACGCCTACAACAATGTGGCGCGCACCTGTATCGAGGCCATGGCCGCGACCCAGGGCCACACCCAGTCGCTGCATACCAACGCCCTCGACGAGGCGCTCGCCCTGCCGACGGACTTCTCCGCGCGCATCGCACGCAACACCCAGTTGCTGATCCAGCAGGAGTCCAACACCACGCGGCCGATCGACCCCTGGGGCGGTTCGTATTACGTCGAATGGCTCACCCACCAGCTGGCCAACCGCGCCCGCGCGCATATCGCCGAGGTGGAGGCGCACGGTGGTATGGCGCAGGCGATCGGCGAGGGCATCCCGAAGCTGCGCATCGAGGAGGCCGCCGCGCGCACGCAGGCGCGCATCGATACCGGCCAGCAGCCGGTGATCGGCGTGAACAAGTATCAGGTCGAAGAGGATCAGCAGGTCGAGGTACTCAAGGTCGAGAATTCGCGAGTGCGCGCCGAGCAGATCGAGAAGCTGAACCGGCTTCGGGCCGAACGTGATTCGGCCGAGGTGGAGCGGGTGCTGGCCGAATTGACCCGTGCGGCAGCCTCTTCGGAGGGTGGCATGGAGAACAACCTGCTCGCGTTGGCGATCAATGCCGCCCGTGCGAAGGCCACCGTCGGCGAGATCTCCGACGCGCTGGAGAAGGTGTACGGACGCCACCAGGCCGAGATCCGTACGCTCTCCGGTGTGTATCGCGACGAGGCCGGGAAGGTGACCAATATCAGCAAGGCGATCGAACTCGTCGAGGAATTCGCCGATGCGGAAGGTCGTCGACCGCGCATCCTGGTCGCGAAGATGGGCCAGGATGGACACGACCGAGGGCAGAAGGTGATCGCGACGGCCTTCGCCGACCTCGGCTTCGACGTCGACGTGGGCCCGCTGTTCCAGACCCCGGAGGAGGTGGCGCAGCAGGCGGCCGATAACGACGTGCACGTCGTCGGTGTGTCCTCGCTGGCAGCGGGCCACCTCACGCTGGTGCCCGCCCTGCGGCAGGCGCTGGCCGATGTCGGGCGTCCCGACATCATGGTCATCGTCGGTGGTGTCATTCCGCCCGGTGACTTCGACGAGCTGTACGCGGCGGGTGCGGCGGCGATCTTCCCGCCCGGCACCGTGATCGCGGACGCCGCGATCGATCTGCTGAAGAAGTTGGCGGGCGAACTCGGTCACGAGATCGGCGGCGGCAGCAGGCAATGAATCGAGCATCGCGCAGCGATCCCGTGAGGGGTGGTGGTCGGGTGACGGGCGGGCATCCAGCATCGCGCAGCGATCCCGTGGGGGGTGGTGGTCGGGCGACGGGTGGGCATAAGCGCGTCATTGATGTCGACGCACTCGCGCTGGCGGTCCGCTCCCAGGAGCGGGCCGCCTTGGCTCGGGCCATCACCCTGGTCGAGTCGACCAGGGCCGATCATCGGGAGCTCGCGCAGCAACTGCTGCTGCAACTGACGCCGCCCACCGATACGGTCACCTCGAATCGTGTCGGCATCACCGGTGTTCCCGGCGTCGGTAAGTCGACCTTCATCGATGCGCTCGGCATGGATCTGATCGGCAAGGGGCATCGGGTGGCGGTACTGGCCGTCGATCCGTCCTCCACCCGCACCGGCGGCTCGATCCTCGGTGACAAGACCCGCATGGCGCGATTGTCGTTGGAGCGCAACGCCTATATCCGTCCGTCGCCGACCGCGGGCACCCTCGGCGGCGTCGCCAAGGCGACCCGCGAAACCATCGTGCTGCTCGAGGCCGCGGGCTACGACGTGATCCTGGTGGAGACCGTCGGCGTCGGCCAGTCCGAGGTGACCGTCGCGAATATGGTCGACGTCTTCTGCTTCCTCACCCTCGCCCGCACCGGAGATCAGTTGCAGGGCATCAAGAAGGGTGTCCTCGAACTCGCCGACCTGGTCGCGGTCAACAAGGCCGATGGCAAACACGAGATCGAGGCCAAGGCCGCTGCCCGCGAACTGGCGGGTGCGCTGCGCCTGATCCATCCGCACGACGCACTCTGGCGCCCACCGGTGCTCACCATGAGCGGGCTGGAAGGCCATGGGCTGGACAAGTTCTGGGATACCGTTCTCGAACACCGTCGCATCCTCACCGAGGCAGGCGAGTTCGCCGAAAAGCGTCGCCGCCAGTTGGTCGACTGGACCTGGACCATGGTGCACGACCAACTCCTGCGCCGCCTTGCCGAGAACCCGAACGTCAAAACCATTCGCGCCCAAGTGGAGAAGCAGGTGCGCGACGGCACGCTGACCGCCGCACTGGCCGCTGAACAGCTACTCGAAGCCTTCGACAGCTGAGCGTGTGTAGCGCCCGCGGCGAAGTTCGGGACGTATCGCGCCTTCGGCTAGACGGCACTGAGTTGGGTGGTCAGCGCCCTGGCGAGTTCGGCGGCGCCTTCGGCGTGTAGGGCGTTGGGCTGGAACAGGATTCGGTACCACAGCACGCCGAAGGCCTGTTCGACGACCAGTTCGGCCGGGGCCGTCCCCGGGATCTCGGCGCGGGATCGGCTCTGTTCGATGACCTCGGCCAGTGCCGTTCGTCGGCGGGCGAGGAACTCGCGCAGGGCCTGTTCGAGGTTCGCGTCGTCCTGGGCGGCGATGACCGCGGCGATCAGGGCTCGGCGATTGCGTTCGGTGCGCGCGGCGGCGAAGGTCTCGCCGAGAAAGACTTCGAGATTGCCGCGCAGGGTTCCGGTATCGGGAATCGCGACAGCCTGTTCGGCCGAATGGACCAGCGCATCGAGTAGGACCGCGTCTTTGGACGGCCACCAGCGGTAGATGGTCTGACGCCCGACGCCCGCATGCGCCGCGATGCGATCCACGGTGACACCCGAACTTCCGTGTTCGGCGAGGAGTTCGGCCGCAGCGGTCAGAATCGCCGCGCGCGCCGCCTCATTGCGCCGGGATCCGGTGTGCGCTCGCGTGCTCGCGTTTTCGGCCATGACGCAATACTACCTTGACGAGACTGTCAGTCTCGACAACACTCGAACCATGACTTCACCGGCTAATAATTCCTGGCGGCTGCGTCTCGATCACGCCTTCCATCGCCGCCTCGCCAACCCGATCACTACGCGCATGCGCGACCAGATCCTGCTGGAGACCACCGGGCGCAAGTCCGGTGAACCGCGAAGCACCCCGGTCGGCGGAAAGGTGGTGGGGGAGCAGTTCTGGATGGTCTCCAACCACGGCGAGCACTCCGACTACGTGCGAAATATCAAGGCGGATCCCGCCGTTCGGGTGCGCATCGATGGCCGCTGGCGTAACGGCATCGCCCAACCACTGCCCGACGACGATGCGATGGCGCGTCTGGCCACCCTCCCGCGGATGAACAGCGCGATGGTCCGCGCCTTCGGCACCAACCTCCTGACCATCCGGATCGACCTGACCGACTGACGAGTTGCCGACCGGCGGCGGCGGTGGCATCCCGCGCATCTAACGAGTCGCCATCATGACTGAGGCAACTGTTGATTCACTGTCTCAGTCGCCTTGCTTTGGTGGGACAACGGCGTGGTTGTCGAGGTTCCGATGGTCGATTCGTTGCTGCGGCGCTATCCGGATCGAACCCATTGATGTCGCCGGTACGGTGGGCGACCGTACCGGCGACATCGTGGCCTACCTCGCGTCGGTGTATGTGTTGTCGCAGGCCGTACGACCGTGCTCGAGGCCGAGCTGGTAGGCCTCGATGCGAGCGAAACTGCTCGGCACCGAGAGGCCGTCGACATTGCTGGCGACCAGCCCGTCCCGCAGCAGTCCGGCCAGAGCTTCGTCCACATCGCCTTGGGACAGTTGACTTTCCGCCAGCTCGCCCCTGGCCAGGGCATCGGTGTAGACGCCGGTGTAGCACGCGACGTGGAGTGCGGTCGTCTGCTCGGAAAGTGATCGGCCGGAGGCCTTTTCGACCGCAAGCAGGACGCGAGAGGCGACCAGTGCGTAGGCATCGAAGTCGCCTCTGGGCACCAGGCTATCGACCTTGCGCCCTCGTTTCACCAGCCCGGGCAGGTCGATCCCGATGGTGTTGGTGGACGGGCAGTACGAGACCGGTGTGGTTTCGTGCGCGTCCGGGCAGCCTCGGATCGCGCCGGTGTACTCCACTTTGGGCTTATCCTTCAGCTTGAACAGCCGGGCGGCGAAGTCGATCTGGGCTTGCACCGAGTCCTGCGTGATCTCCTGCTCGCCGGTTTCGGTGGAGCTGAAGATGGCCGGCAGGTTGCCGCGCCGTACCGCGATTTCGGCATCGTCGATCTTGCTGCAGGCGTCCGCGCCGTCGGTGAAGCCGAGCTGCAGGGCACCGGCCCGCTCGAATCCGCTTCCGTGCTCGTTCGGCATCGTTCCGATGTAGTCGCCGTCGCGCAATGTCAGTGCCGCGACGATTACATTGTTCAGGCCGCCGGCAGTGTTGAGGGTGAAGCGGGTGGACTTGCCTTCGGCGACCGATCTCAAGTAGGAGCCGGCGAAGCAGTCGGCCTGCTGTTCGCGCACGATGGTCGTCGTGGAGTCATTGACCAGCCTGGCCTGATCCTGGACCGCGTGTCCGTACTCATGGGCCAGAATGAAAGGGACGGACTCCGGTCCGAGCTGAGCGTACATCGACATCAGCTCTCGGTCCCACGCGATGAGTCTGCCCTGCTTGCACTCGGTGGTGTAGAACGCGTTCTCTACGCCCGCAACGGATTCGCCGCAGACGGTTGCGGCCGCATCGCTGGAGTCGTAGGAGACGCGGTGGTCGACGGGAACGAATTGGCGGCCGAACATCCTGGGGTATTGGACGCGCCAGAAATCCTCGACGTCGGCGACCGCGTTGGCTGCAAGCTGATCGACCGGGGTGCCGGTGAACCCGTCCACCGTGATCGCGGGTGGCGGCACATGCTCGCGCAGGCCGCTGGGCCCGTCCGCGACCGGCAGGCCCGCGACCTTGGTCGCGTCGTAGTGGGCGCGCGCGGGTGCGGCTGGATCGTGACCACAACTGGCGACCAGTGCGAGCGCGGTGACCGGGACGAGCGTCGCCAGCAAATACCGGCGGAAGGTGCGTGCGTTCATCAGTGCGCACCCCCGGTCAGGACCGTATTCAGAACGGCGGCATTGACAATCCGCCACTGCCCGCCGATGCGCTCGAGCTGGAAGGTCACGCGCTGCGTCACATCGGCCTGCTGAATGGTCACCGTGATACTTGCCGAATCGCTGTTGACGACCGTCCGGTCGACCGAGCGGATCACGATGCCCTTCAGTGCGGCCAAGGTCACCGCATCGATTTCCGTAATGTTGTGTGCGGCAACGAGATTGCCGGTATTCGCCGCATCGAACAGGCTCTGTACCGTCTGCTGTACGTCGGCCTCGTCCATCATCTGGGTCCGCTTGCGTTCGGCAGCAGGATCGCTGGGCAGCTTGCTGATGCGCCACATTCCGTCGATCCGGGTCAGTTCGATTCGGGGGTGCTCGTCGCCGATGTCGGACAGCTCGCCACCGATCGAGTGGCCGGTCATGGCGACCCGCGCACGATCGCCGTCGACCTCGACGTCGTCGAACCAATTGACGACGAAGCGTCCGTTCTGGGCCGTTAACCGCTTGGCGTAATCGGCGAATGCGGCCGGCTGTACGTCGAATGCGGCCTTTGCCACGTCGTCGGTGACGTCGGCGCGGACCTGCGTCAGATCGCCGCGCTGCCAATCGGCGTAGTAGTCGTCGATGGCGGCGCGCACCCGCGCTTCGGCGGTCGGCCCGGACTCGGTCGGGTGGGTGACCAGGTAGGTACCGCCGCCCGCGGCGCCCATGGCCGCGACGACAGCGATGCCCGCCAGCGCTATGAGTGCCCGCTTCCGTTTGCGTGCAACGGGTTTCGCGACGGGATTCGCGGGCACGTACGCCGGCGGCGGCGGCTCCGCGAGAGTGGGTGGAGTCGACATCATGGGTCCTTTCGGCATTGCGAGGTCGGCGGGGGGCGGTGGGGCGTCCGCGCCGGGGTGCGGGCTCATCGGCTGATCTCCGTGGTGTCGGACAGCTTCCATTCGCCGAAGATCCGGTGCAGGGTCAGCTCGGCGACGTAACTGCCCTCGCGGTCCTTGCCGGTGACCGTGACCTTGGCCGAGTCGCTGCGGATCACGACCTCGTCGACGGATTCGAGCGTGCCCCAGCGGCGCAGCGTGCGCGTGAACTCGTCCGGTGACGCGCCGACGATCGACTGTGCGACGGGGCCGTCACTCAAAGCGGCAAGCTGCTCACGATCGTGGTCCTCGACCGCGTTGTAGAACTTCGTGACGACGTCACGTACGGATCGTTCGGTGGCCGCCTGCTCCTGCTTGGCTTTGGTCGCCGGATCGTCTTCTGGCCACTTGCACAGCTTCCAGTCGCCATTGATTCGGGTCAGCGCAAAGCTGGTGTGTTGCATGCCGATATCGCCGCGATCCATATGTCCGGAGACAGTGGCGCGTGCGCGATCACCCGAAACCTCGACGGTGTCGAACCCATCGATCGTGAATCGCCCGTTCTTGTCGTTGTCGAATCGAACCAATGCGGCAAACTGTCCGGATGAGAATTGCGCAAGCTCCTCCGAATACTCGGCACAGAAAGTGGAGCGCAGCCGACCGACGTCGCCGTCCTGCAGTGCATCGGTGGCGGATCGGACCGCAGCGCGTACGTGATCCGCCTCGGTGGGACGGTCCAGATGCGCCCGAACCGAGAAGTATGCGCCCGCCCCGATACCGCCCAACGCCAGCAGCGAAACGGCACCGATCGCAACCGCCCTGCGACCACGGCGGCTCGGCGTCGGCGGGTGCGGGGGTGCGCCGGGCGGGAATGGACTATCCGCCGGGGTGTCAGCGGCTTGCACATTGTTCTCGGACTCGGACATGCCTTCCCTCTCAGTTGCGACCACTGCCACTAAATTCTGCGGTGAGAGGTCTACCGTTAACGGGTAGCAATCCGGCATATGTGCGTGGCCGGCCGACCGGGCAACGAGCGATCGCACCTGTTAACAAGTCCGGCGGAGATTGCGAAATTCGAGAATGCCCGCATGACGAATCATGACAGCTGTCGGCGAGTGCGGTGGAGTGTGCGACCACTCGGCTCGCGGTTATTTGTGCGGCAATTGAGTATCGACGCGGCTGATTCGCAATTCTCTTGCAGTGGCGGATATTCCGACCGCAAGACGAGTTGAATCAGCTCCGATCCATGCCGAGCGCGAACGACCTCAGGGGCATGCCCTGCCTGCCGGACGCGGCTCGGCCGATGTGCGGCAGGCTGACGGGCGTCAGACCGAATCGCCGTGCGCCTCGAGCAGGGTGCGCAAGGCGGCCGCAACCTGCTTGCGTTGTGCGGGCGTCAGGGGTTCGAGCAGTCGGGCCTCTGTGGCGACATGGTCGGGGAGTGCCGCATCGATGAGTTCGCGCCCGGCTTCGGTGAGTGTGACGTGTACGCCCCGCCCGTCGTGTTCGCTGCGGGTGCGGGTGACGAGGCCGCGTTCCTCCAGGCGGTCCAGGCGTTGCGTGATGCCGCCGGAGGTGATCATGGCCGAGCGCATGAGTTCGGTGGGGGTGAGGCGGTGGGGTGGGTCGCTGCGGCGCAAGGTGGCCAGGACGTCGAAGGAAGCGGCGTCGAGTCCGTGCGCGGCGAACGTCTTGCGCAGCTCGGCGCCGACCACCTGGGACAGTCTGGTCAGCCTGCCGAATACGGCCATCGGCGAGACGTCCAGGTCGGGGCGCTGCGCGCGCCATTGATCGAGCACCCGTTCGACATGATCGGTCACGTCCGCAGCCTAGCGAATATCTCAGCGGTGAGGTATCTCATACCTCGGAATTGCTTAACGCTAAGCTATGTTTCTTAGAGCTGAGCAATCAATAGTCCGATGAAAGGCGAATCACCATGCGTATCACCGTGTTCGGAGCGGCGGGCGATGTCGGCAGCCGAGTAGTGGCGGAGGCGCTGGATCGCGGGCACCAGGTCACGGCGGTGGTCCGTGATCCCGCACGTGCCGGTGCGGTGCCCGCCGCGGCGATGCTGCGCACCGGTGATGCCACGAACCTCGACGACGTCGTATCCCTCAGTGCGGGCCAGGATCTGGTGATCACCGCGACCCGCCCGGCACCCGGTCGCGAACACGAACTACCCGCGATCACCTCCGTGCTGTTGACCGGTCTGGCGCGCACCGGCGTCCGTCTGCTGGTGGTCGGGGGCGCGGCCACCCTGCTCGTGCCCGGCCCGGATCCGATGACCTTGCACGAAAGCCCGGATTTCCCGGTCGAACTGCAGGCCATCGCGCAGGCCTGCGCCGACCAACTGGCCATGTGCCGCGCCGAAACCGCCGCCGACTGGACATATCTGAGCCCGCCCGCCGAACTGGTGCCGGGAAAGCGCACCGGCAGCTACCGCGTCGGCACGGACGAACTGCTCACCCGTGCCGACGGCGTCTCGGCCATCTCCATGGAGGATTTCGCGGTCGCGCTGCTCGACGAGGCCGAGCGGCCCGCGCACCGGCGGACCAGGTTCACGGTCGCATCGGTCTGAGCACTACTGGATCTCGAAGAGCCGGGCGGCATTGCGGTAGCAGACCTGTTGCAGCCAGGTGTCGCCCAAATCGAGGCGTTCCAGCGCGTAGATCGAATGGCCGTAGGAATAGGGGATATTCGGGAAATCGCTACCGAACAGAATGCGATCACCGAAGTGCCGCAACCGGGCGCGCTCCGACGTGGGGAAGGGTGCCTTGGCCTCGGAGAAGTCGGTCCACACCATCGTCGTGTCCAGATACACGCCAGGGTAATCCTGCGCCAGGTCCAGAAATTCGGAGTATTCGGGTGTACCCATATGCGCGATGATCAGCCGCAAGCGCGGAAAGCGTTGCAGGAGACCGGCAATGGGCTCCGGTCCGGTGTATTCTCCGGGCGCCGGGCCGGAGCCGCAGTGGATCAGCGCGGGAATCTGCGCGTCCTCGAGCATGCCCCACACCGGATTCAGCAGCGGGTCGCCGGGATGGAAGTCGCCGACCTGCACATGGACCTTGAATACCCGGGCGCCGCGTTCGATGGCCGCCTCCACGTAACTGTCGGCGTGATGTTCGGGATAGAACGTCGCGGTGTGCAGGCAATCGGGGGTGCGCTCGGCGAAGTCGGCGGCCCATTCATTGAGCCATGCCGCCATATCCGGTTTGTGGGGATACACCAGTGAGGTGAATGCGCGCACACCGAAGCCGCGCAACGTCTTCAATCGGACCTGTTCGTCGTCGCGGTAGGCGATGGGCCACTCCCGGCCGATCAGCGGACCGGCCGAATCGAAGTACGCCCATACCTTGGCCATCACCTGTTCCGGCATGAAATGTGTATGGACGTCGATGATTCCGGGCAGGTCGAGTCGGGTGCGGAACTGGGCGAGGTAGGTATTGTCGTCGCCGGTCATTGCGGCCCTTCCTGCGGGTAGATCGAGCGGGCGAAGTCGCCGACCCGGCTGATCAATCGCTCGAAGAACACGTCGGGTTCGGTGCCGATGACGATGTCGGCGTTGGGTTCCCGGCCCCACATGCCCGCCCAATCCGCCACCGTCGTCGCGCGAGTCAGGGTGCCGACGAGTTCGACGTCGACCGTGGCCGGTCGGATGTTGGCGAGTGCTGGATCCAGCGCGACGGCCGCCGCGAACGGATCGTGCATATGCGCGAGATAGCCCTGGTCGTAGAGCTTGTGGAAGTCGAAGTAGAACCGGACCGCATCGGTGAAATGGCGCACGATGGGATTGCTCGTCGCCGACCTGGCCTCCGGCGGGTCGGTCTCCGAAACCACTTCGACGGGAAGGCTTCCCGCGCGCTCGGCCAGCTGCGCTACATGTTTGGGCCGCATCTGGATGGTCTCGGTGATATCGAGCGCGCACACGATCGGCCGTCGATCGGCGGGTGCGGCGGAGAAGGCGTCGAAGACCTCCTTGGCCGCCTCCGGATCCACGTGCACATTCCATTCGTTGGTCGGGGTGGTGTTACCGGGATGATTGAAGGCCCCGCCCATGATCACCAGTCGCCGCAGCAGCAGTGGGAGTCGCGGTTCGAGCCGAAGGGCGAGCGCGAGATTGGTCAGCGGTCCGGTGCAGAGTCCGATGATCTCGCCGGGGGCCGCACGCACCAGGTCGACCCACATCTGCGCCGCGGACCGGGTCGACAGTGTACGAGCGGACTCCGGCAGTTCCGCATAACCGATGCCCTGCGGCCCGTGCGTGTCCTCGGTGGTGCGCAATGGGATCGCGAGGGGTTCCGCGGCGCCGAGCGCGACCTCGATGTCGGGGGCTCGGCACACATCCAGCCAGGCGAGATTGTTCGCCGCCACCTGCGGCGCGGGCACATTACCCGCGGTGGCGGCGATCCCTACGATCTCGGCATCCGGGGAGGCGAGCAGGTACAGCAGCGCGAGTGAATCATCGATCCCGGTATCGACGTCCATGATGATCTTTTGCCGCACCAGTCGAGCCTAGCGAGCCGATCCCACCGGTCCGCCGCGAGGCTCAGTAGGACGGCAATACGTAGTCGTCGGTGTCGGTCATCATCCGCATCATTACCGGTCGCAGCAGCCGCGAGGTCATGAGCCGCATGCTGACGTGTGTCATCCGCGTGCCGAAGCGCGAGGTGGGCAGCATCATCTTGATGCCGCCGCCGGGCAGTTCCTTGGCCTTGTCCAGGAACGGCGTGACGATTTCGGCATAGCGGGTCAGCGCCTTCGCGAGATCGTCGGGGGTGGCGGCGATTTCACCAGCAAGGACGTACGCGCCGACGATGGCCATTGCGGTGCCCATACCGGTCATCGGGGAACCGCAGAAGCCGGAGTCGCCGAGCAGGGTGACCCGGCCGGTGGACAGCGACGGCATGTCGACCCGGGCCAGCATGTCGAAGTAGAAGTCCGGGGTGCTGGTCATCGCGTCCAGCACGGCGGGGGTCTCCCACCCCGCCTCGGCCAGCATGTCGTGGATGAGCCGCTGCTGCGCGGACACATCGCGACGCAGCGCCGGATCGACTTCGGTACGCATGGTGATGATCGCCTTCGAGGTCGCCGGATCGGCATCCGGTCGAATCGCGACCGCGGCGCTGGGCACGGTATGCATCTTGAACCAGCCCGGCTCGGTTCCGGCAGGCGTCGGCATAGTGAAGAAGGACATGTACCCGCCGAGGTAGGTGACGAACTGTTCCTCCGGGCCGAAGGCGAGTTGCCGGGTCGCCGAATGCACCCCGTCGGCGCCGACGACCAGATCGAAGAGTTCGGTGCGACCCGATGCGAAGGTGACCTCCACCCCGGTGTCGTCCTGGTGCAATACCTCGATCCATTCGCCGTAGCGGTAGTCGAGTTCGCCTGCCGTGCTGGCGAGTTCGGTGAGCAGCACCTGGTTCAGATCACCCCGGGTGATCTCGATATCGGCCACCGGCCCCTTGCCGTCGAACATCTCCGCGGGCATCCTGGCGAACTCCCGGCCGTGCTCGTCGACGTAGGCCATACCGCGCTCGTCGAGCTGGTATTTGCGGATGCCCGGCATGATTCCCATCCGCTCGGCGACTTCGCGGCTCGGCCCGCGCAGGTCGACCGCCTGACCGCCGGGACGCGGCTTGGGGGCGCGCTCGACGACGGTGGTTCGGATGCCCGCGCGCAGCAGTTGCAGCGCGAGCGCGTTGCCAGCGATACCGCCGCCGCTGATCAGGATGTGGAGGGCGTTGGTGGTGCTCATGACCGGAGCCAATCTGTCGGACGAATGTGTCAGACAAATGTTTAACACACAGATAGCACGATCGTCTAGTACAAATGTCTAAGGCGAGTGTAGGCTGAGATCATGGGAAACCGGGAAGATTTGTTGGCGGGAGCGCGTAAGGCCATCATCGAACGTGGCGTCGCGAAAACAACCGCCCGCGATATCGCTGCGGCGGCAGGTGTGAGCCTGGCCGCGATCGGCTACCACTTCGGCTCCAAGGATCGGCTGATCACCGAGGCGCTGACGGAGGCGCTCGGCACCGATATCGGCGACCGAATGGAGGCGCTGGTCCGTGACGGCGCCGGTCATTCGCCGCTGACGGCGTTCACGCGGATGTGGGACGGTATGTCGCAGGTCTTCGAGGACAACCGCGACGGCATGCTGGCGAGCCTGGAAAATCTGGTGCGCGTCGCGCGGACGCCGGAATCGCAGACGTATATGGCCGAAAGTCTCACCGGCGCGTACGCGGACATCGGTCGAGCCCTGCGGGAATCCCGCCCGGATCTCGATGCGGACACCGCCGAGGCGATCGCCGAGCTGTATTTCATGCTGACCCAGGGACTCGGCATCCTGTGGACGATCACCCGTGGTGCGAACCTGCCCGACGGCGCGCGACTTGCCAAGGCCATCGCGGCCCTGGCCCGCGAGTCCTGACGGTCAGGACTGATCCGACTGCGCTCGGGCCGGAATGTGACGCAGCGAGGGCTATCGCGTTGTCAAGGGCCAAGCGGGCCGGTCCGCGCCGTATTGCGGTGCTGGCCAGGCGTAATCCGGATATTCGGCGAGCACCGGCGCCGCGGTGGTGACATTGCCGTGCGTGACCGCAGCCATCGGGCTCGGCGGCGCGGCCTGCGGATGCCGCGGGGTGCGGCCGGAGGCGGTGAGGAGCCAGGATGCGGTGCGCGCCAACGCGACTCGGACATCACGCCCGATGCCGTCATGGGCGCGGGCGACGAGCGCATCGATGACACCGGCGGCGAGCAGATAGCCGGAGGCGTGGTCGAGTGCCTGCGCGGGCAGCGCCGCCGGCACCGCGGGTGCGCCTTCGATGATCGAGATACCGGCCGCGGCCTGCACAATGCTGTCGAAACCGCGGCGCCGACCCCAGGGACCGGATTCGCCCCACGCCGATATCCGTCCGTGCACGAGGCCGGGACGACGAGCGGCGGTGAGCCCGGCATGTTCCAGCGCGCCGGGCCGATATCCGGTGATCAGCACATCGGCGGCGGCGAGTAGGTCATTGATCAGGGGGAGCTGGGCACGCAGATCGAGCAGCGTCGAGCGTTTGCCCTGGCAGGTGTCGTGGTACTGCCAGGGGATCTCGGGTAGTCGCGGCGGGTCGATCCGCAGCACATCGGCGCCGAGCAGTGCCAGCGTTCTGGTCGCCACCGGTCCGGCGATGACGCGGGTCAGATCCAGCACCCGGACACCACGCAATGGCTGCAACGGCGATGCGCCGATCGGCAACCCGATCTCGCCCCGGTCGATCCGGGTGTCGATCGCCACCAACGGACCCGACGCGGCGGCTTGCCCCTGGGCAGTGGCCGCCCACTCCTCTTCGGTGCGCACCTGTACCGCGATCGCGCCGTGTGCGGCCGCGAGTTCCTCGACATCGCTGGCGCGGCTCATCGCCATTTGCGCGACCGCCAGATCGACGGGCGCGTCGTCGGGGAGTCCGAGCGCCCCGAGCAGTCGCGCGCGATGATGCGGGTAGTTGGCGTGCGTGCGGACCCAGCCGTCGAAGGTCGGGAAGAACCCGGACAGGTCGGCGAATATCGCGGCGGTCGAACCGCCGATGCGCAGCAGACGCTCACTGGAGAAGGCGGCTGTGATCCGGTCCGGATCCAGCCGGTGCGCCACCGGATTCAGCTGGTGTGCCTCCCGTACGCGGTTCGCCGCCGACGTCACCGCGGCCACCGATCCGGCGGCCAGCGCCCAAACCGGCAGCGTCGCAGCCAAAGAGCTGCCCGGATCTGCGGATGGGGTGGTGTCGGAGGCTGGGATACCGATTCCGGCTTCGTAGTCGCGGACCAGCTGTTCGTGCGCAATCACCAGACCGAGAGTAGTAGTTGTGACGCAGTAGTAGGGTCGGGGCCATGACGCCGCTGCAGCGTTACATCGCCGAAGAGATTGCCACCGATCACGCCGACGGACTGATCGGCCGCCGGGAAGCCCTGCGCCGACTGGGGATGCTCGGGGTCGGCGCCACCTCCGCGGTCGCCCTACTTGCCGCGTGCTCGAGTAGTGGTGATCAGGCCAACTCCGCGTCTACGGGCTCGGCACCCGAGGCTTCGTCGCCGCCGCCGGGTACGGCCGGAGCGGTCGCGGCCACCGCGATCACCTTTCCCGGCCCTGGCGATCGTCAGCTACAGGCCGCGTGGGCGGCCGCGGCGCAGCCGCGCGGAAGTGTGCTCGTCATTCACGAGAACAAGGGACTCACCGACCACATTCGTTCGGTGACAGGACGTTTCGCGGGCGCCGGATACTCCGCACTGGCCGTGGACCTGCTGTCCGAACTCGGCGGCACCGCCGCCTTCACCGACCCGGCGGTGGCCACCGCCGAACTCGGCAAGATCGCGCCGGAGCAGTTCATCGGTGATCTGCGGGCCGGAATCGCCGAATTGGAGCGCCGGGTGCCGGGAAAGAAGGTCGGTGCCACCGGGTTCTGTTTCGGCGGCGGTCTGGTCTGGCTGCTGCTGGCCGCGGGCACCCCGAAACTCGCCGCGGCGACACCGTTCTACGGCCCCTTCCCGGAGAATGGGGACCTGTCCGGCTCGCAGGCCGCGGTGCTCGGCATCTACGCCGCCAAGGACGAACGGGTGATCGCCTCGCGTCCCACCGCGGAAGCGGCACTGGACCGCGCTGGCCTCACCCATGAGATCTACGTTGCCCCGAATGCCGACCATGCCTTCTTCAACGACACCGGCCCCCGCTACAACCCGACCGCCGCAGCCGAGGCCTGGCGACGGGTCCTGGATTGGTACGGAACATATCTCGGCTGAAACGCTGCTGTTCGCGTACCGATATCCGGGCCGAGGCCTGGTGACGAATCTTTTGACGGAGAAGGAGATCGACGTGGGCAGAGCCATTGTCGCGACGGACTGGCTGCGGGTGCTGCGAGCGCATCTCGCGCCGCGCCACCAGTTGCTGTGCTTCCCGCCGGGCGGTGGTTCGGTTACCGCGTACCGTGCACTGGCCGAGCGGCTCGACGACGGTATCGCCGTCGCGGCCGTACAGTACCCGGGTCGACAGGATCGCCTCGGTGAGGCTGCGATCGACGATATGGACACCCTCGTCGATCGGATCGTGGACGAAGTGCTGGATCAGGGCCCGGTGCAGCAACTTTCGCTATTCGGTCACAGTATGGGAGCGACCGTGGCCTTCGAAACGGCGCGCCGCCTCGAATACAAGGGACAACCGCTGACCACGCTGTTCGTATCCGGCCGCCCCGCACCGACTTTCGTCGAGACACGTCGCCTGCACCTGGGCTCCAACGACGATCTGATCGGCGATTTGGAGCGTCTGGCAACCGATCCCGCGTCGGTCCGGATCCTGCGCGAGGAACCCAGCCTCGCGGAACTGGTGCTGCCCGCCGTGCGCGGCGACTACCAGGCCATCGAGACCTACCGCTACCGCGAAGGCGCGCCGCTGTCCTGTGCTGTCTCGGCGCTGGTCAGCACCGAAGATCCGACCATGACAACGGAGCAGGCCGAGGACTGGCGCGAGCACACCCGGGGCTCCTTCGAGCACACCATCTTTCCCGGCGGCCACTTCTACCTCGACGACAAGGTCTGCGAGGTAGCCGACCTCATTGCCCGCACCCTCCACAGGTAGCCGACCCAGGACACCACCACGCATACCGCGACCAACCCGCGCACCAACCCCAACGCGCTTTCCGGATAGATCACCCCGGTCAGGTAGTGGTCGATGAACCCGCTCGGCGGCAGTCCGGCCACACCCGCCCGATGCCGCGCCCAATTCTCCAAATTCGTGAGCGGACAGACGAATCCGAACAAAACGGTGCTGAATCCCCACCCGAACGCGATCAGATGCAGCCAAATGGTGCGCGGCCAGCGCCACGCCACGAACCCGCCGACCACCACATACGCCACGAACGCGAAATGCACCGCGGCAGTGGCATCGGCCAGCAGCCGGTACAGCATATGCCCAGGGTAGCCCCGTGCCCGATCACCAGGGGGAGGGTTGGTAGTCCTTGAGGAAGCAGCCGTAGAGGTCGGTGCCGGTTTCGCCCTGGACGATCGGATCGTAGACGCGGGCGGCGCCGTCGACCAGGTCGAGTGGGGCGTGGAAGCCTTCGTCGGCCAGCCGGATCTTGGTGTAGTGCGGGCGTTCGTCGGTGATCCAGCCGGTGTCGACGGCGGTCATGAGGATGGCATCTTCTTCGAACAATTCCCGGGCGCTGGTGCGGGTCAGCATGTTCAGCGCGGCCTTGGCCATATTGGTATGCGGGTGGCCCGCGCCCTTGTACGCGCGGGCGAACTGACCCTCCATAGCGGAGACGTTCACGACGTACTTGCGGCGGGCCGCGGCGGCGGCCATGGTGGGGCGCAGCCGGGAGACGAGGATGAACGGGGCCACCGAATTACACAGCTGGACCTCGAGCAGTTCGGTCGGGTCCACCTCGCCGACGGTCTGCACCCAGCTGTTGGTATGCGCCAGATCCGGCACCAGACCACCGGCGTCGATCGCGATACCGCGCGAAATGCGTTCCGGTGTGGCCGATCCCGCGACCAGCGCCAGTTCGGCGACATCGGTGGAGGACAGCGTCGGCGTCAGGGAGGCGGTGAGTGCGGTGGGGTGCGCCTGCATGGTCTTGCCGAAGGTGACCACATCCGGCAGCGCGCCCGCGGGCAGCGGACCGGATTCGGCGTCGACGAGCGCACTGTAGGCGCCGGGGGAGCGGCGCACTGTCTGCGCGGCATTGTTGATCAGAATATCGAGCGAACCCTGGGCCGCGATGTCATCGGCGAGCGCGACGACCTGGGCCGGATCCCGGAGATCGATGCCGACGATGCGCAGTCGATGCAGCCAGTCGGCGCTGTCGTCCATGGCGGCGAAGCGGCGGATGGCATCGTTGGGGAAGCGGGTGGTGATGGTGGTGTGCGCGCCGTCGCGCAGCAGCCGCAGTGCGATGTACATACCGATCTTGGCGCGCCCGCCGGTCAGCAGGGCGCGCCGCCCGGTCAGATCGGTACGGGCGTCCCGTTTCGTGTGGCTGCTCGCCGCACAGTCCGGGCACAGCTGGTGGTAGAACGCGTCGACTCGGGTGTAGCGCTGTTTGCAGATATAGCAGGGCCGCGGCCGGATCAGGGTGCCCGCACTCGCGCCCGCGACATTCGAGGTCAGCGCAATACCCGCGGTCTCGTCATCGATCCGGTTCGGTGAGCCGGTCGCCGTCGCCGCGACCACTGTTCGGTCCGCCTCGGCGACCGCATCCCTGGCCTCGGTCCGGCGGCGCTGCTTCAACTTCTTGAACATATGGCCGACCGCGCGCTGCACCGCGATCGAATCCGGATCGTCCTTGTCCATTTGGCCGGCTTGTTCGAGCACTCGCAGGCAGATCGCCAGCTCATCGGGGTCGATGGCGGTGCCGCTCGGCGCTGGTGCGGTAGACGTCGATGCGGTGTTATCGGCCATCGGAATGCGGGTTTGTCCTTCGTGAACATGGGGGGTTGACGGACCCATTGTCGCATTCGCGGTTCGGACCGGTCGGCACGGTGGTACCGCACCGACCGGACGTCAGCTATTTGCGCAGCTTGCTCAGTGTCGAGGTCGCCGTCTTCTTCAGCAGTTCGGTGGCCTCGGAGGCGCTGAGGATCTTGCTCGAGGACTTGGACGAACTGGACGAATACTGCGACCAGCTGATGTGGTAGGTGGTCCAGCCGTCGCGCACGGCCAGTGAGACATCGGCCGTCGGGTCGTCGGACTTGTGCTTGCCGGTGATCAGATACGCCTCGTCGCCCAGTCCGGAGACCTTGTCGACCTTCGCGTCCTTGCCGTATTCGCTCTGTGTCCAGGTGTCGTACGACGCGGTGAATTCCGGCCCCGGGTTGGTCTGCTTGTGTACCTGCGCGCTGGTGTAGATCGCGGCGTAGTCGTATTTCTCGCTCGATCCGGACGGGGTGAAGCGAACATCGCAGCCCATCGAGTCGACCGCGGCGTGCTTGGAGCCCTCGTGCTTCGGGTAGGTGTCGCCCGAGGAGTCGGTTTTCGACAGAGTGAAGCCAGCGCTGGTGTAGGGGGAGGTGTCGGTGATATCGCAGAGATTGTCGACGTATTTGTAGCCGCGCAGGTCGGCGTCCTTGCTGATATCGGCCTTGCCCGCGTCGAATGCGCCGATCGCGAACATGGCGACCGCCCAGATCGCGGAGGTGAGCACGATAGCGCCGAGCGCCCAAAGCCAGCCTCTGCCACCGGATTTGGGAGGCTGTGGCTGCTGGTAGCCGGGTGCCTGTTGCTGGAATCCGGGAGCGGGCTGGAATCCGGGGGCTGGCTGCTGGAATCCCGGTGCGGACTGTTGGAATCCCGGTGCGCTCTGGGGAAATCCGGGAGCGGGCTGCTCGAATCCCGGTGCGCCCTGCGGGAATCCGGACGCGGGCTGCGGGAATCCCGGCGCGGCCTGCGGGGCCCCTGCCGGTGGGAATCCGGGCGCGCCCGGCGCCTGCTGGAATCCCGGCTGCGGATATCCGGGCGTGGATTGGTGATATCCCGGTTGTTGATAGCCGGTCCCGGATTGATATCCGGCAGGGGCGGCCCCCGGCTGGTCGAACGGCTGACGCAGCAGCGTCGGATCAGCGGGTTGCTGCGCCGCGGCGCCCGGCTGTTGCCCCGCGACCGGAACCGCAGGCTGCGACGGCAATTGATAGCCGGGCTGGCCGACCATGGTCGGATCCGATTGTGAATACTGTGGCGCTTGTGGCGGCTGCTCCTGCGCCCACCAAGCGTCGTTCGGCTGATTCTGCTGTTCCCCCGGTCCGGTCATGCGCGCAAAGTACCACCCCGTTCGTTTGCCCGGCCATTCAGATCGACCACCACTGGTGGAACCTATGCGTCACCGCTGGCTCCGAATCCGAAAGATCCCGCAGGGGAGCGAGTTCAGTGGTCTCAGCGCGGGAAGTAGCTGGATGTCGGTTTCACTGGCGCGGGATGCTGGCGTTCGCGGCACGCAGATCCTCGATGAAGTTGGCGATGGCCTCGGCGACGAGTAGCGGCTCGGTCACCGGCAGCCAGTGATCGGCCGGAATCGGGCAGCGCCACAGCCGATCCACCCAGCGCGCGCTGCCGTAGTACAGGAACGGTGGCACGAGTACGTCGGTGGTGTCGACGACCAATTGCACCGGGACCGCGGTGGTGCGCTCGCGCGGCCACAGCAGATAGTGCGGGAGGTTGGTCGCGGCGATCCGCGCGCCCGCGGCGAGGTCCGCGCGCCAGGTCGGGGCGATGGGCGCATAGGCGCGCGCGATGCCGCCGAGCCGTTCGATCAACCAGGTGCGCACCCGCGGCGGGTAGGCGATCCGCTGCGCCGCGGTCTGCGCCGATCCCGCCCCGTGCCGCCAGAATTTCCGGTCGGCGATCAACTGGAGCACCCGTCGCGGTTGAGTTGCCAACTCGCGCAGCGTCATACCGACGTGATCGAGATTCGGACCCGCAACGGCGGTGAACGAGGCGATCCGGGTGTTGGCCCGCGGCTCGCAGACCGCCTCCCACACCTGCACCGCACCCCAGCCGTGCCCACAGACGTGCACCGGCCGCTTCGGGCTGACCGCATCGATCAGCGCGAAGAAATCCCCGGCCAGTGAATCGAGTCGATAATCCTGCGGCGCACCGGGTTTCGCCGATTGCCCGTGCCCGCGCACGTCATAGGTGATGACTCGGAACCCGTCGGCCAGCAGTGCGGCCACCGCGGACCACACCAGGTGGGTATCGGAGAGGCCGTGCACCAGTACCAGGGGTTCGGCGTCGAGGGCGCCCCATTCGAAGACGGCCAGTTCACCGTGCGCGCCGTCCACGGTCGACTGTCGGTGTGGACGCCGGGCGCCGGTCGGGTCGGAGGAGTCGAGCTGTTCGGTCATCTTCATGCCTCGATCGATGCGCTGGGTGCTGCCTGTACCGCCGGTACGTGACCCGATACTGACAGTACGAATGAACCTAAATCAATGGGTCGAAACCGTCATCGACTATGAAGTCGGTCACCCAGATAGCGGGTTTGACACGGATTCGCGCGGCTCAGGAGTGCGTACCGCCGGTACGTGTATGCTCCGGGTCATGGCGCGTTCCGATAGATCCACGCCGCGGACGATCACCCGCGCGGAGATCGTCGACGCGGCCGTTCGGGTGATCGACCGAGACGGCCCGCGCCCGAGTATGGACGACATCGCCCGCGCGGCCGGGATCACCAAGCCGCGCCTGTACCGCCAGTTCGCCGATAAGGCCGACCTCTATACCGAGATCGGCAACCAGATGGCGACATCGGTCGCGGCCGCCGCGGGCAACGATCTGACGCTGATGCTGCAACCGCCGCGGGTCGCGCTGCGCCGCGTGCTCACCGGCTACGCCGACAGTATTCTTCAGCACCCCAACGTCTTTCGCTTCCTCGGCCAGGCGCACGTCACCCAGAACGCGGACGGCTCGGTACTACAATTCGATCTGGGCCGCGCGGCCGCGGACCGATTCGCCGGGCAAGCGCGCGAAGTCGCCGAGTCCGTCCCGATCGATGCCACCGGCATCGACTATCTGGCCCGCGCTGTCGTCGGTGTCGTCGTCGCGATCACCGACCTGTGGCTCGGCGAAGCGGATTCCGAACGTCGCGGCGGGACGGCCGAATTCATCGAACAGGCCACCGAATTCGTCTGGGGTCTGATCGACGGATTCTTGCGTCGGCAGGGCATCTCGGCCGATCCGGATACCCCGATCTTCACCTCGCTCGCGGCCGTCAACCAGGCCCGGCAACCGACCGGCTGATCCGCGTTCTCCCCTCGTAAACCTGCCTCGACCTGCTGTGCCACCTCTGAACAGAACCGCTGCGCACGAGGTTCGAGTGTGGCGCAGGTGGCGTGATGACCGGCGGTCGTGGTGTCCATCCAGCGGTCGGGGCGCAACGCGTTCGACCAACGACAGCCTTTCCTCACTTCATCAAGGGGCCTTGTCGGTGGATTTCGAGGTGACCTGAGCTAGAAGTTCCAAGGCGATAGGGGCGCAGAGGGTCTGCTTGGCCAGCGGTCGCAGATCCTCCACGGTGAGGGGCCGGTCCTCGGCGGCAGCGGCCAGCTCGGCTGTGGCGAACCCACACACGCGGCCCTGACACCAGCCCATTCCTGGCCGCGCCATCATTTTGACGGTCCGTACGTCGGTGGCGCCGAGCTCGTCGCGGGCCCGACAGACGCTGTCGAAGCTGACCTCCTCGCACCGGCAGATCGTGGTGTCCGGGGTCAGCCACTCGTGCCAGCGTGCCGGGACCGGGTGCGCCTGGTGCATGGCGGCGGCGAAGACACGGAGGCGCTGGATGCGCGCACGCAGTCGACGAATATGCATGGCGTGGACCTCGAGCGCGTCGGCCGCCGCGATCCCGGCCAGTTCACCCTCGGCTACCGCAAGCAGCGCCCCGCCGACGCCGGTTGCCTCACCGGCGACGTACACCCCTGGCGTGGTGCTGCGCTGCGAGTCGTCGACGACGGCGACGAGAGACTGGTCGATGTCGATCCTGGTTTGGGCGCCCACCGCGGTGATGAGCTCCATCGAAGGGGTGAAGCCCCAGCCCAGGGCGACCAGGTCTACGTCAACGGTCGTCGTGGGGCCGACAACCCGCCCCGCATCATCGAGCTTGGCCAGTTGGACCGCCTTGGTGCCGGTGGGATCGGCGTCGATGCGAGTCACCGCGGTGCGAGTCCGGTACGGGATCCGGTGGCGGGCCAGCGCCAGGGCGTACTCCGCACCCTCGGCGACCTTGGCAGGAAGGGCTGCCACGGCGCGGGCGTGGCGCGCCCATCCGGTCAGGGCATTGGCCTCGCACACGGCCACGACTGTCGCTCCGGCATCGGCGAGCTGCTTGGCGACCGGAAGGAGGAAGGGGCCGGTTCCCGCGACTACAGCGCGCTGGCCGGCGAGTGTGCGGTGTCCCTTCAACAGGGCTTGTACGCCGCCGGCAGCCATGACTCCAGGGAGGTCCCAACCGGGGACGGGCAGCTGGCGGTCGTACCCACCTGGACAGAGAATCAGCCTGGTGGCGACGACCAGTCCGGGCGTCGCCTCGGTGTCGACGCCCACGACCGTCGGAGTGAGGTGGAGGGTCCAGCCCCCTTCCTGGTTATCGGCGTCGGCCGGCGCCGTGGGTTCCACGAACCAAACCTGGGTATTGGGAAGGTGAACCACCGCGCCCATCTCCCGGTGCCGGCGCAGCTTCTCGCGAAGCTCGGTGAACAGCTTCCAGTCGTGATGGCCTTCCGACTCAGGCCCACGTGGGGCGCGCTCGTCCGGATGACGCCAGTACTGGCCACCGATCTGGACACCAGCGTCCACCAGCACGACGGTCTTGCCCCGGTCCGCCGCAGCTGCGGCGGCCGCCAGGCCGGCTGGGCCGGCACCGACGACGGCTACGTCAAACGCGCCGACCGTTTGTCCGGAAGGGGTCGGGTTGGTGCTCATCGCTTGGTCCCTCCGTCGTTGGGACCGTCAGTTGCCGCACCGACCGGCGCAGCGGTCGTGCTCAGCTGCATGCCTTCGCAGACGGGGACGAGGCAGGCGCGCTGGTCGGGTGCGCCGTCGATGGTGATCAGACAGTCGTAGCAGATCCCGATGCCACAGAAGAGGCCTCGGGGGCGGCCGTTCTTCCGGGTGGTGCGCCAGGACTGGATCCCGGCGTCGATGAGTGCCGCACCTACGGTCTGGCCGGGATGGGCGAGGAGCTCCTGGCCGTCGAAAGTGAGGTGTACGACGGACGTGCCGCCGCCCTCGACTGTCCGCGAACCGGCCTGGGGTTTCGGATGTCTTGTCATGCGTGGTCACCTGCCGAGAAGCGTGCGGGGGCGAAGGGGGAGAGGTCCAGGTCGGGCGACTCGCCGGCCATCGCTTGAGTCAGCAGCTTCGCGGTGCCGACCGACAGCCCTATGCCGGCGCCTTCGTGCCCGGTCGCGTGCCACATCCCGGTGAGGCGGGAGTCGTGGCCGATCACGGGCAGATGGTCGGGGCAGTACGGCCGGAACCCCATGTAGGTGCGCATGATGCGGACCCGGGCCAGCGAGGGGAACAACGCCATTGCCTTGGCCGCGATCTCGCGCAGAGCCGGCAACGACACGGTGCGGTCGAATCCGACCCGCTCCCGCGAGGACCCGATCAGGATGGTCCCGGCCTGCGTTCCCTCGATCACGGTAGAGGTCTGCAGGCCTTCGTCCGAGGAGAGCGTCGAGGCGACATAATCGCCGGAGTACACCTTGTGGTTGATCGTGGGCGGCAGCGGCTCGGTCACGAGCACGAAGCCACGCCGGGGCAGGACAGGTACGTCGACCCCAGCCATCGCCGCGATCTCGCTCGCCCAGGTGCCGGCGGCGTTCACCACGTGGTCGCAGGCGATCGTTCCTCGACTGGTGCGGACGGCGTTGACCCGTCGTTCGCCACCCAGGTCACGGTGCTCGATCCCGGTGACTTCGATACCTGTGGACATGACGGCCCCCATGCCTCGTGCCAGCCGCAGCAGGTGGGCGGTGAGAAGCATGGGCTGCACTTGGGCGTCTTGCGGGTAGTACGCCGCTGCCGCCAGGCCGTTGCGGATGTTCGGCTCGTACTGGTGGATGTCGGCTGCGTCGACATCCACGGTCTCGATGCCTGCCAGGCGCTGACGGGCGCCGAGTTCCCGTAGCGCGTCAGCGCCCTCGGGGCTCGACGCGACAACGAAGCCGCCCTTGGACTCGAACTCCCATAGCTGACCGAACTCGGCCAGGTCGTCGTGCCACACCGAGTGCGAGTACAGAGCCAGGTCCAGCTCGTGGCCGGCCTCCTTGTCCGACACCAGCAGGTTGCCCTCACACGCGCTACTGGTCCCCGACGCAACCTGGCCCTGCTCGAGCACCTGCACGCGGAAGCCTTCCCGCGCCAGGAAGTACGCGCAGGCCGCGCCGACCGCTCCCGCACCGATCACCACGACTTCTGCGCCCTTGGGCAGGTGATCGCTCATGCCACCCTCCCGGGAGGCCCCGGAAAGTGCGTCACAGCAGGAACCCCGCAGGGAATGGGTCGGTGGGATCGAGCATGTACTGCGCGGTGCCGGTGACCCATGCTCGTCCGGTGATGGTGGGTACGACGGCACGGATCGTCTCGCCGTCCTCGGTGCCCGGAAGCTCGACCTCCTCGACGAGCCGGCCGACGAACGTGGACCCGATGAACGACTCGTTGACGAAGTCGGTGTGGAGGTCGAGCTCGCCTCGCGCGTGCAGTTGCGCCATCCGGGCACTGGTGCCGGTGCCGCAGGGCGACCGGTCGAACCAACCGGGGTAGATCGCCATGGCATGCCGGGAGTGCTGGGCGGTGGCACCCGGCGCCTTCAGGTACACGTGGTGGCACCCGTTGATGTCCGAGCGCTCAGGGTGCACCGGCCTGGCCTGCTCGTTGATCGCATCCATGATGGCCAGACCCGCGTCGATCAGGCGCTGCTTCGCCGCCCTGTCGAACGGCAGCTCGAGGTCGTCGAGGTCGACGATCGCGTAGAAGTTGCCCCCGAACGCGATGTCGTAGCGGACGTCGCCGTACCCCTCGACCTTGACGACCTGGTCCAGAGCGAGGCTGAACGACGGCACGTTCGTGATGGTGACCGATTCCGCGTGCCCGTCTCGTACGGCGACCTCGGCGACGACGAGACCGGCCGGGGTGTCGAGGCGGATCGTGGTCACCGGCTCGACGACGGGGACCATACCGGTCTCGACCAGCACAGTCGCCGTACCGATGGTGCCGTGGCCACACATCGGAAGGAGCCCCGAGACCTCGATGAAGAGCACGCCGTAGTCGGCATCAGGCCGGGTGGGGGGCTGGAGGATCGATCCGGACATGGAGGCGTGGCCCCGCGGCTCGAACATCAACAGCGTGCGCAGCTCGTCGTTGTTGTCGATGAACCATCGGCGGCGCTCCGCCATCGTGGCACCGGGGAAGACTCCGACGCCGCCGGTGATGACGCGCGTGGGCATGCCCTCGGTGTGTGAGTCCACAGCGTGAATGATGCGTGTTGTCCTCATGTTGCCCTTTCTCGGATGCTCCAGCTGTGCGGATCAGGTCAGCTTCCCGTCAACTCTGCGCGGTACGTCGGCATCGTCGCGCAGCTCGCTCGGAAGCAGGAAGTCGGGGAATCCTTGATAGGCCACCGGCCTGGTGAACCGATCGATGGCGGCGGTGCCGACCGAGGTGGTCCCGGCAGCGGTGGTTGCCGGGTAAGGGCCTCCGTGCTGCTGGGCATAGGTCACCGAGACGCCCGTGGGCCACTGGTTCCACAGCAATCGGCCGGCCTTCGAGGCCAGGATGGTCGTCAGCCGCCCAACGATCTGGTCGTCCTCGTTCGCCACCAGGGTCGCGGTGAGCTGTCCCTCCAACTGCTCCGCGACCTCGACCAGCTGCTGCTCGTCGGCGTACTCGACGATCAGGACGGTCGGGCCGAAACACTCGGCCAGCAGCGCTTCCGGGTCGGCCAACAGGTCCTGCACCGAGGTGGACAGGACGGTCGGAGCGGGCGGGTCGTTGAGCGGATCCTCCCCCTCGGCCACCACGGTGACAGCGGGATGCCGGCGCAGCCGCTGCTGGCCACTCAGGTAGCCGCCCGTGATCTTGTCGTTGAGCAGCGGCGCGGCCGACGGCAGCGCGCCGGCGCGCAACGATGCCAACAAGTGGGAGTCGACGGGTGCGAGGACCACGCCCGGCTTGGTGCAGAACTGGCCCGCGCCCAGCGTGAAGGACCCGACCAGCCCGGCGGCGATGTCCACGCCGCGGTCGGCGTCCGCGGCGGCAGTGACGAATACCGGGTTCACCGACCCGAGCTCGCCGTAGAACGGGATCGGCTCCGGGCGCGACGACGCCAGGTCGAACAGCGCTCGCCCGCCAGGGATGGAGCCGGTGAACGCCGCAGCCTTCACCTGCGGGTGCGTCAGCACGACGACCCCGGCCTCTTGGCCGTAGACGATCTGCAGGAGTCCGCTCGGTGCGCCGAGCTCGTTGAACGCCGCCGTCACCACCTGCGCAGTCGCGGCGGAGAGGCCGACATGGCCTGGATGTGCCTTCACGATCACGGAGCATCCGGCAGCGAGGGCAGAAGCGGTGTCGCCGCCGGCCACGGAGAACGCGAAGGGGAAGTTGGAGGCGGCGAACACTACCACCGGGCCGTAGGGGACGCGGGTACGCCGCAGGTCCGGACGCGACCCCATCGGCCAGTCCGGATCCGCGTGGTCCACGCGCGCGTCCAGGTAGCCGCCCTCGTTCACCGTCTCGGCGAACAGCCTCAGCTGGAACGTCGTACGGGCCAGCTCGCCGCGGAGCCGTTGCTCGGTGAGGCGCGTTTCCCGGATGGCGAGCGGGACCAGGATGTCGGCGGCACCATCGAGCCGGTCCGCAACGGCCCGCAGCACTGCGGCGCGCTCGGTGCGGGTTCGGCTGGACCACTGCGTTGCGGCCCGTTGCGCACCGAGGACGATATGGTCGATGCGGTCGGTGCGGGTGTCATACATCATTCCTCCAACGTGGACAGAGATTTTGGTGCGTCACGCGCGTTGCCGGTAGCGGTCGTAGGCGTGCTGCGCCACGACCAGGTCTTCCCAGGCCATGCCCACTCCGGAGAAGACCGCCGGGCGACCGGGCGACGGGGTGAAGCGGCCGGTCACCAGTTCGGCCAGGTTGGCCAGCGGGCATCCTCGCTCGGCGTCCGCGACCCACTCGGTGGCCGGCCGGGCAAGGAGCAGGTTGCCCGACTCACGCATCGCCGCGGCACGGCTCTCCACCACGATGTCGGCATTGAGCACCAGCTCCGCGGGGAGTTCGCGCTTGTCGGGGCCGTGTACGCCGATCGCGCAGACCACGGCATCGGCGGGTACGTCGCCGGCGTCGAGGAGGGGAGTGCGGGAGGACGTGGCACAGACAATGAGGTCCGCCCGCGACAGGTCCCGCGCGGCGTCGGCGGGTCGGACAGGAGCGCCGAGAGCGGCCGACCGTGCAACGAGCGGGTCTACCCCCTCAGGGCGGCGTCCCACGACGGCGATGTCGTCAGGGTGCAGGACGGCGTTGAGGTACGCGATGTGGCGCTCAGCCTGCGGGCCGGTGCCGAAGACCACGACCCGCTGTGCGCGAACCGCGGATCCAGGATCTACGCCGCGGCGGGCGGCGATGAGGTTTTGCGCGGCCATCACCGTAGTGGCCGGGGTGCGCACCAGTGTCAGCTCCGCAGCGTCGAGAACCGCCAGTGGCGCGTGGTGCTCGGTTTCGAACAAGACGTAGACGCCTTGGACATTCGGGTGTCCGTCCTTGGGGTTGCCCGGCGCGAGGGTGAGGACCTTGACCCCTGACGCGCCGCCGGTAGCGCTGGGCATCATCAGGAACTCGGCGCCCGGCCCGGCGGGAGCGAAGAGCCTCGGGCTGTCCTGTTCGGGATCGACGCGCCCTGATACGAGAGCCTCGGTGAGGACGCGGACCGCACCGGGTCCGTCGACGAGGTCCGCGATGGCGACTGCGCTGAGGTGGGTCAGACCAGTCGAACGACCACCTGCGTCAGTGGACTGCCCACTGGGTGCCATCATGATCTCTTCCTCTCCGAGGCTCTCGCCCCTCATCAGCAACACGGGATCGTTCGACGGTGATCCCGGGCTGCTCGCCGAGGGCGTGTCTCTCAATGCCGGCCGGCTACTACATGGGATCGACAGACACGCCCAACTACGATCAGCGGTAGCCCTTGGCCAGAGCGGCCTCGGTATCGCGGCGTATCGCCTCGGCCTGCTCAGCGGTCAATGGGCTGCGCGGCGGGCGGCACTGACCGCCCTTGCGGCCGGCGATGTCCATCGACAGCTTGATCGCCTGGACGAACTCGGTCTTCGAGTCCCACCGCAGCAGGGAGTGCAGGTCGCGGTAGAGCGGCATGGCCGCCTTCAGGTCCTCGACGTTGCCAGAGGTTGCCAGCCGGTACAGCTTGGCGGTGGCCTCGGGAATCGCGTTGGGGTAGCCCGCGATCCAGCCGACCGCGCCGGCCAGGCCGAGCTCGACCACGACGTCGTCGGAGCCGATGAGGATGTCCAGATCCGGCGCCAGCTCCCGGATCTCGTAGGCGCGGCGAGCGTCACCGGAGAACTCCTTGACCGCCTTGATCAGACCCTCCGAGTGGAGTTCGGCCAGCAGGTCCGGGGTCAGGTCGACCTTGGTGTCGTAAGGGTTGTTGTACGCCACGATCGCAAGCCCGACCTTGGCAGCCTCGCGATAGTGGTTGAGCACCGACTGACGGTCCGCACGGTAGATATTCGGCGGAAGCATCAGCACCGACTGGGCGCCGGCCTCGGCCGCCTGCTCGATCCAGCGGACGGTCTCCCTCGAGCCATACGCCGCCACACCGGGCATCACGCCGAACCCTTCGGGCGAGGCCTGCACCGCAACCTCGACCACGCGGGCGCGCTCTTCGGGGGTCAGCGTCTGGTACTCGCCCAGCGAGCCGGACGGGCACACGCCGTCGGTGCCGTTGGCGGCCAGCCATGAGACGTGCCTGGCGTAGCCGTCGTAGTCGACGCTGAGGTCGTCGTTGAACGGCAGTGCGGTCGCGGTGTAGAGGCCGCGCCAGGGGTGCTCTTTCGAGATGGTCATGTTGTGAAGTCTCCTGAATCAAGGATGAGCACGAATAGAATGTGATATTGCACTGCGATTCGCAAGAGGCTTGGTCGGCGAGCCTCCGGGTCGCCGGCTTCAGTCTGCCTCCTGCGAGAACTTTATGCAATGTGCTATTGCACTAGCTGATTTCGGTCTCTACGCTAGGCCTCGGTTCCAGCAGAGTCACACCGCAGTGGCTTAGCGCGGACCTGACGCCTGAGGCGTTGACCAGGAGTGGAGATACAGATGATTCGTAAAACGTGGATCGGCGCCACGGCGGCAGTCGCTCTGACCTTGACCCTGTCTGCCTGTGGCGGGGGCGGTCTGGCGGCGGGCGGCGGAGGTGACGGCGGAAAGGGCGACATCCGGCTGGGCATGGCGGCGCCGCTGAGTGGCAGCAGCGCCGCGATCGGGCCGTACATGAAGAACGGCGCGCAGCTCGCGATCGACGAGATAAACGCCGCCGGCGGTGTGCTCGGCCGCAAGCTCGAGCTCGTCCCCGAGGACGATGCGTGTGACCCGAGGACAGCAGCGTCGGCGGCCGCCAAGCTCGTCACGGAGGGCGTGACCGTGTCAGTCGGCGGCTACTGCTCGTCGGCGACCCTGCCGACACTCTCGATCTTCAACAAGGCCGACGTCCCGATGATCATCCCGGCCGCGAACTCCAACGACCTGGTCAAGAGCAAGCTGTCGAATGTCTTCCTGCTCAACGGCACCGGTGCCCAGCAGGCCCAAGCGGCGGTCGATTACATCAAGTCCTCCGGCGCCAAGGCCGTCGCGCTGGCAGACGACAACACGTCGTACTCCAAGGACATCAGCACCCGCACTGGGGAGAAACTCGGGGCAGCGGGATCGGTCAAGATCGTGGACCACGAGTCGGTGACCGCTGGCGAGTCGGACTACTCCGCTGCGGTGACCTCGATCCTCAACGCGAAGCCGGACTTCGTGTACTGGACCGGCTACTACCAAGAGGGCGGGCTGCTCATCAAGCAGCTTCGCGCGGCGGGTTACACCGGCAAGATCATGGTCGCGGACGGATCCGTCGACGAGCAGATGATCTCCATCGCCGGTGCCGCCAACGCCCAGGGCGTGCTGGCGACCATGACGCAGACACCGCAAACGATTGCTGGTGGCGAGAAGTGGATCGCCGACTACAAGGCCGCCTTCAAGGCCGACCCTGGGCCCTACTCGACGCAGTCGTACGACGCCGTGCGCGTGGCAGCCGAGGCGATCAAGAAGGCCAACTCGACCAAGGGCGGCGACATCGTCGCCGCGTTGGAGAAGATCGACGGGTTCCCGATCTTCAGTGGCAAGCTCAAGTTCACCCCGGAGCACACCCTCAGCGAGGGCGGCTTCGGCATCCTCGTGGTCCAGGGCAACACCTTCGCGCTCAACAAGTGACCCTCGGCTCGCGGGCGCCAGCCGCATGGTCGGCGCCCGCGAGCCAGCCGCATCATCCGCTCCTGCTGGCCCAGCCGGCTCCCGGCATCTAGGAGTGCCATGGACCTGCCCTACCTCATCCAACTAATCCTGAACGGCCTGTTCATCGGCTCGTTCTACGCCCTCGTCGCACTCGGCTACTCGATGGTCTACGGCATCATCAAACTGCTGAACTTCGCCCACGGTGACATCTACATGCTCGGCGCCTTCGCGGGCTATGCGCTGCTGACCGTGGCAGCCGGCTCGCTCGGCGCGGGCGCCTCGATCTTCGTACTAGTCCTGATCATGGTGGTGGCAATGCTGGTCACCGGCACCGCGGGGCTCGTCCTCGAGCGGGTCGCCTACCGGCCGCTGCGCGGAGCACCGCGATTGTCGGTGCTGATCACTGCGGTCGGCGCCAGCTTCGCGCTGGAGTACGGCATCGCCGTCGGGTTCGGCCCGAACCCGCGTGTCTATCCGGTCGGCTTCGGCAACGGTGCCATCTCCGTGCTGGGCGCCCGGGTGACCTACGCCCAGCTCGCCATGATGGTGATCGCCGTCGGCCTCATGATCGCCCTCGACCAGCTCGTCAACAGGACCCGGGCGGGTCGCGCGATGCGCGCGATCTCGCAGGATCCGAAAGCCTGCCTGCTGATGGGCATCAACGTCGACCGCGTCATCTCGCGCACCTTCTTCATCGGCTCGGCGCTGGCCGGTGCGGCCGGAGTCATGGCCGGCGCGTATTACGGGAAGGTGGACTTCCTCATGGGCTTCATCATCGGCCTCAAGGCGTTCACCGCCGCGGTGATCGGCGGCATCGGCAACCTGCGGGGCGCCGTTCTCGGCGCTGTCGTTCTCGGGCTGCTCGAATCCTTCGGAACCGCTGCGCTCGGCAGTGAGTGGCGAGACGTCTTCGCCTTCGGCTTCCTGATCCTGTTCCTGACCGTCCGACCCACCGGTCTGCTCGGCGAGAGAGTGACGGAGCGGGTCTGATGAGCAACGATAACTCGATCCCGGCCCGAGACGGGGTCTCCGACGCCCCCTCCGGATTCGTGCAAGCCGTCGACGGGGCCGGCAACTCCACGGTCGGTCACGTGGGCTCCGGCCTCGCGCCGGCCGATGCAGCTGGCCGTGTTACGCCGGTAAGCCGCGCGATCAGCCACCCGCTGTTCGGCTGGGTCGTGATGGCCCTTGCCGTTGCACTGCCGTTCGTCGACTCCTCGTCTTACAGCATCCGGATCGCAACGGACGCGCTCATCTTCGTGATGCTCGCCGTCGGCCTGAATATCGTCGTGGGCTACTGCGGTCTGCTCGACCTGGGCTTCGCCGCCTTCTTCGCGATCGGCGCCTACACATCCGGCATCCTCACCACGTCGCTGGGGTGGCCCATTCTCCTCACGATCCCAGTCGTCGTGATCGCGGCCGTCATCGGCGGGGTGGTGATCGGCGGCCCGACCTTGCGACTGCGCAGTGACTACCTCGCCATCGTCACCCTCGGATTCGGCGAGATCATCCGGATCACCGCGAACAACCTCGATGTCACGGGCGGCCCGAACGGGATCTTCGGTATCCCGGACTTCGGCGACTTCGGCCTGCGTTCTGACATCACGACGTACTGGATCGTCGTCGCTGTCGTTGCAGCAGCGGTGTTGGCTTCCGCGCGGCTCGGCAAGGGGCGGCTGGGCCGGGCCTGGCGGTTCGTGCGCGAGGACGAGGACGCCGCGGAGGCGATGGGCATCCACACCTACCGGGTGAAGTTCGCGGCGTACATCACCGGAGCGATCTTCGGCGGGATCGCCGGTGTGCTCTTCGCGGTGCACCAGACGGCGATCTCGCCAACTAGCTTCAACTTCCTCTGGTCGGCGCTGATTCTCATGGCGGTGGTCCTCGGCGGGATGGGCTCAACGCCCGGCGTCGTCGTCGGCGCGCTCGTCATCTCCCTGCTCCCCGAGCTGCTACGCGGAGCGGAGAACTGGCGCTATCTCGTCTTCGGCGTCCTGCTCATCATCGTGATGCTGTTCCGCCCGCAGGGCATCTGGCCGCACCGGGGCGACGAAAAGCCGTCGCGGATCGAGAAGCGACGAGCCCGCACGGCAGCAAAGGAGGTCGCACCGTGACCGCGACACACGGCGAGGTGGCAAGGAACGGCTCGTCGGCCACGAGGCTGCTCCAAGTCCGCGACATGACAGTGGCCTTCGGCGGAGTCACTGCCGTCAACGGCCTGACCTTCGACGTGCACGAAGGGGAGGTCCTCTCGGTAATCGGCCCGAACGGTGCCGGCAAGACCAGCGCCTTCAACTGCATTACCGGCTTCTACAAGCCGTCGGCCGGGCACGTCACCTTCGACGGCAGCGACATCACCGGCAAACGTCCCGCGGTCATCGCCGCGCGTGGGGTCGCCCGCACGTTCCAGAACCTGCGCCTGTTCGGCGAGCTCAGCGTCCTGGACAACGTGCGCGCGGGGATGCATGTGCGGATCCGGCAGAACGCCTTCGACGCCGTCCTGCACACCCCCCGGTACCACCGCAGCGAGCAAACCGCGACCGACGAGGCGCACCGCTGGCTCGACTTCGTCGGAGCGCGCGGGAGCCGGGTCCACGAAGTGCGCAACCTGCCGTACGGCGAGCAGCGCCGCGTCGAGATCGCCCGGGCCCTGGCCCGGGAACCGAAGATGCTCCTGCTCGACGAGCCCGCGGCCGGCCTGAACCACAACGAGAAGGAGGAGCTCCTCGCCCTACTGCGCCGCATCGGCGACCTCGGGACCGCGGTCGTGCTCATCGAGCACGACATGGGCCTGGTCATGGAGGTCTCCGAACGCATCGTCGTCCTCAACTACGGCAAGGAGATCGCGGACGGTACACCCCACCAGATCCGCACCGACCCCAAGGTCGTCGAGGCCTATCTGGGCACCGACGACGCCGAGGCCGAAGCGGTGGCCGCCGCCACCGACGAGGAGATTTTCAGCGATCACACCGCGGCACCAAGCGAGAAGGGCGAGTCGTGAGCACAGTTACCCCTGTCCTCGAGGTCGAGGACCTCGTGGTCAACTATGGACGGGTCGAGGCGCTGCGCGGTCTGTCGCTGACGGTCGGTGAAGGCGAGACGGTGTCGCTGCTCGGCAACAACGGCGCCGGCAAGTCGACCACCGTCTCCACGATCTCCGGTCTGGTGCGCGCGAAGTCGGGACGGATCAGGGCGTTCGGCAAGGAGATCACCGCAGCCAAGCCCTGGGAGCTCGTCGAGATGGGCATAGTCCACGTGCCCGAAGGCCGGCGGATCTTCCCTCGGCTCAGCGTCCACGAGAACCTGCTCATCGGTGGATACACCGTCCGTGACAGCAAGGCGATCGAGGAGCGGATCCAGGAGGTGTACGAGCTGCTACCGCGGCTGCGCGACCGCCGCAACCAGCACGGCGGCACCCTGTCCGGTGGTGAGCAGCAGATGCTGGCGATGGGGCGCGCGATGATCGCTGCGCCGCGCCTGCTCATGCTCGACGAGCCGTCCATGGGACTCGCCCCCCTCATGGTCGCCCAGATCATGCAGGTCGTGCGAACCATCAACCAGCGAGGCACCGCCGTACTCCTCATCGAGCAGAACGCCCGGTCCGCGCTCACCGTGGCCACCCGCGGCTACGTACTCGAGGCCGGCGTGACCAGCCTCGAGGGGTCCGCGGAGGAGTTGCGGACCAATCCCCGAGTAGTGGAGGCCTACCTTGGCGCCTGAGATGTCGTTCAGCTTCGAGACGGTGGACTACCACACCGGCGGTGAGCCGTTCCGGATCGTCGCCCACGGAGCGGTCCGGCTCGAGGGCGCCACCGTGGCGGACAAGCGGGTCCGGGGGATCGCCAGCCCGGAGGTGCAGTATGCCCGCGCGCTCCTGTGCAGCGAGCCACGCGGGCACGCAGACATGTACGGCGGCTTCGTCACCGAGCCCGACGACGAGGGCGCCGATCTCGGGGTGCTCTTCTGGCACAAGGACGGCTTCTCCACCGCGTGCGGCCACGGCACGATCGCGCTGGGTGTGTGGGCCGTCGAGTCCGGCCTCGTGCCGCGACTCGAGCAGGGCACCCGCGACGTACGGATCGACGTCCCCTCCGGGCGGGTCACCGCCCGCGTTGCCTTCGAGGCAGGCGAGATCGCCCACGTCTCGTTCGTCAACGTCCCGAGCTGGGTGCACTCCACCGGTGTCGACGTCGAGACCGACCGTGGCCGCGTCACGTGCGACATCGCCTTCGGCGGTGCGATGTACGCCGTGGTGTCCGCCGCGGACCTCGGCCTGGCTGTTCACCCCGCAGACCTGCCCGACCTGATTCGGACCGGTCGCCAGATCCGGGATGGCCTCAACGCCGCCCGCGCGGCGGAGCACCCGAGCGACCCGCGCCTATCCGGTGTCTACGCAACGATGTTCACCGAGGACGTCGACCCCGACGACGCGACCGCCTCCCAGCCGTTCGAGGGACTCAGTGCCGAGGGTGCGCTGCACCAGCGCAACGTCGTGGTGTTCTCCGACGGTGAGGTCGATCGGTCCCCGTGCGGGTCCGGCACCGCGGCCAGGGTCGCGCATCTGACCAGCCAGGGACGTCTCGCCGACGGTGAGGTCCTGGTGCACGACTCCATCGTCGGCAGCAGGTTTCGTGCTCGGGCCGTGGCACGGGTCCAGGCCGACGGCCACGACGCGCTCGTGCCTGAGGTCGTGGGCACGGCGCACAAGTTGGGAGACAGCCGCTTTGTCGTGGACCCGCGCGACTCGCTGGTTCCCGGCTTCATCCTGAGGTGAGGCTGAGCGTTCGTCGCGCGCCGCATGGTTATCAGAGACGAACCGAGATCGCTTCTGGCGCCTGTCCTTACCGTCGAAGAACGGGCAATGCTCGATGGTATGCGCGACCGCGCGGCGATCTGGTCTGTCCCCGGGGGCACGCGCGGTATGTGATATGTCACCGACCACTTCGCTTGTACTATGGCAACTGACCAGATCACACGGGCTGATCCCGTGCTCGCCGTTCATCCACCCCCACGCAACAAGAAGGCAATGATGTCCGCCACCGATATACCGGTCTCAACACTGACGTCGTTCCTCCCCCGGAAGAGCATGCGCGACGAGATCATCGAGAAGCTGCGCGGGGCGGTCATCACCGGCGAGTTGCGCCCAGACGTCGTCTACTCGGCCCCTGGACTGGCCGAGCAGTTCGGCGTGTCCGCGACTCCGGTCCGCGAAGCAATGATCGACCTGGCCAAGGAGGGATTGGTCGAAACCCTGCGCAACAAGGGCTTTCGCATTCGTGAGCCATCCGAACAGGAGCTGGACAACCTCGTCGAGGTCCGCCTGCTCATCGAGGTCCCGACCGTACGCAAGGTCGCCGACGCCGGCATCGATCCCCAGCAGCTCGCCGAACTGCACACCCTGGCCCTCGGCATCGAAAAGGCCGCGGCCGAACACGACTTCATCACCTACATCTCCATCGACACCGAATTCCATTGCCGCCTCCTCAGCCTCGCGGGCAACAACGAGTTGGTCGAAACGGTGCGCTCGCTGCGCGCCCGCTCCCGCCTCTACGGCGTCCGCCCACTCGCCGAACGCGGTGAGCTCATTCACTCCGCTCACGAGCACATGGAAATCCTGAATCTCATCGAACAGGGCGACGCGGAAGCGGCGGAACAACTGATCCGCCGCCACATCGGCCACGTCCGCGGCATCTGGGCTGAATAGCACCAGCAGCCTTCGGGTTGTCCGGCCCTCAGTTACAGCTGGGGGCCATTTGTTTGTTATGCCTTGTGCCTCAACGTGTTCGAAGCGCGCGTGAGGGATTGCCCCGACTTCGTGGTTTTCGGGACGGTCCGACTGCTCATCCACCAAGTTGTCTGAACCAGGCGCGCGGCCGACCGGCTGATCTGCATTGCACCCCCATAACCTGCCTCGACCCGCTGCGTGAGCGCTTTGTTGACATCATGCCAATAGTGCGCGACTCTGATGACGAGACGCGGGCGCGGAGGCCTGCGCGCATGAGCAAAGGATTTATGCGATGGCACGCGCCGCATGGAGTGACGACGAAGTCGAGGCGGTCCGGGAACTAGCGAGAACCTTCTTCGAGAAGGAGGTCGTCCCGCACGAGGAGAAGTTCGTCGCTCAGGGGCATCCCGACCGTGCGCTGTACAACCGGGCCGGTGAACTCGGTCTGTTGTGCACCGCGATCCCGACCGAATACGGCGGTGGCGGCGGCACCTTCGCACATGAGGCCGCCATCATCGAGGAACAGGCGTTCGCCGGTGACGGCTCGATGGGCATGGCCGTGCACACCTCGATCATCGCGCCCTATATCCACAACTTCGGCACCGAGGACCTCAAGCAGCGGGTGCTGCCCAAGGCCGCGACCGGTGAAATGGTGCTGTCCATCGGCATGACCGAACCGGGCACCGGCTCGGACCTGCAGAACATCAAGACCCGCGCGGTCCGCGAGGGCGATGAGTACGTCATCACCGGCTCGAAGATCTTCATCACCAACGGCTGGCTCTGTGACGGCATCATCATCGCCGCCAAGACCGACCCGACCAAGGGTGCTGCGGGCGTCTCACTGATCTTTGCCGAGGTCGGTGCCGATACTCCCGGCTTCGAACGCGGACGCATCCTCGACAAGATCGGCGGTAAGGCCCAGGACACCGCGGAACTGTTCTTCGACGGGCTGCGTGTGCCCGCATCGAATCTGCTCGGCGAGGCCGAAGGTCAGGGCTTCTATCAGATGATGCAGCTGCTGGCCCAGGAGCGATTGGTAACCGGCATCATCGCCGTCGCCATGATGGAAAAGGCCGTGCGGCTGACCGTCGACTACACCAAGGGACGCGAGGCCTTCGGCAAGCCGCTGTTCGCGATGCAGAACACCAAATTCGAGATGGCCGAATGCGCGACCATCGCCAAGGTGAGCCGGATCTTCCTGGACGACTGCATCGTGAAGCATCTGCGCGGCGAATTGGATATTCCCACTGCTGCAATGTCGAAGTACTGGCTCACCGATCAACTCGGTATTGTGGTCGATCGCTGCCTGCAACTGTTCGGCGGCTACGGCTACATGACGGAGTATCCGATTTCCCAGCTCTACACCGGTGCCCGCGTGCTGCGCATCCTCGCGGGCAGCAACGAGGTGATGAAGGATCTCATTGCCAGGTCACTCTGAGATCGCCGAGGCGCAGCCGCGCAGACGCAGGCTGGAACCGGACGAACGTCGTGCGCAGATCCTCGAATGCGCGATCGACATGTTCGGCGAGCGGCCGTACGCGGCGGTGTCCACCGCGGAACTCGCTCAGCGCGCCGGGGTCGCGCGTGGTCTGATCAACCACTACTTCGGCAATAAGCGCGACCTGTATCTCGCGGTGGTGCGCCGGATGGTTACCCTGCCGCGCCTCGACGATATGGTCGCGCCGACCGGGACCGACCGCGAGCGCGTCGACGCGAGTGTGCACTGGCTGTTGGATGTGATCTCCGAACACGGCAGCACCTGGGTCAAGGTGACCAGCCACGAGGGGGTCGGCGACGATCCCGAGGTACAACACATCTTGGACCAGGCCGACGATGCGGCCGCCGAGCGGATGCTGGTGATGGTCGGGCGCGCGGCATCTGCGCACAGTGCTGAGTTGCGCGCCATGGTCCGCGCATTCGGTGGTCTGGTAAAAGTCGCGGGCCGGGAATGGATCACCCGCGGCACGCTCACCCGCGAGCAGGTGCACGTCTTACTGGCGGACCTGCTGATGACGCTGATGACCGAGACGATGCCGAAGGTGGACCCCGGGCGCTAGCAAGAGCTATCTCGTCAACTCGGACTTGCTTGGACCCGCTGCGATCTTGCGCTCGGTGGCGCTGTAGCGCACCGGCCGCACATGTCCCGGCGCGTGTCCGTGCCGTCCGTACTTCAATTCGATGACATGCTCCCGGCGATGTTCCACCAGCAGCGCGCCGATACCCGCGATCCACAAACCCGCCGTCGCTATCGCGCCGATCTGCATCCACCCGGTGAAGCCGGAGCCGGCTGCGGTGAGCGTGCACGCCATGGCGACGACGCCGAGCGCGCACAGAATGATGCCGGGAATGTTGTAATCGTCACCGAGTAGATCTCCCGCGTGTGAATGCCACGGCCGGGCTCGGTTTCCTGTCGGATCGGGTTCGCGGGGCATGGATCCTCCTGCACTGAAGTCACCGCATGGGTCGGTCGTTCCCTGCTGTAACCAGGATCTACCTCCCGGCCTCGATCCGCGAGAGCTGTTTGCCGGTTTGTTACTCCGACCGTCGGGTGGGGTCGTGCCGTATCCGGACTCCCGATGCGAAGGACAGTCCGGTTTGACATGGCGGCGTTCGCGATTACGGTTTGATGACGATTGATCGGCCGTTTCGGATGATGTTGCGGTCGTTGGCCCCTATCCTTTGTCGGTATCGGGGCGGGTCCGGGCAGTTCGAGGTTCCTGCGCGGTTTGGTGGTGTGGAAGAGGGACCTGGATGGCACGGACGGATAACCGTGAGCGCGAGCGCTGGCCGGAGGCGCAGCAGCCGGAGGAATACGAGCAGGAGATGGGACCGGTCGGCCGGTGGCCGGACTCGGACCCCACCGACCGCTGGCCCGAGGCCGAGCCGCCGAACCGGAGCCGCCGGGCCGGTCGACTACGGGTCGAGGTCCCGCCCATCGTCAATCCGTATGCGATCGTCGCTTTGGTGGCCGCCCTGCTCGGTCTGTTCCCGGTCGCGATCGTATTCGGCTTCATCGCCTTCAGTCATCCGCGCGGCAAGACGATGGCAGTGTGCGCGCTGCTGCTCGGTGTGGTGGAAGTGGTCGCCATCGCGGGGTATGTGGTGTTGTCCGGCGGTAACTTCGCCGACGCGCTGTCCGGGGCGAACCGAACCCCAACCGTGTCGAGCGTTGCGTTGCCCTCGACGATCGCCCAGACCGCCGTCCCACAGCCGACGGTGGCGCCGACGGTCGCACCTCCGGTCACCACGACCGCCGCGCCGACGGTGGCTCCGAAGAAGGGCGCGGTGTGCACCGAGCCTGGGCGCATCGGCACCGGGGCGGACGGCTCCACCCTGCTATGCCTGGCCAGCGGCGGTGTCTACCAGTGGAACGGTCCCTACACTATCGGGGGCACCGTCGCAGAGGCCGGCTCCAAATGCGATGGTTCGACGAAGAGTGCCCGCACCGCGGACGGGCGCGCACTCACGTGTGAGAGCAAGGTGTGGGTGCTGTGGACCGAATAGCGTTGCGGTAGCTAATCTTGCGGATCCGCCTTCTTGGCCCGGCTGGGCTGCACCCGCGGCGGCTCATTGGGCATCTTCGGATATTGCGGCGGCCAGGGTGCGTCCATGAGGCCCGAGGCCATATCCCGCTCCGACATTTTCAGCAGCGGTTCGATGGATTGGGCCGGTCGGTCCGCCCATGGGTCACCGAATTCGGCCAGCCGCGCGGGGACGGTGGCAATGGTCAATTCCTCGGGGACGATGGTGTCCAGATCGGACCAGGCGATCGGGGTCGACACCTGCGCGCCGACCTTCGGTCGCACACACCATGCACCGAAAACCGTCTTATGCGGGGCGTTCTGGTTGAAGTCGACGAAGACGCGGGTGCCACGTTCCTCCTTCCACCACTGCGCGGTGATCCGGTCCGGATGCCGCCGCTCCAACTCCCTGGCCAGCGCGACCGCGGCGGCGCGCACCTGATAACCATCCCATCTCGGTTCCAGCGCAACGTAAATGTGCAGTCCGCGTGAGCCGGAGGTCTTGATGCGGGAATCGATGCCGAGTTCGGTGAACAGCTCGCGAGTGAGCACCGCGGCGTGCTTCAGATCGTCGAAGACGATGCCGGGGGAGGGATCCAGATCGATACGCAGTTCATCGGCGATATTCAAGTCGTCGACGTGATTGGGCCAGACATGGAAGCCGAGGCAGCCCTGGTTGACTGCCCACAGAATGTGCGCGAGATCGTGTGCGACGAGGGCGTCGCTGGTGGTGCCGTTGGGTGTGGCGACCTCGACGGTGTGCAGCCAGTCCGGCGCGGATTTCGGCACCCGCTTCTGGAACCACGACTTACCGGACGCCCCATCGGGATACCGCTCCAGCAGCAACGGCCGATCACGCACAACCTTCAAGAACGGCTCGGCAACGGCCTGGTAGTACTGGACGAGATCGAGTTTCGTCTCCCCGTGCTTGGTGAAATAGACCTTGCCGGGATTGCTGATGGCGACGGATCTGCCGTCCACCTCGATATCGACCGACTCACCCATCATTTCCCCCTGGCTTCGCTGAAGATGGCACTCAACTCGGCCGGTGCGACCTCATCGAGCTGCGCGTAGGTACACGATTCCGGGGTGCGGTCGGACCGGAAACGAACCAGCCTGCCGCCGTGGCGCAATCGGCCGGACTGCACATGTTCGTAGCGCACCTCGGCGACCAATTCCGGCCGCAGGGCCTCCCAGGACAGATCCTTGCCGCCGGTCCACCGGCTCACCCCGCCGGGCATTTTGCCATCGGCTTTGGCCTGGGCCGCCGCATCCGCCCACTCGCGCCACGGATGGTTCTCCAATGCGTTGTCCCGCAATGGTTTCAGCTCTTCCACCAGCGACTTGCGTTTGGCTGCCGTGAAACTGCTGGCCACCCCGACATGGTGCATATTGCCCTCGTCGTCGAACAACCCGAGCAGCAGCGATCCGACGCCCTCGCCGTCCTTGTGCCAGCGGAAACCGGCCACCACACAGTCCGCGGTGCGTTCGTGCTTGACCTTGAGCATCACCCGCTTGTCCTGCAGATAGGCCAGATCGTCTGCCTTGACCATGACGCCGTCGAACCCAGCGCCCTCGAAGCGGGTGAACCAGTCCTCGGCGACATCGGGATCCTGGGTGATCGGGGTCAGGTGCACCCGGGCGAGTTCGGTGTCGAGAATGGTCTCCAGCAGCCGCCTGCGTTCGGCGAACGGTTCGCCGGTCAGATCCTTATCGCCGAGGGCGAGCAGATCGAAGGCGACGAAGCTGGCCGGTGTTTCCTCGGCCAGTTTGTTGACGCGCGAAGCCGCCGGATGCAGCCGGTTCTGCAGGGTGTCGAAATCGAGTCCCTCATCGGTGACCACCACGATTTCGCCATCCACCACGCATTTATCCGGCAGCGCCGCCTTCAGCAGTTCGGCGACCTCGGGGAAATAGCGGGTGAGCGGCCGGTCGTTGCGTGAACCGAGTTCCACTTCGTCGCCGTCGCGGAACACGACACAGCGAAACCCGTCCCATTTCGGTTCATAACTCAGTCCCGGCTCGCGCGGCACCGAGGGTGCCGTTTTCGCCAGCATCGGCCGGACAGGTGGCATAACCGGTAGGTCCACGCGATCCTCCTCGAGTTCGGTGCTCACCCCTATCGACGTCGCGGGCGACGCGGATTAATCGGTGCGGGCTCGAGCTCGATCGTAAGTCGCTGGTCCGACAAGGTCGTGAAGGCTGGATGGCGGCGAGCTGGCGGGTGTCGATCCGGCGGCGCAGCCGTGCGGGCACAACCTGCCGGACGGTGGTCAGCGCACGCGCCGCCGCTTCCTTGATATCCGCACCGGTGGTGGTGGCGATCTGGAGTGCGACGGCCAGAGCGACGGCCTGCTCGTCGTCGAACAGCAATGGCGGCCGGCTCAGTGCCGGCACCCAGCCGGTACCCGCCGTCGGGGCCCTTGACGGCCGCGATGAGGTACCCGAGCTCGCACAGCCGGTCGACGTCGCGGCGCACGGTGCGTGGGCTGATGTCCAGCCGCTGAGCCAGCAACTGCCCCGGCCAGTCCCGACGCGCCTGCAGTAGCGAGAGCAACGCCAGCAGTCGCGCTGAAGTCTTCGGCATAACTCCGAAGATTACCCGGAGAAGCGGCCACAACCTGGCCGCTTCCCCTGCGACTGTTGTCGCGTGCAGACGACAACGAGCCTCGCGCAGGGAGACGCGTGAGGACCTCATCGGTGACAGCTGCACTCCGGCCGACAACGCCTGGAAAACAATCAATCCGAAGGTAAGGAATCAAGCATGTCCATCAAGACCACGACGCACCTGAACTTCCGCGGCGATGCCCGGGCGGCGCTGGAGTTCTACCAGTCCGTTTTCGGTGGCGATCTCGCCGCCGTCACCTACAAGGACGCCGGTGCCGTCCAGGACGAGTCCGAGGCCGACCAGGTGATGTGGGGCCAGGTGCTCGCCGAGGACGGCTTCCACGTCATGGCCTACGACGTTCCCTCCCGGATGGCCTACGACCAGGGCGAGAACTCTGTCTTCGTCTCCGTACGCGGCGAGACCGTGGAGGAGATCGCTGGCTACTGGGAGAAGCTGTCCGACGAGGCGATCATCGTGATCCCGATGGGCCCGGCGGGCTGGGCGCCCGCCTACGGGATGCTGAAGGACCGCTTCGGCGTCGTCTGGGTGCTGGACGTCGTGAGCGAATACAACGGGTGAGCCCGCATGATGGGCGGGAGTGGCGCTGACCTCCGCTCTCCCGCCCATCTGCTGCATCTCGCGGGGCGACCCGCACGTCACCAGATCATCGAAGGGAACAACAGTGCAGACGCGTCCCCTTGGCCGCACCGGAATCCAGGTCAGCCCCTACTGCTTGGGCACCATGATGTTCGGACAGGCCGGGAACCCCGACCATGACGACTGCGTCCGGATAATCCACCGCGCGCTCGACTCGGGCATCAACTTCATCGACACCGCCGACGTGTACGGCCCCCACGGCATGTCCGAAGAGATCGTGGGCGCGGCGCTGAAAGGCCGACGCGACGACGTCGTGCTGGCCACCAAGGTCAACGGCTCGATGGGGGACGACCCCAACCGGCGCGGCAGCTCGCGGCGCTGGATCGTCACCGAGGTCGAGCACTCGCTGCGGCGCCTGCGGACCGATCGCATCGACCTTTACCAGATCCACCACCCCGACCCGCGGACCGACGTCGAGGAGACGCTCTCCGCGCTGACCGATCTCGTGCGCAGCGGCAAGGTGCGCGTCATTGGCACCTCCAACCTCCCGGCCTCGGAGATCGTCGAGGCGCAGTGGGTCGCCGAGCGGCGCGGACTGCAGCGCTTCCGCACCGAGCAGCCCACCTATTCCATTCTCAACCGCGGCATCGAGCGCGAGGTCCTGCCTACCTGCCAGCGCTACGGCATGGGCGTGCTGGTGTGGAGCCCGCTGGCGATGGGCCTGCTCACCGGCCGCTACCGCAAGGGCCAGCCTCCGCCGCGGAACGCGCGGATGAACTGGGTGCCCCGGCACCTGACCGACGAGCGCAAACTCGACGCTGTCGAGCAACTCCTTCCCCTGGCAAAGGAGGCCGGCCTGGCGCTGACCCACCTGGCGATGGCCTTCACCATCGCCCACCCCGGCGTCACCTCGGCCATCATCGGCCCCCGCACTATGGCGCACCTCGACGATCTCCTGGCTGGCGCCGCGGTCACCCTGGACGACGAGGTCCTCGACCGGATCGACCGAATCGTGACGCCCGGCACGGACATCAGCCCGCTCGATGTGTCCTACGTGCCACCGACCATCGAACACGCGGCGCTACGCCGTCGATCGGCCGACGAACGCGCGGTGGGCTGACCTGGTGACCGTGCTGGACATCCGGGCGCTCAACCGCGCGACGCTGGCCCGGCAGTTGCTGCTCGATCGCGCCGACCTGCCTGTCCTCGATGCCGTCGCGCACCTGTGCGGCCTGCAAGCGCAGGAACCGCAGGAACCGTTCGTCGGGCTCTGGTCGCGGCTGCGCGCGTTCGACCCTGCGGCGCTCTCGGACCTGCTGACCAGTCGGCGCGTGGTGCGGACCCACCTTATGCGCCGCACCGTCCACCTGCTCACCGCCAACGACGCGCTGGCCTGGCGGGCCCGCCACGACACCATGCTGCGCCAGCGAGTACTCGGGAACTACCGCCACGAGCTCTCCGGGATCAACCTCGACGAGCTCGCGGCGGCGGGCCGGGCGGTGATGGCCGACGGCGAGCCCCGCTCGATGACCGAACTCGCGCGGGCGCTCGCTGAACGCTGGCCGACGCCGGGACCGCGGGCGCTGGGCGAAATGCTGATCGCCGCCCTCGTCCCGGTGGCGCAGCTGCCGCCGCGCGGGCTGTGGCGCACGAAAGCGGGAGCACGCTACCGGCCGCTGTCAGTGTGGCTGGGCAGCGAGATCGACCCGCCGCCTCCGGAGGGCACCGATCCGGTCGGCGAAGCACTGGTCCGGCGCTACCTGGCCGCGTTCGGCCCCGCGACCTCGGCCGACCTGCGTGCCTGGTGCGGTCTGGCCGGACTGCCCGCCGCAGTGGCCGCGATACGCGAGGAACTGGTGACCTTCCGTGACCAACGGGGCCGCGAGCTGCTCGACCTCCCCGACGCGCCACGCCCCGACCCTGACACACCCGCCCCGGTGCGGTTCCTGCCCGCGTTCGACAACGCGATCCTCGGCTACCACCATCGCGGCCGGATCATCGACGATATCCACCGGCGCCTCTCGGTCGCCGGCGCGCGCGTCGTTCTGGTCGACGGCCGAGTCGCCGCGACATGGACCGTCGAGCGGGACGCTGTGATCGTCACCCCGCTGCGCCGATTCTCCCGAGCCGAGCACACCACCGTCGCCGAACACGGGCGGGAACTGGCGTCCTTCGTCTCCGACGATGGCGGCCACCGCGTACAGATCACCGCGCCTCCCCGCTGACCGGACACCACACGGAGATCGGCCGCCGGAAGTCGGATGCGGCTGCGCCAGCGCCGGGCCCGACTCCGCGAACGGTTGGGTCGGCCGTGCAGCGAGCGGCGCAGGTGGCGGTGATCAGCTGACGGGCTCGACTTGGCTTCTGCGAGCGGCCGGGTGGTGGACCCGTTCGGGCGAGCACCAGCAGGGACAGTTCGGAGAGTTACTTCGTCATGGGCGATGGAGTTTGACGGTCAGGAAGAGCGGCTGTTTGTGCGTCTTGTCGTATCGATGTGGATCAACCAGCTGAGCTTCCTCGGTGGCCCGCGGCTCCACCAGCGCTTGGAGCACGAACCCGGCGCCGAGAAGCTCGCCGAGGAACGTTTCCAGCGTCATCCGCCTGTAGCTGATGAAACCATTACCGAGGGGAAGCTCAACGCGGTCATCGGCGAAGTAGGAGCCGCCGAAGTAGATCCAGTCACTGGTGGGGTGGGTCGTGGAGACGAGCAGGCTGCCGCCTGGTCGCAGAACGCGTCGAATCTCGGCGAGCAGCTGTCCGCGCGCGTCTATGTGGTGGTAGACGAGGGCCATCACGGCCAGGTCGAATGACTGGTCTTCCACGAAGGCCAGCGGCTTCTCCAGGTCGTGGTGGTGCAAGATGGCACCGTCTCCGAGTCGCTCCTGTGCGGCGTGCAGCAGGGTCTCGCTTCCGTCGACGCCGATGACCTGCGTGGCCCCCAGTTTCAGCAGTTCGGCGCCATAGTGGCCTGCCCCGCATCCAAGATCCAAAACCCGTAGTCCGCTGACGTCACCGGCAAGCCTGAGCATGGCCGGCCGATCGGTATGGGCGTTATAGGCGTTGTCCGTTGCCGAGGCGGCGAACTGCTTGCCCATCTCACCGTGGTAGGCGGTCTCAGCACTCATTCGATCATCCTCGCAGTAGCCGCTACCACATACGTTCTGTTCCAACGAGATTCGCCCGTGCACTCGTGCTCCCGGAAGACATCCCCTTCAGGCCACGGAGCTGTCGCGCGTGACCGATTCGGGAACAGGTACTGGTCGCGGCGTGCGGCCTGCCCACTCGCGCAACCCGGAAGGAACCGGCTGTCGAGATACAGGTCCGTGACTATGCCGATCAGCCTGCGGGCACGCCGACCTGGTCGCGCTCGAGCACGCCGCGCAGCTGCGAAAGAGTCTGCGCGACAACCGATAACGAAGAACCTGCGAGGGTGGTGCCGAGCAACTCGATCAGTCGCTGGGCGAAGGTTTTCTCCGCTGCCTCGACCAGACGCACACCGTCATCGGTCAGGGCCAGCAGCGACGACCGGCGATCCAACGGATTCGGTTGCCGCACAACCCATCCCTGTTTCTCCAAGCGGTCGACACCTTTGCTGATCGCCCCCACGCCCGCGGCAAACTCGCTCGCGAGGTCCGCCACCCGGGCCCCCGGGGCGATCACGCAGGAAGCGCAGGAATTCGAACTGCGAGGTGACGATCCCGTGCCGCTCGCGCAGGCGATCGTTGAGCGTGTTGTACAGCCGAGCACCGGGATGCGGTTGCCGCGGATGCTGCGGCACACGTTCGTGACCACCATGCTCGACGCGGGAGTCGGCCTGCCAGACGTCGCTTGGCGCGCACGTGATCACAACTGCCAGCGCGAGCAAGCGGGAGCTCGGCGCCGACGAGGTCATCGATTACACCGCGGTCGACTTCACCGAAGTCGTCGGCAACCTCGCCAACCTTCGGACTGGACGGCGTCGAAGCGGATATTCTCTTGTTCAGGGGGCAAGGCACCGGCGACACCAGGTGCCGTTCTTCGCGCAAAGTTCCACTGGTCGACCACCGACAGAACGGAATCGAGCCATGTCCGAAACATATCCCACCACAGAGGCTACCCAGCAGACCGACGGCAAGGGCGACGCCGGTATCGCGGAGTTGATCGAGCAGGGCGTTCCACGGGAGGAGGTGGAGCCGGGGTACACGGTGAGCGAGACGGAGGCGCAGCAGATCGCGGCCGAGCGGCTCGCGGCGGCGCGGCGTCTGGAGGATGAGCAGATCGCCGAGCTTGCGCGGGCGAGCCAGGAACGGATCCGAGACGCACAGCGTGAGATGGCCGCCAAGGGGATCGAAGTCCACTTCAACACGAAGTGGTGGGGGTTCGAGATGGTTCTCAACAAGGAAGGGGCCCTTGCGGCTGCCTATCTCACCGAATACATCGGTAGGGCCTTGCAGGAGGTGCCGAAGCTGAAACCGTTCGCGATGTTGATCGATGCATCCTGCAAGCTCAAGGCCAACTGGATCAAGGCGGTGGGCGAAACCTACGGATGTCGGCTGGTCTCCCCATGGATCGCTCCGGGCATGCTCATCCCGATCTCCCTGGCACCCAGGGATGACACCAGTTTGTGGTGGACGGTCTACGAGACTGCGCAAGGTTGGAACCAGGACGAGAAGTTCGCCGCCCACAAATCCAAATCCAACCCCGCCCTGGCCGCGTTGAACGGAAAGTTGTACTGCGTGCACCGCGGCGACAACAACGAAAAGCTCTGGTGGACCGCCTACGACCCCGATACCGGCTGGTCGGACGACACAGAGTTCCTCGCCCATACCAGTGGGGCCGGCCCCGCCCTCGCCGCCTACAACGGAAAGCTGCATTGCGTGCACCGGGGTGGTGGCAGCCAAACCGAACTGTGGTGGACCACCTTCGACGGCACCGGGTGGAGCGATGATGTCCAGATCGGCGGCAGGACCAGTCACGGTCCGGGCCTGGCCGTCTACGACGGCAAACTGTTCTGCGCCTACAAGGGCTACAACAACAATCAGCTGTACTGGCGAACCCTTACCGGCAATGGCAATAGCTGGGGCGGCGAAGGGACCATACCCGGCAAGACCAACTCCAACCCCGCCCTCGCGGTCTACAAGAACACCCTGTACGCCATGTATACGGCCTACAACTCGTCGGATCTGTACCTGAACAGCTTCAGCGGCGGCAGGTGGCACGGCGACAGCAAGCTGCGCGCCCACAAGAGCACCGAAGGCCCAGCCCTGGCCGTCTACGACAACCACCTGTACTGCGCACACCGCGGCGCCACCGACGACAAGCAACTGTGGTGGACCCGATTCAACGGCAGCAGCTGGAGCGACGACACCCGCTTCGGCGCTCACTCCAGCGCCCAGGGCCCAGCACTCATCGCCTACCGCGACAAGAACGGCACCCAAGACCAGCTGCTGTGTGTCCACCGCGGCTACTAGCCGAACGCGGGGACCCACGCCGCCGAGGCTGACCAGGCCGCTCGCGAGCAGTACCGCCCGCAGCGGCTCCCGGTCGAGTTCCCCACGGGGCCAGGCGAATCGCTGCAGGATGAATCCGTCGATCAGTGCGACGATCGCGCGTGCACCGGGGCGATGACGATCTACAACTACGTCAACGGCCGCGAGGGACTCGAGGAACTGGTGGCAGAGCCGGTGATGAGCCAAACCTACCGAGCCGGATCCGTGACGGTGTCGCTTCTCCGGTCGAGATTGTCGCCGAGCCGGATCAGCAGGTGCTTCAAGGTGTCGATCTCCTCGGTGGTGAATCCCGCGACAGCCCGATTGTCGAGGGCGGTCAGATGTTCATGTGCCTCTTTGAGCTGAGCGTCGGTTCCGGGGGCCAGCGCGATCGTCTGGCTTCGTGCGTCGCGCGGGTTGGGCTTGCGGTGGATGAGCCCGTCACGATCCATGCGGGTGAGTAACTGCGCCATGGAGGGCTGTTCGATACCGGTGGCTTCGGCGAGTTCTTTCTGGGTCAGCTCCGGGCCCTCATGCAGCAACGCGAGCACCGGCACTTGCGCATAACGCAGGCCGAGGGGTTTGAGCGCGTTGTCCGCATCGCGTGCGAGTGCGCGGGAGGCGCGGTTGATCAGCTGAGCGAGGCTAGGTGTGGTGAGTGGGGTCATAACTGCCTTTACATAGGAGCCTATCTAATGTTACATAGGGTCCTATGAACTCTAGATCTTCAGCATCCAAAGCCCAAGTGGTCATCGCCGGCGCTGGTCCGACAGGCCTCATGCTGGCCGCTGAGCTGCGCCTGGGGGGCGTGGACGTGGTCGTGGTGGAGCAGCGCGCGTCCGGAACCGTCGGCGAGTCGCGCGCACCCGGCATCAACGCTCGCAGCGTCGAGATACTCACCCAGCGTGGGCTGGCCGAGGAGTTCCTCGGCCGCGGCAAGATCCTGCCAGGCGTACTGTTCTCCGGAATTCCCATGGCCCCACAGGATCTCGACCCCGACTGGCCCTCGGCGATGATCCTTCCGCAACATCAGACCGAACGGATCCTCACTGCCCACGCCGTGGAACTCGGCGCTCGATTCGAATGGTCCACCACCGTGGTGAACCTGCGCCAGGACGATCATGGAGTCGAGGTGCTCGTGGAAGGGCCGTCCGGGCCGAGCACGATCCACGCGGACTACCTCGTCGGTGCCGACGGCGGCCACAGTGCGGTGCGCCGGATCTGTCAGGTCCCGTTCCCAGGCGATGAACCGGTGTCCTGGTGGGTGGTCGGTGACGTGCAGTTCGATTCGCCGCCCGACGGCAACGGAGTCTTCGGACGCAACGAACGCATCGGCACCTACCAGATTTCGCGGGCCGAACCGGGATGGTTCCGCCTGAGCCTGATGCGGGCCACCCCACCGGCCGACCGCACCGCGCCGGTCACCCTCGATGAGCTACGCGAGGTCATGCGCGATGGCCTGGGCACTGATTACGGCCTGCGTGAAGCACGGTGGATGTCGCGATTCTCCGACGGATTCCGTCAGGTCACCGGCTACCGGCACGGACGGGTCTTCCTGGCCGGGGATGCCGGACACACCCATTCGCCGGTCGGTGGACAGGGCCTGAACCTCGGGATCCAGGACGCAGTGAACCTGGGCTGGAAACTGGCCGCTGTGCTCAACGGCGGCGCACGCGACGCACTGCTGGACACCTATAACCAGGAGCGGCATCCGGTCGCGGCCACCGTGTTGCAACTGACCAAGGCGCAAACGGCGCTGATCAAACCCGGCGCGCAGAATGACGCACTGCGTGCGGTGGTGGCCGACATGCTGGCGGTGCCCGAGACCTGCCGGTGGCTCAGCGGGATCCTCAGCGGATTGGACCTGCGCTACCCGCTCGGCGGCACCCACCCGCTCGTCGGGCGGCGCATGCCCAACCTGACTCTGTCCACCGATCAGGGCACCACCGAGGTGTTCGACCTGCTGCGCCCCGCACGGCCGCTGCTGATCAACCTCGGCGCCGACGGATTGACCGGCACACCCGCCACGTGGGCTGATCGCGTGGACTACCTCGAGGCCCGGCCCGGCCCCGCGCATTCGGCGAGCGGCTGGACGCTACCCGTGTTCGGTGAGGTCCCCGCGTGTGACGCGGTATTCGTCCGGCCCGACGGCTACGTCGCCTGGGTCGACCCCACCGACGCCCCTGCCGACCCCGACACCCTGACCTCTGCCCTCGACCAATGGCTGGGCACGCCCGCTGGCGCGATGACCGCCTGAATCTTCGTCGGCTTCAACAGCCGGGCTACCGGAGCGTCTTCGCTGTCCTGTCCGACGGGACAACGGTGGACAACCCAGGGTTTCTGCGGCGGGCGGGACGGAAACCGAGGAAAGCGCAGCGGGTGCTGTCGCGGAAACAGAAAGGCAGCAGCAACCGCGCCAAATCCCCGGCCTTTTAGGCCGGGGACGGCCGACATGTGCGCTGAAGCGAACGAAACACGCGAAACACCAAGCTGAAGACGCTCATGACTACTGGAGCGTGTCTGATAATTGCCGCGTCTAGACGAGGTCGGCGTTGCAGACGACAGTGTCGGTCGACGATGGCGACATTGTTTGATGTCGTCGGGTTCACGGATTGGGCTTGACCCCCACGTTGCGTGAGGGGGGACGGTAGACCGCATGAGTGATTTCTTTAACGCATTCGAGATGGGTCCCGTATCCGAGCGTGGACCGAAGGCGGTTGCGCCAGAGTTGTTCCGCGGCATCTACGCGATGCCGGTGTTCGTGACGGTTCCGACGTCGGACTTGGCGGCGTCGACGGATTTCTGGGTGCGGGGGTTCGGCTTTATCGAACTGTTCAGCGTCCCGGGGCAGGTGGTCCACCTGCGCCGGTGGGCGTTCCAGGATGTCCTGCTCGTTCCTGCCGCGGCCCGTGCCGAGGCGCCCGAAGTGCCGGTCATGAGCGTGAGTTTCTTGTGCGTGCTGAGCGAGGTTGATCACCTCGTCGAGGCGTGTTCGGATCTCGTGCCGGGCAGCGTGACCGGGCCGCGGGATACGCCGTGGCGTACTCGCGACGTCGAGGTGACCACCCCCGAGGGTGCGCGGGTCGTGTTCACCGCGGCGCAGGAGTTCGATCCTGACAGCCAAGAAGCGCGTGATCTCGCCTCGGTCGGAATCGTCGCCCCGGGATCGAGCGGAGTTCAGTCGAGCCAACCGTGTTGATCGGCGAAAGCGGTGAGGCGGTCACGGATGGTGAGGATCTCACCGGCGGTGAGGGCGGGGCTTGCGTCCAGCAGTAGCTCGGTGATCAGGCGTTTGTGTTCGGTGGCGGTGAGCTGGCTGGATCCGGATTTATCTTTTTTGTGCCGCGCCACGGGTGGGATCGGCTGGCCGCCGACCACGGCGAGGTTGACCGCCTTCGGCCCGCGATCACCCTCGGTCACATCGAATTCGAATACCCGGCCCTGGCGCAGCTCGTCCTCGTCCAGTCCGATGTCGTTCACATGAACGAACACATCCGGGCCACCATCGTCGGGCCGAATGAACCCGAATCCCCGCGAACTGTCGAACGACACCAATTTCCCGATGGACACCAACACCCGCTCCTCGCGCCGTCTCTACCCGGCCACTTTAGCCCGCATTATCCCCGTCGTTGGATGAAAGCGCCTTTTGTAACGAGTTGAATACAGTGAGGCCCTGACCAACCATTCCGTTGACCAATTCGCCGACACCGTCCGGCCCGTTCAGCACCGTCAAGTTGGCGTTTGCCAGCCCGTTGGATGCCTGCTTGACGATTTCGGGCAGCTGCTCGATCAGCAACTGGTCCAAGGCGATCCGGTTGTTGGAGGCCGCCGCCTCGGCCTGGATTCGGGTCCGGTCGGCCTCGGCCTCGGCCAGGATGCGCACCCGTTCCGCTTCGGCCAGCGCGGGTTTCACGACTTCGGCCTGCAACTGCTGCTCGCGCAGTTCGGCTTCCTTACGCGCCTGTTCGGCCTGCGCGGTGAGCACTTCCTGCAGCGCCTTGGCCTCGGCGAGCGGTCCGGCCTGGGCTGCTTCGGCATTGGCCTTGTCGATATCCTGCTGATACTGCGCCTGGAGAATGGCGGTTTCGCGCTGATATTCGGCTCGTCGGCGCAGCGATTCCTGTTCGGCCTCAGCGGCGTGCTGCGCGGCCTGAGATTGCGCGATCTGCGCATCGCGCTGCACCGCCGCGTTGTGCGGTGCGGCCAGCGCGGTGATGTAGCCGAGATTGCCGTCATCGATGGACTGGATTTGGAACGAATCGACCCACAGGCCGATATTGCTCATCTCCACCTTGGAGGCGACCAGCACTTCGTCGGCCAGCCGTTGACGTTCGCGGATGATCTCCTCGACCGTCATCGAGCCGACGATCGAGCGCAGATGTCCGGAGAAGATACGTCCGGTCAGCACCGACATCTCCCGTTCCTGTTCGGACAGGAAGCGTTGTGCCGCATTGACAATCGACTGGGTGTCGTTGGCGACCTTGAACGCGATCACCGCGCGCACCTCGAGCTGGATGGCCTGTTTGGTGACGCACCGCTCCTTGATCTCGGCCTCGAACATCGCCAGCGACAGATAGCTCACCTTGCGGAAGAACGGCATCACCCATTTGCCGCGCCCGATGACGACGCCGAATGGCGCGTTGTCCTTGCTCTTGCCGCCGCTGACCAGCATTGCCTCGTCAGGATCGGGAACGTGATAACCCAGCACAGTGTCTCCCTAGCAGTTTCATACTTCGTAGATCGTGGTCGCGATGTCACATTTCGTCGGACCGCGCGCGCTCCAACGGAATCCAGGGCACCACGTCGACGATGCGGCCCGGATGTACCGCGATGATCAAGACAGTCTCCCCGGCCGAGATCGGCTCGGCCGCCCGTGCGATGTATATCTCCGTGCCCCCGCGAATCGCAACCAATACCTCGCCGAGCATTCCGGCACCCCGGATCGGCGAGGTCAGCCTACCCGTCAAACCTTGCACGGGGTCGGTCATCGCGATGAACTCCTCGCACTCGGCGCCAGAGTTGTCAGCGTACGCGCGATGGGGGATTGCTCCGGTTACGAGAGGGACTCGGCGATGATGCGCCCGACCGATTTCTTGGTGAGATAGTGCGCCGCATCGTGCGGACTCGAGCCATTGTCGAGTTCGGGATGTGTTGTCGGCGCTACGTCCCGTCCGGGAGCGGGTGGAAAATACGGTGCGAGATCCAGATGCGCCGCGACGATATCGTCGCGATCGGCCAAATTCTCCCAGCGGGTGAGTGCGACGGGGACGGTGGGCGGCTGCGGTCGCAGCAGCGGATAGATGATGGACTGCAGCGCCAGTGGTGAACCGAGGGTGATCAGCGTGACCGGCTGCCCGGTCCGATGTAACGCCTCGTAGGCGACCACCGAGCCGAGCGAATGCCCGATGACGAGTCTGGTCTGCGGACCGATCAGATCGAGTACCTGCTGTTGCGCGTACTCGCGGACGGTCTCCTCGCCGAGATACCGGCTGACCTGAGCCAGCGACCGATTGACGAATTTGCCCGCCATGCCGAAACCGAAGGGCGCGAACCACTTCAGCTTGGTCAGCGCATTCGCCGCGGGTCTGGCCTTTCGGCCGATGCCCTGTGCGCCCTCGGCGCCGAGCGCCGAATTGTCCAGGTAGCGCTGCGCTTCGAGCCGATCGCGCTGATCGGCCGCCTGCCCGGCCGCGGTTGCCAACCAGGCCTCGGCGACCCGCTCGGTGAGTTCGGCGTCCTCATCGCCGACGGGCCCGCCACCACCCTGCGCACCGGGATCGAGAAAAGCATTGCCGTAGAACGCCATTCGAACATCGAGCGGGCCCGGCCGCTGCCCGCGCCACAGCTGATCCGCCAGTTCGCCATATCCGGCCGTGCGGACCCCCGCGGCCAGTGCCGGAAGCCACTGCGCCTCCAGAAGATCCGCACCGTACTGCTCCTGTGCGATCCCGTGCACCAACACGATCGCTGCCATCTTCGCGCCCCCGTTGTCGCTCGCCACACTGTGGTGTTCGGGTACTTTCCTACCACGCGCCGCCGACCCTGTCGGGGTGTCGAGGGTGGTCGGGGAGTCGATGGTGGGAGATGGTGGTGCTGGTATGGGAGGAAGGCTTGCCCTTGTTGTCGGGTCCGAATGCGAGGCGCTGGGGGAACTCGGATTCACCGGCGAGTTGGCGACGGGACTGTACGGGAGATTGACCGAGTCCGGCGGATGGCGGGCGGCGACGGCGGCGTCGGGTCCGGTGCTGAACCCGACAGTGGCACAGCTGGTTACGGCGGTGGACGAGGCATTCGAGGCGGCAGCGCGGGAGCAGGCGACGTTATTGATCGGCTTCGTCGGACATGGCACCGCGACCAGCGCGGAGGACTTCTTTCTGCTCGGCCATGATTCACCCGCGGTGCCGACCTCGCATACGGCATTCCATCTGACACAGGAGATTCGGGAGCGATTGAACCGATCGGTGCTGGATGGGCTGGTGGTGTTGGTCGACGCATGTGAGACCGAGCAGGGTGTGCTCGGCGCCGCCCGCCGCTGGACGGATTTGTTGTCGCGGGCGGCGGGCCGGATGGAGTTGCTGGTCGCCGCCGGTGACGGACCCGCGTATGCCGGATGCTTCACCCGAACCCTGTTGTCCACCTTCGAGGCCGGACTTCCCGCGCGCGGGGAGAATCTGCTGCCGTCGGATCTGGTCGATCCGATCGCCGCCGCCTGCACGCGACAGCAGCCAGAACATCTGTCGTTCACCTCGGGCACCGTATCCCCCGCCGAGGGCGGTGATCCCGGCCTGTGGCTGGTACCGAATATCGCACGCCGCCGCGATGCCGTAACCGGCCGCCCGGCAGCGGGTTTCGTCGATCACCTCACCCGCAGACTGTTGCTGACCCCGGCGGTGCGCGAGACGCTCGACGATATCGTCGGGTCCGGCAGCTACCGGCTGCGCGGTGTGATCGGACCGCCCGGTGTCGGTAAATCGACGCTGCTGGCGATGCTCATTCGGCCGAGTCTGGTCGACACGCTGCCGGTCGCGCCCGAATATATTACGGCGGCGGTGTTCTTGACCGTCAGCAGTTCCATCGAGGCGGTCGCCGCGGAACTGTCCGCACAGCTGAGCGCCCGCCTGCCCGGTTTCCGCGCGGTGGCCGCGGCCGCGCGGGGTCTGGCCGAACACAGTGCCGCCGAGCTCGATGTCTTCGATATCGAGGTGCGGCAACCGTTGGCGGACTTGGGCGGCTGGGGGCGCCGGGTCACGATCGTCGTGGACGGATTGAACGAACCGGAGGAGGGTACGCGGCGGCTGCTGGTCGCCGCCGTAGCCGAACTGACCCGCCGACCGGAGCTCGCGCACGTCCGGGTGATCGTCGGGATCCGGGAGGGCCTCGGCTTCGAAGACGATCCGGCGCTTGCGCATATGCACCGGATCGTGGTGGCCGAGCCGGTCGCCGAGGATATCGCCGCCATTGTGGAATCGGCCGGATATGAGCGCGCCGCCGTCGACGAGCAGGAGTGGGTCGGCTGGATCGATGCGCGGCTGGCCGAAACACCCACGGCGCGTACCGATTCCCCGGCTGCCGCGGCGGGCTGGTTGCTGGCCGGGTTGTTGGCGGAAGTCGCCACGGAGGTCACCGATCGGGTGGTCGCGGAGGATATCGGTGTCGACGGTCTGGTCGCGCTACGGGTCGGGGCGGCCCTGCGTTCCGCCGGGGGCGACGGACGGGATATCGCGCCGAATACCACTGATGCCTGGGCGATCGGCGCGCTGCTCGGCGTCCTCGTCGCGGCGGGCGTCGGGCCGGTGCTGCCGCTGGAGCTGCTGGTCGCGGCCATGCGAGAGCTCGGGGCCGATGCAAATATCGCCGGAATCCGTGATCTCACAGTGGGTTTGGGTGTGCTGGTCATCCGGAGTCGGCCGGGCACGGCCGACGAATCGCTCGGCATTACCCACGCCGCCTTGATCGCGGGACTGGCCGACGAATGTGACCGGCTCGGTGTGCACAGCGACGACGCGCACCGGGCGGTGATCGCGGCCATCGAAGCGGGTACCACCGATCGTGTGTCCGCGTATGCCCGCGGCGCGGCGGTCCGCCACTACCTGGCTTACGGCGATGCGGCCGCCGCTTTCGGCTACCTCGAATCATTGGAAACCACACGCGTGGTGGACAATCGGGATCTATGGGTGGCCTGGCTGCCGAGCTTCACCGCCGCCATGGGGCCCGACCATCGCGTCACACTGCTGGTTCGCAACCACCTCGCGAACTGCCGTGGCCGCAGCGGCGATGTCGCCGCCGCCGTCGCCGACCTGGAGGAACTGGCCCGTGACCAGACCCGCGTACTCGGCGCGGATGACCTCGATACCGTCACCACCCGCTACGACATCGCGGACTGGCGCGGACATATCGGCCAGCTGGAGCGGGCCGTCGCCGAATTCGAGCGACTCGTCATCGATCACACCCGCATCCTCGGCACCGACCACCCCTGGACGCTGCGCGCCCGCAACAGCCTGGCCTACTGGCGTAGTGAACGCGGCAGCCTGCGCCGCGCGGTGATCGAATTCGAACAGCTGATCGCCGATCAGCAGCGCATCCTCGGCCCGGTCGATCCGCAAACCCTGCGCACCCGACTGCATCTCGCGCGTTCCCGTGCGATGGCGGGTGAACTGGCCCGCGCCTTCACCGAATTCGAATTGCTGCTGGTCGACCAGATCCGCATCCTCGGCCCGGATGACGCCCAGACCCTGCGCACCCGCATCAGCATGGCGCGGTGGCGGCGGGAAAGCGGCGAAACGGCGAGGGCCATTACCGAATACGCGACCCTGCTGACCGACCAGTTGCGCATTCTCGGCCCCGATCATCCGGACACCCTGCACACGCGCAACTGTCTGGCGGGCTGTCACGGTGAAACGGGCGATATCCGCGCGGCCATCACCGAATACGAGCCGCTGCTCGCCGATCAGATCCGAGTACTCGGTCCCGACCACCCGCACACCCTGCTCACCCGCAGCAACCTGGAGTATTGGCGGGCTCGATCCGGTGGGTAGCGGCGGCGTATCGGCGTTACTGTTCTTGGGGGCCATCGGCTGGCCCAGTCGTAAGGAGTGCGGCGATGGCCGATATGCGGGCGCAATTCGGTGTGCTCGGGCCGGTGCAGTTGTCGATCGATGGCGTCATGCGGCCGGTCGGCGGGCCGAAACAGCGTGCGGTGCTGGCGTATCTGGTGATCAATGCCAATCATCCGGTCTCGGTGGACACGCTCGCCCAAGCGGTGTGGGAGCAGACGCCGCCCTCGGATGTGCGGGTGAGCCTGCATGCCATCACCTCGAATCTGCGCAAACCGCTGCGCGATGCGGGACTGGATGCCAGGGGCGTACTCGCCCAGGTCGGCGCCGGCTACCGGATCGCGGTGGCCGACGGGGCCTGCGATGTGCAACGGTTCCGCGCACGTAAGGAGTCGGGTCTGCGGGATCTGGCGGCGGGGCGATTCAGAGCGGCCAGCGAATCGCTGTCCAGCGCGCTGGGGCAATGGCGGGGGCCGGTGCTGGCGGATCTGCGTGGGCTCGGGTTCGCCGACGCCTACGCCGCCGCGCTCGACGACGAACGGATCGGCGTCATCGAAGCGCGCGCCTCGGCCGATATCGCGCGCGGGCGTGCCGAGGGTGTCGCCGCCGAACTCGCCCTGATCGTCGGATCACATCCGCTGCGAGAACCGTTGTGGGAGAGGATGATCACCGCGCTGTATCTGAACGGTCGGCAATCCGACGCGCTCGCGGCGGTGCGCCGGCTGCGGACCACCCTCGCCGCCGAACTCGGCATCGATCCGGGGCCGGCGATCCAGGAGTTGGAGGCGCGGATCCTGCGTCAGGAGCCGGTGAGCGCCCGTGCGGTGGCCGATGCGACGATCACCCGGGCGACCACCATTGTCGAGCAGTCGTCGGTGGGTGCCCGCGCGGAGTTGCGCGATCGGGACGGTGCCGTCTACCCGATCACCGGATCGGTGACGCGGATCGGACGGCTGCCCGATAACGATATTGTGCTCGAACACGGCAAGGTCAGCCGTCAGCACGCCGTGCTGGTGGACAACGGGTTGAGCTTCGTGATCAAGGATCTGTGGTCGTCCAACGGTGTGTACGTCGACGGCGAGCGTGTCATCGACAGTGTGGCGCTCACCGATGGCACGGTGGTGCGTATCGGCGGGTTCGAATTCGTATTCACCCTGGTTCAGTGAAAGACGTGGGGCCGCAGTCTATTCGACGTATCACGCCGATCGCGGTGCGAAGATACGTGCGGCCGGGTCGGCGGTGATCCGATCGGAATCGGTGTCGTAGTCGTACAACTCGGCGTAGCGACCCCAATCGATGGCGATATCCAGTTGGCGGCGGGCGTCGTCGGGGCCGAAGCCGCGGCGCAGCAGGTCGAGAAAGAATCCGGCGCGCAGGGTGCCGTCGCGACTGCCCGCCAGCCCCTTGCAGATGGTGCGCACCAGCGGCGCGCGGTGCCGGGCCTGATCGGCGAAGATCCGCTTGCTCTCCTGGATATCGGCGGTGGTGAAGCGGCTGCCGATCTCGGTGAGCAGGACGTCACCGGACTCCACCGTGCTGAAGCCGAGCATGGTGGCGGCGTCGACGAGGGGGAGTAGGTCATCGATTTCGAAGTTGAGTTCATCGGCGATATCGGGGAGGTCCGCGCGGCCGCCATTGGCGTAGACGAGTTCCACCAGACCGGCGAGACCGCCGACCGAGGCGTCGGGCAACGGGCGCGCGGTCGGCGTCGCGATATCCGGTGCGGGCGCGGCGGGTTCGGTGTCGCGACCGGTGAGCAGGCCGTAGATCTCGTCGACCAACGTCTCGAATCCCGCGGTGCGCCGATCGCGTGGACGCGGCTGGGTCACCGAGATTTCGGCGATGATGCGACCCGGATTGGCGCCGAGCACGACGACACGGTCGGCGAGCAGCACCGCCTCTTCGATGTTGTGGGTGACGATGCAGACCGATCGGGTGGGGAAACCGTCTGTGGCCCAGAGGTTTACCAGTTCGGTGCGCAGGTTCTCGGCGGTCAGCACGTCCAGGGCCGAGAAGGGTTCGTCCATCAGCAGCAGATCGGGTTCGAGGACCAGGGCCCTGGCGAAGCCGACGCGTTGACGCATACCGCCGGAAAGTTCTTTGGGATAGGCGGTTTCGAAGCCGTCCAGACCGATCATATCGATGGCGGCCAGCGCCAGCTGGCGGCGCTCGGCCGCAGCCACATTGCGGGCGGCGAGCCCGAGTTCCACGTTGTCCTGCACGGTCAGCCACGGCATCAGTGCGAAGGATTGGAAGACCAGTGCGGCACCGGGATTGGCGCCATTGAGTTCGGTGCCACGGTACCGGACGTGCCCGCTGGTCGGCGCGATCAGTCCGGCGATGATGCGCAACAGCGTCGACTTGCCCGAACCGGAACGGCCGAGCAGTGCGACGATCTCACCGTCACGCAGCCGCAGATCGATGCCGTCGAGTACGCGTAGCTCGTCACCGGCGGCACCGGTAAAGGATTTGCTGACACCCGAGATGTCCAGCAGCACTTCGCCATTGTCGGTTGAGGTGGTCATGATCGAGCTCCTGTCGAGGCGAGCGAGCGAGTGGTCACAGCGAATACCGCCGTTCGGCAAGGGCATACAGCCGCCGCCAGAACAGCCGGTTGATGCCGACGACGTAAATGCTCATCACCAGCACACCGATGAGAATGCGCGGCGAGTCGCCGACATCGGTCGCCTGTCTGATGTAGGAACCGAGTCCGGCCGCGACCAGCGTGGTCGACCCGTACTGCACCACCTCGGCGACGATGGACGCGTTCCATGCCCCGCCCGCCGCGGTGATGCCGCCGGTCACATAGCTCGGGAAGATGGCGGGCAGGATCAGCTTGCGCCACCAGAGTGCCCGTGGCAGTCGCAGATTCGCGGCCGCCTCGCGCAGATCGTTGGGTACCGCACTGGCTCCCGCGATGACATTGAACAGGATGTACCACTGCGCACCGAGCGCCATCAGGATGGTGCCCGCCCAGTTCAGGCTCGCGCCGCTCCACACGAGAACCGCTGTGAAGAGCGGGAACAGGAAGTTCGCCGGGAAGCTGGCCAGCACCTGCACGATCGGCTGGGCGATCCGGGACACCTTGGGGTTCAGGCCGATCCAGACACCGATCGGCACCCAGACCACGGTCGCGATGACGAGCAGCACAATGACACGCGACAGGGTGAGCAACCCCAAGCCGAACGCATGCCCCACCTCGCCGAAACCCGCGGTGGATTCGATGTAGTCGACCACTCGGTAGCCGCCGTAGGCGATCGCGGCCACCACCACCGTAGTGAACACCACATCACCGGCCCGGCGTCGGGAGACCGAAGTGTGCAGCGGATATTCGGCAAGCCCGAAGACCCTCATCGCCCGATCCATCGGTGCGACAAGCGGTCCGAAGACACGGCCGAGCAGGCCTGGAATATGTGAGCGACGCAGCAGATCGAGCACGATACTGCGCGGCGCCTCCGCCGCCTCGGAGTCCTCGACCCGGAAGCGCTCGGCCCAGGCCGCCAGCGGCCGCCAGAACAAGAAGTTCACCCCGACGACCATGACGATCATGACGCCGATGGCGATGAACACCTTCTCGAGTTGGCTGTCCGCGGTCGCGGTCGCCACATATGAGCCGATGCCCGGCAGTGCGTACTGCCGATTGTTCACACTGATCGCCTCGGCGGCGACCAGGAAGAACCAACCGCCGCCGAAACTCATCATGCCGTTCCAGACCAGCGGGATCATGCCGCTGGGCACATCGACGCGCCAGAACCGTTGCCAGCGTGACAATCTCAGATCCCGCGACGCCTCATCCAGGTCCCGAGGTTGCGATGCCAGGCTGTGGTAGAAGGCGAAGGTCATATTCCACGCCTGTGAGGTGAAGATCGCGAAGATGGCCGCGGCTTCCAGGCCCAGCTCGGATCCCGGAAACAGCGCGATGAATCCGGAGACGGTGATGGACAGGAATCCGAGGATGGGCACCGACTGGAGGATGTCGAGCGCGGGCAGCAATACCGCGCGGGTCCGCCGCAGTCGCGCCGCCGCGGTCGCGTAGACGAAGGTGAAGGCGATGGAGAGCGCGAGCGCGGCGAACATCCGCAGCAGCGATCGGGCCGCGTAGTACGGCAGCTCGCGCGCATCGGTGGATACCGTTGCGGCAGCAGTCGTTTCGTCGAACGGTACTGCGACACTCGTCGAGATCTGCACGACTGCCCAGATCAACACCGCCGCACCGACGAACACCACCACATCGGCCGCGCGATTGCGTGGCCGATCGAGGGCGTCCCGGGAGGGGTAGGCGCGCAGTACGGTCATGCCCGCGCCCCGTCCGCCGAGTCGTCGACCGAGATATGCCAGCCGACGCTGGTGACCGACGGTTCCAGGCTGAGCCTGCTCACCGCCGATTCCATCTGCCGGTCGTCGCGCTGATCACCGAACAATTCGGCGCGTACCTCCACCCGGCCGGGAATATCGGTATTCGCGCTGGCCACCGAGATCAGCCGGAAGTCGGTACGGGTCAAGGCCTGCACGAGCAGCGCCCGCACATGGGCCTCCTGCTCGTCGTTGGTCACCGCGACGAAGACATAGGACGCGGGTTGTTCGGCGGCAGCATCGGGTTGGCGGTCCACCGCACGTCCGGCCGCCCGCAGCGCCACATTGACCACCATGACCGCGACCGCGCCCGCGGCGGCGGTGGTGAACATGCCCGCACCGGCCAGCGCGCCGACGGCAGCCGAACACCACAGTGTCGCAGCGGTATTGAGCCCGCGCACATTCAAACCGTCGCGGATGATCACACCGGCGCCGAGGAAGCCGATGCCGGAGACGATCTGCGCGGCGACCCGGGTCGGGTCGGCGTCGCCGCCGTGGAAGCCGTGCGCGGACAGCAGCACGAACAGTGTCGCGCCCGCGGCGACGAGGGCATTGGTGCGCAGCCCGGCCATTCGGGCCCGGTACTGCCGCTCGAATCCGATCGCCGCGCCGAGGCCGACACCGGCCAGCAGTCGCAGCAGCATCTCTACCGTTGACATCACGCACTCCCTGACTAGGTCAAGCGCACCATCGAACAGCAGGCTACGAGCTCATCCCGTTGCGGATTCCGCCGTGGAGGTGTCGCCGGGTAAATATGTGGCTAACAGGGGTATGGGACTATTACCGCCGGTCATCCGGCCCACCTCCTTCCGTCGATCGGGCGCACGGCAACGCCGGGCGCGGTGTGTCATCGTCGCGGAGCCTGCGTGGGGAATCCGGCGAATATGCCGGTCAGTACCCCTCCTCGTAAGACCTTTGGCACTTCACGGCGTGAACCCGAGCGCGTCGGGAGCCAATCGGGATCACCCCTTAAGCCGGGGAGATCTGTCCTGACCCGGGGCGTCTCTCGACGTTCGGGGTCGCTGGCCTATATCCGTGAAGGAGCCTCAGCGAACGATCGGCACCTTGCGTTCGCCAGTAAACACCCGCCCCGCTCATCTGGCAAATCGAAGCTGTGGTCAGTAGATGGAGCGGTAGGCGGCGATCGTTGCCACGCAGTGGTCGATCACTTGCTCACGGCTGGCGCGCAGCGATCCGTTCAACCAGGCCGAGAACATGCCCGCATTACCGCTGGCCATGGTGACCGCGGCCAACCTGCGCCGCACCGGATCCTCGATATGGGCGAAGAGGTGGTCCTGCATGAGCCGGGTGAAGACCGGCATCACCGCGATGGTGGTCTGGCCGAGGCCGGTGCTCGAATACGGTTCGACCAGGAACAGCCGCGACTTGCGCGGATCGGCGAGCACCTTGTCGACCAGAATTTCGGACAGTTCGCGGTCGCGGGAGGGATCGGCGGCAGCGAACGCGGTCATCGGCTCCAGGAACTCGTCGGCGACCTGGCGGTAGAGCACGTCCAGGAGTTCGTCGCGGCTGGCGAAGCTCTCATAGAAGTATCGGTCGGTGAGATTGGCTCGCCGACATACTGCGCGCATGGTGACCCCGCTCGCGCCCGATTCGCCGATCAGGTCGAGTGCGGCCTCGAGCAGCGCGGCGCGGCGGGCCTCCCTGCGCTCGGTGAGCGTGGTTCCGCCCCAGATCCGGGGACCGGCATCGTCGTCTGATTCCTGGCCTGTCTGCACCCGCCCACACTAATGCCTGGCCGTAATGGCAAGGTTCAGCCGCCGCGTTCCAGCGCGAATCCGGCATCGCGCCATGCGACGATGCCGCCGCCGAGACTGGTGGCGTCGAAACCGTCGTGCCGGGCGATCGCCGCGAAGCGCAGCGACAGTTCACCGACCGGACAGACGAAGACCAGCGGCCGCGAACGTGGAAAGGGAACCCCGTGGGCGAACATATCGTCGAGTTGATCGTCGCGGATATTGATCGCCCCCGGCACATGGCCGATGCGATAGGCCATCGCACCGCGGGTATCCACGATGGTCGGGCGCGCGGTCCGGTCCAGTTCAGCCAGCTCGTGTGGGGTAAGGATCGGGGTGGCGGCGAGTTCGGCCGTGGTCGGTGCGCGGCGGCGGTCGGCGCGGTCGAACAGTTCCGGCCTGCGCTTCTTCACGTAGGACAGGTACGGTTCCAGCCGATCGCAGACGATGAAGACCGCGACGACCGGCTCCCGCGCCGAAACAGCCTGCTCGCCAAGGGTTTCCAAGGCGGCCGCATAGCTCGCCCCGCTGGTGGGACCGGCCAGGATGCCGTAGCCGGTGGCGAGTGCGAGGGTGGCGTCCACCGCGCGGGCGGAGTCGATGGTGACGATGCGGTCATAGAAATCGGGTTGGAACAGCCCGACATCCCACATCTCGCTCTCCGAGCGGATGCCGGGTATGAAGTCCGAGCGTTCGGAAACGACGGCGATGGTGCGCAATTCGGGATTGTGCTTACGCAGGTAGGTGGCAGCGCCGCGGGTTGAGCCGGTGGTACCGAGTCCGCCGACGAGATAGTCGACCCGGGTGATGCCGTCGGCGGCGAGGTCCTCGTGGATTTCGCGGCCGGTGCCGTGGTGATGCGCCTCGATATTCTTCTCGTTGGTGTACTGCGAGGGGTGATAGTAGGCGTCCGGATCCTTGGCCATGGTTGCCTCGATCGCTGAGTACACGTCATTGGGCGTGGTCGGGTCCGGACATTCGGACAGGCCGGGCAACTCCACGATCTCGGTGCCGAAGAGCTGTAAGAGCTCTCGCACCTCGGCGACCTTGATCCGGTTGGTCACCGCACGCAGGCCGATGCCGTGCACGGCGCCGAGTATCCGCAGTGCCTTGGCGGTATTGCCGCTGGACGCCTCGATGAGTGTCTGTCCGGCCGCACGGATTTCGTCGAGGTCGTCGCGGATCATGCCCCAGGCCACCCGGTCCTTGACCGAGCCGAAGGGATTGTGCGACTCCAGTTTCGCGTACAGCTCGACATTGTCCAGTCCGTGTACGGCGGGATCCAGGCGCAACAGCGGTGTATTGCCGATGAGTTCGGTGATGTGGTCGTAGCGCATTACGGCGCTCCGGTAGGTCGGCGCGGCAGCGGCGGACGACGCGGGCCGCGCGGGGGTGTACGGCGCGGCGGCGGCACGCCGACCGGGATGAGTGGTTCGTAGTCGGTATCGCGATATACCTGGAAACTGCCCGTCCGGTGTACGACAGCGAGTTTCGCGGGCAGCGGATGCATCGAGGCCGACGCCGCGGATAGATCCATATGGTAGGCAGCGGTATTCGGGAACACCACCAGATCGCCCTGCCGCGGGCATTCGGGCAGCCACACCTTGTGGTTGGTGATCAGATCGCGCTCCAGGCAGAGTCGTCCGGCGAAATACACACCGACAGGGCCGGATTCGGGGACGGAAGGCAGTGTGGGCATGGTGTCGGCGGCACTTCGCAATGGGGCTACGCCATCGCCGGCCACGCCGCCGTCGCGACCGGGCGCGGCCGGACCCGGTGCGCCGCTGGGCAGATGTGCGATGCTGGGCAGGACCACCGGATCGATCATGACCTCCTGATCGGCCGGGGTCACCTGATCGCGGCTGAGGTCGAGATTGACCAGCACCGTGCCGTCGGCGAGTTCCTTGACGAACTCCACCCGCGCTACCGTCACCCCGGCATGGTCCACCAGCGCCTTACCCGGCTCCAGCCAGATATCGAGCATATTGTCCCCGGCCACCTGGGCGACGGTGCGACCGCCGTGACGCTCCAACGGCGCGCCGAGCAGATCGTCGAGCATCCGCGTCGCCGGCACCGTGTTCGCGTATTTGTGGAAGACCGGAATCCCGTGCACCGCACCGTCATCGACGTGATAGCCGAAGGTATTATTCGACCAGCTCATCGGTTCCCCACGGCCCAGCAGCGATTCGCGCAGCGCGCGCACATATCTGTCGAACCGGTCCGCGTCCGCGGTGAACACCTGCCGGAAGCCGCCGCCGATATTCAACACCGAGGGGCCGAGGCCATGCTCGTACGCGCGCTCGACCAGTGCCAGGCACGCGTCGATGGCCCGGACGCGTTCCGCGGGCTCGCCGGAGTCGATATGAAAGGCGAAGCCGAGGAACGCGATACGTCGGCGATTGGCCGACAGCAGATCGAATGCGCGATCCATATGCGCCAGCGGCACACCGAACCGACTCACCGCCGTTTCGTCGAAGCCGGAAACCCGCAGCAGCACAGGGACTCTCGCGCGGTCGCCGGCCAGTTCGGTGATCCGGCGCAGCTCCCACAGGTTGTCGACATTGATGGTTACCCCGCAATCGATCAGATCACGTAGGAACGGTTCACCTTTCGGCCCGGTCACCTCGATGCGCATCGGCCCGAAGCCGGCGTCGATGGCACTGGCCAGCTCCTGCGGGGAGGCGACGTCGATCGCGATGCCAGCGTGTTCGGCGGTGCGCACGAAGGCGCGGGATTGATTCACCTTGTGCGCGTAGCAGATTCGATAACGCGCACCCCTGCGGTCCAATACGGCGCGGAACCGTTTCAGGTTCTCCGCGTAGACCTGCGGAAATACCAGGTGGATCGGGGATCCGAAGCGAATCAGCGTCTCTTCGACGGCTTCGTGGGTATCGAGAAAGGCGCGCACCAGCGGATGGATCTTCGCGGGTAGCGCCGGTAGCGGTGCCGTCATACCGCGGTTTCCGTCGGCTGCGACCCCGAAGGCTCCAACGGGGCGTGTGCCGGTTTCTCGGCCACCGGGTTGTAGCCGCCGTCGCGGATCGACTCGAACGCGCGGGCCCGGTTGCGCGGACTTCGGAATTCGGCGACCACCCGTTTACTGGGCAGATCGATCTCGATCACCTTGATGCCCATCGTCTCCAGCACCCCGGTGATGGTGCGGACACAATGCTGGCAACTCATATCCGGCACATAGAAGATCCGATCCTCGGCGGTGGCCGGTGCGTCGGCAGTGAGTTCGTCGAGATCGGCGCTCACCTCGGTGATCCGGATCCGTTCGACGAGCTGTCCGAAGATCGCGACGAACTGGTCGACCACCAGCGGCAGCAGAGTGTAGTGCCCGCCACCGAGGTGGTGGGGCATGGCGGCCAGGCATGCCGGCCGGGTATTCGGCGGCAGCAGCGCGTACTGGCGGGAAATGAGATCGAGGTCGTCGTGATACTTGGCAATGGCCGCCGCCACGCTCAGACCCTCCACCCGGGTGGCTCGCCGCATGACGCTGTGCGCCTCGTCGATGGTGGCATCCTTCATCGCGCGCAGCGTCGCCACGGTGTCGGCGGTGTAGCGCACCGTACCGTCCGGCTGGGCCGCCAGGGTTACCGGGATCATCCCGCGCCGGTAGGTGGAGGCCTGCAACTCCCAGAACCAGCGCGTGGCGACGGCCGCGAAAATGCCGGAATCGTGTATGCCCCTGGCAAATTCGGCCGAGCTGCGATACGGCGTCTGACGGGCGAGCAGTGCGTGCTGGGCCAGTGCGCGCCCGGCGGCCTCGATCCCGACCCGCAGGATCTCGATCGGATCGTGATCGGTGGTGGTGCCATCGAGCACCGCGTGCTCGCGCGGGCCGAGGCCGTCGACACGTTGCGCCAGTGCGGAATTCGCGGCAAGGGCATGCCAGAGCAGCAGGACGGTTTCGCGCATTGCTATCGGCACCAGCGGGCCGAGGCCGTCGGCGCGGAAATGCCCGGTATTGGGGATGCCGTCGCTGTCGGTCCAGGCGATGCGGTGCGTCGCACTGGTGACCTGAAGTGGCCGACACGGGCGCATGAATTGCTGCAGGTACAGCCGCTGCGAGTAGGTCAGGTGACTGTTGGGTTCGGGAAGCAGTGCGGCGCAGGTGTATTCGATATGCCGCGAGGAGGGGACCGTGATGGGGGTGGTGAACAACCCGGGTTCGGTGAGTCCCGCCAGCACCCGGGACGCGGCCCGCCGGTCATAGCGCGGGGTGTGGTCCATTTTCACATGACCTCCTCGGCAATCGTCGTAACGCATGTCGTGAAGCGGTCGATCTGATCGAGTGTGTTGTAGATGTGCGTGCTGACTCGCACCGAGTCCATACCGTCCTCGCCACCCGCGGGGGTGCAGTGTAAGCCGGTGCGAACCAGAAAACCCAACTCGCTCAACACAAATCCCAGATCGGTCGCGGAAATGCCCGCGAGCGTGAAGGACACGATGCCGTAGCCGATCGCGCACGGCGCGTGCGCGGGCCCCGGCAGGAATTCCAGTCCCGGCACCGGACGGAGATTGTCGATCAGCCGCAATGTCAGTGCGCGATTGTGCGCGGCGATGACGCCCAGATCCAGCGACTCCAGCACCTCCAGTGCGCTGCCGAGGGCCAGGATGCCGGGAATGTTCTGTGTGCCGCCCTCGAGCAGTTCCGGCATTCCGGCCGAGGTCAGTCCGGTGTCGGTGAGGTTGACCCCGGTATTGCCGCCGGGCAGGAAGGGCATGAGCCGATCGTGAACTCTGCGGTGGCAGTACAGGATTCCGGTACCCGGTGCCCCGAACATCTTATGCGCCGCGAAGATCGCGAAGTCGGCGCGAAGTTCAGTGACGTCCACCGGCAGATGTCCGCCGCTCTGACTGCAGTCGAAGCACAGCAGGATCTCGGGGTCGATCAGGCCACGTAACTCCTCGAGCGTGGTGAGCCCGCCGAAGACATGGTGCAGATGGCTGGTGGTGATCAGCCGGGTGCGCGGGGTGATCTTGGCCAGGATGTCGGCGGTATCGGCTTCGCCGAGTTCGGTCACCCGATAGGGGACCAGTTCGATGCGACGGCCGAAGCGGGCCAGCACCTGCCGCAGATGGTGCCACGGATGGACGTTCGAGGCGTGATCGCTTGGGTTGTAAAGGATTTCGTCGCCGTCATCGAGTTCGCCCAGGCCCCAGGACAGCGCGACGGCGTTGAGCGCCGCGGTCGCGCCGGCGGTGAAGACCACCTCCTCGGGCGTAGTGGCGCCGAGGAAAGTGGCGGTGCGGTCCCGAACCCGGGCCAGGCGGCTGGTCAGATCGGTGGCCCACGGGTAGGTGCCGCGACCGGCATTGGCCGTGCGTGAGCTGTGGTAGCGGTGGATGGTATCGATGACCGGCCGCGGCTTCTGCGTGGTGGCCGCGCTGTCGAGATAGACGTCGGTGGATTCGGCGAGCGCGGGGAACAGTCCGCGCACGGCGGCGGCAGTGGGGGTGGGTGGTTCCGGTATCCGCGGGGTGGAGACCGGCGGCGGGGTGGTAGATGGTCGGGTCAGGTGGGTCCCGGACGCAGGTGACCGCAACGTGCCGCTCCCTTCCGAGAACCGCGCTGGACGCCACCAACGATACGCACTTACCGTGGCGGCTGCTCGCGGGTCGCACGAAACCGTCGGCTGACGAGATCGAAGGTGTCTCGTAGCCAACGTCTTTCGGAAGTCGCAGGTACCTCGGGCCCTTCAGTACTGACCCTGCACGTACTCGACCAGATGCTGGCGTTCGGTCGCCAGTTCGGAGATCGCGCTCTTGACGACATCACCGATGCTGACGATGCCGATCAGGCGGCCGTCGTGGACCACCGGCAGGTGCCGGATGCGGTGCTCGGTCATCGTGCTGCGTAACCCGTCCACCCGGTCGTCGGGCTCGCAAGTACGCACATCGACGGTCATGATTTCCGAAACCGGGGTGTCGAGCAGCGCGGCGCCGCGCGCGTGCAGGCTGCGCACCACATCGCGCTCGGAGACGATGCCGACGATCCGGTTGCCGTCCGGCGACACCACCACCGCCCCGATATTGTGTTCGGCGAGCGTGCAGAGCAGGGTGCGCACCGTGGTCTCGGGCACGACGGTGGCTACCTCGCTACCCTTCCTGCGCAAAATCTCGGCTATTCGCATAATCCACCATCCAGATGTCGCGACACCTATCAGAATGACTCTTTGGTGACCTCGTGACCAGCACAAATCCGCATCAGGCGCGAATTCAGAGCCGTCGCGCCACGCTACGGTCGAGATCACGGGCCAGCAGGGCGATGGCCGCCTGCGAGATCCCGGCGGAAGTGGCCAGATCGATCGAGGTCAGCTGGGCGATGCGGCGCAGCCGGTAATCGACGGTATTCGGGTGGACGTAGAGCTGGCGCGCGGTGAGCTGGCGGTTCATATCGTTGCCGAGGTAGGCGCGCATGGTGTCGAAGAGTTCGGGATGGGCGTCGAGCGGGTCGAGAATGGTGGCGATGCGCCGGGTGGCGGGGCCACCGCGGGTGAGTTGGTACTCCACGGCCAGATCGGCCATCTGGTACAGGCCCGGATTGCGTCCGCCGACCCGCACCAGATTGAGTAGCTCATGGGCCTGTTCCGCGGCCGCCGGAATCGCATCGGTCTCCCCGGTGACCACGGTGGCGGTAAGCGGAACCTCGGCGGATTTGGCCAGCAGATCCAGTGTTCCGGTGGTCAGGATCGCCGCATCGTCCTCGATCGGGACCAGTAGCGTGCCACCTTTGGTGCTCAGCAGCGCGAGCACGCGGGAATCGAAGACGACGGCCAGTTCCGATTGCAGCCTGCGCAGCTTTCTGCGGGCGGCGACATGGCTGTCGACCCGCGGATCGCGCTCGTCGGGATGTTCGGGGATCGACAGCGCGACCACTTGATACGAGTCGGCGATCGGGATGCCCGCCTGACGGGCGAGTGCGGAACTGCCGCGACCACTCAACAATGCCGAGGCCAGGGTCTGGGTCGCGGTCTGGTGTTCCCTGGCGACCAGATGCTGTTCCTCGACGTAGGCGTCCGAGACAGCGACGGTGATCGCCTCCAGGAGTTCGAGCATGAGGTCGGTGGCGACGAGCAGTTCATCGATGTCGTCGGCCTTGGCGCGCGCGGTCACCAACCCGAACGCGATGCGCAGTCCCTCGTGGTAGGCGCGCAGGATGGTGCCCAGCGGCACCGCCTCGCGGGCCCATTGCGCCGCCGCCTCACGAACCTCGCCGAGCTGCTCATCACCGGGAACCATGCGTTTGTCGAACATTTCGGCGGCCAGCGCCAGACAGCTGCGGGTCAGCTTGGTGACATCGCCGCGCAGCTGCTCGCCGGGCAGTGTGCGGCACGGCGCCATACAAGTCGCGAAGTAGCCGACCATGCGCGAGGCGACACGGTCGGTATTCATCAGGGGAATCGACGCGGGCTGCCCGCCGATCTCTAGGACGGGGTCCGTCGATTCGACGGACAGATCCAGCGCGGAGAAGGTCATACGCGTCGCTCCAGTGCCACATCGGGCGTGATAGATCTGCGCCCGAATCGTTGCATCACTATACGAAAAGGTTATGAACCTGGGAAAGGGTACGCGAGATCGGTTGTGGGCTCGCATTGTTGTGCATTGCTCATAAGTGGGTCATGTGCCGTGGTGGGAAGCTCCAGCGCCGCACCGAGTCGCCGAAATCCGGTGACCAGCCGCCTTAACGTTGCCCATGGCTTCGGCGTTTGCGAACGGTTCGCCTGCGCCGTCGCGCCCACTGTCGGGCAGCTATGGAAGGTGCGAACAATGACACGACGTACTCGACGGAGATTACGACGTAAGGCGCTGTCCAGCGCGGTGATCGGGAGCGCGGCCGTCCTCGCGGTCGGGTTCGGGCCCGGCCCCGCTGGCGCTGATCCGGCCATCGCGCCGACCGAACAGGCCCTTGCCGACTACATCAGCGCGGCGCCGGGTGCGCCTGCCGACGGGCGTACCCCCGTGGCCTTCGCCGGCACCGGCAGTAGCTCGGGGTCGGCGGGGAGCCGGGCGTCGGTTCCGGTGAGCGCCGGGCCGGAGGTGGCGGCCTATCTCGCGGCGTTCGCCTATGGGGTCCTGCATCCAGATGCCTCGCCCGCGGGTGCGAACGACTGGAATTGCCATCCCACACAAGAGCATCCGCGTCCGGTGGTGCTGGTGCACGGCACCTGGCTGAACGCCTACGACAGCTTCGCCTACCTGGCGCCGCAGCTGGCGCATGCGGGCTTCTGTGTCTTCGCACTGAACTATGGACAGGCGAATGTGCTCGAGGGCGGTGGGTTGGGTGCGATCCTGCCCGGGCGCAACGGCGTTGGCTATATAGAGGATTCGGCCGAGCAGCTCAGCGAATTCGTCGATCGGGTGCGGGCCGCGACGGGTGTGGATCAGGTCGATGTCGTCGCGCACTCCCAGGGCGGCACCGTGGCCGATCAGTATCTGAAATTTGAAGGGGGAGTTGGCAAAGTGGCGCGGCTTGTCACCTTCGGCTCCACTCATCACGGCACCACGCTGCTCGGGATGGCAACCCTGGGGCGGGCGATCAACAATTTGGGTGTCGACATCTTGGGGTTCGACGAGTTGTTCGTCGGCCACGCGAATATCGAGCAGGTGATCGGGTCACCGTTCTACGCGAAGCTGAATCAAGCGGGGGATACCGTGCCCGGTGTCGAGTACACGGTCATCGGCTCCCGGCACGACGAGGTCACCAATCCCTATGAGCTGACCTTCCTGACCGCGGGTCCCGACGCCATGGTGCACAACATCACGCTGCAGGACGGCTGCGATCAGGATCTGTCGGATCACCTCACGATGATGTACTCGCCGCGCGCGGTATCCATCGCGCTGCGAGCGCTCGACCCGGCCGCGCATCCGACTCTGGTGTGCGCGTTCAATCCCTGGCTCATCGGCGGGGGCGGCGGACTCTAGGTGCTCGCGCGCGAAATCTAGGCGGCGCCTTGATGGTTGCGCAGAGCTATGCCGTCAACCACTGCGCCGCTTCGGATTTCACGTTCGATCGCGCGCGCGGCGTAGTGCTGGCCGCTGGCGTGTAACTCGGCGATGCGCCGCTGCAGCGCCTCGGTGCCATAGGCGGCCGCGATATCGGCTATCCCGAGTCGACCGGCAGCGTGTGGTTGATTCATGCGGACGCCCCTGTGCCTCTGGCAACCGGGAGGTCCCGGTGGCGACGATGGCACTGGCTCCCGGGTGCAAAATTCCCTTGTCGCGCACGAGCTTAGAGCGATGTGTTGTGCAGATGCAAGCACATCTGCACGAACATCGCCTCGTGCGAAGTGATTTGGAACCAGGTCCGGAACGGAGCTATTGGCGCCGAACGCTATTCGTCGTCGAGCCCGGCCGAGAGGTAGGCGGCCGCTGCCAGCCACTGGCGGCATTGCGGGCCGTGGACCTCGTGCAGATGCAGGATCTCGCGGGCCTGGCGATAGGTGAGACCGCGCGGTTCGACCGCACAATCGAGCGGCGCGTAGTCGGTCGCCGAGCCCTGCCGCAGGGTGTCGACCCCGGAACCACCGGTGATCGTGGCCCCGCGGGGAGTTCGGAATGGCGTACTCATCTCGACCGCCCCTCGCGTCTGCCGGTGGGGAGGTCGAATGTGGTGACGCTGGCGCGAACTCCCTGCGTACCTCCCGATGCTGGGTCCGAGTTTAGGCCGTCGGCACTTACAGATGCAAGTACATTTGTACGAACGACCGACAGAAATGTGAACGGCGGTCGTCGACCGGATGGCCGACGACCGCCGTTGTCCCGCTTGTGCTTAGGGCTTGCGAGCGACCGCGCCATAGGCGGAGATCGGCCGGATCTCGCCGACCTCGGTGGCATCGGCCCGCCACTGGGTAATGGAGACGACTCCGGGCTCCACCAGTTCCAAACCGTCGAAGACGGTGCGGATTTCGGCCTGGGGGCGGGGAACATAGGGTACGCCGCCGGTGCCGGTGTAGTTCTCACACAGCGTGACGTAGTCCTTGCTGTCGTCGGTACCGTCCCACATGACCAGGAAACTGCCGGAGGGCACCGCGGCAAGGATGGTGCCCACGATGCGCAGTAGGTCCTGGTAGGTCTTGGCATGACCGAGCACGCCCATGAACATCACCCCGATCGGCTCATTGAAATTGAGCACGTTCCTGGCGTCGGCGATGATCTGCTCCGGATCGTGGAAGTCGCAGTCGACGTAGGTGGTTACGCCCTCCGGGGTGGTGCTGGTGAGCAGCGCCCGCGCGGTGGCCAGTACCAGCGGATCATTGTCGACGTAGACGACCTTCGATTCGGGCGCGACACTCTGGGCGACCTCATGGGTGTTCTGCATGGTCGGCAGTCCGGTGCCGATATCGAGGAACTGGCGGATGCCCTGCTCACCCGCCAGGTAGCGGACCGCGCGAATCAGGAACTGGCGCGACTGCACCGCCATGGTGGTGATGTCGGGATCTACCTCGATGCCCGCGTCGCCGGCGATCCGATCGATTTCGTAATACTCCTTGCCGCCCATCCAGTAGTTCCAGATACGTGCGGAATGCGGGATGTCGGTCCGGATGAGCGGGCTGTGGTCTTCGGACATGGGGCTTGACTCCTCGGCGGGCGGATAAGCGTTGACCGGACTGTTCCGGCGGGCGGGTGTCGCGCATGGCTGGCACAGCCCGATGTGCACTGTGACAGTACAAGATTCGTGTCTGCTCGACCTGGAGGTTCGGGCAGTTCGGCCGACGTGCTCAGTGGCCGGCGTCGCGCGGAATCCATTGCGTACCAAGGAGTCTCTGTCAACGGCATGGTGCGCCGCGGGGGGTATACGGATCGCCCGCCGCTGAGTGGCGCATACGGCACTCCCGTAACCCGTCGAACAGTGGTCACGTAGCGGACCGACAGGTCTGAATTCTGCTCTCTCGCAGGCGGGGAGGTTCGTGCTATCTTGCAGATGTTGGTGCAAATGCAAGAACGTTTGAGCGCACATCTGTAAGGCCGCTCGAGCGTACATCTCACACCGGAAGTAGCCCGAGGAGTGGAGAAGATGTTGGACACCGGTATGCACAAGATCAAGGGCGCTTGGCGCAAGAGCTCCTTCAGCGGTCCGTCCGGCGGTAACTGCGTCGAGGTCGCGGAGGCATCGGATGGTTTGATCGCCGTTCGCAATTCGCGCGACCCGGAAGGTGGCATGCTGTTCTACACTCGACCGGAGATCGACGCGTTCGTGCGCGGCGCGAAGGCCGGGGAGTTCGACGACCTGACTAGCTGAGCGGTAACATGGGCGATCGGTGCGGTGTGTTTCCAAACGTGGTGTTTGTGACACACTGTGGTCAAACCCGAGTATCGGAGATGACTTCATGATCGCAGAACCCGATGACGACGGTCGTGTGCAATCGGTTGTAGTGGAACGTGGTCCGACCGTGTTGCGGATCGCGCTGGGCGGGCAGTTGCGCGACCTCCGGATGAAGAAGGGCATCACCCGAGAGGCCGCAGGTGACGCCATCCGCGGATCACACGCCAAGATCAGTCGTCTCGAGTTGGGTCGCACCGGTTTCAAGGAACGCGATATCCGCGACCTGCTGACCCTGTACGGCGTGTCGGACGCCGAGGAACGGGAACGATTCCTCGATCTGGCCAGGCAGGCGAACGAGCCGGGCTGGTGGCATCGCTACAGCGATCTGCTGCCGTCCTGGTTCGGCACCTACCTCGGCTTGGAGCAGGCGGCCAGTAAGATTCGTACCTATGAGGCGCACCTGGTGCCCGGGCTCTTGCAGACGCCCGAATATGCCAGGGCGGTAATGTCACTCGGGTACGAGGACGCCGATATGGATCGGCGAGTCCAAGTCCGTATCAAGCGGCAAGAGGTGCTGCGTCGCGCCGAACCGCCGACCGTATGGGCGATCATCGATGAGGCCGCGCTGCATCGGCCGGTCGGTGGGTCGCGGGTGCACCGCGAGCAGATGGAACACCTCATCGAGCTAGCGGAATTGCCGAATGTCACCATCCAGGTCCTGCCGTATTCGGCGGGGGAGCACGCTGCCGCGGGCAGTTCGTTCAGCATCTTGCGTTTCGCCGAGACCGAACTACCCGACATCGTCTACCTCGAACACCTGACCAGCGCGCTGTACCTGGATCGGCGGCAAGATCTCGCACTGTATCTCTCGGTCATGGACCGCTTGAGCGTGCAGGCCGAGTCACCCGGCGAGTCGCTGAAGATTCTCGCCGCGTACGCCAAGAACGCCTGACTGCCGTTGCGGCAGTGGTGATTCGGAGCCGACCCCGCTTACCGACCCGGCCGGCTCCGGTCGGTGGCTCGGGTCGGGCTTTCGGCCGCGAACGCGTCCGCTGCCGCGAGATCGAATTCGCCGTAATCACTGCCGAGACCCTGAGCCACGAGCGCGGCGACGGCATTGCCGAGGATCGTGGCATCCCGCAGTGAGCGGCCCAATGCGATGGCGCGGATGAATCCGGCGGAAAAGGCGTCGCCGCAACCGGTGGTGTCGACGACGTCGATGGCGAAGGCGGGAATGTCCTGATATCCGTCGGGGCCGACGAGCAGGGTCCCCTCGGCGCCCCGAGTGATCGCGAGAACCGTTGCGCCCGCGTCGATCAGCACCGCACTGCCCGCCCTGAGATCGGTGCTGCCGGTGAAGCCGAGCACCTGTTCGTCATTCGGTAGGAAGTAGTCGGTATACGGGAGTGCGGCGGCAATGGCGTCGAGGCTGCCGAGAGTGCCGGGCGCGATCAGATCGACCGAGGTGGTGACGCCATTCTCCTTGGCGTACCGCAGGATTCGCGCGGCATTGGTCACGCCGATCAGCTCCGGACCGCCGACATGTAGATGGTCGGCGGCGGCGAGGGCGTCCCAGTCGACGTCGTCGAGGGTGTAGAACGGGTTGGCGCCGAGCAGATGCAGACTGGGACGCGCCCCATCGGGCCGGATCGGCAGCACCGACGACGAGGTGGGCTGATTGTCCTTGCGCACCACCAGTTCTGTGTCGATGCCCGCCTTGGCGAGCAGTGTGAGCAGGATATCGCCGGAGGTGTCGGCGCCGATCGCACCTGCGGTTCGCACGCTCGCGCCGAGCTTGGCCAGCGTCAGCGCGGTGCCCGCGGCCGTGCCTGCCGCCGTGATGCGAATATCCTCGACCAGTGTGGTCTGCTGTCCCTCCGGTATGGCGGCAACGGGTCGGACGAGAATGTCCAATACCTGTGCGCCCAAAGCGATTACCTTCATCCGACGTCCTTCTCCAGCGGTTTGCGGGTGCCGTATCCGGTGCGCAGTGCCACCTCGACGACCGCGGCCTGTTGCTGCTCGGAGAGTTCACGCGGCCTGCCGATCGACATGGCGTCCAGGTACAGCGCACAGGCCCACTCCAGCAGCAGCGCGGATTCGACCGCCTGGTCCAGCGATGCGCCGACTGCGACAGCGCCGTGATTGGCCATCAGTGCGGATTGTTTGCCCCGCAATGCCTCTCGCACCGCCTCCGCGAGCTCTGTGCTGCCGAAGGGATGAAAGGGTGCGACCCTGGTCGCACCGCCGAGCAGCAGCTGCTGGTAATGGATGACCGGCAGTTCGTCCAGCACGCACGCGATGGCCGTGGCCTTGGGTGCATGTGTGTGCACGATCGCCTGCGTGGCATAGGTGCGATAGATATCGAGATGCAAACCCAATTCGGAGGTCGGCGCATAGCGACCCGCGACCACGGTGCCCGCCAGGTCGACCACGGTGACATCGTCGGCGGTGGCCTCGGCGAGGACGGCGCCGGTGGCCGTGATGGCGACCAGATCGCCGAAGCGCAGGCTCGCATTGCCCGCGGTGCCGATGAGCAGTCCGTGCCCGGCGAGGCGCAGACAGGCCGTGGCGACCTTGGCGCATTCGGTTGGCGCGATGGTGGTCATCCGGATACCCTACCGAAATCTGAATCTGATTCACATTATCTCGGAGGTGATCCTTGCCGGTCCGGGCTCTACCCGAAGCGGGCTTGCGCCGCGTACCGATTCAGGCACGCAGCCGGGAGCGACTGGCGCGCGTACTGGAGGTGGCCGACCGACTGATCGCCACCGAGGGCGTCGGGGCGTTGACGATGATCAGAGTGGCTGCAGAGGCCCGGATTTCGGTCGGATCGCTGTATCAGTACCTGCCGGATCGCGAGGCCGTCATCGAAACCCTCGCCGCGTTGTATCTCGAGCAGTTGGAGGCCAAGGCGGCGCTGCTGCTCGAGCTCGCGCGCCGCGAACGTTGGGGCGATCCGATCAGCGTGCTGGTCGACGCGTTCGCACAGGTGTACCGGGACGAGCCCGGCTTCCGTGCGCTGTGGTTCGGCAAGGACTTCAACGAAGCCGCACGGGCCGCTGATCGCGAGCATAAACGCCGAATGGCGGTGACGCTGCGCGATGTCATGCTCGCGCAGGGCGCCGTCGCCGATACCGAGGGACTCGATATCGCATGCCGCGCCGCACATCTGATGGGCGATGCGGTCATGCAAGAGGCATTCCGATGTAACCCGGACGGAGACCCGAATCTGTTGCGAGAGGCCAAGATCGCACTGCGCGCCTATGCGTCGCAGTGGGCTTTACCGCCCGTGTCGTGACGCAATTCGATTGGGTCGCTACATCATTGGATGCCGTGGGGTCACTGCTTGATAAAGCTGGAGGCGATGCGCCAGAAGGTGGCGGGTTGCAGCGCCTCGAGATCCCAATCGTCGGCCATCGCGTGCGCGGTGGTGACGATCCGGTCGATATCGAAATCGTGTCGAGTGGCCGCACCGGTGGACTCGACAGCATCGATGACGAAAGCGACTGCGGTTTCGCGCGAGTATGCGGTACTGCGCTGTCCGCTTCGGGTCGACGGTGTGCTCATAGTTGTTATACCGTTCGCTGGCTGGTCGGCCAGTGCGGCTTCGGCGATTCCGAGCCGGCCGCCGTGAATTGGTTGGTCCATTCGAACGCCCCTGACGTCTGGCGACAGCAAACCTCTGGCGACATCGGCCCTTGGTTCACCCACGCGGCCTCCCCTGGTTGTCCCCTGTAATGCCTTGCGGGACTGAGTTTAGGTCGGTGTGCCTTTCAGATGCAAGCACATCTGCACGATCGATTGTGTATTCGCAGTTGGGTTTTCGCATCTGCTAATCATCCGCGAACCGGCGATGACGGTAGCGAATTCGGCGCGATCATTTCGCATTGACCACCACATCGGTGCTGTAGTGCACCTGAGTGCCCGGCTCGACGAATCGCTCCACCGCGCTGCGCCAGGCCAGGAAATGTTCGGTGAAACGGTGTGCTTCGGCCGCCTCCTCATCGATATAGACCTGGTAGAGGAAAAACCGGTGCGGATCGACGCGGTCCGCGCACACATCGAATCGCAGGCAACCGGGTTCCTCGCGCACCGATGCGGAGGCACTGCGGTTCACCGCGGCGAGGAATTCGCCACGAGATCCGGGTCGGAGCTTGAGGGAAGTGATGCGGCTGAACACGGTAATGTTCTCCATTCCAGCGGCGAGAAATGTCAATCGGTAACTGTTGCACCACCTTCGGCGATCGACTGGCTACCATTTGTGGAGATTGCTGACGACACCGGTGTGTCGCCCGCGACGAGTTCCAGTGTGGCGTGCACGGTCTGCGGTGTGTGCAGAATTTCGGCGAGTACGGCGGCGACATCGGCCCGCGCGATGCTGCCGCGGGGCAGTGGCGGCGGGCCCAGTGTGACCCGATCGGTCGCCGCCGTATCGAGCAGGCGGCCGGGTCGCAGGATCGTCCAATCCAGATCGCGGGCGCGCAGATCGTCCTCCGCCTGGGTCTTGGCGTCGATGTAGGCGGCCCAGACCTCGTCGGTGCCCGGTGCGGGCGGCTGTCCGGCGCCCATGGTGGAGATCTGCACGAACCGCCGGATACCGGCCGCTTCGGCGGCATCGGCCAGCAGGACCGAACCGCCCTTGTCCACCGTGTACTTGCGGGCGGCACCGCTGCCCGCGCCCGCACCGGCCGCGAAAACGACGGCGTCGCTATCCTTGACGACGGCGGCGAGCTCCGAGACGGTGCTGTGTTCGAGATCGAAGACGACCGGCCGTGCGCCGGTGGCGGCGACCTCGGCCGCGTGCTCGGCATTACGGATCAGGCTGTCGACCTCGTCGCCGCGCCTGGTGAGTATTTCGCCGAGCAGTAGTGCGATCTTGCCGTGTCCGCCCGCGATGACGATGCGCATAGATGGGTCCTTTCTCATCGTTCGGGTCCGCCGGGATTGCACGAGGCCTGGACGGTGGCCTGATAGCCCACCGCTGGCCGCCAGGGTTCCAGATTCCAGCTCTCTTTGTTCGGCTGCACCATGCGGGCCCAGACCCAATGACAGACGAACTGGTCGCGCATGCCGGGGGTATCGGCGTCGGGGGATTCTGCGAGCACCTCCTGCCAAGCCCGTTCCTCGGTATCGGGGAAGGTCTCGTGCCGCCCGGCCTGGGTCGGGAAGACGAGCAGGCGCGGTCCGTCCACGCCCTCGGTCCAGGTGGTGTGGTCGATGAGCGGCATATCGGCATAGGGATCGACAGTCGGCACCGCGGCGAGGGGAGTGCTCGATGCCGCCGCGGTGGTCGCTATCGGGGTGACGGTGGTGGTGAGCGACGGTGATTCATCGGAACCGCAGGCGCCGACGGTCGTGGCGAGCGTGCCGCAGCACAGCAGCACGGCGCCCAATCGCACCGCTCGCGTCCGCTCGACGTTCCGCTGGGTCACTCGTCGATCCTTCCGCATGGATGTATGCCAACCGAGGGTAGTCATAGCGCGGCGGCGCAACACCCATACCGGGATCGGGGCCACCGATTGTGGTGTCTTGTCGGCCGGTGGCGGGCTGGCGATAGTCGTTCGATGGTGCGGGCTCTGCGAGTGGTCGGTGCGGCGTTGGTCGCGATGACGGTGGCGTCGGCCGGGTCCGTGTCGGCGCAGGGGCGCGACGATCCCGGTGTCGTCATCGAGACCATGCAGCTTTCCGGCGCGCTGCGGGTGCGCGGGGCGGCGCTGTCGCAGCGGATCACCTACTGGTCACGCGGACCGCGCGGACCGATGCAGAGTACGGCCGCGATCTACCTGCCGCCCGGTCCACCACCGCCGGGTGGCTGGCCGATCGTGGCCTATGCACACGGGAGCGTCGGCATCGCCGACCAGTGCGCCTTCACGCTCCGGCCGCGCGAGTTCTACCTGGAGACGGTCTATCCGGCGCTGCTGGGCGCCGGATTCGCCGTGGTGATCTCCGACTACGTCGGACTCGGTACGCCCGGCACGCATCCGTATCTGGATGGTCCCTCACAGGCTCGCAGCGTGATCGACGGCGTGCGTGCGGCTCGTGCGGTGGCACCGGCCCTCGACACCCGCTGGGCGGTCTTCGGACAATCGCAGGGCGGCCAGACCGCGCTGTTCACCGCGGCGCTCGGACCCGCCGACGCACCGGAGTTGGCATTGCGCGGTGCGGTGGCCACCGGCGCACCGTCGAATCTGGAGTACGGCGTGACGGTGGTCGGGCCGTGGGTGCCGCGGCTGCCATTGCGCAAGACCACCACGTATTTCGGGCTGATCCTGGCCGGATTGCGCGCTACCGCACCGGAACTCGATATCGACAGCTATCTGACGCCGATCGGCGAACAGGTGCTGCGGATAGTGGAGTCCGAATGTGTCGACGACGCCGACGCACTGGTGCACGACATCGCGATCGGGCAGATGTTGCGCAGGCCGTTGGCGGGGCCAGCGCTGGAATCGGCGGTGCGGTCGATGCTGCGGATTCCGACCGAGGCACAGACCGTGCCCTTGTTCCTCGGTCAGGGGCTGACCGATCTGGAAGTCCCGGCTCCGTTGAGCGTGAAGCTGATAGCCGATCTGCGATCCTCCGGCGCCGATCTGCAGGTGGGGGTCTATCCGGGTGACCATCTGAGCGCCGCGGCCGCGGCGCTGCCGGACGCACTCGCCTTCCTACACCGTGTACTGGCGTAATGCCTTCAGTGCCACAGCGATCGGCACGGCAGGCGACGTAGTCCCGGTCGCACCTTGCCGTCTACCGTGATGGTCAGGCCGTCGTGCAGTGCGGCCGAGGTGAATTCCCAGGCTTCGGCCCGGGTGGCCGCGTACTCCAGGATGAGCGCGTCCTCGGGTGTCGGACCGTCGAAGTAGACGGTGATCCGTCGCGTCGGCGATTCCTGGATATCCGTCGGGTACACCGACTGTCGCGCGGTATCGTCCGTCCCGGTCCAGTGTTGCCCGGTCGAGTTCTGCGCAGTGCCGTCCATGCCACCGTCTCCTTGTGACCCGACTCGTTGTGTCGACACCTCTGACGGTAAGTCGCGCACCATGGTGCGGAATATGTTCCCGCCGATCACCTGGACATATCACAGAGACGACACCTCGCGATGGGAGACAGTCACGAAAGCCGCTGCCCTCCGATCACAGCGAGTGCACCCGGGAGTTGTGACTTATCAATAGGATTGGCTCGGCCCCTGCCTTTCCCGGGCGTGGCCGTCGAGGATATTCGCAACGTTGGACCCACTCCGGAGGCAAGCGTCGATGAGACAGGCCCTACGAAGACCGTTGCGCGCATTCGCCGCGCTGGCGACCGGTCTGCTGATGGTGATCGCGGTGGCCGGGCCCGCCCACACCACCCCCCTCTATCCCGCCCCGGATCCCGATCCCTTCTACGCAACGCCGTCGGATCTCGCGGATAAGAAGCCCGGTGACGTGATCGCGACGCGGGTGATGCCGCCGCTGCCGATCTTCCCGGATACCACTGTGACCGTTGTGCGGTTCCGGTCCACCAGTTCCGAGGGACAGCCGATCGCGGCGACCACCACGGTTCTCACTCCGAAGGCACACGCCGCCGACGGCCCTTTGCTGTCCTATCAGCACATCATCAACGGCCTCGGGGCGGAGTGTTCGGTATCGCGGGTGCTCTACACCGGCGATCCGAACCTCATCGTCCGAGAGGCGCCGGGCTGGAATGTGCTGCTCTCGCGCGGCTGGAGCGTCGCGCTGCCGGACCATCTCGGTCCGAATTTCGCCTATGGCGCAGCCAAATTGGGCGGCATGATCACCCTGGACGGTATCCGGGCGGTGAAACAGGTCGCCGAATTGCAGGTGCGCAAGAGTCCGGTTTCGATGGTCGGTTACTCCGGCGGTGGCATGGCCACCGCGTGGGCGGCCGCGCTGGCGCCCGAGTACGCCCCGGAACTGGAGATCGCCGGAGCCGCGATGGGCGGTGTGCCGATGAATCTGGTGACGATGCTGGAGACCCTCGGCCTCAACTCGCATCCGGTCTTCGGGCTCGCCTTGGCGGCCGGACTCGGTCTGGAACGGGAGTATCCGGACCGCTTCCCGATCAGCGACCAACTCAACGACCGCGGCTTGGCCGCGCGTGCCGCGATCGCCAATAGCTGCACCAATGACATTTTGGCCACGGGCGCGGGCCGCGGCGCCCTGGACTTCGCGAAGTCGACGTCGATGATCACCGATGCCACCGCGCGCGCGGTGGTGGAGGAGAACAGCCTCGAGCTCTACGACGGCGTGCCGAAAGCACCCATCTTCGAATGGCATTCGCCGATCGACGGACTCATTCCGGTGGATGCGGTGGTGCATACCGATAAGCACTGGTGCGCGGCCGGTGCGCGGGTGCAGTCCGAACAGATCCCGGTGCCCGATCACCTGACCGCCGCGGTGCTGGGCATCCCGGCGGCGCTGACCTGGTTGGATGCGCGATTCCGAGGGGAGGCGGCACCGACCAACTGTTGAACGCGCACAGACGAACTGGTGAGATCCGGCGGACCGTCGGGTCGCGATCGAGTCGGATCTGCCTTGCTGGACAAGGGGATTCGGCTCGGATTATTGCGATTCGGTGACGTGACACACACAACTCGGGCACAGTGGGGTCTCCGGCCGGGCATGGTCGGTTAGCCTGACGCTCTGGCCTCGGTACACGGGGAATTTCGGGGTCGAAGGCACCTTATCGCCCGGGCGCCAGGGAACCCGACGTTGCACCCTGGGGCGTGTGCCATGAGCTGTTTGCGTGTCATCCTGTTCGCGCTGTTGTTGGTCTGTTCGGTCGCGACAGGACAAGCGGGCGCGCAGCCGCCGTCCGCACCGGGGCTGCCTGTCATTCCGGGGCTGCCGGTGTTGCCGATCCCGGCCGATGCCGGTCAGATCCTGCCCGATCTGCAGCAGTGGATCGATAGCGTCATCCCGCCACCGCCGATCGCCGCCGCTCCGCATCCGTCCGGTCCGATGTCGGAGGCCACCACGGTCTCCCCGGCGTTGGCCGCATTGCGTTGGGCCGCAATGCCGAGCGCCATCGGCGATCCGATCTTCGACGCGTGGCCAGCGAATCTGGACAGTTTCGCAGAGGGCGAGGTAGTGGAGGTCCGCGATATCAGCGCAACGGCCGCGCCGCTGGTGCTGGTCCCGATCCGGCAGGCGCTGCTGCTGAAGTACCGGACGTCGGATTCGCGCGGCGCGGCGTCCTATGCCACGGCGACGCTGATCATTCCGGCCACCGCCTGGTCCGGGCCCGGTAACAGACCCGTTGTGGTGAACAACCTGCCGATCGACGGTCTCGGCCGGGACTGCACGCCCGGCTATACCCTCGCGCACGGCTGGTCGCGCAATACCAGCTTCACCGACTTCCTCCCGCCGACGACGCAATTGGCGGCGCTGCGTGGATACGCCGTGCTGATTCCGGATCATGAGGGGCCGTGGATGGCCTACGCCGAGCCCTATGTCGCCGGCCATGCCGTACTGGATGCCATTCGGGCGGTGCGCGGACTGCGCCCGGACGAATTCGGCGAGAGCCGCTTCGGCATGACCGGATACTCCGGCGGCGCCATCGCCACCCATGGGGCGGTGAAGCTGATCGACAGTTATGCGCCGGAACTGGCCGGATCGGTCGTCGGCGCGGCGCTGGGTGGTGTGCCCGCCGATTACGAGATCCTCGCGCGCAGTATGAACGGCAACCTCGCCTCGGGGGTGTTCATGGCCGCGACCTTCGGTGTCGGCCGGGAACGCCCCGAGATCCTGGCCAGCATGAACAATCTGGCGCAGTGGGCGGCCACCTCGCCGCTCAAAGATCTGTGCGGTAGCACCTTCGGCGCGGTCGGTGTGCTCATGCTGCCTATCGATATCGCGGCGAATATTCCCGATCCACTGCACTCCGAGGTCGCCGCGGAAATCTACGCGGTGACGCGGATGGCGGGTATGAAGTCCGCGACGCCGCTCTACATCTACAACGGCGAGCAGGAATTCTGGATCCCGGCCGAGGGTGCTCGCAACCTGTACCGAGAACAATGCGCTCTGGGAGTGACGGCGGTGTACCGCAGCGTACTCGGCGAGCACATCATCGCCGGTGGTCTCGGGTATCCGGAGGCGATGATCTGGCTGGATGAGCGCCTGCGGGGTATGGCAGCGCCCGATGAATGTTGAGGCAACGGCCAAAATGAGGCAACGGTCAAAATAAGGATCCGCTGGCGATCGGTTGCCCGCGTTACATCGGACCCCGGACCAGCGATTTAACACACATGATGGTATTGACCGGGTCCGAACAGGCAAGGGAGTTGGTGGGGCGCCACTACCGAATGGCCGATCACTACGAGGTCGGCCGCGAGAAGATTCGGGAATTCGCCCGTGCGGTGCGGGATCCGCATCCCGCGCATTGGAACGAGGCCGCGGCGTCGGACCTCGGATATCACGGGTTGATCGCGCCGCTGACGTTTTCCTCGATCGTCTGGCTGCTGGTGCAGCACAAAATGTTCGATTCGGTGTTGACCGGTTATGACATCAGCCAGATGCTGCAAACCGAGCAGAGCATCAGAGTGCACCGTCCGCTGGTCGCCGGTGACCGGCTGCGCTGCGACTCCTTTCTGGAATCGTTCCGGCAGTTCGGCGATATGGACTTCCTGGTCACCAAGAATGTCCTGACCAACCAGCACCGGGAACTGCTGCAGACCGCGCACACCACGGTGGTCGCGCGCACCGGCGAGCAGGTGGCGACCGAACTGGTGACGGCGGTCGACGGTGTCATCATGAGCGGTCAGGCGCTGGCCCAGCGGCGGAACGCGACTCAGCAGAAGCACGCCGTGGAGACCGGCATGATCGAATGCTTCGACGGGGAACCGACCGGGTTCGCGGTGGACGAGACGCAGGTTCGGGTGCCGCGCACGGTGCCCGAGTTCGACGAGCTGGAGGTCGGGACCGAACTGCCGACCCGGATCGTCCCGCTCTCGCGCGGTGATCTGGTGAATTACGCTGGGGTATCGGGTGATTCGAATCCGATTCACTTCAGCGACCATGTCGCGGGCGCGGCGGGTCTGCCCGATGTCGTATCGCACGGCTTGCTCACCATGGGCATCGGCGCGAGCTACCTGACGGACTGGCTCGGCGATCCGGCCGCGATCATCGACTACGGTGTGCGATTCTCCGGCTTCGCGCCCGTGTCGGCCAACCGCAACAGCGAGCTCGAGTTCCGCGGCCGGATCAAGGCGCTGGATCCGGCGCGCCGCGCGGCGACCATCGCGCTGACCGCGACCTGCGAGGGGCGCAAGCTGTTCGGGCGGGCCACGGCCGAGGTGCTGCTGCGCTGAGCGTCGCGACACGCTGAGCGTCGCGAAATGTGCTTACCGATGCACGAATGCCTGTGGAAGTGGGGCATTTTGGTTCTAGAGAGTTGCGGCAATTTCATGGCAGACTCGCACTATGCGTGCTACAGAAGTGCGACATTCATTCGCCGGTAACGACCCGGCCGCTGCTGGTGGACCCACCGTGTTGCGGATGATGCTCGGCAGCCGCATGCGACGGCTACGCGAGGCATGTGACATCTCTCGCGAGGACGCGGGCGAGGCGATCCGCGGTTCGCATTCGAAGATCAGCCGACTCGAGTTGGGCCGCACCGGTTTCCGGGAACGCGATCTGGTCGATCTGCTCACGCTCTACGGGGTCACCGATCCCGTGGAGCGCGAGGAGTTCAAGGAGCTCGCGCACCAGGCGAATGCCTCGGGCTGGTGGCATCGCGACAGCGATTGGCTGCCCAAGTGGTTCGATACCTATCTCGGACTCGAACAGGCCGCCAAGCTGATTCGTTGCTATGAGCCGAGGGCCGTGCCGGAGCTGTTTCAGACCGCCGACTATGCGCGGGCGCTGCTCGCACTCGCACATCCGGCCGAATCGTCGGAGGGGATCGAGCGGCGGGTCGTGCTGCGGTTGCGCCGTCAGGAGATCCTGCGTCGCCCGCACCCGCCGCAGCTGTGGCTGATCGTGGAGGAGGCGGCGTTGCGTCGGCCGATCGGCGGGTCGACGGTGTGGCGGGCCCAGCTGGAACAGGTCCTGCGCATGGCGGAGGAACCGCACATCACCCTGCAGGTGCTGCCCGACCACGTCGGCGGACCGGCACTGGCCGATGGCGCGTTCACCATGTTGCGCTTCACCGAAGCCGATCTGCCCGATGTCGTCTACCTGCAGCAATTGACCAGCGCGCTGTATCTGGACAAGACCGCCGACCTCGACGCCTATCGCGCGGTGGTGAACCAGCTGTCGGTCCATGCCGCGCCACCGGAGTACACCCCGGGACTCTTGCGTGCGCTGTGCGAACGGCATCCGGCGACGGTCGATCACCCGGCTGCCGATCCGCGGTAAGGTGCCGAAGTCCGCAAGCGCGGCAACTGAACTCGGTAATGTGTCGAGAATGACCGACGACGTTGTGCCACCGATTCGGCTCGAACGGGAGATCGATCAGAGTAAGCCGAGCATCGCGCGGGTGTACGACTATCTGCTCGGCGGCAAGGACAACTACCTCGTCGACCAAGAGGTCGGTGATCACTTCAAGCTGCATCTACCCGGTTCGGTGGCGATTGCCTTCACCAGCAGGCAGGCGCTGATCCGCGGTGTCCGGGATATGGCCGTCGCGGGCATGCGGCAGTTCATCGACTTCGGCAGCGGCCTGCCGACCGCCGACAATGTGCACCAGGTCGCCCAGCGGCACGCACCCGGTGCGCGAGTGGTCTATGTCGACTCCGACCCGATCGTGCTCGCGCACGGCCGCGCCCTGCTGGCCACCGATCAGAACACCACGGTGATCCAGGCCGACGCTCGCGACCCCAAGTCGATCCGCGATCACCCCGAAGTCGCGCGGCTGATCGATTTCGAACAGCCCGTTGCCGTCATCTTCAGCTCGATCCTGCACCACCTCAACGATGATGAGGAACCGGCGGGTGTCGTGCAGTTCTGGAATGACCAGATTCCCTCCGGCAGCCACGTTTTCATCACGCACTTCCGTTCCGGCCACAACCCGGAGACCACCGCGGCCGAGCAGAAGTTGCAGGACACCTTCGGTCGCGGCCGTTGGCGCGACACCGAGGAGATCCGCACCCTCTTCGGTGATCTCGAGATCCTCGAGCCGGATATCGTTCCCTCGGCCCAGTGGCGCCCGGACGCGCCCGCCGATGAAGCCGCGTCGGTCGGGACCGTCGGCCGCGAATTGACGGTCTGGGAGCAGCTCATCGTCACCGGGCTGGCCCGTAAACCCTGATTCGGATCACACCGAACTAATGTCCCGTTGGGACAATAGCGCGTAGACTGCCGGTATGAGTATCGACGACGAAGTCGACCTCGACGGCCGTAGGCTGCGCACCCTCCGCAGCCGTGCGGCGATGTCACGCGCCGCATTCGACCTGCTCAACGAGCGGGGACTGGATTCGGTGGCGGTCGAGGACATCGCGGAGCGGGCCGGGGTCACCCGGCGGACCTTCAGCCGTCATTTCTCCTCCATCGAGGAGGCGGTACTCGGTGAAATCGATCAGGACGTGCACCTGTTCAACGAAGCCCTGTGCCGCCGCCCCCTGGCCGAGCCGCCGCTGGTCGCCTACCGCAATGCTCTGCACGACTGGCTGGCCGCCGAATACGCCGGGCCGAAGGCGGCGGGGCTGGCTCGACGCTGGGCGCTGTTCCAGCGCTTCGACGACGAGCCGACGCTGGCCGCGGGCTATCAGCGCATCCGACTCGACGGGCAGCGCGAATCCGTGCGGATCATCGCCGCCCGACTCGATGTCGACCCCGCGGTGGACCGGCGTCCGGATGCGGCGGTCGCGGCCGGGTCCGGGCTGCTCATCGCCGCCCTGCAGGTCTGGGGCGCGGGCTCGGACACCAACGCGTTGCCGGACCTCATCGACACATTCTTCGACACCCTTCACGGGCTGACAGCCGACTTCCAGAGCGAGGTGTCATCGCCATGACCGCAGCAACCGGATCACCGAACGTTGTCCGCCGCACGTGCCGCCGCGTCGGGTTGGATCGAAATCCGATGCGCCGCCGCGAGGACCGTCTGCAACTGGCGGTCGCCGCGGTCCTGACGGTGTTGTTCCTGATCACCGCTCCGCTGCTGTCGATGGCGGTCGGCAGCCGGGTCTATCAGACCGAAGACCGTCTCGCGCGGGCGCAGGCGGCGCAGTTGCATCAGGTCGATGCGACCGTACTCGAGGTCGGCAAGGCGCCGCTGTACGCGCCGATCACCCCGGCCCGGGTGCAGTGGAAAGATGAACTGGGGGTCGCGCACACCAGCGATTATCAGAGCACCGGAGTGGTGAAAGTCGGTGCCACCGTGAAGATCTGGCTCGACGGCTCGGGCAAGGTGACCGAACCGCCGTCGAGCACCCGGGCATTGAGCAAGGCATTGCTGATCACCACCGGCCTGGTCTTCGCGATCGGAGTTTGCTTCGGATGCGGTTACGCACTGCTGCGCCATGGCCTCGATCGTCGCCGGGCACGGCTCTGGGAGGCCGAATGGGCCACGGTGGAACGGATGTGGGGCAATCACGGCACGCGGCCCGATCAGACCTAGTCGCTTCGGGTGAGTGCGGCGTGCCCACCCCGGAGTGGGTAGGGACACACTCGGTGAGCACGCCGTGTGCCGGGCGGCGAACACGGGCCGGGCATGGATGACGTCAGGGCACAGCGCTATCGGGTCGCTCGGCCAGCGGACGAACCTCTGATATCGCACAACCGGTGCCCATTTGCGTTGTGGCGCAACACAAACGGGCTACAACCTAGACCGGGAAGAGGCTGTGCTTGCGCGGGTTGTGCTTCTTGACCGCGTCCTTCTCGCGCAGCAGGCGCAGCGCCCTGCGGATCTCCAGGCGGGTCTGCGACGGCTCGATGACGGCGTCGATATAGCCGCGCTCGGCCGCGGTCCACGGGGTGGCCACCGTGGCGTTGTAGAAGTCGATCATCTGCTGACGCACCGTGGCGCGCTGGTCGGCCGGGGTCGCCTCCAGCTGGCGTCGCCCGATGATGCCCACCATGCTCTCCGCGCCCATCACCGCGATCTGTGCGGTCGGCCAGGCCAGGGCGAGGTCGGCGCCCAGCGGCTTGCAGCCCATGACCGCGTAACCGCCGCCGTAAGCCTTACGCGTCACGATCGACACGATCGGCACGGTGGCCTCGATCACCGAGCGGAAGAATCGGCCGCCGCGTTTGATGACGCCGTTGCGCTCCTCCTCGAGGCCGGGCAGCACGCCGGGGGTGTCGACGACGAAGATGATCGGCAGGCCGAAGGCGTCGCACAGGCGGATGAAGTATGCCGCCTTATCCGAGCACAGGCCGTCCAGCGCGCCGCCGAGCACCTGCGGCTGATTGGCGACCACGCCGACGCTGCGGCCGTCGACCCTGGCGAAGCCGGTGATCAGATTCTGGGCGGTGCCCGCGCTGATCTCGTGGAAGTCGCCGTCGTCGAAGATGCGCAGCAGCACCTCGTGCATGTCGTAGCCGGACCGGGCCGAATCCGGGATGATCGAATTGAGTTCCAGATCGTGGCTCGTGGTCTCCGGCTCCAGGCCCGGATTCACCACCGGAGCCTGCTCGAGGCAGCTCGACGGCAGATAGCTCAGGTAGGTGCGGACCCAGTCGAAGGCGGCCTGCTCGTCGGCAGCGACATGGTGCACCGTGCCGTTGGCCTGCAGGGCGGCGGCGCCGCCGAGATCGTCGGCGCTGACCACCTCGCCCGTGACGCCCTTGATCACCTCGGGACCGGTGACGAACATGTAGGACTTCTCGGTCGCGACCAGCACATCCATATTGACCGGGCCGTACACCGAACCGGCCGCGCATTTGCCGAGCATGACCGCGACCATCGGCACGAAACCGGACAGATCCTCCTGACGTCGGCACATCAGCGCGTACCAGGCGAGCGAGGTCACCGCCTCCTGGATGCGAGCGCCGCCGGAATCGTTGATCGAGACCACCGGGCAGGCGTTCTCTTGCGCGAACTCCATTGCGGCGGCGACCTTTCGGCCGAACATCTCGCCGACCGAACCGCCGTGCACAGTCTGATCATGGGCGATGACCACGACCGGCCTGCCCTCGATATAGCCGCGACCGGTGACCACACCGTCGCCGTACATGCCGTCGGCGCTGCCCGGCTGGCGCATCAGCGCGCCCATTTCCACGAAGGAACCCTTGTCGAGCAGCATCCGCACGCGTTCACGCGCGCTGGGTATGCCCTTGCTCTTGCGCTTCGCGATGCCGGTCTCACCAGCAGGTTCTTCGGCGAGCTCCAGGATGTCCCGGAGCTCCTCCAGCTTTTCTCGCGTACCGCTCATACGGGGTTATGCCATCCTTCGAACTCGTCGCCGTTGCACCGCCTGGGTTCACCGAACGGGGGCAAGGCGCTCGATGCTATCGGGCGTATGACCCCTAGCACAGGGGATCCACTGTAGTCATGGGACAGCTCACAGGTGAGTTGGGTGTGCTCTGGTTTTGTATCACCAGCATCTGGGTATCGGCGTGCTGCCACGCCGATGCCGTCGTTGGATCGCCGCCCGGCGTTACACCGTTCGTTCCGCGGCGCCACCCGTGCGCCAGCAGCCGGGCGCCGCATCGGCCCGGCTGCCGGAATCCGATCATCTGAATGACCGGAATATTGCTGCCGAGAGTCGTTTCGCTGCTTGTGATTTCGCCCAAGGTTGTGGGTGCGGGGTGATGACTTTCCTAATTCCGGGACCGGGTATGCGATTTCGGTTCGAACTTGGCTAGCTTTTATGGTCATGGTGGGCAAACAGGCCGGTTCGGGCATCAAGAGCTTGGAAGCGAAACTGATCGAGCATTTGACATTTCAGGCTCGGCGCGCGCGACGAGAAGATCTCGGTACTATCACGCGCACCTGTTTGGCGGAGGCCGCGCGGGCGCTGGAGCCCCGGTTGGTTCCGGTGACGGCACGGCCTGCGGCGATCACCGGATCGGCCGCGCGCTGGGCCCGGGAGGGGATCGCGCTCGAAACCGTGCTCGACGCATATCACGATGGGGTCCGCGTCGGTTTGGCATTCCTCACCGAGCAGGCCGCCGGGGAACACCCCGATCAGGTGGCCGCCGCGGCCGGGCTGATCGTTCGGGTGCTGGAAATGGTGACGACCGCCACGTCGACGGCCTATCTCGATGAACATCGCCAGGTCGCGCGGGAGCAGCAGACCACCGCGCAGACGCTGGTATCGGCCCTGCTCAGCGGCCACGGCGTCGCCCGCCTGGCCCGCAGGGCCGGAATCAGCGTTGCCGGGTCGTACCAGGTTGTCGCCCTCGCGATTCCCGCGCATCCGGATGAGCGAAGACCCGGCATGGGCGCGCCGTCCGCGGCGCGCCGGAAGCTGCGCCGTGTCCAGGCGGCGCTGGCGACTCCGCTCGGTTCCCGGGCGCTATCGCTGCTGTCCGACGAGGGGGGCACGGTGCTGGTCCCGATCGACGAGATCTACGCCATGACCCTGCTCACCCCCGAGGTACTCGACCTGCTCGGCGAGGCCGCCGAGGTTCCGCTGACGGCGGTGGTGACCTCCGGCGATACCGCCCGGATTCCCGAACTGGCCGGGCTGGCCCAGGAACTGCTCGCCAGCCTGCAGGCCGATGGCCGACCGCCGGGGCTCTACCGGCTGGCCGACCTGCCGGGTTGCGACTGCCTCCAGCAGGTACGCCGACCGGTGGTCACCTCGCCCAATGATCACCGAATCACTCGTTCGGCCTGAACAAACGCCCTTGATCTCAGTACCGGGGTGCGAACGAAGGAGCACATGTGACGAGCACGCTGACCGATCTCGATATTCTGCGCGAACTCGAGCCCGTCGCCGAACGCCATCTCGAGGAGCATCTGCGCAAGGCCAGGGCGTGGCATCCGCACGATTATGTGCCGTGGGACGACGGCCGGAATTTCGCGGCCATGGGCGGTGTCGATTGGGAGCCGGGACAATCGAAGCTCTCCGAGGTCGCACGCACCGCGATGATCACCAACTTGCTCACCGAGGACAATCTGCCCTCCTATCACCGGGAGATCTCGGAGTCGTTCTCCCCGGACGGCGTCTGGGGCACCTGGGTGGGGCGCTGGACCGCGGAGGAGAACCGTCATGCGATTGTCATGCGCGATTATCTGGTGGTCACCCGTGCGGTCGATCCAGTGGCTCTCGAGCAGGCCAGAATGGCGCAGATGACAACGGGGGTCGCTAAACCTGTGCAGGGGCAGCAGTTCCTGCGTTCTGTCGCATATGTGACATTGCAAGAACTGGCGACCAGAATAAGTCACAGAAATACCGGTGCGGCCTGCAATGAGCCGATCGCAGAGCGTATGCTGCAAAGAATTGCCGCCGACGAGAACCTGCATATGATCTTCTACCGCAACCTCAGTGCCGCAGCCCTCGATCTCACGCCGAACGACACCGTGCGCGCGATCAGCGATATCGTCACCCGATTCCAGATGCCCGGACTCACCCAGCCGAACTTCCGGCGTAATGCCGTGGTACTGGCCAAGAACGGCATCTACGATCTGCGCCAGCATCTCGACGGTGTGCTGCGCCCGGTGCTGCGGAGCTGGAATGTCTTCGAGCGCACTGACCTATCCGGCGACGGCGAACGCGCCCGAGACGAGATCGCCGCCTACCTCGACGAGTTGGCACTCGAGGCAACACGTTTCGAGGAACGGCGCGACCGTGCCGCAGCCAGACAGGCGGAGCGAGCCGCCCTCGCACCATGAGTCGTCGAGCACCGATCACCGCGGCGGCGATGGCCCTCATCGCCGTGGCGGCGGCTGTGCCCGCGCTCGCGGATCCACCCGCCGCACCGCCGCCCGTGGATCCCGCCATGACGCGGACCGGCACCATCAGTATCGAGACCGTCGGACCTCGGCACGAACGTTTCGCCATCGCCTCGGCCGCGATGCGCCGGGTCATTACCGTGGATGTATTGCGCGGCAGCGGTTCCGGGCCGCATCCGCTGCTGTATCTGCTGGATGGCGTTGACGGCGAGCAGATCTCGGGGTGGCTCAGCAAAGGCCGGGCAGCGGAGTTCTTCGCCGATAAGCCCGTCGACGTGGTGTTGACCAGCGGCGGCACCGGGAGCATGTACAGCGACTGGCTGCGTCGCGACGCCAACCTCGGACTGAATCGGTGGGAAACGTTCCTCACCTCGGAACTGCCGCCGATCATCGAGTCGTATCTGAAAACCGATGGGCGGCGGGCCATCGCGGGCGTCTCGATGGGCGCGCAGGCGGCCATGATGTTGGCCCAGCGGTATCCGGGCCGGTTCCGCGCGGTAGCGGGGATGAGCGGATGCTATTCCACCGCTGACGAACTCGGCCGCGCTGTCACCACCATCACGGTCGCCTCACGCGGCGGCAATGTCGAAAACCTCTGGGGCCCACCCGGGGCGCCGGAGTGGGGAGCGCACGACAGTGTGCTCGGTGCGGCCGATCTGCGGGGTACGGCGATCTACCTGTCCGCGGCTTCCGGTCTGCCGACCAAAGCCGACCTGGTCGCCGTCTCGAACGCACCGAATATCGTCCAAGCCCTGCAGACGGCAGGAGGGGGAGTGGCGCTGGAAGCCGGTGCCCGCGCGTGCACCGAACGCTTCGCCGCCCGCCTCGCCGAGCTCGATATCCCCGCCACCGTCGACTATGCCCCGACGGGGATGCATACCTGGCCCGACTTCGAGGCCCAACTGCCGCGTGCCTGGCGCATGCTGGCCCCGGCGCTCGGTCTGCCCGATCCGCACTGATCCGCGCGACACCCCTGCGCTGATGGGCTCGCCTCGGCTCATCGCGTCACCCAAGGGCGCCTGACGATTCGGCAGGCGCTGAAAGCGCAGGACTGAGGATTCACAGCACGATGGGGTCGCCGTAGCTCGCGCCACTGGCGTCCACCGCCGTGGATTCGGCGGTGACCCTGGCGTACGCGCGGATGGTCAGCGCGCCGCCGCAGCCGGATACCTGGATGTGGAAGTCTCGGCTGACGATGGTACCGAGGGTGTCCGGTTGGAGCTTCTTCGTACTGACCGCGATATCGGCGATTTTGCCCGGGGACATGGACAGTTCGGCGCCGAGCCCGCCGCTGAGGTCGGGGATGAGATTGACATCGATACTCGGCGTCACCGAACCGGGGGTGATATCCAGTCCGAGGTCCAGATTGGCGTCTGCCTGGAGTTTGGTTTCGAGCTCGGCTTTGGGAGCGAGGTCCACCGCGCACGCGACGTAGTACCCGGATGTCAGTGTGCCGGAATCGGAACCCGAGATCCGGCCGTAGAAGTCGGTGTCCAGCAACACTTCCCGGTTCGTCGGCAGACCGTTCAGTGCGGCGAGCGGGCGGGCACCGACGTCGCGCTGACCGACGATGAATTGCATTGTTCCGGAAAGGGAGTAGGTCTTCTCATTGGACGTCGCGGCGTGCGCGGACGGGGCGGTGGTGACCGCGCATCCCACCATCGTCAGGGCGGCGATCAGAACACACTTCCGGTACATCGTTCTCCATGCTTTCGATGGCCATGTCCGGGCGCGCGAACGACGATGGCTGCCGACCAGGACCTTGGCGGCCCAGGACTGAGCCGTAGCGAGCGTCTCCGCTGAACCTCAGAACTAGCTGGGATGCGGCTGGGAACTACCCGAATGCGTGACTGTGGAAGCGGTTCCACCCACTTGGCGTTGACGGCCGGGCTCGAAACAATCTGATCCACAAGCGCTGCCGGGCTTCAACCGTCGAGGTGAGTTATATGGTGGTTGGCGCCGAGAGGTGTCGAGCCGCCAAATGACTCCGCTCGACGTCAGCGGTGCCGCTAACTCGGGAGCGGGATCGTTATGGTGCAGATGGTGTCGCGCAGGAGTTTGGGGGCGGTATCGAGCGGGATGTCGTACCAGAGGTCGAGTTCCAAACGGTTGCCCGCGCCGATGGTGACGTCGGTCGGTTGACGTTTGATCGCCATGGCGTCATTGCTGACCGGGTGGGCAACCTCGGCGGCATCGTCGAGCTGGTAGTCCGTGGTTCGGGTGGTGTGAAATGTGTTGTCGGTGTTGGTGATTGCCACTCGGATACGAACGAGCTGGCCCTTGGGCAGCCATTCGGCATGCGTGCCGAAGAGGTAGCCGTGGCCGGGGTCGACCGTCAGGGCTTCGATGGCCAGCTTGGCGCAGTCCGTCGGTGTACGGAGGTATTCGGTGGGGGTGACCGGCGGTGGGGTCGCGGCCGGTGTCGGGTCGGAGGCGCAGGCCGCGAGCAGGAGTAAGAGCGGGAGCAACCGGCGCACCGTTCCATGCTAGGACCGGACCCGTCGAGATATGCACGAATTGTGTAGCGAAGCCGGTGGGATGTTCGTCTGCGCTGTCGCAACGGAGTGCGGGGCTAGGGAATCCCGGCCCTGATACTCGATTCAGTCGTCTATGCCGGATGGAAGCAACGTGTCGACCGGCGTCATCGGTCACCGATTATGTTCGGGGGCCGGAGATTTCGAGTTCGCGGAGGCCGGGGTGCGTGGTCGGGTTCGTGGCCGTGAGTTCGAGACGTACGTAACGGGCTGAGATCGGGCTGGGCAGGGTCCCTGTCGCCGGATCCACCGTGACCGGAGTCCAGGCGTGCTGATCCGCGGAGACCGTGAAAGTGGTTGTGGCCGGGGCTGGTTCGGTCCAGCGCGGAACGATTCGATCGATACTGGTTTCCTTTCCGAGATCGACGGTGAGCGCACCTCGCGGACCGTCGGGTGCCCAGCCGGTGGCGGTGCTGCCGTCGACGGCGGCGTCGGCGTATTTGCCCGGCTCGTCGGAGGTGGTCGTGACCGGCTTGCAGCGGGCGAGATTGTGGGTCGGGGTCAGGTCCGGGCGTCGGGTGGTGAACGTGGCGTCACCGGTCAGGAGGCGAGTTTCGGATTCCGCTCGGACCGGCATCGGTGGACCATCGGTCAGCGTCAACTTCGTCTCATCCGGTCCGATCGTGGCGTCGAAAGTTCGCCCCTGCCAGTGGATTCCATGGATCGTGACGCCCTTGCTCAGTTCGGGCGCAAGCGTGGGGGCGATGCGTATTCCGTCGACGTCCAAACGCAGCCCGAGCAGTCCATTGGTGAAGGTTTGCAGGAACCCGCCCGCGGCGGTGACGAAAGTAAAGGCGGGTGCGCCTGCCAGCGGGTCCTTGGCCCCGACCTTCGCGCCGCGCGCCTCGTCGAACTGGCCGAAGGGCGCGCGCACGAAGGGGCGTGCGGCACGTTCGAGGAAGGTGTCGGTCGCACAGCCGGGGACGCCGATTTTCGCGGCGTCGATGGCATGCACCGAATCGGTCATCGCCGGGCCGTCGGGATCTGTTCGCTCCGAATAGTATTCGAGCACATTGGCCGCGACGTCCGGCGGCATCGGCCAGTCCAACGGGTAGATCAGCAGTACAGTGTCGGCCTGTTTGATGGGAGTGCCGGTATACCCGTCGAATTGGACGAAGATCCGTCGCGCGCCGTCGAACGGCATGCGCAGGCCGTCGGCGATCGTCGTCCACACGGGCGGGTGCTGTTCGCCCAGAATCTCGGCGGCCCGGGCGGCATTGCGCAGGGCGAGGGCGGCGACCGCATTGGTGTAGACCGCGTCGTTCACCCCGTTGCTGTATTCGTCGGGGCCCGCGACATTGCGAATGGAGTAGCTGCCGTCATCGTTGCGCGTCACCCGCGACGCCCAGAATTCGGCGAGTCCGCGCATGATCGGCCAGCTGCGATTGCGCAGGTAGTCGGTGTCGCCGGTGGCGGTGTAGTACTGCCAGGCGGCGAGGGATATATCGCCCTGCAAATGGATTTGGGTCAGGCAGTGTGGCGGATCCCAGCTGTGGCATTCGTCGAGATCGCCGCGACCGGCGCTGGTCCACGGGTAGAACGCGCCGCGATAGCCGAGCCGTCGCGCATTCGCCTGTGCGGCGGGCAGGGTCCGATAGCGGTACTCCACAACGGATTTCGCCAATTCCGGGGCGAATTGCAGCAATCCGGGAAACATCCAGATGTCCGCATCCCAGAACACCGCGCCCGCATAGTTGTCGCTGCTGAGCCCGACGGGTGAAATGCTGTTGTCCTGTTGGGAATTCGTGCTCGAGTACAGCGAGTAGAGTGCGCCGCGCGCCCAGGTCTGCACATCCGGCTGATCGGGCACCTCGATATCAGCGCGCCACAGAGCCCGCCATGCCGCGGACGTGTGCGCGAGCAGTTCAGCCCACCCGGACCGAACGGCTCGATGTGCGGCCTCGTACGCCGCAGCGGCCGGATCGGATGCGGTGCGGGTGGTGTCGACGCCGATGAACTTCGTCACCTGGTACGTGTCGCCGTCCCGGACCGGAAACCGGACGTCTTGGCGCGCACTCAGGTCGTGCGCCGGGGGTATCTGTTGAATCGGGGACGACTGAATGCCCCGGCCCGGGCGCAGCACCGAGACGATATCGCCGCTGATATCGGTCCCGTCGGTGCGGAAACCGACCCGAATGGTGTCGTCATCGCGGGCACCCGCATCGGTCCGGCTCAGCCGCCGGGCTCCCGCGCCGTCGACCAGATCGGAGACCACCAGCTCGCCGGACCAGTGTGGAACCACTGTGAGGTGGACCGCGCCGACGTGCTGATCGGGTCGATCGGTGAGCACGTCGTAGATCAGATCGGTGGCATGCCCGTCGGTTGCGGTCCAGGTCAGGCGGGTGCGGACCAGTCCGCATCGGAGGTACAGGGTCTGTGCGAAGTCGGTGATCTGGGTCGAGGGAGTGGCGGATGAATAGGTTTGATCGCCGACGCCGACCAGCAGCCCGGACCAGTTCGGGATGGCCGCGGCGACCTCGCGGTTATCGGCGACACCAGGTGTGTGTGCGTAGAGACCCGCGACGAAAGCGCCGTCGTATGCGGGCGTGTACAGCGGCCAGCCGGTCATTGCGTCGGTGGCGGAATAGCCCATGCCGCGTGGCGGAACACGCAACCCGAGATAGCCGTTGCCGAGGAACGGGTGCGCATCGATCGGCGCGTCCACCTGCGTATTCGACAGCGCCCACGCCGGGGACGATGCGACGGGATCACCTGGGCACACATCGCTGGACACCTGGTCGGTATTGCGCACGGCGACGATCACCGCCGTTGCCACCACCGCGACGATGGCGGCGAGCGCGATACCCAACAGCACGGTAGTGCGACGGCCTGCTCGTTCGAAAGACTGGACGATCCACGACATTCGCGCCTCCACGGCGTGCGCCGACATTCGTGCCGAGCCGCGATGTGCGCCGACCACCGCGGGAACACCGGTTTTCGCAGTTGCGGCCCCATTCTCGCATCAGGAGTGTGTTATCCGGCTCATCGCGCGGTGGAATGCGCCGGGGCCGGGCGTGTTGACACAGATATGACTTCGGGACTCGGTGCGGTGCGGTATTCGATTCTGGATCGTTCGCGGGTTCGACGCGGGCAGAGCCATCCGGAGGCGTTGCGCGAGACCGTCGAATTCGCGCGGTTGGCCGAGGAGTGGGGCTATCACCGATTCTGGGTGTCCGAGCATCACAGTGTGCCCGGGGTCGCGGGTTCAGCGCCGACGGTACTCGCGGCGGCGGCCGCCGCGGCGACAACACGGATCAGGATAGGGACCGGCGGGGTGATGCTGCCGAACCATCAGCCGCTGGTGGTGGCCGAACAATTCGGGGTCCTGGAGTCGCTGTATCCGGGGCGGATCGATATGGGACTCGGTCGGTCGGTCGGCTTCACCGATGGGGTGCGGCGCGCGCTCGGGCACGGCAAGACCGATGCCGATGATTTCGATCAGCAGCTCACCGATGTGCTCGAGTACTTCGCGCGCGGCAAGTCGGGTGTGCACGCATGGCCCGCGCAGGGACTTCGGGTGCCCGCATTCCTGCTGGCCACCGGATCGGGGGCCGAGCGGGCGGCACGGTTCGGGCTGCCCCTGGTGATCGCCTCGATCGCCGGGATGGACCGCATGGTCGAGGCGATCGAGCGGTATCGAGCGGAATTCCGTCCGACATCGTGGGGCGCGCAACCGTATGTCGTCGTCTCCGGGGCAGTGGTGATCGCCGATACCACCGAGGATGCCCATCGGCTGTTGCTGCCCGAGGCCTGGTCGGCCGCGTATGCACGCACGCGCGGCGAATTCCCGGTTCTCATTCCGCCCGCGGAGATCGAATCGACGTCGATGACCGAGCGGGAGCGCCGGATCTTCGACGACGCGCTGCGCGATCACATCCACGGCACCGAGGACGAGGTCGCCGAGGCATTGGCGGCACTGGTGTCGCGCACCGGTGCGGATGAGATCCTGGTGCACACCAGCACATACGACCGGGCGGCGCGGCTGGACTCCCATCGCAGACTCGCGCGGCTGACCGGACTGCTCGATACCGATCAATCCGGTACGGGGAAGCGGACTTCCGCGGCGGCGTAGCCGAAAAGCCTACGGCCGTGCGATCTCGCGTCCAGGGCGATGGTCGCCTTGCGACGGAACGAATCGAGTGAGGTTACCCGGCCACGGAATTCGATGGCGCTGGCCTGCAGCGGTGGGATGTGCAAGTAGTGTGTGTAATGCGCGAACTGGGCGCGGAAGCGGGTGGCGGCGGCGGGATCGCCCAGCCAGCCGCTGAGGAATCCGGCGGCCAAGCCGAGTTTGAGCATGCCCGGCGCGACAACGGTCGGCAGTCCGGTCGCGGCGGCGACCTGCTCGCTGAACAGCACAGGATTGCTGTCGCCGGTCACTCCCGCGTAGTTGACCAGATCACCGCGGGACAGGTGGAGCACCCGAGCCGGCAGCTCGGTACCGACCGACAAGGATTCGAAATCTACTGTGGTGCAGGGTATTCGGGGAATGATCGGTGCCGCGATGCCGTCACCTTCGGCCGCGACGACGACGCCCGGCGTGCGCGGCGCCCCGCCGAGGGAGTGCATGGCGATCTTGCCGACCCGCTCCGCGAATCTGGCGCCCGCGGGCCCGGTGCGCGCGAGCAGCGCCGTCGACCCGGTCTGCACCACCTCGCCGTGCTGATCGATCAACACGCTCTTCACCGCGAGCACGTCGTAATCCGCGAAATGCCGGAATGATTCGAAATAGACATCACAGGTCAGCTGATCGCCCGCGACCAGCGGCCTGCCGATGTCGAGCACTTGGTCGGCGTGCAGAATCCGGGCCGCGTCATAGCCGGTGATGAGCGTATCCAGTATTTCGCGATGGACCCGCAACAAGATTATCGAGGCGAATGTCGAGGGTGCGATGAGCCCATCGAATCCGAGCTGTTCGGCCGCATCTTCATTCCAATGCGCGGGATGGAAATCCTGTATCGCACGGGCGAATTCGCGAATCTTTTCCCTGCCGACCTCATAACGGGTCGCGGACCGATATCGGTGGTCGAGTAGTGCGCGAGCCTGGGCCGCGGGATCGGCAACGGCATCGACGACGTTGTCATTCATATTCGCTCCTGTTTGCGGTGGTACGCATGCGGCTTACGGTGTCGGGCCGAAGTTCCAGGCGAGCGGCGGCACTTGTTCCGGAGTAACCCTGGCGACCACGGCTACACCTGCTTCGCCGAAAAGGGCGGCGGCCCGGTCGATGTGGTCGCCGGAGGTGCCGCCGCCAGGGTCGCCGTTCCGAGCAGTGCACCTGCCGTCATCCGTGCGATGCCGCGGCCGAAGCGGACGGTCGATTCGATCGGGTCGAACATGGCAGCTCCAGTTGTCAGTCATCGGGTGGCCGCCGACGGCGTGGAAACGTGGAACCATGGTCGGTCCGGTTGCCGCAAATTCCTTGTGATCAGTTGGTGATCTGGAGAATTCACCGAATTCTGGCGCTCGAGTTGTGACTATTGCCGCGCGGTCGAAAACGTGCGCTTGTGTCGTATCCCTAACGGGGACAATGGCGTTTGGTGAGGTATCCAGTTAGCCGTTCGTCCCATCGGTTTCGCTGCCGCACCGCTTTAGCGTTGGCCCAGTTTCAGCGCCGTCGACCGACATCTCGGCGCTGTCACTCGAACGCTGACGTTCTGCAGGAAGGCAAATCATGAAACGAAGTAGATGCGGTCGGTCGGTCAGCGCCGCGGTAATGATGGGCGTCTCGGTGCTCGCCATGAGCATGACGGGCGTCGTGGCCAATGCGAATCCGGATCCAGCGCCGACCGAGCAGGCGCTGGCCGACTATATCGCCGCGGGCCGCAAGGCCGCGCCGGTCGCCGATTCGGGCAGCGCGGGCAGTTCCGGTTCGGCGTGCACCTCCGGCAGCGGCGCCGGATCGGGTAACGGCTCCGGTAACTGTTACGGCGGATCCGGCAGCAGTTCCGGATCATCGGGCGGATACGCCAGTGACACAAAGGGTTACGGCCCGCCGATGACATCGTGGCTGGCCGCGTTCGGCTACGGTCTGCTGAATCCGGATGTCGCGCCGCCGGGCACCAACGACTGGAACTGCAAGCCGACCGCCGAACATCCGCGCCCGGTAATCGCGCTGCACGGCACCTGGATGAACGCCTACAACGGGTTCGCCTACATGGGCCAGCCGATGAAGGATGCGGGCTTCTGCGTGTTCACCTTCAACTACGGTCGCTCGAACCTGTTGGAGGGCGGCGGCCTCGGTTCGGTGCTGCCCGGTGTGATGGGCACCGGCTATATCCAGGATTCGGCCAAGGAGCTGGCCGCCTTCGTCGATCGGGTACTGGCCGCGACCGGCGTGTCCGAGGTGGATATCGTCGCGCACTCCCAGGGCGGCTCGATGGCCAACTGGTACACCAAGTTCGAGGGCGGCGCGGCCAAGGTGAAGAATCTGATCACCTTCGGCGCCACCCACCACGGCACCAGCCTCGACGGCATCGGCGCACTGGGCCGGGCCATCAACAACTTCGGCATCGACATACTGGGCTTCATCGAGATCTTCGTCGGTCACGCTGGCATCCAGCAGACCATCGGCTCGGATTTCGTGAACCAGCTCAACGCACACGGCGATACGATCCCCGGGGTCGATTACACCGTTGTCGGCACCCGCTACGACGAAGTCACCAATCCCTACGATCTGACCTTCCTGAAGGCCGGACCCGGTATGACCGTCAACAACATCACCCTGCAGGACGGTTGCGAACAGGATCTGTCCGACCATCTGACGATCATGTACTCACCGCGCGCCCTGTCGATCGCCCTGCATGCGCTGGACCCGGCCGGGCATCCGAATCTGGAGTGCACCTTCAATCCGTGGCTGCTCGGTGGTGGTGGCCGATTGTGACAGTGGCGGTGTGCCCACCGAGCCGATCCCGCACTATCGGCCCGGTGGGCATTCGCCTGTCCGCGGAGTGCTGCCCCCACCCGGCACGGTCTGCCAGCAGGACCGTTCACCTGAGCCGGCTCCAGCACATCAACCCGGCGGATATGGCGCGGCCGAGGCGTGTGCGGGCATGTCGGCGATCCTCCTTACGGGTAGACCGATCCCGAGTGGGTAGTGCGGTGCGACGATCCCGGAGCCGGATGCCGCCCTTGTGCAACGTAGCGGGGTGGCACAGGGCGGCAATGGCGTGACGGCCGTCGCAAGGGGCATTCCGCCGGCCGAGGAGGCATAGTTCGACACCTGCCCGGCGCAGCCGGTTGCGCCCACATCCGAAGTTGAATATGAATTCGGAATCGAGTTGTATACCAGCAGGTAGAGACATGTATTCGAAGCCGGCCGACGGCGAGGTCGCGACCCGGCACTGTGCCATGTGTCACAGACCGAATTGGCTGTGACGTATTGACCATCGCCGATCCGTCCAGCATGGTGGCCAGAGGTTAACAAGCGCTCAGTAACTTGCGTGAAAGGTTCACAGTCATGCCCGAAGCCGTCATAGTCTCTGTCGCCCGGTCACCGATCGGCCGCGCTGGCAAGGGAGCGTTGCGAGACCTGCGGCCCGACGACTTGGCGGCGCAGATCGTGCAGGCCGCACTGGCGAAGGTGCCGGCCCTCGGTCCGAACGACATCGACGATCTGATGCTCGGTTGTGGCCAACCCGCCGGTGAGTCGGGCTTCAATCTCGGCCGAGTAGTGGCGATTCTGGCGGGCCTGGATCGGGTGCCCGGCACAACGGTCAACCGGTACTGCTCATCGAGTTTGCAGACAACCCGGATGGCGCTGCACGCGATCCGCGCCGGAGAAGGCGACGTCTTCATCTCCGCCGGTGTGGAAACCGTGAGCCGCTACGTCAAGGGCAATGCCGACGGCCTGCCCGACACCGAGAACCCGGTATTCGCCGACGCGGTGGGCCGGACCGCGAAATTCGCTGCGGGAGGCGAGATCTGGGCCGATCCGCGCACGGAGGGTCTGCTGCCCGACGTCTATATCGCGATGGGGCAGACCGCCGAGAACGTGGCGCAGTTGTGCGGTGTGACCCGTGTCGAACAGGACGCCTTCGGTGTCCGCAGTCAGAATCTCGCCGAAGTCGCTCTCGCCAACGGGTTCTGGGAGCGTGACATCACTGCGATCACCCTGCCCGACGGCAGCATTGTCTCGAAGGACGATGGCCCGCGGCCCGGAGTCACCCTGGAGCGGGTCGCCGAACTGAAGCCGGTATTCCGGCCCGACGGGACGGTGACGGCCGCCAACTGCTGTCCGCTCAACGACGGTGCCGCCGCGGTCGTGATCATGTCCGACACCAAGGCCGCCGAGCTGGGTCTGACGCCGCTGGCTCGAATCGTTGCGACCGGAGTCAGCGCGCTGTCCCCCGAAATCATGGGCCTGGGGCCGGTGGAGGCGTCCAAGCAGGCGCTGGCTCGTGCCGGGATGACCATCGACGATGTCGACCTGGTCGAAATCAACGAAGCCTTCGCCGCCCAGGTCATCCCCTCGGCGCGGGAGTTGGGTGTCGACTTCGACAAGCTCAACATCAACGGCGGCGCGATCGCGGTCGGTCACCCGTTCGGCATGACCGGCGCCCGCATCACCAGCACACTGATCAACTCGCTGCAGTTCCACGACAGGCAGATCGGCTTGGAAACCATGTGCGTCGGTGGGGGTCAGGGGATGGCAATGGTGCTCGAGCGCCTGTCCTAACCGCACACATTCTTCAAAAGGACTTATTTGTGAACAGATTCGAAGGCAAGACAGCGATAGTCACCGGTGCCAGTCGAGGCATCGGGCTGGGCATCGCGCAGCGCTTGGTCGACGAGGGGGCGAGAGTCGTGATCACCGCCCGCAAACAGGACGCCCTCGACGAAGCGGTGGAAGCACTGGGCGGCCCCGACCGGGCGCTGGCCGTTGCGGGTCGCGCCGACGACATCGACCACCAGGCCGAGACCGTCGCGCGGGCGATCGATACGTTCGGTAGCGCCGATCTCCTTGTCAACAACACCGGCATCAACCCGGCGTTCGGGCCGATGGTCGATCTGTCGTTGGACGTGGCCCGCAAGATATTCGAGGTCAACTGTCTGGCCGCGCTGTCGTGGGTGCAACAGACGTATCGGGCCTGGATGAAGGACTACGGGGGCGCGATCGTGAACGTGTCGTCGGTCGCCGGTGTCAAGCCCGCACCGGGCATCGGCTTCTACGGTTCCAGCAAGGCGATGCTCACCCACATTACCCAGGAACTCGCGGTCGAACTCGGCCCGAACCTGCGGGTCAACGCCGTCGCCCCGGCGGTAGTGAAGACGAAGTTCGCCACCGCTCTGTACGAGGGCAGGGAGGACGACGTCGCCGCGGCCTACCCGCTGAAGCGGCTCGGCGTGCCCGAGGACATCGGCAGTGTGGTGGCATTTCTGCTCTCCGACGACGCGAGCTGGCTGACCGGACAGTTGCTGGTCGTGGACGGCGGCATCACGCTCACCGGCGGGGTCTGACATGGCGCGGATGAAGGCATGGCGAGTCCACGAGCTGGGTGAACCGGGGGCGGTGCTCCGGCTCGAGGAGGTGGACCGTCCGGAGCCGGGCCCGAGCCAGGTTGTCGTGCGGGTCGCCGGTGCCGCGGCGAACTTTCCCGATGTACTGATGTGCCGCGGCCTCTATCAGGTCCGGCCGCCGTTGCCGTTCACGCCCGGCGTCGAATTGTGTGGCGACGTGGTGGCGGTCGGTGCCGACGTGGCCGGGATCGCCGTCGGTGACCGGGTGCTCGGCGGCGCGGTGTTGCCGCACGGTGGTTTCGCGGAATTCGCCGTGCTGGATGCCGCCCAGACCTTCCCGGCGCCGCCGTCGTTGGATGACGCCGAGGCGGCCTCGCTGTTCATCGGCTACCAGACCGGCTGGTTCGGGTTGCATCGGCGCGCCGGATTGAAAGCGGGGGAGACCCTCCTGGTGCATGCCGCGGCAGGCGGTGTCGGCAGCGCCGCGATCCAGCTCGGCAAGGCCGCCGGAGCCCGGGTGATCGGGGTCGTCGGCGGCGCCGAAAAGGCCGCCTACGCCCAGGCTTTGGGTGCCGACGTGGTCATCGATCGTAACCAGCAGGATTTCGTCGAAGTCGTCAAGGAAGTCACCGGCGGTCGTGGTGCCGACGTGATCTACGACCCGGTCGGCGGCGAGGTCTACCAGCGGTCCACGAAATGCATCGCCTTCGAAGGCCGCATCCTGGTCGTCGGGTTCGCCGGCGGCGAGATCCAAACGGCCGCACTGAATCACGCGTTGGTCAAGAACTATTCGATCGTCGGTCTGCACTGGGGTTTGTACAACTCCCAGGATCCGAGCGCCGTCGCCGAATGCCACCGCGCGCTCACCGTACTTGCCGCCGACGGTGCGATCCGTCCGCTGGTCAGTGAGCGGCTGGGACTGGAGGACGTCGCCGACGCCGTGCAGCGGCTCGCGGACGGCAAAACCGTCGGCCGCGTGGTCTACACGCCCTGAGACCAGCAGTTTCCACCGCAATCACATCTTCGAGGAGTATTCATGACCAATCCGACACAGCGGACCGCGGTCGTGACCGGCGCCGCTCGCGGTATCGGCGCCGCCGTCGCCCGTCGGCTGGCGGGTGACGGTATGGCAGTAGCCGTGCTCGACCTGGACGAGGCCGCGTGCAAGACGGTCGTCGACGGGATCGAGTCGGCTGGTGGCCGCGCGCTTGCGGTCGGTGTCGATGTTTCCGACGAGGCCAGGGTCACCGAGGCGGTCGATCGCGTGGCTGCCGAACTCGGCGCACCGACGGTGTTGGTCAATAACGCCGGGATCCTTCGCGACAATCTGCTGTTCAAGATGAGTGTCGACGACTGGGATGCCGTCCTGAACGTGCACCTGCGCGGGTCGTTCCTGCTGGCGCGGGCGGTGCAGACGCACATGATCGAGCAGAAGTGGGGGCGCATCGTGAACCTGTCCAGCACATCGGCACTCGGCAACCGTGGCCAGGCCAACTACGCGGCCGCCAAGGCCGGGCTGCAGGGATTCACCAAGACGCTCGCACTCGAGCTCGGCAAGTTCGGCGTGACCGCGAACGCGGTCGCCCCGGGTTTCATCGCGACGGAGATGACCGCAGCAACGGCAGCCCGGATGAACATTTCCTTCGAGGAGCTCGAGAAGGCCATGGCCGCTCAGATTCCGGTCGCCCGGACCGGCACGCCCGCCGATATCGCGCACACCGTGTCGTTCCTGGTGAGCGAGGGCGCCGGATTCGTGTCCGGCCAGGTGATCTACGTGGCCGGCGGCCCGCGGAACTGAACCGAGGAATGAGAGCCATGAAGGTATTTCAGTGCCTGTCCGGAGGCTCGGACAAGCTCGCGTGGGCGGTTGCGGTGCTGGTGCCGTGATGGCCGATCAGGAGGATGATAGATGACCGATCTCGACGCGGTCCGTGATGACCTGCGCGGCCGAGTGGAAGCCGTACTCGCGGAGCACGATCCGGCCACCACCGATGCCGCGACCTTTCACCGAGCCAGGTTCGACGCGGGTCTGGCCTGGGTTCACTTTCCGAGCGGGTTCGGTGGCCGAGCCGTCGACCGGGAACTGCAACCGTTCGTCGACGCCCTGTTCGAGCAGGCCGGATCTCCGGATAACAATCCGGCGATCAACGGTATCGGCCTGGGTATGGCCGCGCCGACGATCCTGGCCCACGGCAGCACGGAACAACGGCAGCGCTTCCTGCGTCCCCTGTGGAGCGGCGAGGAGATCTGGTGCCAGCTGTTCAGTGAACCGGGCGCCGGCTCGGACCTGGCCGCGATCGCCACTCGGGCAGTGCGCGACGGCGACGACTGGGTCGTCAACGGGCAGAAGGTGTGGACCTCGGTCGCGCACAAGGCGCAGCTGGCAATCCTGGTGGCGCGCACCGATCCCAGCCAGCCCAAGCACGCGGGGCTGACCTACTTCATCTGCGATATGACCGCCCCCGGAGTCGAGGTCCGGCCGCTGCGGCAGATTACCGGCGAAGCGGAATTCAACGAAGTCTTCCTCACCGACGTGCGGATCCCCGATGCGCACCGCCTGGGCAAGGAAGGGGAAGGCTGGCGAGTCGCCACCACCACTCTGAACAATGAGCGCGTCTCGATCGGGGGGCGCGCGCTACCCCGCGAGAGCGGAGTACTCGGTGTCGCCGCCGGCCTCTGGCGAGAATTCCCGGAAAAGCGCACCCCCGAACTGCACCAACGGCTGTTGCGATTGTGGGTGGACGCCGAGGTCTCCCGGCTGGCGGCAACCCGGCTGCGTCAGCAGGTGGCCGGCGGCCAGCCCGGGCCCGAAACGTCCGCAGTCAAGCTGTCGTTCGCCCGCGTCAACCAGCAGGTTGCCGGATTGGAGGTCGAACTGCTCGGTGAGCACGGCCTGCGATACGACGATTGGACAATGGTGCGCCCGGACCGGGTCGATTTCGCCGGTCGGGGCGCCGGCTACCGCTTCCTGCGGGCCAAAGGCAATTCGATCGAGGGCGGAACCTCGGAAATCCTGCGCAACATCATCGCCGAACGGGTCCTCGGCTTGCCGGGCGAACCCCGCGCGGACAAGGACATCGCATGGAAGGATTTGAGCCGATGAGCGACATCCTGCTGCTCGACACCGATGTCGAGACCTCCTTGCGGAGCGCGGTGCGTGACCTGCTCACCACCCGATGTGATTCGTCCGCGGTTGTGCGGGCCTACGAAGGCGACCGGACACTGACCCGGACGCTGTGGAAATCGATCGCCGACGACCTCGGGCTCGCTGGTCTGCTCATCCCCGAGGACCGCGGTGGAGCCGGCGGTACGGCCCGTGACGCCGCTGTCGTACTCGAGGAGTTCGGGCGGTTCGTCGCGCCGGTACCGTTTCTGACCAGCAGCGTGATCGCCGCGACCATCCTGCTCGCGGGCGAGTCCGCGCTGGTCGGTCAACTCGGCGACGGTGAATGTAGCGCGGCGCTGTTGACGCCGTTTTCCACCGCGTCGGTGACGCAGGTCCCTACGCTGACGGCTGATGCGCAGGGCCGGGTATCCGGCCGCGTCACCAGTGTCGCCGGTGCGCTCGATGCCGACGTACTGCTGGCCGCCGTGCAGACGGCGAACGGTACGCAGGTGCACGCATTGGCGGCCGCCGCGGCGACAGTCGAGCCGGTGGTCTCCCTGGACATGACCCGCCCGCTGGCCGACGTCACTGTCGACTCCGTGCCCGGCCGGGTCGTCGTTGGCGCCGAATCTGGTTGGGCGGCACTGCAATCCGGCTTGACGATCGGTGCCGCACTGCTGGCGTCCGAGCAAGCGGGGATCGCGGCCCGGTGCCTGGAGACAACTGTCGAGTATCTGAAGCTGCGACGTCAGTTCGGCCGAGTGGTCGGTGGATTCCAGGCGCTCAAGCACCGTCTCGCCGACCTCTACGTCGAGGTCGAGTCGGCCGCGGCCGCCGCGCGGTATGCGGCGGGGACATTCGCGGCGGGCGACCCCGACAGCGCGATCGCCACCGCCGTCGCCGCGTCCTACTGCAGCGATATCGCGGTGCGGGCCGCCGAGGAGGCCATCCAACTGCACGGCGGGATCGGCATGACCTGGGAGCACCCGGCGCACCTTTACCTCAAACGTGCCAAGGCCGACCAGCTCGGGCTGGGAAGTCCCGGCCACCATCGGGGGGTGCTGGCGGACCTCGTCGGGCTGCCGGTGGAATAAGGCTGAATCCGCCCAATTCCGAGAACGACCGAATACAAAGGAGTAGCCAGTGGCCGATCCGTATGTGGTGGTAGCGACCATGATTGCAAAGCCGGGGCAGGAGGAACTCGTCGAGCAGACCTTGACGACCGCGGCTGCGGCAGTGCACGCCGAACCGGGCTGCCTCAGGTATGCGTTGCACCGGAAGACGGGGACAACGGGCCATTTCGTCATGATCGAGAAATGGGCATCGAAAGAGGCCCTGCGTGCGCACGGTCAAGGTGCCGCACTGCGCGACATCGGGGAAGCGCTGGGCGACGCACTCACCGGCCCGGCCGAGATCCTGGTCTTCGACCCGCTCCCTGCCGGGGACCCGGAACTCGGCGCTCTCTGACCTGATCTGTTCTGCGAACGAGAGGAGATTACGTGACAACGACCCAGCAGGTGCGGCTCGCGAAACGGCCGTCGGGGCTGCCCGACGCGGCCACATGGAACCTGATGACCGAGGAGCTACCCGCGCTCTCCCCGGGGCAGATCCTGGTCAAGGTGGATTTCATATCCCTCGACCCGGCGATGCGCGGCTGGCTGAACGACGTGCGATCGTATGTGCCGCCGGTCGGCGTCGGGGAGGTCATGCGGTCGCTGGATATCGCGACCGTTGTCGAGTCGACGCATCCGGACTTCGCCGTCGGCGACACCGTCAGCGGTACTTTCGGCGTGACCGAATACGCGATCCATAACGGCCGGGGGGTACAGAAGGTCGATTCGAGTATGGCGGGCGGCCCGACCTGGTTGGGAACGCTCGGAATGCCGGGGATGACAGCTTATTTCGGTTTGCTCGACGTCGGTCGGCTGCAGGCCGGAGATACGGTGGTGGTTTCCGCGGCCGCGGGCGCCGTCGGCAGCATCGCCGGTCAGATCGCAAAGATCAAGGGCGCGAACGTGATCGGGATCGCGGGCGGCCCAGAGAAATGTCGGATGCTGACCGAGGAACTCGGCTTCGACGCGGCCATCGACTATCGGCACGAGGACGTCCTGCAGCGGCTGCGGGAGGTCGCTCCGGGCGGAATCGACGTCTATTTCGACAATGTCGGGGGAGACATCCTCGATGCCGCGCTTGCCAATCTCCGGCGCGGCGCCCGCGTCGTCATCTGTGGTGCGATCTCGGCATACAACGCGGAGAAACTACCTCCGGGACCTTCGCGGTATATGTCGCTGCTGGTTCACCGGGCGTCCATGACGGGCTTCGTCGTTTTCGACTATGCGGATCGTTACGGTGAGGCGGTTGCGGAGATCTCCGGTTGGCTGGCCGAGGGCGGGATCAAGAGTAGGGAACACGTCGTGGACGGCGGTGTCGCCGCTTTCGGTGAAACCTTGAACATGCTGTTCACCGGTGCCAACACCGGCAAACTCGTGCTCGCTGTGTAGAGCCATACTGTCCAGGTGACCGATACAGAGGATCTCTCGCGCGCGGACCAGACCCGTGCGCGGCTGCTCGACGCGGCGGTGGTCGCCTTCGCTGAACGCGGCTTCCACGGCTCGACGACCCGCGACATCACATCGATCGCCGGGGTGAGCACGGGTGCGATCTACGTGTACCACCGCTCCAAGGAAGAGTTGCTCTACCAGATCTCGCGCACCGGTCATCTGGACACCCTGCAGCGAATCCGCGCTGCCATCGCTTCGGCACAAGACCCCGCCGACCAACTCATCGCGTTGATGCGGGAATTCACGATCCATCACGCACGCGCCCACACCGTGGCCCGGATCATCAACTATGAGCTCGCCGCATTGAATCCAGAACATCAACAGGAGATCAAGGAAATCCGGCGTGCGATCGAAGGGGAGGTCCGGAGCTTGATCGAGCGCGGTGTCGCCACCGGGGTATTCGAGAACTCGAATACCCACATGGCCGCGACCGCCCTGCTTTCGCTCGGCATAGATATCGCGCGCTGGTATCACGAGGGTGGTTCCTGGTCACCGGAGGACATCGGCGACTACTACGCAGACCTTGCGCTACGGATCGTAGGCGGTCGGCGATCGAGTCCGCCCGAGCCCGCTCGATCGTGAAACAAGTCGTGACCGCGTACCAGGACGAGCGGGACCGGTGGCTGCAGAACCAGATGGCCGTCCGCACCGCTCGGGCGCGCTCGATTCTGTCCGGACAGCGTGTCGACCCGGGGGACAGCGGCGCTGGGATATCGGCTCGACCGAACGCGCTTGGTGCTCCGCATCCGACGCGGGTGGCGCAGATAGCCGGGCTCAAAGAGCCGTGAACGTACCGAACCCCGAGGAAACAGTGATGGCGAGGCCGCCGGCGGTCGCGAGGGCGACGATGCGGCCCGCTCCGGTGAACACCGGCACCGGCGCCGGCGCGCAGTCGCAGGGCTGCTGCGCTGTTTCCCGATCTGCTACGTCGACCACACCGGCTGCTCCGGTCGTCAGGTTCAACCAGTGGATCCGGGCGTGGGAGTCGAGAATGCTGCTGCCGCCGAACGGTCCGGGGTTGGCTACGCCGAAGGTGCTCACTCCGGGTTGATCGCCGATGGTCGATGTCAGGTAGATGCTGAATTGTGTTGGAATACCCCATGATTGGGATATTTTCACCAGCGGGAGCTGGAACGTGGTCGTCTCCGCGGCGCGAGCGACGGTGTGCTGCCCCAGCACCAGCGCAGTTACCAGCGCACCAGTGAAACTCAGCTTGATGCCCATGCCGGCAGCCCGACGAATCTCGTTCGTCACTAGCCCTCCTCACAGTCGATTCCGGCCTACATCGATGCCATTCGAACGCTTCCTGCATGACGACGCGATGGCGATCGATGACATGATCGCCGGGTCGGCGTTGCCGACAGCCGCATTCACGGTGCTGCCTGCGCATTCGACGAGGCGTCGTGAACGAGCACGCTGCCAAGTAAACAACCCGAGGTGTGATATTCACGGCACCGACCCGCCCGGACTCTCGGATCAATCCGCATGCCGGGTCGGCGCAGCACAGTGGACCTCGACCGAGATTCGTTGGTATTGCTGGTTCTTCGCGTAACCGCTCGGTGATGGTGCTCGATCGGCCTCGCCACCCGGCGATCTCACGAGTGGGTATCCGGCCTCGGTGATATCGGGGCCCTCATTAGCATCGATACGGAGAACAAATCGAGGAAACCCGAGGACATGCGTTGACTACCGAACAACTCGACCGCTGGAACGCCCAGGAAGCCGCCGCGGAGGCGATGATTCCCATCATCGGCACGTTGTATCGGCGCAAGGGCGTGACGATCCTGCTGCACAGCCGGCCGCTGGTGAACAAGTCGGTGATCAGCATCCTGCGGACGCACCGCTTCGCGCGGCAGATCGAGGGCGAAGAGTTGTCGGTGGACGAGACCCTGCCCTTCCTGCGAGTGCTCAGCGAGCTGGATCTGGGGCCCTGCAAGATCGATCTCGGTCAGTTGGTCATGGCCTATCGCGCCGACGATCGCGGACTGTCGGTCCACGAGTTCACCGCAGCGGTCCTGGCCGAGGTGACCAATGGCAACAAGGCCCAGTCACCGGGCCCCAGGGATGTCGTCCTCTATGGCTTCGGTCGTATCGGTCGTCTGGTCACTCGCCTGCTCATCGAGAAGGCCGGATCCGGCAACGGGCTGAACCTACGGGCCGTGGTGGTGCGCAAGGGAAGTGACGACGATCTGACCAAGCGTGCGTCGCTGCTGCGCCGGGATTCGGTGCACGGCCACTTCAACGGCACGATCAAAGTCGATACCGACAATGACACGATCACTGCGAACGGGAACGTCATCAAGTTCATCTACAGCGATGATCCGACAACGATCGACTACACCGAGTACGGGATCAACGACGCGATCCTGATCGACAACACCGGTAAGTGGCGTGATCGTGACGGGCTGTCGCAGCATCTGCGCCCCGGCATCGCGAAGGTCGTTCTCACCGCACCCGGTAAGGGCGACGTTCCGAATATCGTGCACGGCGTCAACCATCGCGGCCTGGACCTGTCGCAGCAGATCTTCTCGTGCGCCTCGTGCACGACCAACGCGATTGTTCCGCCGCTCAAGGCCATGGATGACGAGTACGGCATCATCCGCGGTCATGTGGAGACGGTTCACTCGTTCACCAACGACCAGAACCTGCTGGACAACTATCACAAGGCGGACCGTCGCGGTCGGTCCGCGCCGTTCAATCTCGTGCTCACCGAAACCGGTGCCGCGTCCGCGGTCGCGAAGGCGATGCCGGATTTCAAGGCCAAGATCACCGGCAACTCGATTCGTGTTCCCACCCCCGATGTATCGGTCGCGATTCTGAACTTGCAGCTCGAGCGGGAGACGACGAAGAGCGATGTGCTCGCGTACCTGCGTCAGGTTTCGCTCGCCGGGCCGTTGAGCCGGAACCTCGATTACACCGCCGCCACGGACGTGGTTTCCAGCGATTTCATCGGATCGCGCGCAGCGTCGATCATCGATGCCAATGCCACGATCGTCGAGGGTGACACCGCGATTCTGTATGTCTGGTACGACAACGAATTCGGCTATTCGTGCCAAGTGGTGCGGACGGTGCAGTACATCTCGGGCATCGAGTATCCGACCTACCCGCAGATCGGCGCCGGGCTGGACCGTGCCGCCGACTCTCCCGTGCTGACTACGACCCACGCGCGGTAACTTGCGCGGCCGGATGCGGCCGAAATAGCGGTGGGCACCCGAGACCTACGGCCCCCTGCTCTGTTGGCAAGGGGCCTTCGTCTCGGTGTGGCGATCACGCTCATGAAGGGGGAGTCATCAGGCCGAATCAGATCATCGAGCGGTGGATTCCCTGTGGCTCACCGCCGAGCTGAGTCAGCGCCGACGAATGGAAGATCGAGCCCGGTACGTGGATCGCGTGGGACAGTCCCGCGTGCGCGTCCCGCCAGAACCGCTGCAGCGGCGTCTTCATCTGCAGCGCACCGCCGCCCGAACGAGCGAAGATCTCGTCCACGGCCCGGACCACCCGCCACGCGGCGGCGGTCTGGGTACGACGACCGATCGCGCGCATCTCGAAGGTGACTTCGTGCCCCTTCTCGCTCAGGTCCCAGAACCGGTCCACCGTTTCGAGGATCGCGGCCCGCGATGCCGCGATCTCGGCAGCGGCCTCACCGATCGCGTACAGCACGTACGGATCGTCCTTGATCGCGGTGCCCGCCACCGTCACTCGCGCTTTCTGCGCGGCGAGGTGGCACGCCAACGCGCCCTCGGCGATACCGATCAGCGACGAAGTGATACCGAGTGGGAAGATGCACGAGAACGGAAAGTTGTAGAGAGTTTCGGTGCGGCCGGCCTCTTTCGGTGCGGTGCCATCGAACACCTTCGACGCGTCCACGGTGCGGTACGCCGGAACGAATGCGTTCTCGACGATCAGGTCCTTGCTTCCGGTACCGCGCAAACCGACGACGTCCCAACTCTGCTGATCGATCTCGTAGTCGCTGCGCGGCAGCAACACATGCAGCATCCGCGGCGGCATCAGCCGTTTGCCGTCCTGGTCGCCGACAGCGGCGCCGATCATCACCCACTGACAGTGGTCGGTGCCGGATGAGAACGACCAGCGCCCGCTGAGAAGGTATCCGCCGTCCGCCGGCGTCGCGACACCCATCGGCGCGTACGGCGAAGCCATCCACGTATCGGGATCCTGACCCCACACCTCGTCTTGGGCCTTGGGGTCGAAGAACGCCAGTTCCCACGGGTGCACGCCGACGATGCCGGTGACCCAGCCGGTGGCGCCGTCCATCGCACCGATCGCCATGGTGGTCTCCGCGAACTCTCGCGGGTGCACCTCGAGACCGCCGTACCGCTTCGGCTGCAGCATCCGGATCGCGCCGGTCTCCCGCAGCCGCTTCGTCGCAGTGTCGGACAAGCGCATCAGCTTGTCGCCCTCGGCACCCGCTGCGCGGATCTCGTCCGCGTACTGCTCGATCCGATCCAGAACCTGCCCCATGACTTTCCCCGTCCCTACTGGTGATCCGGCCATGCCCTATAAACTAGAACACGTTCCAGTATGTCTGGGGTGGAACGGCCCGACCGGGATCGTGCGGTTCTGTACGCCACCACCGGAGCAGACGCGCGCGCATCGGAATATCGTGTCTTCCAGCATGTCCGGAGGTGCTACTACAATCCCCGCGTGACGCTCACCCTCGCCGACCTGGTCGGCTATACCGATCGCGACCTCGACGCCGATCTGGCGCGTTGGTTCCCCGATGCCGCGCCCGTCGACGTTCCTGAGCAAACCCGGTCGGTGGCACCGTTTCTCGCGCGCCTGGCTCCTGCGGACGCGGCGGCGCTGGCCGCGTTCGACCTACGGGTGCGTTCGGGCCGGCTACCGCAGTTCCTGGATATCTTCTCCTGGTCGTACGGTTTCGACTTCGCCGTAAACGATTGCGGCATACGCGATTCGGATTACTCGACCGAGCTCACCGACGACGACGTCTACTCGATCGGCGCGGACGGCGGCGGCAATCTGTATGTCGTGCTCACCAATGGCCAAGTGGCCGTATGGTTCCACGAGGAGGAGGTGCTCGAAGGCGGCACCCGCTTCGACAATATCGATGTCTTTCTCTGGTCGTACGTGCGCTACCGCGCGGTGCGCGCGGGGAAACTCGCGCGCTCGGCCGTAGCGGCCGACTTCGTGGCGCTCGGTCAGGACGGCGCACTCGAACCGGACCTCGGCCTGCTGAGCCTCATGAAGTAGATGCCCGCCTCCGCGCCATTCCACTGCGCCGCACGGCCGTGCTGCCGACGACCGGTCCACGAGCGGACGCCGAGCGCCGATGCGCGGATCCTGGTGCCGGCGAGTACGTGGCGCACCTCGGACCCAAGCATGTGCTCCGTCAGCGGGGGTGGTCGGCGCGCCACGCGGCGTAGTCGGCGATCGCCTTGGCGACGTCGAAGGTCGGCGCGAACCCGGTGTCGCGGGTGAGCCGGGTGGTGTCCAGGTAGGGGTCGTCGCCGGGGCCGTCTTGTCGTCCGGGCAGGAGGTCGAGCCGCAGGCCGGGGGTGATCGCCTGCAGGGCGTCCGCGAACTCGCGGTTGGTGGCCGGCCGGCCGCTGGAGACGTTGTAGGTGTCGTGCCGCAGGGTCTGCGCGGTCATCAGGAGGGCGATCGCGCGCCCGGCATCGGGTGCGTAGCAGCGGTCACCGCCGTCGTCGGCGTGCAGCGGCGTCGGCTCCTCGCCGCGGAGCACGGCGTTGATGTAGGAGGGGATGGGGAAGAACGGTGATTCCGGGTCGACGAGCGGTCCCAGATGGTCCCGATCCGGAGCACGACCGGCTGGACACCGCTGCCCCGGAGGCTGTGCGTGGTAAGTGGCTCGACGGCCTTCTTGAAGGCGACGATCAGGTGCGGCAGCTCCGCGGCGGGCAGCGCGAGTTCCTCGTGCCAGCGGGTCTCGGTCCGGCCGGCGTACACGCCGATGCTGCTGGCGACGGCGAACCTGCGTACGCCCCAGGTGCGGGCGGCGTCCAGCGCGTTGAGCAGGCCGGTCGTCTCCCTGCGGAAGAAGCCGACGGGGTCCTGGTCGGGGAGGCTGCCGGCGAGATGGACGATCCCGCTGATGTCGTGGCGACCGCCGAGGGCGAGGAAGGCGTCCCGGTCGGTGACAACGGGTTCTACGGTGACCCGGCCGGCGAGGAACGACGGCACCTCGGTCCGGCGGTGCGTGGTGACGACGACCTCGTGTCCGAGGTCGAGGAGCGCTCGGGCGGTGTGGGCGCCGATCATGCCCAGCCCTCCGGTGACGAGGATCATCGGACGACCTCGTAGTGGAGGTGGGTATAGCCGTCGACCGAGACGGCGTGGGCGCTGAAGACCTTGGGACTCACCCCGACCGCTTGCAGGCAGCGGCGGCGCAGTTGGCTCGTGGACAGTGCCAGGTGGCCGGCCAGGGTGTCGATATCGACCGGGTGCCAGGGCATCAGCACCTTCACGGCTTCGCCCACCAGTGGATCCATGTGGACCGCACTTCGAAACTCCTGCAGGAGGTGGGCCTGCAAGAACATGAGCGCCTGCTCGGGCGTCCCGGCCCGGGCCATCGTCTCCACCAGGCGGTCCACCGAACTTCCCCACACTTCCGCCAGGCCCAGGCGTTGGCCCACCAGGTCGTCGAGCACCGTCGGAAGGGGCGGCGCGGTCCCTGGTTGGAATCGCACACCCACGATGGTGGTGTGCGCCGGAATGACCTCGATCTCCGGACCGGTCAGCGGACCAACCAGTTGGGGATGGCCACCGATCGGAAAGTGGATCTCGACCCCGCCCGTGGGCAGGTGCCGTTGCACGTACGCCGCCGCACCGGTGCGCTGGATCCAGACTGTCCGCACCACCCCCGCCAATTCCGGCGACGGCGGGCGCTCGATGTAGGACTCGATGACGGTCATCCACGCACTGAAGCGTCCGAGCGGGATCGACGTCAAGGCCCCGCCGGATTCGGCGAACAGCTTTGGCGCCCAACGCCGCACGTTGTCTGTGCCTACGCACCAGCGGATGTTGGAAATGGCGGTTTTGGTAAACCCAGAACCTGCGCACCGAACTCGATCGGCTGGGTATCCCGGCCACCTATGACTTCCAGCCCATCGGTACCCACTCGTGGGGCTATTGGCAAGAGGCGCTGAAGAATTCGTGGCCGGTGCTGGCCGAGGGGCTCGGCATTTCGTCCTGACGTATCCGCCCGGCAGACCCGCGTCAGGTGCGGTACGTGCGCGCGACCAAGGCGGAGCGCAGGTACCAGAGTCCGGACGGCTGGGACGGATCGAACCCGGTGAGCTGTCCGATGCGCTTGAGCCGGTAGTCGACAGTATTGGTGTGCACGTGCAGGACCCGGGCGGTGCGCTGCCGGTTGAGGTTATTGGCGATATGACGTTGCAGGGTTTCCAGCAGTTCGGGATGTTCGTCCAGCGGATCGAGCAGTGAGCCGAGGTATTCGCGCCCGGGTCCCGGGCGGGTGAGCTGGTACTCGAGGGCGAGTTCGTCGAACTGATAGAGCCCGGCCACCGCTTGCAGCCGATGCACCATGTCGAGCAGTTCGTGCGCCTGGTCGGCCGCGTTCGGAATCTGTTCCGGCGTGGCCTCGACCATCGTCACCGTGATCCCGACCTGCGCGGCCTGCGACAGGTGCGTCACCACCGCCTCGAGCTGATCGTTGTCGAATTGCGTCGAGGGGATCAGAACGGTGCCGCCGTCCACACTCAGTAGTGACAGCGCGCTCGCACCGCACTGCGTCGCGAGTTCGGCCTGCAGCCGACGCAACTTGCGTCGGGCCACCACCTGGGCGTCGAGCATCGGATTGTGCTCATCGCGGTGTGGCGGAATGGCAACGGCGAGAACGCGGTACGACTCCGCGATGGCGATACCGCATTCGCGTGCCATGGTCGAGGTGCTGTGCCCGCCGAGCAGCGCCGAGGTGAGGGTGTGCACCGCGGTGTGGTGCTCGCTGACGACCGAGCGCAGCTCGCGGATATAGGCGACCGAGATCGCCGAGGTGAGCTTGTCCAGCAGTTCGATGACCATCTTGGCGCCGTCGACGAGATTGTCGTAGTCCTTGACCGTCGCGTTGGACACCACCAGCCCGAGGCCCATCTGGAAGCCCTCGTGGATGGAATGCAGGATGGTGTCGATCGGCACGCCCTCGCGGGCCCACCCGGCGGCATGGTCCTCTAGCCGCTGCACCTTTTCCGGGATGTCCTTGCCGTCGAGCATGCTGACCGCGATCTCGAGGCAGACGCGGGTGCTGGCCGTGAAATCGCCGGTGATGGCTTCCCCCGGCATCGTCGCGCACGGGATGACGTTGTCCACGAAGTGGCCGACCATCTGCCGGGACAGCGCGCGGACGTCCTTGAGTGAGGACGACATCGGCTTACCCGAGAGGGTCAGGGTCGGCCGGGTCGAGTGGTCCACGGACATTCGCGACTCCTTTTGCCCCCGGTTTTGCTGTGTGGCGCATTCACACTAACCGTCCGAGGTCAGCTGCGGTCCGGTTCGCGGGGTTCTGTGAGAGTGCGCTGGCCGGGCCGGTGCGCCCTTGTGACCGGTCACAGTGTTTCAGAGGTGCTACCGGCGAGTAATGAGAGCGGTCACATCCGTGGACGGGACCAGAAGTTAGCCGGGAGTTCAGGTCTGGCGCGTGCTGTGCGGCGCGTTGTAAAAATGTCGTTACGTGACTTTGCATTCGACGCGGAATGTGTTAGGGCCCAATCCAAAACAAAAATACCGATGAGTTGGTTTGGAAACTCTGCTGTCTGCTCAGTGAACCGGGCGTGAACAGCGGATTTATTGGAAATTGATGCCGTCATCCGGTGGCGCAGTCGAATTGACGAATTATCTGTAATGTCAAATCGCGGAATGTGTTGTCTCAGACGGGGACTCGTCACGCCCCCTTTTCGGTGGGTGCACGCGGGTCTCGTGCACTGTGTCGAGTCAAATTAGCAGGACGGTTGCTGGTGACTTGAACAGACTGCGCGGCAAGGCTATTCGGATTGCCAGCCGCAAATCAGCGGTGTACAGATGTGTGCATGCACCGCTGTGATTGCTAACAGTTGTGCGCATCGACGAGATATTGGACGTGACGGTCCTGATTGCCGTATCGGAGGGCAAGTGAGCGCAGTCTCGGCTGGCGTTGAATTCCGCACTGAACAGCGAAGATTCATGTTGGATACGGCGGAGTCCGCGGTCTCGGCCCGTGTTGCGCGCACGGCGAGCACGGTAGGTTCGAGCGCGATGGAGGACGTGGGATGACCGGGTTGAACGATGTTCACGAGCGGGTGTGCGACCTATTTTCGCAGGGCTTGCGGGTGTCCGAGATCGATGTGAATACGCCGTTGCTGGATTATGGCTTGGATTCGGTCCGGTCGGCCGAACTCGTCATCGAACTCGAGCGAACCTTCGACATCGAGATCTCTGACGAGGAGGCCGCCGCTCTGCACACCGCCCGCGACGTAATCGACTGTGTGGTCGCCAAGTCCGCCACGAATCGGCACTCGGGCATCGGAGCATAGGTCGTGTCCGCGAGCGTTCTGTTTCCGGAACAAATAAATACCGGCGCCATTGTTTCCGAACACGAATTATTTGATGATTTCGCTCGGCACAACCGTCCGGGGCTGGCTCGGCTGCTACGTGCCTGCCATCTGGATCTCGTGTATGTGGGCGCCGAAAGTGACCACCTGATCCGTCCGGATGGCGCGCGGGTACTGGATCTGGTCGGCGGTTTCGGCGCGGCGCTGTTCGGACACAACCATCCGGCGCTGGTGCGGGTGGCCACCGCGCGGCTCAACCAGCAGACCCCGTTCGTCGCCCAGGGCAGTGTCCGGCCCGGGGCCGCGCGGCTGGCACGACGGCTCTCGGCATCGGTGGCGGCCAGCACCGGCCGCGAGTACGTGGTGACCTTCGGATCCACCGGTGCAGACGCGGTCGAGGCGGCGATCCGACATGCGGCCGTGGCACACGCGCGCACACTCGGTGAGCTGGAGACCGAACTGCGCCGCACACTGCGTCGGGTTCGGCGCGACGGTCTGCACGATGTGCGTCCGATCACCGTGGCCGACAACGGATCCGGCGCTCCCGACGACGATGGCCGTTCGGTCACGGAGATGCTCACCGCAGCACTGCGCGAGATCGACGAACTACGCCGTCGCGGACCGGTTTTCGTCTCGTTGACCGGCGCCTTCCACGGTAAGACCGCCGGTGCGTTCGCCCTCACCGAACAGGCCGACACCCCGGCGGATCTGGTGGTGCCCGGTCCGGAACGGCGCAGGCTCGAGACCTGGGAGCCGAATGCGGTCGCCGAGGCGTTTGCCGAGGAACTGCGGCCGGTATGCCGGATCACTTTCGACGGAACGGGTCGGCCGGTGCGGTCGTCGATCCGGATCTCGCCGATCGCGGCGGTATTCGCCGAGCCGATCCAGGGCGAGGGCGGTGTCCGCGAGGTTCCGGCGGCGACCTTGCGCGCGCTGCGCGAGTTGGCCGATCTGCACTCGGCGGCACTGGTTTTCGATGAGATCCAGTCGGGTATGGGCCGCACCGGAACCTTCCTCGCCTCGGCACCATCCGGGGTCGGCGCGGACTACTATCTGCTCTCGAAATCGCTGGGCGGTGGACTGGTCAAGATCTCCGCCCTGCTGGTCGACCGGCAGCACTCGATCGCCGATTTCGGCCGCTACCACACCTCGACCTTCGCCGACGACGACCTGTCCTGCGCGGTCGCCGATGCGGCACTGGACCTGCTGCGGGACAACCAGATCCGCATCTCGGACACCGGCGCGCGACTGCGATCCCGGCTCGACGCGGTGGCGTGCCGCTGGCCGAAGGAGATCGTCGCCGTGCGCGGCCGCGGACTGCTGCACGGCATCGAACTGTCACCGCTGGAACCGGCATCCGCACTCCTGCGCGAGATCTGCGATCCGGAGATGTTCGGGTACGTGGTGGCGGGCTATCTGCTGCACACCCACCAGATCCGTATGCTGCCAACACTTTCCGCGCCGACCACACTGCGCATCCAGCCCTCGGCCTTCCTCGCCGACGCGGAACTGGACCGGTTAGCGGCGGCGCTCGACGATCTGGCCGCACTGCTGCATCGCGGCGACTACCCGCGACTGCTCGCGCACCTGGCCGCACCGGTCACTACGAATTGGCCGGTGCCGGAACGCAAGTCTCCGTCTCGGCGGCGCACCCACGAGGTTGCGCGCGACTGGAACGCACCGACCAGGGTGGTCTTCCTCGCCAATCTGCCCGACGCGGCGGACCTGCGCCGATTCGCGCCGGAACTGGCCGAATGGTCCGACGGCCAGTTCGCCGCGCTGTTCGAACGGCTGCGCGGGGTGGCCGAACCCTTCGAACTGACCAGACAGATCGTCACGTCGCCGGCCGGCGCCGCGGTCGAGGTATGTCTGATCGCGGTGCCGATCTCGGCGGAGCAGATCATCGAATGCCAGCGCGCCGGACATCGGGCCTGGCTGCGCGATCTGGTGCTCGAGGCGGTGGAGCAGGCGATCGCCTTGGGCGCCACCGTGATCGGGCTCGGCGGCTACACCTCGATCGTCACCAACGCCGCGCGCGATGTCGTGGAGGATACCGTCAAGGTGACGTCGGGCAATTCGCTCACCGCGGCCTGCGCCTACGAGGTCGTCCGTGCCGAACTCGCCCGGCTCGAACCGGGGCAGCGGCGGGTCGGCATCCTCGGCGCGCTCGGCAATATCGGCGCGGTGATGGCGGAACTGCTAGCGCCGCACGCGGACTCGGTGACCCTGGTCGGGCGCGCCGGATCGGCGTCGCGGCTGAAGCAAGTCGCATCGTCGCTGCCAGCAGCGGTGACGGTCAGTGAGGATCTGACCGCGCTGCGTGCCTGCCGCATCGTGCTCACCGCCACCAATTCGGCCGTGCCCGTGGTCACCGCCGAGCGGCTGGCCGACGACCATCCGGTGCTCGTGGTCGATCTCGCGGTCCCCGGCGATGTGGATCCCGCGGTGTCCGATCAACCGAATATCACTCTGGTCTCCGGCGGGCGCATGGCGCTGCCGCTCGGCCAGACACCCCCGTTTCCCGAAACCGGGTTGCCCGCCGGGGTCGTCTACGCGTGCATGGCCGAAACCGTTCTGCTCGGTTTCGAACCGCGCACCGCGAGTCCCTCCTACGGCGGCCTGACCGCGGCAGGTGTGCGTGCCGCGCGCGATCTGGCCGCACGTCACGATGTGCGCCCGGTTCTGCTTCCGACAGGAGCTCCCACCGTGTCCGAAACTCCCACTGCCGCCACTGCCGCCCCGATGTTCCTCGGCGCGGCCGATTTCGCACCGGACCGCGCCGGTGGCAAGGCGGCCACGCTGCACGAATTGATCGTCGCCGGATTCGAGGTCCCGCCCGGCTTCGTCGTCACCGCCGATCTCGATCTGGCCGAGGTCTCCGATGCGGACCTGAGTGGCTGGGTGCGCGCACTGGGCGGATTCCCGGTTGCCGCGCGCTCGAGCGGCGTGCTCGAAGACCTCGACGATGCCAGCTTCGCCGGTCAATACGAGTCCTATCTCGACATCACCGATGTCGCGGCACTGCGCGGATATATCGACCAGTGCCGCGAGTCGGTGCATAACGAGCGAGTTCGCGCCTACCTCGCCCGGCACGGGTACCACGAGGCGGGCGCCTCGGTGGCCGTGCTGGTGCAGCGCATGGTCGACGCCCGTTGTGCCGGAGTAGGTTTCAGTATCGACGCGCTCACCGGCGTCGAGGACAACGCGGTCGTCGAAGCGTGCAACGGCCTCGGCGAGCGACTCGTCTCCGGACATGTCACACCGACCAGGTACACGCTGCGGCTGTTCGACGGTTCGGTGGTCGAGCGTGCGGCAGGCGATGAGGATGTGCGGCTCGATCCCGGCGCGACCACTGAACTGGCCGCGCTGATGCTCGCGGTGCAGGCACACCGGCACCGTCCGCAGGACATCGAATGGGCCATCGACGGTGACGGGAAGCTGTGGCTGCTGCAGGCGCGCGCCATCACCGCGATCACCTGGCGCACCGATATCGACCAGTTCTCCGATGCCGATCTGCGCGACGGCGGTGTTTCGGCGCGCGTCTGCACGCCGATGATGTTCTCGCTGTACGACAACGCCTTCCAGTACTCGATGCAACAGTTCTTCGAGCGGTTGAAACTCGCCGAACCCGGTGTGGAGCCGGACTGGATGGCCATGTACTACGGCCGCGCCTACTGGAATGTCAGCGCGGTGAAGCAGTGCTTCTTCCGTATTCCCGGCTTCGACGAACAGCACTTCGACGACGACCTCGGGGTGCTCAACGACTACGGTCCCGACGGACCGCATCGCACCCCGACGAATGCGAAGACGATCGCCAGGGCGCTGCCGGCGGCGCTGGCGGTGCAGAAGAGCTACCAGGATCAGTTGGCCGCGGTCGAGGTGTTCGCGGTGCAGTGGCCAGCGAAGTACGCGGTGTGGCGCAAGCGGGTTCGTGAACTGGCGCAGACCGACGAGGCCACCTTCGTCGCCGATCTGGCGGACTGCCTGCTGACCTTCCACGCCGCCACCGAGCGCACCTACTTCACTACCATCTACAACAACTCCAGCGTGCAGACCGACTTCAAACAGCTGCTCGACAAGGTCGACGCCATGACCGGCGGGACCACTTCGGCCATCGACCTGATGGGCGGGCTCGCCGATATCAGCCATATGCAGCTGCAGCGTGGCATCGTCGAATTGCACCGGGTGGCACGCGATCACGGTCTCGACAGTCCTGAATGGACCAAGGCCATCGAAACCTTCCTGGACGAGCAGGGTTTCCATGCCGACGCGGAACTGGATCTCACCAGCCCGCGCTGGTCGGAGGCGCCCGAGCGGGTGCGATCGATGATCGCGGTCATGCTCGAACACGGCACCCCGCCCGCGAATCCCGATGTGACGCTGGTGGATCAGCGTAAACGCTACGAGGACGAGTTGGCAGCGGTGCGTGCGCGGGTGCGGGCCAAACCGCTGGCACGGGTGAAACACGCCAAGGCGTTGGACAAGCAGATCGAGCGGATGCGCCGGTATCTGGTCGCCCGCGAACGCATGCGGGAATTCTCCTCGCAGTGCTATGCCATCGTGCGCGCGTATGTCGTCGAGGCCGGGGTGCGGCTCGCCACGGCGGGCACGCTCGAACATGCCGATGATGTCTTCCAGCTGTCCATCCACGAACTGACCGACTTGGCGGCCGGGCGAGTGCGAATCGCGACGCTCGCGCCCCAGATCGCTTATCGCCGTGCGGTTTACGCGGGCTACCGGGATCTGGTGCCGCCCCATGAGCTCGGCGGTGGCGTCACGGTGGGTGCGGTCCGCGAGATCGGCGACGGCGATCTGACCGGACTCGGATGCAGTCCCGGTGTCGCCGAGGGCACCGCCCGGGTGATCACTTCGCTGGCCGATATCGACCAGTTGCGCGAGGGCGACATTCTCGTTACCCGGTTCACCGACCCGGGGTGGACGCCCGCGCTCGGGCTGGTGGCCGCCGTGGTGACCGAGGTCGGCGGGATGCTCTCGCATGCCGCGGTCATCGGGCGGGAGTACGGAATTCCGGCTGTGCTCAATGTCGCGGGTGCGACGACGGCGGTGCGCTCGGGACAGCGGATCCGGGTCGACGGCGGTGCCGGAGTCGTCAGTGTGCTGGAGACGGCGGTCGCATCCGAGGCAGCGCCGGTCGCACGGTCGTCCGATAAGGCCGACCACGAGCAAGGACCCGATACCAGCGCAGCGACCGTCGCGGAACCGGAGCCATCGCGAGAGCGTCCGCGGCCGGTACCCGGCGAACCACCGATCCCGGAGCCGGATGAGCCCGCGCCTGCGCGTGCGGTGCCGTTGCGGCCCGTTGAGCCCGAGCAACAACCCCAGCCCCCGGAGCATCCGCGCCCGGCGGCCAGCAGAACGGATGAACCACTGACCGCACGCAAGCGCCTGATCTGCATCGCCGGTGCCGACGGATCGGGTAAGACGACCCAGGTGGCCCGCATCGCCGCGGAATTCGAGGCGCAAGGTCACAGCGTTGCCGCCGTGACCATTTGGGATGCGTTCCTCGACCCGAAGGTTTCCTCGAAACTGCCCTGGCGCAGTCCGGCCGAGATCTACGGCTACCTGAAGCTGCTGTCCCCGCTGAGCCGCGCGCACTTCCTGTTCCACGCCATGCAGCTGTCCTTCGATCTGGCCGCCGAGCGCGGTGCGGACATCCTGCTGGCGAATGCCTACTGGTACAAGTACTTCGCCACCGAAGTCGCCCACGGCGGCGATGCGACGGTGCTGCGCAAGCTGGCGGCGGGCTTCCCGGAACCCGACCGCACCTTCTACCTCTCGGTGAGTCCGCAGGATGCCCTGGGGCGCAAGCAGTTGCGCAGCGACTACGAAAGCGGCTACGGCGACGAGGAGACCTTCCTGGCGTTCCAGCGCCGCAGCCACGACGCACTGGAGGCATTGTCGGAGGAGTTCGGCTGGATCCGCCTGGACGGCACCGCGGCGCCCGCCGATATCACCAAGGCCGTACTCGCCCAATTGCGGGAGGACGACCGGTGACCACGGAAACGGCGCGCAGCGATTCGATGGGGCGCGGTGGTCGGGCGATAAGCGGGACCCGTCGCGTCGCGATCGTCGGCATCGACGGCGCTGGCAAATCATCGGTCATGGCGCGACTGCGCGAATTGGCACCGGCCACCGGCTCGTTCGCCTCGATGACCTGCCCGGACTTCCACAACACCAGCAATGTGCCGCTGACCGAGCTGTCCAGGCAGCTCAAGGCATTCAGCGTCGGATGCGACGAAATCGCCGGTCTGGAGATGAAAGCCACGGCGATGTATCTGCAGATGACGCTGTTCGGCCCGGTGGAGCGGCATTTCCTGAGCACCTGGTCGCCGGATGTGCTGGTGTTCGAACGGCATCCACTGATCGAACTGCTCGTCTACGGACCGCTGTATGTCGCACTGGCCCGCCCGGAATGGAACGGTCACGACCGGGCCGCGGCGATCGCGGCCGTTCTGGAACGCCACCAGCCCGGCACCTTCGATGACATCTTGGCCTGGCACCGGTCCGAATCCACACGCCTCGGCAGTTCTCCGGATATCTGGGACCTGCTCTCGGAGATCGCGGATCTGGTGCGCCGGGACGTGACCGAATCGGTCCCCGGCTTCGCCGACCGCTTCCGCACCACACTGCCGGATGCCGTGCTCTGGCTCGACGTTCCGCCTGAGCAGGCCGCGGCGCGGTGCGCGCAACGTTCGGGGGACGGGCCCAAGGAAGCCCATGAAACAGCAGAGCGGCTCGCAGCCCTGCGTGACGGTTATCTCCAGGTACGCGACACCCTCGCGGCGGCCTTCCCGGAAGTGGGATTCCACCGCATCGACACCGGCGACGGCGTCGACCTCGAAGAGTCGGTGCGCGCCTGCGTGACGGAAGGGAAGTTACTCGGGTGAGTACACAGGCACATACCCCGGCCACCGAGATCGAGGCGCGGGTGCGCGCGATTGTCGGCGAGGTGCTGTGGGTTTCGGCGGACGATATCGATGCTTCCGCCCAACTGATCGACTACGGACTGGATTCGCCGACGGCCATCGAACTGACCATTCAGCTGGAGCAGGCGTTCGGCATCGTCATCCCGGAAGACGCGGCGGCACAGTTGAATACCGTCGGCGAGATCGTGCGGTACGTGCGGGGTGAGCAATGACAGCGCTGACTCCCCGGCATCCGACGATCGTGCACGCGCTGCTGGCCAATGCCGGTCGCGGTGCGGCCGGCCCCTCGACGATCTTCGTTCCAGAGCGTGGCGGCGATAGTTCCGGCCGCGAAACCGCTTGGCGCCATGATGATCTTGCCGCGGCTGCGGCACGCACCGCGGCCGCGTTGTCCGCCGAGGGTGTCGAGCCGGGGGATCGGGTGATGCTGTGCCTACCCACCTCCCCGGAGTTCGTCACCGCATTCTTCGGCGCGCTGCTACTGGGTGCGGTGCCGACCGCGGTGGCGACGCCGGGTGGCTTCGGTTCGGCGGATATCTTCCGGGACAAATTCACTCGGCTGCTCGCCTATCTGGAACCCGCGGCGGTGGTCGCGACCCCGTCGGTGCTCGCAGGGGGAGCACTGCCGGACGCCGTGGCCGCCATCGACGGCGATGTGCTGCACGCCTGGGCCTGTGCACCGGATGCGCCCACGTTGGCCCCCAGACTTCCCGAACCCGGAGATCTGGCCTTTATCCAGGCGACCTCCGGGTCGACCGGAACACCGAAGGGCGTGCAGATCACCCACGCGAATCTCGCGGCCAACTGCGAACAGATCGCCATGGCCGCATCGATGGGGCCGGGCGATACCTGGGTCGGCTGGTTGCCGCTGCACCACGATATGGGGCTGATCGGCGGATTCCTGACACCGGTGTTCCGTGGCTTCGATGCGGTGCTGATGCCGCCGAGCCGATTCCTGCGCAGTCCGGGGGATTGGCTGCGCGCGGTCAGCCGGTATCGCGGAACCATCACGGCGGCACCGAATTTCGCGTACGGATATGCCGCGGCCCGAATTACCGACGCCGAGCTCGACGGCGTCGACCTGTCGAGCTGGCGGTTCCTGTTCTGCGGCGCGGAGCCCATCCATCCGCCGACCGTGCAGTACTTCGTCGACCGGTTCGCGGCCCGGGGACTGCCGAAGGACGCGCTGGTCCCGTGCTACGGAATGGCCGAGGCCTCCCTCGCGGTCACCGTGAACCGCCCGCACGCGCCGGTCGCCTACGACTCGGTATCGCGGCGTGCGCTCACCGGAGACGGTGTGGCCTTCGATATTCCGGAGGACGACAGCGACGCGTTGCACATCGTCGATTGCGGCGCACCGCTGCCCGGCACCGAAGTACGCATCGTGGCCGAGGACGGCGCGATCTGCGGCGCGGATGTCATCGGCCGCATCCAATTCCGCGGCCCCTCCATGACCATCGGCTACTTCCGGCTGCCCGGCGAGACCGCGGCCGCCACCCACGACGGCTGGTGGGACACCGGCGATATCGGCTACCTGCGTGACGGTCGATTGCGCATTACCGGCAGGCATAAGGACCTGATCATCATCCGCGGTGCGAACTACCTGCCGACCGACTTCGAGCTCGCCGCACAGGAAGTCGCGGGTGTTCGACTGGGCGGCGTCGCCGCGGTCGGTCATGCCGATACCCATGGGCTTTCCGAAGAACTGCACCTGATCGTCGAATCCGGTGCGGACACCACCGAACACGATGCGCTGCGGCGGGCCGTGCGCGTCGCGGTGAGCAAGCGCACGGGTGTGTTGCCAGCCGGTGTTCGGGTGGTGCCGCCGCGTAGCATCCCGAAGACCACCAGCGGCAAGGTCCAGCGCGCGGAGGCCCGGCGGCTGTTCCTGGTCGAGGACGATCTGGTCGGTGCCGGGGGAGCGGCATGAGCGAACGCAGTGAGCGCACCGTCAACACCGCTGTGACCACAGTTATGGCAGAGCCGCGCGTCAGCGAGGCGCAGCCATGAGTGTGCAGCCGAAGCTTCGCGGCCGTCGACTCGGCGGTCCGACGCTGCGACATCCCCTTGGCGCGTATCCGGATTACCGCGCTGATCCGCTCGCGCTGTTCTACGAGCAGGCCGTGGACCAGGGCGGCAGCGTCCGGCTGCGCTTGGTGCACCAACAACTGCACCTGCTGGTCGAACCGGACCATATCAACCAGGTGCTGGTCACCAATGCGGCCAAATACGAGAAGGGGATCAGCTACCAGAGCCTGAACTATCTGCTCGGACCCGGCCTGCTCACCAGCGGCGGCGAACTGTGGAGACGGCAGCGCGCCTTGATCAAACCGGCCTTCGCGCGCCGGCATGTCGATACCGAGATTCCACTGATGCAACAGTGCGCGCAGCGGATGCTCGACCGTCTCGATGCGCACGCGGCGACCGGCGCGGCCTTCGATCTCGTGCCCGAGGTGATGGGTTTCGCAGCCGATGTGGTGTGCCGTGCCGTCATGGGCTCCGATATCGACGGCGTGTTGCCGCAGATCGAAGACGATGTGCGTGAGGGTGTTTCGTGGGTGATGCGGCATATGTCGGCCCCCATCCAGGTGCCGCCGAGCGTGCCGACTCCGGCCAATCGGCGCTTCCAGGGTGTACTCGAACGGCTGCACCGTGTGGTGGACAGCGTGATTCAGCGGCATCGGAATGCCGAGACCGACACCACCTCTTTGCTGACCCGGCTGCTCGCGGCCCGCGACGACGCCGGGCACGCCATGGACGACGAGCAACTGCGCCACGAGGTGCTCACCTTCCTGCTCGCCGGACACGAGACCACCGGCGGCGCGATGGCGTGGACGATCTACGAACTGTGCCGCAACCCAGCGGTTCTCACCCGCGTGCGTAATGAGATCGATGTCGCGCTCGCACTTGCCGACGGCGTCGGCCCGGCGCTGCCCGCGCTGGAACTGACCGGTCGTGCGATCGATGAGGCGATGCGCCTGCACCCACCCGCGTGGGCGTTCAGCCGCACCGCACTGGAGCCGGACAGCTTCGACCGCTTCGATCTGCGACCGGGCGCGATCGTGGTGATCAGCCCGTTCGTGAATCACCGTTTCCCGGAATTCTGGGATTCCCCGCTGACGTTCGATCCCGACCGGTTCACCAAGGAACAGAACAAGGCCCGCCCGCCGTTCCGCTACTTCCCGTTCGGCTGGGGCGCACATCTGTGCGTCGGCCAGCATATGGCGCTGATGGAGGTACGGGTCGGCATCGCGATGCTGTTGGCCCGCTACGACATCGAACTCGTCAACGGCATGCGGGTGCGGGAGAACCCGGAGATATCCAATACCCCCGATCCGGTACTCGTGCGGCTCACCCGGCGTGCGCCCGCGGTTCCGACGGCCGAGACCATGCAGGAGGCCGCGCAATGAGTACAGCATCGCGAAGCGATTCGGTGAGGGGTGGTGGCCGGGTGACGGGTGGGCGTACAGCATCGCGAAGCGATTCGGTGGGGGGTGGTGGCCGGGTGACGGGTGGGCGTAGCGCATCGCGAAGCGATTCGGTGCGGCCCGAACCCACCCTCGGCGTGATGGTCAGTGATATCGCACTGGCCGCCGATCCCACGATGACGACCCAGGTGGGCGCGAAGGCGGCGAATCTCGGCAGGTTGGTGGCGGCCGGATACCGGGTGCCGCCGTTCGTGGTGCTGAGTTCCGCCGCCTGCGCTCGCACCCTCGAACCGATCCGCGAATCCATTGCCGCGGTATTGAATTCGCTCGACCACACCGATCCGGCATCGCTGCGTACGGTGTCGGCGGAGATTCGCGCGATCATTCTCGCCACGGCGATACCCGCGGATATCCGAGCCGACCTCGACGTCGAGGTGAGTGAAATCGTCGATCGCGCAGCGCGATCCGGCAGTCGACTGGCCGTACGCTCGTCGGTGAGCGGCGAGGATTCCGCGACCGACTCCTTCGCGGGTCAACTCGATACGTTGCTGAATGTCGCGCCCTCGGACGTATCCGCGGCGGTGCTGGAAGTTCTCGCCTCCGCCTACTCGGAGCGGTCGTTGTTCTACCGCGCCCATCGCGGTTTGGACAATGCCGCGATCGACTGCGCCGTCCTGGTTCAGGTACTGATCGACAGTGCGGTCTCCGGTGTCGTCTTCAGCTGCAACCCCCAGACCGGCGATCCGGCCGAAGCCGTCGTCTCGGCGGCGCTCGGCCTCGGGGAGGGCGTGGTCGCCGGAACCGTCGAGTGTGACACCTATTTCGTCGACACCGCCGCGCGCACCATCGTGTCCCGGTCGGTCGCGGAGAAGCAGAGCAGAGTCGTGGTGGCCGCCGATCGTTCCGGCACGGTCATCGAACCGATCGACGCTGTCACCGATCAAGCTCTCACCGATGCCGAGGTCGTCGAACTCGTCGACACCGCGACGGCATTGGCCGAAACCTTCGGCACCCCACAGGATGTCGAATGGGCCCATGATGCTGCCGGGGTGCTCTACCTGCTCCAGGCCCGCCCGATCACCGCGACGGGCGCGCGCGAAACCATCTTCGACAATGTCAATGTCGCCGAGTCCTATCCCGGCCTGTCCAGCCCGCTGACCTTTTCCATCCTGCGCAATGCCTACGAGCAGGTATTCCGAGCCTGCCATAAGGACTTCGGCGCCACCGACGCGATCGTCGACCGCAATGCCGCAAGCCTGTACCCGTATCTCGTCGGCACCGCACACGGTCGCATCTACTACAACATCAGCAACTGGTACCGGCTGTTCCTGCAGATTCCCGGTATGGAGTTCGCGATCGAGGGCTGGGAGGCGGCTCTCAATATCGAGAACCGCTACCAGCGGCCCGCGGCACCGAAACGCGGTATGGCACGGGCGAAGATGTATCTGCTGCGGCTGCGCATCGCCGCCATCATCACCGTTGGCTGGTTGCGCCTGCCGCGCCGACTGCGCGCGTTCTTCACCGAACTGCAGTCCTTCACCGCCGACCTCGACCATCGGCTCGCCCCGGAAACATCGGAGCGGGAACGTGATCCGGAGGCGCTGCTGGAGTGGATGGAGCGCTGCCTGCACGAACTCGTGCCCGCCTACGCGGTGCAGATCTTCAACGACTTCCTGGCTCAGCAGATGTTCCACGTCGTCGGGCTGCTGCTGGAACGCGAAGGTCTCACCGAGACGGCCGCCATCACGCTGCGCAACGAATTGTTCTGCGGCGAAGAGGGGGTCGACAGCGTCGATCCGGTGCGCTCTGCACTTGCCCTGACCGACACGGTGCGGTCCGATGCCGCACTACGCGAACTAGTCGAGGGGCCGCTCGAGCCGCATGAAGTGTGGAAAGCCCTGGCACAAACCGGATTCGCCGATTTCCGTGCCGCCTGCCTGCGTCATATCACGCTGTTCGGCGACCGCACCGTCGACGAGCTGAAGCTGGAAACCGACCCGCTGGGCGAACATCCGGAGCGGCTGGTGCCGATGCTGCGTAACTACCTGCGTGGCGGTCAGAATATCGACGAGATGGCGGCGCGCGAGAAGCTCATTCGGCGCGACGCGGAGCATACCGCGGCGGCCCTGTTCCGTGGAAAGTTCCTACAGCGCATGGCATTCCGGTTCGCGCTGGGTCGCGCGCGCGAGCATGTGAAGCAGCGCGAGAACATGCGACTCGGCCGCAGCCGCTCGTTCGGCCTGGTGAAGCGCGTGTTCCGCGAGTACGGCAGGCAGCTGCACGCGGCGGGATTGCTCGACGATCCACGCGATATCTTCTGGCTCACCTACGAGGAGATCGCGGCACTGACCCGGGGCACCGCCGTCGATACCGATGCCGCGCGCACGGTCGCCACCCGCAAACACGACCACGAGCGGTGGCGCACCGAGGAGTTGCCGACGCGGATCGTCACCGCGGGTATCGCGGCCGTCGGCATCAACGATCCGTCCTTCGAACATCCGGCCCCGACCGTCGATTCCGGCAATGTGCTGCACGGAATCGGCTGCGCGCCGGGCCGAGTCGAAGCCCCGGCGCTGGTGCTGACCACACCGGAACCGGATGTGGTCATCGACGGCCAGATCCTGGTAGCCGCCAGTACCGATCCCGGTTGGGTCTTCCTGATGGTGGCCGCCGGGGGACTGGTCAGCGAGAAGGGCAGTCCGCTCTCGCACACCGCAATTATCGGCCGTGAACTCGGCATTCCCACCGTCGTCGGCGTCCCTGGCGTCACCCGCTCGGTCGCCAGCGGGGATGTGCTGATTCTCGACGGCAAGGCCGGAACCGTAACTATTGTTCAGGAACGCAGCTCATGACTTCCACCGCGGCCGTCCCGCACCAGACCAGCGCCGGGCACGGCGAGAACTTCAGCCTCGAACACTATCTCGATCCCGCCGCGCATACCTTCGAACAGCGCTTCGCGGAGTTCCGGCCCTATGTTGCGAATGCGCGTGGCACCGGGTTCGTCCTGCGTGAGATCACCGGACCGGCGGGACCGGTCGTGCAGGTTCGTGATCCCGACGGCGGCGCGGTCCGCGACCTGATCATGCTGGGCTCGAACAACTACCTGGGGCTCGGCAACGAACCCGAGATCGTCGAGGCCGCCGTCCGTGCCGTCCGCGAATTCGGTGTCGGCCACGGTGGGCCGCCGCTGTTGAACGGCACCACCTCGGTGCATCGGCAGCTGGAGGAACGCCTCGCCGAGACCAAGGGCTGCGAATCCGCGCTGGTCTTCTCCTCCGGCTATGCCGCCAATGTGGGCTGGGTGACCGGTCTGCTGCGCAAGGGCGACATCCTGCTGTACGACGAGCAGAGCCACGCCAGCCTCTACGACGGCATTCAACTCGGGCGGGTCCGCTCGATGGCCTTCGACCACAATGACCTTCGGCATCTGCGGCACCGGCTGATGCAGATCCGCTGGCGCAATCCGGGCGCGAATATTGTGGTCGCCGTCGAGGGCGTGTACTCGATGGACGGCGATATCGCTCCGCTGCCGGACATCAGGGCACTGTGCGATTCGTTCGGGGCCTGGCTGGCCATCGATGACGCGCACGGCACCGGTGTGCTCGGTGCGAAAGGCCATGGCACCGCAGAGCATTTCGGCATGGGGCCCGGGTCGGTCGAGCTGTACATGGGCACGTTCTCGAAGGTGTTCGCGACCACCGGCGGCTTCGTCGCCGGCTCGAAGGACCTGGTCGACACGCTGCGCTTCTTCGCACGTTCGTACATGTTCTCGGCAGCGCTGGCGCCCGCGGTCGTCGCCTCGGTGCTCGCCGCCATCGATTTCATCGACGCGCACCCCGAGCGCGTCCGGCAATTGCACGACAATGTCGAGTATTTCGTGCGGGAACTGCGCCGGATGGGCTTCGCGGTCGATCCGCAGACCGCGATCATTCCGATCCTGGTGCCGCAGCGTCTGGCTGTCGCCGAGGTGGTGGCGGCGCTGCATGCCGAGGGGGTCTTCGTCAATGGCGTCGAATTCCCGGCGGTGCCACGCGAACAGCAGCGGCTGCGAGTCAGCATGATGGCCACCCTCAGCCGGGAGCAGCTGGATTTCGCGCTGGAGAAGATCTCGGCCGTCGCGCGCCGCTTCGCCTTCCACCCCGAACAAATCGGCACCACCGAATACGAAGGATTGCGCTGATATGACCGGAACCGAGATTGCCGCGGGCGCAACCACTTCCGAACGCCTGCTGGTGCACGCCGCACTGGCCGACCCCAGTGCGGACGAGCGGGCACAGTTGGCGAAGCTCGCCCACGAGATCACCGATTGGGCAGAGGTGTTCGAGCTGGCGAAGCTCAATGCGACTGTCCCGCTGGTACAGCGCCGCCTGGAAACCGAAGACCTCTACGAGCTCGTACCCGAAGTGGTGCGCGCGCACTTCGCCAGCGTGACCGATCACATTGCCGCCGTGAATGATCGGCGCCTGTCCGGCGCACGCGAACTGCTGCGCCGATTCGACGAACGCGGCGTGCGCTGTGTGGTGCTCAAGGGCATGCTGTTCTCGACGGAGATCTACCACGACCCGCGCTACAAGCGCATGAACGACCTCGACATCCTCATCGAACTCGACCAGGTCGACACCGCCATCGAGATCTACCGGGAGCTGGGGCTTTTCGCCACCTCCGAACTGCTCGGCAAGGCGCCCAAGGTGCGGGCCGAACGTTCCCACCACCTACCGTCGTTCGTCTCCCGTGACGGCGCGCTGGTCGTCGGCACGCACTGGGCCCTCATCACCCCGCTGGCCCCGTACACCATCGACTACGCCGCCATCTGGAAGCGGGTGCGGCGCATCGACTTCTACGGTGTGCCCGCCTGGGCCATGTCGCACGAGGACAACCTGCACCACCTCGGCATCCACCTGCCCTACTACAAGACCGGTGTGCGTGAACTCGCGGACATCTGGAATCTGGCCCGCTACGCGAGCGACCTCGACTACGACCTGCTGGCCGGTGAAATCTCCAAGGCGGGCAGCGAAAGCCTGATGTACCACGCCCTTTCGCTGGCTGATCGGCTCGTTCCCGTTCCCGAGTTCGCGGCCCTGATCGGCTGGATCGCCCCGAATATCAATCGCTTCACCCGCTATGACACCGCGCGCAAGACCGCCGATATCCACGCCTTGCTGCACAGCCGCTCCACCCACACCTCGCGCATCGAGAAGGCTTACACCGAATTCAATATGACCGCGGTCGCCGCCGAGAAACGCGGCAGCTTCGGGCGGCTGTGGTCGGATCTGCTGCTGGTGCCCGGCGTGGAGGCACGCAAGATGAGTTCGCTGCGCGATCCGTCGGCGCTGTCGGAGCTCGGCGCGCGAATTTCGGCCCCGTACCGCCTGACTCGGGTATTCCAGCGCGATCTCGGCCGCTGGCTGTTCCCGGCGGCACTGGCCAAGACGGTTGTCGATCTCGGTGTCGCCTATGGTTCGGAACTGGCGAGCCGGACGGGAATCGGCACCGGCGCGACGGAGCGTCCCGGCATCGACGAATACGCGGCAGAACTGGGCCTGACCCGAGAAGACCTGCAAGCGGTACTGGACAGCCAGGAATGAATACAGCCTCGCGAAGCGACTCTATGGGGGGTGGTGGTCGGGAGACGGGCGGGCAAACGGTGCTGTGGGACTTGGACGGCACCTTGGTGCGGCTGCACAGGCGCCGATTCAAGACACTCATGCCGCTGGCGGCCGCGCAGGCATTCCGCGAGTTGACTCCGCCGCATCGGTTTCTGCGCGTCCTGTACGGCGTGCTGAAGCAAGTGCGCGCGAACGACACCGAGCACACCAATACCGAACTCATGGTGCGGCTGCTCGCCGACCGGCTCGGCGTCGCACCCGACGCCGTCGCGGCCCAGCTGACGGCTTTGGCGGAAGCGGGTTTTCCACGCTTGCGGAGGTGTTTTCCGCCCGAGCCGTGGGCGCTGGATACGGTGACCAGGCTCCAGGAGGCGGGCACCACGCAAGTGGTCGCGACCAACCCGCTGTGGCCGGACAGCACGGTCAGCACCCGGCTGGGCTGGGGCGGTTACGACCCGTCCGTGTTCACCTTTCGCACCAGCGGCGAGAACATGCGCCGTTCGAAGCCACGCATCGAGTTCTACCGAGAACTGCTGGATCGGCTCGGCGCGGAACCGGGGGAATGCGTGATGATCGGCAACGACGCCATCAACGATGCGCCAGCGGCGCGGATCGGTATCCCCGTATTCCTGGTGAATGTGCCGGAATCTGCTGTGCCGCAAAACTGTTCGGGGACCGGGTTGGTAAGTACAGGGGGTTGGCCTCGGCTGCGCGAGTGGCTGGGTATCGAGGAGGAGTAATGCTCGTCGTTCTTAATCCACAGTCCAATGCCGGGACCGCGCTGCAGCGATGGCGCCCGGTGGAACACGCCTTACGCGGGCGGGATACCGATCTCACCGTCGAAATGCCTAGCGACGCAGAGCAAGCCGCGAAGCTGGTGCGCGCGAGTCTCGAGTCCGAAGCGCCCGATGTCATTGTGGCGGCGGGCGGTGACGGCATGGTGAACCTGGTCCTCAACGCCATCATGGATCCGGAGACCGACCGGCCGCGGCGCGGCGCGGAAAATACCGCGCTGGGCGCGGTCGGGCTCGGCAGTTCCAATGACTTCCACAAACCCGGGCGTACCAGGATCGCCGATATCCCGGTCCGGCTCGGTCCGGCCGAGACCGTTGATGTGGGCAAAGCGACCATGCTGCTGCCCGACGGCACCCGCACGGTCCGCTACTTTCTACTCAATGCGAGTATGGGACTCGTTGCGGCGGGCAATCATTCGTTCAACCATGCCCGCGGCCTGATCGGCTGGCTGAAGTCACGCAATGTCGAGGCGGCCATCATCGCCACCGCACTGAGCAATATCGCCACCCACCAGCCACTGGCCATTGAGCTGCGCGGCTCGGACTGGGTACACACCGCGCCGATCACCAATGTCGGCGTACTCAAGAGCGTGCACTTCGCCGGTGGCATGTACTATGACACCCCGGTCACTCGAGCCGACGGCCGGTTCGATGTCAATATCTGGGAAGCCGCTGGGCGTGCCCGAATTCTGGGTCTCATCGCCGGTCTCTACCGCGGCAAGTTCGCGGGCTCGGCACTGGCCACCTGCCACCGCGACACTGCGGTGGAACTGCGCCCTGCCGCGCCGGCACCGCTCGAATTGGACGGCGAAATCGCGATCGTCGAATCGGCGCGCCTGGAGGTACTGCCGCAGGTGCTGCAGGTGTGTGCCCGATGACCGTCGTTCTGGTGACCGGCGCCGCCAACGGTATGGGTGCGGCAACCGTCGAATACCTTGCGCGCGTCGGCTATACGGTCGAAGGCAGTGACAAGGTCGCTCGCGACGGTGTGTGCGCGGTCGATGTCCGCGACAGCGAGGCGGTGGCGGATTGGGTGAAGTCCGCGCACGCACGGCACGGGCGGATCGACGCCGTGGTCACCTTCGCCGCCTACGGCATTGTCGGCTCGGTAGAGGAGACCGACCCGGACGAGGCCGCCGCGCTCGTCGACACCAATGTGATCGGCACGCACCGCGTACTGCGCGCGGTGCTGCCGATCATGCGGGCCCAGGGCAACGGCCGCGTGATCGTGGTGAGCTCGGGTGCTGGCGCGATCGCCGAACCCTACGGCGGCTGGTACTCGGCCACCAAGGCCGCCATCGAACGTCTCGGTGAGGCGACGCGCATGGAGACCGCCGCATTCGGCATCCATGTTTCGGTGCTCGCACCGGGGTGGACGGTCACCCCGATCATCGATTCCGCGGTGCGCGTTGCTGATCCGATCGAGTCCTACACCCCCGATCGGATCTCGGTGCTGGAGCGGGTCACCGGCTATCTCGCGGCCGGACAGTCCGCCGAGGCGGTAGCCGAGAAGGTGCGGACGATCCTGGAAACGGATAGACCGCGCCAGACCTACCTGTGCGGCAGCGATGTTCGGCTGTCGTTCTGGACCCGGCGATTCGCGCCCGCGCGCGTCTACGAATGCCTCGTCCGCCGCTACTACGGCTTTTGACAGAGCATTCCCGGGCGGTACCGGTAGTATCACGTCGGCCGGACGGGCTCCCAAGAAAGCGGGGGCTTGCCCGGCACCTGCCGTTCGCTGGATGGTGTGCTGGTCGTAGCGACTGCTTTGTAAGTCGCTCGAAACAACCAGCCCCATCTGCCGACGACACGGCAGGAGCGGCAGCGATGACCAACCGATAGGGGCAGGCGATGACACCGGCTCTGAGATGTCTTGTCTGGGAACTGGACAACACCCTCTGGGATGGTGTCGTGTGCGATGCGACCAGCGGCGCACCACGGCCCGCCGCCCTACGCACACTGCATATGCTCAGCGAGCGCGGCATCTGGCACGCCGTCGCCAGCCGCAGCGACCGCGACCTCACCCTGAACAAGCTGTACCGGCACGGGCTCTACGATATGTTCTCGGCCATCGAGATCGGCTGGGGTCGCAAGTCGTCATCGCTGGTCCGTATCGCGCAGACCCTCGGATTGTCCCTGGACACCATCGGTTTCATCGACGCCGAACCGGTGGAACGCGCGGAGGTCACCCGAATGCTCCCGCGCGTGCGCTGCTACGCCGCCCGCAATGCCGACGTCCTGCCCGCACTGCCCGACTTCCGCCCGGTGCTGCGCACGGGGCCCTCGGCCACGCCGCCGATGGGATTCGCGAGCGTCCGGGGGTAGACGCCGGGGCGAGTTCGCGAATGAACTTGCCTACGTCGCGAACTGCGACTGATCCGGGCGCGGAGCCGGCGGCCAGGGGGCTGATTGTGTCGGACGATCGCTATTCGCCGATCGGGTCAGCGCGGTAGATGGCGGCGGCAATGCGAATGAACGACCGGATCAGTGGGCTGTTGTCACCCTTGTTCCAGGCTACGACCAGGTCGCTCGACGGCATATCGGTCAGCGGTACCGCGATGAGACCGTCGGGGAGGTCATGGGTGAGGGGGGCGAGTCCGACGGAGCCGTTCCACAGGACAGCCTGTAGGCATTCGTGGACCGTTCGCACAACCGGGCCGTCCTTTTCGTGACCGGTCGTTTGCGTCCAGTAGGCGCGCCATAGCGGGTCGGTGTCGTCGGGCAATCGGAACCAGGGACGGTCGGCGAGATCGGGTCGGCGCAGGCTGTCGCGGTGAGCGAGTGGATCGTCGGCGCGCAGCACAACGCCGATCCGGTCGGTGCGCAGTATGTGGGTCGCGATACCGGTCTGATCGAAGGGGGTACGGGTGAGGGCGACGTCCACGAGGCCGGAGCGGAGTCCGGTGGTCGGATCGGTGAAATCGGCCTCGCGGATGCGGATGTGCACGCCGGGGTGGTGGTGTCGATAGGCGGCGGCGAGTCTTGTTCCGGCCTGTTCGGCGCTGTGGGCGAGGGTGCCGATGGTGAGTGTGGCGGTGCCCGCGGCCGCGATGACCCGGACTCGGGCCCGCTCGGCCTGGGTCAGCAGCAGGCGCGCTTCTTCGTAGAGAGCGCTTCCGGCGGGGGTGAGTGCGACGCCGATGGGCGAGCGGTGCAGCAGGACACAGCCCAAGTCGGTTTCGAGCTGTTTGATGGCCCGACTCAGCGGCGGCTGGGACATATGCAGCCGTGCGGCGGCACGGCCGAAGTGCAGTTCCTCGGCCACCGCGACGAAATACCGCAGCAGGCGTAAGTCCATCAGCGGCAACGATACCCGCCCGGTATCGGGGGCGCGGAATCGGTCTTGGACGCGACGATCGGCAAGAGCTGGACTTGGGACATACCCAGATAAGGAGTCTTCATGGCCGAAATGCTCGAACCCGTGGTCGAACTCACGGATGTGACCGAGATTGCCCACGACATCGTTGTGATTCCGAACCGGCGGGTACCGCTGGTGCCGAATATCGGGGTCATCGGTGGTCGAGATGCGGTGCTGGTTGTCGAGACGGGGATGGGGCCGCGCAATGCCGAGACCGTGCTGAAATTTGCCACCGAAGTCGCCGACGGCCGCGAGTTGTACTTGACGACAACGCATTTCCACCCCGAGCACGCATTCGGCGCACAAACTTTCGCCGATGCGGCGACCTATCTGATCAACCGAGATCAGGCGGCGGACCTGCGGCTGAAAGGTCCGGGATATCTCGAGATGTTCACCGGCCTCGGTGCCGCGGTGGCCCGCCAGCTCGAGGGAGTGCATCTGGCGCGGCCCGATATCGTCTACGACCGGTCCTACGAACTCGATCTGGGCGGGCGGGTGGTGCGGTTGCGGGCCACCGGGCGCGCGCACAGCAATGGTGATCAGGTGGTGGAGGTGCCCGATGCGGGTGTGCTGTTCACCGGGGATCTGGTGGAATCCGGGCAGTTCGCGATATTCCCGTGGTTTCCACCGCACGACACCGATGTCTCCGGTCTCCGGTGGCTCGCGGTCATGGAACGACTGGCTCGCGAACATCCGCGGATCGTCGTGCCCGGACATGGTGCCGTCGGCGGCGCGGAGCTGCTGGCCGATGTGCGCGACTATCTGCGAATGCTGCGGGACGAGACCTGGATTCGCCGCGATTCGGCCATGGCCGAGGAGACGATCATCGAAGAGGTCCGGGCCCTGCTGATTACTCGGCGTCCCGGATGGGACGGCCAGGAGTGGATCGAGAAGGGTGTCGGCTGCTTGTGCGCCGAGCATCCGCATACCAGCGTCGCGCCCGCATAGCCCGCCGCGCGGGCGGCTCATGTCATCCTCTGACGGTGTCGGCGATCGTGTCCGGGCCCAACGGCTATGCCTCCTCGGCGGTTCGTCGTCGGATTCGGCGGGGTCGGCCTGCTCGCCGATATCGGCTACGAGGGCGCTCGCGCGGTCACCGGACCGGTATCCGGCCGCACTCGGCAAGTGTGGTGCTCGCCAGCGTGGGTGAGGCATTCGCGCTCGCCGGTCGAGTGGTGCGTGCTGTGGTCAGGCCATCCAACTCGTGGCGGTGCTCGTCTTCGTTACCCGGCACCTTCGCTCAGGGCGCCGAATCGACCTCGGCCGCAAGGAAATCCGCAAGCAGATCGAGAAGGGCAGTGGTGCCGTCCAGCGGAATGATGTGACCGCAGTCGGGAATCACGTGGGCGACCAGGTCATCGGCGATAGGGCGCAGTTGCCGTGCGAGCGCGTCACCGACCGGATGCGCGCCGACGGCCATGGTCGGCACGGTAAGCCGCCCGGACATGACGGCCTGCTCGATCTGACGCGCGGTGCTCGGCATTGCTCGGTAGTAGGCGAAGGCGCAGCGCAACGCCTCATGTCCGGTGTAAGCGGTGACGAAGGCGTCCCGCAGGTGTGCGGGTACACCGCGTCCGTGGGTGCCGATGGTGAGAAACCAGTCGATGTACTCGGATTCGTGTCCGGCGAGCACGGTTTCGGCGAGGCCGGGTACCGCATGGAAGCCGAACCACCAGGGTGGACCGGCGGCGAGAAAGTCCTCGGCACCGGGCAGCGTCCCCAACAGCGATTCCATCAGCACGAGTCGTCGCACGCGTTCGGGCCGCCGCATCGCCAACAGGAAGGCGGGCGGCGCACCGGCGTCGATTGCGATCACCGTTGCGCTCGCCTCGCCCAGTGCGTCGAGCAGGTCCGCGGCGTCCTCGGCGAGCGTGCCCGTGTCGTAACCGTCCGACGCACGGGTCGCGCCGCCGAGCCCACGCAGGTCCGGCGCGATGACCCGATGCCGTTCGGCGAGCGGGCCGATCACCGCGCGCCACAGCTGCCAGGTGTGCGGGAAGCCGTGCAGCAGTAGGACGGCCGGGCCTTGCCCCGCGATCGCGACCTCTGTGCGAATGCCGTTGGTATCGATGTGCTGTACCGAGATATCGGATGCCATTGCTCTGCTCCGTGTGGTTACCAATAGTTACCACCTGAAACTAGGTAACGTGGTCGGTGCTGCCAAGACGGCACTTTCACGACAGGTGGTGAGGTTCAGGTGACTACCCGAGGCGATCTGTTCGACCCCGACTGCCCGACGCGCCGCCTCCTGGACCGGATCGGCACCAAGTGGGTATCCATGGTTGTCAAGATCTTGGCCGAGGCCGGTGAGTTGCGTTTCGCCGAACTGCGGCGACGGATACCCGGTGTCTCGCAGAAGATGCTCTCGGTAACCCTGCAGGGCCTGACCGCCGACGGCTTGGTCGCGCGCCGAGTGGAACCGACAGTCCCGCCCCGCGTTCACTACCGCCTCACCGACCTCGGCGTATCCCTCGAAGTGCCCCTGGCGGCGTTGCGCACGTGGGCGGAGGAGCATATGGCCGAGATCGATCGGCGTGTCTGACCGATCCGCTACCGCAGTGCCGGGCGGAAGGTCTCGATGTGAGCGAAGGTGGCCTCCGGTTGCTCTAGTTGGGGCAAATGGCCTGCCGCACGGATGATTTCGAATCGAGCATTGCCGAACGCGGCGGCATAGGCCGCGCCGTAGGCCGGGGTGAGGATGCGGTCGCTTTCGCCCCAGAGCAGCAGCGCTGGTGTCATGACGGCGGCGAGTTGGGGGAGCAGTTGCGGGTTGTGCATGTACGGGTCGCCCGCGTAGTGCCGTAGCGCGACCATATTCCCTTGGCGCGCAACCGATTGCGCAACGGGGATGTCGGCGGGGTCTTGGTAGAAGCGGGCCGGGTCGTGGTAGGAGTGCTCGGCTACGCCGCGGGCGTCGAGGGCGAAGAAGTCGGTGATCGGTTCGTCGTCGAACCAGACGCCGGTCGCATCGATCAGCACCAGCCCGTTGATCCGGTGCTCGCGATCGCGGACGGCCATTTCGGCGGCGATCCAGCCGCCGATGGAGGAGCCGATGACGAGGACGTCATGCAGATCGCGGTCCTGGAGCAGGTTCAGATAGCCGCGGGCGAGGTCGCCGATGCTGTCGAATGCCAACGGTGTGCCATTCCAACCCGGATGCGTCGGAGTAACGACATGGGACGTGCGGGACAGGTGCTCGGCGATACCGGCCACCGAAGCGGGGCCAGCACCGCCATGTAATACGAGAATTGTTGGGCCGCTGCCTGATTCGGCGATCGTGAGCGGCGGTTGCGGCTGGGGGAGTGCGGTCATCGACAGTGCCTCGATCCATAACTAAATATATTGATATAAACAAGTTTAGTCACACTGTTAGGCTTATGTCCATGCCTGGTGATCTGCAAGCCCTGGGACGCGCCGTCAAACAAGCGCAGTACCGCCATCATCGCGCGCTGGACGGTCGGCTCGCGGCCATCGGCAGCACCCTCGCCCAGTGGGATGCCTTGCGCGCCATCGACCGCAATTCCGGTTCTACCGCGCGCGCCCTGGCCGAGGAAACATTTCAAAGCGAGCAGGCCTTCGGCACCCTCGCCAACCGCCTCGTGGCCCGTGGTCTGATCGAACGCACGCCCGGACGCGGTCGCGCCATCGAACACCGGCTGACCGCCGCGGGCGAACAGGTACTGCGCGCCGGAAACCAGATCGCGAACGACGTGCTGGCCGACTCGTTCGCCGCATTGTCGACCGACGAACGCGCGACCCTGCTGAATCTGCTCCAGCGAATCGGTACGCACCGATAATCACGGCGATCGGCGTGGGCGGCGGCGCTCGGCGATCCGGGCGGGAATGATGTGGCCATGGCGAATGATGCGAACGGTCCCGATATCAAACCGCGCAGCCGCGACGTCACCGATGGTCTCGAGAAGACGGCCGCGCGTGGCATGCTGCGGGCCGTCGGCATGGACGACGGGGACTGGGGCAAATCCCAGATCGGGGTGGCCTCGTCGTGGAACGAGATCACGCCGTGCAACCTTTCGCTGGATCGGCTCGCCAAGGCCTGTAAAGAGGGCGTATTCGCGGGCGGCGGGTATCCCATGGAATTCGGCACCATATCGGTGTCCGACGGCATTTCCATGGGCCATGAGGGCATGCATTTCTCCCTGGTATCGCGGGAGGTGATCGCCGACAGTGTCGAGACCGTGATGCAGGCCGAGCGGCTCGACGGTTCCGTGCTGCTGGCCGGATGCGACAAATCGTTGCCCGGCATGCTGATGGCGGCGGCGCGGCTGAACCTGGCGAGTGTGTTCCTGTACGCGGGCTCGATCCTGCCCGGTATCGCGAAGCTCTCCGATGGCAGCGAGCGCGAGGTGACGATCATCGACGCGTTCGAGGCCGTCGGCGCATGCTCACGCGGGTTGATGAGCCGCGCGGATGTAGACGCGATCGAGCGCGCCATCTGTCCCGGCGAGGGCGCGTGCGGCGGGATGTACACCGCCAACACCATGGCCAGCGCGGCCGAGGCCTTGGGCATGTCGCTGCCCGGCAGTGCAGCGCCACCCGCGACCGATCGGCGACGCGACGGCTACGCCCGACGTAGCGGCGAGGCGGTCGTGGAATTGCTGCGGCGCGGGATCACCACCGCAGACATCCTCACCAAGGAAGCCTTCGAGAACGCGATCGCGGTCGTGATGGCGTTCGGCGGCTCGACCAATGCCGTATTGCACCTGCTCGCGATCGCACATGACGCGAACGTGGATCTGACACTGGACGATTTCGCCCGTGTCGGCCGCAGGGTGCCACATCTCGCCGACGTGAAACCCTTCGGTCGACATGTGATGACGGATGTGGACCGGATCGGCGGCGTGCCGGTGATGATGAAGGCGCTGCTCGATGCGGGGCTGCTGCACGGCGACTGCCTGACCGTGACCGGCCGGACCGTGGCCGAGAACCTCACCGATATCGCCCCGCCGGACCCCGACGGAAAAGTGGTGCGGGCCATGACATCCCCGATCCACCCGACCGGCGGCATCACCATCCTCGCCGGATCCCTCGCGCCCGGCGGCGCCGTGGTCAAGTCGGCGGGCTTCGACTCCGACGTATTCACCGGCACCGCACGGGTTTTCGATCGCGAGCGGGCCGCGATGGATGCGCTGGAGGACGGCACGATCGCGGCGGGCGATGTGGTCGTCATCCGCTATGAGGGCCCCAAGGGTGGTCCAGGAATGCGCGAAATGCTCGCGATCACCGCGGCCATCAAGGGTGCGGGACTCGGCAAGGATGTGCTGCTGCTCACCGACGGCCGATTCTCCGGCGGCACCACCGGACTGTGCGTCGGCCATGTCGCCCCGGAAGCGGTCGACGGCGGCCCGATCGCCTTCGTCCGCGACGGCGACCAGATCCGCCTCGACGTCGCCGCGGGCACCCTCGACCTGTTGATCGACCCCGCAGAACTCGCCGACCGCCGCGACGGCTGGAAACCATTGCCGTCCCGCTACACCCGCGGCGTACTCGCGAAATATTCGAAACTGGTCGGCTCGGCGTCGTTCGGCGCCGTCTGCGACTGACGCACGGCGGTCCGCTGAATCCTCGTGTGCCCGGCACCATCTCACCGACATCGGCCGCCGCTTCCTCGCCGGGCACCGCCGCGCTGCGTCACGGCCCAGCGGTTCAGGGCAATTCGGGCAATACCGCCAGATCGAGTTCGGCCAGTCGGACAGGGTCCGCGATCACCTCGTAACCGGCGATCCGATTGTTCTCGACCGTGACGGCCAGGGCGAGGAGCAGGTTGCCGCGTGGGGCGACGATGATGCCGACCGCGCCATTGACGAGTGCGAGCGTGGCGACCTGGGAGCGGCGCCGCAGGATGACGGTTTCCCGCGCCACCGTCTGCGCGCCGCGAGCGACCAGCGCCATACCCGAGGGCAGCGCGGCGGGATCGGCCGTGCGCACCACGTCGGGAGCCAGCACGGCCAGTAGTGCGTCGAGATCACCGCTGCGGGCGGCGGCGAGGAAGGCATCCACGACGTGGCGCTGTTCGGCGAGTTCGGCGGTGGACGCGGTCGCGTCGCTGTGCGCTCGCGCGCGGGCCCGGCTGGCGAGCTTCTTGGTGGTGGCCGTTGTGCGGCCAACGATGGGCGCGATCTGGTCGAACGGTACGGCGAACATATCGTGCAGCACGAACGCGACCCGCTCGTCGGGACCGAGCCTATCCAGCACCACCAGCAGCGCCCGCCCGACCGAATCGATCAGCACCGCTTCGCTCTCCGGATCGCGGTCATAGGCGGAGTCGCCGAGATCGGCGATCCGATCGATCGGATCCTCGCGCCGAGCGGCCCGCGAGCGCAGCATATCGAGGCAGATCCGGGAGACCACCGTCGTCAGCCAGCCCGCCAGATTCTCGACCTCGCTGATGTCGGTGCGGGCCAGCCGCAGCCACGCCTCCTGCACCGCGTCATCGGCCTCGCTGGCCGCCCCCAGCATCCGGTAGGCAACTGCGCGCAGGTGGTCGCGATGCGTCTCGAATTGTCGCGCCAACAACTCCTGTGCGTGCATCGGTCACCTTTCGCGATCGGCATCCGTCACGTGAATTAGGCGATCGGGTGCGACACCACGATCGCAGACCCAGTGAATCGAGACTCCCGGAGGGTATTTCCCATGTCTATCGCATACGTCGTCGTCACCGTCCTCGCCGCTGTTGCCGCCCTCTTCGCCGCAGGCTTCGATGTCGTCGAGGCGGATAAGGTGCGCGAGACCATGCAGGGCTACGGCCTCCCACAGTGGGCACTCAACCCCTTGGCCGCTCTCAAAGCGCTCGGCGGACTCGGCCTACTGATCGGCCTGGCCATCCCGCCCCTCGCCCTGGCCGCCGCCACCTGCCTGGTCCTGTTCTTCCTCGGCGCGGTGATCACGATCGTCCGCGCCAAGTGGTACAGCCACATCACCTACCCGCTCCCATACCTGGCCCTGGCCGCAGCCTCCCTCAGCCTGTTCGCCTTCGCCTGATTCCGGCATTCCGCCCGATAGCCACGCACCCCGTGTCGCTGGCGCACCCCGGTGTAGAGCGGGTGTGCGGCAACGACACCGGGTGTGCGGATCAGTCGGCGAGGTATACCGGCGCGGGACAAGCGTGCACTACATCGCGACATTCTGTGCGGCACAGCACCCTCTGCATCCACGCGCCGAATGCAATGTTGCACTGCATGCCAATTCGGGGCCACTATTGGCGCGGAAGGGCCGAGGGTAGCGGATCGCATTGGCGTGAACGCCATTCCCGTCCCGATCACGCGGGATTCTACGGTTCAGCTCAGGAATGGGCACTCGATGCCGTGAACTGATCGGCGCCCCCGGGGGGCAGTTGCGCTACGAAGTCAGGGCCCGGGCGGGGCCGAGGCGCGGAATGCTGGCCGTGGCCATGGCGATGCGGGTGAGGCTGGCGAGTGCGCCGAGCGCGACCGGCAATACGACCACACCCTGTGGCGCGAGGGCGACTACCGTCGCCAAGGTCGTGATCAGAATCGTGTCGACGGTCAAGGCGACGACCGCGGTCACTACCAATGCTCTGGCGGCCAGTCGGGTCTCCATTCGCAGCCAACGGCTCATGCGTCCCGTCGCGGCGGTCGCGACCGCGGTGAATGGTGCGCCGATCATGACGGCGACCGCCATCACGACCAAGCCCGTCACCGTGAGCGGCCATGGCACGGCGGCGAAGGACCCGAGCAATGCCGCTGTGCCCCACAGGATTCCGATCAGTGGTCCGATCATCAGGAACCCGCGACCATAGCGGTTGATCCGCTTCGAGGAGTTGACCGGCGCGAAATCGGCGGCGAGCAGCGCGGGCGCGCCGAACTCTCGTATCGCCGCCGCGCGGGCCTGCGGCAGGGAAAATCCACGCGCGAGAAAATGTTCCACCGATTCGTGCAGTCCGTCACCGATCTCGGCTAGGACCATGCGCCGATCGCGGCGTGCGCCGGTCAGGCGTCGGTCGAGATCGTTGAGGTAGTCATCGATTACGTTGCCGGACACGGTGTTTCCCCCATTCCTCCGTTTCCGTCCATCAACGCGCCAACGGCGCTGACGAATTCGCGCCAGGATGCCCGCTCGATCCCGAGTCGTCGGTGTCCCGCGGCGCTGAGCACGTAGGTGCGCCGCCGGCGTCCACCCTCGGTCGACCACGCACCGTTGATCAGTCCGGCCTGTTCGAGGCGATGCAGCGCCGGGTAGATCGTGCCCTTGGGCAGATCGAAGCGGCCGTCTGTCCGGTCCCGGAGCGCGTCGATGACACCGTAGCCGTGCCGCGGGCCGTCGGCGAGCACGGCCAGGATCATGCCGTCCAAATGCCCTTTCAGCAATTCCGCGCTCATGGGTAGTAATCCTACCCTTAGCCGCCTAGCCTATGGGTAGCGACACTACCCATAGGAGGTGCTTCGGTGCGCTATCGAAGGGCGGCCCTCGTGGTCGCGGGCACGGCGCTGGTCGCGGGGTGTGGCGACGGCGGATTGCCCGATGCCGATTTGATGCTGCGTGATGCCGCAATCTCCACGGGCGCAGTGCATTCCGCGCATCTGGTGCTGCGGGCGGAGGGTGCGGTGCCGGGGCTTGCGTTGCGCCGACTCGAGGCGGACCTGTCGACCGCGGACGGTGGTACCGCGACGGGCACGGCGATACCGGTGATCGGGTCGACGACCCGGTTCGTCGCATCCGAGGGCAAGGTGGTCGGCATCAACGCGGACGGAACCAGGACCCCACTGCCGCCGAATCTCGGCGTGGGCGATCCGGCCGGACTGATCGGCAGGGACGGTGCCATCGCTCGCCTGATCGGCTCGCTACGTGACGCCGAAACCGTTGCGCGAGAGGACTTCACCGGTGTCGATGCGTTCCAGGTGCGGGCCGTGGTGCCCGCGGAGGCGCTGCGCGCCTTGCTGCCCGCCGCTCGAACCGACGCCACCCTGACCGTGTGGTTGCGCGTCCGCGGTGCGCACCTGCCACTGCAGACAACCATCACCTTCCCGCATGCCGCGGGCGCGCAACTCGAGGTAGCGGTCTCCGACGTGAGCACGATCTCGCCGATCAAGACCCGACAGGGCGGAAAATCATGACAGAACTCGAAATGGCGCTCAGCGCAATCGAAGTACGGCAACTAACAGTCGAGCGCGGCAAGTCGGAGGTACTGCACGAGCTCGATTTCACCGTCGCCGCGGGCAGTGTCACCGGTTTGCTGGGCCCCAGCGGCTCCGGCAAGACGACGCTGCTGCGCGCCATCGTCGGCGTACAAAAGATCACCGGCGGCCGCGTCACCGTGCTCGGATTGCCCGCGGGCGCGGTCGCGCTGCGCGCGCGGATCGGCTATGTCACCCAACAACCTTCGGTCTACGGCGATCTCACAATCCGCCAGAACGCCCACTACTTCGCCCGTGTCCAGGGCAGCGGCATCGCCGCCGCGGACGAAGCAGTGCGCGATGTCGGACTCGCCGACCTCGCCGATCGCCTGGTCGACTCGCTGTCCGGCGGCCAGCGCGCCAGGGTCTCGCTGGCGTGCGCACTGCTGGCCCGTCCCGCCGTCCTGGTGCTGGACGAACCGACCGTCGGTCTCGACCCGGTGCTGCGCCGGGACCTGTGGCGGCAATTCCACGCCCTCGCCGCTGCCGGCACCACCCTGCTGGTATCGAGCCATGTCATGGATGAGGCCGACCGCTGCGACCGTCTGTTGCTGTTGCGCGAGGGCCGGCTGCTCGCCGACGAGACGCCCGCCGACCTGCGCGCGGCCACCGATGCCGACAATCTCGAAGAGGCATTTCTCCGCCTGATCCTGGCACGGGAGGTCACCTCTGAGACGCGAAAGGTACTGGCCTGATGTCGATTTCACGCACACTCTGGACCGCCGCCCGGGTACTGACCCAGATCCGCCACGACCGCCGCACCCTGCTGCTGGTCCTGTTCGTGCCCAGCCTCCTGCTGACGTTGCTGCGGTTCATCTTCGTGGATCGACTCGATATCTTCGACCAGATCGGCCTGATGTTGCTCGGCATCTTCCCGTTCACGTCGATGTTCTTGGTCACGAGTGTGGCCATGCTGCGTGAGCGGGTGAGCGGCACGCTCGAACGCCTGCTCAGTACACCCTTGCAGAAGCTGGATCTGCTGTTCGGCTATGCCCTCGCCTTCGCGGCACTCGCCGCGCTACAGGCGTGTATCGCCGCGGCCGTCGCCTACGGGCCGCTCGGGCTGCGCACCCAGGGCAAAATCGCGACGGTACTGCTGATCGGGGTGTCCACGGCCATCCTCGGCTGCTGCACCGGCCTGCTGACCAGTGCCTTCGCCCGCACCGAATTCCAAGCGCTGCAATTCATGCCCGCCGTTGTATTTCCGCAGGTCCTGTTGTGCGGGCTGATCTGGCCGCGTGCGGAGATGTCCACCGCGCTGCAACTGGCCAGTGATGTCATGCCGCTGCGCTACGCGGCCGACGCCATGAGTGAGGTCGGCACCTTCCCGCTGCCGACCACCACGCTGTGGCTGGATCTGCTGGCCATCGCAGGGTTCGCGTTCGCGACGCTGCTCGGCGGCGCGGCGACCCTGCGCCGCAAATCCGAGTAACGCGGGTCAGCCGAGGATGAAATCGGCCGCCTGCTCACCGATGAATACGCTCGGCGCGTGTGTATGGCCGCGGATGAGCAGCGGCATTACCGAGGCGTCCGCGACGCGAAGCCCTTGCACCCCACGCACTTCCAGTCGCGGTGTGACAACGCTGCCCGCGTCGGTGCCCATCCGGCAGGTGCCGACCGGGTGGTACAACGTGTGCGAGAAGCCGTTCAGGGTCAGTTCCATCGCGGCCTCCATTTCCGCGGGCGCCTGCGGCGGATAGATGAGGGGACCGAGTACCGCCTTCATAGCCGGGGCGGCGGCGAGTTCGGCGCAGACCCGCAGACCCGACATGATCGCGGCCCGGTCCGCGCCGCCGCTGTCGGCCAGGTAGCGCGGGTCGATGACGGGCTTGGCGGTCGGATCGCCGGACGCCAGCGAGATGCGACCCCGGCTGTGCGGGCGCAGCAGCACTGTCGCCAGCACCACCCCGTGCTCGGTCGGATCCACCAGGCCCTCGTAGTAGAACGGCGCTGGCGCGAAAACCAGCTCTAGATCCGGCAATTCGAGATCGGAGCGACTGCGGATGAACCCATAGGCCTCGCCGACATTGGAGGTCAGCATGCCCCGATGCCGGATCAGATAGTCGACGAGCTGTCGTGGTTTCTCCGCGGTGAACAGCGAATCGGATTCGACCCCATAGCCGAGCGCGGCCACCAGGTGGTCCTGCAGATTGGCACCCACCTCGGGGGCATGGTGCACCAGCGGAATGTGGTGGCGTGCGAGCTCGTCCTCGTCGCCGATACCGGAGAGCATCAGCAGCTGCGGGCTATTGATCGCACCACCGCACAGCACCACTTCGCGCCGGGCCGCCACCGAATGGGTGCTGCCGCCCTGGCGGTATTCCACGCCCGTCGCGCGCCGCGCCCCGGTGGGCGAGGTCTCGAAGATGACCCGTGACGCGAGCGCCTCGGCATGCACGGTGAGGTTCGGGCGGCGCATCGCGGGCTTCAGATAGGCGTCGGACGTGCTCCAGCGCCTGCCACCATGCTGGGTCACCATGGTCTCGCTGAAACCTTCCGGCTGCGGCCGGTTCGGCGGCTCCACCGGGAACCCGGACTCCTTGACCGCCGCGAGAAAGGCCGCGGTGAGCGCGCGCGGGCTGCGCTGCCGCGAAATATGCAGCGGTCCGGTCGCGCCCTCATCCGGGTATTGCGCGTCCTCGACGTTCTCGATCTTGCGGAACTGCTCGACCGCCGCCGCGAACCCCCACTCGTCCCCGGCCAGCAGCGCCCACTCGTCGTAATCGGCGCGGAATCCGCGCACCCACATCATCGCGTTCATCGATGAGGAGCCGCCGAACATTTTGCCGCGCGGCCAGTAGATCTGCCGATTCTTCAGCTCGGGCTGTGGTTCGGTGAGGTAGTCCCAATCCACCTCTGTGCGGAACAGTTTCGCGAACGCTGCGGGAATATGGGCGAACTTGTTCGTATCCGCAGGTCCCGCCTCCAGCACCACCACCGTGACATTCGGATCGGCGCTGAGCCGGTTGGCCAGGACCGCACCGGCGGACCCGGAGCCGACGATCACATAATCCGCGGTAGTCCCTGCTTGCACTGTCCCACTCCGATCTGCGCTGCGTATGGCAAACATACGAGCAAGACGCGGTCCCAGGTTCGATTTCGGTGACAAACCGACGATCTTTTGCGCATCGGACCTGGCGGGCGTCGAGGTCAGCGCCTGGTCAGCGGCGGTCGGAGCCCGAGGTGTTCGCGCAGAGTGGTCCCGGTGTACTCGGTGCGGTATGCGCCGCGCTCCCGTAGTTCCGGAATCAGCCAGTCGACGATCTCATCGAGTCCGGTGGGGACCAGATACGGCGAAATATTGAACCCGTGCGTCGCGCCGCTGCGCACCCAGCGGGTCAGTTCATCGGCGACCTGGCCCGGCGTACCCGCGAAGCCGGACCGCTGCGAGGTCTCGATGGCGACCTGCCGCAGCGAAAGGTTCTTGGCCTCGGCCAGCGCCCGCCACTCCCGCGCGATCGCCACCGGGTCCTGACCGTCGCGCTGAGCGCCGCGTTCACCGGAAATCACCCGAGGCTGTGGATCCTCCGCGGGCAGCGGGCCATCGGGATCGAGGTCGGACAGGTCTCGACCCCACACCTGGCCGACCAGGGAAAGCGCGGTCTGACCGGTGAATTGCCCCTCGAGCACCCAGCGCGCCTTCTCCTCGACCTCGGATTCCTTCTCGGCCAGCACGATCTGGGTGCCGGGCAGGATCTTGATGTCATCGGCCGGGCGACCCGCTCGCTCCAGCCGTTCGCGAATATCGTTCGCGAATGTCAGCGCGGCATCGAAATGCGTTCCGTGCCTGGAGAAGATGACATCGGCATTGGCTGCCGCGAAATCACGGCCCGCGGGTGAGTCACCGGCCTGGAAGATCACCGGGTGGCCCTGCGCGCTGCGCGGCAGGGTCGGGGTGACCGAGACCTGGAAATGGTCGTTGTCACGAGTCACCGTCCGCGCCGAATCCGGTGCGGCCCAGTGCGTGTCGTGGCGTGAGGTTGCGATCGCGTGGTCGGCCCATCCGTCCCAGATCGCCCGGGCCGTGCGGATGAATTCGCCCGCGCGCTCGTAGCGCTGCGCGTGGTCGAGGAAGCCGCCGCGCCGGAAATTCGCACCGGTCCAGGCATTGTCGGTGGTGACGGCGTTCCAGCCCGCGCGGCCGCCTGAGAGCAGGTCCAGTCCCGCGAGTCGGCGCGCGAGGTCGGCGGGTTCGTTATAGGTAGTGTTCTGGGTGGCGACCAGGCCGATGTGGTGGGTGATCCCGGCCAATGCCGCCAACTGGGCGATGGCATCGGGACGGCCCGCGATATCGGTGTCGAGCAGCTGACCGTTCTGCTCGCGCAGGCGCAGACCCTCACCGAGGAAAAACGCATCGAAGAGTCCGCGCTCGGCCGTGCCGACGATACGCCGGAACGTCTCGAAGTCGATCTGGGAACCGCTGGTCGGATCAGACCAGATGGTGGAGTGGTTGACGCCCTGGAAGAAGACGCCGAAATGCACCTGGGCGTCGGGGAACGCAAGCGCGGGCCCACCCGTTACCCGACCGCCACCGCTCACGGAATCGCTATGCGATGCAGTACTCATTGCTGATCCTTCGCGTATCGATTGATCGGCCGTATCAGGCCGAGATTGGCGCGCAGGGTCGAACCCGGCACCGGGCGGTGGGTCACTCCGGATCGGAACAGTGCAGGCAGGACGTAGCGCGCCAGCGCCGAGAGGTCTTCGTCGATGACGGCCGGATGCAGGCGCACGCCGTCGACGTGGTGTGCGAGTTCGGTAATGAGGCGGACGAGTTCGATGGGAGCGCCCGAGAACGTCAGGTGTCCTGTGGGATTCGCGGTCTGATACTCGTCGAGGGCAGTCAGGCGTTCAGCGGCCGTCGCATGCGGGATGTCCAGGGCGACATCGAGTTCGGCGAAGACCAGTGCGCCGGTGGCCCGCGCGCGGTCGGCGGCAGCGAGGATCTGTGCGAGATCGTGCCCCGTGACCAGGATTACGTCGGCTTCCCCGGATTCGGTTGTGCCATCGGCGAACACGACCACCTGCCCCTGCGGTGGCCGCGGCACGATCGCCGGACCCTGCACCGAAAAGGTCTCGCCGCTGAAGTCGATATAGTGCAGCTTGTCTCGATCGAGGAATCTGCTCTTCGCGTAGTCGCGCACGACCGCATCGTCTTCCCACGAGTCCCACAGTCGGCGCGCGACCTCGATCGAATCCCGTTGTTCGCGTGCGAGTTCCGGCTCGGTGCCGCGAGCGGGCCGACCCCAGGTAATGGCGGCCGCCGGGTCGGCAATGGTCGTCGCGATCCAACCGCCGCGCCCGCGCGAGGCATAGTCGAGCGTGGCCAGCTGCGAGGACGTGTGAAACGGTTCCGCGTAGGTGGTTGCCACGGTCGCCACCAGTCCGATGGTGCTGGTCGTCGCCGCCACGAACGATGCCCGCGTCACCGCGTCGATGCGCGCCGCCGGATGCCCGGCGGGCGGCAGGATCGAATCGTCGAACGTCGCAAGCGTAAAGCCGGCATTCTCGGCCGCGCTGACACGTTTGCGCAGCGTAGCGCCGGTAAGAAAGGCATCGGGCGCATGTGCGGCGCGCCGCCACGCGGCGGGATGATATCCCTCGCCATCCAATTCGATGCCCACCGCGAAGGCGTTTCCGCTCCTGCTCATAGGTATGACGATCGTCAAACTTGGCCGATACCGCCAGCATTTGCGTCGCGCTGATCCGAATCCGCGCAGCAGTGATCCCGGGTTCGCCGTCCGAACCCGGGATCGCTGCCGTGGTTACCGCGCCGCGCGAGCCGACAGGGCCGCGGCGACCAGAACCGTGACACCTTCCGCGATCGCCGTGCCGCCCAAGGCATGTGCTGCCGAGAGCGCCGCACTGCCCGCGAGGCCGAGGAATACCGACCCGAAGCAGGCGATGCCGACCACGATGCCGAGTTGCACGCTGGTGACCAGAATGCCGCTGGCGTCGGCTGCGAGGGCCATCGGAATGCTGGCCAGGGTGCGGGTCATCAGCGGGCTGAAGGCGAGGCCGAAGCCGATGCCCTGGATGCCGAAGATGACCAGCGGTAGCGGGCCGAAGTCGGCGCCGTTGCGCAGCATCATGCCGAGCACCACCATCGTGGTCGCGCCGAGCACAAGGCCGAGCGGAATCATGCTGGCGTGCCAGCGATGTGGGATGCGCTCCCAATTCAAACTGGCCAGTGCGAAGGTTGCGCCCATCGGGATGAACAGCAGGCCCGCATGCAGCGCGGTGTAGCCGAGGGTGCTCTGCAGGTGGATCGCCATCACGAACATCCAGCCGCCGAAGGTGGCCATGATCGTGAACAGTGTGCCCGCGGTCAGCGCCAGCCCCGGCGACGTCAGCACACGCTGGGCGAAGAGCGGTTCACCGTCGCGGGCCGCAACGGCGCGCTCGATCGCCACGAACGATCCGATACCGATCACACTGGCGCCCAATGCGATCCACGTCCACAGCGGCCAGTTCTGCTCATATCCCAACACCATGGGCAGCACGAGGAGCAGCACCGACACGGTGAGCATCGTCAGACCCGCCAGGTCCAGCTTCCGATCGAATCGCGCTGTGGCCGAGGGCAATACTTTCGGGGCGATCAGCAGTAACGCCACGCCGATCGGCACATTGACCAGGAACACGCCACGCCAGCTACTACCGAAAAGGTCGGCATTCACGATCAATCCACCCGCCACCTGGCCAACGACCATGCCGCCGGAGATGATCGCGGAGTACGCGCTGAGCGCCTTGGCCCGTGCGTTTCCGGTGAAGTTCCGCTGGATCATGGTCATGATCTGCGGAATCATCGCGGCGGCACCCGCGCCCTGGACGAACCGGAATATGATGAGCGACAGCTCATTCCACGCCAGCCCGCAGGCCAGCGAGGCAACGGTGAACACCGCGAGCCCGGTGATGAAGGTGCGACGCTGGGTGAACCGGTCACCCAACCGCGCACCCGTGACGAGCAGCACGGCATAGGCGATCACATATCCGGCGACGATCAACTGCAACGCGGATCCGCTGGTATGCAACGAGGTACGAATAGAAGGTATGGCGACATTGACGATCGACGCGTCGAGCACCGCCATGAACTGTCCGGTGAGCAACACCGCGAGCACCGCGATGGTTCGCCGCGCACCGAACGCGGCGGGCTGAACTGCCGGACCCGCAACGGCCGACGTGGCCGCAGTGGTACTCGGCTGCAAGGTCTGGGTCATGTCCTAGAGCTTGCAGCCGATCCGACACCAGTAACAGGAGTCCGATAACACTGGTACTGGCAACACCTGGATAACGACGGGCCCTCGCTCCCATCGCAGTATGCACGTCAGGGGAGATCGAAGCCGAGTGCGGCGGCCGCGGCGGCGGGTGTCGGTTGGGACCAGCGGTCGGTGAGGGCTTGTGCGGAAGTGAGGGAGCGGGTGATGGCGCGGTCGATGTAGAGGGTGCCGTTGAGGTGGTCGGTCTCGTGTTGCACGATGCGGGCGGGCCAACCGGACACCTCCTCATCCAGCTCGCGGCCGCGGTCGTCGTGGCCGCGCAGGCGCACGCTGGCGTGGCGTGCGACCACGGCCTGCCAGCCCGGCATGCTGAGGCAGCCTTCGAAGAATGCGGAACGGGTATCGCCGATCGGTTCGTAGGTCGGGTTGATCAGGATCCGGAACGGCAGTGGAATCCGGGCGCGGGCTGTGCGCACCTCATCGGTCACCTCGGCCGGATCCTCCAGCACGGCCAGCCGCAGCGGTATCCCGACCTGTGGCGCTGCGAGCCCCACTCCGGGCGCGGCATGCATCGTCTCCCGCATAGCGAGCACCAATCGGTCCAACTGTGTGTCCGTCAGTTGCCCGTCGTACGGCGCGGCAGGGGAGCGCAGTACAGGGTCGCCCGCAGTAACAATGGGCAGTGGGCGTGGACCATCGAGCAGGGTCTCGACCAGATCGGGGAGGGGGATCGCCATGGTCTCAGGATCGCAAGTCGGCGGGCGGCGCCACGATCTGGCCGGGTAGATCGCCTATTTTGGTCGAACCTGGAATATTTAGGCAAGCTAACGTCTTACTCAACGTAGGGGTCTATCTGCAGAAACAACCGACATTTGCGAAACCACCGAAGGAGGCTGGCCATGATGAGTGATCCCCGGATGGAACGGCTGATCGGTCGCATCACCGACCTGTACGCCACCCATCAGGACATCCGCGATGCCCGGCCGGACCCGGAGATCTTCGCCGCGGTTCGAGAACCCGGACTCGGTCTGTCCCAGATCGCGGAGCTGGTGATGACGGGCTATGCGGATCGTCCCGCGTTCGGGCATCGCGTATCCGAACCGACCGCTGACGAGGCGGGTCGCCGGACCCGTCGCCTGCTGCCCGAATTCGCGACCATCACCTATGGGGAGCTGTGGGCGCAGGTCGGCGCGATCGCCGCCGATTGGCACCACGATCCCGAAAATCCGTTGCGCGCCGGTGATTTCGTCGCGATGCTCGGTTTCACCAGCGGCGACTACACCGCCCTCGACCTGGCGTGTCTGCACCTCGGTGCGGTCGCCGTGCCGCTGCAGGCGAGCGCGTCGCCCGCGCAGTTGTCGGCGATCGTCGCGGAGACCGCACCGCGCATCCTCGCCGCGACGCCCGAAAACCTCAATGCCGCAATCGAATGCGTACTGGCGGGACCGACGCCGCAACGGTTGGTCGTCTTCGACTACCACCCCGAGGACGACGATGAGCGCGACGCATTCGAATCGGCCCGCGACCGCCTCGCGAGCACGCCGATCGTCGTGGAGTCGCTGGACTCGGTACTCGAACATGGGCGCACCCTGCCACCCGTGCCACTGTTCGTTCCCGACGACGACGCGCTCGCATTGCTGATCTACACCTCCGGAAGTACCGGAACCCCGAAGGGTGCCATGTACACCGCCGGGTTGGTGAAGGCGATGTGGCTGGCCCAGCTCGAGTTGCCCGCGATCAACCTGAACTACATGCCGCTGAGCCACGTCGCCGGGCGAATGTCGCTGTACGGGGTCCTCGCCCGCGGCGGCACCGCGTATTTCGCGGCCAAGAGCGACGTCTCGACGCTGTTCGAGGATATCGGCCTGGTGCGCCCGACCGAGTTGTTCTTCGTGCCTCGCGTGTGCGACATGGTCTTTCAGCGCTATCAGAGCGAAATGGAGCGGCGAGCCGAACCCGATACCGACCGCGCCGAACTCGACCGAGCTGTGAAAACCGAACTGCGCGAAGACTTTCTGGGCGGCAGATTCATCACCGCGATCGTCGGCAGTGCACCGTTGGCCGCCGAGATGAAGACCTTCATCGAATCGGTCATCGACACGGACCTGCACGACGGCTACGGCTCCACCGAGGCGGGCGGCGGTGTCATGGTCGATGGCATGATCCGCCGTCCAACGGTCATCGACTACAAGCTGATCGACGTGCCCGAGCTGGGGTATTTCGGCACCGACCAGCCGCATCCGCGCGGCGAACTGCTGTTGAAGACCACCACCATGATTCCCGGCTACTACAAGCGTCCCGAGGTCACCGCGGAGATCTTCGATGCGGACGGCTTCTACAAAACCGGCGATATCGTGGCCGAACTCGGGACCGATCAGCTCGTCTACGTCGATCGCCGCAACAATGTGTTGAAGCTGTCCCAGGGCGAATTCGTCGCGGTCGCACATCTGGAGGCCGTCTATGCCAGCAGTCCGCTGCTCGAGCAGATCTTCGTTTACGGCAACAGTGAGCGCGCCTATCTGCTCGCGGTGATCGTGCCGACCGAGGAGGTACTGCGCAGCGCCGATCCGAAAGCGGCACTGAGCGATTCGCTGCAAAGGATCGCCAAGGAAGCCGAGCTGAACTCCTACGAGATCCCGCGCGATTTCCTGATCGAGACCGAACCCTTCACCGCCGAAAACGGTCTGCTCTCCGGTATCGGCAAGTTGTTGCGCCCCAAACTGATCGAGCGCTACGGCGACCGGCTGCAGCAGCTGTATGCCGAACTGGCCGACGGGCAGGCGAACGAACTGCTCGTGCTGCGCCGTGAAGCCGCGAATCTGCCGGTGCTGGACACCGTGAGCCGCGCCGCCAGGGCGCTACTCGGTTGCGCCACAACCGATCTGCGACCGGAGGCGCTCTTCACCGATCTGGGCGGCGATTCCCTGTCCGCGCTGTCGTTTTCGAATCTGCTCCGCGATATCTTCGATGTCGAGGTGCCGGTCGGCGTTATCGTCAGCCCGGCCAACGGGTTGCGCGAGTTGGCGGCCTACGTCGAATCGGCGCAGGGCTCCGGAGCGATCCGGCCCAGCTTCGCCTCGGTACACGCCCACGCTGATCTCGCGCGTGCCGATGAACTGACACTGGATAAGTTCATCGATGCGCAAACGCTCACCGCCGCAACGACTCTCCCGCACCCGACCGAGACCCGGACGGTGCTGCTGACCGGCGCCAACGGCTACCTGGGCCGCTTCCTGTGCCTGGAATGGCTGGAACGACTGGACAAGACCGGCGGCACACTGATCTGCGTCATCCGCGGCAAGGATGCGGCAGCGGCCCGCGCCCGGCTCGAGGATGCTTTCGACAGCGGTGATCCGGAACTGATCCGGCACTACCGAGATCTGGCCGCCCGCCGCCTGGAGGTACTGCCCGGCGATATCGGCGAGCCGAATCTCGGCTTGGACGAGGCGACCTGGCATCGGCTGGCCGATACCGTCGATCTGATCGTGCACCCCGCCGCGCTGGTCAATCACGTCCTGCCCTACGACCAGCTCTTCGGCCCCAATGTTGTTGGTACCGCGGAAGTCATCCGCCTGGCCATCACCGCGCGGCTCAAGCCCGTCACCTATCTGTCCACCGTGGCGGTCGCGGCCCAGATCCGTCCCTCGGCGTTCGAGGAGGATGGCGATATCCGCGAAATCAGTTCCGTGCGCGCCATCGACCAGAGCTACGCCAATGGCTATGGCAACAGCAAATGGGCGGGCGAGGTGCTGCTGCGGGAAGCGCACGATCTGTGCGGGCTACCCGTTGCGGTCTTCCGATCCGATATGATCCTGGCCCACAGTCGATTCGGCGGCCAACTCAACATTGCGGACATGTTCACCCGGCTGGTGCTCAGTCTGGTCGCCACCGGCATCGCCCCGTACTCCTTCTACGAGACCGACGCTGACGGCAAACGGCAACGGGCACACTACGATGGCTTACCCGCCGACTTCACCGCCGAGGCGATCACTACTCTCGGTGCCGAGGCGCGCGACGGTTTCCGAACCTTCGATGTCCTCAACCCGCACGACGACGGCATCTCGCTCGACGAATTCGTGGACTGGCTGGTCGAATCCGGCCACCCCATCCAGCGGATCGACAACTATCAGGAGTGGTTCACCCGGTTCGATACCGCGCTGCGCGCCCTGCCCGAGAAGCAGCGCCAGGCTTCGGTGCTACCGCTGCTGCACGCCTATCGCCGTCCCGGCCCGCCGATCCGCGGCTCCGCCATCCCGGCAAAGGGTTTCACCGCCGCGGTCCAAGCCGCGCATATCGGGCCCGAGCACGATATTCCACACCTGACACCCGCGCTCATCGACAAGTACATTGCCGATCTGCGGCTGCGCGGCCTGCTGTAACGCTCAGCCGAGCCCGAGGATGGTGATGGTGCGGCGGGTGGCGTAGTCGACCACTTCGTCGCCGTCGGGGTCGACATCGCCGTCGAGCCAGTCGAGGAACAGCACGAGCAGCGCACCGGATATCGCGCTGACCGGCCGGGGATGTCGACCGGAATCGGCGGTGAACCGCGCGGCCTGCTCCGGTGCGAGCTGGGTTTGCGACGAGTGTGGCGAACGCCGGTAGCGCGTCGGCGCCGTGGGGCCCAAGGTGTCATCGGCGAGTGTCCGGGTGTCAAGCGGAGGGGCTGGAAACCATCGTCTTCGGCGCTCGATGCGTTCGACCTGGCGTTCTGCTGGTGTCGATCATGATGCGCGGTGCTTTTGACCAGCAGCGATGGCTACGGGCGCAGTGGTACGGGCGTGGATAGCCTGGGAGGATGAGGCAGCGGATACCGAATCCGTCGCGACGGAAGCTCGCGGGGCGGGTGGACGCGTGGTTGGTGGCGCGCACTGCACGGGTACGGCCGACGCCCGCCGATCGATTCCTGCGGACCTTGAGTAGGAGTGCCAACTACAACCGGCTGTGGCTGGTGATGGCGGCGATGCTTGCGCTGGGCGGCGGTCGGGGACCACGGCGGGCGGCCCTACGTGGGCTCGTATCGGTCGCGCTGGCCGGCTCGGTGGCGAATGGTGTTGCGAAACCGCTGTTTCCGCGGCGCAGGCCGCCCGATGAGTCGGTGCCGTTCGTGCGGCGGCTGGTGACACCGCCGGTGTCCTCCTCGTTCCCCTCCGGGCATGCCGCCTCCGCCGCGGCCTTCGTGACCGGTGTCGCCCTCGAATCTCCGGCGACGGCGGTCGCTATCGCGCCGATTGCGGCGGCCGTCGGCTATTCACGCGTGCACATCGGCGTGCATTGGCCTTCGGATGTACTCGCGGGGGCGGCGTTGGGCAGTGCGATAGCCCTCGGCACCCGGCGGTGGTGGGCGCGGCGCGAGGATGTGCCCGCCGAACTCGGGCAACTTCGACAGATCGCCCCGGTGTCCAACGGTTCCGGTCTCCTGCTGGTGACGAATGCGCAATCCGGCGGCTCCGGTGCCGACCAACTGCGGTCACTTCGCGAAAGACTAACCGCCGCAGAGATTGTGGAGGTGAACGACGATCTCGCCGCGCAACTCGACCACCGAGCGAGCCGTGATGATGTCGTCGCACTGGGCGTATTCGGCGGCGACGGAACGGTATCGGCCGTCGCGGCGGCAGCGATCGAACACGGGCTGCCGCTCGCGGTATTCGCTGGCGGCACCCTCAACCACTTCGCCCGCGATACGGGCGTGGAACGGCTGGAACACACCCTGACCGCATTGGAATCGGGCGAAGCGGTCCAGACCGATACGGCCCTGGTGCGATCGGACGGACTCGCGCCACGCACCTTCGTCAACACCGCCAGCCTCGGCGGCTATCCGGACTTCGTCCGGACCAGGGAACGCTGGGAGCCGCGTCTCGGTAAATGGCCCGCCGCGGGAATCGCCATGGTGACTGCGCTGTCCCGGGCCCAGCCGCTGCCTGCGACCATCGACGGCGTCGATACCGCCATCTGGATGCTGTTCGTCGGCAACGGCCACTACCGGCCCACCGATCAGGTCCCGATGGCGCGCCCGCTACTGCACCAGGGCACCCTCGACGTGCGGTATCTACGCGCGGACGTGCCGTTCTCCCGAATCCGCCTGATCTGGGCCACGCTCACGGGGACCCTCGACCGCTCCGCGACCTACGTACACCGTCGCGCCGAACGGCTGACCGTGCACATCGACAGCGGACCGGTCGCCTTGGCCACCGACGGCGAGGTCGACAGCAGCGGCACGGACTTCGCCTTTACCAGCCGACCCGCGACATTGACCTTGTTCCGCCCGGCCGATCCCCATTGACCGCCTCGAGCGCGGCGGATCAAGATCCACCTTCCCGGGGCGCTGAGGGCAAACGGCTCGCAACCGTGCTTCGGCGCGGACCACGGTCGGCTAGTTCTTCCACCGGAACGTGGCGCGCTGGCCTGTCTACGGAGGAGTATATGAAATACACCGCCGCCGTCGGCGCAGAAACGAGGTGCACGATGGGAAACCTGGATGAGAATGCGATCGACCTGCTGACCTCGCAGCACCAGCAGATCCGGCACCTGCTCGACAAGCTGAAATCGGGGCAGGACGATAAGCGAGAAATGTTCACCGAGATGGTGCGGCTCCTGGCGGTTCACGAAACCGCAGAAGAAGAAGTCGTGCACGCGGTGGCGCGTCGCTCGTCATTCGGCGCCGAGGAAATCATCAGACCCAGATTGGTGGAGGAGAACGCGGTCAAACGCGCGCTGGCCGAACTGTACGACCTCGGCGTCGACCATCCCGAATTCGATACGAAGCTATCTGATTTCGCCGCTACGTTCACCGCGCATGCCGCGAACGAGGAGACCGAGGAATTCCCGTTCCTGCGCAAGCAGTTCTCGGTGAATCAACTGGAGCGCTGGGCGGGCATGCTGCACGCCGCCGAGAAGGTCGCGCCGACCCGCCCGCATCCACACGCGGGCGAGACCGGACTGGCGAACCTCGTGACGAGTCCGCCGTTGGCGGTGTTCGACCGAGTCCGTGACGCCGTCCGGGATTGGCGCCACAAGAACGGTCGCTGACGAGCAGCTGAGCCGCGACAGCGACGCCGACCGCCCGCGCGGCCTGAAACTAGTACTAGGACGTGTTTAAGAAGTAGGTTCGCGTTGGTCGCGCGGGTGTGAAAGCGCTTGTCGGGCATGGTGTGTCGTTTACTGGGAATGGGCGAGGTCTCCGGTAAATGGTTTGTTTACCAAGACGAACCAGAACACCGGAGACCTCGTGATCAGCGTAGCAACGAGGCGGGCGGACTTGACCGAGGAGCAGTGGGTGGCGATCGAGCCGTTGCTGCCCGTCGGGAAGAAGTCCGGTCGCCCGCCGAAGTGGACGAAACGGCAGCTCATTGACGGGATTCGGTGGCGAGTCCGGGTCGGGTCGCCATGGCGGGATGTGCCGGCGTGCTACGGATCGTGGGAATCGGTGTACGGGCTGTTTCGACGGTGGCAGCGCGCCGGGGTGTGGACCCGGATTCTGTCGGCGTTGCAAGCGCTCGCCGACTCCGAAGGCCGGATCGCCTGGGATGTCAGCGTCGATTCCACGATCGCGCGAGCGCACCAGCATGCCGCTGGTGCGCGGAAAAGGGGGACCTACAGACCGAACCGCCGTGCACCGGGGATGATCCCGAGCCCGACGATCACGGGTTGGGCCGCTCGCGTGGCGGATGGACCACCAAGACACATCTGGCGTGCGAGCAGGGACGAAAGCCGTTGGCGGTGGTGATCACCGCTGGTCAGCGTGGTGACAGTCCACAGTTCGAGGTCGTGCTCGAGCAGATCAGCGTGCCGCGCGTCGGCTCGGGGCGGGCGCGGACCCGCCCCGACCGGGTCTTGGCGGACAAGGCATACAGCTCCCGTGGCAACCGGGCCTACTTGCGGCGGCGCGGTATCAAGGCGACTATCCCGGTGAAGGTCGACCAGGCCGCCAACCGCCGCAAGAAAGGCTCGGCCGGTGGGCGAGCGCCGGCCTTCGACAAGGACACCTACAAACAGCGCCATGCCGTCGAATGCGGCATCAACCTGCTCAAACAGAACCGTGCCGTCGCAACACGATTCGACAAGCTCGCGGTCCGATACAAAGCAACCGTCGAAATCGCCGCCATCAACATCTGGCTCTCAACTTCTTAAACACGGCCTAGCAGCACCTGGATACCGCTAGCAGCGTCAGGGATCATCATGGGATGAGTGCAACATCGCGCAGCGATTCGATGAGGGGTGGCGGCCAGGTGACGGGTGGGCGCGATGTTGTGGATGTCCGCGCAGTACGCAAGGCGCGCCGCGCCGAACTGGGCGCATTCCTGAAGTCCCGGCGCGCGCGGATCACCCCCGAGGACGTCGGCCTGCCCCCGGGGCCCCGGCGCCGCACACCAGGCCTGCGACGCGAAGAGGTCGCGCAACTGGCGGGGATCGGAATAACTTGGTACACCTGGCTGGAACAGGGTCGCCAGATCAATGTCAGTGTGCAGGTGTTGAATGCGGTGGCGCGGACGTTGTCGTTGGATGCTGCGGAGAAGGCGCATTTGTATCGGTTGGCTGATGTGCCGACGGTGCCGACGGCGCATGCGGGAACTGCCTTGCCGGAAGAGCTTCAGGTGATTTTGGATCATCTGGAGCCGTTGCCGGGGGTGGTGTTGAGTCCGCGTTATGACGTGTTGGCACATAATAAGTCGTATGAGGTGTTGTGCCCGGGTTTCGTGAAGGGGGAGCGGAATGTGGCCCGTCGGGTGTTCCTGACCCCGGAGTGCTGCAATACCTATCACCACAATTGGGATGACTTGCGGCGCATGGTGGGTTATCTGCGTGGTTCGTATGCGAAGAATCTCGGTGATCCGGGGTGGGAGGGTTTCATCTCCGAATTATGTGCCGAGAGTGAGGCTTTCGCGTCATTGTGGGCTCGTAATGATGTTGCTGTTCCGGCGAGTCGTACGAAGCAGATCCGAAATTTGGCGGTGGGGGAGTTGGAGATGTTCTTGACGAGCATGAGTTTGCCTGCACTGCCGCATGCGTGGATGCAGATTTATACCCCGGTCGATGAGGTGGCGTGGGGGAGGTTGCGTGAGTTGTTGGCGATGAGTGAGGAACAGCGCCAACAGCCTTGGATCGAGCATCGCGAGCAGTATCACGCTGCTGCGGGGTAGTGGGCGGCTCGTTGTGACCGGGCGGGCCCGTAGCAGAGGTAGTGGGCGCTGTCGGTCCGGTCACTGATGCTGCGCCTGGCGAGCAGCCAGTGTCCTCGTCGGCGGCTCCAGCGTCCGTCGATCGGCTTTCTGGCCCAGCGGTATTCGCGGGGTCCGTGAGCTACGGCCCCGACCGGCAGAAGTCGCGGCAGCACCGACAATCCTCGCTGGGGAACCGCACCCACTCGTGGACGGAATGATCCGCGACGTTCGCCGAGTCCGTGTCGGTTCGCGCCCTGGCACGGCTCCATCCAGAACCATATCGTCAACCAGACCGGCAGACCACTGCTGGTAGAGGCACGAATCGGCCTCCCGAAGGTGGGCTGAGCGCGAGACTGGCTCAGATCAAGAGGGTTGGATTCCAGTGCGGTTGCGACCGCCGTCGTATTTCGCTAATATAATATTGGAGTCATATAATATTAGCTCGGTAAGAAGGCTTCAGCTAGTGCCTCGAGATCAATGCGGCTCCGGCCGAACGCCAGCCGCCACGATCTGGACTCCAGTCGCGCGTTCTCTGCTGGGCCGACGCTGATCTGAGCTTCATCCACTATCAATGGAGAATTCCATGCCGAATACCGATCGTGTCGCCATTGTCACCGGCAGTGCGCGCAGCATCGGCCGGGCGATCGCGCTGCGTCTGGCCGCAGACGGTGCGAAGGTCGTCGTCAACTACAAGGGCAATGCCGAGGCGGCCGAGGAGGTCGCCTCTACGATCGAAGCAGCCGGTGGGCAGGCCACCGTCGTGCAGGCGGATGTGTCCGATCCGGCCCAGCTGAGGTCGCTCTTCGATGCTGCAGAACACCGGTACGGCGGGCTGGATGTGTTCGTGCACAATGCCTATGGGTTTGCTGCCGGGCCGATCGCGGGGGCGTCCGACGACGACTACACGCGGTCGTTCGCCACCAACGCCCAGGCCACGTTCGTCGCGTTTCGGGAGGCTGCCGCGCGGGTACGCGACGGCGGCCGGATCGTGTACATTTCCTCGTCGGCCACCCGGGCGAGCGACCCGTCCACGTCGTTGTACTCCGCGAGCAAGGCGGCGGGTGAACAGCTGGTCCGGGCCTTCGCCCGCGAGGTGGGGCCACGGGGAATCACGGTGAACAGTGTATTGCCGGGTCCGACAAATACCGATGCGATGCAGCCCATGAAGGAGATGTTGACGGAGCGGGTCGCCCGGACTCCGCTGGGCCGCTTCGGTGAGCCGGAGGATATCGCCGATGTCGTCGGTTTCCTGGCCTCTAATGACGCTCGATGGGTTACCGGTCAAAGCATCGCCGCCGACGGGGGCCTCACAGCGTGACAGGCAGGCCATGTACAGCGACATCCCACAGGCTCGGCCGTTGACAATTTCGAGAACATATCCCCGGTGCTGCTGGGCAAGAGCCCCGCGCGCGGCCAATGCCACAATCGGGGCGACTCACCGAGCAGATTCTGACCCGGCTGATGCGCCGACGCCGGACAGCCTCGGCGGCGCATCGGATCGGGGTATTTCGCGTCGAGCCGACCTGATCGGAACGTGGGGTCCGCGAAGCCTTCCCGCCTACTCCGGGTCGATACCAAACCGCGGACCCTTCGGCGAAAGAAGGGCTGCCGCGTCAGGGAAGCGTGTCGCCGGGCGCTACGTCGATCGCGGTTTGGTACACCATCGGTCGCGCGGTGACGTCGAGTTCGGGGTCGTTGTTCATCCGCTGGATCGACTGCTGCCACTCGGGATCGGTTCGCGCCGCGTCCAGTGCCGTGCCGCTTGCCCATTCCGCGACATTGATAAACGTCAGCTCGGCGTTGCCGCTCACAGCCTGGAGCATTCGGGCGCGAATGAATCCCGGTGCCGACGTCATACACCGAGCGTTGTCCTTCCAACGGCTCAGGAAGCGATCCTTCTGCGACATGGGCACAGAGAAGGCGTTGATGAGGGTCACGGGCTGGTCGGTGCTGGAGGCCGTGTGGCCGGCTGGAAGCGTCATATTGTCATATTAGATGACAATCATGTTAGTTTGCTACTGCGTTGGCGCGTGGAATCAGCCAGCCATTGGATCGGGTCACCGACGATCTCGTCGCAAACGGTCCGGCCGACTCCCCGCTTCGCAGCCGCTGAGCCCGGCCGGCAGGATAGACCTGTGGCGAGTTGTTGACGCCGAGGCCCGAGCGACATACCGCCGGGCGCTCGAGCCGGCCAATCGACCCTCTGGCGGCGGATCCTGATCTGACGGCTCGAACAGAACCTTCGATGAGACCGACACGGCGACTCACCCCATGCTCGACACCGGTCGCGCCGAACCCTCGGCAACTACGTTTCTAACACTATATGAAACACATATATTATGAGCTAAGCTGATTCGTGTCAGCCGGAGCGATCCGGGACCGACTCGAGAAGGAGCTGCTATGTATCTCGTCACCGGCGCAACGGGGGTGATCGGTCGACCGCTCATGGACACACTCCTTGCGAGCGGAGCGCAGGTCAGGGCGGTGACCCGACAGCCCGCCGTGAGCCTGCCCCAAGGGGTCCAAGCCGTGACGCCCGACGATCTCGACTCCGTCCTGCAGGGCGTCGACTCCCTTTTTGTTCATCCACGAGCGACCAAGGACGACATCGCGAGCCTGCTCGCTCACGCCGCCGAACACCGCGTCGGACGTGTGGTGGTGATGTCGGCGATCAACGCCGACGCCGACGTGTCGCTGCAGCCTTCATGGTTCAACGGCGACCGTAATACCGAGGTCGAACGCGCGGTTGTGAACAGCGGGTTGCCGTGGGTGAGCGTACGGCCGAGTTCTTTTGCGATGAATACGCTTTCGATGTGGTCCGGTCAAGTTGCCAACGGCGACACGGTGTTCGGCCCGTTCGCTGAATTCGCTGAACCACTGATCCACGAGTGGGACGTCGCCGACGTGATCGCACGGGCCATGGTCGATGATTCACTGCTCGGCCGAACGATCCCGATTACCGGGCCCGAGGCGCTGCGTATGGACCAGCTTGTCGCCATCATCGGAGATACGCTCGGCCGGCCTTTGGGGTTTCGAGAGGTCCCCTCCGAGATAGCCGCCAAGGGCATGATCGCGCACGGGCTCGACAAGCAGTTCGTGGACGCTCTGATGGCGCGATACGCCCGCGAGATCAAACAGCCGATCGCGGTCACCAGTTATGTCGAGGACATCCTCGGCCGTCCGGCTCTCCCGTTTGCCACGTGGGTAGCCGATCACAAGGATGACTGGTCATAACCCACGGTATTCAGGGTCGAGCAGCGCAGCCTCGCCGATTACGGCCGGATGTTCGACCTCGATTTCGGCGGGGAGATCGCCTGATGCCAGCTAAGACCGCAAACACCAACGCCCGCAACATCACCAGCGAGCTGGCGTTCCTCACCCGAGCGTTGAAAGCGTCGGCACTGGCCAGCTCGGTCGAGCAGCTGGCCTAACGAGCCCGCGCCGAAACCTGGAGCTACGAGGAGTTCTTGATCGCTTGCCTGCAACGCGAAGTCGCTGCCCGCGACGCTCATGGCGGTGAACCTGCAACTTTCCGACCTGTAGCCCGCCGGAGGAAGTCTGCACTTCCCAATGGCCGCAGGAATGATATCCATACGGCACGATACGCATTAGATCTAATATGGAACACGAATAATTGCTACGTCTTGCCACGAACGAGGGGTTGAGAGGTTGCCTGGTATGGGTGAATCGCTGCGGGTTGATCCGGACAAGCTGCGGACAGCAATCGGCGGCATCGCACATGAGCTGACGGCGCAACTGTAGTCCACACTCCACCGGGAGGGCGGATGCTGGGGTGACGAGCCCGGCCGAATTCCGGGCGAAAGCTCCCCTGCCCGACTGGTACCCAGAATCCGGGGACTCGGAAGGGTTCCTGCGGATGCTCGCCGAATACGACGAACGCAACTACCAAAACTTTCGCAAAGTCCCCTGGCTACGCACGGCATTCAAACACCTCGGCTTTCCGAAATCTCTGACCGGTCGCCTGAACAAGATGTTCACGGAAGCCAGACCACAGACCTTTGCGCTCATCCACGCCGACCTGACCCACGGCAATATCCTCAGGGGAGCAAACGGAGTAACTGTTGTCGATTACGGTCTCGCGCTCTACGGTCCACCGGATTACGACGACGCCGTCAAAGCACACCGAAATGCTGATTCCGCGGAGCTCCGCGTAGAGTTGCAGCCGCACCTCTATCAACTCGATGTCAGCCGGGCGCTCCACGACACCGTTCGTCTACTCAGCGGACTACGCACCGGCACACTGGAACACGATCAGGCACTAGCCCTCGCCACAAACGTGACCACGGCACTGGCCAGAGCCAACGTGGTCTGGGGGCGAACCCCCACAGATACGGCCCGCACCTATCTCTTCGATCTAGTGCGGGAGTCGTTCAACGAACCACCTTATTTGTAGAAATTCGAAACATGCACGCCATGGTTCGCGGCCCGACATCAGGGGCGGATTGTTGTTCATCCGCTGAATCGATTGCCGCCACTCCGGATCCGTCCGTTCTGAAACATGGACACCGGCGCATTGGCGAGCGCGACAGGCATTTCGATGAGAGCCATCGCATGGCAAGCGAGGAGTAAATTATTGTCATCTTATACGACAATATGACTAGCATGCTACTGTTGATGTGTGCCGAATCAATTGTTGGACGATCGTGGGGCGTTTCTGCTGTCCCAGATCGGCCATCACGTCTCACGCAGATTCACGACACGGCTTGCCCCGCTTGGACTCACCCCCGCCCACTTCGGGATTCTCAGCCATCTCGCCGCCGCCGACGGGCGCAGCCAGCAGGAACTCGCCGACCTTCTGCAGGTTCACCGCAACACCATGGTTGGGCTTGTCGATGAACTGGAAGAGCGGGGATTGGTGCAGCGCCTACCGCATCCGGCCGACCGCCGCGCGCATGCGATCCATCTGTCCGATCGCGCTCGCACGCTACTCGCAGCCGCCGAGGTCGAGGCCAATTCGATCGAGGACGAAATTCTCGCCTCGCTCGACAACGCCGACCGGACTCAGCTCAATCGCCTGCTACGGCGCATCTCCGCGCACGCCGGGTTGCCCCCCGGTGTACATCCCGGTCTGCAGCGCAGACGACACACGGCCCGCACCACATCAGCCGAACCCGAGTGAGGTCGGCGTCGATTGCTTTCGATCGAATCGGTGCGGAAGGGGGTACCGCCAGACCGGGAACAGCTCGTTCTGGCGGGCGGCGTCTTTGACACAGCGCACGATCACGCCGGGCGGTGCCCCTTGGGGTTTGGAAGTGAAGGCGGGATACGGGATTCGACGATCTCGGCGTCGGCGATCCACTCACTGCTGTCGGGGTCTGGGACTGCGCCCGGGTAGTTCACTGGTGTCCATATATCGTCGATGTTGTCCGCGACAGCGCACATCCCAGCCGTCAGCGCCACCAGCTTCGGGCCCGATGCGGTCGTGTTTCCAGCTGGTTGGCATCCGTTCGATCAGTTGCCGTATGCGGGTACGATCGGCGCATCGTGGCCTGGGCCAGAGGATGGTGGGGTCAATGCACCTGCGGGCGGTCTCAGCGATGCATCAGGTCTCGACGACGGCGGTGGTGGTGGCGGCTCGAGCCGAGGCTGCATCGCGCCCGGTTGCCCGGCCGGGGCTGGGGTGTCGTCGCACCTGGTTGCGGTGCCGTTGTTCTCGCAGACCGCGTCTGGGAAAGGGATAATCGGAGCCGCCTGTCCGGAGCCGGGGGCAAGCACGGTCATCGCGGCCACGGAGCAGGCCACCATCCAACGCCGCCGTATTGTCGGAATGCGCATCACAACCACACCGGGTCGCCGTAAACCGCCGTTGAATTGTCGGCAGTACCCGTCGACATCGACACGATGGCGAATGAACGCAGGCTGACCTGGCCGAGGCATCCATCGATCTTGATTTCCACTTGGTCGACCGATATCGAACCGTGCGCGCCGGCGAGGGATTTGGTGCCGAGCGGGATCGAGGTGATGGTACCGGGCTTGATATTCGCCGCAAGGCTTGGCATGAGCTGGGCGTTCGCTCCCACCGCGACCCCCGGGGCGGGCACAATTGTCACCATCGCGTTCGGCCCTATGATGGCAGCCATCCCGGCGGTGATGCCGTTTGTGACATCTGCCTGGCAGCCCAGTTGATAGCCCACTTGGACTGTGCCGGTATTGGCCGCCGCGCTTCCAGGTCCAGTGATGTCGGCAGATGCGGACAGGCTGACGAATCCCTCGCGAGTGAACGGCGAATCCGCCAGATTCGGTTGCCTTTCAACCTGTTCTGCTGTCTTCGTGATCCGCAGTTCCCACCCGTCTGCGGTATCGACCACACGGGATTTGTCCGCCATCCCGTCCGCAGGGGCGCCACACATCGCTGCGATCGAAGCGCACACCAGCGCTATTGGGTGTTTCATGAATGCTTTCCCTATTTCTCCGCCATATGGGTGCAGGCAGGTTTCTGCGCTGAATTTCAGGTCCCCGACCGAGGTGTCGCGCGTCGCGCACCATCGGCCTGGTGTCGAGTATGTTTCGATGGCTGGTGCCGGTAATGTTGAGTGCTATAGGCGCTTCGGATGCGAGGCAAAGCTGCTACCCACGCGCGTGATCGCCCCGCGAGACGGTGGCTGCAACGAAATGCCCCTGGATCACTCCTCGTGCGTCATGTGCCCGCCGAGAATTTTGTACAGCGCATCGATCCGCTCCGGCAGATCGGCAGTTCGTCTGCGAATTCCTGTTGCAGGTGTCGCACGGACCAGGAATTAATGTCGGCGACCAATGCACGTCGCCGGCGGTCGGTTTCAGCGGCCCGCCCGCGGTGTTCGCGCCGCAACCGATGCACCAGGACAAGATCGTATGCTCGCGAGCACACGTAACCCCGCAGGTGCTGGCCTCTGAGCGCGCACAAGAACTCCCTGGCGGTCGGCAGAACTACAGTGGGGTCACTCATAGCCATCGGCTTGATTCGTCGGCGTCCGTTCGTCATTCCGCATCGCCACTCGCGAACCACACTGTCAAACGTCCTGCATCCTCGCGCATTCCAACCTCCGACAGGACTGGGGCCCGTCTCGAATATGAACCAGCACTCTCACGTGCCGTCCAACCGGCCAGGGTGACACCTGGCGGCAGTTGCTCAATCACATAAGATATCCATATCATAGAATATGGCATGGATACCTTAAGTCAAGAGTTACCGGGCGTGAGGAGTCCGAAGATGGTCAACGCAAGGTTTCCCATAGGTGCTGGGCAGTCGATCGCGGTGGTGCGTACGCCGGAATCGCGATTCGAAGGCTTGCTGGGCTATCCGTTTGCGCCGCGCTACACCGAGATCGACGCGGGTGATGGCGTCGGCACGCGGCCGCGGGTCCACTATCTCGACGAACGCCCTGTTGACCCGGCGAGTGAGTCTGGGGAGACGGTTCTGCATGGTGTGTCAAGACTGGGGCGGCCTGCTGGGGCTGCGCCTGGTGGGGGAGCATCGGGATCGGTTTCGTCGCGTGGTTGCGACGAACACCTCATTTCCGACAGGCGACCAGGATCTCGGAGGTTCCTTCGCCCTGTGGCTGCAGCTCAGTCAGCGCTCGAATCCCTTCGATATCGGCCAAGTCGTCGACCGGCCGCTCTGGCCGTTATCGTCGACGAATTCATTCGATCGACTCGCTGAATCGGTCGCGGGGTGCGCCGTCGTGGCCGTGGCGGAATCCGCCGGTCGATCGAGGCGTTCGGCGGTGACATGGCGGCGCATACACCGAATTGTGGTCTTGACATGGCGCCCGTTGACGATGTGAATTCGCCCGCCGTTCGGTCGGTTCTGCGCCCCGTTTCTATGTTTGTGCCAGGTCTGCGTATGATATGTAAGCCGTATAAACGTGGGCGAGGTGGCGCAAGATGAGTTCAGTAGCGGGTCGTGCTTCGACGCCGAGTAAGCGGAGGTTGACCGCTGACGTGCGGGAAGCGTTGCGTGACTTGAATATTCAGTTGTCGCTGCTCAATCGGAGGTTCGGTGGCCGGGTTGAGCTCAAGGATGTCGATTGGACGTGCCTGGATCTGATCAACCGATATGGCCCGCTGTCACCGACGGCGCTGGGGCGTCGCGCTGGGCTGCATCCTGCGACGATGACAGGGATCTTGGATCGATTGCAGAAGGGCGGGTGGATCGTGCGTGAGCGTGATCCAGAGTCCGCGGATCGTCGTGCGGTCACGTTGCATGCTGTGCGTGAGCGGAATGCCGAATTGTTCGAGTTGTTCTCCGGGATGAACAACCGCATGGATAAGTTGTGTGCTCGTTATTCGGTGGCCGAGCTCGAAGTGATCGCCGACTTCCTGCAGCGGACCGGCGCAGCGGGTCACGAGGCAGCCGAGGAGTTGGCAGAAGACTGAGCGGTAACAGCCCCCATCTGTGTTGTGGGTCTTCTGGCCGTTCGGTTGTGCCGACGGGTATTCCAAGCAGGGCGCGTCCTACAGGTTCACCAAGATTGCTGGCAAACAGGTTCTGCGCAAAGGAACTTTCACCGCTGGCGACCACGATCAGCACCGATCTGGCCGCGCCGGTGATCTCCGGAATGCGGCTGCGCGCCCGGAAAGCCGCCTCGGCCAAAGGGGTGGGCGCTTTTTTGCTGGGCGAGGCTCGGCGACCGATTCGCCGCGCGAGTGCTTCCGGACTGCGCGGCCAACCCCGACCCGCCGCCGTTCTTCGCGGAGGTGGTGGCCAGCCCCCACAGTGTGGTGACGGCCCATCTCATCGACGCCACCGGTGAGCCGACGATCGCCGCCCGCGACGAGATTCTGGCCTTTCTCGCCGAGCAGCTCGCCCGATGACCGACCGGGGGCGGGCACTACGTGCTGATCGTCCACGAGGTCGCCGACTTCGCCGTGTGGAATTCGCAGATCTCTCCATGCAAACCAATCCCTCGCGCTTTCAGATCATTTGCGCTGCCCTACTTCAACATTGGATCAAGCGCGAGACGACGTAGCCGGTCGGTGAACGAATCTGGTATGCCGATCGTGGCCGAGGTGAGGTCCTGGGTGGAGTCGGCGTATTGGGCGGTCGTGGAGACTTCCCCTGCGGAGCTGGGGCACATTGTGGGGTATCACGTTGGCTGGTGGGATGCAAAGGCGCGGCCGGACACCGGCACCACCAGCGGCATCAATCCCGAAAATGCCATGGAGGCAGGCACATTCACCTCGCATACTGCAACGTCGTGCCGTCACAGCGACATCACCACCGAAAGTGGGACAGAGCCGCACAAGCGGATCCGCGAGGAGCGGCGGCGGATGGCCGCGGCCCGCCAGGTCGGCCGCCCGAGAGCCGGGCCCCTTGGTCACCTTGGTTCTCAAACGCACTGTGGCAAAAGTAGATTCGATCGGATTGGTCGTTCTCAGATGGATCCAGTGCTCGGCCGGGCAATGGTAGAACTCGAGCAGCACGTCGCCGTCGTCGACGATCTTGGCCACGGCTTTGGGATGCTTGGCGCCGTAAGCTTTCTCGAACGCTTTGATCGCCAGACCCGCATGGCCGACGTCCTCGGCGTTGTAGACCTCCTTCATCGCCGCGATCGCACCCGGATGCGCCGACTTCGGCAGTGCTGCAAGAGCATCGGCCTGTTTGTGAAGCCAGCACCGCTGCTCTTTCGTCTCCGGGAACACCTCCCGCAGTACCTTCCAGAACCCGAGCACGCCCTCACCGACGGCCAGCACGGTCAGCCGCTGACCGCGGCGGCGGTTCCGTCGATGACGGTCGGTGCGGGTGCGAGCAGGGCGGTGAGGGTAGCGCCGACGGCGGCTCGGGCAGCATCCGCGGAGAGGCCTTGATGGCGGCGGAATACCTCCCAGGTCTCCCATGAAGCGGCGGCGTAGGCGGCCTCGCGAGCGGGCTGGTCGAGGCGCTCGAGTTCGGGGAGGTTGGCGCGCAGGTGGGTGCGCAGGGCGGCGCGGCTTTCGTGTAAACGCTCGGCGAGGAAGGCGGATTCGTGCTCGCGCAGCACGGCGGCGCGGCGGGTGCCCGAAATGCGCTCGTACAGTTCGGCTCGCAGCTCGACCAGAGTCTCGATGCGATGACCTGGATCGCCGGTCACCGGACGGAGCAGGGGGACCCAGTGTCGCTCCATCTGCGTCTGGGCGGCGTCGGCATACATCGACTCGAGATCGGTGAAGTGATGGAACAGCGACCTGGTCGCGACCCCGGCTCGCTCGGCCACGGCCCGTGCGGTCGGTTGCAGGTTGCCTTCTTCCGTGAGCGCCAGCACGGCATCGAGCACCGCTTGACGGTTCCTTGCCGCCCGAGCGGTGCGTCCATCCATCGCGGATCATCCTAACAAGCCGCGACAAAAGTTGCACTCATGATGCAAGAACATTTAGTGTCAGGACTATGCACGCACTGCGCACGCCGGAGGAACGGTTCTCGGCCTTGCCCGACTTTCCGTTCCCGCCGCACTATGTCGAAGTTGCGGCCGGTGACGGCGGCGACACCCGCCTGCGGGCGCACTACCTCGACGAGGGCCCGCGAGATGGCGAAGTCGTCGTACTGCTGCACGGCGAGCCGTCCTGGAGTTTCCTGTACCGCAGCATGATTCCGGTGCTCGTCGCGGCGGGCCGGCGGTGTGTGGCACCGGATCTGATCGGCTTCGGCCGCAGCGACAAGCCCGTCGACCGAGCTGACTACACGTATGCCCGCCATGTCGAATGGCTGCGAGAAGCGCTCTTCGACCAGCTGGATCTCGCGTCCATCACGCTGGTCTGCCAGGACTGGGGCGGTCTGATCGGAATGCGGCTCGTCGCCGAACATCCCGATCGCTTCGCTCGGGTGGTCGCGGCCAACACCGGACTTCCTGACGGAACGGCAACACTGAGCGACGCCTTTCTCGCTTGGCAGCGGTTCTCACAGGAGACGCCGCAGTTCCCGGTGGGGGCCATTATCGAAAATGGTTGCCGGGCAAAGCTTTCCCCCGAGGCAGTGGGCGCATACGACGCCCCGTTTCCCGATGAGAGCTACAAGGCCGGTGCCCGTGCCTTCCCCCTCCTGGTCCCGACCCGGCCCGACGACCCGGCCGCCGCGGCGAACCGTCGGGCTTGGGAGCAGCTGGCCCGCTTCGACAAACCGTTTCTCACCGCCTTCTCCGATGGCGACCCGATCACAGCCGGCGGCGAGAAGATCTTCCAGCGCAAGATTCGCGGGGCGTCCGGTCAACCGCACACGGTGATCGAAGGCGCGGGACATTTTCTGCAGGAGGACAACGGTCCTCGGCTCGCGTCGGTGGTGAACCACTTCATGGACGCTTCTTCTCAGCATCCGACCGAAAGGCAGTAAGACACAGTGTCGATCAGCAGACGTGGGTTCTTCGGTAGCGGAGCGGCGGCGACCGCTGCCATGACCATCGGGAGCTCGAGCGCATCGGCGCGGCCGCGCATGGACATTCACCCCGACAAGCCGAATATTCTCGTCGTCATCGTCGACGAGATGCGGGCCCCCATGTGGTTCCCGGACCAGCCCGTGCTCGACACCATCCTTCCGAACATCGCCGGGTTGCGGTCCAAGTCGGTCTCGTTCGAACAGCACTACACCGCCGCCAACGACTGCACGCCCTCCCGCGGCGCGATGGTGACCGGCCTGTACTCACATCAGACCGGCTGTATGTCGACCTCGACCTCGCAGCTGTCGCCGAGCTTCCCGACCTGGGGCTCGATGCTGCGCGAACAGGGCTACCGCACCTCGTGGTGGGGCAAATGGCATTTGGGCCACGACGCCGACACGACGCCGGGCGGGTTGGAGCGCCACGGCTTCGACGGCGGCACCTACCCTTCGCCCAATGGCACGCCCGAGCAGGGCCTGCAGATGGACGGCCGGATCGTTGACCAGTTCGTCGACTGGTTCAATACCGATGCGGGCCAAGGCCCCTGGTGTACGACGGTGTCGCTGGTCAACCCGCACGATGTCCAGTGGTGGCCGCGCTGGACCCGGCGCACCTTGGCGTTCAACAACATTCCGCGCTGGATCGACACCTTGCCCGCCAATCATGAGACCCTCGAACAACTCTCGCGCAAGCCCCGTCTGCAGCAGGCCTTGGTACAGGTGTCGGCGGTGACCTTCGGCGTCGCGCCGTACGGCACGCCCGACGCCGACCGGGAGTGGATCGACCTGCTCAATCTCTACCTGTGGTTCCAGCAGCAGGTGGACATCCAGATCGGCCGGGTACTGACGGAACTGGCGACCCGTCCGGAGGTGGCGGCCAACACCGTGGTGGTGTTCACCTCCGATCACGGTGACTACGCCGGCTCCCACGGCCTGCACGGCAAGGGCGGCGGCGCCTACGACGAGGCCATCCGGGTGCCGCTGTTCGTCCACGACCCGCGCGGTGACCTCACTCCGGCTGCCGGCACCCGCACCCAGCTGACCTCCAGCATCGACCTCGCACCACTGCTGCTGACCATCGGCGCGGGCAACGACTGGCGCGGCGACGACCGCTACGCCCATCTGGCAAGCAGACACGACATCGCCGCGATCTGCCGCGACCCGCGCGCGCCGGGGCGGCCCTGGATCGTGCACACCACCGACGAACACTCCATCGAGGAAGCCGCGGTGCTGTTCGACCGCGACGCACCCGGCCATGTGGTGGCCGTCCGGACCGCCGACGCGAAGTTCGTCCGCTACTCGCACTGGGTGCAGGGCTCCGCGGAGATCGACCCGTCGCTCGAGGAGGAGTACGAGCTCTACGACTACTCGACCCGCGACGGTGAACTCGAACTGGACAACACCGCAGCGGCGGGCGGGAGCCTGCGCGAGGCGATGAGCCGGCTGCACGACCGAGCCGTCAGCGAAGAACTGCACCGACCGCTGCCCGACTACCTGCAGCAGGCGCAGCAAGAGGGCTGGAACGACTACAACACCCAGACCGCCGAGCCGCTCGGCGAGCAGCTCAGCGACTTCTTCCGCGACGGCATCGGCGCGAAGTAGCCCGCGGCTCGCGCGGCACCGGTGTTCCGCACCCGGCTCGCCTCGAGAGAAACCGAACCGCAAACGCATGGCCACCCACACCGCCGTCTACGCCGCCCCGGTCCCGCGAAAGTCTGAGTTGGACGGCCGAGCACGCCGCTGAACCCGGTGTCGACACGCAGGCGATTGCGATCGGCGAGCACAGCGCCGACGGAAACGTCGCGGCCGCGATGGCGTTGCGGGCGCGGACCAGCAGGGTCGGTTCGCACTGCGACTAGGCCGACTTTCCATGGGGCTCGAGTCGGGATTCTGCTCGAAAGGCAACATATGGACGAACTACGCGACCACTTCGGCCTCACCCCCGAAGACCTCAACATCGACATCGGCCCCCTCGGTCTCCTTCTCCCACGTGACTCGACCGACCGCTGACGCCAGGTGGACTCGACTACATCTTGGTGTACCGGGCCATGGCGAAGCTGTAGAGGCCGTAGGTGATGATGCCCAGGCCGGACACTATGAGGAGGACCGCTCCGAAGGGTTGAGCTCCCACGGTTTTGAAGGCGCCGTCGAGTCCGGCGGCTTTGTCCGGCTCGGATCGACTCACGGCGAGGATCACCAGCAACCCGACCGCGGCGATGGCCAGCCCCTTGGCGATGTATCCGACCGTGCCCAACCTTCGTACGAGATCGCTGGTCGTGCCCTCGAGGTCGTCGACGAAGTTCTGGCTCACTCCTTTGTAGACGTGGTAGCCGCCGATCGCGATGATGATCAGCCCGCTTGCGGTGAGGGCGGTCGTGCCGGCGGTGGTGTGCATCATGCGGGCGGTGATCCCCGTGCTCTGGCCGCTGCTGGACGTGCCGCTGCCGCGGGCGAATCCGAACGCGGAGAGGGCGAAGGCGAAGTAGACCACGGCCAGCCCAGCCGCCTTGACGCGATCGATCGCTTCGAACTTCTTACTGTCGGCGTCGGGTTTGGATGAGCTGCCGAGCGCCGCTTCGGCGAGCCGCCACAGCGCCATCAGCCCGAATGCGACTACGCACACCCAGAGGGCGATGACGCCGCCCGGCTTGGAGGCCAGTTCGGCCATGGCCCCGGATTGGTCGGCGGTGCCGGCTGCGCCGCCGAGGGCGATCCGGATGGCGATGTAGCCGATGATGAGGTGCACGATGCCGCTCACGACGAAGCCCACGCGGGCGAATCGTTCGAAGACGCTGTTCTGGGCTACCCGGCCCGCGACCGTGGACGAGTTGTCGTACGACGACGCCGACGATCCGCCGGTCGACGTCGAGGACGGCTTGTTGTCGGGCATGATGCTCGCCTCGTGGTAGTGGTGGTGAAAGCTTCGCCGGGGGTGCGATGAGAGGTGTGCAGGGTAGGGAGCGCGGTCTGATCGGCAGTGAAACGGTGTTGCCGTCGCTGGATGAGCGTTAGCTATCTGTGGGCTCGATGAGGGCGCGGACCGGTCTGCCTGGATTTTCATGCGGGTCGGGATCGGAGTTCAGCAGGCTCGCGAGGTAGACGCGTTGTGGGCCAGCGTGCTGGTGGTGGATGCGGGACCGATTCTGCGAACGGATGGCCTCGCTGGACCACCCGTCCGTAGCCGACGCTGGCGAGCGTCGAGTCAGTCGCGAAAGGCATCCTTGACCTTCTCGCCTGCGCCCTTGAGGTTGGACTTGGTCTGGTCGGCCTTGCCCTCGTTCTGCTTGTCCTTGTCGTCGGTGGCCTCGCCGAACTTCTCCTTGGCCTTACCGGCGAGTTCCTCTGCCTTGTTCTTTGCCTTATCTACAGTGCCCATGATCGCGGCCCCTTTGTTCGAAGGTGCCCGGCCTGCGGGTTCCAGCCGGTCTTCTGGCGGATAACCCGCATTCGGACAGCCAAACAACGCCGGCAGAGGAGATCGCTGCCAGGAGCCGGGCAGAGCCCACGGTCCATGCAGCTCTACGGGGTTGATCCGAAGACTAGAAGCAGTGAAAAATATTGTTGGAGAAGGGCTTTCAGACCACATAGCCCTTTAAAAGGGGCGAAAGTCCCTTATCGGCGGGCGCGATCGAATCGCTCAACTGGACCCGGAATACGCGGGGCGCGGCACCGTTTTCGCTGCGACCCCGGCTCGCGGATCGTGAAGAAGACACTCGAGTTTGTGAGGTAGTTACATCCCGGCGGTTTGCGGTGGCGCCTCGTGCGCGCGCTGCGCCGACTTCTGGTCCTCTACGACGGCGACAAGGTGCTCGAATGTTCGGTACGCAGGCTCTGGCGGCCTTGCATTCGTGACGCGGTCCAGTTGCGACGTTTCGATGATCGCAGGCGGGCGGTATCAGTGTTCGGGCCCCGGCTGCGGTGGTTGGGTGGTCGCGGAGAGGGCGCGCAGATCGTCGAACGCTTGGGAGAGGTGCGCGTCCAGACTGTGCGCGGGGTCGTCGATCCAGGCTTGGACCGCGTGCTGAAAGGCGGCCCAGCCGGTCCGAGCGGCCAGGTCGGCCAACCCTTCGTCGATGCCGCGCTGCCGCAGCGCCTCCGCCGCGGCGTCGGTGAGCAACGCATGCTTGGCCAACTCGCGTTCGCGGAGCGCCGGGGTCACCGCGATGACTTTCCACCGCGGTTCGGAGAACGGGCGGTTGTTCTCCAGATTCCGTGCGGATTTCCGGAAGGAGCACAGCAGTATCTCGAACGGTCCCAGCCCCTCGGGCGCTTCGGCAACTGCCTGCATCAGCGTGGCGCGTAGGTCGGCCTCGCCGTCGAAGAGCACCTCGCGCTTGTCCGGGAAGTGCCGGAAGAACGTGCGCTCGTTGACCCCTGCACGGGCGGCGATCTCCGCCGCCGTGGTCTGGTCGAACCCCTGCTCCTGATACAGCTTCAGTGCCGCCTGTCGAAGGCGGCCGCGCGCGTCTGCTCCGCTCCGTGGCACCCCCCGAATCTACCGCAATGTGTCAGTGACTGGCGGTACGTTACGCCAGCCACTGACACTACGCGTAGAGTCGGCGAGTGCATTACGTAGTGTCAGTCACTGGCGTTAAATGGGAGAGTCTTTCATGCATGTCTTTGTTACCGGTGGCACCGGCCAGACCGGCCCCACCGTCGTCGCTGAACTCGTCGCGGCCGGCCACACCGTCACCGGCCTGGCGCGCTCGGACGCAGCCGCCGCTCGGCTGGAGTCGCTCGGCGCAACACCACACCGCGGCTCCCTGGACGACCTCGACAGCCTTGGCCGCGGCGCCGAAGCCGCCGACGGCGTCCTGCACATGGCCTACGGCGGCGACTACGCCGATCCGGACGACCTCATCCGTCGCGACTGCGCCGCGATCGAGGCGCTCGGTCAGGCGCTGGTCGGGTCCGGCAAGCCGTTTGTCAGCACGTCGGGCACGTTGGTGACGCGGACCGGCCGGGTCAGCACCGAGCGGGACGCGCCGGATCCCGATTCGGTTGCCGCCTTTCGCATCCCGGGCGAATGGGCATGCCTGGTCTTTGCCGATCGGGGTGTCCGATCCAGCGTCGTGCGACTCGCACCGACCGTGCACGGCCCGGGCGATTACGGGTTCATTCCGGCTCTCATCGCGGCCGCACGCAGGGCGGGTGTCTCGGCCTACATCGGGGACGGCGCCAATCGTTGGCCGGCAATCCACCGCTGCGACGCCGCCCGGCTGTTCCGCTTGGCGCTGGAGGAAGCCCCCAGCGGCAGCGTGCTGCACGGCGCCGGCGAAAGCGCCGTCACGATAAAGAGCATCGCCGAGCAAATCGCACAGATGCTCGACATCCCCACCATCAATCTGACCCTCGAGCAGGCCACCGAGCATCTCGGAAACCCGTTCCTGGCCAAATTCTTCTCCCTCGACGTGCCCGTCTCGAGTGAGCACACCCAAGCCCTGCTGAGCTGGGCACCGAAGCACGCAACCTTGCTCGACGACCTGAAAATCGGCGACTACTTCACCCCGCAGGCCAGCAAACGCGCCGAGGAGATCTGGCTGCCGCACCGAGGCTCGCACGAGCACAACCAGAGCTGATCGCGGTTTTGCGATCAGGCAACCGGTGCGAAGGCGGCGATGGCGTCGACGAGTTCGGCGGGAGCTTCGAGCGGGATCAAGTGACCCGTGTTCGGGATCACCATGAAGTCGGCTCCAGAGAGGTAAGGCACCAGGTTGTCGCGGAGCACGTCGACGGGCTCGACGTGGTCGTTCTCTCCGGCGATAACGAGGGCGGGGACGCTGATCCTGCGGGCGTGCTCGGTGATGTCCTCCGCGATGCCGCGCAGCGGCCACTCCCTACGGGCCTCGTCGGTACCGGAGCGAGAATCGGTCGCGACCTGCGACTTGATGGCTTCGGGCAGTTCGGTCGCGGTGAGGATGTTGTCCCGTGCGGAGATGACGGACTCGGCGGAGTCGTAGGCGTGGGAGAGGCCCTCCCGGTACTCGGCAGTAATCTCCGCAGCAGGTTTCGCGGGACCGGAACCGACGAGAATGATTCCGCGGAGGCCGGTGGGCCGGGTCGCTGCGATCAGCTGCGTGACCTTGCCGCCCATGGAATGGCCGACGAGGACGTAGTCGGTTACTCCCGCGTCGGCCATCACGGCGAGGGTGTCCTCGGCGAGCTGACGGAGCGTGTAGGGCCCGGGCAGGCTGCTCGAGCGACTCCATCCGCGAAAGTCGATCGCGAGCGCATCACGATCCGCGAGGCGGTCGACGACGAGGTCCCAGGTGCGGGCGGAACCACCCCAATAATGCAGGAACACCAGGGTCGGTCCGGTGCCTGGACGGTGGTCGTAAGTGGGCAGCAGAGGCTGTAGCGACGTGGTCATAAGATCTCCTTCGATCTGATTCCGGGTGGTTTTTCCCTCCTTCCATTTGACGTCGACAGCCGATGCGGGGCATCGGCGCGAGTGGTCATCCGATGGTGGAAACTGGACACGTGGATGCGATCCGGCAGATGAGCTACCAGCCCGTCGGGCGGGGTACGGCCGCGGTCGAGACGATGACGTTCGATCGTCTTCGTGCCCTGAACGACGGCGGGACGCAGCGCGCCAACTTCTACGTCCTCGCCGTCGTCGATACCGGGTACGGATCCGTCATGGTCGACTTCGTCCTGCACCCTCTCAGGGGGCGATCCGCGGTGTGGGTCGCTCCTGGCGCGGTGCACCGATGGGAAGACATCGTCGGCGTGGCAGGGCATGTCGTGCTGTTCGTTCCGACCGCGCCGGTCACTCATGGCACTCGAGAGCTCGTCGCGTCGCCGGACCTGGTCGCAGTATGGACGATCCCTGACGCCGACTGGCCGTTCGTCGACGCCGCGCGGAACCATCTCCTACTCGAAGCGTCCGCGTCGCGCGAAGGCGCGTCGAAGGAGCTCCCCGAGATCCTGCTATCGGCGCTCGTTGCTCGGCTCCGGCCATCGCACGGCGAAGCACGGCCGACGAATGCGGTTTTCCAACTCTTCCGGTCGAGCGTCGAAGTGCACTTTCGGGAACATCACGATGCCGGCTACTACGCCCGGGCCCTGGGATACGCGCCCCGCACCCTCTCGAGAGCGGTGCAACAGGTTGCCGGCCGTACTGCGAAGGCGTACATCGTCGATCGCATCGTCCTGGAAGCGAAACGACTCCTCGCGCACGACCGTTTTCCGGCGGCCCGCTGCGCAAGCGAGCTCGGCTTTCCCGACGCGTCCAACTTCTCGGTGTTCTTCCAGAAGGCGACAGGCATGCGCCCGGGCGCGTGGCAGGCGACGGTGACCGTCGAGTGAGGTATACACGCCATTGAAACTCGCTCCGACCGTCCCGGACAGCATTCGACTAGTTGTAGCCGTCGTGGAGCCGATCCGCGCTGGAGTATGGGGGATTACGACGCGTTTGTCGGTCGGCGGTACGGCATCGAAGACCTGGAACGCATAGGTGGATGCGGTGTGGCCGATGAGCGGCAAACCTCTCATCCTCGACCGACTTGGCATTGGCGCGTACACGGCAACCGTTACAGATATGACCTGCGGGAAAACCCTGCGCCGCAGAGTGTCTCGCGAACCTTCGTCTTTGATCCACCGGGCCGCGCGCGGGTCAGTTCGCCGCCAGGACCCGTTCGAGTGTGGCGTAACCTGCGGGTTCCCAGGTTGGTTTGCCCCCGGGCAGACCAAGCCTCCCGTTTCGTCCGATCCCGATCAGGCCCAGGGCGAGCAGGACAGCCCAGCCACGGGCCCGGGTGATGGTCGCTTCGTCGGCCTGCCCATAGGCGTCGAAGAATCGACTTGCCGCGTCTGCAGGCAACAGGATCCAGGCGGCTGAAAGATCGGTCGCGGGATCGCCTGCGCACATCTCGCCGAAGTCGATCACCCCAGCGAGCATCCCGTCCCGGACGACCACGTTCGCCGGATGCAAGTCACCATGCAGCCACAGCGGCGCGCCCTGCCAGACCGGCGCTGCTACCGCCTTCTCCCAGACTTCCCGTGCGCTGTCAGCGCTCGCGTGGTCGGCGATGACCTCGAACCCGCGGTCGACCCGTTCCCGCAATCCAGCCAGTGGGATGCCGCGCGCAGGGTTGGTCGGTGCGTCGGCGGGCGCCTGGTCGTGCAGCGCACCAAGGAATTCCGCGAGGATCTCGGCCGCATCAATGCGTGTGACCGGCGCGTGATCGGCCGGCTCACCCTCGACCCAGCGCGCGATTGTCCAGGTGTGCTCGAACAGGCTCGAAGGTTTGCCGATACGCACCGGGGTGGGTGTTGGCAGCGGCAGGCGGTTCGCCAACACCGGCAGCCACCTCTGCTCAGTGTGCAGCAGAGCAGGCGCGCGCTCGGTGCGCGGCAAGCGCACGGCCAACTCCTGCCCGAGTCGCCATTGCTGGTTATCCCAGCCTCCGTCGACGTCTCGGAGCACGAGGTGTGCCAGATCCGGATGCTGCTCCCGCAGCAGCGCCCGCACCAGGTCCTGCTCGAACTTGATCTCGTCCATCAATGAGCCTCCGATCGCTGGATGCACAGGCACGCTAGCATCGGTCGAACATGCAGCGGAATGAACTGGTGCACGGCCCTGGTTCGGCTGACGACGGCCCGCAGACATCGGACGAACGCTCGCTCAGAACAAGGTGTCGCGGACACGCTACGGGCGGTAGCCGGTGGGTCCGAGCTGGGCGAGTTCGGCGTCGATGTCGACCTCGATGGCGCCAAAGAAGTTGATGTTCCCGCTGTGCGCGGGCGAGATGTGTGCGAGTACCGCATCATCGATGCGCCGCCCCTCGCGCCGGCATCTGCGCCACACCGAGACCGTAATACTCTGTGGTCCAAGCGATTACGGCATTTGTCGCCAGGGTACGGTACCAGCCTTGTTCGGTTTGGCTTCCAGGTGCCGCGCCCGGATCATGCCCTTCGTGGGCATACAGCAGGTCGCAGCGCAGTGCGTGCAGGGACTCCCCCTTGTCGAGCTGGCGGGTGATCTTGCGCCGATAATCCGGGGCCGACAGGTATCTATTAGTTACGCCCTGCTGGAAGCTCAACCGCGGCATGAAGCAGATTCACGGTTGGCGTGTGCAGATGCTCGCTCGCATTGGTCAGCCGTCGACGGGAGCGCCGACGAGGTGAGCCCGCGATCCTCAGCGGCCGCCGTCCGGCAGTCCGCTCCACGAACCTGGACCTGGCCCGTCGATACCGTCTGCTACGACCGGCATCCCGGCCTCATACCAGCGTGAGGGTCATTGGCCGTGGTGGGCGAGCGCCGGGAGTGGACCAGTGACGGTTTGTGGCACCCGTGGTCGGTGGCTTACCGCCGATTCAGGCTGCCCAGGTCGAACGATAGTCGCTTGGTGAGGTCTGGAGGTGTTTCGCGAATGCCGCACGGAGCCCGGCCGCGGTGCTGAATCCGCTTTCGGTCGCGATGGCGGCGATCGTGAGGTCGGTGGTTTCGAGAAGCGTCTGCGCGCGTCGTAGGCGTTCACGAGCGAGCCAGCTGCCCGGAGTTCGGCCGAACGCTTTGAGGAATTGGCGCGTGAGCTGCCGCTCGCTGAGGTGTATGCGTGCCGCGAGGTCACGAAGCCGGATCGGTTCGGCCAGATTCTGCATGGCCCATTCGGTGAGTTCGCTCAGAGGTGGGGCGCTGGGCGAGTGGACCGGGGCGAGCATGTACTGAGCTTGGTCCGCGGGTCGGTGCGGCGGGGTCACCATGCGGCGTGCGAGGGCGTTGGCGACCGCGGTGCCGTGGTCCTGGCGGACCAGCTCGAGACAGAGATCGATACCCGCGGCAGTTCCCGCTGAGGTGTGGACGCGGTCGTCCTGGGCGTAGATCACGTTCGCGTCGAGGTCGACGCGTGGGTAGCGGCGGCGCAGTTCGTCCGCGTGCATCCAATGGGTCGTGGCGTGACGGCCGTCGAGCAGTCCGGCTTGGGCGAGCACGAACGCGCCAGAACAGATCGCGGCGATCCGCGCGCCGCGCCGGTGGGCGTCGCGGACCGCGTCGACGAGCTCGGTGGGCTGTTGGCCATGGATGTTCGTGCAGGCGGGCACGATCACCGTGTCCGAGGTGACGAGGTCGTCGAGCCCGTGGGGCGTGGTCGCGGCGAATCCGGCGGCGATCACCGCTCCGGGTTCGGTGGCGCAGACCCGGAACTCGTACCAGGGGTCGACGATTTCCGGGCGAGAGATTCCGAACACCTCGCAGGGAACCGCGAGTTCGAAGATCGGAGCACCCGGCATCACCGCGAGCGCCACCCGATGTGTGTCTGTTCTCTTGCGCATGTCGTCAACTATGACACTCACCGTGCGCGGGGTGAGTCGACTGGGATAGGAGAGTGACGAGCGAAAAGACGACAGTGACCGACTCTGCGACCACGATCGGGGTGGCGCAGGGGGTCGCACTGTATGTGTGCGCGATCCTCGGTGCCGGGGTTCTGGTGTTCCCCGGTCAGGCTGCGTCGCTGGCCGGGCCCGGGTCGTTGATCGCTTGGGCATTCAGCGCGGCGATGGGCCTGCCGCTCGCGTTCACCTTCGCTGCCCTGGCGTCACGATTTCCGGACGCGGGTGGTGTCGCGTCGTTCGCTTCCCGGGCGTTCGGAGCCTCCGCTGGTGGGGTGGCCGGCTGGTGGTACTTCATTGCGGGCTCTATCGGGCAGACCATCGTGCCGCTGACCGCCGGCTACTACGTCGCGGACGCGCTCGGCCTGTCCCAGCACTGGGAGCCGCTTATCGCCGCGGGCGTGCTCGCGGTCGCGGTCATCGCCAATCTCGTCGGTCTCGAGCTTGGTGCCCGTGTTCAGATCGTCCTCGCGATCGGCGTCGCGATAATCCTCATCACGGTGATCCTGGTGGCGCTCCCACACATCCAGTTCGGGAGTTTCACGCCGTTCGCACCGCACGGTGTCAACGGGGTCGGCCACGCCGTGGTTGTGCTCTTCTTCGCCTTCGCCGGATGGGAGGCGATCGCACACCTCTCCGCCGAGTTCCGCGATGTCAAGCACACCCTCCCGCGCGCGACGCTGCTGACGATCCTGATCGTCACCGTGCTCTACCTCGGTGTGGCCTTCGCGGTCGTCGGCACCGATTCCTACGGCAGTCGCGCGCTCGATCGCATCTCGCTCGGCGTCATCATCGAGCAGGGGCTCGGCTTGTCCGCAGTCGGCGTCGTCGCTGGGGCCGCCGTTGTCATCTGCCTCGGCACGAGCAACGCCTTCGTCGTCTCGGTCTCCCGGCTCGGCTTCGCCCTCGGACGTGATGGCTGGGCACCCCGGATCCTGACCCGCCGCAACCGGCACGACGCTCCGATCGTCGCGATACTCGCTGTCGCGGCAATCGGCGGTGCGGGGTTGGTCGGTGCTGCCGTCTTCGGCTGGGGCACCGACGACATCGTCTTCATCCCCGCTGTCCTCGTACTCGCGACCTACCTGCTGGGCACGGCTGCCGCAGCACGTCTGTTCACGGGAGGGCAACGCTTGGTCGCCGTCGTCGCTGTCGCACTTCTGGTCGTGACCGTGCCGTTCGCGGGCTGGCACCTGCTGATCCCACTCGTCGTCGCGATCGCAGTACTCGGCTGCCGTCGGTGGCTCGGGTGATGTTGCGGTTGATGGCCAACCGGCACAGCCGAACCCAGCGACTACTGGCACTTGGTGCACGCTGGTAGTCCACCCACATTCTGTTGGGCGTCATTGCTTCGGCAGGAATGTCCCCGAATCGAGCGATCGGCGCGGTGGCGGTCGGTGACGCGCCTGGTCCACGAATAAATCGCGTGGCGCGTTTCAGATTTCTCACGATCATTCTCGGAGTAATCCTCCTCATCGCCGGATTCCTTTTCGGAATTCCAGCGCTGACCACTATCGGAGTAATTGTCTTGATTATCGGTGCAGTGTTGATGGTCGCCGGTACGAGTGGCCGACCGATCGGCGGCAGGCGCCATTATCGGCCGCAATTTGCAGTCCAGTTCCCATGTGAGGTGCACTCCACCAGGCCTGCCTTCCAGCAGGCCAGGTAAGTTCGATCAGGCAATCCAAGTGGCCGACACAGCGCTGAACTCGGGTCACCTCCCCAGTGTGCACCCGCGTCCGATAACCCCGCGCCGATTGGCAACCGACATGTGCACGCTGACCGGAGAACGCACATCGTCCAGCGCAAATTCGGCTGACAGGCGGGAGGGCCCAGCAGGTGATCAATCTCCTTGGCCCAGGCTGTGGACGAACTCGCGTTTAGCGCGTCTGGCTGTTGGCTGGGTTTGCGAGTACGGGCCGCCATCGGATTGCGGGAATTCCTCGAATCCGTGCGCAATCTTCCATCCGGTCGCTCTGGCGGTCGGTCTCACTACATGGGCATGGTGGGGAACATCATGTTCCACATGTTTCGGATCATGTCCATCATCTGCATAAACATCGGTGAATTCACCTCCTGATTACTCATTGCTGGGTAGTTTGTGGCTAGTGACTACTGGGGCGAGATGCTCGGTGGCGGCAGCCTCGAACCACATCGGCGAACAATGGCGAGGATGTGATTCTGGTGCGGCAGAAGAATTCCGGCCGGGAACGCGCGTCCGCGCAAGCATCTGCCGAGCAGGTCGAGCTGACGGTGATGGTGCCAGTGGGTGGGCCGCGTATGGCCATACAGTGTTTTCGGCCAATTCGATCAGTGTTGCCCGGTCGGTGTGTGACACGTGGAGCGAACTCTGACGCGGGGGCGGATACCGACGACGCTTACCGCGGTCAGCACGACAGTGGTGGTGGTGACCGCGATCTGAAGCGCAGACGCGATCCCAGGGGCTAGTAGTAATGGCGTCGGCCGCCGACGGCGCGGCCCGTCGACCCCAACAGCAGTAATACGAGCCCGACGACGAGGACCACGATCCCGATGGTCCAGAGGATCGGGATGCCGAATATGAACCCAACAATAAGAAGGATGATTCCGAGAACGATCATGGCCAGCTACCTGGTTTCGCTGCTGTACTCGAAGGGGGCTCGAGAAACCCTCCGGTGCTGGTATCGGTCATGTGCGCAATGCCAGCACCGCTCACTACGCCCACCCGACCACGGCCACGGGAAGAACAAAGCCACGATGATCAACCCGGTGTCCTGCGTATTCCAGTAGACGCCTCAGGATCAGGGATGTACACCCCTGTTTGTCGAACTCGGGCTCGACAGCGTTGCTGCGGTGTGTTCGGGCTGGGATGCACTGCATAGGGATCGGCCTGGCTATGACGTTCACCGGTCGGGCGCGGATCACGAGCAGTTCTTCTTCGCATGCTCAACGACCCGCGCCTAATATCGGTCCGCATTGCCGGGGAGAAAAGGCTGGCCATTGTGTGAGACCGAGCCGGCGCAGCGGCCGCCCGGTCGCGCCCCGGACGGCAAGATCGAGTATGCGCGGCTGCCGCGCCCGGAGAACAAGTCGCTGGCGGAGGTCGCGAAAAAGACCGGTATCCGCGCCCATGGCGCAATCGGCCGACTACACCAAGCGGATGCGCCGTCGCCGGAGTCATTCGGCGCAACATCCAACTGCTGTGACACCGCCGGGACCAGCGATCTGCGAGTGCGCCCAGCCAACCGCAACATCGCTCGCGGCCCCGACGGCAGCCTTCCCGAATGCTGGCTGCTGGCCGAATGGGCCACCGGAGCACCCGAGCCCACCGACTACAGGCTTTCGACCCTCCCCGCCTCGATCCCGCTGCCGAACCTGGTGTGGCTGGCGAAAATCCGTTGGCGCATCGAACACGACTACCGCGAACTCAAAGACGGTCTCGGGTTGGACCACTTCGAAGGACGGTCTTGGCTGGGCTGGCACCGTCACGTCACCCTCGCCTCGATCGCCCAGGCCATCTGCACCCAGCTGCGCCACACCCCAAAAGCCCCTGCGCCGGCCTGACCCTCTACGCCGTCCTGCGCCGGCTCCAACACCTACTCGCCACCTGGACCGGACACTGCCACACCTGCCACCAACCCCTACCTGTCCGTACGCAGCCACCCCACACCTAACAAAGCACTACTAGGGCCGCGGCGGTTTCCGAGCGCAGCCATTGGTGGGCGCGGTCGCCGTCGTAGCGCTGATGCCATGCCATGACCACGGGTGTCGGGGCGAGGTCGAAGGGCAGGGGGTGGACGCGGAGAGCAAGGTCGTGGACGGCGGAGCGAGTCATATGTTCGGGCACCACGACCAGCAGGTCACTGTGTCGCACGATATGCAGCGCGGTCGTGCTGGTGGGCACGGCGGCGACGGTGTGGCGGTGCCGATCCTGCTGGGCGAGAATGTCGTCGATGCGGTCGTGCAGGCGGCCGCGGCGGGACACCGTGATGTGTTGCGCGGCGGCGTAGTTGTCGAGGGTCATGTCGGTGATGGGGTGGTCGTGGCGGGTAACGACCACGAGGCGATCGTGGGCAACGGTCGTGTGCGAGATATCGGCCTGCTCTGGGGTGGTGGCACCGATTTCGAGGTCGACTCGGCCGTGGCGCAGATCGTTGGTGTCGGTGCTGGCCTCGGCGAGCAGTCGGAGCCGGATGCCGGGCGCGCGCCGGGACACCGTCGCCAGCAATTGCGCGCCGATCGCGGTGGTGATGGCCTCGTGCCAGCTCAGGGTGAACGTGCGTTCGACGGTGCCCGGATCGATATCGCGTTCCGGTGCCAGGATCGCCTGCGCCTGCTGGACCAGCGCGTGCACCTGTTCGCGAACGGCGACCGCGCGCGGGGTCGGGGTCATCGTGCGGCCGCTGCGAACCAGGATCTGATCGTCCATCGCATGCCGCACGCGGGCCAGCGCGCGGCTCATGGCGGGCTGTGTCAGGTGGAGCCGATCCGCAGCGCCCGCGACGCTGCCCTCCTCGAGCAGGGCATCCAGGGCAGTGAGCAGATTCAGATCAACATGCATGTCAGTCATGTTATATCTGACTAACATGCATTTGCGGTTATATCTCATGGCTCCTAGCGTGGATTTCACCAGATCCCAGTTCCTCGCAGGAGAAGATCATGTCCGCACGTACTGTCCTATCTACTGACGAAGCCTTGCTTCCCGAGGCCGTCGCCGCGGTCCGCAAGGCAGGTGCCCGACTGCGCGAGCGATTCGACATCGATTCGCGCCCAGGCGATCTCGACGACATCACCGCCGTGCTGGAGGCCAATGACGCCGCGGTGCTGGAGTTGCTACGTCCGGCGCTGGAGGCGGCACGCCCCGGCGCGGGCTGGGTCGAGGACGAGTTGGCAGGCGGTGCCCTGCCCGACGGCGAATGGTGGGTGACCGACCCGGCCGAAGGCAATATCAACCACGGCCACGGCATGACCGAATGGTCGGTGACCGCCACCCTGGTGCGCGACAACGACCCGGTCGTCACCGTCGTCTACCTGCCCCTGACCGAGGACATCTACACCGCGGTCCGGGGACAAGGGGCCTACCTCAACGGCGTGCGGCTGCACACCTCGAACAAGGCCCGGCTGAACGCCGCGCTGGTCGGGACCGGCCAGGCCAAGCCCGGCGAGACCGCCGAGACCTTCCGCCAGATCGGCCGCACGGTGACAGCGATGCTCGAAAATGCCTTGGTGACAAGGGTTTCGGTACCGGCCACCATGCAGTTGATCCAGGTAGCCGCGGGCCGGATGGATGTGTTCTGGCAGCACAGCGATGTGCGGTCCGGACTGGTCGCCGGTGCGCTGCTGGTCGCCGAAGCGGGCGGCACCGTCACCGATCTCGCCGGAAACCCGTGGTCCGCGGCCAGCCGGGACTTCCTCGCGGCCACACCGGCGCTGCACGCCGCGGCCGTCGAGGTGCTGGCGGAGGCGCTGCGATGACCTCGATCGCGATTCTCGGCGCGGGACGCGTATCGGCGAACCTCGCGACCAAACTGCTCGAGGCCGGACATAGGGTAACCGTCGGAACCCGTGGCGGCGTGGACAATTGGGCGGGCCCGCCGGTCACGCTCGCCGGAATGGAGCAGGCCGCCCGCGACGGCGAGATCGTCGTCAACGCCACACCGGGCGAAGGTTCGGTCGAACGGCTGGTCGCGCTGCGCGACGCCCTCGACGGCAAGATCCTCATCGACCTCGCCAACGCCACCGGCCGTGACGACGAGGGCAGACCGAGCGGATTGCTCTACACCGGCCGCAGCCTGGCCGAGCACATTCAGCAGGCCCTGCCTGCAACCCGCGTGGTGAAAACCCTTAACACCATGCTGTTTCCGGTCATGACTGCCCCGGGATCGCTCTGCAGCCCGCCCACCGCGTTCCTGTCCGGCAACGACGCCGGGGCGAAGGCGACCGTGCGGGATCTGCTGGCCGACCTGGGCTGGGCCGACGAGTGGATCGAAGACCTCGGTGACATCACCACGGCGCGCGGCACCGAAGCGCTCATGCTGCTGGTCCCCTCGATCGTCCGCAACCACGGATTGAAACCCTTTGCACTGACCATCGCCAGCATGCGATAACCAGAATTCCCCACCCAGCGGTGGCGAGAAATCAGCCCCTTGGTGGCGATTCGTGCACCCGGTTGCCGTTCTGGCCCTCGATCATGTGGTGCCCTTCGAACTGGCCGTCCCCTCGAAGTGCTCGGCCGCGCCCGGCTCCCAGCCGTATCGGATCCGTGTCTGCGGACCGGCCGCCGAGATCGATGCCGAAACCCTCGTCATGCGGGTTCGGCTGTGGAGACTGCGATCTGATTTCGTGCCAGCGACACGGCGATGCGATCCGGGCGGGTGTCCTGAGCCAGTGGTAGCCAGAGCCCTGGCAACATGTCGCCAACATTGACATATTGGTAATTGTCAGACAGCATGTGGTCATGTCGCCTTCAGTCGCCATCGTCACTGGTGCCAGTCGCGGATTAGGCAGGGCCACAGCCCTCGCTCTCGCTGAGTCAGGGGTACAAACCGTTCTCGCGGCGCGCGGCGCCGACGAACTCCGATCGCTGACGGACGAGATCAGCACACTCGGGGCGAAATCTCTGGCCTGCGTCACCGATATCTCGGATGAGTCCGCCGTTGAACACCTCTTCGCCACCTGCCTGAACGAGTTCGGCCGACTCGACATCTTGATCAACAACGCCGGTGTCGCGTTGCAACGAAATCTCGTCGATCTGACCGACTCGGACTGGCAACGCGTCTTCGACATCAATGTCCGTGGAATGTTCCACTGTTCACGTGCTGCGGCAAGACATTTCGCATCGGTCGGTGCTGGGCGGGCGGTGAATGTGGCCTCCGTATTCGGCCTCGTCGGCCGACCGGGATACACATCCTATTGCGCCTCCAAGGGGGCGGTGATCAACTTTACGCGCGCCGCTGCCGCGGAATGGGCACGCTTCGGTGCGCAGATCAATGCGGTCGCACCCGGCTACATCGCCACCGACATCAATGCCGAGTTGCGTGGAAACGCCGAGGCCATGAAGAAGGTGCTGCGCCGCATTCCCGCCCACCGAATGGGCGAGCCCGAGGAAATTGCCAACGTGGTCCGGTACCTGGCGCTGGATGCCCCGACTTTCCTCACCGGACAGACCATCGTCGTCGATGGCGGCGAGACCAGCGTTTAGGAGATCTCATGCGTGATGCAGTCATCTGCGAGCCCCTCAGGACACCGGTCGGCCGCTACGGCGGCATTTTCAAGGACGTCCCGGTGGCAGAGCTTGCGTCCACCGTCATCAGAGGGCTTGTCGACCGGACGGGCATCGCTTCCGTGGACATCGACGATGTAATTTTCGGGCAGGGCTACCCGAATGGCGAAGCGGCAGCACTCGGCCGGATCGCTGCGTTGGATGCAGGATTGGACATCACAGTCCCCGGGCTTCAGGTCGACCGCCGGTGCGGATCAGGGCTGCAGGCTGTGATCTATGCGTGCATGCAGGTCGCGAGCGGCGGGTCGGACCTGGTCCTCGCCGGCGGCGCGGAGAGCATGAGCCAGACCGAGTTGTACCTGGCGGACGCTCGGTGGAATCACGGCGGCACTCCTGTCGTGAAGGACCGGCTCGCCGAGCCGCGCAAGAACTCCGGGGGTAAACGATTCCCGGTACCCGGCGGAATGATAGAAACCGCAGAGAATCTCCGGCGTGACCATGGAATCAGCCGCACCGAGCAGGACGAGTGGGCGCTGCGCTCGCACCGCCGTGCGGTACGGGCAATCGACCAGGGGTTATTCGACGACGAGATCGTCCCGGTTGTCCTCCCCGCCACGCGAAAGGACCCGGAGCGGGTGGTCGTCCGCGACGAGCATCCGCGGCCGGACGTCTCGATGGACAAGCTGGCCGCGTTGACTCCCATACTCAGGTCTGTCGATCCCGAAGCAACTGTCACCGCGGGCAATTCGAGCGGCCAGAACGATGCAGCCGCGGTGGCGATCGTGACAACGCCAGAGCGGGCCGATGCCCTCGGTCTGCGCCCCTACGGCAGGCTGGTCAGCTGGTCGCTGGCCGGAGTGGAACCGGCGCGAATGGGTATCGGACCCGTCCCGGCGACACATGCGGCGCTCGTGCGCGCAGGGTTGCAGTGGTCCGACATCGACCTCGTCGAACTGAACGAGGCATTCGCGGCTCAGGTATTGGCGTGCTTCCGCGAATGGAAATTCGCCCAAGCGGACCTAGAAAGGGTCAACGTGAACGGTTCAGGCATCTCGCTCGGACATCCGATCGGTGCGACAGGAGGACGTATTATGGCGAATCTGCTGCGGGAGATGCAGCGTCGGCAAGCGCGCTACGGGATCGAGACAATGTGCATCGGCGGCGGCCAGGGTCTGGCAGCTGTGTTCGAGCGGATATAAATGCGACTAAGTTGCGCATAGGTCGATGACGAGGCGATTCGGGGGAGCGTTCTGATGGTGAAACACTCCCCGAATCGTTGCGCCGTCGAACTCAGGATTCGGTCTCGGGGTAGTCGCGACTGCGCTGACGAACATACGTCAGGTGTTCGCGCATAGCCTCAGCGGCGGCTCGTTCGTCACGATCCTCGATGGCCTTGATGATCTTCGTGTGTTGGCGGATCGTCTCATGACCCACCTCCGGTGTGAGTTCGAGATAGCTGACAGGCGCGGTGCACGCGTGCAGTGCCTGCACGAAGGCCACGAGCAGACGGTTCTCTGTCGCCTCCGCGATGATTCGGTGGAATTCCTGATCCAGTACCGAGACCTGGGGGTCGAACAGGTCGATTGTCTTCTGCCGCGAGACGACCGCACATGCGGCGGCGACCTGCTCGTCGGTGCGGTTGCGCGCCGCGAGGCGGGCGCAAGGAACCTCGACGATCTCTCGGGCTTCGCTCACTTCCTCGATGTTGAGGGATCCGAGCCGCAGCACATGCGACATGGAGTCCTGGAGCATCCGGCCCAGCGCCCTGCTGTCGACCTCACGGACGAATGACCCACCGCTCACACCGGGGATCTTGCGAACCAGTCCAGCGGCTACCAGCGATCCGAGTGCCTCTCGGACCGTCGGCCGGCTGACACCGAACATGTCGGCCAGCGCGTTCTCCGACGGCAACTTCTCTCCCTGCGCGAACCGTCCATCCAATATGGCGTCCGTGATCTGCTTCTGCACTTGTTCACGCGGCCTGAGCACCTGCTGCGCAACGAACGGCCCAGCCCCTGGCTCTGTCATCGATCCATCCCCTCACTCGCTATGACCCTTTGGTACAAGCTTAACAATCAATGAATTGCCTGACTGTTAGCAGTTGGGAAATAGTCGGGGGTCACGGTGTGCGTGCCCCCCGAACTCATTGTCAGAGCTGGTACTCCTTCAGCAAGCTCCGACCGATGATGAGCTTCTGGATGTCGGACGTACCCTCCCCGATGAGCATGAAGGCTGCCTCACGGTAGAGGCGCTCGATCTCGTACTCCTTCGAATAGCCATACCCACCATGGATCCGGAACGCATTCTCGACCACCTCATTGCAGTACTCGGATGCCAGCATCTTGGCCATCCCAGCCGCGACATCGTTGCGTTTCCCCAAATCCTTGAGCCGAGCCGCGCGAACGACCATCGAATGTGCGGCCTCGACCTTTGTGGCCATCTCCGCCAAGCGAAACAGGATCGCTTGGTGCTGGGCAATCGGTTTACCGAACGTCACCCGTTGCTGAGCGTAGGCAATGGCGAGCTCGAACGCCCGATTGGCGATGCCCACCGCGCGGGCACCCACGTTGACCCGGCCGACCTCGACACCGTCCATCATCTGGTAGAAGCCCTTGCCGGGGACTCCGCCCAGGATCTGATCGCTCGACGAACCATGCTGGTCGAGAACCATCTCCGTGGTGTCGATGCCCTTGTAGCCCATCTTGTCGATCTTGCCGGGGATCGTGACGCCCTCGGCTGTCTCGCCGAACCCAGGCTCTTTCTCGACCAAGAAGGTCGTCATGTTCCGGTATACCGACTCGGAGCCCTCATCGGTCTTGGTCAGAACCGCAACGAGATTCGAGGATGCGCCGTTGGTCAGCCACATCTTCTGGCCGGTGATCGAGTACGAACCGTCGTCGTGCCTGGTCGCCTTTGTCGTGATCGCCGCGACATCCGAGCCGAGCGCAGGTTCGCTCATGCTGAACGCGCCGCGTACGTCTCCCGTCGCCATCCGCGGTAGGTACTTACGCTTCTGCTCCTCGGTTCCATGCTGCATCAGCATGTAGGCGACGATGAAGTGGGTATTGATCACACCGGATACACTCATCCAGCCACGAGCGATCTCCTCGACCACCAATGCGTAGGTCAGCAGCGACTCACCGACTCCCCCGTACTCCTCCGGGATCATCAGACCGAATACGCCGAGTCCCTTCAGACCGTCAACGATCGCGGTGGGGTATTCGTCTCGGTGTTCGAGTTCGGTGGCAACCGGAAGGATCTCCTTCTCCACGAACTTCCGGACGACTTCGAGGATCTGATGCTGGTCCTCGGTAAGACCTTCTGTTGTGATTAGTCGACTCATGGCGTTCCTTTCATGGGCGCCTCACCATTCACATGTGTGGTGGGCTCGATTCTGGCGACGATCCGCTGCGCCCACTTCTGTGTGGCCTCGTCCACCATCACCCCGTCGAGTACGGCAACACCATTCCCCGTCGAGGCCGAGTCATCCAGCGCGGCAATGATGCGTGTGGCGAGTGTCGTCTCTTCTGCGGTAGGCGCGAATCCGGCATGCGCGATCGCTATCTGTCCCGGATGCAGGAGCAGGCGTCCGTCGAAACCCTCACCTGCACACCGCATCATGTCCACACGAAAGGCATCCGGATCGCGGACCTTCGTGAACGGTCCATCAACGACAGACTTGTCATTCGCCCGCGCAGCTCCGACGATCGCCAGTCGCGCCGACTGCTGAAGGTCCCCAGCGGCCCCGGCACGGAAGCCCATCGACGCACGATGATCGATCGCACCGAAACACAAGCAGCGCAGACGTTCCCCTGCGGCGGCGATGGAATCGAGCTGAGCGAACCCAGCTGCATCCTCGATCAGCGCGTCGATGCGAATTCCGCCCGGTGTGAGGCTGCCTTCACCCTCGAGTTGGCCGAGGATCCGATCGAGGCAGATTACATCGACTACGGACCGGGTCTTCGGCAGCATGATCGAGTCGATGTTTGCGCCGCACCCACGAACGAGTTCAGCGACATCGCTGAGAAGCCACGGCGATTCCCAAGCGTTCACGCGCACACTCAGGCGCGGGCTCGACCAATCGCCCGAGGCGATGGCCTCGATCGCCCGCCGTCGCGCGGTCTCCTTCTGCCGTGGAATCACCGAGTCCTCGAGATCGACAATGATCATGTCGGCGAGAGCGGTCCGTGCGGAGGCGAGGATGCGTTCATTCGACGCGGGGACGAACAGGCACGATCGTGGTGCTGCCATCGGTTCGATTGCCGCCATGCTAGTGGGCGAAGTAGTGCATGCCGCCGTCCACGGGTAGCACCGCGCCGGTGATGTAGTCGGCAAGAGGGGAGGCGAGGAAGGCCACCGCATTACCGATTTCGCTGGGCTCTCCGAAGCGGCCTGCCGGGATGTTTCTGCGGATGAACTCATCCCGCGCGGCAGGATCCGGATGCAGCCGGTTCATTGTCTGCTCACTGGTGATCCTGCCCGGTGCAATGCAATTGACAGTGATGCCGGCGCTGGCAGCATCGCATGAGAGGCCCTTGGACCAGATATGCAGCGCTGCCTTCGCGGCAGAGGCCGCATTGAGCGAGCGAGGCTCCATCGAGCCGCTGATATTGATCACGCGGCCCCACCCGGCATTCCGCATTGCGGGTAAGAGTGCTCCGGTCAGGCGTCGCGCGGCGGTGAAGTTCAGCCCGAGGGCTTCGTCCCAGAACTCGTCTCCCGCATCCAAGGGAGTGGGCCGTGATCCGCCGGCATTGTTGACGAGAATGTCTACGCGTTCGCCCAATTCGGAAATCGAATCGAGAAGGCGCGAGATCCCGTCTGCGCTGGACACATCAGAGACCACGACCGAGGGAGTTTCATATCCCAGTTCGGCGACGCTCGCGGCTACCTGCTCGAGTTGGTCACCTCGGCGGCCTGTGACGATCACGCGGGCACCGGCAGCGCTCAGCGCATGGGCACATCCAACGCCGATCCCCGCGGAACTTCCCGTGACCAGAGCAACCTTGCCCCGCACATCAATCTGCATAGAACTCTCCTTGATCATTGGACCGCGGCCGCACTGATGCGGATATCGCGGGCGATGAGCATGCTCTGGACCTGATTTGTGCCGTCGTAGATCTCGGTGATCTTGGCGTCGCGCAGGCGACGCTCCACGCCGAGGTCGCAGCGGTCACCGTCATCACCGAGGAGCGCGACACATTCGGCCGCCACCCGGACGCCGAGCGCCGTGCAATGCAGCTTTGCTACTGACACCTCCGCGGCTGCTTCCGGCGCCCCGGAGTCGACCAGGTCGCAAACCTCGCGCACAAGCGCGCGGCCGGCAGCGATCTCCGATCGGATACGCGCAAGGTCGAACTGGAGGTCCTGTGCATCCCGGCGCTGGGCCGAGAGCAGTCCGTCCCTCATGAGATGCCGCACTGTTGCGTCGAAGGCGCCTTGGGCGAAGCCGACACCCTGGGCGGAGGCACTGATCCGGGAGTTCAGGACAGACCGGAGCAGCAGCGGGTATCCGGCGCCCTCATCTCCCAGACGCCAGTCGACGGGTATCCGGCAATCGGTGAACGTGAGTTCGACGGTTGACGCCCCCTTCTGGCCGAGCTTCTTCATCGGTCGACCGGCGTCGAACCCTTGGAGATTCTCGGTGGCGACCAGGAAAGCGGTGATGCCGTCCTTGCCCAGCACGGGATCGACTGTCGCGAACAAGACGATCACATCGGCCATATCGCCGTTCGAGATGAAAATCTTGCTTCCGTTGACGACGTAGTGATCGTCGTGCCGCGTGGCGACGGTACGCATCGCCGCCACATCGGAACCCGCGTCGGACTCCGTCAGGGCGATCGCTCCGATCGCCGCGCCCGAGCACAGCGCCGGAATCCACTGATCGACCTGCTGCGGCGTGCCCGCGAGGTTGATGGGGTGTGCGCAGTGCATTTGTGTCATGTAGACCGTAGCGGTGGCGCCACAGGCAGCCGAAATGAGTTCCATCGCCTCGGCGTATTCGCGGGTCGGTCGGGCCTGACCGCCGTACTCGACGGGCATGAGCAGCCCACCGGCGCCAGCCTCTGCGAGCGCGCGAATCGCGGCACCAGGGAAGGTGGATGTCTGATCGACCCGTTCAGCGTCCGGGGCGATCATCCGCGCGATCACATTACGGACGGCCGCAAGTTCATTGGACGGCTCCGGGGTCATGACGAGCTTCCTCTCGCGAAAATCGGCGGCCTGCGTTCGGCGAACGCAGTGATTCCTTCCTGACCGTCGGCCGATGCGATCGCGGCCGCCGCCAGTGCTGCCTCGTAGTCGAGAGCGGCCGGCCGCGCGGCTGCTCCCGCGGCATCGAGAATGCGTTTCATTCCTGTGCGGCTACCGGATGCGATCGATTCGGCGAGTGCGCGCACCGTCGGCTCGAGATCGGCAGGCGGCACCGGCGGCTGGGACAGCAGTCCGACCTGCCATGCGGTCTGTGCATCGATCGGCTCACCGGACAGCATCATGCGCAGCGCGACCGGCTTACCCACCGCGTGCAGAAGACGCTGTGTACCACCGAATCCGGGCATGCACCCGATCTTCGCCTCGGGCAGCCCGAAGCGGCTCGAGGTGGACGCGACAACGATGTGGCAGGCAAGCATCAATTCGAACCCGCCGCCGAGTGCCCACCCGTCGACGGCGGCGACAACGGGAACTCGAGCGTGGGCGATCGCGGTCATCACCCCGTGCCCGCGCGAAAGGAAGCGATGCGCCGCTTCATAGTCCAGCCCGCGGATCTCGTCGAGATCCGCACCGGCGCAGAACGCGCGGTCACCCGCTCCGCGGATGACGACACATCCGACACCGTCATCCGCCTCGATTTCGGCGAGGTGGTGCTGGAGCGAGAACAGCATCTCACTGTTGAGTGCGTTCAGGCTGTCGGGCCGATCCATTGTCAGAACCCGGACGCGTCCCTCATCGTGCTTGCCTATTACCGCGACCATGCCACGCCCTCTCTGATCAGTTCGTCGATCTGCTCGTCCTCGAGGTCGAGTTCGGCGAGCACCTCTCGGGTGTGCTGTCCCTTGAGCGGCGCCGGGGTCGCAATCGTGCGTGCGTTCGGATCGGACGCGAGTTTCCATGGACTGGCGACACTCTCGAAAGGCCCTGCGACGGGGTGGTCCTGCTTGACAATCCCCTGCCGGGCCACGACCTGCGGATCTGCCACGACCTCGGAAAGGCGTTGGATCCGGGAAGATGGAACGCCCACGGATTGCAGCATTTCCAGGGCGCGGTCCGCCGTGACGGTCGAGAAGACGTCTTGGAACATTCGGACGATCTCCTGCCGGCGGTCCCGGCGCCCGGCATTCGTAGCGAGGTCGGACTGCGTCGACAGGTGCTCGAGACCGAGAACCCGGCAGGCCTTCAACCAGTGCCGGTCGTTGCCGATGGCGACGACGATTGGGCGATCGACCGTTTCGAACGACTGGTAGATGGCAACGACGGAGTCGGTCCCGCCGCTGGGGTGCGGTTCGGGTTCGCCCGCAAGGTAACTCGCGATCCTGGGCGACAGGAAGGCAAGGTCTGCTTCGAGCAGGGAAATGTCGATGATCTCCCCGACCCCTGTCGTTCGCTGCCTGACCAACGCGGACGATACAGCGAAAGCCGCGATCGTTCCGGCGGCGACGTCGGACAGTGCTGTACTGACTCGTTGTGGTGCGCCGCCGGCCGGGCCGGTCACGCTCATCAGTCCAGACCGTGCCTGCGCGATGAGGTCGTAGCCAGGAAGCGCGGAGTCGGGCCCATCGAGCCCGTAGCCGGACAGCGCGCAGATCACCAGCGCAGGGAAACGCTGTGCGAGTGCGTCCAGCGCCAGACCGTGCTTGGCCAGCTTGGCCGGAGTCAGATTCTCCACGAAGACGTCCGCGGACTCGAGCAGGTTCATCAGTGTGGCGTGGCCTGCCGGAGTGGTGATGTCGAGGCAGACGCTTCGCTTGTTGCGATTGACCGACAGGAACCAAGCCGCCTCGCCGTTGAGAAACGGAGGCCCCCAGCCCCGCGCGTCATCACCACGGATCGGTTCGACCTTCACAACGTCGGCACCCATATCCGCCAGATACATCGACGTGGTCGGTGCGGCATAGGACGACGAGATATCGATGACCCGCACTCCCGACAGCGGTAGTGCGGTGCTCGTGGCTTCATCGCTGCGGATGAACGTGCCCGGCGTGCCGGCACGGTGTGTGTCAGGCATGCTCGGTGTCCTTTCGAAGTCGTTCCCGCAACTCGACTTTGCGAATCTTTCCGCTCATCGTCTTGGGCATGTCGGTGATGACCATCAGCTTTTCGGGCAGATAGCGCTTGGACAATCCGGCATCGAGGAGAAACGCCGACAGTTCGGTGAGGTCGAGTTTCGCTCCCGCAGTGAGGGATACGAATGCGCATGCGCGCTCACCCAGTCGCTCATCGCGGTAGCCGACGACAGCGACGTCCGTGACCGAGGGATGGCGGAAGATCAAGCTCTCGACCGCAGCGACGGGAATGTTCTCCCCGCCACGAATGATGATGTCCTTGGTACGGCCGGTAATCGTTACGCACCCATCTGTTTCGACCACAGCCCTGTCACCGGTGATGAACCAGCCATCCGCTCCGAAGGCGTCACGGGTGAAGTCCGGCCGGGCGTAGTAGCCGGCGAACAGCCCGGCACCTCTGATCTGTAGTTCGCCTTCCACGCCTGCCGGTAGCGGGGATCCGGCCTCGTCGCATATCCGAATCTCGCACGCCGCGACGGGTGTTCCGTCGGTCTCGTAGTTGCGTCGTCCGAGAGCTGGACGGCCGGAGATCGCGACACCGAACTCGGTCATCCCCCATGCCGGGATCACGTCGCAGTCCAATGCCGCACGCGCCTCCGGCACGAGAGGCCGTGGAATCGGCGCACCGGCAACCACGACAAGGTTCAGGTCCGGAGCAGACGCGGCACTGAGATTCGCGGTCCGCAACAGGTCGATGAGGAATGTCGGCGACCCCACCATGCAGGTGATCCGCTGCTCGGAGATCACTCGAGCTCCGGCGGCCGGCGACCACCGGTCGACGTAGACCGCAGTGCCGCCGAGATGAACGGTGAGCAGCACGCCCCACATGAACCCGGTCGCGTGGCCGACCGGCGACATCACGAGGTTGCGCATCGGATCGCCGTAGCTCGTCGGGCCCACGTGTGCGGACCAGCCGCGCACCACCACATCGAGGGTTGCGTGGAGGTTCATCACAGCTTTGGGTTCGTCGGTCGTCCCAGATGTGAAGGCCAACTGGGCGATAGCGAGGGGATCGACATGTGCGGGCCCGGCGTAGCTTCCGTGCGCGATCAGGTCGGTGAACGCCATTCCCTGGTGGCCACGGGGACCGTCGACAACGACCACGAGCACCTCATCGCGATCGGCGAGGGTCGCAGCTGCGAGCCCGGCGAGGTCCCGACCGGCGTGTGATCCCGCGACGATCATCACGTCGGCCCCGGCCCGCCTGGTCATGAACTCGATTTCGTGCGCGCCATAGGTGATCGGAATCCCTGAATAGGTGGCGCCTACCCGCAGGATGCCGTAAACGACCGCAGGAAACTCGGCACAGTTGGACATCATCACCGTGACTACGGATCCAGGCCCCACACCATTCGCGAGCAGTCCGGCCGACACCTGCCGACTAAGTGCATCGAGTTCTGCGTAGGTCAGCGTGCGGACGGTATCGCCGCGTTCGTCGACGGTGATTGCTGCTGTTCGGTCGGGAAACGCGGCCACCGCCTCATCGAGGAAGACAACAAGGGAACGCTCGACCCACACTCCGGATTCGAATCGTTGCGCGATCAACCTCTGAGTGAGGGCGGTCCCGGGTAGTTCGACGGCCCTGCGGGCGATCTCAGCGATAGTCATCGGGCCTCCTTGCCTGTGTCGCTGGAACCCAGGTGCTCGGAGGCGATCAATCGCCGCGCGATCAGGGTGCCCGAGCAACGCGCTCGCAGGCTCAGGGCATCACGTACATGGCCGGCGACCGCGAACTCGTCGATATATCCGTACCCACCGTGTACCTGGACCGCCGAGAGCGCGACACCGACGGCCGCTCGGCATGCGCGGGCCGCTGCAGCGGCGGCGGCCACGCGACGGTCTCGCGGATCGGGACGGGAAGTGACAGCTGTCGTCAACAACCCACGGGCACAGTCGATTTGATCAGCCATCTCCGCGACAATGGCCCGGAGACCGGCGAATGATCCAATGGCACTACCGAATTGGCGTCGAGTCCGAGCGTAGTCAGCCGACGCGGACAGGGCCGCGTCGGCCACTCCCAACGCAGCCGACGCGACCAAGATGTCCCAGTCAGCGCACGCCGCCCACGCGTCCTGGTCCGGCAGTCTGTCATCGGGGCGGGCGACCGCACAGATTCCACCAAGTGCCGCGCCGCCGAGTCCGGTGCGCTTCGGCACCTCGGTGACCACCTCGAACTCTGTCGTCGAAACGGCGAGGACGCCGGCATCCGTAGGGTCGAGGAGAAGGACAGCGGCTGGAGTGACCACAAGCGGCGCAGTCGTCGATCGCAGTTCGCCGCTGGCCGAGTGGGCAATTGCGGCCACGGAGTCGCTAGTGAGCAGATCGACTCCGCGACGTAGTTGTGCGCGGTGGGATACGTACCGGGACGCGAGAAAATACGCTACGGAACCCGATTCTCGACCCACTTCCTGGATAACCTGTGATGCCCAATCGAGCGCGTCGATCTCAGCGATTTCGAATGTGTCGGCCGCGAGATCGAGGAGGCCGGTATCGCGGAGCGGGCCGAGCATCGACGCGGCGTCGGCGTTGGAGTAGGGCTTCTTCGTCGCAAGTCCGCGGACCATCTGCAGCAGGTGCGTCAATTCGCTTTCGATCTCGGTCATCGATTGAACCTGCTTCGATCGGGCTCACGACGCGCCTCGAACGCGTCGGACAGCTCATGGCACTCCGCGGTACTGCGGTAGGCGGTCAGGAGCAGGTCGTGCGCCATTCTGGCCTGACCAACGACGCCTGAGTGTCGCCCGGAGAACGCGGTCTTGACCGCGGAGATGGCGAACGGGCCGCGCTGGCGCAGCACACCCGCGACCTCGAGCGCTCGGTCGAGGGCCGACCCATCGGAGCTGATCTCGTTGATCAGCCCCATGTTCAGCGCCTCGTCCGCCGAGTATTTCTTGTTCAGATACCACATCTCCTTGGCGCGGCGGCGTCCGATCGCCTCCTCGAGGTACCAGGTGCCGTATCCCGCGTCGAAGCTTCCGACCATCGGTCCGACCTGCCGGAAGACGGCATGGGGTGCCGCGATCGATAGGTCGCATACCACCTGCAGGACATTTCCTCCACCGACGGCGTAACCGTTGACCGCCGCGATGACAGGTTTGGGCATGGTGTCGATGAACTCGTACAGGTCGATCACAGGCATGACACTGGAGTAATCGAGCGACTCCAATGGTTCGTGCTCGCCGCCGATACAGAAGAACTTGCCCCCGGCTCCAGTCAGGATCGCGACGTCGATAGTTCGATCCTCGCGCACCCGCCGGAAGGCATCGAGCAGTTCCCTTGCCGTCTGGAACCGAAGCTTGTTGGCGCGATCGGGGCGGTTGATCGTCACGACGGCGACGCCGTCGGTGACGTCCATGATGATGTCCTGGTAGGTCATTTGATTCGTTCCTCCGTCATGTCCGAGATGGCCTGGATTGTCTCTTCGTGATCGGTCAGCCTGGTGGGCACTTCGAACGCCGGGTCACCGAATTGGCGGTAGAGGTTGTCGGCAACCTGTATGTGGTCGTCGAGGCCGGCGCGCTTCAACGCAACCAAGGGGCCAACGGGATGACCCAGTCCCAGATTTACGACACGGTCGATGTCCTGCGGTGACGCGACACCGCGTGCCGCGGCGTCGAGTACCTGGTTGATGAACGGAACGAGCAGCCGCCGCGTCACCCGTCCGGGAACGTCGGATACGCGCATCCACGGTATCCCCAGTGCGTCGCTCAACGTGACCGCCGCGTCGATGGCCTTGTTCCCGGTCGAAGTAGCGCCGGATATCTCGATGAGCCCACTGCCGGCCGAGGTGGGCAGGAAGTGGAATCCGGCCAGACGCTCGCCGAGTCCGGACGCGCGGGCGAGCTGCGCCACCGTGAACGACGATGTCGCGGTCAGCACCGCCACCGCGCTGCTGTTCGCCAACCGGCTCAGGACGCTGATCTTGCTGTCCAGCTCATCCGGTATCGCCTCGAGCACCACCTCGCAGTCGCCGACTTCGGAAACTCGGTCAACGGCGGTGATGGTGGGCTGGGTGTCAGCGAGACCATAGGCTTTGTCCGCGAACTTATCCACCACGATCACGTGGTGGCCACCGCGCGCGAGACCCATCGCTACCGTCGAGCCGACACGGCCCGCTCCGACAATCCCATAACTCGTCATGCCTGCTCCTTCGAGTACGTGTAGAAGCCGTGCCCGGCCTTGCGGCCGAGGCGTCCTGCGGCGATCATTCGCAGCACTGTGTCCGGTGCCCGGTACCGATCGTCGCCGAGTTGCCGATGCAGGCTGGTGGTCACGGCGAGGTGCACATCGAGCCCGACGATGTCGAGCAGTCGGAAGGGGCCGATCGGAAATCCCATACCAGCGGTGACAGCGCGGTCGATCTCCTCGACTGTGGCGAGCCCGGATTCCAGCGCTCTGATGCTGTGGTTCTCGAAGGCAACCACAAGGAAGTTCGTGATCAGCCCAGGGCTGTCCCGGAGTGTTACCGGTGTCTTGCCGACCGACTCGAGCAGAGCGACGGCAGAGTTGACGGTGTCGTCGCTGGTTCTCGGCCCCCGGGCGACTTCGACAAGCGGCATCAGCGGCGCGGGGTTGCAGTAGTGGGTGCCAACGAGATTCTCGGGTCGGGCAAGGCTGTCGGCGATCGACCCGATGAGAAGGGTCGACGTGTTGGTGTGGATCTGCGTGTCGGCTGCACAGATTTCCTCGACGCGGGCCAGCACTTCGGTCTTGAGCGCCAGGTCCTCCGGGAGTGCTTCGACAACGAACCCGGCCCCGGCGATATTGGTGAGATCCGCGACGTATTCGATTCGCTGCAGCGCTGATGTCGAGTCGTCCTCGGTCATCTTTCCGCGCCGCACACTCTCGGCGAAGAAGTCGCGAACCAGGTCAGCGGCGCGCGCCAGCTGCGGGCTGTCGCGGTCCAAGAGCCGGACATTGCGCCCCCCGCGCGCAAGTGTCACCGCGATCCCTTGACCCATCGTGCCCGCTCCCAGCACGGCTACCACACTCTCCATGTCAGTCACTTGACAGAGGTTACAAATGTCTTACAGTTTATGCAAGAAGTGACCGTGAACACAGTTCAAGCTCCTCGGAGGATTCCGAATGACAAATAGCGCGCTGCGGATCTGCGTGATCGGCGCCGGCACGATGGGGCAGGGGATCGCCCAGGTGGCACTGACCGCCGGCCATAACGTCGGCCTGGTCGACCTCGATCCCGACCAGCTCGCTACCGCGGTGAGCGACATTCGTTCTCGGCTCACCCGTCGAGCGCCTGGACTGCTACAGCACCTATCCGAACGGCTGCTGACCGCACCGTCCGTTCGCGACCTTTCCGCCGAGCCGAACACCGTAGTCGTCGAAGCCGTCGTCGAGAATCTGGCGATCAAACATGCAGTGCTCCAAGAGGCGCTCGATCACTTCGGGCCGTTGTGCCGGATCGCGACGAACACGTCTTCGCTCTCGATCACGGATATCGCAGCAGGGCTGACCCGACCAGACCGCGTGATCGGTATGCATTTCTTCAATCCGGTGCCGGTCATGCAACTCGTCGAGGTGGTTCCCGGCGTGCAGACCGATCCCGCGCTCGTCGACGAGATCCGGCAGTTGGCGGTGTCCTGGGGAAAGACGCCGACAGTGGCACGATCGACGCCCGGCTTCATCGTCAACCGGATCGCCCGGCCGTTCTACGGCGAAGCCCTCCGGCTCGCGGAAGAGAACGTTGCTCCGTTCGACGTCATCGATCGCCTCATCCGGGGAGCCGGGGGCTTTCGCATGGGGCCGTTCGAGCTCATGGATCTGGTCGGCAATGACGTGAACGAGACCGTCACCCGAACCGTCTGGACCGCCTTCAACTTCGACCCCCGGTTCGCTCCGTCCTTGCTGCAGCGTGAACTGGTCGCGGCCGGCCGTCTCGGACGCAAAACCGGGGCAGGGTTCTATGTCTACGCCGACGGAGTCGCCATCACTGCCTCGTCGCCGGAACCGGAGCCCACCCGTCCTGTGCCGGGGGGCATCGAGCTGCACGGGGACTCGGCTGAGCTCGAGCAGTGGCTCCTGCGCGGCGGAATCACCGGCGAGCTCATTCCCGGCCCGCACCCGTACCTGTCGCTGCCCGGGCTGGGCAACGTTCGGATCACCCGAGGTGTCAGCGCGCAGGAGGAGGCCTCGATCGACAAAGTTCCCGTTGTCCTGATCGACCGGCCACTCGACATGAACGCCGTTGCCTGCCTGGCGTTTTCGGGATCCGAGGATTCCGCCGACCTCGCAGGTGCAGTGACCGGGCTCCTTCGTCGGGCCGGAATCGATCCGATTCGGGTGGGCGACGCCCCCGGCCTGATTGTTGCCCGCGTGGTCAGCATGATCATCAACGAAGCGGCCGAAGCGCTCCACCTCGGAATCGCCTCGGCCGCTGACGTCGACACCGCTATGGAACTCGGCACCAACTATCCGCTCGGTCCTCTGGCGTGGGCGGACAGGTGGTCACCGGCTTACGTTCTCTCGCTACTCGATTCGCTTCACGACGAATACCGGGACTCCCGCTATCGCGCCAGCCAGTGGCTCCGTTCCGCCGTACGCCGGGATCGCCGCTCTCTTCGTCCGTCGCACCTGTCGGCAGAAAAATAAGGAGACACCGATGTCTGATACATCAACCAAATCCCGACGGGTGGCGCTGGCCAGCCTGGTAGGGACCACGATCGAATACTATGACTTCTTTATATATGGAACGGCGGCGGCGCTGGTGTTCAGCACCGTGTTCTTTCCCTCAGTGGACCCTTTGACCGGCACCATATTGTCACTGTCGACTTTCGCGGTTGCCTTTATCGCGCGACCGATCGGCGCCATCGTGATAGGTCATCACGGTGACCGGATCGGGCGCAAATCGATGCTCGTGTTCACACTCATGTCGATGGGCGGAACAACACTGCTGATCGGTCTCGTCCCGTCCCACGCCACCATCGGTGTCGCCGCGCCGATCCTGCTGGTCGTGCTGCGCTTCATCCAGGGCTTCGCACTCGGCGGAGAGTACGGCGGCGCCGTCCTCATGGCTACCGAGCATGCCGAGGAGGCCAAGCATGGATCACGCGCTAGCCTCGTCCAGCTCGGTGCACCCCTCGGCCTTATCCTCGCGAACATAGTCTTCTTCGTCCTTGCTCCACTGTCGCCTCATGCTTTCGAAACCTGGGGCTGGCGCGTCCCGTTCATTCTCAGCATCGTCCTTGTCGCCTTCGGTGTGGCCATTCGAATGAAGATCGAGGAGTCGCCGTCGTTCAAGCACGTAGTGGAGTCCGGGGCGGTCGCCGAAATGCCGGTGGTCGAGGTCTTCCGCACGAATACCCTGCGTGTACTGCTGGTGGCGTTGACCAGCGTCTCGGTCGGTGTCACGTTCTACATCGGCACGGTGTACAGCCTCACGTATGGCACAAAGCAGCAGGGCCACTCACGCAACACCATGCTCGCCATCGTCATCGTCGCGATGCTCGCCGTCATCATCGGCGTCCTGCTCTTCGGCAAGCTCGTGGACAAGGTCGGCGCCCGTAAGGTCTTCGTCTACGGGTCCGTCGGCATGATCGCCGCAGCCCCTGTCTTCATCGCAACGCTGCAGACCGGCAACATCGCGTTGACCGTCATCGGATATCTCATCCTGTTCATTCCCTACAGCGCGGCGTGGTCGGCTTTGAGCAGCATGCTCGCGGCGTGCTTCGATACCCGGATCCGATACTCGGGCCTGTCGATCGGGTTCACCCTCGGCCAGATTCTCGGTAGCGCTTTCGCGCCGATCGTCGCCACCGAATTGCTCTCTCGCACAGGGTCGTTGTGGTCGGTCGCCGCGTATGTCGTCATCGCGACCGCGCTGTCAGCGGTCACGGCGACACTGATCCGTGAACGCCGGCTCGCGCCGACGCCGACCCAGGATCTGGTCGGTGCCTGATTCCGAAGCGCCGTCGATCGCTCCGCTCGGCGAACTCGCCGAGCAGAGCCTTCTTCGGCGCGATCCCCGATATCTGACCGCACTCCGCGCCCTGGACGCAGTCGCTTGGGCCAACCCGTCCCTGACCCTCGCTGAGAAACACCTCATCTGCCTTGCTGCAACGGCTGCGGTGACCGATTTGGATGCGCAGCGTATTCGTCTGCACATCACACGCGCATTGGAAGCCGGCGCCACCGAACCTCAAGTCGTCGAAGTCATCGAACTCACCAGTGCGCTCGGGGTGCACGCATGCACCGAGGGACTGCCCGCACTTCTCGACGCCATCGAACCGCTCGACGGCTCGCCGCTGTCGGCGCGGCAGCAGCAGCTTCAGGCGGCCTTCATGGACAAACGCGGCTACTGGAGCGCCGTGTGGGACGGGCTGCTGCGCCTCGACGAAGCCTACTTCGAGGCGTATCTCAACTTCTCCGCGCATCCGTGGGCAGCTGACCATCTGAGCCCCGCAATGAAGGAACTCGTGTATGTGGCGTTCGATGCGACAGCATCGCACCTCTACCGTCCCGGAATCGACATACACGTGCGAAATGCCCTGAAACTCGGTGCCACGCCGCAACAGGTAGCAAATGTCTTCACCCTGCTGAGCACCCTCGGTGCGCGCACGGCATCCATCGCGATGGAGATCCTCGACGATATCCATCGCACCCGAACGGGACCGGAGGCCGCCGATGTCTGAAGCCCAGGCGCACACCCATCGCCCGCTTGCGGGGTTGAGGGTCATCGAGTTGTCGAGTTTCGTCGCCGCTCCGCTCGGCGGAATGACACTCGCTCAACTCGGAGCCGAAGTCATCCGCGTCGACCCGATAGGCGGAGGCCCGGACCGAGATCGCTGGCCGCGCACCGCCGCTGGACAAAGTCTTTACTGGTCCGGCCTCAACAAAGGTAAGAAGTCCCTCACCATTGACATGAAGTCCGAACCCGGCCGGGAGATCATCCGAAATCTGCTACGCAGTGGCGGGCGGTCATCCGGGATCCTGCTCACGAACGCGGTAGGCCGCTCGTGGCTCGGCTACGAACAGTTCCGCGCACTCCGTGAGGACGCGATCATCGTTCGCGTCGAGGGAAACTGGAAGGGGCAGGCCGCAGTCGATTACACAGTCAATGCCGCTGTAGGGTTCCCCACTGTCACCGGGCCGGATGGGTTCGCAATTCCGATCAATCACGTGCTCCCCGCCTGGGACGTGACCTGCGGAATATACTCGGCACTGGCCATAACGACCGCCGTCCTGAACCGGCAAACAACAGGCCGGGGGGCGCATATTCGGATCGCGCTCGAAGATGTCGCACTCGCCACAGCGGGGAACCTGGGCCTATTGAGCGAAGCCCAGATCAACGAGACGAGCCGCCCCAGAATCGGCAACCATCTCTACGGTGGATTCGGACGCGATTTCACCACCCTCGACGGTCACAAGTTGATGATCGTCGCACTCACCGAACGCCATTGGGCCGACCTGCTCGACGTAACGGGACAGGAGCACGTTGTGACCGCACTCGAGAAGTCGCTGGGCATCGATTTCACGAGGGAGGACGACAGGTATGCATACCGTGAGGTGCTGGCCGGACTTTTCCAGGTGTGGTTCGAAAGCCAGAGCACACAGGAAATAGAGGCGGCGTTGCGGCCGACCTCATTGTTGTGGGCGAGGTACCGCTCGTTCGACGAAGTCGTTGATCCCGCGTCAACGGATGTGTGGGACAACCCCATGATGTCGATGCTGACGCAGCCCGGAATCCCGACGCATCTAGCACCGGGGTCCCCTATCCGCTTCGACGACGTGCCCCGAACGGCCGAACCGGCACCGGAACTCGGTGCCCACAATCGAGAAATACTCACCACTCTCATGGGGTTCGGCGAACGTGAACTCGGTGAACTCGAACGCAAAGGTGTAATCGGTGACACCTCTCGCTGACAACTCCGCACTCTCCGACAAGTTCACGTTCGCGGACGGCCCGACCTTCGACGATCTCCGGATCGGCGACACGTCGCACCCGACAATCGGAATGACGATCACCGACGGAACCGCATCGCACCACCAGGCCATAGTCGGCGACCGTCTCCGGCTCGCGCTCGACGAGGAGCTCGCTATGCGCGTGACGGGCGGCCCACGAATAGCCCACCCGGCGCTGGTCTGGGATGTCTCGATCGGCCAGTCGACCCTTTTCACTCAGAAGGTCAAGGCAAACCTGTTCTACCGAGGTCTGTCGTTTCACCTGGTTCCACGGATCGGGGACACCCTGAAGACCACCACAACTGTGGTCGGGCTGCATTCGAACTCTCCGAAGCCGGATCGCGCACCAACTGGTATGGCGCTACTTCGAATCGACACTGTCGACCAAAAAGATCGGCTCGTCTTGTCGTACTACCGGTGCGCGATGCTCCCACGTGGAAGTGAAACCGCCAGAAATGAAGGCGCGCGGGACGTATCACCTGCATACACGCGCGTCAATCTTGAGCCGTACAAACGATGGCGTATCGGACGATCGGACATAGTCGCGCCCCGGCGGCTGGCCGGATTGGCGCCCGGATCGGTCCTTGATGTTCGGGCAGGCGACGTCGTCACGAGCGCACCGGAGCTCGCGCGGCTCACTCTCAACGTTGCCGCTGTGCATCACGATGAAAGGGCAGGCGGCGGACGCCGCCTGGTGTACGGCGGCCATACCGTGGGAATAGTGCTGTCCCAGGCGACGCGTGCACTACCCGACATTGCGACTGTCCTCTCCTGGGAGCGTTGCGACCATATCGCACCCGTATATGAAGGCGACACCGTCACAAGCGATCACGAGATTCGCTCACGCCAATCGCAGGACGGATGGCTCGTGACAAGCATCCGCTCGCGCGGGTTCGCAATGCGATCGGGCACGTCAACGGAAGTCTTGAACTGGGAATGGACGGCCTTACTTCCAGCACCGGCGAAATAGCACGCGAGCCGTACCAAGGGCCTCGATCCGATGACAACACCACCTGTGGTCGTCGTGCGCGAGACAGCACTAATCGTCGGCATGCTTCCTCAACAGTTTTCCTCACAGCCCCACCGAGGGCCGTGGCGAAAGGGCATCGAATCTTCTCCAAAGTGTTGGTTGCCAATTCGGCCGGTCGCCGCTCCGCCGCATCGGGCCAGGAGTGGTCCCGGGGTGGTTCGACGGATGTCAATGGACCGATCAGATACACCCGAACCCGTAAACGACGGCGACGGCCCCCGACCTCGAAAGGTCGGGGGCCGTTGCTGTTTCAGGCGGACGATTCCCGCCGCACGGGAGCCTGGCCCCTTGGTGAGCTATGTCCGTAACCGCACACTGGCGAAGGTCGACTCGATCGGTTGGTCTTGCGGAAATGGATCCAGTGCTCGGCCGGGTACTGGTAGACCTCGAGCAGCACGTCCGCGTCGTCGACGATTTTCGCGACAGCTCGGGATATTTTGCGCCGTAATCTATTTCGAACGACTTGAATCTCAGGTGGGGCGGGGGATGCCCGAATGACTCACTGTTGCTTCTCAACGAAGAAACCGGCACCTGTCTTGTCGCCGAACTGGCCGGCCGCGACCAAATGGGCGAGCAACGGCGGGGGCGCAATCGCCGGGTCATGGAGTGCGTCGAACATCGCTTCAGAGGTGGCAAGTTGATCGTCCAGTCCGGTGCTGTCGAGTACTGCCAACGGCCCGCGCCGATGTCCCAGACCCAGAGTGACAACGCGGTCTATATCGGCAGCGGAGGCGAGCCCGTCATCGAGTGCTTGAACGACCTGATGGAAGAACGGAAGGACGAGTCGCCGGGTCAGCCGTCCGGGGCGGTCCCGCACATCCAGGGGAGTCCATCCCAGGCTGGTGGCCAACATGCGCGCCTTCGCGACATATGCCTCGTCGCTGCGTGAGCCCGCCGCGATCTCGGCAAGATTCCCGTGCGGTGTCGCGGGCATGACGTGAACTCCTACCAGTCGTTCGGGTTGGGGGAGTGCGGCAGCCAACTCGGTCACAGTGAACGCCGATGTAGTGGTGACCAGCAGAGCATCCGCACGGCCGGTCAATCGGGTGAGGACGTCGATCTTCACGGAGCGCACCTCGGGCACAGCCTCCACCAGCACATCGAATCCGGCCGGATCCGTGATGGATTCGACGGCCGACGCACGCTCGGAGTGCGGCAGGCTTCGAACCAGAGAACAGGCGCAATCGTGATCCAGATCGGCCACGATCACAGTGATCCCGGCCGCCGTACACGCTGCGGCGAAGTACGAGCCGACCGTTCCCGCACCGACTATGCCCACGGTGGTCATTCAAAACCTTCTACGCCGTAACGGTAGAAACCGCGCCCTGCCTTACGCCCGAGTTCGCCAGCGGCAACCATGCGTTCGATCAGTGGTGGCGGTGCGAACCGCGGATTGCGCAACTGCCGATACAGGCTGAGCGACACTGCGCGGTGCACATCCAGTCCGACGATGTCCAGCAGCCGGAATACTCCCATCGGGAAGCCGGCGCCGGTAGTGACCGCCAAATCGAGTTCCTCGACGGTTCCCCATCCCGCTTCCAGCGCCCGAACGCAATCGTTTTCGAACGGGACGAGCAAAAAGTTGGTCAACAATCCAGGCGTGTCCTTCAGAACAATAGGTTCCTTGCCCAGACTGCGAAGGAAGTCCTCTGTGCGCTCGAGGGCCACGGCACTGGTCTGCCAGGCAGGTGCAACCTCGACCAGAGACATCAGCGGCGCGGGATTGCAGTAGTGAGTGCCGACGACGTTGCCGGGTCTCCGCATCCGCCCAGCGATGGCAGTGACCGGTAATGTCGAAGTGTTCGTGTGGAACAGAACATCATTGGCACACACAGCCTCGACAGTCCTCAGCGTATGAGCCTTCAGATCGAGATCTTCTGGGATCGCCTCGATCACTACCGCGGCGTCTCGCATAGCGGCAATCTCCGCAGATGGCTGGACGCGTGCCGATATCGCCAGCCTTTGCTGCGAGTCGAGTTTGCCCCGCCGCACACTCTCGGACAGGTACGCGTCGGCTGCCTGCACCCCGGCCCGAGCTCTCTCCCAGCTGACGTCTGCGAGTAGCACCGAATACCCGGCCCTCGCGACGGTGATGGCGATGCCGACACCCATGGTTCCGGCGCCGAGTACTGCCACTAGAGTCCCTCGAACTACCATATTGACAATGGTAGCAAAAGTCTTACAGTTAGCGTATATGTAACCCCGCCGATCAAAGAGGAGGGACGGGTGACTGCCAGCCAAGCGATTCGGAAGCAATCGCTGCGCGGTGCCAGAGGGCGGATGCGCCATGAGGAGACGGCAGCGAGGAAAGCGGCTCGCGGCTGATTCCCTGGATGACGCGACCATGATCGAATTGCCATCAGGCGCAACGTGAGGCGCGCGAACGCCTGTACAGCGGCGACGTAGTCGGCGAACTCCGCAGACTCGTTATAGCGCGGCGATACTCGCGGTCGACATCGTGAATAACGTTCCGGGCTGAGCTTTTGTACGCGCAGTCGTAGCGCCGGCCGACAATGTTTATATCGTCCGGCGCGCGCATTGCCTGGACCACCGATATCGATACCGCGATGAGATTTGGCACGAACCCTTCACTCGGCCGCTCGAATACAGAGATCGGCGAGACTGGCCTGTTGACGAGCAAGGGCGATCTCGGTTCGGTCTCTGGCGGCGGACATTTCAGTGCCGGCCTTCTACGCCGTAGGTGAGTAATTGCCCGGACTCTGACGCCAAATCGAATTAGCGATGGCCAGCTCATCGCTACCACTTAGTCGGGCACTCTCGACTTCGAACTCCACGGCGACTGCAGCGCGCATGTCGTGCATTCGTCATGGTCGCTTCCCGTGAAAAACCGGAGAAGAACCTGAGAAGAAAGGAACAATGATGAGGAAATTTGTAACGGTAACGGCGGGTCTGGTCACAGCGGTCGGCATTGCCTCAGGACCGGTCGGTGCGCAGCCCGCTCCGGAAGGTGCGGTCGACTTCGCGGCGTACGCCACCGACACCCAGTCCAGCATCACCACCGATGTCGGTTCCATGGTCGTCGAGGAGGGTGTTTTCAAGATCAAGGCGGCCAGTGGCGCCGTGCTCACCGGCATGCCCTTGAAGTTCCGGGTCGACGACTTCGAGTTCCCGATCGCGGCCGACATCGCCGGCCACACCGCGACGCTGACGCCGCAGTTCGACGTGGCGCACGCGGCGTACAAGCCGGTCGCCCTCCCGTTCGAAGACAAGGCGCCGTGGAAGAACGAGTACGACCGTGAGCAGGCGGCCTGGTCCCGCATGACCAGCACCATCACCATGGGCGCCACCATCGGCACCCTGGTCGGCGGCGTCGGCGGCGCGGCGGTCGGCTGCGTGCTCGGCGGCGTCGCCGGTGCGACCGTCTCCGCGGCGGCGATCGTCGGCCTGTTCGGCGCGTTCATCCCGGCCGCGGCCATCGGCTGCCTCGGCGGCATCATCGCGGTAGGCGCACTGGGCGCCGTCGCGGGCCAGCTGCTCGTCGCCGCCCCGGTCGCGATCGGTGCCGCGATCCAGTACTTCACCACCATCAACCAGCCGCCAGTGGCGCCCACGAAGTAGGTAGTTCGGACGACGCCAGTGGCGTTCGGCAGGGCGCACAGACCCCGTCCGGCCCTCGGGTCGGGCGGGGTCATGATTCGCGGCGGCGAAACATCCATCGACGGCGGTACGAACGCTGGGCCCAACGTAGATCTCTCCAACGTAGATCTCTATGGGATATTCGGCGTGGGGGAAACGGTGAGTCACCGCGCTTCGAGCGCGTTTTCCGCTGGTTACTTCGTGAAGCATGTGGGAGATGAGCCGATGCTGTGGCCTGCCGCTACTGCTTGTCAGCACTTCCAATCCTGTCATGCGCGCGTCCATAGGTAGATAGGTCGACAGGCTCTCTGCAAACAAATTCGAAGCCTCCTGATGTGTGGCGCCCCCTTAGAACCTCAAGCTGAAGAGACGAGGAGGTGCGCGATGTATCTGAACGAATATGCATCCGATTCGGCGCAGTCGGGCGGTCGGGCGCCACACGCATGGATGGTGCCGCTATTAGAGCCTGATCAGCTGATTCAGGCGATCTCGGGTCACATGCAAAGCGGCTTTGCTCTTGTCGGCTGGGCGCGAGAGCTCGGCGATCTCCACGCCGAACTGATACCGCACAAGCTCGACCGGGCATCGAGGCCTAGAAATTTCGATTGCGAGAAAGTGCGAGCGGAGATCGATCGAGTTGTGGGCGAGATAGATGCATGGGCAGCGAGCAATGCGCCGCGTATGGAAGGGGCCCGCATGCACACCCACTCGCTCGGCGAGGTCATGAGCCACATTGCCATGGCCTTCGCTGATGCCTGGTGGACGGTATTGCATTCAACGGATGCCGAACTGCGACATCGGGCGTGGTTGCATTTGGGTCAGGCGCGTGAGGGGTATGCGGAAATGGTGATCGAAATGCGAGCGCGACGTCTTCGACTACCTTTGGGTACGAGTGGAATCAGAAGACGCGAAGTCGAACCGCATGCAGATTGAAATGCGCGCTTCCGGACGGTCGAAGACGCACTGAAGAGGAAGACTATAAGGAATATCTGTATATCAGGAGAATGAAATGGACTCCAAGGTCGAAGACGAACTGAAGGGCGGACTTTCAGCGCTGGATAGATCTGGTGGATTTTGCTGCGCATGCCGAAAACGAAGTCGAGAGAGAGAAACCCGCGTTACGAGCGGCGGAGCTGGAGCGGAAATGGAGGTCTGCTGCTGTCGAAAACTGGAATGAAATGCGCAAGCTGAACCTGCGATGGGCTCGCTGACCGAGAGCTTGATCGACAAGACAAGCTGGTTCTACTGCATCTGATGGGCCCGTATTTGGACAGAATCTATTCGCATGTTGAGGTGGCGGCGTTCTTCGCTTCCGCTGTTCGGCAATGGCGCCGAAGCAGTTCACAATGATGTGGACCTCGGCATGAGGGTTGGATGTCGGCCTTTCGATAGGAGTAATTCGACTGTGCTGAAAGAGAATGACAATCGATCGGTAGGCGATGGGAAAAGTATATTGCTCCCGATGTGGACGGGCATTGTCTTCGGAAATGGATCGCCATCGCCGTCGGCACATGCACTGCTTCGTATTGGAGAAAAAGCCGTACACACGAATGACCTCGGAAGATTGGAAAGCCGTGTCCGGTTGGCTCAATCCGCAGAGAGGCTCCCTTACGGGACAAATGGGAGCAGAATAGGTGCTTCACGATCAATACGCCGATGCTCGATCCAAAGGTAGGCGTATCGCGGGAACGGTCGGTAGCATGCAACACGGCATCGGCCAAGGTGGGAGCCCAGCACGTGCGCGGCCGCCAGCTGCGCCGTTCCGTGCTTCTAGCGCCTCCAGATGGGGACCACTCTCCTGCAGCCGGAGGCGCCATCGAGAGGCTGACGTCCAGCGACCGCGAAACGCAGGCGCTCTCCCCGGCCGAATGGAGCCCAAGGCGATTGTGCAGGTGTGGGCTCTATGCATTCTGCGGAAGCATTCGCCGGCGAATGGTGCAGGGGGCGGCTATGCTCTGGTGGTATGTCAGCGCAGCGCCGGGCGCGGACGGGGGATGAATCTGCGGCAACGGATCGTTTCGTTGGCCGGGATCCGGAGTTGGACCACATTATCGAGTTGTTGCTGTCCTCGGCGCGTCTCATCACCCTGATCGGCCCCGGGGGTATCGGGAAAACGCGACTTGCCACCGAGGCCATCCGCCGATTCCGCAAGACGCATCGGGCCCCGGTCTATTGGGTACGGCTGGCACGGCTGGTCAAGGGTGCGGACGCGGACGCGGTCGAGGAGGAAGCCGCCCACGCGGTGGTCGATACCGACTTTTCGGGGCGGTCCGGGTGGGATGCGCTCGTCGACAGGTTGACCGTGACCGACGACGTGGGGCGGCCTCTGCAGTCGGTGCTGGTGATGGATAACTGCGAACACGTGCTCGAAGGCGGCGGTCAGGTGATCGCGGAGTTACTGGAGGCGGTGCCGGGGTTGACGATCCTCGCGACCAGTCGGGAGGCAGTGGGGTGGATAGACGAGCATGTGGAGACGGTTCCCGCATTGTCACAGCAGCAGGCTTTGGATTTGTTTCGTCAACGCGCAGCACTCACTGGTCGACCTATAGTCGACAGAGACGACGCCAGCAAGGCGACCTTGATTTGCCGTCATATGCACAATCATCCGCTGTATATCCGATTGGCGGCGGCGCGGTTGTCACGGCAGCCATTGGCGATAATCATTCGAGAACTCAGTGGTGAGGTGACCGACAAACGACTGCGATGGCAAGGGCCCCGCGTCGGAGCGGAGCCGCGGCATCGCGGGGTCGGTGATGCCATCGCCTGGTCCTATAACCTTTGCCTGGATCAAGAAAAATTGCTTCTCGACCGAATGTCGGTCTTCGCTGCCGGATACGACACCAACCCCGACGACGACACGAATTCTGTTTCGGATATCGGCGTCGACTTGGAAGCCATTGAGGCCGTCTGCGCGGACGCCCCCTCAAATGAGGGGAGTCCGTCGAGCGATGAAGGCTCGTCGGTTGGGCTGCCGACCGAGGATGTCGAAGGCGTGCTCGAGCGCCTGGTCGACCAGTCACTCGTAACTACCCATATCACGCCGAACACGGTGCGGTACTCCCTGTTGGAAAGCGTTCGGGTGTTCGCTGGGCAACGTCTGCACGAACACTCGATCCGCGAGGTCGACGAGTCCGAAATATTTGCGCGGCGTCATCGCCAATACTATCGGGAGAGAATTATTGCGGCGCAGCTCAATAGGTCCAGCCCTGCCGGGCAAGGGTTATTGGAATGGGTTCGCGTATCATGGGACAACCTTGTCACCGCAATCGAGACAAGCCTGACCTCGGGCGAGCCGACAGTCGGCTTGGAAATTTCCTCGAGCTTGATTTTCATGCCGCTGGTCAAAGGCTCGTTCCGAGAAATGCGCCGGTGGACCGAACGCACGCTCCGGGCGACCCGCGGCCTGACCCCACAGCCCACTGATCTGCAGATCAAAGCCATGGCCATGATCGGGTGGCAGGACCTACTTCGGGGCAAGAACAACGACGCCGAACACATGCTCGAAGAATGCGTGATCGCTTCGCTTTCCGACCCGCAGATCCCACACGACTGGCGGGAGCATCCAGAAATCGACATCGGTGTTCCCGCTCCGGTCGAATTCCTATGGGCCGCGGAGCTAGCGATCGCACGCCGCGACCGCAGAGCGCTCACGGCGTTCACCCGCGCCCGCGAAAAATTCCATGCCCTGGGCGACCACGGTGGTGAGGATAGGAGCTCGGATGTGGAGGCTTGGTCCGCGGGGTTCGTGGGATCGGCGGAGCAGGCCCTGCAGATCACCCGACGCCACCTCGATCGCGCTACCGCGTCCGGCGCGAAGTGGGCGAAGGCTTGGGCAGAGATGGCGCGGGCGATCACCCTGACCAAGTACGGTAGTCCGACCGAGGCGTTGGCCCTCGGGCGTAGCGCACTGTTGTACCACCTTCAGGCACACGATCATTGGGGTGAGTTGTGGGCAGTGCATATACGGATGTGGTCGTTGGCGCAAATTGTCAGTGATATGAATGCGGCCGGAAGCGCCGACCGTACTGAGCTCCGTGCATTGGCCACCGAAATCGCTCAACTCGCCGGCGGGGCCGCAACGTTGCGAGCGGCGCTGGGTTTCGACAAGGGTGATCTGGGGCCCTATGCCGATGAAACGCGCAAGGCGATCGATGTCGCCCGTGGGATGCTCAGGCCTGAGGAATTCGCCACCGGGCAGCGACAAGGCTCCCTCTTGCGTTCGGAACTGAGTGAGGTGCAGCAACTGGCGTTGGGCATGCTGTCCGTGGACAGGCTTCCGATGCATCATCCCGCCAGGCGGGACAGTCCCTCACACTGGCACGATCTGTCGTCCGCCGAGCAGCAGGTGGCGACGTTGGCGGCGGCAGGATGGACGAACTCCGCGATCGCTACTCGCAGAGGGAACTCTGGTAAGACCATCGACGCTCAGATGGCATCGATCTTCCGAAAATTGGCGATCACGTCGCGAGGCGACATCATCGAACTCGTTCCGGAAGACCAGATCGATCGTATCCAGGCCGAAGTAGCCAAACAACGACTGGGGACAACCGAGAAGCGGCCTCGACCACGGCCGCGGTGAAGACAACTCGAAGTTGCCTGTTCCCAATGAATGAGACCACTTGATCCCATTGATCGCGGGTTCGTGCCCCGCCCGATGGCATGCAGTTGAGCGGCCCTCGTCGTTCCCGTGACAGGTCGCGAAGGCTCGCATGCGGGCAAGACGACGGGTGGCGGTCACGGTTCGGCGTACCGGAAAATGTTGTGCGTCATCTGTCCCGAACGAAACACCGTGTCGCAGTTGACTCTCGGCATAGTCGTCAAGGCAATGGCGGGCTGAACGTGAGAGCGCCTCGGGCTGCACTGTTCTCGCGAGCCCACGGAGAAGTCGAGCCATCGGCACGAACCGTTACCAACCTGTGTGCCTCGGGCTGCGATGAATGACGGCCGAGGTGCGCCGGACAGACCATTGCGGAACGAATACACGGGTAACTCAATTCTGACCCGATCCGCGATTCATCCCCAACCTCCATGAAACCCCAAATCCCGGATCCACGCCACCAAAAGCGGATTCGCCCGCGATTGCTGCGTGCTCAATGGCGTGGGTCAAGTGCTGTTCGTGGGGGAGCCGGGCGACAGCTGACAGGCAGTGCTGTGCGCACGATTCGACAGCGATGAAGCACTCAGCTTTTAGGCTGCTTCCCCGCAATTCGGCCATCCGCGTCAACTACGCATGGCGAGCTGTCTCGATCCGGATGGCCAGTGTGACTTTCCTGGTCGACGGTTCGGGCATCGCTCCTCCTCGGTGCGAGCGGCCGGTAAACGCTTGTTGCGGTTACGAGTACGGCCGCAGGACACCAACGAGGCACCGCCCTCGGTCCGCCGCCGCGCAGGGTAGACACATCAGCCGAACCGAGAGCTATTGGTTCCCGGGGAACCGCCTTCAGTTAATTTCGGCAGAAGAGCACGCTCAATCGTCTGTCCGGTCGAGAAGTCGGGCGCGCGGACGCTCGACGAGACAGGATCGGCGACGGTCGGACTTCCGCCCCAATGCCCGCTTGTGGCTGCCGTTCTCGGCAGGCAACACCGAACCGACCGCAGAAAGGCGCCAGCGGGCCGACTGGCGGCCGAAAACGGCCAAACACAAGGGCCGACCCTGGCCGGCGGTCCGCCCAACGGCTAAGGCCTCCGTTAAGCAGCCATATGCGGCGTTCGCTCGCGTCCATACGGTAATAATGGACGTCGCCGTGGATGGGGTACATGGGGCTGGGGCGATGGACGCCGAGTCGACGAGGCACCGGCGGCGCCCGAGCCGGTCGACCGTTCGTTCTGACGGGCCACGGTAGCGGCCGGGTCATCTCGCCCGGTGCACCAAGAGGTGTCGGCTCGTGGGCGAACGGGCGTGGTGGCCGCTGTAGATCAGCGGATGTAGTCGATGCGGACTTTGGTGACCGGGTTGTCGGTGTGGTTCGATTACTGCTTTTTCATGCGGTCGAGAGTGGTTGTCGTGGTCGGATCCGCCATGGCAGCTGGTGTGGTGGTGCTGCGTTGAGTGCCGCGTTGGCGTGACGTTGGCCGAGTTCTATTGATGCTTCGATGAATTCGGGGTCGAAGTACAGGTAGCTGAACAGGTCGCCGCGGCGTGGGCCGTCGCCGCCCAGCACGCGGCCCAGTATCTGTAGCTCTGCGTGACGCAGCGTCGAGACGATGCCGCTGCGTCGGTGGCGTTGATTGGCGAATACCTCTTCGGCGAGGTTGCCCAGGGTCGCTCGTGTGGGTGGAGTGATCGCAAGGAAGGGGATGACCTTTCGTGGCCGCCCGGTCATGGTGGTGGCGGGTTCGGTCGCCTCGGCCAGCGTGTTGATTTTGGCGAGCGTGCGCAGGTCCTCGATCATCCGGTCGACCAGCGCAGCGTCCATCAGCCGCACGGTGACGTCGTCGATGTCGGGTGGCTGGTTGTTCGTGGGTGCCGGTGGCGTGTCGTCGATGACGGGGTGGGTCGCCACGACGGCGATCGCGTCGGTGCCCAGCGCGATGGCGGGTTTGAGTGGTGCGTTGAGTCGTATTCCGCCGTCGGAATACCAGCCGGCCCACTGTGGTGGGTCGCTGATGTGCTCGGGTGGGAACACGATCGGGATCGCCGCCGAGGCGAGCACATGCTCGGCCGTGATCTCGGCGGCCACGTAATCGATCGGCCGTTCATCATCGGGCGGCGGCAGCGGTGCTGTGTCGGCGCGGTCGACGAACACCACGGTGCGGTTGTCGGCGCCGGAGGTCGCGACCACTGCCAGCGCGGCACGCCGCTCGGCGATATTGGTCCGCAGCTGATCCCAGTCGATGACGGTTCGGGCGGTGCGACGCAGGGGAGAGGTGTCGAGCAGATGGGTCAGCTGCACTCCCGGTATGCGCAGCAGTTGACCGGCGGCGTGGCCGGCCAGGCGAGGAAATCCGATGGTCGGGGACCGGAACACGTCGCAGACGGTGATCTCACGCCACACCTGCAACGCCTGCTGCGTCTGTTCGGCCGGCGGCAGGTGCGACAGGGCGGCGAAGATCGTCGCGTTGATGGCCCCGGCGCTGGTGCCGACGAACCGCACCGTTTCCGCGCCCGCGCTGTGCAGGCGCGGCACCAGCACCGAGAGCACGCCCGCCTCGTAGCCGCCGCGGGCTCCCGCGCCCGCCACGACGACACTCACTCGGCGGGGCGGGGTGCCAGACCAGTTGGTCATCAGTGACCTTCCTTCGTTGGGTGGAGGTGGGTTCACTCACCGATGTGCACCCGCCCGGGGTACGGCCAACACCGAACACACCGAACTGCTGCTGGTGTGCCGGCCTGTCGGCCCGATATTTCAGGGTGACGCGCCATCCCGGACGCCTGCATCGCTCTGCATCGCCGACTGGCGTGCGCTGTGCGCCTCCTGCCGAGCCTCGTCCAAGCGCACACGCAGCAACTCGATCTCGGCCTGCACGTCCATCACGCCGGACCCCGAACCTCCGACGTCGACCGGTTACTGGTCACTGTGTCCTGTGTCGCCATACAAGCTCCTTTCCAGAAAACGAGACGGTTGCATGTTCACTGGCACGAACTCGTGATCGGCCTACTCCCCGATCCCAGCAGCCGATAGCAACTCTGTAGCAACATTAGCTGGATGGGGTTGAAACACGCCGAAATCGACGACACAACGCAGAGGTGGCGATGACGGCGAGGCCGCCCGAGACGGCGGTGTTAGTGCTGGCCCCAGGTATAGCCCAGGCATGCGGACACTTGTCGCCACGGACTGTCGCCGTGGTTGTGCCGCCGGCTGGTCGTCGTCGGGGGGCGGTCCGGCGGTGACGGCCTCGAACACGCTGGTCTATCAGGTGCGCATTCCGCGCCGGGGGACTTTCACCGTGGTGGCACATCCGTAACAGCGGTTCGCCCGGGCAGGTCGCCGCCGCGCTCACCGAGCTGGCCGCTCGGCTGTCTCGTGACCTCGATCCACTGACCCGGTCGTGGTGTTGGTTCGACTGCCCGGTGCACCGCGGCGGCGACTGCGTGATCGAACAGGTCGCCAGGCCCGTCCACGCCCTCGACATCGCACCCGAGCCCTGTGATCTGGCCTGCCGCCTCACCAAGTGGTGCGCCCGCACCGACGCGCCGCCCCACCAGCCGCACCGGCTTGGAGAGCCCAAGCGTCCGATCCGACGCTAAGGATTCCTTGAGGTCGATTCGCAATGTGCCGAAGAAGGCGATCCGCGTGCACCGCGGTGACAGTGGCAGAATACGTCGATGGGTGTGGCGGTAGCAGCTGCCCGTCCGCTGAGCATCCGGCAGGGCTTCAACCGTTGGCTTGCGGCGGCAAGAGTTGTCTGCCCGTCATCCGCCTGGCCATGGGGGTGTGGTTTCGTCCACTATCCGGTAGTAGCTGCTCGTCGGTGTTTCCAGCAGCGCCCGCAGGAAGCGGCTTCCCTCGCGTCGGCCGATTCGCTCGGGTAAGTCGTAGACGGTGATGTCGCGGTCGTACCAGTGTTGCGCGACCACTCAGCCACCTCACCGATCAGCACGACCGCCTGACATTCCTCGACTGCGAGGCCTGCCAGACCCAGGGTGTGCTGGTCTGGATCGCCGAACTGACCAACGGCGGCGAGTTGTGGCGCTGCAGCGACTGCGGCGACGAAGAACTCACCGACTGAACCGACCCGCGCCAGCTGGGGCAGGTGGCTGTTCGCCAGGAGTGTAGCCTGCGGATCGGAACGTCAGCGGGGTCGGATCGTCGCCGTCAGAGCACGCTGCTGCCGAGGGACAATGCGCTGCTTCCGGCGCTGAGGAGCAGCGACAGAATCGATGGAATACTCACTTCGGACTCTCTTTCTCCTGGTCACCGCCAGGGCTTTCCTGGGCCGGTCCGGGAGGTTTCGGGCATTCGCCCCCTCGTTTGCAGACCGCTCGGCGCTAGCGTAAGCGCTCACTCCGGTTCGGCGGCGCGTTGCACTGCCCACCCCTGGCAACAACCGACACCGAGCCTTCCGGTCGGCGTACCCTCCTCTGACAACCGGTGAACCTGCGAGAAACCAACTCGCATACCGAACGCTGTGGATCCAGTGGCGGTGACAACCCGATCATCCTTTCCGGATCGCCAAGTCATAGCTCATCGGCTGATCTACCTGTGCCTCGAGACCCGTAACGACCGGCGCGCCGCGCCCGGTCACGGGGCTGGTCGGGGTCTGCTGGCAGGCAGGGTGAATGGGCGTGGATGGCGATTTCCGGTCGGCGACTGACATGGCGGCCCAGCAGTTGTGCGCGGCACCGCGTGATGACCACGCTGACAGCATGGCCACAAATAGCCCATTCGACACCAGCCACCTAGCGACCGGATGGTGTGGTGATACAGCTCGATGCGTGGGGGATGCCACGAAACTCGTTGTGCGAGTGTGTAACTCGCTGCGAGCCGATACGCTGAGCGGGCATGACTGGCAAAGGTATCATCCGACGCGTTTCCGGAGACGACACACTGAGGCAGACCCCCATAGCGCTCGCAGTTGATACGGCTCGACTCTGTGCTGCAGTGGTTGGTCCATGCCCAGTGGTCCGCACGAGCTCGGCGAATCCCTCCGCGACACCGTCGTCCGTAAGACTCGCGAGGAGACCGGAATCGCTATCCATCTCTCCAGCCTGGTCGGCATCTTCATCACCCCGGACCACGTCATCGGCGACATGAGCAACGACAAGGTCGGGCAGGTTGTCACCATCGTCTACCGCGCCGAGCCCGTGGCCGGTGAACCGACACCGAGCAGCGAAAACGCCCGCATCGAATGGGTGCACGTCGGCGCCATCGCCGGCCTGCCGATGGACTCCGGCCAGCGCGAATGCCTCGACTGGGCATTGACCCAGCCCGAACCGCACATCGACGTGTCCGTGCCGTGAACCGAGACCGAGAACGGGACTGGAGCGCGACCAGCGGGCTGGCCCAACCAAACGCGCCGCCGCCCAGCGATACCCGACCGTCGACGCTTCCGCAGAATCGACGCGGCTGTAGGTCATGTAGGCGGTCCGGGTCCGAACCAGCCCACGTACTCCGTTCCCCGAGGTGCCCCCAGTCTCCGACACATTTCTCACCTTCCGGCACGCCAACGCAAGCAAACAGATCGGCTCCATATCCAAGCAAGGAGTGAATACCGATGGCCACCAGGAACCGCACATCGGACAAGCAGGGAATCCAACCCCACCAGCAGCTGGCCGATCTGTTGTCGGCGATCGACGCCGAGGAGGATCAGCTGCGTCGACTTGTCAGTGATATCGCATCCATAGCGCCGCAATCCCCGGGAGCCGCAGACCACTGACGGTGCTGGCTCGGCCGGCTCGAACCAGCTTCAGGGTCTTGGGCTTTTCGCGAACACCTGGTCTGAGGGTGACCTCAGGTGTGTTCGATGATTCGCTCAAGGGCGCTGGTGGGTTTCGATGTGCGGGCATCGAGTGCGTCCACGTCGAGGCTGCTGAAGGTGTTGACGTGCATGGCGATTCGGTCCTCTGATTCGCCCGCGGCAGGGCCAGCCTGCATACATCGTTGTAGGGGCGGTTCCTCCGGTGGTCGGTGGCGGGTTTCGGTTCGCTTGTAGGGGGCGACTTCGTTGTCGACTCACCGGCGTCGTTGTCGAGGGCGGGGTGTCCGATACGACAAGGCTATGGCTGGCATCGTTGAAGCATGAGTGTCGGAAGCGACATCTTTCGACCCGTTTCCGACCAAAGTCGGTGTATCGCCGCAGGCGACCCCGCGACTTCCGAAGCCCCGTATGCGCATACCGGAGTTTTGTCCCCGCAATTGCGGCAAGAGTGCGCTGGGTCGGTTCTGCTTCAGCAATGGCGGGCCGACGACTCGATGGCCAGCTGTGGGACCGTGATGCTCGAAGGGGGCCGGCAGAGGGCGAACACACCTGCACCGAACCGCGCGTCCAGTCCGGTTGCGTCCGTTGCGCTTTCAGAAACGTCACTGAATGTCAGCGGTACGCCGCACGAGATGTCAGCGGCGGCTGCATCGAATGTCGGCAGGTCGGGTCGGGTTCGGGGTGCTGAGCTGAGGGAACGACGAAATCGTTCATGATCCGGGCGCAAGTTGTCGCAGGAGTACGGCGGAATTGCCTGTCAAGGTGCTGAACTGGATGTTTGCCTATGACCGCCGATAAGCAGGGGGAACCGGCGGGTATTCGCCCTTGCTGCTACCAGGCCTGGATGGACCCGGCCATGCCGAGGTGGTCGACGATTTCGGTGGCTGCCAAGGGGCGTTGCGTGGTGCGGGTGATCTCGGCGACGCGGGCAGCCGGGCAGGTGGTTTCCGGGCTGGACACGGTGGCGCAGACCACGCAGTCCTCGACAGTATCGGTGAGGTGGGCTTGGATGTTGCGGTCGTCGAGTGCGGCGACCAAGCCGAACATGCTGAACGGATTTGTGGACATCATAATGGGGTTTCTGGTTCGTGGCGTTGTCGAGTCCGCCTGCGCGGCCGACTCCCTTGTCGGCCTATCCGACGCCATTGTCGAGGGCGGGGTCAGGTGACGGCGTTGTCACCGCAGTTGTGCTTGCTGCACGGCAACCATGCTCATCGGATAGGTACCGGCCCCGCATCGGTCATTCGCACGGGCATATACCTGTTTATGTAAGCGGCTCCCTACCTATCGGCGTTCGGGGCAGTGGCGCTCGCGTGGATCTGGGGTTGTCGTTGTTCGAAGTCGACTGCGCGTTTGCCGGGGGTGTGAATCGCCAGGTAGAAGTGCGTATTTGGGGTATGTCTTCATACCACCCCCGGCGACCGGTTCGAGCGGTGTTGGGATGAAGTGCTTCCGTGTCGTTTCTGGACGCTGTCCGGCTGACTCCTAACCATGCGAGGGGTGGGCGTTGGGTGAGACGTCCCGAGCAGGGGGGATGCGTCCAGGATGCAGCTCGCGTTGGCGGGCGGCCTGGGCGGTGTCGAGGTTGTGGCGGACACGTTCGGTGGCATCGACGAGCAGGCCTTTGGCTTGGCGGCTGCGCAGGATCAAATCGTAGCGGCGCTCATCGGCGGTGGGGACCGTTCGGCGCACTTCGGTGACCAGCTCGTCCAGCCGCGCGCGTAGCTGCTCGACACGCTCCGGATCCGGGGTAGGCCCGAGCCGCTTCAAATCGTCAATGGTGTCCTGGATCTGTTCTTCCAGACTGGGCATGCCGGGTCCCCTCGTCTCTTCGTGACCCGATCAGGCCTCGATGACCGGCCAGACTACGGGCACGTATCGTCAACAGCCACCCGCTTGATCCGGCTGTGGGGCAATGCGCCGAGGCCACACACGGCGGGCGCCCTCTGGATGAGTGTCAGCAGCTGTAACCGCTGCCGCCCCGGCTCGCGGGCTATGGCATCAGAGGATCTCGAGGCACGTGTGTCCGCGCTGGAGGAGCTGGCTGGGCGGATGCGCGATGTCGAGCAGGACGCGGCGGCGGCGCGGGTGCCGGCCGGTGGCGCGGACCGGGGAACGTGACCGAGGTTCGTTCGCCGATCCGCGATTTCCCCCGAGTCTCCGTGTCCGGTCTGAGCGATCTGTGTGGTCGGCGGGGTTCGCGTGTTCTTTTTGCGATAGGGGTCGAGGGGATCTTGTTGCGGACCACCCCACCCGGCGGCAAACACGACGCCCTGGTCGGCAAAGTGCCCGCCCGCAACCGGGATGCCGACGGTTTCACCGACCCAACCGGCCCCGTTCCCGGACCCCATGCCCAGCTCGGTCACGGATGCATGCGCCTGGCTTGGCTGAGACTCCCGGATAGACGATTCCTGACTGTCCACCTGTTTTGAGCGCATCAAACCGACTGTCGGTCAGTAGTTTTCATATACTTTGACGAAATGTGTGTCAACAATCGTGGTGCACAACAGAATTCGTGATCGAATAGATTTCGTCGCGCCCAGGACTTCACAACACAACACCGGGGGTGCGGCAACCGCAGATAGCCAGCGACCCCGGCCTCCCTCATCAGCCGTAAGAGCGGGAGCCGGGGTCGCTGGTTCGGAGTGAAGGCGGCATCGATCGGCCCGACCGCCGAGGTAACGCAGGATCGCGCGGTCACCGTAGACCCGACCGTCTGCTGCCGGCCCGACACGATCGCTGACTGCCGCTACCGCCACCTCACACCCCCCACGCTGCCGGCCACACCAGTCGACCGGTCCAGCGTGGCTACCTGTTCTGGCTCGCCGCGTCCACCGGCAGTGTGACTGTTATTCCGGGTCGGCGCGGGCAGTGGGTCGCCGGGGCAGTGCCGCGTAACCGCGCAGGTCGGCGTCGATCTCCGCTGGGCGCAGTTCACCGCCCCTCATGTCGATGATCGCCTCTTCCTCGGCCCGCGACACCTGGACCTGGTAGCCGCGTTCGGCGCGGGCGGGTGGATCGTTGGTGATCCCGGCGGCGAGCACCTCCAACCCCGACGGCGGGTTCGACGGCCGCCACATGCGCGGTGTCGCACCCGGTCTCGTCAACGACGTTGACACTGCCGGTCGACGCGGGACCCGACGGTTTGCGATGGTCACGATCGGTGATTGTCACCAGCCATCACCGGCGAACCCGGAGTTTTCCACGCCCACCCCATCCGGGCGGACCGGAACGCATCTTCGGCTCGGTCGGTCATGGGTGTCTAGGAGCCTTCGACAGGAATGTCGTGGGTGTGCAGCCAGTCGATGATGCGGTCGCGGTCGCGGCGCGCTCGGTCGGTGAGCGACTCCGGCGGGGTCAGCAACAGGGTGCGGTCGAACGTCGACCCTCGTCCGTTGGTGCGGGTCGGGTCGGCGCCGGCCGCCAACAGATCCACGACGCTGCGGTAATCACCGATTTCGGCGGCCAGGTGCAAGGGTGTGTCCCCGGCACGGTCGGTGGCGTCCGGACACGCTCCGGCGGTCAGCAGCATGTGCATCTGCGGGCGGCGCCCGGACAACACCGCGCTCATCAGCGGAGTGTGCCCGGTCTGCGGATTCACCAGATCCACGTTTGCCTGCCGGGCCAGCATCGCCCCGAGATAGCGGGGGTCTTCGGCCACCGCCGCGTAGTGCACCACGGTGTCACCGGCATCGTCGAGGTGACCGGTGTCCGCGCCCGCGTCGAGTAGGACCCAGACCGCCTCGGCGCTGCGGTTGACGATCGCCCACCCGAGCAGACTCACCCCGCCGGCACCGACCGCGTCCGGGTCCGCCCCGTCCTGGATCAACTGCGCCACCCGCGCGTAATCACCGTGCCCGATCGCCTTCGCGACACGCGCACCCATCGGGTCCGTAAACACAATCGCCACGCCACCAACACCCTCCCCCCTCACCCTAGCAATACTCGAGCAGCCCCCACCCACACCAGCACACCGCGGGGGTGCCGACGATACGTGCTGGGTACGACGTATTCGGCGAACAGGTGAAACCGGACGGTGGCGAATTGTGGGCGAATGCGCCGAGCGACCTCGCCCACCCAAACCACCGCCATCACTGCCAGCCCGTACCCACCGCCGCGCGTGCCTGACTCTTGACATTCACTGCAGTGGGCCGCGCGCTGGGTGAGGCCAGGCCGGGTCCCCGCAGCGGACTGGTCCAAACGCCGCGGCCTCGGTCGTGGTGCATGAATGGAACGGCCCTGCGCTGTTGAGCGCCACCGGGTACCACCAGTCCCCACGCAGCGACGACATCCCAGGACACGCGCGAGAGCGGCCGGGAAAAGACGTGTATCGGTGTCGATTCCGTTTATGCTCGCCGTTGCGGCGCAAGTCCGCCCGCAGCGAATCCGATCTGGGTGGATAAACACCAACCCTGGTGAGCCGCCGCTTCATTCGCCCGACAGGGCAGCGGCCCGCAACCACCCCTCGGGTCTGTGGGCCGTTCGCCTGAGATGAGCAACGACTACCGCACACCGCGAGCAGGAGGCACCGGCCTCGCGGTGTTCGGTTTGAGGATTTCGGTGTCAGCGGCTGTCGGGCATGCGCATGGATGGGGCAGCGTTAGGCGGTGTGTTCGTGGTGATATCGGGTATGGCCCAGGCATGCGGGCGCCTACCGTTACCGGCTACCGCCGTGGTTGCGCCGCCGGCTGGTCGTCGTCGAGGGCGACGGTGCGGCGGTGACGGTCTCGGACACGCTGGTCTACCAGGTTCGCATTTCCACACCAGGGGACTATCACCGAGTGTGGTGGCGCATCCGCAACCTCGGTTCGACCGCGCAGGTCGCTAGCGCGTTCACCGAGCTGGCCGCCCGGTTGGCTCGGGATCTCGATCCACTGACGCGGTCGTGGTGTTGGTTCGACTGCCAGGTGCACTGCGGCGTCTGCGTGGTCGAACAGGTCGCCGGGCCGGTCCACGCCCTCGATATCGCGCCCGAGCTGTGTGATCTCGCCCGCCGTCTCACCCAGTGGTGCGCCCGCACCGACGCGTTGCCTCACCAGGATTGGATGTGAGAGTCCCTCGCCTGCGGAGCACCTGCTGCGCGGCTGACGACTCGCTATGGGTCGGTGCAGGCGTTGTTCGCGGTGTCGAACCGACTGCGCCGACACCACCGCAGCCGTCGAGGACTGTGCCCGCACACCACCGGCAACCGGTATCGGGCTCATCGGCTGGACTCCGCCACGCTCTGCACGGGCATATCGTCGACGACCAGGTCGTTTGCCGGATTCAGCCCGGGCCGGGCCGAAATGAGTAATGCCGTCGAGCATGCAGGGCGCGACGGCATCCGGGCTCGCGGCACCTGGAGGGGGAGGGTCGGTGGCCGCGAGCATCTATCAGCCGGGGGGAGGGCTGATAGGCGTCGAGCCTAACCGGTACACGGTGGCCGCGGCCAGTCAGGGGGCGACGGTATCGTCGGAAATCCTCGCGCGACAACACATTTCACGTTACTGGCGGGTCCGCGCTGGTCATGGGGTTGCGGACTGGTCACATCGGGCGCCATGTTCCCGGAAACGGCTTCGGGAGTCTCTGCTCGCTTTGCGGCTGTGGGGCTTCAGGATTGCCAGGGGCTCGTGGTGATCGAGCTCGGCTGGCCGGTCCGCACCTACAGGGTTGGTTTGCCGGTGTGTGGCATGAAAGTATTTGTGCCGCAAGGACTATCGGATCATCGGTGGCGGTGTTGGCGCCGCGTACCTGTCGAGGGAATAGGAACGGTTGTTGTTGATCGGCGGATCTATCGTGGGCGTCATCGTCGTGCTGGTGTTGCTTGGTATCGCGGCCGCGGCTTTGGATCCACGTGGCCGTGCGGAGCGGCGTGAGCGGGTCGATTCCGAGGTGCACGAGCATGTTCGGCGCCAGTCTCAGTGGCCCAGAACTGATCAGCTACACCGTCGATGACTCCCTTGTCTGTCCGGCTTCGGTTGTGTCGCGGCCCAGATTCGACTGTCTGCAATGATGCCCGCGCGTGCCTGGTACTCGATGGACACGCGGATTGGCGCAGCAGCACGCTGCGGTCGGGCACGCATCGGCCCCGCGCGGCATCAAAGCAAAACCAAGTTTCCTCGCCCCTCGCCTTGCCCGCAACGAGCTCTGGCTCATCCCTGAGCGGCAACGTGGCTGCGGTGGGCGGGTATCCGGCGCGCACCGGTTTGGGGTTCGCGAGGCGATGGTCGAGGTAGCGGTACCAGGGGCAGTTCTTGTCGGCGACCGCTGCGGTCGGGCTGCAGCGTTGGCAGCTCGCGCACATGACCGTGGCAATGGGTCACCTGCAGGTTCACCGAGTTGGTCGAGCACGGCTACTTGGCCGCCCAACGCCGGCCCGGCGGGCAGCTCAGCACAGCCGAATGGGTCGTCACCGGCACACCCGAGGGGACCGAACCGAAACATCGTGAGACCGGCCAGAAAACGTGGCGCGCAACACTTGCCGGGATGCGTGCCTGCGGCTACATCACTGGTCGCGGCGAGTGAATCCAGCCGGGCCGGCCCGGACATGGCGCCGCCCAGGGCGCCGCGTGCGCCGTCCTGGGCGGGTGGGGAGGGTGAGTCGCACAACGCATCCCTCGAACCAGTCGCCGGATCAGAGCAAATCCGGCGACCCGCCCACGGTAACACCGCACGGTCTGTTTTGCCGGAGGGTTGCTCATTCAGTGCCGATCCGATGAGGACGCGCCGTGGCACAGGTTTATCGAAGCCCTATCGGTCCGGTGCTCCAACAAAACACCGCAGGCTCAGTACCGACCGATCGCTTCACCACGACTGAGCCTGCGGCGTTTCGACCGGTGTCCGAACTTCACGCTGCGCGACCCCGGCCTCTACCCAGCACACTGCCACGCCGAGGTGATATGTCAAGTGCCGGTGAAAAACCTCGGTCACGCGATGGTGACCCGCCCGACCCGTCTAGGTAGTGGTCTGGAAGAAATTCGTTGTTCGCTGAGAATGCTGGGCTACTTATGCGACCACGGTCAGAGGTGTCGGCGGGCGCAGGTGTCGGCGGGCAGCGTTCTACCGCGCGGTTGATGCCCGTCGTGGGCAATGGCGACCCCTGCGGTGCACAACGACGTGGAGCCGAGACGGGCAACGACGCTTGGTGGAGTCACGCTCATCAACTGGATACCGGTGTCTACGAGCGTCGGGCTCGGCTTTGCGGACAAGGCTACGGCGAACAAATCCATCCGGCTGGCGGCGGCGGTTGTCTGCGGTGGTCGATGCGGAACACCCGCGTTGCCGCCCCGGGTGGTTCGCCGAGTTGGTCCTCGAACTGGGCGCCAGCCGAGGCGTTCACACACGGTGATCGGCCGACGCGGTCGCCGCCTGTGGCTGTTGTCTGGTCAACGTCGCGGACAGTGCACCGGAGCCGACCTGTTCGGCCAACGCCAACGCCTCATCGCCCTCGGTATCCACCCGGGCGAGCCCGTTTCGCCGGTTGGAAGAGCCTGTGCGACAGGGGGATCGCTGATCGCTGTGCGGACCGATTGCTTTTCGGGCCGTGCTGGCTGAGCCTCGGTTTTCACCGGGCGATTACGGTCATCCGCTGGAGGTTGTAGGCGAAGATGCCGAGCCCGACGCAGGTCTGGGCTCCGGTGAGGCGGCGCATCCGGCTGCGGTGCAGCCAGAGTCCTCCTTTGAGGTGGCTGATGCGGGCCTCGACGTCGACGCGCCAGTTCCGCATGCGCCGGAAGGCGCGGGTGTTCGTGCTCGTGGCGGGTCTTGCTCAGGGTGCCGCTGCGTTGCAGTCCGATGTGCCGAACGCCGAGTTCAGCCTTGGCCTTGTCGTTGGCGGCGGTGTCGAAGCCGCGGTCGGCGACCACAGTGGCCGGGATGCAGCCTGTGGCTGCGATGCATGCTCGACGGCTGGGACCAGTTGCCGTGCGTCGTTCGGGTTGCCCTTGTTGACCTGGTGGAACGGGATGAAACCGTGGTCGTTTTCATTGATGAGGGTGGTGTAGCCGAACTGGGTGGGGTGCTGGGGTTTGCCCTTGCGGATCGGCCGTGCGTCCGGGTCGGCCAGCGACACCATGCGATCCGGAATGACACGGTTGCCCGCCAGCCGTTGCGCGGTCTGAGCCAACAATCCGGCGGGGTGCCTGTGATCGTGTCTTCCGGGTCGGTGACCAGCCTCCGCAACCGCCGTGACGGACGTCGGTCCAGCATCCGGCGGGCATTGCGTGCCACGACAGTCACCTCGGTGACCGTGGCCGTCGCGATGTCGGCGATCTCACCGGTGAGCCGGTCGATCTCACCCAACCCCTGGCCGGTGCGGCGGCGCAGCGTGCGGCTGATCTGCCTGATCCGTCGCCCGGCAGCGCGACTGCGGTCCCGGAACGTCGTACGTGTCGCCGCGCTGGCTGCCCTGATCCGCCGCACCAGCCCGCCCAGCTTGCGCGCGCCGTGATCGAGCAGATCCGCATCGGTGGGATGGCCGATGTCGGCCTCCACCACCGTGGTGTCGATGCGCAGCTTGTGCGCCCGCAGCATCCTGTCCTGGGACAGTTTGCCCACCAGCGCCGCGTTGAGCTGATCGAACACCTCCGGACCGGCCCGCCCGACCAGCTTGACCAGCGTGGTCGGGTGCGGCACACGCTTCCAGTGGGATCCGACAGAACCTGCGCCAGGTCATCGAATCCGACACCTCCCGGCACAACGTCTCGTATCCGAACTGGTAACGGTGCTTCAGATACGACAGCCGCAACAGCGTGTCGACCGGCACCGACGGCCACCCCAACCGGGCATCGAACATTCCCCGCCAGGGTGTGAGGAACCGTTCGTCGTCGAGATAGACATCGATGCGGGCCAACTCGTCGGTAAGCGGGAGCAACTCCGGCGGCAAACACCACATCCCACAACGACAGCTGCTCATCCGCGACCCGCAACATCGACCGCCACAACCCTCCACCGCGAACGACGCCGATACGAGTATCGCAACGAAATGCTCACTGCCACAGCGTATTCCGTGAATACATCCCTGTTTCCAGGGCAGAATTTTTCAGGGGCAAGTAGCTAAACCGCACCACCGCCGAAACCGCAGGCCAGTAACCATCAGGGGCCCGCCCGTGGCGTCATCGTATGACGGCACCGCTCCGACTGTGCATCCTTGCACGAAGATCGAGTGCACCGATCTCAACACTCAGACTCCACTTTCGGCCCATGTCAGTTCATTCAGCGCCGGTTTAGTGTCATGGCATGTCGTGTCTGCTCAGATCTCGGAGAGTTCCCTTGCGCCGACTCATCCACGGAAGAGTATGGCTCGGGCGAGCTGCGCTCACGGCGGATGGATGATGTGCGCCAACCAAGGCCGACGGGCTGCGAGGAAGTGGCGCGTATTTCAGTTCATCCGCCTGGGCCGGACTCCGCCGATTCGAGTGCCAGGCTCGGCCTATGTGCGGGCAACGTACTCCGACGCGGTCGAGATGGCCGCCGATATGGGCTTCCGCATGTACATGCAGGACTATTTCGCCAGGCCAGGCGCCGAGGAGCGATACCTCGGTCTGATGCTCGAGAATGTCGATGTCGACCTGATCGGTGTGGGGCCGGGCTCTTAGGGCTACATCAACCATCATCGGATCGCCACCGGAAAGCGTGTCGAATGAGCGTGGCCTACGACCGGTCCAGCTCGGGAATAAGCCGCGACTTTTGTTAAGCCCGGAAGTCCCTGGCCCGCGAGTGCGCCAGTAACGGATCAATCCCTCCGACTCCCGAATACCCGCTGCGCCTCCGCGGCCGTCATCCCGTCCCGCATCGCCCCTTCACCCGCATCCACAACGCCTTCCTGCTGCCCCCGGGGAAAGTTTGCGCATGTCCATCCTGAGATCATCGCCCACCCCCCCGAAACATCATGTAGCACAGCAGATCCGTTTCAAAATCAACATCTGCTCAGATCGCTGGCATCGCTCGACCAAGCCCGGACCTTATGGGAAATCTTCGGAAATGGGTGCGATCGTCAGCCATAGCTGAACGACTGATGAGAAGAAAGCCGTCAGTCCGCAATGCCGTCAGACCGAAGGGGTAGAAGCCGTGGCGGGGACTTTGCTTCGCGCCTTCGACTCGACTAGGAGCCGAAGTGGAAGAATTTCACGACCATGTTGTAGTCGGCGGCGGGTTCGCCGGACTGCATTGCACGGCCAAGCTCGCCGAAGCCGGTTTTGGCATAACAGTTTTCGAGGAACGACCCGAGCTGATGGCCGGGTCCAGCAGGCACAACTTCGCCCGCCTCCACCATGGGTGGCATTACCCGGGCAGTCTGGAGACTGCTGAAGAATGCCTCCCACCCGCCTTCGATTTCCTGGTGGAATTCGGGCACACCTTGCTTCCGGCGCCGCCGAATTCCGCAGGCGGCCCACTGCGCAACGGTTGGGTGGCACTGGCCACGTCGTCGTTCACATCGAGAGAGCAGTGGATGGCGAATGCCGAACATCTGATCGAGTGTTACCGCGCGGAGCGCGAGCTGCGTCGTGCCAGTTTCGGACCTACGGAGGAGTTCTTTCGACGACTGCCCAAGTCCGAGTGGCGGACCAGTTTCAACGAATGCCTGATCTCGGATATGGCGTCGACCCTGGAACCGTTCATCGATCTGAGCGTATTGGCCGGCACGGTGATCGAGCGACTGCGGCGATACCAGAATATACAAGTGCGAACGAATCATCGAGTTGTGGCTGTCGATGCATCGGGTTCCGGCGACTACCCGGTGCGGTTGACGGTAGTCGCCGGGAAGGAAGCTCGTCGGATCCACGCGCGACGTGTCATCAATGCTTCGTGGCTTTCCCGGGCGATGCTGGACAGGCAGATCGCCGAGAGCGCAGGTTTGCCGCCACCCGATGACCTGACCTACCGTCTGAAGACATTCGTCAGAATCGAGCTTCCATCCGATTGCCGTGACCTGCCTTCTCTGCTGGTGGTCCACGGCGCATTCGTTAGCTTCACAAACTTCGGTGACGGCAGTGGATTGGTCGACTACGCACCGGTGTCGAATGAACGTCCCTCCGTAGGACGGATTCCGGATCACTGGTATTCGGCGTTGGCGCAACGCTGGCCGGAGAAGCAATGCCAGGAACTCATCCGGGCGACGATGCAGGGCGTGATCGCGTATGTTCCAGCGCTCGCGAACGCCAGGCCGATCTCTTTGCATGCCAGCGCGCTGTATCACCCGGGGACGGCAGCTGACGTGTTCGACCCGACCTCCGCCGCGCACCACCGCCTCGGGACCGGAGTTACAGCATTGACGCCCCACTGGTTTTCGCTCGACACCGGAAAGCTGTCGTGGGTGCCACGCCATGTCGCCACGGTCGCACGGGCGGTCACCGGGTTCCGCGAGCAACTGCTGGAGTCCGTGGACTCTGTGGACGACCGCGAAGGAGCCCGTTCCAGGGAAGCCCCGGATTTGATCAGTCCTGCATGCCGGTATTGATTCATGTAGTGCGCTCGAGCGCCACCGCGTTTATCCCCGCTGGTCGGCGTGCCGTTCATTTCGAGGTTCATCCCGTACCCCAGGAGAGGAAATGTGATGGAAAAGTCTGATGTGCTGATCATCGGAGCCGGCGCGTCGGGCGGAGTCGCCGCGAGCGCGATGGCCGAGGCCGGGTTCGACGTGATCTGTCTCGAGCAGGGGAACTGGCCAGAGCCAGCCGAATACCCGGCGCGGCGCGCAACATATGAGTTGGAGGCCCGCAAGCAGTGGTCGGGCAGCCCCAACATCCGCGCGAATCCGATCGACTATCCGATCAACGATGCGCAGTCCGCCGTCGCGCCGCTCATGCATGCCGGGGTCGGCGGCAGCATGGTGCTTTATGCCGGCGACTGGCCACGGTTGCTGCCATCGGATTTCCGGGTGCGGTCACTCGACGGCGTGGCCGACGACTGGCCGCTGCGCTACGCCGACCTGCAACCGTACTACGAACGCACCGATATCGCGTTCGGGGTGTCCGGAGTCGGTGGCGACCCCGCCTATCCCGGCGGCGCCGAACCACCGCTTCCTCCACTGCCGATCGGCGCGATCGGGGCGCGGATGGCGCGGGCCCACGACCAGCTCGGCTGGCACTGGTGGCCCGCGGCCCAGGCAGTATTGTCGGCTCCGTATCGAGGACGCCGCCGATGTGCGCAGCTCGGCGCCTGCATGCAGGGATGCCCAGAAGGCGCTAAGGCATCCACCGACATCACCCACTGGCCGACGGCACTGGCCCATGGCGCACGATTGTTCACCGGAGCACGAGTGTCACGAATCCTAATGTCCCGCAATGGACTTGCCACAGGAGCGGAATTCATGCGCTCGGATGGCTCGTGGCATGTTGTGCACGCGGACGTGGTCATCCTTGCCGCGAACGCGATCGGCACGCCGCGTATTCTGCTCAATTCCGCGTCGCCACGCCATCCCGACGGACTCGCCAATTCCAGCGGACTGGTCGGACGTCGGCTGATGGTGCATCCGTTCGCGAACGTGATGGGTTACTTCGACGAGGATATGGCCAGTTGGCGCGGCCACGTGGGGGCAAAGATCACATGCTATGAATTCTATGAAACCGACACCAGCCGGGACTTCCTGCGGGGTGCGAAATGGAGTCTGGCACCCACCGGCGGGCCACTCAACGCGGCGCTGCCCACCCGGGCAGGGGAGGACCTGTGGGGAGCTGGCCACCACGAGCAGGTGCGACGCCAACTCGGGCGAACGATGAGCTGGGGAATTTTCGGTGAGGATCTCCCCGACGAGACGAACCGGGTCACCATCGACGAAGCGTTGACCGACTCGTCGGGCATCCCCGCACCGAAGATCACGTACACGGTGAGCGAGAACTCGCGGCGGTTGCTCGATTTCCACATCGCTCGCGCCGTCGAATCGCTGAGAACCGCAGGCGCTTACGACACGGTGACGGAGTCGCTGATGCGTTATTCGGGTTGGCATCTGCTGGGCACGGCACGGATGGGCGCGGATCCGCAGACCTCGGTAGTGGACCAATTCGGCCGATCCCACGACATCCCCAACCTGTATGTCATCGATGGCAGTGTATTCGTCACCTCCGGAGGGGTGAACCCCACCAGCACCATCGCCGCCCTTGCCCTGCGATCGACGGAGAATCTCATTGCCAACCGCCGACACCAACCCGTTCCGGCATGATACGCATATTCGACACGGAAGAATCGATGAACGACACCGAAGAGCCCATCACCGATCGCTCGGCCACCGGGGTTCCCTCGGAATGCCGCGAATGGCTCCGGGAAATCGCCGATCACCTTATACCGGCATCCGCGACCATGCCGTCGGCCCGCGAAGCTGGGGTCGGCGACACACAGCTGGACGTGGTGCTCAAATCCCGGCCGGATCTCTCGCGCCACCTGTTGCGGGCCTGGATTAGCACCGGTGAGCTCGGCGCCGACGCGGCGCTGGGGGAGCTACGCCAACTCGACGTGCCGGCGTACCAAGCGCTGCTATTGGTCGTCGCGGGCGGCTACTACTCCAACAGCGAGGTCCGGGACCTGCTCGGCTACACGGGACAGCGACCCAGCGCGATACAGATCGCCGACGACATCGACGAGGAACTGCTCGCACGAGTTGTGCGACGAGGCAGTCGCTATCGCGAGGTATGACCTGGAGGACCGTCGATCGTGCGCGCCAGCTGGCTAGCCGGAGGAGGGTTCAGGTGGTGGATCCGTCCGCACGTACCACCGACCTCTCGGACCCTCCGGGCCACGTCGACGACCGCCGGTGCGACGAACACAGCATGTCGATACCTCCGAACGTGGCGGCCAGCCGGTCAATCTGCCAGTGGACCGCCCGGGCGGTCCACGATTTCCGGACGCCCTGGGAAACGTCAATTCCGGCGCGGTCGCGATTTGCCGGGTGAGGACAGAATGGATCAGCGTTGCGGCTCGGTTTGGTCTGCGTGTTTGGGTGAGTGCGATCGCCCCCAGCTGCCGAATCGTCTGAACATCATCCAGCGGGTTGTTCGGTGTGGGGCTATTCGTCTTCGTTGGGTGGAAAGGCGCGGTCGAAGAAGGTGTCGTAGGCGTCGTCGGGGAGTTTGCCGTCCATGACCAGCACGGGGCGTGGATGCTGGTGCGGCGGGGCAGGTCGAGTTCGCGCGTGTTGCGGGTCCTTCTCATATAAAACTGATGGAGATGCTTGACACTCGGATCCCTTGAACCCTAAGGAGATTCGGGTGAGCGAGCCGGTAATGGACCGCGAGGTGCGTCGGCGCCTGGCGGTCCTTCGTCATGTCGAGGAAGTCACCGGCAATGTCGCGATGACCTGCCGGTACTTCGGCATCAGCCGTCCCACGTACTACACGTGGCTGCACCGATACGAGACTGAGGGAGTTGATGGTCTGCGCGAGCGATCAGGCGACCGCGGACCAGCCCGACCGCGACCCGCGCCGAGGTCATCGAGAAGATCATCCACCTGCGGCAGCACTATCACTTCGGCCCGGACAAGATCCGGATGTACCTCAAGCGCTACCACGACATCGAGATCAGCAAATCCGGGGTGTGGCGCATCCTCAAACGCCTGGACATGGGTCGGCTGCCGGCCTCCCAGCGCTACAAGCGGCACGACCGCCGCTGGAAACGGTACGAGAAGCAACGCCCCGGCCACCACGTGCAGATCGACGTCAAGTTCGTCGAGCCCTTGCCCGGCAAGGCGGGCACCCCGGTTGCGAAACCGGTTGGTCGACGCGGGAAGTTCTACCAGTTCACCGCGATCGACGATTGCACGCGGCTACGGATCCTGAAGATCTATCCGCGTAACAACCAGAAGACCGCGATCCAGTTCCTGGACTATGTCCTGTCGCAGCTGCCGTTCGCGGTCGAGACGATCCAGACCGATAACGGCGCCGAGTTCCAGTCCGGGTTCCACTGGCACGTACTGGACAAGGGCATCAACCACATCTACATCAAGCCTCGAACCCCGCGGCTGAACGGGAAGGTAGAGCGATCGCACCGCATCGATGCCGAGGAGTTCTACCGGCTGCTCGAAGGCGTTGTGATCGACGACGTCAACATCTTCAACGCGAAACTCAAAGAGTGGCAAGACTATTACAACTACCACCGACCCCACGGCGGCCTCGACGGTCAGACCCCGTATGAGAGACTGCGGCAGAAGACACAATCCGGGGACCGGGTGTAGTCGATCTTCGTCAGCGGCACATGCGCCGAGTCGCTGCACAGGGCGTTCAGTCCGCGACCTTCACGCACTGGCAGTACTTCGTGTAGATGCGTCCTCGGTTCGGCGGTGCTCAACTAGCGTGTCGGTCCCGAAACACTACGCTGATGCTTCAGTCAAGAACGGTCCGAATGGGGGAAGCTCGTCGGGGTCGCATTCGATCGCGACGAAACGGGGCCCGGCATGCCCGATGTGCCCGGACAGCGCGACGCGCAACTCATCCAACTCGCGCACCGCATGACACGGCAGCCCTGGGAACATCGCTGCCATCCCCTCGGCTAACATCGCGTGGCTGAAACGGTTGCGGTCGTCGTCGTTTCGACAGTACAGCCGCTCCCGCACCACACACATGGCATGCGCGTTGTTATTGAATATCAGAAACGTGATCGGTAAGCCATGCTCGATTGCGGTGTGCACTTCCATGCCGTGCATGAAGAACGAGCCATCACCGGCGATAACGTAGGTCGGGCGTCGGGTGGCGAACGCGGACCCGATCGCGGCGCCGAAGCTGTAACCCATACCGCCCATGCCCAGCGCGAGTCCGAACCGGGCGTCCACGGGTAGGTCGAGGTAGTGCACAGCCGCCGCACCGGTGTTGCCCGCATCCGCGAAGATCGCGCTGCCTGCGGGCAACAGTTCGGAAATCGCCTCCATCGCCTCCCGGTAACGTAGACCCGGCCCGTGCGTGGCGGGCGGGCGCAACCGGACCGTGGCAGCGGGCAGGTCGGAACCAACAACCTGCTCTGATTCGACTGTGCTGCTCGCTCTTTGCCGCAATGCCGCAGTGAGCTGCGGCAGAGCCGCAGCCAGGTCCGGAGCAGCGGCGTAGACAGCGGGTACGTAGGGCGACTGCGCTCCGACACAGGCCAGCGGGACATCACCGAGCGGGATCTGCGCCATCGTCGGCAACCGGGTGCCCACCAGCAGACACAGGGCGGCTGACTGCGCCATACGGACCAACTCCGGGTGACCCATCGCACCCACGACACCGCAGTAACCCGGTTCGCGCGGACCATAGACATCCTTCGCATCCGGAGTCACACCCACCGCAGCGTCCAATGTCGCCACCATATCGCGCAGCGCGTCACGCGCGTCGTCACGCACCACCTGGTCTCCCGCAATCACAAGAATCTTGCCGGTCGCCCGCGCCGTGTTCAGTGCCGCGCCTACTGCGGCCAAGTCGGACGGATCCCCGGCCGGGCGTGATGGCGCGCGCAACTGCCCCGGTCTTGCTCCGATTGGCGAGCGTTGTATGTCCTTCGGCAGCAACAGCACCGCCGGTCCACCGCCGTACGCCGCTTCGACTGCGGCCGCGAACTGTTGCGGAAGGTCCGCCGCGTCGTCGACCCGCGCGCAATAGCGCGACACCGCGCCGAACAGTCGCACCGCATCGATGCTGCCTGCCCGACCGCTTGTGTCCTGGAAAGCGCCGTTGCCCTCTAGATTCCGTGGCGGCTGCCCGACCAGCGCCAGTACCGGCACCTGCGAAGTGAACGATTCCGCCAGCCCCGCAATCAGATTCATCGCGCCACCGCCGGACGTGGCCACCATGACGCCCAACCCGCCGGTGGCGCGGGCGTATCCGTCGGCCATCGTAGCTGCCGCGAATTCGTGCTTGGCGACCACACCATGGACACCGGCACCGCTGTCCGGAGCGTAGTAGGCAGCCGCATCGTAGACGTCCTCGATATTCGCGCCGTCCACCCCGAAGAAGTGCCGAACACCCAACTCGGCGCATCCTCGGACGAGGTAGTCGGCCACCCGCCAGTCTTCCATGCCGAGGGGGCCCTAGCTGTCGAGAAGAAGGTGCGGGCCGACCGACAGTTGACTACTGTGGCGGTACTCCAGAATGGCCTTGAGGTTATCCAATTCGATGGTATGGCCGGCGCCGAAAATTCCCCACATGTCGCCGACCCACCCCTGCCGGTCTGCCGGAGCTGTTTGCGGATAAGGGTTTTCATTGTAGTAGGGGTGCCGGCAGTTGGTCCACATCACCAAGGACCCGGGGCGTTTGAGGACCAGTTCGGCCGAGACGACTCGCATCAAGTAGATCATCCAGAGATCGCGCCCCTGATCCCACGCGCAGTGGTAGTCGACGGTCAGAGCCTCGGCGTTGGCGACAACCTTCATGAAGATCTTGGTATCGACGCCGAGCGTGTCAATGCCTTGGTATAAATTCGGCACGTCGGTCAGCTCGAAATCGCGTGTGCTGTAGGTCCATTCGGACAAGCTATGAATATTTGCGAGGTACTCGAAGGTATCTTGCGGCGGGCAATCGATGTAGCCTTGAACAGTGCAGTATTTGCCGTAGATATCGTCATACGAGTAACTATCCTGCGTCAGGGCGGCGCATCTTGCCATTACCTCTTCGACGCTGACCTGTTCTCCCCGAACCAGTCCTGGAATGTCGGAAAGCTGTTGCTCATCGATCTTCATGCGCCGCAGCGTACACCGCTATCGAGTGGAATGTGCGGTTGTCGTCGGTGGGTGGCTTGAGAGCTGGACCGCATGAAACCTCCTCGTAGGAAGCGGATTCGGCACACAGCCGCCGATGTCGTGCGCGTGGCAAGCCGCCCCCTTCCCTAGAATGGGAATAGTCGATCCATGGGGCTAATATCGCGTATACCGCTCTCGCACGGAGCGCGCCGACCGATAAAACGCGAAGTAAACAGATTGTAATTGAACGGCAACGTAATGTCGAAGTGCAGACTTTGTCGTGCCGTGCATAGGCGTGCAATGAGACTCGGAAATCTCTAGGAGCTGACAGTGAATCCGTCCTTTTCCGGCTTGCCCACTGGTCATCAGACGATGCTTTTGGCCCACCGTGCCATGGTGACCGATCTACCACGGATCGCCGATTCCGCTTCGCGGTTGGCCGAGACCCCGGATCCGACGCGTGCTGCCGCACTGCGTGGCTATATCGATCGGGTGCATGCACTGATCGCCCACCACCACGAGGGCGAGGATGAGTTCCTCTGGCCCCGGCTGCGAAGCCTCGGTGCCGACGAGGATGCGATCGGCCTCCTCACTGCCGAGCACGAAGAGTTGGACAAGTTTCTTGTCGAATGGCATCGGGCAGTGCAACATTTGGGTGACGGTGGTACTGCGGCGGCCGAGCTGGCTCGCCTCACGCTGGAGGTGCACCAACGACTGGTCATCCACGCCGCGGACGAGGAGACGGAGTTGGCAGGCAGGCTCGCCCCGGTTCTCGACAATGCCGTGTGGAATGGCTTCGAGACTCATATGCGCAAGACGGCCCCGCTCTGGACGCTGCGATTCATGCCTGCCTGGCTACTGACCGTCGCGGCACCGGACGAACAGACCGGAGTGCCTGCCCTGCCGGTGGCGCGGCTGTTCCGCGGCTGGCTCGAACGCCGGCAGCGCGCCGCCCTCGGCTAGCGCCGCGCGAGGGCATCCCGCACCACAACTCGATACCCGGGCCGAGTCGGCTCCCCCGGGGTCCGTTACCGAATCCGACAGCATCCCAAGCCCTTCCGGGGGATGGGAAGAGATGATTTGTGGACAGACTATGCACAAAGTCAATCGCGCCATCTGGTTTAGGCCCAGTGTGCGATTCCGCGTTCTCGCGATAGCGCTCATACCCAGCTTGTCGCTGCTGCTTGTCGGCGGCGGCATGGCCGGATACCTGTTGAACAAAGCCAACGACATCCGGTCCTGGTCGACCGCCGCCACCCAAACAGCTGGTCCTGCACTGAACTTCGTCGAAGCGGTGCAGCAGGAGCGCCGCACCAGCATGCTTGTGCTGGCAGGCGATGAGTCGGCCGCCGCAGGCCTTGCAGCCGAGCGGGGTCGACTCGACGGCGCGATTCCCCCGATGATGGTCGCAGGCGACGCCTTGATCAAACTGTTCGAGGGGTCGGTGGGCGATGCGGTTGTGCAGATGCAGGCGACGTTCGGGCAGCTACCGCTGATTCGGCAGCGCGTCGACCTGAAGGCAGCTCAGGTCGACGAGGTCTACGACTACTACAACAAGGTCATCCAAACGGTCATCGTCGCCGGGCGGCTGGCGGCGCGCACGTCCAAGGTGCCAGAGGCCGCCAATGAACAGGACACGCAGGTAGGCCTTTTCGAAAGCGCCGAGGCGATGTCGCGCAGTAGCGCTTTGGCCGCGGCGGCGGCGATCCAGGGCGGATTCGCTCCTTCGCAACAAGTGGAGTACAGCAAACTCGTCGGGTTCTACCGCGCAGAACTCGACAATCGGGCAGTTCAGTTGCCCCCGGAGGAGATGGCCGCATATCAAGCGCTGGTGTCGAGTCCAGCGTGGCTGCGGATGGGAACGCTCGAAGATGGCCTGCTCCGACGCGCGATCACGACGGAGATTCCGTCTGCGCCAGGGGCTGCGTCCGCTCCGGGGGTTGCGTCCGCTCCAGGGACTTCGTTCGGTTCTGGGGATTCCACCGCTTCTAGGACTTCCTCGCCTACGGCGAACTCCGCTGGTCAAGGGAATGCCTCCTCGACGGGGAATTCCTCGAATGGCAGCACAAACCAAGTAGGAACCTCGGCGAATGGCGCAGGACCCGCGTCCACCCCACCGATGCCGCCCTTCGCCGGGTGGAAAGATGCGGCCGAGGAGGTCAGCTCTGTGCTGCGCGGGTTGTGGAACTCGCACTTGCGCTATGCCGGAGGCGTGGCCGAGCGGGAAGGGGATCGGCTATCCCGCCAATCCATCCAGGGCGGCGTGGCCGTGCTGGGGTTGTCGCTGATCGCATTCATCGCCGCAGCGTGGCTGTCGCAGCGGCTGATCGGGCGACTGCGCAGGCTGCGGGCAGAAACCCTTGCGGTTAGCGAGACACGGTTGCCCAAGATCATGGCTCAAATCGGACGCGCCGAACCGCTCGACCTGGACCGGGAATTGCCGAAGCTCGACTTCGGCCGTGACGAAATCGGGCAAGTCGCTGATGCGTTCAATCAGGCGCAAATGGCCGCTACGACCGCTGCTGTGAACGAGGCTCAAACCAGGCAGGGCGTTCGTTCGGTCTTCGTCAACATCGCCCACCGGAGTCAGGTGACGATGCACCAATTGCTATCGCTGTTGGAGACGGCCGAGCATCGCCACGATGACCCGGATACGCTGAAAATGCTGTTCGAGTTCGACAATCTTGCTACGCGGGAGCGGCGCAACGCCGAGAACCTGGTGATCCTGGGCGGCGAACAACCTGGCAGACAGTGGCGTAACCCGGTGCCGCTGCGTGATCTGGTGCGCAGCGCAGTGACCGAGACCGAACACTATCCGCGGCTCCACGTCGTCCGGCTGCCCGACGTAGCCATTGCCGGTGCGGCCGTGGCAGACCTTATCCATCTCATCTCTGAGCTGATCGACAACGCTGCGACCTTCTCACCGCCGAAGACGCGCGTGGAAATCAGCGCGGCATTGGGAGGGTCCGGCGTGATCGTCGAGATCTCCGACCTGGGCGTGGGTTTGACCAGAAATGAAATCGCCCAGATCAACGAAATGTTGACCAACCCGCCGGACTTCAATGTCGCTGCGCTCTCCAGTGACCCGCGGCTCGGTCTGTTCGTAGTCGCGCAGCTGGCAAAGCGCCACGACGTCGTGGTGCGCCTGAACGAGTCCGATTACGGCGGTATCCGCAGCGTCGTGCGACTGCCGTACGAACTGGTTGCCGAGGACGCGCCCGTTGTGCCGGCTCCGCAGGCCGAGGCCGACGACGAAACCGTCGAAGAGGACGCCGGTGACCTGATGCACCGGTCGCGCAAGGTCATTCGGCAGCCCAGTCCGGCCGAGTCGGAGGATGGCGACGAGGCGATTTCGCAGGCCGAGTTCGACGCTGACCCCCTCGATGACGACCTTGGTGAGGTGCGGCGCTGGTCGGATCGGCTCAACCGGGAGCACAAGCCGGTTGAAATGGACACTCCTGGTAAGCCGCCAGAGGTACTGATGTCATCGGGTGCACAACCGGTTGCTCACGTCGATGCGTTCAGCAGCCGAACATTGGACGAGACCCAGAGAGTGCACTCCGATGACGTTGAGCTGGAGCATATCCCGTGTGACGACGGACCTCCGCTGCCGCAGCGCAGGCGACAGACTCATTTGATCCCCCAGCTCTCCGAGCCTCCGGCCCCCATGCCGGACGACCACCCCAGCGCCCGTATTCAGCGGGACAGGCCATCGGGGCAGGGGCGGCCAGTCGACCTTTGGACCGCGTTGCAGGCCGGAACCAAACTCGGTCGCTCAGGCGTCCCGGCCGGAACACACAGGGAAGACCTCGACCGATGATGAAGGAGAATGGAATGAACGAAGGCTTCGGTAAGTTCGGCTGGCTCCTTGACGAACTGGCGGAGCGCCTGAACGGTGTTCGCTACGTCGTGATGCTGTCGAATGACGGATTGATGCTCGGACACTGCGCCCAAATCGGCAGGGAAGACGCCGAACGCTTCAGTGCGCTGGCGTCGGCGTTGAACAGTCTGGGAGCCAGTGCGGGGCGGCAGTTCTCGGCAGGCAATCTACAGCAGGTCATGGTGGAACTCGACGATGCGATGCTATTCGTCACCTCGGCGGGTGCGAATGCCTGTCTAGGGGTCCTCGGCGAAGCCAACGCGGACTGGGGCTTGGTCGCGCACGAGATGAACCTGACAGTTCAGCGGATGGGCACCTGGCTGTCCACCAAAGCGCGCCACAGCAATCAAGTCAAATGATTTGACGCTGTCATGGTTCGCGAACGGAACCCCTGGTACGACGAGGCGGCCGGCCCGTTGGTCCGCCTGTACGGCGTCACGCGCGGACGCACCCGCGATGTCACGCCCGAACTGAGCCTGATCACGATCGTGGTCGCGATCGCCGACAGCGCCGATGGCCGACTACGCCAGATGGATACCGAATACCGGCGCATCTTTGCGATGGCGCGAAGACCACGGGCGATAGCCGAAATCGCGGCAAGGCTCGGTCTTCCCCTTCGGGTGAGCAGGATTCTGATCGGCGACCTTATTGCGGACGGCTATCTCAGCATCAGCTCGACGCACGCCAGACACGCGGCAGAGAACTACGACAAGAACCGTGAAACCGCGGATTTGATAAGGGCGGTACGTGATGGCCTCCTCAGACTATGACACTGTGGCACCGCCACAGATCACGTCGGCAAAGATCCTCATCGCAGGAGGATTCGGCGTCGGCAAGACCACTTTGGTCGGCGCGGTCAGCGAGATCGCGCCGCTGTCCACCGAAGAGTTGATTAGCGACAAGAGCAGCGAAGTCGATGATCTCTCCGGCGTGGAGTCGAAGGTGACCACCACGGTCGCCCTCGATTTCGGACGAATTACGATAAACCCGAATCTGATCCTCTACCTGTTCGGCACCCCTGGACAGGATCGGTTCTGGTTCTTCTGGGACGAACTCGCGACCGGGGCACTCGGTGCCGTCGTCCTGGTCGATAGCCGCCGCCTCGACCAATCGTTCGCTGCGATCGACTTCTTCGAACGCAGGAAGCTGCCGTTCGTGGTCGGGGTCAACTATTTCGAGGGTGCACATCGCTACCGCCTCGCGGACCTGAGGGCCGCGCTCGATCTCGACGACGATGTGCCGCTGAGGTATTGCGACGCGCGCAGTCGCGACTCGGCCAAACGGCTGCTTCTCGGCCTGACCGAGCACCTGCTCGAACGGCTGGAGGGCGTCGACGACCGGCCGATGTCCGAAAGCAGCACCGCCACAGATCCGATGGGATTATCGACGTGAGTGTCACCGTCAGTCTGGCCGACGTCTCCAGTTACCGTCCCGGAGAACCTATTTCGGCCGAATACTTTGCCCGGTTCCACGATGCCGCCGATACCCCATCGGCTGTCATGTTCAATCCGCCCCGCTTCCGGCACCATGTCGGTGCGGGCGAAACCCCGGCTGACATGGCCGAGCGGGCAATCGCACCGATGCTCGCACGCCACGGCGCGGACCTATTGGACGACGTGGATGTCTTGGTCGTGCACACACAACTGCCCCAGAGTTGGTTCGTCGGCAATGGCGGTGAGATCGCCGCCCGATTCGGCATTGCGCCGGAATGGCTGATAGATCTGAGCAATGGCGGCTGTGCCAGTTTCATCCACGCGATAAAACTGGCACGAGAGATCCTGCAGAGCACCGAGGCGAGGAGCGCTCTTGTCGTCAACGTGACGAACACCGCCGGGCAGGTGTTCGCTCAAGACGGTGTGCTGGCCATGGCGCAGGCGGCCATTCCCGGAGACGGTGCAGGCGTGGCATGGCTGACCAAATCGGACCAATCCCCGATACTGGACATCGAGACGCGGCATTTGCCGCAATACGCGGGTGAAATGGTATCGGTCGCCGACCCGCCACGCCGGTATTGGGAGGCAGGCACCGGCGAGCACCACATCGGATTCACCGAATCGAATATCGCCAAGGTGCTGCACCGCGGAAACCAGATCGTCCCGGAAGTCGTTCGCACCGTCTGCGAGCGGATCGAGATACAGCCCAGCCAGTTGGATCTGTTGGTGACCAACCAACCCAACCGGACGTTTCTGCAGAACTGGCGCGACTCGTTGGAGTTGCCCGCGCAGCGCCACCCGGACACCTTCGAAGAGTGCGGCAACCTGTTCGGCAGCGCTATGCCGCTGACCTTCGACTACGCGGTGACCTCCGGGCTGGTACCGGAGGGAGCCGTCGTCATGTTCGCAGGTTTCGCGCATGCAGGAGACTTCGCCGCCGCAGCCGCCGTTCGATGGGGCGGACGGGTCTCATCTCGCGGCGCGTCGTGCTGAGCACACACAATTCCGTGCGATTCCCACTCGCACTCAACGAAAACCCCTATGGTCCGCTCCCGTCGGTCCGCCGAGCCTTGACAATTGCACTCGGGTCGGCGAGCCGTTATCCGGAATTTCTGCCGCACCGGCTGCCGCAGCTCATCGCCGCACGGATCGGTTGTTCTCCCGAGCAGATCGTTGTCGGCGCCGGAGCTACCGGCGTAATCATGCACATTCTGCAGGCGTATCTCTTCATGCATTACGCGTTCGACTCGTGGTTGGAGCGTGAGTTCCCGACCGTGGAGTTCGAGCGGTTTACCGATGACGCGGTGGTGCATTGTGTGACGGAGCGGCAAGCCCGACAGGTATGGGTTGCGCTGTCTGAGCGGTTAGAAAGCGTTGGGTTGCGGTTGCACCCCGACAAGACCAAGATCGTCTACTGCAAGGACAAGAATCGGCGGCAGGAGTTCGCGTGCACGTCGTTCACGTTCTTGGGGTATGCGTTTCGGCCACGGGAAGCGAAGTCGGGCAGGACCGGAAGATATTTCGCGTCGTTCCAGCCCGCCGTTAGCCCCGTGGCGCTCAAGGACAAGAGCCTGCAAGTTCGTCGATGGCGAATGCATAGGCATACCACCAACAACCTGGCAGAGTTGGCCGAGTGGATCAACCCGATTGTTCGCGGTTGGATGAACTACTACGGTGCGTTCTACAGGTCGGAGCTGTATGGCGTCCTGCAGCGTCTCAACACCTACTTGGTGCGGTGGGCCGGTAAGAAATTCAAACGGTTACGTGTCTACAAACGCTGCAAAGTGTGGTGGGAAAGGCTCGTCGAACGACAGCCGGACTTATTCGCGCACTGGGCGTGGATGCGTGCGTTCTCCTGGGCTGGATAAGAAGAGCGGAATGACGGGAATATCCCGAGCCCCGGATTATGCCGAGTGGACGGTAGCTGCTCAGCATAGTCGCAGGTCACCGTGATGGTGGTGGTTGCGGGCTCGGCATATTCAGAGTGCTTCGAGGAAGGCGAGCAGGGTGTCGTTGGGGCGATAGCGGCCTGGTGGTGTTGATGGCGGGGCGATCCGGGCGAGAGCTTTCTCCTTCAAGGCAAGGTCGGCGTGCTCTGGCGACATCAGATATCAGAACTGTTGGAATGGGTTGGTGCGGGAGTGACACCGCGGCGGCTGATTTCGGCTGCGTAGCTCATCCAGTCGCCGCTGCTGAGTTGTTGCCAGGCGGCGGCGACGCTGATGTGGATGCCGAGCAGTCGGGCCAGGACTGCGGCGGGTAGTTCGGTGGCGAGTTGGAACAGTGCGGTGTTGCGGGCTTCGCCGGTTCGGATTCCGAGGTCGTGGAGTCGTTCGATGAGGCGGTCGGCGCTGAGGGGTTGTCCGGGGCGGCCTCCGGGGAAAAGCCAGGTGACCGCGGCGGGTTCGCCGATTGTGGCGTGGCCCCGGCGGGTTTGGGTGAGTTGCCGGATCAGGTCGGCCAGCGGCTCGGGCAGGGTGATCGGTTCGTCACCGAGTTGAAGTTGTGTTCGATCCCCGTCGATGTGGACGTTGTCGATGGTGAGTCGGCTGATCGTGGTGGCTTTCTGGGCGTAGAGCAGAACGAGCAGGCCAGCGACGCGGTGTTCGGGATCGATGGTGTTGTCGTGCAGCAGTCGGCGGGCTTGTGCCCAGCGGTTTGCGGCGTCGATGCGGGTGACGGGCCCGCGCCAGCGTTCAGCCGGATAGTCCAGGCGGGTGAGTTTGTTTCGGCGGGCCCAGCGGACGAAATTGCCTGCGTTCGTGCGTCTGGTCGACAACCAGGTGTCGAGATCGGATTGGGTGGCGCTGGCGAGGGTGAGCCCGCGTTCGCCGAGCCAATCCAGTAGTGAGACGGCAGCTTTGATGGCGGTCTTCGCGGCGGTGGCTTGGCCTCGTGTGGTGTTGTGGCCGCGTGTGCGGTGGCGGAGTCGGCGGATGACGTGCCATATCGCGTAGCGGTGGAGCAGTTTTCGTTCGTCGGGGTCGACGCGGTCGGCGATGGCGTGGCTGGTCCAGCGCTCGAGCCAGGCCATGTGGTCGTCGCGTGGTGGCAGTGTGCCGATGGCGACGAGCACGCTGCGGAAATGCTCGACGGTCTTGCCGGGCGGCAGATTGTCCAGGCTGGCGTGGGATAGCTCTCTGCCGCTGGATCGCAGTGCGCGAAGGATGTCGGGTGCTCCGCCTCGACGCAGCCATGCCTCGATCGTGGGAAGCCGTTCGGTATGGATGAGCGCCTGGTGCAGGGCCTGAAATTGGGAGTGAATCTGTCCTTGGTCGTCGCCGAGAAGTTCGTGCAGACGGTCGTCGAGAAGGCAACGGCCGCAGACCGTGGCCAGGATCTGGCCTGGCTCCCCGCATCTCGGGCAGGACCGCCAGAATCCGGGCTCATCACGGGTGCAGGCGGCGCAGAGCGGGGCTGCGACGGTGCCGCCGCGGACGGGTCGATGTTGTCCGCAGCTGCTGCAGCGTGCGCGGCGTGATTTGCAGATCCGGCACCACGGTTGGCCCGTGGCCGCGGAGATGGTGCAGGTCCCGACCCGCCCGCAGATCGAGCATTCGGCGGTGACGTCGGGAACACATGCCCCGCAGAGCGGGCCTGCCGCCGTGCGGATGCTCACCGGGCGCGGGCGTCCGCATTCGATGCAGGTTTCGCGGTTGATCGGATCCTGGATCAGGCAGCCCGCGCAGAGCGGGCGGCCTTGCTCGTCGCGTGTGGCGGTCTCCCGGATCACTCCGCAGCGGGCGCATGGTCGTGCCCGGCTCTTGGCAGTGCAGTTGCGGCACAACCACTTTCCGCCGATCGGCCGGTGCAGATGGATCGTGCGCCCGCAGTCGGGGCAGGCGGGCTGGACGATGATCGTCGAACCTGCGTCGCAGAGTCGGTCGATCAGCCGCAGCACCGCCGGGTTCGGCGCCTCCGCGCCCGCGCCGGTGAGCAACGCGGGTCGCGATTCCACCGCCCAAGCCAGCGGCCATCGCTTTCCCGGTTGCGGCACGGCCGCTTTCACTGCTGCCACGACGGTGTCGACCGGCAACTGCGGGTCGAGGGCTGTGATAGTCGCGGTGGTGACATCGACCGGATCGCGGTTGGGTTCGGGCGGACAACTGTTGCAGCGTGGTCGACCATCGCGATCTCGGCTATGGATCTTGCGGAGTTCTCCGCAAGCCGAGCAGGGCTGTTCGTAACGGCGCGCGAAACAGACATGGCAGTACCAGTCTTGGGTGTCCCGTTGCAGACTGCGGCCCACTTGCTTGCCGCATTCGGCGCATATCAGTGCTGAAATCTTCGACGCGCCAGCCCTTTTCAGCCTCGCCAGGAGGTTGGCGACCACTCGAGGCCCAGGTGAGCGGCCGTCGGCGAGCACTTGCGGGCGATCGAGCAGGGCCTGGGCCAGTCGTCGCCGCTTGGCGCGACCACCGGCTACTGACTCGACGATTCCGGTCACCACCGAGACATCGAGGCTGTTGTCGTAGCTGGTGACCAACTCGACGACCACGCCGATCGGATCGGCGATCACCTGAGGTGCGAGCGGGGGCATGGCTTACTCGACAGAATCGGCGATCCGTGCCCGCCGCGGCCGGAAGTCACCGACCCCGGCTTCCTCGCCGCTGCGTTTGCGAGGTGTCGAGGCCGAGGCGGCGACGATCGGTTCGACCAGTTCGTCCATGCGGCAATCGAGGATGTCCATCAGCGCCATCAGTACTTTCAGGCTCAGTCGCTCGGGGCGTTCGGTGACCAGTCGATAGATCTGGCTCGACGACAGCCGGATTCCGCGCTGCGCCAACGGTTCGGCCAGGTCGGTGGTCTGGAACATCTCGCGGGTGGCCATCACCTGCCGCAGGTTCCAGCGATAGTCGAGTTTGCGGGCCATTCAGGTGTCCTTCCGGTCAGGCGCAGGCGTTCCCAGCGCTGGCGTGAGGGCCTTGCGCAAGGCAGTGTTCATGAAATCGCTCGACACGTGGGTGTAGATCGCCGTCGAGGTATCGCATCGATGCCCGACAGCCTGCTGGATGAACAGCCGGTCAACCCCGGCCTCGGTGAGATGACTGACCCCCGAATGCCGAAGACTGTGCGGGGAAAGCGATTTCGGTAACTTCAACGCGTCGCGATAGGTCACGAACCGGGCATTGATCTCCGCCGGTTTGACCCGGCCGCCCCGCTCGGTCAACCACAAGGCCGGATGCTCGTCGCATCCGAACTTCGGGCGGATGTGCTCGACGTAGTCGGCAGCCGCCTCCACCGCCCACCCCATCACCGACGGGACGTTGCGGCGCCGCGGCGGTTGCCCGCGCACCGCCTTGCCGAAGCGGACATGCAGCATCCCGTAGTGCCCGAACTCCGGTGCCTTCGGATTGCGACCGAAGTCCACCACGTCCAACTTCGACGTTTCGGTTCGTCGCAGACCCTCTCCAGGGTTTCCTGACCTGTTGCAGGACGTTGCCCAACCGGGGTAGTCCCGCCGGTGCTTCGGCGATTCTCCGTGGGTGTGGTGCTCGTGGCTGGTAGTCGTATCGGGTTGCCGACCAGAAAGCGAGCATCTATGCGGGCATTTCCGGTGAGTTTGCCGTCCGGGCAGCGGTATTGGACGGTGCTGGACGAGGAGTTGCGGATCGTCGGCGTCGCCGACGAGTATTTGCGGCATCTGCGGTTCGGCCGCGACGCGGCCGAATCCACGACGAAGGCGTATGCGCACTCGATCACGTTGTTCATGCGCTGGTGCGCCCGGTCGGGCCGGACCTGGCAGGCCGGGGTCGAGCAGTTCGCCCTGTTCATGACGTGGCTGGCGCATGCCCCTGCGTCGGCTGATGCCGCGACGGTGGTCGCGGGTCCGGGTGCGGCACTGCGATGCCCATCGCGGATCAACGGTGTGCTGACCGCAGTGCGGGGCATGGTCGTCCACGCGATCGCGGCCGGTCACGGTGAACCGGGACTGGTGGCGATGCTGTACGAGGTAGCCGACGATCGCGACCTGCCGGCCGAGGCTCGCGGCGAGGACGGGCGGATGGCGTGGCGGATGCGAGTGCGGCATCGGCTGCCCGAGCCGGAGACGATGGTCGAACGAGCCAGTGACACCCAGATCGTCGCGCTGCTGCGCGCGTGCAGGTCCGCGCGGGACCGGCTGATCGTGCTGCTTTTGGCTCGCGCCGGGCTGCGGCGTGGGGAATTGTGCGGGCTGCGCCGCAGCGACGTGCATCTGCTGGTGGACTCGCGGCGGCTGGGTTGCGAGGTTGAGCGTGCGCATCTGCATGTGGTGCGCCGCGAGGACAACCCAAATGGCGCCGTGGCAAAGTCCCGCCGTCAGCGGGTGGTGCCGCTGGATTTCCTTGTGGTGCAAGCCTTCGATACCTACGAGTTCGAGCGCATGCGCATCCCTTCTGCTGCCAGCAGTGATTTCGTGTTCGTCAACATGTTCCGCGGAACCATCGGCGCGCCGATGCGCCCGGACGCTGTCGCGGAGTTGATGGCCGCCGCGTCGCGGCGGGCCGGGCTCGACGCCCCGGTCCGGCCGCATCAACTGCGGCATGCCTTCGGCAGCAACGCCGTCGACGCCGGAGCCGGCATCGACGTGGTCGCCGACCTTATGGGACACGCGTCGATCACGTCCTCCCAGGTCTATATTCATCCGGACTCCTCCAGGCTGCGCGCGGCCGTCGACTCCGTGCCCAGTCCCCGCGAGCTCGGCGCGGTGAACCGATGACAGCCGCCGTCGTAGACCGCGCGGTCGAATGGAACGGCCTGGAGGCGATCGAGTTCCCGCATGTGCTCGCCGGTGTCGGTCTCGCCGGCCCGGCTGCGGTGCTGGCACGAGCACTGGATAAGGAGCTGCTGGCCGAGGCCGGGTGGGATCCGGTCGCCCGGATTCTGTTCCTGCCTGCCGAACATCGGCTTCTCGGCCGGAAGGTATGCCGGGTCCACCAGTGCATCGGGACCGCCCACGACGATTACCCAGACATCTGCCACCGGTGTTTCACCAGGCTGTCCCGCATGGGCATGACCATGGCCGAGATCACCGCCAGCGATGCGCTTCCTGCCGCGCCGCTGCCGGCGCCGCGCTGCGCGGTCCCCAAATGTCGACGCCTGCCGATCGTTCCGGGTGCCCAGTTGTGCGAACCTCACGCAGCAAACTTCCGCGCCAGGCGCATTCGTGTGAGCGTCGCAGAGTTCGCGCGGCATCCGCGTGTTCGTCCCCACCCGCTGTCGCCGGATTGCTTGGTTTCGGCGTGCACCCGCGCCGCTGACGGGGCGGTCGGTTACTGCGGCACGCACTTTCAGCGGCGGTCGGTAGCCCGTCGCGATGATCCGAATATCGACGAACGATCCTGGCGGACAACGGAATCGGGAGTGGCTGAACCAGGGCAGGTGAACCTGCGGGCACTGCCCGAGCTGGTGGTCGTGGAGGTGCTGATCGGCATGCAGGCACGCCTGCGTGACGGGTTGCGGCTCACCGATGTCGCGATTCGGGCAGTCTGCGACACCCTGCGCCGCCACCAGGTCGCCACCATCCACGACTGCGATCCGAAACTTGCCCCCGACCGGCGGCCGAGGTCGATCATGACGTCGTTCACCCGCGACGTGCGCCGGATGCTCACCGACCCCGGCATCGAACAAGCAAAGGACACTTGGGATCTGGCCATCTTCGGTCACCCGGGGAGGCTGTCGTTCACCATGATCACCCAGCCATGGTTGTCCAACGCAGCGAAGCGGTGGGCGGCCGAGCAACTGCCGCACCATCGAGGCAGTGGCGCATCGCGGGTTCGCGGCAAGATCAATAACATGGGGCGGCTGTCCGAACACCTCGCTCGCCGGCCCGACCATGGTCTGGATCCCGCCGCTCTCGGACGCCCCGATCTGGAAGGGTTCCTCAACCGGCTCGGCCACCTGGAAGCCACCGGACGAATCGGCCGCTATCAACGCAACATGATCTGCCGCGACGTGCGTCAGGTGCTCGCCGGAATCCGATCCCTGGGCCTGACCCGGCCCGGTCAGCACGCGGCCGGACTGCCTGGCGACTTCGCCGTCGAACACGTCGACATCCCTGCCGATCCCGAACGCGGCGAACCCGGACGCTGCCTGCCGCCAGAGATCATGACAGTGCTGTGTGCCAACCTCGACACCCTCCGGCCTGCCGAGGTCCGGGTCGCCACCCAGATCGGCATCGACACCGGCCGCCGTCCCGAAGACATCCTGAACCTCACGCTGAACTGCCTCGACTACGACAAGGACGGCGGCCCAGTGCTGGTCTACGACAACATCAAAGCCAACCGGCTCGGCCGACGGTTGCCGATCAGCAAGGCCACCGCCGACGTCGTCATCGCCCAGCAGCAACGGGTCCGGGAACGATTCCCCGACGCACCCTCGGCGCAGCTGAAGCTGTTGCCCACCCGGTATCGGAATCCCGACGGGCGCAAGGCGATCAGCAAAACAACCCTGCAAGCGCGTCACCGCGACTGGCTGGCCACGCTGCCGACATTGCGCACCCGCGACGGCGTCGACTTCGACAAGTCCCGGGTCGTGCCCTACGGATATCGCCACACCTACGCCCAAAGACATGCTGACGCCGGGGTTCCGATCGATGTCCTGGCCGAGCTGCTCGATCACCGCAGCTTCTCCGTGACCCGCCGCTACTACCGCATTGGGGAAGACCGGCGCCGCGCCGCGGTCGACACCGTCACCGCGCTCAGTTTCGATCGGCACGGCAACCGGATCTGGCGTGACGCGCGGATGCTGCTGGAATCCGAACGCGTCCGTCACGCCGTCGGCGAGGTCGCCGTCCCCTACGGCACCTGCACCGAACCTACCAACGTCACAGCCGGCGGAGGAGCCTGCCCGGTCCGGTTCCGCTGCGCGGGCTGTGATCACTTCCGCACCAACATCGCCTACCTGCCCGACCTGCAAGCACACCTCGACGACCTGCTGCGCACCCGGGAACGCCTGTCGGCCGCCGTCGACGGAGTCGACGACTGGGCCCGCGTCGACGCCACACCAACCCAGGAAGAAATCACCCGCATCCGGCGGCTGATCAACCGGATCAAAAGCGACATCGCCGACCTCGACGAGGACGAGCGCGCCCACATCGACGAGGCGGTCGCCGTCGTGCGCCGTCACCGCGCTGCCCACAGCGTCCCGCTCGGCATGCCGACTCTCACCACTCCCACCACGGAGGCCAGCGCATGAGTTCAACGAAATCTGCCCGCGCGCAACACACCACGAGCTCCGGCCCGATGCTCGACGGCCGCCGCAACGACTCGATGCGCCGCCGCCAACGCGTCATCGCGATACTCGACCGAGCCGCGGCCGACGGCGAGCAGCCCAGCACGGCCGCCATCGCTCGCGCCGCCGGAGTCGACCGAACTTTCCTCTACCGGCACCGTGACCTGCTGGAGAAAATCCATGCGCTGCAAGCAGATCCAGCCACCACGTCCGGGACCGGACCGGCGGTAACCCGTGCCTCGCTGCAAGCCGACCTTCTCGCTGCCCACGAACGCGCTGCACGGCTCAACGCCCGGGTCCAGCACCTCGAGAAACGGCTGTCCGAAGCACTCGGCGAACAGACGTGGCGCGAGTCCGGGCTCGGCGCACCCACCGACATCGACGCCCTCCACCAGCGGATCAACCAGCTCGAACAACACAACCTCGACCTGCAGCAGCAACTCGAGGAACGTGACCACGACATCGCCGCAGCCCGCGCCACCAACTGCGAACTCATGGCCCGGCTCAACACAACAACCCGAACGCGATGACACGCCGCGAGCCCGCTTGCACCACGGCTGTTGCGACCGCTAGCATTCCTCGCATCAGCCTCTGAACTGCACAAATTCAGAGAATCGCGGAAGTGCACGCGGCTGGAGCCCCGGAGAACAGACCCCACCCATACATCACCTTGAACAGTGTCACATCACCTTGAACAGTGTCGCGTCCCGGTAAGCGGCAAGCGCGCCTTTGCGTTTCGCGCGGACCGCCCGCTCGACCTGCTCGTCCGCGTAGTCGAGGAACCGCTGCAACTGCCCGCGGGTGAACGGACGCGCCTCCGGATCACCTTCATAGTCGTTGAGGTGCACGATCGTGTTCCACTCGTGACAGATCGGCACCGGATGTTTCCCGATTCCGAACTGCTCCTCACACGCTGCCGCCCAGCCGTAGCGGGCATCGCAGAGGTACTCGCTGAACAGCCGCAGATCTGTCTGATAGCCGCGAATCGTCGCCGGGGCCAAGTGTTTCTCGCTGGTCATCCACAATGTCCAGTCCTCGACGTTGCCCGGCAGCCAGGTCCACGGGTATTCCTTGGTGAACTCGATGAACCGGCGCATCAATCGCTCCCGCGGCTCGATCGTGTGCACCTGCAACCCGCGCGCGATCTGCTGGGCTCGCCACCCTCGCAGCATCGCCTCGACCATCGCGTCTTGCGGATGTAGCTGGACCACACCGGAAACCAACTCGAGACGCGCCGATCCCTCCAGATCACGCCGGGCCACCCAGCCCTCCTCACCCGAAAACGTGCAACCTTCCAGGGCAAGGATCATGCATCAGAAGGGTGCGGTTCGGAATCGGTTCAGCTCAATCGGCGTGCTTGGTCCGGTTCATGCCACTATTGCCGCAGCCCCATCAGCAGGCAACCTGCGAAGACTCACCCGTCTGATGCAATTCCCGAGGGTTCAGGTAGATCTGGGTGGTCTCGACACTTTCGTGACCGAGCCAGAGCGCGATGACGGAGGTGTCGAGGCCGCTGTGGAGCAGCTGCATGGCAGCGGTGTGGCGCAGGGTATGGGGTGTGACATGTTTGACGTGCAGTGATGGGCATTGCTGGGCCGCGGTGGCGGTATGTTTGGTCAGCAGCGAGGCGACCGCGTCGGTGCTCAGGGGGCGCCCGCGGCGGGTGGGGAAGACGGGATCGGTGGGACCACAGTCGTTTTCGTGAAGCCAGTTGGTGAGTGCGGTGATGGTGTGGCTGGTCAGGGGTGTGGCGCGTTCTTTGCGTCCTTTGCCGTGGCAGCGAACGTGAGCGCCGCCGCCGAGGTGAAGATCGGTGCGGACGAGTCGGGTTATTTCCGAGACCCGCATGCCGGTCTGGATGGCCAGGGTGAGCAGGGTCTGGTCTCGGCGGCCGAACCAAGTGCTGGTGTCGGGAGCGGCCAGCAGTGCGTCGATCTCGTCTCGGGCCAGGTAGCAGACGATTTTCTGGTCGTGGCGTTTGGTGGGGATGGCCAGCACTCGCTGGATCTGTTCGGCGTGTTCGGGATGCTGCAGTGCGGCGTAGCGGAACAGGGAGTGGATGGCGGTGAGCCGGGCGTTGCGGGTGGAGATGCTGTTGCCGCGTTCGGTTTCCAGGTGCGTGAGGAACGCGGCGACCAGGGGCGCGTCGATGTCGGCGACGTCGAGCACCGATGGCTGTTTGCCGGTGTGGTCGCGGGCGAAGACAAGCAGCAGCCGCAGGGTATCGCGGTAGGCGGTGATGGTGTGCGGGCTGGCGTCACGTTGAACCGTCAGCCGGTGGGTGAAGAACGCTTCGAGGGTGGATGCCAGGGCGGTCATGGCCGCTGTCCTCGATGCTGTTGGAGCCATTGCCCGGCCATCGCCAGCAGCTCCGGGGTGGCCTGCAGATACCAGTAGGTCGACGACGGTCCGACGTGACCGAGGTAAGCCGACAGCGACGGCATCCGGGCGGCGACGTCCGCGTCGTCGCGATACCAGTCGATCAACGTTGCGACGGTGAAGCTGTGCCGCAGGTCGTGGACGCGGGGCAGTGCTTCGTTGTGGGGCGGCAGCCCGGCCGCGGCGACGATGCGGGCGAACATCGCATTCGCCCGGCGGGTGGTGATCCGCCCGGCACGGCTGGACACGAAGAAGCACCGCGCGGCCGGACGCGGACACAAGCGTCGACGCACCTGCGTGTAATCGCGCAGTGCCGCAACGGTTGTAGCGTGCACCGGGATGCGCCGTTGCTTGCGATACTTGGTCTGGCGGATCGTGATCACCGCAGCGTCGAGATCGACATCGTCGATGTCCAACCCCACGGCTTCGCCCACCCGCATGCCGGTCACGGCCAGCAGCCCGAACAACGTGTAGTAGGTCGCCGCGCTCAACGGCCGGGGCCGCCGAGCCGCCGTGTCCAGAAGGGCAGTGATGTCGTCGGCCGACATCACATACGGTGTCGGGCGCCGGCGCCGATAGGCCAGCAGATCACGCGGCGGCACCGGCACCGCCGGGTCGATACCGTGCAGCCAGCGCAGGAAACCACGCACGACGGTCAGTCGCTGTTTCCAGCGAAATGGTTGAACCCCTTGAGGTTCGGTAGCCCAATCCAATGCAGCTTCAACGGTCGGCATGGACGCGCCGGTGCGTTCGAGATGAGTGATGAACGCCGGCAGCAGACGGGCGTGGTCGTCGAGTTTGAACCCCAGCCCCCGCCGGATCCGCAGGTATTCATCGACGCGGGCATGCAGTTCGGGACTCATTTCCGGCTCCCAGGCCATGAGCGGGCGACCACTCGCAACGCGGTCATGTCGTCACGGGCGTAGAGCATGGTGGTGGCCGTGTTCCGGTGCCGAAGCACCTGCCCGATTTCCAGCAGCGGTGCGCCGGCGGCACGCATCTCGGTGGCCGCTGTGTGACGCAACCGATGCGCGCCGACAACCGGTAACCCGGCGCGGGTGCAGGCGCGGGCCACGATCTGGCCGACACCGCTGGGCGACAACGGTTCCCACGGCGCCAGCGAGCCCAGGAACAGGCTGCGGGAGCCACCGCCTGGTCTGCCGTCACGGCAGTAATCGGCGATCGCTTCGCCGACATCGACCGGCACCGGCAGCGCTTCACGCCGGTTACCCTTGCCCGTCACCATCAATTCCCCGGCGCGCCAGCCAATATCGTCCACGGTCAGGTCGGCCACTTCCGACCGCCGCAAACCCAGCCTGGCAAGTACCTCGAGGACGGCGTAGTCCCGCAGCCCGACGCGGGTTCGCCGATCACAACAGGCGAGCATCCCGGCGACATGGTCGGCGGGCACGGCACGCACCACACCCTGATCACGCCAGCTCGGCGCGACCGGGACCGCGTCCACCAGCAGGGCGGCGGTATGCGCGTGGAGATACAGGAATCTCAGCAACGCCCGCAATCCGGTGGTCACCGTGTTCAACGATCCTCTGCTGCGCCGGGAAGCCTCACCCAGCACGAAAGCGTTCACCAACCCACCCGACAGGAACGCCGGATCACCCGGCTCCCAATGACATTCGCCCAGGAACCGCTCGGCGACCTTGCGGTAGTTACCGACAGTCGACGCCGCCAACCCGCGCTCGGCGACCAGATAGGCAGCGAACTGCTCGATCACCAGGTCCCGCCCACCCCAAAGGCGCTGCACCGGCTCCGCCGCAGGCACGACACCGACGCCGCGCAAATGATCGAGCAGCGGCTGCATCCCCTTCACCGTCAACGTCCGGTCGACCCAACTACGGTCCCTACGAACCTCCAGGAATCGTTCGACCTGCGGCATCACCAATTCCTCAGGCGGCAAACCGATCTCGGCCAGCCAACTGCTCAGGTGAGCCATCCGCAGCAGGTGCTCAGCACACGACCGCTCCGAATACCCCCGCTCGAGCAGGTCCGCACGGAACCCCACGACATACACCCGCAGCGGCCCCGACACACCCACCCGCCACGGTGACGGCCTGTTCATGATCCACGCCTCCTTCACCGGGACACCCTGTTCCGGTGAAACCAGCATCAACCCGATCAGCCGACCGGAATATGCCGAACCGCGACCCAGCTTTCAGGCCATCACCAGCAGGAATGATCATCCACTCGGCATAATCCGGGGCTCGGCATATTCCATGCTATGCCGAGTTCGGCATAGACGGGAGACTGTCACGTTCCGTTCCGTGGGAGCCCAGGGGTGAGATTCCCTTGGGCGACCCGACTATGCGTTCGACGCGTGGATGGTGCGGGAACTTCCGAACATTCCGTTCGAACGCTACTGCGATGACGCGGTCGTGCACTGCGGCAGCGAGTCTCAGGCCCGCGTGGTCCGCGACGCTATCGCTGCTCGTCTGGCGCAGGTCGGTTTGGAGTTGCATCCGGACAAGACGCGCATCGTCTACTGCAAGGACGCGGACCGGGTGGGCACTTATGAGCACACCAAGTTCACGTTCCTCGGGTACGAGTTCCGTCCCCGGCTGGCCAAGAACAAGCGCGGCAAGCATTTTGTGTCGTTCTTGCCCGCAGTCAGCACAGATGCGATGAAGACGATGGGCCGGGAAATTCGATCCTGGCATTTGGCCACACGCAGTGACAAGTCCCTTGACGACCTGGCACGAATGTTCAACAGCATCGTGCAGGGGTGGATCAACTATTACGGACGCTTCTACAAGTCCCGGTTGCTCTACTTCCTACGGAGGCTCAACCGGCACTTGGTGCGGTGGGCCGGTCGGAAATACAAACGGCTGCATCGCAGGGAACGACGCGCGATGGCATGGCTGGGCGAGATCGCTCAGCGGTCTCCCCGCCTGTTCGCGCACTGGAAACTCGGTGCCCGCCCTGACAATTGGGCAATGGGAGCTGGATGAGCCGAGAGGTTCATGTCCGGTTCTGTGAGGGCGTGCGACGTGAAAGTCGCACGCGTTGAGTGGATCACATCGATTGGAGGTTCGATCGCAAGGTTGAGGATGTGATCTCGGGCTAGTGTCCGAGAGCCCGTTCCCGCCTCGACAGGCGTCGCGAGTGATCGCGGGGTCTGAAGCTCGGGGTTCACGCCCAAGGGCGCCCGCTCCATCCGGGCGTTACAGGTCAGGGAAATGGTCGAAAGGGTGAACGAGAGTGAACCTCTGTTGATGCCTCGTCACAGATGGCCCCGGAGATGGGATGTGTTGCCGGGGTGCAGGACTGGCCGCTGGGAAGCGGCGGGTGGCGGCAGTAGCGCTATTATCAGCCGTGTGGACACCACCGTCCCGGGGGAGAGGAGGCACCCGACCCGACCGCATCTCACGCGTGCGGAACACGGAAACCCTGTCGGGGTCCAGCGACCGCTGGTAAGCCGACCGCGAGGAAGGCCCAATTCCCCGGCAGGAACAGGATGTCCACGAAGCAACGCCGGCAGCCGAAAGGCAGCAGGAAACCGGGACAACACGGCTGATCTTCCACGGTCGTCCCGCATAACTGGCCGGATACGGTCCTGGTGGCCCGGCCTGAAAGGGCGCTGACATGGACTGGTGAGTCTTTGACGATTCTTTGTGAGCGGCAACCGAACCGAAGGAGAAGTTGGACGCCATGGCAACCGAGGTGGTCGCGGTGACCGCGACTGGGGTGTTTGTGGTGAACGGACCGGAGGACGATCCCGACGGTGAGACCGGCATCTACATCAGGTGGTGCGACGCCGAGGACAACGTAGTGCGTCTCGGGCAACGGATTTTCAAGGCAACGCAGGCCGGAGATTTCCGCAAGGCCGGGAATCTTCAGAAGTTGTTGCTACGCAGCCTGTCCAACACGCTGATCAGCGTGCGGCAGGTCGCGCAGCGCAACAGGGCCGCGCGACCCCAGGGATCGACGGCGAGGTCGCTTTCACGCGTCCTGCCGTGGCCAAGCTGGTAACCGCCGTCCATCGGACGCGCGGGAGCTGGCGGCCCCTGCCGGTCAAGCGGGTGTATATCCCGAAGGCACGCAGCAAAACCAAGCTGCGCCCGCTCGGCATTCCTGTGCTGATGGACCGGTGCCACCAGGCTCGGGTCCGCCATGCGCTCGAGCCCGAATGGGAAGCCCGGTTTGAGCCCCGTTCCTATGGGTTCAGGCCGGGACGCAGTTGCCAGGACGCGCAGGAGGCGATCTTCAATACGTTGCGCGGCAAGACCGCCCGGCGATTGTGGATTCTTGACGCGGATCTGGAATCGGCGTTCGATCGAATCGATCATGACCACCTTCTCGCCCGGCTCGGGTCGTTCCCCGCGCGGGGACTGATCCGCGGCTGGCTCGAGGCGGGAGTGTTCGAGCGCGGCAAGGGGTTCGCGCCGACCGAGCGGGGCAGCCCGCAAGGCGGCGTGCTTACGCCTCCAACGCAGTTGGCAACTTCTGCTTCGACGTGACGCTGAGTTATCGGCGGCTGGAACGGCCGCGTCGTGTTCCGGGGACGGTGTGACGTGTCCGGTAGTAGGTTTATGTCGTGGCTGGAAGTCGTTGCGACGCTGCTGAATTCGCTTGCCGTGTCAACGCGGCTGCGGAGTTGGTGGATGGTGGTGTGCCGGTGGCCGATGCTGCGCGCGGGTTGGCGGATCGGTTCGGGTGTTCGCTGCGGCAGGCCCGCCGCTACGTGGATCGCGCGGTCGCCGACGGTCCGATACCGGTCGCGGAACCCACGGTGGTGTTCAGCGTCAAACTCAAACTCCCTGGGGCACTGGCTGTTCGGGTGCGTGAACACGCACGGGACTCCGGTAGCACGCTGTCGGAGGTGGTGTCGCAGGCGTTGGCGGATCACTTGGTGCGGGGCCGGGCGCGGCCCCAGCCCCGGTGAACGAGAGGCGGGTCGAGACGGAGTTCGTGTTCGACCGGCACGCGGCCACGGATGTGTCGGTGGCCTACGAGATATTGGTTCCGCAACGTCGAGCCCGCATCACGCGGGCTCAGGAAGGACTGCCACCACGTGAGCAGCACGGTGATCTACGCCCGGGTGTCCTCGGCCCGGCAGAAGAAGAACGAGACGATCGGCTCGCAGATCGCGGCCCTGCGCGCCCACGCCGAGCACCTCGGGCTCGCGGTGCCTGAGGAGTGGATCTTCGCCGACGACGGCCACTCCGGCGCCACCCTGGTCCGGCCGGCGCTGGAACGGCTGCGAGACCTGGTCGCCGGGGTCGGGGTCGAGGTGGTGTTGTGCTACTCGCCGGACCGGCTGGCCCGCAAGTTCGCCTACCAGGCATTGCTGATCGAGGAATTCACCCGCGCGGGAACGAGAGTCGAGTTCGTCAACGGCCCGCGCGGCGACTCCCCGGAGGATCAGTTGCTGGTGCAGTTCCAGGGCATGTTCGCCGAATACGAGAAAGCCCAGATCATGGAGCGTTACCGGCGCGGCAAGACCCACCGCGCCAAGACCGGGTCGGTCAACGTGCTCTCCGGCGCTCCCTACGGCTACCGCTACCTGCGCCGCAACGACCACAGTGGCGCGGTCTACGAGATCGTCGAGCACGAAGCGGCGCTGGTCGCGGAGCTGTTCCGTCGTTACGCCGACGACGGCGCCTCGCTCGCCGAGCTGACACGCTGGCTCACCGACGACCCAGCGACACCGACCCGGACCGGCAAACAGCGGTGGGACCGCTCGACGGTGTGGGGGATGCTGCGCAACCCCGCCTACGCCGGTCGCGCAGTGTTCGGCAAGACCATGGTCGTGCACGAATCGCCCAGTCTGAACAGGGCCGCACGGCTGGCCGGGCGCGAGACCCCGAAAGCGTCGAAGACGGTCGATCGGCCACGCGAGGAGTGGACCGAGATCCCGGTCCCAGCGATCGTCACCGACGAAACCTTCGAACGAGTCGCGCAGCGACTGGCCGACAACAAACGATTCGCCTCGCGCAACAGCAAGGACCCGTCGCTGCTGCAGGGCCTGGCCGCCTGCGCGGGCTGCGGATACGGCTACTACCGCACCTCCACCCGCACCACGAACAAGAAGATCTACTACTACCGGTGCCTGGGCTCGGACGACTACCGCTACGAAGGCGGCCGGGTCTGCACGAACAAACCGGTCCGCGCGGACTACCTCGACACCGTCGTCTGGGACCACATCACCGCCCTGCTGGCCGACCCGCAACTGATCCGCACCGAGATCGACAAACGACTCAAGACCGCGAAAACCTCCGATCCCGTTGCTACGCAACGCAAAAGGCTCGACACCGCGCTGACCAAGGCCCGCTCGGGCATCGCCGCGATGATCGAGGCGTTCGGCGAACAACTGATCACCATCGACGAGCTGCGCGCCCGCATGCCCGACCTGCGCGCCCGAGAAACCAACCTGCGCAACCAGATCGACGCCCTGGACGCCCAGCTCGCCGACCGCAACGCCTACCTCGCCCTCGCCGCGGACCTGCAAGGATTCCTCACCCAACTCAACAACACCGCCGAAACCGCCACCGTCGACGAACGCCGCCGCGTGCTGAAGCTGCTGGTCAAAGACGTCCTCATCGGACCTGAGAAGATCACCATCCGCCACCGCATCCCCATCCGCGAACGCACCAACAGCGACACCCCAGCCACCGGCACCGACCAGGAGGGCGAACATTGCCAACTGCGTTGGAGGCGTAATATCCCCGTTGCTCCTGAACGTCGTGTTGCATGGCCTGGAGGAGGCCGCTGGCGTCCGTTACCTCACCTCCGGCGTGGATGCCGGGGACGTGCGGCGCGATAGCCCGGTGCTCATCAGATACGCCGACGAGGTGCTCGCCCTGTGTCATTCGCGGGAACAAGCCGAGCAGGTCAAGATGCGGATGGCGGCATGGCTGCGACCCCGGGGACTGGCCTTCAACGAGGCCAAGACACGCATCGTCGCCGCGAGCGAGGGATGTGACTTCCTGGGGTTCAACATTCGCCGCTATCCCAACGGCAAACTGCTGATCAAACCGAGCGCAGCGGCCATCGGACGGGTCCGGGAACGGCTCGCGGCTGAGGTTCGCTCACTGCGTGGTGACAACGCGGTAGCGGTGATCGCCGCGCTCAACCCCATCATCCGGGGCTGGGCCGCCTACTACCGGGGCGCGGTGTCCGGAGAGGTGTTCAACGCGTTGGACGCCTACGTATGGAGGCTCACTTACCGGTGGGCGCTGCGCGGGCACCGTAACAAGTCGAAGTGGTGGGTCGTCGGCCACCACTTCGGCGCGTTTCATCCGTTCAGGAACGACAGGTGGGTTTTCGGCGACCGCGCGAGTGGTGCCTACCTAATCAAGTTCTCCTGGACACGGATCGTTCGGCACCAGATGGTCAAGGGCCGGGCCTCACCATATGACCCGGCGCTGGCCGAGTACTGGAGGAAACGGCGTGACAAGAACCCACCGCCGCTGGGTCGGGCCACGCTGCGGCTGCTGCAGATTCAGCAGGGGCGCTGCCCGAACTGCGGTGACTACCTTCTGCACGCCGATCACCATCCAGCCACACCCACCGAATGGGAACAATGGCTGGCCGCTACCCGCAAAGCGATCACCAAGCACGCGATCGCTACAGCGGACGGCGAAACGCCGGACGACCACCCCCGCCTGATACACGCACACTGCCGACCAGACCCCACCGGGTCCAACGGCACCCGCCCCACAGCCTGCCTGCCCTCGCGGCTCGCTTGAGCCGTGTGCGGCGACGAGTCGCTTGCACGGTTCTTAGGGGGGACCGCCGCCGAAATGCGGCGGTCCTACCCGACCGGGCGGTGCGACTCCGCCCGGCTACTCACCTGGTCGTCTGCTGCTACTCCGAACAGCAAGCCGAACAGGTCAAAACGGGGCTTGCCGAGTGGCTGGCTCCGAGGGGTCTGGTCTTCAACGAGGAAAAGACGCGCATCGTCCACCTCGAAAAGGGCTATGATTTCCTCGGGTTCAATATTCGCCGCTATCGCCGCGGTGGCCGACCGGGCAAGCTGCTGATCAAGCCGAGCCCGAAGGCGGTCAAACGGATTCGTGCGCGACTGGCCGAGGAGATGCATGGGTTACGCGGCTCCAACGCCAAGGCGGTCATCGCCCGGATGAACCCGATCATCCGGGGCTGGTCCGCCTATTATCGGGGTGCGGTGTCCAGCAAGGTTTTCCGATCGCTGGACCACTATATGTGGCAGCTCACCTTCGGGTGGGCGCGCCGCACGCACCCGAGGAAGTCGGGCACATGGATCGCGCGCCGCTATTACGGCCGGTTCAACAAGTTCAGGAACGACCGGTGGGTGTTCGGTGATCCCGGCATCCCGTCGGACCGAGCCCGCGAGAACACCGCATGCCTGGTGAAGTTCTCCTGGACTCCCATCGTCCGACACGTCCTGGTCACCGGACGGGCTTCACCCGATGACCCGGACCTGACCCGATACTGGGTCAACCGGCGGCGCAGGATCACACCTGTACTGGACAGCTACAACCTGCGCCTGCTCGCCAGGTAGGACGGACGCTGCCCACTATGCGCGGATCACCTGCTCACCGCCGACCAACCCCCACAATCGCCCTACGAATGGGAACGATGGTGGCTGGGCACCGTCAAACGGGCCATCATCGCCGACCATCTGACCCACCACGGACGAGCGGGCTCGTGGACGACACACGCCTCGTGCACGCCTCCTGCAACCGGAGCCTGCGGGTCCGGATGCGCAGGAGCCCAACAGATTCCGCAACCGCGCCGCCCTCGCGGCTTGCTTGAGCCGTGTGCCGCGACGAGTGGCACGCACGGTTCTGAGGGAGGGCCGCCGCCGCAATGCGGCGGCCCCACCCGACATGACCGGGAGGGAGTACCTTCCCGGATGATCTGAAAGACAACGGGTTTCGATCGCCTGGCGCGCCAACGCCGGGCGGGAAGGTATGTCCCATGCTCAAGGTAATCGACGGTGGCGCCGAGTCCAATCAGGACGGCGCGTCGGGGAATGTGTCGGGTTCGCCGATCGATGAGATCGTGCGCGAGGGCGCACGGCGGATGCTCGCAGCAGCGTTGCGAGCCGAGGTCGCTGCTTATATCGACCAGTTCGCCGGCCACGTGGACGAGAACGGCCACCGGCTGGTGGTGCGCAACGGCTACCACGCCGAACGGCAGGTGCTCACTGCCGCCGGTGCGGTCAGTGTGAAGGCGCCGCGGGTCGACGACCGCCGCGTCGATGCTGAAACCGGTGAGCGCCAACGGTTCTCCTCGGCGATCCCGCCCGCCTGGTGTCGCCGCTCCCCGCAGGTCAGCGAGGTGCTGCCGCTGCTGTATCTGCACGGGCTGTCCACCGGTGACTTCGGTCCCGCGCTCGAGCAGTTCCTCGGTTCCGGGGCCGGATTGTCGGCGGCCTCGATCACCCGGCTGACCGCGTCGTGGCAGAGGCGAAAGCGGTCGCCGCCCACGACCTCTCAGGCACCGATTACGTGTATCTGTGGGTCGATGGCATCCACACCAAAGTCCGGTTGGAGCAGGAGAAACTCTGTTTGCTGGTGATGCTCGGCGTCCGCGCCGACGGCCGCAAGGAGTTGGTCGCGATCAGCGACGGCTATCGCGAATCCACCGAATCCTGGGCCGATCTATTGCGGGACTGCCGTCGTCGCGGCATGACCGCGCCGGTGCTGGCGGTCGGTGATGGCGCGCTCGGGTTCTGGCGGGCGTTGCGGGATGTTTTCCCACAGACCCGCGAGCAACGCTGCTGGTTCCACAGGGACTGTAAGGAATCAAGGTGTCGAGTCGGCTGTGTTGGTGTCCGATCGTGGTATTGCGGCGAGAAGGTCTGCGGCGGTGCGGAATCGGGTGGGCGCGGGGGTGATGGTGGTGCCGTCCTGTTCGAGGAGGGGGCTGACCAGGAGGGCTGCGTTGCCGATGGTGCCGCGGCTGACGCCGAACAGTTCGGCGAGGGTCTCGCGGGTGCAGAGTTTGCGGTGCAGCAGCACTGTCGCCAGGACTCTGTCGGCGTCGGTGATCTTCTCGACGAAGACTCCGCCGCGTGCGCCGGGCATGCGTTCGCCGCCGCGGCGAGTGTGCCGGTATCGCTCGGTCACGGCGGCCTGCCGGGGAGCGAGGCGTTCGATGAGGTGGTGGAGTTTGTGCTGGGGCATTCCGGTCAGGGCCGGTTCGGACAGTACCGGTGACGGCGGTGGGGTGGGTCCGGGTTCAGACCTGTCGTGTAGGAACGTGCGGACGGCCGTGGCGCTGGTGAAGCGCAGTTGTGTGGCCGGGGTGACGCGATGATCGTGCTCGTCGAGGAGTGCGCGGGTTTCGGCGATGATTTCACCGATCGAGTTCGGGTTGAATTCGAGCAGTTCGGACAGCACCTTCTGCGAGCAGAGTTGGCGCAGGTAGACGATGGTGATCAGTACGCCCGCCGCATCGGAGAGCAGACGTCTGCTACCGGCTCCGGGCGCATGGCGACGTCGGCCACCGCGCTGTTGCCAGCGGCGTTGCGCCGCGCGGGCGGCCTGGCCCGGCGCCAGCTGTGCTGACAGTTCGTCCAGTTCGACGCGCGTCATGCCGGTCACGCGCGGGTCGGTGAGCAGTTCCAGCACCTCGGCCCGGGCGCGGTCACGATCTTGCACGTGTTCGGAGGCAGTGGCCCCGGTGGGTGCGATGGTGTAGTTCCAGCTGCCGTGCCAACTATGCGGCTGAACCGGGAGCGCTTGGAACTGTTCGGTATTGACCGCGATGCCGGTCGGGTAGTCGCCGGTGTCGAGTTCGGCGTGAACGCGCAGGCCGGTGCGGGTGCGGGTCGAGGCGATGGTGTTGACCACGACCTCGTGGCTGGTCAGTGGTCGGCCCCGCCAGTTCATGGTGATTTGAGAGAACAGTCGATGCTCGATCTTGTTCCATTTGCTGATGCCGGCGGGAAGTGGCAGACGGTGATCGCCAGCCCGGTCTCGGCGGCCAGCGCGGCCTTCCACGACCGGTAGCGGTAGCTGTTGGAACCACCCGCGTCCGCGGTGATCAGCAACTTGCTCGGCTGCGGGTAGTCCTGGCATCCACGGTTGTGCCACCAGCGGCGGATCGAGGCCACCGCGAACGCGGAGGTGTCGTGGTCGACCCCGACGTTGACCCAGCCCGCGTCGGCGGCCAGGTCGTAGACGCCATATGGGATCGCCTGCGCCACATCGGGTCCCGTGAAGAAGAAGCTGTGGTCTTCCACCTCAATCGGTTCGCCTTGCGGCCGCCATTCCCGCCCGCCGTTGGGCAACCGACCCAGTTGTTCTTTCTTCTTCGAATCAACGCTGATCACAGGCTCGCCGGCGCCGAGGTGTTCCTTGACCTGCTCGTTGATGTAACGGAATTGCCCGTCCCGGTCCGGATGCTGGCGTCCCTCCAGTGTTTTGGCGTTCGCCTGCATGCTGAAACCATTGTCCCACAACAGTTTACCAACCGTCGGTGCGGAGACTGGATGTCCCTGCCGGGTCAGTTCCTCGGCCAGATGCCGCAGAGATTTGGTCGTCCACCGCAACGGTGACTCCGGATCGCCACGCTCGTCTGGCTCAACGAGCCGCAGCAGCGCCGCCAAGAGCTGCGGATCGACCTCGTCGGCGGGCTTGCGGCCCCCCGCCGACGCGTCGCACCCGCCCCTCGGGCAACGGCGCCCTGGCCGGACTCCAACTCGAAAACGCCCTCGCGGACCGTGGTTTCGCTGACTCCCGCGATCCGGGCCACCGTCCGCACACCACCATGTCCCAGCAGTCCGCTTCGGTGGCCAGCGTCAGACGCCTCTGACGCTCGTTCAGGTGAGGCAACAGCACATCAAACCGCTCCTACAACCGCTCGACATCCTCCCTCACCGCCCCCATAGCACTCCGAAACACCTTGCACCACAAAACAACACGTTATTACCTTACAGTCCCACAAATCCGCGAATGTGCTTGCCTCGTTGCCGAATCGGCGCATCCAGGCGCGATAGCGGCGATGAAGGAGATCTACAACGCCGAGGATATCGACAAGGCCCAGATCGCGATCAAGGCATTCGACATCGATTACGGCGCAAAGTATCCCAAAGCGGTGGCGAAGATCGTCGATGATGCCAACGGTGGGCAGCTCGTGTCGGGTGTTGGTCTAGCGTGGCACACTTCATCGCCTGCTGGACTACCAAGCATGGCGTTCCGTACGCTGTGCCCGCCGCGTCCTGGGTGGGGCCTTCTGACGAGTCTCAGCAAGTAACGTGTTCCTCGAGAAGGAACGCAGCCCCAAACCCGGAACGGGGGCTTTTACCTGTGTTGGACAGTCCAGTAGAGGCCGAGTTGGGTCCGGCTGCGACAGCCTGTGGCGATAAGCGCCTGTGAAATGTGCTTTTTCACGGTGTCGACGCCGATGAAGAACTCACGGGCAATCTCGGTGTTGGTTAAGCCTTTGGCAACGAGTGCGACGACGTCGGCTTGTCGTGGCGTCAACCTGGACGCGGTCAACCCGGTCGGATTGACTGTCCGAATTAATTCGTCGGTGTGCCAGCGGACGAGATTGCCCAGGTGACGCCGGAGAAGCTCGACCAGTTGCAGATCGACCGGGCCGAACGCGCCGGACTCGGGATCCATCACTCCCATCATCACGACGGAGGTCGGCGATAGGCGGAGGTTGACGGCCAGTTCCGCGTGGATACCGTTCCGGAACAGCCAGTCATTCGTGAAGCGGGCGAAACCTTCGGTCCGCAGCCGTGGTATTTGATCCAGCGAAATCACAGGCTGGCGGCGAATCAGATTCAGGGCGGGAGGCTCAGCGAAGACGTTGTGCCGATAGAATGTCTCGAGGTACGACTCGATCATTCGCTCGGAGATGCCGTGCCCGACCATTCCCCGATCTTGGCGACACAACTCAACCGTGGGACCGGCTAGGAACAACGTGTGCCGATAGCCGAGATGGCGTGCCATCCCTTCCACCGTACTGTGGCGAAAGGTCTCCAGGTTCGGAGCAGTCTGACAATCCTCGAGAACGCGAAGCACTCCGTCCAGGTGCTTAGAGTCGAGCAGCGAATTCATTGTCGATATCACACTCCCGATACCGCGCCCATCAAGGATTCAGGCTGCCGATTGGCCAGGTTTTACCTGTGTTGGACAGTCCCAGTAGAGGTCGAGTTGGGTCCGGCTGCGACAGCCTGTGGCGACAAGTGCCTGGGAGAGGTGCTTTTTCACGGTGTCGACGCCTACGAGGAGGGGGAGGTCTTTGGCGACGAGTGCAACAACGTCGGCTTGCCGCGGCGTCAACCTGGCGGGGGCTATCGTGGCCGGATTTGGCTGTCTCGATCAGTTCGTCGGTGTGCCAGCCGACGAGATTGCCCAGGTGGCGCCCGAGGAGCCCGACCAGCTGCAGATAAATCGGGCCGAACGCGCCTGACTCGGGATCCATTACCCCCATCGCCACGACGGATATCGGCGTATAGCGCAGGACGGCAGCCAGTTCCGCGTGGATGCCGTACCGGAACAAGTAGTCATTTCTAAAACGGGCGAAACTTTCGGTCCGTGGCTGGGGGAATTGATCCAGAGAGACCACGCCCTGACGGCGAGTCAGACTCACTGCGGCAGGCTCCGCGAACACGTTATATCGATAGAACGTGTCGAGGTACGGCTCGATCATGCGCTCGACAAGGCCATGCGCCCCGGTCATTTGGGGGTCTTGGCGGCACAACTCAACCGTCGTACCGGCCATGAACAAGGCGCGCCCGCAGCCGAGATGGCGTGCCATCCCTTCCAGGGCGATGTGACGGAACGCCTCCAGGTCGGTGACGGACTCGCAGTCCTCAAGGACGCGTAGCAGGTGCCTGCCGTTCAACAACGCATTCATCGTCGATCTTGCACTTCCAACATCCGCCCCCGAGGAACCAGTGTAGAACTGTTTCCCGAGAAGAGCGACTGTGTGACCCCTGCGTGTCAGACATCCCAGGAGCTTGGATGTCAAGCGGCGGGGTGTTGGTAGCGGTGTGCCCATCCAGCGTTTCGGCTGTAGGGGGTTTTGGTTTTCAGGCAGCCGTGCAGGATTCCGACGAGCCGGTTGCCGAGCTGGCGTAGGGCGGCGTTGTGGCCGATCTCGCGGGCGCGTAGCTCGTCGTAGTAGGCGCGGGCTGCTGGGTCGTGCGGGATCGCCGCGCCTGCTTGCATATGCAGGGCGTCGACGAGGCGGTCGTTGTGGATGAATCGTGCGTGGACGGTCTTGGTTTTGCCGGATTGCCGGGTGATCGGGGCGGTGCCGGCGTAGTTCTTGCGGGATTTGGCGTCGGCGTAGCGGCCCTCGGCGTCGCCGAATTCTGCGAGCACCCGGGCGTCGGTGATCACGCCCATGCCGGGTTGGCTGAGGTAGATCTCAGCGTCCGGGTGCCGGCCAAAACACGAATCGACCTCGCCTTCGAGGATTTTGATCTGCTCGTTGAGGGTGCGCAGGACTGCGACTGTGGCGCGGACCGCCGCCGTGTAGGCGCCGGTCACTGTGTCGGCCTGGCCCGGTGCTCGGCGCGTAGCGCCGTCTGGATCGCGGCGGCCTTCGCGGGCACGTGGTGGCGTCTGGCCCGCTTGAGCGCGGCGGTGATCTGGCCGATCGTCAGCTGGGCCGCGGCGGCAGGGTCCGCGGCCTTGGCCAGCAGTTCGAGGGTGTCGGCACCGGCGAGCCCGAGAGGTTTGTATGCCTCGAGCGCGGCCGGGAAGTATTCGCGCAATGCCGTGCGCAGGCGCAGCATGTGGCGGGTGCGTTCCCAGATCAGCGTCTGATGAGCGCGGGCTGCGACCTTGACCGCTTCGGCCTCGTCGGAGTCGGCGGCGACTTGGCGCAACTGGTGGCGGCGAGTGCGTAGCATGTCGGCCAGTGTTCGGGCGTCGGCCTTGTCATCCTTGGCTCCCGACAGCGACATCAGTTCCCGGTGTCGCGCAGCCTGTTTCGGGTTGACCCCGTAGACCTGGTAGCCAGCGGCGACCAGTGCCCGTACCCACGGGCCACGATCGGTCTCGATGCACACCAGCACCTGCCCGGGATCGGAGTCCTGCGGCAGGAACCGGGCGATCAGCTCATGCAACCGAGTCATGCCGTCGATGCCCTCGGGCAGCCGGGCCGCCTTCAGCGTGCGGCCTTGTTCATCCTGTATCTCCACGTCGTGGTGGTCTTCGGCCCAGTCGTCTCCGACGAACAGCACTTATGCTCCTGAATCTGCCGTGTTCGGTTGTCAGCAGCCGACGGGAGACTCATCGCCCTAATGGACCAGTGCTCACGCCAAACCTGTTGGCGGGCACGACATCCAATAAGTTGTTTTGCTCCCGGCCACCCGGCAGGGGCACGGTCTGACACCAGAACTCGACAGTTCAGGCTGCGGGAGTGCTCACCCACCGGGGGCTACCGGCACCGAGTCTGCCCTACTGAACGACCCGGTAGATCCCATTAGGGTGAGATGAGTCCATCGGCTCACAGCCGATCAGCCTGACGCGGGGCGAGATACGGATCAACATTTCATGACCAGCACGAGGGCGTCGAGGGTCAGCGACCACCATGGACGGATGGGTTCTCAGGGGCCGCGCGGTGACGAACCGAAGCGGCGGCGCGTGTTCAGCGCTTCGGACAAGATCGCGTATCTGCAGGCGTATGAGGAGGCGGTCGAACGCGGTGAGGGCTGGGCGTATCTGCGGCAGGAGGGCCTGTATTCGTCGTTGATCAGCGAGTGGCGTAAGCAGCGTGACGCCGGGGTGCTCGAAGGCAAGAAGCCGGGCGGGAGGGTCGTGAAGCTGACTGCCGAGCACGCAGAGATTGCGCGGCTCAAGCGGGAGAACGAGCGTCTGAACAAGCGGTTGGCGACCACCGAGACTGAATCGCCTGTAAGTGTTGGAGATGGCCGGCCCGGGGCTGGCCATCTCCAACACTTACAGGCGATTCAGACCGCGCTGGACATCATGGGAAAAGCACACGCTGTCTTGGCTTGACTCTGTCGGTGATCTTGTGAGTTGCGAGATCAACTGCTGACCGCCCGCCAGGACCGTGGTCGGGGAATTCCCTTGTGGTCCAAATAGTTTTGGAAGGCTGTTGGCGGACGCGGCGGGGATGGTTCGTCTGGTAGCTGTCCTGCGCTGAGGCGTTCGATGTTCACGGCGATGGCGGTGAACACGTGCTGCAGGTGGGTTTTGGTCTGGCCGCGGTAGCGGCATCTTCTCATGCCGTGGCCGTGAGCGAATTCGCAGATGGTGCCCTCGATGCCGGAGCGGACCGCAGACCGTGTGCGCCAGGCCGGGCTCTGTTGCTCGGTGCGGGCCCGCACCTGCAGGTCGAGGAGTTCTTGCGGGGGAAAGCCCACGTTGCGGGCGCTTTCGCGGGAGGTGGTGCACTGACTGCGGGCCGGGCATGGCTGGCACTGGCCCTTGGTGAACCGAGCCACGATCAGCGGAGCCGCGGTCGGAGACGACGTCGGGTAGGGGCCGTGCCATCCCCTGCTGACCTGGCCTTGGGGACAGGTCACCTGCCGGCGGTCGAAGTCGATGCGGAAGTCGTCGCGGCCGAAGCCCTCGTTCTCGTGGTGCTGGCGGGTGGGGTTACCCGGCAGCGGCCCGGTGAGGGTGACCTGATGTTCGCGGGCCGCCTGCGCGACGTGGACCAGGAAGGTATAGCCGCCGTCGACCAGGTGCTCGGCAGGAAGCAGCCTGCGACGCTGCAAGCGGGTATGGATTCCGGGAAGCACCTGGGCATCGTGTGTGGTGGCCGGGGTCGTGACCACGTCGGTGATTACGTTGGTGCCCTCGGGTGCACAGGTTTTGGTTAGATGGACCAAGAATCCCTTCTATCTGGTGACTTGTCCCCGGCGCGCGTAGCGGGCCTGGATGTCGTAGGGAGAAACGATAGCCACCGCCGAGGGTGGCAGACCGCCGTCAGTGTCGGTGCGCCAGCGCAGGCGGTCCTTGTCATCGCGGTAGTAGTTCTGCAGGACGATCTGTCGCAGAGCCTGGGCCTGAGGGCCCGACAGGTGGTCCGGTCCGTGCTCTCGCATATGCTCCAGCAGTTGGCAGGCGTCCTCGCCGGTGGTGAGGATCCTGGTCTTGGGTCGGGTGGGGTTGCGGCCCACACGCATCTGACGGCCGTAGCGACGTCCCCATTCCTCATCGACCAGGCCGGTCAGCAGGTGCGGAGCAGCGCGGGCGAGTTCTTCGAGTGCGGCGCGGACGGCCTCGGTGATCAGCTCGAGCCGGGTCAGGTCGCGTACCACGGCCAACACGTGGGTGCAGTCGGTGCGCTGGGTGGTGCGCTCACGCACCAGTCCGGCGTCGGCGAGCCGGGCCAGGACGAGATCGAGCAGCCGGTCGGCGCGGTCTCCTTCGGCGAGCCGGTCACGGAAATCGCTCAGCACACTGTGATGGAAGCCGGGGTCGTTCAACTCCAGGGCCAGCGCGTACTTGAAGTCGATACGACAGCGCACGGCCTCGGCCACCTGCCGATCAGACAGGTCCAGCACATACTGCAGCACGCACACGGTGGCCAGCTGGGCCGGAGACAGACCCGGCCGCCCGTCACGCGGATACCAGTCGGCGAAATCCTCATTGTCCCAAAGGCTTTCGAGCCGATCACGTATCCACATCGCCGTGGTGCCGCGAGGATTGCTGGCGCGGGCTATCAGCGCCGTCAGCGGCGGGACCGTCTTGGCCGACCCGGGCCCGAGTGACATTCACCTGTTCCTTCAAGGGACGCAACAGTATTCGCGCCCCGCAGTGTGACAGCCCATCAGCCATGACACACCGAATTTCAAGATCACCGACAGAGTCACGCTGAGATCACCTCATTGACTGTCGCACGCATAGAAAACAGCCGGGACGACGGATAGATTGTTCGATCGTGGTGAGGTGACATCGGGAGTGCTAAGTTGAGGGGATGATCGTGCCCCAGTTGGGCAGTGAACGACTCGACGGCGTATTGCGCGTCCTCGAGGATTGCGAGCGCGCGGCCGACTTGGAATCGTTTCGTCACATAGCGCTTGAGGGGATGGCGCAATATCTCGGCTATCGGCACACCACGTTGGTCGTCGGTGCCACACTCGGACTGTGTTTCGCCGACGACCGAGCGGTGGTGAACGGTATCGCCGAGCGGTTGGTTGAACCGTATTTCGAGTCGTTTCCCCAGCGTGAAGTGTTTGCCGCACCGACCGTCGAGCCCGCTGTCATGTACGTTGTCCGCCGACATGACATGGTCACGTATGACCAGATCCGACGACTGCGGTTCGACCATCTCACCCGGCATCTGGGCGATGTTCTGTTCAAGAACGGCATCGGCTCGCATATCATCGTTAAAGTCCGTCAGTCGCGGACCGCTGCCGCGTTGATGGGGGTATTCGATCCTGAGCCGGGCGCGTTCACCCCGGTCGATCTGCGACTGACCGCGCTGGTCGGACGTCATCTGGGCAATCTCATCCGCTGGCACACCGACGAAACAAGCTACGTCGAGCCCCTGTTCAGCCAGCAGGTGACCGTCACGAACCTGCTGGTCCGCGGATTCACCATCCGCGAGATCGCCGGGGCGCTGGACATCGGCGTGGACACGGTGAAGAAATACATCGCCCAGGTCTTGAGGGTCACCGGCTGCCGAAGCCGTACCCAGCTGGCGCTGGCCTGGCAGCAGGGATTCGACCAAGCCATCACACACCCCGCCGACTGACCCCGCCAAATCCCAGATGGCTGCGCGGTCGCAGTGCCTCGGAGCCTGAGACGATCAGGCTGACGCTTCGCCTTCCGATCAATTAACTTTGACGACCTTGCGGCATGTAATGGGTCCACCCCTTGGCAAGCGATTTACACCGCGGTCGAAATGACCGGTTGGATGAATCGCCAGTGTAGCGATGCGCCAGCAAACCAACGGTCCCTCGTTCACCTTACTGCGGCTGCAATGAGGTGAGAGGCTGCGGTTTTCGAATTCGCATTCGGTGGCACTTGGTCGGTGAAACGATCCTGGCGCCATGTCGGTGCCCCTTAATTTCCTAGCACAGGCAATGCAGTTGCATAATGACCTCGGCTGCATTGCAGTTAGTGGTTCGGGTCGGACCGACGTCCAATGGGCGATGCTATCGCACATTCTGTTCGAGCTGGAACTTTGTGAGCAAGAGTGTGTAGCTGCTTACTGTATCGAAGTTCGCGCCCGGATTGTCAAAATATTAAGTTGCAGTATTTGGGGACGTATTTATTGAATTCCTTACGCATACAGGAATGCCGGAATGGCGCGATTGGATTCGCAAATGAATATCTGGTCTGGGTGGGACGCGGCAGCTCGTTGAATGATCACGTGCAGCCTTTTTAGGTGCTACGTCGCATCCGACACGGCCCGATACTCCTACATCTCCCCGGCTAGGTATGGCCCGAAAGTGGAATACTTCGTCGCAAGACATGGCCTGAAAGTGGAATATCTTGGCGCGGGTGCGTCGTCCATGCGTTAACGGTGGGATGCTTTGCGCGTGTTTCAGCTTTACCCGATCGATGATCTACCGCCGCTTACCAGCCGTGATCTCGACAGTATCCTGTGCGTGCTGGAGGATTGCGAGAGGGCGCACTCTGTCACGGATTTACGAAAGGCGGCGCTAGAGGGCATGGCTCGCTACTTGGGCTACAGCAACACGACGTTCCGCATGGGCGACACGTTGGATGCATGCTTTCTCGACCGGACCGCTGTCCTCAACGGTGATGTGACCCGGATGCTTCCGGCATACCTCGAAAAATGGCAACCACACGACCCGTTCGCCCAGCCTGCCGTAGTCCATCTACTCGGGCAGTATGATGTCGCGTCACTGGATTGGCTTCCGTGCCCGCGCCGAGAAAGCGTGCGTGACTACCTGGACAAATTTTTGTTCGCCAACAGAGTGCACGCCAAAGTGGTGATCCGGCTGCGTAGTTCCCAGACTAACGCCATGATCGGCTTACTAGCCCCGGAGTCGGGTACCTTCGGCCCCCGTGACCTCGCCATTGGCCGTCTCGTATCTCGGCACCTGGGTGGTCTTACGGATCTGCATCTCAAAAGGCGGACGATCATTCCTGCCGGCCTCACGCCCCGACAAGCGGAAGTCGTCGACCTCGTTGCCCAAGGCCTGACCAACGTCGAGATAGCCGAACGTCTCTACGTCGGCATCGACACGGTGAAAAAGCATCTCACACAAGCGCTTTCGGTCACCGGCTGCCGGAACCGGACAGCGCTCGCCCTCTTCTGGCTATCTGGGCGTCGATAAGCCCTGACGGGAACGTCGAGCGGTCCAGGTGATCTGTCCGCCGGATCGGACCACAGGGACCAAGCCAGCCTGGTTGCTGTCACCAGCCGCGGGCGGAGGCTTCGGTCGGGTCCTATGGCTGGAGTATCGTGTGCAGTATTCAAGACCATCTAGTTGTTGCGGGTCATGACGTTGGTGACACCACACGGAGTGTGAGGTGAGGGGCGGGTCTTTCAGCGGCAGGATGAGAAACGCCAATCCCTGCATCCGCCACCAAGAAAGACCCGCCGTGTCCCACCGTAATGCCCCACTCACCCCCGCTGGAAGACTGCGGCTGGTGCGTCGGTGTGAGCATCGTCCGATCGCGCATGTCGCGGCCGAAGCAGCGATCTCACGCCAATGCCTCTCGAAATGGGTGAACCGCTACCGCGCCAGCGGAGAAGCCGGGCTCCTGGACCGGGCCAGTGTCCCGCACCACCAGCCCACCACCCTCGACCCGATGCTGGTCGCAAAGATCGAGACGCTGCGCCGCGATCGGAAGTGGTCGGCCCGCAAGATCACCAGTGAACTCGCTGCCGAAGGCCACGCGGTCTCGATCAGAACGGTCGGGCGCTGGCTCGAGCGCCTCGGCATCAACCGACGCCGGTTCCTGGACCCGAACGGGCAGGTCAACCGGAAACCTCCGAACACGATCATCGCCCGCTACCCAGGACACGAGAACACCGGACGAGGCGAAATCCTGCCCGGCTTGCGGTGCCGAGTCCGGCCGGGTGCGCGGCTATCACGAACTTCTCGGAGCCGAACTCGGCCACCGGGTATTTCACTGAAATGGGCATCACCGAACCCGCTCTTGCAAGGATTCATTCATTCATTCATTCGCGCGCGGGAGCGCAGCAGTGTTCCTTTATACTAGCAGTAGCGCGATATCGCGATATAGGGAGTGTGAGATTAACGGTTCGAACGTGCCTCTATTGGGCACCAACCAGCTGAACGGCGTGCTACGATTGGTTGAGGACTGTGCATCCGCCGCCGACTTGGAGTCGTTCGGTAAGAGCGCGGCGGAAGGGTTGGCCCGCCACCTCGGCTACCGGCACACAACATTCATGGCCGGCGCCACACCCGAGTTATGCCTGCAAGACCCCGGAAGTGCGCGCGGCATCGTCAAGCGGATGACCGAGCCATATCTGGAGACATACTATCAATACAACGTGTTTGCTGAGCCCGGTGCGATGGGTCTTCTTCAGCGCGACGGCGTAGTGTCACTGGACCATCTCCCACCGACGCGGCCCGACCATCTCTCCCGATTCCTGCATGATTATTTGTTCCGGTTCGGTATACACGCCGTAATGATCTTGAACATATGCCAGTCGCCGACCGCTACCGCGGTGATGGGGGTGATGGAACCCGAGTCCGGGGCATTCGGTCCGGACGATCTGAGGGTGGCCAAGCTCGTCGGGCGTCATCTGGGCAATCTTGTCCGCTGGCATGCCGACGAATCAATCCAGACAGCCCTTCCGGCCGGGTTGACGCCACGGCAAGCTGAGGTTGTCGCGCTCGTTGCCAGGGGCCTGACTAATGCCGAGATAGCCCGTGAACTCTTCGTAGGTGTTGACACCGTTAAAAAGCACCTTACCCAGGCGCTCGGTGCTACAGGTTGTCGCAACCGAACGCAACTTGGCCTCTACTGGCTGTCCAATACAGGTAAACGTAATCCTCTCGACTGCACCTAAAGTCCTTGACGGCGTGAGGCACGCTACGCTTCGAACAGGCTCGGGTCTCAAGATAACGGCTCTGGCAGGCCAGCGATGCTGATCGGGTGGCGCCAAAGGGGGTTGGGCAGACGACGATGCCGGGACGTGGCGGTACTGCCAGGGGGTGCGGCTCTGGTTGAGGTTCCTCGCATTGTTGGAGGGCAGGTTCCAGCCGGAACCGGGTGATGGTGGCTTGCCTCAATACCAGTGACTTAAGGATCTGGGGAGCTGCCTATTGTTCTTCTTGGCTGGGTAGTTGTTGCGGTGCGCCAGTGTGGGGCGATGGTTTCGGCTTCGGCTGGATTCGGTTGTGGTGGAACGGGTTTGCGGTGTTCATCGCGTTTGACCTTGAAGCCAGACATTTTGCGTTTGACGACGCGGGGGTTGACGCGTCCGCGGCGGGCCGGCAGCAGGTGGCGGGCGATCTCGCGCAGTCCCTCGGCCAGCGCTCCGGCCAGGTGGTCAGGGGGAAAAACCCGCCTGCGCGGTCACCTGCCGGCGCGCGAGGCGGATGCTGCGGGTGAACGATAACCGGTCGGCGTCGATGCTCGCGGCGTCGGCATCAGGGTGCGGATGGCGTAATGGACCAGCAGGTGGCCCCAGACCTCCTGCTCGACACCCTCGGGTGAACGCGACCGCAGCACCTGCGCGGGTCCGCGCTGGTGGGTCTTGAGTTCATCGAGCGCGGTTTCGATCTCCCACCGCTCGTGATGCAATGCCGCAGATCAGTCGCCGGGGCGGCGTCGGGATCGAGGATCGTGGTGATCAACCGGTAGGGGGCCTCTTGGACGGGGAAGCCGGGACCGTCAAGGGTGTACTCGATGACCCGCACGATCGTTGGATCGAGGCGTTTGCGGTGGTCTTTCGCCTCGACAATTTCCGACAGGTAGGAGCCGTCTGCCAGTTCCTGACGGACCGGCAGGATCAGGTGAAGATCTGATGCGCCACAACAGATCCGCGCCACCGGCGCACGCTGCCCGCCACAGCTGCACATCGGTGAAGCCTCGGTCGGCCAGCAGCAGATCCCCACACCCAGATGCCCGAACAGTTGCCTGGCCAGGACCGGTTCAGCCGTTTTGAACGGCCCCAGAGCGGCGGCGGTGATCGCATGAGTGCCGCACTCTGCCAGCGCCACCATCCGCACCTGCGGATACGCGCACCGCTCGGTGCGATGGGTCTTCGGGCGCCCGAAGTACTCGGCGTTCTCAGTACTGTCGGGGACGTCGAACACGGTGCCGTCCACCGCGACCAGGCGCCATCCCCGATACCGGGCACCGGGTGTCGACTCCGTGGCCAACGGCCGCGCGACCTCGGCGAACAACGCCTTCAGCGGCGCGGGCCCCAGCTTCACCCGGGCCCGTGAGATGGCGGCGGTCGTCGGCACCTGCCACGAACCCGACCAGCGTTTGGCCCACACCAAACCCTGCGTCAACAGCCGTGCGACCTCTTCATAGCCTTGCCCGGAGAACAGGCACATCGCCAGCACGAAATAGACCACCACCCGCGGCGGCAGCAACCGAATCCGCTGCCCGGACCGATCGCACTGGGCCACAACCCGATCCACCAACTCCGGCGGAAATGTCCGAGTCAACAACCCGACCGCGATACGGTCGGACAACCGTTCGTCCGTCTCCGACTTGACCTGCCCCGGCCTCGGCATCCACGCACCTCCCGAACGCAGACCCTACCAGGACAATCCTTAAGTCACTGGTATTGTGGCTTGCCTCGAACTTGTCCGGCAATCACCAATCCAGTTTCTTCTGGATGCGCTGGGTGTTGTACCAGCCGTAATGGCAACGGACGCCCATACCAGCCGAGGGCTTCGAGCCCGGTCATCGAGAGCGGCGCCTCGTGGCGGGTGTTGTCACCGGTTCTGATGACAACACCGGCCGTGGCGAGGATGATCATGCCGATTTCACCGACGGGTGCGAGCCTTCGTCTTCCGCAGACCGTTTGAGTCTTCAGCGAGTTCGGGCGCCGTCGGTAGCGGGGCGGAATGGCTCGTGAGATGTCGTGCCGCAGAGCACTGTCCATTAGGGCGCCATGCCTCGCTGCGTGGATCAACCGGACCAAGGACAGGGAGTGTATGGATGCCGGCAGTGGCGTGCGGGATCGACTGGGCACAGGATCACCACGACGTGGCGATCGTTGACCAAGATGGCAAAGTCGTTGCCAGCGAACGGATTCCGGATACCTCTGCGGGTTTGAGCACGCTATTGCGGATGCTGTCCGAGCACGACCCCGTCGACGATCAGTTGCCGATCGCAATCGAGACCACCCGCGGCCTGCTGCTGGCAGCTCTGCGGTCGGTGGGGCGAAAAGTGTTTGCGATCAACCCATTTGCGGTGTCGCGATATCGCGACCGCTATCGGTCCTCCCGCGGCAAATCCGATGCCTTCGACGCCAGGGTGCTCGCCAACATCTTGCGCACCGATATCGACACCCACCGGCCGTTGCCCAACGACTCGGTCGAAGTGGGAGCCCTGCGGGTGCTGACTCGCTCCCAACAGGACGCCGCCTGAGAGTGCAACGAGGTCACCAACCGGATCCGGACACTGCTGAAGGCGTTCTTCCCGGCGGCGCTGTCGGCGTTCGAGCGCGGCGGCCGCCACCGGCTGGACTCCGCGGCCTGCCGAACGATTCTGGCCGCTGTCTCGCCCCCGCAGGCCGCCCAGTCGTTGACAACGCGGCGGCTGTCATCGCTTCTGAAAAAGGCGGGGCGCCAACGCGGAATCGCCGAAGAAGCAAACCGCCTGCACTTGCTGCTGCATCAGCCTACGATGCGGCAACCCGCACCCGTTGAACGTGCGATGGGACTGCAACTACAGGGCCTGGTTCGCCAGCTCGACGCCATCTGCACCACGGTGACCGAGCTGGAAACCGCCATCGAAACCACCTACCACACCCACCTCGACTCCCGGATCGTGAGCAGCTTTCCCGGTCTCGGGACACAACTCGGTGCCCGCTTCCTCGCCGAAATCGGCGACGACCGCGCCCGGTTCTCCGATGCCCGAGGACTGAGAGCCTTCGCCGGCGCAGCACCAGTCACCCGTGCCTCGGGCAAGAGCACTTTCGTGCACGCCCGTCGTGCCAAGAACGATCGCCTCGCGGCCGCCGGATATGTCTGGGCACTGGCCGCCGTCCGCCACAACAGAGACTGGGAAGCCCTCTACCGAGCTCGTCGTGACCGCGGCGACCGACACGTCGCCGCGCTGCGGCGACTGTTCAATGTCATGCTCAGCAAGCTCCACCATTGCCTGATTGTCGGTCAGGTTTACGACCCGGCCCATGCCTTCGCTTCAACCGAAAGCCCAGCCACTGCTTGACATCCTGCGTTGGTGAGATGTCTCGATGTAGGAGAACAGGGCGTTCTCGGCTTTCTCGCGAGTCTGCCCTGCCCTCGGTAGACCAGCTCGGTCCGCAACGTGAAGAAGAATTTTTCCATCAACGCGTTGATGACCAAGCCGCGCGTTGCGGCGCGCGGGCCGTCAGCGCGGTATTGATGGTTTCGCAGTGCAGATTTTCACTGGCTTGAGCCATTCGCAGTTGCGGCAGCCCGAGCTGGTGGAGGCGACGATGGGCCGACAAGCTCTGGCGCTGCTCCGCATGCTCGACGCCATCTGCCGCCGCGCCAACGAGCTCAAGCAGGCCGCGGCCGAGGAATTTCGCAAGCATCGCAACTACGCAGTCATCACGAGCTAATTCGATACGAGCGGGCCGGACGACACCCTCCGGCCTCACGCACATCACCCGCTCCACTGGTTTCCGGCCGACCGCGATCCTGCGTCGGGCCAGCTTCGCATGCACCCGGGCACACTCGTAAGTGCCGACGGAGCCGGTATGGATATCGACGATCTCAGCCTCGATCCACGTGCGTCCAGCAGTCTGGGCGTCTCGACTCTGAAGGAGGAGAAGTGACGTAACCGGGCGATAAGCTCGCGGCAGCCAGCCGGTGGGAGTCCGGTCCGGGAGATGCCAGGGTCCCCGGTAGCGAAGCCCCCGATGTCGGTTGAGAGGCCGGGGTCGAAGCGGGGTGGAGCAACTGTCCGGTCCGCAGCGTGAAGCGAAGTCTGCAGCGTCGTCAAGGCTCCCGCGTGGTGCGGGAAAGAGAGGGTGCCGAGCCTGTGTGGATTTGGCGAAGGCCATGGAAGGCGTCCGGGAACCTGGAGCAGACGCCGAGGAACCCTCCCGCGTAGGGGACGTGGACCGGGCAGAAGGGTGTCGGCGGGAACTGGAGAGGCCCTCCTCGGCCCCGGTCCTGCGGGGATCGGGAAGCAAGTCCCGCCTATAACCCGTGCTCCCGGGAAGTGGCGGGTGGTCGAGAGGGAGTCGGAGGGGGCCCATATTAGCGATTGAGCCTGCGGGACAATATAACCCGGGGTGAGCGAAGGGCCCCTGCTTCATCGATGCATCGACGATGTCGGGAGGAACGCTGATGAGTGCCGCGACGGCGGCTAGCACGACAGTTGTATTTCGTTGTGTTGTAATCGGTTTCGTTGATATCGGATCTGCCGTGCGTGGTTTTGGTGGTGTCGTCGCCATCGTGTGGCGGCGAGGGCGTGGGTGAGTGTGCGGGCTGGGTGGAGCACTATCGCCAGGAGACGGCGGATGTCGGCGACTGTGATCGGGCCCAGCCCGCGTGGGCTTTTGGGTCGGTGGCTGCGGTGACGGCGAGGAAGGTGTGGGCGAGCGTGGCGAGGGTGATGTGGCGGTACCAGGGATCCCATTTGCGGACTTGATAGTGGTCCAGTCCGCATTGGTCCTTGGCAGCTTGGAAGCATTCCTCGACTGCCCACCTGGCTCCGGCGACGGTGACGATCTGTTCCCGCGTGACGGTGTCGGGGTGAAAGCACAGGTAGTAGGCGATATCGGTCGGGTCGTCGAGGGATCGGCGGGCGAGCAGGGTGCGCACGAACCCGGCCGGGAGGTCGCCGAACGAAGGCAGGGTGGCCCAGGCGAAGTCGTATTCGCGTTCACCGCGGACTCCCGGCCCGGCCGAGACCCGATGCCATGCCTGGGTGGGGGCGCGCCCGATGAGGGTGTCGACACGGCGGCGGCCGTCGAGGTCGAGCACGGTCTGTTTGACCGGGACCTCGACCACATACGAGAGACGGCGAGCCTCGCAGAAGGCCCGGAACTTCCCGTCTCGCCCGTAGGCGGAATCCGCCGCGACCCAGCCGGCGCTCACTCCGGCTTCCAGGGCCCGGGCGATCATCGCTTCGGCCAGCCGTGGCTTCGTGATAACCCCTTGGCTGCAACGGTTTTCAGGTATTCCCGCCTCGATGCAGCGGTCCCGGTCGCTGATCCAGGATTCGGGCAGATAGAGTTCCCGATCGATCAACGCCCGCCCCGACCGGCCCGCATAAGCAAGGAACACGCCCAGCTGGCTGTTCTCCACACGGCCCGCCGTGCCGGAGTACTGGCGTTGCACCCCAGCAGATTTCACGCCTTATGACGAGCTGGCGGTAATGCCGAAGTGCGGCCAGGAGATTGGCTGTGAGGTCGCTGTCTGAGGCTGATTGAGCGGCATTTCGTGGTGGTGGTTCCGGTTCGGGTGTCTCTGGTTGTCGATGAGTCCCATCGATGACAGGAGACGACCATGGACTCTCGAGACGGAGCACGGCGCTGGGGTTCGATCGCGGTGGATGGCCCGCTGGCGCCGTTCGCTGACGGGTTACGACGTGAACTGGCAGCTCAGGGATATACCCTGGACACGATCGTCGATCACGTGCATCTGTTCGCAGATCTGAGTGACTGGCTGTCCGGCCGCGGTCTGACCGGCGCGGGGCTGACGAGCGAGGCGGCCGGGGAGTTCCTGCGGGACCGTCGCGCTCGGGGCCTGCACATCGGCGTGACCGTTCGCGCGGTCACGCCGATACTGGGGTATCTGCGCGAATTGCGGGTTGCCCCACCATATTCGGCGGCTGTCGCGGCTACTGCGCCGGATGTTCTGCTGAGCGAGTATCGCCGTTATCTGGAGTCCGAACGGGGGTTGTCGGCAGGGACGGTCACGCACTATCTGCGGTGCGCCCGGGTGTTTCTGGCGTGGCTTCCGGCGCAATGTGATTCGTTGCTGGGGTTGTCGTCGGGCCAGGTCACCGGCTATGTCATGCAGTGGGCGCGACGCCGGAAGGGTCGCCCGCCGGACATGGTGACGCTGCCGGCGTTACGGTCGTTGCTGCGTTTCCTGCACGTGGCTGGGTATGTCCCGGTCCTGTTGGTCGACGCTGTCCCGGCCGGTCGGGCTCATCCTGGTCGGTTGGGGGTGCCGCAGGCGGCGTCGGCCGAGGGGATCCGCGCAGTGCTCGCCTCGTGCGACCGTGACAGCGCAGTCGGCCGCCGCGACTACGCGATCGTGTTGTCGCTGACGCGTCTGGGTTTACGCGGAGGCGAGGTGGCGCGTCTGGAACTCGCCGACGTCGGCTGGCGAACCGGAGAGGTGACGATCCGCGGGAAGGGCAGCCGGGTCGATATTCTGCCGCTGCCTGGTGATGTCGGCGAAGCGTGGGCGCAGTATCTGCTGCACGCTCGGCCGAAAACTATCTCTACCACGGTGTTCGTGACCATGGTCGCGCCGTTCACCGCGCTGGCGACCTCGTCGGTCACTCAGGTGCTGGCCCGCGCTTGCACTCGTGCCGACGTCGCCCGGTTCGGGCCACACCGGATCCGGCATGCGGTGGCATGTGGTCTTCTCGATGCCGGAGCGTCGATGGCCGAGATCGGGCAACTGCTGCGCCACGCCCAGGAACGCACCACGGCGATCTACGCCAAGGTCGACCAGGCCCGGCTGGCCGAGCTGGCCCGGCCTTGCCCGCAGGGAGCCCCCCGATGAGCATCCGGACCCAGGTCGAAGCTTATCTGGCGATGCGCCGCGCACTGGGCTACCAGCTCCGCGCCGAGGGCCGGATGCTGCTGGACTTCGCCGACCGGCTCGACGCAGCCGGACAGCCCACCATCACCGTGTCAGCGGCGCTGGCCTGGGCGATCGAACCGAGGAACGCGGCACCGGCGCACTGGTGCCGCAGGCTGGGCGTGGTGCGAGGCTTCGCCCGTCACCTGCACACGCTCGACCCCGATTGCCAGGTCCCACCTGCTGACCTATTGGCGGGCCCCACGCACCGGCCGACACCGTATATCTATACCGAGCAGGAGATCTCAGCGCTGGTGCACGCGGCGCAGACCATCGCCGCACCGATGCCGGCGGCTACCTGCCACGCGGTGATCAGTCTGATTGCCGCGAGCGGATTGCGGCTGGGTGAGACACTCGCGCTCGACCGCGGCGACGTCGATCTGGACGCCGGAATACTCACCGTGGTCGGCAAGAACCAGCACACGCGGTTGATTCCGTTGCACCCTAGCACCACCCAGATGCTGGGTCGTTACGCCGAACGCCGCGACCGGCTCTGCCCGGCAACCGGTTCGGCCAGCTTCTTCCTCACCACCCGCGGACACCGGCCGCAGCCCAGCAGCCTGCAGCACACTTTCGCCAAACTCCTTGTCCTGGCCGAGATCCCAACACCGCCTGGACGGCGTCGTCCCAGAATCCATGACCTGCGGCATTCTTTCGCGGTCAACACGCTCATCGACTGGTATCGGTCCGGCGCCGACGTCGCCGCGCGCATGCCGATCCTGTCGACCTATCTGGGCCACTCCGGCGGGCCGGAAGCGACCTACTGGTATCTGCAAGCAACACCGGAACTACTCGCTCTGGCCGCCGAGCGGCTCGAACACCATCGGAGGACATCATGACCGCGCTGGCCCCGATCCTGGAGGCGTTCTTCACCGACCGGCTGATGACCCAGCAAGGCGTCAGCCCGCACACGATCGCCTCTTACCGCGACACCTTCAAACTGCTGCTGGGCTACCTGCATTCCCGCACCGGCACGCTGCCCACCGACCTGGATCTCACCGATCTCGACGCCACCGTGATCGCCGAGTTTCTCCAGCATCTGGAAACGGTGCGACACAACACCATCAGCAGCCGAAACACCCGCCTGGCGGCCATCCACTCGCTGTTCCGCTACGCCAGCCTCCACTCTCCCGAGCACGCGAACCTGATCAGTCGGGTACTGGCCATCCAAACCAAACGCACCACCACGACCATCGTGAACTTCTTGTCCCGCGCCGAACTCGACGCCCTGCTCGCCGCTCCCGACCGCTCCACCTGGCACGGACGTCGCGACCACGCCCTGCTCGTCCTCGATGCCCAGACCGGGCTGCGGGTCTCCGAAATCATCGGCCTCACCATCGAGGATGTCCACCTCGGGACCGGAGCGCACGTCTACTGCCGGGGCAAAGGCCGCAAAGACCGGTGCACCCCGCTCACCACTCACACCAAACAGATTCTCACCAGCTGGCTCGACCACCGCCGACCAGCAGCCGGCACCGCCCCGCTGTTCTGCACCCGCACCGGCGCCACGTTGTCACACGACGCGGTCGAACAACTGATCAAAAAGCACACCGCCACAGCAGCGAAAACATGTATCACGTTGCAGGACAAGAAGATAACCCCGCACACCCTGCGGCACTCCGCTGCGATGGAGCTTCTGCATTCCGGCGTCGACATCACCGTCATCGCCCTCTGGCTCGGCCACGAGAGCCCGACCACCACCCGCATCTACCTGCACGCCGACATGGCCATCAAAGAAAAAGCCCTCGCCCGAACCGCTACACCCACCACGACCCCGGACCGCTACCAAGCCCCCGACACCCTACTGGCATTCCTCGACCAACTCTGACCGCTCAACCCAATGCCGCAGTCAGGCAACGCCTGCCTGCGGCATTGCATCCCTCGTCGGCATTACCGCCAGCTCGTCATAAGGCGTGAAATGCCGATATCGGCATTTCGTGCCCTTCTTCAAGAACCCGGTCTCGTCCGGGACCAGGACACCGTCCGGGCAAGCCAGCGACTCGGCCGCATAGGCCCTGACTCGATCACGCAACTCGTCGGCACTCCACCGCGACCGATTCAGGAAATGCTGCAACCCGTCCGGCTCGACCACACCTGCGGCCTTGGACAACTGCCAAGAGTTCTTGCGCTCCACCGGCGCCAGCAACCCCGTCACATACGCCCGCGCCCACCGTCGCGGTTCCACCCGCCCGAACACCCCCGCCACCCGCGAGAACGCCTCATCGAAACCCACTCGCCACGCCGAAACATCCTCAGCGACAACATCATCCAGCACGTCAACAAACTACAACAAAGCGAACCACCATGCAGCACAACGAAATACAACTGTCGTGTTAACATCTGCCCGAATGTCCTGTCGAACGTTGCTTGACGAGACAACAGCATTGCAGCTTGGTTGGCATAGAGAATCTGAGCGTTGTCGACGCTGACCTGCACTCACTGGACACATGTCTCGCCCCCTGACTGACCGGTGAAGTCCATACCGCGACCAGACACACCTGCGGCGCAGCCGAAGGGGCCCTCCGTGCACCTCGACATGCAGCTAATTGAACACTGCCTTCAGTGAGTTCTTCGACCGTCGGATGCGAACAACCCGTAGGATGCGCTTCCTTTCATCAACAGGCCGGTAGAGATCGAGGTCAGTAATAGGGTGACCACGCGGGTCGTAACCGACACCTGCCCAGATCATGCCCCGGGGAGGTTGGCCGTTACGGCTCATGTGTTCGGCTAACTCCGCGCAACCGGCAAGTAGGGGACATTCTTGACATATCTGTGCAGATTGTTGCCACACGAGATTCGAGCCCACTTCCAAGTCCCAGTCAGTCGGATTCTGAGAGCACGGTGGGCACTGCGTTGGTACCCTCATCCGTCGTGTTCTGCCATCAGCATATGTTGACGGCAGCGGCGGGATCGACCTCGGCATACTGATCATCCTCTCGATAGCCAGTGTCCGATCCCGATGTGATCGGCACCAGCGCTTGCCATTGAAACTGGAACCAATTCAGCATGGTGGCCAGTTCCGTAGGGAGGCATCGGTAGCAAGACCGGGAGGCAACCATTGGCTGCCGGTCCTCGGCACCGACCCCGGGGACTTAACGCTAAGACGATTCCGACATCACAGACACGGCACGATGGTGGAGTTTGTCGGCGGAACGTGAAAACTGGATCTGTCCCAATTTTCGTTTGCGCCGTGAGGCGCTGGTGCGCCGTGAGGCGCCAGGAATCGAGGGAGGTGAGAGACCTTCTCGCCGGGCTGTCGCAGCAGCCTGGTAGGAGCGAAGCGCAGTCCGACCCGGGAGACGCCGGGGAGGGCGGGAAGCAGCGCTGCTGTAGCCGGAACGGTTCGGAACTGTCAGACGGGCCGGGTCCGGCGAGCGAGATCGGACGGCATACGACAGGAACCAGTGGTAAAGCTTCGTAAGCGAGGCACCGGCTCAAATCTGGTGGATATGGGCCGGGATGCAGTGCACGGCAACCGATTTCGGTTTCATGGTTGTCGATTCCGAAAGCCGGCTGAGCGTGCAGGTGGGGAGGCCACGATGAAGAACTGCGGCGTAGTCGTGGCGATGCTGCCGGAGCAAAGCTGGGTGCCAATCCGATCGATCGATTTCTGGTGAACACGGGAACTGCCTGGAAACCGTTCCCGCGCTGCGGAATCCATCCGCGACGTGGGATAGGTCCGTCGTCGGCCGAAGGTGCCGGGCAGGCGGAGGCCCTGTAGTAGTCCGAGCACGCGGTGCGACACGAGGTCGCACGAGTTGAGTGAGCTTCATCGAAGGAGGTCGGCGGATGCCGAAGGTGTAGTTACGGATCAGTGTTCGTGGATCTGTCCCCGGGCCTGACGTGCGCTGCCGGTAACGGTGGGGTGCGAAGCTCAGGTCGAAAGGCTCGAGGGCTCCCGTTCCATCCGGGAGCTACAAGTCACGGGGAAGGCCGACAGGGTGAACAACCGTGAACCCCTGATGATGCCTCGTCATCGGAATCCCCGCAGATGGGTCGCTGCAGCGGGGTCAAGGACTGGTCGCTGAAAAGCGCAGGCGCCGACCGGAAGACTCGAAGCCGGTCGGGAGAACACCGCTGTCCTCGGGGTATAGGGGGCACCCGACCCGGCCGCATCTCACTCGTGTGGAACGTGACAACCCCGTTGGAGTCCGGCGGCGCACGCGTCGTCGGCAAGCCGACCGTGAGGAAGGCCCGATTCTCCAGCGGACGCAGGATGGCCCAAGAAGCCAATGCCGGCGGCCGAAAGGCAGTGGGAAAACGAGACATTCGTGGTCGGCTCCTCCACCGACCGTCTCGCATAACCGGCCGGATACGGGCATTGCCTGGACCCGAAAGGGCGCTGACGTGGGCCAGGTGAGCCTGTGAAGAGACGACGACAACGACAACGGAACCGAAGGGCAAGTTGGACACCATGATCGAGACAGCCGCGGCGGTCGACGACACCGTGGTGAACGGACCGGAGGGCAACCTCCTCGATTGGCAGTCGATCGACTGGCGGACCGTCGAGGGCGAAGTACGGCGTCTGAGGCAGAGAATCTTCACGGCAACGCAGGCGGGCGACCTCAAGAAGGTCCGCAATCTGCAGAAGCTGATGCTCCGATCCCGTGCGAACACGCTGCTGAGCGTGCGGCGGGTGACAGAGATCAACGCTGGTCGCAAGACGCCCGGGGTGGACGGTCGGGTGGTGCTGTTGGCTCAGGAGAAGGTCGAGTTGGCCGACTGGGCGCAGTATTGCTCGTCGTCGTAGACGCCTCGGGCGGTCAAGCGGGTGTTCATCCCAAAGGCAGGCGGGAAGCAGCGCCCGCTCGGAATCCCGACGGTCACGGCATAGTGCCGCATCGTCCAGTGAAGATTTGGGTTTCGTTGTCGTCACCCGCCCGTTCCATCCGCTGAACGGGCAGCGGCTCGAGGTCTTGTTCGTCAAGCGCCGCGGCGCGGACCTGGTGTTCGTGTGTGTGGGTGGAGTCGGCGATCGGGCCACGACGACCCTGCCGACGGCGTGGACCGATCGTGGTGACCCGCCGCTGCCGCGTCGGCTCTCGGTCGAGGGCCTGGCGGCGTTGGCCGAGGTGACACGCGCAATCGAGGGTTGTTGATTGCCATGGCCTTTCACGCCAAATCTTGTGTGATGACAGCACACAAGAACGATCTCTCGGGTGTGACGACCAAGGCGCTGCTGGCTCGGCGGCGTCGGTTGGCGGCGCGGCTGGGCGATGTCGAGCAGATGCTGATCGGATCGCTGATGGAGCAGACACGCCGATGCGGCAAACCGGGGTGCGGCTGCGCCGAAGGCGCGGGGCACGGCCCGTATGTCTACTTCACCCCGAAAACCGCCGGGCGGGGTCGTTCGAAATACGTGCCGTCGAACCTGGTCGCGGCGGTGCGGACGCGCCTGACCCGAGGCGAGGAGGTCGCCGAAGTGCTGTCGGGAATCTCGGCGATCAACACCGAACTGCTGACCCGACGAGAGCTGGGATAGCCGATGACCGCGCACGCGCCGAGCGTCGTGTTGATCGGGGCTGCGCGCACCGAAGTTGTTGCGGTGCTGGCCAGTATGGCGATCTCGGCGCTGGAGAACTGCAGTGATGAACGTCGAAACGAAGATCACCGGGGCGCATCGGGAGCGGTTGGCGGTGATCTATCTGCGTCAGTCGTCGATGGCCCAGGTCCGCGAGACACCGAGTCCACGACACGCCAGTACGGTCTGGTGGAGGAGGCCGTGCGGCTGGGGTGGGCGCGCCGCGACGTCGTGGTGATCGACACCGACCTGGGAGTTTCGGGCCGGTTCGGTGTGGTCCGGGCAGGTTTCACCGAGCTCGTGAGCAGGGTCTGCTCCGGGGAGGTGGGGGCGATCTTCGGGATCGAGATCTCCCGGCTGGCCCGCTCGAACGCGGAGGTGGCCCGGCTGATGGAGTTCGCCGCGATCACCGAGACGCTGCTGATCGATGCCGACGGCATCTACGATCCCGGCGATGTCAACGACCGGATGCTGCTCGGGATGAAGTCCACAATGGGCGAGGTGGAGCTGCACGTGATGGCGCAGCGACTTCAAGCCAGCAAGAAGGCCGCGGCCGCGCGGGGCGAGCTGCGCACACCGCTGCCGGTCGGTTACGTCCACGACGAGTGCGGCGAGGTGACCGTCGACCCCGATGCCGAGGTCCAGGCCGCGATCGGTGACCTGTTCGCGGCGTTCGCCGCGTGCGGTTCGGCCTACGGCGTGGTCGCGGCCTTCGCCGACCGGCGGTTCCCGCTGCGCGCCTATGGCGGGGTCTGGGCGGGGCAGCTGCGATGGGGTCGCCTGACCCACGCCCGGGTGCTGGGGGTGCTGCGCAACCCTTGCTACGCGGGCGCATATGTCCACGGCCGCTTCGCATCTCGGCGAAGTGTCGATCCTGACGGTGTCGTTCACAGCGGAACTGTCGAGCGGCCCCGCGCGAAATGGGAGGTGCTGATCAACGACCACCACGACGGCTACATCGGTTGGGACGATTATCTGGCCAACGAGGCCAAGCTGGCCGCCAACCGCACCACGACCGGCGCCCGGCCCCCGCGCGAGGGCTCCGCGTTGTGTCAGGGCATCATCGGCTGCGGGTCCTGCGGAGCCCGGATGGCCACCAATTACCGCAACAACCAGCGGCCTACCTACGAATGCACCAGCCGCGCAGACCATTTGACCACCCCCACCTGTCGCTCAGTCGCTGCGGCCACCCTCGACGCAGCAGTCGCCGACAGACTGCTGGCCGCGCTGGATCCCACCGAGGTCGCCTTGGCGTTGGCCGCTGCCGACGAGGTCGCCGACCGGCGTCACCGTGTCAGCCGCGCCGCTGAGCTTGCTGTCGAACGCGCCCGCTACGAAGCGCAACGCGCCGAACGCGCCTTCGCGGCTGTCGACCCGGAAAACCGTTTGGTGGCAGCAACATTGGAAACACGCTGGGAAGCCAAGCTCGCCGCTCTCGCCGAAGCCGAGCAGGCTGTCGAGGCGGCGCTGCAACAGCTGCCGCCACTGCCCAGCCGCGCCGACATCGAGGCGCTGACCGCAGACCTGCCCCGACTCTGGCTCGCCGAAACCACCAGCAACAAGAACCGGAAACGACTGCTGCGCACCCTGATCGCCGATATCACCCTGCTGCCCGAGAGCGATCGGGCCATGGCGCGGATAGGGATCCGCTGGCACACCGGCGCGACCGAGGAACTGCGGGTTGCCCGCCCCGTCCATCCAGGAACGGCCAAGCGCAGCGGATCGGCGGCGGTCGAAATGGTGACCCGCCTCGGCCCGACCACGCCCACCGATGAGCTGGCCGATCTGCTCAACGCCGCCGGTCTCACCACCGGGCACGGCCAAAGATTCGACGTCAAGGCTGTTCAATGGATCCGCCATGCCTACCACGTCCCCGCCCCGACGCCCTTCACCGCCGGCGAGATCAGCGTCGCCGACGCCGCGCAGCGTCTGAACTGCAACGCAGGGTTGATCTACGACTGGATCAAGGCCGGCAAGCTGCCCGCCCGCCGCGGCCCAGGCAACAGGCTCTGCATCCCCTGGACCGACAGCGTCGAATCCGAAAGCCGCTGCCGCATAGCCGAATCCGGGCACCTCAACCCCGCGGCTCGCCACACCAAACCGCGCATCCGCACCTGAGCAAGAACTGCTTGTCGGTGCCCACAGGCATGATGTCCTCACCCGAGTTGCTCCACCACGCCACACCAACCGGAAGATCCCAACACGCGATTGCAGAAGGGGCAGTATGAAACCTCCGTCCCGGTGATTGCCGACCGGGTGCTCCAAGCGCGGGTGGTCAACGCGCTGGAACCCGAGTGGGAGGCACGGTTCGAACCGAAGTCGTATGGCTTCCGGCCCGGCCGTGGTTGTCAGGACGCGATCTCGGCCATCTACCTCACGTTGAAAGGTAAGAATCCGCAACGCGTGTGGGTGTTGGACGCGGACCTGAAAGCAGCGTTCGACCGCATCGATCACGACCACCTGCTCACTCAACTGGCCACGTTCCCTGCCCGGGGACTGGTGGCGGGCTGGTTGAAGGCGGGAGTGCTCGATCGCGGCAGGTTCGTGCCGACCGAGGAGGGCACGCCCCAAGGCGGGCTCGCTACGCCCCCAACGCAGTTGGCAACTTCTGTTTCGACGTGACGCTGAGCTATCGGCGGCTGGAACGGCCGCGTCGGGTTCCGGGGACGGTGTGACATGTTCGGTAGTAGGTTTGTGTCGTGGCTGGAAGTCGTTGCGACGCTGCTGAATTCGCTTGTCGTGTCAACACGGCGGCGGAGTTGGTGGATGCCGGCGTGCCGGTGGCCGATGCTGTGCTCGGGCTGGCGGATCGGTTCGGGTGTTCGCTGCGGCAAGCCCGCCGCTATGTGGATCGCGCCGTCGCCGGCGGACCGATGCCAGTTACGGAATCCACGGTGGTATTCAGTATCAAACTCAAACTGCCTGCGGCACTGGCGATTCGGGCGCGTGAACACGCACGAGACTCCGGCAGCACGCTCTCCGCCGTGGTAGCGCAAGCGCTGATGGAGTTCCTGGTGCGGGGCCGGACAAGGCCCGGGGGCCGGTGAACGAGCGGCGGGTCGAGACGGAGTTCGTGTTCGATCGGCACGCGGCCACGGATGTGTCGGTGGCCTACGAGATATTGGTTCCGCAACGACGGGCCCGCATCACGCGGGCTCAGGAAGGACTGCCACCACGTGAGCAGCGCGGTGATCTACGCCCGGGTGTCCTCGGCCCGGCAGAAGAAGAACGAAACGATCGGCTCGCAGATCGCGGCGCTGCGAGCGCACGCCGAACACCTCGGGCTCGAGGTGCCTGAGGAATGGGTGTTCGCCGACGACGGGCACTCCGGCGCCACCCTGGTGCGGCCGGCGCTGGAGCGGCTGCGTGACGTGGTTGCCGGGATCGGTGTCGATGTGGTGTTGTGCTACTCCCCGGACCGGTTGGCCCGCAAGTTCGCCTACCAGGCGTTGCTGATCGAGGAATTCACAAGGGCCGGAACGAAAGTCGAGTTCGTCAACGGCCCGCGCGGTGATTCCCCGGAGGACCAGTTGTTGGTGCAGTTCCAGGGCATGTTCGCCGAATACGAGAAGGCCCAGATCATGGAGCGTTATCGGCGCGGCAAGACCCACCGCGCCAAGAGTGGGTCGGTGAATGTGCTCTGCGGTGCCCCATTCGGCTACCGCTATCTACGCAAAACCGACCACAGCGGCGCGGTTTACGAGGTTGTCGAGCACGAGGCAGTCCTGGTCGCGGAGCTGTTCCGCCGCTACGCCGACGACGGCGCGACCATCGCCGACCTTGCCCGCTGGCTCACCGAGCAAGGTGTCCCGACCCGCACCGGCAAAGCTCGCTGGGATCGGTCGGTGATCTGGGGCATGCTGCGCAACCCTGCCTACGCTGGGCGCGCGGTGTTCGGAAAGACCATGGTGGTGCACGAATCCCCAGCTCTCAATCGGGTGGCCCGGTTGCAGGGGCGGTCGGTGCCGAAGGCGTCGAAGACCGTGGACCGCCCGCGGCAGGAGTGGATAGAGATCCCGGTGCCGGCGATCGTCACCGCCGAGACGTTCGAGCGGGTCGCACAAAGGCTGGTCGACAACAAACGCTTCTCCACCCGCAACAGCAAACAACCCTTGCTGCTGCAAGGGATGGCCGCCTGCGCGGGCTGCGGATACGGCTACTACCGGACCTCGACGCGCACCACGAACAAGAAGATCTACTACTACCGGTGCCTGGGCTCGGACGACTGGCGCTACGAAAACGGCAGGGTCTGTGCCAACAAACCGGTCCGCGCGGACTACCTCGACACCGTCGTCTGGGACCACATCACCGCCCTGCTGGCCGATCCACAGCTGATCCGCACCGAGGTCGACAAACGACTCGAGACCGCCAAGACATCTGATCCCGTTGTCGCGCAACGCAAACGACTCGACACCGCGCTCGCCAAGGCACGTTCCGGCATCGCCGCGATGATCGAAGCGTTCGGCGAACAACTGATCACCATCGACGAGCTGCGCTCCCGCATGCCAGACCTGCGCGCCCGGGAAGTCAACCTACGCAACCAGATCGACGCACTCGACACCCAACTCGCCGACCGCCACGCCTACCTCGCACTCGCCGCCGACCTGCAAGGATTCCTCACCCAGCTCAACACCAACGCCGAAACCGCCACCGTCGACGAACGCCGCCGCGTGCTGAAACTGCTGGTCAAAGACGTCCTCATCGGACCCGAGAAGATCACCATCCGCCACCGCATCCCCATCCGCGAACGCACCGGCGACGGCACTCCCTCAACTGGCGAAACCGACCAGGAGGGCGAACATTGCCAACTGCGTTGGGGGCGTAGTGGCTGACGCCGCGGGCGCGTTGGCGGTCGTAGTAGGCGCGGGCGCCCGGCGACCATAACAATGAAGCGAACGCCTGGGTGGCCAGGGCGTCGATGAGCCGGTCGTTATGCACGAACCGGGTCAGAACCAGCTTCTTCTTGCCGGACGCGCGGGTGATAGGGGAGGTGCCGGCGTAGTTTTTGCGGGCTTTGGAGGTGGCGTAACGGTGGGGGTCGTCTCCGAATTCTGCGAGCACCCGGGCACCGAGGATCGGCCCCAATCCTGGCTGGGACAAGATGATCTCAGCAGCCGGGTGCTTTCCAAAATGATCCTCGACCTGCCCTTGGAGGGTTTTGATCTGGGTATTGAGGACAGTCAGGACCGCCAGCAGCGCCTGGACCGACGCGGCATAGGCTTCCGTCACGACCTCGGGCTGGCCGAGCTGTTGACTACGCAGCGCAGCCTGGATGGCGGCGGCTTTGTCGGCGATGTTGTGGCGGCGCGCTCGCTTGAGGGCGGCACTGATCTGCGTGATGGTCAGCCGGGCGGCCTTGGACGGGGTGGGTGCCTTGGCGAGCAGTTCCACGGTGTCCGCGGCGTCCAGATCCGCGAAAGCGGCCAGTGCGGCGGGAAAGTAGTCGCGCAGTGCGTGACGTAACCGCTGAAGGTGGCGAGTGCGCTCCCAGATCATCGTCTTGTGCATGCGGGACACAACCTTCACCGCCTCGGCGCGGGCGGAATCGCCTGCAACGGTGCGTAATTCGTGTGCATGGGTGCGGACCATATCGGCCAGCACGTGGGCGTCGCCGGCGTCGCTCTTGTCTCCGGAGACCCCCAATCGGTCACGAAACCTTGCTGCCTGCAACGGGTTCACGGCCAACACTGTGTATCCGGCGGCGACCAGCGCCCCCACCCACGGGCCTCGATCGGTTTCGATCCCGACCAGCACCTCGATGATCGAGTGCAATCTCGCCATCCCGGTCACCCCTTCGGGCAGGCGAGCTTTGGCCAGACCGCGCCCCGAGCTGTCTATCACCTCCACATCGTGATGGTCCTCGGCCCAGTCATCTCCTACGAACAGTCTCAACGGTCCTCCGTGCTCGATGCCGATCACTTGTCGAGTAGCCGGCAGGAGAACCATCAGCGACCTAATCAAACAGTGCTCACGCCCTTTACGAGCGGGCACGACATCCCAGCAGCGATCGACTCTCCCGGCCCACCGACAGGGGCACGATCTTCCAGTAGGACTCGAGGTCCAGGATGTCCTAGTGCTCACCCGCCGGTCGGCTACCGCAAGGAGTTTGCCCCGATAGCGCACTCCCACAACTGATTAGGATTGTCGGTGAATACCGACGAGCTGGCGTTCGAGCTCGCATGGGCGGAGCGTCGGGTACTGGGGATCCAAACCAAGCTGCACCGTTGGGCCGGTGATGATCTTCATCGCAGGTTCGATGATCTGTTCAATCTCGTCGCCGATCCCGCGTTCCTTCTGGTCGCGTGGTAGCGGGTGCGGAACAACAGGGGCGCACGCACGGCCGGATTTGACACCGGTCACCAGCCCCGATCATATCGTGACCGACCGGCGGGTGCTCGTCGCGCGCCGCGAGACGTGATGACGGACTGGGTGCGCGGGCCAACCAGCTGCGCGAGATGCTGGCCTCGATCTTCCGAGCACTGGAATGCGCCTTCGACTATTCCACCCGCTCAGCCTTGATCCTGCTCACCGGATTCCAGACCCCTGCGGACCTGCGCGCAGCCGGGCGGGATGACGTGCGAATCCACCTTCTCGAACAGGGTGCCTGGGCCAAAGGCATCGCCATCATGACCGACAAGGCCTGGCCGCTGCCGCCGAGCAGGCCATCGCCTTGCCCGGTCACCGCGCCCCTGATCGCGCGGCTGGCACGTCAACTGCTCGATCTCGACCGCGAGATCAAAGACCTCGACAAACAAGTCACCGAACGATTCGGCGAGCATCCCCACGCCGGGGCCATCACCAGCGTGGACGGGCTCGGCTCCATCCTGGGGGCACAACTGCTCGCCGACGCCGACGACGACCTGCGCACCGTCTTCCGCAGCGCGGGACGACTGGCCGCCTACGCTGGGCTGGCCCCGGTGCCCGCGACTCCGGCAAGATCAAGGGAAACCTGCACGCCCCAAGCGATACCACCGCGGTATGCGCAAAGTCTTCTACATGGCTGCGGTGTCGAGCATTCGCCGCGCCGACGGCCCTCCCGCGCCTTCTGCCGGAAGAAACGAGCCGAGGGCAAGGCCCACTCCAAGCACTCATCGCGCTGGCCGCCTGATCGACGTCATCTGGGGACTCGTATGTGACAACCGCACCTTCACGATAGAGGCGCCAACCCCGATCAGCGCTGCGGCTTGACACGATCATTGAAACTCGGTGGGTTCCCGGATTACGATCGAGGTCACCTTCGACGCCGCAGCGCGTAGCGCCTCTCGATCCAGTTCGAGGCTGTGCTCCGCCACGCCGATCTCTCTGCGCCCGTCTTCGATGGGCGGACATTCGGGGCGCGGGCCAGCCGCTGGATTGCGTAAGAGGAGGCATGAAGCCAAGTCAAATCCGGAAGCGGGGTTGAGCCGCGATATCGGCGGCACGGATGTCGGCACCATCGGCGGGCCAGGTTTGAGGCGGACGAGGTCGCTTTCGGTGAGGTTGAACGAGGGCAAGTTGGTAGGTTGCTTGCTTTGATAGCCTTATGAACGACTTGGCCCGGTGCGCCGCTGGCACGTTCCGCGATGAACGATTCCACCTTCAGGCCATGTTCTGATGCACTACCAACGCCGTAACTTCGTGCTTATCATTCGCGGATACTGTTTAGGGATCATGCGACACCTGTCGCGACAGCCACGCTCTGCGGCCACCGCGGAAAGAAGGTATCTGTCTTTCGCGCGTTGGCAGCCTCGTTGAGGAAAGAGGAAGCAAAAGTCATGCGGCCCCGTGAGTCAGCTCGTGGAGGCATCGACGGGCCGTACGGAGGGGGAAGCGTGTCGTGAACGCGCTGCAGTGCTGGTCGAACTTAGTCTCCATGGACCTGCGGCAGCGAGAGGCAGGGGACACGGTCGGGTCCGTAAATCTATGGGGTGAAAGGTTTGTTGTGACACGGGAACAGTATTGTCTGACGTTGCGGACGGCGCCACCAATTCGTTGGATGGACGACCGCCTCTGCAGGTATATCAAAAATGTCGCCTGCTACTTGTAAGAGGGTGCCCGTCGTGGTGTCCGATGAGGAATTTATTCGAGATCCTTCGCCCATTTGGTGTCCATTCACGCCGAAGGCCAACCAGGACACGATCGGGTTGGTGGAGAGCACATCGGAATGGTTGCTCGCCAGGAGAGTCTGCCCAACTTGGAAAGCGGCCGACTGGCAGGCCACCGCCGGTGCGTGGGGTACCGCCTACACGATGCCGCTTGCGACCGGAGCATATGCCGAGACTTTGACACGCTATATGTCGCTGGGTTTTGCGCTCGATGACGAGCAGGAGCAGTCTGGAAGGTCCGTCCACGCGCTCGAGTCGTTCATCGGGATGACGAGCCGACTGGTAAATATCCTCGAAGTTCCCGGGGCCGTTACGGCTGAAGATGGGCCCTATGTATGTGCATTCTCCGATGTCGCGCGTGGTTTTTCTGCGCTCGCTCCTCGCTCTGCCTTGACCCGGTTGTTCAACGGGTTCAGAGACCTCATGCTTGGTTGGATTCAGGAATCCATGCTTCAGACGGCATCGATTGTTCCGACCGTCAATGATTACTTTCCATTCCGTTATGCCAGTGGTGCCGCAGGGGCGGTCGCCAGCATGGTCGAACTCTCACTAATGGAAGAAGTGCCGCACGACGAAATGGGTTCACCGCTGGGGCGAGCATTGACGGCGTCCGCATTGATGGTCGTGTTGATCGATAACGAGAAGCTGTCGAGGAAGAAGGAGCAAGTCGCAGGTGTCTACGACCTGTCGCTTTCAACGGTGTTGCATGCGAACCGATACTGCTCCCGATTCGATGCCCCGCAGGTCGCCACAGAAATGCGGGACCGTATTCTAGCGGTTTTCTTGACGCTGCGAGATCGCGTACATGATGAACATAGCCCACGCATGGGCCGCTATGCCGATGCGCTCTCACTGCTAATCGCGGGAGTGGTCGCATTCACGCCAATCGCGGCGCGATATACCGTGGCCGGCGCACCTGCACAGCCGGCGCCTACATCAGAAAGGCCCCGTCACGCTACCGACGAGTGTCTCCCCGTGCCATCAGTGGCTTGGTGGTGGGATGCACCCGCAGCGTAGGGATCTCCATACCGCTCATCGCGGCGTCTGCCGGGTCTGCACATTCCCGGATGGTCGTTGTGCAGGCTACCAACCATCCGTAGCCGGAGCCCGGTCTCGTCACCATCCACAACCACTGCGTATCAGCTCAGTTCGAACCGGGGGTCGGCACCCGGACGAGACGTTTCGGGGCCGACCGGCCCCGAAGCCACCAGCCCGGTGGCGAAGGCCGTTTCGTCGAAATCCGCCGCCGTCTCTTGGGTTGGTGCGTCAACAATATATCCCGATGAACGTCGGGATTCCTCCCTTTGGGCGTTAGCACAGCATAGACATGTATCGTGAGGAAAAAGCATATGGGCACTCTGCAGTCGATTCCTGCCGCCCCGGGAGCTCTCCCGTTGTTCGGCCACCTCACGCGCATGCTGCGCGACCCATTCGGGCTGTTCGCCGACCTGCATAAATATGGAGACCTCGTCCGAATCTTTTTTGGTCCGTCCGAGATTGTCGTCGTGTGCGCGGCGGAACTGACCCGCGAAGTTCTGCTACACGATCGCACCTTCGACAAGGCAGGCCCTCTATTTGAACTGGGCTGTGAACTTTTTGGGCAGAACCTCGCAACTTGTCCCCACGACCTGCACCGTGTCCGACGGCGACGAGCCCAACCCGCGTTTCACCGGGATCGCCTCGTCGGCTACGCAGACACCATGACCAGCCACATTGATAACTTCACGAGATCCTGGCGCAACGACCAGATCGTGGATGTCTGGTCCGCGACAAGAAAACTTACTGCTGCCGTCATAGCTGACACGATATTCGGCGCCTCCCTACCGGCTCACCATCTGGAGCGGATGGTCAACGCTCTAACCACAATCATCGACGGCTCGGTCACACAAACCGTGATGCCAGCGGCCTGGCGTCGATTGCCCCTCCCTGCCAACCGCCACTACCGCGCCGCGAAGGCCCAGGTTCGCCGCATCGTCCACGACATCACTGCGGATCGGCACCCCGGCGATGGGGACCAGGGCAGCTTGATCTCTGCACTTGTCGCAGCCGAGATCAGTACCGCTGACCTCGCTAACGAGATCGCGATGCTCTTTGTAGCCGGATACGAGACCACGGCATCCACTCTCGCGTGGGCGCTGCACCTGCTGGCCAAACATCCCGACGTTGAGCACCGCCTCCATGCCGAAGTCCAAATGGTGCTCGGCGGAGCACCCGCCGGTTACGACCACCTCACCGACCTCGACCTCACCGCACGTGTTATTACCGAATCCCTGCGATTGCACCCGCCCGCATGGGTGATCACCCGCAAGGTCACCAGCGACACCGAACTCGGCGGCCACAACCTGTCGGCCGGAACCACGCTCCTCTACAGCCCGCACATCATCCACCACCGATCCGACCTCTATCACCAGCCCGACCGGTTCGATGTGGACCGCTGGCTGCCCGGGCACGCGAGCAACCTACCTCGCGGCGCCTACATCCCCTTCGGCCACGGCGCACGCAGATGCATAGGCGAACACTTCGCCACGATGGAAGCCACACTCGCGCTCGCGACAATCATCGCGCGCTGGGAACTCAGACCTATCCCTGGTACCGTCGTCCGCCCGGCCCTCGCTGCCAGCACTCACCCGAAAGGTCTGCTCATGAAGGCAGTTGCACGGCATCCCACCAAGTCCGGGCTCCTGTGATTTCTGCGCAAAAGAATCATGGTTTGCAGACGAAGTCCAACTGACCCGCCCCGGGAGAGACGCCGTAGGTATGACAGGGCTATGCAACGAGGCATCATTTCTTTCCCCTGGTCGCGCGGGGTTACCTACTTTGGGGAGAAGAAACCAGCACGACCGTCCGCCCGAGTCCCGGAACCTGACCGTGGTCTGTCTCGCTTGTTGACCAAGAAGGACCTCAACCATCGGGGCAGCGTTGAGCCACCGAGGTCGGCGGAGTCGGTGATTGGCAGTTCACAGGGGTAGAGCGGCGTGTTCCGCTGGGGTGGACTGACTATGCTCCGTCGCCCGCAATGCGGCAAGACCGGTTCGCCCGCAACGGACGCGCTGTAACCGTGCACGCCTGCGCGTGCAGCCAGCCCTTCGCGTGTGCAGCGATACCCTTGCGAATCGCGGAAGACCTCGGCACCGAGCGCCCTTACCTGCGCCCCCGACATCCAGTAGAGGGCAAGCTGCGTCCGGTTCTGACAACCGGTGACAGCAAGCGCTTGCGTGAGGTGCTTTTTCACCGTGTCGACGCCTACGAAGAGCGTACCGGCGATCTCCTGGTTGGTCAGACCGCTGGCGACAAGGGTGACGACCTCGGCTTGCCGTGCTGTAAGCGCGGCCTTCGTGGCGGTGGTCTCCCGCATGAGGTGCAGATCCATCAGATTGCCCAGATGCCGGGCCAGTGGGGCGCCGCCGATTCGTGCTGGTACAGCAGTCTTGCCGGCTACCACTGCTGACACGAACGAGCCCCGCTGGTCGCTCAGGCAGGGCGCCGCGGCGATGCCGCCGAGTAGTAAACCGCACCACTGTCGAACCGTCGGCCAGGGTCCCACCTGTGGCGCCATCGTACGACGGCACCGTTTCGACGTGCATCCTTGCACGAAGATCGAGTGCGCCGGATCTCGAGACTACGGACTCCACCTTCGGCCCATGTCAATTCATTCAGCGCCAGTTTAGTGTCATGGCATGTCATGTCTGCTCAGACCTCGCAGAGTCCCCTTGCGCCGCCTCATCAACGGCGTAGTTTGGCTTGGGCGAGCTACGCACACGGCAGATGGATGATGTGCGCGAACCAAGACTGACGGACTGCAAGGAAAGTGGCGCGTGTTTCCGGCTTATTTCTATCGCAGTCAGGCACGACGCACCCGGCGCCCGCGAATTTTATGTCCTTCGGCAACCTACGTTTATGCAGTTCTCCATATAAGCACGCGAACTCCTTAGGGGCTGACCAAGCTGTGACATACGGCTGCGCGCCACGATATCTGGATCAAAGTAATTCAGCCGCACCTGCCGCTCTCGCCTTTCCAAACCGATGAGTGTGCCTTGGACTCGGGGGTGACGTCAGCGCCGCGTGCTGGTCGACCGAAGTATCTGGTTGTTACCGGGTGTGCCGGTGCTCATGACACTGATGGAGAAGGGGTGCATGGCTGCGGTCGTCATCGAGCGCTCAGACTTATCAGTCAGTCAGTCAGTCAGTCCGGCGGCCCCGGAACGCAGACCATAGCGCCAGCTACCAGAGATATAGAGATTTCTGGTCCATTATCAGATCGAGGAAGTACGGACAATAGTGTTCGAGCTAACCGCTACACGCGCGGCGCGCGGCGCGCAGCAAGTTCTCGCCGATGCGGGTAAAGAGACGTTTCTCGCGCTGCGGCAGGCCGTCGAGGGCCTGCCGCAGCGGGTCCGACACGCAGCGGGTGTCCACTTCGCCTGGTGGGATACCGCTGGAGCCCCGCAGACAGGCAGTACGGGCAAGGCGGTGCGTTCCGCGCTAGCTCTGCTCGCATGTGAAGCGGTAGGCGGCAACCGATCAGCAGCCGTGCCGGCTGCGGTGGCAGTTGAGCTGGTCCACAACGCATCGCTACTTCATGACGACATCATTGACAACGATCGGCTCCGTCGCGGCCGCCCGGCCCTGTGGATTCAGCTCGGACTCCCTGCTGGCATTCTTGTCGGCGACGCGCTGCTTTTCCTCGCCATCGAGGTTCTGGCTGACACTCGACCGCCACTCGGTCTCGCTGGGCTTGCTGAGCTGCTTCCCTCAGTACAGGAGTTGATCGACGGCGAATACGCCGACAGCCTGCTGGAAACCTGGACCGAGGTGTCACTGACGCAGAGCCAAACGGTCGCCACAGCCAAGACGAGTCCGCTAGTAGCGACGGCCTGTGCGCTGGGGGCACTTGCCGGTGGGGCAGACGCAGACCGCGTAGGCCACCTGCGCGCTTTCGGCGCGCACCTGGGAGCTGCGTATCAGCTCATCGATGACCTGCTCGGCATTCTCGGCGACCCCCTGCGTACCGGCAAATCGGCTGGCTCCGATCTTCAGGCCCGCAAGAAGTCGCCGCCCGTGGTCGCTGCGCTGAGCGCGGACAATGCGGCAGGACGCGAATTGGCCCGTCGCTATAGCCAACGTGACCATATGTCACCGGCGGATTTGCACCACTTGGTTTACCTGGTGCAAGAGGCCGGGGGATGTGCCTGGGCCGTCGAACAGGCCGAGCAGCATATCGCCTCCGGTCTGGAACGGCTGCATTCGGCTGGCCCAGAGCCGACGGCAGCCGTGGAACTGACATCGCTCGCGCGCCTAATCATTGACCGCGACGACTGATCGCACGCGGCGGGTTGCAATAGGCGCGCCCGCCCCGTCGGTCAATATCGGGGGAGTCGGTTTCGGCTCAGCAGCCCATCCAGCGCTGCGGGCGTGTGGACGGCGATGCTGTGGCAATCTCCGGTAGGTGACTGCCGCTCGTCGGATTGTGGTGGGGTTTGAGGTGGTTCGACTGATCGCGTCCAGACGGTTACACTGCGCAAGCTGTTGACTGAGCGATCGGTTGAGACGATTACCCCGAGTGGGCCTTCGTTGTTCACCAGCCGCACCGCCACGCTGACAGCTTCGGGTTTCCAGGTTGTGCCTCGGGTTCAGCCGGGTTCCTCTTCGCCTTGGACATGGACTTCATGCTCGCAGTCCAGTCCCCGAACAATGCGGTGATACCCCCGGCGTTAGCCGGCAAACGACCGGGTCGTCGAGGACGCATCAAAGGAGTGAGATGGATTCCCGACTATCGACCCGAATGCCGGTGACAGTGGTATGCGGGTGCGTATGTGACAGTGCTTGCACCGACCCGTAGCGTGTCGTGAGACCGCACAGCCGCTCGGCGGGCCGCGAGACTCTCACCCCACCAATCCGTATTCGAGCAATGATCAAAACCTGTGGATGACCGGGAAGGAGTACCTTCCCGGACGATCTGAAAATCCACGGGTTTGATCAGTCCTGGCGCGCCAACGCCGGGCGGGAAGGTACGTCCCATGCTCAAAATAATCGACGCTGGCGCCGAGTCCAATCAAGGCGGTGTGGCGGCCGGTGAGTCGCGTTCACCGATCGACGAGATCGTGCGCGAGGGTGCTCGGCGGATGCTCGAGGCCGCGTTGCGGACCGAGGTCGCCGCTTATGTCGAGCGGTTCGCTGACCAGCTCGACGAGGACGGCCGGAAGCTGGTGGTACGCAATGGTTACCACAACGAACGCCAGGTGTTGACCGCCGCCGGCGCGGTCACGGTGAAAGCGCCACGGGTCAACGACAAACGTGTCGATCCGGAATCCGGTGAGCGGCAACGGTTTTCCTCGGCGATCCCGCCCGCCTGGGCACGTAAGTCCCCGCAGGTCAGCGAGGTGTTGCCGCTGCTGTATTTGCACGGGTTGTCCACCGGGGACTTCGGTCCGGCGCTGGAACAGTTCCTCGGTTCCGGCGCCGGGCTCTCAGCAGCGTCGTTCACCCGGTTGACCGGCCAGTGGAGCGACGAGTACCGCGCGTTCGCCGCCCGGGACCTCTCGGGCACCAATTACGTGTATCTGTGGGTGGATGGCATCCACGTCAAAGTTCGCCTGGAGCAGGAGAAACTGTGCCTGCTGGTGATGATCGGGGTCCGTACCGACGGTCGCAAAGAGTTGGTCGCGCTCACCGACGGGTATCGAGAATCGACCGAGTCGTGGGCGGATCTGCTGCGCGATGCCCGTCGCCGCGGCATGACAGCCCGGTACTCGCAGTCGGTGACGGTGCGCTCGGGTTCTGGAAAGCACTACGCGATGTATTCCCGCACACCCGTGAACAACGCTGCTGGTTCCACAGAAGCTGTAAGGAATTAATCTGTCGGGGTGTCGGCGGCGAGCAGCTCCGGGGCTGTGCGGAACCGGATGGGGGCGGGCGTGGGTGTGTAGCCGACCTGCTCCAGGAGTGGACGGGTCTCGCGGATGACATTGCCGATGGAGGACCTGCTGACGTCACCGAGCGCGTCGGTCAGGACGTCCATCGTGCACAGACCGCGTTGGTAGAGGACGGTCAGGACGACGCGTTCGGCGTTTCCGATCTTCTGTGGGAACACCCCGCGCCGGGTGCCCGGCTGGCGTGGCGCGCCGCGCCGCTGGTGGGTAACCCGCTCAGTCTGAGCCAGCTGCCGGGCTTGCAGGTCTTGGATGAGGGCATCCAATTGCGTGCGGGTCATGCCGGTCAGGGTCGGCGTCGACAGCTTTTCGATGATCGCGGTCCGCTGCGGCGCGGTGTCGTGGTCGAGGAAGGCGACCAGGTCGCTGGCGGTGGTGAAGCGAACGGCGGCGGTGCCGGGCAGGTGGTTGTGGTCTTCGAGGATCCGGCGGGTTTCCTTCACGAGGTCGCCGATGCAGACGCCGGTGACCTCCAACAGATCGCCGAGGACGTTCAGCGAGCACACCTGCCTCTGGTAGAGGAGGGTGAGCAGGACACGGGCCGGGTCGTCGAACAGCGGCTTGACCCGTTGGCTGCCGGTGGCGCGGCGCGCCCGGCCACCGCGCTGCTCGCTGTAGCGCTCCTGGGAACGCGCCGCCTGAAGGGGCGCCAAAACCTCGCAGAGCCGGGCGAGTTGATTGTGGTCCAGGCCGGTCAGCCGCGGATCGTCGAGACGCCGAAGCATCTGCTTACGCCGGTGAGCCGCCGTCGAGCCCACCTCGGGGATACCCTCACCCGTCGGTGCAGCGCTGGCCTCGGAATGGAGGGTGTAGTTCCATGTGCCGTGTCTGTCGTGTCGTTGAAGCGGCAGGGCGGCGAACCGCTGTTTGCTGACCGAGACCCCGATAGGGTAGTCGCCGGTGTCGAGTGCGGCCTCGATACGCAACCCGGTGCGGGTGGTGGTGGACGCGATCGTGTGCAGGACGACGTCGTGGCTGGTCAGCGGACGGCTGCGCCAGTTGTGGGTGATGTGAGAGAACATCCGGTGTTCAATCTTGTTCCACTTCGATGTGCCAGGACAATGCCGTTGCTTGACACCACAAGTGGTTCGTCGCGGTCGTGGTGGCATGTTGGTGGTGTGATCTTGTATCGGTCATGCATCCTTGGACCGGGTTGTCGGATCACGTGCGGTTGGGGGCGGTGACCCGGTGGGTAACTCCTGAGTTGATCGCAGAGGCGCTGGCCGAGTGCGGCGTCGGGGACGCCAGGCCCAGTGCGCTGCCGGCCGGGTTTATGGTCTATTTCGTGCTTGCTTTGGCCTTGTTCCAGCAGGACTCCTATGACGATGTGGCCGAGCACATGGTGGGCGGTATCGCGGGGCTGGGTAACGACATTCCGAACAAGTCCTCGTTCGCCCGGGCCCGTCAGCGCTTGGGGCCGCGGGTCCTGGAGACGGTATTTCGCATGCTGGCCGGGCCGCTGGCCCCGACACGGTTGGAGGGCTCCTTCTTTCGCGGGATGCGTATCGCCGCGGTGGACGGGTTCTTGCTGGATGCACCGGAAACCGAAGCGAATCGACGCCAGCTCGGTGGCTCGAAAGACGGCAAGGGACAGCCGGCGGGGTTCCCTCAGGCGAGGGTAGTGACGCTGACAGAGACCGGGACGCATGCTCAGATCGATGCCGCAGTGGGCGGATTCCGTTGTGGCGAACCCGAATTGGCGATCAGGCTCGCTGCCTCGGCCGCCGGGATGCTGGTGATCATGGATCGGGGATTCCCCGGGGTTGCGCTGTGGCGGGCCTATACCGAGGCCGGGGCTCACCTGTTGATCCGGGCGCGCTCGTGCGTGGCCGCCCGGCCCATCGAGTACCTGCCGGACGGGACTTACCTGGCCCGGATGAACCTGGCCGGGCAGAAGCGAGCGGCACCGGGGCATGTCGTGCTGCGGGTGGTGGAGTACCGAGTCGGCGCAGGCGAGGTGATCCGGCTGCTGACCGACCTGCTCGACCCCGACGCCTACCCCGCGGCCGAGTTGGCGTGGCTCTACCACGAGAGATGGGAAGCGGAGTCTTCGTACCGTGAAATCAAGACCTTCCAACGCGGTCCGCAGCAAGTCCTGCGGTCGGCCGATCCGGACCTGGTGTACCAGGAGGTGTGGGCACATCTGATCGTCCATCATTGCCTGACCCGGATCATCATGGAGCTGGCCGAAGGAGAGAAACTCGATCCCGACCGTATCTCGTTCCTCAAGGTGCTCAAGCACGTGCGCCGCAGTGTGATCGGGCAGACCGCGACCACGGCCAGGAAGATCAGGCTGTTCATGAGCACGCTGGCGTCGAAGGTACGACGCAAACTCGACAGCGGACAACGGCGTCTGCGCGAGTCCGACCGGTTACTCAAGCGGCCGGACTCGAAGTACTCCTTCCGCCAGAAAGGCCAAGCACGCAAGACAACCCGCAGAACCGCCGGCAAAGTCATTGCGTTACACCCCGTAACTGCTCAGTAGGTATGACAGATCAAGCAACGGCATTGCGTGCCAGGAGGAAAGTGACAGACGGTGATCGCCAGGCCGGTCTCGGCGGCTAGCGCCGCCAGCTCGCTTTTCCGCACCCGGTAGCGGTAGCCGTTCGAGCCGCCGCAATCCGCGGTGATCAGTAGTTTCGCCGCACTCGGATAGTCGAGGCTGCCACGCGCGGTCCACCAGCGGCGGATTGATTCCACCGCGAACACGCTCGTGTCATGGTCGACGCCGACATTCACCCAACCGGTGTTGCGGGCGAGGTCATAGACGCCATAAGGGATGGCCTGCTCGACATCGGGACCGGAGAAGAAGAAATGATGGTCCTCGACCTGCACGGGCTCGCCCTTGGGCCGCCACTCGCGCCCGGCCATCGGCAGCCGCCCGATCTGCTCACGCTTTTTGGTATCCACACTGATCACCGGCTCGCCCGCCGCCTGATACTGCTTCACCTGCTCGTTGATATAGCGGAACTGGGCATCCCGGTCCGGGTGCTGAGCACCTTCGAGGGTCTTGGCGACACCTTGCAGGCTGAAACCCTCGGCCTTCAACAGCCGCCCGACCGTCATCGCGGAGACTGGATGACCCTGCCGTGTCAGCTCGTCGGCGAGATTGCGCAGCGACTTCGTCGTCCACCGCAGAGGTGAGGTCGGGTCACCCCGCTCGTCCGGCTCGACCAGCGCCATCAACGCGTCCCGAACCCCTGGGTCGGTCTCCTCCACCCGTTTGCGGCCACCACCGGGCACACGCACCCGTCCGCCGGGTAGCGGCTGCTCGCCGGCCTCCAGCTCGAAAACGCCCCTGCGGACGGTGGTTTCGCTGACTCCGGCCGCCCGCGCCACCGCCCGCACCCCGCCACGCCCCAACACCCGAGCTTCGCCGGCCAACATCAAACGCCGCTGCCGCTCGTTCAGATGCGGCAACAACACCGCCAACCTCTCGGCCAGACCGCGACCCTCGCTCACCACCGCCATAGCACACCGAAACGCATTGCAACGCAAGACAACACGTTATTACGTTACAGCTTCACAAATCGGCGAATGTCCTTGCCGCGCTATCGAAATCAGCGAATCCCGGCGCGATCGCGGCGATGAAGGACATCTACAACGCCGAGGATATCGACAAGGCACAGCTGGCCGTCAAAGCGTTCGACATCGACTACGGCAAGAAATACCCCAAAGCGGTCGCCAAAATCGTCAACGACCTCGACGTCCTACTCGAATTCTTCAAATACCCGGCCGAACACTCGATCCACCTACGCACCACCAACCCGATCGAATCCACCTTCGCCACAGTGCGATTGAGGACGAAAGTCACCAAGGGGCCCGGCTCGCGCGCCGCCGGAATCGCCATGGCCTACAAGCTGATCGAGGCCGCCCAGACCCGCTGGCGCAAGGTCAACGCACCCGAACTGGTTGCGCTCGTCCACAACGGTGCCCTGTTCCACAAGGGCAAACTCCTCGAACGCCCCCGCGACATCACACCCACCTCGTCAGCCGACCCAGCCGACACCACCAGAACGGAGGTCGCCTGAAACTTGCCTATCCACAGGTCTTGACAATATCTCCGTATTCATACGCATCGGCTCTCAAAGATCGTGAGGCTGGTGAGACGATGCGTCGGTGCGGGCGCACCATTCGGTGATCGGCGGGCCAGATCACACAGCTCGGGCGCGATGTCGAGGGCGTGGATCGGCCCGGCGACCTGTTCAACCACACAGTCACTGCCGCAGTGCACCTGGCAGTCGAACCAACACCCCGACCGAGTCAGGGGATCGAGCACTTGAGCCAACCGAGCGGCCAACTCAGTGAGCGCAGCGCCGACCTGCGCGGGCGAACCTATGTTGCGGATGCGCCACCACCCACGGTGATAGTCCCCGGAGCGGGTTGTCGTTCCAGGTGTCGATTTAGTCCGTGATGTCGTCTTCGAGGGCTTTGACCGAGGTGTGGACGCCGCGGCGGATGAGTTTGTCGGTGAGCAGGCCGAACCAGCGTTCGACCTGGTTCATCCAGCTCGAGCCGGTGGGCTGTTCAGTGGGTACTGAATCCGCACGTCAGCACTGAACACGCCTTCGAACGTCCAGAGAAGCGGAGACTGTCTCGCCCAAGATCGTTACCGGACGACCGACGGCCAGCCCGCACGGGCACACTCCGCTGTTTCTGACACGATCTGCAAGCTGGTAAATTCCCATCAGTTTGCCAGCCCGCACGCTGAGGATCTGTGCGGGGCCGTTCAAAGGGCTCAGAAGGGCGGTCCTTGCCGCGAATCTCAGGGGCTACTCGTCACAGCCGTCATCGAAGTCTGTGACGTTTGAGTTCCCGGCCTTTCGTTTCCATTCGTCGATCAAGGCGCGGTTTCGGATGTCGAATTCTCGGCGCGCACTGTCGGGCCAGGTATCGGTGTCCAGGTCCAATCCGCGGGAGCTCGCGAATTCGATGAACTGGTCCGCCATTGCCTTGCTCCGGGCACGGAGAAATGCTTCCTCCGCGAGTGTTAGGTTCACAGAACCCTCATTCCATACCATGTCGTTCCTCTCATCAACGTCTTACCCAGCTGCGGATCGCCACCCGTCAGGTCGGCGAGCTCGGCGGGCGATGGGTAGCCGGTGACGGGTCCCTCGAACCGGGCCATGATGCGTTCCAATTGCTGTTGATCAGCAGGAGAGAGCTGGTCACGGATGAGCTGGATTCTCTCCTTAATCTTGGAAACCGAGTCCGATAGGTATTTGGGATTGAAGTCGTAACCTGCGCGCGCCCAAGCATAGCCCCCGTCCTCGCCAGCGGCTGTAACCAGCATTCGGTCTATGCCGGAGCGGCGATAATAGTTCTCCATCGCTGTGCCGAATGCGGTCGAGAACCCTTGACCGCGGGCTTGCGGATCCAACAACATATTCCAATTATTGACGACGATCCGGCCCTCGTCTTTGTAGATCATTCGTGAGAGTTCGCCTACACCTTTATCGTCCTTGCCGATGATCTCTGCGAAGTACCCGAAACCGTCGACCGGTGATCCCTCCTGAACCGAGCCGGTAGTCGACGCGTAGAAGGCGTCGTAGATTTTCAGCCGGTAGGGACCGTACTGTTGCTCGAATCCTGCCAGTTGCTCGCGAAGCCGGTCGTTGTTCGGGCTGTCGACCTCAAGTAGATCCCGTACAGGCGGCATGGATGATAGATCGGGGATTTTCCGAACTATTCCGGCAGTCTGTCCGGGTAGCTGGGCGGTGGATCTGATAGCGGTGTGCGCCTCGTCGGCTGTGGCAAGTCTGTGTGCGGCGATCTCATCAGCGTTCTCCAAGTCCGCTACGGTCTCACCGATCACCTGCCCGAACTCTCGGCTGCGACCTGCCTCGGGTCCGGCGAACTCCTCGAACGCCCTCGTCACGCGTTCAGCAAGCCCCCGCAGCACACCCCGGAGATCTTCGAGCAATCCTCTCCCTGACAACCGACGAATCAGGCAGGCGACATCGACTGACAACGAAAACCGTAAGCACCAACCGGTGTGGACGACAGTAACGTTCCCCCGGCCCGCCCTGCATTGCCCGAAGGTAGAGTATTCGCCGCGGTTCGCCGGACGTCACAGCAATCGTCGATGGCAACTCCGTCGATCGCGCACAGTCCAGGTAGGAATACTGGCACAGCGGCACAGACCCTCCCGAAGAGTCGTTCCACATCCGAAGTGGAACGACTCGATACCACGACGGCTAAGCTAAGAGCTCCTAACAGGTTCGGTCAGTTGGCGTCGGGTTCCGTTGCAGTGCAGGATGTTTCGATGTGGCAGCACCATGGATCGTGGACGACGAGTTCTGGGCGGTAATCGAACCGCTACTGCCGGTGAAACCGGCCGGAACACCAGGACCGGCGCAGATGGACAGTCGACGGGTACTGCAGGGGATCTTGTTCGTGCTGATCACCGGGATCGGATGGGAAGACCTGCCCCAGGAACTGGGATTCGGATCCGGGATGACCTGTTGGCGCAGGTTACGGGACTGGCAAGCCGCCGGAGCGTTCGAGCAGATCCATCAAGCCGTGCTCGCCCGTGCCTATGCCGCCCGGATGATCGACTTCGACCGGGTCATCGTCGACGGCTCGCACGTGCGCGCGAAAAAAGGGGCGCCGCAACAGGTCCGAGCCCGGTCGACCGCGCCAAGACCGGTTCCAAGCACCACATCCTGACCTGCGGGAACGGATTCCCGCTCGCAGTCGCATTGTCAGCGGCCAACGTCAACGACCTCCTGCTGTTGCCCACGCTGCTCGACCCTGTCCGACCCCTGCGCGGGCGCGCGGGACAACCCCGTCGCCGAATCACCAACCTGATCGCGGACAAAGGAAATGACTACCCCAGCGTGTATTCCGCACTGCGGCAACGACATATCACCGGCTACATCGCCCGCCGCGGAACCCGCGACAAGGTCACCGCCGGCCGCTGGATCGTCGAGCAGACCTTCGCCCTGCTGCACCAGTACCGGCGGCTGGCCATCCGATGGGAACGACGCACCGACATCCACCACGGATTCCTCGACCTCGCCGCAGCACTGATCTGCTAGCGACGACTCAGCAACCGAACCCGATAGGGGCTCTAAGCCGCCCCCAGTGATCGGCGACCAGTGTGACTCGCGGCGATCTGTGGCGGTGTTCTCGGGTGTCGGGTGGCGCATCGACGACTAGGGTGCCCCGCGGGCAGGCTGCTTCAGCCGGACTGGGGTCGGCCGAGCGGCCGTTGATCCTGGGTTGGAGCGAGTTCCTTGCCAGGAGCTGGATCGGATCTCAGCTTGAGACTGGAACACACCTTCAGATTCTTGAAACAAACCCTGGAATGGACCCGCCCGCAGTTCCGCACCGCGGACCAAGCCGACCGCTGGACCTGGCTCATCCTCGCCGCCTACACCCAACTCCGCCTGTCACGCGGACTCACCACCGACCTGCGCGACCCCTGGGAGAAACCCGTCACCGACCCCACCGGCTCACCCCGGCCCGCATCCGGCGGGGGTTTCGCAACATCCACCCGAAAGCCCAGTTCACCGCCTGTCAATGGCCAGTAGCGGGTGGCTCTGGAACAAATTTGATGATCGGGCCGTGTCGATCACACTGGGGCGCAGGGCAATCGCGTACAGACGCGGTTCGTGGTGTTGGATGATGTCGCGAAAACCCTTGTAAGCCTGCTGTTTCGCATCTCGCGGGGATTCGCCTCGATGATGTCTCGGCGACGAGCAGTCGGATCCAGTTCGACGCCTCGACCTGTAGTATTTCGGCCGCCTGCACGCGATGCGGGTGTTGCTCGTCCGCAGTGCACAGCCGCTACCAGCGCAAGATCGTGGATCTGGCGGTCGCTGGTCGGGAAGTAGTGATCCGGCTGAAGGTGCGCCGGTTCCGGTGCCTGGATTCCCGATGCGAGCGGAGGATCTTCTCCGAACAGGTCAGCGAGCTGGTCGCCCGATATCAGCGGCGTAGCCCGCTGGTGACCGAGCTTCTGACACGAATCGGGCTGGCCCTCGGTGGCCGGCCCGGTGCGAGACTGACTCAGCAACTGGCGGTGGAGGTTTCGCGGTCGACATTGCTGCGGCTCGTTCGGGCGGTCCCGCTGCCCGCTATCGGCCCGCTGGTAGAGATCGGGGTCGACGACTTCGCCATTCGCCGCGGCCACAACTACGGCAGCGTGGTGATCGACATGCTCACCCATCGCACAGTCGACCTGCTGCCCGACCGCACCTCCGACACCTTCGCAGCCTGGCTGGCCGACCACCCGGGCATCCGCGTCGTGTGCCGTGACCGCGGCGGCCCGTATGCCGACGGCGCACGGCGTGGTGCCCCGAAAGCGCTCCAGATCGCGGACAGGTGGCATTTGCTCCATAACCTGACCGGTGCGGTCGACAAAGTCGTTCGCACGCACCGTAAATGCTTGCGCGAGCACGACGAGCATACGGCGGTCGTGCAACCGACACCACCGGTTCGAGCCGATGGGCAAGCCTCCGGTCGGCGTGCGGAGATGACCCGAAAACGACACGCTGAGATTCATGCGCTGATCACGAAGGGAGTCGGCCCGAACGCGATCAGCAAGGCGCTCAGGCTGGACGGCAAGACCGTTCGCCGCTCCGCTCTGGCCGCCACCCCCGACCAGCTGCTCACCGCAGTCGGCCACCGCGGCAGCGCACTCGATGAACACATCCCTTACCTGGCGGCACGGTGGGAAGAAGGCTGCAACAACGCACGGGTGCTGTTCCGGGAGGTCCGCGCACGCGGCTACCGAGGTAGCGAGCGGTCAGTGCGGCGGCTGGTGCATAGTTGGCGCGAGGCGATGGGTCCGGCGCCTGTACTGACCGCGCCGCCGCCGATCACACCGCGCCAGTTCACCGGGTGGCTGATGCGGCCCCGGCACAAGCTCACCGCCGACGAAATCACCAACCTGCAGCTCATTCTCGACCGCTGCGACACCCTCCGCGAGCTCGATCGACATGTCACCGGCTTCGGCGACATGCTGCGCCACCGCCGCGGACACCTCCTCGACGCCTGGATCGCCGATGCGAGAGCGAGCGACCTCGCGCCACTGCGGAGTTTCGCTTCAGGGCTGGTCAAGGACTACGACGCCGTCCGCAACGGGTTGACCCTGCCGCAGAGTTCTGGTGCTGTCGAAGGCACCGTGACGCGCATTATTCTGTGGAATCTGAAATGTCAAGCGAGTGCTGGTCAGCCGTGGGTGACGGCGACGATCGGTAGCTGGGTGACCGTCAGCGGTGTCTTGCTTTGGCGCGGTGACGGGCCGGCGGGCGTTGGGACGTCGGCGAGCCGCTGCAGCAACCGGTCGAGCGCGGCTTGGCCGTCCTCGACCGCGGCTTGCTCGTCGTCGGTGAGTGGGATGCTGACGAGCATCCGTTGAAGGTTCGTTTTCGCTTGCAGCAGTTGGCTTTTGCTGGATTCTTTGGGTGTGTAGAAGTCGCAGCGGGCGCAGGCCATCCGGTGGGCGCATTGTTCGAAGAATGTGTAGGTGCAGTATCCGTGGCCGAGGTCGTAGTGCTGCCAGGGCTCGCCGGTGGCCGCGGCGCCGCTGGTGATGGCGTCGCGGTCGACGAGGACTTCGATGGTGCGGACGTTGCGGGCGAAGTAGCCGGCGTCGTCGTAGGCCTTGGCCAGGGTGTTGGGAGCGATTTTGGCGTAGAACTGGGTCGATTGCGGCGAGCGGTGCCCGAGCCAGGCCTGCAGCTCGAACAGTGTCATGGGCTCTTTGGCGTTGTAGAGCTGGCTCGCGATGGTCGATCGGGCTCGGTGGCTGGTGATGGCGCCGCGGACGTCGGTGTCCGGGACACCCGCTTTGCGGCAGAGCATGGGGATGACGGTTTGGTTGATGTAGACGGTGGAGACCCGCCGGGCGCGGTTGGCGAACAGCATGTCGACCTGCTCGCCGGTGCGCCGGTCGAGCAACCGCGGCTGGGTCGGGCGGATGGCCTGCCATGCCTCGATGGCCTGGCCCAGGATCGGGTCGACCGGCTTGGTGAACGCGGTGCCGGTCTTGTTGGTGGGAATGTCGAGTAGGCAGACCGCGTCCCGCGCCAGGACCTTGTCGGAGTCGGCGGGGATCGTTGTGCTGTCGTGTTGCCATCGGATGCAACCGGTGCGCAGTCGGACGATTTCGTTGCTGCGGAGTCCGGCGAACAGCCAGGTGATCGTGACAGCGCGGACCAGCTCCAGCGGATAGAACTGTCCGGACGAGGTCACCGGCAGGTCGTCGCCGTGCAGGTTCAACCCGGCCCATAACAGTTTCGCCCAGATGTCGTCGGCGATGACTCGCGGGTTCGGACCCAGCAGGGCGGCGATGCTGCGCGGAGTTCCCAGCGCCCGCAGCGGATCGAAGCGACGCGGCAACCATTCCCATTCCTGGCAGTCGCTGAAGAACCGTCGAATCGCCGCGAGCTGGGCCTCCTTGCTGGGCGCTTCGAGCGGCTTGCCGATTCGGTCACCGAGCCCGGCAGTGCGCTGCACGTAGTCGCCGACCTTCATCCGGTCCAGTGCAGCAATCCAGGCCGCGCAAGTCTGGCGGGTCCAGTCCGCGGGATCGGCGACGTCGGGGTGCTCAGCTGCGAGCCAGCGGCCGACCTTCAGCAGGTTGGACCGGGTCTGGCCGCGAGTGGGCGGGGTCAAGGTCGAGGTGGCATGCCAGCGATCGACCCATTGCTCCCAAACGGGTGCTCCGCCTGTTGCTTTCGGTGACTGCCCGCCGATGCGGTGATGTGGTGGGTCGCAGAAGCCCAGTGCCGCCACCGCCCGTTGCAGGGCATACAAGGTGTTCAGCCGAGCGCCTTCGAGCAGCCGGTTGCTGCGGAACTGGTCGAACAGGTCGGTGTTCAGGTCTTCCAGGTGCGGGCTGCGATTGAACAGCAACAGCTGGCAGGTCACCATCGGCAGCAGCGAATCATCGTCACGACCGAGTTGATATCCCCACTGCAACAACACCTTTCGCAGTCGAGCGATTTCACTGTTCACGCGCTCCTTGCCGAAGATCCTCCAGGACAATGTCAGTCGCTGGAAGCTGCCCAGGCGGTGGAACTCGGTGAACGAACCCAGTAGATAGGCGTGCGCCGCCAAATAGGGACGCACCTCGTCACCGGCCCACTCGGGTGCGTGGCGGCGGAATTCGGTCTGGGTGCGGCCCACGAGGTGAACCCACTCGTCGGTGGTCCAGCCCCAGAACGATTGCCGGGTCTCGGCGCAACGCACCAGCAGAACCGCAGCTGTGTCGAGCATCGCGCGCCGGCGATGAGGAGTCGGCGGCGAATCCAAGCCGGCGTTGACCGTCTCGATCGGCCGCAGCAACCGCCCGATCGTCCGCCAGCCGGGTGCGGTCGGATCGTGATATTGCAGCCGCCGCAAGTTCCGGATGCCGAGCTCGGTGACCGCCCGTGCCTCCTGCGGTGGGACCTCGATCGAGGTGTCGAAGTGATGACCGACCAACGGCGATGCCCACCGATCATCCTGAACAGCAGTGGATTTCAGCGTGGACAGAGTCACCGGCCATCTCCGGCCGCCGCAATGTCGGTGCCGGCGAGCATCGCGACGCGCCAGGCGTGGATGTGTTCCATGCTCCGGTTGAGCTTGTCGGCCAGGTCCCGACCAGACAGGTGGATATATCGAAGCGTGGAGTCGGTGTGCCGGTGACCAGCAAAAGTAGCGATGGCGTGGAGTTCCCAGCCCATCCTGGCCAGGTCGGTCAAGCACAAATGCCGGGTCGTATGCGTGGAGAACCGGGGAACCTCCGCGGCCAGCGCGATCCGCCGGATCACCTTCGACCACGTCCACAAGGTCAACGACTCGGCCCGGTTTCGCCGCGACTCGGACAGGAACAGCGGGCCACGAGCCCGGCTGATCGTCGCTCGATGCCGCAGATAAAGCGACAACAACACTCCCGTCGGCGCCGAATACGGCACTACCCGTTCGAGCCGGTTCTTCGTGGTCTCCGCCCGCACCCGCACCGTCCGATGCGCCGGATCCAGATCGTCGGTGCGCAGCGAGCACAACTCCTCCCGCCGCAACGCCGCGTCGTAGGCCAACGCCAGCATCACCCGATTACGGATCGACTCGCCCGCTGCCACCGTGAGAACGTCGCGCCACTGCTGCTCGGTCGGGATCCACGGCAGCTTCGTCACCCGCTGAACAAGGCCGCGCTGATGCCCGCCGGCCCGAAGTCGTCCGGGCGTATAGCGGCCTCGCCCAACAGGATTCGACTCTCGCAGCCCCTCCTCCATGAGGTGGTCGTAATACAGGCGAACCGGCACCATTATGTGGAATCTAAAATGTCAAGTCCGTGCCTTATTTGCGCTGGTTGACCGCGATGATCGGTAGCAGGCCGGTGGTGGCCGGTGCGGCGATCTGGCGGGGTGTTGCGCCATCGGGAGTGGGGACGTTGATCAGGCGTTCCAGTAAACGATCGAGGGCAGCTTGGCCGTCGTCGACCGCTGCCTGTTCGTCCTCGGTGAGTGGAACGTTGGCCAGCATGCGCTGAAGATTCTCCTTGGCCTCCAGCAACTGTGCTTTGCTGGAATCCTTCGGTGCGTAGAAATCGCAACGAGCACAAGCCATTCGGTGCGGGCACTGCTCGAAGAAGCTGTAGGTGCAGTAGCCATGCCCGAGGTCGTAGTACTGCCACGGCTGTCCAGATGCCGCCGCACCGGAAGTAACCGCGTCGCGATCGACGAGCACTTCGATGGTGCGGACGTTGCGGGCGAAGTACCCGGCGTCGTTGTATGCCTTCGCCAGGGTGGTCGGCGCGATCTTGGCGTAATGCTGTGTCGCCGAAGGACTTCGGTGCCCGAGCCATGCCTGCAGCTCGAACAGGGTCATCGGTTCCTTGGCGTTGTAGAGCTGGCTGGCGATGGTGGACCGTGCCCGATGGCTGGTGATCTTGCCGCGGACATCGGTGCTCGGCACTCCCGCCTTGGCGCAGAGCGCCGGGATGATGCGAATGTTCAAGTACTGTTTGGCGATTCCCAGCGCGCGGTAGGACAACAGCAGGTGCACTCGTTCGCCGGTCTTGCGGTCCAAGACGGCGGGTTGTGTCGGTCGGACGGCCTCCCAGGCGGCGATGGCGTGGCCCACGATCGGGTCGACCGGTTTGGTGAACGCGGTGCCGGTCTTGTGGACCGGGATGTCCAGCAGGCAGACCGCGTCCTTGTCGAGCGTCTCACCGTCGGTGTCGCCGGGGAGCGCGACGTCCTCGCGTTGCCAGCGGATGCATCCGACCCGCAGCCGGACGATCTCGTCGCTGCGCAGTCCGGCGAATAGCCAGGTCAGCACCAACGCTTTGAGCATTTCGATGGGGTATTTGCGGCCGACGGCGTCGGTGTAGACGTCGCTGTGCTCAAGGTTGAGTCCGGCCCACAACAGCTTGGCCCAGACATCGTCGGCTATCACCCGTGGGTCCGGGCCGATTAGAGCTTGGATGCTGCGCGGGGTGGCCAGTGCGCGGGCCGGGTCGAATCGGCGGGGAATCCAGCCCCATTCGTGGCAGTCCCGGAAGAGCTGGCGGGCACCGGCGAGCAGTCCGCTCTTTGTGCGTGGCATCAGTGGCTCACCGATGCGGTCCCGCAAGGACTCGTCATTTTGGGTGTAGTCGCCGATGCGGAGACGGTCGACGGCGGCGACCCAGGCAGCACACAGTTCACGGGTCCACTGGCCAGGCTCGCGAATATCGGGATGTTCGGCGGCCAGCCATCGCCCCATCCGCAACATCTGACCGCGGCGTCCCTTTCTGCCCGAGACGGGGAGTGGAGAGGTGTCGTGCCATCGCTGCACCCAGTCGGCCCAGATCGGGTCCACCCCCTCCGCCGGTGCCAGCATCAACCGCGCGGGCGGTCGCGGTGGGCCGACATATCCGAGTGCTGCCAGTGCCCGATGGAGGCTGTGGGTGGTCTGGCGCAACGAGTACGGAATCGACATGTTCACCCGCAACCCGTTCAGCACGTCTTCGGACAGGTCAGCCAGCAGCGGGCTGCGGTTGAGCAACAGCGCATGGCAAACCAGGCTCGCGGTCCGTGCGTTCACTTGCGGTGAGCGCTGTCCCCAGCCATGCAGCACCGAGGTGACCTGCTCCACCGCCTGGTCGACGATGGCCTCGCCGAACACTTTCCGCGCGACCGCCGCCCGACCGACATTGCCCAAAAGGTCCAGATCGGTGAACCCGAACAAGTAGGCCAGAGCGATTGCGTAGGATCTCGCCGAGGTGCGTCCGAACTGCGGATGCGTTGCCAGGAAAGCGTTTCCGCTGGTCCCCAATACTCCTGCCCACGCTGTCGAGTCCCAGGCCCAGAAGCTCGCCCTGTGGGTGGCGCAGCCCTGCAGTATCACAGCGACCGCATCTCTGGCGCAACGGTGATGGAACCAAATCATCCACTACCGCAAGGCATTCCATCGCGTTGACAAGCGGCAGCACCAGGCGGTGAAGTGCCTGCCATTGAAGGTTCTCGCGATCCTGCCATCGCTCAGGCCAGCTGCGCATCTCCTCCCAATCGAGAGTCTCGAACGCGGCTTGTTCGGCGACCGACAGTGCCGCCGAGCGGTCGAATCGGTCGGGGCGGAACGGCCAGCGCCAGCGTGGACCCGCGGTCGTCACCCTGGCGACCGCTGAAGATGATGCTGTCACGGTGCGACTTCCCCCGACTCGTCAGCCAGCTGGGCCAGCGTCCGGACTCGCCACCCGTGGATCTGTTCCATTCCCCGGCTGAGCTTTTCGGCCAGATCGCGACCGGACAGGTGGATGTAGGCGAGCGTGGAGTCGGTCGAGCGATGACCGGCGAATGTGGCGATCGCGTGCAATTCCCAGCCCATGCGTGCCAGGTCGGTCAAGCACAGGTGCCGCGTGGTGTGCGTGGAGAACCGCGGCAGCTCGGCCGCCAACGCCAGCCGTCGTACGACCTTCGACCAGGTCCACAGACTCAGCGGCGCTGCCCGGTTGCGGCGCGACTCGGACAAGAACAACGGTCCCCGCGCCCGGCTGATCGTCGCCCGGTGAGTCAGGTAACCCGACAGCAGGACCCCGGTCGGCGCGGAATAGGGCACCATCCGCTCCAGCCGGTTCTTCGTCGTCTCCGCACGGATCCGCAGCATCCGCCGGGCCGGATCGAGATCGTCGGTGCGCAGCGAGCACAGCTCCTCCCGCCGCAGCGCCGTGTCGTAGGCCAGAGCCAGCATCACCCGGTTGCGGACCGATTCCTCGGCAGCCACGGCCAGCAACTCCAGCCACCGCGACTCGGTCGGAATCCACGGCAGCTTCGTCAACTGCGGGATCAGGCCACGCTGATGGCCACCACCACGGCTACGTGACGTATAACGGCCCCGCCCAACGGGATTGGACTCCCGCACCCCTCCTCGACCAAGAAATCGTAAAACAGTCTCACGGGAACCATCCGCTGCTGCAGAGTCGCATTCGCCAAACCGACACCCGAGTCGATCGACACCACATTCACGCCCCGCCGGCTCGGCCGCTCCGCCAATTCCCGGACATAGCGTGCGATGTGGGATCGATCCGCCTCTGCTACCGGGTCGACCTCCACCCGCTCGCACATCTCAAGATATTCGGCCAGCCCACGCGCATAGGCATCAATCGTCCGAGGCGCACGACCGAGATCGGTCCACACCCGCAACCAGACAGCGGCCCGCTCGTGGCGGCCGAGCACCGGCCACTTCTCCATCAGCACCATCGTGCCCAACAAATCTCCTCAGTCCGTGGTCGTACCGCGACGAAACAGTCTCCGCCGCAGTCAGATTCCACGTAACTGATAGCCGCTGCTGGATCGTCGCATTCGCCAGCCCTGCACCGGAATCGATCGACACCACGTTCGTGCCGCGACGGTGCGGACGAGAGGTCAACTCCCGCACGAACACCGCGACGTGGGCGCGGCTCGCGGTCACCGGATCGACCTGCTCCCGCTCGCACAACAGCAGATACTCGGCCAGCCCGCGCCCATAGGCGTCGATCGTGCGCGGCGCCCGACCGAGATCGATCCAGATCCCTAGCCACGCCGCCGCCTGCTCGTGTCGTCCGAGCACCGGCCACTTCTCCGTCAGCGCCACCGCGCCACTCAATCTGCCTCCAAAGTCCGTGGTCATCCCGGGGACACACGATCATCCCCAGGCTCAGATTCCACGTAACTTTTAAATCGGTCAAGTTGTCGCTTAGCGCCCGATTTTCGGGTTTCGGCTCTGTTTATGCTGTTCAGACCGTGGCGAACGTGTCCGCGACGCGCGGTCTGGGCGTCGTTACTGGCAGAACATTTGGGTGACGTTGCGTTCGCGTTCGCGCTTGACGTTGGCGCGTGCGCCGTCGAGGGACCGGCGCAGGGTGCGGTTCTCGGCGGTGGCCTTGGCGAGATTTTCGTTCAATGTCACGAGAAGTGTTCTGAGCTTGTCGTTTTCGTCGATGAGGTGGTTTCCTTCGGGGTCGTAGAGTTGCCCGGTCAGGTCGCTGATGCGGGTGTCGCGGTCCTTGATCGCGGCGCGGAGCGAGGCGGCGAGCGCTTCGGCGTTGAGGGCGCGTTCGCGCCAGGACGCGGTGTCCGCGTCGAGGGCTTGCTCGGCGCGTGCGGCGCTGGCGGCCTGAGAAGCATCCCGGGCGGCCAGGACAGCCCGGGTCAGTTCCGGGCGGCGTTTGTCGTAGATGAAGGTCCGGCCGACGCCGGCCAGGTCGCAGATGTTGTCGATGGTGAACGGTGCGCCGGTCTTGGCGAGTTTGGCCAGGGCCTTGCGGACTCGTTTCTCGCAGTCGGTGCTGGTGCGGGATCGTTGGTCGATCGCTTCGACGGGCCGGCGACGGGCGCTGAGTGCCAAAGGGTTCGGTCTTTCCGGTCGGGCTGCTGTGGTCAGGCAGTTTCACTGGATGAATCGGTTTGCCGGAGATGGAATCCGGTGGAGAACAGCGGGTCGAAGTAGTCGTGGACCGGGCTGCGCAGGTCCAGCTGTTCGGCAGCTTCGAGCAGGCCGAGTTCTTCGAGTGCTTGACGCAGACTGGTGAGCACCGGTTCCCAGGGCTCCCATTGGGTGAGGATGTAGTCGCGGGCCTCGTCGGTGGGCGCTCCTTCGGCGAAGTGGGCCGCGGCGTCGCGTTTGCGTTCCCAGTAGGCCAGGTCCGCGCCGGTGAGTACGAAGTGCTCGCAGGGACCTTTCGGGCCGTCGCTGCAGTTCTTGCCGTAGGGGCAGGACGCGCCGCCGACGACCGGACCGTAGCGGCAGAGACCGTGCTCGACAGGCACCACGCTCAGGTCGATCCGGGCCGCCGCGGCGGCGGGATTGTCGGCTTTCAGCTCGGTGGGGCGCAGCAGGATAGTGCCGGGCTTGTCCATCCCTGGCCCGGCGGCCCAGATCCGTTGTAGGTGACGGGACATGGTGTCGTCGCTGTAGCTGGCGTAGTGGGCCAGCGCTTTCTCGGAGAAGTGCCCGAGCAGCTGCCGGACCAGCGCCGGTGGGGCACCGTTGTTCAGCAGTGAGGTGGCCAGCGTCGCGCGGGTCTGGTGCGAGGTGACCGAGCTGAGCCCCAGTCCCTGCAGCCATTCGTTGAACAGATCACGGAACCAGGCCGCCGAGGCGAACAGTGTCAGGTCGTAGTTGGCGTTCGTGCGGGGAAACAGCGGCATCTCGCGTTCCCAGGTGGCTTCCAGCCGAGTCCGTCCGCGCTCGTCGAGGGCGGCCAATTCGTCACGGTAACGGGTGCGCAGCCTGGCTCGAGTGATTTTCTGCCGCCGGAGCAGGCGTTCGTAAACCGGTAGGTAGCAAGGCATCCCGTAGTCGACGACACCGGCCTTGGCGACATCGCGCCAGATATAGGGTTGAGCGGCGCCGACGATCCCGAGGCAGCCGAGCCGGAGCCCGAGCGTCTCGACGATCCGGCCTCCTTGGAATGCGTGGGTGAGCCAGATGTCGGACAGACCGGCGTTCTCGATGTCGAGAGCGTCGAGAGCCTGCAAGCTCTCCGGCGCGACCAGCAGCTGGAAGTCACCGTAGCTCAACGGCCGTGGCCGCGGATTCTTCTGCGGGACAGGGTATTCCGGCAGGCTGAGGATGAACGGATCCAGTTCGGCAACGGTCCGGCCTTGAGCGCGGGCCTCACGCAGGACGATCCGGACCGCGGACATGAGAACCTGCCGTGTCGATGCGCTGAGCACCCGCGGCTGGTCATAGGGCGTGACCACCGGCAGCGGAATCTTCTCCTGGAACCACAGATCCCAGGTCTGCTTGACCGTCTCCGCGTCGGCCTTGCCCAAGGCCCGTGGGTCCTCACCGCGGTCGGCACGGTTCTGTTCGAGCACGGCCGACAAGAGCCCGATGCCGCCGAGCCGGTAGTAGATGGTCTGGGCTGTAGGGCCCTTGCCAGCGGGTTTGAGCGCTTCGTCGCGCAGATGATCCTAGAGGACATCGCGAAGCCAGCGTTGTTTCACCGGGGTGAGGTCCCAAGGCCTTCGCCGGCAGACCCCTCCCGCGTCGCGAAAAGGTGCCGCACCGATCAGGATCGGGTCGAACCACCCGGCGGCTCTGGCCGAGTCGGCGGTGAACATGAGGCTTCGAGCCGCAGAGACCAAGGCCAGCAACACATACCGCGGATTCCGTATGTTCGCAGCTGCCATCTCGGCGACCTCCGGATCGCTGAGCGAGCGAACCCCGGAAGCCGCCAGCATCTCGACGATCGTCCGCAGGACTGACGGCCGCCACTGGGCGCGCCAGGCGATCTGAGCATGTCGATGCAGAGCGTATCGGATCTCGCGTTGCAAGCCGGTCGGCAGCGCGGCCAGTGACAGCAGACCCCGGGCGCTGGGCGGCAACGTGGAGGCGACGACGGTCGGATCGCCGAAGAACGCCTCCCAATCCGCATCGGGCCGCGACGCTTCCGGGCGTTTCAGGCAGTTCCTCAGGTGCTGGGCATGGTTGTTGCAAAGTGCCTGCTCGACTCCGCCAAGGACCATGTTCGTGACCTTGTCGTGGACACAGCGATCGATCGCGCATTCCCCCACCTGTGGCAGCGGCTTTTGCCTTGGGTGCCAATCGCTTTCGCTCGTCCCCCTTGCCTGAGCCTTGCGCAAAGAATTGAAGTGGGATCGGCAATAGCCCCGAGCTATCTGCTCCCGTTCGCAGTCACCCACTGCGCAGCCAGGGCCGCGCACCAGCGCCCAACCGAAGGTTTTCGACCGGTTCGGCTCAGCGGCGGCAACGAATTCCTCGTAGGGGACGGTGTCCTTGACCTGGGAGTATCGGCGCGCATGGTCGACGCAGAGCTGGGCTGACGGCGCGGTCGCGTGCATCCCGGCCTCACAGTCTTCGACACGGCAGTGCCAGCCGTAGGTGGGGTGGTGCGGCGGAAACTCGATCGGCTCCGCTCGCAACCAGTCCGGGAACTGCTGGCTGACGATCTCGTAGCGCCGCAGGGGATCCAGATCCAGATACTCGGCCGCCGTGGCCGGAACGGAGGTCAAGGTGATGTCCGGGGCGGTCACGAGTCGGCTCCGGGGGTCTGTCGCGGTGCAAGATAGCTCTCGGTCGGTGGGCGAGCGGTGGCGTCCCACGCCTGTTGCAGGAACTTCATCGCGTGCCGGTTGGCCGACTTTCCGTAGACGTCGGTAACCATGGACGGGCTGGACCAGCCGAATTCCTGGGCCACCAGTTCGGCGTTGAAATCGGACTCGGCATAGAGCGCGGCCGCGGCCTTGTGCCGGAAGGAATGCGGAATCACGCGAATATTCAGGCCAGCGCGAGAACAGCACCGGCGCAACATCTTTCGGACACCACCGGTATGTAGTGCTGTGCCGGCACTGTTTCCAGTGAGGTGGATCAGGATCTGCTCGTGGTCGACCAGGTGCTGGATCGGGCCGAACTCGTCGAGCAGGTAGGCGTAGAACGTGCTGATCATGTCGGCCGAGACCGCACGAATCACCCCATCGACGGTGTAGCCGTCGCGGGCAGCGGTCGCCGAGACGTAGACTTGGCGCGAGCGCGGTTGGGGTTGTCGTCGCGGCCGACGACGTGGACGTGCGGGTCGGCGCGCTGCCCGCACGGGTGGTTGCGGGTCAGGTGCAGGTCACAGAACCGCAGCCCGCAGAGCCCGCCGACGCGTAGCCCACCATCGTGCAACCAGGTCACGATCATGACGTCCCGGGCAGATGTGAGCATCCCGGGCTCGAACAGTGCCTCCACGATCTCGTCCGGTAGGAACCGTGGCCGCCGCGAACTCTTGCGCGGGGCAAGCGGATTCGACTCGACCGGCCGCCGGCCACGACGGGTGAAACTGCGCCCAGAGGTCAACGCCTCGATCAGATCCGGCCGGACCTCACCGGTCACTCGCAACGCCAGGTAGTAGGCCTTCACCACCGTCGCGACGTTGCCCGCCGCCGACGGGCCCAGCGGCTTCTGGTCCGGGCGGCGCCAGGCCAGGCCGTAGACGCCGTCGACCTGGCCGGTGACACCGTTCATGTAACGGCGCAGGTCATCGAAGGTGACCGTGTCCGAAGCGCGGTTATTCACATGCAGCCAATTCAGGTGATCGACCAGGCTGTAGGCGTAAGTCTCCTGTGTCGAGGTCCCATACCTGGTCAGCACCGCCAGCGACGGGCGGTGCACCTCGCCGGACGGAGTGAAGATCCAATGCGACAGCTGGCCGTCGCGGTGGCGGACCTTCCGGACCGTGAACCGGTCCAGATCCGCCGTCGGCGGTGTGGACGTGGGTGTGGCGAACGTAGGCATCAATCCCTGTTCGCCACAGGACCGTTCAGGGATGGGTACGAACATCGCGGACGCTGCTTACGTGGGCGCTAAGCGCAGCATGTTTGGTCGTGCCAACTTCGACCTGCTCCGTCAGCGAGTACTCGCACGATGAGCGGATCATCAAATTTGTTCCAGAGCCAGGACCAAATGGCCATTGACAGTTTCGGCAAACTTCATGTCCGCCATGGCAAAGGCTCTCGGGGTTCCGGGCCCCGCGAGCGCATGGTGCCGCTGATCTCGTCGTCGGGCACTCCACAACCCGGCCCGTCAGGTTATGGATCTAGCGCCGCCGACGTCCGCGACTGGGCGCTGGTGTTGCAACACGGCGGGCCCCGCAGCCAGCCCTGCAACATCAACACCGTCCGCAAGTACGTGCGCGCCGCCCACCCGATGCTGGGCGAATGGCCCACCCGATACGACCACCTGCGCAAAGTCACCACCGGCGACGTCACCGCGGTCGCCGACGGCTTGCACGGGCACTTGCGGCGCCGAACCCTCGGCGCATTGCGCTCGCTGACGCGGCTCTGCAAGCGCAACGACATCATCTTCGCCGACCCAGCAGCGCGAGTCCGCATCGGAAACCGCGACCAACCGATCATTATTCCCTTGCGCGGCAACCAAATCGACGAAGCAACCCGGTCCGCGACCACACCTGCAGCCCGGATCGCGCTCGCTTTGGCCGCAGTTCACGCCGCCCGCCCGGAAGGCATCCGCACCCTGCGCCTGGACGATATCGACCTCGGTAACTGGCGGCTGACCATCGGCTCGGTGACCCGCCCGCTCGACGAGCTCACCCACCGGCTCCTGATCGACTGGCTGGACTACCGGCGGAAACGCTGGCCGGGCAAAGCCAACCCGCACCTGATCATCAACAAACAGACCGCCTCGACCACCCGAGCCATCAGCGACAACCCACCCAGCGCACCGTTCCGCCGCCGCGCTGCCACCCTCGAAGCCCTCCGCGTCGACCGTCAACTCGACGAAGCGCTCACCCACGGCCCCGACCCACTCCACTTGGCGGTCGTATTCGGACTCGACGAGACCACAGCAATCCGATACTGCGCAGCCGCACGACAAATCCTCCAGATCCGAGCTGCCGGGGTTACCACGTTCCGCACGTGTGAGACACGACCGGGGTGGGCGCCCTCTTCATCCCGGGACGGTGGTGCTCTCCCGCTAGGGCCTCGAATCTTCGCGGCACCCGCCGCTTCCCAGCGGCCAGTCCTGTTCCCCCGCTACCACATCCCATCGGCGGAGGTGACGGTGACGAGACGTCAACGAGGATTCACTGCGGGTTCGCCCGTTCGGTCTTCTCCTGGCCTGTAGTCCCCGGATGGAACGAGAACCCTTGAGCCTTCACCCTGGTGCTTCGCGCCCCACGGTTACCCAAGGTCGGAGACAAGCCATAAGCACTGGCCTGGAACTACACCTTCAACATCGAACCTCCACTGATTTGTTCACTCACAACGTGCGACCTCGTGTCGCACTCAGACCTCCGTCGCCATAGGACTCGTGTCCCGCCGGCGATCCCGCGTTCGTGCGTGTCTACGTAGCAGCGTGACGTAGGCGCCCCACTCATCTCCTTCAATACCCCTCGCTGGGCATCGCCCCGTACCCGAGGTGCGTCGGATAACATTTCGACTCCGACACAGAGCACGGCACCGGTTTCAGGCGATCGTTTCCGGTGGATGGGAACTCGCATCAACTGGAGATTGGGATTCAGGCAATCCACCTTCCGCCTTATCACGCGGGTCCCTCCGGCACCCCGTCCCCGACCGGGGCCTGGCATGCTCTTGTCCCGTTAGCCTTTCGGCATCAGGTCAGCCATTCGACCCAGGAACCTCCCTCCAAGTCCCTCCCGGCTGAACCGGGGATACGACACGCCGCTTTCGCGGCGCACATTGTTCGTTCGATGACCATTCGGCGCAGTTTGGTGTGGTCGTATGCCTTGTCGGCGTGCAGCTTTGTCGGTCGGCGTCGGCGTGGCCCGCGCCGCGACCGCACTGCCGGGATCGCTTGGACGAGCGGGCGCAGCGCTTCGGCGTCATTGGTATTAGCTGCCGAAATACCCACGGCCAGAGGCAGTCCCACACGGTCGAACAGCACGTGGATCTTCGAACCGGACTTACTCGATCGACCGGGCTCGGGCCAGTCATATCGCCCCTTATTCGCTCGCACCGACGCCGCATCGATCACCGCCCGCGACCAGTCGATCAAGCCCTGGCTACCCAACTCGTCCAGCACCGCGCGCGTAATCGCCGCCAGAGACCGGCCTCAGTCTATACGGTGAATCGGCGATGCGCCGTCGGGACAGTGCCCCCGAACGACGGCGGCAGCATCCGCCACGCACAACCACTGGTCAGCACGAACACCACCGCGGTGAACACGGCCCGCTCAGCGACCGGCGCCACCGCCGGAACTGCGCGCAGAGATCTGTCATGCCGCCGAGAGCTGCCCGGCCGCTGCGATCGCTGTGCACGAGAGTTGAGCGTTTGCGCCAGGTTACGTTGTCGTCAGTCGCATTGGTCGACGGCGCCGTCGGAGTCGAGCGGGTAGGGTTGATGTCCGGCACGGATTTGTCGGCGGACAGAACAGGAACTGCGATGGCGGATGGGTTCGACTGGAGTCGGTCGTCGTCCTCGTTTTCCGATTACCTGCGCCGGAATATGCCGGAACTCTTGCCGTGGAACCGCTTCGGGGTAGCAGGCAGGCTGGCGCACGATGCCGTACACGGCACCACGATCGTCGCGGTGAGCTATCACGACGGTGTGCTGCTGGCCGGCGACCGGCGCGGCACCATGGGGCATCTGCTGGCCAGTCGTGACATGCAGAAGGTGTACATCACCGATATCTACTCGGCGGCAGGTTTCGCGGGCACCGTGGCCACGGCGGTCGAGATGATCCGCTTGTTCGCGGTGGAATTGGAGCATTACGAGAAGATCGAGGGCGTGTCGCTGACGTTCGAAGGCAAGGCCAACAAGCTGTCGAAGATGGTGCGCGACAACCTCCCGGCGGCGGCACAGGACATGGCGGTGTTGCCGCTGCTCGTCGGTTACGACCTGGATGCCGTGGATCCGAGCCGGGCGGGTCGGATCTTCTCCTACGACGTGGTGGGCGGGCGCAGTGAGGAGCGGTTCGGATACGCTGCTGTCGGTTCGGGTTCGATGTTCGCGAAGTCCTCGCTGAAGAAGACCTATGCCCCGGGTATTGACGAGGGGCAGGCCTTGCGAATCGCCGTCGAGGCACTGTTCGACGCCGCGGACGACGACACGGCGACCGGTGGGCCAGACGTACTCCGCGGCATCTATCCGACCGCGGTCGTCGTCGATTCTGACGGCGCACAGGAGGTGCGCGAGGAACGTTTCGTCGAGATCACCCGCGAATTGGTGCGCGAGCGAACGGCGGCGTCCTCGTGAACTGAGTTTCGACCGGAAAATACCTGTCACGCTTCATGCCGTGGCAGGTATTTTCATGTCCGGGAACGGCCATTGATTTTTTCGATGTAGGGCATCGGGAACGCACGATTGAACGGCTGTCGACGCGAGAGCAGGATCAACTCGAAGGGTCGTAACCAGCTTATTCCCGGCTGGTGTGGTGTGAAAGGCAGTCGTGATCACACACATCGTGCTGTTCAAATTGAAGGACGGATTCGATCGCGATTCGCCCTCGGTGGTCGACGCCGAAGGGTTGGCGCGGGCAGTGGGCGATCATGTGCCGGAACTGCTCAGCTGGCGTGTGGGGTGGAACTCGGTCCATCGCGACATCGCCTACGACTTCGCGGCGATAGGCGTGCTGCCAGATCTCGTGGCATTGGACAGATACCACCAGAACGCATTCCATCGGACCGCTGTGCGCAAATGGCGGTCCATTTCCGACTGGGTGGTCGTCGATCTCGCCAGCAGTTGATTGGAGTACTTCCGTTGTTCACGCAATATGACCAGGAGTCCGCAGTCCTCACCAGTATGCTGCGAGACCAGTTTTCCGCATACTTGGCTGGGGAGTGGGACGCCGAAAAATTGGCGGTCTATCAGACCGGAAAACTACGTGACGTCGTTGCCTATGCCCGTGCCAACTCGCCGTTCTATCGGGATCGCCTCGCGGGCTTCACCGACGATCACATCGCCGCGTTGCGGATCGATACGCTGTCGCAGCTGCCGTTCACCACGAAAGACGATCTCCGGCAAGCTCAGTTCGACATCTTGTCCCGGCCGATTTCCGACGCGTGGGTCTTCTACGAGACCACCGGGACGACGGGGCCGGCGACGCCGTGCCCGCGCACCCACGTGGATTCGATCTATAACAACACCGTGCTCACCGCCTACTATCGCGAGGTTCTCGCGACATACGGTGAGCATCAGGTGATCGGGATTTCCGGCCCCAGCGAAATGCACGCGACCGGAGACACTTTCGGCGACGTATGTCGCAATCTCGGTTATGCGGTGGCGAAGATGTGGCCCGTCTCGCCGGTCGTCGGATTCGACCGCGCCCTGGAGGTCATGCGTCAGTTGCCGGTGACGGGGATGTTCTGCACCCCGGGTATGGCCATGCGTCTGGCGCAGAAGGCGATCGACTCCGGTTTGCGACCGAGGCTGGACTTCTCGCTGAAAGTCCTGCTGCTCACCGGCGAACTCGCCTCACCGAGCCTGCTCGAGAACATCGCCCTGCTCTGGAATGCCGAGGTGCGCAATGTGCTCTATGCCTCGCAGGAGGCGTCGGTGCTGGCTGCGGCCACCTCGGACGGGGCGCTGCGCACTGCGCCGCTGATCAACGCCTACGAGGTCGTCGATCCCGACACCAGTGAGATCGTGCGACCGGACGCCGATGGCCGACGCTGCGGCGAACTGGTCATCACCAACCTGTACCTGGGTGCGAAGCCGCTGCTCCGGTATCGCACCGGCGATCTGGTGCGGATAGTTGAGCCGGAACCCGGTGCGGCCGTAGTGGCTTCGTCGGTCGAGGTGCTGGGGCGAGTGCGTGATCGCCTGTCCATCAACGGAACTGTGCTCACCGGGTACGATCTGGAGAACTTCCTGCTCGACGGACTGCTCGGGTACCGTGACTACCAGATCACGATCGACCATGATACGCAGCACCGGGATCGGATCGGCTTGCTGTTGCGGGCCGATCCGAACTTCGACCGGTCGGTGCTGCAGCGGGCCGTGCGGCGATGCCGCGATTCTCTGGATGCCTCGCTGACCATCCGATTCGGCGACCCTGGTGCGGTCACCAGCACCGGGGCGATGGTGAGTTGGAAGGCGGCGCGCGTGGTCGATCTGCGCGCCGAGCGATCAATCGAGAACGAGGCCGCCGCGCGTATCGCGGCGGCGCGCCGGTGACGCCGTCGGGCGGCGCGGACGCGCCGATACTCGGGTTGGGCACATGGGCTTACGACCGTGGTTGCGTGGTGCCAGCGGGCGAATCGCGTTTGCCGCTGGGAACGCAGGCGCTGCACTACGGCACCGGAGTGTTCGAAGGAATTCGGGCGTTCCGTTCGGATTCCGGGCTCTCTCTGTTCCGAGCGCACGATCACTTCGAGCGGCTGCTGCGGGGTTGCCGACTGCTGCGGATCGCCCCACCGGGTTCGGTCGACGACCTTGTCGACCGAACCGCGGAACTGTTGCGGCACAACGAGCACTGTGACGACACCTATGTGCGTCCGGTGGCGTACAAGCTGTCCTTGCTGCCGGAAACACCGGCCGGTGTCGCGTTGCATGGCGTCTCTGACGGGATGTCCATCACCACTCACAGCTTTCCGCAGGACGGCCAGTCCCGGCCGCTGTGTTGCGGGATCAGTTCCTGGCGTAGACCATCGCGCGATGCGTTGCCCGCGCAAGCCAAGATCACCGGCGGGTACGTCACCGCGGCACTCGCCGGTGACGAGGCGCGTGCCGTCGGCGACGACGACGCGATCCTGCTCGACAGCGCGGGCAATGTCGCGGAGGCGACCACCTCGAATGTCTTCGCCATGCTCTGCGGACGACTCGTGACTCCACCGCCGACCGGAGATCTGCTGCCCGGCATCACCAGGGACACCGTGTTGGCTCTCTGCCGGGAATCCGGGCTCGAGGTCCTGGAACACCCGATCAGTCCGGCCGAGTTGCTCACGGCCGACGAGATCTTCCTGACCTCGACAGGCAAGGGCGTGGCTCCGGTGGTCGCGGTGGCGGGCCGGGCCGTCGGCTCGGGCGCGATCGGCGAGACAACGAGGCGGATCGCGACGCACTACGACGCCGTGACCCGGGGGGCCGATGGTGATCACCGGGACTGGTTGACCGCGGTGACTGCCGTGGCCTCGAACCTATCGACTGAGGAATGACGATGACGCTGCTCAGCTTCATGACACTGGGTCCGAGCCGGACCGACTCGGCGGTGGTCGGCACGCTAGGACCTGCCGGTACCAGTAGTGAATTGGCCGCGACCGAGCTCGCCGGGCGGTTCACCGAATCCGTGCCGGATCCTTCTGGGGTCCGGCTGTTCGACACCTATGAAGCCGCGGGAGACGCGTTGCGCGCGAACCAGGTGACCCACGTGGTCGTCGCCAACGCATACAAGGCCGTGCATCGGTTCTATATGGACCCGACGCTGGAACTGACCGATGTGTTCGTCATGGATACCCCGCAGTACGGCATCGCCGCCCGCCCGGGCACCGAACCCAGAACCGAGTCGCCCACCATCATGACCCATCCATCGCCGGTACAGCTGATCGAACAGCTACTCCCGCAGTCGATCACCTCGCACGAGGTGATCCTGACCAACTCGACCAGTGCGGCCGCGCTCGCCGTCTCGGAGGGCACGGCAGACCTCGCGCTCACCACTGCGCCCGCGGTGGGCCTCTACGGCCTGGAGTTCATCTCGAAGACGCGGCCGATCCGCATGGTGTGGTCGGTTTTCGGGCGTCGGTCCGATCGAGTTGAGTGAGAGGAGTTCTCGTGTTGGTGCTCGATGGCGCCCAGGTGCGCCAGGTGTTTTCGCCCGCCGCCGCCTACCAAGTGGTGGCGGAGGTGATGCGTCGCTTCAGCAAGGGTGATGTGGTGCAGCCGGTTCGCACGGTCCTCGGTTACCAAGGTGATGGATCCTTGTTCGCCGCAATGCCATGTCATGTGAGCGGGGAAAAGGAGACTGGTTACGGAGTGAAGGCGGTATTGCATATGCCGGGCAACACCGTCCGCGGGTTGCCCACGCACGTGGGAATACTGGTGGTCTTCGATCCCGAGAACGGGCAGCCGCTGGGCATCATCGAGGGCGCTGCGGTGACTGCCCTGCGCACGGCCGCGGCGTCCGCGGTGGCCTCCGATGCCTTGGCCCTGCCGGAGGCGGGTGACCTCGCGCTGCTCGGCGCGGGTAGGCAGGCGCGCGGCCATCTAGTCGCCCTGAGCGAGATCCGCCGACTGCGCCGGGTGCGGCTGTGGAATCGCGGCGCCGAGCGCGCAGAAGATTTTCGCACGTGGGCGGGCTCGGACCTCGGGATCGACGTCGAGCTGGTGGCCATGCCCGCCGAGGCGCTGCGGGGGGCGGACCTGGTGTGCGGCACCGTCGGGGCGACCGCCCCCCTCATCCATGCGGTGGATCTCGCCGAGGGCTGTCACATCAACGCGGTCGGTGCGTCCGTCCCCGCGCAGCGTGAACTGGACGTGGCTGCGGTGGCGGCCTGTTCGGTCTTCGTCGACAGCCGAGAATCCGCGCTGCGCGAATCCTCCGATATTGCGTTGGCGATCGAGGAGAAGCGGATTTCGCCCGACTTGTGCGAGATCGGTGAGGTGCTACTCGGTGTGCGGCCGGGCCGGGCCGCTCCCACCGAGCGGACGCTGTACAAGTCGCTGGGCATCGCCGCGCAGGATGTCGCGTCCGGATTCGCGGTGGTGCGTGCGGCGCGCCACCTCGGGGTCGGCTCCGTCACCGAGTTCTCTTGCTGAACAACATGATTGGAAACGAGGCAAACTATGCCAACCCTGCTGATCGGTAATGTCGGGACCATCGGTGACCCGGCGGCCATGGCCGAGTACCGGCGGAAAGTCGGCCGTACCCTTGAGATGTACGGTGGCTGGTTCGAGATCCGCGGCGGCGAATTCACAGTGCTCGAGGGCGATTGGCAGCCGACGCACCTGTCAGTGATGGCATTCCCCTCGGCGGAGCACGCCCGGCGCTGGTATTCCTCGCCGGAGTATCGGGAGATCCTTTCGCTGCGTGATGGAACCCACATGGATCTCGTGCTCGTCGAGGGCGGATGATGCCGCGGCCGCGCGCGCGGACGTTCGCACAGGTCGATGTATTCGCCGAGACGCCGTATTTCGGCAATCCGGTCGCGGTGGTTCTCGACGGTGACGACATCTCCGAAACGGACATGGTCCGCGTCGCGCGATGGATGAACTTGTCCGAGACCACCTTCGTCGTGACGCCGACCTCCGACAAAGCCGATTACGGCCTGCGAATATTCACACCCGGTGGGGAAGTACCGTTCGCGGGCCACCCCACGCTCGGGTCGGCACATGCCTGGCTCAAGGCCGGCGGTAGCCCGAGTGCGACGACAACATTGATCCAGGAATGCGGCCTCGGACTGGTTGAGGTTCGATGCTCGGACGCCGGACTGAGTTTTCGCGCTCCGGAACTCCTGCGCGAAGGCCCGCTGGAACCCGCGCATCTCGACCGGATCGCGCAGGGACTGTGCATAACTCGCGACCAGATCATCGCCCATCAGTGGGTGGACAACGGTCCGGGCTGGGCCGCCGTGCTGCTCGGTTCCGCGGCGGAGGTGCTGGCCGTGGAGCCGGACGAGCGGCGCATGAACGAGCTGATGCTCGGCATCGTAGGCGCCCACCCCGAGGGGGCGCCCCTCCAGTTCGAAGTGCGTGCCTTCGGCGCACCCGCTGGTGTCCCCGAGGATCCGGCCACCGGAAGCCTCATCGCAGGTCTCGCGCAATGGCTGATCGGCAGCGGGGTCGCGCCGCGCGAGTACCGGGTCGGCCAAGGCAGCAGGCTGGGCCGAGCCGGGGTGCTCACGGTGTGTGCGGAGGGGGAACAAATATGGGTAGGCGGGAACAGCGTGACCTGTATCCGCGGGACCATCGATCTGTGACAGTGTCTGCTTCGAGCGGCCCTCAGTTGGAGGCCTCGGCAGGTCGGTCAGGGGCCCCACCGAATCGGATGGGCAGGGTGGAGAATCCCGTGAGCAGGTTCGATCGAATGCGTGCCGCCGGGCCGGTCCGCTCGAAGCCGGTGGTGAAATCCCGCAGTGCCAGCAGCAATTCCGCTATCTCGATCTTGGCCAGGGCGGCACCGACACAGTAGTGCGGGCCGTGGCCGAAGGAAAGATGACGGTTCGGAGTGCGGCCCAGGTCGAATACCTCCGGCCGTGTGAAGGCGCGCTCGTCGCGGTTGCCGGAAGCGTGCCACAGAGTCACGATATCGCCGGCGGTGATCGGCACACCATGAATTGTGCTGTCGCGCAAGGCTGTTCGGCCGAAATGCATAGAGGGTGAGGCCCAGCGCAGCACTTCGTCGACCGCGGTATCGACGGCGCACTCGCCGGTCACCAGCCGCCGCCACTGATCCGGATGCTTGGCGAGGGTGTGCACCGCATCGATCATGGTCAGCCGGCTTGTCTCGTCGCCGCCGATGATCAGGCTGTAGCAGTTCAGGACTATGTCGTCGTCGCTGAGCGGCTCATCGCCGAGCGTGCTCGCGGCGAGCAGGCTGATGACGTCGTCGCCGGGTGCGGCTCGGCGTTCCTCCACAAGGTCCTGGAAATAGAGCAGGATGTCGTTGCGCGCCATTTCGGATTCGATGTCCTCGGCGTGATCTTCCTCGGCGCTGAGTGCCGTCTTGGTCAGGGAGAGCAGGAATTCGTGGTCGCTGCCGGGTACGCCGAGCAGACTGCAGATCGTGGTCATTGGGATCCGACTGGCGACATCGGTCGCGAAATCGCACTCGCCGCGATCGACGGCGGCGCGAACCAGCCGACGGGTATTGGCGCGAACGGCGACGGCGACGTCGCTCAGCACTCGCGGAGAAAGCGCACGCAGCAGGATCTTTCGCAATTCGTTGTGGCGGGGCCCGTCGGTGACCGCGAGCATCCGGCCCGCGCCGGCGTCTCCGCCATCCAGCAAGGTCACCAGGACATTGCCGTATTCCGAGGTGAAGGTGACATCGTCGCGGTAGGTTGCAAGGATATCGGTGTAGCGGGAGAGGACCCAGAAGCCCCGATGGTGCGCCGATGGCGGATTCCAATGCACCGGAGTGGTGTCTCTGAGCGTGCGCCAGAACTCGCTGAGGTCGTGCGTCGCGAAGGTGGCGGGATCGGCCAGATCAACGGTGTCGATGGCGACCATGGCGCGCTCACCAATCCGTGCGCCAGAATCGGCGCGGTTCGAACGGATAGGTGGGCAACGGAACTCGGTGGCTTTCCGAGCCCTGGTGCAGTGCGGCGAAGTCGACGCGCTGGCCCTGCGCCCACGCGGTGGCGAGTCCGAGCAATGCCGGTTCTTCGTGCTGGCGATCCGTCCCTGACAGCGTGAGTCCTTCGGCGGTGCGAGCGAACTCCGACATGTCCAAGCACTCCGTGCTCGCCGTGGTCTGGATCGGTCCGCCGGTCGCGTTGGCTAGTACGTCGAGCAACTGGTCGCGGGATCGAACCACGGCCGCCCAGCGCCGCGTCATTGTCTTGCGTCCGAGATTGAGGCTGAAGCAGACATCGTCGAGCCGCAGCTCCGGCCGTTGGATCAGCCAGTCCCGCAGTCTGGCGCGCTGGCGGGCGAGCGCCCTATCGTCGAGGGCGGACAGCGTCGCGATGCGCGGGAGGACCCGTTCAGGTGCGCGTGTGCCGCGCACCGGCGGTTCCTCGAGCACGAGATGCGCGTTGTAGCCGCCGCCGCCCAGTGCGGTGACACCTGCGCGGCGGATGCCGCAATTGGGCTCCCAGTCCGCAGGTTCGAGCTGAGGAACGAACGGCGTGCTGGGGAAATCCAGTTCGGGGTTCACCTCAGTGAGGTTGATCGTCGGCGCCAGCTGACGATGGAAGAGGGCGAAGGCGGCCTTGACGGTGCCGGATCCACCCGCGATGACGCCTGCGTGCCCGATGTTGCCCTTCGCGGTGCCGATGGAGCAGATGCCGGACTGTTTGCCGAACGCGATGCTCGCGGCGCTGACCTCGAGCGCGTCGGTGAGCGGGAGCCCGAATCCGTTGGCCTCGTACATGGTTACGGTGTCCGGTGTCACCCCGCCCGCCTGCATCGCGTTGGCGATGCAGGCGCTCAGGCGTTCGGGTTGCGCCAGTCCGTATGCCATCGCGCTGACCCCGTTGTTGTTGATGGCCGAGCCTTTGATCGTCGCGTAAATGTGGTCTCGATCATGCATGGCCCGCGGCAGCGGTTTCAGCAGCAGGGTGGCGACGCCGCTGGCGAGGACGGTGCCGGTGCCGTTCGCGTCGAAGGGACGGCAGTGGCCGTCCTTGGACAGGATGCGGCCCTCCTCCCAGAGGTACCCGCGAACGTGGGGGAGCCGGACCATGACACCGCCCGCGAGGGCCATGTCGGTCTGGCCGAGCAGCAGCGACTGGCAGGCCAGGTGTACCGCGTAGTGGAATCCGGAGCACACCGCCGTCACGGTGACCGCTTCGCCGGTCAATCCCGCGAAGTACAGGAAGTTGGAGGTGAGGGTGTCCGGCGCCCATGCGATGCTGCGGTCCATGACCTCGGGACCGACCGTGACCCAATCCGGTGGAGCGCTGTAGAGTGCTGCGGTCTGCGGATTGGCCGACCCGTAGACACCTACCTCACCGCCGACCCGATCCGGATCGTATCCGCCGTCTTCCATTGCTTCCCAAGCACTTTCGATGAAAAGACGATGCTCGGGCGTCATCATCGCCGCCATCCGGTCGGTGATACCGAAGATCGTGGGATCGAATTCGTCGTAGCCGGCGAGCAATCCGTTCGCCCGGACATAGGCCGGATTGTTGATGATCGCCTCGTCCACGTGGATGTCCTCCTTGCGGAGGTGGGTGATGCATTCGCGGCCGCTGACGAGGTTGTGCCAGAACTGCTCCTTGTTGCGTGCCCCGGGAAAACGGCACGACATGCCGATGATCGCGACATCAGTCGCCTCGTACTTCTCGGTGTGCGGATCATTCATCGAACCAAAGCCTCCGAGTCGAATGGAAATTCGTTTCCGCGCGCGGGCTCAGGCGCCGGGGGAGCGCCCGCGCTCGCGTAGTGCCGCCCGCCGTGCGCCGGCCCGTCGGCGCGCCTGCTGCACTGCCTCCGGCGCCGCATCGCTGTCGTCGTCGAGCCATCGACCCAGCGTCGCGATCGTGCGGAACCGGAACAGATCGGCGGCGCTGACCCGCCTGCCGAACTGGCGGTTCAACGTTCTCGCCAGCCGAACCAGGAGCAGCGAATTTCCGCCGAGATCGTAGAATGCGGCGCGGACGCTGATCGTGTCCGGCTCGCGATCGAGCAGCGTGCCCCAGATCTCCCGGAGTGCCACTTCGGTTGGTGTACCAGGAGATTCGAAAGATTCGGTGGTCTCGGGCACCGGCGGATCTGGCAGTGTCGCCCGGTCGAGTTTGCCGTTGGGCGCGGTCGGCAATTCGCTCAGGAACACGATCGCCCCGGGGATCATGTGCTCTGGTAGGGCAGCGCTCAACCGGGCTCTGATCGCGGACTGCAGTTGTGGATCGAGCCAAGGCTGGTTGTCGCTCGTGGCTTGGGCGGATTCGAGCTCCGGCACCGCATAGGCGATCAACGCGCCGCTGTCACTGTTCCCGGCGACCGGGCGCACGACCGCTGCCGCCTCGCGTACCTCGGGGCACTCGGACAGCCGCGTCTGCACCTCCTCCAGTTCGATGCGAAAGCCACGGACCTTGACCTGGTGGTCGGCCCGTCCCGCGAACTCGAGTTCGCCGTCGGCGGTGCGCCGCACGATGTCGCCGGTGCGGTACATCCGCTCGCCGACCAGGTGCGGATCCGGGACGAACCGCTCTGCGGTCGTGCGAGGACGATTGATATAGCCCAGCGCTAACCCCGCTCCGCCGAGGTAGAGTTCGCCGGGTTGTCCGGCTGGCACGGACCGAAGGCTTCGGTCGAGCACGTAGATCCGGGCGGTGATAGAGGGTGTACCGATCGAGGGATCGCCCGCCGCGTCCGGCGGGACGAGCTTGAAGCTGCAGAACACCGTGCCCTCGGTGGGGCCGTAACCGTTGAACACGCGGTCTGCGGTGGTCTCTCGATAGACGCGGTCGACCAAGCGGTGGCGGACCGTCTCGCCACCGAGCACCACGGTCCGCAGGTTGGGCGGCAGCGCGCCGCCGTCGAGCAGGCTCGACATGATCGAGGGAACGGTGTTGAGGTGTGTCACTCGGTGCAGGTGTGGGCTCGCGGCGAGGTGTAGCGCGCTGTCCACCAGGATCACCGACCGCCCCCGGGCCAGTGCGGAGAATATCTCCATGACCGACAGGTCGAAGCAGATCGAAGTCACGGCCGCGACACCGCTCAGGTCGCACCTGGCGAAGATACGATCTAGGTCCGAGAGCATTGCGGCACAACTGTGATGGCGGATAACAACGCCTTTCGGCTGCCCCGTCGAGCCGGACGTGTAGACCACATAGGCTGCGTCATGCACGACGGAGGCACCTGGGCGCTGCCCGGGTTCGGTCTCGATGGTGTCGCCGACGATCAGCAAGGTCGGGCCCTGCGGGCATCGTTCGCGGACTGCCGGTGTGGTCAGCAGGAGATGAGCTCCGCTGTCTCGCACCATGAACCGCAACCGGTCCGCGGGATACTCGGGATCCAAAGGCAGGAAGCAGGCGCCCGCGCGCAGGATGGCGAGCAGGCCGATAATCATGTCCGGCGTTCGCTCGACGCAAAGTCCGACGGGTACACCCGGGCCCGCGCCCTCGGCTGCCAGCCGGTCGGCCAGTTCTCCCGACCGCTGCTCCAGCTCTGCATAGGTCAGCGCACCCGTCTCGAACCAGATCGCCGGTGCGTCGGGAAAGTCGTGCGCGCTCCGCAGGAACGCGCTGTGGAGGGTCATCGCGTAGCTCGTGTCGAGGCGGCGGTGGTCCGATCTGGCACCGCATGTGCGAGTGCCAGATCGGGACGGCGCAGCGCACTGAAGAGCACGGTGCGGTAGTGCTCGAGCAATGTCATCACGGTCTCCCTTTCCAGGAAACTGGGCTTGTACTGGGCGTGGCCGACCACCTCGCCGGCCACGTCACCCATCGAGATCTCCAGATCGAATTTTGCGAATCGCCGCTGCACCGGCATAGGGACCAGCGGGAGCCCGCCGGGCGGGTGGATGAGCTCGCCGACGCCGTGGAAAAGCTTGACAGTGTGGTCGAATGCGTCGCTGGAGAGCCAATTGACGGCGAAGTCGAACCAGGGCAGGCGACCGTCGACCCGGGGTGGCTGCAACGTGTTCGTAAGCAGGTCGAGGGGATAATTCATGTGGGTCAACATCCCCTGCGAGAATTCGTGCACCTCCCGCAGGAGCTCGTGGAAGGTACGGTGCCCGGCTGGTTTCGCGCGTATCAGCACGGTGTTGAGGTAGTAACCGACCGCTGCTTCGAAGCCCGGTTCGGCGCGCTGGGCGACGGCCGTGGCGATCAGCATGTCCTCGACCTCGGTAATGCGGTTCAGCGTCGCGAAGAAGCCGGCGAGGGTCACCGTGCTGATCGAAAAACCCTCCCGCGCAGCGAACGTCGTCAGCAACCGGGTCTCCTCGGTGGACCATCGAAAGGTCAGGTCCGCGCCCGCGTAGGTGACTCCGATCGATCGAGCCGCGCGTCTCGGTCCCGACACCTCGGCCGGATGCGGCAGCTCGATATGTGGTGGTGGATCGGCTAAATGCTTTGTCCACCATCGCAGCGCCGATTCGGCTTCGGGTCCGGCGAGCCAGCGACGCTCCCATTCGACGAAACGCGTGTAGGGGGCCAGTGGGCGCTGCGCTGGCAACGGCCCGTGCTCAGACTGCGCGTAGCACTTCTGGATGTCGTGCACCAGGACGTCCAGCGATGTCGCGTCGGCGGCGATGTGGTGAACCACCAGCAGGAGGTAGTTGTCCTGAGGTGAGCTGGACAAGAGCACGATGCGGAGAATTGGCCCGCCGTCGAGATCGAGTGGTCGGTGCCCGTACTCGGCGAGCGTGTCGCGCACGGTCTCGTCATCGATGCCCGGGGCGTCGATCCAGTGGAACTCAAACCGCGGTTCGTCGAGAATCAGCTGAAGTGGCTGTCCAGCTGCTTCGACGAAGACCGTACGCAGCGCCGGATGTCGTTGCACCACCGCGCGGATAGCGTGGCACAGCCGCTGCTCGTCGAGTCGGGCCGGGACCCGGGCCGTGAACATGAAGTTGTACGGCACTCCCTCTAGCGCCAACTGCTGCATGATCCAGATGCCGGTCTGGCCGTGGGACGCGGGCGCCAAGTGGAAGGATCGCGTCTGGGCCGCCGCGGTCCGTAGTTCCTCAAGTGCAGACGGTGCGTCGTCGTCGGGATCGATCAGCTCTCGCGCGAGGAGTTCGTTGAGCAGATCCTCGGCATCTGCTTCTGACAGCTCGTCCAGTATCGCTAGTGGATCGCCCGCTCGCACAGCGTCATCGCTCGAACCGGCGGGCCGGTCCATGCGGTCGCGGAGCCGACGGAGCAGCTCTGCGAACGTGCGGTCGTCGAGGAATTCCGCGGGTGAGATCCGCCGCCCCGAGATTGCCTGCATCCGATTGCTCAGTCGCATCGCGAGCATTGAGTCCAAACCAAGGTCGCGCAGCCTGGTTTCAGCGTTCAGTGTGCCGACTGATACCCCGAGCACGGCGGCGATCTCGGTGCGCAGGATGTCCGCCGCCGCGGCGGCGTCCGTGGGTATGTGGTCGCTGGGGGAAGGCTTCTCGGTGTGTTCCGACGGGGCGCTGCGCGGGGGCGTATCCAGCCAGTAACGATCCTTCTGCCAGCGCACCAGCGGTGTCTCGACCACCTGGCCGCCGTCCGGGAAGAGGGCCTCCAGCGTCAGCGGCACACCGTGGACGAACAGCGCGGCCGCGGTGCGGAGCAGTGTGTGGACATCGGACTGCCCGCGCTGCAGGGAGTTCCCGACGTAGACCGAAAGTCCTTGGGCTACAGCCGTTTCCTCGATATTGCCGCGGAGGGTGCCATGGGGGCCGAGCTCGAGGAATGTGTCGACTCCTTGCCCGAGCAGTGCGGTGACGGCGGGCGCGAAGCACACCTGGTCGCGAAGATTGTGCACCCAGTAGTCGGCGTCGACGCGGGGGTTCACGGCGCCGTCGAGCGCGGTCGAGTGGAACGCCGTAGTGAACGAAAGGGCTTTGATGTCGGTGAGGGCGGCGCGCAGCGCAGGTAGCAGCGGATCCATTGCGGCGCTGTGGAATGCGCGGTCGGTATTGACCAGACGAGCTGTCGTTCCGGCGCGCCGCAGCTCCGCGGCCAGTGCCTGGATGTCCTCGGCCGGGCCAGAGATCGTGGCACTGGTCGGACTGTTGAGCGCCGCGACCGCCACCCGTCCACCGAAGCGCGCGAGGTGCGGTACGAGTCGATCCTCTGGCAGTTCGACAGCGATCATCGCCCCGGTGTCGGCTTTGTGCTGCAACAGGTGTGAGCGCGCGACCACAACTCGGGCAGCGTCCTCGAGCGACAATGCGCCCGCTACACATGCGGCGGCCACCTCTCCGAGGCTGTGACCGATCACGGCCACCGGCGTCACGCCGAGGTCGCCCCACAGCCGGGCCAACGCGAGTTGGAGCGCGAACAATACGGGTTGCTGGATGGCGACCTCGTCCAGCCGCGATCGTTCCGGCGGCGCTGTCAGCTCTGCGAGCACCGACCAACCGGCCACGGCATGTACCGCCGCGTCGCAGGCCCGCAGATGTTCCCGAAATCCGGCGCTGCGGTCCAGCAACTCGCGGCCCATTCCTGGCCACTGTGTACCGCTTCCGGCGAAAACGAACACGACCCGCCTACTGTGCCCACTCGGGGCCACCCCTCGTGACACGTCAGGATGCGCTTCGCCGCCGGTCGCGCGCGCGAGTCCGGCGAGGATGTCTCGACGATCGCGCGCCAGCAGTGTGATCCGGTGGCTCTTCGGAGTGCGCCTGGTCGTGAGGGTGTAGGCGAGGTCGGGCACCCAGAGGTTCGGCTCGCGCTCGACGTGATTGGACAATTCCCGGCAGGTTTCGGCCAGGGCGCTCTCGGAGTGCGCCGTGATCGGAATCAGATACGGCGGCTCTCCCTGCTCGTATTCGTTTGTGGCGTCTGGGAATACGCTGCTGCGGCGCGCGGTCACATGGCGTCCGTCGCAGCCGGAAAAAAAGGAGCTCTGCCGTATCGGATACCCGGCCGCATGCAGATGGCCGAGGGCGCAACGCAGGCTCCAACCATCGTCGACGCCTCGCTGTAGCGTGGCCAGGCTGTGAATTCGCCCACCCGAGAGGATCTCGCGGACCGGCTCGAGCGCGATCGGGTGCGGGCTCAGTTCGATGACGATATCGACTTCGAGGTCCGCCATCGTCCGCACGGCGCTCGCCAAGTCGCTGGCCTGTCCAACGTTGCGCACCCAATAGTCCGGTCCGAGTGCGTAATCGGCGAGGTGCTCCCCGGTGACCGTGGAGACCATCGGAACACGCGATCGTCTCGGAATTATCCGCTCCAATGCGGTGCGCAATGGCTCGAGAACCGGGTCGACCATGGGCGAATGTGCGGCGTACCCCATCCGGACGCGGTGGTTCGTGATGGCGTCGGCGGTGAGTCGCTGCCGCAGTTCGTCAAGTTCGACGGTGGCGCCGGAGACCAGGGTGGAGGTGGGGCTGTTGTAGCCGGCCAGGCCAATTCGTTCGCCGGCGGTGCCTAGATACGGCTCCAGGGCATCGGCGGCCGCGCCAACGACGATACTGTCTCCGTGGCCGACGGCCACGCGTTGGATGAGGTCGGCGTGCGTCGCGGCCAGCAGGGACGCATCGTCGAAGTCCAGCGCTCCCGACAGGTAGGCCGCGGCGAATTCACCGATGCTGTGACCGAGTACGACATCGGGTTCGACACCCACCGAGCGCCACGTGTCGGCCAAGGCGATCTGCACACAGAACAGCAGCGGCTGGACCACCCTCATGTCGTCGAGCCAAGCTTCCTCGCCCGGGGTGATCAGCCGATCGACCACGGAAAAACCCAGCAATGCGCGCATGCGCTCGTCGCCACGGAGCAAAGATCGGCGGAACTTCGGCATACCCGCGAGCAAGCGCCGGCCCATGCCCAGCCACTGGGATCCGGTGCCCGAGCACAGGAAGGCGATGCGCGGCCGGCCGAGCACGTGGTGACTGGTGTTCGATCCCGGGCAGTCCTGGCCGACGGCGAAGGCATCGAGCTGGGTGCGCAGCTCCGCGAGATCCCGCGCGGCCGCAGCGAATCGGAACGGTCCAGTTCCACAGACGCGCAACGTCTCCCGCGCGAGGGGAGCCAACTCGGCTCGACGGTCCGGTTCCAGCGCGGCACGCACGGCATCGACTCGCCGCGCGAGGGCTGCCGCGGAATCCTCGGCGAACAGCAGCAGGGCACCTTCCGGATGCGGGAGTTCCTCGGTGACGACGTGACAGTTCGTACCGCCGAAACCGAAGGCGCTGATACCGGCGCGGCGCGCGTCGGAGCGCCGCGCCCACGCCGTCGTGCGGTCTTGGACTTCCAGATTTGCCTCTGCGAGCGCGATCTGCGGATTGGCCTGGCTGTAGTGGAGGCTGGCCGGCAGGACGCCGTTGCGCAAGGCGAGCGCAACCTTGACAAGGCCCGCGATACCCGCGGCGGGCTCGAGATGTCCGATATTCGTTTTGACGGAACCGATCCGCACCGCCTCCCCGGGACCGCGACCTTGGCCCAGGACGTTTCCGATGGCTCGTGCCTCGATCGGATCGCCCAGTGGTGTTCCGGTGCCGTGGCATTCGACATAGTCGACCAGTGCCGGCGACAATCCGGCGTTGCGGTAGGCGGCGCGCAGGACGGCTTCCTGGGCACGCGGATTCGGGGCGGTCAGCCCGTTGCTCGCGCCGTCGTTGTTGATCGCTGAACCCCGGATGAGGCAGTACACGGGCAAATCCCGGGCCAAGGCCACACGCAGCGGGGCGAGCGCGACGATCGCCGCACCCTCGGAACGCACGTAGCCATCGGCACGGGCATCGAAGGTCTTGCATCGGCCGTCCGGCGACAGCGCCCCTAGTTCGTCCATGGCATGGTCATGGTCGGCGCAAAAGTTGAGATCGACCCCGCCTGCCAGCGCTAGCTCGGCTTCGCCCAGCCGGATCGCCTGACAGGCGAGATGGACCGCGACGAGCGAGGATGAACAGGCCGTATCGATGGTGATGCTCGGTCCTTCCAGACCGAGGGCATACGAGACGCGGTTGGCGATGATGCTGTTGTGCGTTCCAGTGGCCGTATGCGGTCCGATCCGGCTGTGCGCACCGAGTCGATGCGCCATGGCCGCATAGTCGCTCCAACTGGCCCCCAGATAGACGCCGGTGTTGGTGCCGGTCAGCCCGCCGGGTGCGATTCCCGCGTCTTCCAGCGCCTCCCAGGCGAGTTCCAGCACCAGACGTTGCTGGGGGTCCATGGCCTTCGCTTCACGTGGTGAGATCCCGAAGAACAACGGATCGAACAGGTCGATGTCGTCGAGGAATCCACCCCAGCGCACTGTTCCCCGGCGGGCCGCTGGCGCGGCGCGCACGGCGTCGTGCTCGTTGATGAGCAATCGCCAGAATGCTGTGGGATCCGGTGCGCCGGGCAGTCTGCAGCCGATGCCGACGACCGCGAGGGGCTCCATGGGCTGGCCCGCCCGGGCCGTGCAGGTCCGCGCGGTCGCTCCGGAACGGAAGTCCTGCCCTCGGGGCCCGCGGGCGAGGAACTCCGACAACGTCGCCAGCGTCGGATGGTCCCACACCGACAGAATCGGGACCGCCCGGCCCAGGAACTCCGATACTGCGGCCACCAGGGCCGCCGAACCGGTCGAGTCCAATCCGTAGCGGTGCAAGGGCGCGTGTTCGTCGACCGCGTCGGAGGCGACACCGAGTGAGTCCGCCATCCACGAGAGCAGAAAGCTCCGGATCGCTGCGATACTTCGCGGGCTGGAGTCAGCGGACATGTCTGCTCCTCGGCAGGTCGCGGCGACGGTCGACCATATCCGAACCGTCTTGCCACACTATTCGTCAATGTTCGGCGTAAATTCAAATTCATTTTGTCGATCCAGCTGAACACTTGAAGTGATGCAGGATTGCATACGAGCCCGGCAACCCGCGTCGCGATCGGAAAATCCACATTCAGAGCAGCGTCGAGAATTCAAACGATCTCATCGCGGTAGTCTCCTTGATCATCGACCGTCTGAAATACCGTGGGCAGCACTGTCGAAACAGCTGAGATGAACTCGTGCGCGCGTCTGCTCGATACCATGTCCGACAACGTCGTGACGCCGATGGCAGCGATATTCGGCGCATCTGCGATAATTTCGACCGGCCGGATGCTCGTGTCCAGCGCGTAATTTCGAGCCAAGGGCTGATTCAAAAGCGCGAAACCCACGTCGGCCGCGACCATTGCCAGCATGGTGCTGAGGCTCGACATCTGGACCACCTCTGGTATCGGCGCGCCCGCCCGAGTGAAGAAGTCGGAGCGCTCCGCTGCCGCCGCGGCATCGTCGGCGGGGCTGTCGACGACAAGGAGTGGACGCGTCGCGAGCCGCGGCAAGGTCGCGAATCCATGCGCGGCCAAGGGATCGCCGTCTGCGACGAATGCCACCACGGGCACCCGGGCCAGCGAGATGAACGTGAAGTCCGGATCGGGCAGTCGCGAGGTCAGGGCGAGTTCGCAACCGCCGGACCGGAGTAGCTCGCATACCCGATCGACGGTCCCCTCGTGCATCATGACGGTCAGCTCCGGATGGCGCTGCTTCAGCTTGCTGAGCACCGGAGGAAATATCCATGCGGCGATCGAATGGAGCGAGGCGGCCTCCAATTCGCCATGGATGCCGCCCTGCCATTCCCGGCCGCGGTCGCGTAGTCGCCTTGCCTGACCGAGAAGCGATCTCGCATCGGCCAGAAGTACGCGCCCGCTCGGTGTCAAACTGACGCCTTTGGTGCGGTTTCTGAAGAAGAGTTGTGTCCCCAGCTTCCGTTCCAGTCGCTGAACGCCGGTGGAAACCGCGGACTGGGACGCGTGCAGAGCTTTGGCTGCGTCGGATATGTTGCCCATTTCAGCGGAGAGGACGAAGTATTGCAGTTGAACCAAGCTGAAATCCGGACAATCGGCCATGAAACCCCCTGGGATCACTTCGATAAGCTCTGGGTCTAGGACGCCGTGCGTCCTGTTGGTCTGTTGTCTACCGTCGAACGCGTTCGCGTGGTTGGCGCCCGTTGTGAAATATCTGGCATTGCGTTCGCTGATCATTCTGGATGTTGTTGCGGCAGAGCGCAATCCGCTTCCTGTGGCAAATTCGCAGTGTATGGCCAGGCGCAGGCGCAGGCCGCCTCGCACGGCGGCGGGCAGGCATGATCTCTATCGTCCCTTCCAGCCCCTCGCCAGGGCCAACAGGACGCCAATACCAAGCGGTCGCATTCACGGCGGACGGGCCGGTCAGCTTTCGACGTGGATATACTCGTCGACGCCGATATGGATGGTGGCGGCCTCTCATTAGCCGTGCGATCGGCCGCCTGCGAGCTCATCGTCGAGGGCGAGCCTATCGGCAACGACAAAGCCACGCCGTGGCGAGCACGTCGAACCCAACAGCTCATGATCAGGAAGCGATAGCAACCTCGAGTCCGGTTCGGTTCAGGATCGGCTTGTCCTTACTCGGCGACAATTTGAGTTCGTTCTCGCCGAGTGGGACAAAGTAGGCGTCGACTTGTGCGGGTGTTACCTCGGTAAGAGCGACCGGACACCACTGCGGCGTATGATCTTTGTCAATAACCTGAGCACGGATACCCTCTACCAGATCATGAGTGGCCAGTGCGGCGACTGAGACACGGTATTCCTGGTCCAGGGCCTCCTCAATTGTAAAATTACGCGCGCTACGTAACGCGCGCAGGGTGACCTTCAGTGCGACAGGTGATTTCGCGGCGATCTCGGCTGCCAATCGCCGGGCGGCAGGTGAATGAGCGCTGTACAGTGCCTCAAGGATTTCTTCCACGGTGTCAGAACGGTAGCAGGAGTCGATCCATTCCCGGTGACTCGCGATCTCGGATGGGGCGGCCTCCTCAGCGTATCTTGCGATGGCGATCTCCGGTTCAGACGTGGCGAGTGCGTTCAGTAGAGATGGAAGCTGCCTGGATGGCACGTAGCAATCGGCAAAACCGGCCGCGATGGCGTCTGCTGCGTTCACCCGGCCCGCTGTCAATGCCATGTGGGTTCCGATCTCACCGGGTGCGCGAGATAAAAGATAGGTGCTGCCGACGTCTGGGGCAAAGCCGATGCTGACTTCAGGCATACCGACGGAGGACTGCTCAGTGACTATACGGTGGCTGCCGTGCGCAGAAAGACCGACTCCGCCGCCGAGCACGATACCGTCCATGATCGCGATATATGGTTTCGGATAGCGGGCGATGCAGGCGCTTAGCGAGTATGCGGTACGAAATAACCTCCCGCTGAGAGAATCTGGGCCGGTCCTGCCGTTCAGCCCGTCGTCGTGGAAGATGGCGACGTCACCGCCAGCGCACAGGCCGCGGGTGCCAGCGCCGGTGAGCACTACCGCACGCACGGAGGTGTCGTTGGCCCAGTCTTGCAACGCTCCCAGAATAGTGCAGTACATTGCATGATTTACGGCGTTGATCACCTCGGGTCGGTTGAGCGAGATCAGCCCCAACCCGTCGCGCTTATCAATGACGACGCTAGGCCTGTTGCTCACTCGGCCCCGCCTTTCTGCGGCCAGTACCTTTGCCGCATTGCTGGTACTCGGCTTCGATGTTGTCGCGTGGCGTGGCCGATAGCCGAGGTGCATCACGGCCGTCAAATGCGGCCGAGTGCCGAGAAAATCGTGGACAGGAATGAAACTAGACACGATGCCGGGTAGGGAGTATGGCCCTTAAGTGGAATTCGCAGCTAGTGGTCTATTGCAGCACTGGAGATTGCGAAGACGTGTGGTGTTGTCCGGGTGCTTCTCCTTAATCAAGGTTGAGGTTGCGGATTCGAAGAAATGTCGGAGCCCCGTGAACGCGGAACTTCATCGGAAATGCTGCAAATCTAGGCGTTCGACTGCACAGCACAATTCTGGTGGCGGCAGGCTCTCATGGCCTGCCACTCCATCATCCACCCGAACAGGTGAGAAAAGACGAAGGCCACCGGAAAGCCTGATGCGGCAAGCCTCCACGCTGCCGCAGACATCTCGCCGTGCCACCGGCCGGTCCGCGATTAGTAGCTAATCGACCACGGCACCCGTCGGCACACGCGAACCCGCCGCCTTCGAGCTGAGACCTCAGAATGCCCAATCGAATTCCGCTGCTGACCGCAAAACCTGACTTCACGCGCGCCGGACCGACTCGAAGCGCCGCTTAAACGTTCTGGAAGGCACAGCATCGCCTTACACGGCTAGAGGTCCATTGCAGGCGATGAAGCGATGTCGATGGCTTGCGGGGCGATGGTGTCCAGACTGTCCTCGACGATGTCAGCAGGACCGCCGGTGCCAGAGAGCGCCGCTTCGAGGTGTACTGCTGCTCGGACGAAATGGTGAAAGGTGATGCCGCGGCCCTGGTGGATTTGTTTCATTGGGGCGCTGATGTAAGGCGTGGGGCCGCCGAGGGCTGCGGCGAAGAACTCAACCTGCTTGCCTTTTAGCCGCGACATGTTGGTGCCGGTGAAGAACTTGACCAGTTCGGCGTCGGCGAGAATCTGGCTGTAGAAGTCTTCGACTATGACTTCAAGCGTCTCGTGACCGCCGATCTTGTCGTAGATGCTGGTGATTGTGCTACTCATATAACGTCCTGCTTCGATGGCGTACCGATGTTGATGGGCTCGCGTCGATTACGAGGATGGTTCGATCAGTCGCGCCCCTATCGGCATTTCGACGAAGTCGCCCACCGAGATGGAGGCCGCAAACTAAAGTCAGAATCCAGGGGAGCGCCCCGCCGGGCTGCCGGACCAGTAAGTCTTTGGACTCATGGGGTGAAACCAGAGAAATTGCGGAGAAGTACAGGGCAATGCTCGAACACGCCGTGAGTGTCCCATCTCTCGCGTTGGCTCCGCAACGTCCGCGTCGAAGGACTCCACTTTCGGGCCATATTGCGGATGCTTTGGATCGCCCTAATGTCGATTTATCCAGCCGGGGACGGGGAAGAGTCGGTTCTGGATGCGGTCAAGGGTGCGTGGCGACTGTCGGCACCATGAGAGAGTCGACCAGGGAGTGACGGTGAGCCTGTGCGGATCTTCGGTAATCGGGGTGACACCGTCGGCTACATGACAGCGGACTCCGATCTGCCGTCGGATTCCGCTAACGCTTTGAACCTGCGTCTCGGGTGCTACATCGTCGAGGGAGTGATCCCTGTCGGACGGCGTTCACTGCTTGGTCGAAAGCGCCGTCATCTGTTGGGACTTCGATATCGCGTGGTCTTTGATACCCCGCAATCCGTCCAGTCGGCCGATGGTGGCGTTGAACGCAGCCTGGGATTCCAGCGCTTGAGGTGCGGGCGGGGTATGCTGGGTCGATCCCAGGGTTGGGCGAGCGGCTCCCGTGCTCGGCGTCGGATCGTTTGGTTGCTGGCCATCATTCAGGTGCTCGCGTTCGTCTCGACCGTCTGCGGTGCACCAGCCACCGCCCACGCCGTAACGGCCACGTCAGGTAGAAGCGCGTTGGCCATCAATGAGTTGGGCACGACGAATATTACGGATCCCCGGATGGTTTGGTTGTCGAACTACCTGTTCGTCGCCAGCCGTCGCTGCGTCTGGTCCAGATGAACATGGCGTCTTGCTTGTGCGCCGCCGAGCCGGGTGGTTCCGCAGCGAATCACTGCTGACAGTCCTATTACAGTCCGATACCGTCCAAGTTGATCACCGAATTTGAGATGACCAGGGACGAATTCGATACAACTGCTGGCGAGATGTTCGACGTCGCGGACGTCGAACTCTTGGTGGTGTCCGTGCAGCTTTGTTGATCGGAGTTGCTCAAACGCCGTCGTGGTGGGTGGACTGCTGTAGCTGTTGTGGGGGAGGGATATTCTCCTAATCGGTTCGGGGCTGAGCTGGCCGACGCCGACTGGGCCCATGGGCGGTCAGGACTGTGACTGTGCCTTGGTGCTGCGTTCCTCAATGATCATGTATCTTCTTGTCGGTCTTGTTGATTCGGGTGTCATGGGGTGAGTTCTGCCGAAGGTGCTGGTCGCGCGTCCTGCGCGGGATGTGTTGGAGGAGCGGAAGATTCGTAAGCTCGCTGGTGCTCGGCATGCTCCGGGTGATTGGATTCGCCGGGCGCGGATGATCACGGCGAGCTGGGACGGGAAGTCCACCGCGGTGATCGCGCAGGAGTTGGGTTGTCATCCGCAGACGGTGCGAGAACGCCTGCACCGGTTCAACATTCACGGCATGGAGGGGCTGGGCGATCGGCCGGGGTCGGGGCGCAAACCTCGCCTGACCGAGACAGAGCGCAGTCGTATCGTGGCCTTGGTCGCCACCACGCCACCGGGGCGGTTGACGCGGCAATCCGACGGCGCTTTGGAAGCCGAGCAGGACGGGGCACCGTCGAGCTGGACGCTGGATTCGCTGACCGCGGCCCTGCGCGCCGAAGGCATTGTCGTGGGTCGTAGTCAGGTGCGCAGAATCCTTGTGGCAGAAGGGATTCGAGTAAAGACCCGTACTTCGTCCCAAAAGAACCCATATCGTCGGTCTCTACACGCAGCCACCCGAAGGTGCCACGGTAGTCTGCGCCGACGAGCTGGGTCCGGTATCGCCCCGCACCTTCGGCCCCGCACCGGGGTGGTCGGTCGACGGACACCGGATCAAGGCGCCCCTGGAGTACTCGCGAGGCCCGGACAGGGTCTGGGTGTACGGCTCGATCCGCGTCCGCGACGGCCAGGCCGTCACGCTCACCGCGTCGTCCCGCAACAGCATCAACTATCAGCGTTTCCTCGAGCTGGTCGAACAGGCCAATCCCCTCGGCGATATCTACGTGATCACCGACAACCTCTCCAGCCACAACAGCAAATCCACCCGCGAATGGCTCGAAGACCACCGCCGGATCAAACACGCGTTCATCCCGGTCGGGGCGTGTTGTTGGCTCAACCTGCAAGAAGCGTGGTGGCGAATCTTCCGGCGAGAAGCCCCGGTTTCATCGGGCGGAGCCGCGGTTGCGGGCGCGCGGCTATGTGCGGGGGCTGCTGGCGCCGTTGGCCGGGAAAAACGGCTTGGCGATGAAGACATCAACACAAGGAAAAACAAGCCCATTACCAGCGAAGACAGCATTACATCACGAAGTGATAGGTTCTGTCTCCCAATGAGCTGAATCGAGCGGCCCCATGGTCGGGGCCGGTCGTGCATCATGTTCGCCGTGGCGACCGCGATCGGTGATCGATACCAGGTTCTGACCGACAAGCAGTGGGAACTGCTGGAGTTGCCGCTGCCGAAATCGCAAGGGCACGTGGACCGTAACTTCGCCAATAATCGCCTGGTGGTGGAAGGCATGCTGTATCGGTTGCGGACCAGCCTGCCCTGGCGGGACTTGCCCGAACACTTCGGGCCGTGGCAGACGGTGTGGAAACGCCACCGCCGCTACGCCGCCGACGGCACCTGGGATCGGGTGCTGACCGCGCTGCTCGCTTTGGCCGACACCACCGGCGACCTGGACTGGGTCGTCTCGATCGACTCGACGATCGTGCGCGCCCACCAGCACGCCCCACGGCCGCCGACTCTGTGTCGGGGCTATGAACCAGCCGACCATGCGATCGGGCGCTCCCGCGGCGGGTTGACCACCAAGATCCACCTCGCCACCGACGGTGCAGGTCGAGGTTTGGCAGTGCTACTTACACCCGGCCAGACCAACGATTCGCCGTTGTTGCCACCGTTGTTGGATGCGGTGGCGGTGCCTCGTCTGGAAGGCGGCCCGCCTCGGCGCAACCCGGACGTCGTGATCGCCGACCGCGCCTACTCCGCTGCGTCGAACCGAACTCTGCTGCGCCGCAAACGGATCCAGACCGTGATTCCCGAACGCCGCGATCAGGTCGACAACCGCAAACGCAAGGGCCGAGCCGGTGGCCGGGCTTCGACGCGCAGCTCTACAAGCGGCGCAATGTCATCGAACGTGCCTTCAACCGGGCCAAGCAGTGGCGGGCGGTGGCCACGCGCTACGACTGTGAGGATCAATGCGTGCCGCCCCGGGCGGTGGTCTGACCCGCGTTACGACTGGCCATCGGGCCTTGAGTTTGATCTGTCGACCACTGTCCGGGGCGGTGCTTGCTGTCGCCGGACCGGGCTGGATGTGTCCCGATAGGGGCCTTGCCGCGAAAAAGGCGCCGTCACAGTCCTGACCGTCCATGCCCGGCCTGGCGTCGGCCAGCCCAGTCCCGAATCCGTCAGAGGAGACAGCCGACCCGTGCCCAGCATGCCGCAAGACGACCGCTCCGGCCAGATCGACCCCAGCGACGAAACCGTGGTCCTGGGGGTCGATACCCACAAAGACGCCCACGTCGCCTTCGTCATCGGAATTCAGGGAAACGCACTGGGGCACAACAGTTTCCCCACAACAACAGCAGGATATCGGCAGCTACTGACCTGGGCGAAGGGTTTCGGCACCCTGCGTCGTGCCGGAGTGGAGGGCACCAGCTCCTACGGCACTGCACTGACCCGCTATCTGCGAGAAGCCGGCGTGTGTGTCTTGGAGGTCAACCAGCCCGACAAAGGGAATCGGCGCCGCCGCGGAAAGACCGACGCCATCGACGCCGAGGCCGCCGCCAGGGCCGTGCTGTCGGGCCGCGTGACCGCCGTCGCCAAGACCGGCGATGGACCCGTGGAGATGGTGCGCATGCTCAAGATGACCAAGGAATCGGCGACCAAGTCCCGCTCCCAGGCCATCAACCAGCTCAAAGCTGTTGTGGTGCGTGCCGATCCGGCATTGCGTGAGTCACTGACCGGGTTGAGCAACCCCCGGCTGATCCGGCGTTGCGCCGACCTCGATCGCGCAGCCCCGACGACCGCGGAGACGACCGCCGTCTACACACTGCGGTCACTAGCTCGGCGCATCCAGGTCCTGACCGAAGAGATCGACGACCTCAACACCCAGATCACTGCCACCATCGCCGCATCCTGCCCGACACTCCTGGACTGCTACGGGGTCGGCCCCGACACCGCCGCCGCCCTGCTCATCACCGCCGGCGACAACCCCGAACGCCTCCGCAGCGAAGCATCCTTCGCTGCCCTGTGCGGTGTCAGCCCCATCGAGGCATCCTCGGGAAAAGCCAGGCGCCGCAGGCTCAATCGAGGCGGCGACCGGCGCGCCAACTCTGCTCTCTACACCATCGTCATCGCGCGTCTGCGCTGGAATACCCGCACCCGCGACTACGTCGCCCGCAGACAATCCGAAGGCAAAACCCGCCGCGAAGCCATCCGATGCCTCAAACGCTACGTCGCACGAGAGATCTACCAGATCATCACCACGCCCAGCAGCCCGAACACCACGCCTCTCCCCACAGCGGCTTGACAATCCATAGGGGCATCAAGCTCGCGACCACCTACCGTGCCGGATTTGTCCTGGCCCTGGTGGTCGAATTTCTCAAATCATTGGGAGACACAACCTAGTTCTGCAAGGCCTTTATCAGGACAAAGCCAGCCTGGTCCGGCGGCAGCAAGCACCGCCCCGGATGATGCTCGACAGATCAAACTCAAGACGCCTTGGCCAGTCATAACTCAAGTCACCCCGCCGGCCGAGGCGGCACTCATACTCACAGTCGTATTCTCGTCGCCACCGCTCGGTGTTGTTTGATCTGGTTGATGCCACGCTCGACGGCGTTGTGGGCACGGTAGATCACGGGGTCAAATGATGGTGGCCGCCCGCCGGTGCGGCTGCGGTTGCGACGGTGCGTGGCCTGGCCCGTCGGAACCGGGATGGTTACCTCGATGCCGCGTTGGCTGCAGCCATCCGCGGTTGCGGCGACTGGAATAGGCGGCGACTGGAATAGGCATTGTCGGCCAGGATCCGACCAGCTCGCACTCGCGGTCGGCCACCGTCGGGTTGAGCACCTCGATCGCGTCCAGCACCGCTGGTATCTGCGGGCTGTCCCCGCCGAGCTGAACTCCACCATCGCGCTGACCGTCATATCCTGCACCTGACTGGCATTTTCTCCCGCATTGAGTGCGGATATCGGCAGTGTCGCCATTGAGGATGACGCTGAACTCCAGACACTCCCAGCGGCCAAACTCCACCTTCGGGTGATGTGTTCCCCCTGGGAGCGCTTTACTGTCACCCATGCCGGTCGGCATCGGCTCATAGTTTGCCGGTTGGTGTCACCTAATTGTTACGACCTTAGACGAGTGGCCGCCATGACTCACGAGACTCCACAGTTCGATATCGAGGACGTGTGGCATGCACTGGAGCGGCTCGATCCGCCGCACGAACTGGCTGACCAGTTGGCGGCCTGCGTCTCGATCGGCCGCGCCTCAACACGATGGTCCGATCCTGCCAGCGACCTCATGCCGGTTGAATAGCCAGAGGCAGAGTGGTGTGCGTGCTGGTCGCCGTACAGCGGAGGCCGCGGGTGTGGTGACGCGATCCTGGTTTGCGGAGCGTCAAGTGCTCGGTCAAGAGGTGTTGGCAGCATGTTTGCTGGGTACTGGTCCTGCCCGGACGTCGACGCTCGTATCAGTCATACGGCATGTCCTGGGCAGAAACATGTGTCGCTGTACACGGAAGCCGACGCAAAGATTGAGCACAGGGTGGTCGATCGAGTTGACTCGGTCGACGGACGCTGGGTCCACGCGCACTCCGCTATCGAGCCCGTGTCGGGTGCCGCCTTGGTGATCGCGAACGACGACACTCCGCCCAGTGCGTGTATCGAGCGCTTCCACCGACACTGCACGCTGGTCGACCGAGTGGACGGTATCTACGCGGATGACCTCCGACTGTCGCCTGTGCAGCGATACCGATATTTCGTACGGGCGCACCTGGCTGGCGCCTCCACTTGTTTCCGCGGGTGGCGTGAGCTCAGCAATCTCCGCCGCCGACACGTGCGGGTGTTAGTTGACTTCCGCCAGTTGAGACCGGTGCCGCCCTCCAGGTTGTGCCGGTGGGTCTGCTCGGCAACCACCTCCTCGACGTGGCGACGGCCAGCGGGTGGGATACCGGCGACAGATCAGCTTGACCGTCCGTCGAAACTGCTTGCGTTGATCTCGAACCGCGATGGAGTAACTGATGAAACTTCGGTTGCACATATCGGCGTCGACACGGATCCGCGAACTCGGAATAGGCGGCGACAACCTGGGGCGGCCAGCCTCGGGAAGTCGATGTCCAACTGCGAATGATCAATGAGTGAAAGGACGGGTCATGTCTAGATATCTGCTCACTGTTCTCGGTGACAGCGTCTCGGCAGGTTGGGGGGATCCCGCGCCGGATGGCGGACATCGCGGGTGGGTTTCGAGATTCTCTTCTATGACAAACCTGCCGCCACGGAGCGTGCACAACCTTGCCGAGTACGGCGCGACCGTCCAGCATGCGGTGCACCACCAACTCCCGCACGCAGTGCGCGGTAAGGCTCCGCTGGTGGTTGCTTTCGTCGGCGCGAACGACCTGCTCGCCAGCCGTCAGCACTACGACGCTGCGCTCTTCCAGCACAACTTGCGCACCATCTTCGATGCTCTCACCGGTGCGGACACCATAGTGGTGACGGCCAACTACCCAGATATCCCGGGAAATCTCGAGGTCTCCGAGTCGGTGCGTCGCGCGCTTCGCGATCGTTTCGCCGAGGCCAACGAGGCTCTCGCGGAAATCGCCGAGGACACCGGTGTGACCTGCATCGACTTGTGTCGGCCGCAGGTATGGCGTGAGCCGACGATGTGGGACGCCGACCGGCTGCATCCCGGCCCGCGGTTACACCAGCATTTCGCCGAGGAACTTGTGAGCCTGACCCAGAGTTCGGGTCTGTTCACCGCAGCCTGACCCAGATATCAAGCAACCCTGAGGAGAACACCTAGATGGACGCGGACTTCGCCGACCGGCGGCTCGCCCGTACCCCGATTGCCATTGTGGGAATGTCGGGTCTGTTTCCCATGGCACGGACACATCGGGAGTATTGGCAGAACGTCTTCGTTGGGACGGACTGCACTCAGGACGTGCCTGAGTCACGGTGGTCGGTGACGGACTACTACGATCCTGACCCCGCGGCGCGAGACAAGACTTACTCCCGGCGTGGGGGGTTCCTGCCGAATATCGAGTTCGACCCGGTCGAATTCGGGCTGCCGCCCAACCAGTTGGGGATCACCAGCACGATGCAGCTGCTTAGCCTCGGCGTGGCACGGGACCTACTGCTCGACGCAGGCGCGCCGGGATCGACGTGGTATGCCCCGTCACGCACCGGTGTGGTGCTCGGCACCACCGGCGCAGTCCCGCTTACGCATCCGCTGGCGGCCCGGTTGTCCACACCGGTGCTGAAGGAGGTGGTGCGCAGCTGCGGGATGTCCGCGCGGGACGCCGACGAGATCGCCAACAGGTACGTCACAGCGTTCGCACCATGGGAGGAGAACACCTTCCCTGGGCTGGAGTTCAATGTGGTCGCGGGGCGAGTGGCCAACCGTCTCGGGCTCGGTGGGATGAATTGCACGGTCGACGCAGCATGCGCGGCGTCGCTGGCGGCGATCCGGGTAGCGGTTGCCGAACTTGTCGATGGTCGTGCCGACATGATGATCACCGGCGGGGTGGACACCGATACCTCCATCTTCATGTACATGTGCTTTTCGAAAGTCGAGGCGCTCTCACACAGCGACCGGATCAGCCCGTTCGCGGCCTCTGCGGACGGCACGTTGCTCGGCGAGGGTATCGGCATGCTTGGGCTGAAGCGGCTCGGTGACGCGGAGCGGGACGGAAACCGCATCTATGCGGTGCTGCGTGGTATTGGGTCCTCCAGCGACGGGCGGGGGGCGAGCATCTATGCACCGCGCGCAGAAGGCCAGCGGGTCGCTCTGGACCGGGCCTATGCTGACGCTGACTGCTCACCAGGATCGGTCGAATTATTCGAGGCGCACGCCACCGGGACCGCAGTCGGTGACCGCACCGAGCTGTCCGCTCTCGGTGACCTGCTTCGCGCCGCCTCCGACGAACCGCGCTTCGCCGCGCTGGGTAGCGTGAAATCCCAGATCGGACATACCAAAGGCACTGCGGGCACTGCCGGCCTGATGAAGCTCGCGTTCGCGCTGCACCAGAAAGTGCTGCCTGGCACGATCAACGTCGAGGAACCCAACAGCGCCCTCGACTCCGCTGACGCCCCATTCTACGTCAACAGGTGGACACGCCCGTGGATCCTCGACCCGGACCGCCCTGTCCGAAGGGCTGCTGTGTCTTCAATGGGCTTTGGTGGGACGAACTTCCACTTCGTTCTGGAGGAACACCGGACAGACCGAACAGGGCTGCGAATGTTGCACCGCACCCCGATGGCCTACTTATGGCACGCACCCGACAAGGAGTGCTTGCTCGAACTGCTGCGCAGTGCGGCGCCGGCAAGCGATGACGGTGACATCCCGGCCATCCATGCCAGGGTCGGGTTCGTCGCCAGCGACGAGGAGGAGGCCACCGCCCTGCGGGAGCTGGCGATCGAGTACTTGTCCGGGGATGAGGTTGGCGAAGAGTGGTCCCATCCTGCGGGCGTTTTCTTCCGTCGCCAAGCGCTGCCTGGCCTGCGCATTGGTGCGTTGTTCGCCGGTCAGGGCAGCCAGTATCTGAACATGGGGCTGGAAGCCGCCCTGAACAACCCGGCTGTTGCGCAAGTGTTCGATCGTGCCAATGCCTGTTTCGCAGGCGCGGCACCTCGGCTGGCCCAGGTGGTGTTTCCGCCTCCGGTATTCGACGGGGCGCTGCGCAAGCGTCAGGAGGCGGATTTGCGGCGCACCGAGTATGCGCAGCCGGCGATCGGGGCCCTGTCTGTGGGGCAGTTCGTCTACCTCAGCGAGCTCGGCTTGGTCTGTAACGCCTTCGCCGGGCACAGCTTCGGCGAGTTGACCGCGTTATGGGCGGCAGGTTCGATATCTGATGCAGACTACTTCCGTCTTGCCGCGGCGCGCGGCCGGGCAATGGCGCCAGTGGCCGAGGGGGACTCGGGCACAATGGCTGCGGTAAAGGCCAGCCGCGAGCAGGTCACGGACATCCTTACCGCATTTCCGGACCTAACCATCTGCAACCACAATGCGCCTGAGCAGGTGGTCGTCGGAGGCGGCACCGAGGACGTCAAGCGGCTGGTCAAGGAGTGCGGTCGGCGGAATGTCACGGCGCGCCTCCTGCCGGTTGCCGCGGCCTTCCACACCTGCCACGTGGCACATGCGGTCGACCTTTTCCAACCCGAGGTGGACGCGGTGTGCATCACAACGCCGACCGGCCCGGTGTACGCGAACTCGCCCGGCGCCTTCTACGGAGACGACACGGGAGCGAATGCACGCACGTTGGTCCAACAGTTGCTTGAACCTGTTGAATTCGTCGCGGTCCTGAAGGGTATGCGCGCTGATGGCGTCACCGTCTTCGTCGAGTTCGGGCCCAAGCAGGTGCTCACCCAGTTCGTGAGGCAGACACTCGGCGACGAGGTCTGCGCCATCCCCACGGACGCGGGACCGCTCGGCAACAGCGACGTGGCGCTCAAACGCGCAGCTGTGCGGCTTGCCGTGCTCGGTGCACCGCTGTCAGGCATCAACCGATACACCGAACCTCCCGTTGCTGAACCCGTCACCTCCAGTGGCATGAGCGTGACGATCTCTGGCGCGGAGTACGTGCCCGAACAACGCCGCGCGGCCTACGAGGCGGCGCTGGCGGACGGTTACCGACTAGAAGGTGCGCTTGCCGACTCAACTGGTTTGAAAAACAAAGCTTCCACGCCGACGCCCGGGCAAATGGCCCCGGTGATCACCTCGACTCTACCTACCACCGATCCATCCGCTACTCCGGTAACACTCATGGAGGACACCGTGCTCAATCCCGTGGACCAACATCTCGCCGCACATAGCCAGTACCTGGAGAGTCAGCTGCGGGTGGGCGAGCGGGTGGCGGAGGTGCTGCGGCAACCGCTCGATCCACCCACTGCGGAAGCGGTGCAGGCGATCACCCGGCAGAGCGAGGCCATCGGCCGGGCTCACGCTCGGGCGAGCGAGATCTTGGCAACTCTCGCCGAGTTGGAGACCGGATCCCCTCGACACGCCACTATCCGAAGATCCGCCCCGACCTGGACACCAACCACAGAGCACGACCGCGACGCAGACGAGGTGCACGGTATGGCCGGTTTGCCAGAGCGACCCGTACGTGAGTTTCGCCTCGCGCCGGAAGCCCCCCTACCCACTCCGCCCCCGGAACCGACACTGCAAACTGCCCCGTTACCCGCCAGCGAAGCTGAAACGGAAATGGTGAACGGTGTGGCCCGCGTGGAGTTGAGGTCGTCGCTGGTCGAGGTAATTGCGGAGAAGACCGGGTACCCGGTGGGCATGATTGATCCGGCGATGGATCTGGAGACGGATCTTGGTGTCGACTCGATCAAGAAAGTCCAGGTCTTCGCGGCGATACGGGATCGGGTGCCCGGGTTGCCTGACATCGGTCCAGAAATGCTCGGTGAGTTGCGCACCGTGAACCAGGTCGTCGCCGTCCTCACTGAAACAGGTGATGTCGACCCAAAAGCGCATGAGGCGGCGCAGACGCGTCGCCACACCGTCGAACTGACCAGACTGCCCGCCATCGATACGATCGAAAAGCCCTACTGCGCCGACCCAGTCGTGGTGCTGGTGGACGACGGGCATGTCGGCGGCGACGCGCTTGTGACCGGTCTGACCGCCCAGGGGTGGACCGTGCGTCGGGCACGACACGCCTCTGACATCGAGGCACTGTTCATTGGGCGAATCGACCTGTGCCTCTCGTTGGCCGAGACCGAGCGGGATTGGGCGGGCGCGCGGCGGTATCTCGCCGAGACGATAATGCTCGCCCGGCGGGCCGCGACGGTACTGGACCCCACGTCGAGCCGAGCCGGATTTGTCACGATCACCCGGCTCGACGGCGGCCTCGGCTTGCACGGCCACTGCGGCGCTGCCCCGTCGCTGGTCGGCGGCGTCAGCGGCGTGGTCAAGACACTGGCCGGGGAACGGCCAGGATTGTTCTGCCGCTCGGTCGATGTCGCCCTCCAGCTGCCCGGTGCCGAATTCGTCGACGCGGTGCTCGATGAGATCCGCGACGCGGCGATCGACACCGCCGAAGTGGGCGTCGATGCCACCTGTGCCCGCTGGACCGTGCTGCCCAGCAGACACGGTTCGGCCCAGCAGGTATCGACTGTCGGCCCCGACCCGGACAGGGAAGTTCTCACCCTGACATCGGAGGACCTCGTCCTGGTGACCGGCGGAGCACGTGGCATCACCGCCCATTGCGTACATGCGCTCGCCGGATACACGAACGCCCGGTTCCTGCTACTCGGCCGAACCGAACTGGGTGCTGAACCGAGCTGGGCGAGCGGCGTCGCCGACAACGAGCTCCAGTCGGCCGCCATCGTTGCGCTGTCACTGGACGATAACCGCCCGACCCCCCAGCATGTGGCGCGGGTGCGCGATGATTTGCTCGCTCAGCGGGAGGTCCGGAAAAACCTGGCCATGCTCGGGAAGCGCGCCGCCTACCTCGCCGTCGATATCGCCGACGCGGCCGCTGTCGACCTCGCGTTGTCCGAACACCGCGGCCGAATCACCGGACTGGTCCACGGCGCAGGCGTGCTCGCCGATGCCCGGCTTGCGGACAAGACCGCCGCACAGGTCGAGCGGGTTTTCCGGTCCAAGCTCGACGGGCTGCGTCACGTACTCGACGCCGTGGACAGTCCAGCACTACAACACCTGGTGCTATTCACCTCGGTGGCAGGGCTGCTGGGCAACCCTGGGCAGGCCGACTATGCTGCGGCCAACGAGGCGTTGTGCCGGTTCGCTGCCGGCTGGAAGCACGCGCACCCCGATACGCACGTGACCGCCATCGACTGGAGCGCCTGGAACGGCGGTATGGTCACCGACGATCTGCGGGAGCTGTTCACGACTAGGGGCATCTCACTGCTCGACGTCGAGGTCGGCGCGCGCGCCTTTGTCGAACAGTTCACCGAGGACCATGCCAGCGACCTACGGGTGCTCATCGGCGACAGCGTGGCGCTCGGCGGACAGTGTGTGGTGCCATCACTTGCTTTCACCGCGCGGCGTGACATCGGCGATGCCGCGGCCGATCCGGTACTGCAGGCACATCGGATCGGGGCGCACCCGGTTTTTCCGGCCACTTTCGGCCTGGGCTGGCTGATCAACACGGTGGAGCGAGCACATCCAGGCATGTGCGTCGTGCACGTGACGAACTTCCAGGTGCACAAGGGAATTGTCTTCGACAACGCCATGTGCTCCGGCTACCAGACCCACGTCGAACCCGGTATTTCGCACGGCGACCGGATCCAGGTGCGCGCCACAGTGCGCAGCCAGACCGACGCCGGTCAGCTCATACCGCACTACGCGGCCACCCTTGAGCTCGCGACCGCGCCCCAGACCGCGCCGCGCATGGAGGTCCTGCCGTTCGCGGACGGACCGGAGGACGGGCCGGAAATTTATCGCCACGGCACCCTGTTTCACGGACCCCGCCTGCAGGGCCTCCGGCGAGTCCTGGGTCGGTCATCCTCCCGGTTGGTGCTGCTGTGCCGACTTGCGGACGTCGCTGGCACGGCATATACGGGTCGGCTCCACAGCCCGGTCCTCGCCGACCTGCTGCTGCAAGGCCCGGCTGTACTGGGTACGGACCTCCTCGGCGACGCCTGCCTGCCGCTGGACATCGGTGCCGCGGACTACTTCGCCCCGCTGCCTGACAACGAACCGTTCCTCCTCGTGGTCGACGACGTCTGCTCCACGGACGCGACCATCACGACGAACGCGACCGCTGCCACCCTGCATGGAGAGGTGCTGCAGCGCTTCACCGCTATCACCATGGTGTCCACAAAAGACATGACGGCGAAGTTCCGCGAGGCCGTGCGCTCTTGGCACCCGGGAGAGGGAGCCTCCGGGGAGAGCGTGTCATGAGCACGGCTCTCGAGTTCATCGGTGAACCCTTCGACTCGGTGATGTGGCTGGAGTCCCGGAAGCCGGAGAACATGCTGTCGCCGCTGCCATCAGAGGCGTCGGTACTCGCCCGAGTGCGGACGGCGCTGGTTGTTGCACACGTCAGTGCGCTGCGGGCACAGGCAGCGCTCCAGCTCCGGCCGTTGGCTGGGACCTGGTGCCCGGCCGGATCCGATGCGCTGACTCCGAACTGCGACGAGGCCGTGTCCAAGCCGCTCGCCCAGAGCGCTGCGGATGCCAGCATATGGAAACAAGAAATGCCGGTTTACGAACTGAGCGACCTCACGGTCGAACTTCGAGAAAAGGACGCACAGCCATGGTGAACCGGATGCACACCGCGCGAGATATTGCCCGCGAATCCACCGATGTGTATCGCGAATTGCTTCAGTTGGATCGACCTTGTTTCGTGGTGCGCGACGAGCATGGGATCGGCGTCACCACCGACCCAACCTCGGCCCGCACTACGCAAGTCTTGGCTTCGGTCCCGGCATTGCCGCCCGAGTCCCTTGGTGAACGCGGCTTTCTGAGCACACATCGTGTCCGGACGGCCTATGCCACCGGCGCGATGGCCAATGGCATCGCTTCGGCGGATATGGTGATTGCCTTGTCCAATGCGGGCTATCTCAGCTCTTTCGGGGCGGGCGGACTGGCGCCGGATCGAATCGATGAGGCTCTAGGTCGGATTAAGCGGGATACGTCAGGAAAACCGTTCGCCGCGAACCTGATCCATAGCCCAAACGAGCTTGCGCTGGAGCGGGCCGCTGTGCAGCTGTTCCTGCGCCACCAGGTGCATTGTGTCGAAGCGTCTGCATTCCTTGATCTGACCCCGCAGGTCGTGCACTACCGAGCCGCCGGATTGAGCAGGGATGGGAACGGCCGGATCGTGGTAGGCCACCGGGTGATCGCCAAAGTATCGCGGGCTGAGGTCGCCGAACGATTTCTTCGGCCGGCACCGCAAGCCATGCTCGGTCAGCTGGTGGCGGACCGAGCGATCACCGAGGAGCAAGCCGAGCTGGCACTGCAGGTTCCGATGGCCGACGACCTCACCGCCGAAGCCGATTCCGGGGGCCATACCGATCGCCGACCGCTCGTCGTGCTGCTCCCACAGATCATCGCGTTGCGCGACCGGATCCAGCGCGAACTCGGCTACCTGCACTCGGTCCGGGTAGGTGCGGCCGGGGGCATCGGAACGCCGGTCGCGGCGGCGGCCGCGTTCGGCCTCGGCGCGGCATATGCGGTCACTGGGTCGATCAATCAGGCGTGTGTTGAAGCCAACCAGTCGGCCGTGGTGAAGGATTTGCTCGCCACGGCTGAGGAAACGGACTGTGCGATGGCGCCGTCGGCCGACATGTTCGAGATGGGTGTCGATGTCCAGGTGCTCAAGCGGGGGACGATGTTCGCAGGTCGGGCCAAACGACTGTACGAGGTGTACCGGGCCAATGATTCGATCGAGTCCATTCCAGTCACTGAGCGTGCCGAACTTGAAGATCGCGTGTTTCATCGGCCGTTGTCGGCGGTGTGGCAAGACTGCGAACGCTTTTTCGCCGAGCGTGATCCGGACCAGATCCAGCGTGCCCATGACACTCCCAAGCGACGCATGGCGCTGGTGTTCCGCTGGTACCTTGGGCTGTCCTCAGGGTGGGGCATTCAGGGCACACCCGACCGCGTGGCGGACTACCAAATCTGGTGCGGCCCAGCAATGGGTGCGTTCAACCAGTGGGTGACCGCAACCTATCTCGCAGCGCCTGCCAACCGCACCGTCGTCGACGTCGCCACGCACATCATGCGAGGTGCCGCATTCGCCTCCCGGATCAACCAGCTGCGCCTGGCCGGTGTGCGACTGCCCGCCGATTGTTCCAGCTACCGACCGACCCCGTTGGTTAAGCACACCGTCCACCGCGAGGAGCAGCAATGAAATCGACGGCTACAACCGGACAACGGGTTGGGCTGGTGTGGGAGCTGTTGTATCGCGAGCGATTCGAACGCTCGGGGCAAATATTCCGCCAGCGCGGCTGGCGCGGCCCACTCACCGCGGCGCACCGTCGAGATAGTCGATCGTCACCTAATCCGAAAATGATGGTGAGCGGGCAGGCGGTAGCTGTCGGCAGAGCCGACACCGGTTGTTGTTGGTTGTGAAAGGGTCAGGCGGCGGGGGTGAGGGTGACGGTGTAGCCGAGGGCTTCGAGTTGGCGAACGTGACTGCGGCGCTTGTTATCCGGGTTGATGTGATGGGTGAAGTGATCGGCGCCGAGATCTATGAATGCGGTGTTGTGGTCGTGGAGCAGGTGCCAGACGATCACGAGGATGGAACGGCGGATGGCGACGACGGCGCGTTTCTTGCCCCGGCGTCTGGCGATGCGCCGGTAGCGTTCACCGAGGAATGTTTTGGTCCGCCCAGCGGCGACTGCGGCTTCGCCGAGGACCCTGGCGAGGTAGCGGTTGCCGTGCCCGGTGGATCCGTTGCCCTTGGTCTTGCCTGCCGAGGAGTTGATGCCCGGGGAGAACTTCGCCCAGGAGCACAGGTGCCCCGCGGTTGGGAACCGGGACATGTCGGTGCCGACCTCGGCGATGATGATCGCGGCGGCGACCGGGCCGATGCCGGGGATCTCATCCAGGCGCGCCGCCGCCGGGGCGAAAGGGGTCAACTGCGCCTCGATCTGTTCATCGACGGCGTTGATGTCGGCGGTGATACCGTCGATCCGGGCCAGCGTCCGGGCCAGCAGAAACCGGTGATGGTTACCGAAGTGTCCGTTGAACGCCTCCTCGTGTTGGCCGATCTTGGTGCGCATTCGTGATCGCGCCATCTGTGCCAGCACCTTCGGATCACGCTCGCCGCTGATCAACGCGGCCATCATCTCTCGCCCGGACACCCCGAAAATATCGGACGCCACGACCGAGAGTTTGATCCACGCATCCTTGAGGAGTTTCTCGACTTGGTTCTTCTCCGCCGTACGAGTGACCTGTCCCCGATAACGCGACCATCCAGTAGTCGAGTCCGGGTTGTTTCGTTCAGATTCAGTTGATGCTGCAGACCACCGGATGGTGGGTGTGGGTGCAGGCCGCAGCGTACTCGGCCGGGGTCAGATAGCCCAGCGCCGAATGTCGATGCCGCCGGTTATGGTCTTGCTTGAAGTCGCCGATCACCACGCGGGCCTCGAGCAGAGTTGTCCAATGGTTGCGGTTGAGACACTCGGTACGTAGTCGGCGTTTGAACGACTCGACATAGCCGTTGTTCCACGGCGTGCCCGGCGGGATGTAGACGATCCCCACCTTGTCGCCGCAGAACCGTTGCAGCGCTTGGGAAATCATCTCCGGACTGTTGTCGAGCCGCAGCACCTTCGGCGCACCGCGGACGGCGAACACCCGCTCGAGTTCAGCCACGAGGCGATCGGCAGTGATCGAGCGCTCGACCAGATGCAGCAGCGATTCGCGGGTGTGCTCGTCGACCATCGACGCGATCTTCACCGCCCGCCCGTCCGTGGCGGAGTCGAACTGGAAATCCAACGCCCACACCACTTTCGGCGCATCCGCCTCGGTCGGCGGCACCGACGAGACACCGGCCCGTTTGCGCGGGTGACGCTCACGCACCTGCAGGCCCTCCTCGCGCCACAGCCGATGCACCCGCTTCTTGTTGACCACGCTGCCCTCGTCGAACCGCAACGCCGCCCAGGCACGGCGGAACCCATGGCACGGGTGTTTCGTCGCATACGAGGGCAGCCACGCCCGCAGACCGGCATCCGGATCGGCCGGAGTCTGTGCCGGCGGCAACCGCCGGTAGGTGGATCTGTGCAGCCCAACAACCTACTTATTTCGTAGCGATTGGTTCGGCACCCCGGACGCCTGCCGCTATCGGGACTCTTGAGGTCCAATCCGAGACCGGCGTGGGGTGGTGTTGGTGATCGTTGCGTTGGTTCGGCCACGGTGACTCCTGGCTGCTCGCGGGGCCCGCGAGTCCTCTTGCAAGACAGCGAGCGCCACGGCCGGACCGATCTACTTGCCGGCCACCGACTGCTGCGAATCTCCTTGGGCGAGAAGTCCTTCTGTAAGGGCTGCAGCGGTGGGCGGTGAACGTCGCTACCTCGACCCCTACCAACAACCGGGGCTTGGAGCTCTCGTGCAAGGCCGCGGGCGAGGTGGCGGCGGGATCGGTCGGGCAGGGCATCGACACGGTGTGTCGGCCCTGTCCGGCCGTCGTAATCGATTGGGATAGCTCGTGGTTCGAGCCCTCCCGCACGACCAGACGCCCCGTGATTCGTGAGCTTCGAGCTCTGAGGAAGACCGGCGCCGTGCGGGTGAGCTGGGATCGCGAACAGCTCATCGGAGGCCAGCCCACAGAGGCTCGTAAGTAGGGCGCTGCGCGTTCTCGCCAGGGTTATCGACCACCGGAAAACACCTGATGGAGGACTGGATTGAGCAACTACTGTGGCGTGGACTGGGTCGAAGGCCATCACGACATCGCCATCGTTGATTCCGGCGGCACACTGGTCGCGAAGAAACGCATCGGCGACGACCCCACCGGATTCGCTGAGCTCACGCAGCTGCTGGCCGACGCCGGTGACACCGCCGAGGACCCGATCCCGGTCGCGATCGAAACCCCGCGCGGACTGATGGTCGCCGCACTGCGGGCGTCCGGCCGGCCGGTGTTCGCGATCAATCCGATGGCGGTGGCCCGCTACCGTGAACGTCACTCAATGGCACGCGCCAAGTCCGACCACGCCGACGCGATGACCCTGGCCAACATCCTGCGTGTCGACGCGCACCTGCACCGGCGGCTGCCCGCCGACAGCGAGCGTGCCCAAGCCATCACGGTGCTCGCCCGCGCCCAGCAAGATGCGGTCTGGCGGCGCACCAAGGCCAGCAACGAGCTCAGATCGCTGCTGCGCGAATACTATCCGGCATTCCTGGCCGTGTTCGCTGGTAAGTCCGCCACCAACCTCGCCAAACCCGAGGCCCGTGCTGTCCTGGCTATCGCCCCCACCCCCGCCCACGTCGCCAAACTCACCAAGACCCGCATCGCGAATGCTCTGCGCCGCGCCGGACGCCAGCGCAACATCGACGCACTCTCCGGCGAGCTCCTCGACGGCCTGCGGAGACCCCAGCTGCGCCAATGAGAGCTTGTTGAAAGGGCTTTCGGTCGGCAGGCCATGGCGCTGCTGGCCGTTCTCGATGTCGCTTGCGCCGGTGCTGCCGACCTCGAACAGGCTGCGGCCGAGGAATTCCGCAAACACCCCGACCACGCCATCATCACCAGCTTTCCAGGCCTGGCCGACCTCACCGGCGCCCGCGTGCTCGCCGAGATCGGCGACGACAGAACCAAATTCGCCACCGACCGCGCGCTGAAGGCCTACGCCGGATCTGCACCGGTCACCCGCGCATCCGGCAAGACGATCTCCATCACCCACCGCCGGGTCAAGAACGACCGTCTGGCCGCCGCCGGCTGGGTCTGGGCATTCACCGCCGCCGGTCGATACGGCCCGGCCCGCGAGCACTACCAACGCCGTCGAGCACATGGAGACGGCTAACCAACAGTCGACGAGTTCCTGAACCGTCCGATTGACTCCCTCCCTCTGATTCTTGCCTGGAACAGGCATGTTCGGCGTTCTCCTGCGCTGGACCACGGGAGTGAAGTAGCTTCGCCGTGGCCGATTGGATCGCGGCCTTGCCGAAGGTTCTTCACAGAGAGTGAAATCGAGGAGGCGTGGGTTGGGTCTGGCGGCGGTGCGGGACATGCGCGAGCTCCTGTCCTGTCCCGTTGAGACTGAGGCAGTCTCGTTGATCTGAGGTATTTGGCGAATCCGCCTCATCTACGTGAGACGGATGGTTACGGTGGGCCCGTTCGTGCGGCGGCGAGGTCCGGGGTGTGATGGCGACTGGTGGTGTGGCTACTGCCACTGCTGCTGTCTGCGGAACGGGCGTATTCACGTTGCGGTACTTGGAGATCGACGTCACGGGCCCGGTCGAGCGGCATGCTGTGCTGACGACGTGCTGGGGGACTCGGTTCGAGGATGTTCCGCCGGTGCGGCAGTTTCCAAGTTTCAAGGGACAGAAGAACTTTCCGGGTCTCTACTTCGCAGCGTGCATGGGTGGGCACATCGGGTTCGAGTCGTGGCTTGAGCGTGATCACCTCATGTTGCTCGACTTCTCGCCGCAGGTGACAGCGATTGCAGCGCAACCATTTTGGTTGTCGTGGCCGACAGGTGAGATGCGGCGGCGGCATGCTCCGGACTTCTTCGTCCGGCTGGCCGACGGCCGGGGTGTGGTCATCGATGTGCGGGCCGACGATCGGATCGAGGACTCGGATGCGGAGGCGTTCGCGGCGACTGCTGCGGCGTGTGAGTCGGTGGGCTGGGGTTACCGCAGGGTCGGCACCCCGGAGGCGGTGCTTGTCGCGAATGTTCGCTGGCTGGCCGGATACCGGCATGCTCGGTGCCTGCGTGCCGAGCACCGGATGCGGCTGGTGGAGGTGTTTTCCGGGCCGAGACCGCTGCTGGAAGGTGCGGAGATGGTGGGTGACCGGCTGACGGTGTTGCCGTCAGTGTTTCATCTGCTGTGGTCGGGAACGTTGTCCGCGGACCTGGAATCGGCGCCGTTGACCGGGCACTCGATGGTGAGCCTTTCCGGGGAGGGCCGATGACGGTGTCGCGCCCGCTGGGGCTGCAGGTGGGTGAGCAGATCAGTCTCGATGGCGCCTCCTTGACGGTCGCCGCGTTGTCCGGGGGCCGGGTCGTCCTGGTCGATGTGACCGGGGAATCGCGTGACCTCGCGCTGAGTGATCTGTTGTCCGCGAGCGGATTTCGCATGGTCACACGGGCACCGGCTGCGTTGCCACCGCAGGGGCTGGTCGACAGTGTTCCAGCGGGCATAGCTGAGCAGGCCCGGTGGTGGGAACACCACATCGTCGAGGTGATCACCGGAGTTCCGCCGGAGACCGGGCGCACGGCGCGACCCAAACCGGAATACGACCCGCGCACGCGCAGTCTGCGGCAGCGCGAACTGGCGAAGGTGGACGAGTTGTCCCGCGCGGGAGATACGGTGCCGTTGAGCACGTTCCAGCGGATGCGGCTTGCTTACGAGAAACAGGGTGTGTGGGGTTTGATCGACCATCGCAGCACCCGGCGGCAAGGCGCCCGGACCGATGAGCGAGTGCTGGCCGCGATCGGGAAGGCGGTGGCCGAGCAGGCGAACCAGTCGACGGGCACCGTCGGCCGCCTGCGGCGCCGCGTCGAGCAGCTGCTGATCGCCGAGGACATTGATCCGGCGGTGGTGATGCCGGCGCGGGCGACCTTTTATCGGCTGGTCTCGCAGATCGCGGCGGGCAAGCACACGTTCGGGTCGGCGCGCACACGCCGGTCGCTGGCGCAGCGCCCGGACGGGCCGTTCGGCACGGTGACGGCGCTGCGGCCGGGTGAATGGACCCAGATCGATTCCACGCCTTTGGACGTCCGCGTGGTGCTGGACAACGGGGTGGTGGATCGGGTCGAGCTGACCTGGATCATCGACTTGGCCACGCGCACGATCCCGGCGGCGGTGCTGCGCCCGACGACGAAGGCGGTGGACGCGGCGCTGCTGCTGGCGCGAGCGATGACGCCGGAACCGATGCGGCCGGGCTGGCGTGACGCGCTGCGGATGTCGCGGTCGGTGCTGCCGCACCGGAGGCTCACCGCGATCGATGCCCGGCTCGAGCATGCCGCTGCGCGTCCGGTGATCGTGCCCGAAACCATTGTCTGCGACCACGGCATGGCCTACATGTCCGCGGCGTTCCGCAATGCCTGCCGCGCCATCGGCATCACCCTGCAGCCCTCCCACGAGGGTTCTCCCTGGGAGAAGGGCACGGTCGAGACCAGTTTCTCCGCGGTCGGCACTCTGTTCGCCCAATACGTCGCAGGCTATGTCGGCTCGAGCGTCGAACGACGCGGACGAGGCGCGGAAACCGGCGCGGTCTGGTCGATGCTCGAGTTGCAGGAATTACTGGACGAGTGGTTGGTGACGACCTGGGCGAATCGGCCCCACGATGGGCTACGGCACCCGTTGATTCCCGCAAAAGCGTTGTCGCCGAACGAAATGTATGCCGCCCTGGTGGAAACCGCGGGATACGTTCCGGTCCCGCTCGGCGCTGATGACTACATCGAGTTGCTGCCGGTCCGTTGGCGGGCGATCAACGCCTACGGGGTGAAGATCGCTCACCGCACCTACGACTGCGCCGAACTCACTCCCTACCGCCGTCAGCATTCCGGGGTGAACGCGCGAAAAGGGTTGTGGGAGGTCCACTACGACCCCTACGACGTCACCCGCATCTGGGTCCGCAACCACCGCGACGGCGGCTGGATCCAAGCCCCGTGGACACATCTGCGGGCTGATCCGACGCCTTTCGGTGAACAAGCATGGGACCACGCCCGGCAGATGCTGGCCCGCCGCGGCACCGACCCGGCCACCGAAGCCGAGATCGCCGCAGCAGCAGCACAATTGCTCGACACCGCCGAACAAGGCCCCGACACAGCGACCAAGCGCGGCAAATCGACGACCAAGGACCAGCGGGTGGCAGGGCGGACCAGAGCGGTCTCGGCCGCCGAGCGGCCAGTTCCGCCACGGCAACCCGCACCGACCTGGGATGAAGATGAAGACACCGAGGACGACGACTCGTTGGCCGAGGTGATCCCGTTGGGCGTCTTCGACGCCCGCGAGGAGGCCAAGAAATGGTGGTAGCCGGCCACAGCGCCGAGCCCGCAGACGAATTCGGAACTACACTGGAGGCCGATCTGCGCGAGCCGACGATGACGCTGGCCGGATGGCGCAAGTTCGTCGACTCACCCGACGCCTCGTTCGACCTGCTCCCGGACAAAAGGTGGGCGGCTCTGTCGGATTCGAACCGGGACGCCTACGACGAGGCCCGCATCGACTATCACTCCGAGATGATCATCGTCGCGACCTCCACCGTCCGCGAGGTCGCCCGCCAGGGCCGGTTGCTGACTTTGTTGAATCGGCGCGAGATCAGCGCCCGCCGCGGGCTGATCGTGTCCGGTCAGCAAACCACAGGCAAGACCACCGCGCTCAAACAGCTCGGCCGCACCCACGAACTGATGGTGCGCCAACGCTATCCGAGCAGGCTGGCCGACCGGATCCCGGTGGTCTACGTCACCACCCCACCGAAAGGGTCGCCACGAAAGCTGGCCATGGAGTTCGCTCGGTTTCTCGGTCTGCCGCCGGTCAAACGCGGCTACAACACCACCGATATCGCCGACGTGGTCTGCCAGCTCATGCTCCAAGCCAGGGTGGACCTGGTACTGGTCGACGAACTACACAACCTGAACCTGGCCACCGCGGCCGGGGAGGACATGTCCGACCACTTGAAATATTTCACCGAGCACCTGCCGGCCACCTTCGTTTACTCCGGCATCGACATCGAGCGCAGGCTGTTCACCGGAGTTCGAGGCAAACAGATCGCCGGACGATGCGTGCTGATCAACACCGGCCCGTTCCCCTGCGACGCCGAATGGAAGGGACTGATTGCCACCCTCGACAACGCATTACGCCTGCACCGTCACCAGCCGGGCACCTTGCCCCGGCACGCCCGCTACCTGCACCAGCGCACCGGCGGCATGATCGGCAGCCTGTCGCACTTGATCCGCGCCGCCGCCCAACTGGCGATCCTGGAAGGCGACGAGGCCATCACCCGCAAACTGCTCGACTCCATCCCCCTCGACCACGCCGCCGAATCCGCCCGCCACGGCGCAGCCTGATGCCGCCGTTCGGCTTCCGGCCAGGACCGCCACATCGACTCCCGTTCCCCGTCGCACCATTCCACGGCGAGACCATCGGGTCATACCTCTACCGGCTCGCGACCGCGAACCTGATCCACCCCGACGACCTGCGCATACACCTGATCGGCACCCCCAACCGGCCAGCCGCAGTCCCGCTGGCCAGCCTCGCCGCAGCCACAGGGCGAGCACCACAGGACCTCATCCACGCCCTACCGGAACTGCGCCCCGGCGTCGAACCCGGCACCACTCCACCGCTGCCCGCACACGTTCGCCGCCGAGTCTGCCTGCGCTGCGCTCGGCGCCGCAGCACGTTCGTCTTCGCCGTCACCTGGAAGCCGGTCGACACCGTGCTCTGTCCTAAACACCGCATCTGGCTGGGATCACGTGGTCGTTCCTACCTCGATCAGCAATACAACGTCGACGGCCTTACCGATATCCTTCGCGCACAACGCCGCCACCAGCGCCTCGCACACCACGTCGGACCCACCATCGCCGCTCTCGCCTTCACCGAGGCCACCAGAATCACCGGCACCTGGGCGCGTCACGGACGCCACCTCGACCGGCGCAACCCCCTGATCCGCGCCTTCCGAACCAAACTCCCGCTCACAGGCAAACTCCACAACGGTGACCCACTCACCGCTGTCGTCACCTACCCCGAAACCGTTGATCTGGCCCATGTTCTCGCGGACTTCCGCTGGCGCTACCCCCGCCCCGGACTCGCTTCGACCGCCATCCACGAGTTCGCCCGCGCGGTCAACCACACACTCGGCATCAACTACCAGCACTCCACCGAAGGCTACGACGGGCTCTATCCCTGGCTGCGAAAACGCCACACCCTGGTCGATCCGGACCATCAGCGCTCGGTGGACCAACTGCTATCAAAGAACTCTCACCCCGACCGACAATCTGACGATCTGCCTCATGATCAATGAGACCAGCACCTCGACGACCGTCCCACGAAGTTGAGGCACCGCAGGCAGAGACAACACAGTGCCTCATCTCCAATCGGACAGGACACGGGCGCAGGGTGTGGTGCATCTGGACCCAGCGACGGCGGTGTTCGAGGGCATGTTGGAGGGGTGGGCGCGGCAGCAACGCACACGATTCCTGAAGTGGGACAGCACGATCAAGCCTCGGCTATCGCTGGTGCGGCGGTTGGCGGCGTTCTCCAACCAGTATCCGTGGGAGTGGCAGCCGACCGAGGTGGAGGCCTTCTTCGACCATCTGCGGGCGGGGAACCCGAACTTCACCGTCGCCACCGCCCGGCAGTACCAGAACTCGTTGAGGATGTTCTGCGACTTCATCTGCGACGGCCGCTACGGATGGCAGCAAACGTGCCACGAGCAGTTCGGGCAGGTGCCTGCCCAGATCTTGCACGAGCACAACAGCGTCGTGCATGTGACCGAGTTCGAGGGTCGCCCGGGTCGGCGTCCGCTGTCCTACGAGGAGGTGCAGGCGCTGTTCGATGCGGCCGACGGCCGCGTGGAGGACATCCGCAAACGAGGCCGCAAGGGCGCGCTGGCAGCGATGCGGGATTCCGCGCTGTTGAAAACCGTTTATGCCTTCGGATTACGTCGTCGTGAGGCGGTCGGTATCGATCTGGTGGACCTGCGTCACAACCCGAAAGCACCGCAGTACAACAGGTTCGGGGCGGTGTTCGTGCGGTGGGGTAAGTCATCCAATGGAAGCCCGCCCAAGCGGCGCACAGTGTTCACCGTGCCGGAGATGGACTGGATCGTTGGCGTGCTCGAGCACTATCTCAGCGAGGTCCGGCCGAGGTTCGACGTCGGTAATCATCCGGCGTTGTGGGTGAGCGAGCGGGGTGGGCGGTTGTCCAAGCGCAGCGCGAACGAGGCGTTCCAGACATGCCGGGAGGCCGCGGGCCTGGCCTGCGAGTTGGACTTACATTCGTTGCGTCACAGCATGATCACTCATCTCGTGGAGTTCGACTACCCCGAGAGATTCGTCCAGGACCAGGCTGGGCACGCCACCGCGAGTTCGACTGCCATCTATACCGGTGTTTCGGACGAATACCGTAATCAACTGTTGCGCCGGAAGCTTACCGAACGCCACGGCGACCTGTGGGAGGACAACGGCTGGTGATCAGGAAGATGGGCTATCGCTGGAACCTGCGCCGGGTTATGGCCGCCAAGGACATGTTCCAGACAACCGATTTGGTGCCGGCGCTGGCCGAGCGCGGGATCATCCTGTCGCGTGAGCAGGTGTTCCGGCTGGTCACCCAACCGCCGCAACGATTGTCGATGGACACCCTCGCCGCGCTGTGCGACATCCTGGACTGCACGCCGAACGACCTGATCGAGATCCAGACCGTCAACACCGAGATCCGCAAGGCAGCCGGAGACAAGCACGGACCGGCACCGGCGGTGCGGCGCACCTCGATTCGCAAGCCTCCAGGGCTGTGAGCCTGCCGCCGTCGGAAGTTGCGCGGCTGGCCCGGCAGGCGGCACGCCTGGAGTCGGCGCTGGACTCCGCTGTCGCGCAGTGCGCCACAGGCGCGCAGACTAACCGACGTCGGTGGATCTGGGCTGAGTCGGCGCTTCACGCCAATCTCGATTAGTAGCGCACTCGGTCGCGACCGAGTGGAGATGTTGAATGGTCCCTCGGCGCTCACATGTCTTCGTTTGTGAATCCGCAGGTGCACCGACTTTGCTGTCGCCGCAAATACCGATACTCGAGGCCGCCAATGCTGGCCGGGAGATGTTTGGCTCCGGCACGCAATTCAAGTACGAGGTGCTGGTATCCGACGGCGAGATCGTTCAGTTGAACATTTATGTGATGGAACACCGAATCCGGCTCGCTGGCCAGTGTTGTGAATGCCAGGGCTGTGAGATAAGCCATACGGTCGACGACGCAGCCGACGGTCTCGGTGTGTAGTAGCGCGCTTGGCCTCGGCGTCGGTGTCATCGCGGCAACCAAATAGTCGATGGCACCGATCCATCGCAGCCGTGCGTCATCGAGATGTCCGCCAGCATGCGTGGCGCGCTCAAGCCACATCTCGTGTAATAACGCGAGTTCAGTGGCGGCGGCGAGGATCGGATTGTCGCCTGTCGGCCCGCCTCGGCAGACCCGTAGGAGCTCGTCCTTGTCGGGAATCGTGTCGGTTCGCCGAGTTGTCATCAGTCGCCTCCTGCGGGCACAGGCAGCCGTCGCGAACCGGCAACGTCGTCGTAGCCGTCGACCAGCTCGAGCAGACGATGCCAGGCGGTGTGCACTCTCGGCTCGGCCGTGGTGGCAGCTGTCGTCGGAACTGTTTCGGCTCGGACCCGGGCGTCCGCGATCCGATCGCTCACCAACCCGACTGTTTCGGTATGCAGGGTGCCGCCGCAACTGTGCTGCTCGATCGCCAAGTCGATCCGGTGTACGAGATAGCCACTTTGGCAATATTCTCCGCGCACGGCATCGGTGTATGCGCTATCGCTGGAGGTGCGGTGCCAGTCCGCCAGCGGGCTGTCCCATCGCGCCGCCGGGTGATCGTCTGTGTGGTGACGGCTTCGAACAGCGCACAGCACCTTCCGCGCCGACGGCAACGGTTCTATGTGATGCATAGCCGCGCCTCCCGTGAGCAGACGGCGTCACTGGTGCGGCAGGGTGGAGCACTTCCGTTATCAGCTCCGGCCATGGCGTGCAATTCAGTGAACAAAAGCGGCACTGCTGCCTCCGAACCTGAGTTCGTAATTGTCGTGACTAGACGTTTCTGTCAAATCCGTGGTGGGAAGGCGCCTGCCGGTGCAGCATCGTGACTGCCTGTCCATCGCTGAGGGAGTACGCCTTTCCAGGCGTCTGTTACTCCGCACAGACAATAATGCAGGGGACTCTCCCCAGTATGTGCTCTGTGGTTGGTCCACCAGAATGGGCGCCTCGGACGTGCGATGCAGGGCATCGAGGTACTGCTGGCAGTGGCTGCCATGTCCAGCGTGCTCGCCGAGCACGAAACGAGCCTCCTCCCATCCCATCGGCGGAGGTACATCGGCGCAGTACCTGTGCCGTTCCCGCCACAGGTCGATTATCGCGGGCGTTATGGCAGCCATCGTGCCTCCATCAGATGTAGGGAGGGGCTGCGAGGATTGCCCAATGCTACCCGTCCACACTGACAGGAATCGGGTTCCGTCAGCCATTCGGCGAATTCCGCCGGCGCGTTCGCGACGCTGTCGAATGCCGCCATCACCGAGTGCTCGAAATTCGAAGATCGGTCACTGGTAGTGCGCACGGCGACCGTGCTTTCCCGTCGTCTCGCAACCGGAGCCGACTGTCGCTGCGCACGTGCGACTGTATCCATCACAAATTCCTCCTCTCCATCTATTCCATCTATGACATGACTTTAAGACGATCGCAGTCAGGTCTACATGGCACGGAGGTGGAGTCTGTCGTCATGGAGTAGCCCGCGCCTGGGTTCGCAAAAGATGGACACGTGAGGTACCACTTTGGTGGTATCAATTTCCGTCCGCGATTGGTCCGCCCTCGTGGTGAGGAAGGAGATATGTATGCAAACCAGTGGGCGGTCAAGTCCCGGGGCGTGGTGTAGCTGGGGTGGTCACCGCATGATCCGGTTATCGGTCAGGCAGTGAGTTCTGCCGGTGCGGGTCCTCCTGTTCGTCGATGGGCGTGAGGCCGCGTGAGCGGGCCAGGACGTCGAGACCCAGATAACGTCGGCCCTCGATCCACTCGTCGTGTTGCTCGGCCAGCACAGCCCCGACCAGCCGGATGATCGACCCACGGTCGGGGAAGATGCCGACCATGTCGGTGCGGCGGCGGATCTCCTTGTTCAAGTGTTCCTGCGGATTGTTCGACCAGATCTGGCGCCAGATCTGTTTCGGGAACGCGGTGAACGCCAGCAGGTCCGCGCGGGCGGCGTCGAGGTGATCGGCGACCTTCGGCAGCTTCTCAGCCAGGGCGTCGAGCATCGATCATCTTGGGCGGCAACCGATTCGGTGTCGGCTTGATCGAACACCGAATGCAACAACGTCCGGCCCCAGGGCCAGGACGATTTCGGGCAGACCGACATCAAGTTCACCGTGAAGTGGGACTGTAAGGTAATAACGTGTTGTTTTGTGGTGCAAGGTGTTTCGGAGTGCTATGGGGGCGGTGAGGGAGGATGTCGAGCGGTTGTAGGAGCGGTTTGATGTGCTGTTGCCTCACCTGAACGAGCGTCAGAGGCGTCTGACGCTGGCCACCGAAGCGGACTGCTGGGACATGGTGGTGTGCGGACGGTGGCCCGGATCGCGGGAGTCAGCGAAACCACGGTCCGCGAGGGCGTTTTCGAGTTGGAGTCCGGCCAGGGCGCCGTTGCCCGAGGGGCGGGTGCGACGCGTCGGCGGGGGGCCGCAAGCCCGCCGACGAGGTCGATCCGCAGCTCTTGGCGGCGCTGCTGCGGCTCGTTGAGCCAGACGAGCGTGGCGATCCGGAGTCACCGTTGCGGTGGACGACCAAATCTCTGCGGCATCTGGCCGAGGAACTGACCCGGCAGGGACATCCAGTCTCCGCACCGACGGTTGGTAAACTGTTGTGGGACAATGGTTTCAGCATGCAGGCGAACGCCAAAACACTGGAGGGACGCCAGCATCCGGACCGGGACGGGCAATTCCGTTACATCAACGAGCAGGTCAAGGAACACCTCGGCGCCGGCGAGCCTGTGATCAGCGTTGATTCGAAGAAGAAAGAACAACTGGGTCGGTTGCCCAACGGCGGGCGGGAATGGCGGCCGCAAGGCGAACCGATTGAGGTGGAAGACCACAGCTTCTTCTTCACGGGACCCGATGTGGCGCAGGCGATCCCATATGGCGTCTACGACCTGGCCGCCGACGCGGGCTGGGTCAACGTCGGGGTCGACCACGACACCTCCGCGTTCGCGGTGGCCTCGATCCGCCGCTGGTGGCACAACCGTGGATGCCAGGACTACCCGCAGCCGAGCAAGTTGCTGATCACCGCGGACGCGGGTGGTTCCAACAGCTACCGCTACCGGTCGTGGAAGGCCGCGCTGGCCGCCGAGACCGGGCTGGCGATCACCGTCTGCCACTTCCCGCCGGCATCAGCAAATGGAACAAGATCGAGCATCGACTGTTCTCTCAAATCACCATGAACTGGCGGGGCCGACCACTGACCAGCCACGAGGTCGTGGTCAACACCATCGCCTCGACCCGCACCCGCACCGGCCTGCGCGTTCACGCCGAACTCGACACCGGCGACTACCCGACCGGCATCGCGGTCAATACCGAACAGTTCCAAGCGCTCCCGGTTCAGCCGCATAGTTGGCACGGCAGCTGGAACTACACCATCGCACCCACCGGGGCCACTGCCTCCGAACACGTGCAAGATCGTGACCGCGCCCGGGCCGAGGTGCTGGAACTGCTCACCGACCCGCGCGTGACCGGCATGACGCGCGTCGAACTGGACGAACTGTCAGCACAGCTGGCGCCGGGCCAGGCCGCCCGCGCGGCGCAACGCCGCTGGCAACAGCGCGGTGGCCGACGTCGCCATGCGCCCGGAGCCGGTAGCAGACGTCTGCTCTCCGATGCGGCGGGCGTACTGATCACCATCGTCTACCTGCGCCAACTCTGCTCGCAGAAGGTGCTGTCCGAACTGCTCGAATTCAACCCGAACTCGATCGGTGAAATCATCGCCGAAACCCGCGCACTCCTCGACGAGCACGATCATCGCGTCACCCCGGCCACACAACTGCGCTTCACCAGCGCCACGGCCGTCCGCACGTTCCTACACGACAGGTCTGAACCCGGACCCACCCCACCGCCGTCACCGGTACTGTCCGAACCGGCCCTGACCGGAATGCCCCAGCACAAACTCCACCACCTCATCGAACGCCTCGCTCCCCGGCAGGCCGCCGTGACCGAGCGATACCGGCACACTCGCCGCGGCGGCGAACGCATGCCCGGCGCACGCGGCGGAGTCTTCGTCGAGAAGATCACCGACGCCGACAGAGTCCTGGCGACAGTGCTGCTGCACCGCAAACTCTGCACCCGCGAGACCCTCGCCGAACTGTTCGGCGTCAGCCGCGGCACCATCGGCAACGCAGCCCTCCTGGTCAGCCCCCTCCTCGAACAGGACGGCACCACCATCACCCCCGCGCCCACCCGATTCCGCACCGCCGCAGACCTTCTCGCCGCAATACCACGATCGGACACCAACACAGCCGACTCGACACCTTGATTCCTTACAGTCCCACAGTGGGTGCGGCAACGCTGCCAGGACGCGCCGGGCAGGGTCGCCCCGATCACGCCCACCAAACCCGCGTGCGCGTCACTGGTGACCAGTGCGACCCCGCTCAGGCCGCGGGCGACCAGGTCGCGGAAGAACGCCAGCCAACCGGCCCCGTCCTCGCCGGAAACCACTTGCAGGCCAAGGATTTCGCGGTATCCCTCGGCATTGACGCCGGTGGCGATCAAGGCGTGGACATTGACCACGCGCCCACTCTCGCGGACCTTGAGCACCAGGGCGTCGGCGGCGACGAACGTGTAGGGGCCCTGGTCGAGTGGGCGGGTGCGGAATGCTTCGACCTGGGCATCCAGATCGCGGGCCATCATCGACACCTAGGATTTGGACAGTGTTGTGATGTTCGACGAGTTTCTCCATCCGGCGGGTGGAGACCCCGAGCAGATAACAGGTCGCCACCACGCTGGTGAGGGCGCGTTCGGCGCGTTTGCGGCGTTCGAGCAGCCAGTCCGGGAAATAGCTGCCCGACCGCAGTTTTGGATCGCGACGTCGATGGTGCCGACGCGGGTGTCGAAGTCGCGGTGGCGGTAGCCGTTGCGGTGGTTGACCCGCTCGTCGCTGCGTTCGCCGTAGCCGGCGCCGCAGGCCGCGTCGGCCTCGGCGCCCATCAGGGTCTGGATGAACGTCGAGAGCATCGTGCGCAGCAGATCGGGACTGGCAGCGGCCAATTGATCGGACAACACCGAGCTCGGGTCGATACGCTGAATATCGGTCATCGCGTGGGACTTTCTTCCTTCAGTGACTTTGGCGGTCTGTTGAAGGATCACGCGATGGCCACCCTCATGTCCGGGGTTCGGCACTCATCGGGCCGAGCTGCGAGCTGCTACACCATCTTGCTGGACGCAACCCAGTGGGCCTGCCGCAGAAGTGCTGACGACGTTCGCGCCGAATAGGAAGAGTGTCGTGATCATTGGTGCCGGGCGGGTGGTATTTCTGCGGGTATCGCTTTGTGTCAGACTGGCTTCGACATGAAGATCTTCGAAAGTCACAAAAGTCACAAGAGGATCTGTCCGCCGAGTGGAGTGGTCTCACTCGACCTATCGGAATATACATCCTGCACAAATTTGGGAATACTGAGGCGCCATGTGCGGCGATCGAAAGCCGCGTCAGTCGGCGGGCTCCTCGGTAAGGTATTCCGCGGCGCCCGTGGTTGGTACGCCGGATCAGGAATTGCGGTTGGCCATATGTTTTCGACCCGCAGTGGCTGGGCTTCGACGACTGGACTGGCACACCTGCGCACGCGCCGGTGCCTCGGACCTGCCTATTGCCGCCGCGTGGCTGGTGTACGAGGTGCGGCCGACCGAACACGGCGCCGAGACGGCAGCCGCTTCTTTCTCGGTCGTCCTGAGATCCTGGGATCCCATCACACACCTGACAAACCGACGTTTCGCCGCAGCATGCACAGCGCGCCCCGCCGCGTGTCGCCGCCTCGCCTGGGGAGACGACTCGCCGCCAGGAGATGGCGTGAAACGTGCTGCACCACTGGCGCGCGGAGATGAACCATCTCGAAGATTTCGTGCCTAATCTGTACAAGGAACTCGAGGATATCCGTTAAGTCGAACTCGGCCGGTCGCTGCCATCGGATCGGTGCCGGTGACGTTGCGGATCCCCGAAAGCCCGGTGGCCGCGGGTCATTTTCCGACATGGATGAGGTCGGGGTTGTTTTGCCGCGCTGCGGTCCTTACGTATGCAGCCCGTATACCAGCGCTGCGGTAACGGATCACTACGCGAGGGTCATAGCCGAATCGTCGCAACAGATGACCGGCCAACCGCGAGGATCTGTGTGCCGGCTGGCGACGGCAACACCACCAACATGAGGGCGAGAGCCAACCGGTCGACCAGCCGCGCCCAGCAAGTGCAAGGGTGCCGCCGGCTCAGTTGAACCCGCCACTTCGCACCCATAGTTGACGCGGCTGAGCGCCGCGGCTGGCCTATGCAGTCTGTCGTGGTACGTCGATCCGACGGAATTAGGGGTCTATAAACCCGGCGCCGCACTGGGGGATTTCCTCTGTGGCACAGAGGAAACCGTTGGTACACTAGTTTATCGTTCGCGAAGCATCACGGGAGCATGGACACTGTTTCCTGGCCCGATGACGCGCACCATCAATTCGATACCCGCAGCCGCGCGCTGATCGACGAATGGAGTCGAGGCAAAACCGTGACGGCCACAGATTCCACCTTCGGGCCATACCCGCTTGCCCGGCGTCGCCTTTAATGTCACATCATCCACGTCAAAGCTGATGCGACTCTGAGGTGGATGGCAGTAGGGCGCGTGGCAATTGCCGGTTCCCCGAAGAATTGTCGAGGAAGGGCGGTGAGCCTGTGCGCATCTTGAGTAAGCGGTGCCGTACTTTCGAGTATGCGGCGACGGCCGCAGGCCCGTGCGCTGTCGCGCTGCAACCCTCGGCCGTTGGGAAACGGAAGTCCTTCCATGATTGTCTACTGGTGGCAGTGACTGTGGACTTCGGTGATCTCGCGCTGACGAGTGTGGCGGTAAAGGTCGTGCAATGGCTCGCCACCGAGACCGATGCGGCGCAGATCGTTGTCCATGGCTTCGTGAGCCTTCCCGGCCCCGCTGGAAGATTCTCCGGCCGAATCGATTTCGATATTCTATCGGAGATTGCTGACGCCTTGAACGTGCCGACTGAACTCGCCGAACGGCTGTCGGATAGTGGCGCGCGAGTTCACGTCATACCTTTCGGCTGGCAAAACGATAGTCGCATGGAGGTAGTCGAGCGGCCAGGAGCGCAGCACACTATACCCTATCGGTCGACGGTATCGGCACGACCATGCGGTAGTCGCCTACGGACCTCATTCCGTCTTTCTGACATCTCCGCCAGGTAAAGGAATTCAACGAAATGCCTGCTTCGAATTCATCGGCTCATACTTCGGAAAACGCTTGTCTTACTGACGAATCGCAGGCGCCACATACACCTGTACATCAAGATTCATACCGACCCCCGACTCCGAAAATTTTTGTCCACTGAATGTCCGTTTTGTCCGGATACACTTACTGTGACGCAGGCAAGAGTCATCTTGCAGGTGCATCGACTGTGCGACCGCGACTGCTGCTGACACCGACAGGAAGCCGCCCGAATCATCGCCGAAGCCCGGCGCTATGGAAGGCGAGTGGTGCGACACAAGCGTACTTCGGAGAACCATCGAATATGACTGAACTGAGGTCCGAATGACCAATTCGCCGATCGATTACGACGGCTTCCGTGTCGCATTGTATTCCCCGGAGTTCTCCGCTGATCCGCATTGCGTCTATCGAGAGATGCGCGAACGTTACGGTTCGCTGGTCCCGGTAAGCCTCGCTCCTGGAGTGCCTGCCACCCTGGTGATCGGCTACCGGGCCGCCGTACGGATCCTCCACGACCCTGAGCGCTTCCCGGCTGATCCGCGCATCTGGCAACGAGATATCCCCGCCGGCTGCCCGGTGCTGCCGATATTGCAGTGGCGACCGACTGCTATCCGTAGCGCCGGGATGGAGCATGCCAGGTACCGGAATGCGAACGTGGCCGCCATCGGTGGGGTCGAACGTCGCCGGTTGCATGACACGGTGGAAGAGATCGCCATGTCGACGATCAATCGCTTTTGTGAAGCAGGTAGTGCCGATCTGGTCGCCCAGTACGCATTTCCTGTCGCATTCGAGGTTATCAATGCCATGCTCGGTTGCCCCGCAGACATCGGGCAGCGAGCGGCCGCTGGCCTTGCAGCGATGTTCGATGGCATCGACGCCGACCAAGGGGACGCTATGCTCGGCGGAGCCTTGATGGAGCTGGTCGACCACAAACGCATTGAGCCTGGCGAAGACATCACCACCCGGCTGCTCAAACACCCTGCTGGGCTCGACGATCTGGAAGTCATGCAGCAGTTGGTCCCGATCTACGGGGCCGGGGTTGTGCCGTTGCTGAATCTGATCGCCAATACATTGCTGCTCATCCTCACCGATGACCGGTTCGCGGGCGATGTTCTGGGCGGCAGCCTGTCGACGCGGGATGCGATCGATGAGGTTTTGTTCAACGATCCGCCTTTGGCGAACTTCTGCTTCACCTATCCGCAGCAGCCTATCGTGATCGACAATGTGTGGCTGCCGGCTCATCAGCCAGTGGTGATCAGCATGGCTGCCTGCAACAACGATCCCGGGATCCACGAGGGGGATCACACCGGCAACCGTTCGCATCTGGCATGGAGCGCCGGACCACATGCCTGCCCCGCCCGAGAGGCTGCATATCTGATTGCTCAAGACGCCATCGACCAAATCCTCGACATTCTTCCCGACATCCGGCTGGCAATAGCCCCTGAAGAGCTGACATGGCGGCCTGGGCCATTCCACCGGGCGCTCGCTACTCTGCCAGTGGTCTTTCCCGCATCGTCTTTCCCGAGTGGCGGCATGAGACCGCCGTGGAACGCCGCTACCACGGTTCCGCCGCCACTGTAGGGGTTACCGGTGTACCGCAATCCGGAATCCGTCGTATCAGCGACCGCTGCGGAGGTGGAATCCCGTCGCCAAGGCAGACAGCAGGGCCGTCCAGATGTGCCGAGGTGATCTTCCGTGGCGATCGAAATTCCGCACCAAGTAGCTTGCTTTCTGAATTATGTCGGAGTTCCATACCCGGACGTGAATGAGGACCAGGTCCACGAACTAGCTGGTCATGTGCGGTCTTTCGCAACGAATGTGCGGAACACGCATGCGCTTGCCACGGGGGCGATCGCGGATATGGGCTCAGTCTATTCCGGCTATTCCTACGAACAGCTGGTTGCGGCGTGGGCGAGGATGAGTCCGGCCCACATGGCGGAGTTGGATACCGCGTGCCGGGTGGTCGGAAAAGCGTTGGATATCGCGGCGGATGTGATCAAGACGGTCAAGATCGCCGTGCTGACCGAGCTCGCTGCGCTGGCGGTCAGTTATGCGGCGATCATGGGCGCTGCGATAGCGACCGGTGGTATCGCAGCGTTGATGGAACAGGCAGTTGTGGCAGCGGCGCGAAAATTGTGCGAGGCCATGCAGCAAATGCTGTTCGATTATCTCTTGTCTGTGGTGCTCGAAAATGCAATCGTGCCGCTCGAAGATGCCATCGGAAATATTGTTCACAGCGTTGTCAACGCCACCGCAAGTGCGCTCCAGGTGCCGCCTTCGAGCAATTCTGGTGCGCTGCCATTGCGTATAGATCCGGACGAAGTTCGGCAGTATTCCAAACTATTCGACCGGTACGCCGACGACATTATGGAACACGCTCGAGGGTTCGCCGATAATGTGTCGCGCCTGGATTTCACCACACCCGGCGCCGTCCACAGCAGTCTCGGTGTTCCCAATGGGCCGGAAGTCCCACACCTGATTGCGGGACCGGCGGCCGAGCGTGCAAGTTCTGGCCTGGCCTCGACCCCACGTGCGATGGTCGATACGACTCACGGAATCGCTGCGCCACGGACATTCAATACTGCGATGAGCGCACATAACGAGGCTCCGGTTGCTGCGCACAACAGCTGGCCTGTGGAAAGCGTAGGAGCACAGCATGTGCCGTCGGCCGCAGCTGTCGGGGACAGCGGGGACATGGCATCGGCAAGCCGGATTACGGGCGGCCCTGCGTTCGCTGAATCCGACATGCGGCGCGACGGCGCGGAATATGTGCCTGAGTACGCTCGACGCGCCTTCGAGGCGTCCACGCCCATCCCCAGCCTGGCCGAGCCGCACTCGATGACCGAGCCGCACTCGATGACCGAGCCGCACTCGATGACCGAGCCGCACTCGATGACCGAGCCGCACTCGATGACCGAGCCGCACTTGATGACCGAGCGTGTGGGTATCGAAGGCACCGAAACGCAGACCAATTTTGCGGTGACCGACAATCCTGTTCAACTCGATCGTGCCGATCCAGCCGACCGTCAGGCGATAGCGCAACCATCGCAGCCGGCCAGGCAGGCTGACCCGGCACGGCCGTCCACACCATGGGCACGATCGGACCGCGGGCCTGCACCACGCACCCCATGGAGGAAATCCCGCAAACCCTCCGCGCGCCCCACTACTGACGCGGGCCGCACACCGGTTGTGACACCGTGGTCAGCAAGCGAGCGCGCTCCGGACATCGCACACGGGGGACTCCCCGGCTCGCAGCGGGGATCGCTTCCACAGCCGCAGGGTGAGAAGAAGCCGGCAGAACGACAGCTGGCATCGGACTCCATCCCGCATGAAATGGATGCTGCCGCCGAAGAATCGGAATCGCTGCATCGGCCCAACGATCGGCCGCCGACCGTCATTGCGCCCGTAGTCGACTCTGATGACGCCCCTTTCCGGTCGACGTGGCCTTCCTGAGGTCTCAGCAGTGGTTCGAACACGGAATCGAGCTGTTGGGCGAGGCCATGTAACTAACTAACGCGCGAGACGGTTGGCGAGCTTGATTGCGCTGAGCCGTGCGGGTCGAAAACGAACGTTTCGACCCGATCAACCCTTCCCACAGCGACCGGCGAATCCGCAGGTCACCGAAAAACGCGAGAATGGGTGACAACTCGTGCGCGGAATCTACGGGGCTTCCCCAGACGCCGTTATTGCTCATTTTCCAGTGGGGCCCTTTGCGTCCGGCTCATCGGACGCCGAGCACGTGACCATGCGGGAGGTGAATTCTCCCTCGAAGTCGAGTCCATGGTAACGGGGGCTGAGGAGGTGATAGCGAAGGTTGCCGGCGATGCAGTGCTCCAGGGCCTCGCAGTAGCGCGCGGCGTCACGGGAGCTTGTGCGGCGTAGTAGCGCGTCGCGATGTTTGCGGTAGCCGTCCTCGGCCCGATGGATCATTTGTACGAGTTCGTCTACTGCCGCCTGCCAGCTCATGCCATGGTCGACTACCATGATCGTCATGGGGTGGGTCATACCAGCGAGGTTGTGTCGGTACCGGGGGTATTCCTTGCGGAATGAGTAGAGATCGTTGACCAGGAACATGTGCTGGTGCGCGTAGGTGACAGCCGTGGCGAGCGCGGTGTTCCAACTGGAGTCGATGCTGAGCATGTGCGGGATAGCGCGGGCGTAGATAGCGGTACCGTAGTCCGCGCAGCGGTGCTTGAGGTAGCTTTCCAGGCTCATCCCCACCTGACGTCGTTGTTGTCGTCGCACCGGCGCCAGGACCAACTGAGAACGGCACAATAGCTGGAGTTCCTGGAGGAATCCATCGCGGATAGGTGGGGTCATCGGTTCGACCATGCCGCGGACGACATCGATAATGGTACGCACCAGTGAGGGCGATGTGGGGTTTACCGGTCCGGTGATGCCGAGTCGTCGGACGGCCTCGCGTAGTTCTTCCCAGATCTGGCCCTGACTGGCCGCATCGCGTGCCAGTGACTTCTCGTCAATGTCGTCGATGACCGTCAGTAGGGCGGTGAACTTGCTCCACAGGACGAGTTGGGGCCGGTCGATTTCGGGAAACATCATGGCTTGCCACAAGTAGAACCGGTATCTGCGGATGCGCTCGACCCAATTGGCAGCCTCTGGATGGGTGCTGAAGACACTCAGCACCCAGTCGTCCACCTCGCGTTGGAACTTGTCGTCGTAGCAGGGATTCTGCTTCCAGGCGAAGGGGCAGCGCACGACGGGGAGGAAATAGGTCGGGAGTTGTCCGATGTTCGGTGAGGCAGACATGAATAGCTCCGTACAGCAAGCTCGATAATTGCGCGGCTGACTATGCAGCCCTGTCGGTGAGGGGCAGGCGCGACACGGTGGGAGTCACCCGGCACGGCGGCGCCGGGCGGTGGCGCGCATGTGCAGACTCCGAGGGTGCAGGACACCTGATCGCGCGATACGGACGCTTTTTCCGGAAAGGGAATGGAGTTCCCAGCGGGTCGCGAGAGTGGCCAGGGTGAGGGTGGACAAGGTGAGGGCGAAGACGTCGCCGATGCATTTGCGGGCGCCGTGTCCGAACGGGATCAACGCGTTGCGAGGTGGTTGAGGTCGGGCCGGGTCCCACCGGTCGGGATCGAAGCGTTCCGGGTCGGGGTATAGGTCGGGGCGATGATGGATGAGGTAGGCACTGTACGCGACGGTGGTGCCTGCCAGCAGGCGATGGCCGCCGAGGTCGGTGTCCTCGGTGACCTCGCGGGTGAGCAACCAGGCCGGCGGCCGCAGTCGCAAGGTTTCGGTAATAATCCGGCCGGTCAGCGCGAGGTGGGGTAGGTCGGCGTAGTGGGCGTGACGATCGGTCAAGACGGTGTCGACTTCGTGGTGCAGGCGGTTGGCGATTTCGGGGTGCCGGTCGAGCAGGTACAACGCCCAGGCCAAGGTGGTTGCGGTCGTTTCGGTACCGGCGATGAAGAAGCCGATGATCTGGTCGGCGAGTTCGGTGTCGGTCAGACCGCGACCATCGGTGGCGGTGTCGCGGGCGGCCAGCAGCATCGAGAGCAGGTCGTCATGGCGTGTGGTATCGCGGCGGCCGGCGATTATCTCATCGAGGGTTTGGCGCAGGTGGGTGCGGGCGCGGCCGAAGGCGCGGTTGCCCGGGGTAGGCAAGTGGTCCAGTGGCGGCGGCATCAATAGCCGACGGAAGGCACCGTCGACGAGGGTAGTGATATCGTCAAGCGCTTGGCGCAGGACGACGTCGCGTACCGTGTCGGAGAACAGTGCTGCGGTGGTGACGGTCGAGGTGAGTCGCTGGGTTTCGGCGCTGACGTCAAGAATCTGCCCATCTTGCCAGGAGTCGATACGGGCAGTGATCTGCTGTTCCATCAGCTCCGCGTACCCGGGCATGCGGTCGCGGGCGAAGGCCGGTTGCATCAGTCGGCGCTGGCGGCGGTGCACCGAGTACGGGCAGCCAATCACACTCTCGCTCATCACTTCCCGGACCTGATCGAAGATCGGCCCGCCTTTGTCGAAGACGTCGTCGTGACGCAGGACATGTTCGGTCAGATCGGGGTCGCACACTACCACGACCGGGACAGGGCCTAAACCGATGCGAACCAGATCACCGTGGGAGGGCAAGGAAGACAGCAGCCGCAGGGGGTTGCGCAGCAGCGGAACGAGATGCCCCACCAGCGGGAGCGCCCCGGGAACCACCGGGATTGAACTCGATGCTCTCATGATCACTTCCTGAAGTTCGGCGCTGGTACGAAAGTCGCCATGGTCACGGCCCAGCGGGTGCGGTAGGAGACAGAGCAGCACGGCCCCTGTCGATCCGTTGCCGAGCAATAGTCAAGACTTGTGGATGAGGGGGGCCTGACCACTGGGTCGGGTATGGCTATATCGGGTCATCAGTTTGCCATGGGTAGAGGAATTGCACAGGGCGCAACTGCCATGTTTTGAGCGTGGAAGTCAGTTCCAACTCGCCAGTGGCTGCGGCGGAACGGATCAGGACAGCGCCGATGTCGTTGAATTCCTCCCACGCATTCTCCCAAAGCACATGGTTTTACCAGAGTGGCAGAAGATTGCGTGCCGACATGCCGAGCATCTGGCGCAATTTAAGTCCGTTAGTCGTTCGTCGGAGATGGTTAAGGATTGGAGGGGTAGAGTATTTCCGGCGGGGTTGACGATAGTTGCAAGAATTGTTGCTGTGAGTGATTATCAATGGAGCAGATTCGATCGTGTGATCTCTCACGACATAGCTACCAGGAGCGATGCGCCCAACGAGCCGCAGAAGATAATGGTGTGCCGGAGTTGCCGCAGATATGGTATTGCCCAGTGGGAGTCATCGCGCGCGACGGCATTCAATAAGGCTGGCACGTCAACGCGGATCAATAACGGATCATTTGTGCCGGCGAAGGCTGAAGTTACTGATTTCACGGCGGTGAGTTCGCTGTAGAGGATCAGTGCATTGCCTGTAAACAACGCCGGTTGAATTGCCCATGTCAAGCGGAGGCCCCAGGCGTTAGCGGCAATGTTGAGTACAGCGAGAACGGTCATGAGGACTGCAATAACGATAGACAAGGCGGCTCGGTCGAGGCGCTCGTCGAAACTGAAGTGGTAGTCCGCAAGGATGGTCGCCGGCAGACCCTGACGGTGTAGTTCTGCTGCGGCGCGCGCGTCGGCGTGAAGCCCACAACGGAAGTCCACTGTGGACTCAGCGGCACAAACGGCGGCGATGAGCAACTGGAGGACAGCTGCGAGGACGGTCATAGCTGATTCCTCGTGATCAGGTGACACGGAACATATGAGCAGGCTGGAGTACTGGTCGACGCGTGTACTGCGGCGGCCAGGCCCGCCCGTCCGCGAGCAGCGAAACTGACTATCACGACTCTGGCGTGATAGTGCTGGGCCGTGCAGTCCTGGTCCGGAGGCGACAGAAGCCCTGCCCGAGCTCAGCGCTCGCTCGGCCTTTCCCGGTCTGGTATGCGGTTGCGGATGAGGAACGGGAAGTCGGGTTCAGCAGCGACAGCATCATGCGGTAACAACTTCGGGCCTCCACCAATCTCCGGTGAGCACCGGACGATAAGATCTGGCCGACCATGCTGGTTGCACTGGCGAGGAGGTCTCGTCTTCGCAGCTCAACCAGCGGTAGAGATGTCTTCGAATCCTGTCAGGTGTTTTGGGCCCGCTCGGGTCGAGACTCAAGGGTGCACGCGGGTGTAGATGTACCGTGGGCCAGGATCCGAAGCGCGAGCGTGACATCAGCAGCCAATGACATGGAGAACAATTCAATTTATCGCGATGCTGATTCTGCAGTTCCGGCGGATTTTGTCGGTATTTCCATTCCATGGAGGCGAAGTAGGTTCTCGCCAAGAATTTTGCGCTTGGCCTGCTCAGTTAATGGGGCCCCGAGGTATTGAGTGCTCAGTTCCTCGGGCATTTGGAAGTCCCAGAATGCCTCAATGGCCCACCGGGGGTGGAATATCGGTGCCTCGCTTCCGAAGACGATCTTGTCTTCACCGGCCCAGAACAGCAACTTGGCGAGGATCTCTGCGAACTGGCGAGGCGCACGCACGGCGAGATTGACAGTTGCAGCAATTGATACGTACACGTTCGGGTACCGGATGAGCTGCCAAAGCGCCTCGTCCAGGAAAGGGAGGCCGGGGTGGAAGATCACGAAGTTGATATCGGGAAAGGCTGCGGCTGCGCCGTCGATGTCCCACGTTTGTGTGTGTTCTAGAGGTTGCGGGCCGAGCGGAAGCCCTTTGTGCACACCGATCAGGTTCACCTCTAGCGAACGGGCCGTTTCGAACACAGGAAAGGCGACCTGGGGGTCGTCCATGCGCCAACCCTTAGGTGATCCGAAGTCATAACGGGTGTTGTAAAATTTGAACGCGCAGGCGTGATGTTCTTCGACCTGCCGTTCCATCTCCTCATGCGCGGCGCGGCCTTCCAGTGGATTGACGCTTCCCCAAAAAACCACCCGCTCCGGATCCATGGCAGCCATCTCCGCGCAGTCGGTGAGTGGAGAGAACCCATCACGTCCGAGGTCCGACAGCGGCAGTGGCATCGAGACCACCATGTCGACCGGCGATTCGTCGAACACCATGTGGTGGATCTCTTGCGCAGTCCACTTGCGACAAAATCGGTCTTGTGAGAGAAGTCCCGTGTGGGGCGGTGTGAGTGCGCTGTGGAACCCGTAAAGACTGTGAATCAACATCTGGCCGGGTTGGCCGAGGGCATTGCTGAGGTCGAGATTCGGTACGTGCGCGACGCTGTCGAAGACGAACACATCATCGATCATATTGACTACCTCCGCGGTTCTGTGGTGTCTGCTGTGGTGGAATTGACTGGTGTTTGCGCTGGCGCGACCGCTGGTGTGCGATGCTGACCGTGTGCGCGACTGGGTTGCGGAAGGAGCTCGAATGCTTTGGCGAGCCAGGGGGCGGCGCGCGAGGAATCCCAGGATTCATCCCAGTTGACCTTGACGGCGACTTGATTTACTCCGGGCAATTCAGCCACCCTGTCATGCGCTTGCCCCAACATTCGGATCGAAAACGGGCACCAGCCAGTAGTAAGTACTAGTTCGACGACCACAGAGTCGTGGTCTATGAACACCTTGTCGACCAGACCCATATCCACGATTGAGATCTTGCGTTCTTCGCAACACCCGTCGTAGACGGTGCTGAGGGCCTCCATAACCCCTGCGGTGTCAATTGCTGAACATGCCACCAGCGCGTCTCCCTTTTGTCCGACCCCCTGCAGGAGTTGAGACTAGGTCGATGTTCCACACCTCGGGATGGCCCGAAGGTGGAGTTCTCCAGCCAGGTAGCCGCGGTAGCAGGTGCGATTGCCGGGGCGCTTGCCCTCATAGCCCGATAGTATCGGTGCCGTACCAACGCCGCTCTGTATTACCCGCAGAGTGTGAAAATAAACAGGAAGGCATCGGACGCGAGATTCGGCACAAGTCGATAGCATGAGGCATTCGGCCGGAAACGGCAACGAAATCTCTGTATCGAAAACTCGGCTAGGTGCAGCTCGGCTACAGACAAGCTTGCCATTTCCGCAGAAGTCGCGGCGAAAGATTTCCGGTGATGTAGCCCTCTTCTGAAAGTGCAAATCGACGAATTATCAGATCGAACACAGGATGCAACGAAATGCTCCCGTGGACTTTCGCTTCGCGACGGCAGGCGAAGGTTGCTTCGATGGACCGCTGTGGTGGCACCAAAGGTGTCTTATGTGCGGCCGCGCCAGATCGACTCGGCTTCACTAGTGGGTGCGACCGTTAATTCGTCGGGGGTTGCCAGGCGGTGGGGTCGTTGAGGTAGAGGCCGCAGGCGCAGTCAAGGGTTTCTGCGGGGGTGCCGGCGGGGTAGCCGTTGGGCAGGATTGAGTCCTCGTAGCCGTCGCGGCTTGCCAGATAGACGGCGAATCCCCAGGTCGTGGCCGAGCCCGTGTAGCGCAACCGCATCAGTGGCAGCCTGGTGCCGTCGGCGAGTTCGCCGGTGACGTAGGCGAACCTGCCGTGGTATCGGGCGTGGAGGTCGGTCAGCTGTGGCCAGCGTTCGGCGGCTCGGGCGCGCAGTCGTTGCCGCAGTGAGATCTTGGTCGATTCCGGCGGTGTGGCCATGAGCCCTCAGCCTGCCACGTGGCGGCCCGGCGTGTCTGCCCGGCTCGGGGGTGGTTACTCCTGCACAGTGCCTTGTTCGATTCATTCATGATGAGGGACAAGGGAATTCGGCATGCCGATTGGCAGCCCGTATGTGGTGTGCTTGACGAGCGAGCAGCGGTCGGAGTTGGAAGCGGTCACTCGCAGGGCGACCGCACCCCAGCGGCAGGTCCTGCGGGCGCGGATCGTGCTCGCCGCCGCGGACGGTGTATCCAACGCCGGGATCGCGACGGTGTTGGGAGTCTGTGTCGACACCGTCCGGAAATGGCGAAACCGGTTCTGCCGCAATGGGATTAAAGGTCTGGTCGACTTGCCCCGCAGCGGCAGGCCGCGAGCGTTCGCCGCTGGGGTGGTCGCCGAGGTCAAAGCTCTGGCCTGCGAGCTGCCTGCCTGGTCCGGGCTGCGGCTGGCGCGTTGGAGCTGTCCGGAGCTGGCGCGTGAGGTGGTGGCCCGCGGCGTCACCGAACAGATCTCGGCCTCGACCGTGCGTCGCTGGCTGGCCGACGACGCGATCAAGCCCTGGCAGCATCGGTCGTGGATCTTCCCGCGCGACCCGTATTTCGCGGTCAAGGCCGGCCGAGTGCTCGATCTGGATGCCCGCGTCTTCGACGGCCTGCCACTGGGCGCCGACGAGTTCGTGCTGTCTGTCGACGAGAAACCCGGCGTGCAGGCCAGAGCGCGCAAACATCCCAGCCTGCCACCGGAACCACGGCGGGCGGTGCGAATCGAATCGGAGTACGCACGTCACGGCACCCTCGCATATTTCGCCGCTTACGACGTGCACCGCGCCCATGTCATCGGTCGCTGTGAGGCCACCACCGGTATCCAACCATTCGGCCGACTCGTCGATCAGGTCATGACAACCGAACCCTACGCGAGTGCACAGCGAGTGTTCTGGATCGTGGACAACGGTGCCTCCCACCGTAATTGGGCTGCAGCACACCGGCTCAACGACGCCTACCCCAACGCCCACATGATCCACCTGCCCGTGCACGCCTCCTGGCTCAACCAAGTGGAAATCTACTTCTCCGCTGTTCAACGCAAAGCGCTCACGCCCGACAACTTCCCCGACCTCCACCATGTGGCCGAACGCCTGCTCGCCTTCCAGAACCACTACAACGCCACCGCCCACCCCTTCGACTGGACCTTCACCCGAGCCGATCTCAACAATCTGCTCCACCGCCTCGGCCACCACAACCTGCACACACCCCGACCCGAACCCGCCTGGCAACCCCCGACGAATTAACGGTCGCACCCACGAGCACGACAGTTGTATTTCGTTGTGCTGCATGGTTGTTGATCGCCGACCAGACCAAGCCGACGGCCATTGCGCCGTACATCCACCTCGACATCCACACCGCCTTGCGATGCAGCATCGCAATCAGGGCCTCCGAACTCGTCGCGCGGCCAGAGCCCGCTCGTGCCACCGGCGATCGGCCAGGTCTTGTTGCCTGATCCGAGCGGTCTGGATGTGCTCGCGATACTCAGAGGTGTCAAGGCACACTTCGCAAGTCGCTTGCGCTGACGCCTGCTCTGATCCCGCAGCCACTGTTGAAAGCGACGCTCTTTGTCGATCTCGTCGAACGACATCGCTTGCGCCAAGGCCGGATCGGCCTGCAACGGCAACATGGCTCGGGCACGCTCAACCCTGTTCCCAAGCTCGGCGACCAGATCCTTGCCCGACAGATCTCTTTCGGAGTCATCGGTGAAGCGGTGGCGCCGACCGATGAGTACCTTCACGCCGAACCCCCGCAGGCAACGGCACTGGCAACGAACCTTCGAGCGCGAAACGGCGACGGATCATCGTCGGCATGGACGAGCACCATAAACGTTCCTCAGCACATCGGGACAAATTACGGACCCGAGAGGCACGCCAGGTCATCCTTATGAACTGGCGTGGGTACGTCGAATCAGCACATGCGACATACAGCAACCGCAGATGATTCGCAGAATCCCGTCCGCGTCCAACGCAAGGCCTCGAAGCGGCCCATCCGCGCTGAGCGCCCAGCCTCAACCGGCCGAGCTGGCCCCTGATTATTAACCAACTACTTCGGCTTGGCAAAGCGGATCCACCGTTGCAACGCGAAAGCCACACGAACACAGCCCGATTCGCGTCGATGGCTGCCATCACGACGCGCGGATGACGACCCCATCTGGCGGCCCCAGTGCGTAGCGATAGCAATACGCGCACCGCGTAACGCACCCAGGCTCGGGTTGTCTTGACACACAACCGGTCACGGCCCTAATGGCCACGCCATCCCCCGGAGGTTGGTCCGGCACCACGCGTGAGCAACCTTGGCCCAGGGGAAGTGCCGAGTTCCCAAGCCCCCGCGCCCCGGTGATTCCCACACGCTGCTCGCGGAAGTTCTGATTCCCCAGGCTGTGTAGGGATCGGAACGTGCCGGGCCGCAACACGACACTGGTGGCGAGGGTTTGGCGACGGCCATCGCTGCGCAGCTAGCGTCATAGGCCCGGACGTCAGAATAGCCATGATCAGTTGTGCCGATGGGGAAACCGGCCCGGCGCAGTCAAGCGGCGTCAGCCATCTGGTCCAATGCGGATCCGTAAGCGGCGACCCCAACGGGATCAGCCACGGCCGGGCTGTCGCCGATCATCATGGCGAACTCACCAGCAGCAAACGAATGCATCCACACGACAGCCGCAATTATCAGCGGCGCGATGCCGAACTCGATCGTCGCCTGAATGTCACCAGCTGCGGCATGCGGCATGACATTCAGCGCGATACTCAGCAGCAACAGCGCTGCCTCGATCGTGACAATCTTCGACTTGGCGATCACATGCCCCTCGCGGGACGCCGTCGTCGCAAGGTGCATGATCGCGATGAGTGGCAGCGTAATCAGCGGCTCGACGAGGAATGCAAGCCAATAGCGAGGGTCCGCGATCGCGGACCCCGCCATCAGGTTGTTCTGCACGTTGACCGAACCCCACAGCACGCCGGTCACCACGACGCCATTCATGACACGTGATACCCACTGCGAGCTACGGAAGAGTCTTCCGACGCGGGCGGCGGGGCTAGCGACACGCCGACATGCCGCAACAGCGTCCGCGTGCGCCTCGGCATCGGCAATTTCGAGACGCCGCTGTCCCTCTTCGTGGCGATGAGCGTCTCTCGCCGCGCCGAGGCGAGCGATCCGGGCCAGAGCCCGGATGTCCTCTTCAACGGCGCGCTCGGCAAGCAGTTCATCGTCGGATTTGGCGTCGACGAACGCCTCATCAGTCTGCTCAGCCAGGCGTTTTCGTGCGCGGTTCTGTTGTTCGGTGAAGTCGAAGTCGACATCGAACAGTCTCGTAGTCCGGACAGGCCGTCGGAGCGTTGGCATGGTGATAATGGTCATGTCGGGAAGGACCTTCTTCCTGGCATCAGCCCCTTAGCGGATGGTCTAGATCCGCTGAGGGGCATTTTTGTAGCCCATCGCTGGGAGGGGCTAGCTCCATGGGTGGGTGTTGTCGTCGGGATTCGATCACCTACTGAGGCGGCACGTCAACGCCCCTCGGCTGCGGCACCGGAAGAGAAACCCCACGTCGGAACAAGGTCGTCGGCTCCCTTTTGTAGATGATTCGGACAAGTAGCTAACAGTGGGCGACCTAGTCGACTCTGGGAGAGTTTGGGGGAATTCCTGGGGAAATTTGCCCCTCCGAGCGCCATCCAATGCGATCGAACGCGACCGAATCGGCGACGATGAACAGATCGATTCATCGGGATGCGGCCAGACTATGGTCGGTATTTAAATACCGCAAGCTCAGCTGTTGAACTTTACCCGGAGGGGACCGCCGACACTGTTGAACAGCAGATCCCCGTTCGGAAAGAACTGGACCATCGCGTACGCGCCGTTGCCGAGGTTGCTCTGCCCGAAGATGGTGCGGTGCACCGTCTTTCCGGACTTCCAGTCCAGTCCGGTCACCTCCCAGCCGTCGGCCCTGGTGTATCCGTTGACGAAGACGATGCCGGATTTACTGCTCTCGGTGGGCACCATGCTCGTGGAGACCACATCGGCGCGCGACCACACCGAGGTCCAGCGGTGGTCGGATGGATCCCATTGGAACCGTTCGATACCCGACGGTGGCGCGAAGACCGGCCCACCCGCGAGCACATCGACGAGTCGGTCCATCGCCCCCTCCGGCCGGGCATTGTTGACCACGAACGCACCGTAGCCGTCCACGACGACCGACTGCTCGCTCTGGATGAATTCGGGCTGCGGATTCAGCCCCGCCGTCACCGCGATCTGGTCGGCGATCCGATTGGATTTGGTGCCCGGCTTCGGCTGGAAGCCTTCGGGAATGGCGTCGCGCCAGAACGCGACCAACTTCATCCGATCGGCCCCGTCGGTGATGACGACGAGCCGGTCGTCCCTGCCGTAGCCCATGAGGGTGGGGGTGGAGCCGGTGCCGATGCCGAACTTGACCGCGGATGGTTGCCGTCCGAAATCGTAGGGCGCCGCCCACGCGCCGTCGGTGGCGTCGGCCGACAGTCTGGATCCGGTCCATACCACCTTGTGCATGATCTTGTCGGAGGCGGCGTAGATGCCGCCCTGCTCGTCCACCGCCATCGCATTGGAGACCACCTCGTCGGCACCGAAGTGGACCTGCTGCGGTTCGCCCTGCAGGCTGCGGTCGAGGATCGAGAGTCCGCGGGTGCTGAGTATCGCGAGTTGGCCGTCATAGGTCATATTCAGTCCGACGATGGACTCGGGCAGGCCACCGAGTCCCGCGCCGGTGCCGAGCCACGGTTTGAAGTCGAGGGTGCGCAGAATTCGTACGCCCGCTTGCGGATTGTTCGCATTCGTCAGACCGAAGACCACGATCTCCGCGTTCTGTGTGACGTAATAGACCCGATTGTCCTTGTCCACCAAGCTGTAGACGCCGTTGGTGATGCGCGTCCAGTCGAGGCCCCAGTCATTGTGCACGGCGGTCTCCACCTGGCCGACATCGGTGAAGTTCTGGTCGAGTACCTGGTCGAGGGCTTGCGGCGATACTGGTTTCGCGCCGGGCGCGTCGGCGCGAGCGATCTCGTGGAACATGCCATTGCCCGTCTGGACATAGATCACACCCTGGGTGGAGGAGATCCACATGTAGTCCGGATCGGTGGCGGCGAGGGTCATGATGTTGACCGGTCCCGAGGCGACGCGCTGCTGTTGCTTCGGGTCGACGCGGAACTCGCCCTGTGGCGTTTGGTACGGGAAGGTGTCGGACTGGCCTGGATCGATATGGGTGAGGCCATAGGTCGCGGCCGAGAGATAGGGATTGCGGGCTGGGCCGGAGGCGGTGCCGGACTGGTTCTCGGTCGTTGACGAATCGCTGCCGCAAGCGGGGGTTACCAGGGCGATGGCCAGCGCGATGGCGAGAGCGAGTGCTTTGCGGCGCGTGGCTGTGTTGTCGCTACGCTCGCTCATTGGTGTGCTCCTCTACGCTCGCTGTCGGGCAGTCGATCGGGCGGAACGCGTGCCGCGGCTCGGCGGCGAACAATGAAACAACGAGTGCTCTTTCGTGTCCGCGAACATAACACATGGCCTGGTCACACGGGGTGGCTGGTATTTTTATACCGAGTGCGACTATGCTTGGTATAAAAATACCGAGTTGGAGGTTGGGCATGGTGGAGTTGAAGTCGGCGCAGGAGATCGAACACATGCGGGTGGCGGGACGCTTCGTCGCCCAGATTCTCGCGGAACTGCGCGAGCGGGCTCGCGTCGGGGTGAACCTGCTGGAGCTGGAAGCCTATGTGCGGGAACGGATTCGCGAGCGCGGTGCGGTGTCGTGCTACTGGGACTATGCGCCGTCCTTCGGGCGTGGGCCGTTCCGCAACACCATCTGCCTATCGGTGAACGACGCTGTCCTGCACGGACTTCCGTTCGATTACGCGCTCCGTGACGGAGATGTGCTGACTATGGACCTGGCACTCGGCATCGACGGATGGGTCGCCGACTCGGCCACCAGCATAATCGTCGGCACCGCCGATGCGGAGGATCTGCGACTGATCAAGGCGACCGAGGACGCGCTGGCCGCCGCCATCGCGGTGGCATTGCCCGGCAACCGGATCGGCGATATCTCCGCCGCCATTGCGGCGGTCGCGCGGGCGAATGGCTATCCGGTGAATACCGAATTCGGCGGACACGGACTCGGGCGCACGATGCACGAGGATCCGCATGTGTCCAATGTGGGCCGCGCCGGTCGCGGATTCCCGCTGAAACCGGGTTTGACCATTGCGATCGAGCCTTGGTTCGCTCGCACGACCGATCGCATCTATACCGATCCGGATGGCTGGACGATTCGCTCAGCCGATGGTTCGCGGACCGCGCACTCCGAACATACGGTCGCGATCACCGAGGATGGACCGCAAGTGCTCACCGTGGCCGCGTGACACTCAATCCGTCTCGGCCAGCCAATCGGCCAGGTCGGTGGCGGCGCGCAGTTCGGCCGCGACAGCCGCTCGCTCGGCCTCCGACAGCGGCATCGTCCTGAGTTCGGCGCGTAGCTCGGCGGCCCGCTCGGAATCGTCGGTGGCGATGCCTAATTCGGCGAGTGCCGCCAGCGCCCGAGCCTTGTCGACGGTCGATGCCTGCGCACCGAACCGGCCGAGGCCAACCTCGAGCATCCGGATCGCGGCCGCGTCGTCGTTCTTGAAATCGCGCAGGATGCGGGCATTATCGATAGCCCGGGCCAGGCCGTCGAGTTCGCGGGAGCCGCCGTAATCGAGTTCCGCGGGTTCGTCGCGCTGGATGTAGATGATGGTGTTGCCGACCGGGTCGATCACGCTGAACCGGCTTTGGCCGGGGCGGAATCGGGTGATGCGCGGGCAGCCTTTCGCGGGGATCTTTCCGTAGCGCTTGCGCAGTGCCGCGCTGAATGCGCGATGCCGCTCGGCGACATCATCGAGCATGATCAGGCAGCCGACCTGTTCGGCGGGGAGTTCGATGCCGGCAGGTGCGGTGGCGAAATGGACCGCACAGCCGTTGGTCTCCACCGCGCCGTAGGCGTAGGGCCGCGCCTGTTCATGAGTGACCGTGTATCCGAGGGTTCGATAGAAGTCGAGGGTGTCTTTCAGGCCACCGCTCCAGAGCACCGGAACCGCCGTATCGCCCATAACTGCCCCACCTCGAGCTAGGTAATCAATTTTGACTACCAGAGGTTAGGGCGGTGAAACGACGGAAGTCAAATTTGAGTAGTATGGCCTTTCCGTGAGAATAGGAGTCCGAAATGTCGGCGGTGCGCCTGCTCGTCCTCGGCGTAATGCGGTTGCGTCAGCCCACCTACGGATACGCCGTGCGTCGCGAACTGCTGTCCTGGCGTGCCGAGACCTGGACGAATGTGAAGCCGGGTTCGATCTATCACGCGCTCAAACAGCTGACACAGGAAGGCAAATTGAGCGCGTTCGGAACCGAGGGGAGTACCGAGGGCCCCGGCCGGACCTTGTTCGAACTGACCGAGGCGGGGAAGGCCGAGTTCCGCAAGCTCATGGACGAGGCGCTGGTCAGCGTCGATATGGAGGAGCTCGGCGCGGGTATCGCGTTCATGGATGCGCTGCCGCGCGCGCACGTCATCGAGAAACTGCGTGAACAACGCCGCAATGCCGCCGCGGTTCGCGACGACCTGCTCGCCATGATCCCGAAGTTCCCCGGCCGCTACGAACCACCACATGCGACCGATCTGCTGGAGTTGTGGAGCGGGGTGTTCGACAATCTGTCGCATTGGACCGGAGGTGTGCTCCAACGCCTGGAAGCGGGCGAATACCGGATGTCGGACTGAGGCCGGGCCGGGGCCGGACGGGCAAGGTGCAGCGTCCGCGGCTCGAGCGGTGCCGCGCCCGTGGGCCCGATGCCGGATAGGCTGCCCGCATGACGAACACGCTGGGCGAGGTCGGCAAATCCGATTACGTGTTGTTGACGACCTTCCGTAAGGATGGCACGCCGGTCGGCACGGCCGTCTGGGCGGCCGAGGACAACGGCAAGCTGTATGTGTGGACCGAAACCAATAGCTGGAAGGTCAAGCGGCTGCGCAACAATCCGGCCGTCACCCTGCAGCCGTGCAACCCGTCGGGCAAACCGCGCGGTGAGATCATCGAAGGCACCGGCCGAGTGCTCGATGCCGAGGACACCCAACGCGTCCGCAAGCTGATCAAGAGGAAGTACTGGCTGCTCGGACCGATCCTGGTGAACGCGAGCATCATTCGACGCGGCAAGTCCGGCACCATCGGCCTCGAGATCACCCCCACCGCGTAATCGCGAATGCCGGGCTCGTCAATTTGAGCCCGGCGCTCGCCGGTCAGGTCGCCTGGCTCACGGAGGACATGTGGAAGTCCGGGATTCGCAAGGGCGGCATAGCGGTTCGGGTGAACCAGTCCTTCCATTCGCGGGGGAGGGTGGTTTCGGTGGCCCCCGCCTCGGTGGTGCGGCGCAGTAGGTCGATCGGGCTCTCGTTGAAACGGAAGTTGTTGACGGCGGCGGTGACCTCGCCGTCCTCGACGAGGTAGACGCCATCGCGGGTGAGGCCGGTGAGCAGCAGGGTGGCCGGATCGACCTCGCGGATGTACCAGAGCGTGGTGAGCAGCAGGCCACGTTCGGTATTCGCGATCATCCGGTCGAGCGTCACGCCGGATCCCCCGGTCAGCAGCAGGTTCTCGCCGGGAACCGTAGTGGGGGCGTCGAATTCGGCGGCGGTGGCGCGCGGGTAGACCAGGGATTCGATGACGCCGTCGCGCAGCCAGTCCACGCGCCGGGCCGTCAGGCCGTTATCGAAGACCGACACTGATTCCGAGGATGATGACGTCGCCACGAACGGGCGGTACTCGAGTCCATTGGCCCCGGGATCGGAATAGAGCGTCAGTGGAATCTCGCTGAGCCGCTCGCCGATTCGGGTGCCGCCCGCCTTGGCGAAGGCGCTGTGACCCTCGTGTGCGCCACGGCCCTCCATCGACCAGGCCATATAGATCATCAGGTCCGCGACCGCCGAGGGCGGCAGCAGGGTTTCGTAGCGTCCGGCGGGCAACTCGACCCGCCGCTTGGACCAATCCAGACGCCGTGACAGCTCGGTCAGCAGGTCGGGAATATCGACATCGGTGAAGTCCGCGGTCCCGACACCGACCCACCCACTCGCCAGATCCGCGCCCTCGCCGCGCTTTCCATTGATCTCCACCGAACCGGTGGGCTGGACGAAGCGACGGCGAATGCCGGTCGAGCTGCCCAGCCACGTGGTGTGCATCTGATGGTGGGCGAAACCATACAGCCGGTCGGCGCCGTCGAACCCGCCCGCCAGATCGCGCGCCACCTCGGTGAAGACCTCGATACCGGTGCTACCCGGCGCAGCGGCCCAATCGGCACTGTCGTTTCCGCCCGGCAGGCCTTGGGTGTCCGGTGTCAACAGCGGCATCGCGTCTTTTGCGGGTTCGGCGGTGCGGGCCGCGGTTTCGCTGGCGCGGACCAGTGCCTCGATATCGGCGGGGTCGACGCTGGTGGAGCTGACGCTGCCGACGCGCGCGGCATTCGGGCCGTCGCGGAATATCGAAATGACCACCCATTCCCGCGAAATCGAGGAACCATTGGTGGTCATCGAGTTGCCGGCCCAGCGCAGCGACGCCTCGTACGCGTCGGTGACGATCACCATCGCCTCATCCGCATGCGAGAGCGCCAGCGCCTGCTCGACGACCGCGCCCGCGGGCATCATGCGCTCGGTCACTGACCTGCCTCCGTCCGGGTGTTGAGAACGTTGATGCCGCGCACCAGGATCGATGGGCAGCCGTGGCTGACCGCCGCGACCTGGCCGGGTTGGGCCTTACCGCAGTTGAACGCGCCGCCGAGGCGCCAGGTGGACCGGCCGCCGAGTGCCTCCATCGCACCCCAGAAGTCGGTGGTGGTCGCCTGGTAGGCGACATCGCGCAGTTGGCCGTCGAGCTTGCCGTCGCGAATACGGAAGAACCGCTGGCCGGTGAATTGGAAGTTGTAGCGCTGCATATCGATCGACCACGACTTGTCGCCGACGATGTAGATGCCGTTATCGACCCGAGAAATGAGTTCGGCTGTGCTGGTGTCGTTTTCGGGGTCCGGTTGCAACGAGACATTGGCCATTCGCTGGATCGGCACATGGTGCGGGGAGTCCGCGTAGGAGCAGCCGTTGGAGCGTTCCAGGCCCAGGCGCGGGGCGAAGACGCGGTCGAGTTGGTAGCCGACCAGTACACCGTCGCGCACCAGATCCCAGCGTTGTCCGGCGACACCCTCGTCGTCGTAGCCGACCGAGGCCAGACCGTGCACCTCGGTGCGATCGCCGGTGACGTGCATGATCCGTGTCCCGTACCGGAGTGCGCCGAGCTTGTCCGGAGTCGCGAACGAGGTGCCCGCATAGGCGGATTCGTAGCCGATGGCCCGGTCGTATTCGGTGGCGTGCCCGATGGATTCGTGGATGGTCAGCCACAGGTTGGTCGGGTCGATCACCAGATCGGTACGGCCGGCCTCGACACTCGGCGCCGTCACCTTCTCGGCGAGCCACTCCGGGATGCGCGCGAGTTCCTCGTTCCAGTCCCAGATTCCGTCCGCGCCGGTGACGTACTCCCAACCGCGTCCGGCCGGCGCGGCGAGGGTGCGCATGGTCTCGAAGACGCCCGCCGTGGAATTCACGGTGATCGCCTCGAGCTGCGGGTGCAGGCGCACCCGCTGCTGGGTGATCGCGGAGCCCGCGGTGTCGGCGTAGAAGGCCTGCTCCTTGACCTGCAGCACCGAGGCGGTGACATGGTCGACGCCGTCGGCCGCGGACAGGCGGCCCGCATAGTCCTGCAGCAGTGCGACCTTATCGGCGGTCGGCACCGCGAACGGGTCCACGTCGTAGGCCGAGACCCAGTGCACATTGTCGTAGCGAGGTTCGTCGGCGAGTTCGACGCGCTCGCGGTTGAGCGCGCGCAAGGTGGTCGCCACCGTGACCGCCCGGCGCGCCACCTCGACGGCGGTGTCCGCGGTGAGCGCGGCATGCGAGGCGAAACCCCAGGTGCCGTCGACGATCACGCGTACGGCGAAGCCGAGATCGGTGGCATTGGTGATCGCCTCGACCCGGCCGTCCCGCAATCGGATCGACTGGGTGACCAGCCGATGCACGCGTAGATCCGCATGCTGGGCGCCCGCCGCGCGCGCCGCGGACAGGGCGGCGTCGGCGAGCGTGTGCAGTGGTAACGCAAGAAACTCGGCGTCCACATCTTTGGCAGTCGCGATGCTCACCCGACCAAACCTAGTCGGTCCGGCGGGCGGGCGCCGCTACCCGTGCGCTGACGCACACCATGTCGTCGGGCACCGACTGGTACGCCGCGCGAAATACCCAGTGGGGCTGTGGCTTACACGATGGCCGCGGGTGTGGCGGCGACGAGTCCACCGTCGATGAGCAGGTCGTGGCCATTGATGTAGGACGCCTCATCGGAGGCGAGAAAGGCGACTGCGGCGGCGATGTCATCCGCGGTGCCGATGCGGCCCGCGGCCACCGATGCCACAGCGGTGGCCTGGACCTCGGCCGAAGCCTCGGCGTAGAACGCCGGCGTCGCGGTATAGCCCGGGCTCACGGAATTGACCCGGATCCCCTTCGGTGCCAGTTCGGCCGCCAGTGTGCGTGCCAGATTGTGCACGGCCGCCTTGGTCGCCGAGTAGAGGGCGGCGCCCGGCCCGCCGCGATGCAGTGCGAACGATGCGTTGATCACGATCGCGGCCCGATCGGCCAGCAGTGGGAGGGACTTCTGGATGGTGAAATACGCGGCCTTGAAGTTGATGTCGACTACGCGGTAGAACTCGGCCTCGGTGACATCGGTGAGCGGCTGGAACGCACCGACGCCCGCATTGGCGAAAACCACGTCCAGCCGCCCGAATCGGTCCTGGATCGCGGCCGTCAGCACGTCGAGATCGGCGAGATCCGCGGCGTCGCCCAGCTGGGCGAGGACGCGGTCTCCAGCGTCCAACTCCTCGACCGCGGCGTCGAGCCGGGCCTTATCGCGCCCGGTGATGATCACCTGCGCGCCCTCGTCGAGCAACCTGTGCGCGGTGGCCAGGCCCATACCGCTGGTACCGCCGGTGATCAGCGCGATCTTGTCGTCGAATCGGGAATTGCTCGACATGGTGCGACCTCTCATACAGTTGGATTGTTCAAATACTTACGGACAGTTCGACTGTATGTCAACAATCGAGCTATCCTGTCCGTGTGATGACGGCACATCCCGAGCGGGATCGGATCCGGTTGGCGAATGTCTTTGCCGCCCTGGGCAACCCATTGCGGCTGCACATCGTCCGGGTGCTGGCGGACGGGGCCGAGCACACCTGCGGCTCGATCGTGGACGGTGTGCCCAAGTCGAATCTGACCCATCACTACCGGGTGCTGCGCGCCGCCGGGATCATCTGGCAGCGGCCGTCCGGTCGGGAGACCCTGCAGTCGTTGCGCCGCGACGACCTCGACGCCCGCTTTCCCGGCTTGCTGGACTCGGTGATCGATGCGGCACGCCGCGACATCGCCGCGGACCAGCCCGACGCGCACCGAATGTGATCACGGTTCGGCCGCGCGGCGCGCGTGAAAGTGGTGCTTACCGTACCTAAGTCGCGTTATGCCGTACTGTGCCCGCGTGCCGCCATCCGCCCTCCGCGATCGTAAACGGGAACGTACCCGCCGTGCCCTCCTCGAGGCCGCCGTCGAACTTTTCGAGAACAGAGGTTATGAGGAGACCACGGTGGCCGATATCGCCGCCGCCGCGGAGGTGGGTACCCGAACCTTCTTCAACTATTTCGCCAGCAAGGAAGAGTTGCTATTTCCGGAGCAGGACGAACGCGTCCGCGCCGCAGTGGCGGCGATCGCCAGCCGTCGCCCCGGTGAGCGGCCGGTGGAGGTGCTGCTGCGCGCATTGCGGGCGGCCGGTGACAATCCGGGCGAACACCTGGTCGACGACCTGAGTTCGCGCGTCGCCGCACTGCGCGCACAGGTTTCGCGCACCGTACCCGCGGTGAGCGGACGTGCCGCGCATGCGCAGTTGGTCGCGCAACGCGAGATCGCGCGGCAGTTGCATATGGCGTTTCCGGCCGAAATGGACGAGGTCGGTGCGGCCGCATTGGTCGGTGCGGTGGTCGGTGCGGTGTCCGGTGCGCTGACGGTGCTGTTCCAGAGTCCGGTGGCCGGAGTGGATGGTGAGCGACTGCATCGCCAGATCCACGAAACTACCTCGCGGGTGCTGCAGCCCTGGCTTACCTCCGGCACCAAGATGCACGCCGGACCCATGCACTGAGCGGTCAGCCGAATTGCTGCCAGCCCAAACGGATCACCATGCCGATGACCACCACCAGCAGGACGACCCGCACGAACTTCGCGCCATTGCGTAACGCCATGTGCGAGCCGAGGATCGCGCCCGCCACATTGCCGACCGCCATGGCCGCGCCCAGCGCGACCATGATGTGGCCGGTGACGCCGAAGAAGATCAGCGCGCCGAAATTGGATCCGCAGTTGATCACCTTCGCCATCGCGGCCGCGCGCACGAATTCGGTGCCGAGCAGGGTGGCGAAGGTGATGATCAGAAAGGTGCCGGTGCCGGGGCCGAGCAGTCCGTCGTAGAACCCGATCAGCCCGGCGGCCAGGGCGATCACGAGCACGACCTTGCGTCGCGTCGGCGCGTGCGTTGCCATGGTGACGCCGATCGACGGGCGCAGCGTGACGAAGACGGCGACCCCGACCAGCACCACCATCACGATCGGGATGAACAGGTCGCGATCGATGAGTGACACCGCGGCCGCACCGGTCGCGGCGGTGACCGCCGCGATCGCGGCCGCGGGCAGCAGGGTCCGCCACTGCATCGGGACCTTGCGTGCGAACGTCATGACCGATGCGGTGGTGCCCGCGACCGCGGCGAGTTTATTGGTGCCGAGCGCGGTCTGCGGTGCTATACCGGGCGCCACCAGGAACAGTGTCGGCAGAATGATCAATCCGCCGCCGCCGACCACCGCATCCACCCAGCCTGCCGCGGTCGCGGCCGTCAATAAGGCCGCCCAGTCTGCAAAATCCACCCGGCCAGCCAACCAGATGGTTGGGTTGTGCGGCATCGGCGGGTGCGGCTACCACCGGTTCCGATCGCACCTAGGCTGATGTTCGTGCGCCGGTTCAGTCTGTGGCTTCGCGGTAAGCCCCTCATCGCGGATTCGATCCTGGCCGTCGCGTTGATGCTGCTCGAGGTGCTCGGGGTCAGCAACTCCGATAACAAGCTGGCGTATCTGGGAATCGGGGTGCTGCTGCCGGGACCGGTGGCATTTCGGCGGCTGTACCCGCGCGCGATGGCCGCCGCGATGCTCGGGCTCTCGATCGCCTCGACACTGGTGAGCTACGCGTCCGAGGACAAGGCCGACCACATCGCGCTGATCGGGCTCGGCATCATGCTGTACACCCTGGTCGCCTACGTCGGCCGCACGGAAGCGCTGTGGTACGCGCTCGGCCTGGTCGCCGACTGCACCCTCTCATTTTTCTTGCTGCACAAGCCATCCGGTTCGGACCTCATCTTCACCGCGATGTTCTACGCACTGTGCTGGACGCTGGCCGAATTCATCGGCGCGCGACACGCCTACGACCAAGAGGTGGCAGCACGGCTGGCGGTCGCCGACTACGACCGGGAACGCCGTGCTCACGATGCCGTCGCCACCGAGCGCACCCGCATTGCCCGCGAACTGCACGATGTCGTCGCGCACGCGGTGAGCGTGATCATCGTGCAGGCCGACGGTGCGAAGTACGCGCTGCGTCGCGATCCGGACGCCGCCGAACGGGCGCTGACCACCATCGCTGGTACCGGTCGTGAGGCACTGCGCGAACTGCGCAGGACCGTCGCGCTGCTGCGTATCGAACACGCACCGGATCAGCTGCCCCAGCACGGAACCGCCGGTCTGGCCAAGGTGGTCGAGATGATGCGCGACACCGGCCTCGCCGTGGAACTCGAAATGACCGGTGAACTCGACGACATCACCCCCGAGGTGAGTCTCGGCATGCACCGTATCGTGCAGGAATCGCTCACCAACACGCTGCGGCACGCTGGCTCGCACCCGAAGGCATGGGTGCGCGTGCAACGCCGCGTGACCGATGTCGTGATCGAGGTCAGCGACACCGGCGGAGTTCCGGTAGCAGAGCAGGCCGCGAGCCTGATCGAGGGCGGCGGTATGGGATTGGTCGGCATGCGTGAACGCATCGCCGTCCTGGGCGGCACGCTGGAAGCCGGCCGCACACCCGAGGGCGCGTGGCGGGTGCACGCGACCATCCCACTGCTGCGCGGCAACGAAAGCTGTTAGCGGAGGCCTCCTTTCGACGCCTCGCGTACGGTGCGGAAAACACGCTGGACGCTGCCGATAGATTGGGGACGTGCCGATTACCGTTCTCGTTGTCGATGACCAGGAACTCATGCGTATGGGGTTGAAGATGGTGCTCGGCGCGCATCCGGATATCGAGGTGATCGGAGAGGCCGAGAACGGCGCTATCGCGATAGCGCGGGCCAAGGAGTTGCGCCCGGATGTGGTGCTGATGGATGTGCGGATGCCGGTGGTCGATGGTGTGTCCGCCACGCAGCGCATCGTCGAGGCGGGCGACGGCTGCAAGGTCCTGGTGATGACGACCTTCGATCTCGACGAACACGCGCTCGGCGCGCTGCGGGCGGGGGCGAGCGGATTTCTGCTGAAGGACACACCGCCCGAGGATCTGGTCTCGGCGATCCGGAGCGTGGCCGGCGGTGATGCGGTGGTGTCGCCCAAGGTGACGAAGCGACTGTTGGACCGGCTCATCGCCGATGATCCCGGCGGCATGCGGGATCCGGTGGTGCTCGAGGTGCTGACCGCGCGGGAGCGCGAGGTGCTCGAGCAGATCGCGGCGGGGCGGTCCAATGCCGAGATCGCGGAGCAGTTGTACCTGTCCGAGGCAACCGTCAAGACGCACGTCGGGCGGGTACTGACGAAACTCGGTCTGCGCGACCGGGTTCAAGCGGTGGTGCTGGCATACGAGACCGGGCTGGTTCGACCCGGCGGGTGAGATCTCAGCGAGCTATCAGGGTGGCTCGGGAGAAAAACCGGACCGCGCGACGTTGAACCGGGTAGATCGTCCGAAAGGATCGCCATGCCCGCCGTACTGTTCGTGCTCTATGTCATCGTCGAGATCGCCGCGCTGATCGGCGTCGGTCACCTCATCGGTGTGATGCCGACCATTCTGCTGCTGATCGCCGGATCCGCCGCGGGCATGCTGCTCATCGGCTCACAGGGCCGTCGTGTCTTCGAACAGTTCCGCCGTGCCGGGCGCGGGGAAATCAATCCGGGCACCGCGGTCGCGGACGGCGCACTCGTCGCCGCGGGCGGATTCCTGATGTTCATCCCGGGCCTGGTCACCTCGGTCATCGGGCTGCTTCTGCTGCTGCCGCCGACCCGCTTCCTGGTCCGTCCGCTGGTGGCCGCCTTCGCGGCGCGCCGGTTCAGCCGCCTGGCCGCGGCGATGCCGTACCGCGGTGTGATCATCGACGGTGACGACGTGGTCGACGGCGTTGTGGTCACGGAGTGGTACGACGACCCGCGGCCGTCGACCCGGCCGGCCCTCCCATAGTGCCTGCTCGCGGCCGATCGAGGCTCGCGCGCGATTAAACCGTGCCAACTATCATGGCCGCGCCCATTTCCTGGGACGCCACAAGGGACTAGGGTGGCCGGATGGCGACCGAAGAGCTCACCGTCACGGTGAGTGAGGAGCTGGCGGCGGCGGTCAGGCAGGCCGCAGCCGCTGCGGGACAGTCGATTTCCGGATTCACAACGGCCGCGCTGCGGCTGGAACTGATCGCGGTCGAGGCGGGCATGCGGGCCGCGCCCGATCGCGGTGGCGCGCCGCCGAGATACGCGGAGGTCATGGCGGTGCTGGCGCAACCGGCGGACGTCTCCCCGACAACGCGGCTGTCCGACTCGAAGGACTGAAACGCGCATACGGCAGACTGGTCTCTCGTGAGTACCCAGTTGCTGATCGGCGGTCGTTTCTACAGTTCGAGTTCACCCGACGCGACGGCAATGGCCGTGACCGACGGGACCGTGGTGTGGCTGGGCGCCGAACAACCGGGGCGTGCGCTGCACCCGGGTGCGGAAATCATCGACTTGGACGGGGCTTTCGTCGCGCCCGCCTTCGTCGATCCGCATGTGCATGTGACGGCGCTGGGGTTGAAGCTGACCGGATTGGATCTGTCGGCAGCGCGGTCGCTCGACCACTGCCTGGAGCTGTTGCGTGCGTTCGCGGTGGCCCATCCCGATGGCGCGATCCTTGGCGACGGCTGGGATGAGACCGGATGGCCGCAGGGGCGACCGCCGACGATCGAGGAGATCGATGCGGCGGTGCGGCCGGGTCGGCAGGTGTATCTGTCGCGGGTGGACGCCCATTCGGCGGTGGTGTCCTCGGCATTGCTGAACGCGACGGTCACTGCGGCGGAAGGGTTCACCCGCGGTGAGCCGCTGCGCGCCGCGGCACATCATCTGGTGCGCGGCGAGGTGTTGGCGGGATTGGATCGCGCACAACGGGATCGGGCCCGCAAGGCCGCGTTGGATGCGGCGGCCGCGCGCGGCGTCGCCGCCGTGCACGAATGCGGTGGACCGGAGATCGCTGGGCGCACCGATATTCGCGAACTGCTCGAGTTCGAACACGGTGTCGAGGTGCGGGCCTATTGGGGCGAGGCCGTGCGCACCGTGGACGCGGCGCGATCGCTGATCGCCGAACTCGGGGTGCATGCGTTGGGCGGCGATCTCTTCGTCGACGGATCGATCGGCTCGCGCAGCGCCCGGCTGCGCGCGCCCTACGCCGACGACGGCGGAACCGGCCTCGGTTATCTCGATGCCGGCACGATCGCCGCACACGTGCGTGCCTGCACCGAGGCGGGCATCCAGGCCGGATTCCACGTCATCGGCGACGCTGCGATGGACGAGGTCGTCGCCGGTTTCGGACAGGTCGTCGATGCACTCGGCGGCCCGGCCGTCGCGGCGCGCGGTCACCGCGTCGAACATGCGGAGATGATCGACGCCGACCAGATCGCCCAGTTGGGTGCGTGGGGTGTAATCGCCAGCGTCCAACCGGGCTTCGACGCGACCTGGGGCGGTCCGGACGGTATGTACGCCACCCGCCTCGGCCCCGAACGTGCCGCCGCCCTGAATCCCTTCGCGGCCATGGCCGCCGCGGGTATTGCCCTTGCCATCGGCTCGGACGCCCCCGTCACCGCCCTCGACCCCTGGTCCGCCATCCGCGCCGCGGTCAACCACCGCACCCCCGGCCACGGCCTCTCACCCCGCGCCGCCTTCGCCGCCGCCACCCGCGGCGCTTGGCGCGCTGGTGGCGTCCGCGATGGTCTGGCGGGCACGCTGGTGCCAGGAGCCCCCGGCTCCTACGCGATCTGGGATGCCGACGACCTCGTCGTCGCCGCGGCCGCCGACACCGTCCAACGCTGGTCCACCGACCCCCGCTCCCGAGTCCCCGGCCTCCCGCCGCTCGACCCCGACGCGAAACTCCCCACCTGCCTGCGCACCGTCCACCGCGGAGTAACGATCCATGAGGCCTGAAACACCCCGGATTCCCGGCCCACACCCGCATTCCTGGTACCGCGAAGCCGAATACGTGACGAAAGTGCCGAAAATCGCGTCACTCGACCGGGCGGTGGGGGAGTACCGATGAGCGACGGTGCTGCCGCGACGGCGCTGACCCGGATCGCCACCACGCTCGGTCGGTATCCGGTGCCGAGTCGGGTGGTGGCGGCGGTGGTCGCGGGGTTGCTGATTTTCGGGAGCTTCCCGCCACGGCCGTACTGGTTCCTCGCGCCGATCGGAATCGCGGTGTTGACGCTGACCGTGCGTGGTGCCGGGCGGCTGCGGGGCGGGTTCGGATACGGGTTGCTTGCGGGACTCGGGTTCTTCGTGCCGTTGCTGCCATGGACCGGGATCTATGTGGGGCCGGTGCCGTGGCTCGCGTTGTCGACAGTGTGTTCCTTATATATAGGACTTTTCGGGCTCGTGACCCGGTTGTTGTTCGCACTGCCGGGATGGCCGGTGTGGGTGGCATTGGCATGGACGGCCACCGAGTGGCTGCGGTCGAGTTTTCCGTTCGGCGGATTTCCGTGGGGGCGCTTGGCATTCGGGCAGGCCGATGGTTGGTATCTGTCGCTCGCCATGGTGGGCGGTGCGCCGCTCATCGGATTCGCGGTGGCGCTCACCGCAACCGCGGCGGCAGCACTGCTCGTACACCTGTGGGCTCGAATGACGGTCGCGCCGACGGCGGGCGGAAAACTCGCTGGTCCCACTACCACGACGCGCCTCGGAGTGATTGCCGCGGCGGCAACTCTGGTCGTTGTCCCGGTTGCCGGACTGATCCTGCGGACCACGCTGCCCGGCCCGCAGGAGGGCGACCGGATGATCACGGTCGCCGCCATCCAGGGCAGTGTGCCCCGGCTCGGTTTGGATTTCAATGCGCAGCGGCGCGCTGTGCTGGACAACCACGTCCGGCGTACCGAGGAATTGGCTCGGGAAGTCGCACAGGGCCGGGTCCGCAAGCCCGATGTGGTGATCTGGCCGGAGAACTCCTCCGATATCGATCCGCTGCGCAATGACGATGCGGCCGCCGAGATCACCGGAGCCTCCGAGCAGATCGGCGCGCCCATTCTCGTCGGCGCGGTGCTGGTGAACGGCGACCGCACGACGTCGAACTCGGTGATCGTCTGGAACGGCGCGGCCGGGCCGGGGGAGCGCCACGACAAGAAGATCATCCAGCCGTTCGGCGAATACCTACCCATGCGCGGCTTCTTCCGGTTGTTCTCCGAATACGCCGATCGCGCCGGATACTTCGTGCCGGGAAACGGTGACGGCACGGTCCATGCGGACGGCGTCGACATCGGCGTCGCGACCTGCTACGAGGTTGCCTTCGACCGCGCCTTCCGCGATTCGATGCACGCGGGCGCGCAATTGCTGACCGTACCCACCAATAACGCCACCTTCGGCGACAGTGAGATGACCTACCAGCAGCTGGCCATGTCCCGGGTCCGCGCCGTCGAGCACGGTCGTGCCCTGGTGGTCGCCGCCACCTCGGGCGTCAGCGCCATCGTCGCCGCGGATGGCGCGGTTGTGCAGCAGACCCCGAAGTTCGCCCCCGCCGCACTGGTCGCCGAACTGCCGTTGCGCAGCACTACCACACTCGCGACCCGTTTCGGCCCCGCACCGGAACTGCTCTCGGTTATCATGACCGCTGCTGCCTTTGTGGTGGCAGCTATTCGGCAGCGAAATGCGCGCGGCAGGATCCCGACCGACGAAGACGCCACCACGGATCAGCCGGTCGGTTGAACATGTCAGACCTGTTGAAGACGGCGTAAAAGCATTCCCTCTAACCGAACATTCGGTTTGTTACGGGGCTGGTGTTACCCACAGTTGGACGCCCCGGGCGTTAGCCTGTCGTTTGCTAGACTGTCGCCAAGCTGCGGCGCTCTTCCTTTCGTGACGGCTGCGTCCCTGTATATCCACCGTGGAACCGGCATTATGGCCATATTTGCGGACAGGTAGCCATTGAAAGTGCGCTGCTGCCAACGTCGTTCGAAGTGAAACAAATCCGCAACGCTGGCCATCCGCTGCATCCGATGCTCCGAATCAATGGGCGTGGATCACGTCCTACGGCTGGCGCGTGCGCGCCTGCGGTGGCGGTGCTCGGGGAGATGCGCATCAACAGCGGCAGAAGGAGTGATTGATGAGTTCATTGGCCACGGATCGCGTCGACCAATGCTCTTCCGGTGAATTCTCGGCACAACCATTCGCACTGTCGCCCGCGCAAACGGCCCTGTGGTACGCCCAACGAATCCGCCCCGACGTCCCGCTCACCATCGCCCAGTATGTCGAGATCCATGGCGACCTGGATGTCGGTCGTCTGCTCTATTCGATCGAACGGTTCGGAGCCGAAACAGAGGTCGGGCATGTCCGGCTGGTCGAGATCGACGGCGTTCCGCACCAGGTAATCGACCACACCCGCCGCCCTGGTTGGGCGCGGATCGATCTGCGCGCCGAGCCTGATCCGCACGCGGCCGCACTGCGCTGGATGAACGAGCACGCCAGTTCGCCGATCGATCTCGAGAACGATCCGCTGACCACGAACATAGTGTTGCGGACCGGCGACGCGGACTACATCTGGTACGCACGCGCCCATCACATCGTGATCGACGGCTACGGCGCGATGAACGCACTCACCCGCACCGCGGAGATCTATACGGCGGTGGAGAACCGCACCGAACCCGCGATCTCCCGCGCGACGCCGCTGGCCACTATCTATGCGGACGAATCCACCTACCGCGACTCCAGCCGGTTCCGCAACGACCGCGACTACTGGCTCGAGCAATTGGCGGGCGCGGGTGGGCCGATGACGCTGTCCAGCGTGAACGGCCTGACCGCCGCCCCCGAAGCGGGGCGGCGGCGTGCTTGCGCGGTCCTGGACGAACGCGCCGAGGCGGCCATGACCGCGGCGACGGCCGCGCTCGAGACCCACAACAGCTCGACCATGTTCGTCGCGGCACTGGCCTGCTATGTGCGGTCGGTGACCGGCAATCCGGATGTGGTGCTGAGCCTGCCGGTTTCGGCACGGACCACGGTCGCGCTGCGCCGGTCCGCAGGTGTGGTCTCCAATGTGGTGCCGATCCGGCTGCGGTTCGATGCCGAAACCACCGTCCGCGACGTGGTGCGTAGCGCGGAATTGCAGATCACCGGCGCGCTGCGGCATCAGCGCTATCGCCACGACGACATCCGCCGCGACTGCGGCTACTCCCGTGACGCGCGCGGTTTCTTCGGCCCGATGGTCAACATCATGCTGTTCCATACCGAGCTGAAATTCGGCAGTCTGCTCGGCTCGCTGCACGTGCTCGCCACCGGCCCGGTCGAGGACCTGTCCATCAACCTGTACAACGGCGAGGGCGGTCGCATCCACGTCGACTTCGAGGCCAACCCGCGGCTCTACGCGGAGCCCGAGGTCACGGCGCACCACGCCCGGTTCCTGGACTACCTGACCCGATTCCTCGCCGCCGAGCCCGATACCAATGCCGAAAGCCTCGCCGCGATCACCGACGACGAGCGCGAGCGCGTACTGCGCACCTGGAACGCCACCGAGACGGCACCTCATCAGGGCACCCTGTCCGATCTGTTCACCGATCGCGCGATGATCTGCTCGGATACGGTCGCGCTCGAATTCGCCGGCGAGACACTGACTTACCGCGAACTCGACCAGCGGGCCAACCGGCTGGCTCGACTGCTGATCGACCGCGGCGCAGGTCCGGAGACGGTGGTCGCCCTGTGCCTGCGGCGCAGCATCGAACTCGTCGTCGGCATGTACGCGATCATCAAGGCGGGCGCGGCCTACCTGCCCCTTGATACCGACAACCCCGCCGACCGGATCGATCAGATCCTCCAGCAGGCCGACCCCGTGTGCGTATTGACCGCGACCCGAGACGAACTCACGCTCCCGGAGCGCACGGCCGTGCTGGCCATCGACACCATCGACCTGTCGAATTTCGCCGCCGCCCCGATCACCGACACCGACCGCCGCGCCCCGCTACGTACCGACCACCTCGCCTACGTGATCTTCACCTCCGGCTCGACCGGGAAGCCCAAGGGCGTCGGGGTAACCCACGCCGCGATCGTCAACCGGCTGCGTTGGATGCAGCAGGAGTACCCCCTCGACGGCACCGACGCCGTCCTGCAGAAGACTCCGGCCACTTTCGACGTCTCGGTCTGGGAATTCTTTTGGCCCTTGCAGATCGGCGCGCGACTGGTTATCGCCGAACCCGACGGGCACCGCGATCCGGACTACCTGGCCCGGATTATCAGCGAAAAGTCCATCACGACGGCGCATTTCGTGCCCTCCATGCTCTCGGTGTTCGTCACCGACACCGATGTGCGCAGTTGCACCGGCCTGCGCCGGGTGTTCTGCAGCGGTGAAGCATTGCCCGCGGCTACCGTGCGCGATTTCCACGCCGCCCTGCACGGGCCGGAACTGCACAATCTGTACGGACCGACCGAAGCCGCCGTCGACGTCACCTACTGGCCGTGCCCGGCCGACCCGACCACCGTGCCCATCGGATCTCCGGTCTGGAACACCCAGACCTACGTCCTCGACTCGCTCCTGCGGCCGGTGCCGCCGGGGGTCGTGGGGGAGCTGTACCTCGCGGGCGTCCAGCTGGCGCGCGGGTATCTCGGCCAATCGAGGCTTACTGCCGACCGTTTCGTGGCCAACCCGTTCACGCCCGGCACCCGGATGTACCGCACCGGCGACTTGGCCCGCTGGCAGGGCAATCCGGATCTCGGCCAGCACGACGGTGATTCGGACTGTGGCGTGCTGGAATACGTGGGCCGCAGCGACTTCCAGGTCAAGATCCGTGGCCTGCGCATCGAGCTCGGCGAGATCGAGGCGGCATTGCTGGCCGACGAGCGGATCGCGCGCGCGGTGTGCGTGGCTCACGCCAGCCGCACCGGCGACGAGCTCGCCGCCTATGTTGTCGCCGCTCCGGCATTCACGGCCGAGCTGGACACCACCACACTGCTGAATGCATTGCGCCGCACCCTGCCCAGCTACATGGTGCCCGCCTCCCTGATGGTCCTCGATGAACTACCGCTCAGTGCGAACGGCAAGATCGACCGCAAAGCCCTGCCCGAACCCATCATCGCCCGCCCCCTCGGTCTGGTCACCGCCGAACCGCGCAGCGAGGTGGAACGGGTACTCGCCGGCATCTTCAGCGAAGTCCTGTGCATCGACGAAATCGGTGTCGAGGACGGCTTTTTCGACCTGGGCGGCAATTCGCTCATCGCCGCACGCGCGGTGGCGCGGATCAACGCCACGCTCGGCGCCGGGCTGACCATCCGTGACCTGTTCGAGGCCTCGACCATCGCCGCGCTCAGTGAGCGCTTCGCCGCACACAACCCGGATGCGTCCTCCCCGAAACTGGTCCCGGCCGAACGGCCGCGACGGATTCCGCTGTCGCTGGCCCAGCAGCGGCTGTGGATCCTCAACCGTTTCGCCGAACACGCCGCCGCATACAACATGCCGCTGGCCGTCGAAATCGACGGGCCGATCGATCTCGTGGCGCTGCGGGCCGGGCTCGTCGATGTGATCGAGCGCCACGAATCCCTGCGCACCACCTTCCCGGACGGGGCGGACGGACCCTGCCAGCTGATACATCCTGCTACCGAGATTCCCCTCACCCTGGACCCGATCGACGCCATCGGCGCCGATGTACGCGCACTCGCCGAGGAGTTCGCCGGGTACGGCTTCGATCTGCGCAGCCAGGCCCCGATTCGGGTCGCGCTGTGGACCACCGGACCGGATCGGCACATCTTCCTCGTTGTGTTGCACCACATCTGCGGTGACGGCTGGTCGGTGGCACCATTGGCCAGAGACCTGATGTCCGCCGTCACCGCGCGCGCGGAGGGCACCACGCCGCACTGGACACCGCTGCCGGTCCAGTACGCCGATTTCGCACTGTGGCAACGGGAACTGCTCGGTGACGAAGCCGATCCGGCAAGTGCGCTGAGCCGTCAGCTCGCCTACTGGCGCTCGGGCCTGCGCGGCCTGCCCGACCAGCTCGACCTGCCGCTGGATCGTCCGCGCCCTCTGCGCCGCTCGACCACCGGCGGCCGGGTCGAGTTCACCATCGCACCCGAGATCCGCCGCGCCGCGGGCGAACTCGCGGCCAGCCGGGGCGTCAGCATGTTCATGGTGCTGCACGCGGCTCTGGCCACCCTGCTGGCGCGGCTGTGCGCGAGTACCGATATCGCCATCGGCACCCCGATCGCGGGTCGCTCCGACCCGGCGCTCGACGACCTGGTCGGTATGTTCGTCAATACGCTGGTGCTGCGGACCGAGGTCGATCCGGCCGCCGGATTCGACCAGATGCTCGATGTGGTCCGCGAAACCGATCTGAACGCCTTCGCCAACGCGGATGTGCCGTTCGAGCGGCTGGTCGAGCTCGTCAACCCGGAGCGCTCCGCCGCCAGGCATCCGCTGTTCCAGGTGATGTTGTCCTACGATCGCGCACCCGATCTGAGCATCAAACTGCCCGGCGTGCAGGCGCGGGTGTTGCCGATCGCCGCCGATATCGCCAAATTCGATCTGCAGCTGGAGGTACACGACGGCCTGTCCGATGGTCCATTGCACGCCGAATTCGGCTATGCCACAGATATTTTCGACCAGCGCACGGTCGAATCGTTCGCCCATCGCTTCATCGCCGTACTCGGTGCCGTTGTCGCCGCACCGAATATGCCGGTCGGTGATCTGGACGTTCTGGATACGCGCGAGACCGCGAAGCTGGTGCCGATCGCCGGCGCGCCCGGCGAACCGTCGATCACCCTGGCGCGGTTGCTCAGCGACACCGCCGAGCGGGTGCCCGATGCGATCGCCGTGCGTTACAAGAGCGTCGACACCAGCTACTGCGAACTCGACGAGATGTCGAATCGCCTGGCGCGCACCCTGATCGAACACGGCGCCGGACCCGAGGTCGTGGTGGCGATCGCGCTGCCGCGCAGCCTCGACTCGATCGCGGCCATCTGGGCAGTCGCGAAAACCGGTGCGGCATATGTGCCGATCGATCCGAGCTATCCGGCCGAGCGGATCGGGCATATGATCGCTGATTCCGGCGCCATGCTCGGACTCACCGTGCCGGATTGCCTGGCCGCCCTGCCCGCCTGGCCCGCGGCCCGCGGCAAACACCGCAAGCACTATGTCGACTGGCTGGTGCTCGGCTCCGACGAGCTGGCCACTGAATCCGCGCGCTACGGTACCGATCCCATCACCGACGCGGACCGGCATTACCCGCTGCGCACCGGACATCCGGCCTATCTGATCTACACCTCGGGTTCCACCGGAAAGCCCAAGGCGGTCATCGTCACCCACGCCGGTATCGCCTCGCTCGCGAACGAGCAGATGCACCTGTTCGGCGTGACGGATTCGGCACGGACACTGCACTTCTCCTCGCCCAGTTTCGATGCGTCGGTGCTGGAAATGCTGCTCGGCTTCGCGGCGGGCGCGACCATCGTCGTCGCACCCGCTGGCATGTACGGCGGTGCCGAACTCGCCGAGTTGCTGCGCACGGAGCGGGTCACGCATGCCTTCATCACCCCGGCCGCGCTGGCCACCGTGCCGAACGAGGGACTCGACGAACTCGAGGCCGTCATCGTCGGTGGTGAGGCGTGCTCGGACGAACTGGTCGAGCGCTGGTCGCGCGGGCATCGCATGCACAACATGTACGGACCGTCGGAGGCGACCGTCGCGGCCACCGCCAGCGGTCCGATGCACGCGGGCCGCGCGGTACCACTCGGCATGCCGGTGCGCGGCATGCGGCTGTTCGTACTCGACGGTCGACTGCATCCGGTGCCGCCGGGTACGCCGGGGGAGCTCTACCTGTCCGGTCCCGGTCTGGCGCGCGGCTATCTCGGCCGCTACAGCCTTACCGCACAACGCTTTCCGGCCAACCCGCTCGGCCGGCGTGGCGAGCGGATGTACCGCACCGGCGACCTCGTGGTCTCCGATCCGACCGGGCAGCTGCGCTTCCTCGGCCGCGCCGACGACCAGATCAAGATCCGCGGCTTCCGCATCGAACTGCGCGAGATCGACCATGTACTTCGGGCGCACCCGGGGGTGCGGCGCGCGCTCACGGTCGTACACACCGACGATGAGGGCGAGACCCGCCTGGTCGCCTATGTGACCGCGGACGAGGCGATCGATGCCGCCGATATCACCGAGACCGCACGGCAGCGGCTGCCCGGCTACATGGTGCCCGCCTCGATCGCCGTACTCGACGAGATGCCGGTGACCCCGGCCGGCAAACTCGACCGAAAGGCCTTGCCTGCACCGGTTTTCGCGGCAGCCGGTACCTCGCGCGCCCCGCGCACCGAGCTGGAACGACAGGTCGCCGTTGTGTTCGGCGATATCCTCGGTCACCCCGTGACCGGCGCCGAGGACAGCTTCTTCGACGTGGGCGGCAATTCGCTGCTCGCCACCCGGCTCGCGGCCGCGCTATACGAGGAGTTCGGTGTCGACCTGCCGGTACGGCTGATCTTCGAGACGCCGACGGTGGCCGGGATCGCGGCACGCATAACGGAAGCGCCCCGGACGCAACGGATGGCGCTGGCTGTGCATATCCCGCGTCCGGGACGCATTCCATTGTCGCTGCCCCAGCAGCGACTGTGGTTCCTCAATCGATTCTCTCCCGAATCGAGTGCGTACAACATCGCATTCGTCATTCGAATCGACGGCGATCTGGATGTGCCCGCTCTGCGCGCGGCGCTGACCGACGTGGTGGAACGACATGAGGTGCTGCGCACCGTCTTTCCCGAGGACAGTGCGGGCGCACAGCAATCGGTGCTGCCCACCGCCCGCGCCGTGCCGGTACTCGACGTGGTGCCGACCGACGACGGCGCCGCCGAACAGGCGCTGCGGGCATTCGCGCGTACCGGATTCGATCTCACCAGGGACATCCCGCTGCGGATCACCTTGCTGCGCACCGAAACTCGACGACATCTGCTCGGCATCGTGCTGCACCATATCGCCGCCGACGGCTGGTCGCTCGGACCGTTGACCAAAGATCTGGCGGCCGCCTATATGGCCAGGCACGAGGGCGGTGTACCCGCCTGGACGCCACTTCCGGTGCAGTACGCGGACTTCGGGCTGTGGCAGCGCGCCTACCTCGGCGACGAGGCCGATCCGCAGAGCCTCGCGACCGAACAGCTCGCGTACTGGCGCACCGCGCTCGCGGATCTACCCGAGGAACTGCCGCTGCCCTACGACCGGCCGCGCCCGGCCCAGCCGACACAGCAGGCGGGCACCGTGCGCTTCAGTGTGCCCGGGCCGGTGCAGCAGGCTCTGGGCGAACTCGCGCGCAAACAAGGCGTCAGCACATTCATGGTGCTGCGTTCGGCGCTCGCGGTCTTGTTGCGCTTCGTTACCGGTGGTCGCGATATTGTGATCGGCACGCCGGTCGCGGGCCGCAACGACACCAAGCTCGACGAGTTGGTCGGCATGTTCGTCAACACGCTGGTATTGCGTTCGGACGTGGCCCCGGACATTTCGTTCGCGAGGCTGTTGGGCGCGGATCGGGATACCGAGCTGGCCGCCCTGGCGCACGGCGATGTTCCCTTCGAGCGCATCGTCAAGGAACTGGGCCGCGGCGCCCGTGGTGGCAGTCGCCATCCGCTGTTCCAGGTGGCGCTGACGGTGCAGGACCGGCCGGTGCCGTCGCTCGAACTGCCCGGCCTGGCACTGCGCGCCGAAGAACTGGATATCGCGCTGGCGAAATTCGACCTGGAGCTGCGGGTGGCGGCGTTGTCCCCCGACACCGGTTCGAGCGATCCTTGGCATGCGTTCGAATTCGTCTACGCCGCTGAGCTTTTCGATGCCACGACGATCAAGACGCTGGCCGATCGGTTCCTGGCGGTGCTGGCGGCCATTACCGTTACCCCACGGGTGCTGGTTCGAGATATCGACGCGCGCACCGAATTCGAGCGACGTGTGCTGACCCCGGCCACCGGCGCGCCGACCACCCCACAGTGCACGCTGGCCGCGTATTTCACGGCGACCGCGTATCGGAATCTGCACCGCACGGCCATTCGAGCGGGCGGCATCTCGCTGACCTACGCCGAGGTCGACCGGCGCTCGAATCGCTTGGCGCGGGCGCTGATCGAACGAGGTTTCGGTGTGGGGGACCGGGTAGCGCTCGGCCTGACCCGCTCGATCGAATCGGTCGTCACGATGCTCGCCGTCGCCAAATCCGGTGCGGCGTTCGTGCCGGTCGATCCGAACTACCCGGTCGACCGGTTGCGGCACATGCTGGTGGACTCCGGCTGCCGGGTCGGGATCACAGTGTCCGCGCATGCCGATCGGCTGCGCGCGGCAGACGGACCGGTCACCGACTGGTTGCTGCTGGATGATCCCGAATTCGCCGATGAACTGGCCGAACTCGATGACAGCCCGGTCGAGGATTACGACCGCCTGCGCACGACCGACATCGGCGATCTGGCGTATGTGATCTACACCTCGGGCTCGACCGGAAAACCCAAGGGCGTGGCCGTCACACACAGCGGCCTGTCGAATTTCGGCGACGAGGTCCGCGAGCGCATGCGGATCGACCAGGATTCGCGCACGCTGCACTTCTCCTCACCGAGTTTCGACGCGGCCATCTTGGACCTGCTGCTCGCGATCGGATCCGGCGCGGCCATGGTGGTCTGCCCAACGGATATCTACGGTGGCGACGAACTGGCCGCGCTGCTGGAGCGCGAACGCGTCACCCATGCGTTCATCACCCCGGCCGCGCTGGCCACCATTGATCGGGAGCGGTGGTCATTGCCGAACCTGCGTGCGCTGCTGGTGGGTGGTGAGGCCGTCGGTGCCGAGTTGGTGGCCCGCTGGGCGCCGGGCCGGCAGATGCACAACGTCTACGGGCCGACCGAAACCACTGTCGTCGTCACGATCTCCGATCCGCTGGCGGTCGGTGGACCGATCACCATCGGCACCCCGGTGCGCGGTGCGCGGGCGCTGGTACTCGACGAGGGGATGCGCCCGGTGCCGGTCGGCGTGCCCGGCGACCTGTACCTCGGCGGATTCGGTGTCACGCGTGGGTATCTCGACCGGTTCGAGCTCACCGCGACGCGGTTCGTCGCCGACCCCTACGGTCCCGCAGGTTCGCGGATGTACCGCAGCGGTGATGTGGTGCGCTGGAATGCCGCGGGCGAAATCGTCTACCTCGGGCGCAGTGACCATCAGGTGAAGGTGCGCGGTTTCCGCATCGAACTCAGTGAGATCACCAGTGTGCTCGTCGAACATCGGGACGTGCGGTTCGCGCACACCGAGGTCCGCCACATCGCGAGTGCGGACCGGATCATCTCGTTCATTCAGCCCGCCGACGAAACCGGCACGCTGGATGTCGACGCGGTGCGCGCCCACGTCGCCGAAAAGCTGCCCGCGCATATGGTTCCGGCCAGTATCACCGTGCTGGACGGGATTCCGCTGACCCCGACCGGCAAGTTGGATATCGCCGCACTGCCGGAACCGCAGTTGACGGTGCGCGCGGCGCTGCGCGCACCCGAGACCGCCTCCGAGCGACTGGTCGCCGAGGTGATGGGCGAATTGCTCGGCATCGAAACCGTGAGCGCCGACGACAGCTTCTTCGATATCGGCGGAAACTCGCTGCTGGCAACGCAACTCGTGACCCGGCTGGCCGCTGCGACGAATACCCGGCTCGAGGTGCGCGCCGTCTTCGCGACGCCGACGGTCGCCGACCTCGCGGCGCTGCTCGATTCCGGAACCGGTGCGAACACCGGGCTGGAGTTGGTGCGCCGCGAGCGACCGGAGCGGATTCCGTTGTCGGCCGCCCAGTACCGGCTGTGGTTCCTGAACCGGTTCAACGAGATCGGCGCCGATGCGGACCATACCGCTGGTGCGTACAACATTCCGGTCGTATTGCGCCTGCACGGCGAGCTGAATGCCGACGCGCTGACGCGGGCGCTGCACGCGGTGCAATGGCGGCACGAAACGCTGCGCACGGTGTTCCCCGAGATCGATGGGGCACCGGTGCAGCAGGTGCTCGATCCCGCCGATGCCGAGGTCGCGCTGTTCGTCGCGACGATGCCGCCCGCGGAAGTTCCCGGCGCTGTCCAGGATTTCGCGACGCCGGGATTCGACCTGGCGACGACCGTGCCGATCCGCGCCGCGCTGATCACGGTCGATACGGCCGCAGCCACCGACGCGCCGCCAGCGGCGTCGACCGAGCACGTCCTGGTACTGGTCGTGCACCACATCGCCATGGACGGCTGGTCGCTGGAACCTCTGGCCGCCGACGTGGCAGTCGCATACCGAGCGGCGTGCGAGGACCAGACCCCCGACTGGCAGGAATCCGAGATCCAATACGCGGATTACACACTGTGGCACCAGGACACGCTCGGCAGCGAGGACGAGCCGGATTCGGTGGTGAACCGCCAGCTCGATTACTGGCGGCGCACCCTCGACGGGATCCCGGAGCTGCTGAGCCTGCCCGCGGATCGGCCGCGCCCGCCCGCACCGACCTACCGCGGCGGCACCGTCGAATGTGCGATCGACCCGTTCGCCCATCGGGAACTGCGGAGGATCGCTACCGGCAATAACGTCAGCATGTTCATGGTGCTGCACGCCGCGCTAGCGGTGCTGCTGCACCGGATGACCGCGACCGATGACATCGTGGTCGGCACCCCGATCGCCGGGCGCGGCCATCCCGCGCTGGACCGGATGGTCGGCATGTTCGTGAACACACTGGTACTGCGCACCCGGATCGATCCCGACGCCAGGTTCACCGATCTGCTGCACAAGGTGCGCGACACCGATCTGGATGCGTTCGCGCACGCCGACCTGCCGTTCGAACGCCTCGTCGAGGTGCTGAATCCGGTTCGTTCGCAGGCCCATCACCCGATGTTCCAGGTGATGCTGTCGGTGCAGAACCATCCGGCGCGGGTGCTGGAACTGCCCGGTCTGCGCATCGAGGCGGAGGATGTCGACACCGGTATCGCGAAATTCGATGTGCAGTTCACCCTGACCGAATCCCATACCGACACAAAGGAACCGGACGGGATCACGCTGTCGGTCAATTATGCGAGCGATCTGTTCGACGAGCAGACCGCAGAGTGGCTGGGTAGGCGACTGGTCCGCCTGCTCGCCGCCGTCGCCGCGAATCCGACCACTGCGGTGGGGGATCTGGAACTGCTCGATCCCGCGGAATGGTCCGGGCTGGCCCCAGTATGTGGCGCGCGGGCGGACCGGCCGGTCACCTTCCCGGAGCTGTTCGAGGCCGCGGTGAATGTCGACCGCAAGGCCATAGCGTTGCGCTCGGACGAGACCCAGGTGACCTACGATGCGCTCGACCGGTGGACCAACCGGCTGGCGCGGGTGCTCATGGAACGCGGCGTCGGTCCGGAAACACTGGTGGCGCTGGGGATTCCGCGTTCGGTCGAATCGGTCGCGACCATGCTCGCGGTGGCCAAGGCGGGTGCGGCGTTCGTGCCGGTCGATCCGATGTATCCAGCACACCGGATCAGTCACATGCTCACCGACTCCGGTGCGGCGCTGGGGATCACGCTGGCCGAGCACTGCGATCGGATGCCCGGCGATGCCGAATGGATCGTGCTCGACGACGCTGAATTCCGTGGTCGGGTGCTGGACGCGCTTGATGAGCGGATCACCTCGGGGGAGCGGACCGCCCCGCTGCGGATGGACAATCCGGCGTACGTCATCTACACCTCCGGCTCGACCGGCACACCCAAGGGCGTGGTGGTCACGCACGGTGGGCTGTCGAACTTTGCCGCGGAGACCGCGCAGCGCTTCGACGTCCACCCCGGTTGCCGGGTCCTGCATTTCGCGACGCCGAGCTTCGACGCCGCCATGCTCGACCTGCTGCTCGCGCTGGGTGGCGCGGCGACGCTGGTGATCACGCCATCCGGTGTGGTCGGCGGTGCCGAACTGGGCAAGGTATTCATCGACGAGGGAATCACGCACGCGTTCATCACCACCTCGGCACTGGGCACGGTCGATCCGACCGGGGTCACCGAACTGGCACATGTACTGGTCGGCGGCGAGGCGTTGCCTCCGGATCTGGTGACTCGCTGGGCGCCGGGTCGCAATCTGTACAACGTGTACGGGCCGACCGAAACCACCATCGTCACAGTGATCTCGCAGCCCATGGTGCCCGGCGGGCCGATCACCATCGGCGGCCCGATCCGCGGTGTCAACGCGACCATCCTCGACGCGCGCCTGCATCCCGCTCCGGTCGGAGTGACCGGTGAATTGCATTTGGCGGGTAACGCTCTGGCGCGGGGCTACCTGAACCGACCGGGCCTGACCGCACAGCGATTCATCGCGAATCCGTACGGCAAACCGGGTGAAAGGATGTACCGCACCGGCGATCTCGCGCGGTGGTTCGGCCGCAGCTCCGCCGAGGCGCGCGAGATCGAATACGTCGGCCGCACCGACCATCAGGTGAAGATCCGCGGCTTCCGCATTGAACTCGGCGAGATCGATGCCGCACTCGCCCAGCATCACGCGGTGGAGTTCTCGACCACCATCGGGTACCGGACACCCGCCGGTGCCACGGTGTTGGTGTCCTATGTAAAGGCGCGCAACGGAATCACGTTGGGTGCTGCGGAGCTCACCGAGCACGTTGCCGCACGGGTGCCGAATTACATGGTGCCGCAATCGATCATGCTGATCGATGAGGTACCGCTCAGCCCGGTCGGCAAACTCGACCGAAACGCATTGCCGGAACCGGTCTTCAGCGCGAGCGAGGGCTATCGGGCGCCGACCACCCCGACCGAGGAGCAGCTGTGCGCCGCCTTCGCGACCGTGCTCGGTGTCGAAGTGGTTGGTGTCGACGATGGGTTCTTCGAACTCGGCGGCAACTCATTGCTGGCTACGAAGGTCGTGGCACAGCTGCGTGCCAATGGGATCGATCTCCCGGTGCAGCTGATGTTCGGCGACTCCACCCCGGCCGCCATCGCGGCTCGGCTGGACGGAACCGGCGCCACTGGAGCGGCGATCGCCGCGACGCTGGAACCGGTATTGCCGATCCGCGCCCGCACGGCCGCGAGCCGGGCCCCGCTGTTCTGCATCCATCCCGCGATCGGACTGGCCTGGTGCTACTCGGGTCTGCTCGCGTATCTCGCGCCGGACCGCCCGGTGTACGGACTGCAGGCACCGCATGTCGCGGGCGAGGACGGGTTCGATTCGATCGGCGAGGCCGCGGAAAACTATGTGGCGCATATCAAGTCGATTCAGCCACAGGGGCCGTACCACCTGCTCGGCTGGTCGCTGGGCGGCCTGATCGCGCATGAGGTCGCGATCCAACTGCAGGAGGCGGGTGACGAGGTCGCGCTGCTGTCGATGATGGACAGCTACCAGCTGACCGACGAATGGCTCGAGCACGCGATCCCGACCATCGCCGAGATCATCGGCGAATTCGGCAGCGACGCACTGGGCGACGACGAGGAATTCGACCAGCGCATGAGCTTGCGCGACGCCGCGGAACTGCTGCGCTCACGCCCCGGCCCGTTCGCCGCGCTGACTGTCGAGCACCTGGAGCGCCTCTACGCGGGCTACACCAACGGCACCGTCCTCGCCCACGGTTTCCGCCCGCGCACTTTCGACGGCGACCTCCTGTTCTTCACCGCGGGCGATGACGAAATCAACTGCACCGACCCCACCCGCTGCGCCGCGGCCTGGCAACCCTTCATCACCGGCACCATCCACAACCATGACGTGCGCTGCAAGCACTCGGCCATGACAACACCGGAATCACTCGCCGTCATCGGTCCCGTGCTCAACGAACATCTCGAAGACGCAGTGGCACCCGGGAAGGAGGCACGACGGTGAATGCCGAGGGCGCGACAGCCCGCTTGGTCACCGATGGTGCCAGGTGTGAGTTCGATGGCGTCGCGATCGGATGCGACTCGGTCTTGTACCAGTGCATCGGGATTCGCGTCGGCGCGGACGGCGGTGTGCGTCGGGGGGCATGGTCGTGAGAGAGCGTTTCGAACAATCCATGGACCCAGCACCCGGGGCCTCGAGCGAAACCTGGTGTTACCGAGGCGGATTCGCGCGAGATATCGACAGCGACCGCGCGTCGCTCGACACCGGTGCCGAGACCCGGAGAAGGAGCGAAATTTGAACGAGTGTCAGCGAGTGAACCGTCAGCGGAGCGCGCGAAGGCGCACGACGGGGCCGAGTGTTAGCGAGGTGCAGTCGTGAGCCTTGCTGTGGAGGTGCTCGGCCTGGTCAAGAATTACGGTCGGGTGCGGGTGCTGGACGAGATCGACCTACAGATCCCGGCGGGGACCGTGATGGGTCTGCTCGGTCCCAACGGTGCGGGTAAGACGACGACGGTGCGCATCGTGACCACACTGCTGCGGCCGTGCGCCGGGTCGGTGCGGGTCGCGGGTATCGACGTCTTGCGTGACCCGGCGGCGGCGCGGCGGCGGATCGGGTTGTCCGGTCAGTACGCGGCGGTCGACGCCAATCTGACCGGTTACGAGAATCTGCGCATGGTGGCGCGGCTATACGGAATGTCGCAGCGGCAGGCCACCTCTCGCGCAGCAGAACTGTTGAACGCCTTCGGTCTGGACCATGCCGCGCACCGCCGCGCGGGCACCTACTCCGGCGGTATGGCGCGGCGGCTCGACCTGGCCGGGGCATTGGTCGCCCGGCCCGCGGTCGTGGTGCTGGACGAGCCGACCACCGGACTGGATCCGCGTGGCCGACTCGATATGTGGCGCGTCATCGGCGATCTGGTCGATGACGGCACCACGGTGCTGCTCACCACCCAGTACCTGGAAGAGGCCGATCTGCTCGCCGACCGCATCACGGTCATCGATCGCGGTCGCGTCATCGCCAAGGGGTCGGCCGATGAGCTGAAAACCTCCATCGGCGGCGACCGGCTCACCGTCACTTTGGCCGCGGGCCAGGACGTGAAGCCAGCGCTGACGGTCCTGGCACAGGTCGGCATCGGTGAGCCGACCCACGATCCGGGTGCGGACGAAGCCTCCATCATGGTCGGCGACGGCTCGCGCACCATGGTCGAGGCGCTGCGCAGACTCGACGACGCCGGGGTGTGCGTGGTCGACGCCAACGTGCACCGGCCCAGCCTCGACGACGTATTCCTGTCCCTGACCGGCGCCGCCGCGCGCGAACCCGAGCCGGAATCCGACGAAGTACAAGAGGAGATCTTGTCTTGATGAGCACCGCAGTCGCGCGCGCCGAAGCGGCATCGACCGCGAAAACCGAATCACCCCAGGAGATTCCGCCCCCGCACGCCCGGATCATCCGGGACAGCGCCATCGTCGCCTACCGCAATCTGCTGACCATCCTGCGCGTCCCGACCCTGCTGGTAACCGCGACGATCCAGCCACTGATGTTCGTCTTCCTCTTCGCCTACATCTTCGGCGCCTCACTGGGCGGCGGCCAATATCGCGAATTCCTGCTCGCCGGAATCTTCACCCAGACAGTCGCTTTCAACGCCGCCTTCACCACCGTGGGCTTGGCGGGGGATCTGGAGAAGGGGATCATCGACCGCATGCGCACCCTGCCGATGTCGCGGCTGGCGGTGCTGATGGGCCGCACGCTCTCGGATCTGGTGGTGAACATCCTGAGTCTGGCCGTCATGGTCGGCTGCGGCTACGCGGTCGGCTGGCGCATCAACGGCGGTATCGCCGATGCTGCATTGGCGTTCGTGGTGATCCTGCTGTTCGCTTTCGCCATGTCCTGGGTCGGTGCGCTCACCGGTCTGCTCTCACCCACCGTCGAAGTGGCCCAGAGCGCGGGCCTGATCTGGCTGTTCCCCCTCACCTTCATCTCTTCGGCGTTCATCTCCGCGGAGTCACTCCCTGGACCCCTGCGCGCGATCGCCGAATGGAACCCCATTACCGCGGTGTCCGCCGCAGGCCGCAAACTCTTCGACAACGGCGCACCCCCCAGCTTCGGCACCCCCACCGGTTGGCCCGCCGACCACTGCGTCGAATACGCCGTAGCCTGCTCCCTTGCCATCCTTGTTGTCGTCGTTCCCCTGGCTCTGTTCCGCTACCGCAAGGTCGCCAGCAAGTAGTGCCGCTCACTCGCCGTCGAGCGGGTGACATGGTGGCTCGGGCTCGGTATGAGAAAGGCCGCTCGCATCGATTGATGCAAGCGGCCTTCTCTTGTCTTCAAGGCTGGGGCTCCGGGGTCCGGACACCTTCCGGCCCGAACCTTGCCCCGCAGTCATGGGCTCCGGAGAGCCCTGACCGAACCTAAACCCGGCGGCGTGTCTTCAGAAGGTCGAGGCGCTCTTTGAGCAGCTCCTCGAGCTCCTCCTTGCTGCGACGCTCGAGCAGCATGTCCCAGTGCGTGCGGGGCGGCTTGACCTTCTTGGTCTCCTGAGTGGTGCCCTCCATGAGGGTGCCCTCCTGGCCGTTGCGGCAGAGCCAGGTCGGGGGGATCTCGGCATCGTCGGCGAATGGAACGTCGAATTCCTCGCCGTTATCGGTCCGGTACCGAGCGATCCGTCGCGGGGCCAGGTCGTGGTCGCGATCGGTTTCGTAGCTCACCGCTCCGAGCCGACTGCCCCGGAGTACGCGATCTGCCATGGTGTGCCTCTCCCTGTGTGCTCGAGTCTTGTTGCGTTGCCACCGCGTCCGTCGGCGGGCGCAGCCGAACAAACGCGTGACGCTCGCTGGACCTTAGGTGTAACGACCGTGCCTGCGCCAATAGTTCCCGACGCACGCTGACCCTTTCGAGTGAGCTGCGCGCAGTCCCTAGCGGCCGTGAACTGTTCCATTGTAGTGCGTGACACGGATGCGATCCGCCACGCCCGTACCGCGGCGGAAATCGGGGGCTACAAGCCCCATCCGGCCACCGGAACGGTTAATGTTCTGCGTCATGTCGCGCCGCTTGCTGTCCTGCTGCCTGTGGTGTGGGCGGGAGATCGTCGAATCGGAGGCCGGACGCCGTCGCCGGTACTGCCGTCAGTCCTGCCGCCAACGCGCCTACGAGCACCGCAACAGTTTGAAGGGAACCGGGATTCCCGACGATTCGGTGGTACTGAGTGCCCAGGAGGCGGCCGATCTGGCCGACCGCTGGTTTGCCGCCCGCTGCGCCGCCGAGGACGTCGCCACCGCCATCGGTGAGGGCGCGGACACCGAAGAGTTGAAGGCGCTGAGCGCCACGTTGCTGACACTGACCCGCGAGGCCGAACGGTTGCGTTGAGTGCGAACCGACTCGCGGGCTATGCCAGTCGATGCTCCGCGACCGATGTGTTCAGGTCCGTGCCGTTGAGGTCGAGGTACAGCAGCCGTTCGGTGATGGACATGGTCACGGTGTTGCGGCGCTCGATCGCGGCGACGGCGGCATCGATGAAGTCCCGATCGAAGCTGTAGAGGGGAATCGCTTCCGCGCGATGGATCCGCTTGCCGGTGAGTTGTGCCAGCACCTTGGCGGGGTCGCGATGGGTGTAGATGGCAACGCGCTCAGCCATTTTGCTGCCGCGATGTACGCGCTCCGCATCGGGTGCGCCGACTTCGATCCAGGCGGTGAGGCGTCCGGTGAGATCGCGCACCAGCACCGCGGGCTCATCGGTGGCGGAGACCCCGCCGTCACTGAAGGTGATGCCCTCTTCGTATTCGAGGCAGTAGGCGAGCAGTCGGGTCAGCATGAATTCGGCCGTTTCGGACGGGTGGCGCGCGACCCGCAACTCCAACTCCTGATAGACGTCGCGGTCGACGTCGGCCAGGTGGATGGCGAAGTTGTGCAGTGTTGCGCTGAGGGCCATAGGTGCAGGAGCTTAAATGACCGCCTGCGCCCTTGTAGGGAGCCCCATCGGATCACCCGCGGGGCCGGGCGCCCGCCGTGAACAACCGCGCGGCGCTCGAGGTGTTGTCGACCGTGGCCCGAGCCCGCCAGTACACGGCGAAGATCAGCAGGCCGATCACCCACACCAGTGCACCGATGGCCAGCAGTGTGCTGCCATCCGGATGCACCAGCGACTGCGCCCGCATCGCCTGCCAGAACACGATCGCGAGCAGCCCGGCATAGCCGAGAGTGAGCACCCCGATCAGCGCGGCCCGGGTGCGTTCGGCGCGCAACCACCGATAGCGCGGCGCCAACCAGGCGAGCGCGACGACCGCGAGAAGTAACACCTGGATGGCGTGCAGCCCCAGGAAATGCGGGATCCGCAGATCGCCTCCGATGGTGCTCCAGTGCGTGATCGGCATACCACCGACCCCGTCACGCGCGTCGAGCGAGGGGTTGTCCAGCACCGTATGCCCCGCCACCAACTCGACCACATTGCCGTCGGCGTCACGCACCAACTGCTTGCCGGTGAACCCCATCAGATAGCCGAGCGCCATACCGACGACGGCAAGCCCGAGTCCGGCGCGAATGGCCCGCGTGGTCGGCCGGTCTACCAGCCGCTGCCACGAAAGTATCAGCACGATAATCAGATTCGCGAAGAACAGCCCGGGCACACCGGACGCGAACACCATTTGCCCGATCGAATTCACCGCATCGGTTTCATGGTTGAAGTGACTGTAGGTGCCGCGTGCCGCCTGCACCACGACGAATCCGACGTCGACCGATCCGGTGACCGCGAACACCGTCCCCATCCACCAGGTGACCCGACTTCCCTTGTGCGGCAACGACAGTAGCCAGGCCAGCGTGAACCCGTAGAGGACGAATGCGACCCCGAATTTGAACGGTTTGAGCCATACGGATTCGTTGAGCAGCATCCGATCGTCGAATGCCATGCCGCCCACGGAGAACAGGACGAGCGCGCCCATCGCGGCCACCGTCCACAGCAGCGGGCGATGCATGCGACCTCCGCGCGGCAGGTCGAGCGCGGTAGGGCGATGGTGTCGAGGGAGCGTGGAATTGCCAGGGGCGGAAAGGGTATCGATCATCGGCATGATCCGACGGTAGGAATCGATGGCACGCGACCACGTCCCGCTGCGGCGCCATTCGCGGGTAGTACCGGGGTATGAGAAATCGGCCGCCGCGGTATTCGCGATCCCTCATCGAATCGCGAATATCGCGGCGGCCGAGTCCGATCCCGCGGTGCGGGCCGCCTACTCCGAGGCGATACCGACGGCGATACCGCGCGCGTCGAGCCAGGGCATCGGATCGATCGGCGCGCCGTCGGCCTGGTGCACCTCGTAGTGCAGGTGTGGTCCGGTGGAGAAGCCGCGGTTGCCGACGGTCGCGATGACATCGCCCGCGCGCACCTGCTGGCCGACCGTGGCGAGGATATCGTTGACGTGGCCGTAGACGCCGATGGTGCCGTCGTCCTGCTGTACCCGCACCCACATGCCGAAGCCGGAGGCAGGGCCCGCGTCGATGACGGTGCCGTCGGTGACCGCGCCGATCGGGGTTCCGATGGGGTCGGCGAAGTCGAGGCCCGCATGCAGCGCGCCCCACCGCATGCCGAAATTGGAGGTCAGCACGCCCGCGATGGGGCGAACGGTGCGCGGCCTCGCTTCGGCGGCTACGCGGTTCTGCTCCCAGAGCACGGCCTCGGGGACGGGCTGCGGTATCTGCGCTTCACTCGGGGTGAACGAGGTGACGGCGACGGTGGCGCCGGCTGGATCGGTGATCGAGTCGGTCTTTCCGCCGGTCGCGCCGGGCTGTGCATCAGGGTGCCCGGCGGCCAGCACACCGAGCGAGGCGCTGACGACCGCGGCGGCCACCGCCCGGGTGGTGGTGGTGCGGCCACGGCGTGAACAAATCGCGGCGCGACGGAAAGATAACGGAACGGTCACGGGCATGGATCGAACGTACGGGGCCGCGGTTGGGGTTCCGCAATCGTGTGGCAACCGTCACGGGTCAAGAAAACTCCAGTTGACATGTCACAACTAGATAACGGCACGACACGAATATTCCGCTTACCTGGTGAGATGCGGTGGCGCGCAGAATTGACCAGAGCGATGCCAGGCGACCACACTATTTCAGTGCCAACTAAAGGAGTTCGCGCACTGGAGGCGCTGGCCGACCCGACCCGTCGGGCCATCTTCGAGGCATTGCCGACCGCACCGCTGTCCGTGGGCGACCTGGCGAAGCTCGTCGGGGTGACCAGTTCCGCGGCCTCCCAACATCTGCGCGTCCTGCGCGAGGCCCGGCTCGTCATGATGCGTCCGGACGGTAACCGGCGGCTCTATTTCCTCGACCCGCGCGGCCTCGGCGATGCGCGCGATTACCTGGAGCAGTTCTGGCCAAGCGCGCTTGCCGCATACGCCGCGGCTTTGACCAACGCCCGCGCCGACCGCAACGTCTGAAACGTCAACCCACGCGGCGATACGCCGTACGCCCGCGATTGTTTCCGTTGCCGGGCCATGCGCGCTTGGCGAGTTGTTTGTCGACGGCGGTGATCACCTCGGTCACGCCGATACGCAGCAGTCCGGGATCGGGTGTATCGGCCATCGGGTCGCCGATCTGACCGGCCCACAGCACCGCATGCCTGCCGAGCAGATGTGGCGGCGGCCCACCCCAGCGTGGGGGCGTTGGACCGAACAGCAATACGGTGCGAGTACCGAACGCGGTGGCGAGGTGTGCGACGCCGGTATCACCGCAGATGACCAGGGCGGCCTCGGCAACGGTGGCCGCGAGTTCGATGAGGTTCTGCTCGCCCGCTAGTACCCGGCTCACCGGTAGGCCCGCGCGCGCGGCGACATTCAGGGCGATATCGCGCTCGTATTCGTCACCGGTGAGCACCACCTCGCGACCGAGCACCAGCAGATGGCGCACGACGGCGGCGAGCCGGTCGGGCGGCCAGCGCCGTGCCGGAGCGCCCGCGCCGACATGTACTACGACGCAATCGCGGTGGCTGGTGGTGGCGACCGGCGGGACCAGTCCCAGATTGCGACGGTCGGCGACGATGCCGTCGGATTCGAGTAGATGACACCAGCGCTCGACGTGATGCATATCGGTCTGCCACTCCGGGCCCTCCAACTCGGGAAATGCCGGGTTGCGGTAGGAGAGGATGCGGCCGGGATCGGTCTTGGTGAGCGCGACGATGCTCTCGGCGCTCGCACCGTGCAGGTTCACCGCGAGTGCGGGTGCGCTGGCATCCCAGCGTAGGTCGCCGAGTTCGGCGGTCGGCACCATGGTGTCCACGGAGGCGATGAGGTCGACGATCGGTTTCAAGCGATGCGGTGCTGCCAGGACGATCTGATCGTGCGGCTTCGCCCGTCGCAACGCGCGCAACGCGGGAACCGCGGTGAGCAGATCACCGAGGCCACGTGCCTGCAGCACGAGAACAACCGCCACCCTCTTCTCCTAGCCACCCGAGACTCGCGAACCCGACCCACCCGCTTCACCCCATGGGTGCACACGACTAGAGCCACTTAGGGATGACTACCCGAGCCCGATCGGCGATAAACGTGAGTGAGTCGCTCGTTATCGAGCCCGCCGCCCGGGCCGGAGGACTAACCTCGGCGATGGCGGCACCTACACCAAGGAGCGTTTCCTATGACCTCCAGGCTCAACCCGTACATCAGTTTCGGAGACACGGCGCGCGCCGCGCTCGAGTTCTATCGAGACGTGTTCGACGGCACGCTGTCCATTCAAACCTTCGGGGATATGGGCGATAAGGACGCGCCCGGCGCGGATCTGGTCATGCACGGCATGCTGGAGACGCCGAGCGGTTTCACACTGATGGCTTCGGATACCCCGCCCGGCATGGAATACAAACCAGGAAACAGTATTTCGATCAGCCTCAGCGGTGACGACGCCGATGAGCTGCGCGGCTACTGGGACCAGCTCACCTCCGGCGGCACGGTCACCGTGCCGCTGGAGAAGCAGATGTGGGGCGATGAGTTCGGTATGTGCATGGATCGATTCGGTATCGCGTGGATGGTGAACATCGCCTCCTCGGCCTAGCGCCGGCCGTTGAACGCGTTGTGTAGCAAATGCCCAGAAAACCGCTGGCGCGAGGCTTAACATCACGTCATGACGACAAACAGCGTGCTAGAGGGTCCTCTGCAGTCGCTTGCGCGCAGTGCGTGGCAGACGGTTCTGGTTACCGGCATCCTTGCGGTGATCCTCGGTGTGATGATCATGGTGTGGCCGAATGTGACACTGGCGGCCGCGGGCATCATCTTCGGTATCTATCTGGTGGTGAGCGGCTTTCTGCAGCTGCTGGCCGCGTTCGGCGCTCCCGCCAGCGCGGGAATGCGAGTGCTGGCGTTCATCAGTGGTGTGTTGTCGATCATCATCGGTGTCTTCTGTTTCCGTGACCAGTTGGCCTCGATTCTGTTGCTCGGCCTGTGGATCGGTATCGGCTGGCTGTTCCGTGGTATCGCGCTGCTGATGGCGGCGATCTCCGAGCCCGCACTGCCTGCCCGGGGTTGGCAGGGTTTCTTCGGTGTCATCACCGCGATCGGTGGCGTGGTGCTGATCGCATGGCCGGTCCAGTCGGTGGCGACGCTGGCGTTGGTCGCGGGCTGGTGGCTGATCATCGTCGGCGTTATGGAGATCGTCACCTCCTTCGGTATCCGCAAGGATGCGAAGAAGCTCGCCGTCTGAGGTTTTCGATTGCCCGCGGCCGTCGCTGTATGCGGCGGCCGCAGGCGTCTTTCGGGGGCAATACTGCTGGGGGAGTGGTGATTTCGGGGCCTTGGCGGCAAGGCTTTCGATATATGTCAAGATGAAAGCATGCCCAAGGCGCTGCCCGTCATCGATGTTTCCGCGCCGATCTGCTGTGCGCCGGTGGCGGCGGCGCCGGTCGACGACCAGGCCGCACTCGAAGTGGCATTGCGGCTGAAGGCGCTGGCGGATCCGGTGCGGGTCAAATTGATGTCATTGCTGCTCGCTGGGCGAGACACCACGGTCAACACCCGAGAACTGGCCGCGGCTGTGGCGCTCGCGGAATCGACGGTCAGTCATCACCTGGGCCAACTACGCGCCGCTGGGCTGGTGGAATCGGTGCGCCAGGGGATGACCGTCCAGCATGCCGCACGCCGAGATGCGTTGTCCGCCTTGTGTTTCGTGCTCGACCCGGAGTGCTGCCGGTAGGTCGGTCTGGTTGTCCGGAAATTGCCAACCGGCCGTAACCGTTCTCTTCCTATCATGCTCATACGTAGATATGCGCACCTAAAATATATATCCCCCTGATTGATCCCTCTTGACCGATCCCTTCTGCGTAACTGATGATGACATCAGTAATGCTAGAAATCTCATCTTGGTGGTGGGGTTTGCGCAAGTCCGAGACGAAGGAGGAGGCGGATGACCGCCGCCCGCATCGATGTGCACCAGCACCTGGTTCCCCGCGACTATGCCGACTGGCTGCGCGCGAAAGGCATTGTTGCCCCTGGTGGTCGCGATCTGCCCGACTGGAGTCCAGAAAGCGCGCTCGCGCTGATGGATCGGTATTCGATCGCCACGGCGATCTTGTCGCTGTCCACGCCCGGCACTCATCTCGGCGATGATGCCGAGGCGCGGATGTGGGCGCGCCGGGTCAACGAGACCGGTGCGGATCTGGTGCGGGATCACCCCGATCGGTTCGGGCTGTTCGCCACCGTGCCGCTGCCCGATGTGGACGGATCGGTCGGGGAGATCGCGTACGCATACGACGAACTGAATGCGGATGGTGTCGTGCTGCTGGCGAACGCGCGTGGCCGCTACCTCGGCGACCCGATCTTCGATCCGGTTATGGCCGAGCTCGATCGGCGGGCCGCCGTGGTCCTGGTGCACCCCTCGGAACTGCCCGGCCCCGCGGTCGCGGGGATTCCGCCGTTCGCGGCCGACTTTCTGCTCGACACCACCCGCGCCGCAACGAATTTGGTGCTGCGCGGTGTGCCGCGGCGCTATCCGAACATTCGGTTCATCCTGTCGCACGCGGGCGGGTTCGTACCCTACGCATCGCATCGCATCGCTGCCGCGATTACCGCCGAAACCGGCGGTAACGCGCTCGAGATCTTGGCCGACCTCAGCGGTTTCTACTTCGATACCGCGCTGTCGGGCAGCCCCGCGGCACTGCCGAGCCTGCTGGCCTTCGCTCGTCCCGATCACGTGCTCTTCGGCAGCGACTGGCCGTTCGCGCCCGAACTCGGTGTCGCGTACTTCACCGGCCAGTTCGATGCCTATCCCGGCCTCGACGACACCGGGAGAGCCGCGATCAACCGTGGGAACGCTCTCGACCTGTTTCCTCGTCTAGCGAAGGAATCCCTCCAATAGAGGCCGCTGTGCCGGTCAGGCGAGGGCGAGGAAGAGCTTCTCGAGTTCGGCTTCGGACATCGGCTCGGAACCGTCGGCGGTGTCTCCGGTGAGGCATTCGCGCAGACCGGTGGCGACGATCTTGAAACCAGCGCGGTCCAGTGCGCGGGAGACGGCGGCGAGTTGGGTGACCACGTCCTTGCAGTCGCGACCCTGCTCGATCATGGAGATCACCCCGGCGAGTTGGCCGTGCGCACGGCGCAGCCGGTTGAGCACCAGGGCGATGGTCTCTTCGTTGCCGACCATGGGTATTCCTTTCATCGAGTAGATTGCCGATCATACCCCTGGGGGTATTTAGGGCGGTGTGGGCCGAGCCCCATATGTGATTTCAATGGTGGGCGAAGCTGATCGGGGGGAGTAGCTTGCGCAGCCTCCGGGGACCACCAGGCGGCGTGCCCGGTCAGCCTCAGCAGCGCCGACATCAACACCAAGCGCACCGCGAACGCGTCGAGCAGCACGGCGACCCCAAGGGTGATGCCCATTTCCGTCGGCGGCAGCGGGTCGGCGAGCGTGAAGGTGAAGGAACAGCGCGATCAGCACCACCAACCAAACGCCGAACACGATCCGGGCGCGACCGGCCATAGCTGCCCCGAGTCGGCTCAGTACCGCACCGGATCCCTGCGGTGGCACTGTGTCGTGAGCCGCGGAAACCGCCGACGAGTTGGTCATCACAGTTCTCCTTTCATACCCCCTGGGGTATATTGAATGCGAAGGAAAATACCCCAGGGGGTATCTGACTGTGAAGAGTGGCATCGCGCACATCGGTGCCGTGGCCCGCTGGGAGGATCGAGATGAAAGTTGTGATCGTCGGTGGAGTGGCCGGTGGCATGTCGGCCGCCACCCGTCTGCGGCGACTGATGGAATCGGCGGAAATCGTTGTGCTGGAGCGCGGCGATCATGTGTCGTTCGCGAACTGCGGTCTGCCCTATTACGTCGGCGGCGTGATCCCGAAACGCGAATCACTGCTCTTGCAGACGCCCGAGTCGCTGGCGGCGCGGTTCCGACTCGACGTGCGAGTCCGGCACGAGGTGGTGGCCATCGACACGCAAGCTCGGACCGTCACCGTGCGTGAGCTGGACTCGGGCCGTGAATATGTCGAACCGTTCGATGAATTGGTGCTGAGCACCGGTGCCGCGGCGATCGTGCCGCCGCTGCCGGGTGCCGAGCGCGCTCTGGTACTGCGCGATGTCGCCGACGTCGACCGCCTCGTGGAAGCGGTGGCCGGGGTACGGTCCGCGGTAGTGGTAGGGGCGGGGTTCATCGGTGTGGAGATGGCCGAAAATCTGGTGCGGCGCGGTATTTCGACCACCCTCGTCGAGCGCGGCCCGCAGGTGCTCGCACCGCTGGATGTCGAGATGGCCGCGCCCGTCGCCGCCGAAATGCGTGATCACGGGATCCGGTTGGAGTTGGGCGCCGAGCTGACTCGTATCGATGTCGACACGGTGAGTCTGTCGGATCGGCGCGTGGTCCCGGCCGAACTGGTGGTCATGGCGATCGGGGTGCGCCCGGAGAGCGGTCTGGCCCGTGCGGCCGGATTGGCGGTCGGCTCGGGGGGCGGCATCATGGTCGACAACCAACTGCGCACATCGGCACCGCACATTTATGCGGTCGGCGATGTGGTGGAAAAGCGGGACGCGGTGACAGGGCAGTCGGCGCTCGTCCCGCTGGCCAATGCCGCGAATCGGCAGGGGCGGCTGGTCGCGGACGTAATCGCGGGGCTGTCGGTGGTGGACCCGCCCGCTCAGAGCACCGCAATCGTCGGTGTCTTCGAGCTGACCGTGGCGATGACCGGATGGAGCGAAAAGCGGCTGCGAGCCGTCGGCCGCCCCTTCCGCATCCTGCATTCGCATCCGCTGGCTCATGCCGGGTACTACCCGGATGCCCGATCGATGTCGGTGAAGCTGCTGGTCGATCTCGAGACCGACGCGATACTGGGTGCGCAGGCGGTGGGTGGTGAAGGTGTCGACAAGCGGATCGACGTACTGGCCACCGCGATGGCAGGCGGTATTCCCGCCTCGCGGTTGATGGACCTCGAACTCGCCTACGCGCCGCAGTTCGGTTCGGCCAAGGATCCGGTGAACATGCTGGGCTATATGGCCGATAATCTCCGCAGCGGCGCGATCCGTACGGTGCAGTGGCACGAAGTCGATGAGGTGATCGCGGCGGGCGCGCATCCGGTCGATGTGCGCTCGCGGGAGGAGTTCGTCGCTGGCTCGATTCCCGGCGCACTCAACGTCCCACTCGATGAGCTGCGCGAGCGAGTGGCCGACATCCCTGCCGGTCCTGTTCTGGTGTTCTGTCAGGTCGGGCAGCGTGGCAACAGTGCGACGCGGTTGCTGGCTCAGCTCGGCCGGGACGCCGTCAACCTGGACGGCGGATACCGGACCTGGCGGGACGCGGTCGCGGACCAGACCCGATAAATCCCGCGAGGAAATCCGTTTCAGCGAAAGGAAAAGGCGCAATGTGTCAGCGAATTGTCTGCCGGAAATGCGGCAAGCCGGGCTACACCGGGTGTGGCGACCATGTCGAGCAGGTACTCGGCGACGTGCCGAAGGCGCAGCGGTGTTCGTGCGCCGATCAGGCGCCGCGCCGCAAAAGGTGGTTCTCCGGCGCTTGAACGCTCGGCGCCCCAGGGCAACAGTGATGCGCATCGGCCGCCGGGCCGAGAATGAATGTGTGACATCGGTGTAGATGGATGGAGGTGCGCCATGGGCGTCATCGAGGCGACCGGGCTGACGAAGCGCTACGGCCGGACGCTGGCGCTGGATCGGCTCGATCTCGACATCTCCCGCGGTGAGATCTACGGATTCCTCGGCCCGAACGGGGCAGGCAAGACCACGACGATCCGAGTGCTGCTCGGTCTGCACCGGCCGTCCGCGGGCAGGGTGCGGATCGCGGGTCTGGATGCCTGGTCGGATCCGGTGGCGGCGCACCGGCATTGTGCGTATGTGGCGTCCGAGCCCACCTTGTGGCCCGCGCTCACCGGCGCCGAAACGCTGGACTATCTGGCGAATCTGCGGGGTGGATGCGACCGCGCCTACCGCGACGTGCTGATGAAGCGGTTCGATTTCGACGCCGACAAGAAGATTCGCGCCCTGTCCAAGGGCAACCGGCAGAAGGTGCAGTTGATAGCGGCCTTCGCCACGCGCGCGGAAATCCTGATCCTCGACGAGCCGACCTCCGGGCTGGATCCGTTGATGGAGGCGGCGTTCCGAGAGACTGTTGCGCAGGCCAGGGCGCGCGAGCAGACGATCTTCCTGTCTTCGCATGTGCTCAGCGAGGTGGAGGCGGTCTGCGATCGGGTCGGCATTCTGCGCGCGGGTCGACTCATCGATGAGGGCACCATGACCCAGTTGCGGCATTTGTCGGCCCGCAGTGTCGAGGTGAGCTTCGCCGAATCCGATGTCGATATCGGACCATTGTGTCGTCTCGATGGTGTCGAAGTCGTCGACCGCGCCGATCATCAACTGGCACTGCAGGTGCGCGGTGATATGGGACCGCTGCTCGCGGCACTGGCCGGTATGCCGGTGGTGACGCTGGACAGCCGGGAACCGAGTCTGGAAGAGATCTTTCTCATCCACTATCACGACGGGAGCGCCGATTCCAGCCGGGGGGTGCCCGAGGTGAACCGGTGAACGAGGTCTTGCGTGGCTGGACGGTCGTGGTCCGCGCCAGGCTGCGCGCCAACCGGATGTCAGTGCTCGTGATGGCCGTGCTGATGGCGGTGATTGGCGCCGCGCAGCTACAGGCATTCGTCTCGGTATTTCCGGAAAAGGCGACGCGCACAGCGATACTCGGACCGTTCGTCAACAACACCGCACTACGCGTGCTGTATGGGTACCCGTACGATATCGCCGATCCGGCGGGATGGGTCGCATGGCGGAGTATGACCTTCGCCGGGATCGTCATGGCGATGTGGGCCGCGATCATCACCACCGGAGCGCTGCGCGGCGAAGAGGACTGTGCCCGTGGCGAATTGGTGCTCAGCGGGCTGCAACCGCGGCGGCGGTGGTTCGCGGCGGTGTTGGCCGCCACGGCGCTGCAAGCCGTCGTCATCGGCGCGGTGACGGTCACGGCATTGGCCGCGGACGGTGTACCCCAGCATCTGGTCACCTTCGCCAACTGTGTGGAACTCGGTCTGCAGCTGGTACTTCCCGCGTTGGTGTTCGGGGCGATCGCGGCACTGACCAGCCAGCTGGCGGCCACCGTTCGTGCGGCGCGACTGCTGGCGGCCGGAATTCTGGTGGTCGCCTTCATTATTCGCGCACCCGCCGATATCGGCTCCGGAATTACCTGGCTGCGCTGGGTAACGCCGCTCGGCTGGTTCGAGCTATTGCGCCCACCCGCCGCGCCGTCATTACTGGTTCTCACGGTAGTCGCGGCGGGAATCATTGTGCCGGTACTGATCTCACTTCCGCTGCTGGCAGTGCGGGACATCGGACGCGGTGTACTGCCGGTGCGGGACAGCAGACCGGCCCGTCGGGCCCTGTTGGGTGCGTCGTGGCAGGCGGCGCTGCGCGACGAGGCGGCGCATCTGGGTTTCTGGCTGGTCGGGACTGCGGCCTATGCATTGCTGATGGGTGCCATGGTGCAGACCGCACTGGACTTCGTGCGACGCACACCGACCTACGCGCAGTTCTTCGGTGACAAGCTCGCTGTCGATGGCTTCATCGCCGCGTTCTATTCGCTGATCCAGCTGATCGCGGCGCTGTTGGCGGTCACGCTGCTGGTCGCCGCGCGCGGTGAAGAAGCCTCGGGACGTTTGGAGATCGTGCTGGCGATGCCGCGCTCGCGGATCGGATGGCTGTGTGGCAGGGCGCTGCTGGCTGTAGGCCTGGCGACGGTGGTGTGCGTGATCGCGGCGGTGGCGATCTGGGCCGGAGCGTCCGCGACCGGAGTGCGGGTCGGCATCGGCTCGCTGTTGGCCGCGGCGGGTAATAGCCTGCCGCTCATCGTGGTCACGGTGGGCGTCACCGCAGCGGTGCTCGGCCTGGCGCCTCGTGCCGTCGCCTTCGTCTACGCGCTGGTGGTGACCGTCTTCTTGTGGGACGCACTCGGCACCGCCCTGAAGGCGCCGAACTGGTCGTTGCAGCTGAGCCCGTTCCACGCGCTGCCACGGGTGCCGATGCAGCACTTCGCCCTGCCGCCCGCACTGTGGATCACGGCGATCGGGCTGGGATCATTCGGTATCGCGCTGTTCGCTTTCCGTCGTCGCGACCTCGCGATGGGCTGAACGCGGCGTCGGCTGCTACCGCGATAGGCGGCCGCAGACCCGGCGCGGAGGAGAGGATTTCGGCGCAGCGCGGATCACATCGGTGCTGGGGTGGCTTCGGTCATCCGAACAGAGGACCTCGGACTCTCGGAGCTCGATCGGGTCGGTGCGATGGTGGTGGTGCCGGGGAAATCCGGTGATCTGCGCGAGGTGCTGGATCGTTCGATCGAGGTCTTTCGCGAGCAGCTCGACCGCCATTGCGAGACGGTGATTCGATTCTCTGCAGATCTTTGCGTTGGCGGGCTCCGGATATCGGTGAGCCCCGGATATTTCTCGATCGATGACGGCAACGGCGGTGGGTGGTTCGGTGTGGTCGATGACTCCGATCCGGTGACCGTTTTACTGGGCGGTGACGTGATGCTGGGGCGTGGCGTCGATCAGATCCTGCCGCATCCCGGAGACCCGACACTGCGCGAGCGTCACGTCGATGACGCCCGCACCTACGTCGAGCTGGCCGAGCTGACGAACGGGCCGATCCCGCAACCTGTGGACTTCAGCTGGCCGTGGGGTGACGCATTGCCGATTCTGCAGACTCTCGCACCCGATATCCGGCTGATCAACCTGGAAACCACGATCACCGCGGATGGTGAATTCGCCGACGGCAAGGGCATCCACTATCGGATGCACCCGGACAACCTTCCGGTGCTGACCGCGATTCGGCCCGACGTATGCGCGCTGGCCAACAATCACATCCTCGATTTCGGTTGCCGCGGAATGAAAGACACGCTCGACGCGCTGGCGACCGCGGGTATCCACGGCGTCGGGGCCGGAGCCGATGCCGAAACCGCGCTCCATCCGGCGGTGTTGACTGTCCGCGACGACCATCGTGCCGTGATCGCGTCCATCGCTGCGCGGTCGAGCGGTGTTCCCGGATTCTGGGCGGCCCACCACAACCGGCCGGGTGTGTGGTTGATCGACGACTCATCCGCCCACCGCGCGGCCGACAAAGTCGCGGCACAGGTGTTGGCGCACAAGCACACCGGAGATATCACCGTCGTATCGGTGCACTGGGGGCCGAATTGGGGCTATGGGGTGGAGCTGAGTGAAATTCAGTTCGCGCACCGGTTGATCGACGCCGGCATCGATGTCGTGCACGGGCATTCCGCGCACCATCCCCGCCCGATCGAGATCTATCGTGACCGGCCGATCTTGTACGGCTGCGGTGACGTCATCGACGACTATGAAGGCATCAGGGGCTATGAGTCCTACCGAACCGAGCTGAGGCTGCTGTATGTCGCGTCGATTGATCCCGGTGGTGGGCCGACGGCGCTGGGAATGCTGCCGTTTCGGGTGCGGCGGATGCGTCTCGAGCGGGCCGCACAGGTCGACGCGCAATGGTTGTGCTCCACAATCGAGCACATCAGTCGCCGGTTTCGGATTCGTGTCGTGCGAGGACATGAGGATCTGCTGATCGTCGAGGGAGAACCTGGCGTGTTGTCGTAATCCCCAGCGACAGGGCTAGCGGTGCATGTATCCCAGTGTGAATGACGCATCGTCCAGTCGCGGGGCGATGGATTCCCCCCCGAGTGCCTGCCGCAGGATGGCTTGTTCGTCCTGGATGACGTGCATTACGGCGTTGATCAGGGCGAGGTGGGTGAACGCCTGGGGGAAGTTGCCCCAGTGCCGGCCGGTTCGGGGGTCGATCTCCTCGGCGTAGAGACCAAGGGGGCTGGCGTAGGCAAGCAGTTTCTCGCACAGCTGTTTGGCTCGTGTCTTTTCGCCGATCTCCGACAGCGCCGAGACCAGCCAGAACGAGCAGATCGTGAAAGCACCTTCTTCCCCTGCGCATCCATCGTCGGTTTCACCGACTCGGTACCGCAATACGAGGCCGTCCTCGGTCAATTCGTCGGCGATGGCCAACACCGTATTGCGTACCCGGTCGTCGTCGGGGGGCAGGAAACGAACCAGCGGGATGAGCAGGGTCGAAGCATCCAGCGCCGTACTGCCGTAGTACTGGGTGAACACCCGCCGGGAGTCGACCGCATAAGTGCAGATGTCGGCATGGATTTCATCTGCGGCCTGTTGCCAGCGATGCGCACGTTCGAAGTCCTGGTGGATGCGGGCCAGCCGAGCGCCGCGGTCGGCGGCAACCCAACACATCACCTTGCTGGAGGTGAAGTGTTGGGCCGGCCCGCGTACTTCCCAGATGCCATGGTCGGGCTCGCGCCAGTAGGTGAGGGCGCTTTTGACCGCCCGGCTCAGTACCAGCCAGGCTCGCGCATCGATTTGGTCTTGGTTGCGCGCGTAGAGATAGACCGCGTCCAGCGCAGCGCCCCACACATCGTGCTGGCGTTGCCGGTACGCGTCGTTGCCGATGCGCACGGGGCCGGCATTTTCGTAGCCACGCAGGTGGGTGAGTGTCTGCTCGGTGAGGTCGCTTTCGCCGCCGATGCCGTAGACGATCTGCATATCCCGGACGTTTTCGGTCAAGTTCATGATGTAGGAGAAGAAGTCGTTCGCCTCCCAGCTGAAGCCCAGTGTGTACAGGCCCCACAGCGCGAAGGCGGAGTCGCGTATCCACGAGTAGCGATAGTCCCAATTGCGTTGTCCGCCTGGTGTTTCGGGTAATGACGTGGTGGCGGCGGCGCTAATGGCGCCGGTGGGTGCGAAGGTCAGCCCCTTGAGAGTCAGTGCGCTGCGGGTGAGCTGGGCAGCCCACGGATGGTCCGGGAACCGCCCGCCGGCCAGCCAGTGCCGCCAATGGTGGATTGTCCGCAGCAGCCGTTTATCGGCCTCGTCAAAGGCGCTGGGCGCGTCGCGACTACCCCAGGCGAGCGCGCAAAAGCGTGTGTCGCCCGCCTTCAGCAGGGTGCGAGCAAGCGCGTGCGTACCTTCCAGCCCCAAGCGCATGTCGGTGCTCAGCGTCAGCTGCAGATCGATCCCGTCATTGCTGGCCTGCGCGAGGTGGTAACTGTCGAGGTACTCCCAATGCGCGCGATGCCTGCCATAGTCGAAGGACGGCTGGCAATCGAGCATGAACTGGATTTGCCCGGTCTCACAGTGCACTGTCCGCAGCAGAATGTGCTCGGCGTCGTAGTCGGTGGGGGTCCGACGATGGGCGCTACGGCCGGGAGTCTGGTGCCGCCAAGGCCCGACCAGCAGCACATCGCGAACCGTCGCCCACCCCTCGCCGCTGCGCCAATTCGTCTCCATGACCATCGTGCCGGGGACGTAGCGGCGATCGGTGGGCACCATGAAGTCGGCGGGGGCGAACCGAAACGAACCGGCGGAACGATCGAGTATGGCTGCGAAGACACTGGGGGAGTCCATGCGGGGTAGACACATCCACTCGATGGCTCCGCTGGGGGCGATCAGTGCGGTCACCTCGCAGTCGGAGATGAAGCCGTAGTCGTCGATGCGCGGGAACGCCGTGGGCCGCGGCGTGCGTTCGATCTCGTCGTCCATGTGTCGCTCCATCATCTCGGCGCTGGAATCTGGCCGGCTACTCCATGCGATTGCCTGGTGCACCGCCTTCCTTCTCGACCGAACTGCGAGCGGGATTGGGGACGTGAGTGTTATGGCGTTTCCAAATAGCCCACCACCTTGTCGGTCGTATCGGCAAGCCCGGAATTTGCTGCGACGTGATGGGGCGGGTGAGCTGTCCCGGATCCGGTGGAGACTCTGCTCTCTCGCCTGGCGGAGAACGCCTCAGTTGACCGAAACGAAGATCCGCAAGCTCATCGAGTCAGTCGGCGACACCGCGGCCGTCTTCGCCGTAGGTGCATGATCCGACAAGCCAGGTCTGTATCCGGGCCTACAACTCCGCATACAGCTTCGGCCTCGGCAACAGCGTGCTGTTGTCGAGGCCACTGAGCTTGTCCGGTTTCCCGGACGGTGGGTTGTGATGGTTACGCTGCCGGTTGAGCGACAGTGTGGGCGCGCTCGGACTCTATGGTGAGCATGCACCGGAACGGTCGATCCTCGGCGACGTTATGCCAGTACCTGCTTTCTGGCCGCCAGCGGCAGCGGCGGAATGAGTTTCGCCCAGAATTCGTGGCGGACCGCATCCCACAGCCTCGCCAGATCTGGAAAGAGTTCTCGCGCCTGCGCGAGATCCGGGTAGTTGCTGGGGCAGAAGGAAGCTACCTGCGAAGCGTCGGATGCGTTGTCGACGGCGACAATGGCGATCAGATGATGCTGAACGAAGCGCCACGTCACACTGAATCCGTCGACTTCGGTCCGGCGAAGATCCTCATCCATCTTCGATCCCCCGTCGCCGCACGCTTACCTCGTGCATTTGGCGACCACCGCAAACCGGCCGCAGGTGGGTCCCCACCTCGGCTGGCAACTCAGTACGGCCACGGGTGCACCACCGAAGGTGCTCCCTGGGCCAGGTCGAATTCTCGGACATGGGGTATTCCTGCTTCGATCGTGACGCCGTCGCGTCAAGGTGTCGGGGTATTCACACGTCTTGAACATAAGACATTAGATTTCATAGTTCAAGAGGTCAGCCGGTAAAGATCGCGTTAAGCCCCGCCGCCCATCGAGCTCGCGCCTAGTCGGCCGATAGTTCGGCTAGTAACGGCGGTGGGATAGCCGAAGCGGTGGATGTCGAAGCGGGCGTACGGCGACCGCACGCGCGGCCACGGGCCGCGCGTGCGCTCCGATGGGCGCGTTCCGATCCGAGAGTCGGTCCGGTCGAACAGTACGGCGAGGTCAGCGCCGTTTTATGCCGCCGCGTCTGTGCAGGTTATTCGGCACACGCGGCGGGACAGTCGGCGCTGGCTGTCCGCATCCGCCGCCCTGGTGTCTGATGATTGTCGATACGGCCAGGGTGGCCCTGAGTGCGGAATAGAACCGGTGTACGTCTAACTTCATAGTTCATAGTTCAAGTGTTAGTTGGCTAGAATCGTGTTACGTCCCCGCTACCCGAGGAGTCGTGTTGCCCCAGCAGAAGAGGGTCGGATTGACCGCGCTCGGCGCCGTGCTGTCACCGCTCGAGGGTGGCGGTCCGAAAACCGATGCCGTGGTGCAGCGGCTGTCTGCAGCGATCAGCCTCGGTGTGATGAGCGACGGCCAGCAGTTGCCGAGTGAGACCGATCTGGCCAACCAGTTGGGTGTATCGACGATGACTCTGCGGGAAGCGCTGGTCGTACTTCGGCAGCAGGGCATCGTCCACACCAAGCGTGGGCGCGGGGGTGGCAGTTTCATCAGCGCTTCGGCGGAGGTCTTCGAGAACACCTCGCAGGCACGCTTGCAACAGATGAGCATCCAGGAACTGCGCGATCTGGGGGACGAGCACTTCGCCGTCACCGGAGCGGTCGCCGTGTTTGCCGCGCGCCGCGGGTTGCAGGCCGATATAATCCGGCTCCGGGCCCTGGCCGACCGGCTGATGGGCAGCACCGACCTCGTCTCGGCACGCCGAGCCGACAGCCGCTTTCATATCGAGATGGCGGTGTGCGCGCAGTCCACCCGGCTGACCCGCGCCGAGGTCGGTCTGCAGGCCGAACTCTCCGCCCTGCTCTGGCTGCCGCGGTTGAAGCTGGACCCGGCGGCCGAGGCGACCGTCCATCGTGACCTGGTGGACGCGATCGAACGAGAAGACGATGCTCGGGCGAGAGAACTGGCAGAATCGCATACCGAATCACGCATCCGCCGCCTCGTCGCCTTACGCTTGGAGCTCAGTGATCGATGAGGGATACCGATAACTTTCCGGCCCCAGCGACCATCGAGTCGCTCGCTGATTCCGTTGCAAAACTGGCCGACGAGATCTACCTGTCGCTGACGACCATCGGGACCGCGCTGACAACCCTCTGGGATGGTCTCACCGAGAAGCCGCAGTCCGCTCCCCAGTCGACTGATCTGGCACCGCTGCGCGAGACCATTATGGGCGAGCTCGAGCGGCGCGGAAGGCTGTTCACCGGAGCGGGCGTAGTGATGGCCGACGGCGTTCTCGCCGATCGCCCCCGACACCTGGATTGGTGGCTTCCGGACGCGCAACGCCTGATATTGGAATTGAATCCCGATAGTGAATACTTCTACGACTACACCAAAATGGACTGGTTCATAGTTCCACGCGAGCAGGGTCGGCGATGGGTGCAGGGGCCGCATCTCGACTACGCGTGCACCGATGAGTACGTTTGCACATTCTCGATACCGGTCGCGAGCACATCGGGAACATTTCTCGGAATCGCCGGTGCCGATGTGCCGGTTGCCGCGATCGAGGAGGCCTTGCTCCCGCGATTCCAGGCATTCGGTCAGCGGATAGTGCTGGTCAATAGCGAAGGCCGCGTCATTATGGGGACCGATCCCGAATTCACGACCGGATCCAAGACGAGCCGGATGGACAGATCTGCTGTGACAGTCCCGGTCGAGGCGATGCCTTGGTCGTTGCATCCGCTGGGACCCACGCCATCCCGCTGAGCCTTTCCGGTAGGGGATCGCACTGTCGATCAGGCATCGTGGAACACCACCTTCTCGTCGATGGCGCGGCGGCCGATGCGGACATGTTTGCGGGGAAGGTTGGGTCGGGGTAGCCGACCGCCAGACCGCACAAGACCGAAAACTCTGTTGGGACAGCGAGCTGTGCGTGCACGATCTCGGGATATCCCGCGATCGAGACCTGGACGCAAGTTTCCAGGCCGTGAGCTGTCAGGGCCAAGAGCAAGGTTTGCACAAACATCCCTACACCGAGTGCATCGACACTGCCGAGATCGCGGTGCATGCAGACGATGCCGGCCAACGGCGCGCGGAAGAACTCCCAGTTGCGCAGCACCGCCACCCTTCTGGCGTCGATGTCTTCGCGAGCGGTTCCCATTGCCTGATAGCGCCCCGCGGTGGCCCGGAGGTACTCGCGATTGTGGACGGACGCGCGAGCGTTGCCGGGGGTAGGTGCGCGATACCGGCCGCGCCGATGCTTCACGCGGTGCCCGCGTTCAACTCCACAACGTCACATGCACTTTCGGGCGGAACCTCGTGACACCAACGCCGGACCCGCGGATCATCGCCTGGATGCATCGCGGGGTGGTGATGAACCGCAGCAGTTCCGAGACCGCGGGCTGGCGGGTGTCGGGTGGCAGGGTGGTCGCGCACCACTCATCGGATACCTGAAGGCCGGGTCCCTTGATATGGCTCAACCGGCCGGTCGCGAGGTCGGAGGAGACGGCGAAGCCGATCGTCAGGGTGATGCCCCCGACCCGGCGGACCTCTTCGAGGGCGGCAGCGTCGCTCTGGAATATCCGCTGGTGTGATTCGGGAATGGCCAACTCGCGCAACATCGTCGCGACGTGCCCGTCGACACTGCCGGCGCTCGGGCCCAGCATCCACTGCTGCTCCCGCAGCAGTGCCGGATGCGGTGCGAGGTCCGCCAGCGGGCTGTCGGGGCGCGCGACCGAAATGATCTGATACTTCAGAAACGGCCGGGCGCTGATGGTCGTGTCGGTGCTGTCCGGTCCGGGCCCCAGCGCGATGTCCACCGCACGGGACTCGATCAGGCTGCGGAATTGGCTGGTGGGATGCACACTCAGCTCGACCGACAGATCCTTCGCCCTGGCCGCGAACAGGTCGATGAGGCCGGGCGCCGCATGTTCGGCGAACGCGCTCGATGCCGCGATGCGCAGCAGTCGTCGGCCGTGCGCCGCCTGGCTCACCTCGATGGCGGTCTGGCGCTGCAGTCCGAGAATCTCGATCGCCCGGCTGGCCAGGCGCAGCCCACCGGGCGTGAAGGCCAGACCCGCCGCTGTGCGGGTGAACAGTGGGTCGTCGAGCTCTTTGCGCAGTTGGGCGATGTGGGTCGAGACACCGGCGTCGGACATCCCCAGCTCTCTGGCCGCCGCATGGACGGAGCCGAGCCGCGCCACGGTCGAGTAGGCCCGAAGCTGGGCGGGCGTCACAATCCGAGTCTACGTTGGAGGTGGACGCAGCGCCGACCGTCGCATCGCGTCTGGAGGACGCATTATGCAGGACGTGCTCACGGATCTGATGACAACCTGGAACGCCGGGGGCACGGCTGGGGTCGCGACGGTCGTGCGGACGTTCCATTCATCGCCGCGACCGCCTGGTGCGGCCATGGTGGTCGCTCCGGACGGGACGGTCGGCGGTTCGGTCTCCGGTGGCTGCGTCGAGGGCGCGGTCTACGAACTCGCCACCGACGTCGTCCGGACCGGTCGTCCGGTGCTGCAGCGCTACGGCTTCTCCGATAACGACGCATTCGCCATTGGTCTCACCTGCGGCGGCATTATCGACATCTTCGTCGAGGCGATCTCCCGGGAGACGTTTCCGGAACTCGGCGAGGTCGCGGCGGACATCGCCGACCACCGGCCGGTCGCGATCGCGACCGTCATCGAGCACCCCGACTCCGCCTGGGTAGGGAGACGGCTGCTGATCCGACCCAGCAGTGCGCACGGCACGCTGGGGTCGGCGCGTGCCGACGATGCGGTGATCGATGACGCGGGAGGGCTGCTCGCGGCGGGCCGCAGCGAGGTGCTGTCCTACGGTCCGGACGGGCAGCGTCGCGGCGAGGGCATGTCGGTTTTCGTCGCCAGTTATGCCCGACAGCCGCGGATGCTGGTGTTCGGGGCGATCGATTTCGCCGCCGCCGTCGCCCAGCAGGGATCGTTCCTCGGGTACCGGGTGACGGTATGCGATGCGCGGCCGGTCTTCGCCACCTCCGCCCGGTTCCCGACCGCCGATGAGGTCGTGGTCGACTGGCCGCACCGCTACCTGGCCGCGCAGATCGCGGCCGGCGCGGTCGATTCGCGGACGGTGGTCTGCGTGCTGACCCACGATCCCAAGTTCGACGTTCCGCTGCTCGAGGTGGCACTGCGTGCGCCGGACATCGGCTATGTCGGCGCCATGGGGTCGCGCCGCACACACGACGAGCGGCTGATCCGGCTGCGCCAAGCCGGCGTCACCGACGAGCAACTCGCCCGACTTGCCAGCCCGATCGGGCTCGATCTGGGCGGTCGGACGCCTGAGGAGACGGCGGTGTCCATCGCGGCCGAGATCATCGCTCGACGCTGGGGCGGGCACGGCCGCGCACTTGCCCAAACCGGCGGCCGGATTCACCACACACCGGGCGCGAACAGCGAATTAAGTGATTCCTTAACTCGGTCTTGACGACTGCATCGGCGGGGCAGAAGCTGAGCTTCTTCCGCTGATGTGAGGTAGATCACATGCAAGTTCCTGGGCCATTCGAATACGAGCGTGCAACGGGCGTGGATCACGCCATCGGACTACTGGACCGGCTCGGGGAGGAGGCGCGCATCGTCGCGGGCGGGCACAGCCTGCTGCCGATGATGAAGCTGCGTCTGGCCAATCCGGAATATCTCATCGACATCAACGACCTGGCCGCCGAACTGGGGTACATCGTCACCGATCCGACCCTGGTGCGAATCGGTGCGATGGTCCGGCATCGGCATATGCTCGAGTCCGACGATCTCGCCGTGGTGTGCCCGATCTTCCGTGACGCCGAGCGCGTGATCGCCGATCCGGTCGTGCGCAACCGCGGCACGATCGGCGGCTCGCTATGCCAGGCCGATCCGGCCGAAGATCTCTGCACGGTCTGCACGGTCCTGGGCGCCACCTGCCTGGTGCGCGGCCCGACCGGCGACCGGGAGATCGCGATGGACGACTTCCTGGTCGGTCCGTACGAAACCGCCATGTCGCACAGCGAACTTCTGATCGAGATCCGAATTCCCGTGCGGCACCGGACATCGAGCGCCTACGCGAAGGTGGAGCGCCGGGTCGGCGACTGGGCGATCGCGGCGGCCGGCGCGACAGTGACACTGCACGGCAACGGGACGATCGCGGCCGCGCGGATCGGTCTGACGGCGGTCAACCCCGATCCGTCGGCACTCGCCTCCTCGGTGGACGTGCTCCTCGGTGCGCCGCCCAGCGAGGAGGTTTTCTCGGAGGCGGGCCGCCGGGCGAGCGCTGCGTGCTCACCCACCTCCGACGCGCGCGGCAGCGCGGACTACAAGCGCCATCTCGCGTCCGAACTGACGATTCGCGTGCTGCGCACCGCGGTCGAGCGCGTACTGAATGAATCTGCGCCGGAAGGGAATTAGCCATGCAGGTAACCATGACCGTCAATGGCGAGCCGGTGACCGCGGAGGTCGAGCCACGCACCCTGCTCGTGCACTTCCTGCGAGATCAGTTGCGGCTCACCGGAACCCACTGGGGCTGTGACACCAGTAACTGCGGCACCTGTGTGGTGGAGGTCGACGGCGAACCGGTGAAGTCGTGCACGATGCTGGCCGTTATGGCCGGCGGACGTTCGGTGCGCACCGTCGAGGGGCTCGCGGTGGACGGCCAACTCGATCCGGTGCAGGAGGGCTTCATGCAATGTCACGGGTTGCAGTGCGGATTCTGCACGCCCGGAATGATGATCACCGCCCGCGCCCTGCTCGATCGCAATCCGAATCCCGACGAGCAGACCATCCGGGAGGCGATCTCGGGCCAGATCTGCCGCTGCACCGGATATACCACCATCGTGCGGTCGATCCAGTGGGCCGCGGCGAAGCAACGAGGCGAAGCGGTAGAGCCCGAACCCGCCACCACGTCGACACCGGTTGGGAGCGCGTCATGACCGCCGTCGAGTCCCGGCCCGAAGACCGTGTCGACAACGACCACAAGCCGTGCGGTCACGGCAGGATGCTCCGCAAGGAGGATCCGCGGTTCATTCGCGGACGCGGCAACTACGTCGACGACGTGTCGCTGCCCGGCATGCTGCATATGGCGATCCTGCGTTCCCCGTTCGCGCATGCGCGGATCGTGAGCATCGATATCTCTGCGGCACAGGCACATCCGAAGGTCAGGGCGGTCGTCACGGGTGCGGATCTGGCGGCGAAGGGACTGGCCTGGATGCCGACGCTGTCCAACGATGTGCAGGCGGTGCTGGCGACGGATAAGGTCCGGTTCCAGGGCCAGGAGGTAGCCTTCGTCGTCGCCGAGGATCGCTACTCCGCGCGTGATGCATTGGAGCTCATCAACGTCGAGTACGAGATGCTCGATCCGGTGATCGACGCCCGGACCGCACTGGCGCCCGGAATGCCGGTGATCCGCGACGATCTCGAGGGCAAACAGGACAACCACTGCTTCGACTGGGAGACCGGCGACGCCGCCGCGACCGAGGCGGTGTTCGCGCGCGCCGACGTCATAGTCGAGCAGGAGATCGTCTATCCGCGAGTGCATCCCGCCCCGATGGAAACCTGTGGTGCCGTCGCGGATCTCGATCCCGTGACGGGGAAGCTCACGCTGTGGTCGACGAGCCAGGCGCCGCATGCCCACCGCACGCTCTACGCGCTGGTGGCCGGACTGCCCGAGCACAAGATCCGGGTGATCTCACCGGATATCGGCGGCGGGTTCGGCAATAAGGTGCCCATCTATCCGGGATACGTCTGTGCCATCGTCGGGTCGCTGTTGTTGGGCAAACCGGTGAAGTGGATGGAGGATCGCAGCGAAAATCTCACCAGCACCGGGTTCGCCCGCGACTACATCATGGTCGGCGAGATCGCTGCCGACGCCAGCGGCAAGATCCTCGCCATCCGGTCGACCGTGCTCGCCGATCACGGCGCCTTCAATGGCCAGGCCGCGCCGTTGAAGTATCCGGCCGGCTTCTTCGGGGTCTTCACCGGTAGCTACGACATCGAGGCCGCCTACTGCAAGATGACCGCGGTCTACACGAACAAGGCCCCCGGCGGTGTCGCCTACGCGTGCTCGTTCCGGATCACCGAGGCCGTGTACTTCGTCGAGCGGTTGGTGGATTGCCTCGCCTACGAACTGAAGATGGATCCGGCCGAGCTACGGCTGCGGAATCTCCTTCGCCCCGAACAGTTTCCTTACACCAGCAAGACCGGCTGGGTCTACGACTCCGGCGACTACGAGAAGACCATGCGCCTGGCGATGGATATGATCGGCTACGACGCCTTGCGAAAAGAACAGCAGGACAAGCGCGCCCGCGGCGAGTTGATGGGCATCGGAATGTCTTTCTTCACCGAGGCGGTCGGCGCGGGTCCGCGCAAGGATATGGACATCCTCGGACTCGGGATGGCCGACGGCTGCGAGCTGCGCGTCCATCCGACCGGTAAGGCCGTTGTGCGCCTATCGGTTCAGACTCAGGGGCAGGGGCACGAGACGACGTTCGCCCAGATCGTCGCCGAGGAGCTCGGCATACCACCGGACGACATCGACGTCGTGCACGGCGACACCGATCAGACTCCATTCGGCCTCGGCACCTACGGCACCCGGTCGACACCGGTCTCGGGCGCCGCTGCTGCACTGGTTGCGCGGAAGGTGCGTGACAAGGCACGGATCATCGCGTCCGGCATGCTCGAGGTCTCGGTCGCCGACCTCGAGTGGGAGAAGGGCTCGTTCCACGTCAAGGGCGATCCGTCCGCGGCCGTGACGATCCAGCAGATCGCGATGCGAGCACATGGCACCGGTGATCTGCCCGAGGGCATCGAGGGCGGACTCGACGCGCAGATCTGTTACAACCCGGAGAATCTCACCTACCCCTATGGTGCGTACTTCTGCGTCGTCGACATCGACCCGGGGACGGCCGTGGTGAAGGTCCGGCGCTTCCTGGCCGTCGACGACTGTGGAACCCGGATCAATCCGATGATCATCGAGGGTCAGGTGCACGGCGGTCTCACCGATGGTATCGGCATGGCGCTGATGGAGATCATGGCCTTCGACGAGGACGGCAACTGCCTCGGCGGATCCCTGATGGACTACCTCATCCCGACCGCGCTCGAGGTTCCGCACTTCGAGACCGGGTACACGGTCACCCCGTCGCCGCACCATCCGATCGGCGCGAAAGGCATCGGTGAATCGGCCACGGTCGGATCACCACCGGCGGTAGTCAACGCGGTGGTGGATGCGTTGGCGCCGTTCGGAGTTCGGCACGCCGACATGCCGCTGACGCCGTCGCGGGTGTGGGAAGCGATGCAGGGCCGGGCCACACCGCCCATCTGAGCGGATGCGAGCGATGGGATCACCGATGAAGTTGACCGAGCGTGCACAGCAGCTGGTCCGCACCCGGACTCCGTTCGTGCACGCGACCGTCGTGCGCGCGCAGCAGCCGACCTCGGCGCACGCCGGGGACGAGGCGATCCTGTTGCAGGACGGGACGATCGAAGGATTCGTCGGCGGCCAGTGCGCCCAGAACTCGGTCCGCAAGGCGGCGCTGGGTGCCCTGCAGTCGCACGAGAGTGTGCTGCTGCGCGTGCTGCCCGACGGCGATCTGCAGTTTCCCGAAGCGCCCGGCGCGGCAGTGGTGGTAAATCCCTGTCTATCCGGCGGAGCGCTGGAGATATTCCTCGAGCCGCAGATTCCGGCACCGCTGATGCGCATCTGGGGCGCGACACCCATCGCGGACGCCCTGGCCGAAATGTGCGAACTGGTGGGATTCGGGGTGCAGCGCAGTACTGCCGGAGCCGACTCGCTGGATTCGCTGGCCGATACGACAGCGGTGGTGATCGCGAGCCACGGAGGCCCGGAAGCCGAGATGATCCGCGCCGCGCTCGACGCCGGTGTGGGCTATATCGGATTGGTGGCCAGCAGGATTCGGGGTGCGTCGATTCTCGACGAGCTCGGATTGACCGACGCCGAGCGGTCGCGCGTGCGCACCCCGGTGGGTTTGCCGATCGGCGCCAAGACCTCCGCGGAGATCGCCGTCTCGATTGTCGCGCAAGTGATCCAGGCGATCCGCAAGGGTGGCCTTGTCGTCGCAGCCCGCCCGGCGAGCGTCATATTCGAGGCGCTCGATCCAGTGTGCGGTATGACCGTGACGGTCGGGCCGGACACACCGCATCTCACTATCGACGATATCGACTACTGGTTCTGCAGCTCCGGCTGCCGCACCTCCTTCGCCGCGGCGAAGACGGGCTCATGACAATCGGGCTCGTCACCGGAGTCGTACTCGCCGCGGGAAGCTCACGGCGTCTCGGCACCGCGAAACAGTTACTGCCGTATCGGAATACGACCGTTCTCGGCGCCACCCTCGAGGTGGTGCGATCCTGCGCTTTCGATCAGATCATCGTCACCCTCGGCGGCGCAGCCGCGGCGGTCCGGCAGCAGGTCGATCTCGCCGGGCTGGAGGTGACCATGGCCGACGACTTCGGTTCGGGCTGTTCGTCGTCGTTGCGTTCGGCCCTGAACTCGGTGCATCCCCGGGCCGCCGGAATCGTGCTGATGCTCGGTGATCAACCGGGTCTGTCGGCGGCGACCGTCGACCGACTGATCGGCGAGGGAACGACCGCCGCGATCACGGTCTGCCGGTACCACGACGGTATCGAGCATCCATTCTGGCTGAGTCGCAGCATATTCGGCGAGTTGGACCTTGTGCACGGCGACAAACCCGTGTGGAAGATCATCGAGTCGGGGCGCGTCCCGGTGTCTCGACTCGACATCGACGCACCGATGCCCCTGGACGTGGACACCTGGGACGACTACGAGCGCCTGCGGGACGCGACGTCGCCATGATGTCGCCGTTCGACGATATCGAGGACGTGGTGCGACGATTCGACGCCGACGACTACCTGCTCGATACCGGGACCGCCGCCGCCTTCTATCTGGCCACCACGTTGGGTCGGCCGCTGCTACTGGAGGGCGAACCGGGAGTGGGCAAGACGACGGCGGCGAAGACCCTGGCCACCGTGCTCGGTGCACCGCTGATCCGCCTGCAGTGTTACGAGGGCCTCACCGTGAGCGAAGCGCTGTACGACTGGAATTACCAGCGTCAGCTGCTCAGCATCCGGCTCGCCGAGGCGCGCGGCGCCGACCTCACCGAAGCCGACCTGTTCACCGAGGCATTCCTGGTGGACCGCCCGATCCTGCGCTGTGTGCGATATCGCGGTCCGACGCCTCCGGTGCTGTTGGTCGACGAAATCGACCGTGCCGACGACGAATTCGAAGCGCTGCTGCTCGAATTCCTCGGTGAGGCCACCGTGACAGTTCCCGAGCTCGGGACCTTCGTCGCGGAGCATCCGCCGCTCGCGGTGCTGACCTCGAACCGCAGTCGCGACCTGCACGACGCGCTGCGGCGGCGCTGCCTCTACCACTGGATCGACTACCCGGAGCCGGCCCGCGCGGTGGCGATCGTGCGCCGCACCGTGCCCGGGGCAACCGACGCGCTGATCGAGCACGCCACCCGATTCGTCGGCCGCGCCCGCGATCTCGATCTCGACAAGCCGCCCGGCGTCGCCGAGACGATCGACTGGATCGCCGCGCTGGCGATGCTCGACGTCGCCGATCTCACCGCGGCGGAGGCGGTCGCCGCGCTGAGCGCACTGGCGAAGACCCCCGACGACTGCGCCACCGTGCGCGCGGCATTCGTCGAATACACCCAAAGCCTGGCTACCGGATGAGAGGGAAACTCCGATGAAGATCGCCAACGAGTTCACCGTCAACGCACCCGTCGAGCAGGCATGGGAGGTGCTGACCGATCTCGAACAGGTGGTCCCGCTGATGCCAGGCGCACAGATGCTCGGCTGGGAGGGAGACGACTTCCTCGGCAAACTGAAGGTCAAAGTCGGCCCGGTGACCAGCGAATTCACCGGGAGGGCGAATTTCGTCGAACGCGACGAACACGACCATCGCGCCGTCATCAACGGCAGCGGCCGGGATTCACGCGGATCCGGAAACGCCGCGGCGACCATCACCACGCGACTGCGCGAAGACGGCGACAAGACCCGCGTCACCGTGGACACCGACCTCAAGATCGTCGGCAAGTTCGCCCAATTCGGCAGCGGGATGTTGCAGCAGGTGTCCGAGAAGCTGCTCGGTCAATTCGTCGCATCCCTGGAAGCGAAACTCGCGAAGGGCGATTCGGCCGCCGCGGAGCCGGCAGTCGGGCCGGACAGCCGAGGGATGCGGGCGCAACCAGTCGCACAGCCCGAGCCGGCGCCGCTCGACCTCGTCGATCTGGTCGGGCCCGCGATGATCAAGAAGTATGCGCCGGCGATCGCGTTCGTACTGGCGGCCGTGCTCGCAATTGTCCTGGTACGCAGGCAGATGCGCGGGAAGCGATGACACGAGCGATACTGCTGCGCGGCGTCGATCTGGCCGCGTTCGCTGTTGCGGTGGTCGCGCGGCTGCGCCGTGGTGGCGTCGCGGTGGCGCCGAGCGGTCCCGCGCTGTTCGTGCAAGCCTTGCGCCGCATGGCGCCGCGGACGCGCACCGAGCTCTACTGGGCTACGCGGCTCACGCTCGTCGATCGCATGCAGGATCTCGCCGCCTTCGACGCGGTCTTCGCGATGGTGTTCGCCGATGCGGTGCTGGGTATGGACCCGCCGAGCCGAACGCGCGGACTGCCGACCGAACGCGCGGCGGCGCCGGGCACGGGCGGTACGTGGCAGTCCCGGCAAGGCGGTGAGGTCCCTTGGGCGACACTGCAATCAGCGACCGGCGTCGACCGATCGACCGACCAAGGTGTGGCGCTACCGGACGTACTGCCGAGCCGGCTCGCGGCACGAGCACAGGAACCGTTCGCCCGCTTCGATCCGGACGATCTGCGGACGGTCGGCGCCTGGCTGGAGCAGGCGTCGGCGCTCTGGCCGCAGCGCAGCAGCAGGCGCTACGAAAACCATCCGCACGGCAAGCGGATCGACTTCCGGGCGACGATGAACAACTCCCGCCGCACCGGCTGGGAGTCAGCGGTGCTGGTCCGCACTCGTGCCCGTAGCCGCCCGCGCCGAATCGTGATGATCTGCGACGTCAGTCGCTCGATGCAGCCGTATTCGACGATCTACCTGCACCTGATGCGGGCCGCAATGCTGCGCCGTTCGCCCGATCGCCCCGAGGTTTTCGCATTCTCCACGTCGCTGACCAGGCTGACCTCGGTGCTGGCGCATCGTTCCCCGGATATCGCGGTGGCCCGGGCCAACGACAAGGTGGTCGACCGCTACGGTGGCACGCACATCGGCCGATGCCTCGGCACGCTGCTCACAACTCCGTCCGGCAACGCGGTGCGCGGCGCCGTCGTCGTCATCGCATCCGACGGCTGGGACAGCGATACCCCCGATGTCCTCGCCCGTGCGATGGCCCGGATCCGACGCCGGGCTTGGCGCGTCATCTGGCTCAATCCCCGTGCGGGCGACTCCCGATTCCGGCCGGCCGCCGGTGCAATGGCGGCGGCCCTGCCGTACTGCGACGTCATGATGCCGGCGCACACGCTGGCCGGCATACACGCGTTCATGCACACTCTGGCATCGACGACTGTCACCTGAAGGTAGAACCGACACCGTCTACCCACACTCACCGGCGACAAGGCGGAAGACTGATGGTGCATGACATCCGGAGTACTTACTCGTTGTCGACGCGGCACCAGCAAGCACGCACGTCGCGTTACACCTCGGTACCTCCCCGGCGAACGTATAATTCTCACGGCATCGTTTAGGGCACGTGCCTTTTGCGGCGGGGCGTGCGACGCCGCGCAGGATGGATGACGACCCGTCGGCTGGCCATTGCACAGTGGCACGACCGGGTAGTTCGCGCCGGGTGCCGCTGGCCTCATCGTTGAGGGCGATGGCATCCGGGGTTGAGTAAGGCAACAAACGATAAAGCGTGAGAACGGCTATTACATCTGGTGCCCAATTACCGTTCGAGACGGCGCCGCTGCCTCGGTCCCGCTGCGGTGAGGTCCCCGACGCCGCCGCTCCCCAGGGAAAGCGAGGATACCGATGGCTACTCATCAGGCTGTTCACGTGCAGTCCGCCGGTGCGGCATTGAAACTGGTCGATGTTGAAACGACCTCACCGCCTCGCGACCATGTGCGCCTCGCGGTCTCGGCGTGCGGGATCTGCGGCACCGACCATGCGTTCGTCAGCGGCGGGTTCCCGAACATGGCGTGGCCGCTGACACCTGGGCATGAGATCGCCGGCACGATCGCCGAACTCGGGGCCGGCGTCGACAACTTCGTCGTGGGTGACCGCGTCGCTGTGGGCTGGTTCGGCGGGCATTGCAACAAGTGCGTCCCCTGCCGCAAAGGCGACTTCATGTACTGCCGGAACGTGCAGGTCCCCAGTTGGCAGTACCCCGGCGGATACGCCGAGTCGGTGACCGTACCGGCCAATGCGCTGGCCCGCATCCCTGACGAGCTTTCCCTGGTCGAGGCCGCGCCGATGGGGTGTGCCGGAGTCACCACCTACCACGCGCTTCGCGAAACCAGGGCGGTGCCAGGCGATCGCGTCGCCATTCTGGGGATCGGCGGCCTGGGCCACCTCGGCGTGCAGTTCGCCCGCGCGATGGGCTTCGAAACGATTGCGATCGGCCGCGGCGCGGGCAAAGCCGAGGACGCCCACGCGCTCGGCGCCCACCACTACATCGACTCGACCGCCGTCGACGTCAGCAAAGCGTTGCGGGGGCTCGGCGGTGCGTCGGTTGTGCTGGGGACCGTGGGCAGCGCCACAGCCATGGCCGAAACGGTCGGTGGGCTGCTACCGCGCGGTGAGCTCATCGCCATCGGCGTCACAGCCGAGCCACTGCCGATCAGCCCGATGCAGCTGATCGGGTCCGGACTCAGCGTTACCGGCCACGCCTCCGGCACTGCGCGCGATATCGAGGAAACGATGCAATTCGCGGTCCAATCCGGCGTGCGCACGCGAATCCAGGAACGGCCGCTGAATGAAGCCGCCGAGGCATTTGCCGCAATGGAAGAGGGACGGGCCCGATACCGCATGGTCCTCACGGTCTGACTGCGCGTGATGGCCCGGACATTGCTTCTCATGGCGTTTCTGGCGTCGATAGCGTTGGGAGGCAAGAAATCTACCGTGTCCGGGCGTTCGAGGATGCGCTATCCGCTGGACTTGCTGATCGCGATGTCGTTGTAGGGCGCCAAGTACATGCGGACCTTGTGGGGCCCGAAGTGGCAGTTCTACCGCGGATAGATGATCTTCTCGATGACCTCGGTGCGGGGTGGCGTTCGGTCTGGTCCGCAGTCGTCCGGACCGATGACGCAGCCTGTGCACCCCTCGGTCTCGTAGCGACGCGGCCAGGTGCAGCAGATCCGAAACCCCTTATGGTTGCGACGACGCGGATCGGCTCGTTGGGCGCAGGGAGCCGAGAACCCTTCGACATCACATCATCCACGCCGTACGTTGGTCGGAAGGCAGATGTAGCGGAGGGAATCGCGATGCGCGTTGATATCGAATTCACCAGTGGCACAGTGACGTTGCGGGGCTGGCTGTATCGGCCGGAACAGGCGCAGGGCAGCGTCGGGTTGGTGGTGATGACGCACGGCTTCGCGGGCGTGAAGGAATGGGTCGCCCCATTCGCTGAAGTGTTCAGCAAGGCCGGTCTGGCTTGTCTCGTCTACGACCACCCTGGATTCGGGACCTCCGATGGCGAACCGCGCTACGAGGTCGACCCTGTCGCGCAGATCGAGGGCTACCGCGATGCCATCACCTTCGCGCAGACCCTGGACGGTATCGACCCGGAACGCATCGGCATCTGGGGAACCAGTTTCGCGGGCGGCCACGTCCTGGTCGTCGCGGCGACCGACCGGCGTGTCCGTGCCGTCGTGTCACAGGTGCCACTGACCAACGGCTGGGCCAACTTCCGCAGTTTGGTGCCCTCCATCATGCTGCCCACCGTCCATGCGGCCATCGCCGCCGACCGCCGAGCCCGCGCTGCAGGCAAACCGCACCAGACGATCAAAGCGGCCTCCGATGATCCCACCGAACTCGTCGCGATGCCTGGTATCGAGGTCTACAACTGGTTGATGGCCAACGGCCCGCAAGTCCCTACCTGGCGCAACGAGGTCACCCTCTCCAGCGTCGATAAGTTCCAGTCCTACGCCCCGGAAGCGTTCCTGCACCGCGTATCCCCGACGCCTCTGCTGATGGTGATCGCCGATCAGGACACCCTGACACCCGCCGATATCGCTCTGCAGAGCTACGCCCAGGCGCTGGAACCCAAACAGCTGGCTCTGATCCCTGGCCCCCACTTCGCCGTGTACGAGGAGCAGTTCCAACGAGCATCCAGCATCGCCCGCGACTTTCTGCTTGCCAAGCTCAGCTAGCGATCGCGTGGTCGCCAACCATGTCGAGCGATAGCGAGAACCGTCGGTGTCGCCGCTGACCGAACCGAGTAGCCGACTCTGAGCACCGGGATGAACTCTGGTCGTCGCGGCCCGCGCCTGGCTGGAACCGACACCGCCATCGCTGACCGATGACGCCGTGCCCGGCCTCGGGGTGCTTGTCGGGCCGGCGCGGCGTATCCCTCGAAGTAGGCCTCGCGAACAGGCATACGAGCCATCGCCGCGGGTCTGCGCCAGGGCACAGGTGGTTAGTTGTGTGCGATGTCGATGAGTTGTTGGTGTAGCCAGGTCAGGGGTGTGGCGCCGTTGGGGTTGATGGTGTAGTGGGGGTAGCTTTGGTGGATTCCGGATTTGAGGAAGTCGTCGATTTGTTGTTTGCGTTGTTCGTAGGCGGAGTTGTTGAGTTGGTCGTGGAGTAGGCCGAGTCCGCCGGCGGCGAGGGCGTCGGCGATGAGGTTGCCTGCTTGTTGTTGGTAGGTGCCGAATTGGGTGGGGTCGGGGTTGGAGATCTGGGCGAGGAATCCGGCGATGCGGGCGGCGTAGTCGCCGTCGGGGGTTGCGCAGTAGAGGTCTCCTACGGCGCAGAATGTGTAGGTTTTGGGGGTGAGCCAGCCGAAGCCGCCCAGGCGTGGGCCGCCGGCGCCGGCGCCGGTGACGGGTGGGCCGATGAGGTTGTCGGTGGGGGAGCGGCGGGGGTCGGAGATGAGTCCGACCAGTGTGACGCGGTCTGGTGTTATGGCGCCGAGTCCGGTGCCGATTTCGGCGGCGAGGTCGCCGGCGGCGTCGGCGCCTTGGCTGTAGCCCAGGAGTGCGAATCGTGTTGTGTTGCAGTGTTGGGCCATGGTGGTGACGAGGTCGCGGGCGTTGTCGAGGGCTTCTCGTTTGGAGCGGCCGTATACGTCGCCTTCCCAGGGGAAGGCGGTGGCGGCGTAGGCGACGTAGTCGGTGTGGACGTCGCCGGGTAGGTCGTTGGCGACGGCGGCGAGCATTCCTTGGCCGGGGTCGGATTTCGATGTTTCCCAGGTGCCGGGGACTGCGACGACGTAGATGTCGGGGCAGGGTGGTGGGGCTGCTTGTGCGGTGGGGGCGCCGCTGAGGGGGAGGGCGGTGGTGATCAGTGCGGCTGCGCAGGCGGCGGCGGTGTTCCATCGAGAAAACATCGTGTACTCCCGGGTTTTCGCGGCTGGGTGCGTTGTTAGTTCGGCGAAGGTTACTTCGCGAGTGTAGAGGGCGGGTGGTGATAGTGCTGGGGTGGCAGGTTGGTGGTGTGTCCGCCCGCCGGAGACGGACCGCCGGGTGTCCCGTCTTGGGAGAGCTACACCCACACCAACCAGTAACCGGGATCGGCGTGGTGTGCTCGATATGGGCCGCCGTACCGTCGGCGTCGACGAGGTCGGGGGCCAGCAGCAGCGGCTGGTCGTCGGCGTAGAGGTTGGTAGGTGAGGATTCCGAGTCCGGCTTCCGCGTAGGGCAGCGCGGTCGCCAGATAGGCAGCGCACCTGGGCCTTCGGCACGTCTAACGCGTTGTCCCGCGGCGGTGCTGCCCTGGCGGAATTCGCGGCGTCTTCGGCCGTGGCGTCGATGATCGGCTACGGGTCGATGGTGGGCGTGTCGGTGCCGTGCGATACCGGTGGGTGCTCCTAACCTGAAACAGGCAGGCACCGGCCAGCTTTGGACTGGTCGGTGCCTGCCTCCAGGCGGATATGGAAGCAGTGCCGTCAAATGCCTTGTTGAGCGGGGGCGACAGGGCTGGTGGATCGCCTTGGCCGAGCGTCCACGCGCTCTGTGCTCGGAAGATGATGGTGCGCTTGTCGTCGGCGATCAAGGCAACACCAAACGGTGCGTTGTCGGGTACATCAGCAACCTGGAATTTTGCATAGATGACTACACCGGCGGCGACCGCTCAACGTTGCGGGTTGGTCCTCGGTTGCTGTTGCCGGCGCAGTCCGTCGACCGAGAACTAAGGGATCAGATCCAGCATGGTGGTGGTTTTCACCTGCATGATCGCGGTGTTGATCGCTACCGCAGACGCAAGCACAAGGCTGGCCATCGGTTCGCGCAACGGCTTGTCGATCACCAGCGCGGAGGTTTCGGCCGTCACGATCGCTCGTTCCAGGCCGGCCGTGGTTCTGATGATCCGGGCGATTTCCGCATCGGTGTGATCGACGATCGTGAACCTTCGCGGTTCGAGCAGCCGGTCTGCTGCCTCGGACAGTCCTTTCGCCGTCGCAGACCGCAATGCACATGTCGGCCACGCCTCGGTTGCTGATCTCGGTCAGGACGGGCAAGCCAGAATTGCGTGCCGTCACCGGACCACGGGGTATCCAGGCGACCCCTATGACCACGTAGATCGGCCAGTTCGGACGGAAGCCCATGGGGTGGGCGATATCCACCCCATGGGTGGCTATCGCCAACGGCACACATGGCCGAATCTATTCATGCAAGCCGACGAAATCTCTCACACGAGGAAAGACACGCATCCTGTGCATCTCATCGCCGTCATTGTCCTGACTGCAGTCATCGCCGGTCTCTTGCGCTGGTTGGTGATTCGAGAGCGGCGTCGCAGCCTGATCCATCTCCCCAACGGACCGCAGAATTGGATGCCCGATCTCGTTTACGCCCAGCTGCGTCCGATGCGGCTGCGTGGCCCGTTTATCGCACTCACCGCGCTCTGGTCGGCGCTGCTGATCACCGAGATCGCAACGAATCCGGACGCGAGCAATGTGATGCTCTATGTCTATTCGGTCGCGCTTGTTGCTTCGGCCGTCAACCTCACCACGATGCACCTCCGATGGCGGTTCGCGGACGGGGTCTTCGACGATCTTGCCCGCCCTGCAGGTAGGTGAGTCATGGTCGTGGTCATCATTGTGCTGATGTTCGTACCGGTCGTTATCGGATCTGTGCTCGTGTGGCGGTATATGCGTCCTGTCCGAGTGTTCGAATCTGCCGACAAAGGCGCGAATCGTGAAATCGGCCGCGCGTTGAAGGCCCGCGAGCTACCCCCGGACGTGACTGCCGAATCGTGGATCCCACGCATGGAACAGGCGCAATATGCAGCCTCGCGCCAGCGCGTGTTGTATACCGGTCTCGCCGCGCTGTTCATGGTGCTGCTCGCCGCCGGTATCGGAGGCGGTCTGCACCCGACGGACTGGCGACTGTACTGGTATTCGGTGTCGATCGTCGGTTGGGCATGGACCGCATACGTCGCACACCGCAACGCGCGCACCGCCGATCATCTGTTGCACCAACTGGGTGAACTCTCCGTCTGACTCGCCAGCTCGTGGGGAGCTTGCGGTCCATACCCATGCCGTATCGCATCCGCTGGCGACGGTCGTCCGGCTGCTGCGGACCATGCCGCGCCGGCGGTGACGAGCCGGAAATTGGGGCAACATCCTTGTCGTACGCAACATCCTTGTCGTACAACGTCTTCCGGATTTATGGGGTACTGTCTGCGGGCCCCGGGCCGCTTGCGGCCAGCTGCGCGGGACAGTGTTGTCGTACTCCGGAATCGAGGCAAGCGCATGAACCACAAGCTCTGGTTGCTCAGGCGATCCGCCACGGTCAGTGCTCATATGCTGGGTGAGAAGATCACCCGGCCGCAGGCGCGGTCCATCGACGATGTCCCGGTTTCTGGCGAAGAAATCGCTCCCGAGTGGCTGACGGCTGTCCTGTGTCGCGATGTCCCCGATGCCGAGGTGCTGTCGTTCGACACATCCAACGGCAGCCGCGGCACGTCAACCCGGGTCGCGATCCGGGTGGACTACAACGACGTGGGCACCCAGGCGGGATTGCCCACGGAGCTGTTCGCGAAGACGACTACGGCCTTCAGCCAGCGCATACTGCTCGGCGGCGGAAAGATGATCGAGGGGGAGACCCGGTTCTTCCGGGACTTCCGGCCGCGAGTCGAGATGGAGGCACCGATCGGCTACTGGGGCGCCTCCGATCCGTCGTCGTGGCGGTCGATCGCGCTGATGGAGGATATCGGCGCCACGCGCGGTGCCGTGTTCAGCGAGCCGACTGCTCCCATCGCCCGCGACCAGATCGAAGATCTGGTCCGCAATCTCGCCCGGTTACACGGCACGTTCTGGGAGGACTCGTCTATCGCGGTCCTCAATACCCCGGCCTATATGCTCAACGCTTATCTCGCCGCGATCGATATGAAGAAGCGCTGTGAGGTAGGCCTGCGCCGGGCGGAAGAGGTCGTTCCCGATGCCTTGCATGGGCAGAGCGAGCGGTTGTGGGCGGGTGTCGAGCGGGCCATCGCGATCGCGACCGACGACGTTCCCGCGACCTTGTTACACGGCGACCCGCACATCGGGCAAACCTATAAGACTCGCGAGGGGCGAATGGGATATGTCGACTGGCAGGTGGTGATGCGTGGCGGGTGGGCGCACGATTTCGCCTATGCCGTCAATTCCGGATGTGAGCCCGAGGACCGGCGTGCGTGGGACCGCGAACTGTTGGCGGCGTACCTGGACGAGCTGGGACACGCCGGCGGCGAGGTGCCGTCGTTCGACGATGCCTGGTTGCTGTATCGGCAGCAGTCCATGTTCGCCTACGCGGCATGGGCTTTCACCATCGGCCGTGCGGCGTATCAACCCAAGATGCAGTCGACCGAAACATGTTTGACGCTGTTGAAGCGCATCACCACCGCGATCGACGATCACGATTCGTTGGGAGCCCTCGGCGTCTAGTCCCGCCGGGAGGGGTGCGGTACTTGCGGGCGTCAGGTACCGCACCCGACCATCGCCCGCGTCGTGCCTGCCTCGGCAGTCCATGCGCATCGCCGACTACCGCAATTGCGTAGTCGCCGGCCTGAAGCTCACGTGCGTGAAAGAGATTCTGCCGGGCTGGTTTCGAGTGCTGCGTTTTCCGCGATGCCATTGACCGGTTCCTGCCGAGGCGGCAGGATTACTGCGCTCTTCGGAGCAGCGGCTCGGCACAGCGCAGTCCACAGCAACCTGCAATATGAACAGTCTGGAGTCTTCTTCTTGAGTACGCCGCAGTCCCAGGTGCGCCCACAGTCGTGCCCGGTCATCCACGGCTCGCCAATCGCTTCGGACGGCCCGCGAATACCGCTGCACTCGCCGGAGTTCGCCGTCGATCCGCACCATGCATACCGTGAAATGCGAAGACAGTACGGCTCTTTGGCTCCGGTCGAACTGGCGCCCGGCGTGCCCGCCACGCTGGTGATCGGCTACAACGCCGCGGTACGAATCCTCAACGATCCCGATCACTTCCCCGCCGACCCGCGCGCCTGGCAGAAGACGGTCCCCTCCGACTGCCCGATCCTCCCGCTGCTGGAGTGGCGTCCCATGGCCAGCAGAAGCACCGGGACCGACTTCGTGCGGTATCGGCAGGCGATCAGTGCGAGCATCGACGCCGTGGATCTCTACGCCATGCACGACATCGTGGAGAATATCGCGACCCCCCTGATCAACAGCTTCTGCCAGACGGGCCGCGCGGAGCTGATCAGCCAGTACGTGTACCCGCTGGTATTCGAAGTCGTCAATTCCATGCTCGGCTGTCCGCCGGAGATCGGGCAGCAGGTCGCCGCCGGTACGGCCGCGTTGCTCGAGGGGGTCGATGCCGAAAAAGGCAGCCAGATGCTCGGCGTGGCACTGATGAATCTGGTGACCCTCAAACGAACGGAGCCCGGAAACGACATCACCTCGGTCCTGCAACAGCATCCGGCCGCGCTGGATGACGTGGAGGTGTCGCATCATGTATCGCAGGTCTACGGTACGGGCATCGAGTTCGAACTGAATCTGATCGTCAATACCCTCCTGCTGATCCTCACCGACAACCGTTTCGGTGACAGCGTCCTGGGCGGGAATCTGTCCTCGCGGGAGGCCTTGGATGAGGTGTTGTTCGATGACCCGCCGCTGGCGAACCTGCTGATCACCTACCCTCGTCAGCCGGTTCTCGTCGATGGCGTGTGGCTGCCTGCCAATCAGCCGGTCGTCATCAGCATGGCCGCCTGCAACAACGACCCTTCCATCCGCACCGATGACCTGTCAGGTAATCGCTCCCACCTGGCTTGGGGCATCGGCCCACACGCCTGCCCCGCGCAATCCCTCGCCTATTTGATCGCTCAGGATGCCATCGACCAGCTCCTCGATGCCCTACCCGAAATCCGGCTCGACGTATCGGACGGCACGCCGACGTGGCGGCCCGGGCCGTTCCACCGGGCATTGACGGAACTGCCGGTGACCTTTCCACCCGCCCCTCCGTTGAACGCGAATATCGAACCCGTGCGCCCACCGGACCCGTACGCAACCGGACGCTAGCGGGTGCCGCCCGTTGGTTCGCTCAGGACCCTTGGCGGAGCTTGTCAGTGGCGTGAGATGTTCTGCGGGGTAACGGAGTTCGGCCTGCTTCGAGTTGAGATCGTAGCCGGTGACGAGTTTGTCGAGAACCCGATGCTGGGGACTCGTTCGCCCGACTCGAGCTGGTGAACGACCCCACGACGCGCCAAGTGATGGGAAACCGGGGCTTCAGTTATCGCTTGCGGACCCACAACCATGAGGCGACGACGGCGATGAGTACCGATGGTTTGCCGAGCAGCATGGTCCCCAAGGCCAGGGCCGTGATCTGATCGGCGGCATACAGCGGCAGGAGTATCAGCACATGGAGCGCCCACATCACGGCCCAGCCCGCGGTCAGGCGTCTGTGCTTCCGGATCCGGGGCTGATCGACATCGGCGGGTTCGATCCGGATGCGTTGGCACACATGCAGGCTCAACGGACGGCCCCGGATCAGGGTGGCGCCGAAGGCGACAGTCAAGACCGCGCAGCCGACGATCTCGGGTAGGAAGAAAGCACGGCCCTCACCGGTGAACAGCACCAGCGCCGAATAGGCGGTGACAGCAGCCAGGGCGGCCGTGACGACCTTCGGTGAATCACCGCGCCGCAGCCGCCATCCGGCGAGCAGGGCCGCCGCGGTCAACGTGGCCGCAACCGCCGGACCGGTCCCGAACAGTTGATATCCGACCAGGAATACCGCAACCGGCGTGACGGCGTCGACGAGGTGTCGAACGCCGCCACGCGCGATGACAGCCTGCCCGAGTGCCCTGGCGGCCGACGGTATTCGCGCGGAGTCGCGCGGCGGCCCGGACCGGCTGTCGTCGAATGCCATTCGGTCAACGGGCGGGACGGGGGCCGACGATGGAGGCGCGTTCCATGATGCGCACCTGGGGCCAGTAGTCGCTGGCGGCGTAGTGCTGGACGGCCCGGTTGTCCCAGAACGCGACGGTGTCGGGCTCCCACCGCAGCCGAACCTGATGCTCGGGGGCGTCGGCCGTCCGGCACAACCGGTCGATCAGCTCACGGCCCTCCTCGAGGTCCAAGCCGTGGATCCGGTCGGCGAAGACCCGGTTGACGTAGAGGTGCTTGCGGCCGGTGACGGCGTGCGTGCACACCAGCGGGTGGGCCACCGCCGGATGCTCGGCGCGCATCTTCTCCCGCTGCTCATCGTTGAGCATGTGCCCGAACGCGCGAATGAAATCATGGACGGCATCGAGGTTTTCGATACGCGCCCGGGTGTCCTCGTCGAGGGCGTCGTAGGCGGCGTACATATCGGCGAACAGCGTGTCCCCGCCGATCGGGGGCACCGAAATCGCATGCAGGACAGCGCCCATCGACGGCTGCTCGCGCCAGGTGACGTCGTGGTGCCAGGCGTTCTCGAAACCGCCGACCTGGGCGCTCTTTTCGAATCGCACGAGTTCTGGCTGGGCGGTGTTGGAGGGGATGAACGGGTGGACCTCGAGCGTGCCGAACCGTCGCGCGAAGGCCACGTGCCGTTCCGGAGTGAGCGACTGGTCGCGGAAGAACAGCACTTTGTACTCGTGCAGCGCCTGCCGCAGTTCGACGATCACCGCGTTCGGCAGCTCGGTGGTCAGGTCCACCCCGGAGATCTCCGCACCAAGGGTTGCGCCGACCTGGCGGGCGTCGAAATGCTGCCAGCTCAGCAGGGCGAGCCGGTCACGCTCGGCGGCGACATGTGTGAAAGGGCCGGACCAGACCGGGTATCCGGGGAGCTGAACGGTGCGGGGCGTGAATCCGGCGGCCGGGTCCTTGTCGGCGATCACGGACATGGCGACCTTCTTTCTCGGAGGAAGCGAGGCTGTAGTCAGTCGACTACAGCCGGTGTGAGCTACTGTAGTCGTATGACTACAGAGGGTGCAAGGACGTCTCCCGACGACAGCAACCCGCTCGGTCGCGACGCCGTGGTGTCCGCGGTGCTCACCCACGCCGCGGATCTGTTCGCCGAACGCGGCCCGGCCGCGACGTCGATCCGAGACATCGCCGAGCGGGCGGGGGTGAACCACGGACTGGTATTCCGGCACTTGGGCGCCAAGGACAAGCTCGTGGCGGCCGTACTCGATCACCTCTCCGCCGAGACTGCCGGGTTCGCCGATACCGGCACCTTGTCGCCGGATGACCCCCGACTGCGCCGGCACTGGATCGTGCTGGCACGCTGCATTCTCGACGGCTACCCGGTCGGACAGATGCAGAGCCGATTTCCTGTCATCACGGCCCTGATCGACCAGGCCCGCTCACATCGAGCCGACGACCGCGACGCCGCCCTCTCTGTGGCACACGCTGCGGCGTTCGTACTCGGCTGGCAACTGTTCGAGCCCTTCCTGCGCAACGCCGCCGGGCTCGACAGCATCCCGAATGCTCAACTGCGGCAGGCCATCCACGCCGAAGCCGTCCGGATTCTGTGTGGCAGCCCGCAACCATCCCCGTCCGGCCAAAACCAATAGCCCGGATCGCGCCGTCTCGGCTTCCCGGTCCGAACAGGTCGACGTCGAACCGACGGCCGGATCCAGGACATCCTCGATTGCCGTTGGGCGGGCATTCGAGTGCGAAATGCGCTGCGGCACAGTACATCCGCTTCTGCCGATTATCGTGTGTCGCTACGGGCGGTATTCGTCCGAAAATCGGTCGATGCAAGTTATCGGACACGCGCGGCTTCCCACGCGTTTCTCGACACCGCCTGGCGCGGCCACTCGACGAACTCCGCGCGCCCGGGGCAGATGTTCAAGAACCGAACGATTTCCAACACCCGACTTGCTGCTACTCGATGGCGAGCCGGGCGGCCTCGACGAACTGCTCCACGGGCACCTCGGTCGACTCGCCACCGCCGGCGGCGGTTCCTCGAACTGGATGTTGGATGCGTAGTGCCCCAGCGTCACTCGATTCGGCAGTCGGGGGTGCAGGACGCCGGCAGCCGCTGGCCATTCTCAATACCCAGCTGTCGAGAATCGATCGTTATTGCAACATCTGACGAGCTCCGGTGTCTAGGCCGAAATCCGTTGTTACGCATGGCTACCGGGACCCTCTTCCGGTGGAGAGGTCGCATACCCGCACGGTGCCATGCCGGCTGCCGGTGATCACGGTCGGGCGGTGATCGAGCCCGGCGTGTGACCGCCACGATCAGGTCGGTGTGGACGGTAATCACGTCCTGTCGTGCACAGCTCGTTCCGGTTGCAAGCTCTGCCAGCCGGTGACCAGCGAGCGATCCCATCCTTGGATCCAGAAAGTCCGATCCGATGGAGCCACGCACAGCTCGTTCCGGGGTTGCAAGGGTTCTGCCAGCCGGCGATCAGCGGGCGATCCGATCCTTGGGTCACGTTCAAAGACGGAGACGAGCCGCGAACCAGGAGACCGGTTCCGATCCCCACGAGAGCCCCAAAGGAGGTGAAAACATGGCAACTCATTTCATGAGCAAAACGGTGAACATTCCGTCGGGCACTGGGCGTCGCAGCACCCAGGCGGTCGTGGAGTTTCCCGCGACCGTGCGCCGCGCCGACGTCGCCCTCAACGGCTTCAAGCTCGATTTCGCTGGAGCTGGCGCTGTCCAGCGACCGATCGGTGTCATCGAAGTCGATGTCGATTTCGTCAAGGTGTCCGGCCGGACGGTGATCTTCGACGTCCAAGCCCAGTACGCGGACGCGAACTTCGACGACCCGTACACCGGTTACGTCACGGTGCTGGTCATCGCGGACCTGGTCTAACGCGACCCGGAGCACCCCCGGATTGTCGGCGCCTGGTCTCCGTCGACAATCCGGTGGTCTCCACAACGGCTTCGCAGTGCGACTGCGATCCGACCGTGGTAACCCCGTGAAGCGGGCTACGCCAACCTGCCCGTGCGACCGCTCGTCGCCCGACTGAACCGGTCCCGCTCACCATGAGCGGGACCGGTTCAGTGTGCTCAGCCCCGCCGAAGAACGTCCGCAATCGCCGTGTCGAACCAGGTGGTTCGGCAGGGCAGGACAGGCCAGTCCCTCGGTAAGAAGTGGGTCGGCATCGCAGTGATCGAGGAGTCCATCGGGCGGCCGTTGGGGCCATCTCTCGCCCTCGCCCGGTGGGGTGTCCAATTGACGATCAATCTCGTCGTATCTCCTGTTGGGTATCCCGGGCCTGCTGGACAGCATGTGGCCCCTCTGGGACGCCGAACATCAAACCCGGCACGACAAGGCCGTTCGATCGGTCGTTGTCCGGATTCGTCCTTGAACAGGAGTAACCTTGTTCGCCACAGTCATTGCAGCGGCTGACCTGGCTGCATCTGGATACATTCAGCGAAACGGCGAAGCTGGTTGCAGCATCGACCAGTGTGGTACCCGGCACCGACGAGGTGGAGGTAACCATGCCGCAGATTGACGTTCGTGTCCTCGGACCCGTGCACCTGCTCGTCGATGCGCAAGAGCTGCCGGTGGGCGGTCCCAAACCGCGGGCCGTGCTCGCCATGCTGACCATCAATCGGCAGCAGGTGGTTTCGACGGACGCCTTGGCGAACGCGCTGTGGGACGGGAGCCCGCCCAAGGCCTATACGAACAGTCTGCAGGTGTTCGTCTGCAGACTGCGCAACCGCTTGGAATCGGCCGGGGTCGACCGCACCATCTTGCACACTGTGGCCCCCGGTTACCGCCTCGACATCTCCGATGCCGAATGCGACGTCGGACGATACGCATCGGCCCGTCAGGCCGGCAGAACGGCCAGCAAATCAGGCGACCCTGCTGCCGCCGCTGCGCACTTCCAGCGCGCGCTCGACCAGTGGAGCGGCACGGCGTTGGCCGATCTGCTCGGTATCCGATACACCGACGATTTCTCGACCGCGATGGCGGAGGAACACCTCACCACGGCGTCGGACCGAATCGGTGCGGATCTGCTGTGCGGCAAGGCCTCCGACGTCGTCGGCGAATTGCGAACGCTGACCGCCGAACATCCATTTCGGGAACCGTTATGGGGGCAGCTGATCACCGCGCTGTACCTGTCGGACCGACAGCGCGATGCGTTGGAGGCGTGCCGCAGGGTGCGGGCGATCCTGGCCGACGAATTGGGAATCGACCCGTGCGCGGAGCTCGTCCGGCTGGAGCAGCAGGTGCGGCAGCAGGGACCGATCCTCGAGGCGAATCCAGCCGCCATGATGCAGGCCAAGACGTTGCTCACCACCGTGGCCGAGATCCCGAGAACCCACCGCACTGGGCGGCTGCGGTTCGACGACGGCCGCATCCTCGCGGTCCCCCCGAAGGGGTTGAGGATCGGGCGCGGTCCCGACAACGATCTGACGTTGGACGATCCGAAAGTCAGCCGCGACCACGCGGAGATCGTCCCCGAACGGGAAGGCCTGGCGATCAGGGACCTGCACTCGTGCAACGGTGTCTACATCGACTGCGCACTCATCGAGCTCACCACCCCGCTGTCGACCGGCACCGTGATCCGGATCGGTTCGACAACAATGACTTTCGAAGAAACATGACCTGCTGTGTAGTGCGGTGCACCACCGCAGAACATTGGTGGCGACGGCTGTGTGCCAACACTCCGTGCGGCACGAACAGCGACTCGGCAACGCCGCCGATCGGCGGTCCGAAATCAGCGAGTTCGGCGACAACGAGACCGCAGGATCTGACCTGGCATAGTGTCGGCGCGTCTACAGTGGTCCGGACTACGTGCCCGAGCATCTGACCCGCACAGGCATTCCGGTCCAACGGTGATAGGAACCGGAAATGCAGGGACTTCATCGGGTATACAGCCGCACCTGCGACACGCCGGTCCCGTTCCTTATCGGGTCGGTGTACTCCGGAGCGATGACGAGGGTGTATTCGCCGTCGACCGGTAGGGCCGTGGTATCGATGCTGCCGCTGCCGTCACTGCTGATGCATCCTGTAGCGATGTTCTTGCCGGCCGGGTCGCGCAAAGACAACGGGGAACACCCAGAGGGCAGGGTCGAGGAGGCAACCTCGACGGATACCTTCTGACCTGCGGTCCCGTGGAACCGGAACCGGCTTACTGCGCCGGGGGTGTCGATCCTGCTGGTGACCGGAGTCCCGTCCGGGGAGATCGTCGTGTCCTGGTCGACCACGGTGAACAACCGCACCTGCGACTCGCCGGTCCCGCTTCTTACCGGGTCGGTGTAGTCCGGATCGATGACGAGGGTGTACTGGCCGTCGACCGGCAGGGCCGTGGTGTCGACGAAGCCGCTGCCGTTACTGCTGATGCATCCTGTAGCGATGTTCTTGCCGACCGGGTCGCGCAAAGACAACGGGGAACACCCAGAGGGCAGGGTCGAGGAGGCAACCTCGACGGACACCTTCTGCCCCTTAGTGCCGTGGAACCGGAACCGGCTTACTGCGCCGGGGGTGTCGATCCTGCTGGTGACCGGAGTCCCGTCCGGGGAGATCGTCGTGTCCTGGTCGACGACGGTGATCACGCGTACCGTGGCTTCGCCGGTGGCGTCGTTCGACGGACGCAACACCACGGCGTACTTGCCGCTAGCCGGTAGGGCGGTGGTGTCGATGAAGCCGCTGCTGTCACTGCTGATGCATCCTGTAGCGATGTTCTTGCCGACCGGGTCGCGCAACGACAACGAACACCCAGAGTGCAGGGTCGAGGAGGCAACCTCGACGAACACTTTCTGACCCTTAGTGCCTGTGAATGCCAACTCGTCTGTGTCACCGGGTTTGGTAATGCTGAGCGTATTCTCGCCAACCCGGCTGTCGGGCCGCGGCCAGATTATGTATTTCACTGCGGCGCCTACCCCGAGGACCAGCAGAACCACCGCGATCGCCGCGGCGGTCGATCGCCTCCGCCACCACGGCGTCGCCGGTCTCGAGCGCAGTACCCGGCGCGCCGCCGCGAGGAGTTGTCGACAACGTGTCGAGAAGCTATCGGCGCGATTCGCGGATGCGGAAGTGTGGTCCAAGGGTTGATCGGACACCGTGTCGGGCAGCGGTGTCGATGGTTGCGAAGACGGTGCGGGGACCTGGTGTCGGGTGTGCCGGGCCTGGGCAGGGCGGGTGACAGGTGGCCCCGAGCGTGCCCCGGTCGCATCGGTGGCGTGGTCGGGTGCGGCCGAGTCCAGGGCTTGTCGGGCGGCCGCGGCGAGGGCGCGACAACTCGGTGGACGATCGTCGGGGTCCTTCGCCAGGGCCTGTTCGATGACGCTGTCGAAGGCACTGGGCAGGCCGGTGTCGCGGGCCGCGGGCATCCGACTGGGCTGTGGGATCGGCGCCTCGCGGTGCGCACGCACCAGTTCCGTCGCCGTACCCGAATAAGGCGGGGATCCGGTGAGCAGGTGGTAGAACGTGCAGCCGAGGGAGTACACGTCCGCGCGAGCATCGACTGCGGTGAAGTTGAACCGTTCCGGCGCGGTGTAGCCGAAGGTGGCCAGCAGCATCCCTTTACCGGTCAGGCCCTGGGTGTCCTCGAGCGCCTTCGCGATGCCGAAATCGGAGAGGACCACCCGCTCGTCCTGGCCGCCGGCGGGTCGGCCGAGCAGGATGTTGGCAGGTTTGACGTCACGGTGCAGCACACCGTGTGCGTGTGCATAGTCGAGCCCCTTGGCGGCCTCGGAGATGATCCACAACGCCCGAGCGGCCGGTAGCGCACCGCATGTCCGAACCGCTGTGGCAGCGTCGCCGCCGTCGATGTATTGCATCGAGATCCACAGCTGGTCGTCTTCGCTCCCGCGGTCGTAGACAGTGACGATGTTGGGGTGGTCGAGCTGGGCGATGTGCTCGGCCTCGCTCAGGAACCGGTCACGAGAATCGTCGTCGGCGCTCTCCAGCAGCTTGAGCGCGATAAATCTCGGCAAATTGGGGTGACGGGCCAGATACACCGCGCCCATACCGCCAGCGCCGAGCCGACGTTGGATCAGGTAACCCGCGAACACCTGACCTGGGGTCAGTTCCCGCATGCATACCATTCTCGCCCAGGCCGCCACCGTGCACGATGGTTTAACGCCAGCATCGGCAGTGAGTCTGCGCTGAAACGGATGGCCAGACCCACACCCGGCCGATTCGCCGATATGAAGCGAGTCCGCAAACTGCCACGTGATTGCCATGCATTCGCTACGATTCGGCTCGTTCCGGTGAATCTGAAGGCCATAGGCGGCAGGTGCTCTCATAGCCGTCGTTCTCTATACCGGACAGGGGGCTCCGTGCCGGAGACCAACTCCCTGTCGCTGTGCCAACACCATCAGCCTGGCAAAGGGAGCCAGTATGAAGCGAACCGACCCAACAGCCCCCGCATTCGAACTGCTCTCACACATCCACGCCGCGGGCTTCAGCTCCGTGGACCACTTCATCGCGACGCTACGCGTCGACCCACTGGCCGATACAACCCAGCTACCCCCCCTCGCTCCGGCACTACCGTCTCGCCCCGGACGGCACCGCAAATAGGCTGCCGCGCCCAGTCGGTCTTGTCGGCCAACCACCCCCGCGACAATCCGGTCGGCGAACGCCTGGAACAGACCGTCGTCGTGCCCGCACACCGCGTATTCTCCGGGGTCGCCGGGCAACCTCGGAAGGCCCCGATTTCGTTCGCGCCCACCGGGGTTCAGGCGCGGGCCAGCGCGCGGTCGGCCAGCGCGGCAACGATCGGCGCGAGCGATTTGGCGTAGGTGACCGTCATGTGATTGTCGTCCCGGTAGATCAGGTTGTTGCGGGTGATGAGCGGGCAGCGGTCAGTGGTGCAGAACAATGCGGTGAGGTCGGCGTAATGCCCGTCGCCCGCGCTCGTCGCGGCCCGTTCGGCTGTGATGCCCGCGTCGTTCACGGCGACCGGCCGTGGCGGGGAGCAGACCAGCGCGTCGTCCAGATGGTCGGATAGGCAGGTCGGCACGGTGGTGTGCGGATCCGGAATCGGCCCGAGGACAAGGACATTCGCGCCGGTCGCCCGCAGCTGTGTGGTCAGGTGGGACAGGCTATCGATCCAGGTCTGGTCGTAGGTGGTGAACCCGAAGTCGCCGCCGTATCGCCGGGACATGCTCAGCACGATCAGCCGCGGATGCTCAGCCTGCAGCCGGGCCAGGATCTGGTGACGCCACTGCACACATTCGGTGTACTCCCGGCCCAGGTAGGGGCTGGTGATGGGCAGTTCCATCAGCGGGCAGGTGACCTTGCTCATCGTTTCCAGGCGCCAATGCCGCTGCTCGGCGATCTGCTCGAACGCCGGGCTCCACATCGCCGCGTGCGAGTCGCCCACCAGTGCCACCGTGTTTGCCGAGCCGAGATCGCCCGAAGCGCACTCGGGCTGCCCGACATCGAGCCAGGAACGCACGCAACCGTTTCCGAACACCGCCGCCTTGTCGCCCGGCGCGTCGGCGAGCGCCGGGGAGAGATTCGACGGAACCGAATGCGATTCGGCCGATGCCGCGACGGCGGCCTGCACCTGCGCGGTCAGCTGTTGCACCGCCGCGTCGTTCGGATCGACGGCGTGCGACGGCGGCGCGTCTGGCGCCGCCACGACGGTCAGGGCCTCGGCCGCCGCCCCACGGCCAACCGGGGCGGGCACGAGCATGAGCAGCACCACCCCAACGATGACGGCGACCGCGGTGACGATACCGCCGCCGACGAGGCTCAGCGTGGCCGAACGCCGCAGCGGCGCCGCAAAACGGGCGGGATCCTCGACGAACCACAGCGTGAGCATGGCGAGGCCACCGGCTGTGACAACCGCACCCACCGAGCCGACCGCATCGAGCGGGTGACCGACCAGCCGTGGCGCGAGCAGCAGCACCGGCCAGTGCCAGAGATACCAGGAGTACGAAAGACGACCGAGCGCCCGTAGCGGAGCCGCCGACAATACGCGACCGACTCCCAGCCGGGGTCCGGCGCAGCCCGCGGCGACGATCAACGCGGCGCCCAGCACGGGCAGCAGCGCCGCGGTACCGGGATACGGCGTCCGCCCGTCCAAATTGGTGCAACTCACGAGGATCAATACCAGCCCTAGCCACCCGGCGACAGTGGCCAGCGGTACCGGAAATCGGCGCCATACGGGGACCGACAGCGCCACAATGCCACCGACGGCCAACTCCCACGCCCGTGCGGGTAGCGCGAAGAATGCCCACGACGGCAGCGTGCCGGTCCAAGCCAGCGAAACCACGAACGACACCGCGGCAACTACCGTGAGGACGAGCAGATACGGAACCGGCGAGGCGTCCGCTCCTGGCCTGCGGCGGCGCTGCACAAACCAGGCGATGCCGATGATCAGCGCAGGCCATAACACATAGAACTGCTCCTCCACCCCGAGCGACCAATAGTGCTGAAAAGGCGAAGGCGGCGCATCGGCGGCGAGATAGTCGGTGCCGTGCATGGCAAGCCGATAGTTTCCCGCGTACAAGGCATTGGCGATTCCGTCGCCGAGCACCTCGCGAGCCTGCAACGGAGGCAGCAGCATCGCCGCAGCAACCGCGGTCGCCACCAGCACGATGCCTGCAGCGGGTAGCAACCTGCGCGCCCGAGCGCCATAGAACCACGCAAGCCCGATCGTGCCGGTAGCCACCATCTCACGCCACAGCATCCCGGTGATAAGAAACCCAGAGATGACGAAGAAAATATCGACCCCGACAAACCCACCGCCGACACCAGGCGCACCCGCATGAAAAACAACGACAGCCAGCACCGCGACCGCACGCAGCCCCTCGACGTCAGCCCGAAATCCCGCCCGCGCAGGCCGCGCGTTGAGCGTCCGGTCGTTCGAGTCGGCCTGCCGAACTAGCAATTCGCTGGATGCAGTACCTATCATGGGACGCATTCTTATCAGCTATTTTTCGGCTATGGCCGCAACGACATTTAATATTTGTCGATAGCACGTACGGAACCCCCGCGCGACATCTGAAAGTCGCCCTCTCGATTGGTAATCCTGGCGCCTCGTTGGGTGCGGGTCCGAGGCGAAATACACATTCGCAGAACGCAACACCGCAGTGACCCGGTCCAGCGCGGCCACTTACTTCGTCGCCACCGGTCCTCCTCGACCATGTCCGTGGACGGGCGGTCGGCGCGCTCGCTCGCATCGGCGTCGGCGTGACAGATCCAGGGTTCCCGCAAACGCCTCACGATGCACGCCGAGGCGCAGTACTCGGTAGGGCTGACGCTGCTCGCAATCGTTGGCCTTTCGATGGAGGCCATGATGGATTGATGACGCGAAGCGATGATGACTCGGGGTCGGCAGGGGCGGGCCGAGCGCTCGCGGCGGGTGCCACTGCTGCACCTGCGGCACGACAGATCCGGGTGCTCGCGTTGAACACGTGGCACAGCGGCAGCAAAATCTCCAATGGAATTCAGCTGATCACCGATCTCATCATCTCGACACAGGCTTCGATCGTGCTGCTCTCGGAGGCAACCGAAGCGACCGCGGCCGTCGCGGCCGAGCTGGTGCTGCGGGGGCGCGAGTTCAACGCCGTCCGCTCGCACGACACGGGAATTCTGTCGGTGTTTCCGGTCCAGGACAGCACTGATCTGCAATGGATGGTCAAGGCGCGGTTGAACATCGACGGAAAGCGACTCACCGTCTACTCTGCGCATCTGGAGTATCGCTGGTATGCCTCCAACCTGCCCCGAGGGTACGGACCCGGAGCACCGGCGCCGGGCGAGTTCGCCGAGCACGAGTGGAACAAGCTGCCGGACGGCCCAGTGACCGACCTTGCCGTGATCCGGCGCATGAACGCGGCCTCGGGCCGCCCCGAGGTCATCAGCAACTTTCTCGCCGACGCGAAAGCCGAGATCGCTGACGGGTCTTCGGTCATCATGGGTGGCGACCTGAACGAGCCGTCTCTGCTGGATTGGACGCCCGCCACAGCGGACTTGTTCGACCACAACGGGGTGGTGTCGGCATGGGAGACCACTCGACGCCTGCAAGAAGCCGGTTTCATCGATGCATACCGATCGATGTATCCGGACCCGGCCACCCATCCCGGACTCACCTGGCCCTCGGACAACGTCGATGTGGATGTTTCCGAGCTCGCCTGGGCTCCTGAGGCCGACGAACGCGACCGCGTCGACTACATCTTCGCTCATGGTGCCGCGCTGAGTCTGTCTGCGGTCGGCATCATCGGCCCGCGCGGGTCCATCGTGCGCGGTACCCGACTGCAAAAACCAACCCAGGACAATTTCCTCGCCTCGCCAGCGCAGTGGGGCAGCGACCACAAAGGCATCTTCGCGGCATACCAACTTGCCGACTGACAGAGCGGATGGGGTGTGTGCCTCTGCCCCGGGGCTGACCCACCGACTGACGGTGTGCCTGAGTGGCACGGCCGAACGCTCGCGCGGTAGAACTTCGTACTGTCACCCGAATAGTGGGGAGTTTGCAACGTGAGCGTGTCAGAAGTCGTCTACAACATCGTGGTCGTCGCGCATCTGCTCGGTATGGCGGCGGTCGTCGGCGGGTATGTCGCCGGACAGCCCGCCATTTCCGAGTTGATGGTGTGGGGCGCGCGGGCGCAGATCGTCACCGGTTTGATCCTGGTGGGGATGGCCGATGCGATCGATTCGCTCGGCAAGGATCCGAATATGGCGAAGATCGGCACCAAGCTGGTCATCTCGGTGCTGGTCGCCGCGTTCGCGGAGATCGGCCGGGCGGATGCGAAGCGCGGGAAGGCGGTGCCGTGGATGACCCACGCCTCCGGTGGGTTGGCGATTCTCAACGTGTTCATCGCAGCGCTCTGGACGTGAGCGTCAGGTGACCGCGTCGGCTTCCGGTCCTGGTCAGCCACCAAGCATCCCGCCGCGATATGACTTACCGCGTTGGATTTCTGAGCGCGGTAGAACGAGCAGCGCGAGGCCGGAAGCCGCTTCGGCGCGGGCGCGCTGAGTCATCTCATCCGTCAGGCGAAGACGGGGAGCAGTTGCGGGCGTTTGGGTTCGGTATCGGTAACGGATGAGCGTCCACGCAGTCGGCGGCCGCCCCAGGGCAGCAGGTGATTTGTCATCCAGTGCAACTCTGCGGTGAGTGCCTCCGGGAAGGTTCGCTCGAGCGGTGGCAATGGTTCGCGCCAGCTGTCGTCGGCGCCGGGAACGGCGAGGGTGGCGGCGACCGCGCGGGCGACCAGGTCGTGGCCGAGGGGACTCAGATGCAGCCGGTCCTCGGCCCACACACGCGGATGTGTGGTGGCGGCAACCGGTTCGAAGTCGATCAGCGTGACGCCGTATCCGGTTGACAGTCGGCGCATTTCGGCATTGAGTGCACGAATCCGGGGCGAGAGCGGGCGAGTCGACGGCGCGATGGCGCCGATATCGGGGAAGGTGAATGTGATGACGCGGGCGCCGAGTTCGGTGAGCGCGGCGAACATCGCCTCGATATCGGCGAGCAGGGCGGCGCGGTCGAAGCGCGGCCGGATGAGGTCGTTCATCCCGGCCACGACGGTAGCGAGGTCCGGTTTCAGTGCGATGGCGGGCCCGAGTTGGGTGGCGCGGATCTGGGCCGCGCGTTGGCCGCGAATGGCCAGGTTGGCGTAGCCGAGGCCGGGATCGGCCGCGCCGAGTAGGGCGGCGAAACGGTCGGCCCAATCGCGATGTCCGCCGCTGCCGTCCGGATCGCCGATGCCTTCGGTTTCGCTGTCGCCGATCGCGACGTAGCGCTGGTACTGCTGTCGTGTCGGGCTCGGCTCCACCATCGGCTCCCGCGAGTGTCGACTGTCGGCGCAGGAATATCCTACGGGCAGACCGGATTTCGGGCCAAGGGTGCCGAATCCGGCCGCGCGGCGCGGCGGTGTCGATCTCAGAGTGGACGGAATCCCGCGCCGATACCACCCGACCGATCTATCGTGTCCAGGATCATCCCGATGTGCGTCGCCACGGCCGGATCATGCACCGGACTTTCGCATGCGATATCGAAGACGGGTACGCCCAGCACCGTGATCGCGATATGTCCGACGTTCATTCCGACCAGACGGTCGCCGATGGTTACCGGCCCGCCCGAATCGCCGGGCTCGGAGCAGACCTGGTTCTGGAACCACCATCCGTGCGTATCCCAGACCACACCGCAGGTGAAGCCGGAGGTACGGCCGTTCTTGCAGACGATATCGCCCGGCCGCGCGGGCGCGCCGATGCCGCCGATGAAGGTCTGCGATACCTGGCGGATCGGCGTGACCTTGGCGCGGTCGAATTCGATCACAGCGAAGTCGTTGTCATGGTCGACGGCGGCGACGGTGCCGATGACGCCCGCCTGTTGCGTCTCGGCCTGTACGGACAAGCCGATCTCGGCACAGTGTCCGGCGGTGAGTCCGACGAGCCGGTCGGTGTGGTCGTAGCCGACGGTGGTGAGGGTGCAGGTCGATCGGCCGCCGAGCAGAATGCCCGATCCACCGCCGAGTGTCGCCATATGTCCGGCCGCCGCATATGCGGTGAGCCCCGTCGGGCCGATGACCGCGATTGCCGCGGCCATGAGCACGCGTATCCCGATCCGCTCCAGAGCAACCATGCAGCTAACTGTCCGCTGTCGCCGCGGCTTCCGGTGGTCGCTTCCGTTGCGGGTAGGACACGGTTTGATGTCTGCGCTGCTGCAGGACAAGGTCACCATGATCAGACCGCCCGGTGGGCGCTGTGGTCGGCGACGGCGCGCAGGTGGGACCGGCCGCGGCGCTGCGTCAGCGATGTACCTGCCACGGTGAATCGGTCGGTCGGCATCGTGATGGGCGCGGGTAGCTCCGGAGACCGCGGATGTGGCGGTGATGGTCGACGATAGAGGGTGCGGGTCGTAGCGAATAGGTTGCGGCTGTTGCGCTTCCGGCGCGGCGCGGAGCACGAGCGGATCGAACACGCAGCCCGGCCGGTAGCTGGCCGATTCCGCGCGTCTGGTCAGCGGCAGTCCCGGGGTGCACACGGAATCTCCACAAATGGCGCGGCTTCTCTCCACAGCGGGTGGCTAGGGTTTCGGTTCATGGAACAGAACGCGGCGGTCAGCGGGCAGGGGGCGCGACGGATTCTCGTGGTCGATGATGAGGTGACCATCGCCGAATCGGTGGCGGCGCGGCTGCGGGCCGAGGGGTTCACCGTAGACGTGGCGCATGACGGTCCCGGCGCCGTTGCCGCGGCAGAAGGGTTCGCACCTGATCTCGTCGTGCTCGATGTCATGCTGCCCGGCTTCGACGGCCTCGAGGTGTGCCGTCGCATCCAAGCCGCGCGCCCGATACCGGTCCTCATGCTCACCGCGCGTACCGACGAAACCGACCAGCTCATCGGCCTCGGCGTCGGCGCGGACGACTACCTCACCAAGCCGTTCTCCCTGCGCGTGCTGGCCGCCCGCGTCCACGCTCTGCTGCGCCGCATGGACCGGGCCGCCGAACGCGATGGCGCGACCATCGTCGTCGGCGACCTGCGTATCGACGTCGACCAGCGCCGGGTCTGGCGCGCCGATATCGAAGCCCAGCTCACCCCCCTCGAATTCGACCTGCTGGCCCGCCTCGCGCGCCGCCCCCGCGTGGTCCTGGCCCGCGAGCGCCTGCTCGAAGAGGTCTGGGACTGGGCGGACGCGGCGGGTACCCGGGCGGTCGACAGCCACGTCAAGGCACTGCGCCGCAAGCTCGGTGCCGACCTGATCCGCACGGTGCACGGTGTCGGCTACGCGTTGGAGGCGCGATGAGTGGGGAGTTGATGACGGGCGGTGGTCGGGCGATGAGTGAGCGCGACGAGGCTCCGGTTTCCGGTAGTGCGGCGTGGAGTACGGCCGTTTCGCAGCGGCTGCGGGGGATATCGAACGCGGTGGCGGAGATGTTGCCGCGGCCGCTGGATCCGGTGAAATCGATCAAGCTGAAATTCGCGATTCTGATGTTGGGGTCGGCCGGGGTGGCGTTCGGGTTCTTTCGGCTGCGGATCGGGTGGCTGCCGCCGAAGACGACGATCGCGGCGACGGTGATCGCGCTGGTCACCTCGCAGATCCTCGCGCACGGAACCACCAGACCGCTGCGGGAGATGACGGCCGCGGCCAAACGGATGGCGCACGGCGACTACACCCGCCGGGTCCGCGCCAGTTCCCGCGATGAGGTCGGGCAGTTGGCGGCGGCCTTCAATCAGATGGCCGCCGACCTGGCTGCCGCTGATCAGCAGCGCCGTGACCTGATCGCGAACGTTTCGCACGAACTGCGCACCCCGATCACCGCGCTGAACGCGTTGCTGGAGAACCTGGTCGACGGCGTATCCAAACCCGACGACAAAACCCTGCGCACCGCACTCGCGCAAACCGAACGGCTCGGCCTGCTCGTCTCCGAACTGCTCGACCTGTCCACCATCGAATCCGGCGCCCGCGCACTCGACCGCGAAGAACTCAGCGTCACACCGCTTTTAGCCGAGGTCGTCGCCGAGGCCGAGGTGATGGCCGCGGCACTCGGGCGCGGCGTGCGCTTCTGCACCGACGTGCAACCAAGCACCGCAAGCGTTTTCGCAGACCGTGCACGCCTGCATCAGGTGCTGCTCAACCTGCTCGATAATGCCGCCCGCCACGGCCCCTCCGGTGGCGAGGTCCGCATCGACGCCCGATCCGACCGCGGCAACCTCATCATCGACGTTCAAGACCAAGGCCCCGGCATCCCGATCGCCGAGCGCGCCACCATATTCGATCGCTTTACCCGCGGCGGCCGCGCCGACGGCGGCGGCACCGGCCTCGGCCTGGCGATCTCCCGCTGGATAGTCGACCTGCACGGCGGCACCATCGCTGTCGCCGACCCGGGGTCCCGCATCCGCGTCGTGCTCCCGGCCCACTAGCCCAACCCCAAATCACCTACCCGAACACATCGTGACCCGGACCCGACAAAGTCCCGGGCCGGTCCCGCACACCCATAGGAGGGGACACTGTGCCAGATCAACCCACCCCGGACGACTCATCGCAACCCGAATCGACATCGGCATTGCCGAATGCGCCGAAGACGCGAGCCGAGTCGGATGTTGTGGCGCCTGATGTTGTGGTGGCACCCGATGCGCCGACCAACGCGGCCGAATCATCGCCACCGGCTCCGGTGTCGCCGAACGAGCCCGTCGCCGAGGCGCGTTCGGAGGCGGAAGACCCCGCGCCCCCACCGAGGTCCGCAGCGGACTCGCCGATATCCGAAACTGCGCTGATCCAGGGCGCGCAACCGGGCCAACCTCCTCGGTTGACTCGCCCGACGAGCGTGTCTCGACATCAGCCGCCGACGCCCCCCATGCGGCCGGTTGCCCCACCGGTTTCCAGGTCGGATGCACCCACCCCCTGGCTTGCGCCGATGCCGAGATGGCGGCGCATCGCCTGCCCACCAGGCGTATTGCCCGCCGCCGGAATCACCGGTCTCGCGGGCGCAGCGCTGATCCCACTGGATCGCCCTGGACTCGGCTGGGTACTGGCCGGTTCGGTCGCCGCGGCCGCGATCTTCACCGTGGATCACAGCGCACGCCGAGCTGCTGCCGCGCGCGATGCTGCCGCGTCGACGACGCATTCGCCGGAACCGGCCGAATCGTCATCGCTCGCCTCCGCGGCGACTACCGGCGGTCGGATCCAGCCCGAAGGTGCTGGTGCGGCACCGGATCAGGCCGATCTGAGCGCCGGAGGTTCGGGCGCTGTGGTCGGTGGCGGTCTGCTGGGGTCCGAAGGTGTTGGTGTGGAGGCGGATCAGGGCGATGCAACGGGTGGGCGTGCGGCAGGAGCGGCCGGCGGCATCGAGGTGACGCCGGTTTTGTCGGAACCGGGTGAATTGTCGTCGCGCGCAGCTGAGGGGATGGAACGAGATGCGGGGCAGTCGGCCTCGGCGATTACCGGGGGGCGGGTGCGGTCCGAAGGTGTGGGGGTGGATCGGGGCAATTCGGTGGCGAGTGGAGTGAGATTTGGTGTGCTCCAGTGGAATTGGGGTCGGGTGTGGTGGGCGGCGTTGGCGTTGGCGTTGCTGGGGGTTGGGGCGGTTCGGGCTGCGGGGTGGTTGTTCGCGTTGTGTGTGGTGGGGGCGGGGGTGGCCGGGTCGTTGGCGGTTGTCGGGCGGCGGTCGGTGTATGGGGCCTGGTATGACGTGATCGCGGTGCCGATCGAATCGATTGCGGGCATTCCGTGGGTGTATTCGGCGTTCGGGCGGATCGGTGACGGTACCGCGCGGCGATCCTGGCGGGCTGGGGTGTCAGTGGCGGTGACGCTCGCGTTGCTGGCGGTTTTCGTGCCCCTGCTGGGTGGGGCCGATGCGACTTTCGCGACACTGCTGTCGGCGGTGACACCGGAGATCCACGCGGAATCGGTTATGCGGTGGATCTTCACGTTCGTGGCACTCGGGTTCGGCAGCATCGGGGCGATGTATTTGCTGGCGGGTCCGCGGGCCGCGGCGACAGGGGAATCGACCGGCGGCACCCTGCGACGGTTGGAGTGGGCATTGCCGGTTGGCGCGCTGACGGTGCTGTTCGCGGTCTTTGTCATCGCCCAGTTCGTCGCGTTGTTCGGTGGCGACGACTACGTCCAGCGCAGCGCGAATCTGACGTATGCCGAATACGCGCGGAGCGGATTCTGGCAGCTGTCGATCGTCACCATGCTGACGCTGGCGGTAATCGCGGTCGTATTGCGGTGGGCCGCACGGGACTCCGCCGCGGACCGGGCCTGGCTGCGGATCCTGCTGTCCGCGATCGGTGTGCTGTCGCTGATCATCGTGGCCTCCGCGCTCGGCCGCATGTGGACCTACCAGCAGGCGTACGGCTTCACCGTTATGCGCCTGCTGGTCGAGGTCTGCGAACTCTGGCTGGGCCTGGTCTACTTGCTGATGATCGCCGCCGCGCACCGACTGGACGGCAGCTGGGTCCCGCGCGCCGCCATCGGCACTGCGATGGCGACCTTGTTCGCCCTGTCCGTCCTCAACCCGGAAGGCATTGTCGCGGAACGGAATATCGATCGCTGGCAGCATGGCAGAAGCCTCGACACGGCCTACTTGGGCGGACTCTCACCCGATATCGTCCCCGCCGTCGGGCGGCTTCCCGAACCGCAACGCAGCGAAGTCCTCCACGCGATCCGTCTGCGTCTCGAGCAGGACAGCTGGCAGGGGTGGAACCTGTCTCGCGCGAACGCCCGTTAGTCGAGTGTCGTCCAACACCACCGCGGCGCCGATCCTCGTCTGCCAGGGCGTGGTTATCGAGCTGGGACGGAAAGGCTGATTCGGGCCGGCTGGTGGCGAGACGTCGAGTCGTTCGGCCTAGTTGAGGGCGCGGCGGACGGCGTCGGCCGGGTCGGTGGCGAGTTGTGCTGCGGCTATCGGGTTCCCGGCGGCGTCGTGGAGTTGCCAACCGCCGAGGGAGATGACGGGGCTGGCGCCGCGGTGGCGGGCGAACGCGAGTTCGGAGAGGGTGCCCCACGAGCCGCCGATCACGATGACGGCGTCGGCGGAGTGGATGAGGATCGCGTTGCGGGCCTCGCCCATATTTGTGTAGAGGACCGCGGATAGGCCGGGGCAGGCGCCAGCGCGGTCGGTGTCGGGGCGGATGCCGATGACGAGACCGCCCGCGCTGGCGGCACCTGCGGCCACCGCGGCCATGACGCCGGTGCCGCCGCCGCACAGGACGGTGGCACCGGCGCGCGCGAGCAGTCGCCCGATCTCCTCGGCCCACCCGGCCTCGGTGGCCGTGCAGTCACGTGGTCCGCATACGGCGACTTGTAGGGGTGGGTGACCAGCCATGGCCTCGACGATAGTTGCGGGCGCTCTGGTTCGGCCTCGGACGGCCCGCAGGTGTCCTGCATGGTCTTTGTCCGCCCGGCGATCGGATGGCTTGTCGGGAGGCCGGCTCTCGGGGAGAGCTGTCTCGATCTGCGGCTGCGCCGGGCTGCGGTGCGTCCTCGCCCATGCGTTCACGGGATCTGTGAGCGAAGAGTCACGCGCGCTTGGTGAGCAGAGTGTCGAGCAGGGTAGCGAAGTCTTCGGCGGCCGAGTTGTATCCGATGTGGTCGCCCGCGAATTCCAGGATGTCGAGTCCGAGGCTTTCGCTGAGCACCGCGTTGGGCAGAGCGGGGAAGGTGTCCTTCGAGTCGTGACCAACGGCGAGGACCAGCCTATCCGAGGCGGTCCGCAGCGCGTCGAGATCCGGCGTGTAGCGGATGTACTGGCGCAGTTCATACTCCATCCAGAACATCATGTTCTGCTGGATGCGCGCGTTCGTTGCCGCGACTTCGGGGCCGGGTTCCTCGGTCGGGTCGACCTCGGGCCGGTGCAGCCCGACGCCTTCGGCGAAGACGGTCAATGCGGCGAGGAATCCCTCGGTCTTGCTGGTCTGATAGACCCCGTCGAAGAAGTGGAGCCACTTGTCGGCATCGGGCAGCACCCTCGCCAGCGGCGGTTCGTGCGCGATCAGCGTGTGCACGAGTTCTGGATGCGCGGTGAGCAATTCGAGTGCGACGATGGCGCCGGAGCTGCTGCCGAGTACCGCTGCGGGCTGGCCGCCGAGGTGGGCGAGCAGCGCGGCGGCATCGGCGCCGTCGAGGTCGACGCGATGGTCGATCGCACCGTCGTCGGGACTGCGGGAGAAGCCGCGCCGATCGTAGGAGACCACCGTGTAGCGGTCGGCGAGTCGTTCGGCGATCTGGTCGAAGGTCCCCGCGTCACCGTTGCCGCCGGGGATGAGCAGCAGCAGCGGACCGCTGCCGCGGATCTCGTAGTAGAGCGTGGCGCCGGGGACGGTGAGGGTGTGGTTGGTGGGGACGTCCATGGGAAAGGCTCCTGGTAGGAAGGACAGTTGCCGCAACGCTTCCCGGATGACGGGCAGTGCCGCGGTGGGCGGGTCGGCATCGACCCAGCGGTCGATGGCGACCTGCAATGCCGTCGCGATCGCGCCGGCCATGATCCGCGGGAACATATCGGAATGCAGGTCACGGCTGGTGCGTTGGGCAATGGCCGTCGCGATGGCCTCCTGGATGACGGCTTGCGCCTTGAGATATTCACCCTGCAGCGCGGGCTCGGTGGTGATCAGCCGAACGCCGGGGGTCCACACCCGATCGGGCAGTTGGTCATCGCGGAATTCGGCGAGTACCGCGTGAATGACAGCGGGCCACAGCGATTCGGCCGCCGGACGATCGTGTAGTCCGTCCGCGATCCGCCGTGCCCGATCCACCGCCACCGAACAGACGGCCTCGTATTTACTGGCGAACTAGGGCTTGTTTCATAAGTCGGCGCATCGGAGCCACTGGTTGATGGCGGCGATGTGGATCGTGGCCAGGTAGCGGACGGCGAGTTTGTCGTATCTGGTTGCGACAGCGCGGTTTTGCTTGAGTTGGTTGATGCCGCGTTCGACGGCGTTGCGGTTTCGGTAAGCCTTGGGGTCGAAGGCTGGTGGTCGTCCACCGGCCGAGCCGCGGTTGCGGCGGTGAGTCGCCTGATCACCCGGGATCGCGATGGTGGCTTTGATCCCGCGTTGGCGCAGGTAGGCCCGGTTGGCGCGGGACGAGTAAGCCTTGTCGGCCAGCACCCGATCCGGTCGGACCCGCGCCCTGCCCAGTCCAAGGCGTGGCACCCGGATCGAGGTGAGCACGGCGGCGAAATGCGGGCTGTCACCGGCTTGGCCGCCGGTCACTAGCAAGGCCAGGGGGCGCAAGCCCTGCTCACAGGCCAGATGCAGTTTCGTGGTCCAGCCGCCACGCGAGCGACCCAACGCGTGGTCGGCGGGTTCGACCTCGACCCCGCCGGGCGGATGCTTCTGCCCATCACCGTCGCGGCGGGCGCCGGCGGCGTGCTGGTGGGCCCGCATGATGGTGGAGTCCACACTGATCTGCCAGATAATCGCACCGACGGCATCGGCGAAGGCCTGCAACATTTTCAGGATCAACGCCCACCTCCCGCCACGCTGCCAGCGCCGGAACAGTCCGTAGACCGTCTGCCACTGCCCGTACCGGATGGGCACGTCCCGCCATGGCGTGCCGGTGCGGGTCCGCCACCGAATCCCGTCGATGAGCTGCCGTTTCGTCCACTTCGGCGGACGGCCCGCCTTCACACCACGGGGCAGCAGCGGTTCCAGCCGTGCCCACTGGGCATCGGTCAGATCCGCGCGCCCCGCGACCGATACGCTGGTCACGAGGTCTCCGGTATTTCAGGGTTTTGCTTGGTCGCTAAACCCCCTTACCGGAGACCTCTCTCACATCAGGGCACCAACACACCAACGCGCACAACATCTTTCAACTCACCAGCCGAGCGAGAACCTCGGCGCCGCCGAGCACTTATGAAACAAGCCCTAGTTGTTGAAGGTGCGTGGCGAGACGCCCGCCGCCGCCGCGATGTCCTCGACCAGCACAGTGTCGAGCCCATGCGCGATCGCCAGCCGCAGTGCCGCGAACCCGAGCGCCTCCCGAGTCGCCAGCTTCTTGCGTTCGCGCAACCCGAGTACGAATGCCACTCGATTCACGATACGCAATCTTGCGGGGCACGCAAGATTGCGTAATCGGAAAGTTTTACGCCGCAACGAGATCGACTGCACCGCAACCGGCATCGCGTGAGATCAGAAGAGCTCCAATGCGCCTCGGCGAATTCGGCGTTACTGGGCCGATTTGCGCGATACCGCAACCCGGCCGAGAACCCAGGCGACCACCACGGCGGCCAGGAACGACAACAGCGACGCACTCATCCACGCCTGCTTGGTGAAGTGCAGCTTCTCCTGCAGGTCCACCCAGAAGTCCGTCCACACTCCGGCGTCACCCGGGTTGATCAGCTGATATATCGAAAGTCCCACCAGCCACGCGAAAACCATGCCCCAGCGCGAGGGTGCGTTCGCCTCGGTATTCCACTGCCCCTTCGCGCGCAGGAAGAAGTCGGCGACCAGGACGCCGAGCAGTGGTACGAAGACCGAACCGATCAGACCCAGGAACCCGAAGTAGTTCTCCATATTCAGCCGCAGCGCCAGCAGTGTGATCAGCACGCCGAGACCGATCGACAGCACGCGCCGGTCGACCCGCGGCGCGAGGTTCTGGATGGAGACGGCCGTCGAGTACACGTTCGCGAACGACTGGTCGGCCTCACGGAAGACGAAGATGAAGAAGAACACCGTGCCCAGGCCGACGTTCAGGAACGGTGAGTACACCCCGCCGTCGCCGGACGCGAGTGCCAGCGCGAACAACCCCAGCACATACGCGATGATCTGGGTGAACGCATACGCCCCACTCGCCGCGCCGAATGCCGCACCGGTGCTGCGGGAATGGCGGGTGTAGTCGGCGGCGACCGGCACCCAGGAGATGGAGACGGCCAGCGCAGCGTCGGTGGCGATCCAGAACAGGTTCCAGTCGACGCCGAACGGCCCGTCGCCCTTGGGGCCGGGGTTGGTGGTGAGGTCGGGCAGACCCGCCCGCACGAACTGGATGTAGAACCAGATCAACGCGATCACCACGCCGACGGTCACGAACCGCCGCAGCATCCGCACCGAGCCGAGCGGCCAGATCGTCAGCACTGTCGTCAGCACACCCGCGGCGACCACGTAAACCCAGTGCGGCCCACCGTCGAACAGTTCCTCGGCCGCATTGCCGATAACGATCAGTTCGAAGGTGCCCCATCCGATCAGCTGGGCGACATTGAGCACCGTCGGCAGATAGCTGAGCTTGGCGCCGAACAGTCCGCGCAGCAACATCATCGCGGGTTTGCCGGTCTTCGCGCCCGGCACCGCGGCCAGTCCGAGCATGAGCCCGCCGACCACCGTCCCGATGATCATCGCGAGGATGCCAGCGGCGATGGAGATCTGGGCCGCGCCATCGGCATTCGGCGCGAGCACGGTATACGCGCCGGAGAATGCGAACAGGCTGACGCCGAGGTTCGCCCAGAACGCACTCTGGTCCCAGAACGAGAGCACCTTCGGCGCGGGCTGGTCCAGGGTCAGCGGAGCTTCGCGCCGCTCGGATCGATCAAGGGTGGGTGCAGACATCGGCGTTACCGCTCTCCCTACGCCGGAATTACCCGGACAGGTTCATGCGGTCGGCGAAGCGTGGGGTCCGCCCTCTCAGCCCGGCCGTGCCCGAGCTCCCGCGCTGAGGTTTATTCGGGCGAAATGTTACACCCGCCCGCGACTGCGCCCGTCCCGCCCTTCGGACATTCCAGACAGGTTCCGCGGACCGGCCACGAAAATCGCACACACCGCCCATACTGTCCGGTATTGATCTGGTTATCGCTTGGTTATCTGCCACTCATCATCCGCATCGACCTGGAATGAGTACGCGCCATGATCCTGATCGCTCTGCACGAGACCGTCCTGGCACAAATCGACAACCCGACGCCGGAGGCCCCGCCCAACTCGGACAAGATCCTCCAGATGGTCCGCTACCTGACCTGGATGGTTCTGCTATCGGGAGTCTGCGGCGTCACCTACGCGGGCGGGCGGTTCGCGTGGGAGAAGTGGAGCGGTGGCACCCTGGAATCGCCGAAGATGCTCGCCGGAGCGATGGTCGGCGGCGTCATCGCGACCAGTGCGGGCACCATTATGAATTCCATAGTCAGCTGAAACCCGTTGCCGCGCTTACCGGTTCCGCGAGATCCGGTGTGCGGGTAACGGTTGCCCGAGCGGCGTGCGCGAACGCGGCGGCGTCGTGGACCGCGGCACCGTGCGGGTCATTGTTGAAGTAGACGAAGACGTCGGCGCGGTCCGGCCACGTGTCGGCCAGGCGTCGCGCCCAACTCGTGAGTGCCTTGCGTCCGTAGCGCGGTGCCGGTGTCGCACGGCCGGAGTGCAGTCGCAGATAGCCCCAGTCCGTCGTCCGCCACAGCGGTGTGACGGGACGGGAACGAACGTCGGCCCAGCACAGCGCAGCACCGCATTCCGCAAGCACGGCACGGACTTCTGGAATCCACCACGACGCGTGCCGGGGCTCGACGGCCACTCGGGTACCCGTCGGGAAGCAGCGCAGGCAGGCGGCGAGCAATGACGGATCGGCGCGCAGCGTCGGTGGGAGTTGCAACAGCACCGGGCCCAACTTCGCACCCAGCGCGGATGCGTGCTCCATCAACCGTGCAACGGGTTCCTCGGGTTCTCGCAGCCGCTTGATATGGGTGAGAAAGCGACTGGCCTTGACCGCGAAGCAGAATCCGGGTGGTGTCCGGTCCCGCCACGCCGCGAAGGTCTCGGTGCTCGGCAGTCGGTAGAAGGCATTGTTGCTCTCGACGGTCGCGAATCCCGCGGCGTAGGTCTCCAACCACAGACGCTGTGGTAGGTCCGCCGGATACAGGACGCCGCGCCAATCGCGGTACTGCCAACCCGAGGTGCCGACGAGCAGGGGCATATCTCCATCGAAGCACGCGCATCCCTTTCGCGTGACCAGCACGTCAACTACGCTATGTAGTAGAGGGAATCGGGAGGGCGCAATGCGCGACCAGTTGGTAGTCGAGCGTCGAATAACGTTGGCGCAGTGGAGTTTTCTGCAGTGGGCCGTCTTCGCGCTCGGTGCGGTGCATATCGTGTGGGCGATCGCGGGATGGATCGCCGAACCCAGTTTCGAACTCGGTGAACACGCTCCGGCGACACCGGTGCTCGGCATGGACTACAACGGCTGGCACGCGGTGGCCGGACTATTGCTGTTCGGGCCGGCGCTGATCGCCGCGAGCCGCAAGACGTGGTCGGCCTGGTATTGCGTGATCGCCGGGCTGGGCGGGGGATTCGCGGTCGGGGTGTGGGCGCTGTTCTCGCACCATGTGCTGATCTTCAGCTTCCCGAGCCATATGACCGACGCGATCGAGCATATGGTGACCGGCGCGACGCTACTGGCGCTCGTCGCGATTCAGGCCGTGCGCGACGGTGGGCTGCGCCCGGTGTTCGGCTTGTCTCAGTAGCAGCCTTCGAGGGTGGCGGCGGAGAGCGTAGCGATGACATCGGTGACGTCATTGTGGGCATGCATGGCGGCGCGTTGCCGACGGGCGCCATTGCCACGTGCCAGGACCGCCGCGACGGAATCGGCGACGAAGTCCCGGTCGCCGAACTGCTCGAGCGCCGGGGTGACATAGTCGATCAACCGGGCGAGCAGCGTGCGATTCGGAAAGGGGCGTCCGGTCAAGGTATCGAGGCCATCACCGTCCAGGCCGGACCGGGCGGCTTTCCAATACGCGGCACGCAAGACTTCCGCGGGCACCTGCGGCGGGGGCCGCCTGTCCTGCTGCGCCATCACGACCGCGGCGCGGATCAACGTGGCCAAGAGCGCCGTTTCCTCGACGGTCGCCGGCACATCGCTGACGCGCACCTCGACGGTGGGAAACGCCGCCGAGGGCCTGACATCCCAATACACCATCGCCGTATCGAGGATGCTGCCGCTGGCCAGCATCATCTCGACCATCTCGTCGTAGGCCGCGATGGATTCGAAAAAGGGTGGGGGACCGGCGCTGGGCCAGCGTCGCCACATAATGCTGCGCCAACTGGCGTATCCGGTATCGGTGGCGCGGTAGATCGGGGAGTTGGCCGTCAGTGCCAGCAATACCGGCAGCCAGGGCCGCAGATAATTTCCGACCTGCACCGCGGTTTCCCGATTCGGAACCCCGACGTGCACGTGGCATCCGCATAATCCCTGCTCATGCGCGAGCATTCCGAAATTTCGCTCGATGCGCCGGTAGCGCGGGGTGTCGGTGACCGGAAACGCATCCGGTACGGCGGGCGGCACCGCGACAGCGAGCAGTCGCGCACCATGCTTTTCCGCGCAACTCGCGACGCTCGTGCGCAATCGACGCAAATCATCGAGCAGCTCGGAAGTCCGGGTGTGCACCGCGGTATTGGTTTCGACCTGACAGCGCGTCAGCTCCAACTGCAGATCGATTCCGATCTCACCCGCCGCCGCCGCGACTTCGACATTGCGCGGGCTCGGAGCGCCAGTGATCGGCTCCGCCAGCAGGAACTCCTCTTCCACGCCGACAGTTGGCGAGGCCGCGTCCATTCCTGGAGTTTACTGCCCGCTGTGCATCGGCTTGATCACCTCGCGCAATCCGGGCGACCTACCCGAATTCGCCGAAGCGACCGCCGCGGGAGGTTGACCGCGGCTGCGTCCACCCAGCCTTCGTCGGCGATGATGTGTTGCGATGCCGGTGAGTTCCCGGTGACCGGATCGTCCTACTGGTATGGACACAACCAACCTCGCAGACCTGTACGAACTCCCACCGCTCGATTGGGATGCCATTCGGAAACGACTCGACGCGGGCATCGAACAAGCCCCCGGCAGCGGCGGCTTGGACCGGCACACGTGTTGGCTGAGCACGATCAACCCGGACGGCAGTCCACACGTGACCGCCCTGGGTGCCCTCTGGATCGACGGCGCCTTCTGGTTCACCACCGGTGCGCGATCCCGCAAGGGCCGCAACCTGGCCCGTGATCCGCGCTGTTCGATGAGTGTGGCCACCCAGGAGTTCGATCTGGTGGTCGACGGCACCGCAACACGGATCAGCGATCCGACGGCTGTGGCGGATATGGCGGGGCGCTGGGCCGACGCTGGCTGGCCCTGCCGGGTGGACGACACCGGTCAGGCGGTCACCGCCGAATACAGTGCCCCCTCCGCGGGCCCGCCGCCCTGGCATGTCTACCGCCTGACCGCGTACGCCGCCACCGCTCTGTCCACCGTGGAGCCGGGCGGGGCGACTCGATGGCGGTTCTGATACCTGTGGGTGCCAGTGGGGTCGACGAAGAGCCGTGAGCGGGGCAGGTTCGGGCCGGGGGTTATGCGTGCGCGCCGATATCGACCCAGCGCCGCATTCAAGTATTCGAGACGTCGTCGGGGAGACGGCCGCGTTTTGGTCTTCACCGACGCGATGTTGTCGGCCTCGCAGACCGATCGGCGCACGATCCGAGCCGAGGTTTCGTCTGGTCGGGTTCCGGCCCAGCGCCCAGATGGCCAGCCCGCGTCGGCGTGCGGAGGGCTGGATGCCGTATCCGATCTGACCGGCCGCCGCACGAAGTCGTTGTACCCCTGGCGTAGGGCGATCCCGCCGAGCATTTGGTCGCCCTCGACGATCCGTCGGTACCTGGAGCGGCACCGAGTCCGGAGCCGATTTCGTCGGTCAGCCGGCCATCCGGGCCGCGAAACCGGCCGCAGAGTCGACGTCCCCGGAGGGCACAAGTCCGCCCTCGTGGACGTCGGGACCTCAATCGGTGCGTGCCCCGAGCCACGCAGTGTGCAGATGGACGTTCGGTGCGATCAGATCGATTACCGCGACGATAAAGCGGTACCGCCGGATTTCATGATCGGTAGCGTGGTGGTATGCGTACCGAAGGAGACAGTTGGGATATCAATACCAGCGTCGGCTCAACGGCGCTGTTCGTGGCGGCGGCGCGGGCCATCGCGGCGCGTCGACCCGACGCCTTGGCGGTCGACCCCTACGCCGAGGTGTTCCTGCGTGCCGCGGGCGCGGAATGGGCCGCGCTGATCGACGGCGATACCGAGCAGGTGCGTGAGCATCCGCTGTACTCGGCCGATTTCGGGCGAACCTTCGTAGAATTCCAGGCCGCCCGGACGCGGTATTTCGACGACTACTTCGAGGCCGTCACCGCCGCGGGCATTCGGCAGATCGTCATGCTGGCGGCGGGTTTGGATGCCCGCGCCTACCGCCTGCCCTGGCCGGACGGCACCGTCATCTATGAGCTCGACCAACCACGGGTACTCGAATTCAAGCGCGACGCGCTGGCGGCCAATGGCGACAAGGCGCGGGCGGACCGACGCGCGGTGGCAGTGGATCTGCACGAGGATTGGCCGACGGCGTTGCGCGACAATGGTTTCGATCCAGCCGAGCGCTCGGCGTGGCTGCTCGAGGGTCTGCTGATCTATTTGCCCGCGGCCACACAGGACGAACTGTTCGCGACCATCGATGCGCTCGCCGCACCGGGCAGCCGCATCAGCATCGAACAGGTCTCGCCGTCCGACCAGGCGGACACCCCGCTGGCACGGCAATCCGATGCGGCCAAGGACGACTGGATGAACCTGATCTACGACGAGCCGCGAAGCGAAGTGGCACAGTGGTTTTCCGAGCGCGGTTGGGACGCCGAGCGCACCGAACTCACCGACTATCTCCGAGCGGCCGGACGTGATGTCGCCGTCTTGGACGTCGGATTCCCGCTGTCGTCCGTCAGCCTGGTCACCGCGGTGCGACGAGGGTAAGGACTGTCGATTACCAGCGAGGTAATCGTCTTGGGGCCGTTCGGTTCGTAGGATCGGCAGGGTGAGTACGCAGACAGCCGGTGACCTACTGCGCCACTGGCGGCTCGAGCGCAGGCTCAGCCAGCTGGAATTGGCCGGGCGCGCCGAAACCTCCGCGCGACATCTGAGCTTCATCGAAACGGGTCGCGCGAACCCGAGCCGCACCATGGTCGTGCACCTGTGCGAGCAGTTGGAGATCCCCTTGCGCGAACGCAACCGGCTGCTACTCGCGGCCGGTTACGCCCCGGCCTACGCCGAACCCGCCCTGGATACACCCGCGATGGACGCGGTGCGCGGCGCGATGCGCCAGATCCTGGTGGGACATGAGCCCTATCCGGCGCTGGCCATCGACCAGAGCTGGAACATGATCGACGTCAATGCCGGTGTCGCACTGCTGTTGCAGGGGATCGACCCGAAGCTGCTCACCGCACCGGTGAACGCCCTGCGCCTGAGCCTGCACCCCGACGGCATGGCGCGCCGCATCGTCAACCTCGCCGAATGGCGCGGCCACATCTTCGAGCGCCTATCGCGCCAAATCGAGGTCACCGGCGGACCGGAACTGATCGAGCTGCGCGAGGAATTGCGCCGATATCCGGGCGGCGAAGTCGATCTCACGCTCCCCGAACCCGACCAAGCGGTGGTGCCACTGCGTTTGCGCCACGACGACCACGAACTGTCCTTCATCAGCGTCACCACCGTCTTCGGCACCCCGATGAATGTCACCGTCGCCGAACTGGCGATCGAATCGTTCTTCCCCGCCGACGAGGAGACCAAGAAGCGCCTCACCACAGCATCGCAATGACCCGGCGCGCCGATCGATGCACGGCACCGGTTGGGATGCGGCCCCGTGCGAGCCTTGGCGGAAGTGAACGCCAGCTGCGACGGATAACCACGAATCCGCCGCTAGGAGGGTCGAGGGCGAGCCGAGCGCGATGAGTTCGGGTGGGAGCGAGTTGGGAGTAGGCCAGGTGTGCAGGTGAACGAGGCGGCGCAGCTCGCGGAGTTGCTCGGCGTCGCGGTCCGCGCGGTGACCGATGTGGGTTCGAGTCATGCGTGGACGCTGTATCGCGCCGTACTCGCCGATGGCCGCGAAGTATTCGTGAAGGCTGCCGGAGATCGGGCGGAGGTGTTCCGAGCGGAGGCGGCGGGGCTGCGGTGGCTCGCGGCCGGGATGCCGGAATTGGTTCCCGAGGTGCTGGCCGTCAACGAACGGATGCTGGTGCTGCCATGGCTGTCGCAAGCCGCCCCGACATCGGCGGCCGCGGAACGTTTCGGCCGCGATCTCGCCGCGCTGCACGCGAATTCGCCCGGATCGTTCGGCGCGCCCTGGTCGGGTTGGATCGCCGACCTGCCGCTGGACAACACCCAGTTCGACGGCTCGTGGTCGCGCTGGTACGCCGAACATCGCCTCGCCCCGTACCTGCCGCGCGCCGCCGCCGACCTCGGCCGCGACGGCACCCGCCTGTTGGAACGCGTCATCGACACTATCGAAACCCTAGCGGGCCCAACGGAACCGCCCAGCCGCATCCACGGTGACCTGTGGTCCGGCAACGTCCTGTGGACCGCCGAGCGCGCACTGCTCATCGACCCCGCAGCCCACGGCGGCCACCGCGAAACCGACCTTGCGATGCTCGCCCTGTTCGGCGCACCACACCTGGACCGAATCCGCGCTGCCTACCACGAAACCCACCCGCTGGCCGACGGCTGGCGCACCCGCATCCCGCTGCACCAACTGCACCCGCTGCTCGTGCACGTCGTGCTCTTCGGCGCCGGCTACCGAACCCGAACCCTCGCCGCGGCCGCCGCCGCGCTCGCGGCATAGCTCCGCATCAGCTCGTTTTCGCGATGACCTTCTCCGCGAACCGCGACAGGTGCGCGATCTTGGTGTCCAGCGGTTCGGTATCGGGTTCGGTGGTGTAGGGATAGCGGAAGCCGACGATCACATCGGTGACACCCTTGTCCTCCAACCGTTTCACGCCGTCCACGGTGAACCCGTCCAGCGAGATGACATGCACCTCGAAGTCCTTGCGGGTGCCGTACTCGGCGCGCAGGACATCGAGTTTCGCGAGCAGCCGGTCCAATTCGGCCGGGTCGCCGCCCGCGTGCATCCACCCGTCGCCGCGCTGGGCCGCGCGCCGCAAGGCCGGGCCGCTGTGTCCGCCGATGAGGATCGGGATCGGCTCGGTCGGCACCGGGCTGATCTTGATGGGTGGCAGATCGTAGTACTCCCCATGAAATTCGAAGTAGCCGCCCGCGGTGAGCCCGCGCACGATGTCGATGCATTCGTCCATGCGTGCGCCGCGATGTTCGAACGGCACACCCATGATCTCGAAATCATCCGGCCACGGGCTGATACCGACGCCGAAGCCGAAGCGATTACCGCTCAACGCCGCGATCGAGGCGGCCTGTTTGGCCACCAGCACCGGCGGGCGGATGGGCAGCTTCACCACGAACGGGGTCAGGCGCAGGGTCGTCGTGGCCGCCGCGATGGCCGCCGACAGCACGAATGCCTCGATGAACGGCTTGTCCTCCAAGAACTCCCGACTGCCGTCGGGGGTGTACGGGTAGGTCGCGTCGGATTCCTTCGGATAGGCCACGCTGTCGGCAATCGTCATCGACGTATACCCGGCCGCCTCCGCGGCCTGTGCCAGCGGCACATAGTAGGTCGGGTCCGTCATCGTCTCGGCATAGGTGAATCGCATCTCAATCGCCTTCCATCCCGGTACTTTCGGCGCTGCGCGCCCTGTTCGGTGCCGCCCGCGATATGCCAGCGGCATGTGCACCCGCGCGGCGTCCGAAGTAGGACCCCTCGCCCAGACATGTCCCGCTGGCATAGCCGCAACTGTCCTGTGCCAGATTCGAGGCGCAGGCGCCCGCCGCGTACAGTCCGGGGATCACCGACCCGTCGGCGCGCAGCACCGCACCGTCGACGGAGGTGCACAGTCCGCCGAGGGTGAATCCGACGTAGGTGGCCTTGCCGGGCGTGAGATCGAAGGCACCCCATGGGCCCTCGGTCAACGGTGTCAGCCAGTCGGGATGCTTGCCGAACTCGGGATCGCGTCCTTCGGCCGCGGCGGTGTTGTACGCGGTCATGGTCTTGTGCAGGGCGCCATCCGGAATACCGAGCGCCGATTCCATCTCCGAGACGCGGTGCCAGCCGTCGACAAATTTCACCATCGGCAGCTCCGGCCACACCATATGCTTGCTGTCCACGATCAGATAGGCCGTCGAATCCGATTGCGCGACAACAGCACCCGCTGTCCGTCCATGATAGGAATCCTCCGCGACGAACCGCCGCCCCGCCTTGTTCACGATGATCCCGTACAGCAGATCGGCCGGCGGATAGAACGACGCGGTCATGAACGCCCCATCCATCCGCGCGGTGGCGCCGCCCGCGGACTGCCCGAGCCGAATGCCGAGCCCGTCATCGGAGGGCACACCCAGCGGTAGAAAGTGTTCGGCCAATCGCGGGGTGTAGGCCGCGAGCATCTCCGTATTCATCACATAGCCGCCCGCCGCGAGCACCACCGCACCCGTGGCCGCGCCGTCGCGCCACCGCACCCCGATGATCCGCCCACTCGCGTCGGCGACGAGCTGCGCCACCGTGGTCTCGTACCCGACCTCGACGCCCAACTCCCGGACCCGCTCGGTGAGCGCCGCCATCACCTGCTGCCCGCCGCGCTCGGCGAGCGCATTCACCTTGTGCCCACGCGGTGCGGGATGCGCCTGCTCACGGTAGGGCCACACCTTTTCGTTGCCGGTCCACATCAGCCCCTCGGTCCCGGGCTGCACCACCGACTTCCCGGGATAGAACGACCGCTCGAACTCGATCCCGTGCGCCTCCAGCCAATCGAAATGCGCGACGCTCTCGGTGCAGTACGCGCGAATTTTCGCCGCGTCGGGCTCCGGAGTGACCGCCTCGAGATAGGTGATCATCGCCTCGACACTGTCGGCATGCCCGGTCGCCGTCTGCACCGGTGTGCCGCCACCGAGATAGAAGTGTCCCGCCGCCAATGCCGAGGCCCCGCCCGCGGCGCCGGTGCGCTCCAGCAGCAGCACCCGCGCGCCCGCTTCGGCCGCGCTGATCGCCGCGCACGCCCCTGCGATCCCGAAGCCGACCACGATCACATCCGCGGTCGCATCCCATTCGACCGGGCCGGTAATGAGCTGGGGGAGTTCGATTCCTACGCCCATGGATTCGAAAACCCCTCCGGAATCAGGTAATCGAACATCGCCCGCATATCCGCCGACAACCGCATGAGCTCCACAGCCGAACCGAGCGCACCCCCGTCGAGATAGGTGAACTCCATCCCCAGACCCTCGAACGCACCCCGCGCGAGGATTTCCGCCCCCGCTGCCTTCGCCTCGGCCAGCGCCGCGTCATAGTCCTCGGGCACCCACGCGACGTGATGCAGTCCCGGTCCCACCGTATCCAGATATTCGGAGTACAGGCTGATCCCGGACTTCGGTTCGATCAGCTCCAACTGCTGCCCGCCCGCATATCCCAACGCCACGGTGATCGTGTAATCGGCTGGCGCGCCGCGCAATTCGCACGATTGCGGCCCGAAGTGCACGTCCGGGACGGTGAACCACTCCGCGACGCCATAGCGATCGGTGAACTCCTGTCGGGCCGCATCGATATCGCGCACCACCCAGCACAGCTGGAAGATCGGACCCCGCGCGACGGTCATCGGATCACCTCAACTCTGCTTTGCTCGGAAAACAGCCGGTGCGCACGACCCAATTAATCACTGATGCTTAACATCGTCAATACCTGGGTTTAGTACAGTGCAGGCATGGCCACCGAGGATCCGCGCGCCGCACTGCTCGACGCGGGCGAGCGACTCATCGCCGAACGCGGCGTCGACGTCCCGCTGCGCGATATCGCGGCGGCCGCGGGCCAGCGCAACAACTCCGCCGTGCACTACTACTTCGACTCCCGCGGCGGGCTGATCGAGGCCATCGTCGAACGCCGCATGAACTGGCTGGAGGACCGCCGGATGGGACTGCTCGCCCAGTACGAGGCCGACGGCACCGCACACGAGATCCGCACACTGGTCGCGATGCTCACCAGCCCCATCCTCGAACTCGTCGGCACGCCGCACATCACCCACTACGGCCGCTTCCTCGAAGTGGTGCGCGCTCACCCCGTGATCGCCGACGCCCGCCGCCTCGCCGGTGCCGACCGCGCCGCCGTCCGCATCATCGCCACCCGCCTCGACGCGGCCCTCCCACAACTCCCACCCCGCCGACGCCGCCAACGCTTGGAAACCATGGCAACGGTGATGTTCGCCCTGATCGCCGACTACGAACGCGCACTGGAAGCGGGCGTGCGCGCGGCGGACCCGGAGCGCGACGCGGCCGAAATCATCGACATGATCGTCGCCATGCTCACCGTATCGATCCACCAAACGACTCCTGGTGGCGCATAAAGACTTCCGATAATTCGGCCGCCACCGGAGGGCAAGCGGTCCACCTCCGAACATCGCAGGCCGTAGCAGGACATCAAGAACGCGGCGTGGAGTCGGGGTCTTCGCCCGCCTCGCCGGCGAAGATCTGGGCCTGCGCGCGGATCGCGGCATTCTCAGCGCGAACACACACCCCTTTTTACGCTGTGGGGCAATGAATCTGCGTTCATCGGCACGGAATGTGTACTCGGCGAGATAGCGAGCGCCGGTAGTCGACACTGTTCCAGTAGGTGCACGACGCAACGGTCGACCAACCTTGGAGGTCCCATGAGGGAGCCAGCTCGCCTGCTACCCGCATTGCACAACGAAGACGAAAGGCGTTGTGGTGGTAGCTGATTCATGATCGTACTGGCATTGGATATCGGCCCCGCGGAGTTCGCCGCGAGCCGGGTCGACAGCGCCGTCGGCACACGGGACATTCAGCGAATCCCGATACCATTGAATGCAGTGTGGGACGGCTGCCGGGATCTGCTGCTCGATGTCGCCGGAGACGATGAGATCACCGCGGTCGGTATTGCCTGCCCAGGGCCGATCCACAAGTTGGCCGGGATGATCGCCCCAGCGGGAATCCCGCAGTGGCACAGTGGATTCGATATCGTGACAGCGGTGCGCAGGCTATTCCCGGTCGCGGCCGTCGAGGTGGCGACCGACGGCCTGTGCGTGACCCTGACCGAACGAAACCTCGGCGGAGCGCACCACTCGGACGCAATACTGGCCGGCGCCGGCATTCTCGCCCTGCTCGCAGCGGAACGGATGGCCCGCAACACACCACCCGGCTTCGGTGCCGAACATGTCACGCGACACTGCTGCGACCGAGCCGACTACCGCGCGGCTGGCCTGGCGGTATGTGGGCGGTTCCGGCCGCGGTGAGCAAATCCCCGATCCCGCGAGTGCATCGACGCACGACCTTCCAGCAGGCATGCTGCACATGGTTCTCAACCTCAGCGAAACCGATGATCTGACAATGAAATTCCCCTTCGACGAGCAAACCCCCAACCAGCTGCCGTTCACCGAACGCGACGAGCGATATCGGCAGCTGCACGACTGGCACGAACCTACCTATCGACACAACTCCGGGCTACGGATGGTCTGGCGCTACGCCGACGTGCGGGAATTGATGGAAGCGGCCCGCCCCGGCATCTCGAACGCGAAATCGTTGGAGCCGCTTGTCGGTTTCGGGCGCATCGCGGCCAATCCCCGTGCCCTCGGCCACCTCTGCCGGCATCTGGTCCCGCTGCCGGCGAAGGCGACCGCGGATCTGACCGACAGCGTCCTGCACAAACGGGTATGGGACACCTTGGCCGGCCCGGCGGGACATTTCACCGTGTCGACGGCGCAACGCCCGCACCGGATCGAGGACCTGACCGAGCATTTCCACCACGCGCTGCGCACCCGAGGCGACGCGAGTGCCCACACCCTCGACGTGACCTCGCTGTCGATCGATTACGCGGCCCGGGTCGTCGGCGCGGCGGTCGGTTTGCCGCCTGCGCACTGGCCGCATGTGGCGATATGGAGCGGTGCCCAGTCCGGACTGCTGGGTCGGCGGATGCGCGGCCGTGAATTGGCCGCGGCGGTCGGCGGCCTCGGTCGGCTGTTCACGGTGAGCGCCGACGCCATCGCATCCGGCGGACAGGATGGGACGGGCGGATTGCCCGCCCGTCTGCGCGCTGCGCGCATTCCCCGTCGAGTCGCGGTGTCCGCTGTGGCCAACTCGCTGGCCGCGGGTGTACACACCGTCAGCGGCAGTATTCAGCAGGGCCTGCAGCGCCTGCTGAGCAATCCGGACCGGCAATGGTGGCACCTCCTCGCCGACCAGGCATCGGCCGCGCACGTCGCGGCCAAAGTACTTCAGCTCGACCCGGGTCTGGTGGCGTGGAAGCGGCACGTTGTGGGCTCGCTGACGCTGCGCAGCGGCACGGTGCTCGCGACCGGGCCGGTCCTGGTGATGTGCGCCGCCGCCAACCGGGATCCGCGGGCCTTCCCGAACCCCTTGGACCTACACGGCGCCGGCAAACTTCCGCTGACCTTCGGATTCGGTAAACACATCTGCCCCGGTAAGCAATTGGCGCAGCACGCAGTCGAGGTGTTCCTGCGGGAATTGCGCGCTCTCGCACCGGCCGCACGTCTGGTACCGGCGCGGCAGCCTTCTCGGGCACGCCCGTCCGACTTGCTGTTCAGCGGAGCCGACATCATCATTGTCACTGGCTGAACCGTTCGAGGTGTCGTAATGGAGTACTACGAGCTGGACATCGCAGATGTCGACGAATGGACCGAAACCGCAAACAGTTTCGTCCCGATGGATCATCGCTACCGCGAACCCGAGCGCTGGCAGGTGGCCATGACCGTGCAGCAGACGACCACGTACCGCCTGCTGCGCTGGGATCAGCCCGGCGACCGGCTGGCCTTCCGCACCCCGTCGAATATTCGTCGGGCTTCGGCCGAGGACTTCTACTGGGTGGTCGTCCCGCAGCGGGGACAGTTCGCCGCGGCCGACGAGCGCGGAGTCACCCGCATCGCACCGGGGCAGGCGGCGGTGCTGGCACTGGATCGGCAGTGCCGGCTGCATATCCCCGGCTCGGTGGCCTACGGCTTCCAGGTACCGCGCGCCGAGTTCGCGCGACCAGGAGGCCTACGACAGCCGGTGCTCGACCTCGGTTCGGGTCTCGGCAGGATCACCGCGGGCATGATCCGCGACCTGCATGCCGAACAATCCGCGTTGACGAGCCGGGAGTTCAACGCGGTCTGCGACCGGATCGCCGAGTTGCTCTGCCTGATGACCGCGGGAGATGCCCACCCGCAGCAGACGCACCTGACAGAGCTCGCCGAGACCGTCCGACAGTACGTGCGCCAGCACATCGGCGCAGCGGACCTCCGGCTGCCCGAGGCGGCGCGGGCATTGGGCTGGTCGCCGCGACAACTGCGCACCGCACTGCATCAGGCGGGCACCACATATCGGGAAGTGCGCCAGGACGAAGCGCTGCGGGCGGCTCGGACCATGCTCGAAAACCCCGAGACGACAGCAACAATCGGCGAGGTCGCGGCGCGCAGCGGCTTCACCCTCACCTGGTTCTCCGCCGCCTTCAAGGCACGATACGGCGAGACACCGCGAGAATTTCGCAAACGCCGGTTGGCCGACTCGGGCCGACAGCAGCTCTCGGCCCAAGTACCACCGCAACAGTGAGGACTAACCGGTCACTCGCTCCATGAGCTCCGCGAGCAACTGCAATGCCCGGTCCATCTCGGCTTCGGTCATCCGAGCCATACCGCAGGATGTGCTCAGGCCGCCGAATGGGCGGCCGTAGTACTGCCGGGCCTGCGTCAGCGCCGTGACGATGCGTTCCGCATCGGCCTGCTCGTGCACGATTCCGGCGTAGATCGGCACATCAGTGGTCAGCTTTTCCAGCTGCCGATATATGTCCGGAGTGTCGACGAGTGGCAGCACATCGGCGCCCGCAAGCGGAATATGAATTCCTTGCAGAGTTCTGCCCTCGGGCCATTCCGCCACGATCGCATTGGCCAGCAGCACGACCGGTTCGTATCCGTCGATCTTCTTCATCCAGCTGGTATGTTCCCAATCGCCGCGGCACAGATGGATGGTGACCCGGGCACCTGCGGGCATACGGCGCACGAACTCGGCCAGATCCGAAGCCAGCTCGACAGCTTTTGCCGCGCGTTCCTCCTGCGACTCGATACTTTCCATCGTCACCGTGCGTCCGGGGCTCTCCAGTTGGAACACCACATCGCCGTCGAACAACCGATGGATGGCCGCGATCTCCGCCAGCGCCGGTTTCCGGAACGAGTCGTAGTGCTCGGTGACGCCGGCCACTCCCAGAGCGAAGAAAGCGTGGTCGTAGGGGTCGATGATATTCGCTTGATAGGGCTTCTGTTCGCCGTGCTCGTGGATCATCCGGTCCAGAATCGGTTTGGCCGCCTCCGCCTGATCGAAGTAACCCAACAACACGGGCGGGATCTCGAGTTCCGCTTCGCCCTTGTACTCGTAGGTCGGCATGCCGTCGTAGGCCAGCTCGATATTTCCGGTGTCGACTTTCGTCATGCCGGGAAGTGCGAAGGTGGCACGCAGGCGCGGCATGATCCAGCTGGGAAAAGGAGTATCCCCTTCTGGAAATGAGGGCAGATAATGCCACAGCGATTCGAATTTCCGCATCGCCGTCTGGCGTGTCGGAGCGTTGGCGCTGCCCACCAGATAGGCTACTGGAAGAGAAAGATTCGTCACCCTCGGCCGTCCTTTCATCAAAGCGGTGCGGGGAACTCTAGCGACGGAACAGGGCACGGCGACGGTTCCAGGTCTTCTCGATAGTGGGGACTCGTATCGCACCGGCTGCTCCCATCATCTACATCGCTGCCCGGCTTTGTTTTTGTGCCGTCGAATTCTGTTGCGAGGCAGGAGCTGTGGGTTCGTGTGGCAAGGTGTGCGCCAGCCGTCGACACTGACCTGGCACAGCTCGCCCCAGCCGTCGATCACCAGCCGACCAGGTCAGGCAAGTCCGCGCCGGCACTTCCGCATGGTCGCGGCCGGTCGGCGATCAGCGAGAATTGGAGTACATCGTGGCCGATCTCTTGCCGTTCGTGATCGCCGGAATTGTATCCGGCTCGGTTTATGGGCTGGCCGCAACGGGTTTGGTGCTCACCTATAAGACGTCGGGAGTGTTCAACTTCGCCCACGGCGCCATGGCCACTGTGTCGGCGTACGCGTTCTACACGTTGCACGTCATCGATGGCCTCATATGGCAGCTCGCCCTGGCGATTTGTGTTCTCGGGATCGGTCCGGCCATGGGCTTGGCACTGGAATTGCTGGCCCGCGTCGTCGACCGGGCGACCTTGGAACTGCGGATCGCCGCGACGGTCGGCATTCTGCTGGTTGTCCAGGCGGGGGCGACTCTGTACTACGGGCAGAGGACGACGCGCATCGTTCCGATCTTCCTGCCCCAGGGCGGATTCGCCGCCTTCGGCGTGCAGGTGCAGTGGTCGGATGTAGCAACGTTCGGCGTCGCGGTATTCGCGACCGCCGCGTTATCGGCCGCGCTGCGGTTCACCAGAGGTGGCATCGCGATGCGTGCGGTCGTCGGGAATGCGGCATTGCTGGATCTGGCCGGGACGAGTTCGGTGCGCACCCGACGATCGGCCTGGTGTGTCGGCACTGGTTTGGCATCGCTGTCCGGGGTGCTGTTCGCGCCATTGATTCCGCTCGATCCCATGCAGTTGACATTGCTGGTCGTCCAGGCGTTCGGAGCGGCGGCCATCGGCCGATTCACCAGTCTGCCTTGGAGTTTCGGCGGTGGACTGCTCATCGGTGTACTCGCCGCGTCGGCGACGCACTACTTCACCACCGGGCCGGCCGCGGGAGTTCCCGCCGCATTGCCGTTTTTGGCGTTGTTCCTCGTGTTGCTGATCATGCCGCGTCGCTACCTGGTGGACCGGAACCGGGCGGTCCGGCGGATCCGATCCGGTTGGACTGCTCCACCGGCGTTGCAATCCGCGGGTGGGGTCGTGGTGTTGGTGGTACTCGCGCTGGTTCCGTTGTTCGCGGGCATCCACCTGACGGATTGGACTGTGGCGCTGGCGATGACGCTCGTCTTTCTGTCGCTCGGTCTGTTGGTCCGCACGTCCGGTCAAGTCTCGCTGTGCCATATGGCTTTCACCGCGATCGGAGCCTGCACGTTCTCGCACCTTGCTGTCGATCGGCAATGGCCGTGGCCGCTCGCGCTCATCGGCTGCGGACTGGTGGTCGTACCGATCGGTGCGGTGTTGTCGATTCCGGCCATTCGCCTCAGCGGCCTGTATCTGGCGTTGGCGACCTTCGGATTCGGCGTCGTAGTTCAGATGATGTTCTACAGCGAGCCCTATATGTTCGGCACCAGTGGTCTGGGCCTGAAAATGCCGCGCCCCAGCGTATTCGGACTCGACTCCGACCCGTCGTTCTACCGTCTGGTGCTGGTGCTGGCCACGGTGAGCACGCTCATCGTGGTGGCGTTGGACAAGAGCAGGCTCGGACGATTGCTCCGCGGGCTGGCCGAATCGCCGACCGCGCTGCGGACCAACGGTGTCACCATCGAAGTCACCCGCGTTCTCGTCTTCTGCGTTTCGGCATTTCTAGCCGCATCGGGTGGCGCACTCGCCGCAATGGCCCAGACCACCGCCTCGGCGGCCAACTACCAGCCGCTGCTATCGGTCACCTATTTCGCGGTCATTGTCATCGTGGTGGGCCGGGAGCCGTGGTATCCGCTGCTGGCCGCGGTGGCGCTCATCCTCGTGCCGTCCTATATCCAAGTCGCCGGCATGTCGCTGTGGCTCCAGTTCCTGTTCGGCATCCTGGTGGTGCTGCGTGCCGCCACCGCGAGCCGCGTCGAGGTTCCCGGCCCGATTCGATCCTGGCTGGACAACGCGTTTCGCCGCAGCCGGTCCTCGGCGGTCGTCGCGGCGGAACCCACCACCGAACAGCCCGCGACAGTGCTGGACGTCCACGATCTTTCGGTTCGCTTCGGCGGCGTAGTGGCAGTCGACGGCCTCTCCTTCGACGCGCGCACCGGGCGGATCACCGGACTCATCGGCCCCAACGGGGCGGGCAAGACCACCACGTTCGACGCCTGCTCCGGTCTCGTCCAGGCCCACGCTGGCGAAGTGCGACTGCAGGACCTGGTGATCAACCGAGCCTCGACCGCGCGCCGGGCGCGGCTGGGCATCGGGCGAACCTTTCAGCAGACGGAACTGTTCGACTCCCTTACTGTCGCCGAAAACGTCGCGATGGGTGCCGAAGGTCCACTCGCCGGGGCAAATCCGCTGGCCCAACTGGTCTCGGGGCGCGGACAGGCCCGGCGGGTGCGCACCGCGACGGCCTCCGCTATGGCGTTGTGCGGCATCGAATCCATCGCGGATTCTCGCGTCGGCGCACTGTCCACCGGGCAACGAAGACTGGTCGAGCTCGCCAGATGTCTGGCCGGGCCGTACCGGATCCTGTTGCTCGACGAGCCCAGTGCGGGGCTGGATCGCTCCGAAACAGTGCGCTTCGGGCAGATTCTGCGGCAGGTCGTCGCCGCACGTGGCGTCGGAATCGTTCTGGTAGAGCACGATATGTCGCTGGTGCTCGAGATCTGCGCGGAGATCTTCGTACTCGACTTCGGTCGCTTGATATTCCGTGGCTCGCCCGCACAGGTCCGCGCTTCGGAGGTGGTGCAGCACGCCTACCTGGGCGAGCCGATCACCGACGAACACCGGATGACGGAGCCCGTCGCATGACCGACACCGACTCCGCGCTCGAATTGCGCTCGATCACCGCGGGATACGGCACCACGATCGTGCTGCACGACGTCGACCTCGCGGTCGCACCTCGGTCGGTCGTGGCGCTGCTCGGGCCGAACGGCGCCGGAAAGTCGACGCTGCTGCGGGTGGCCTCCGGACTACTTCAGGCGCGATCGGGGACGGTGTCGATAGGCGGGGCCGATCTCACCCGCGCTCGCCCAGTGCGCCGCGCCCGCGCGGGCCTGTGCCTGATCCCCGAGGGCCGAGGTGTCTTTGCGGACTTGACGGTTCGGGAGAACCTGCGCCTGCTGACGCCGCCCTGGCGCCGAGGTAGCGCCGACGACGTGCTCGATATCTTCCCCACGCTGCGGGCGAAGCTCGATCAACGGGCCGGCTCGCTGTCCGGTGGCCAGCAGCAGATGCTGGCACTGGGGCGCGCCTGGCTGGCCGATCCATCGGTTGTCCTGCTCGACGAGGTGTCCATGGGCCTGGCTCCGCTGGTCGTGGACGAGATCTTCACGGCGCTCGGCGAATTGCGTACCACCGGCGCGGCGATTGTGCTGGTCGAGCAGTACGTCGACCACGCCATGGCGATGGCCGATCACGTGGTGTTGCTCAGCCGCGGCACCGTCGCGTTCGCCGGGCCCGCCACAGATATCGACCGAGATGCCGTGCTGCAGAACTATCTCGGCATCGACGGCAGCCATACAGACTTGCCGGCGTTGCCGGCAGGACACCCACCCGGAACCGCGGCCGGGCGATGGGCGTAGCGAATCGAATGCTCGGTATCCGTACAGGAGTGGAGTAATGAAGAAAACAAGGTTGCTGTGGTGGGCCGCGCCGGTGCTGGCGGCGGCGCTCGCGCTCACGTCGTGTTCCGCCGACTCGACGAGCGGCGGGCCCGAATCCGTTGGCCCGGTTAAGGTTTCCGACGGCGGGCTGAAGGGTGATCCGATCCTCATCGGGTCGATCTGCAGCTGCACCGGCCCGGCAGCGGCGTCGGTGGGACACGCCGCCGATGTGCTGCAGGCCTGGACGTCGTGGGTCAACGATCGCGGCGGAATCAATGGGCACCCGGTCAAGCTCGTGGCATACGACGACGAGCAGAATCCGACAACTGCGCTGGCCGTTGCGAAGAAGCTGGTCGAACAGGACAAGGTGGTCGCAATCGTCGGCCAGACCAGTCTGGTCAGTTCGAGTTGGCAGAACTACGTCGACAGCAAGGGCATTCCGGTCATCGGTGGACAGCCGGTCGACGCCCCGTTCATCACCGATCCGAACTTCTTCGCTTCCGGAACCACGCTGCCGGTGCTGATGCTGGGTGAGGTGGCCCAGGCCGAACAAGCGGGCGCGAAGACCCTCGGCGTCTATTACTGTGCCGAAATCCCGGTCTGCGAGCAGCTTCCGCAGATGCTGAAGCCGATGGCCGAACAGGCCGGTCTGGGATTCTCAGCGGAGAAAGTCGCGATTGCCGCACCGAACTACATCGCTCCCTGTCTGGCGTTCAAGAACAAGGGTGTCGACGCGGTATTCCCTGGCGTCTCGGTCGAGGCGATTTCGCGCATCGCGGCATCGTGTGCGCAGCAGGGTTACAAACCGATTCAGGCTCCTACCGGCGTGAGCCTGCAGAGAGCGTGGGCCACGGACCCGAACTTCGAGGGCAGCATCTTCGCGGGCTCGAACGCGCTGTACACCGATGACTCGATTCCGGCCATCAAGGACTTCGGCGACGCCCTCGACAAGTACATACCGGGCCTTCGGGGCAGCGGGGACTTCAGCGCGCCGCTGTTGTGGCCGTGGGCAGGTGGGCAGCTGTTCCTGGCGGCGGCCACAGCGGCCAACCTCTCCCCGTCTTCGACGAGCGCGGATGCGATCAAGGGACTGCGCGCATTGCGCGAGGAGACCCTCGACGGTCTCGCTCCGCCGCTGACCTTCATCGAAGGCCAACCGGGGTTCCCGCTGTGCTACTTCACCGGAAACACCAAAGGCGGTGTATTCCACTCCGCCAACGGTGGTAAGCCGACGTGCATCGACCAGGCAACTGCGGCTGCGCTGATGAAGGCACTCACACCGTCGTAACCATCCGAGCCCATGGTCGGCGAGGCGGCGGCGTTGGGCCGCCTCGCCGACGCATTCCTCGACACATTCGACGGTCCGATATCGAGTTATGTTCTTGCGCCTCGGAATTCGTTTACCAGGCACAAGATCCCGATTCGTCGGGCCACCCATCCGTCCGCGATCGAGACTGACCCGGCACGCACTCACACGATCTGTCGTGCCACCTGTCGATCACACCATTGGAGCCGACATGACGGAATCTGTCATCCAGCTGCCCACCCCCGGCGAGACGGTCCTGCAGACCTATGAACGCATCCGCCAGCACGGTCCGATCGTTCCCATCGAATTTCCTGGAGGTGTTGCGGTCTGGGCGGCGGTCAGTCATCGCGCTGCCAGTGAGCTGCTCGCCGGTGACGGAACGCTCTTCAGCAAGAATGCCGGGAACTGTCCAGCACTGCACGATGGCACCATCGCGGCCGATTGGCCGATGCGCACCCTCACCGATATGGACCACATGCTCAACAAGGACGGCGAGGATCACCGACGGCTGCGCAAGACGATCAGTAAGGCATTCACACCCGCCCGAGTGGCCGCGCTCGAACCTCGCATCCAGCGAATCACCACCGAACTCATCGACGCCTTCCCGCTCGACAACGGCTCGGTCGATCTCGTCTCCGCATTCAACACCCCGCTCCCCGTGCGGGTGATCTGCGAGCTGTTCGGGATACCCGACGACGAACAAGAACTGATCCGGGACTGGACCACCACGCTCGTATCGCATACCAGCACCGCCGAGCAGATGCAGGCAGCGATGCAGGCGATGACCGCGTACCTCGCGGAGTTGATCGAGCGCAAACGGCGCACGCCCGGCGACGATCTCACCACGGCGCTGCTCGAGCCCGACGGCAGTGGCCTGACCAGCGACGAAATGGTGAGCATGCTGTGGTTGGCGATCGCGGCCGGGCACGAGACAACCGTGCACCTGCTCGGCAACGCGATCATCACGCTGTGTACCCACCCCGCACAGCTCACCAAAGCCCAGAGCGAGGACCGGTGGGGCGATGTCGTGGAGGAGGTCCTGCGGTACCGCTCGTCGGTGTTCACCGTCAATCTCCGCTATCCGCTGCAGGACGTCACGATCGCCGGAGTCGATATTCCCGCGGGTGCGCTCATCACGTGGTACGGCGGAGTCGGCCGGGATCCGGAGCACTATCCCGATGCCGATACCTTCGATATCGACCACGATCACCGCGATCAGCTGGCCTTCGGCCGCGGGCCGCATATCTGTCTCGGCGCGCCGCTGGCCCGGTTGGAGATCCGGATCGCATTAGCCACACTCTTCGGCCGATTCCCCCAATTGAGCCTGGCCTGCGATCCCGAACAGCTCCCGTACCCGCCCCAGATAATGACGTCCGGACCGCTGTGCCTGCCGGTGCATTTGAAGACCATTGCGTGACGGGTGAAATCGGCTGAATCGGTCGGCTCCGACCGATAGCTGCATCAGTCGATGATGCCGGCCCCGGATCGGCGAGGCTCCATTCGGGGCATTCCGAGAGATATCCGTCCGGGCCGGGGACGGACGCGCTGTCGTAGCCGCCGAGATGATTCCAGGTGCCGCCGAGACGGTCGATGACGCCGCCGAGGTGCAAACTCGACCGCGACGTTGTCCAGGTCGCCGCCAGCGCCCGCCGCATCGCAATCCTCGGCGCCGAGGATTGCGCCGCAGCGCCGGCGACGAAGCTCACCCAGGTGCCCGCCGCCGCAGGCGCCGATTCGAGCGGTTCCCCCACGGCAGCGGGCAATGGGCTGGACCATGGATGCTGGCGGTGCAATGCGCACCGCGTCTCTTCCCGTTGTGTTCCGCGATCTATGTCCGCCAACACAGGAGGAACGAAGCCCCATGATGACTACCCCGAACTCTCCGCGCCCTGCCCGCATCGCGGCTGTCTTCGCCGCGATGGCCGCGGCCTCGGTGGCGGCTGCCGCTCCCGCGCTCGCCGCTGCGACCCTCGACATCACCAGTGCCGGATCGAACATGGTCCAAATCGACTACACCTGCGACGACTCCGCCGGGGTGGCGAGCATCCAGGCGATGATGGGCGACCCCAACGCCGACCGTCCCGCCGCCCAGGGCGCCCAGAACTCCGTCGACTGCAACGGTTCCCCACAGAGCGCCACCGTCCCCCTGACGGTGGACCCCAGCCAGCCACCGCTGACCGCGGGTTCCGAGGCGCAGGTGCGGGTAGCGCTCGTCGACCGTAACGGCACCGTGGTCTCCGGACAGGCAAAGAAGTTCACCGTGCAGTAGCGCGCACCGATTCCGCACTGGTGCAATTGATTTCACCTTTCAAGCCGCCGAAACCCCACGGTCGGCCAAGCGTACGTTTCCTACGCTTGGCCGATCGCCGTTGCCATCGGCAATGCTCGACGTGTCGCAACCCATCCTCGCCATGACCGCGGCCAGCTGGCACAACGACAAGATCGGCGCACCGATCCACCGGTCCCGCGCCGGCTACGACCACTGACCCCTGGAATCAATCATCTGGTTCCACTGCGGCCGACCCGCGCCGCGAGCCGCCATGTCGCTGGCGGTTGTCGCGCCTACACTGTGCTGCAGAGGTCACTTCGAGTCCGGCTCGCACTTCACAGCGCCATGCGCGGGCCGCAAACTCCCTGCATGGGTGGCGAAATAGTGGCGCACCTGCGATTTCCTAGGAAATTTCTGCTTTTCCTCTATGCACCGTTAACTGATCGTGCGTAAACTGTGACCAAACTGAAACGAAAGTGGACAGCCGGAAGATCGGTAGCCCTGCGGATGCTCGGTCGAAAGCGACCACACGTCCGGCAAACTGCCCGCGAGGTCAGCAAGCGGAAATTCCACAACCAACTCGCGATCTGCAGTCTTCCGTCCGTCACCGCAACGAGGACGTTGAGACCCCTGCGACACCGCGGTCCGTCACGATGGCCGCGCGATTGCATGACGTCGCCGCAGAGCTGAGCGTCCCCATAACACCAGAGTGTTGCATCGGCGAGCCCCAGCGGCTCTTGGCCCCAAGGTCCGCGCTGTCCGGCCACGCTGCCGGAACCCGAACCCGTTCCTCCCCGATCAAGAAACCGATCCACAATGTCGGATCGCCGGCCCTCATCCCACCAGCGTCGCTCGCATCGCGAATGTCGCTCTGGGCACCACGGGCAAGGCGCCGCGGCCGCAGAGCACAGATTCAGAGAACAAGATAACCACTATCACCAAAGGAGTTGGCAATGCACAAAACGGTCGAAAACGCACTACATCAGGATTTCCATCGCTGGACCGAACTGGTCGACCGCGCCGCACATGCGGAGAACGAAGTCGAGCGAGAGAAACCGGCTTTGGCTGCGGCGGAGCTGGAAAAGCGGTGGATCCACACCGCCGCCGAAGACTGGAGAAGCCTGCACGACCAATGGTGCGAAAGAATCAACTGGACGCGAGCAAGTGTGAAGTCTGAGTTGCGCTCTGCTTCGAGTCGGATCGCCGAAGCGAACTGCGCATGTGAACGTCGAGGCACCTACGAGCTCGAGCGGTCCGGCACCGGTGACGTCTCAGGTGGGTGTGCACCGGCTCGTTGACGAGTCGCCGTGCCACAGATGTAATGCGATAGTTCGGCGAGCAGCGCACGTCCGACGCGCAACAGCCTCTCCAGATGCCGACCGCGCCCGATCCAGGTGCCTCGTGTTGACCAATTCGCCAACACACAAGCGGGCGGCGAGGTTCGGATGCGGCAAGCTGGCACCGAGCCGCCGAAACCGGGCTCGAGCCGTCGAACCTACGTCAGGTCAGCCGCCCATCGCAGTCACCGGGCCGAACGGAGCTCGTACAAACTCCATCCGGCCCTGCCCGGCGGGAGCCGCATCGGACTGTTCTCGTTCCTGGCCCCACCCGCCCGTCGCAGCTGGCCCGAGGCCGCCGGACTGCGCCATCTTGCCTTCGCCGTGCGAGACGCCGCCGCGACCCTGACCAACCTGGCCGCACAGGGCTTGCGAACCGAAGAGCTGCGCGTCAACGCGACCACAGGCAGCCTTACGGCCTTCTTCGACTCCGACGACCTGCCGCTCGAGCTCGACCGGGTCGCGCCATCACTCCTCGCGCGATCGCCGCGTCAATTCGACTGTCGCCGAGCGTAATTCGTCCGCGGAATCGATCCTCGTCACATAGCCCACCCGTGTCCGCGCCACGCCGCGCGGCGTCACGACCCGCAGGTCCAGCCCATACCGATCGGCGCGTTCGCACATCGCCTCGGTCGCGTCCGGATACCCGCCCAACACCTGCGCCATCGACAACAGCGCGTCGGCGTGATCGTTATTGAGATGCGCAATCGCCCGCCCTGCCACCGGAATCACCGGATCCGGCGCGGCCGCGAGATACTGCTCGGCACTCGCCGAATCCATCCGCCCATAGCCGCCGACCCAGCGAATCCGCCGCACCCGCAACACCCACAGCGAGAAATCGCTGTAATCCACGTAGTACTTCGCCGCGGGCACCGCCGCCAGATGCGCCTCGCGCGCCGCGATCGCCTCGTCACCGACCGGACGCTCCACCACTCCGGCCAGCGTGATCCGCGTTCCGGCCAACGGATCGGCGGGCATCTCGGGCGACACCACCGACAGACTGGCCCGCGGATCGGCCGCGAGATTGCGCCCGTGCTCGGCCATCTGCGAGACGCACAGCACCGGCTGCCCCGCCATCAGCCCATATGTGATGAACGACGCCCATGGCCCGCCGTCCGCACTCAAACTCGCCAATGTCGCGGTATTCGTCGCCGCCGCAACGGTTCTGGCCTCTTCGGCCGTTGAGGGCCGGGCGGAATTCACCACCGGCGTGGTCGGCTGTGGAATCGAAGGCGCGTCGCCCGGATCACCGTGATCGAGAGTCATACCGTCCATCCTCGCAGGTATCCACAGCCGTCCAACGTGGTGTCCGGCCGCGAGCGACGGGGCGGGGGAGTAGCGCAGCGTGGTCGCGCAGGGGCGCGGGAGCGCCGACATCGGACACCCGAAACGCCGACGACCGGATATCGAAGCAATCGATCGCGCGCACAATGGCGGCCGATCGGCAAGACTGGCGTGCGTGACCCGATACGCATTCGACGCCGACCGCAACGCCTTGGTCGCCATCTGGGCGACCGGACGTGGCGATCTCGCGACAACGGTGGCCGAGCTGCCACCGACAACACCCGACCAGGCAACGAGTTTGGCGTCGAATCTGACCACCCTGTCGCGCTTCCAGTGGCGCACCTACACTCATCCGGCAAGTGCCGCAGGCGATCCCGACATCCCCAATAGCGAGGCCTGGCGACGCGCGGAGGAGCGCCGCAACTTCAAGGAGGTCGAAGCCGGCATCCGCACCCCGAACCTGCCGACCGACCAGGGTCTGGTCGTCTCCTACAGCGGCGTGGTCGAATCCGCGCACCGTGTGGGCCGCACCCTGCACGCCATCGACGATTCCGCACTGCGCGACACCATCGCCGCCGAGGTTCGCACCGAACAGGCTGCCATCGAATCCGCCGAACTGGGTGATCTTTCCGGCCGCGCCCGCCAAGCGGTCGAGCTGTCGCGCCCGGATGTCTCACCCGCCCAGGTGCAGGCCGCCGACGAACTGTTGTGCGCCGATCCGCTCGGCACCGTCGAACTGTTCACCGAACTCGATCCCGCTTCGGCCTCCGTCGCGGCCGCGCATTGGCTCTACGCCGCCGCTGAAGTAGCGGGCGAACTCGCGGGAGTGGCGACCGCCGATGTGGTCGTCGAGGCCGACGATATCGAAGCACTGCAAGTCGAGACCCCGACGTTGGTGCTGGAACGCCTCACCACCGGGGAGAGCCCGACCGAGGTCGTCGTCGATCTCATCGCCGAGGCCATGGCCGTCTCGGAGGGGCATGTGCCAGCGCCGTGGGCCGTCGTGGCCCGCGTCGCCGAAATCGAAGAGCAGGCCCGCAAATTCGACCTCGACAGCGCCACCCGCGCCGCCCTCCTCGACGAATTCCGCATCAGCCGCCTCGATCCCACCCGCCCGGCGCTCGACCTCCTGGAAGACCTCCTCGACGGTATCCGCGGCTGTCTGCTGCTGTACGCGGCCCACACCGAGGGCACGGACGCGGAGATCGAAGCCCAATTCGCAGCGGATGTGCGAGGTGAAGCCGAAACCCATTCCGACCAACTGTTCTGATCGGGTCCGCCGCAGCAGGCGGCGGTGCCGCGGTGGTTCCTGCTCGGTCGGAGCGCCCACTCTTGTCTGCGGAATAGCGGGGAGTGGGCGCTGCGCTCGGCGCGCGTACTGGTCTGCCGCACCGCCCGACCGCTCCGTGGGTGTCGCAGGGTTCTTTCATCGACAGCTCACGTACATCAACGCGATCGGGCCGACTTTGTCGGCGGTGAGAGCATGCCGCGGCCACTTGCCGCATCTCGGTGTGCGACAGTGCAGTCGCGGTCGAGCCGAGACGGCGCCGAGAGCGTGCACTGTGTCGCCGATAGTTGGCAGAGGGTGCCGGATTCGGTCGAAAGTGCACGCTCTCAGCGGAGTTCATGCTGGCAGGTGGATCAGTTCCGCGGCGAGGATCGTGACGCTGGACTCTGCGGTTCAACCACAGCGCACCGACACTTGGCGCACATCGTCAGCGAGCCAACGAACCAGCGCCGCATAGACGCCGTCGTGGTTGAGCAGCGTGAAGTGGTTGGCTCCGGGAATGTGCAGACCGTTGGCGTCGTCGAAACCGATGCGGCGGGCACGGTTTCGGCCGGAGCCGCTGGCCGGAAGGACGAGGCCGTCGCCGATGACGCGGCCGAGCGGGTGACGGGGGCTGCGCGTGACGCTGGCGGTAACGAAGTAGTGGTCGGCGCAGTCCAGCAGCGGTACCTCGCGAATCGCTCTGCGGCGCAAGGCGTCCGCGTCCAGGCCGTGCCAGTCCTCGTCGACGAGCGAACCCTGGCGCAGGTCGCGGATGCCGGCGCTGCGGCGCCGCAGCAGCCGCCCGAACGGCCGGGTCTCCGGCACCCGCACCAAAGCGGCCGACGCGTAATGAACGAGCTGTTCGAGCGGCGCGCCCAGATGCGGTGACCCGAGACAGACGATCTGCCGGACCCTGCGCACCCACGGCAGGTCGGCTTGATCGGCGTCATGACACGCGCCCCGTGCGATCAGCCCGCCCATGGAATGGCCGACGAGCGCGATCTGCTCGACCTCGACCGGCCAGTGCTCGACCAGACGCCGCAGCATCGCATTCAACAGACGGGCGTTCTCGGAGATGTGCAGCCCACTGTTGTATCGCACCATCAGCGTCGTGCAGTCGAGGTCGCCTTCGAGCCGCTCGGCATAGCTGGGGCGCCCGCCGAGCCGCCACGCGTGCTCGGTCTCCACCAGGCCGTGCAGAAAGACCGCGATCCGCGGGCGTGGGTTCGACACCACGTCGCCGACCCAACCCGGCGCGACCGGCTCGCCATACACCCGAAACGTCATCGGCCCGGCCAAAATCGGCCGCTCATCCTCGAGACTGTCACCGATCAACCCCTGCAGAGCAGCAAGGAATCCGGACCCGTACACCGTGCGCGACGGCACCGGGGCGCCGGGCACATCCACGGTCCGTTCCGCCAGCGCCGCCACTGCGACCGCGGTGCCACCGACCAGGCGATACACCCCATCGGTAATCGCATCGTGCACCACCTTGACCGGCTGCGCCGCAGGCCCGACTCCCAACTGCACCGCTGCGAACACCCGATCGGAGACGGCACGATGTACCTCCGCGATCCCGCCGACCGCCCCACCGATCTCATCGCCCGCCAACCGCGCGAGTGCCCGAATCTCCGCCTGTCGCTGCCGCCCGGCCTCACTCATATTTTCAGTGTACAACCGTTCACTGAAATCTGCGTGTCGGCAAATCTCCACCGCATTCGCATCCCAGATGTCAGTCGCCGAATTCACGGCGCGGTGCCACATGTCTCTTGGTGGTCGCACACGTGTGGACGAACGGCGCTCGCTGCAGCTATGACGGCACCTGGCTCACGGCGACGGCGGTTTCGGTGAGGCTGCCGAGGTACAGGGTGCCGTTGTATTCGACGACGCCGGTGACCATCGCGTAGTCGGTGCCCTCGGTCTGCAGGTCGTGCACGATCTTTCCGTCGAAGTCGACCGCCAGCACCCAGACGGTCCGCGGCGGCGTCGGTTGTAACCAGTCCGGCAGTGCCCAGACGATGCGGCGCAGGATGCCGGGCAGCGGGAGTAGGCGGTCCAGTAACGGGTTTCGTGGCGAGGGCAGGGTGATCCACACCAGGCCGTCGCTGCCCAGTGCCATATTGTCCGGGAAGCCCGGCAGGTTCTCGATCAGCAGGTCGTGGGTGCCTGCCTTGGGGCCGCTGAGCCAATAGCGGGTCACGCGGTAGGCCGCGGTTTCGGCGACGAGGACGCAGGAACCGTCGGGGGACAGGACTACGCCGTTGGCGAATTGCAGTCCGTCGATGAGGGTTTCGAGCTTGCCCGATGGATCGAGGCGGAACAGGCGGCCGGTGCCGGAATGCTCCAGCAGATCGCCGCGCCACTGATGCAGGGGAAAGCGCCGCGAGGACGCGGAGAAGTAGATCGTGCCGTCGTCGGCGCGAACCACATTGCTGGCGAAGGGGAGTGGTTCGCCGTCGACCTCGTCCACGAGCACATCGAGTGCGCCCGCTTTGTCCAGGCGCAGCAGTCCGCGATCGAAATCGCAGATCAGAATCGACCCATCGGCGTCGGCATGCATGCCGAGCGGTCGGCCGCCGGTTTTCGCCAGCAGGGTTACCGCACCGTCCGCGGGGTCGATGCTGTAGATCGAACCGTCATCGACTCCCGCGATAACCCGGCCCTCGGCGGTGCGGATCACATCCTCGGGTGCCGTGCCGGGGAGTTCCAGTCGGGTGACCGGGGGAAGTGGTGTGGCGCTCTGTGTTTCGTGAGCACGGGGTGGGGCAATGGGTGGCGTCCAGCGCTGTGGCTGCATTGTCGATCCGGCGACCATGGCTCAGCGTATCCCGGCACCGCGGCCAACCGGTTGGAACCCGGTCATCTGAAAGACATGTCCATACGTAGATATGCGCATCTACGCATGTAGCCTAAACAAGGACCAATGATGTCCGGCTTCGCCGGACACTGCATAGAGGAGAAGAGGTCATGCGGTGGCCGCCGAAAAGTGCGGCGCGGCCGGTGCCCCCACGGCCAGGGGAGGGGAGGTGCCTTCCAGGAAGGTGCGATGCCGCAGTCGAGGGACGGGATGCAAATGTTCGGAGTGATGAATATCCGCCCCGCGAAGACCTCGATGCAGCAGACCTCTTGGCGGCTGGTCATCTGGCTAGGAAGAGATCATCCAGATCCGGTCATGAAATGATTCATGTGACTATCGGGATATGCGAATCAATCTATGAAACTGTCTACTCCACTACACATCGCACCGAACAATCAACAAAACCAGCAAAGACGCCGGGGCCGCTGGGCAGGCACAGGCTGCAGCGGACCCCGTCGGAGACCGATCACCGCCGGTCTCCGACGACCGAACCGCTAGGGATTCACAGTGAAGACGTGCCACAGCACGGCAAGGGTGGCCAATGTGAAGAACGGTGATACGATCCAGGTTTCGACCTTGTTCCCGGTCCGATCGATGACCGGCACGCGGGTGCGCAGGGAGAACGGCCAGAAGAGTCGGCACCCCTTATCGGTGAGGCAATCACCGGCGAGGTGGGCGAGCGCGCCGAGCCCGACGGAGAACGGCAGCCATGCCGGTTTGTCGGTGATCCAATGGTCCATCGCGAACGTCCCCGCCGCGGCCAGGATAATGACCGTGCCCCAGGCCTCGATGCCCTCGCCGGAGGGGCACAGATGCAGTGCGCGCACCGCGAGGGCGAGCAGGAAGAAGACCAATCCGAGGGTGAAATACCGTCCGATCCAATGCTCGCCCGCCCAGGTCCCGTAGGTGATGGCGATGACGAAGGCGAACGAGTGTGTGGCGTGCCGATGCCCGCCGGAGATCCAGGAGATCAAGCGGCACAGGTGATAGGAGATCGGACCGAGCACGTGCGCGATCGTGCCGTTCGGATGGTCCGCGTCGGGCAGCAGAGCAGCCCCGGCCGTAAGGAAAGTACCGAGCAATACCTCGACGGCGCCGAGATGCGCGCCCCCGCTGGGCAATACCGGATACACCAACGCCGAGATGGGCAACGTCGCCGCTGCCACCGACCAGGCGAAAGCGCCGCTGGTCGCATGTGAATGTCCTAGCACTGCATGAACGTTAGTTGACCGCAGGCCGTTTCAAATAAACGCGACTAACCGGTGGGTGAAAAGGTATCGGGGGGAGGTGATTTCACCGATAGCGGCCAGATACGGTCTGTGTGCCCGTTGTGCATGGAACATCCGGCGAATGGTCCGTTGGGGTCGAGCAGCACGTTCATGTGGCTATCGGCATGGTCGAGGAACCATAGCGACATACCCAATCCATCATTGAGCCGGTAGCGCTCCCAGGATCGCCAGAGCGCTTCCAGGCGCGCGACGGCCTCGGTGTGCCGCCACCATTCGGGGCACCAGGCCAGGCCGTTATCGGCCACCTTGCGTCGGTAGACCTGGGATAGGTAGTTTTCGACGAACTCCACCACCGATCCATAGATCTGCGTCCGCTGCTCTTTCATGGCGCCCCCGAAGCCCGTGGCATTCCGAACAGCTTCGAGGGTAGTCACGAAATCTACTGAGGTCCTTGGTGAAACCTTTGCATTATTCGGGTCGCCGGGATCGTGGATCGACGATCCGATCGAGGGCGTGCAGATCCGATTCGAGTGCGTAGAAGATGCGCAGCGCACCGACGAAGGCGAAAAGGGTGACGACACAGAGGATGACGGTCGGGCCGACCACCGTTTGCTGCTGCGCCGCATCGAGGTAGATCAGGCCGCCCGCGACACCGATCAGTGGTACCGATGCGGCGATGCCGAGGTATATCCGGCTGCGTCGAGCCAGCCGTCGCAACCGGACCGCGTCGTCGGGGGAGGTCTGGCCGGTGCCGAGCAAACCAGGGTAGTACCAGCGCAGCATGAAGAATGTGACCGGGAAGTAGGAGTACACGACCGAGACCGCTGCAGCGACAATATGGGATGCGATGAGGTTCATCGTGAATCGCGTTGTGAGGTCCGACGTGTAGGCCAAGTAGGGTAAGAAAATCACCAGCGACAACGCCCAACCAGTGAACGCGACCACCGCGATGCGGTCGCCACAGGCCAGAGTGTCGGCGCGCGCGTGTGCGAGGGTCTGTTCGTCGAAGTGTTTGCCGCGCCGCAGTCCGGCGGGCACGATGAACACCAGTCGGCACCAATACAACAGCACGACAATGCCGATGGGGTAGCCGATCGCGCCGACGAGGATTGCGAGGTGCAGGAGTCGGGCGCTGGCGTCGGGGGTGAATTCGACGTTGAGGAGCCGTGTGTCGTGCGCCCAAAGGTAGAGCACGCCGAGGACCTGCCCGAGCAGGCTGGACAGCGTGACCACCGGCATCGGCCGCATCCGCAGTTTTGCGCGGATGCTGTGTGATGGCGGGTCGACGAGGTCGCGGGCGGCGCGGTCGAGGGTGAGGTCGAGTTGGTTGGCGAGTTCGGCACCGGTGGCGAATCGATGGGCCGGATCGGGGGATAGGCAGGTGAGCAGGGCATGCTGCAGAACCGCCGGGCAGTCCGGTGGGATATCGGCGGTGAACCGATCGCCGATCGGTCGGCGGCGTAGTTCGATCATCCGCTCGAGTGAGGTATCCGATTCGCCCGCAGTGCGTTCGTCGGCGAAGGGGAGTCGCCCGGTGAGCAGTTCCCACAGCACGACGGCGAGCGCGTAGAGATCGCTGCGGGTGTCGAGGTCCGCGGCGGTGGTGGTCATGGCCGGATGGCAGGCCTCGAGTTGTTCGGGGGACATATAGGACAGTGATCCGCCGAAGTAGGCGGCCGGGCTCGCGCCCGGGATGTGGCGGCTGAAGCTGATATTGAAGTCGGCGAGTTTGGGTTGTCCATCGACGGTGAGCAACACATTGGCGGGTTTGATATCGCGATGCAGCACACCTGCGTGGTTGGCGTAGTCCAATGCCGACGCGAGCCGACTGCCCAGCCATGCAACGGCTTCCGGCCAGCTCAGCCGTGCGAGCTCGGCACGGGTCTCCGATGGTTGCGGTTCGAGCACCCCACCGCTGGCCGCGGCCTCGTCGACGGCGTCGAGCAGTAGTCGGCCGGTCTTGCCTTCGACTCCGGTGCGGCGTAGCAGTCGCAGCACGCCGAGCAGGGTGCCGCCCGGTACGTACTGCATGTACATCAATTTCAGGTGCTGGTCGGCGATGCGGCGTTGGTCGAAGACGCGCACGATGTGTTCGTGATCGAGCTGGGCCAGCGTCTGTCCTTCGCTGCCGCGGTCGTGGGAGATCTTGACCGCCACCAGCCGCTGCATCGAGCGCTGTCGTGCCAGGAAGACCCGCCCGAACGCGCCCTGGCCGAGCAGGATCAACATGTCGAAATCGTCAACGGTCGCGCCGGGATTGATGGTGTCGAGGGTGGCCTGCGCGGCCGGATCGGCGAGCAGCGTGGTCCGGAAGTGATCGGCATCGAGCCGGTCGGCGATCCGCGCCATCTGCTGGGTATATCGCTGCTCGTACTCGGTGAGATCGAGATCTCGGTCGAGTTCGCGGCGCGCGGTGATCTCCTCGTAGATCAAATCTGGCGGCAGTGGCGCGATGTCGAGTTCGGGGAATTCGGCCCGGTACTCGTCGAGGCGTTTACCCCCCTGCCTGCGTACCGAGCGATGGTGCAGATCTACCTTGATCAACTCGATCAACGCCGATCGCCGCAGTGCACGCTCGGTGGGGAGGTGGGCGGCCAGCTCGGGCGGTTCGGCCGCGGACTCCCACGCGCCCGCGAACTCGGCGACCGTCTGTGCCAGCACAGTCTGTGTCACCTTCGCGCGGTCCCGGCCGTTTTCCGGCGGTACAGCGCCGAACTGCGTATTCATCGTCGGTTCACTCGATCGGATTGGTGTCCCGGACAGAACCGAGAATTTTCGATTCTCGCGGCCCGTTTCCGATCCTAGTCGCGGGCTGGTCCCGCCGGTCGATTCGTAGTTGAGTAATCGCGGGAGCAAGCGCCGCTGGACCAGTAGGAGGAGATCTTCATGAGCACGCTGTCGGATCGACCGAACACCGCGTTGATAGTGATCGACGTGCAGAACGGTGTCGTGAGCGAGGCGTATCAGCGGGATACGGTCGTCGCGAATATCGGCGCACTTGTCGAGCGGGCGCGGGAGCAGGGTGTTCCGGTCGTCTGGATCCAGCACTCCAGTGCGGAACTGGTGCCGGGCAGTGCGCTGTGGGAGTACGTGCCGGAGCTGGTGCGTGCGGAGTCGGAGCCGTTGGTGCACAAGGAGTTCGGCGACTCGTTCGAGGATACCGAGCTGGCGCGGGTGCTCGCGGAGGCCGGAGTCGGACGCCTCGTGGTGACCGGCGCGGAGACCGATGCCTGCATCCGGTCCACGATCCATGGCGCCTTCGCGCGGGGATACGACGTGACGCTGGTCAGCGATGGGCATACGACGTTCGACAAGAGCGAATGGGGTGCGCCAGCGCCGGAGCAGGTCATCGCGCACACGAACCTGTATTGGCGATTCCAGACCGCGCCAGGGCGCACGGCGGCAGTCGCGGAGACGAAGGAAGTCAGCTTCGTAGAGTGAAATGCACGGCGCCCCGCGAACTGTGGGAGTTCGCGGGGCGCTGCACGTCCGTTATCAGACCAGATCGAACCGGTCCAGGTTCGACACCTTGACCCACGCGGCGATGAAGTCCTTGACGAACTTCTCCTTCGCGTCGTCGGTCGCGTAGACCTCCGCGACTGCGCGCAGCTGCGAGTTCGACCCGAAGATCAGGTCGACGCGGCTGCCGGTCCACTTGACCGCACCGGTGGCGCGATCCTTACCCTCGTAGGTCCCGTCGTCGGACGAGGTCGGCTCCCACTTCGTGTCCATGTCCAGCAGGTTCACGAAGAAGTCGTTGGTCAACGACCCGGGAGTCGAGGTGAACACGCCCAGCGGCGACTGGTTGTGGTTGGCGCCGAGCACTCGCAGACCACCGATGAGGGCCGTCAGCTCCGGAGCGCTGAGAGTCAGCAGGTTCGCCCGGTCGATGAGCAGGTATTCGGCCGGGAGGCGGGTGCCCTTGCCGAGGTAGTTGCGGAAGCCATCGGCGGTCGGCTCGAGTGCGGAGAAGGACTCCACATCGGTCTGCTCCTGTGTGGCATCCGTGCGTCCCGGCGTGAACGGCACCTCGACGTCGTAGCCGGCGTTCTTGGCGGCCTGCTCGACGGCCACGGCACCGCCGAGCACCACGAGGTCGGCGAATGACACCCGGGTGTTGCCGGTCTGTGCGGAGTTGAAGGACTCCTGGATGCCCTCCAAGGTGCGCACCACCTGTGCGAGGTCGTCGGGGCTGTTGACCTCCCACCCACTCTGTGGCTGCAGACGGATACGGCCGCCGTTGGCGCCGCCACGCTTATCGCTGCCGCGGAACGACGAGGTCGCCGCCCAGGCGGTCGAAACAAGCTGGGCGACAGTCAGACCCGAGGCGATGATCTGGCTCTTCAGTGCGGCGATATCGGCTGACCCGATGAGGTCGTAGTCAGCGGCGGGGACGGGGTCCTGCCACAGCAGGGTCTCCGCCGGAACCTCCGGTCCGAGGTAGCGGACCTTCGGCCCCATATCGCGGTGGGTGAGTTTGTACCATGCCTTGGCGAACTCGTCCGCGAGCTCTTGCGGGTTGTCGAGCCAGCGACGCGTGATCTGCTCGTATACGGGGTCGACCCGCAGCGAGAGATCCGTCGTCAGCATCACCGGGGTGTGCGACTTCGACGGGTCGTGGGCGTCGGCCACTGTGCCGGCCCCGCCGCCGTCCTTGGGGATGTACTGCCACGCACCGGCGGGGGACTTGGTCTTCTCCCACTCGTAGCCGTACAGGGTCTCGAGGAAGCTGTTGTCCCACTTCGTCGGAGTGGGCGTCCAGGTGCCCTCGAGGCCGCTGGTGATTGCGTCCTTGCCGACACCGGTGCCGAAGGCGCTCTTCCAGCCGAGGCCCTGCTCCTCGAGCGGCGCGGCCTCGGGCTCGGGGCCGACGAGGTCGGCGTCGCCCGCGCCGTGGGTCTTGCCGAAGGTGTGGCCGCCGACGATCAGCGCGGCGGTCTCGATGTCGTTCATGGCCATGCGGCGGAACGTCTCACGGATATCGGTGGCCGCGAGCAGTGGGTCCGGATTGCCGTTGGGTCCTTCCGGATTCACATAGATCAGACCCATCTGGACCGCGGCCAGCGGGTTCTCGAGATCCCTTGTGCCGGTGTAGCGTTCGTCACCGAGCCAGGTGTGCTCGGGACCCCAGTAGACGTCCTCCTCGGGCTCCCACTGGTCGACGCGGCCGCCGCCGAAGCCGAAGGTTTCGAAGCCCATATCCTCCAGCGCCACATTGCCCGCGTACACGATCAGGTCGGCCCAGGAGAGCTTCTTGCCGTACTTCTGCTTGACCGGCCACAGCAGGCGTCGAGCCTTGTCCAGGCTGGCGTTATCGGGCCAGCTGTTGAGCGGCGCGAACCGCTGCATGCCGGCACCGGCTCCTCCGCGGCCGTCGTTGATGCGGTAGGTGCCCGCGGCATGCCAGGCCATCCGGATGAACAACGGGCCGTAGTGGCCGTAGTCGGCGGGCCACCAATCCTGCGAGGTGGTCATCACCTCCACGATGTCGGCCTTCACGGCGGCCAGATCGAGGGTGTTGAATTCCGCGGCGTAGTCGAAGTCCGCGCCCATGGGGTTGGCTACGGCCGGATTCTTCTGCAGGATTTTGAGATTGAGCTGGTTCGGCCACCATTCACGGTTGTTGCTTCCGCCCTCGGCCGGGGACTTGAGCCGACCGGACATAACGGGGCAACCACCGGCGGTGGGTTCCGTGTTGGCCTCTCCGATGGGCGGATGTTCCTCAGGCACGGCAATTCCTTTCGGGGGAGTGAGTGAAACGGGCTGTGATCACGGCTGTGATCGGGACATGGGTGATGTCTTGGTCTTGCAGTCGGGGCACAGACCCCAGTAGATGACCTCGGCCTCATCGAGGACGAAGCCGTTGTCGTGCGAGGCGGTCAGGCACGGCGCCTCGCCGACAGCGCAGTCGACATCGGCGATGACGCCGCACGCCCGGCAAACGACATGGTGGTGGTTGTCGCCGACCCGAGTTTCGTAACGCGCAACCGAACCCATCGGTTGGATGCGCCGGATCAGCCCCGCGGCGGTCAGTGCGCGCAGCACGTCGTACACGGCTTGATGGGACACCGCACCGAGCGTGTCGCGCACGCGACCGAGGATCGAGTCCGTATCGGAGTGCGGATGCTCGTGCACGGCAGTCAGCACGGCAACCCGCGGCGCCGTCACACGCAGAGCAGCTCCACGCAACATGCGCTCGAATTCCGAAGTCGTGGACACATTCAGAAGTATGACTCATTCAAGTCTCCACGGGGAGGGAATCGCGAAACCTCGAGACGATCCCACAACGAGCCGAACCCGTCGGCCGTCCCGACTCTGATGAACGAACAAATCCACCGAACAGCGGCCGGGCAACCTGGCGATTGCCGCGAGGTCGAGCGATCGCGGTACGAAGTCGATTGGGATCATCGCCGAATGCACCCAGTCCTGCGTTGCGCGGTGGGCCGACAGGGAGCTCGCGTGCCGCAGCGGAACTGCGAGCCGCGAACGGTCACGGATCGTCAGCGGGGAAGCGCTGGTGCAGCGGCCTACTTGACATAATGTTGATTATCGGCGTTGCAACGGAGGCGCTGGGAGTGACTTTCTCTGCTTGTATGACGTTGGTGTGGTGTCCGATCCGGAAAAAGTTGCGTGTCGTCCGGGGGTAGGTGCGCGTGGTCCGATGTGGTGTATGAATCCGGAACCCGCGTGTTTGTGCATATTTTCCGTTGATTTGCGCATGGTTATGCAGTGATTGTTTTGTCACTGTGACGAATGTGGCTGGTGTGGTTTCTGAGGCGGGTTTCCGGAGCATGCAGGTTTTCCTGGAATTCTGTGTCCGGTTGGCGCTGCCGGTGTGCGTCTTGGGGATTTGGCGCTCCGGCGCGTGCAGGTTTGCCCGGACTCCGGATGTGAGGGTTGGTGGCCGGTGTGTGATGTTTCGGCGCTCGCATGTTTTTTCCGGATTTTCCGATGGGATGACTGTTCTTCTGGATTGTGTTGTGCCGCAACAGTGTTCGCCAATGATTAGGAATTATGTCAGGTAGAGGCTCCTTGATGGCATCTGTGCTGCCGTTTCGCCGTCCGGGCGGGCGTCATGACCTTCTTCCAGTTCGTCGCGTACGGATCGTTCACCCGCTTCGCGCCTGGCCGTCTTCCAATGGACTGCGAGGTCCTTCGGCGAGCTAGCGATCGGTACGCCAAGCGAGATTGACCGGTTGCGTGCGTTGGCTCCGATGGCGCGGCGGGATCGGATGGCCGGGCTCCGTTGCGAAGTGTTCCGGGGTGAACCGGGCGCGACTCCTTCCCTCCCCCTCCCTTCCCTATCGCTCAATACGTCACGGTGACGTTGCCGCGCCGCGGTCCTGCTATTTCGACCGCGGCACGGTCAGTGCGGTGGCCAGTGTGCGCAGTTGTTCGGTGGCTGCGCCGAACAGGAACTCGGTGCGCTTGGCGGCCAGGAAGTACCGGTGCACCGGGTAGTCCAGGAAGATGCCGATGCTGGCGTGCACGTGCACCATGGTGTGCGCCACCCGATGGCCTGCCTCGGCGGTCCAGAACTTGGCGGTCACGATCTCGGAATCGGCGGGCAGTCCCTGGGATTCGCGCCAGGCGGCCTGCCACAGGGTCAGCCGCACTGCCTCCACGTCGAGATGTCCGTCGGCCAGGCGCTGCCGGACGGCCTGGAACGAGCCGATGGGTTTGCCGAACTGCTGACGGGTCAGCGCGTACTCGCCGGTCAGCTCCAGCGCGCGCTCGACGACACCGAGTTGGTAGGCACATGCGGCGATGGTGGCGCGGCGACGGGCCCATCGTGCCGCGTCGTCGCCCGGCTTGCCGAGCACATTCGCGTTGGTCACCGCCACCGAATCGAGTTCCAGCAGTGCGGCATCGGAGCCGTCGATGACGTGCTGTTCGGTGAGCCGGAGTCCGGCGGTATCGCGGTCGAGGACGAAGAGCAGCGGGCCTTGCGGACCCAGCGCCTCCAGCACGACGGCATCGGCGAAAGCCCCCGCAGGAACTGCACTGTGGCTCCCGTCGAGCTGCCAGCCCTCAGCGGTCCGGGTCGCGGTGATCCGGTCGTCCTCGGTGGCTGGCGCGACGGCGAGCGTCGCGTCTCCGGCCGCGACCGGTGCGACCCACCGCTGGACCTGGTCGTCGCCGCCGAACGCGGCGATCGCGGCGGCACCTACGGCCACCGTGGTCAGATAGGGTACGGGCGCGGTCGCCCGGCCGAGTTCGATCAGTACGCTGCACTGTTCGAGCAGTCCGAACCCATTGCCGATCGGCGCGGGCAGGGTGGCCTCGATCAGCCCGGCGCGCAGCAGGGCGGCCCACAGTGGCCGATCGAATCCGCTGCTGTCGGGGGTGTGCTTGGCTGCCCAGTCGGCGAGCAGCGGGCGGGCGAGTCCGGACAGGTCGTCCTGGGTCTCGGTGAAGGTGAAGTCCATGAGTAGTCCTCTGCGGTATCAGCGGGTGACCGGCAGGCCGAGGGCGGTTTTGGCGATGATGTCGCGTTGCACCTCATTGGTGCCGCCACCGAAGGTCAGGATCAGCGAGGACCGGTGGAAACGCTCGATCCGGCCGCGCAGCAACGCACCCGGCGAATCAGTGCGCACGACGGCGGAGGTGCCGAGCACCTCCATCAGCAGTCGGTATGCCTCGGTGGCCAATTCGGTGCCGAATACCTTGGTCGCGGACGCGTCGGCGGGCCCGAGTTCACCCGAGTCCGCGGCCCAGGCGATGCGCCAGTTGCGCAGCTTCAGGTACTCGATGTGGGCGTGCACGCGCGCCAGGTGCAGCCGCACCCACTCGGCGTCGATGACCCGGGAGCCGTCGGCGCGGGTGGTGCGCTCGGCCCAATCCCACACCTGCCGCAGCGATTCCTGCAGTGGTGCAGCGGAAGTCAGTGCGACCCGCTCGTGATTGAGCTGGTTGGTGATCAGCGGCCAACCCGAATTCAGCTCTCCGACAACGCTCGTCGCGGGCACTCGCACATCGGAGTAGTAGGTCGCGCTGGTGCCGGGACCGGCCGTGGTGTGAATCTTGGTCCAGGAGAAGCCCTTCGCGCTGGTGGGCACGATCAGGATGGACAGCCCGCGATGCCGGGTGGCCTCGGGGTCGGTGCGCGCAGCCAGCCAGATGTAGTCGGCGTACTCGATCAGACTCGTCCACGCTTTCTCGCCGTTGATCACGAAGTCGTCGCCGTCGTGCACCGCGCGGGTGCGCAGTGCGGCCAGATCGGTGCCCGCCTCCGGTTCGGAATAGCCGATGGAGAAGTGCAGGTCGCCCTGCGCGATTCGGGGCAGGAAGTAGGACCGCTGCTCCGGTGTCCCGTAGCGCATGATGGTCGGGCCGACCGTATTGACGGTGAGGAACGGGAACGGGACGCCCGCCGCTGCGGCCTCGTCATTGAAGATCAGCTGATCCATGGCCGGCCGGTTCTGGCCGCCGAACTCCTCGGGCCAGCCCAGCGTCAGCCAGCCGTCGCGCCCGAGCGCGCGCACGACCTGCTTGTACGCCTCGGGCGCGCCGTACTCGCCGCCGGGCCCGGCCAATGCCTCCCGGATTTCCGGTGTCATGAGATCGGCGAAATAGGCGCGCAGTTGTTTGCGTAACTGCTGCTGCTCGTCGGTGAAGTCGATATGCATCCTGATCCCTTGGTCGGCACTGTATTCCGAATCCAAACTAGAACAGGTTCTCGATTCGATGTAGTCTCCGGAGACGGCAGGAAGCTGCCACGAGAACGGCAGCGACCTGTCGGCGCGGGGCGCGCCTGTAGACCAATCATGTTGTGTACCAATGTAGTTGACGTCACCAACGCCGGTGACCATGCTGTCTCGTATAGGTGATACGCCCATCGGGGAGGGCCGGAACATGAGCCAGGAAGTCGCCGGATTCATTCGGCGCGGACTCGCGCACGCGGACGCCGATCGCGCCGGCATCAACGAATTGCTGTCGGAATCCCGCCGCCTGATCGAGCGCGCGATGGACGAATACCGCACCGACCGCTCCGGTTCGGACGACATCATCCACCTGCGGCCCGGCGCGGGATGGGAGAAGGAGCTACAGCAACTGCTGAGCCGTGCCCGGCAGGAGGCCATGCTGGTGGTCTCGAGTCCGCTGCGGGTACAACCGAACTACCATGCGAGCCGGACGCTCGTCACCGACCTGCTGACCACCGGGCGGCAGGTGCGGCTGCTGTACTCGCGCCAATACGTCGAAACTCGCGATCCTGCATCACTATTGCAGCACCACCGGATACACGAGCGGACCAGGGTGGTCGACGCCGATCTCTACAACATGATCATTGTCGACAAGCGGATCGCGACTATTTGGGGCCGTACGGGCGAGCAGCGCCCGCACGGATTGGTGATACGCGATACGGGTGTGCTGCGCGTGCTCGATCCGTTGGCGCGGATTCTGTGGGAGTCGGCCAGCGATCTGTCGGTCCATCGCGACGGCCCGATCGGCCAGTTCGACGACACCTCGCTGGCCGTCCTGCAGGCCCTCAACGAGGGGCTGAAAGACGAGGTCGCGGCGCGGCGACTGCAGGTCTCGCTGCGAACCTACCGGCGATACGTGGCCGATATGATGGTGCGGCTGGGCGCGACCACCAGATTCCAGATCGGCGCTCGCGCAGCCGAACTCGGTCTTCTCCCACCTACCTGGTGAACGGTCCACACCGTGATACGGCTACCGGCCCGGCGGCTGGGGCAGCAACAACGCACCGGACCGGCCCCTGATCACGGTCGGCACCGCGATGGCCGCGGGCAGGGTCTTGCGAACGATGCCGACCAGCGCATCACGCGCGCCGCACTCGACGAACACCTTCGCACCCGACTCGTGGAGGTAGCGCAATGCGGCGCAGAAGCGGACCGGGCGCACGAGATGACTCGACAGCACTTCGGCGAAGTCGTCGTCATCGGTGTAGAAGCGCGCGAGAATCGGCGAATACACCGCGGTTCGCAACGGCCGCCGACCGCTGGTCACCGCATCGAGCCGGTGACGGAACTCCACGGCGGGTCCGGCGAGCAGCGGACTGTGGAAGGGGTACGCGGAGGCGATACGCAGGCTCGGGAGTTCGGCCTCGCGCGCGATCTTCTCCGCCCGCGACAATGCCTCACCCGGCCCGGCCAGCACCGTTTGATGCGGGCCGTTCTCGACCGCCACGACGAGCCCATCGGCCGCGAGCAGGTCGACCAACGCCTGCGATCGCCGAGCTGTACCGCGTACGGCGAGCATCCCACCGGCGTCCGCCGACCCGTTCAAACACTGAGATCGGAGATGGACGATCCGCGCGCCCTCCCCCGTGGTGAATACCCCGGCCGCGACCAGCGCTGCGACCTCACCGAGGCTGTGCCCGGCCAGCACCGCGGGATTGATCCCCTGGGAGCAGAGAATTCGGTACACGGCCACCGCGGTTCCGAACAAGACAAGCTGCAGTGTGTCCGGATCATCGGACAGCAGCTGCTTCAGGCTGGGCGGTGAACCGCTGAACAGGATCGGCGATATCGCCTCGGCTCCTGAAGATGTCAGCTCGCAGTCGATGTCGTCGAAGGTTCGGCCGACCTGCGGCCAGTCGCCGGCCAGATCGAGGAAGATCTCCTCGAGGTACGCGCCCTGCCCGGGGAACAGGAAACAGATCCCCGCGGCACTGTCGAAGCCGATGTTCGCGAGCGTGGGTTCGGCGGTCATCGGTGTCGCCGCCTACGCTTTCGTCGCCGAGGTCTTCACGCCGATCCGGCCCTGGGTGTCGATGCGGTGCAACAGCATCGGTTCGTCCAGCTTCGCGAAATACTCGTCGACGGCTTTCGTTGCGCCGCTGTATTTTCCGTAGTCGTCCAGGATGAGCACTCCGCCGACGGCCAAGCGCGGATACAGGTATTCCAGCTCGTGCCGGGTGGAATCGTAGAGATCGGTGTCCAGCCGGAGCAGTGCGATGGCCTCCGGCGCCTCGCCCGGGATCGTGTCCTGCACCAAGCCCTGCACGCACCGGAGGCGGTCGCGCGGATATCCGGTGGCGGAGACGGTTTCGAGCACCGAGGCCTGGTCGCTGCCTTCCTCCTGCACGCTGTCGGTGACGCTGGCCAGCAGATCCGCCAGCTTCATGTCGCCGGACGGGAGCTGTAGCTCGTCCACGTCCAGCGGTGTGTCCCAGGTCCAGTTGAAGGTGTCGTACAACCACACCGTGCGGGACAGCTCGCCCGCTTCGGCCAGGGTGGCCGCCGCGATCGCGGCGCTGCCACCGCGCCAGACACCGCATTCGACGACATCGCCCGCAATACCGGCCGCCACGATGTAGCGCGTCGCGAGCCGCAGCGAGTAGCTCATCGGCACCGAGGTCTGGGTGGCGTGCTGCACGCTCTCGTACAGCCGCAGGAATGCGGGATCCTGCTGCCGGATGTCGGGGAAGGTGGCGCGCGCGGCACTTCCATTGCCGCGACCCGAAGGGAGGCAACGGTTTCGGCTTCGGCGCCGGTCTGCAGCAGGCCGGTGGTGACGAGGTTGTCGATCACGCTGCGGGTGGCGGCGGCATCGTAGTGCGCGAGCTCGGCGACGACCTGATCGACTGTCGCCGGCCGGGAGAACCTGGACAGGACATCGGCTACCGCGGGTGTGACCTCCCGCAGGTCCAGCGGACTGTCGCTGTGGCCCAGTCGCACGTTGTCCACACCCCAGGCCAGGAAGGTGCCCGGCTTCGTCTGATACGTCGTCATGGATGACATCTATCTCGTCGGCGCAGCTCTCAGCGGTCGTTCGCAGGAAGATGCCGCCGGTGGCGGGCCGCGATCGCAATGTTGTGGCCACAACCTGCCAGCTATCGGAAACGGTGTGAAATCGCGCCTAACGTGGGGCCATACGGATGTGCACATCCGACAGTCACCTGGTTCTCGGCCCCGGAGGAAGATGGGTGTGCGTGTTCTCGACCCGACCGTCACAGAGCGGACCGTCGCGCGTCCCATCCGCGCATCGTTCGAACTCGAGTCCTGCGGCGCGCAGGAATTCCGCGCGCACTGGACTGTTAGTCCGGACGAACCGATCTTTCGTGGTCACTACCCGGGCTTCCTCATCTTCCCGGGCGTCTGCGTCATCGAATCGGCGCATCGAGCCGCCTCGGCACACGCATTCGCGCACGGTCGGCCGGTGCGCCTCGCCGCGATCGAGCACACCAGATTCAAGCGACCGGTTTTTCCCGCGAATCGAATCATAGTGTCCGGCAAGACCTTCGATGCCGCCGACGGAATCCATTTGCAGTGCGCGGCCACCGTGCACTCCATCCGCGAGGACGGCGAACCCGAGGAAGCCGCACGCATCCGACTGCGCTACGCGAGGCAGGCCCGGTGAACGCGTTCGGACCGGCCGAGATTTACCGGCTGCTGCCACACCGTTCGCCCGCGCTGCTGCTGGATCGCGTGATCGAAGTGGTTCCGGGCGAGCGTGTCACCGCCATCAAGGCGATCACCGTCGACGCTATCTGGTACGAGGGTGTCGACGGCGACGACTATGCCTATCCCGGGACGCTGCTCGTCGAATCGTTCGGGCAGGCGGCCGCCATCCTGCTGGCCGAAGCCTGGCGTCCGGGCAGCGGTATCACCGACGATGTCCCCATACTCGGTGGGCTGTCCGGCGTGCATTTCGACAAGCCGGTGCTGCCCGGCGACGTCGTGTGGCACCACGTACACGTCGATCGCGTCCTCGGCGACAATGCGCTCATCAGCGGCCGCAGCACCGTGGACGGCGACACCGTGATGCGGATCGATCAGGTGATTCTCGCATTGCGTCCCGAGCAACGAATCACGTGATCCCACACGACTATTGGCGATCGATCCTCGAGAAAGCGGGTAGATGGACTTCGGATTCGATGACACACAGAGCGCGGTGAGTGAGGCCGTGACCGGCATACTCTCGCGTGGACCGGCGTCCGCCGAGGTGTGGCCGATGTTACGGGAGGGCGGCCTGCTCACGCTGAGCCTGCCGCAGGAGCACGGTGGCGCGGGGCTGGGAGCCGTGGAAGTCGGCATCGTGGCGCGGGCGCTCGGGGAAGCCGCCCTGGCCACCCCTTTCCTCGGCACCGCTGTTGCAGGTCTGGTCGCCGCACGGTCGGCGGCCGGCCCGCAGATCGGCGAATGGTGCAAAGGCGTGGCCGACGGTGACATCACCGCGGTGTGCGTGCGCGCCGCAGGCGCGCGCGAGCTGCCCACCTTCTCACCGGACACTGAAATATGGGGCGTCACCGGCACATTCGGTGCAGCTCACCATGGTGAGCAGGCGCGGTGGCTGTTGGCACCGACCACCGGTGGACCGGTGCTGGTGGATCTCAGTCAACCCGGTTTCACCACGACGGCCATCGAAACCTCCTTGGCCACAGCGGACCACGCGGCGCCGCACGATATGTACTTCGAGCTCAGCGAGGTAGCGGGGACTCCACTGATAGCGGAAGCATCCGATCCCGCTGCCTTGTTCACCGACCTCTACCGTGCGGTCTTCCTCGCCTACGCGAGCGGATTGCTCAATGGCGCACTGCGACTGACCGCGACCCATCTGGGTAGCCGCGTGCAGTTCGACCGCCCGTTGGCGACCTTCCAGGCGGCGTCACAGGAGATCGCCGACATCTATGTGCTGGCGGCCGCCGTGGAATCGATGTCGCTGTACTGCGATTGGACCCTCGACAACGGCGGCACACCGAGTGCGGATCTGGACGCGGCGCTGTTCCTGTTCGCCGGTGAGGGCCGGGCGGCCATGCAGATGTGCCATCACCTGCACGGCGGCTTGGGCGTCGATGTCACCTTCCCGATGCACCGGTACTTCTCATTGGCCAAAGATGTCGTGCGGCACTGCGGTGGCGAGCGGCACAATCTCGGAAGGCTGGGCACCCGGTGTTCATCGATCTGACTCCTGAGCAGAAATCGCTGCAGCGCGAAATCCGGTCGTACTTTGCCTCTCTCGTCAGCGAGGACGATGCGCAGACGCTGCTGTTGGACCGACACGGGACCCTCGCCCAGCGCATCGTCCGGCAACTCGGCCGGGACGGCTGGCTGGGCGTCGGCTGGCCGAAAGAGTTCGGCGGCAGGGGTTTCGGGCCTTTGGAACAGCAGATCTTCGAGTCCGAGGCGGTGCGCGCCAGCATTCCGCTGTCATCGGTCACTCTGCAGACCGTCGGACCGACCCTGCTGCGGTACGGCACCGAGGAACAGAAGCAGCGCTTCCTGCCCGGCATCCTGCGCGGCGAGATCGAGTTCGCCATCGGATACACCGAACCGGACGCGGGCACCGACCTGTTCTCCCTGACCACCACGGCGAAGCGACAAGACGACGGTTCCTACCTCGTCAACGGCCACAAGACCTACACCACAGGCGGGCACAGCGCCGACTACATCTGGCTCGCCGCCCGGACCGGCACCACCGAATCACGGCATCGGGGTCTGTCGATCCTGATCGTCGACACCGACGATCCCGGATTCAGTTGCACTCCGATCATTTCGCTCGACGGGGCCCACCACACCAATGCCACCTATTACCACGACGTGCGGGTGCCGGCCTCCATGCTGATCGGCGAGGAGAACAAAGGTGTCGAATACCTTATCTCCCAGCTCAATCACGAGCGCGTGATGCTCTCGCCGTCGGGCCGGATCGCCGCGGTCTACGACCTGGTGCACAAATGGGTTGTGACGCAAGGCCTGACCGATCGGTCCGAGGTCGGGGAGTGCCTCGGCGAAATCCTGGCTGTGCTGCGGGTCAACACCATCCTGAACTGGCGGGTGGTCGCCTCCACCGGTCTCGCCGGGCCCAGCCAAGCCGACGCGGCGGCCTCGAAGGTCTTCCACACCACCCGCGTCCAATGCGTCGCCCGAATCGCCGAGGACATCATCTATTCCTGGGGCGACCTCACCGACCCCTTCACCGCCCGGACCCTCAAGGCCCTGGATGTCCACGCCAAACGCAACGTCGTCATCACCTTCGGCGGCGGCGTGAACGAAGTAATGCGCGATATGGTGTCGGAAGTCGGCCTGGGACTGCCCAAAGTCACCCGCCGATAGCCGGCGCTGGACTGTCCACCCGAAATCTGTGTTCGGTTTGTTCGGCACCGGACGGGCCGCGTGACTGTTGGGGTGTGGTCGCTCACCGGCCGATCGATGGGTCCATGATGCGCGGGGCCTTTTATCAACTCCTGATAGGAATCCCTGCCGGTCGGTACTCTTTGTGAATACGAAAGGTGCTGATCAGCGGTTTCTGGACATCACTTCGGCAGTGGTGTGGCCATCGCGCGTCGGCTCGAACACCCGGACCCCGCCCCGCGGTATCGCCCGAGGCAGGGGCGTCCGATCCGGCCGTATGGCCGCAACAGTCGGCGTGCGCACGGCATGAGGTCCGGCATCCCGGACGAGACAAGGATGAGAACGGTCTACGAACAGCTCTCGCAGCTGGAGGTGGATGATGGCCAAGAAGTTCGAAGGGCATATCGCGCTGGATATTCGTGATTCGGTGCCCGACTGGGGGCCTTTCGCGGAGCCGACGGCGCCGCAGGGCGCGCCGAATGTGCTGTATCTGGTGTGGGACGACATCGGGATCGGTACGTGGGACTGCTACGGCGGTCTGGTCGACATGCCGAATATGAAGCGCATCGCCGATCGTGGTGTCCGGTTTACGCAGTTCCACACCACCGCGCTGTGTTCACCGAGCCGTGCCTCCTTGCTGACCGGTCGGAATGCGACTTCGGTCGGTATGGCGACCATCGAGGAATTCACCGATGGATTCCCGGGCATGTCCGGGCGTATACCGGCTGAAACCGCGTTGTGCTCAGAGGTGCTCGCCGAGCGCGGGTGGAATACGTACGCGATCGGCAAATGGCATATGACGCCGCTGGAGGAGGAGAATCTGGCGGCCTCGAAGCGGCATTGGCCGCTGGGGCGTGGGTTCGAACGGTTCTACGGTTTCCTCGGCGGCGAAGCCGACCAGTGGTATCCGAATCTGGTGTACGACAATCATCCGGTCTCGCAGCCGTACGCACCGGAAGACGGATATCACCTGTCGAAGGATCTGGCCGACAAGTCGATCGAGTTCATTCGCGACTCGAAGATGATCGCCCCCCAAAAGCCGTGGTTCATGTATCTGTGCCCGGGGTGCGGGCATGCGCCGCACCACGTCGCCCAGGAATGGGCCGATAAGTATCGCGGCCGATTCGACATGGGCTATGAGAAGTACCGCGAGATCGTGCTGGAGAACCAGAAGCGCATGGGTCTGGTGCCGGAGAACACCGAATTGTCGCCCATTAATCCGTATTCGACTGCCACCAGTGCCGACGGCAAACCGTGGCCTGCGCAGGACACGGTGCGCGCGTGGGATTCACTGTCGGAGGAAGAGAAGCGGCTGTTCCGGCGCCAAGCGGAGGTGTTCGCCGGATTCCTGTCCTACACCGACGCGCAGATCGGCCGACTGCTGGATTACCTCGAGGAAAGCGGCCAACTCGACAACACCATCATCGTCACCTTCTCCGACAACGGCGCCAGCGGCGAGGGCGGTCCCAACGGTTCGGTGAACGAGATGAAGTTCTTCAACGGCTACATCGACACGATCGAGGACACTTTGGGCAAGCTCGACGAACTGGGTTCGCCGACCACCTACAACCACTACAGCATCGGCTGGGCGATGGCGTTCAACACCCCGTACAAGCTGTACAAGCGGTATGCCTCGCACGAAGGCGGCATCGCCGACCCGTGCATCATGTCCTGGCCCGATGGAATGGCGGCGCGCGGGGAGGTGCGCACCCAGTACCTCAATGTCTGCGATGTCACCCCCACCGTCTACGAACTGCTCGGTATCACTCCCCCGGACACGGTGAAGAATGTGGTGCAGCGTCCCTTGGAGGGTGTGAGTTTCCGGGCGCTGCTCGATGACGCGAACGCGGATACCGGCAAGCACACGCAGTTCTATTCGATGCTGGGCACGCGCGGCATCTGGCATCGCGGCTGGTTCGCCGACACCGTGCACGCGGCATGTCCGTCCGGCTGGGGACATTTCGACAAAGACCGCTGGGAACTGTTCCATATCGAGCAGGACCGCAGCCAGATGCATGACCTGGCCGATGTTCATCCGGAGAAGCTGGAGGAGATGAAGGCGCTGTGGTTCTCGGAGGCCGAGAAGTACAACGGACTGCCGCTCAACGACCTCGACATCATCTCCGCGTTGACCAGGTACCGCCCGACATACGCGACCGATCGGGACAATTACGTCTACTACCCGGGCAGCGCGGAGGTGGGACCGGGCGCGGCGCTGGAGATTCACGGCCGGTCGTTCGCGCTACTCGCCGAGACGACGATCACCAGCCAGGATGCGCAAGGAGTGCTTTTCGCCCACGGTGGACGTCTCGGTGGGCACACCCTGTTCCTCCAGGACGGGCGCCTGTACTACATCTACAACTTCCTCGGCGATGAAGAACAGACCATCGTCTCCGACCGCCCGGTACCGCTCGGCGATCACATCCTCGGGGTCCGGTATGAACGGCACGGCACTCGGGCCGACAATTTCACGCCCACCGGTGAGGCCATCTTGTACATCGACGAAACCCCGGTGGGCTCACTCGATGACATGCGGACCCAGCCCGTCACCTTCTCCGGTGTGGGGGAAGGCGTCTGTGTGGGTCGCGATAGCGGTCAGTCGGTTTCCGCGCGCTACCGGGCGCCGTTCCCCTTCACCGGGGGAACCATGCATCAGGTTGTCGCGGATGTGACCGGAAAACCGTACGAGGATCTGGAAATGGCTGCGGCCGCGGCCTTTTCGCGCGATTGAGGCGATCGCTTATGGCTACCGCAATCCGCTCCGAGGTCCGCCACGGCATGGTCTGGATATCGGGCGGCAGCTTCGCGATGGGATCGGACGACTTCTTTCCTGAAGAGCGGCCGGTGCACCGGGTCCGGGTCGATGCGTTCTGGATCGACCCGCACCCGGTCACCAACGCCAAGTTCCGACGCTTCGTGAAGGAGACCGGATACGTCACCGTCGCCGAACGCAGTCCCGCGGCAGCGGATTACCCGGATGCGGAGCCAGCGAGCCTGGTACCCGGTGGGCTGGTCTTCCGGCCCACCGCGGGACCGGTGTCGTTGGACAATTGGCGTCGCTGGTGGCGGTATGTCCCCGGAGCGAGCTGGCGCCACCCGCGCGGGCCGGGCAGCACACTCGACCGGCACGACAGACATCCGGTCACCCAGATCGCCTACGAGGACGCCGCCGCGTACGCGGCCTGGGCGGGTAAACAGTTGCCGACCGAGGCCGAATGGGAGTACGCCGCCCGCGGCGGACTGGACGGGGCCACCTTCGCTTGGGGCGACGAATTCGAACCCACCGGCCGACGCCTGGCCAATGTGTGGGTCGGCGCATTCCCTTGGCAATTCCACCCCGGCCGAGGGCAGACACCGACGCCCGGCACCACGGCGGTCGGCACCTATTCGCCCAATGATTACGGTCTCTACGACATGACCGGCAACGTGTGGGAGTGGACGGTCGACTACTTCCGCTCCCAGCACCCGGCTCCGTCCTGCTGCGCCCCGCGTAACCCGCGCGTGGACACACCAGAATCAGAAGCGGCGCAACACTTTCCACGCCGCGTTATCAAAGGCGGCTCGTTTCTGTGTGCAGCCAACTACTGTCTGCGTTACCGGCCCGCTGCCCGGCAAGGTCAGACCGAGGACACCTCCACCTGCCATCTCGGCTTCCGCTGCGTGGTGCGCGACGGAGATTCGTGAGAGTGGGTTCAGAACGTGTAGACGAATTGGGCGGCGTCTTCCATCACGACCGAATACACCGCCCCTGCCTGTGACGTCATCGACGACCCGTGCTCGGTGCCGCCGACCACCGGCGTACCTTGAGAGACCATTTCCGCGCCGCGAACGGTGGAGAAGCCGAGCGTTTCTTCCGGTGCCACCGCCCTGTGATGCAACGGTTTTCATGATCCGCGCAGTGCATCGACTTCCACGTTCTCACTAGGGTTTCTTCGATCGGGGGCGGCGCGCAAGTGGCGATCTCCACCGTCTCTGCACCCGCGTCGAACGCTCGATCGATGGCATCGTGAAGGCGCGGTATGAACAGTCGATTGATCTGTCCTGCAGGGGCCGGTTAGAGGGCCAGTGATCGGGGATTGGCTCTGTTTCGAGAGGCCAGTTGTCGGCATGCTGGGCTGATGTTGGTTCGGCGGCTGGTAGCGCTGTATGTCGGGTTGTGGTTGTACGGGTTCTCGATGGCGGTGATGATTCGGGCGGGGCTCGGGTTGGATCCGTGGGATGTGTTCCATCAAGGGGTGGCCCGGCATGTGCCGATCAGCTTCGGCGCGGTCACGGCGGCTACCGGAGTCGCGGTGCTGTTGGCGTGGATTCCGTTGCGGCAGCGGCCAGGTCTGGGGACGGTGAGCAATGTCGTGGTGATCGGGGTGTCGGTCGACGTCGGGTTGTGGATGCTGCCGGTGTGGGATTCGTTGCCGGTGCGGATCGGCGCGATGGGGGCCGCGGTGGTGTTGAATGCGGTGGCTACGGTGCTCTACATCGGGGCCGGCATGGGGCCTGGGCCCCGTGATGGACTGATGACTGGACTGGTTCGGCGGACCGGATGGTCGGTGCGGTTGGTGCGGACCGGGATCGAGGTTTCGGTGCTGGCGACCGGCTGGCTATTGGGCGGCAGTGTCGGGGTGGGAACCGTGGTGTACGCATTCGGGATCGGGCCGCTGATCCAGGTGCTGATTCCGTTCGTCGATCGGTACCTTCCGGGATTCCACGGCGATCGAAAGGTCGAGCCGGATGTCGTCCCGGTTGCGCCGTAACCGCGTGCGCCGTAACCGCGATGTTTGTGGCCGAAAATATTGATTTTGTGGCCGCGACGCTCTCTCGCCGACAAGGTCGGCGTTCATACAGTTATCGACATGACTAGCACTCCCTCTGTGCTCATCGTCGGCGCGGGCTTCGGCGGTCTCGCGGCCGCGCTGGAGCTCGAGCGCCGCGGTTACGACGCGTTCACCATCATCGATAAGGCCGACGGGCTCGGCGGGGTCTGGCGGGACAATACCTATCCCGGCGCCGCCTGTGACGCGCCGTCGGATCTGTATTCGTTCTCCTTCGCTCCGAATGCGCACTGGCCGAAGCGGTTCGCCGACCAACCCGACATCCTCGCGTATATGCGCGATGTCGCGCGGCGCTACGACCTGGACAGGCATATGCGCTTCGGTGTCGAGGTCGCTTCGGCGGATTTCGACGCCGATCGTGGCGTGTGGCAGGTGCGCACTACCACCGGTGAGGTGCTCGAAGCGGATGTGTTCGTACCTGCCGTCGGTCAGTTGTCGCGTCCGGTGTGGCCGAACATTGCGGGTATGGATTCGTTCGGTGGGGATGCATTCCATTCGGCGCGCTGGGATCACGATGTCGAGCTGACCGGCAAGCGGGTCGCGATCATCGGCACCGGTGCGAGTGCGATTCAGATCATTCCGGCGATTCAGCCGAAGGTCGGGCAGTTGACGGTGTTCCAACGGTCCGCGCCGTGGATCATCCCGAAGGTCGAAAGCTATTACGTGCCACCGAAGCTCAACGCGCTGGACAAGTTCTCGATCGCGAAGAAGTTCCCGATCATCCAGCGCGCGGAGCGGTTCGGCTGGTATGCGTTCTACGAGTTGGTGACCTCCGGGCTGGAAGGCAACGGGCGCATCGCGGAGGTGATCTCCGGGTGGGCGAACCGGCATCGTGCGGCGCAGATCTCCGATCCCGAACTGCTGGCGAAGATGACGCCGGATTATGAGGCAGGGTGTAAGCGCGGGCTGATGGCGAGCAACTACTACCCGGCGGTGGCGCAACCGAATGTGCACGTGGAGACCTCGCGCATCACCGAGATCACGCCGACCGGTGTGCGCACCGAGGACGGTGTGCTGTTCGAGGTCGATGTCATCGTCTACTGCACCGGGTTCAAGGCCACGGAGTTCTTGGCGCCCATGGCGATTCGCGGGATCGGCGGCAAGGAACTCAGCGAGGTGTGGTCGGGCGGTGCGCGCGCCTACAACGGGCTGACGGTGCCGCATTTCCCGAATATGTTCATCATGTACGGGCCGAATACGAATCTCGGTGCGGGCTCGATCATTTACATGCACGAGCGGCAGGCTCGTTACGTCCGCCAGGTGGTCGAGCACCTGCGTGGGGTGCGCGGTTATCTCGCGGTGCGCCCGGAGGTCGAGGCCCGCTTCGACGAGGAGATCCAGGGGCGGCTCGAACGTACGGTGTGGACGAAGTGCACCAGCTGGTATCGCGAGGCGAGCGGGCGGGTGTCGGCGAACTGGCCGGGCCGCATGAGCGAGTACGACAGGCGGGCCCATTTCGACGCCCGTGACTACGACCTGGTTCGCACCGGAGGGTAAGGGCATATGACGCACTATGACGTGCTGGTGATCGGTTCCGGCTTCGGCGGCAGCGTCACCGCGCTGCGGTTGACCGAGAAGGGGTACCGGGTCGGTGTCCTGGAGACCGGTCGCCGCTTCGCCGACGACGAATTCGCCGAGAACTCCTGGCATCTGCGCGAATACCTGTGGGCACCGAAGCTGGGTTGCTTCGGCATTCAGCGGATGACATTGCTCAACGACACCTTCATCATGAGCGGCTCCGGAGTCGGTGGTGGTTCGCTGGTGTACGCGAACACGCTCTACGAGGCGCCGGACACCTTCTACCGCGATGGGCAGTGGGCGCACATCACCGATTGGAAGTCCGAGCTGGCACCGCATTACGACCAGGCCAAGCGGATGCTGGGGGTGACGACCAATCCGGCGACGACGCCATCGGATCGGGTGCTGCACGAGGTCGCCGAGGATATGGGCATCGGCGACACCTACCGTCGCACGCCCGTCGGAGTGTTGTTCGCGGACAAACGGACTCAGCCGGGGGACGTGGTCGCCGATCCGTTCTTCGGCGGTGTCGGGCCGCAGCGACGTTCCTGCACACACTGTGGTGAGTGCATGACCGGATGTCGGCACGGCGCGAAGAACACCCTGGTCAAGAACTACCTGTATCTGGCCGAGCAGGCGGGTGCGACTGTGCATCCGCTGACCACCGCGGTGGCGGTGCGGCCGCTGTCCGATGGTGGGTACGCCGTCGATACGGTGCGCACCGGGCGTTGGGTTCGCAAGGCGAAGCAGACCTTCACCGCGGACCAGGTGGTGTTCTCCGCGGCCGCGCTCGGCACCCAGCAGTTATTGCACAATCTGCGCGATCGCCGCGTGCTGCCGAATATTTCGCCGCGTCTGGGGCATCTGGCGCGCACGAACTCCGAGGCGGTGCTGGCGGCCCGAACGCGCGATAAGGATTCGGACTTCACCAAGGGTGTCGCGATCACCTCGTCGATCCATCCGAACGCTCACACCCATGTGGAGCCGGTGCGCTACGGCAAGGGCAGCAACTTCATGGGGCTGCTGACGACCGTGCTGGTCGACGGGCAGGAGGGTAAGCGACGCTGGGTGCTCGGCCTGCGTGAAATGGTGCGGTATCGGCGGGATCTGGTGCGGATGCACAATCCGGCGCACTGGTCCGAGCGGATGATCGGACTGCTGGTCATGCAGAATGTGGACAACTCGATCATCACCTACAACAAGCGTGGTTTGCTGGGTAGGCGGATGACCACCAAACCCGGTGCGGGCCAAGCGCCTCCGGCGTGGATTCCCGAGGGCAACGAGGTCACCCGGCGGGTCGCGGAAAAGATCAACGGCATACCGCAGGGCAGCTGGACCGAGATGGCGAATATCCCCATCACCGGCCACTTCATCGGCGGCTGCGCGATCGGCGACTCCCCCGACACCGGCGTGGTCGACCCGTATCAGCGGCTCTACGGCCACCAGGGTCTGCATATCGTGGACGGTTCGACGATCTCGGCGAACCTCGGGGTGAACCCGTCGCTGACCATCACCGCCCAGGCCGAGCGCGCGATGTCGTTGTGGCCCAACAAGGGTGAAGCGGATCAGCGTCCGCAGCTCGGTGCGCCGTACCGACGGCTCGACGCGATCGCGCCGAAGAACCCGGTCGTCCCGGCAGCCGCGCCTGCCGCGCTCCGATTGCCGATCACGCCGGTCCAGCGCGGCGGCACCTCCCTCGACGAGCGTGCGGAACTTCCTTGTCTGCCGGGCCAATTCCTGGGCAGGTAGAGCCCTGAGGGGCTGGTATGAAGGGGAGCTGTGGCAATAGAATGGATGAGGGGCGGTATTGCATCATTTGCGAAATCCGTTCGCGCATAACAACTTCCGAAGCATCGACGGACATCGGTCGGTGTCGTGAACCCGCCGACCGTGATCGACGCGACTGCACCGCCTGCCCCCGCCGGTGCCGAATGCGCGGATCGATCGGCTTCGGTCGGAACGGTACGTCTGGTGGGGGCGCCCCGCTACGCTGAGACGGTAACTCTCTCAATGGTGTGGAGGAACACGGATGAGCACGGCATCGCGCAGCGATTCCATGACCAGTGGCGGCCGGGCGACGACAAGGTCTGCTACCACCATCGCAAGGCAATGCACATTGTGTGAGGCGCACTGCGGGATTCTGGTGACGGTGGACGGGGACCAGGTCACACGGATCGAGGGCAATCCGGATGACGTGCTGTCGCAGGGGTATATCTGCCCGAAGGCGACGGCGATGGGTGGGCTGCACCACGATCCGGACCGGTTGCGCACGCCGGTGCGGCGAGTCGGTGACCAGTTCGAGCCGATCGGATGGGACGAGGCGTTCCGGGAGATCGGGCGGCGGCTGCGGACGGTGCGCCGTGAGCACGGGCCGAGTGCGATCGGGATGTATCTGGGAAATCCGGCGGCGCACAGCTCGTCGGTGATCTATGGCGCGCTGCTGCGTGCGGTATTGCTGACGCGGAACTTCTTTACGGCGTCCTCGATCGACCAATTTCCGCAGGAGTTCGTGGCGTGGCGGATGTTCGGGTCGAATGTGCTGATGCCGGTCGCCGATATCGATCGCACCGATCGGCTGGTGATCATGGGCGCCAATCCGGCAGTGTCGAACGGATCGGTCACCACGATGCCCAATGCGAAACAACGCATTCGCCAGGTGCGCAAGCGTGGCAAAGTGGTCGTGATCGATCCGCGACGGACCGAGACGGCGCGGCTGGCCGATGAGCATGTGGCCATCGCGCCCGGCGGTGATGTGTATCTGCTGCTGGCCGTATTGCAGGTACTGGTCAGCGAAAACCTGTGTGACGAGGGCAGGATTCGCGCGCAGTGCACGGGCTGGGGCGAGTTGCGCACGCTGGTCGCCGAGGTCACCCCGGAGGTCGCCGCGCCGCTCGCGGGTGTCGATGCCGAGACGATTCGCCGGCTGGCGCGCGAGCATGCCGCGGCCGAGTCCGCGCTGCTGTACGCACGAATCGGAGTGTGCCACCAGGTGACCGGTACGCTCACCCATTGGCTGGTCAACACCATCAACGCGGTGACAGGCAATCTGGATCGGCCCGGCGGGCAGATGTTCGCGACGCCGCCGATCGATGTCGCCCGGTTCGCGAAATACCTGCCGGTGGCGCACGGGGCATGGACGGATCGATCCGGGGTCTACAAATCGTTCCGTTCGGAGTTGCCGGTCGCGGTGCTCGCCGATGAGATCCTGACCGAGGGGGCCGGGCAGATCCGCGCGATGATCACCTACGCGGGTAATCCGGTGCTGTCGACACCGCAGCGCGGCAAACTCGGCGCGGCGCTGGACTCGCTGGATTTCTATGTAGCCGTGGACATGTACGTCACCGAGACCACCCGGCACGCGGATATCATCCTGCCGCCGATCTCCCCGCTGGAACGCGAGGATGTGAACATTCTTTTCCCGTTATTCAGTGTGCGGAATAATCTTCGCTACGACGCGCGGGTCTTCGAACCCTCGGCCGACGGGCTCGAGGACTGGCAGATCATGGCGCGGTTGATCACCGAACTGGTGCCGATACCCGCGCGCCGGTTCACGACTCGCGCGCTCAATGCTGTGCTGGAGCAGTTCAGCCCGATCCGATTGACGACCCTCGGAGTGGCTGTCGGTCCCTACGGGGTGCTGCGGCGCGGTCGCAAAGGGTTGACCGTCGCGAAGGTACGCGCCGCCGCCGGTGGTATCGATCTCGGTCCACTGCAGCCGCGCTTGCCGGCGCTGATCGGGACCGAGGACCGCAAAGTGCAGTTGGCGCCCGAGGATTTCGTCACGGCCGCCCGTGAGTTGCTCGACGACGCCCGCCGCGGTAAAGCGGTGACCGCACCCCCCGACGGCTATGACCTCAAACTCATCGGTCGCCGACACCTGCGCAGCAACAACTCCTGGCTGCACAACGTCCCGTCGATGGTGAAGGGACGCGACCGCTGCACCGCCCTCATGCATCCCGCCGACGCCGCCGAGCGCGCCCTCACCGACGGCACACCGGTCGCGGTCACCTCCCGCACCGGCTCGATCGTGGTCACCCTCGAGGTCAGCGACGATATCCGCGCCGGCACCATCGCCATCCCACACGGCTGGGGCCACCGCGAACCCGGCGTCGGCTGGCAGGTGGCCGCAGCCCTGCCCGGCGCGAATGTGAACCTGCTGCACGATCCGGCACTCACCGACACCTTCTCCGGCAATGCCGCGGTCAACAACACCTGGGTCACGGTCACACCCGCCTCCCCCGATCCGAGGGCGGCGGTATCGGACGCCGATCACCAATCCGCGTCCACTCCGTAACCGTGCGCTCACCGCAGGCTACCGACGATGGTCACCGCCGCCGTCCGGAATGCCGTTGGCGCCACTGCTCGATACGGCCGGTCGACGCCTACCTGCTCCACTGAACGGTGTGCACAGCCGCGGAGCTACCGCGCCGTCGGGCGGACCATCGCGGGCGAATCAGTCGACGAGCATCTGAGCCGGTTTCCGCAGCCGCGCAATCGTTTTCAGACCCGGGACACTGTAGTGGGTTCAGCGGCGGATCCCCGGTGCTCGTGATGGACGCATTGGGTACAGGGTTCGGGTCGCGGACATTCGCTCGAGCACGTCACTTGCCACAAGGGACATCACCCGCGCCGCCGCCACTCACGACGAAGAGGACCGCGACGGCATCTGGCGGAACGGCCCGGCTGTTTCTGATGCTGGGCCGTGGACCGACCAGAGGATTTCTAGACGATATTCATCGGCGGGGCCGGGGAGAAAGTGACCGGAAGTGCTGTCATGGCTCGGTGGAACGGACCTGGCCGCCAGATCAGCTCGTCCACCCGGCCTTTCAGTTCGATGTCGGGAAGGGCATCGAACAGCAGATCGATGGCGAACTGGACCGTGAGGTAGGCAACGTCTTTGGCGGGGCAGGCGTGCGGGCCAGCGCTCCACGCCAAATGCGAGCGATTGCCGAGACTGCTCTCGCCCGAGTCCCTGTTCCCGCGGATCTTGGGGTCGTTATTGCAGGCAGTAAGACTGATGACAACCGGCTGATCTGCGGGCAACCAGATATCGTCGACCATTACGGGCCCCAGCGGGTACGTCGTGCAGAAGTTCGCCATGGGCGGGTCGTTGAACAGAATCTCGTCGAGGGCGTTGATCGTCGACAGGTTCCTGCCGAGCACATTGCCGAACGCGAATCGGTCGTCGGTGATCATCAGCAGCAGGGCATTCGTGATCAGATTGCGCTGGGCTTCGAACCCGGCACCGTAAAAGCTCATCAGTTGGGCGAATATCTCGTCGTCGTTGAGCTCGGCCGGGTGGTTGGCCATCCGTGAGGTCACATCATCGCCGGGCTGTTCGCGCTTGAGCCGAATCAGCTCCATCAGCGCCTGTTTGAGCATGATCATGCCTTGGCCGCTGTTGACCGTGTCGAATCTCGCGGCCATACCGGCCGCGATCCGCTGCCCGATTTCGGCCGGGCAGCCGACCAACCGGTTCAGTACTTCCAGGACGAGCGGGAAAGTATATTGTCTCACCAGGTCAGCGTTACCTGCCCGGCAGAAGGTGTTGATCACCGGGACGGCGGCCTTCTCGACGACGGAAGGCAAAGTGTCCGTGGCGATTCCGTCGATCCCTGCGACGGAGGCGTCCCGATAGCGTCGGTGGGCATCACCGTCGTTGTTCCGCGCGGCCGGCAGCCACCCCATCATCGGCCGGACTGGGCAGTCCGCGGGAATGGTCTTCTGCCAAGTTCGTGGATCAGCGGAAAAGTGGGCGGGGTCGTTCAATACCCGCACTGCCGTGGAGTGCCCGATGATAAGCGTCGCCGGGACATCCGGTGCCAAAAAAATCGGAACAATCGTTCCGTACTTGCGGCGCATCTCGCGGTAGGCCCGGTGTGGGTCGGCAACGAAATCCGGTGTGTACAACGGCACTCGGACATCGGTGTCGCCCAGCGCCCCGTGCTGGACGGGGCAAACGCCGGGCGCAGTGCTGCCGGGTGTGGACGTTGAGGACGGTGGTGTGGTCAAAGACGTGACTCCAGACGAGAACGGGATTCGACAAGCAAGACTGCATCAGTGAGCGCGCGCACGTACCTCGATCACGTGCCTCGAGCGAGGGCAGCGGTGTGTCGGGTCGTTGAGCATCAGCAACGACAGCCTCCACCATCCATGACCTGTCCGGAACCCGGCGACTCGCCCACGCTAGCAACATAGCAACGACTGGCCAGTAGTGCTGGCGAACATTGTAGCGTCAACCCCGTCGGGGTCGCCGACCGCGATTGCCTATTCGACTGTCGGCGCGCGGCGGGCAGTGGCAGGCTGCAGCGCAAAACCGGGTGCGGTGCTGTCGGATTCAGCGATCGGCCCTGGTGCGAGGCTGGCTCGGCGCAGACCAGTTCGATGCGCTGACGCGTGGATATGGCTGCGCACCAACATGATCCGCAGACGACAGGTGAGTTGCCCGGCGGTAAGGGCGAGATCGCGCTGCTGGCGCCGTTTTTCGAATGCGACGACAATGGCGAGACGGTTCTGCGGCCGATGCGCTGCGCTGCCGCCTGGGCGCACCCATGTGAAATCGAGTCGATGGAGCGACATTCCGGCGGGTCACCGAACCGGATCGCCTCGCGGCCCGGACGCACAGGATCGGAGTTGGTGCAGTCGGGCATCACGTAGACCGACACCACTTCGGTGCTGCACGGCGTGGCAGGCTAGGTGGCGTCGTCGCTGCGCTCGATCGTCGTCCCATGATGATCCCGCCGCCGAGGCCGCGCGAGGGTTTCCTTGCGCTGCTCCCCATTCGGGCCGAAGACCATCCCGTTCTTCCAGGCGCTGCGCTCGAACATCCGCTGCAGCGGTGTCGCCGCGAAGGTGGTCACCAGAGTCATCAGCGCAAGGATCGTGTACAGCTCGGCGGTGATGAGTCCGGACGACAGACCGATATTCAACAGCACCAACTCCATCAACCCGCGCGCGTTGGCGAGCGCACCCATCGCGCCCGCTTCCCGCCAGCCCATCCCCTGTGAGCGCGCGACCAAGCCGATCGCGCCGAACTTACTGGCGAACGACACCACCAGCACCAACGCGGTCACTGCGAGCACCGCGGGATCGAAGATCACGCGCAGTTCGGTGTTGAGACCGGTGTAAATGAAGTACGCGGGCAGCAGCAGGTAACCGACCAGCGGTTCCAGCCGCTCCCGGATGCGGTCCATGAACTCACCGCGCGGCATGCACAAACCAGCGACGAACGCACCGAGCACCGAGTGAATGCCCACATAGTCGGTGAAACTCGCCGCCAACAGCACCACGACCAGCACCACCACGAGCTGCCCGACCGGGACTCCACCCGCACGTTCGTTGTCACCCACACGCGGAGTCCGGCTGTCGAGCCGGGCCAACAGCCGCCGTCCGATCAACGCCATGAACAGCACATACGCCAATCCCCCACCGGCCGCGAGGAACGCACCCGCGAGGCTGTCCTTCGCGGTGGCCACAACCACGGCCAGCAAGATCCACGCACACGCATCATCGACGGCCGCACACGCCAGCGACATCGTTCCCAACCGTGTCTTCAGCAACCCGGAGTCATAGACGATCCAGGCCAAGATCGGGAACGCGGTCACCGCGACCGCCGCCGCGAGGAACAGCGCCCCTTGCCAATTCGCCATCCGGTCGGTGAAATACCGCCCCTGCCCGACCAACCACCAGCCGACCGCCGCACCGAGCACCATCGGCACCGCCACACCGACCGCCGAGGTCGCACCCGCCTGACGCAGATGCGAACCGAGAATGCCGAGGTCGAACGACGACCCGACCATGAACATGTACAGGATCAGCCCCAACTGTCCGACCACGTAGATGGCGGTCAGATTCGGATGCATGATGCTGGTATCGCCGATGTGGAGTCTGATCGGAAACAGCCAGTGCTGAGCGGCGGGCCACAGCCACCCGAGAACCGAGGGACCGAGCAGGAATCCGGCGACCATGACCGCCACCACCTGCACCTGCCCCAACCGCCGCAGCAACGGCCAGAGCAACCGATAGGTCACCAGGATGACCGCGAGTTGCAGGAATAGATGTGTGGTGATCTCCAGCAGCGATGGCATCGCGGCTCCCCTACGTCAACGTGACCGGAATGAATGAAATGGCTTGCGACCCGCGATGAGTGCGGTGATCGGCGGATGATTCGTTGATCTGCGGATCGCCCTAGTGCGGTCGGAGATCATTGCCGGATAGCGGGCTGTGGTCTGGTGGGATGACATCGGGGTTGAAGACCTCGCGGATATAGCAGAGCGGCCGGTCTCCGAGCCACATGATGTAGGCCCGCATCGCGCAGAGTCGACCGTCATCCGGCCAATTCGTTAGTCCGGCCCGCAGCATGCGGCGCCGCTGGGATACACCACGAGAGATCAGCCCGGCTCCGATGGGAATGTGCCGATCGTCGATTCCGGACGCGACCGCGAGCCCGCGCACAGCGACGACATCGTTGACCGATGCGGTCACCTTGTCGGCAGTGATCAGGCAGGACCGGCGGACAATAACGCGATCGGTGCCGGATACCTGCAACGGTGCGGAGACAGTGGCCGGTATCTGGCTGGCCGCGACATCGCCTTGGCGTAGCACCTGGATGTGGAGTTCCGCGCCGACGATCGCCTCGAGTGCCGGCATGGTGAAATCTGTACTGGCCAACAGCATCCGGGTGACCGGGTGATCGAATCGCTCGATCACGTCTGAGGCCATCCGGACACCCGAGCCACCGGGCGAAGAATCGCCCGGCAGCTCGGAGTCGGAGTGCATGACCGTCACAACAAGCTCCGCACAGTGGTTTTCACGAGGATCTGTGAAGCCGCTGCTTAATGCACGGGCTCGTTGGCCGGCTTCGGCGGACGGACCGGCCGCGTCCATCGCTGGATTTCCTCTTCGGTGAGAGGCTGTTTTGTCAGTCCCAGAGGCGCGTCGGTGACGCGCAATTCACCGTCGGCCATTCCAGAGAACGGGCGACGCCAGACATCCCAGACCGGCGACATATCCAGACCGGTGTTGTTCTTGTTGTGGCCGCCCATGTAGTTGAGGTTCGCTGATTCATCGTAGAGATGACCGACCTCGGACATGATGGTGTCGGATCCGGTGAGCTGTTGTTCGCCCGATGACTCGCGCATGTCGGTCAGCCCGGACATGATCTTGGTGAACGACGTCTCTGGGGTGTCGCCGTTTTGCGCCTCGGTCAGTTTGCTGGCGTGTCCGAAGTACTCATCGGCGCCGACGTATTGTTCATACATTCGCGAGACCAATACGAAGAATCGCGTGTACGCCCGTCGGAGGGTGTGCTCGTAGAAGCCGAGGGCATCGGCCTCATCCAGGTCGCCTCGCAGGATGCTCGCGATCGACGCCGCGGCGACGAGTCCGCCGTAGGTACCTAGGTGCACACCGGTGGATAGGAGCGGATCCAGGAAGGCGGCCGCGTCACCAACGACGGCCCATCCCGGACCGCAGAACCTATCCGAGGTATAGGAGTAGTCGGTCTCGGCTTTGACTTCCGCAACTCGGCTTGCGCCGGTGAGCATTTCGCCCATGGGTGCGCTATCGCCGATCGTGTCGAGGTAGTACTGCTCCAGTCCGCGCTCCCGAATCTTGTCAGCGGCCTTCCGAGTGGCGACGACATAGCCGACGCTGTTACGGCCTCCCGCTAGCGGAATGTGCCAGAACCAACCGCCTTCGGGCGTGGAGACGACGTTGATCGCGCCTTCTGGACTAGCTGGATGAAGGTGTGAACCCTCCCAGTACGACCAGACGGCGACATTGCGGAACCCCGGAAGCTGTTCGCGCTGCAGGAGTCCCTTCTTGGCCAGCACACCGGCCCGGCCGGTGGCGTCGACAAGGAAGTCGAACGCGGTCGTGCGGACCGTGTCGTCCCCCTCGACGGTCCACTCGACAGCCGTGGGACGGTCACCGTCCATGATCACATTCGTGACGGTGGCTCGCTCGACCACCTCCGCCCCCTGTTCGCGGGCGTTGTTCAGCAGAATGTGGTCGAATGCGGCGCGATCGACCTGCCACGACCACGCATCCTCGTCGACCAACTGAGACCAGTCCAGCAGCCAGTGGTCTTGCTGCCACTGGAAATAGCCGCCCCGCTTCACCTGGAAGCCATGTGCGGCCACCGCGTCGTATGCGCCGGACACCCGCAATGTCGACAAACACGAAGCCAGCAGCGACTCCCCGATGTGATACCGCGGATGCTGGTCCTGCTCCAGGACTGTGACTCGGAATCCTCCTGCCCGAGCCAACGTGGCTGCGGTGGTCGACCCGGCTGGGCCACCACCGATGACCAGAACGTGCGGAATGTCCATGCGAACTCCCTGGATCTGCCGACAACGAAACGTGCGCCGGCACACCGGCGAGCGAACCAACTCCGGGGGGTGCCCACGGTCGTAGCGCACCCGAGCTAATTATTGCCGCTGGTTAGCCATAGTAATGACGCACGTTATTGAGTGTAGCAAGCAATATCGAGTTCTCAACCGACAGAACGCAATTCAGCGCGCAGCTGAGGTCGGATTCGCAGTGGCCGAGGAGTCGCTGAAATCCCCGAACGAAACTTTCACGCTGAACCGTCATCACTCGATGTGACCGGCGCCGGCCCGAAGAAGACGGCGCGGTCGGTGCGGAAACCGTTGCGGGGGAAGGTATTCAGCCAGCTAGGCGATGTAGCGGCTGGGGAATGGAATTGATCGGGCAGGCGGTGATGGTCGATGTCGTATGTCATCACCCCACTCTCCCTACGGTATTCAGAGTACGGCCGACCTCCGCAGCGCACGACTCGATCCATCCAGAATCGTTGTGCCGGTGCACTTCATCTCGAAGCTCGGCCACTCTGGATGACTGCTTCGCGCGCCGATAGCCGTGCGACAGAGCCCACTACTGGGCGGTAGTCCAGCTACGCGAGGGTCACCCTTTGCGCCTGCGTCGGATCGCCGAGCACAACAACGCGGCCCTGCGCCGCGGGCGCAGGCGGAGCGGATGTCGATCCTGTTGGCGGAGCTCGGTCGCGGTGACCGTGGTGGCTGGGAGGGTGGTCGTCGATCTGGGGCTTGCCCAGCCGACGGTGGTGGGGACCGGTAGGGCGGCGGGGGCTCCGGGCCGCCCGTGTGGCGCGGGTTCATCGGCGTGGCTACATCGGTGAACGATGACGTCGTTCATCGGCGAATCCCGACGGCGGTCGGAACGAGTCGGATGTCGTATCGGCGAAAACTGACGTCACGATGGGACTTGACAGTCGGCCGTGGCCGTTCCGAACCGCGCACTATGCGGCGTAGTGCATCGACTGCCGTGGTCGCCGACCGTTGGACAGATGACACCAACACCAGCGGGACCTTCACCACGTCAACCCTGAAAAGCGCCGCCCCGACCGGCCGGTACCCGCCGATGGCCGGTACCACCGCGGTCGGGGCGGTTGTGTATCTGCTGGCCACCGCCATCGAGGAGGGCCGGGACCTGTCCTCGATGAGCGGCATCCTGGCCGACAGCTCCTATCGTCTGCTGCCGGCCTGACGGCCCGGCCTCACTTCAGGTGCCGGGCGAAGAACCGCTTCCCCTCGTCGCCCTCGAACTGCGGGACGCCGGTGTGCCCGCCCATATTGGCGTGCAGCGTCTTCTCCTTGGAGCCGAAGGCGTCGAACAGGTCCAGGGCCAGCTGCCGGTCGTTTCCTTCGTCGTCCCACTGCAGCAGGACCTGCAGCGGAATAGTGATCTGCCGGGCCTCCTCGAACATGGTGCGGGGCACGAAACTCCCGGCGAACAGAAGGGCGGCCGAGATGCGCGGCTCGACCACCGCCAGCCGGATGCCGATGGAGATCACCCCTCCCGAGTACCCGACCGGGCCGCCGATCTCGGGCAACGCAAGGAGCGCGTCCAGTGTGGCCCGCCATTCCGGGACCGCCTTGTCGACCAGCGGGAGGATGAGCCGGTCGACGATCTCGTCGTCGACCGGCTCGCCGGCCGCCAGCGCCCGGCGCAGGTCGGCGCGGGCCTGCTCGGCGGCGGCCGAACGGGGCCGGTCACCGCTCCCGGGCAGCTCGATGGTGGCCGCGGCGAAGCCCTCCGCCGCGGAGTGCCGGGCCCGGGCCACCAGTCGCGGGTAGATCTGGCGCAGTCCGCCGGGGTGGCCGACCAGGATCAGCGGCGCCGGTGCGGATGCGGATGCGGATCCGGGCGTCCACAGGATGCCGGGGATCTCGCCGAGGGTGAATTCGCGTTCGAGGACGCCGTCGTCGAAGCGCTGTTCAGAAGTGAATTGCATGGTCGTGCCTTTCGGGAGTGCTCTCGAGCGGTGCTCCCGGACGACCTATCGCCCGACCGTGACCCCAGAGGGGAGCACCCATGTAGATACTGCGTTCATGGGTACCACCTCCTCGTTCTCTGGCACGGCTTGCGGAAGGCTAGCAGTGGCCGCCATGGTCCGCCAACGGGTTTTTGCGGAGGCTCCGGGGCCGGATGCCAACGGAGCCACTCGCTTACTGGTCCTGACAACATGATCACCGTGGTGGCGTCGGGCGTGTCCGGTAGCGGGGGCTGCTGCGGTCGAACGGACCTCAGTCGACGAGATAGCGCAGCATCACCGCGGTGTTGAAGTGCCTCGTCTCGGCCAATCGGAGCTGGATGCGGGTGTCCAGCGATGGGAACAGCGGTGTGCCGCCGCCGAGCACCACGGGCAAGACGAACAGCTGGTACTCGTCGATGAGCCCGTGTGGCATCAGCGAGGCCGCGAGGCTCGCGCCACCGACCTCGATGACGCCATCGCCTCCAGCCTTGAGCCTGCGGACCTCCTCGACCGCGTTCTCGCTGATCAGCGTGCTGTTCCAGTGGACCTCGGTGAGCGTCCGGGAGAAGACGACCTTCGGCTTCTCCGTCCAGAGCGTGGCGAACTCACGCTCGATGCGCGGCGCGTCCTCGGGCACGTGCGGCCAGTACTCGGCCATCAGCTCGTACAGGCGACGGCCGTGCAGCGAGACCTCGATCTCGCGGTAGCGGTCGTTGTGGAACTGGTGCAGCTCCTCGTCCGGGTTGGTCCAGTCGATGCTGCCGTCGCGGTCGTTGATGTAGCCGTCGAGGGACACGCTCAACCCGTAGATCAGTTTCCTCATGACCGGGTAGACCTCCTATGCACTCGAAACTCATCGGCGCTCATCGGATATTAGAGGCAGGCTTCAGGCTCTGGGGCCCGCCGCGAAGGCATCTACCGGGACCCCGACGCAGTCGAACACGGCATCGACCAACTCGAGCAGAACCGCGCTGTCGCAACCAGGTTCGACAAGCTCGCCGCCGGCTACCTGGCCGCCATCCACATCGCCGCCATCGACCTATGGCTCTGCGTCGGTGCCCGGCCCGGAGCCCTAGTCGTGTGTTTCGTCGGCGCCCGCTACGGCGATCATGTTCGCGGCCGCCAGTGCCGTGTCCTCGACACTGCATCGGCCGAGTCCGCACGCGGTGGCAACCGCGTAAGCGGTTCGGCCGGAGGCGCGTTCGAAATGCGTCAGCGCGTCGGCGCTGTCCTCGGTGGAGTCCGGAGAAACGACACCTGCGATCAGCCGCCAGCCCGGATCGAGCTTGCCCAACGGCGCATAGAAGGCGGGATCCCGGGGTGCCGGCTCGGCACCGTATGCACACGGAATATGGACCGGAGGCAACGGGACGCCCGACCTGTTCAGCTGTCGCGCGGTGTGATTGAGCAGCGTCACCGCAGGGGCGAGATCGCGCGGCGACAGCAGGCTCTTGTGCTTGTAGTCGCCATAACAGAGGTGCACCGCAATGTCGGCGGCGATCTCGTGCATCCGCCCGATCACGCCCGCGAGCTGTCGCGCGACCAGCGGGGCGATCGCCCACTGCGAGCGCAGCTGCTGGGCTTTCACCATGCTCAGCAGCGCGAGAGGGGATTCGAGTTGGAATAGCACATGGTCACCGTGCTGTGCGATGACCGTCCTCATCTCCTCGAGCACCGCGTCGGTGAATACGGGCAGATGCCGGAGCGCCGCGATGAGCAGACCCGAGCGGCGCACGGCTTTCCCGACGGGAAACCCGGTCGAGACCGCCGCACCTGCGAACACGAACATGGCCAGATCCAGCGGATTGGGTTGGCTGATCTGCACTTTCGTGGCAGCCAGCTCCGCGCGGCCGCTCTGCAATGCGTTGAACGCGTCGACGACCTCACTGATTCGGCCGATCCGATCCATGCTCACGTGCTGCGGCTCCAGCGTATGCCCCGAGCGCAGACCGTAGGACGGGAAGTCGCTGTAGTCTGCGTAGTCTCCCTGCCGCTTGACCTCGAACACATCCTGGTCCTTGCGCGCCAGTAGGTAGTCCATAATCCAGTCCGGATCCAGATCCCGGGGGACCGCGGTCACCGGGTGACCCTCGCTACGGTCGAGGACCCATTCCATCACAGCGCGATCACTCGTCACCAACTCCGCGGGCAGCGTTCCGACGTAGTGCAATTTTCTAGTCAAACCGAGCTCCCCTTTTTCCGGACACGTACAAAGGTCGATCCCATTGTGTCCCAGCGGCATCGACTCCATGTCCCCATGAGTGACTGCCGCGGCAGCACATTCATCAGCAACATGCTCCGGGGCACGGTTTCGCTGGCGGCTCCCGAGCCTGCGGGTTCGGGCTCCACGGCAGCCCGGAAGGGGCTCGCGTGGTGGGGAACGGGCAAAGACATGCTCCGATGCGCACCTGCTTCGATGAACGGAATGCACGACCTCGCGGTTGATGTCCACAGCCTCGGTCGCAAGTGTCCAGCGGGCGGCCACGAGCTGTTCTCGCAGACGATATCGGGCGTCACCGCTCGCTCGCGTGCAGGCATTCGTAGTGGTCGCGCACCTCGATCGCTCAATTCAGCTGGCGGACCGTGTGGTCGGTGGCGTCGATCGCGATCGGCGCGAACTCGGTGCAGCCCCGTTACTGCCCGAAGCGCCGGGTCCCGAATGAACGCGCGAGATGCGGACTAAACCGCTTGGACGGTGATGCGGTAGCCGAGGCGAACCTCGCGGGCGGGATGGGCGGCGGCGGTCAGATGGAGCCAGCGGTGCAGGGCGTCGCGTGGGTCCGGGACATAGGCCGCGTGTGCGTGGGCGACGCCGAAGGGGAAGCTGCCGGACGCGGCGGTGGCGGTCATCAGATGCATCTCCGCCCAGAGTCGCGGTTCGGGTGCGTCCTCGGGCAGGGGGCGGGTGTTCGGGAGGAAGAAGCCGAACTGTTCGGCGGGGGTGCCAGAGGTGTGGATGAGCGTGCCGGTCGTGAATAGTCGCACGGTTCCGGTATGCACCACGCATTGCGGCGTCAGGTGTAGGGGTGGGGTAGGTTGCAGCTCGAGCTGGAAAACCATGCGCCGACTCTACGTGTCGCCATGTGCTCTGAAAGCACTGGTACATCAATCCCCGCAGGAATGGCCCGTGCGCCCGCGGAATCCCGTGCGGAATGGACGCAGCCGCCGAACGGGCGCGTGCGGACCGGCTACCAAACCTCTTGCAGCGGTTCGATGCGTGCGGGAACGTGTTTGTGCCAAGGGGTTCCCGCAATGGCATCGCGCCAGGTGGCATCGGTGAGTTCGTTGGCCGCTACCCCGGTACGGGTGCCGTCGGGTAGGTCGAGGCCCAGGCCATTGGGCAGGGACGCGTGGCCGGGTTGCATGCGGTCGTTGATTTCGACGGCGGCGACGGCGGTGCCGCGGCGGGTGGTGATGCGGGCATGGTCGCCGGTGGTGAGGCCGAGGGCGTCGGCGTCGGCGGGGTTGAGGCGCAGGGCGCCGTCGGGATCGCGGCGGCGCCATGTGTTGTCGCGGAAGATGGTGTTGGCGGTGAAGGAACGACGTTCCCCGGCGGCCAGGACGAACGGGAATTCGGCGGTGGTGTGCGTGGCCGGGGTGCCGGGAAGTTCGCGCAGGGCATGCAGTAGTTCCGGGATTGCCAACGCAATTCGCTGCTGCGGCAGGTAGTCCCAGGCGTCCGGATAGTCGTCGACGGTGAAGGTGACCCCGGAGCGGCCCGCGAGAATGGCATCGAAGAGAGCGTCGGCATTCGCGTGGCCAGCGCGGCGCATCGCGGCAGGGTGCACCTTGGCGACACGCTGCGCGAGCGCCCACAGCACGGCGGCGGAGCGCGCGCCATCGGGCAGCGTCGGACCGAGCGTTTCATAGAGCAGATACGGCGCGACCCCGCCGATCTTCTTGTCCAGGGCGAGCAATGCGGCGAAGGCCCAGGTGTAGGGGCGGCGGCCGAGTTTCGCGGCGGTGCGCAGTACGGCCAGCTCGGTACGGCCGACGGTGCCGAGTTCCCGGATCAGGCGGGCATAGATCTCGGGTTCGGGCACAGTGCCGGGCAGCGGGTCGAGCACCGGCGCGCGCAGATGAAAAGTATTGTGCGGGAACTCCAGATTGAAGAAGGTGGCCTCCCACTTTTCGAACTGGCTGGCCGCGGGCAGCACATAGTCGGCGTGGTGTGCGGTTTCGGTGAGCGCGACATCGATGACCACGACCAGCTCCAGTGCCTCGAGTGCGGCGCGGAAGCTGGTCGAATCGGCCAGTGAATGTGCGGGATTGGCGGATTCGATGATCATCGCGCGGAACCGGTCGGGGTGGTCGGTCAGGATTTCCTCGGCGATCGAGTTGCACGGGACCATGCCGCCGAGGATGGGTGCGGCGGTGACCGGGCTGCGCTTGATGTCGCGGCTGTAGCCCGCCAGCGGGGCCATCCACGAATGTGGTTGCATAGCACCGGGTTTGGCAAAATTTCCGGTGAGCAGCCAGAGCAGCTTGTTCAGATAGGAGATCAGCGTGCTGTTGGGACTCTGCTGCACGCCCAGGTCCTCATAGGTGGCGACACTGCTTGCGGTACCGATCCGGTGCGCGGCGGTGCGCAGGAGTTCAGCTGGTACGCCGCAGGTTTCGGCGTAGGCGGCGACGTCGATATCGCGCAGCGCGGTGGTGACGGCGTCGACCTGGTCGAGGTGTTCGGCGAGGAAGGCGTGGTCGAGCAGATCGTCGCGAACCAGGATCGCGAGCATCGCGGCCAGGCACCACGCATCGGTGCCCGGGCGGACCTGCAGGTGGATATCGGCCAGGTCGGCGGTTTCGGTGCGGACCGGATCGAGCACGATCATGGTGCGGGCCGGATCCTTGGCGATCTGCTGTAATACGGTGCGCGCACGTGGCACGCCGTGCGACTGCCAGGGGTTCTTGCCCAGGAATACCGACACCTCGGCATGTTCGAAGTCGCCGGTGGTGTGGCCGCCGGTCAGGTGCGCATCGACCCAGCCCTCGCCGGTCTTTTCCTGCGCGAGCGCGGTGGAGCGGTAGCGGCTGCCCAGCGCGCGACGCAGGGCACCGCTGTAGGCGCCGCCGAGGTGGTTGCCCTGTCCCCCGCCGCCGTAGAAGAAGATCTTGTCGCCGCCGTAGGTGTTCTTGACCTTGGTGAGGCGCGCGGCGACCTCGGAGATCGCGGTATCCCAATCGATTTCGGTGAAGCTGCCGTCGGCCTCGCGGCGCAGCGGAGAGGTCAGACGGGTGCCGCCGTTCTGATAGTGGTCCAGGCGCAGCGCCTTGTTGCAGGTGTATCCGGCGGAGGCGGCGTGGTCCTTGTCGCCACGGATCTTGGCGAAGCGGCGGCCGTCGAGTTGGATGAGCAGACCACAGTTGTTTTCGCACAGGATGCAGGCGGTCTTGTGCCACTCCCCCGGTGCGGCAGCAGTATCGGCATGCTCGCGCTTCGACCGTTCGGCGTTGCCGAGGTGATCAGCTGGTTCGACTCGGCTGCCTTGCTGCGCGGGGGTGCTCATACTGTTCCTCTGGTCGGTGTCGGTCGGCGCCGTAGTGTTCGTCAACTGGTCTGGTCGACGCGGGTACCGTCGATCCATGCCTTCGGCTCGGCGAGGAAGGGTGTGTCGCCGAGGCGGGCCAGATCGTCGAAGAAGGCGTCCTGGGTGCGGGTGGCGGCCTTGCTGCTGCCGGTGGACAGGAAGGCGGCGAGTTCGTGATTCAGCGCACGCGACAGGGACTTTTCGGTGCCGAAGTAGATCGCGCGTTTGAGTTCCTTGATGACGACCGGATTGCGCGCGGCCAGGCGCGCGGCCGTGGCCCTGGTTTCGGCGAGCAGCTCGTCCTCGGCGGTCAGGCGATGCACCAGACCCAGGCGCAGACCCTCCTGTGCGCTCAGCGGTGCGCCTTCCAGGGTGAGTTCGATCGCTTTGGCTGCGCCGATCAGTCGCGGCAGGCGCTGGGTTGCACCGCCGCCGGGAATCAGATCGGCGATGGACTCGATCTGGCCGAGCTTGACGTGGTCGGCGTCGGCGGCATAGCGGATATCGCAGGCGAGGGCGATCTCGTGTCCACCGCCGAGGGCGGGACCGTTGATGGCGGCGAGGTAGACCACACGAGATCGGTTCATCCGCATGGTCGTTCGCTTCCAGCGATAGCCCCACACCATGCCGGTGCCGAGGCCGCCGCCGACACGCTCCAGCACCCGCGCCGCGCCCGGCACCCGCAGGCCGGTATTGAGCACCGGGATGAGCGGCGCTACCGCGCGGGCCGGGATGAACGGATGCGGCATCGCGAGCATGCCGGTGAGCGCGCTCGGATCCGCGTGGGTGAGGAAGCGCCCGGGCAGCCCGCCGGTGAGCACGATCGCGCCGACCGTGTCGTCGGTATCGGCAGCCGTGGTGAGCCGATCCAGATCGCGTACGACGGCGGGTGTGACGAAGTTCAGCGGCGGCGCGACGATGGTCGCGGTGAGGACTCTCCCGTTCTGGGCCAGCTCGATCGTCTCCAGATCGAGCTCGACTGCTCGCGACATCGGCGTCTCCTCTGGTCGGCGCATCGGCGGCGGGCGCACGGTGGAACCTTGTCGCTCCTACCCGGCACCGATTATGGTCTCCACCATAATCGGGATGTCAAGATGCAGCGATCGGCGCTGCGGTGACCGTCGACGGAGCGCCGCGGGTACGCCGCTATTCGCCGGGAGAGCTGATGGCGGCGGCGAGGTGGGCCTGGAGTTCGCGGACCGCATCCTCGAGCGGGGCCGTATCGCGTTCGACTCGGCACAGGGCGATCGCGCCCTCGACGGCGGCGATCGTGAGGGTGGACATGCGCCGGGCGCGGGCCGGATCCAGGCCGTGGCGGACGAGGAGATCGGTGAGGGCGGTGTTCCAGCGGGCGAAGATCGCGGCGGCGGCCGTGGCGAATTCTGGTGCGTCGTCATTGGTTTCGACGGCGACCGCGAAGATCGGGCAGCCTGCTCGGTAATCGCTGTCGATGAGGGTGTGCCGCCACAGGGCGACGAACATGTCCAGGGCGACCATCGGGTCGTTATCGCGAGTGATCGTCTCGATGAATTCCGACATCGAGCCTCCGGCCGCGGTCAGGGCGTCGGAGATCAGTTGGGTGCGACCGCCGGGAAAGTGGTGATAGACCGAACCGCGCGGCGCGCCGGTATCGGCGAGGACTCGGTCCACGCTGGTGGCGCTCGCGCCGTGGATACGCAGAGATTCGATCGCGCCCTCGATCATCCGCCGCCGTGCGTCACGCACCCGAGGGCGCGGCGGAGCATCCTTGTTCGATCGGCGTGTCGCTGCCATCTAGCCATGGTATGGGACACCCCATAATCGCGCGGAGTGCTGGTCGGCCCGCCGCCGCGGCGACGCATCAGCACATCCGGGCCACGGCGCGCAGGCGGATGCGACGCCGCTCGCGCACGAAACCGGAACCATCGTTCGGTGCGCGGGCAGGCGGGAGCGAAGTCCTAGGTCACGCGGCTGGTGTGGAAGTCGAGAACGGCCGCGAGGGTCTCTTCGGGGGCTTCGAGCTGCGGGTAGTGACCGACATTCGGCAGCTCGACGACATCCGGGTTCGCAATGAGTTCGCGATAGCGACGGACCATGTGCGCGCCGGATGCCGGATCGAGCAGCCCGTCGATCAGCCGGACCGGGACCGGCGTCTCGCGCAGTGCGCCCACCCAGCGCTCCCGGTTCGCCTTGCGCTCGCCCATGTAGCGAATCAGCTTGTGCCCATTGCTCTTCCCGTGCTTGCTGCACCACAGGATCCAGAACTGGTCCAGCTCGGCGGCAGTGGGCCGGGTGTCGGGTCCGAACACCGCGGCGAGGCTGCTGCGGAAGACCCGTTCGTTGGCGAACACCCCGACCAGTGGTCCGAGCGGACTGGCCAGCAGCTTCTGCACCAGCCGCGCTCGGTGGGTCTCCGGGAACAGTCCGCCGTTGAGCAGGCATGCCGATTCGATGACCAGCGAGTCGTCGCCGTCGGCGCGACGTTGCGCATGGCGGGCCAGCAACTCCTGGGCGACGGTATCGCCGTAGTCGTGGGCCAGCAGGTGCACACGTGAGATCCCCTGCTCGCGCAGCAGGTTCTCGTGGATATCGGCCTGATCGGCGATCCGGTAGTCGTAGTTTCGGGGTTTGGCCGACCAGCCGAAGCCGATCATGTCCGGTGCGATCAGACGCGCGAAACGTTCGCGCAGGCCCGGCCATACGGCATGCCAATCCCAGGACGCGGTGGGGAATCCGTGGATACAGAGCAGATTTCCGTCGCCGCTGCCGCTGCTGTCCTGCCAGAAGATCTGGTGGCCGCGGTGGGTGTAGCGTCGCCCGCTCGCCCGCCAGGACGCAAACTCTTCCATGTCTACCTCCTTCGTGCCGACAACTATCGCGCGCGAACGGTACCGCCACAGCAATTCCGGGGAACCGACCTGACTGTCCGTGTCACGTACCATGTGGTCTTTTTTCAGCCGGGTGTTTGCTCTGCGAGAATGCCACAGTGCATGTCGCGATCGGCCTCGTTGTTCTAGTCGCGTCGGCGGCGTCGCTCGCGGCGCTCGCGCGACGGTTCGGGATACCCGAACCGCTGGTGTTGACGCTGGCCGGGGTGGTCGCGTCGTATTTGCCGCATGTGCCCGAGGTCCATCCGGATCCGGAGATCATTCTGCTCGGCTTTCTGCCGCCGCTGCTCTACACCTCGGCGATCCGTACCTCGCTGGTCGATTTCCGGGCAAATGCGCGCACCATCGCGCTGCTGTCGGTGGGGCTGGTGCTGTTCAGCACCTTCGCGGTCGCGGCGGTGGTGTGGTGGTTGCTGCCGGTGTCGTTCGCGGTGGCGGTCGCATTGGGTGCGGTGGTCGCGCCGACAGATGCGGTCGCCGCGACCGGGATCGCACGGCGCATCGGCATGCCGCGCCGGATCGTCACCATCCTCGAGGACGAGTCGATGTTCAACGACGCGACCGCATTGGTGACGGTGCGCACCGCGATCGCGGCGGCCGCCGGGACGGTGTCGGTGTGGAAGGCCGGTGGTGACTTCCTGCTCGCCGCGGGCGGCGGTGCCGCGGTCGGCATCGTGGTCGCCTATCTGCTGGCGATGCTGCGACGGCGGATTACCGATCCGGTGCTCGACACCACGCTGTCGTTTCTTGCACCCTTCGTTGCCTACCTGCCCGCCGAAGGTATCAAGGCCTCCGGTGTGATCGCGGTGGTCACCTGTGGCATGGTTCTCGGCCACGGCGCGCCGGTATGGCAGAGCGCCGCCTCGCGGATCGCCGAGCGCACCAATTGGCGCACCATCCAGTTCATTCTGGAGAGCGTTGTCTTCCTGATCATCGGATTGCAGATGCGTGCCATCATCGAGGGCGCGTGGGACAGCGGACTCGACCACCGCACCCTGGTCGTGGCGACCGTGGCGGTCATGCTGACCGCGATGCTGTCGCGGCCGCTGTGGGTGTTTCCGGTATCGGTGCTCTCGCGCATGCTCGGATTGTCGAATGCCGATGTGCCGCTGAGTCATCCGGTGGTGGTGTCCTGGGCGGGGATGCGCGGGGTGGTCACCCTGGCCGCGGTGCTATTGCTGCCCGCTGACACACCGCAGCTGCCGGTGCTCAAACTGCTGGCGCTCGTCGTGGTCGCGGGAACGCTACTGCTGCAAGGGACTTCGCTGCCGTGGGTGGTGCGACGGCTACACGTGCGCGGGCCCAGTCGCGCGGAAAACGCCCTGCAGAAGGCGAACCTGTTGCAACAGGCGACCGCCGCCGGACTCGCCGAACTCGAAAAACACATCACCCCGGATACGCCGCCGGGGGTCGTGGAGACCTTGCGCGATCGGGTCACCTGGAAGACCAACGCGGCCTGGGAACGGCTCGGCCGCTCGGAAGCGGAATTGGCGACACCGACCGCGGAATATCGGCGGCTGCGACTCGAGATGCTGCGCGCGGAACGGGAAACGGTACTGCGCGTACGAGATTCGGGCGGTGCGGACTATGAGATCCTGCAGTATGTGCTGTCCCGGCTCGACCTCGAAGAATCGATGATCGACCGCTATGACGAAACCGAGGAGGAGCGCCTCGAACCGCTCGCCGCACCCGCGGCCGCCGACACCTGTCCGCATCTGGAGGCCGCCCCACTGGTGCTCGAACCGACCGAACTGGACGAATGCAAGGAGTGCATCGCCGAAGGACTGACCTGGGTACATCTACGAATGTGCCTGTCCTGCGGTCACATCGCCTGCTGCGACTCCTCGGTCGGCAACCATGCAACCAAGCACTACACCACCACCACCCACCCCGTCATGCGCAGCGTCGAACCCGGCGAAGCCTGGCGCTGGTGCTACATCGACGAACTCCTCGGCTAACCCCACCGCCGCCCGCCGACGGAGCCAAAAGGCCGCTGACCTCACTACGCACAGCGACCATTCGACTCCCCTCGGCGATCATCTCCTAGGCGCTCCGGGTGGGCGGCAGCGCCCGCTGAGGGGAGTCGGATGGTGGTTTCCGAGCGGGTTGGCGCCCGCCCTGTGACTGCCGTCGGCGGTTGATCAGCGGCGGGCGTGGGAGTAGATGAGGCGGGCGTACTGGGCGAGGAGTTTGTCCAGGGAGATGTCTTCGCCGCCCGCGGCGATTTGTTGGTAGCCGATCAGCATCGACATGCCGAGAGCGGTGACCACTGCGGTGGTCTCGTCGTCGCCCACAACGCCTTTGATCGCCTTGTGCACGGTGCGGCGGCGCGATTCGTCTACCCGCTTGAGTGCGAGATTCACCGATTCGTCATTGGCGGCCCAGGCACGGATCGCGGCCTCGGCGGCGTGATGCAGGCCCGAGGCGAGGTCGGACATGGCGCGGATGTCGTCGTCGGGATTGCCCTGGTTGAAGTTGAGCGTGCGCAGGATGACGACTTGGCGGTTCTCCCAGTGCTCGAGCAGTGCGTCCACGAAGCCCTGCCAACTGCCGAAGTGATGGTAGAACGAGCCGCTGGTGACCCCGAGACGGCGGCACAGCACGCCGATATTGAGGCCTTTGAAGCCGAGTTCGGCGAGGACCTCCAGAGCGGTGTCGAAATACTGCTCCTTGGTGACCACTCGTGACATTCGCAGGCGCCGTTTCTGTTGGTGCGGGCAGGGGCGAGAAGGACCAGACAGTACCTCATCGTATTGCCACCTCGCGGGAACGTAGCGAAGTCTACGAAATAGCGTCGCCCTGCCGCAAAAGTACCCGTGACCGGGCGAAACATGCAGTGGCGCAGTGGAACAGAGTTTGCCGGCGCGATGCGGAACCCCCGTGTTCCGATAACAGAGCAAATGCTCTGTTATAGTCGTGACATGCCCCGTCCCCGGACCCATGACCCCGACACCGTGCTCGATGCCGCGGAGTCGCTGGCCGTGCGCTCGGGTCCCGCAGCGGTCACCATCCGTGCCGTCGCCACCGCGACCGGAGTGTCCAATGGCGCGATCTATCACACCTTCGGCTCGCGTGCGGAACTGCTCGGGCGCAGCTGGTTGCGTGCCGCGCGGCGGTATCTGACGATGCAGGCGGACCTGGTCGAGGCGCACTTGGGCGCAGCGGAGGTCCTCGCCTCGAGTTCGTCGAAGGGCCGAGACGCCGCGCACTCGCCGCAGGTCGTCGCGGCGATCCTCGCCGCGGCCGAGACGCCGGTCGAGTTCGCGCAGCGGTTTCCGGATTCGTCGAAGCTGCTGCTGCTGACCGTCTCCCGCGACGAACTGCTCGGTGACGAACTGCCCGACCACATCGCGGCCGAACTCGCCGGAACCGATGACGCGCTGGTGGGACTGATCATTCGTCTGTCGCGCGCCCTGTGGGGTCGTGGCGACCGCGGCGCGGTCGATGTGATCACCACCTGCATCGTCGATCTGCCGACCGCCATCCTGCTGCGCCGCGACCGAATCGCCGAGCCCATTGCCCGCCAGCACCTGCGAGCCGCCGTTCGCGCGGTGCTCGAGGTTGGCCCACCCGACCGAATCTCGAAACCCACTCCGGACGAAGGAACAACATGAGCACACTGAGCTACCACGAGAAGATTGCCGTCCTTGACCTCGGGGACGACGAAAACCGTTTTACCCCAGCCTTTCTCGAGGCCGTCAACGCCCACATCGACACCGCGCTCGCCGAGGGCGCCGATGGTCTGGTGACCACCGCGAGCGGCAAGTTCTACTCCAACGGCCTCGACCTGGACTGGCTGGTCGCCAATGGTGAGCGCACCCAGTGGTACATCGGTCAGGTGCAGGCGCTGTTCGCCCGCGTGCTCACCCTGCCCATCCCCACCGCCGCCGCGCTGCCCGGCCACGCCTTCGGCGCGGGCGCCATGCTCGCCCTCGCCCACGACTACCGCGTAATGCGCAGCGACCGAGGCTACTTCTGCCTGCCCGAGGTCGACATCCGCATCCCGTTCACCCCGGGCATGGCCGCGCTGATCCAGTCCAAGCTGACGCCCAAGGCCGCGGTCGCCGCGATGACCACAGGTCGCCGCTTCGGTGGCGTCGACGCGAGGGCGCTCGATATCGTCGACGCCACCGCGGCCGAAGGCGCGGTCACCACCGCCGCCGCCGCGATGCTCGCCCCGCTCGGCGGTAAAGATCCCGCGACGCTCGGCGCGATCAAGAACACCATGTTCGGCTCGGCGGTCACCAAGCTGACCGACGCTGGCGCGTAAACCGCTGTGCCCCGATAGGTTTGCAAGCAGTCGACCCAGGAGCCCGATATGACCGACGCCGCCACCCTGCACCGCGAGGGCCACATCGCGATCATCACCCTGAACCGGCCCGAGGCGATGAACGCGGTGAACGCCGCGCTGTCGATCGCCGTCGGCGCGGCACTCGAGGAGTTGGCGGCCGATCGGGATCTGCGGGTCGGCGTGATCACCGGGGCCGGTCGTGCGTTCTGCGCGGGCGCCGACCTCAAGGAATTGGCGCGCGGCAACGGCATTCACGACCCGGGGCACCCGGAATACGGATTCGCCGGGCTGGTGCAGCATTTCGTCGATAAACCGCTCATCGCCGCGGTCAATGGGTTCGCGCTCGGCGGCGGCACCGAGATCGTGCTCGCCTGCGATCTCGCGGTGATGAGCGCCGACGCCCAACTCGGACTCCCCGAGGTCACCCGCGGCCTGTTCGCCGCCGCGGGCGGGGTGCTGCGGCTGCCGCGTCAGATCCCGCCCAAGATCGCCCACGAGATGGTGCTGACCGGAACCCCGATCGATGCCACGGCGGCCGCGCACTGGGGGCTGGTCAACCGGGTTGTCCCGGCCGAGCGAGTGCTGCCCACCGCGGTGGAACTCGCCGAGACGATCGCCGCCAACGCGCCGCTGTCGGTGCGTGCGTCCAAGCGAATCATGCACCGCGTCAACGAATTCGGCTCCGAGTGGGACAACCCGATCTGGGAGATGAGTTTCCGGGAGGCGGCTCCGATCTTCACCAGCGCGGACGCGCTGGAAGGTCCGCGCGCTTTCGCCGAGAAGCGTGCGCCGCAATGGCACGGGGAATGACGGTGGATTGCCCGCCTACTCGGCGCCGCCAGCACTGTCGGTGAGATGCGTATCGAAGAAGGCGAAGATGCGATGCCAGGCGTCGCGGGTGGCCTCCGCGTCGTAACCGAGGCCGGTGACCCGCAGCACCGGGTCGATGGGGAAGACATTCGCGAAACCGTGCATGGTGCCCGGATAGGTCTTGATGTCGTGTTCGACGCCGAGTTCGGTCAGCGTGCGGTCGAGCTTGCGGCCCGCGCCGATGAGTGAGGGATCGAGCTGGGCGTAGCTGGCGACCACCGGGCACGCACCCTCGAGTTGGGCGCGGTAGTCGCCGTAGAGACCCGGATAGAACGGCGCGGCCGCGTCGAAACCCATGGGCGCGGTGAGCAATGCGAAGCCGCCGCCCATGCAGAAGCCGATGACCGCGGTCTTGCCGGTGCAGTCGGGATCGGCGACGAGCCGGTCGCGGGCGGCCAGGATCTCCCGGATCGCCGGGCTCGCACCGGTAAGGACCAGCGAGCGCATGACCGCGCGGATGCAGCGCACCCGGCCGTTGGCGAACAGGTTCGGGGCGATGGTGAGATAGCCGTAGTCGGCCAGCATTTCGGCATTGCCGCGAATATCGGCGCCGAAGCCCACGCCGTCGTGGATCACCACGACACCGGGCCAGGGTCCATCCCCGGTCGGGCGGGCCAGGATCGCCTCGAGAGTACCGTCCGGCGCGTCGAGCTCGATGGTATTCATGACCAGAATGTATGCCCCTGTCTCAGACGTGTACAGCCACAGGTGGTTATCGCGTGGCGCACTCGATCGCGTGGCGCGAATTTCGACGTTGAGCGTGAAATGCCGATTCGGCGGCGGCGGGTGGTTTAACCTCAGCGCGTCATTCGAGCGAAAGGTGACCCGTTCATGTCTCGGCCACCGTGGCGCGCGCTATCGGTCGCGATCGCCCTCGTGCTCACCGTATTCGCGGCCTCCACCCTCGTCGCGGCCGACAGCGGTGACTACGCCGGTCTCGATCCCGACCCCACCGGTGACGCCTACCTCGATCAGCATTTCCTGACCGACGGATTGGCCAACGGCACCATCATATCGTCGCGCTCGGTGCAGATTCTGCCGCCGCTGGCCGCGACCTCGAGCTTCGACGCCTGGCAGGTGTGGTTCACAACCACCGCCGCCGACGGCACCTCGATCGCCGCGATCACCACCATCATGAAACCGAAGGCGTGGAATGGGCGGCTCGTCAGCAACAACTACGCCATCGACAGCATCGGGCTCGGATGCAATCCGTCCTACCAACTGACCCATGAGGTCTCCATCGAGGCGCCCGATATCACCCGCCAATTGCTGTCACACGGTTACGCGGTCGTCATGACCGACTATCAGGGACCGAAGATGGCCTACGCGCACGGGCCGACCCACGCGCGCGAGGTACTCGACGGAATCCGTGCGGCACTGCAGTTTCCGGCGGCCGGGCTGACGGGCAGCCCCGTCACGATGATCGGCTACAGCGGCGGCGCGATCGCCACTGTGTGGGCGGCGCAACTGCAACCGACCTATGCCCCCGAGTTGCCGATTCTCGGCGCCGCCGCCGGTGGCACGCCCGCTGATCTGAGTCTGCTGCGCACCACGATGGATGGGAAACCGCCTGCCTCGGCGCTGTATCTGATGGCGGCGTTGGGTGTGGCCAGGGCGACACCCGGTGCGCTGGATCTGCTCAACTCGACCGGCGTGCGGACCGCGCGCGAGAACAAGAACCTCTGCTCGAGTGCCGCGGTGCTCGGTGTCGCGCCGATACCGCTGCGTTCGTTGACCAAGGTCGACCCGTACCAGGCCGAGGTCACCCAGCGGATCTACCGCGAGACCAAGGCCGGTGGGCTGACACCGACGATGCCGATCTACCTGTGGCACGGCCTGTTCGACGAATGGATTCCGGCCGCGGGCGCGCAGGCGTTACAGCAGCGATGGCAGAGCGCGGGAGTGCAGGTTTCCCTGACGCTGCTGCCCTGTGACCACCTCAGCTGTGCGTTCACGCCGGGGGCGATCACTCAGATCGATGAGTGGATGGGCGTCGCCTGAGCGCATCGGGCCGCGTCAGCGCGGTTGCGGGGCGAACAGGTCGAGCACCGTGCGCGCGAACCGCTGATAGCGGTCGGTGGTGAACTGCTCGGGTCGGGTGAGCACCAGATGGGCGGCGCGTTCACCGATGGCGAGCAATGAGATCGCGGTCAACTCGGCATCGAGTTCGCTGAGGCCGGGGCGGCGGTCACGGCCCCATCCGATCTGGGCCCCCAGCTGGGTGAGTGTGAATTCCCTTGCGGCGGCGGCCCGTTCGCGGACCTGTGCGGGGTGTCACCGGCGGGTAGCAGCAGCAGCGTCGAAACGTCAACGTGATCGCCCGATTCCCCGACCGCACCCGATCCTGAGACTCGGCCTCCACCACCACCGTTCGCAACACCCGCCGCGCCAGCGCCGCGGACCCCACCGGCCTGGCCGCACCACACATGGCTTCCTGCACCCCATCCGATCCGGCATACGGTCACGTCCACACTCGGCCGTGACACGAATCGCCGCCCGCGGTGCCATAGATACGAACCTGGAGTTTCAGTAGCGCACTGAGGTTGGTCGTAGCCGAATTCCGCTGTGGCCGAACAGGATAATGGTCACCGCAATAGATGCCCACCGGTGCTCGCCCGCGAATCCCGATGCCTGCAAGGCCGATCGAGACGCGACGCCGACGCGTCCAGTCGATCCGATGCGGACCCCGGGCCGCACCGGCCGCGCCCGGTGTGCGAGTCTTGACCGGACATTCCGGTGAAAGGGCTGCTCATGACGCTCGGCATGGTGCTCGGCGACTGCTCCGCTCGCACTTCGATGCGGGGCTGCTAGCCCGTCCTTTTCCGGCCCATTCGGCTGCCTCGGGTCGTCCCGCTCCTCGTCGAAGTGCTCTCCGTGCCAACGCACGTCCGATCACGAGGAGCACTCCATGTCGACCATCCAGTGGACCGAAGCAGATGCCGACCACAGCGCGCAGTGGCATTCCGAGAGCGCCGCGCCGATGCCCACCCGGGTCGTCGTCATCGATGACCGCATGCGCGCCGATATCGCCTACCGGCTGGCCTGCGAAGGGACGGCGCTGCTGTGGCGCGGCGACTTCCACAACGCGCGCCAACTGTTGCAGGCGTTGTGCCGTCGCATCGATCGCAAACCCGTGCCGACGGGTGCAGGTCCGGCCGAATCCTTTCGCCTCTATCGCCGTGCGCGCGGCCATCGGGCCCGGGTGCTGGGCAGGCTGATCGTGCAACTGGAGCGGGATCATTCGCTGGCACTGCGACGGGCACCCGATGTGCGGCAGGCGTGCACCGAGGCCTACGGGGCGTCGCCGGAGCCGATGGTGGTCGCGTACACCGAACTGCTCGGTGCGATCGGGGCACACGAATGGCGTGAAAACGGTGTCCTGGTACCAGCTCTCGGCGTGCGGATCCACCCGCACTACGGGGTGTTCTCCCCCGTGCGCGGAGAGTACGTCGATCTGGTCGCCACAGCGCCGATGCCGGTCGAGCACCGCACCGCCTTCGATCTCGGCACCGGCACCGGCGTGCTCGCGGCCGTGCTGGCGCGCCGCGGCGTCGACCACATCGTCGCCACCGATATCAATCCGCGCGCGCTGGACTGCGCCCGAGACAATATCGACCGGCTCGCGCTCACCGGTCGCGTCGAAATGCGTGGCCCCGCCCTGTATCCAGACGGGCGCGCGCACCTGGTCGTCTGCAATCCGCCATGGCTCCCGATCCGTCCGACCTCGGCCGTCGAACAGGGCGTCTACGACCAGGACAGCACCATGCTGCGCGCCTTCCTGACCGGTCTGCCCGACCACCTCGAACCTGGTGGCGAGGGCTGGCTGATCCTGTCGGATCTCGCCGAACGCCTGGAACTGCGCACCCGCGCGGAACTGCTGGCCGCCATCGATGCGGCGGGCCTGCGCGTCGTGGATCGGATCGACACCACACCGAGGCATTCCCGCCCGAAGGACACCAGTGACCCGCTGCACGCTGCCCGAGCCATGGAGGTCACCTCGCTGTGGCGGCTGGTCCCCTAGATGTGCTGTCTCAGGATGTTGGTTCCACGGCGTCGATCTCGAAGGGTGCGCATCACGCGATTCATCGGTGTGACTGGCACGACTGTAATGATTCCTGCTGGGTTCGACGATCCTGCTGTGTGATCTTGTCGGCCATCGAGATATGAGGGATCGTAAGTGAGAGTTGCTATTTCAGCAGTCGTACTAGCCGCGGCAATCCTGGGTGCCAGTGCCTGCCAGGACAGTGCGACCGTGACCGGGTCCGTCTCGACGAGCAGTTCGACGGCCGCGTCCACCACGACGCCTGCTTCGAGCCCGGTGACGAGGACCGACGCTTCGGCCACATCAGAGGAAACGACGACGAGGACCGGCGCTGCGGCCGTGTCAGAGGAGACCACGACCCGCGCTCCGGCCACGTCAGAGGAGACGACGACGCGGTCCGCGCCGGTCACGAACCCGGCTGGCACGGCATGCGAGCACGTGACTCGGCAACAGTTGCAGCAGGTGCTGGACGCGAGCCGTGTCTCGTCGGTGCCGATCGTGCTCGGGGAACCACAATGCAAGGAATACTGGGCGATGGCGTGGTCGGAACACACCGATGCCGCGCCGCAGCCCACCGGATATCTGTTCCAGGTCTCGTCGCAGGGCTTCTGGCAATACATCACGCAGGGCAGCGCGATCGACTGCATCGCGAACGGAGTGCGGGCCGATATCGCCGTGATGCTGCGTGGCTGTCGGAAGTAACGTCGACAACGCGCGGGCCGGCACCGAACATGGGATGCCACACCGAGATCCCCACCGTCGGATACCTCGCCATCATGGTCGGCGATTCGTGGTCGGGCGCTGTGGCGAAATCGGGTGAAAACGGCACGCGCGCACCGTGGTGCGACCTACGGTCGGGGAGAAAATCCGGCCGTAGTGATTGTGATGGGCGATGACCGAACCGAATACCACCTGTGCTGCCTTCCAGCGCGTTGCGGCGATCGATCCCGATGCGATCGCGGTGCGCTCCATCGGCGGCGGGCAAGCATTGACCTGGCGCGAGTACGCCGAACAGGTCCGGCATATCGCGGCGGGATTGCACGGGCTCGGAATCGGGCGCGGCGATACGGTCGCGCTGATGATGGCCAATCGGGTCGAGTTCTATCCGATCGAGGTGGGCGCGCAACACACCGGCGCCACCTCGTTCTCGGTGTACAACACCCTCGCGCCCGAGCAACTGAACTATGTCTTCGGCAATGCGGGCAACCGGGTGGTGATCTGCGAGGAACAGTACGTCGAGCGGGTCCGCATGTGCGGTGCGCCGATCGAGACCATCGTCTGCGTGGATGCCGAGCATGCCGCGACGATCAGCCTCGCCGAGCTGAAGGCCAAGGGCCGCAACGATTTCGACTTCGAGGCGACGTGGCGATCGGTGCGTCCCGACGATATCGCGACGCTGGTCTACACCTCCGGCACCACCGGGAATCCGAAGGGTGTCGAGATCACCCACGCCAACCTGACCGCCGAGGCGCATGCGTTCAACGCCGTGCTCCCCGTCGAATTCGGCGACCGCCAGACCTCCTACCTGCCGACCGCGCATATGGCCGACCGGTTCACCGCGCTGTATCTGCAGGAGTACTTCGGTACCCAGATCACCGTGGTGCCGGATCGCACCCAGCTGCCCGCGGCACTGGTGGACGCGCGGCCCACGATCTGGGGTGCGGTGCCGCGAGTGTGGGAGAAGTTCAAAGCGGCGGTGGAATTCTCGGTCGCCAATCAACGCGACGAATCCACTAGGGCCGCACTGCAATGGGCGCTCGGCGTGGCCGCGCGCAAGGCCGCGGTGCTGCTGGACGGGCGCACTGTCGGGGTGGAACTGGCCGCCGAATGGGCCGAGGCGGACGAGTTGGTGCTGTCGAAGCTGCGTGCCGAACTCGGCCTGGACCAAGTGAAGTGGGCGATGTCGGGCGCGGCGCCGATCCCACCGGAAACCCTCGGCTTCTTCTGCGGTCTCGGCATCCCGATCAGCGAGATCTGGGGCATGTCCGAACTGACCTGTGTGGCCAGTGCCAGTCCGCCCGCCGAGGCGCGCCTCGGCACCGTCGGGCGGATGCTGCCCGGTTCGGAGGCCAAGATCGCCGAGGACGGCGAATTCCTGGTTCGCGGACCGCTGGTGATGAAGTGCTACCGCAGGGAGCCGGGCAAGACCGCCGAAGCGGTCGACGCCGACGGCTGGCTGCACACCGGCGATATCCTCACCCGCGACGCCGACGGTTACCTGCGGGTGGTCGACCGCAAGAAGGAACTCATCATCAACGCGGCCGGAAAGAATATGTCCCCGGCCAATATCGAGAACACCATCAAGGCCGCCACTCCGCTGGTTGGTTCGATCGTCACGATCGGTGACGCGCGCCCCTACAACACCGCCCTGATCGTGCTCGACGCCGAATCCGCGACACCTTATGCGGCCCAACGTGGTCTGCCCGACGCCTCTGTGGCCGCACTGGCGGTCGATCCGGGGGTCATCGCAGACATCGCCCGGGGTGTGGCGGCAGGCAATGCGAAACTGTCTCGGGTCGAACAGATCAAACGCTTCACCATCCTGCCCGTGTTCTGGGAGCCCGGCGGCGATGAGATCACCCTGACCATGAAGCTGCGCCGCAAGCCGATCGCAACGAAATACGCCACCGAGATCGAACACCTCTACGCGTCGGACCGATCCGACACCGTGCACGTACCCGCCGCTCAGGTCGCCTCGGAGGTCTGACCGGCGTGCGCCGCCCGCTGATCACCGCCCGGTTGCCGGCATTGCCGAAGACATAGTTCAGCTCGGGCGCGCGGGCGCTGTACACCGAGAACGAGGTAGCGCCGGTCTGCTGCGCCGCACGTCATCACCATGCGCTGATTCGGGCAAAGGTCGCGAGCGATCCTGCGTTGCTCACCGGGTGGTGACGCCGCGGCGCCTCGCACATCAATCGGGCGACTGCCGCAGGGCTTCGACCGGGCAGCTGTCGACCGCGAGTTCGGCATCGGCACAATCGGATTCGGCCACCTGCTCGACCCGTATCTGCACCTTGCCGGACTCGTCGACCTGGAAGACGTCCGGCAATAACGCCTCGCATATGCCATGGCCCGCGCAGCGAGTTCGGTCGGCGATGATTCTCATACGGGCCGCCGGGTTTCGACGCGAGCGGCTTGCAGGTGGATCGGGAGGCCATCGAGCGGGATCGGGCCGGTCGCCCATCCCATGGGCGGCACATACCCGGCAGGCACAGACCACCGATAGTGCAACAGCATTCGATGCATGATCGCCTTGACGGTCATGCCGCCGAAGTACAGGCCGATGCATTTGTGCGCGCCGCCGCCGAAGGGCGCCCAGACATAGCGGTGCGATTTGTCCTCGTGGCGCTCGGCGGTGAAACGCTCCGGATCGAAGACATCGGGGTCGTGCCACCAGCGGTCGAGGCGCATCGCCGGATGCGAGCCGATGACGACGATGGTGCCCGCGGGCACGAAATGCCCCTGAAGCGCGGTATCGCGCACCGTCTCCCGGATCTGCTGGCCGACCGGGGAGTACATTCGCAGGATCTCCTTGAACACCAGATCCAGGGCGGGCAGCCGGTCGAGATCGTCATAATCGAGCGAATCCTTGCCCAACGCTTGGGATTCCGCGCGTAGCCGGTCCTGCCACTCGGGGTGCAGGCCCAGTTGATAGCCCATCATCGACAGCGCGATGGTGCTGGTGTCGTGTGCGGCCATCAACACGAAGATCAGATGGTCGACGATGTCCTGATCGGTGAAGGTATGGCCCTCATCGCTTGCGGTATGGCACAGCACGCTGAACAGATCATCGCCGGTACCGGCGCGTCTCGCGGGCATTTCCTCGCGACAGTAGTCCTCGAGCACCTTGCGCCCGCGCAATCCCTTCGCCCACAGACCCCCGGGCAGATTGGTGCGCACCAGCGCCTGCCCACCGCGCACCGCGTCGATGAACGCGCGCTCGAGCCGGGCGGCCTCCGGGCCGAGGCGCGCGCCCATGAACACCTCCGACGCCATCCGAAGCAGCAGATCCTTGGTCGCCGGGAACAGTTGAAGGTCATTGCCGGGCAACCAGTCGCGCATGCCGCGGGCGATCGCCGGCGTGGTGATGTCGAGATAGCCGACCAGCCGCGGCCGGGTGAACGCCTGCTGCAGGATGCGCCGGTGGTACCGGTGCTCGTCGAAGTCACGCAACAGGATGCCGCCGTGGAAGAACGGTCCGATGAAGAAGTCGTAGCCGCGCCGGGCGGAGTACACCTTGTCGCGGTCGGCGAGGATTTCCTCGATCGCCTCCGGGCTCACCACCGTCACGACGCGGCGGCCGAGCATACCGGCCCACTGGATCGGACCGTATTTGTCGAAGCGCCGTCGAGCGAAGTCGAGATTGTCGGTCATGGCGGGAAGCGCGTGCCCGATCACCGGTAATCCGTAGTCGCCCAGCACCGGCCGCAACTGGCTGCCCGCGGGCGGATCGGCGAGGATTCGGGTCCGTGTGGGATAGCGCTCAGCCAGTGTGGCCGCGGCATATTTCGCCCGAAGGCCGATGGTCGCCATCATGGTCGTGGTCCTCTCGCGCCTTTGCGAAACCCGTTGTGATCCAGACCATACCGGAATCGATAGTTTCCGTAAACGCTTGTTTCCTGATTGTGCTGCGGCATACTGACCCTGTGACACGGGCAGCGACCGGGATCTACCGCGGCACCTCCGCCGAACAGCGGCGCGAGGAACGCCGACGTCGCCTGATGGACGCCGCACTCGACATCATCGGCACCCAGGGCTGGGCGACCACCACGGTGCGCGGGGTCTGCGAACAGGCCAAGGTCGGCCCACGTTTCTTCTACGAGAGCTTTCCGGACCTCGACGCCCTGGCCGCGGCCGTGCACGACGAGATCATCGACACCGCCATCCGCAGCTCCCTCGACGCCTTGGGCGCGGCACCCGACGGCATCGCGACCAAGACGCGCGCCGCGGTCACCGCCATTCTCACCTCCGTCATCGCCGATCCGCGTCGCGCCCGCGTCGCCTTCGCCGAGGCGCACGGTAGCGAAACCCTGATGCGCCGCCGCGCCGCCGCCATGCGGACCATCGCCGACGTCGTCGCCGATCAGGAGCGTGCGCTGCTGGACCCGCCGCCGGGCAGCGACACCCTGGTGCGCGCTGTCTCGCTGATGATCACCGGCGGCGCTGCCGAACTCGTTCTGGCCTGGCTCGACGGCGGCATCGACGTGACCCGTGACGAACTCATCGATCTCTGCGTCGAATTCGTTCTCACCTTCGCCGACAATCTCGCCACCATGGCCGCCCGCCTCCCACCGAGACCATCTCACTGACGCTTACCGGGGGAAGGTCAGGCGTTGCGGGCTGAGGTAGTCGACTGGGTCGTGCATTGCGCGGAATTCCGGGCGTTGGTCGGCGGTGATGCGGGCCAGTTCACCGCGCAGGGGTGCGTCGTAGGTGGCGGCCGAGGCGGTGATGCCGGGCAGCCAGTTGTCGTGGTGGGTGGGGACGAACAGTCCGGGGCGGATCGCCTCGATATAGCGACGGGGGTCGCGCAGGCCGTTGGTGATCTGGTTGAAGCCCTGGACCGCGCCGATCTGCAGATCGGTGGGCGGTAGGTCGGCGAATACGTCGAAGACGTGGGGCGCCTTCTCGGTGAGCGGGCCCGAGGAATCGTGCCATACCAAGGAGAATCCGGGGACGCGGAATTGGTAGAGCAGGGTCCCGCCCTCCGGGTCGTTGAGGCGTGGCGCGCTCTGCAGTACCCCGGCCAACGTGGGTGGATGCCGCACGAGCGCGCGCCACTCCGGCCTCGGGAAGAACGGCGAGGATCCGCCCGGCCGCTCGGGTGCGGTAGGCGCGGAGTGCACGTGGCGGACCGCGGTCACCTCGACCGCGCCGACGGTGAAGTCGTGCCGCTCCCCCGGCCGCGAACTCCCGTCCCCGAGCGCGACCGTCGGGAATGTCGGATCCGCCACCTGCGCACGGATATTCGCGCCATGGTCGGCGGTTCCGTACACGACAGCGCCGCACGCCTGCGCGATCCGGCCCGCATCACCGGCGTGATCGAAATGCCCGTGCCCGATGAAGATCGCCTCCGGCGCCAGATCCGCCAGATCCTGCGCGGTAGCGGGCACGTAGCCGGTGCTCGTCAACCGCGGCACCCACGCATCGAGCAGAAAGACCGAACCGGCCATCGCGAACGCATAGGTCGTGCACCCCACCCAGGACAACACCACCCGATCCGCGCGCACCGCACCCGTATCCGAATCCACCATATCCGCCCCGAAAAACCGTGTGCGCGCCGCAACAGTCCGCGGATCCCCCTGCCCGCCCGAAGCGTCCAAACGCCCCGCTGCGAGCCCAACCCCCGCCCCGATCACCCCATCGAGCTTGGACCGCCAACCCACCGAACCGCGAGGATGCATGCCGCACATCCGTGTACAACACCACGGATCAACTCCCTGAACAACCCATTCGCCGATCTCAACGCGCTCCTGCCCGATCACGTCGCCACGACACAGGCGGGTTCCCGCACCACACGCTCGATTGCCTATGGGCGATGCCGAAAGCATGTGTACCGTGCGCTATCACCGCCTGCAGCGTGCCTTGCGATCCTGTTCACCACGGTCGACGACCTGTTGGCCCCGCTGGCGATGCCGGAACGGCCGCACGCCCGGTAGGGCATCGACGGTGGTCGAGACCTCGTGGTACCGCCGGCCGACAGTGGCATGCCCTGGTGGGCCAGCTGTCGACCGTGACTACAGCCGTACGCCGTGCGGCGCGTCCACAGCAGTGGAGATGAGGACCGGGGCCTCGCCGGTTCTGGTCGCCACGGTCGGCGAGGGGCCGGGCCCTCGAGGTCCTGGTCGGCGCTCTGCTGCTCGTTGGTGATGCCGGACCATCGCGGTACGTCAGCAAGGCATCGACGGCGATGCGCGGCCGCAGCGGCAAGCCGTGTTCGGGGCCAGCTGTGAGCTATAGCTGCACGCCGAGTAGTGCATCCACGGCGGTGGCGACGAGGGTGGGGGCCTCGTGGTCCTGGCCGCCGTAGTCCATGGCCTGAGTGGCCCAGTTGTCGACGGCGGCAAGGGCTTTCGGGGTGTCGAGGTCGTCGGCGAGGTGTTGGCGCAGGCGTGCGACGGTGTCCTCGGCGGCAGGGCCGGATGTGAGCGCGGTAGCGCGGCGCCACAGGTCGAGGCGGGCCGTGGCCTCGGCGAGGACGGCGTCGGTCCACATGCGGTCCTGGCGGTAGTGACCGGCGAGCAGGCCGAGGCGGATGGCGGCGGGGTCGACTCCGGCGCGGCGCAATCTGGAGACCAGCACCAGATTGCCCTTGGACTTCGACATCTTCTCGCCGTCCAGGCCGATCAGACCGGCGTGCACGTAGTGACGGGCGAAGCGGCGGCCCGAGATCAGTGCCTCGGCGTGCGCGGCAGAGTACTCGTGGTGCGGATAGATCAGGTCGCTGCCGCCGCCCTGGATATCGAATTCGGGGCCGACGCGGTTGAGCGCGATCGCAGCACACTCGATATGCCAGCCCGGGCGACCCGCACCGAACGGAGCGGGCCAGGACGGCTCGCCGGGACGGGCGGCGCGCCACAGCAGCGCGTCGATGGTGTCGCGTTTGCCGGGACGGTCCGGGTCGCCGCCGCGCTCGGCGAACAGGCGGTCCATGGTCGCCCGGTCGTAGCCGGATTCGTAGCCGAATTGCTCGGTGGCGTCTGCACGGAAGTAGATGTCGGGGTACTCGGCATCGTCGACCGTGTATGCCGCACCGGAGGCCAGCAGCTTCTGCACGAATTCGACAACCTCGTCGACGGATTCGATCGCGCCGATGTAGTCGCGCGGCGGCACGATGCGCAGCGCGGACATGTCCTCGCGGAACAGATCGATTTCGCGGCTGCCGAGATCGCGCCAGTCCACACCGTCGCGGGCCGCGCGCTCGAACAGCGGGTCGTCGACGTCGGTGACGTTCTGCACGTAGTGCACCTCATGGCCCGCATCACGCCACAGCCGGTTGACCAGATCGAAGGTCAGATAGGTGGCGGCGTGTCCGAGATGAGTGGCGTCGTAGGGGGTGATCCCGCAGACGTACATGGTGGCCGTTGGGCCCGGGGTCACCGGGCGAACCTGCCGGTCGGCGGTGTCGTACAACCGCAACGGTGGCCCTGCTCCGGGAATTGTCGGTAGGGCGGTGTCGGACCAGGACTGCATGATTCGAGGGTAAAGGTGTGGTGACGGCCATCGCGCCGCACCCTGCCTCGAGCGGTACTTGCCACGGCAAAGACCCTGGATCTGACCTGCTCCGATGTCGTAAAAGTCGGAAGTCAACGTTTCCGCTCTCGCGGATCGAATTACCGCGAGTGGCGCAGGTCACTCCGATTCCCGCCGATGTCGCGCGTCCACTTCTGCCCACGGCTACACCATTTGCAGCGGGTCGAGCGCCAGGAAGGTCTCCTCGTCGCAGCCACTACGGACTGGAGGCGCTGTCGTTGGAGTTCGGCTGGATCCGTCAGCCACGGCGGCGGCGTATTCGCGCTGCGACAGTGTGACGGATCGGCCCACACGCTCGCGGTGGCGACCGTGAGTTCTCGGCGGCCAGCGGCGCCCGGCCTGGCTCACCGACACCGCCGCAGTGGACGGTTTCAACGGGCAGGGCAGCGCCAGATCAACAACTGCGTGGGTCTTTCGCGACTCGGTCGACGGTGCGGCGCAGCGCAGACGACCGACAGCTGCGACGCGACGGCCTGGACCCGCCAGCGGCCCCGATATCGGTCGCACACTGAGTCGATGGCCGGGCACTTCGTGTGCGGGTGCCCGAATCCCGCCGGGGCCGAACGGGATAGCGCTACGTTGGACGGGTGACTGTTCTCGGTGCGGTGTCGTTGCCCCAGCTTTCTCCCGAACGTTTGGTCGCGGTGGCGGCCGCGGCGGAAGACAGTGGTCTCGAAGAGTTGTGGCTGTGGGAGGACTGCTTCTGGGGCGGTGGGATTGCCACGGCCGCAACAGTGTTGGCGCGAACCGAACGGGTGCGGGTCGGCATCGGCGTGATGCCGGTGCCGCTGCGGAATGTGGCACTGACCGCCATGGAAGTGGCGGCGCTGCTGCGGCTGCATCCAGGGCGGGTGATTCCGGGGTTCGGACACGGGGTGCAGGACTGGATGGGGCAGGTCGGTGCTCGCGTCGAGTCGCCGATGACCCTGTTCCGCGAGCATGTGGACGCGCTGCGCGGCCTGCTGAACGGCGAGAAGGTCAGCACCGCTGGCCGATACGTGCGGCTCGACAATGTCGCCCTGGACTGGCCGCCGACCACACCCCCGCCGATCGCCGCCGCCGCGACCGGTCCGCGGACACTGCGGCTGTCCGGCGAACTCGCCGACGCCACCATCCTCACCGCGCGGACCACCACCGCCGGAGTCCGCGCCGCCCGAGCGCTCATCGAGGAGGGCCGCTCGAAAGCCGGACGCACCGAAGCGCATCGCCTCATCGTCAACCTGCTCACTGCCACCGGCTCGGACGCGTCCGAGCGCCTGAGGGCCGCCCAGCAACGCAACGGCAGTGAACACCCGGCCGAGGCGGGCATCGCGGGCGATGCGCACGCCATCGCGGACGCCGTCCGCCGCTACGCCGAGGCGGGCGCGGACACCGTCGTCCTCGAACCCACCGACGACGATCCGAACCTGATCGAATTCGTCCGCTTCGTCGGCGCCGAAGTCCGCCCGCTGCTGAGCTGAGTCACCGCGACGTCCGGCCGAGGTCGCCTGTGTGCATTCCTCGCCCGGACGGCCGCGCATACGAATACCCCGCTCAGCACAGCTCGTGCATCGTGGCATTCGATGCACGATGGCACTTTCCGCACATCGCAAGCAGTCGATGGCGGTCGGATGGTGCCGCCCGGTTCAGAACGCGGGCCACGGAATCGGTCGCGACGTTCGCGGCACCGGCATGACCGGGTTGTCCACCAGTTCGCGCGTGCGGTCGGCGAGTGCCTCGATCTCCATGTCGGTGAGATGCGGTGCGAGATCATCGGCGACCGCGCCGGGTAGCGCCGCGGCGAAGGCGGCGATATCGGCCATCAGACCGTCGCAGATGGGTTTGCCCGCCCAACCCCACAGCACCGTGCGCAGCTTGTGCTCGCTGTGCAGGCAGATGCCGTGGTCGACACCGTAGACCTGCCCGTCGACACCTTCCAGGGCATGTCCGCCCTTGCGGTCGGCATTGTTGATCAGCACGTCGAGCACCGCCATCCGCTGCAGGCGCGGGTCGTCGGCGTGGATGAGCGAGACCTCGTTGCCCGCCGGGTCCTCGGCGCGCAGCACCTCGCAGAACCCGTCCGGCACCGCACCCAACGGAACCAGATCGACCAGATCGAGCCGGTTGCCCTGGTCGGTGTGGTTGTCCACCGACTCCACCCACCGCTGCACCATGCCGGGCCCGTACGGGCCCTCGCGCAGGATCGTCTCCGGAATGACGCCCCAGCCGAGTGCGTCCGACACCCGATACGAGGCGACCTCACGCCCGGCGAGGGTGCCGTCCGGGAAATCCCACAGCGGGCGCTCACCGCGCACCGGCTTGTACACCACGCGAACGGACACGCCATCGGAGCCGTCCGTATCGCAGACCAGGGTGACGTTGCTCGCGGTCGTCACCCGCCCGATCACCGTCAATTCCGCGGTGTGCCACCGAGGCTCGGCCACCGACTACTCCTCTAGCTCGGCCGCGCCGAAAATATCCCCGCGCTTGTATCCGTTGGTTCGCACACACATATGTCCGCGCGCCGACAGCGGCTCGCCGCACAGTGGGCACGGCGGCCGCCCCGCCGCGATCACCCGCGTCGAGCGCAACGCGAACTCCCGCGCCTGGATCGGGGTCAGGAATACGCGCACCGCGTCCGGACCTTCCTCGGTGTCGTCGAGCACCACCGATTCATCGACCTCGGTCTCGGTGATCGCCAGCAGTTCCACGACCACCGCACCCGCGTCGGCGTCCCAGCCCAGCCCCATCGTGCCGACTCGGAATTCGGCATCGATCGGGGTCACCAGCGGGTCGCTGTCGGAGATGTCGTCGGCCTGCGGCGGCACCTCCGCACCGAAGCGGCGCGCGACCTCGTCCAGCAGCAGCCCCATGCGGTCGGCGAGCACCTTTACCTGCTGCTTCTCCAGTAACACGCTGACCACTCGTGGTTCCTGCACGGCCTGCAGGTAGAACGAGCGGTCGCCCGGCTCACCGACGGTCCCGGCGACAAAACGATCGGGGGTGCGAAATACATGGATTGCGCGAGACATCTGCACCTCCTGATACGTGACCCTGATCGACTAACCGCGGCGCTGGACTCCGCAACACGCCACCTACTCGTTTACAAGGAATCTCAACGCTCCGCATTCCCATTATCCGCACTCGGGGTACCACCCAGCTCGCCACCGGGAACCGGACCCGATGTATCGACCGGTTCGGCGTCCGACGGCGTCCGGGAATCCGATGCGGGCCGTTGCGGTCTGGTTGGCGCCAAGCCCGACAGATCCGTGCCCGTGTCGTTGAGCCGCACCACATACGGCGCGGTCGGGGTGTAGCGCACGACACTGATCGAGGCGGGCTCGACCACGATGCGCTGGAAACCGTCGAGGTGGATGCCGAGCGCGTCGGCGAGTACGGATTTGATCACGTCACCGTGGGTGCACGCCACCCACAGCACATCATGACCGGCCTTCTCGGCGAATCTGCGATCGTGCTCGCGAACCGCCTCGACGGCACGCACCTGCACCTGCGCCAGCCCTTCCCCGCTCGGAAAGATCGCGCCCGAGGCGTGCCGCTGCACCACCTTCCACAGCGGTTCGGTCAGCAGATCCGCGATCGCCTTGCCGGTCCAGTCGCCGTAGTCGACCTCGATCAGCCGATCGTCGTACTCCGGCTCCAGACCGAGCTTTTCCGCCAATGGCGCGACCGTTCGCTGACAGCGCAGCAGCGGTGAGTGCACGATGTGCTCGATCGGCAGCGCGGCGAGTCGCTCGGCGACGGTGCGGGCCTGGGTATTGCCGTATTCGGTCAGATCGACACCTGCGCTGCGCCCGGCCAGGGTGCGGGCGGTGTTCGAGGTCGAGACACCGTGCCGCAGCAGGATCACCGTCATGGCACCAGCCTAACGATCATGTCGCCGACACCACTCCGCCCGCGAGCAGGCCCATAACGGTCAGGCCGAGCACGATGCGGTAGCCGACGAACCAGTCCAGCGAATGTTTACCGACGAACTTCAACAGCCACGCGACCGAGGCGTAGCCGACGACGAACGCGAGAATCGTCGCGACCAGCAGTTGCGGACCGCTGGCATGGAGACCCTCGCCCGCCGGTTCGAACGCGTCGGGCAAGCTGAACAATCCCGACGCGGTCACCGCGGGAATGGCCAACAGGAACGAGAACCGTACGGCCGCTTCGCGCTCCAGTCCGAGGAACAGACCCGCCGTCGCGGTCGCGCCGGATCGTGACACGCCCGGTATCAGCGCAAGACATTGCGCGAAGCCCATGATCAGCCCGTCGCGGGTGGTCAGCTGTTCGAGCGGGCGGATTTTGCGCCCGTAGTACTCACCGGCGGCGATGACCAGCGCGAACGCGACCAGCATGAACGAGATCAGCCACAGATTGCGGGCGCCGGTGCGGATCTGATCCTTGAGCAGGAAGCCGAGCACACCGATCGGAATGGTCGCGATGATCACATACCAGCCGATGCGGTAATCGAGTTCGCGCTGAGCCTGTTCATCGAGGACGCGCTTGTGGTCGGCGGTGATGACCGGAAGTCTCATGGTGGGCTGGTCGTGCAGCGGCAGATCCTGCTGACCGCGGGCGGTCAGCCTGTCTCGCAGGCCAGCGAACCACGCGATGATGATCCGCCAGATGTCCTTGGCGAAATACACCAGCACCGCGGCCTCGGTGCCCAGCTGGGTCACCGCGGTGAACGAGGCGCCCGCGTCATCGCCGAAGAACACCGCCGACACGATGCGCAGATGCGCCGAGGAGGAGATCGGCAGAAACTCCGTGAGCCCCTGCACCAGACCGAGTACCAAGGCCTGCACCCAGGTCATCGACTCGCCGACCACGAATCCGCCTCCACTTCCGCCCGAAATACCTGTTCCTACTGGGCAATTGGTCCGGCGGCCGGTCGCGTCCCTGGGACCATCGCCGCAATCACGCAGCGACAGTACAGTGTCGAGACTACGACGGCGTGCCCGGCTGTTGCGCTGCGTGCAGGTTCGCACCGGATGGGGTGCGGATTTCCCACTCGAACTCGGGTCCGTCCGGACCGGATTCGCGGTCGAGGTCGCCGACTCGTCAGCGCGCCGGTGCGACCCACTGTGCTGGTGGGCGTCGAGTTGCGTATCCACACTCTAGGCTTGGCGCCGTGACGATTGCGCGGACACGGTGATGGAACAGCGGACGGTCGGCCGCAGCGGCCTACGGGTGTCCCGGATAGGACTTGCGACCCACACCTGGGGTGCGCACACCGATACCGATGAGGCAGCGGTGCAGTTGGTGGCGTTCGCCGAGGCGGGCGGCACCCTGGTCGATACCTCCCCCGCCTACTCCGGCGGTACGGCACAACGGATCCTGGCCGAACTGCTCGGCGATCTGGTCTCGCGCGACGATCTGGTGCTCAGCGGCTGCGCGGGTGTTGCGCCGCGGGCCACGCCCGCGCCCGCGGGACCGACCGTGCCCGCGCCGGAACCGGTGCGGGCGGCCGTGGACACCTCGCGCCGCGCGCTGCTGCGCCAGCTCGATCGGACGCTGCTCGAATTGGGCACCGACTATCTCGATATCTGGCATGTGGCGGCCTGGGATCCGGCGACCCCGCTCGACGAGGTCGCCGCCACCGTCGAATTCGCGGTCCGCTCCGGGAAGGTCCGCTACGCCGGGGTGCGAGGTTTCAACGCCTGGCAGGTCGCCAGCCTCGCCGCCGTCGCGCCCGTCACCGTCGCGCAGACCCCATACTCGCTGCTGGCCCGTGATACCGAAACCGATTTCATGCCCGCCACCCGGCATCACGGTGTCGGGTTGATCGCCACCGCGCCGCTGGCCGGGGGCATTCTCACCGGCAAGTATCGCGATGGAGTACCCGCCGATTCGCGTGGCGCGGACGAGGCGACCGCCGCCGAGATCCGACACCGGCTCGACGACCGCGCCACCCGGGTCGTCGACGCATTGGTGACCGCCGCCGATGGCCTGGCCACCTCACCGTTGGCGGTCGCGCTGGCCTGGATCCGGGATCGTCCCGGCATCGCGAGCATGATCGTCGGCGCCCGCGATATCGGGCAGCTCACCGGGGTATTGGCCGCCGAGACACTGGAACTCCCGCGCGCTATCGCGGCCGCGCTCGATGACGTGAGTGCACGCACGGAATGACGGAGGCTAGCCTTCCCTGCATGAGGTTTCTCGACCGTGTCCGATCCGACGGGGCACGTTTCCTCCTGGCCGCGCTGGCGTTGACCCTGCTGGTCGGTTCGGCCGCCTGCGGTACCGGTGGCGACGCCGCGACCTCCGGCGGGCGTGGGCCGGTCACCGCGAAACTGGAGAATCTGGACCCGGTGCCGATCGGGCCCGAACCCACCCCGACGCTGCCGGTGACCGTTCGCTCGTTCGACGGGGCCGAGGTGACGGTGACCGATGCCAGCCGCATCATCGCCGCCGACCGCTACGGCACCCTGGCCCAGACGGTGTGGGCCTTGGGCATGGGCGCCAAACTCGTCGGGCGCAGTACCGCGGCCGCGTTCCCCGCGGTAGCGAATGTGCCGAACGTGACCGGCGGCAGCGGGTCACTGAACGTGGAATCGATTCTGGCGCTGCGTCCTTCGGTGTTCCTCACCGACAGCACCAGCGCCGCGCCGCAGGTGCGTGAGCAGTTGCGCGCAGCCGGGGTCACCGTCGTCTACTTCGATCCACAACGCACCATGGACGGGGTGGTGCCGCAGATCGAAGCGGTCGCCGCCGCACTCGGCATCCCCGATCGCGGCCACGCCCTGGCCCAGCGCACCCGCGATGAAATCGCCGCCGCCAGTGCCGCGGTGCCCAAACCCGACAAGCCGCTCACCATCGCCTTTCTCTATCTGCGCAGTACCGCCATCACCATGCTCGCCGGACCCGGCTCCGGCGCCGACGCCCTCATCGCCGCCCTCGGCGCGCGCGACGCAGGCACCGCGGCCGGGTTGACCGAGCCATTCGTCGCGATCACCAGCGAGGGCATGATCGCGGCCGGACCGGATGTGCTGCTGGTGATGTCGGATGGCCTGAAGTCGGTCGGCGGCGTCGACGGCCTCGAGAAAGTGCCCGGCATCGCGCAGACCCCCGGCGGCCGCAACAAACGCGTCGTCGACATGTCCGACGCGGTGGTATTGAGCTTCGGCCCGAATACCGGCCGAGTGATCGCCGCCCTCAGCGAGGCCGTGTACGGCACCGAGCCCGCATGAACGGCACGCCACTTCGCATGCGGGGCCGCGGCGATCGGCTCGTGCCCGGGATCGGCGCGGCCGGAGATCGGCGAGATCGAGCGATGACCGCAGGGCTCATCGCCGCATTGCGTTCGGAGCGGCGCGGGGTGAAACACCGGCCGGACTCCTCGGGTTCGTTGATCGGTGGGCGCGACGCACTCAGGTGTCAGCGCGGTGTCATCGAGTTCGTGAGCGCATCGTGTGTCCGACCTGTTGTGCAGATCGCGGGGGCGAGCATCGCCGAGGTGCGGGCTGAGCGAGCGAATCATGTCACAGCCGGCTTCGTGGATTCGCCGGGCGGTGGCGGGGTGCGGGCATGAGCGAAAAGGCTACGGGGGCAACGGCGTCCGGTTCGGCGATGCCGCACAGTCCGCAGCCCGTCGTGCCGAAGTCGCGGGGGCGGTCGCGCACGACGATCGTGTTCGTGGTGGCGGTCGTCGCACTCGTGGCGTTGGCGTTGGCGTCGGCGGCGATCGGACAGGTGCCGACGACGCCTGCCGAGGTGGCGGGGAGTGTGCTGCATCGGATCGGGCTGGATTGGGGGCCGATGCCCGCGCATCCGGCGGGTGAGGTGACGTTGTGGCAGGTGCGGTTCCCGCGGGTGGTGCTCGCGATGCTGGTCGGCGCGGCGCTGGCGACAGCGGGTGCACTGCTGCAAGGGGTGTTCGCGAATCCGCTCGCCGAACCGGGCGTGATCGGGGTGTCGGCGGGGGCGGCGGTCGGTGCGGGCACGGTGATCGTGGTGGGTGGCGCGTTCGTGGCGGCATGGTCGGTGGCGGCGGCCGCATTCGTCGCGGGGCTGCTGACGACACTGCTGGTATATCTGCTGTCGCGGTCGAACGGGCGCACCGAGGTGGTCACGCTCGTGCTCACCGGTGTCGCGATCAATGCCTTCGCGGGCGGATTGATCGCGTTGTTGCTGTTCATCGCCACCCCCGCGGCGCGGGACCAGATCGTGTTCTGGCAGTTGGGCAGTCTCAACGGAGCCACCTGGGAAGCGGTGCGCGTCGTCGCCCCGCTGACCGCTCTCGGCATTCTCGCCGCGGTCCTCATCGCACCCAGCCTCGACCTGCTCGCCCTCGGTGAATCCGCCGCCCGCCACCTGGGTGTCGATGTGGAACGGTTGCGGCGCAACGTCATCGTCGTTGTCGCCGTACTCGCCACTGCGGGCGTGGCCTTCACCGGCATCGTGCTGTTCGTCGGCCTGATCGTGCCGCATGTGGTCCGCATGCTCGTCGGCCCCGCCCATCGCATCCTGATCCCGTTGAGCGCCATCATCGGCGCCGTCGTCCTGCTCGCCGCCGACGTCGCCGCCCGCTCCCTGGTGCACAACGCCGACCTCCCCCTCGGCATGCTCACCTCCCTCATCGGCGGCCCTTTCTTCTTCTGGCTCCTCCGCCGCACCCGCGCCCGCGCCGGAGGTTGGGGATGAGCCGACCAGCCGACCTGTGTCACGACCCGCACAGCGCACCGATTTTCGGTTCCCCCAACGCCCTCGGCATGCGCGGGCGCGAGAGTGGCGAGGTGGCGGCGTGAGTGGGGTGCTGCAGGGGTTGAGTTCGGTGTTCGCGCGGACACATGAGCTGCCGGTGGCGCCGAAGCGGGGGGCGGTGACGTTGCGCGCGACCGGCGTGAGCGTGGATCGGCGGGGGGCTTCTGGCGCGCATACGCGGCGGGTGCTCGAGGCGGTCGACTTCGATGTCGTCGCGGGTGAAGTCGTGGCGCTGGTCGGTCCGAACGGCGCGGGTAAGTCGACGCTGCTGGCGGCGCTCGCTGGTGAGCTCGAACCGAGCGAGGGTGCGATCGAACTCGATGGGCGGGCGCTGGCGCACTGGTCTCCACTGGATATGGCGCGCCGTCGTGCGGTGCTGCCGCAGAGCCACACCGTCGGGTTTCCGTTCACCGCCCGCGAGGTGGTGGCGATGGGGCGAGCACCCTGGCTGCGCACCGAGCGGCGTGAGCTCGACGATGAGCGGATCGCCGCCGCCATGACCGCCGCCGATGTGGAACACCTTGCCGCCCGGGCGTTTCCGACGCTTTCGGGTGGCGAACGTGCCCGCGTCGCACTGGCCCGGGTGCTCGCCCAGGACACCGGAACCCTGCTGCTGGACGAACCCACCGCCGCCCTCGACCTCGGCCATCAGGAAGCGGTACTCACCCTGGCCACCGCTCGCGCTGCCGCGGGCGCCGCCGTCGTCGTCGTACTGCACGACCTCGGCATCGCGGCCGCCTACGCCGACCGCGTCGCCGTTCTCGAGTCCGGCCGCATCGCCGCCGACGGCGCGCCCCGCAAGGTCCTCACCACCGAACTGCTCACCCGCGTCTACCAACACCCGGTCGAAGTCCTGGACCACCCGATAACCGGCGCCCAACTGGTACTCCCGGTCCGCCGCTGACGCGATCTCTGTCGGATTCGAGTGAGAGGCGCATGCTCAGAAGGGCTTCGGCTATGACCGAACTCAGGCCTGCCGCCAGAGCAACCGCAGCGCGCCGTTCACTGCCCACACCGCGAAGAACGCGATCCCGGCCACCGTCGTGACGGCGAGGCCGATCAACACCGCGGCACCGCCGAACCACGCGACCTCCACAGCGGCGCGCCAAGGGCCGGTGAGCGGGAATCGTGCGTTCTTGCCGCCGCCTGCCGCGAACAGCGCCCACACCACGATGAACACCGCCGGTGCACCGATTCCGGCGATGATGCGCACAATCGGATTCGCGTCCAGGGTGAATCCCCAGATCGCCGCTCCGGCGAGCACACCGAGCTCCAGCAGGAACATCAGGGCCAGATTCGCGCCCTTGACCACGTTCATTCTCGATCCTCTCGCCCGCTCAGGGCAGCCAACTCAACGCCAGATCAACTTCAACACCGCGGGTGTCAACAGCATGCGGACCACCGACGCGTCCAGGACCAGCGCCGCGATCATCCCGTAGGCGATGTACTTCATCAGCACCAGATCGGAGAAGCCGAACGCGCCGGTCACTACGATGAGAATCGCTGCCGCAGAGGTGATCACGCTGCCGGTGTGGGCGATGCCGTAGCGGATGGCCTCCGGCGGCGACGCACCGTCGGCGCGGGCCTCGGCCATCCGGGACAGCAGGAATACCTCGTAGTCGGTGGACAGCCCGAACACCACCGTCACGATGAGCGCCAGCACCGCGAACATCAGCGGCCCCGGCGTGAAGTCGAAGATCCCGGCGCCGTGTCCCTCGACGAACACCCAGGTGAGCACGCCGAGCGTGGACGCGAGGCTCAACGCGCTCATCACAACGGCCTTGAGCGCCAGCACAATCGAATGAAATGCCAGATACAGCATCACCAATGCCGCGGCCGCCAGAATCGCGACCAACAGGGGTAGTCGCACGAGTAGTCCGTTGATGCTGTCGCGCTCGAGCGCGGGCACTCCGGCCACCATGATCTCGACCCCGGGGGGCTCCGGAATCGCCCGCAGTGCATCGATTACCGCGTCCGCGTCCCGCTTGTCGGCGAGACCGGCATCGAGTACGTTGATCCCGTCCTTGGTCGGCGCCGCTGGTTCGAAACGGCCGGTGAGACCGTGGATTTGGCTCGCCTCGTAGCGAATATCGCTGAGCTGCTGCGGATTCGCGCCCACGACGACGAGTTTGATCGGTTCGGTGCGGAAGCTCGGGAACAGCTGGTCGAACCGTTCCTGTGCGACCCGCGCCGGATTGTCCCGAGACAGATACCGTTCGCTGATCCCGCCGAATTCGATATTGCGGATCGGGATGATCAATGCGAGCAGTCCGAGCACGATCGGTACCACCACCGCCCAGGGCCGCCGCATCGCCAGCAGCGCCAGCCGGGAGAAGAATCCGGCGTCGATCTGTGCCTCGGTCTTGGTGCGCGAGAAGCGATGCCAGCCCCACAGATCGATCCGACGCCCGACGATGCTCAACACCGCGGGCAGCGCCGTTACCGACAACAGCGCGGCCAGCAGCACCGAGCTGATGCCGCCGTAGGGCACCGACCGCAGCACCCCGTTCGGGAAGATGAACAATGCGGCCAAGCTGATCGCGATGATCGCGGCCGAGAACAGTACGGTGCGCCCGGCGGTGGCCACGGTGCGCGCCGTCGCCTCCTCCACACTGTGCCCGGCGGCCAATTCCTCACGGAACCGGGTCACGGTGAACAGGCCGTAGTCGATCGCCAACCCCAGACTCACCAAAGTGACCACCGCACTGGCGAAGACGTTCACATCGATGTGATCGGTGAGCACCCGGATGGTGCCCTGAGTGCCCAGCACCGTCATCCCGCCGATCAGCACCGGCAGTAGCGCTCCGATCACCCCGCCGAAGACGAAATACAGCAGGATCGCCACGATCGGCAGCGCGATGATCTCGGCGCGGTGGATATCGTCCTGCATGCCCTGGTTGATGCCCTCGACGATCGGCTGCAGCCCGGCCAATTGCACCGTGGTGCCGCCCGGTCCGCCGCCCGCGTGCCCGGCGCCGAGCTCACCCTTGATCGCGGTGTAATTCTCGACCGTCGCGGTGCCCTCCCCGCGCAGTCCGACGCTGGCGAAGGCGTGGGTGTGCGAGGCGTCGGTGGCGTGGGCGGCGAAGGGACTGTCCCAATAGCTATCGATCTTCTGGACCCGGTCCGGGTGGCGGGCCAATAGTTGCTTCAACGCGGTGGTCACCGCGCCGCGCACCGCGGGGTCGTCGACGGTCGTCCCCTCGGGCGCGGTGTAGAGCAGGATGATGTCGCTGTCGGTATCGCGGCCGAAGGTGGCGTCGGCGATCTTGGACGCGGCGACCGATTCACTGCTCTCGTCGAACCAGCCCTCCTGGGTGAGCCGGCCCGCGAGATCGCGGCCGTACCAGCCCGAGAGCAGCACCACGACAATGGCGATGCCGAGCACGAGGTGGCGATGGCGGTGGATGAACCGTCCCCACCGCAGCGACCCGGATTCGATCATCTAGCCGCAGGCCGGAGTGCGGTAATCGGCCGAGCGCAGAATGCCGCACAGGTCGGTGCGCGAGATCTTCCACTTACCGTCGAGCAGCACGAAGTGCACGACGGTGGTGCGCACCGCGGTGCCGGTGCCGTCCTTGTCCAACCGCATGGTCGCGGTCAGGGTGCCGTCGCGATTGTCGAAAACCGGATCGGTGACGCCGTAGATGGCGCGCGGATTGTCCTGCAGCGCGCGATACATATCGGGGATGGCGTCGTGGAAGGCGGCACCGTCCTCGATGAGGTCGGTGCGTTCGGAGTCGGGCAGCGCCGGATCCAGCGCGCGTTTGATCTGCGCATCCAGTTCGGCGGCCGTGGGCAGCGGCCGGTGCGCGGCGCTCGAGGAGGTCGCTATCGAGGACGACAGGGAGGCGATGGCCGAGGAGCGCGCGGCGTCGACCGAGGCTTCGTCGTGTCCCGTGCTGCACGCGGCGACCACTGCGACGAGGGCGGTCGCGGTCAGCACGGAACGGGCGAATCGTGTGGTTGGCATCACCATCTACATACCATCTATGACGGCACTGATCCGTCCCAGCAGCGCACGCACGGTTGTCACGTCACGATCCGCGGCCGCTTCGACCCGTTGGGCATCCGGGATCATGTCCCGGACCAGCGCGACCACGCTGCGTTCGTCGTCGAGATCGATATCGGTGGCCCGCGCCTGCGCGATCGCGACGACGTCCTCCGGCCCCGGCACATCGGTGTCCAGGTCGGCGCGGTAGATCTCCAGTACCACGGTGGACCGGACGGTGCGGAAGGCGTAGGGCCTGCCGTCGGCCGTGGTACCGAATCCGTGAGCAAACGGACCAACGGTTATGTCATCGATGGCAAATCCCGATGGATGGTCGGCTTTCAACCGGATCTCCCTGGCTTGGACACTGTTTCAACTCAACCGTAACCCCGATCACCGACATTCACCGCCGGCGACGACCCCGGTAGGCCGGGAAGGTGCGCCATCATGGTCAGATGGTGATGTAGCGGAAGGTCGTCGTAGTAAGGAGTTCGGTGGATGCGCCCTCGTGGCTGTGTTCGATTGGCGGCATTCGCGGGGCCCACCGTGGTCACGCTCCGCTACCGCCTCCGGGCCCGCCGCGGGCTCCCCTCGGTGCTGGCGAGTGTGGCGGTGCTGGTGCTGATCGCCGGATGTTCCACCGAGTCCGATAGCGACAAGCTACAGACGCGACCCGCGGCCACCGCGGCGATCGCGCCCGCGCAGACCGCGCAACCCACCGGGGACGTCGTACGGCTCGCGAACCCGATCGGCGGGCTGCTCACGGAGACGGGCACCGGCGCGTTGGTAGCGCTCGATACGAGCCGCGAAACGGGCACCACGCTGTTCGTCATCGACCCAGCGACGATCGCGCGCAAGGATTCCGAGGGCGCTTCCGGCGTCGGAATGCGCACGCTGATGCTCCCCGCGCCCGGCGTCGGCTTGGCGCAGGGCAAGCCGGGCGAGCTGCTGATCCCGGCCGACCATCGGATCATGCGCGTCGATATCACCTCCGGCGTGATCACCCAGGTGCCCGTCGACGGCGACGTCAGATCGGTGCGCTACCGCGACGACGGCACCTTGTTCATCGGTACCGCGGACGGCAGAGTTCGCGAACTCTCCCCCGACGGCGTAGTCGCGAAGACAGTCTCCGGCCTCGCCTCCGCCGACGCACTCGCCCTGACCGGCGACCACGTCTCGGTCCTGGATCGCCGCCAGACCTCGCTCACACAACTCGACTTCGGCAAAGATCGCCTCGGCCTGGCACTGCGCGCGGGTGATGGCGCAACCAACCTGATCACCGACCCGTTCGGCCGCATCACCGTCACCGACACCGCCGGTGACGAACTGCTGGTCTACACGGCCGGACCGCTCGTACTGCGTCAGCGATTCCCGGTAGGATCGTCGCCTTACGCGCTCGCCTACGATCAGCGGTCCGACACCGTATGGGTGACGTGCACGCAGAGCAATGAAGTGGTCGGATTCGACCTGTCGACGGGTATACCGAAAGAAGTGGGCCGATACCCGACGGTACGGCAGCCGAACTCGGTGACCATCGACGAGCGCACCGGTGACCTGTTCGTCGGTTCCGCGACCGGAGACGGTCTGCAGCGGATCCGCGCGGACCAGCGGAAGAAAGGGCAGTGATGGCGCCACAACCCACGGCGGGAGCGACGGGCCCGGACGAGATAGCGCAGCGTAACCGTGCGGGGCGACGCGGGCGCCGCCAGCCGGATCGCACCCCGCGCGCCACGCTACCGGCGAGCTGGGAAACCAGCAGCGACGATTACGAATACGTCCCGCTGCGGCTACCACCGGAGGTGACCCGGGTGACGGCGTCGATGCGACTGGCCATCCAAGCCGAATTCGGCGGTTGGGAACTGTCCCGCGTGCGGGCCTATACCGACGGCAGCAGGCGGGTGCTGCTGCGGAGGCGAAAAACCGCACTACTACCCCAGCCCGAACCGGGAATGTGAGGCTATGTATTCACTGCTGCTGCGCCTGATGTTCCTGCTGCCGCCGGAGCGCATCCACCATCTGGCGTTCACGGCCATGCGGCTGGCCGCCCGGTTCGCGCCGTCGCGCTGGGCGATGACCAAGGTCCTCACTACCGACGATCCGATCCTGCGCAACCATGCCTTCGGTATCGACTTTCCCGCGCCACTGGGCCTGGCCGCCGGATTCGACAAGAACGCCGACGGTGTCGACGCCTGGGCGCCACTGGGATTCGGCTTCGCCGAGATAGGCACCGTCACCGCACAGGCCCAACCCGGCAATCCCGCACCGCGCCTGTTCCGGCTGCCCGCCGACCACGGCCTGATCAACCGGATGGGCTTCAACAATTACGGTGCCGCCGCGGCGGCCCGACATCTGCGCAACCGCCGCGGCGGTGTCCCGATCGGTGCGAATATCGGCAAGACCAAAATCGTCGAACCTGCCGACGCCGCAGCCGATTACGCGGTCAGCGCCGCCCTGCTCGGTCCGCTCGCCGAGTTCGTCGTCGTCAATGTCAGCTCCCCCAACACCCCCGGACTGCGTGACCTGCAGGCCGTCGAATCCCTGCGCCCGGTCCTGCAGGCCGTCCTCGACAGCGTCGAGGTCCCGGTGTTGGTGAAAATTGCCCCCGACTTGTCCGACGAGGATGTCGACGCGGTCGCCGATCTCGCCGTTGAACTCGGCCTCGCGGGCATCGTCGCCACCAACACCACCATCCGCCGCGACGGCCTGCGCACCGATCCCGCCGAGGTGACAGCCATGGGTGCCGGCGGCCTGTCCGGTCCGCCCGTCGCCGAACGCTCCCTCGAAGTCCTGCGCCGTCTCTACCGCCGCGTCGGCGACCGCCTGGTGCTGATCTCGGTCGGCGGCATCGAAACCGCCGACCAGGCCTGGGAGCGCATCCTCGCCGGAGCCACCCTGCTGCAGGGCTATACCGGATTCATCTACGGCGGACCGTTTTGGATGCGCCACATCCATCGGGGGTTGGCGCAGCGGCTGCGCGCGGGCGGTTACCACTCGATCGCCGAGGCGGTCGGCGCGGAGCACGTCGCGCACACCTGATCCCGACCGGTCGTTTCGTGCGGCCGATGCATTGTTGCGGGACATGCCATTTCGTGGCCACGCGGCCTGAGCTTGTGCGCGGCGGCGAGATCGATCAGATCGTCGCTCCGACTCGACGATGGACCTCGCGCACCACGACGGCATCGACCGCCTCCCCTCCTGGCGGCCGCTGCCTCGCGGCGCCGCACGCTACCGGAACATCCACGGTGTCCGGTCGGTGTGCAGCGACATCCGGTGGGAGTGGACCGAGTGCCCTGCCGTGTCGCAGCCTGTCGCGTCGTCTTCCTGAATCCCGTTGGTGCGCTGGTGGAGTCGGGTCAAGATCCGCTTGGACAGCCGGATCACCGCCTCCTCCCAGATAATGCCGAGCGTCCCGGCCAGGATGGCTGCGTCGGCGTGGGCATGCCGGTCGTGCACACTGTCGAGATCGCTGAGGATCTCGTCGAGTTCCATTCCAGCCCTTGCCTGTTCGCGGGTGAGCCGTCGTTCGGGGAGCCAACTCAGCCGCCACACCGCGGCCCCGGAACCGGTCTCGCGGTAGGCGGACTCGGGTGATAGATCGCTGATCATGGTCCAGTCGGTGGCCTGGACGGTCATGGGTGCCTCCGGTGTAGCAATTCGAGCCCGATCAGCTCGAGGGGTATTCCGAGTTGCCCGGCGCAAAGGAAGGCCCGTGCCCGAACCGTCGAGTCGTGCCGGAAATCCTGGGTGCTGAAGATCTCTGCGAGATCCATTCCCGCCATTGCCTGTTCCCGCGTCAGTAGTCGGTCGGGCAGCCAGCTCAGCCGCCACGATTTCGCCCACTCCTCCGCCAGCCGGTGGGCCGACTCCGCGGTGATATCGCTGGTCATCGACCAATGAGTTACGTAGATGGTCACGAATGCCTCCTGTCGAGCATCCGTCGGTGCAGCAGGTGCAGGGTCTGCTGCACGGTGATTCCGAGTTGATCGGCCAATGCCCGCGCGTGCGCGTCGTGGTCCGATGCCGGGTCCGGATGGCTCAGGATCTCCTGCAATTGCATTCCGGCCCAGGCCTGTTCGTGGGTCAGGTGATTGGGTAGCCAGCTCAGTCGCCATGCTGGTTCGTCGTAGCCCACCACCCGCCACGCCCATTCGTCGGGCGTGCCGCTGCTGGTCATGGACCGGCTGCATTCGTAGATCGTCACGGCTGTCTCCAGGGACGGAGGAGGATGTCGCCGACCGCATGTAGGTGCACTGAGCCCCGGTCGACCGCTGCGGCGCGGTCAGCCGGGGCCTGCTGGATGGAGCAAGCGACGAAGGTAGCTGGGATATGCGAAATGTCCTGGCGAACGTGAATCGTTCGCCTAGACCGGGGCGCGGTTCGGCTCGAGCTCGGTATCGGTCCCGCCGGCCCTTGGCTCCCCGCGCCGCCGTGCGTTCCTGATCAGCAGAATCACTCTCATCACCAGGCCCTCCCGAGTCATCTGGTGGGCGACCCGCAGTCGCCGTAACTCAGTGTGGCATTTGCCATTCACTACGGTCAATTGCCGTTGTAAGTTGGTAATTGCCGGTTCATACGGCGGCTAAACCCGAAGACTGGGTAACACCCATGGATACCACGACGAAACACCGACGAACCACACGGAGATGGATCTCGCCCATGGTCCAGCAGGACTCACGCACGGTTGCCATCCGCAATATCCTCACCAGGCTCAGCAAGCGCTCGGGGCTGAGCGCGGATCGCTTGCGCACTACCGAGATCGACGTGGCTCCGCTGCTGGATCTACCCATCGTTCAGCAGCGTGCGCAGCAGGAGGGGGTATCCCCGGAGGAGGCCGTGCTACCGGTGGTCAGCGATCTGGCGCGGCAGTTGGATCCCACCAATCGGTTGATCGCCGATGTCGAGCTGGCTCTCGGCCTGCTGCGCGAAAAGCATCCGGCCGGAATCGATCAGGACCGCCTGTATGCCGCGGACCTCGGCGAGCGCCGGGAGTATCTGACCGCACAGTGGCGGGTGCTGCACGAGGCGCTCGGGGCCGAATCCATCCCCGACGCGCCGTCGGTTCGGTCGTTGCGGGCAACGCCCGAACGTCGGGCTTTTACCGCCCTGGCCGGACAACTCGCGGCCGCGTCGACGTATTCGGTGTCGAACTACCGATTCACACCCGAGCCGAAAGTTCTTATCACGCTGCCGGATTCGCAGTCCCGCCAAGGCGTGGTCACGGTCATCGGATCCGCGGTGATCGACCACATCTACCGGATCAGCGATATCCCGTCGGCGGGTAAGTCCACGCCCGGCAGTTTCGAGGTACATGCTGGTGGCAAAGGCTTGAACCGTGCTGTCGCCGCCGCGCGCCTCGGCCTGCGGGTCCGGCTGGTCTCGGCCGTCGGCGACGATGACGCGGGCAGGCATATCCTCAACTACCTGGCCACTGAAAACGTCGATACCGAGTTGGTCCGGGTGGTGCCCGGCGCGCAAACGAACGTGTCGGCGGTAATGATCACCAGTACCGGTGTGTCCAGCAAGATCGGTTGCGAGGATGACCGCATCCGGCAAGGGGCATACGACATCCGGGACCCGAAGCTCCGTGCGGCACTCGAGTCCTCGGACGCGGTCCTGCTGACCTTCGAACAGCCCGCCGACGCGGTCCGGCGGGTGCTGGCCATGGTCCGCGGCCTGGCCGACCCACCATCGCTGGTGGTGCATCCCTCGCCGCCGGTCGATGCGCCGCAATATCTCTATGAGTATCTGGATGCCGTCGACTATCTCGTGGGTGCGCCATGGGAATTGCGCCGCATGCTGCCCAGAGATTCCGTCGCGGCCGGACCCGACGATGCGCAGCGACTGCTCAGCCTCGGTGTGCGGGCGGTATGTGTGACCGAGGGCTTCCGGTGCACCGTCCGGTCCGCCGACGTCAACGCCGATATCGCGAATTTCCCAGTCGCGCTGGAGGATTCGCCGGGCGCCGCAGCGGCGTTCTCGGCGGCGCTGGCATATCAGCTCGTCACCACCCGGCGACCGGCCGATGAACCGGAATTTCGGTGGGCGACCGCCGCCATGGTCGCTACCCAGTCGTTCGGCGATATTCCGGACGCTATGCCCTCCATTCGGGATATCGACCGAATCGTGCAGCTCGCCGGGGAAGAACCGGCCGGAGCATGATGCTCACACGGCGCGGCTCGACAGAGATTTACAGCGCCGAAATGGTGATCGAGTTAGAGTTCCGTCGTTCGCCTGGCAGCCCGAGAAATCTCGTGCCGCACACGACAGCAACCCCAACTGTCCAATCGTCGTCGGAGGAGCATTGACCCCAGCTGTGCCCGATCTCGGTGAGACCGCCCATCGGCTCACCCGCAAGGGGCATGATCTGCAGGTTCGTGTGATGGAAGTGGCCGGTGGCGCCGAGTGCGGGCATGTGCTCGTCTTCGGCGACGTCGACGATGGGTGTCTGGTCCGGGTGCATTCGCGGTGCTTATACGGTGAAGGACTCGGCTCGGATGATTGCGATTGTGGGCCCGAACTGGACAAGTCGCTGGATCTGATCTGGGCCGAGGGCGGTGGCGTCCTTGTGTATCTGGAGCAAGAGGGCCGCGGCGTCGGCTTGGTCGCCAAGGCGCTCGGCTACCGGGAAAGTCAGCGTTCGGGGGCGGACACGTTCACCAGCTATGAACGGCTGGGATTCCCTGCGGACAGTCGGAGCTATCTGCACGCGGCGAAAAGTCTGCAGGATCTCGGATTGACCCGGGTGCGTCTGCTCACCAATAATCCGGCCAAGGTCGCGGAGCTGCGCTCGGCCGGTCTGACGGTCACCATGGAGCCGTTGCTGACTCCGGTACTCAGCGCGCGGGCCGCTGCCTATCTCGACGCGAAACGTCGACGCCGCGGCCATCTGATCCCCATCAGCGATGTGCCATGGGCGCCGGACGTACAACCGGTGTTCAAACCCAAGAGCCGCATCTGGCGTGTCTTCACGTTGCGCGTTCAGGCTCGACGCGCCCGTCGCCGCGCCGCTCAGCCAGCACTTCCCGCGTCCAAGTAACGGACACGATTACCCCGATCTGGCTACCATGAGTGAGCCGCGCCACTCGGTGCTATCCCACCGCGTGACACGATGAGATAGAGTCGCCTGCAATTTATCAGGAGCAGCGGGTCTCGGGCCGTGTGGGAACCGCACGGTTGCGCGCTGGGCGCGGTTCACCCCAGAGATATCGGGAAACGAGAAGATGACGACAACAGAAATCGGTTTCGCGCACGAGTCCGGCAAGACGGTCTACACGGTGCCCGAAGCATTCCAGGAAACCGTCAAGCTACGTCCGGATCAGGTCGCGTTGCGCACGGTCGGCGGCACCACGGAGATCAGCTGGCGCGAGTACGGCGAACGGGTCGAAGCGCTGGCGGCGGGGTTGGCCGGACTCGGGGTCGGCCACGGCGACACGGTCGGCATCATGCTCACCAACCGGCCCGAGTTCAATCTGGTCGATACCGCCGCACTGCATCTGGGCGCCACTCCGTTCTCCATCTACAACACCAGCTCCGCCGAGCAGATCACCCACCTGTTCACCAATGCCGAGAACAAGGTGGTGATCACCGAGCGCGCCTTCCTCGAGGTGATCAAGGGCGCGGGCGTCGCGCTGGAGCACATCGTGGTGGTCGACGGTCCGGCCGCCGATTCGGTCAGCCTCGCCGACCTGGAGGCGAAACCGGCCGCCGACTTCGATTTCGATGCGGCCTGGCAGGCGGTCACCCCGGACGATCTCGCGACCTTGATCTACACCTCGGGCACCACCGGCCCGTCCAAGGGGGTGGAGATCACCCACCGCAATGTGATGGCCCAGGTCATCGCGCTGGTCAACGGCCCGCTGCGGGTCGGTTTCGACGACCGCGCCATCTCTTATCTGCCCGCGGCGCACGTCGCCGACCGCATCTCCGGACACGCGATCAGCCTGCTCACCGGCATTCTCATCACCTGCGTACCGGATCCGCGCGAGATCGCCGCCGCACTGCCTGACGCGCGCCCCACCATCTTCTTCGGTGTGCCGCGGGTGTGGCAGAAGATCAAGGCGGGTATCGACGGCAAGCTGGCCACCGAACCGAGCCCGGTGAAGAAGGCGCTCGCGCACTGGGCCATCAGCACCGGTATCGCGGCCGCGCGAGCCGATTTGACCGGTAAGGGTCGTGGCCCAGTGCTCGCAGCGCAGCACAAGGTCGCCGACGTGCTCGTGCTCTCGAAGCTGCGGGCCGCGCTCGGTCTGGACAATCTCAAAGTCGCCGCATCCGGCGCCGCGGCGATCCCGGCCGAAACCCTCGAATACTTCCTCGGACTCGGGTTCACCGTCAGCGAGGTATGGGGCATGTCGGAGACCACCGGCGTGGCCACCTACACCGAATTGGCCAAGCCGCGACCGGGTTCGGTCGGGCGCGCCGTCGAGGGCCTGGAACTGCGGCTCGGCGAGGACGGCGAGCTGCTGGTACGCGGCCCGATCATCACACCCGGCTACCGCAAACAGCCCGACAAGACCAAGGAGGCCCTCGACGCCGACGGCTGGCTGGCCACCGGCGACGTCGCCACCATCGATGCCGACGGGTATGTGCGCATCGTGGACCGCAAGAAGGAACTGATCATCAACGAGTCGGGTAAGAACATCTCCCCGACCAATATCGAGAACGCGGTCAAGGCGGCCTCGTCGCTGATCGGTCAGGTGGTGGCGATCGGTGAGGCCAAACCGTTCATCTCCGCGCTGATCGTGCTCGATCCGGACACCGTCGCCATCCGGGCCAAGGAAATCGACGCGCCCGCCGACGATCTCGCCGCACTGGCCACCCGCAAGGAAATTCTGGACGAGGTGCTGGCCGCGGTCGTCGCGGGCAACCGCAAGCTATCGCGGGTCGAGCAGATCAAGCGGTTCACCGTGGTCGGCAAGTCGTGGGAGCCCGGTGGTGACGAGCTGACCCCGACGATGAAGCTCAAGCGCAACCCGATCGCGGCCAAATACGCCGAGGAGATCGGCACGCTGTACACCACGCCGCTGCCCGAGTCGGTCGTCAACGTCTCCTGACCTCGCACAAGATCTGTGGCCCTGAGCAAACGCTCAGGGCCACAGTCGTTCCCGTCCGCCGCAGGAGCGCACGCATCGGTCGGCCGGACCGCATATGTCCGGTCACGAGCAGACGTGTGCGCTTCCTAGGCGACCTCGTACTTGGCGACGATGGTCGCGCGGGCGAGGGTGTGGGAGAAGAGATTGAAACCGAGGTAGGCGGGGGTGCCGTTCTCATCGATCTCGAGCCGGTCCACGTCGAGCGCGTGCACCACGATGAAGTAGCGGTGGTACCCGTGTCCCGCAGGCGGCGCCGCACCCACGTATCCGGGGAACGCGCCGTCATTGCGCAGCGTGACCGTGCCGCTGGGCAGCGACCCGCCCTCGCTGCCCGCGCCGCGTGGCAAGGAGGTGATGCTCGCCGGGATATCGGCCACCGCCCAATGCCAGAAGCCGGACGCGGTCGGCGCGTCCGGGTCATAGACGGTGACCGCGAAACTCTTTGTCTCCGTAGGGAATCCGGACCAGGACAACTGGGGCGAGATGTCCTTGCCGCCCGCACCGAACACGCCGCTGACCTGATCGTTGTCGAACGTCTGGCCATCGGCGACATCCTCGGACGTCACCGTGAAGCTGGGCACCTGTGGGAGCGCGTCGTAGGGGTTGTAGGAGTAGTCGGGCACGATGGTCCTTTCGATCGTCAGCTGTGCAACAGGAAGTGTTCCAGCACCTGGGTGCCGAATTCGAGTGCTTGCACCGGAACCCGCTCGTCGACACCGTGGAACAGCGCGGTGAAGTCCAATTCCGGTGGCAGTTGCAGCGGTGCGAAGCCGAAGCAGCGAATGCCCAAGCGGGCGAACGCCTTTGCGTCGGTACCGCCGGAGAGCATGTAGGGCACGGTGCGACCCTGCGGGTCGTGGGCGAGGATGGCGTCGTTCATCGCCTCGACAAGATGTCCGTCGAAGGTCGTTTCGTAGGAGTCGAGTTTGGTGATCCACTCGCGTTCGACATCCGGGCCGATCAACTCGTCCACCTCACGTTCGAACGCGGCCTGCCGTCCCGGCACCACCCGGCAGTCGACAACCGCCTCGGCGGTCTGCGGGATCACGTTCGCCTTATAACCCGCCTGCAGCATGGTCGGATTCGCGGTATCGCGCAGCGTGGCGCCGATGATGCGGGCGATAGTGCCCAGTTTCGCGAGCTGACCCTCGATATCGGGGCTGGACGGATCGAACTCCAACCCGGTCTCCTCGGCGACGGCGGCAAGGAATTCGGCCACCGAATCCGAAAGCACCAGGGGGAAGGTGTGTTTGCCCAGCCGCGCCACCGCCGCCGCCAAAATCGTGACCGCGTTGTCCTCGTGCAGGAATGAGCCGTGGCCGGCACGGGCCTTGGCGCGCAACCGCATCCAGCCCAGCCCCTTCTCGGCCGTCTCCACCAGATACAGCCGACGTTCGGTGCCGTCCGGACGCGGCACCGTCAGTGAGAATCCGCCGACCTCCCCCACCGCCTCGGTGATCCCCTCGAACAGATCGGGCCGGTTGTCGACCAGCCACTGCGAACCCCACTTGCCGCCGTTCTCCTCATCGGCGAGGAAGGCGAAGACGATATCGCGCGGCGGCACCGTGCCCTCGATCTTGAACTGCCGCGCGATGGCCAGCATCATGCCGACCATATCCTTCATATCGATCGCGCCGCGCCCCCACACATAGCCGTCGCGCACCGCACCGGAGAACGGGTGCACACTCCAGTCCGCGGCTTCGGCGGGCACCACATCCAGATGTCCGTGGATCAGCAGCGCACCGCGACTCGAATCGGCACCTTTCAACCGCGCGAACACATTTCCGCGGCCCGGTGCCCCCGATTCGACATATTCGGTCGTATAGCCCGCCTGATGCAGCTGATCGGCCACCCACTGCGCGCACTCGCGCTCCCCCTTGGTGGTGGCCAGATCCCCGGTGTTGGAAGTATCGAATCGGATCAGCGTACTGACCAACTCGACCACCTCGGACACGGCACGAGATGTGGTGTTCGGACCGGATACTTCGCCACTTGCAGACACGTACCCTTTCCTACCACCTGGTACCGGCCGCGCCACGCCGAACCTCCGGCGTACGACCGGGTTCGCACCGCCTGTGGTGCGGATTCGCGCGCCGACCACATCAGCATCACGATGATCGCAACGACCGCAAAGCCGGATGGTCCGAGTAGACTCCGCGGTTCTGGTGCGGACGCAGCGCCCGCACCGGAGGATGGTGCGCTACGGGGTGTGCCGGTCGAGTGTGAATACCACCTCGTACCGCCCCGGACTCGCGTGGCCGAAGCGCTTATTGCCGTCGATCAATCCCCGGTCCATCAGATGCCCGATAACGCGCTGGACGGCGGCGAGGTCCTCGGTCTGTGCGTAGTTCACGACACGGGTGCCATCGAGGCTGCGGTGCAGGCTGGCCGAGATCCAGCCCCTCGCGCGCTACCTCGGCTGCCCGTGCGAGGTAATCGATCAAGGGCTGCTGCTGTTCCGATGCCACGGTAAAGGCGCTTACCGGTGCCGACCCAAGTCCTTTTCGACCCCTGCAGCCTACGTGGTTTGGTCGAAAGAGGTCAGCTGCCAACACCTTCCGCGAACCGCACTCGGACTGCTGCGGCTCGGCGCGCTCGCACGACGGCGGCCGTCATCCGGGCAAATGCACGCGTCCGGCGCCGATCCGGTCGATGCGGACGCGTCCCCACGCGCCCAGCGGTGCCAGCGCGGCGTTGAGCGCACTGCCCAACTCGGTCAACCGATACTCGACCTTCGGCGGCACCTCACGGTAGATCTCACGGTCGACGATGCCGTCCTCCTCCAGTTCGCGCAGCTGCTGGATCAGCATCTTCTCCGAGACTCCGGGCAGACCGCGGCGCAGTTCGCCGAAGCGACGCACACCATGGTTCTCCAGTTCCCAGAGGATCAACGCCTTCCACTTGCCACCGACCACGTCCATCGCCGCGTCGATGCCGCAGAAGTATGGCCCGGATCTCTTTCCACCCATCGCCTGACCTCGCTACCTGTTCACAAACGTGTCGGTAAGTACCCGACCGAATAGTAGGTACTTGTCGACGTCTCCGGCAAAGAGCAGATCATCGACGGCCACGGCCCCCTGGCCTTCGAACGCACCGTCGAGGAACGCACCTGACCACCCTGCGCGTCGTACGCTCCCCCGAACGCGCGACCCCAGAAATCACCAGCTAAACCCACGATTTGGTCAACGCCGGCACATCCGATAACCTTGCTGAGCACACCGGTCCGGGTGGCGGAATGGCAGACGCGCTAGCTTGAGGTGCTAGTGCCCTTTATCGGGCGTGGGGGTTCAAGTCCCCCTCCGGACACCAGTGCTAAACCCAAGGTCGGCCCCGACGACAGCGAGCTGTTGTTGGGGCCGAAACTGTATGTGGAGTTGCAGGGCTTGATACAGGTTCGCCTTGTCTGATCGCGCGTCGGCCGCGAGTACGGCGGTGATGTCGCCGAGTGAGTCGATGAGCTTGCGGATCTCGGTTTCGGTCAGCCGAGGTGCATGCGGCAGATTCTGGAGTTCTACGTGGGCTGCCGCTTTGTCGGCTTGCGCGGTGTTCATCGCCGAGACCAGCGCTTGTGGGTCCACCCCGGCCTCGATGGCGGCGAGGTGGCGCGTGAGCCGGGCTTCGGCGTCGGCGACGCCGCCGCCGCAGCGCACGCTTTGCGTCGCGGTCGTCGTCGTTCTGGGCGGCCAGCAGTGTCGCCACGGTGTGATCGCGGTGGGCGCGATCGAACAGGGTCGCCAGCCACCCTCCGGAAGCATCCGCCTCCCCACTGCCGCTGTCCATTCACGTCCACCGCTACCGCAACCCGTCGCATCCCAGGGGTGGCGCTCTGAGTTGGGGTCCCGGTAGTAATCCTGCGAAAACAACGACAATGGTTTGACCAGCAATGATGGCGGGCGTCCTGGTCCTCGACCTCTTTATCGGGTATTGCAGCGAGAGCGCGTAATTGGTTGCGACCATTGTTCTCATGAGCACTGAGCCCAGCGCTCCTCAACCCTCGGGCGAGCAGCCCGAGGCCGACGCGGCGCAGCCTCAACCATCACCGGCCTCCGCCGACCCGTCGCAGCCGCCGACTGCTGATGAGCCGCCCGGCGCAACCTCTTCCGCTCCGAATGAACCTCAAGCCCGCGGTGCGGACCGCAGCGGACGATATGCACTTGTCACCGCGCTGAGTGCGGCACTGCTGTCAGGAGTTGTATCGGCCGGTGTCGCGGCCTACGTCAGCGCGAACCAGTTGAACCGCACCGCACAGTTGACCGCGGAGACGACACTACGAGCGGAACGGCAGAAGGCGTACGCCGACTACCTCAACAGCCTCGGCGACGTGGCGACAGCGATGGGCGAGCTCAAAGGCGCGCTGACGGCGCATCCACACGACCGCGCTCTCGCCTCCCAAGCGATAAACACGCTCGCCAACGCTTTCACCGTCGGTACCAAAGCCGCCAACGTCGTGACCGTCGCCGGGACGGACGGCATGCAGACCATCATCATCGATTACAAGCACAGCGTCGTGGTGCCTGTCATCGACGGAAGGCTCACCCCCTTCGTGATGCAGTACGTCGAACCCGGAACGGCAGGCGAGAACGACGACGCAGGCATGGACCGAGAGTCCTCCGCACTCGTCACCGCGATCGACGGCTACGTGGACAACCTTGGCAAGCTTGTCCACCAATTCGTTGAGCAGGCCCGCAAGGACCTTCATACGCAGTAGGGTCCCGGTAGGCAGCCCAGAACGTCGTCGAACGGACCAATCGTTGCGGAGCGAGTAGTCGGCACGATCGGTCAGGGCCACGCCTCGTGTCGTCACCGTCCGGGCCTGCCGGGGAACCGAATACCTGCCAACTCCAACACTCAAACGCCGGCGCCCAGATCATGCGGGCCACAGAATTCCTGGCCTGGCTGGGCGAATCCGGTCTGTCGTTGCGCCGCTGCGACCAGGCAACACTCGACGGCTGGCACGCCACCCATCTGGTTCACCAGCGCGCCAGCAGCAAATCGTTCTTCGACTGGGCGAAATCCACCGACCGCATGCCTCGACTCGACGTCCCGGCCACACCAACCCGGCCCGGGCAGTCACTCACCCAGCACCGACGCCTGCAAATCCTTCGAAAGCTACACCTATGCGGGATGGTTCGCCTGCCTGGCCGATCCGACGCGGGTTCGGCTACTGCATCAGGTCGCCACGCGCCCGGCGGGCATCACCGTGGGCGAGTTGGTCGAGGCGCTGGACATCGGACAACCCACGGTCTCGCATCATGTCCGCAAGTTGGCCGATGTCGGGTTCGTCAGCGTCCACAAGAACGGAACCTCCACGGTGGTGATGGTCAATCCGGCATGCTGCACCGGCATGCCGCATGCCGCGGACGCGGTCATGGGCGTGCTCACCCAGCGTCCGTGCTGTCCGGCCGATCTACCCGCCGATGTGAGCGTGCGCGCGATGACCGACGGCGACTGGGATGATGTGCTGCGCATCTACGGCGAAGGGATCGCCACCGGCAACGCCACCTTCACCACCGAGGTTCCCGACCGTGAATCCCTTGACACGCAATGGCTTCCGGATCACCGGTGGGTCGCCGAGATCGACGGTGCCGTGGTGGGCTAGGCGGCGCTGAGCCTGGTCTCGGCGCGCGAGTGCTACCGCGGGGTAGCCGAGAACTCCGTCTACGTCGCCGAGGACATGCGCGGACGCGGTGTCGGCAAGACGCTACTGCACAAGCAGGTCATCGCCGCCGACGAAGCGGGCCTGTGGACCTTGCCGACCGCAATCTTCCCGGAGAACCGCGCCAGCATCGCCCTGCACCACTCCGCGGGCTACCGCACCATCGGCGTGCGCGAACGCATCGCCCAACTCGACGGAGTCTGGCGCGACACCGTTTTCCTCGAACGCCGCAGTCCCGTGCACTGACAACGGATCTCGCAAGTCCGCCCGCTCACGTGAGCGAGGTGAGGGTCAGTTGTCGGCGATGGTGCTCGTAGTGCCGACCCGGGTAGCGGTAGATGTCGGCGAGGGTCATGTAGTCGTGAAAGTAGGGATCCCAGCGGGTCGAGTAGTGCATCCCGCGCGTGAACTCGCGCTCACGCTGGAATGATCGCTCTAGCGCGCTGATGACGCGGTCGAGTTCGGCGCCCATGCGCTCCCGGTTGTAGAACCGGGCCGCCAGGCAGGAGCCGTAGTAGTTGACCTGATGGAACGGTCGTGTTGCCGCGTCGAGGAGGCGAGCGAAGCCACGGTCCACGGGGTCAGGAAGCCGATCGAACACCCGCACCAGGATCAGCAGTCGCTGCACGATCATGTAGCCGAACACCATGTGGAACGGCAGTTGCTCGTTGGTCCACCGTGTTCCCGACGACGGCGCGTTCCACTCGTCGGCGCGCACAAGCGCGAGCAGTTGATGAAAGTCTGTGCGCGCTCGCTCCAACTCGGCGGCCAACGCGGCGCGGTCCACCGTCGGGTCTGCCATGCGATGCTCCTCAACCTGTATTCGCATTGTCGCACCGCGCTTGGTGGACACGACCGATTCGGCAGTTCGAGAGCGCGGCCCGGACCTGCGGGCCTTCATCGCCCGCCGGGTCCCGCGCCCGGAAGACGCCGACGACATCCCGTCGATCGTGTTCCTGCGAATGGCCAAAGCCTGGACAATCTGCGTGATCAGGACCGGCTGCTGGGGTGGATGTATGCCATCACCCGCAACGCGATCACCGACTACTACCGCTCAGCGCCCCACCGCCGCGAACTGCCATCGCCGCCGCCCCGGACAACCCATCCACCGGCGACGCTGAACTCGACACCGACGAAGCGGTGCAGAAGGAACTCGCCTCGTGCCTGGTTCCGATGCTGTCCGCCCTGCCCGCCCAGCAAGCTGCCGCGGTGAAGATGGTCGACCTCGACGCCCGCACACACGCCGCCGCCCGAGCAGTCGGGTATCTCGGTATCCGGGATGAAATCCCGCGTCCAACGCGGCCGCGCCGCTCTGCACGCACCGACTCCATCCAGCGATGAGATGCGACGTCACTGCACCGCTAATTCAGCAAGTTTCGATATCACACACCGCCAGTATCGGAACTTCCACGGATCAGGTACGGGAACCGAAGTCCGGCTGCAGATTGATCCCTCGCGAGACAAACGCGGCGGCCTCCTCGGACCGGTGCTGCCCGGCGAACGGCCCCGCCGCCGGACCGCGTCACAACAGGACACCGACGAACTCGCCGCCCGCCGCCAACTGGTCGCCGTCACCCGCGCCCGAGACTACCTCTGGCTCGGAATCGTCGACGGAGCACTGTGAATCAACTAGGTGACTGGTGTCGAACGGACCCTTATGCGGGCCCCCGGCGAGATCGCCGGGCCCACATAAGGGTGTTGGGCTGGTTGGACGGTCTCGGCGGCTGAGAGTTGTTCCCGGTTGCGCCGGTAGCGATTTGGCGTTCGGGGTGTTGCCGGTTGTCAGGCGGTGGCGGCGCGCAATCATGAAATGGCAAGCCCGGAAGGGCAATCGGGGGCGACTACTGACTCCAGCGCGACCGGCTCGACCCCGCACACCGGCCCTTCGGACAAGCCACAACCCGGACCTATCACCAAACAGACCAACCCCGACCTGCGAATCATGTCTTGACACGAGAGGGGAGCCATTATCGTGCGTTGGTCGAGCGCTCCGCAGTTCCTCTCGCTGTATCGCGCGCCGCGTACCGCATGACTGGTCGGGGCCCATCCGATAGGTCGGCTTGCCTGCCGAAATCTGGTACAGAACAAGGGATTACGGCCTGGGTTACCAGAAAATTACGGCCTCCGACGCCTTCGTCGGTAGCGTGGGAGGCCGCGAGCATCGGCTCGTGACCGAACGAAGGTGATACCCGTGAAAGTGCTGTTCAGTGCAACTCCGGCCTATGGCCACGTTCTGCCGCTGGTACCGCTCATGCAGGCGGCCGTCGATGCCGGCCACACCGTCGGGCTGCTCTCTAGCGCCGGGTTCCGCACCGCGATCACCGGCGAACTTCCCGGGAACGTCGAGTTCCTCCAGGCCGGGGTGATGCCCGACAGGTTCTCCCAGGAGGCGGCCGACCGCACCGGCGCTGATGTCTTCCATCCGACGCCCCCGGTCATCGGAGAGATCTTCGGCGGCGCCCGAGTCGACCTCGCCGTCGCCGAGAGTGTCGAGCGGGCCATCGACTGGCACGCGGATCTCGTCATCGCCGAACCGTTCGACGCACTGGGACCGCTCGTCGCCACCCGGCTCGGCATTCCTTGGCACAGAGCGGGTCTCGGCCCGGCTCTCCCGGCGATCATCGCCGAGGAGATCGACCGCGCCGCCGCGATCCGATACGAACGACTACATCTGCGCCCGGTCTCGCCCGCGAGCTACATCGATCCGTGCCCACCTCAACTCCAGGATCCGAAATGGACACCCGCGACCGCGGTACAGCCGATCCGGCCACAAGCCCACCGCCGCTCGGAAAACGTCGTTCTGGAGCTACCCGACTTCGACCCGGCCGACCGGCCCACAGTGCTCGTCACCTTCGGCACCATTTTCTCCGACCCTGACACGCTCTCCGCAGCCGTCACGGCCGTCGCAGACACCGGAGTAAACGTGATCGCCACGCTCGGCGCATCCCTGCGCCACCCGACCGCGCATCGGGAACCCCGGCAGCACACGGCCGGAACCGACCCGGCACGCGTACGGTACGTGCCCTTTATCCCGTTGGCCCAGCTCCTCGACCGAGCCGATTTGGTCGTCGGCGCAGGGGGCGTCGGCACCATCCTCGGCGCCCTCGCCCATGGCCTACCGATGGTGCTGTGGCCCCAAGGCGCCGACCAGCCCATCAATGCTGCCCGCGCCGCCGCGTCGGGAACCGCGATCACTGTCGACGCCGCGACCGCAATCTCCGTGGCGGTGACGAAGGCGCTCGATAACCGCGCATACGGTGCGCGGGCCCGCGAGGTCGCGGACGAGATCGCCCAGCGTCCCGGGCCCGCCACGGTGATCGCGGAGATTACAAACCCGTAGCACCGCGACACCAGGGAGCAGCGATCCACATGACCGAAACTCGTGAACTGTATATGAATCTCATGAAGCGCGTGCTCACCAGTCTCATCGACGAGGACGCACCGCTCCAGACTTTCGACTTCGGCGACGGAACCGCACCCGCCGACCTCCGCCTCGTGGGCCGCGACTGGCCTACCGTCGCACACACGATGGTGGGCTCGAAGCGGCTGGACAACCTGCAACTGTGCGCGGAAACCGTTATCCGTGAAGGGATTCCGGGAGATTTCATCGAGGCCGGCCGACTGACGTCGAGAGCGGACCGCAGCCCTCCTCCGAACAGGCGGTATTCGGCTATGAGCGTGCGCCTACTCTCGCTACATGGACCGCCCGCCCGGAGTGTGTCGGGCGTTGACGGCCGTGGATCGCTCGGACATAAACGACGCTCGCGGATGGCTGAACCTCCGCAAGGTGTTCGCGCAATACCACACAACAGCGAAACCGCAGATCGATGACCTGCGGTTCCGCCAGCCGGTGGAGCTAAGGGGACTCGAACCCTGACCCCCACACAGGAGTTCGTGATGTCTCGTGATTCCCGCTTGGCCCCACTCCTGGGCAGAACGATCCCTCATCCCAAGTGCGCGAAGGTTTCTTGGATTATCAGCGTTCCTCAGGAAACCGCCGGTCAGAACCGGTCCCATCCTTATAGGGCACCGCCGGGGCACGAACCTGCGCAAACCGGACCAGAACCGTCACGCCACCGCTATTTCGCGATGACCAGCAGTTTTCGATGTTGCAGGAGGTTGGCGTACTGGTCGATACCCCCTCCGGACACAATTCGCAGCGGTTCTACCTGCTGTTATTCAAACCCACATTGACACCTTGTGACATCGTCGCAGGTCGGAAGCGCGGGGGTCCAAGTCCGTCCCGGACACCACCCGCCACGTTCCGCTCCATCGCGGGCCGGCTCATCAGCTGCACCGCCGCCACGACAGTCGCACCCCGCGAGACACGGTGCCGGGCAGCAACTCACGCCGGGTAGCTCGAGCAGGACGACTACGAAGAAATCCTTCCAGCCCCTCCTCTCGGTGAGCCACCTCGGTGTCACCTATCTGCGCAACAGCCCCAGCTGCGGCCGGAATGGATGATGCAGTCTCGTCTCGAGCAACGGATGGTCTCGACGGGCCGCTTTCGGGTGTGCTACACCTCGGCTTCCGTACCTCACCCCACCGGAACCTCTCCAGGTCCACAGCAATGTCAGCGGCATGAGACGCGACCTGGCATCCCCCAATTTCTGACCTTGGGTGGGCATCAAGGTAAGGACAGGGATTGAGCCACGGAGCCAGAGCTGCCAAGTCTTCGGGATTCAGCTTGGTAACGCCATTCTCACACTCGCGATGAGAGCCCGTTCTGTAGTCGTAATCCGCATACATGCGGGTGTTACATACTGAGCAACTCCACGCAGTTATCATGGTCTCGGATTTTCTTGCACTCTGGACTCATGAAGTAGGACAGCTTCACGAGCTTCGCCTGGCTGTGGAAGCTCCTGGTAGAGCTTGAAACCAAGATTCTGAACAAGGTAGGTTTGTTTTGCCCATTCATATGCGTAGAGCGCTCTCTGCAGCCATCGTGAGGGACAATCTTGAAAGTAATCGCTAAAGCAATCACTGGGGTGGGGATCGTCCATCATCAGGGCTTCCATAGCCGCATGAAACCCGGCTCTGTTGATATCTATGTCGTGAGAATTCATGATCAATCCTTGGTTTGAATTAGTGTGAGACACCTCCGGCGATGGCAGCAATAGCAAGAGGCAGCAACATACGGATCGCATTTACCTGTCTGCTTGGAACAACGCCAGCAATCCGCGGCCCAGTTGCCGCAAGCCGGCGGACTGGATCGACGCGTTCGCCGTCAGAGGCCGGTGGTGCGCGTACCGGCGAACGGTAGCGAAGGGCTCGTCGCGGCAGTGCTGTTCGCAGAGGATCGGATCGCCAGTAGTACGCACCAGGAGACACGTCGGAAATGAATTCCGCGGCGGGCTGGGCCGGCGTGGCCGGCGACCGTACCAGCAACACCGGATCACCGTTCGGATCCCGGATCAGCCGCTGCCAGGTGAACACCTTCCCTGCGGTGCTCTCCCGAGCCTCCCGCACGACCTCCTCAGCCGTCGGATAGTTCAGCGCCCCCGCTTCGTCATCAGAGCCATGCTTGCCCCGGTTCGTCGGCAAATCCCACAGCGAGTCGATAAGGGCTGGCGCCTCGGCCATCGCGCATCCTTCCGTTCACCTGGAATATGAACACTCACCGTACGTTCGATAGGTAGCTGTTCAGTTGGTGACCATCGTCACTACACTTCGGAAGGATGTCAAGTGATCTGCTGGTACCTCTGCAATCTGGTTGGCAAGGGGTGTGTACGATGTTCAGCATGCCTGAACATGAGATCGCGGGTGAGGGTTCTGGCGACACCGGTGCGGGTCATCTGGTACGCCAGGCTCGAACGGCGGCTAGAGTCTCGCTGCGCGAACTGGCGCGCACCATCGGCGTCAGCGCGGGGACCCTCAGTGCCATCGAGAACGGCAAAACACCGCTGACCGTCGGCCGGCTCGACCGGATCGCTGCCGAACTCGGCGTCTCCACCGTCGACATTCTCGCCACCCGGCTACCATCAGCCGCCGACGCTACCGGCACATCATCCGCCCGGTCGGCCGGTGATGGGCAAACATGGCGCAGTTTCGAGCCCCTGGAACTCGATCCTGCTCTCGACGCGGCGATCTCCGCATTCCTGCAAACCGGTTACCACGGCGCGACGATGAGGAGCATCGCGGCCAACGCCGGTATGAGCGTCGCCGGCGTCTACCACTACTACTCGAGTAAACAAGACCTGCTCGTCGCGATCTTCGATCTCGGAATGTCCGAACTGCTTTGGCGAATCCCAGCGGCCCGCAACGACGGCGCCACCGCGGTCGAACGATTCGCCAAAATGGTCGAAGCCCTCACGCTGTTCCACGCGTACCGTGGTGACCTCGCGTTCATCGGCGCCAGCGAAATGCGCAGCTTCGACGAACCCAACCGCTCCCGAGTCGCTACTCAGCGCATAGATATTCAGCGAATGATCGACGACGAAGTTGCCGCCGGCATCCGGGCAGGCGAGTTCACCACCCGCTACCCCCGCGAAGCCGCCCGCGCTGTCGCCACCATGTGCACGTCTCTGCCGCAGTGGTTCCGCCCTGGCGGCCCCATCTCTCAACAACAAATTGCCGTCGAATACGCGCAATTCGCCGTCGACATCATGCGCGGACACACAACCCGAGCCGTCATGGCCCAGACTTCTTCAGGGAGTGTCGGCTCCAGTAGGAGTTGAAGGTTCCGTTGCTGGGCGGTCGGCAACAAAGGTAGTCTCCGCCGCGACGAACTACTGGAAACCCTCGAGATGGCGAAACCGGCCCGCGCCCAGGTGATCGTGCTCGCTCTGGTACTCGGTGCCGACGAGAACCGGGCCACCAAGAAACTGTGGCGCTACGCCGAGCGCGGCGTGCGCCGCTACCTGAAATTCCTGTGCGAGCTCGGACACCGCTCGTGCCAGTCGAACTCGCCGCCCTCGGCGACGTTGGTGATGCGCCGCGCCTCCGCGCCCTGCCAGTGCGGCGCAGCCCAACAACCACCCGTGGCCCGCAGCGAGAGGACCGACGAACACCGATACGACCGGGCTGAACCACCTCGAGCGGCTTTGCTGGCGAGGCAGGCCACCGTGTCCCCTACTGTGACTGGTCGGTCACGGCGGTTTCGAAGCAGGTAAGCCGCGAAAGGGCTTCCAGCTGTTCGAGATAGTGTGTGAGCGACCGATGTCGCAGGCGAGGCTGCACTATGGTGGCGCCCGCCGCACTTAGTACGCCGATCACCTGTTCGGCATGATCCGGTGCGGCGACCGGGTCCAGCGGCTCCGGTGTCCCCACCACCACCTCGAAATCCGGTGCGGCGGGCGCACACTCCTTCAGCCGAGCCCGCAGCTGTTCAGCAGTCACGGCGGCGGGCATCCATCCGTCGCCGAGCATGGCTGCACGTCGCAGTGCGGCGTCGCTGACGCCGCCCACCCAGATCGGCATGCGCCGCTGCACGGCATGCGGATCGACTACCAGACCAGAGAATTGGACGTACTGCCCGGTGAATTCGGGCGCGCGCTGCCCCAGCGCGACACGCAGGGCCGCGATAGCTTCGTCGGCCCGACGTCCGCGATCGGTGAACGGTGCACCCAGCATCTCGAATTCCTCACGCGCTGTCCCGACGCCGACACCCAGCACCACCCGGCCGCCGCTGATGCGGTCCAGGGTGCCGTATCGCTTGGCAATGGCCAGCGGGTGGTGGTATCCCAGCACAAGCACACTGGTGCACAACCGGATTCGCGTTGTCCGGGCGGCCAGGTACGACAGCGTGGCCAGTGGATCCCAGTAGCGGGTCCCGCGCGCCCCTTTCAACATGGCGGACTCGGAGTGCTCCGCGACCGCGATGTGCTCACTGCATGTGACATGGTCGAAGCCCAGCCGATCACCGACCTCGGCGACGCATGCGATCTCCTCGATCCCGGCTTCGCTCTCCCACTCGGCGGAGCGCCCCGGAATCTCCAACACCACCGGGGTACTGATACCCATCCGCACCTTCACCAGTCCTCCCAAGGGTCGATCGTCCGCAGCGGGCCCGTCGGCAGTATCGTCTCGACGTCGGGACACGGCGGTCCGAATCCGGCGGCGTCCCATTCTCTCTCTTGCGATCAGCCAGCTCGCGGGTGACCTCGGCTGGGTCCGAGTCCAAGTACAGCAGCCGGATTCGCACCGAGCCAGGCAGGTATTCAACCGTGCCGTCCAGCCGCGGCGCCGGATGCTTGCGTAGTGAACGCAGCGCGAAGGTCCACGCGCCGGCCACGCCCACTTGGCAGGCAACCGCACTCGGTCGTACCAGCGATGCTGCCCTGGTGTCCGCAGGCCGTGTGGCTCCGCCAGCCGGCTCACCGTGATGTGCAGGCACTGATCTCCAACTCGGTGGCGCTGACCCGCCGCACCTGGACGCCGACCGCGTCGGTGACCTCAGGCGCGTGCTGGTACACCATCAGCAACAGCTGCCGCGCCGCAGCGGCCAGTTCCTCGTCCGCGCCGGCGTCGGCATGCGAGAGTTCCTCGGCCAGCACGGCCCGCCGGGCGGGTGACTGTGGCTGCTGTTCCACCACACCGACATCCACGGAACGGAATCGGCGGGCGATCAACTCCTTCACACTCCGATAGGCGTCTGCGACAACCTGTTTCGCTGTGTCGGTAGTCCCCGCAGCCGCACCGGCCGCAATCGCCGCCGCCACCATCGTCACCGGATGCAAGATGTTCCTCAGCGACATGCCTGAATGGCTATGGCGCCAACAATTATTGGCATTCGACAGGCATGCGTATGCGAGCGAATACTGCCGTAATGATCTCCGCCACACCGAAGGATCAATTCAAATGTGCGTCAGTCACGACAGCATCCGCAGACGAGGCGTTCTGAGGGGGCTCTTGCCGGCGGGATTGCCTTGACCGCAGATCTCAGATGTCGTGAATCGACTCCGACCGGCCTCCGTGGGTTGGCCAACAAAGCGACGCGACAACCGCGCAGCACAAATAGTGAATCCGCGACCCATTATGCATATATCGGCATTGCCGTCGCTCATTGCTGATGACATTTGCGTTTGGGCATACCCGGACAGCAATAGCTCAGGCGAAATTCGGCATTTGTATGTGATAGCGCACACCGCCACTATTCGAAATACGGCTTGCAGATCCGCACGAAGCGGCGTTTGCCGGCACTCTCACCCGAACCGATAGGTCACGTCCATGAGCAGCTCCCCACGAGTAGCCCTGCCCCGCACCGAACAGTAGCTCCCAGCGGGATCGCGCTGGCAACACTCGCCGGCACCACACTCGAGTGGTATGACTTCTTCCTTTACGGGACATCCGCCGCGCTGATATTCAACAAGCAGTTCTTTCCGTCCCTCAGTCCCACGGTCGGCACACTCGCGGCATTCGGCACATTCGCCGTCGGGTTCATCGCGCGCCCAATCGGAGGCTTGGTCTTCGGCCACTTCGGCGACCGGATCGGGCGGAAGGCGACCCTGGTCGTGTCGCTGGTGATGATGGGGCTCGCGTCCACACTCATCGGCGTCATCCCGAACTATGCCTCGATCGGGTTCTGGGCGCCGGTCCTGCTTGTCACCGTCCGCATCGTCCAGGGCGTCGGACTCGGTGGAGAAGGCGCCGGCGCGACGCTCATGTCGATGGAACATGCGCCCCCGAACAAGCAAAACCTCTATGCCGGCTTCCCGCAGATGGGCACACCCGCCGGACTCGTTCTCGCCAACACCGTCTTCCTGGTGTTCAGTACCCAACTGTCCGAGCAGGCATTCACCTCGTGGGGCTGGCGCGTGCCGTTCCTGCTGAGCTTTGTCCTCGTCGCGATCGGCCTGGCCATCCGGCTGCGCGTCACCGAATCGCCGTCGTTCACCCGGGTCCTCGCGGAGGCGGACGTGGTGAAGTTCCCGCTGACGGAATCGTTGAAGGTCGGATTCTCCCGGCTATCCCTGACCCTGCTCGCGGTGGTCGCAAACTCCGCGGTTGCGTACGTGTTCATGGTCTTCGCACTGGCCTACGGCACCCAGCGGCTCGGTTACGGCAAGAACTTTCTGGTGCTCAACGTCACAGTCGCGGCCATCCTGTGGCTGGCAACGATTCCGTTGTGGACGGCCTACGCCGATCGCCACGGTCGACGCGCGATGTTCGTCATCGGATCCGTAGCGATCCTGGCCTGGTGCGTCGCGTTCTTCCCGCTATTGAACACCGGTAACAGCGCCCTCGCGGTTCTGGCATTCCTCGGAATGGGCGTCATCATCCCGGTGACGCACTGCGTGCAGGGCAGCATCATCGCCGACACATTCCCCACGCACGTGCGGTACTCCGGTACATCGCTGATTCTGCAATTGGGTGCCATCCTCGGGGGCGGCCTGACTCCGATAATCGCCACCGCACTGCTCAACGCGACCGATTCCTCGATGGGGGTGACCTGGTACCTCGCCGGGATCTGTGGTGTCAGCCTCGGCGGCGGTGTCGCGCTGTTCCGCCGCTACCCGGATACGCTGACCCAGCACCCGCACCGACCGACGGGCCCGACCGCAGACCCGGCAGTATCGGTGCAATGACGGTGCGAACGGAGTACCTGATGATCGCCCCAGAGCCGGTGCACACCGAAACCATCCGCTATGCCACAGCGGGCCGATTCGAGAGGCCGCGTCCGGTCACCGCTGACGACCCAGCCAGTGGCCAGCTCTGTCCCCAGCTGTCGTCGCGGCTCGACGCCGTGATGGGCCGGCCCCACGATCGCCCTCCGCAGGGCGAAGATTGCCTGAACCTATCCATCGCCACCCCTGCGCGTGATCACCGGGCGCGACCGGTGATGGTGTGGTTACACGGCGGCGGATTCAACAGCGGTGGCGGACTCATGCAGTGGTACGACGGCAGCAGATTGAGCGCCGACGGTGACGTGGTCGTGGTCAGCGTCAACTACCGGCTGAGCATATTCGGATTCCTGCACCTCGACGGAATCAGCACAGGCAACCTCGGCATCCTGGACCAACTCGAGGCCCTGCGCTGGGTGCACGCACACATCGGCGAATACGGTGGCGACCCCGACAATGTGACTCTCTTCGGTCAGTCGGCCGGCGGTGTATCGGCCCGACTGCTGATGGAGGTGCCCGAAGCGCGCGGCCTGTTCCACCGAGTCATTATGCAAAGTGCCCCGCTGTCGATCTCGAAGCAAGATCCCGAGATCGCGGCGCGGGCAGCTGAGATCTTCGCCGACCACCTCGGCTCGGATCCGCGCACCGCCGACCCCGCCGACATTCTCCGTGCGGTCCACGCGACCGCCGCCGAGTGGAAGAACGTCGCCGCGTATTCCTTCGAGCCGCCATTCGGTCCGACCGGAGGGGTCGGCCCCCTCGACGCGTCCGACGACAGGCTCGGCGAGCTCGCCACCGACCTCGACGTGCTGTACGGCTGGAACGCCGACGACCTGACCGCATTTGCCCCCCAGGGGCGCGACATCGAGCCGATGATGGAGGAGATCTTCGCTGCGCCGTGGCGAGCACTGAACCAGCGGCTGGTGCGGGCGGGCGCACACACGCAGTCCTATCGCCTCGACTGGCGTCCGGATGGCTCGGCGTTCGGGGCAACCCATTGCCTCGAACTGCCGCTGCTGCTGGGGCCCGAGAACGCTTGGCGCGGATCACCGATGCTCGGCGGCACCCTCTGGAACGAGGTCGAGGCATTCGGCACAGCGCTGCGCCGCGCGTGGATATCATTCGCCCGCACCGGTACCCCCGACTACGAAGCCACCGCATCGTGGCCGATCACTTGGCGGCGCGAAACCGATTCCGCTCTGCGCCCGGTACGGTTGGCGCCATAACTGGAAAACGAGTCGGCGCGGGTGTACGCCCGGTTGACCCGGCCGGGGTGGCTGCATCCAGATGAGCCCAAACATGCTGTCGCGCTGCACTATTCGCACTGCGGCGCAGGAGGATGGCGCCGAAGTGCTTGTCGGCGGCGGGATTCCGAATCTGGGCAGCGACCTCGCCGGCGGGGCATGGATCGAGCCGACCCTGTGGCAGGGACTGGACAATACCGCCCGCGTGGTGCGCGAGGAGATCTTCGGTCCGGTCGCCGCGCTGATCCCCTTCGATGACGAGGACGAGGCGGTGCGCCTGGCCAACGACACCGACTACGGCCTGGCAGCGGCGGTGTGGACCCGGAACCTCGAGCGCGGCCATCGCGTCGCCCAGCGCATGCGCGTGGGCATGTCCTGGATCAACACGTGGTACTTGCGCGATCTGCGCTCTCCCTTCGGCGGGGTGGGCCGCTCCGGCATCGGCCGCGAGGGCGGCGCCCACTCGCTGCACTTCTACACCGAACCGACGAATGTGTGTGTGGCCCTGTGACAAATCCAATGATCGAGCAAGCCGCCGAGCGGCTCCGAACCGCCGCCGAGACCCGCACGCCGTGCGAACCGGTGCGCGACTTGATCGGCGATTCGGATCTGGAAACGGTCTACCGGGTGCCGGCACTGGTGACCGAATCCCGTTGCGCGGCCGGACATCGCATGATCGGGCGCACCGCCGCCGCGGTCCAGGGCGAGTTGGGTGTGGAAAGCCCCGACTTCGGGCACCTGTTCTCCGACATGGCCTTTGCTGATCATGAGCCGATGCCGCTGACGGGGTTTCTACAACCGCGGGTCGAAGCCGAGGTGGCGTTCGTGCTGGGGCGCGATCTGGACCTAGCGGGCGCCACGGTCGCCGATACGCAGCCCAGTCCGGAAAGCCGTGCGGTGCACACACTGGGACCGTCGACCGGGACGACCGGCCCGAGTGCGCTCGACCTGATGAAGGAGGCATCGTGACCGATATCGCCTGTCTGGCAACGGAATTGGATGAGGCAGTCCGGAATGTGACCGCCATGGCGCAGCTCTCGGCCACGGTGCCGCTAACCCTCGACCAAGCCTACGAGGTGCAGCGGGCCGGTGTGTCCTTGCGGTGCGACCGCGGTGACGCCGTCGTAGGCGTCAAACTCGGTTTCACCAGCAAGGCCAAGGCAATTCAGATGGGTGTCGGCGATGTCATCATCGGCGTCCTCACCGCGAGTATGCGGATCGATGACGGCGGTGAGGTCGACACGCACCGGTTGATCCATCCCCGGGTCGAGCCCGAGGTCGCCTTCCGCCTGGGTGACGATATCGATCCGCACGATCCACGTGCCGATCCACGGTCCGCGGCGGTCGAGGTGGCACCGGCCCTCGAAATCATCGACAGCCGGTACCGTGACTTCACCTTCAGTCTCGAGGACGTCGTGGCCGACAACACCTCCGCGGCCCGATTCGCCGTCGGACCGTGGCAGTCGCTGGCCGAGGTATCGAGCGGCCTCGACCTCGCAAACCTCGGCGTGACACTCGACATCGATGGTGATATCGCCGAAATCGGTTCCACGGCAGCCATTCTGGGCCACCCGCTACATGCCCTCACCGCCGTCGCGCGGATGGCCCGCCGCTACGGACTTCCCCTGCCGGCCGGAACGATCGTCCTGGCCGGCGCGGCGACCGCCGCCGTCCCGCTGCCGACGACGCCGGGCACGTGCGTCACCGCGGCCGTCACCGGACTCGGCCGGGCCAGTGTCACGATGGGACAACGCCATGACTGAATCATTTCTCGTCCACGGCAAGGCCACCCCGCGCGGCCGTTTCCCGCACGCGAAGGCTGCGGGTGGATTCTTGTTCGTCTCCGGCACCAGCAGCCGCCGCCCCGATAACAGCTTCGCCGGTGTACGGGTCGACGAATTCGGCGTCACCGACCTCGACATCCGGGTGCAGACCCGCGCCGTGCTGGACAACATTCGCGACATCCTCGCCGCCGCGGGCGCCGCACTCGACCACCTGGTCCAGATCACCACCTATCTGGTCGACATGAACGACTTCGGCGGCTACAACGAGGTCTACGGCGAGTACTTCGACCACGTCGGCCCGGCCCGCACCACCGTCGCCGTGCACCAACTGCCGCATCCGCATCTACTCATCGAAATCCAGGCAATGGCCTGGGTGCCCGATCCCATCGAAAAGGAGTCCGAGCGATGACCATCCCGCCTGTCGTCAATTTCGCTGCGTGGATCGCCGAATACGAACACCTGCTGCGGCCACCGGTGAACAACAAGCAGGTGTGGAAGCCCATGGGCGACTTCATCGTTCAGGTTGTCGGCGGCCCCAACGAACGCACCGACTACCACCTCGACCCGTACGAGGAGTGGTTCTATCAGGTCAAGGGCGATATGCACGTCAACGTGATGACCGAGGACGGTCCCCGGCGCATCGACATCCACGAGGGTGAGATGTGGATGCTGCCGCGTAATGTGCACCACTCGCCGCAGCGCCCCGAGCCCGGATCGATCGGCATTGTCATCGAGCGCATCCGGGAAGAGGGCACGGTCGAGAAGTTCGTGTGGTTCTGCCTGCGCTGCCATCACCGGGTGCACGAGGTCGAACTGCAGGTTCGCGATATCGTCACCGATCTACCGCCGGTGTTCGAGCAGTTCTACAACTCCGAACAAGCTCGCACCTGCGGCAACTGCGGTGCGCTGCACCCGGGCCGGGGGTGAGCTGTGACCCCGGCCCACGAAACCATCGATATCCATACCCATTTCGTGCCGCAGTGGTGGCCGGATCTCGGTCCCGGCCAACCGTGGCTGCGGCTCGAATCCGAACGCGAGGCCATGATCATGGTCGGCTCCACCGAGTTCCGGCGGATTCAGTCGGACGCCTGGGACACCGAAATCCGGCTGGCCGCCATGGATTCCGACGGTGTCGCCGCTCAGGTGGTATCACCGACCCCGGTGTTCTTCTCCTACGACACCCCACCGGAGCAGGCGGTGAAGGTCGCCCGCATCTTCAACGATCTCGCCCTCGAAATCTGTGCTCCAGGCGAGGGTCGGCTGATCCCGTTCTGCCAAGTCCCCCTGCAGGATCCGGATGCCGCCTGCCGTGAACTCGACCGCGCGGTCGATGCCGGCCACGCCGGGGTGGAGATCGGCAACCACGTCGGGGACCGCGATCTCGACGATGCGGGTGTGGTGACGTTTCTTCAGCATGCGGCCGATCGCGGCGTTCCGGTGTTCGTGCATCCCTGGGATATGCCCTCCTCGCCGCGCCTGGACCGCTGGATGGCGCGTTGGCTGTCCGGCATGCCCGCGGAAACCCATCTGTCGATCATCGCGATGATCCTCGGCGGGGTGTTCGACAAGGTTCCCGACTCACTGCGGATCTGTTTCGCCCACGGCGGCGGGTCGTTCGCGTTCTGGCTCGGGCGCTTCGAGAACGCCTGGCACCGGCGCGGCGATCTCATCGCCACCTCGCAACAACCACCGTCGGCGTATCTGCGCCGTTTCAGCGTCGATTCGGTCGTCTTCGATCCGGTCGCGCTGCGGACACTGGTCGATACGCTCGGCCCGACCCAGGTGATGGTCGGCAGTGACTACCCCTATCCGCTCGGCGAGCGACCCGTCGGGCAGGTGGTCCACCGCGCCGAATTCCTCTCGCCACCGGACCGTACGGCCATCTTGTCCGGCAATGCTCGGCGATTCCTCGGAATCGTCACGTGACTCGTGGACACCTCGACTACGTCGAGCTCGTGGAGGGTGGCACAGATGCGCAGGTCAGCGCCCACTGGTCGAGCAGTTGGCCGATGGTCGGTGCGGGATTGGCGAGCAACGCCCGTCCGATCTCCCGGACTCGGTGGCGTTCGGCTGTGTCGAGATATTCCACTGGGGACGTGCCATCGACGCGGGCGAGCGCGAGCGCTGGGAGCAGCGCCGCCACCCGCGTGCCGAACGCGCTCGGTGATTCCCAGTCGATGTGGCGCGCGTGTTCGCCGGCCAGCGCGTGCGCCGCCGCGCGCAGTTCGGTGGCGCGGCCCGGCAGCTTGACCGATTTGATGAGCAGGTGGTTGAGGCAGAAGGCGATGTCGAACGCCGGGTCGCCGAACCATGCGCATTCCGCGTCCAGCAGCACTGGGCCGTCGGGACCGAGCAGGATATTTTTCGGGCTGAGGTCACCGTGCACGACGGCGAGGTGCGTGTTCGCCGTCGTCCGGGCCAGTTCGGCGAACCGATGCCGCAGGTCCGGGTGAGTTTCTGCGGTCACCCGCAGGAACGGTTCGATGCGTAGGGCGTCGAAATTGTCGTCGGTGGCGAATCGATGCGGACTGTGTGGATCGGTGGCACTCACCGAGTGCAGCCGGCCGACGAGATCACCGACCGCTCGGGCGGCCGCGACATCCACCCGGCCGTCGAGCAATTGCGCTTTCCACACCGGGTACTGCTCCGGCAGCAGGAATTCCATCGCGAACAGGCCCGCTTCGCCGTCGTGGGCGATGACCCGTGGTACCTGACCCGGGCACAGCCGGGCGGCGAACTGCAGCCAGTCGTACTCGACCCGGTTTCGTGACACGGGTGCGAGCCACTCGTGCGCGACCTTGAGCTGAGCCAGTGCTCCCTTGACACACACTGTCCCGGTGGGCAGGTCCACTTTCCACAGATCCGACGACACGCCGCCGGTCAGCGGAGTCAATTCCGCGTGCTCCCCTTGCCCGAGTAATCCCTGCCTGCGCAGGAATTCACGCACTCGTGTGTGGGGGTCGGTTGCGGTCATCGGGCCAACGCTGCGGCGGGGAAAGGGCTGAATCGCAAAGCGGTGTCCTCCGCGATGCGGATCAGCTGGTTGTACTTGGCCAGGCGCTCCGACGAGCGCACCGACCCGACCTTGATCTGCCCCGCGGCGGTGCCGACAGCGAGGTCAGCGAGAAAGTCGTCCTCGGTCTCACCGGAGCGAGCCGAGACCACGCAGACATAATCGGCGTCGCGGGCTGCGGAAACAACGTCGAGAGTGCCGGTGAGCGTCCCGTTCTGGTTGACCTTCACGAGGACGCCGGTGGCACATCCCTCCGCGATCCCTTGCGACAGGCGATACGGGTTGGTGGTGAACAGGTCGTCGCCGATCAACCGCACCCGATCTCCGAGCCGCGCGGTCAGCGCCTGCCACCCGGCCCAATCCTCCTCGTCCAGCGCATCCTCTATGGACACGATGGGGAAGTCGTCGACCCAGGACGACATGATGTCGATCATGTCCGCAGCGCTGGCCCGACGCCCCTCCCTGACCAGGTGATATTCCCCGGACGTGCCGTCATACAGGGACACGGCCGCGACATCGATCGCGATCGCGATATCCACGCCGGGCTCGAGCTCGGCCCGTTCGATCGAGGCCATGAGCAATTCGAGCGCGTCCCTTCCGGTGCGGCAGCCGGGGCTCAGCCCACCCTCGTCGGCGAGCAGCGTCGGCAGTCCGCGTTCGGCACACACCGCTGCCGCCGCGTCGCGGACCCGCGCGGTGAGCTGGATCGCCTCCAGCATCGAGGTCGCCGCAATCGGCACGGCGAGAAAGTCCTGGACGTCCATCCCGCGTCCAGCATGCAGACCGCCGGAAAGGATGTTGACCATCGGCATGGGCAGCACCGGTTCGGCGATACCGGTAAGGTCCGCAATCCGCCGATACAGCGGCTGCCCGGACACCTTCGCCGAGGCCCGGCAGATAGCCAGCGACGTACCCAATACTGCGTTGGCGCCGAGCCTGGACAGCCCTGGCGTGCCGTCGAGTTCGCGCAGGAGGTGATCGCAACCCCGCTGGTCCATCACGTCGTGCCCGCGCAGCGCGGCCGAAATCTCCTTATCGACGTGCTCGACGGCGGACAACACGCCGAGGCCGTTGAAGACCGTCTTGTCACCGTCGCGAAGCTCATGCGCCTCGTGGGTGCCGGTGGACGCACCGGACGGCACCGAGGCACGGGCGACAACACCGTCCTGAAGGCATAGCTCGACCTCGACCGTGGGCCGCCCACGGGAATCGAGCACCTGCCGGCCGTGCACGCTGTGGATCACGTTCATGAAGACACTCCGTTAATTGTCGTCTGTACAGGTTGGTTTGCAGGGAAGTCGAGGGGTTCGCCACGCAGGACTCGGACAACTTCCGGTTGCGGCGCTGCGGCGGAGTTCGATGGTCGAGGCGTCTGAGGAGAACGCGCTGTGGGGGGTGATCACCACCGAATGGAGCTCCGTCAGTTCGGCGGGCGCGGCGGGCTCCGCTCTTCGAGGACGTCGAGGCCCGCGCCGCCGCGGTGGCCTGCCCGCAACGCCGGCGCGAGCGCCGCGGTGTCGGCCAGGCCGCCGCGACTGACGTTGACCAGCAGCAAACCGGGCGGTATCAGCGACCGACGAACTGCGCCACATCACCGGCGATTCGAAGACGGCGAAGTCATCCGAGGCACAGATATCTCCGGCCGCCCGGACCGGAACCAACGGCGGCGGGCGGTACCGCAGGACATCCTGAATGTGTCGCCGAGCCTGGGCTAGGTGCCGCCCGGAAACCGGGTCGAAGCGTGAGTGCACCGGGGCGTTCGCCCCCAGCTCACGGGGAACCTGCAAGAGCTGGGTGACGAACGGGCCGGCGGATCCGATAGTGAGCGCTCCCCTCGGCGTCGTCCCGAGGTCAAGGCTGTGGGAGCCGGGTATCCAAATGACTGATCCGCCCCTCAGGGGTGCGGTCCTCCCACCGGGCACCGCTCAGGAGGTGAAGTATCCCGGGTGCTCGGACTGGACCCTTGCGGCCTGATCGAGCACGTGACGAGAATGTTCCGCGATGAGGTGCATACCCGCCTCGACGTCCCTGTTCTCGAGCAGATCCACAATGCGTATGTGCTCGTCGATGACGTCCCGGGAGATCACGGTCTCGGAATAGGTCAGACGGCGAAGACGGTCCAGCTGCAGCTTGGAGCGCCGTATCACGTTCCAGACTCCCGGATAACCGCCCAGCCTGAAGATCTCCTGGTGCAGATCCTCATCCGAGACGAAGAAGGCGTCAACGTCGCGGTCCGCCACTGCCTGCTCCTGACGTAGCAGAATGCGCCGGAGCTCTCCAATATCGCCGCCCGATTCGCAGGCTTCCCGGAATGCCGCCGTCTCGAGGGTGCGGCGAATGAAGCAGGCTTCCCGGACCTCCGCTAGGTCGATGAGCGCCACGCTGGTGCGGACCTGGGAGACGACGCTGAGCAGGCCCTGGTCGACCAGCCGGAAAATGGCTTCCCGCAACGGCGTCCGGCTTACCCCCAACTGCACGGAGAGCTCGGTCTCGGACAGAAGAGCCCCTGGTTCGAGCCGCAGGTCGCGGATCGCCGACGCGAGCTCATCGTGGACCCGGTCTGAGATGCGCTGTCGAGCCGGGATGCGGTCGACCCGCCGCAGACCGACCGCCGGTGACGGCGGCACCCCAGCGGATAGGGAAGTAGAAGGCATGCTCAATTTTGACACACCTAACCGCTTGTATACAAGTATGTTTGGGCTCTAGTATCTAGCCACCTACAATCAAAGGGGATTGGAATGCAGCGGAGACTTCTCTCGCTTGTGGCAGCCGGGGTCCTGACCGTCCTTGCGGTCTCGGGGTGCGGGCCCGCGGGCAGCGGTGGCGCGGGCGGCAGTGGCAAGAAGCTCACCGTCGGGCTGATCATGCTTCAGGGCGACGAGTACTTCAAAGGGATTCAGTCGGCCTTGGCAGCGGCGGTGAAGGCCGACGGGGGTACGGTCATCACCGCCAACTCGAACAACGATGCGGGCGCGGAGGCCACCGCCGCGCAGAACATGATCCAGCGCCAGGTTGACGCGATCATCATGCAGCCCGTTACCGTTGCCGGCTCGCTGGCGACGATGAAATCGATCAAGGCTGCGAGCATCCCACTGATCTGCTACGGCAACTGCTCGGCCGATGCCACGAATCCCTCCGTTGTCAAGGGTGTCGTCCAGTCCGACAACACGGCCCTGGGGTCGGCGACAGGAAAAGCGGCCGCGGAGTACATCAAGGCCAAGCTCGGCGGGTCGGCGAGGATCGGCATCCTGAACTGCGACAGTGCAGCCGAAACCTGCAAATTGCGCAAAGCCGGTTTCAAGAAGGCGCTCGAGGATGCGGGTGTTACGGCCACCTACGCCTCCGACCAGGAGGGATTCCTCGCGGACAAGGCCACTACCGTCGCCACGAACATGCTCTCCGGGGACCCCGGCATCAACCTGCTCTGGGCCGCCAATGAAGGAGGCACCGTCGGGGAGGTGACCGCGGTCCAGCAGTCCGGCAAGACCATTCCCGTCTTCGGCACGGACATCTCGAAGCAGCTCGCCGGCTTCCTGCTGGATAAGAACAACATTCTTCAGGCCACGACCGGGCAGGACCCGCAGACCACCGCGAAGGACGCGTACGAGCAGGCCAAGAACGCCGTTGCGGGCCAGGCGAACTCCCCTCTGGAGACCGATCTTCCCGGAGTCACCTACACCCGTGACGATCCGACCGCAGTGAACAGTTACCTGGGCAAATAGGAACAGGCGCGTGCCGAGGCCCTTGCGCGCCCCGGCACTGTGTGTCACCGCTCATCGATGAAGGAACGCTTGTGGATAAGACCGTGCCCCCGATCCTGGAATGCACTTCCCTCAGCAAAACCTATGGAACCGTCAAGGCGCTCGTAGACGTCGACCTCACGCTTCGTGCCGGGGAGGTGCGGGCCTTGCTCGGGAAGAACGGGGCCGGGAAGTCGACCTTGGTGAACCTCATCTCTGGGTCCCAGCAGCCGGATCCCGGACGCGGAAGGCTGCGTGTGTCCGGCAAAGAGGTGCATTGGAGTCGGCCGGGCGACGCACGGGCCGGCGGCATCGCCATGGTGCACCAGGAGTTCAGCCTCGTGCCGGGACTGTCGGTGGCGGAGAACATCACACTCGGTCGCTGGCCCGAACGCCGGACCGGGCTGGGCTTCATCGATTCCAAGACGTTGGAAGACAATGCCCGGTCGGCCATCGAGATGCTCGGCGCACCGATTCCGCTCTGGCAGGAAGTCGGCAACCTTTCCCTGGCGCATCAGCAACTCGTCGAAATCGCCAAGGCACTTCTCGACGAGCCCAGGGTACTGATCCTGGACGAGCCGACCAGTGCCCTGAACAGTCACGAGGTCCACGCGCTGCTGGCCCTGATACGACGCCTTGCCGCTCGGGGGGTGGCGATCATCTATGTTTCCCACCGGATGAAAGAGATCCCACTGGTTGCCGACACACTCACCGTGTTGCGAGACGGTCGCGAAGTGCAGACCTTCGGAGCGCACGAGGCGAGCGTCGAGAAGGTGGCCGCGCTCATTGCAGGCGAGAGCGGCCAGGTGGCGGCCCGGATAGAGCACCGGGACCGCCGTGACCAGCCGGTCGTACTGTCGGTGCGGGACATGCGCATCCCTGGTGTGCTGGACGGCGTTGACTTCGATCTGCACAACGGTGAAGTGCTCGGCATTGCCGGGCTGCTGGGATCGGGGCGGTCGGAGCTCCTCGAAGCCATCTACGGCCTGCGGCGCGGTGTCCGGGGCGCGGTGTCCGTGGCCGGGGAACGCGTCCTGCGCCGTCGCCCCCGCCGCATGCTGGCCAGGGGCGTCGGACTGACCCCTGAGGACCGGAAGGGCTCCGGGATCGTGCCGATGCTCGGGGTCGGGGAAAACATCCTGCTATCGGCCCGGGGCCGGGTGCTGCCGCGGTTCTGGATCAAGCCCCCGCTCGAGGCCGCGGTGACGAAGGAGGCGCTCCGCACGCTCTCGATCGTCGCGTCCACAGCGGGACAAGAGATCGGCACTCTTTCCGGCGGAAACCAGCAGAAGGCTGTGATAGGGCGGCTTCTGGCGGCGAAGATGTCGGTGCTGCTGCTCGATGAGCCAACCCGCGGCATCGACGTCCACGCCAAAGGCCAAATCTACAAGCTCATCCGAGAGCTGGCCGCCAGCGGGATTTCCTCCATTTTCGTTTCCTCGGAGCTCGAAGAACTCTCGGAAGTCTGCGATCGCGTGCTGGTACTCCGGGACGGTCGGATTAAAGACGAAGTCGTCGGGGGCGATGCCACGACGGAAAAACTATTGGCGCTTGCCATGAAAGAAGGCAACTGAAATGTCCGAGCCGGATGTCATACAGCCCCAAAAAAGGGTCGTCGAATCCGAGGCCGACGGCCTGTTCACGCGCATCCGTTCCTGGGAGGGCATCGGCCTGCTCGGCGTGCTGGTGCTGGTTTTCCTGGTGCTGGCCGTCAGCGCACCGAACTTTCTCAGTACGCATAACCTGCTCAACATTCTTCAGCAGGCTGCCTTCTTCGGGATCGTCGCCTTCGCTATGACGCTGGTCATCGTCGCCGGTGAGATCGACATCTCCGTGGGATCCCTGGCCGCGCTGTCATCTGCGTTGTTGGGAGTCATGGTCGTCAACCTCGGATGGCCGATGTGGGCCTCGTGCATTCTCGTGCTTGCCGCCGCCGCTACCATCGGCGCCTTCGCTGGATGGATCCGGGCGGTATTCGGAGTGCCGACCTTCATTGCCACGCTGGCCCTGTACCTGGGACTGCGCGGCATTGCCATGCTGATCACCAACACGTTCCCGATTCCCGTAGACTCCGACAAGTTTTTCTACTGGGGCAGCGGCAAGATTGCCGGGGTCATTCCTGTGCCGGCGGTCTATCTCCTGATCGTCTTTATCGTGATCGCGGTGATCGCACGCAAAACGGTATTCGGCCGGTCGATCTACGCGGTGGGCGGAAATGCCAAATCTGCCGAACTCTCCGGCATCAACGTGCGCACCATCCGGATTTCGGTGCTGGCGATCTCTGCGTTGACTGCGGCGGTCACCGGGTTGCTCCAATCCGCACAGCTTTCCTCCGGGAACGGCACCATCGCCAACGGGCTGGAGTTCGATGCGATCGCCGCCGCCATCATCGGTGGTGCCTCGCTCAGTGGCGGCAAGGGGACCATCGTCGGGACCCTGATCGGTGTCCTGTTCATCGCCGTACTCATGAACGGGATGGTGCTGCTGGGAGTCGACCCCTATGCCCAACAGGTCGTCCGCGGAGCCGTCGTCCTCATCGCGGTCTTGGTGAACGTATGGCGCTCACGCCGGGCGGCAACCTCGACCTGACCAGCGGGCCACCACCACCTCAGGATCATCGAAACAAGGAAGAAATGGCCACGATACCGCCCAACGACACCGAACGATTCAATCTCGTTGCCGCTTCGCTCTACACCGCAGTGCTCGGCGACGTCCTGGATGCACTCGGCCGCACGCACCAGTTCCTGCCGGCTGCGGTGCAGCCCCTGTTGCCCACCATGACCGTGGTCGGCCGGGCGATGCCGGTTCTGGTCGGGGATGTTTTCGGGATGCCGGCGAAGCCTTTCGGCAACCTGACAGAAGCCCTGGACGCCTTGCAGCCCGGCGACGTCTACCTGGCCCGTCGCGGCCGTCTCGATTGCGCCGCCTGGGGCGAGATCATGACTGCGGCCGCCCGTGCCAGAGGCGCGGTCGGCGCCGTCATCGATGGGTACCACAGGGACACCGACAAGGTTTTGGACCAGAACTTTCCCGTCTTCAGCCGCGGCAGCTACGGCCAGGATTCGGGAGTCCGCGGCTACGTGCTGGACTACGGGATTCCCCTTGAAATCGACGGTGTTCAGATCTCCCCCGGAGACCTCGTCGTCGGGGACAGGGACGGCGTCCTGGTCATCCCGGCCGCCCTCGAGGACGAAGTGCTGGCACTTGCATTGGACAAGGCCAGCGCCGAGAACCAGGTCCGCCACGCCATCGAACAGGGAATGAGCACCACCGAAGCCTTTGCGACCTACGGCGTCCTGTGAACGCCGCAGGTACAGCCCGCGATCGAAAGCGACAAGGAGCAAAACGATGGGTTCCGTAGAACTTTTTCCGACGCCTGACGTTGTGATCCGTGCCCAGGCCACGGTCGGTGAAGGACCTGTCTGGGACCGTCGGACCGGCCGGTTGTGCTGGGTCGACATCAACAACGGCCTGCTCTTCGAGAATGACCTCGCCACCGGCGGACAAAGCACCTCCGCCTTGGGCACTCTCCTGGGCGCGGCGGCGCCCCGGGCCCAGGACGAGGGATTCGCCGTCGCTGTATCCGAAGGTCTCGGGATCTTCGCCGACGGAAAGCTGCAGATTCTGGACCCGGTGCTGCCCGAACCCACCCGGCGCATGAACGACGCCAAATGCGACTCGCGTGGCCGGCTCTGGGCCGGGAGCACCCACCTCGACTTCGTCCCCGGCGTCGGTGCTGTGCACCGATGGGACGGGCAGGCGCCCAGCAGTATCGTGGCGACCGGATTCGCCCTGCCCAACGGCCTGGGCTGGAACGCCGAAGACAACACCATGTACCTGGCGGACAGCATGGCGAACCTGCTTTTCAGCGCGCCCTACCGCAGTGACGAAGGCGAGGTCGGAGCATTCACCCCGCTGTGCGAGATCCGCGGCGGACTGCCCGACGGGCTCGCCGTCGATCTGGACGGATGCCTGTGGGTCGCGATCTGGGGCGGCAGCGAGGTGCGCCGGTACGCCCCGACAGGCGAATTGATCGGACGGATCCCGATGCCCGTCGAACAACCGTCGAGCTGCGCCTTCGCCGATGACGGAACGCTGTACATCACCTCGGCATCAGCGGACATCTCCGAAGACGGGCTCAGCAAGCAGCCGCTGGCGGGCTCGGTCTTCGCGCTCGCCACCAACACCGCCGGTGTTCCCGTCCAGCCCTTCGCCGCATGAGCCCGCGGACCCTCGACCTCACGAGCCCCGACCTACAGGTCAGCATCGATCCCGGCAGAGGAGCGGACATTCTTTCGCTCGTCCACCGGCGCACCGGAGTGGACGCGCTCTTCAGTACGCCATGGCGGGAACGCGCGGACGCTGTCCGCGACGGTCAGCGGCCCTCGACATACGACCCGGTCGCTGGATGGCTGGAGCAGTACCGGGGCGGCTGGCAGACATTGTGCCCGAACGCCGGCGACCCTCGGTCCGTCCACGGCGCTCCCGTGGCATTCCACGGCGAAGCCTCGGTCGTCCCCTGGCAGGTAGACGAAGCATCGACGGGCTCGGCCCGCCTGCATGTGGAGCTGTTCTCGGTCCCGGTGCGCATCGACCGGGTCATCGAGCTCCGAGGCCCCCGGCTGCACCTCGCCGATACGCTCACGAACCTGAGCGGCACCGCTCTGGAGTTCGACTACTCCAGTCACCCCGCGCTCGGCGGCCCATTCCTGGACGGGGACTGCCGGCTCGAAACCGGCGCGCGCCGGTTCACCAGCGACCCGGAGCGGGAAACAGTGTTCGACTCCGGCTCGGAACACCGCTGGCCCTGGGCCGTCACGAAATCAGGAGAGCGTGTCGACCTGCGCCACATACCTCCCCGCGGTGGGTCGCGTGAAGTGTTCGGGTGGCTGCACGACTTCACCGAGCACTGGGCCTCGGTCACCAATCTGGACCTGGGTCTGACGGTCCGCCTCGAGTGGGACGGCACGCACCTGCCCTATGCATGGCTGTGGCAGGAGCTCAACGCCACCCAGCAGTTTCCCTGGTACGGGCGGGCCCGCGCGATGGCCATGGAACCGGCAAGCATGCAGACCAGCGGCCCGGACCGGCGAAGCGCCCTGCGCCTCGGACCCCGGGCCGCGATCGAGATCCCACTGAGCATCAATTTCGAGGACAGGAGTGCGTGATGGGTGAACACGACCAGCGGGTCGCCCTGGTCACCGGCGGATCCCAAGGCATCGGCAAAGGCATCGCGCTGGCATTGGCCCGGCAGGGCTCGGCCGTCGTCTGTCACGGGCAGACCGAGGACCCTGCCCAGGAAACGGCGGCGGAAATCAACCGGGCAGGCGGCAAGGCGGTTGCGGTATGGGGACCGATCGACGATCCCGAAACCAACCGGTATGCGGTCGAGCAGGCAATTTCCCGGTACGGGCGGCTCGATACCCTCGTCACCTCCGCCGGGATTCAGCGGTACGGCGACGTCCCCTCCACCTCAGAGGAAACCTGGGACGAGGTTTTCGATGTGAATGTCAAAGGAGTTTTCCTCGCCGCCAGGGCAGCCCTGCCCTACCTGCGCCAGAGCCCGGCCGGAAGCATCGCCATCATCGCCTCCGTCCAGGCCGCCGCGACCCAGAACAAGGTTGCCGCCTACACGGCAAGCAAGGGCGCTCTCATCGCCCTGACCAGGGCGATGGCGGTAGACGAAGCCGAGTACGGGGTCCGCGTCAACAGCATCAGCCCCGGTTCGGTGGATACACCCATGCTCCGCACGTCAGCGGCACTGTTCAGCGACGGCTCGGAAGAGAGCGCCCAACGGATCGTCGCGAACTGGGGCACCGCGCACCCGCTCGGCAGGGTGGCCGAGCCCGAAGAAATCGGGGAAGTCGTCTCCTTCGTGACCAGCCCTCGAGCCAGCTTCGTCACGGGAGCGGAAATCCGGGTCGACGGAGGCCTGCTCGCACGCATTGCCGCTCCTCTTCCTGACACGAAAAACTAAAAGCACCGACGCAATGGCCGAACCGACCAGGGCCAACTGAAAGGTTGCATGATGATTCAACTGAGCGAAATGCTCTCCCCCCGGCCCGAGCCGCTCTGGAAATTGATCAAACAGTGCGGGGTCGATAACGTCGTCGCCCTCCTCAACGGAGCCGAACAGGACCAGCGCATGTTCGCCTCTGTCGGCAAGAATGGATTTTCCGGGACTGCCTCCGACGATATTCCGTGGGGAGAGGCAGCGATCAGACGCGATATCGGAATTTTCGCCGAACACGGCCTCACAGTGGTCGCCATCGAGGACACGCCTCCTATGGACAAGGTCCGCCTGGGACTTCCCGGGCGGGACGAACAGATCGAAAACATCCACACGCAGATACGCGCGATGGGCCGGCTGGGCATCCCGACCCTGTGCTACAACTGGATGGCCATCTCGAGCTGGGGACGCACGAACGTGGACATCATCGGGCGCGGGGGCGCTCTGGTCACCGGGTTCCGGGCAGCGGACAGTGCAAGCATGCCCCCGCTCGCGGAACCGGGCGAGATCACCGAAGACCAGTTGTGGGATGCGCTGGGCTACTTCCTCGACGCCGTTATCCCGGTTGCCGAAGAAGCCGGAGTCCGGCTCGGGATGCACCCCGACGACCCGCCCCGCCCCATCGGCCGCAACGTGCCACACATCATGCGCTCCCCCGACGCATTCCGACGGCTACTGTCGCTGTTCCCCTCCACCAGTAACGGCATCACGTTCTGCCAGGGCAATTTCGCCCTGATGGACGCCGACCTGCCCGCACTGATCAGGGAATTCGGCGGTCTGGACCGAATCAGCTTCGTACACTTCCGCGACGTCCGGGGCACCGCCGACGACTTCCAGGAAACCTTCCACGACGAAGGCCAGACCGACCTGCCCGAATGCATGCGCGCCTATGCGGAAGTCGGTTTTTCCGGACCCATGCGTCCGGACCACGTCCCCACCATGCACGGCGAATCCAACGACCGCCCGGCTTACGGCACCCTGGGGCGCCTGTTCGCCATCGGATACATTCGCGGCCTCGAACATTCGGTCTATGGCAAGCCTCCGCTCCCCGAGCCGACGGAACACGCCCTTCCTGCGCGGGCCTGAAAAGACGCACACGTCCGGCCGTCGGGGCGCGCGAGGCGCGGCCCTGCCGACATGAAAAGGAAATCTGACTTGAAAATTGCACGCATCGGTGCGCCCGATGAAGAGAAGCCTGTCGTTTTCCGGGGCGAGGAATGTTACTCGCTGGAGTCCATCACCAAGGACATCGACGCCACGTTCTGGGCCTCGAACGGACCGGTGAGAACCGAGCAGGCGCTCGCCACCGGCGCTCTGCCCCTGCTCGATATCGATGGCATCCGTGTCGGAGCCCCCATTGCCCGGCCCTCATCGGTGATCTGTATCGGAATGAACTACGCCGCGCATGCTGCCGAATCCGGGTCCAAGCCCCCCGAGGTCCCGATCGTCTTCCATAAAGCACCCAACACCGTCGTCGGCCCGTATGACGATGTAGCAATCCCTTGCGGCTCATCCAAAACCGACTGGGAGGTTGAACTCGGCATCGTTATCGGAAAACGCGCCTCATACCTCGAAAGCCCCGATCAGGCACCCGATTACATCGCCGGATTTGTCACCGTCAACGACCTCTCCGAACGCGAATTCCAACTAGAAGTCTCCGGTGGCCAATGGTCCAAAGGCAAAAGCTGCGCCGGCTTCTGCCCCACCGGTCCGTTCCTCGTGACCCCCGACGAAGTCGACAGCCGCGACCTCCGCTTGCGCAGCTGGGTCAATGACGAGGTCCGCCAGGACTCGTCGACCGCGGATCTGATCTTCGACGTCAACACCATCATCTACGACCTCAGCCAATACCTGGTCCTCGAACCCGGCGACCTCATCTGCACCGGCACTCCGGAAGGTGTCGCCCTCTCGGGGCGATTCCCGTATCTCGCGGCCGGGGACGTCGTTCACATCGAGGTCGAAGGCCTCGGCAGACAGCGCCAACAATTCACCGCCGCGTGACCAAGGGACCCACAATGGAATTCGAAGGCCTCAAAGCCATCGTCACCGGCGGCGCTTCCGGAATCGGAGCCGCCGTCGCCGCCCAGCTGAACAAGCGCGGTGCCACCGTGGCGGTACTCGACCTCGACCCCGGGCAGGCCGCATCGGGCCTGCTCGCACTCCGATGCGACGTGTCAGACGACCAATCCGTGCGCGCCGCCGTCGAGAAGTCGGCCACAGACCTCGGCGGTCTCGACATCATCGTCAACAATGCCGGAATCGGGGCCCAGGGCACAATCGAGAGCAATGACGACCCGGAGTGGCACCGAGTCTTCGACATCAACGTCCTGGGAATGGTCCGGGTATCACGGGCAGCCCTGCCGTACCTTCGCCGCTCCGCGCACGCGTCCATAGTCAACACGTGCTCGGTAGCCGCGATTGCGGGCATACCGGAACGAGCCCTCTACAGTGCCTCGAAGGGGGCCGTCCTGTCTCTCACCCTCGCCATGGCGGCGGACCACCTCGCAGCAGGGATCCGTGTGAACTGCGTGAGCCCGGGCACCGCCGACACACCCTGGATCGGCCGCCTCCTGTCCAACGCGCCCGATCCGACAGCAGAAAGGTCCGCCCTCGAAGCACGCCAGCCCCATGGAAGGCTGGTCACCCCTGAAGAGGTAGCAGCCGCCGTATGCTATCTCGCAAGCCCGCTCGCCGGCTCCACCACCGGCACCAACCTCGCCGTCGACGGCGGGATGCAGGGGCTTCGCCTGCGGAGCACGCAAGGATAGGGCCCCCACCAGTTGGTAACAGAATCTGAGTGATCGCGGGCACCCGGCCGTCGGCGTGCGCGTCGGTCACCAAGGGCCGCAAGATGATCCGCGACTACTCGATGCCGATGCTGCGCGCCTACAACGCGGAGGCCGACACCCTCGTCCGAAGCCTCGAGCCGTACGAGCTCTATCGGCTCTCGAACGCCTCGACAAGATCGCTATCACCATCGGACGGCTGGGCAAGACGATGCAGCTACACGTCGCCCCGATCTATCACGAGCTCCGCCGACGCGAGCTGGACAACCTCCGTGTGTGCGAGTGCACTCACACACACGGAGGTTGTCCAGTGATTCTATGCTTTGACCTGCGCTGATATGTTCGCCGTGTGGTGTCTTGCGGATCAGGGACAGGCGCTCCTGGTCGGTAGCGTCAGCGGTGTTTCCGGGCGGACGGTCGCCGGGCCGCCGGGCGTCTCGACGGTGACCGGACCACCCGAAGTGACGTCGACGGTCGTGCCTTCCGGTCGGATGCGCACGGTCAACCTGCTATCGCGTACCGCGAGGTCGCGCACCGTCATCCCCTCGGGAAACCCACTGGGCAGCATCGGGTCCAGCCGGGGACCCGTCTCAGTCCATCGCAGCCCGCTCGGTCCGTACAGCAAACCTTGTAGGAATCCGCCCGCACCTGTCACGAAGATCCACGCCGGTTGACCGACCGTGTTCTCACCCGACCGTTCGCCACGCGCCTCGGACTGGAAACCATATGGCGGTCGGACATATGGCTGCACCGATTGATCCAAGAACTGCTGGGTGCGGCAGGGGTCGTACTGCGCGCTGAGGATCGCGCCGGCGCTGTTGCTCATGTTGGGGCCGTCGGGATCGGTGCGGTCGAAGTAGTACGCCAGTGTCGCCTCGGGCGAATAGCCCGGTGCCGCATAGGAGTACGGGTAGCTGATCAGCACCGTGTCGGCCTGCTTGATCTTCGCCCCTTGGTACCCGAGATACTCGGCGGGCACCCCTGGCACGATGTCCGGCGGCATCGCCATGTGCGCGGCGATATCGGCCCATTGCGGGTTCAGCGGCAGTCCGGCCAGCCGGGCGGCCGACATCGCGGTGCGCATCGTCGCCATCACTCCGGCGTTGGTGAGTGCGTTGTCCACGGAAAACGAAACGTATTCGTCGGCGCCCGCCGCGGGCGCGTAGTGGTAGCGGCCGTCGGGCAGCTTCGGGCCGACGCGGGCAGCCTGGTAGTTCGCGATAGCTGTGATCACCGGCGCGCCGCTGTCACGCAGCCATTGCTCGTCGCCGGTGGCCGAATAGTACTGCCATTGTGCGAGCGCGATCTCGTTCCCCAAATGTTCCTGAACCAGTCCGCACACCGCCGGTGACGCGCACCGCTGTGTCGGTCCGTCGTTCCAGGGGAATAATGCGCCGGTCAGCCCAAAGGCGCGCGCGTTCGCCTCGGCTTGCGGTAGCGCCGCGACGCGGAAATCCACCACGGTGCGGGCCAATTCGGGATAGAGCGCGAGCAGGGTCGGGAAGATCCAGGTCTCGGCGTCCCAGTAGGTCAGGCCGCCATAGTCGTCGGAGGACAACCCCGCGGGCTGCACGGACCACCGCTGTCCGGCCCGGACGCTGGACAGCACTGAATACAGTGCGGGCCGGATCCAGTCCCGATAGTCGTCGCGGCCGGGGATCTCGATGGCGGGCTGCCACAAGCGATCCCACTCTGCTGCGTGTTCGGCGTGGGCGGCAGCGAAACCACGCGCCGCGCTGGATTCGGAGACGTCGGTGGCAATCGCGCGTGGGTCCGCGCCGTCCGTGCCGGAGGCGATTCCCACGTACTTGGTGACCGTGTAACTGCGGCCCGCCACGACAGTGCCGTCGAACCGTGTTCCAGCCGTCGCCCCGTTCGTAGGTAGTGCGGCGCCACCCAGCTCATCAGGCGTGGTGACCGTGGATACCAGGAAGGCCGTGTGGTCGGTGCCGTCGGCGCGCACGCCGACCGTGGTCTGCCCCCGGTTCGGATCGGAGGCCGCCGTCGTCGGGGTGACCCGGCGCGCGGCGGCCCCGTCGATCAGGTCGGTGACGGTGAGCGGCCCGGAGAAGTGCGGAGTGACAGTGAGCTGCTGGACCGCGAGGTTCTGCTGCGCCCGTGACACGAAGGTCCGGTAGGTCAGATCCAGCCGGTGTTCCGCGTCGGGTGTCCAGGTGGCTTCGGTGGTGGCGGTGGCATCGCGATAGTTCAGGCGCTGGCGGTAGTGCGTGAGCGTGGCCGGGTCGACGTCGGCTCGGTAGGTTCGGCCCGCGACGTCGACGGTCAGGCTCGACCACGCGGGGAGCGCAGCGATCGCCTCTGTGTTGTTCAACGACATGGACTTCATGGCATAGAAGCCCGCGAGATACGTTCCGGTGTAGCGCGGTTCCACTAAGGGGAACGAGGTGCGCACCGAGACGCCGTAGTCCTGATATCCGGCGCCGCTCGGCGGGATCATCGCGCCGATGCGGCCGTTGCCCAGGTACGGGGCAGCGCGGAAGTTCTCGGGTTCGAACATCTCGGAGACCGCCGACCAGCCGTCTCCGACTGCCTGCCCGCCCTGCGCGGTCGCGACCGTGGACAGTCCGGGCAGCGGCACAAACGCACAGGTCAGCAGCACCGCACCGATACTCGACACGAGTCGCATCGGGCCGACAGTAGCAGCGGTCACGCTGAGCCGATCGCAACGACACGGCGGCTGCACCACGTCCCTACTACTCGGGTACGCCGCGGCGCAGCAGCTGTCCGATGAGCTCGTCAATCGCGGCATCGTTGCGGTCGTCGAACGAACTGGACAGCCACCTCGATCGAGTCCGACCAGCGGGTTTCGGTCCGAATATCGAGTTCCACGGGTATCGCGACGCGGTGCGCGAGGATGCGCAGGCCGGGCCCGCTCTGCGACAGGACCGCGGAGTGGAAACCGCCTGCTAGGGAGGTGCTTGCTCAGCAGCGGTGACAGCGTCCGCGTTCACGACGGGTTCGGGCCGCCGCGACCCTTCGCTCGCGCCGATCACGCCGTACAGCACCAAATCCTCGAGGGAAGTCGCGAAGCCGTCGAGATCGTCGATGTCGCGAATGCACATCGCGAACAGCGCCGCACCGGCGATCGTGTCCAACAGTGTGTTCGGGTCCAGCCCCGGCCGGGCGGGTTCGCCGTCACCGGGCAGGTACTCGGCCAGTTCGCGGCGGGTGGGGGTATCCAGGCGCGCGGAGAGCTTCTCGTACAAACTGGAGTCGCCACGCATCTCCGCCATCAGGCCCGGCATGGCCTCGCGGGTCTCGGCCGCGCCGAACAGTTGGATCGTCCCCCGGATCACTTTGCGGATCTCGCCGATCAAATCGGGTGCGACCTGGTCGGAACCGACGTCCCGGAACACCGCCTGCGCGATCAAATGCGACTTCGTGGGCCAACGCCGGTAGATCGCCGGGCGGCTGACGCCCGCCCGCGTGGCGATGGCATCGATGGAGGTCGCGGCATAACCGCGTTCAACGAGTAGCGCGCGAGCGGCGTCGAGCACCGCCCGGTCCACCGCGGGGTCGCGGCGGGGGCCCAGCCGAGGGCGTTCGGTCACGAAATCCGTCCTTGTCAGCGCGATCGGGAGTCATTACAGTCTGTCACGACTAAAGTCGATACGTAGTGTAACGACTTTGATTCGAGGAGTTTCAATGAGCGCTGCTGCCCCGCCTCTCCCCACGCCGGCCGAGACCTATGAACCGGTGCCCCTGCTGCGGGACAAGGTCATTGTGGTGTCGGGTATCGGTCCCGGCCTGGGACATTCACTGAGCGTCGAGGCCGCCCGCATGGGTGCCAAGCTGGCGTTGGTCGCCCGCACCGAGACGAAACTGGAGAAACTAGCCGAGGAGGCGCGGGCGGCCGGCGGCACCGCGCTGGTCGCGCCGGCCGACATCACCGTCGAGGAGCAGCGCCGCACCATCGTGGAACGCACGCTCGCCGAATACGGACGGGTGGACTGCCTGATCAACAACGCCTTCGCCATACCGCCGATGAATCCCATCACCGAGATCGAGCTGGGCGCTCTGCGGAACGCGAACGAGACCAACGTCTTCGCCCCGCTGCGCCTGTCGGCCCTGTTCGCCGATGCCCTGGAGCAGTCGCGGGGCTCGATCATCATGCTCAACTCGTGCGTGTCCTATAGTTCGCAACCGGAATACTCCGGCTACAAACTCTCCAAAGGCGCACTGGCGCACCTGGCTTCGTCGCTGGCCACCGAACTCGGCCCGCGCGGCATCCGCGTCAACAGCATCGCACCGTCATACGTCTACGAAGGCATCAACAAGGCCTATTTCGATTGGCTCGCAAGCCAGGCCGGTGTCACCCACGCCGACATCTATCAGCAGAAGGCCGCGCCCACCGACCTGCAGCGGCTGGCCGGTCCCGAGGAAGTCGCCCGAGCCGCCCTGTTCTTGGCCAGCGATCTCGCCTCGGCCGTCACCGGCCAGATGCTGACCGTCGACTGCGGCGAGTTCCACCGATGAACACAGGAGTACCCGTGAGGAAACGAATCGTCTTGTGGGGCACCGGCGTCGTCGGCTCCATGGTGCTGGCCGAAATCCTGCGCCACCCGCGCTTCGAACTGGTCGGCGTCGGCGTCAGCAATCCGGCCAAGGTCGGCAAAGACGCCGGCGACCTGTGCGGCGCACCGAAAACCGGTGTGCTGGCCACGAATTCGGTCGAGGAACTCATCGCTATCCGCCCTGACGCGGTGGTGCACTACGGTCCCACCGCCGCGATGGCCGATGACAACATCGCGATCATCGGCGCGTTCCTGCGCGCCGGGATCGATGTCTGCTCTACAGCCATGACACCCTGGGTGTGGCCGGGCATGGACAAGCTTCCTGCCCTCTGGCGCGATCCGATCACCGACGCGTGCGCCGTGGGCAACGCATCCTGCTTCACCACCGGCATCGACCCGGGTTTCGCCAACGACCTGTTCCCCATGACCCTTATGGGCCTGTGCGGCGAAGTCCAGTCCGTGCGCGCCTCGGAACTGCTGGACTACACCGACTACGAGGGCGACTACGAATTCGAGATGGGCATCGGCCATCCGCCGGAGTTCACCGCGCTGCTCGAACACCCGGACATGCTCATCATGGCGTGGGGCGCGACCGTCCCGATGATCGCCGCCGCCGCCGGCATCGAACTCGACGACATCACCACCACCTGGGAGAAGTGGGTGACACCCGATGATCGTCCCTCGGCCAAAGGGGTGCTAGAGGCGGGCACCGTGGCCGCGATCAGGTTCACCATCAACGGCATCTACCGCGGGCGCGAGGTGATCACGCTCGAACATGTCAACCGCATCGGCCTCGACGCCGCCCCCGACTGGCCCGCGGGCACCCGCGACGACGTCTACCGCGTCGACATCGTGGGCTCCCCCTCCATCTCCCAGGAAACCTCCTTCCGCTTCACCGACGGCTCCGCCCGCACGCCCGCTGTGGCGGGATGCCTCGCCACAGGCATGCGCGCCCTCAACGCTGTGCCCGCCGTCAACGACCTCCCGGCGGGCTGGGTGACCGCACTGGACCTGCCGCTGATCCCTGGTATCGGCACCATCCGATGAACATCAGCACCGACCCGGCGAGACTCATCGCCGCGCGGCCGGCTGTGACAGCGCCGACTGCGCTCGACGAGAATCGGACCACGGCGTCGATATGTGAGGCCTCGGCCTGACCGTCGGCGCGGCATCCATCCAGTTGTGGAATACGCTGCCGCTCAACCGATTCGCAGCGGCCGAGATGCCGCGTGTGGATCGTGTGTGATGTCGCGCACGACTCTCACACCTGGTGCACGACTACGTCGTACCGAGCCAGCCACGACGTCTCGACGTCACCTCCGGATGTGGGGTGACGCCGCATGAGCCGGCCGAGCACAATGCGATCGATGCAAGCCATTGCTCTGCAATAGCTTTCGTGTCTTCCGTATTGCCCACCGACTTGAACCCCACCTTTCACCCTGGTGGCTGTTTCGAAACGCACGGGAGCGCGAGCTAGCCGATATCGACGACTCGCGCCCACGCCGGTGGTCCGTCCGGAACGTATTCGGGATCGCGTTCGCTCCACGAAGGGGCCCGGCGGAACAAGCCCACGACGGTGCGGCACCACGGCTTGGTTTCGGGCCAGGGCGTCTGACCGTCGGTGAGGACCACGACGACGTCCGGGCGGGGTTGAGCGCGAAGGGCTGTGGCGAAACCTGTGCGTAGGTCGGTTCCACCACCGCCCACCAGCGGTATGCCCTCGGCCGCGCACAGCGGGTGCGCGATCCGGGCGGCCGCGTCGCAGGACAACACGGTGAGCAGGTCGCGGCGCCCGCCCGCCGCGCGGCTGATGGCAGTCACTTCGAGTAGGGCGCTGCCGAGTTCGGCGTCGCTGACCGAACCCGAGGTATCGATGATCACGCTGACGCGAGGTGGCGTGCGCCGCAGGCTCGGCAGGATGACGCCGGGCACACCGGCCGAGCGTCGCGCGGGCCGGCCATAGGTGTAGTCCTCGCCGACCCCGGACGCGGAGACGGCCGCGCGCAGTGCCGCGCCGAGCAGGTCGCGCCAGGGCTGCGGTGGATGGAATGCTTCCTGCGCCCAGCGCCGCCATCCTTCGGGCACGTTGCCCGGCCGGCCGATGATGCCCTGCGCCACCCGGAAGCGCACGCCGTCGCGTTCCTGTTCGCTGAGGCCGTCCGCGCCGAGCGGCCCCAGCTCCCATTCGCGTTCCAGGCCGTCGGCGCCGCTGCCGCAATCGAGCCACGCCATGCCCGGCGTGTACGTTCCGAACCGGAACTCCCGCAGGTACTCCTCCATGAGTTTGCCCGCGGGCAAGTCGATATCGGCGGGCAGGATCGCGCCCTCCGGGCGGACCAGTCCGTCGCCGAAGATGTCGTCGTTGATTTCGAAGTCTGCGGCGATATTCATGCGCAGCCGTTCTCCGGGCCCGCTCAGATCGTGCTCGCGGGCGAAGCGCTCACCGCGGCCGTGATGGTCGCGCAGCAGGTGCGAGACCTCATGCACCAGGACCCCGGCCAATTCCTCGACGGGCAGGCTGTCCACGAACGCGGGCGAAACGTAGCAGCGCCAGTATCGGTCCACACTCATCGTCGGGACGCGGCGCGATTCGACGATGTGCAGAGCGAAAAGGGCGGTCGCCAGGTAAGGCCGGACTCGGACGGCGTATAGCCGGGCGGCGAAGAGCTTTTCCAGATCCAGTTTCTGGACCGCTGCCGACATCGTCATCGGCTCGCCCGCACGAGGTCGGCGGCGCGATCCGCGCGCTGCGACACCGACACCACGCCCGCGAGCTTCTCGATCGAGGCCGGCACCTCCCAATTTCCCTGGCGCAGTGTGGCGAGCGTGGTCGCGGGGACGACCACCAGATCCGGCGCCCCGGTTTCGATCGCCTTGACCAGCAGCGCCCACGCCGCATCCCAGCGGGATCGCTCCGGGCGCTGACGCACCGCCGCGACCACACCGTCGAGCGCGGCTTGGCGCAGATCCCCGCGCTCGGGGAGCTCAGCGCCCGCCGGATCGGCCAGCAGCGTCTCGGGGTCCGGGAGGTCCATCCGGTCCAGGCTGGTCAGCAGTTCGAAGCCCGGGCCATCCCCGACCGCGCCCCGGACCAACAGCGACAGCACATCCCTGGAAGACCCTGCGGCGGTGGCGAATGCGATCAGCCGCAGTGTCATCTCCCAACTGCGAGGCGAAGCCCAGGCGCTGCCCCGGCGCGCTTCACTGCTCGGCATCTGATGCACGAGCTTCGGGCGCGCCGCGAGCAGCACACACACCGCGCGACGTGCGAACGCCACTGCCTCCGTAAGCTTTTCCGGGTCGAGCTGCGGCAGTGTCGCGCGCGGCCAGGTGCCGCCGAGACCGCGCACGACCACATCGTGATCGTGCACCCATTGCAGGTGCACGAACCGATTGGCCAGCGGCGGGCTCAGCTCCCAGCCATCGGCCGCCGACGAGCGCGGATTGGCTGCCGCCACGATTCGGACGCCGGGCGGCAGCTTCAGTGAACCGATCCGCCGCTCCAGCACGAGCCGCAGCAGGGCAGCCTGCACGGCGGGTGGCGCGGTGGACAGCTCGTCGAGGAACAGCAGCCCCCGGCCCACACGGACCAATCGCACCGCCCAGTCCGGTGGTGCCATCGGAACACCGTGCTCCGCCGGGTCGTCGCCGACGATCGGCAGACCCGAAAAGTCCGACGGCTCATGCACGCTCGCGATCACCGTGGTCAGCGGCAGATCCAGAGTTCGGGCGAGTTGCGTCAGGGCCGCGGTCTTACCGATTCCCGGCTCACCCCACAGCAGCACCGGCAGGTCAGCGGCCACCGCCAGGGTGAGGGCCTCCAGTTGGATATTGGGGCGCGCTTCGGTGGTGGTCTCGCCGAGCAGTGTCAGTAGATCAGCGGCGATATCGAGCTGGGAAGCGTCAACCGCAGGAGTATGAGCTGCGGAGCCCGTGACTGAAGCAGACATATGAATCACCTTGTGTTGTAGGAGGATTAACGGAAGCGACGCTGGGAAGTCGTCGCGCAAACGCGGGCGGTCGTGCGCAGTAGTCGCAAGATCGGGAAGCAGTCGCCTCGCGCCGGAGCGCACTGCTGCGGCAGGGTCAGTAGCTCGTCGCGTTGCGCGGGTGCGCGCGGCGATCTCGTGGACGGCGAGCGCCGGGGTAGTTGGGGGCGAGTTGCGGTTCGGATAGCCCGGATCGGTAGAGCCCGTAGGTGATTCGCTGTTGCGCTGTGGCTGTCAGTTCGTCCCGGAGAACGCCGTCGCGCAGGATCGCTTCGGGACCGAGCAGGCCTTCGACGACGCAGAGTGCGCCGGCGACGTCACCATGTGCGAGACGTTCGCGAACGCCGGTGAGGCAGTCCGGTTGGCGATGTGCCCGATCGATGGCCTGCAGGCAGGGCAGCGGGGTGCCGGTCAAGGCGGCCAGGAGTTCCTCGCGCCGGATCTCGGCCGGGTCGTGGTCCAGCGCGGACAGCGCACCGTCGACCAAGCCGATTCGATGTTGCTCGCCGCCGCATTCCACCAGGTGTGTTCGCTCCGCTTGGATTGGCCCCCAGACGGATTCGCTCGGCGAATAGCCCGGCACCAGCGCCGCGGCGACCAGCGGATGCAGTCGATCGAGCGAGATCACGCCGGTGCGAAGCAGTTCCAGGTCGGGTGGTTGCCAGGTCGCGGCGTCGGGCAGCACCGGAAGCGCGGAAACAGCTCCGGCCGGGTACGCCGCCGCGATCCGCAAGCCAGCAGGCCCCAGTTCGGCAATCACCCGTTGCCTGGCACCCAATCGCACCAGGAACGTATTCTCCTGTCGCTCTTCGGAATCGAGCAGGATTCGCGCCTCTGCACCCCAACGATCAACGGCGTAGCCGCGATCGCGCGGCACAATCTCCAGCAGAGCCGGGTCCAGCGCCGACCGGTCGGCGCCCGGTTCGGCTCCACACCGTACCCCCAGCTCATCGGCCCTGCGCGCATCCCAGAGGTGACGGTGCAGGTCCATCCGGAAACGCCGGTCCGGCCGGGGATGCGGATGCAAGCCGGTTGCGGTGCCGGGCCCATCCCACAGCGCGAGGCCGACCCGCTGTCCGGCATCCGCCCACGCCGGCGCGGTACGGACCACTAGATGCACGAAACCGGCTCTGCCACGAGGGTAACGAGCGAGCGTGATCGTCAATCCCGGCCGGAGCAAACCATCCGGAGCAACCCTCGGCAGGTGCCAGCGCAGCAGATCCGGGGCCAAATGCCGGAGATCGGACCGAACCTCGGCCACCAACTCCCGGCCGTAAGCCCTTGCCATAGCACGTAAATCGACATCGACATCGAAACCGGCGGCAGCACAGGCCCCGGCCCAATCCCCGGCGCGACGCCGAGCGGTAGTGGTTTCGATCATGGAGGGCGGCACGGCGAACTCACGCACGCGCGGCCAGAAGGAAAGGCGGGAATCGTCCGCATTCGTCTTCACAGTGAGCATCAGCACTCACCTTGGACGAACGGGACCTCCGATCTGCGACCAGAAGTAATCATCATCGCGCCGATCATAGAGCGTGTTGCCGAACCTCGCCAAACACGGCCGGGAACCAAGCTGGCGACGACCGCCGTCAGACCGGCTCGGCACGGAAGTGGAGGTATGCGGTGTCGAGGGGGATGTCGACCGCGAACCAGGCGGCGGATCGATCGTCGTCGCGCGGGCACCAGGCGGTCGCGATGCACAGCCGCGCCACTCCCGCAGCAGCCCAGGCCGGGCAGGTGCCCCGCGATCCCGGCCGGATCGACCGGGCCCGCGCGCTCTACCGCCGCTGAGACCGATCAACAGGGCCCACGATGACGTCTTCGAGCAGGTTCACTGTGCATGGGTGGTTCTGAAGGACAGGGCTACCGGGGGCGATGGATTTTGGCACCTTCGCGTATCGGCGTTCCGGTTTCATCTGGTGGACCATCCCAGGCCCTCACGCGAACTCCTGCGATCTGGTCGCCGAGATTTGATTGGCGAGAATCCGTCGGACTCTGTCTTTTCGTCCTCTTGGGGCTCCCTGCACCAGCTCATAGCTTTGAGTCGAAGCCGGTGTCCACCGGCCTTTCTCTGACGAAGGACGCCCCCATGCACGTTCAGGTAGTTCTGTTCGACGGGTTCGACCCGCTCGACGTGATCGCCCCATATGAGGTCTTTCAGGCTGGCGGCACGGCATCCGGTGGTGCTGTGACAGTCGAGTTGGTTTCCGCCGAAGGTCCCCGGGAGGTTGTCAGCGGCACCGGTGGTTTGGCGTTGCGTGCCACGGGCATTCTCGACCCCGATCGTTCCGGCCTCGTCGTTGTCCCCGGCTCGTCCGGTCGCGTCGGCGATCCCGGTGAGCTGCCCGGCGATGACGTCGATGGTGACCGGGACGAGTTGATCGCGGTCGTGCTCGGCCGGACCTTGACCACCGAGTTGCCGGCCCGGCTCGGGGCGGCCATGACCAACCCGCGGATCACCATGGCCACTGTGTGTGGTGGCTCTCTCGTTCTTGCTATGGCGGGATTGATCGAGGGCCGCTACGCAACTACTCATCATCTGGGCCTGGATGTGCTCGATGCCACTGGGGTTCACGTCGTCCGCGCTCGTGTTGTCGATGACGGGGACCTGGTCACCGGCGCGGGTGTCACCTCCGGCCTCGATCTCGGCCTTTACCTGTTGGAACGCGAGATCGGACCGCAGATCGCCCATGCGGTGGAGGAGCTGTTCGCACATGAGCGCCGCGGCACCACCTGGCGCGCCCAGGGCCCCGCACCGGCCCCCTTGTGACCACGCCCCACGCACACACCGCTCGAGAACAAGGAAGCACCCATGTCCATCGAAGGTATTTGGGATCTGATTATCGCCACCCCTGTCGGGCGCGTGGCGCCGGTTATCGAACTACGGCGCGAAGGTGATGCGTTCGTAGGGTTCGCGCGGGGCACTGACGAGGAGGTACCCCTGCACGACGTTGTCGTTGACGGCAACCAGATCACCTGGACGCAATCGGTCACCAGGCCGATGCGCCTCAATCTTGTTTTTGCTGTCACGATCGATGGCGACACTCTTACGGGTACCTCCAAAGCTGGCCGTCTGCCATCCTCCAAGGTGACAGGTAGCCGCCGACCCGCAGGCGGGTAGCCCGCCACGCTCCGCGAAGAAGCACTCGGCCTATGCGCGCACAGTGACCGACCGCTCGGGGTCGAGGGAGTAGTGGCGAACCGGAGGACGACCGCCGGTGTGACCTCGTAAGACTGCCGGTCAGAGCCTGTGTCGATGGGCTGCGGGCCATCGGGTTCACGCGGCGTATCGCTGTCACCTGGTCGAGCTGTCACACCTGCTCGACGTCGGGCTCGAGAGCCATGGTGGCGATGTGCTGCTGCCTGAGTTGCTGGCGCCGGCCCGGACCGAAGGTCCGGGTCGCGCATCCGGCGGAGCGGCGCGATCGACGAGACGCCGGTGGACTGAACTCGTCACAGGGTTCTGGCGCGATTCAGTCCGGGGCGGGACGAATTACCTTCTCCCGCATGGACGGCCGACGCGCGCACGCGCGCTCCGGTTCGCCCGGCGGCTCCCCCAGCGCTGAACGACTCAGCGGATCTCGAGGCTACAGACCGAGCACATCGCCGCAACCAGAAGGATTCTCATGCAGATATCACGCGGGAAATCTCGGACACGACATGCACACCCCGGCCCGATTTCAGCCGACACCGGTCATCTCGCGCGTATACATGCTGGCGTCCGGGTCAAGATCACGCGTGCTGGCTGGGCCTCGGCAACAGCGGCCACAGCAGCACCCACAGTCGTCTTCCTCGGAGCCAATGCGGTTGGTGGCCTCGGTCCGGCATTGCTCTGTACCGCGGCTACGGCAGTCGGCATCCTCGTATGGCGCGTACGCGCTCGATACCAGGTCGTCCACACGCTTCTGGGCGCATCGCTTGCCACGGCCTGCGCTGTTTCGGCGGCCTTCACCGGGCAGGCGAAGAGCTTCTTCATCCTTCCTATGGTGTTGCCGGTCGCAGCCTCGGTCGTCTGTCTTCTTTCGGTGTTGACCGACCGCCCCTTGGCAGGTGTGGTCGCGAACCGGATCGTGGGCGGCCCACCGCAGTGGCGTGCGCACCGGCCCCTTCGCCGCTTCTATGCGGTGACCACTTTGTTCGTCGCCGTAGTGAGCCTTGCGAGCCTCGTCGCTCAGATCGCCCTTTATTACTTCGCCTCGATCGCGTGGCTCGGAATCCTCCACATCTTGATGGGGCCGATGTGGGCCGGGATCACGGCCGCCTCCGTTGTCCTGTCCCGCCAGGCGGTGATTCGCTACCGGACGCCCGCCGACTGCGCTGCTCAACCGAAGAGTTGACCTCGCTCGACGCCACCGGACTTCCGCCGGAAGCGCTGGACCGATTCGATGTTCCGACGGTAGCCACGACAGTCGGACATATGGTGTAGGTCATACGCGCAGGCTATTTTTGAGTGGGAAGGTTGCAACGGCGCATCGATTACCAAGTACATCGTTTCCACCGCGAATCGGGGTAATGCCGCTGTGGTCGAGGTTGTCGACTATCGTGCCCTCTTCGAGGCGGCACCGGGTCCTTATCTGGTGCTCGACCCTTCTTTGCGCATCGTCGCGGTAACCGACGCATACATGCAGGCAACGATGACCGAACGACCGGATATCCTCGGCCGAGATATTTTCGATGTCTTTCCCGACAATCCGAACGACCCGGAAGCCGAGGGCATGCGCAATCTGCGCGTATCCCTCGAACGGGTCGTGCATGATCGCATCGCCGATGCCATGCCCGTACAACGCTACGATATTCGCCGCCGCGACGGTTCATTCGAACAGCGGTTCTGGAGTCCCGCCAACTCTCCGGTGCTCGACGAAACAGGTCGGCTGCGATACATCATCCATCGGGTCGAAGACGTCACGGAATTCATGCGGTTGCAGGCCGAGGGCGCGGCGCAACAGGAGGAAACCTCCGCGCTGCGCGCATCGGCGCGGCAAATGGAACAGGAGGTATTCGCCAGAGCCCGCGAGGTGGCCGAGACGAGTCGCCAACTCAAGGAAGCCAATGCCGAACTCGCACGTATGTACGCGCGAGCAAAGGAACTCGACGACCTCAAGAGCCAGTTCTTCGCCAATGTCAGCCATGAGTTGCGTACACCGCTGATGCTCATCCTGGCGCCGGCGCGAAAGTTGCTCGACCATGCTGCGCTCGACGACCCGTCACATGACGACCTCGAGGTGATCGTGCGCAACGCCCAGGTGCTCCTCGGCCAGGTCAACGATTTGCTCGATACCGCACAGCTCGAGGCGGGGGCGATGCGGCCGGAATACGCGCATGTCGACGGGGTCGATTTGGTGCGGCTTTCCGCGGCATTCTTCGAAACGATCGCCTTGGACCGGGGCATCGAGTTCCAGGTCGAGGCCCCGGACCACCAGGTGTGGGCCGACTTGGATCCAGAGCATGTGCAGCGGATCGTGGTCAATCTGCTGTCGAATGCCTTCAAGTTCACCCCGGCCGGCGGCAGCGTCCGGTGCACGGTCGGTGCTGCCGACAACTCTATCGTTATCGAGATCGCCGATAGCGGACCCGGCATTCCGGTCGCTCAGCGCGATGCTGTGTTCGAGCGATTTCGTCAGGTCGACGGTGGTGCGAGTCGGTCGGTGGGTGGCACCGGGCTGGGGCTCAGCATTGTCCGAGACCTGGCCCAGTTGCAGGGAGGTTCCGTCACGATCGCCGACGCACCTGAGGGCGGCGCACTCGTTGTTGTCGAGATACCGCGCGCCGCGCCGGCAGGTATGCCCGTGCTCGGGACCGGGGCGCCGGCGAACACGGCCGGCACTGCGGCGAATGTGCTCGCCGCAGTGGCAACCTCGGTTGGCGACCTGCCCGTATCCACGGTGAGCCGACCGCCCCTGAGCACTGACCAGCGGCCCGCGATCCTGGTGATCGAGGACAATCCCGACCTGAACAAGCTTGTCCGCGAATCACTTTCGGACAATTACGAGGTGGCCTCGGCTTTCGATGGACAATCCGGGCTGGAACTGGCGAAATCCAGCAGACCGCAGTTGATCGTGTGCGACATCATGATGCCGCGGATGAGCGGAGACGAAGTGGTGGGTCGAGTACGTTCCGACCCCGATCTGGCGAATACCCCGATTCTCATCGTCACCGCCCGTGCCGATGACCAGTCGCGATTGGAATTGGTGCACGCCGGAGCCAACGACATCCTCCAGAAGCCATTCGATGTTGCTGAACTCCGTGCGCGCGTCGACAATCTGGTGCGGTTACGACGAGCCGAAGACCAGGCGCGGACCTTGCGGTTGATCGACGAACGCGAGCGTATCGCTCGAGAACTGCACAAGACGGTGCTGCACCGTCTGTTCGATATCAGTTTGAAACTGGGGGCGATTCGTCAGCTCGCGCGCGTGTCCGCCGTGGCGTCCCGCATCGACGGGACCATCGCCGAACTCGATGCGGTGATGGCGCAGATCCACACGACCGTTGCCGGACTGGAAGCCGAAACAGGCACTCCGGACAGTTTCCGGGTCCAGGTGCAAGATATGGTCGGCGATGTGGCCGAGGAGTTGGGGGCGGTATCCGAGGTCACCTTCGACGGTCCCGCCGACTGGGCCGAGGCGGCAGTCGTCGATGTCAGCCTGGCGGCCCTGAGTGCGATCCTGACCACGATCATCGCACGCGAAGTGGCCCAGGAAATCGAGGTCACGGTCATCGCGGATCGCGACCTGTGCATCAGCGTATGCGAAACAGCCAGCGCACCAGCGGCTTCCGCGCCCCGCTCCGAGGAGCTTGCGGTACTCGCCGCGAAACTGCCCACCTATTCCGTAGCGTTGACCACCACATCGCCCGCACCGAACCAACACACTTGGACCTGGACGGTGACCGCACCGCCGCAAGACTCCGCGGATTGCAGGGAGATCACCGCGTGAGGCGGCCGGCTGGTGGACCCCGCATCGCGTAGCGAAGTGGATGCGCTGTTGCCGGCGATCGTCCGTCGTGCGAGATGGGGCAGGACGTCGCTATCTCTCGAAGGCTATCGCGTGCCGCTGGTGCAGCAACTCTTCCTTCCATGATGACCATCATTGGTGCCGCGATCCTGCTCGTGAGGTTTCGACATAGCAACGCAGGGTGTTGGGGTTGCGTAGCGGGACTCGGCCATGAGTTCGAGCAGGCTGGCGCCTGCCTCGCCGAGGCGTGTCAGGGCTATGATCAAGGACAAGGGCCGCCGGTTCGGAAGTGGTGCCAACCAGCCAATGGAGGTTCCCTATGCCTATGTCACCGACCGTGCATACGTGCCTACGCAATGCAGGTGTCGAATATGAAGTCGTGCGGCATCCGCACAGCCATAGCAGCACCGAGACAGCCGTAACTGCGGCCATCCCCGGCGACCGACTCGCCAAGACGATCCTCCTCGAAGACGAGCAAGGGTACGTCGGTGCCGTGTTGCCATCCACTCATCACCTGCGGTTGTCGAAACTGTGGGACCAAACCGGACGGCGTCTATCGCTGGCCAACGAGTCGGACATGCGGGAAATCTTCAAAGACTGTGAAGTCGGCGCCATCCCTCCCCTCTGTACCGCCTACGGCATGAAGACACTGATGGACGAAAGCCTGAGCGCGCAACCTGATATCTACTTCGAGGGCGGCGACCACGAGACGCTCATCCACATGCGTACCGAACAATTCATGCGCTTGATGGAACAGGCAGAAAAGGGACACTTCTCCTAGCGCATGCAGAGATTCTGTGCACAAGGACACGCGGCGGTCGGCGCTGCCGGAAGGTTCTGCGCCTGTTCGCAGTCGGCGATCTGAGATCAGGCTAGGACAGCAGGACGGCGCGCTATCGCCGAGTGACGAAATCGACTGGCTGGAAATCCGGTTGCTCGCCGAGCTGCGTAAGGACGCACTCACCAGGAGCATGCAGGGCCGGCTCAGCTTCGAAGACTTCCGCTGCGGTTCGTCACTCCAGAACATGCCGGTGCGGTGTCGGCCGAGGGCCATGCCCGCACCGGCGTGCGTTAAGGGTTGCGACTGATCGTGATGCAGTGGTGCACCCGGCTTTTCGAGGTGCCGACGCTCCGGTACGTGTCTTCGCAGGCCCTGTCGGAGTCGACGCTCCTCGATGTCGGTGCGGTGCCACATCAGCTTGGTCTCGGCGCGCAGTACCTCGCGACGCAGGCCCCCGTCATCGTGGATTTGCGCCTCGACCAGCATCGCGACCGTGCGGGCACGGTTGCATACGACTGGTGATTTCCGCGGCCCGTAACAGCGGAGGATCATCCGACGACTACGCAGGGGGTGCCGGACAACCGTCCAAATTCATCAGACCCATTGCGCGTCTGTCTTTTTCAGGCAAAGCAGCAGGTGCAGGAGGAGAGACTGTGCGGATCATGCAGATGTTGGGCAGGGGGCGCCGATGGCGCGCCGGCGCCGGACTGGTGCTCGGCGTCGTGGCGCCGGTGCTGATCGTGACCGCGTGCACGGCTGACAAGCAGGATTCCGCCGCGCCGCGCTCTGGCACTGCGACGGCCACCTCGATGAGCGCATCGAGGACGACGCCCCCGGCCACCACCGCGGCACCGGGCAACCCCGGCGAGACCGTTGGAGATCCGGGCAATGGGGGTGGAGCAGGCACCGGACAGACGGCCGCCGGGCAGCCCGTCACTCCGGGCGGCACCGACAACTGCGGAATCGACTACTGCGGCGCACCCACGGAATCCCAGCCGACACCAGGCGGCACGGACACCTGTGGCGTGACCTTCTGCGGCACAACGAGCTATCCCGCTCCGGCACCCGGCGGCACCGACTACTGCGGCGACACCCCATGCGGCATCTATGTCAAGTGCACCGACAAGATCAACTACGCGGGCGATCCACGGTCCAACAACGAGATCAACAGCATCGGCGCACGAGACGGCAAGTGTCCCGAACCGATTCACCCCACGACAACCAGCAGCGCAGCACCCCCGACCACGACCACGGTGGCGCCAACGACTACTTCCTCACCGACTACGACCGTTACGACGACAACGGCTACGCAGCAGTAGGAGGGCGGGTCTGGAGTGCGGTGCCCAGTGCGCGGGCACCGGACACCGCCATCGTCGTGTGGGGCGCTGCGGCCCCTACGCCTTCTGACAGGCGTAACAAGCGTCCTGATAGGCGTCCCCAGTCCCAACAACTACTGTGCGGCCAGCTTTCAGGATTTCGGGACCGTGTACTGGGGCCGCAGACACCGTCCGGCTGCCGCCGAGACCGACCTTGACCCACATTTCCGCAGGTCCGGGGTGATCGAATGGCGCTAGGGTAAAGGGGGGTGGGTGCGAGGAGTCGGAAGATGAGCACCACCATCGTGATCATTGTCGTCGTCGTTTTGGTCATTTTGCTTGCGGCCAGTGCATGGGTGTTGATGCGCAAACGGCGCGAACACCAGCGGGCCGAAGCCGAGGGCATTCGGGACCGCGCGGCGGAACGGGAATTCGAGGTCGATCAACGGGAGGCACGTGCGGAGGAGACTGCCGCCAAGAGCCGTGCGGCAAAGGCTGAAGGCGAGGTCAAGGCGGCACAGGCCGAGCAGCTTGCCCAGCAGGCGCATGCGCATCGCAGGGAGGCAGCGGATTCGCGCACCGAGTTGGACAAGGAGTGGGAGCGCGCGAATAAGGTCGATCCGGACTCGAAGTCAGGTGAGAAGCAGCAGGGGGCTGATCCTGGACAGCCGTCACACAGCCCCTGACAAGGATCCCGAGGTTTCTCCGGCTTTCCGTGGCTCGGGAGCATGAGCACAGCGCGCTCCCGACCGTAACGGTGCGTTTCAGCGGTTGGGGCTGCGTCCGAGGGCGGGCGGAAGGCGCGCACCGGCAGCCACTGACCCCTGGATCGCATTCGCGCTTCGGATCCCGGTCGCCGTTCACCGCTGCGCCGTACTGAGCGCGCTCAGCGTCGGCGGTAATGGACCCGTGTCAGAACTCGGTCCACATGTCATCCACCAACCCGCCACCACTGTCGAATGGTCATGCGCGGTCCAACCCGCTGGCACCCGCACTGCCGACTCTGCCTGCTCGGCACATGCCGCGAGGGCGTTTGTCAGGCGACTTCGCAGCGGCTGTCCGCGCCGATCGCTTGCTCGCGCAGCGTATTCAGGGTCTTGGTGAGAATGCGGGAAACCTGCATCTGGGAGACGCCGAGGCGCGCGGCGATCTGGGATTGGGTCTTGGCTTCGAAGAAACGCAGGATCAGCACCCGACGCTGGGGTTCGGGAAGCGCGGCGATCAACGGGCGCACCGACATCGCGTCTTCCAACAATCGGTAGCACGGCTCTACGGCGCCGAGGGAGTCGATGACCGAGGCGCGCGTACCTTCGTCGTTATCGCCGACCCCGATGTCGAGCGAGTTGGTCTGGTAGGCATTGGCCGCGATCAACGCCTGAGTGACCTCACCGAGGTCGAGATCGAGTTCAGCGGCGATCTCCCGCGCGGTCGGCATTCGGCTGAGCCGCTGCGCCAGTGTCTCCACGGTCGGCCGAATCAGCGCCTGCAGTTCTTTGGCCCGGCGCGGTACTCGCAGCGCCCAGGTGTGGTCGCGAAAGTAGCGCCGCACCTCACCCATGACGGTCGGCACCGCGAACGACAGGAACGAGCAGCCTCGCGTGAGGTCGAAACGATCCACCGCCTGCACCAGCCCTAGCCGAGCGATCTGCTGCAAATCCTCGAATTCGGTACCACGACCCGCGAACTTGCGTGCAATGTGGTCGGCCAAGGGTAGACACCGCCGCACGATCTCCTCGCGCACGAGCTGCCGATGAGGGTCCCCGGGCTCCAGGGCAGCCAACTTCTCGAACCATGGCTCGATATCGTCGTAGTTGTCACCGGCACCGGTAGCGTGTCGGGATCCGTCGTTTCGAACTGTTGTTCTACTCATCCGAGTCTCCCTCACTTCCTATGAAGTTCGATTTCACAGGGGTACCCCAGTTGCCGTAATCGAAACGTGACCAAGGGGGCGCCACCCGCTCAAACCAGAGTGCTCGAGCCCGAGACCAGCGGCGATACTCGAGCATTCCGCGCCGGACACACAAGCGTTGCCAGGTTCGGGTCGGTTAGACCTGGACTGTGTCCAAGCATTCGGGCCAGTCCAGCACTTTGCCGAACCCGCGCTCGTCGCTTCCGCACACCAGCCCGCAGCCGCCAAGGTTCTGGTGATCTGTACCGCGTTCGACGATCAGCTGTCGCAGCTGCGTGCCGGTGAAACGATCAGCGCGCTCCGGTTGACCGCGACGCATCTCGGCCTGTTGACCTCTGTCTGCAGACCCAGCCCCTCCGCTCGCCCGATGTACGCGCCGAGATCCGGAGCCAGGTCTATGACTGCGCCTCCGCGCGGGCCATAGTCCGGCTGGGTGCCGACCAGCGCGGCGCCGTTTCCGCGCCGCACCGAGCGACCGAGGGTTCGGCGAGCAGCCCGCAAATATGGACCGGTGGCGACACCGGCGACTCAACCACGCGTGCCGACGTGACAGTCATCCAGCGACCTGCCGTGCAGCGAGAGCCCGTACCTATTCGCCTGCGGCAACCGCAGCGACACGCTGGCGCGCGCCCTCGGCGGCGTGCACCTCGTTCGCGTACAGCAGGCCGTAGGTGAAGCCGTTCTCATCGACTGCCGTGCCCGCTGCTGTCGCGGTTCGCCACAGGAAATCGGTCGACACGACGCTGTCGTTATAGTCGCCGAGTAGCCGGTGAATCTTCTTGTAGTACTTGATGTTCGACCTTGCACGTGCGGGCTTTAGAACGGGCTTGTGTAATTCGGCGGCGTAGCGTGCGCGTTTGGCGGCTTTACGCGCGCGGTGTAGCGATTCGTGTCGGTGGTTGTGCAATGCGGTCACTAACCGCCGGTCGGCTTTGCTCGCGGCCCGGCGGGCCCGCTTCACGAGTTGGCGCCGACGGATACGCCGCTCGAACGGTGGCTGTGATTTCCATGTCTGCAGGGTCGCGAGCAGTCGCAAGTAGCGGGGCGAGTTCATTGCCTCAGCGAGAGCATTGCGGCTCGGTAACTGCCGAGCCAGCAGCGCCGCGTCGATCCGCGCAGCGACGGGACCCAAGATGAGTTCGGGAGGTAGGGCATTGATTTCCTCGGCGAGGCGTCGGCGTTGGACGTGGCAATCGCGTATGTCGCCGAGCAGTGCTGCGTACCATTTCAGCTCGTTGTCGATCTCGCCGATGGCGGAGCGGTTCAGGAGCTTGCCGAACACGCGTAGCGTGCTGCGGAGTCGCCGCGTCGCGACACGGGTGTCGTGGATTGGTTCCTCGCCTCGGCGTAGCCCGACGTCTCCGACGAAGATCAGGTCGATCTGTGTGGTCATGTATTCGTGCACGGCGCGTTCCGCCCGGGAGTTGGTGGCGGCCGGTCCGGTTCGCTCCGGCAGTACACGAGACAGCTTGGAGGGATAGCTCGCCATGCGTGCGCCTGCTTCGGCGAGCCGGTCCCGCAATATCGTCGGGATTTTGTCGGTATTCGGGCCGAGTTCGACCTCGATCTCACGCCAGGCGAGCAGTTCCGCAGGCTGGTCGGCTGCGGTCGAGTCCACGGTGTCGTCATCGATCTCGACGATCAATTCGCCGTCCGAACCGAGGATGCGGTGACGGCGGCGCAATGTATGAACCGTGGCGACCGCATTCAACGGTCTACCCAGCGCGGCGCCGTTGACGACCTCGGCGAGTTCGTGCGGCAGCTCGTCCGACAGCCGGGCGGTTACTTCGACGCGACCACGTGAGTGCGGGATCTTCAGCTGCCACCCGGATTCGTCGTCTCCCTCACGGCGGCGCAACGTCAGGTCGTGGGCGAGCAGGTCCCGCTCGGCGGTGTCGAAATAGGTACTGGTCAGCTCGACCGGCAACTCCTCGATGCGGCTATTCGTGACAAGGTCGTCGAGCCTCGGAAGCGTGAAGTTCCGGTCGACCGCCCATTTGCTTTCACGTTCGAGTACGTCCTTCATGCGCTAGCGCATTCCCTGCAAACCGCGTGTCAAACAGGGAAAGCGATCTCGTTGCGGCTGATCGCGCCGAAAGCTTCCCGTCCAGCGGAACGGGTGAACACATCGGGTTGGTTGGCGCCGCTGCTGTCCGCTGTCCTGTACGGCCTCTCGGACGTCATCGGTGGAATTGCCTCTCGGTGTGTCCATTTCGCGGCTAGCGCGATCTCCGGACAGTCGGCCGGACTTGTCGTCGCGGAACTCGCACACGCCACGGCTTACTCCGGCATGGGGGCCGGTCGCGGCCGGAAGCTCGCGGCTGTCTGCATGGTCATGTCTCAGGCAGATCTTGCGGCGTCCCCTCCGCCGCAGTGATGATCTTGATCACCGCGGCAACAAGCCCGCCGTCGGGATCGCTGAGACGCGGCAAGGATCTCCGATCTACCAACAGAGATCCAAGAGTGAGATCTACCAGTTCAGCACCGACCTGCTCGGCAGATCGACGCCCTTCCGGCTCGAACCACGTCCACGCCCATTGCGCGGCACCGAAGATGAGCAGGCTGCGGATACTCGTATCGACGGGCCGGAACTCACCCGACGCAACGCCCGCATCGACCACGCCGTGCATTATTCCGATGTAATGCCTTCGGAGCTTGCGCCCCTCGGAATTCTCATCCTGCTGCGCGAACCGCGCGACCTCACGCTGGAATGCGACGGTCCGATTTCGATCGTGCACCTGATAGAGCATGGCCGCGTGCAATAGCCCAGCAAGCCGTTCGGTCGGCGTAGAAAACTCCGACACGATGCGCTCGGCCTCGTCGATCCGGCGCCGCATATAGGCAAGATGCAGAGCTTCCAGCAACCGCGCCTTTGTGCCGTAGTGATGCACGATCAAGCCCTGGGAGATGCCCAACTCGCTTGCAACACCACTGAAGCTGGTCCCGTCGTAGCCCTTCTCGGCAACTTGGCGCGTGAAAATGTCGAGGATCGCACCCGACTTGCCCGGTCCCGCCGCGCGCCCACTCACCGATCCCGCCCCTCCTCGTTCAACTTTGCCGCACACCCTAGCATCCACTGACTGCTCAACCAGTCATTGACTGAGTGTGCAGTCAGTACTAACATTATGCGCCGAGTCACAGCGGCGTACTCACTGCATCAACCATTCATCTCGAAATAGTCGAGCAATCAGCTATGAAACAGCATGCCTGTCCCACCGAGGCTGTCATCGACCAATCAGCATCGGAACTCCACGTACGAGCCCGCGCCCGCGGCATGGGGTACCTGCGCAGCGATCGCTCACGCACATGCTCGACGGCACCATCCGATCTGCGCTTCGCATGACCGGGCCCCCTGGCGACGCCAGCAACATCTCGACGCGCATCGCCCGAGGCGGCGACCAGTATGTCATCACCGGACGTAGAGGGTGGTCCCCCGCGCCATGAGCCCTCGCTGCCAGCTGGTCACCATCCACCGCGTTGCAACCGAGTCCGAGCAGACAGCCCCGGCGAAGTCCACCGCATGGCCGTCGCTGGCAACGAACTTCGGGGCCACACAACATGATTCGCTGGCAACCCGTCTCCTTGACGGTGACGGCCCAGCGACGAAGGACCATCTGGCGCACCTGAAGTGTCGGCCCGCGATGAAAGACATGTGATCACCCGTGGACGCGGGTATGGCGGGGCGGGGGGATCCGGCGATGGATGCGGCAGCTTTGTTGTCCCCGGATCAACTATTGGCGGCGATCGCCGGGCGTCTCGCCGAGCCGTTGCCGCTGATCGCGTGGGCGAGAGAACTGGGCGATCTACACGCCGCCCTGATTCCGGCGGTTTTGAATCCCCGGCGGCCTCCACCTGACGTCACCGAGGCAGACCTCCATGCGGATATCGCGAAGGTCATCGACAAGATCAACTCTTGGGCGGTGTTCTACGTCCGCCACAGCCGGTGCGCCCGCCGCCACACTCACTCCTTTGGTGAGGTCATCAGTCATGTCGCAAAGACCTACGCCGAGGCCTGGTGGACGGTGCTGCACGCCGACTGCGAGGAGCTTCGGCACTCGGCGTGGGTCCATCTCGGCGAGGTCCGTGAAGGCTATGCGCAACTCATCGGCGAGATCCGGGCCGGCCGCGTTCAACTCCCACTGGGATGGCGAGGCATCCGACATACCCGACAAAATGACAGCACTCCGACACAACAGGAAACCGACCAGGAAGTGGAGCACGAGGGCAAGCAGTAGGCCGGGTTGTCTCGTCGGGCAGTCAGCAATGGGACCGATCAGGTGCAGGTTGTGACCTGCCCACCTGCGAATAGCGGTTCGTCTTTGTGCCGGCTTCGAGTTGATGTCGCTTCTCGGCGGTCACCTGGCGCGCGAGACCGAGGCGGCTCGGCCGGCAACGGTGAGGCCCAAGCGCGCGGCGGTGTGAACGAGGCGCGAGACACCGTCCTGGGTGAACGAGCTCGCGTGCTCGGCGGCGAAACTCTCGATGGTCTGTGGGGGCCGGCCGGTCAGGTCGCGCACGGTGGTGCTGACCGTCGCGCCGGCACCGGCACGGAACAGTTCCGCCATCTCGGCGAGATGCTCGACGTACCAGTCAGGCTTTCCCTGGCGCCGGAGCACGTTCGCGGCGAGCTTTGGCGGCGTGTTGACGTAGCGGACCCGTTGTGCGGTCGCGCTGGCGAGGACCGCGGCCAGTTCCGCGTAGCTGAACGCGCGCGGCCCGGTGACGTCGTATACGCGGTCATAGTGGCTGTCGCTGGTCAGCACCGCGGCGGCGACGGCGGCGATGTCGCGGGCGTCGACCATCGCGATCGGTGCGCTGTCCATCGGCGCTGCGAGCAGCCCGAGCTCGGAGACCATCGGCGCTGCGGTCTCGAGGAGGTTCTGCATGAAGAATCCCGGGCGTAGGAAGGTGAAGGGCACGCCTGTCGCTTCGATTCGGTGCTCGGTCTGCCAATGCTGGCGGCCGATCTCCGCCGGACCGCCGGGTGAGACCGAGGGTGCAATGCCGGACACCTTGACGATGTGGCCGATATGTGCCCCGAGCGCGGCGTCGACGGCGTTGCCCTGTAGCTCGGCCTGCCGGAGGTCCTGGACCGAGACGAGGAACACGCGGTCGACGCCCTGCATAGCCTGGTCGAGTGAGGCGGCGTCACCCAGGTCGCCGGTTGCCAGTTCGACGCCTTGGTCGGCGAGTGCGGTTGCCTTCGACCGGTCGCGGATAAGCGCTCGCACCGGCGATCCTGCCGAGACGAGCAGGCGTGCGACTTCGCCGCCGATTCTTCCGGTGGCCCCAATGACGAGAATCATGCGCGGCCGACCTCCTTCTGGGCTGTACGGATCGAACGGGCTGCGCGGTTGGCGGCGGCCACATCCCCGCCGACCAATGACCTGTACAGGCCGGCTATGTGGTCGAGGTCGCTGGTTTCCGGCATCGCGAACACGATGCGGTCTGGCCGCACGATCGCGACGTCACCGCCGTGTCGGTCGAAGAAGTCGAGCGCGTAGCCGTCGATGTCCTCGACTGCGACGGTATCGGCCTCGCAGCGGGTCCGGCGGTGGCCGGGTCGGCTGATGGAAAGGAAGCTGGCGCCGAGCGACGTCCACAGCGCCTGGCTCTCTGGGCGCAAGTGGACTTGTGGATCGAGATCGCGACCGAGGACGGCCCAGCCGCTGCCGATCAGGTCGTCGAGGGGCCGCAGCCGTCCCTCTGGTGTGCGGACCGTGGGCTGGGGGAACGTATGTCCGGCGCCGGCGCGGCGTCGCGAACTGTCGAACGCTCCGGATGAGTACCGGAGGTCGGGCTTGAACCGTCCTTCGGTGAAGTAGGGCAGATGCGCCACCTTCGTCAGCATCGCGTCACGAACCACGGCGACACGGCGGCGGCGGGTTTGCACCATGGCGCCGGAGAAGCGGGTCAGCCGGGTCATGCGTGTGACGTGCGGGCGTCGCTCACGCTCATAGCTGTCGAGCAACGACGGGTCGGCGTCATCTGCGATGACCGCCGCGAGCTTCCAGGCAAGGTTGTGGGCGTCGCGTAGGCCAGAGCTGAGTCCCTGTCCGGCGAACGGCGGCATCAGGTGCGCCGCGTCGCCGGCGAGAAGCACACGGCCCGAACGCCATTGGGTCGCAGTGCGGGCGTGGAACGTGTAGACGATGTGCCGGAGGATGGTGATCCGGTCGGGGTCGACCCACGGGGAGATGAGTCGCCGCGCGTTCTCCAGAGTTGCGAGTTCAGCGTGGTCTTCGCCCGGGAGAACCATGAACTCCCAGCGGTGGTGCGTCCCGGGTAGTGGCAGCGTCACCGCTGGACGGTCCGGATTCCCGATGAACTGGAAGGACGTGACGTCGGTCAACGGGGCCTCGAGCTCGGCGTCGACGACGAGCCACGGCTGCGCGTACGTGGAGCCGGTGAATTCAATGGAGCGGAGGTTGCGCACGGTGCTTCGTCCGCCGTCACAGGCCACGACGTAGCGCGCGCGGATCGCGGTCTGCCGACCTCGGTCGCCGGCGCGAGCCCACACGGTCACGCCCTCGCCTTCTTCGTGGATTCCTTCGACGCGGACGCCCATCCTGACGGTGATATGTGGATACCGCGCGACCCCCTCATAGAGCACACGCTCGAGGTCGGGCTGGTAGAAGAACGCGAGCTGCGGGAACCCGTTGCGGCCTCCACTGGGATGCATCGTGACCAGCGGGTCGCCATGCATGGAGAGGAACTGCGTGCTCTGCCCCAGGTCGAGAAGTGGTAGGAGTTGATCGACGAGGCCCGCCGCCTGAAAGACGCGGAGCACTTCGTCGTCGGTGGCGCCCGCGCGCGGCATGGTGTATGGCTCGACGTCGCGCTCGAGCACGATCGTCCTGACCCCGGCCTGGCCGAGCAGGTTCGCGACCATCGCGCCGACCGGCCCGTAGCCGACGATCACAACATCAGTGTTTTCCGGGTCGCCGTCGGTCCGGGTGCCCGCTGTCGACTCGGTCTGAACTTTCATCAGCATGGACTGTTCTCTCACTTGTACCGGCATCGAGCCGGCAGGACGGAAGTCCGGATGAGCGGCATTTTGGTGCCGCGCAGAGCGTCGGTCACCCACAGAGACGACGCTTTCCTCAACACTGAGTGTAGCCTCAGTCTACTGAACGTCAAGAGATGAAGCGCCGACGGCGCGAGGTCACGTGGACGCGCGGAGACGTTCGCTGAGCTCTTGGCCCGGCTCGCAGCGGAACAGCGAAGAGGAGTCGTCAGCGCTGGCCGGTGTCGCCGGAAGATCGCGAGGCCAGCTCCGTGGCCTCGCTTGGCGGGATGCCGAGCAGGCGCAGTGAGTACGCGACGAATTCAGCGTCGACCGATCGGTCGAGCTCGCCGTCGAGTCTGGCGCGCATGCATCCGATCAGCGCCCCGCCGATCATGTACTCGGCCAGGGCAGGGGTGAGTACCCGGAAGCGATCGTCGTTGATTCCGCGACGGACATCGGATAGCAGGCGGGCTCCGAGCCGTTTGAGGAGCGACTCGTGCGAGACGGCGACCCTGACGAGCAGCCATCCCCACACCGGATCGTCGGCCGTCGCCGCGAGTGTGCCGTGAAGAGCAGCGGCGACGATCCCGGCAGGGTCGGAGAGTTCGGACGTGAGCGCGTCCATCGCCTGCCCGTGACGTTCGAGCGCGTCGTCGATAACCGCGTCGAGCAGCTCTTCCTTGGTGGAGAAGTAGTTATAGAAGGACCCGAAGCCGAGATCGGCGGTCTCAGCGATCTCACCAATGGTCGCGGCATCAACGCCCTTGCGGGCGATCACGGCGCGGCCGGCGTCCAGCAAGCGCGCACGCGTCTGGGCTCGACGGCGGGTGGCCCTGTCCTGGCGGCGGCCGTCGGGCTGGAGTGTGTCGTTGCCGGTGGCCATAACCTGCTCCGTCGACCCGCCCACTGCCTTCTTCGGCTGGCTCACCGCACTTGGTGCGGCGACGGGTTCGATCAGGTCGTCCATCGAGCAGTCGAGGATGTCCAGCAGTGCCGTGAGGATCCTGAGATTGAGTCGCTCGGGCCGTTCGGTGACCAGCCGGTAGACCTGGCTCGACGACAGCGCGATCTCCCGCTCCGCCAGCGGGGCGATCAAGTCCGTGGTCTGGAACATCCCGCGATCGGCCATGATTCGACGCAGGTGCCAGCGGTAGTCCGGCTTCCCGGGCATCAGCGGTCCTTCCCGTTCGGTGTGGCCGATTCCAAGGCCGGTGCGAGCGCCTTGTACAGCGCGATGTTGCCGCAACCCACCCTCCAAGACTCGCCCTGATAGGGAGAATATCATGCATTAAACGGGAGAGACTGGCCAAGAGCATGACTGCAAGTGACTGTGCGATCGGCTCGAGCCTTGGCAGCGATCGCGCGACCGACACTGTCTCGCCCATCTGATGCAATTCCCGAGGATTGGCGTAGGTGATCGTCGACCCGGTCACCGCACAGATTCGCGTCGCGGTATCGACGCTGCTCGCCGACACCGATGCCGAAGATCCGTCCACGGCGGACTTGCTGCATGCGGTCATCAACCAACTCGTAAAGCAGGCGAGGCTGCTCAGCAGCGAAAACCGCAACTCGCGATAGACCGCGGCGATGTCCGACAAGGTGGACGATGAATCGGGCTCGGTTCGTACCGGCCCAGCTGCACGGGCCTTCGATCAGAAAATGGCCGCCGTTCATTCTGTTGGCCGCCGACGACAACGAGGAGTGTGCGATGACTGGAATGACAGTTGGTTTCGCCGGGCTCGGCGCGATGGGGCAGGGCATGGCCGCCAGCCTGCTTCGGGAAGGCTATCGGCTGCTGGTCTGGAACCGCTCCCCCGAGCCGGTCGCCGCGCTGGTCGCGCAGGGCGCCGACGCGGCCGGGCGTCTCGCTGACGTGTTCGCCGCCGAAGCGGTCGTCTCGATGCTGGCCGACGACCAGGCCGTCGAGCAGTCGCTGCTCGACCCGACGCTGTTGGCCGGTGCAAAGGCGGCGGTGCACCTCAACATGGCGACGGTCTCGATCGCCCTTGCCGAGCGGGCCGAAGCCCTGCACACCGAGCACGACATCGGGTACGTCGCCGCGCCCGTCCTCGGCCGGCCCCGAGTAGCTGCTGCCGGCGAACTGAACATTCTCGCCGCCGGCGACGAGACGGCGCTGGCGAAGGCAGCGCCGCTGCTGTCCGCGATGGGGCGGCACACCTGGCATTTCGGCACCCGCCCCAGCCACGCCAACGCCGCAAAGATCAGCGTCAACTTCCTGATCGCCTGTGCCATCGAGTCCATGGCCGAGGCGTGCAGTTTGGCGGAGTCTCACGGTGTCCAGCCCACCGACCTGGTCGAAATGCTCAGCGGCACACTGTTTCCCGGGCCGATCTACTCCGGCTACGGCGCAATGGTCGCCGAACGCCGCTACGAACCAGCCGGCTTCCGGCTGCCACTCGGCCTCAAAGACGTCAACCTCGCCCTCACCGCCGGCGCGGCCGCGAACGTCCCGCTGCCGTTCGGCAGCGTGCTGCGCGACGCCTTCCTCGACGCCCTCGCCTACGGCGACGGCGATAAGGACTGGGCCGCCGTCGCCGCCGTGGCCCGCCGCCGGGCCGGGCTGCCCGCATAGATTCTTCCGGCGCACCGACCGGCACCACGCAGACCCGATAAACGCTGCTCCCGCCTCTGGGCGCAATCCGCACCGGGAGCCTTGCCCCACGATGCTGATAGAAGCCGGCCGATCGCTGATTTCACGGCGAGGCGCAAACGCGTCGGGGACGCCTACGCTCGATCGCCGACTCCACGGATCAACTCGATTCCGCGGCCGAGGTTGTCGAGGCGCGCGTGTAGGGTGTCGCCCCCCGGATAGAGGCGAACGGTGTCGACGCCGGCGTCGCGCCAGGTGCGCAGGCGGTCGCGGACCATGTCCTCTGTGCCGATCAGCGTTGTGGCCATAACCATTTCGTCGGTGATGAGAGCCGCGGCACCGTCGCGGTCACCGCTCTGCCAGCGCTCTCGCACCCGAGCGGCGACGTCGGCCCAACCTTGGCGGCTGTAGGCGTTGTTGTAGTAGTTGGTGGTTCCGGAACCCATGCCGCCGAGGGAGAAGGCGAGCTCCTTCCTGCGGCTGCCGACGACGGCCGCCAACTGGGCCGCATCGGCGACAATATTGATCTCCGCGCCCTGGCAGATATCGAGATCGGCGCGGGTGCGTCCGGATCGGGCCAGCCCGGCGTCGAGGTGGGTGAGGTAGGCATGCGCACCTTCGGGGATGAAGCTGGTGCCCAGCCATCCGTCGGCGATCTCGCCGGTCAGTTCCAGCATCTTCGGCGACAGTGTGGCGAGGTAGATCGGCACTGCGATGGGTTGCATGCTCAGCCGCATCGGACGGCCCTCGCCGCCGGGCAGCGGAATGGTGAAATGGTCGCCCCGGTAGGTGATTTTGTTGCCCGTGAAGACCTCGCGGATGATCTGCACGGTTTCGCGCATGCGGGTCAGCGGGCGCGCGAACGGAATACCGTGCAGGCCCTCGATGACCTGGGGACCTGAGGCGCCGAGACCGAGCAGGAAACGCCCTTCGGAAAGCTGCGCCAGGGTCATGGCCGTCTGGGCGATGAGCACCGGGGATCGGGTGCCGAGTTGAATGACGCCGGAGCCCAGCAGGATTCGCTCGGTACGCGCCGCCAGAAAGCCCAGCGGCGTGGCCGCGTCGGTGCCCCAGGCCTCGGCCACCCAGCAGATGTCCAGGCCGAGCTTCTCGGCTTCGACGACGAATTCGGTGAGTTCGGACCAGCCGACGGAAGAGCCTTCGATCGTTGTTGCCGTACGCATTACGCCGCACCCTCCACCAGATCCTTGATAGCGGCCAGATTGGCCTTCATACCGGTCTCGAATTCGCGCAGCCGGACGAAGACGATCTTTTGCTCCTTGTCGGGCATCGCGTCGATGGCGTAGCTGAGCCCGGAGCGGGCCGGGCCCATCTGCGTCCATTGCTCGAGGACCGACCCCGCACCTTCGGGTCGCAGCGTGAAACGCCAAATGCTGGAGGGATATTCGGGGTCGCCGACCGCCCAGGCGAAGCTGGACTCCGGATCGAATTCAACGATGGTGCTGATCGTCTCCCAGGATCCCAGCGCCTCGTGCGCGTTCTGCCCGCTGAACCGCGCACCCACCGCAGGGGTGGTCGCGCCGTCGAGCCACTGGACGGCGCGCAGTTCGGCGCTGAGGCGCGGCATCAGGTGGATATCGCTCACCCACCTCCACACCCGATCCGGCGGCGCATCGATGTAGGTCTGCACCGCCACGGTCGGGGTGTCCGCGTATCTCTGCCCGGTCCACTCCACAATCAGTTCCTTCCGCCCGTTGACGTCCATAGTTGCGTAGATAGACTTACCAGCGCAAGACCTGCTCGCAATATTGAACAGCTGAGTCTCAATGAAAGACCCGCTAGGATGACGACATGAAACGGACCTCGTTGGCGAACTGGCCCTGCTCCTTGGCCCGCACCATGGACCTGCTCGGTGACTGGTGGACGCCCCTGGTCCTGCGCGAGGCCTTCTACGGCATCCGCCGCTTCGATGAGTTCCAGCAAGAACTCGGCATCGCGCGCAACACTCTTTCGGAGCGGCTGCGTCGGCTGGTCGAGGCCGGGCTCATGGACAAGCGCGTGTACGAGACCATGCCCGTGCGCCACGAGTACCTGCTCACCGAATCCGGCCGCGACTTCTACGGCGTCATCGCTACCATGACGGCATGGGGTGACCGCTGGCTCGCAGGTGCGGCCGGCCCGCCGATCGTCGCACGACACGACACCTGCGGCCACGACGCCGACGCAGAGGTGGTGTGCTCACACTGCAAGCAGCCGCTGGCGTCGCAGAACGTGACCCCACGACCCGGACCCGGGTACCCGCCGAAGTTGCTGCAGCGCCCCAATATTCGACGGCGGTTTCACCTCGACGATCCGGACCGTCGGCCTGCTGACCTCGCCTGAGAGTCGATCATCCGACGCCGATGGTTCCGACCGTAGCGATCCACCGAGTTAATGCTCGCAGAAAATCGCCCGGGCGCTCCCGCTCGAACCAACCCCTACGCAGTTTTGACTACCCCAAACTGCTTGCGCCGCAAAGGAGAACAAGTGATTGCAGTGATTGCGAAGGCAGTCGATCGCCCGGGCCCAAGAGCTCACAGCCGCTCCGAATCTTTCCGGGCGGCCTCCCGGCTGACGGGACTCTTTGCTGCCCTACCGGGAAAAGAGAACGTCGACCTGGTGAGAATGCCCGCGCAAACCGGCGGCCGCGGCGGTGAAATGTGACCGCATCGCCGACCGGACTCGCCTCGACCGAGGACATGTACACGCTGCCCGAACAACCTCTCGGCGCAGAGGTTTTCACTGCGCGGTATCGGATGCGCACCTCCGATATCGATGCTGCGATGCGGCTTCGGCTCGATGCCGTCGCTCGCTACCTGCAGGACATCGCCGCCGATATGATCGAGACCTGGCAACACTACGAAACCGACCCGTTCTGGATCCTGCGCCGGACCATCATCGATGTGATCGAACCGATCAGCTGGCCGGGAAATGTGACGGTGCAACGGTGGTGCTCTGCCACCTCCACCAGATGGATGAACATGCGGCAGACGATCCGCAGCAGCCATGAGACCTCGCCGTTCAACCCGGAGCACCGCCCGCCCGGCCACATCGAAACCGAGTCGTTCTGTATCAAGGTCGACCGATCCGGGCAACTGTCGCGGATCACAGAAGCCGCGCAGGAACATCTGAACCGGCACGTGGCGGACACCCGGCTGCGCTGGCGCCCACTCATCACCGAGCCGCTACCCGCTGCCAGCGCAGACGATCGACAATTCAGCATCCGCGCAACCGATATCGACCCGTTCGATCACGTCAACAACGCCGTCTACTGGCACGCTGTCGAGAACGAACTCGCAATGCACCCTGACCTTATCGAGCGACGTCACCGGGCCATTGTGGAATTCCTTCGTCCCATCCCCCCGGCCACGCGCGTCACCGTTCGAACCAGCAGGGACCCGCATCAGCTCGTCGTCTGGCTTCTCTTGGACGAGAACACGATCGCGGCGACCGCAACGGTGAGACTGCTCGACGAACGCTGACCGGAATCCCATTGCAGCTCTAGGGTCCATCCTCAAAGTTTTTGTGCTCGATATGCTTTGACCTCTGGTGGCACGAGTCGACCAAGGAACAGTGCCGAGTGATCGAGCCGTACCTCGCCGGGCCTACCGGCCCCGACGAGGGTAGTCATACGGCCGCTCACCCCCCGACACCAACGACCATATGACTACCCTCGACAACCAAAATCCCGGCAACGCAACCACAGCCAGTCCTCGCGCCCGAGGCTGGTCCGCCTATGCCGACGATCCATGCGTGCCGCGCCACTTCGGCGCCCATGGGCCAAAGGTTAGCGCTCGGGGGCGTCGGTGGTCAGGAGTGTGTTCGGGATGAGGAGGATGGCGCGGATACCTCCGTAGTCGGATTCGGCCAGTCGGACCGAGATGCCATGCTGGGCGCCCAGTCGCGCGACCACGAACAGGCCGAGCCGCGAATCGGCGGACAGCGCTGCGACGCCGAAATCCGGTGCCCGGCGCAGCAAGTCGTTGGCACGCTCCAGATCGGCGGTCGGCATGCCCATCCCTTGGTCGCTGACCTCGACCACGACGCCTTTGCCCACCGTATTGCCGGTCACGTCGACGCGCGAGTGCGGGGGCGAGAAGGCGGTGGCGTTGTCGACCAGTTCAGCGAGCAGATGGATGAGATCGGCGACAACGCCGCCGACGACGAAGACTTCCGATAGCCGCGCGGTCCGCACCCGTGTGTAGTCCAGCGTTTCGCTCACCGCGCTACGCACGAGCTCGGCCAGCGGCACCGGTCGACGCCACTGCCTGCCAGGTTTGCCGCCGCCGAGGATGATCAGGTTCTCGGCGTTGCGGCGCTCACGCGTGGCCAGATGATCCAGGCGGAAGAAGGTCTCGAGCAGCCCCGGATCCTCCTGCCTGGCTTCGGCCTCGTCCAGAAGTTCGAGTTGGCGGTGCACCACGATCTGGGAGCGGTGGGCGATGTTGAGAAACACCGCCCGGACGTCCGCGCGCGTACGCGCTTCGGTGACCGCGGCCGCAACGGCGGCGGAGTGGGCGCCGTTGAAAGCCCTGGCTACCTGACCGATCTCGTCAGAGCCGAAATCCAGTCGAGCAGCATCCTTCTCGGCATCGATATGTTCGCCCTCGCGGAGGCGGCGCATCGCATCGGGCAGTTCCACCTCGGCCAAGGCCAACGTTTGGCTCCGCAACCGCTTCAAACGGCCGATGAGACGGTTGGCCAGCCACAGCGATGCGAGGATGGCGACTGCCGCCAGGACAAGCACGCCCGCCCCGGCCAGCAGCGAGTTTCGGGAGGTTCGGGCGGCGTCGTCCAGGGCGACCCCGTTGGCGTGCTCGTTCTGTCGCTGCCACAGCTCGAGTAGGTGGTGGTTGACCTGGTCGGCGGCCTGATGCCAGTCGCCGATGCTCAGCGGTGGAGGCTGCTGGGCGCCGGGTCTACTCGGCGGCGTGATGATGTAGTCCTCCATGACGCCGAGCTGCTGCCAGGCGGGGGACTCGATCAACTCTCGGGCGAGGTCTTTCTGCTGACCGCCGAGATCGGCGGCGAGCTGGGGTAATTCGGCGCGGTAGTAACCGACCATGGTGCGGTATTCGCGAACCAGCGCGGCAGGCAAGCCGGGCGAGCTCGAGGCCACGACAGTAAGCGCGGCAGCGCGCGACATCGCCTCCACTGTGAGCAGCACGCGCGCCGTGTCGGCGAACTCGAACGCGATCGGGGCGTCGGGGGCAGTCTTGCCGACGATCCGGATGCCGAAGACGACCGCGTGCAGCAGTTTGGTGTACATACCGTAGGCGTCGGAGATCGGCAGGGTTCGAGCATCGATTTGGCCGCGGATCGTCGGCAGCTGTGATTTGACCGAGTCGAATCCGCCTGTCGCGGTATCTGTTCCACCCGTGCTCATATCCGCCAGCGCCGTCTCGAGATCCGCGATCCCCAGAAGGGCATGGTCGAGCCGCTGGCGGGCCCGTCCCAACGCCATCGGATCCGGTTGGTCACCGGTCAGTTGCGACAGCGACAGCAGGCGTTCCTGCTCGACCGCGCCGATCATCTCCCGCGCTTGGGCGGCGGCGGCCTCCAGCACCGAGGACCACGCCTTGACATTGTCGCCCTGTCGGGCCAGATATCCCGCCGCACCCACGCCGAGCACGAGCACGGTGAGGCTCGGAACGAGCGCAATCGCGAGGATTCTGGTTCGGATGCCGAGCGTCGCTCTGAACATCGGGCAAACGTATCCGCTCACTGCTGCCGGACTCACTCCGTTTCTGCACAGCGAAACAACATTGACAGTGGCGTCTGACGGGCCAGAAGTCCCGCGCGGCCGATGAATGTATGAGCCCGACCCCGAGGCCATTTGATTTACCCACCCACGCGATTACCGGGATCGGTCGAGCGAGGAAATTCCGATGCTCACGACCTTTTGTCGACCGTCCTATGATCGGAATGTCGGGGTCTGCTGTTTCACATCGTTTCGGTGGAGGATGGATGGCTCGAGGTGCGTGACGAGTCGGTCGAGACGCGCGCCGCCGATCGCGGATTCGCGCGGGTGGATGGGTGAGCGCTCGGTGTCCGGCGGTGACGTGGACAAGACGCGGCGCGATCTGCGGCTCGGTATCTCAGACGAGCTGGCGGTGGCCGGGTTCGACGAGCCGGAGGAGATCGGCCGTGGCGGCTTCGGGACCGTATACAGGTGTACCGAGCATTCGCTCGACCGCACTGTAGCCGTCAAGGTGCTCCACGCGGAGATCGAGGAGGACGATCGCCGCCGATTTCTTCGTGAGCAGCGTGCCCTGGGGAAGTTCTCGGCTCACCCGAACATCGTGCAGGTGCTGCACGCTGATGTCACGGCCAGCGGACGCCCGTTCCTCGTCATGCCGTTCCATGCACGCGGGTCGCTCGCCGCCCGCGTTCGAACCAGCGGCCCGTTCGAGTGGCAGGAAGTGCTGTCGATCGGGATCAAAATGGCAGGTGCGTTGGCTGTCGCGCACACCTGCGGAATCGTCCACCGCGATGTGAACCCGGCCAATGTCTTGATCAGCGATTACGGCGAGCCGCAGCTAGCTGATTTCGGCATCGCACGCGTCAGCGGCGGCTTCGAGACGGATGCCGACCTCATCACGGGCACTCCCGCGTATACCGCCCCCGAGGTATTGCGGGGCGAGCAACCGACCGTCGCCTCGGACCTCTACGGACTGGGTGCGACGCTGTTCACCCTGCTCACCGGACATGCCGCGTTCGAACGCAAGGCTGAAGAATCGATGGTCGCGCAGTTCGTGCGCATCACCTCGCAGCCGATCCCCGATCTGTGCGCGACGGGAGTTCCGGCCCTCGTGTGCGCGGCCATCGAGGCGGCGATGGCGCACGACCCGCCGGATCGTCCCAGGTCTGCACGTGAATACGGCGAGCGGTTACGCAACATCGAGTTCGCCTGCGGCCTGCCCGTCGACAAGATGGCTCTGCCGACCGAACCCGACTCCGCGGTCGGGCACCTGCCCGAACCGACCGGGCCGCCGCAGCCGCCGCTACCGACACCGACGACCCGATACCGGCCGCCGAGATCCCCACGTCGCTTGGTCGAGCGCCCCCGCCTGCTGAGAGAACTGCGCGACGGCCAACCGCGGCGCCTGGTCCTCATCCACGCACCTCCCGGCTTCGGCAAGACCACCTTGGCTGCGCAATGGGTAGACGTTCTGAAGGCCGACGGCATCCCAGTCGCGTGGCTGAGCGTGGTCGCGGACGACAATAACGTCGTCTGGTTCCTGACCCACCTCGTCGAAGCCCTCCGACTGGCCCGACCGGCCTTGGCCGGCGAACTGGCACAGATTCTGGAGGAAGAATCGAGCGACGCCGCAAGCCTGGTGATGACGACATTGATCAACGACATCCACCACGGTGACGAGCCCGTCGCCCTCGTCGTCGACGACTGGCATCGCGTGACCAGCCGGGCAACGATCGGCGCGATGCGGTTCCTGCTCGACAACGCGTGCCATCATCTGCGGTTGATCGTCACCAGTCGCACCGCCATCGGGCTTCCGTTGGGGCGCATGCGCGTTCAGGACGAACTGGTGGAGATCGACGAAGGCCTGCTGCGGTTCGACACCTCGGAGGCCGAGCGTTTTCTGGTCGAGGTCAACAACCTTCCGCTGGCCGCCCCCGAAGTCGACCAGCTGTGCGAGTCGACCGAAGGGTGGGTTGCCGCTCTGCAACTCGCCTCACTCTCATTGCGCGGCAAAGACAATCCCGCCGCGCATATCGGACAGATCTCAGGACAGCACTACGCCGTCGGCGAATACCTCATGGAAAATGTGGTCGAGACTCTCGAACCCGACGTGCTCGAATTCATGATGCGCACATCTGTGACCGATACGATATGCGGCGATCTGGCCGAAGCTCTGACGGGAGCGCAATCGGGACAGGAGATGCTCGAGGATGTGCGCCGACGAGACCTGTTCCTGCGCAATATCGATGACGACGATCTACGGTGGTTCCGCTATCACGGATTGTTCGCGGATTTTCTGCGCCGCCGCTTGATCCGGCAACAGCCCGGCACAATCGAACGACTGCACGCGATCGCCTCGAGGTGGTTCGCCGAGCACGATATGCTCGCCGAGGCCGTCGACCACGCGCTCGCCGCCGACGCTCCGGACCGCGCGATGCGATTGGTCGAGGAGCATGCCGATACTCTGATCGAGAACTCCCGGATGGCGTCGTTGCTCGGGCTGGTCGGCAAGTTGCCCTCGTCGATCGCCGAATCCAGTCCGCGCCTGCAGTTGGCCGTGGCATGGGCGAACATCCCGCTGCAGCGCCCCGCCGCCGCGCACATCGCGCTCGAGCGGGTGGAAACCGTGCTCGCTTCCCCCTCCGGTGCAGACGACGCGACGGATCTACGATTCGAGGCCGATTTGGTCAGGGTCGCCGAGTCCTTGGTGACCGATCGGTTCCAGGACCTGCCGGAATCAGTGGTTACCCGGCTGCAGTCCCCCGTCCGTCCGTTTCTGGCACACGTGGCGGCGGGCATCGCGGCTGGCGCCGCCCTCTACCGTTTCGACTTCGATGCCGTACACCGCTGGCACGACTGGGCCACGCCCTACCGCGTGCGCGCCAGCGGCCCGTTCGGAGTCGTCTGGAGTGACTGCATCGCCGGAATGGCCGCAGTCGAACAACTCGACATCGCCGATGCGGAACGGGCTTTCCGTGCCGCACTGCAGTTGGCATTGCGGACCGGCAGCCGATCCAATGCCACCCGGCAAGCATCGGCCCTGCTCAGTGAACTGCTCTATCAGAAAGGGCAATTCATCGAAGCCGGAGAGCTGCTCGAATCAGGCCACGGCATCGCGGCAGGCGGAGTGGAATTCCTGCTGGCAAATTACGGGACCGGCGCCCGGCTCGCGGCCTTGCGCGGTGATCTCCCCGGAGCCGACCAACGCCTCACTGAAGGGCAGAGGCTTGCAAAAGATCTCGCATTGCCGCGACTATCCGCACGCATCGTCAACGAGCAAGTGCGACTGGGTCTTCCGATTTCTGCGGCCGAACGTGACGCGCTCGATCGGCTCCCGCCGTACCGCCGCCAAACGAACCAACTGCTGTCGAACGTTGCGGAACTCGCTCAGGACTCGGCCATTCGACTGCTCCTGGCTCGCCGAACCCCGGCGACCGCGCGGTCAGCGACCGATCGAGCCGCGCAACTGCTGCACGAGATCGACCAGCAACCTCGTCCGTGGGCGGCACTGCACGCCCGGCTCCTGTACGGCTGCTGCCTCGTCGCCTCTGAGCACACCGCACAGGCAATCGAGCAGGCGACCCCCGCGCTGGCCCAATGCGCTCGACTCGGCTTGGTCCGCGTCGTCGTCGACAGCGGTCCGAGTATCGCTCCGGTGATCGAGGCCCTGTCCGAGGTTCCCGAACAGTCAGGTCTGCCGCGGCCATTCCTGCAACAGCTGCTGGGCGAGATCGAGTCCGAGCAACAGCGGCGTGCAGGCAGGCACTGACCCGAGGCGGGCGCTTCCAGGAAGAGTCCACGTCCGCCCTCGGTCGCCAATCAGGCTGCGGCACACCCGGTTTCGATGGCTTGCGGAAGTACCTGTCGCTCTTCGAAGGGTAAGGACAGCAGCGAGCCGAGACGGACTCTTACAACGTGCATGTGGCTCCGCATGCGCCATCGGGAATTAAGATTCCGTTGTGCAGAATAAGCGGAGTCCGATGATCGAGCGGCCGACCTACATGCTCGAGTCGGTGGACAACGCGCTGCGTCTGATGCAGATGCTGCGTGATGTGGGGGGTGTGCGACTCAAGGACGCCGCCGAGGAACTGGGTATCGCACCATCTACGGCGCACCGGTTGTTCGCAATGCTGTTGTATCGAGGGTTTGCCCTGCAGGACGAGAAACGGCGCTATCACCCGGGCCCCGCCATGGGTGCCGGTCCGGCGCGGCGGGGGTGGACTCGAGAATTCACTGACAGGTCGCGCCCGCACATGGAGGCATTGGCCGGCGAGTGTGGGGAGACGGTGAACTTGGTCATCCGCGTGGGCGCGCAGGTCCGTTTTCTACTGTCGGCGGAGTCGAGCGAGATGCTGCGCGTCGGCGATCGTCAAGGTCAGGTGCTCGCCGCCGAACGCACCGCCGGCGGGAAGATCTTGCTGGCCCAGTTGGGCAGGCAGACGCTGGCGCAGCTGTACCTGAGGCCGGGCGACCACGCGTACGCCGAATCCTGGCCTGGCGACCGGCGGATGCCCCGCGAACAGTTCGACCCGTTCGTCCATGAGTTGGACAATTGTCGTTCCTCGGGCTTCGCGATCAACCTGCAGCAGACCGAGGAGGGGATCGCGGCCTTCGGGATGGCAATCCGCAATCACACCGGACGAGCACTCGGGGCGATTTCGGTGGCGGTGCCGGTCGTGCGCTACGCCCAGCACCTACGCGGGCCGCTCGTGGCGCAGATGCGCAATGCCGTTGCGGGCATCGAAGCCGACGTCGCCGCCATCGAAGCATAGATTCTGGACAGAAGAACATCCTGGGGTGTCGGGTGTGTACGGCGATACCGTGTTTGCGACGAAGTGTCTCGTGATGCCCGCGCGTCGCGGCGGATCGTTTCAGAGCCGGTGTGGGGCTGTGCCCCGCGGCCGTCGGCCCAGCGGGTGATCGCGGCGAGCGTTGCCTCGTGTCGGATGCCTGAAACCTTCGATGGACCACGGCTGAACACGTCATCCGAATTGCAGAACTCGGCAGCGTTGGAACGCGGTCTCCCGGGAGGCGTCCTCCCAAGCTTCGATGTCGTCGCGGACTTGGTCGAGGTGGGCGAGGATGCCGTCGACGGCATCGGCGCCGAGCACCAGTCGCAGTGGTGTCCGATCGACATCGAGGGCGGTGAGCATGACAGCCGCGCCGCGGACCGGGTCGCCGGGCTGTTCTCCGCCACCTGCGGCGATGACAGCGCGCATGCCGCCGACCGTGGCAGCGTAGTCGGATAATTCGGAGCTGACCGTGGTGTTGCCGGGCAGGCTGGTGCGGAACGATCCCGGCTCGACGATCATCACCTTGATGCCGAGTGGCCGGACCTCCCTCGCGAGAGCCTCGGACATGCCCTCGACGGCGAACTTGCTGCCGCTGTACGCGGAGAAGCCCGCCCGGGAGGTCTGACCGCGCAGGCTGCTGACCTGGATGATCGCTCCCGATCGTTGAGCGCGCATATGCGGAAGGACGGCGCGGACGACTGCGGCCGGCCCAAAGACGTGCAGTTCGAACAGATCCCGCAGTTCGGCGTCGGAGGTCTCCTCGAAAGCTCCGATATGGCTGCGGCCCGCATTGTTGACCACGACGTCGATGTGGCCGTAGCGGGCTGCGATGTCCGCGACAGCGGTGGCGATCGCGGTCTGATCGGTGACGTCGAGGCTCAGCGCCTCGATCCGATCCGGGTGGGCGGCGACGAGATCTGCCAGGGCTTCGCGTCGCCGCGCGGCCGCGACGACAATGTTCCCGGCGGCGACGGCCGCCTCGGTGATGGCCCTACCGAAGCCGGAATTGGCACCTGTGACAATCCAGATCTCGTTCATTACTTCAGCGTGCGGCCAGGTTCAGGGTGCGTCCAAGACCTGTCGTGATAACCATTGGTTATGGACCTGCACGGACGCGATCTGCGCTACTTCCTGGCTGTCGCTGAAGAGCTGAACTTCACACGCGCGGCCGAACGGCTCTATGTATCGCAGCCGGCACTGAGCAAGCAGATTCGGGCACTCGAAAGATATTTGGGCGCGCCACTTTTCACCAGGGCTCCGCAGCAGGTGACGCTCACGCCCGTTGGTGAGGCACTGCTCCCGCACGCACGGACAGTGCTGGAGGCACTCGACGCCGCGGCCGCGGCGGTGGAGCAAGCGCGAGCGGCCCAGCGCAGCACCCTCGTGATCGGGATGGGCGCGAGCCCGGGGCGTGGCGGACTGCTGCCGGCGGTGCGGTCGCGGTTCCTCGCGACCTATCCCGAAGTCACCTTGAAGTTACGTCAGGTGGGCTGGCAGGACCCGACCGCCGGACTGTCGGACGGCAGCAGCGATCTGGCCTACATTCGGCTCCCGCTGCCGGATCCGGAGCGCTACGCCACCACAGTGGTATCGGAGGAGCCCCGGCTGATCGCGCTGCCTCCCGGACATCAGCTGGCGGGCACGACGGCATTGGACTTCGCGGACCTGCTGAACGAGCCGTTCCTGGCGCTGCCGCATGCAGCGGGACCACTGCGGGACTACTGGCTGGCAATGGAGAAGCGGGCGGGGCGGCCGGTCCGCGTCGGCGCCGAGGTGGCCGGTATCGACGAGGTCAACGAAGCTCTGGCGGCCGGCCTCGGTGTGATCCTGACCGCCGCGGGCGACGTTCCGTTGCTCGACCGCGGCGGGGTGACTTTCCGCCTGGTCCGCGATCTACCCCCGCTACTTTTTGCGCTCGCCCGCCGCGCGAACGACGAGCGTCCTCTGGTTCGAGCCTATGAGCAGGCACTACGAGCAGTCCGCGACGTCGACGAGAAATAGAAGCACGCAGTGCATCAGCGGACCATCACGTCGGTCCGGTGCCCGACAGAGCTACCGAGATCCTCGAATGCGCTTCGCGTTCAGAGCCAGGTGGGCGCGGCAACCGCCGGACCCGTCGTGGCGGTGCCGATTGCCCCGCGGCCGGTCGCCCAGCGAGTCACCGCGGCAAGTGATCCCGTGATCGTGGTATCGGTCGAGCTCTCGGGCAGAACAGCGACCAGCGACCGATCATCGACCCGATAGGCCAAACCCGCGCCGACATCGCGTGTGCGCCAGACACTGACGACATCGTCGAGCAGGCTGCTCGAGATCACGTCGGGGAACACGTCGAAACGACCACCGTTGGCGAGGTCCACCGCGTGAATCCACACCTCGCGGCTGCGCATCCACAGTGTCTCCACGACCGGAACCGAACGCCCCTGCACAGTACGGACTTTCGTGTCCCAGGCCGCGTCCGGGAGGTTCCGCCACTTCTCGTCGAGCCGCGCGACCGTGTGGTCGAACAAGTTCCGCAGCGCCGCGGGCGACATCGTGGCGCCCTCCTCGATGTCGCGCCCACGTTGCTCGGGCGAGGTGTACATGGGTGTTTCGATACCCGTCGCCGCCCAGTCGAGCAGATTACCGAGGGCTACCGCGTTGTAACTCACATGCGCGACGAGGTGGCGTCGGGTCCAGCCCTTCAGCAGGGTCGGTTCCCCGAGTTCGTCATCGGTGAGCGCGGCGAGCCGCTCCGCGAAATAGGCGGTGCCACGGCGGGCGAGAAGCGATTGTTCGGTGCGTGCGAGATCGTGGAATCCCATCAGCGTGCGACTCCTATTTGACAATCGTCTTGTTCCGGACGGTCCCGAGGCCCTCGATGGTGACCTCGACGGTTTCCCCGTTCTGGATGTAGACCTCGGGCTTGCGTGCGTGGCCGACACCGCCGGGAGTCCCGGTGCAGATGACGTCACCCGGTTGCAGGGTGACGATGTGGGAGATGTAGTCGATCAACGTGGCGGGCTTGAATACCAGGTCGTCGGTGGTGGTGGTCTGCACGGTACGCCCTTCGAGCTTGGTCTCGAGCGTGCTTCCGAAGGTGTACGACTCCGTGGTGGTGAGGAAGGGACCGAAACCGGCGGTCTTCTCGAAGGACTTGCCCTGGTCCCATTGCAGGGTGCGGGTTTGATAGTCGCGCATCGTGTAGTCGTTGATGACCGAGTAGCCGGCGATGTAGGCCTCGGCGTCGGCTTCGTCCACCTGGTAGGCGGTCTTGCCGATAACGACGGCGAGCTCACCCTCCCAATCACATTGCGTCGCGGCGTAGGACGGGACGATGACGTCGTCGTACGGCCCGGTCAGCGCTTCCCGGAACTTGGCGAACAAGGTCGGGTAGGCGGGCAGTTCCCGCCCCATTTCCTTGATGTGGGTCGCGTAGTTGAGGCCGACGCAGATGACTTTGCTCGGTTTGGGGACCACGGGGGCGTATTCGATGCCGTCGAGGTCGATCGAGAGACCGTCCGCCGAATCGGCGATCTGCCGCCAGTCCGGCGCGGCGAGCAGCTCGGACAAGTCGGTGTATCCATCGATGACAGTGGCGAATTCGTCACTGTCCACCCGGACTGCGGCGGTGACGTTCCAATTCAGATGCAGAGTGGCCAATCGCATAGGTTCAGGCTCCTTCGGAAATCTGGGTGCGGTCGAAATGCAGGCGTTCGACGATCGGGGCGTCGGAGAACATGAACAGGTCCAGGCCGTGGTCGGTGTCGATGGACCATTCCGTCCAGGACGGGACGGCGATCATGTCGCCCTTCCCGATCTCGAAGACCTTGTCCCCCAGGTGGAATCGTCCGGTGCCGTTGAATACCTGGTAGACCGACGATCCGACGTCACGGCGCGGGCGGGTGTGCGCGCCGGCGCGCAGGCGGTGGAATTCGGCGCGAATGGTCGGCATGACATCGCCGCCGGTGGTGGGGTTGGTGTAGCGCACCGCGGCATGCCCGGGTTCGGTGGTGGCGGCGTAACCTTCGTCCTCGAGGGCGAGCTGTTCGCGCAGTGCCGCGTCGGTATGCTCCCACCGGTAGGCGGCGATCGGCGAGCTGGTCCTACTGCCCGATCCGACCAGTGGGCGCAACCCGGGATGGGCCCAGAGTCGTTCGGCGCGTGAGATATCCGGTGTGCCGTCGTCGGTGACGCCATCGGAACCGAATTCGAAGAACCCGGTGTCGGTGTAGTTGACGAACGGAATGTCGAGGCCATCGATCCATGCCATCGGCTGATCGGTCTCATTGTGGTGGCCGTGGAATGCCCAGCCCGGAGTCAGCAGGAAGTCGCCGCGGCGCATGGCGACCGGATCGCCGTTGACGACCGTCCAGACGCCTTCGCCCTCCACGACGAATCGGAAGGCGTTCTGCGCGTGGCGATGCTCGGGTGCGATTTCCTTCGGGCCCAGGTACTGGATGGCGGCCCACAGCGTCGGGGTGACGTACGGTACACCGCCCAGACCGGGGTTGGCCAGAGCGATGGCTCGCCGCTCCCCGCCGCGTCCCACCGGGACGAGGTCGCCGGCGCGCTGCGCGATCGGATAGAGCGTGGACCACTTCCAGACGAAGGGAATCGCCTTGGACGCCGGCGTCATCGGCATGAGGTCGTTGGTCTGCGTCCAGAGCGGGTTCAGGTGTTCTGCTGTGAAGTCCCGGTAAAGCTGCTCCAGCGCCGGGTCGGTCGCGGTCGCGGTGTCGACGTTTTCGATGGTGCTCATAGCTTTCCGCCTTGTTCAGACCGCGTGCGCGGTGCCTGGTTCCAGAACGACGAGTTCGCAACTGTCGGGACCGAGATTCCGCAACAGCTGGTAGTGCAGTTGCTGGTGAATCCGAGCGAGTCCGGCCTGGTGGATGGGGATCGCAACGCGGGGCGCGACGCGGCGCAGGAAGTCGATGCCTTCGCCGATCTTCATCCACGGTCCGCCGGCGGGGATGAGCAACACCTCGATCGCATGCCCTTCGGGGAAGCTCTCGAGGTCATCGCCGGGATGCAGGATCGATCCGTCGATGACGTAGCCGTTATTGAGGACGTTCGGCAGCGCGGCGTGAATGCACGCGTGCGCGCCGCCGATCACGTCCACCTGTACACCGGCGACCCACAGTTTGTCGCCCGGCTGCACTGTGGTGACGGTCCGGTCGAGGCCCGAAAGCAGTGCGGCGCTGGCGGAATCGGCCATGATGTCGGTGGTGGGATTCACCGCGAGCACGGCCGTCAATCGGTCGATGTCGATGTGGTCGGGGTGCGAGTGGGTGATCAGCACCGCTGTCAGACCACGGAGTTCTTCGAATCCGGTGGAGTAGGTGCCGGGATCGATGAGGACGCGGATCTCGGCGTCGGGCGCGGGGATCTCGAGGAGCACGCAGGCGTGCCCGAAGTGGGTGATCTTCATTGTTCTCGTTTCCATGGGTCAGATCCAGAACGGGAGGGCTGGACGGCTTCGGTCCGGGGTTTCGAGTAGGCCCCCGTCGTTGCGACCGGTCACCCAATCGAGCAGTCCGGCTGGGGTTCCGGTGATCTCGATGGGCCCCGGATGGTTCCCGGGCCGGGTGCACAGTGCCTGATCGGATCCGGTCGGTCGCAGCACCAGTGCGGGCCAGTCACCTCTGTGTCGCACCGCTCGTACCGCGTCGGCCAGCAGCTCGTCGATCAGATTCGTGGGCAGGTCTTGGAAGCGACCACCCAGGTCCACGTGGTGGACGGTGACTTCACGCAGCCGCAGCCATACCAAGCGGGAGACGGTGACCAGTTCCCCTGTGGGAGTGCGGATCAAGCGCCCCCAGTCCGCGGCGCGCAGCCCGGACATTGTCGTTGCGAGCCGGTCCGCCGAGTCGAATGCATCGGTGATCAGTACCGCGCCGGGTCGGTCCGCACCGGTGTCGACGGTCCATCGTCGGCCCGAATCGCGGCCGGTCAGCTGGTTGTTCATGCTGTCGGCGTGGTTCGCCAGGTGGGTGACCACTGCCCCGGTGGTCCACCCGGGCAGTGTCGATTGCTCGTTGAAATCCGATTCCCAGTACTCGTCGATGGTTTCGAGCAGGCGTGTGGTCTCCGACTCGAGCCAATCGAGGAGCCGATCAGCGGACATCGGCCTGCTCCGCGCGTCTGGCCAAGTACTCCCAGCCGGCACCCAGCTGACTCGGGTTCCAGATCTGATCACGTTTGAAGCGTGTCTCCTGTTCATCCGACCATACCTTCGGTCCACCAGCGGCCAGTGCGAGAAGTTGTGTGCGGCAGGCGCGTTCGAGCAGTACCGCATACATGACAGCGCTTGCGGCGTCAGGTCCGACCGTCACCGCACCGTGGTTGGGCATCAGGATGCCGTGCGCGTCACCGAGTGTCTCGGCGAGGGCGCGGCCCAGGTCCCGGGTCGCGATGAGGGCACCGGTTTCGGCGAAGCGGGGCAGCTGCGGATAGGTGAACGGCACCGCATCGTGCGAAATCGGTTGCAGCTCGACGTCCATCGACGCGAAGGCGGCGAGTGCGGGTGCATGGGTGTGCACGACACAGCCCACATCCTTGCGCCGCGCCATGATCTCGGTGTGGATGGGGAATTCGAGGTGTCGTTTTCCCTCCCCCATCAGCACCGCACCTTCGGGCGAGACGAGGTGGACCTTGTCGATGGCGATTTCTTCGAATCCCCAGCCGGAGGCCTTGATCCACACGCCCTTGCCATCCGGGTCGCGGACCGAGGCGTGGCCCCACACCATGTCACTGAGGCCCGCGAAGGCGAGTGCACCGCTGGCCCGGACTACCTCGCGCACAACGTCGTTCATCAGTTCTCCTATCCGACGCGGACCTGGTATAGCCAGTCCAGGTCGATGTAATGCTCGGTGCTGTCGCGGGCGAAGACCCGGTTACGCAGTTCTCGCACGATGGGGTCTTCGGTGTGCCAGATCTCGCCCCACATCCGGGCCACCGACTGGATCTGGGCGGTGCGCGGAATACGTTCGGCCTGATATGCGGCGAAGGCTGCGTCGACGTCACCGCTGTGCTCGACCATGAACCGGGTCAGGCACTCGGCGTCCTCCACGGCCTGGCACGCGCCCTGGGCCAGGTATTGCAGCATCGGGTGCGCAGCGTCACCGAGCAAGGTGACCCGCCCGACCGTCCAGTTGGCCAGTGGCGAACGGTCGTACATCGGCCAGCGCTTCTCGCGTTTGAACTGGGAGACGGACCCGCGTACCTGTCCACAGGCGGTGCCGAAGTGCTCGTCGAGTTCGTCGGGGGTGCCCCACTCCTCGGTCCCGGCGATGGCGGGATCGAAACGGTCGCTGCGGAATACCGCGACCTGGTTGTACAGGTCGCCTCCCCGGATCGGGTACTGCACGAGGTGCTTGTTCGGTCCGATCCAGATGATTTCGTCGTCGTTCTCGACGGGCACGGTGACCTCGCGCATCGGGAGCGCACCGCGGTAGGCGACGTAGGCCGAGCAGATGGGGGCGTCGTCGGAGAGCAACGTGCGGCTTGTGGACCACAGGCCGTCCGCGCCGACGACCGCGCCGCACACGTATCGGGTGCTGTCGGCGAAATCGACTGCCACCGTGTTGTTCTCGCGGTTCGCGATCCCGGTAACCGTTTTGTTGGTCTCGAGGGTGATGTTCGTCTGCGCGCGACAGGCGTCGAGCAGCGCGTCGAGCAGATCGCCGCGGTGCAGCACCGAGTAGGACTGTCCGTAGCGTTCGACGAACCGGTCCGCGAGATCGACGGTGGCCAGGTGCTCACCGGAGTCGATGTCGAGGAAGACCAGGTTCTTCGGCCGGACCGCGATCCGCTCGATGGCACCGGTCAGCCCGAGCTGATCGAGGATACGAATTGCGTTGGGCGCCAATTGAATACCGGCACCGATTTCACCGAACTCCGGGGCCTGTTCGACGATGTGCACAGCGAAGCCCGCCTGTGCCAGGGCTAGTGCGGTGGTCATACCACCGATGCCGCCGCCGATGATCAGAAAGGGAATACGCATGACTTACTCCTTGATCCATGAGGCCGCGAGCGGGGTGTCCACACCGACCGCGCCGAGTCCGACCGCGCCGCCGGGGTCGCCGAGGGCTACTTCGCGACCGGGCAGCGGTAATGCGAAGAACGCAGCGTTGTCCTGCTGCCAGGTCGGGTCGGTGATGTCCTTCGGGCCCTGGATCGCCGACACCGGGCATTCGGACAGGCAGTTGCCACAGTCGATGCATTCGTTCGGGTTGATGTATCGCTTGGTGAGACCCTCGTAGATGCAGTCGACCGGACACATGTCGACGCAAGAACCGTCGAGTTCGTCGATGCAGGCGTCGTTGATGACATAGGCCATGTCGGGCCTCCTTTCGGGCTACCAGCCGGGCTGGGTTCCTCTGTCCGCCAAGCTGGGGTTGCGCTTTCAGACCACCGGTTGGGGTGACATCTCGGTGGAGTGGCCGGGGAACAGGCCTTCGCCGGGCCGCAGGGTCACCGCGATGTTGTTGACGGCCGTGGCCGCCTCGCCGAATCCGACCGCGATCAGTTGCACCTTGCCGGGGTAGGTGGTGATGTCACCGGCGGCGAATACGCGAGATCGGCTGGTGGCCATGGTGGTATCGACTTCGATCTGTTTGTCGGTCATCCGCAGCCCCCACTCGGTCAGTGGGCCGAGCGCGGCGATATGACCGAGGGCGGGAATGAGGATGGTGGCGTCGAGTTGCTCGGTGGTGTCGTTGACGCAATCGCGGACGGTCACCGCGCGCAGGGAGCCGTTACCGTGCACCTGGGCGATCTCACTGTTGATGATCATCCGCGCCGGGGTAGCCGACAGCTGGGCCAGCGCGCTCTGGTGCGCCCGGAAACGGTTGCGACGATGTACGACGGTGACCGAGCGGGCGTGCGAGACAAGGGAATTGGCCCAGTCCACCGCGCTGTCTCCACCGCCGACGACGATCACATGATCGTTTGTGTATTGCTCGGGCGAGCCGACGACGTATTCGACGCCGTGTCCGGTGAATCCGTCCAACGCCGGCAGCGGTCGCGGGGTGAAGCGGCCGATGCCCGCGGTGACCAGGACCGCGCAGGCGCGGATGCGGGTGTCGGTCGCGGTGGTCATGATCAGCGAACCGTCGGGCTGGTCTTCGAGGGTGGTGGCCTCTTGATTCAGCAGAATGGTCGTGTCGGCGGTCGTCGCCTGCGCTACCAGTCGATCGATGAGTTCTCGGCCGCGGATCGCCGGGAAGCCTGCGACGTCGTAGATGTATTTCTCCGGATACAGCGCGGCGGTCTGCCCGCCCAGGTGCGGGAGGCTGTCGACGAGGGTGACGCTTAGTCCGCGCAGGCCCGCGTAGTAGCAGGCGAACAGCCCGGCCGGACCGGCTCCGGTGATCAGCAGATCTGTTTCGATCATGGTCAGCTCCAGATCAACCCGTCGGTGGCGGGCTTCTCTTGCGCCAGGTCGGTGTACGCCCGCTGAGCGGCTGGATGCAGCGGGACCGGGGTCTTCGCCATCGTGGCCGGATCCAGTGGGTAGCCGACCGGTGTGTGGTCGGGGGCCATATGCATGTACTGGGCCTCGAGGGCCTTGCGCTGCTGGACCATGCACCAGGTCGCCAGGTAGGCGATGTCGTCGGGCAGGTCGTCGCGGCACAGCACCACCAGGTCGGCGAAATCCAGTGTGCGCAGATCACTTTCGAGACCGGGAAGGTATCCGGCGTCGACGGTGACCGTGCCCCAGCCGAGTTCGGCGAAGTTGTCCATGGCTTCGTCGCCCCAGTCCAGGTAGCGGACCGGCCGCCGGTCGGCGATGTGCTGCCATACCGGCATCATGATCGCTTCATTGATCAGCACATTGGCTTGGCCGGTGGTGAAAGCGTGGAGTGCGGGGAACGGCCGCTCCCAGTAGGCGAAACGGGCGCCGTTGGCCACCAGCGTTTCCGGGTCCGCCCCGGCCAGCCGCAACCCGTGATGGGCGGCCATGCCGATGGTGTTGATCCCATCCTCCGCGCAGGTCGCGATGACCAGCTGGTCGGCCACCTTCGCGAGGTCGGCCACTGTATGCACCGGCAGGCTCGCGTCGACTGCGATGACCAAGCGGTCACGGTGCGCGATCGAGCCCAGCGCCCGCAGGTTCGGCTGCGGGCCGACCCCGATCGGTCCCGATCCGTCGAAGACGAGCCGGATGGCCGGGGCCGGGGTCATGACCGTGATGTCGACCTCGCCCGCGAGCAGAGCATCGGTCTGATCGCGGCCGCCGCGCCCCGCCCAGGTGGCGAAACGTGAACCGGCACCACATCTGTCGCCGATCTCTTGGGCCAGCCACCCGCAGATGCGGGTCATGTTCGCCTGGCCCCAGTCGGCCCGGAACTGCAGCGTGATGTCCCGCTCGATCCGAGGTTCGGCCGTCGCCCGCACTCCCGCTGTCATTCCGCGACCAGCGCGCTCAGACCCACCTCATCGAGGGTCAGGTCGATCTCGGTGATGGAGTCGAACGGGAATCCGACCCGCTCGAACTCCTTCTCGACCGACGCCGCATCGGCCGCCTCGTACAGGGTCACGATGAACCCCGTATCCGTATTGGCTTCCAGCCGCTTGAACGTCGCGTGCACGCCCTTGGCTACCTCGGGTCCGAAGCCGGCGACCTCCTCGGCGGACAGTCCGGGTGCCTGATGGAGGCTCAGAAAGAGGGGCATATCGCTCTCCTATATTGGTGTCACGATGTAGAACACTGTTCCTCATAATGACATGCTGTAGGTCACACTGCAAGAAAGTTGTGGTTGTAGTGGCTTGCCCGGCGGCTATGCGACACGGACGCCAGGGATGGCGACGGGCCGCGCGAGACTACGCATGCAGGCGGTGCCCTCCGGCCGACGAAGACACCTCCCCCGTCTGCCGTGATGCTGTCGACCGCCCGACCTCGTTCGGCATTGCGACCGGTCGCCAGCGCGCTGGCGCCCTCGGGGCGTACATCCAGGCGATCGCTACACCGATCCCCTTCGTCGTATCGGCGACCAGTGCAACCCGGCCGCTCGATCGCGCCATCAGGCCTCCACTTCACCAAGCCTTAATGTCTCACAATGAGGAACAGTGTTTCATATTGCGCCATGCCGTTCAGTGCATCACGAGAATTTTGGTTCCGCTATGAGGTCTTACGTTCCCTATCGTGAGATGAGTTGGATCACAGTGCTCGGGTGACAGGCGATGCGACCAGCGGAAACCGCACCGCCGTGGGATACCGTGAACTCATGAATGTCAATCGCCTCGATCGGCCGGGCAGCACCACCAAGCCTGTGCGAGCGGACAATTCGGATGAGGAATCCGACGAGCGACCCGCCGGCCTGATCGGAGCGGTCGACAACGTACTGCGCCTCCTGCGACTGTTCGAGAACAGCAAACAGCTTCGGGTCAATGAGGTCAGCCGCGAAATGGGTCTGTCCCGTTCGACCGTGCACCGGATGCTCTCCACGTTGAGCTACCACCAGTTCGTCGAACAGGACGAGTTCTCCCGGGCCTATCAGCCAGGACCGGCCCTGGTCGACATCGGGCTGGCCGTCGTGCAGAACATGGACATCCGGGTGATCGCCCGCAGTGCGCTGACCAAGCTGTGGACCGAGACCAACGAGACGGTCCATCTGGCGATCCTGCGTGGACCCGAGGTGCTGTTCCTCGACAGCATCGAAAGCCAGCAGATCGTGCGCACCGGCAGCCGCATCGGCTGGACCCTGCCCGCCCATGCGACCGCCAGCGGCAAAGCACTACTGGCCGAACTCGACGAGGTCGACCTACTTGCGCTGTATCCGAACGAGAAACTCGAGGCGCCGACCGACACCGCACTCAACAGCAGGGCCGCCCTGATCACGCAACTGGCCGAGACGCGCGACCGGGGCTACGCGATCAACAACGCCGAGAGCGAGACCGATGTCAGTGCCGTCGGTGCTGTCGTTCGCGACCGCGCCGGGCGGGCACGCGCATCGATCTCGGTAACAGCGCCCCGTTCGCGCGTCGACCAGGAGTGGGTGACGGCGACCGCCGCCGCTACCGTCCGCATCGCGGACGAACTCAGCGGCCGGATCGGGTAGCCGACAACACTGCATCACCAGCCACTTTCGGTGACCTTCGCGAACCATCGGGTTCACGCGGAGGTCACCGAACGCGTTTCACGGTCACAGGATTTCGATTGTTCGCAAATCGACCCTCTCGGGCCCGCCCCTTGCTAACCTACGGTTCGTGATGTGGGCCACCGTTCCGCATCGCGCTACATAACACTTGGTGAGCTGGCGGTGTGTCGTATCCACCCTGGTCGAATACCCGACTCAGCTCTCACCGAGATCGACCCGAGAGCAGACGCGACCATGAACGCAACGCCGACAAAGACGACTACCCCCACGACGACGACTCCGACTGCCACGGCCCGCCCCGCCTACCGGCTGGCATTGCTCCTCGGCCTTGTGCTGCTCATCCCCATCGGGGCTATCGCCTCTACAACGAAGTGATACAGAGGAATTCAGCTCATGGCACTGAACGAACCCACACCCGCCGAAGTCGAGCAAGAGATCGTCGAACTACTGCGCATCGAGGAGATCGGAGCCCTGGCCGTCGTCACCCCGAACGGCGCTCCGCTCGTCGCGACCATGCACTTCGCCTCCGCCGGGCTGGCCACCTACGTGCACACCTTCACCTACACACGCAAGTACGTCGCCCTCTCGAGCGACAACCGAGTCAGCTACACCCTGGATCACCTTCCGGCAGACGGCTTCGCGGGGCGGGCCGCACTCCGCGCTGTCCAAGTCAATGGGATCGCCACCCGGGTGACCGAACCTGCCGAGATCGACCGGGCGATCCAGGTAAGCCACGAGCAATTCGAGTGGCTCAAAGACGCTGATATCTACAAGAGCTTCAAGCGAACAGGTGGCGCCGGCAGTCAGGTCTTCTTCCGCATCGACCCGGTCGAGGCGCTGTGGACCGACAATCGCGTGCGCATCCAGTGGCGCACGCTGGTCAGGTTCGATGCCGACGGTAAGCACGTCGCGAGGCTCGAGCCATACAAGAGTCAGGGCTGACCGACCGCTGCGGCAAGTGTCGACGGACGCTTGCCGACGGTACCGACGCTTGCTACTGTTGTCTCGTGACGTGGGTCACTGTTCCGTATGATGCGACAGAATGCGTGGCAATCAGTCGCCGATCGGCCCGGACGCCATATCGGAGCCCTGCCCCGCACCTGGCGTCACCGCCCGCGTCCGGCCCGCCCATGCGTGCCCGCCGGCCCCAACCCCCGGACCGGCGGGCACGCATGAGGCACAGTTCGAAGGAGAATCATGTGAGCCAAGCCATCGAAGCCGCCGCAGCCATCCCCGAGATGACCGCCGGAAAGCGAATCCCGCTGCCCACAGGCAAGCGAGAACCGTTGAAAGTCAGCGTGTACGAGCGAATGGCGAAAGCCGGCGCCGAACTGGTGCCGATCTTCCCGTACGACGACGCGGGCGCGATGGTGCCGTGCGGCGCGCTCATGTACGGGGAACCGGGCAAAGATCACGGCCACTTCTTTCACGCCAACTCGGTGTCGGAGGTGACGGTGATCTTCGGCGCGAACGACGCGATGCTGCAGACCGGCCAGATCATGGCGCTGCAGAAGTTCCACGGTGTGAATTCCTTTCTGCGCGACCAGGAGAACCCCGAAGCCTTCGTGCTGGTGACGGTCACTCAACTGCAGTCCGAGGAGGCCGGGCAGAAGGAAGCCATGGTCGCCAAGTGTCAGAGCTGCAAGAAGGAAATGCTTCGGCACGAATACGATGCCGGCCCCGAAGGCGCACCGGATTTCGATCCGACCCGATTCGGCAAGGCCGACGACGTCTACCGACAGTTCTCCACCATGGTCGGATCCCACGAATTCGCGGCGATCCGCAACTCCGCTGCCGGTCGCACCTGCCGCAATTGCGGGCACGTGAACACCGAATTCCCGGCCGACCCGTGGGGCTGGGGCCGAGTGGTCGAACAAACCCGGGTCGCCAACGCGGCATACCACGCACTGCACAAGACCGCGCAGGAAGAGGGATAATCACATGTCGCGCCGCCGTATGCTGTCAGCCTTCAAAACCGGTGCCACAGTCGGCAATTACGCCGACCTCGCGGTCCTGCCGATCGATGTCGACCCCCAACTGGTGCTGTCGAGAAATTGGGTCGACCAGCCGTTCTATCAGATCTTCGCCAAGGACACCATTATCGTCCAGATGTCGGGCTCGTCCCGAATCAGTATGCGCAACAGCAATGTCAACTACTTCATCGCTCAGGTCGGCGACAACGTCTACGTCCCAGCAGGCACACCGCACCGTATCGAGCCCATCGAAGAGGGCGTCATGCTGCGCTATGTCGCGCTCGAAGCAGGACTCGTAGCCGCGGCCTGGTTCTGCGACACGTGCGGCAAGGAACTGCACCGTCTGGAATGGGAACACGACAATGACGTCGAAGCCGCACCCATCTACGCGACCGCCTGCGCCCGTTTCAGCGCCGACCTCGAGGCCCGTACCTGCGGCACGTGCGGCGCTGTAGCCGAACCGATCGACCTCGACATTCTCGGCTGGTCCGGACTCGTCTCCGAAGCCGTCCCCGCCGCGGGATAAAACATCCGATCCGATTCCGGCTCCGCACTCATCCAGTGCGGAGCGGTTCGAGCACGCGACGAAATCGCCTGCTGTAGAAAGTGATTCGACACTTGTTCAAGGACATTCCGACCGTTTACGGAAAAGGCACGAAGACCCGGCAGGAATGCCAGGACTACATCGCCGACTCGCACCGCTCGCTGGTCGAGCTCGTCGAAACCTGGGTCACCGATTTCGAATCCTTGGCCGGCCTGCGCGAACTGGTGCGTGCAGCCAACGAACCGTTCGTCGACGCCGACCGCAGCACCTCGATCCTGTCGATCGAATACGTCGCCGTGGACAGCGACCACACCGGAATCGAGGACTGATCATGTCGAATCTCGGGCATGCGGGCGCAATGTTGATGTTGCTGTTCGGTGGGCTCGCCACAGGCGGAATCTGGGTCATCGCCGTCGACCGGCTCGCAGTGTGGAACCGAATGTCGGTGGTCGAGTATGCGACCGACTTCCGGCGCACGTTGAAACACGTCGATCCGATGATGCCGATCTTCGTATCGCTGTCCGGCCTCGGCGCGGTGCTGTTCTCCACCCAGTCATCGGGGAGCTCGCGACTGTTCGGCTGGCTCGGCCTGCTCTGCCTGGCGGTGATCATGATCGGTTCGATCCTGTTCGGCGAACCGATCAACTCGAAGTTCCGCCGGCTCGCCGAGGGCACGCCGCCCGAGGGCGCCGAGGGGCTCCGCACATTCTGGCGGCGATTCCATTTCGCCCGTACCGGCGTCGCGGTCGTGGCGCTCATCTTCCTCATTGCCGCGGTCATCGCGGCGGTGTGATCTCAAAGTTTTTCGGATAAGGGAGTTTTCGTGCAGGAGCCGATTTACGACGTAGCGGTGGTCGGCGCCGGTCCGGTCGGGCTGGCGGTCGCGCGCATGCTGGGCCTGGCGGGTCATTCGGTGATCGTGCTGGAGCGCTGGCCCTCGCTGTACCCGCTGCCACGTGCGGTGCATTTCGACCATGAAATCGGGCGGGTTTTCCAGGCCATGGGCCTGCGCGACGAGATCGAGGCCATTTCCGCACCGGTTCCCGACCACTACGAATGGCGCAACCGCAACGGCGATTCACTGGTGCGGATCGACTGGTCCGGGCTCGGCCCATCCGGATGGCCGGTGGCGAACTTCTTCTCCCAGCCCGAACTCGAGCAGGTGCTCGGCGACGCGGTCGCGGCCATGCCGCAGGTAGCGGTCCGGCGCGGCCGCGAGGTGATCCGGCTCGCTGCCGAACCCGATCAGGACGTCGTGCTCACTCACACCGGTGCAGACGGTGCCACCGCACAGACCCGCGCTCGGTATGTGATCGGCGCGGACGGAACCAACAGCTTTGTCCGCGAACAGATGTCGACATCCATGCAGGATCTCGGATTCTACTTCGACTGGCTGATCGTGGACACCATTCCGCAGGACGACCTGGTGTGGTCGCCGCAGAACTGGCAACTCTGCGATCCCATCCGGCCGACCACGATCGTCTCCGGCGGGCCGGGGAGGCGCCGGTGGGAGTTCATGCGGCTACCGGGTGAATCACTCGACGACCTCAACCGCAGCGACACCGCGTGGCGACTGATGGAGCCGTGGGGCCGCACCCCCGCGAACACTGTCCTGGAACGGCATGCGGTCTACACCTTCCAGGCGCGCTGGGCCGACCACTGGAACGAAGGCCGGCTGTTCCTCGTCGGCGATGCGGCGCACAATATGCCGCCGTTCGCCGGTCAGGGCATGTGCTCGGGCATTCGTGACGCGGCCAACCTGAGCTGGAAACTCGATCGAGTACTGCGCGGGCAATCGGATCCAGCGCTGCTGAACACCTACACCAGCGAGCGACTCACCCACATCCAGCACGCGATCGCCATGTCGGTGGAGCTGGGCAAGGTCATCTGCGTGCTCGACGAGGAAGCCGCCGCGCAACGCGATGCTCGCATGATCGCAGGCAACGCCGATCCTGCTGTGGTGCTCCCGATTTCCGCTCAGCCGGTACTCGGGCCCGGCGTCGTGGCGACGGGAATCGACCTCCCCGGGCTGCGCGGCACCTTGTCGCCCCAGTTCCGTGCCGAACTCGATGGTAGAACAGCACTTCTCGACGACCTGGTCGGCGCGAACACCGCCATGCTGCTCACCACTGACGCACAGCTTCCCGAAACCCTCGGCGAGCAAGCCCGTGCCGAACTCGCCGACCTCGGGGTTCGGTTGCTCGTCCTCGCGCGGTTCACACCCGCATCGAACGCAGTCACGCCGATCGCCACGGCCGCCACGCTGATCGATGCCGACGACGAATGGCATTCCTGGTTCACGCAATTCGGTGCGACCGCGGCACTGGTACGCGCCGATGACTACATTTTCGGAGCCGTACCCGACATACAAGCCGTCGACGGCCTCATCTCCCAATACTCCCGGCATCTCCGGGCACAGGTTCACCCATCGGCCGATCTGGCCACACAGACAAGGAGCAATTGACGTGCGTATCGCAAACCTCGGTGGCCGGGCGGTTCTCATTCACGGACAGCGCGCCATCGATATCGCCACCGCGAGCGACGGACGCTTCGGACCCGAACTGTCCCCGATCTACGAGAACTGGGATGCGTTCCGGGCCTGGGCCGATGCAGCGGAGCAATCGGACACCGACGGTGTCGAGATCGATCGGCGGGCGCTCGGCGCTCCATCCCCGACACCCCGCCAAACCTTCGCGATCGGCCTGAACTACAGCGCGCACGCCGCGGAATCCGGTTTCGAATCCCCGACCCAGATCCCGCCGGTCTTCACCAAGTTCGTCAGTAGCTTCAGCGGCCCCGACACCGAGGTCGTCATCCCGACCGGCGGCACCGTCGACTGGGAAGTGGAGTTGGTGGCGGTCATCGGCCGCACCGCGGCCAAGGTCAGCGAGGCCGACGCCTGGGACTACGTCGCCGGGCTCACCGCCGGGCAGGACATCTCTGAACGTTCCTCCCAGTTGGCCGGTCCCGCACCCCAATTCAGCCTCGGCAAGTCGTTCCCCGGTTTCGCACCGATGGGTCCGTGGCTGGTCACCACCGATGAGCTCGGCAACCGTGACGACCTCGAACTGGGCTGCACCCTCGACGGCGAGCAGATGCAGAAGGGCCGCACCCGCGAACTGATCTTCTCCGTGCCCGAGCTCATCTCCAAGCTGTCGCACACCACCACCCTCTACCCGGGGGACATCATCTTCACCGGCACCCCCGCCGGCGTCGGCGTCGGCCGCGATCCCCAGCGGTTCATTCAGCCCGGTGAGCGCCTGGACAGCTGGATCGAGGGTATCGGTGAACTGCACCAGAGCTTCGTGGCCGAGTCGCAGGAGTAGGTCATGGCGCTGCACGGCCTTTCCCACGTCACCATCGGTGTTCCCAATCCGGCCGAAACCGAGGCCTACTACACCGATTTCGGTTTGACGCCCCGCGGTGACGGCTGGTTCGCGACCCAGGACGGCGGCGACCAGCTCGAGATCGTCCACTCGTCCCATCGCCGCCTGGTCGAGCTCGGCATCGCCGCGGACGCCGCCGACGACCTCGACGCCACCGCTGCCCGACTGGGACGCCTCGGCGTACCGGTTTACTTGCGCCCCAACGTGCTTCGCGCGACCGAACCGATCACCGGCTCGCAGATCAATATGAGTGTCACTGCGCGCATCATCCAGCCAATTACACCGCCCACTCCCTACAACGGCCCCGGCCGTGTCGAAAGAACCGGAAAACGGGCCGCCTTCATCGATCGCACAGGCCGGGTCCGGCCCCGCAAACTGGGGCACGCCGTCCTGGGCACCACCGACCTGGAAACCACCATGCGATTCTTCGTCGAGGGGCTCGGTTTCAAGGCAAGCGACTACATCAAGGACCACGGCGCGTTTCTCCGTTGCTCCACCGACCATCACAATGTCCTGGTCCTGGCGGCCCCGGTGTGCTTTCTGCACCACACCTCCTGGCAGGTGGAGGACATCGACGAGGTCGGGCGCGGAGCATTCGCGATGCTCGAAGACAACCCGGAGCGCCATGTGTGGGGCCTGGGCCGTCACCACGCAGGCTCCAATTTCTTCTGGTACCTCAAGGATCCCGCAGGCAATTTCAGCGAGTACTACTCCGATATGGACTGCATCGTCGACGACCAACTGTGGAGCCCTGAAACCTTCGAAGGCGCACAGGGTTTGTTCAACTGGGGTCCGCCGCCCCCACCGTCGTTCCTGCACCCGGAAGATCTGGCCGCACTCATGACCGGAGCCCACAAAGACCTCTGAGTGCGCGAACAACGATGACGAGCCCCACCGGTCACGAGGCGAACCCCGGGGCTCGTCGATATCCACCGAACAGACCGAAGCAGCTGCCAGTCCGACTTTCCTCATCGCATCGCCGGCACTTCTCGTACCCGTCCAGAAGGACATCATGTCCTTCACCGCGAGCGAAGATGGCCGCCGCGGTGTTCGCCGTGCTGTAATACAGGCTTGGAGGTGATCGCGTGACCCGCCAACCCACCATCGAGGACAAGTTCTCCTTCGGCCTGTGGACGATCGGCTGGACAGGTGGCGACCCGTTCGGTCTGCCGACCCGACCGACGCTCGGACCGTGGGAGTATGCCGAACGCCTGTCCGAGCTCGGCGTCTGGGGAATTACCTTCCACGACAACGATGTATTCCCGTTCGACGCCGACGAGGCCACCAAGGAGCGCAACCTGGCACGCCTCAAAGACGCCACCGATCGCTGCGGTCTCACCATCGAGATGGTCACGACCAACACCTTCACCCACCCGGTCTTCAAGGACGGCGGGCTGACCGCGAACGACCGCTCGATCCGCCGCTTCGGACTGCGCAAAGTCCTGCGCGCGGTGGATCTGGCGGCACAGGTCGGCGCCACCACCTTCGTGATGTGGGGCGGACGCGAAGGCAGTGAGTACGACGGATCCAAGGATGTCTTCGCCGCATTCGAACGCTATAAAGAGGGTTTGGACACGGTCGCCGGATACATCAAGTCACAAGGTTACGACCTGCGAATCGCGTTGGAGCCCAAGCCCAATGAGCCGCGCGGCGATATCTTCCTGCCCACCGTCGGGCACGCACTCGCCCTCATCGCCGAACTGGAGCACGGCGATATCGTCGGCCTCAATCCCGAAACCGGCCACGAGCAGATGGCCAACCTGAACTATATGCACGCCCTCGGCCAGGCATTGTGGAGCGGCAAGCTGTTCCACATCGACCTCAACGGCCAACGCGGACTCAAATACGACCAGGACCTGGTCTTCGGACACGGCGACCTCGTCTCCGCATTCTTCACCGTCGACCTACTCGAAAACGGTTTTCCCGCCTACCCAGACGGCCCGCGCTACACCGGGCCCCGGCATTTCGATTACAAACCCTCGCGCACCGAACATCTGACCGGCGTGTGGGAATCGGCGAAGGCGTGCATGGCGACCTATCTGATGCTCGCCGACAAGGCGCGCGCCTTTCGTGCGGACTCCCGGGTGCAGGAGGCGATGGCCTACTCGGGTGTCCTCGATCTGGCGCAGCCGACTCTCGGTGACGGGGAGTCGGTCGAAGCATTCGTCTCGGGCGATGACGGTTTCGATCCGGACAAGGCCGCCGAACGCGACTTCGGTTTCGTCCGACTGCAACAACTCGCACTCGAGCACCTGATCGGCTGAGGCGAACACCGAGCATCGGGCCGGACAGGGCCTCATCGAATGCCGGTGCGGCAGACCCGATCCGGTCCCACCGCGCGTTCCTGACGCCGGGGCGGGGGCGCGGCCCTGCGGAACGGCTCGGTCTGTCGGTGGCGTTGTGCACGTTGCCGTGGCTGGGTTTCGTGGCGGACCGGGTGGCGGCCGCGCCGCCGGTGGCGGTTGCCCGGTTGGCCGAGCAGCTGAAAGTTGATGCGTCGCTGATCCGTTCGTACAGGAAGCGTGCGCAGACCCGCACCGAGCATCTGCGGCTGGTCGCGCAGTTCCTGGGCTGGCGGTCGGCCGGTTCGATGGAGTAACGGATCGTGCTCGCATGCTCCTTTGCGGAGTGGGCGTGAGTGAGTTCATAGAGCACGCGCCACATTCGTGACTAGGTTCTTTGAATATGGATAACGACGGACCCAGCCGGACAGCGCTCATCACCGCGTATGCCCGCGCCTATCACCAGATCGCTGACCGACCACTGATCTTCACCGACCCCCTGGCGGCACGTCTGCTCGGCGTCACCGCAGCGGAATTGACCGAATTGGGCACGCCCACAACCGACTACCTCGATCTCGTGGTCAGCGATCGGTCCCGCCGCCTGTTCTTCGCCTCCCGCGCCCGCTTCGCCGAGGACGCCGTGGCCGCGGCCATCGCCGCTGGTGTGCGGCAGGTCGTGATCCTCGGCGCAGGCCTGGACACCTTCGCCTATCGCAATCCGCACCCGGACTTGCGTGTCTTCGAGGTCGACCACCCCGCCACCCAAGCGTGGAAACGCGAACGCCTCGTTGCAGCCGGAATCGACCGCCCTGAAACGTTGACCTTCGTACCGGTCGACTTCGAAACCCAGACGCTGGCAGCGGGATTGGAATCCAGCGGATTCACACGGACGGACCCGGCCGTATTCGTGTGGCTCGGCGTCGTGTTCTATCTGACCCCGAACGCTGCCCATGCCACCCTCGAATACATCGCTGGTCAGGCCGAGCCGGTCGAGGTGGTCTTCGACTACCTGCAGCCTGCGGACAGCGACGAGGACCGTGCGCACCAGCAGGCACGTGCGGATCGGCTGGCCGACGCCGGCGAACCCGTGTTCAGCTACTTCACGCCCGACGACATCGCCGCACAGCTGCGCGCCCTCGGCTTCACCGACCTCGAAGACCACTCCGCCCCCGACCTCATCACCGGCTACCTCGACGGATCCGCAAGATTCGGGGGCGAACCGCCCCGCGCGCTGCGCGCAAACCGCATACTGCGCGCGAGCCGCTGAGGATTGCCTGCCGCGCGGTTGCAGCCGCCACAAGATGAGCGTCCAGGCGCGGGAGCGTGGGGCCAGGATGACCCGGCCTGCTGCCGTGACCGGTCCGCCCGCCGATGTCATCGCGGCCGCGCGCCGCGCCCTCGATCGGACGCACCGGTACCTGGCCCGCTGCAAACTGGCCGCCAACACGGTCACCGCCGACCGCCGCCAGAATCGCGGTAGAACTGAGTGCCTTGCAGCACGCTGCCGTCGCGGGGCATCGTCACGGAAATCGCCTGGGTAGTCACCGCCGTGATGACGATGCCCCGCATCATCGCCTGCATACCGCTGGCGAGGGCCTGCTCGTCCAGGCGCAAAGCCTCGATGACTGATCGGGACGAACGCGGAGGCGATGCCGATACCGACGCCGACTTCAGTACGGGATGGGCTTGTTCTCCTCGGCCCAGGCCTGCTCGATTTCGCTGCCGATCGACGGCGGGAAGAGCCCAGCGATCATCCAGGTGTCGCGGGCGACCTCGTTGATATTGAATTCGAGGTACAGGCCGCGATCGTGCGTATAGGGGGCCATGAGGGTGTCGAGGCCGCGGGTCATGCGCTTTCGCATTTCAGGGTCGTCTAGTTGACGGGCGAGGTGGTCGATGGTGATGCGCACCGAGGCGGCGCTGGGTTTGCCGCCCACGTAGAAGGAGTCGGCGGGGAGTTCGTGGAAGAGGGCTACGGCATAGAACTCCGGGAGGCCGAAGCGGGCGTAGTAGGCGGTGATGTCCTGGGCGAAGTTTTGCTTGTCCTCGGGGGTATAGGTGTTCGTGGGGTGGTAGATGTGCCAGAGCGGCATGGTGAATTCCTTTGAGCGACCCGGTGTCTCAGCGACGGAAGGGAAGGACGAGGTTTTCGACGGGACCGGAGAGGGATGCCTTCACCTGCCGGGTGAACTCATCGACGAGGACTTCGTGCGCCCCCTGTTCCAGGCCGTCGGCGAGGGCGGCGGCGACCGTGGCGGGGCTGAGCTTCACGGCATCGATGGCCTTGACCATGTCGGTCTCGGCGAAGGCGAGGTGGACACCGACGACCTGGGTGCCCTGCGCCGTCAGTTCGATGCGCAGGGAGTTGGTCAGAGACCACAGGGCGGCCTTTGACGCACCGTAGGCTGCGGCCCCGGAGCTCCAGGACAGCACAGAGTGGATATCCACCAGTGCGCCACCACCATTGGCGGCGAGGATAGGGGCGAAGGCCTGGGCGATGCGCAGGGGCCCGAAGACGTTGGTCTCGAATGTTTCGACGACATCGGCCATTTCGGCATGCAGTAGCGGCGCTGGGCGCAGTACACCCGCGTTGTTGATGACGATGTTCACATCAGTGGCCCGATCCGCCACGGCCGCAACCGAATCCGGGTCGGTAACCTCCAATTCGAGCGGGACGATGCGGGCGTCATCGCCCGCCTCGGGCTTGCGGGCGGTGGCGTACACCTTGGTCGCGCCACGCGCCAGGAGCTCCTCGGTGAACGCGCGGCCGAGGCCGCGCTGCCCGCCGGTGACCAGGGCAATAGCGCCTTCGATTGTGGTCATGTCTACCTTCCTGAATCGTTTACGTCGTTGCTGACTATATATGACTATAGCCAACATTCTGGGTCCGCGGCAGAGGGGGACGCTGCGGCACAGCGCGCTCACCCACGCCGCCGAGGACGGCGCGTCCACCCCGATGTTGATGAAGATGTCCGGGCACGTCTCGGTGCGCAGTCTCGGGAAGTACGCGCGTCCGTCGGCCGAGGCGTTGGCGAGGTGGCGCGCGGAGACCGAAGCGGCCGCGCGAGGCCGCCGCTGAGGGGAACGCGGCAGCTCGGTCATATGAGTTGTGACCGGCCAGGGCGGTGTCGAGTTGGGGTCGCCGTAGTATCGGCCGAAAATCGGGCCGATATGACGTAACCGCTGGTCAGGGCAGCGTGTCGGTGGTACGTGGCATGACTCGAAGGCGGTCTACTGTGCACTCGGGAGGGATTGCGGCAGGCCGAATATGGGCAGGACAGTGTTTTCGAAGCGGGTCATGGCGCTGATTCGGTCGCCGGCGAGGGTGAGGACGAAGAGGCCGACTCCGTGGATGCCGGTGGGGGTGTGTCGGTAGACCCCGAATGCCGGCTGACCGTTGGCTCGCGTCGGCACCAGTTCGAATCTCTGTACCGAGCCGAAAATGAATGCGCAGAAGCGGGCCACGTTGTCTCGGCCCTGGTATTCCAGCGGTATCGGTGGCATCGACATGAAGACGTCGTCGGTCAACAGAGCCACCAACGCGTCGATGTCGGCAGATTCGTAGGCGCTGACGAACTTCGCCACGATCGCGTCCTCGGCAGGTGAGTCGCCAGCAGGCGGCTGCTCTCGGGCAGTAGTCACCGGCAGTCGGCGCTGCATTCCTGCACGCGCGCGTTTGAGGGCGCTTTTGACCGATTCGACGGTCGTGTCCAGCATGTCGGCTACTTCGTTCGCGTGGAATCCGAGGACGTCGCGCAGGATGAGGACGGCGAGCTGGCGAGGCGGCAAGATCTGCAGGGCGGTCACAAAGGCCAAGGAAATGGATTCGGTTTGCTCGTAGCGCGCCTCCGGACCGAGCGGCACACTGATCGCACCGTCCAGAAGGGCGTCGGGATAGGGCTCGAGCCAGTGGATTTCGCCGAGTCCAGTGGGTTCCGGTGGTTCGATTCCCGGGATGTCCCACTGCTTTGCAGGACGTCGGCCAGCAGAGCGCAGCGCGTCGAGGCACCGGTTGGTGGCGATGCGGTAGAGCCAGGTGCGAAGTGAGGCTCGCCCGTCGAATCGTTCGAGACCTCGCCAAGCGGCGAGCATCGTGTCCTGGAGAGCGTCCTCGGCATCCTGAAACGATCCGAGCATCCGGTAGCAGTGCACCTGTAGCTCGCGACGGTGTGGCTCGGTCAGCGCTCGGAATGCCTCGCCGTCGCCGGCCTGCGCCCTCGACATCAGGTCCGTTCTCGCCAACTCCACTCCCGCCACCTCATCCCTTGTGTGCAGTTCCATCCTGTATGGACGCCGGCCAAGGCGCGAACGGGGCGGTCGCGGAGCGCCTCCTTTTCCGATGCCGCGGCGTCTAGACCAGTGATAGCCGACAACATTGTCAAAGGAGCACGGAAATGGGAAAGATCGTCATCAGCTCAAATGTCACACTCGATGGAGTGGTCCAGGACCCGGACGGCGAGGAGGGCTTCGAGCGGGGCGGCTGGTTCCACCAGTTCGTGGGGAGCAAGGACCTCGAAGACTGGGTCGCCCGCGAGACGGAGGAAGCGCTGGGCGTCGAGGCGCTACTGCTGGGCGGGCGGAGCAGTGAGTGGTTCGCGTCCCGGATGCTATCGCGGGATGACGCGGATATCCGCGTGAGCCCCGAGTGGGCGGACAGAGTGAAAAGCCTCCCCAAGTACATCGTGTCGTCGACTCTCGAAGATCCTCAGTGGAGCAACGCCACGGTCCTCAACGGCGATGCGGTAAAGGAGATTTCGGAGCTGAAGCGGAAAGTTGACGGGGAAATCCTGGTCTACGGCAGCTATCAGCTCGTGCGCACACTGATAGAACAGAACCTGGCCGATGAACTGCGGCTGGTAGTTTTCCCGGTCGTGCTGGGAACCGGCCTGCGTATCTTCGACGAGACCAGCGACAAGAAGCCGCTGCACCTGGTCAACACACGAAAGATCGGTGACGGCCTGGTGTTCTACACCTACGAATTCGTGCAAGGCTAACGGCTGTCGACGGCGACGAAGTCGCGTTCGTCGGTGTTGCAGTATCCCCCGTTTGACGGAATTCGGGGAGAAGCTTGGTGGCGGGCGGGTTGATGGGATCGCGGATGCTGTCGTAGGTCATGAACGAGACCCACTCGGTGTTGATGTCGAGCTCCATCGCCCGCACGGCAGCAGTTCGGCGAGGGTGCGCACGGACAGCGCAGGGCCCATGGCGTAGACGATGTTTCCGTCCGCGGTGATACCGACGCCGGAGCGCCAGACGAAGTAGCGATTGTTGTCCGAGCCGATGGACCATTGATAGGCATGATCGGCTCCTCGCCTCTCGATTCGCTGTGGCTGGACACCGAATACATTCACAGGAGAAGAGGCCAGGATCCGTCCGCTTCTTCGGGCAATATTGGATTCATGCCGAAGACATCAGGGCGGCTGTTGAAACTGCTCTCACTGCTGCAGTCTCGCCGGGATTGGCCGGGGGCGCTGCTGTGCGAGCGCCTCGAGGTCAGCCCCCGCACCGTGCGCCGCGATGTCGACCGGTTGCGCGAGCTCGGCTACCCCATCGTGGCCACCAAGGGCCCAGACGGCGGGTACCGGCTCGACGCCGGATCCGAGCTGCCCCCACTGCTTTTCGACGACGAGCAGGCCGTAGCCCTCGCCGTCGCACTCCAGATCGCCACCACCGCCGGCGCCGGCATCGAGGAAGCCGCCGCCCGCGCACTCACGACCGTCCGGCAGGTCATGCCCGCACGGCTGGCCCGCCGCATCGACATGCTGCGGATCACGACAGTCGAGGATCCAGCGACCGGACCGGACCGGCAGGTCGCCCCCGCGGTGCTCATGACACTCAGCGCCGCTGTCCAGGCCCGCGAGGAGCTGCGGTTCGACTACGCCCCGGCATCCGCGCCGAAAGCTGCGGGCAGCTCCGTCGTGATCCCGCCGCGCCGAGTAGAGCCTCATCACCTGGTCACCCGAGGCGGCCGGTGGTACTTCATCGCCTGGGATCTCGAGCGTTGCGACTGGCGCATCTTCCGCGCCGACCGGATCACCCCGCGTACTCCGACCGGCCCCCGATTCACCCCGCGTGAGCTCCCCGGAGGTGACGTGGCGGCCTTCGTCACCAGCAGATTCCGCGGTTCGGCCGGTTCCGTCGACTGGCCGTGCCACGGCGAGGTGATCCTCGAACTTCCGGCGGCGATCGTCTCCGAATTCACCCGCGACGCGATCATCGAGGACCTCGGCCCGAATCGGTGCCGGCTGATCCTTGGTTCGTGGTCTTGGATCGCGCTGGCCGCCACCCTCGGCAGATTCGATGCCGATCTCGAGGTCGTCGAACCGAGTGAACTTCGAGATGCCTTCGCGCACTTGGCTCGCCGCTACGCCGCCGCTGCGGCCGGCACACCCGCATTGCGGCCGGAATCCCGCGCCGGCGGGGTCGTCGCCGAGGGTGATGAGCCGCGCGTCAGCGAAAGCCGTCGAGTTGGCGCTGACACCACTCGCGGAAGGTCCGACAGGTGATTCCAGTGATGTTCTCGATTCCGCCCGAATCGGTTGCGGCTACGGCGAATCCGACTGCCCGGCCGAATCGCTGTCGTCGAGGCCGAATCTCGATCGGCGGTGCGCGGCGCGCAACTGGTGCTCTGCCTCGATGGACATCGGATGATCGGAACCGAGGGTGCGCAGGCAGCTGGCGTGGGTTGCCATGTACCAGTAGAGCGCTTCGTCCTGCTGCCCCGACGCCCAGCACGCATCGGCCAGCACCAGCTGGGACCCGAGCGTGCGCGGATCCTCCGCACCGAACGTATCGATACATCGACCGACCTCCCACCGGAGCTGGGCAACGTCAGGACTCGCCGCTGGCGTGCGCTCGTCTACCGCCGTGCGCACTCCCAGCCGGTGACCGAACCACCACGCAATGACACCGACGACCCCGGCAGCCGCATAGGCACGCCAGTAGCCGCTATCGGTAAACCACGATCCGACCGCGAAGATCGTGCAGTACGCGGCCACCCCCGCCCCAATCCTGCTACCCCAGAACCAGAACGCCGACCTGCGCATTGAACTCCTTGCGAGCGATGATTGCTGCGTACTACGCATGTTCGTAGCCGAACGGGCTCACGATTGGTGCGCCGTCACCGCTGCGCTCAGGGCCCGGCGGCTCCCTACCCGAAGGGCTGAGGGACTCCTACGCTGCGAACCCGCCGAACGGCAAGCCTCGGCGCTGACAGCAATTTACGAGACACGCTGCGCTGCACAACAACTCAACCGAGGGCATTGGCATTGCCGGAGGCGCGGGACAACGGTCTCCTGGAACAGCTTCGGCTATGGCGACAGCGACTGCGCGCTCTAGATCGGTGAGAATCGACGGTTCGGCGGGTCGACGACGCACTCGAAGATGGTCACCGCCAGACGATTCCACATCTGCACCGAAGGATCTCTGCGAGCAACCGCGCGGCGGCGTTCCTCGAATCCATGCGTTACACGACTACCCGAGCACGCCTGCCGCAACATGCAGACCCAGCTCGCCACGAAGACGCAATCGAATACGCCGATGTCCAGGATTTCGATATCCGGGAAAAGTCGGCTGCTCCGCTGGACCTGGTTCGGCGGTGCCTGCTCCGACCGTACCCGTTGGGGTCACGGGGTGGCGGGCAGGATCGGGGGGACGAATTCGAATGTCATGCCGAGCAACCATACGAGAAGCAGTACCACCGGCAGGTGGAATATGAACTGCAGGAACGTGAATCCTACGAGGTCGCGGGCCCGCAGTCTGAGCACTGCCAGCAGCGGCAGCATGAAGAACGGGTTGATGAGGTTCGGCAGCGCCTCGGCGACGTTGTATATCTGGACCGTCCAGCCGAGGTTCATGTGGACCTCGGTCGATGCCTGCATGACGTAGGGGGCTTCGACCAGCCATTTTCCGCCGCCGGACGGGACGAAGACGCCGAGTACCACGGTGTAGAGGGCGATAACGATGGCGAAGCTTCCGCCGCCGCCGATGCTCGTGAAGAACTGCGCGAGGTGTTCGGAGATGGTGAGACCACCCCTGCCCTTCGCTTTGGTGAGGACCGCGGCCATGGCGGCGTACAGCGGGAACTGGACGAGAATTCCGGCCGTGGCGGGTACAGCGAGCGAGACCGCTTGCAAGAACTTGCGCGGAGTCCCGTGCAGCACCAGGCCCAGCATGAGGAAGACGAGCAGATAACCATTCAGGCTGCTGACCACGGTAAGCACTGGTTTGGTGGTCAGCTGAGAGGCCAACCAGCCCAGCGTCATCAGCCCGGCCAGGATCGGCAGGATACGGCTGTACTCGAGCCATTCCCCGGGACGGGAGCGTGGAGCCACTTCCGCGGGCTGGTCATCCAGATCGACGTCCAGTTCCTGGGCGGTCTTGATCGCTGCATCCTTCGGTGCCGAGAAGTGCGCGATCACCACCGTGAGCGCCATGATGATGGCGCACATGAGCAGGGACTGCCATGTGAAGATCGTGTGCCCGAAGTCGAGGACACCGGTGATTCTGAGCAGGGCCGGAGGCAACGAGGTGGCGGTGGCCTGTAGCTGCGCGGCCGAGGAGGATATTCCCAGCGCCCACACGGCGCCCAACCCCATGAACGCCGCCGCGCCCAGCGCGCGATAGTCCACGCGCAGATCGCTCCGACGGGCGATAGCACGGGCCAGCAGACCGCCGAAAACCAGACTGAGTCCCCAGTTCAGAAACGATATCGACATCGACAGGAACGCAACGAAACTCACTGCGCTGCTGGCGGTTTGCGGCAGGGTGGCCAGCCGGTCGATCAGCCGAGCGACAGGTGGGGAGGTGGCGATGACGTATCCGGTGAGAACCACCATTGCCATCTGAAGGGTGAAAGCGGTCAGATCCCAGAAGCCGTCGCCGAACGCGTTCGCGACCGTTCGCGGCGACGAGCCGTTGGCCAGTGCGGCGACGGCCACGATGAATACTCCCGCCAGCGCGACGACGTAGGCGTCCGGGAACCATTTCTCTGTCCACCTGGCGAGCGACTGCGCAACCCGCGCAAGACCCTTTTCAGGGCTGGCTGCTGCAACCTCTTCGGGGCTGGTTTCTGCACTGGTGGACGTCATCCCGTCGTTCCTCATCTTTCTCTCGCGCACGAGACTGCCCGATGCCTGTGACGCACCGCACAAGACTCGCTTGGCGAGTATTGATGCCCCACGGTGTCCGGACAAGAGGGAAATGCGCAGGTACGGTCTGCAAAAATGCACAAACAGCCGGTGGTGTGGCACTCAGCGGCGTTTGCGCGGTACCGAGGTGGGCAGCGCCGAATTGAGCAGGCCGAGTGCGTACGAGGCGTCAGCCGTACCGCCGCTGGCCCGCACCGCCCGTCGTTCCGGCGAAGGCCGGAGTCTGTCAGCCGAGTTCATCGAGTTTGCGCCGCAGCACCGCCCGCTCGCGCTCATTGCCGCACAGCTCCGCCGCGCGCTCCAGTTCGGTGCGCGCCTCATCGGTGCGTCCCAGGCGGGTGAGCAGCTCACCGCGAACGCTCGACAGCAGATGCGAATTCGACAGCGCCTCAGCCACTGTCAACCTGTCCACGATCGGCAGCGCCGCGGCCGGTCCCTGGGCCATGGAGACCGCCACCGCTCGGTTGAGGTCGACCACCGGCGACGGGGCCAGTCTGCCGAGCGCCTCGTAAATGAGCACGATGCGCTCCCAGTTCGTCGTCTCGACCGAGGCTGCGACGGCATGACATTCGGCAATCGCCGCCTGCAAGCCGTAGGCCCCGAGGCCACGGCCGACCTGCGCCGCGCGGGCCAAGGCGGCCCGTCCCCTGCGGATCGCGGCGCGGTCCCAGCGGCGGCGGTCCTGCTGCTCCAATAGCACCGACTCGCCATCCGGTCCGGTGCGGGCCGGAAAGCGCGCCCCGGTCAGTTCGAGCAGTGCGAGTAGGCCGTAGACCTCGGGCTCGTTCGGCACCAGCCGGGCCAGCACGCGGGCGAGGCGCTGTGCCTCGCCCGCGAGCTCGAATCGGATCAGCGCGTCACCGGAGCTGGCCGAGGAACCTTCGGTGAAGATCAGATAGATCACGTTGAGCACCGAGCCCAGGCGGTCGGCCCGCTCTTGGGCCGACGGCACCTCGAACGGCACCCGCGCCGCCGCCAACGTCTTCTTCGCGCGGGTGATCCTGGCCTGCACGGTGGCGGTCGGCACGAGAAACGCCTTGGCAATCTCATCGCTCGTCAGGCCGCCGACTACCCGCAGGGTAAGCGCCAGCCTCGCCTCCCGTGACAGCACGGGGTGGCAGGAGATGAACATCAACGCGAGCACGTCGTCATCGATCCGGTCCGGATCCCAGAGCATGTCCTCGGTCTCGCGAGTGGGTTCGCCCCCGGAGACCGCACCGCCCTCGCCCAGATCACGGGCGAGGGCGGCATACCGTTCGTCGAGGGCGGAGCGCCGACGGAACGCGTCGATCGCGCGACGGCGACCGACCGTGAGCAACCACCCCGCGGGGTTGCGGGGCGCGCCGTCACGTGGCCAGCTGACCAGGGCCTCGGCCAGCGCCTCCTGGGCGAGGTCCTCGGCCAGCGCGAAATCGCCGGTGTACCGCGCGAGTGCACCGACGATCCGCGCCGAGTCGATCCGCCAGATGGCAGCGACGGCCGCACGGCCGGTGTGATCAGCCATCGCCGTTGGATCCGATCAGAGCTGACCGGTCGCTTCCCGCCACGCCCGCTCTTTCTGGATCCACTCGTTGTCCTGCGGGAACTCATCGATCGTGGTGACCCGGCGGATCTCGGTCTTGAAGCCGGGGCCGGTGATCGGCGACCGCTTGGCCCACTCCACGGCTTCCTCCTTCGATGTCACGTTGAGAATGTAGAACCCGCCGAACAGCTCCTTGGTCTCGCCGTAGGGTCCGTCGGTGACCACGGGCGTCTCGGCGGAATAGTCGACGACCACGCCATCGGCGGCATCGTCGAGGCCCTCCGCGGCGACCAGCACACCGGCCCGGATCATCTCCTCGTTGTACCGACCGACGGTCTCGAGCAACTTGTCGAAGTCGATATTCGCCATCCCCGCATAAGCCTCGTCGGTGGCGCGCCAGATCAGCATGTACTTCATGGTTCTGTCTCCTCGAGTATCCGGGTCCCTCTCGGACCCTCTCACCCCTGGGTCGAACGGGGAACGTCCTAGATCGACGCGCCGCCGATAAATTCTTTACCACCATGTCATCTCAGGACCGGAATTCACCGGTAGATCCGTCCCCGGACAGCGCCAACCGGACGGCGACGGCGGCCGCCCGATCCTCTCCCGCGGCGGCGCTCTAGTGCAGGTCCGTGGTCAGCGTGATCCGGGTCAGTTCTCGGCGCGGGAGGATGCAAGCACATTCGCGCTGTCGAATCATGTTTGTGTGCAACGTATTTCGCGCAGAAGACGCGCGTCACCTTGCATGGGCGTCGAAGAATTGCCAACCCGCATCGGCGGCGTCGAAAGCGTGTGTCGTGGCGCCGATGACCGCTTTGGGGAGGTATTGCGATCCGCCGGGCCACGTGTGGCCGCCATTGTCGACCTGCATGAACTCCACCGCGGTGCCGGACGCGCACTCGGCAGCGGTGAACTGGTGGACTTCGGTGCCTTCGTCGCCGCCGGGCAATACGGTCTCGCCGGGCGCGCCCGGACAGGCGTCGAGTTCGCGCCAGCGGCTCGCGAGGTCGGTCGCCGAGACGATATCGCTGCGGCCGCCGCGGCCTATCATCGTGCCGCCGTTGAAGGGCACGATCGGGTCGGCTGTTCCGTGGGTCGCCATGACCGCCACCGGCCGCGTTGGATGGCATGCCACATCGACGCCCAATGTGCCTGCGACAGGTGCGATTGCGGCGAAGACGTCCGCACGATCGCATCCCAGGCGGTTGGCCATGAAGCCGCCGTTGGACATGCCGGTGGCGAATACACGACCAGGGTCGATTCCGTAGTCGTGCACCAGTTTGTCGGCCAACGCCGTGATGAAGCCGACGTCATCGATGCCGCGACGATCGGGTTCGGAGGCACCGCGCCCGTCGGCCCAGTTCTTGTCGACACCGTCCGGATAGACGACGACGAACCCGTGGGCGTCGGCGACATCGCTGTAGTGGGTCAATTCGGCTTCGCTGCGGCCAGTGCCACCGCCGCCGTGCAGCGCCACGACGAGACCGCTCGGTCTGCCGCCACCGAGGGGAGCATGCACGACGTAGGTGCGTAGCAGCCCGCCGAACTGTAGTTCGCCCACTTGGTCACCGCTGGGTGTGGCCCATGCGCTGCGCGGCCACCAGACGGCGACGCATATGACGGCGATACTCGCCATGATCGCCAGCAGGAACGTCAGTACGGTTCGGTGCGTCCGCGGCGAGGTGGCCTTAGTGTGTGGAACCGTCACAATGCCAAAGATACTGGACGGCGTTGGACGGTATCGCCGATGTCGAACCATCCTGAACCAGCCGATATCGGCGTTCGGTGGGGCCGGGACTGCACAGCTCTTGATGTCGAGCGAGATCTACTGCACGAGTGCACTTCTGGAACCGGCTGTCATGCGGCAGTCATGTCACGGTAATATTGGGGCGGTTGCTTTACCTTGATGCGGCGCATCCCGCCCGAACAAAGGTTGGTGAGTCCACCGGTGTCGGTATCGATGTTCGACGAGGCGCTTCCGCGCGGCGAACGTGACGGTGTTGGGTTGCGAGTCGGTGCGATCATCGACCGGGGCGGGGAAGTATTGCTGTTGGAAGCCCCCAGTACGGGGCCGATCCCGCTCACCCGCAAGCTGCCGGGCGCCACCGTGGAATCGGGCGAGTCGGTTGCCGCGGCGGTCATTCGCGGAGTCCGCGAGGAGACCGGTTTGACCGTCACCGGCATCGGCCACCACATCGGCGACTTCGACTACCTGTCTCCGGCCGGAAAGCCGGTCCGACGCCTGCATTTCGCCGTGGACGTGGCATCCACCGGTCCAATTCTGCTCAGCGCACACGCTGGCTACATATGGGCGCCATTGGATGGAGAACTGCTGGTGACGCCGTCGATCCGCGGAATCCTCCAAGCCTATAAGGACCTCGTCTACCGCTGATCCCATGTCGTCGGTGACCCCGCGTCGTGAGTGGAGCGAATCGGCGGCTACGGCCGTACCGTGCTGTCTCCCGTCGTGCGGCACTGCATACCGATGCGATCGGACGCGCTCGATCTGGACGGATTCATCGCTCGATTCTCATGGCACCCGGTCCCTGCGCCGACTGATCTAGGCCTGATCTTCGAGTGGAGCAGGCCAACGGTCGATGCGGGTCAACGGGGTGCGGCGAGTTGGTGGGATGAGGTCGCGCAGGCTGCGGTCGGCGCGCAACGCCGAGCGTGCTTGCGCCGCATAGTGTTCGGCGTGGCGGACGGCTGGGTGGCGGTGGCGCGCTTCGGCAAGCCATCCGGTGGCTTGGCGGATGGCCTCGATGCGGGTGAGCGGCGGCTCGGTGGGCAGTAGCAGGGTCGCGTGGGCGGGGGCGACGACGATCGCGGAGCCGAGATGCTGCAGGCAACGTCCGATGCCGAGGTCGTCGTCCAGGACGCGAAACGCCGTCAGAGCGAGTTGCCAGCAGCGCAGGGCGCGGCGGGGTTCGCCGCGGGCCCACCACAGCACGCCCATGGTCTCGTGGGTCTGGGCGCGCCCGTCGGGGTCTCGGCCCGTGCGAGTGAGGGAGTCGGCCAGCTCGAGACGATCCCCTGCGGCGTCGAGCCGTCCCTGCCCGATGTACACGACGGCCAAGTTGATCAGTGCGCACACCTCGCCGGAGACATCGTCGCGGGGCAGCAGCCACCACGCCGTTTCCAACTGATCGGCCACGCTGTCCGGATCCGGCGGTCCAGCGCTGAACCGCCGCAGCGCGGCACGATGTTCCCAGCGGGCGGCCAGGCTCGTCGACAACCGCCGCGGACGGTAGCGCCGTGGCCGTCGCGTGAGCCGACCTGCCCGCAGCAAGACCAGATCACGGCTCAGCTCGTCGAGGCCGGAAAGCGCGCACAGATCAGCTGCCACGCCACGCCCGTTCTCCCCCAACCCGATTCGTGCGTACCAGACATCCAGGCTATTACCGAGCCGAACCAGGTGCGCGAGCGCCGCGGCGGGAAACTGCACTCCAGAGTTCGCGCACGCGGCAATCAGCGCACGCAGATACGGTTCCTCGGATTCGAACCACCGCCGAGCTCCCACGGCGAAGCGCCGCGATTCCAGCGCGATCGCCCAGCGCTCGGCTCGGTCGGCGTAGTGGTGAAGCAAGGCGGTGAGCGCGGCGCCCCACTGCGGTCCGGCGGTGACCGTGGCTCGATCCGGCAGCCTGGGCACCTGTCGCACGCAGAACCGCTGGGCTCCGTGATCGGCCAGGATTCCGCGACGTCGCAGCCCGTCCAGTTGCACCGCCGCGGTGCGTGCCGAAGGTTCCCGGGCCAGCGGCAGTCTGCCCTGGCTATCGCGAATGGCGTTGAGCACGGCCAGTAGCGCGACGCTCTCGTAGTCATGCATGGGCAGGTCGCGCAGCACGGCGGCCACGAGATGCCCGTCCAATGCGGCGACCGGCCGCGGCGGCGGCGGATCCACGCGCGGTGGGCGGTCCGCCAGCGCGGGACCCGGTTCGACCAGACCCGCGATCAGGTCCATCTCGCGGGCGGTGCGCACCTTCGTGCCATACCCGGCGGCGAATCGGTACAGCGCATACGTCGCCGCCGCCGCGATGAACAGCACCGACAGCCAGCGCAGCGTGCCGTTGAGAAACTGGACGAGGGCGTTCTCGCCGAAGGAGTTGACCACGAGCGTCCGCACCAACTCGAACAGCACGGTGTATGCCACTACCGACGCGGTGCCCAGAAACCCTTGCCAGATCGACGATCTCGGCGTCGCGGTCTGCCCTACCGCTTCGGTGCGTTCGGTGGGCGCGCTCACCGGGCTGCCGCCCCGGCCATGCCGGATGTTTCCAGCGGTTGGGCCTGTCTCATCGCAGCACTCCCCCGGTCAGTCCCGGTACCAGCCAGCGCCGCCAGGTCACCAGCACCAGCGCCACCGGCAACACCGTCGACAGCAGCGAGCCCGCCGCCAGCTGCGCGGCGTTCTCATTGAACTGCCGCGCCTCGCCCCACAGCAGCAGCGACCATGGGCTCGCGCCCGCTCCGCTGACCACGAGTCCGATGAAGAAGTCGTTCCAGACCTGGACGAATTCGAGCACCGCCACCGCTGCCAGTGCGGGTCCCGACGAGGCCAGCACCCGCCGCGCGATCGTGCCCGGACTGGCCAGACCGTGCAGCGCATCGGCGGCTGCACTGCCTGGTGGTGCGAGCATGGCCCCGCGCAAGACGAGGATGGCGATCGGCAGTCCCGCGGCGGCGTGTACCAGGATCAACGGGATTCTCGTCCCGGACAGCCCATTGACGCCGATGAAAGCATCGATCGGCCCGAGATAGGTCTGCGCCGGGATCACCGCGAGCACCACCAGCCCCACGACGGCCAGCCGCGCCGCGGGCCCGTTCGGGCGCAGTGCGGCCAACCGATAGGCCACCGGCACCGCCGCGGTCACAACGACAACCGTCACGATCCCCGCCACCCATGCGGTGGTCTGCAGTGCGCGCCACAACCCGTCGTCGTTCCACACCACGCTGATCGCGGAGAATCCGAACCCGTCGTGCCCGTGCACTCCGGTGTAGGCGAGCACACCGATCGGAAACAGCGCCAGCACCGAGACGAGTGCGATGCCAGCCGCCCGCATCGGACCCATGCGACGCCGTCCGGCCGCCGAAATCTCTTGCACCGCAGGCCAGCTCGTCCGGTGTCGGCGGACATCGATCTGCAACAGCCACGCCACCGAGCCGACGAGCACCGCCAGCGGCAGCGCGTAGGCCGCTGCGGCGCTGGCATCGGCGTCGGCGGTCAGCCGCCACCAGTGCACGGTCGCACTGTCCACCTGGTACTCCAGTGCCCCGGGCACCCCGATCAGCACGACGTCGAACACCCGAGCTGCCGCGACCCCGACCGCCAGCCCTGCGATCAGCAGCACCGGCCGCAGCAACTCGTACAAGCGCACCGCCAGCGGTCTGCCATCGTCGCGATACAGATATCCGGCGCGCGCCGGATCGGCTTCTATCGCATGAATTCCCGCGCGGAACAGTCCGGTGAGAAATCCCAGCCAGGTCCACAGGAACGCCGAGGCCAGCATCGCCGCGAGCCACCACCGATAGGCCCCGACATCTTCGATGCCCAACCATTGCGCGCCATGGCCGAAGATCATGCGGAATGCCACCCCCGACACGAACGCCGACATCCCGAACGGCACGATCAGCGGCAACCACAGCCACCGCACCGCACGCCCCCACCAGGCGATCGCCAGTGCCACGCCCAGTAGCCCGACCCCGAATGCCACCCACAGCAACGTGCGCAGGTAAGCGCCTCGTCCGTCGGCGGTCATCGTGCCGCCCAGCAGCCACATCCCGCCTACGGTCCCCGCTATCGACAACAGCCACAACAGAATTCGCTGCCACCCCGCCAGCCGACGGAGCAGAGCAGGCAGCAGCGCACCGACGGCGACGACCGCGCACGCGAGCACACCGACCGGATGCGCCCGCGTGGCGATGAACACCGTCCACCCCGTCGGAACGAGCAGCAGCGCCACCGTCAGCACCGTCACCGGCAGCCCGGCCGCCCAGCCGAGCCAGCGCCGCGGCCTGCCACCCGGGACCAGCGGACCGCGCATCCGGCGCGTAGCGAGCTCGATGCGCAGTCCGTTGACTTCGAAGTCGGTGGGCAGCGTCATCGGCGCCGCCGCTCGAAGTCGTCCAGTGCGGCGATCGCGCGATCGATGGACTCGGCCACCCGCGTCTGTGCGCCGTCCCCGATGGCGATCAGGAATTCGGTCAGCACCCGCCACAGTCCTTCTCGCCCGCCCACCGCCCCGATCCGATCCGACAGGTCGAAAGCGCTGCGCGTATTCAGCTCGCCTGCCGAGGGCGCGAGCAGCGGCGAATAGTCGGCCACGGTACGCAGGTTCGGCGCGAGAAACCCGCCGTAGCGCTCGATCCACGGCAGCGGCGCATCCGCACCGGCCAGTTTCTCGACGAGTTCGTTCGCGCGCCCACTCGCCTGTTGCAGCACCACCATCACGTCACCGCCGACGATCTTCGGCCGCCCCTGCACCGCTGTGACGGACGGGAAAGGCGCGACCCCGACTACGTCCTGGACCTTGCGTCCGGACGCGCGTACCGCGCTGCGCACTATCGGCTCCGCGAAATCCGGCGCGACGACCGCCGCTGCTCGCCGCTGCTCGAACACATCCCGGATGGCGTCGGGAAACTGTCTTGCCAACGTGACTCCGACACCGCCGGGAAAGGCATGACGGTGTCCCCACAGCACCCCCAGGTGCCCGAACGCCGCCCGCACCGCCGGGTTGTCCCACTCCCGCACGGATTCCGACGCCAATTCGTCGTAGATCCTGGGGGATTCGGCCAGCAAAGCGTTCTCGAAGAAATCGGTCAGCACCCATCCGTCGGCGGCGGCCAGTGCGAGTAGGCGATTCGGCGATTGAGCCAGCACTTCCATGCGATCCACCCAGTCCGAGATGGTCCATTCGGTCGGATCGCCCAGGTGGTAGGCGGCGAATTGCTGCCGGTCGAACCACACCAGCGACTTGTCGGCGGCCTTGAACGGCACACCGAAAGGTTTGCCGTCATAGCGCAGCAATCGTTGCCAGGGCTCGGCGTACCGCGTTCCGTTTTCATCGGTCCACACCGTCTCGGCGATCGACCGCAGTTTGCGTCGTTCGGCGAGTTCGCGCACTCGCCCAGCCTGCGGCAGCATGACCACGTCCGGCGCGGATCGGCCACCGGCGGTGAACGCGGTGTCGGTGTTGTCTCCGAGCGGGATCACTTCCACGTCGAAGCCGAGGTGTAATCCGTCCACCACGGCGTGGAAGGCCGCCAGTTCCGACCCGCTCCAGGACACCCCGACCCGCACCGCGTCCGCGCTGCCCAACAGCAGATCGGGCGCGCAGGCGGCGGCAAGCGGGACGACCAGTCCCGCTTGCAGCACCGCTCTGCGCGTCCCCATCGACCCCCGATATCATTGCGTACCAATCGAACTCGATTATGCGCCAGCGGCGGTGCACCAGTGGGCGAGTTCACGATCTTCGCAACACATCGCCCTGCGGCTGAGCCGTCGGTGTCGCTGCGGTGACCGACTCCTCCAGCGAACCCGTCGAACCACAGCCGCCGCGACATCGACGACTTCCGTAGCGCAGCCATCGGACGGGGCGCAGTGGATTGCCGACAATCTTCCGCGCTCGGTCTCGATCCGGCCGACCTATGACTGACGATCACCCGGTCGGTGCTAGCCGCCCTGCAGCCAGCGTTCCTTCAACGTCCAGTGGTTGGCCCACCAGGCGCGTACGACTTCGGGATCAGCGTTCAGCGGTGGTGGCGAGGACTCGCCGGGAAAGAGCCAGTTGCCGTCCGGCGCACCGACCGTGGTCGGGGTCGATGTCGGCGATTCGGTCGTGGTGGATCCGGGTTCGGTCGGCGCTGTGGTGTCCGTTCTGGGTGCGGAGGCGGTGGTGGGCGGGGTGCGGCGTGCTGGTGTCGGTGTGGGTGCGATCGGCGTGATCTGTTGTGGCGGCGGTTCGCTGGCGATCGACTCGGCCGGGGTAATGGTCGGTGCCGATTCGATGGTGATCGACACCGATGGTGTGGCGGATGTGGGTGCGCTCGGCGGCAGCGCTTCGGCGGCTCCGACGACGAGTTCTGCCGGACGGTCGTCGTGGATCTGCGCCAGCGCGATTCCGGACGCACCCAGTACGGTCGCGACGGCGGCGGCGCCCAGTAGCAGTCGCCGTTTCCGACGGCCGTCGGTCGGCGCCGGCATCGGTAGCTCCCGGAGCCGCTCCGCGGCGATCAGTGCCGCACCGCGTGCCGCGGCATCGGCGTAATCCGGGACCACGATCACCGGCACCTCGAGTCCGAATCGCAGCGCGGTCGCGATATCGGGATCACCCGCCCCCGAACCGCAGACAGCGACCGCCTCCGGTCGCACGTCGACAGAATCCAGAATCGGGGAGATCCCGCCGACCGTCTTGCCTGCGGTATCGGCGTCGACAGTGCCATAAGCCCAGGAGCCGGCTGCCGATACGGTGTCCCGTGCCGGTCCGAGGAGCACGAACGAGGTGTGGCCGTCCACGATCTCCAACACGAGCACGGTGCCGAATTCGTCGAGTCCGCGCTCCTGCCGGGTCATTACGGCCAGCGCCGACCGATTCGAGACCAGCGACGACGACGCCCACTTCCCGGCCGCCAGTTGCGAAACGATCGACCGCCGCTCGGCCACCGACCGGTACACGATGGCGACGTCCTCGACCCCGGTGTTGTCACCCAACTCTTCGGCGAAACCGTCCAGTACGTCGGTGATGGCGGCACCGGCCGTACCCCCGTGTAGACGGCGCTGTACCGAACGTAGAACGATCCCCCGCGCCCCCTCTGCAAGCACGACCCCGCGCACCACCGTCTGCTCCACCGATATACCGACTGTGGCCATGCCGAACACCTCGATTCGAAAACAACTCTGCTCTGTGTTTCGCAACGGACACATCAACCGATTGCACGCCCGCTCGACTTCCTTCAGAGGAGTTGACCTTGCCTTCACGACGCAACGCCTTGCGGCTGCTTGCGCGTATTCCTCCAATCTTCAACCAGGTGCCCGGTTCTTGCTGCTCGATCTCCATGTCCGATGTTGCCGATCGGAGCAGAATTCTGGTTTGAACCAACCACTGTGGGAAGGAGATGTGCGCGATGGAAAGTAATGCCGATACGCCCTCCAGACCGGCCTGGGTCCCTGCGGACCTGTACCCGTTCGCAGACCACTTCGCTGAGATCGACGGTTCGCGGGTGCACTACGTGGACGAGGGCAGCGGAGCGCCGCTGATCTTGCTGCACGGTAATCCAACGTGGTCGTTCCTGTACCGGAACGTGATCATCGGGTTGCGAGATCGGTTCCGCTGTATCGCCATCGACTATCCCGGCTTCGGGCTCTCGCGGGCCGCTCCTGGTTACGGATTCACCCCCGCCGAGCATGCCCATGTGGTCGAGCAACTCATTACGCGGCTGGACCTGCGTGATGCGACCCTGCTGGTGCAGGACTGGGGCGGCCCGATCGGATTCGCCGTCGCCACGCGACACCCCGACCGATTCGCCGCATTCGTGATCGGAAATACCTGGGCTTGGCCCAAGTCCGATCCGGGCACCCAGGCGTTCTCACGGTTCTTGGGCGGTCCGATCGGCGGCTGGCTGATCCTGCACCGCAACTTCTTCGTCGAGCGAATCATCCCCGCGGGTGTCCGGCGCAAGAAGCTGTCCCATGCGGTGATGGCTGCCTATCGCGGTCCGTTCCCGACACCGGAATCACGTCGGCCGGTGCACGTCTTCCCTCGCGAAATCCTCGGCAGCAGAGCATTTCTCGCCGAAGTCGAGCGTGGATCGGAGGTGTTGCGCGACCGCCCGGCATTGCTGGTGTGGGGCACGAAGGACGTCGCGTTCCGCGCACCCGAACGCCGCCGATGGGAGCAACAGTTTGCCGACCACCGAACCGTCCTGCTGAACGGCGCCGGTCACTACATCCAGGAAGATGCCGCCGATGAGATCGTCGCCGCGATCATCGAATGGAACAAGCGCTGACAGCCGCCGCCCGGCCAACAGGGGATCGCGAGCCGACCCGTGTACGCGGATCACTGGAAACCCCTGACACCCGCCGCATGACCGAATGGGATCTCACGCACGAGGATCTCGTGGGTGTCGGCACTTCGCCATGTGAACACGCATCCACAATGCGTGGCCGGTTCGCGGATTCGAGTAATGAACTACCCGTGACCAGGGACAATGGTGGCTGGAAACTGGTGATGCGCATCGCAATCCGACAATGACGTACGGGAGCCGGGGCCATGGGTGACATCGACGTCTGGAAAGACAGGGTGCTGTCGGTCCTCGACACTGTGCCCGCCGGCAAGACGGTGAACCAGAAGAGGTTGCTGACGATGGTCGCGGCGCGGTTTGCCGCCAGCTTCGAGGCAGGCGAACGCGATTCGATGGCCGGCGAGCCGATGTGGTGGATCGCGGTCTCCGCCGCGCTGAGCAGCCTTCGTGCGGAGGGGCTCGTCGTGCCGGGGGCACCGATCGAACTCACCGCGCGCGGCAGCAGCGAGGCACCCGACGCGATCGCGCGCGCGGCAGCCTATGTTCCGACGCAGGGGCGGATGCCGGCGCCCGGCGCGCCGGGCAGGTTGCCGGTCGCGGGCGTTATCGCTCCCCCGTTGCGCGCACACCTCGAGAAGCGCAGATCGGAGCACGCCCGGGCGGCCGAGGCGGGCACCGCGTTGCCGGCCGGGGCGGACGATCCGATATCCGTCATGGTCGAGCTCAACTCGACCTACGGCCGCGGTCTCAATGCCGCGTTCAACCGGCTCAAAGAGCTCTGGAAGCTCGTCGCAGCTGCCGGTGCCCCGTTCCACCTCACCGACGAGTACGCAACGGGACGGCTGACCCCAGACCAGATCGAGGGGCTGGTGTCCGCGGATGCCGTGGTGTCGGATATGTCGGCCCGGGCAATGCAGCGCATCTGGCCGGACTTCGAGATCCACGGTCAGATCGACCAGTCCTTTGTGACGATCAAGGCCGAAGCCGCCCAACGATCGTTCAATGCCTACGGCGAGGGAATCGTCTGGGCGGTGGTGGATTCGGGCATCGACCGCAACCACCCGCATTTCCTCGCCAATGAGACACTCAGCCATCGATCGGTGCGCGATCTGCATCGCACATGCCCGGGAGACGGGCCTCCCGTTCGTGACGGTGCGCTCCTCGACGAGGAGGGACACGGCACCCATGTCGCCGGAATCATCGCTGGCGGACTGAGCGGATGGGCGAAGAAGGTTGTCGTCACCGAGAATCGGTACAACACCGCCGATGGCGCCGAGTTGCGCAGGCGCACTGTCGTCGAGCCTGCGCGCCTGTCCGGGATCGCGCCGCGGGCAAGGCTCGTGAGTCTCAAGGTGCTCGGCGCGAAGGGCAACGAAAACGCACGGGTCGGGCGGGTGATCCAAGCCCTGTCCTATGTGCGCAAGGTCAACGCGGCGAGCGATAACGCACCCCGTATCCACGGGGTAAACCTCAGCCTCGGTTACGGATTCGATCCGGCGTGGTACGCGTGCGGAAGTAGCCCACTGTGCATCGCGGTCGACAACCTCGTCCGCAGTGGCGTCATCGTCGTAGTCGCGGCCGGTAACTCGGCGTACGTCAGCCTCTTCGTCGAAGACCAGAACGCACCGACCCGGTTCAGCACCGGAATGACGATCAACGATCCGGGAAACGCCAAGCGGGCGGTCACGGTCGGTTCGACGCACCGCGATGCGCCGCATACCTATGGAATCTCCTACTTCTCGTCGCGCGGGCCGACCGGCGACGGACGGATGAAGCCGGATCTGGTCGCTCCGGGCGAACGCATCACCTCGGCTGCCGCGGGCAAGCTCGGTGCGGACGCCTTTCGATCCTTGGGGAGACGCGAGGAAGGCGCGGCCGTCTATATCGAACAGAGCGGTACCAGCATGGCCGCCCCACACGTCTCGGGTGCCATCGCGGCATTCCTGTCGGTCCGACGCGAGTTCATCGGCGACCCCGAATCGGTCAAGCGGATCTTCGTCGAGTCGGCGACGCCACTGGGCCGAGATCGTTATCTCGAAGGTGGCGGACTCGTCGACCTGATGCGAGCCCTTCAATCCGTCTGAACCTGGCGACCAAGGAGTAGTGAGAAGATGCCGGAATCTATTGGCGATAAGCCACTGTGGATCGTTTCATTCGATAAGGACGGTGATGTCGATCGGGTCGGCGCGGACGCACTTGTCGCGGGCGTGCGCCAGCGGCAGATCACCGACCTGATGGTGTTCTCGCACGGCTGGAACAACGACCGGAGTAAGGCGGTCGATCTGTACCAGCGGTGGTTCGGAAAGCTCGACACGTTGCCATCCGCCGCGACGCGCCGGATCGGCTACGCGGGCGTGGTTTGGCCGTCGGAGCGCTGGACCGACGAACCGATCGGGGACTTCGCGCCCGCCGCTGCGCCCACCGGGGCCGCGGCGGCAGGCCGCCGGGAATCTGTGCCCGCTGGAGCACCGACGCTCGACGCCGACACCCTGCGGATGTTGAAGACGACCTTTCCGGACGGCGCGCAACAGCTCGATCGGATTGCGGAACTGCTCGGAACCGAAGAACCGGACCACGGCACCATCGACGAACTGTTTCGACAGATGCGCGAGTTCAGTATCGCCACGTTTCCGGGAAATGCCGACAGCGAAGGCCCAGACGGCAACGCGGACACCGGGTTTCCCCCGATGCTCAGCGCGGACAACGACGCGTCGAAAGTGTTCCGGGACTTCGCGATGGAGCTGATGAGATCGGGTGTCGACCTCGATTCGGCGGAGGGTGGCGCTGCCGGAATCGGCGACCTGTTCGGGAAGGTGCTGCACGGCGCCAAAGAGGCGCTGCGGACGCTGACGTACTGGCAGATGAAGAACCGCGCCGGTGTCATCGGCGAGAAGGGCCTGGGACCGCTTCTGGGACAACTGAATCGGGAATTCCCGAGTCTGCGCATCAATCTGATCGGCCACAGCTTCGGTGCCCGGGTCGTGTCGTATGCCCTGACCGGACTACCCGACGGCCTGGTTCCGTCCCCGGTGAAATCTGTCACGCTGCTGCAGGGTGCGTTTTCGAGCTTCGCGTTCGCGGATCCGTTGCCGTTCGATCACAACCGCCGTGGCGGTCTGGCCGGACGATCCAGCCGGGTGGACGGGCCCGTCTCCGTCTGCTTCTCCAGCCACGACGGAGCATTGAGCAATTTCTACCCCCTTGCGTCGAAGGTCGTGGGAGACAACGCCGCAGGCGCGCACGGTGACAATCCGTGGACGGCGATGGGAGCAGTCGGTGCGTTCGATGTAGCCCAGGTTGAGCTACATGGCGTCGGTGACGACTATCCGTTCGCCGCAGGCGAGCTGATCAATATCGATGCGTCCAACACCGTAGTGAACGGCACACCGCCGTTCGGCGCGCACAGTGACATCGTGCACGAAAACCTCGCCTGGATCGTCGTGAAAGCAAGCAAGCTCGACACGCAGTAACCGACTTCGACTCGGGTTGGCAACGATGGTGTGGCGAAGGTCAGTTGGCTGCGGATGCCGGGTGCTGCTTGCGGATGGTCAGGATTTCGGTGACGGGGCGGCGCGGGGTCGGTGGTGCTGCGGTGGAGTCGGCGGGTGCGGTGCCGATGCGGATGATGACCTGAGGTGTCCCGGTGTGGGTGAGTGCGCCTGCGATGGCGGTGACCGCAGCGGGCAGTTCGGTGATATGGGTCAACGCGCAGGTGGCCAAACCGGCGGCGGTGCACTCGAGCAGGACCGCGGAGAGCGCCTCGCCGGTGTGCAGCCAGTCCGCGGCGGTGTTTCCGGTGGAGGTGAGCACCAGCAGCCGGGCCTGGTCGTCGAGGTCGCCACGGCGCTGGGAGTGTGTGGCCGAAGGGAAGCTGCGGGCGATCGGTACGTGCGAGGCTTCGGCGTCGGAGACCAGCGCTGCCGGGGGCACCCCTTCGGAGGGGCCGGTATGCCCTGCCCACCAGTGCAGTTCGGTTTGGTAGTCGGCGTCGTAGCGACGGTCGGTGCTTGCTTGTTCGGAGGCGGCGGCGAGTAGGGATCGGGCTTTGTCGTCGAGGATGTCGAGTTCGACATCGTGCGGGCTGGTCAGCATTCGCGCGATATGCACGAGGTCGTCGAACGCCGGTGGCGGAGTCATGGGGAGCCGGTCGGTGCGTCGGTTCCTGATCGCCGCGGCGCGGGTCATCACTGTGGTCGGCGGATCGGGCCAGATGCGGAAGTTGATCGTGGCGAGCAGTTCGGGTCGGGTCGGGTCAGGGATTCGCTGGGTGTCGGTGTGCCAGCCGCGGGCGGCCAACGCGGTGCGCAGGTGATGCAGCATCGCCCCGCAGCTGATGATCAGTTGCCGACCCTGTGGATCGGCGGAGCTCAACAGCCGGTCCTCATCGCGGTAGAGGTCCAGCTCGACGCCATCGAATTCCCAGCGCCACGGCTGAGTGTTGTGCACCGAGGGCGCACGGCTGGCCAATTCCAGAGCCGCCGCCACGGTGGAGATCTCCGGCACCGGCGGTGCGGGAAATGTGTGGCTTTCGGTCATATCTGCCATTGTCCTCGCCGCAGGTGTTGCGGGTCAGCACCGAACGTGCCGGAACCCAGGGAGCCGGGCAATATTCGGCCAGCCCGCTCTGCCGGCATCGGTTGTCGGAGCCCGGTGGCATCATCGGCGTATGGTCACCGTCGAGGATGTGCGCGAACTAGCGCTAACCTTGCCTCGCTCCTACGAGGCGGTCGTCGCAGACCGCATCAAGTTCCGCGTCGGGCGGATCGTCTACATCGCCTTCTCCCGAGACGAATCCGTCATGGGCTTCGCTTTTCCCAAGCCGGAGCGCGCGACGCTCATCGCCGCCGAACCGGAGAAGTTCCGGCTGCCACGGCCCTCGGATCAGCGCTACAACTGGGTCGAGTGCTGGACGGCCGCGATCGACGAGTACGAGATGCGCGAATTGATCGTCGACGCCTGGCGGATGGTCGTACCAAAATTCTTGCACGACCATCCCAGCACATCCGCCGCCACCCGCCGCCAGGGCTGAGCGACGGCGCCCGCGGATTTCCGGGAGCGCACATTCACTCTGCTGGTGTCAGGGAAGTATTCCAGAAATCGGCATAGCGGCCGCCGCGGCGCAGCAGCTCGTCGTGGCGGCCTTACTCCACGATTCGGCCGCCGTCCAGAAAGACGATCCGATCAGCGCGCTGGATGGTCCGCAGCCGGTGGGCCACGCATATCAGCCGCGCGATGGTGAAACTGGGAGCGCGCGACCGCGCGCAATTGGTCGTGATCGCCTACCAGACCGGGTTGAATCATTTCACCCCGTAGCGCTGAGCGGTTCAGCGAAATTCGACGTTTTATCGAAACAGGTTGTGGGCCAGCGCTATTGCGCCTTCGACATCGGGTAGGAGAAGCCGCTCGGGATTATGACACGTCAACAGCGAGATTCACTTCAATGCCGAACTAGAACCTGTTACAGTCTGCCGATTCGAGGCGCTCTCGTACGCCTCATATCGGAAGGTTTCGCTCATGTACGACCGATGCCCCTCGGCCAACAACGGTGTTCGCTCAGCGATGACCCGCCGTAAATTCCTGGCGGGCACTGCAATTGCGGCCGGGGCGATGGCGCTCAGTCCGGCCGCGTGGACCGCGAAGGCGTCGGCGGCACCCATCGGCAACGGGGATCATGTGCCGAACCTGATCATCGGAAGCGGCTACGGCGGTGCGGTCGCCGCGCTGCGATTGTGCCAGGCGGGCAAGCAGGTCGCGATGATCGAGATGGGGCAGAACTGGACCACGCCCGGGTCGGACGGAAAAGTCTTCTGCACCATGCTGAATCCGGACCAGCGGTCGTTTTGGTTCCGGACCAAGACCGATCAGCCGGTCGGCTATTTCGTCGGGGCGGATATCAACCGATCCATCAGCCCGAGCGACGCCGGTGTCCTGGACTCGGAGCATTTCGCCGCGACGCGGGTGTATCAGGGCCGTGGTGTGGGCGGTGGCTCGCTGGTCAACGGCGGTATGGCTCCGCTGCCGAAACAGGACTACTTCCAACAGATCCTGCCATCGGTCGACGCAACGACGATGTACTCCACCTACTTTCCCCGGGCTCAGGCCGCACTCGGGGTCAACAATGTCGACTCGGCCTGGTTCGAGTCGGCCGACTGTTACAAATACGCGAGGGTCAGCCGAACGACCGCCAACAACGCGGGTTACGCGACGACATTTGTGCCCAACGTCTACGACTTCAGTTATATGCAGAAAGAGCAGGCGAATACCGTCACGCGCTCGGCGCTGGGCGGTGAGGTGATCTATGGCAACAACTATGGAAAGCGCTCGCTGGACAAGACCTATCTGGCGGTGGCCGCCGCGACCGGCAACCTGAGCATCTCCCCACTGCACAAGGTCACCAGCGTGGCACCGGCCGGGAGCGGCTACACGGTGGTCATTACGCAGATGGATGTCCTCGGCAATACGGTGGCGACCAAGACCGTCACCGCGGATAAGGTGTTCTTCGCGGCGGGCAGCGTCGGCACCAGCAAGCTGTTGGTGACCATGAAAGCGCTGGGCAAGCTGCCGAACCTGGCCGATTCGGTCGGCACGGGTTGGGGCAACAACGGAAATGTGATGGTGGGCCGGGCCGGGCTCGATTTGACCGGGGCGCTCCAATCCGCGATCCCCTGCATGGGCATCGACAACTGGGCCGATGCCGATGGTCCGGTATTCGCCGAAATCGCCCCGTTCCCAACGAGTACCGAGAACGGCGTGAATCTCTATCTGGCGATCACCAAGAACCCCAACCGTGCTCGGTTCACCTACAACTCATCCACCGGCGGGGTAGATCTGTCCTGGCAGGCGTCGCACACCCAACCCTCGATCGATGCGGCGAAACGGGTATTCGATGCCATCAATGCCAAGGCGGGCACGGTGTATCGGTCCGACCTGTTCGGCGTCTACAAGATCTGGGGCGACGACTTCGTGTACCACCCCCTCGGCGGCTGCCTGCTCGGACAGGCCACCGATAACTACGGCAGGCTCAACGGATACTCGGGTCTGTATGTCATCGATGGGTCGCTGATTCCCGGTAGCACCGGCGTCAACCCCTTCCTCACGATCACCGGCCTCGCGGAACGCAATATCGAAACGATCATCGCCTCCGACCTGGCATGACGTTTGTCGATCAGCCCTGCTAGCAGGCACGACAGGCCCCCGGACCCGCTGCTGAGGGGTTCGGGGGCGAAGCCGCTGAGAGGCCCGAGAGTGGGGCCGGCTAGAGCGAGCGCGAGATGATTTCCTTCATGATTTCGCTGGTACCGCCGTATATCACCCTTTCGTAAGGAGATCGCGCCGAACCGGGAGCGCTGGAGCAAGCAACACCACGTCGACCGCGAGTTCTGGAACAAGGCCGGAGACGCAGGCCTGCTCGGCCTGGATCTGCCCGAGGAATTCGGCGGCGCAGCCGAGCGGTTCAACGAAGCGCATCGCGCGGCGGCCGCGGATCCGGCATCGGCGCCGCTCCAAGGATTCATCTTTTTCTGAATACAGAATCTGATGTACTGTCCGAGTGTGGAAGCACTGCTGCACCCTGATGCGTTGGCCCGCTTCGGGCATGCCCTGTCGGATCCGACGCGCACCCAGATCTTGCTGAGCCTGCGGACCGCACCGAGCTACCCCTCCGATCTGGCCGAGCAGATCGGAGTCTCACGGCAGATCCTGTCGAATCACCTTGCGTGCCTGCGAGGTTGCGGGTTGGTGGTGGCGATTCCGGAAGGCCGCCGGTCACGCTACGAGCTTGCCGACCCGCGCATCGCTCGCGCGCTCAACGACCTCACCGGCTTGGTGCTGGCGGTGGACCCCGCCTGCTGCCCGGACTCCGATGACCGGGGGTGCTGCTGATGTCGAAGTCGCTGGGAATCCCGTCGGTGACCGTCTCGGGTCTGTCGCCGCAGCGGCGAGCGGTGTTGGCGAGACGTATCCGATGGTTCGTCGCCGCGACCATCTCCTACAACGTGCTCGAGGCGATCATCGCGCTGACCGAGGGCGCCCGTGTGTCGTCCACGGCGTTGATCGGATTCGGTCTGGACTCGGTGATCGAGGTCTCCTCCGCGGCCGCGGTGGCGTGGCAGTTCGCCGGGCGTGACCCGGAGAAACGGGAAAAGGTCGCGCTGCGGATCATCGCATTCTCATTCTTCGCGCTGGCCGCCTACGTCAGCGCGGATTCGATCCGATCCCTGTTCGGAGTTGGTGAGGCCCGGCACTCTCTGGTCGGCATCACACTGGCGGCGGTGAGCGCGGCCGTCATGCCGGTGCTGTCGTGGGCGCAGCGTCGCGCCGGGCGCGAACTCGGTTCCGCCTCAGCCGTTGCCGACTCCAAACAAACCCTGCTCTGCACCTACCTGTCGGCAGTGCTGCTGGTCGGGTTGCTGTTCAACAGCCTTTTCGGCTGGTCGTGGGCCGACCCGATCGCGGCACTGGTCATCGCCGGTATCGCAGTCAAGGAAGGTGTCAACGCCTGGCACGGCGAGACTTGCTGCCCGGCCCCCGCCGCCCTCGGTACGAAGGACCCCGCAAGTGGGCAGGAATGCGAGTGCTGCTCGTAAATCATCAAGGGGTGGTGGATATTTCGTCAGCTCCCTGCTTCGGCGCTACTCGGAGGTCGGGGAACATCCGCGAGAAATCCGGCGCTAAGGAGTGACCGCACATAGTGACGCACTATGTGCGGTCTACGCGTATTTCATCTGATGAATGATCCTGATAGCCAGGCGATTTGGGCGTTGAGCTGCGGGCATTCGCCCTATGTCGACTGACTGTGACCGTCAACCAGGGAGTGAGCGGGGTAGACCGAACAGCTGCAGTACGGCGTTGTCGAAGCGGGTCATGGCACAGACCTGTTCCCCTGCGACGGTGAGGACGATGAGGCCGGTCCCGTGGCGGACGCCGGTCGGGTCGCGCAGGTAGATGCCGAACGCCGGTTGGCCGTTGGCCCGCGTCGGCACCAGGCTGAACTGTCTGGACGCTGCGAACATGGCGGCGCAGAAGCGGGCCACGGATTCCCGTCCCTCGTATTCGAAGGGCAGCGGCGGCATCGAGATGAAGACGTCGTCGGTCAGCAGTGCCACCAGGGCCGCGATGTCGCCGGATACGAACGCGCGAACGAATTCTGCCGTGATGGCATTCTCACTGGGCGAACCGGGGGCGGGGGCTGGTGCGTGGTCGCGCGCGGTCCCGCGATGGTGCCGCAGACCCGCGCGTGCCCGTTTGAGGGCACTGTTGACCGAGTCGACGGTCGAGTCCAGCATGTCTGCCACTTCACTCGCGCGGAATCCGAGAACGTCGCGTAGGACGAGGACTGCCAGCTGACGCGGGGGCAGAGTCTGAAGCGCGGTCACGAACGCCAGGGTGAGCGATTCGTTCTGCTCGTAGCGGGCTTCCGGTCCGAGCGGCATTTCCATCGCACCGTCGCCCAGCTCGTCGGGATACGGCTGCAGCCAGACCACTTCACCGAGCCGGGTCGGTTCGGGCGGTTCGACATTCGGCACATCCCATTCCCTGGCCGAGCGTCGGCTTGCCGACCGACGCGCGTTGAGGCACTTGTTGGTGGCGATCCGATAGAGCCAGGTGCGGATCGAGGCGCGCTCCTCGTACCTGTCGATGCCCTGCCACGCGGCCAGCAGAGTGTCCTGCAGGACATCCTCGGCGTCTTGCAGCGACCCGAGCATGCGGTAGCAGTGCACCAGCAACTCCCGCCGGTATGGCCCGGTCAGCTCGCGAAACGCCTCGCCGTCCCCGGACCGGGCTCGAGTCATCAAGTTGTCCGTCGTCAACGTCGCCTCTGCTTTCCCGTATTTCATGGCAGTTCCATCGGGTATAGACACCGGCCACACGCAGAACCGGGCGGCGTGCATGTAGGTCCAACGTACGAGCCGATCCCGGGAGCCGAGCATTCGGCGGGGAAAGGAGGACCGTGAGGAAGTTGGTCGCAGTCTTACGCGCTTGTACCCGGGGGTTGAGGAGCATCTGGGAGGAAAGTCACGCTGAGCAGACAGGGGGAATCACGTTGCTGTGCTGGTGATTTCATGTCGGCGTGACTGATCAGGTATTGCCCGAATACGGGCGTTTCGGTGCGTTGTCCCGCGTGGAACTCGAACGGTTCTGCTACCTCGATGACGAGGACCGAAGGTTGATCGCGGCGAGGCGCCGTGACTACATCGGAAGCCGCTACCCCGCGCACGGTGGCCAGGTCGAGCATCGCGGCCGTCGCGTGCCGATAAACGGCCTGATATCCGGCTTCGCCGACCAGTGGGCGTGCCGGTGCCGCCCAGTTACCCGGTCGGCCGGGGTCTGCATAGAGCACAAGGAAGCGTGCCGGTGCCGAGCCGGTGCGCAAAAGGTCCGACCAAGGAGGTCAACGCTGTGCGGAAGGTGATCGAGTACGTCCTGGTTTCGGCGGACGGCGTCTTCGAAGACCCGGTGGGGATGGGGGTCGGCGAGTATCAGGATGAGGCATACCTGCTCGACGGCTTGGGTCTACTGACGGCATGTGATGCGATTCTGTTCGGCCGCCGCACCTACGAGGCGTTCGCCGAGCTGTACGGCGGCAGGGCGCACAAGCCAATGTGGGCCGACCGGCTCGACGCAATCCCGAAATATGTGTTCAGCTCGACGCTGGAGAAGGCCGACTGGGGCAACCCGACCATCGTTCGAGGCGATGTCCTCGCCGAGGTGACCCGGCTCAAGCAGCAGCACGGTGGGAACCTGCTGATCATGGGCCACGGACTGCTCGGGGAGACGCTGCTGCGGGAACGGCTGATCGACGTGATCGACCTCGCCATCTACCCCTTGCTGGCTGGAAGCGGGAAGCAGTTCTTTCGAGAGGGGCAAGACGCCAACCTGAGGCTCACGGCCGTAAAGACCTTCTCGAAGATTGTCAAACTGACCTACGAGATAGAGAGGTGAGAGGAACTACTCACGGTGATGGAGACGTCAGTCCTGGTCCGGTGCGTCCGGGTTGCGCAGTGGGCGCTGGGCTCCGCCGAGGTCTGTAGTGCCCGTCGATGCCGATGTGGGCGCGGATGAACGGTGACAGCCTGGCCGCGTCGGGGTCCAGCACCGGATAGCCGCGAGGTCGGCGGCCGATAGTGACGGCGGTGGGCGTCCGGTCGACAGGCGCGTCGCGTCGAATATGTTCGGACAAATATTCTGATCAGCAGATCGAACAGCCCACTATTTCGGCAGCTCAGCGATTCAGCACCGTCGTATCGAAGAAGTGTCGCGAGGCCCGGTACACATGCCGACCCAGTTCGATCGGGCGCCCGGAATCATCGAAGGCGACCCGCTGCATGGTCAGTACCGGCGCGTTCGTGCGCTCCTCCAGCAGCTGAGCCTCGGCCCGGGTGGCACTGCGGGCGCCGATCCGCTGACGCGCGAGTGCGATGTGAATCCCCTTGGCCCGCAGGCATTCATAGAATCCGTGCAGTTCGAGCTGGTCGGGCGCGGGCGCGAATTCGGCGGGTACGTAGTTGGTCATGACGGCCAGCGGCTCACTTCCGGCTCGGCGCAGCCTGCGAAAGGTTACGAAGCGGGCATCCTCGGGCACGCCGAGCTCCTTGGCGATGTCGATATCGGGAGTGCCGAGCTGGTAGTCGAGCAATTCGGTGGTCGGCTCCTGTCCGGCGGTGAGCAAGTCGTCGTACAGGCTGGTCAATTCGACCGGGCGATGCACCTGATTCTGTACTACCTGGGTTCCCACCCCGCGCCTTCGCATCAACAGCCCTTTATCGACCAGCGCCTGGATTGCCTGCCGAGTGGTCGGCCGAGACAGGTTGAGCCGCTTGGCCAGGTCCAGCTCGTTCTCGATGCGGTCGCCAGGGGCGAGCCGACCCTTCAGGATCGCGTTCTCGATGCCCTGTGCCAGTTGGAAATACAGCGGGACCGGGCTCGTGCGGTCGATCGCGATATCCAGGGGCGCTGGCATCGTGTGCTCCTCGGGGCGGGCGGGCGCTGGTGAACGCCGTTGCATCCACTCTAGGACACTCCGAGCGGACTCGCTTACATATGTCTGTAAGTCAGTATGTCCTGACAAAGTCTTGACAAGAGGGTAGGGCGCGGCGCACAGTCTGGACAGGCGGCAATGCCCGTCCAGTTGGACCAATTCCTGGAGTCAGCCTGTGAACGCTCAATTCGAGGTGGTGTCGACCGGCCGGGTCGGCGTCGATATCTATCCACTCCAATCCGGAGTCGGCCTGGAAGATGTCGACACCTTCGGCAAGTTCCTCGGTGGCAGTGCCGCCAATGTCGCGGTGGCGGCGGCGCGGCTGGGACGGCGCACCGCGCTGTGGTCCGGTGTCGGCGCCGATCCCTTCGGCCGGTACGTGCGCCGCGAACTGGTCCGCCTCGGCGTATCGGATGCCCTCGTGCAGACCACCGACCGCCTTCCGACGCCGGTGACCTTCTGCGAGATTTTCCCGCCCGACGATTTCCCGCTCTACTTCTACCGCGAGCCCAGCGCGCCGGACCTGCAGATCACCGGTGGACAGGTGGATCCCGAACTCATCCGCGGTGCGGGCGTGTACTGGTCCACCGTTACCGGACTGTCCCAAGAGCCCTCGCGGACAGCGCATTTCGAGGCCTGGTCGATCCGGCAACGCCGACCGCTGACCGTGCTGGACCTGGACTACCGGCCGATGTTCTGGGCCGGGGAGAACCAGGCCCGCGAACAGGTACGCGCAGCTCTGCCCCAGGTCACGGTTGCGGTCGGCAACCGCGAGGAGTGTCGCATCGCCGTCGACGAGACCGACCCGCATCGCGCCGCCGACGCGCTACTGGATCTGGGCGTCGAACTGGCCATCGTCAAACAGGGCCCGGATGGGGTACTCGGCAAGACGCGCCACGAATCGGTGGTGGTGCCGCCAGCCACGGTCGAAGTGGTCAACGGCCTCGGCGCCGGAGATGCCTTCGGCGGCAGCCTGTGTCACGGCCTGCTGGCCGGGTGGGATCTGGAGACCGTCCTGCGCCGCGCCAACGCCGCCGGGGCCATCGTGGCCGCCCGGCTCGAATGTTCCACCGCCATGCCGACCAGCGCCGAAATCGACGCCCTTGTCGCGCTGTCGCTGACCGGAAAGGCCCAGCAATGAACGTAGCCGAGCTGACCGAGTTGCGCGCGGCTGATCCCGGCGCCGTCGCCAGGGCGTTCAACGCCAGGACACGCCGCGGTCTGGTGCGCGGAGACGGCCGTTTGATGATCATCGCCGCCGATCATCCGGCCCGCGGCGCACTGGCGGCGTCGGGCAACCCATACGCCATGAACAGCCGCAAGGAACTGCTGGATCGGCTGGTCACGGCATTGGCCCGGCCCGGTGTCGACGGCGTGCTCGGCACCGCGGACATCATCGAAGACCTGTTGTTGCTCGGCGCGCTCGAGGACAAGGTCGTATTCAGCTCGATGAACCGGGGTGGTATCGCGGGGGCGGATTTCGAGCTCGACGACCGGATGACCGGATATACCGCACGGGCGACCGCCGCGGCCGGGCTCAACGGCGCCAAGATGCTCAACCGGTTCGATCTCACCGATCCGGGCACCCTGTCCATGATGACCGCGAGCGCCGCCGCCATCGATGAACTCGCCGCGCTCGGCTTGGCCGCGATGCTCGAGCCGTTCCTGTCGAACCGGCCCGGCGGGCCGGGGACCAAGGTGGTCAACGATCTGTCACCGGATGCGGTCATCAAGAGCGTTCATCTTGCCCAGGGACTGGGCTCCACCTCCGCCTACACCTGGCTGAAGCTGCCCGTCGTCACCGAGATGGAGCGGGTCATGGACGCCACCACCCTGCCCACCCTGCTGCTCGGCGGCGATCCGAAGACGGACCCGGACGACACCTACGCCCATTGGGCGAAAGCCCTTGCGCTGCAGGGAGTTCGGGGCCTTATCGTGGGCCGCACCCTGCTGTATCCACGAGATGACGACGTCGCGGGCGCGGTCGATACGGCCGTGTCGCTGGTGCGGTGATCGAGATGCACAGTAAGCACTACGTGCCCGCCGCCCGCAGCTATCGTGCGCCGTACACGGTCGAGATCACCCAGGAGTCGGCGGGCTGGGAGCACTGCAGCCTGCACGTCATCGAACTCGAGCCGGGACAGTGCCATCGCACGCACAGCCGCTCCGATGAGATCGTCGTCGTGCCGCTGTCCGGTTCGTGCACCGTGGTCAGCGGTGGCGAGTCGTGCGAACTGGCCGGGCGCGCAAGTGTATTCGACGGCCCGACCGACTTCGCCTACATCGGCCGGGACAACTCCTACACCGTGACCAGTACCGCTGGCGGGCGATTCGCACTCGGTGGCGCTCGCGCTCGACAACAGCTCCCGTTCCGATATGTCCCCGCCGTCGAGGTGCCGGTGGAGTTGCGTGGTGCGGGCAACTGCAGCCGCCAGGTACACAACTTCGCGACCGCGGACACCTTCGACGCCGACTCGATCATCGCCTGCGAGGTGATCACGCCGGGCGGGAACTGGTCGTCGTATCCGGCGCACAAACACGATGAGCTCACCGATACCGAGACCCCGCTCGAGGAGATCTACTACTTCGAATTCGCCCGTGGCGCTGATGATTCGCCCGGCTTCGGCTACCACCGCGTGTACGGGACCCTCGAGCGGCCGATCGATGTGCTCGAGGAGGTCCGTGACGGCGATGTCGTGCTGGTACCGCACGGCTACCACGGCCCGTCCATCGCCGCGCCCGGCCACCACATGTATTACCTGAACATCATGGCTGGTCCCGGTCCGGAACGGGCCTGGCGGATCAGCGACGACCCGGCACAGGCCTGGCTGCGCGGCACCTGGTCCGATATGGCGATCGATCCGCGACTTCCCATGAGCGCGAAGCAGACTCCACCGTGAGTCCGATCGGCGCCCCGACCGGGCGGCGAGTGCAGAGACGACGGGCATGAAGCTCGTCCTCGCATCCGCGGCGTGAGCACCGGTAGTAGGTGGCGAAAGCGGCGCGGTCGGTGCAGATCGGCTCGCACGACCCCGGCTCAGTAGGGGCCAATGGCGAAGAAAACCGCATTCGGTCTGCGAAATTCGAACGGCAGTTCGTCATCCAACCAGTCCTGCTCGACGCCCCCATCGAGCTGTCCGACGCCCTCACCCACGATCACACGCCATGTCAGTGGCTGCAGTTTTGCGATCACCCGACAGGGAAGGCTTCCGGGCACCCGGGTCCGGTGGACTTCGTAACGCACGGCCGTCAGATTACCGAACATCCGCACGTTTCCTGACCGCCCATAAGTGAACTTGCAGGAGGGGGTCCCGGAACTCGCCTATTCAACTGTCGAGTTGGCGAGGGGGTCCAGCCGCTGGGTGACCGGAATCGGGGTGCGGTGACGTAGCGACTCCAGGTCGCTGCCGCCTCGGCGGCGAGTGACGTAGTGGTAGCCGAGCGCATCGGCGACGACGGGGGCGGGCATCTGCTGGATGTGCTGTCGCATGGCCGATGCGCGGCCCGCAACGTTGAGGACACCAAGGGCATTCAGCAGGCCACCCAGTGTCTGTGCCCGAGGATTTGGAAGAACATCCGGCCGACGGCGGTGGAGGTGTCGATGCCCTGGTCGAGCACCACCAGGTCCACACCCCGGTCTTGGAGAGTCTTGGACAGCTCGATCAGGTGCTCGAGGGAGCGCCCGAGACGGTCGGGCTTGGTCACCACCAGTTGGGCTTTGGGCCGGTTGGCCACCAACAGCGCCTTGCTCCGCTCGGGCCGGGAGGCCATTTGCCGGAGGCCTAGTCGATGAAGATCTGTTCGCACTCGGCCGTAGCAAGTGCGTCGTGCTGGGCTTCGGCAAGCTGATCGATTGGGATGCCGTACGCGCTGGCTCCCGCATCTTGTCCTGCCGAGGCGCGGTATGAATCGGGGGCCTGTCCGCACTGGTAACGGTGCCTGGAGACCCTGCGGACACGCGGGAATCGACAGGAGCGGATGTGCGAAGAGACCGACCTGGAGTAAACGCGCCGCCTCCTGTGTTGTGCCACTTACTGCTACAGCGAGTGCGACGCGGTGGGCTCGCGGTCCATCGTTGGGAGGGATAGGAGCCGATGAGCCTTCGTCAGTTCGAGTATGCCCTGGCCGTTGCCGAGGTGGGCTCGGTGACGGCAGCGGCGGAGCTGCTGCACGTCGCTCAACCGTCGATGTCCCAGCAGATCCGCAACCTGGAGCGGGAACTCGGCGTGACACTGTTCGCCCGCACACCGACCGGACTGGTGCCCACCGTGGTGGGTCGCGCATTCCTGCGGGAGGCGGAGGTCGCGGTGCGCGCGTCGCGGCGGGCGCGGGCGACGGCGCGGGCCGGTGCCGATGAGCTGGTGGGCGAGTTGGTGGTCGCGGCGCAGATGGGCTTCGGCACCCGGCAGCTGCCGGGCGTGCTGGGTACGCTGCGCCGCCGCTTCCCGCGGCTGGAGGTCACCGTCTTCGAAGAGCCGAGTTCCGCCGAGCTGGAGCGGCTGTGTCGCCAGGGCGTGCTGGACCTCGCCCTGATGGCGGCGTGCGAGCGTGGCCCCGCCGACGCCCACCACCTCGGCTACGAAGAGTTCGTCGTGGTGCTGGGCGCCGGACACCGGCTGCTCGCCGTTGACCGGGTCGAACTGCGCGAGCTGGAGGGGGAATCGTGGGTGCGGTTCGACCGCGACAGCGCGCTCGACGGTGTGCTGACGGGCGTGCTGCGTGACAACGAGCTGACCCCGACCACAGCCGCCCGCGTGTCCCAGACCGTGACGGCCGTGCGTTGGGCCGCCCACGGACTGGGAGTGACGCTCGTCCCTGCCTCCGCAGTTCCCCACGGTTACGAGCACCTCGCACGCCCGGTGGTCCCGGTCGTGTCCCAGCCCGTCGTCGCCGTGGTCCGGCAGCACGCGGGCCCGGCGGAGACGGCCCTGCTCGAACTTCTGCGTGAGGAGAGCTGGCACCAGCCCGCTCAGAGCTGGGTGACACCTCCGTCCACGACGAACTCGGTGCCCGCCGCGTAAGTGGCATCGAATGCGAGAAATGCTGCCGCCCTGGCAATTTCACCGGGAGTGCCGAAACGTCGCATGGGATTGTCCGCGACCCGTTCGGCTTTGAACTGTTCGGCGGCCTCCGCGGTCATCGTATTTTCCAGAATTCCCGTGTCGATGGGACCCGGGCTGATCGCGTTGACACGAATTCCGCGCGGAAGCAACTCGCGGGAGAAGCTACGGGCCATCGAACGCAGCGCCGCCTTGCCCGCCGCATAGACACTGGTCTCCGGTAAGCCCAGGACGTTCGCGTTCGACGTGGTGAGTACGACGCCCGCGCCCATGCTGAGCAACGGGGCGAGCTTCTGCACCGTGAAAAAGGCGCCCTTAACGTTGATCGCGAACAGTTCGTCGAACATCCGCTCGGTCGTCGACTCGAAGGGCGTGAGGGTTGCAATGCCCGCGTTCACAAAGAGGGCCTCGATCGTGCCGAGTTCGGCCTTCACCCGGTCTGCCAGAGCATCCAGATCGGCCAGCGCGGCCACATCACAGCGGGCGGCAATCGCGTTCTCGCCCAGCCGATTCCGCGCGGTGTCTAATGTGTCCTGCGAACGACCGCTGATCACCACGCGGGCTCCGCCTTCGACCAGTAGCTTCGCCAGCGCGAACCCGATGCCGCTGCCGCCGCCTGTGATCACGACATTCTTGCCGCTGTATGCACCCATGCCAGGATTCCTCCGTTATCTTCTCGAAAGCCGGTCAGCCCCTGGGGAATTCGCCGCCATCGACGACGAGACTGCTCCCGGTCAGCCAGCTTGCCCGGTGCGACACGAGGAACAGCACCGCGTGGGCGATGTCGTCGGGTCGGCCATCGCGCCCCAACGGTGGAGTGGTGTCGTCCTGGCCCGGCCCCGCGTCCAGGCGCGCCCACTGCTCCCGTGTTGCTTCGCCGCCGGGAGTGGCGGTTCTGCCGGGAGACACGGTGTTGACGCGGATTCCGAACGGGGCCAACTCCGCGGCCAATCCCCGGCTGTAGTTCTCGAGCGCCGCCTTTGCCGTCGTGTAGTGCAGGAATGGCGGTGCCACAGTCGGAACCGCGGCCGACGAGATGTGCACGATCATCCCCGAACGCCGTTCCCGCATCCCCGGTGCCAGCAACGAGTTCAGCCGCACCGAAGCCAGGAAGTTCAGGTCCAGTGCGTCTTGCCACACCTCGTCCGGGATCGCCAGGGCGCCTTGGTACGGTCCCGCCCCGCCCGCGTTGTGGACCACGATGTCCACCCCGCCGAGCAGCTGCTGCGCGGCCGTGGCGAGCGCCTCGGTGCCAGCCCGCGTCCGCAGGTCGGCCGCCACGAAGGTGGCCCCCTCCGGCACCGTGCTGGTTGCCGATCTCGCGGTTGTGAGCACTTCGGCGCCCGCGTCCAGGAGTTGGCGCACAATGGCCGCTCCGATTCCGCGAGTGCCCCCCGTTACCAGGGCCCGCTTCCCCGCGAATTCTCGTGTTCCCGAACCGTTCTCGATCGTGCTCATGCCAGCGGTCCTCTCGATTGCGTGTGTCGGCTCGACGGAAAAGAGATCGATGTGCCCAGAGCGTGAATCTTCGGAGAAACCGCGATGAGCACCTCGTCGAGCTGTTTCACGGTACGTCTGCAAAAGAACGCGAGGCAAAGACGAGAACTCAGCAGCTGGCATAGGCAATTCCTATGCCACCCCGGCCCTTTCGCTCGGTCGACGCAGAAGGGGATCGTCCATCGGCAGCTCGGTCGGCACGACCATCCGCAACTCGGCATGAGAATGCGTTGGCCACGATGCGGACGCGTGGGTGACACGACAACCGGTGACGTCAAACTTGGCCGATACCGGACGATCTCGATCTCACCGATTGACGTCAAGGTTCATTCGGTGGGCAGGAAATAGATTGGACGGGATTCGGTTCAGGTTGATAGCGTGCGCGAGAACGTGACATCACGCGAGGAGGTGAGACCCATGAACGCAATAACCATGTGGGTGCGCCCACCCGTATTCACGGTCGGGCAATAGACGTAGGTGACGCCGGGAGCGCCTGAACAAGGCAATCCCGAAACGCAACACCATGCATTTCATCTCCGGGACATCGTCGAACGGTGTCATCGAACGTAGTTTCATTCTGGATGCCGATCGCGATCAGCAAACCGGAACCCCGAGTTACCCGCTCGGCTGTGCGGAAGACGGGTTCGAACTCGCGCCCTCTACGTGTTGATGTAGGCCGCGAGGTGCTCAGCGGTGAGGGTGGAGCGCTCGGCGACGAGGTCGGCGGGTGTGCCCTCGAAGACGATCTTGCCGCCGTCATGGCCCGCGCCGGGGCCGAGGTCGATGATCCAGTCGGCGTGCGCCATGACCGCCTGGTGATGCTCGATGACGATGACCGACTTGCCGGCGTCGACGAGCCGGTCGAGCAGAGCGAGCAACTGTTCGACGTCGGCGAGGTGCAGGCCCGTTGTCGGCTCGTCGAGGATGTAGACGCCGCCCTTCTCGGTCAAATGGGTGGCCAGCTTGAGCCGCTGCCGCTCGCCGCCGGACAGCGTGGTGAGCGGCTGGCCGAGGCTGAGATAGCCGAGCCCGACGTCGGCGAGTGCCTGAATGATCTTGTGCGCCGCCGGGATCCGCGCCTCGCCGGTACCGAAGAACTCCGCGGCCTCGGTCACCGACATCGCGAGCACCTCGCTGATATCGCGGCCGCCGAGGTGATAGTCCAGCACCGCTGCCTGGAACCGCTTCCCCTCGCACTCCTCACAGGTGGTGGCGACGCCCGCCATCATCGCCAGGTCGGTGTAGATGACACCGGCACCGTTGCAATTGGGGCATGCGCCCTCGGAGTTGGCGCTGAACAGCGCTGGCTTCACGCCATTGGCCTTCGCGAACGCCTTGCGGATCGGTTCGAGCAGTCCGGTGTACGTCGCCGGGTTGCTCCGCCGCGAGCCGCGAATCGCACCCTGGTCGACCGACACCACACCTTCACCCGCGGGGATCGAACCGTGCACGAGCGAACTCTTGCCGGAGCCCGCAACGCCGGTGATGACGGCGAGCACTCCGAGCGGGATGTCGACGTCGACATCGCGCAGATTGTTCGTCGACGCGCCGCGAATCTGCAACGTGCCGTTGGGCTTTCGCACCGCCTCCTTCAAGGCGGCCCGGTCGTCGAAATGGCGGCCGGTGATGGTGCCGCTGGTCCGTAACCCCTCGACGGTGCCCTCGAAACAGACGGTGCCGCCGCCGGCACCGGCCCCGGGGCCGAGGTCGACGACGTGGTCGGCGATGACGATCGTCTCCGGTTTGTGCTCCACGACGAGCACCGTGTTGCCCTTGTCCCGCAGCCGCAGCAGTAGGTCGTTCATTCGCTGGATGTCATGGGGGTGTAGGCCGACGGTGGGCTCGTCGAAGACGTAGGTCACGTCGGTGAGCGAGGAGCCGAGGTGACGAATCATCTTGACGCGCTGTGCCTCACCGCCCGACAGCGTGCCCGACGGCCGGTCGAGCGACAGGTAGCCGAGCCCGATCTCGACAAACGAGTCGAGGGTGTGCCGCAGCGAAGCGAGCAGCGGCGCCACCGACGGCTCCTGCAATCCGCTGACCCATTCGGCCAGGTCGCTGATCTGCATCGCGCAGGCGTCGGCGATACTGCTGCCCTTGATCTTCGACGATCTGGCTTCCGCGCTGAGCCGAGTGCCGTCGCACTCCGGACAGATGGTGAAGGTGACCGCTCGCTCCACGAAAGCGCGAATGTGCGGTTGCAGCGCCTCGACGTCCTTGGACAGCATCGACTTGCGAATCCTCGGGATCAGGCCCTCGTAGGTCAGGTTGATGCCCTCGACCTTGATCTTGGTCGGTTCCTTGTGGAGTAGGTCGTTCAGCTCGCGTTTGGTGAACTTCTTGATCGGCTTGTCCGGGTCGAAGAAGCCACAGCCGGTGAAGATCCGGCCGAACCAGCCGTCCATGCTGTAGCCGGGGATGGTGAGCGCACCTTCGTTGAGCGACTTGGTGTCGTCGTACAGCTGGGTCAGATCGATGTCGTTGACCGAACCCCTGCCCTCACAGCGCGGGCACATGCCACCGGTAATGCTGAAGCTGCGACGCTCACGCACCGTCTTCCCGGAGCGCTCCACCGTGACCGCACCCGCTCCGCTGATCGATGCGACGTTGAACGAGAACGCCTGCGGCGAGCCGATGTGCGGCTTCCCGAGTCTGCTGAAGAGGATGCGTAGCATCGCATTGGCGTCGGTGGCGGTGCCGACCGTGGAACGGGGGTCGGCACCCATCCGCTGCTGGTCGACGATGATCGCGGTTGTCAGACCGTCGAGGACGTCGACCTCCGGCCGCGCCAGCGTCGGCATGAAGCCCTGCACGAAGGTGCTGTAGGTCTCGTTGATCAGCCGCTGCGACTCCGCGGCGATCGTGTCGAACACCAGCGAGCTCTTGCCCGAACCGGAGACGCCGGTGAAGACCGTCAACCGGCGTTTGGGGATCTCGACGCTGATGTCCTCGAGGTTGTTCACGCGCGCGCCGACCACGCGGATGAGATCGTGGCTGTCGGCAACCCAGGGTGCGGGCGATTGCGTGTCCGTCTTCTTGGCCATGCTGATCGTGTCTCCATCTGTTACGCGGGCCGCCTGCGCGGGCTCCTTCGGAGTCGCCTGGCTCGAGCTGACCAGCTTCGAGCAGTGCGTTCGGGTCTTTGTCGGTGCCGCCGTGGCAGCTGTTCGCCATCGCGGGCGGTACTGGTGGCGGGCGGCCGCCACCGGCACCGTCATCGGGCCCATGCGCGGAGCCGCCCGCGCAGGTCAGGTAGCCGGACGGCTCAACTCGGTTATGCGATGACTCAGCGCAGCTGCTTGATGCGGACCATATTGCCCGCGGGATCGCGGAAGGCGCAGTCTCGAACCCCGTACGGCTGCTCGGTCGGTTCCTGGACGACCTCGACGTTATCGCTGGCCTGCAGCTTTTCGAAAACGCCGTCGAGATCCGCGGTGGCCAGGTTGATGCTGGCGTAGGTGCCCTTGGCCATCATCTCGGTAATGGTGCGGCGTTCGTCGTCGGTGACGCCGGGGTCGGCGGCGGGCGGATGCAGAACGATGGATGTGGGCTGGCCGACGGGGCCGACGGTGATCCAGCGCATCCCGTTGTATCCGACGTCGTTGCGGACCTCGAAGCCGAGAGTGTCGCGATAGAAGGCCAGGGCAGCGTCCGGGTCGTTATGCGGGAGGTAGGTCTGGTGAATGGTGATGTCCATGGCGATCACGCTAGTTGCGACTCGGTGGCCTGCGCTTCTCGATTCCTGATCGGTCTGGTCACCTGCTTCGCCACGCAGGACGGCATCCCCTCCGTCGCGAGCGCCTGCTGGTCTCGATAGACGCTGGGCGGCACGCCGACCAATTCGGTGAAGCGAGTACTGAAGGTACCCAGTGACGAGCAGCCCACCGCGAAACAGACCTCCGTGACGCTCAGATCACCACGACGCAGCAGCGCCATCGCACGCTCGATGCGCCGCGTCATCAGATAGGCGTACGGCGGCTCGCCATAGGCGAGCCGGAACTGACGGCTGAGGTGCCCGGCCGACATATGCACGTCGCGAGCGAGCGCCTCGACATCCAGCGGCTGCGCGTACTCCCGGTCGATCCGGTCGCGTACGCGGCGCAACCGCGCGAGATCGCGTAGGTGGTCCTCCGTTGCCGGTCTGCTGGTCACCTACCAGATCGTGCCATATCGGCAGTCCAGCGGTCGAGGAGTGGGTGAACGGCTAGAACCCGCACGCGGTATCGACGGCTGACATGGCCCCCAGGAACGCCGGGTCGTTGAGCACGCTCTGCCGATCCGGATCCGCCACCGCCGCCAGCCGATTCAACTGCACCACCGCATCGCTGAGTGTGGCCCGCACCCGGCCTTGGTCGGCATTGGCCTCGGCATCGGCGAATTTCGTGGTGAGCTCGGACCACCGCAGCTTCGTTTCCGCCAGTCCGCGGCCATTGGAGCTGTCGATCGCGTCGGTTTCGGCGCTGAAATCATCGATCGCCGTACTGAGCACTGTGCAGGTGGCAGCGTCGCCGACCGCGTTCGCGGACCCGGCCACCACGACGCCACCACCGATCACGCCGATCACCGCCGCCATCGTGAGAAATGCGCCGCGCATGCGATCACTACCTTCCTACCTACGTTGTGAGCCAGCAATGTGTATCAGCGTGCTCACGATGCCGCAACTTCGAGTCGTGAAGCGGCACAGTCATACTCATGGCTGTCTCGCTTCGTTGGCTGTAGGTGGGTGCTGTCGATTCGGTGAGTACTGCAGCGGATTCGGTCGCAGCAGGACGGCCGTCGCGTGCGTCGGCACCGTCGGCTTCTGGTCGCGCGTCTCAGGTGGTGCCCGCGCTCATCCCGCCGGAGATGGTGATGGCTTCGCCGTTGAAGTGACGGCCGTGTTCGCTGACCAGGAGCAGGATTGTTTCGGAAACCTCTTGCGGCACAATCAGATCGCCGTTCGGCGGTCCGGCGGCGAACATGGCTTCGACATCTTCGAGGGTAGGATTCTCGATATCGGGCACCATGGCGGCATACATGGCCGGGTTCATGATCATATCGGTGCGCACACCGGCCGGCAGCACCGCGTTGACCGTTATACCGTGCGGAACCAGTTCCTGTGCAAGCGATTTCACCAAACCGACGACACCCCACTTCGCCGCCACGTAGTGGCCGGAGTTCGCCGCTCCCATACGGCCGACGATGGACGAGGTAGCAACGATTCTGCCGGATCGGCGTTCGATCATATGCGGCACCACGGCACGAAAGCTGTGGAAGACACCGCTCAGGTTGACGTCGATCATGTCCTGCCACATCTGCTCGTCCATCTCGGCGATGGAGGCACCCGAGGCGATACCCGCATTGGCGAGCAGGATGTCGATCCGGCCGAATTCGGCGATGGCGCGTGCGGCGACGGCGTCCATCTCGGATCGGCTGCGCACATCGGCTTTGACCGCCACACAACGCCGTCCGGTCTCCTCGACCAGCTTGACGGTCTCGGCGAGATCGTCTTCGGAGCTCAGCGGATACGGCACACTGCCGATCGGCTCGGCGATATCGCAGAGCACGATGTCGGCGCCTTCGGCGGACAAGGTGACCGCATGCGAACGCCCTTGACCGCGAGCGCCGCCGGTGATCAGCGCGACCTTGTCGTCCAGCTTCCCCATATCCGCATCCCCTCTCGACTCGGCAGTCCCATGGTTACACGGGGTCGCAGGACGTTTATCGCGAATCCGGAATCGACGGCCTCCGTAGCACGGTTAAACAGGTATGACGAACACACTCGAAGGTTCGACCGCACTGGTGACCGGGGCGACGGCGGGCATCGGCCGCGCGATCGCTCTGCAGCTGGCCGCTCGCGGCGCCGACGTGGTGGTGCACGGTCGCAGCATCGAACGCGGCGCCGAGGTGGTTCAAGAGATCGCAGACACTGGAGGCAGGGCTCGTTTCATTTCAGCCGATCTCGGCGCGGCCGACGATGTACGCCGCTTGGCCGCGCAGGCGGGCGCCGTCGATATCCTGATCAACAATGCTGGCGTATACAAGTTCGCCACGACCGCAGACTCCGACGACGCGTTTTTCGACGAGCACATCAACCTGAACCTGCGGGCGCCGTACATTCTGATGCAACAACTGGCGCCGGGGATGGCCGAACGCGGCAGGGGTGCCGTGGTGAACCTGAGCACTATCGCGGCTGGGACGCCGGCACGTGGCGCGGGAATCTACGGCGCGAGCAAGGCCGGCCTGGAATTGCTGACGCGGGTGTGGGCCGACGAGTTCGGTCGCGATGGGGTCCGGGTGAATGCAGTGCAGGCCGGCCCCACCGAAACTCCCGGTACGGCAGCCACTCCGGGCCTCACCGACGCCCTTGGTGAGCTGGCGACGCTGGGCCGGGCGGCGGCCGCCGACGAGATCGCCAACGCAGTCACGTTCCTCGCCTCGCCCGCGGCGAGTTACATCAACGGCGCGATCGTGCAGGTCACCGGCGGCCAGGCTGCGATTGCGCCGTGATCATGGATTCGCCGGCACTTCGAACGCCGAGTTGCCCAGGCCGGCGCCCACATATGGCACCTCGGGTCAGCTTGCGGACCATCCCGACCAGCGGATGACGTCGATGGCGACGACGGGACCGGGCGGCGGCTGGGTCAGGTACACCGGATAGCGTGCGGCGAGAAGGCGTTGGGCCAGTAGGGCTTCGGAGCTGTCGGTAATGCGGGCGGTGCCGTCCGCTCGGGTCCACCACAACTGGGTCCAATCGTCGCTGTAGTGGTCGGCGAGGACAGCGACCCCCGGGTTCGCGGCGATATTCGCCAAGCGGCGCAGGGCGGTTGTCGTCTTCGGCTTCGCATCGACAGCGGTATAGATGGTGTCGTCGGCAACCGCGAATACGATCGGCACGATGTGCGGGCGCAGGTCCTCCGAAACCGTCGCGAGCCGGGCCACCGGTTCTGCGATGAACCGCTCCCGCGCCATCCCTGCATGTAGTCGCACCACTACCGCCCTGCCCGCCTGGCGGCCAGAAAGTCATCGACGATGCGGACGCAGTCGGCGCGATCATCGCGTTCGAAACCGACGAGTTTCGCGGTGAGGATCGGGCCGACGAGCTGCAGTAGCGCCAGTTCGGTGTCGTAGTCGCCGAGTTGTGCCGCGGTATCGGGGTTTGCGAGTACCTCTTCGAACGGGGCACGGTGTTGCTCGATGAACCGATGACGCAGGGCGGCCAGCGCGGAGCCCTGATCGGCCACCTCCGGGCTCAGTGCCAGCCAAGCCAAGGTGGTGAGTTGCATCGGCGCCTGCGAGATGAGCGTGGCCTGGTGGTAGAGCAATTCGATCAGCCGGGTGCGCAGCGGTCCGGTGGTCGGCGCCGCGGCTGGCGGTGGCAGCAGTCTGTCGAAGGTTGCGGCAAGCAATTGTGTGCTGCTGTCGAAGTGGCGATAGAGGGTGGTGCGGGCGACCTTAGAGGTCCGCACGACCGCATCGATGGTGACCGCTTCGATCCCGCCGGACAGCAGCAGTTCGGCGGCTGCGTCCAGTAATCGGTTGCGGGACCGTATCTTTCGCGGATCCTCGGATTCCTGCTCGGCCATGTCCAACGGAGTCTATCGCAACCGGGTAGTCGTATGCTACTGATAGTAGCGTAGCGATACCAACAGTATCGTTTTATGGTGTGAGGAGTGCGCCATGGACACAGTCGAGATCCTGGAAGCGCCGCGCCTGTCCCGGTCACTGTGGTGGACGCTGACGGTGTCGTGCCTGGCCGTAGCGCTGGTGATCGCCTCCATGGCGGCGCTGTATACGGCCTTGCCGAGTATCGCCGTCGATATCGGCGCCAGCCAGGTGCAGTTGACCTGGATCGTCGACGCCTACACCCTGGCGCTGGCCTGCCTGGTACTGCCCGCCGGTGCGCTCGGAGATCGGTACGGGCGCCGCGGCGCGTTGATCGTCGGCTTACTCGTGTTCACAGTCGCCTCACTGCTGCCGCTGCTGGTGCGGGACCCGATCGTGCTGATCGCCGCGCGGGCTGGGGCAGGCGTCGGCGCGGCCCTGATCATGCCATCGACACTGTCCATTCTGACCGCGGGCTTCCCGCCGTCGGGCACGGGGCGCGCGGTCGGCATCTGGGCAGGCGTCGCGGGCTGCGGCGGTGTGTTCGGCATCGTCGGATCCGGGGCGCTGCTGCACTGGTGGTCGTGGCACGCGATCTTCGCCACTCTGGCGGGGATCGGCGCGGTGTTGCTGGTGGTCGCGTTCACCCTGCCGGAGTCGCGGGAAGCCGATCGGCCACCGTCGGATCCGATCGGATCGGGCTGCGTGGCCGTCGGGATCGGGCTGGTGGTCGTCGGCACCATCGAGGCACCGCTACGCGGCTGGCTGAACGCGGGGGTCCTCGGACTGTTCGCGGGTGGTGCGGTAGCGCTGGCGACTTTCGTCGTGGTCGAAATGCGGTCCGAACATCCGCTCCTGGATGTGCGGCTGCTCGCGCTGCGCGGATTCGGTTCCGGCGCGGCGTCCATCACCATCGAATTCCTTGCGACATTCGGTGTCTTCCTACTGCTCGTGCAGTACCTGCAGTTGGTCCTCGGTTACAGCGCGCTGCGGGCGGCGTCGGCCATAGGTCCGATGGTCGTTCCACTGGCGGTGATGTCGGTCGTGGTGCCGTGGCTGGCCGACCGGATCGGGCCGCGGGTGGTGATGTCGACGGGTATGGTCGTTCTCGCCGCGGGACTCTTCGCAACGAGCAGATTCGACAGTGGGACAACCTATCTCGACGTATTGTGGCCGCTATTGATCATGAGCGTCGGCATCGGGTTCAGCATGGCGCCCGCGACCGCCTTGATCATGACCGATGCCCCCATGGCGAAGCAGGGTGTCGCCGCCGCGGTCAATGACGCCGCCCGCGAACTCGGCGCCGCCATCGGAATCGCGGTGGCGGGCAGTGTGCTTGCGGCAGGCTATAGCGCCCGGGTCGAACCCGCCCTCCCCCGGCTCCCGGAGCAGGCTCGCGGCCCCGTCTCCGAATCCTATGCCGCGGCACTGGAACTGGCCGATCGGTCGGGTCCGGGAGGGCAACCGTTGCGCGAATTCGCCGAGGCCGCCTTCGTGCACGGCATTTCGCAGGCGGCATTCGTACTGGGGTGCGTGGTCTTGGTCGGCGCGGTGCCGATCGCGATCTGGTCGCCCGGTCGCAAACGTCGCCGACCTCGATGGGCGGGTACCGTTGCGGCGCGAGTCCGGGCCGTACGATGCCAGCTGATCCCGTCATTCGAGTCGCGAAGGGGCGTCACCGATGCCGATCGACCAGCTCGCCACAAAATTCCGCGCCGTCGACACGACGGCCATCTGCGACGCCGATAAGTCGACGCGGGTGCTGGACAGTGCGATTCGACTGCGATCCGCCGAGCCGCGCATCTTCGGCCCCGCCTTCACCGTCCGCTGTCGCGGCGACTTCCTCGCGGTGCTGCGGGCCGTCGAGACAGCCGCGCCCGGCGATGTACTCGTGGTCGACGGCGGTGGAGCCGATATCGCCTTCGCCGGAGAGTTGTTCGCCCGCGGCGCGCTCGTCCGCGGCCTCGGCGGCATCATCGTCGACGGCGGGTACCGCGATATCGGCTATGTCCGCGGCTGCGCGTTGCCGGTGTACAGCCGATTCGTTACGCCGATGGCGGGCACCACTTCTCAGCTCGGCCAGCTGCAGATCCCGGTGATCTGCGGCGGTGTCGAGGTGGCTCCCGGCGATCTGATCCTGGCCGATGCAGAAGGAGTCATTGTCGTCGCTCCCGAACGGATCGAGGCCTTGCTCGATGCGGCAGCGGCGGTCAAAGACGCCGAGGCCGAACTTGTCGCGCTACTCGACGCCGGGTCGACGCTGAGCGACGGTCTCAACGTCGCCGAGCACACCGCAGCCCTCGAACGCGGCGAACCCTCGGCACTGCGGTTCCTGGTCTGACGGCCCGTAGGATGAGCGGCTGTGTCCGTACCCCAATCGCTCACCCAGGTCCGTGCCCGCATCGATGCCATCGACGCCGAGTTGATCCGCCTCCTGGCAGAGCGGCAAGGCATGGTGCGTTCAGCCGCGGCGTTCAAGACCGATGAACACGCCGTCCGCGCGCCGGACCGGGTGGCGCAGGTGGTGGCGCTGGCCCGCGAGCGCGCCACGGAAGCGGGTCTTGCTCCCGCCGTGGCGGAATCGGTGTGGCGGGCCATGATCGATGCCTTCATCGAACTCGAACTCAGTGCGCAAGCTGCGCTGCGACAGAGCTGATCTCGATACCAGAGCCCTTCGGCGGGCCCGTGCCGATTCGGGTTCTCGCCACAGCTCGCTGCACACGGGTCGGTCCGGATATCCGGTCTACTTGCGGCGCGTAATCCGTTGCCACCAACGGGGTTCGGCCGGTGGATGCGGGGACCTCGGCTCGATCGTTTTCGGCTGCCCATCCCGCCGCACGGTAGCTCGGCCGCCGCGCCACTGCGCGACGACCTCTTCGGTGCTCACCGGCCCAACCGGAACGTACGGCCCATGTGGCATCCGAAGCCAGTCCACGATGCGTTCGTTCAGCTCCGACACCGTTTCGCGAACCTCACGCTCGGAAGCCATATCCCGTACCAGTTCGGGGAGTTCCTCGATATCGCGACGCAGCACCAGGGACGGGGGCAGCAGGCCGTCCGCACGCACCCCTTCGCCCCGCAGATAGTTCTTCAGCCACCAGTTCTCGTCATAGGCGGAGTTCGGAATCGGTTTGCCCGCGCCGCGAAGATTGTCGAATTCGCCGCGTTCGGTGGCCTCCCGGATCTGTTTGTCGATCCACGATTCGAAGGTCACACCGAGGGGTTTGCGCTCGGTCATGGCCATTGTTTCGACAGAACGTCCATACCTCCAGTTTACGGACGGTCCGGAAACACCCCGGTCTGCTGGTAAGGATGTTTCCCATGACCAGTCATGTCCTCGCGATCGATCTCGGCAAGACCGGCTGTCGCGCTTCGTTGCGCGTCGGCGGAAGCCAGACGGGCTATGCCGAAGCGCCGGGTGCGCCCGGGCTCGCCCATGCCGCGGGTGTCGCCGCGGCCGAACGTGCGATTCACGCGGTCATCGACCAGATATCACCGATGCCGACTACTTTCACGCTTTCGATCGGTGCCGCCGGTGCCGCATCGGCCCCGGCCGCGGCCGCATCCCTGGCCCGGCGCATGGCCGAGTTCGCTGGCGCGGTGGCCGTCACCTCCGACGCCGTCACCGCACACGCCGGTGCGCTCGGCGGATCCCCCGGTGTGGTGCTGGCGATCGGAACCGGTGCCGTCGCGACGGCGGTCGACGCGGCGGGCCGGTTCACCAGAGTCGACGGCTGGGGACCGCAGCTCGGTGACGAGGGCAGCGGCGGCTGGATCGGCCTCGAAGGTCTGCGCGCCGCATTGCGCGCCCACGACGGCAGGGGTCCACACACCGTCCTGACCGAGAAGGTCGGCGAACACTACGGCATCGACCTGGACGGATTGCCGAAATACCTTGGTGAACACGATAATCCGGCATTGGTCGCAGCCAGCTTCGCCCCCGTCGTCGCGGCTGCCATGGACGACACCGCGGCGGCCATCATGGCAACCGCCGCCCGCGCGCTCAGCCGCACCGTCCTCGCCGCCATCGAACGGTCCGGCATGCGCCCGCCGGTCCCCTACGCGATCACTGGCGGACTCACCAAACTCGGTGCTCCGCTGCTGGACCCGCTCGACCGCCAGATCGCCGACTCCATCGACCGGCGTGACCCGCTCGGCGATCCGATCGACGGCGCGGCCCTGCTCGCCGTCGACTCCAATACTGCGCTCGAAGCCCTGGTCACCCGAATCGTCTGACAATCATTGACAGATCTTCCCTGACACCTGACACTAATTTGCATCTCGTCCGCCCGCGTCACCGGGGAGCTGCGTTGAACGCACTCGATCTCGCCGTCATCGTCATCTATCTCGTCGCCGTCGCATGGATCGGCCTGCGGCTGTCCGGGAAACAGAAGTCCAGCAGCGACTATTTCGTCGGTGAGGGCCGAATGCCGTGGTGGACGGTGTGTTTCTCGGTGGTGGCCACCGAAACCAGCGTGCTCACCGTCATCTCGGTTCCCGGCGGCGCCTACACCGATCAGGCCTTCGGCAATGTCGAGTTGGCCATCGGCTACATCATCGGGCGCACGATCGTGGCCATCGTGCTGATCCCGCTGTACAAGCGCGGCGGGTTCGTCAGCGCCTACCAGTACCTCGAACTGCGCTTCGGCCGCTACCTGCAGGGTGTGGCATCGGTGACCTTCGTATTCACCCGGCTGCTCGCCGAAGGCGTGCGACTGTTCGCCTCCGCCATTCCGATCAAGTTGCTGCTCAGCGAATTCGGGCTCGACTTCGGCTACGACGCGATCATCATCGTGCTGACGCTGCTCACCGTCGTGTACACCTACCTGGGCGGTATCAAGGCGGTGATCTGGACCGACGCGTTGCAGATGGGCCTCTACCTGGCCGGTGCGCTCATCGCGATCTGTGTGCTCACCGGTCACGTCGGGGCTTCGGGCTGGTCGGATGCGTTGCACGCGGGCAAGTTCCGCGTCTTCGATACCGATTTCGGTGTCGCGCACATACTCACCAGCACCTTCGCGCTCCCGACCGCGATCATCGGCGGCGCGATCTTCGCGATGGCGTCACACGGTTCGGATCAGTTGATCGTGCAACGCATCCTGGCGACGCGGTCACTGCGCGACAGTCAGAAGGCGATGATCGGCTCGGGCATCTTCGTCGCCATCCAGTTCGCGGCATTCTCTCTGGTCGGCGTGCTGCTGTGGTCCTACAACGGTGGCAAGACGGCAAAGGAACTCGGGCTGGCCAGTGCCGACAGCCTGTACCCCAATTTCATTCTGCACGGGCTTCCAGTGGTGATCTCGGGGTTGCTCGTCGCCGGAATCCTCGGCGCGGCAATGGGTTCGCTGTCGTCGGCGCTGAATTCGATGGCGAATTCGACGGTCGCCGACATCATTCGCAGCTTCTCGCGCCGGACGATCCCCGATCACACACTGCTGCGGCTCGCCCGGGTCATGACACTGGTGTGGGCGGCGCTGATGGCGTTGTTCGCGATGGGCTTCAGTGCGACGACGGGCAATGTGTATCTGACGGCGCTCACCATCGCCGGATACACCTACGGCGCGCTGCTGGGCGCGTTCCTGCTCGGGCGACTGGTGGCGCGCGCCAATCAGGTCGACGCTATCATGGCGTTCGTCGCCACGGTGATCGTGATGACATTCGTGGTGCGGGTCATCAAGATCGATGTCACGGTTGCGGGGAAGGTGGTCGAAAAGGGTATCGCGGCACAGTGGTTGGTGCCGATCGGTGTGCTCGTCACCCTGGTCGTCGGCGCGATCACGAGTCTGTTCCATCCAGCGTCCACGCGGCGAGAGCCGGAATCTGTTGCGGCGGTGGCGTAGTGCGCGTCATCGGGTTGATGTCAGGGACGTCGCACGATGCGATCGATGCCGTAGGGGCGGATATCGTCCTGCGGGACCAGACCATTCATGTGTACCTCATCGGGCAGCTCAGCCGACCGTACCCCGGTTCGTTGCGATCGGAACTCATCGCGGCCTTGCCGCCGGGTACGGTCGATATGGCGACGGTATGCCGACTCGATACCGCGATCGGTCAGGCCTTCGCCGACGCGGCCGATGCCGCGATGCGCGAATTCTTCGGCGGCAGTGCCGAACTCATCGCATCGCACGGCCAGACCATGTACCACTGGGTATCCGACGGCACGACCCGCGGCACGCTGCAGCTCGGTCAGCCCGCCTGGATCGCCGAACGCACCGGAGTACCGGTCGTCAGCGACTTTCGCTCGCGCGATATCGCCGCGGGCGGACAGGGCGCACCGCTCGTCGGCCTCTTCGATGCGCTGTGGCTGGCGGGACGACCCGGGCGCGCGGCGGCATTGAATATCGGTGGGATCGCCAATGTCACCGTCACCGGTGACCAGCCGGTCGCCTTCGATACCGGCCCCGGGAACGCGCTCATCGATGCCGCAGTCGAACGCTGCACCGGCGGTTGCGAGCATTTCGATCACGCCGGGGTGCGTGCCGCACGCGGGCAAGTCGATGCGCAGCTGCTGGAAATCCTTCTCGCGGAACCCTATTACCGGGCACCGGCACCCAAGACGACCGGGAAGGAGCTGTTCAACCATGCCTACCTGGAGCGCGTGTTGGACGGCCGTACCTTATCTGCCGACGATATTGTCGCCACTGTGACCGCGCTGACCGTACGCACTATCGCCGACGCACTCGCGCCGCTGCACCCGACCGAAGTCATCGCCTCGGGCGGCGGAACTCGCAATCCCACGTTGATGGCGCTGCTCGGCGCGCACCTGGACGGCGCGAAACTGTGTACCTCCGACGAACTCGGACTCCCCTCGGCAGCGAAGGAAGCCACCGCATTCGCCGTGCTCGGCTTCCTCACCGCACACGGCCTGGCGGGCAGCCAGCCCGCTTGTACCGGAGCGAAGCGCGCGACCGTACTCGGTTCGATCACCCCGGGAGCGGCCGGGTTCACGATCCCGGCCGCTGCGGCCGCCGCGCCTCAACTACTCAGGGTCCACCATGTCTGAGGGTGATGACGTTCGCACTCGCCTGCTGGCAGCGCTGCCGCGGCTCACACCGACCGCGCTGCGCGTCGCACAGGTGATCCGACACGATCCGGCCGCCGCCGCACAGCTGACGGTCAGTCAGCTCGCCGAGCGGTCGGCGACCAGTACCTCCGCGGTGGTCCGGCTGGCCAAAACGCTGGGCTACGAAGGCTATCCGCAGTTGCGGCTCGCACTGGCCGCGGTCGGCGGCGACGACGGATCTCCGGTTTTCGCCACCGATATCGATGCCGACGACGAACTGTCCAAGGTTCTGCACAAACTCACCGCCTTCGAAACCGAGGGCATGGTCGCCACCGCGGAACTCGCCGATCCGGCGACTATGCAGGCCGTTGTCGACGCACTTGTGGGTGCCCGACGCGTGCTACTCGTCGGCATCGGCGCCTCCGGACTCGTCGCTATGGATATGGCGCAAAAGCTCACGCGCATCGGAATGTGGTGTGCCGCCTGCACATCCGAGGACGATGCGCTGGTCCAGGCCGCCCTGCTGCAGGCGGGCGATGTGGGCGTCGCGTTCTCGCATTCCGGCGAAACCGCCGCGGTCGTCGAAGCCGTGCGTCGTGCTGCCGAAGCGGGCGTGGCCACAGTCGCCGTGACGGCCGGAACTCATTCCGGACTCGCGAATTCCGCCGCGCACACGGTACTCGTCGCGGGGCGTGAAGACGGATTCCGTTCCGCGGCGATGGCCAGCCGCATGAGCCAACTCCTCATCGTCGACGCACTGTACGTCGGTGTCCTGCAACGCACACCGTCCGCCGGCAAAGCCCTGCGCCGCACTTACGACGCGGTAGCCGATCGCCGAACCAAGGAGGCCGAATGAAACACGTCCGGGCAGTATTTCGCCGTCGCCTCGCGATACCGGTGGCGCGGTGACCGAAATAGGTTCGCTGACAACAGAGGCGGCCAATCCGCGCACCACCACACTCGACTCGATGCCGATCGAGGAGTTACTGCGCACCATGAATGCCGAAGACACCGGTGTGGCTTCGGCGGTGGCGCAGGCGATCGCGGAGATCGCGCAGGCGGTCGAGCTGATCGTCGAATCGCGGCGACGCGGCGGCCGCTTGATCTATATCGGCGCGGGCACCAGTGGCCGACTCGGTGTACTCGACGCGGTGGAATGCCCGCCGACCTTCGGCACCGATCCCGGCGAGGTGCTGGGGATCATCGCGGGCGGCCCGCAAGCCTTCCTGCGCGCCGTCGAGGGTGCCGAGGACGAGCCCGCCCGCGCCACCGCCGACCTGTCCGCGATCGAGCTCACCGGCGACGATGTGGTCGTGGCGCTGGCCGCGAGCGGGCGAACGCCCTACGCCATCGGCGCGTTGCGGCAGGCTCGCTCGATCGGCGCCGCGACGGTGGCCATCTCGTGCAACCGCAATGCCGAAGCCAGTGCGCATGCCGATGTCGGAATCGAAATCGATACGGGCCCAGAGGTTTTGACCGGTTCCACGCGATTGAAGGCGGGCACGGCCCAGAAGATGGTGTGCAATATGCTCTCTACCGCCGCCATGGTGCAGGCGGGCAAGGTCTACGGCAATCTGATGGTGGATGTGAAGCCGACCAACGCCAAACTCGTCGACCGGGCCCGCCGGATCATCACCGAGGCGACCGGAGCCGATTCCGCCACGGCCGCAGCGCTTTTGGATGCGGCCGACGGTCACGTCAAGACCGCCATCGTCATGCGCCTGGCCGGAGTCGGAGCGCCGGCGGCGCGCAAACTCCTGCACGACGCGGACGGACGGGTGCGTGACGCCCTCGGCTAGTTCGTGCTCCGAGTTCGCCACGCAGCAGGCTCAGAGGTACTCGGGCGTAGGCGGGATCGGCTTGCCGTCCGCCACCGCCGTCACCACCGCATCCGCATCGGCGGCCCGATACTCCTCGCCATACACCGCACCATCGCGGCGCGGGGCCTCCATAACCGCGGTGGCCGCGGTCGCACCGAGATCCACCGGCACGAATCCGGCGTCGGCGATGAGCCCGGCCACGATCGCTTTGGCTTCCGCGTCATCACCGCAGAGCCACTGCACCACCCGGTCATCTCCGACCCGATGGGCAGCATCTGCCTGGAAACCCGAGGTCAGCGTATTGAACGATTTGGTGTAGCGCGCGCCGGCCATCCGCTCCGCGTTGAACTGCGCGGCTGTCGTACCTTCCGGTGGCTGCGGCGCGCCGAATTGATTCGTGGTGTCGATGACGATCTTGCCCGCGAGGGATCCGACCTGCGCCAACGCCTCCGGCAGTACCGGCCACGGCACCGAGATCACCACCACATCGGAGATCGCGACCGTCGCATCGGGTGCACCGATCGTGACGCCGCGCCCGATGTCGGCGGCCAAGGCCGCCAGTGTGTCCGGGTTCCGGCTGAAGGCCAGCTGGATCTGGTGTCCCGCCATGGCCAGTTGGCGGGCGATGCCGCCGCCGATCCGGCCTGCGCCGATAATGCCGATTCTCATACCACTCCTCGGTAACCGCAATTCTCCCCACCCATTGCTGGAACTGCGCGGGGTCAACCGTTTTCGACGCTACCCTGGCTCACAGTTCCGCGCCCCGCCGGAACACAGTGTCGGCAATTCGGAGGCACCATGCTGTCCCTGCAGGAGATTTCGGACCGCTTGGAGATCGAGGACCTCATGGTCCGGTACTCGCATGCGGTCGACACCCATCAGTGGGATCTGCTCGACGATATCTTCACCGCGGATGCGCATATCGACTATTCGGCCATGGGCGGCGCGGTCGGCGATCTCGAATCGACGAAGAAATTTCTCGCCACCGTTATGCCGAACTTCCTTGCGTTCCAGCATCTGATCAGCAATTCGTCGATCACCGTCGACGGTGACACCGCCACCGGGCGCACCATGTGCCACAACCCGATGCTGGTCTCGACCGGCGAAGGTCAGCAGAGCCTGATGCTGTGTGGGCTCTGGTATCTCGACACCTTCGAACGCGTCGATGGCCGATGGTGGATCAAGCGGCGCGTCGAGGAGAAGAGCTTCATGTTCGTCGCGCCCGGCACTGCCGGAATATGAACCGAGGCTCCCGGATCGGGAGCCTCGGCCGGGATGTTCGGTCGGTCATTCGTTTTGGCATTTATCGCCGCCGCACGGGCAGGCGCCGCCGTCCTGGCAACCGCACTGGCAATCGGGACCGCAGGTACAGGGAAGAACGCTGGGAACCATCGCAGAACCTTTCCGAAGTAGGGATCGCTGCCCGAGAACACCGAGATATAGCCGAAAAGCATAGTCGGACCACAGCGCGATCCCGCTGCTCGGACCATAGCCGTCGCAATGGCCTTCAACTGGTCTTGCGCGCGACGGCGAGGATCCGCCGGAAGGGCAACCAAGTGACCGAGATGCCGGCGGCGCGCAGCTTGGATTCGACGAGCGCGGCCAGCCGGGCCGAGGCCGGTGCCTGCTCTTCGCCGTGGTGGGCGATGAGCTGGAGCCCTCGCCGGGCCGAGTATTCGGCGCGCAGCTCGGATCCTCGGACCAATTCCGAGTCCCGGCCGCCGGCCGCGTTCACCGATTAGCGGCCAGCACTGCCGCGAGGCCTTCTTGCAGATCCTTGACGAAATACTGGGGAACCTCCAGCGACGGGAAATGTCCCCCGCTTTCGGGCGACCTCCATCGGACGATCTGTCGGTACCGCTCCTGTGCCCAGGGGCGCGGACACTTCTCGATGTCGCGGGGATACATACTGATTGCTGACGGGACGTCGACCCGAAGTTCGGGGTCGAGCGAGTTGACACCGCCGTGGCTTTCGTAATAAATGCGGGCTGACGATGCGCCGGTCCGCGTCAGCCAATACAGGGTGACGTCGTCGAGAATGCTGTCTCTGGAAATTGTCTCGAACGGGCTGTCTTCGGTATCTGTCCACTCAGCGAACTTGTCAAGGATCCAGGCGAGAAGCCCGACTGGTGAGTCGACGAGCGAGTAGCCGATGGTCTGCGGTCGGGTCGCCTGCTGCTTCGCGTACGCCGCGTGGTGGCGCCAGAAATCGCGGGTTTCCTCGGTCCATTTGCGCTCGGTCGGCGTCAGCCCATCCGTTGTCAACCCGGGCGGTGCCTGCGCGAGCGTTGTGTGGATGCCGAGAACGTGCGCCGGGAACCTGCCGCCGAGGACCGTGGTGATCACACCTCCCCAGTCGCCGCCGTGGGCTGCGAACTTGCTGTAGCCGAGCCTTTCCATCAGTTCCACCCATGCGGCCGCGATCTTTTCGGTTCCCCATCCGGTGGTGGCCGGCTTGTCGCTGTAACCAAAGCCTGGTAACGACGGGACCACGACGTGGAACGCTTGCGCGTCTGCATCTTTCGGATCTGCCAGCTCGTCTACTACATCGATGAACTCAGCAATGCTGCCTGGCCAGCCGTGCGTCAAGATCAGAGGAGTGGCGTCTGCGCGCGCGGATCGGCGGTGTAGGAAGTGGATCCCCAGATCATCAATGGTCGTGCGGAACTGGCCGATCCGGTTGAGGCGCGCTTCGAACGACCGCCAGTTGTACCCGGTGCGCCAGTAGTTCACGACATCGACGAGGTCGGCGAGAGGAACGCCCTGTTCCCATCGGCGAGGGTCGGGCGCGGCGCGATAGACCGTCTCGGCTTCCGGTAGCCGCGCCGCGGCTAATCGCGCGCGCAGATCGTCGAGGTCAGCGTCAGTTGCGTGGGTTTCAAATGCTTGCACGTCGCTGGTTGGACGGGACATGAGACCTCCTGGTCATCGTGAAACCGGCTAAGACCTACCTCGAACCGGCTAAGACGGTTCTAACATGCCTTCATGCCAGCGTGCAACCCGCTAAGGTGGTTCCATGCATGCTGAGTTCCCTGACTTTCGCCTCGGTAACGTGCTGGCGACCAGCTTCACGGGGACTCTGACGGAGCGTCGTGGCAACGCTGTGGAACGCATTCCCACGCCGCACCGACTCGTCGACTGGCTGGCAGCGAACGGCCTAGCCGTGGACTCCTGCACTACCGCCCAGCTCGAACTCGCTTGGGAACTGAGGGAATCAATTCACGCCGCCGCGACAGCGGCCGCGATCCAAGACGCTCTCCCTGCGTCTGCTGTCCAAGTCATCAATGACTGCAGCATTCAGGGTCGGGCCGCGGCCATCCTGACGCCCGAGGGCAATCGGCGATGGCGACTCAGCTCGGCTTCCTGCGTAGAAGATGCCCTAGGCGTGATCGCCGCCGACGCGATCAGCATCATCGCAGGCGAACGAGACGGAAGACTGGCCTTGTGCGCATCACCAACCTGCCGAGCCGCCTTCTTCGACACCAGCCAAAGTCGCACCCGCAAATGGTGTGACATGAACACGTGCGGGAATCGTCAGAAGAAAGCGCGCTTCAATGCCAACCAGCGCAAAAATCCCAACTCAGCAAAGTAGTCGTTACCCTCGGTACATCCAGGTTGGCCCCCACGTCTGCGACACATCTGTCGCGTTGGGTGCACCCCAACGGCACCACTAAGAGCCATCCGTCGCCTTCCATCAACGTGCTCGCGGTCTCCAGTCGCCCAGTCGTGTTGACTGCGACCAAGTTCGACCGGTTCGCCGGCGACATGGCCGTGGCCAGCCAGACCCTCACCGGCCTACGCGAGCGCGGCGTGCTGTTCGGGCTCGGCAGCTCGATCTAGGACTGGGACGCCCCCTTCGACAGGCTGTTCCTACAGACCCCGGCAATGGCCGCCGAATTCGAAGCCAACCTCGGGCACCTCCGCACTCGCGAAGGCATGGCCAAAGGCCGACTCAAAGGCAAAGCACCGAAACTGCGTCTCGCAGCACGGAAAACTATCCACCGCCGGTACCACGACCCCGACGACGACGCGAGCCTCGCGGACTTGGCCGAGGAATGCGGACTTGGCCGAGGAATACAGCGTCGGCCGCTCCATCATCAGCAGCACAACCCCGCCCCGGGCCTAACGCTGACCCGCGACCAAACTGGCCGCTACATCGGAACCGAATCCAGATACCGGCCACCCGACATCACCGCTGGTCCAGGCAACTTCGTTGTTTTCGCGCGACTACTACCGGGACCCCAAGGAGCGTGGCGGAATTTCGGGCGCGCCGCTGGGGTTGGTGCGGGGAGCACTGTGAACGATGGGAGTGAAGTGAACGATTTCAATGCGCAGGTGATCAATGAGTTCCGCGCGAACGAGGGCAAGGTCGGCGGCATGTTCGAGGGTGCGGCGATGGTGCTGATCACGACGACGGGCGCCAAGTCCGGCCGACAGGTCACCAGTCCGCTGGTCTATCTTCCCGACGGGGAGCGCATCGTGCTCATCGCCTCGAACGGCGGCGCGGAAAAGCATCCGGCCTGGTACCACAACCTGCGCGCGAACCCGGAGTTCACCGTGGAGATCGGCACCGCGAGCTACCGAGCGAAGGCCGAGGTGGTAGCCGGTACCGAACGCGACGAACTGTACGCGCGAATGGTCGAGATCATGCCGGGCTTCGGCGAGTACCAGGCCAAAACGTCCCGGTTGATTCCGGTCGTCGCGGTGTATCGCCAGGCGGCCTGACACGCGGATGAGCCGCGGCGGTGTCGGGCCGCGGCTCATCCGAGCCGATCTCGGTGGGGCACTACTGGTCTGAACGATCAGGATTTGTCGCCGAACCACTGGCGCAGTGCTTCGAGCAGTCCGCTGTGCGCGCCGGCGTCCGCTGCCCAGGCCACGTAACCGTCCGGGCGGACCAGTAGCGCGGAAAGCTCCCGTGGTGCAACGGGTTTCGCCGTTACCACGCGCACGAGTTCGGACCACGGTGCGGCGATCGTCCGGAGTTCATGGGAGTCGTCGAGGTCCAGCAGGACCGCGCGACCGTCGGTGCAGTGTGCACCGAGACGACTGCCGTCGGAGAGTTCGATATCCGGCGTGACCGCGCCGATGAGGTCATGGCCGGTGCCGAGGTCGTAGCGGTGCAGGACGCCGGAGATCTTCTTGAAGATGGCGGTCGAGCCGTCGCGGGTTGCGAGCAGATCGGTCATCACGCCGCGTAATGCCTTGCTGCGCTGGTCGAGTCGCATCAGGGGGATTTGCGCGCGGGTCCACTCCAGGACCCAAGCGCCGATCGGATGCCGTTCGGTGGTGTAGGTATCGAGCAGGGTTTCGCTCGCGTCACCACGCACCACGGCAGCCAGTTTCCAACCGAGGTTGACCGCGTCGCCGATGCCGAGATTGAGACCTTGCCCGCCGAACGGCGAATGCACATGGGCCGCATCGCCTGCCAGCAGGACACGGCCGTTGCGGTAATCGGTGACCTGGCGAGTGTTGTCGGTGAAGCGAGTCGCGGAGTGCACGGCGGTGATCTCGACCGGCACGCCGGAGACCGCGCGCAGGCTGGCCTGCAATTCGGCCGCGGTCACCGGCGTGGTGCGATCGGCGGGCGGGCCATCGAGCTCCACGGTGAGGAAACGACCCGGCATCGGGCCGTTGACATAGATTCCGGTGTCGGTAGAGTTCCAGCCGGGCCGCAGCCCCTCCGCGCCGGTCATCTCGACCAGCGCCTGATGCCCGGTGATCTCCGGATCCAGACCCGGAAAGTCGAATCCGGCCTGCTTGCGCACCGTGCTGCGGCCGCCATCGCACCCGACCAACCAATCCGTGCAAACCGTACTGTCGCCGACGCGAACGGTGACACCGGTTCCGTCATCATCGAATTCGGTCAGCTCGACGCCGCGACGGATCTGGACCCCCAATGCGGCGGCACGCCGGGCCAGAATCGCTTCGATCCCCTGTTGGGCCACCATCACCGCTTCGGCGCCCGGGCCGAGTTCGGCGAAAGCCGGATCGTCGAAGTCGATCTCGGACATGCGGAGCATGATGCCCGCGAAATGACCGGCAATAGGTAGGCGCTGGGTGGTCGCCTCGGCGCTCGGCGGCATACCGGCGCGGATGCGCTCCAGCACCGCGTTCTGCTGTTCGAGCAGGTCGGGCAGCAGTCCACGGCGGTAAAAGGCTTGTGCGGTCGGCACATTGATCGCACCGGCCTTGATGGTCATATCGGGTTCGGTCAGCCGTTCGACCACCAGCACATCCACGCCGCCCAAGCGCAGTTCGCAGGCCAGCATCAGCCCGACCGGACCGGCCCCGGCAACGACCACATCGAATGTCTCGTTCATGAACCCGACTCTGCCGACCGATGATTGCGGAGGTCTTGCGTCGGCTTGCGTGCGCCTTGCGTCATTCCCGCGGCGCTGCTCGCCGCCGGGAGCCGTTCATGCCGAACTCAATCGAGCTGGTCGATGGCGGCCACGCCGATCTCGTGGTCGGTCTGCGACAGCGCCGCGCCCGACACGCCCAACGCGCCGATGACCGTATCGCCGGAGCGAATGACCAGACCGCCGCCATAGGGAACCAGAGATCGCGCCCCGGCCAGGCCGAGTCCGATACCGAAAAGCGGCTGGCCCGGCTGGATGGCCGGGGTCAGGTTGATGGTGTCCGCACCGATCGAGATGGCGGTGAAGGCCTTACCGATCGCGGTATCGATGGTGATGAGCGGCGCGCCGTCGGCGCGCGCGAACGCGACCAGATTGCCGCCCTGGTCGACAACCGCGAGCGCGACCGTCTCGGATCGGTCGGTGGCCGCGGTCCTTGCGGCGGCGATAACGGCGTGTGCCTGGTCGAGGGTGATCGTCATGGTTGTGCGCAACCACCGCATATCCCCGGCTATTCCGAAGTTGTGTGAGCTGATGGATTCTATGGTCCAGCGGCGGTGCGGCGTAGAGAATCGAGTCGGACGAAGGAGACCCATGGAACCGATTGTTTCCGTCACCGGCGGCAAGATTCGTGGCCGGACGACCGCCGGCGTGAGTGCATTTCTCGGAGTGCCGTATGCGGCCGCGCCGGTCGGGCCCGCGCGGTTCCGCCTGCCTACGCGCGTGCCGGACTGGCAGGGGGTTCGTGATGCACTCACCCATGGCGCTACGTGTGTGCAGTCGCCGTATCCCCCACCGATCCACGCGCTGATCGGCAGTGACGGGATTCCGGGCGACGAATATCTGAATGTCAATGTGTGGACGCCGGATCCGGGCGGTTCGGGACTGCCGGTCATGGTGTGGATTCACGGCGGCGCGTATACCCGGGGGTCCAATGCCCGGGTGATCTATAACGGTGCAGGGTTCGCACGCGACGGTGTCGTGCTGGTTTCGATCAACTATCGGCTCGGCATTTCCGGATTCGCGGCGGTGGCGGACGCTCCGCTCAACCGAGGGCTGCACGATCAGCTGTTCGCCCTACGGTGGGTGCAGGAGAACATCGAATCCTTCGGCGGGGATCCGAATCGGGTCACGATATTCGGCGAGTCAGCGGGCGGAATGAGTGTGGCGACGCTGATGGCTTCGCCGCTGTCGCGTGGGCTGTTCCGGCAGGCGATCATGCAGAGCGGCAATGGGTCCGCGGTGGTCGCCGCCGAAGATGCGCGCAAGCTGGCCGGTGAGCTGGCCACCGAGCTCGGGATCAACGCTGTCGCAGACGATTTCGGCCGCCTCGGTCCTGATGAACTTCGCGCCGCGCAGGACGCGCTCGCACTCGCACTGCTGAGCGATCCAGATCCGGCGCGCTGGGGTTCGTCGATCATCGCCAACGGGCTCGGCATCATGAGTTGGCTCCCGGTGATCGATGGTGAACTGATCGAGGGCAGGCCCGTCACGGTGCTTGCCGAGCAGCCTGATCGCGCCGTGCCCTTCATCGCGGGATGCACCGCGGAGGAGTTCCGCTTCTTCACGGTGCCGACCGGTGTTGCCGCCGGGATCACCGCGGAGACACTACCTTTCGTGCTCACCCGCTACGGAATGGATCCTGCGCTGGCGGATATCTACGGACCGAACCGCCCAGCGGCGACGCCTGCGGATATCTTCGCCGCGATCATCACCGATCGCGCCTTCCGTTCCGATACCCTGCGCCTCGCGCAATCGAACGCCGCCGCAGGCGTGCCGACCTACGCCTACGAGTTCGCGTGGCCGTCGGCCATCGAAGGGCTCGGCGCATGCCACGTACTGGAGGTGCCCTTCGTCTTCGACGCGCTCGACGGCGCACACTCACTGACCGGCCCCAACCCGCCCCAGTCGCTCGCCGACGAAATCCATTCGGCGTGGGTAGCTTTCGCCGAGCACGGCGATCCCGGATGGCCGCTGTTCAAGCCCGATACACGCCTGGTACGGATCTTCGACAGCCCGCAATCGATTGACGTGAGCGATCCGCGTGGGGATGAGTTGGCGGCGTTGCGAAAGTCGGTCGGCTAGGCGCAGTGTCGAAGTGAGTTGAGGGGTGGCACCGCTGTGTGATCTGGAAGTTGTTGCAGGTCTTCGCCGGTGCGGCCGCGAGATCGGCAGCCATTACGTGCTCCCTCATGAACACCCTGATCGACGCTGGGCGCCCTGCCGCCTGGTTCGGCCTTTCACTTCCGTTGACTACGGACTCCTCATCGTGCATTCCTCCACCCATGTCCGCTGGCGAACGGGAGCAACCGACGGACAACTCCGGGAGACCGCAGGGTCTGTGCGACTGAAAGAAGGATGCCTCTTCGCTGAGTCGAGGGAACCGCAGAGTGCTGAGCTGCGTCAAAGACCTATACAAGTACAGACACGCTTCGCCTCGAGAACGACGATCACAGGAACGGCAAGGCAAAGAATGACCGAAGAATTCAAAGTAAGCCCGGACGATATCTACCTGGCCGCACGCGGCTTATGGAAGATCGCCGAGGACAACAGTCAAGCTGTGACGTATTCCAAGAAATGGCTCGACGTGCAGAGCGACGGCGGCCTCGTACTCACGCCTGTGCTCGATCAACTGCAGGAAGCGTGTGATCAGTTGAAGTCGAACTACGAGCGTTTGGGCACGGTGACCGACGACTCGTCCACGGAGTTGACGAAGGCCTCGAGGATGTATCGAACGACCGATTTCGAGCGGGCTAAGAATATGGACGCCTACTACGGGGAGCCCGGAAAATGACGACAACCACCACCTATCCCGTCGAAAAGCTGTTCGACCCGGATCTGCAGAAGCAGTTGCGAGAGATCCTGAACGGCAAGGGCAGCTTGCGTGACCTCGCGCAGAGCGAGTCGTTCATACGTCTCAGTGATGCTGTACTTCCGAAGGTCGCCGCGGATCTAGGACGAAGAACACCAGAGGAGATCCAGCGTCTGGCCGAAAAAGGGAAAACGATACTCGAGAGCTACCGCAACGAAGAACCCGATGCGGCGGCCGGCCCGGCGACCGATCAACAATCGGTGGTGCCCCGGTCCCAGCCGAGTTCGGCGCTGGCGACACCGTCGAATTCAGCACCTGAGCCGCCGAGCGGCAGTGGTCCAGGACCGGCACACAATGTGATTCCCGGAACTCGCAAACCCGACCGCGATCGGATCGTCATGCCCGATGAACCGGATGACGACGACCTCTACTACGAAGACCGACGCCGACGCGGTTGGTTGGAATGAGCGTGACCCTGTGCCACGGTCATCGGCACGATCATGTGGGTAATGGTCTCACCCCGATCCTCGGTATGTATTCAGGCCGGTCGCGATGACGTATCAGAGGCCGTGGACCAGCGAGAGCGATTTGATGGTCCGCCTACGTCGGTGTCGGGAGCCCCTACCGTTCACCCGAATGCTGTACCAGAAGAGCGCTGCGCGGACCGTCGAACCACTCGAATTGGAGATCGCCCAAGACCTTCCGGACACATGCAGCCGGCATGGACGTCTGGCGGTGTCGCGGCAACGGTTCAGGGCCTGCTTCTACGATACGAAGCAGCATCCTCGGTTCCACCGCACCGCCGTGGTCAGGGTGGCGTCGAAGCAACTCGCGCCGATGTCGACGATCCTGGTCGGCGCTTGGCCGGTCTGCGACCGGTGCGAACGTGAACGCCGGACATACCGCCGTGCCGCATCCATTCTCCTGTCGGTGATGGCCGCAAACCTGGCAATCTTGACGATCCTGATCGCTGCGGGCTGGGCAGGTATCAAGTTCGAGACAGCAGTCGGTCCGATGGTGTGGGCTTTCTCTCCGGGCTCGATTCCCTTGGGACTAGTGGCAGCAGTGTGGCTTTTCCGCAGGAGTACCGAGCCTGTGATGTTCCGCCAGATTGATGACGAACAGTTCGCCCTCGTACAGGCCCACCCCGGCTTTGCCGCTGCGATGCAGGCCATGCCCTGCCCGAATCCTTCGGACGGTCCGATCGAGGGCTGAGGCGAGTTCACGAGTTGGGTCAGCGTAGCCACTGGTTGATCGCTGCGATGTGGATGGTTGTCCAGGTCGCGGACGGCGAGTTTGTCGAATCTGGTTGCGACGGCACAGTTGTGCTCGAGTTGGTCTATTCCGCGTTCGACTGCGTTGCGCTGCCGATAGGTGTCGGGGTCGTAGGGCGGGGCCGCCCACCGCGGCCGCGCTCTGCGGTCGGGCGTTCGATGTTCTGGCAGGACAATCTGCCACCGGCTGGGATGCAGGGCTGAACCGCCCCGACTTTCCGGCCGGCTTCATGGTTGAGTTACCACCGGCTGGGATGGCTGTTGTCGAGCGTAATAGGCGGTCTCGTACTCGGCGGGTGGGACGTGCCCGAGCAGGCTGTGCAACCGCCGATTGTTGTACCAGTCGACCCATTCCATCGTCGCGTACTCGACGTCGTCGAGGGACCGCAACGGCCCAGCGAGAAACGGACTATCCCCGGCGACGGCTTCGGTTTTGAACAATCCGATCGTGGACTCGGCCAGGGCATTGTCATAGGCATCGCCTACACTGCCGATCGAGGCCGAGATGCCTTCGGTGACAAGTGTTTCCGCGAAGGCTATCGCAGTATATTGCGACCCGGCGTCGCTGTGATGTATCAACCCTTCGGGCACAGCGTGACCGTCGTGGTCTCGTCGCCACAGCGCCATCTTCAGCGCGGCTGCAACCATCGCGGTGTCCTTGATCGTGGCCGCCTGCCAGCCCACGATGGAGCGGGAGAAGCAGTCGATGACGAACGCCACATATACGAACCCGGTCCAGGTGGGCACGTAAGTAAAATCGGTGACCCACTTGCGATTTGGCTCGGGCGCGGTGAAGTCGCGGTCGAGAAGGTCCGGGGCTCGGCGATGCCCGGCGCCTTTCCCTGCGATTGTGGTGCGGTGTTTGCCACCGCGGACCACGCCCGACAGGCCTTCGTCACGCATGAGCCGGTCGACGGTGCCGATCCCGACCCTGTGGCCCTGACGACGCAGAAACGGGGTCATCTTGCGGCGCCCATACAATCCTTCGGGAGTGCCGACGGTGGCCAGCAGCGCGTCGGTCAGCAGCGCGTCGGTTACCGTCCGCGCCGACGCAGGCGCGGTCTTCCAGTTCCGATAGGTGCGTCCGGCGACCTGCACGCCCTGCTCGGTGAGCACGCGACAGATCGGATCGACCCGGTAACCCACAGCACGCATCTGATCGATGAACTCACAGATCAACGGCGGCGCGGGTCGATCTCCCGCGCGAAGAAAATCGAGGCCGCTTTCAGAATCTCGTTGGCCTCCTTCAGATCTCGGACTTCTCGTTCGAGCTCCTTGATCCGCACCTGCTCGGCGCTCGTCACCCCGGGAGCCTTCCCGGTGTCGATCTGGGCCTGCTTCACCCAGACACGCAGGGTCTCGGCGTGGATGCCGAGCTTCGGAGCGAGCGCCTGGCAGGCGGCATACGCCGACGGATACCCGTCGAGTCGCTCCAGCACCATCTTCACCGCACGCTCACGCTGCTCGATCGGATAACGCTTGGGCATGGCCCACATCCTTCACAAAGAAGGAAGCGGCCAGAAAGTCGGGGCGGTTCAGGCATTGATCAGGGGTGTGCTCGACCAACGATGAGCGGTCGATTGATACGTGACCGTTCCGCCCGTTCACCCCTGCTGACTGGGCCCCGATGGCAGGTCCACCGGCTATGCGAGTTGTAGTTGCTGCTCGAACTCGGTCGGTACCCATTGCTCACGGAATGCTTGCGGGGTAAGGAAACCCAGCGATCCGTGTGGCCGGTAACTGTTGTACTCGATGCGCCAATCCTCGGCAAGGACCCGCACCTCGGTCAGGGAATGAAACACCTCGCAGGACAGGAACTCGTCGCGGAAACGCCCATTGAACGACTCACAGACACCGTTCTGCCACGGCGATCCCGGATCGATGAACGAGGCATCGACCCCGGTGAACCGGCACCAATCCCGCATCGCGTGCGCGGTCATCTCGGTGCCATTGTCCATGCGAATGTGCATCGGCTTCCGCCCGGTGGCCACGATGATCTCGTGGAGCACACCGACCAGCTGATCGGCGGTGCACGACCGGAATGCTCTGGTGGCCAAGGCTTCCCGCGTGAACTCGTCGACAATGTTAAGGAACCGGACTTGTCGACCGTCGACAGTGACATCGACCTGGAAATCCAGGGCCCACATCTGATCCGGGAACGACGCCTTCAGACGCTGATTCCGACCCGGCCCGATGCGGCGTTTCTTACGCACTCGACTCGGTCGCTTCAATCCCTCCTCACGCCAGAGTCGTTGGGTGCGTTTGTGGTTGGTTACCAGACCCTCGCCACGGCACAACGCGTGCGCCTTCCGCCAGCCCCACCGCGGATGACGCCGGGAGATCACGCGCAGCCGCTCCCTCAGCGTCCGTTCGACCTCGGCGACCGCGCGCGGCCGACGTTGCACCGACCGCGACTGCCCCACCACTCGGCAGGCGCGGCGTTGCGACACCCGAAACCGCTGCTGCAGAACCACCACGGCCCTGCGACGGCGGTCCGGGCTCAATAGTTTCCCCGGTTCACTTCCTTGAGCATGTCGATATCGAGGGCCTGCTCGGCGACCATCTTCTTCAACCGCGCGTTCTCGCGCTCCAGCTCTTTGAGCCGTTTCGCGTCGTCGGATTTCATGCCGCCGTACTGGGCTTGCCAGCGATGCCAGGAAGCCTCGGAAATCTCGAGGTGCTTGCACACCTCCTCGATCGAGAATTTCTCCCCGATCAGCTTCTCGCCCTCGCGCAGCTTGCGGATGATCTGCTCGGGGGTGTGTCGTCGTCGCGCCATGTCGTGATCTCGTCCTCCTGCACCCATTCTGGTGCATCAGAACTCTCACAACCGCTGGACCTGCTCAAAGGGCTCCAGTCACTGCGCATATCGCCGAACCGAAGCGATCCGCTGAGCAGATACCAGTTCGACCTGATCTTGGTTCTCGTTCGGCAGACGCGTGCCGGTTAGCGGGATTGCGGGGCCGAGTCGGTCAGTGGCGCAGCGTGATTCGAGCGGACGAGTTACTGTGCGCTGGAAATCGTTGCGGCAGAGGCACGCAAGGCGGCGCGGGCCGCGACTACGGCCGGGTGTGCGCCAGTTCCTCGCCGGTAGGCCAGATGGGTTTTGCGGCAGGTCGGCAATGCTGTCAGCACCACGTTCGGGGGTGGGGTAAGTGCGCCGAGTTCTGGGACGAGGGCAACGCCCTGTCCGGCCGCGACCAGTGCGAGGACGGTGCTGAAGTCGTCGACGTGGTGGCGCACTCTTGGCGTGAATCCGGCTGCCTGGCATGCTCGGATCGTCATCGTGTGACAGAGCGTGCCCGGTGTGCCGACGATCCAGGAGGCGGTGCGGTGCTCCGATAGTGGCGCGGCGGTGTGTGCGGCCAGGTAGATCGTCTCCTCCAGGAGCGGCTCGGTGTCCAGGGCGGGATCGGGCTCCGCGGGCACATAGTCGTACTCCTGGACCAGCGCGACATCCAGCGTGTCGGTGCGCAGCGCGTCCGGGACGGTCGCCGGATCCAGTTCCGTTACCAGCAGTTCCAGTCGCGGATGGTCTCGGCTGAGCGTGATCAAGGCCGGGGACAGGATCGGTGCGACTGCGGTTGGGAAGGCGCCGATGCGCAGCGTTCCGGTGAGCGCGGTGCGGGAGGCAGCGAGGTCGGCGGTGGCCTGCTCGAGCGCCGCGAGAATGGTCTCCGCATGTTCGACCAGCGTCAGTGCGGCGGGCGTCAGGGCGACGCGTCGTCCGGTCCGCTGGAGCAGCGGGACACCGGCCTCCCGTTCCAACGCGGTCAACTGCTGGGAGACCGCGGATGGCGTATAGCTCATCGCCTCGGCGACGGCCGCGATCGTCTTGCGGTGGGCCAGTTCGCGCAGCAGGCGCAGCTTACGGACATCGAGCATCAGCTCAGCTTATGCTTATCGGAAGAAATATGAACTAGACCTGAAGTATCAGTGCCCGGCAACCTGGGAACCATGACGCTCACCGGCCTCTTCGTCCCCCTGATCACGCCCTTCTTCGCCAACGGCGAACTGGCCGCCGATGCCCTTGCGGGCTTGGCCCACGAGATACTCGATGACGGCGCGACGGGAATCGTCGCACTCGGCACTACCGCCGAAACCGCCACCTTGACCCCCGAAGAGCGCAACCGCGTCCTCGACATTTGCGGCACCGTCTGCCGAGAACGCAACGCCCCCTTGATCGCCGGTGCGGGTACGAACTCCACCGCCGCCTCGGGCGAAGCCCTCGCCGTCCTCGGCTCAACCGTGACCGCCGCGCTCACGGTTGTCCCCTACTACACCCGTCCCTCTGAGGCAGGCGTCCTCGCGCACTTCCGCCATTTGGCCGCCACCAGCCCGGTCCCCCTCATCGTCTACAACATTCCGTACCGCACCGGACGCACTCTCAGTCCCGACACCCTCCACCAACTGGCCCGCATCCCGAACATCATCGGCTTCAAACACGCGGTCGGCGGCATCGACGACACCACCATCACCCTGATGAGCACCCTCCCGCCGAATGTCTCCGTCCTCGCGGGCGACGACCTGCACGCTGCCCCACTCCTCGCCCTGGGCGCATCCGGCGCCATCCTCGCCGCCTCCCACCTGGCCACCTCAGCCTTCGCCACGCTGATCCGCCTGTGGCACAACGGCCCCATTCCCGAAGCCCGCCAACTCGGCCACCGCCTGGCTCCCCTGTCCGCAGCCCTCTTCACCGAACCCAACCCCGTAGTCATCAAGTCCGCGCTGGCCGCCCAAGGCCGCATCCCTACCCCTCACGTCCGTCTCCCCCTCCTCCCCGCTTCCCCGGCCGCGACCGACGCCGCCCTCGAAGCCCTGACCCACATCCCCGCAACCGTCCCCGCCTGACGCGCGGATCGCACCACAGTGTGCCTCGGTATCCGATAACGCCCCGCCCACATCATGACGTGCGGGACTCAGCCCGAGCAGGTGCAACCGGTGGTGTGGTCGGCAATCTTATTGGCAGCTGTTCTCGACGCCGGTAGGGCTCAGGCCGGTCGTCGTTGCACGGCGTCGGAGATCACCGCTGCCACGAACTTTTCGACTGTTGATGTAGTCGGTGGGCCGGGGTCGCGGTCTGTGAACAACAGGTGCCCGCCACCGACCAGGGAGAGGGTGAGTGAGTCGATATCTGCGTCGGCTGCGATGCGGCCCAGTTCACGCTCAGCGTTCAGATAGGTGGAGATCGCGGTCGTCGCCTCGGCGAGGATCGCCATGCCGCCGCCGGGCCTGGCTTGCCGCAGTCGCGCGCGCAGCTCGTCACGGAAGGTGATGAGCGGGATGATCGCCACCGGAACCGGTCCGAACAGGATGGTCAGCGCGCTGGTCAGATTGGCGGCCACCGTGCCGGCGCCGGCAGAGGCGCGCAGCTCACTCGCCTGCGCTTCGAGCTGCGCGGCCCGGTCGAGCACGAGGTCGGTGAGGAAGGTGTCGAAGTCGGTGAAGTGCCGGTGCAGAACGCCTTTGGCGCAGCCCGCCTCGTCGGTGACAGCCCGGCTGGTCAGCCCGTTCGGCCCGGCGCGCAGCAACACACGGTCGGCTGCGTCGAACAGTTGCCGCCGCGCGTCGCGAAGGTGCATCCCAGTCGGCACTCACAGATCCTTTCGTTCGTCGATCCAGCCGCATTATTGCGCAGTGGGCATGTGCCCACTAAGGTGGGCGCATGCCCATAATACCGGGAGAGCAACCAGCACCGTCCCCAGCGCAGCCGGGGCAGTTCCAGCGGATGGCCGTGTCGTTCGGCGTCGACGCACAGCGCTACGACCAGGCCCGGCCCGGCTACCCCGACGCATTGGTGGCGCGGATCCTCGCCGAGACCCCCCGGGCGGACGTGCTCGACGTGGGCTGCGGTACCGGCATCGCGGCCCGCCAGTTCCAGGCCGCAGGGTGCACGGTGCTCGGCGTCGAACCCGATATGCGGATGGCCGACTTCGCGCGAGCCCGCGGCCTGCGGGTCGAGACGGCAACCTTCGAGGCGTGGCAGCCGGGTGACAGGATGTTCGATGCGGTCATCGCCGCTCAGTCGTGGCATTGGGTGGATCCGGTTGCCGGCGCCGCGAAGGCGGCCGGCGTGCTGCGTCCAGGGGGACGGCTGGCGATCTTCGGTCACGTGTACGAGCCACCCGCCGAGGTGGCAGAACCGTTCGCCGCCGCCTTCCGGCGGGTGGCGCCGGACTCCCCGCTCAGCGGCCAACCGGCTCGTCGTCCCCTCGAGCTCTACCAAGCGGGATACGCGAAAATCGCCGACCAGATCCGCCAGACCGAACAATTCGAAGATCCCGAACAGTGGCTATTCGACTGGCAGCAGTCCTATACGCGCGACCAATGGCTGGAGCTGCTCCCGACCACAGGTGGCCTCACCCAACTCCGGCCTGATCAGCTGGCCGAGATACTGGACGCGGTCGGCAATGCCATCGACTCTCTGGGCGGATCCTTCACGATGGACTACACCACCCTGGCCGCGACCGCCGCACGCGCAGGCACTTCCTGACGGCCGCGCCCGGCACCGAAGCCGGTCCAGGGGCCGATGGCTGCGGCGGCCGACACCGCAAGGCTTCGGGTTTCCGCTGGAGAACATTGCGGCGCTGTTGCGGGCCGAGCCGACCCAGGACCCGCGGGATCTCGTCCGGCCGCAGTTGGCGGTGGTCGGTGAACGCATCGCCCGGGCAGCCGGACTGCCTGAGCGCCTACTCGGTGTGCTCGACGGACTCGATCCCGCGGTCGATCCGTCGACATCGAAGTTCCTGCGATCGGTAGCGGAGACAATTTCCATGAATCAGCCACTGACCCCGAGGAATTCGCCCAGCTGACGCGGCAGCGTGAAGAAGACGCACGGCAGTTGGGCGCGGAAGAACCAGCGGCACTATCGAAACGACGCGAGACGGCCTTCGCGGCGATGAGCCCGGCCGAACGCGAGCCAACGCAGGCGGAACCCGCACGGAAGATTCCGCCCGGCATCGACATCGCTGGCGGACACGCTCAGCCGTCCTCGCGTCGACCTCGGCCGTCTAGACGACGGATCGCCGGGTTCCAGCTGCACTGCGCCTATGGAGGGGCCGGTCGACTCGAAACCGGATGCCCTCGTCCTACCGTCGAATGCTCCGAACTGGGATCGAACCGTGCGCCAGGCTATCGAATTGGAGTTCAGGTGAGTGCCTGCCAGGTCCAAGTGGTGGAGAGTTCCAGGGGCGTAGTGGGGGTTACCGGGTGGGGGTGGGTGTTGAGGCCGTTGGGTGGGCCGGATTGGGGTTCTACGCAGGCGGCTTCGGGTTGCTGGTCGAAGATCACCACCCAGTGGGCAGGGCTGGTGATCTTCAGCTGCAGTGCGTGCGGCCAGGTGAGCGTGACGGTGGTGCCGGTGGGCATCGCGAAGCAGTCGTCCCAGGGGCCGGGTTGCGGGGCGATCCGGCGGCCGGTGGGAAGGTAGTCGGTGCCGCGTTCTTCCTGCCAGGCGGGAGTGAAGTCGAGCTGGATATCGTTGCCGGAGCCCAGGTTTCGTAGGAACCAGGGGTGCCAGCCGACCTGGGCGGGAAAGCTGTCCGCGGCTGCTTCGACGCGCATCGTGAGGGTGACCGAATCCAGGGTGAGCTCGATCAACTGGGTGACTCGGCCGGGATAGGGCCATGGGTCTGTCAGGTCGTAGCTCAGCGTGGCGGAGGTTTCGGAGGCACTGAGAACCTGCCAGGCCGTGTCACGGCCGGTGCCATGGATGGCGTGCGGCGCGGCGTTGATGGGCATTTGATGGATTACGTCGCCATTTCGGAACTGGCCCAGTCCCATTCGGCCGCACCAGGGGACCATCGGGAACGCGCCGTAGCGCGGACCCTGCCGCAGCAGCTCCAAACCGCTGATCCGCAGACTGGTCAGCCGTCCGCCGTCCGGCGGATCAATCGTCAGCTCCGCTTTCCCAGCGGTCAGCACGACAGTGGAATCGCCTGCATCGGCCATGAGCACTCCTCCTCCGGCAATGAACTGGTCCAGTGGGACACACTGCCACGGCGGCGGCCCCGATGTGCGGCGTGTACGCACTGGGGGCATCAGCTGATCCAGTACCGGCGTACCAATGTGCCGTCGGTCCAAGGCTCGATCGAATCGAGAATCCCGTCGCAGGATTCGATAATGCGCGCGGAGGCGGCGTTGGTGTCGTCGCAGGTGACGAGGATTCGGTCCACACCGAGGTCGCGAGCCACGGAAATGCTGGTGTGCAGGATCGCGGTGCCGTAACCGAGGCCACGGAACTGACGCAGGACGGCGTACCCGATGTGCCCGCCACGGCGCGTCAGAGCGGGGTTCAACGTGTGCCGGACCGAGGCTCTTCCGATGACCTCGTCGTCGACGGTGGCCACGAGGTAGGTCTCGGGCACGATGCCGGGTGGTAATCGCGACCGCTGCGACGGTTTTCGAGGGTCGTGAGGTACTGCGACCAGGTCATGCCCGGCTCGAGACCGAGCGCAAAGTCGAACCCATGCTCCGCCAACTCCGCGTGCGCCGCGCGGACTGCCTGCTCATCAGCGGCTCGAGGCACCCGGAGCAGCACAGTATCGGGCGGCACGGTATCGGTGCGGCGGGACGATTCCGGCATGGCGGCGACAGTAGGCGGTATGGCTGAGCCTTGTCGACGAGATTGATCATCACATCGAGCGGGCGTGGGATGGCGTAGCACATCCGACTCGGCACCGTGTCGGTGTGTGCGGCGCCGGGCGCACGGGCGTGGCACTCGGTGCAGGTCGACCGGGCGGTTGTAGGCGTGACGCGGATACGGTTACGTCATCACGATGGCACCCGATGCCGGAGCGCGCGGTCGGCGAGCTGCCGGATAGCCATCCGAACAGCGCGGATATCGCGCTCCCTTGTGTGGTCCGATGTATGCGCGCGCGGTCGGGTCGATGCAGTCCGACCGGCGGTTGAGAACGCGAGGTGGCGCGTTTGCTGGATATAGTGCGGGGCGTGTCCTTCATCCAGCCTGCTCTCGACCGCATTCCGGAGCCGTATCGGTCTTATCTGATCCGGCGCCGCGAACTGCTGAAGTTCGCGGTGGTCGGCGGGATCACCTGGTTCATCGATACCGGTATCGTGTACGCGCTCAAACTGACCGTGCTCGGTGAAAAGCCGCTCACCGCGCGGGTTCTCGGCGTATTGATCGCCACCATCGTGTCGTATGTGCTCAATCGGGAGTGGTCGTTCCGGACCAGGGGCGGCCGGGAACGGCATCACGAGGCGGCCCTGTTCTTCGCCATCAGCGCGCTCGGCATCGGTGTCACCCTGTTGCCGCAGGCGGTAGCGCTATATGCGCTCGATATCCGGGTGCCGCACGTCAGCCCGGTCACGCAGGCGGTATCGAACTTCATTACCGGCCAGATCCTGGGCGTGCTGCTGGCCATGGCATTCCGTTACTGGGCGTTCCGCCGGTACGCCTTCCCCGACGATCTCGTCCAATCCGAACTGGAACCGCGGTAGGCCGCTTACCTTCGAGGTAATTGACCCTGAATCCGGACAGACCGAAGATCGCCGATGTGACTCGAATCGGCGTTCTACTGCCCAGCCGCGAAACCGCCATGACCGGCGACCACGACGCCATCGGACTGGTCCGCTTCGCCCAAGCCGCCGAGGAAGCCGGTTTCGACTCGGTGTGGATCGGTGACTCCCCGTTGGCTCGGACCCGCGTCGATCCGCTACCGCTGCTGGCCGCAGTCGCCGCGACCACCTCGCGGGTACGACTCGGCACCGCCGCATTCACCGCGACATTGCGTCATCCGCTGCTCGGCGCGCACACCGCAGCCACAGTCGACCAGCTGAGCAACGGCCGGTTGATCCTCGGCCTCGGCGCCGGATTCCCGTTGCCCGAGAGCCAGGACGAATTCGGCGCTGTCGGTGTGCCTTTCACCGCACGCGTGGGCCGCCTCGACGAGACGGTCGCCATCTGGCGGCAGAGCTGGTCCGGGGCAACCGATTTCGACGGCCGCTACTGGCACCTCGACGACCTGTCCCGCACGCTGCCCGCCGCGAGTCCGGCCGGTCCCCCACTCTGGCTGGCGGGCAGCGACACACCTCGCGTGCTGGAACGGGTTGCGCGGCACTACGACGGTTGGCTGCCGTTCCTGCCGGACCCTGACGCCTACGCCCGCGCGTGGACCACGATCCGCGAAAAGACCACCCGAACCATCACTCCCGGCCTGTACGCCACGATCAATATCAACCCGGACGCTGCCGCCGCGCGCACCGAACTCGACGGCTACGTCCGGCAGTACTACCGCCAACCCCTGGACGTAATGTCCACGATCCAAGCCTATTTCGGCGGATCGGCCGACGAATGTGTGCAGTGGCTCGGCCGATACCTCGACGCCGGTGCGTCGCATCTGGTGCTGCGCATCGGATCACTCGACGCCCGCCGCCAACTTGATCTGCTCGCCGACGCGCTGCTGTCCGCCCACCAATCGGCGTGAGTCTCAGGCCTTGCGCTGGGCGATCTGAATCAGATTGCCACAGGTGTCGTCGAGAACCGCGGTGATCACCGGTCCGTGATCGAGCGGCTCCTGGGTGAAATACACGCCCAGCCCGCGCATCCGCTCGTATTCGGCGTACAGATCGTCCACCGCGAACGACGCACCCGGAATCCCATCCTCGACCAGCGCCTTCTTGTACGGCCCGACCGCCGGATGCCCGTCGGGCTCCAACAGCAATTCGACGCCGTCGGGTTCCTGTCGTGAGGTGACGGTCAGCCAGCGTGCCTCGCCGAGTGGAACCTCGGTCTTCTTCACGAAGCCGAGGACCTCGGTGTAGAAGCGCAATGCCTTGTCCTGATCGTCGACGAACACACTGGTGATGTTGATGCGGATCATTTGTCCTCCGGTAGCCAGCGGTGCGTGAGTCGCCGCAGTGGTTCTCGATTCAGATGGTGGAACTTGTACCGGCCGTCCCGGCGCGTGGTCACCAGACCGGCGGCCGCGAGCACCTCCAGATGCTGCGAGACCGCCTGCCTGCTCGAGGTGAGTTGGTGGCCCATGGTGAGTCGGGTGCAGAGCTCGAACAATGTCTGGCCGTCGCGATCGGCCAGTTCGTCGAGGATCGCGCGGCGCGTGGGGTCGGCCAATGCTTTGAATACGTCGCCTGCCGGGCCGGTGCTCACGCTCTCACTATAGGCAAGTGTTTACTTGCCTATCAAGTGACGGGTTGCGCAGACCGTGCGGTACGCAGGGCGAATAGGGTCGTGGCCGAGTTAGATTGGGTGGATGAGTTATGAGTTCGTGGTGCTGCCCGCTGGCGCGGCAGCATCGCCGGGGGACGTACTTCCGTATTTTCGGTCGCGCCGCGGGCAACCCGCAGACGATCATCTCTACCAGACCGTCATTGCCGGACTGCACGGGTGGAACAGCCGAATTCCGGCCGCCGCCCCGCACGCCAGACTGCGCATCGAGGCGGCAGGAGATTCGGTACGGGTGACCGCGGCCGATAGTGTGGACCGCCGCAGAACGCGTGGCTCCGCCAAGGATTACGCGGCGCCGCACGTTCGCGAGCTCATCGAGGCTCTCATCACCGGTTTCGCGTACGAAATCTACGATGCGCGGGCCAACACCTTGACCAGCCCCGAAATCCGCCGCTTCGTCCTGGTGGATATCGGCGGTGAGCGCAAATACTCCTCCCTCACCCAACGCGATATCTTCGACTGGGTCCGCCAACTCCACCTCTTGGCCGCCACCCCCTTTCTGATCGCCGAAAAGCGCAGTGCCACAAAGAGTTTCATCCAGACCTACCGCAACTCCCCCACCGACTACACCCTCGAACTCCACCACCCGGTCCGCGACCAACGCCTCGGCGCCACGATGACCGACGGCGCGACCGTCGCCCAACTCATCTGGGATTGGGCCAGCGACGAGTGGAGCCGCCTCGACCAAGTCCCGTGGGAGCCGTTGGACTGAGCCACACTCCAAAGGCCAACATTCACTACATGATTCGAGCCGCGGCCACTCGGCGGTTGGCGTCCTTCGATCGGGTCCTCGGCGATGCCACGGATTCGTTCGCGGATCTCTGGAATTGGCTCTCCGCCGCCACTACACCGTGTCGTACAGTTGGCGCGCCCGCTGCAGATCAACCTTTTGACCGTCGTCAAGCTCGAGAAAGTAGTTGCACTGCCACTTCTGAGACCTCTTTGCTTGACTGTTCTTCGTCACGGACCACGGCGGATACACACGAAACCCACGCTTCCCGCCCCGACCATCCACTGAAACGATGCCGTGCGTGACCAATGCGGTCTTCGGGAACACGAACTGACCGAAATACGGCCCCTCCCGCACACTGATCACCAGTAGATCGATGCCGTCGATGCATGCGAACGGCTCCGTCGACCCATCCTCCGCACGCTTCCACACAGTGACGAACGCCCCCACTTTTGCAGGCGTCAGCTTGCCCACCCGGAACCTGACCGACCCGCGACCCACGCTGGAAACGAACGCCCCGTACTCAGCGTTGTCCGCCTCAGGAACTGGATCCGAAACCGTCAAACCGAGACGGTCGAACAGACGCCTCATCTCGACCACGTCAGGATGTACACCAGCAGAAACCAAACCAACTCCCCACCGAACAAGATGTCGCGTTCAAGGGAGTCTATGTGACGAGGGTGTCGCCATGTCCCGTTGCCTTTGCGTCGACGGGTCGATGTCGTTGCGGGCCACCGAGGGCCGGGCAGCGATGTGGCCGAGGCCATCGACCAGGTCGCATCGGGTATAGATGTAGTCGTTGCCGTGCGCAAACGCCGCGACCGCGTTGGAGCGCAACGTGTCCGACTCGGCCCACGACGGTTCCGGCATGGGACGACCATAGGGTCGCCCCCTCGTCCGGGAACCGATTATCTGTGGGACGCGCCTATGACGAATGGCCCGGCAACACGCACACCGCGTCCAAGCCGAGCACATGGTTGAGCCGTCCGAAGGCCAGCCACGATCCGATGCTCATGCTCAACTCGACGATCTCGGTCTGGCTATAGTGCGCCCGCATCCGGTCCCAGAACTCCTCGTCCAGATTGTGGTGATCGGTGGCGTAACGTTCGGCGTATTCGGCGGCCAGTCGGGTGCGGTCGTCGAACAACTCGGTGGTGCGCCAGTTGGTCACCGCGTCCGCGAACGCCGCTTCCACCTTCTCGCCGTCGCGCTCGGTGCGCCAATCCAGGCAGAAGATGCAGCCGTTGACCTGGGCGATCTTCAGTCGCGCCGCTTCGAATTCGCGCAGTCCGAGGGTCGAATGCGAGTAGACCGACAGCGAGAAGTTCGAGGCGGCCAGGCCGATTCCGGGTACCATCTCGCCCCAGACGTAGCCGATCGGGTCCTTGCCTTCGGGAATGTCGATGATCATGGGAGCTTCCTTCCGAGCTTGCCGACTGCGGGGCGCAGTGGGACATCGAGCGCGTCATAGAGTCCGGGTTCGGCGTCGACGAGCCAGTCGATGGCGTTCACCAGTCGGCCGACCGCGGTGGCATTGCCGCCCGCGGAACGGTTTCCGTCCTCGTCGGCAGCCTCGATGGTGATCTCGATGTGCGGATGGCCCTCGATGATCACGCGGTGCGCGCCCTCGCCGTCGGGTGGTGTCGGCCAGTCGGGTGCACAGGACGGATGGATCCGGGTGACGTGTTCGATGACGATGCGGGGTTCCCCCTCCACTATCCCCTGCACCTCGAATCGCACCGCGCCCTGTGTACCCGCTTCGAAATCACCCATCCGCTCGGTGCTGACGGTGGTATCGAGTGCGCGCCGGTCCAGGGTTTCGCGAATCTCGTCTAGTTCGACGCCGAGCGCCCGCGCCATCAACCGAATCTGCCCACCCCACACCATGGTCGGCACGCTCGGCGCCACCATCGGCGGCAGGTAGTCCATCGGCTGACCCATACCGACCAGATAGCGGACCGAATCGGGCTGGTCGTAAGTGGTGTAGTCGAAGATCTCCTGGCAGCGGATCGCATCGACCGTGCTGGCGAGTCCGCTCATCAGCAATGGCAGCACGTCATTGCCCCAGCCGGGATCGACGCCGGACACGAACAGCGATCCGCCGCCGAGTGCGATCGCGGCCAGCACCGGATCGCGCAATTCGGGTGGCGCGCTGGACGGATCGTAGAGCGCGTAGAGCGCGGGGGTGACGACCACGGCTCCGGCATCGATGGCCCGGAGGATGTCGGCGAGTGCGTCATCAGGGCGGATATCGCCCGAAGCCGCGTACACCACCGCCCGAGGCCCGGCCGCGAGGGCCGCCTCGATATCGGCACTCGCCGTCACGCCGAGGTGGTAGTCGAGCCCCGCGAGCGGCCCCGCGTCGCGGCCGACCTTATCGGGGTTGTGGACGAGTACGCCCGTGAGTTCCAGCGCCGGGTGGGCGTCGACGGCGCGGATGGCCGCACGGCCGACATTGCCGGTGCCCCAGACGATCGTGGGGATCATCGAGTGAGCGTAGCAAGCGCTTGGTTCGGTGACTGGGATTAGCGCAATTACGCAGTGCGGCTATGGAATTCGGGCGGTCACTTCCCGGCGTTATAGCGGACCAGATACTCGGCGAAGCGCCGGATGTCGATGTCTTCCCACGCCGTCAAACGATCGGCGAATTCCCGATGGCGACGTTGCTCTGCCGCCCCTGCGACCCGGCGCCCCTGCGCCGTCGGTCGCAGAATGTGGTTGCGGCGATTGTCCGGATCGACCTCCCTGGTCAGATATCCCAGTCGCTCCAGCGCGCCCACCTGCCGACTGACCGTGGATTTATCGAGGACGAAATGGTCGGCCACATCGGTCGCCTGACAGCCGTCGCGCTCGATGACCAGGTCCAGAATGCTGAATGCGACCAGCGACAACTCCGGATGCAGCTCCGAGGCGCGGCCGCGGGCGCGCCGGGCGAATGCGGTCAGTTCGCGCTGGATGGTGTGGATCGCCGTGGTGCGCGGTTCCGAGGTCATGGTTGCACTATACATCAGTTGTATGATACAACGCTTATGGTTGTATTTACCAACTATTAGGAGTTGACCCCGATGCGCTCGCACCAGCTACGGCATGTCGCCGGGCATCTGCTGACCCCACTGCTGATGTGCCTCGGCATGGCCCTGGCCTACCTGGGCGCGTTCCATCAGCCCGAGCCCAACCATCTGAAGGTGGCCGTGGTCGGCACATCCGCGCAGGACATGGTGCTGGCGCAGACCATGAAGGACAAGGCGGGCGACGCACTCGAGGTGGTCACACTGCCCACCCGTGCTGCCGCAACGGTGCAACTGCGTGAACGCACCCTCTCCGGCGCTTACGTTCCCGACGCCCAATATCCGGAACTGCTTGTCGCCAAGGCCAATTCCGACACCACGGCCATGGCGGTCGAACTGGTGTTCCGGCAGGTCGCCGGAGCCCGGGGCATGCCGATGACGGTCACCGATATCACCCCGACGGCCAGTGGCGATCCGACCGGGCAGGGCCTGTTCTTCCTGCTCGTCGCCCTGAGCATCGGTTCCTACGGCAGTGTTGCCGCGATCGGCGCGGCCGGCGCCGGACTGTCCATGCGGGTGCGTGCCGCGATCGGGCTGGGCACCTCACTCGTGGTCGGCATTATCGGAATCGCGGTGGCCGGACCCGTCTTCCATATCGTCGACCACGACTACGCGGCGATCTGGGCCATGGGCTGGCTGTACTCGGCGGGCATCATCGCCATCGGCATCGCGCTGCACACCTTCCTGAAGCGCTGGACCACCCTTGCGCTGATGGTGTTGTTCGTGATGCTCAACTTCACCACCTCCGGCGGCATCTACCGTCCCGAGTTGCAGAACGGTTTCTTCGGCTCGCTGCACGCGTTCTGGAACGGCGCGGGTTTCGTCGAGGGGGCGCGCAGCCTGTTGTACTTCGATGGCGGCGCAGGTTTCGCGAGTCGGATCGCCAGCCTGTTCGTGTGGGTGGCGGCCGGCGCGGTGTTGCTCGTGGTGGCCGCCAGATATGAGCGCCGCAACTCCCCCGCTCCGGCGGCTCCCGAGCGTGTGGCGCGATCGGTCGATGCCGAAGCGGAAATCGAAGAGGCGGTCGGCGTCTGACGCCTCGGGCATTCGAATCGCCCCACGGATTCCGCCCGATCCGTGGGGCGAATTCCCTGGTGCGGCCGCGGGGTTCGCGGCCGTGTTTGCGGTCGTGTCGCATCGCGGCCCAGCACCGGGTACGATGATCGCATCGCCGCTCTGGCACTCCAATTCCGCAAAACTTGGTTTATGTGTAACCGTGAGTTACACATAAGTTCTGGCCGGGCATGCCCTGCAGCTTCGCGTGGCGCGCAACATCCTCGAACGCGCACCCGAGTTGATAGACGCCCCCGTCACGTGCAAGATCGTAGCTGTGTCGCGTGGCGGCGCCGGGTGGACGGCGATCGGCATGGAGGCACCGTGATCGAGGAGTCCGCCGTGCGTCCACATTCACACTCGCACTGAGGTCGAGCCGGGCATCGAAGCCCCTGGGCATTTCCCAACATCTTCGCGGAGCCGCACAGCCGTGCGTCTTCCTTGATCGAGAGACGATCCATGGCAGTGCACCTCGACGTCAACCGGGCGCGCGCGCTCGGGCAGGAACTGGTGGCGGTCCACCACTGGCTCCGCACCGAACTCACCCGAATCCGTACGGACGTCACCGCTTACGCAGCGGGCTCCGATCTGCGGCCGATGCAACTTCGCGCCCACTGCACTGCATTCTGCGCAGCGCTGACCCGACACCACACCAGCGAAGACGCCGCGGGCTTCCCGGCGCTTGCCGCGCAGTTCCCGGAACTGGCACCGGTATTGACGCAACTGCGCGCGGACCACGAACTGGTCGCCGATATCCTGCGCAGGTCGACCGAACTGCTCGACTCGATCGGGCCGGACAATGCCGACACCGTGCGGCGTGAACTCGACGGCCTGGCCGCGATCCTGGAATCGCACTTCCGGTGGGAGGAACGCAGGCTCGTGCAGGCTTTCGACGAACTCGAAATGGGTACAAGAACAGGCGGGGAACTTCTCGGTGCCGAGGTCGGGTGAAGACAGCGCGTAGCGAACCGGTGCGAGGTGGTAGCCGGGCGACGGTGGGGCCGCGTACGGTCCTGTCGGGATCGAGCCGCCGACCGCATCCGAGACGAGTACGGTATTACCGGCCGGACCGCGTAGACAGGGGCGAGGAAGCATCGGTGGAAAGTCGGGGCGCGATATGAATCAACCGTATTCGCACTGGTATGCCCAGAATTCGCCGGAGAACCTACCGCTGGCCGCCCGCTACCGATCCGCCGATCCGATCACCTGGAACGGCAGTCTCGTCTACCCGATGTACACCGAGCAGGTCGGACCCGCGCCGATCCTGGTCACCATGACCCTGCTGTCCGCCGCGCCGCCCGCAGGGCTGCGCGGACAGGGAATCGGGCTATCGGTCATCGATGGGCACATCGGGATCGATGGCAGGCGCCTAGCCGGTGTCGACGTGTGGAGCGACGCCCTCGCCGCGGGCGTGAGCTTCGAAGTAATCCCCAGCGATCCGGGCTCACTGTTCTCCCTGACCCCAGTCTGGGTGGACGGCTACGGCGCGCAGAAATCCTGGACCGGCAACTACGGCATCCTCATCGAACAACCCCCGAGCGGCCGACTCGTGCTCTGGTGCAGTGTCGGCGAGGGCCCACCCAACTTCGCCAACCTCGTCCTCGAGGTCGACACCGCCAGCCTCCCCGCAGTCTCCGCCCCGACCCCGCCCGCCTTCGCTGCCCACATTCCGGCAAACCAACCGACGCGGCCCGCGGAATCCCCCGACGTACAGTCGAAGCCGCCGACCGCCCCACAGCGAACAGTCTCCGCCGAATCCGAGCAGCCTCGATTCCCAGGTGCGCAGCCGACACCCCCCGACCTCGAATTGGTGCGGTTCTCGGAGCCACAGCACTCGGCATCCGCTCGGCCGGACCTCCTGGCGGCGGAGCAAACCGCACCATTGCAGCCCGCCTTAGCGGAACCGCGACCGACAGCAGTTACGGGCACAGCGCAGGCACGGTCTCCGGAGATGCGGAAACCGGATTCCGGCCGCATCCAGCTCCCGGAGCCATCGCAATCCGAACCACCGCAATCGCAGATACAGCGGCCGGACGCGGATGGGGACCATGGATACAGCGGTGCCCTTTACGATCTCGGCGTCGCGATGTTCGGGCGCGGTGAGGAGGAGCAGGCCTGCGGGCTGTGGGCGCAGGCGGCCGATGCCGGGCACGCCGGAGCGGCCTACGACCTCGGGGTCGTGTTGTTCCGCCGCGGCGAGCTCGGCGATGCCGAACGATGGTGGCGCACTGCGGCCGACCGACGCGAATCACGCGCCATGGTCGGACTTGCCGAACTCCTCGAGCGGCAGGGCAATCATGCCGAGGCCAGGGCCTGGCGCGCCTACGCGGCCGAGGGCCAGGCCGGGGAACCTGGTCAATCGGTCAATTCTGGCTGAGCGCCAGCGGGATTCGATGCGGCAAGCTGTGCTCTGGCCGCCATCAGGGCGAAGCCGAGGAGATTCAGGCCGCGCCAGGCGGATGGAGTTTCGGCACGCGGGTCGTCGGCGGCAAGGCCGATTCCCCACACTCGGTCGACCGGGCTTGCCTCGACGAGCACTCGGTTTCCGGTGCCGAGTAGATAGCGCTTCAGTTCCTCGTGCTGACCGAACTTCGCCACATTTGCGGCCACCACGACCTCGAAACGGCGTGCGTCCCAGATGATCTCGTTGAATCCGCGCACGGTGCGGCCGCGCTGCGCCGCACCTATCCGACCCCGCAGGTCCGACAAGCCTGCGCCGAAGCCGGAATCGCCATCGACGAACCGGTCGGCCTGGTCTCCCCCGATCGCTGGCTCACCCGCTACCAGGCATTGAGCTGGCAAATCACTTGCCCAACTCCGCCGCCTTGCGGGGATCGGCGGGGATACGATGCGCAGATGGCGCATCCCGCTCCGCCGGTTCCGGGGGCGACGGTCGCTCCGGACCGCTCGCCGGGTGGTTCACGCGGCGTCGGGGTCGCCGAGGTCGTAGCGCGGTTCGCGGCGGCGTGGCGGGCGGCCGACACGCCCCCGGATCTGCCCGCCTACCTGCCGGACTCCCCCGCCATTCGCCGGGTATCGCTGATCGAGCTGATCAAGGTCGACCTGGCGAACCGGTGGATGCGCGGCACCGAACCGAAGCGTCTCGCCGAATACGTCGACGACCTGCCGGAATTGCGCACCTGGCCGCTACCGCCCGATCTCATCTACGAGGAGTTCCACATCCGCAGGCGCGCGGGCAGTTCGGTGGATGTCGAGGAGTACACCGCGGCCTATCCGGAACAGGCCGAGCAGCTCTCGCAGATGCTGGCGACCGACGACTACCGCAGCACCTTGCTGGCGATCTCCGCCGATCCGGTAGATCTGGACGAGATCGAGGTCGGTCAGCAGATCGACGATTTCGACCTGATGACCGGTCTGGGCCGTGGCGCGTTCGCACGGGTGTTCCTGGCCAGACAGCGTTCGATGCAGCGGCTCGTCGCGGTGAAGATCTCCCAGGACAAGGGCGCCGAACCACAGACACTGGCCCAGCTCGACCACGACTACATCGTGCGGGTCTTCGACCAGCGGGTCCTCGAGGGCCGCCGACTGCGGCTGCTGTACATGCAATACGTGCCGGGCGGGACCCTGTTCACCGTGCTCGAGCGCGTGCGCAGCACACCAGCAGCCGAGCGCAGCGGCGCACTCCTGCTCGACGTCATCGACTCCGTACTCGCCGACAAGGGTGAGATCCAGCCCAGCGAATCCGCGGTGCGCGCCGAATTGGCCGCCCTGTCCTGGCCGGAGACCATCGCCTGGCTCGGGCGCAGACTCGCTCAGGCACTGGACTACGCCGGACGCTCTGGGGTGCTGCACCGCGATATCAAACCGGCCAATGTGCTGCTGACCGCCGAGGGCATCCCCAAACTTGCCGATTTCAATATCAGCTTCAGCGGCAATGTCTCCGGTGACAGCCCGGTCGCCTACTTCGGCGGCTCCCTGGCCTATATGTCACCGGAGCAGCTGGCGGCCGTGCATCCAGACAAGTCGACGACGGCCGCCGACCTCGACACCCGCAGCGATCTCTATGCACTGGCGGTAATGCTGTGGGAATTGCTCACCGGCAGTAAGCCTTTCGATGACAAGACGGCGACCGGCGGTGACCGCACCGCACTCGACGACATGCTGGACCGCCGCTCGAGCAGCCCGCAATCGCTGCCCTACCAGGACCTTCCGGCCGACTGCCCGGCCGCGCTGCGCCGCGCGCTGGTCCGCGCCCTCGATCCGGATCCCGATCGGCGCTGGGCGCGCGGAGCGGATATGGCCCAGCAATTCGATGTCTGCCTCGATGCGCGCGCCCGTGACCTGGTCGACCCGCCGCCGCGTAGTTGGCGACTGCGTGCCCGACTGCTCATGCATCCCATCATGGCGCTGGCCATCGGCGTTCCCAACGCATTGGCAATCCTGTACAGCTACAATCACAATCGCACACTGATCATTGCCAAACTCGATGAGAAGGCACAGCACCGCTTCGATCAGATCGCCGTCACCGCCTATGGCATCTGTTTTCTCATCGGGTTCATCGTCACCAATGTGCTGGTGGTGAATCTGTGGTCCATTTCGCGCGGACTACGCAAGGGCAAGTCCTACGACGCACCAACGCTGTCGCGAGCCCGCAGCGATACGTTGCAACTCGGTCGCCGAAATGTGTTGACCTGCTTCGCATTATGGGTACTGGCCGGCGTCGTCGTGCCGGTTTCGGTGCAGGTCTCGGGCAATCACCTCACCACCGAGGCCTATGTGCACTTCTTCATCACCCAGATCGTATGCGGTGCGATCGCCATGGCCTATCCGTATTTCCTGGTCAGTTTCTATGCCGTGCGCAGCATCTACCCGATGTTCCTGCCGCACGGCGGACTCGGCGCGGACGATGACGCACAACTGCGCCGACTCGACCGCAGCAGCACCTATTTCCTCGCCATCGCCGCCGCCGTACCGCTGCTCGGGGTTGCGGGTGCGACATTCATTCCCGCCGCGGATATTCCGGCGGTCATTGTCGCGCTGCGCGTACTCTGTGTCGGCAGCGCGCTGGCCTTCATCGCCATCTACTGGTTGTTCCGTATGCTCGAACAGGATCTTGCCGCGCTGGAACGGATTGTCGCCGAACGCGTCGTCGCCCGCTGAGCATGATCTACGGCTGACACTCGATGCATTTTCGCGGTCTGCGCAACCGAATGCGCATGCGGGCAACCTGTTCGGGCCGAACCGCGCGAAGCAGCCGCGCGCCGCACACGGGTCGGCACCATCGCTGATGCCCGAATGACGTACGGCGCGCGACGAACTACACCGGAGTGAAGTCCCTACTGGCGATGTAGGTCGGGCGTGGCGCCGGAGCCGCGAACGGCTCCACCAACGTGTTCTCCACGCTGTTGAACACCAGGAAGATATTCGAGCGCGGGAACGGGGTGATGTTGTTCGACGAGCCGTGCATGATATTCGAATCGAACAGCAGCGCCGACCCGGCGTGACCGGTGAACTGGGTGATCCCGTAGCGGTTCGCCAACGACGCGATATCGGTGTGGGTGGGCACGCCGATCTCCTGTTCCCGCAACGACTCCCGAAAATGTTCGGCCGGGGTGCTGCCGGTGCACGGCACGAAGGTGCGGTGCGAACCGGGCATCACCATCAGACTGCCGTTGATCGGGTAGTTGTTGGTCAGGGCGATCGAGAGGCTGACCGCGCGCGGCGCCGGCATACCGTCCTCGGCGTGCCAGGTCTCGAAATCCGAATGCCAGTAGAAGCCGGTGCCGCGGAAGCCGGGCATGTAGTTGACTCGGCTCTGGTGGATGTAGACCTCGGAGCCGAGCACCTGCCTGGCCAATCCGGCGACCCGGGATTCGCGCACCAGATCGGCGATCGCGCCGCTGAGCCGATGAACCTCGAAGACCGAACGCACCCGGTTCGAGGACTTCTCCACGATCACCCGGTCGTCACCGCGCAGCTCCGGATCACCGGCGAGACGATCGATTTCCGCGCTGAAATCGTCCACCTCGGTGAGGGTCAAGAGCTGCTCGACGATGCCGAACCCATTGGCGTCGAAGGACGTCAGCTCCTCGGAATCGACCGCACTCCATACGGTCGGATCGGCACGGTCCTGATGCTGGCCCGCCGCTGCGAGCCGGGTCGGGTAGCGATCGTCGGTGTGCACCAACGTCATTGCGCCTCCTATCGGCTGACTTGGGCCGCGACGAGCGGGTAGACACCGTCGCTGTCGTGGACCTCCTGCCCGGTGACCGGCGGGTTGAACACACACATCATCCGCATCTCGGTACGCGCCTGCAGGCGGTGACGTTCGTGTTCGTCCAATAGATACATCGAGCCGGGCGCCAATTCGTAGGTCACGCCGTTGTCCAGATCCGTCAGTGTGCCTTCGCCTTCGATGAGCCAAACCGCCTCCACGTGATAGCGGTAGTGGAACTCGTGCACGGTCCCGGCCTCGATGGTGGTCTCGTGGAAGGAGAATCCGACGCCGTCACCACCCAGCACGATGCGTTTACTGCGCCAACCATGGCCTTCGACATCGCGGTCGGTGCCGGTGATCTCCGCGGTGCTGCGCACGATCATCTCAGCGCTCCTGTCCGCAGACGGTGCCGATGGCGCCGGTCAGCACCCGCAGACCGTGCTCGACCTCGTCATCGCTGACGGTCAACGGCGGCAACAACTTCACCACCTCGTCCAGCGAACCGGAGGTCTCGACCAGCAGCCCGCGCTCGAAGGCGACCTGGCAGACCTTGCCGGCCTGCGAGGGATCGTCGAAGACCACGCCGTGCACCAGTCCGCGACCCCGCGTCGAAATACCGGGGAAGTACTCGGCAGCCTGGGTCAGCGCCGCACCGATGCGCTGCCCCTTCGCCTCGGTCGAGGCCTGCAGCGCACCATTGGACCAGAAGTGTTCCAGCGCCGTCTGTGCCGTGATGAAGGCCGGGTTGTTGCCGCGGAAGGTGCCATTGTGCTCGCCCGGCGCCCACTGATCGAGTTCCGGTTTGAACAGCACCAGCGCCATCGGCAACCCGTATCCGCCGATGGACTTCGACAGCGTCACGATATCGGGGGTGATGCCAGCGATCTCGAAGGAGAAGAACGGCCCGGTCCGGCCACAGCCCATCTGTACATCGTCGACGATCAGCAGAATGCCACGCGCCGTGCACAATTCGGCCAGATGCCGCAGCCACTCTGGTCGTGCTATGTTGACGCCGCCCTCACCCTGGACCGTCTCCACGATCACCGCGGCAGGCCGGTCGAAACCGGATGAGGAGTCGTCGAGGACCCGCTCCATCCACTGGAAATCGGCGGTGGTGTTGTCGAAGTAGCCGTCGTAAGGCATATGCGCGGCATGAACCAGCGGCACACCTGCGCCCGCACGCTTGGCGGCATTGCCGGTCACCGACAGCGCGCCGAGCGACATGCCGTGAAAAGCGTTGGTGAAGCTGATGATCGTCTCGCGCCCGGTGACCTTACGAGCCAGCTTCAACGCGGCCTCAACGGCATTGGCGCCGGTCGGTCCCGGAAACTGGACCTTGTAATCCAGGCCGCGCGGCGCGAAGACGGTGTCACGCAACGTTTCCAGCAGTCGCCGCTTGGCCACGGTCGACATATCGAGGCCGTGGGTGATCCCGTCACCGGCGATGTACTCCAGCAGCGGCTTCTTGAGCACCGGATTGTTGTGGCCGTAGTTCAACGCCCCCGCACCGGCGAAGAAGTCGAGGTATTCCTTGCCGTCCTCGGCGCGCAACCAGGTGCCCGACGCGGTGGTGAACACCGTCGGCCAGGCCCGGCAGTACCCGCGGACATTGGATTCCAGTTCCTCGAAAATGGTCGTCTCGGCGGTAATCAACGGCGATCCTCCTGCTTGCGGGCGGTGGGGGCGATCAGATAGAGGTCCTCGGCAGCGTGGCTGTCCGGGAAGAGTTCGGGATCGAACAAGGGCTGCTTGGTCATGCGCGCCGCCCGGCGACGCGCGACCGAGGTGAACATGGCGACCGAGGCCGGATTGTCCGGTGCGATCGTCGTCTCCAGCGCCGAAACACCGGCGGCGGCGACGGTGTCGAGCAGCGTGTTCAGCAGTGCGGCACCGAGTCCGCGGCCCTGCTGTTCGCGCTCGACCGCGACCTGCCATACGAAGAGGGTCTCCGGCGCCTCGGGGCGCAGGTAGCCGATCACGAATCCGACAACCCGACCGCCCACTTCGGCGACCACCGAGGTGCTGGCGAAATCGCGACACCACAGCAGGTAGGCGTAGCTGGAGTTGGTGTCGAGGACCCGCGAATCCTTGGCAATACGCCAGATCTGGGCCGCATCGCCGACTCGTGGCGGGCGCAGCACCGGCTGCGTGTGCGGCGCCGAAATCGGTACGGCCGATGGGTATTCGGTGATCGTCGGGTCGATCGTTGTGGATAGAGCATGCAGTGACATACATCTCCCTTGTCGGGTCTGCAGTACTTATCCAGGCTTGCGGAGCAACTTTGAGGTGAACTGGTCGATCTCTTTGCGGTTGTGTTACGAAAAGATCACAACTGCAGGCTGTGTCACATTTTTAGTGCGTTTCAACGCTGGAGATCGAGGCGATACCCAAGTCCGCGCACGGTAACCACGATGTGCGGATCGGAGGCATCGCGCTCGATCTTGGTGCGCAGGCGGCGCATATGCACGTCGACGATCCGCTCGTCGCCGAAAAAGCCGTCGTCCCACACTCTTTCGAGCAATACCGAGCGACTGAGCACCCGGCCCGGCGACTCCGCGAGTTCGCAGAGCAATTTGAATTCGGTAATGGTGAGCCGGATTTCGTCCTCACCGCGGCGCACCGCGCCGCCGTCGCGATCCAGCACCAGCGGTGCGTCCGGATGTGCGTCGAGCACGGCCTCCCTCGGCACCTCCCGCTCCATGGTGAGGCGGGCGCGGCGGCGCAGCGCACGCATGCGGGCAGAGATCTCCTTGATCTCGAACGGCTTGGTGACATAGTCGTCGGCGCCCGCCTCGAGCGCGGCCACCACATCGTGGGTGTCGTCGCGGGAGCTGACCACAATGATCGGCACGTCGTGTTCGCGCCGGATCTCCCGGATGCAGTCGAAGCCGTCCATATCGCCGAGCATCAGCTCGACGATCATCACATCGGGGGCGTCATTGCTGCGCAGATAGGTCAGCGCGTCCTCGGCCTCATGTGCCTCGGCAACGTCGTACCCCTCATCCTCCATGGCCGAGCGCAGCGCGCCCCGGACCACTTCGTCGTCGTCAACGATCATCAGGTTTGCGGTCAAGCCCTCATCCCTTGCAGCCACGCGGACGCGACGCGACGCGGAGACTCGCGTACCCATAACCGACGCGACAGTCCGCCTTCGAGCACCTTTGCCAACTCTGGAAGTACCCGTACCAGCCATTCGGTAAACGGCAGGTCACGAGCAGTCGGTTGGCGTCCGGCTACTCCACCCTGGGGGCGCGCACCCGTTTTGCGCAAATTGACTGTGTTCTACGCCACATCTAGGTGGGCTTACCGATCATCGCGATGGGACTGTTCCAGCCGGTTGAAGTTGCTCGGCCCGCCGTCGGCCCGGCGCTCCTGATAGCGGAAGGTCAGCCGGCGCGCGTCGAAGGTGGCGAACCATTCGTCCCAGCCCACCGCGCGCAGCACCGCGCCGCCGTATCCGGGAAAGTCGAAACGCAACACGCCGAGGCGACCGTCGTATTCACTGCCGGGCATGGTGGCCGGGCGCGCACCTCGCTGCTCGGCCCAGCGCCGGATCACATCATGATTGCGGGTGACGAGAATGCGACCCGCCTGCTGCGAGCTCTCGGCGCGCACGATCGACTCCGGCGGTTTCTTCAGCGAACTCGAAGCCCCCGGTCCCGCGTACGGATCTCGGGTGCCCGGTCGTCGCTGATCGTTCATGACGACCTCCTTGCGCGTCGGCATCATTCGTCCGGTTACCTGACGCGTACCCGTACGTAACCTCGGGCAAACAGTGGATCCGGTCACAGCGAAACACATTGGGCGACAACATATTCCCGACCAGGTCAATCGCGCAGCGCTTGATCGCGCAGCTTGCCGAGCGTTCTGGACAGTATCCGGGAGACATGCATCTGCGAAACACCGAGCTGCTCGGCGATCTGAGACTGGGTCTTGGCCTCGAAAAAACGCATGACCAGCACCTGATGTTCCCGCTCGGGCAGTTCCTCGATCAGCGGACGGACGGCCAGATAGTCCTCCACGTACTGGTAGCTGGGCTCGTCGTTGCCGAGGCTGTCCAGCAGGGGCAGGGGCGCGTTGTCGATGTCATCGCCCGCCACCGCGTCGATGGAGCTGGACTGGTAGGCGTTGCCCGCGATGAGCGCCTGGGTGACCTCGACGAGATCAACCGACAGCTCCGCGGCGATCTCGCGGGCCTTGGGCAATCGGCCGAGCCGCTGCGCCATCGCCTCGATGGTGGGGCCGATGCTGAGCTGGATCTCCTTGGTGCGTCGCGGCACGCGCACCGCCCAGGTGTTATCCCGGAAATGCCTGCGCACCTCGCCCATGATGGTCGGCACCGCGAACGACAAGAACGAGGAACCGCGCGTCACATCGAATCTATCCGCGGCTTGAACCAGCCCCAAACGGGCCACCTGCAAGAGATCGTCGAAGTTCTCGCCGCGCCCGGAGAACTTGCGCGCAATATGCTCGGCCAGCGGCAGACACCGGCCGATCAGCTCCTCCCGCAACGCTTCTCGACGGGGATCGGCCGGATCGAGGGCGGCGATCTTCTCGAACAGTGGCTCGATATTGTCGTAGCTGTCGCGGTGCGACCTCGACTCAGCCGCCATCGGTGCCTCGCGCCCAGCTGAAGTCGACGACCGTCGGATAGCCGGAGACCGCGCTGTCGAACGGCTCCTGCACCGCCGCAATCGACTGCGTCAGCGTGCGCACGATATGCCAGCCGAATCCAGCCTGACCGACCACCGAGTCCGACACCGCCACCGATGCGACGTGCACGAACATCTCGTTGTCGTTGTAGGTGAATTCGCAGTCCAACGTGGAACCCGGCGCCGCGTCCAGGATCAGCGAGGTGGCCACCTCATCGAGCGCGAGCCGGATATCGACCACTTCATCGATCGCGAAATCCGCGATCAGCGCGACGGTTTCGGCGAGCGCGCGCAGCATGGTGAGCTGCTCGAGCTCCGCGGGTACGCTAACCCCGATCGTCGTCGTCCGCTTCGCCGAGGTCTGGGAAGTCCACTCCCCCATGCCCATCACCACCTATTCCTCCGAGCCGACCGGAACCTGCCTTCGGGCCGGTGACCATTCGCGACGTACCCGGCCGATCACGATCGAAACATCGCAATCGGCGGACAATCGAATCAGTCGGCCCCGATCCGTTCATGCGCAGTCAACAGCACATGGTCGAACTTCGTGCGCAGATCGGATATCGAATGAGTGAGCGAGCTCAGATCGGCGACCAACCGCGTGGCCAGCGTCCGCAGCTTGATATTGGTCTCCTGAGAGCGCCAGCTCAGCACCCGGAATGCCTGGTCGGCGCTGAGACCGTAGACCAGCATCAGCGCGCCCTTCGCCTGCTCGATCACGGCCCGGGCCTCGTACAGTTCGGGCAGCGCGTCGTCCAGGGTCTGCTGCTGACGCTCCTCGAGCGCGGCGGTGAGGTCGATGTAGTACCCGGAGGTGCCGATCACCGCATCCGTCTCGTCGAGCATCTGATCGGCGACCACGATCACATGGTGTACGTGGCCCGCGGTATCGATGATCCGGTGCCGGCTCGAGAACGGCCGTGCGGTCTCGATGGATTTGGCCAAGGTATCGGCCACCTGCGCGCGATCCTCGGGATGTTTGTGCGAAAGCAGCAGTTCGGTCGTCGGTACCACTGTTCCCGGCTCGTATCCGTGCAGCAGAGCGACCTCGTCGGACCACTCCCACCGCTGATCGGCGAACCAGAAGCGGAAGGTGCCGACACGCTGTGGCTTACCCATGCCGATAACCCGGCCCAACGCTTGCGCATCCTGGGGTGAAGCCGATCGACTCTCTCTCACAGCGCCAGTATGGAGTGCGCCGAGGCCCAATGGCGGATATCGGCCAGACCAGGGACTTAAGGCACTTCAGGTGTCGAGCGCGGCGCGCATCGTTGGAAAATCGCAACACACGGCGCGTACGCCGGTGACGGTGAGCACCCGGTCGACCTCGCGGCGACCCGCCACAATCCGCACGTTCGGACCGCCGTGTGAGGCCCGATGGGTGATCGCACCGATCGTCGCCGCGGCCCGGATGCTCAGGAATCTGGTGGCACGCAGGTCCAAGACGACAGCATGGCAGCGGGTGGTCACCGCCCGTTCGAGCATGGCGCGGAATTCTGGGAGTGCGGCCGCATCGAGTTCGCCCTCGGCGCGGATGACCACACACTGTTTACGGCGATCGATCCGTTGTGCCCAGAACCGACTCCGCGGCCGTAAGCCGGCGCGGTACTTACCGTCGGATCGGTACTGAAGAATGGCGGACATATCGAACCTCCCAGAGGGATGCCCGGCCCTGCGCAACAGGATCGGACGGCGGGAGGGGCGGTGACCCGGCTTGTTCGTTGTGCCGCGTCGGTGGTCGCCATAGTGCGTCAGGTGTCGCTACGCCAGCTCCCGCTGGCCGGTCCCGCACCGTGCGTGTCGCGTGTCGGACCGGGTCGGCTGTAGTCTCAACCTGTCCCTAGTCTGGCACGGCGACTTGTCCTGATTCAACCATCCGCTCGGTCGCCGACACCGCGCCAGCGCCACGGTGCGAGCACCCAGGCCGTCGCGAACAGCGCTGCGACCACTACCCCCGACACCACCCCCGCGACCGGCCCCGCGACGGTGTCCATCACCAGAATCGTCGCACCGGTCAGCGCGAGTCCGAGCAGCGCGATCCCGGCCATGGCGCAGCGATGCGCCGCAGCGACGACATTGCCCAGCCGATGTCGCCGGAACAGGATCCGATGCCATGACACCGGTGCGACCAGGAATACCGTCGCCCCCATCGCCGCGGCCACGGTGGCCAGATAGACCAGCCGCATCGGCTGCGACAACGTAGCGAATCCAGCCTGGAACGGGAGCAGCAACAGCGATCCGATGAGGAATTGCACACCCGTCTGCACCACCCGCAACTCCTGGATCAGGCTGGCCCAATTGCGGTCCAGCCGTTGGGTTTCGGTCTCCTGCCTGGCTTGGTGGTCCCAGTTCTGATCACCGGCGGTCACAGGTGGCGCATACCCGCGTCGCGCGGGCATACACACGGCGATCTTCCATTGCCGCGGAAGTAGCCGCGGCCGCCGCGCTTGCGAGCGGTTGCAGAGAGGCCGAAAAGGCGATCAGCAAGAGCGATACTCCGTGTAGTGAATTCGTCGCGCAGGAAAGGGACAAACAGTGCATCAGTCGACAGGCGCAGAGAAATGGGTTGCCGGATATACGTCCGGCAACCCATTTCTCTTGTTACGGGCAGCAATTATCGAGAACTACCGACCCTGCTGGTGAGCGCGCTGGCGTTGTTCCTGTAGCTCGGCTTCGGCACGCTCCTTCTCAGCGGCCGCTTCCTTTTTGGCCGCTGCACGCTGTGATTCCGCCTTTTCCTGCTGGGACCTGCCTTCGTCCCGCAGATCGTCGTTTCCGAAGACCGCGCCAGCCGCTTCCTTGACCTTGCCCTTGGCGCCTTCGACGACGCCTTCGAGCCCTTCGCGGGGACTGCTCTTGTGCTCGGACACGATATCTACCTCCGAAATATCGGTTATCAGGTGGACACTGGCCGCATACCCGGGATCGGCCCGTTGAATCGAAATTCCGAATTTTCGTGGCAGATTCGCCCAATGCGCAGGGCAAGTTCTTGCGTAGCACTATCGCTACCAGAACCGAATCCCGCCGTTCCGGCTAGCGTCATTCGTGTGGTCAGTCGACCAAGTTCGGTTCGACCCCGGACGCCGCCCGCGGCCCGATATCCCTGCGAGGAACAATGACCGATGCGCTGCTACTGGCATCCGGTGCGGGGCGACAGCTGCAGACCATGACGCTGAAGGCCGGTGCCGAGCGCTCCGATGTCTGGTCGACCTTCGAGGCCGAGGTGCCACCGGGTTCGCTATCGGTGCGCACTGGCGCGGCCACGCCGAGGAGGTGACCGCCGACAATGAAGTGCCGGAACGCATCTCCGCGCACCTGCGCCGACTGCGGGAACCGCTGTGCGAGCGCCTGCGTGACAGTCGACTGCCCAGCGGCTCGGATGCCGGTGATCAGGTAGACGGCCGATTCCATACCTACCATGATCGCAGCGCGGCGCCACCGTTCCGAAAACGCGCTCACGTCGCGGACTCGGGCTGTAACGTGTTCTAAATCCGCGCGCCGGGTGGGGTTGACCAATTGGTAGTGCGGGCGTCTCACGTGCTGTTCGGAGGGGCTGGATGCCACGACTGTCGATGCTGGGTGCGGTTGCGGCCCTGGTTGTTTCGTGCACAATGATCGGCTCGCCCGCGCGGGCCGGGGTATTCACCTGGACCGATATCGAACAGTCCGCCGTGCCGAAGGCGGAGTGCGGCGCGGGGTCGTTGCCGGAGACAGGTTTGCAGGGCGATGTTCCGGCGGCGGATCGGGCCAGCGGGCGCAGCACCGAGGGGTATCGGTGCAACCTCTCGTTCGTCGGCGGGTTGCAGCAGCAGGGCGGCGGGATTCTCTCGCCGACCTACGACCATTGCTCGTACACGGGCACGTTCTTCCCCGGGAACCTGCTCGATGGGGCGGCGCCGGGCGTACACGTCCTGGACGTCTCGGATCCGGCCGACCCGGTGCACACCGCGACGCTGAACGAGCCCGCGATGCTGGGCGGCACGTGGGAGTCCCTGAAAGTGAATTCCGCGCGGAAGCTGTTGGCCGCGACCGCCGTTCCGATCACCACTGGCACCGCATACTTCTCGATCTACGACATATCCGACTGCGCCCATCCGGTACTGCTCAACCCCGGTCCCGGCACCGATCTGACAATGCCGTTGCCATTTCTGTCGCACGAGGGTGGTTTCTCCCCCGACGGCAATACCTACTGGGCCTCCAGCACCAGCCCAGGGCTGCTCACCGCGATCGACGTCAGCAATCCGGCGAATCCGCACGTTATCTGGAACGGGCTGCAGTCGTTGACCGCACACGGTTTCGGTATCAGCCCGGACGGCAACACCATGTACTTCTCCATCCAGAACGGGATGAATATCCTCGATATCAGTGCGATCCAGCGCCGGGATCCCTATCCGGTGGTTCCGCAGATCGCGACGTATCACTGGGCCGACGGGTACTTCAACCAGCAGTCCGTTCCGGTCACCTACGATGGCAGGCCGTATATCTTCACCGGCGACGAAGCCGGTTCCGGCGGTGTGAAATTGATCGACGTCGCCGATCCGGCCGATGCCAGGAAGGTCGCGACGATCAAACTCGAGATCAATATGCCCGCGCACCTCGGCGACCACGCCCAATCGGCGACCGGCAACGGAATCTTCTCCTACGACGCACACTATTGCGTCGCCGATCGGCCCGCGGATCCGACCGCACTGGCCTGCAGTTGGATCGCCTCGGGCATCCGTGTCTTCGATGTGCGCGATCCCGGCGATATCCGGGAGATCGCCTACTACAACCCGCCGGCGCAGACGGGAAAGCAAGGGCAGCTGCTGAATTCGGTGCACGCCGATACGTCGATCATCGGCGCTCCGGTCTGGAATTACGTCCCATTGGCCCGCGAGTTGGTCAACGGCAAACTCGATCCGACCACCATATTCGGCCCGCGCTCGGGCATGATGTTCGGCGGCGATATCAGCTCGGATTGGTGCCTGTCGCCGCCGATGTTCCATGGTGATCAGATCTGGACCACCTGCACCGACAATGGTTTCATGGCGCTGCGGCTGGATAGCGGAATCTACACACCGCCTGCCGATCAGGAGTCGACCATTGGCTCGTGAACGCCTGCGATTGGCGGCGGTGGCTGCGATTTTCCTGATAGTCGGTGCAGCGGGCGGTTTTTGGGCACATCGACCGGTCGATGCCGGGCGTACCGGCCCGCTCTCGACCGTGGATATCGGCTTCGCCCAGGACATGTCGGTCCACCATGAGCAGGCGGTGCTGCTCGCTCGAACCCTGCCCGCCGACGCGGGGCCGCTGATTCGCGGCGTAGCGGAGCGGATCGTGTTGGCGCAGACCGCCGAAATCGCCCAGCTGCGCGGCTGGCTGCAACTGTTCGATCTACCGCTGAGCACGGATCAGCCGATGCACCGGATGGGTCACGAGCACACCGGACACGGCGCACCCATGCCAGGTTCGGCGTCTACTTCCGAGATCACCCGACTAGCCGGGATGCACGGCACAGAGGCCGAAGTCCTGTTCCTACAGTTGATGATTCGCCATCACCGTGGCGGTGTGGAGATGGCGCAGACCGCCTTCAATACCGGCTCCGCCCCGGCGGTCACCCGGACGGCGCTGGAGATGGTCAACGAGCAGGGTAACGAAATCGGCCAGATGACAGCACTATTGACCGCCCGGCAAGGCCAACCCCTGCCGTTCCCCTGATGTATCAGCTCGCCCGGTGTATCGGGTGCAGCCGCGACAGTGCGCGCACCGCGTCGGCGCGCGAGATCAACTGATCGCCGTCGAGTTCGGCGATGGCCGCCTCCATCCACTCGCGGATCAGCGTCGACATGCCGATGCCTCGAGCATCGGCGAGCTGTTTGACCCGGGTGTGCAGTTCCAGCGGCATGCGGATGGAACTGGTCACCACGATGTCGTCACCGGGGGCGAGCGGCGGCGGCGCCTTATCCGGCGGGACCGATTCATTGCTGAAGGTCAGCCGATCCATGAACGCCGTCACTTCGTCCGGGGTGGACGGGAACTCCTTCTCGCTCATCACCGGTTCTCCTGTTCCCACTCCTCGAACATTGTCAGTTCGTCGGCACGCATTTCGCGGGCGCCGATGATCAGCCAGGTCCATTGGTCCTGCCGGCGCGTCGCCACGATCAACGGCCGCCCGGCACCGGTGCGCCCCCAGACCGACAACACCGTGACGTTCCCGTCATCGGCGATCCGCGGCCACCGCCTGGTGCCTTCGAGGACTTGGCGTACCTCCCGGGGTCCGATGCCGATCAGGTGCGCGAACGCCCAGTCCGGCCACTCGAACCCCATGAACACATACTACGCGCATAGTAACCGACCGATTGGTCGCTATTCACTATTCTTAACATATAGGATTTTTCCTACCTATGTTCGAGATCATGAACATGGCTCACGCCAAGGTCGTCACCGGGGGTCGAGGAGTAAATCCGCCCGATCCGGCGCTAAGGATTTACGGCAGATAGCGGCACACTATCTGCCCTCTGGCCCGTATTTCATCTGATGAATGATTCTCCGTGTCAACGTTTTTGGGTTCTGAGCTGGGAGTATTCGACGATTGCGGACTTGCGGTGACGTTCCGGAATGTGTCATGGCCAGGGCTGTGATCAGACGCTTTTCTGTGGGCCCTGATCATCTGATGAACGAATCGTTCGGCAGATGTTGGGTGGTTGGTGGCGGGATCGCGGAGGTTGGAGGTCGCCGGGGCGGCTCATCGGGTCGTGGCGGCCGGGGTGCTGTTGCTGCGTCCGGACGTGCAGGTGTGAGAGGCGATGGTGGAAGCGTGGCGGCAGCAGTTGAGCCGGAACCTGGCCTTCGGCACCGTCGATGCACGGTTGGATCTGCTATGACGCGATCAGGTGTTCCTGCAGATCGCCGAGGAAGAGCTGCCGATGCCCGAACCCTTGGGCAGTCTCATCACCGATGAGGATTCTGAGCATGGGAGGCCGAGTAGCGCAGAGGTGGTTCGGTGTCGAAGTCAGGTGGCGAGGTCGCCGAGTGGCGATGGCGACCTCAGAGTTGACGTCGGTCCTGTCCGATGGGCTACGGTGTGAGGCGATGACTACCGGGACGGCGATGCGCCACACACGGATTGGTTACCCGGTGCTGTTCTGAGCGCAGCGCGGGCCGGTGTTGGCCCGCTTTTCGATCGAGTTTCCTGCGTTGCGCGGGCTCCGCCTTCGTCGTGTTGATCACAGGACATCAACCACGACAGAAGGATTCAACGATGACTGCAACGCACGGTATTTCGGTAGACGTGCAGACACCCGATGGTGTCGCCGACGCATACGTCGCCTCCCCCGACGATGGCGCCGCCCATCCAGGAGTGCTGGTGATTCAGGACGGCTTCGGACTGCGGCCCAGCCTGCGGTCGCTGGCCGATCGTATTGCCGCCCACGGCTACACCGTCCTGCTTCCGAACGCCTATTACCGGCACGGGCGGTCGCCGGTGATCGAGCTGCCGGACTTCATCGACCCGGCGCAGCGGCCGGAGATCTTCCAGCAGGTCTTCCCGATGATCCGCGAGCTGACACCGGAGCTCCTGCGTTCCGATGCCGGCGCTTACCTCGAGTGGCTGGCAGCGTCGCCGCAGGTCTCCGAGGGGAAGGTCGGCCTCACCGGCTACTGCATGGGGGCGCGGCTGGCGGTGCTGGTCGCCGCCATGTTCCCCGATCGGGTCTCGGCGGTGGCCGGATTCCATGGCGGACCGCTCGTCACCGACACCCCGGACAGTCCGCACCTGACCGTCGGAAACATCACCGCGGAGCTGTATTTCGCCCACGCCGGCGTCGATCACCACATGACTCCGGAACACATCGCCCAGTTCGACAAGGCACTTGACGCCGCCGGCGTCCGCTACCGCACCGAGGTCTACGAAGGGGCCCAACACGGCTACACCCAGGCCGACACCTCCGCCCACGACCTCGAAGCTGCCGAACGGCACTACCGCGAACTGCTGGCCCTGTTCGACCGCAATCTGCGCCAGTAGCTGAGGAAACCCAACCCGGATCCGGAGTCCGACCACGCACGTCGGCCACAAGCCAGCAGCCGGTCATGCACTCCCTGCAACACTCGCAGTCCACTGGACATGTGGTGACGTGAAAGCGGCGACAGCGGAACAGGCAAGAAATAGCAAAGAGCACAACACGTTTCGTGATGCCTCGGGACGCTTCCCGAGGCATCACTGTGTTAGCGCCGGATGCCGGCCGGTTGCACCACTACTCCCAACTGCGCCGCCATGCGAGCCCGGCCAGCGCCCGCAAATCCGTGACTCCCGGAGGGATACGAGCACATCAAATATGGGATGGCACCACCAATAGACTGCGAATCGTCCTGGCGCGACGGTACGTTCGCGAGGGGGCGGCTCGGGAAACTATCTGCGGTAGCGCGGGAGACGGTCGAGATGGGCGCGGTGCGGACACCGGGCGAGTTTTGACATCCTTGGAGGTGTCCGGGCTGGGCTTCGCCGCCCGGGCCAGGGGATTGAAACCGGCTTGCCGGCTAGGCTTCCGGCATGAGCACGGCGCAGTCCGACAACCTTCCCGGTCGACAGGACAGGCGGCGATTCCGGTCACAGCTCGCCTGGTACCTGTTGCTCGCCTGCGCGGTTGCGTCTTGCCTGGGCGCACTCGTCCGGGCAAGCGCCCCAGACGGCGCCGAGTCGTTGCTGTTGCGATTCTTTTTGATCAGCGCGTCGTTCGGGTTGTTCTGCGTGATCATCGGCTACCTGACCCGGGTAGTCGTAACCCGGCGGCTTCGGGTACCCGAGCTGAGTCCCTTGCTTGCGCCGGCGCTGGTGGTGGCGTCCACGGTGGCTGCGTGGAGCGCAGACCTACCGATCGCTGTGCGCTGGCAGTTCTCAGCGCACAGCTTCGATGACGCCGCACAGCAGGTGCGCAACGGTGTCGATCCGCGGACGTTCGAAGGTCACCAGCTCGGGCTCTACCGCATCGACAGTGCGGACGGCTACGCCTGGGGTATCTACTTCAGGACCAGCCCCATGACGGGCAACTGCTCGAGCGGGGGCGGAGGGTTTGCCCAGCTCACCGGCGCCTCTCCCGCGTCTGACGCATTCCATCACCTGAATGGTGACTGGCATTGGTTCTGCCTCGACAGTGCTGGAGGGGAAGTGACAGTGCCAGACCACCCCATCGGGGGATGGCGCTAGTGTGTCGCGCCTGAAATTCAGTCTTTAAGTTAGTAGCCTGTTTTTGTGCCGCATCGTGGACCTTCTGCTGTTGAGATCACCTTGTCCGCCAACGAGCGTGCCGAGTTGGTGTGCAGGTCGGAGTCGCCGGATCGGCGTGAGGCCGAGCGGGCCCGGATCGTGCTGGCGTGTGCTGATGGCATGTCGAATGCTGGTGCGGCCCGGCAGATCGGTGTCGCGGTGGTGACGGTGGCGAGATGGCGGCGCAAGTTCGCCGACAAGAGGTTGGATGGGCTGTTGGACCGGGGTCGCGAGGGGCGACCGAAGGCGGAGTTGATGTTGACCGATGCCGAACGCGTGCAACTGATTTCGTGGGCGCGCCGGGCCAAGACGGCCCAGTATCTGGCAATGCGGGCGAAGATCGTGCTGGCTTGCGCCGAGGGGGCGACGAACAGGCAAGTCGCGGCCGACCTCGGTGTGGACGAAAAGACCGTGGTCCGCTGGCGGGCTCGTTTCATCACCGACCGCTTGGACGGGTTGTCCGACGAGCCACGGCCGGGCCGGCCGCCGTCGATCCTGCTCGACCAGGTCGAAGACGTGGTCATCACGACTTTGGAGTCGACCCCGGGCAAGGACACCCACTGGTCACGGGCGTCGATGGCCGAACGCAGCGGGCTGTCGAAGTCGACGATCGGGCGGATCTGGAAACGCTTCGATCTCAAGCCGCATCTGCAGGACTCGTTCAAGCTGTCCACCGACCCGCTGTTCGTGGAGAAAGTAGTCGATGTCGTTGGGCTCTACCACAATCCGCCCGAGAAGGCTGTTGTGCTCTGCGTCGACGAGAAGAGTCAGATCCAGGCCCTGGACCGCTCCCAGCCGGTGCTGCCGATGATGCCGGGCACGCCCGAGCGCTGCACCCACGACTACCTGCGCCACGGCATCACCAGCCTGTTCGCCGCGTTCAACATCACCGACGGTAGCGTCATCGGCGAACTGCACCGCCGCCACCGCGCGCGAGAGTTCAAGAAATTCCTGATCACCATCGACAAGGCCGTTCCAGTCGAACTCGACGTGCACTTGGTCTGCGACAACTACGCCACCCACAACACCGCCGAGGTCAAGGCATGGCTGGCTCGCCACCCTCGCTTCCACATCCACTTCACCCCAACCGGATCCAGCTGGCTCAACCAGGTCGAACGCTGGTTCGGCCTACTCACCGACAAACTCATCCGCCGCGGCGTCCACACCTCGGTCAAAGCCCTCGAAGACGACATCAAAGACTGGATCGACACCTGGAACGACAACCCGCGCCCGTTCACCTGGACGAAAACAGCCGACGAGATCCTCAAATCTCTCGCCGACTACCTCGCGAAAATCAACCCCACCACATCAACACAATCAACTCGATAACTTAAGGGCAGAATTTCTGGCGCACGACACTAGCTAACGAGTCCCAGGACACGGTGACGGTTACGGCTGGCTTTCCGGCCGATCGGCTTACACCGTTTGGTTTGTGCCTCTTCGATTCGGCATCCCGAGTCGATCCTCTTCATGGATCGGTCGGCGTCGACAACCAGTGTGGCCCCAGCCACTGGGCAACGCCTGCTCACTCGTCGTCGCGGGCGTCAGGATCGCGTAACTTCCGGTGGGTGCCACTGGGATCCGGCCGGTGACCGATCTGGCCGCGCACTTCGAGATGACGCGGTCGAGCTTCTCCGAACATCTGCGGGTGCTGCGGGAGGCCGGACTGGTCAGCGAGAACAAGGTCGGGCGGCGGCGGCTGTATCGACTCGAGGCGGCCCCGCTGTACGAGATCCAGGAATGGCTGTACCCGTTCGAGCGGTTCTGGCGCGAGAAGCTGGCCGGGCTGCGTTCCCTGCTGGACACCACGGCGGAGCACTGAACGACCTGACCATTCACGTGGACCAGTTCCGCACGTCGCCTACTCGGTGAGTGATCAGGCTGATTCCGCCGACACGACGATGGTGGTCCAGCCACCCAGGTGGATGTGGTCGCCGCTCTGCAGTGGGACCGCCACCCTCGCCGGAATCAGGTCCTCGCTGCCATTGAGGCTGGTGCCGTTGGTGGAGCCGAGATCGGTAATGCTGATACCGGTGTCGGCGATGTGAATGGTTGCGTGAGCGCGTGAGACTCCGGCGTCGGCGGGGGCGATGCCCAGATCGATATCGGGTTGCAGGCCCTGGGAGACGCTGTGCTTGCCGATCAGGATGTCGGTGCCGCGCAGGGTGATTCGGCGCTCGGGATAGAACGCCGGAAATTCGACCTGATCGGCGTCGGGGCCCTTGCGGGCTTGCACCCGATCGAAGAATTCGCGATCCGCGGTAATGGTTGCGACCCACATGAGCGCTCCGGGCGCGGCGGCAACCTCTGTGACAGTGGCGATTTCGGTCGGCGCGAACTCCGGCGTCCGCGCCGCCGGAGTCGGCAGCGCCGAGTCATGTCCGCAGACTTCGCAGAATCGGCCGCTGCTCGGCGACCCACAGGACGGGCACAGCGCGGCGGCCACCGTCGGAGCGGGCGCCCCGATCGGCGAACCGCAGACATCGCAGTAGTCCGTCGCGACGGAGTGATGCCCGTCCGGACAGGTCGCAATCGCCATCAACCCTCCTTGCGTACCCGCGCCGTCTTGGTAGACCGTGCGTCCAAGGCCATTTCGTCGGCGGCCTCGACTTTGGCGCGCAACCGCACGGTGCCGTTGTGCTCGTCCACCTCGACCACACCGCGCAATAGTTTCGCCGTGCCCTCGTTCCCGGATTCGGCAGCCAACTGCACCGCACGCCGCAGCTTCGCCGTCGCGGTTTCCACATCGCCGTTCTTGCGCGCGCTCAACCCCTCCTGCACGACCTGTGCGAGTTCGGCCTGTCCGGTGTAATGCGCGACGCGCCTGCTGATTCGGGCCGAAAGCTCGGTCTCGGTGGTCCATACCGCACGAACCAGTCCCTGCCCGACCACCTGCTCACCCGCGACCACACTGATCCGCGCCGCGAGCTTCTCCCGCCCCGGCGCGGCGGGCTCGACCCGCACCTGTACGTGATAGTCGCGGTCTTCCGCACCCCAGGCCCCGAGCGGGTACTCCCCCAACTGCGCTCCGGCATCGGTGCGCCGCGTAGTCAGATCCTCGATCGTCGGCGCGACCTGTTTGACGAACCGGACATTCGCGCCCGCCGGTGTCCACACCCGCAGTGTCAATTCCGGAATCGCCTTGGCCATCGAGGTCTGCATCATGGCGGCGAAGTCGGCGGCCAGGTTGGCCGGATTCGCGACGATATCGACGGTGCCGTGCAGCGCCGAGGCGATGGTGCGCAATTCGTCCACCCGCCAGTCGGTTCCGACGCCGCGGCAATCGCAGGTGAATATCCCCTCGGATTGCTCGATCTCGGCGGCCAGCGCCGAGGGCTCCTCGTGTTCGTTCTTGCCGTCGGTGAGCAGGATGGCGTGCACCATCGCGTCGGGGTGCTTCTTGGCCAACTGCCGGGTGAGTCCGAGCCAGGTGCCCATGGCGGTGCCACCGTTGGGACGCAACTTGTCCAGCGCGCGGCGAGCCGCGGCCCTGGTGTCGCGGTTGGCCGGCACCGATGGTTTATCGCTCGGATAGATCAACCGCGCCATCGAGGTGCCCTCGATGATCGCGAACCGGGTGCCGTCTTTCAGCACATCGAGCGCGGCCAGGGTGGCCCGGCGCGCACCCTCGAACTTCTTGCCGGTAGCCATCGATCCGGAGCAGTCCATGATCAGCACTTCCAGCCGCTGCGGCGCCGGTCCGGCCGCCACGAAATCCGCGCCGGTCTCCACGGTCACCACCGCGTCCACCGTATCCGCGCCCTCGGCCAGATATTCGTTCTGGTCGATCGCTACCGAAATACCCTTATCCGCCAAGGAACTCACCGTGCTTCTCCTGCATCGACCGATGGCCCGATCGGCACCAATGCGACGGTGATGTTGTCGCTCCCCCCGGACCGAAGCGCGAATTCGATGAGGCCCCGCGCCGCCTCCCTACGCGGCATCCCCGTGACCATCCGCGCCAGCTCCGCCGGATCGGATACGTAGTTCCAGAGTCCGTCACTGCACAGCAGCAACACCCCGGGGCCGGTGGTGTGGAAGGTCTGCACACATCTGTCCGCCCATGGTTTGTCCTCGCTGTCGGCTCCGAGCCAGCGCAACAACGTATGCGCCCGCGGATCCCGCATCGCGGATTCCTCATCCATCGCGCCGGCGTCGACCAGTGCCTGTGCCCACGAATCGTCCACGCTCAGTCGCCGCGACGGCGCATTCCCGCCCGCAATCGGTTCGATGCCGTCACCGCGCAACCAATATGCCCGGCTGTCACCGACATTCACGACAGTGATCTCCACGCCGTCGCCCCCATATCCGCGCACGATGGCCGAAACGTAGGTGCACGACGGGGCGTGGCCATCGTGCACCGCGATATCGCGGACTGCCCGCGACGCCGCGGTGAGCCCGGCCATGACAACCGCTGTGCCGGACAGTGATTCGGCCAATGCGGTCAGGCAGGCATCGACACCAGCGCGTGCCGCAGCCCCCGAAGCCACCTGCGGATCCTCCGACGTGGAGACACCGTCGCTGACCGCGATCACCGTGGCGATGGGGCGCCCGTCCGCGTGCTCGATAACCGCGGCCGCGACCGCATCCTCATTGCGCGCGTGCGCGATACCGCGATCGGTCGCGACGTACAACGCGCCCAGATCGGCCTCGAACCGGTCCGGTTCCGGACGCAGCTGCCCGCAGCCGCGGCAGTAACCGTCGATGTCATAGCTGGTGCCGCCGCACCCCTCACAGTTGGGGGTCGCATCCGGATCCGAATGCGGCAGCGCGACCCGGCGCGCGCCGAGCTCTCGTCCGCACGCCTCGCAGAACCGGTCGGCCACCCCGACCCGCGCCCCGCATTCCGGGCATCGCGGTGACACCGCAGCTTTCGGTGCTGTCATAAGGTCGTCCTCGGCCGGATCGTATTGGCCCGATCCACCAGCTCGAATCGTGCCCACATGTCATCGGTTTCGCGAGCGAGGTCGCGATAGCAGCGCTCCAAACCGGTCCGTACTCCGTCCTGATCGAGGTTCGCGCCGAGCAGCGCTCCATGTGTTGTCGGTGTTTTGCCCGCGGACAACCACTTCAGCGCGGCATCGAGCACGCGCATCCGTACCTGTGCGCCACGGCTTTTCGAGTCGATGCGCAGGGCCTCGACCCGTCCGCCCGCATTTCGCAGGATCGGTTCGGACAGTTCGTCGGGGGTGCGATCGGCCAGCATTGTCTCCACAGCGGTGAGGCGAGCTTCGGTATAGAGCGCCGATGTCGCATCAACCTCGTCGAGGACGGTCACCGCGCCCTCGCGATCACCATCCGCGTTGCGGAGCCGGGCCAGGCCGAAAGCGGCGCTGACGAAGCTGTGATCGGTGCGCCAGACGGTGTCGTAATAGTGCGCGGCCTGCCGCTTGTCCGGTTGCGCGCCCGCCAACTCGGCGACGGCTGCCTCCGCCAACTTCGGTGCGGCCTCGCCGGGCAGCGCGGCGTATACGGCATCGAAATCGGCATAGGCGGCATCGAAACCGCCCGCGAGCAATTCGGCTTGGCCGCGATACCAGGCCAGCCGCCAGTCACCGGGCAGGGTGTCGGCCAGATCGTCGATACGGCGCAGTGCATCGGCCGGATCGCCTACGTCGAGCGCGGCGCGCACCAGCCGCAACGGAATCTCCACCGACGCACCGCGCGTCGTGAGCACCGACCGCAGCCCGGCCTCGAAGGCGTGCTCCAGTTCCGTTGGCGTGGTCCCGCCGGTGGTCGCCAGCAGTGCTGAACCGCTGTCGTTCGGATCGACCAGCGGAACCGGCAGTGCCGCAACAATACTGGCCGGTGTCGGGGCCTCTTGCACCCCGAAGACGCCGCGTGGCGGCCCGAAGTACGCCGACATTCCGGGACGCGGCACACCGTCATCGGTGCTCAGGACCTCGCGCAGTACTCCGGTCAGCTGATCGGCCATCTCCTCCATCGAGGAGAATCGCGCCTCGGGGTCCGCATCGGTCGCGCGTTCGATGAATCGATACAGCGAATCATATTGCGCCAGTAACGGTTCGGCGTCCGGCGTCGGCAGCGCGCCGAAATGTCCGCCCTGCTGTGGCACATTCATCATCAGCACCGCGAGTGTGCGGCCCACCGTGTATACCTCGGTCGCGACAGTCGGCCCGGTTTCGGAGATCTCCGGCGCCTGATAACCGATGGTTCCGTAGATGGGACTGTCCTGATCGTCCATGGCGATCACCGCGCCCATATCGATGAGTTTGAGCTGCTCATCGGTCTGCATCACGTTGTCGGGCTTGAAATCACAGTAGGCGAGGCCGAGCGAGTGCAGGTAGCCGAGCGCGGGCAGCATCTCCAGGATGTAGGCGATGGCCTGGGGTGGCGGCAGGTAGCTGCCGTCGCTGTCGCGGCGGGCGCGCAGAATCTGTTTGAGCGAGGTGCCGCCGACATACTCCATCACGATATAGCCGACCGCGACACCGTCGGCGCCTCGGTGCTCGACGAAGTTGTAGATCTTGACGATGCTGGGGTGCTCGACCTCGGCCAGGAACCGTTTCTCGGCGACCGCCGCCGCCATCGCGTCCAGATCGCCGGAATTCAGCAGGCCCTTGAGCACCACCCAGCGGCCGCCGACATTGCGGTCGGTGGCCAGATAGATCCAGCCGAGTCCGCCGTGGGCCAGACAGCCGACAACGTCGTACTGGCCGCCGACCAGATCACCCTTGCTGAGCTTCGGCGCGAAGGAGAACTGGGTGCCGCAGTTCGGACAGAAGCCCTCGGTGCGACCGGGTATCCCGTCGCGGCCGCGGCCGACGGGCCGTTCGCATGTGCCGCAGAACCGTTTTCCCTCGGCGACCTGAGGATCGGCCAGTACCGCGGTGGCCGGATCGATGCGCGGTATCCGCGGCACATCCACCATGCCGGCGCCGAGCCGACCGCGCGCACTGGACTTCGACGAAGACCGGCCGGTGCGCACCGAGCGCCCGGAGGCGCGGGTGCTGGCCGAGCGTGTCGACAGACTCGATGGTGCGGATATCGCCGGTGCAGTGCCGCACATGTCGCAGTACCCGCTGACGATCGTTCCGCCGCAGCCTGTCTCGGCGCACGTCTGCCCCTCGCCCGAACCCTGGTGCGCCACCGACGTTTCCGCTGCGGCCGTGGCAGGTGCCGTGCCGCAGGTATCGCAGTACCCGCCTACGATGGCTCCATCGCAACCGGGTTCGGTGCACGTTTGCCCCTCGCCCGAATTCATCTGCGCCACCGGCGTTTCCGCCGATACCGTGGTGGCCTCGGTGGGTGCCGTGCCGCAGACCACGCAGTATCCGTCTTCGATGGTGCCGCCGCATCCCGGCTCATTACAGGTCATCTTCCCCGCCCCGATTTCTCCCCGATGATCTGCTGGAAGTCGGCGACCGCCCGGGTGACGGCCGCGAGATCACATGGTCTGCGTGTGAGCAGGCCCGCCGCGATCTGATCGGCGGCCAGCACATCTCGGTCCTCGCCGACACCTAGTCGGGCCGCCTTCGCCCGATAGGCGGCCAGCCGCCCACGCAGTTCGACGCGTCGATCCAACAGCCCCTGGGCCAGTCCCTCGGCGGTGGCCGCACCGGCCGTCGCGTCGGCGATCCGGCCGCGCAAGCGCACCAGGTCCGCGGCCGCCGCAGGATGCGCCGCGAGCACATCCAATTGTGCGCCGAGCGCGGCGGAGTCGTCGGTGTGCACCGGCAGCGGGCCCGCCAGAATCTTCACTTCGACCTGCGCCCTGGCCGCCGCTGCCCGTGCTCGGGTGTCGCGCAAAACCGTTAGGCGCCTGCGTGTCTCGGCGATGGACCCGGCCCAATCCGCTGCCACCGCATCGAGTTCGGCCAGGATCGACGCCACCTGCCGCAACTCCCCCGACAACTCGGTGATACGCGCGTCGATCTCCGATACCGTCAGCGCGAGCGGATCGGTCGCCGAACGGCTCAACACTGCGGCGATGCCATCGCCGATCGCGCGCAGTTCGGTCGTCTCGCCCCCGGCGGCGCGCGCCTTGTCCACCATGTCCTGCAGCGGCGCGAGGCCCGACATCACCCGGGTGTTCACCGCATCGACCGCGTCGAAGAATTCGGCGATCTCCGGGAAGGTGGCCCGCATGCGATCAACGGTATCGGCGAGTCCGACGAATAGGACCTCTTCCGCGGGTCCGGTGAGCGAACGTTGCGCCATCGGTATCGGTCTGCGCGACGCCTCGTAGGGCAGCCCGCGCAAGAGCCGGGTGAGTTCGCCGCGTTCGCTGTCGTCGAGCCGAGTACGAGTGCCGCGCACCTTCTTCGCCGAATCCAGGATGCCCTCGAGGCGGCCGTAGTCCTCCCACATCAGCGCGAGTGCGGCGCGCACCGGCAGCCAGCGCTGTTCGGTCAGTCCGGCCGGCGGATAGCGCTGTAGCAGTGTGTGGCCCGGATGTTTGTCCAGTTCCAAGAGAGTGGCGGTGATGGCGTCGAGTTCGGTTGTGCGTGCGGCCAATTCACCGTCGATCTCGGCGAGTGTGAGTAGCTGCATGGTCGCCGTTCTCACTCTTTGTACCGGAGATCGGGTGGTCCCGGCGATGGTCCGAGCGCACTCAGTCTGCTGCTGTAGAGCTGCTGCCAGGTGCCGTCACTGCGGATGCGCTCGAGTACGCCGTTGACGAAGCGGACCAGATCCGGACTCCCCTGCGCGATGCCGACCGCATAGGCGCCGGTGCCGATCACCTCACCGACGATCTCCAGGTTCCGATCCTGGGCGACCAGACCGACCAGGATCGGATCGTCGGCGCTGATCGCGTCCACATGGCCCTGTTGCAACGCGGCCAGACAGTCGGTCCAGTTGGATGCACCGAGGACGATCGGCCGCTTCGGCAGGGTGAACAGCGGGCCGGGTGAAGTCGTGCCGCGAGTGACGCATACCCGCTTACCACCCAGATCAGCGCTGGTCCGGATGCCCGAGTTGCGGACGGCGAGAATACGTTGGGTCGCACGGTAATAGACACCGGAGAAGTCGACGTCGCGGCGCCGCTCACAGGTCGCCGAGAAGGTGCGCACGATCAGATCGACCTGCTTGTTCTGCAGGGCGGGTATCCGCTCGGCCGCGGTGACCGAACGCAATTCGATCTTGTCGGGGTCGCCGAACAGGGAGCGGGCGATCTCCCGCGCGATATCGATATCGAAGCCCTCGAGCTGTCCGGTGGCGGGGTTGCGGAAGCCGAACAGATAGGTGTTCTGATCCACGCCGACCCGCAGCTTGCCGCGAGCGACGATAGCCGCCATCGTCGAACCCTGCGGCATCGCACCGGGACTCGGCAGCGGACCGGGGCGCAAGCTGGCCTCGGCGTCGCAGTTGCCGTCGGATTCGGACTGCGGCGGTGTGGTGATCTCGGTGAGGTCGGGCTTCGGGTCGATCGCGGCCACGTCGGTGGACATCGGGGCCTTGATGCCGGAACCGCATGCGGTCACCAGCGCGCTCATCGAGACCAGTGCCGCGGCCACCATCAGCCGCGCGAAGTCGTGCCGTCGCCACCTCACAGGAACTCCTTCAGCCGTGGCCACAGCCCCGTGATGAGCGCGGCCGCCGCGCCGAACAACAGCACCAGCGTCCCCGCTGGAGCGAGCGTCAATGCCGCACCCGCCGAATCGACCCCGTCGCGCAACTCACTGCGTTCCTCGATGAGGTTGTCGTGCAACAGTTGATCGAGTTGGGCGAACCGCATCGCCGAAGATTCCGAACCGGTGCCGATGGCCTGCGCCACCGCCCCCGGATAGTTTGCCGCCTCATACGCTTCGCGCTGTTTTGCATGTCCGGCGGTCCAGCTGAGCACCCCCCGCGAGGCCGCGGAATCGGGTCCGGTCACGGTCGCCAACAGATCCGCCAGTTCGGTGGTGTGCTTGCGGTAATCGGTTTCGCTCGCGGTGATATCGCCCCGGGTGATCAACTCGAGGGTTTCGTCCGTGCGTGCCTGCTGGGCCAGGATCCGGGCCTGGGTCAAGGCTTCGAAGCGACTCGTCGCCCCTGATTTGCCGGTATCGAGTGCCGTCGCGGCGATGGTCGTCGCCGCGATCAGCCACAGCAGCGCGACGGCGGTCGCGCCCGCGCCGACTGCGAGACCGAGGTTCACCCGGCGATTCGTGCGGCGCAGCAGTACGAAAGTTCCTGCGCCACAACTGATGAGCACCAGCAGCAGCAACACAATGGTCGTCCACGGCAGTGCACCGATATCGTGCTGATCCTGCCGCAGCCCCGCCATGCGGTCCTTGCTGAGCCTTTCGGCGTTGGGCAGCAACGAATTCTGCATCAACAGCGATGCCTCGTGCAGATAGGACGAGCCGACCGGAAAGCCCTGTCGGTTGTTCGCCCGCGCCGTTTCGACCAGGCCGGTGTAGGCGGGCAGGTCGGCCGCGATCTTGGCGACGATCGTCCTGGTCTGCTGATCGGCGGCGCCGGTGGTCGCCTCCGAGAGCGCGGCTGCCGCCGCAGCGAGCGCCTGCTGGTATTTTCCGCGCACTTGCGGTGATTCGATGCCGCCGGACAGGAAGGCCGTGGCCGCCGACGCGTCCGCGGCCGACAGCGCGACGTACAGCGTCTGTGCGGCGTAGGCCAGCGGTTCGGTGCGCTCGAGCACCGTATCGCGGCGCGCGACCTTGCCGCTCAATTGATCGGCGGAGGTCGAACCCGCGAGCAGACACAACACCACGGATATGACGGCGACCGCGCCGATCGCACCCGGGGTCGTCCTGGCCAAGCGTCGGAACCACGCACCCCCGCTGCGCATGGTCGCCGGTAGGCGAATCTTCAACACCGTCCCCCTTCGTCTACCCGGCCGGTGTTCCGATCGCGATAGTACGGGAGGGAATTCGGGTTTGCCGCCCATCGCACCGGGGGCATCGAAATCGGAGGCTAATCCGACGCCACATCGAGCAGCGGTGCCAGGTTCGGCGTCCACCGCGGGTATTGAGCGAAGACATCGCTGAAGGACTTCGTCGGTTGGCCGAGCGGCAGGCCCGCTGACCTGTCGGCGTGCAGTTCGTGCTGCAGCGATTCGACCGAACGCACCAATCCGGTATGCAGACTGCGCTGTTCGAGTATCGCGCTGCGGCCGGTCACCCCGATGGCGCCGATGAACGTGCCATCGGCATCGCGCACCGCCGAGGCCACGCAACTCCACCCCACCGCGGTCTGCTCGCGCTCGTGTACGAAACCGGTATCGCGGGCCTCATCGAGCAGTGCCCGCAGTTTGCGCGGATCGGTGACCGAATACTGTGTCAGCGGCGCCCATCCCGTGGCGAGGATATGTTCGGCCTGTTCCTCGTGTGCGGCGATCTGCAGCCGACCCGCGGCGGTGAGAACCATGCTCGCGCCGAACGAGGCCAGGCTCGGCCAGTTCTGTCGCTTCATCACCGAGGCATAGTTGCGGCCGAACGCCGAGCCGTTGAGGGTCAGCTCGCCGCCGTACAGGCTTGCACACCACACGATTTCGCCGCGCGTGCGCAGATAGATTTCTTGGATGTAGGGCTGGGCGGTGACGACGAAACCGTGCTGCTGGGCCGCCCGCAGACCGTGGTAGATCAGCAGCGTGCCCGCGCGATAGCCCTCCCGGGTCAGCTCGAGCATGCCGCGTCGGACCAGATCGTTGGCGATCCGGCGGACGGTGGGTTTCGGAATGCCGGTGCGCCGGGTCAGGGTGGCCAGGCTGACCGGATCCCGGTAGTCGGCGACCGCCTCGATAATGGTGACGGCACGCCCGACCACGGTGTGATCATCGGGCATAGCGCACGTCCGAGGCGACCGGAGTGCAGCGGCGACACATCATGTCGACCTTCTGGGAATTCGGTACCGGCCGCGCGAAGAATCATACGCGGTAGCGATGAGTGTGCGACCGCGCTGCCGCCCTGTCAAACCGATATCTCGTTGGACGGCCGTTGGAAATTCGTTGGCCGGTGCCGTGAATGTCAGGGGGTCGGCGAAAGCGTACCGACGAGTGTTCGGTACCGCCCCCCAACGCACCCCTATTCCAACCCTCCAGCGTCGCACCCCGACGCGACCGTAATCAATGCACGCACAGCCAATTTCGCCGAACGTGTCACTCAGTGATACGGCGGTGATGTTTCCGCACCGGATTTGCCGGACGCTGATTCCACGTCCCGTCCACCGGGCTCGGCGAGCAGGAAAGTGAACCCAGTGAAGTACCTACTCACCGCCGTTCTCGCGGTGGTCGCGGCCCTCGCCGTCGTCCTCGTGATCGGCAGGTCGCATTTCGATATCCATATGCCGCAGGTCGATCAGGCTTCGAATCAGGATCAGCCCAGCGGCAAGAGCACCGGATCGTCGGGTGGCAGCGGCGATTCGAGTGGGACGAGCAATTCCGGTTCCACTGGGCCCACCGGACCGACCGGTCCCACCGGGAAACCGGAGCAGACCAAGAAGCACACCGTCGTCTTCGACGTCACCGGCAGCGGCAAGGTCCGCGACCTCAGCTGGGGCGACGGCTCGAGCAGCTACCTCGGCGCGGGCAGTACGACACTGCCGTACTCGCACACCCTGGTCAGTAACAGGACCGGTGGTTTCGTCGTCTACGTCGAGGGCACGCCCGATCCCGCCGGTGCGGCCCACTGCAAGATCACCGTCGACGGCAAGGTCGTCGCCGATCAACAGTCCACCGCCCGCGGAATGTCCTGCCGCGCAGAAATTTCCAATTAGCCGGAGGTCAGGAATGCGTGAGGATACTCGTTTCAAACTCACCCAGGCGGGAGTGAGCGCCAGCCGGGTGTTCCCGTTCTATGTCGTCTGCGATGTCTCTCGGTCGATGTGGGATCCCGCGTGGACCAACCAGAAGATCACGCCATTGGAGACGGTGGAACAGGCGCTCCCGGATATGCTCAATGTGCTGGAAGAGGATCCGACCACCTATGACACCGCGCATCTTTCGGTCGTCGCCTTCGGTGATTCCGCCGTCGCGGTGCTGCCACTGACCCCACTGCGCATCGACCCCTCCATTCCGGCCCTGCCGCGGCAGGGCGCAACCGATTACGCGGACGTATTCCGTTATCTGGATCGGCAATTGCGTGCCGACCACAAGCGTTTCGCCAGTGCCCGCCTGGACACCTACACCCCGGTGATCTTCTTTCTCACCGACGGAAATCCCCAGGTGCGTGGCCAGTTCCAGCCCGAGGAGGTCTGGGTTCCGGTGCGCGCCGGACTGGAAGCCTCCGGCCATCCGTTCCGCCCGGTGGTGGTGGCCTTGGGTATCGGCGATGTGCGTGAGGAGACGGTGCGGCAGTTGCGTTCACGCAATCCGGTCGGCGTCGCATGTGTCGCTGAAGGCAGTGTGGCGCCAGGAGATCTGTTGCGCGCCATCATCAACAGCATCAAGTTCTCGATCAGCAGCAGTGTCGGCCAGGGGCGGTTCCTGTTCCGCACCCCCCTCGGCATGCGGGAACTGGACTGAATACCCATGATGCTGACTACATTTCGTCGCCGACCTATCCTGATCGTGGCCGGGATCGCCCTGCTGGGCACCTTGCTGTCCATCATCGCGCAACTGCTGGCCGACAGTGGGCCCGACAGCTGGACCACCACCGCCGTCGCCCAGCGGGTATCCGACGAAGTCTCGGGATGCCCGACCGCACCGCCGAGTGAGCCGGAAAACGTTGTCGCCGTCGTGAAGTCGCCGGTGCGCGCGCAGCTGGTCAATACCTCCGGGAACACCTGTGCGCTGATCTCGGGTCTGCCCATCACCCTGCCCCAGGACAGTAAGTTGCCCAAGCCGGGGTCGGGCCCGGTCCTGCTGCGCGATATCGATGGCCATGAGGTCAGCGCCCGGCCCTCCGGCAAGGCCGGTGATGTGCTGCTGGTCTCGATCGCCGATCCCGCGCCGGTGCGCTCCGAATTGTGGTGGCTGCCAACAACTCTGATGTGTTTGCTCACCGCGGCGGCGACCGGAGCGGCCGTGGTGCTCGTCGGACCCACTCCTGCAACGACGCCTGTTCCGCCGATTGCCGATCGTCGAGAACCCGAACGCCGCGAGCTTCCCGACCGGGCCGAAGCCGTTCGGCCGGTAGAGCTCCCCGCATTGACCACCTCCGGTGTGAGCGGACTCGCGGTCGACCGCGGCCGCAGCGGCCGCTACGACGTATATGCCGCAACGCAGGTGGGACTTTCGCATGCCAAGGACGGCCATGCCCGCGAAGACGCCTACGCCATCGGCGGCGATCCGGCCCACGGCTGGGTATATCTGGCGGTCGCCGACGGGCTCGGCTCGGCCGCCAATTCCCATGCCGCCGCACAGCGCGCGACTCGGGCCTGCTTGACGCTGCTGCATCACTACGCGGGCTCGCTCGATCGCGTCGGCTATCCGTCCACCTGGGAACCACTGGCAGCGGAGATCACCGCGAAGGTCGCCGCACAACTCGAGGCGGGCGCCGTCGACGAACTGGCCGCGCTGATCGACTATCGCAGCCCGCACGGCGCGGGCAATAACAAGCGCACATCGATCCCGGCCTGCACCTTGGCCTTTGCCGCGCTCGGCCCGGTATCGGCGGACGGCTACCCGCTGGCCTGGGCCACCGTCGGTGATTGCGATCTGCTGCTGGTGGATCTGGATTCCGGTGCGACCAAATGGCTGACCCAGCACACGACCAAGCACGGGATGATCAGCAATGTCACGCCGTCGCTACCGCGCGACGCCGATCGGGTGATCGCCGGGTTCACCTTCGTCCCGGCGAATCTGATGGTGGTGCTGGCCAGCGACGGGATGGCGGATGCGATCCGGCTGGTGCCCGAACAGTTCGCGACACTGCTGCCGCAGATCGCCGGGCCACGCCCGGCCGAGCACGTCTTCGGTCAGCTGGTCGGATTCGACCTGCCGGGCCTGCACGACGATCGCACCATCGTCGCGGCCTGGCCGACACGTGGGCGCGGGTCCGCCCGGGAAATACGATAGGTGGGGGGAATGACAATGCCGGGGTGGTCGGCGGACGGCCGCAGTGAATACCGCGTGGGCGAACTGCGCGTCATGGGTGACTTCCCGTTGGGCGAGGGCGGCTCCGCGCAGGTATGGCGGTGCACGACACCGGATCAGGTATCGGTGGCGTTCAAACGCTATGACCGGGATACGGTTCAGCAATTGCAGCCCGGGGTGCTGCGCGAGTTGGTCGGCTGGCCACACCGGCTGGACCAGGACGATCGCAAACGACTGCTGGAACTGTGCGCGTGGCCGCATGCGGTGGTCGTCGAAAACCGCACTGTCGTAGGCATTCTCATGCCGTTGGCCCCGCGCGAATTCTTCTTCGATACCAGTAGCGGACCGCAACCCCGCGCATTCACCAGGGTCGCGGTGCGGGTGCCGGACGCGCAGAAGCGCGGACACACCTATTTCGACTTCCCGCACAAGATCGCCCGGCTCGGCCAATTGCTGGTGGATCTGCAGTTCCTGCACGATAACGACATCGTCGTCGGGGACCTACAGCCCAACAACATCCTGACCACCGACGCGCGCCCCGTCGACGGCGTCGTCTCGGCGCACAACTACTTCCTGGACTGCGATTCGTTCATCATCGCGGGCCGCGCGGCGACCCCGCGACTGGACCCGCTGCCCTGGCGGCCGCCGTATCCGGTAGAGCAGTTCACCGCTACCACCGATATGTTCAAATTCGCGCTGCTGATGATCCGCTGCCTCGCTGAGAATCTGGCCGCGAATCAACTGGACTACCGCCAGTACACCCAATTGCTGCCGACCGGGGATTTCCAGAAGATCGACCGGCTGCTCACCACGCCCCAGCCCGATCTGACATCCGCCGACCTACGGGCGCTCGCACTGGCCTGGCAGTCAGTCGTGCGGCCGGACGGCCGGGTATATCGGCGCACCGACTTCGCGTTGCGTGAACCGTGGAACGAACACACCCGCGCCGCGCACTTCGCCGAATTCGCCGCAGCCGCGCCGACGGGCAGTCCATCGGCGCAAGGCATTTCGCCCGGCGTGGTGGTCGCGGTCATCGCGGTAGTCATCGTCCTACTCACCATCATTATCGCCCTCGCCTGATCAGGAACGCCCGATGCCGGAATCCGAACCCGCACTCCTGCTCACTACCGGAGCGACCCGCCACCGAATCTCCGGACGCACCCATTCCCTCGGTTCCGGCCGCGGCGCCGATATCTCGGTCAGCGACGAAGGCCCTGCCGGACAATGGCTTCGCTTCCGGTACGTCAACGGGTGGGCCATCCGAGCCGTCGATCCGGTGATCGAGGCGACCCTCGACGATGCGCCGATCGCCACTCGCGCTTGGACGCCGATCGACGGTTCGGGCGCGCACGACCTCCGGATCGCGGTGCGCGGGCGGAGGTTCCGCATCGTCATCGCGTATGCGGACGGCAATGGAAACAAAACGCCGCCGACGGTTGTCGGTGCGTCGGGTCGGACACCGGATCCGTCTATCGACCCGCGCGCATCGCAAACCCCGCCGCGACCGCGACACCAACAGTCGTCCCCGCCCACCACGGTCCCACCGGCGGCAGACCCTACGCCGGTCGATCCGGCCGCAGCTGCGCCGACACCAGCCGCGATGCAGACCCCTCCGCGACGTCAACATGCACATCCGAACCGGCCGGCCGCCGCCCCTTCGAGAGCGCGTGCAGTAGCCGACCCAACGCTGATCGATGAGCCCGCACAGGCATCGCCTGTCGGCCCCGCGGCCCAGCACAGTCCCCCGCTACCTGGTCCCGCATCGCGACTACATGTCCCACCATCGGCCCGGCCCGGATCCTGGTCGGTTCCGAGCGATCGGCCCCTCGCAATCGGACGTGAGGGTGGTGCCGCCGAAATCGCTTTGCCCGGATTGGATTTGGCGCACAGGCATGCGACAGTGCGCTGGACCGGGCGCGCTATCGAGGTGCGCGGGCTCGCCACGAATGCGCGGCCATTCGTCGACGGCAAACCCGTACTGCACGCCCGGCTGCGGGTGGGTGAGCAATTCATGGTGGCGCACCACACTTTTGAAGTGTCGGGGCCCGCCCAGCTCTCGCTGGTGCCCGTCGCTGTAATCGCGCGTGAGCCGCTGCTGCGATTCGACGGGGTCAGCCTGCGCTACCAGGGGCGCACCGAACCCACATTGCGCGATCTGACCTTCGAACTGGGTCGCGGCGAGGTCCTGGCCGTCATCGGACCGTCCGGGGCCGGGAAGTCCACCATGTGTGCGGGTCTGCTCGGCGAGGTCGCGCTCGCCGCCGGATCGCTGCGGCTCGGCCAGGTCGACCTCGTCGCCTCCCGCATGCAGGCCAGTCACCTCGTTTCCTTTGTGCCCCAGCAGCCGGCCATGTACGGCGATCTCGCGGTGCGCGATGCCCTGCTGTGGGTGGCCGGTCTGCGCACGGCCAGCGATACCAGCCGGACCGAGCGGTCGGCCCGGGTCGACACCGTGCTCGCCGAGATGGAGCTGGGCGGTGAGGTGAACAAGCGGATCGACACACTGTCCGGCGGTCAGCGCAAGCGCGTCTCGACCGCGATGGAACTGCTCAGCGATCCGCAGCTGCTCGTGCTCGACGAACCGACCTCCGGACTCGACGAGGGATTGGACCGCGCGATGATGCAGCGGTTGCGCGTGGTCGCCGAAACCGGCTGTGCGGTCATCGTTGTCACACATTCGATGGTCAATGTCGACTGCGCCGACAAGGTGCTCGCGGTGACCGGCCGCGGGCGGCCCGGATTCTTCGGATCGCCCCGGGAACTGCTGCGCGCCTTCGAGGTCGACAGTTACGCCGAGGTGATGGACCGGTTGCGCGCCGACCACCGAGCCGGGCAGCCGTCGACGCCCTCGACCCCGCAACCCGACGACCGGGCGGTCGCCACGCCGATGCGCGGTTCTGTGCATCGGCATCTGCCGCGCCTCATCGGTCGGGAATGGGCCAGGCAGCGCAATGGATTCCGTACGCTCGCACTGGGTTCGGCGGCCGGCATCGGCTTGACCACGTTGCTCGCCGCGGCCGCTTCCGACACCGGGCTCAGCGGTGATCCGCGCGCGATGAGTTCGGTCATGATCGCCTTGATCGTCTGTCTCACCTTCTTCTCGATGGCGCAGTCCTTCGCCGCCATCGTGGACGATCGTGTCGTCATCGAACGCGAAGCGCGCTGGGGCATTTCGGCGGCGTCGGTGGTGCTGGCGCGCGCGATCACGTGTACCCCGCTCGCGGTCCTGCTCGGCGTGGCATCGATCATCGGATACCAGGGCATGAAGTCCGGGCCCGGCGATCCGGTGCTTCCGGAGCCCTACGGTCTGCTGCTCTTCGGGACCACACTGCCGCTGGCCGCGATGGCGCTCGGACTGCTGGTGTCGGCATGTTCGAAATCGTTGCGGCAGGCGGTTTTCGTGCTCATGGGTGTGCTGGCGTTGCAGGTGGTGATGACCGGGCTCGCTCCGCCGTTCGAGGGTACGCCCGGTCGGGTACTGAAGATGTTCGCCTATGCCGCACCGTCGCGGTGGGCATCCGCCGGGCTGGGTGCCGATATCGGACTAACGGTGCCCGACCCGAATACGAATCCGTTCAAAGATTTGATCTGGACCCATGATCTGCGACATGTCTCGACGGCCGCGGCGGTACTGGTCGTCATCGCCGTCGTCGCCATCGCAGTGACCATTCGTGTGCTACGGCGACAGCTGCTGGCCCTGAAGTAGGAGCTGCGTATGACATCACGAACTCGCTCGTTGCTGATCATCCTGGCCCTGGTGAGTTTCGGCGCGGCAGGATGTTCCTCCCCCGCGCCGCACGGGGTTCAGGAGCAGCCACCGGAACCGGGCGCACCACATGTGGCGACCGCTCGGGCGGGACGGATTCCGAGCGGGACCATCACCCTGAAAACCAACCGACAGGTCACCTTCGAACCGAATTCCCTGCGGTACTGCACCACCAACGGGGCCGGATTCAAGTTGAGCACCGGAGAAACCGTATGGCTCAGCGGAATCGCATCCCTGGAATTCGGACCGCAAGAAGGTGCGGAGCTGCAGGTGACCTACCGGCCGTGGGGCGCGAAAGGTTCGATCGCGCAGATCTTTCCAGGTCCCGATTCATCGAATAGCCAACCCGCTACCGGTCGAATGTCGGCGGTATGCCAATTCTTCAAGGCGAACGGCGGAGAGCGGTATCTGCCGGGTGAGCTGACGAGTATCATCTTCAACCAGGAGACCGAACCGCAGAACTGATATCGGCGATAAAGTCCTGGCGAATCATCGGGACGTCAGCGCGACCACAATCATGACGATCGATATCGCGAGGGAAATCCAGCCGAGCCGAAGCGACCGCGCGGCCGACAATGGCGGCGCGATGAATGCCCGTCGCGCGTAAACCCGTTCGCGAATACCGCGAACGATCGCGATCGGGCCGAGCACGAGGCCGAATCCGAACAGCGACAACACAATTAATGTTACGGCGACCCAGGTGCGAGCGATCGGATCGGATGCGGCGACGGGTGCGGGCGGCATCGCCGCGACGATGGGCTGACGTTGCGGAGTAACCACGTTGTTGCGCGAAACCGGGGCACTCGGTAGCGAGGTATCGCGACAGGGTTGTGGGTCAGCGGACCACGGGCGCGGCTCGTCAGGCGTGAGACGCTCGGTGGCCTCATCCGGCTCGGACAGGACAACTTCGTCCGGCACCGAGGACGCGACGTCTGCTGGCTCGGGCACGGTGGCTTCGCCCGACTCGGACACCCCGACCTCACCAGCCGAGGGTGCCATCACCGTCTTGCGCCGCCCGCTCTGCTCGTCTCTGGCTTGTGCCGCAAGGAATTCCACCAGCGCACCGGCCGTCGGCCGGGCGTCAGGGTCCTTGTTCATCGCGGCCACGACCATGCGCCGGTACCGACCCGGCACACCGGTCAGATCGGGATCGTCCCGAATTATCCGTGCTATCACCGCCGCCTGGCTGTCCGCGTGGAATGGTGGCCGACCGGTTGCCGCGAAGGCGACCAGCGCACCCCACGCAAAGATGTCGGCGGGCGGGCCGACCTCCTGGTTGCCGAGCATTTCCGGTGGCATCCAGGCCAGTGTCCCGATGATGCGGCCGGGCTCGGTGAGTCGGGTGGCATCGGTGATTCGAGCGATACCGAAATCGATGACCCGCGGCCCGTCCCACGACAGAATGATGTTGTCCGGCTTCAAATCCCGATGAGTGACATCCGCGCCGTGGATGCACTCGAGCGCCTCCGCAAGCCCGCTCGCGAAATCGTATAGCTGTGCTGCCGACATCGCGCCGTGGTCCCGAATCGCATCCGCCATCGATTCCCCGGATACGAAGGAATTCGCCAGCCAGGGTCGCTCGGCATCGATATCGGCGGCCACCACCTCCGCGATGCGCCGCCCGTGCACGCGCTGGGCGGCCGTGACCTCTTGCCGGAATCTGGCCCGGAATTCTGGATCTCGCGCTAATTCCACATGCGGCATCTTTATCGCGACAACGCTGCCGTCCGGTCCGAAACCCTGAAAGACGATGCCCATTCCGCCCGCACCCAGGCGTCCGTGTAACACGAACGGACCGATAGCCGTCGGATCATCCGGCAACAATGGTCTCAGCATTCTCCCTCGCCGATCACGCTGAGCTGTCGTGGTTTTCGGAGTTTAGCACTCCGCGCCGATATTTTCCGACCGCGTTGGTGAGCCGTTGGAGTTTCATTGGTCGCCGCCAGGAATCTCATGGGCATGACCCCGACGACGAACCCGATCCGCCGCCCCGCCGCAGCCGTACTGGCCGCCATCGCGGGCCTGACGATCGCGGCTCTCCCCGTGACACACCTGCCCGCCGCCACCGCGGCGCCGACCGCCAACTGCACACACGCCGACGATCCCGTACTCCCGCCGGACAAGGCGCCGACGGCCAACTCCGGCTCCCGCAACCGCCTGCGCGACCTGTTCCCCGACCTCGCCTACCGCCACGAGATCGAGAAGGCAGTCCTGTGCCTGACGAACTTCGAACGCACCCAACGCGGTCTGCCCGAACTCGAATGGAATATGCAACTCGTCGACTCCGCCGAAAAGTACGGCATCGAGGCAGATCGCCTGAATTGGTGGACCGGCAGCACTCGCGCGGAAACCGTGAAGTGGCACATCCATCCCGAATCCCCCCGCACCTCCGCCGACGACGAACAGGAGGCTCCGATCCAAATCGGCAAACGCATCGCCGCCGCCCAACCCTGCGCCCCCGGCAAAACCCTGGTGTTCTGGGCCGAGAACACAGCCTGGGGCACCGGCAACCACTCCACCGCCCGAGTCACCGTCGACGCCTGGATGCACAGCGACCACCACCGAGACAACATCCTCAACAAAGACGCCACCCTCCTGGGCCCCGGGGTCGTCTACGGCTTCGCCCAACCCGGTACAGCACCTGACCAGGCAGGTCTCTACGTCCAGCACTTCGCATCCTGCAAGTGATCCAACCCGACCGACGGTGCCGGAGCCGATCGTCATCGACTGCTCCGGCTATATCCGACGGCTCGTCCTGGGCGTTGGCGACGGCGTGCTTTTGGCCGGAATCCATCGCTACCGATCCAGCGACCACGATGTGGATCCCGGCCAAAAGCACGCCGGGAGGACAGGGTTGGTGCGCCGAGTCCCGGTGCAGTACTAGGCGGTGGGATCCGCGCAAACCTCGGCCAATGCCTGGAAGGACTTCTTCGGTTCCAGGCTGCCGTCGGGCATGACCTTGTTGACCCCGAAGGCGGCCAGGTCGAGATCGAAGCGCGGGTCCGGGTTGTGCGGGTAGGTCCAGCTGGCAAAGGTGAACCAGAACGCGGTATCCACGCCCTCGTCCGCGGCGACCCGGAAGACGTCGCGCAGGTAACGGACCTGCTCATCCTCATCGCGGATGTACTCGCCCCGGATGCTGGGCGGATCGGTGTCGAAATCGGCAATCTCCCAGCCGAGTCCACCGCGCGGCGCCGCGCCCCGGTATGTGCAGCAACCGAATTCGGTGATCGCGACCGGCTTTCCATGCCGCAGGTATCCCCGTAGGCCCGGCCGGAACTCGGGGTGGTCGGGCTCGCCGTAGGCGTCGACACCGACGATGTCGAAGGGGGCCCAATCGATGGTCTCCCATGTTCCGGAGGCGTAGGTGAGCCTGCCGTCGAACCGCTTTCGCGCTGCCGCCGCGGTCTCGGCCAGCACCGCGTTCACCCGGCCGGAGGCCTCGGTGAGCCCGGCCAGGACCTCGGCATCGCCCTTCATTATGTTCTCGAGCCGGGCGAAGGTATCGGCGCCGGGGAGGAATCCGGTGTCGAACACCGTCATCTCACAACCGGCGACAAAGACTTGTGCGCCAACGGCTTTGGCGCGATCAGCGCAGTCGGCGAAGTACGGCACCAGCTCATCGCCGTTCAGCTCGCACGGGAACGGCGAGAACCAGACCTCGAGGCCGACATCGACAGCGTGCCGGGCGGCGGTCATGAGCCGCTCGGGATCACCGCCGCTGATCCGAACCGCATCGCACTGCAGCTCATCGGCGATACTGCGGATCTCTCGCCGCGCGATGTCGGGGTCGAAATCGGGCCGAGTGCTCTGCCCGCCGGGGGCAAAGCCGACGTCGTAGGTGATGCCCTTGGCCCGCATGCGCCTTTCGGTCATGGGATACCTTTCTGCTCAACCAACTTCGGAGAATCACCGGGTATCGCGGTCCGGGCTCCCGGGCTAGAACGTTAGGTATCCGCCGAATAGCCAGCAACTGAACCCTCGCCACATTCGCGATATAAGAGCAGTTCAGTGCCGGGATTTGCAGTTGCAATGACACTGCCGGTTAATGCACGCCAGCGGGTGCTATGTTGCAATGGCTCGAGGCCCGGAAGGTGTGCCGGTGCCGCGGGACGGGGGATACAAATCGGAGAGAAGGTAACGCCAATGCCGGGACGCAGGCTGACCGAACACGACCGGCAGCACATCGCCGCTGGATTGGCGCAGGGACTGGATCTGGCCGAAATCGCCCGCAAGCTCGACCGTCCCACCTCGACGGTGACCCGCGAGGTCACTCGCAACGGCGGTCCTGGCCGATACCGCGCGGACCTGGCCCAGCTCGCCACCACCCACCGTGCCCGGCGCAAACCACGCCCGGCACCCACCCGGCCGATCAGCGAACACCGAGGTCCCGGCCCCGCCGCCACAGCCTCCTTCATCCGCGAGCTCACCGCGGCATTTGCCGCCACCGGCCTGCCGCGCACTGCCGCCGGGGTGCTGGCCTGCCTGTTCACCGCCGAAACCGGCGGCCGCACCGCCGCCGAACTGGTTCGCGAGCTCCGGGTCAGCGCCGCAACCATCTCGGTGGCGGTGGCGCTGCTCGAGGAGCAGGGACTGATCGTCCGCGTCCGCGCCGAAAGCGGCCGTCGCCAACGCTATTTCATCGACGCCAACGCCAGCCACCGCACCGTGCTGGCCAGCGCCCGCACCAACCAGCACCTCGCCAATATCGCCCTGCGCGGCGCCGAAATCTTCGGCGCCGCTACCCCGGTCGGCGCCCGCCTCGAAGCCGCCGGCCGCTTCCTCGAACACCTCGGCAACGACATCGTCCGGTCCGTGGAACGCTGGCATGCCACGATCGACGCCGACTAGCTAGCAGTTTCGAATACTTGCGAGGTCCGATATCGAAGCGAGTGTGCTGCGGCAGAGTCCGGTCACCAGCAACGACTGAGCCATGGGGGATCCGGTTCGTCAGACCTTGTTCGACGCGGGTTCCTTGTCGAGATAGCGGCCCATCGCCCAGTTCAGCCCGCGCATGGCGAGGTTGTAGGACGGCGGGAAGTAGCGCTGCGCCAGGTAGCCGATCCGGATATCTGGCGAGGTGTAGACCATGTACTTATTGCGCTCGACCCCGCGCACCACCGATCGGGCGGCCTGCTCCGGGGTGACCGCGTGCCGCATGAACAGCGCGACGCCCTTCTGTACCGCCGCCGCCTGCCGGTCGATGCCCGCGATATCGGCGCTGTCCACCATCGGTGTCGCCATCGCACCGGGGCAGACCAGGCTGACGCCGATCCGGTGCCGACGCAGATCGAACCGCAGCACCTCCGAAACGCCGCGCAATCCGAATTTGCCCGCGCTGTAGGGCGCATGCCAGGGCAGCCCGAAGAGTCCGGCGGCCGAGGCCACATTCACCAGGTGTCCCCCGCGACCGGCCTCGATCATCGGTGGCACGAACTCCTCGATCACGTGGATGGGACCCATCAGATCGATATCGATGGTGCGCCGCCACTGCTTGTGCGTGAGTCGATCGACCGTGCCCCAGGTGGCAATGCCCGCCACGTTCATCACGATGTCGACGCTGTCCACCTCGGCATGTGCCTTCGCAGCGAGGGCGACCACCGCGTCGTAATCGCTGACATCGGCACGCGCGGCGAGGTGCACGACACCGCCGGTCGCGCGTACTTCGTCGGCGGTACGCTGCAGGCCGATGTCATCGATATCGGTGAGGATGACCGACGCCCCCTTGGCGGCCACTGCTAGCGCCGTACTGCGACCCAACCCGCTCGCCGCGCCGGTGATCAGGCAGTTCTTGCCGTCGAACTTCGTCATGGACCATGACGATAGACAATTATGAACACTGTTGTCTATAGATACTGATCACCGTCCCAGACGAACTTTTTCGTACCTCTGGCCGGATCGTGGAACTCGATTCAGCCCTAACTTGCCGAATGATAGCTGTTAACTATCGGTCGCCGTCCGGTGATCTAGGTAGGGCAGGAATGTTCGAGCACTGATTCCACGTTCCGCATACTGTTACAGGTACAGGATCATCGGGAGGACCATATGGGGAACCTGTTCAGATCTACCGCGTCGGGCAATCGAGCGGGTTACCGACGTGGCTGAGGGACGGGACACAGCGGCGCGCAGTTCGACACTCGCCGGGTACCGCGATGCCTCGATCACCACCACACCGGCCGCGCGGCCGATCATTTCCATCGCGCTGTTGCTGATGAGCGTCGCGCTGGTCTACGAGGCAGGGCGCGCCGCCCCCGGGGTGGACCACGGCTGGTTCGCCGCCGTCTCCATTGCCGGACTCTTCGTGGTCCGCGGGCTGCACTTGCGCCGCCCGATCACCCTGCCGCATTTCACGATCGCGGTCTTCGTCCTCGCGGCGGCCAATGTCGCCTATCGCGCCTCGCATCCCGGCTTCGGCTTCGTCTTCCTCGCCGCGACCGGATTCATCCTGATGTTGCCGCAGGCGAGTCGGCCGCAGCCCGAGCAGCTGTATCGCGTCGCCGAACTCGTCGGCCGGACCGAACGCGATCCGCTCGCCGCATTCGCGCTGCATTCGTCGAAGTCCTACTACTTCAACGCGAACTCGACGGCGGCTATCGGCTATCGGGCCCGCTTCGGGATCGCGGCGGTCGCCGGTGATCCAATCGGCGATCGGGCCGCCTTCCCGGCTTTGCTCTCGGATTTCTCCGAATTCGCGGCGAATCACGGATGGCGGGTCGCGGTACTCGGCGCCAGCCCGGAAATGGCGGGGATGTGGCGACATCGGGCGATCGAGCATCGTGGGTTGCGCGCGATACCCGTCGGGCGCGATGTGATCATCGACGTGGGCACGTTCGCGATGGTCGGACGGTCCTTCCGCAACCTCCGCCAGGCCGTGAGCCGCACCCGCAATTTCAGCGTGACCACCGAAGTCATCAGCGAGACCGACCTGAGTGAACCCCTGCGGGCCGAACTGCTCAATATTGTCGATTCGTGGAAGACCGGTCGGCAGAATCGCGGCTTCTCGATGATCCTCGATCATCTGCTGGACGGTCGGAATCCGGGCATGCTGCTGGTGCTCGCCCGGGATGAGGATGGCCGCGTCGTGGGCTTCCAGCGCTACGGCGTCTCCGGGCGCGGGCGCGAGCTGAGCCTGGATGTGCCGTGGCGGCGCAAGGACGCGCCGAACGGACTGGACGAGCGGATGATCGTCGATCTGGTCGACTACGCCCGTGACCAAGGGATCGAGCGGATCTCATTGGCGTTCGCGCCGTTTCCCGAGCTGTTCGCCGAGAAGGAGCGGTCACGGACCGGGAAGCTGATCTATCTGCTTGTGCACCTGGGCGATCCGCTGATCCGGCTGGAGTCGCTGTACCGGTTCCTGCGCAAGTTCCGCGCGATGTCGGAGCAGCGGTTCGTGCTGATCCGCTGGCGCGAGGTGCTGCTGGTGGCCGCGGCGCTGCTCACCCTCGAGTTCGTGCCGCACCGCAAGCAGCACTAGTCGCGGACGGTAATGCCGAACGATCGGGCGAACTCGGGGGCCAGATCGAGCAACTGGAGCGGGGTGATGGTCGCGCCGCGCAGCGCGTCCAGGCCCTCGGCGATATTGAGGTGCGCGGCGCCGCGCAGGTCGACCTGTCGCAGTCGGGCGCGATTGATCAGCAGGCCCTCGATAGTGCTGCCGGGGAAGGTCACCTTGGTCAGCTCGGCGTCACCGAAGTCGGTGTGGCGCAGCACGCAATCGACGAATTGCACCTCGCGCAGTTTCGATTTGCGGAAGTTCACGGAGTCGAATTTGCAGCCCTCGAAGCGCACTCGACGCAAGTTGGCACCACCCGCATCGACGCCGGACAACGCACCGGCGATCAATTCGACGTCCTGCCAGGAGGTATCGGACAGGTCGGTGCCGACCCACCGCACGCTGCGCTGCCAGACGTCGGTGAATCGCGAGAAGCGCAGGCTGCCGCGGTTGATCGCGAGCGAGGTGAAGACGGTTTCGTTGAAGCGCCCGTTGCCCGCATCGACGTCATCCATTTCGGCACCGGTGATATGCACACAGTCGTAGTCACCTTCGGGCTCGAGCGCACCTTCCAGCGGCGTCAAGTAACGCGCGTAGGGCAGATTTTCGAGCTGGTCGGGCACGGCTGACCTCCGGATTCGGCGACGATTCTCCCTGTCTACCAGTCACTGCCGACACGTCAGGGTTCGATGCGGTCCAGCAGCCAGCGCGGGCCGACGGATTCGGCGCCGAATGGTTCGAGTCGAGCGCGCAGCGCGCGGTCGGCCGTCACGACAGTGATCGGCCGGGTGCTGTCCTGCTCGATCGCTGCCGCGACAACGTCGACGATCGCGTCGTCGCCCGAACCCCGCGCCAGCACCACACGCAGGCCATCGAACTCATCCGACGACGCGGCCTTCGCGGCGCCTTCGAGCACGACGATCAGATCGGCTGGTTGCTCCAGCGTTTGCAGCCGCCTGAGTAGTCGCCGGGTCGCACCGGCGCGATCACGCCACCAGCCGTCGGGCCGCGAGCCGACGACATTTGCGGCGTCCACCACGATCAGCATCACTCCATCGTTACTCGCCCGCGCTCGTCGGCGCGAGGCGGACGGCACGGGTGTGTAGGTAGCGCTGCTGCGGGAGGCTCATTGTCTGTTGCGCCGCCAGGAGATACGCCTCGCGGGCGGCGGTCCGATCCCCCATCGATTCCAAGAGATGCGCACGGACCGCGGACAGCCGGTGATCCCCAGCCAGCTTGCCGTCGGCAGCCAGGTCGTCAACGAGTTTCAATCCGGCATCCGGGCCGCGCGCCATGGCGACGGCTACCGCGTGATTGAGGGCGATGATCGGGTTGTCGACAAGCGCGAGCAGGCGTTCATAGAGCAGCACGATCTGCGGCCAGTCGGTGTCCGCGTAGGTCGGAGCCTCGTCGTGTAGTGCGGCAATGGCCGCTTGGAGTTGATACGGGCCCGGCACACCGCGGGGCAGGGCGTCGGTGATCAGCGCGATGCCCTCGGTGATGGCGACGGTGTTCCACAGTGCGCGATCCTGGTCTTCCATCGCAACGAGTTCGCCGGTCGGTCCGGTGCGGGCGGGTCGACGGGCGTCGGTGAGCAGCATCAGCGCCAGCAGGCCGGTGACCTCGGCGTCGTCGGGTAGCAGTCGGTGCACCAGACGGGTCAGGCGAATCGCCTCGGCGCAGAGTTCGACGCGGTGCAGGCTCGGTCCCGACGTGCTGGCATAACCCTCGGTGAAGATCAGATACAGCACATGCAGCACGGCGGCCGCGCGTGCGTCGCGGTCGGCACCGGCGGGTGGGGCGAAACCGATGCCGCTGTCCTTGATCGTCTTCTTGGCACGGCCGATGCGTTTGGTCATGGTCGCCTCGGGCACCAGGAAGGCGTGGGCGATCTCGGCGCTGGTCAGGCCGCCGACCGCGCGCAGGGTCAGCGCCACCCGCGAGGCGGGTGAGAGCGACGGGTGGCAGCACAGGAACAGCAGAACCAGGGTGTCGTCGGAGTCGGTCGGGTCGCGGTCGGCGGGCGGAGTCAGCCAGTCCTCGGGCAGCGCCCAGCGGGCCACGGTGTCCTCGCGGCGGCGGCGGGCCTGCTCATTGCGGAGCAGATCGGTCAGGCGGCGGGAGGCGGCCGTGATCAGCCAGGCGCGTGGATTGTCCGGAATGCCGTCGACCGGCCACTGGGTGGCGGCGGCGAGCAGACCCTCCTGGACCGCGTCCTCCGCGGTGTCGAAATGCCCGTACCGCCGCACCAGCGCGGCGAGAACCTGCGGCGCCGAAGTGCGCAGCAGGTCCTCGACCTCGGTGCCCGACATCGAAGGGACTCAGCCGAATTCGGGTGCGGACTCCGCGATCGGCCGGACGTCGGCATAGGCGGTATCGGCGATATGCGGTGGAGCCGGGCAGGTGCTGAGTTCGGCCGCGATTTCGGTGGCGCGGTCGAAGCTCTCGCATTCGACGATCCAATATCCGGCGAGGACCTCCTGCGTTTCGGCGTAAGGGCCGTCGGTCACGAACGGCGCACCGTTCTTGGTGGTGATCCGGCGGGTGTGCACCGGTTCGACCAGACCGCGCGTCTCGACCAGTTCACCGGATTCCTCCAACTTGTTGTTGAGGTTCCCCATGAACTGTGTCATTGCCGCTAGGTCCTCGGCGCTCCACGCCGGTTTGCCGGTTTCCTTGCCGACCATGCCGTCGTAGTCCTGCTGCGAGCCGTAGCTCAGGATCATGTACTTCATGACAACTCCTCCGCTGTGACGGCGCCCGTGTGGCACCGCTCGTCAGATACGTCGCAGCCGCTGACCATTCTCGGACATCGCCGCTGCCGAGCGCAGCAGTTGCAGTGCGAGCAGCGCGACCGCGCCGAATTCGACGCCGGACGCGAGCAGCAGTCGCACGCTGAATCCGTCCAGCGACGGCCACGCGACCAGCCCGAGCACAGCAACCAGCGCGGTGATCCACGGCCACTTCTTTCTCGACCGTCGGATCATGGCGATGACGAAAACCAGCCAGCCCAGCTGCGCAATCGGGGACATCGTGCTGCATGACTGTGCTCGGACGAGGACCGCACCAGTCCTTCGCGTGCTCGTACGGCGGGCAATGCGCGACCCGTGACATGCTGAGCGACATGGTGATCGATGGCTTTGTCGCGTCCGGGTTCGAAGCGGTGCGGGAGGTGTTCGCAGCGAATTTCGCCGAGCAGGGGGATATCGGGGCTGCGGTGACGGTCTATCGGGACGGGCAGCCGGTGGCGGATTTGTGGGGTGGGCTGGCCGATCCGGAGGGTGAACGGCCGTGGGAGCGCGATACCTTGCAGCTGGTCTATTCGGCGACCAAGGGTGTCACCACGACGGTCGCGCATCTGCTGGCCCAGCGTGGCGAGCTCGATCTGGACGCGCCCGTGGCGCGGTACTGGCCGGAGTTCGCCGCGGCCGGTAAGGCCGACATTCCGGTGCGATGGTTGTTGAGCCACCAGGCGGGGCTGGCGGCGCTGGATAAGCCGGTGCCACTGGCGGATGCGCTGGCCTGGGGGCCGATGGTGGACGCACTCGCCGCGCAGACGCCGAACTGGCCGCCCGGTACCGCGCACGGGTACCACGGGCGGACGTTCGCGTGGCTCGTCGGTGAGGTGATCCAACGGGCGACGGGCCGTACCGTCGGGCGGATTCTGGCCGAGGAGATCGCCGGGCCGTTCGGCGTCGACTTCTTCATCGGATTGCCCGCGGCCGAACGGCACCGGGTCAGCCGACTTGTGTTCGCGCCCAAGGTCGATGTGTCGTCGGTTCCGGCGGAGTTGGTCCCGGAGCACCTGCGGCCGATGCTCACCGCGATGCGCGATCCGGAGGCGTTGGTGAACCGCGCCTTCCAGGTCACCGACCCGGCCGATATCGACTTCAACGATCCGGCGGTACACGCTGCGGAGCTCCCGTCCAGCAATGGGATCGGCACCGCGCGCGGTCTCGCCCGGCTCTACGCCGCGACGATCGGGGAGGTCGACGGCGTCCGCCTGCTGACCCCGGAAACCCTGGCCGCGGCAACGCGTGAACAGGCCGGTGGCATCGATCGCGTCATGATGCTCCCGGACCGCTACGCCACCGGATATATGCTTCCCACCGAGGATTTCGCCCTCGGCGGCCCCAACTCCTTCGGCCACCCCGGCCGCGGCGGATCCCTCGGCTTCGCCGACCCGGACACCGGCATCGCCTTCGCCTACGTCACCAACTACATCATCGAAGGCGCACCGGACCTGCGCGCCCGCAGTCTCATCGACGCCGTGAACAACGCGCTCGGATAGGCGCCAGCGTCGTCCTGAACGCTGTTCCGGTCTCGATTCCGCGGGATTGTGTGGCCGAGGATGGGCACTCGAGCCGCCGTCCCCGGCATCCAGCCGGGTTCAGCACAAGGTACGGATCCAGCGCCGGGTGTCGGCGGGGTCGATCACGTCGTCGAGTTCCAGCACGGTGGCGGCCGTGAGGGCCTTGCCGTTGGCATAGGCGAGTTGGACCAGGTTGTCGAAGGCCTCCTGACGTTCGGCGGGGTCTTCGATGGCGGCGAGTTCCTTGGCGAAGCCGAGACGGACCGCGCCCTCCAAACCCATACCGCCGATTTCGCCGGTGGGCCAGGCGATTACGAACCGTGGGGCGCGGAAGGAGCCCGCCGCCATCGCTTGTGCGCCGAGGCCGTAGCCCTTGCGGATGATGACGGTGCCGAGCGGGACGGTCAGTGCGGCGGAGTCGATGAACAGCTTGCTGAACTTGGTGACGGTGGCTTCCTTCTCCGCTTCCGGACCGACCATGAAACCTGGTGTGTCGCACAGTGATACGATCGGCAGGCCGTGAGCATCGCAGAGTTGCAGGAAGGCGCTGAGCTTATCGGCGGCGGGGGCGTCGATCGCGCCGCCGAGGTGGTGGCAGTCGTTGGCGATGAGACCGAACGGGCGGCCTTCGACGCGGATGAGCGCGGTGACGACACCGATGCCCCAGTCCCGGCGCAGTTCCAGCACCGAATCGACGTCGGCGACCGATGTGATGACATCGCGGATATCGAAGGCGCGCAGTCGATTCTCCGGGACGACATGGCGGGCGACCCGGGGATCCGGTGCCGACCAATCCTGCAGCGGCCCTTGGAAATACGACAGATAGCGGCGGGCAACGGCAACCGCCTCGACCTCATCGGCGGCGACGATGTGCACGACACCGTTGCGGCGTTGGACATCGATGGGACCGATATCCTCGGGTGCGTACACACCGAGTCCGCCGCCCTCGATCATCGCGGGACCACCCATGCCGATATTGGCATCAGGGGTTGCGATGACCACATCGCACATTCCGAGCAGAGCGGCGTTACCCGCGAAGCAGCGCCCGGACACTATGCCTATCAATGGAACTCGACCCGATAGCGCGCCCATCGCGCGGAATGTGGTCACATCGAGACCGGAGATGCCCGAGTAATCGGTATCCCCCGGTCGCCCGCCGCCGCCCTCGGTGAAGAAGACCACCGGCAACCGCTGTTCGTGTGCGAGTTCCAGCATCCGATCGGTCTTGGCATGATTGCGCATGCCCTGGGTGCCCGCCAGCACCGTGTAGTCGTACGACATCACCAGTGCCCGAGCGACTTCCGCACCGAACATGTCCGCGTTGATGGTTGCGATGCCACCGATCAGCCCGTCGGCCGGGGTATTGGCGATCAGATCCTCGGGGCTGCGGCGCAGTCGCTGTGCGGCGACAGCGAGGGCGCCGTATTCGAGGAAGCTGTCCGCATCGACCAGGTCCGCGATGTTCTCCCGAGCCGTACGGCGACCCAGCCGACGCCTTTTCGCAACGGCCGCCGGACGCCCCGCATCCAGTCCGATCCGATGCCGCTCCCGCACCTCCGCCAGATCGGTGCGCACCGCGTCCAGGTCGATGGCCTCGATAGCCGCGGCGGGACCGTCATGGTCGGCCTCGACCCAGCTGAACAACAACGCATGCGGGTCAACCGTCGCACCCGGTATGACAAAGTGCCGCAATACCCGCAGCGGCCGTTCCGCCCGCAGCACATGCTGCATCTTCATCGCCTCGAGCACAACAACTTCCGTGCCTGCTGGAACAACACGGCCCTGCTCCGCAAGACTCACCACCGTCGCACCCATCGGCGATCGCATCCCCTGCTCATCGCCCTCCAGTACAGCCTGGACCTCCGGTTCCACCGCATCGGCCACTTGGTCCCGACCGATCACGGTGGGCTCGTAGTTGCCTGCCCGACCGAGGAGTTCGCCGATATGCTGCTCGAACCATGACGTGGACACGAGGACACCGTCGGCGAGTTGATCCAGCACCGCACGTAGGAGTCGCGCGTTGGTATCGACGCCAGTGACCATCGTTTCCGCCAGCGCATCCGAACAGCGCCGCACCGCAGCCGAATACGTCGGCCCATACGCAACGACTTTCGCCAGCAACGAATCGAACTGGGCGCCCTGCCGCATCCCGGTGTACGCCGCGGTATCCACCCGAACTCCCACCCCGGTCGGCGCGGCGAACTCCGTCAACACGCCGGCACTCGGTAAAACCTCTCCACCCGCCGTCACCATCTCGGCATTGATCCGTGCCTGCACCGCGAACCCCCGCACTCCAGCGACCCCCACGCCGCGATCGACATTCGGCCCAGCACTGTCCGCGCGATCATCGCGGCCATCGGTTGGCGCACGATGGCCGCGCTGAGCAGCGCCCGCATTCTGTCCAGCGCCACGTACCGAATCCGACGATCGGGTGTCACCTGGGTGATCGCGTACGGCAGACGAAAAGTCCCTACGCTCAGCGGTTTCCACGAGGCCGCCGAGCGCGAGATCATTCAGCCCGGCGCCGCGTGCGAGGTCCAGTTGCACCGCAACCAGGTCGACATCGGTCACTGCTTCGGTGACCGTGTGTTCGACCTGTAGGCGCGGGTTGACCTCGAGGAACCAGGCGTCGTCGCCGGTGACGAGGAATTCCACCGTGATCACACCGCGGCAGGACACCGATTCGGCAATCAGGATGGCGTCACGGTGGAGTCGTTCCCTAAGTGCGCCAGGGAGATTCGGAGCGGGGGCGATTTCGATCAATTTCTGGTGGCGACGCTGGACGCTGCAATCGCGGTCGCCGAGGGCCATGGCGCGATCGCCGTCCGCGATGATCTGTACTTCGATGTGTCGCGCGTCGGCAGCCAGTGCCTCGGCGTAAACGGTGTCGTCGCCGAAACCGGCGCGAGCTTCGGCCCTGCAGTGGTCGAGCGATTCGGCGAGCGCCGCGGCCGTGCGCACCACGCGCATGCCGCGTCCACCGCCACCGGCCGCTGCCTTCAGCATCACACCGGCGGGGTGATCGGCGAGGAATGCGGATATCTCGGCCGGATCCGCGCCGAGTGCTGTCGCGGGCAGTACCGGAACCCCGGCCTGCCGCGCGGCGTCCCGCGCCGACAGTTTGTTGCCGAAGATGCGCAGCACCTCGGGCGAGGGGCCGACGAAAAGCAGACCGGCCGCCGCGCAGGCCGCGGCGAAATCGGCGCTCTCGCTGAGGAATCCATAGCCGGGGTGCACCAACGCACCCACACCCGCCGTGTCGGCCGCCGCGACCACGGCGGCGATATCGAGGTACGCGGCGGCCCCGATACCCGGCAGTTGGACCGCGTCGTCGGCCAAGCGCACCGGCAGTGTCGCCGCCTCCTCGCGGGTATACAGCGCGAGGGTGGAGTAATTCCGCTCGCGGGCGGTCCGGAGCACCCGGACCGCCACCTCACCCCTATTCGCCACCACCACATGCATGCCCGACAGTCTGCGTTGACATTGACGTCAATGTCAACGACGATGGATGCATGACTCAGGCAGGCTGGTCGGTCCGAGCGGCGCGGGAAAGGTCGCATACCGACCGCCACCGCGCCTTACTCGACGCGGCCACCCGCGTCTTCGCCGAGCGCGGCTACGACAAGACCACTGTCGCCGATATCACCGCCGCCGCAGGCGTCTCCCGCGCGACGATGTATATCTACTTCGCCTCCAAGGACGAGATCTTCCTCGCCCTCGCCGCCCAGGTCCGCGACGATTTCCTCGCCGCGCAGGAACCCGATATCGATACCGACGACCCCCGGGAAATGCTGGCGGCAACTATCGATGCCTTCGCCGCCGCGGTCCGCAACGCCGGACCCATGCTGCGCCTCATCGACGAACGCGGCGCCGTGGACGATCGAGTCGCCGCCCTCGCTCGGGAAATCGCCGAACGCCCCATCCGCCGCTTCACCCGATACCTCGAACGCCTCCGCGCCGCGGGTCGCATCGCCCCCGCCGTCCCGCCCCGAATTGTCGCCGAAACGATCGGCTACGCCCTGACTCGCGGCACCCTCACCCGCATCGACGCGACCCCGCGCGCCCGCGCCACCTATTTGGCCCACATGCGCACTGTCGCGGAGACTCTCTTGGCCCCAACGTGATCCGCCGATCACCCAGCGTCCGATTTCGCGCGAATCCGGCAGGCCCCCGACGATGACGAGTGACGCGGCGCCTTGACCGGAGACCAGGAATGGTCGTGGGTCCGGTCGAGGCGCCGGCATTGGTCGCCGCGGGGTCATGCTGGCAGTCAGCCCTCGGCTACTCGAGGTCCTGAGCTCCTGGGATTCGATCCGCTACCACGGATCAAGCGCGAGATTCCGTGTCTATTTACGGTATTCGCGGAACGTGGCACGCACGTCGTCGACGATGAGGTCCGGTTCCTCCATCGCCGCGAAGTGACCGCCTCGATCGAATTCCGTCCACCGCACGATGTTGTGGTTCCGCTCGGCGATGCGGCGGACAGGGATGCCGAGGTCCTGCGGCAACACCGCCACAGCGACCGGCACATCGGTCTCCGGTTCGGGCCTCCCCCACGTCGCGGCGCCCTCGTAGTAGTAGCGCGCCGACGAGCCCGCGGTGCCGTTGAGCCAATAGATCATGACGTTGGTCAGCATCGCGTCACGATCGACGGCGTCCTCGGGCACGTCGGTCGAGTCGGTCCAGTCCTTGAATCGTTCGACGATCCACGCCAGCTGACCTACCGGGGAATCGGCGAGCGCGTAGGACAGCGTCTGCGGGCGAGTGGCCTGCAACATCGCATACGCGCCGAGTTCGTACTGTGCGCGCTGGGCCAGCTGCAGTGCTCGCTTCTCGGCAGGATTGTCGAAGTCGGCCGTCTCGGGAGTGACGGTGGCCGAGGCGATCATCGTCACGTGCAGCGCCACGACGTGCTCGGGATCGATCACCGCCAGTTCACGCGAGATGGCCGCGCCGGTGTCTTCCCCATGTGCGGCGTAGCGGTCATAGCCGAGCCGCTGCATAAGTTCGGCCCAGGCCCGCGCGGCCCGGCTCGTCGACCAGCCGACCGCGGGCCCGGACAATCCGAATCCGGGGATCGTCGGCACGACGACATCGAACGCGTCCTCGGCCCGGCCACCGTGCGCGACCGGATCGGTCAGCGGACCGATCACGTCGAGGAACTCCACGATCGATCCCGGCCACCCGTGGGTGAGAATCAGCGGCATGGCGCCGGGCACCGCGGACCGGACATGGATGAAGTGCACATCGTGACCGTCGATCTCGGTGCGGAACTGGGGGAACGCGTTGAGTCGCGCCTCCTGCGCCCGCCAGTCGTAGGTGGTGCGCCAGTACCGCGCCAGCTCCTGGGTGTAGTCGAGCGGAATGCCCTGCGCCCAGCCGACTCCGGTGACGCCGTCCGGCCAGCGGGTCTCGTCCAGTCGCCGATGCAGATCGTCGAGCTGGGCTTGGGGGACGTCGATGTGGAAGGGAGTGATCTCTGCGCTCATGAGAATCACTTTACGGATCAGCTAGGACATCTTGTGCCCTAGCTCTGCGGAAGAATACACAGTGTGTTGGAAACTTCGGCTCGCCTCCTCGAACTCCTGGCGCTCCTGCAGACACCCCGTGTGTGGACCGGCGCCGATCTGGCCGAACGCCTCGAGGTCGATGCACGAACCATCCGCCGCGACATCGACAAGCTGCGGAATCTCGGCTACCCCGTGCACGCGGTCGCCGGAGCGGCGGGATATCGCCTGGGCGCGGGAACCAAGCTGCCCCCGCTGCTCTTGAACGACGATGAGGCGGTCGCCGTCGTCGTCGGGCTGCGCACCGCGGCGGGCGGAACGATCACCGGCATCGAGGAGAGTTCGCTGCGGGCGCTCGCGAAGCTGGAGCAGATCCTCCCGGCCCGGTTGCGGCACCGAGTTTCGGCGCTGCAGGCGGCGACCGTCAGCATGCCGGCAGGCACGCCGTCCGTGGACGCGGACGTCCTCACCACGATCGCCGCCGCGATCCGCGACCACGAACAGCTCCGCTTCGACTACAACACCCACGACGGTTCCGAGATCCGGCGGGCGGCCGAACCGCATCGGCTCGTGCACACCGGGCGGCACTGGTATCTGGTCGGCTGGGACGTCGAGAAGAAGAATTGGCGCACCTACCGTGTCGACCGCCTCCGCCCGCGCATACCCAACGGGCCACGATTCACCCCGCGCGAGGCACCCGAGGTCGACCTGACCGGCTGGGTGTCCCGCGGGGTCAGCACCGCCCCTTATCGCTACCAGGCGCGCATCACCCTCGAGGTATCGGCCGCCGTCGCGGCGGACCGCATCCCGCCGACCGTCGGTGTCATCGAGGCGATCGACGATGGGCACTGCCTGCTGCACACCGGCTCGAACTCACTCGACGAAATAGCCGTCTACACCGGACTTTTCGGCTTCGGATTCCACGTGCACGAACCACCCGAACTCATCGACCACCTACGCGCGCTGGCGCACCGCGTCACCGCGGCCATCACGCCCCGCGACGACGCACCCGGTTCGACCGACCGCACATCATGATCCGCACCCCGACCAAGCGTGGGCCGAAAACGATCTGTGACCCAATCACAAGCCACTCTGGGCGTCATCGCGAATCCCCGGTCGGCCGGAGCATGGTTGGGACAGAATGGGCCTCTCAGGCGGTGGGCCGCGGGCCAGCGCCGCGAATGGTCCGCCGGCAGCGACCGAGTCACCAACCGAGACAGCGGATCACCGACCAGCCACCCTTGCTTGCGCCGGTACTCGCACGCTCCGCGCAGCGACGCCAGGCGGACGTTGAACGTCTGCGCGGACCGATTGCCCCACTTGAAGGTGAACCAGCCGCCGACCCGCTCGGCCTCGACTTCCTCATCATTGCCACTGGCGGTCGCCGACCGCCGCCACTTCCGAACCTCCGTCGGCGAATATGACCTGACCCGTCACGAAACGGTTATCCGCGCTGGACAGCCAGCAGATGAGCTCGGCGACCCATTCCGGCCGCCCCGGAAACCCACCGAACGGTTGCGGCGCAGCGGTCTCAACAGCATTTCGCACGGCTTCGTCGGCGAAGATCAAGGAAGCTGCGGGCGTGTCGACGACACCCGAGGCCACCACGTTGAGGGCAATGCCGGTGCCGGCCCATTCGGAGGTCGGGGCGACCCTGCGCACCCAGCGATTCAACGCACGTTTCGCAGCCCCGTAGGCACCGGCCGTGCCACCCAGAGCGGGATCGGCCTCGAGCAAAGCAACAGCGGCAGTCTCGTCGCCGTCGAGACATGCCTGCATGACGCGCTCGTTCGCCGGCGCCAGAGATGAGGTCGACGATACGGCCACGGCGCGGGGCGCGGGGCTGCGCGCCAGCAGTGGCCGAAGCCCCTGCAACGTGGCAACGGCACCGAAATAGTTCGTTTCCAGCAGACCGGTTTTGCCGCCGCCGGCGATGGCGAGTACCGCGTCGATCGGCCCGTACTCGTTCACCTGGTCGATCATCGACTGCCGGCCGTCGGGTGTGGACAGATCGGCTTGGATCTCGGCGTCATTGAGGTCGCATCCGATGACCTTGGCGTCGTGTTCTCGAAGCAGCGCGGTGGTCGCTGCGCCGATGCCTGATGCCGAACCGGTGACGACGTATGTTCGCCCAGCGAACCCTGTGTGCGACGACATTGCATCCTCTCCTGCCAGGCGTCCGGGCACCCGCGACTGCACTGCCGCGCCCGGTGGCCAGGACGCATCGACACCTTATGCGTATGCCGCTGTCGCGCGGCGGTCGGAGCGCGATCCCGGCGCCCGTCGTCGCCGACGCACTCGGCTTCTCCGCCAAGCACTTGACCCGAGTCCGGGGCGAGGCCGGTGGAAGCTGGACGGCACACTCCACCAAGGAAACCCGCCGCGACTCAACAAGGTGATCTGAGGACTACCGATGAGTTGAATACGGGTCCCCCTCTCAGTTGGTGAGCAATGGCAGAACACCGAAAGGCGTTGCCGCACAGCGCGTATTGACACTATCGCGTATTAACCAGCCGAGTCCCAGGGGCCTGCTCGTCAGCCGAAAAGGTACCGTTTTTCGTGACCCCCGTTCAACGCCCCGGGAGCATCTGGACGCCGATTGATAACGGCCGAAAGAGCTTTCACGCGCTACGGGATACGATGGCGGCTGCACCCTGGGCGATCAGCTTGCGGGCCTGGCCCGTCGGCTTGCCGCTGGGGCGAGCGGCGCTTGTCGCGCCGTCGAACGTGAGCACCCCGTCCTCCAGCGGCGCCTTGCGCAGCAGTGCGCGATCGCGGAAGTAGTTGTTGATCACCTGCCAGGGGCCCCGGGCACCCTGGCGCGGCATCACACTGTCACCGCGCTGGATGTAGCCGGAGGTCAGGGCGCCGCCCATTACCGACTGATCGGATCGGTCGGCGTCTTCGGCGATCGCGACCACCTTTGTGAAGCCCTGCGCCTTCATATGGTTGAGGACTCGACAGAAGTATTCGGCGGCCAGATCCGCCTTCAGGGTCCAGGAAGCGTTGGTGTAGCCGAGCACCAGCATCGCATTGGGGATGCCGTCGAGCAGGGTGCCCTTGTAGACCACGCGCTCGCGCGTCAGCACCGGTTCTCCGTCGACTTCGAGCGTCGCACCACCCAGAATCTGCACGGTGAGGCCGGTCGCGCTGATCACGATATCGGCGGGTAGCTCCTCGCCGGAGGTGAGGCGGATGCCGGTTTCGGTGAAGGTGTCGATGCGGTCGGTGGCGATCGAAGCCTTACCGCTGCGCAGCACCTTGAACAGGTCACCGTTGGGGACTACGCAGAGCCGCTGATCCCACGGGTTGTACGACGGCGTGAAGTGCCGCATGTCGATGTGCTTGCCGACCTGCATCCGCACCGCGCCGAGGAACAGCTTCTTGGCCAGTTCGGGGTTGGTGCGCGAGAGCTGGAAACTGGCCCGCTGCAAGGCGATATTGCGCGCCCGTCCGGCCCGATAGGCGATCTTCTGCGGCACCCGGGCGAGCTTCATCCCGACCGCGACCGGGTCGTCTGCGGGCAGTGCGGTGATGTAGGTGGGCGAGCGCTGCAGCATGGTGATGTGCGCGGTGTCCTCGGCCATCGCCGGAATCAAGGTGATCGCGGTGGCGCCGCTGCCGATCACCACGACGCGCTTGCCGCGGTAGTCCAGATCGTGCGGCCAGTGCTGCGGATGCACGATCGGTCCGCGGAAGTTTTCCTCGCCGGGAAATTCCGGGCGGTATCCGTTGTCGTAGTCGTAGTAGCCGGTGCAGCCGACCAGGAAGTTGCTGGTGAAGATCTCGGTCTCGCCGGTCTGCTCATCGAGCGCTTCGACGGTCCAGCGTCCGGCCTCGCTCGACCAGCCGGCCTTGGTCATCTTGCGTCCGAAGTGAATGTGCTCGGTGACGCCGTACTCGGCGGCGGTGTCCTCGATGTACTGGCGGATATGCGGCCCGTCGGCGAGCACCTTGGTGCCGATCCAGGGACGGAAGCCGAAGCCGAAGGTGTACATATCGGAGTCGGAGCGGATGCCCGGGTACCGGAACAGATCCCAGGTTCCGCCGACGGCACGGCGGCGCTCCAGGATGGCATAGCTGCGTCCGGTCTGTTCGCGGGTGAGATGGCAGGCCATCCCGATGCCGGACAGGCCCGCGCCGATGATCAGTACGTCGACATGCCGCGTCATTGAGGTATCCGTTTCGTCTGGTCTCACCCGGGCACCCTTGTCCGAGCGTCCCCACGAGATTACGTGTTATCGACAGTAACGTCTAGTCGCCCTTGGCGTGACACCTCGATCAGCGCAGCCGATCGCACTTGCCGAACGATTGCCGGATAGCAGCCTGCACCTCCTGCAACGCCACGCCGGACGCACAACTGCATGGCACGCATATTTGCACCGCCGATTGCCTGCTGATCGCCCGCAACCGCCCCGGCGTCACCCGTACCAACTTCGCCGACCACAATGGATAGCCGACTCCGCCCCGTCGGCGGAGCCAGAGCACGCAGTAAGGGAGTTCATGACCAGCGCAACCCGGTGGCGCCGCCGCCTGCCCGACTCCGCGACGAGCCAGGAACCCGGGTCGCCGACCCTCGAGCGCAGCCTGGGACGCGTCGACCTCACAGCCATGGGTGTCGGCACCATCGTCGGCGCTGGCATCTTCGTCATCACCGGAGTCGCGGCCGCCGAGAAGGCCGGGCCGTCGATCGTGCTGTCGTTCCTGCTGGCCGGTACGGTCTGCGTGCTGGTCGCACTCTGCTACAGCGAACTCGCGGCCATGGCGCCGGTCTCCGGCAGTGCCTACACCTACACCTACGCCACACTCGGCGAAGGTCCGGCGTTCCTGGTCGGCTGGAATCTGCTGCTCGAATTCGTCATCGCGGGCGCCGCGGTGGCGATCGGCTGGTCCGGCAGCGTCGTATCGGCGCTGCACACCATGTTCGGTATCAGCCTGCCCACCGCGATCACGGCAGGTCCGTCCGAGGGCGGCATCGTCAACCTGCCCGCCGTACTCGTCATCGCCGTCGTTGTCGCGGTGCTGGTCGGCGAGGTGTCCCTGACGGCCAAGATCACCAAGGCACTGGTCGCCGTGACGATCGGCGTGTTGGTCCTGGTCGTCGCGATCGGCGCACCGCATATCGATATCGGCAATTGGACCCCGTTCGCGCCTTTCGGATTGGGCGGCATTGTCGGTGGCGCCGCCATCGCATTCTTCGCCTTCCTCGGATTCGACGTGGTCGCCGCGTCCGCCGAGGAGGCGCGCAACCCGCGCCGCGATATCCCGTTCGCGATCATCGGCACTGTCCTCATCGCGACGCTGCTGTACGCACTGGTGAGCGCCGTACTCACCGGCATCGCCCCGTTCGCCAGCCTGAACAACGCGTCGCCGATCGCTACAGCCTTCGGGAATCTGCGCATCGGCTGGATCGGCAATGTCATCGTGATCGCCTCGATTATCGCGCTCACCAAGGGGCTGCTGCTGATCGTCTACGCACAGGTCCGGCTGATGTTCGCGATGTGCCGCGACCGGCTGCTGCCGCGCGGTCTGGCCGAAACCGGCAAGCGCGCTACCCCGGTCCGGCTGACGTTGCTGCTCGGCGCTATCTGTGCGACCATCGCCGGTCTGCTGCCGATCGATATCGTGGTGGAGTTGGTGAATATCGGCGCGCTCTCGGCCTTTGCCGTCGTCTGTGTCGGCGTATTGGTCTTGCGCAAGCTGGAACCGAATCGGGAACGCCCGTTCCGCACCCCGCTGGTACCGCTGGTGCCGATTCTCGCGCTCATCGGCTGCGTACTGCTGGCAACCACCTTGGACGGGCTGACCTGGGTGCGGTTCGCGATATGGGTGGCGCTCGGTATCGCGATCTACCTGGGCTACAGTCGCAAACGCTCCACCTTGGCCGGTCCGACCGTAACCATCTCAACGGTTTCTGCCGACCGGTAACCGGCGCGAATTTCGCCATTGGGATTTTGCACGAATGCATTCCGGATCATTGCGTCGCACTGGTGAATTCGGCACGCTCTCTGGATAAGAGCCACGGCGCATACCCTCGCGGCCGTGCCGGAGAGGACGACGACCCGATATGTCCGATGACGAAAAGCAGATCCGAATCCTGATCGAGCGGTGGGCGGCGGCGGTTCATACCGGTGATCTAGCCGGAGTGCTCACCGATCACGCCGACGATATCGTCATGTTCGACGTACCCCCGCCGAACGAAGGTGTGCGCGGTATCGATGCCTATCGGGACATCTGGCCCGGCTTCTTCGAATGGCTGGCATCGGGTGCGACCTTCGACATCGTGTCGCTGGAGGTCGTCGCGGGCGCGGACGTGGCCTTCGCGTATGCACTGCTGCTGTGCGGTACGGCGGAGGATTTCGCGCGCGATCCGGCCAAGCGGCTGCGGATAACCTTCGGCCTGCGCAAGCAGTACGGGCGCTGGGTCGTGGTGCACGAACATCACTCCTTCCCCGACGACAGCCCCGCACCCGAAGCCTGAGATCACCCCGGTTCGCTACGGTGGCATCGAGCGCAACGATGCACCGGCCGCTCAGTGGCAGCATCGTTGCAGAGAGCGCGGCATCGAGTGCACCGGGAGTTCCACGTGAATCAGCCTGATAACGACGCCCTTTCGAACCATGCGGGCACCCGCCCCGCCGCCTGGTACGAGAACTGGACGGAGGTCCCGGACTCGCCGTGGCGGGATCGGCCCGAGCCGGGCGGTCAACGTGAATACCGCACGCTCACCTACGAACGCGATGGACGCGTAGCGCGGATCACCTTCAACCGACCGGAGAAGGGCAATACGATCACCCCGGATACGCCGGTCGATCTCGCGCACGCGGTCGAGCGCGCCGATCTGGATCCGCGGGTGCACGTGATCCTGGTATCCGGGCGGGGCAAGGGCTTCTGCGGCGGGTATGACCTGGACATGTTCGCCGAACAGGGCAGCCACGGTGTCGACGGCTCGACCGAGACCACCGGCACCGTGGCCGATCCGCTGGTGCAGGCGGCCAATCACAATCCCTGGGGCACATGGGATCCGATGATCGACTACGCCATGATGAGCCGGTTCAACCGCGGTTTCGCCAGCCTCATGAACGCCAATAAGCCGACGGTCGCCAAACTGCACGGCTTCGCCATCGCGGGCGGCACCGATATCGCGCTCTACGCCGACCAGATCATCTGCGCCGACGACACCAAGATCGGCTACCCGCCCACCCGTGTCTGGGGCATCCCGGCGGCGGGCATGTGGGCGCATCGCCTCGGCGATCAGCGCGCCAAGCGGCTGCTGTTCACCGGCGACTGCATCAGCGGAAAACGGGCCGAGGAATGGGGTCTCGCGGTCGAATCGTGTCCGGCCGACGAACTCGACGAACGCACCGAGGCCTTGGTGGCGCGCATCGCGCGAATGCCGATCAACCAGCTGATGATGGCCAAACTCGCACTCAATTCGGCCTTGCATTCGCAGGGCGTGACGAACTCCGCGATGATCAGCACCGTCTTCGATGGCATGTCCCGACACACGCGCGAGGGTTACGCCTTCCAGCTTCGTTCGGCCACCGTGGGGTTCCGCGAGGCCGTTCGCGAACGCGACGAACCATTCGGCGACTACAAGCGGGCGCAGTTCCGCACTGACGAATAGGGATCGAGATCACCGGGTGTAGCGGTGTTTGACGCCGACCGGGAAGTAATCAGGCCGTGCGCGGCGCAGAACGTCAACATATCCCCATGCGAGAGCACGTCACCGTCATCGGCGATGTGATACCGGATCAACGGAACTCCGGAGTCGGCGGTGAACGCCAGTGTGCCGTCTACGGATTCGAAGTACTGATCTGCCGGATCGTGCGCCACCGTCGCGATCGGCGGCGAGACGATGTTTTCACCGCTTCCTGCGGTGGTGCAGCCGAGATCGCTGGTGGTTAGCGGGGTGAGCGGAAGCCCGTCATCGGCTACAAAAAGTGATAGGCCTGCGCTGCAGATTCGGTGGCGCGATGATGTTCGGTATGGGCACAACCATGCTGGGCGACGGTTCGACGCAGCCGGAGCAGAGTACTCGGGTGCCGATATGAACGCCGCGGCGCCGATCGCCAGGGTGGACAGCATCATCGAGGGAGCCCACCGCGTCTACTTCGGTAACCGTGCCGTCACAGATCGCCTCGAGCAAGGGGCGCGGCGACTGCACGAACCGCTGCGGATCGCCCTGGCGGGTGCCGTCAAGGCCGGGAAGTCGACGCTGCTCAATGCACTTGTCGGCCAGGACATCGCCCCGACCGACGCCACCGAATGCACCCGCGTCGTGACCTGGTATCGGCACGGCGCCACGCCGACGGTCACCGCCCGGCTGGCGGGCGGCCGGTCGGAGAATGTACCGATACAGCGAGCCGACGGTGGTCTGACGTTCGACCTCGGACTGCTTACCGCGGCGCAGGTCGATCGCATCGACGTCGACTGGCCGGTGCGCCGCCTTGCGCGCACAACGATCATCGACACACCCGGCACCACGTCACTGTCAACGGATGTGTCCGCGCGCACGCTGCGGTTGCTGACTCCCGACACCGGCTCCGCGGGCGCTGATGCGGTGGTCTATCTGTTTCGTTCCCTCGACGATTCCGACCTGGCACTGATTCGTCGGATCGGGGAGCATGTCGGCGGCAGCGCCGGTCCGCTCGGAATCGTCGGCGTCCTCTCGCGGGCGGACGAACTCGGTGCGGGCCGTCCGGACGCAATGCACTCCGCCCGCGCGGCAGCCAAAGACTTCACCCGCGAGTTGGAAACGACGGGCCTGTGTCAGGCGGCCGTACCGGTTGCGGGTTTGCTCGCCTTTACCGCGAAGACTCTTCGACAGAGCGAGTTCGTCGCCCTTCGCCAGGTTGCCGAGGTTGCACCGGCCGACCTGGAATTGGCCATGCTCTCGGCTGATCGATTCCAGCGCGCCGAGCATCTGCCGATCGATGCCTCGACACGACAGCACCTCCTCAAACGTCTGGGGCTGTTCGGAATTCGCATGACACTGACTCGATTACGGGCCGGGACCAGCGATTCGCCGGCTCTCGTCGACGAACTGATCGCGCGCAGTGGCATCGGCGAACTCGAGCGCGTGATCGATATTCAGTTCGGCCAGCGTGCCGACGAACTGAAGGCACATACCGCTCTGCTGATGCTGAAGCGGATATTCGACGCCAACCCTGCGGCCCCGGCCGCACCGCTGGGCCGGGAAGTCGCGACCCTGCTCGCAAATGTGCACGGCTTCGACGAACTCCGTCTCCTCAGTCGGCTCCGCTCGACCAAGACGGTGCTGTCCGAACACGAACTGACCGACCTGCAACGCATGATCGGCGGTCAGGGGACCGGACCGGCCGAGCGCTTGGGAATCGAACCGTTCGCGGTCGCGGGCGTGGGGCAGGACATCGCATTGGCCGAAATCAGACGATGGCGATCCCGGGCCCAACACCCACTCGCGGACCAGTTCACAGTCAACGCCTGCTGGGTGGCGGCACGCAGTGCCGAAGGCGTCCTGAGCGAGTTGAGGCGGGGTTGCGCCCCGTCTGTCCGATAGCGCTGCTTATGAAACTCGCCGAGTGGGGTATGAGTGCGGGGTGGTGGTCGCGGCTGGTTGAGTCGGAACGTGAACCTGCTCATTCACCGCGGGAGTCGGCTGGGTTTTGGGCACGCCGATCACAACAAACCCAACAATTGCCGCAGCGAGCGCGGCGACGATCGTCCCTGCCGCAAGAATTGTTCGTTTACGAGGCCGACGGCCGACCTTTTCGCCACCTCCGATGGCCCCAAGGGCCACCGACTTCGGGGGTACGACGACAACCGGCGGCTTGCTCGCGACGGCGGCGGGAGGCGGCTCGGAAGCTTGCGGTTCGGAAGCTGGTTTCGGTGCCGAGATGGATGGCGGCGGCACCACCACCGATGTGGTGGTACTTGCCGAAGAACGCGCAAGCAGAGCAGCGCCGGTCGCCGACGTGAGTACTGGATCGGGTTCACCGATCACGGTTACCTGGAACTCCGCGGACAAGATCTCGGCGACGAGCGGGGTTGCGGCCGCGCCACCGGCCAGCACCACTGCGCGCATCTCACGAGTATCGATTTCGTTGGTGTGCAAGGCTTCTCTGACAAGTCCGGCTGACCCGACAACCTGCTCTCTGATCAAGTCCTCCAGTTCGGAGCGGACCAGTCGCACATCGTGACGCAGATGTCCCAGCTCCACCTCGACCACCGCGGCCGTTTCGGCGGAGAGCGTCTCCTTGGCCTGGCGACAGCGCAGGCGCAATTCGCTCAGCGGCGCCAGCAAAGCAGGGTCCGCGAGATCGACGTCTTCGAGTTCCCCACCCAGGCCCTCGAGCACATGCCGCAAGATGGCGTCATCGATGTGAGCACCACCGAATTCCGCACTCCGGACGGTGCTGCCGATTTGTTCGGTACCGCGGGCAACAGAGATGCTGAGGCCGTTGGCGCCGAGGTCATAGAGGACGACGGTGCCGTCCGGCGGCAGCCCACGTGTCGACTCGACGCGAGCGAGAATCGATCCGACCTCGTCCACAAGCGTCACGCTGGTCATGTCCATGCGGTCGAGCGCCGAACGAAGCGCCTGCACGCCGGGTGTCTTCCAATGGCTGGGATATGTCGCCGCGATTGCGGGCGGCCCGGTGAACGCACCGGCCGAATACCGTGTCAGATACTGGACGGCGCGGGCGACGAGATCCTCAGGCCGATGGGCGGACCCGTCGGCGGCGATGAGATCGATCGGGTCACCGACGCGGTCGACGAACCCGCTGACCACAAGTCCCGGGTGGACCTGGCGGGCGTCGCTGTCGAGTGGAGAGAGTATCGGCGCCATGCCTTGCGTCATGATCAATGTCGCTTGGTGCTGGGTTGTCCGCAGCCGCGGTGCGCACCGCCCGGAACCCCCGGCCGTCGCGGACACCGCATCGGCTGCGGTGGCGAAACCTGCCGAGCCGATCTTGATTCCAAGACTTCCAGACATGCACACCTCTCGGTTAATGGTCGGACTTACCTGCGCTTATCAATCTCGTTCACGCGCGGATCATCGGCCACGCCCCCAAGTGCTCAACCAGACCCCTGAAGGGGTGGGGTTCATTCACCCAAGGTGGCCCGCAGCCGCGTGGCACCCTCGCGAACCGCGGCGAGTACGGCCAACTTCTTCTCGACCTCGGCGGCACGCTTTTCCCGCTCGCCGAACTCCATGTTGGCTGCCTCCTGCGCTGCCTTTGTCGAACTCTGCAGCGACGCCAACGCCTGATCGGCGGATTCCTTGAAGTGATCGCGCAACTCCCGCTGCACAATCCGAAGGCGGTCGCGGGAGAGCTTGTGCACCTGGAAGGACACGTCGTCGATGTACTTTCGGAGCGTGACCTGAGCTTCACTACGGCGGCGCGCCATTCGTCCGGCGCGGTCCTGCTGGTATGCCTTCACACCGAGCACGACGCCTGCTCCGAGCGTGATCGGATTCATCATCGCCATGCCGAGCATCGTCGCGCCCATGCCGATGATCATCGCGCCGCTGTAACCGCCGCGGACTGCGGTGAAGCCCTTCTCCGCCAGCGAAACCTTCATCTCCCTCAGCTCGCCGATCCTCAGTTCGGGATCGATGAGGTCGCCATCGCAGATAGCCTCGAGCGCGGGAAGGTCGGTGCCGATACCATCCACGGCGAACGATGCCGCCACCCGCTCGGCCAGTACCTGCGCGGACTGGTACGCCCAGACGAAGTTGTCGCCGACGGCGGCGCTCACCTGCTCCTGGACCCACCCGGTCAGCTGCGGCCACTTCTTGTCCGGATCGTCGTCCGCGAGCTCGGACTCGATGTGCTTGTTGATGCTGCGCAGCCGTTCCCGAAGGTCATGCTCGATCTCGGAATTGAGGTCCGCGACACCGTCGCTCAATACTTGCTGCCACGACCTCGCCGACTTGACCTGCGCATCCGATATCTGCTTGCGCGCTTCCAACTCGTCGGCCATGCGTTGGCGGAACCCTGGGTCGCGCAACGCATTCAATTCCGCCTCGAACGGCACTGTCAGGTGCTGTGCGACAGACTCGAGATCCCGCGCCAAGCGGACACGCCGCTGGGCGCCCAGGTCGGCGAGGCCCTCACTGCGGAGGAATCCGAGCAGCTCGGGATAGCCGGATTCGGCGTTGAGTTCCTTATCGCCGAGGCGTATCGCGTGGCTACGCAGCGTCGACGAAACCGGAATGATCCGGCAGTCCACCTTCGCATCAGCGAGGTGGCGCCGGTCGGCGTCCACGATCCGGCGCCATTCGGGGTACAGGTCGATCTTGGTCAACGCGATGACGGCCGTGGGGCACAGACCGATCACCTGCCGCACGAACCGAAGTTCGGGTTCGGTGAACTCCTGGCTGGTGTCGCTGACAATCACGACGGCATCGGCCAGGGCCACCTCGTTCAATACTCGCGCGGCATGCCGCTGGCCGGGGCCGCCGACGCCGGGGGTGTCGACGAGGGTCAGGCCATTCGGCAGCGTCGCGATGTCGATGCCGACCTCCGCGCGCACCACCTGGCAGCCGCGTGCGTGCGGCGACTTCGCCAGGTCGGTCTGCAGTTCGGCAAGCGGTACTGGAGTTGCGGCGAGAGTTGCGGCACCAGGCGTCTCGACAACCAACTTCGCCGCCGATTCGTCCGCGTGCCGGACAACGGTGACCACCGAGGTGGCTCGACGGTCACCGACTACGCACACCTGCTTGCCCAGCAGGGCGTTGATCAGTTGGCTCTTCCCCTGCTGGCGCAACCCGACAAACGCGATCCGCACGGAAGCGTCGGCGGACCGGCGCAGCACGTTCTGGAGGGTGCCGAGCAGATCATCCCGGTCCGCCGACTGTGCGAGCCGAGTCAACCGATCGACCAGGACTGGGACGACGGCGACCGCGATGCGGCCGTCCCGGTTCTCAACTGCTGGCTCACTCACTGGAGCTGTCCTCCGATCGGTGCGCCGAGCCGACCCACCCGCCGGTAGTCGTCTGCCCGCATACTCAGAACATGTCGAGGGCATCGCCGCTGGTGTCACCCATGTCGTCGAAACCACCGTCGGACCACGCGCCCGCGTCGCCTGCCGCCCCGTCGCCCCAGTCGCCGCCATCGGAACCCGCGTTGTAGGTGTCGTCCTCGAACCACAGATCGTCGAGCGGCTGCTGATCCGGTTCCTGGTCCACCGGCTGCTGATCAACCGGTTCCTGGTCCACCGGCTGCTGATCAACCGGTTCCTGATCAACCGGCTGCTGATCAACCGGCTGCTGATCAACCGGTTCCTGGTCCACCGGTTCCTGGTCCACCGGCTGCTGGTCCACCGGCTGCTGGTCCACCGGCTGCTGGTCCACCGGCTGCTGATCAACCGGCTGCTGATCATCCGGCATCTCTTCGAGATCGGGGATATCGCCGAGCTGATTCATGATGTCGTCGAATCCGGGAATCTGGCTCAGCTGAGCCGCCACATCCTGCGGATTCGCTGTGGCGTCATCGGGAGCCGAGGTGCTGCCGAGCTGATTCATGATGTCGTCGAATCCGGGAATCTGGCTCAGCTGAGCCGTCACATCCTGCGGATTCACTGTGGTGTCCCCGAGACCCGGGATATCACCCAACTGAGTCATGATGTCCTCCAATCGTTTGCCCTCCATAGATGTCTGTCGTCGAACGTGGATGGGGCGATCCACGTCGGGACTTCCCAGTACCAAGTGGTTCGCGATCCATGGTCTGGGCTTATGAGAGCGGAAAGTAGACACCTGAGGGGGAAGAAGCCCACACCCTTAGTGGCGGGCATCCGCCCCTAAGGGCAGCGACGACGCCATTCTCGTCGGATAATTCTTCGACGGCGTGGTCCCCTGGCGCGGCACCCGCTGCCACTACTGATACCGGAAACGGTGGGGTCGCGGTGCTCGATAGTCATTTCGAGGACGGGAGGACTGGCGGGGATGTCGGATATGCGGGCTGGGTTCGGCGTACTCGGACCGGTTCAGTTGACGATCGACGAGGTGGCGCAACCGCTCGGCGGCGTCAAACAGCGTGCGGTATTGGCCTATCTGGTGCTCAATGCCAACCGGCCGGTGTCGATGGAGGCGCTGGCGCAGGCGGTGTGGGAGGAAAACCCGCCGCCCGATATCCGGATCAGTCTGCACACCATGGTGTCGAATCTGCGAAACCATTGCGGGATGCCGGACTCGACGCGCGCACGATCCTCTCCCGCGCCGGAACCGGATACCGGATCACGGTGGCCGGGGACAGTTGCGATGTCTTACGCTTCCGCGCTCACAAGGAGTCCGGGCTCCGGGCCATGGCCGCAGGCCGCTTCTCGGTGGCGAGCGACGTGCTCTCCAATGCGCTCGCACAATGGCGCGGCACCGCGCTGGCGGATCTGCAGGGACTCGGGTTCGCCGATGCCTTCGCCACCGCCCTCGACGACGAGCGCATCGGTGTCGTCGAGGCTCGCGCCCAGGCCGAGATCGCGCAGGGCCGGGCCGATAACGTCATTTCCGAGCTGGCCGAACTGGCGGAAAAGTACCCGTTGCGCGAACCACTGTGGGAGCAGCTGATCACCGCGCTGTATGTAGGTGGACGGCAGAGCGACGCACTCGAGGCGCTACGCCGGTTGCGTGCGACCCTCGCCGATGAGCTCGGCATCGATCCGGTGGCTTCGATTCGCGAACTCGAAGCGCGGATGCTGCGTCAGGAACCGCTCAGCCCGCCCGCGGATGCCGTCGCCTCCGCGCTGCGCGCAACCACGATCGTCGACCTGATCGCACCCGGATCCCAAGCGTACCTGCGGGATTCGACCGGACAGACCTTCCCGATCACCGGCCCGTTCACCCGCATCGGACGGCTGCCCGATAACGATATCGTGCTCGATGACGGCAAGGTCAGCCGCCATCACGCCGTGATCGTCAGCAATGGGCTGACGTGCATGGTGAAGGATCTGTTGTCCTCCAACGGTATCTACGTCGGCGGGGTTCGGGTCATCGACGGGGCCGCGCTCACCGACGGCGCGGTGATCCGCATCGGCGATACCGAATTCACCTTCGGCGTCGCGCCGCACAACTAGCCGAAGTGCTTATCGAACCAGTTCAGCAGTTGGGCTTCGGTTTTCGGGCCGGGCATCGGGTTATCCGGTGCCAATGTGCAGAATTGGGCGATCAGGTGGGCGTCGTCGTGCACGGCGAGCAGGCAGGTCCGCGGGCCGATATCTGGATCGTTGTCCACGAAGCAGAAGAGCCTGCCGACCTCGGTGCCAGCCTTGCGCCACGCGTCGTCGGTGCCGCCGCCATCACCGCAGACGTGTCCGCCGAGCACGCCGACATCGGCTCGGTACAGGGCGTCGGCCGACTGACGGTCCGGCAATCTGAAAAAGAGGGCGGACGGATACTCGGCGGGAGTACTGCACATTATGTAGGCAGTCACCGCACCGCCCGGCGGTGGCAGGTGGGAACAGTTCGCGGGACCGAAGTCGTTGGCGAGGCGCCCGAAGACGGCGTAGTCCTCGCGGGTGAAATAGTCCGGGTCACGGGCGGCTTCCTTGGTCAGGAACTGCGACCCGGTGAACTTGCTCATGTAGTCGCGCAGCGGCTCGTCGCTCGGCGTCGGCCAGATGTAGAACGCCAGCGCCAGCTGGGTTTCATCGGTCATCAGCAGGGATGGTTTCGGCGCGGTCGGTGTTTCCGCGCGATTGGCGATGCAGGCCTTGCGGCCGATCTCCTTGCCGTCGCGGATCGAAGGGCCGTCCGATCCGGCGGGGTCACCTGGACAGTTCTTGGCCTGGAAGGTGCGCAACAGGACGTTGTAGTAGTCGCGCAAGGCGTCGAGGCTGCGGAAACGCATGTATCGGGCCGCGGGTTCACTGGCCGCGGGGTTGTCCGGGCAGAAGATGACCGCGACGGTGGTGGAGGTGTCGGGCTGTTCGTGCAGGCAGGTGGATCGTTTGCGGCCGGTCTGAGCAATGATCTTCAGCAGGTCGATATCCGCGTCGCGCAACGCGGTGGCGTCGGCGACCGCGGTGCCTGTGCGATCACCCAGCAATTTCCAAGCCCCGAAACCGGCCCCGGCGGCGGTGATGGCGGCAACGGTCAGGATGAGTGCGACAAGTATGCGGCGGCGCCGTGCGGGAGCCGCGGCGCCGGTCTTCGCGCCGTCGGTACTCCGGTCGCCGGTAGGCCGGGAATCGGTTGTCTGTGCTTCGGGATGCCCGGCATCCTCTACCTCGAGAAGCCCTGTCGAGCGGGAATTATCCATTCCCCCTGTGGCATTCGATGTTCGATCGGGGACGGCATCCTGCACTCCGGTTGCGGGCTCAGGCGATACCGACCTCTGTGTGCGCCGCTCGGTGGTGGCACCAGCGCTCGTCAGTGCCGCCTGCGCGGCGGCCGCGAGTTCGCTTGCGACGCTGAAACGTTCGCGCACGCTCTTGGCCATACCGCGGGCGATGACGGTATCGAGCGCGGGGGTCACACTCGGCCGGATCATGCTCGCTCGCGGTACCGGCTCGAACAGATGCGAACTGATGATCTCCGCGTCGGTAGTGCCCGGATAAGGCCTTGCGCCCGTGAGGCATTCGTACAGCACACACGCCAAGGAATAGACATCGACCGCTGGTGTGGTGGGCTCGGCCCGGAACCGTTCCGGCGCCATATAGCTGAACGAACCGATCACCGCACCGTGGGTCGTCAGCCGATGATCGGCACTCGAATGGGCGATTCCGAAATCGACCAGATATGCGAAACCGTCCGGCGTGAGCAGGATATTGTCCGGTTTGACGTCGCGATGGATCAATCCCTCGGCGTGCGCGGCATCCAACGCGGTGGCGATCTGACGGATCACCGCTACTGCCTCCGCCGGCGCCATCGGCCCCTTGGTTCGCAGCACCGACGGCAAACTGGCACCGTCCACCAATCGCATATCGATATAGAGGCGGCCGTCGATCTCGCCGTAATCGTGAATCGGGATGACATGCGGTTCCCGCAGCCGCGCGGCCGCATCGGCCTCGCGCTGGAACCGTTCGCGGTACCCGTCGTCCTGTGCGAGCTTCTCGAGCAGCACCTTGATCGCCACAGTGCGGCGCTTGCGCATGTCGTAGGCCTGGTAGACCTCACCCATGCCACCGCGACCGATCAGACGATCCAATCGGTAATGTCCGAACATCGTGCCAACCGTCAGTGGCTGGCGCTGGCTCGTCATCTCGTCCTCCGCGATGCAGACCGAAGCCGTTTGCTCGTCGGTCAACTGTAGGTTCGGCGGGCGGTTCCATGAGCGGTTTCGCACCGACTGCGGGATGTTCCCCCTGATTGATCTTCTGAGCACCCCGGTTGGTTAACCATTGGTGCCGTCACGCGCCGATCGCTCGTCGACGATAGGGTCCAAGATGTGACCTGGACCGTTGGCTTCGACCTGGATATGACGCTGATCGACTCCCGGCCGGGTGTGAGCAAGGCGATCGACCAGTTGGGTGCGGAGTTCCGGCTGCCGCTGCGCGGGTCCGAGTTCGCCGACCGGCTCGGCCCGCCGCTCGGGATGCTGCTGGCCGATGCGGGTGCGCCCGAGGAGTTGATCCCGGCGCTGGTAGCCCGCTATCGCGAGATCTATCCGTCGATCGTGCCCGCCATTCCGGCCATGCCGGGTGCCGATGCCGCCTTGGCCGCGGTGCGGGCACGCGGCGGGCGGGTGCTCATCGTGACCGGTAAGCACGAGCCGCTGGCGCGGTTGCACGTGGAAGAACTCGGTTGGCGAATCGATGAGGTGGTCGGGGATCTCTGGTCGGATGGGAAGGCGGTCGCACTGCGCGAGCACGGGGCCGACTTGTTCGTGGGCGATCACGAGGGCGATATGCGTGGCGCACGGGCGGCCGACGTCTACGCGCTCGGGGTCACGACCGGTCCGTGCAATGCCGACGAATTGCGTGCTGCCGGAGCGGAATTCGTCGTGCAGGAGCTCACCGAGTTCCCGGACTGGCTGGCCGCGCACGGTCCTCGCTAACGCCCACGCCCCGCGCCGTCCACTGCCTCGAAGCGCAACGCCAACCCGTCCAGCAATGCGCGCAGCCCGGTCTCGAATGCGGCGTCATCGATATCGCGCTGGCGCCCCGACAGCAGATGCGCCTCGTCCAAATGCGGGTAGTTCCCGCGATACGCGGCCGCGTCTTCGGGGAACCCGCCCGCGAACGACCCCAGCGTCGATCCGGTGACGAAGAACCGCATCAGCGCACCCACCTGAGTCGCCTCTCGCCGCGGCCACCCCGCCGCCACCAGTCCCCCGAATACCGCATCGGCCTGCCGCAACGCATTAGGCCGGCGGCCCATGCCCTGATTCAAGGCGGGCACCAACTTCGGGTGCGCCGCCAGTGCCGCGCGATACGATCTGGCCCAATCGCGTAGCGCCGCTTGCCAATCCGAGATGTCGGTGAACATCGACAGATCGATCAGTCCGAGTACGGCGTCGACCATGGCGTCGAGCAGATCGTCCTTGGTGGCCACGTGGTTGTAGAGCGAGGGGCCCTGTACACCGAGTTCGGTGGCGAGTCTGCGGATCGATACCGCTTCCAGCCCTTCGGCATCCACCAGATCCAGCGCGGCCGACACGATGCGGTCGCGGCTGAGCAAGGGCCGACGCGGTCTCCCCAACGAAAACCTCCTGGTGGGTCCGTCCAGTGTCGCATGGCGGATGCCCGCAACAATAAACTTGCATCGTTAGTTTATCGAGGATTAGCATATAAGAAACTTCCACCGTTAGTTTTACCCGTCGGGAGCAAGGATGAACCTGGAACTCAGCGACGAACAGACCGCCGCCCAGCAGCTCGCGGCGGATTTCGTCGACCGTGAGATCGCGCCGCATGCCACTGAATGGGACCGTGCCGAATCCGTCGATCCCAAAATCGTGCCCAAACTGGGTGAACTGGGCTTTCTCGGCCTGACGATTCCCGAGGAGTACGGCGGCAGCGGCGGTGACCATCTCACCTACTGCCTGGTCCTGGAGGAACTCGGACGCGGTGATTCCGCCGTGCGCGGCATCGTCTCGGTCTCGTTGGGCTTGGTCGCCAAGTCGATCAACCACTACGGCACCGACGAGCAGAAGCACACCTGGCTGCCACGCCTCACCGCGGGCGCCGCACTGGGCTGCTTCGCCCTCACCGAGCCCGAAACCGGTTCCGACGCGGCCCAATTGCGCACGCGCGCGGTCCGCGACGGCGACGACTGGGTGTTGTCCGGGACCAAGATGTTCATCACCAACGGCACCTGGGCCGATATCGCACTGGTCTTCGCGCGCACCAGCGGTGAGGGACACCGCGGCATCACCGCATTCCTGGTCCCGACCGACTCCCCCGGCTTCAGCGCCCGCACCATCCACGGCAAGCTCGGACTGCGCGGACAGGCGACCGCCGAACTCGTGCTCGACGGCGTCCGCATCCCCGACAGCGCCCGATTGCACGACGAAGGCAAGGGGTTCACGGTCGCGATGGCGGCGCTGGCCAAGGGGCGGATGTCGGTGGCCGCCGGCTGTGTCGGCATCGCGCAGGCCTGCTTGGACGCCGCCGTCGGATACGCCACCGAGCGCGAACAATTCGGCAAGCCGATCGCGGGCCATCAACTGGTCCAGGAACTGCTCGCCGATATCGCCCTCGATGTGGACGCTGCCCGGCTGCTCGTGTGGCGGGTCGCCGATCTCATCGACCGCGGCGTCGAATTCGCGGTGGCATCGTCGAAGGCCAAGCTGTTCGCGAGCGAGGCCGCGGTGCGCGCGGCCGATCGGGCGCTGCAGGTCTTCGGCGGCTACGGGTATATCGATGAATTCCCGGTCGGCAAATATCTGCGCGATGCGAAGGTGACGACCCTCTATGAGGGCACCAGCCAGATCCAGAAGCTGCTGATCGGGCGTGCGCTCACCGGGGTGAGCGCATTCTGATGACCGCCGTTCACAACTCCCGAGAAGGACGTTAGATGACCAGATTCACCGACCGGGTCGCCGTTGTCACCGGCGCGGCGCAAGGTATCGGCGCGGCCACCGCCCAGCTGCTGGCCGCACAGGGCGCGCAGGTCGCGGTGCTCGATCGCAACGCACCCGAGGACACCGCGAAACAGATCGCCGCGGCCGGCGGTGTGGCCCGCAGTTACGTCTGCGATGTCACCGAACGCGCCTCGGTGGAATCGGTATTCGCCGACATCGCCACCGATCTCGGCGGTCCGCACATTCTGGTGAACAACGCGGGCATCACCCGCGACGATCTGTTCTTCCGGCTTTCCGAAGACGACTGGAACGCGGTGCTCTCGGTGAACCTGAACGGCGTCTTCCACTGCACTCAGGCGGCCCAGGAATACATGGTCGCGCAGCGGTACGGCAAGATCGTTTCACTGTCCAGTCGCTCGGCGCTCGGCAATCGCGGTCAGGCGAACTATGCCGCCGCGAAGGCGGGCATCCAGGGCCTGACCGCGACGCTCGCCATCGAGCTCGGGCCGTACAACATCACGGTCAATGCTGTCGCACCCGGCTACATCGCCACCGCGATGACGGCCGCGACCGCGAACCGGGTCGGGCTCAGCGCCGAGGAGCACCAGCAGGCTGTGGCCGAGCGGACGCCGTTGCGGCGGGTTGGTCGGCCCGAGGAGGTCGCGGCGGTGATCGCATTCCTGGCCAGTGATGAGGCGTCCTATGTCAGCGGTCAGACGCTGTACGTCAATGGCGGGGCCCGCTGAAGATCGTGATCAAGACCGATCGGTATGGGAAGATGGAGATGGTTCGCGCGATCGACAGCGTGGATCGACGTCTGGCCTCGGGCCAGTGGAAATAGCGCAATGGAGATAGCCGTCAACTGAAGGAGCAACCATGCGCGCCAAGTCGAATCAATTCTTCGGATCCACGCTTGCCGTGGTGTTCAGTAGCCTCGCGATGGTGTCCGGTCCGGTCGCCATGGCTCAACCTCCGTCTTCGGATCCGGCGCCGCAGTGCCAGCCCGGAGATTTTCAGGTCCAAGGCCCCTACGATTGCAATTGCGGGCAGAACGGCAAGTGGGTCTGCAACGAACGGGGGCACGGAGGCGACTGAGGCGTGTTTCGAAAGTGCCGTGTCAGTTTCATCGGCTCCCGAGTGGCTCGGGCCAATGGACATAGCGCCTTGGGGATAGCCGCCGACTGAAGGAGCAACCATGCGCGCCAAGTCGAATCAGTTCTTCGGATCCGCGCTTGCCGCAGTGTTCGGCAGCCTCGTAATGGTGTCCGGTCCGGTTGCCATGGCTCAACCTCCTCCTTCGGGTCCGACGCCAGAGTGCCAGGCCGGAGAATCTCAGAACCAGGGCCCTTACTACTGCGTCTGCGGCGACGACGGTCAGTGGGTCTGTCACCTATCGGACCGCTGAGCCCAACTCGGCGTTCACCAAGGAACGGCACCGAAGCGGTTGAAGAACCCGCCGGTGGGTCCGTCCGGCTCGATCGTGGCCAAGCGCACGATGGCATCGGTGCCCTCGGTGACCGTTTGATGGCCCGAGTTCCCGTTCAAATCCGTTGCGGTGTAACCGGGATCGGCCGCATTGACCCGCATCTGCGGCAGCTCGCGGGAGTACTGCGTGGTGATCATGTTCAGCGCGGTTTTCGAGGATGGGTAGACGAGCCCGAGGATCTGCGATTCGATCCTGCTCGGATCGGAGGTGTTGGTAATCGAACCGATGCCGCTGGACACCATCACGATGCGCGGGTGGGTGGACGCACGCAGCAGCGGTAGGAAAGCGTGGATCACCTGCACCGGTCCGAAAACGTTCGTCTCGAAGACTTCGCGGAAATCAACGGCCACGGTATCGGCGGGGGTGGCGCGCGTGCCGCCGATACCCGCATTGTTGATCAGCACATCCAGGTGCGGAGTCCGGCCAGCGATGGTCTCGACGGCAGCCGCGATCGATGCGGCGGAGGTCACGTCCAACTGGACGAATTCGACCCGCAGACCCTGTTCGGCGAGGTCGAAGGCGGCCGCCTTGCCGCGATCCGCATCACGCGCACCGAGAAAAACCTGCCAGCCGAGTTCGGCCAGCCTGCGGACCGTCTCACGGCCGAGTCCCTTGTTCGCCCCGGTCACCAGGGCTGTGGTGGTGCTGCTCATGACCCGAGTCTGGCCTGCTGCCCGGATTTCGCTCCAGGGCCGATAACTCCTGGGACCGGCAGTACCACCCCGGCACCCGTGCACTGCGGCATCATCGAGACATGGATCGCACCGAACTCGCCGCGCTGCTGCGGCAAGCCCGTGCTCGGGTGCGGCCGAGTGATGTTGGACTGCCGAGCGGTTCGCGCCGTCAGGTGCCCGGGTTGCGGCGCGAGGAGGTCGCCCAACTCGCCGGTGTCAGCGTCGACTATGTGGTCCGCCTCGAACAAGGTCGAGGACCGCGCCCGTCCGCCGCGGTGCTCGGCGCGCTGGCCCGCGCACTGCGGCTCGAGGACATCGAACGGGATCTGCTGTTCCGGCTGGCCGGTTCGGCGCCACCGCAGGAGGGACGGATCGCCATGATGGTGCGGCCGAGCGTGCTGCGGCTGCTGGACCGGATGGCGGATCTGCCCGCGCTGGTGATCTCCGCGAAAGCCGATGTGCTGGCCTGGAATTCGATGGCCGCGGCACTGCTCGGCGACTTCTCCGCGTGGTCGCCCGCCCGGCGCAACATCATCTGGCAAGCGTTTCTGGGCACCGAGCCCTCGCGTGTGGTCTTCACACCCGCGCAGGCCGAGGCAGCCGCGGAGTCCTGGGTCGCCTCGCTGCGCAGCGCGAAGGCCGCATATCCCGACGATCCGGACCTGGCCCGCCTGGTCGCCGAATTACGTTCGCGCAGTGAGCGATTCGAGCGGCTATGGCGTGAGGGGCGCACCGGTAACCGGCGCAGTGCCACCAAGACCATCGATCATCCCGAGATCGGACGGATGGTGCTCGATTGCGATGCACTGTTCGTACCCGACACCGACCAGGCCGTCGTCGTCTACTCGGCAGCACCCGGCACCCCGGCCGCTTCGGCGCTGGAACTGCTGCGAATCACGGGGACTCAGCAGCTTACCGAGCGGTGTTAGGGCTACGCCGAGAATTCGTCGGCGAGGGTGTTCCAGAACATGAGCTCGTAGTCCTGGAAGAGCCTGGCGTATAGGTGCGCCTCGCCCGGCTTCAGCCGCCCATTGTCGAGTCCGGCTTGGATGGCGGCGAGGGCACGCTGTTCGACCTCGGGCACGTCGGCGGTGAAGAAGTCGAAGAACGCGCACGCGGGGTCGTCGAAATCGTAGTGGGCGCGCATCGCCGCGGCGATATCCCCGCAGTACCTGCCGAATGCGGTGAAATTCGAGTAGATACCCGCTGCGGCGGCGGCGGATTCGGCGTGCAACGCCAACCAGGCGACGTAGGCCGGATACGCCTGGCAGCCCGCCCTCGGCAGCTCCATACCCTGGTCGGGTCCCACCGCCGCCACCAGCGCGTCCAGCAAGCCGTGCGCCTGCTGCTCGCCCGATACCAGCCCGCCGAAGAAAACTCGGGCGTGCGGTTCGTCCGCCCGCGCCGCCATGGCGTGGAAGCTACGCCAATCGCTGCTGGTGATGCGCTGTTCCTCCGCCGCGATCGCCGCGAACACCGCCTGTGGCGCCTTGCCCGTCGTGATCAGCGGAACCAAGCGGTTATCGTCGTCGCGCGGAGCCAGCTCCGCCTGGATCCCTTCGAGCAGTGCACGGGCGGCAAGAGTCATCGAAACCTCCCTATCCGGACGGGTATCTCTGTCTATTCAACCGCCCTGCGAGAGCTATCGCGGTCATTCGGTTCCGTCGACGCCGTGTTCGACATCCCAGCGTTGCCGGGCCGACGCGATGACCTCTTTGTGATTTCGCGACCAGTCGGCGAGCGCGCCGATCGCGGCGGCCAGGCTGCGGCCGGTTTCGGTGAGCCGATACTCCACCTGCGGTGGAATCGTCGGGTACGCGATCCGCTCCACCATGCCGTCCCGGCACAGTCTTTTGGTGGTCAGTGTCAGCATCCGCTGCGAGATCCCCGGAATCGCCCGCTCCAATTCACGGAACCGCCGCACACCTTTGCTCAACTCCACGATCACCAGCACCGTCCACCGATCGCCGAGCCGGTCGAGCACATCGCGGATGCCGCAGTCGTCATCGCCACAGGGACCGTCGGGAATAGTGCCCGCCACCTGCGCGGTGACCGCCGTGTTCGTGACCGACATCAAAGTGCCTCCTTATGCCGCGATCCGGGACCGCCGATGCTGGGACGAGTTTCAGCAACTACAACAATCGGGAGCGTTCCGATGATCCTGGTAACCGGCATCTCCGGATCCCTGGGTGGCCTCGTCTACCGCGGCCTGTCCACCCTCGATGACCTGACAGTGGCGGCGGGCAGCCGCTCCGGCGACGACACCGCCACACGCCGTATCGATTTCGACGATCCGGCAACGCTGGCCGCGGGGCTGCGCGGTGTCGACGTACTCGTCATGATCTCCGCAGGATACGCCGAGGACGATGTGGTGCTGGCTCGCCACGGCGCCGCGGTCGATGCCGCCGCGGCAGCCGGAGTCCCGCATGTGATCTACACCAGCCTCGCGGGTTCCGGTGATCTGATGACCATCGCCCTACCACATCGCTGGACCGAAAAACGGCTGGCCGCAGCACCATTCGAGGTGACTGTCCTGCGCAACGGCCTCTACGCCGAAGTGCCCGTCGGTCTCGCCGTCGCGGGAGCGGCGGCCTCCGCCGAATCCGGTGTCTTCGCCGCGCCATTCGGCACCGGCCGGATCTCGGTGGTAGCGCGCGAGGATCTTGCCGAGGTGGCCGTACGGGTGGCCGCGGAGACCGAGCGCGATCTCGCGGCGGGGCGACGTAGCAGGCATGCGGGCAAGGTGTACGAGCTCGAGGGCGTCACCGCGATCGGCGGTTCGGATATCGCCGAGATACTGAGCCGATCCGTGGCCCGCCCGGTGAACTATCTCCCCATCTCCCTTGCCGAAATGCGGAATATATTGCAGGGCACTGGATTAGAGCCATATCAGTGCACGCACACGCTGTCCTTGTTCGCCAACCTCGGCGCTGGCCTGCTCGAGGCATCCGGCACCGACCTGCGCGACCTGCTGCCGACCGCACCCCGCGATGTTCGGGCGCTCATTACCGGCGCGGTGCGGGCTGGTGGGTATCAATCGGTATCGGTCGGCACGACCCATTGAACGCCCTTGGCGAACCGTGCTTCGGTGCCCGAAGCACGGTTCGCCTTGACGGGCCAGGTGAGCAGAATGTGCATCACCCACGGCGCTGACGCCGAACGCGTCCCGGAAGGGAGTATCTCGCGCAATGCAGTGCCGATTCCGGCGCGCGGTAATTCACTGGCAGAGCTGTTCACCGCTGAATTAGTCTCGGGTAGATGCGCTTGCTCGTGCCATACCACCTTGATGAGTATCGGCCAGGGATCGATGCCCCTATTACTCCGGACGCGGTGATCACGGCCGAGCTGCCGGAGATCGACGATCCATGGGCTCGCATGGCCGTGCTCTACGACGTTGTGGCGGACCAGGTTGCGGCGTCTGTTCGCCGGGGTGAACGGGCAGTGGTCGCGTCCGGGGACTGCACCACTGCGCTCGGAACCGTGGCCGGGCTGCAACGCGCCGGGCTGGATCCCGCGCTCGTCTGGTTCGACGCACACGGTGATGTCCAGACCCTGGAGACCTCCGCGTCGGGCTACCTCGGCGGATTCCCGCTGCGCATGCTCGTCGGCTACGGCCGCCATTTGCTCGCCGACCGGATCGGCTTGCGCGACATCCAGGAAGAGCACGCCGTATTGGTCGGCGGCCGCGACCTCGACCCGCCGGAAGTGGAGTATCTGCGCGCCGCGCAGATCCGGCACCGCCCCGTCGACGATCTCGGCGAACTCCCGGACGGACCGCTCTACCTGCACCTCGACTTCGACGTCATCACCCCCGACGACCTCCCCGGACTCCTTTTCCCCGTCCCCGACGGCCCCACCCTGCCCACAGTCTCGGCCGCGGTGCGCACCGTCCTCGCCACCGGTCGGGTAGCGGCCTTCGGCCTCGCCTGCACCTGGCGCGACCACGCCGGCGCCGCCCACCACGTCCGCCCACTGATCGACTCCGCCTGACTCGCACAGATGCTGGAACAGCGCTCGCCATAATCGGGATCCGCACGCTGGGCACCGACACAGCGTCCGAATCCTGATGCGGGGTGCGGCTCTTCGAGGTCGCGGCTCGACGCCAACACCTAGGATCGGAACACCATGGATGCCTTCTATGTGCCTGACGGCTCGGACCCGGATCTGTTTCATCCCACCGAACTCACCCGGGGGCCGTGGTCGCCGGATGCCCAGCACGGCGGGGCACCGTCGGCGCTGCTCGGGCATGTCATCGAGCGGTGCGAGCCGCGCCCGGAATTCCGGGTGGTACGGGTCGCGGTGGAGTTTCTCGGGCCGGTGCCGCTCGAGCCGCTGCGGTGCGAGGCGCGCGTCACCCGGGCCGAGGCGCGAGTTGCTCAGCCCGGACGCAGTGTGGAATTGATCGAGGCCACACTGAGCTCCGACCGGGGACCGCTACTGAAGGCCAATGCCTGGCGGATGCGGCGGGCCGAGCCGGAACTGGAGGTGCCGACCGAGGTGCTGCCGACCGGCACCCGGCCCGGCCCGGCCACCGTGACGCCGAGCCCGGAACACAGCTTTCCCAGCAATCAGCCCGTCGGCTTCCACACCGGAGTCGAATACCGTTTCATCGCAGGCGCATTCCAGACTCCGGGTCCGGCCGTGTGCTGGATTCGCCTGCGCTACCCGATCGTTGCCGCCACCGAGCTCAGCCCGCTGGAGCGCACCCTCGCCGCCGCCGACTTCGGCAATGGCGTCAGCTCCGTGCTGCCATGGCGCCGATACGTGTTCATCAATACCGATCTCACCGTGACCCTGCACCGCGAGCCCGTCGGCGAATGGGTGTGCCTGGACGCGGTCACCTACCCGGAACGCAGCGGCGTCGGGCTGGCCGAGTCCCGCTTGTTCGATGAGCAGGGCCCGATCGGGCGCGGCACCCAGACCCTGCTGCTCGGCACGCGCTGACACCGCCCGCAGTTGGCCGCGCCCGATTGCTCAGACGCCCTTGTACTTCCGCAGGTATTCACCTGTCAGTGACATCGGGTGCATCAGCAACTCGGCGGGGGTGCCGGTGAATACGACTTCGCCGCCGTCCTTTCCGCCGTCGGGGCCGAGGTCGATGACCCAGTCGGAATGGGCTACCACGTCGAGGTTGTGTTCGATGACCACCACGGTATTGCCGCGGTCGACCAATCCGTCCATCAACGCGAGCAGGGTATCCACGTCCGACATGTGCAGGCCGGTCGTCGGTTCGTCGAGAACGTAAGTGGTGCCGGTGTTCTGGAGTTGAGTGGCCAGTTTGATGCGTTGGCGCTCGCCGCCGGAAAGGGTGCTCATGGCCTGGCCGAGGCTCAGATAGTCGAGGCCGACTTCGTTCATCGTGCGCAATTTCGTGGCGAGTGCCTTTTCGGTGAAGAAACTCAGTGCCTCCTCGGCCGACATCTCCAGCACGTCGGCAATCGACCGGCCGCGCAACATCAATGCCAGCACCTCGTCGGAGAACCGCCGCCCGTCGCACGCATCGCAGTGGGTGGTCACCGGGTCCATGTAGGCGATCTCGGTGATGATCACGCCGCGGCCCTCACACTGCTTACAGGCGCCGGTGGAATTGAAACTGAACAGGCCGGGTGACTCGCCGGTCGCCTTCGCGAACAGCTTCCTGATCGGATCCATCAGTCCCAGATAGGTTGCCGGAGTGGAGCGAGACGATGCGGCGATCGCCGACTGGTCGACGAAGATCGCATCGGGATGTGCGAGCACGAACACATCCCGGATGAGACTGCTCTTTCCCGATCCGGCCACCCCGGTGATCGAGGTCAGGATGCCGGTCGGAATCGCAACCGTCACATCTTTGAGGTTGTGCACATTCGCATGCTCGATCAGCAACTCGCCGTTCGACTTCCGGAAGGTGTCCTTCACGGTGAACGGCCTGCGCAAGCCGGCGCCGGTCGGCGTATCCGCGGCGCGCAGTTCCGCGAAGCTGCCCTCGAACACCACTTGTCCGCCGTGCAGTCCGGCCCGCGGCCCGACATCGACGATATGGTCGGCGATCTGGATGACATCGGGATCATGTTCGACCACGAGCACGGTATTGCCCTTGTCCCGCAACGCCCTCAGCAAGTTGTTCAACCGCCCGACATCGCGCGGATGCAGTCCGACGCTGGGCTCATCGAAGATATAGGTCATCCCGATCAACGTGCTGGACAAGTGTTTGATCATCTTGAGCCGCTGCCCCTCACCGCCGGACAGCGTGGCGGTCGGCCGATCCAGGCTCAGATAGCCGAGCCCGATATCGATGACGCGCCGCAGTGCGATCCGGATGGCGGCGGCCAGCCCCAGCGCGGCCGGATCGGTGATCTCGTCGAGTACCACCATCAGATCGGTGATCTGCAGACCCGACCAGTCGGCGATAGTGCGGCCGCAGATCTTGGTGGCCAGCGCGGCGGCATTGAGCCGGGCGCCGTCGCAGGTCGGGCACACGCCCTCGGTGAGGAATTTCTGCATCTGCTCGCGCGTCTTGGCACTGAGCGTCGAGGTGTCGCGCTGCAACCGGGTGCGCGTGAATTTGGCTGCCAGCCCTTCGTAATTCGCCTTCCAGGTGCCCTTGCTGAAGGTCAGTTCCACCTTGCCGCCGGTGCCGTAGAGCAGATCGGTGAACTCTTCGTCGGTGTAATCGGTCAGCTTCTTGTCCGGGTCGAAGCGCCCCGACCTGCCGTACATCTGCCACTCCCCGCCGCCGACGGTATAGCCGGGCAGCAGGATCGCACCCTCGTTGAGCGACTTGGTCCGGTCGAGCAGCCGATCCGGATCGGCCCGCACCGTGACCCCGAGCCCGTCGCAGTCCGGGCACATGCCCTGCGGCACATTGAACGAGTAGTTGTAGACGAATCCTGCTGAGGGCGAACCGAATCGGGCGAACATGGCGCGCACCATGGAATAGATATCGGTCATCGTGCCCACGGTCGAGCGCGGACCGCCGCCAACGGGCTGCTGGTCGATGATGACCGGGGCGGTCAAATTCTCCATCGCCTCGGCGTGCGGCCGCTCGTAGCGCGGCAGGAAGTTGAGAATGAACGCGGGAAACGTCGCATAGAGCTGACGCTGGGACTCCACGGCAATGGTGTCGAAGACGATCGACGATTTACCCGAGCCGGAGACACCGGTAAACACGGTGATCTTGTTCTTCGGGATCTCCAACGACACATTGCGCAGATTGTGCTCACTGGCACCGAGCAGACGGATGACATCCGTCGCGACGACGGAATCGGCAGAAGGCATGCCGACCACCATGCCACGCGCTACCGACAAAAAGCCCGGCGTAATGTGATGTAGATCACATTATTGAATTTTAGGCATCGACCGGAATAGGTGTTCTCACCAGCAGATTTATCCCCGACGCAGATTCATGCCGCACGACAAGGCACACGGGGTCCAGTGACGCGAAAAGTCGCGCTGAGAGCGTGTCTCACATGGATCCCCTTTTTTCGCCCTGACCGATGCACCGTCGCAGACCGCGCGTGACCAGTCGATCATGCCTTGACTGCCGAGTTCGTCGAGGACCGCCCGGTGCAGGCGCCGCCACAGCCCGGCCTCGGTCCACGCCGTGAACCGGCGATGCACAGTGGGCACGGTGACCCCGAACGACGGCGGCAGATACCGCCAAGCGCACCCGCTGGTCAGCACGAACACGATCGCGGTGAACACCGCGCGATCATCCACCGGCGCAGTGCCCCCACCCTGCGGGCGCGCCTCGAACCGCGGGATCAGCGGTTCGGCCAACGCCCACAACTCATCCGGCACCAGACGCCGCGACAGTTCGCCCACCGCAACATGATCACAGGATCAGCCCAATAACCACGTGAGACATAAGTCAGTTGCAGTTGGACGGTGTCTCCCGGAACCACGCTGTTGGGGACTTTGCCGAAAGGGGTGTGCATCATGCGCGGAGCGCATCAGCGTCAACGTTGCGCCACGTGCGGTCGGCGACGAACTCTGGGAAACGAATAGGTTGGGGCACTTCACATTTGACGCTGCGGTCGCCTACCCGGCGCAAGCAGCTTCGTTGCACCGCGCCGGATTTCCTCGATCACCGCGTCGAGCGCACGGCCGGTCGACCGGCGGCGGTGACGGACCAGCAGCAATCCGGGTTCGACGATCGCCGGCCCGGCGAAACGAGCCAGCCGCCGCTCGTCGACGGCGAAATCGGGCAGTACGGCCAGTCCGAGTCCGGCGGCGACGCAGGCCCGGGTGGCCTCGATACTGCCCAGCCGAGTCGTGCGAACCACTGCCGCACTGTCCCGCAGGCACCGAGCGACCTCGTCGCTGTAGGTGCAGCCCTCTTCGAGAAGGAACCATCGCTGCTTGGCCAACTCCGCCCACGATCGCGCTGTCACCGCTTGTCGCTGATCGGTAACGAATGCGAGCTCGAGCGTGCCCAGCTGATCGACAACGAGATCGGGTACCTCGAGCGACGGCTCGAGAATCAACGCAAGCGCATACCGGCCGGCACGCAGCGCGTGGGTCGCGTCGGTCGTGCCCGCCGGGGACAGCGTGACCTCGACTCCAGGATGACGCCGTTGCAACGCCGCGATCACTGCCGGAAGCAGGTGCCCGCACAAGGATTCCGGTGCCACTATGCCGACCGTTCCCTCGATCGGGCCACGCACATCCGGATCGGTGCGCAGCGCTGCCTCGGCATCGAGGACCAGACCGGCTTTCTCCAGGGTCCGCCGCCCGGCGTCGGTCAGCGTCGCGCCGAGCCGCAACCGATCGAACAGCCGCAGCCCGAGCTCGGCCTCCAACGTCTTGATGTGTGCGGTCACTGTCGACTGGGCGAGGTGTAATTCGGCCGCGGTCGCAGTGAAACTGCCGGTCCTCGCGAGTGCGACGAAGGTGGCGAGTACCCGGGTGTCCATACCGTCGATGCTATCGGAATATTCGATGGATACGATCTGAATACATCGTTGGACCCGATCATCGCTCGATGCGAGCATGAGACATATGAACACCGAAGTACTGCGCTACACCGCATTCAGTACCGATCCGGCCGGCGGCAACCCCGCCGGGGTCGTCCTCGACGGGACCGGACTCGACGACTCCGAGATGCAGCGAATCGCCGAGAAAGTCGGCTATTCGGAAACGGCCTTCCTGAACCACACACACGACCGGCACTACCGGGTGCGCTATTTCAGCCCACTCGCAGAGGTCGATTTCTGCGGGCATGCCACCGTCGCGACCGCGGTGGCACTCACCGAACGCATCGGCCCCGGCGCGCTGAATTTCCGAACCAATATCGGCGATATCGTCGTCGAGACCAGTACCGCGGACGATCGCCCGACGGCGACATTGACCAGCGTCGCAACGCATTCCAGGGCGGCGACCGCGACCGAGATCTACGACACGCTGGCAGCACTGGGCTGGGACCCAACCGATCTCGATCCGGCCTTTCCAACCCGGGTTGCCTATGCCGGCAACGACCATCTGATGCTGGCCGCCGCATCCCGCGAACGCCTCGCCGCCCTGGACTACGACTTCGACGCCCTCGGCACGATCATGCGCGAGGCCGGATGGACGACGGTGCACCTGTTCCACCGCGAGGACGATCGCCACTTCCAGGCCCGCAACCCCTTCCCCATCGGCGGAGTCGTCGAGGACGCCGCAACCGGTGCCGCAGCGGCGGCCTTCGGCGGATACCTCCGCGACATCGGTCACGCCGATTCGGGCCGGATCATCATCACCCAGGGCGTCGATATGGGGCGGCCAAGCCAGCTGCTGGTCGACCTCGATCCAGCCGCAACCGGCATTCGGGTCACCGGAAACGCAGTACGGATCGACTGAGTATCAGCCGGAACCGCACTGAATTCCGCACGGAGCGGCAAATTACCGCGGCGGCAATGCAGTTGCTAAGAGCATGTCTCACGTGGTTATTGGGCTGATCCTGTGATCATGTTGCGGTGGGCGAACTGTCGCGGCGTCTGGTGCCGGATGAGTTGTGGGCGTTGGCCGAACCGCTGATCCCGCGGTTCGAGGCGCGCCCGCAGGGTGGGGGCACTGCGCCGGTGGATGATCGCGCGGTGTTCACCGCGATCGTGTTCGTGCTGACCAGCGGGTGCGCTTGGCGGTATCTGCCGCCGTCGTTCGGGGTCACCGTGCCCACTGTGCATCGCCGGTTCACGGCGTGGACCGAGGCCGGGCTGTGGCGGCGCCTGCACCGGGCGGTCCTCGACGAACTCGGCAGTCAAGGCATGATCGACTGGTCACGCGCGGTCTGCGACGGTGCATCGGTCAGGGCGAAAAAAGGGGGATCCATGACCGGCTCGAACCCCGTCGATCGGGGCAAGGCCGGCTCGAAGATCCACGTGATGTCCGACCGTGCTGGCCTGCCGCTGTCGGTGGCGATATCGGCGGCCAACACCAACGACGCCGACGCGCTCAAACCTCTCGTCAAAGCCGTCCCCGCGATCAAGTCCCGACGCGGACCGCGGCGGCGCAAACCCGCCAAACTGCACGCCAACAAGGCATACGACCATGTCGAACTACGAAAGTGGGTGCGAGACAGGGGAATTACCGTCCGCATCGCTCGCAAGGGCATCGAATCCAGCAAGAAACTCGGCCACCACCGTTGGGTTATCGAACGGTCGATCGCCTGGCTGTCCGGCTACCACCGGCTCTCGATCCGATACGACCGCAAGGCCACCCACTACCTCGGCTTCCTCACCCTCGCCGCCACATTGACCTGCTACAAGAAACTCGCGAAAGCCGGGAAGCCAGCGACGTGAGACACGCTCTAAGGGATTCGGGCTGGTGCGAGCCCGGCGACCCCGGTGCCGTACATGGACATCACCCACTCGGCGACAGGTCATCGGATGGAGAACAGACCCCAGGTGATTGCCCAGGTCAGCCAGGCGCACCCGGCGGCGAGCAGCACGCCGAGCCCGGCGCGCGGCACTGCAGCCACCCCGGTTCGGCCGCGCACGGCAGTGGTCGCAGTGCCGGCCAGCAGCACAGCGGTGAGTATCGCGAGTCCTTGCAGCATCAGCCACACCAGAGGTCGGCCGGCGACCACCGGGCCGACGGTCCGGGCGTCGGCAGCCAGGATCGACTCCACGTACACCACGGTCGCGACCAGCGAGAGTAACCCGCACAGCGCCAGCAGCCGAGCGGATCGGCGGGCGGGGCGGGGGCGGCGGTTCATCGACGAAACCAACAGGTAGCCGAGGAAGACGACCAGCACGGTGGCGAGCACGATCGACTGGACCCACGCCGAAGTCCACCAGTCGCGGCCCGGGTCGACGCTCGACAGGGCTTGAGACGGAGGCGGTTGCGCCGAGGAGACCGGTGCGGCATCGTTGGCTACCTGGTTCACCCAGGTGGTCATGGCATCGAGGTAGCCGGGAGCGAAGGCGCCTTTCGGCGCGCCCGGACCTGCTGCGGCGCCCAGCCGGTCGAAGCCGTCGGTAGTCGAGCGCCCATTGTGGGCAGCACCGGTGAGGAAGCGGATGGTGACCGAAGGGCAGCCGGTCAGCGTGTTCTGCAGCACCGAAGCACTTTCCGCGGGTGGGACCTGTACGTCATGATCCCCCCACAGCGCGAGCACCGGGACGCGCACGCCGCGCAGCGCCGGCCGGGGATCGAATCCGGCCGCAGGGAACGCCCCGGTCTCGCCGATCAATCGGGCAGCAGGCCCGGCGACGGTGCCTGCGAGCGGACCGGTATCGCCGTGGTGGCGCAGGGTTTCGGCCAGACTCCAGGTCTGCGTGCGCAGCGGAGTGAACCCCGGGGCCCCGAGGGTGACCAGGAAGGCGACGTCGCCGGATCTCACGGCGACCAGCGGTGCGACCCAACCGCCCTCGCTGAGTGCCCACAGTCCGACCCGATCGGCCCGCACTCCCGGTGTGTGACGGAGGGTTTCGACCGCGGCGAGCGCATCGTCGGCGAGCAGAGAGAGGTCGCGGTGGGTGCGTGAGTAGCCCGTGGTTCGCTTGTCGTAGATCAGCGTGGTGATCCCGGCCGCCGCGAAGGCGCGGGCCTCGGCGAGGTATTCTGTGCGCGGCCCGGGCCCGGCGCCGCCGACCAGGACGATGCCAGGTGCGGTGGAATGCGGTGCGGCCGCAGCGATCACCGAGCCGCGCAGCGTCAGCCCGCCACCTCCGGTGAAGGTGACATTCGTACCCTCGGTCGACGCGACAGGGCCGGACGCGGGATCGGCACCGGCAGCCGGGGTGAAGACAGCGGTGAACGACACCGATACCAGCAGGGCAAGTACAAATGATCTGAGAGAACGCATATTCGGAGGGCCTTTCGAAGCCGGTTCAGGTCTCGGGAAAGCCGAAGAGCCGTAGCAGTACGGGTTTTCGCTCGTCGCCGGCATCGTCGGCGACGGCGCCGTAGCGCTGGACGAGCTGGATGTATTCCTCGAAGAACTCGCGCAGGAGCGGCAGATCCACGCGAATAGTGGCGCGGGAGAACAGGAATGCGTCCGCCCATGCCCCGAGGTCGGGCGCCTGCCGTTCGAACCCTTCGTACAGTTCGACGAGTTCGGCGAGATTGTTGCGGCTTATTTCCGTGCTGGCCGCCCGCATTTCGGCGGTCTGTGCGGTGTACGGCGGAAACCGGCGGTCGCCGGGAACGGCGCGCCACCAGCGTTCCTTGCCGGTGGCCAGTTCCGGGACTTCTTCGACGAACCCGTATTTGGCGAGCTGCCGCAGGTGATAGCTGGTGAGCCCACTACTCTCGCCAAGCGCCTGAGCGAGGGTGGTGGCAGTGACCGGACCACCACGCAGTTGTTCCTCGATGCGCCGGCGCAGTGGATGCGCGAGCAGTCGCAGCACGGCCACGTCGGTAATCGTCTGGGGGACAGGCTGATCGGCCACGAGGGTCAGCCTAACTCGTGCAAAGAGGCTTTGCAAAGAGCATTTGCAACTCGGATCCCGGGATCGTCGGCGATTGATAGGAGATGTCGGGCCCACGGCACTCCCCCGGGACGCAGGGCGACCGCGGAGGAGGCACGCAGTGGCGGCGCAGCCGGTGGCCGCGCACACCCGGCTCCTATTTCCGCCCGAGTTCCCGAGTACACCTTTCAGCGCCGGCGACCGCAAACTCGCTGCGCCACCACAAGACTCGCTGTCGGATGCGGTAGGCGCGGCGCGCTCAGCGCAGCAATTCCATCACCGGAGCCAACTGCTCCATACTGTCTTCCAGCACTGTGACGTAGCTGAACCCGAATCGCTCCCGCCGCTGTTCCAGCTCCTCGGCCATCTCCTTCGGCGTTCCGATCAGCAGTGCGGGCAACTCCTCCAGATGTTCGGCGACATCCGATGGCAGATACGGCCCATAGCGTTCCAGCGCCGCGGACCGCTCACTCGGCGGCACCACCCGCTGCAGCAGGATATTCAGTTCGACGTCCTCGATCCGCGACCCGAGCAGCTCCCGCAGGAACGCGATCCGGCCGTCGGTGGCGGCGGGCCCGAGCAATTGCAGCGGCCCGCCGTTGTACGCGGGAGCGGCGCCGGGCAGGGCGACGATATCGGCGTATTCGGCCGCGACCCGCAGCAGCCGATCGCCAGATCCGGCGATGATCAGCGGCGGCCCGGCGGGTTGTGCGGGTCGCGGCCGATACTCCGGATCGGCGAACAACCGCCGCAGCGTCGCGACGGTCGTGGCCAACTGCTCGACGCGCTGGCCGCCGCTTTCGAACGCGATCCCGGCCGACTCGAACTCCGCCCGCACATATCCCGCCCCGAGTCCCAGTTCTACCCGCCCATCGCTGAACAGATCGGCCGTTGCCACGTCCCGAGCCAACAGCGCGGGGTTGTAGAAGGGCGCGTTCAGTACGAAGGTCGTCAGCCGAACGCGCTCGGTTGCCTCGGCGGCGAGCATCAGCGCCGGAAATGGCGCTGGTAGCCCCAAATGATCGGCAACGCCGACCACGTCATATCCGAGTTCCTCTGCCCTGCGGCACTTTTCGACCCATTCGGCCCGCGAAGCGAGAGCCAGCAGGGTGACACCGAACCGGAACTTGCGTCGCGAGGCCGTCACCCCTCCTGTCTACCAACCGCACCGACGGTGTGCACCCGAAACCGCGATCAACAGATCAGCATGAGGCGAGCACCAGACCCGCCCACACCATTTCGGCCAGGATCACCTCCGCCGCTGGTACCGGTCCCGCGCTGCGCAACCTCGACGAGGTGGCGATTCGCCGCAGCGAGCTGCGCCACCGCGACGGACCGGATTCGGTCACGGCCCGACGTCTCCCGAACCTGCGCCGCATCAATCCGATGGTGGCCACGATGAGTGCTGCGATCAGCATGATCGGTCCCCTACGCGCCCACCCGATGCACCGCGGCAGGCCGCCGCGACGGCGCACCACCGGTCCGTCGTGCCCACACCATGCCGTACTGGATCAGACTCTCTGCCGTATCCAGGACGGTCTCGCGGACCGGCCGCATCGACCAACCGGGTTCGCGGCGCGCCTGCTCGGCAGCCGAGTCGCTCGATGCGTCCCGATGTCGGCAACATCAGACGCGATGGCCGCGGTCTTCGATGTCCTGACCGACGCCATCGCCGAATGCGTCTGCCAGCCGATAAGGCCGACCCTGGCCATCATGTGGTGGAGCTCGGCCCACGGCACGGCCTTGCTGTGGCTGGACGGTCAGCTCGAAAACGCCGCCGCCAAGTCGGCACCACCGCGCCGACGCTGGTCGAGGACACCATCAGCACATTTGCCGCAGTGGCCGCGCCGGGCGGGTGACATCGAACAGCTCGTAGGTCCGTGACCTACAGTGAATGCCGAACGTTTGCTGTCGGATACACCCGCACTCTTCGAGAGGGATATTCATATGACACAGCAGCTCGATCCCACGGTCCGCGAATTCGTCGACGCACTCAACGACAACGACTCGGAGCGTCTCCAAGCCGTCCTCACCGAGGACGCGTCCATGTCCGATGACGGGGTGGAGCGCAATCTCGCCCAGTGGACCGATTCCGAGATCTTCAGAAGCAACGGACGCATGAATGTCGAGTCCGTCGACGCCGGCGGCACCGCGCTGCTCGCCGAGTACACGAATTCCCGTTGGGGATCGATGCGCACCGCATGGCGGTTCACCGTGCGCGATGGCAAAATCAGCCGATTCGAGACCGGCCAGGCCTGAGTACGCTCGAGTTCGTGTTGGTTACGCCCCACTACGGCACGGGCTCCTTGGCGGATCTGTTTCCCTCCCTCCTCGCCGGGCTCGGCGTGCCCGGCGAGGTCGACCGGCTCGGCCTCGAATTAGTCGCCGACCAGATCTGTGTGCTGCTGGTCGACGGCCTCGGCGCGGACGCACTGGCCGCGAATTCCGAAGTGGCGCCATTCCTGTCGACTCTGACGCAGCGCACGCTGACGGCGGGATTCCCGAGTACGACCACGGTCAGTCTGAGTTCACTCGGCGTGGGTGCACCGCCCGGTGAACACGGGCTCGTCGGGTATCTGATGCACGTGCCCGGCTACGACCGGCTGGTGAATGCGCTGACGTGGCGGCTGCACGGCGCCGGACCGAAGATCGACCTGCTGCGCGATCTGGTGCCCGAGCAATTCCAGCCCGCCCCAACGGTATTCGAGCGAGCCGCGGCCGCCGGCATCGCGGTCGCGCAGGTCGCGCCGCATCTACAGGCAGGTTCCGGACTCACCCGAGCCGTGCTGCGCGGCTGCGAGTTCCGCCCCTATGTCTCCTTCGGCGATTTCGTCGACGGAGTCGCCACCGCGGTGCGCGCGGGCCCCCGCTCGCTGGTCTACGCCTATCACGGCAACCTCGACACCACCGGGCATGTGCGCGGACCATCCTCTTACGCTTGGCTTCTGGAGCTCGCGCACGTCGACCGACTGGCCGCGACCATCGCCGAGCACCTGCCGCCCGATGCCGCGCTCATCGTCACCGCCGACCACGGCATGGTGGAACTCGCCGACCGCGTCGACTTCGACACCACCGAGGTACTGCGCGACGGAGTGCGCCAGCTCGGCGGTGAACCGCGCGCCCGCCACATCTACACCCGCGACGGCGCGAGCGCCGATGTCGCGGCGACCTGGCAGGAGTACCTCGGCGCCGACTTCGAGGTCAGCACCCGTGCCGAGGCGATCGGGCGCGGCTGGTTCGGCCCCACCGTCACGCCGCGGATCGCCGACCGCATCGGAGATCTGGTGGTGGTGGCCCGTGGCCTGCGCGGCGTCGTGCGCACCGGTGCCGAACCGCTGGAATCGATCCTGATCGGCCACCACGGTTCGCTGACGCCCGCGGAGATGTATGTGCCGCTGCGCACGTTCCGCCCGTAATCGGGCCGCTGCCCTAGGCTGGACCGCGACGTCGCGGGCATCGCCGCCCGCCCAGCCGCCAGGAGGATATATGCACGCCACGCTGTTACGGACCGGACTCGGAGTCGCGGCGGTCACGTTACTCCTGGCCGGCTGCTCCGATATCCAGCGTGCGCTCAACCAGGGTGGCGACACCACCTGCCGCGACTACGTCAAGCAGGACCAGGACGGCAAGCGCATGACGATCACCAAATTCATCAAGCAGCAGACCAACGATGATCACGAGCCAGCGGGAACGGCGGTCGACGCCACGATGGTTCAGGTGGATCTGCTGTGCGGCGTCCAAGTCAATCAGGACACCCCGATCAAAAAGGCAGATATCGCGGGCATTTTCATCAACAAGTAGCGGTGGTCAGTCCGCGACGTCGTGCGCAGCCAGCCAGTCCGCCGCCCGCTTACGCGAGGCCCGTGACAACCAGGCGTCCTGGATCACCTCGGCCAGTTCCTGCTCGGTGAGTTCGCCGATTCGGCTGCCGCGCACCAGAACCGACAGATGTCCGTTGAAGTGCGGTGTGGTGAAGAACGGTGAATCCGGATCCTGCACGAGCGCGAGTTTGTCCGACTCCGAGGGCACCCAGATGACGATCACATCGGTATACCGCTCACCGGTGTCCGGATCGAAGGCGTCCGGGCGCGGGTTGCGGAAGAATACGAAGGACTTGGCGCCGACCTGGTAGACCGCATTGCCGCGCGGTCCGTCCACTCGATTGACGAACGGCATGCCAATGGCAAGTTCGTGCACGTCGGCGAGCCGGGCCCGCCGCGATACGGTCGCCATATCAGCAGCCTAGAACCCCGACCGCGCAAGCGGTTTGAAACACCAATGAAGACTGGTCGGTTTGCCGTCAAACCCTCCCCGACCCATAATGCATACGCCATCATGAGAGAGCGAATCCGCAGCCCCGGGCCGAGACCGCAAAGCCCCGCCGTCCCGCTGCAGAGCGGGACGGCGGTGTCGCGGGTGTGCGGGTCAGCGGCCGGGTAGGAATCGGAAGCCGCGCGCGAGGGTCATCAGCAACCGCTGCCACTTGTCCTGCGAAATCACGGCTGGCGCATCGAGATTCATAAATCTGGTGACAACGACGGTCTGTGGTTCGGTGAACTTCAGCAGACCGTCCGGGCCGTGCCTGCGCCCGACACCGGAAATGCCCATACCGCCCATCGGTGCGGCGGTGGTGCCCCACGCCGGTGCGTAACCCTCGTCGACGCAGACGGTGCCCGCATGCAATCGCTCGGCGATCCGCTCGCCCGCAGATTTGCTCTCCGCCCACACGCTCGCATTCAGTCCGTACTCGGTAGCGTTGGCCAGGTCGATCGCCTGCTCGACATTCTCGACCGGGTAGATCGAGACCAGCGGACCGAAGGTTTCATTGCGACCGCATTCCATCTCGTCGGTGACATCGGCGAGGACGGTTGGTTCGAAGAACAACGGTCCCAGATCCGGGCGCGCCGCACCGCCCGCGAGCACCTTCGCACCTTTGGAGGTCGCGTCGGCGACGTGTTTGGCGACGGTCTCCAATTGCGCCTCGGAGATCAAGCTGCCGATATCGGCCGAATAGTCATAGGCGGCACCGAGTTTCGCGGCCCGGACGGCGGCGACGAACTTCTCGGTGAATTCAGCGGCGACGGCTTTCTCGACGTACAACCGCTCGATCGAGATGCACAGCTGTCCGGCGTTGGAGAAACAGGCGCGCACGGCGGTCTTGGCGGCCCTATCCAATTTCGCGCCACGGGTGACGATCATCGGGTTCTTGCCACCGAGTTCGGCGGAGAAACCGATGAGCCTGCGCCCGCACTGTTCGGCCAGGGCGCGCCCGGTCGCCGAGGATCCGGTGAACATCAGGTAGTCGCAACTATCGACGATCGCGGTGCCGACCACGGTGCCCGGGCCGGGGACGACGGCGAGCAGGTCACGGGGCAGCCCGGCCTGGTAGAGCAGCTCCGCGCTGGCCAGCGCGGAGAACGGGGTCTGGCTGTCCGGCTTGACGACCACCGCATTGCCCGCGAGCAGCGCCGGGATCGAATCGCCGATGGACAGCAGCATCGGATAGTTCCACGGCGCCACCACACCGACCACACCCTTGGGCTGGTGACGCACGCTCGCGCGGTTGAGCACCGGGAATGCGCCGGGCACGCGGTGCGCGTCGAGCAGGTCGGGCGCGACCCTGGCGAAGTAGCGGGCCGCGAACATCAGCCCCATGATCTCTTCCTGGGCGGCCCAGCGCGCCTTGCCCGTTTCGGCCTGGATCACGTCCATCAGGAATTCCCGATGTTCGATGACCAGTTCCCGATACCGCTCGAGCACTGCGGCCCGGTCCTTGGCCGAGCGCACAGCCCACCGGGCCTGTGCCGCGCTGGCCTTACCGACGGCGACCGCCACGTCCTGGGCGGCGCCCACCGGCACACTGCCGAGCGGCTTGCCGGTGAAGGTCTCGGCGATCGTCTTGCGCGCACGCGCGGCCGGATCATCGATTGCGGCGAGCGCACTGAGACGGTCGAAGACTTCGGCATTCGGCGCGGGCATCGGTGCCTCCTACTTGTGAGTAACCCCGGGATACACACAACATACGCCGCGCGAGGTGCCCGCAGCAGCCGCTGGCCCGCGGTTGACGCAGAACGACGCCTATTCGGCCGAAACTGTCACGTTTCGCGGAGATGATTTGTCTCATGGACACCCCCGCCGACGACGAACTCAGGGAGGAATCATGAATATCGCCTTGTGGATCGGACAGATCCTGCTGGCCATCGTGTTCACCGCATCCGGGATCGCGAAATCCACGCAGTCCAAGGAGAAACTGGTCGAGATGGGCCAGACCGGTGTCGCGGTGTTCCCGAAGACGGTCGTGCGACTGACCGCCTACAGCGAACTGCTCGGCGTCATCGGGATCATCGTCCCCTGGTGGACCGGGATCGCGCCGGTGCTCACCCCGCTGGCCGCCGTCGGTTTCGCGATCGTGATGATCGGCGCGATCACCTCGCACATCCGCCTGCACGAACCCCGCAATATCGCGATCACCACGACGATCCTCATCATCGCCGTGCTGGTCGCCATCGGCCGCTTCGCTGGCCTGTGATCACGGTGACGAGCTGACCGCCGAATTCGGTTCAGGCGCCGCGTCTATCCCAGATGTGTTCGAGTTTCGGGCCCAGCTCCAGACCGATTTCGCGTTCCGCCTTCACCGAACGGGCCAACAGCTTGCGTGCGCTACGGAACGGCAACCGGTCGACACTCCACCCCCACAGTCGCTCGTTGACCATCTTGAAGGCCTGCTCGGTCGCGGTGCCGACAATCGCGCCGCCGATCGCACCGGGCGGGCCCGCGACGATGAGTCCGCCGCCCGCGCCGAGTCCGGCGCCGAGGGCCTTCGGCAGCACCTCGATCACGACGGAGCGCAACAGTTCCAGGCGATCGCGGGTGGAGTCGAGTTCGGTGACCACAGCGTCGGCCGCCTCGGTAAGGGCGCGGCGGGCCCGCTCGGAGCGATCGGCGTCCTCAGCGGCGAGTTCGGCGCGCAGTGTCCGATAGCGTGCCACCGCCTTGTTCTCACGCAGATCTTTGGCACGCCGCAGCAGGGCCTCCGGGCCGCCGCGGGTACCGTCCATCGTTTCCACGAGGTACGGAAGAAATGAAGGCGTCCAGGGCAATTCGTCGTCGCGCCAGCCGTCGCCAGCGGTGCGGCAGCGTCGGGCGAGTTCGGCGAACACCTCCGCCTCGGTGGCCGCGCGCCGGTTCGCCGCGCCGGTGCCGATCGCGCCGATCACCCGGCTGCGCGACGGCGATACGATGTGCGGTGCGCCGATCTGCTGTGCGTAACCAGTAAAGACCAGATGACCTACCAGAAAGCGCGCCAACTGCTTATCGCGCTCGTCGGGCAGCTGCGGGTCGAGATATTCCAGTGCCGGATGCCATTGGTAGCGCATACCGTGCAGCGTGCGCAGGATCTGGTCGGCGACGCCGCCGGGCACGAAGGGACCGTGTGCCATCCGATCCTTGATCTGTTCCAGCGCGGCGGCTTTCGTCCGCCCATACAGATCGAGCGCGACGTCGACATGGACCAGCGTCTGCTCGCCGTCGGCGTTCATCGCGCTCCCGAGACCGTCGCGGTACGTCATCTCCTCGACGTCGAAGGTGCTCGGATAGTTGAAGGCAGGCAGCTTGTCGTGCAACACGATCAGGTCGAAGAACGTCGCCAGCGCGCCCAGATCCGCTGCGATCACCGACCAGCGATCCGACCCCGCCGCCCTGCCCTCCAAAAAGAACTGGCCCACCCGATACACCAGCGGATCGACCACCACCGACAGCCCCTGCGGCGCAAGACTTTCCCACTCCCCGATGCTGCCGACGCGAACGTATCGCGGGCCGATCGGACCGGCGTTCATCTCCTTGGCCGCCTCTCCACACCATCGCTGTGCGCCGAATGTGCAGCGTAACTCGGGCCACCCCAGTGCACCAGAGGCCTTGCCTGAGCCCATCTTCCAGAGTGCAGCATCATCCAGAATGTCAAATCCTGTCCCGCTCACCGGGACACGGGCAACGAAACGGTCACAACTGGTTTAGGTTATGTCGATGTTCAGAGCGAGGCTCGGGGTCCGAACGCGGATTCTGGCGATCGCGCTCGTCCCGAGCCTGACTCTGCTCGTGGTCGGCGTGGGCGCGGCGGGATACCTGGTTGCCGAGGGAAATAAGGCCAAGGACTGGGCGTCGCAGAATCAGCAGGCGATTCCCTCGACCCGCGAATTGCTCGAGGCCGTCCAAAGTGAACGGCAGCTCACGCTGGCCGCGCTCACCGGCGACGAGACGGCGGCACCCGCGCTCGGCGCGGCCCGGATCCGGCTCGACAGCGCACTGAAGGGCCTCATCGAGGTATCGGCTGGGCTGCGCGCGGTGGACGATTCGAAGATCGGCGATAACGCCGCCAACTTCATGACGCTCTCGACGTCGATGACCCAGGTTCGGACCGCCACCGATGCGGGCGCACTTCCCCTCCCCGATGCGTACAACTTCTACAACCGGCTGCTCGATGTCATCTCCTTCGGTACCGAGATCGCCGAGCAGACCGCGCCGGACGCCGAAATCGGCGTCCACATCGCCGACGGTATGCGGATCTTCCTGGCTACCGAGGCGATGTCGCGCAGCAACGCGCTCGCGGCCATGATCGTCAATGCGAACGGGCCGACCCCCATTCCGATCGAGGAGTTCCTGCGCCAGACCGGCTTCTACCACACCGAAGTCGGCAATCTGGCGGGCGAACTCGACCCGAAGCAGCAGGAGAGCCTGCACTCACTGATGGCCGGTCAAGCCTGGCAGCAACTGACCGCCATGGAAAATGCCCTGACCCAACGCAATATGACCATCTCGAGCACAACCTCCACCGGCACCAGTTCGAGCGGAACTTCCAAACAGACGACGCCGCCTGCACTGCCGCTGAGCACGCAGGAGTGGCACAGCGCCGCCGCAGAGGTCAACCGCGGACTGATCGACGTCTGGATCGACCAGAACAAGTATTCGCAGAAGCTGGCCGAGGACACGGCCGCCGACGCGGCCGCGAACTCCGCATGGGCGGGCGGCGGAGTCGTGGTGGTCAGCCTGTTGGCGTTCGTCATCGCGATCGTGCTGGCAAACCGGATCATCCGCAGGCTCAAGCGACTTCGCGGCGAAACCCTGGCCCTGGCCGATGAGCGCCTACCCGAGCTCATGCGGCGACTGGGCGAGGGCGAGCTCATCGATCCCGATGCCGAGGCGGCGAACCTGGACTACGGTTCCGACGAAATCGGCCAGGTGGCCAAGGCATTCCAGCATGCGCACGCCGCGGCCGTCGCGGGTGCGGTGAACGAGGCCAGGACCCGCGAGGGTGTGAAGGCGGTCTTCCTCAATATCGCCCACCGCAGTCAGATCGTGGTGCACCGGCAGCTGGAAATCCTCGACAAAGCCGAAGAGCGCCAAGAGGATCCGATCCTGCTGGAGACGCTGTTCCGGCTCGACCATCTCGCCACCCGTGAACGCCGCAATGCCGAGAACCTGATCATCCTCGGCGGCGGCCGGCCGGGTCGGCAGTGGCGCAATCCGGTGCCGCTGATCGATCTGGTGCGCAGCGCGGTCGGTGAAACCCTGGACTACGCACGAGTTCGGGTGGCCCGGCTGCCGGAGACGCATGTGCTCGGCGCCGTCGTGGCCGACCTCATCCATCTGCTCGCCGAACTGGTGGACAATGCGACCTCGTTCTCGCCGCCGCAGTCGCGGGTCGAGGTGACCGGCAATGTGGTCGGCAAGGGTGTGGTCGCCGAGATCAGCGATCAGGGCATGGGTATGCCCGAGTCCGAGATCACCAGGGTCAACGACATGCTGCGCCAGCCACCGGATTTCGGTGTCGCGGCGCTGTCGGCGGACTCTCGTCTCGGCCTGTTCGTTGTCGCGCAGCTGGCTGCCCGCCACGGTGTTTCGGTCCGAGTGACGGAGTCCGATTACGGCGGCATCCGCGCCATCGTCCTCATCCCGGCGGCCCTGCTCGCCAACGGAACCCCGGCGCTCAGCTCGGGTGCCGAACCTTTGGAATCGGTGCGCAGGCGACGGCACCCGGTCCCCTTCGTCGACTCCTCCCCCTACGGTGTCGCCGAAACCGATTCCGCGGTTCTCACTGCGCCGCCGCTCGCACCGCCCGCGGCGGAGCCCGAGCCTCCGGCGAATCCGCCGCGGCCCACATTCGAGGCGCCGCAGCCAACGGGGTCCGATACCAGGCCCGCCCTGCCGCGCCGCAATCGGCAGGCCAGTATCGCACCGCAGTTGGCGCAGCAGGCCCCGACGGAACCGCCCGCCGAGCAGCCGCCGGAGCGCGAGCGTTCGGCCACGCAGGCCCGAGATCTGATGTCGGCCATCGAAAACGGGACCAGGCAGGGGCGTCGCGCAGTGCCCGACGCCGCCCTCCCCGATACCGTGGTGCCCGAGGTGGCCACCACCGAGCATTTCGGCGCGTCGCCCGCGCCGACTCACAATTCTTCGGATGAACAGGAAGGCAACGGTGACTTCTTCCAGCCCCGGTGATCTCAACTGGCTGCTCGATGATCTGGTCGATCGCCTCGCGGGCGTGCGCTATGCGGTGGTGCTGTCCACCGACGGCCTACTGCTCGGGCGTTCGACCACGATGACCCGCGAGGACGCCGAACACTTCGCCGCCATGTCTTCCACTCTCTACGGCCTGGCCCGCAGCGCCGGCGCCCGCTTCGACGGCGGCGGGGTCCGCCAGGCGGTGATCGAACTCGACCGCGCCGTGCTGTTCGTGACCTCGGCCGGAGACAACGCCTGCCTCGCGTTACAAGCCGCCGAAACCGCCAACCTCGGCATGGTGGCCTACGAAATGAACGTCACCGTCCAACGCGTCGGCACCTACCTATCGACCCCCGCCCGACTGCCATGACACACCCCGGTGGGCAATGGTTCGACGAAGACGCCGGTCCCCTGGTCCGGCCGTATGCCCTCACGCGTGGGCGGGTCATGGGGGCAGGTCATGACCTGGACATGCTCACCGTGGTCGTGACGGCCCATCCGGCGCCCACCCTGCGACGCACCGAACCCGAATACACCCACATCGTGGGCCTGTGCCGCCTCCCGCAGTCGGTCGCCGAAGTGGCGGCACACCTCAAACTCCCCCTAGCGGTAACCAAGATCCTCGTCGGCGACCTGATCGGCGAGGGCCACCTGATCTTCCGGGCACCGGTACAGCCGGACGCGGGCCCCGGCGATCTCAACATATTGCGAGCGGTACTGGATGGCATCCGAAAACTTTGACCCGACCCGCCCCGGTGCGACACCGCATCTGGCCGCCTCGGTCAAAATCCTCATCGCCGGTGGCTTCGGCGTCGGCAAAACCACCATGGTCTCCGCGATCAGCGAAGTCGCGCCGCTGCGCACCGAGGAACTGATCACCGAGGTCTCCACCGGCATCGACGACCTGTCCGGTGTCGAACACAAGACGACCACCACCGTCGCCTTGGACTTCGGTCGCATCACCATCGACCAAGACCTGGTCCTCTACCTGTTCGGCACCCCCGGGCAAGACCGATTCTGGTTCCTCTGGGACGAACTGTCCCGCGGCGCACTCGGCGCGGTCGTGCTCGCCGACACCCGCCGCCTCGGCAACTCCTTCGCCGCCGTCGACTTCTTCGAACGCCGCGGACTGCCCTTCCTCGTCGCGGTCAACTGCTTCGACCACGCCCCCGTCTACACCATCGACGAGGTCCGCGACGCCCTCGACCTCGACCCCCACACCCCCGTCCTACTCTGCGACGCCCGCGACCGCACTTCCTGCAAAGAAGTACTGCTGAACCTGGTACAACACCTCATCGAACGCGCCGGACGGGCACCGGTCGCCACCTAGTGGTATGCGCGGCGGGTGCTGAGGTGCCGGCCGGTGATGCTCGACTTTCCAGTCGTCGAGGCAACCGACGAGTCGGCGTTCGGTGTGTTCACCGAACGCCGTTTCGAGGGTAACCAGCCAGATCCCGTCGTACTCCAGTGGACCCGCCACGATGCGCACGTGATTCACGGTGCTCGCTCATTCCTTCCACCGGGTCAGCGCGGGATCCTCCGCCGGATCGGTGTCACGGGTCTGCGCGTCGAAACCGATTACCGCGCGGGTGTTCTCGGCGTCGGCGTCGGTGTGGAACTTCATACTCGACCCCTGTCAGATCTGATGTAGCCAGGAAATGAAGAGCAGCACGCCGCCGACGGTCAGCAGCAGCGAGACCGGGAGCGGCCACCATGGGCCGTCCCGGCCGAGTAGTCGGCGGGTCAATCGCACCTGCACCGCACCGAATCCGGCCAGCAGCAGACCCCACGCGGGCAATAGGCCGATCCCGAGCAGCGCGTGCACCACCCAGGCTCCGGCCAATGTCGGACCACCCCACGAGTGCTCCAGATCGTCGGCGGCGATGAGTGGGTAGAAGGTTCCGCGCACCGCAGCGGCGGTCGCCAGGAACGCCAGAAACCAGGTCAGCACGCCGACCGCGGCGGCAAGCATCGAATGCACAATCGCACGCACCGCCAAGGCGTCTCGCGGGGCGATGAAGATGCCGAGCATCCGACGCGGGACCCGAAACCGGCTCGCGATGGGGCCGAGACCGATCACCGGCGCCGCCAACGCGTATGCGGCCCAACGCAACAGTGTGCGAACCGTGGTCATGGCATCGACCGTATCCCGCGCACCGCCCCGGATGGGTGAGCTAGCACATCATGCCAATCGGCCCGCGTCGACGAGATCGTCGAAGAGCAGCTGATCCACCGGCGGCACCAGTGCGCGGTCGGCGTACGAGAACCAAGCGACCTCTTCGATCTCACTGCTGGCCGCGAGCGTGCCGTGATACTCGGCGGTGTAGCAACTCATCCGGACCACCACATCGGTGGTGGGTCCGTGCAGCGCGGCCTCGTAGGTCCCGACGTGGGCGGCGGTCTCCGGGAGCAGTGCCACGGTCAGCTCCTCTTCGATCTCGCGTAGCAGCGTCTGCAGATCGGACTCCGCCCCCTCCCGTTTGCCACCCGGGATGTAGAAGATGTCCTTGCCTTTCGGGCGCGCGCACAGAATGCGTCCGCCCTCGATGCGCACCCACGCGACCGTGTCGATCAGCTGTGCCATTCGCCCGTCCGCCACCGCCGCAGCCTAATGGACGCACCGCTCAGTGGGCGTGCTGGAGGCTGGCGGGCAGGATCGAGTGCTCGCCCGCGCCGGGACCGTCGACGGGACGCAGGTCGCGCCCACGCACCCGCTCGCCGCATTCGGCGCAGACCGGTTCGATCACCGTGGTCTTGCCGCAGCTTTCGTGGACCGCCTGCACCGGCGGACCGTCCGGTGCGGCCCATTGGTCGCCCCATTGCCGCATGGCGTTCACGATGAGCCACAGCGAGCGCCCTTTCGGCGTGAGCTGATAGTCGTAGCGGACCGGATTCTCCTGGTAGGGGACCTTGACCATGATGTCGTGCGCAACGAGGTGTTCCAGGCGCTGAGTGAGCACATTGCGCGCGATGCCGAGGCGCGCGCGGAAGTCGTCGAAGCGGGTCACCCCGAACAGTGCGTCGCGCACGATCAGCAGCGTCCACCACTCGCCCACCACCTCCAGACACTGGGCGACCGAGCAGTTCATCTCGTCGAAGCTGGTCCTGCGCATGAACCTCAGCATAGTCGGTTGCTTCAAAGAACTCACTAGCCTATGGTTCGTTTCATGATGCAACTCACTGGTCGGCTGGGTGACGAGTTCGCCCTGGCCGAGACCGACTACCGCATCTGGCGGGCCCAGATCGATAAATCCTGGCGGGGCTGGACCGGCCCGCACGGTGGTGTTATCGCCGGACTGCTGGTCGAGGTCGCGCGGCGCGCGGGCGGCGGCGACCTCCCGGTGCGCGCGGTGGATCTGCGATTCCTCGGCCGACCGGCCGATGGGGTGCTCACCTTCCGAGCGATCGCACATCCGGTAGGGCGTAGCACCTCGGTCGTCGAGGTAATGGCCGATCAAGAGGGCACATCCGTCGCATCCGCCGCGGTCACCTTCGGCCGGACCACGCCCACCCAGGTGCCCGATCTCCGGCCGACCACCGCGCCGCAGGTGCCCGCGCCCGATGACTGTGTACCGTTCCGGCTGCCACCCGAAATCGTGCCCGTCGGAGCGCATTTCGAGATCCGCCCGGCCGCGGGACCGCTGCCGCTCACCGGCGCGGACGAGGCATGGATGTGCGCGTGGATCTCGCTGGTGCCGGAGCTGGCGACCGATGCCGCGACGCTGGCGGTACTCGCCGACGCGCTACCGCCCGCCGTCTTCCCCACCCTGTCCAACCCGATCGCCGCGCCGACGGTTGCGTTCTCGATGCATCTGCACACCGACCTGGCCGGGCTGACCCATCAGCCGGTCCTCGTCCGCGCGACCAACGCCAGCACCGGCGGCGGTTGGTCGGTCGACGACATCGATATCTGGGATCGCGGCGGCGCGCTCCTCGCCTCGGCCCGCCAAACCCGCCGAGTGCTCGGCTGAATCGGAGACATAGTCGTGAATTCCCTAGTTCCACCGCAGTTGGTACGTCGCCGTGGTGGCCGGACTCATCGGCTTTGCTGCGCGGAAGCCGCAGCCGAGCAGCTGGGGCTGGGGCAACGCTTCAGGTCCGGCGATCGGACCCGACCCAAGGAGCTCGAACAGCTCATTCGGGGGTTGCGGACCGCCGCGCGGCTGGTCCCAAGGTGGTGGCAGACTTGCCGACGAGCCGAGTCGCGCGTCTCCATAATGGCCTCGCAGACGCTGGCGATCGAGCGCACCGCCCCTAAAATCGGACTTTCGTCCCTGCCGCTTGGGACCGAAGACCCTGCTCCCGAGCCCGCCCAACCGGCACCGTGATTATCGGGGCGCGGACAAACCGCCGAGCCGCGGCCCATCATCATCGGCAACCGGAGGCATCATCGTGAGCGACGCGTCATATCACACCAAGCCCGGCGAGAGCTCGGCCGATCCGCACAGCACTCCGAGCATCGTGCTCTTCATGTTCGGCCTGCTGGGCCTGGCATCGACGCTGACCGCGGCGGCGTTCGGACTCCCGGATTGGACCAAGCTCGGCGCTGCCACGGCACTACTGTTCCTCGCCAGCTTGGCAATGTTCGTCCTGGAATTCGAACGGCAGCGCCGTCTGGCCGCGCGCCGTACCGGTACCGAAACCGCGCCCGAATAGCTACGCCACGTGCACGGCGAACCCGCTGTGCCCGATGGCCGCCGCGACGTGATCCGCAGCGGCCTTCAGGTCACGGGTCGGGGGTAGTGAACCGTCGAAGGTGGTGACGGACAGATCGTTGCCGCCGATCTCCCAGGTGCCGGCGATACGACCGCCGATGACCAGGATCGGGGAGATCCACCCGGCCGCCCGGCTCACCCGAGCGCGATGTGCGGCAGGCAGCAGTTCAGTATCGCCGGTGCCGGGGCCGAGCACGTATTGGTCGAAGGCACCCAGCAGATGGACCGAGGTGCACAGCGGCTCGGTGGCGGCGAGTTCATCGGCGTGTTCGGTGAGCACATAGGAGCGACGGCCCGCGATATCGACCTCGGTCAACACCTCCCCCAACTCCGAAAACCACCGCCGTACCACCGTCTTCTTCAGACTGTTGCGGCTGAGCCAGGCATCGAAGGATTCCGGGGTGGCCGGACCGTAGGCACCGAGGTAGGCGGTGATGGCCACCGGTGCGGCGGCATCCGGATCGGGCAGGCCGCGCCAGCCGCGGATCAGGTGGGACGGACTGGTGAAGGTCACGCGGTTGCCCTGCGCCGGACCGTGACATAGCGCGCCCTGCCAGGCCAGCGGCTTGAGCAGCGCACCCCAGCCCGAGCGCAACTCCGCACCGAGCCGATGGAAGGCGGGATCGGCGACCAGCGCATCGACCAGTTCGTCACGGCTGAGCACAACACCATCCAGGACCTGCGACACCGCGTCGACCAATGCCGCGACCTCCGCCGGGGAGGCGCCGAACGTGCGCTGCCAGGTGGGCTTTTCCCAGGTGCGGGCCGAGCCGATCAGCGAAAGGACCGCCGCCGCCAGCTCCGGGGCGAGCGCATGCAGGGTGCCGCGCATGGCCCAGGTCTTCATCACGGTGCCCCCGGCCAACTCCGGTAGCAGCGCACCGGGTTCGGGGGTACGCCGCCGTAGCGCTACCGCGAGGTCGGCCGCCGCGGTCACCTGGGCCTGCACACCGCACAGCCGCTCGACGATCTCGGTGACCCCGATATCGACTCCCAGCGTGACGTATTGCCTGCGCAGTCGCCATGTGAAGACCTGATCCCAGGTGAGGTGCACCTACTTCCCCTCCTTTGTGTCCAGCCGACCGGCGTGCCGCGGATTCGGACGGGCGCCGGATTCGGCCCAGGACCCGATTCATCCCAGCACTGTGGTGCAGAACAGTACTCCGACAGCGATTTCCAGTAGGCCGATCACCGTCGCCGCCATCACGGCGAGCAAGGCTGTCCGGTTGGTCGCGCGCCGCACCGGCCCGACGGGCGCGGCCAAGCGCTCGGCCCTTGCCAGTACGGCGGTAGCCGCGGCGCTCAGCGCGCCCGCCGGGACCGGACCGGTCGCGCCCACGATCGCGAGCAGGCCGCCCAACAGCGGTTCCGGCCCATGTCGGCGCGCGGCCGCATCGTCGGCGCACATCTCCAGCAGCCGACCGATTTCGCCTACCCCGTCGGTCAGCAGACGCACTCCGGGCAGGGTGATCGCGATGGCGCGCAGTAAGCCGAGCAGCGCGCCATGGCGGCCGCTCAAATGCGCGTGTTCGTGCGCGAGCACCGCGGTGAGCTGTTCGCGGGTCAACGCGTCGACCGCGGCGCTGGTGACGACGATGGTGTCGGGGCGTCCGGCCACGCAATAGGCCTGGCGCTCGGAGGAATCCAGCACCACCGCACCTACGCCCGGCATGCGGCGGCCGACCATCCGCACAGCGTGCCCGTGCGCGCGGGTTGTGCGCCGCAAGCGCAGCATGGCTCGCGAGGCGTGCGCCAGCAGGCCGATGACGGCGACGGCGACCAGGGCTGCCAGTGTGAGGGTTCCCAATTGTGCGATCAAGCCGCCGTGCAAGTGGACGGGCGTCGATAGGACTGTGTAGGAGTCACGCAGTGTGTCGGCGGGATGCCGGCAGAAGGTGGCGAATTCGACGATCAGCAGTCCGGCCGCCATGGCCCACGCGCCGAGCACGCCCGCGATCGCGACCAGCCAGGCCAGTACACCGAGCCGGGGCGCGACGCCGCGCCTGGTGAGTCTGCGCAGCACGGTCGGGCCGAAGGTGGCCACCAAGCTGCCGTAGATCATCAGGCTCACCGCTATGTTCACGGCGCCTCGGGCGTCTTGCGCGAGGTCAGCCGACGCAACGCGGCACGCAGCCCAGCCGACTCCTCCTCGCTGATCCGATCGACGAAATGGCTGAGCACCAGATCCGAGCGGCCGCCGGAGCCGAGCGCCTCGAGCATGAGTCGGGCACTGTGTTCCTCACGGGTGAGGGTGGGCCAGTATCGGTAGGCCTTGCCCGCGCGTTCGCGCGCCAGCCAGCCCTTGCGATGCAGGTTGTCCATGGTCGACATGACCGTGGTGTAGGCGATACCGCGTTCGGCGGCCAGTTCGTCGAAGATTTCGCGGACCGTTGTGGTCTCCGCGTCCCGATCCCAGATACGGTCCATGATCACCGCCTCCAAATCCCCGAAACCACGCACGATGTCGACTCCCTCATCACTACTGGACGTCTCTGACGTCCCAGGGTAGCTGGCCACGCTCATTACTACGTAGTCATACCGTAGATTCGCCGCGCGGAAATCCGCCGCTTCGCTCGCCCCCCGCTCACACCGACCGAAGACCGCGAACTCCGACTCGTTCCAGCAAGCGCGCCCGTCGCGTGCTGTGACCGATCGACGCATCTGTCACCGACTGCGGCGCCCGAGCCGGCAGTTGTTACTGCGCTGACCGAGAAGAGGTGTAGCCGAGATTGCTCAGAGCATTTAGCTGTTCGACCGGTCTGCGGGAGATCACAAAAGTGCCTGGAGTCGACCTGTCCAGTCAGCACGGCAAGCAGAAAGGCAACGCACGACATGGTGTGCGGCCCCCAGCATGGGCCGCGGCCGCAATGCCGAAGCGGAAGGAGTCGGTGAGGGCCGAGCACGCGCGCAGCTGGCAACCCTTCTTGACGCGCTACCGTCCGGTCTATGCGAACATATGTTCGTGTCCGATGTCGCTCGCCCACCGCACCCCCAGGTCAGCGGTGCTCGCGCGCGATCAGGACGACCGCGGATCCAGGCGCGAACGGAGGCGTCGATTCTGCATGCGGATCTCGACTCGTTCTATGCCTCGGTCGAACAGCGTGACAATCCTCGGCTGCGTGGGCGTCCGGTCATCGTCGGGGGCGGGGTGGTGCTCGCGGCCAGTTATGAGGCGAAGGCTTTCGGGGTGCGCACGCCGATGAACGGCGGTGCGGCGCTACGGCTCTGCCCGCATGCCATTGTCGTGCCGCCGCGCATGTCGGCCTATGCCGAGGCGAGTAAGTCCGTCTTCGAGGTCTTCCACAACACCACACCGATGGTCGAGGGCATCTCGATCGACGAAGCGTTTCTCGATGTGAGCGGACTGCGGCGGATCGCTGGCGAACCGATCGAGATCGGGCGACGGCTGCGGGAGGCGGTCCGCGATCAGGTCGGGCTGCCGATTTCGGTCGGCATCGCCCGCACCAAATTCCTCGCCAAGGTGGCCAGCGCGGTCGCCAAACCCGATGGTTTGCGCCTGGTGCCACCGGAACTCGAACTCGATTTCCTGCATCCGCTACCCGTCGAAAGACTCTGGGGCGTTGGTGAGGTCACCTCCCGCACCCTGCACGAACACGGCATCACCAGGATCGGCCAGCTTGCCGACCTCGGCGAGTCACCGCTGCGCGCGATCCTCGGACCGGCCGCCGCCCGTCACCTGTATGCCCTGTCCTGGGCCCGCGACCCGCGCCGCGTCGAGACCGGCGTCCGCCGCCGTTCCATCGGCGCCCAACGCGCACTCGGCCGCCGCCACCGGCCGCCCGATGAGATCGAGGCCTACCTGCACGGCCTCACCGACCGCCTCGGCCGCCGACTGCGTGCGGCCGAGCGCGTCTGCCGAACCGTGGTGCTGCGCATGCGTTTCGACGATTTCACCCGCGCCACCCGCTCCCACACCCTGCCCGAGGCGACCGACCACACCGAGACGATCCTGCATGCCGCCCGCACTCTGCTCGGCACCGCGATGCCCATGATCCAGGAGCGCGGCCTCACCCTTATCGGCCTGGCCCTGACCAACCTCGACAATGCCGACGCCGTCCAACTCACCCTCCCGCTGGAACCCCGCGCCACCAACACCCTGGACACCACCCTCGACGACCTGCGCCGCCGCTTCGGGTCCGCCGCCGTCACCCGCGCCGCCCTGATCGGGCGTGGCGAAGGTCTTTCGGTACCGCTGCTGCCGGACTGATACTGCAACGGCACTCGGGCGCATCTCATCTACACCGCCGGCGAGGCGTTGCTGCTGTCTCCGCTGACCGAACTGAGCATGGCGGACGCGCGAAAATTCTTCGAACTCCGCTATTTCGGCGCTCTGACCACCATCCGAGCGGCAGGTCGACGGGTCCGGCGATCCCGGCCAATCGTGCAAATGCAGCGCCGAGCCGCCCGAACACACCCCGGACCCACTGGCCCGCGCCGTGTATCCTCCATGCGGGCCGGTTCGGCGGGGGGTGACCATCGAACTTCGGAAACCGCGGAAGCACAGGCCCGCAACTCTGCCGCGCACCCGAGGAGTTCTCGATGCCCTACGCAATACTCGGCCTTATCACCCTGGCCCTGTGGGTCTACTGCCTGGTCGATATCGTCACCTGCCCCGACGCGGGCATCCGCAACCTGCCCAAAATGGGCTGGCTCATCATCGTCATCCTGATACCGACCGTAGGCGCGCTGCTGTGGCTCTTCGCGGGTCGCCCCCTGCACGAGGGCCGCCCACGCGCCACCACCCGTTACGCCGAATACGACCGCCCCGGCCGCCGCGTCCCGCAGAACCCGGACGACGACGAAGCCTTCCTCCGCGGTCTGCGTGAACGCGCCGAATCCCAGCGCCGCGAAGCCCGCCGCCAAGAGGAAGAACGGAAGCGCGAGCTGGATCGGCGCGGCGAGCAGGGCGAACTGTAACCGTCAGCGGCGCAACGGAATCAGAGGCGCTCGATGATGGTGGCGTTGGCCAGGCCGCCTGCTTCGCACATGGTCATCAGGCCGTAACGGCCGCTGGACTGTTCGAGGTGGTTGACCATGGTGGCCAGGATGCGGGTGCCGGATGCGCCGAGGGGGTGGCCGAGGGCGATGGCGCCGCCGCGCGGGTTGAGTTTGGCGGGGTCGGCGTTGAGGTCGTGCTGCCAGACGAGCGGGACGGGGGCGAAGGCCTCGTTCACTTCGTAGGTATCGATGTCGTCGATGGTGAGACCGGCCTTGGCCAGGGCCTTGCGGGTGGCGGGGATGACGGCGGTGAGCATGAGCAGCGGGTCGTCGCCGGTGACCGCGAAGGAGTGGAAACGGACGCGCGGGCGCAGACCGAGGGCGTTGGCCTTTTCTTCGCTCATGATCAGGGCGGCGGAGGCGCCGTCGGTGAGGAGTTGCCGGGGGTGATCGACCATTCGATCTCCGGGAAGCGCGCCTTGAATTCGTCAGCGGCGAAGGCGGGGCGCAGACCGGCCAGCCCTTCGGCGGTGGTGGTGGGGCGGATGGTCTCGTCGGCGGTGAGGGTGCCCGCGGGGACGAGTTCGTTGTCGAAGCCACCGGCCGCGGCGGTGTCGGCGGCGAGCCGGTGCGAGCGGGCGGCGAAGGCGTCCAGGGTCTCCCGGTCCAGCTTCCAGCGCTGAGTGATGATCTCCGCCGAAATACCCTGTCCGATAAGGCCTTCCGGGAAGCGGTGGACCAGCGGGCCGCGGTTGGCGTCCTTGCCCTGGGCATTGGAGAACATCGGCACCCGGCTCATCGACTCCACGCCACAGGCGATCGCGATGTCATAGGCCCCGGCGATGACGCCCTGCGCCGCGAAATGCGCGGCCTGCTGGCTGGATCCGCACTGCCGGTCGACGGTGGTGGCGGGCACCGACTCCGGGAATCCGGCCGCCAGCACCGCGGTGCGCGAAATATTGAACGCCTGCTCCCCGCTCTGGGTGACGCAACCGCCGATCACATCGTCGACCAGCGCGGGATCGATGCCGGTGCGCTCGATCAGCGTCCGCAGCACCCCCGCCAGGAGCGTCGCCGGATGCACATCCGAGAGTCCACCACCGGGTTTCCCCTTTCCGGAGGGTGTGCGGACAACGTCGACGATGACTGCGGATGTCATGACGGCTCCTTGCTGTGTCTACGATCGCCCATGCGAACGGCGATTAACTTATGACACTGTACGCCGAGCCGCCGCACCCCCGCGACCCCCCGGGGTTCGCGCGCGAGCCCCAGGCCTTACCCGACACTGAGCACCGCCCTTGGCGCGCACCATGATCTCTCGGTCCCGCTTCACCTCGCACCGCGCCGCACATACTCCGGATTCCTTCCCCGATGACAAGGCCGACGCTACGCCGATCAGCGAGAACGCTTGGGGCGCTTGTCCATCAGGCGCAGGATGAGAGGGGTGAAGATGAGTTGCATGGCCAGTTCCATTTTGCCGCCGGGCACGACTATGCAGTTGGGGCGGGACATGAAGGAGTCGTGCAGCATTGACAGTAAATACGGGAAGTCGATGACCTTGGGGTCGGCGAAGCGGATGACGACGAAGCTTTCATCGGCGGTGGGGATGGTGCGGGCGATGAAAGGGTTCGAGGTGTCCACAGTGGGGACGCGCTGGAAGTTGACGTAGGTGTGGGAGAACTGGGGGCAGATGTATTTCACGTAGTCGGGCATGCGGCGCAGGATCGTATCGATCACGGCCTCACTGGAATAGCCGCGTTCGGTTTTATCGCGGATCACCTTCTGGGTCCATTCGAGGTTGACGATCGGCACCACCCCGACCAGCAGATCCGCGTATTGCGCGACGTTCACCGAATCGGTGATCGCGGCGCCGTGCAGACCCTCGTAGAACAGCAGATCGCTGCCGGGTGTCAGGTCCTCCCATGGCGTGAAGGTGCCAACAGGTTGCCCATAGGGTTTGGCCTCGAACTCGTCGTGCAGATACTTGCGCACCGAACCGACGCCGGTCTCACCGTAATCGCGGAACAGTGTCTCCAACTCTTTCAGCAGATTCGCCTCCTCACCGAAGTGCGAGAAGGTGCGATTGTGGTTCTGCTCGGCCTCGGCCATCGCGAGTTTCATCTCGTTGCGGTCGTAGCGGTGGAACGAATCCCCTTCCACGATCACCGCATTGATACCTTCGCGGCGGAATATCTCCTGGAAGGTCCGTGTGACGCTGGTCGTTCCCGCACCGGATGATCCGGTGATGGCGACGACGGGATGCTTGACCGACATGGCACCTCCTCGATTGCCGGACAGTGTTCGGTTTGCGGTGGCATTCAGCGACCGGCCGGACGGAACAGCGACCGGGAACCGAACAGTGAGCTGTCGAAACTCGGCCCTTCCTCGGGCTCGCTGTGATAGCGCTCGATGCGCTCGACCTCATTGCGCGAACCGAAGATCAGCGGCACCTGCTGGTGCACCTGCTCCGGCGGCACCTCCAGCACCCGGTCACCGCCCGTGGTCGCCCATCCCCCGGCCTGTTCGACGATGTAGGCGATCGGATTCGCCCCGTACAGCAACGAGACCCGCCCGGACCGCCGGGTGTCGTACGGGTACAGATAGACCCCGCCGCGGGTGAGGATGTGGAAGGTGTCCGCGACCAGTGACGCGACCCAGCGCATATTGAAATCCCGCCCGCGTGGCCCGTCCACACCGTCGAGGCATTCGTGCACATACCGGCGCACCGGCCGCTCCCAGAACCGCTCATTGGCCGCATTGATCGCGAAACCCGAAGTGTCCTCCGGGATTCGCATCCGCGGATGGGTCAGCACGAACGCTCCGATCTCCCGATCGAGGGTGAACCCGTCGACTCCGCTGCCGGTGGTGATCACCAGCATGGTCGCCGGCCCGTACAGGGTGAATCCGGCGCAGACCTGACGCACGCCCGGCTGCAGAAAGTCATCGACGCTCGGCGGCGCACTGTCCGGTGCCCGCAGCACACTGAAAATGGTTCCGACAGGCAGGTTTACATCGATATTCGAGGATCCGTCCAACGGATCGAAGGCCAGCAGATATTTACCGCGCCGGTGCACATCGGGCACCGGATGGATATCGGTCATCTGCTCGGACAACAGCGCCGACAGATGCCCCGTCCATTGGGTCTCGGCCACCATGATGTCATTGGCGATGGCGTCGAGTTTGCGGTGCACTGTCGGCGGCAGGTTATCCGGTTCGGAGGCGCCGAGGGAGCCGACGATGGCGCCCCTGGTCACCTGGTTGGCGATGATCTTCGTCGCGGTCGCAACGACATTCACCAGAGCAGAGAATTCACCGGACGATCCGGGATGCCGGTGTTCCTCCTCGATCGTGTACCGGGTGAGGGTCTTCAGTCCTTCTGGCATGAGTTCTCGATCTCGTCACGCGGGGGCCCTGGCGGTCGGCCCATCCGGCTGTTGTGCCCGGAACACACTGCTGCCGTAGACATCCCCGTCGGTCAGCGTGATCAGGTCGGACTTCGTGAGCGGTCGCCGCAGCTCGACCAGCCGCTTGGCCTGCCGTAACCGGCAGCGGTCCAGGGCATTGCGTACGCTGCGCGCATTGGAGAATCGAGGCCTGGTCATCCGCAGCGCGAGATATTCGCCGAAGGCCGCGGATCCGGTGTCGTCGAAGCGGAAGTTGTCGCGCGCCACCATGAGGTCGGCGATGCACACCAGTTCGTCGTGGGTGTAGTCGCTGAATTCCAGATGATGGGCCACGCGCGAGGACAGTCCCGGGTTGGCGGAGAAGAATTTCTCCATCCGATCCGGATAGCCCGCGAAGATCACCACCAGGCTGGTGCGTTCGCTTTCCATTTCCTGCAGCAGGATTTCGATGACTTCCTGCCCGTAATCGCGTTCGTTCTCCGGGCGGAACAGGTAGTACGCCTCGTCGATGAATAGCACTCCCCCGGCCGCCTTGGCGAGGGCTTCCTTGGTTTTGGGTGCGGTATGCCCGATGAACTGGCCGACCAGATCGTCACGGGTCACCGTGTGCACTTTGGGTTTGCGGATGTAACCGAGCGCGTGCAGCATCTGCGCCATCCGCAACGCGACGGTGGTCTTACCGGTACCAGGGCCACCGGTGAAGCTCATATGCATGGTGGGCCGGGAGGCCTGCAGGCCGAACTGCTGCCGGGCCCGATCGATGAGCAGCAGCGCCGCGATCTCGCGCACCCGTCGCTTGACATTTGCCAGCCCGACGAGTTCGGCATCGAGCCTGGTCAATACATCCTCGACGTCGTTGCCCGCGATATCGGTGGACAAATCCAACACCGCGTCGTCGGCCAGCTCCTCGCCTTGCGGCGGTGCGTCCGCTGGCACCGCGCGCACCGGCCTGCCGTCGTCGACGCCGGGCCGGTGCAATCGGAAGCCGCTCGCCGCGCTCGATCCTTCAGCCGCCATACCGGGTACCAGGCCGTTCATCGGTGGCATAGGACCGCAGTCCGTAGATCTGGCGCCGGTCCGGGCCCTCGGTACGGGTCAGCAGGAAGCCTGGTTCGTCGGCGGGGCGCTGCACCAGGAAACTCAATGCGGTGGTCTGCCTGCCGTAACGGGCATCATAGGCGAGCACCCGAATGTAGTGCCGCGGAAAGGTATTGCGGCAGGCGTCGATCTCGGCGAGCACACCGTCGGGCTCGTCGAGATCGAACAGCGGCAGCCCCCACATCTCCCAGTAGGCGTTGCGAGGGTGCGGGTCATCGGTGTACTCGATGGACACCGGCCAGTTGTTGAGCAATGCGTAGCGCACCTGGGCGGCGATCTCGGCGTCGGTGAGTTCGGGCAGGTACGAGAAGGTTCCGTGACGCAGATACATGGGCAGATCCTGTCGTTCAGCGGCTGGCCGTCGGCACGGCATCCGGTGCGTCCGTGGAGGTGTAGTCGAAGGTGACATCACCCCAGGTCGAGAGCGCGACATCGAGTGGGCGGCAGATCTCGGCGGCCTTGCGCAGCACCTCCGGACCTTCCTTCAGCAGGTCGCGACCTTCGTTGCGGGCCTTGACGACCGCCTCCAACGCCACCCGATTCGCCTCCGCACCAGCCGCGATGCCGAGCGGATGCCCGATGGTGCCGCCGCCGAACTGCAACACCACGTCATCGCCGAAAAGGTCGAGCAGTTGGTGCATCTGGCCCGCGTGGATACCGCCGGAGGCGACCGGCATGACCCCACCCAGACTCGCCCAATCCTGATCGAAGAAGATGCCGTTGCCCGGGTTGGTGGGAATGTGGTTCTCCCGCAACGTGTCGTAGAAGCCCCTGGTGGTTGCCGGATCGCCCTCGAGCTTGCCGACCACGGTGCCGGCGTGCACATGATCGACACCGATCAGCCTGCACCACTTCGCCAGCACCCGGAAGCTCACGCCGTGGGTCTTCTGCCGGGTGTAGGTGGAGTGCCCGGCCCGATGCAGATGCAGCAGCACACCGTTGCGCCGCGCCCAGTGCGACATCGACTGCATGGCAGTGAATCCCACGGTCAGGTCCATCATGATCACGACGCTGCCCAGTTCCTTCGCGAACTCGGCGCGCTCGTACATTTCCTCCATCGTCGCCGCGGTGACATTGAGGTAGTGGCCCTTGATCTCACCGGTTTCGGCTACGGCGCGATTGACGCCCTCCATGGCGAACAGGTATCGGTCGCGCCAGCGCATGAACGGCTGGGAGTTGATGTTCTCGTCGTCCTTGGTGAAATCCAGGCCACCCTTGCACGCCTCGTAGATCACTCGCCCGTAATTGCGGGCGGACAGACCGAGTTTCGGCTTCACCGTCGCCCCGAGCAGCGGCCTGCCGTATTTGTTCAGATACTCGCGTTCCATGACGGTGCCGTGCGGCGGACCCTGGAAGGTCTTGACGTAGGCCACCGGAATCCGCATGTCCTCCAAGCGCAATGCCAACAACGGCTTGAATCCGAAGACATTGCCGATGATCGAGGAGGTGAGGTTGGTGATCGACCCCTCCTCGAACAGGTCGAGATCGTAAGCGATGTAGGCGAAGTACTCCCCGGGGCGACCGGGCACCTCATCGATGCGATAACACTTGGCCTGGTAGCGATCATGTGCCGTGAGACGATCGGTCCACACGACGGTCCAAGTGGCCGTAGAGGATTCACCCGCGACGGCGGCCGCGGCTTCGATCGGGTCCACCCCCTGCTGCGGGGTGACGCGGAAGACGGCGAGGATGTCGGTATCTTTGGGGAGGTAGTCCGGCGCGTAGTAGCCCATCGACGCGTAGGAGTGCACACCCGGATCCCAGCGGTTCGGTTCGGTTTCCTCGGTCATCATTCCTCCGCTTCGGGTGAACGTCTGATGAGTTCAAGGATGACCGGGGTGTTAACGACAAACAATTTGATTGTTTCTCGGAATACTCAACGGATTCATAGAGTTTGATACCGTCGAATTGTGGGTATGGTGAGTGCGGCTCGGATGGAAACATTCCTGGCCGTGGCCCGACAGGGCAGTATCCGCCGCGCCGCCACCCAGCTGCACATCACCGAGGCCGCGGTGTCCGCGGCTGTCGCCCACATCGAAAAGCAGCTCGGCGCGAAGCTCATCGCGAAGTCCGGACGCGGTATCGCGCTCACCGAGGCGGGGCGCATCTACTCCGAATACTGCCGCACCATCCTGGGCCTCATGAAGGAGGCCAACGCGGCCGTCCGTCGCGCCGAAACCGGCAAGCTGCGGATCGGCGTCGTCGCCACCGCTGGTGAGTATGTGCTGCTGCGGCTGCTCGCGTCCTTCCGTAACCGCTATCCGGATATCGAACTCAGCCTGTCCGTCCACCCACGCGACGTGCTGTTCCTCGAATTGCACCACCACGAAACCGATCTCGTCATCGCGGGCCGACCACCCCGCGACACCGGACTCGTCATCCGCGCGCGCCGCCCCAGTCAGCTCGTCGTCGTCGGCGCGCCAGGCTGCCCGGATCCCCTGCACAGCACCTGGCTGCTACGCGGCCGCGGGTCCGGCACCCGCGACGCCACCCTCAGCCTCATCGACCGTCTCGAAATCGCCCCGCCCACCCTCACCCTGGGCAGCCACGGCGCCGTCCTCGCCGCCGCCCGCGAAGGTCTCGGCGTCACTCTCATCCACAGCGACGCCCTTGCCCAAGACCTGGAATCCGGTCTGCTGCATATACTCCCGGTAGACGGCACCCCCATGGACCGCCCCTGGCACGCCATCACCACTCGCACCCCGACTCCCACGACGCGTCTGTTCCTCGCCCACATCCTCGACCCCGCCGAAGTCGGCCCACACGCCTTCCACGCCGGTTAGCCCTGCACTCGCGGACCACGTGGCTCCACTGGACGAATAATTCCCAAGTTCGGCTGCATGGGCGGGTTGTGCGATCTGATCGAAATGACACTTCAACCTGACGTAACGTCAGGTTTTGGCGTGGGTGGTGCACATCGATCGAATCCGCTTCAGGGCAGCGGGAAGGGTCGGGCGGTGGAGTCCGGGGGGCACGACACCCGGACTCCACCCGACTGGCGATCGACTGATCGCACAGGATGTCGGCGGAAATTCGCCATCGGGATGATTGTGGCCCAAATAGTGGCTCAGCAGCATGTTTTGCTGTTACGAGCCCGTGAATATCGTGTTCTACGCAGCGCGTTTTCCTGGGCCGATGCTATCGGATGACACCAACTACACCTGCCTGTGGGGACCTACCCGACGCGAGGCTGTGCCAGACTGGCCCGCATGGCTGGTGGGGAAGCGTTGATTTCGAATGTGTCCGATACCGCGCGTTGGGTGGCCGCCTACCGCGCGGTCGAGACTGCGCGCGCGGACGCGCTGTTCCGCGATCCGCTCGCCGATCAGCTGGCCGGGGAGCGCGGACGTGCCATGGTGGCGGCCGCACCTCGGGTGATGCGCGGCGGCTGGCCGGTGGTCACCCGGACCGTACTCATCGATGACCTGATCGCCACCTCGATCCGCGAGGGCTGCGATCGGGTGCTGAATCTCGCGGCCGGACTCGACACTCGCCCGTACCGCCTCGACCTGCCTGCCGATTTCGTCTGGGTCGAGGCCGATCTACCCGCGCTGACCACGGAGAAGGACGCCGCCCTCGCCGACGAGAAGCCGCGCTGCACCCTCATCCGCCGTGGCGTCGACCTCGCCTCGCCGTCCGCGACGGCGAAGTTCCTGGATGCGGCACTCGGCCCGCTCGGACCCGAAAACTCGCACGCTACAAAGGCTTTGGTGATCACCGAAGGCCTGCTGATGTACCTGGAGGAGGAGACGGTTCGCTCCATCGCCGGCGCACTTGCCCGCCCGGAGATCAACTGGTGGGTCATGGACGTCACGGTGGCGATGAAGAGAATGCGCGCCGGTTCGATGTTCGAGAACGCTCCCCTCGAATTCGAACCCACACACGGGATCGCCTACTTCGAGGAACTCGGCTGGCGCCCACTCGAGGTCGAACACCTCCTTGTGCAGGCCCGCAAACTGGACCGTGCCCCGTGGTACCTGCGCCCCTTCACCTACCTCCGCCAACCGAACCCCCGCAAACCCGGCCGCGGCCCGTGGTCCGGAGTCGTCCGATTCCGCCGCGTACCGGATCGACCCACCGGCTGAACCGGCCCCGTCCACACGTCAGTTCGTCACTACACGTCGAATTGCGAGTCCAATGTGACCGGACAGTTCTGACACTCCAGTGACATGACATCCCTGACACTGACGGGCTGATCGGCGCGAGTGTGCGGTGACGAACTGACGTGTGCGGTCGCGAGTTGCGTGCGGCGGACCGGATCAGAACTGGCTGTGTTGGGAGTCGAAGGTGAGGACGCGACCGCCGAGTAGGATCTGGGAGCCCGCGGCCAGGGTGGCCGGGTGGTTCGGCATCGCGCGGATCCACTCCTGATGGCCGGGCATTCGGATATACGTACCATTCGCCGACCCCTGGTCGACCACGGTCACATCCCACTCGACCAGCCGAATCTCCGCATGCGCCCGTGACATTCCCCCCGACCGGTCCGGCAACCGTATCGGTCGCGCACCGCGCGCCACCGCCGCCGCATGCTCGGGTTCCCGTCCGAGGACGATGTCATCGTCGAGCACGAACGACGTCCCGTCATCGAGCATCAGCAACCCGAGCGGCGGCCGAACACCCTCGGTCAATACACAGGTCAGCTGATCCATCCGGATCCCGCACACCGCACAAAACGACACCCGCGGATCATTCAAATGCTGCCGCGAACACATGAATCCCCGAACAATGACACCACCGCCCTCGGGCAGCACCACCGGAACCACCCCGCCGGTCCGGACCGGCACCGGAATCGGCACATTCGGCACCAAGGTATCCGTATCGAACTCCGGCTCGCCGGACTCCGCGATGGGGCCAGCGTCAGCCCCGCCACCGACCTCAGCACCCCCGACTCCCTTCCGAAGCCCGACCGGTTGCCCCACCCGGACATCCGACGACGGCATCGGTGACCCTCCCACCCCGACACCCGCGTCCTCCGATTTCCTCAACCGAGAAGCACGCTTCGGTGCAGCCGGTGCACGATCCGACGCGGGCGCCCCGAACCACAGCACCGCCCCGGCCCCGGGCGCGATCCCCGCATCGAGCCCGGCGACACCGCGCCCCGGTAGCACGGCCTCGCTCACCCCGTCCTCGTCTACGAACAACCCCACCCCGATATCAGGCGCCGGAATCACCACCCGGTCCACGGTGAATCCGGCGTCACGGCCGTGCAGCACTTCCGAGCGATCCGAGCCTTCCAGCACCGCTGTCACCGCGCCGTGCAGAAACAATGCCACCCCGTCCGCACTGGGCGTGATCACTGCGAACTCCACCTGGTCCTCGTTGTCCAGGTTCATCAACCACGTGGTGGCAAGGCGCGCAAATATGCGCCCGGTGCGTCGTTGCACCTCGGCACCGGCCTCCCGCACCAGGCCCAGTAGCGCCGTCATCGTCTGGCCCGCGGGCGATTCGGCAGTCGCCGCAATATCCGCGCGATGGGCGACCACGATGACAACGCCATCGGCGTTCGCGATCAGATGCGTACCGCCCGGCAACACCTCGAGCCGCGGATCGGTCACAGGAATCGACCGCCCCGAAACCGCCACCGGTGGAACACCACCCGCATCGGCCCGTTCACGATGAGCCAGAACACGATCCAGGTGACGGTGAACTGGATGAGGAATGCCGTCAGCGATGGGTGCAGCGCTCGCGGCAGCACGATTGTCGTGTAGTGCACAAGGACCCACATCAGCGCCGCCTCGTTGACGATCGTCCAGAAGCCGAACAGCGTCGGCCAGTCCTTCTCCCACCGGAACTGCTGCAGAAAATGGTAGAGCAACTCCCACAGCACGCCCATGAGCACAGTCGCGAGCAGCACCGACAATGTCACGCGATACGCATGACCCAGTGACAGCGATCCGGTCGGCAACACCGGCGTGATGATCACCGCGACAACGAATCCGAGGGCGCCGAGCACGAGTATGCGCGTTTGAATCCGCCCGTTCAAGGTAAGCAGCATCGGTTCAGATCTTCTTGTTCGTCGCCCACAACCACCATTGCCGCGTCGAGCGCAGCGGTCCCATGCGCTGGCAGAAACCCAGCGCCGCAAGGTCGTCCGCGATCTCCTGCGCCGCGATCTGCAATCCGAGGAAGGTATCGACCCCGGGAAACGGACCACCCAGCGTCGCGCTACCCGATGCATAGATGCGTCCGCTGCCACTTCGCGTGCCGATCAATTCGAAGGTGGTCGCCACATCCATCCGCCCCACCGGATTACGTCCGGCCCCAGCATGATCCAGCAGATCTGCCAGCAACCGATGCTCGCGCACGTCGGCCTCCAGTCCGGTGCAGTCGATGATGTAGTCGGCGGCGGTATCGAAGGGCTGGGTCGGCGGCGGAAACGGTAGCGGTGCGGTCGGATCCGGCACGATGGTCGTGATCACCCCACCCGGCCCCGGCCCGGGCCGCAGATCGCGCGCTGTGCCCGCCATCACCTGATACCAGCCCTCCTCGCGACCACGCCGCAACTGCTCCTGCCATCCGTTGCGTACGGGTGTGCTGGTGCCGCCCATCTCCTGGTACGCCCGCGCCCGCTGTTCCCCTTGCAGCGTGCGCATTTTCGCCTCGAGCTGCCCGCCCCACACCGACTTCGGATAGTTGAATCCCTGATAGGACCAGCCATCGCCGGATTTGCGGCGGTTGAAGAGATTCGAGCCCTGCGCCTTGCCCACATAGTGGCGGAACAGATGCAGGATCTGGGTACTCAGCCGAAACTTGTCGCGATCATCGATGATCCGCTGCAAAACCCGGCTGGCCACGATCCCGCTACCGCGAATCATCACGGTGCACGGCCTGCGCTGCAACGCCTGGTAGACGTGCTCATGCGGTTCGTAGGCATTCACCACCCGCGTCGGATCGCGATACTTCTCTCGGTACTCCTGCAGATCGGGCAGCAACTTCAGCCCCGGATACCCAACGCCCACATGGACATATGAACTGCGAAACGCGATCCGCTTGGTCGGCGTCGCACCGGCGGGCGGGGTGAGGATGGTGAAATATCCACCGCCGTACCGTTTGCGCACCATGCGTACCTGCCCTTTGTGCAACGAACCCGCAAACCCGATCCGATGGAATTCCCGTTCCATCGAAACGAACGCCTGCCCGGCCTTCGGCGTGTAGTAGTTGGCGAAGATCGGCTCGGTGAACACATTCCACAGCGGCCGGATCGTTTTCTCCGCCAACGCCTCGCGCACCGCATAGGACGGAAACCCCCAGATATTGTCCGGAGTCGAGGCCGAGTCACTGCGCAACCGCTCCCCGCGGGGAATCTGCGACACCCGCGTCAGATACTCATACGACGACCACGGCACCTCCTGCGGCCCGAGCACCGCCATCGATGCGGCCGCGACGCCGTAGATCCGCAGGGTGTCATAGGTAACGAAGGACCCGATCCCGCTGCCGATGGTCACGAACGGAACGTCCACCACCGGAATTCCCGCCCGGCCCACCATCTCATCGGTCCACACGTCGGTTTCGACGAGCTCCCGGGTGATATCTCCCCGCATTTTCCGGATGCTACCGGCCGGAACTTGGCAATGGCTTTCGATTACCTTGCCCGACGCGTGGTACCGATCTGGGCCAACCTGCCACGCCGCGCCCCCTCGCAGACGTACCATCCCTGCGTGGCCGACGCAATTCGTTCCACCCCGCTGCGGGTTCTCGTCTACAGCAACGACGCCGATACCCGGCGCCAAGTGATGCTGGCACTGGGCAGACATCCACACGCCGAACTACCCACCTTCGAATACCTCGAGGTGGCGACCGCGCCCGTGGTCATCGAGCAGATGGATGCGGGCGGTATCGACCTGGCCATCCTGGATGGGGAATCCGCTCCCGCGGGCGGGCTCGGCATCGCCAAACAGCTCAAGGACGAGATCGACAACTGCCCACCGGTTCTGGTGCTCACCGGTCGCCCCGACGACGCCTGGCTCGCGAATTGGTCACGCGCGGAGGCCGCGGTGGCGCATCCGATCGATCCGATCAGGCTCACCGAGGCCGTCGTCGCGGTGCTGCGCAACCGCACTGCGGCCTGACCGAATTTCGCGGGTAAGCCCGCGTTACCCCGTGATGCCCGTGTCTTCGGACGCGGGCATTCGAATGTCACGTGACGGCGCATCACTGAGCGGGATCCGTCGGATCGGATTACCCCCGATTCAGTCATAAATAGCAGTCCCGTTTTCGATCAAAGACCCCAATCGAATAAATGGTCGACCCGGCGCGTCAGTTGTAGGCTGTGCCGTAGCTCACATGAGCGCGGGCCTCGATATGACAGACCCGCGCGGTGCGAGCAGGCCATGAGGCGAGTCTGACCGAGGCGGACAACGACGTCAGCCCGCCTCGGAAGCTGCCCGTAGCGACTGCTTGCAGATCGCTCGAAGGGTCTGCCACGGATCCCGACGCCGTCCATCACACCCCGGCGCCGTCGGGAACATGACACCCAACCGCCAGCTACAGCTCGCAAGGAGGGGAAGTGCAGTCGTGAATATCGAGATGCCCACTCTGGTCCTCGGCGCGGTCGCCGCCGCGTTCGCGGTTTTCTCCATCATCCTCTCGGCCCTCATCGGCCCCAAGCGCCACAACCGGGCCAAACAAGAGGCCTACGAATGTGGCATCGAACCGACACCGCACGCCATTGCGGGCGGGCCGGGAAACGTTACCGGACAACGCTTTCCGGTGAAGTACTACCTCACCGCCATGCTGTTCATCATCTTCGACATCGAGATCGTGTTCCTCTATCCGTGGGCTGTCCACTTCGATGCGCTCGGTTTCTTCGGTCTCGCCGCGATGGCGCTGTTCATCTTCAACGTTTCCGTGGCCTACGCCTACGAATGGCGCCGCGGCGGTCTCAGCTGGGACTGATCGCCCATACGTCATGGCAACAGGGCAATACACCGTCACCGCCATACGCACAGTGGAAGTGAGAGTTAGTCGAACATGGGTCTCGAGGAAAAACTGCCCAGCGGCTTCCTGCTGAGCACCGTCGAAGATTTCGCCGGATATCTGCGCAAGGGCTCACTGTGGCCCGCTACCTTCGGTCTGGCCTGCTGCGCCATCGAGATGATGGCCACCGGCGCCGGACGTTTCGATATAGCCCGCTTCGGCATGGAGGCGTTCCGCGCCTCACCGCGGCAGGCCGATCTGATGATCGTCGCGGGCCGGGTCAGCCAGAAGATGGCACCGGTGCTGCGTCAGGTCTACGACCAGATGACCGAACCGAAATGGGTGCTGGCCATGGGCGTTTGCGCGTCCTCCGGCGGCATGTTCAACAACTACGCCATCGTGCAGGGCGTGGACCATGTGGTGCCGGTCGATATCTACCTGCCCGGCTGCCCGCCCCGCCCGGAGATGCTGTTGAACGCCATCTTGGCCCTGCACGCGAAGATTCAGGCGATGCCGCTCGGCGTCAACCGCGAGGAGGCCATCCGCGCTGCCGAAGAGGCCGCTTTGGCGTCCACGCCGACCATCCGGATGGAGGGTCTGCTGCGATGACCTTCGATTCCCCCGACAATACCGAGACCAGGACACCGCAGGAGCTCGTCGACGCTGCGGCCACCGCTGGTCCGGAAGGCACACCGCCGGAACCGGATTCGGCGCCGACCGAGGTGGTCAACGTACGGCGCGGCATGTTCGGCGTCAGCGGTACCGGCGACACCTCCGGGTACGGCCGCCTGGTCCGCCCGGTGACACTGCCCGGCAGCACCCCGGCGCCATACGGCGGCTACTTCGACGAGATCGTCGTCGAACTGCACGCCGCCCTCGGCGCGGTCGGCACCCGCTGGGAGAATGCCATCGAGAAGGTGATCGTCTTTCGCGGCGAACTCACCCTGCACGTGCGGCGCGAACACCTCGTCACCGTCGCCCAGACGTTGCGCGACCACGCGGCACTGCGTTTCGAGCTGTGCCTCGGCGTCAACGGCGTGCACTATCCCGACGACACGGGCCGCGAACTGCACGCGGTCTATCACGTCATGTCCATCACGCACAACCGACGGCTTCGCATCGAGGTCTCCGCACCGGACGCCGACCCGCATATCCCGTCGCTGTTCAGCGTGTATCCGACCACCGACTGGCATGAGCGGGAAACCTACGACTTCTTCGGCATCCTCTTCGACGGCCACCCCTCGCTGACGCGCATCGCGATGCCCGACGACTGGCGTGGCCACCCCCAGCGCAAGGACTACCCGCTCGGCGGGATCCCGGTCGAGTACAAGGGCGCGCGCATTCCGCCGCCCGACGAGCGGAGGGCGTACAAGTAATGAACGACATCGACACCCGGCCCGGCGTCAACAACGACACCGGGCCCGAACCCGCTGGCAAGCCGAAACCGGAACCGACCGTGGTGACAGTGGCAGGCCAGGACTGGGACGCGGTCACCGAAACCCTCGGCGGCGCAGGCGAAGAACGCATCGTCGTCAATATGGGCCCACAGCATCCGTCCACACACGGCGTGCTCCGGCTCATCCTCGAGATCGAGGGCGAGACGGTCACCGAGGCCCGATGCGGCATCGGCTATCTGCACACCGGCATCGAGAAGAATCTGGAATTCCGGAACTGGGCGCAGGGCACCACCTTCGTGACCCGGATGGATTACCTCTCGCCCTTCTTCAACGAGACGGCGTACTGCCTCGGCGTCGAGCGGCTGCTCGATATCGAGGACCAGATTCCCGAGCGCGCCACCATCATTCGCGTCATGCTCATGGAACTCAACCGGATCTCCTCGCATCTGGTGGCGCTGGCTACCGGCGGTATGGAGCTGGGCGCACTCACCCCGATGCTGTTCGGCTTCCGGGAACGCGAACTGATCCTGGACGTCTTCGAGACCATCACCGGCCTGCGCATGAACCACGCGTACATCCGGCCCGGCGGCCTCGCCCAGGACCTGCCCGACGACGGGGTGAGCAAAGTCCGTGAGCTGCTCGCCCTCTTGCCCAAGCGGCTGCGCGATATGGATCATCTGCTCACCCAGAACCCGATCTGGAAGGCACGCACCCAGAACATCGGCTACCTGGATCTCACCGGCTGTATGGCGCTCGGCATCACCGGCCCGGTACTGCGCTCCACCGGTTTGCCGCACGATCTGCGCAAGGCCGCACCGTACTGCGGTTACGAGAACTACGAATTCGACGTTCCCACCACGACCGGCTGTGACTGCTACGGCCGCTACTGGATTCGGGTCGCGGAGATGAAGGAGTCGCTCAAGATCGTCGAGCAGTGCCTGGACAAACTGCGGCCCGGCCCGGTGATGGTGGACGACAAGAAGATCGCCTGGCCGGCCGATCTGCAGCTGGGTCCGGACGGACTCGGCAACTCCCCCAAGCACATCGGCCGCATCATGGGCACATCCATGGAGGGACTCATCCACCACTTCAAACTCGTCACCGAGGGCATCCGAGTCCCGGCGGGACAGGTGTATGTGGCCGTCGAATCGCCACGCGGCGAACTGGGCGTGCATATGGTCAGCGACGGGGGCACTCGCCCCTATCGCGTGCACTATCGCGACCCCTCGTTCACGAATCTGCAAGCGGTGGCGGCGATGTGCGAGGGCGGTATGGTCGCCGACGTCATCGCATCCGTCGCCAGCATCGACCCGGTAATGGGCGGAGTAGACCGATGACAGAGATCTTGCTGAAACTGTCCACCCGGCCGCAGCCGTTCGCGCCCTATGTGCGCGAGCGGCTGGAGATCGATGCGAAGGAGATCATCGCCCGCTATCCCGAGCCGCGCTCAGCGCTGTTACCGCTGCTGCATCTGGTCCAGTCCGAGGAGGGCTGCGTCACCGGCACCGGTATCGAATTCTGTGCCGAGCAGCTGGAATTGACCGGCGCCGAGGTCACCGCCGTGGCCACCTTCTACTCGATGTACCGTCGTACCCCCACTGGCGACTACCACGTCGGTGTCTGCACGAACACCCTTTGTGCGGTGATGGGCGGTGACGCCATCCTCGACACGCTGCGGCGACGCCTCGGTATCGGGCACGGCGAGACCACCCTGGACGGGGCGATCACCCTCGAGCACATCGAGTGCAACGCCGCATGTGATTTCGCGCCGGTGGTGATGGTCAACTGGGAGTTCTTCGATAACCAGACTCCGGAATCGGCTGCCGCACTGGTGGATTCGCTGCGCAGGGGCGAGCAGGTGACGCCGACGCGCGGCGCACCGCTATGCACGTTCAAGCAGACCGCACGCATCCTGGCCGGATTCCCCGACGAACGCCCCGGCGTCCTCGACGGCGCCGCGGGCGAGGCGACGCTGGCTGGCCTGCGGGTCGCGCAGGAACAGGATATGCAAGCGCCGGAACCGAATTCGGAGGGCGTGTGATGACCCTGACTCCCGTACTCACCCGGTACTGGGATGACCCGCAGTCGTGGACCATCGAGCACTACCACGCGCACGACGGCTATCAGGCGCTGCGCAAGGCCCTGCGCATGCAACCTGACCAGATCATCCAGACCGTGAAGGACGCCGGCCTGCGCGGCCGCGGCGGCGCAGGGTTCCCGACCGGCATGAAGTGGAGCTTCATCCCGCAGGGGACGGGACCCGATGGCGTCACCAAGCCGCATTACCTGGTGGTCAATGCCGACGAGTCGGAACCCGGTACCTGCAAGGACATTCCGCTCATGCTGGCCACCCCACACACGCTCATCGAGGGCGTGATCATCGCGGCCTATGCGATTCGGGCGGCACACGCGTTCATCTACGTGCGCGGTGAGGTCGTTCCGGTGCTGCGGCGGCTGCAGGCCGCGGTCGCGCAGGCGTATGCGGCCGGATTCCTCGGCAAGAATATTCTCGGCTCCGGCTACGACCTGGAACTGATCGTGCACGCCGGAGCTGGCGCGTATATCTGCGGTGAGGAAACCGCGCTGCTGGATTCACTCGAGGGTCGGCGCGGCCAGCCCCGACTGCGTCCGCCGTTCCCGGCCGTCGCGGGCCTGTACGCCTGCCCGACGGTGGTCAACAACGTGGAATCCATTGCCAGCGTGCCGCCGATCATCCTCAACGGCACGGCCTGGTTCCGGTCCATGGGCAGTGAGAAGTCCCCCGGCTTCACGCTGTACTCGCTGTCGGGCCACGTCGCACGGCCGGGGCAATACGAGGCGCCGCTGGGCGTTACGCTGCGCGAACTGCTCGACTACGCCGGTGGCGTGCGCGCGGGACATCAGGTGAAGTTCTGGACGCCCGGCGGTTCGTCGACGCCGCTGTTCACCGACGAACACCTCGACGTGCCCCTGGACTACGAGGGCGTCGCGAGCGCCGGATCCATGTTGGGCACCAAGGCATTACAGATTTTCGACGACACCACCTGCGTGGTGCGCGCGGTGCTGCGCTGGACCGAGTTCTACGCCCACGAATCCTGCGGCAAATGCACCCCCTGCCGGGAGGGCACGTACTGGCTCGTCCAACTGCTCGGGCGGATAGAGGCGGGCCGGGGCACCGAATCCGATATCGAGAAGCTCCTCGATATCAGCGACACCATCAACGGCAAGTCGTTCTGCGCACTCGGCGACGGCGCGGCCAGCCCGATCATCTCCTCGCTGACGTACTTCCGCCAGGAATACCTCGACCATCTGCGGCTCGACGGCTGCCCGTTCGATCCCGCGCGATCCACCGCCTGGTCCGAAGGAGTGATATGAGTACAGCATCGCGTAGCGATTCGGTGGGGGGCGGTGGCCGGGTGACGGGAGGGCGTACAGCATCGCGTAGCGATTCGGTGGGCGGCGCTGGCAGGGTGGCGGGTGGGCCGGCCACCGTGAATTCCACTACCAGTGGGCTCGTTCCGGCCGACCTGGTCACCGTCACCATCGACGACACCGAGGTCAGCGTGCCCGCGGGCACCCTGCTGATCCGGGCCGCCGAACTGATCGGCATCCAGATCCCGCGCTTCTGCGACCATCCGCTGCTCGACCCGGTCGGCGCGTGCCGTCAGTGCCTGGTCGAGGTGGAGGGACAGCGCAAACCGGTCGCTTCCTGCACGATGGCCGTCGCCGACGGCATGATCGTGCGTACCCAGCTGACCTCACCCGCTGTCGATAAGGCGCAGGAGGGGGTGATGGAGTTGCTGCTCATCAACCATCCCCTCGACTGTCCGGTCTGCGATAAGGGCGGCGAATGCCCGCTGCAGAATCAGGCGATGTCCAGCGGTCGGCCCGAGACGCGGTTCGATGGCGTGAAGCGCACCTACCCCAAGCCGATTCCGCTCTCGACCGCGGTGCTGCTGGACCGGGAGCGCTGCGTGCTCTGCGCCCGTTGCACCCGCTTCTCCCAGCAGGTCGCCGGGGATCCGTTCATCGAACTGATGGATCGCGGTGCGCTCGAGCAGGTCGGCATCGCACAGGCCGAACCGTTCGACTCCTACTTCTCCGGCAATACCGTGCAGATCTGCCCGGTCGGCGCACTCACCGGCACCAGCTACCGGTTCCGGGCCCGCCCGTTCGACCTGGTCTCCAGCCCGAGCGTGTGCGAGCACTGCGCGTCCGGTTGTGCGCAGCGCACCGACCATCGACGCGGAAAGGTATTGCGCCGCTTGGCGGGTGACGATCCGCAGGTCAATGAGGAGTGGAACTGCGATAAGGGCCGATGGGCATTCACCTATGCGACCGAACGCGACCGGCTGACCACACCGCTGGTGCGCGGCTGGGACGGCAAACTCGCCCCGGCATCCTGGTCCGAGGCGCTCGCCGCCGCCGCGGAAGGTCTGGCGTCGGCCTTCGGCAGCGCAGGTGTCCTGGTCGGCGGCCGCGCCACCGAGGAAGATGCCTACGCCTACGCCAAATTCGCCCGAATTGCCTTGGGCACCAACGATATCGACTTCCGCGCCCGGGTGCATTCGGTCGAGGAGGCGGACTTCTTGGCGGCCCGGGTAGCCGGACAGGGCGTCACCGTCGACTACGACGCGCTGGAGAACGCGCCGGTGGTGCTGCTCGTCGGATTCGAGCCGGAAGAGGAGTCGCCGATCATCTATCTGCGGCTGCGCAAGGCTGCACGCAAACGCGGTATGCCGATCTTCTCGCTCGCCGCCTACTCCTCGCGCGGACTGGACCGGATGGCGGGCACTCTGCTGCAGGCCGTGCCCGGTGCCGAACCCCATCTGCTCGATGCCCTGCGCACCGGTGAGATCGCAACGGACTCCGCCGCATCGGCGACGGCAGCGCAGCTGCTGCGTCAACCCGGCGCGGTGGTCTTGGTCGGCGAGCGGATGGCCGGAATCCCCGGTGCGCTGTCGGCCGCGGTCCGGCTCGCGGACGACACCGGTGCCGCGCTGGCCTGGGCGCCGCGGCGGGCCGGTGAGCGTGGTGCGGTCGAAGCGGGCGCGCTGCCGGGCCTGCTGCCCGGTGGCCGCCCCGTGGTGGATCCTCGTGCGCGCCAACAGGTTCGCACGATCTGGAACGTTCCAGAGCTGCCGGTCACCGTCGGTCGCGACACCGCCGCCATCCTGGAGGCCGCACCCGCCTTGGGCGCGCTGATCATCGGCGGGGTCGATATCACCGACCTGCCGGATCCGCAGGCCGCCCTCGATGCCATCGACGCAGCCCGCTTCGTGGTCAGCCTGGAGTTGCGGCACAGCCCCGTCACCGACCGCGCCGACGTCGTCTTCCCGGTGGCGTCGGCGATGCAGAAGTCCGGCACCTTCCGCACCTGGGAGGGCAGGCCGCGGCAATTCGATGCCGCACTGGGTGAGTCGATGGTTCGCCGCGAACCCGCACCGCTGTCGGATCAGCGGGTGCTGCAGGCCATCGCGGACGAGATGAAGGTGGCGCTCGGACTCCCCGACACCGCCTCCGCGCGTGCCGAACTCGCCGAACTCGGCGCATGGGACGGGCCACCGGTCGCCGCTCCCGCACATCGGCCGCATCCGGTGACGCAGCCGGGTCCGGGCACCGCCATCCTGTCCGGTTGGCGGATGCTGCTGGATCAGGGGCGCATGCAGGACGGCGAGCCGAATCTGGCGGGCGTCGCGCGGCCGCCGGTGGTGCGCCTGTCCGCCGCCACCGCCGCCGAAATCGGTGCGGCCAACGACGATCCGATCGTCATCGCCAGCGACCGCGGCGCCGTCACGCTGCCGCTGCTGATCACCGATCTGCCCGATCGGGTGGCATGGCTGCCGTTGAACTCGGCGGGCTGCTCGGTCAACGAACAGCTCGCCACCCAGCCGGGCGGTGTGGTGCATCTGCAGCGCGCCGACGAGAGGATGAAGGAACACCGCCATGAGTGATCTCTCTCTTTTCGGCCACGACCCGCTGTGGCTCGTCATCGCGAAGTCCCTGGCGATCTTCGCCTTCCTGCTGCTCACGCCGATGATGGCGGTGTATCTGGAACGCAAGATCGTGGCATGGATGCAAATGCGCGTCGGCCCGAACCGGGTCGGTCCCAAAGGTACGCTGCAGGCCGTCGCCGACGGCGTGAAGATGGCGCTGAAGGAAGATATCGTCCCGGCGATCGTCGACAAACCCATTTTCATTCTGGCGCCGGTGATTTCGGTGGTCCCCGCATTCATGGCGTTCGCGGTCATTCCGTTGGGGCCGGAGGTGTCGATCCTCGGCCATCGGACCGCATTGCAGCTCACCGATCTGCCGGTGGCCGTGCTCTACATCCTGGCCATCACCTCGATCGGCGTCTACGGCATCGTGCTGGCGGGCTGGTCGTCCGGTTCGACATATCCGCTGCTGGGCGGGTTGCGCTCGACCGCACAGGTGATCTCCTATGAGATCGCGATGGCGCTCTGCTTCGCTACGGTATTCCTGCTCGGCGGCACCATGGCCACCTCCGGCATCGTCAAGGCACAGGAGGGCACCTGGTATGTCTTCCTGCTGCTGCCGTCGTTCCTGATCTACTGCGTATCGATGGTCGGTGAGACCAACCGCGCACCGTTCGACCTGCCCGAAGCCGAGGGTGAGCTGGTCGGCGGCTTCCACACCGAGTACTCCGCACTCAAATTCGCCATGTTCATGATGGCCGAATACATCAACATGGCAACGGTTTCCGCACTCGCCACCACCCTGTTCCTCGGCGGCTGGCACGCGCCGTTCCCGATCAACCTGTGGGACGGCGCCAATTCCGGTTGGTGGCCGTTGCTGTGGTTCACGGCGAAGATGTGGACGTTCCTGTTCGTGTTCATCTGGTTGCGCGGCACGCTGCCCCGCCTGCGCTACGACCAGTTCATGAATCTCGGCTGGAAGCTGCTGATTCCGACCTCGCTGCTGTGGGTGATGCTGGTCGCCACCGCCCGGGTGTTACAGAACGAGGGCTACCACATCCAGACGCCGTTCCTGGTGATCGGCGGGCTGATCATCTCCGGACTGATGGTGCTGATGTTCCTGCGGGCCGGGCGCAAACAGGGCGAACCGCCGACTGTCGAGGAGCCCAGCCGATCCGACAGTGGCGCAGTGTTCCTCGGGTTCCCGACACCGCCGCTGCCGGATCCGTCGACCCGGCGGCCCGCGCCCAAGCCCGGACTCTTCGAACCGCTGGCCGGGTTCGCGGTCACCTTCACCACCATGTTCAAGAAGTCCAATACCGAGTCCTATCCGGAAGAGAAGGTCCCGACCGCGCCGCGCTATCACGGCCGCCATCAGCTCAACCGGTATCCGGATGGTCTGGAGAAGTGCATCGGCTGCGAGTTGTGCGCGTGGGCCTGCCCCGCGGATGCGATCTATGTCGAGGGCGCCGATAACACCGAGACCGAACGCTTTTCGCCCGGCGAGCGCTACGGGCAGGTCTACCAGATCAACTATCTGCGCTGCATCGGCTGCGGATTGTGCATCGAGGCCTGCCCGACCAGGGCGCTGACCATGACCAACGACTACGAGATGACCGATGACAACCGCGCCGACCTGATCTATGAGAAGGACCGGCTGCTCGCCCCGCTGCAGCCCGGTATGACCGCGCCGCCGCATGCGATGTATCCCGGCACGACGGAGCGTGACTACTACTGCGGCACTGTCCCGGGCGATGAAAGCGGTTCGGATACACCGCATTCCGATACCTGGGAGCCCGCCGGGGCGGGCGCGGAAGGAGGCGTGAGGTGACCGAATTGATGTTGGCCGCCCGAACATTGGCCGCCGAGCCACTGACCCACACCTCCACCGGTGAGGCCGTCCAATTCTGGATCCTCGGACCGCTCGCGGTGATCGGAGCGCTCGGCATGGTGTTCGCGGGCAAGGCCGTGCATTCGGCGATCTGCCTGGCCGCAACCATGATCGTGCTCGCCACCTTCTACATGGCCCAGGACGCACTGTTCCTCGGTGTCGTACAGATCGTCGTCTACACCGGCGCGGTCATGATGCTGTTCCTGTTCGTGCTCATGCTCGTCGGCGTCGACTCCCCGGAATCGCTCGGGGAAACGCTGCGCGGGCAGCGGCTCGCGGCGGGCACGGTCGGCCTCGGGTTCGGCCTGCTGCTGATCAGCGGCATTGCCAACGGCATCCGCAACTCCGGAATCACCTATCCGGCCAAAGGATTCGCGTATCAGGATGTGATCGGCCAGCTCGCCGAACTGATCTTCGTCCGGTACGTGTGGGCCTTCGAACTCACCGGCGCGCTGCTGATCACCGCGACCATCGGCGCGATGATCCTCGCGCATCGAGAGAACTTCGGGCCGCGCCTCGATCAGAAGGAGCTCTCGCGCCGCCGGTTCCGTAGTGCCTACGACCCCGCCCGACCGTCGGATCGCGCCACCCCGCTGCCGACGCCGGGTGTGTACGCCAGGCATAACGCGGTCGATATTCCGGCGCGGCTGCCGGACGGTTCGTTCGAGGAGCTGTCGGTCAGCACGATCCTGCGGCACCGCCGCACCAAGGCGCTCGAGGAGGCCGCCGTCATCTCGGTCGGCGCCACCCCGACGTTCGCGGTCGACGCCACGTATGAACCCGAAACCGCCACGGACGTCGACGATTCGACGCAGGCAGACGAGGAAGGCAAGCGGTGAATCCTGAGAACTACCTGTTCCTGTCCGCCCTGCTGTTCACCATCGGCGCGGCCGGTGTGCTGCTGCGGCGCAACGCCATTGTGGTGTTCATGTGCATCGAGTTGATGCTCAACGCGGTCAACCTCGCCTTCGTCACCTTCGCCCGGCTGCATTCGAATCTGGACGGTCAGGTGTTCGCGTTCTTCACCATGGTGGTGGCCGCGGCCGAAGTCGTTGTCGGGCTCGCCATCATCATGACCATCTTCCGCGCCCGCCGTTCGACCTCGGTCGACGACGCCAACCTGCTGAAGTTCTGACGTGGATACCGCAACGCTCTGGGTGCTGCCGGCGCTGCCGCTGGCCGGTGCCGTCGTGCTGCTACTGGTCGGGCGCTACAGCGACAAGTGGGGTCATCTGCTGGGCTGTGCCACGGCGCTGGCCTCGTTCGCCTTCGCCGTCGTCGCATTCTTCGATATGCGCGGCCGCGCCGATGCCGCCCGCGCGATCCACAAGGATCTGTTCAGCTGGGTCCCGGTCGACGGATTGCAGGTGGACTTCAGCCTCCAATTGGATCAGCTGTCAGTATGTTTCGCACTGCTGATCACCGGAGTCGGATCGCTGATCCACATCTACTCCGTCGGCTATATGGGCCATGATCCGGGGCGGCGGCGCTTCTTCGCCTACCTCAACCTGTTCCTCGCGGCCATGCTGCTGCTCGTGCTGGCGAACAACTACCTGGTGCTCTACCTCGGCTGGGAAGGCGTCGGCCTGGCCTCCTATCTGCTGATCGGGTTCTGGTACCACAAGCCGACCGCGGCGACCGCGGCCAAGAAGGCGTTCGTGGTCAACCGGGTCGGTGATATGGGGCTGGCCATCGCGATGTTCACCATGTTCGCCACCTTCGGCTCGATCGACTTCGGTGCGGTGTTCGCAACCGCGCCGCAGGCGAGCGAGGGCACGTTGACCGCGATCGGGTTGCTGCTGCTGCTCGCCGCATGCGGCAAGTCCGCGCAGGTACCGCTGCAGTCCTGGCTCGGGGACGCGATGGAGGGCCCGACACCGGTCTCCGCGCTCATCCACGCGGCCACCATGGTGACAGCGGGTGTGTACCTGATCGCGCGCTCCGGCCCGATCTTCGATCTCGCGCCCAACGCGCGGCTCGGGGTGGTGCTCGTCGGCGCGGTGACGCTGCTGTTCGGCGCGATCGTCGGTTGCGCGAAGGATGACATCAAGAAGGCGCTCGCGGCGTCCACCATGAGCCAGATCGGTTATATGGTGCTGGCCGCCGGCCTCGGACCGGCCGGATATGCGGTCGCCATCATGCATCTGCTCACCCACGGGTTCTTCAAGGCCGGGCTGTTCCTCGGGGCCGGATCGGTGATGCACGCGATGGACGATGAGACCGATATGCGCCGCTACGGCGGACTGCGCACACTGCTGCCGATCACCTACATCACCTTCGGGCTCGGCTACTTGGCCATCATCGGGGTGCCGCCGTTCGCCGGATTCTTCTCCAAGGACCGGATCATCGAGGCGGCGTTCAACCAAGGCGGCGCAGGTGGTTTGGCGTTGGGGACGGTGACGCTGATCGGTGCGGGGCTGACCGCGTTCTACATGACGCGGGTGATGATCATGACGTTCTTCGGCGAACGCCGTTGGAAGCCCGACACCCATCCCCACGAGTCACCGTCGGTGATGACCGGGCCGATGATTCTGCTCGCCATCGGATCGGTCGCCGCGGGTGGGCTTTTCGTCTTCGGGTCGTCGCTGCAGAACTGGCTCGAGCCCGTTGTCGGGGCACATCACGGCGAGGAGGTCGTGCCCGCGGGCGTCGTCACCGCACTCGCCCTGCTGGTGGTCGCGGTCGGCATCGGCTTCGCCTACAACCAGTTCGCACAGCGCGAAGTACCCGAGACCGCACCGGAAGCCGTGTCCGCGCTTACGATCGCGGCCCGCAAGGACCTCTACGCCGACGCGTTCAACGAGGACGTGTTCATGCGCCCCGGTGCGTATCTGACCCGGTCGCTGGTCTTCCTCGACAATCGCGGCATCGACGGCATCGTGAATGGGACCGCCGCACTGATCGGCGGATTGTCCGCGCGGATCCGGCGGGTGCAGTCGGGATTCGTGCGGTCCTACGCCCTGTCCATGTTCACCGGCGCGGCCCTCGTGGCCGCAGCCCTGCTGGCAGTGAGGCTCTGGTGAGTTCGTATCTCCGGTTGATCGCGCGGTTGCGTCCGGCTGTGGCGGTGCTCGTACCCGATGTGTCCATGTTCACCGGCGCGGCCCTGGTGGCTGCAGCCCTGCTGGCAGTGAGGCTCTGGTGAGTTCGTATCTCCGGTTGATCGCGCGGTTGCGTCCGGCTGTGGCGGTGCTCGTACCCGATGTGTCCATGTTCACCGGCGCGGCCCTGGTGGCTGCAGCCCTGCTGGCAGTGAGGCTCTGGTGAGTGACTTTCCCTGGTTGACCACGCTGTGGGTGTTGCCGGTCGTCGGCGCGGTGGCGGTGCTGCTGCTGCCCGCGTCCCGGCGCACCCTCGCTCGCGGGCTGGCGTTCGGCGTCGCGCTGGCGGTGCTGGTACTCGGCATCGTGCTGGCCGTGCGCTTCGAACCCGGTGGGGCGCAGTATCAATTCGTCGAATCCCATGAGTGGATTCCGGCCTTCGGCGCTGGCTATACGCTCGGGTTGGACGGAATCGCGTTGGTGCTGGTGCTGCTCACGGCCGCGCTGGTGCCACTGTTGATCCTGGCCGGTTGGAACGACGAACGTGAGGTCGGCAGTGGACGCCGGGTGTCGCACACCTATGTCGCCCTGACCTTGCTCGTCGAGGCGATGGTGCTGATTTCCTTTGTCTCGCTCGACATTCTGCTGTTCTACGTGTTCTTCGAGGCAATGCTCATCCCGATGTACTTCCTCATCGGCGGATTCGGGCCACGCAGCGCGGATCTCGCGCATCGTCAGCAGCGTTCGCGGGCGGCGGTGAAGTTCCTGCTGTACAACCTGTTCGGCGGTCTGATCATGTTGGCCGCGGTGATCGGGTTGTATGTGCTCACCGTGCGCCAGGGGCTCGGGTCCGGATCGTCGGGCACCTTCGACTTCCGCACGGTCGTCGCGGCGGCCAATGCCGGACAGCTCGGTGCGGGTCCGGCGGTGCTGAACGCGCTGTTCCTCGGGTTCATATTCGCGTTCGCGGTGAAGGCACCGCTGTGGCCGTTGCATACGTGGCTGCCGGATGCTGCGGTGGCGGCGACGCCATCCAGTGCGGTGCTGATGATGGCGGTGGTCGACAAGGTCGGCACCTTCGGCATGCTGCGCTACTGCCTGCTGTTGTTCCCCGATGCTTCGGGAACCTATGCGCCCCTTGTTATTACGCTCGCGGTGATCGGCATCATCTACGGCGCGCTATTGGCCATCGGGCAGACCGATGTGATGCGGCTGATCGCCTACACCTCGATCTCGCACTTCGGATTCATCATCCTCGGCATCTTCGCGATGACCAGTCAGGGGCAGACCGGGGCCACGCTCTACATGGTCAACCACGGCATCTCGACGGCCGCACTGTTCCTGGTCGCGGGATTCCTGGTGTCGCGCAGGGGAACTCGCGCGATCGCCGCCTACGGCGGGGTACAGAAAGTGGCACCGGTACTCGCGGGCACCTTCCTGATCGCTGGTCTGGCCACCCTGTCACTGCCCGGCCTGGCGCCGTTCATCAGCGAATTCCTGGTGCTGCTCGGCACATTCACCCGCTACGGTTTCGCGGCGGTGATCGCGACCGGTGCGCTGGTACTGGCCGCGCTGTATGTGCTGTGGATGTATCAGCGGATGATGACCGGTCCGGTCAAGGAGGGCAACGAACGGCTCTACGATCTGGTCCCGCGCGAGCTGGCCGTGGTGGTGCCGTTGATCGCCGCGCTGCTATTCCTCGGCATCTACCCGAAACCGGTGCTGGACTTCATCAATCCCGCGGTGGGCCAGACGCTCACCACCATCGGCGTCCACGATCCCGCGCCGAAGACGCCCGCGATCCCCGAAGCAGGACCGGCCGGGGCCGATCACGGAGGTGCCCACAAATGACAGTGTTGCTCGCGGCCAGTTTGCCCGCGCCGAGCATCGAATACGCCGAGCTATCGCCGATGCTGATCGTCTTCGGTGCCGCGGTGATCGGGGTGCTCGTGGAGGCGTTCGCGCCGCGCCGCCACCGGTACGCCATCCAAGTGCCCTTGGGGCTGGCCGGATTGGTCGCGGCGCTGGTGGCGGTGGTGCGGTTATCGGGGACCACGGCGACCGCGATGGTCGGTGCGGTCGCGATCGATGGCGTGACGCTGTATCTGCAGGGCACGATTCTGCTGGTGTCGATTCTGGCGCTGCTGTTCATGGCCGAGCGCGGTGCGCAGCCGCGGCCGCAGGGGCGGTCGGGGCCGGGGACCTGGAGTCTGGCCGCGGCGACTGTCGGTAGCGGAGTGGACGCGTTCACCCCACAGGCCTCCGCGGTTCCGGGCAGCGCGGGCGAAATGGCCGCGGTCCGCGCGGGTGTCGCGACCACCGAGGTGTTCCCGTTGGCCATGCTCGCGATCGGCGGACTGCTGCTGTTCCCGGCATCGAACGATCTGCTCACCATGTTCGTCGCCTTGGAAGTGCTGTCGCTGCCGCTGTATCTGCTGTGCGGGCTGGCGCGGCGCAAGCGACTGCTCTCCCAAGAGGCGGCGCTGAAATACTTTCTGCTCGGCTCGTTTTCGTCCGCGTTCTTCCTCTATGGGGTTGCGCTGCTGTACGGACAGGCGGGGACCGTCAAACTCGGCGGGATCGCCGACGCGATAGCCCAGCATCCGCAGAACACCACCCTGGCGCTGCTCGGTGTGGCGATGCTGGCGGTCGGCTTGTTGTTCAAGATCGGCGCGGTGCCGTTCCAGTCCTGGGTACCCGACGTCTACCAGGGCGCGCCGACCGCGGTCACCGGATTCATGGCCGCCGCGACCAAGATCGCTGCCGTCGGCGCGTTGCTGCGTATTCTGCAGATCGCCGTGCCCGGTATGCGCGACGACTGGCGGCCGGTGCTCGCCGCCGTCGCCATCGCGACCATGGTCATCGGCGCGGTCATGGCCATTACCCAGACCGACGTCAAGCGCATGCTGGCCTACTCCTCGGTCGCTCACGCCGGTTTCATTCTCACCGGCCTGGTCGCGGCCAACGAGGCGGGTACCTCGGCCATCCTGTTCTACCTACTGGCATACGGACTCGGTACGCTCGGCGCCTTCGCGGTCGTCAGCCTGGTCCGCGACACCGCGGGAGACGAGGCCACCGCCATGTCTCAATGGGCCGGTCTCGGCCGCCGATCTCCCTGGCTGGCAACGATTTTCGCGCTCTTCCTGCTCTCCTTCGCCGGCCTGCCCCTCACCGGCGGCTTCGTCGCCAAGTTCGCGGTCTTCCAAGCCGCGGCCTCCGGCGACGCCACCTACCTGGTGATCATCGGTGTCATCTCCAGCGCCATTGCCGCCTTCTTCTACATCCGCGTCATCGTCCTCATGTTCTTCACCGACCCGCCCGCCGAAGCCCCCACCGTCGCCACCCCGTTCCTGACCACCACGGTGATCACCTTCACCGCGGGTGCCACGGTCCTCCTCGGCATCCTCCCCCAGATGCTCCTCGATTTGGCCGACCGCGCAGCAACGTTCGTCCGCTGAACAACTCCCCCGACACCGCCGCACTCATCCCCGGGTGCGGCGGTGGTCTCGGCCTGAGCCCGCCTCCAGCGACCTGCCCGGTCGGTGGAACCGGATCGGTGAGGCCGCAAACCGTTCGTCACCTTCCCGATCGCGTGGCGGCGCAGAGCAGCATGTCGTGCCGCGTACCGCCGAACTCGTCGTAGCTGTGCAGCAGACGCTCGCGGACGTATCCGTCCGACTCCGCGACGCCGATCGAGCTGGTGTTCCACGGCTCGATGTACAGCTCGATGCGGTGCACAGCGGAGATTGTCCAGGAAGCCGGTCACCGCTCGCCGTACGGCGCTGGCGAACCTGAGACCGCGGTGGCGCGGCAAGACCGAATAGCCCACCTTCACACGGCCTTTCGGGAGCTCGCGCAGCCAGAGTCCGATCATGTCCACGGCATTGCCGGTGTCGGTGTCAGCGATCGTGAAGGCAAAGCCGACGCCTTCGGCGTGACGGCCGCGTTGCCGGTGTACCCAGTCCGCGGCCTGGGTGGCAGTCGGAAAGGCGGGCAAGGTGCCGAACGGCTCAGTGCAGGTAGGACGCTCCGTTGACGTTCAGTACCGCACCGGAGCTCCAAGTCGCTTCTGGGGAGGCGAGATAGCGTACGGCCGAGGCGATTTCCTCGGGTTCGGCGACGCGGTCGAAGGGGCTCTGGGCGCGGACGTCATCGGTGACGCGGTGGGCGACGCGCTCGGTCGCCACGAAACCCGGCGCTACCGAGGCGACCGCGATGCCGTACGGCGCCAAATAGACCGCCAGCGATTGACCGAGGGCGTGGACGCCCGCCTTGGTTGCGCCGTAGGCGGGGTAGTCGGGTTCACCCCGGAACGCGCCACGGGAACCGATATTGACGATCCGCCCGGGGACACCCTTGTCGATCATGTGTCGGGCCGCGCAATAGGAAACGTTCGCCGTACCGATCAGGTTGACATCCACGGTCTTGCGCCAAACGTCCTGCCATTCGGCGTACGACGTTTCCGCAAGGGGCTGCGGCAGATTGACCGCCGCATTGTTCACCAGCACATGCACGGTGCCGAGCGCTTCGACAGCCGCCCCGACAATCCCCTCGGCCCCTTCCGGCGAACCGATATTCCCGTCGACGAGCACATGCCCGTCACCCGGCAACCGCCGCAACGTTTCCTCGGCATCGGCCCGCCCGGAGGAGTAATGCACCGCAACCCGATCACCGTTTTCGGCGAAAGCCACCGCCACCGCCCGCCCGATCCCCCGCGAAGCCCCCGTTACCAACACACCACGACTCATCCGCAGATCACCATTCCCCTACCCTGCCATCCTCGCCGCGTCGCGACCCGATGAGTTCGGTGTCCGAGTCATCGAGCGCGGTGCCCCCATCGGTCGAATCGGATTTGTGCTGGCTCCTGAATCTGGTTCTCAGCACACGCGATCGGGCGAACGCCGCGTTCAGGCGGTTCCGTAAGGGCGCGGGGCGTGGATCGATGTTGCGGAGTGCCTCGGTGAGCAGGCGGATGGGTTCGGTGCACGAGGTGTAGCGGGCATCTGGGTCTTTTGCGAGCGCCCGCTGCAGGATCGCGTCGACCTCGGGCGGTATCCAGTGGTTGCGTGTGGAGATTTCGGGGGGTAGGTCGTGCAGTTGGGCTTGTGCGGTGGCCATGGGGTTGCCGCGCGGGAACGGCGGGCGGCCGGTGAGCAGTTCGATGGCCGAGCAGACCAGTGCGTACTGATCCGTCGCTGGGGACACCGTGCCAGCCCGCAGCAGTTCCGGGGCGGCATACGGTACCGATACGACGACGAAACCATTGGTGGCCAGGGGCGGTTCGGGCCGGTGCAGCCATCGGGCCTGATCGAAGTCCGACAGCTTCACCGTCGCGGGCTCGTCTGTACCGACCAACACATTCGCCGGTTTGACGTCGAGATGAACCACATCGTTGGCGTGCACGCAATCCAGTCCCGCCGCAACCCCGGCCAGCACGTGGAGCACCCGTCCCAGATCCGGGCGCCGGTGCGGCCTCCGCACCAACGTCGCTCCGGTCGACCCCGCCACATACTCGTGCGCCGACCACAGCCGGCCATCGGTTTCACCGTGTGTGTACATCCGCACGATATTGGGATGCCGCAGCGTGGACAGGATGTCGAACTCGTGCACAAATCGCGCACGCGCCTCCGGCGACCGACTGTCCTCCGGCCCCAGAATCTTCAGCGATACCAGTCGCGACCGTTCCAGATCCTCGGCCAGATATACATCGCTGCTGCCGCCATGACCGAGCCGAGCCTTCACAACAAATCCAGCAAACTGGTCATTCGGCGCGAGTAACACGGACTCACCGTAGTTCGCCGACGTCCGGCATCGCCGGGGCTACCTCTCCGTGCTGGGAAACCATGGTTCATTCGCGGGACCATGCCGTCGAATACCGCCGGTAAGTGCGGTGGATCGGATCAACTCGTGCCCACGCACCACAACCAGGTCAAAGCACATCGAGCACAACAACTTTGAGGACGGACCCTGGGACAACAGTGGCCTAGGCCCGGACATCGAGTTCCACCACCGAGCCTGGTTCGCCGCCCGGCCGGTCGACGGCTTGCAGCCAGCGGTCGATGCACTCCAGCAGTTCGTCGGGGTCGACGGGCTTGGTGATGTAGTCACTGGCGCCGGATGCCAAACTCTTCTCCCGATCGCCTGCCATGGCCTTCGCGGTGACCATGATGATCGGGAGCCGGTCGAAGCGGGGCATTCTCCGTATCGCTGCGGTCGTGGCATATCCGTCCATCTCCGGCATCATCACGTCCATCACGATGACATCGACACCCGGGTTGGCCTGCAGTGTTTCGATGCCTTTTCGCCCGTTGGTCGCGTGGTCCACCGACATTCCGTTCAGTTCCAGCACTCCCGCGATCGCCAGGACATTGCGGGCATCGTCATCGATGATCAGAACCTTGCGTCCGGCCAGTCTGGGCTGCCCCGCCGGGCGCGCCGGTGTTTCGAGCTCCGTCCGGTGTGGATGGGTCAGCAACAGGATGAACCGTTCGCAGAACTCATCGGGCGAAGCCACCAGTTCGACTCCGTGGTCCCGGGCATCCGCCTCGATAAGCCGTTCCTGGTCGGGATCGAGTTCACCGACGGGATGTGCAAGCAGCGGAATACTTCTCGATTCGGTGCCCGCACGCAGACCACGCAGGAACTCCGGCGTCCACACGCCCGGCAGGCTCGCATCCAGCAGGACACACCGATATGGAAGGGCCGGCAATGCCTCGAGTGCCTTGTCGGGGGTACCGACGGACTCGATACGCACCGACCCTGCGGTGTCCGCAAGTGCCCTAACGACCCCACGGACCATCCGGGTCAGCGGCCTGCTGTCCTGGTCTTCTATGACAAGTATGGAACGATCGATCGGCTTCGACCGCGTCCTCGACTCGGCCGCGACCTCCAGCTGCGGTGTCACCGGAATATAGACCGTGAACGTACTACCGACGCCGAGCCGGCTTTCGGCACTTATCTTGCCGCCGAGCAAGTTCGCCACCTGCCTGCTGATCGACAGGCCGAGGCCGGTACCGCCGTATCGCCGGCTGGTGGTGCCGTCGGCTTGCTGAAACGCGGTAAAGATGGCCTCCAGGTTCTGCTCGGCGATACCGATTCCGGTGTCGCTCACGGAGAATGCGATGTGGTCGTCCTGCCGCCACACTCTGAGCCGGATCATGCCTGTCTCGGTGAACTTGACCGCGTTGGACAACAGGTTGCGTAGCACCTGCCGCAACCGCTGCTCATCGGTGTTGAGGTGGGTGGGAACGTCCGGTTCGACATCGACGTCGAACTCGAGGCCCTTCTGGCTGATGAGTGGCCGGAACGTGGTCTGCACGTATTCCAGCAACTGCCGCAGCGGCACGAACTCCCTTTGAATATCCATCTTCCCGGCCTCGACCTTGGACAGGTCGAGAATGTCGTCGATCAGCTGCTGTAGATCCTTGCCGGCGGACTGGATCACGTTGGCGAATTCGACCTGCTTGGCGGTCAGATTCCGGGTTGTGTTCTGCGCCAATATGCCCGCGAGGATAAGCAAGCTGGTCAACGGTGTGCGCAGCTCATGCGACATGTTCGCGAGGAACTCCGACTTGTACTTCGACGCCAGCCCGAGCTGTTGGGCTCGTTCCTCGATCTCGCGCCGGGCCTGTTCGATTTCGAAGTTCTTGATTTCGATATCGCGGTTCTGGCGGACCAGCAGCTCTGCTTTTTCTTCGAGTGCCGCATTGGACTGTTGCAGCTCTCCCGCAAGTCGCTGCGATTCCTGGAGCAGGGCGTCGGTGCGCGCGTTGGCCATGATCGTGTTGGCATTCACGCCGATGCTTTCCATCAGCTGCTCGAGAAAATCTTGCTGTACCAGCGTGAACCGGCTGAAGGAGGCCAGTTCGATCACACCGAGCACCTGGTCCTCGAACACTATCGGCAGCACGATCAAGTTGACCGGTCGCGCGGCCCCGAGACCGGAGCTGATCTGGACGTAGTCCGGTGGTGTCCGGTCGACCACGATTGCCTTTTTGGACAGCGCCACCTGCCCGACCAGCGACTGGCCGAGCTCGAATACGACGTTGTCCCCATTGCGCCCGTAGCCCGCGATCAGCTGCAACCGAACGTGGCTGCCTTCGGATTCCATGAAGAAGAACGCGCCGTACTGGGCGCCGACGAGCGGGGTGAGCTGGTTCATGATCAGCTGGGCGACAGCGCTGAGATCCCGGTGTCCCTGTAAGCGTCCGGACATCCGCGCCAGGTTGGTATTGAGCCATGCCTGCTCTTCGTTGGTGCGGGTGGTTTCGCGGAGGGACTGCACCATTGCGTTGATGTTGTTCTTGAGTACGGCGACCTCACCTTGTGCCTCTACAGAAATCGATCGGGTGAGATCTCCGGTCGCCACCGCGCTCGCGACCTCGGCGATGGCACGCACCTGACGGGTGAGGTTGCCGGCGAGCTCGTTGACGTTCTCCGTCAGTCGCTTCCAGGTTCCGGATACGCCCTCGACCTCGGCTTGTCCGCCGAGCCGGCCATCCTTACCCACCTCGCGTGCCACTCTGGTCACTTCGGCGGCGAACGCCGACAACGTATCGACCATGGTGTTGATCGTGGTCTTGAGTTCCAGGATCTCACCGCGCGCGTCGACGTCGATCTTCTGCGACAGATTGCCGCGCGCCACAGCCGTGGTGACCTGGGCGATGGATCGAACCTGACTGGTCAGGTTGCCCGCCATCGAGTTCACATTGTCGGTGAGGTTCTTCCAGGTGCCGGCGACATTGGGCACGCGCGCCTGCCCGCCGAGGATGCCTTCGGTACCCACCTCCCAGGCAACGCGGGTGACCTCGTCGGCGAACGAAGACAAGGTGTCGACCATCGTATTGATGGTCTGCGCCAGCGCGGCGACCTCGCCCTTGGCTTCGACGGTAACTTTCTGCGACAGGTCGCCGCGCGCGACCGCGGTGGCGACCTGGGCGATCGACCGCACCTGATCGGTCAGATTGTCCGCCATCACATTGACGGACTCGGTCAGACCCTTCCAAGTACCGGATACGCCTTTCACGTCGGCCTGGCCGCCGAGCCGCCCCTCCGTACCAACCTCGCGCGCAACGCGAGTGACCTCGTCGGCAAATGAAGACAAAGTGTCGACCATCGTATTGATGGTGTCCTTCAACTCGAGGATCTCGCCCCGGGCATCGACCCGGATCTTCTGCGACAAATCCCCGCGCGCCACCGCGGTCGTGACCTGGGCGATCGACCGCACCTGATCGGTCAGATTGTCCGCCATCACATTGACGGACTCGGTCAGACCCTTCCAAGTACCGGATACGCCTTTCACGTCGGCCTGGCCGCCGAGCCGCCCCTCCGTACCAACCTCGCGCGCAACGCGAGTGACCTCGTCGGCAAATGAAGACAAAGTGTCGACCATCGTATTGATGGTGTCCTTCAACTCGAGGATCTCGCCCCGGGCATCGACCCGGATCTTCTGCGACAAATCCCCGCGCGCCACCGCGGTGGCGACCTGGGCGATCGACCGCACCTGATCGGTCAGATTGCCGGCCATGAAGTTCACCGACTCCGTCAGGCCCTTCCAAGTGCCCGAGACTCCCGGCACCTGGGCTTGGCCACCGAGTTGTCCTTCGGTACCGACTTCACGGGCGACGCGGGTGACCTCGTCGGCGAACGAGGACAGCGTGTCGACCATCGTATTGATGGTCGACTTCAGCTCCAGGATCTCGCCACGTGCATCCACGGTAATCTTCTGCGACAGATCCCCCTTCGCCACCGCGGTCGTCACCTCCGCGATCGACCGAACCTGCGCCGTGAGATTGCCCGCCATGATGTTCACCGATTCGGTGAGGTCCCGCCATGTTCCCGACACGCCGGGCACCTGCGCCTGGCCACCCAGCCGTCCTTCATTGCCCACCTCTCGAGCGACACGGGTCACCTGGTCCGCAAACGCCGAGAGCTGATCCACCATCGTATTGATGGTGTTCTTCAGCTCCAGCAACTCTCCTTTGACATCCACGGTGATCTTCTGCGACAGGTCGCCCTGCGCCACCGCTGTGGCGACGCCGGCGATGTCGCGGACCTGAGCGGTGAGGTTATCCGCCATCGCATTCACCGACTCGGTCAGATCCTTCCACGTGCCCGAGACCCCGGGCACCGACGCCTGGCCGCCGAGTTTGCCCTCGGTGCCCACCTCCCGGGCGACGCGGGTGACCTCGGTCGTGAACAGTGAGAGCTGGTCCACCATGCCGTTGAATACGGTGGCGATCTCGTCCAGCAGCGGATCACCGACCTTGGGCAGGGACCGCCGGAAGTCACCATCGCGTACCGCTTTGAGCCCATCCAACAGGGGCTGCAGGCGTTCGTCGTTGCTGCTTACCCGATCCATGGTCGCGCTGTCGTGGACCATTAGCTGTACCTACCTAACTTTGCCTCTGCAGCCACTCAGTGTCCGAGGTCGACGTCGAAGTAATCCTGGCCAGCGGCGACCCGCCGAATAGCGTCCAGTAGGTCGTCGAACACTCCGGTTTTGAGCACCAGGCCAGCACCACCCGCCGCGATCACCCGATCGACCATGGATTGGTTCGCATCCCCGGTGAAGACCAGGATCCTGGTCTCCGGGGAGACGGTGCGCAGCCGCTCGATCGCATCGATCCCATCTCCATCGGGCAGCCGACGGTCGAGCAGGATGACGTGCGGATGGTGACGGCTTGCTGCACCGATGGTGGCCTCGACCGACCTCGCTATTTCGATGACCTCGATGTCGTCGACGAGTTCGAAGGCGGAGTCCAACGCCATCACCACCATAGGGTGATCTTCCGCCACCAGCAGCCGGGTATAACCAGCGTCGACATCAGCCGACATGAATGTCATTCTACATCGACGCCTGTTTGTTGCTGCCAGATTTCTACGAGTCGAACTTTCTGACGGAACTTTCGTGCTCTCAATTGAATCGACACAATATCTGTACCGTCTTGCGATCCGGATCGCAAGACGGTTACCAAGCCTTCGGAAATCTATCCGTGTCGGTGCAATACTGCTGCAGCCTACCGCCGATACGGTGGCTGACGCAGGTCTTGGTCGTGATCAGTGCCGCATTACTGTATTGCCACAGAATGGAGCGCACACCTACATCAGCGGCCACACTCGTCACCACACCACGAGCGAAGCAGCATCGAGCCTGTCATCCGCCGATGTCACTGCCGGACACGGGTGACATGCTGTTGAGCACCTGCGGCGGGCAGACTTCGAGTTTCCCGTGATGGTTATCGGCGTCAGGGGCGGCACGAATATGCGGGGAATATACGGGTTGATGGATGGACATAAGATAGACGCGGATATATTCAATAATCGCGAACAAATTATCAGCTGACCGGATTTATCGCAGCTAGGAGCGATCCGCTGAATTAATTTGCCATGGTCACCAGGTGCGGAAAAGCCCATCGCCACTGAATGCCTTTTGATACGACAACCCTCGTAGTTCTGATGAGGCGGCCAAGTGGGTAGCTGTGGATTTACCTTGGGTTCGCCACGCTGTGATCTGCGGCTGGAAGGTCGCGTGGGGCTCGCCTTGGACGACGAGGAGTTTCGTCCGACAGGCAAATCGAACAAAGAGGTGGCGGCCGATCTGGGGATCTGACCGCAGACTGTGGGTAAGTGGCGTGACCGGTTCGTCGCGCGGCGGCTCAAAGGGGCGGTCGATGCGCGCGCGGCCGGGCGCCGCGCGCGATCACCGACGAGCAGATCGAGGCGGTGCTGGTGGCCACGTTGGAGCCGCAGCCGGCCGATGCCGACGAAATCCTCGAACGACTCGCCTCATATCTTCAACGAATTCCCGACGCAGGACACTACGAGGCTGCTTCGAGCACTTCACGCAAGCGAGCGGCGAATGCGGCTGGATCCTCGACGAATCCGGTGTGCCCGCCCGGGAATATGGCCGGCGTGACGTCGATGGCCGCGCCGAGAGCTCGGGAGGCGCGGTCGCAGAGCTGGTCGGTCGAATCGGCGCCGATGCCGATAATGATGCGCACCGGGGTCGATTGCAGCGCAGCGCTGTTCGGCTCCCACGTGATCGTGCCGCGCATCTCATGGTCGAACCAGTAGCGTTCGCTGGCCAGTTGTCGTGGGTCGCGCTCGCCGCCGAACATCTGCTGCAGCACCGGTTCTGGCATCTGAATGTTGGCGTTGGCCATGAACTTACGCCATGCGCCGACCACATCGCCGGTGCGGTAGGTGGCGATCATATCGTCGGTGTTGGCGCGCACTCGGTCGCGGTCGTCGAGCAGTTCGCCGAGCGGGGGTTCGTGGGCGATCACGGTGGTGACCAGGTCCGGTTGGGATTCGGCCAGTGCCAGCACGCTTACGGCGCCGCCGCTGGATCCGAAAACCACCGCCGGACCGATTCCGAGGTGGGCGATCAGGCGGGCGAGGTCGTCGGCGCGCAGTTGCGGAGTCGAGTCCTGCTCCGGATCGTCGAGCACGCTGCCCTGGTGCCCGCGCGGATCGGTCGTCAGTACGGTGCGGTTGACGGCGAGCAACTCGGCCAGCGGCGCAAAGGCCGTCGCGTCCATCGGGGCGCCGACCAGCACGACCAGCGGTCCGCTACCGCGCACCTCGTAATGCAGCCGCGCGCCGGGCACGTCGAGGGTTTGTGCGGCGGCGGTCGAAGTCGGGGTCATCAAGATCTCCTCGAGCTGTAGTCATGGGTCTTCGAGAATGTGGACCGCCCCGCCGCCGCGAACTAATCGGTCCCCCACCAACTTTCTTGCGCACCCGCCCGCCGCGTGCCCACTCCTTCCCGATATCTCAACTCCGGTGCGGCTGATCGACCGCGACGGCTTTGTGGCCACGAGGCCATCGTCTCGGACCGGAACTGCACGCTCAGCTGACGGCAGCACCGAACCATTTCGGGAGCTGGCTGAGCAGATCTTGCTGATCGTCACCGACCCACGCCACGTGGCCGTCCGGTCGTAGCAGCACCGCGGGCACGTCCAGTTCCGCACTGGCGTCGACTACGTGGTCGACCCGGTCCGCCCAGCCCGCCACCGAAAGCAGGCCGGTCTGGTCGAGCAGCAGTCCGCGGCCGCCGCGCATCAGCTCGTAGAGTCGCCCTCGCTCGAGACCTACGTCCCGTAGCCGCCTGCCGAGCAGTTCGTGACCTTCGCCGAAGTCGTAGCGGACCCCGATCGCGGTGATCTTCTCGATCAGGTACCGGTTCACGTCCTCGAAGTCCATCAGCTCCGACACCAGCCGGCGTACTGCCTGGGGCCCCGGCTCGAGAGCCAGCAGCTCCATCTGCGCGCGGGTGTTGATCAGCACGTCGGCGCCCACCGGATGCCGTTCGGTGTGGTAGCTGTCCAGCAGTCCCTCCGGTGCCCAGCCGTTGACCTCGGCGGCCATTTTCCAACCGAGGTTGAACGCATCCTGAATGCCGAGGTTGAGCCCCTGCCCGCCCGTCGGCGGGTGGATGTGCGCCGCATCGCCGGCCAGCAGCACCCGGCCGACCCGATAGCGCTCGGCCTGCCGGGTGGCATCGCCGAAACGGGACAGCCAGCGCGGTGAGTGCACGCCGAAGTCGGTGCCGGCGGTCGCCCGCAGCTGCTGCTTCAGCTCATCCAGAGTCGGCGGGACCGTGCGGTCCTCGGCCACCCCCGCGGCGGGCGCGCCGATGCGGTACACCCCGTCCCCGAGGGGTATGGCGCCGAACCGGAGCTGGGTCTTGCGGACTTCGGCCACCACGGCGTTCACTGTCTCCGGCGGCGCGGTCATCGCCACCTCGCCCAGCAGCGTGTCGACCCTGCTGGGCTCGCCGGGGAAGCCGACGCCGAGCAGCTTGCGCACCGTGCTGCGGCCACCGTCGCAGCCGACGAGGTAGCGCGAGCGCAGCTGGGTGCCGTCGGCCAGCTCGACGGTCACCGCGTCCTCGTTCTGGCTCAGCCCGACCAGTTCGCAGCTGCGCCGGATCTCGACGCCGAGTTCGGTGGCGTGCTCGGTCAGCAGCCGCTCGGTGATGGTCTGCGGGATTCCGAGGAGGTACGCATGGGCGGTGTCCAGCCGGTCGGGCTGCGGCTTGGAGATGCCGGCAAAGAAGCCGCCGACCGGGTACTGCTTGCCATGCGCGAGGAACTGCGCCAGCAAACCGCGCTGGTCCATCACCTCGATACTGCGCGCGTGCAGGCCGAGCGAGCGGACGATCCTGGTCGGCTCCGCGTCCTTCTCCAGCACGAGCGCGTGCACGCCGTGCAACCGCAACTCGCTGGCCAGCATCACCCCGGTCGGTCCGCCACCGGCAACGATCACGTCAATCATGAAAACCCCTCATTCGACAAGATTGCATTTCGACCAGCTGCTCCGCGCGTTCGGAACGGCGCGCGCACCCGCACTTCCGCGCCGAGCAACCGCACCCCGAGCCCATCGGCGGTTCGACGCCCCGCGCGACCCATACATCGCCAGAGCACGTGTACATCGGGAATCCCTGATTTCCGCAGGTTCTGACTTCGGCTGGACATTCTGCAGCACGACAGGGGTCTTGCCGCAAGGCCCCTGGTGCGCTATATGTTGAAAGTGGCAAGGGGTGTGCAACCTCCTTGCCCTTGCTTTTGTCGTCCGCTCTGGACGGACACTTTCCGTGCGAAGCCGCATGAGCCCTGGGCGGGAGCACGCCGGCGAGGACGCCAAAGTCGCGCCGACCGTCCCGGCCTCGGCCGGGTTCACCCCGCCGGACTCCGACACCCGGTGCGGTCGCGCACCGCGATCGACCGGCTCATCGGCCGCCGCGACATCCACGTGCACGGAGCAGCCACTGCTACGAAACCTGCTCTCGCTCAGACGAACTGCTCCGGGTCGATATCGAGAACCTCCACCTGGCCGGGCACTGCTGACCGGTGAAATTCCAAGGACGCCAAGCCCCGCTCCCGCCGCCGAGCACATCCTCGAATCCGTGGACTGGGGCCGCGCTGGCGCCAGGGTTGTTAAAACTAGGGGAACTAGGTTATAAACTAAGTACCCTAGCTTGAGCGGAGAGGCTATGTCACCACGCGCCGGGCTCACTGTCGACCGGATCACGCAGGCAGCAGCAGAACTGGCGGATGAGGTCGGCTTCGACAACATCACCGTGGCGGCGCTGGCAAGGAAGTTCGGCGTCAAGGATGCGAGCCTCTACTCGCACATCAGAAATCTCGAGGACTTGCGCACTCGTGTCGCCATGCTGGCCGCCGACGAGAAGACCAGCCGTATCGCCGCGGCGGTGGCCGGGCGCGCCGGACGGGACGCACTCGCCGCATTCGCCGACGAATGGCGCGCCTACGCATTGGCGCATCCGGGTCGCTATGCCGCCACGCAGATGCCGATGGACCCGAGCACCGCCGCCGACTGGACCGGCGGGCGGCGGGCGATAGATCTGACCTACGGGATGCTACGCGCCTATGGTCTCGACGAGCCCGATATCACCGACGCGGTTCGCCTGTTGCGCAGCACATTTCATGGATATGCCACCCTGGAGGCGAGCGGCGGCTTCGGCCACTCCCGGCCGCCGACCGCATCCTGGAACCGCATTGTCGACGCTTTGCACACCACTCTCACCCACTGGCCGTCGACCGACGAGAAGGCGAAAACTCAGTGAGAACAGAAACATTCGCCGTGCCGGGCGCCACCCTGTATTACGAGGTTCGGGGCAGTGGCCCGGTGCTGCTGTTACTACCGGGCAGCGGCGGCGACGCCGGAATTTTCGATCCGATCGCCGATACCCTCGCCCAGCACTTCACCGTCGTCGCCGCCGATCCGCGCGGCTACTCACGCAGCGTCCTGGACGATCCCGAACCCGTGGACCAGCGGGTCGAGGTATTCAGCGACGACGCGCACCGACTCCTCGAACACCTCACGCCCGCAGGCGAATACGCCTATGTCGCCGGCATCAGCGGCGGCGCGGTCGTCGCGCTCGACCTGCTCGCCCGCCATCCCGAACGACTGCGGCTGGTCCTCGCCCATGAGCCGCCGTGCTTCGCGATTCTTCCCGATGCGGATGCGCACCGGGCGATGGTCGAGGAGGTGGTCGAACTGTTCTATGAACAGGGCCCCGCTGCCGCAGGCGGGCGTTTCATGCAGGCCGTCGGCGTCACGTCCAAGCCGCTGCCCGATCCAGCGGAGGTCCCATCCCGCACCGCCGAGATGCTCGGCCGTCTCATGGCCAACACCCAGGTGATGTTCGCCCACGAACTGCGCCAGATCACCGCCTACCGCCCCGACACGACCGCACTCGCCGCCGTCCGGGATCGCCTCGTACTGGCAGCGGGACGGGAAACCCGTGGCCAACTCCCCTACCGCACCGCCGAAACCATCGCGAGCCAGCTACAGCACCCGCTCGTCGAATTTCCGGGCGGCCACAGCGGAGTCCGTGAAACCCCAACTGAATTCGCCCGTACGCTGCTCGAAACACTGACTGCCAGCGTCACCGCCACCGACCGCTGAACCGACCGCAAGGCGAAACCCGGTGTGACGGTAGAGGATGTCGACCCTCGCTGTCTTACCGGCGGGCAGTGGAACTCTTCGAAGACCACACCGACGACTTCAGCCGTGGCCCGTTCACGCCTGGCGAAACCGTTCTCCACCCGATTTCGGCGAGTGCTATCGCGACCGACTCTCACACCCCGTCACGCCGGGCCGCTCATCCTCGGTGCGGCGCTGTCCCCGCTGCGGCGAGGATCTTCTGGACGATGTCTTCCGGCAGTATTTCTTCGATCGCAGCCTGGATGTCGTCCTCGGTGATGGTCGTGCTTTGTTGTGCCGATGCTTTTTCGGATGCCTTTTCGTCGAGGAGTTCAAGAAAGTCGTCGAGGACCTTGCCGAGCTCGGCTTCGGCTTCCGGACTCCAGGTCACATCCGGATCGCTGTGCTCCAGTATGTCTCGGATGAACGCGTCATCGCTCGCATCGGATGGCGGCGGGTTCTGGCGGAGCGGTTGGTGAGAGTCCGCGGGAGGAGCACTCGGCGGGATATCTGCGCGCTCGGCGACGCGCTGCGCCGCGAGCAGAACATCCTGGTGTGCAACCGTTTTCCTTTTCGACTGGTTGGCGTAGACGACGGCACGGTCGAGGATATCCGTAATATACATCCTCGCGACATTGTTCACCTTTGCAAAAACTCCATCGGAGACGCGCTGCACACCTGAACGTTTCGCGAGCCTGCGGATAGCCGGGCGAGAAATACCCGCCTTGTTCCCCGAAGTCTTCTTCTGCTGGGACATCAGCACTCACGTCCTTCCTGTCATCAGGGGAGCGCCCGGCCCGACCCGGTCGGCAGACATACCGGGCAGCGAGCGGCGCCGAGCTTTGCGTGTGATATCAGAACGTAGAGCAACCGCGGGACTACCAAGATCATTCTCAGCGTCAAGGTAAGCGTGTGACCTGCACATACGCCGTTCCTAGGCGATTACTACCGGAACCCGAATCTAGAACACTAGCAACGGATTGCTGTCCGCGGGCCGTCTTCTTTCAGTTCCCTATG